>NZ_CP108845.1:1010000-6150782 GCF_045207335.1 Nocardioides sp. NBC_00850
TAAGCCCTGGGGAGTTGGCAACCGAGCGTTGATCCGGGGGTGTCCGAATGGGGAAACCCAGCACGAGTCATGTCGTGTTACCTGCGCCTGAATCTATAGGGCGTGTGGAGGGAACGCGGGGAAGTGAAACATCTCAGTACCCGTAGGAAGAGAAAACAATAGTGATTCCGAGAGTAGTGGCGAGCGAAATCGGATGAGGCCAAACCGGTTACCTGTGATAGACGGCAGTTGTTGGGTAGTCGGGGTTGTGGGATATGTCTTTCATCGTCTGCCGGCGGTGAGCTCAGTAAGAAACCAAGCATGAAGGTGAACCAGTTGGGAAGCTGGGCCGTAGCGGGTGATAGCCCCGTAATCGTATGTGTTTGGCTGGGTTGATGTACTTCCCAAGTAGGACGGCACTCGTGGAATGTCGTGTGAATCTGGCGGGACCACCCGCTAAGCCTAAATACTTCTTGATGACCGATAGCGGACCAGTACCGTGAGGGAAAGGTGAAAAGTACCCCTGGCGGGGAGTGAAATAGTACCTGAAACCGTGTGCCTACAATCCGTCAGAGCCCGGCCGGCCTTTTGGCAGTGGGGGTGATGGCGTGCCTTTTGAAGAATGAGCCTGCGAGTTAGCGGTGTGTGGCAAGGTTAACCCGTGTGGGGAAGCCGTAGCGAAAGCGAGTCCTAATAGGGCGATTGAGTCGCGCGCTCTAGACCCGAAGCGAAGTGATCTAGCCATGGGCAGGTTGAAGCGCCGGTAAGACGGCGTGGAGGACCGAACCCACTTCAGTTGAAAATGGAGGGGATGACCTGTGGTTAGGGGTGAAAGGCCAATCAAACTTCGTGATAGCTGGTTCTCCCCGAAATGCATTTAGGTGCAGCGTTGCGTGTTTCTTGCCGGAGGTAGAGCACTGGATAGCCGATGGGCCCGACCAGGTTACTGACGTTAGCCAAACTCCGAATGCCGGTAAGTGAGAGCGCAGCAGTGAGACAGTGGGGGATAAGCTCCATTGTCGAGAGGGAAACAGCCCAGACCATCAGCTAAGGCCCCTAAGCGATAACTAAGTGGAAAAGGATGTGGAGTCGCAGTGACAACCAGGAGGTTGGCTTGGAAGCAGCCACCCTTGAAAGAGTGCGTAATAGCTCACTGGTCAAGTGATTCCGCGCCGACAATGTAGCGGGGCTCAAGTTATCCGCCGAAGCTATGGCACTCCGGTTTTCCGGGGTGGGTAGGGGAGCGTCGTGTAACCAGTGAAGCAGCGGAGTGATCCAGCGGTGGAGGTTACGCGAGTGAGAATGCAGGCATGAGTAGCGAATGATGTGTGAGAAACACATCCGCCGATTGATCAAGGGTTCCAGGGTCAAGCTAATCTGCCCTGGGTAAGTCGGGACCTAAGGCGAGGCCGACAGGCGTAGTCGATGGACAACGGGTTGATATTCCCGTACCGGCGAAGTGACGCCCATGATGAGGCGCATGATGCTAACCATCTGAAGCATGCGTGACCGATCCCTTCGGGGTGAGGCGTGTGTGTGGAACATGGGACCCAAGTGTGTAGTAGTCAAGTGATGGGGTGACGCAGGAAGGTAGTCGAACCGTAGCGATGGTTGTCTACGGGTAAGCGTGTAGGGCTGTGTGTAGGCAAATCCGCACACTGTATGCCTGAGACGTGATACGGACCCGTTTGGGGAAGTCGATGATCCTATGCTGTCGAGAAAAACCTCTAGCGAGTCATGAGCCGCCCGTACCCCAAACCGACTCAGGTGATCAGGTAGAGAATACCGAGGCGATCGAGCGAACCATGGTTAAGGAACTCGGCAAAATGCCCCCGTAACTTCGGGAGAAGGGGGGCCCGGATCGTGAACCCACTAGCTGGGGGAAGCGTGAAGGGCCGCAGAGACCAGGCCCAAGCGACTGTTTACTAAAAACACAGGTCCGTGCGAAGTTGTAAGACGATGTATACGGACTGACTCCTGCCCGGTGCTGGAAGGTTAAGAGGACGGGTTAGCCTCACGGCGAAGCTCAGAATTTAAGCCCCAGTAAACGGCGGTGGTAACTATAACCATCCTAAGGTAGCGAAATTCCTTGTCGGGTAAGTTCCGACCTGCACGAATGGAGTAACGACTTGGGCGCTGTCTCAACCGTGGACTCGGCGAAATTGCACTACGAGTAAAGATGCTCGTTACGCGCGGCAGGACGGAAAGACCCCGGGACCTTTACTATAGTTTGGTATTGGTGTTTGGTTCGGCTTGTGTAGGATAGGTGGGAGACTGTGAAGCGCACACGCCAGTGTGTGTGGAGTCAACGTTGAAATACCACTCTGGTCGTACTAGATGTCTAACTTCGGACCATGATCTGGTTCAGGGACAGTGCCTGATGGGTAGTTTAACTGGGGCGGTTGCCTCCTAAAGTGTAACGGAGGCGCTCAAAGGTTCCCTCAGCCTGGTTGGCAATCAGGTGGCGAGTGTAAGTGCACAAGGGAGCTTGACTGTGAGACAGACATGTCGAGCAGGGACGAAAGTCGGAACTAGTGATCTGGCCACGGCATGTGGAAGCGTGGTCACTCAACGGATAAAAGGTACCCCGGGGATAACAGGCTGATCTTCCCCAAGAGTCCATATCGACGGGATGGTTTGGCACCTCGATGTCGGCTCGTCGCATCCTGGGGCTGGAGTAGGTCCCAAGGGTTGGGCTGTTCGCCCATTAAAGCGGCACGCGAGCTGGGTTTAGAACGTCGTGAGACAGTTCGGTCCCTATCCGCCGCGCGCGTAGGAAACTTGAGAAAGGCTGTCCCTAGTACGAGAGGACCGGGATGGACGAACCTCTGGTGTGCCAGTTGTACCGCCAGGTGCATGGCTGGTTGGCTACGTTCGGAAGTGATAACCGCTGAACGCATCTAAGCGGGAAGCACGTTTCAAGATGAGGTTTCCCACCCTTTATGGGTTAAGGCCCCCTACAGACTATGGGGTTGATAGGCCGGAGGTGTACAGCAGTGATGCCCAGCCGACCGGTACTAATAGGCCGAGGGCTTATCTTTCATAAACCCTCAACAAAAACAACAAACGAAGACCGTCAAGTCTCGCGTCCACAACCAACTGTTGTAACACAGGTTTGGTCACCCGATAGCGGTGATCTCTAGAGTTACGGCGGCCATAGCGAAGGGGAAATACCCGGTCCCATCCCGAACCCGGAAGTCAAGCCCTTCAGCGCCGATGGTACTGCAACCGAGAGGCTGTGGGAGAGTAGGACGCCGCCGGACATATCTTTGCGCAGGGCCACCTCTTCGGAGGTGGCCCTGCTGCCATT
This sequence comes from Nocardioides sp. NBC_00850, assembly GCF_045207335.1. NCBI lineage: Bacteria > Bacillati > Actinomycetota > Actinomycetes > Propionibacteriales > Nocardioidaceae > Nocardioides > Nocardioides sp. NBC_00850. The sequence goes on from NZ_CP108845.1 coordinate 1,013,290, forward strand.
TCTGCCCATTTGCGACGCGGCGTATCGAGCTTGTCGAGATGCGGTGTATCGAGCTTGTCGAGATGATTATGGGGACCTCTTCGCGCCACGCCCGGTTGACGTGGGCAGCCATGCGAGGTCCAATGTCATAGTTGCAGTCCGTACCAACAACACCTCGAACAAGGAGTTCCCATGGTCAAGAAGCTGCTCATCGCCGCCGTCATTGCCGCGGGTCTCGGCGTGGCCATCAAGCTGGTCACCAGCCGCTGATCCAGAGCTTCTCCAGCTGCCCGGTGCCCTCGAGGTGCCGGGCAGCTGTCATTTGGTGCCCTGGGACGCTTCCTCGTCCGGCGCGACCGAAGCAGCAGGAGCGATGGGCTCTTCCTTCGGGACGTCGACCTCAGCCAGCGACCGGCGAGCGCCGGGGATGGCGAGGATGCCGCCGACCATGAGGAAGAGCAGCAGCCCGGCGAGGACGAGCAGGGACTCGACCGAGAACTGATCTGCGAGCGGTCCGAAGACCACCATGGAGAGCGGCATGGCAACGGACATGACGATCCCGACGATGCCGAAGACTCGCCCCTGCATCTCTGGCTCGACGCGCTCCTGGAGGATGGTGAACGCGGGTGCGCTCAGGGCGGAGAAGGCGACCCCGATCAGCAGGCCGAAGACGAAGAAGACCCACATGTTCGTGGAGACTCCGAGTCCGACGACGAACAGCCCGATGAGGACGACGGAGCCGACCATCAAGCGCATGCGGTGAACGATCTTGGGTCCGAACGCGGCCATGGCGGCGCCGCCGGCCAGCATGCCGAAGCCCCAGAACAGCTCGTTCGCGGTGAGCTTCCAGACCTCGTCGCCGAAGGTACGCGTGACCATGAGCGGGGTGAGGTAGGAGGGGGCTCCGACCATCACCATGACCAGCGTGAAGAGAACGAGGATCCAACGCACGTGCGCATGGGCGGAGACGTACTTGAGGCCGGCGCGAAGGTCCCCGAAGTAGGAGACCTTCCCCTGGTCGGGGCGTACGAGGCGGGCGACCGGGACGAGGGCGAGCAGGCCGACGCCGATGAGGGCCGTGATCGCGTCGATGAAGAAGACGGCGACGATGTCCATGCTGGCGTAGATGACCGCGGCGAGTGCCGGGGCGAGGAGCGTCATCGCGGACTGGATGGTCTGGAAGGCTCCGTTGATCCGGAGCAGCTGAGACTCCGGCGCGATCTGCGGGATCATCGCGGTGACGGCAGGCATCTGGATGCCGGCGAAGACCGAGCGGATGGCCAGGGCGAGATAGATGATCCAGAGGTCGTCGATCCCACTGACCATCAAGCCGGCCAGGATCAGGGTGGCGACCGCGATGGTGGCGTCGGATCCCATGATGAGGAACTTGCGGTGATGTCGGTCGGCCCAGACTCCGCCGAAGATCGACATGAACGCCTGCGGGAGCATCCCGAAGACGAGGCTCAGCATCAGCACTGACCCGGACTGGGTCTCGATGGTGAGGTGCCACATCACGGCGTACATCACCAGCATCGAGCCGAGCAGGGAGACCGTCTGGCCGGCGAGGAAGATCGCTGCGTTGCGCCTCCAGCCGGAAAGCTCGTCGGCGGGCATGCCGAACAGCCTTTACCTGGACCGGGGAGGCGTCAACCGACTTTGGTCTCGCGCGGCTACGCCAGGATCAGCGGCGGGCCATGGTGGCTCGAATGGGCAAGCACGTCGCCATCCAGGCTGAGCGCGGGGCCGTGGGTGCGGATGTCCCAGCCTGAGGCCGTCTGCGCCGGCGGGACGCCTTCCATGGTGACGTGGGCGATGGGCAGCCGACCACGGGCCTCGGCGACGGCAGCGCGTACGCGGGTGCGTACCTCGATCGGCCAGTACTGCTCGGTGATCGACTGCCAGACCACCGTGAGCACATCCGCGTCGGTCGGTTCGGTGAGCTGTTCCTCCAGCCAGGTGTCGGCCGAACCGACGTCGACCTTGGGCGGGTCGCCGGCCGCGGCCCGCAGGGCACCGGCGAGCCGGGCGTGACGATCGACCTGATGCGGCCATACGAACGAGGTCAGATATTCGCGGCCGGCTGCGGTGGAGACATCGACGGGGGCGAGGTCGCAGCCACGCCGCGCGACGACCTCGAACGGGACCGGACGTACGCCGGCGCTCTCGGTGTCGATCGTCAGCGGACTGTCCGTGGGGCCGTACGCCCAGTCCTCGCCGTGGAAGTGGTAACGGTCGACGAGCAGGTTGAGCCCCGCCGAAGCGCCGGGCTCGAGCAGCCGGATGCGGTGCAGGCCGGTGCGGCGTACGGCCTCGAAGATCCCGATGAGGAGGCAGGCGGAGCGACCGACCTCGTTGGTCTGGGGCGCTACCTCCAGACCTGCGCGGAGCTCGTCGACGTGAGCCGCGATCACCTTCTCGAACAGGGGCCAGGCGGTGACGTACGCGTCGTTGCCTCCGAGGTTGGGATAGAAGCGCTCGAGCTCGGGAGCGTCGCCGCGGAGGACGATGCGGTGAAGCGCTGCCAGGAGGCGCAGCTGCACGGCATCGGCGCGGGAGGCGTCGAGGTGATCCCGGCAGATCTCAGCGATGGGACCACCTGCATCGAGGTCGTCCGCGAACCGGTTGAGCAGCCAGCCGTAGAGGTGCTCCTCGTGGCCGAAGTGGTCGCGGAAGAGCGCGGAGAGGGTCATGCGTTCAGGATCCTCCGACTTCATGAGCGTGCCTCAGCCGGGTGCCGGAGAGGTAGTCACCCGATGTCGCTGCGGACTGCCTTGGCGGTGTCCTTCACGAGGTACACGGGCCCGACGTAGGCCTTCTTGGTCACTGCGACCACGCGGATCCGGCCTCGTGCCTCCCGATCGTGGTGCAGTACGACCCACCTCGAGCCGTTCGTCCGGGCGTAGGTGTTGATCGTGCCGAAACGGACTCCGCCGACGTAGATGTTGACCTTGCCGCGGGTCGGGCCTGTGCGCACCTTGAGGCGCAATGACTTCGCCGTGTAGCGATCGATCGTCTGGTCGGAGGTTCGTGGGGAGACGGCGGCGTACACCCAGGGATCGCCAGCGATCTCTGGAAAGCCACCGCTTGCCCAGTTGCCGCCCAGGACGGTGATCGGTGCGGTCGAGCACCTCCAGCCCGACCAGGGGGAGACGTTGCCGGCGGCGTCGCGGGCGCGGACCCGGAGACAAGTCGTGTCGCCCCTGTAGTCGGGCATCTCCGTCAACGAGGTGCTCGTGGTGTACCGGGTTCCGCTGGCGAACAGGGAGGTTCCGCCCGATGCGATCTTCTCCTGGTAGAGGTAGCCAGTCACCTTCACGTTGTCCGTCGCGGCCCAGGTTGCCACCGCTCGATACATGCCGTTCGCGGCGCGCTTCGTCGGCCACGCGGGCGTGAAGCTGAACTTGGTGATCCTCGGGCTCGTCCCGTCCGCGGACGGGACCGGCGCCGGTGGGTTTCCAGAGTCCGTCTCGCCCTGGCTGCCCGGATATCCGATCGTGGCGGTGGACAGGCCCGCGGTCGGCCGGATCGCCCATAGGCCGGTGAGGAGGAAGGACTTGGACGACGTCGAGGTGGTGCGGACTCGGATCCAACCGGACAGCGTGGAAGCCTTGCGGAACGTGACGTACTTGCTTCCGGACCTCTTCGCCGCTGCGGAGACCGTCCCGAGGTAGGTCGAGCCGATGTAGACCTTCGCGGTGCCCCTCGTCGGACCGGTGGCGACGCGGATTCGGACGCCGGTAGCCCGGACCGGGACCGTCGCGACGCGGTCGTTGGCTGCCCCGGTGTTGCGCAGCTTGAAGCTGAATGACGTCGGATCCCAAGCGCCGTCTACAGTCCGTTCTCCGAAGGGAGCGTAGGTGCACCTCCACGCTGACCAGGGGCTGCGATTGCCGGCAGCGTCCTTTGCGCGCACGCGCTGGCATGCCTGCTCGCCTTCCCCGACCTCGGTGTGGAGTGACCGCCGAGTGCCCGAGTAGGTCTTGACGTACTTCGCGATGCTCGACCAGGTGCTCACCCCGAGGCGCGATCCCTTGCCGTTCCCGATCCAGGTCTGGACCTCGTGGGAGGCGACCCCGACGTTGTCCGAGCTGGACCAGGTGTAGGCGGGGGTAGCGCTCCAGAAGGCGCCGCGCCATTTCATGTCACCTGGGACGAGCCACTGCTTGTATGACGTCGCGGTGATCTTCGGCGCTGTGATGTCGGTGCTGGTTGCCGACGCGGCGGTGACAGGCGCGAGCGCCGCGAGCATGGCGACGGCGGTCGCCGCGGCCAGGCGAAGTCGACGGCGGGAAGTGAGGGTCATCGAGGCTCCAGGCTTTGGCCGACGGCGCCTGAGGATGTGACTGAGGGGCCGTGGCAGGTTCATGCCGCGAAGGCGGGCCGCCGGAGATTATCAGGCCGTGAGGCGATGTCGCATGAGTTTGCCGCATAACCCTCGGCAGAGGGTGGGGGAGGCCGCTAGTGTCGCGAAAGCAAGGTAAGGCTTACCTCATCTGGATGGAGCTTGGCATGGGATTCGACGACGGCCGCAAGCTGAAGGGCGTGTACGCGGCCGAGGTGCTGCACCACAAGCAGGTCACGCCGCACATGGTGCGGCTCACCTTGGGAGGCGATGATCTGCGACGCTTCCCGCAGCGCGGTTTCGACCAGTGGTTCCGGCTCTTCCTGCCGCGACCCGGCGGCGAGGTCACCAACTTCGACGCGGTACCCGAGAAGCTCGGGACGATCGACTACCTGAAGTACCTGCGGCATGGCGACCGGCCGCCGCTGCGCAACTACACCGTGCGCGAGCACCGGCCCGACCTCGGCGAGATCGACGTCGACTTCGTGGTGCACGGCGATCTCGGGATTGCCGGCCCGTGGGCGCGTACCGCACAGCCCGGGGAGCGGGTCGTGCTCATGGACCAGGGCACGGGCTTCGACTTCGCTTCGGACGCCTCGTTCCACCTGCTCGTCGGGGACGAGTCGGCGCTCCCGGCGATCGTCGGGATCCTCCGCGACATGCCCCGCGACGCGCGTGGCCTGGCGATCATCGAGATCCCGGACATGGCTGACGTCCAGGACGTCTCCGGGCCCGAGGAGGTCGAGGTGCGATGGCTGGCTCGAGGCGATTCCGCCGAACAGCCCGGGGCGCTGGCGATCGCCGAGGTGAAGGCGTTCACGCCCGAGGCGCCGGCCACGCTCTCGGCCTATCTCGTCGGCGAGCGGACGATCCCGGCCGAGGGAAGGCGCCATCTGGTCTCGCTCGGTGTGCCCAAGTCGCGGATCACCTTCGTCGGCTACTGGCGGATCGGCAAGGCCCAGGCCTAACTACTTGACCTTGATGCTGGCCAGGGCGCGTTCGTAGAGCTCCGGTGCCACCTTCGCGTCAGGCACGCTCCAGCCTTCGTACGCCAGGGCGAACACAACGTCCTGGTTCTTGTCGATGACAGTCGCCCATCCGGTCCCCGTGTTGGTTTCGTACTTGATCGGGAAGCGTCCGCGCACGGCTGGCCAGCCATCCACCGTGGCGGTTCGGCTCGCCGCGACCTCCCCGCCCAAGGCCTTGGCGCCGCCGGTCAGACCCTGGGTTAGATCGAAGGGGATGCCGGGATTGAGATCGAGAACCGTGATCCCCAGGCGGTCGCCCGAGTCCAGGTCGATCGTGTACGTCGTCTGAGTCATGTTGTCGTGCTTCGCGACCTCCTTTTCGGGCTCGATGTCCGGAAAGATGATCGTGAAGTACTCGGTGTCGAAGGTCTTGAGCGTGTCCTCCGGCGACGGCGTCGGCGTTGGTTTGGGACTCGGTGTCTCGGCCGCCGTGGTGCTCGGGCTCGGCGTCTCGCTGGCCTTGGCGGCCACGTCGGTGGGGGCGCCGCAGGAAGACAGAAGGAAGATCGCGACGACGGACGTCGCGACGTGAATGGAGCGCATCGGGTGAAGATAACCGCTCGTCGGTCCGTACGTCTCCAGATGACGAAAGAGGCGGCGAGCCCGTCGCTCGCCGCCTCCTCGTTCGGGTGTCGCTGGGTGTTGCTCTAGCCGAGCAGGCCCTGGATGGAGGTGCGGATCTGGTCGAAGGCGAGCCAGGCGAAGAGCAGGGCGCAGATGATGAGGCCGATGTTGGAGACCCACTTGTTGCGCCACTCCGCGGGGGTGTGGCTGGTGTTGAGGAGCCAGAGCAGGGTGACGGCCAGGAACGGCATGAAGAAGGCGCCCAGGACTCCGTAGATGAGGATGAGCCAGGTGGGCTCGTCGGCGAGCAGGAGCCAGATCATCGGGGGGAAGGTGAGCCAGAGGATGTAGGAGCGGTACCAGATGCCGCCGCTCTTGGCCTCGGGCTCGTCGGCCTTTCCGCGAATGGTCCCCATGAAGTCCGCGAACATCAGGCTGACGCCGTTCCAGACGCCGACGAGCGAGGACATCGCCGCGGCCCAGAAGCCGATCAGGAAGAGCTTGCCGAACCAGTTGCCGTAGCGGTCGGCGAGCACCCTGGACAGGTCGAGCATGCCCTGGTCACCGGTGCCGATGGCGATGTTGGCCGAGTAGAGCAGCTCGGCGCCGACGATGAGGGTGGCGACCACGAAGATGCCGGTCACGACGTACGCCGTGGTGTTGTCGATCCGCATCACGCGCATGAACTGCGGCGTGTGCCAGCCCTTCTCCCGCAGCCAGTAGCCGTAGGCGGCCAGGGTGATCGTGCCGCCGACGCCGCCGGCCACCGAGAGGATGTTGACCAGGGAGCCTTCGGGGATCGTCGGGACCAGGCCGACGAGGAGGTCGGGGAGGTTGGGCAGGGTGACGAGCGCCGCGCCGACCATCGTCACGAACATGATGCCGACCAGGACCGCGAGGAACTTCTCGAAGAGGCCGTAGCGGCCGGCCCACACGATGGCGAGACCGATCAGGCCGGACAGGATGCCCCAGACCTTCACCGACGCGAACGAGAACAGCGCTGCCAGGGCCAGGCCGGTTCCGGCCATCGCGGCGGCACCGTAGATGAAGCCCCAGATCACGATGTAAGGGCCGAAGTAGATCGTCGTCCAGATGCCCAGACGCCGCCAGCCCTGGAAGATCGTCTCGCCGGTCGCCAGGCTGTAGCGCCCGGCGCCCTCGACGAGGACCACCTTCAGGACACATCCGACGACGACGGCCCACAGCAGGGCGTAGCCGTACTTGCTGCCGGCGATCAGGGTGGCGACCAGGTCGGCGGCACCGACTCCGGTCGCGGCCACCACGAGGCCGGGTCCCAGGATCCGCCATCGAGGGGCTTCGGCTGTCTCTGTCCTCGCTGCGTGTGACATGGGCGACAGGTATACCCCGTTTTAGGGAAGATCAGCGACTTTTTGCCGAAGGACGGCACGCTCGCGGTCGTTCGTGCACATCCCTGCCGCCCGCTCCAGCTCCTTGCGTGCCTCGACGGTTCGGCCCAGCCTGCGCAGCAGCTCTCCGCGCACGGTCGGGAGGAGGTGGGTGTGGTCGAGCCGCCCCTTCCCTGTGATCGGGTCGGCGATCCGGTCGACGATCTCCAGGGCTCGCAACGGTCCGTGGGCCATCGCCACCGCCACGGCCCGGTTGAGGTCGACGATCGGGTTGGGTGCGATGCGTCCCAGGGCCTCGTAGAGGACGATGATCCGCTCCCAGTCGGTGGTCTCGATCGAGTCGGCGACCGCGTGGGTGGCGGCGATCGCCGCCTGGATCCCATAGGGGCCGAGGCCCCGTGGGGTCGCCTGCTCGAGGGCGGCCAGGCCGCGGCGTACGGCACCTTGGTCCCATCTGGTGCGGTCCTGGTCCTCGAGGAGGACCGGGTCGCCGGCGGCATCGGTCCGCGCCGGGAAGCGGGAGGCGGTCAGCTCCATGAGCGCGAGCAGACCGTACGCCTCCGGCTCGTCGGGCAGCACGCCGATCAGCACCCGGGTCAGTCTCCGCGCCTCGCGGGCGAGGTCGGTGCGGATCAGATCCTCGCCGGAGGTGGCGGTGGAGCCCTCGGTGAAGATCAGGTAGAGGACGTTGAGCACGCCGGCCAGACGCTGCCGGCGCTCGTCGGGCGAAGGCACCTCGAAAGGGACCTTCGCGGCCGCGATCGTCTTCTTGGCGCGGGTGATCCGGGCCTGGATCGTCGGCACCGGCACCAGGAACGCCCGGGCGATCTCCTCGCTGCTGAGGCCGCCGACGACCCTGAGCGTGAGCGCCACCCGGGCCTCCTTGGACAGCACCGGGTGGCAGGAGACGAACATCAGCGCGAGGACGTCGTCATCGATCCGCTCGATGTCCAGCTCGTCGTCGTACGCCTCGTCCTGGTCGTGGGCGATCGCCTCGTACTTCTCGCGCTGGACGCCGGCGCGGCGGATCGTGTCGATCGCCCGCCGCTTTGCGGTGGTCATCAGCCAGCCGACCGGGTTGGCCGGCTGGCCGTCGCGCGGCCAGGAGACCAGCGCCTCCGCGAGGGCCTCCTGGGCCGCGTCCTCGGCGAGGGCGAAGTCACCGGTGTAGCGCGCGAGCGCGCCGACGATGCGCGCGGACTCGATGCGCCAGATCGCCTCGACGGCGCGCGTCGCGTCACTCATCGGTGTCTCCTCGGGTGGTTTTCGGCCCTCAGAGCTGCCCGGTCTTGGTGCGCCAGTCGAGCTCCTTCTGGATCCACGGGTTGTCCTGCGGAAACTCGTCGATCGTCGGCACCCGGCGGATCTCGACGGCGGAACCGGGGAAGTAGCTGAGCCGCTTGGCCCACTCGACCGCCTCCTCCTTCGAGCCGACCGAGATCAGGTAGAAGCCCCCGAAGAGCTCCTTGGTCTCGCCGTAGGGACCGTCGGTGACCACCGGCGGCTCGCCCGCGTCGGCGTAGGTGACGACCGTGTGCTCCTCGGGGTCGAGGCCCTCCATGGCGAGCACCACGCCCGCCTTGATGAGCTCGTCGTTGAGCCGGCCCATCTTCTCGAGCATCTGCTCGAAGGGGATCTCGGCCATCGCGGCGTTCTGCTTGTCCTCGTCGATGGTGCGCCAGATCAGCATGTACTTCGGCATCTCGGTTTCTCCTGTGTCGTCGGGCCGTTTGCCGGCCCGTTCACCCCTTGGTCGAACGAGGTCTACGCGGGATCGACAACCTGCCAAGAATATTTTCGAGGGGGAGTTTCGCTCGTGGGTAGGTTGGGGCTGTGAAGATCTCGCTGTGGCCCAGTCCCGCCGTTCCCACTGCCGACATCCTTGCCGAGGCGCAGGCGGCTGACCAGGCTGGTTGGTACGGCGTCTGGTTCGCCGACCACTACATGCCCAACACCGGCTCCGAGGACATCGACGACGGGCCGATGCACGAGGTCTGGGGGGTCCTCCCGGCGCTGGCCGCGACCACCGAGAACGTACGCATCGGGCCCCTCGTCTCCCCGACGACGATCCATCACCCGGCGCTGCTCGCGAACCGGTCCGCGACGATCGACAACATCGCCGGCGGGCGGTTCGTGCTCGGCATGGGTGCCGGCTGGCAGATCAACGAGCACAAGGCGTACGGCATCGACCTGCCGAGCGCGAAGGTGCTGGTCGACCGTTTCGAGGAGGCGATCGAGGTCACCCGGTCGCTGCTCGACAAGCCGCGTACGACCTTCGAGGGGACCCACTTCCAGCTCACCGACGCTCCGTGCGAGCCGAAGCCAGTGTCCTCGCCGCTGCCGATCCTGGTCGGTGCCAAGGGCCCGCGGATGCTGCGCGTCGTCGCCCGGTACGCCGACGAGTGGAACACCTGGGGCACGCCCGAGAGCGCCGGTGCGGTGCGGGCCAAGCTCCTGGAGGCGTGCGAGCAGGTGGGTCGCGACCCCGGGACGATCAAGACGACCACCAACTTCATGCTCGACCTCGACGGTGCGAACCCGGGCTTCGCCAGGACGCAGACAGGCTCGGCCGGTGAGCTGCAGGACCTGATCGGCCGCTATGTCGAGGCCGGGTTCGACGAGTTCATCCTGCCGACCTGGAATCTCGGCGAGACCGGTGCCGAGCGGATCGAGCGGGCGGCACAGCTCAAGGCCGAGGTCCTCGACCCGGCACTCTAGGCCCGGGCGAGGATTGCGCTGTTGATCACGTCGGTCCCAGCGGCGTCGATCTCGGGGTTGGCTTCGGCGACCACGTACAGGCCGGCCAGAGCCTGCGCTCCGACCTGCGGGTAGAGCAGCGTACGCAGCCCCCGGGCGCTCCGCGCCAGGACGAGGCCGCCCGGGGCGAGCGCGGTGACCGCCTTGCCGAGCACCTCGGCCTTGGCGGCATCGTCGGACCCGACCAGGCCGGCGAGGAGCACGATGTCGAGGGGGTGCGGTGGCGTGGCGGCGGAGGCTTCGGCGTGCTCGAACGTGACGCCGACGGCGCCCAGGCGTCCGAACGCGGCGGAGGAGAGCCGGATCGCCTCGGCGTCGTGGTCGACGCAGTGCACCGCGATGCCCTGGTCGGCCAGACAGAGCGCGGTCAGGGGGAGTGGCCCCGAGCCGAGGAGCAGCACATGCCGTGGGGCGGTGCCCTGGCGGCGTACGGCTTCCAGCTCCATCTCCACGAGGAGCCGGTAGTTCTCGCGGTAGGGGAAGCGGGCGAATGCCGCCGCGGGGTCTGGGGAGCTCGCGATCCGGTCGGCCCAGACCCGCTCGAGCGCGTGCTCTCCGGCGGACGCGACAGATCGGAAGAGGGCCGGTGGACGTGACGGCGGCAGCGCGGCCAGCACGGTCTCGGCCTCCGACTCCGGCACGCTCAGTACCGCGGTCACCAACCGGTTGAAGAGCGCGTTGACGACGATCCCGGGCTCCAGCGACGGCTGGTCGAGCAGGTCGTCGAGGGTGGAGACAAGACGTTCGTCGATGGCTTCGAACGTTCCCGGATTCACAACCGATCACCCTTCCACATCGGTGACGGCCGCTGCACGGTGTTCCGACAGGAGCCCGCTCCGCGGCACGGAAGTCGCCTCACCCGTATCCCGCGCGTCGGCGGCTCGCTTCTGGGACGATGTAGAACTACGCCACTCGGCTCCGACGTATCCCCGTAAGCACGCCTACGGAAGGCGCCGACGAAAGGGAAGAGCCATGAAGTACGTCATCCTGATCCACTCCAACCCGCAGCCGTGGGGTCACCCGACGGGTGACTTCATCCCCGAGTTCCAGTCGCTGCCGCAGGCCTCCAGGGAGAAGCTCAACGCGGCCTTCGAGGGGATCATGGAGGAGCTCTCGGCCAACGGTGAGCTCATCGGCGGGCAGGCGCTCGCGGATCCGGCCTCGGCCAAGCTCTACCGGTGGGAGGCCGGCGAGCCGATCGCCACCGACGGCCCCTACTCCGAGGCGAAGGAGCATCTGGCCGGCTTCTTCCTGATCGACGTCGAGTCCCAGGAGCGAGCCGAAGAGGTCGTACGCAGCTTCAGTGGCCCCGGTGAGACGGTCGAGCTACGGCCGGTGGCAACCTACTGACATGACGGTCACGGGAGTCGAGGACGTGTGGCGGCAGGAGTCCGCCCACGTCCTCGGCGCCCTGCTGCGGGTCCATCCGGACCTCCCCGACTGCGAGGACGCCGCCCAGGAGGCGCTCATCGCCGCCAGCCAGAAGTGGCCGTGCGACGGCCTGCCGGCCGACCCGCGGGCATGGCTGATCCGGGTGGCTCATCGGCGGCTGATCGACCAGATGCGTGCGGACACGGCTCGGACCCGGCGCGAGGTCGCCGACGGGATCGCCCGGCGGCTCGACGACGCGGAGCCCGCGGCTGTGGAGATCGGTTCGGCCTACGACGACTCGCTGCGCCTGATGATGATGTGCGCCCATCCCGCGTTGCGCCGCCCCTCGCAGGTGGCGATCACGCTGAGGTGCGTGGGCGGTCTGACGACGTCGGAGATCGCGGCTGCGTACCTGGTTCCGGAGGCGACCATGGGCCAGCGGCTCAGCCGCGCGCGGGCGACGCTGAAGGACGAGGAGTTCTGCTCGCCCGCCCCCGACGAGCTGCCCGAGCGGATCGCCTGCGTGCTCGACGTCTGCCACCTGATCTTCAACGAGGGCCACACCCGCACCAGCGGCCCCGAGCTGCAGGGCATCGAGCTCACCGACGAGGCGATCCGGCTGACCCGGATCGTGCGCGACGTGCTGCCGGAGCACGACGAGGCCACCGGCCTGCTCGCGCTCATGCTGCTGACCCAGGCCCGCTCGTGCGGTCGCGTCGACCACCTCGGCGACCTGATCCCGCTCAAGGACCAGGACCGCTCGCAGTGGGACCAGGAGCTGATCCGCGAAGGTGTGGCGCTGCTGGAGGACGTACTCCCGGAGGGGCCGGTGGGTCGCTACCAGCTGCAGGCGGCGATCGCCGCGGTCCATGCCGAGGCGGAGTCGTACGAGGCCACCGACTGGCTCCAGATCAACCTGCTCTACGGGATGCTCGCGCAGGTCGCGCCCTCGCCGGCGGTCACGCTCAACCGGGCCGTCGCCGTGGCGATGAGTCTCGGCCCCGAGCACGGGATCGAGATCGTACGAGACCTGCTGGAGCACCCGGCGATGCAGCGCCACCACCGCGCCCATGCCGTGCTGGCGCACCTGCTCGAGCAGTCCGGTGACGTCGCGACGGCTCGGGAGCACTATGTGCTGGCGGCCCGGCTGACCCAGAGCGTGCCGGAGCAGCGCTACCTGAACCGCCGGGTCGAGTCGCTCGATCAGGCGTGACTGCTCACATCTGCACGACGCCGTCGATGACGAGGATGATCCCGAAGATCGCGAACAGTGCGGCGGCGCCGTACTTGATCACATTTTCGGGGAGCTTGCGGCCCAGGAGCGCGCCGACACCGATGGCGAGCGCGTCGGCGGCGACCATCCCGACGGTGGAGCCGATCCAGGTGCCGAGCCAGCCCTCCTGAGTGGCCAGGGTGATCGTCGCGAGCATCGTCTTGTCGCCGAGCTCGGCCAGGAAGAACGCGATGCCGACGGCGATGATCGCCATGCCCCGGCTGTTGCGAGCCTTCTTGGCCTCGTCCTCGGTCAGCTCGTCGCCGCGCAGGGTCCATCCGGCGAAGACCAGGAAGGCGATTCCCGCGACGATGGTGATGTAGTGCTGGTGCTCGGCGAAGGCGTCTCCGATGAGGGCGCCGATGGCGACCGAGGCCAGATGGACGATCGCGGTGGCGGCGGTGATTCCGATGATCACGTCTCGAGCCCGGTAACGGGTGGCGAAGGTCATCGCCATGAGCTGGCTCTTGTCGCCGAGCTCGGCGACGAAGATGACCGCGGTCGAAAGCAGGAAGGCGTACACAGGGTTCCTCTCCGGCACCGGCCGGAGGAGTCCCATGAGGGGTTGATCGTCCTTCGACCAGCACCGTCATGTTGATACGGATGCTTGGTCGAAGGTCTCGTCCGCCACTTCGTGGCCGATCGCGCCGGGCCCTGAGGCCAGTGTGTCGACGCGACTGTTGAGGACTACTCCCCTTCGCGGCTTCAGTCTAGGCGACGGGCCTGACGCCGTCCCATTCGGGCGGTCGCCGGCCGGTTCGCCGAATTCCGTCATCCAAGATCCGATCCTGGTTAGGCTGACTTCATGGACGAGGCCGGAGTGCGCGCGGTCCTCTTCGACCTGCACGACACGCTCGTCCCGAGCGGCCATCCCGCCGAGCACGCCGCGGTGGCGAGGGGGATGGGCGCGGATCTCGGAGTCGACCCCGATGCGTTCGCGGCCGCGGTCGCGGACACCTTCGACGAGCGCGTACGCGGTCTGATGGCCGATGTGCACCACACCGTGCGCTACCTGGCCCGACGGGTCGGCGGGTCGCCGACCGAGTCCCAGGTGGAGAGCGCGATCACGCGGAGGCTGAACTACTCGCTCTCCCTGCATGCCGCGACCTGGGCGCTGCCTGCGCTCGAGTCGCTGCGCAAACGAGGGTTCAAGCTCGGCCTCGTCGCCGACTGCGGGGCGGAGACGGTCGCGATCTGGCCGCAGAGCCCGCTCGCGGACCATCTGGACGCCGTCTCGTTCTCCTGCCAGACCGGCGTACGCAAGCCGGACTCGGGCGCCTACCTCGTCGCCGCGGCGGCGCTGGAGGTGCGCACCGGCGAGTGCGTCTACGTCGGTGACGGAGCCGACCACGAGCTCAGCGGCGCCGAGGCGGTCGGGATGAGGGCCGTGCGGTTCCGGTCCAGGGCGCTCGAAGAGCTCGACGAGGCGATGTATCGAGCTTGTCGAGATGACGTCGCCTCCGACCTGGATCCCGACTGGAGCGGGCCGACGATCAGCGACCTGGGCGAGCTCGTCGGGATGATCGGCATCCCGGTGCCACGCGAAGGGTCCGAATCGCGGACGTTCGTCTCCGGCAATGTGGTGCCGTGGGGTTCCAAGAGATCGTCCCGCTGACCGTCGGTCAAGGCGGGCGGCCGATGCGCCAGCATCTCTTGACGACTGTCCAGCGTGGGTCAGGGTCCCACTTCTGAGGGTCGATGTCAGCCGAATCCGGGATCCGCCGGGCTTTCGGTCCGCTCCTCGGCACGGTGCCGGATCGCCATCGGAACGGTGTCCGATCTCACACCAAACCTGTTACCTGTCTTTTGACAGGTTATTCGTCCGTCTGGCTGGTCCCCTCTTCGACGAGATCGCTCCATCAGGCGGCACCGCAAGCGGGAAATCGGCACCAAATGGTCCTTCCCCCCTAGCGAGTTCCGACCGAAAACGGTAAGAATCGATCGACCGACAGGGAAGAATTTTCTCCGACTCCGACCCCACATTTCGGACTCAGGTTTCCAACAGTCTTGGTTTGCCCCCGACGCCCTTGACCTACATGCTTACCTGTCAGTCGACAGGTTAATCATGCTTCAAGGAGGACCCGGGTGGCGCTAGCTGCAGACCACAGCACGGACACGGTGCTGAACGCACGGGCAGATGCTCGCGCGCAAGGGGGGCAGGTCAGCGACTGGATGCCGTACCTACCGGCTTCGTCGAGCCCGTTCTGTCCGGACGACGTCGACCCGGACACCCTGACGTGGGCCGAGACGGTCGCACCAGGGAGCTACACCCACAAGGTCCTCGCCCGGGGTACGCGGTTCCGGCTCGAGGACCCGACCGGTGAGGCCTGCGCCCACACCCTCGTCTACAACGCGCTCGAGCCGACCGAGCGGCTCAACGTCGCCGACACCCAGAAGATCCCGTGGCAGGCCTATCTCGGTGCCGGCCACCCGCTGCTCTCCGGTGACGGCCGGGTGCTCGCCACGATCATCGCCGACACCTCGGGCCGGCACGACGCGTTCTGCGGGACGAGCACCGCTGCCTGGAACGCGCTGCGTTACGGCACCGCGCTGCCCGAGGGGCCCGCGCCCGCCGGCCGTGATCTCTTCGTGAAGGCGGCCGCCAAGCATGGGCTCGGGCCGGCCGACGTACCTCCGTCGGTCTCGTTCTTCCAAGGAGTCCGGGTCGCCTCGGACGGGAGCTTCGACTGGTTCGGCTCGTCAGGAGCGGGGACCTCGGTCGAGCTCGTGGCCGAGCTGCCCCTTCTCGTGCTGATCGCCAACGTCCCGCACCCGCGCGACCCACGTCCGGAGTACATCGTCGGGCCGCTGCGCGTGCACGCCTGGCGTACGCCGGAAACAACTCCCACCACCTCGGCGGACGAGCGTTTCGACGCCTCTCCCGAGGTTCGGCGGGCATATCTGAACACACTCGACTATGCGGAGGCTCGGGGCCTGTGACTACCACGATCGACAACCCGGTGATGAGGCCTGTGACGACCATTCCCGTCCCTGTGACCACCTATCTGACGCCTGACGGGCAGCTGGTCTCCAGCGTCCCGGTCGGCGCGTCGTACGCCGACAACACTCACCTGGAGTGGGGTGACCCGCTGGTGCCGGGTGCCGTCGTGCTGGACGAGCAGGTGGCTCCGCGGGCCTCGTGGTCGGGTGTCGTACGTGCCGGGCAGGTGTTGACGATCGTCGATGTCGGTGGCAACCAGTCGGGTGACTGCCTGCTCTACAACGCGCACCACACCGACGAGCGCTACAGCGCTCCGGACACGCTCGCGTGGCAGGACAACGCCTACATCCGCACCGGGACCGTGCTGCGCAGCAACCTCGGTCGTGCCCTGATGACCGTCGTCGAGAACGAGATCGACCGCCAGGACACCATCGGCGGCGCGTGCTCGCGCGAGTCCAACACGCTGCGCTACGGCCACCACGTGATGTATCACCACGGCTGCCGGGAGAACTTCCTGACCGAGGGTGCCAAGCACGGACTCGGCATGCGCGACATCGTCTCCAACATCAACTGGTTCATGAACGTGCCCGTCGAGGAGGACGGTGCGCTCGGCATCGTCGACGGCATGTCGGCGCCCGGGAAGCGGGTCGCGCTGCGCGCGGAGATCGACACGCTCGTGCTGATCTCCAACTGCCCGCAGATGAACAACCCCTGCAACGACTTCAACCCGACGCCCCTGCGGATGATCGTGTCCGAGCCGGACGCCGACTACGAGGCCGACGCATGACGTCTGGTTCTGAAGCCGGACTGTCCTTCGACACCGTCCTGGTCGCCAACCGAGGGGAGATCGCCCGCCGGGTGATGCGCACCGCGCGCGAGCTCGGGATGCGTACGGTCGCGGTCTTCTCCGAGGCCGACCGAGCGGCACCGCACGTGCGGGAGGCCGATGAGGCCGTGTGTCTGGGCTCCGCGCCCGCACGGGACTCCTACCTCCGTGGCGACCTGATCATCGCAGCAGCCCTGCGCACCGGCGCGGGGCTGCTCCATCCCGGCTACGGCTTCCTGTCCGAGAGCGCCGCGTTCGCCCGTGAGGTGGAGGCAGCGGGGCTTCGGTTCGTCGGTCCGACGCCCGAGCAGATCAGCGCCTTCGGTGAGAAGCACTCGGCCCGCCGGCTCGCCGAGAACGCCGGGGTGCCGATGCTGGCCGGCACGGGGTTGCTCTCCGGGCCGGACGAGGCGGCCGAGGAGGCTGCTCGAATCGGGCTGCCGGTGATGGTCAAGGCGACCGGCGGCGGTGGCGGCATCGGGATGACCGCGTGCAGCTCGGAGGAGGACGTCCGGGTCGCGTTCGAGCGGGTCGGCCGGCTCGCCCAGACCAGCTTCGGCACCGCCGGTGTCTTCCTGGAGCACCTCGTGCGGCCCGCCCGCCACGTCGAGGTGCAGATCTTCGGCGACGGGGAGGGTCAGGTCGCCGTGCTCGGCGACCGCGACTGCTCGCTGCAGCGTCGCAACCAGAAGGTGATCGAGGAGGCGCCCGCGCCGGCGCTGCCCGAGCACGTACGGACCGTCCTGCACGACTCCGCGCGCCAGCTCGCCAAGTCGGTCTCCTACCGCTCGGCCGGGACCGTGGAGTTCGTCTACGACCCGGGCCGTGAGCTGATCTCCTTCCTGGAGATGAACACCCGCCTCCAGGTCGAGCACGCGGTGACCGAGCAGGTGATGGGCATCGACATCGTCGAGCTCATGCTGCGGCTCGCCCGCGACGGCGTCACCGCGCTGCGCGACGAGCTCTTCCGCAAGTGCCCCGCACCCAAGGCGTACGCCGTCGAAGCACGTGTCTACGCCGAGGACCCGGCCAAGGACTCGATGCCGTCGTCGGGCCTGGTCACGCGGGCGGTGTTGCCGACCGAAGCTCCTGGCGTCCGGGTGGACTCCTGGATCGAGACCGGGCTCGAGGTCTCGCCCCACTACGACCCGCTGCTCGCCAAGGTGATCGCCACCGGCGCGACCCGCGACGAGGCGCTGGACAGGCTGGGCGAGGCGCTCGCCTGCACCCGGATCGACGGGATCGTCACCAACGTCTCGGCGCTACGCGCGATGACGACGTACGCCGAGCTCCGCTCGGCCACGCACTCGACCTCGACCTTGCCCGAACGTGCCAAGGATGGCCGCGGCGGGGACCCCGATCCGCGCATCGACGTGCTCGACCCGGGCGTGCTCACGACCGTCCAGGACCTTCCCGGCCGGGTGGGCTACTGGCAGGTCGGCGTACCTCCGTCGGGTCCGTTCGACCCGGTCTCCTTCGCCGAGGCCAACCTGGCCGTCGGCAACCACCGGGGTGCCCCGGGCCTCGAGGTCACGGTGCCGCTGGCAACCGGCCGGGCGACGGCCGTGGGGCCGACGCTGGTCTTCTCCGATCCCGCCGTCGTCTGCGTGACCGGTGCCCCCATGCCGGTCAGCGTCGACGGCGCCCCTGTCCCGCAGTGGGAGCCGATCGAGCTCCCCGCGGGGGCGACGTTGACGCTGGGTCGCACCGACGGGCCGGGCCTGCGGACCTACATCGCGGTCCGAGGTGGCCTGGACGTACCCGACTACCTGGGCAGCGCCTCGACGTTCACGCTCGGCGGGTTCGGCGGGCACGCCGGGCGTACGCTCCAGCGCGGTGACGTGCTCCGCCCCGGAACCGCGGTCGACCCGCAGGCGCAGCCTGCGGCGACCCCGGTGTCACGGCGGCCGGCGCTGACCAACACCTGGGAGATCGGTGTCACCGAGGGCCCGCACGGCGCCCCGGAGTTCTTCACCCGCTCGGACCTCGATCAGCTCTACTCGGCGAGCTACCGGGTGCACCACAACTCGGCTCGCACCGGCGTACGCCTGATCGGGCCGAAGCCGACCTGGGCCCGTGCCGACGGTGGCGAGGCCGGGCTGCATCCCTCGAACATCCACGACACCCCCTACACGGTGGGTTCGCTCGACTTCACCGGCGACACCCCGATCATCCTCGGCCCCGACGGCCCGTCGCTGGGTGGCTTCGTCTGCCCGGCGGTCGTCGCCAGCGGCGAGCTGTGGAAGATCGGGCAGCTGCGCCCTGGTGACACGGTGCGGTTCGCGCCGGTGCGGGAGGGCAAGGCCGCCGGCCTGGTCAACCACCGGGCCTCCTTGACGGTGGCCGGCGGTGCGGGTGGCGACGGCGACGACGGTGTGCTGGGCCGGCTGCCCGAGACGTCGGCGCGGCCGGAGGTCACCTATCGGCGCAGCGGGGACAACTCCCTGCTGGTGGAGTACGGGCCGATGACGCTCGACCTGGGGCTCCGGATGCGGGTGCACGCGCTGCAGTCGGCCCTGGCCGAGCACGCGCCTGCCGGCATCATCGACGTCACCCCGGGGATCCGGTCGCTGCAGGTGCACACCGACTCCTCGGTCCTCCGGGCCGGCCAGGTCGCGGGGCTGCTGCGGGAGCTGGAGGAGGATCTCCCGGCCACCTCGGAGCTGACCGTGCCCTCGCGGCGGGTACGGCTACCGCTCTCCTGGGACGACCCGGCGACCCGAGAGGCGATCGAGCGCTACACCGCCGGCGTACGCGACGACGCGCCGTGGGCCCCGTGGAACATCGAGTTCATCCGCCGGATCAACGGGCTCGGCTCGGTCGAGGAAGTCCATCGGACCGTCTTCGACGCGACGTACCTGGTGCTCGGGCTGGGCGACGTCTATCTGGGCGCGCCGGTCGCGACGCCGTTGGACCCGCGGCACCGGTTGGTGACGACGAAGTACAACCCGGCGCGCACCTGGACGGCGGAGAACTCCGTCGGCATCGGCGGTGCGTACATGTGCATCTACGGGATGGAGGGGCCGGGCGGATATCAGCTCGTCGGGCGGACCACTCAGGTCTTCAACCGGTTCCGGCGGTCGACCAGCGCCGGTGGGCTCTTCCACGACGACCCGTGGGCGCTGCGGTTCTTCGACCGGATCGAGTGGTATCCCGTCTCCGCCGACGAGCTCCTGGAGCTGCGGGCGGAGGTCGACGCAGGGCGTGGCGAGTTCGAGACCGAGGAGGGCACCTTCTCGATCAAGGAGTACGACCGCTTCCTGACCGCCAACGCTGACTCGATCGCAGGTTTCCGTGACCAGCAGTCCGCCGCCTTCGAGGAGGAGCGCGAGCGCTGGAAGGCCGCCGGGGAGTTCGACATCTGCGACCGCATCGACGCGCGGGGCGAACCGTCGGAGGTCGAGGTGCCGGAGGGGTGCGTGCAGGTGACCGCGCCGTTCACCTCGACCGTCTGGAAGGTCGTCGCGAGTCGTGGCGCGCGGTTGACCCAGGACGCCCCGTTGATGGTCGTCGAGGCGATGAAGATGGAGGCGAGCGTCCCGGTTCCGGTCGCCGGCGAGGTGGTCGAGGTCTACGTGAAGCCGGGCGAGCAGATCGTCCCGGGGCAGGTCATCGCCGCGGTGCGACCGCTCGACGGGCTCGGCTCTTGATCCATTCACTTCCAAGCGGTGCGGTCGCCCGCGCCACCGAGGCCCTCGACCGCATCGAGGCTTCGGATCGTCCGGAGATCTGGATCTCGCTGCGTACGCGTGACGACCTGCTCGAGGAGGCCGCCGCGATCGACGCGAAGGTGGCCAGTGGAGAGGTCCTGCCGCTTGCCGGACGCCTGCTGGCGGTCAAGGACAACATCGACGTCCGCGGCCTGCCAACCACCGCTGGAGCGCCCTCGTTCGCCTACCCGCCCACCGCTGACGCCACTGCGGTCGCCCGGTTGCGAGCCGCCGGGGCGCTGGTCGTGGGAAAGACCAACCTGGACCAGTTCGCGACCGGCCTCGTCGGCACCCGCAGCCCGTACGGAGCGGTCCGCAACGCCTGGGATCCGACCCGGATCTCGGGCGGATCCTCCTCGGGTTCGGCGGTCGCGGTCGCCCTCGGTCTGGTCGACCTCGCGCTGGGGACCGACACCGCGGGCTCCGGCCGGGTGCCGGCCGCGCTCAACGGCATCGTCGGGGTGAAGCCGTCGCGCGGGCTGGTGCCGGTCACCGGCGTCGTGCCCGCCTGCTACACGCTCGACTGCGTCACCGTCTTCGCCCGGGATCTCGGATCTGCCCGGGCGGCCGCGGAGCTGATGGCCGGCCCCGACCCGTCGGACCCGTTGTCGCGTACGTTGCCGGCGGATGCCGGGCTGCCGCCGGCGCCGAGGGTCGCGGTGCCGACGGGCGAGCATCTCGACGGGCTCGCTCCGGGATGGGCCGCCGCCTTCCGGGCCGTGGTCGCGCGGCTGGCCGCCGCCGGGGTCGAGATCGTCGAGACCGACATCTCGCCGTTGCTCGAGGCCGCCGGGCTGCTCTACGACGGCGCCTTCGTCGCCGAGAGGTACGC
This sequence comes from Nocardioides sp. NBC_00850, assembly GCF_045207335.1. NCBI lineage: Bacteria > Bacillati > Actinomycetota > Actinomycetes > Propionibacteriales > Nocardioidaceae > Nocardioides > Nocardioides sp. NBC_00850. The sequence continues at coordinate 1,034,280 of NZ_CP108845.1, forward strand.
CGCAGTCGGCTCCCACCTCGAAGCCAACCGCGACCTCATCGGGACCGATCTGGACCCCACGGTCGCCGAGGTCGTGCTCGCCGGGGCGTCGGCCAGCGCAGCCGACTGGGCACGCGATGTGGCTCACCTGGCGCGCCTGGGGGCGGCGGGGAGGGAGGCCCTCGCGGGTTGCTCGGCGCTGCTGACGCCGACGACGACGTGGCATCCGACGCTGGCCGAGGTGGCCGCAGATCCGGTCGGCGCGAACGCGCGACTGGGCCGCTACACGAACTTCGCGAACCTGCTCGACATGGCCTCGCTTGCGATCCCGGCCGGCCAGGTCGGCGGGCTGCCCTTCGGCGTGATGCTGACCGGGGCCGCCGGCAGCGACCGCACCCTGGCCGCGCTCGGCCACACGCTGCTCAGTCCTCGTGTCGATCTCTTCGTGGTCGGCGCGCACCTGTCGGGACAGCCGCTCAACCACCAGTTGGTCGAGGCCGGCGCGACGCTGCTGCGCCCGGTGTCGACCTCGGCCGACTACCGGCTGTTCGCGCTCGAGACGGTGCCGCCCAAGCCCGGACTGGTCCGGGTGAGTGCCGCCGGGAACGGCGTGCCGATCGAGGGCGAGCTGTGGCGCGTCCCGGCCGCGGGCTTCGGGACATTCGTGGGTGGCGTACCTGCTCCGATGGTCATCGGGAAGGTCACGCTGTCAGACGGCTCCTCGGTTTCGGGGTTTCTCGTCGAGCCTTTTGCGGTCGAAAAGGCTGCTGATATCTCGGCGCACGGTGGTTGGCGTCGTTACCGGTCTGAGCAGGGCCTTTAACGTTCTGCGTGGATATCGGTTACGGGACTGGGGTCATTCCTCCAGGTGGCACACGACTCTGTTCACGGGCCGAAACCCCCGTCACACTGGGCAGAATCCGCCAGCATTATCGCCCCGGGAGGATGCTGTGCCGCGCTTATCGGTTCTTCCTGCCGTACACTTTGTTGACAGGGAATTCAACCCTCCTGTGGGACTTTCGACTCTGTTCTTTAGGGGAAGAAGACTCTTTCGAATCTTCCCCGAAACTCGGGAGGCCGCTTAGATGGCGTACATGACAACTAGGCGTTCTCGGCCCGGCCGCCCCAGGCATGTGCCCGATTCGGGTACCGCCTCACCCCGTGACCAGATCCTCGATGCCGCTGCGCGACTCTTCGTGTCCCAGGGCTTCGCAGCGACGTCCACCCGCGAGATCGCCGACCAGGTCGGCATCCGTCAGGCCTCCCTCTACTACCACTTCGCAGGCAAGGACGAGATCCTCGTCGAGCTGCTCCGTAAGTCGGTTCGTCCGACCACGGACAAGGTCGACAAGATCCGCAACCAGGTGCCACCGCTCGATTATGAGACCGCTCTTTATCTGCTGGTTCTCGTCGACGTACGCACGCTTGCCGATGTGGACCACAACGTCGGAATGCTCTACATGCTGCCGGACGTGACCAACGGCGAGGTCTACACCGAGTTCCGCCAGGAGCACGAAGAGCTCGCTGCTGCGTACGCCGATCTGGCCAGCAAGGTGGCCTCGGAGAAGGTGCTCGAGGGCGTCAGTCTGAAGCAGCTGGGCAACATGCTCATCCAGCAGGTCGAAGGCGTCATCAGCATGCGCGCCGAGATGATCACCAAGGACACGGTCCGGAGGATCACGTGCCCGGAGGCGTGGGCGATCGCTTCCTCGTGCTTGCGGATCTGCGGTGTCAGCCAGGACAAGATCCAGGCTGCGAACGCGGTCGCCGTGGACATGCTCGACGACTTCCTCGAGGACAGGGTTCGCGAGCCCGCCTGACAAGGCAGGCTGACAAGTCGGTAACTGGTGGGTAGGGCTTGCGCGTGTGAGTTGCCCTGTTGAGGCTTGAACGACACACTTTCCGAGCCCGTTGCCCGCTTCCCCACCGCGAGGACCCCACACGTGTGCATTGACCCTTCCGGAGGCCGCTGATGGCCCGGAAGCAGACAGCCATCCTCTCCGTCACGCGCGGGGTCACGACGCTCAACGGCCTGGTGGTGGATCGTCCGTGGGGCGAGGACCCGCACCAGGCAGGCATACGCGCCGTGCGGGAACAGCTCGCCGGCCCGAGCCGCAAGCCCGTCCAGGTCGTCGCCACCGACGACGAGGCCCGCGTCCGGATGGTCGTCCATCCCGACGGGCAGGTCACCGACGTCGAGACCCTCGAGGTCTTCGGGAGCTACGGCTCGCCCGATGACGTACCCGGCGCGGCCTGGCTCCCTGCCGGCGCTGGGCCGGTGATCATCCAGGGCGTCGTCGAGCCGGATCCCGAGCCCGAGCCTGAGCCGTACGTGCCACCGGTCCTGGCCGTTCCGGCGCCTGCGCCCGAGCCACCACCTGCGCCCGCGCCACCGCCCGCGCCCGAGCCGGAACCCGAGCCTGAGCCGGAGCCGGAGCCGCCCCCGGCGCCGGTCCCGCCTCCGGCACCTGCGCCGGTCCCGGTGCCTGAACCGGAACCAGAGCCGGAAGCGGAACCCGAGCCAGAGCCTGAACCGGAGCGAGGAACCCCCGCCAGGAGGGCCGTCGCCGGACCGTTGGTGCCGCTGCACCACCTGGAATCGACCCCCTACCGGCGGTCACGGATGACGCGTCGCGGCCGGGTCGTGCTGGTCGTCCTCGCCATTCTGCTGCTGATCCTGATCTACGAGGTCGTACGCGGCGTCGTGACCGGTTCGGACCCGGACTCCTCCGACAAGAAGGAGCCGCAGAGCCAGCAGTCGGCGCCGAGCGCGGGGGCCAGCGACGAGGCGCCCTCGGAGGCGCCCTCGCCGAGCGCGTCGGCGTCCTCGGTCCGCGTCGAGCCGACGCCGACACCGACACCCACCCCGACGCCCAAGCCCACCAAGAAGCCGGCGCCCGCGCCGACCAGGACGCTGTCGGTGGAGGCGATCGCGATGACCGAGGCCATCGGGCTGCGGATCGACGCCAGCAGGCTGCCGGTGACGGCCACGATCGCGATGGATCCGTGGGGTGCGCCGGAGCGGTTCACGCGTACGGTCACGATCACCGAGCCCAACCAGCTCGTCGTGGTCAAGCCGGTCGCCTCCGGGCACGCGGAGTGGAGCGTCCGGGTCGACGGTGCCAAGAAGGTCACCGGCTACACGCACTCCTGGCCCAGGGGCGACCGCGAGTTCGTACGGCGCTGATTTGCCTGGGCTGAATTGCTACCACGGTCGGATGTGGCGGCCCCCGGTGCGGCGTACGCTGCATGAGAACGTGTTCCTGCGCCTCGGAGGTCTCGCATGCCGCTCAAGATCACGCCGCCCGTCGGCACCCGCACGATTGCCGGCCGGACGCTGGGCTGGACGCTGGGCACGGTGGAGCGCACCGCCAAGCAGGGCGTCCGCTGGGCGCTGGGGCACGGGTTGCCGCGTACGGCCATCGTCCGGTCCGCCCGGAAGGGTGACCTTCAGGGCGACCTGATCCTGAGCGGGCCCGGGTCGCACACCTTCGACCTGGTCGACCTGTTCGAGGAGTTCCGTGTGCGTGGGCCGCTCTACCAGGGCGGGTTCAGCCACCTCGCGGTCGACCACGAGGTCATCAAGGAGGTGCTGACCAGCAACGACTTCATCACCGGGTTCTTCGCGCCCGATGAGTCGGGCACCGGCCTGCTGGCGAGGGCGGCGAGCTGGTCGGCCAGCGACGTCTTCGCCCCGCTCCAGCCGCCGTCGCTGCTGGCGACCGAGCCGCCGGAGCACACCCGCTACCGCAAGCTGGTCACCCGAGTCTTCACGGTGCGTGCGGTCGAGAAGCTGCGCGCTCGCACCGAGGAGATCGCCCGGGAGCTCCTCGACGACCTCGAGAAGGAGGCCGCGTCGGGAGCCGACGTCGACCTGGTCACCCGCTACTGCGGGCTGCTGCCGATCACGGTGATCTCCGAGGTGCTCGGTGTCCCCGTCGAACTGCGCGAACGCATGCTCGAGCTCGGCAAGGGCGCGGCGCTGAGCCTCGACATCGGGCTGGACTGGCGCACGTTCCGGGACATGGAGGCATCCCTGGAGGAGTTCGACACCTGGCTCCGCGGCCATCTGGAGTATCTCGCCGAGCATCCCGGTGACGACCTGCTCAGCCAGCTCGTCGCCCTCCGCGACGACGGCGACCGGCTCAGCGAGCGGGAGCTGCGGGCCATCGCCGGGCTGGTCTTCGCGGCCGGCTTCGAGACCACCGTGAACCTGATCGGCAACGGCATCGCGCTGCTCCACGACAACCCCGATCAGCTCGAGGTGCTCAAGGCGCAGCCCGACCTGTGGTCGAACGCCTCCGACGAGATCCTGCGGCTCGACCCGCCGGTGCTACTCACCGGCCGGGTCGCTCGGCGCGACTCCACCATCGCCGGGCAGGCGATCCCGCGCGGCACGATCATCAACACCGTGCTGGCCGCCGCCAACCGCGACCCTGCCGTCTTCACCGACCCGCACACCTTCGACGTCACCCGCGAGAACGCCCGCGACCACCTCTCCTTCTCCAGCGGCCGCCACTTCTGCCTCGGTGCCGCCCTGGCCCGGATGGAGGGAGAGATCGGCCTCCGGCTCCTCTTCGAGCGCTTCCCCGGCCTCGAGCTCGTCGGCGACCGCGAGCGCCACCCCACCCGCATCCTCCGCGGCTACTCGCACCTCCCCGCCCGCCTCAGCTGACCCGCCGAGAGGTCAGGTACGTCGGTCGAGACGTCACTCCCGTCGGCCGAGACGGCACCTCTGTGCCACCTCGGCCGGCGCCGGTGACGTCTCGACGTTCAGCGCGCGGCGGCGTCGAGGAGTCGCTGGCCGAGGACGGCTACGCAGCGGCGTACCTCGTCGCCTTCGACCACCCGGAAGGGGACGGCGCGGCGGGCGAGCTCCTGGGCGTACCACTCCGGGCTGTTGGTGCTCCCGACGAGACGGCAGTGGCCGTCGTCGATGGGCTCGAGGCGACCCAGGACGCGCGGAAGATAGCGGTCGACCTGCGCGAACGGGGCGTCGAAGACGACCTCGACCGCATAGGCCCAGCCCTCGCCGAGGTGTTCCTCGACCTCGGTGACCGGGTCGATCTCGGGACGTACGAAGCTGGTCTCCTCGATGTCGACGGCGCCCATCCTGTCGACCCGAAGCACCCGGCGCGCGTCGGCGGTGTGCGACCAGCAGAGCAGGTACCAGCGGGCGTGGCGTACGACGACCGCCCAGGGGTCGACGACCATCTTGCGCTCGTTGCCGTTCTCGGTCGTATAGGCGATGGTGGTGCGCCGCCGGGAGTCGCAGGCCTGGACCAGGCTGGTGGTGACGTCGGGGTCGGGCGAGACGGCGCTCTGGTCGGGGACGGCCGAGATCGTACGCCGCACCGCGGCCACCGTCTGGGCCAGCGACTCGGGTAGCACCCGGCCGATCTTTCCGACCGCGCTCCCGACCGGACCGGTGGCGTCGGCGATGTCGTGGTGACCGTCGAGCAGTGCCATCACCAGACCGAGCGCCTCCGCGGTGGTGAAGATGAGCGGCGTACGCATCCCTCGGCCGAGGCGATAGCCACCATAGGGACCGCGCTCGGACTCGACCGGGATCCCCGCCTCCCGCAGGATCGCGACATAGCGCCGGGCGGCGCGCTCGGTGACTCGCAGCCTCTCGCCCAGGCGCTCGGCGGTGATGCCGGGGGAGGACTGCAGCAGCTCGAGGGTGAGCAGCGCCCGAGCGGTCGGGCTCTCGTCATGTCCCATCGTGGCGGCTCCCGGAAGTAGTTCGTCCGGATTCACATTAGTCCGTCACTTCCAGCGCGGTGGGTCCCGTACCCTTACCGGCATATGAGACTTCTGCTTATCAGACACGGCCAGACCCCGAGCAACGTCTCGGGGGCGCTCGACACTGCCTTCCCGGGGGCGGGGTTGACCGAGCTCGGACTCTCCCAGGCCGCGGCGGTGCCGGACGCGCTGGCGGGGGAGCGGATCGCGGGTCTGTACGCCTCCCGGCTGGTGCGTACGCAGCTGACCGCCGAGCCGCTCGCCAACAGGCTCGGGATACCGGTCGTCGTGCAGGAGGGGTTCGAGGAGATCAGCGCCGGCCACCTGGAGATGGCCACCGACAAGGAGTCGGTGACGGCCTATCTCGAGGCGCTCGGCGACTGGATCCGCGGCACGCTCGAGACGCCGGTCCCGGGCGGCGAGGCGGGCCACGAGTTCCTGGCGCGCTACGACGCCGCGGTGCAGTCCGTGGTCAAGCAGCACGATCCCGATGACACCGTCGCGATCGTCTCGCACGGTGCGGCGATCCGGATGTGGACCGGGCTGCGCACCACGCGGTCGCCCGCCTTCGGCGACGACAACCGGATCCGCAACACCGGCCTCGCGGTCGTCGAGGGCAGCCTGGAGGAGGGCTGGACGACGATCTCCTGGAACAACGACCCGCTGGGCGGTGCGCACCTGATCGGCGACGGGTTTTGATCCTCCGCTCGCTCCTGCTGTTCGTGCTGGCCGCGATCGCCGAGATCGGTGGCGCCTGGTTGGTCTGGCAGGGACTGCGGGAGCATCGCGGCTGGCTCTGGGTGGGCGCCGGATTCATCGCGCTCGGCCTCTACGGCGTCGTCGCCACGCTGCAGCCCGATGCCCACTTCGGGCGGATCCTGGCAGCGTACGGCGGTGTGTTCGTCGTCGGCTCGATCGCCTGGGGGATGGCGATGGACGGCTACCGGCCCGACCGCTGGGACATCGCCGGTGCTGCGATGTGCCTCGCCGGGATGGGCGTGATCATGTACGCGCCGCGTGGGTGAGGATGGCGCCATGGCCTCCGATGAAGACTCCCCACGCACCTTCGTCCCGGTACCTCCGGAGGAGCGGCCACGCCGCACCCGGAGCACGGTCCGAGTGCTCCTGATCGACGACCGCGACCGGATCCTGCTCTTCGCCGACTCCGACCCGGGCATCCCGGGAGCGCGCTGGTGGATCACGCCCGGCGGCGGCATCGATCCGGGCGAGAGCGAGCGAGTCGCCGCGGTGCGCGAGCTCGAGGAGGAGACCGGCCTCCGGGTCACCGAGGCCGACCTGTTCGGGCCGACGATGCGGCGCACCGTCGTGCACGGCTACAGCGACGTGGTCATCGACCAGGACGACGTCTTCTACGCGTGCTGGGTGCCGGCCTTCGAGGTCTCGACCGCCGGTCACACCGAGGAGGAGCTGCTCACCATGGCCGAGCACCGCTGGTGGACGCGCGCGGAGCTCGCGGCGACCGACGAGGAGATCTGGCCGGCGGTGCTGCTCGACCTGTGGAAGGACGCCGACGTACGCCGCGACGCGGCCGCCTCCGATCCTGCCGATGGCGGATGGGCGGAGGAGTCGTCGGTCCCGGCCTGACGTCCGGGCTCTGGAAACGCCGCAGCCGACCATCCCCCTCGATGGTCGGCTGCGGCCTTGCGAGATCCGGTCGACATCCCTCGGTGCGACGAGATCTCTCGCGTGTGTCGTCCGCTCGAGCGTGAATCCCCCGATCCCGCTCGAGCTACGACACTCAGTCCGTGGTGCGGCCCCCCGACCGCGCCCTGGCCCTCCCCCTCAGTAGGCCCAGGGCGTCCACCCACAGCATCAGGCTGTGTACGACGGACCGAAGATGTAGGCGCATGGTCAGCGGAAGGCGCCGAGCGCGACGATGCCGGTGGCTGCCACGGCGGCGACGCCGAACATCGTGGTGCCGACGGCCGGCGGCATCCCACCGCGGTGCTTGTGCTCGGACGGGTCGGGCTTGCGGAGGCTGCGGACGGCGTCGAGGACGTTGTTGCGGAGCGACTCGACGGCGGTCAGGTCACTGCGGTGACGTGCGGTGATCGTGGTGGTAGCCATGGTGTTCCTCTTCTCGGCGGACGGCGCTGGCCGTCCGTTGTCCGGCGGCCTTCACGTGAGAGAAACGGGGTCGCGACCAGGTCATGACGCAACTTTTCGCCACTTTGGAGCTACAGAAGATCCACAACTGAGAAACATCAGGCAGAGCCCGTACGCTGCGCGTCATGACCACGACGTTGGTGGAGATCACTCGGGAGTGGGGCCGGATCGGCGTCATCGGGTTCGGTGGTCCGCCGGCTCACATCCGCCTGCTGCGCGAGACCGTCGTCGAGCGCCGTGGCTGGGTGGAGCCGGAGGAGTTCGAGGACGCGATCGCGACCTGCAACCTGCTCCCCGGACCGTCCTCGACACAGTTGGCCATCTTCACCGCCTGGCGGGTCCGCGGAGCGCTCGGCGCGCTGGTCGGCGGGCTCGCGTTCATCCTGCCGGGGCTGGTGCTGATCCTCGCCCTGGCGGCGCTGTTCCTGGGCGACCCGCCCGCGTGGGTGCTGGGTGCGGGCGCCGGTGCCGGTGCGGCGGTCGCCGCGGTTGCGGTCCAGGCGGGCTGGGCGTTGGTGCCGTCCTCCTACGAGCGGACTCCGTCGCGTGCGCGATGGATCTTCTATGCCGTCGTCGGCACCGTCGCCGCCGCGACCACCGGGGCCTGGGTCGTCCTCGTGCTCGTGGGCGCCGGGCTCGTCGAAGTGGCGATGCGGAGGCCGTGGCGTACGAACTCCTTCCAGTCCGTCCTCACGGTGCCGGTCCTGGCCCAGGGAGCGCTCACCGCAGCGGTGGCAGCGCCGCTGGCGTGGACGGCCTTCAAGGTCGGCGCGCTGTCGTACGGCGGCGGGTTCGTGATCATCCCGCTGATGCAGGCCGATGCGGTCGACCGCTACGGCTGGATGAGCGACGCCGAGTTCCTCAACGCGGTCGCGCTCGGGCAGATCACCCCGGGGCCGGTCGTCCACACCGTCGCGGTCGTCGGGTTCGCGGCCGCCGGACTCCTCGGGGCACTGGGTGCTGCCGTGATCGCGTTCGGGCCGTCGTTCGTGATGATCATCGCCGGCGGACGGCACTTCGAGGCGCTGCGCTCCTCGCCGCTCGCCCGCGCCTTCCTCGACGGCGCCGGGCCGGCTGCCATCGGTGCCATCCTCGGCTCCGCGGTCCCGTTGGCGCTGGCGACGAGCGAATGGTGGCAGTGGGTGGTGCTGGCTGCCGCCGGCGTACTCCTGCTGCTGCTCAAGCGTGGGGTGGTGCTCACGCTGCTGCTCGCGGCAGGGGTCGGGGTCGTCGTCGCTCTTGCCGGAGGGCCGCTGCCCTGAATGCTGACCGAGGTAACTCGGTCAGCGCTCGCTTCCTTCGCGGAGTTCCACGAAGGAGGTTGGAACTCACCGAGTTACCTCGGTGAACATCCGCGCCCTCGCCTAGAGGTAGAGCCCGCCGGAGGTGTCGCCGTGGTCGTGCTGGCCGCCCTGCTGCGGCCCGCCCTGGCCAGGGGTCGGCTGACCCTCGGGGGAGAGGCTCACACCCGGCGGCAGGCCCTTGCGGATCTGCTCGAACTGGGCGCGCGCGGCGACCTGCTGGGCGTAGATGGCGGTCTGGATGCCGTGGAACAGACCCTCGAGCCAGCCGACCAGCTGCGCCTGCGCGATCCGCAGCTCACCCTCGGACGGCGTCTGCTGCTCGGCGAACGGCAGCGAGAGCCGCTCCAGCTCCTCGACCAGCTCGGGCGCGAGCCCGGACTCGAGCTCCTTTATCGAGGCCTGGTGGATCTCACGGAGCCGGTTGCGGGAGGCCTCGTCGAGCGGGGCGGCCTTCACCTCCTCGAGCAGCTGGCGGATCATCGAACCGATCCGCATCACCTTCGCGGGCTGCTCCACGAGGTCGGTCACATCGCGCTCTTCGTCCCCGTTGGCCTCCGGCGCGGTGGCGTCCTTGAGTACGTCGGCGGGCACCGCGATCGGCTGCCCGTCGGGTCCGATGACCACGACTTCCCCGGTCTGCTCCTGCGTCATGCGCTCAACCCTACCTAGCCTGCGGTGGTCAGCAGGATCTTGCCGGTGTGCGTGCCGGACTCCATGAGCCGGTGTGCCTCGGCGGCCTCCGCGAGAGGAAGTACGTCCTGCACGACCGCCTTCACCTCACCGGCCTCGACCATCGGCCAGATGCGCTCGACGACCTCGGCGCAGATCGTCGCCTTCTGCTCGACAGGGCGGCCGCGGAGGTTGGTGGCGATCACCGCGGCCCGCTTGCGGAGCAGAGCGTTGATGTCGAGCTCGGCCTTGGTGCCGCCCTGCATGCCGATGATGACCAGACGGCCCTCGGGGTTGAGGGCGTCGATGTTGCGGGCGAGGTACTTCGCGCCCATGTTGTCGAGGATGACGTCGGCGCCGCCGTAGACCTTGGCGACCTCGACGAAGTCCTGGTCCTTGTAGTTGATGACCGCCTCGGCACCGAGCGACTTGGCGAGCTCGGCCTTCTCGGCCGAGCCGACCGTGGTGATCACCCGGGCGCCGATCTGGCTGGCGAGCTGGATCGCCATCGTGCCGATCCCGCCGGCGCCGCCGTGGACCAGGAACGTCTCGTCGGGAGTCAGCCCGCCGACCATGAACACGTTGGACCACACGGTGGTGGTGACCTCGGGGAGCGCTGCGGCGGTGACCAGGTCGACACCCTCGGGCACCGGCATCACCTGTCCGGCCGGGACGGCGACCTTCGTCGCGTAGCCGCCACCGGCCAGGAGCGCGCACACCTCGTCGCCCTCCTGCCACCCCTCGACGCCCTCGCCGACCGCGGAGATCACGCCGCTGCACTCCATCCCGATGATGTCGCTGGCGCCCTTAGGAGGCGGGTAGAAGCCCTGCCGCTGCAGCAGGTCGGCTCGGTTGAGGCCCGCGGCGGCGACGTCGATCACGACCTCACCAGCTGCTGGCTCCGGGTCGGGACGGTCGGTGACGGTGAGGACCTCGGGCCCTCCGGGCTGCTCGGCTACGACGGCTCGCATGCCCCAACCCTAGGAGGCTAGAGCGACTTCAGGTCGGTCCAGGTGTCGATGTCGCGGTGCTCGTCGCCCTCCGAGGGGACCTCGACGAGATCGAGGTCGGCCAACAGCTTGCGCAACGGCATCCCGTGCTGCCCCTCGTGGTCCGGGCGGACCTCGGCGAGCCGTTCGGTGGAGAGGACCAGGGCCAGCTGCCGGCGCTCGTCTGGCCCGACGAGCACGGCACCGTCGCGACCGAACGCCGCCTCCCTGAGCCGTGACAGCGTCCGCGGCCGCAGGAAGGGCATGTCGACGGCGATCACCCCGACGTACGCCCGCGGGGTCAGCAACGCGTCCACGCCGGTCAGCAGGGCGGCGACCGGGCCGCCGAAGCGGGGGTCCTCGCGGACGAAGGTCACTGGGCGTTCGGTGTGCACCGGGTCGCCCACGACGACGACCTCCATCGCGTCGACGACGGCGTCCAGCGCCCAGGCCAGCATCGTGCGACCGCCGAGCTCGATGCCGGACTTGTCGATCCCGTCGAGGCGGGAGCTGCGTCCTCCGGCGAGCAGCACGGCCGCGTACGGCTCCCATTCGTCCCAAGCAGTCACACGAGCACCTCCGTAGCGCAAGCGCCAGAATACGGACGCGGTCGCGTGCAGTTTCGACGGCTCACTCGCTGGCGCTCGCTCACACGGCAGACCTTAGTCTGGAGACGTGACCACGTGGAACAGCCTCCGGATCAGTCTCGTGCAGCACGCCTCCGGCCTGGAACCCGACGCCAACCGGTCCCTTCTGGCCGAGCTGACACCGAGCGACAGCGACCTGGTCGTCTTCCCCGAGGTCTTCGCCAGGGACTTCGGCAAACCGGGATCCGACTTGAGCCCGTACGCCGAGGCCCAGGACGGGCCCTTCGGGACCGAGCTGTCCCGGGTGGCTGAGAAGAGCGGCGCCACGGTGGTGGCCGGGATGCTCGAGACCAGCGGCGATACCGACGGCCGGCCGTTCAACACCTTGCTCGTGCGGGGCGGTGCGGAGACGGCGTACCGGAAGATCCATCTCTACGACTCCTTCGGCTACAAGGAGTCGGATGCGCTGGTCGCGGGCGCGATCGAGCCGGTCGTTGTCGACATCGACGGGGTGCCGACGGGGCTGATGACCTGCTACGACCTGCGCTTCCCAGAGCTCGCCCGGCGTCTGGTCGACCAGGGAGCCGAGCTGATCGTGCTGCCGGCCGCGTGGGTCGCCGGTCCGCGCAAGGTCGACCACTGGCGCACCCTCGTGCGAGCACGCGCGATCGAGAACACCGTCTTCATCGCGGCGGCCGCCCAGTCGGCCCCTCGTTACTGCGGTCACTCGATGATCGTCGACCCTCTTGGGGACGTTCTGGCCGAGGCCGGTGACGGCGACGAGATCGTCTCCGCGACGATCGATCGAGCCGTGCTCGAGGAGGCGCGTCGCACCAACCCCTCCCTGGTCAACCGCAGAATGTGACCTCGGTCAACAACTCCCCGTCACAGCGGTAAACGGATATCGATGACTCGTTAGGTTCACCCCTTCCCCGGTATCCTCGCCTGTTATGGACCGAGCCCCCCGCCGTCGCGCAGACAAGAGCAAGCGTGGCCGTCGTGCAGCCGGTCGCAGCGAGCCCACACCCGCCTACGTGGAGCCGACCTCGAGCGAGGCGCTGGCGTACGACCAGTGGGCGGAGGACGACTGGAACGGCTATCAGGACACCGGTCAGACCTTCGGCGGGCAGAGCAACGGCCCGAGCTGGAGCGAGAACGGCTGGACCGACGAGACGTGGTACGACGAGCGTCAGCCGGCTCAGGAGCCTCCCTCCACGGGGGGTGGTCGCCGGATCGCCGGCCGCGCTGAGCCGGAGCAGTTCGACGAGCCGAACGGTTACACGGGCAAGCGTGCCGCGCGGACGGCACCGGAGGAGCCCTCCTACGGCGGCTACCCGGCGCCGGAGTACCGGGCCGAGCCCGAGCCGGCTCTGAGCGGGCCGACCGCGCCGCCGCCGAGTGCCTGGCAGGCGCCGGCCTACTCCACGCCTGCTCCCTACCTCGGCACGACCGGCCTGGCGCAGGCGCCGCAGGCGCCACAGACGCCGCCCCACGTCCAGCAGCCCGCCTATCAGCCCGACCCCTACCAGTCCGGCCATCTCGAGCCGGTCCACGCTCCCGCCGGCCCCTACGACACCGAGACGTCCGGTCGGCCCACGACCGCAGCCAAGGTGACCTCGTTCCTCGCGCAGCCGCGGGTCCCCGGAGCCGGCGCCGCCCGCGCTGGCCTCGGCATCATCGAGAGCCTGACCGCCGGCACCGTCCGGGCGATCTGGCTGGTCGCGCTCGCCGTCGGCGTGCTCGGCCTCGTGGTCAGTGCCTTCGACCTTGGCCCGGAGATCTTCGGCGGCCTCGGCGCCGTCGTGGTCGGCACCGCCTACACCTTCGCGCTGGCTCACCGCACCGGTGGCCGCCCGCTGATCTTCGGCTCCCTGGCAGGGGTTGCCGGGCTCGTCGTGGTGCTCGTGGACAACGAGGCGCTGCGTACGGGTGCGGCGGTCCTCGTCGCATCGGTGGCGGCGGTCCTCGCGGTGATGGCCACAGTGCCATCACGTCGCTTCCCGAAGACGATCCGGGAGACGTTCATCGCTGTCGGCATCGCCGCGCTCGGCAGCTTCGCCGCGCTCGGCTTCGAGCCGGTGGTGATGGTCTCCCGATTCGAGTACGCGACGCTCGCCTGCTCGCTCGCCATCGCCTTCTTCGCGGTCTACCGCCTCGGTGCCGGTCTGCACGGTCTCGGCCGGCGCGGCGCGATCATCGTCGGCATCGGTGGCCTGATGCTCGCGCTCACCCTGATCTACGCCGAGATGCTGCGCCGCTACGGCAGCACCGGTCTGATGGACTCGGTCGACGACATGCAGCGCTGGTGCCGCATCCACATCGGTGGCTACCCGCACCCGATCCAGGCGCTCTTCGGGGTTCCGGCGCTGGTCTGGGGCACCCACATGCGCTCCCGGCGCCGCCAGGGCTGGTGGGTCTGCCTCTTCGGTGTCGCGCTCACCGCGCCGGTCGCCAGCACGTTCCTCAACCCCGATGTCGGGCTCGCCGAGGCTGCTCTCTCGGTCGTTTACAGCATCCTCATCGGTCTGGTCATCGCGTTCGTCATCATCCGCATCGACCTCGCGCTCACCGGCTCGACGGCCGCCGGCAGCGGTCGCAGGGCGGCGCGTGAGGCCGACGAGGCCAGCGCCGTCCGCCCCGAGCCGGGCCGCACGCACGCGCTGCTCTGAGGCGTTCTCTAGCTAGGGCTACCACGCGGTAACCCATAGGTTCTGGGGTATGAGCCGCAGAACCCCCACCACGATCGCAGCCGAGATGGTCGCGAACGTCATGAGCGTCGGAGTGCAACCCGGGGACAAGGTGGCCGTCGGGGACACCGTCATGCTCCTGGAGTCGATGAAGATGGAGATCCCGGTCCTCGCCGAGGCCCCGGGCACCGTGGTGGCGGTCAAGGTCGCCTCCGGCGACGTCGTCCAGGAGGGCGACGTTCTCGTCGAGTTGAGCGCCTGAGCCTCAGGCGCACTAGACTCGGCCACGCGCCCACGGGCGCATGGAGAGGTGCCGGAGTGGCCGATCGGAACCGCCTTGAAAGCGGTCGTAGGGAGACCTACCGCGGGTTCGAATCCCGCCCTCTCTGCCAGAGCTAGATGTATCCGGCCATCAGGTTGGTAGCAGGCGGCTGATCGGTGGTTTTCCTCCGAGTGCGCTGTGGCGGCGTTCAGTGTTGTAGTGCTGGATCCAGGGTGCAAGGGCGGCGGCTCGGGCGTCGTTGCTGGTGAAGGCCTGGCGGTAGGCCCACTCGGTTTGCAGGGTGCGGTTGAGGCGTTCGACCTTGCCGTTCTGCCAGGGGCAGTGGGGGCGGATGAACTTGTGTTTGGCGCCGAGTGCCGTGATGGCGTCGGCGACGTCGCGGGATCGTCGGTAGCTGAGGTGGTTGTCGGTGATGACCCGTTCGATCCGGCCGATCCCGTGTTCGGCGAAGTAGGCGGCTGCTCGGATCAGGAACGCTGCGCAGGTGGGGCCCTTCTCATCGGGAAGGATCTCGGAGTAGGCCAGCCGGGAGTGGTCATCGACTAGTGAGTGGATGTAGTCGTAGCCGTTGCCCCGGCCGCGGACCTCTTCGCTGCGGCCGTGGGCGCGCCAGCCGCCACCGTTGGGGATCTTGCCGAGTTTCTTGACGTCCATGTGGACCAGCTCGCCCGGCTTGTCACGTTCGTAACGCCTGCTGGTTGCTTGTGAGGCGCGGATGACCTTGCCGGTGATCGGGTCGCACTGGGCCAGGTAGGGCACCTGATTGCGGCGCAGGATCCGCGACACCGTGCGGGGTGGGATGCCGAGCTCAGGTCCGATCCAGTCCTGCCCGCGACGCTGGCGACGGCGTAGCTCCAGCACCTGCTGCTCGACCTCGTGGCTGGTCCGAGTCGGGCTGGTACGGGGACGCGAGGACCTGGTTTGAAGGCCCCGATCGCCTTCGGTGGCGTAGCGGTCGATCCAGGTCTTCACGCACTTGCGTGAGACACCCATCGCGGCAGCGATGTGGGCCTGTTTCCAGCCTGCCTGATGACGCTGGACGATGAGTCGCCGACCATGAACGGTCAGCCGGGCACTACCGTGGAACACGAGAACCTCCGGGTGGAAGTGGGCCTTAGACAAGCCACATCCCAACCGGAGGTTCTCCTTGGTTCAACCAGGCACGCCGCTACCAACGTCCTGGCCGAATACAGCTAGACCTCTTGCAGGTGCCGATCCACGTCGATCATCAACCGCCGCAGTTCGAGGAGGAGATCCTCGAGGTCGGTGCGGTCGAGTACGTCGTCGGCGAGGACGGCGAGCCTGCTCAGCAGCGTGCCGCGGTCGCGGAGCGCGCTGACATCGGTGAGGGCATGCCACTCCTGACCGGTGTCGAGGACCAGCAACGCCTCGCGTACGCCTCCGAGGCGCTGGCGCACCGACCAGCGCCAGAGACCGACGTTGGCCCCCGGACGGGGAGCGGCGATTGCGGTATCCAGGGCCCGAAGAGCATCCGACATATTGGGAAGCACACCTGTCATGAGCAGATTGTGACCTAGGTCACGTAAAGGAGCAAGCCGATGCGGCTCTCGGCTCCCGTGTCGGCCACAATGGAGAGCGTGTCATCTGCTGAGCTCACCTACTACCGTCTCGCTCCATCCGTGCAGGCCCGCCTCGTTGGTGCCGCCATGGTCGGCCTGGCGCTCCTGGTCTTCGCCGGCACGGCCGTCGTGATCGCGGCCCGGATCGACTTCGCGTGGCTCTTCATCCCGCTCGTCGTCGGCGTCGCCGCGGTGATCGGGTTCGGCTGGTGGCTTCGCAACAAGGCGTACGTCCTGCGCGCCAGCGCCCAGGGCTACCGGGTCGCGTTCGTGCGAGGCGCCGGTGTGCGCGAGGCTCGCTGGGTCGACATCCAGGAGGCGGTCACCACCATGCCTGGCGGCACGCCGTGCCTGGAGTTGCGGCTCAAGAAGGGTGGCGCCACCACGATCCCGGTGACCATCCTCAGCATCGACCGAGAGCAGTTCGTGCGCGAGCTCCAGGTCTATCTGAAGGCCACGATCAAGCCTCTCGACACCACCGCGGGATCGTCCGACGCGCCCTGATTGGTCCCAGGAGTGCGGGTCTTGTAGCCTGTTCGAGCGGTATGGAGGCGTCGCCTAGTCCGGTCTATGGCGCTCGACTGCTAATCGAGTTTGGGGCTTAAACCCCATCGAGGGTTCAAATCCCTCCGCCTCCGCCAGTTTCAATGTGTTTGGCCCCCTTTCATGAGGGGGCCAAACTGCATTCTGACCTGCAATTTTAAGCACTGCAAAAGTCCGTACGCCGGAACTTGGGTTACCCGAAACGTCTCGACCTGCACAATAATCAACCCGTAGGCCTCTCGGCACCAGCATCGGCCTCGCGATCAGGAAGGAACGAGCATGAAGTTCGCACGCGTTGCCGCTCTTGCGTTGGCCTCGGCGGCCGTCATCGCGGTCAGCATGTTTGGTGCCACGGCATCTGCGCAGGCTGACACCACGTGGCCCATCAAGCCCATCAAGGTTGCTAGCGACACTACCTGGCCGTGAGGCTGGTAGCGCATTAAGACAAGACGCTTCTGGCAGTGGCTAGAAGCGCTGGTTTCCGAGTGAGGATCGGTCTCGACCTCACTCGGAAACCCCTCCTTCGATCCCGGCGCCGGCTCGTCCGATCTCGTAGCCGAGTTGGAATCGCGTATCCGCGTCGTACTCTTCCTTGAGATCGGCGACGTATCCCGCGTAGGTCCGCGGGCTGACGCCCAGCCGCTTCGACGCTGCCGGGTCGGAGTGGCCCTCGATGAGCATGCGCAGGGTCATCGTGCGCTGCTCGCCGGCGATGTCCTTGAGGGTTGTCGAGTCTGCCGACGAGAACGGTCGCCCGCGTTCCCACGCCCGCTCGAAGACGTCGACCAAGTAGTTGACGATGGCGGGCTCGCGGATCGCTACCGCGGCCCCGAGACCCTCGGGGCCAGGGATGATCGCAACGTTCCTGTCGAAGATCATCGTGCGGTTGAAGAACTCGTCCAGGGTGCGCACCTCTGCTCCTGCCGCCGTGACGGCGGCGACGTACTCTCGAGTTCCGCTGTTTCTTCGGGCCGAGTGCTGATAGAGCGTGCGGAGCTTGACCCCTCGTTGGATGAGCTGGGTGTCCTTCTGGATGGCGTTTGCGAGAATGGTGCCGGTGTCCCGGCCTTCCTGCGGCTGCGCCGTGAGCGCCTCGAACTCACACTCCGAGACCAAGGAATCGATGTAGCGCTGGATCGCAGGCCCGTGCATGTAGGCGAACGGGCCCAGTTCGTCAGACGGCGCAGACCGACGCCACGCGCTGCGTAGCGCGGCGAAGTCGTTCGCCCACTCCGCCGACTCCTGCAGAAGGCGGATGCCTTCTTGGGTCATGGGGGTCACGACCTGCGCCTGGACGGTGGCTGGGTCAACAGTGGTCCACGTCGTGGGGTCCTCGTCAGGCCGTCGTACGAGCCCGAGCTCGACCAGCGCCGTCAGCGCCTCTGCGAACTCACCGCCGTCTGCGATCCTCGCGTCGGACGAGGGTAGTGGCCCCTTCTCCGCGATCAGCTCGAAGAGCTCGATGCCCTTGGCCTCCAGCAGTGCACGCGTCCTCGGCGTGCGTCCCTCGTCGGTCAAGTTCTTCTCCTCGCCGGACGGCGTGGGTTGACGCTTGCTCACGCTCCACCTCCCCGATGCTGTGGCTAGCGCCAGATCTTCTCACACGTGGCGATTTCTGGTCACGGACCATCTTCCGCTAATCTTCTACACGTTGCTTCGGTAACACTGCGCCTGTAGCTCAACGGATAGAGCATCTGACTACGGATCAGAAGGTTTGGGGTTCGAATCCCTACAGGCGCGCAGAACGTGTGCAAGTGAGAGTTTGGCCCCTGACCAGGCATACCGCCCGGGCAGGGGCCTTCTTCATGTCCGCATTCTGCGCTTCGGCAGTTTCTCGGGACGCCTACGCTCGAGCAGCGATCGTCCCGGGCAGGCTGAGAAGGACTAAGGCCCCGGTTGCGGCGAGGGTTCGTAGGGTGTGGAAGATCAGCCACGGCTTCTCGAACGAGGACACGGCGCCGCCGTTTGCCAGGGCGTCGTTCAGTGGCAGGTTCGCCGCGAAGGTGATGACGACGGCGGCGACGGCCAGGCAGGCGGCGGTGATGGAGAGCGGGCTCCGGTGCCATCCGAGAAGGATCAGGGCCAGGAGCGGGGCGCCCAGGAAGAAGGCCATGAACACCGGGTTGACGATGACCACGTTGAGCCGGTTCATGACCCGCGCGTAGACATCGTCCGGCTGGCCGTGCAGCGCCGGCATGAAGGCGACCAGGAAGGCGATGTAGATGCCGGCGGTGACGCCGTTGAGCAGTCTCGCGCCGGTGAGTACGACCTCGCTCATGACTGCTCACCCCGGTCGAGATCATCGATGCTTCGAGCAGCGCGGCTCAGGACCGCCTCGACGTCGCCGGTCACGTACGCGTTGCGTCCGTCGAGAACCTCCTCGAAGAGGTACGCCAGTCCGGCCGCGTCGGCCGCCGGCAACCCGGCCGCCGTCAGGACCGCGACGTAGTCCTCGGTGGGCATTGAGCGGTACG
The DNA here is from genome assembly GCF_045207335.1 of Nocardioides sp. NBC_00850. Taxonomy (NCBI): domain Bacteria; kingdom Bacillati; phylum Actinomycetota; class Actinomycetes; order Propionibacteriales; family Nocardioidaceae; genus Nocardioides; species Nocardioides sp. NBC_00850. The sequence continues at coordinate 1,053,247 of NZ_CP108845.1, forward strand.
TGACGGCGGGCCCGCCGATGGCCTGCGCGACCTCCTCGAAGGTGAGCAGCTGAGGCCCGGTGAGCTCCAGGATCCGGCCGACGTAGCCCTTGTCGAGGAGGGCTGCGACGGCGACGGCGGCGATGTCGTCGGCGTCGACGAACGGCTCGGCGACGGAGTGCTCGACCATGGTGAGCGACCCGGCCGCGAGCTCGTCCGCGAACGCACCTTCGGTGAAGTTCTGCATGAAGAAGGCCGAACGCAGGATCGTCCACTCGGCGCCCGAGGCCATCATGGCCTGCTCGGCTCGCTGGGCACCCTCCTCGCCGCGGCCGGAGAGCAGTACGAGCCGGCTGCAGCCCGCGGCGACCGCCTGGGCGGCGAACGCACCGATGATCTCGTCGGCACCCGGCAGGCCGAGGTCGGGCTGGAAGGTCAGGTAGGCCGACACGCAACCGTCGACGGCCTCGGACCAGGTGGTCTGGTCGTGCCAGTCGAACCGGGGTGCCGTGTGGCGGGAGACGGCACGTACGTCGTGGTCGAGGGTCTGGAGGCGGCGGGCGACGCGCTGGCCGGTCTTGCCGGTGGCGCCGGTGATGAGAGTTGTCATGCCTCTAATCTGGTCTGAGTGAAGCGACGATGGAATACGTTCGGCTCCAGGCAGCATGCGTTATCGTCTCACCATGTCGTCACTGGATCTGCTCATGGACGGTCCGCGCGCCCAGGCCGCCTTCCTGCTGAAGGCGGTGTTCGACGGGGAGTGGTCGATCACCGCCGAGGACGAGGTGCCGCTCACGGTTATTGCTATCGCACGCGGCGAGGCGGTCTTCACCGGCTGCGAGGGACCGCAGGACGTGGCGGCAGGTGACGTGATCGTGTGCCGCGGGCCCGCGACCTATGTCATCGCCGACTCGGCCGATCGCCCCGCCGACATCCGGATCCTGCCCGGCCAGGTCTGTGTCGACCCGAGCGGGGCTCTGCTGGCCGAGGAGCTGGCGTTGGGCGTACGCACCTGGGGGAACAGTCGCTCGCCGGAGGCGACCGTGATGCTCATCGGGACCTATGAGCGCGAGACCTCGGTGGGCTCACTGCTGCTGTCCCGGCTGCCGACCAGCGTGGTGCTGCGCGGCTTCGACACCGCCGTTGTCGACCTCCTGTCCGCGGAGCTGGTGCGTGAGGAGGCCGGCCAGACGGCTCTGCTCGACCGATTGCTGGACGTACTCGTGGTCAAAGCCGTGCGTGAGGTGCTCGCGGCCTCCCCGGCCCTTCCTGCTGACGACGCGGTGGCCGCGGTGCTGCGGGCGATGGAACAGCACCCGCAGCTGCCCTGGACGGTAGCCGGCCTCGGTGAGCAGGTCGGTCTCTCGCGAGCCGCACTGGCCCGGCGCTTCACCGAGCAGGTCGGCGAGCCACCACTGGCGTACCTGACCCGGTGGCGGCTCGCTCTGGCCGCGGACCTGCTGATCGGCACGGACCTGACCCTGTCGGCGATCGCCGCACGCGTCGGGTACGCCAACCCGTTCGCCCTCAGTGCTGCCTTCAAGCGTCTCCACGGCACCTCGCCGACCTCCTTCCGGAGCCGTCATGTCGCATGAGCCCTGGGTGACTTCGGCCGAGGGATCGTTATTACGTCAAGCAACTACCCGCTAGCCTCGTTGGTATGGATGGTCGGCGTGCAGCAGCTGGGAAGGTGGCCCCGCTGTCGCCCGAGGAGGAGACTGCCTGGCGTGCGTTGGGGCGGGCAGTCGTCGTGATTCCGCGGGTGCTCGAGGCCGATCTCATGCAGTCGGAGAGCCTGAGTCTCACGGAGTACACCGTGCTGATGAACCTGTCCGAGGCTCCCGAGCGCTCGCTGCGGATGAGCGAGCTCGCCAACTACGTATCGATCTCGGTCAGCGGGCTGACCCGTGTCGTGGAGCGGTTGGAGCGGACGGGACTCGTCGAGCGGGTCCGTTCGACGACGGACGGTCGCGGTCAGCTGGCGCGCTTGACCCCGGCCGGATTGAAGTGTCTGAAGAAGGCTTGGCCGGTACACCTGGACAGTGTCCGGCGCCACGTGATGGATCATCTCCAGAACGTCGATCTGGCTGCGTTCGCTGATGCTCTCGCGGCGATCGCTCAGGCCGAGGTAGGGCCGCCGGTTCGCCGCCGCGGCCGCTGATCAGTAGACGTTGGCCCGGACGGCCTCACGGATCGGGGTGGTGCCGGTGTTGAGCTCGAGGATCTGTCGTCGGATGCGTGGCTCGAGGAGTAGTTCGGTGAGGGTCTCGGCGACGTCCGCGCGGGCGATCTCTCCGTGGGCCTCGGCAGGGCCGAGTGAGATCGTGCCGAGGGCAGGGTCATCGACCAGTAGCGAGGGGCGAAGGATCACCCAGTCGAGGTCGCTGCGCGTGACGGCGATGTCGGCCTGCTTCTTGACGGCGAAGTAGTACTCGACCTCGTCCGGGTTGTCCCGCTCGCGCCACGACTCGGGGAGAACCGAGACCAGTACGAACCGGTTGGCTCCCGCCAGGCGTGCTGCCTCCAGAGCCTTGGTGACGCCGTCGCCATCGATCGCCTTGGTGACTTCGCGAGCGCCGCCGTTGGAGCCCGCGGTGTAGACGATCGCATCAGATCCGGCTGCGGCGCGCGCCAGGTCCGCGGCTGACATCGTGCTCAGCTCACCGAGCGTGGTCTCGACGCCACGGGCAGCGAAGTCGACTTGCTGTGCGGGTTTTCTGACCAGCCCGTGGACCTCAGCCCCGCCCGCGGACAGCCTGTCGGCCAGCAGAGCGCCGATCGCGCCGCTGATGCCGAGGATGAACACCTTCACGTTCCTTGCTCCGTTTCGCCGCCGGCGGCGAGGCGCATCAGGTCGGTCGAGAAGTCGACATCGTCGATCGATTGCGGCGCGCCCGCGGCGGTGCCGCCGAACTGATGTCGGTGGCGGCCCCAGTTGTGTTCGGCGATCTGGGGCCCGGTGCCGTTGCGCAGGAAGATGGCCAGCTCGCCGGCCGCTCGGGCGATCCGGTCGCCCAGGTCTGGGGAGCTCCAGTCCTCGGGGGCGGCGTACAGGGATGTCGGCATCGGGATAGCACGCAGGAACGCGAACAGCGGCCGGAGCTGCTCGTCGACGACCATGGCGTGCCGGCTCGTGCCTCCTGTGGCAGCCAAGATGACGGGCTTGGCGATGAGCAGGTCGTTGTCGAGAAGGTCCGCGAAGGACTTGAACAGCCCGCTGATCCCGGCCTTGTAGACCGGGGTGCTCGCGATGATCGCGTCGGACTCCGCGAGGGCGTCGATGGCGGCGGTGACCTTTCGATTCGGCATGCCTGAGACCAGCGCTTGGGCGATGTCGACCGCGATCGTCGACAGATCGATCGAGCGGAACGTCGCGCTCAGAGCGGAGGCACCCAGGGCGTCGGCGGTGCGTTGGGCGGCTCGGTCGGCGAGGAGCCGGGACGAGGACGGGTCGCTGACGCCGGCGGTGAGGACGGCGATGGTCACGTCGCTCATCACAGCGCCGCCGGGAACTGGGCGGCGACGGTCGGGTCGCTGTCCTGGTAGGGGGAGGGGCCGGACAGGTTGTCGCCACGATTCGGGTTCGGCCGCGGCTGGCGGGGCTCGCCGTCGCCGTACTTGGCTGCGACCAACGAGGCATGGGTCGGTGCCTCGGGAACGCCTGGCGCGCGGCGCGACTCCATCTCCTTGCGCAGAACTGGCACGACCACGGTTCCGAGGATCTCGACCTGCTCCAGCGCGACCTCGACGGGCAGGCCCATGCTGTCGACCGAGAAGAGCTGGCGCTGATAGTCACCGAAGCCTTCCTGGAACGTCAGCGTCTTGTCGATGACCTCCTGCGGACTGCCGACCGTCAGCGGCGTACCTGTCATCCAGTCCTCCAGGCGCGCTCCGCGGAAGACGGGGAAGGCTTCGAAGTAAGGGCGGAATCGTTCGACCGCATCCTGCGACCGGCGGGCGATGAACGCCTGCCCGCCGAGGCCGACGATCGCCTGCTCCGCGGTGCCGTGGCCGTAGTGCTCGAACCGCTTGCGGTAGAGGTCGACGAGCGGCTTGAAGGCGAGATTCGGGGCCAGGATGTGATTGGCGAAGAAGCCGTTGCCGTAGTACGCCGCCTGCTCGGCGATCTCGGGAGTTCGGATCGAGCCGTGCCAGACGAACGGCGCGACATCGTCCAGTGGTCGCGGCGTCGAGGTGAAACCCTGCAACGGAGTCCTGAACTTGCCCTCCCAATCCACGACATCCTCCCGCCACAGCCGGTGGAGCAGGTTGTAGTTCTCCAGCGCCAGGGCAACGCCCTGGCGGATGTCCTTCCCGAACCAGGGGTAGACCGGGACGGTGTTGCCCCTTCCGAGCATCACGTCGAGCCGGCCATCGGCGACGTGCTGGAGCATCGCGTAGTCCTCGGCGACCTTGACGGGGTCGTTGGTCGTCATCAGCGTCACCGAGGTGCTGAGGATGATGCGCTCCGTCAGCGCCGCGATGTGACCGAGCAGGGTCGTGGGCGACGAAGGGATGAACGGCGGGTTGTGGTGCTCCCCGATGGCGAAGACGTCCAGACCCACCTCGTCGGCTCGCTGCGCGATGCGGACGATGTTGCGGATGCGCTCCGCCTCGCTCTGGGTGTAGCCGGTGGTCGGGTCCTGGGTGACGTCCCCGACGCTGAAGATCCCGAACTGCATGATGCGTGGTCCTATCGGTCGAAGGAGCAACTTGCCTGCGGAGGTAGGATACTTGTGCGCACAAACAAATACGCGGACCCCGAGCGAGGACGAGAGATGACAGACATCGATATTGAGGTCGCACATGCCCCAGAGCGTCTGCGCTACGAAGCGCGTGTGGACGGAACCGTGGTGGGGTTCGCGGAGTACATCCTCGCCACCGACCTGATCGTGTTCACCCACACCGAGGTCGACCCGGCCTACGAGGGGAAGGGCGTCGGCTCCGCGATCGCCAGGTTCGCGCTCGACGACGTCCGCGACACCAGCGAGCGCAAGGTGATGCCGCTGTGCCCGTTCATCAAGGGCTGGATCGGGAACCACCGCGAGTACGTCGCACTCGTGAAGCGTGTGCCCCCGTCGACGGCGAAGGACTGACCATGGCGCGCAAGACCTACACCGGGCCCGTGGTCGACGTCTCCTTCGACGGTGATGTCTGTCAGCACGCCGCCGAGTGCGTACGTGGGATGCCCGCCGTCTTCGATCCTTCCGCTCGGCCGTGGATCGACCCCACGCAAGCCGGTTCGGAGGGAACCGCTCAGGCCCTGCGAGAGGTGATCGGGCGCTGCCCCTCCGGCGCCCTTCGCGTCGTCGAGCACGCTGAGGGGTCGTGGTCGGCATGAACATCACAGTGATCGGGCGCGGCAACATCGGAGGTGGACTGGCCGATCTCTGGGAGCGCGCCGGCCACCAAGTGAGCAGGCTGGGGCGAGACGGGGGTGACGCCAGCGGATCCGAAGCCGTCCTGCTCGCCGTCCCTGGAGTCGCGGTAGAGGCAGCCCTGTCATCGGTGACCGGGCTCGAGGGCAAGACCGTTCTCGACGCCACCAACCTCTATGGCGGCGCGCGGCCTCCGGCCGGGTTCTCCTCCAACGCCGAGTACGTCAAGTCGGTGACCGGCGGGACCACGGCCAAGGCGTTCAGCACCAACTTCGCCTCGCTCTTCGGCCGGGTCGCCGGTGCTCGCGTACGACCGAGCAACCTGTGGTCCGGCGACGACGAAGCCCACGGCGTCGTCAGCCAGCTCAGCCATGATGCCGGGTTCGAGGCGGTCCGCCTGGGCGACCTGAGCATGGCCGCCACTCAAGAGGGCCTCGCCGGCACGATCTTCGCGATCTCGCAGTCCGGCCTCGGCGAGTTCGTCTACCGCATGGCACCACCCGAACAGCTCTGACCCCGCCTCGAATGTCCCCCTATATCGATACCCCCCCACGCAGACAGAAGGGAAAGATGATGGCTTTTATCACTGTTGGGCAGGAGAACAGCACGCCAGTCGAGCTGTACTACGAGGATCAGGGAGCCGGACAGCCGGTGGTGCTCATCCACGGGTATCCGCTGAACGGTCACAGCTGGGAGAAGCAGACGCGCGAGCTGCTCGCGGCGGGCTACCGGGTGATCACCTACGATCGCCGCGGCTTCGGGCAGTCGTCCAAGGTCGGCAGCGGCTACGACTATGACACCTTCGCCGCCGACCTGAACACGGTCCTCGAGACCCTCGACCTGAGCGACGTCGTACTCGTGGGCTTCTCGATGGGCACTGGTGAACTCGCGCGGTACGTCGCCCGATACGGGCATGAGCGCGTCGCGAAGCTCGCGTTCCTCGCGTCCCTCGAGCCGTTCCTCGTTCAGCGCGACGACAATCCCGAGGGCGTTCCGCAGGACGTGTTCGACGGCATCGCCGCGGCTGCCAAGGACGACCGCTACGCCTGGTACACCCAGTTCTTCAAGGACTTCTACAACCTGGACGAGAACCTCGGCTCTCGGATCAGCCAGGAGGCCGTCACCGGCAGCTGGAACGTCGCGATCGGCAGTGCGCCGGTGGCCGCGTACGCAGTGGTCCCGACCTGGATCGAGGACTTCCGCAGCGATGTCGACGCGGTTCGCGCGGCCGGCAAGCCGACGCTGATCCTGCACGGAACGAAGGACAACATCCTTCCCATCGACGCCACGGCACGCCGTTTCCACGAGGCGGTCCCTGACGCCGACTACATCGAGGTCGAGGGTGCTCCCCACGGCCTCCTGTGGACCCATGCGGTCGAGGTCAACGCTGCCCTCCTGGAGTTCCTCCGCAGGTGATCATCGACCGCGCGAAGGACCTCGAGAACGGCAACTGGGCGACGACGGCAGTGCCATATCGGTGGAACGGCTCGTGACCTTCCCGGGTCTGGCCTCAGGTCTGGTTCTCTCCGCCGTCGACGTAGAGGTTCGAGCCGACGACGTAGCTGCTCTGCTCCGAGGCCAGGAACGCCACGACCGCGGCGGCCTCCTCGGGCTGACCCATGCGGCCCTTGGCCACGGTCGCTGCGACATGTGCCTTCATGGCCCGGGCGGTCTCCTCGTCGCCGAAAGCCGCGGTGCCCCCGGGAGTCTCGATCCATGCCGGCGAGACCACGTTGACCCGGATGCCGCGGCTCTTGAGCTCGGTGGACCAGGTCCGCGCGAAGGAGCGTACCGCCGCCTTCGATGCCGCGTACGCGCCGAACGCCTCCATGCCACGATCGGCCGCCGTGGAGCCGGTCAGGATGACCGAGGCGCCGTCGTTGAGCAGCGGGAGCGCCTTCTGCACAGTGAACAAAGTGCCTCGGGTGTTGACCCCGAAGGTCTGGTCGAAGTGCTCCTCGGTGGTCTGCTCCAACGTCACGAACGTGCCGACCGCCGCGTTCGCGACGAGTACGTCCAACCCGTTGCCGCGGGCCCGGACCGCGTCGTAGAGCCGGTCCAGGTCGGCCAACTTGGAGATGTCGCCCGTCACGCCCGTAGCCCGGTCCGATCCGATGGTCTTGACGGCGGCCTCCAGTTCGGCCTCACGCCGCCCGGTGACGAACACATACGCGCCCTCGTCCGCCAGCCGCACGGCGGCGGCGAGGCCGATCCCGCTGCTTCCGCCGGTGACTACCGCGGTCTTGCCGTCCAAATGTCCCATGTGTGTCTTCTCCATCATTTCTCTTGCCGTCGCGGACCTTCGTGTGCCGGTGATTTACCTGCGACATCGATACTGCGCCGCCATCGCAGTAAGATCCATAACGCGAAGTCCACCATTCTTTACGTATCGTCCAGGAGGTGTCGGTGGTGCTCGGCTTCCAGGATCCAGTGGCTGACGCGATCGGCCTGCTCAAGCCACACACGGTGATCGGGCCCAGCCTTCGGGCCGTGGGTGAATGGGCTTTGAGCTTCGACACGTTCCTGCACGTGCGGATCGGTGGTCTCGTACGCGGCAGCTGCTGGCTGATCCTCGAGGGGCATGAGCCGGTGCTCCTGCGGGAAGGCGACACCTTCATGCTGGGCAACCCGCCACCCTACGTATTGGCCAGCACGCCCGACGCCAGCCCGCGCCCGGCGGAGGCGGTGTGGGCGAGCGCCGAGGAGGGGCTTGTTCGGATCGGTCCAGAGTCCGAGGACGACCTCTACCTCTGCGTCGGGCACATCGCGTTCGACGACCAGAACGCGGCACTCCTGACTGATCTACTGCCGCCGCTCGTGATCGTCCGCGCTTCCGATCCTCACGGCAGCCGGCTTGCGCAACTGATCGATCTCCTGGCCACCGAGGTCGGGGTCGCCGCCGCCGGCGGCCCGCTGGTGCAGAACCACCTCGCACAGATCCTGCTCGTTCACATGCTGCGTGCTCACGCCGGCCAGACAGACCGGCCCACCGGCTGGCTCGGCGCCTTGAACGAGGACGGCATCGGCGCAGCGCTACGTGCTGTGCACTCGGACGTGGCCCACCCCTGGAACCTCAACGAGCTCGCCGAGATCAGCCACATGTCGCGCTCCGCGTTCGCCCAGGCCTTCAAGAGCCACGTCGGGGTCCCGCCGCTGGAGTACCTCATTCAGTGGCGCATGAGCCTCGCTCGCGACGCTCTCGCTCGCGACGCGCTGTCGATCTCTGAGCTCGCACGAGCCACCGGCTACCAGTCCGAGAGTGCGTTCAGTACCGCCTTCCGCCGCGTGGTCGGCTCATCGCCCGCGAAGTTCCGGGACCAGGAACGCCGCTCGGCCGCGAACGGAAGCTGAAGGTGCGCGCGCCGGCTGAGGCCCGGCCTCATAATGTCCCGGTGACCCTTCCCCAGAACCTCGGGCGCCTGCGCCAGGTCAAGCCGCTCGGCTCCGGCGGATTCGCCGAGGTGTGGCTCTACCACGACCCGGACCTCGACTCGCTTGTTGCCGTGAAAGTGCTCAGCGCCCAATGGACCCAGGCGGCCGACATCCGGGAGCGCTTCCTGCAGGAGGCGCGCTTCCTCCGGTCGGTGGACTCGCCCCACGTCGTCTCGGTCCACGACATCGGCGAGACCCCGACGGGTGCGCCCTACTTCGTGATGGCGTACGCCGACGCGGGCAGCGTCGCGGAGCTGATCACCCAGCACCCTCAGGGGATGCCGCCACAGCTGGTGGCCGACCTGGTCGCGCAGGCTGCGTCCGGCCTCGACGCACTGCACGTGCGCTCGGTCATTCACCGCGACGTGAAGCCGGCCAACATCCTGCTCGCCGGTGGGTCCGACGGCAGGCTGCGGGCGATGGTCGCCGACCTCGGCGTGGCGCGTGCGCTCGACCAGCACACGGAGGTGACCCGGCAGATCGGGACGCCCGCCTACATGGCGCCCGAGCAGTTCGACGAGTCACTGCCGATCGACCACCGTGCCGACGTACGCAGCCTGGGCGCGGTCGCGTGGGCGATGTTCGCGGGGCGCTCGCCCGCGCCTGCGCTGACGGTCGTGTCCCGAGTTCCCGAGCTCGGCACGGTCGCGCCCGTGCCGGCAACGGTGTCCGCGGTGATCATGAGGGCTCTGGAGCCGAGGGCCGAGGACCGCTGGCCGGACGCGGGGAGCTTCGCCGCAGCACTCACCGCCGCGGCCGAGGGGCGGGCGGTCGCCGTACCTCCCCCTTCGGACGCGCAGACCGTGCTCCGTTCGCCGTCCTCAACGCCGTCGCCGCAGCCGCAGCCGCCCGCGCGCGGCCGGCGCAACGCCGTCCTCGTCACGGCCGTCGTCGTCGTCGCCCTTGTGCTGGGCGGCGCCGCGACCTGGTTCGTGGCGCGCGGTCCGGCCGAGGAGCCGGCCAGCGGTACGGAGACCGCCGCGGGGCAGCCGGTCAGCGGCGCGGAGACCGCAGCCGTTCGGTTCGTCGACGCGCTCCAGGCAGGTGATTGCGAGGCCGCCGGTCTCTACATCCCCGACCTCGGCGATCCGGCCGCCTGGGACTGCACCGATGACGCCACCGGCGGCGACGGCTTCTACTACCACATCCTCGACGACCTCGACGCCGACGGCGAGCGACGGGTCGAGGACCTCGGGGACGGGCTCTTCCGAGTGGTCTGGGTGGACCAGGGCTACGTCAACATGCAGCGCCAGGAAGACACTCTGTTCAAGGTGCAGCAGGTCGTCTGCTGCTAGCCCGGCGTAGGTCGCCCTACTCCTCGCGGAGGATCTTGGGCGGGCCCGCGGGGGTGGCCTCGCCGCGCTCGACGGCGGCTGTGTGGCTGGCGAGGGCGCGTTCGAGGAGCTCCATGAGAGGGGTCTCCTCTCGGGCGATCTGCAGATACTTCGGGCCGAGAGAGACGACGATGTCGCGCTCGGCGAGAAGGGCGTTGTGGATGCGCTCGCGCTCGGCCGGGTCGGCGGTGTATTCGGAGTCGAGGTACGCGGCGGCGTGCCGGCGGGCGTTGCCGATGGCGTTCTTCGCACGGCCGCGCTTGCTGAAGAGCGAGGCGACGATGGTGACGACGAGTACGCCGAGAATGACGCTCAGGGAGAGGCCGGTGCTGATCTCGACCACGTGCACGGGATCGCCGTCGTTGATGAACGGGATGTTGTTCTCGTGGAGCGCGTGCAGGATCAGCTTCACGCCGATGAAGGCGAGGATCGCGGCCAGCCCGTAGGACAGGAAGATGAGCCGGTCGAGCAGGCCGTCGAGCAGGAAGTAGAGCTGGCGCAGGCCCAGCAGCGAGAACGCGGTCGCGGTGAAGACGAGGTAGACGTTCTGGGTGAGGCCGAAGATCGCCGGGATCGAGTCGAGGGCGAAGAGGATGTCGGTGCCGCCGATGGCCACCATCACCAGCAGCATCGGCGTCAGGATGCGCTTGCCGTCCTCCACCGTGAAGAGCTTGTCGCCGTCGTAGTGCTCACTGACGTGGAACAGCCGCCGGGCCAGGCGGACGACGAAGTTCTCCCCGTGGGAGTCCTTGTCGGGCTTCAGCATGTTGCCCGCCGTCATCAGCAGGATCAGGCCGAACAGGTAGAACACCCAGGCGAAGGTGTTGATCAGCGCGGCGCCCACGAAGATGAATCCGGTGCGGGCGATCAGTGAGAACGTGATCCCGAAGAGGAGCACCTTCTGCTGGTCCTCGCGGGGCACCCGGAAGCTCGTCATGATGATCAGGAAGACGAACAGGTTGTCCACCGAGAGCGCCTTCTCGGTGATGTAGCCGGCGAAGTACTCCCCGCCCATCGTGCCGCCGCCGAAGATCAGCACGCCGACGCCGAACAGCAGCGCGATCGCGACGTAGATCGCCGACCACGTGGCCGACTCCTTCAGCGTCGGGGTGTGGGCCTTGCGTACGTGGAAGATGTAGTCGAAGCCGAGCAGGCCGACGATCGCGACGACGGTGACCAGCCACACCCATGTTGGTGCGCCCATAGTGACAAACCCCCTGAGAGCCGACCCGAGACTTGGGATCGGCCTCAGCCTAGGCGGAGGTCTTCGGGATCGACAGCCCATCGATGATCTGGGGGAGCGCGTCTTCGAGAAGCCGGTCGGCACGGGGGTCGTCGGGGCGGATCGTACGCATCGTGACGCTGTGGAGGAACACGCCCATCATCGTCTGGGCGAGGAGGTCGGTCGACATCGTGGAGGTGCGGTCGAGGCGGTCCAGAGCGAGCGCGACGACCTCGACGAGCTGCTCGCTGAGCGCCGTGAACGTCGCCGAGCTGATCTCTCTCGCGTCGGCGTCGCGCAGGCTCTGCAGCACCACCTCGCTCTGCAGGACGAACCAGCGGTCCTGCAGCGGGCGGATCGCGTCGAAGGCCGCGCCGATCAGTGATCCGCTCGAGTCGGCGTCGCTGTGCTCGCCGACGGCGGTGCGTACGGCCTCGATCAGCCTCTCCGACTCCTCCTTGAACGCCTCGAGCAGCACCTCCTCGACGCTGCCGAAGTTGGAGTAGAACGCGCCGCGCGTGTAGCCGGCCGCGCTGACCAGGTCATCGACGGTGACCCGGCGCGCCCCGCGCTCGACGAAGACGTCGACGGCCGCGGACAGCAGCCGGGCGCGGGTGTTCGTACGTCGCCTGGGGGCCTTCACCTCGGTCATGTAGTAATCCTCACATATGCCAACGATTCACTTTCGTATTGAATGCGTTAATGTATTGAACGTGTCCTCCTACCTCTACCGACTCGGCCGACAGGTCGCGCGCCACGCCAAGACCGTGCTGGCGCTCTGGCTCCTGCTCGCGGTGCTCCTGGGTGCGCTGACCGTCTCGCTCGGCGGCAAGCTTCAGAACGACTTCACGATCCCCGGCACCGAGTCCCAGCAGGGCCTGGACGCGCTCACCCAGCGCTTCCCCGAGGTCTCGGGGACCTCCGCCCAGCTGGTCTTCGTCGCTCCCGAGGGGGAGAAGATCGACGACCACCGCCAAGAGATCGAGAAGGTGCTCGCGCGGGTCGAGAAGGTGGACCACGTCGCGACGGTCACCGACCCGCTGGCCTCGGAGAGCAGGACCGTCAGCGACAACGGCCGGGACGCGCTGGCGACGGTGCAGTTCGATCTCGGTCTCGACGAGCTCCCCGAGGGTGTGACCTCGGATCTGGAAGAAGCTGGGGAACTGCCCGAGGGGTCTTCGCTGGAGCTCCACGTCGGCGGGGATGCGTACTCCGTCACCGGGGTGCACGTCAGCGCGACCGAGGGGATCGGGATCCTCATCGCCCTGCTCGTCCTGGCGATCACGTTCGGGTCGCTGCTGGCCGCCGGCCTGCCGATCCTGACCGCGCTGCTCGGGGTGGCGATCGCGATGGCGGGGATCTTCTCGGTCGCCGCGGTCACCACGATCTCGGCCACCACCCCGACCCTCGCGTTGATGATCGGGCTCGCGGTCGGGATCGACTATGCGCTCTTCGTGATCGCCCGGCACCGCAGCCAGCTCGCCACCGGTCTCGGGGTGGAGGAGTCGATCGCCCGGGCGGTCGCGACCGCCGGCAGCGCGGTCATCTTCGCGGGTGTCACGGTCATCATCGCGCTGTGCGGCCTCGTGGTCGCGGGCATCCCGTTCCTGGCGGTGATGGGGTACGCAGCGGCCTCCGCCGTCCTGGTCGCCGTGCTCGTCGCGCTCACCGCCGTGCCGGCGCTCCTCGCGATCGCGGGTGAGCGGCTCCGGCCCAAGCCCGGGTCTCGGGCCCACCGGCGTGAGGCTGTCGCGGAGGGGCGGCCTCACGCCATCACTCTCGGGGCACGCTGGGTTCGTCTGGTGACCAGGGTGCCGGTCCTCACCGTCGTGGTCTCGCTGCTGGTGATCGCCGTCCTGGCGATCCCCGCGCGCGACCTCGCGCTGGGGCTCAACGACAACGGCAGCGCCGAGCCTGGGAGTGCTCCGCGGGAGACGTACGACCTGATCAGCCGGGACTTCGGGCCGGGCTACAACGCGCCGCTGTTCGTGACCGCGGACATCATCGACACCACCGACCCGATCGGGGTGATGGACGATCTCGGCAAGGCGCTCGGCGGCTACGACGGGGTGCAGAAGGTCGCACTGGCCACGCCGAACCGGACCGCCGACCTCGGGCTCGTGGTGATCTACCCAACCACCGAGAAGAGTGACGCCGCGACCGCGGACCTGGTCAAGGAGATCCGCGCGGACTCGGCCGACCTGGAGAAGCGGTTCGGGATCGAGGACGTCATGGTCACCGGTCAGACCGCGGTCGCCATCGATGTGAGCGCCCGCCTGTCCGGTGCGATCCTGCCGTTCGGGGCCGTCGTCGTCGGGCTTTCGCTGATCCTGCTGACGATCGTGTTCCGCTCGATCGCGGTCCCGTTGAAGGCGACGCTGGGCTACGTGCTGTCGGTGGCGGCCTCGTTCGGGGTGGTCGCCGCGGTCTTCGAGTGGGGCTGGGGCGCCGACCTGTTCAACGTCGCCAAGGTCGGCCCGGTGATCGCGTTCTTCCCGATCATCCTGATGGGCGTGCTCTTCGGGCTCGCGATGGACTACGAGGTGTTCCTGGTCTCCCGGATGCGGGAGGACTTCGTCCACACCGGCGACGCGCGGCGCTCCGTGGACACCGGGTTCGCCGCCAGCGCCCGCGTCGTCACCGCCGCGGCGATCATCATGATCGCCGTCTTCGCGGCCTTCGTGCCCAACGGCGACCCGATCGTGAAGCCGATGGCGCTCGGCCTCACCGTCGGTGTGCTCGTGGACGCGTTCCTGGTGCGGATGACGCTGGTGCCGGCGGTGCTCGCCCTGCTCGGGCGGGGTGCCTGGTGGCTGCCGGCCTGGCTGGACCGGCGGATGCCGGTCCTCGACATCGAGGGTGAGGCGCTCATCCACCACCTCGAGCACGCCGACTACGTCGCCTCGAACGGCGAAGTCGCGGTTCGCGCGCGGCAGGTCGAGGTCTCGGGGGCGCTCGCGCCGCTCGATCTTCACCTGCGGCCGGGAGGGTTCGGGATCGTCCACGGGGCCGACCCGGTCGCGCGATCTGCTGCGCTCGCGGCGCTCACCGGGCGGCTGGGCTTCGCCGGGCAGTTGGTGGTGCTCGACCGGCTGCTGCCGGAGGAAGCGGGCGCCGTGCGTGCCCGGGCCGCTCTCGTCCACGACGTCGCGGAGGCGCTCCGGCTCGTGGGCGCCCGGCGCATGCCGGCCCTGGTCGCCATCGACAGCCCGACCTCGCTCGACAGCGGGCAGCTTGCGGCACTGTCCGCGCTGACCTCGCGGGGCACGACGGTCCTGCTCGGGATGCCGTCGTTGCCTGCGGTGCCGCAGGTCGCGGACGCGCTCGCGCATGCCGCGCCCGCACGCACCTCACCCGATCTTGAGCTCACCGACCCTGCGGCTTCGGTCGCCGACCTGGAGACAGTCCGATGAAACGTACGAAATCATGGTGGTCGGGCCGTCGCTTGGTGGCGGCCGCGATCCTGCTGCCGGTCGTCGTGGCGGCGCTCGCGATCGTCGCGCTCAGCGACCGTACCGAGAACCTCGACAAGGTGCCCGCCGCGGTGGTCAACCTCGACGAGCCTGTGACGACGGGGAGCGGGAAGGACAAGCAGACGGTCTACGCCGGCCGGGCGCTTGCCGCGGACCTCGTCTCCTCCTCGGGCTCGTCCGCGAGCCCCACGCTCGGCTGGGAGCTCACCGATGCAGCGGACGCACGGGAGGGCTACGCGGACGGGACGTACGCGGCGGTGATCACTATCCCCAAGGACCTGTCCAAGACGCTGTCGGGGGTGCAGGGGAGCGACCCGAGCGCCGGCCGGGTCAGCGTGGAGGCGTCCGACGCCTCCAGCGAGGTGACCGCCGAGATCGCCCGGCAGGTCGCGCGGCAGTCGGCGTCGACCCTGGGACGTACGGTCACGACGACCTACCTGGACGGGGTCCGGGACCAGACCGGGAAGCTCAAGACCAGCCTGGACTCGGCCGCCGACGGTGCCGACCAGCTCGCCGACGGCACCGCTGCCGCCGACACGGGTGCCGGGAAGGTGGCCGACGGCGCTCGGTCGCTGAGCTCCGGCGCGTCCGGCGCGGCCGACGGTGCCTCGCAGGTCGCGGGCGGGCTCGACCAGCTCGCCGGCGGAACCGCGCGGCTGGAGTCGGGTGCGGGATCGCTGGCAGGGGGAGCGGGCAAGGCGTCCAAGGGCGCGTCCTCGCTGGCCGCCGGAGCCGACGAGCTCAGCGGCGGGCTGAACCAGCTCGAGAGGTCGACCGCGGGGCTCCCGTCGCAGGCCTCGTCGCTCGCGACCGGCGCCTCGCAGGTGTCGGAGGGAGTGGCCGGCTACACCCAGCTCGCCAAGGGCTGGGCGCAGGCGTGCGCGAGCGACCCGTTGCTCGCAGCCTCCAAGCCGCAGCTGTGCGGAGCCACCGCCTCGGCGGTCGGCTCCGGCGGCGGGCAGGCCGACCAGCTCGCAGCAGGGGCGGCGCAGGTCGCCTCGGGAGCCTCGGCTCTGTCGCAGGCGGCTCCCGAGCTGAGCGGAGGGATCTCGTCGGCGGCGGACGGTGCCGGGAAGGTCGCGTCCGGGGCGTCGCAGGTCGCCGACGCCAACGCCCGCCTCGCCAAGGGCGCGCGTGAGCTCGAGTCCGGCCTCGGGAAGACCAACGACGGCGCCACCGAGCTGGCCTCCGGGGCCGATCAGCTCGCCTCCGGGACCAAGCAGCTCGAGAGCGGGTCGGCTTCTCTGGCCTCTGGGGCCGACGACCTCTCCTCCGGTACGTCCTCGCTGACCGAGGGCGCCGACTCGCTGGCCTCGGGTCTCGATGACGGTGCCTCGCAGATCGCGGTTCCTGGTGAAAAGCAGGCCGAGGTCGTCGCCGACCCGGTGCAGGTCTCGGTCGCTTCTGGCTCGTCCACCTCGGGGGCGACCCGGCTGGCGCCGGCGGCGATCGCGCTGGCCCTGTGGCTCGGTGCGCTCGCGATCTACCTGCTCCGCCCGGCCTTCCCCGCCGGGAGGCTTCGGGAGGCGCTCACGGCGCGGCGGCTCACCTTCGCCGGTCTGTGGCCGGCGGCCCTCGTCGGGTTGGCGCAGGCGGTGCTCCTCGTGGTCGCCGCTGCGCTTCTCGGCGCCGATCTCGCGCAGCCGATCGCCACGGTCGGGATCGCGGTGCTCGCCGCGTCGGTGTTCGTCGCCGTTCACCAGGCCGTCGTCGCGCTCGCCGGCCAGCGCCGTGGCTGGCTGATCTCGCTGGCCTTCCTCGCCCTGCAGCTGGTCTCCCTCGGCGGGCTGCTGCCGGTCGCCACGGCCTCCGCGCCGTTCGGTGCGCTCGCGGGCATCCTGCCGGTCCCGCTCGCCGCCGAGGCGCTCCGCGGGGTCGCCGTCGCGCAGAGCGGTGCCGCGGTCGGTGCGCCGGTCGGCGGCTTGGTCCTCTGGCTCCTGCTCGCAGTGGCGGTCAGCCTCTTCGCGGCGGGCCGGGCGCAGCGTACGTCTGTCGCGGAGATCCGCGGAGCGGCTGCTGCCGGCTGGCGTGCCGCCCAAGTAACACGTCGTTCGTAGGACTATCCGGTCGCCGCAATAGGGCGAGAAGTCCTACGAACGACGTGTTACAGCTCGTCGCCGCGGCTCAGAGCGCGGTGTCGTGCAGCACGATGTGCTCGTCGAGCGGGGCGCGGCCGACGTCGAGGCGGTTCACGGCGGCGTCGGGGTCGGCGGTGCCGAACGAGATGCCGTAGAGCAGCTTGCGGTCGGCGGGCAGGCCGAGGTGATCGCGGACGGTGTCGGCGAAGAGGCCGTGCATGCCCTGGGGTACGCCGTGGTAGCCGCGGGCGGTGAGGGAGAGCAGGAAGTTCTGGGCGTACATGCCGACGTCGTTGGCAGCGCGTACGACATCGCCGAGCTCCGGCACGAAGAGCAGGGCCACGTGGGGCGCACCGTAGAAGCGGAGGTTCTCGGCGACGGCCTTGGTGCGGCCGTTGGCATCCTTGCGGGCGATGCCCAGGGCGCCGTAGAGGACGGCCCCGGTCTGCTGCGACCGCTGGACGTGGACGCTGTCGTCGTCACCGTACGTCGTGGTGAAGTCGGGGCTCATCTGGCCGGCCTCGAACGCCTTGAGCATCGCCTCGCTGAGGCGCTCGCGGGCCTCACCGGAGAAGACGTGGACCTCCCACGGCTGGGTGTTGCTGTGCGACGGGGCGCGCTGGGCGTCCTCGAGCACACCGCGGATGTCGTCGGCGGGGATCGGCTCGGGCAGGAAGGCTCGCGCGGAGCGGCGCGAGCGAATCACGCCCGTGAAGGTGTCGACGGCGGTCGTGGTCACAAGAAGGTCCTCTCAGGTCTGCCGAGGCCGGTGGCCTCGATCCACTCCTGACGCAAGACGGAGGGACTCTCCGGTATTCCCGGGAACGGTGCCGAGGTGGCCCATCACACAGTCCCGGTCCTACCTGGTTCGGGTGATACCCGGGGATCGGACAGAGGCCTTTACCGAGGCGCGACGAAGACTCGAGGTCCGACCTATCCGAGGGGGAAACCCATGATCCGAAAGCTCGTCTGTGCGGTCGCGGCGGGGGTCGCCGCGGCGGCGCTCTGGTCGATGCCGGCCTCGTCTGCACCGTTGCTGCAGCTCTCCGGCGCGATCTTCACCACCGACGTAACCGGCGTGCCCGTCAACCTGAACCACTACGCCGCCAAGCAGGACGTCTATCTCAACGGCGGTCCTGGCATCAACGCGCCTGATGACGCTGCCGGCCTGCCTGCCGGGATCTACGCCTTCCAGGTGACCGATCCCTCCGGCAAGACGCTGCTCTCCACCGATCCCGTCTCCTGCCGCCTGGTCGAGGTCGACGCCAGCGGCCGCTTCGTCAGCGTCGCCCCGAGTGGTGCCTGCGCTCACGCGACCGGCACCGACGCGGAGGACGGCGGCATCACCGTGCAGCTGTTCCCCTACCTCGACACCCCGAACAACGGTGGCGAGTACAAGGTCTGGCTGACGCCGTACGACGCGCTCGACTCCACCGCTCCGGGCAACCGGCACGGTTTCGTCCCGGCCGACAGCAAGACCGACAACTTCAAGGTCAAGGCCCGGGCGATCGTCGAGATCGACACCCGGTTCTCACGTCACGGTGGACCGTTCATCGATGGTCTCGCCGCTGAGTGGACCGACACCCTGGGTGCGCACAACGTGAAGTACTCCGAGTACAACCCGGCGGTCCTCGCGTTCCATGAGGCGCACGTCGAGGCCGCTGAGACGGGTCTGCACAAGATCACCGTGACCGACCAGGTCGGCTGCGAGATCGATGACGTGCACTACGCCGGGCAGACCTTCGTCCCCGACGCGAACGGCTCGGTCACCGTCCCGGTGCAGGTCAAGAAGCACATGAGTGGGGAGCACACCTACTGGGTGGACGTGCACTGCGTGTGAGGCGCTGCGTCTGACCCTCTGATCCGGTCACCGCGATCATCAACCTAGCATTTGCTTGGTAGGCGCTCTAGACTACCGCACATGGCAGTCGAGATCGACTTCAGCGGCAAGGTGGTCGCGGTGACCGGTGGCGCGCGCGGCGTGGGTGCCGGGATCGTCGCGCGGTTCCTGGCCGCGGGAGCGGAGGTCGAGATCTGCGGCCGAAGCGGAGCCCGAGGCGATCAGGGCGGCCGGTCAGCGCCTGAGGAGCTGCCCGTCGTGGACGGTCGCAAGCCGGTGTTCTCCCAGGTGGACGTGCGAGATCCGGACCAGGTCGCGGCGTGGATCGCCGCGATCACCTCGCGGCTCGGACGGCTCGACGTGGTCGTCAACAACGCTGGTGGCGCGCCCTACGCCGACTTCGCGACCGCGTCGCCGCGGTTCCACGAGAAGATCTCGGCGCTCAACTTCCTGGCCACCGCCTACGTCAGCCAGGCGGCGTACGAGGCGTTGAAGGCCTCTCGCGGATCCATCGTCAACATCAGCTCGATCTCGGCACGGCGGCCCAGTCCCGGGACCGCGGTCTACGGGGCCGCGAAGGCGGCCGTCGAGAGCTTGACCGGGTCGATCGCGGTCGAGTGGGCCCCGGACGTACGCGTCAATGCCATCTCCTGCGGGCTCGTCGCCACGCCTGGGTCCGAGGACCACTACGGCAGCCCGGAGCAGCGCGCCGCGGTGGCCGCGACCATCCCCCGCGGCGTCTTCGCGACCCCCGAGGAGGTCGGCGACGCCTGCCTCATGCTCGCCTCCCCGCTCGCCGCGCACATCACCGGCGCCGTCCTCGCCGTCGACGGCGGCGGCGAGTGGCCCGCCTTCCTCCAGCACACCCCCAACTCCTGAGGAGAAACCGTGCCCGAAGCAGTCATCGTCTCGGCAGCCCGCTCACCCATCGGCCGCGCCTTCAAGGGATCGCTGAAGGACCTGCGTCCCGACGTGCTGGCCGAGCAGATCGTACGCAGCGCCCTCTCGTCGGTTCCGGAGCTGGACCCGGCGCAGATCGACGACCTGATGATGGGCTGTGCCCAGCCCGCGGGGGAGCAGGGCTACAACATCGGACGGGTCGTCGGCGTACGTCTGGGACTGGACGCCGTGCCCGGCACCACGGTCCACCGCTACTGCGCATCGTCGCTGCAGACCACCCGGATGGCCTTCCACGCGATCCGCGCGGGCGAGGGGGATGCGTTCGTCTCCGCCGGGGTGGAGTGTGTGTCCCGCTACGAGCGCGGCAAGGCCGACGGGATGCCGGACACCAAGGCCGAGGAGTTCCTCAAGGCAGGCGAGCGCGGTGCCGCACGGGTGGCCGCGGGCGAGGCCTGGACCGACCCTCGCGAGTCCGGCGATCTGCCCGACTACCACCTCGCGATGGGCGAGACCGCAGAGAACGTCGCCGAGATGTACGGCATCACGCGCGCGGCGCAGGACGAGTGGGGCGTACGTTCCCAGAACCGCGCCGAGGCCGCCGCCGCCCGCGGCTTCTGGGAGCGGGACATCACGCCGGTGACGCTGCCGTCCGGCGAGGTCGTCTCCACCGACGACGGGCCGCGAGCCGGGGTCACCCTCGAGAAGGTCGCCGGCCTCAAGCCGGTCTTCCGCGAGAACGGCACCATCACCGCCGGCAACTGCTGCCCGCTGAACGACGGCGCGGCCGCGCTGGTGATCATGAGCGACGTACGCGCCGAGGCTCTCGGGATCAGGCCGCTGGCCCGGATCGTGTCGACCGGAGTCTCCGGGCTCTCGCCCGAGATCATGGGCCTCGGGCCCGTCGAGGCCTCCCGCCAGGCGCTTGCTCGCGCCGGGCTCTCCGCCGCCGACATCGACCTGGTGGAGATGAACGAGGCCTTCGCCGCCCAGGTGCTCCCCAGCATCGCCCAGATCGGCCTCGACCCCGAACGGGTCAACGTCAACGGCGGCGCGATCGCCCTCGGCCACCCCTTCGGCTCCACCGGCGCCCGCCTCACGACCACGCTTCTCCACGGCCTGCAGGAGACCGGCGGCCGCTACGGTCTCGAGACCATGTGTGCCGCCGGCGGCCAGGGCATGGCCATGGTGATCGAGCGCCTGAGCTGATCCCGCCGAATCGGTAGAAATGGCGTGCCGAGAATGTAGTTGTGGGCGACGAAACTCAACTTTCGACGCCCACAACTGCGGACTCGGCGGCTAGACGCTGCGGCGACCCAGGTGGATGACGGCGACGGTGATGCGGCGCTCCTCGACCACGTAGACGATTCGGTAGCGGCCGACGCGGAGGCGGTAGCGGTCCTTGCCCCAGGCGTAGGCGCCGACGTCACGCGGGGTCTCGGTCAGGGTGTCGACGGTGTCGAAGACCTGGATCAGGCCGATGGGGTCGTCGTCGACGTACGCCTCGGCCGACTGCAACGCCTCGTCGGCCCAGACGACTTGGTAGGTCACTCGCCGGCGTGGCGGTCGATGCCGAGGGCGCGGCGGGCCTCGGCATGCGGGGTGTAGCTGACCTCGCCGAGCTCGCGGCGCAGGGAGTAGCGCGCGAGGGCGAGATCGTCCTCGAGATCCTCGATGCGGCGCTCGTGGTCGTTGAGGTAGGCGCGGATGGCCTCGCGGGCGATCTCCTGCTTGGACCGGTTCTCCGTCCTGGCACGGTCGGTCAGCAGCCGGTCGTCGGCCTCGCTGAGTCGCAGAGTCATAGCCATGGACCCACTGTAACCCGAAGTGGTATCACGCGGTATCGTACGTGTGTCCGAACCGTCGAGCTTCACCCTGGGGGACGTCCATATGTCGCTGACCGCGCTCTACCTGCTCGTCGCACTCGGAGCGGGGCTGGTCGCGATGTTCTTCAAACTCCCGCCCCTGGTCGGCTTCCTGGCCGCCGGGTTCGGGCTGCACGCCGCCGGCGTCGGTGAGATGGCAGGGCTGCACACGCTGGCCGATCTCGGCGTCACGCTGCTCCTGTTCGGGATCGGCCTCAAGCTCGACGTGAGATCGCTGCTCCGGCCCGACGTCTGGCTGAGCACCTTCGCCCACCTGGGCTTCAGCGTCATCGTCGGGGTCGGGATGCTGGCCGGCATCGCGCCGCTCGGGTTCGCGCTCCTCGCCGATGCCGACCTGGGCGAGATGGCGCTGATCGCGTTCGTGCTCTCCTTCTCCTCCACCGTCTTCGCGATCAAGGTGCTCGAGGAGCGCCACGACAACAACACCCTCTACGGCCGGATCGCGATCGGTGTGCTGGTCATGCAGGACATCGTCGCGGTGGTGTTCCTGACCATCTCCAAGGGCCACTGGCCCTCCCCTTGGGTGTTCGCGCTGGTGCTGCTCCTCCCGGGTGCCTGGCTCGCCCACCGGATCTGGGACCGGATCACCTCCGCCGAGCTGACCGCGCTCTTCGGCCTGGCGATCGCGCTCGTGCCGGGCTACTGGCTCTTCGAGGCGGTGGGGCTCAAGGGCGACCTCGGAGCGCTGGTGGTCGGCGTACTCCTCGGGTCGCATGCCAAGGCCCCGGCGCTGGCCAAGCTGCTGTTCAGCACCAAGGAGCTCCTGCTCATCGCGTTCTTCCTGAGCATCGGGCTGACCGGGGTGCCCTCGCTCGAGGACCTGGCGCTGGCCACCGTGCTGCAGCTCCTGCTGCCGCTCCAGGCTGTTGCGTACGTCGTGATCTTCGCGATCATGGGGCTGCGCTACCGCACCGCGACGCTGGCCTCGTTCACGCTGACCAACTACTCCGAGTTCGGGCTGATCGTGATCGTCATCGCCTCGGCGAGCGGGCTGGCGTCGGCCCAGTGGCAGACCGTGCTCGCGGTCGCGACCTCACTCTCGTTCCTGGTGGCCGCCGTCTTCAACGCGTACGCCGCGAAGCTCATCAACCTGCTCAACCGAGTGTTGCCGGAGCGGAGGCCCGAGCGGCTCCAGGAGGCGGACCGGCCGATCAACCTCGGTGACGCCAAGGCGCTGGTGGTCGGGATGGGCCGGGTGGGGCGTACGACCTACGAGGAACTGCGCGACGCCCAGGGTTACCACGTCCTGGCGGTCGAGCACGACTCGCTGCGGGCCGACTCGCTCAAGGAGGAGGGCTTCGACGTGGTCGAGGCCGACGCCACCGACCAGGACTTCTGGGAGCGGGTCAAGAAGGGCGCCGGCATGGAGCTGGTCGTCCTCACCATGCCCTTCCACGGCGACAACCTGCTCGCCATGGACCTGCTCCAGAAGCTCGGGTTCACCGGCACCGTCGCCGCCATCGCCCTGCGCCCCGAGGAGCGCGACGAGCTCAAGAAGCGCGGCGCCCACGCCGTCCTGAACCTGTATGCCTCCGCCGGCTCCGACCTCGCCGAGAAGGCGCTCCGGGTGAACCAGGAGCGCCGACTCTCGGCGTGAGTCAGCCCAGCAGGTTGTAGCCCGACAGTGCACCCAGATACGTGCGGGTCACGCCGGTGCCGGTGCTGTTGCGCTCCAGCGCATAGATGTAGCTGCCCGACCGCACGATCAGGTCGCCACCGGAGCCGGCCCGCAGATCGCGTACGCCGAGCACCGCGTCATAGCCGGACAGGTTGATCGACAGGGTCTGCGTGGAGACCAGGCCGCCGGGCCCGTTGCTCTCGTGGACGACGGTGCTGGTGCCGTTGACGAAGAGTACGTCGGGGGTGTTGCCGCTGTTCCAGCGCCCGACGCCGACCAGGCGGGTGCCCGAGGCCGAGGACTTCATGGTGATCGAGGCGCCGACCTTGGTCGAGCCCTTGCCCGGCCACAGCTTGATCGTGCCGTCGGAGGTGCGGCCCATCAGGTCCGGGTAGCCGTCGCCGGTGACGTCGCCGACCGCGTCGATGACGCTGACCGTGCCGAGGCCGGTCGCGATCGTGACGGGGCTGGCGAACTTGCCGGTGCCGTAGCCCCGGTAGATGCGTACGGAACCGTCGGACATCTTCGCCAGGAAGTCGCCCTTGCCGTCGCGGTTCCAGTCGCCGGCGTTCATCAGTGCGGTGGCGCTCGTCAGGGTGATGCCGCTGTCGACCGGCGCGGCCAGGCTGACCAGACCGCTGTTCGGCTTGACGTAGAGCGTCGAGCCGGACTTCATCACCAGGTCCGGGAGGCTGTTGCCGACGAGGTTGACCGCGCCGACGAGGGTGCGGTTGATGTCCGCGTACGGCCCCAACGGCTTGCCGAAGCCCGAGCCGGAGGCCGGATAGATCCAGCCGCGGTTGGACGAGTCTCGGCCGATCAGGTCGCCGCGGCCGTCGCCGGTGAAGTCGCCGTAGCCGCTGATCTGGGCCAGCGAGGACCAGGACGGGCTCTGGGTGGCGAACTTGACCGGCGAGCCGAACGCACCGCTGCCGGATCCCTTGAAGTAGTAGAGCGCCCCGGACTTTCGGCCGATCAGGTCGCGCTTGCCGTCCTTGTTGACATCGCCGGTCGCGGCGAGCTTGTCGAAGCCGCTCAGCGAGCGCGTCGTGCCCGCCCGGCTGAACCCGCCGGCGCCGTTGCCGGTGTATCGGACCAGGAAGCCCTTCGCGTTCTTGCCGACCAGGTCGTTGGCGGACGTACCGCCGATGTTGCCGGTCGCGGTGATCTTGGAGACCCCGTAGAACGTGCTCTTGCCGAGGTTCTTGAAGACCGCCGCGAAGGTGCCGTCGCCGCGTCCCTTGCGGATGCCCGCCGAGCCATCGGTGCGGACCTGGATGAGGTCGGCCTTGCCGTCGCCGGTGATGTCTGGGGTGACGACAGCCTCGCGCACGGTGCTGCCGACCGTCGTGGACGTCCTGGTCGAGTTGAACCCGGCGAACCCGCCCGTACGCAGCGTGAAGATCCGGCCGTCGGAGGCCCGTCGTGCCACGAAGTCGGAGTGGCTCGTGCCGGCGATGTGGGACTCCAGGTCGCGGCCGCTCCAGCTCTTCTGGAGGCTGGCGGCGAGCGTACGGATGGCGGGGAGCTTGGCTTGGAGGTTCGCGCCCGGGCAGATGGTGTTGCCCGCGTCGCGGTGGCCGTTGATCGCGTGCGGGAAGACCGTCTTGGTGCCGTCGGTCTTGGTCAGCGACACGTTGGTGGCGTTGGCGGTGACGCCGTGGAGCGAGAGCTTCCAGGCGTAGAGAGAGCCGTACGCCTGGATCATCGCGTCCGTGGGCTGGTTCTGCGTCGAGCCGGCGTCGTCGAGGCAGCCGGCCGCGACCGTGTCGAAGCAGCCGAGCGCCGAAGCGCCGAAGCTGTCGTAGTTGTAGCCGCTGGTGTGGGCGCCCTCGACCGGCAGCGCGACGCCGCCGTGGCGGCCCTCCCAGATGCGGCCGAACTTGTCGACGAAGAAGTTGTAGCCGACGTCGCGGTAGCCGCGGGTGGTCACGTGGAACTCGTAGATGCCCCGGATGATGCTGGGGACGTCGGTCTCGGTGTAGGCGTTGGTGCCCGCGGTGTGGTGGACGAAACCGCCGTGGATCGCGCGGTAGCTCGGGGCCGTCTGCTCGCGGAGCGTCTCGTCGGCGCCCCACTGAGCCCGGCTGTAGATCGTCGGGCTCGAGGTGTAGGTGGACGCGACCAGGTTGAGGTCGGAGTCCTTGCTGCCCTTGTGGACGCTGGTCGCCCGGGGCTTGTCCTCGTCGGTCTCGATCTCGGGGAGCTCCTCGACCGTGTCCGAAGGTTTGCCCGGCTCGATCACCGCGAGCTCGAGGTCGCCGGGGACCTCGGCGGCGTCAGGGATGATGATCCGGGCTTGCACCTGGTCGACGTGCCCGGCCAGGAACTCGTCGGTGCCTGGGCGGACACCCTTCGCCTCGGCCGTGCCAGCGTCGGGACCGTGGTCCTCGAAGTCGACCACCATCGGGCTCCACGACGACCACACGTCGTCCTTCAGGGTGCGGATCTCGGGGCGTACGTCGTCGGCGATCTCACCGGACCAGGTCACGCCGACGACACCGAAGCCGGTGACGTCCTGTGGCTCGCTCTTGATGACGTTGGTCCGGGGCTTGTCGATCTTCGTCGCGTGCTCGGTCGCCTTGCCGGTCGAGGTGGTCAGCGCGATCTCCTCGACGTGAGACTCCACCGAGCCGGCGGGAAGGGTGGACGGCTCCCTGTTCGCGGCCTCGAACGCGGCCAGCGGGCCGGACGTGGTCGGTTCGGCGGTGGCGGAGTTCAGCGTCAGGGGGATCGCCACTGCGGCCGCGCCGAGAATGAGGGTGGTGCCGGAGATGGACGCGATCTTGGCGCGTCGGGGCATCGAAGGCCTCCGTGGGGGAAGTAAAGAACGGGCTGAGGAAACCTATACCCCCGCGGGGTGGGGTGTCTCACCTATATCGAGTTGTCGCGCAGATCCGTCTTCAGGACCTTGCCGCTGGCGTTGCGCGGAAGGCTGTCGACCAGGACGTACGCCCTCGGCTGCTTGTAGTTGGCGAGGCGGTCCTTGAGCCAGGTCGCGATCGAATCGGCGGTCAGGTCGTCGCGTACGACGACGAAGGCCTTGCCCACCTGGCCGAGGCGGGCGTCGGGGACGCCGATGACCGCGGCCTCGACGATGCCGGGGTGGCCGGCGAGGGTGTTCTCGACCTCGGCCGGATAGACGTTGAAGCCACCGACGGTGAACATGTCCTTGATCCGGTCGGTGATCTTCAGGCAGCCGTGCTCGTCGAGGAAGCCGACGTCGCCGGTGTGGAGCCAGCCCTCCTCGTCGATCGCCTCGGCGGTCGCCTCGGGGTTCTCGAAGTAGCCGAGCATGACGTTGTCGCCGCGGATCCAGACCTCGCCGTCCTCGCCCGGCTCCGCGTCGTCGCCGGCCGCGGTGACGGTGCGGATCTCCAGACCCTCGACCGCCGGCCCGACCACCTTGGCCACGTGCGCGGGATCCTCGCCAGGACGGGTGGTGGTGGCGACCAAGCACTCGGTGAGGCCGTACGCGCCCTTGACCTCGTCGATCCCGAGGGTGTCGCGCATGTCGGCGAAGAGGCTCTCCGGGACGCTCGCGGCGCCGGCGATCGCGAAGCGCAGCGAGGAGAGGTCGTACGCCTTCAGGTCGGGGTGGTTGATGAGCGTGGTGAAGATCGTGGGAGCGCCGGGGAGGACCGTGATCCGCTCGTCCTGGATCAGCTGCAGCGCCTGCGTCGGGTCGTAGGTCGCGATCGGGTAGACCGTCGCGCCCGAGGTGAACGCCGCGATGAATCCCGCCTTGTAGCCGAAGCCGTGGAAGAACGGGTTGACGATGGCGTAGCGGTCCCGCGTGGTGAGCTCGGCGCCGCGCGCCCAGACGTCGGCGACCCCGATCGTCTGCCGCTGGGCGCTCATCACGCCCTTCGGCTTGCCGGTGGTGCCGGAGGTGAACAGCAGGTCGGCGAGGGTGTCGGGGGTGACCGACGCCTTCGCGTCCTCGAGACGCTGATCGGTCGTGTCCTCGCCTCTGGCGAGGAAGTCCTCCCAGTCAGTGGCCGAAGCGGAGCCCGAGGCGGTTTGTCCGGCGAGGTCGACGATGGTGAGCAGGTGCTTCGGGAGCGGGCCGGCGTCGTGGAGCATCTGGACGTAGTCGGTGCCGAGGAAGCCGTTGACGGTGACCAGCGCCGTGGCGCGGGAGCGCTCCAGGATCTCGCGCGCCTCGTGGCCCCGGTAGCGGGTGTTGAGCGGCACCACAGCCGCCCCGATCGTCTGCGCACCGAGAACCGCGACCGGGAACTCCCAGCGGTTGGGCGCCCAGATCGCGACCCGGTCGCCGCTGCGTACGCCGCTGGCCAGGAAGGCACGCGCGGTCCTGTCCGCTGCCTCGGCGAGCTCGGCGTAGGTGAGCGTCGTGGGGCCGTCGACGATCGCCGGGTGGTCGGCGTAGGTCTGCTTGGCCTTCTCGATCAGGGCGGGGATCGTGCGCGGGGTCACCCTCGCAAGCGTAGTTGAGCAACTGCTTGTTTGGTAGGCTTCGTCCATGACTGACACGGGGGTTGCGCCGAGAAGGCGGGGGACGGCGTCGGGGTCGTCGCGGCGGGCCGAGCTGCTCACGCTGGCTGCCGAGATGTTCGCGACCAAGGGCTTCGCCCAGACGACCGTACGCGACATCGCAGACGCCGCCGGGATCCTGTCCGGCTCGCTCTACCACCACTTCCGGTCCAAGGAAGCGATGTTGACCGAGCTGCTGTCGGGGTTCCTCGACGGGCTCAACGCGCGGTTCACCGAGATCGTCGAGAGCGGGGTCGACCCGCAGGCCGACCTGGACGGACTGATCACCGAGTCGTTCCGGACGATCCACAACGAGCGGCTCGCCGTCGCGCTCTACCAGAACGAGGCGTCCTTCCTGGCGACCGTCGAGGGCTTCGAGTTCGTCGCCGAGCGCTCGCGCGACAACGAGGCGCTCTGGATCCGGGTCATCGAGGCCGGTCAGGCCTCGGGAGCCTTCCACGCCTCCCTCGACCCTGCGCTGACCTACCGGTTCATCCGTGACGGCGTCTGGTCCACCGTCTCTTGGTATCGCCCCGGCGGTCGCCACACTCCTGAGACCCTCGCGGAGCAGTATCTGAAGCTGCTCCACGCCGGCATCCTCGCCTGACGCCGAGTCGGCTCGCGGGGGCTTTACGGGACCTCTTTGAAGCGGAGGCCCTTGGGGTCTTCTGCCTCGATGATCTTCATCTCGTCCGGGGTGGGCTCGCGGGTGAGGGGCGCGTCGGTGGCGTCGATCGGGAAACCGGTGGCCTCCTGAAGCTCCTCGGGCGTGACGCCGGGGTGGATCGAGTCGACCTTGATCAGGCCATTCTCGTCGTAGCCGAAGACCGCGAGGTTGGTGACGATGACGCCGAGGTCGTGGAAACGCCCGGCGGCGCCGGTGGCGCGGTCGTTGCCGACGCCGCTGGCGACGTCGACGCGGTCGACGAAGATCCGGGCGGAGTGCTTGGCGACCCAGTAGTCGACACGGTGGTTGACGGTGTTGCCGGGGGCGCCGCGTACGCCGATCAGCTGGCGTTTCGGCTGCCGCCAGTCGCCGATCGAGGAGATGTTCTGGTTGCCGTGGCGGTCGATCTGGCTGGCGCCCATCATCGAGTGCCGGCGGCCGCTGGCGACGATGTCGAAGATGCTGCGGAAAGGCACCCAGGCCTCAGGGGTGCCGCCGGCCGCCGCGGTCTTCAGCAGCGGGGGAGCCTCGGCCATCATGAACGCCTCACCGTCGCTGAGCGCGAGCTCGGGGGTGTGGGTGGCCTTGGCCAGGCGTACGCCGATGGCCGGGACGATTCCGACGGCGTGGGCGAGCACCTCGCCGGAGCCCTTGAAGGCGTCCGAGACGGCGGCTACGCAGATGTCTGCTCGGCTGATCGTTTGCAGGGTCACAGGTAACGCTCCTCGAACTCGGCCCAGTCGCTGTCGGAATCCGACTTGGCTGCGGTGACGTACGTCTTCTGGAACTCTTCGTCGCGGCCGTAGTCGGGCTCGCAGCTGGTGAAGTGGGCGCCACCGGGGGCTTCGACGACGTGGTCGACGAAGATCCGGGGGACCAGGAGCGTCTGCGGCGGGGCCTTGGCGGTCAGGTCGTCGGTGGAGACGATCTGCTCGACCGACATGATCGTGGTGTCGGCGGCCATCGCGAAGAGGTCGTCGAAGTAGGGGTCGGGGCCGAGGTACTGCCCGTTGCCGGCCGCGTCGGCGCGGTTGAGATGGATGAGTGAGACGTCGAGGCGGAGCCCGGGGACGGCGACGTACTCCTCGTCGTCGTAGGGCGACTTCACCGTCTTGAGGTCGGGGTTCATCGCCATCACGTCGCTGCCGAGGCCTGCGCGGATGGGCTGGAACGAGAGCCGGTTGGCGCCCGCCTTGAGACCGGCGACGAACATGCCCTCGTCGTACTCGCTCGTCTCCGGGATCTCGCCCCGCTCGCGGGCGCGGGTGAAGTTCGGGTCGAGCGGGATCGAGTCGAGGCTGACGAAGCCGTAGACCAGCTTGCGGATCTTGCCGGCTCGCGCCAGCAGACCCACGTCGGGGCCACCGAACGCGACCACGGTCAGGTCGGTGATGTCGCTGCGGAGGATCTCCTTGACCAGCGCCATCGGCTTGCGCCGCGAGCCCCAGCCGCCGATGCCGATGGTCATCCCGGACTCGAGCTTGCTGCTGACCTCGGTGAGGGGGAGTGTCTTGTTCACGTGTCTCCTCGGAAGAGCTGGGCGGTGGCGTGGGCGCGCTTGAAGTAGAGGTGGGCGTCGTGCTCCCAGGTGATCGCCACCCCGCCGTGGAGCTGGATCATCTCGGCCGCGACCTGCGAGAACGCATCGGAGCACCAGGTCTTGGCGGCGCGGATCAGGTGGACATCGGGAGTCGACTGAGTCAGCTCCCAGGCCGCCGCCCAGCTCATCGTCCGCGCGGTCTCGACCTGGACCAACAGGTCGGCGCACCGGTGCTTGAGCGCCTGGAACGAGCCGAGAGGACGGCCGAACTGGTGGCGCTCCTTGAGATAGGCGACCGTACGTTCCAGCGCTTCGCGCGCCGCTCCGGCCTGAAGGGCGGTCATCATGGTGGCGCCGACGGTGGTGACGTACGCCGGGTCGACCGTGCCGACGAGGACGCCTGAGGCGTCGTCGGAGGTGACCGTCGCGAACCTCCAGGTCGGGTCCAGGGCCGGGGTCGGAGTGACGGTGGCCGCCGAAGGATCCACCGCATGGAGCTGGTCGCCGCGCAGCACGAGAAGGATCTCTGCGCCGGTCGCGTCGATGACGAGATCGGACCCCGGGGCGGCCACCGCGGCCGTGGCGCCGCCGGCGATCCGCTCCAGCAGCTCACCGGCCCGTGGGACGCCGGCGGCAGTCAGCACCTGGGTCGCCAGCAGCGTGCCGACGAACGGCGACGGCGTGAGCGTGGCGCCGAGCTCCTCGAGGACGAGATGCGCCTCGATGTAGGAGCAGCCGACCCCGCCGTACGCCTCGGGGACCGCCAGCGCGGTCACCCCGATCTGCTCGGTGAGCGTCTGCCACAGGGTGGTGTCGTAGCCCTCGCGCGTGCTGATCGCGGCCCGCAGATCCATCGACGCGGCCCGCTTGGCGATCAGCGTGTGCACGGTCGCGACCAGGTCGGACTGCTCCTCGGTGAGCGCGAACCTCATCGGCTTGCCACCAGCGACTCGAGGATCCGCGCACGATGCTCGGCCGGGGTGCCCCAGGCACTGACCAGCGCGCGCACCTTCAGGATCCACAGGCTCAGGTCGAACTCGCGGGTGTAGCCGATCGCGCCGTGGACCTGGAGCGCGGTGCGCGAGGCGAGGTACGCCGCGTCCCCGGCCGCCACCTTCGCGGCCGAGACCGCCCGGGCCGCCGTGGGCGCCTCCGCGTCGAGCTCGACCGCTGCGTTGTGCACCAGCGGGGCCGCGAAGTCCAGAGCGACGCGTACGTCCGCGAGCAGGTGCTTGACCGCCTGGAACTCGCCGATCGGACGCCCGAACTGCGTCCGCTGCTTCACGTAGGCGACCGAGTCGTCGAGCAGGCGCAGCCCGGCGCCGAGGAGCTGGGCCGAGCAGGCGAGGGCGCCGAGGTCGAGCGCCGTCGCCGCGTCGACCATGGCGATCTCCTCGCCCGGGGTCACGTCGAAGAGCCGTCGGGTCGGGTCGACCGACTTCCGCTCGGCGCCGACAACCGCGTGGCAGAGGGTGGCGGACGGGACTGTGTTGGTTTCGACACCGGCTCGCTGGCGCTCGCCGGGCTCAACCAACGCGTCACTGGTCGAGCCGCCGGAGCCGCTAGGCGGAGGCGTGTCGAGGCCAACACAGTTCTTCAGCGCGTACGTCCGCTCGGCGACGTCGGCGTCGAGAGCCCGCGTAGTGGCAGCCACCGACGCGAGCGCCTCGCCGGAGGCCATCCGCGGGAGGAGGTCCGAGTCGGGAGTGCCCGCAAGGACGCGCGGCGCGACGGCGGCGGACTCGATCCATGGCCCCGGGACGCCGTGATAGCCGAGCCGCTCGAAGGCGACGGTCAGGTCGACCGGGGTGGCCCCCACGCCCCCGTGCTCCTCCGGCACCAGCAGCCCGGTGACACCGAGCTCGGCGAGCCGCTGCCACAGCTTCAGGCCGGAGGAGTGGTCTGCCGCCCAGGCACGGGCGACCGACGGCACGCCTGCGGTGCCAAGCAGATCGTCGAGTGCTTCGGAGAAGGCGTGCTGCTCCGGCGTACGTCCGAACCTCATCGGCCACCCCTCGGCAGGCCGAGCACCCGCTCGGCGACGATGTTGCGCTGGATCTGGTTGGTGCCGGCGTAGATCGGGCCGGACAGCGAGAAGAGGTAGTCGTCGAGCCAGCGTCCTTCGAGCTCGGCGTCGGCGCCGAGCAGCGAGAGTGCGGTCTCGTGCAGCGAGAGGTCGAGGTCGGACCACCACAGCTTGTTGATCGAGCCCTCGGCGCCGACGGAGCCGCCGGCCTCGACGTGGGTGACGGTGCCCCAGGTGTAGAGGCGGTAGGCCTCGGCCCCGATCCAGGCGTCGACGACCTGGTCACGCAGATGCGGCTGCGGGTCGGACGCCCACAGGTCCGTCAGCCGCTCCGCCGCGGCACAGAACCGCCCCGGCGAACGCAGCGACAGACCCCGTTCGTTGCCCGCGGTCGACATCGCGACCTTCCAGCCGTCGCCGACCCCGCCGAGGACGTCCTCATCGGGCACGAAGACGTCGTCGAAGAAGATCTCCGCGAAACCGGGAGTGCCGTCGAGCTGGTCGATCGGACGGACCGTGACGCCGTCGGCGTCGAGCGGAAAGAGGAAGTACGTCAGGCCACGGTGCCGCTCGGCGGAAGGATCCGAACGGAAGAGGCCGAAGCCGCGGTCGGCGAAGGGCGCACGGCTGCTCCAGGTCTTCTGGCCGTTGAGCCTCCAGCCGCCCTCGACCCGCGTCGCGGTCGCCCGGAGCGAGGCCAGGTCGGACCCCGCCTCCGGCTCTGACCAGGCCTGGGCCCAGACGAGCGTGCCGTCGGTCATGTCGCGCAGGTAGCGCTCCTTCTGCTCCTCGGTCCCGTGGCCGAAGATGATCGGTGCGAGCAGCGAGATGCCGTTCTGGCTGATCCTCGTCGGGGCGCCGGCGAGGTAGTACTCCTCCTCGAAGACGACCCACTCGGTCAGTGACGCGTCCCGGCCGCCGTAGATCTCCGTCCAGGCGACCACCGACCAACGACCGGAGGCGAGGGTGCGCTCCCACTCCCGGTGCGCCGCGGCGCCCTCAGCGGTGTCCATCGACGGCAGCCGGCCGGGGTTGTTGGCAGCCAGCCACTCGCGTGCCTCGAGCCGGAAGCCCTCCTCGGCCTCGGTGAACTCCAGCAAGCTCATGACTTCATCGACCTCGCGTTCATCCCGGCGAGCGAGTCCTTGCCGACCTCGGCGTTGTGGGCGTGAGCGGCGTGGTGGAGGCCGAAGACCGAGTCCATCCCGGCGCGCATCCCCATCAGGTCCTCGGCCTGGTTGACCGCCTTCTTCGCCAGCGCCAGCCCCAGGCGCGGCATCTCGGCGATCCGCCCCGCGAGGGCGAGCGTCTCGGTCTCGAGGTCGTCGCGGCGTACGACATGGTTGACCATGCCCCAGCGCTCGGCCTGCTCGGCGGAGAAGCGGTCGCCGGTGAAGAGCATCTCCTTGGCAGCGCGCGGGTTGGTGACCCATGGGTGGGCGAAGTACTCGACCCCGGGGATGCCCATCTTGACCACCGGGTCGGAGAAGAAGGCGTCGTCGGAGGCGACGATGAAGTCGCAGGACCAGGCCAGCATCAGGCCGCCGGCGATGCAGGCGCCCTGCACCATCGCGATCATCGGCTTCGGCAGCTCGCGCCAGCGGCGGCACATGCCGAGGTAGACCTCGGACTCGCGCGCGAAGCGAGAGTCGACGCCCTCCTTGCCGACGTGGTCCCACCACATCACGGCCTTGCGCTCGAAGCTCTCGTCGATGTCGCGGCCCGGCGTGCCGATGTCGTGGCCGGCGCAGAAGTGCTTGCCGTTGCCGCCGAGGACGATCACCTTGACCTCGTCATCGTTGGTCGCTCGGGTGAACGCCTCGTCGAGCGCGTAGGTCACCTTCGAGTTCTGGGCGTTGCGGTATTCGGGGCGGTTCAGCCGCACCACCGCGACGGGTCCGTGGGTCTCGTACGTCACGACACTGGTCTCGGTTGGAGTGGCGCTCATGCCGCAGACGCTACCAAACAAGTGCTTGGTTTGGTAGGTTGTCCGGTATGGACCTGACCTACTCCGCCGAGGACGAGGCGTTCCGTGCCGAGGTGCGCGAGTGGCTGGCCGACCATCTGGTCGGCGAGTGGGCCGCGCTGCGCGGCACCGGTGGGAACGGCCGCGACCACGAGTCGTACGAGGGGCGGCTGGCGTGGAACCGCTACCTGGCCGAGCACGGCTGGACCTGCCTGGGCTGGCCCGAGGAGCACGGCGGGCGCGGCCTGCCGCTGTTCCAGCAGGTGATCTTCCACGAGGAGTACGCGCGGGCCGACGCCCCGGTCCGGATCAACCATCTCGGCGAGGAGCTGCTCGGCCCCACCTTGATCGCCCACGGAACCGACGCTCAGAAGGAGCGGTTCCTGCCGAAGATCGTGGCGGTGGAGGAGCTGTGGTGCCAGGGCTACTCCGAGCCCGGCGCCGGGTCCGACCTGGCGGGGGTGCGCACGCGCGCGCGGCTGGACGGCTCCCAATGGGTGGTGGACGGGCAGAAGGTCTGGACGTCGAACGCCCACCTGTCCGACTGGTGCTTCGTGGTGTGCCGGACCGAACCGGGCTCGTCGCGGCATCACGGCCTGTCCTATCTGCTGGTGCCGATGGCGCAGCCCGGTGTCGACGTACGTCCGATCGAGCAGCTCACCGGCACCTCGGAGTTCAACGAGGTCTTCTTCGACGGCGCCGTCACCTCGGCCGACTTGGTCGTGGGCGAGCCCGGCGACGGCTGGAAGGTCGCGATGGCGACCCTCGGGTTCGAGCGCGGGGTCTCCACGATCGGTCAGCAGGTCGGGTTCGCGCGTGAGTTGGAGACGGTCGAGGACGCAGCCCGGGCCAACGGCACCATCGACGACCCCGGCATCGCCTCGCGACTCAGCCAGGCCCACGTCGGGCTGGAGGTGCTCCGGCTGCACGCGCTGCGGACCCTCTCTGCGTACGACTCCGGCTCCTCGGGCCCCGAGGCGAGCGTCTCCAAGCTGCTCTGGGCGCGGTGGCACCGCGAGCTCGGCGAGCTGGCGATGGACGTCGTCGGGCTCGCCGGGTTGACCACCGGGGAGGGCTACGCGCTCGACCGGCTGCAGTCGCTCTACCTCTTCTCCCGCGCCGACACGATCTACGGCGGTTCGGACGAGATCCAACGGAACATCATCGCCGAGCGCGTGCTCGGCCTGCCACGAGAGGCCCGTGCATGAAGGCGGAACAGCAAGCCCCCACGTACGTCCCCGGCCACGCGCTCCTGGAGGGACGGGTCGTCGTCGTGACGGCTGCCGCCGGTGCGGGGATCGGTGCGGCGGTGGTGCGGAAGGTGCTCGAGGAGGGCGCGAAGGCGGTCGTCGTCTCCGACACCCACGAGCGCCGGCTCAAGGAGTCGCGTGACGCTCTCGCCGAGGAGTTCGGGGAGGACCGGATCACGGCCGTGACCTGCGATGTCACGCAGGAGGACCAGGTCCAGGCGTTGCTCGACGCCGCGGAGCCGTACGGCGGTGTCGACGTCATGATCAACAACGCCGGCCTCGGTGGGACCGCCTCGGTGCTGGAGATGACCGACGAGCAGTGGTCTCGCGTTCTCGACATCACCCTGACCGGGACGTTCCGATGCGTCCGAGCGGTCGGGCAGCGGTTCGTGGCCGCCGGGAAGCGCGGCGTCATCGTCAACAACGCCTCCGTGATCGGCTGGCGTGCCCAGGAGGGGCAGGCGCACTACGCCGCGGCCAAGGCCGGGGTGATGGCGCTGACCCGCTCCGCCGCGGCCGACCTCGCGCCGCACGGGATCCGGGTCAACGCGGTCTCGCCGTCCCTGGCGATGCACCCGTTCCTCGAGAAGGTCACCTCGCCCGAGCTCCTGGTGGAGCTCAAGGGCCGCGAGGCGTTCGGCCGAGCCGCCGAGCCGTGGGAGGTCGCCAACGTGATGGTCTTCCTGGCCAGCGACTACTCGTCCTACATGACCGGCGAGGTCGTCTCCGTCTCCAGCCAGCACGCCTGATCGAGAGGGTCACCAGATGTCTGAGGCATTCATCATCGACGCGGTTCGTACGCCTGTCGGCAAGCGCGGGGGCGCACTGGCCGAGGTCCACCCGGCCGACCTCGGCGCCCACTCGCTCGCCGCGCTCGTCGACCGCACCGGGATCGACCCGGGAGCCGTCGACGACGTGATCATGGGCTGCTGCGACACCATCGGCGGGCAGGCCGGCGACGTCGCGCGGACCGCGTGGCTGGTGGCCGGGCTGCCCGACCACGTACCCGGCGTGACCATCGACCGGCAGTGCGGCTCCTCGCAGCAGGCGGTGCACTTCGCGGCTCAGGGCGTGATGTCGGGGACGCAGGACCTGGTCGTCGCGGGTGGGCTCCAGAACATGTCCGCGATCCCGATCTCGGCGGCGATGCTGGTGGGGCAGCAGTACGGGTTCACCACCCCGTTCGCCGAGTCGCCCGGCTGGGTGAAGCGCTACGGCGACCAGGAGGTCTCCCAGTTCCGGTCCGCCGAGATGATCGCGGAGAAGTGGGACATCTCGCGGGAGGACATGGAGGCGTACGCGCTCGCCTCGCACCAGCGCGCCAAGGCCGCGATCGCCGAGGGGCGATTCGACCGGGAGATCGTGCCGGTCGGCGACTTCGCCGTCGACCAGTGCCCGCGGGAGACCTCGCTCGAGAAGATGGCCTCCCTCGAGCCGCTCGCTCCCGGCGGACGGATCACCGCGGCTGTCGCCTCGCAGATCTGCGACGCGTCGTCGGCGCTGCTGGTGGCCTCGGCCGCGGCCGCACGCACATTCGGCCTCACCCCCCGCGCCCGGATCCACCACCTCTCGGTCCGCGGCGACGACCCGGTATGGATGCTCACCGGCCCGATCGAAGCCACCCGTCACGCCCTGGCCAAGACCGGTCTGACGGTCGACGACATCGACCTGTTCGAGTGCAACGAGGCCTTCGCGAGCGTCGTCCTGGCCTGGATGAAGGAGCTCGACGTCCCGCATTCGAAGGTGAACGTCAACGGCGGCGGCATCGCCCTCGGTCACCCCATCGGGGCCACCGGCACCCGGCTGATGACCACTCTCCTCAACGAGCTCGAGCGCACCGGCGGCCGCTACGGCCTCCAGGCCATGTGTGAGGGCGGCGGTCAGGCCAACGTCACCATCATCGAGCGGCTGTGAGCAAAGCGCGCTTCTCGTGTCGTTTCTCGGCGCGTGCGGCGGCGGGGGAGCCAGGGGTGGGGAACCAGCGGTGGATGACGGCGGCCTGGCCTGCGGTCCACAGGCCGCTGATGACCCAGTAGACCAGCAGGGCGAGGGGGACGCTGCTGCCGGCGAGGAGCATGCCGCCGGCTGAGATGACGGGCATGAGCTCCTGCATCCGCACCATCGACTCGGGCAGGTCGGCGCGCACCATGTTGGGCAGGACCCACAGCCGCTGGCTGAGGTAGCTGACCGCCGCGGCGGTCGCGGCGAGGCCGAGGGTGATGACCAGGTGGGTCGTGTCTCCGGAGAGGTAGCCATGGCCGGTGAGCGGGGTGCCCAGGAAGGTCGCCGCTCCGAGTGAGCTGACCAGCGAGTCGTTCATCGCGCCGACCGCGTTGTTCCGGCTGACGTCGGAGAGGAGGTGGTAGAGCGCCAGGAAGATCGGCAGCTGGGCGAAGGCGGCGAGCATGGCGAAGCGGGGTACGCCGTGCTCCTCGTTGATCTTGCGCCGCTCCTCCATCATCGCCATCACATCGGCCTGGCTCGGGCTCTTGGACGAGTTCTTCTTGGCGTACTTCTTGGTCAGCGCCTGCAGCTGCGGGCGGGCTCGGGCGGCGGCGTGGGAGTGGCGTACGCCGCGGATCGTGAGCGGCAGGAGGACGAGCCGGACCAGCACCACGACGGCGGCGATGGCCAGCAGCCAGCTGACGTTGGGGCCGACGAAGGAGAGGACGTGGTGGGCGCCGGCGAGGACGGCGGCGAGGGCGTGCGACAACGGGGCGAGAACGGACATGGGTGTGCTCCTGAGGTGTGTGGGTAGGCCTGACGGGCTCGCCGGTGGGCGAGCGGTCAGACCTGCTCAGGAGCGCGGGGGCGGCGCGGGGAGCACACCGGGTCGGTGACCCGGGCAGCGAGATGGTGAGGTCCGTCGGATACGTCCGGAGGGACCGTCGAACGTGCCCTGACCAGGGCGAACGCGCTGACGTTGTGGAGCGCTCCGACGGCCACGGCCGCGAGCGCGGTCGAGACGGCGATGGTGAGCAGCGCCTGCTCGGGATCGACGCTCATCAGCGCCGGGAGCATCAGCGTGAAAAGTGCGACGAGCGCGATGCGTACGCGGCTCGTCTCGTTCTTCACGACTCACACTCTACCGATCGTGGTCAACCGGGCCCTCATCTCAGGTCGCGCCGCATCAGCACGCGCGGGTGGCCGGCGAGGACCGAGGTGGTGTCGGCGGCCCAGGTGAAGCCAGCGGCCTCGAAGTTCTTGCGGATCCCGGCGTACGCCATCGTCAGGTCGACCTTGGCGCCCTGGTTGTCGAGCGGGTAGGCCTCGACGGCGGGAGCGCCGTGGTCGCGCGCGTAGTCGACGGCCCCCTCGATGAGCGTGTGCGAGATGCCCTTGCCGCGGTGGCCGGGCCGGACCCGGATGCACCACAGCGACCAGACCGGGAGGTCGTCGACGTGCGGGATCTTGCGGTTGCGGGCGAAGGAGGTGTCGGCGCGGGGTGCGATCGCGGCCCACCCGACGGGCTCGTCGCCGTCGTAGGCGAGCACGCCCAGCGGCCCCTCCTCGAGCAGAGTGCGGACATATTCGCCGCGCTCCGGGCCGTGCAGCTCGTTGTTGAGCTTCGACGGGATCCGGTAGCTCAGGCACCAGCACACGCTGGCGTCGGGCCGTTTGGGACCGACAAGAGCGCGTACGTCCTCGAAAACCGTCGCCGGGCGAACCTCGATGGCCATGCGTCCACCCTGAGGCTCAGGCGCGGGTCGCGTCCAGGTGTTTGAGGCGGTCGGCGGCCTGGGCGACGATGCGGTCGACCAGCTCCTCGCAGGTGGGGAGGTCGTCGAGGAGGCCGACGACCTGGCCGCTGGAGAGCATCCCGGCGTTCGTGTCGCCCTCGACGAGGCCGGCGCGGAGCAGCATCGGGGTGTTGGCGGCGAGTACGACCTCGGCCCAGGTGCGGTCGCCGCCGTGGACCATGCTTCGGCCGTCCTTGATGAGCGTCCGCCAGGGGAGGCCGGACATGTCCTTGAACTGCCGGGTGCGCTTGAGCGTGCGCAGCAGCTTCGCGGTCAGGCCCTCCTTCTCGAGGGTGTCGATGAACTCTGTGCGGAGCAGGCGATGCGGCATGCCGTCGGCTTTGGTGGTCACGACGGTGCCGTCGAGGCCGAAGCTCAGATAGCGGCGCCGGACGTCCTCCGGGACGGCCGAGTCGGCGGTGAGCAGGAAGCGCGTGCCCATGCCGATGCCCGCGGCGCCGTAGGCCATGGCCGCGGCGAGTCCGCGGCCGTCGAAGAAGCCGCCCGCGGCGACGACGGGGATGTCGACGGCGTCCAGGACGCTGGGAAGGAGCAGGGTGGTCGGGACCGCGCCGGTGTGGCCGCCGCCCTCGCCGCCCTGGATCATCACCATGTCGGCGCCCCAGCCCGCCACCTTCTTCGCGTGCTTGGCCGCACCGATCGAGGGCATCACGACGATGTCGTGCTCCTTGAGCTTGCTGATGAGCTCGGGTTTGGGTGCCAACGCGAAGCTGGCGACCTTGACGCCGTGGTCGATCAGGAGCCGGCAGCGGTCGGGGGCGTCCGAGGCGTCGGCGCGCAGGTTCACACCGAACGGCTTGTCGGTGCGGCCCTTGACCTCGGCGATCGCCTTCTCGAGCTCCTCGAGAGTCATCGTGGCCGAGGCCAGGATGCCGAGCGCGCCCGCGTTGGCGGTCGCGGAGACGAGGCGCGGCCCAGCCACCCAGCCCATGCCGGTCTGCACGATCGGGTGGTCGACCCCGGTGAGATCGGTCAGCGGCGTACGGAATGTCTGTGCGGTGCTCATCGTCCGTCCTTCACGAAGGCGTCGCGGCGCTCGTCGGCCACGCCGGCGAGGTTGAGCTCGTAGGTGAAGCCCTGCTCGAAGCGGTAGGAGGCGTTGACGTCGACCGGGTCGATGCCGTTGAGCGCGGCCTTGGCCGCGCGGATGACCTGCGGGTCCTTGGCGGCGATCTGTCGCGCGACCTCCAGGGCGGCGTCGTCGAGGTCCTCGCGGGGAACGACCTGGTGGACCGATCCGAGCTCATGGAGGCGCTGGGCGGTGATGGTCTGGGCGGTGAAATAGAGCGTACGCAGCATGTGCTGGGGCACGAGCCGGCTCAGATGGGTGGCGGCGCCGAGGGCTCCGCGGTCGACCTCGGGTACGCCGAAGAAGGCGTCGTCGCTGGCCACGATCGTGTCCGCGTTGCCGACCAGGCCGACGCCTCCGCCGAGGCAGAAGCCGTTGACCGCGGCGACGACCGGGACCGGGCACTCGTAGATCGCCTTGAACGCCGCGTAGCAGCCGCGGTTGGCGCCGAGGATGCCCTCGAACCCTTCGATCTGCTGCATCTCCTTGATGTCGACGCCGGCGTTGAAGCCCTTGCCCTCGGCGCGCAGGATCACGACTCGTGCGCCCTCGTCGGCGGCGGTCGTGACGGCGTCGGCGACCTCGAACCAGCCCTTCACCGGGAGCGCGTTGACCGGAGGGTGGTTCATCGTCACGACGGCGATCTGCTCGTCGGTGATCTCGGTGGAGATGCCCATGGTCCGTTCCTAACCTAGCGATTGCTTGGTACCCTAGCACTTGCTTGGTTTCTGAACGCAAGACTTGAAAGGGACGCCACCATGGCTCGACTGCTCGAAGGCCGGATCGCGATCGTCACCGGAGCGGGGCGAGGCATCGGCCGGGCGCACGCGCTCGAGCTCGCCCGTCACGGGGCGAAGGTGGTCGTCAACGACTTCGGCGTCTCGCTGGCGGGCGAGGGCACCGGTGAGTCGCCCGCTTCCCAGGTCGTCGACGAGATCGTCTCCGCAGGTGGGGAAGCGGTCGCCAACGCCGCCGATGTCGCCGACTTCGCGGATGCCGAGGCGATGGTGCGACAGGCCATCGAGACGTACGGCGGTCTGGACATCCTCGTCAACAACGCCGGTTTCGTACGCGACCGGATGCTCGTCAACACCTCCGAGGAGGAGTGGGACGCGGTCATCCGGGTACATCTGAAGGGTCACTTCGCGACGCTGCGGCACGCGGGGGCCTACTGGCGGGCGGAGTCCAAGGCCGGGCGGCAGCGGGATGCACGGGTCATCAACACCTCCTCCGGCGCGGGCCTGCAGGGCTCGATCGGGCAGGGCACCTACTCGGCCGCCAAGGCCGGGATCGCCGGGCTCACCCTGGTCGCCGCCGCCGAGATGTCCCGCTACGGCGTGACCGTCAACGCCATCGCTCCGGTCGCCAAGACCCGGATGACCGAGGGCGCCTTCGACACCTCCGCCATGGCACTGCCCGAGGACAACAGCCCCATCGTCGCCTGGCTCGCCTCCGGGGACGCCCGCGACATCACCGGCCGGGTCGTCGAGATCGACGGTCCCACGATCACCGTCGAGAACGGCTGGGCCCACGGCCCCTCGGCCGACGCCGGCGCCCGCTGGGACGCCGCCGACGTCGGCCCGGCGCTGCGCAAGCTCCTCGCGCAGGCGCCTGTGCCTGAGGCGGTGTACGGGGCCTAGTTGCCTGCAGGGATACCCGGTTAACAGGGTATTCCTGCACTTCTCTGGCGTTGCAACGCCAGAGAAGTGCAGGTTTCACCGGTTAACCGGGTATCCCAACGGCTCAGCCGAGCTCCCCACACACCGTCGCCGCGATGTCCGCGAGCGGGACGTCGAGGGGTGCGGCGGTGGGGTCGTCGGAGCGGGTGAGGGCGGCGATGACGATCGGGGCGCCGTCAGGGGTCCAGGTGACGCCGACGTCGTTCCGCGACGCGTAGTCACCGCCGCCGGTCTTGTCGGCGAGCCGCCAGCCGGCCGGAACCCCGGCGCCGAACCTCGTGACGGTCGACTGGTTGGCCAGCATCCAGGTGAGCAGCTGGTCACGGTCGGCGCGGTCGAGGGCGTCGCCGAGCACCAGCTTGGTGTAGGTCTGCGCGATCGCGCGGGGCGAGGTGGTGTCGCGCGGGTCGCCCGGGATCGCGCTGTTGAGGTCGGGCTCCCAGCGGTCCAGCCGGGTCACGGTGTCGCCGAGGGACCGGGCGAAGCGCGTGATGCCGGAGGGGCCACCGATGAGGTGGAGCAGCTCGTTGGCGGCGGTGTTGTCGGAGCGCGTCATCGTCGCCTCGGCGAGCTGCGCGACGGTCAGGCCGTTGCGCGTCGTGAGCGAGGTGACCGGTGAGTTGACGACGACGTCGGCCGCCTCCCAGGTCAGACGCTGTTTGAGCGTACGCGCGGGATGATCGCGCAGGATCGAAGCGGCGAGCAGGGTCTTGAAGGTCGAGAGCATCGGGAAGCGCTCGTCGGCACGGTGCTCGATGACGCGGCCGGTCCGCATGTTCTTGGCCCAGACGCCGAGGTGACGCTGGTGCTTCTGCTCGAGCACGGCGATCGAGGGGCTGTCGGTGGCGTACGCCACGGAGCTGCTGACTCCGGTCGCGGCGACGGCGACCGCCGTGGCGGCTCCGCCCAGGATGGCGCGGCGGCTGAGGATCGGTGTGGTCATGGCCAGCATCGTGAGCCCGCCGTGGCGACGGCGTC
Organism: Nocardioides sp. NBC_00850; assembly: GCF_045207335.1. Classification (NCBI taxonomy): domain Bacteria; kingdom Bacillati; phylum Actinomycetota; class Actinomycetes; order Propionibacteriales; family Nocardioidaceae; genus Nocardioides; species Nocardioides sp. NBC_00850. Next base: position 1,095,817 of record NZ_CP108845.1, read on the forward strand.
CAAGGACGATCCGGCATGGACGTATGCATCGCCGACATGGGACGAGGTGGGGCCGATGAGCCATCCTGTACGCGTGGACCTACTGCTTCACCTGCGCGGCTTCGCCGCCGTCGCGGACGAGATGAGCGTCTCCGAGGCCGCTCTCGAGCTGGGCGTCGACCAGCCGCTCCTCAGCCGTCGCCTGCGTGCTCTCGAGCGGGAGCTCGGGGTGGAGCTGCTCGACCGCACCCGGCGCCAGATCGCGCTCACCCCGGCCGGCACGGCGCTCCTGCCACGCGCCAGGCACCTGCTCGACCAGGCCGACCATCTGCTGCGGAGCATCCGACGCCACGACCGGGAGAGCTTCGTGATCGCGGTGCTGCCCGGCTGCGACCCCGCGCCGCTCGCGCGGTTGGTCGCGCTGCTGGAGGCCGAAGGCGTCGACGTACGCCTCGCGAGCGAAAGCGACCACGACGGGACGCCGGAGTCGGCCGCCTGGATGGTCGAGTCGTGCGACCCGGACGCGGCCACGTGGCTCACCCCGCTGGGCGCGGCCACCGCTCCCGGGACCGCCGAAGGGCCGGTGTCGCTGAGCTCGCTGCGACCACGCCGAGGCGGGGAACGTACGCAGGTGCTGGCCCTCCCACGAGACCTGGACGATCCCGCCGGCCGGCTGCGACGGCTCGCGGACCGGGCCGGCATCGGACCGGCCACCCTGCGCCGCGCCCCGCACGAGCTCGCGGTGGCCGAGACCATGGCGGGGCGCGCGAGCCTGGTCTGCGCGCGGCATGAGGCGGTGACGTACGGACTGAGCTGGTCGCCCTTCGTCGACCAGGTGGCGCGCGGTCATCGGCTGGTCGAGCGGCCACCACCGCCCGGACCGCTGGCGGTCGGCCCCGTGCGGGAGCAGGCGCTCGCCCTGCTCGGCGCCTGCGTCGGTGCACCCGAGGAAGGACGCGGATGAGTCCGCTCGTCGGCAGCGACCGGGGCCTGATCGACCTCGCCGAGGCCACCGCCGAGCGCTTCCAGGAGCTCCAGGTCCGGGTCGCGTTCCTCGCCCGCGACATCGACACCGGCCACGAGGTCGGGGTCGGCGTCGACCGGCCGATGCCGCTGGCGTCGGTGGCGAAGGTGCCGCTGGCGCTGGTGGTGGCGGACCGGATCGCCCGCGGCGAGATCGACGGGGGCGAGATGGTGACGTTGACCGCCGCGGAGCGGAGCTACGGACCGTACGGCATCTCGGCGTTCACCCACGACGCGACCTGCTCGGTCACCGACCTGATGCTGATGATGCTCGGCCTCAGCGACAACGCCGCCGCCGACGCGCTCTTCGACAGGGTCTCGCCGCGCGAGGTCGACGAGCAGCTCGCCGAGTGGGGCGTGGAGGGGCTGCGGGTGCGGCACCGGATGCAGCCGATGTACGACTACGCCACCCGCGTCGCCGGCCACGACTTCGCCCTCGCCACCCGGCTCGCGGTCGAGGGCCGCCGGCCGGGTGGTCGGCACGTCATCGACTCGCTCGACGTCGGACGCGCCACGATCGGCTCGCCGCGCGCCTGCGTCGACCTGCTCGAGCGCGTCTGGCGCGACGAGGTCGCCAAGCCCGAGGCGACCGAGCTGGTGCGTCAGCTGATGGGCAAGCAGGTCTTCACCCATCGGATCGCCGCCGACCTGCTCGCCGACGACATCCAGCTCGCCGGTAAGACCGGTGGCTTCCTCACCCTGCGGCACGAGATCGCCGTGGTCACCCACCCCGCCGGCCGCGTCGCCATCGCCGTACTCACCGACTCCGACCGCACCGCCCGGATCCAGAACGACGTCGATCTCACCATCGCCGGCACCGCCCGCGACGCCGTCGAAGCCCTCGCCTCCCGCCGCCTCACCTGAGCCCAGAAAACCAGTCGGCAAGCACCCGGTCGCGGTGGTGGAATTGGCCGGTGCCCCTGCCCGGTTTCATCAGCAACCTCATCCCGCCGACACCGTTGTCGCGGCGGTTGGCGACGCAGTCGCTGCTCTTCGCGGCGGGGGACGGGACGTTCAACACCGCAGCGGCGTTCTACCTCGTCGCCTTCGTCGGCCTGAGCCCGGCGCAGATCGGTGTCGGTCTGACGGTGGCCGGGATCGCGTCGTTCCTCACCGCCTACCCGATGGGCCGGCTGGCCGACTTCATCGGCCCGAAGCGGATCTGGGCGATCAGCGCGCTGATCAGCGCGCTGATGTTCGCGACGATGCCGTTCATCCACGGCTTCTGGGCCTACCTGGCGGTCATCGTCGTCTTCGAGGTGGTCAACAACGCGGGCGGCGCCGGCCGGAATGCGTACGTCCTCGATGTGCTGCCCGACAAGGAGCGGGTCCAGACCCAGGCGTTCATGTACTCCAGCCTCAACCTCGGTTTCACCATCGGCGCCCTGATCGCCGGCATCGCGCTCGCGCTGGACACCGACACGGTCCTCAAGTGGGGCGTGCCGTTCTTCGCGCTGGCCATCGGGATCGCCAACTCCGTCTGGATCACCCGGCTGCCGAGGGCGCCCCACGACGAGCGCCGCGCGGCCGGCGAGGTCACCGAGAAGCTGCCCGGCCCGGGCGCGCTCCGCAACGTCGGCTGGCTCCTGGTGACCACCTTCACCGGCACGCTGTGGAGCAACCAGGTGCTGCTGCACACCGTGATCCCGCTGTGGCTGGTCGAATACACCGACTCGCCGCGCTGGCTGCTGGCCTGGCTCTTCGCGACCAACACGGTGCTGTGCATCATCCTCCCGGCCTACACGTCCAAGGGCGTGCGCAACGTCCGCGACGCGTTGCGCCGGGTGTGGTGGAGCAGCGCGTTCTTCGTCGCCGCCTGCGCGATCACACTGGTCACCCACGACACCCGCGGGTTCCTCACCATCTTCCTGGTCTGGCTCGGCCACGTCGCCGTGACCGGCGCGGAGCTGGCCATCGGCTCCGCCTCGTGGGCCTTTCAGGCCGAGCTCATGGACCCCGAACGACGGGGCGAGTACGAAGGCGTCGCCGGCATCGGCCGCCAGCTCGGCGGCGCCTGGGCCCCGGCCCTGTTCACCTTCCTCGCCATGGGCTGGCACCCCGACTTCTACAGCGGCGCCGGCTGGCTCGTCATCGGCGCCATCGTCGTCGCCGCTGCCGCCGCCATGGGGCCGTCGACCAAGCTGGCCGTACGTTTCAAGCAGACCCACTTCCCGCACGAGGACGAGCCGGAGCCGGAGCCGGCGGCCGCCTAGCCGGCATGGCTCAGCACGATCAGCGCAGGATCGTCGCGATCCGGTCGCCGAGGTAGGGCGCGAGGGTCGCGGCGTAGAGCGGCGAGATGTGGAAGCCGTCCTGGTAGACCTGCAGGTTGCCGACGACGGGGGAGCAGGTGTCGGCCTCGCAGAAGTAGTCGGTGAGGTCGACACGATGGGCGTTCGGGGTCAGGCGAACCGCGCCGGCGCTGCCGTCGTCGCGTAGGACCCGGTCCCGGTCGCGAGCGCAGGTCGACCCCGCCGCGAGGCCGGCGTCGTCGATGCACGGCTGGACGACGCGGGCGAACCGGGTGGTGCTGCCTTCGAAGATCGGGCTGTCCCGGATCGCGATGACCGGCACGGACGGGTTCGGCCGGCTCGCCCATGCCTCCGCGAGACCCTGGCTGAGCGCCTCGCCGGGGGCCTCGTCACTAACGGCCTCGACCGAGACCTGGCTGGAGTGGATGACGACGTACGCATCGATCCCTCGCTCCGCGGAGAGATAGGTCGCGAGCTGCGACTTCCACTGCCGGCACAGCTCGACGGTGGTTCGGGGAGTGCCGACGCGATCGCGCGCGTTCCAGTGGCAGCCGGCGCGGCTGGCGACGTCGATGCGCCACCCGCGCCGCTCGGCGATCTCGCGGTAGGCGGGCACGAGCTGGTGGTTGTGCGAGTCGCCGATCGCGAGCAGTCGCCGCGTGTAGCCGCGAGCCGGACCGAGCGTGCACACCTTGAACCGCACCGGCCGCTCCTTGTTGGACCAGCATTCCGACCCGTCGGGCGCCTGGTAGCCGAGCCTGGCGTCGAGCAGCCGGTCCGGACCCTCGCAGCCGGCGGTCGCGGGATCCATGGCCGCGGCGCCGATGCAGCCGGTGTACTTCTTCGCGGCGGCGACGGCGGCCGCCCTCGCTGCGGCGTCCTGGCGCTCGACCGCGGTGGTGCCGGCCATCGTCGTGCCCGCGACCAGCGCGAGCACGACCGGGATGGTCACGAGCCGTCCGACCCCGGCGAATCGTGGCCCGACGCGGGTGACCGGCACCTCGACGAACCGGTGGGTGAGCCAGGCCAAGACCACCGACGCCGAGAGCACGACCACCGCGGCGAGGAGCGTGGTCCGGGTGGCGTACGTCCAGCTCAGCCACGCCACCAGCAGCGGCCAGTGCCACAGATAGAGCGGGAAGGAGATGTCCGCGACGAACCGCAGCGGCCTCACCGAGAGGAGCCGCTGCGGCCCCCAGGAGTAGGCAGACCCCGACCCGATCACGACCAGCAGCGCCCCGCCGACCGGCCACAGCGCCCACGGTCCGGGGAAGAGCGCGGCACCGTCGAGCACGAACCCCGAGCTCGCGACGAGCAGCAGCCCGGTCCAGGCGAGCATCGGGCGCGCGGCCCCCGGAGGGCGGAGACGGTCGAGCCCGAGCGCGAGCAGCGCGCCGACGCCGAGCTCCCAGAAGCGGGCGCCGGTGTGGAAGTAGGCCACCTGCTGGTCGGCGATCCCGAGCCGCCACGCGAAGACGAACGAGGCCACCGTCGCCACCGCCACGACCAGCGCCAGCACGAGCCGGAGCCGCGCCCGCGCCACCCGCCATACCACCAGCACGACCACCGGCCAGACCAGTAGGAACTGTCCCTGAACCGCCAGCGACCAGAAGTGCTGCAGCGGGCTCGCGCTCGGCCCGGCCGCCCCGTAGGCGAGCTGCGACCGGATCATCTCCCAGTTCAGGACGTACGCCGCCGAAGCAGCGATCTCCCGCAACGTCGAGCTCCACATCGATCGCGGCATGACCGTCACCATCAGCACTGCCGTCCCGGTGAGCACGACCAGCGTGGGAGCCGAGAGCCGCAGGAACGTGCGTCCGTAGTGGTCGGCCAGCCGCAGCTCGGAAGACGCGACCCGGCGGACGAGCGACCGGGTGACCAGGAATCCGGTCAGCGCGAGGAAGACATCGACGCCGCCCGAGACCCGGCCGTTGCCGAAGAGGTGGAAGACCACCACGAGCGCCAGCGCCAGCCCCCGTAGCCCGTGGATCTCAGCGATGCGCGGCGGTCGGGGAGGCTGCGGCATCGGGTCACGCTAAGGGCCGCCGGTGACCCCCGGGAGAAGTGCAGGTTAAGAGCCGAGGATCTGCTCGAGGTGGGGGTTGCCGAAGGTGCGCGACGGGTCGAGCTTGTCGCGCAGCGCGACGAAGTCGCCGAATCGCGGATAGCGTTCGCCCAGGTCAGCGGCGGTGAGCGTGTGCATCTTCCCCCAGTGCGGGCGGCCGCCGGCCTCGCCGGCGATGCGCTCGAAGGTCGCGAAGTACTCCTCGCGCCAGGGCGAGGAGGGCGCCGTGTGGATGGCGATGTAGACGTTCTCGCGCTCGAACCCGGTGGACAGCGGGATGTCGTCGGCGCCTGCCACCCGGACCTCGACCGGGAACGAGATGTTCCACGACGAGGCCTCGACCGCACGCTCCAGCTCGGCGAGGACCTCCATGCCGACAGCACGCGGGACGGCGTACTCGCTCTCCACGAACCGCACCTTCCGCTGCGAGGTGAAGACGCGGTAGGAGATGTCGGTGAACTCGCGCGGCGAGAGGGCGGAGGCGGCGAAGCGCGCCAGCGGCTTCACCAGGCCAGGGACCCGAAGACCGAGACCGACGGTCGCGCCGAAGGCCTGGTTGGAGAGGAGCTCGTCGTCGAACCAGCCCCGGAGCCGGCCCACCGGCGCCAGCGGAGTCTCCGGCAGCGGCAGCCGGGTGTTGTGCTTGGTCAGGACCCGGGTCGTGTGCGGGAACCAGTAGAACTCGAAGTGGTCGGTGCCGGAGGCGTGCTCGTCGAACGATGCCATCACCTCGGCGAGCTCGCCGTTGCCCTCGCGGGCGTTCAGCGCGAACAGAGGCTCCGTCTGGAGGGTGACCTCGACGATGATTCCGAGCGCGCCGAGTCCCACCCGGGCGAGGTCGAAGACCTCGGGATTCTCCTCGGCCGAGCAGGCGATCGCGGAGCCGTCGGCGAGGAGCAGCCGCAGGCCGCGTACCTGGGTCGCCAGGCCGCCGAAACGCGCTCCCGTGCCATGGGTGCCGGTCGAGATCGCCCCGGAGATCGACTGCTCCTCGATGTCACCGAGGTTGGTCATCGACAGACCGAGCGCCTCGAGCGCGCGGTTGAGGACCTTGAGGCGGGTGCCGCCGCGTACCGTCACCAGACCGGTCGTCGAGTCCGCTCGAACGATCCCTGAGAGACGATCCAGGCTGACCTGGACATCGACCGGCGACCCGATCGCGGTGAACGAGTGCCCCGCGCCGATCGGCCTGACCCTCCGCCCGGACTCCGCTGCGGCCACGACCACCGCCGCGAGCTCTGCCTCGTCGCGAGGCGCCACGACCTCGACCGCGCCCGCGTGCTGGTTGCCTGCCCAGTTCTGCCACTCGCTCACGCCGCAAAGGTTGTCGCCTCGGAGCCGCCCGGTCAACGCCTTCGCCCACATCGATCGGCCCGCGCGGTGGCACAGATGGTTACCTCCCGTTGACGGGAGCGCCGCGTGGGGCATAGACACTTGCGTCGTGGTCACGACTTCCCACCATCTCTCCGCCCAGCAGCACGAACGCCTCGACCGCGCGACCGCCCGTCTCGACGGTCCCGTCGGCGCCGTGGACCTGCAGGCGTTCGACGCCAACGCCGACGATCTCGTGCGCCGTGCGGCCGGCACCCCGATCCGAGTGGCCAGCAAGTCCGTACGCTGCCGGGCGCTGATCGACCGGGTGCTCGCCCGCGAGGGATACGAGGGGATCCTGGCCTTCACGCTGTTCGAGGCGCTGTGGCTGGCCGAGTCGCACTACGACGTCGTGGTCGGCTACCCGACCGCCGACCGGGCCGCGCTCGCCACCCTCGCGAAGGACGAGGAGAAGCTCGCCCGGGTCACCCTGATGGTCGACAGCGCCGAGGGGTTGTCGCTGGTCAAGGCCGCGATCGGCACCCCTGCCGCCCCCGTACGCGTGGCCATCGACCTCGACGCCGCGCTGGTCATCGCGCGCCGCATCTGGCTCGGCGCCCGCCGCTCCCCGGTCCGCACCCCCGAGGACGCCGTCGCCCTGGCCCGCATCGTCGCCGACGACCCCGACTTCCAGCTGGTCGGGCTGATGGCCTACGAGGGCCAGGTCGCCGGCACCGTCGACCGGCCGCTCAGCGGCAACCCGCCCGCGGCCGTCATCAGGAGGATGAAGAAGGCCTCCATCGCCGAGATCACCGAGCGCCGCGGGAAGATCGTCGCCGCCGTACGCTCGCTGGCCGACCTCGAGTTCGTCAACGGCGGCGGCACGGGCTCGATCGAGTCCACCCATGCCGACCCTTCGGTGACCGAGATCGCGGCCGGGTCCGGGCTTTACGGGCCGACCCTCTTCGACCGCTACGACGGCTTCACGCCCCACCCCGCGGCCTACTTCGGGCTGAGCGTGGTCCGCCGCCCCGCGCCCGGCATCGTCACCGTCGCCGGTGGTGGCTGGATCGCCTCGGGCCCGCCCGGACTCGACCGCGTCCCCAGCCCGACCTACCCCTTCGGCCTCGAGTACGTCGGCACCGAAGGCGCCGGGGAGGTCCAGACGCCGCTGCGCGGGCATGCCGCCGACCAGCTCGCGATCGGTGACAAGGTCTGGTTCCGGCACGCGAAGGCGGGCGAGGTCTGCGAGCGGCTCGACACGCTCCAGCTGATCGAGGGCGACTCGATCATCACCGTCGCGCCGACCTACCGGGGCGAGGGCCAGACCTTCCTCTGACCTGCCGGGTCACTCGCCCAGCAGCTGGAACCAGCTCTCGGTGACCAGTTCGCACATGCGGTCGTGCTCGACGCCCCAGAACCCGTCCGCCCAGCGCTGAAACAGATAGTCGAGCTGGCCGACCGCCAGTGCGCCGCGCAGCCGCCGGCTGTCGGCGTCGAACCGGTCCGCCTTGTCCAGACCCGCGCTGACGTCCTCGATCGTCTCGTCCGTCCAGGAGTCGACGATGCGGGTGAGATCGGGATCGACGGCCTGGGCGGCCCGGGCGATCGTGACGATCGGACGCACCGCCGGCCACCGGGCGATGGCCTGCCGGATCCAGGCACCGAGCTGCTCGCGGGTGCCGGCCGCCACCGCGTCGGCGAGGCCGCCGAGTGAGCTGCCCTGTGGGGAGCGGAGCTGGATCAGCTCGTCCTCGAGGCGCTCGGCGATCAAGGCCTTGATGACCTCGGACTTCGAGGGGAAGTAGGCATAGAACGTCACCCGGGTGGTGCCCGCCGCCGAGGCGATCTCATCGATCGTCGTGGCCGCGTAGCCGCTCGCGACGAACCGGTCCATCGCCGCGTCCAGCAGGAGCTGGCGAGTCATCGCCCGCTGAGCTGCACGGTTGGCCATGGCGTCACGATAAGCGACGCCGGTACCTCCCTGGGGATTTCCAAGTTTTCTAGAAACCCGATGCCCGGCAGATCGGCCGTCGGTAGGTTCTGTCCCGATGGATGATCAAGTGACCTGGGCGGACAAGGGCTTCTGGGAGCCGGGAGAAGCCGTCGATCTCACCACGTACGCAGCCTCCGGCCGCAACCTCTTCGACGGCTCGTTCACCTGGCCGGTGATGGTGCTCAAGAAGAGCGCGCTGGAGCACAACATCGCGACCCTCGCGGGCTTCGCGGAGGAGCACGGCCTGCTGCTCGCCCCGCACGGCAAGACCACGATGGCGCCCTCGCTCTACCAGCGACAGCTCGACGCCGGCGCGTGGGCGATCACCGTCGCCTCGCCCAACCAGGCCCTGGTCGCCCGCCATGCCGGCGTACGCAGGGTCCTGGTCGCCAACGAGATCCTCGACCACAGCGCGCTGAGCTGGGTGGCCTCCGAGCGTGCGGCCGACCCGGAGTTCCTCCACCTGCACTGGGTCGACTCGGTCGAGGGCGTCGAGGCGGCGGCCGAGGCGTCGGCCCTGGTCGGCGTCGAGGACCGTCCGATGGCGGTGCTGATCGACCTGGGCTTCCCGGGCGGACGGACCGGCTGTCGCTCCGTCAAGGAGGCTGTCGAGCTCGCGCGGGTGGTCGACTCCACGCCGGGCGTACTCCTGGCGGGGGTGGCCGGCTACGAGGGCGGGCTGCGGACGGCGGAGGCGGTCGGCGACTACTTCGACCGCCTCAAGGAGCTCGCCTCGAGCCTCTATACCAAGGGCCTGATCGCCGCCGACGCCATCGTCTCCGCAGGCGGCAGCGCCTTCTTCGACGTCCTCGCCGAGCGCTGGTCCGCGGGCTGGCCGGACGGGATGACGCCTCGCAAGGTGCTGCGCAGCGGGACGTACGTCACCCACGACCATGGCCTCTACGCCGACGAGACGCCCTACAACCGCATCGCGGGCACCCTGGACCCGGCCATCGAGGTGTGGGCCCAGGTGATCTCGGCCCCGGAGGAGGGGCTGGTCATCGTCGGTATGGGCAGGCGGGACGCGCCCTTCGACCACGGCCTGCCCGTCCCGCTCGCGGTGCGGCGCAACGGCTTCGGTGGCGCGGAGGCGCTCGGGGGCACCGTCGAGAAGCTGGCCGACCAGCACGCCTTCCTGCGCACCGACGCCGGGCTGCGGCCGGGCGACCTGGTCAGCTTCGGGATCTCACACCCGTGCACGGCGTTCGACAAGTGGCGACTGATCCCGGTCGTCGATCTCGACTACACCGTGACCGACCTGGTCCGGACGTACTTCTGAGGGCTCAGGCGATGTCGGAGAGTCGCAACCTGACCTGGTAGAACGCGCCGTGGTCGGTGGCGCGACGGGCCGACGGGCCGGAGTAGACCTGGTAGCGGTCGGGCCGCAGCGACGGGCTGAGGAAGGCTTGGTCGATCGGCGCCCGACGGCCGGTGGCGCACTTCTCGTGCGTCGCGAGCGGACTCACCAGACCGGTCCCGGACGAGGTCAGGTCGCAGAGGATGTCGTTGCGCTGGTTGAAGTCGCCGGCCACGACCATCGGCACCTCGGCGCTGGCGACCGCCTCCTTGACGATCCGGGCGTTCAGGTCGCGCCACTGCTTCTGCCTGGGGGCGGACGGGAGGCTCGCCGGGAAGTGCACGGGCAGGACCCCGACGCGCTGTCCCGAGGAACGCTCCTCCAGCACGACCACCGGCGCGCTGACCCGGGCACCGTGGCGGTAGTACATGGTGACCGTGTCCTTGCTGACCAGCCGGAAGACCGAGCGCCGGTAGAAGACCGCGTCGTCGGTGGCATCGGGCGTGGAGACGAGGGCGTACTCCCGTCCGAACGACTCGAAGGCCTCCCGCTGCGGCGCCTCCACCTCGGCGAGCACACCGAAGTCGATGACCGTACGCCGCAGGTGACCCACCACGATCCGCATCCGCGGCACGCCGTCGAGCCGTCCGGCAGCAGCACCTCCGGGCGCGGTGTGGTGGTCGGCCCAGGCGTTGAGCCAGGCGAAGCGCTGGAAGCCGGGTTGAACCGGTCCGGCCTGGGCGACCTTGACGGTCGGGCCGGCGGAGGCGGTCGTCGGGACCAGGAAGCTCAAGGCGGCGGCGATGACGCCGCACAGCGCGACCGCGGGCACGACGGCCCGCCATCGGTGGTCGAGCTTGGCGAGACCGTCCGAGGCAGTGGGGGACACGCCTACCGACGGTATGGGTCCGCCGTGTGCGCTGAACCAAACGCTTTCGAATACTCGGAAACCTCGGGTGAACTCCGGCGCCTACAGGTCCATGAAGATCAGGGCGCCCGCGATGTCGGCGGTGCCGTAGTGGAGGTAGTCGTCGACCGTCGACTCCGGGACGCCCTTCTGCGCGGTCACGAAGCCGACGACGACCGCCTTGGAGGAGTCCTTGGCGACCCACTTCCCGATCACATCGTCAGCGATGAGGCTGCCGGTGGGCAGGTCGAAGTCGGTCTCCTTGACCGACTCCGCGGCCGCCGTAGCCTCCGCCTCGCTGTCGAAGACGTAGATCACCCGGAGCATCCGCAGCTTGCCGCCCTCGGCGTCGTGGATCCCCATCGCGGCGTAGCCGCAGCCCTTCTTCTCCAGGGCGGCCGACGCGATCGGCCCGCAGTCCGGATAGTCCTGGGAGGCCACGTACGTCGCGTTCATGCTCACGTCGCCGAGCTTGAACCTCCAGTCACCCTCGAACAGATCGGCGGCCAGCCCGCCCGGGGCAGGGGCGGTCGCCGACGTGCTCGGTGTTGCCGTCACCGTCAGGGGTCCCGGCTTCGCCGTCGGGTCCTCCTCGCCGCGGAGAAGCACGATGGCGGCAGTGATGATCACGCCGATGATCAGCACCCCCGCGATCGCCCCGAGCCCGATGACGATGGGCCACGGGTTGTGCGGCTTCTCCGCCGGCGGTGGCCCTCCCGCGGCGAACGAATTTTCGTTCGGCGGCCGGCCAGGCTGGAGGTCCGGCGCAGGAGGCATCGCGCCGTACCCGTGCGGCGGCGGTGGTGGTGGTGTCGGCGTAGTCATCGGACCCCCTGGCCGAGTAAAGATTCACGTAGGAGAAACGTTCCCACGCGGTTCCACGATTCTCTCGTACGCCCCCAGCCCCACTGCTACTTTCTGCGATGCGCCGACGGGTGGGCGCCGCCTCGGCCATCACGTTCCACAAAGGATCCCCATGCGTCCTCGCCTGACCACGTACGCCGTCTCCGGCCTTCTCCTCGTTCCGATCGTCGCCCTGGCCCCGGTGTCCGCCTCGGCGGCGACGACGTGCCAGGGCGTCGCCGTCACGGTGAACCTGGGCAAAGGGGAGGCGGCCACCGGAGGGCGCGACGTCATCCTGGGTACGAACGGCGACGACGTGATCTACGCGATGAGCGGGGACGACCTGGTCTGTGCACTGGCTGGAGATGACACCATCGTCGGGGCCGACGGCTCTGACCGGATGTACGGCGGGAGCGGTGCCGACAACATCTCGGCGAGCCTGGGGGCGGACCTGCTCGATGGCGGTCCCGGCAACGACATCTTGAAGGCGTCTGTCGGTAAAGACGTCATCCGCCCCGGCATGGGCAATGACCGGATCGACGGCGGTTCGGGCACGCAGGATCGGGTGAGCTATGCCGGCCACACCCGCGGCGTACGTGTGTCTCTTGCCACCAGGGCTGCTCAAGCAACGGGCGCAGGTAAGGACTCGTTCATCGGGGTGGAAGCGGTCACGGGAACCTCGTACGCCGATGTCCTCATCGGTGATCTCGAGGAGAACTACTTCTACGGTGGCCGCGGGACTGACAGGCTCTACGGCCGCGGTGACAACGACCGGCTGCGCGGCGACAGCGGCAACGACTACCTCTACGGCGGCGACTACGCCGACCACCTGTGGGGTGGATCCGGTTCGGACCACCTCTATGGCGGGACCGGGAGCGACTCGTTCTACGGCGGCAGCGGCACCGACTACGTGAGTCAGTAGATGGCGACGAAGTGGAAGGTCCTCATCGTCGCCGGCACGGTCCTGGCGATCTGGATGATCCTGGAACTGCTCGGCTTGATGGCCGACGTGGTCTTCGGCGCATTCCTGCAGAGCTATCCGGTCGCGCTGGCGGTCGTCGCGCTGGCGGTCGGCTACCTGCTCGGGCGCGACAGCAACCGGTAGCGACCGAAAGGTAGTCCGGGACGTTTCCGCCCGTCTACCCGCAGGTAATAGGCAGAAACGTCCCGGACTACCTCGTTCACGCCCTCGGGATCACGGAGCGACCGGGTAGTGGCTGGAGATCGCGATCCGGTTCCAGGCGTTGATGGAGATCGCGACCCAGGTGAGGGCAGCGATCTGCTTGGCGTCGAGGATGCTCTCGACATCCACCTTGGGGGCGGCGGCGGTGTGCAGGTCGCCGATGCGGGTGATCTGCTCGGCGATGGTGAGGGCGGCCTGCTCCTCGGGGGTGAAGTACTGCGACTCCCACCAGGCGGCGACGAGGGCGAGACGGTCGGCCGTCTCGCCGTTCTTGATGGCGTCCTGGGTGTGCATCCGCAGGCAGAAGGCGCAACCGTTGATCTGGGAGGCGCGGAGCTTGACCAGGTCGACGGTGAGCCGGTCGAGGCCGGCGACGGTGATGGCCTCCTCGACCGCCTCCTCGACGGCCATCTGGGCCTTGTACGCAGCGGGGAAGAGCTTGGTGACGTTGACGTTGGCGAGCATCTGGGTCCTTCGGGTATGGCCCGCACTGCGCGGGCACTCACCAGGTTGACGAGGCGGCCGATGCGAATGTGAGGTCGCCACCTCACAATCGCGATGTCTGGCTCGTCACACTGGGTGAACCCCGGAGGAGATGCCACGATGCCTGACATGGACGACCTGGGCGAGGTGATGATCGAGCGCCGCCGCCTGATCGCGCTCGCCTACCGGCTGCTCGGCACGGTCGAGGAGGCCGAGGACGCGGTCCAGGAGACCTACCTGCGGTGGTATCGCCTCTCCGACGACGAGCGGGCGGCGATCGACAACCCCTCCGGCTGGCTGAGCCGCGTGACCAGTCGGGTCTGCCTCGACGTACTCAAGTCGGCGCGCAGCCGCCGGGAGAGGTACGTCGGGCCCTGGCTGCCCGAGCCGGTCAGGCCGGGTTTCCTGGCGGCCCCTGAGGATCCGGCCGACCGGGCGACCCTGGACGACACGGTGAGCACCGCGCTGCTCGTCGTGCTCGACGCGATGACCCCGGCCGAGCGGGTCGCGTTCGTGCTCCACGACATCTTCGCCGTCCCGTTCGGCGACATCGCCGGAGTGGTCGGCCGCTCGCCGGCCGCGGTGCGGCAGCTCGCCGCCTCGGCGCGCCGCCGGGTCGCCGAGCAGCGTGACGACGTCGCACCGCTGCCGGAGCACGACGACGTCGTACGCGCCTTCGTCTCGGCCACGGCCGGCGGCGACCTCGGCCGGCTGGTGACGCTGCTGGACCCGTCGGTCACGCTCCGTTCCGACGGCGGCGGCCGGGTCAGCGCGGCCCTCAACCCGATCCTCGGGCCGGAGAAGGTGGCGCGGTTCCTGCTGGGCGTACTCACGAAGCGGCCGAGCTGGGAGATCCGGACGGAGGCCACCGCCGACGGCCTCGGGTTCACGTTCGTCGAGGACGGCGCTCACCGCGGCGTCGCCAACCTGCGGGTCGCCGGCGGTCGGGTCACCGACGTCTGGATCGTCCTGAACCCGGACAAGCTCGCCCGCTGGAGCTGATCCCAGGAACGGTCAGAGCCACGGTCCGAGGGTCGGCGCGTCCACGAGGTCGTGCGGTCGCCCGGCGAGCCAGGCAGCCACCTCGGGAAGCGGGCCCTCGACACCGAGCAGGTCGTCGTCGGAGAGTCCCCGCTTGGTACGGATCTCGCCGGCGAGGGCGAGCAGGAAGTCGTCGGGCAGATCGGCGAAGGTGATCCCGACGCCTAGGTCGACGGCGTGGACGAAGACCTCACGGGCCCGCATCCACGGGACGTCGCTCGCCTTCCGGGTGACGAGCTGGGCGGTGATCACCTCGTGCTCCCACTGGTCGGGGGTCAGCCGGTCCATGGCCGCGTCGAGCTCAGCGGCGCCGCGGAGATACCAGGAGCGGAGCTCCTCGGCCGGTCGCGTCGCGGCCGCCTCGATGTCGGCGTTGCGCTGCTCCGTGGAGGCGTACATCCGCTTCTCCACGCCCGTCTCGGCCCAGGAGATCAGGTTGCCGAGGGCATCGGCGTTGGCGGCGACGTGGCCGACCAGGTGCTTGCGGGTCCAGCCGGGCAGCTGCGAGTCGCCGTCGAAAGCGGAGCTGTCCAGATCGTCGATGGCGGAGGTCAGCAGGGCGGTGCCCTCCCCGACCCAGCGACGGGCGTCGTCGAACGTACGTGTCGGGGTGTTGCCGATCAGGACGGACATCGCGTTCAGCCTTTCACGATCATGTTGGTGAGTCGGGACGGGAGTGCCTCGAAGACGTGGTCATTGTCACAGCCCCCTCCTCAGCTCGGTCAATCTCCTGCGGAGGCGAGCGATAGATGCTTGGTTTGGTGTGATCAGGAAGAGGTGGGATGGACAAGCCGCTCAAGACCCGGCCCCCGTATGCGATCACCAGCGTCGACCACGCACTCAAGCTGGCGGCGATCCTTCAGCTCGAAGGCCGCTTGACCGTTTCGGAGGCAGCGGCTCGGCTCGACGTCGCTCGTTCCACCGCCCACCGGCTGCTGGCGATGCTGGTCTACCGCGACTTCGCGGTCCAGGACGAGGACAAGGTCTACCGCGCCGGACCGGTGCTGGAGCTGGCCGCCCACTCCCGCTCGACCGCATCCCGGCTCCGCCAGGTCGCGCTGCCACATCTGCAGCGCCTGGTCGACCTGCTGGGCGAGTCCGCCAACGTGGCCGTACGCACCGGTGACACCTGCCGCTTCATCGCCTCGGTCGAGTCGCCGCAGTCGCTCAAGGTCGGCTCCCGCGAGGGCATGGTCTTCCCCGCCCACCGCACCACCGCCGGCCTGCTTCTCCTGGCCCAGATCTCCGACGACGAGGTCGCCTCGATCTACTCCCGGGAGAGGTACGCCGACCACCTGGCCGATCGCCCGGACATCGACGTGCTGCGTACCGAGCTCGAGCGCGTACGCCGCAACGGCTTCGCCTTCAACGACGGCCGCTCCGAGCGTGGCGTGGTCGCCGTCGGCGTCCCTGTCCGTCGCGCCGGGGGCGACGTCGTCGCGGGGATGTCGATCTCCATGCCCAGCGTCCGCTACGACAAGGATTCCCTGCCGAGCGTCGTCGCCACCCTGATGTCCGGCGCAGCGGCTCTGGAGCGTGACCTGAATCAAGGGTGATCTGCGTCAAGTTGATGCCGGTAGCGTCGGGTCGCGAGTTACCCTCGGATCAATGAGCAACACCCCGCCCTCCAGCGATACCCGAGAAACGAAACCATCACGCATCGACTGGATCGCGACCGCCGCAGGCGCCCTCGCTGCCGTCACCTCCGCCGTCCTGCTCTCCACGCTCGGTGCCGTCGGCACCCTCGTCGGGGCGGCGATGGGCAGCGTCGCGGCCACGATCGGCACCAACCTCTACTCGCAGTGGCTCGCGAAGAGCCACCAGAAGGTGACCAGCGTCCAGGCCCTGGCCCGGTGGCGGGCGGCCGGGCTCGCCGGCGTACGCACCAGCCCGGAGCCTGCGACAGAGCCGGCTTCGGACTCCGTGGCCGAGGCGGCAGAGATGGCCGAGGGAGACGGCGACGCCGAGCCGATGCCCTCATGGCAGGAGCGCCTCAAGACTCTGCCCTGGAAGCGGATCGCGCTGCTCTCGCTGGCGATGTTCTTGGTCGTGGTCGCCGCGATCACGGTCTTCGAGCTGCTGGCCGGGCGCAGCGTCAGCTCGATCACGAGCGGCGGAGACGGCGGTACGACGATCTCCCGGGTGACCGGAGGCGACTCGGAGAAGGGCGACGACAAGCAGCGCGAGGACCCGTCGCCGGGCGCCACCGCGACTCCCGAGGAGTCCGCGAGCGCGAGCACCGAGCCCTCGGAGTCGGCAGAGCCCTCGGAGTCGGCCACGACGGAGGAGCCGAGCGCTGAGCCGTCGACCTCGACCGGGCCGAGCACCTCGCCGTCGGCGCAGCCGAACGAGAGCGGCAGCGCCTCGACCGAGCCTTCGCCCACTGTTGGAGCCTCACCCGAAGCAGGGGACCAGACGACCCCCTGAGACCGGCTCACATCCGGAAGAGGATCTCCGCACCGAGGTCGGTGTTGCCGTACGAGGTGTACTCCTTGCCCTGGGCCTCGGTGATACCGTCGCTGGCCGTGACCATGGTGTAGACGACGTACTTGCCGTAGTCCTTCACCTTGAACCAGCCCTGGGTGTAGCCGGGCAGGGAGGCTTCCGCGGGCGGGATCACGTGCCGCGGCTCGATCTTCGTGGCGGCCTTGCCGGCGGCCTCGACGGTGCTGAAGTCGTAGATGAAGTGGGTCATCCGCAGGTTGCCCCGCTGAGCCTTGTAGGAGACCCGCACGGCGTAGTCGCAGCCGAGGTTGCGGATCGCGGGCTTGAGCGTCGCCTTGCAGCCGGAGTAGTCCTTGCCGCTCAGGTAGCGGGCCTTCAGGGTGACGTCGCCGTAGGTGAACTCCCAGGGGCGGGGGACGTCGGCCTTGGAGAGGTGTTCGGGTCCGATGGTCGAACGCGAGGTGGTGGCGCCGTCGCTGGGGTCGGCAGGGGAGCTGGTGCCGGGCCAGTCGGGCTTGCCGCTGGACTCACCGCCGACGTCGGAGCTTCCGCCGCCCTGGCTCGCCGACTCGCTCGGTGTCCTGCCGGCTGAGGCCGTGTCGCTCGCGGTCGGTGCTCCGGCGGTCGTGGCTGCGTCGTCGCCGCGGGTGAAGAGGGCGTAGACGACCACCCCGCACACGACCACGAGCCCGAGGGAGACGGCGATGGTCAGGACCTGGCGCAGCGGCCCGCCCTGGCCGGCGCGCTCCTTGCGGGCGTTGAACGCCGGCCGGTTGCCGCCCTCGTCGGAGAGCCCGATCAGGCGCTCGTTGTAGTCGAAAGGGGCAGGCTGCTTCTGCGGCTCCTCGTCAGGCGCGCCCGAACCGGGGGAGCCTGGGGGCGGCGGATACGGCATGGGGTTTGTCTACCATCTATCAACAGTCGCCACGCCGAAGGTTTGGAAGACGGACGAAATCCCGCCCGAATCCTCGCTCGAGCAGCGAGATGAACACGGATACCCACCGTACGCGGCCCGGGACCCGGGCACCTACAACTTGGCAATGCTTACCCAATCCTCTTCTTTCGGCGCGGAGCCGCAAACCCTGCGGAATCGCGTGTTGCTGCATTGCAGGAATTCGATGAACGAGTCTTTGCAATGCAGATTCTTGGGGAATCGAATGTGGTGCGGGGCAAGGGAAAGAACACGAAACTCAGTTACCCGCCCCCGGTAAGCCGCGAAACCCGTGGTTCCGGGTGCGGAAGCCCACAACACGTGGGCCTTTCCCCCAGGAGGAGACGTATGAGGTTCCAACGCACCACCTTCCGTCCCCGCACGATCGCCGCGCTCGCCGCGGGTGTGGGTCTCGCGGCCTCCGCCGCCGTCGCCGTCCCGGCAGCCGCCGCGGATGCCGAGTTCAGCAAGGCCGAGGTCGCGTCGGTCAAGTCGGCCGTCGCCGAGTCCGCTCCGGTCGGCTCGTCGTGGTACACCGACCCGGCCACCAACAAGGTCGTCATCACCGTCGACGAGACCGTCTCCGCGGCCGAGATCGCCGAGGTCAAGGAGGCTGCCGCCGAGAAGACGAGCCAGGGCGACGAGGCCGTGACCGTCAAGCACACCAAGGGCGAGTTCAGCCCGCTCATCGGCCCCGGCGACGCCATCTACGGCGGCGGTTCCCGCTGCTCGCTGGGCTTCAACGTCAAGGTCGGCGGCGCCGACTACTTCCTGACCGCGGGCCACTGCACCAACGCCGTCTCGACCTGGTACGCCAACTCGTCGAACACCACGCTGCTCGGCTCGACCGCGGGCTCGAGCTTCCCGGGCAACGACTACGGCATCGTCCGCTACAACTCGACCATCTCGAAGACCGGTGGCTTCACCGCGGGCACCGCTCGGGTCGGCCAGAGCGTCACCCGCGACGGCTCGACCACCGGTGTCCACACCGGCACCGTGACGGCGGTCAACGCCAGCGTCCGCTACGCCGAGGGGACCGTCAGCGGCCTGATCCAGACCAACGTGTGCGCGGAGCCCGGTGACTCCGGCGGCGCGCTCTACTCCGGTTCGACCGCGCTGGGTCTGACCTCCGGCGGCAGCGGCAACTGCTCCACCGGCGGAACCACCTTCTTCCAGCCGGTGACCGAGGCGCTCAGCGTGTACGGCGCCACGATCTACTGATCAATCACAGGTACGCCGCGGGGTGAGGTGGTTTGAGCCGCTTTGCCCCGCGGCGTACGAAATTTGATCGAACTGCGAAAGTTTTTTGCCGACGACTGGCCGTTGGGGTGTCTACAGCGACATACTCACAGTGATCGTGTTCGGGCACATCGCGGTGGTCGTGCACGTGGCGCGCGCTACCGGGGCGGGCGCCTGGTCGTCCCAGGAGGAACGCATGAGGTTCACCAGGTCACGCAGCCGTCTGCTCGCGGCAGCGGTCGGTCTAGGGCTGGCGGCTACCGCCATGGCCACGCCGGCGGTAGCTGCGCCCGCGGAGACGGGGGTCAGCGCCAAGGCGCTGGCGGCCGCCTACGCCGCCGTCGACTCCGCGGTCAGCAGGTCCGCGCTGTCCGGCATCGCCTGGTACACCGACGAGGCCACCGGCAAGGTGGTCGTGACCGCGGACTCCACCGTCCCCGCGTCCGCGCTGAGCAGATTGACCGAGACCGTCGGGGCCGATGCCGACGCGATCACGATCAAGCGCGCCAAGGGCGAGTTCAAGCCGTTCCTAGGCGCCGGCGACGCCATCTACGGCTCCGGCTTTCGGTGCTCGGTCGGCTTCAACGTACGCAGCCACGGCACCCACTACTTCCTGACCGCCGGCCACTGCGCCGAAGAGGTGGGGACGTGGTACACCAACTCCGGCCGGACCACCCGGATCGGGCCGACGGTGAAGTCGAGCTTCCCGGGCAACGACTACGCGCTGGTGCGTTACGACAACACCTCGCTGACCCACCAGGGCGGCTACTCCGTCGGTGACGCCCGCGTCGGCCAGAGGGTCACCCGCGACGGCTCGTCGACCGGCGTGCACTCCGGCCGGGTCGAGGCGCTCGACGTCTCGGTCCGCTACCGCGGCTCCGGCACCGTCCGCGGCATGATCCAGACCGACATCTGTGCCGAGTCGGGCGACTCCGGGGGCCCGCTCTACGCCGGCTCGACCGCTCTCGGGATCACCTCGGGCGGCTCCGGTGACTGCGAATCGGGCGGCACCACCTTCTTCCAGCCCGTCCGTGAGGCCGTCAACGCCTACGACGTCAACATCTACTGATACGCAGCTGAAATGGGGCGAGGTGGTTCAGACCACTTCGCCCTATTTGGTAATGATTTCCGCCTGGCGGTGAAATTTTCTTCCTTCGCATAGCCGAGCGATCGACCCGTCGACATACTCCCCAGAAGGCGTGCTCGGGCACATCGCGGTGGTCGGGCATTCCTGGCGCCTGCAACCACGCGGGTGCCTGGTCGTTCGTAGGAGGAACACATGAGGTTCACCACGTCCCGCACCCGTCTGGCCGCAGTCGTCGCCGGTCTTGGTCTGGCAGCTACCGCTGCCACCACGCCGGCTGTCGCCGCACCGGATCACAAGGAGTTCAGTCCGAAGGCGTTGGCCGCGGTCAACTCCGCTGTCGACAAGTCGGCCGTGTCCGGCATCGCCTGGTACACCGACGCCGCGACCGGCAAGGTCGTCGTCACCGCCGACTCCACCGTCTCCAAGGCGGAGCTGGCCAAGGTCGCCAAGGCCGCCGGCGCCGACGCCGAGGCACTCACGATCAAGCGCACCGCCGGCAAGTTCACCACGCTGCTCGGCGCCGGCGATGCGATCTACGGCTCCGGCTACCGCTGCTCGTTGGGGTTCAACGTCCAGAGCGGCAGCAGCTACTACTTCATCACCGCCGGTCACTGCGGTGACGAGGTTCCGACCTGGTACGCCAACTCGGGCCAGTCCACCCTGATCGGCCCGACGGTCTCCTCGAGCTTCCCGGGCAACGACTACGCCCTGGTTCGCTACGACAACCCCTCGCTCTCGCACCCCGGCGGCTTCTCGGTCGCCGACGCGTACGTCGGTGAGCGGGTCACCCGAGACGGCTCCACCACCGGCGTCCACACCGGCACCGTCCAGGCGCTCAACGTCACCGTCCGCTACCAGGGCTCCGGCCGGGTCAGCGGCCTGATCCAGACCAACGTGTGCGCCGAGCCGGGTGACTCCGGCGGCGCGCTCTACGACGGCACCAAGGCCCTCGGCATCACCTCGGGTGGTTCCGGCAACTGCACCACGGGCGGAACGACCTTCTTCCAGCCCGTTCGGGAGGCGGTCAACGCCTACGGCGTGACCATCTACTGATCGGCCCCACCGCTGGTCGAGCTCCGCTCACGGGGCTCGACCAGCGGTCGTCTCAAACCGCGACCGGGATCAGTGCCGCGTCGGCGGAGTCCTTGATGAGCCGGGCGTACGCATCGAAGAGCCGCTGCTCGGAGAGGCGCTGCCGGTTGCGGAAGATCCGCTCGAAGTGCTCCTCGCGCTGGGCGAAGGCGGCCTTCCAGGACTCGGCCATCTCGGCCGGGTCGAAGCTCGAGACCAGACGGAGGTCGCCGACCATCGCCGGAGCGTCGCCGACCGGCGTGGTCACCGGGACCGCACCGCAGGCCATCCCCTCGAGCAGGCACAGCGGGGCGGCCTCGCCGAATGCCGAGGTGAGCGTGATCAGATCGGCGGCGTTGTAGAGCGGCGCCATCTGGCTCTGGATCCCGAGGGCGTGCAGATTGGTCTCCAGCGCCGGCCAGGCGCCGAGCTCATCGGTGATGAGCTGGGCGAGGGCCGGGTTGTCCGCGGTCATCCCGGCGCCGCACATGACGAGGTGGGCGTCGGGGTGCTCCTGTACGAACCGGCGCGCGGCCCGGACGAAGAGCGGGATGTTCTTCATCTCGTCGAAGCGCGCCGCGATCATCACCACGGGTGCGTCGCCGTCCACGCCGAGCTCGGCCCGCTTGCCGGCCCGCAGCTCGGCATCGGTGCGGAACTTGTAGAGGTCGACCCCGTTGGGGAAGACCGGCAGCCGCTCCAGCGGGATCCCGGTCGCCTCGTGGTAGGCCCGTTGGGTCGACTCCGCGCAGCACACGGCCGCGGTCAGCAGCCCGGCCCGGTCGAGGTCGATGAGCTCCTGCACCCCTGCCCCCTGGTGCTCCGGATCGGAGCGGTGCAGACAGGTGATCAGCGGAGTCCCGGACGTACCGACCCTGCCCAGCACCGTGAGCGGCTGCTCCTTGAGGGAGAGCACCACGTCGGCCTTGGCCACCGACTGCGCCACGCGCTTGAGCTGGCTGGTGGTGATGGGGCCCGTCGGCGTACGTCTCAATGCCCGCACCGGCACGCCGGCCGAGGTCAGGCGGCGGTAGGAGTTGTCGGAGGAGATCCGCTGCGCGGTGAACTCGCGCTGTACGCGGTCGCTGAGGCTCAGCACGCTGTGCTGCTGAGGCGTGGTGGCGTCGAGCGCGCGGACGACTGCGGTGTGCAGGATCCGGGCGCCACCGGCGAAGAAACCTTCGTACAGGGAGAGGACGGAAGGGCCGTCCTCGAGGTATGTCACGGTGGACATGTCGACCTCACTTTTTCCGCAGGAGGCATCGCCCGAGCGGTGATGGTGGTGGGGCTACGGCAGAGATATGCGGCTTCGTCCGGACGCTAACGCGTCCGTGGGCGCATCCCAAGACATCATCGGCTCGGGGCGAAGGATTTCACTTGATCGTCATCTTCACGCGCGCATCGTAGGAGCGACGGAGGATTTATCGAAACCGGCGGGGATCCGGGCTCGATTTACGGTATCTGATGTGGTGTTCGTCACGCTATGCGTTCTTCGACATTGCTGGGTGAACGATTGGCGCGGGTCTCGGACGCGCTGCCGAATAGGGCCCCGAGGGTGGCCGGATCCCGCTACGTTCGGGCGTATGACGACCGAGGTGACGACGTACCGCTATGTCCGTTTCGCTCTGTGCTGTCTGCTCGCGGGGCTCGCGATCTCGGTGGGCGCCGAGACGATCACGAGCGGGGAGTGGCAGACCTCCATCTCGTCCTACTACTACACCCCGGCGGGCCCGGTCTTCACCGCGGTGCTGTGTGCGCTGGGCGTGTGTCTGGTGGTGCTGCGGGGCTATACCGACGCGGAGGACACGGCGCTCAACCTCGCTGGGCTCTCGGCGCCGATGGTCGGCTTCGTGCCGACCCCGGAGATCGGGCAGCAGATCGACAAGGCCGCCATCGTCAACAACGCCTGGAGCTATCTGGCGGTGATGGCGATCGGCTGGGTGGTCGTGCTGATCTTCGGGCTCCGCAAGCGCGCCGCCGCCGGTGGCTGGCCGTCGCGCTGGGGTGCCATCGGCCTGGTCTCCGTCGCCGGGGCGTGGGTCGTCGGAGTGGGCTGGCTGCTGATCGACCAGGAGAGCTTCGCGACCAAGGCGCACGGGCTCGCGGCCCTGTTCACCTTCACGCCGTTCGCGCTGGCGGTCGTGCTCAACACCGACTGGGGCGTGCGGAAGATCGCGCAGGAGGCTGACAAGGCGCGTACGCGGCTGGACAAGACCTACTGGGCGCTGGTCGTGGCGATGGTGGTGCTGCTGGCGGCCGGCATCGTGCTGGGCCTGACCGGCTGGACGTACTGGCTGCTGGCGACCGAGGTGTCGCTGCTGGTCTGCTTCGCGATCTTCTGGATCATCCAGAGCTTCGACCTGATGGACCCGGAGCGCGACGCGCTCACGACGCGTCCGAGAGACCCGCTCACCGGAAGTCGATGAGCAGGTCGTCGTCGCCGTTCTCGGGGTCGGTGATGACGCGGGGGAGGCGTACGGCGGTGTCGGTGCGCTTGGCCAGCGGCACCTTCGGCTCCGGCTCTTCCATCTCGACGACCTCGACGGTGTGCTTGACCTGCGCGTGCGGGAGCACCTGCGCACGCCAGGCGCGGCAGTTGTAGGGCAGCTGCATGCCGTCCATGCCGCGTCCGTAGTCGTCGTAGAAGGCCAGCACCTCGCGCCGCTTCTGCTCCTGAGCCTCCGGCTCGAGGGTGGCGATGTTGGAGCGCGACTGGACCAGGTCCTGGATCGAGTGGCGGTCGACGACCTGCCAGTGCCGGAACGTCTGCGCCTCGACCGCGGAGAAGAACCCGGAGTCGTCGAGGATCGAGGTCGGGTCGAAGCCGCCCTCTTCTGTCAGTCCAGTCTGCTTGCCGATCAGTCTGCCGAGCTTGCGCACCCAGGGGATCCGCTCGTCGCGCTCGTTCTGGACCACGGCGAGTCGTCCGTCCGTACGCAGCACCCGCCCGATCTCCGCCAGTGCCTTGGCGTGGTCGAACCAGTGGAACGCCTGGCCGACGACGACCACGTCGTAGAGGCTGTCGCCGATCGGGATCTGCTCGGCGGTGCCGCTGGTGGCGCGTACGTCCGGGAGCTTCCCGGAGAGGATGTCGAGCATCGCGTCGTCCGGGTCGGTCGCGAAGACGTCGTGGCCAAGGCCGACCAGCACCTCGGTGAGCTTGCCGGTGCCGGCCCCGAGCTCGAGGACCGAGCACGGCTCCTCGCCGACCAGCCACTTCACCGCGTCCACCGGGTAGGACGGGCGCCCGCGGTCATAGCTGTCCGCCACGCCTCCGAAGGAGCGTGCCGGATCGGGGTTGGCTGGGTCCGTCATCTCGGTCAGGGTAACGCGCGCTTAAGGTTGACGCGTGAAGGACGATCCGCTTGCCCGGTTGGTGTCGCTCGAAGGTGTGGCCTCGGGCTTCGCCGCAGCTCGTGACGGTATCGACGTGATGCTGCGTGACCGGGGACTGCGGCGTACGTCTCCGGAGACCACCGCCGAGTCGCTGCTGCGCGGCGCGCACGCCTCTGCCGTGCTGGAAGGGTCCTCGTCGTCCTTGGGTGAGGTTCGCGCCTCCGGCGGGGACGCGATCGCGCAGGATGCGGTACGGCTCTCGACCGAGCTTCTCTCGCTGGTGCCGGTGGTGAAGCACGCGCCGTTGCAGGCTTTCGCGCGGCTGCACGCGCTGGCGGCGGCGGGGTCGCTGGACGCTGAGGAGTTGGGCCGTCCGCGCTCTGCCGAGTCGGCCGAGCGGTTGCGGCGTCTCTCCGACCTGCTGCTCGCCCCGACGTCCGCGCCGGCGCTGGCCGTGGCGGCGTTCGTGCACGCCGATCTGGCGACCGCTGCTCCGTTCGCATCCCACAACGGTCTGGTCGCGCGTGCCGCAGAGCGGCTCATCCTGGTCGCGCGCGGCGTGGACGAGAAGTCGCTGGTCGTGCCCGAGGCCGGCCATCTGGCGCTGCGGGCCGCCTACGAGTCGAACCTGCGCGGCTTCCGCGAGGGTGGCCAGGCGGGCGCGCACTCGTGGCTGCTCTACGCGGCCGAGGCGTACGCCGCCGGGGCCGAAGCCTCGCCGCTTCGTCTGGACGCGGCCGAGTAGAAGGTGCAAAAGCAGGTGGCACCCGGTGGGTTGTGAACACCGGGTGCCACCGCTGACACGAGCGTTTCTGGTTACCAAGCGTGCAAGGTCTGGTCACTGCGTCGGGATTTCTCCCCGGCTACAGCACCCCATCAGATGGGTGGATCGCCGCGTGGGTGCCTCTCACTCGTGACGTCTTGTTACACCTCTGTTTCTACGCTGATCGGCGGCCAGATACAAGGCTGGAATTTCTGCAGGATGAGGAGGATCATGTCGCTCCTGCAGAATTCTGAATTCGGGGCGGGTCAGGCGCCGAGGCGACGGCGCTTCGTGCCCGCCCAGATGACGCCGCCGGCGATCGCCACGGCACCCCCGACGGCCAGTGCGGCCAGGGTCGGCGTGGACGGGCTGAGCACGCGGCTGCGCAGCGCGACCGGCTTG
Organism: Nocardioides sp. NBC_00850; assembly: GCF_045207335.1. Taxonomy (NCBI): domain Bacteria; kingdom Bacillati; phylum Actinomycetota; class Actinomycetes; order Propionibacteriales; family Nocardioidaceae; genus Nocardioides; species Nocardioides sp. NBC_00850. The sequence continues at coordinate 1,121,471 of NZ_CP108845.1, forward strand.
TTGAAGACCAGGATGTCCCAGCCGCGTTCCTTGGCGGCCTTGCGGAGGTCCTTGTCGGGATTGACCGCGAACGCGTGACCGACCTCCTCCAGCATGGGGAGGTCGGTGACGGAGTCGGAGTAGGCGTACGACTGCTCGAGGTCGTAGCCGAAGCGCTCGGCCAGCTGCTGGACCGCGCGGGCCTTCTCCTCGCGGTAGGCGTAGAGCGCGATCTCGCCGGTGTAGCGGCCGTCCTCGATCTCCATCTGGGTGGCGACGACGTGGTCGGCGCCGAGCATCGTGCCGATCGGCTCGACCAGCTCGGTGCCGGAGGCGGAGACGATGATGACGTCGTGACCCTGGGCGTGGTGCTGCTCGATGAGCTGAACCGCCTCCTCGTAGACGAGCGGGTCGACCACGTTGTGGAGGGTGTCGGCGACGATCTCCTTGACGGTCGCCACGTCCCAGCCGGTGACCATCTCGGAGAGTGCCTTGCGCATCTTCTCCATCTGGTCGTGGTCGGCACCGCCGACGACGTAGACGAACTGCGTGTAGGCCGAGCGGATCATGGCCGCGCGGGTGATCAGGCCGCCAGCCTGGAAATGCTTGGAGAACGCAAGCGTGCTCGACCTCGCGATGATCGTCTTGTCGAGGTCGAAGAACGCAGCGATGCGTGTCATGGCCACATCGTAGACGCCCGCTGGGCGGGCCGATCACCATCCACAGGGCGGGTCCAGGACGGGGTTATCCACAGGTCCCTGATTTGCGGGTGGAATTGTCGGTGTCCCGGCGGATCCTGCTGCCATGACCTCGGAACCGCTCGTCATCACCTCGGACTCGTTGCTCGCCGCTGAGGCGGCTCGCCTGGCCGCCGCCTCCGGCGTCACCGTCGAGGAGTGCACCGACGCCGTCGGCGCCCTGCGCCGATGGCAACGCCCACCACTGATCCTCGTCGGCGCCGACCTCCTGGCGGAGGTGGCATCGCTGCGTCCACCTCGAAGAGACGGGGTGTACGTCGTGGGATGGGGCTCGACCGGCGAGCCCCTGCTCCGGGCCGCGCTGGAGGTCGGCGCCGAGACGCTGCTCGAGCTGCCGTCGGCCGAGACCGTGGTCGCCGGACTGCTCGCCGACGTCAGCGACGGGGAGGGCGGCGACGGCATGGTCGTCGGCGTGCTGGCCGGATCGGGTGGAGCCGGTGCGACGACGTACGCCGCGGCCCTGGCAAGCCTGGGAGCCGATCGCGGGTCGACGCTGCTGATCGACGCCGACCGGCTCGGCCCCGGAGCCGGGCGGGTGCTCGGCCTCGACGAGATCCCCGGCGTCACCTGGGGCGATCTCGGGCAGACCGCCGGGCGACTGGGCGCGCGGGCGTTGCGTGAGGCGGTGCCGCACGTCGGGTCGCTGGGCCTGCTGGGGTGGCCGGGCGGCGAGGTGGTGCCACCGCGGCCGGAGGTGGTGCGCGAGGTGCTCGCCGCCGCTCGTCGCGGCCACGACCTGGTCGTGGTCGACCTGCCACGCGAGTCGGACGCCGGGGCCGAGGCACTGCTGACCGGCTGCGACATCGTCCTGGTCGTCGTTCGGGCGAACGTCACCGGCACCGCGTCCGCCGCCCGGCTGATCTCCCGCCTTCCCGAGCGGGATCGGGTGCAGGTCGTCGTCCGCGGCCGCGCGGCCGAGCCGGAGGCCGTCGGGCGTGCGCTCGGGCTCCCGGTGATCGCCTCGATGTCCGACCAGCGCGGGCTCTCGGAGGCCATCGACCTGGGCCTGGGGCCGATCCGGTCGAAGCGGGCGCCACTGGCCCGCGCTGCGGCCGAGGTGCTGACGCGCTGCCGGGTCCGAGCCGGGGTGATGGTCGCATGATCGGGGCCGTTGACATCGCACCCCAGGTCGTCGACCTCGTCCGCGACCACCTGGCGCGTACGCCGGGAGAGCTCACCCCGCACCGGGTTCAGGAGGCGCTCCGTGCGGAGGGGCGGATCGTCGGTGATGCGACCGTGCTGGCCGTCTTCGAGATGCTGCGCCGCGACGTGGTCGGCGCGGGGCCGTTGGAGCCGCTGCTGCGGTTGCCGGGGGTGACCGACGTCCTCGTCAACGGGCCCGATCAGGTCTTCATCGACCGCGGATCCGGTCTGGAGCCCGCTCCGGTCGCGTTTCCTGACGACGACGCGGTTCGGCGGCTGGCGCAGCGGTTGGCTGCCGGGGCCGGTCGCCGCCTGGACGATGCCTCGCCCTACGTCGATCTGAGGCTGGGCGACGGCAGCCGGTTCCACGCGGTGCTCGCGCCGCTGGCGCGACCGGGCACGGTGATCTCGTTGCGGGTGCCGTCGGCGCGGGCGTTCACGCTCGCCGAACTGGAGGCTTCGGGGATGGTGGTTCCCCACGTGGCCGATCTGCTGCGCCGGCTGGTGCTGGCGAGGTCGGCGTTTCTCGTCTCCGGAGGCACCGGCACCGGGAAGACCACCTTGCTGGCGTCGCTGTTGTCCTTGGTGCCGCCGGAAGAGCGGCTCGTGCTGGTGGAGGACGCCTCCGAACTGCGTCCGGACCATCCGCACGTGGTCGGCCTCGAGGCGCGCCCGGCCAACATCGAGGCCGCCGGCGCCGTCGAGCTCCATACGCTGGTCCGCCAGGCCCTGAGGATGCGTCCGGACCGGCTGGTCGTGGGTGAGGTGCGTGGCGCCGAGGTAGTCGACCTCCTCGCCGCGTTGAACACCGGCCACGAGGGCGGCTGCGGCACGCTGCACGCCAACTCAGCCGCCGATGTCCCGGCGCGGGTGGAGGCGCTGGCGCTCGCTGCCGGTCTCGGCAGGGAGGCGGCGCACAGCCAGTTCGCCTCCGGTGTCGACGTGGTCGTGCACCTGCGCCGACGTGACGGCCGCCGGGTGCTGACCGAGATCGCGGTCCCGTGTCGCGGAGCCGATGGTCTGGTCCGGATGGAGACCGCCTTCTCGGTTGCCGCCGATGACGTCGTGGTCGCCGGACCCGCCGCGGACCGGCTCGAAGCGCTGCTGGGAGCCGAGCGGTGAGCGGGCTGAGCCTCGGCGTGGTCGCCGGCCTGCTCGGTACCGCCGCCGCGCTGATGCTCCGCCCACGAGCAGCGGTCGGATCACGGTCGCCTGCGTGGCGGGTGCCGCGGTGGTCGTTCCTCCTGGTCGCCCTGATCCCCATCGTCTTCCCGGGCAAGGCGGTCGTCGCGGCTGTCTTGCTCGGGATCGCCACCTTTGGTGGTGTCGCTCTGTGGCGGCGCCGCTGCGAGCGGATCGAGGCTGGGCGTACGGCCAACCGCGTCGTCGAGGCCTGCGAGCAGATGGCCGCCGAGCTCGCCGCCGGGCACCCGCCTGGTCCCGCGCTGACGCAGCTCGCCACGGAGTGGCCGGTGATCGAGCCGGTCGCGGAGGCGCAGCGGATGGGCTCCGACGTCCCTGCGGCGTGGCGGCAGGTCGCCGAAGTTCCAGGTGCGGGATCGCTCAGGGTGGTCGCCGCAGCCTGGCAGATCGCTCACCAGACCGGGAGCGGTCTCGCGGACGCACTCGACCGGGTGGCGCTCGACCTGCGGGCCGCGGCCGCCACCCAACGGGTCGTCGACGGCGAGCTCGGCTCGGCGCGCTCCACCGCCCGCCTGATCGCGGGTCTGCCGGTGGCGGCCCTGGCGATGGGCAGCGGCGTCGGTGGCGACCCGCTGGCGTTCCTCTTCGGTTCGCCCGTGGGCCTGGCCTGCCTCGGTCTCGGACTGCTGCTCGGCTGGCTCGGGCTGTGGTGGATCGAGGGCATCGCGCGTGGGGTGGAGGCGAGATGAGCGTCTGGCTCGTGGCCGTCGCGCTCGGGCTGGCGGCAGCGTTGCTGCCGGCGCCGGCAGCAACACTTCCCGGCAGGGTCGCGGCCGTTGCGGATCGGGGTGATCCCGACGGCTGGATGATGCGCTGGCGGCCGTTGCTGGCGCTGCTCGCCGCCGGCGCCGTCTACTCGTTCGTCGGCGGCACAGCGGGTGCCGTACTCGCCGCTCCGGCGGGTGTCGTCTGCTGGCTGGTCATCGGCCGGGTCGAGCCCGCCGAGGTCCGGCGCGAGCGGGAGGCCGCGAAGGCCGATCTGCCTGCCTTGGTCCGCCTGCTCTCCGCCGCGCTCTCCTCCGGCGCGGCGCCCGCCGAGGCGCTCGTGGCCGTCGCCGCAGCGCTGCCCGGGCCGGCAGCCGCCCGACTCCTGCCGGCGGCTTCGCGGCTTCGTCTGGGAGCCGATCCGGAGAAGACGTGGCGCACCCTGGTGGACGATCCCGCGCTGGCGCCGCTGGGCCGAGCACTGGCCCGAGCTCAGGCGACCGGTGCCCCGGTCGCCACGACGGTCGAGCGCCTGGCCGACGATCTGACCAGAAACGCCCGCGCCGAGGTCGAGGACCGCGCCCGCGCGGTGGGCGTCAAGGCCGCCGTACCGCTCGGCATCTGCCTCCTCCCCGCCTTCCTGCTGCTCGGCGTCGTCCCCGTCGTCGGCGGCCTCCTCTCCAACCTCGGCATCTGACCCGTCGAGACGTCACCCCCGTCGGCCGAGACGTCACCCGCCTCGGCCGAGTTGGCAGCCGAATGCCGACTCGACCGACGTACGTGCCGTCTCGGCGTGCTTGTTTTCCCTGATCAACGGGCCGTTTGTCATCCACAGGTCGGGTTCGGGACCGGGTTGTCCACAGTTGGCGACATGGCGGTCGCGGATGTCGGTGGAGCGGGTCATTGTCGTCGTGAACGGCCGTACCGACGGCCATCGACCAGAGAGGACCAACCATGGCCAAGGCACATCTTCGGAAGGACGAGAAGGGGATCACGACGGCCGAATACGCTGTCGGGACGGCGGCAGGCGCGGGGCTCGCCGGTCTGCTCTACAAACTGCTCACCGGTGGCTTCGGCAACGACCTGCTCAACAGGCTGTTCCAGCACGTGCTCAGCCTGCTGGGGATCTGACCCGTGGTCCGCGGGCATCGGGACAAGCGGGACGAGCGAGGCGCCGCCACCGCGGAGCTGGTGATGGTGATCCCGCTCCTGGTGGCCGTGACCATCGGGCTGGTGTGGTTGCTGTCGGTGGGAGCGGCGCAGATCCAGGTGGTCGATGCGGCTCGGGAGACCGCCCGGGCCGTCGCTCGAGGGGACGACAGCGGCTCCGCCGCCGCCCGCGGACGTCGGGTCGGGCCTGTGGGCACACAGGTGAGTGTCAGCGCCGGCGCCGAGGAGGTCGTCGCCTCGGCCCAAGCCCGGGTGACCGGGCCCGGTGGGATCTTCAGCTGGATGCCGGGTGTGACCGTGCGCGGCGAGGCGGTCGCCGCGACCGAGGCGACGCAGGGGGAGCAGTGAGCACGGTCCGGCCCGGCATGGACGAACGCGGGTCGGCAGCCCCGTTCGCTGTCGGCGCCATCGGCCTGTTGCTCTTCCTCGGCGCGGCGCTGGGTGTGGTGGGCGCGGTCTTCGTCGCCCACCGCACCGCACAGTCCGCGGCCGATCTGGCCGCGTTGGCGGGAGCCAACGCGCTCCAGGTATCCGAGGACGCATGCGCGGCAGCGTCGACGATCACCGACCGCAACGGCGCCACATTGGAGTCGTGCGAGATCGCCGGCGAGGACGTCACCGTCACCGTGCGGGTCGAGGGACCGCGCTGGCTCGGTCAGCCGGGGGACCCGGTCGCCGAGGCGAGAGCCGGCCCGACGGACTCACGCTCGGACTAGGCGTCCTCGGACTTCGGCTCGGGCGCGATCTTGGGCTCGGTCTTGGTCTCGGTCTTGGTCTCGGACTTGGTCTCGGCGTCCTGCAGCGTCTTGGCCATGTCACGCATCTGGCGCTTCTGCTTCATGTACTTCACCTGGTGCTTGCCGCCCCACTTGGTGAGCGAGAGGCCGAAGAGGAGAAGGACGCCGGCGACGAGGCCGATCACGAAGATCGTGGTCGAGCCGACCGGGAGACCGAGCAGGGTGGCGGTCGGGTCGTCGAGATCACCGTTACCGGTGGTGAAGAGACCCAGCACGATGAGGACTGCGGCAACGACGATCAGGACAAGGCCAAGGATCAGCATTTCCCCAGGGTAGGCCTATTTGTGCAGCAGCAGCCGCAGCAACACGATCGCGCCTTGCTTGTCGAGCGGGTTGTTCTGGTTGCCGCACTTGGGCGACTGCACGCAGGAGGGGCAGCCGTCGTCGCACTCGCACGCCTCGATGGTCTCCAGCGTGGCGCCGAGCCACTCCCGGGCGGCACGGAACCCGCGCTCGGAGAATCCAGCCCCGCCGGGATGCCCGTCGTAGACGAAGACGGTGAGCATGCCGGTGTCCGGGTGGGACGCGGTGCTGACGCCACCGATGTCCCAACGATCACAGGTGGCGATCAGCGGGAGCAGCCCGATCGAGCAGTGCTCGGCGGCGTGGGCAGCGCCCGGGATGTCCGCCGTCTCCAGACCGGCTGCCTCGAGGGCCGAGGCGGGCACGGTCCACCAGACGGCGGAGGTGCGCAGCGTACGTTCGGGGAGGTCGAGGAGCTCCTCGCCCAGCACCTCACCGCTCGGCTGTCGGCGGCGCAGGAAGGAGACGACCTGGTGGGTGACGTCGACGTCGCCGTACGCCAGGCGGCACTCTCCCCACGCGACCTGCTCCCGCTCGGCGACGATCGAGATCTCAGTGATCTCCCGGGCGAAGGTGGAGTAGCCGGGGTCGTCGCGGGAGATGACCGCGACGTTCTCCTCCAGGTCGAGCTCGTGCACGAGATAGGTCTCGCCACGGTGTACGTAGACGGCGCCGGCATGCGCGCTCGCGTGTGAGCTCGCCGCGTCGACCGTGCCGACGACCCGGCCGGTCTCAGCCTCGATCAGCTGCACCTGAGATCCGCCCGAGGAGCGGATGTCGGCGAGGTCGGCCGCGCGGCGGCGGTCGGTCCAGTACCAGCCACGCGGCCGCTTGCGCAGCAGCCCCGAGGCGACCAGGTTGTCCAGGATCTCCCGGGCACCCGGCCCGAAGAGCGGCAGGTCCGGCTCGGTCAGAGGCAGTTCCTGCGCGGCGGCGCACAGGTGGGGGCCGACGACGTACGGGTTCGCGGGGTCGAAGACGGTGGCCTCGACCGGCTGGCCGAGAAGCGCATCGGGATGGGTGACGAGGTAGGTGTCCAGCGGGTCGTCGCGGGCGACCAGGATGCCGAGGGCGTCACCCGCGCCCCGCCCTGCCCGGCCGATCTGCTGCCAGAAGGCCGAGCGCCTGCCGGGATAGCCTGCCAGCACGACAGCGTCCAGACCGCTGATGTCGATGCCGAGCTCGAGCGCGTTCGTCGCCGCCAGCCCGAGCAGCTCGCCGGAGCGGAGCGATGCCTCGATCGCGCGGCGTTCCTCGGGCAGATAGCCACCGCGGTAGGACGCCACCCGCCCGGGCAGCGACGGATCGACCTCTTCCAGCTCGGCCGCCGCGGTCAGGGCGACCTGCTCGGCCCCGACCCGGGAGCGTACGAAGGCCAGGGTGCGTACGTCCGAGGAGACCAGGTCGGCGAGGAGGTCGGCGGTCTCGGCGGAGGCCGCGCGGCGCACGGGAGCGCCGTTCTCGCCCGCGTGCGAAGTCAGCGGCGGCTGCCACAGGGCGATCGAGAGCTCCCCGCGTGGTGACGCGTCGGCGGTCACCGGGAGGACCGGAAGGCCGGTGAGCCGCTCGCCCGCGATCGACGGCTCGGCGACGGTCGCCGAGGCGAGGATGAACGTCGGCGACGAGCCGTAGAGCGCACAGATGCGCCGCAGCCGCCGCAGCACGTGCGAGACGTGCGCCCCGAAGACGCCGCGGTAGTGATGGCACTCGTCGATGACGACGTAGCGCAGCGAGCGGAAGTACGCCGTCCATCGCTGATGACCGGGGAGCAGCGAGCGGTGCAGCATGTCGGGGTTGGTCAGGATGTACTCGCCGAAGTCGCGAGCCCAGTCCCGCTGCTCCCTGGTGCTGTCACCGTCGTGGGTCACCGCCCGCACGTCGACGCCCAGCTCGCGCAGCCCGGTCAGCTGGTCCTGAGCGAGCGCCTTGGTGGGTGCGAGATAGAGGACGCCGGCGCCGCGCTCACCACGTGGACCCCGCCCATCTCGGATCGCGGTCAGTGCGGGCAGCTGATAGGCCAGCGACTTCCCGGAGGCGGTGCCGGTCGACACGATCACATGCGTGCCGTCATGGGCGGCCTCAGCCGCCACCGCCTGATGCTGCCAAGGACGCTCGATCCCGCGAACGGCGAAGGCGGCGACCACATCGGCCGAAGCCCACGTCGGCCAGTCGGCGAAGACGGCCTCTCGCGGCGGGACCTGCTCGAGGTGAGCCAGCCGGTCCTCGCGGCCCGGGACGTCCGCGAGCCGGCGTACGAGATCACCGGTCGCTGTCGTCAACACCTGCCTATTCTCCCAGAATCCTGGTGGCCGCCACGCTTGCGGCCCCGCATCGTGTCCATGACGTTGCGAGTTTCTTGCGCGCATCCTGGTGAGCCGTGGTTACATTACGATCGACTCCGGGTATCGGACACCAGGCATGCCGACCGGAGCTGGTTGTCTCACGTTCCTTGGCAGGAGAACTTCGAAGTGGATCTGACGCTTGCGACTCGCGAGCTCGACTCGGCCACCATCGTGGCCGTGGGCGGCGAGATCGACGTCTATACCGCGCCGAAGCTGAGGGACAAGATCACCGAACTCGTCGCGCGGGGTCACTACGACATCGTCGTCGACCTCGAAGCCGTGGAGTTCCTCGACTCGACCGGCCTCGGCGTCCTGGTGGGTGGCCTGAAGAAGGTGCGCCAGCACAACGGCATGCTTCGCCTGGTCTGCACGCAGGAGCGGCTGCTCAAGATCTTCCGGATCACCGGCCTCGCCAAGGTCTTCGACATCCACGCCAGCGCCGAGGGCGCGGCAGCGGGCTGACCCAGGGCCACAGACGACTGAGCGAGGTCGAGCGGCGAGCTTGCTCGTCCGCTCGCGCCGAGCGAGGGAGTGAGCGCGCGAAGCGCGCATTAGGCTCCAGGTGTGAGTGACCTCCCGCACCGGCTCCGTGACGCCCTCCAGCAGGCCGACTTCTCCTACGACTCCGTCGCCGAGCTGCTCGGTCCGACCGCGCACAGTGCGCTGAGTCGCAACGAGACGCTGCCGGGCCGGCGGCGCACCCACGGAGGCTCCCCGCTGGAGACGCTCATCCGGCTCTTCCTGCTGCAGACGACCGTGTCCCTGGACCACGCCGAGGCAGCCCTGCCCGGGCTCGTCGACCGGCTCGCCGTCGAGGGGATCCTGGAGCAGTCGGTCGGCGAGGTCGCGGCCCGCCTCGACGTACGTCCGTACGCCACCGATGACACCGCCCTCTGGGTCGTCTCCGACCTCACACCGGGGCTCGACGGCGGCCCCCAGCGCGTCGGCCACGAGCACGTGCTCGGGATCAGCCCCGCCTCGACCTCCCTGGCGCAGCTGACCATCCGCGACCAGGTCGGCACCTCGCTCGATCTCGGCACCGGCTGCGGCGTCCAGGCCCTCCACCTCGCCACCCACAGCGACCGGGTGGTCGCGACCGACGTCAACCAGCGAGCCCTGTGGATCACCACCTTCAACGCCGCCCTCAACGACGTGGCGGACCGGATCGACGTACGCAACGGGTCGTTCTTCGAACCCGTCGCCGGTGAACGCTTCGACCTGATCGCCACCAACCCGCCGTTCGTGATCAGCCCGGCGACCGGTGAGCGCCTCGTCTACCGCGATTCCGGGCTCCCTGGCGACCGGGTGGTCGAGGACATCGTCAGAGCCGCTCCCGGCATGCTCACCGAGGGCGGCTGGTGTCAGATCCTGGGCAACTGGATCATCTCGGAGGACCAGCCCTGGGACGACCGCCTCGAGGGATGGCTCGGGGACGAGGTCGACGCGTTCGTGGTCCAGCGTGAGGTGCTCGACCCCGCGGCGTACGTCGAGCTGTGGCTCAAGGACTCCGGCCACCACGGCGCCCAGGACTACCTGACCCGCTACGACACGTGGCTGTCCTGGTTCGAGGAGCAGAAGATCGAGGGTGTCGGGTTCGGCTGGATCAACTTGCACCGCACCGGCGCGAGCAACCCGAAGCGCGAGCTCCTCGAGTGGCCCTACGACGTCGAGCAGCCGATCGCCCCGGCGCTCAAGGCGTGGGGCGACGCGGCCCGCGTCGAGGTCTCCGAAGACTCCACGCTGGTGATCGTCGAGGACGTCCAGCAGGAGACCCTCGGCCAGCCCGGCGCCGAGGACCCCAGCACCGTCATCCTGCGCCAGCAGCGCGGCCTGCGTCGCGCACGCCAGGCGGACACGATCGAGGCGGCCCTCGCGGGCGCGTGCGACGGCGACCTGACCGTCGGCCAGATCCTCGACGCGCTCGCGCAGATCCTCGACCGCGACCCCGCGGTCGTGCGCAGCAGCTATCTGCCGATCGCCCAGGAGCTGGTCAGCGAGGGCTTCCTCCGTCCCGCACCAGGCACGCCTGGTCCCGCAGCCTGATCAGGCGTCTGCGCACGCTCGAGACCAGCAGGTCCGGATAGCCCAGCGGCTCGAGGTCGGGAAGGTCGCGCATGCCCCACGGCCGCTGCGTCTGCCACGGCCAGAAGCCACGGAGAGCGGCCGCCAGCTGCTTGCCGTAGGCCGACGGCATCTTCTTCACCCCCAGCCGCTCCTTGAGCTCGGTCGCGGTGACCAGGCCACCCGGCCCGGCGAGCCCGTTGGCGCCCAGGACCGTCCAGACGATCCCGGCCGCCACCTGAGCCGGCTGTGTGGGCCGGTCGACGACCAGCGGGTCGATCTCCCACAGCCGCAGCAGCGCCCGTCGTAGCGCGAAGCCCACCTCCTCGACCGGGAAGTCGGCCGCGACCTCGTCGAGCAGCGCGGCGACCGCCTCCAGCTGCGTACGTCCCGCCGCATCCTCCACGACCGGCAGGTCCAGCTCGTCCTCGACCAGCGGCGCGGCATCCAGCGCGGTGACCGCCTCGTGGCCGCCGCACAGCGCGGCCAGCCAGTCCAGGGCCACCTCGTGGTCGGGTCGTGGCGGCGTATCCGGCTCCGCCCAGCGTGGCCGGGTCAGCTCGGCCTCCAGGCGCTCCAGGATCACGTTTGTCCGGGTGAGCAGCTGCGCGCACTCAGAGCAGACCAGGTGCTCCGGGGGTGTGGCCAGACCCTCTATGTAGTCGATGTATTCGGCGTCGATCATCAGCAGAGACCTCTCGGTTCGGATTGGTCTCGCCGTCCTCGAAAGCCACCATACGGACGAGCACCGACAGTTTTTGGACATGGCCGGATGAGACACCGATTTCACGCTCCCGCTCCCGACCGTGCTAGGTATTGTCTTCGCGGCGCCCAAGGCAACACGCCATGTTGTCCGAGAGCTCAGTGCCGCATGAACCGCGGTGACTGGACCCATGCCGGCTGGAGACACGCGCTAACGTGTCTCGCCAGAGCTTGTCAGTGGTGCCAGGCTCTGCTGCAGTGAGATAAGGACGTCAGTGGCACACAAGTTGGTGATCGTCGAGTCCCCGGCGAAGGCTCAGAAGATCGGCGGATACCTCGGACAGGGGTATGTCGTCGAGGCATCCGTCGGGCACATCCGCGACCTTCCGCAGAGCGCGGCAGACACCCCTGCCAAGATCAAGGACAAGCCGTGGGGGCGCTTCGGCGTCGATGTCGACAACGGCTTCACCCCTTACTACGTCGTGCCCAGCGACAAGAAGAAGCAGATCGCCAAGCTCAAGTCGCTCCTCAAGGACGCCGACGAGCTCTACCTCGCCACCGATGAGGACCGCGAGGGTGAGGCGATCGCCTGGCACCTTCTCGACGAGCTGAAGCCGAAGAAGGGCATCCCGGTCAAGCGGATGGTCTTCCACGAGATCACCAAGGCCGCCATCCTGGCTGCCGCCGAGAACCCGCGCGAGCTCGACATGGACCTCGTCGAGGCCCAGGAGTCGCGCCGCATCCTCGACCGTCTCTACGGCTACGAGATCTCCCCGGTGCTGTGGAAGAAGGTCATGCCCCGCCTGAGCGCGGGCCGTGTCCAGTCGGTCGCCACCCGGCTCGTCGTCGACCGTGAGCGTGAGCGGATCGCCTTCCGCACCGCCTCCTACTGGGATCTCGCCGGCACCTTCGACGCCGGCTCCGACCACGAGCCGCGGATGTTCCCGGCCCGGATCACCTCCGTCGACCGCAGCCGCGTCGCCCGCGGCACCGACTTCGGTCCCGACGGCCTGCTGAAGAGCGACAAGGTCGTCCACCTCGACCGCACCCGCGCCGAGTCCCTCGTCGCCGGCCTCGAGGGCCAGACCTACGAGGTCCGCTCGGTCGAGTCGAAGCCCTACAAGCGCAGCCCGTACGCCCCCTTCCGCACCACCACGATGCAGCAGGAGGCGAGCCGCAAGCTCGGGATGAGCGCGTCGACCACGATGTCGGTCGCCCAGCGTCTCTACGAGAACGGCTTCATCACCTACATGCGTACCGACTCCACGACCCTGAGCGGAGACGCGGTCAGCGCGGCCCGCGCTCAGGTCAGGGAGCTCTACGGTGCCGAATACCTGCCCGACGCGCCCCGGACGTACGCCTCCAAGGTCAAGAACGCCCAGGAGGCCCACGAGGCGATCCGTCCCGCGGGTGACTCGTTCCGCACCCCGGCGCAGACCGGCCTGACCGGCGACCAGTTCCGCCTCTACGAGCTCATCTGGATGCGCACCGTCGCCTCCCAGATGAAGGACGCGGTCGGCAACTCGGTCGCCATCCGTCTCGGCGCCACGGCGGCCACGGGCGAGGACGTGGTCTTCTCCGCGACCGGGCGCGTGATCACCTTCCACGGCTTCCTGAAGGCGTACGTCGAGGGCACCGACTCCGCCGACCAGACCTCCGACGACCAGCAGACGAGGCTCCCGAACCTCACCGAGGGCGACCGGGTGAACGCCGCGAGCCTCACCGCGGACGGTCACGAGACCAAGCCGCCTGCCCGTTACACCGAGGCGACCCTGGTCCGTGAGCTCGAAGAGCGCGAGATCGGCCGTCCGTCGACCTACGCGAGCATCATCCAGACCATCATCAACCGCGGCTACGTCTTCAAGAAGGGCACCGCGCTGGTGCCCGCCTGGGTCGCGTTCTCTGTGGTCAGGCTGCTGGAGGAGCACTTCCCGCGCCAGATCGACTACCGGTTCACGGCGAGCATGGAGGAGATCCTCGACGAGATCGCCAAGGGCGACAAGGACATGACCACCGAGCTCGGGGAGTTCTACTTCGGCTCCGAGCGGGTCATGGGCCTCAAGCCGCTGGTCGACGGTCTCGGCGACATCGACGCCCGCGAGCTGGCGACCTTCCCGGTCGGCGGCCCGGAGTCCGGGGTCAACCTCCGGGTCGGCCGCTACGGTCCCTACATCGAGGGTCCTGGCGACGACGGCACTCCGTTCGCGGTGCGTGCCAACGTCCCCGACGACCTGCCGCCCGACGAGCTCACACTGGAGAAGGCCAAAGAGCTCTTCGCCAACCCGGCCGGCGAGGAGCTCAACCTCGGCGTCCACCCCGAGACGGGTCTCACCGTCGTCGCGAAGAGCGGGCGGTTCGGTCCCTACGTCACCGAGCAGCTCCCCGAAGACGCGAAGAAGGGCGCCAAGCCCCGCACCGCGAGCCTCTTCAAGTCGATGAACCTCCAGACCATCACGCTCGAGGACGCGGTCAAGCTGCTGACCCTGCCCCGGGTCATCGGCACTGCCGCCGACGGCGAGGAGATCACCGCCCAGAACGGCCGCTACGGGCCCTACCTGAAGAAGGGCACCGACTCCCGGACCCTGAGCTCGGAGGACCAGCTGCTCACGATCACGCTGGAGGAGGCTGAGCAGATCTACGCCCAGCCGAAGCAGCGCGGCCGTGCCGCCGCCAAGCCGCCGCTCAAGGAGCTCGGCCCCGACCCGGTCTCCGGGCAGCCGATGGTCGTCAAGGACGGTCGCTTCGGCCCCTACGTCACCGACGGTGAATACAACGCCACTCTCCGGGCCGCCGACGACCTGGAGACCCTGACCGCCGAGCGTGCCGCCGAGCTGCTCGCCGACAAGCGCGCCAAGGGCCCGGCGAAGAAGACCACCAAGCGGGCGACGAAGAAGACGACCAAGAAGTCCCCGGCGAAGAAGTCGACTGCCAAGAAGACGACCAAGAAGGCCGCGACCAAGAAGTCGTGATCAGGTTGGAACTGAGCGTGGCGAATGAGAAGTACGCCTGACTTCTCAGGTGTTTCCTGCACTTCTCGGGTGTTGCAATGCCCGAGAAGTGCAGGAATACCCGGTTAACCGGGTATTCCTACCCACGCGTCAGCCGAGCGACCCGACGACCTCGTCGTAGTCCAACCGGTCGGCCGCGATGTAGAAGAGCCTCGCGCCAGGGGAGACGGGCAGGTCCCACGGCGGACTGACCTGGATGCCGTCGACGGTGCGTACGGCCAGGAGCGTGGCGCCGTGCGAACGGCCGAGAGCGGCGTGCCAGGCGCCGACGTCCACGGTTGCGGCCGAAGGGGGCACGGTGAGCGAGTAGGTGCCCTTGCCGCCCGCGGTGGCGAGCTCCTGGTAGACCTCCGCGATCCCGGGGTCACTGAGCTCCTCGGCGATCAGCTGGGTGTTGTGCCACTGGACGCAGTGGACGGTGGTGTCGACGCGGAAGATGGTGCGCTGCACGCGCAGGTCCCGCAGCGCCACGATCGTGTGCACCGAAGGAGCCGCGGTGTTGGCGGCGACGGTGAGCGTGACCGCCTCGTTGTCGTCACGCGGGTCGATCAGCACGCTGTGCGCCTTGGACAGCCCGGTGCGAGCGAGCACGTCGAGATCGGTGATGTCGCCGCGTACGAAATGAAGGCGGTCCTCCCCGGGCATCGGATGCTCGGAGAGCTGGTCCTCCCAGGTCGCGAGCACGACCTCCCGCTCCGGCTCGGAGAGCAGTTCGGTCAGGATCCGCTCGGTGCGTCTGGCGGCGTAGCCGAGCATCACGATGTGGTTCTGTCCGCTGAAGCTGATCTCTCCACGCATGCGGCGTCCTTTGGCGTTCTCGATGATTGCCGAGATCCGGCTGAACAAGATGGCGAGGGTGGTGATGGAGCCGAAGACGACGTACGCCCCGACGAGCCGACCACCGGTGGTCTCCGGGAAGAGGTCGCCGTAGCCGACCGTGGTCGCGGTGACCAGGAACCACCACCAGTAGTTGGTGGGGCGCACGATGTCGCTGCCCGGCTGGACCAGCGCCATCGCGATCCAGCCGGTGACGAAGACGAAGCCGATGATGGCGAGCGGGAGCACCCACGCGTAGTGCCGCGACGTGCGCCGGACCAGTCGGAGAAGGAAGAACATCAGTAGCCCACCCAACCGTTCCGGGCGTAGTCCAGGATCGCCGGATCCAACAACGTGGTGATCGACGTCGGCCGCTCGGCGCGGTCCGGCGGGAACGACGAGGCGGCCGCGAGCACGGCGTCGCTGGCGTAGCGCAGCCCGCCCGGCGCCTCGTCGTCGAGTGCCAGCTCAGGGGCGGAGCCGTCGCGGGAGGCGAGGACGTAGCCCCAGTTCCCGAAGGAGGGTACGTCCGCCTGGTAGGGCGTGGTCCGGTAGCCGGCCTCGGTGAGGGTGTGCCGCACCGACCAGAACGCGTCGGGCGCGAAGAACGGGCTGCCGGACTGCACGACCATCCGGCCGGACGGGGCGAGCAGCCGCGCGATCATGCTGTAGTTCTCGACGGAGTAGAGCTTGGCCAGAGCGGTCGAGTCCGGGTCCGGGAAGTCGGCGATGACCACGTCGAACGGAGCCCCCGAGTAGTCGCGCACCCAGGAGAACGCATCGTCGGCGACGTACGTCAGCCGGGGGTCCTCCAGGGACCCCGACGTCAGCGACGAGACCGGCTCGAAGGAGCGCGCCAGGGACACCACCGCCGGGTCGAGATCGACCAGCGTCACCGAGGAGACCGTCTGATAGCGCAGCACCTCGCGCGCTGCGAGCCCGTCGCCACCGCCGATGATCAGCACCCGCTGGTGCGGCCCGTTCATCGCCGGATGGACGAGCATCTCGTGGTAGCGGTATTCGTCGAGCGAGGAGAACTGCAGGTCACCGTCGAGGAAGAGGCGTACGTCATCGAACTCCGGCCCGACCGGAGCGCCCCGTGTCACCACGATCTCCTGATAGGCCGAGCGCTGGGAGTGGATGATCGGGTCGCGGTAGAGCGCCTGCCGGGCGTTGAGCTCGAAGGAGTCGGCGGTCACCGCGGTCAGGCCGAGGGCGACCGCGAGTGCGCCACAGATCGCCGTGACCGTCCCACGCTGCCGGCGTGAGCCGGCCAGCGCCACCCCGACCGTCCAGGCGGCGAGGACGTTCAGGGCAGCCGTCGCCACCGTCCCCACCAGCAGCCCCAGGGTCGGCAGCAGCACGAACGGGAACGCCAGCCCGCCGATGAGCGCCCCGACGTAGTCGACCGCGTTGATGTCGGCGACCGCGAGCGAGGCCTGCTGGCGCCGCAGCCGCTGCAGCAGCTCCATCAGCAGCGGGATCTCGGCGCCCACCAGAGCGCCGATGAGGAACGTCACCAGCAGCATCATCGGGGTGTAGAGATGCAGCCAGGCGAACGCCGCGTAGAGCGCCGGCACCGAGGCGCCGCCGACCGCGGCGAGCGCGATCTCCACACCGACGAACGAGCGCAGCGGCCGCGCGGTGAGCGGCTTGGCGAGCACGGCGCCGATGCCCATCGCGAACATCGACACCGCGATCACCAGCGACGTCTGGGCGATCGAGTTGCCGAGCAGATAGCTCCCCAGCGTCACCAGCGCGAGCTCGTAGACGAGGCCGCAGGCAGCGCAGACGAACACCGCCGCGAGGACGAGCAGCCGCGCTGCCCGTCCCTCGGGCAGCGCGGACAACGAGGGGAGAGTCAGGCTCACGTGATCGAGGCCGCCACGATCACGCCGACGGCCAGCTGCACCGCGACGGCGACCCAGATCGCCGGGTCGTCCTTGTCGTCGGTCATCAGCTCACCGAGCCGGCCCGGGGTGAGCAGGTCGAGGATCACGAACGCGAACGCGAGCAGGGCGATCCCGATGAGACCGTACGCAGCCGTCTCGGCGAGCCCCTGGAGCGTGTCCGCCTCCGCGGTGTAGATCGAGGTGGCCACGATCGTCGCGATCGCGACGACCGAGGAGCCGAGCAGCAGCGCCGGGTCGCGGCGGTGCTCGACGAAGATCAGCTGCCCAAGCCGGCCCGGCGTGAGCAGGTCGATCACGTAGAAGCCGATCATCAGCAGAACCAGCCCGAGGGCGGCGAAGGCGACGGTGGACAGCAGTCCGCTCACAAGGTCAGTCATCGGTTCATCTCTCCAGTCTGAGGGGTGGTCACTTGCCGGATCCGCTGCCGCCGCCGCGGAAGGAATCACCGCTGCTGCCGCCACCGCTGTTGCGGCCGTAGTAGCTGTTCCAGCCCCACAGTCCGATCACCGTCGCGTGGTGGCGGTAGCCACGGTCGTACTCGTAGAGCGTGATCGTCGATCCCGAGGGCGTACGCGGCTCCACGACGACCAGCCAGTCGTCGTCGTAGCGCAGGTAGTGGCTGGATCCCTCGGCGCGGTTCTCGTCGGCGTCGGTGCCGCTCGCGATCTGGTTGGCGACCGAGCTCACCGAGCCGTCGTCCTCGAAGACGATCCCGGCCTCGCTGTCGGGGTCGGTGCCGCTGACGTGGTCGAAGTTCTTGCGCAGGTACTTCTCTGGGCTGTTCCCGTCGCCGGACACGGCGATGGCGATGATGATGGCGAGCGCGACGCACCCCGCGACGATCGCCCAGCCGATCAGCTTGCGGTTCGGGCCTCCGGAGCCATGGGGTTCAGACACTTGTGCCCTCCTCGGGCCGGTAGCTGGTGGTGGTGGCGACGATCTCGCCGGTCTGTGGGTAGGTGTGCCAGGTGTTCCAGACGATCTGCCCGGCGTCGGACCGGTCCAGGGCCAGCGCGGTCACCGCGTGCGGGTCACCCGGGAAGTGCGCGACGACGGCATCCGTACGCCCGCTCAGCCGCTCCACGAGGCGCGACGCCCGCGCGGCGAGCTCCTCGGGCCCCATCTCCTCCACGTGCGAGGCGAGGCGGTAGCCGCCCGCCGCGTGAGCCTCGGGAAGGGGCGCGGCCTCCGCGATCCCGCACGCGATCGTCTCGTGCAGGAGCGGGCGGTCGTGGCGGCGTACGACGACCTGGTGGCTGGCACCCAGAACGCTCAGCGTCACCGTGAGACCGCTGCCGAGGTCAACCGTCCGGGAGGCCAGTGGGGTGCAGGGGGTCGGTGCGAGGGTCCAGCGCAGGGTGTCACCGCGTACGTCCGCGAACGGGACGTCGAGGAGCGTCACTCGTCGTCCAGGGTGGCGGGCCGGTCGGTGGAGGGGTAGACGGTCAGCTCGAACGGCTGCAGCACCTCGCCGAGGGAGGGCTCCCAGTTGCTGCCCCACTTCTCGAAGCCGAGCAGCTTGCCGTCGACCGACTTGTAGTCGGCGTACTCGGCCGTGCCCGAGGGCGCCGTGCCGGTCGCGCCGGTGGCGGTGAAGGCGGCGGAGCCCTTCTCCTGGAGCCGGTAGGCGACGCCGCCGACGATGATGTCGCGGTCACCGACGGCGCCCTGCTCGATGTCTCCGAGCGGGATCGCGTGCCACAGCGAGACCTCGAAGCTCTCGTCGTCCTCGATCGAGAGCCACTTCTTGCCCTCGGCGTCGTCGAGCATGTGCTCGGTCCAGCGGTAGCCGTGCTCGTCGAAGTCGATCCGTCCGCGGACGAACCAGTTGTGGCCGAGGTATTCGATGACGTCGCCGTTGCGCACCTGGCGCAGCTGGTCGGAGGCGTGCTTGTGCTGGTCGCCGATGAAGTCGTCGGGCTCCTTCTGCGCCGTCGGCTGCTGCCGGCTCTTCCAGAGCAGGTAGGCCGCGACCGCGAGGGCGGCCAGCAGCAGGACGATCAGGACGTAGATCACCGGAGACTCCTTGGTTCAGCGTGAGGACGACCCGAACCTTAACGTGGAGGTGCGACCTTCGACATCCGGGAATCGCCCCATCCGCGGGCGGCGTACTCCGGGGTTGTCGGTACCACCCCGTAGGTTTGCCTCGTGAGGTTTCCGGGTGTCTACGCAGAGCACGGCGTCTTCGTCTGTTTCGAGGGCGGCGAGGGGTCGGGCAAGTCCACCCAGTCGCGGCTGCTCCACGAGGCCCTGACCGCCCGCGGCCACCGGGTTCTGCTGACCTTCGAGCCGGGCGACACGGCCGTAGGCAAGGACGTACGCCGCATCGTGCTGTCCCCGGAGACCGGCGACCTCGACGACCGGACCGAGGCGCTCCTGTTCGCCGCCGACAAGGCCGAGCACATCGAGTCGATGGTCCGCCCGGCGCTGGAGCGGGGCGAGGTGGTCATCACCGACCGCTATGTCGACTCGATGCTGGCCTACCAGGGCGCTGGCCGGGTGCTGGACGCCGCGCAGCTCGAGGAAGTGGCGCGGTGGGCGACCGCCGACCTGCGGCCCCACCTGACCGTGCTGCTCGACCTGGACCCGACCGCCGGCTTCACCCGGTTCGAGGAGCGCGACCGGATGGAGCAGGAGTCGGTCGAGTTCCACCAGCGGGTCCGCGCCGCGTTCGTCGGGCTGGCCAAGCGGAATCCTGACCACTACCTGGTCCTGGACGCTCGCGCTCCGGTCGAGGAGATCCACGCCGCGGTGCTGGCGCGCCTGGAGCC
Organism: Nocardioides sp. NBC_00850; assembly: GCF_045207335.1. Lineage (NCBI taxonomy): Bacteria > Bacillati > Actinomycetota > Actinomycetes > Propionibacteriales > Nocardioidaceae > Nocardioides > Nocardioides sp. NBC_00850. Next base: position 1,141,142 of record NZ_CP108845.1, read on the forward strand.
GCTGCTCACTCAGGCGGTGAGTGCATGAACGTCGCCACGACCTCGGTCTGGGACAACCTGGTCGGCCAGCGCCACATCATCTCCACGCTGCAGACCGCAGCGACGGGCCACGGCATGACCCAGTCGTGGCTCTTCACCGGCCCTCCGGGCTCGGGACGGTCCAACGCGGCGATCGCCTTCGCCGCCGCGCTCCAGTGCCCCAACGGAGGCTGCGGCCAGTGCCACGCGTGCCACACCGTGCTCGCGGGCAGCCACGCCGACGTCAACCTCGTCCGCACCGAGAAGCTGACCCTCGGGGTCGACGAGATCCGCGACCTCGTCCGCCAGGCCGCCCTCAGCCCGGCCGGGAGCCGTTGGCAGATCCTGATCATCGAGGACGCCGACCGGCTCACCGAGCAGGCCAACAACGCGCTGCTCAAGGCGGTCGAGGAGCCCGGCGCCCGCACGGTGTGGATGCTCTGCGCGCCGACGGTCGAGGACGTACTCCCGACCATCCGGTCCCGGTGCCGGCTGGTCACGCTGTCCACTCCGACAGCGCCCGACGTCACCGTCTTTCTGCAGCGCACGCTCGGTGTCGACGAGGCGCGTGCGGCCTACGCGGCGCGCGCGAGCCAGAGCCACATCGGCCGGGCCAAGGCGCTGGCCCGCGACGACGACACCCGGCGCCGGCGCGAGCAGGTGGTGGCCTACCCGGCCCGGCTGAACACCCTCGCCGACGCGCTCCGGGCCGCGGGCGAGCTCGCTGCCGTCTCGAAGGAGGAGGCCGACGCGGTCACCGCCGACCTCGACGCTCAGGAGAAGGCCGACCTCGACACTGGCTACGGCGTGGTCGATCGCGGCCGCCGACCGCGTGAATACGGCCCGGCGCTGTCCGCGCTCGAGAAGGATCAGAAGCGCCGCGCCACTCGCCGCCACCGCGACGTGATCGACCGCGGGCTGATGGACCTGGTCTCGGTCTACCGCGATGCGATCGCGATGGCCGCCGGCGCTCCGGTGACCCTCGTCAACGAGGAGCACCGGCGCGAGATCGAGCAGCTCGTCGCGGCCTCGACCCCCGAGCTCAACCTGCAGCGGATCGGGGCGATCTTCGAAGCCCGTGAGCAGCTGCTGGAGTTCAACGTGCAGCCCCAGTTGGTCCTGGAAGCGATGATGGTGGCGCTGTTGCCGCCCGGAGGAGATCAGTGAAACTCAAAGCAGTGACCGGTGCCGCCGCGCTGACCGCTCTGACCGTGATCGCCGCAGGCTGTGGTGCCGACGGCGGCACCCCCGACGCCGACCAGGTGAGCCCGAGCGCGGAGGCGACCGCGGCCCCGACCGAGGGGCTGCAGTCCTTCTACAGCCAGAAGCTGGACTGGAAGGACTGCAACGGCACCTTCGAGTGCGCGACCCTAGAGGTCCCGCTCGACTACTCCGACCCGACCGGCCGCACCATCGAGGTCTCGGTCATCAAGGACCCGGCCAACGAGAAGAAGATCGGCTCGCTGGCGATCAACCCGGGTGGCCCTGGCGGCTCGGGCATCGAGTACGCCCTCTACAACAACCAGTCCTTCAGCTCCACCGTCCGCGACTCCTACGACATCGTCGGCTTCGACCCGCGTGGTGTCGGGCAGAGCACCCCGGTCGACTGCCTCGACGACGAGAGCCTCGACGCCTACGTCGCGGTCGACCCCGACCCCGACACTCCGGCCGAGGAGAAGGCGTACGTCGACACCGGCGTCGAGATGGCCAACGGCTGCGCCGCCCAGAAGGACGGCATCTCCGCCCACGTCAGCACCGTCGAGGCGGCTCGGGACATGGACGTACTCCGGGCTGCGCTCGGTGAGGACCAGCTCGACTACTTCGGCGCCTCCTACGGCACCCAGCTCGGCTCGACCTACGCCGAGCTCTACCCCGACCGGGTCGGCCGCTTCGTGCTCGACGGTGCGATCGAGCCCGGGCTGAGCGTCCTCGAGGCCAACCTCGCGCAGGCGAAGGGCTTCGAGGTCGCGCTCCGCTCCTACGTCGAGAACTGCGTCGACGAGGGCAGCTGCTTCCTCGGCGACAGCGTCGACGAGGGCGTCGAGCGCGTCCAGAAGCTGATGGCCGACATCGACGCCGAGCCGCTGCCCGCCGGCGACCGCGAGCTGACTGCCGGCAACGCCCTCTACGGCCTGATCACCCCGCTCTACGTCGAGTCCTACTGGCCCTACCTCACCGACGCCCTGCAGGCGGCGCTGAAGGGCGACGGCTCCCAGCTGATGAGCCTCTCGGACCAGTACGCGGGCCGTGACCCCGAGGGTGGCTACATCAACAACACGATGGAGGCCAACTGGGCGGTCAACTGCCTCGACGACTCCTCCGGCCTCAGCCCGGAGGAGGTACGCAAGCAGGTGCCCGCCTTCGAGGAGGCCGCTCCCACCTTCGGTGCCGCCCTGGCCTGGATGCTCAACGGCTGCGCCGCGGAGAAGTTCAAGGCCACCGAGCCCGAGCCCGAGATCGACGCCGAGGGCTCCAACCCGATCGTCGTCGTCGGCACCACCCGCGACCCGGCCACGCCCTACGCGTGGGCCGAGGCCCTCGCCAAGGCTCTCGACAACGGCGTACTCGTCTCCCGTGACGGCGACGGTCACACCGGCTACATGCAGGGCAACGGCTGCGTCGACGACGCCATCGACGCCTACCTGGTCGACGGCAAGGTCCCCGACGACGGCTTGGAGTGCTGACACCGCTCGAACAGCGGATTTACCTTATGTGGGGTGGGTTCTCGTCGTGACGCCCCGGCGGATCTCTCTGGACCAGAGGATCTCAGCCGGAAGCATCACTTCGAGAGGAAGGATCACGAGCACCGTGATCATCAACCAGCGAATCCGTTCGACGACGAAGGTCTTCGCTGCCACCGCCATCGCCTCCCTGGCGATCGCGGTAGCCCCCGTCATCAGCCAGCCCGCCCACGCCACTACACCCGACGGGACCGTCGCCAAGGTCATCACCAAGGTCGTCAAGGTCTCCGCCAGCAAGTACGGGACGACGTCCTACCGCCCCGTCGGCAAGCTGACCGCGGGCGGCAACCCGATCAAGGGCAAGCGCATCCACCTGCAGAAGAAGGCCAGCGGCCGCTGGATGAGCGTGACCTCCTGCGTCACGAACAGGTACGGCAAGTGCGCCGTGATCGTGACGCCGAAGGCCAGCCGCTACTACCGCTGGAAGTTCGCCGGCGACGCCAACCGGCGGGCCGACGTGTCCGCGTCGTTCTACCTGAAGAAGCGCGTCTCGGGTCTGGACTACACCTACGCCAACGGCGAGCAGGTCTTCAACGCCACCTCGACCAACGACCGCGACTGCGGTGAGATCCCGGGCTACAAGAAGCCCGTACGCGTCCACGGCTCCGACCCGTGGCGCCTCGACGCCGACAACGACGGTTACGGCTGCGACTGAGCCGGGACCTTCGTCAAGGTATGCAGGTCGAAGCTCACATCCCCAGCGGAACTCCGCATGGGATGTGAGCCTTCGGCTGCATACCTTGCTGGAGGAACTGCTAGCGCCGGTGGACCGGGTCCGCGATGGCCTGGATCCGCTTGGTGGCCAGCTCGATCATCAACGTGGCGGCGGGGGAGAGGGTGGCGTCGGTGCGGTGGACGACGGCGAACGTGTCGTACGTCCGGGGCCGCAGTGACACCCAGCCGGCCTTCGGCGCCAGCCGGGGGAGCAGCTGTTCGGCTGCTCCCTTGGCGATGACGCTGTCGGCATAGCCCATTCCCACCAGCTCGACGGCCGTCTCGATGTCCTCGACCTCGATCCGGCTGGGTGGGTTGCGGCCGGTCTCGTGGAGCAGGTTGCGGATGGTGACCCGGGTGGGGTCCTCGGAGCTCCAGCTCGTGTCCGACATGACCAGCGAGGCCAGCGAGAGCCGGTGTGGGGTGACCGGAGTGGCCAGGTGGGCCGGGTCGGCCGAGATGTAGACGAGCTCGTCGCGCGCCACCGGCGTGACCTTCAGCCCAGGACCGGAGACGCTGCCGACGAGCAGCATCGCCGCCTCGAGCCGTCCGCGCCGCAGGTCCTCCTGGACCTCGGCGGAGTTCTGCCCGCTCAGCTCGACGCGCACGCCCGGATATCGGTCCAGCACGTCGGCCACCAGACCGGCGCCGCCGTAGAGCCGCGCGATCCCGAACATCCCGAACCGGATCGTCCCGGTCTCGAACTGTTTCACCGCCTGCACAGCCTTGCGCGCGTCCTCGGCGGCCGCGACCGTACGCTCCGCGTGCGGCCTCAGCTCGTCGGCCACACCGGTCGGCACCACCCCACGCCCGACGCGGCGGAAGAGCTGGACGCCGAGCGTACGCTCGAGGCCCCTGACCTGCTCCGAGATCGACGGCTGCGCATACCCGAGCTCGTCGGCCGCCGCGGTCAGCGAGCCATGCTCGTAGACCGCGAGGAACACGCGGAGCTGGTGCAGCGACAACATAGAGACATCCTATGACTTTCCAAGGAAAGATCGTCTACCTCTATGAATCGCCGGCGGTCATCATTGAATCACCACCCCTGTGTCCGCAGTCGGTGGTTGACCCACGTTCAGAGAAGAGCAAAGCAACAATGAAGCACGGCGTACGCCGCTTGGGCCGCCTCATCGGCAAGGGCAAGCCCACCCGCATCACCATCGACGAGCACGTCGAGGCGCACCGTTTTAGTGTCGAGCGCGCAGTCTCGGTACACTCATCCGGTCCGCTCAACCAGAGCCGCTTCATGCGGTAACGGCTGACGGTACGCCGCCTTAGCTCAGTCGGCAGAGCGTCTCACTCGTAATGAGAAGGTCGTCGGTTCGATTCCGACAGGCGGCTCCGACAAAAAACCCGCCTGACCTGCGGAAACGCGCAAGGTCAGGCGGGTTTTCTTTGCTCTACGGCTGGTCGCGGTTCTCGGATTCCCCCCGGATTCCCCCCGAACCGTTCAGACGGTCCAATCCGGCCTGGTCTGCGACCGTTCCTAGGTGGTGCAGATAGATGTTCGTCGTGGCGATCGAGGCGTGTCCCATCCACGCTTGAACCGTGGTGGCAGAAACGCCTTTGGCAAGCCAGAGACAGGCGGCCGTGTGGCGCAGGTCGTGGATCCGGCGACCGTGGGAGATCAACTCCCAGTCGACCGCGCGTTTCGTGGCGGTCGCGTGCAGTCGGTGGCCGGTCGCGGTGACGAACACCAGGTCTCGCGGTGTGCGACCCTCGATCAACTTTCGTACGACCGGCAGCACCCGGTCGGCAAGCGGGACGAATCGCGACTTGCCCGACTTCGTTGTCTTGACCTCGCCCCCTTCCGGTGTCGCGCGACGTACGTAGATTCCGGGAACCGGCGCCATCGTGATGTCACTGACCCGCACCTCGCGCAACTCCGACCAGCGCAGGCCGGTCCAGCCAGCGACCAGCAGAATGTCGGCGAGGCGGTCGAGGTCGCGTGCCCGGTTGGCAGCGGCCACCGGGCCGATCGAGTCTCGCGGCGCCAACTGCGCGGCATCCTGAACGAACGTCTCTAACTCGGCCTCGCTGAACGGGTGCATTTCCTTCTGGACCTCACTTGCCTTGGGGACTCGGGTGGGGGTCACGGGGTTGTGCTGGACGATGCGCTCACGGACGGCCCACCCGAAGAATGACGAGAGTGATGCGCGGTATCGGCGAACCGACTTCTCGGCCAGGCCGCGGCGGCGCAGCGTGACCAGGGCGCGGGTGACCTCGCGCTCGGTGACAGAGCCGATCTGCAACGCAGACAGCGCGGGCGGGGTGAGGCGTGTCAGAGCGGAATCCGCGACGTACGTCTTAGGCGCGACCGTGGTCGCCCGTTCCTCCAGCCAGATCGGCAGCGCCTTGCGGACTGTGATCTGTCAGAGCTTGACGCATTGATCGGAGCCCTCGATGGATTCTCCCGTTGACCGAGGGCTTCGAGCGGGACTGTGGTTGTTTCTCCGAGACGGGCATTTGGGCCAGCCGACCAAGGGTCGGGGCATGATGGGTCGATTTCGGCATCGCATAGACCCGCAGATGATCGGGCCACGTTCGAGTACGGCGGTCGACGCTCGGATGCGGCGCGGATGGAACACCCGCAGCTCAAGACCAGCCCGTTCTTCGGGTCGGCCAAGTCCCGATCCGGGGCCACCTACTTGGGTGCCTTCCTAGTCCACTGAGCGATCCACTTGTGATGAAACAAGTCGATCCCAGCTTCCGAGAGCTTGGCCACACGCGTGTCGCCGACGGTGGGCACTATCCGCCGATCGGCCTCGTCGCCGGTCTCCTCAGCTGTGAAATCCTTCAACTCCGTTCGGAGCATCACGGCAGGAAGGGTGAACGGCTGCGTCAGCGACAGGTAGCCTTCTCCAATCCCCGGCAGTTCGCCGAGATACATCACTTCATAAGGCTGCGGCGTGTCCTTCGTGCGACGAAGTTGATCCGCTTGCTGAGGTTCAAGCCTGTCGACATCCTGAATCGGCAGGAATGAAACGTATTCGAGACGCGACTCACCCGCCCTTGTCTTCTTGTCAATCGCACACCCATGGCTCACCAGTAGCGCAGGACCACGCCCAGGTGCTTGCGCCGCAATGCCATTGGCCACCCCGACCCGAGTCACCAGTACCGACTCGAAGATATCTCCCTGCGAAAGCCAGGAGTCGTGGGGCCACACAACGAGCGGCGACGACTCGGTCACCAGTCGATGTCAGGCTCGGTGATCACAGCCAGCTCGATCTCGGTCACCGACGCATCCGCATCGAAGTCGATGTCCGAAACGCGCGCGAACGAGGAAACGGATAGATCCGCTGTGCTGCGAACCCGAGTACCGACGACAGCGCCGCTTAGTCGCCCCTCTGCCCGGCGACGAAGCGAGGCGCTCGCATCCGGAAGCGCCCGCGAGTAGCCCGTCGCACGTGGATCAGTCACGCTCCACATCGTCAATCAGCCCTCTCGTTGCGTCCGTGATGCAAGCTTCAAAGACGTAGTTCTTTGTCAACCTCAACGTATCGAGTCTAGCGCGAAGCTGGGAGTCAAATTCAGGATCTTCCGCGATCAAGTTCGCACTCGATTTGGTGTCAACGTCCAACAGCAGCGCCGGGCGGCTAGTGCCATCAGATCTCTGGCTCAGGAGGCTCGTTGTCACCGTCGCGAGCACGTCGACGCTCGGGATTGGAATGTCAACCTGCATGAAAAGTCCGGAGACCGCTTGCGGCAGGTACGGAGAGACGTTGACCGAGGTTCGTAGGTAGTCAGTGACCTCGATGCCATTCGATGGAATCGGGATCTCGTTGACGAATCGCAGGCCGATCGACTCGACGACCCTCGTGCCAGCAACTCGCTTGTAATCCAACCAACGGGCCTCCGCCTCTTCCAGAAAGGCCTCCCAGGCCGTGTACTGCCGTCGCCAGATGAAGGCGAACCGGGCAACGTCGGCCACGACACTTCCCTCGTCATCCCTCCTGTTGAAGAGGGAACCCGTCCGGTCTCCACGTGTCGATCCAACAACTGCGCCATCTACGTACGAGAACTCACCTGCAACGTTCAAGACCGGCTGAGGAGCTGCGAAGTCTTCGTCGGCAACCACGCCTTCGAGCTCATCGACTGTCAGGTCGCTCCGATTCTGAACCCGCAGTTCCAGGATCGCTTCAACGATGGGCGCCCGTGCGTATCTGCGCCCCAAATGCAGGCCGGGCGTGGTCTCCCATGCCGCGGGATCTAGACCGGTCAGATCGCACTCCTAGGTCGGGCACTCAGCAAGGGTCAGTGCACACGCTAGCGCGTTGCCCGCTCTCTGAGGAGGTGTGCTTGCAGTACGAGCCGACGCACTTCGACTCCGCCGACGCCCAGGAAGTCGGGCGTCGGCGGTAGATCGCTGCCAGCAGCACGTCGTCTCATCCGCCATTGTTCGCCAACTCCGCCTCCCCCGTGGTGGCCGGTCGTCACACTTGGAAGAGGCTCGCCGAACGTCCACGAACGCCCCGCGGTCCGCCGGTCGCCAGGTGCCTAGACGGCCTCGACGGCGCGGCGGTCAGTACGCGCGGCTCGTGATCGTTGAAGGCGGGGTCAGTCAGTCGCGGGCGTACGCGGGAGCGCAGGACGTAGGTCACTGTCTGATGATATGTCGAAGGGGGAGCGCCACCTCGCATTGATCGAACAAGCGTTCTAGTCTTTGTGGCATGCACGAGGCGACACCGACACACGTCTGGGTGGATGTGACTGGCGCGTGGGGGTACCACTCAAGCCCGGGCGTCCTGCTGATGTGGCGTAAGAGCCACCGGGACGAGTGGGAGGGATGGGTCGTGTACGCATCGACTTACTCCACCGGCCACGGCTTGAAAACCCACGTCACGCAGTCTTGGGTCAACGCCGCGCACATCCGCGAAGCGGACAGCTCGCCGCCGAAGTCGTAACCCTAGTCGGACTCGATGAGTGCTACCGGAACGCCAGGACCCACAACGACGGCGATCGTGCCGCCGAGTGCGAGTTCGAGCTCCACGAAGCCGCCGTTCTTTCCAACGCTCACGATCTTCTCTTGACAAGTGGTCCGGTCGACGTTCTCGGCGAGTCGCCAAGCCTGACCGGCATAGAAGACTGAGACGGCCATAGTGAGTTCCTGTTCGTTTGGTGGAGTCCTGCGGGCAACGGTATCCACCCTTAGGTTAAGGGTGACGTTGGACCAGACCGACGTTGAACAAGTGGACGAGGGAAACCGCGATTGTCACGGCCGCGGTCGCCTCGTCAATCGAGACGTCTCCTGGTGCGCTCGGTTGCCCGCCGTGGCGGTCGTGCTGGCCATGCCAGAGCATTCGCGCCATGCCGATCACCACGTCAATGCTTGGGGCGGAGACATGCTCCCGTTGCATCGGGAGCGTCCAGCCGTGCTGATCCTCTAGCTGTTTGAGAACGGTCCCAAGGGTCGCGCGTCCATTCGACGGCGACACCACGGGAACGGCCGCGTCCTCGACGGCTTGAATCGCTAGCCGGTACGCCTCGCTTGGGTTGGGATCGATGCCATAGAGCGCTTCCCATGCCTTGGCCAGGCGGATACCGGCGTGGCCGGAGCGGAGCATGACGTCATCGGACGCTGTTTGGACGCCGAGCGCCACCCGTCGGACTAATCCTCGCTTCCCTGCGCGGGTGCCCACCTGCCATACAGACTTGTTTCGGAGCAGCAGGGCCTCAAGGGCGTCAGCCTGTACGGATTGGTCGTGAGCGAGCAGGTAGTCGACCAGTTGCAGGGTTCGGTCCTGCTGCTTCAGTGCGTAGAGCGCATTGTCGATCGTCTGGGAGACACTTGTGCCGCGCCGGAAGCTCGGTATCGCGAAGTGGAGCGTCTGGGCCATTTGCTCAACGAGGTCAACGTTCAGTTTCGCGTAACCTGATCCACTGTATCCGCCGCGTACGTAGGTGGTGACCTGATCCCGTATCCAGTCCCACATTGGTGCGTTCAGCCAGGCTGGAATGCCATCGTGGAGCGCATCGTATGCCGCGACTTCCTCGGCATCGTCAGTGCCGAGCGGACGCCACGTCTCGTCAGTCATGGTGCAATCCTGGCATCGAACGACGGCCGAAAATCGGGCCTATTCGTCCGTAGCGCGTCCGCAGCCTTGGGCCTCATTCCGTTTCGGCAGGTCAGCGGGAGTGCGTCCGGCGCTCTGTAAATCCGTCGGCTTTGCCTTCGAAGGTTCGAATCCTTCATCTGCCACGCCTGGGAGAACACCCCGGTGACCAGCGGAAACGCTGGCGACCGGGGTGTTTCGCTTGTCTGGCTGTGTCCAGCCATAGCCCGCTAGTTGCAGGCGTTCACGTCCCCGGCACGTCCCCGGGGGGTCGCTCAGAGGCGGTCGGCCCACGCCTCCCAGGTCATCGCCTCCGTCGCCTTGGCGACACGCTTTGAGTAGTCCGTGTCGCCTGGCGATGAAAAGGTCTCAAGGCGATAGATGTCCAGGTCAAGCGGGTATGTGTCCGTGTAGGTGCGCCCGCGGTCGTCCTCGTAGCTGACCGCCACGGTTACCTGGTGCGGGATGCCTTCGTCATCATGCGTCAAGTTGCAGTAGATGTTGTTCAGCGCCTCGCCGGGACCGAGTACGGGTATCGCCTCCGCGTAGCGCCGCGTGATGAACGGGCCAGCGATTGCCGGTTGGCCGCTTGACGCGATCTCGGCGGTGGGGAGAGTTGGACTGAAGGTGACGCGTACACGCCGGGCGAGACTGGCGCCAGCGTTCTTGACGATCAGGTACATCGAGCCGTGTGAGGTCCGCGGACCAGGCCGCAGCGTCGCAATCACGACAGGCCGGGCCTGATCATGGCTGTCCTTGCGCTGCTGGTTAAGCGCCCATCCAGCGACGACTGCAGTCACGATCGCAGCGACGGCACTAGCGCCGGAGAAGAGGGCCGACCATTGAGATGAGTCCATCAAGCGATGGTAGATCCGAGGATGCGGCGGCTGCACTTCCGTTCTAGGGCCAATGCGACCTCAGTCCGCCAAGCCTGTGATGACAGGCCCGCGCGGCGTGGCCTCGAACTGGACCGACACAGCCTGCGGGACCCGCAATCGGGGCGCGATGGTGGTCGAGCGTCGGCGGTAAAGCGTCCGTATGCATCCCCTGAAGTGGGGACGTCTTGTTGCGTAATTCGATCCCGTGGGCGGTGCGACGGGTTTAGAGCTTCGGCGCGTGCGTCGTCCCACACTCGGTAGACGTTTTCATGCTGACGGGGTTCTGGTATGGCGGCGGCAGCGGAACGCCACCGTTGCCGCCTCGGCCGGTGCGGGTGACGAACAGCTGGCTAGAGCCACTCTGGCGTACGCGTGGCTTTCTGGTGCGCTCAACGATGTGGACCCCTAGTGGTCTGGGAGCCCCGGATCCAGTCGACTCGCATCCGCACTCACGGGCAGGCTCTTCGCCGACCGTCCTCGGTCGCCGGGTGATTCGGCACGGTTCGCCCTCCTGAAATGCACCCAAGTGCCTACAACCACCAACAGAAAGCCGCACACCGCAACAGCGATCAAAGCGGACATCGAGAGAGCCATCGGAACTACCCAACGGGTCGGGATTGGCTCACCTTGATCGGAACTAACAATCGCGCCCACAGTACTGCCCGCGAGCGCAGCGCACGCGACACCGCTTGCGATCCACAGGGTCCGCGCAAGGCTCGTCCATAAGTCAAGTCTTGACTTTGATTCGGAGGAATCTGTCCCAAGCCCGACGCGAGCCGCGTATCGAGCTGTTCTCTCGTCCACGATGCGTTCCATTCGCACGGCGGCTGGATTACCAGGTGGAAGATCTGCGAGCACGGCGACCTCCTCGCGAAGGTGTCGCAGTTCTCGACGAGGCCCTAGGCGGGCAGATGCCATTGCAGAGATAGCCACACCCAGTAGTCCGCAGACTGCAACGACTGCTTCCAGCATATCGACAACGATGCCACGAACTGCCGCAGACCGGGAACCGGTACGTCTGCGATCAAGACGAGCCGCATAGCCCAGGCGACTCTGACCCCAATCAGCGAACCTGGCCGCCTGGCGGTCATGAGCGACGGCGAGAACGGGTATTAAGCCGTATGTTCGAATGCGGGTGCGGTCCGCAATCATTCCCCCCCGATTCCCCCCGAGGGTGCTAGATCATTCAACGCATGCAACGCGGGAAACGCCTGCTCACGCTATTGCATCGGGTTGTCATGCCCTCGTAATGAGAAGGTCGTCGGTTCGATTCCGACAGGCGGCTCCACCCAAACCCTCGTCTGACCAGCCAGAACATGGCAGGAACGGCGGGGGTTTCCGCGTTTTCGCCCACCGCGCCCGTCGGGGAGTAGTCGGCCTGAACGCTCACGAGACTTGCCTGGCGACTCTTGACGGCAGCCTCCGACCCCTGGTTATGTTAGCGCTCACATTCATGTGACCGCAGTCACAGTGAGTGGCCCGGCGTTTGTCCAAAGCTGACCCTGGAGCGCAGATGGACCAGTCGAATCCGACCCCCGAAAACCCGCGCCGGAAGCATCTCGGGCGCACCCTGGCGGCGCTCGCGTCGTTGCCCCTGATCTTGGCCGGCCTGGTGACCACCGCGCCGGCTCAAGGCGCGAGCGACGTGGGGCTCGTCGTCCACTACCCCCTCGACCAGACCACCGGCACCACGGTCGTCGACGAGTCGGGCGCCGGTCGCAACGGCACGCTGGTCGGTGACGCGACCTGGCTCGGCGGCGAGGGGCTGTCCCTCGGTGGCACCAACGGGCACGTCAGGCTGCCGAACGATGTGATGGCCGGACTGACGTCGATCACCGTCTCGCTCGAGGTGAAGATCGCAGCGGACCAGGCCACGCCCTACTTCATCTGGGGCCTGGGCAACACCGGCTCCAACGGCACGGGCAACGGCTACCTGTTCACGACCGGCAACGCCTATCGGACGTCGATCGCCACCGGCAACTGGAGCACCGAGCAGACGGTGACGGCCGGCCGCAACCTGGTCCGCGACACCTGGAAGACCATCAGCTACACGCTCGCCGACGGCACCGCGGTGCTCTACGAGGACGGTGTCGAGGTCGCCCGCCGCACCGGCGTGACCATCACGCCCGGTCAGATCGGCAACGGGGTCACGACCGCGAACTATCTCGGCCGATCCGTCTACAGCGGCGACCGTCATCTGAAGGGCCAGTTGCGCGACTTCCGGATGTACGACCGCGCGTTGACGGCGGCAGAGGTCCACGAGCTGGGCCACGTCACCGACGAGCAGCGCGTCGAGCGCGACCTCGCCTGGCTGGACCTGGGCGACACGTCCCGCGTCGTCAGTGACCTCTCGCTCCCGAGCAGCGGCCCGAACGGCTCCACCTTCACCTGGGCCTCCTCCGACCCCACCGTCGTCTCCGCGACCGGCGACGTCACCCGCCCGCCCTACGGCAGCCCCGACGCCGCCGTGACCCTCACCGCCACGGCAGCCCACGGCTCCGCCAGTCAGCCCGAGGCGTTCACCGTCAACGTGCCGGCCGACATCAGCGACGAGGAGAAGGTCACTCGCGCCGCAGCCGCGCTCAAGGTCTGGGACGCCGACCAGCTCCGCGGCAACATCACCCTGCCGACCCAGGGCCTGCACGGCACGACCGTCAGCTGGACGTCCAGCGAGCCTGCCGTCGTGACGCCGACCGGCGAGGTCGACCGGCCGGCGTACGGCGAGAAGGCCGTCCGCCTGGCACTCAACGCCACCGTGAGCCTGGGCAAGGTCAAGGACAAGCGGCAGTTCCGCCTGACGGTCCTGCCGCTGCCGAAGCAGGAGCCGCTCGAGGGCTACACCTTCGCGTACTTCACCGGCGAGGGGACGGCCGACGGCGAGCAGATCTACCTCGCCGCCAGCAGGGGCAACGACCCTCTCCACTGGGACGAGCTCAATGGCGGCCAGCCGGTGCTGCGGTCGCAGCACGGCGACAAGGGCGTACGCGACCCGTTCATCATCCGCTCCCCGGAGGGCGACAAGTTCTACCTGATCGCCACCGACCTCAAGATCTACGGCAACGGGGACTGGGACGCGGCACAGCGCAGCGGGAGCCGCTACATCGAGATCTGGGAGTCCACGGACCTCGTGAACTGGTCCGAGCAGCGACATGTCCGCGTGTCCTCGCCGCAGGCCGGGAACACCTGGGCGCCCGAGGCCTACTACGACGAGGGGATCGGGGCGTACGTCGTCTTCTGGGCCTCCAAGCTCTACGACGAGGAAGACCCCGAGCACGCCGGCAACACCCACAACCGAATGGTCTACGTCACCACCAGGGACTTCCGGACCTTCAGCGTGCCGCAGGTGTGGATCGACCCGGGCTACTCGGTGATCGACTCCACCGTCGTCGAGCACGAGGGGACCTACTACCGGTTCACCAAGGACGAGCGGAACAACACCTCCACCACGCCCTGCAGCAAGTTCATCGTCGAGGAGAAGGCCACCTCGCTGCTCGACCTGGACTGGAGCTTCGTCGCGGAGTGCATCGGCAAGGCGACGGCCGACAACCCGGGCATCGACCGCGGCGAGGGGCCGACGATCTTCAAGTCCAACACCGAGGACAAGTGGTACCTGTTCATCGACGAGTTCGGCGGCCGCGGGTACGTGCCCTTCGAGACCACCGACCTGGACTCGGGCTTCTTCCGGATCTCCAGCGACTACCAGCTTCCCAGCCGCCCCCGCCACGGGACCGTTCTCCCGGTGACCAAGGCCGAGCTGGACCGCATCCGCACCGCCTACCGCGTGTTCTGAGGAGACCATCGTGCACAGAATCCGTCTGCTGACCGTCCTGTCCGCCGCCACCGTCCTCGCACTGCCCCTGTCCTACGCAGCGCCCAGCCTCGGCGCGGACCGGCGAGCCGCTGCACCCGAACCCGACTACACGATCACAGCCCACGCCGGTCAGCCCGGACCCGAGATCAGCGACACGATGTACGGCGTCTTCTTCGAGGACATCAACTACGCGGCCGACGGCGGCCTCTACGCCGAGCTCGTGCGGAACCGGTCCTTCGAGTTCCTGCCGGCTGACAACCGCTCCTACACCGGGCTGACCGCCTGGACCCCGCGAGGAGAGGGCGGAGGCAGCGGCAATGCGGCCCCCGTCGACGACGGCTCCCGACTCAACGAGCGCAACCGCACCTATCTGCAGCTCTCCCTGGCCAACACCGCCGGCGGAACGTACGGCGTCTCCAACGGCGGCTGGAACAACGGCGTCGCGCTCGAGGCCGGCAAGCGCTACGACTTCTCGGTCTGGGCACGCTCGGACGCCGCCGGCGGTACGCCGCTGACCGTGTCGCTGCGCGACGAGACCGGCGCCACCTCGTACGCCGATCCGGTCCGAATCCAGGTGAACGGTGACACCTGGAAGAAGTACGCCGGCACCTTCACCGCGACGTCCAAGACCGACTCCGCACGCCTGTGGCTGCAGGGGGAGGGCGTCGGCACCCTCCGCCTCGACATGGTCTCGCTGATGCCCGAGGACACCTTCATGGGCCGCGAGAACGGGCTGCGCAAGGACCTCGCCGAGAAGATCGCGGCGCTCGAGCCGGAGTTCGTCCGCTTCCCGGGCGGCTGTCTCGTCAACACCGGCAGCATGTCCGGCTACGACGCCGCCTCCGGCTGGCAGCGCGCCCGGTCCTACCAGTGGAAGGACACCGTCGGCCCGGTCGAGGAGCGCGCGACGAACGCGAACTTCTGGGGCTACAACCAGTCCTACGGACTCGGCTACTACGAGTACTTCCAGTTCGCCGAGGACGTCGGGGCGATGCCGCTGCCGGTCGTGCCGGCGCTGGTCACCGGGTGCGGCCAGAACCGGGTCACCGACGACGAGGCCCTGCTGCAGCGCTACATCCAGGACACCCTCGACCTCATCGAGTTCGCCAACGGCCCGGTCGACTCCGAGTGGGGCGCCCTGCGCGCGGAGATGGGACACCCGGAGCCGTTCGGACTCACTCATCTCGGCGTCGGCAACGAGGAGAACCTGCCGGCGGAGTTCTTCGAGCGGTTCGAGAAGTTCCGCGCGGCCATCGAGGCGCGCTACCCGGAGATCACGATCATCAGCAACTCCGGCCCCGACGACCAGGGCGCGCTCTTCGACCAGCACTGGGCGCAGAACCGGGCCGCCGGCGTCGACATGGTCGACGAGCACTACTACAACTCCCCGACCTGGTTCCTGCAGAACAACGACCGTTACGACAGCTACGACCGCAACGGGCCGAAGGTCTTCCTCGGCGAGTACGCCTCCCAGGACAACAAGCTCTTCAACGCGCTGTCCGAGGCGGCGTACATGACCGGGCTCGAGCGCAACGCCGACGTCGTGCGGCTCGCCTCCTACGCCCCGCTGCTGGCCAACATCGACCACGTGCAGTGGCGCCCGGACATGATCTGGTTCGACAACGACCAGTCCTGGAGCTCCGCTAACTACGAGGTCCAGAAGCTGTTCATGAACAACGTCGGTGACTGGGTCGTGCCCAGCGAGGCGACCGGCAAGGTGATCGAGGCGCAGCCCATCACCGGTGGCGTCGGCCTCTCCACCTGGGCCACCTCGGCGGCGTACGACGACGTGTCAGTCACCGCACCCGACGGGACCTCCCTGTTCGCCGACGACTTCCAGGACGGCAACGCCGAGGGCTGGAGCTCCCTGGCCAACCGGGGGAGCTGGTCGGTCGTCGACGGCGCCTACACCCAGACGGACGCTGCTGCCCAGGACACCCTGGTCGGGGCTGCGGACATCACCGCGAGCGACTACGACATCAAGCTCAAGGCCAAGAAGCTGTCCGGCGCCGAGGGCTTCCTGGTGGCGTTCGGGGTGAAGGACTCCGGCAACCTCTACTGGTGGAACATCGGCGGCTGGAACAACACCCGCACCGTCGTCGAGAAGGCCACCAACGGCGGCAAGGAGACCCTGGTCGCCCGTGAGGGTCACTCGGTCGAGACCGGACGCACCTACGACGTACGGATCGAGGTCCGTGGCACCCACGTCCGGCTCTTCCTCGACGGCCAGCTCTTCCAGGAGTTCGACGACGACCAGGTCACCGAGCCGTTCGCGCAGGTGGTCACCCGGGACGAGGCGACCGGCGACCTGCTCGTCAAGGTCGTCAACGCCCAGGCCGAGCCGGCGGTCACCCGCATCGACCTCGGCGTCAAGGTCGCCTCCAGGGCGCAGATGACCGTCATCAGCGGCGACCCGGAGGAGCAGAACACCCGTACCGCACAGCCGATCAAGCCGGTCACCAGCACCATCCGCGGTGTCGACAGCACTTTCACGCGCACGTTCGCGCCGTACTCCGTGACCTTCATCCGCATCCAGACCCGGTAGGGGAGCATCCATGTCCGATCACCTGAACCACCTCAGCCTCCGGGCCGGCTTCAGCAGGCGACACCTTCTGCAGGCCGGGGTCGGCCTCGGGGCGGCGGCTGCCCTCGCCGGGCAGGTCGCGCCCGCCGCCGCGGCGCCGTCCACGCCGATGCCCAGCGACGCCGAGATCTGGGGAGTGCCGACCCTGAACCCGCTCGTCGAGCGCCGGGCCGACCCGTTCGTCACCCGTCCCGTCGATGGGATGTACTACCTGACCGGCTCCGTTCCCGAGTACGACCGTCTGGTGATCCGCGGGTCGGCCTCGCTCGCCGGCCTCGCCACCGCGGCGGAGTCGGTGATCTGGCGCCGCCCCGCCAGCGGGAAGATGGGCGGCCACATCTGGGCGCCCGAGCTGCACCGCATCGACGGTCGCTGGTACGTCTACTTCGCCGCCGGCGACTCCGACGACGTCTTCCGGATCCGGATGTACGTCATGGAGTCGACGCTCGCCGACCCGCGCGACCCCGCCGGCTGGGGCGCACCGCAGCAGATCATCACGCCGTGGCAGAGCTTCGCCCTCGACGCCACCACGTTCGAGCACGCCGGCCGCCGCTACCTGGTCTGGGCGCAGAGCGAGCCCGAGATCGCGGTGAACACCAGCCTCTACATCGCCGAGATGAGCTCTCCGTTCGCGATCAGCACCTTCCCGGCACGGATCGCGACCCCGACCCGCAGCTGGGAGGTGCAGGGCTTCAAGGTCAACGAGGGGCCCGCCGTGCTGGTCCGCAACGGCCGCGTCTTCATGACGTTCTCCGCCAGTGCGACCGACTCGCGCTACTGCATGGGCTTGCTCACCGCATCGGCGGACGCCGACCTGCTCGACCCGGCGTCGTGGGTCAAGAGCCCCGATCCGGTGTTCACGACGAACGTGCAGACCGGGCAGTACGGCCCGGGGCACAACTCGTTCACGGTCGCCGAGGACGGCGTGACCGACGTTCTCGTCTACCACGCCCGGGACTACCGCGACATCACCGGCGACCCCCTCTACGACCCGAACCGGCACGCTCGCGTGCAGAAGGTGGTGTGGCACGCGGACGGCACACCCATGTTCGGGGTCCCGGTCGGGAAGGGCGGACCGATCGTGCGGCTCACCCCGCTGGACGCGCCGGGCTCGTTCGTACGCCACTACGAGTACGCCGTGCGGGTGGACCATGCCCCGAAAGACCTCGCCGACAGCCAGTTCCGCTTCGTCCCCGGGCTGGCCGGCGACGGCTCGGAGTCGCTGCAGTCGGTCAACTTCCCCGACCGGTATGTCCGGGTCACCGGTGGCACGGTCCGGATCGACCCGGTCGAGCCCGGCCCGGCGTACGCAGCTGCGGCCAGCTTTCGTCGGATCCCGGTCAAGGGCGGCGTCTCGCTGCAGGTGGCCACGGACCGCGGCGACTACCTCCAGCACGACCGTGGTGCGCTCACCGTCGGTGGCACCGCGGGACGGCGCTCCAGCACCTTCACCCTGACCTGAACACCGGTTACCAGATGTCGAGGTTTGGCGACGCTCGACGCAGGATGCGTGCTATCACTTCCGAGTGCGGTCCGGGCGCCCGTGCTGCTGGAGTCCCCCCACTCGGTAGCGAGGGCGTCCAGGACCGCACGCCAAGTTCGCGTGGGCTGCGTCCATGGTCAGACTCGATCCGCCGACACGACCTCGACCGGCTGCTCGGAGTGAGGCCCGGTCCACCAGACGACGGTGGTGACCAAGCCGATTGCGAGCAACACGGCGGTCATCCAGAACGGATAGGTGCGGTCGATCCCCGAGAGCCACCCGGAGATCAAGCCGAACGGGGCGGCAGCGAGCATCACCGCGGTGCGCTGCAGTGCCATCACCCGTGACCGCTCGGCCTCGTCGACGTGGAAGGCGACGAGCGACTCCGAGAGCATGAAGAGCATCCCCGCGCCGAAGCTGTCGAGGAGGAGGCACACCCCGAGAAGCGCGTACGTCACCAGGTCGGCCTCACCCTCGGCGGCGGGGATCACGACGAGCACGAGCTGGCCGGCCAGATAGATGCCGAAGCCCCACAAGGTCGCCTGTTTGAGATCGTGCCCCGAGGTCAGCCGGCGGATGAGGGTGAAGAGGAAGAGCACCGACAGCAGCGAGCGCACCATCGGAAAGAACGGCAGCACCGGGTCGGGCACGTGCAGGTGGTGGTTGACCAGGACCTGCCAGAAGGTGGCGTTGACAAGGGTGACAGCCGCGACGAGGGCGGCGATGGCCAGCGCCAGCAGCGAGCCGCGCGAGCGGGCCAGCAGCCGCGCGGCCTCGCGGTAGCCGGCGAAGAGGCGCCAGAGGCTCTCATGCCGGGTCTGCTCCATCCGGATCCGGCCCTGTCGGGTCTCGTGGGAGGCGGCGTACAACAGGATGATCTTGGCCAGCATCACGACCGCGGCGTTGATGAAGAGCACCCGCACTGCGGGCTCCATGCCGAACTGCGCGACCATGAAGGCGGCGATCGGGGCGAAGAGAGCCGAGCAGTCGGCCGCGACCCGCACCAAGGAGTAGATGCCGGTGATCTGGTCGCGCTCCGCGTCCTCGACCATCAGGCAGTCCCAGGCGTTCTGCGTGACCTGCAGTGCGCCGTTGAGCAGCGACGCGGCCAGAAAGGCCCAGAAGTCCTGAGCGAACGCCCAGATCAGACAGGGGATCACGAAGGCGATCACGTCGAAGACCGCGTTCGTCAGCCGACGTCCCATCCGGTCGGTGATGATGCCGCCGGCGAGCCCGAAGAACACCTGGGAAATCATCCCGGCGGTTGCGAGCAGGCCGATCTGTGCGTCGTGCAGTCCGAGCGTGAGCATGAAGACGGAGAGGTATGGCAGCACCAGCGCCATCGACAGGCCCCACATCGGCTCGGTCCACACGCATGCGCGTGGGTTGCCACGGAGGTGGATCAGGGTATGCCAGAGGGAGCCGGGGGAGGATGCCACCGGGACAGTGAACCAGGGGTGACATCGAGGGTGGAAACGCTTTAGTCGGGCTCCTGCGACGTCCGATTGCCGCCAGAAGTGACGGACCGACATCGGTTGAATGGTTCATGAAGCAACCAATTCGAACGATGGGAAGCACATGAAGGTCGCCCTTGTCACCGGAGCCAGCCGCGGTATCGGCGATGCCACGGCACGCCACTTGGGCCCAGAGCGGCAACAACGTCATCCTGACCGCCCGCCGTCCCGAGACCCTCGAGGCAGAGGTCGAACGGCTCAACCGCGACGGCCACTCGGCCTCGGCACTCCAGCTGGACGTCACCGACCGCGACAGCGTGCAGCGTGCTGCTGACCATGTCGCCGCGACGTACGGTCACCTCGACGTGCTGGTCAACAACGCGGGCGTCCTTCCGGAGGCCACCAACCCTGACCCGGCCGAGGTCGTCGATCTCGAGATGTTCCGGATCACCTACGAGACCAACCTGATCGGCGCGGTCGCGGTCCTGGAGGCGTTCCTGCCGCTCATCCGCAAGAGCGAGGCGGGGCGCATCGTGAACGTGACCTCCACGATGGGGTCACTGACGGATCAGACCAACCCGGAATCTCCCTACTACGGCATGGTCCTGCCCGCCTACCAGTCGTCCAAGGCGGCGCTGAACAACGTGACCATCGCGCTGGCGAAGGCGCTCACCGAGACTCCCGTCAAGGTGACCTCGGTGTGTCCGGGATTCGTGCAGACCGACCTGACCCCGATCAACCGGGACAACGCACCCACGACGGCGGACCAGGCCGCCGAGGTGGTCGTCCGCGCTGCGACCCTGCCCGACGACGCCCCGTCAGGGACGTTCGTCGATGCCGACGGTCCGGTGCCGTGGTGAGTCCCGGCTGAGCGGTCTGGTCAGCCGGCCGCGATCTCCGCGAGGAGGTCGGCGGCCGGCGCGGGGTGGACGAGCCAGCCGAGGTGGCTCGACCTCAGGGTGTGGACGGCGTACGGGTTGTCCGGGGTGAGGGCGTCGCCCTCGCGGATCAGTCGTTCCTGCATCGCCGGCGGCATGCTGACGTCCTCGCTGAGGCGTACGAACGCACGGGGCACCGTTCCCCAGGTTGAAGCCTGGGCGCGGTCCTCGGAGCCGCCGGCGTCGAGGTTCTCGTCGGGCTGGAAGGTGTTGAGGAACGTACGGAACTCGTCGTCGGTGCCGTCGGCCATGAAGGCGTGCTTGAGACCGGCGAGGACCTCGGGGGAGGCGGTGCGGAAGTTGCAGCGCAGCAGGCCGACGTCGGCGGGGTTCGCGGCGGCCGCGCCGATCAGCGCGGAGGCGTCGAAGGAGGCCATCTCCGGCTCGGCGTTGTACGCCACCGCATCCAGCTCCACCGGGGCCCAGGCCGAGACGTAGACCATCGAGTCGATCAGGTCCGGGCGGGCGTTGGCGGTCGCGGTCAGAGTGATCCCGCCTCGGCTGTGCGCGACGACGATCACCGGGCCGTGCTCCTTGGCCCGCTCTAGCACCGAGACGAGACGAGCCACGTTGTCGGCGAGGGTGACGCCCTTGATCCCGCCCGGGGCCGAAGCGAGCTCGGCGAGGTCCTGGGGCGCCTGGTAGGCCGCCGGGAACGTCGCCTCGAAGCCGTGGCCGGGGAGGTCGACCGCGAGGGAGCGGAGCCCGCGTAGCGCCAGCTCGGCCTGCAGCGGTGCGAACGAGAACGAGTTGGCGAAGGCGCCGTGGACGAGGACGAAGGTCGGCTCCGGGGAAGACATGGGCGAGACCTTAGCCGCGAGTCGGCGATGGCGGCTGGCCTTTTATTCGTCGGCCACACCACCGAACGGAGCCGACCGCGGCGCCTCACCCATCGGCGTACCTCCGTAGACGACCGAGCCGTCGGCGCGCTGGTAGGTCAGCCACGGGACGGTCTCCGTGAAGCCGACGCCCGGCTTGCTGTAGTCGCACACCCCTTCGGGGAAGGCCGCCTCCAACCGGGTCCACTGCGCATCGCTGAGACCGAAGGCGCCGTAGTCGTCAGTGCGACGCAGCGGCTTGAGCTGGCACTTGGCGTTGTCGGAGTAGTTGTTGTCGCCGGCCACGATCCGCGGTGTCGCGAAGTCGGTCTTGACCAGGTCGCTGACCGGTCCGAGCCCGCACACCAGGTCCGAGACCGGGTCGACGACAAGGTTCAGCGCCGGGTCCAGGACCGGGTTGACGGCACCGTTCAGGCCGTCGAGCGCGCCGCCGGTCAGGTCGTCCACGAGCGGGTCGGCGACTGGCAGGAACAGGCCGTCCTCGCTGGAGATGCCCTGGGTCTGGGTGCACCGGTCGTGCAGGTCGCCGGGACGGTCCTGGACCACCTTGTCGGCCAGCGGTACGTCGCGCTCGTCCGCCTCGACCGAGGCCAGCCAGCGGTCCATCGCGAGCAGCGCCTCCTTGGAGTAGCTCGGGTCTCCGATGAGGGGTGTCACGCCGTACCAGATCACCTGGTTGTCGGCGTGACCCTGCTCCCGGGTCAGCCGGTCGCGCATCGCCCAGGCCCAGCGCGCGTCGTGTGCGACGCCCGGGTCCGGTCCGCGGTGGTCGATGATCGCCACGTCGGAGAGGTTGCTGGCGGTGTTGACCATCCCGCTGCGGTAGGCGTTGGTGAGCGCCGTCGGGTCCGCGACCGAGCGCTGTGCCCGCGGCCGGACGTCGATGTCGAGCCCGCCGATCTTCTCGTTGACGTCGACGAACTGCTCCGGCGTGATCGCCCCGGAGCGCAGCGCCTCGAGGCCGTACTGCACGCCGGTGTTGTCCAGCGGCGAGCCCGCGAAGCCGCGCCCGATCTGCTTCTCCTGGGGTGTCCACACACTCTCCGGCCGCGGCCCGAAGACGTTGATCGCACCGTCGATGATCGAGCAACGTACGCCGCCGGGGTTGCGGGCGGCGTCGTAGCGCTCCTGGTCGCTGACCCCGGCGCACGGGTGCGTCGGCATGACCGCCTGCTTGAACAGGCCCTCGTCGGCGGTGACCGCGTTGAGCGGCAGCAGGTGGCCCTCGACCGCCGCCCACTGCAGCGGGTTCCAGAACTTGCCGTCGGTGAGGCGTTCGGAGCTCTCGAAGTACTTGCGGAGCA
This sequence comes from Nocardioides sp. NBC_00850, assembly GCF_045207335.1. Taxonomy (NCBI): domain Bacteria; kingdom Bacillati; phylum Actinomycetota; class Actinomycetes; order Propionibacteriales; family Nocardioidaceae; genus Nocardioides; species Nocardioides sp. NBC_00850. The sequence goes on from NZ_CP108845.1 coordinate 1,163,959, forward strand.
GGTGATAGTCGGAGAACTGCAGGCCCGGCGAGAGCGAGTCGGGGTAGGAGCAGGTCACGACCAGGCCCTGGTAGATCCCGGGGTAGGCGTTCGCGATCGTCTGCTGGGCGATCGAGCCGCCGGAGCAGCCGCTGCCGATCGTGTAGCGCAGGTCGCCGTACGTCTCGACGAGATGCTCCTTGGCCATCATCAGCGACTCGGCCGCGCTCGACACGTTGCAGTTGTGGCCGGTGTTGGCCAGCGCGGTGGAGAGCATCGCGAAGCCGCGGCCGAGGGCGACGGTCGGGCTGTCCCCGAGGGCGTCCGCGACGACCGGGATGCCGAGGTCGAAGGTGCCGGCGTAGTCGGCGGTCGGCGCGGTCCCGGTCTCGTGGTCCACCCCGCAGCTGCCACCGTGCGGGATGAACAGCTTGTTGTTCCACTGCTGCTGTGGCTGCCAGCGCTGCCACGGCTTGCCCGGCTGCCAGAGCACGGCGATCCGGTACTGGTCGCGGTTCTGGTAGCCGGTCTCGACACGTACGACGAACGGCACCGTCACGCCCTCGTCGGTGGTCGTGGTGGCGACGTCGCGAGGCGGGTCCGCGGGGTCGTAGGGCTGGAGACCGTCGAGCAGCGGGTTGGTGGACCGGTAGAGCCAGCTGATCGTCGGCTCCTGGTTGCACTGTGCGTCCGTCGCGGTCGGCTGGCAGCGCCACGGCTGCAGCTGAGGTCCGGAGAAGATCGGTCCGCCGCGTGGGTGGTTGGTGATCGTGAGCCAGGCGCCGCGACCGTCAGGCAGGCGTGCGGTCAGCTCGTTGGTCCCGACCCGCAGGCCGCGTACGACGCCCTCGATCTCGCCGTTGGGCCGCTCGGCGAAGGCCGCGGTGACGTCGCGGTCACCCTTGCGGCTCGACGAGTGGCGGGTGTCGCCCAGCCCCCTTGATTGCTTCGGGCTCCGCTTCAGCCAGACCCGCAGGTCGTCGGCGTCCGCCCCGTCAGGCAGCGTGATCCGCACCAGGGCGTTGTCGTCGAAGACCAGGTCGGCCCGGTTGGAGAGCGTCTCCAGGACGATGTCCTCGGCCGGAGCGGGTGCCGCCGGGGCAGGTGCCACACCGAGCAGCATGCTCGCGACGAGGGCGGACACCGTCGCGATCGAGAGGGGCAGGGCGCGAGCGGGCATGGCATGCCTTTCCGAGAGCTGCGCACGTCCCTCGAGCGGACGCTCGCCGTGACAGGAGAATGCCCCCTGCCACGGCGACCGTCAAGGAAGCTCAGCCTGCGACCGCCTCCCCGCGGGCGACCATGCCGGCCTCGTCGGAGAGCTTGACCTCCTTGAGGAACAGCGCGAGCGCGAGACCGAGGAGGATCAGCGGTACGAGGTACCAGAACGCCGGTGCGAGCGCCTCGGTGAAGGCATCGACGACCCAGGTGTGGAGCGGCTCGGGCAGCTGCTCGACAGCAGCCGGGGTGAGGCTCCCACCGGAGAAGCCGGCGCCGTCGGCGGGCATCATCCCCGAGGAGGCCATCTTCTCGGCCAGGCCACCGAAGTTGTCGGACAGTCGCGTGGTGAACACGGTCGTGAACAGCGCCGTACCGACAGTCGCACCGATCTCCCGGAAGAAGTTGTTCGCCGAGGTCGCGGTGCCGAGCTCGTGCGGGTCGACGGCGTTCTGGACGGCGAGCACGATGGTCTGCATGACCAGGCCCATCCCGGCGCCGAGCACGAAGATCATCAGCCCGAAGACGACCATCGACATGTCGCCGGTGATCGTGGTCAGCCAGGCGATGCCGGCCGCGGTGATGAGCAGACCGGCGATCGGGAAGATCTTGTAGCGGCCCGTCTTCGAGATCGCGATGCCCGAGCCGATCGCGGTCAGCATCATGCCGGCCATCATCGGCAGCATCAGCAGTCCGGAGCTGGTGATCGAGGCACCGGTCGACATCTGCAGGAACGTCGGCAGCATCGCCATCGCCGAGAACATGCCCATCCCGAGCACCAGGCCGATCAGCGTGGTCACCGTGAAGGTGGGGTTCTTGAAGAGGCGCAGCGGGATCAGCGGCTCGGGCGCGAGGGTCTCGGTGACGATGAAGGCGGCCACCGAGGCCAGGGTGCCGACGAGGAGGCCGAGCAGCTGCGGCGAGGACCAGTCGTAGCCGTCGTGGCCGAGCGACTCCCATGAGGTCAGCAGCACGATGCCGCAGGTGGAGAGCACCATGAACATGATCCCCAGCCAGTCGACCGGGCGCCCGGAGCGGTGCGAGGGCAGCCGCAGGGCGAACCAGGCCACGGCGAACGCGATGATGCCGACCGGTACGTTGATCCAGAAGGTCCAGCGCCAGCCCGGGCCGTCGGTGAGCCAGCCACCGAGAAGCGGCCCGATGACGGCGGAGATGCCGAAGAGGGCGCCCATCGGGCCCATGTACTTACCGCGCTCGGAGGCCGGCACGATGTCGGCGATGATCGCCTGGGACAGGATCATCAGCCCGCCACCGCCGAGCCCCTGGAGACCGCGGGCGGCGACCAGCTCGGGGAAGGTCTGCGCCATCCCGCCCAAGAGCGAGCCGAGCGTGAACAGGGCGACGGCGACCAGGAACGGCCAGCGGCGACCCCAGAGGTCGCCGAACTTCCCGTACAGCGGCATCACGATCGCGATCGCCATGATGTAGGAGGTGATCACCCACCCCTGGTGCTCGACCCCGTCGAGCTCCCCGACGATCGTCGGCATCGCCGTGCTCACGATCGTCTGGTCGAGGGAGGAGAGGAACATCGAGGCCATCAGGGCACCGAAGATCAGCCAGATCGTACGCGGCGTCAGCACGACCAACGGCTTGTCGGGCGCGTCGGGCGCGACCGTTTGACTCATGGGGTTGGACCTTCCAGGCGGGAGTTGAACAGGCAGGGGTTGAAGACGGTGGTGACACACGGGTCCCGTGTGACATGAGAAGTCCCGAGAGAGCTGCGGCTAGTCGTCGAGGAGCAGGCGGAGCTGGGCGACGGCCTCGGGCAGATGCGCCGCCGCATCGCCCTCGTAGCCTGATCGCGCCCACGCGAGCGCGCTCGATCGCATCAGCAGCCCGGCGACCATCCCGATCGTGTCGTCGTCGACAGGGGAGGGCCGTGCCGTGCGTCGCTCGGCGAGCAGCTGCTCGAGCTCGCCGATGACGCGCTGGTGCCAGGCGATGTGTCGCTGGACGAGGCGGGGTTCGGAGACCATCAGCCGCATCGCCCGCTCGCCCTGCTCGATGTTGGGAGCGGCATTCCTGAGGAATCCCGCCACCAGCGCCTCCAGGTCGGTCATCAGCCGCCCCGACGGCCCGCCGGAGACGAACTGCGCGCGCACCTCGGCGTCCAGGTCGATCTCCTGGATACCGAGGACCGCGTCGTCCTTGGAGTCGAAGTAGTTGAAGAACGTACGCGTCGACAACCCCGCCGCGGAGCTGATCTCCTCCACGGTGACGTCATCGAGCCCACGCTCGCCGACCAGTCGCTGAGCAGCCTCGATCAGCGCCAGCCGACGCTCCCGCTTCTGACGCTCGCGGGCGTTCGAAGGAGGGGCAGACGTGGACACGGCACTATTCTTGCAGCGAGTGCAAGTTGCAGTCAATGCAAGAATAATGTGTTGGGGGTTACACCGAAGGCGCTCAGGCCCCCGCAGCCGCCTGGTGCAGCGCGCGGATCTCCTCGACGAGCTCGGGGACAGGACCGACGACCTCGACGGCGGGCGCGACCTCCTGGATCGGCAGCGCTCGTACCGGCGACTCGCCGGCACCCCAGCCGGCCCGCCACTGCGTCAGCTGCTCGGAGGAAGCGATGTAGACGATCCGCCCGACCCCTGACCAGCCATGCGCCGCCGAGCACATCGGGCAGTGCTCGCCGGAGGTGTAGACCGTCGCCCCGGCCCGGGTCGCGGGGTCGAGGTGGATCGCCGCCCAGCGGGCGAGCTCGATCTCCGGGTGCGCGGTCGGGTCGCCGGTCGAGTGCTCTCGGTTGCGACCCTCCTGAAGCGCGTTGCCGGCGCTGTCGGCCAGGACGGACCCGAACGGGCCGTCGCCGTCAGCCAGCGCCTCGGCCGCAAGCTCCAGGCAACGTCGCAGGTGGTCCATGTCAGTCTGGGTCAGATCGGTGGTCACCGTTCCAGTCTGCTGTCCCAGGCGGCGTACGTCGCTTCATTTCACAACGGTCAGCCGGCCTCGATCACCGCGCAGGCGATCCGGTCACCGGCGTCACCGGTCTTGGTGGTGTCCTCGTCCGGGCCCTCGGGGGCGTAGCGCTCCGGGACGTTGGCGTAGTTGTCCCGGCCGGCGTGGATCATGACCGCGCTGCCGTCAGCGTCGCGGAGTTCGTCGAGCGTGAAGGGGCCGGTGAACTCCAGGCTGGCGGTGCCGTCCTCGTTCACGAGGAGCGCGGGCAGGTCGCCGAGGTGCTCACCGTGGGCGCTGTCGTCGGGGTTGAGGTGGCCGCCCGCGGAGAGGAAGTCGCCGGTCTTCGACGGGTCGTCCGGGGCAGCGCTGTCGGCTTCGCACTTGCCGGTCGTGTGCACGTGGAAGCCGTGGTAGCCGGCCGACAGGCCGCTCACCCGGACGCTGATCTGGGTGGCCCCGTCGTCCTCCTCGATCTCGACGGTCCCGACCCTCTTCCCCTCGGGATCGGCGAACCTCGCGCTCACCTCGTTGCGATCGTCCGGGTCAGCATCTGCCCCCTCCCCGCAGGCGGAGAGGGTCAGCAGGCCACACGCGGCGAGTGCGGCAGCCGTTGCACGACGGGACATGGGATACCTCCACGAGAACGGGATCCGGTCGCCTCCACCGTACGCCGCGGTGGAGGCGACCGGCGCGAGGGATCAGCAGCCGTCGCGGAGCAGGCCGGGCTGGCGTCCGACGGAGACCTCGATGAACTCGATCTTCGCGTCGCGGGTGTTGCCGGAGAGCAGGAAGCCGATCCAGCGGTCGCCGTCCTTGACGACCCAGGTCGTCTGGCCGTAGTCGTTGGTCTGCTGGGCGCCGGTCCCGTAGATGTCCTTGAGGACCATCAGGGAGTCGCCGATCGTGACGCCGCGAGCGGTCTCCAGGACGGGCTTGCTCATCCCGAACGAGACGATCTCGCCCTGCTGGTCGTAGGTGACGTCGACGCCGTCGCCGACCTGGTCGGCCCACTTCCAGTGCTTGCCCTCGCAGGCCTCCTCGCGCGCGGTGTCGCGGGTCATCCAGCCCTGCTGCACGAGAGACCGTACGTTGCCCTCGGCCTTGATCTTCCCGAAGGACCCGGGAGCCAACGGGCCGCCCCAGTCGAGGTTCGGCGTCGGAGTGGCCGTGATCGGGACCTCCGACGGGGCCGGTGTCGGCGTGGGAGTCGCGGGCGGTTCCGAGGAGGGAGCTGCGGACGGGGCTGAGGAGGAGGGGGCGGCGGAGGGCGAGCCGGCCGAGGGGGCCGGGTCGCTCCCGCACCCGGCCAGGCCGAGCAGACCGACCACGGCGGTCGCCGCGAGCGCAGCACGGAGCTGGATGCGGGATGTGGACATGGTGACTCCTCGTCGGTCGTACGCCCCGAGCGGGCGTCCTGCCGATCTAGACGGTCCACGGCCCGTCCCGGTTGCAGCCGGGACGGGCCGAATCCCCGCGCCTAGGCCGAGGCCATGTCCGGAACGGTCCGGGCAGCCCGCCCGGTCCGCAGGAACAGCAGCGCGATGGCGGAGATCGCGACCACGACGGCAGCGCCGACGTACAGGTTGACCGGCGTCCACGAGGCGTCGAGCAGGCGCCCGGCGAGCATCGGCGACAGGATCGCCCCGATGCGGCCGATACCGATCGCCCAGCCCATGCCGGTGCTGCGGATCTCGGTGCCGTAGACGGCTGGGGTGATCGTGTAGAGGCCGGCGATGCAGCCGTTGATGAGAGCTCCGACGAGCACGCCGATGATCAGCGCGACGGTGAGCAGGGCCGTGCTGGTGATGAAGACGACCATCGTCAGCGACGACAGCACCGTGAAGCCGATCAGGACCAAGCGGCTGTCCAGCCGGGAGGCGACGAGGCCGTAGAGGACCGAGCCGGCGGTGCCGCCCAGCGCCAGCATCATGCCGGCGGTGACCGCGTCCGCCTCGGCCATGCCCGAGGTCACCAGCAGCTGCGGGGTCCAGCTGTTGACGAAGTAGAAGCCGAACATCGTGGCCAGGAACGCCACCCAGATGAGCAGGGTCGAGCGGCGCAGGTCAGCGCTCAGCAGTACGCTGGGGTTGCCGCTGCGGTGCCGGGTCGTCGGCCGCGGCGCGGCCTCCAGTGCGTCCGAGGTGATCGCGGGCTGGCCGAGCCGCCCGAGGATCCGGTTGATCCGCTCGACGGCCTGCCGCGGACGCCGCTGGACCAGGAAGTCGACCGACTCGGGCAGCAGCACCACGAGAAGAATCAGCGCGATCCCGGTCGCGACCCCGCCGGCGACGAAGACGCTGCGCCAGCCGAGGTCGGCCAGCATGCCGCGCGCGGCCACGCCGCCCAGGGTGGCGCCGATGCCGTACCCCGCCGTGTAGAGGCCGATCGCCAGACCGCGCCAGCGCGCCGAGGCGTACTCGCTTGCGATCACGTTGGTGCTGGCCAGGATGCCGCCGACCCCGAGCCCGGTGACGACGCGGGCTAGGCCGAGCAGGACGGCGGACGGTGCGACCGCGGAGAGCAGCATGCCGAGGGTCGCCAGGCCGACGCTGATCAGGATCAGCGGCCGGCGTCCGATGACGTCGGCGACCGGAGCCAGCGCCAGCGAGCCGACCGCCATGCCGACGAGCCCGGCGCTCAGCAGCACGCCGAGCTCCGAGCCGCTCAGCGCGAACTCCTCGGTCAGCGAGGAGGCGGTGAAGGCCATCGCCATCACGTCGAATCCGTCCAGACAGTTCAGCAGGACGCAGAGGGCGACGACCATCCACTGGTAAGGAGTCATCGCGGCGGCGTCGATGCGCGCACGAAGGTTCATCTCGGGTCTCTTTCGGGGTGGGGGTTCACGGAAGATGCAGGGTCACGGCGGCCGGTTCGCCGGTATCGCCGGGTTCGCCGCGGGCGGCGCGAGCGACGCAGAGGCACAAGGACGCGTACGTCTCCTTCTGCTGTTGGCTCAGGAACACGTCGCGGTGGTCGATGCGGCCGCTGACGTCGAGGACCTTGACCTGGCAGATCCCGCACTCGCCCTTGCGGCAGTCCCACATCACGTCGACGCCGGCGTCTTCGAGCGCGTCGAGCATCGAGCTGTCCTTGCCGACGCGGACGGAGCGGTCGAGCTGGGGGAGGTGCACGACGAAGTCCTCCGCCGCCCAGGCGCCGCTGCTGCCGAAGGTCTCGAACCGGAGGTTGGGCTCCGGCAGCTCATGAGCCACCCAGGCGCGGCGGATCGCGTCCATCAGCCGGATCGGCCCACACATGTACATCTCGGTCCTCGCCGCAGCCGGGGAGTCGGCGATCTCGCCGACGAGCGCCTCCACGTCGAGGCGTACGTCCTCGTCGTCGACGAACACCCGCACGCGATCGCCGTGCACCTGGACGAGCTCGTCGAGGTGGGCCATGACCGCACGCCGCCGGCCGGCCAGGACGAGCGTGTAGTCGGCGCCGCGGCGGCGCAGGGTGTCGGCCATCGCCACCAGCGCGGTGATGCCGATGCCGCCGGCGACCAGCACGTAGCGGTCGGCGCCGACCCCGAGCGGGAAGCTCTGGACCGGGCCGGTCATCTCGACCACGTCCCCCACGCGGAGGCCGTGCATGTGGCGGGACCCGCCGCGAGAGCTCGCGGCCAGCTGCACCCCGAGAGTGAGCCGGCGACCGCCGTCCTCGGAGCGTACGACGGAGTAGGACCGCTTGCGGACGTGCCCGTCGAGGTCGAGCCGGAGGTCGATGTGGGTGCCGGGCGCGGCATGGACGGGGCGGTCGGGGCAGAGCACGATGCGGCGTACGCCTTCGGCGAGGTCATCGGTCTCGACCACACGGCCCTGTTGCCACCAGGTCTGGGTGTTCACTGCCATGGCGGCTGCCTCACTTCGCAGCCGCGGCGGCGGGGAGACCCTCCGCCTGCAGCATGCGGTCCAGGATCCGGCGTACCCACATCCCACCGGCGTCGATGTTGAGGCTGTAGAACTCGTGGTCCGGGTTGGCATCGATCGCGCGCTGCTGGGCGGCCAGCATCTCCTCGTCCTCACCGAAGACACCGTGGACGCTCTGGCGCAGCTGGGTCGTGATCGTCTGGCTCTCCAGTCGGTAGTTGCGCATGAAGGCCCAGAAGTAGTGCGACGTGCGCGCGGTCTCGGGGGTGATCGTGTTCATCACGAAGCCGTTGACGCCCTGGCTGCGGTCGCCCTCGGGGGCGCCGGTGCCGGCCTTGGCGACGCCGACGTCGATGCGGATCGTCGAGGGGGCCTCGAAGTGGATGATCTGCCAGCGGTCGACCTTCCCGCTGAAGCCGGGGAACCGGTCGCGCATGTTCTTCAACCAGAACGGGGGCGCGTCGATGTCGCGCATCCAGCGGGTCACGGTCACGCCGCGGTCGGAATGGCTCACCTCGAACTCGGCCTCGGAGAGCTCGTCCTGCCCGATGCTCGAGCTGTGCACGAACTCCTCGTGGGTGAGGTCCATCAGGTTGTCGAGCACGAGCTGGTAGTTGCAGGGCGCGTAGATCGTCTCGCCGTCGCCGGCCCACTCCGGGGAGTCCATCTGGTGCATGTCGGGCACGGCGTCGGGGTCGGCGAGGTCGGGGTCGCCCACCCACACCCACACGTAGCGATGACGCTCCACGACCGGGTAGGACGGGACGATCGCGCTCGGGTTGATCGTCTCCTGCGCGGGCATGCTCGTGCAGCGGCCGGCCGAGTTGTAGCGCAGCCCGTGGTACGGGCACTGGATCTCGTCGCCGAGCACCTTGCCCTTCGACAGCGGCGCCAGCCGGTGCCAGCAGGCGTCGGCCAGGGCGACGGCGCGACCGTCGCTGTTGCGCCACAGCGCCAGCGGGCGGTCGGCGATGGTGCGGGCGAGCGGCTGCTTCGCGGTCACCTCGTGGTCCCAGGCCGCGACGTACCAGGCGTTGCGGGGGAAGTTGAAGATCTTGCTGGCGGCGGTGACCGGAGGCGAATCCAGGATGGTCATGTGGAAACTCCCTATGGAGATAGGTGTTGTGCTCGTCACAAACTACCTATCTCTATAGTTAGTGGCAAGAGGCGGGTACGCTCGCGCCACAGTCACTGCGTGAAGAGGGGGTCACGATGTCGCTGAGGTTCGCGCTGCTCGCGCTGCTCACCTCACGCCCGATGACCGGCTATGACGTCTCCAAGCAGTTCAGCCAGTCGGTGGCCCACGTCTGGCACGCTCCCGACTCGCAGATCTACCCGGAGCTGAACCGGATGGAGCGCGACGGCCTGCTCGAGTCAGCGGTCGTGCCGTGGGGCAAGAAGGGCACCAAGAAGGAGTACGCCGTCACCAAGGCCGGGGTGAAGGCTTTCCGGGAGTGGATGGACGAGCCCATCGAGATCCGCCGGCAGCGGGAGCCCGCCTACCTCAAGGCGGCCTACCTGGAGTGGGCCGAACCCGGCGCCGCGCGCGCCGAGCTGGAGCAGTTCCGTGACCACTGGACCGAGCATCTGGCGATGCTCGAGGCCACCCGCGCCACGCTCGTCGACCGTAGCCACCCCACGCTGGCCCGACGCCTCGAGCACTACGACGCGAGCCAGTGGGACCGGATCGTGCGCTACAAGATATTCGCCTACGACGGCCTGATCGACCAGGCCCGTGCCGCGGTCGCCTGGGCCGAGCGCGGCCTCGTGCTCGTCGACGAGCTGGAGGGCTCGACCGTCGACTGAGCCGGCGCGGTCATGCCGGCAGGCGTACGTGGAACCGGCAGCCGGTCGCGGCCGGAAGGTTCTCCACCCAGACCCTGCCGCGGTGCGCGTCGACGAGACCCTTGACGATGGCGAGACCGAACCCGGCGCCCTGAGCGCCCGCGCCCTCGGGTGCGGTCGGGGTGCGCGCGGAGCTGCCCTGCCAGCCGAGGTCGAAGACCCGCTCCATGTCACTGGGATCCAGGCCGCCACAGCCGTCGCTGACGCTGAGGTCGACGCTGCGTACGTCTCCGGGGGCCAACCGACAGTGCACCTCCACCGTGCCGTCCGCGGGGGTGTGCCGGATGGCGTTCATCAGCAGGTTGGAGACGACGCGGGACAGGCTTGCCGGGTCTGCGGTGATCTCGAGGCCGTCCTCGACCTGGCCACCGAGGCGGACCCGCCGCTCCCGGGCGACCGGGTCGGCCCCGGCCAGCGCCTCGCTGACCAGGTCGCCGAGCAGGACCGGCTCCGGTGTCAGGGTGAGGGCACCGGCTTGGATCCGGGAGAGCTCGAAGAGGTCGTCCACGAGCCGGGCCAGACGCTCGACCTCGACGCGGATGCGCTGGTGGTAGCGGTGGGGGTCGGCGGCGATCCCGTCCTCGAGCGCCTCGGCCATCGCCCGGAGCCCCGAGAGCGGCGTACGCAGGTCGTGGGCCACCCAGGAGACCAGCTCGCGCCGGGACTCCTCGAGCCGGGCCTCCCGTGCGCTCGCCTCCTCGAGCCGCCGCTGGGTCTCGGCGAGCTCGGCAGACAGCGACCGGAGCTCTCGCGGTCCGCTCTCCGCAGGCTGCTGATGACCTCCGAGCGCCATCTCCCGGGCCTGCTGCTGGACCGCGCCCGACCAGCGCACCATCGCGGAGCCGATGACGAATGCCACCAGGATCGCCACCACCACGGCGATCGAGGTGACCACGGTGATGACCTGCAGGTCGTGGCCGGAGAGGAACATCAGCCACGCGATCCCGAGTACGCCACCGAAGACCGTCAGCACCGCGACGGCTGCGACCAGGGTGAGCTGCCAGCGGATCGACCAGCGGCGCGTCAGCCAGGCGACCAGGAGCCCGGCCAGACCGACGGTGAGACCGGCGCCCGCGGCGACGAGGGCGATCTGGACGGCATCTGCGGTCTTCACGCGCCCACCTCCGCGGTCTCCCAGCGGTAGCCGACGCCCCAGACCGTCACCAGCCGCTCCGGCCGGGTCGGGTCGGACTCGATCTTCTCCCGCAGCCGGCGTACGTGGACCGTGACCGTCGAGCGGTCGCCGATCGTCCATCCCCAGACGTGCTCGAGCAGGTCCTCGCGGGTGAAGGCCTTGCCGGGGTGGCCGATCAGGTAGCGGAGCAGGTCGAACTCCCGGGTGGTCAAGGACAGCTCCGCCCCGGCGTTGGTCGCTACCCGCCGGTCGGCGTCGACCACCAAGGAGCCGTCTGAGACGACGCCGCCCTCGCCGGAGTGGCCGGTGCGCTTGAGCACCGAGTCGACGCGCAGCACCAGCTCCCGCGGGCTGAACGGCTTGCCGACGTAGTCGTCGGCGCCCAGCTCGAGCCCCATGATCCGGTCGGCCTCGCTGCCGAGCGCGGTGAGCATGATGATCGGCACCTCGCCCGCCTGCCGCAGCCGGCGGCACACCTCCAGCCCGTCGATGCCGGGCAGCATCAGGTCGAGGATGACGATGTCGGCGGGCCGCTCGCTCATCGCACGCAGCGCCTGTTCGCCATCGCCGGCCTCGACGACGTCGTGCGAACCCGCGCGCAGGTAGGAGGCCAGCACCTCGCGAACGGTGAGGTCGTCGTCGACGACGAGCACGCGTGCCATGGGTCTATTCCTCCTCGACGTTCGACCGGGCGGGCTGTCGTGAGCGTAGTTCGCCGAGCGCGACGGCGACACCGGCGCACACGCACAGAGCCGCGAAGACCAGCAGCCCCTGGGTGTAGTCGCGGTCGAGGAGCGTCGGGTTGTCCGGCTTCGCGCCGAACCGGCCGAGGACCGGGATCGCGACCAGCGCCGCCGGCCCCAGGAGCACGAGCACCGTCACGGCGCCGCGGGCGACAGCTCGGGGCAGCAGCCGGCCTCCGACCCACCCGAGCCCGAGCACCACCGGCGCCAGGATCCCGTCGTGGATCACGACCGCCGCCGCCAGCCAGACGGCGACCTCGACGATCTGGCCGAGGTCCTGCCGGCTCACCAGCAGCCAGGCGCCGTACGCCATCCCGACCGCCCCGAGCAGGATCAGCCCTCCGCGCATGCCTCTCATCAGAGCACCTCGATCCGGGAGACCCATTTGGTCTGCATGACCCCGGGACGGTCGGGCGCGATCAGCCGGACCGGGTAGCCGTGGTCCATCGAGAGCGTCTCGCCGTCGAGCATGAGGGCCATCAGGGTCCGGTCGTCGTCGGCGAAGTTCGGCGGAAGCACCGTGTCCGCGGAGGCGCTGAACGTCTGGATCGACCGGACCCGCACGTCGCGCCCGCGCGGGGCGCCGACCAGGTCGAGCAGGTCGCGGAGACGTACGCCGCCCCACTCGCCGGCGACGCTCCAGCCCTCGACGCAGGCGATCGGGAGGGTGTGGTTCCGCTGCTCCATGGCGACCAGGTCGTCGCGGGTCAGCGACCGCGTCGTGGCGCCGTGGACGACCTCGAGCCGATAGGCAGCGCTGCTCGCTTCGGCCACCACGCCGGCTGAGTGGGCGGTCCGGTTGATCGGGATGCCCTGTTTCCGCGACCGTGGGGACAGGACCGCGATGCGGCCGACGCCGGGAACGGTGCCGGCGGCGTAGAGCACGGCGGCAGCGACCGCGGACGTGCCCGCCAGGGCCAGCACGCCGCGCCGGCTGACCGGCCCGGGCCGGACCGCGTTCGGCCGGTCGTGGGAGGTGTCGTCGACGTCGCCCTTCAGGGCGTCGCGTACGACCGGCAGCTTCACCGCGATGTGCACCAGCAGCGCTCCGACGGCGACGAACGCGAGCGCGTAGTGGGTGCTGCGGAAGCTGAAGCCCCACGGGTACCACTGTGCGACGTTGAGCAGACCGGTGGTGAGCTGGACGATCGACGTACTGACCAGGATGGCGATCGAGCCGCGCTCCAGCGCCGTCGGCAGTGCCTCGCGGACCTGCCGCGGCAGCGGCTGGAAGAGCTTGGGGAAGACGACCCACAGCTTGACCAGCAGCAGCGGGATCGCGGCGGTGCCGGCGACGACGTGCAGGCCCTGGGTGAGCTGGTAGAGCCGCGACGGGCTGGCCGGAAGCGGCACCGGCTGATGGTCGAGCTGGGCGTAGTGGCTGATCAGGCCGGTCACGAGCGCGACCAGGAAGCAGATCCCGAGCCACAGTCCGACCCGCGCGGCGACGGCGGCGCTGCGCAGACGCGAGCTGAACGAGTCCTCCGAGGGGATTCTCATGCGGCGTCCTCCACGAGTACGGCGACCCAGCGGTCACCGGCGGGGGTGAGCGGGGTCGGGGCTGACGGGCGGGGCAGTGCCCGCCGATGCGGGAGCGGCTCGAGCCGCCTCACCGCGAGTCCGACCTCGGCGGCGATCGATCCGATCGCGTCGGCGCTGACGACCGCCCAGGGGAACTGCGAGGAGCCACCGCAGTCGCAGACCAGCTCCGCGAGCATTGGGCCGCTCGGCGTCCCGGGCGGATGCACCTCGGCGACCACCCGGCCGCCCGGCACGAGCAGCCGGCGTACGCGGGCGAGCAGGGCGAGCGGGTCCCCGCCGATCCCGACGTTGCCGTCGGCGAGAAGAGCGGTCGTCCACCAGCCCTCACCGGGCAACGGCTCGAAGAGGTCGCGACAGACCGCGCGGCCACCGCGGGCCTCGGTCTCGACAACGGCCTCGGGGACGACGTCGACGCCGAGGGACGGCAGACCCCGGGCGGCGAGCGCGGCGGTCATCCTGCCGGGGCCGCAGCCGAGATCGACCGTCGGTCCGGCGCAGTAGGAGAGCAGGGCGAGGTCCGCCGCGTCGGCGGTGCGGGTCCAGTCCTCGACCGGAAGTCGCGAGGCCATGCCGTCGACGCTCACCACCCGGCACTCCTCGCTGGCGAAGGCATGCGCGAACGCCGACTCGGCCGTTACGGCGGTCATCGGGCGACCCGCGCGATCTCGGCCGCGATCTTCGCGAACCGGGTCCCGGGGGCGGCTGCGGCGACGGGCGCGACGTCGGCGAGGTGGTCGACGTCGCGCTGCCGCTCACCGGCGGCGACCCGGAGGCCGAGTGCTTCGAGGGCGGAGCGGGTGGCTGCGTACGTCTGGGGGGTCGACATGGATACGTCACGCAGCGCGGTGGCCGCCGACGGGTCGTGGAGCGCCAGGGCCCACCAGCCGCCGTCCTCGGCCGGAGCGAGCACGGCATCGGCCGCATCCACGCCGTCGGCCACGGCCAGCAGCCCGGCCGGGGTCACCTGCGGGGTGTCCATGCCGATCTGCACGACCGGTCCGGTGACCTCGGCGTGGGCGTTCGCGAGCCGCTCGCCGAGTCCGTTCCCGCGCTGCGGGGCGATGGTCCACCCGGTGAGCGCGGTCCGGATCTCGTCCGCCCGGACCCCGTCGGCGAGGTCACCGGAGAGGGCGAGTCGGCACCTGTCCGGCCCCACCGCGAGTGTGCACGTCTCGATCGTGTCGAGCAGCGCGGCCGCCGCGACAGCCGTGGCGGTCGCCTCCCCGACGTCGGCCGCCAGCCGGGTCTTCACCAGACCAGGCACCGGTGCCTTGGCGACGAGCAGGAGCGTCGGCCCCGTCACGAAAGCACCCGCCAGAAGTCGTACGCCGCCCGCAGACTGCCCCGCACGGAGCCGGAGACCTTCGAGCGGGTCCCTGCGGTCCGAGGGTGGTAGTCGACGTCGATCTCGTGGACCCGCCAGCCGGCGCGGGCCGCGCGATCGAGGAGCTCGACCGGATAGCCCGAGCGACGGTCCTCCACGCCGATGCTGAGCAGCGCCTCCCGGCGGGCCGCGCGTAGCGGGGCGATGTCACGTACCCGCAGACCGGTTCGACGCCGCAGCGCGGCCAGGACCAGCCGGTTGCCGACTCTGGCGTGCCAGGGCTGGGCGCCGGGGGTCACTGGCCTGCGGCAGCCCAGGGCCAGGTCGGCCTCGTCACGCCTGATCGTCTCGACCAGAGGCAGCGCGGCCGCGGGATCGAAGGAGCCGTCGCCGTCCATCACCACGACATAGGGCGCGGTCGCAGCCAGCAGCCCGGCGTGCACCGCCGCGCCGTATCCCGGTCGCGACTCCGACACCACCCGCGCCCCCTGCGCGCGGGCGACGTCGGCAGTGCCGTCGGTCGAGCCGTTGTCGACGACGATCACGGAGAGTCCCGCCGGTACGCGCGGCAGCAACTCGCGCAGAGCTGCAGCCTCGTCGCGGCAGGGCAGCACAAGGTCTATATCTGGACTGGTCTCGGCCATGCGATCGACTCTAGGAACGCGCCACCGCCGATGGGGCCCGCAGATCTTACGGTCCGGTGACGGGGCCCGTGCGTCGGCGACCATCGAGTCGTCGCGGACCTACGCTCGCAGTCGTGAACTCCTCAGCTCACCGCGCCGCCATGGTGGGGCTCGTCATCACGGTCGTGCTCATCGTGACGGCCGTCGTCGTGCCGCCGCTGCTCGACTGGCGGGTGTGGCCGCGCGTGCACCTCGATGACGGCACGTTCCCTCCGCTCCACGGATATCCGCAGGTCAAGGTGGGTATCGGCACGCTCCCCGCGGTCCTGCTCGCGCTCGCGTCGCTGCGCTGGGCAGACCCGATGGCGAGGCGGCTGCCCTGGCGGCGCCTGCTCCTGGTCGCTTACGCCGCGGGCCTGGTGTGGCTGCTGGCGCTGGCGCTGGTGGACGGTCCCGAGGGCATCTCGCGGGTGCTGGGGAACCCGACGGAGTACCTCGAGACGGCCAGGGCGGTCGACGACGTCCCGGGGCTGCTGCGCGAGTACGTCTCCCGGATCCCCTACGACGCCCCGGAGGGGAACTGGCCGGTGCACATCGCCGGCCACCCGCCCGGGATGGTGCTCTTCTTCGTGCTCCTGGTGAAGGTCGGTCTCGGTGGAGACCTCGCCGCGGGCCTGGTCGTCATCGCGCTCGCCGCGACCTTGCCGCTGGCGGTCATGACGACGGTCCGGGTCCTCGGCGCCGAGGATGCGGCTCGGGCGGCGGCGCCGTACCTGGTCCTGTCTCCGAGCGCGGTGTTCCTGGCGATCTCGGCCGATGCGGTGATGGCGGTCGCGGTCGCCTGGGGGATGTGCTGCCTGGCCCTCGCCTGCCGGGCCGGGGTCGGCCGGGGCTGGCCGTGGGCGGTCCTGGCCGGCCTGCTCCTGGGCTACGTCGTGATGATGTCGTACGGCCTCCCGCTCACCGGCGTGCTCGCCCTGGCGGTGCTCTGGCTCGGGAGAGGCTGGTGGGTGCTGCCGGTCGCGGCGGCATCGGCGCTCGCGGTGGTGCTCACCTTCGCCGCCGGCGGTTTCGCCTGGTGGGAGGCGTATCCGGTGCTGGTCGATCGCTACTGGGACGGGTTGGCCGACAAGCGTCCGGGCGCCTACTGGACCTGGGGGAACCTGGCGGCGCTCGCGATCAGCGCCGGGCCGCTCGTCGGCGCCGGGCTCGGTGCCACCTGGGCCGCCCGCCGCGAACAGGTCGACCGGGTGGTCGTCGTCCTGGTCGCGGCCGCGGTGGTCATGGTCGCCCTCGCCGACGCCTCCCAGATGAGCCGGGCTGAGGTGGAACGGATCTGGCTGCCGTTCATGCCCTGGCTCACCCTCGGCTGCGCCCTGCTGCCGGAGCGCTGGCGACGGCCTGGCCTGGCCCTGCAGCTCCTCACCGCGCTGCTCGTCCAGCACCTGCTCTACACGAGCTGGTGAGACCCCGCCGAGTCGGCTCGTCATAACGAGCCGAGGATCAGGACTGGGACGGCGGGCCTGAACCGGCACTCGACCTAGATCTTGGACAGCTCGTAGGAATCCTTCGTCATGACCGCTCGCCCATGAGCGGTGATGATTCTCATCCGTACCCGGGTCACGGTTGGGACGGTGGTGGAGGTCTGATCACGAACCTGTTCTAGTGGCACCCACCAGGTTGCAGAGTCACCTGCGTTGATCGCATGTGGAAGGTCGGGCCCGTATCGCCAGCCACTCCACCCCATCTTGAACTTGAATCGCTTAAGCAGGCTTCGCTCGGGCGGAAACTCGGGAACCACGCCGTAGTACCTCACCACCAACGGCGCGCGGCCGATGTTGTGAACCTCGACGCCGATGAACGACGAGTGCCCCTCTGGGTCGACCCCGAGCACCCCTGGTAAGACCTCCTCGGTGCCGAAAGCGCGAACCAGAAAACACCGCGCACGCCCCACGGCCAAGAACCATTGAGCGACCTGCCAGATGAGGCTGACCGTGGCCAAGGCGAACCCGAGGACTCCGATGATGTCGGCGGTGTCATCCACGCCCGGCAGGCTGCCAGGGACCTTTGCCTCGGGCGGGCCACCCAACGGCGAGCGTCATCAATTTCAAGGACGGACGATCCAACCCAAGAGCCCCGAGATCAGATGACCTCGGGGCTCTCCTACGTGCTGCGTACGGCTACCCCGCTTGCTCGATGTGCTCGAAGATGTCCGCGTCGGTCTCACGCTGCCACTCCGACATGTCCGCCCAGTCGGCGACGTAGGACGGCTTGGGGTCGGGGAAGTGCTTGAAGATCTGAGCGATCCAGCACAGAGCGACGAAGCGGCCCTTCTGCTCACGGGTGAGCTTGGCCGTCGCGCCGTCTGAGGTCTGGACGAAGGCCCGAACCTGCTCGTACACCGCCGCCGCGCTCGCGCGCTCCCAGTCAGGCGTCTCCTCCCACGGGGCTACGTAGCCCGCTTTGGGCTCTCCTGGGTAGTGCTTCCGTACTCCGGCAATCCATGCCTCACGAAAGACACGTCCCTGGTCGACCGACAAAGTCTTCTCCTTCATTGTTGTCATGGTGCCGCTGTGAACGACGCCAACTTCTGGCTGAGCTGGTTCACTCTCGGCTCACCCATCAGCGGGATGAGCTGCTTGTTCAGGCCGGTGAGTTTGCGTTCCACCCATCCTGAGCCTGTGTTTTGGGCGACCTCGACCGCGGCGTCTGCGTGAACGATGAGTTGATCGATGTCGCCTTGCTGAAGCCCGAGAGACGCGAGGTCGGTCAGAACGCCGCCGCGTCTACGGGCCGAGATGTCCATGCTCAGGGCTGTGTCGAGGGCCTGTTCGGCGAGGTCGGCACGCTGCAGCGTGACGTAGCAGGCGCCCCGCTCTTCTGGGAGGCGTGAGCCGTCGAACCGCAACCATCCATCGGTGTGGATCTGGCCGGTCAGGTGGTGAACGTCGGCGGCATGGTCGAGGGCGCGCTGACATGCGCCGAGGTCACCGAGCCCGGCATGAACCTGCGCCTGAACGGTGCTCACCCAGAAGCGCGTCGACAGCCCGGGGTCACCCTTGGAGGCGACTCCGGCGGCCAGGTCAAGCATGGGCCGGGCCTCGGCGTGCTGGTGCTCGTAGACCCCGATGAAGGCATGGCGGGTCAGCGCGGTCGCCCACAGGTCATTTGCGCCGGCTTCCTTCCCTGCCGAGGCGGCCAGGGTGTAGCAGTGCGCAGCGTCGGTGTAGCGGTTGCTGTCGAAGAAAATTTCCCCGGCCAACTGGAAGAGGTCAGCGATCAAGGCGCACACCTCCCGATGAACCTCTTCGCTGTGCGTGCGCTGCAGAGCCGCGACAAGCACGCCGAGGTGCTCGCGCACGATCGGATAGGTGTGGCGTTTCGTTTTCGCCAGGGCGAAGACTCGCCACAAGTGGCCGTTGAGAGCGGCGTACTCGCTGATGGTCTCGGGATCGACTCGGCCAATGTGCTCGACGCGGTCCCAGTCGATGCCGTCTTCGAGTCCGGTCATCGCGATGAGCGTTCCGGCCATCGTCATCAGCCGCAGCAACTCGCGCCGGCTCATGTCGTCAAACTCCAGACCCCGGGCCTGATCCAGGACGACGTCCACCGCGGGCGCAGGGTGTACGAGTGCGACCTGACGCTCTGCAATGGCTGCCTCGAACCGGATCCGGGCAGCAGGGTCGGCGCGTTCTAGAACAGTGTCGAGCATGGCTTGCATATGCGGCCGTGGCACGCGGGACGCACCGCCCTGCTCCCACTTCGAGACCGTGCGCGACGGGATGCCCAGGTGGTCGGCGAAGTCACGCAGGCTCAGACGCAGCGCCACCTTACGCAGCAGCCGCGCTTCTGCCCCCGTCCACGTCTCCACCCCCGGCATTGAATCAGGTTTGAGCACCGAAGGGCAGGCCAAGGGCAGCGGAAGGGCAGCATTCGAACGTTCCGACGGTCCCGCAGCCTGAGCAGGCTTGAGAACGACACCCGGCACCGACCGAACGACGAACCCCGAGGCAGGCGATCGAGTCTCCCGCGAGATCCTCCCCAACGGATTCTGACGAGTCACCGGTGCCGGGGGTCAGCAAACCAGCAGCCGTCCCCACCCTGACAGCACGGAGCACCGGCGTGAGTTCAGCATCAGCCAGCGGTAAACGAGGCGGAGGGCCCGGACGGCCTCGCCTCCTGCCCCAAAAGCACACAGGCACACCGCGTGAGCAGATCCTCGACGCGGCGGCACAGTTGTTCACCAGCAGGGGCTACGCCGCCACCTCGACGCGAGAGATCGCCGAGGCGGTCGGGATTCGGCAGGCCTCCCTCTACTACCACTTCGCCGGCAAGGACGAGATCCTCTCCGAGCTTCTGAGCCAGACCATCCGGCCAACGGTGGACAGCCTGGCCCGGATCGAGTCGCTCACCGACGACCCCGACACGGTTTTCTATCTCGTGGCGCTGACCGACGTACGTACGCTGGCCGGGGCCCCTCACAACATCGGCTACCTCGCCCCCGACGTCGCCCAGGTCGAGGGCTTCGAAGAGTTCACCGCCGCCCGCGACCATCTAGCCGCGACCTATGCCCGCCTGGCCGAGCCGATCACCTCACCCGACGTACTAGGCCGACTCGGCACAGCACGGCTCGGAGAGCAGTTGGTCCACACCGTCGAGGAGGTCATCGGCCTCCGCAACGCCGGCCGCCGCATCGGCCTCGACGACGCCGTCTGGATCGCGTCATCATGCCTGCGTCTGTGCGGCGTAGCGCCGGCCCGCATAGAGCTGGCCCAGAAGACCGCGGAGACCCTCCTGGACCTGCTGGACGTCCCAGAGGGCGGAGACTGAGTCAGCACTAGCGCCTATTCAACGGTGAGGTTCTGGCGATGGTCGCGGAGTTCCTCGGCGATCGTCTTCCACGCCGCGGCGGCATCACGCAGGACCCGGCCATGACGCTGGCGTGGGATCGTGCTCAGCGCCAGCACCGTCCTCAGGGCCCCATCAACAGTCTCGGTCGCGTTTTCCAGCCGATAGACGTGCACCGGGCGTGGCACGCCTGCCCGAAGTGCCGGATGCGGAAGCGGGTCGTGGAAGCCGGCGTCGGAGTGGACCGCCTCGTTACGCGCACGAAAGAGACCCTTGATGCCGGCCCGCCAATTGTTGAACTCGCTCTGAGGTATGGCGAAGCACTGCTTGAGGACCTCAGCGACGCGAGCTCCGGTGCCCGAGTTGCTGCCGATGCCAGCAGTCGACAGCCCCGCCTTGGATGCGGCCGACAGAGCAAGCGCTTCAAAAGTGAACGCACCTGCCGTGACAGCCACCATGCCTGCTCGTGTCTCCTCCCCGACAAGGAGTGGGCGGCGCCGGTCATTCTCGGGCCCGTCCGCAGTCAGCAGCTCGGCTCGAAACCGACGAGCAGCCGCCTCGTGATCAATCGCGACTCGAAGCCAAAGCGGCCAGATGTCCCACGAGAGCATCGGGCGCATGGACCCACCGGCAGGGCTTCCGTCAACGCTCAGCGTGAGCACCAGATCTCGGATCTGAAACGACGCCCCGCGAATGACGAGAATGCCCTCAGGACCAACAGGCGACGGCGGCGGGAGCGAGTCAGTCACCCGCCGAGTCTGCTTAGACGACGGCGCTCGCCAAGCCCTGCGTCGACCTTCGATACCAGATCTGCGGTATCCCACCCACGGCGAGAAGCCACGCGCCGACATCACCCAACGGCACGCTCAGGGCATGTCGCAATCGTTCATGACGTTCGGAATCATGCCGGGGCCCACGCGAGCCACGCTCACCGCCTCGCTCACCGCCGCCGGATTCAAGGTCACCAACTCCCCACGGATGGTGCCCAGCATCCAGGTTCGCGTTCGAGAGGGAACCGGCGACGAGGCCGAGGTCAACAGGCTGGTAGCCCTCCACGCGCCCAACGCCGAGGTGATGCCCCCTGGCGCGCCAGTCATGCACATCGAGGGCTACCGTGAGGGGCGGCCGTAGTCGGAACCGCTGGAGGGTCAGTCGAGGACATTGCGACCCACAGCGCTTCCGGCGGCGAAGTCATCTACGTTCAAGAGCACAGCGCTCAGGCGGCCGTAATGCGCGACTCGACGCTGCGTCTAGGTCCGCAGCGGCGCGGTGGCGAAGGCCGGAAGACCGACCTCCGGCAGGACCTCGGCACGGAAGCCGAGCTCCTTCTCCGCGAGCTCCGGGGAGGCGACGACATGGCGTACGTCGCCGATCCGGTAGCGCCCGGTGACCACCGGCTCCACCTCCGTCCGAGTCCCGCGTGCGACCAGCGAGGCCACCTCGCTGATCGTGACCGGGTGCCCGGACGCGATGTTGTAGGCCGCCAGCTCGCCACGTGACCGCTCGGCGGTCGCCTCCAGCGCCGCCAGGTTGGCGCGGGCCACGTCGTCGACGTGGACGAAGTCGCGCTGCTGGCCGCCGTCCTCGAACACCTGCGGCGCCTCGCCCCGCTCCAGGGAGGACCGGAAGATGGCGGCGACCCCGGAGTAGGGCGTGTCCGCGGGCATGTGCGGCCCGTAGACGTTGTGGTAGCGCAGCGCGATCGCCGTCGCGTCGGCCTGACGGGCCCAGGCGGAGGCGTAGTGCTCCTGGGCGACCTTGCTGGCTGCGTACGAGCTGCGCGGGTCGAGCCGGGCCGACTCGGCCACCGCCGCCCAGGTCAGTGCGCCGCCGCAGAGGTCGCAGTGGTTCTCGAAGTCGCCGGAGTCGAGCGCGGCCCGCGAGCGTGGCGGCGGGACCCGGTCGCCGTGGGTCGCGCAGACGTAGCGGCCCTCGCCGTAGACGACCATCGAGGAGGCGAGCACCAGCCGGGAGACCCCGTGTGCGCTCATCGCGGCCAGGAGCGCGGCGGTGCCGAGGTCGTTGTGCGCGGCGTACAGCGGGAGATCGGCCACGGTCACCCCGGCACCGACGACCGCGGCCTGGTGGCACACCGCGTCGATGCCGTCCAGCAGGTCGCCCCAGCCACCGGCGTCGCGGACATCGAGGAGGTTCGTCCCGGGCGGCGCCTCGGCCGCCTCGCCGTGAGCCATCGGCAACAGCACGTCGACGCGTACGACCTCGTGGCCGGCATCCTCCAGCACCCGGCCGATCGCGGTGCCGATGAACCCGGCGGACCCGGTCAGCAGAACCCTCATGGGATCTCGTAGGCCAGGGTCTTGCCCTCGGCCCAGGTCGAGCAGGAGCAGCCGGCCGGGTCGGGCAGGCCCTCGATCGTGTCGGCCAGGATGGTCCGCATCCGCTCCAGGTTGGCCGCGAAGAGCGCGTAGACGTCGTCCTCGTCGACGCCCTCGCCCTCGGCCGCGCCCGCGTCCATGTCGGTGACCAGGCACAACGGCGCGTAACACATCCGCAGCTCGCGGGCGAGCGCCGCCTCCGGGGCGCCGGTCATCCCGACCAGCGTCCAGCCCTGAGCGGCATGGTGGATCGACTCCGCGCGGGTCGAGAACCGCGGACCCTCGATCACGATGAGCGTGCCGCCGACCTTCACCGTCGGATCGGCGGCCATGTACGCCTTGGCGATCCGCGCGCAATAGGGGTCGGCGAGAGGTACGTGGGTGGCGCCGCTCTCGACATAGCTGGGGATCCGGCGCCAGGTGCGGTCGACGAGTTGGTCGGGGGTGACCAGGTCACCGGTCGCGACGGCATCGGCCCGGAGGCCGCCGACGGCGCTCGGGGAGAGCACCTGGGTCACGCCGAGCGACCTCAGTGCCCAGAGGTTGGCGCGGTAGGGGATCGCGTGCGGCGGGTACTCGTGCGAACGGCCGTGGCGAGGCACGAAGGCCACCGACCGGCCGGCGACGGTGCCCACCGTGACCGGCGCGGAGGGATCGCCGTAGGGGGTCTCGACCGCCACCTCCTCGGCATCGGTCAAGAACTCGTAGAGCCCGGTCCCGCCGATGACCCCGACCTCGGCGCGGGGTGCCTGTCCCATGTCCAGCCCAGTCATGCCTTCACTGTGCCAGCGCTGACCCCTCGGTGACAGGGTTCGGCACATCCGTCATCGTTCGGTAATACCTGCCGGAAGGCGGATCGATGTCGGTGGTCGCGGGCACAATGCGACGGCGTGGGGAGACGTACGTCGCTGGGAGTGCTGGTCGTCCTGCTGGCGATCGCCGGCTGGGCGGTCTCGTTGTGGCTTCCCGAGGACGCGCCGGCGACGCGACGTACGCCGCCGGTGGCGACCGCGGAGCCTTCATCGGGGCCGGTCGACGTGCCCGCGGCTCGCGGTGATCTCGCGGATCTGGCGACGGTCGCGAGGCGACCCGGCGGGCTGGTCGCCTACGCACGCTCGTCGTTCGGCGGGGATTGGGCGGACAGCGACGGCAACGGGTGCGACCAGCGCGACGACGTGCTCCTGCGCGACGCCGTCGAGGTGAGGACCCGGCCGCAGGGGCGATGCGACCACGACGTGCTCGCCGGGACGTGGGTCGATCCCTACACCGGCAGACGTCTGGTCTTCACCGACCTGAAGGAGACCCGGCAGGCCCAGGCGATCCAGATCGACCACGTCGTGCCGCTCTCGGAGGCCTGGCGCTCCGGCGCGAGCGGCTGGTCCCCGGACCGGCGCCGAGCCTTCGCCAACGACCTGGGCAACCTGCTCGCCGTCGACGGCCCGACCAACATGAGCAAGAGCGACGACGACCCGGCGGGCTGGCGTCCGCGGAAGGGGTTCCAGTGTGCGTACGCAGCCCGCTGGATCGAGACCAAGACCCGCTGGTCGCTGGCCGCCGACGACAGCGAGCGGCGGGCGCTCGGGGAGATGCTCGGCTACTGCTGAGCAGCCTGAGACTCAGACCGCCCGGCGATAGATGGCCATCGCGCGGTCGTACGCTTCCCACGCCCGCCAGGACTCCAGCGCCCGCTCGCCTTGCGGCTTGAGGCCGTCGACCTTGTGATAGGACTCGCCGCTCTCGTACTGCGACTCCCGGCCCGTCACCAGCGAGAGCAGCATCGGCAGCACGCTCTCGTCGGTGACCGTGATCGTGCCGACCTGGAAGGTCTGCCGCACCCACTCGACCCGCCGGTCCGAGCCCAGGACGAGCACCACGGGCAGCTGCGACGCCCGGACGATCGCGTCGAGGATCGGCCCGAGCCCGTCGGGGACCCAGCGCTCACCGGTCGGTGGGGTGGGCGCTTTCGGGATGCTCATGGTCGAAGGGGAGGCCGGGACGATGTAGCTGGTGGTGTACGCCGGGATCTGGCCGGTCAAAGGGCCGGCGATCTTCTCGACGGTCGGTGCCGTCGCGTCCGGAGCTATACCCGGTGCGATGTCCGGGGTGATCTGGTCGGCTGGCTTCTCCGCTGCCCTCCGGCGCGGCCTGATCGCGGGGATCTTCGAGGTGAAGTTGAAGCTGCCGGTGCGGGTGGAGTCGATGTGTCGGCCGGGGGCCGGCTCGGGCGCCCGGCCGAGGCTCGAGGTCGGGGCCGGTGCCGTGGCGGTGGTGACCAGCTCGGCCGCGTGCTTGCCGTGCGTCCGGATCGAGCCGTCGGCGGCGAACTCGAACAGCGCGACCCGGACCCGGTCGGCCCACTCGACCGCGTCCACGGTGTAGCCCGCGCGGCTGAACAGTGCGACCGTCCGGGCGTCGTAGGCGTAGCCCGCGCCGCGTACGGCACAGACGCTGCGCGCCTGTGTCGGTGAGCGGGTGAGCACCACCTGGGCGACGACGACGTTGTCCGGTCGGCCGCCGATGATGTCGATGTCGGCGGCCGCGGTGCTGCCTGACGGGGCAGCGTCGGGCCAGCCGAGGGTGTGCAGATGCTCCGCGGCGTACTTCTCGGCTTCTTCGCCCGTTCTGGGCTGCCTCGGGGGTGCCAACGTAGGGTCCTTCCTCGATCCTCCACTCGGGCCTCCCTGCCCGATCGAGATTGGGAGGGATGATAGGCCCGCTGCGTACGTCTTGTCCGGCGGGGTGGCGAATCGGGTTGCGCTGTTCGCTCCTGGCGGATCCAGCCACGTTTGTCGGTGCTCGCCGCTAGCGTGATGTTCATGAGGCGCCCGCATGAGAACGTCGCTACGGTCCTGGTGGACCCGCGCGTTCTGGGCGACATCGAGATCGAGCTGATGTCGCTCGACATGCCGTTGTGGCGGGTGTGCGCTGCGCCGATCGTGAAGGACGGGCAGCGGCTCGCGTTCCAGGTCCGCCACCGGCTGCTGATGTCCAAGCGGGGCGAGTGGGACTGCGCCAAGGACTGGGTCCCGGTCTGGATCGGCTTCGGTTCGAGCTGGGCGTTCCCCGGCGAGGCCATCCCGTGGCCGGCCCACAAGGCGCTGTGGACGCTCCTCGAGGGCTACTCCGACAACGTCCGCTACAACAAGCGGCTCGGCGGCATCCCTAGGATTCCGCGGCTGCGGGAAGCCTGCTAGACCTCGCCGTTGGACACGTCTTCGTAGTGGAACTCCTCGAGGAGGTTGGCTGCCGTCGAGACTGCGGTGGCGACGGCCTCATTGGGCACGTCACACATCCTCAGCGCCGCTGCCGCGATGCGGTCTGCCCGCTGAGGGGTCACTGCCGCCCCAGCGTTGCGGATGTCGGTGACGACCTCGATCGAGTGCATCAGCATCTCGCCGAGTTCCCGAGCGTCGGTATCGGCAGCGACGCTGGGTGACGCAGACTGGAGGCCGAAGCGGCCGTAGGCGTCGACCAGTTCTTGGCGGGCGTGGTGGAACTCGGCGTAGACCTCGCTGCTGGTCACGTCGGATTGTCCGTAGAGAATGCCGACGTTGTGGGGTGCCTCGGTCAGGGTACGGATGTCGATGAGCGCGAGGAGGTAGAGCGCGGTCGCACGGGTCTGGGGTGGGACCAAGGCCTCGATCTTGGCGACCTTGTCCACGGTGGGACGTACGGAACGCTGCAAGAGTTCGGCGAGGATCTCGTCCTTCCCTGCGAAGTGATAGTAGAGACTCGCTTGGCGGATGCCGACCCGCTCCGCGATCTCCCGGGTCGAGGTGGCCGCAAACCCACGAGTCACGAACAGTTCTGCCGCCGCGTTGAGCACCTGGTCACGCGGTGATGCGGCGCTGCTGCTGGGGACGTGCCGTGGGCGTCCTGGGCTCGGTCGCCGGGTTGTCATCGGCTGGCCCCTGAGGTAATCGCCTGCTGGGTCACGTCCACGTCCTCATCCTCCGATCACGACCATCACTTGGATCGGCCAAGGCGGCGGGGCATGAGAGTCGCACCTACCCGGTGCACACTCAAGGGCTCCCGCCGCCTCGGCCGTGCTCCCAACCTGCCGCCCTGATGAAGCAGGCACTAGATGCCTGGTGTCGCCCCACGTGTAGGCCACGTGTAGGCCACAATCAAGGACATGGAGATCGGGGAACGGATTCGCCAGCACAGGCAGGAACTCGGCTGGAGCCAGGACAGGTTGGCTGCCGAGGCATGTCGTGCGGCCGGAGTCACCGTCGGCACATTGGGTCGTCAGGAGATCTATCGCTGGGAAAAGGGCAAGCGCACGCCGCGTGAGTGGCTCTCGTTCATCGCCAAGGCTCTCGGCACAACCCAGGACGTGCTGACGTCACCGGAGCCGGACATAGCGTACGGACCCTCCCTCGGCGGCATATGGCACAGTCACTACGCCTACGAGAGCACCGCGCGGGGCACCATCTCGCGCCACCACCATGTAGTCATTCTCCAAAGCGGCAACCGGCTGTCGGCTGAGAGCCTTCCGAACTCCAACGATTCGCCGGTGTCATTGGCGCTGACCATGCGAGGCCCTATCGGAACAGGCACGTGGACCGAGCAGACAGCCGTCGACGGCTACTACCAAGGAGCGGTGTATCACGGGGCGATCCAGGTGATCGTGGATCCCACTGGACGCAGCATGGCAGGCCGGTGGGTCGGGTTCGACAAGGAGTTCCGCGTGGACTCCGGGCCTTGGAACCTCGACCTGGTCGACACCGCCACTGATGCCGCGACACGTCAGCGATACGACATCAGCCCAACGGGGTCAAGGGTCGATTGACGGACACGGCGCACGTCGTACGCTGCCGAAGCGGCCACCGTGTGCGGCGCAGTCGGATAGCGTGCAACGGTCCGGGAACGCCCTGCGTTGAAGGAGTCGGCGATGGCATCGAGCGAAGGCGTACGCAGCTTTGAAGGGATCTGGCTTTCGCGGTATGTGATTCACCGCTCTGGCCACTCCATGGACGAGGTCTACGAACACTCGATCGTAGTTCGCGAGCAGGGTGATCACCTGTTCGCCACCAGTCTCCCGCACCCGTCGGGCTCGACCGTGAGCCTGGATCTCGCAATTGAGCCGCCGACGGCCACCGGTACTTGGCGCGAGGCTACTGCCTCGGACGGCCCCTACGAAGGGGCCACCTACCATGGCGCGCTTCAGTTGATCATCGCCCCAGACGGGCTCAGCATGAACGGCCTATGGATCGGCTTCGGGCGTCGCCTGGACATGAATACGGGCGAATGGACACTGACCCTGCAAAGTAGGTCGACACACACGGATGCTCGGTAGGTCGTGCGATCGAGATACGTCAGTTGCATACTCCGCGAGACCGCGAACCGAAGCGACGGGTTCAACGGCAGATGCTCCTCGCCTCGGATCACCCCGACCGATCCGAACCCGAAGTAGGCCCCCACTGCGGCAGTCGCCCTGATGTGATTCGAATACGCCCCACCAAACGTCAGCAGATTCTCGAACCCCAACTCCCGGGCAGTCGCAATGTTGTACTTCAACTTGCGCCACTTGTTCCCAGGAACCTCCGGATGAATCAGATCATCCCGTTTCAGCAGGACCCGCACGCCCGCCGCCGCGCATCGGTCATCGTCGATCTCGACAACCGGCGACGGCAACTGAAGCTCCGTAACCAGCCCATCCTCCACCCGGCCAGCATGACAGGTCAGCACGCGACAACCTCTCCGTGCGCGAACGAAAATTCGTTCGCCCGGCAATCAGTTCCAACTGCTGAGCACGTCGTGGCGTGCCATGCCGATGGCGTACGTGCCATCGCTGGTCATGACTGGGTCACCTAGTGGCGGCTGAGCTTCGAGTCACCGCAGAACGTGTTCGCGGGCTGCCGGATCGGGCCGCCGCTCGATCTGCTTCCAGGTCGGGTCGATCACGGGGAACATCGTGACCACGAAGTACGCGATCCCGCAGGCCACCAGCGCGGTGGTGAGGCCGAACGCCGAGACCAGGCTGCCGCCGAGCAGCCCGCCGAGCGGCATCAGCCCCCAGGCGAAGGCCGATATCAGCGACATCACCCGGCCGAGCACGTGGGCCGGGATCCGCTCGAACTGGATCGCTCCGAGGATCGGGTTGATGAACCCGCTGCTGGTCCCGCCGATCGCGAACACCACGAACACCACCCACAGCGGCGCCCCGAAGGCGATCACCAGGAACCGTGGGATGCCGGTGATGAGGAAGCAGGCCAGGTACGTCGGGTAGCGGCGCATCCGGTCGCCGAGCGCCGCGGCCACGGCCGACCCCACCGCGGAGAAGCCGGAGAAGGTGGCGAACAGCAGGCCGATCGTCTCGGGGCCGGCGTGCTGCTGGCCCCATACCGGCATCAGCACGCTGCTCCAGGCCAGGTCGATCAGGTTGGTCAGCGCGACCATGAACGCGATCCCGAGGAGCACCCGGTCGCGGCGGAGGAAGTGCCAGCCCTCGGCGAGCTGAGCCCGGTAGGGGGTGGGCCGTGCGGGGAGCTCCGCGGCGGGCTCCTCGGGCTCCGGGCCTCGGGCCCTCGTCAGCCCGGCGGTCGTCACGGCGAGCACCAGAGCGCCGAGGGCGAACGAGGCGGCGTCGATGATGATCGCGTCGGTCGCGCCGACCAGGCCGATCAGCAGCCCCGCCGCGGCGGCGCCGAGCATCGAGGCGGTGCGCTCGACGAACGAGTGGAGCCCGGTGGCCCGCTCCGTCGGCACACCGGCCGCTTCGACCAGCTGCGGGATCATCGACGACTTCGCGGAGTCACCGGGGCCGCGCAGCGCGCCGGCAAGGGCGACGAGCGCGAGCAGGATCGGGAAGTGCAGCAGGCCGGCTACGTACAGCAGTGGGATGAGGCCGACCACGACGGCCGAGCCGAGGTCGCAGGCGATCGCGACGCGGCGTGGGCCGATCCGGTCGATGATCGGGCCGCCGAAGATCTTGCTGAGCACCAGCGGTGTCATCTCGAAGAGCGCGATCAGGCCGGCCTTGGCGGGACTGCCGGTCGTCTCGAGCACGAACCAGGGCAGCGCCAGCATCGAGATGCGGGTGCCGACCAGCGAGATGGTCTCGGCGGCGAGCCAGCCGTAGAGGGGGAGCTTCATGGCCTATCTCTCCTGGTCTGTTCCGACGTGACCCGGCAGCGGGAAGACGTGGAACTGGAACATCACTGCCTCGCCGTCGGGCTCCTCCTCGAGGTCGTCGATGATCTTGTTGACCTGCTCCTCCACCCGGGATGCCTGGCTCGGGGTGAGGCGTACGACCCGGTCGTTGAGGCCGAAGGCCTCGCGCCACTCCTGGGGGAGGAGCGCCCGCTCCTCGATCGCCTCCTGGAGGCGCTGGGCGTAGATGGTGACGACCGTCTGCAGGTAGGCGTCGAGGGTCTCGCGGCCCTCGGGGGTGTCCGGTACGTCGCTGTCGCCGGTCACGGTCGCCTGGTGGGCGGCCCTCCACCAGCGCTCCCGGGCGTTGCCGCGGGTCTCGTCGTCCTCGATGAACCCGTGCTGCGCGAGCTGCCGGAGGTGGTAGGACGTCGCGCCGGAGTTGATGCCGAGCCGGGCGGCCAACGTGGTCGCCGTCGCCGGGCCGTCGACACGGAGGATCCCGAGCATGCGTACGCGCACGGGGTGGGTGAGGGCCTTGAGCTGGTCGACTCCGGGGACGATCTCGCGTGCTGCCATGGGACCACGGTAGACCGCAAAGAGATCTTTGCAAATAGATTTATGCGGTTCGGCTGAAAATCGAGTAACCAGGTGAACAAAGCCTGGATAGCGCGGTTACCCTGTCCGGGTGACGACAGACGCCGCGCCGCCCACGCCGACCTCCACCCCGACGGTGGCGATCATCGGAGGAGGAGCAAGCGGCACGTTGACCGCGATCAACCTGCTCCGCCGCGGTGCTTCGGTGACGTTGTTCGAGTCGCGCGGAGAGGCGGGCTACGGAGTGGCCTACTCGACCACCGACGGCCGCCATCTCCTCAACGTCCGGGCCAACAACATGTCGGGCTTCCCCGACGACCGTGACGACCTGCTCGACTGGGCGGCCGAGGCCGGCATCGAGCTCGGCCCGATCGACTTCCTGCCCCGGCGCGACTACGCGCGCTACCTGCGCGACCGGCTCGCGCACGCGGCCGCGGCTGGTGCCGGAACGCTGGAGACGGTCGGCGAGACGGTCATCGATGTCGAGCCGGTCGGTGCTGGCTTCCGGGTGCTGACCGGCGACGACGAAGGGCATGTCGCGGACGCCGTCGTCCTCGCCTACGGCAACCCGCCGCCCCAGCCCCTGGCCGGCCTCCCCGAGGCGCCGTGGAACCTATCGGACCCCTGGGACGTCGCCCGGATCAGCGCGCTGCCCGTCGATGCGACCGTGCTCGTTGTCGGCACCGGCCTGACCGCCGTCGACACGACCGTCACGCTCCTCGACGACTCCCCGGAGCGCAGGGTGATCATGGTGAGCCGTCACGGCCTGGTCCCCAACCCCCATGTCGATGACCAGTTCACCTCCTGGGTGACCCCGATCCCCGACGGCCCGCTGACCGCCGACGGCATCGCCGGCCTCGTACGCGACCAGATCGAGCACGCGGCCGGCCTCGGCGTCGACTGGCGTGCCGTCATCGACGGCCTCCGTGGCCCGACCCAGTCGATCTGGCGCCGCCTGCCCGAGCCGGAGCGCCGTCGCTTCCGCGAGGTCTACGCCCGCGAGTGGGAGGTACGCCGCCACCGCATGGCTCCACGCATCGCCGCCCTCCTCGACGCCTACCGGGCCGAGGGACGCCTGGAGATCTTCGGCGGCGGAGTGCTCGGCTGCCGGGTGGACGCTGCCGACCAGCCGGTCGTCTCCCTGGCCGACGGCGACCGCGAGGTCACCGCGGTGATCAACTGCACCGGCCCCTCACCCGACATCGCCCGCACCGACAACCCGCTCCTGCTCGCGCTCCAGAAGCGCGGCCTGATCGCCCCCGACCCCCTCCGCCTCGGCATCGACGTCACCGAGGACGGCCACGTCATCGGAGCAGACGGCAGCGTCGTACCCAATCTTCTGACCGTCGGCCCGCCCTGCAAGGGCGCGCTCTACGAGGCCACCGCCATCCCCGAGATCCGGGGCCAAGCGGCAGCAGTCGCAGCCCACCTCACCGCCGAATAGGCAGTTCTGGCGGCCGAGAAATCAGTTGTGGGCGACGAAACTGTCGTCTCGTCGCCCACAACTGCAGATTCGGCTGGCGCTCAGCCCAGGTGGAGCTGGCGGTCGGTGCGCGCGAAGGTCTCGGCGGCGAGCTCGGGGTCGGCGCTGAGCTCGGCACCGGTGGCCGGGATCATCGTCTTGAGCTGGGGCTGCCAGCCGTCCCAGCGGTCGGGGAAGCAGCGGCGCAGGACGTTGAGCATGATCGCCGGTGCGGTCGAGGCACCGGGGGAGGCGCCGAGCAGGCCGGCGATGGTGCCGTCCTCGGCGGTGATGACCTCGGTGCCGAACTGGAGTACGCCGTCGGGGCGGATGACCTGCACCCGCTGGCCGGCGATGACCCGGTCCCAGTCCTTGCGGTCGGCGGCGGGGAAGAAGTCGAGAAGGTCGTCGAACTTCTTGCGCGGCGAGCGCAGCAGCTCCTTGACCAGGTAGACGGTGAGATCCATGTTGGTCAGCCCGGCCCGCAGCATCGGCACCAGGTTGTGGGGCCGCACCGAGAGGAACAGGTCGGTGAGCGAGCCGGTCTTGAGGAAGCGCGGGCTCCAGCCGGCGTACGGCCCGAACATCAGGTGCGTCTTGCCCTCGACATAACGCGTGTCGAGGTGGGGCACCGACATCGGCGGAGCGCCGACGGCGGCCTTGCCGTAGGCCTTGGCGCGGTGCTCGGTGACGAGCTCCGGCTTGGACGTACGCAGGAACTCACCCGAGACGGGGAAGCCGCCGAAGCCGCGGATCTCCCGGATGGCGGCCTTCTGCAGCAGCGGCAGCGCGTAGCCGCCGGCGCCGACGAAGACGAAGCGGGAACGCAGGTGGTACTTCCCGGTCTCGTTGCGGCCGTAGATGTGCCAGAAGCCGTCCATGGTCTGGTGCAGGTCGGTGACCTCGGAGCCCGTCTCCAGGTCGGCGCCCTTGTCCACCAGGGTGCGGGTCAGGATCGAGGTGAGCGAACCGAAGTCGACGTCGGTGCCGGCGTTGGTCCAGGTGGCCGCGATCGGCTCGTCGGCGAGCGACTTGGCCGAGCGGCCCTCGAGCAGCAGCGGCGCCCAGCCCTTGATGATCTCGGGGTCCTCGCTGAACTCCATCCCGCTGAAGAGCGGGTGGACCGAGAGTGCCTCGTAGCGCTTGCGCAGGTAGTCGACGTTCTCGGCGCCCCACACGAAGGACATGTGCGGCACGGTGTGGATGAACTTGTCCGGGTCCGGGATGCGGCCGTTCTCGACCAGGAAGGACCACAGCTGACGGGAGAGCTGGAACTGCTCGTTGACGTTGATCGCCTTGGAGATGTCGACCGAGCCGTCGGCGTTCTGCGGGCTGTAGTTGAGCTCGCACAGCGCGGAGTGACCGGTGCCGGCGTTGTTCCACGGGCCGGAGGACTCGGCGGCGGGTGAGTCGAGCCGCTCGATCAGCTTGATGGACCAGCTGGGCTCGAGCTCCTGGAGGAGCACGCCCAGGGTGGCGCTCATGATGCCGCCGCCGATCAGCACTACGTCAAGAGGTTCGTCCACAGGTCTTTTGTCTCGCTTTTGGGGCCGCAATGGTTAATCGGGGTCCTTAGATCGGTCTAACTTGTGGGCAACTTCACTGCCCGGACCCGATCGTGTTTCAGTCTGTCATTGTGGCTCACCGCACATGCCGGGGACAGATCAGGGTGGAGTTACGCTCGGCCGGTGCCCCGCCTCTCTGACTCTCATCGCGCCTGGATCGACGAAGCCGTACGCCGCGTCGAGGCCGACGCGCAGCGCTCGGCCGACACCCATCTGCACGTCGTTCCGCTCCCCGTCCGCGGCGGTACGAGCGGCGGTGTCGACCTCTATCTGAAGGACGAGTCGGTTCATCCCACCGGCTCGTTGAAGCACCGTCTGGCCCGGTCGCTGTTCCTCTACGCGGTCTGCAACGGCTGGCTCCACGAGGGCTCGACGGTCGTCGAGGCCTCCTCCGGATCCACCGCGGTCTCGGAGGCCTACTTCGCCGGCCTCCTCGGGCTGCCGTTCGTCGCGGTCATGCCGCGTTCGACCTCGGAGGAGAAGGTGCGCCTGATCGAGTGGCACGGCGGTCGCTGCCACTTCGTCGACCGCGCACCCGACATGTACGCAGAGGCCGAGCGCCTCGCCCGCGAGTGCGGCGGCCACTACATGGACCAGTTCACCTACGCCGAGCGGGCGACCGACTGGCGCGGCAACAACAACATCGCCGAATCGATCTTCGACCAGATGTCGCAGGAGCGACACCCGGTGCCGACCTGGATCGTCGTCTCGGCCGGCACCGGCGGCACCTCGGCGACGATCGGCCGCTACCTCCACTACCGCCGCCACCCCACCAGGCTGATGGTCGCCGACCCGGAGAACTCCGCCTTCTACGGCGGCTGGGAGACGGACACCTCCGACTACGCCACCGGGATGCCGTCGCGTATCGAGGGGATCGGCCGGCCGCGGGTCGAGCCGTCCTTCGTCGGCGGGGTCGTCGACGACATGGTCCAGGTCCCCGACGCGGCGTCGATCGCGACGATGCGCTGGCTCTCGGCCCGGATGGGCCGCTCGGTCGGCCCCTCGACGGGCACCAACGTGTGGGCATCGCTGGGTGTCGTACGCGAGATGTCCGAGGCCGGCACCGAGGGCAGCGTCGTCTCGCTGCTGTGCGACTCCGGGGAGCGCTACCGCTCGTCCTACTACGACGACGGCTGGGTGAGCGAGAAGGGCATCGACCTGGCTCCGTACGCCTCGGCCCTCGCCGACTACGAGCGCACCGGCGTCCTCGTCGACCCGTCCTGACGCGCCCAGATCCGCAGTCCCAGCGTGATCAGCGCCCACACCCCGGCGACGATCAGGATCTCGTTGAGGACGTAGACCGGCCACGGCCCGAGCAGGTCGAGCATCGAGCCCGACTCCGGCTTGTAGCGCAGGTAGCCGTAGTTGGCGTCGAGGACGAGGTTGAGGACGTACGCCACGGCGGCCCACGCCGCCGTGGTCGCGACCGTCCAGCCGTAGTCGCGCCACCGGGGTAGCAGCTTGAGCCCGAAGACCAGGTAGACCGCGGCGGTCACGATCATCAGATGCTGGCCCCAGAAGGTGAAGTAGCTGACGTCCGGGAAGTCCATCACGTCCGGGGTGAAGACGCCCTGCGTGGTCAGCGTGAGACCCCAGAAGCAGGTCAGCGCGGTCGGGTAGGGATGGTGGGTCCACAGCGCGACCGCCGCCGCGACCCACGCCAGGTCGCACAGGTGCATCGGCAGATCGATGAAGAGATCGAAGTCGGTGACCCACTCGTGGGCCTGCAGCGGGATCGTCGTCAGCGGGATCGCGAGCGCGAATCCTCGTGAGAATCTCGACGGCTTCGTGTCGGCCCGCTGCTGTCTGCCCAGCCAGACGACAGCCACTATCCCTGCCGTGAGCAGGGACAACGGCACCAGGTGGGACAGACCGTAAGCCTGCATGACGGAAGTCTGACCGGAATCTCGAAAAAATTCTTCCCAACTCGCGTCATGGGTCCGCGGGTGGCCCGTTTCATCGGCGAGAAGGTCGCCCACCGGTGGGGGGTGGACGAACTTCCAGGTGGCGGTCCCTCTGAATGCGCACTGCGGGGGTGGTGTGCAATCAGAGGGACGCCTCGCTTTTAGGTGCTCTCAGCGGGCCGTGCCGGTCACCGCAGTCGCGTAGAGGTCCTCGTCGTGATGGATCTCCGCGACGAGCCCCTGCTCTCGCATCAGGCTCGCGGTGATCGGTGCCTGCTCCTGGCCGGCCTCGATCACGAGTACGCCGCCGGGGGCCAGGTGCTTCGGCGCCTGCTCGATCACCCGGCGCTGGACGTCGAGCCCGTCCGCGCCGCCGTCGAGAGCGACGTGGTGCTCGTGGTCGCGCGCCTCGGGCGGCATGTTCCGGATCTGGTCGCTCGGCACATAGGGAGCGTTGGCCACGATCACGTCGAGCTCGAGGTCGTGGGGGAGCGGGTCGTACAGGTCGCCGAGGAGCACCCGCCGGGTCCGGTGATCGAGCTTGTCGAGATTCCACCGAGCGCACTCGGCCGCCGCCGGGTCGATGTCGGTGGCCCAGACCTCCGCCTCTGGAAGACGTGCCGCGATGGCGGCACCCAGCGCTCCGGTCCCGCAGCCGAGATCGAGCACCTTCCGGGCCGTGCCTCGCTCGGCCGTCCGGCAGGCGAGCTCGACCATCAGCGCCGAGCGCTGCCGGGGCACGAACACGCCTGGCGCGACCCGGATCCGGAGCCCGCAGAACTCGGCCCAGCCCAGGATGAGCTCCAGCGGCTCGCCGGCCACGCGGCGTACGACCATCTCCTCCCGCTCCGGGGCGGAGACCGGGGCGGACTCGAGCAGGGCCGCCTCGTCCTCGGCGAAGACACAGCCGGCGGCGCGGAGCCGGGCGACGAGCCCCGGATCGGGAGATGTGGAGGTCATTGGAGAAGATTGGCACGTGGACGCCGTGACCCTGATCGGATTTATCGTGGCCGGATATGCCGCGTTCGTGACGATCGCGGCCGTGCTCGGCGTGGTGCTGAAGGCGCCCCGGCCGAAGTGGCTCGACCAGGTCGCGTGGATGCTGGAGATCCTGGCGGTCGTGCTGGCTATCGGGGCGCTGGCGGCCTGGTCGGGCGGACGCAAGCCGGAGTCGCTGTCGACCTTCCTGGGCTACCTCGGCGCGCTGGTGTGCCTGATGCCGCTGGCGCTGCAGACGATGCGTACGGACCGCTCGACCTGGTCCTCGGGCGTGATCGCGGCGGCGGCCCTGGCGACAGGTGTCGTGGCCGTACGCGTCATGATGGTCCGGTGACCGTGACCTCGCCCAGCAAGACTCGTTCCGGTCCGCACCTGGTGCTGCTGACCGTCTACGCGATCTTCGTGCTCGCCGCGGGCGCACGGTCGCTGGTGCAGGTCTTCACCGACTTCGACGAGGCCCCGATCGCCTACTCGCTCTCGGTCGTCGCCGCGGCGACGTACGTCGCGGGCTGGTTCGCGATCCGCCGGGCGGCCGCCGGGTCGGCGGGCTTCGCGAAGATCATGCTGTGGATCGAGCTGGCCGGCGTGATCGTCGTCGGTGTCCTGTCCCTGGCCGTGCCGTCATGGTTCCCGGATGACTCGGTATGGTCGAAGTTCGGGAGCGGATATGGATTCGTTCCTGCCCTGTTGCCGATCCTGGGTCTGCTCTGGCTCTGGCAGCGCCCGATTTTGGGTCAACCCGAAGGAGACCGATGAGTCAGTCGACAGCCACCGCCATCTCGCCTGACTCGGGGGAGCACTGGTCCGCTCCGGGAGCGTGGACGGTCGCCGAGGGCGTACACCGGATCCCGCTGCCGCTGCCGATGGACGGGCTCAAGGCGGTCAACATCTACGTTCTCGAGGGCGACGACGGGCTCTCGCTGGTCGATGGTGGCTGGGCGATCACCGAGGGACGTACGGCGCTCGAGTCCGGCCTGAAGAAGCTCGGTTTCGAGTTCGGCGACATCCGCCGGTTCCTGGTCACCCACGTACATCGCGACCACTACACGCTCGCCTCGGTGCTCGGTCAGGAGTTCGGTGCCGACGTGCTGCTCGGCGCCGGTGACCGGCCCACCCTCGAGCTCACCAACGGCGACCTCGACGGCTGGGTCTCGACCGACCGGCTGCTCGCCCACGCCGGTGCGCACGAGCTGGCCGAGCTCTGGGCTGCCAACCCGCCGCCCGCACCCGAGCTGTCCCACTGGCGGATGCCCGACCGGTGGCTCGAGGGAGACGTACGCCTCGACGTTGCCGGCCGCGACCTCGATGCCGTGCACACCCCCGGACACACCCAGGGCCACTACGTCTATGCCGATCTGGCCGGCTCGGTCCTGTTCGCCGGCGACCACGTGCTGCCCACGATCACGCCGTCGATCGGCTTCGAGCCGGTGCCGGTCATCGACCCGCTAGGCGACTTCATGGCGTCGCTGACCAAGGTCAGGACCCTGCCCGACCTGCGCCTTCTCCCCGCTCACGGCCCGGTCGCCCCGTCCTCGCACGCCCGCGTCGACGAGCTCCTGGCCCATCACGAGTCGCGGCTCGCCCAGTCGCTCGCGTCGCTGAAGGCCGGTCGGCGCTCCGCGCTCGAGGTCGCCAACGACCTCGGCTGGACCCGCCACGA
Organism: Nocardioides sp. NBC_00850; assembly: GCF_045207335.1. Taxonomy (NCBI): domain Bacteria; kingdom Bacillati; phylum Actinomycetota; class Actinomycetes; order Propionibacteriales; family Nocardioidaceae; genus Nocardioides; species Nocardioides sp. NBC_00850. The sequence goes on from NZ_CP108845.1 coordinate 1,201,628, forward strand.
GCGCGCCTTCGCCGAGCTGGACTACTTCAACGCCGGCCTCGCGGTCATGGAGACCAAGGCCCACCTCGAGCTGTTGGCCGCCCGCGGTCAGGCCACCCGCGAGGAGACCGAGACCAGCGTCCTGTTCGCCCCCGTCAGCGAGTGAGCCGCATGGGGGTGTGCGGGATGCCGTCCTCGAGGAACTCCTCGCCGTCCTTCACGAACCCGAACTTGGCGTACCAGCCGGCCAGCGGCGTCTGAGCGTCGAGGACGACGTCGCGGTCGGTGACGGCCTCGACGGCGGCCGTCATGATCGCGTCGGCCAGGCCCTTGCCGCGGTGCGTGGGGGCGAGGACGACGCGGCCGATCCGCCACACGTCGCCGTCGTCGAGGATGCGGGCGGTGCCGGCGAGCTGGTCGCCGTCGCTCAGCACCACGTGACGCGTCCCGGGCTCGAGGTCGCGGCCGTCCAGATCGAGGTAGGGGCAGTCCTGCTCGACGATGAAGACGTCCTGGCGCAGCCGCCACAGGGCGTACGCGGTCTTCGGGGAAAGGTCGTCGAAGGACGAGATGGCGACGTCGGTCATGGGTGGATTCTCGCAACCAGTAGTGTTGGCGGGAACAGACAGGGGAGGCCGGAAGGCCTGAGAGTGCGGCGAACAGCGCCGCAGACCCTCCGAACCTGCTCCGGTTGATACCGGCGAAGGGAGTCAGAAATGCGCATGCGTACGCCTGCCATCGCTGCCACTGCTATCTCGGCGCTCCTCCTGTCCGCGTGCGGGGGCAATTCCGCCGAGCCGAACGCCGAGCCGTCGAGCGGTTCCGACGACAAGTCGGTCGTGCTGCTGACCCACGACAGCTTCACGCTGCCGAAGGAGGTGCTGGCCGAGTTCACCGAGAAGACGGGCTACACCGCCGAGATCCGGCACGCGGGCGACGGTGGCGAGCTGACCACGAAGATCGCCATGGACACCGGCAACCCCGACGGTGACGCGGTCTTCGGCGTCGACAACACCTTCGCCAGCCGCGCGATCGACCAGGGCGCGCTGGAGGCCTACACGCCGGAGACGGTCCCGGCCGGCGTCGACGAGTTCAACCTCCCGGGCGACGAGAAGCACTTCCTCACCCCGGTCGACAACGGCAGCGTGTGCGTCAACATCGACACCGAGTGGTTCGCGGCCAAGAAGCTGGCGCCGCCGGAGTCGCTCGACGACCTGGCCGAGCCTGCGTACAAGGATCTCTTCGTGACCCCCGGCGCGGCCACGTCGACGCCGGGGATGGCGTTCCTGCTGGCGACCGTCGCCGAGTACGGCGAGGACGGCTGGGCCGACTACTGGGGCAAGCTGATGGACAACGGCACCAAGGTCGTCGACGGCTGGGACCAGGCCTACTACTCCGACTTCACCCAGGGCGGCGGCAAGGGGACGCGACCGATCGTCGTGTCGTACGACTCCTCGCCGGCCTTCACCGTCAAGGACGGCAAGACGACGACCAAGGCGCTGCTGGACACCTGCTTCCGACAGGTCGAGTACGCCGGCGTGCTCGAGGGCGCCGACCACCCCGAGGGCGCCAAGGCGCTGATCGACTTCATGCTCTCCGACAGCGTGCAGGGGGCGCTGCCGGAGAGCATGTACGTGTTCCCCGTCTCCTCCGGCGTCGAGCTGCCCGCCGACTGGGCGAAGTTCGCGCAGCAGCCGACCTCGCCGCTCTCGGTGGAGCCGGAGGAGATCGACGAGAACCGGGAAGCGTGGCTGGCGACCTGGAGTGACACGATCGCGCAGTGAGCTCCACCCGTCGTGCTGTGACCCGGCGAATCGGGACCCTGGTCGCGCTCGCCGCCCTCCCGGTGGCCGTGCTGGCGGTCTTCTTCGTCCTGCCGGTCATCGGGATGGTGCAGCGCGGCCTGTTCTTCGAGGGATCCTTCGATCCGTCGGTCGTGACCAGGATCCTGGGGCGCCCGGAGATCCAGCGGGCGCTCTGGTTCACGCTGTGGTCCTCTGGGCTGGCGACGGTGCTGAGCGTCGCGCTCGGGCTGCCGGCCGCGTTCGCGCTCCATCGGCTGAGCTTTCCGATGCAGCGGGTCATCCGGGCGGGACTGCTGGTGCCGTTCGTGCTCCCCACCGTCGTCGTCGGGGTCGCCTTCCGCGAGCTCATCGGCGAGGCCGGGCTGCTGGCAGGGTTGGGGCTCGACGGGACGCCGACCGCGATCATCCTCGGGCTGGTGTTCTTCAACGCCTCGGTGGTGATCCGCGCGGTCGGCGCGGCCTGGGAGTCGCTCGACCCGCGTCCCGGGGAGGCCGCTGCCGCGCTGGGCGCCTCGCCGGCGCGGGTCCTCCTGACGATCACGCTGCCGGCGCTGCGTCCCGCGATCGTCTCCGCGGCGTCGGTGGTCTTCCTCTTCTGCGCGACCGCGTTCGGGATCGTGCTCACCCTCGGCGGGGTGCGCTACAACAGCATCGAGACCGAGATCTACAAGCTGACCTTCACCCTGTTCGACCTTCCCGGTGCCGCGGTGCTGTCGGTGCTCCAGCTGGTGGTCGTCATCGGGCTGCTGGTCGTGGCCGGCCGGCTGCGCTCGGTGCCGGATCCCGCGCAGTCCCGGGTCGTCGTACGCCGCCGGCGGGTCTCGCTGCGAGACATCCCGGCCCTGTTGTCGACGTCGGTGCTGGTCCTGCTGGTCGCCGGGCCGCTGCTCGCCCTGCTGCTCGGATCGCTGCGAGACGATGACCGGTGGAGTCTCGGGAACTACACGGCCCTGCAGACTCCCGGATTCGACCCGCCGCTTCCGGTTCCGGCCACGACCGCGCTGATGACCTCGTTGGCGGTCGCGGTGCAGGCCACGTTGGTCGCGCTGACCCTCGGTCTGCTGGTGGCGTTCGCGGTGACGCGCCGGTCCCGTTCGGTGACCGAGCGGCGGGTACGTTCCGTCCTGGACGGGCTGTTCATGGTGCCGCTCGGGGTCAGCGCCGTCACCCTGGGGCTCGGGCTCTACCTGACCCTCGGGTCGGCGCCCCTCGACTTCCGCGACGAGCCGTGGCTGGTGCCGCTGGCGCAGGCTCTGGTGGCGTTGCCCCTGGTCGTACGCACCCTGGTGCCCGTCCTGGGATCGGTCGACGACCGTCTCCGTCAGGCCGCCGCCGGGCTCGGGGCCGGGCCGTTGCGCGCGGTCATGACCGTGGACGTACCTGCCATCTGGAAGCCCCTCCTCGCGTCCTCCGGGTTCGCCTTCGCGGCGTCGCTGGGGGAGTTCGGCGCGACGTCCTTCCTCGTCCGCGAGGAGCGCCCCACCCTCCCCGTCGTCATCCTGCGGTTGCTGTCCCGCCCGGGGTCCGACAACTACGGCATGGCCCTCGCCGCCGCCTGTGTCCTCGCCGCCGCCACCGCCGTCGTGATGCTCCTCGTCGAGCGTCTCCGCGTACCTTCGATCGGAGCACTGTGAACCAGGATCGAGGTTGCGATGCTGTCGCTGAGTGAGGTGTCGGTGGCGTACGACGGGAAGGCGGCCGTCTCGGACGTCAGCCTGGAGCTGGCGGACGGCGAGGTGCTCGCGCTGCTCGGGCCGTCGGGGTCGGGGAAGTCGACGCTGCTGCGGGCCGTGGCCGGGCTGGAGCCGGCGACGGGCGAGATCAGCTGGGACGGGCGGGAGCTGCGCGGGGTGCCGACGCACAAGCGTGGCTTCGCGCTGATGTTCCAGGACGGGCAGCTGTTCTCGCACCTCAGCGTCGCGAACAACGTCGCGTACGCGATGCGGTTGCGCCGGATCCCGGCCGCCGACCGTACGAGGAAGGTCGCCGACCTGCTGGAGCTCGTCGGCCTGGGCGGCTACCAGGACCGCCTCCCGGGCACGCTGAGCGGTGGCGAGCGGCAGCGGGTCGCACTGGCGCGGGCGCTCGCGGTCGAGCCGAGGCTGCTGCTCCTCGACGAGCCGCTCTCCGCGCTCGACGCCGGGCTGCGGGAAAGGCTCGCGGGCGACCTGCGACGGATCCTGCACGAGGCGGGCACCACCGCACTGATGGTCACCCACGACCAGGAGGAGGCCTTCGCGGTCGCCGACCGGATCGCGCTCCTGCGCGACGGTCACCTGGTGCAGGCGGGGACCCTGCGGGAGGTGTGGGCGAGGCCGACGGACACCTGGGCTGCCCTGTTCCTGGGCTACGCCCGCGTGCTCGAGGGGCCGGCGGCGTACACGGTCCTGAAGGCCGCCGGGATGGCACCGGCCGGCGCGGTCGCGCTCCGCCGCTCGGCCTTCGTCGCCGACCCGGCCGGCCCGCTCACCGGCACCGTGGTCTCGGCCAGGGCCACGCCGGAGCAGCACCGGCTCGTCGTACGTCTCGACGATGTCGGTGAGGTCGACGCCGTCGCCGACTCGGCGCCGGCCCCGGGGGAGTCGGTCGCGCTGAGGGTCGAGCCGAATCGGCTGGCGATCCCCGCATCGGCCCAGGGATCAGGCACCCAGGAATCGGCAGAGCAACCACCGGCCACTTAGAATTAGCGGCTATGTATCGCCGCGCTCAGATCTTCCTCGTCAGCAGCGCGCTGATCTTCGGCCTGATCGCAGTCGTGACCGCGCAGATCGTCGACAAGCGCATGCTCGACCCGGAGGGCTTCCTCGGACCGTCCTGGCTCCGCCTTCCCCTCCTCGTCGGAGCTGCGCTCCTCGTCGACCTCGTGCCACGCACGCTGTGGTTGGCGAAGTTCAAGTGGAAGGACATGGGCCCGATCTTCAAGGAGCGGCTCCGCACCCACTGGACCCGTGAGCGGCTGACGCTGGTGGCGTTGGGCATCGTCTGCTTCTACCTGGTCTACGTCTGCTACCGGAACCTCAAGTCGTTCCTGCCGTTCGTGGTGCCGGAGACCTATGAGTTCGACCACGAGCTGCACCTGATCGACAAGGCGGTGCTCTTCGGCGCCGACCCGGCGATCCTGCTCCACGACGTCCTCGGCACCGGCTGGGTCGCCTGGTTCCTCTCCTACATCTACATGTGGTTCTTGCCGCTGGTGCCGTTCGCCGTCGCCGGCTGGCTGGTGTGGTCGCGCAACCTCGCCTACGGCTACTGGTTCGTGAGCTCGCAGTGCATCGCCTGGATCCTCGGCACGGTCTCCTACTACTGCCTGCCGACGGTCGGGCCGGGCCTGCAGTACCCCTACCTCTACGCGGACCTGCCCGAGACGCCGGCGAGCACACTGATGGAATCGCTGGTCTTCACCCGACAACACGTCCTCTTCGACGTGGACGCCAACGTCGTGCAGTCGGTCGGTGGCTTCGCCTCGCTGCACTGCGGCATCACCCTGCTGGTGGCGCTGATGATCCACGCCACGATCAACAACAAGATCGCCCGCTGGGCCGGCTGGATCAACTTCGGGATCACCGTCGTGGCGACCGTCTACTTCGGCTGGCACTACCTCGCCGACGACATCGCGGGCTGCATGATCGCGCTCGTCGCCTACTACTTCGGTGGCCTCGCGGCCGGCCAGAAGTTCCGGCGCAAGGGCGTGCGGCGACTCGTCGCGGAGTCCGACGAGATCGCCGACCGCGAGTCGAAGGTCGCCCACGAGCTGACCTGATCCGGGACCCGTCTCGGCTTAAGGTGGCGGTGTGACCGCCATCGATGCAGCCTCACTGACCGCACTTCTCGACGGGCGATACGCGGGAGTCCGGGAGGACGTACGCAAGTCCCTGATCGAGCGCGCCGACTTCCTCGACGAGGTCGAGGAACTGCCCCGGCCGGAGTATCGCGAACGCGTACGGGAGGTGCTCCTCGACGTCTCCGCGACCGGTCTGACCGGGCTCGGGTTCCCGAAGGAGTACGGCGGGGGCGGTGACGTCGGCGCCTCCATCGCCGCCTTCGAGGAGATGGCCGGTGGTGACCTGTCGCTGCTGGTGAAGTCGGGCGTGCAGTTCGGGCTCTTCGGCGGCGCGATCCTGCAGCTCGGGACCGCGCGTCACCACGATCGGTATCTCGCCGACATCGTCTCCGGGCGCCTGCTCGGCTGCTTCGCGATGACCGAGCACGGCCACGGGTCCAACGTGGCTGCCGTGGGGACCGTGGCCACCTACGACCCGGGTGCGCGGGAGTTCGTCATCGAGACGACCCGGGAGGATGCGTACAAGGACTACATCGGCAACGCCGCGGCCCACGGTGAGCTCGCGGTCGTCTTCGCCCAGCTCGTGGTCGGCGGCGAGGAGCGCGGCGTCCATGCTCTCGTGGTGCCGATCCGGGTGGACGGTGCGCCCGCTCCCGGTGTCCGGATCGAGGACGACGGACCCAAGATGGGGCTCAACGGCGTCGACAACGGACGACTGTGGTTCACGGGCGTGCGGGTGCCGCGTACGTCTCTCCTGAACCGCTTCGCCGACGTCACCTCGTCCGGTGAGTATGTGTCCGAGATCGAGTCCGCCGGGCGGCGCTTCTTCACCATGCTCGGCACGCTCGTGCAGGGACGCGTCTCGGTCGGCGGCGCCGGGATCCGGGCATCGGAGGTCGCGCTGACGATCGCGGTCCGCTACGCGCTGCGGCGCCGGCAGTTCGAGGCGTCGTCGGACGCCGAGGAGTCGCTGCTCCTCGACTACGGCCAGCACCAGCGGCGGCTGCTGCCGCTGGTCGCGCGGACCTATGCGCTGCGCTTCGCGCAGGAGGTCGTACGCGACGACCTGCACGACGTCTTCTCCGGCGTCGCGACCTCCGAGCACGCCCGGCGCGAGCTCGAGTCCCGAGCGGCCGGCACCAAGGCCCTGGCGACCTGGCACGCGACCCGGACGATCCAGGAGTGCCGCGAGGCGTGCGGCGGGGCCGGCTACCTGGCCGCCAACCGGTTCGCGGCCCTGAAGGCCGACACCGACGTCTTCACGACCTTCGAGGGCGACAACACGGTGCTGCTGCAGCTGGTCGCCAAGGGGCTGCTCACCGGCTACTCCAGCGAGTTCGAGGAGATGGACCAGCTGGACCTGGTGCGGTTCGTGGCCGGTCTCGCCGTCGAGACGGTCTTGGAGCGGACCGCCGTGCACAAGCTGCTCGAGCGGGTCCGCGACGTGGTCCCGGTCGCCGGGGAGCGGGAGCCTGACATCCTCGACTCCGACTACCACCTGGCGATGCTGCGCTTCCGCGAGGAGCACATGCTCGCCGGCGTCGCCCGGCGCCTCCAGTCGGGGGTCAAGGCCGGGCGCGAGCCGGGCGCGGTCTTCTCGACCGTGCAGGACCACGTCATCGGGGTCGCTCACGCGCACGTCGAGCGGCTGATCCACGAGGCGTTCCGGGAGAAGGTCCGCGTGCTCCCCGAGGGTCCCGTACGCGACCTGATGGACCTCCTCTGCGACCTCAGCGCCCTCTCTGTCATCGAGGCCGACCGCGCCTGGTTCATGGAGCACGGCCGCCTCTCCTCCGAGCGTTCCAAGGCCATCACCGCCGAGGTCAACCGCCTATGCCGCCAGCTGCGCCCGGACGCGCGGCTGCTCGTCGACGGCTTCGGTGTGCCGGAGGAGCTGCTGCGGTCGAAGGACCTGCTCGGCTGAGGGGGCGGATGTTCACCGAGGTAACTCGGTCGGCTGTCACTTACTTCGTGGAGTTCCACGAGGTAAGCGAGCGGCTACTGAGTTACCTCGGTGAGCATCCACCGGCGCATCGTGCGATAACGGGCCGCTGACTATCCACAGGTGACGTTCGGGCCCGGGTTATCCACAGCCAGCCGATATCTGGTCGGAAACATCGGCGTCGGGACGAACCCTGGATCGCATGGACCCACTACGAATCATCACCGACACCGAAGGCTTCTTCACCCGCCGTGAAGCCAAGAACGCAGGCTACGCAGATCGCGAGATCACCGGGGTCGTCCGTCAAGGCGCATGGCATCGGATCAGGCGCGGGGCATACGTGTTCGCCGACGAATGGGCAGCGCTCGACCCGGTTGGACGCCACCGAGTGCGTGCCCGGGCCGTGCAGCGTTCGCTGGGCAGCAAGATCGTGTTGAGTCATGCGTCCGGCATGGTCGCTCACGGGATCGACCTCTGGGGTGTGGACCTCGCCAAGGTGCATGTGACCAGGCTCGATGGTGCAGGAAGACCGCTCGAGGGAGACGTCGTCCATCACCTGGGCGCTGTCAGGGAGGACGAGATCGAGATGCGCGACGGGCTGCGTACGCTGCCTGCGGTGCGATGCGCCTTGGAGACGAGTCTCCAGGCCAACGACGAGGTGACTCAGTGCCTGCTCGATGCCGGCCTTCGAGCGAAGGCATTCACGAAGGAGGAGCTGATCGCCGAATACAAGCGGATGAACCAGTGGCCCTTCAGCCATCCGCTCGGAGCCGCTGTCGCACACGCCGATCCACTGTCGGGATCGATCGGGGAGTCGCGATGCCTGTGGCTCTTCCGCGTCGGAGGTCTGCCGCGCCCGGAGCTGCAGGTGCCGGTCTACCGCGCTGACGGTTCGCTGGTGGGCATCGTCGACTGGGCCTGGCCCCAGTTCCGGTTGTTCGGCGAGTTCGACGGCAAGGTCAAGTACGGAAAGCTGCTCAGGCCCGGCCAGTCACCCAGCGACGCGCTGTTCGAGGAGAAGCGGCGCGAGGACGAGATCCGAGAGATCACCGACTACCGTTTCGTGCGCTTCACCTGGGACGACCTGGACAGTCCCCGGCAAACGTTGGCTCGGGTCGAGTCCCGGATGCGGGTCGCCAGCTGAACAACGACGGGTGGTTGACTTGCCATGTGGCCAGGCTGATCCTCATCAACGGAATGCCCGGGGTAGGGAAGTCGACGCTCGCCAGGCGCTTCGCGGCCGACCATCCCGGCACGCTGGTGTGTGACATCGATCTGCTGCGCACGTTCATCAGCGGGTGGAGAGACGACTTCATCGGCGCCGGCGCACGGATCCGGCCCGCGGCGCTGGGGCTGATCCGCGGCTACCTCAGCGAGTCCGGCGACGTCGTGCTTCCACAGCTGTTCGCCAGAGTCAGCGAGCTCCGACGTTTCGAGAGGGCGGCGCACGACGTCGGCGCCGAGTTCGTCGAGGTCATGCTCGAGACCGTCGAGGACGACGCGCTACGCCGTTTCCACGGACGCGATGACGGCAGCGACCCCTGGCATCCGATCGTGAGGGAGATCGTGGCGGAGTCCGGTGGCGACGAGCACCTCCGTGCGTACGCCGCCAAGCTCGCCGACCTGGTGGCCCAACGCCCCGCGACCAAGGTCGTCCCGACCGTCGCGGGCGAGGTGGACGCGACCTACGACTCCTTGCGCGCCGCGCTGGGTGAATGCTGACCGAGTTACCTCGGTAAACGAACACTTCCCTCGTGGAACTCCACGAAGGAAGTGCGACTCGACCGAGTTACCTCGGTCAACATCCAACCGTCTCAGTGAGCGGTGTTCTTGAACCGGTCGATGGACGCAGCGATCTCCGACTCCGCGGCGGCCTTGCCGACCCAGTCGGAGCCCTTGACGGACTTGCCGGGCTCGAGGTCCTTGTAGTGCTCGAAGAAGTGCTTGATCTCGTTGAGCGTCCACTCGTCGACATCCGCGAGGTCCTGGATGTGGTCGAAGCGGGGGTCGCAGGGGACGCAGAGGACCTTCTCGTCCTGGCCCTGCTCGTCCTCCATGACGTACATCGCAACCGGGCGGGCCTCGACCAGCACACCCGGGAAGAGCGGGTAGGGGGTGAGCACCAGCGCGTCGAGCGGGTCACCATCCCCACCGAGGGTGTCCTCGATGTAGCCGTAGTCTGCGGGGTACATCATGGAGGTGAACAGCACGCGGTCGAGTCGAAGCCGGTTCGACTCGTGGTCCACCTCGTACTTGTTGCGGGATCCCTTGGGGACCTCGATCAGTACGTCGAACTCCTGCGTCACTTCTCTGCCTCCAGACAAACCCAAAAACGGAATGCCGGACAGTCTGACACCGATCAGCGTCAGATCCGGCATCGAGGAGGATATCCGTGGAGCCCCAAAGCGCGCCGAAGTGGCCTTCCGAGGAGCCGGAGGAGGGCCGCGGAAAGCTCGTGGTCGTGCTGCCGCTGGTGCTCGCGCTGCTGGTGGGAGTCGCGGCTGCTGCGTACGCCTTGGGGTGGGTCCGCTATGCCCGCGGCAACGTCGCGCCGACCCCTCCGCCGGCCCCGCTGAGCATCGCCGCCGTCAGCCCCGCGGCGGTCGCGGGCGAGCAGACCAGAGCCCCGGGAAAGCCTGATCAGGCCGCGCTGGAGCAGGTGATGCGGGAGATGGTCGGTGACAAGCGGCTCGGCAAGCACCTCAAGGCGGCGATCGCGCCGCTCGAGGGCGCTCCGCTGGTGAGCCACGGCACCGGGGCCGCGACCCCGGCGAGCGTCACGAAGGTGCTGACCAGCGTGGCGGTACTGGAGGCGTACGGCCCGGAGCGCCGGTTCGAGACCAGCACCACGCTCCAGGGGAGCACCGTCACCCTCGTCGGAGGAGGTGACGCATCTCTCAGCACCAGCGACCTCGACGACCTCGCCGCGGAGACGGCCCGGGAGCTCGGCAACACCAAGTCGGTGACTCTCGCCTACGACGACAGTCTCTTCGCCGGCCCGACGCTGAGTCCGACCTGGCGACGTACCTACCTGGGTGAGGAGGTCGGCGGGATCACCGCGCTGCTGGTCGACCACGGCGGCTCCCAGTCGTCGGGCTACAGCCGGGACCCGTCGATGCAGGCCGCCGAGCAGTTCAAGAAGGCCCTGGTCAAGCACGGGATCAAGGTCAACGGGAAGCCCGCGAGGGGGACGAAGGCAGGCACCCAGCTCGCCGTACGCCAGGGCGACACCCTGCGCGAGATCGTCGAATACACCCTGCAGCACAGCGACAACCAGCTCGCCGAGGTGCTCGCTCGCCAGGTCGGGCTCGCGGCGGGCACGCCGACGTTCGACGGGTCCACCGCGGCGATCACGGCCACCCTGAAGGACCTCGGCATCGACACCACCGGCCTGGTCCTCCTCGACGGCTCCGGCCTCTCCCGGCAGAACCGGATCCCGCCGACGCTGCTGGTGAGCACGCTCCAGACCGCCGCCAGCCCCAACCGCCCCGAGCTCGCGCCGGCGATGACGGGCCTCCCGGTCGCCGGCTGGGTCGGATCGCTCTCGCGGCGGTTCAACTTCGACGCCGAGCCGGGTCGCGGCCGCGTCCGGGCGAAGACCGGCACCCTCACCGGCGTCTCCGGGCTCTCCGGAATCGCGATCGACACCCGCGGCACGCCGTTCGTCGTCGTACTCATGGCCGACGGGTTCAAACCCGAGCAGACCCTGGACGTACGAGACGCCCTCGATGACGCGATCACGGCGGTCGCGACGTGTCGATGCTCGGCATAGGTCCGGTCGGCTACGGTCGTACGCATGACCCATCGTGCTGAGGACCCCGCCCCGTCCGGAGCGACCATGGTCGACTGGGACCTGGCCGTACGCCTCGGTGCGACGGTCGGCGGAGATGGCCCGATCGTCTCGCGCAGCGAGGCCCAGCACGCCGTCGAGGAGCTGCGCGCGGACGCCGCCAAGGCGACCGAGTTCGTACGCGCCTTCACCGGTCTGGACGCGCCCCGCGACACCGCGCCGGTCCTGGTGGTGGACAGAAGGGGCTGGATCCAGGCCAACGCCGACACCTTCGCCCACGTGATCTCGCCGGTGGTCGACCGGATCACCGCGAAGCGCACCCCGGGAGCCCTCACCCAGGCGGTCGGCTCCAAGATCAGCGCGGCCGAGGTCGGCGGCCTGCTCGGCTTCATGTCCTCGAAGATCCTCGGCCAGTTCGACCCGTTCTACGGGCCGTCGGGGCGGCTGCTGCTGGTAGCACCCAACGCCGTCCACGTCGAACGTGAGCTCGGCCTGGACCCGACCGACTTCCGGCTGTGGGTCTGCCTCCACGAGGAGACCCACCGGGTCCAGTTCACCGCCAGCCCGTGGATGCGCGACCACCTCTTCGCCCAGATCGAGGGCCTCTCCGAAGCGATGGACCCGGCCTCGATCTTCGACGGTGGACTGCAGCGCGTCACCGAGGCGCTCAAGGGCAACGGCAGCATCGTGGACGCGTTCGCCAAGCCCGAGCAGAAGGAGATCATCGACCGGGTCACCGGGATGATGTCGCTGCTCGAGGGCCACGCCGACGTGGTCATGGATGATGTCGGCCCCGGCGTGATCCCGAGCGTCACCACGATCCGCAAGGCCTTCAACAAGCGCCGCCAGGGCATCGGCGTACTCGACCGCCTGCTGCGCCGCCTGCTCGGGCTGGAGGCCAAGATGGCGCAGTACCGCGACGGCGCGAAGTTCGTGCGCCACGTGGTCGACCGGGTCGGCATGGAGGAGTTCAACGCCGTCTTCGCCGGCCCCGAGAACCTCCCGACCAAGGCCGAGATCGTCGAGCCGGACGCCTGGGTGACCCGGGTCCTGTGAGTCTGCACCCCTCCATCGCAGCCGTACGCCGCCCCGTCCGCGCGACGCTCGAGCGCCTCGAGCCGGGCGAGAAGGTGATCGTGGCCTGCTCCGGGGGAGCGGACTCCCTGGCGCTCGCGTCCGCCGCGATCTTCGAGGGCCACAAGCTCGGGCTGCACATCATCGGCGCGACCGTCGACCACGGGCTGCAGGACGGCAGCCAGGCACAGGCGGCGAAGGTCGTCGGACAGCTCGCCCAGATGGGCGTCGACGAGACCGTGACCGCGACGGTGGAGGTCAAGGCCGACGGTGAGGGGCCCGAGGCCGCGGCGCGCCAGGCCCGTTACGCGGTCCTCGACCAGCTCGCCGAGCGCCTCGACGCGAGCGTGATCCTGCTCGGCCACACCCGCGACGACCAGGCCGAGACCGTGCTGCTCGGCCTGACCAGGGGCTCGGGCGCGCGCAGCCTCTCCGGGATGCGAGCCGGCTTCGACCGCTATCGCCGTCCGCTCCTGGCTACGACCAGGATCGACACCGAGACCGCCTGTCAGGTCGAGGGCCTCGACGTCTGGCAGGACCCGCACAACCGCGACTTCGCCTACACCCGCGCGCGCATCCGCCACCGCGTCCTGCCCACGCTCGAGGAGGACCTCGGCCCAGGGGTCGCCGACGCGCTGGCCCGCACCGCCGAGCAGCTCCGCGAGGACGCGGACTTCATCGACGACATCGCCGAGGCGATGCACCGCGAGCTCGGCGGATCCCTCCCGGTCGAGACCCTCGCCGGGTATCCGTCCGCCGTCCGCACCCGGGTCCTCCGGATCGCTGCGATCGAAGCCGGCTGCCCACCGGCGGAGCTCACCCGTGAGCACGTGTTGGCGATCGACGGGTTGGTCACTGGCTGGCGCGGCCAGCGCTGGATCGACCTTCCCGGACACCGTCAGGCCGTACGTCGCGACGGCTCGATCCACATCCGACCTGCGTCGAGCGGGTCGTAAGCCGGACTTCTCAGGGTATTCCTGCACTTCTCTGGCATTGCAACGCCTGAGAAGTGCAGGGATACCCGGTGAACCGGGTATTCCGCCGCATGCGTCACCACCATCTAGAGTGACGGACATGGACACCGAGTACGTCGGCGACGACCTCGTGAAGACCCTGTTCACCCACGACGAGATCCAGGCGAAGGTCGAAGAGCTGGCCCGCCGGATCGAGAAGGACTACGAGGGTCAGGAGCTGCTGATCGTCGGCGTCCTGCGCGGCGCGGTGATGATCATGGCCGACCTCGCGCGCGCCCTGAACCGCCATGTCGAGATGGACTGGATGGCCGTCTCCTCCTACGGCTCCGGCACCAAGTCGTCCGGTGTGGTGAGGATCCTGAAGGACCTCGACACCGACGTCACCGGCAAGCACGTGCTGGTCGTGGACGAGATCATCGACTCCGGCCTGACCCTGACCTGGCTGACCTCCAACCTCACCAGCCGCGGCCCGGCGAGCATCGAGATCGCCACCCTGCTCCGCAAGCCCGAGGCAGTCAGCATGCCGGTCGACGTGAAGTACGTCGGGTGGGACATCCCCGACGAGTTCGTGGTCGGCTACGGCCTCGACTTCAACGAGAAGTACCGCAACCTGCGCGACATCTCGACCCTCGCGCCGCACATCTACAGCTGAGGCTGGAACTGAGTCGGCGAGCGCCTGCTGTTACGCCAACAGCGGAACCGCACAGATGGGGCGGGCACGATTTGGCGTGTACCGTCGTTCTAAATGACGTGCGCGCTGCCCTGCGTGCGTGTCTGACCCCGTAAACGGTTGAAAGAAGCCTGTGAAGCGCATATTCAAAGGTCCCTGGCTGTGGATCATCGTGGCAGTGCTCGGTGTGATCCTGGCGCTGCAGTATCTGGCCCCCCGCAACGGCGGCGACGAGATCACCACCAGCGAGCTGACCGAATACATCCAGGACGACAAGGTCAAGGAGATCACGTTCGTCGACGGCGACCAGGAGATCAAGGCGACCTTGGTCAAGGGCACCCGTGATGGCGGCTCCGAGGTCACGACCTCCTGGGTCGACGGTGACCAGGAAGCGCTCATCCAGATGGTGCGCAAGACCCAGGCCGAGGGCGACAACCTCAAGGAGTTCAACTCCGAGGTGGCCAAGCCCTCCGTGCTCGGCTCGATCCTGAGCTTCCTGCTTCCGTTCGTGCTGATCATCGTGCTGTTCCTGTTCCTGATGAACTCGGTCCAGGGCGGTGGGGGTCGCGGGGTCATGCAGTTCGCCAAGTCCAAGGCGAAGCTGATCACCAAGGACATGCCGAAGACGACGTTCGCCGACGTCGCCGGTGCTGACGAGGCGGTCGAGGAGCTCCAGGAGATCAAGGAGTTCCTGCAGGAGCCCGCGAAGTTCCAGGCCGTCGGCGCCAAGATCCCCAAGGGCGTGCTGCTCTACGGCCAGCCAGGCACCGGTAAGACCCTGCTCGCGCGCGCCGTCGCGGGCGAGGCCGGTGTGCCGTTCTACTCGATCTCCGGTTCGGACTTCGTCGAGATGTTCGTCGGTGTCGGTGCGAGCCGTGTCCGCGACCTGTTCGAGCAGGCCAAGGAGAACGCTCCCGCCATCGTCTTCATCGACGAGATCGACGCGGTCGGCCGTCACCGTGGTGCAGGCATGGGCGGTGGCCACGACGAGCGTGAGCAGACGCTCAACCAGCTCCTCGTGGAGATGGACGGCTTCGACGTACGCGGCGGGGTCATCCTGATCGCGGCGACCAACCGTCCCGACGTGCTCGACCCGGCGCTGCTGCGCCCGGGCCGCTTCGACCGCCAGATCCAGGTGGACGCTCCCGACCTCGCCGGTCGCGAGAAGATCCTGCAGGTCCACGCCCGCGGCAAGCCGCTCGCCGGCGACATCGACCTCGACTCGGTCGCCCGCCGGACCCCCGGGTTCTCCGGTGCCGACCTGGCCAACGTGCTCAACGAGGCCGCGCTGCTGACCGCCCGCGGCGACCAGAAGCTGATCACCAACAAGGCGCTCGACGAGGCCATCGACCGGGTCATCGCCGGCCCGCAGAAGCGCACGCGTCTGATGAGCGAGCAGGAGAAGCTCATCACGGCCTACCACGAGGGTGGCCACGCGCTGGTCGCCGCGGCCCTTCCGGGCCCGGACGTGGTCCAGAAGATCACGATCCTGCCGCGCGGCAAGGCGCTGGGCTACAACCTGGTCATGCCCGACGACGACCAGTACTCGCAGACCCGGTCCTCGATGCTCAACAAGCTCTCCTACATGCTCGGTGGCCGTGCCGCGGAGGAGCTCATCTTCCACGACCCGACCACGGGTGCCGGCAACGACATCGAGAAGGCGACCAACCTCGCCCGCGCGATGGTCACCCAGTTCGGTATGACCGAGCGCCTCGGTGCGATCAAGCTGGGTGAGTCCAACGGGGAGCCGTTCCTGGGCCGCGACATCGGTCACCAGCGCAACTACTCCGAAGAGGTCGCCGCCGTCGTCGACGACGAGACCAAGAAGCTCCTCGCCACCGCCCACCAGGAGGCCTTCGACATCCTCGAGGAGAACCGGGACGTCCTCGACAACCTGGTGCTGCAGCTCCTCGAGAAGGAGACGCTCTCCAAGCACGAGGTCGCCGAGATCTTCGAGCCGCTGCGTCGCCGCGACCCGCGTCCGGCCTGGACCGGCTCCGACACCCGCCGCCCCTCCGACCGCCCGGCGGTCGAGATCCCGAGGTGGATCGTCGAGCGCGACAAGGAGAACCTCGCCAAGGCGATCCGCGCGGCTGGGAAGCAGTCCGGCGTCCAGTCCGGCACCCAGTCCGCCAACGGTGTCGACGTCGCCAAGCCGACCGAGGCCGGCTCGCCCGAGGGCACCCCGCCCGCCTGATACTGAAGACATGTCCGACAACTTCGATGACGTAGCGCCCGTCCATGTCCCCGAGCGGGACGTGGCGGACGTACCGGTGTTCGACCAGAAGCGGGCCGAGGCGGCCGTGCGCGAGCTGCTCTACGCGATCGGGGAGGATCCCGATCGCGAAGGGCTGCTCGAGACTCCGGCCCGGGTCGCCCGGGCCTACCAGGAGGTGACCCGCGGGCTGCACCAGACGCCCGAGGAAGTGCTCACCACGACGTTCGACCTCGGCCACGACGAGATGGTCCTGGTCCGTGACATCGAGCTGTGGTCGATGTGCGAGCACCACCTGGTGCCGTTCACAGGTGTCGCCCATGTCGGCTACATCCCGGCGTCCTCCGGCAAGATCACCGGCCTGTCCAAGCTCGCCCGGCTGGTCGACGTCTACGCCAAGCGACCGCAGGTGCAGGAGCGGCTCACCACCCAGGTGGCCGACGCGCTCATGGCGCTCCTCGAGGCGCGCGGCGTCATCGTGGTGGTCGAGGCCGAGCACCTGTGCATGACGATGCGCGGCGTCAAGAAGGCCGGCGCCCGCACGATCACCAGTGCCGTACGCGGCACGATGCGCTCCAACGCCACCACCCGGGCCGAGGCGATGGCCCTGATCCGGGGCGGAACCCGCTAGCTCGCGGAGCGACGCAGCCGGCGGCGAACCCGTCGGACGAAGCCGCGCAGGCCCGCTCGTTCCTGGTGACGAGCGAGGTCTGTGCGCAGCTCGTCGATCAGGGCTCGCTGGCGGTCCAGGCGGCCGGCCTGCCGTTCGATCCGGGTCTGCTGCTTGCGCGTGGTCGCCTCGAGACCTGCGATCCGCTTGGCCTGGCTCTTCACCGACGCCGTGAGCTTCTTCTCGAGCTCCCGCTCGCGACGTTTGGCGGCGGTGTCGGCGTGCTCGGAGGCGAGCTTGAGCGCGTGGATCCGGTCCTCGATGCGCCGGAGGGCGTCATCGCCCGATCCGCGGAGCGTGGCGACAGGTGCCGCGGGCTCCAGCGCGGTGAGCTCGGCGTCGTACGCCGCACTCGTCTGGCCGGGCTGCGCGACGTTCGCCAGACCGGCGTCGTCCAGGAACGCGGTCAGCCGCTTCCAGCCGTCGGCGAGGCGGTTGTGGAAGCTGGTGAATTCGGCTGCCTGGTACAGCTCGTCGACCGTGGTCTCGAGCGTGATCGAGTCGAGCATCGTGTAGGGCAGGCCGTGGTAGTCGCACAGCTCCAGCACGCGTGAGTCGTGAGCGACGACCATGGCTGGGGTCCCGGCGAGCACCGCGGCCACGTTGCCGTGGATGCGCGTGCCGAAGGCGAACCGCTGGGTTGCCAGGAACCGCATCCATGAGCCGGCGTCGAGGAACATCCGGGTCCGGTCCTCGGCGTAGAGCCGGTGGTCGCGGTCGATACCGATCTCGGGCTGACGGTGTCGTCCCCACTGGAGCATCGCGAAGTCGTGGTGGGTCTGGCCGACGTACGTCATGCGCGGGTGTCGGTCGGCGAAGGCGTCGACGTACGTCTCGAACCAGGGCGCGGTCAGCGGGCTCATCGAGACGGCGATCGGGTCATCGTCGGCGATCGGGGTGGAGCGCTCGTCGCGGACGGTGAGGTCGGGGCCGTTGAGGTAGATCGACGGACAGCCGATGATCTCGACGTGCTCGTCGCCGTAGCCGAGCCGCCGCAGGTAGGCGGCGGTGATCTCGCCGCGTACGCCGACCTTCGAGGACCGTTCGAGGACGCTGTTCACGAATCGGCGATGGAGGGCGGCGAGCTCGTCGTCGGGAGCGGTGTCGAGGTCGTCGAGGGAGAGCTGTGCGCCGATGCCGACGATGGTGGTCGGGATCGTGAGCTGTTCGATGAAGGCGGTCAGCCGGGTCAACGGGCGGGTGAACTCCGGCCGGAGGGCGTTGGCCAGCGGTACCACGAAGTGGTCGTACTCGTCGTTGGTCGCCGCGACTTCGTCGGCGGTGAACGCGCGCCGCTCATGGACGAAGCGGTTCGCCACGATCTCAGTTCCGGGCACGCTGAGGAGCCGGTGTGTCGAGTCGGCGAAGAGGAGGTTGCCGACGTTCGTGCCGTAGAACCCGATGCCCCACGCTCGCGGGTCGCCCGCCTCGATCACCTCGAACGGGTCCCTCGCTGAGCGGAGCAGGATCTTGGCCACGATGCCTCCCTGGGTAAATGAGATGCCGGGCAGCCTGGCTGAGCGGGCCCGCCTGGTCAAGTCTGCCCTTCCGGCGTCGCCGGATAGGGTCGTGGCGTGCAGGTCATGGGAATCGTCAACGTCACGCCCGACTCGTTCAGCGACGGCGGACGTTTCTTGGCGACCGATGACGCGGTGGCTCACGGTCACGCGCTCCTGGAGCAGGGGGCCGACCTGCTCGACATCGGCGGTGAGTCGACCCGCCCAGGGGCGACCAGGCCGCTGGTGGCCGACGAGCTGGCCCGGGTGGTGCCGGTCATCGAGACGCTGGCCGAGGAGGGCGCGACCCTCTCGGTCGACACGATGCGTCCCGAGGTCGCCGAGGCGGCCCTGAAGGCCGGAGCGAAGATCATCAACGACGTCTCGGGCGGCCTGGCTGACCCGGGGATCCTCGAGGTCGCGGCCGACCACGGTGCGACGTACGTCGTGATGCACTGGCGCGCCCACGGCGCGGAGATGCAGCACCAGGACCATCTCGTCTACGCCGACGGCGTGGTCGCCACGGTCAAGGAGGAGCTGGAGCAGCGGATCGAGGCGGCGCGAGCCGCCGGGATCCAGGACGACAACATCGTGGTCGACCCCGGGCTCGGCTTCTCCAAGACGGCCGACGACAACTGGCGGCTCCTGGCGGGCGTGGAGGAGTTCCACAAGCTCGGCTTCCCCGTGCTCATCGGGGCCAGCCGCAAGACCTTCCTCGGCCGCCTGCTGGCCGCCCCCGACGGCACGCTGCGTCCGGTGACCGAGCGTGAGAATGCCCACGATGCGATCACCGTCTTTCTCGCGCAACGCGGCGTGTGGGCCACACGTGTTCATGACGTACGTGCCGCCAGGGACACCCTCGCGGCGGCAGCGAAACTGGAGACGACCGAGTGAGGTCGAGCGGCGAGCTTGCTCGTCCGCTCGCGCCGAGCGAGGGAGTAACCGAGCGCAGCGAGGAGACAATCGGATGAACCACTCGATGAACATTGTGGAACCCGCGGACGAAATCCAGATCCTCGGTCTGGAGTGCTACGGCCATCACGGAGTGTTCGACTTCGAGCGCCGTGAGGGGCAGAAGTTCATCATCGACCTGGTCATCGGCACCGACTCCCGCAAGGCCGCTGAAACGGACGACTTGCATGACACCGTCGATTACGGAAGTCTCGCAATGGCGGTCAAAACCAATGTTGAGCGCGACCCGGTGGACCTCATCGAAACGCTTGCCCAGCGGATCGCGGACATTTGCCTTGCAGACATCCGCGCACTTTGGGTACGTGTTACGGTTCACAAACCGGGGGCGCCTATCGAAGCGACGTTCAAAGACGTCACCCTGACGATCACCCGGAGGCAGAGCACGTGACAGAGGTACCCAACCCGTACATCATCGACGCCGACACGCTCACTGGGGAGATGCGGCCGATCCGGCGGGCGGTGCTGTCGTTGGGCTCCAATCTCGGGGACCGGTTGGCAAATCTGCAGGACGCGTTGAACACACTCGCCGAGACCCCGGATGTCTGGGTGACCACGATCTCGCCGGTCTACGAGACCGAGCCGGTCGACTCGCCCGAGGATTCCGAGCTCTACCTCAACGCGATCGTCCTTGCCGACACGACGCTCACCCCGACGCGACTGCTCGAGCGTGCGCTCACCATCGAGGATGCCTACGGACGCTCGCGCAGCGGCATCTTCAACGAGCCGCGCACGCTCGACATCGACGTCATCTCGGTCGGCGACAAGATCCTCGAGGAGGAGTCGCTGACGCTGCCGCACCCGCGTGCGCACCAGCGCGCCTTCGTGCTCAAGCCGTGGCTCGACCTGGAGCCGAGCGCCGATCTTCCCGGCGTGGGTCCGATCGCCGAGCTGCTGGAGCAGTCCGACCAGTCCGGCATCACCCGCCGCGACGACCTCACCCTCGAGCTCTGAGCCGGATCTGAGCACAGAACCCGAGGACCCCGACCAGGGTCCTGAGAAGGATCCCGCCGACGACGAGCGCCGGCTCCACCCGATGTCGGGCGGAGCAATCACGGCGTGGGCCGTCATCGGGATCGTCGGTGGCTGGCTGGCCCACCCCGTGCTGGAGTCCTGGCGCGGGGTGGCCCCGGTGGTCACCTGGGCGCAGCCGGTGGTGCTGCTGCTGATCGCGGCGGCACTGGGTGTGACCGCCTGGATCACCCACCGCCAGCTGCAGGTACGCGGCGAGCGCATCGAGGCTCATCAGGCGGTCAACCGGCTGGTGCTCGCCCGCGCCTGCACCCTGGTCGGCGCGCTCCTCGCCGGCGGCTATCTGGGTTACGCGGTGAGCTGGCTGGGCTATGACGCCAACACCGCGGCAGGGGAGCGGCTGGTCCGTTCGGCCCTCGCGGCCGTGGCCGGAACCGCGATCCTCATCGCCGCTCGACTCCTCGAACACGCGTGCCGGGTCCGCAAACGCGATGAAAACTAGCCGTACCGTGGAAGCATGCCTTCCCCATCCGCAACTCCAGTCACACGCAGGCGTCAGCGCAGCACACGCCTGACGGTTGCTGTAGGCCTGCTGGCGCTGGCCGCCATCACGATCACCGCCGCGGTGGCCTCCGGGTCCTGGCTGGTTGTCGTGCTCGCAGCCGTTCTCGGGCTCGCCTGTGGCGCTGCCGCAACCAAGATCACTCACTCCGAGCTTCTCCAGACCCGCCGCGACTGGGCGCGTGACCGGGCCGAGCAGGCCCAGGCCTACCGCGTCGAGTCCGAGAAGCGGGCCGAGGAGAACGCCGAGTTCCGCGAGCACATGGATGCCAAGCTCGCCGAACGCGTCCAGGCCGTCGAGGAGCTCGAGTCCGCTCTGGCCGCCGCTCACCAGCGTGCCGCCGAGGCCGTCCGCCGCCGTGGCGAGGAGGCCCGCCGGGCCGCCCAGGCCGAGATGCGCGGCGAGCAGCTCGAGGCGAGGCTCCAGGCTGTCGAAGCCGACGCCGCCGAGGCGGCCATCCGGGTCGCCGAGCTGGAGTCCGAGCTGGACGCCGTACGTGCCGAGCTCGAGGCCGAGCGTACGAGCTGGACCGGGGCTCAGTCCGCCTGACCAGCGGACGACGCACAGATGTATGGATGGTGACGGGGCGCCAACAGCGTCATGGCACTTTGCGTCGGCACGCGTGAAAACGCGCCGCAACGCTCAAATCGATACTCGGGTGGGTAACTGTCGGAGGTCTGGCTCGTTATGATTTTTCCGAACGGGTAACGCGCCTGCCGCGTCCCTGCGATCTGTGACGACGCTGCGACAAGGGTCGTTGGAAAGGGGAAGCCGGTGACGTTGATCGCCGAACGGGCAGTCACGATCACTGAAGGCTTCGCCTACCTACGCGACCTGATGACCACGTACGCCAGAAGGGCGCCGGTGAGGTCGGTCGCGGTGCTCGGGAATGCTCCGCTGGGGCCCAGCGACGATCGAGCGCAGGCCATCGACGACTCGGATCTGGTGATCCGGGTCAACAGCTTCGTGCTGGATGTCCCGGGTGAGCCCCGCGCCCAGGGATCACGGGCCGACGTGGTGATCTGGAACCGGATCACCCGCCCGACGCGGTTCACCTTCGACCGCTACCGCGAGCGCCTCTACCTCCTCGCCGAACCGATGCGCTTCCATGGCCGCCTCGAGGTGTGGCCGATGTCCTGGCCGCCCGACCTGGGCTTCGTACCCATCCCGAACGGGGAACTGCTCACCGGCACCGGGAACGACCTCGACATCCCCTGGCGCGCCGAGAAGCTGGCGCCGACGACGGGCTTCACCGCCGCGTGGCTGGCGGTCAACCTGTTCCCGGAGTCCGACATCCTGCTGTCCGGCTTCTCGTTCGTCGACAACCCCGGGCAGACGGAGTGGACCTATCAGGCCGGCGGATCCTCGCCCGTGGCGCCGGAGCATCGGATCGAGGCGGAGGCACGCGTCATGACCGACTGGCTCGAGGAGGAGCGCGTAACCCTATGGCGATGAACCGACTGCGCGGCAAGGTCATCAGAAAGGCCGGCTCCGCAGCCGACCTGGACGAGGCTCGAGCCACCATCGAGGAGCTGCGTGCCATCACGGACCGGCAGCGCGTCCGTATCGGCGACCTCGAGCGCGAGCTCGCTCGGGTCAGCCCGCAGGTCGCCGCCCTCGAGGCGCGTCTGGAGACCCTGCGTGACACCGTCGAGCGCGGCAACCTCGCAGCCGGAGCGCCGTCGGACGGCCACGTCGACGCCTCCTCGATCTGGGCCGAGATCCAGCGTCAGCAGGAGCAGGTGCGCGCTCGCATCACCGCGGCCACGCGTTTCGAGGAGCGGTTGCGAAGGCTCGAGGACGGAGCGACTTAAGGTGAGAATGTGCCGCATCCCGCTCTGAGCATCGTCATCCCGTTTCACAACGTGGAGCCCTTCCTGCAGACGTGCCTGGAGTCGCTTCGCGCCCAGACCTTCTCGGATTTCGAGGTGGTCATGGTCGACGACGCGTCCACCGACGGGTCCGCGAGCGTCGCCGACCGGTTCGCGTCGAGCGACTCGCGATTCCGGGTGGTCTCCTCGGAGAAGGTCGGTGTCGGGGTGGCCCGAAACATCGGGATCGAAGCGAGCAGGGGTGACCTGCTCGCGTTCGTCGACGCCGACGACTACGTCCCGGAGTACGCCTACCAGCTCATGACGGACACGTTGGCGCGCTCGGGCTCCGACTTCGTGGCCGGCAACGCCCGCCGTTTCGACTCGGTGTCGGTCTGGCAGTCGTGGTCCCACCGGCGCCCGTTCGTCACCACCCGCATCGCCACGCACTGCAGCCGGACCCACATCCTGGGCATCGATCGCTACATCTGGAACAAGGTCTACCGGCGCGACTTCTGGGACTCCGCCGGCCTCAGCTACCCGGACATGCTTTACGAGGACTACCCGGTCGCCCTTGCCGCGCACATCCGCGCCCGCCAGGTCGACGTTCTCGCCGAGCCGATCTACTACTGGCGGCACCGCGACGGTGGCGAGGCCTCGATCACGCAGAGCCACTGGAATCTCGACAACCTCAGCGACCGCGTACGTTCGGCCGAGATGCTGTTCGACATGGTCGAGGAGCAGGCTCCCTACCTGTCCGACCTGGTCAAGTCCCATCTCGCGGCGACGGACGTCCAGGTGCTCGCCCGGTCGATCGAGGACCATCCGGCCGAAGAGTCGGGACGCATCTTCGATCTGGCGGAGCGCTACCTGGCGCGCGTCGACGACGCGATCCTCAACCGTCAGGGACCGTTCGAGCGACTTGTGTTCGATCTGCTGAAGCGTCGTAAGCATGACGCGCTCACGACGCTGACCCGCTATCGGGCCGAATACGGGACCCAGGCGCCGCTGGCCCATCGAAGGGACGGCTGGTACGCCAAGCTCCCCTCCTTCGAGGACGCCGCGGTCGGCGTCCCCGACTCGGTGTTTCGCCTGGCCCCGGCGTACATGAAGGCCAAGGCAGTGGCGACAGAGGCCTGGTGGGACGGATCCCGGGTCGCGGTCCGGGTCAACATCGGCATCAACACCCTCGCGCTGGCGCCACGGACACGCTTCAAGGTGTGGCTGGAGAGCCCCGCCGGCGGCAGGGTTCCGGTGGATCATGTCGCTCGTCCGCGGGCGATCCCGTTCGGCCAGGTGGACAGGTCCACGCTCGAGCTGAGCATCGACCCGTCGCGACTGGCGGGCGATCGCCAATGGCGCCTCATGATCAGCATCCGCAACCGCGATGTGCGCGACGTGATCCAGGTGACGACGTCGGGAGACGGACGCGAGCGGTGGCAGGGCTGGCGCCGCATCGGAAACCGCTGGTGCCGCCCAGGACGCCTCCCCGGGGGCTTCGGGGTCACCGTCCGCGACCTTCCGGACGCCTGGGTGGATCACACCACCGACCTCGGCGACGAGATCGAGATCCGGGGCGCGTTCCGGGGCGCTCCTCCCGAGCATGCGGAGCTGACGCTCACCGACCGCAGCGGTTCGGTCGTGACTCACCCGTTGACGATCGGCGAGCGGGGCGAGCGAGGCATCACCCCGTGGCGGTTGACGGTGCCGGTCGAGGCTGTCCTCGAGAAGTCCGGCCTGGACATGCCCATGGAGGAGATCGTGCCGACCCGGGTGAAGCTGTCCCGGAAGGGACGTACGTCTCCGCTGCCGGTGCACCCGGACTTTCTCGGGTCTCGATCGCTGATGAAGGGGCGCGCGGTGAACGCCACCCGCGACCCGAACGGTTCCTTCGTCATCACCGCGACGCCCGACCGTCCCGTCGTTCACGACGCCTGGTGGCAGGGTGAGGACCTGATCCTGCGTGGTCCGGACGGTCCCCGGCTGGAGTCCACGGGAGCGGTGCTCCGGACCTGGCCGACCCCGGAGAAGCCCCTCGACGTCTCCCTGGACGTGGCCGACCGTGACGGGGTCTTCCTGATCACCGTGCCTGTGGGTGCGCTGCGCAGCACCGCGATCGAGCACGATGCCTGTGAGACGTCGCAGTGGTCGTTGCTGGACGGCCGCGAGCACAAGCCGATCGTCGTGGCTCGCGAGCTCTCTGAACGGGTGCCTCAGCCGACCGCTGCCGAGGCGGCGAAGCTCGAGTTCGGCTGGTCTGACGAGATCCACCTGCGGCTCGCGCCGGCCACGCCCACCGACGCGTGACCGGCTGAAGCTCGCTAGCGCCTGGCCACGCGTCGGAGCGCGCGGAGAACCCTTCTGAGCAGGCGGGCCGCGCGCCGGGCCCCGGGTACGCGTCCGAAGCCGGAACGCGCCCGCCCGGGGACGGATGACGCCCGTTTGGCGACTCGGTTGACGGTCGGGGCCTGCCGAGCGCTCAGCTGGTCCTCCAGCTCCTTGATGCGATCGTTCAGTGCCGCAACGTCGCGTCGGGCCGCCGTGCGTACCTCGTGGGTCATCGTCTGACGCTGACGCATCTGCTGCTTGAACCAGGTCACCTGGCCGCGCAGCGCCTCGTTCTCGTCCATCAGCTTCCGGAGCTCGCTCGGATCGGCCTCCTGCGGCGCCTGCCGTCCTGCGACCACGGGTGTCATGCCGGTCGAGGAGAGCGCGGACTCGCGCCGTCGGCGTACCTGGAATACGTCCGCGGGAGTGACCGCGACGTCGATGGTCGCCGCGAGCAGGACGGTGAGCTCGTCCCTGCCCCGACCGGCGGGCCAGGGGTGGCGCCACCCCGCCGCGCAGAGGTACGCGGCGAGCTCGTCCAGCAGCCCGAGGAGGATCTCGTCCGCGGACTCGCCGAGCTTCACTGTCGACTCGTGGACAGGGACGACCAGGCCGGCGTCGAGGCCGATCTCGTCGACCTGGAGACCGCACCACCGTTCAGGAGCGTCAGCGATCGCGTCGCGCAGCCGGCGTACGTGGTGGCGAAGGCCCGAGGCGTCGCGGCGTGCCGAGTCGTGCATGGCTTCGATCAGCCAGGACCGCTCGGCAGCGGTCCAGGACGTCTCGTCACCGGTCCGATCGACACCGACGACCGACGAGATCGGGTCCGCGCTTCGCGCGGTTGCTCCCTCGCTCGGCGCGAGCGGACGAGCAAGCTCGCCGCTCGACCTCGCTCCGGTCGCCTCGAGGCCTCGGGTGACCAGCCAACCGCCGGCGGCTCCCGCGGCTCCCAACGTGTCCAGCGCCTGGCCCAGCGCAGGCTGGACCTCGCGCAGCGTGGGGGTGTCGGTGGGGCGACCGTGAGCGACCGCGAGCGCCACCGAGCAGGCTTCGGGAGCTGCGGCCAGGGTCGGAGAGCCGACGTCGGGCCACAGCGTGTAGCCGCGACCGCCGAACCGTGCGCTCGCCTCCGCGAGGCTTCGCGGGTTCGCACGATCATGGACGGGGAACGACCAGTCAGCGTTCTCGTTGGATGCTTCCGGGTTGACGGCCCTGAGCTGTGCGAGCGGGGATCCCGGGTTGGGAACGACCAGCGCGAGCCGAGTGTCGCCGCTCGCGAGGCCGGCGAGGTGCTCGGCGATCGCGTGCCAGTCCGCCGGGTCCGCGTCGATCGATGCGACCCGTCCGAACCCGTCCAGCGCGAGCACGGCGTCGGCCGGCCGATCGGGGGTCCAGGCACGCAGATCGCCGCAGACGACGTCGACAGCCCTGTGGGCGTACCGCTCGGAGACGAGCTCGGCGTCGGAGTGGGTGCGGAGGACGATGGTCGTCGTCGCGGCGCGGTCGACGACCGCATCGAGCAGGTCGAGGTCGTGCGGACCGACGACGATCAGGTGGGAGGCACCGGTTGCCGCCGCAACGGCGAATCGGGTCAGGACCTGGCCGCCAGGGAGCGCCCGGCCGTCGGCCATGTCGGACCAGTCGTACATGTCGCCCGGGACGACGCTGTAGGCGGCGACCTTCGAAGGCGTGTCGGTGTCGTTCATGCGGTGATCTCCCATCCGAAGAGCGCGCGCAGCTCAGCAGGCGACGCCATGGCATCCAGCCCGAGCTCGCGCACGGTCGTGGCGCGTACTTCCTCTGCGTCGGTCTCCACCCCGTGGAACTCGGGGAACAACCGTTTGGCCTGCTCGTTCCCGTCCCTCACGCTGGCGTCCCTGACGTCGGCGAAGGTCATCGGGTCGCCGTAGACCGCGACCTCGGAGCCGACCGAGGCGCCGTAGAAGATCGCCGTGGTCAGCCGGTTCGAGGCGACCCGACGGTGGCGGATCTGCTCCGCGTACTGCTTGTGGAGGAAGCGGATGTCGGTGCCCTGGCGCAAGGTGCCTCGCTTGCCGTGGCAGATGACCCGGAAGCCGGCGTCCTCATAGCGGCGACGGACCTCCGGCATGTCGTACTCGATCCAGTAGAGGCAGACGGTCACCGGACCCTCCTCGGTGTCCCGGATCTCCGCGATCAGCCGGTCGTGATCGCCACTGACCTCGCCGTGGTCCCAGGTGTGGAACGGGTAGAAGATCGTTCCCTCGCGCTCATCAGCCGGGGGTACGGGCTCGACGTCCTTCTTGAGCTCGAGCAGGTAGTTCCACGGAGCGCCGATCACGGCATAGTCGCGCCAGCCGACCGCCTGGCCGCGGCGCAGGTTCGCGTGGGACCAGACGAACTTGGGGAAGCCGTACGGCGGCTCGTGGCCCGGGCCGAAACCGTGAAGAAGGTTCCAGCCGTGCTGGAGCACGCCCCAGATCGGGCGCGGCTGCTCGAACGGGAGTCCGCAATACTCCGAGAGGATGTGGGCGTGTCCGTACCAGTGATTGCTCGTGTCCAAGTCTTTAGTCTCCACGGTCTGGTGAACGGCGACCGTCCCGCCATTGAAGTGTAAGCATTTTTAGCTGGTCTTGACCGCGGCGACCAGCACCGAGGACCCGAACGGCAGATCGAGTCGGGTCAGCAGCCGCTCGTCGATGCGGGTGGCGCCGAGCAGTATCTTCTCGATCGCAGGCGAGACCTCGGGGAGCGGTGCGACGCCGCCGTCGGGAAGCTGCTGCGCACGCGCCGGACCGCGCTCCTTGACCCGGGTGACCAGGCGCTGAGCGGCGAACATCGGAAACGTCCCCGTGAAGCCGTACGTCGCTCGCACGGGCGAGAGCCCGGCTGCCCTGATCGACTCCACCGCCCGCCGAAGGGTGTAGCGCCGGTAGTGGTGGTTGTGGTCGTCGTGGCGGGTCCAGGCCCAGTTGTACGCCGGAACCGACATGAGGAAGCGGCCGCCGGGGGCGAGGACGCGCTCGATCTCGGCGAGGGCAGCGGCCTCGGGCTCGCAGTGCTCGATGACGTCGAAGGCCGCGACAACGTCGAAGGAGCCGTCGGCGAACGGAAGCCTGATCGCGGAGCCGCACACGCCGCCGTCGGCGAGGCCACGCGGGTCGACGTCCAGCGAGACGTGATGCTCGGCGGTGCCCTCGAGCCAGGTGACGCTGGGGCCGTCGGCGCTGCCGACGTCGAGGAGGCGGCGTGGCGTCCCGACGTACGGCTTCATGACGGTCTCGAGGATCCGGGTGCGCGCTCGGTACCACCAGTAGTCGCTCTGGGCGATCGAGGGAGAGCCGCCCGTCGTGGTGCCCAGCAGCATGCCCGTTTCGGTCATCGGATGGAGATCTCGCTCACGTGCGTCGGAAGTGCGGAGGTACCAGCAGCGTAGGCCAGTGCGATCTCATCGGCGATGCGACGCACGCCAACGGAGAAAGGCGTTTGTGTCCGTTTGTCGAGCTCCGGCCAGACGACGCTGCGGACCCGCAGGTCGCGTGCCTGGCCGGGCGTGCCGGCTCCCGGGATGCGCAGCCTGGTCCGCCGCCTGAAGACGCGGTTGGTCTCTCCGATGACGGCCGAGAGGGTCGCCCCGGTGCCGGTGGCCAGGATCTTGACGACGGCGTTCGATCCGGCACCGCGGACGTGCTCGTGGAGCCCGTCGAGGGCGTCGACGACCATCTCGGCGCAGTCGCCGACGTAGAGATAGTCCCGGATGGTGTCGAAGGAGACCCAGACCGGCAGCGGCGTGCCGCGCAGCTGGGCCAGACACAGCTGAGAGACGAGGCCCTGGGGCTTGGAGAGCTTCTGGCCGGGCCCGTAGAGATTGGTGATGCGGCCGATGAGCGCCACGGATCCGGTCTCGGAGCAGAATGCGGTGACCGCTTCCTCCATGGCCAGCTTGGCCCTGCCGTACGCCACCAGCGGACGAGGCTCGGAGCGCTCGGTGAACGGGGGATCGGCCGAACCGGCGTAGACGCCACCGACGGAGGATGCGAAGAAGAACGCGAGCCGGGTGGTGGGCCGCAGTGCTGCACGCAGCTCATCGAGTACGTCGCGGAAGAGCGACACCTCGGTCTCGAGCTCGTCTGCCGGGGTGGAGACCACGCCCGCGCCGGCGCACCAGGCGATGTTGACGCGGCCGTCCGGCGACGAGTCGACGAAGGAGGTGAGCTCGGACCTCAGGACGGAGCGGGCGGCGACCGGGTCGTGCCAGGGCACGCTCACTCTCCGCACTGAGGCCCCGGAGCGCTCGAACGCGCTGCTCACATGGCGGCCGAGCAGACCGCCACTACCGACGACGAAGGTGGGCGGTCGGGATGGGCGCTGCGCGCCGGTCACTCGGGATGACCCGGCGGGGGTGCCTCGCGAAGCGGGCCGTTCGCGGGGTCGCTGACGATGACGTAGAGCGGCTTGCCCATGGCCATGTTGACGGAGACGCCGAGGTATTCGGCGATCACTCCGAGGGTGAGCATGATGGAGCCGGAGCAGACCAGCACGGCCGCCATCAACGAGGTCCAGCCCTGGACCGGGACCCCGCCGGCGAGACGGGCGACGACCAGCACGACCGCGAGGACTATGCCGGAAGCGGCGAGCAGGGCTCCGCAGATGCTGACCGCACGCAGCAGGCGGGTGCCGCCGGTGAGCACCATGCGCCAGAAGTGCGACATCAAGGAGCGGTAGTTGTAGCCGGAGGGCCGCTCCCCCTCCTCACGCAGCTCCACCGGGCACGTCGCCACATCCGAGATCACCCAGCTCAGCGCGACGTCGAGGTAGACGCCGTTGGCGGCGTAGGCGGACACGCTCCGGCCGTACTCACCCAGGATCAGGCGGAAGCTGTTGAACTGCCGGGCGCTGCCACCGGGCATGAGGCGGTCGATGACGACCTTCGAACCGCGCGACGTCAGGTTGCGCAGCGGACCGTGCGGCGCCGCGTTGGTGGGGCGGGCGTAGACGAGGGCGGCCCGCTCCCTGAGTGCGGTGTCGAGCATCGGCAGGATGTACGCCGGGTCGTGCTGGCCGTCCTCGTCCATCGTGACGATCCAGTCCGACCCCGACGAGGCCAGGCCGGCAAGGGTCGCGGCGTGCTGGCCGAAGTTGCGGCTCAGCCAGATCGGGCGAACGATGTCGTACTTCTCGGCGAGTTGTCGCATGGCGACATCAGAGGTGTCCGGGCCGTGGTCGTGGACCAGAAGGATCTCGGTGACACGTCCCTGGTGCCCGTTCGGGGTGGCGAACGGTTCGGCGAGGTCGACGACCTCGCTCACCACGTCCGGAAGCGTCTCGGCACCGCGGTAGACCGGGATGACGACGGAGACGGTGTGGGTGGGGGACATTGCTAGGAAAATAGCGCATTCGGAGGGGCTTCGGAGTACTCCGTGTAGGCGTTTTGTTGGCATGATCTCCCGGGTGACTGCAGACCCGGCAACCGTGGGCGTCGCACCCGACGCGAAGCCTTCCTCGGACCGCATGGGTTCGGGAAGGTCGTGGTCCGGACCTCTACCGGGTGTGCTGGTTGTCGTCACGACGCTCGTTCTCGCGATGCGCGTCGCCGGAGTCGGCCTCGGCGACGCGCTGCTCTTCACCGGGTACGTCCTGGCGTTCCTCACCTTTCCGGGCACCGTGGTGTGGCGAGCGGTCGCCAAGCCGGGACCGAGTCTCGGCAACGACCTGATCCTCGGCACCATCCTCGGGCTCGTCCTCGAGGCCCCGCTCTACGTGCTGCTGCGGCTGTTCGATCTCACCGAGCTGATCTACGGCTATCCGGTCGCTGTGCTCGCCGTCGCGCTGGTCGTCATCTGGCGCCGACGACGGGTCGGTCCGGTGGTGATCGGTCGAGCGAGCCTGTGGTCGTGGGCAGGTGCGGCGGTGGCGCTCGTACAGATTCTTCTGGTCACGAACCAGATGTGGTCATACCGACCGATCGACGCCTTGCGGGCGCCGTACGTCGACGAGCCCTTCCACCTCGCGATCGCCGGCGATCTGCTGCACCACTTTCCCGCCCAGATGCCCTGGGTGGACGGCACCCCGCTCTTCTACCACTGGCTGGTCTACGCCCACCTGGCGTCGGCAGCGACGGTCACTCACATCGAGCTCATCGTGCTGATGCGCAGCCTGTCGATCGCGCTGCTCGTCCTGCTCGCGGTCGGCGGGGCGTACGCGGCGACCACACGTCTCACCGGACGGAAGTGGCCAGGGTTCGTCGCCGCTCTCGTCTTCGCCATGGGTGCCACTCCGGACTTCTTCGGCTGGACGAGCCTGGTCAGCCCTGCGCAGCTGGCCTTCGACTCCGTCACCCGTGCGTTCTACAGCCCGACGCACGCTTTCGTGATGCCGCTCCAGATGGTCCTGATGGTGCTGGTCGTCGAGATGATCCGGCGGGAGCGGTGGCAGTGGCGACCGTGGTTGCTGACAGTGGTCGTCATGGTCGCCGTGGCCGGTGCGAAGTCTTCCGCCCTGCCGACGATCATCGCCGGCCTGTTCCTCGCGCTCGTGGTCGCGGCCGTGCTGCGCCGCAAGCGGATGGCCGGCATCCTCGGCGCCCTGCTCGGTTCGGCTGTCGCGGTCTTTCTGGTCGCGCAGCAGCTGTTCTACGGCGGTGGCACCCGGGCGACTGGGATCGACCTCAACGGGAGCACGGTCCAACGGCTCGGGATCCTGATGCTGCCGGAGGGGGAGACCCTTCCCGGTTCCGCGCCGTTGTCGATCTGGGTCACCTTCACGGTTGGGTTCGTCCTCGTCGCCGTGCCGGTGATCATCGGCTTGGTGCGTGGCGGCTGGCGACGACCCGAGCTGCTGTTCTTGGCGGGCACCGGGGCTGCCGGTGCCGGCGCGATGATGGTCCTGAGCCATCCGGCCCTGAGCCAGGCGTACTTCCTCCTGGGCGCCAGCGGGTTCATCGCCGTCGTCATGGCTGTCTCGCTGTCGGACCTCATCCCCGTCGACCTGTCGTGGCGCGACGGCCTCCGGATCGCCGGCTGCGCCGCTCTCGGCTGCCTCGCCCTCGTGGCCGTGAGGTTGTTGGTGGGCGACGACATGCCGGAAGACGGCTCGGCGTTCACGCCGACGTTGCTGACCCAGCTCGTCATCGGGCTGCTGGTGCTCGCTGTCGCACTCGCCGTCGTGCTCGTGTACGCCAAGCGCTCGACGATCGCGGCGCTTCCGGCTGTCGTGGCGCTGATGCTGGGGGTCGTGCTCGCCGGGGCGCCGCAGACCATCGCTCTGGCGACGGTCGGCCCCGCGCTTCCCCGGGCTCCTGACACAGACATCATCGGCCCAGGTGGGGTCGCCGCCGCACGGTTCGTCCGCGAGCACTCACAGACCGATGATCGGATCGCGACCAACGCCCATTGCATCGGGCTGCCCGTGCCCGACTGCGATCGGCGGAACTTCTGGATCGCGGCGTACGCCGAGCGCCGGGTCCTGGTCGAAGGATGGGCCTACATCGACCCGCTCGTGGTCGGGCTGCCGTCCACGGATCTCAACAACTCGGCCTACCTGCCCTTCTGGGATCCAGAGCTGCTCGAGGCCAACGATGCGGCGATCACGCGCCCGTCTCCGGCGACGATCGCCACGCTGCGCGACGAGCACGGAGTCGACTGGCTCGTCGTCGACCGTCGCTATCGCGCCGACCTCCGCGGCCTGCGCCGCGAGCTCGGCCAGCCGCGCTTCAAGCAGGGGATGTACTCCGTGTTCGACCTGCGCTGACCCCGCCGACCGATCACGCTCCGGTCAACGGCGCAGGAGACGACGGAGCCGGCCCCGCTGTGAGGCCTCCGCTTCCCTTCGACGGGCGCGGGCGTCCTCGACCTCTTGCTGGATCTCCTCCGGAATCGTGTGCAGGCCCTGCATGACCAGCTTCACGACCGCCATCACCTCGTCGCCGGGGATCGTGGCGTAGTCGCCGATGTTGTATTCGGGGAAGCTGCTCTGCTCGATCATGTCGGTGAACGAGAAGCCGCCGAGCTTGCCGATGAGGAGGTTGTCGTCGCGATAGTCGTCGAGCAGCTCCTGGCGGAACTCGGAGGTCATGTAGACCGCGCTGGAGTCGTTCCAGCCGAGCTGGGTGGCCTTGGTGACGAGCTCGCCGCGGAGGATCTGGATCCACTTCAGCCGAGTGGCCTTCCAGGAGTCGACGCCTCGGAGCCGACCACGCATCGGTGCGGCGGCCACGATCGGAGCCAGGTGTCGCGCGGTCTCGACGGTCCGCCAGCCGGATCCGACGTTGCTCGATGCCGCCCCCTCGCCCTGGATCGGGAGCTCGCACGTGCTGAGGAAGTCCGCGACGGCGTTCCCGTGGCGCAGCTCCTTGCGGATGAAGGGGCGAAGCCGCAGGTCGACGTCGGGGATGGCAGTGGTGATCGTGTCTGCGAACTCTCCGTAGCGCAGGAAGCTCATGTCGAGCGGTGACCACTCGCGGAACTCCTCGAAGGGGAGATCGACAAGCTCGGCGTGCTCGGGCCGCATCACCATCAGCCGCTCGACGTAGAAGGCGTTGTAGAACGTGGCTTGATCGCGAACGTAATGGACCCAGCGGACCTTCGCGCCTGCCTGGCGCGCGTAGTCGCCGATCGCGCTGATGTGCTCGGGCTTGAGCAACGAGAACGACTCGCACGAGATCACCGTGGTCTCGGCGCTGCCCGAGGCGATCGACTCGACGAGCTGCTCCCAGGTGCCGAGGGCGGGCGTGAAGAGCACCTCGCCGAGGAGCTGGGAGTAGAGGTTCTGGTGCTGGACGCTGTGCGTGCCTCGGCCGATCGTCGGGTAGGCGACCTCGGGAGGGAGGTTTCCCTCGCGGCTTGCGCGGGCAAGGAAGGTCTGGATCGCCGTGCTCCCGGTCTTGAAAGTGCCGGAATGGACGATCAGAGTCTTCTGCATGCAACGCTCCAAGTGTCGCTGCTGGGATGGGGTGCGGCGCGACGTCCCGCGTGGCACGGATCTTACCCGCCGGGGCTTATTGGCCGAGCTTCTTCTGCTCGATCTGAGCGTTGATCTCGACCAGCTCGGGGTGGGTCTCCAGGAGTGACACGAGGCCACTGGTGTCGAGACGGTGGGCGTCGTGGTCCTCGATGAGGATCTGCAGGAGCCGCATGTCCTCCGGGGTGTCGAGCGTGATCCGGTACGCCGATGCGTCCCGCTCCCACGGCAGATTGAGCTTGGGTCGGGTCTCGTCGGTGTAGAGCCACGGGGTGACGTGCTCGCGGTGGGGCGCCTCGGTGGCGAGCCGGTCGGCCTCCAGCAGCGCCGCCGCGGAGAAGACCTCGAAGTCGAGCCCTCGCGGGTAGGTGCGCTCCAGGGCGTTGCTGGCATAGAGCGCCGGATCACCGGCGGCTGCCCAGGCGTCGATGCCGCGGCGTACGACCTCCCCGTCGATCAGGGGGCAGTCGCTGGTCACCCGGACGACGACGTCGGGCTCGAACTCCCGCACCGCCAGCGCGAAGCGCGACAGTACGTCGGGCTCGCTGCCACGGACCACCCCGGCGCCGAGCTTGTCGGCCAGGACGGCGACCGGATCGTCGTCGACGTTGGTGGTCGTCGCCACGATCACCGGGAGCCCGGCAGCGGTGAGTCGGGAGAGGTGGTGCTCGAGCATGGTTATGCCCGCCGCCTCCCGAAGCACCTTGCCGGGGAGGCGGGTGCTGGTCATGCGCGCCTGGGTGATGACCGCGGTCTTCACAGGGTTCCGATCAGCGTCTCGACGACCTGGTCGACCTGGTCGTCGGTCAGGTCGGGGTACAGCGGCAGGGAGAGCTCCTCGGCGTAGAACGCCTCTGCGTTCGGGCACATCCCGCGCTGGTAGCCCAGGTCCGCGTAGACCGGGTGCCAGTAGACCGGGATGTAGTTGACCTGTACGCCGATGCCGGCCGCCCGCATCTTCTCGAACACCTCGCGCCGACGGTCCTCGAGGATGCGCACCGGATAGAGGTGCCACGCCGGGTCGACGCCCTCGCGCTGGACCGGCAGCCGCAGCCCGTCGACGCCGGCGAGCGCGGCGTTGTAGCGGGCGGTGATCTCCGCGCGCCGCTGCTTGAACCCGGCCAGCCGGGCGAGCTGGGAGAGCCCGAAGGCGCACTGCAGGTCGGTGAGCCGGTAGTTGAGCCCGAACTCATGGACCTCCTGGTGCCACGGCCCCTCGTCCTTGATCCGGAACCGGTCGGCGTCACGCATCAGCCCCACGAAGTGGAACTCGTGGGCCCGCTGCGCGATGGCGGCGTCCTTGGCGACGACAGCGCCGCCCTCGGCGGTGGTGAGGTTCTTGGTCGGGAAGAACGAGAGCGTGGTCAGGTCGGCGAGGTCTCCGACCGGGCGCCCGCCGGAGAAACCACCGATCGAATGGGCGGCGTCCCCGAGGGTGAGCGCGCCGACCCGGTCGGCGATGGACTGCAGCGCGGCGTAGTCGGCCGGATGGCCCGCGTAGTCGACGGCGGCGATCACCTTGGTGCGGTCGGTGACGAGGGCGTCGACGGCGGCCGGGTCGAGGAGCGCGGTGTCCTCCTCGACGTCGGCGAAGACGACCTTCGCGCCGAGCAGCGATGCTCCAGACGCGGTCGCGACGAACGTCATCGGCGTGGTGATGACCTCGTCGCCGGCACCCACACCGGCGGCGGCGTAGGCGATGTGGAGGGCAGCGGTGCCGGAGGTGCACGAGACCGCCCGGTGCCCGCCGACCAGGTCGGAGAGCGCCTGCTCGAACGCGGCGACGGTCGGCCCGGTGGTGAGCCAGTCGCCTCGCAGGATCGCCGTGACTGCCTCGATGTCCTGCTCGGAGACCGACTGGCGGCCGTAGGGCAGCATGCTCAGATCCCCGACTCCAGAACCTTGCGGAGGTCCTCGGCGTCGTACCAGATGTCGTTCTTGTCCGAGGCGCAGTGGAAGCCGTCGGGGACCGGCACGGCGTCCATGATCGGCTTGTAGCCCCACTGCGGGTTCTCGGGCTCGATCACGTAGTACTTCCCGTCGCGGATGCTCACCGCGCGGCGGCCCTCCTCCGGGCTGATCATCTCTTCGTGGAGCTTCTCGCCGGGGCGGAGCCCGATGTCGACGAACTTCGCCCCCGGTGCGACCGCCTCCGCCAGATCGACGACCTTGTGGGAGGGGATGTGCGGGACGAGCAGCTCGCCGCCCTGCATGATCTCGAAGGTGTCGAGCACCATCTGCACCGCCTGCGGCAGCGTGATCAGGAACCGGGTGCAGCGCATGTCGGTGATACCGAGCGCCTCGCCGCGCTCGGCCATCGCCTTCCACTTCGGGATGATCGAACCGCGCGAGCCGGTCACGTTGCCGTAGCGCACCACGGAGAACCGGGTCTCGTAGGAGGAGGCGTAGTTGTTGCCGAGGATGAAGATCTTGTCGGCCGTCAGCTTGGTCGCGCCGTAGAGGTTGATCGGCGAGGAGGCCTTGTCCGTCGAGAGGGCGACGACCTTCTTGACGCCGGCGTCGATGGAGGCCTCGACGACGTTCTGCGAACCCAGGACGTTGGTCTTGATGAACTCGAAGGGGTTGTACTCCCCGGTGTCGACCTGCTTGAGCGCGGCGGCGTGGACGACGTAGTCGACGCCGTGGAGGGCCCGGTGGAGCCGGTCGCGATCGCGGATGTCGCCGATGAACCAGCGGAGCCGTGGGTCGTTGCCGAACAGCTGGCGGCACTCGTACTGCTTCAGCTCGTCGCGCGAGAAGACGATCACGCGCCTCGGGTTGAGGTTGTCCAGTACGTGGCGGATGAACGCCTTGCCGAACGACCCCGTCCCACCGGTGACCAGGATGCTGGCGCCATCAAGAGGATGATCGATCGGGGCGGCGGACTCACGAACGTCCGAATTGGGCACGGTCACAGGGATGCTCTCTACTCTGGGCCTCACTGGTGCGCCAACGACACGGCGCTCAAAAGGTGACACATGCCGTGCCGTCCGCCGAAACGGACGAATCCGAGAGGTTGCGCATACATGTCCGTGGGATCGGTCGAGGCCGAAGGTCTTTGCGTGGCGATGGTGTGCGATGCCGGTCCCGATGTCGGGATCGGGCACGTCATGCGCTGCCTGGCCCTCGGGGAGGAGCTCGCCGCCCGAGGCGTACGTGTCGTGATGGTCGCGGACCTGGAGCGGGTGCAGTGGGCAGCGGAGCAGGTGCGGCGCCGGGGGATCGAGATCGCGTCGCCGGGACCGGGCGACGTCCGCGACGTCCTCACCCGTCTCGAGCCGACGTCGGTGGTCGTGGACTCCTATCTCCTCCCGGCCCCGGTCTACGCCGACCTGAGGGAGCGCTGGCCGCTGCTGGCGCTCACCGACGGCGACCCGCGCGAACGGGACGCCGACCTCTACCTGGACCAGAACCTCGGCGCGGAGGCCTCAACCTGGGCACTCCCCGAGGGATCCAGGCATCTCGGTGGTCTCGACTACGCCCAGCAGCGACGTGAGATCGTCCGGCAGCGCCCGAGCGCGCCCAAGGCCGCGGCCGACGAGCACACGCCCCTGCGAGTGCTGGCGTTCTTCGGCGGAACCGACGCCTTCGGGGTCTCGCCACGGGTCGCGCGCCTGGTCGCGCGGGCGGGGATCGCCGTGGAGCTGACCGCCATCGCCGCCACCCCGGAGCTGGCCGAGGAGATCGCCGGCATCGAGCCGGCGCCGGGCCAGGCCATCCACGTGATCGGGCCGACCGACACCCTGGCCGAGCTCGTCGCCGACGCGGACGTGGTGCTCAGCGCCGCCGGCACCTCGGCCTGGGAGCTCTTCTGCCTCGGCGCCGCGGTCGGGTTCGTCTGCGTCGCCGACAACCAGCAGGACGCGTACGTCCGGATGGACCGGGACCGGCTGGCCGTCGGGATCGCCACCCTGGCCGAGCTCGACGGCGACTCCGCGGACGCTGTGGCCAGAATGCGTGAGCTCCTGGGTGACGTACGTCTGCGGGAGAGGCTGCGCGCCGCCTGCTGGGCCATGGTCGACGGCCGAGGGCCGGCGCGCGTCGCCGACGCGCTCCTCGCCCTCGACCGCGATCAGGTCTAAACCAGGTCCCAGCTGAGCGGTGTGCCGGCCGGGGCGTCCTTGGTGAAGGTACGGCCGAAGACGATGTCGACGTCGCCCGGCGGCAGCCCGTCGGCGGGGCGGACGGAGCGTACGTTGTCCGGCCCGACCTTCTCCCCGGCACGTACGTCGCGGGTGACGAAGAGCGAACGACGGAACCGCAGGCCCTCGCGCTCGGCCGACTTCGGGCCGATCCGGGCCTCGCCGAGCGCCTGCCAGGCGATCCTCGTCTCGCTGACCAGCGAGGCGAACTCGTGCGGCTCCAGGGAGAAGTCGGAGTCGACGGCGCCGTCCTCACGCGAGAGCGTGATGTGTTTCTCGATCACGCAGGCGCCGAGGGCGACGGCCGCGACCGAGGCGCCGATGCCGAGCGTGTGGTCGGAGAGACCCACGGCGACGTCGAGGCCGTCGCGCAGCACCGGGATCCCGCGGAGGTTGGAGGCCTCCGGGGGAGCCGGGTAGGACGCGGTGCAGGCCAGCACGACGAGGTCGTCGTTGCCGGTCGCTCGTGCCGTACGCACCGCCGCGTCGATCTCGGCGAGCGTCGCGGTGCCGGTGGAGATGATCGTCGGCAAGCCGGTCTCGGCGATCGCGCGGACCAGCGGTAGGTCGGTGATCTCGGAGGAAGCCGACTTCAGCATCGGGACCCCGAGCCCGACCAGGAAGTCGACCGCGGTCGGGTCGAACGCGGCGCTGAACGGCACCATCCCGAGCTCGCTGGCCAGGGAGAAGATCGGCTCGTGCCACTCCCACGGCGTGTGCGCCTCCTCGTAGAGCTCGTGGAGGCGGCGGTTGGGCCACAGCGGGTGGTCCGCGGAGAGCCGGAAGGCGGGGGTGTCGACGTCGAGGGTGATGGTGTCGGCGGTGTAGGTCTGGATCTTGAGAGCGTGCGCACCGGCCTCGCCCGCGGCGCGCACGATGTCGAGCGCCCGCTCCAGGTCACCAGCGTGGTTGCCGGACATCTCCGCGATCACGAACGGCTCGTGGCCGGGACCGATCGTGCGGTCCCCGACGGTGATCTCGTGGTGGGTCATCTCTGCTCCTTGGCGGAACGTCGGGTCGGTCGGTCGTCGCGGTGCAGGCTGACCGGGATGGCGGTCACCACGCCGTCGTCAGTGGTCTGCTCGTAGGGCTCGCCCTCGGTGAATCCGAGCCGGCGGTTCATGGCGCGTACGGATTCGTTGTGGGGGAGCACCTCGCCCTCGAGGAGGTCGATGTCGAGTCCGTCGGGCTCGGGGGCGAAGGCGTACGCCACGGCCTCGCGCATCACCTTGGTCCACGCCAGCAGAGCGGTGCCGTCGGCGGTGGTGCCGTCGTGGTCGAGATAGAACCCCCAGGAGGCCGACCTGGCGACGGGATCATGGTCGAAGAAGCTCACCACGCCGAGCGGGCGGCCGGCGTACTCGAACATGAGCACCCGGCGGGTCGGGTCCTGGCTGACCCGGGACCACCAGGCGGCGTGCTCCTCGGCGGTGATCACATGCTGGTTGATGCTCACCGAGCGGTTTGCCTCTTGGTTGCGCCACGCCAGCATGCTCGGCAGGTCGGCGTCGGTCGCCCGTCGTAACATCGGTCTCCTCAGACATCAGGGGATGCGCCGTCACGTTATATGGTCCGAGGCCATGGAGACTCTTGACCGACCGGCGGTCCGCAAGCTCATGGGCGAGGTGCTGGCCGTGCAGGGGAAGACCCTGCCTGCTGACGACACCGCGAAGCTGACTGACATCGGCTTCCGTTCCCTCGACTTCTCCGAGCTCGCGCTCCGGGTCGAGGACGAGATCGGCGACGAGCTCAACTTCGAGGCGGCGGGACTTCGCTCGATCGAGACGATCGGAGACGTGCTCGACCTGCTCGTGGAGATCCAGGGGCAGTGATCGCCGACAACCTCGTCGTCGACGCCCGGACGGGGAGGCGAGCGACCTGGGGTGAGCTCGTCCAGCAGCATGTCGCCTCGCGGCCGGCGCCGACGGCCCACGTGGTGGAGCACAGCGTCGATGCGCTGCCGGCGGTCGCCGGCCTGAAGGACGGCGGCGAGCTGCTCGTCGTCGCCGCCGGACGGCTCGACGGGGCCCTTGCGACCGAGCTGCGCGGA
Source organism: Nocardioides sp. NBC_00850 (assembly GCF_045207335.1). Lineage (NCBI taxonomy): Bacteria > Bacillati > Actinomycetota > Actinomycetes > Propionibacteriales > Nocardioidaceae > Nocardioides > Nocardioides sp. NBC_00850. The sequence continues at coordinate 1,241,795 of NZ_CP108845.1, forward strand.
GCCGGGTTCGACCTCGTCGAGCCGTCCGGCGGCGTGCAGGAGACCACCAACCCCCGTGCGGCCGAGGACGGCCGGGTCTGGTTGCTCACCTCCGGGTCGACAGGCCGGCCCAAGCGGGTCGGCCACACCCTGGCGTCGCTCTCGACCGTGACCGGGGTGGCGCCACACACCTGGCTGTGCCCCTACTCGCCCGGCACCTACGCGTGGTGGCAGGTGATCACCCTCGGGCTGGGCGTGCCCGGTCAGGACCTGGTCCTCGTCGACCCGGCCGACCTGGACGACTGGGTGGCGCCCGCCCTGGAGCACGGCGTGACCGCCGTGTCCGGGACCCCGACGTTCTGGCGGCGTACGTTGATGCGCCACGGCGCCGAGCTGCAGAAGCTGCCGCTCGAGCAGGTCACGCTCGGCGGTGAACCGGTCGACCAGGCCGTGCTGACGCAGCTCGGCGAGGCCTTCCCGGACGCACGCGTCTCCTGGATCTACGCCTCCTCCGAGGTCGGCGCCTCGATCGTCGTCCACGACGGTCGCGCGGGATTCCCGATCGAGTGGCTGGACCGCGACCTCCCCGGTCGCCCGCGGCTGTCGGTGGTCGACGGCGAGCTGGTGATCACCTCGCCGCACCACGGCACCGACGCCTCGGGCGCGGAGCTGGCCGGGGCGGTACGCACCGGCGATGCCGCCCACATCGAGGACGGCCGGGTCCTGGTCACCGGTCGCCTGGACCGCGACGAGCTCAACGTCGGCGGCTCGAAGGTGTCGGCCGGTGCCGTACGCGACCTGCTGCAGTCCCACCCGGCGGTCGCCTGGGCGGCCGTGCGCGGCCGGAAGGCGCCGCTGGTCGGCACCATGGTCGTCGCCGACGTGGTCGCAGACCAGGACTCGGGCGTGACCGCCGACGACCTGACCCGTTGGGCTGCCGAACGCCTGCCCGAGTACGCCGTGCCGCGGCGCATCAAGATGCTTGCCGAGATCCCGGCCAAGGAGACACTGAAGAGCGATGTCTGACTTTCAACCCTTCCCGCCCGCTTCTGTCGTGCTGGTCTCCGGCGCCTCGCGCGGCCTCGGTCTCGCCATCGTCACCGACCTGCTCGAGCGTGGCGTGAAGGTCGCCGCCTTCGCGCGCACGGTGACCCCCGAGCTCGAGTCGCTGGCCTCGAAGTACCCCGAGGACACCCACTTCGGCTCGGTCGACGTGACCGACGAGAAGGCGGCCCAGGCGTTCGTCAAGGAGGTCGAGGCGAGCCTCGGCGTCATCGACGGCCTGGTCAACAACGCCGCGATCGGCCAGGACTCGCTGCACGTGCACACCTCGTCGGACCGGATCGCGCAGATCATCGAGACCAACCTGACCGCGCCCCTGGTGCTGACCCGGTTCGTGCTGCGGCGCCTGATCGGCAAGGGTCTGAAGGGCCGGGTCGTCAACGTGACCTCGATCTGTGGCCAGCGCGGCTACCAAGGCCTGGTGGCCTACTCGGCCACCAAGGGAGGTCTCGACGCGGCGACCCGCTCGCTGGCCCGGGAGCTCGGTGGCCGGGTGCTGGTCAACTCTGTCGCTCCCGGGTTCTTCGCCTCGGAGATGTCCGCGGTGCTGGGTGCGAACCAGCTCGAGTCGATCGCGCGGCGTACGCCCTCAGGTGCGATGACCACGCCCGAGGACGTCGTGCCGACCGTGCGGATGCTGCTGCTCGAGCAGACCAACATCAACGGTCAGTCGATCGTCATCGACGGCGGCGGCTCGATCTGATGTCCCCTGGCCGGCTCCGCGTCGGCAGCGATGCCGAGCTCGCCGGCTACCGCGCCCGCAGCCACCTCCACGACGGCCGGGTGGTCGCCTGGGCGGGCTCCTACGATGTCCCGGTGGCGGTCGACGCCGAGGTGGAGCGTACGGTCCCGGCGGCCCTCGCCAGGCGGTTCGGCACCGACGGGTTCTGGGAACGATGGACCCGGGCGGAATGCGTCGTGAAGCTCACCGGACGCGGCGTCGCCGACATCGTGGGCCTGATGGCCGACGACTCTGCTGGGGGCGACGGACCTGGCGCGGCGGTTTCCCTGAGCACCGTACGTCTGCCGGGCGACATCGTGGTGTCGATCGGCACACTCCACCGCGAAGGTTCCCCGAGGGGTATCGGCCGGAGTGCGGGAGACCGTTCGTTCGCCTGTAACCTCTGAGTTCGATCAGATTCGCGGGCGCGTCATCCGAGACGCCCTCGGACCGAGAGGGAATGTGCATGGGTCAGGGAATCGTCGACGTCTTGCGTCGCGCCGAACGAAGGATGCCTCAGGGTGTCCGTCGACTGGCTCGTGACGCCGGGCATCGCGTTCTCGGCCACGAGCGCGGCCCGCTCGTCTCGGTCGTGGTGACGGTGACCGACCAGGACAAGCAGTATCTGGCCGAGTCGCTGCTCTCCGTGCGCGAGCAGACCCACACCACCCTCGAGATCCTGATCGCGCCCTATGGCGAGGCCAGCGTGGTGAGCGACCAGATCCTCGCCGACCTCCCCGACGACTACCGCCTGCGGCTGCTGGACAGCTCCGCGACCCAGGCCGAGGCCCGCGACCGTGGTGGTCGCGCGGCGCGCGGATCCTACGTCTGCTTCCTGCTCGCCGCCGACCTCCTCACCCAGAACGCGATGCGTACGCTGGTGACCTCCCTGGAGGAGAGCGGGTCCGATCTCGCGGTCGGTCGCATCGAGAGCCGCCAGCGGCTGTCCCCGCCGGTGGTGCCGACCTACGACCTCGTGCACGCCGAGAACCGTTCCGGCCTCACCCTCGACGAGTTCCCGGTGGCGCTGAGCGATGTCGGGGTGAGCAACCGGCTCTTCCGCACCTCGTTCTGGCGTCGGCACGGCTTCAGCTTCGGCGGCCGCGGCGGTTCCGACGCGGTCGGCTTCGACGGCTACCTGAAGGCCAACCGCTTCGACGTGGTCACGGCGCCGGTGTGCGTCGACATGGACCGCGCCGACGGCACCCCGGTCGAGCAACTCCACGACCAGACCCTCGGGATGGAGGAGTGGATCGCGCAGACCCGCTCGACCTGGGTCGCGATCGGCGAGCTGGCCTCCGACCTGCGCGACCACTGGGCGCTCGGCGGGCTCGCCGGTCGCGCCAACACCATCCTCGGTGACGTCGAGCGGATGAGCGCCGAGCAGTGGACCGCCCTGCGCGACCTCGTCGTCGAGATCGAGCGCGACGTCTCTCCGGAGGTGTGGCTCAAGCTCCCGGTCGAGGTGCGGGCCCGGCTGACCTACCTCATCGCCGGTCAGCGCGAGGAGCTGACCGCGTTCGTCGCGTCGCGCTGGTTCGAGCGCGGCAACCTGCGCACCCGGGTCGTCGGTGGCCAGGTGCGCGGGATCTTCCCCGACGCGGACCTGCCCGAGGCCGTGACCACGCTCAACGAGCACGAGACGCCGGCGCGGGTGCTCGTGCGGGACGTACGTCCGCTCGACTCCGACCGGGTCGTGGTCGACCTGGTGGCACGGATCGAGCTCGTCGACCTCGCCGAGACGACCCCGTTCTTCACCGCGCGCCTGGTGCCTGACTTCGTCAGCGTCGACGACGAGGACGGCGTCGCGAGCGATCCTGACACGGCGCTGCCCGACCCGATCGACCTCACCGTGACGCCGCGGCGCGACGCGCAGGCCAACATGACCATCGGCCACAAGTACCAGGACTACCGCGCCGGCGGGTGCCGCACCGAGATCGACCTCACCCGGCTCACCGCCGGGCGCTGGCACCTCGAGGTCACCATCGGCGTCGACGGCGTCGTCCGCACCACCAGCGAGGTCCAGATCGACACCCGCGGCCCGGCGGGCAACCTGGCGACGCGCTACCGGCCGCGGGTCCACACCTCCACCGGCCTGTCGGTGGCCTGTGACCGCTACCTCGACCAGCTCAGCTTCCGCGCTGTCCCGACGACGGCGACCTCCCTGGAGAAGGCGGAGGTCGACGGCCGCACCGTCTCCCTGACCCTCGCCGGCGAGCTGCCGCAGGCCGTGCGGGCGATCGGTGGCGGCGTACGCATCGAGGCGCCCGTCAAGGACGGCAAGGTCACCCTCAGCCTCCCCGCCCACGGTGCCGTCGAGCCCGGGGCACCGGCCGCCTGGCGGCTGGACACTCTCCAGGACGGGACCTCTGGCCGGATCGTCTGGACCGACCCGATCGGTTCGCCGTGGACCGGCGAACGCGGAGGCAGCGTGCTGGCTTCGCGAGACGGCCGGGGCTACGCCCAGATCATCGAGGTGGCCGACACCGTCGCGATCGACCGCGTCGAGCTCGGCGACGGGCAGATCACGGTGCGGGGCGAGTGGCTCAGCTCGATCCCGAAGCACGCCCGACTCACCCTCTCCGGATCCCGCCACAGCGAGACCGTCAAGATCGACACCGCTGCCGCCGAGTTCGAGGTCGTCTTCACGCTGCGCTGGGACGAGTGGGGCCTGGGCGATTCCGTCCTGCCCAGCGGCGTCTACCAGTTCCAGCTCACCTGCGGAGCCAAGCGCAGCGGCAACGTACGCCACACCACCGCGTTCCTCGAGCACCAGGCCGAGTTCCAGACCAGTGACGAGGTCCGGCTGCGTCCGGTCAACGGCAACGGCCCGGGAGTCACCCTGCAGCCGCCGATCCCCGTCGACCACGCCGGCAGCTACGCCCACAACCTCGCCCGCGAGCGCGTGCTTGCGGCCGAGGAGCCGCTCGACGAGTCCGCGGTCTATCTCTCGACCTACGCCGGCTCGACCGCCACCGACTCCCAGCTCGCGATCCACGAGCACCTGCGTCGCACGCGGCCCGACCTCACCCTCTACTGGGGCGTCGCCGACCACGCCTCCCGGGTCCCCGAGGGCGGCATCCCGGTCGTGCTGCAGAGCCCGGAGTGGTACCGGGTCATCGGCACCGCGAAGTACCTCGTCCAGAACATCGACTTCGACCGCTGGTGGCGCAAGCGGGAGGGGCAGCGGTTCCTGCAGACCTTCCACGGCTACCCCGCCAAGTCGATGGGCCTGCGGATGTGGCGCGCGAAGATGTTCTCGCCGCTGCGCTGCGAGGCCGAGCTCGACCGTACGACCGCCGGGTGGGATCTGATCCTGACCCCGACGCCGGAGATGGACCGCTACTACCGCGAGGAGTACGCCTACGACGGCCCGATCCACAGCGAGGGCTACCCGCGCGACGACGCGCTGGTCCTCCCGTCGGCGGCGGAGGACCGCGAGCGTACGCGCAACCTGCTCGGCATCGGCTCCCACCAGAAGGTGGTCCTCTACGCCCCGACCTGGCGCGACCACCTGGCGCTCAACTACCGCTCGGCGAAGATGGTCGAGCACCTCGACGTGGTCGCGGCCAGCGAGGCCCTCGGTGACGAGTACGTCATCCTGCTGCGCGGTCACCGGTTCAACTCCAAGGGGAGCGAACGCAGCGAGCGCACCGCCCGGATCATCGACGTCACCGACTACCCGGAGATCAACGACCTGATCCTGGCCTCCGACGCGGCGGTGCTCGACTACTCCAGCCTGCGCTTCGACTTCGCCCTCACCGGGCGGCCGATGGTGTTCCTGGTGCCCGACCTGTCCGACTACACCGGCGGCATCCGCGGCTTCCTCTACGACTACGCCGACACCGCCCCCGGCCCGATGCTCGACACCGCCGAGGAGGTCGTCGCGGCCCTGTCCGACCTGGAGCGGCTCGAGGCCGAGCACCGCAACCAGATCGCCGCGTTCAACGCCAAGTACCAGTACACCCAGGACGGCAAGGCGACCGAGCGGGTCGTCGAGGCCTTCTTCGACAAGCCCAGCTTCGACAAGCCCTGACGGTCACAAAAGCAGCGATGGCGCGTCCCGTTGCGGGGCGCGCCATCGCTGCTTTTCGGGGGTCAGCCCAGGATCACGGCAGCCGGGCGAGAGCCGGCTTGGCCACCGAGGTCTTGCCGGGGATCGCGTTCCAGCGCTCCGGCAGGACCGCGCGGTGCGGGCCGACCTCGAGGAGGAGCACGTTGCGGTAGGTCATCCCGTACGTCTCGACATAGGGCGCCAGCGAGGTGAGCAGGTCCTGAGTGCGCCACTGGGCGGCGTCGAGCACGAGCACGTCGATGTCGAAGGCGTCGAAGTCGAAGGCGTGCCGCTGGTGGCCGTCCCGACGCAGCTCGGCCGCCTCGGTGGTGCGCTCGGCCTGCTTGTTGGCGGCGGCGTGGATCTGCTGGAAACCGCTGACCGCGCGCGTGCCGACGACGTCGGCGGCAGCCACCAGGTTGCCCTCCAGGTCGGTGTCGGCGAGCCCGGCGATGTCCTCGGTCAGCACGGCGGAGACCGGGAGGATGACGAGCTTGTCGACGTCGGGGAGCAGGTCGGCGACCACGAGCCGCTCGACCTGGCCGATCGGGAGCGTGCTGCCGTCGGGCTGCTTGATGCCGTCGAAGCCGGACACGTCCAGCGCACTGAGCGTGATCCCCGGCCGGGCGAGCTCGTCGAGCCGCAGGTCGGTGCCACCGGTCTGGACCCACAGGTGGACCGGACGGGACGAGTGGGCGGCGATGGACTTGATCAGCCGGCGCAGCTTCGGGCGCTGCTTCGGACGGGCCGAGACGGCGACGTGGATCGCGTCGGCCGGGACCTGTTCCGGGGTGCTGACCGAGTTGCTGCGTACGTCCTCGGCGATCGAGCTGACCAGCTCGCCCACCTTGCGGGCGCCGGCCCGGCGCTCACGAGCGATCTCGACCTCGGCGGCGTTCATCTCGCGCCACTGCGTGTAGACCTCCTCGACGCTGGCGCCGGAGAAGATCTTGGTGAGGATCGTCTCGAGCCGGTCGTTCATGCTCTCCCGGATGCCGTCGAACTCGGCGGGGGTGAGCGGGTTGAGGCCGGCGAAGCGCGGGTCGGAGAGGTTCTTCGGGCGGAAGTCGATGTCGATGCCGATGCTGCGACCGGGCAGGTAGCAGTGCAGGCGGCTGGTGACCAGCTTGCGGTGGTCGCGACGGTAGCCCTCGAGCATCGTGATCGCGTCGTCGATGTTGCGCACGAACGGGCGGAAGCGGACCTCGTCGAGGCCGCCCTGGGCGTAGGTCGGGGCACCCTCGGGGATGCTGCCGTCGAAGACGTCGACGTAGCCGACCGGCGCGTCCGGGCCGGGCAGCTCGGTGGCGTCGGGGAAGACGGTCGAGACCGTGGTGGTGAGGCAGCCGGAGAAGAAGGCGGGCACACCGACGGAGAGCAGGATGTCGACGGTCGTCCAGTCGCGGCAGCCGATCGGGGCATACTTCCTCAGGTACTCGATCGTCTCGTCGGTCATCATGGCGCGGGTGCTGCAGTGGAACGAGACGAAGATCGGGCGCAGGTTCTTGTGGAACGGCATCCCGTAGCGCATCTCGAAGATCGGGTGCATGTACCACCCGAAGCCGAGCATCCAGGTGTCCTTCGGGACGGGCTGGTACATCGACGCGTCACGCTGGAGGGTCATCAGCTGGACCTTGGCGGACAGGCCCTCACGGACGCGCTCGGGGCGGACCCGCTCGCGCAGCCGGTTGGCCAGCTCGTCGAGCTCGGACTCGCCGGTGAACTCGAGGTCGCGGTGGCGCACCACGTGACCGAGCGAGGCGACGGTCTGGACGTGGTCGCCGATGTTGGCCGAGGCGCGGGAGCGGCCGGGGTGGCCGTAGTCGACGACGGCGTAGGAGACGGTGCCCTCCGGCGCGGCCGGGGCGTCGGGCTCGTCGTTGTCTGCGGCGACCCACGGGCGCAGCCAGTCACGGCTCTCGACGACCCACTTGGTGTCGCCGTTGGTGCCGTCGCCGACGGCCTCGTCGAGGCGGGCGTAGAGGCTGCGGGCCAGCTCCTGGTCGCCGAAGCCGAAGACGCGGCTGGTCATCGCGAGCCACGCGCGCCCCGGGACGTACGAAGCGCCGGACTCGGCGAGCTCGCGCAGCGTCGCGCGGGTCGCGTCGGGGTCGACGTGGAGGCCGGACATGACGTACTCGTCGGCGGCCTTGGCGGCCCACTCCTCGACCGGGATGCCCTGGAAGAGGGCCCAGGCGCGCTCGTAGAAGCCGCCGCCGGCGGCGTTGACCGCACCGTCGAGATCAGCGGCGACGACGAGCGGCTCGACCTCGATGGAGATCGGCGCCGGCTTGGAGTCCTGCGGCGCACCCTCCGAGATGGACGGGACGCGAGCGGTCAGGCTCTGACGCAGGCGCTCGGGAAGCAGCTGGCGAGCGAGTCGTCGAGCTGGGCTGGCCATGGGACTCCTTCATTGATGGTTCGACGCAGTGTCGTCGGGCGGGGCCGCGATGTTCGCGGTCCGTTCACACGTTTCCCCCTATGATCCAGGCCGGATATCCTGCCCGAAGAATCGGCAATCCCCAAAGACGCCGACTAATCTCTGCGCATGCCGATCCCCAACCCCCACGAGCAGGTCGCGTTCCCCGAGGGCCGCTACCTCACGATGTGCAACGAGATCGCGACCAAGTTCGGCGGACAGACGCGGGCGATGATCATGCGCAACCGCCTGATCACGCAGCACACCGGGATCCCGACCACGCTGCTGACGACCGAGTCGAAGCCCGTCTACGACGAGGTGCGCGAGGTGCTGCGCGACTCCGGCCAGCTGGTCGAGGGCATGGACCTCCTCAATCTCTACGAGTGGTACCGGCTGAACACCCCGACCGACGCGCCGGACGAGTCCGTGGCCGCGCTCGGTGGCCAGCTGGGTGAGGTGGCCGGCACGACCACCTCGGACGTACTGCACCCCGACGGCACGGTCTACTACACCGCCCACTCGCAGTCGGGGAAGGACCTGGCGCGTGACTACCGTCGCGCCGACGGGTCGATCTACCTGCGGGCGCCGGGTCCGGGTGCCCCGGCCGCGTCCCGGGTGCCCTACATCCTCACCGACGCCGAGGGGCGTCCGATCCGGTCGTGGGAGACCGTCGGCGGCTGGCTGTGGCACTGGCTCGAGCTGCTCGCCGGTGACGCCGAGCGGGTCTTCTTCGTGACCGACTCCCGGTTCGCGCTGCGTGATGTCATGCCCCGCCAGGACGACCGCTTCTACTTCCTCCACCTCATGCACAACAACCATGTCGTGAAGGAGCGCCGCTGGAACTCCCAGCTCTCGGGCAAGTACGCCCCGCTGCTCGACAACATCCACGAGTACGACGCGCTGGTGAACCTGACCCATCGTCAGTCCGAGCACCTCGCGATGCGCTACGGCTCGACCTCGCACCGGTTCGTCGTGCCCAACCCGGTCGAGCTGCCGGAGCTGCCCGAGACGATGCCTCAGCGGGAGCCGGCGACGTTCGTCACCGTCGCTCGGCTCGAGCCGCAGAAGCGCCTCGAGCACGCCATCAAGGCCTTCGCGAAGGTGATCGAGAAGCGGCCGGAGGCCAAGTTCCAGATCTACGGTGACGGCAAGCTCTACAAGCCGCTCGCCGACCTGATCGAGACCCTCGACGTCGGCAAGAACGTCCAGCTCATGGGCCACGACCCGCGAGCCAAGGAGGCGCTGCTGCACGCCACCGGCTTCATCATGACCAGCGTCAACGAGGGCTACCCGCTGGCGACCCTCGAGTCGCTCTCCTTCGGCTGCCCGGTGATCAGCTACGACATCAACTACGGTCCGCGCGAGCAGATCAGCGACGGTGTCGACGGCTACATCGTCGAGGCCGAGGACATGGACGCGGTCGCCGAGCGCTGCATCCAGATGATCGACGACCCCGAGAAGGTCGCCGAGATGTCCCGCAAGGCCCTGGAGAAGGCGAGCAAGCACGACTGGCGCGCCTTCCTCGAGGACTGGCGGGTCGCCTTCGAGGGCGCCGTCGCGCAGCGACCGGGCCGGATCGAGAAGGCACGCGCCCGGCTCGACGTCCACGCCCTCGGCTGGGCGCGCCCGATGCCCGAGGGCGTCGCGACCCGGCTGCCGGGTCCGGCCAGCCGGCTGGGTCGCACTCAGGCCAGCTCGGCCGCCTTCCGCGACTCTCGTACGCTCCGCTTCGACGCCATGCTCACCGTGATGGGCGAGTGGCCGAAGGGCGTGATGGCGGACCGCATCGTCACCCTCGACGCGGTCTGCAACGAGACCGGCGAGGTGGCCGCGCTGCCGCTCGAGGTCTCGCCCGAGGGCCGCGGCGAGTTCCGGCTCGCCTCCAGGTTCGACCTCGCGGAGGTCTTCGAGGAGTTCTCGGAGAAGGCGCGCAACCTCGACCTACGGCTCCGGTTCACGGTCCACAACTGGAACTGGGAGACCAAGCTCGGCCGGCCCCGCGAGGTGCGCCCGAACTTCGAGGTGTCGTTCGGTCCGAACGACGTCCTTCACCTGCAGCGACGCTGACCGGCGGGCGTCAGGCTCCGGCCGTGCGTACGACGTGCAGCTTCGTACGCCGCTCCAGCCGGAAGCCGGGACGGTCCTTGAAGTACTCGTCGACAGCGTCGCGGCACCCGCTGTAGTGGAAGTAGTCGTCGAGCACGATCCGTCCCCCCACGACCAGGTGGGGGACGATCCGCTCCAGGCACGTCATCGTCGACTCGTACCAGTCACCGTCGAGGTGGGCGAAGGCGACCGGCTCGTCGACCTTCAGCGTGTCCTGGAACAGGCCCTGCACCAGCTCGACGTTGTGCTGCGCCGGATCGATCCCGTGCCTGGTGAATGAGTCGCCCACCTCGTCGTAGAGGTTGTCGCGATAGCCGTAGTAGGTCTCCCCGCCGATCCCCTTCGACGTGCCGCTGACGATCTTCTGGTAGCGCTTGTGCACGTCGTCGCCGTCGCGCTCGGACGGCTCCGGGATCATCCCGAAGACGTCGTAGACCCTCATCGGCCGCTTCGGGTCCTTCGCCGCAGCCATCACGATCGCGGAGCCACCGAGCGCCGCCCCGGTCTCGATGATCAGGCCGGGCCGGTCCTGGATATCGGCGTCCAGCACCTGGCGGGCGAGCACCTGCAGGTTCTCGGGCTTGAGGTAGGTCAGGTGCTCGGCGCGGACCCCGTCGAGGACGGTGCGGACCTCGGCCGGAAGCGCGAGGTCGGCCAGCGGGTCGCGTACGGACTCCCGGGTGCGTACGGTCTCCGTCCTCAGCCTCTCGACCTCGGCCTGGAGCTCGGCCATGGTCGGGGCGGCCTTCGTCTGGGTCTTCGTCTCGACCTCGGGCTGCTTCGATGCGGATGGCGTCCCCTCGACGGGCCTGCGCGCGACGACGACGTAGTTCTTCGGCATCCCGCGCTCGAAGCGGCGACCGGAGACCTCCAGCCGCGCGTAGAGACGGCTGAGCCGGACCGCGAGCTTCCGGTTGAGGAGCACGATCGGGGCGACGTAGGCGAGCTTCCAGCGCAGACCGCGCCCGCGGAGCTCGCCGACGCTCGCGGGGAGGTTCTTCGCCATCATCTGATAGCTGTAGGCGACCGTCCCGAAATACCCCTCGAGCCAGTTCATCCTGGCGATCTCGAAGCCTGCCTCCTCGAACATCTTCCGCAGCGAGAACTGGGTGTAGCGGAAGAAGTCGTAGGGCTTCTGGTGCTCGGCGAAGAAGAGGGGCGCGGAGAGGAAGATCCGCCCGCCCGGCTTGAGCACGCGGAAGAGCTCCGCGATGGCCTTCTCCGGCTCGGGCACGTGCTCGAGGACCTGGTTGCAGATCACCCGGTCGAAGCGCCCGTCATCGACCGGGATGTCGGTGATGTCGCAGACGTAGTCCAGCGGTGCGTACGCCGAGCTCAGCTGAGCGAAGTCAGCAGCCTCGTACTGGGCGTGCTTGAACAGCTTCCGGTAGGGCGAGCGGCCCGCCCCGGCGTCCAGGACACGCATGCCACGCTTGGTGCCTTTGGCGAAGCGTGCCATCTCCTGGCGGAGACGCACTCGGGAGGGATTGATGTGTCGGGGCTGAACCGCAGCGCCGCGATTCTGCCGGCCTCGGGTCAGCATGGAGCGACATTAGCGCTGTTGCTGCGGAGTCTCCCGTAAACCACGCAAGACGGCGTCGCGGACCGGATCGTGGAGGCGGCGCTCGATGAGGTAGTGGAGCGCGATGGCCAGGACGAGGGCGGTCGAGACGGCAGCGGCCAGGACGACGTACTCGTCGTAGCGGCCGTGGAACTCGTCGATGATCCAGAACGCGAACTGCGCGTGGATCAGGTAGAGCGGGTAGGTCAGCGCCCCGAGCGTTGTCAGGAAGCGCGCCTCGACCCGGCCCAGTGGGCCGGCCGAGACCAGCCAGACGAGCGCCGCGAACCCCACGATCGCCCAACCGGTGACCACGGGCGAGACGGTGGCACCGACGAGCTCGGTGGCCCGATCGGCGTACTCCGTCGCCTGACGGATGCCCAGGATCACGTTGTAGGCCACCGCGAGCCAGGCGATGAACGAGTTGCCGAACCGGTAGATGAGGAACAGCGCCATGCCCATCGCGAAGAACGGGGCGTACTCGGCGAACAGGAGTGAGTTGAGCATGCCGGAGTCGGTCGCGCGGGCGATCTGGGCCAGCAGCGGCCACAGGAACACGACCGCGATCACCCGCTGCTTGGTGATCCCGACGATCAGGAAGACGCCGATCAGCAGGTAGAACTTGAGCTCGATCCAGAGCGTCCAGAAGGCACCCTGGGCACTGAGTACGTCCCAGGCGTCCTGGGTCATCGTCATGTTGATCAGGCCGCCGACGAACCCCTGGTCGCGGCCGCCCTTCCAGTAGGCCTGGAGGATCAGCGTGATGATGACGGCGACCCAGTAGGCCGGGAACAGCCGGGCGACGCGGGAGGAGACGAACCGGGGCAGGTCACGACCCCACGCGGTCATCAGGATCACGAAGCCGCTGATGATGAAGAAGAGCTCCACGCCGAGGTAGCCGTAGCGAGTGACGTGGTTGAGGGTCGGGAAGACCTCCCGGGGGTCGACACCCCAGTAAGGGGTCGCGATGCCGGTGAGGTGGTAGCCGACGACGACGGCCGCCGCGATGAACCGGAGCGCGTCGAGCGCGCCGAGCCGGGAGCGGCGTACGGCCTTCTTCTTGGGCTCGGGGGCGGGTGCGGAGGCCGGGGCCGTGTCCGCGGGCGCGGTCGGGGTGCTGGTCATCGGGTCAGTTCCCCGCCGCAGCGTCCAGGGCCTCCTGGATCGGGTCGATGCGGCGCAGGTCGATGACGTGGCCGGTGCTCGACGCGATCAGGGTGTCCAGCGACGCCCGGGCGACGGCCTTCGACTCCAGGAGCGTGTGGGACGGCTCCTGGCCGAACGCCTTGGTGCGCATCGGGGTGCCGGTGCGCTCGGGGTTGATCGCGTTGACGCGTACGCCCTGGTCGGCCCATTCGTCGGCGAGGGCCTGGGTCAGGTTGACCGTGGCTGCCTTCGCGGAGGAGTAGAGCGCGTAGCCGCGGCGACCGCGGGTGTAGGAGCTCGAGGTGAAGAAGAGGAGCGAGCCCTTCGCCCGGGCGAGGTAGGGGAAGAACTCCTGCGCGATCAGGACCGGCGCGATGTAGTTGATCTCGGTCGCGTTGTAGATCGTCTCCTCCGAGACGGTGGCGAGCTCGCCGCGCGGCAGCACACCGGCGGTGTTGACCACGAAGTCGATCGAGCCGAAGCGCTTGCCGGCGTCAGCGGCCGCGGCGACGATGTCGGCGCGCTTGGCGACGTCGGTGCTGGTGGCCGAGCGGCTGTAGGAGGCGACGTTGGCGCCGTAGGACTCGGCCAGCTCCGCGATGTCGGCGCCGATGCCGTAGCTGCCACCGAAGACGACCATGTTCTTGCCCTCGAGGGCCCCCCGGTAGTCGGCCTCGTCCTTCTGCGGGAACTGCTGGTGAGCGGTGAGCTGGAAGAGCTTGTCGGCGATGTAGACGTCGATCGGCTCGGTGACCTTCATGTTCTGCTCGTGACCGTCGACCACCCAGATCTTGGTGTCGGGCAGGTACTTCAGCACGACGCTGCAGTCGTCGGTCGCCCGGAACTCAGGGTCCTGGTCGGCGATCTCGTAGGCCCGTTTCAGCGTCGAGGCGAGGAAGGCCTGCGGGGTCTGGCCGCGGCGCAGCCGCGAGCGGTCCGGGATCTGCGAGATGGTGTTGTCGTCGTTGAGCTCGATGATCGTGTCCGCGGACGGGATGGCGACGTCGACGGCCTGGTAGGTCACCAGCGCCTTGAAGCAGTCGGTGATCACGTCCTCGCTGAGCAGCGGGCGCACGGCGTCGTGGAGGAGTACGTTGCAGTCCTCGCCCTCAGGGAGGGCGGCCAGGGCGAGCTTGGTCGTCTCGTTGCGGGTGTCGGCGCCCTCGAGGATCTTGGAGACCTTCGGGTAGCGGCCGTCGCGGGTCATCGCGTGCACGGCGTCGAGGTGGCCGGGGGCCATCAGGATGATGATCTCGTCGATCTGCGGGTGGCGGTCGAGCACGCCGAGGGTGTGCTCCATGATCGGCATGCCTGCGATCTTGATGAGCTGCTTCGGGATGTCGAGACCCACGCGGGAGCCCACACCGCCGGCAAGCAGCACGGCAACGTTACGAAGCACTGAACTCTGACCCTTTGGTAGATGACGAGGAGCCGTGGATTCTTCCACGATGCCCGCGAATGACTCCAATGCTGGGGGAGAGGTGATACCCAGCCGTTGGTTCACCGTGTGATCCGCGGCGGCCGTACGCCGGTGTGATGGCAGTCACGGCATCGTGGTGTTTCGGATGAGTGTCGGGCGGCGTACCTTTGTTTCGTCTCGGTCACGGTGGCCGAGGAGGCAGGCACAACGTCTGGTACCCATCCCGGCTCCGCTCACAAGGGGGAGTGGTCGGAGGGACTGGAACGAAAGGTCTACAACCATGAACCCACTCAGGGTGGGCGTCGTCGGCGCGGGTCGCGTCGGGGCCGTCCTAGCAGCCGCGCTGCAGTCCGCAGGTCACGAGATCGTGGCGGTGGCCGGAGAGTCCGATGCCTCCCGTGCGCGGATCGCCGCTCTTCTCCCGGGGGTCCCGGTCGAGAAGCCGACCGCTGTCGCTCGCGCGTGCGACCTCCTACTTCTCACCGTCCCCGACGACATGCTCGGCAACGTCGTCAAGACGATGACGGATGCCGGTGCCATCCGGCCCGGGATGTACGTCGCGCACACCTCCGGCCGCCACGGCCTGGCGATCCTCGAGCCGGCCGCCGCGATCGGCGCCCACGTGATGGCCGTCCACCCGGCGATGACCTTCTCCGGCACCTCGGTCGACCTCGCCCGCCTCACCGGCTGCGTCTTCGGCCTGACCGCTGCCACTCCCGCCGACCGGGCCTTCGCCGAGGCACTGGTCCAGGACCTCGGCGGCAAGCCGATGTGGGTGCCCGAGGAGATGCGGACGCTCTACCACGCCGGGCTCGCCCACGGCGCGAACCACCTGGTCACCCTGGTCACCGAGGCGATGGAGATCCTCGCCGCCGCCGGCGCCACCGACCCCGCGGGTACGCTGCGGCCGCTGCTGACGGCGGCCCTCGACAACGCCCTGGACCACGGCGACGCCGCGCTGACCGGCCCGATCGTCCGCGGCGACGCCGGCACGGTGGCAGCCCACCTCGACGACATCCGCACCAACGCTCCGCAGACCCTGGCGTCGTACGTCTCCATGGCGCGGGCCACGCTCGACCGGGCCGTCTCCGACGGGCGGCTGCTGCCCATCCGGGCGCTCAAGATCAAGAACCTGCTCGACGAGGCGGATCGTGCAGCCGTGCAGCCCCTGCCGCGTCCGATCCACACCTGGAACCAGTGATGAGCGAGATCGCATCCACCCGCGAGGAGCTCGCGAAGCTCCTCGACCCCGCCCGCCGCGAGGGCACTCTCGTGGGGTTCGTGCCCACCATGGGCGCCCTCCACGAGGGCCATGCGTCGCTGATGCGCGTCGCCCGCGAGCGGGTCGGCGGCGGCCCCGTCGTCGTGTCGATCTTCGTCAACCCGCTGCAGTTCGGTGCGGGGGAGGACCTCGACCGCTACCCCCGCACGCTCGAGGCCGACCTCGAGGTCTGCGAGCGTGAGGGCGTCGACGTCGTCTTCGCGCCGTCGGTGGACGACGTCTATCCCGGAGGGCTGCCGCAGGTGACCGTGGCCCCCGGTGAGCTCGGTGACGTGCTCGAGGGCAAGACCCGGCCGGGTCACTTCGGCGGTGTGCTCACCGTCGTCGCGAAGCTGTTCGGGCTGGTGAAGCCCGATGTCGCCGTCTTCGGTCAGAAGGACTACCAGCAGCTCGCGCTGATCCGCCGGATGTCGGCCGACCTCTGCCTCGGCGTCGACGTCGTCGGCGCGCCGACACAGCGCGAGCCCGACGGCCTGGCCCTCTCCTCGCGCAACCGCTACCTCTCGCCCGAGCAGCGGGAGGAGGCGACGACGCTGTCGCGGGCGCTCTACGCCGCGCAGCGCGAGGCCGCCCACGGAGTCGAGGCCGCGCTCCAGGCGGCCCGTGCCGAGCTGCGCCGGGCGAAGGGGGTCGACCTGGACTACCTCGTGGTCACCGACCCCGCGCTCGCGCCGCTACCCGACAACCCAGCGCCCGCCAACCCGGAGCCGGCCACCGAAGCCCGGATCCTCGTCGCCGCCCGCGTCGGCACCACTCGACTCATCGACAACATGAGCCTCACGATCGGAGCATCCCGATGACTCGTCTGCGCACCATGATGACCGGCAAGATCCACCGCGCCACGGTCACCCAGGCAGACCTCCACTACGTCGGCTCGGTCACCGTCGACGCCGACCTCCTCGACGCCGCGGACATCCTCCCCGGCGAGCTGGTCTCCATCGTCGACATCACCAACGGTGCCCGCCTCGAGACCTACACGATCGCGGGCGAGCGCGGCAGCGGCGTACTCGGTATCAACGGCGCCGCCGCCCACCTGGTCCACCCCGGCGACCTGGTCATCCTCATCGCGTACGCACAGATGACCACCGAGGAGGCAAAGGCTTTCGAGCCGCACGTCGTCCACGTCGACGAGGCCAACCACATCATCGCGCTCGGCTCCGACAGGAGCGAGCCGGTTCCAGGGACCGACCAGATGCGTGGGCCGCTCGTTCTCACGCAGTAGCGTGCGGCTATGAGCGAGCGCCAGCGAGCGACAGACGAGATCATCATGCTGTCGCCTCCGTATGCTTTCCCCTCCTCGACGGAGGGGGCAGCATGAACATTGAGCTGCTCTCCGCCCGCGACCCGGGCTGGACCGAGTGGGCAGACGTGATCGTGGTGGGCTCGGGGATCGCCGGGCTGACCGCGGCGCTGCGGCTCAAGGACCAGGTCGAGCGGGTCGCCGTCGTCACCAAGGACGAGCTCAAAGCCGGCTCGACGCAGTGGGCCCAGGGCGGCATCGCGGCGGCTCTCGGCGAGGGCGACACCCCTGCTCAGCACGAGGTCGACACACTCGTGGCAGGCGCCGGGGCGTGCGACCTGGAGGCCGTACGCGTCCTGGTCGGTGAGGGCGCCGAAGCGGTCCGTGAGCTGATCGAGTGGGGCGCCGAGTTCGACAAGGACCCCTCCGGCAACCTCTCGCTCACCCGTGAGGGCGGTCATCGGCGGGACCGGATCGCGCACGCCGACGGCGACGCGACCGGTGCCGAGATCCAGCGTGCGCTGATGGAGGCCGTCCGCCGCGCTCCCGAGATCCTGGTCTTCGAGCACGCGATGGTCGTCGACCTGCTGACGGCCGCCGACGGCGGAGTCGCCGGCCTGACCATCCACGTGATGGGCGAGGGCGACGCCGACGGCGTCGGGATCGTGCGTACCCGGGCCGTCGTGCTCGCCTCCGGCGGCCTCGGCCAGGTCTTCTCGCAGACGACCAACCCGGCCGTCGCCACCGCGGACGGGATGGCGATCGCGCTGCGGGCCGGTGCGACCCTGCGCGACCTCGAGTTCGTCCAGTTCCACCCCACGGTGATGTACCTGGGTGAGGACTCCCGCGGTCAGCAGCCGCTGATCTCCGAGGCCGTACGCGGCGAGGGCGCCTTCCTGGTCGACTGGGACGGCAACCGGCTGATGGAGGGGGTTCACGAGCTCGGCGACCTGGCTCCGCGCGACATCGTCTCCAAGGCGATCATGAAGCGGATGCTCGAGACCGGACACCCCAACATGTGGCTCGACGCCCGTCACCTCGGTCGTGAGTTCTGGGAGAGGCGGTTCCCCAACATCCTCGCCTCGTGTGAGCAGCACGGCGTCGACCCGTCCGTCGACCTGATCCCCGTCGCTCCGGCGTGCCACTACGCCTCGGGCGGCGTACGCACCGACCTGTGGGGGCGTTCGGACGTGCCCGGGCTCTACGCCACCGGCGAGGTCGCCTGCAGCGGTGTCCACGGTGCCAACCGGCTCGCCTCCAACTCGCTGCTCGAGGGGCTGGTCTTCTCGCGCCGGATCGCCGAGGTCCTGCCCGGCGAGCTGCGGCAGCTGGAGGATCCGGCCCCGGGTGCCGGCACCGGGCGCGCGCTCGTTCCCGGCACCGCGCTCAAGCAGCTGCAGGAGACGATGACGACCAAGGTCGGAGTCCTCCGCAACGCGACCGGCCTCGCCGAGGCGATCGACGAGCTCGAGCAGCTCGGGAGCACCCCGGCCACCGAGATCGACCCGGCCGCCTGGGAGGCGACCAACCTGCTGACCGTCTCGCGCGCGCTGGCGACGTCCGCGCTGCTGCGCGAGGAGACCCGCGGGTCCCACTGGCGCGAGGACTTCGCCGAGCGCGACGACGCCCAGTTCGCCGGCCACTTCGACCTGAGACTCCGGGACGGCGAGACTGTCGCCATCTTCACCCCGGCCCCAGCGACCGACCCGTCCCAGACCCCGTCCCAAACAACCCAGTCAACCCAGTCAAACCTGGCAGGAGCCTGATGACCATCCGACGCGTGCCCTTCGACGAGATCCCGCAGTCGCTGCGCGACGAGCTGACCAACGCCGGCCTGGACGCCGGCGAGGTCTACGACGCCGTAGAGCTGGCTCTCGACGAGGACCTGCCCACGTCTGCTCCCGGTGAGATGCCCAGCGAGGACGTCACCTCGGTGGCCACCATCGCCCCCGACTCGACCGGGATCGGCGTCTTCGCCGCTCGTGAGGAGGGCGTCGTGGCCGGCCTCGGCGTGGCCGAGCTGGTCTTCGCGTACGTCATGGGTGACTCGGTCACGGTCACCGACCGCGTCAAGGACGGCTCCAAGGTGAAGGCCGGAGACGTCATCATGCGGATCGCAGGGCCGACCCGCGGACTGCTGACCGCGGAGCGTACGGCGCTCAACTACGCCTCCCACCTCTCCGGCGTCGCCACCGGCGTCGCCGCCTGGACCGAGGCGCTGGAAGGGACCGGCGCGCAGGTCCTCGACACCCGCAAGACGCTGCCGGGCTTCCGGGCGCTGGAGAAATACGCCGTACGTTGTGGCGGCGGCGCCAACCACCGGATGTCGCTCTCCGACATGGCGCTGGTCAAGGACAACCACATCGTCGCCGCGGGTGGCGCGGTGCAGGCCTACGAGGCCGTGAAGTTCGCCTACCCGGACGTGCCGATCGAGGTCGAGGTGACCACGCTCGAGGAGCTCGAGGCGCTCCTCGACGCCGGTTGCGGCCGGATCATGCTCGACAACATGTCGACCGCGACGATGAAGGAAGCCGTCGAGATCACCGCCGGGCGTGCGGTGCTCGAGGCCTCCGGCGGGCTGACCCTGGACCGGGCCCGCGAGGTCGCCGAGACCGGTGTCGACTATCTCTCCGTCGGTGCGTTGACCCACTCGGTGAAGGTCTTCGACATCGGCTTCGACCTGTCCGAGGGCTGAGGCGTCCCGCCATGTCTTTGCTCGCCGTCAACATAGGCAACAGCCACACGGTCATCGGGCTGATCGCCGACGGCGTCGTGTCCGCGGACTGGCGGGTCTCCACGCTCGAGCACCGCACCGCCGACGAGTGGTGGGCGCTGTTGCGGGGAATTCTCGGCGATGCGTTGGTGGCGAGCGTGGACGGCGTGGTCGTGTGCGCGACGGTTCCCTCGGTCCTGCACGAGTGGCGCGAGATGATCGCCCGCCATCTCGCCTCGGTCGAGAGCGTGGTGGTCGAGCCCGGCGTACGCTCCGGCATCCCGATCCTGATGGACAACCCGCGCGAGGTCGGCACCGACCGGATCGCCAACGCGGTCGCGGCGGTCGCTCTCCACGGCGGCCCCGCGATCGTGGTCGACTTCCGCGGCACGGCGACGACCTTCGACGTGGTAAACGCCGCGGGACAGTACGTCGGAGGCGCGATCCTGCCCGGGATCGAGCTGTCGCTGGAGGCGCTGGGGCGGCGCGGTGCGCAGCTGCGCAAGGTCGAGCTCGCCCGCCCGCGGTCGGTGATCGCCAAGAACACGGTCGAGGCGCTGCAGTCCGGAATGGTCTTCGGGGTCGCCGCGCAGGTCGAAGGTCTGGTCGCTCGGATCATCGCCGAGCTGGGTGTCTCCGCCGAGGAAGTGACCGTGATTGCGACCGGCTATCTGGCGGAGTTCGTTCTCGACGAGAGTAAATGCTTCTCGTTGCATTCTCCGTGGCTGACGATGCAAGGACTGGAACTCATATTCCAGCGAAATGCCGTTCGTTAGTCTTTTCAGTATGCCGACCTGTTGATTCATCCGGATCGTATGTAATGCTATGGGCATCTCGCTTAACGGCGATGGCGATATTCGGCCCGTTTCCGGGTGAAGAAGAGCAGTGAAGGTAGGAACATGGCTAAGAAGGTTCAGATCATCCTCGAGGATGACATCGATGGCTCGGAAGCTGCAGAGACGGTGTCTTTCGCCCTGGACGGCACGTCCTACGAGATTGATCTCAGCGATGCCAATGCGGCAAAGCTTCGTGATTCTCTCGCGCTCTTCGTCGGCCACGCCCAGAAGGTGAGCGGCCGTCGCGGCAGCGCCAAGAAGGCGCCCGCCGCTGGTGGCTCGACCCCGAAGGTCATGCGCGAGTGGGGGAAGGCCAACGGTTACACCGTTCCCGACCGTGGTCGCATTCCGGCCGACGTCCGAGCGGCTTTCGAAGCGGCTCACTGACAAACTGGTCTCACCGCACCGAACGTCCGGCTGTCGCGCCCTCCGGGGCGCGGCAGCCGCCTTTGTGTGAGGTCGGCTGTGACCCGGCGTCTGTCCGGCGTACGGAACGCGTGTTCGCTCTCAGCGCACGGATCGCGTTGTGTTGTCGGGAACGCGTAGGCTGTCTGCGGGGTTGAATCTTGGTGACGCCCCAGAATTCTTAGGAGAGATGCGTACATGTTCGAGCGGTTCACTGACCGAGCCCGCCGGGTGGTCGTGCTGGCCCAGGAAGAGGCCCGCATGCTCTCCCACAACTACATCGGGACCGAGCACATCCTGCTCGGCCTGATCCACGAGGGAGAAGGCGTCGCTGCCAAGGCCCTCGAGTCCCTCGACATCTCGCTCGAGGCGGTGCGCAACCAGGTCGAGGAGATCATCGGCCAGGGCCAGCAGGCACCGTCCGGGCACATCCCGTTCACGCCGCGTGCCAAGAAGGTGCTCGAGCTGTCCCTGCGCGAGGCGCTGCAGCTCGGCCACTCCTACATCGGCACCGAGCACATCCTGCTCGGCCTCATCCGTGAGGGCGAGGGCGTCGCTGCCCAGGTGCTGCAGAAGCTCGGCGCCGACCTCAACCGGGTCCGCCAGCAGGTCATCCAGCTGCTCTCGGGCTTCCAGGGCAAGGAGGGCCAGGCCGGCACCTCCGGCGCGACCGCGTCGACCGGCACCACCTCGACCGAGGCGCCTTCCTCCAGCCTCGTGCTCGACCAGTTCGGCCGCAACCTGACCCAGGACGCCCGCGAGGGCAAGCTCGACCCGATCATCGGTCGCGAAGGCCAGATCGAGCGCGTGATGCAGGTGCTGTCGCGGCGTACGAAGAACAACCCGGTCCTCATCGGCGAGCCCGGCGTCGGCAAGACGTCGATCGTCGAGGGCCTTGCCCAGGACATCGTCAAGGGCAACGTTCCCGAGACGCTCAAGGACAAGCAGATCTACACGCTCGACCTGGGCGCGCTCGTGGCCGGTTCGCGTTACCGCGGTGACTTCGAGGAGCGCCTCAAGAAGGTGCTCAAGGAGATCAAGACCCGCGGCGACATCGTGCTGTTCATCGACGAGATCCACACGCTCGTCGGTGCCGGTGCGGCCGAGGGCGCGATCGACGCGGCGAGCATCCTGAAGCCGATGCTGGCTCGTGGTGAGCTGCAGACCATCGGTGCGACGACGCTGGACGAATACCGGAAGTACCTGGAGAAGGACGCCGCTCTCGAGCGTCGTTTCCAGCCGATCCAGGTGCCGGAGCCGACGATCGCGGTCGCGATCGAGATGCTCAAGGGCATCCGCGACCGCTACGAGGCCCACCACCGCGTCACGATCACCGACGAGGCCCTGGTCGCTGCGGTCACCATGGCCGACCGCTACATCTCCGACCGGTTCCTGCCGGACAAGGCGATCGACCTGATCGACGAGGCCGGCTCGCGCCTGCGCATCCGCCGGATGACGGCCCCCGCCGACCTGCGGGAGTACGACGACAAGATCGCCGACGTGCGCCAGCGCAAGGAAGCCGCGATCGACGGCCAGGACTTCGAGGCCGCGGCCCGTCTGCGCGATGAGGAGAAGCAGCTCATCGCCAAGAAGGCCGAGCGTGAGAAGGCCTGGCGTGCTGGCGACATGGACGAGGTCGCCGAGGTGGATGAGGAGCTCATCGCCGAGGTTCTCGCCGTCGCGACCGGCATCCCGATCGTGCAGGTCAACGAGGAGGAGTCCGCGCGACTGCTGCGCATGGAGGACGAGCTCCACAAGCGCGTCATCGGCCAGGACGAGGCGGTCAAGGCCCTGTCCCGTGCCATCCGACGCACCCGTGCCGGTCTGAAGGACCCGAAGCGCCCCGGCGGTTCGTTCATCTTCGCCGGTCCGTCCGGTGTCGGTAAGACCTGGCTGTCCAAGACGCTCGCCGAGTTCCTCTTCGGCGACGAGGACGCGCTGATCCAGCTCGACATGTCGGAGTTCGGCGAGAAGCACACCGTCTCGCGGCTCTTCGGTTCGCCTCCGGGCTACGTCGGCTACGAGGAGGGCGGCCAGCTCACCGAGAAGGTGCGCCGCAAGCCGTTCTCCGTGGTCCTCTTCGACGAGGTCGAGAAGGCTCACCCGGACATCTTCAACTCGCTGCTGCAGATCCTGGAGGAAGGTCGCCTGACCGACTCCCAGGGCCGCGTGGTCGACTTCAAGAACACCGTCATCATCATGACGACCAACCTCGGCACGAGGGACATCGCGAAGTCGGTCAACCTGGGCTTCTCCCAGGCCAGCGACGTCGCGGGCTCCTACGACCGGATGAAGTCCAAGGTCAAGGACGAGCTCAAGCAGCACTTCCGTCCCGAGTTCCTCAACCGTGTCGACGAGGTCATCGTGTTCCCGCCGCTGTCGCAGGAGCAGATCATCGCGATGGTCGACAACATGATCGCGGCCGTCGAGATCCGTCTCAAGGACCGCGACATGGGCATCGAGCTCACCACGGCCGCGAAGAAGGTGCTCGCCGAGCGCGGCTTCGACCCGGTCCTGGGTGCTCGACCGCTGCGCCGCACGGTCCAGCGCGAGCTCGAGGACGTGCTCGCCGAGAAGATGCTCTACGGCGACATCGGCCCCGGCGAGATCGTACTGGTCGACGTCGACGGTGAGGGTCCTGCCGCGCAGTTCACCTTCAAGGGCCAGAAGCGCTCCGTCGTCCCGGACGTACCGCCGCTGGAGGGTGCGACCGTCTCCGATATCGAGCTCCCCGACCAGGACGAGCCGACGAACATCGAGAAGCCCAAGCCGGATTCCGAGTAGTCCGACAAAAGGCAACGCCCCGGCCGCTATGGCCGGGGCGTTGCCTTTTCTCCGAGTAGGGGGAAATGGCGGCCGAGTCGTTAGTTGTGGCGGACGAAAGTAGAGTTTCGTCCGCCATTTCTGCGGTTTCGGCGGTTGGTTAGGGGAGAGCGAAGAAGTCTGGTTCCACCTCGGTGGCCAGGTTGTCTTTCAGGAGGCCTTCCAGAGCCCGTTGCCGTTGGGTTTCGTCGGACCAGACGACATCGAGACGGCTGCGGTGGACGGGGGAGTCGGCGTCGCGGAGAACGGCCATCAGGCGGCCGCGGCACTGGCGGTCGGTGCCGGCCCAGGTCTGGACCTTGCGAGGCGGTCCGTCGTACGCCGGGTGGCCTGCCGCGCGCCAGGCGCACTGGTCGGCGATGGGGCAGCGGGCGCAGGACGGGTTGGCCGCTGTGCAGACGAGGGCGCCGAGCTCCATGACCGCGACCGACCAGGTGGCGGCGGTCGGCTCGTCCTGCGGGAGCACACCGGCGGCGAGCTCGCGCTCGGCCTTGTTGACCGACTGCGCGGGAAACTCGACGCCGCTCAGGGTCCGGGCGAAGACGCGGCGTACGTTCGTGTCGAGGACCACGTGGCGCTTGCCGTAGGCGAAGGTGGCGATCGCCGCCGCGGTGTAGTCGCCGACGCCCGGGAGCGCGATCAGCTCGTCGTACGTGGCCGGCACCTCACCGCCGTGCTGCTCGACGATCGCGGTGGCGGCCGCGTGCAGCCGCAGCGCCCGACGGGGGTAGCCGAGGCGGCCCCAGGCGCGTACCGCCTCACCGGTCGGTTCTGCGGCCAGGTCGGCCGGGGTCGGCCAGCGATCCATCCAGGCTTCGTGGACCGGGAGCACCCGGGAGACCGGGGTCTGCTGGAGCATGAACTCGCTGACCATCACCGACCACGGTGTCGCGGTCGCGGAGCGCCACGGGAGATCGCGGGCGTTGGCGTCGTACCAGTCCAGGACGGCGTCGTGGAGAACTGTCACACCCAGATTGTGCCGTGCGACAGGTATTGCCACGGAGTGGCACCCCGAAACCCGGGCACGGGATCATTACGGTGTCGCCTATGGCCCGCTCGAGAAGGACTGGAGGACGGCTGCCGGCCTCGGTCTATTGGCGCCGGCGGCTGGCGGTGCTCAGCATCGTCCTGCTCCTGATCGTCGGGATCTCGCGGTTCTTCCTCAGCGGTTCCGACGGCGCGGACGACACCGCGACCCCGGTGGCCGACGAGCCCACGGCGACCGTGACGGTCACGCCGACGCCCAGCGCGAAGCCGTCGAAGGAGGCGGGCAACGCGGGCGGCAACAACAAGCCCAAGAAGCCGAAGAGCAGCGCGCCGCCGGAGCCGACCGGCGAGTGCTCGCCCTCCGACATCGTCGTCGAGCCGGCCGTCACCGACGCCTACTCCTACGACAACGTCACGATCCCGCTGCAGCTGCGCACCGTGAAGGCGTCTGCGTGCACCTGGAAGCTGTCCGCGGACGCGCTCCAGGTGCGGATCTCGCAGAAGGGCGGCGACCTGGTCTGGTCGACGGTCGACTGCGCCAAGGCGGTGCCGACCAAGGAGATCGTCGTACGTCGCGACGTCGTCACCACGCTGCCCCTGACCTGGACCGGCCGCCGTGTCGTCGCTGGCGAGTGCACCGGCCACGGCCCGTGGGTCAAGCCGAACTTCTTCGTGATCGTCGCCTCCGCCCTCGGTGGCGAGCCGTCATCGGCCACCTTCGGCCTCTACAAGCCGGGCACCGCCCTGTCGCGTACGGAACCCGACTCCCCGGTCCACTGACCGCCGAGGCGTCACTCCCGTCGGCCGAGATGGCACGGGCGTGCCGACTCGGCCGACGTAGCTGACGCTTCGGCCGACGCGGGTGACGCCTCGGCGAAGGCTTCGTCAGACGTAGCGCTCGAGGATGGTGGACTCGGCGAGGCGGGAGAGGCCCTCGCGTACGGAGCGGGCGCGGAGCTCGCCGACGCCCTCGACGGCCTGGAGGTCGTCGACGCTGGCGGAGAGGAGCTTCTGCAGGGTGCCGAAGTGGTCGACGAGGCGGTCGACGACGGCGGGTGGGAGGCGCGGGACCTTCGCGAGGAGGCGGTAGCCGCGCGGGGCGACGGCGCCGTCGAGAGCGTCGGAGGTGGTGAGGCCCAGGACCCGGGCGGTGGCGGCGGGGTCGACGAGCTCGGCGGAGTTGAGCGCCTCGAGCTCGGCCAGCAGCTCCTCGGGGCTGCGGGCGCGGCGGCCGCGGGGGAGGTAGTCACGGATGACCATCTCGCGCTCAGCGTCGACGCCGGTGATGAGCTCCTCCAGCTGGAGAGACAGCAGCCGGCCGTCGGTGCCGAGCTCGAGCACGTAGTCCTCGATCTCGCGGGCGATGCGGGTGACCATCTCCAGGCGCTGGGCCACGACGGCCACGTCGCGCACCGTCACCAGGTCCTCGATCTCGAGCGCCGACAGGGTGGAGGCCACCTCGTCGAGGCGCAGCTTGTAGCGCTCCAGGGTCGCCAGTGCCTGGTTGGCGCGGGAGAGGATCTGGCCGGAGTCCTCCAGGACGTGGCGGGTCTCCCCGACGTACGCAGCGATGATCTGCATCGACTGGGACACCGAGATCACCGGGTGACCGGTCTGCTTCGCGACCCGGTCGGCGGTGCGGTGCCGGGTGCCGGTCTCGGTCGAGGGGATGGTGTGGTCGGGCATCAGGTGGACTGCGGCCTGCACGATGCGGCTCAGCGAGTCGTCGACGATGATCGCCCCATCCATCTTGGCGAGCTCACGCAGGCCGGTGGAGGTGAACGGAACGTCGAGCGTGAAGCCACCGGTCGATATCCCATCGACCATCTTGTCGTAGCCGAGCACGATCAGTGCGCCGGTGCGGCCGCGGAGGATGCGCTCGAGCCCGTCACGCAGCGGTGTCCCGGGCGCGATCAGAGCAAGCGTCTCGCGCAGTCGGATGGAGTCCGCGGTGCGGTCGGCGGGCACGAGATTCCTTTCGGAGTGGGATGGGGTGATTCTAACCGTGGATCCAACCGTAATGCCGAGAACGTTCGGCCACGAGTCACCAAGCCGATCACACCAAGCGGAGGAATTCCAGCGCAGCACCGATGCTGTGCACCTCAAAGACACGCATCCCGTCGACTTCGCGCTCATTGGGACGGTTGGGCACCGGGGTTCCAGGATCGGCTGGAACGACGGCCACGGTGAACCCGAGTCGTGCCGCTTCCGAGAGCCGCTGGTCGAGATCGCGCACCCGGCGCAGCTCGCCGGCGAGGCCGATCTCGCCGAGCGCGACCACCCCACGCGGCGTCGGCGTGCCGGTATGGCTCGACGCGACCGCGAGCGCCAGCGCCAGGTCGGCGGCCGGGTCACTGATCCGGGCCCCGCCGACGGTCGAGGCGAACACGTCGCGACCGGAGAGACCGACCCGCGCGTGGCGCTGCAGCACGGCGAGGATCATCGCGAGCCGAGAGCCGTCCAGCCCCGAGGTCGTACGCTTCGCCCGCTCCTCCGCGCCCAGCACGGTCAGCGCCTGGATCTCGGCGAGCAGCGGCCGGCGACCCTCCATCGTCACGGTGACGCACGTGCCGGGGACCGAGACGTGATGGGTCTCCACGAAGAGACCCGACGGGTCGGTGACCGCGACGATGCCCTCCGCGGACAGATCGAAGCAACCCACCTCGTCGACCGGGCCGAAGCGGTTCTTCATCGCCCGCACCATCCGGAACCGGGAGTCGCGCGCGCCCTCGAAGTGGAGGACGACGTCCACCAGGTGCTCCAGCACCCTCGGCCCGGCGATCGCTCCGTCCTTCGTCACGTGGCCGACCACGACGGTCGTGATGTTGCGGGTCTTGGCCACCCGGATCAGGGCCGCCGCCACCTCGCGCACCTGGGTCACCCCACCGGGAACGCCCTCGACCCCGGAGGCGCCGATGGTCTGCACCGAGTCGACCACGATCAGCTCGGGCCGGCTCTCCTCGATGTGGGTCAGCACGGCGCCGAGATCGGTCTCGGCGGCGAGATAGAGCTCGTCCTGGATCGCGTTGGTCCGGTCGGCCCGCAGCCGCACCTGCGAGGCGGACTCCTCACCCGTCACGTACAGCGCCCGGCGTCCGTAGCGCGCCGTCTGCGCCGCCACCTCGAGCAGCAGCGTCGACTTCCCGACGCCCGGCTCGCCGGCCAGCAGGATCGCGGCTCCCGGCACCAGCCCGCCGCCGAGGACCCGGTCGAGCTCCGGCACTCCCGACGTACGCCGCTCCGACTCGGTCACCGACACGGTCCCGATCGGCACCGCCGCGGTGGAGACCGGAGCCGCCTGCGTACGTCCGATCGGGGCCGCCGCCTCGGCGACCGACCCCCACGCCTGGCACTCGCCGCAGCGGCCGACCCACTTCGCGGTCTCCCAGCCGCACTCGGAGCAGCGGTAGGTGGCGCGTTTGGACGAGCGAGCGGTAGCCATGCCCAGCAACTTAGAGCACGGCACCGACAGTTCTGGGGCCGAAGGCATCGTGGGGGGCCCGCCTTCGTTACCATGGCTTGGAACGATCCAGAGTTCCACATCGGCATCAAGGGAGGCAGAGCGTGGCGGTGCCGCGTTCCGGCGGTCATATCTCGGCCGCTCCGCCGACCCTGGCGGACGTCGCGGAGCTGGCTGGCGTGTCCCGGCAGACGGTCTCGAACGCGGTCAACAACCCCGATCTGCTGCGTGCCGACACGCTGGCCAGGGTGCAGGACGCGATCGACAAGCTCGGCTACCAGCCCAACCGCGCCGCGCGCAGCCTGCGGACGCGAGCGAGCCACCTGATCGGACTCAGGATGCCCGCCCTCCAGGAGGGCACGGCCAACGCGATGATGGACCGGTTCGTGCACTCCTTCGTCGAGGCCGCGGCCGAGACCGGCTACCACGTGCTCCTCTTCTACGGTGACCCCGCCGACCCGCTCGACGGCTACGACGAGCTGCTCAGGTCGACCGCGGTCGACGCGTTCGTCGTCACCGACACCCACCTCGGCGGGCAGCAGACGACCTGGCTGCAGTCGCGGCGGGCGCGGTTCGTCTCCTTCGGGCGGCCGTGGACCCAGCCCGACGCCAAGCACCCCTGGGTCGACGTCGACCTCGCCTACGGTGCCGAGATCGCCACCGAGCACCTGATCGAGCGCGGTCACTCCAAGATCGCCTGGATCGGCTGGCACAAGGACTCGCTCCTGGGTGAGGAGAGACGAAGCGGCTGGATCCACGCGATGCACACCCACGGCCTCTCGACGACCGGCCTGGCCTCGCGCACCGAGGACTCGATCAGCTCGGGCAAGGCCGCCGCCGACGCGATCCTCGACGAGACCGAGCCCACCGCGCTCGTCTGTGCCTCCGACACGCTCGCGATGGGTGTGCTCCACGCGCTCTTCGAGCGGCGGCTGCGGCTCGGTGAGGACATCGCGGTCGTCGGCTTCGACGACTCCCAGGTCGCCCAGACGGTGCCGCCGGGCATCACCTCCGTACGCCCTCCGCTGGAGGAGGCCGCGCGCGAGCTGGTCAAGGCGCTCGAGGAACTGCTCGCCACCCCGTCCTACGCCGCGCCCGGCGTGATGCTGAAACCCGCCCTGACCGTTCGAGGGTCTTCTTAGTTCACGGCTTCCGAGCGACGATGGCGTCATGGGAACTGAGCAGATCGTCGTCATCGGTGCTGGTCTCGCCGCGGTCAGCGCCATCGAAACCCTTCGCGACGAGGGGTACGCCGGCCGTCTGACCCTGGTCGGGAAGGAACCGGAGCTGCCCTACGAGCGACCGCAGCTCTCCAAGGACTTCCTGGCCGGCGCCAAGGAGTTCAAGCTCTCCCACGACGAGGCGTGGTACGCCGAGAAGGACGTCACCGTCCTCACCGGCACCACCGCGACCGCCGTCAATCTGGACAACGGGACCGTCACGCTCGACAGCGGCGACGAGCTGCCGTTCGGCACTCTGCTCCTGGCCACCGGCGCCGAGCCGAAGACGCCGCCGATCCCCGGCATCGAGCACGCGACGACCCTCCGCACCGTCGAGGACGCCCGCCGCCTCAAGGCCGCGATCAAGCCCGGCACCCGGGTCGTCACGGTCGGCGGCGGCTGGATCGGGCTCGAGGTCGCGGCGTCGGTGACCGCGCTCGGAGGGAAGGCGGTCGTGCTCGAGGCGGCCGCGCAGCCGCTCCTCAACGTCCTCGGCCCGGTGCTCGCCGAGCATGTCGCCGACCTCCACACCCGCCACGGCGTCGAGATCCACACCGGGACGACCGTCGAGGCGATCGAGCCGGGAGCCGTACGCACCAGCGCGGGCACGATCCCCGCCGACATCGTCCTCGTCGCCGTCGGTGCGGCACCGGCCACGGCGCTGGCCGCCGACGCCGGCCTCGAGGTCGGCGACGGCATCGTGGTCGACGAGGGGCTGCGTACGTCTGATCCGAGGGTCTTCGCCGCAGGCGATGCCGCGCTCGCGAAGCACACCGTGCACGGCCCATTGCGGGTCGAGCACTGGGACAACGCGATCCGGCAGGGCCGGCTGGCGGCCCGGTCGATGCTGGGCAAGGGCGGCGCCTACGACTGGCAGCCCTACTTCTTCACCGACCAGTTCGAGTTCTCGATGGAGTACGTCGGCCGCTCCGCGCCCGAGGACGAGGTGCTGCTCCGCGGCGACACCGACGGTGACGAGTTCATCGCCTACTGGCGGCGCGGTACGACGGTCACCGCCGGGATGAACGTCGGGATCTGGGATGTCAACGACAAGCTCCGCGAGCTGGTCGGGACCGATGCCGATCCCGACCAGCTCACCGAGTCACCCTGAGAGGGTCAGAAGCACTGCGAGGCGCTGTGGAAGACGCTCGACTGGATGCCGAGGTGGATGTGGTCGCTGTGGTCGGGGTAGCCCGGCCCGAGCACCTGCGGGAACGACTGGCGTGAGGCTCGCGCAATGCCGCACATGGTCGTCGCGCTGCTGCCGGGCACCAGATCCATGGCCCGGCCGTAGAGGTGGTTGCTGTTGGAGGCGCCGCCGACGGCGTCGTTGCACGCCTTCGAGCGGTAGGCCGAGGTCACCCGCAGCGGGTTGTCGCCGAGCCGGTGCCGGATCGCCTCGGCGCGCCACATCGCCTGCATCAGGTTGGCCTTGACCTGCGCGACCGTCACTCCGGAGATCGGCGTCGGCCAGCCTCCGTAGCAGACGTCGTCGACCTCGCTCCAGGCGAAGTGGACCGGGGTGCAGTCGTCGTCCTGGAGCGCGTAGATCTTGTTGAACGTGTTGGACCCGGCGACGCCGTCGGCGGAGAGCCCGTAGGCGGCCTGGAAGTTGCGGACCGCGGTCGTCGTCGCCGGGCCGTAGGACCCATCGATCGAGAAGACCGTGCCGGAGGCTGCCCATCCGGCGACCCGGATCTGCAGCTGGGTGACCGCGCTGCCCGAGGACCCCTGCTGCAGGGTGCCGCTCCAGGTGTAGCAGGCATCGGCGTGGGCGGGGGCAGCCGTGGAGGTGATGGCGACCAGGCTGGTCGCCAACGTGACGAGGAGAGAACCGATGACCGTGCCGAGGCGGCGTGGAATGAGGCGCATCTGTGGAGCTCCTATCTTGCCGAGAGGTCCGAGAGGACCCGAGTCGCTCCCTAGAGTGACGGCATTCCGCGTCGTGTACTTGGATTTCGGGTGAATGTAATCACCAGGGAATGACGCCGGCGTCCTCGAAGTAACCGCCGGTCGGCCCGTCGTCGGGCAAGCTCGCCAGACTGATCGCGATCCGGGCGCCCTCCTCGGGCGTGCGTACGCCACTGAAGCCGTTCAGGTCGGTGGCCACGTATCCGGGGCAGCCAAGGTTGATCAGGATGTTCGTGTCGCGCAGCTCCTTGGCGAACTGGATCGTGACGGCGTTGAGGTAGGTCTTCGTCGGGCTGTACGCCACCGAGATCGGCCCCACGGCCAGCGGGTCGTCCGTTGCGGTCTGCCGGGCGAGGGAGCCCACGCTGCTGGACATGTTGACGATCCGCGGTGCGGCGGAGCGTCGCAGCAGCGGCAGCATCGCGTTGGTGACCCGGACGACGCCGAAGACGTTGGTCTCGACCGCGACTCGCATCTGGTCGATCGAGACCTCGGTCGGGTTCTGCGGCATGCCGCCGGTGACGCCGGCGTTGTTGACGAGTACGTCCAGTCCGCCCTGCTCCTCCAGGAGCTGGGTCGCGGCGGCGACGCTGGCGTCGTCAGTCACGTCCAGCGGCACCCCGAAGGCGTCGACCCCGTTCGCGCGCAGCTTCTCCACCGCGGTCTCCCGGCGGGCGTCGTCGCGGGCGCCGACACCGACCTTCCAGCCGCGCGCACCGAGGCCCGCGGCGATCTCGTAGCCGATTCCCTTGTTTGCGCCGGTGACCAGCGCGATCGTGTTCTCGCTCATGTCATCCAGCCTGGTCAGGGGCCGGGAAACACTCCAATATCACCTCGGTCGCCACCTATACCGCTCAGGTATGTTCCCAGGTCGGAGTAGGGTTGAGTCCATGGAGACCCGGGAGCTTCGCTACTTCGTCGCGGTCGCCGAGGAGCTTCACTTCAGCCGCGCGGCCGTTCGCCTCGGGATCGCCCAGCCGCCGTTGTCGCGTGCGATCAGCCGGCTCGAGCGGCGGCTGGGTGGCGCGCTGCTCGAGCGCAACAGCCGGGGTGTCTCGCTGACCGACGCCGGCCGGGTCCTCCTCGCCGAGGCCCGTGCCGCTCTCGACGCGATCGAAGCCGCCGAGCGCCGCACCCGCCGCGCGACCGGCGACGGCGCCGAGCCGGCCCTGGTCCTGGTCGCCAAGGCCGGGGCCTCGACGGAGCTCCTGACCAAGCTGCTCGACGCCTACGCCGCGGAGCCGGGGTCGGTGAGGATCGAGGTCGACCTGTGCGGCATCGGGGAGCAGGGGCCTAGGCTGCGCGACGGCCGGGCCGACGTTGCGCTGCTGCACCTTCCGTTCGACTCCGTCGACGGGCTCGACTCGGAGGCCCTGCTCACCGAGGGCCAGGTCGCGGTCGTGCCCTCCAGCCACCCGTGGTCCACCCGGTCAGAGCTGAGGGTGGCCGACCTCGACGACATCCCCGGTCTCCCGCCGATGCGCTGGCCGTCGGCCGGCGGTGCCTTCCGCGACGGTCCCGGACCGGAGATCCGCGACTCGGCGCAGCTCTATCAGCTGATCGGGCTCGGCCGGGCGTACGCGCTCCTTCCGGAGTCCGCGCGCGCCGAGCAGTATCACGGCGTCGCCACCATCCCGGTCCTGGACGCCCCCGAGGTCACCACGGTCATCGCCTGGCCGCAGCACAGCCGTTCCCTCGCCCTGGCCACGCTGGTGCAGACCGCGACCCGCCTCTAGCTCTGCTGATCAGAAGCGCTTCCACCAGAGGTTCACCGCGTAGTCGACATACGTCCCCTGGTGTTCGTCCAGGATCGCGGCCGCGGTGGCGGCGTCGAACTCGATGCGTACGACCGCCTCCAGGTCGGCGCGTGAGCCGAAGGACCAGTCCATGTCGACGGGGAGGCGCGTCCAGCCATGCATGGACCAGAACCGCTCCTGCTCCTCGGGCGGCGCAACCTTCGGGTAGCCACGACGGAACCACTCACCGAAGCTCGACCGGGAGCCGTCGTTGTCGATCACCATCGCCACGCCGCCGCGGCGCATCACCCGGTCGAGCTCGCCGAGCCCCGGCTCCGAGCCCGGGCCGAAGAAGTAGGCCCAGCGGGCGTGCATGACGTCGACGGATGCCGGAGGAAGTGGCAGCCGTTGCGCGATCCCGTTGTGGACGGTGACGTTCGGGAGTCGTTTCGTACGCCGCCGGGCCAAGGTCACGAGATCCGCATGGGGCTCGATGCCGGTGACGGTGCGGGCGGTCTCGGCGAACTTGGGCAGGTAGAACCCGGTCCCGCAGCCCAGGTCGAGGACGTCGCGCCCGGCCCAGGGTCCGGTCTCGGCCATGGCGGCCCAGAGCCGTCCGTGCGGGTCGAGCGCACGGTTCTCGATCTCGTACGTCGCGGTGTGGTTCCAGATGTTCGGGCTCGGGATCGCTCCCGTCGCCCCCGGCAGGTCGAGCCTCGTCAGATCCGGACCTCGCCGCGGGGCGTGACGAACTGTGCGGCCAGGAGACCGGGGGTGCCGTGCTCGGCGACCCAGTCGATGTGGACGTTCTCGGCGGGCTTGCCGGTCCAGGGATCGACGCGTTCCTTCAGCTCGTCGCCGAGATAGTCCTTGACCCGCTCGGGGTCGCCGGAGATCTCCAGGCACGTGAGGGTGATGTCGGAACCGGCGTTGCCGGGGTGGAGGTCGGGGGTCTCCCACTTGATGAAGTACGGCAGCTGCGGGTCGGCGATCAGGCCGTTGATGCCGATCTGCTGCCAGTGGAGCTCGCGGCCGTCGGGCAGGTGACGGTTGCCGGGGACCGCCTTGCGGCCGAGCCGCTCCTCGATCGGGGTCATGTCGTCGACGCCGATCACGAAGCCGATCCAGCCGCCACCGAGGGCGGAGCGGGCCTTGACGGCCTGCCCGAACGGGGCCTTGTCGCTGGCCGGGTGCTCGAGTGCCTCGACGACCTCGAGGTACAGGCCGCCGCGCATCGGGAGGATGTAGTTGCGGGTGCCGAAGCGGGGGTGGACGCCGCCGTCGACGAACTCCTGGCCGAGCAGCTCACCGAGCTGCTTGGCGGTCTGTACCAAGCCATCGGGTCCTGCAGCGTACGAAACATGGTCCAGGCGCATGTAACGATTCTGAACTCTCGCTGAGAGAGAGACCAATCCAGGGTCACTATCTCTTGATGTCGAGATACACCCGGGGGTTCAGTGCCGGTCAGCGCGGGCTGGCGGGATGGAGCGCCAGCGCGGACCTCGACCGGACGTGCGCCTCGCAGTGACGGACGAGCTCGGCGTACGCCGCCTTGCCCATCAGCTCGGTCAGCTCGGCCTGGTTGGTGAGGTAGACGGGCTCGACGGCGACGTGTGCCTCGGTGTTGCCGGAGCAGTACCAGTCGAGGTCGTGGCCGCCCGGACCCCAGCCGCGCCGGTCGTACTCGGTGATCGTCACCTCGGTGTAGGTGGTCCCGTCGGTCAGCTCGACGTCGCGGAACGTACGCCGGATCGGCAGCTGCCAGCACACGTCCGGCTTCGTCTCGAAGTGCTCCCGACCCTCGGCCGCGGCCAGGATGTGGAGCGCGCACCCCGATCCGCCGGCGAAGTCCGGCCGGTTGGCCAGGACGCACGACTCCTGGCCGCGAAACTCCGTTACGCGGGTCTTCCGCTCACCTTCGTCATCGAGCTCGACCCAGTCGTCGGTCGCCACCTCGCGCCCCGGGTGCTGCTCCCACAGCTCAGGGGTCAGCTTCTGTACGAACCCCGCCGTCCGGGCCTCGTCCTCCTCGTCGGCGAAGTGCGCGCCCAGCGTGCAGCACCCCACGTCCGGCGAGCTCTTGAACATCCCCGGGCAGCCGTTGCCGAAGATGCAGGAGTACGCCGACGTCAACCAGGTCAGGTCGCAGCGCATCCGCTCGTCCGGGTCGTCGGGGTTCACGAACTCCACCCACGCACGCGGGAAATCCAGGGGTACCTCAGGCACCTGCCAAGCCTACGCGGTCGATCGACGTCCGACGGTTCACCGAGCGCTCCACGGACGCAGCTTCTCGGGGTTGCGTACGGCCCAGATGCGGCTGATGCGGCCGTCGGCGACGTCGAAGGCGTAGACGGAGACGATGGCGCCGTCCAGCTCTCCGACCAGGCCGGGCTGGCCGTTGACCGAGCATTCGCGTAGGGTCACCGCCGGGCCGCGGGCGGCGATCTCCATCCAGGCACCGGCGATATCCTCGGCGCCGCTGATCGGTTCGAGGAAGGCCAGGGCCAGGCCGCCGCCGTCGGCGGTGGCGATCGCTTGGGGGTCGAGGAGCCCGACGAGGGCCTCGATGTCGCGGGACTCCCAGGCCTGCTTGAAGCCCCGGACGAGGTCGGCGCGCTCGGCGATCGACGGGTCCCGGGACGTGTCGATGCGGCGGCGGGCGCTGGAGGCGAGCTGGCGGCAGGCCGCTGGGGTGCGGCCGACGACGTCGGCGATCTCGGCGAAGGTGTAGCGGAAGATGTCGTGCAGGACGAAGGAGACCCGCTCGGCGGGGGTCATCGAGTCCAGCACCACCAGGAAGGCCATGCTGATCGACTCGTCGAGGGTGACCCGGTCGGCGGGGTCGGCCGGGGCAGATCCGGTGCCGTCGAGCCAGCCGCCGGGCACCGGCTCCGGGATCCAGTCGCCGACATAGTGCTCCCGCCTGGCCCGTGCGGAGCCGAGCAGATCCAGACAGATCCGGCTGGCGACCGTCGTCATCCAGGCGCCGGGAGAGGCGATCGCCTCCCGTTGCTGCTCGGACAGGGCGTACCAGCGGGTGTAGGTCTCCTGTGCCACGTCCTCGGCCTCGGCGAGCGAGCCGAGCAGGCGGTAGGCGAGATTGATCAGCTGGCGGCGCTCGCTGATCACCTCGGCGAGGTGTGGGTCGGTCATGGCGGCTCCTTCGTCTGCAGGTCTACAACCGATCCGACGAAACAGCGACCCGATCTGTGAGACCGCCTGACATTCCGGACGTCTCCTTCGTCGGAGGAGCAGCACACCCACCACGAAACACAAGGAGTCCGGACGTGATCAGCATCGGCATCATCCTCGGCAGCACCCGCCCCAACCGCAACGGCCCACAGGTCGCCCGGTGGGTCCACGACCTGGCGTCGCATCGCGACGACGCGACCTTCGAGCTGGTGGACCTGGTCGACCACCCGCTCCCGCACCTGGACGAGCCCGTGCCACCGATGTTCGGCCCGTCGGCCAACCAGCACACCCGCGACTGGGCCGCGCGGATCGCCCCGTTCGACGGGTTCGTGATCGTGACGCCGGAGTACAACGGCGGTATGCCCGGGGTCTTGAAGAACGCCATCGACCACGCCTGTGCGGAGTGGACGAACAAGGCGGTCGGATTCGTCTCGTACGGAGTCAGCGGAGGCGCTCGGGCGGTCGCCCAGCTGCGTACGGTCTGCGGCGCGTTGGGGATGGCCGACGTGAGCCGGCCGGTGGAGCTCTCGCTCTTCACCGACTTCGAGAACCACGCCACCTTCGTGCCGGCGGACCGTCACGCGGCCGCGCTGGCCAGCATGCTGGATCAGGTCGTCTCGTGGAGCACCGCGCTCGCGCCGCTGCGCGAGGGCAGCCTGGTCGGGGCCGAGGCAGGTCGGTCTTGAGTGCGCACGAGGAGGCCGCGATTCGCGGCCAGATCGAGAAGGTCATCGACGGGCTTCGAGCCAAGGACCTCGACACCCTACGAGAGCCGTACGCCCCCGATGTCGTCTCCTTCGACGTCGAACCGCCGCTCCAGCACGTCGGGATCGAGGCGAAGCTCGCGAACTGGGAGCGGGTGTTCCAGGTCTTCGAGACCGTGGACTACGAGCTGCGGGACCTGACGCTCAGCGTCGGCGACGACGTGGCGTTCGGGTACGCCTTCGGCCGGCTCAGCGGGACGATGAAGAACGGGATCGCCAACGACGGTATGTGGGTCCGGGTCACCTACGGGCTGCGCAAGATCGGCGGCACGTGGGTTATCGCTCACGACCAGGTGTCGGTGCCGCTCGACATCCTCAGCGGCAACGGGATGGTCGATCTCGAGCCCTGACCGGAGCCCACCTCGGCGATTCCGGGTGGCCGGGGTGGGCGGCGTATTCTTGTAGGGACGGAGCGACTGCTCCGTATCCATTGTGTGTATCACCTCGCGCTGGCCCCGCCGGCGGACCAAGGCGGCACAGAGCCGCGGTTCGCAGCGGGAGGTTCGAAAGAGATGTCAGTGCAGGGCGAGCAGAGTCTGGTGCGCGCCGTCGGAGGGACGTACTTCCCACTCGCGCTGGTCGCGCGGATGCCGTACGCGATGATGGTCGTCGGTGTGCTGACGTTGGTCGTCGCCGGCCGCGACTCGCTGGCGCTCGGTGGTCTGAACTCTGCGATGGTGGGGATCGGAGCCGCGTCGTGCGGTCCGCTCCTCGGCGCCGCGGTCGACCGGTTCGGTCAGCGGCGCGTGCTGCTGGTGGTCGGCGCCGCGAGCAGCGCGATGCTGGCCGCGATGGCCTGGGTCGTCTACAGCCCGCTGCCCGACGCGGCCGTGCTGGCGGTGGCGTTCCTGGTAGGTGCGACCGCCCCGCAGATCGCACCGTTGTCGCGGTCGCGGCTGATGGCGATCATCTCCGCATGCATCGTCCCGGGACGTCGCGTGCGGGTGATCAACTCGACCATGGCCTACGAGTCGGCGGCCGACGAGATCGTCTTCATCGTCGGCCCCGTCGTCGCGGGCGTCCTCGCCGTCACGATCGACCCGTGGGCGCCGGTCGTCGCCGCCGCGGTGCTCACCCTGATCTTCGTCTCCGCCTTCGCCCTCCACCCGAGCGCCGCGACCGCACAGGCCTCGTCCGGCCGTACGCCGGCTGCCGGCTCCGTGCGTGAGCTCGCCCGTCCGCGCGTGGTTGTCATCGTGGTCGGCATCCTCGGCGTCGGGCTCTTCTTCGGATCGATGCTCACCTCGCTGACCGCGTTCATGGCCGACCATGGGCGCCCCGAGGAGGCCGGCCTGGTCTACGCCGCGATGGGCGTCGGCTCGGCCGCGCTGGCGCTGGGTGTCGCCGTCTTCCCGGTCGGCTTCACCTCGGCCGCGCGCTGGCTGGTCTTCGGCGGGCTGATGCTCGCCGGCGCCCTCGCGCTGCCGGGGGTGTCGTCGGTGACCGGGATGGTCGTCGCTCTGCTCGTCATCGGTCTCGGGATCGGGCCGACGCTGGTCACCCAGTACGGCCTCGGTGCCCGCCGCAGCCCGGTCGGCCGGTCGGCCACCGTGATGACCATGCTCGGCTCCGCGGTGATCCTCGGACAGTCCCTCGCCTCCGCCGTCACCGGCGGCGTCGCCGAACGCTGGGGCACCGAGGCGGCCCTGGCCCTGCCTGCCGCCGCCGCGCTCGTGGTCGTCCTCGCCGGGCTGGTCAACGCCCGGATCGGGGAGCAGGCTGTGCCCGCTGCGGCTCCCAGCCCCGAGCGCGCGGTGGCCACCGCCGACCGCTGATTTCGGTCGGAGGGCAACCTTTGGAACACCGCGTGGGCGCGGCGAAGTAGCGTAGACCCATGCGTCTGGGCGTACTCGACATCGGATCGAACACGGGACACCTGCTCGTGGTCGACGCCCACGGCGGGGCGGCCCCGTCACCGGCGTACTCGTTCAAGCAGCCGTTGCGGCTG
This sequence comes from Nocardioides sp. NBC_00850, assembly GCF_045207335.1. Taxonomy (NCBI): domain Bacteria; kingdom Bacillati; phylum Actinomycetota; class Actinomycetes; order Propionibacteriales; family Nocardioidaceae; genus Nocardioides; species Nocardioides sp. NBC_00850. Next base: position 1,280,780 of record NZ_CP108845.1, read on the forward strand.
GCCGAGCACCTCGACGAGGCCGGTGATGTGACCGAGGACGGGATCGAGGCGCTGACCGCCTTCACCCGTGAGTCGGTGGCGGTGGGGGAGGAGAAGGGCGTCTCGGAGATGCTGGCGTTCGCGACCTCGGCGGTGCGCGATGCGGGCAACTCGCAGCAGGTGCTCGACCGCGTACATGCCGAGACCGGGGTCGAGATCGAGGTCCTTCCCGGCGACGACGAGGCGCGGCTGACCTTCCTGGCTGTACGCCGCTGGTTCGGCTGGTCGGCCGGCCGGCTCGCCGTCTTCGACATCGGCGGCGGTTCGCTGGAGATCGCGGCTGGACTGGACGAGCAGCCGAACGTCGCCTGGTCGCTGCCGCTGGGTGCCGGCCGGCTCGCGCGCAGCTACTTCGGTGACCGCCCGACGGAGGAGGAGCTGCGGGAGCTGCGCCGGTCGATCCGCGCCTCGATCGCCGACGACGCGGGCAAGATACTGCGCGACGGCCACCCGGACATGGCGGTGGCGACCTCGAAGACGTTCCGCTCGCTGGCACGCATCTGCGGTGCCGCGCCGAGCGGTGAGGGGCTGCGCGTGCGCCGCGAGCTGCGGCTGGCCGAGCTGCGCGACTGGATCCCGAAGCTGTTGGAGATGTCGCTCGAGGAGCTCTCCGAGCTGCCCGGGGTCAGCCCGTCGCGGGCCCACCAGATCGTGCCTGGCGCGCTGGTCGCCGAGGCGTGCCTCGACATCTTCGACGTGCCCGCCTTCGAGATCTGTCCGTGGGCTCTCCGGGAGGGTCTGATCCTCGACCGTCTCGACCACCTGTCCTTCATCGGAAGTTCCGATTCTGGAAGGTCCGACTAGGAGGCCCGCGATGATCTCGTTGTCGACGTCCTCGACCTACCCCGAGTCGACCGCCCGCGGCTTCGCCTATGCGGCCGAGGTGGGATACGACGGGGTCGAAGTGATGGTCGGCATCGACGCGCTCTCCCAGCAGACCCATGCGGTCAAGCAGCTCGCCGAGCACCACGGCCTACCCATCGTCGCGATCCACGCGCCGACCCTGCTGTTCACCCAGCAGGTCTGGGGCTTCGAGCCCTGGGGCAAGCTCGAGCGGTCGGCCGAGATGGCCGTCGAGGTCGGTGCGGGAGTGGTGGTCGTACATCCGCCGTTCCGCTGGCAGCGCGAGTACGCGGCCGGGTTCGTGGACGGGATCGCCACGTTGGAGCGCTCGACCGGGCTGCGGTTCGCGGTGGAGAACATGTACCCGTGGCGGGCGGCCAAGCGCGCCACGCAGATGTACCTGCCCCACTGGGACCCCTCGACCGAGGACTACGCCAACACCACCATCGATCTCTCCCACGCCGCGATCGCCGGCGACGACGTGATCGAGATGGCGAAGCGGCTCGGGTCGCGGCTGCGGCACATCCACCTCACCGACGGCACCGGCTCGGCGAAGGACGAGCATCTCGTGCCCGGGCGGGGCCACATGGGCGCCGACCGCTTCCTGCACCATCTGGCTGCCACGGGGTTCGACGGCGAGATCGTCCTCGAGATCAGCACCCGACGCGCCCACTCCCGCGCCGAGCGTGTCGCCGCCCTCCGCGAGTCGCTCGAGTTCGCGCGCAAGCACTTCCAGGTCTGACCTCGCCGGTCGAGCCACCCGTCAGTCGTGGGCGGCGAACCAGGACCAGGTGAGCGAGGTCAGGGCGAGGAGGAGGACGGCGGTGGCGACGCCCCACCAGCCGACGACGTACGCATAGCCGAGCAGCCAGCCGAAGAGGCTCGAGCCGCCGTAGTAGAAGAGGTTGTAGAGGGCGCTGGCCTGGGCCTTTCCGACCCGCGCGCGGGCGCCGACCCAGCCCGAAGCGACGCCGTGGGCGCCGAAGAAGCCGGTGGTGAGGACGAACAGGCCGGTCAGGACCATCGCGAGGTTGTCGGGGAAGGTCATCACGACGCCGACGATCGTGATGACGACGCAGGTCAGCATGACCTTTCGCCGCCCGTGGGTGGCGGCCAGGCGGCCCGCGACCGACGAGGAGACGGTGCCGCCGAGATAGGCGAAGAAGATCTGGCTCGAGATCGCCACCGGCAGCCCGAAGGGCTCGCGCTCGAGACGGAAACCCAGATAGTTGTACGTCGCCACGAACCCGCCCATCAGCAGCGCTGCCTGCCCATAGAGGACGAGCATGCCCGGGTCGCGGAGGTTGGCGAGCACCCCTTCGCGTACGGACGTGGTCGGCCTGCCGACCGGGCGGACCCAGCCCTGGGCGCGTGGGATCAGGGTGATCGCGATGATCGCGGCGATCGCCGAGAGGACGCCGCCGGCGGTGACGCCCAGGCGCCAGCCGCCGAGGTCGGCGAACGGCCCGGTGATGACCCGGCCGAGGAGGCCGCCGACGGTGGTGCCTGAGATGTAGATGGCCGCGGCGAGGCTGACGTGGCGTACGTGGATCTCCTCGGCCAGATAGGCGACCGCGAGGGCGGGTACGCCGCCGAGCGCGAGACCCTCGAGGCTGCGCAGGACGAGGAGCGTGGTGAAGCCGGGCGCGAGCGGGGTGAGCAGGCCGAGGACGAGCGAGATCGAGAGCGCGATCTTCATCGCCGGTGCCCGGCCGATGCGGTCGGCGACCCACGACCAGCCGAGCACGCTGACCGCGAGGCCGAGGGTCGCGGTGGAGACGGTGAGCGCCGCCGAGGCCTCGTTGACCTCGAGCGCGTGCGCGACGGTGGGGAGGATGCCCTGGGTGGAGTACATCTGCCCGAAGGTCGCGATCCCGGCGGCGAAGAGGCCGATCAGGATCCGGCGGTAGCCGCTGCTGCCGGCATCGTGCCCGACCCATGGGCGGGTCAGGGAGGCATCGACGGACATCGTTCTCACGGTAAAGCAGGTGTTGTGGGTGGGTGAAGCCGCGGCGTACGTGAGATATCTCTACTCTGGGGGCGATGTCAGTGCTGACGGATCGGCTCTCCGATCGACTCTCGACGCGTCTCGTCGGTGTCGACGTGGCGCGGTGCCTGGCGTTGCTGGGGATGATGGCGACGCACGTGCTCGACCCGGTCGATGCCTCCGGGGAGCTGACCAGGATCCAGGCCGTCGCCGGTGGCCGGTCCGCGGCGCTCTTCGCGGTGCTCGCCGGGGTCAGCCTGGCGCTGATGACCGGACGTCAGGAGCCGGTGCGGGGTCAGGTGCTCGCGTCCCGGTCGCTGGGGCTGGTCGCGCGGGCCGTGCTGATCGCCGCGCTCGGGCTGGTGCTCGGGTCGCTCGGCACCAACATCGCGATCATCCTGACCTACTACGGGGTGCTGTTCCTGCTCGCCATCCCGTTCCTCGGGCTGCGGGCACGGTGGCTGTGGCTGCTCGGTGTGCTCTGGATCGTCGTCGGTCCGCTGTTGTCGCAGGTCATCCGGCCGATGCTGCCGCCGCGGCAGTTCTCCAGCCCGGATCCGAGCCAGCTGCTGGAGCCGGGCCGGCTGCTCGCCGAGCTGCTCTTCACCGGCTACTACCCGGCCGTCCCGTGGCTGGCCTACGTGCTGATCGGGATGGCCATCGGCCGCCTCGACCTGCGCAACCGGCTCGTGGTCGACATGATCTGGACCGGCGGCATCATCATCTCGGTCTCGGCCACCTGGCTGTCGGGGCGGCTGACCCGGCTGCCGTCGGTGGCCGAGGTGCTGCTGCGTACCTATCCGGAGCTGGACATCGACGGGGCGCTGACCGCGATGAGCCACGGCCTCTACGGGCAGACGCCGGTCGACGGTGGCTGGCAGTGGCTGCTGGTCGTCGCGCCGCACTCGTCCACGCCGTTCGACCTGGCGCAGACGATCGGCACCTCGATGTTCGTCATCGGCGCCTGCCAGATGATCGCGCTGCGGCTGCCGGACCGGTGGCGCGCCGGGATGGCGGTGCTGTTCGGCGCCGGCACGATGACCCTCACCCTCTACACGCTGCACGTGGTGATGAAGACCGGTGCCGTCTGGCCGCCGGAGACGCCCGACACGTACGTCTTCCACGTGCTCGTCGTGATGACGATCGGCGCGCTCGTCACCGCGTGGGGTCGCCCGGGTCCGCTCGAATGGCTCGTCGGCCGTCCCGCGGCCTGGTTGCGCCGAACAGAGCCTCGCCCCGAGCTGCCGTCGTCGGGTTAGCGTGCTCCCATGAGCTCCACGGCACCGCGGCGAGGGCGCAGGCCCGGTTCGCCGGACACACGGGCGGCGATCCTGACGGCGGCTCGGCAGCGCTTCGCGCAGCAGGGGTACGCCGCGACCTCCGTCCGTGGGATCGCGACCGCCGCCGGAGTCGACTCCGCGCTGGTGCACCACTACTTCGGCACCAAGGAGGACCTCTTCGTCGCCTCGTTGGAGCTGCGGGTCGATCCACGAGATGTCGTGCCCGTGGTCGCCGCCGGGGGCCGCGACGGTGTGGGGGAGCGGCTCGTACGTCTCCTCCTGAGCGTCTGGGACGACGAGGAGTCCCGGCTCCCGCTGATGGCGTTGATGCGCAGCGCGTTCGAGCCGGAGGGAAAGGCTCTGGTGCCGGATGCCTTCGGCCGGCTGATCCTGGCTCCGGTCAGCGAGGCACTCGAGCTCGATGAACCCGAGCGGCGGATCACGTTGGTGGCCTCGCAGCTGGTCGGGCTCGTCGCGCTGCGCTACATCGCCCGGATCGAGCCGCTCGCGTCGGCTCCGGTGGACACGCTGGTGGCGACGTACGCGCCGGTGGTCCAGGGCTATCTGACCGGGCCTTTGCCGTAGCCCCTTGCGCGGGGGCCGTGCTCGTGCCACATTTCATCATGTGATGAATAACGTGGTGGAGGCATCCGGTCTCCGAGTCGTGCGCGGGAAGCGTGAGGTCCTCCATGGCCTCGACTTCTCCATCCGGTCAGGTGAGGTCACCGGGCTGCTCGGGCCGTCGGGGTGCGGCAAGACGACCCTGATGCGGGCCCTGGTCGGTGTGCAGGCGAAGGTCACCGGGACCCTCACCGTCCTCGGCCGTCCGGCCGGATCGGCCGCGCTGCGCCCGCGGATCGGGTACGTCACGCAGGCGTCCAGCGTCTACGAGGACCTGACGGTCACGGAGAACCTGAGGTTCTTCACCCGGGTGCTCGGTGCGCCGATGTCGTCGGTCTCCGAAGCCATCGAGACGGTCGACCTCGTCGACCACAAGGACCAGGTCGTACGCGATCTCTCCGGTGGTCAGCGCTCGCGGGTCGGGCTCGCCGCCGCACTGCTCGGATCGCCGGACCTGCTGGTGCTCGACGAGCCGACCGTCGGGCTCGACCCGGTGCTCCGCGAGCAGCTGTGGGGCACCTTCCGGGACCTGGCCGCCGCAGGTGCGGCGGTCATCGTCTCCAGCCACGTGATGGACGAGGCCGATCGCTGCGACCGGCTGCTGCTGATGCGCGACGGTGCCTTCCTCGCCGACGGCAGCCCTGCCGAGATCAAGCAGAAGGCGAGCGCCGACGACATCGAGCACGCCTTCTTGACCCTCGTGAAGGGAGCGGCACGATGAGCCTTCGACGAACCCTGGCGGTGACCGGGCGGGTCCTCGCCCAGATCCGGCGCGATCACCGCACCCTGGTGATGCTGGTGATCCTCCCGACCCTGCTGATGACCCTGCTGTGGTGGATGTACGAGGACTCGCCCGCGCCCATCTTCGACCGGATCGGTCCGGCGTTGCTGGCGATCTTCCCGTTCATCGTGATGTTCCTGGTCACCTCGGTGACCACGCTGCGCGAACGCTCCTCGGGGACGCTCGAACGACTGCTGGCGATGCCGCTGGGCAAGGGCGACTTCCTGCTCGGCTATGCGTTCGCGTTCGGGCTGCTCGCCGCCGTCCAGTCGGGTGTCGCTGTCGGGGTCAGCGTGGGTCTGCTCGGGCTGGAGATCAGCGGCTCGGTCGCTCTGCTCGTGGTCGTCGCGATCGTCGACGCCGTACTCGGCACCGCGCTCGGGCTGCTCGTCTCGGCCTTCGCCACCACCGAGTTCCAGGCCGTGCAGTTCATGCCGGCGATCGTGGTCCCGCAGATCCTGCTCTGCGGCCTGCTCGTGCCGCGCGAGTCGTTGCCGGCGGTCCTGGAGGCCATCTCCGACGTCCTCCCGCTCTCCTACGCCGTCGACGCGATGACCCACCTCGTCACCTCCAGCGAGACCGGTGACGTCTGGACCGATCTGGCTGTCGTCGCCGGGTTCGTCGTCGCCGGCCTCGCCCTCGGCTCGGCGACGCTTCGGCGGCGTACCCCCTGACCGCCGAGACGTCACTTCTGCACACCGAGACGTCACTTCCGTCGGTCGAATTGGCACCGAGATGCCAGCTCGGGCGACGCGGGTGACGCCTCGGCGGTTTGTGAGGTGGTGAGCGGAAGTTGACGGAAGGGGTACGGAGGGCGGATCGGCGCGAAACCTTGACACCGGAGAGTAGAGGTCGCCAGTCCCCGACCCGAAACGGTGTGAGTACGCGTGACCGACACCCACTGTCCTTACTGCAGCTTGCAGTGCGGGATGACCCTTTCACGCAAGGGGCCCCGTCTGGAGGTCAGTGAGAGATCGTTCCCGGTGAACGAGGGTGCACTGTGCCGCAAGGGGTGGACGGCGGCGGGGCTGCGCGGGAGCCGTGAGCGGCTCACCACGCCGATGGTGCGCGACCGGGCGACGGGGGAGTGGAGCGCGGCGACCTGGGACGAGGCCCTCGACCTGGTCGCCTCGAAGCTCGCCGACCTGCGGAAGACCCACGGCGCCGACGCCAACGCCGTCTTCGGTGGCGGCGGGCTGACCAACGAGAAGGCGTACCAGCTCGGGAAGTTCGCCCGGGTCGCCCTCGGCACCTCCCAGATCGACTACAACGGCCGCTGGTGCATGTCCTCGGCGGCCTCGGCCGGCAACCAGGCCTTCGGTGTCGACCGCGGCCTGCCGTTCCCGCTGGCCGACATCGAGAAGACCGACGTCTGTGTGCTCGTCGGCTCCAACCTCGCCGAGACGATGCCGCCGGCGGCCCGCCACCTCGACCGGCTCCGCGAGAACGGCGGCAAGGTCGTCGTCATCGACCCGCGGCTGACCCCGACCGGTGAGCGCGCCGACCTCTTCCTCCAGCCGGTCCCCGGCACCGACCTGCCCCTCGCGCTCGGCGTCCTGCACCTCCTCGACGCCGTCGGCGCGGTGGACGAGGACTACATCGCCGAGCGGACCACGGGCTTCGAGGACGTACGCCGCTCCGTGGCCGCCTGGTGGCCGGAGATGGTCGAGCGGGTCAGTGGGGTCGAGGCCGCGCAGCTGCGCGAGCTCGCCGACCTGCTTGCCGGCGCCGGGAAGGTGATGGTCCTGACCGCGCGCGGCGCCGAGCAGCACGCCCAGGGCACCGCCACCGTTCTGGCCTGGCTCAACGTGGCACTCGCGCTCGGCATGCCCGGAAAGGCGTACGCCGGCTACGGCTGCCTGACCGGACAGGGCAACGGCCAGGGTGGCCGCGAGCACGGCCAGAAGGCCGACCAGCTTCCCGGCTACCGGATGATCGACGACCCCGCCGCCCGGGCGCACGTCGCCGCGGTCTGGGGCGTCGACCCCGAGACCATCCCCGGCAAGGGCCGCTCCGCCTACGAGCTCCTCGACGCGCTCGGCACCCCCGAGGGCCCCAAGAGCCTGCTCGTCTTCGGCTCCAACATCGTCGTCTCCGCCCCCAACGCCACCCGCATCACGTCGCGACTGGCAGACCTGGACCTGCTGGTCGTCGCCGACATGGTGATGAGCGAGACCGCCGCGCTGGCGGACGTGGTCCTGCCGGTGACCCAGTGGGCCGAGGAGACCGGCACCATGACCAACCTCGAGGGCCGGGTGATCCTGCGCAACCAGGCGATCAGCGCCCCCGACGGGGTCAAGAACGACCTCGACATCATCACCGGCCTCGCCACCCGCCTCGGTGCCGCCTCGACCTGGTCGACCGATCCCGAGGAGATCTTCACCGAGCTCCGCGCGGCCTCGAAGGGCGGCAAGGCCGACTACAGCGGCATCACCTACGACCGCATCCGCGAGGAGGACGGCGTCTTCTGGCCGTGCCCGGAGAAGAGCGAGGGCACCCCGCGCCTCTTCGCCGACTCCTTCTTTCACGCCGACGGTCGTGCCCGGTTCATCGACGTCGCCCACCGTGGCCCGGCCGAGCAGCCGAGCGCCGACTACCCGCTCCACCTGACCACCGGTCGGGTGCTCGCGCAGTACCAGTCCGGTGCCCAGACCCGGCGGATCAAGGACCTTCCCGACGAGGGCGCCTTCGTCGAGCTCCACCCGCTGCTGGCCGACCGGGTCGGCGCCCACGACGGCGACCCGGTCCTCGTACGCACTCCGCGCGGCGAGATGAAGGCGCCCGCGAGGGTCGTGACCACGATCCGCCCGGACACGGTCTTCGTACCGTTCCACTGGGTCGGCGCCAACAAGCTCACCAACGACGCCCTCGACCCCTCGAGCCGGATGCCGGAGTTCAAGGTCTGCGCCGCGGCGGTGACGGCATGAGCGAGCCCATGAGTGAGCCCGTGAGCGAGAAGCGGATCGTCGTCATCGGTGGCGGCATGGCCGCGGCGCGGCTGGTCGAGGGACTGGTCACGCGCGGCCTGGGCCCGCAGACGACCGTGCTCGCGGAGGAGCAGCACGCTCCGTACAACCGGATCCTTCTCTCCGCTGTGCTCGAGGGCACCCACCGTCCCGGGGCGCTCGCGCTGCGCGAGAAGCAGTGGTACGCCGACAGGGGAGTCGACCTCCGCCTGAACAGCCTCGTCGTGGACATCCACCGTGACCGCCACGAGGTCGAGCTCGCCGACCGGACGACGGTTCCCTACGACGCCGTCGTGCTGGCCACCGGGGCCATCCCGACCCTGCCGCCGATCCGCGGCGTGGTGCGGATGGACGGCTCGCTGGACCCGCGGGTGCAGGCGTTCCGCAGCCTCGACGACTGCGCGCGGCTGCTGGACACTCTCCACGACCACCCGCGCAGCGCGGTGATCGTCGGGGGCGGCCTGCTCGGTCTCCAGGTCGCCCGCGCCCTCGCGGTCCGCGGCATCGAGACCGAGATCGTCGAGGGCCGCGACCACCTGCTCAGCAGCCAGGTCGACGCTTCGGCGGGCAAGGTGCTCAAGCGGTCGATGGCCAAGCTCGGCACCCAGGTCTATCTCGGCGCCCGCGCGACCAGGCTGACGGATGAGGGGCTCAAGCTCGACAACGGCTACACCCTCGAGACCGACCTGGTGGTGCTCACCGCCGGCGGCCGGCCGCGCGCCAACCTCGCCCGCCGCGCCGAGCTCACGGTCAACCGGGGCATCGTCGTCGACGACCAGCTGCGCAGCGTCGACGACCCGGACGTGTACGCGATCGGCGACTGTGCCGAGCACAACGAGACCGTGACCGGCTTCGTCTCGCCGGCGTGGGAGCAGGCCGGGGTCCTCGCCGACGTCCTGGCCGGCGGCCCCGCGACCTATCAGGGACACCGCGTCGTCGCCCGGCTGCGCGCCACCGACCTCGACGTCTGCGTCCTCGGCGAGCCCGAGAACGAGACGGGCGAGGTCGTCGAGATCGCCAACCCGGTCAAGGGCACCCACCGCAAGCTGGTCGTACGCGACGGCCGCATCGTCGCGGGAGCCCTCGTCGGTGACCTGAGCCGGGTCGGCCTGATCACCCAGGCATTCGACCGGCAGACGGTGCTCGGCGAGCACGAGGCCGGCCAGCTGCTGCTGCCCGAGCCCTCCAACAGTCCGCGTCCGGAGCTCCCCGACGACGCGGAGGTGTGCGCCTGCGCTGGTGTCAGCGCCGGCCGGATCCGGGCGTGCCGGTCCCTCGAGGACGTACGCGACACCACCCGCGCCACCACCGGATGCGGTGGCTGCGCGCCGACCGTACGTCAGCTCCTGGCCACTCGGCCCAGCGGCACTCAGCTCAGCGCTAGCCCGATCAACAACGGGAAGCTCAGTATGGAAGGAACTACGTCATGAGCCCTCACCTCCGCAAGAAGGTCGTCGTCGTCGGCCACGGCATGGTCGGTCACCGCTTCGTGACCGCCGCGATCGAGCGCGGTCTCACCGAGACCCACGACATCGTGGTCTTCGGTGAGGAGCCGCGTCCGGCGTACGACCGGGTCGCCCTCACCAGCTTCTTCGAGGTCGGCGCCGAGGCACTCTCCTTCCTGCCCTCCGGCGTCTACGAGGACCCGCGGGTCACCCTGCGCACCAGCACGAGCGTCGTCGAGATCGACACCGCCGCCCAGACGGTGATGCTCGCCGACGGCGAGGAGATGGCGTACGACGAGCTGGTGCTCGCCACCGGAGCGGCGCCGTTCGTGCCGCCGGTGCCGGGTTCGGAGCTCGGGAACGTCTTCGTCTACCGCACGATCGAGGACCTCGAGGCGATCCGCGAGGCCGCGAAGACCGCGAAGACCGGGGCCGTGATCGGCGGGGGCCTGCTCGGGCTCGAGGCCGCCAACGCGCTGCACCAGCTCGGGGTCGAGACCCACGTGGTCGAGCTGGCGCCGCGGCTGATGGCTGTGCAGGTCGACGACGCCGGCGGCAACACGCTCAAGCGTCACATCCAGAAGCTCGGCCTCACTGTGCACACCGGCGTGATGACGGAGTCGATCTCGCCGGACTCCGCGGCCGAGATCTCGGTCGTGGACGAGGACGAGAGCGGCGTGCTCGACGGCAAGGTCAGCGCCCTGAAGTTCAAGGACGTCGACGAGCCGCTGCCGATCGACATGCTCGTCTTCTCGGCCGGCATCCGGCCGCGCGACGCGCTCGCCCGCGGCGCCGGCCTGGACCTGGCCGAGCGCGGCGGCGTACTGGTCGACGAGCAGTGCCGCTCCTCCGACCCGCACGTGTGGGCGGTCGGCGAGTGCGCCGCGCCCGGCGGCAGGATGTACGGCCTGGTGGCTCCCGGCTACGACATGGCCGAGGTCGTCGCCGACGCGCTGCTCGGTGGTGCCGGCACGTTCACCGGTGCCGACATGTCGACCAAGCTCAAGCTGCTCGGTGTCGACGTCGCTAGCTTCGGTGACGCGCACGGCACCACCGACGAGTGCCTCGAGCTGACCTACTCCGACGCCGTGGCCGGTGTCTACAAGAAGCTGGTGATCAGCGAGGACGGCACCCGCCTGCTCGGCGGTGTGCTGGTCGGCGACGCCTCCGCGTACGGCCTGCTGCGGCCCATGGTCGCGTCAGGCATGGTCCTTCCGGAGAACCCGGAAGAGCTGATCCTCCCCCAGTCCAGTGGCGGTGGGGGAGGAATTCAGCTTCCTCCCGAGGCGCAGATCTGTTCTTGCAACAACGTCACCCGCGGTGAGATCGAGGCGGCCGTCGACAACGGCTGCGAGAGCGCGGCGGACGTCACCAAGGAGACCAAGGCCGGCTCGACCTGTGGATCCTGCAAGGTGCAGGTGAAGAAGATCGTCGAGGACTACTTCACCGCCCAGGGCAAGACCGTCGACACGAGCCTGTGCGAGCACTTCAAGATGACCCGCGCCGAGCTCTTCGACGTGGTCCTGATCCACGGCTACAAGACCTTCGACCAGATCATCGAGGCCCACGGCACCGGCCGCGGCTGCGACCTGTGCAAGCCCGCCGTCGCGAGCATCCTGGCGAGCCAGCTCAACGGGCACGTGCTGGCCAAGGAGAACCGCAAGCTCCAGGACACCAACGACGCCTACCTGGCCAACCTCCAGAAGAACGGCTCCTACTCGGTCGTCCCGCGCATCCCCGGCGGCGAGATCACGCCCGAGGGCCTGATCGTGATCGGCGAGGTGGCCAAGGACTTCGGGCTCTACACCAAGATCACGGGCGGCCAGCGCATCGACATGTTCGGCGCCCGGATGGAGGACCTTCCCGCCATCTGGAAGCGCCTGGTCGACGCCGGGTTCGAGTCGGGCCACGCGTACGGGAAGTCCCTGCGGACCGTGAAGTCCTGCGTCGGCTCGACCTGGTGCCGCTACGGCGTCCAGGACTCGGTCGGCCTCGCGATCATGCTGGAGACCCGCTACCGCGGGCTGCGCTCGCCGCACAAGCTCAAGGGTGGCGTCTCCGGGTGCGCCCGCGAGTGCGCCGAGGCCCGCGGCAAGGACTTCGGTGTCATCGCCACCGAGAAGGGCTGGAACCTGTACGTCGGGGGCAACGGTGGCGCCATCCCGGCCCATGCCCAGCTGCTCGCCGGTGACCTGAGCACCGAGGAGCTGGTCAGCTACCTCGACCGCTTCCTCATGTACTACGTACGCACCGCCGACCGCCTCCAGCGCACCTCGACCTGGATCGACTCCCTCGACGGCGGTCTGGACCGGGTCCGCGAGGTCGTGGTCGACGACGTCCTCGGCCTGGGCACCGAGCTCGAGGCGGCGATGGCCGCGCACGTCGACGGCTACTTCGACGAGTGGAAGGCGACGATCGAGGACCCGGAGAAGCTGAAGCGGTTCGTCTCCTTCGTCAACGCCCCGGACATCCCGGACCCCAACATCTCCTTCGGATCCACGCGCGGCCAGATCGTCCCGGAGGTCGGCGAGGAGCCGGCCGCTGTCGGCCCTGTCTCGCTCGGTTCCTCGATCCCTGTCGGAATGCCCACCCTGGAGGAGACGCGATGACCGAGACCCAGACTCAGACCCACCCCGTGACGTACATCGCCGTCTGTCGCCTCGACGACATCGACCCGGAGACGGGCATCGCCGCGCTGGTGCGTGGAGAGGCCGTCGCCGTCTTCCGGACCCTCGACGACCGGGTCTTCGCGCTGTCGAACTTCGACCCGTACGGTCACGCCTCGGTGCTCGCTCGCGGGATCGTCGGGACGCGTGGTGAGGTGCCGTTCGTGGCCTCGCCGCTGCTCAAGCAGCCGTTCTCGCTGGAGAGCGGTCAGTGCCTCGACGATCCGTCGGTGTCGGTCGCGACCTACGAGGTCGACGTCGTCGACGGAGAGATCCGGGTCGGCGCCCGGCGATGACGAACGCGGCACAAATGATCCAGGGGACCTACGATTCCGATGTGGACAGTGGCGCGTTGAGCGGCTTCCGCGTCGGCGTGACCGCGGCGCGGAAGGCCGAGGAGCAGATCAACCTGCTCGAGAGGCGGGGAGCACACGTGGTGTGGGCCCCCGCGCTCTCCGTCGACCCCAACCGGGTCGACGCCGGCGCGCTGCGTGCCGTGACCGAGCAGATCATCGGCCAGAAGATCGACATGTTCCTGGCGACGACCGGTATCGGGACCCGCACGTGGTTCGACGCCGCGGAGGATTGGGGACTGCTCGACCGGCTCCTCGAGACGCTCGGCGGCGCCGAGATCCTGGCCCGCGGACCGAAGTCGGTCGGTGCGATCCGGCGGCGCGGGCTGCGGGAGCTGTGGGCGCCGGAGTCGGAGGAGTTCGATGACGTACTGGAGCACCTGCGCGGCCGCGACCTGACCGGCAAGCGGATCGTGGTGCAGGAGCACGGGCAGTCGCTGTCGATGGTCGTGCACGCGCTGACCCGGCAGGGCGCCGAGGTCATCAACGTGGTCGTCTACCGGGTCGAGTCGGCCGCCGACCCCGAGCCGATGTTCCGGCTGGTCGAGGCGTTGGGCGACGGCGAGCTGGACGCGGTCACCTTCACCTCCGCTCCCGCCGTGGCCGCGTTCATGCAGGCAGCCGGGTCGGTGGGCCTGCGCGACGAGGTCGTGGCGGCGTTCCAGGCCGATGTGGTCGCGGCCTGCGTCGGTCCGGTGACCGCCGCAGCCTTCGAGATGTGGGGCGTACCCACCATGATCCCCGACCGCTCCCGCACCGCGGCCATGGTCAAGATGCTCGAGACCGAGCTGCCGCTGCGGCGCGAGGGCCTGCTCATCGAGCTCGCCGGCGGTCATCAGCTGCTGCTCCACGGCGACGCGGTGATCCTCGACGGCGCCGAGGTGAAGCTCTCGCCGGCGCCCGCCGCCGTCCTGGGCGCTCTCGTCGCCAACCCCGGCATAGTCGTCTCCCGGCAAGCCCTGCTCGCCATGCTCCCCTCCGGCACCGCCGGCTCCGAGCATGCGGTCGAGATGGCGGTCGCCCGGCTCCGCTCGGCGCTCGGCACCAAGACCATCCAGACCGTCGTGAAGCGCGGCTACCGGCTGGCGGTGGGCTCATGAGGCTCGTCGTCGTCGCCCACGGCACCCGGCAGCTGCTCGGCAACGCGGTCGCCTCGATCATCGCCAAGCGCGCCGGTCGCGTGCTGGGGATGGAGTCGAAGGCTGCGTACGTCGAGCTCTGCGAGCCGCTGCTCACCGACGTCCTGGCCGACGGCCAGCCGTCGGTCGTGGTCCCGCTGCTGCTCTCGACCGGCTACCACATCAAGGTCGACCTGCCGCAGGCCGCCGAAGGGCTGCCGGTGGCGATGGGCCGTGCGCTCGGACCGGACCCACTGCTCGCCTCCGCGCAGGTCTCCCGGCTGGTCGCCGCCGGCGCGGTTCCCGGCCAGCCAGTTGTCCTGGTCGCCGCCGGCTCCAACGACCCCTCGGCCCGCGCCGACATCGCGGCGGCCGGCCTCCTCCTGGCGAAGGCCTGGGGTGGCCAGGTCAGGGTCGCCACCGTCTCCGGCTCCGGCGCTCCGCCCATCGACCAGGTCGTACGCCCCGGCGACGCCGTCTCGCCCTACCTTCTCGCTCCCGGTTTCTTCTCCGACCTGGTCCGCTCGCGCTCCGAAGCCGCCGGCGCCGAGGTCGTCGCCGACGTCATCGGTCCGCATCCCGACGTGATCGAGCTGGTCGTACGCCGCGCCGCGGTGCTCCTCGCGGCCGACGGTCGCGCCGATGCCCAGGTCGGGTAGCCGTCGTCACCCGCTGGTCGAGCCGCCGGAGCCGCTAGGCGGAGGCGTGTCGAGACCAACACGGTCACATCGGCGCTCGAGGGGACCGTGTTGGTCTCGACATGCTCGCTGGCGCTCGCAGCTCGACCGACGAAGGCTCAGGTGGTGTAGTCGGCGTTGATGCGGATGTAACCGTCGGTGAGATCGCAGCCGTAGACCGTGAACTCACCGCCGGCGATGCCGAGGTCGACTTCGATGGAGACTTCATCGCCAGACAGATAAGTCGACAAATCTGCCAATAGATTTGCAGAGACCTGAGCTGGGTAGGTCTCGGTGCCGCCGAAGGCGATGCGTACGTTCTCGGGGGAGATGTCGGTCTCCTCGCGGAGCTTGCCGATGGCCATCGCGACGCGGCCCCAGTTGGGGTCGGCGCCGTGGACGGCGGTCTTGACCAGCGGTGAGTTGACGATGGCCTTGCCGACCCGCTTGGCCTGGGCGTCGTCGCGGGCGCCGCTGACCGAGACCGTGATCAGCTTGGAGGCACCCTCCCCGTCGGAGGCGATCTTCTTCACCAGCGCGAGCGCGGCGTCGTAGAGCGCGGCCTCGAACTCACCCAGGTCGACCGCCCCGGCCGTGCCGGAGGCGAAGATCGCGGCCGTGTCGGAGGTCGAGGTGTCGGTGTCGATCGAGACGGCGTTGTAGGTGCGGTCGACGACCCGGCGGAAGGCCGCGTCGAGCTCGGCGGCGGGCACCGCGGCGTCGGTGAAGAAGTAGGTCAGCATCGTGGCCATGTCGGGCTCGAGCATCCCGACGCCCTTCGCGATCCCGGTGATCGTCGCGTCGCCGACGGTCCGGGTCTCGATCTTGGCGATCGTGTCGGTCGTCATGATCGCCGCCGCGGCGGCGTCGAAGTCGGCGTCGCCGGCGGTCCCGGCGAGCTTCTCGAGTGCGGGCGTGAGGACGTCCATCGGGTACTGCACGCCGATCACGCCAGTCGAGGCGACCAGCAGCTCCTCGGGGCGGACGCCGACGACCTCGGCCGCCAGGCGGCGTACCTCCAGGGCGTTGGCCTCGCCCGTCGGCCCGGTCGCGACGTTGGCGTTCTTCGAGATGGTGACCATCCCGCGGAACGCGGAGAGGTCGGAGGCTCGGGAGAGCAGCACCGAGGCGCCTGCGAAGCGGGATCGGGTGAAGACCGCTGCGCTCGTGACCGGGCCCGAGGGGGCGGCGACGACGGCGAAGTCGTCAGCGCCCTCCTTGAGACCGAGGTTGGCGGTGACTCCGACGAATCCGGCTGGTTGAGGCATGCGGACAGCCTAGGCTCTGCCCGATCTCCGGGTCAGCGCGTCTCGGGTCCTATGTCCGCAACCACGCGAACGCGGCGGCTTCCAGGATCATCCAGGACCGAAGTACGCGGCCCACGAACGTGATCGCGACGAAGAGCATCAGGTTGGCCTTGAGCGTGCCGTAGACCACCGCCAGGATCGCCAGCGGCGGAAGCCCGCTGAGTGCGGCCACCGCGAGCAGCCCGCCGGCGTAGGCGGGCCTGCCCTGCGTACGCCGCTCCCACTTCTCCATCCGCTTCTGCCACTTCTCGCACGACATCTTCTTGCGGACGAAGGGGAGAGCGGTGGTGCCGTGGCCGGCGTAGTACCAGACGACCTTGGAGCTGGTCTGGCCGATTCCCGCCACCAGGGCGAGCACCAGGGCGGAGAAGGTCAGGTTCGAGGCGGCCACCGCGAGGTAGGTCTCGAAGTTGATGACGGGGAAGAGTCCTCCGGCGAAGGAGGCGGCGAAGGTCCCGAGAATGAGGTCCATCAGGCGACCTCTGGACCGCTCAGGAATTGAAACAATTCAACGTCTTTGTGTTGGGGGATCACTCGCGAAACCTTAGATGTAATCCGTGTCACCATGCGACATCGGCGTCACATCCACATTACGGACCGCTCGCCGAAATGAGGCGTTTCTCACTTAAACATGGGGGTCGCAAGGGTCTCAGGACCGGCTATCGGAACATCGCCTGCAGTTGGATCGATCAATTGTCCAGGCCCGTGATCGATGACCCACTCTGGTGCACGGTACCCCGGTTGGAGGCCTCTTCAACTGGGGTAACGTGCCTGCAATCGGCGAAACTTTTGAAGGGTGTCGGAATGGTTGACGTGGACAAGGTCCTCGATGAGGCGGGGCTGACGAATCCTCATGTGCGGGAGTATGTCTCCTACTGGGCAGGGGTGACCGGAGCCGAGCAGATCGAGGTTGTCAGCGCAGCCGACGACGAGCGGCTCCTCCAGGAGTCCCTGGCAGCGGGCGAGCTTCTCCCGGTGACGGGCGGCCGCTACTACAGCCGTTCCTACAGCAAGGACACCGCGCGTTCCGAGGAGCGCACCGTGGTCGCCACCTCCAACCCGGAGGACAAGGGCGTCTACAACAACTGGAAGCCGGCTGACGAGACCGTCAAGACGCTCACCGAGCGGATGACCGGCGCCTCGGCGGGCAAGACGATGTACGTCATCCCCTACCTGATGGCTCCGGCCGGCTCGCCGCTCGAGGCGTACGCCGCGGGTGTCGAGCTCACCGACAGCCGCCCGGTCGTGCAGCAGATGATCCGGATGGCCCGCGTCGGCATCGACTACATCAACAACCTCGCGGACCCGAACTCCTTCGTCCGTGCGGTGCACGTGACCGGCGACCTGCCCAACCTCGGGCAGGGGACCGACAAGGACCAGCGCCTCTTCGCGACGGTCGCCGACCAGCGTACGATCCTCCACTTCGGCTCCTCCTACGGCGGCAACGCGCTGCTGGGCAAGATCGCCCACGGCCTGCGCCAGGCCTGCTACGACGGCCGCGCCTCCGGCAAGTTCCTGGCCGAGCAGTTCCTGCTGCTGGGCATCAAGGACAAGGAGACCGGCGAGGAGTTCCACGTCGTCGGTGGCTTCCCGTCCGCCTCCGGCAAGACCAACCTCTCGATGACGCTCTCGCCCGACGCCCTCGGTGAGCGTTACGAGGTCACCTTCTACGGCGACGACATCGCCTGGATCTGGGTCGGCGAGGACGGCAAGCTCTACGCCTTCAACCCGGAGAACGGCGTCTTCGGCGTCGCCAAGGACACCAACGAGAAGACCAACCCGGGCGCCGTCCAGGCGGTCCTGCCGGGCTCGGGCGCGATCTTCACCAACGTCGCCTACAACGAGAAGACCCAGGAGGTCTGGTGGGAGGGGCTCACCAAGCACCACCCGGACGACCTCGACGGCTGGATCGACTGGAAGGGCGAGCGCATCGCCAACCGGATCGACGACGAGCTGGGCGAGCCCTGGGCCCACCCCAACTCCCGCTTCACCACGCCGATCTCGCAGGTGCCCAACGCGGCCCCCGACTTCGACAGCCCGGCCGGCGTGCCGGTCGACGCGATCATCTTCGGTGGCCGCACCCGTGACCGCGAGCCGCTGATCCGCGCGATCACCGACGTCGCCGAGGGCGTCTACGACGGCCTCACCCTCGGTGCCGAGGCGACCGCCGCGGCCGACGGCCTCGAGGGCGTGCTGCGCTACGACCCGATGTCGATGCGTCCGTTCCTCGCCTACGAGGAGGGCGACTACGCCCGCCACTGGCTGAAGATCATCGGCGAGGCCACCGACAAGCCGGTCTTCGCCCACGTCAACTGGTTCCAGCGTGACTCCGAGGACGGTCACTTCCTGTGGCCCGGCTACCGCGAGAACGTGCGCGCGCTGCTGTGGCTGCTGCAGTTCAAGAAGGGTGAGGTCAAGGGCCAGCAGAGCCCCGTCGGCGTCATCCCGACCGAGGACGAGCTCGACCTGCGCGGCCTCGACCTGCCGCAGAAGGACCTCGACCGGATCCTCTCCCTCGACCTGAACCGCTGGAAGCAGGAGATGGGATTCCGCGAGGAGCACCTCAAGCAGTTCAAGCTGCCGGAGGAGATCTGGGAGGCGCACAAGCGCGTCGCTGCTGCCATCGACGAGGCCGCTCAGGCCTGATCGAGACCACAGCCGGGGGCGGCGTACGGAATTCTCTTTCCGTACGCCGCCCCTGTTGTTTCTGTCTGCGTTCGTTTCCTACGGGAAGATGAACTTTGTTCGTATCTGGAACAGATGCCCGGCCAGACATTTACGTAGCCGATGTCCCCCACCTAAGGTTCCTGCCCGTGACGATCCCCTTGAGCCAGCCGCTTCGTGCGGCCTCGATCACCGAGGCGTACGCGCGGTTCTGGAAGAAGTACGCGACATTCTCGGGTCGCGCCAGCCGCACCGAGCTGCTCTGGCCGATGCTCGTGAACCTTCTGATGCTCATCGTCCTCGTACTGGCGCGAGACGAGGTGGTGAGCCTCGTGATCGGTCTCTACGGGCTGGTGGCGTTCGTGCCGACCATCGCGCTCGGTGCGCGGCGGCTGCACGACATCAACCGCTCCGGGTGGTGGCAGCTGATCCTGGTCGTACCTGTGATCGGTGACATCGTCCTCGCAGTGCTCTGGTTGACCTTCCCGAGCCCCGAGGGTGTCAAGTACGACCTGGCCGCATGAGGCGTAAAATTCCCTTAGTGGTTCTCGGGGTTGTCCCGGAATGGCAGGCTATTGGCATGAAGTCCCTCGCAGGAGCCGCAGCGAAGCGGCTCGCCTACGAGACCGTTGGGTGGCTGCTCGTGGTCGCCGGTATCGCCGCGATGGTGTTGCCGGGTCCAGGGCTGCTGATGCTCTTCGGTGGGCTGGCTGTGCTCTCCCGCCAGTACGCCTGGGCTCGTCGCTATGTCGAGCCGGTGCGCCTCCGCGCCATGCGTGGTGTCGCCGAGGGCGTCGAGACCTGGCCGCGCATCGTGGCCTCGACCCTCGGGGCGCTCTCCATCGGTGCCGTCGGCGTCATCTTCCTGATCAACCCACCTGCGCCCCACTGGTGGCCCCTCGAGGCGTCCTTCTGGCTCCTCGGCGGCGACTGGACCGGTGTCACGCTGTTGGGGTCGTGCATCATCGCCCTCGTCATCCTGGGCTACTCCTACCACCGCTTCCACGGCCACCCCGATGCTCGTCACCAGCTCGACGAGGACATCGAGCACACCGGTGAGATGAACAAGGTCGCCTGACGGTCGTCAGTCGGAACTCATCCGGAAGTCGTACGCAGGCGGCACCGGCTCGCCGGGATGGACGGCGAGCCAGAGCGTGTCCAGGGCGGTCTCGCCCTCGCGGAGGTTGTCGACCGTGATGCCCGCGTCGAGGAGCCGGCGGACCCGGTCGAGGTCGCCCACGGCGAGCGCGGCTTGCGCGGTGCACAGTCGGATCCGACCGTGGTCACGCTCCCGATCGGCAAGGGCGGCGATCACCTCGAGCGCTTCGGAGGGGCGGTCGGAGGCGATCAGCGCCTGGAGCAGCTCGATGGTGAGCTCGCGCAGGTCGGGACGGAGGCGGTGGGCCTCGAGCAGGAGATCCGCAGCAGGCGAGTCCGCGAGGTCTGCTGAGTCTGCGAGATGCGCGAGCGCGTGCAGTGCCCATGGGTTGGGGTGGTCGGCGATCGACCGCTCCAGGACTCTGTGCGCTCCGAGGCGGTCGTCGTCGGCCAGCAGGAGCAGCCCGAGGTGATACCACGCGTGCCAGTCGTCGGCCGAGGCCTCCAGCAGCTCTCGCCAGTGTGCACCAAGGACCGGAACTGCGGGCGGGTCGCTGATCGGCAGCCGGCCGTGCTGCAACAGATCGAGCCAGGGCTTCTGGTCCTCGCTGCACGCTCCGAACGGTCGCAGCGGGTCCGCCGGCACGGCGCCGGCCGCGACCTCGAGCGCGCCCCACCCGGACCCGCGGGCGAGCAGGTCTGCAGGCCCCGCGAATTGTCCCGCCACGCTGAGCGCGTCTTCCAGCTCGGCCCGTGGCACGAGCATCTCGAGCCCCTCGTCCACGGCCGCCCGGGCCGAGTCCCACGAGCCGTGGACCCGCTCGGGGTCGACTTCGAGCAGACCGAACGCCTCGGCCCACTCCCAGGTCTCGCCTGCGGGCAGCGCGAGGTGCTCGAACTGCGTACGCGCCAAGCCCGCCTGGATCTCGATGTACGCAGCGCCCGGTCCGGACAGCCACTCCTGCCACCGCTGTCCGCCCGCACCGGTGCCCCACTGGAAGAGCTTGCGGCCGACGAGTCGGTCGGTGGATGCCTGGACGAGCCCACGGCCGTCGCCGTCGAGCGCGGCGATCCAACGGCGCTCGCCGTCGGGGATGTCCATGAAGAAGTCGGCCGCCCGGGCGAACCTCGTCGGATAGCTCTGGTCGCCGCCCGACGTATCCGGAAAGTCGATCAGTCTCAGCTGCTCCGCGTAGTCGAAGTGGAAGGCCCGCTCGGCCGGCGCGACGACGCGTACGTCCGGGCCCTGGGGCACCGCGATGTTCGTCCACCAGTAGACCGGCGTCGGCTTCGGTGCAGGGTTCTGGAGCGACACATGCACCAGCAGCACCGGGGATCCGGCGGGCAACCAGGCGTCGATCGTGACAACGACCCGCCGCATCCGCTCCAGCTCGTACATCCGCAGGACCGGTGTCCCGTCCTGCGCGGTCAGCCTCACCGCGTGCAGCGGGGAGCAGGTGAGTGGCCAGTGCCCCGTGGCACCGAGGTTCCACTCCACCCCGCCGGCCACCCAGGCGTCGCGCAGCGCCAGGTTGGCGGGCTGCAGGACGGGGTTGCGGTGCAGCAGCTCCCGGCCCGA
Source organism: Nocardioides sp. NBC_00850 (assembly GCF_045207335.1). Lineage (NCBI taxonomy): Bacteria > Bacillati > Actinomycetota > Actinomycetes > Propionibacteriales > Nocardioidaceae > Nocardioides > Nocardioides sp. NBC_00850. Next base: position 1,302,204 of record NZ_CP108845.1, read on the forward strand.
CGGCCGGTGCACCAACGACCACAGCCGCCCACCGTAGCCGGGCAGGAACGTGGCGGAGAGCAGTTCGTTCTCCAGCACCAGGCTCGGCAGATCGCGCACCTCGCGTCGGCGCGTGTAGGAGTCCTGAGCCGTGTACGGCAGCAGCGTGCTCGGCCGGCCGTACTCGAGGTTGGCCGCCATGTCCGGATAGGGCGCGGCTCCGGACTCAAACGCCGGCCGCGGCACGTCGTGCAGCAACGGCAGCGGCCCATCAATCGGGTCCTCAGCGCCCTCGATCGAGAGCCGGTCCATCCTCAGCGTGCTCATCGCGACCATCAAACCAGGCTGAGGACGCTGCCACCCGGACAATGCGAACCGCCGACCTCATCCACGGTTGTGGGCGCGGATGAGGCCGGCGATTCAAGTGCGAGCGCTGGTCCTACTAGGTGTATCCGGCCATCAGGTTGGTAGCAGGCGGCTGATCGGTGGTTTTCCTCCGAGTGCGCTGTGGCGGCGTTCAGTGTTGTAGTGCTGGATCCAGGGTGCAAGGGCGGCGGCTCGGGCGTCGTTGCTGGTGAAGGCCTGGCGGTAGGCCCACTCGGTTTGCAGGGTGCGGTTGAGGCGTTCGACCTTGCCGTTCTGCCAGGGGCAGTGGGGGCGGATGAACTTGTGTTTGGCGCCGAGTGCCGTGATGGCGTCGGCGACGTCGCGGGATCGTCGGTAGCTGAGGTGGTTGTCGGTGATGACCCGTTCGATCCGGCCGATCCCGTGTTCGGCGAAGTAGGCGGCTGCTCGGATCAGGAACGCTGCGCAGGTGGGGCCCTTCTCATCGGGAAGGATCTCGGAGTAGGCCAGCCGGGAGTGGTCATCGACTAGTGAGTGGATGTAGTCGTAGCCGTTGCCCCGGCCGCGGACCTCTTCGCTGCGGCCGTGGGCGCGCCAGCCGCCACCGTTGGGGATCTTGCCGAGTTTCTTGACGTCCATGTGGACCAGCTCGCCCGGCTTGTCACGTTCGTAACGCCTGCTGGTTGCTTGTGAGGCGCGGATGACCTTGCCGGTGATCGGGTCGCACTGGGCCAGGTAGGGCACCTGATTGCGGCGCAGGATCCGCGACACCGTGCGGGGTGGGATGCCGAGCTCAGGTCCGATCCAGTCCTGCCCGCGACGCTGGCGACGGCGTAGCTCCAGCACCTGCTGCTCGACCTCGTGGCTGGTCCGAGTCGGGCTGGTACGGGGACGCGAGGACCTGGTTTGAAGGCCCCGATCGCCTTCGGTGGCGTAGCGGTCGATCCAGGTCTTCACGCACTTGCGTGAGACACCCATCGCGGCAGCGATGTGGGCCTGTTTCCAGCCTGCCTGATGACGCTGGACGATGAGTCGCCGACCATGAACGGTCAGCCGGGCACTACCGTGGAACACGAGAACCTCCGGGTGGAAGTGGGCCTTAGACAAGCCACATCCCAACCGGAGGTTCTCCTTGGTTCAACCAGGCACGCCGCTACCAACGTCCTGGCCGAATACAACTAGGGCTTGCGGCCGTTCTTGTCGGCGCCGGAGGCGTCGTCCTGTGGCGCGTTCGGGGTCCAGCCGCGGGCCGCGTCGGGATCCAGGACGTCGCTTGCGGTCTCGGTCCAGTCGTCGGTGTAGTCGGCCTGCCAGTCCTGGTCCTGGCCGTTCCTCTTGTCGTCCTTCTTGCCGCCGCGGCCACCGGCACCGCCGGCTCCGCCGCGTCCGCCCCGGCTGCCCGCTCCGGTCGGACCGCCTCGGGCGCCGCGTCCACCAGCGCCGCGGGCACCTGCCCCGGCGCCGGCGCCACGTGCGCCGGCTCCAGCTCCGCGAGCGCCAGCTCCGCCACCCGCGCGGGCACCGGCAGCGCCCGCCCTCGCGGCTGCAGACCTAGACGTGGCACTGGCCGTCGCTGCCTTCGCAGACGCTCCGGACGCGAACTTGTTGGCAAGCGCCTTGGCCACACCAGCACCGAGCAGAGCCCCGCCGCCGCCGATCGCGAGCGCGGTCATGCCGCTCGTGCCGCCGCCAAGCGGTGCCAGCCCGTCAGCCGTCTCGACCATCGCGTACGACGTCGAGGGCGCCGGAGTGCCGTCGGCGTTGACCCACTGGGTGCCGTTCCACTCAGGCTTGTTCTCCGCCTGGTGCGCCTCGATGTTCGCCTTCTCCTGGGCGATCAGCTCGTGCCCCCAGCCGTCGGGGTAGAGGGTGCCGGAGTTGTACTTCGCCATACGGGCTCGAGATGCTGCGATCTCGCTGTAGGAACCGGGGGACGACGGAGCTGACGGAGCCTTACTGGGGCCGTCGGGGTCTGGTGCGTCGGTGATCTCGCGGACCGGAGGTTGGGCCGAGTAGTTGCTTTCGTCGATCTGTTGGATGAGTTTGGCGGCGGCCTCTTCTGCTGCGGCGATCTTCGCCTCCTCGGCTGCCCACGCTGCCTGGTCCGATTTCAATTGGTTGGCATTCGACTTGGCGGTCGCGGTGTCTACGCCAGAGCCGGACTGCGCGTACTGCGCGGCTGAAGCATCCGGCCGGGGTCCGTGGTTCGTCGGGAGGTTGCCCTCCAACTGGTCGTGGGCACTCTTTGCCGATTTCGTTGCGTCCTGTGCCGTTGTCAGGGCCTTCATCGCGGCGTCTAGCTGATCGACCTTGGTATTCAACTTGTCGGCTGCCTCACGGAACGCGCGCGTGGCGGCGTCGGTGGTGAGGGATGTCTCTTCAAAGGCTTTGGGCAATTGGCCGCTGGCCAACTCCAAGTTCCTCGCTACCGTCGCCAGCGCTTCGCGCGCTTGCTTCCAGTCGTCGAGCCGTGCCTTGACGTCGTCGGGCTTTGCGGCGGCGACATACTGCTTGAGGATCACCATCATGCCGCCCTTGCTGACCCCGCCGCCTGCGGCGAGCGCGTTCACTTGTTCGCCTCCTGATCTTGGCCGAGCTCAGCGCGTGATGCCGCCGTCTCTAGCGCCTCCGAGGACGGGAAGAACGGGATCGGGACGTCTGGCAGGTTCAGCCGACCGTCCTTGCCCAGGTTCTCGAAGAAGGGTCTGTTGATCTGGTCGACGGCCGATGTCAACTGCGTGCGGAATGCGGCCTCAGCCTCTTCGTCGGCGTTCTTGACCGCACGCACGGCATTGTCCAGGCCATCGATGAAGTCGATCAGCGCAGTGTTCGTCTGCGAGAGTGTTGAGTTGATGCGCTCGGTGGCCAGGTTCATGAGCTTTTCGAGCGCTCCAGCAGTCGCGCTGCCGCCGAGGTCCCCTGACCCTGGCTTGTCGACATGAGCTTTGTATACGTCGTCCTTGGCCTCCGTGAGAACCTGCTTGATCTTGTTGACCAGGGCCTCATCGACTCCGGATGAGTGTGAACCTGCCACGTCGGCCTCCCCGAGTATGTGCTTACGGTAAGCAAAGTCTAAGCATGAGACCGTCGGATCGTCACTGCCAATGTGATCGAGGGCGACGCACTATTCTCTCCAGCATGACTGGACCTCGGACTCTCCCGTCCCGACGCTTCGCCATAACCATCGTGGCGACCATGACTTCGTTCGCGCTGTGCTCTTGTGGTGGAGGAAGTGATGAGCCATCAGGGCCTGAGTCCACTGCCACCGCGTCGAGCGGGTCCTCGGCTGGTACAGAGTCCCCAAGCGCTCCGGCTGCCGAGGGCGAGACGGCAGAACTCGACGGGGCGCAGTTCACGGCGCCGAACGGCTGGTACGTCAAACCCGAGGATGGGAGCTACGTCATCGGTGCGCCAGACGATGCAGATGGCTTCTCGCCTGGGTCCGGGATCTTTAATGTTGGGACCACCCTTGCTTCTGACGTCGACGAGCTTGCAGAGGCGGCGCTTTCGCGCGTCGAGACGGCCTACCCGGATGGCAAGCGTCTTCCCGACGTGAAGTACGGCGGCAGCACTTTCTTTCACCTCCGCGGCACAAACGACACTGAAAGATTCGATCACTACGGCACTGTGGTGGGCGGATCAGAGGTTCTGGTTGCTTGGTCGTTCAACCCCGAGTGGGTCACGAGAGACGAAACTGACGAGCTCATCAACCAGGTGATGCCGTCGTTCGAGTTCGAGGGCTGATCGATAGCAGCCCTCGAAGCGACGGCGTCAAGGCGGGCGACTGAACGGCCTCGGTAGGTAGCGCCGAGTCCAAGGATCTGATGTCGGCGGTGACCGATAGGTTGCGGTCTGTGGTCGTACATCTGCACCGCGCGCCGCGGACCGATCTGCTCGCCGACTCGCTCGGTGAGCTGTTGTCGGTGCCGTTGGGGGATCCGTTCGCGACGGAGGTCGTGGTGGTGCCGGCGCGGGGGGTGGAGCGGTGGTTGTCGCAGCGGCTCTCGCATCGCCTGGGGGCTGCTGACGGGCGTGCGGACGGGATCTGTGCGGGGGTCGACTTCCGGTCTCCCTGGTCGCTGTTCGCTGAGGTTGCGGGCACGGGGGATGAGGATCCCTGGGCGCCGGAGTCGCTGACCTGGCCGGTGCTGGCGGCGATCGACGCATCGCTGGACGAGCCCTGGGCCAGGCCGCTCGCGCAGCACCTTGGGCACGGGGATACGACGGAGGAAGGTGTACGCCGGCGGGGGCGGCGGCTGGCGCTGGCCCGTCGGTTGGCGCGGTTGTTCGCTGCGTACGCGGACCAGCGGCCGGCGGTGGTCGCCGACTGGAGTGCGGGGCTGGACACGGACGGGCTCGGGGCGAAGATCGCCGAGGATCTGGCGTGGCAGCCGCCGTTGTGGCGAGCCGTTGCCGCGCTGGTCGGTGGGCCGACGCCGGTGGAGCGGCAGGCGGCGACGGTCGCTCGGCTGAAGGAGAAGCCCCGGGAGTTCGAGCTGCCGGAGCGGGTCTCGTTGTTCGGGCACACCCGGCTCTCGGCGACCGACATCGAGCTCGTCGCGGCGCTGGGGGAGCACCGGGAGGTGCACCTGTGGCTGCCGCACCCCTCCGAAGCCCTGTGGCAGGCGCTCGCCGGGCTGGACGGGACGGTCGCGCGGACGGCGGACCGGTCGCACGACGAGGTCGGGCATCCGTTGCTGGCGACGCTGGGGCGGGATACGCGGGAGCTGCAGCGGGGGCTCGTTGAGCTGGCCGCGGTTGACGACTGTGTTGGTTTCGACACGCTCGCTGGCGCTCACGGCTCAACCAGCGGGGGGCTGCTCACGTGGCTTCAGGAGGACATCCGAGGCAACACGGTCGGGGAGAGTGCCGACCGGGTGCTCGAGCCCGGGGACCGTTCGATCCAGGTGCATGCCTGCCACGGCGAGGCGCGGCAGGTGGAGGTGCTGCGCGAGGTGCTGCTGGGGCTGCTCGAGGACGACCCGACGCTGGAGCCGCGGGACGTCCTGGTGATGTGCCCCGACATCGAGACCTTCGCGCCGCTGATCGAGGCCGGGTTCGGGCTGGGGGAGATGACCGGCGAGACCGGACACCCCGCTCACCGGCTGCGAGTGAAGCTGGCGGACCGGTCGTTGACGCGTACGAACCCGCTTCTGGACGTGGCCACCAGGCTGCTCGACCTGGCCGGCGGCCGGGCGGGGGTGAGCGACGTACTCGATCTTGCTCATCTCGATCCGGTGCGACGCCGGTTCGGGCTCAACGACGATGCTCTGGAGCAGCTCGAGGACTGGGCCAAGGACGCCGGGATCAGATGGGGCTTCGACGCGGAGCACCGCGAGCCCTTCGGCCTGGAGACGTACGTCGCCAACACCTGGCGCTTCGGGATGGACCGGATCCTCACCGGGGTCGCGATGTCCGAGGACTCGGCGACCTGGCTGGATACGACCCTGCCGCTCGACGATGTCGGGAGCGGGTCGGTCGAGCTGGCCGGGAAGTTCGCCGAGCTCGTCGATCGACTGCAAGACGTGACCGACGAGCTGGCCGGGGTGCACCCGCTGAAGCACTGGCTGAAGGTGATCGAGGAGGGCGTCGCGGCGCTGACGTCGGTCTCGACCAACGACGAATGGCAATCGGGCCAGGTGACACGGGAGCTGTCCCGGGTGCGGGACGCCGCCGCGGGGCAGGAGGTCGACGAGCTGCGACTGCCTGATGTGCGGGCGCTGTTGGGGGCGCGGCTGGCCGGTCGGGCGACGCGCGCCAACTTCCGCACCGGCACGCTGACCGTCTCCACGCTGGTGCCGATGCGGTCGGTGCCCCATCGCGTCGTCTGTCTGCTCGGCATGGACGACGGGGTGTTCCCGAGGGTCGGGATCACCGATGGCGACGACCTGCTGGCCCGCGACCCGCAGACCGGGGAGCGCGACCTGCGCAGCGAGGACCGGCAGCTGTTCCTCGACGCGCTGCTGGCGGCGACCGAGACGTTGGTGGTGACCTACACGGGCGCCAACGAGTACTCGGGCCAGCCACGGCCACCCGCGGTGCCGCTGGGGGAGCTGCTGGACACTCTGGACGCGACCGCCGTCTCCGCGGACGGCAGGCCGGTCAAGGAGGTCGTGACGACCAGGCACCCGCTGCAGCCGTTCGACCCGCGCAACCTGACGCCCGGGGCGCTGGTGGCCGGACACTCCTTCTCATTCGACAAGGCAGCCGAGGCCGGCGCTCTCGCCGCGGTGGCCGACCGCGTCGCGCCGCCGGAGTTCCTGCCCGCCCCGCTGGCGCCGACCGCTGCCGGAGACCTGACGCTCGAGGAGCTGCTGGCCTTCTACCGCGCTCCGGTGCGCGCGTTCTTCCGCGACCGGCTGGACCTCGCGCTGCCGCGTGATGACGATCCGCTCTCCGACGGTCTGCCGGTCGAGCTCGACGGCCTGGGGCAGTGGTCGGTGGGCGACCGGCTGCTCCACGACCTGCTCTCCGGGATGTCGGAGGAGCAGGCGACCCAGCAGGAGTGGCGCCGCGGCGTACTGCCTCCGAAGTGGCTGGGCTGGCGCATCCTCACCGACGTGATCACCAAGGCGAAGCCGATCGCGGCCGAGGCGCTGCGGGTGCGGCAGGCGGGCATCTCCACCGGGCAGGCGCGGGCAGTCGACGTCGAGGTCGACCTCGGTGACGGTCGGCGCCTGACCGGCACCGTCCCACAGGTCTACGGCGACCGGCTCGCTCCGGTGACGTACTCGCGCCTGGGCGCCAGGCAGCGGATCGAGTCGTGGGTGCAGCTGGTCGCGCTGGCCGCCTCCGACGAGGACCGGGCCTGGAGCGCTTGGACGCTGGGCCGGCCGGGCAACTCCCGTTCGCGTACGCCGTTCGGGCTCTCCCAGCTCGGGCCGCTCGACCACACCGCGGTCGATGTGCTGCGTGACCTGGTGCGGTTGCGCGACCGGGGGCTCTCCGCGCCGGTGCCGCTGCCGCTGAAGACCTCGCTCACCTACGCGCGCCAGCGGCGGACCCAGGCCGGGATCGACGACGCGCTCTACAAGGCCGGCTGGGACTGGAACGACGGACGGTTCGAGGGCGAGGAGTCCGATGTGGAGCAGGTGAGGGCCTGGGGCAAGGGGTCCGGGATCCCTGGTCTGGGTGACCCGCCGGAGGCCGGCGAGGAGTTCGACGGGGAGACGACCCGCTTCGGCACGCTCGCGATGCGAGTCTGGTCGCCGTTGCTCACCGCCGAGCAGGGGAGCTGGTGATGGACGGATTCAAACTGACCGGTCCCCTCCCGACCGGCACCACCCTGATCGAGGCCTCGGCCGGCACCGGGAAGACCTTCACCATCGGCGCCCTGGTCACCCGCTATGTCGTCGAGGGCGAGGCGACCCTCGACGAGATCCTGGCGATCACCTTCGGCCGCGCCGCCTCCCAGGAGCTGCGTGACCGGGTGCGCTCCCACCTGGTCGAGGCCGAGCGAGCCTTCGCGGCCGCGGCCGCCGGGCAGCGTCCGACCCCGCTCGACGCCCACCTCGAGCTGCTGCTGGACGTGTCAGACGAAGAGATCCGGGTACGCCACGAGCGCGTGCGCGACGCGCTCGCCTCCTTCGACGGGGCGACGATCGCGACGACCCACCAGTTCTGCCAGCTAGTGCTGCGCTCGCTGGGGGTGGCCGGTGACACCGACGCTGGTGCCGAGCTGGTCGAGTCGCTCGACGAACTGGTCGTCGAGGTCGTCGACGACCTCTACCTGAAGTGGTTCGGCGAGGCCAAGGAGCGGCCACCGTTCGACCGCGACGACGCGCTCGGACTGGCCCGCACCGCGGTCGAGGACCCGCAGTCGGTGCTGGCCCCGGCACCGGCCGAGGACCCGGTCGCGGGTGCGCGGGTGCGGTTCGCCGAAGCGGTCCGGGACGAGGTCGACCGGCGCAAGCAGATGCGCGGCGTCCTGTCCTACGACGACCTGCTCTCCCGGCTCGCGGTCGCGCTCGAGGACCCGTCGGCGCCGGCGCGGGCGCGGATGCGACAGCGGTGGCGGATCGTCCTGGTCGACGAGTTCCAGGACACCGACCCGGTGCAGTGGCAGGTGGTCTCCCGGGCCTTCGAGGGCCACGCCACGCTCGTGCTCATCGGTGACCCGAAGCAGGCGATCTACGCCTTCCGCGGCGGCGACGTCTTCACCTACCTGACCGCCGCCCGAGCGGCCGAGACGCAGGCGACGCTCGACACCAACTGGCGCAGCGACGCCCCGCTGGTCGAGCGGCTCCAGGTGGTCCTGCGAGGCGCGGCGTTGGGCTCCCCGGAGATCGTCGTCCACGACGTGAAGGCCCATCACGCCGGCTCCCGGCTGGCCGGTGCCCCGCATCCGGCGCCGTTCCGGATCCGCCGGGTCGCCCGCCGCGGGTTCAAGCTCACCCGCGGCAAGATGATCACCGCCGGCGACGCGCGCACCCACATCGCCCGGGACCTCGCCGGAGACATCGCCGAGCTGCTCGGCTCCGGGGCCGCGTGGTGCGATGCCCCGGTCCAGGCCGGGGACGTCGCGGTCATCGTCGCGGTGCGCTCCCACGGGCTGCTGGTCCAGCGCGTGCTGCAGGAGCACGGCATCCCGGCGGTGATGGCTGGCGGCGGTGACGTGTTCCTGACTCCCGCCGGCGAGGACTGGCTCGCTCTGCTGCAGGCGCTCGACTCGCCCCACCGGACGCCGCTGGTGAGGGCGGCCGGGCTGAGCGTGTTCTTCGGTTACACCGCGACCGAGCTCGACGCGGGCGGCGAAGCGCTGACCTCGCGCATCGCCGACACGCTGCGCGGCTGGGCGCTGCTGCTGCGCGGCCGAGGCGTCGCCGCCCTGATCGAAGCGGCGGAGGAGCGCGGTCTCACCGCGCGCGTGCTGCGGCGCACCGACGGCGACCGGCTGCTCACCGACGTACGTCATCTGGGGCAGCTGCTCCACGACATCTCGGTGCGCGACTCGCTCGGACTGCCGGCGCTGCTCGCCTGGTTCCGTGACGAGCGGCGGCGTTCTGCCGCCGCCGAGCGGCCGCGGCGGCTCGACTCGGACGCCGCGGCGGTGCAGATCGTCACGGTGCACGGGTCCAAGGGGCTGCAGTACCCGATCGTCTACCTGCCCTTCGCCTACGACTTCTTCGTGCGCGACCCGGAGGTCGCCCGGTTCCACGACGCCTCGGGGCAGCGGACGATCGACGTCACCCGGACCGGCGCGCAGTGGGCCCAGCACCTGGCCAGACACCAGGCCGAGGAGCTGGGGGAGGAGCTTCGAGATCTGTACGTCGCGCTGACCCGGGCGCAGTCCCAGGTCGTCGCATGGTGGGCACCGACGGCCAACACGGCCACCGGCGGACTGCACCGGCTGCTGTTTGGGCGAGGTCCTGGCCAAGCGGCGGTTCCTGACAGCGTCGCTGTGCCGAGCGACGAGGACGCGGCAAGTCTGCTGAGCAATGTCGCGCGCCACGGCGGTCCGGTGGCCGAGGAGGCGGTGCCGGTCACGGCAGCGCCGACGGTGCGAGAAGCTCCGCCCGGCATGCTCGCCGCCCGGCCGTTCACCCGTGAGGTCGACGCCGAGTGGCGGCGTACGTCCTACTCGGGGCTCATCCGGGTCGACGAGGGCGTCGCGGCGACCTCCGAGCCGGAGGTCGAGGGCAAGGACGACGAGCCCATCGCCGAGGACGTCGATGTCGTCGAAACCCCCGCGGAGGAGGAGCACGTCTCGCCGATGGCCGAGCTGCCCAAGGGCGCCGGCTTCGGCTCGCTGGTCCACGCGGTCCTGGAGCACACCGACCCGGACGCCCCTGACCTGGGCGAAGAGGTGCTGACCAGGACCCGTGAGCAGCTGCGCTGGTGGCCGGTGCCGGCCTCGGCCGAGGATCTCGCGACCGGGATCCTGCCGCTCAACCTGACCTCGCTCGGCCCGCTGGCCGACGGGCTGACGTTGGCCGAGATCCCGCTGCGCGACCGGCTGCGCGAGCTCGACTTCGAGATCCCGCTCGGGGGCGGCGACACCCGCCCGCTAGAGGCTCCCGACGTATGCCTCCGTGACCTCGCGCCGCTCCTGCGTGCGCACCTTCCGGCGGACGACCCGATGGTGACGTACGCAGACCGGCTCGAGGCTCCACCGCTGGGAGACCAGTCGCTGCGGGGCTACCTGACCGGCTCGGTGGACGTGGTGCTGCGGCTGCCGAGCGGACGGTTCGTGGTGGTCGACTACAAGACCAACTTCCTGGGCGTGGAGGCGATGGACTACACCCAGCCGAAGCTCGCCGAGGCGATGCTGCACTCTCACTACCCGCTGCAGGCGCTGCTCTACTCCGCGGTGGTGCACCGCTTCCTGCGCTGGCGCCTGCCCGGATACGACCCCGAGGTGCATCTCGGTGGCGTGCTCTATCTCTACGTGCGCGGGATGCTCGGCCCGGACACGCCCGTCGTCGACGGCATCCCGACCGGCGTCTTCACCTGGCAGCCGCCCGCGTCCCTCGCGGTCGCGCTGTCCGACCTGCTGGACGGAACTCTTCCGGATGGAGTGGCCTCATGATCGAGCGCTGGGAGTCCGAGGACCCCTTCGACGCACGCCTGGCCCGGTCAGCGACGGGCCTGCTCGCGTCGTTCAACCGTGAGGGCGTGCTGACCGCGGCCGACGTACACGTCGCTACCCGAGCCGCCGCGCTCGCCGGAGAGGAGCGCGACGAGGTGCGACTGGCGGTGGCGCTCGCGGTCCGCGCGGTCCGGCACGGATCGGTGTGCGTCGACCTGGCCACGCTGCGGGAGACCGAGGAGGCGTTGCCGTGGCCGGCTGCTGCCGGCTGGCTGGAGGCCGTCGCCGACAGTCCGCTGGCGGCACAGTCCCTGGTGCAGGTCGACGACGGCCTGCTCTACCTGGACCGCTATCACCGCGAAGAGGGACAGGTACGCGACGACCTGCTCGCCCGACTGGCCTCGCCGCGCCCCGTGGCCGACGAGGTCCTGCTCGAGGCGACCGCGGCCCGGCTCTTCCCGGGCGAGGGTTACGCCGAGCAACGTGCCGCCGCGCTCGCCGCCGCCCGGCAGTCGACGACGGTGCTCACCGGCGGACCCGGCACCGGCAAGACGACGACCGTGGCCGGGCTGCTGGCGCTGCTCACCGAGCAGTCCTCGACCCCGCTGCGGGTCGCGCTGACCGCCCCGACGGGCAAGGCCGCCGCGCGGCTTCAGGAAGCCGTCGAGGGTGCCCAGCGGGCGCCGCAGTTCACCGCCGACGACCGCGGCCGTCTCGCAGGTCTCACCGCGTCGACGCTCCACCGGCTGCTCGGCTGGCGACCCGGCTCGTCGACCCGGTTCAAGCACCATCGCACCAACCGGCTGCCGCACGACGTGATCGTCGTCGACGAGACGAGCATGGTCTCGCTGACGATGATGGCCCGGCTCCTCGAAGCGGTACGCCCCGAGGCGCGGCTGATCCTCGTCGGCGATCCCGACCAGCTCGCGAGCGTCGAGGCCGGGGCGGTGCTCTCCGACCTCGTCGCCGGACTCGCCGTTCGCTCGCCCGACGCCGTCGCCGCACTCCGCATCACCCATCGCTTCGGTGGCGCGATCGGCGCCCTCGCCGAGGCGCTGCGGGTCGGCGACGCCGACGCGGCACTCGACGTGCTGAAGTCCGGCGACCCCGCGGTCGAGCTCGTCGACCCCGCCGACGAGACTCGGGTGGCCGAGGTCGAGCGCGGCCTGGTCGCTCACGCCGCGGCTCTTCACGAGGCTGCGCTCGCGGGCGACGCGGAGCGCTGCGTACGGATGCTCGATGAATCGCGCCTCCTCTGCGCGCATCGCGACGGCCCCTGGGGCGTCGCCCACTGGAACCGGCAGATCGAACGCGGCCTCGCCGAGACCACCGGTGAGCCGCTCGGCATCGGCTGGGGCCACGAGTGGTATCCGGGCCGGCCGGTCCTCGTCACCGCCAACGACTACGGCCTCGGCCTCTTCAACGGCGATACCGGGGTCACCTACACCGACGCCGGCGGCGACCTCCGCGTCGCGATCGCGGGCGGTGCGACGTACGCGCCCTCACGGCTCGGTGACATCGAGACCCTGCACGCGATGACGGTCCACAAGTCCCAGGGCAGCCAGGCCAGGTCCGTCACCGTCCTGCTCCCGCCCGACGACTCGCCCCTGCTCACCCGCGAGCTCTTCTACACCGCGGTGACGAGGGCGCAGGAGCGCGTGCGCATCGTCGGCACCCCCGACGCCGTCACCGCCGCGATCACCCGCCGGGCCCAGCGCGCCTCCGGCCTGCGCCAGCGCCTCGGCCACTGAGCTGGGTCAGGACCGCGCGATGGAGGTGGCGAGGGAGGCGAGGTGGCCGAGGCGGGCGAGCTCGGAGTCGAGGAAGTCGGGACCGCCGCGGCGGCCGATGATGACGATCTCGTTGCCGTCGATGCGGGCGCCGGCGAACATGTTCTCGTCCTCACCCTCGACCTCGATCCGCTCGGGGCGGTCGAGCTCGATGAAGGGGACGTTCTCGGGTGAGCCGTCGGTGGCGCGGCTGATGCCCTTGACGCGGTGGACGCGGATTGCCCAGTCGGCCCGGAAGGTCAGGGGAAGCACGTCCACGAGCCGGTCGAGCGCCTCGAGGGCGTTCTCGGTGAGGTCCTCGACGGCCTCGAGGTCGAGGAAGAGGTTGCCACCGGCGGCGTAGCGGGAGATCCAGACGACGTGCACGCCGTCGAGCTCGTTGCACGCCGACACGATGGAGTCCGGCATCGTCCCCGGTTGGGTCTCGAGCAGCACATCGTCGACAGCTCTTCCGTCGACCTTGTTCTTCTCGACGATCTCGATCGCCTCGATGTCGCCACCGGCTTCACCGATGGCGGAGGCGAGGCGACCGAGGGAACCCGGGATATCAGGCAGCTCGACGCGTAGCAGGAACGGCATGGCCACGACCCTAGCGTCGCGAACCGACAGCCGTGGCACTGTCCCGGTTACGCACCGGTCAACTGGCGGGCCGTTCGCCGGCTATTCGCCGGCCGGCTCCAGCAGGAAGAGCGGGAAGATCCGGGACGTGTTGGGCTGGTATTCGCCGTACGTCGGCCAGGTCTTCACGGCGTAGTCCCACCACTCGTCGCGCTCGGCACCGGAGAGTTCGCGCGCGACGTACGCCTTCTTGGTGCCGCCGTCCTGGAGCGCGACATCCGGATACGCCCGGAAGTTGGCCACCCAGGCGGGGTTCTTGTCGCTGCCGCCCAGCGACGCGACCGCGAGGTAGCGGCCGTCGCGCTCGACGCGCATCAGCGGAGTCTTGCGGATCGCGCCGGTCTTGGCGCCGCGGTTGGTGATCAGGATGATCGGCTTGCCATCGCGCTCGAGGACGTTGGCCTCGGCGCCGTCGGAGGCCTCGAACGCGGCAACCTGCTCGCGCACCCAGTCGGCCGTGCTCGGGACATATTCACCTTGCAGTTCGGTCATGCTCACTACAACAGCCGGGGACGCGGGCTATTCCGACCCCGGATAGCCTCACCCTCATGAGCGCCATCGAAGGAGTCTCCGACACGTTCGACCCGAGCCGCTGGGACGAGGTCCCCGGCTTCGAGGATCTGACCGACCTGACCTATCACCGGGCCAAGGAGCACGGCACCGTACGCATCGCCTTCGACCGCCCCGACGTACTCAACGCCTTCCGCCCGCACACCGTCGACGAGCTCCTCCGCGTGCTGGAGCACGCCCGGATCTCCGCCGATGTCGGCTGCGTCCTGCTCACCGGCAACGGCCCCTCGGTCAAGAACGGCAAGCACTCCTTCTGCACCGGCGGCGACCAGCGCATCCGCGGCAAGGCCGGTTATCAGTACGAGGAGACCGAGGCGTACGCCGCCGGCCGGACCGGCGCGGAGGAGCCCACCCCGATCGACAAGGCCAAGCTCGCCCGGCTGCACATCCTCGAGTGCCAGCGACTGATCCGCTTCATGCCCAAGGTCGTCATCTGCGTCGTCCCCGGCTGGACCGCCGGCGGCGGCCACTCCCTCCACGTGGTGTGCGACCTGACGCTCGCGAGCGCCGAGCACGGCCGTTTCAAGCAGACCGACGCCGACGTCGGCTCCTTCGACGGCGGCTACGGCTCCGCCTACCTCGCCCGCCAGGTCGGCCAGAAGTTCGCCCGCGAGATCTTCTTCCTCGCCGAGGAGTACTCGGCCGAGGACGGCGTACGCATGGGCACCGTCAACCGCGCCGTCCCGCACGCCGAGCTCGAGGACGTCGCGCTCGAGTGGGGCCGCAAGATCAACGGGAAGTCGCCCACGGCCCAGCGGATGCTGAAGTACGCCTTCAACCTCCTCGACGACGGCCTCGTCGGCCAGCAGATGTTCGCCGGTGAGACCACCCGTCTGGCCTACATGACCGACGAGGCCCAGGAGGGCCGCGACCAGTTCCTGGAGAAGCGCGAGCCCGACTGGTCGCCCTACCCCTGGTACTACTGATCTGGTGCGTTTCCGCAGTTCAGGGGCCCGTTAGAGCCTCGTGCGTGGCAGATGCGTGGCAAGAACTGCAATCGAGGTCCCACGCTCGCCGAACGCCGCGGCACCCCTCGGGCGGATAATCGCTGTGTGGATGCATCGGACGGTGCCGCGATGATCTTGATCGGGTACTGGCGCGAGACGTTGCCCGAGGGCGGAAATCCCGGGATGCCGGCCCAGCGCGCTGCCGACTACGAGCGCCTTCGCCAGCAGGGCCTTCGCTGGCCAGACCCCGTCAAGTTCGTCGATGGTGCCGGGGACGAGGAAGCGCGTCGACGAACCACCAGGCACCTTGAGGTCGGAACACTCGTCAACCAGTACCGGGGAATCAGCAGGTGCCGGTTATGCGAGAAGGACAACGGATCTGCGGAGATGACCGACGGCACCTACTGTTGGCCCGAGGGACTCGCGCATTACGTGCGGCAGCACGATGTGCGTCTCCCAGAAGCGTTCCTGCGCCACGTCGAGGCTGCCGCTGGCGCGACTCGCGGCCTGCCTACGCCGATGTTCGATGAGTTCGGAATGCGTGACCGCAACTGGCCCGGGCCTGAGTTCGCCGACCAGTTATGGAAGCCGGCGTCCCTTGATCACGGGCAAGCGTACGTCGAGGTGGACGCCGACTGGTGGTCGCTACACGCAGACTGAGGCGACTCAACAAACTATGTGCGTGTGCAGACCGTCGACCGCCAGACTGCCTCCATGAGAGTCGACATCGATTCGTCCTTGGAGGGCGACTGGCGGACCGTGCGAGTGCGGATCCTTGCCAGCAGTTGGGGACTCGTGGCCGATCTGACTGCCCGCCTGCGGACCGATGTGATCGGAGACGGACGGGCTGAGGCGACGGTTCAGATCCGACAGTGGCGGCTCGCGTTGGACGTCAGCGGATGCGAGACCGTGCTCGTGCCATCGGATATCGATGCCCTGGTCCGGGGCTTCGAGCTAATGGCAGCTGCGGTGCCTGTTGCTGGTGGTCCCCAAATACTCGTGATCGAGGTGCAGAAGCTCTGGTATCCCCTCACGGACTACCAGCCCGAAGCAGCGATGATCGCCATGGCCCACTGGATTGCTGCACATCTGGATCTCGATGACCCCGAGTTCGACATCGAGTTCGATCGTGCCGACAACCGCTATCTGGTGATTCCGCAGAATGGCGCCACGTGATGAGCGGTGAGCGCCCTGCCGCGTGCACTTTGCCTCGCCGTCGGCGAGGCTGACGACGTGACCTACTGCAACGCCGTTCGGGAACTCGCACATGTGGGTGCTTGATCCCTCGAACAGCCGTGACCTGTTCGACCTGCTCCGTCCGCACTCGTCCAGCGGTGAGCTCGAGGTCGTTTGGTGCGGCGAAGGCTGGAGGTCCTTGGTCAGGGAATGCCACGACGAACTCGTGGCGGCGTTTCCGGACTATCGGTTCACCGGCATCAAGCAGAAGTGGGGAGTGCTGATGTTCTCGGCGCGCCCTCGTGCCGGGGCGGCCATGCCACAGGAAGAGTTGCGCGTCGACACGATCACTGAGCGCTACTCGCGGGCTTCAGCAACCATATGCGAATGGTGCGGCGGCCCTGGCTCACTCCGCGAGGACGTGCTCGTAAGCGGCAGACGTGAGGATCTGACCCTGTGTGACTCGTGCCTTGCAGACATGGCGGGGTCTTCCTACCCCTCGGTGAGTCCGCCGAACTAGTTCCTCGAGGATCAGCCGGCGAACTCCGGCGGTTCAGAGATCCAGCGGACGTTCTAACTCGACGACTCCCTCCCAGATTGTGTGGCCAGAACCTGGGCGGCCATTGCAGCTGCCGCAGCTCGCGTCTTGTCCTCGGCGGTCGGCCAGAGATGCGCGTACGTGTTAAGCGTCGTCGTTGCCGACGAGTGCCCCATCGCTCGCTGCACGGTGACGACGTCACACCCGGCGGCGATGAGGCCGCTGGCGAAGTAGTGGCGCAGGTCGTGCAGTTTGTGCGCCAACCCAGCGTCGGCGCGGGTCGAGCGCCAGCGGTAGTCGACGAGATTGTCGTGCCACGGCTTGCCGCCCTGGTCGAACAGCCAGTGGGTCGGCTCGCCGTCAGGGGGGTGTTGACGAACATGCTCGGAGAGGATCGCGATCATCGAGGAGCCTCGCGAGACGTGACTCATGTGTGACGCCGACGTGGGCGGACCTCCTAACAATTTGGAACTTAGGATGATGGATTAGGAGGATCGGCGACATCCTCGGATTCGGCCGTGTCATCCTCGATAGTTGGAGTATCCTCCTAATAAGTTCGTACTTAGGAGGAGCCATGCCGGCAGATGTCGATGTCCTTGTAGCGGAGCTACGCAAGTTCGGTGCGGAGGCGACCGCGGTCGAGGTCAAGCGCGCGGCCGGCGGACTGCCGAAAAGCGCGCGAGAGACTCTGTCGAGTTTCTCAAACACCCCGGGCGGCGGCACGTTGGTGCTCGGGCTGGACGAAGCCTCCGGCTTCGCCGCGATCGGTCTCGAGGATCCTGCGAAGATGATGGCCGACTTGGCGTCGATGTGCCGCGAAGACATGGTTCCTCCGCTGATGCCGGAGATCGAGATCGCCGAGGTCGACGGTCGGCCGATCCTTGTTGCCGACATCCCGGAGCTCGCGAAGGAACAGAAGCCCTGCTACGTCCGATCCTTGGGGAAGGAACGCGGCAGCTACATCCGGGTCGGCGAGAGCGACCGACGCCTCACCTCCGAAGAGGTCCAACAGGTCGTCGCCGATCGGGGCCAGCCTCAGTTCGACCACGAGATTGTCTCGGACGCGACACTAGACGACCTCGATCGAGCCGCCGTCGACGCTTACATCAGTCGGATGCGCGAGAACAACCCTCGCATCTTCGCTGACGAGCCGGCTGAGGTAGTACTGCGAATGACGAAGGTGATTGTGCGCGGTGCGAAGGGCGAGGAGCACCCAACGATGGCAGGAGTACTCGCCCTCGGTCGTTACCCGCAGCAGTTTTTTCCGCAGCTGAACGTCACCTTCGTGCACTATCCGACCGCGACAGGCGAGAGTACCCAGGCCGGCGTTCGCTTCCTCGACAACGTGAGCCTAGACGGTCCGATTCCGGCCATGGTGGCCGAGGCGATGACCGTCATCCGCCGAAATATGAGCCGCCGTGCTCTCATCACAGGGGAGGGACGCCGCGACATGTGGGAGTACCCGCCTGAGGCACTTCGTGAAGCGGTTGTCAACGCGTTGGTGCACCGAGACCTGAGCCCAGGATCGCGCGGGATCCAGGTGCAGATCGAGATGTATCCCGACCGGCTGCGCATCATGAATCCAGGCGGACTCTTCGGCGCTGTGAACATCGATCGGCTGGGCGAGGAGGGACGATCCTCTGCGCGGAACAGTCTTCTCATGAAGCTTCTGGAGGACGTGCAGGTTCCCGACGAAGACCGGACGGTTTGCGAGAACCGCGGCTCCGGCATCCGCGCGATGATCTCAGTTCTGCGGCAGGCCGGTATGAGCCCGCCCCGGTTCAAGGACTCCACGACAGCGTTCGAGGTGATGCTGCCCAACCACACCTTGCTTGACGACGAAACCGTCGCATGGTTGCAGCTCCTGGGTCGCGAAGGTCTTCGAGATTCGCAGTGCACGGGCCTCGCGTTGATGCGGCGAGGCGAGGTGATGGACAACGCAAAGTACCGCGCCGCCACCGGTATCACTGATAGCCGCGTGGCCACTTTTGAGTTGCAGGATCTGGTTGCGCGCGAATTGGTGGCCCAAACCGGAACGCGTGGCGGCGCGCGTTACACGCTGTCTGAGTACGCCGAGACGGCCCACGTGCGCGGTCGACGCGCGCGACCCAATCGGCGCCGCCAGGTCCTTGACCTGCTCGCGCTTCATCGTGAGCTGTCGAAGTCAGAGATCAGTGAACTCCTGGGTCTCAACCCAAAGACCGCCGAGCATTGGCTGCGCACCTTGAAGGGAGAAGGCAGCGTCGAACCGACGCAGCCCGGCCGCGGCAGCAAGCACACGAAGTATCGTCTCAGCGCCAAGGCGATGCAGGAGTCCCTCTTCGGTGACCCGGATCTCTGATCAAACGCTCGTTGCGGTCGACTGAACTAACGGCGGGCGTTCGATAGGCGGCTGGCGATAGGCTATCGGTGTGGCACTTGGGCGTAGCGAGACGTGGCGGAGAGTCGTCGGAGCCCGTCGACCGCCATTGCCCGACAGTCACGTCTCCGCAGTTCAGTCGCACCGTTCCCTCGGTGGCCTGTTGGCATCTCGTGCGTGGCAGATGCGTGGCAAGAATCGTCGGCGAGGTCGGCCGCGACTGCCGCTATCGCCAGGACAGGTCGCCTGATCGACCGGCTGTCGCGACAAGAAGTGCACCCATGCCGTATCGGTGCACGAACTCGTAGACCAAGCCGGAGTCTGCGACGAGAGCAGCAAATCGCTCGTCCTCACGACAGGCCATCTCAAGAATCTGGCGAGCTGCCTGGAGGTCTTGCTGCGCCAGGGACGAGAGCCGTTCATTTTGCGCCCTGCCGACTTGCGAGGGGTCAAAGGGGCATTCGAATTCGATGTGCATCCGGCGACCGGTCTTGGCAGTTGCCAGATCAACACGCAAGACCAGGCCACGCAGGTTCACAGCGCCGTCGCCCGTCTCAAGCAGTTGCAGTGCGAGTTCCCAACGCGGACCGTCCAGCCGGTCGATCGAGAGGTCTTGAGGAGGGCCTACCACGTTACTAATCTTGACACCGATGCTGGACGAGGACGTCAGCCGAGGTTCGCGAGGTCAGCACCGGGCTTGAGGGTTACGTCGAAGAAGTCCAGCACCGTGTCTGCGACGAACGTAGGCATCTGCTCGATGGGACGCTTGACGCCGACCTGCGCCTCGATCTCCCACGCGATGACTCGACTGAGTTGTTCGAACGCCTCGGCTCGCTGCTGTTGTGTCACAGCCCCAGTCTGTCGGAGGCGGCGTCAGCTACTTGGTGAACACTCGGGCGGTCAACTCGCCGCTATTGGAGTAGGTTTCGCGCCAGCCGCTCCATGTCGCGGCGCTGAAACCACTCTGCTCAATCTCGAAAGAGACCCAGTGGTCACCCGAGTCCTGAGGGCTGACGTGAGCGCCGCTAGGTAGACGGACTGCATTCAGGTAGCGCTCGGAGTCCCGGAGCAAGGCGGCGCACTCGTCGGCCTCGGGCCATTCATCGACGGCGTCGTCGTAGAAGACGCATTCCAGGTTCGCGAGGTATCCGTCCTCGTCGAGGAAGCAGATCACCGTGCGCTCGAGGCCGTTCGGCCGCTCGAGCTCCTGAAGTTCAACAGGCAAGATCCGCGGACCGTCGGCCGGCGGTGCCAGCGACCGATCGATCGTCGGGGTGATCGAGGGGCAGCCGCACGTGCAGTTGGGCTCGACACCGGAGATGTGGGTCGCTTGCGCGCGCAGCTCCTGAACTCCGTCGAACTCGACCGAAAGGAGACGGCTGAGGATGCGCTGCTCAGCCTCGGAGAATGGGCGCATCGTGTCACCAGATCCAGGGCGCGTGAGGGATCCCGAGTTCGTCGTGACCTCGACGGAAGAGGCGGATTGACTCGGGGCCCTTGGCCGACGGACCACCGATTGGAAATGCCAGCCGGTTCTCGCCGGAGTCGATTGCCACGAATTCACCCTCGACGACCGAGAGCTGCTCGACGGTCTTGCCGATCAGCTGCGTGATCGAGGAAGGCCCCACACCCTGGCAGCCGATGATGCCGAACGGGTCCGTGTAGCCCGTCAGGGTGACGTCGTCCATATGCACCTCGATGAAATCGTGCACGAAGAAGACGCCAGTGATCTTCAATCCCCGGACAGCAGCATCAGCACCGCAATGCTCGTACGTTTCGCCGTCCATCGAGCCCGCGTGCTCGACGCCCTCGGGTGTGGCGGTCAAGCGCTCGGAGACGCCGGTTCCCTCGCCGAGGTAGTAGTCATCGGCCCGCGATCGATCGCGCTCGACGTAGGCGCGGGCAGCCTTCGACGCACCGCGGTAGAACTTCACCCCGCCGTGCACCCGAACCACCCCGATCAAGCGTTCGTCGATTACCGTCAGTAACCAGATATCCGCAGTTCACAGGCCATTCTCGGCCTCGATCTCTACGGACCTTCGTAGCATGAGTGCCGACTGAAATGGGGGTGTGAAGGGGAGCAGAAGAGGAGAGGTGCGAGGAGATTCTGGGGACCGTGAAGAGTCAATGATTGCCAATGATGAGAACGGAATCAGGAGAGGATGGGAAGTCAGGAGAGGTAGGAGCCGCTTTGATCGAGATTGACGTGCCTACGGATCTGGCGGCCGTCGAGCGCGACGGCTTGGTCCGCGGTCGCATGCGGCGCGATCGTGCACTGCTCAAGCCAGGAGATGTCATCATCGCAGGCAGGCCCGCCCGCTGGTCATGGGCTCGGGTTCGCGGGATAGACAAGATGACGGTCACGTTGGAACTCATCACTGAGCAGGAAGCCGCGTCAGCGGCAACCCTCGTCGCTGCGCCCTCGCCGAGCACGGACTGGCCTTGGCCGCGCCTGCCCTGGCTGAGACTCGAGCAGCACACGTTCACGTCGTTGGACACGAACACCTTCATGTGGGTGGACCACTTCGTGTTCTCGATCGACTCGACGCTGCCCGACGAAGAGCTCCTGACCGGGCTCTTGTCCTCCGCTGACTACGCGCACGATTTCGCGTCGCCGTACCGCTACGGCGCGGATGTTGGCTTCGAAGATCGACCGATTCACGCGCGGTGGTTCGCCGACCTGCTTACCGTGCAGATGTTCAGCCGGGTCGACGCCGTCTATGCCCGGCGATCGATTCACTTGTGGATCGTTGACGAGATTCTTGAGCCGCCGCAGACCCCAAGAACCCACGCGCGGGTCGACGCGGTCCTCGATCGAGCGCTGGGGAGTGGTGAGATCTATCGACTCGACGTGCCGGAAGGTGACGACCTCGTGCACGAGTACGGCTTCGTGGTCGGTGCGACGGGATTCCAGGAGTACGTCGCGATCGATTGGGCCTCAGAGACTATGCACCTCCTCGTCGCGTCGGATGACTAGCCGGACTGTGTTCCTTCGGCCGCGACTGTTCGTCGTCTCGGGCTAGGGTCCCGCCATGGGATCTTGGCGTCGGGATCTTCAGCAACGACGCTGCGGCAGACATGTGGGTCAACGGGTTCGTGCAGCGGATTGTCGACGAACTGCGGTGAGCTGGGGTCGCGGTTCGCATCACCGTGAGAGTGATGCGAGCCGCCCGACTCGGCCATGAGGCGATTTTCTCAAAATGGGTCGCGGCGCTCTCGGCTGCGGCATACTGGCGCCATGACGTCGCCTGACCCCCTGGTCGAAGCCGCTCGCCTATATGACGAGTACGTCGACGTGGCGCAGATTTCTACGCTCACGGAGCTGGCGCGCGCTACCGAAGCCGTTCCAGCAGAGCCGCGCTGGTACGGCGCGCCGCCGGCCGGGCTCGTTCTGTGTGACTGATGCCTTCGTGGAATGACCTGCTGGCAGAGTTCAGCAGTACCCCCGATCCGCAAAAGAGCCAGTGGATCGAAGATCGCCGGGCTGAGTTCTTCGGAGGAGTCAGCCGGCACCAGGGCGGGCGCAACGTCATCTTCTACGGTGCCGCCTTCCTGCAGAAGCAAGCTCCGGCACCGATGGTGTCCATCACGCATGAAGACATCAACGGGTTCATGAGCGTGATCTACGGGATGGACTGGTCCAAGGGGCTAACGCTCCTACTGCATACGCCCGGCGGTAACCCCAACGCGGCGCAGACCATCGTTGAGTACCTGCGTTCGAAGTTTGCCAGCGTCGAGGTGATCGTCCCGGCGCTGGCAATGTCGGCTGGCACAATGATCAGTCTTGCGTCGGACAAGATCACGATGGGGCGGCAGAGTCAGCTGGGACCGATCGATCCACAATTGACCGTTGGTGGTCGAACGATGTCTGCGCGAGGGGTGGTCGATCAGTTCACGCGTGCATCCGCGGAGATCCTGAAGAATCCGGCAGCTGCCCACGTCTGGGCACCGATCACGCAGAGTCTCGGCCCGGCTCTCCTCGCGGACGCGCAAGCGGCACTCGACTATTCGGAGACGATGGTGGCCGAATGGTTGTCGCGGTGGATGTTCAGCGGCGGCGCCGACGCAGTCGCCAAGGGCAAGGCCGTCGCGAAGCACTTCAACGATGCCTCCACCCACAAGAGCCATGGGCGTCGTATCGACCTAGCGGAAGCAGTTGCTCAGGGGCTCACTGTCGAGAGGCTTGAGGATGATCAGCCGCTCCAGGAGCTGGTGCTGAGCGTCTACCACCTGATGACGATCCTGTTTGAGCACAGTCCGGCGACGAAGTTGATCATGGGATCTAACGGCCACAACTGGATGAAGAACCTGGCGCCTGGGGCTGCGGCCTAGTTCACTTCGTGCTGGGCAAGGTCCTGCGTGGCAAAAACGTGGCAGGAGAGTCGTCAGCGGCCGTCGAGCACCAACGCCGTCAAGCACGTTTGCGCAGTTCAGCGGCACATGGCCGTCATCTACCACCAACAGCCGCTGAGCGTGCCGCGCTTCCCCTGGTACTACTGACCCCTTGCCGTCGTGGCGAACGAGGCGAGTCCGGCGCCGATGAGCTGGGCAGCTCTTCGGGTGTCCGCCAGGACGGCGGCGCGGGCTCCGGACGGGCTGCCGGCGTTGGACGCTTCGCGCCGGAGGGCGCGCATCGACACCGACCAGATGCCGATGAGCGCACTGGCTGCCGCTTGAGGTTCCGGGTCCAACGGGTCCAGTCCCGCACGGTGCCCCATGGCTGATGCAGCGACTTGTGCAAGGTGGTCCATGAGGTCACGTTGCGCGGTTCGCAGAGAAGGGGACTCCTCGATCATGTCGAGGAAGCGTGAGACGCGCTGGAAGTCGCTGTCGTCCCCTTCTCGCTGCGCAAACAGGAGTTCGATCTCCTTGCCGATCACCTCGACGATCGCTTCCACCGGGGTCGTCCCCATGCGGTCCGGGCCGAGCGCTTCGCGGATCAGCGCGGCCATCGCGGGTTCGCGGTCGAACACCAGCGACTCCTTGTTCGCGAAGTAGTTGTAGACCGTCTTCTCCGACACGTCGCACGCAGCGGCTACGTCCGCCACCCTCACCTGGTCGAACCCATGCTCCAGGAAAAGGGCCGTCGCGGTGTTCGAGATGTGCTGGCGCGTCTCCCGCTTCTTGCGCTCTCGTAGCCCAGGCGGACCCGGAGCCTCTGCGGGTGCGTGCTCAACCATGGATCAAGCATACAAGCGTCCAGTTGCCGTAAAATTACAGTCGGTGTAAATTTATCGCAAGGGCCGACGCCGTCTGGCCCCGGACGAAGGGACCTGCGCCATGGAATCGATCTACCTCTCCACGCGAGCTCGCGCATTTGCGGCGGTCTCGGCCCTGGGCTGGGTCGGCATGTTCGTCCTGACGGGGGCTGGGCAGACCTATGCGGGCGACCTCTCAGGCGTCGTCTACCACCTGGCTCTTGTGCCTCTGGTCGTCGCGCTGCCGGCGCCGGACTGGGCGAAGACCGCGGGATACGTCTGGATCTTCTGTGACACCGCGCTCAACGTCGCTGGCATCAACGGCCTGGATGACGACATCGTGTGGGCGTTCCGCCTGGGCGTGCACATCGCGGCCGCAATCTGGATCGTCAACGCTTCTAGTGGGTTGCGACCTGCTGCGCGGGTGACGGGGACCCTGCTCGGCGCCAGCCTTGCAGTTCACGCGGTCACTGCGCCAGTGGTTGGCGAGGCTCCGTTGGCTATCACCGCGTTCCCCCTGATGGTGGTCTGGCTCGGCCTCATCGCGGCTGGTCGAGCGGTTGACTCGTCCGCACTCCAGACGGAGGCGTCGCGGCGCGTCGAACTGCCCTAGGCGCGTCATCGGCATCACGGCAGCCTCCGAGGCGTCACACAGGCTGCGTGATGCCAATGGCGGGCGCGTGAGGTCACATGGACTGATGAGCTCGATCGAGACCCAGGCACGTAGGCCCCACCACCTCACCCTGGCGGAGCGGGCTTCGGCAGGCCGAGGGGCGCGAGCGAAGGTCCCGCGTTCGGTGCACGGCGAGTGGCAACCGGCGCCCGACCGGGCCGACCCTGTCGATCTCCTCGAGGAGCAGGGAAGCAGTCGGCTGCAAGAGCTCGTGCCGCTCCGCTACGGCCGGATGCTGGTGGACCCGTTCACGTTCTACCGTGGTTCCGCCTACCTGATGGCGGCAGATCTGGCGAGGGCGCCGCGCACGGACCTGACGGTCCAGCTGTGCGGCGACGCGCACCTGTCGAACTTCGGGGCGTTCGCAGCACCGGACCGGCGCCTGGTCTTCGACCTCAACGACTTCGACGAGACCTTGCCTGGCCCCTTCGAGTGGGACGTCAAGCGAATGGTGGCGAGCTTTGCGATCGCGGGGCGTGACCGTGAGTTCGACGACGCCGAGCGCAGGGCCGTCAACCTGGCTGCCGCATCGTCCTACCGACTGGCGATGCAGGATCTGGCGCAGATGCGCAAGCTCGACGTGTGGTACGCCCGCTTGGACGTGGACGAGCTGGACGCCCTGCTGAGCTCGCAGTTCACGGCCAAGCAGGTCAAGCGCTTCCGCAAGAACATGGCCAAGGCCCGGTCGACGAACAGCTTGAAGGCCTTCTCCAAGCTCGTGGAGATCGTGGATGGACGTCCGCGCCTGATCAACGATCCTCCGATGATCGCCAGGATGCAGGAGCTGATGCCCGACAAGGAGTTTCATGAGGTCGAAGACACGCTCCATGCCATCCTGCACATCTACCGCCGGACCCTGCAGGGGGACCACCGGCACCTGCTCGAGGGGTTTCGCTTCACCGACGCCGCACGCAAGGTGGTCGGGGTGGGCAGCGTAGGCACCCGCTCCTGGATCGTGCTGCTGGTCGGCAACGACGACAAGGATCCGCTGTTCCTCCAGGCCAAGGAGGCCCAGGCATCCGTCTTGGAGCCCTTCCTCGGCAAGAGCGCGTACACCAGTCACGGTCAGCGGGTCGTCGAGGGGCAGCGACTGATGCAGTCCGCGAGCGACGTGATGCTCGGCTGGGTGACGGCGAGCGGGGCCGACGGCGTCGAGCGAGACTTCTTCGTCCGGCAGCTGTGGGACGGCAAGGGTTCGGCGATCGTGGAGGCGATGAATCCCGCTGCCATGACCGGGTACGCCCGGATGTGTGGGTGGACGCTGGCAAGGGCCCACGCCCGCTCCGGTGACCCGGTCGCCATCGCGAGCTACCTCGGCTCTGGTGATCGGTTCGATCGGGCGGTCTCGACGTTCGCCGAGGCCTACGCCGACCAGAACGAGCGGGACTACGCAGCGCTGCGGCGTGCGGTCGACGACGGGCGGATCGTGGCTCAGCGGGGCTGAGGGCCTCATCACCGCCGGACGCGTCGACCGAGCATTCCGGGTTCGGTCGCGAACACCTGGCCCACCAGCGCGGTCGTGAGGAAGCAGAAGGAGGCGACGTAGAGCCAGGTCAGGTAGGTGAAGGCGACGCCGATGGATCCGTACCGGTCGGCGCTCGCCTCGAGCGCCCCGGGGAGCCATGCCTGGGTGGCGGGGCGAACTGTGATCATCAGGAGAGCGAACAGCAGCGCACCCGGCATCAGCATCCGGGCGCGAACGGCGCCGGCGAGCAGCGCCCAGGGGATGAACGCTGCGACCGCGACGTCCCACGCGAACGAGACCACCCGTGGCCACAGCTCCCGAGGGGGGAGGGAGCCGAGGGGCTCGCCGGCCGCACGGACGACGACCAGGGAGAGCGCGAAGACCAGGACGACGGCCAGCCACCGCCAGGCTGACCTCAATCTGGTCGGTGGGCGCGGAAGTCCCCAGATCGCAGCGAAGGCGCGGGTCAGCGCGCGAGACAGGCTGGTCGCCGAGACGAGCACGAAGATGGCCCCGACGATGCCGAACGCTGCGCCACCGCTGTCGACGGCGCCCTCGAGCACCTGCCGGGACTGCTCCGGCATCTCGATCGCGTCGGTGAACCTGTCGCTGTTCGAGCCCAGGGTGGCGATCAGGATGAGTACCGGGAGGACGGAGGTGAAGAACTGGGCCGCGATGGTCATCGACCGGTCGAACACCTCGATCCGACGGAGCCCCGCGGCCGCCCGCAGGAAAATCCGTCCCGGCCGCCTGTCGAGCAGCCATCCCAGCCGCCGCTGCAACCCGAACGGCAGACGCCCCAGGGCGGCTTCGGCGCGGGCCCGGGCCGGATCGTCCGCCGGCTCGGCGGCTGGGCCGGTCTGGCTCTCCGATGACGGGGTCCCGTCGTTCGAGTCCATGCCGATCTCATTCTGGCGTTCCCTCAGGCTGAAGCTCGGCCGGGCCGGGCTTCTCCGGCCCCGGCTCTGTGTCCGGCTTCCCTGAGATCAGGGGCAGGGCCCACCTGCCGCGCGGGTCGGCCTCCACCAAGAGGGCTTTGGTGAGCAGAGTGCACGGGACGGCGAGCAGTGCGCCAACCGGTCCGATCACCCAGGTCCAGAACACCAGCGAGAGGAACGTCAACGTTGGCGAGAGACCGACCGAGTCGCCCACCACACGAGGCTGGATGATGGATTGGATCACGAAGTTGATGACGCAGTAGACGACGATGACGGTGACCATCAGGCCCAGCCCGCCGTCGAGCAACGCGATGAGGGCCGGCGGGATGACGCCGATGATGAAGCCGATGTTCGGGATGAAGTTGGTGACGAATGCAAGCACCGCCCACACGAAGGCTCCGGGGACGTCCAGCAGGTACAGGGCGACCCCGTCGATGACGGCGACGACCAGCCCGAAGCTTGCCGAGACACCCATGTAGTTGCGGGTGCCGTGGGCGAAGTTGTCCAGTGCGGCGACCGGCTCGGGAAACCGATCACCCAAGCCCTTCAGGCTACGGCGCGTGGAGTCGGTGTCGAAGGCCATGAACAGCAGCACCGTGATCAGGAAGAACAGATCGGTGACCAGGCCGAGGGTGCCGGAGAGCACCGACATGGCCACGTCGATGATCTGGCCCGGGTCGAACGCGTTCACCACCGCGTCGATCTGCTCCTGCTTGACCCCCGCGTCCCGCAAGGTGTTCCCCACGTTCGCGACACCGTCGGCGATCTGGTCGGCGTAGGTGGGCACCAGGGCGGCCAGCTGGGCGACCGACACCATCAGGGCCACCGCGAAGACCGAGAGCAGAAGGACTGCCGCGGCCAGCATGAGCACTGAGATCGCCCACCCGGGAAGTCGGCCTCGTTCCAGCCACCGGCGGATCGGGTGCAACGTGATCGTGATGACCACAGCCATGAGGACCGGCCCGACGATGTCGGCGACGGATCTCACCCCGGCCAGCGCGATCGTCAGCGCGGCGACCCCCATCAGCAGGGTCCAGGCGAACGATCGGGCCCGAAGCTCGCTAGGGGCGGTGGTCGAGGCGTGCTTCATGGGGATCTCCTGTCCCGGCCGGATGCTCCTGCTCGAGCGCGTCGGTGTCATATCCGAGCGCCATCGCCAGCCGGGGAGCGGCTGCGACCACGCGTGCCGTACCGATGACGGGAAGGACACCGATCAGTACGTCGACGACCTCAGCAGCGCTCGCGCCGGCATCGACGGCTGCATCTGCGGCGGCACCGTAGGAGGGGACCTCACCCCCGACCGCAACCAGTGCGGCCAGTCGGACCAGGGCCAGAGTGCGGGCATCCAGCATGGGTTCGAGCCACGCTTCGTCGGCCGCGTAGGTGGGGTCTTCGGACCAGTCCGTCTGGTTGATGGCCAAGCGGTGGAGTCGATCGGCGTAGTGCACTCCGGACCGTCCTTCCGGCTCGCTCTGAGTTGACCGCGACCCTTCGATTCGCCGTCCGTACGCCTCATTCACCCCCACCACGGTTCAGTCCGCATCATGCAGATCTGGTGAAGCGCGCTCGCCGGGAGACCGAGGCTCCGGTCGACGATGTTCACGTCTTCTGTGTGACGAAAGTGGACCCGTTCCCGCGAATGATGGGCCCCACCTCGTTCGGGGGCGGCGCCCAGATCCCCGGCGGGCGGCAACCCATCGAAGGAGCCACCATGAAGCTCATCCCCGTCGCTGTCCTGACACTGGCGTTGGCCACACCGCTGACCGGGTGCGGCGAAGACCAGCCCGCTGTGTGCAGCTCCGTCGACGACCTCCAGACGTCGGTCGACGAGGTGCGGGACATCGAGGTGTCCTCCTCGGGCGCGTTGGGCGACTTGGAGAGCGGACTCGAGGCTGTCGGGTCGGATCTGTCCGACGTCAAGTCCGACGCGAAGGCCGAGTTCTCCAGCCAGATCGACACCGTCCAGGCCAGCTACGACGCGCTCGCCGCGAGCATCGACACGGCCAAGGAGAGTGCTTCCGCGGCCACTCTGAGTGCCGCCGCGACTGCGCTCTCCACGTTTGGCAGCGACGTACGGACTCTCGTCACGGACGTCCAGGAAACCTGCTGAGCATCGGCCCCGGTCTGGCCGCAGCGCCGGTCTTCACGCATGTTGGGTGAGGACGCGCGGCCTGGTGGCCACCAGACTTCCGAGCATGGCCACATGGATCGCCGTTTCCCTCTACCTGATCGACCTTGCGTTGAAGATCGTCGCGTTGGGCGTGGTGCCCAAGAACCGGCGACCGTCCAGCGGCATGGCCTGGCTGCTCCTGATCCTGGTCCTGCCGCTCTTCGGGTGGGTGATCTTCCTCGTCCTGGGGCGAACCAAGCTCGGGCGACGTCGCAACGAACAGCAGGCTGAGGTCAACGCGCTCGTGGCGGCGCGAGCGGCGCACGTGCCCACACTCGAGAGCGACTTCCCTGGACCGACGTACGTTCGTTCGGTGGCAACGCTGAGCCGCAACCTGGGAGCGCAGCCGGTGACGCCCGGCAATCGGATCGACCTGTTCCCGGTCTATGCCGAGTCCATCGCGGCGATGACCGCCGAGATCGAGAAGGCCTCCACCTGGGTGCACGTCGAGTTCTACATCACCGCGTGGGATGACGTGACCGGCCCCTTCTACGAGGCGCTGGCGCGGGCCGTCGATCGCGGGGTGAAGGTCCGCCTGCTCTTCGACCACCTCGGATCCAAGGGCATCCCGGGGTACAAGGAGTTCACCGCCCGGCTGGACGCGTCCGGCATCGAGTGGCACCCGATGCTGCCGATCGCACCGTTCAAGCGCCGGCCGGACCTGCGCAACCACCGCAAGATCCTGGTGATCGACGGGATGGTGGCGTTCGCGGGCTCGCAGAACCTGATCGAGCCTGGCTACAACAAGCCCGCGAACCACAAGCTGGGCCGTGAGTGGATGGAGTTGGTGGCCCGCGTCGAAGGACCGGCGGTCAGCGCGCTCAACCTGCTCTTCTGCACCGACTGGTACAGCGAGACGGAGGTCAAGCTGACCGACGAGCTCGGCACGGTACCGGCCCCGGCCGGCGAGATCGAGGCGCAGGTGATCCCGAGCGGGCCCGGCTTCTCGACGGAGAACAACCTGCGCGTGTTCACGCTGTTGCTGTACTCGGCACAACGCCGGCTGTCGATCACCAGTCCCTACTTCGTGCCGGACGAGTCGCTGCTGTACGCCATCACCACGGCCGCACAGCGAGGCGTCGAGGTCGAGCTGTTCGTGAGCGAGGCCGGAGACCAGTTCATGGTCTACCACGCTCAGTGCTCCTACTACGAGGCGCTGCTGCGCGCGGGGGTGCGGATCTACCTGTATCCGGCGCCGGCGATCCTGCACTCGAAGTTCTTCAGCGTCGACGACGATGTCGCGGTTCTGGGATCGAGCAACATGGACATGCGCTCCTTCGGGCTGAACTATGAGGTCTCGTTGATGCTTCTCGGACCCGAGGTCGTCGCCGAGATGCGCAAGGTCGAGGACCACTACCGGTCGATCTCCAAGGAGATGCGCCTCGAGGACTGGCTGACTCGTTCCCGCGGCGCGGCGTACTTGGACAACGTGATGAGGCTGACCGCGGCGCTGCAGTAGATCTCGCCGATCGAGCGCGCCCCTTCAGCTGGGCGAGCCTGTCACCACTTCAGCTCGATCTCGAGCTCGCGCTCGTCGTCCCCGATCTCGACCTCCAGCTTGAAGTCGACCTCGTCGGGGACGTGCACCTTGAAGCGCAGTCCTCCTCTTTCGAACTCGACCTCGTTGTTGCTGGCGAGCGCGTCGGCCAGGGCGCGCAGGCGAGCCGCGGCGTCCTCACGACGCAACCTCGCCCGTTCAGTGACTTCCATCAGGTCCATCTCGATCTCCTTGCTGTGAGGTTGAGGGGTGCTGATCTCGGCCGAGCGCGATTCGTGCCAGCTCGACAGATGGCACCCTCGCAACCTATCCAACGACGTGAAGACCCGGCGTCATACGGAACGCGTGATTCCCGCTCGCCCCATGAAAGCCGGCGGAGTCGTGGCTGTGCACCGAGGTGGTTCAGACCGAGCGGACCATGGGGGCTGCGCGCAGGTGCCGACCGTCCTGCACGGCGTCGAGCAGCGCCTCGGCCAGATCGCCGGTCGTGATATGGCTTCGTGGACCCATCCTGAGGGTGCCGATCTCGGTCCGACCGGTCCAGTCCCCGGCACGGACGATCGGGGTTCGCACCATCGTCCAGTCGAGGTCGTCGCACGCCTGCAGCATGAGTCCCAGACGCCGCTGGCTCCGCACGTGGCGGGGGCTGCGCAGACGTACGACCGTGTCGATGAAGATCGCGCCGGCGTTGCGTGGGTCTCCGGGGAAGGGGATGTTGAAGCCCTCCATGAAGACGATCCGCGTGATCCCCTCGTCACGCATGGCGGCGAGCACGTTACGGGCGCCGAGGTCGATCGAATCGTTGTCACCCCACCCGCCGAGGGTCGACACGACGGCTTCGCAGCCGGCCACCGTCCGGGCGACCGCCTCCGGGTCGAGTACGTCGCCCACCACGACGTCGACGCCCGCAGGTACGTCTCGGTTCGAGGACCTCATCAGTGCCCGGACGTCGTGTCCGCGCTCGGCAGCCAGGGCGAGCGCCGGGGCGCCGACGAACCCGCTGCCCCCGAACATCGCGAGCTTCATGACGGCACCCCCGGGGCGAAGGTCGCGAGGAGCTCCTCGAGAGCCCGCTGATCGGGCATGGCGAAGGACGGTGCACTGGGCGCCTGGCTGATGGTGTCGAACATGGTGTCCGTGTGCGCCAGCACCGGAGGCAGGTGAGTACAGAAGATGGCAGACGGTTCAGGAGATCGAAGTGGCTCGATCGTCCGGCGATAGCGAGCCTCGTCGACGTTGGCGACCCACGGACTGTCCATCGTCGCCCAGAGCAGCTGCCCCTCGCGTACGTCTCCGACATCGCGTACGTCTGCGCAGGTGGCCAGCTCGGCGCTCGGCACCGGTGAGCCGAAGCAGTCGGAGGTGAAGATCGCGCCGGTGCTCTCGTCGACGAATCCGGTCGTGACCGGGCTGTCGAACAGGGGAGGGCGGAAGGCTTGGATGGTCCGGTCGCCCAACTCGATCGCCTGACCCGGGTTGAGTAGGTACACGCGGTCGAGCGGGACCTCCCACTCGCAGCCGAGGATCCCGACGCCGCCGAAGGTGGTGATGAGGCGCGCGTTCGGAGCCGCGTCGAGCAACGCCCGTACGCCTCCGGTGTGGTCGCGGTCGGGGTGGGTGATCCAGATCCACCGCACGTCGGCGGGATCGATGACCATGGCGAGGTCGTCCAGGAAATGCTTGTCCGGAGTGCTGAGCCCGGTGTCGACGACGACCGGTTCCTGCGCATGCAGCACGAACGCGTTCACGGGCAGGAATCCCAGCCCCGGAACCATGGCGCAGTCGGCCAGCTGGCTCACGTCGTGTGAGATCTTGTGAATGTCCATGCTGTCGACGCTAGGCACCGCTGTGACCGCGCGATATACCAGCAATCTGGCATTCAGCTGACCCTTCGCGGGGAGTAGTTTCGATCAGGTGAACCAGCGCACCCGTCAGCGGTCGCAGGACAAGATCGAGCGCCTGAGCAGACAGGGGCTCGATCTGGTGGCGCTGTGGCGGGAGTGCCGCGAGCCGATCGCCGACGCGATCCCGCACTACTGGGCGCCGTGCTTCTACACGCTGGACCCCGCGTCGCTGTTGATCACCAGCCACTTCGACGAGCTGCTGCCGGTGCTCCCGGCCGACTTCCTCGACAACGAGTACCGCGCCGACGGGGTGCACAAGCTCAGCGATGTCGCGAAGTCGGACCAAGGCGTCTCGACGCTCTACGAGATCACCGATGGCGACCCGTCGTCGACGTCGCGGTGGAAGTCGAACATGGAGCTCGGCGGCGACCAGGAGATCATCGTCTCGCTGCGGACCCGCGCGGGCGTCGTCTGGGGTTCGTTGGCCCTCTACCGCGAACCCGACCGGCCGATGTTCGGCGGCGCCGACAAGGAGTTCCTGCGGGCGATAGCTCCCAGCCTCGCGGAGGCGGCGCGCAACGCGCTCCTGCTGGGCGAGGCCTCCGACCCCGACTCCACCGGGGCTCCTGGCCTGGTCGTGCTGAACTCGTCGCTCGGTATCGACTCGGCGACCGAAGGGGTCGAGCGATGGCTCGCGGATCTCCCTCGCCCCGCCCCAGGCGCCGTGCCGGTCGCGGTCGCCGCCGTCGCGGCGCGGGCGTTGCGTTCGGTCGACTCACCCGGAGAGTCGGGTGAGGTCGCGACCTCGCGCGTCCTCAGCGAGTCGGGCACCTGGATCGTGCTGCACGGCGCCGTTCTCGCGACGCGACCGGACCCACAGGTGGCCGTCATCGTCGAGCCTGCTCACCCCGCGCGGATCGCGACACTCCTGATGTCTGCGTACGGGATGACGGACCGCGAGAAGGAGCTCACCCAGCTGGTGCTGAAGGGGCTGTCGACGGTCGAGATCGCCCAGGCGCTGGTCATCTCGCCGCACACCGTCCAGCAGCACCTCAAGCACGTCTTCGAGAAGACAGGCGTACGCAGCCGCCGCGACCTGGTCGCCAAGGTGTTCTTCAGCCACTACGAGGGGCGGCTGCGTGACAACGAGCAGCGCGCCGCGTCCCGGCTCCCGCTGCGCGGCGGTCCGATGCCGGGACCGAACGCCTGATCTGAGTCGCTCAGCGGGGCAGCGCGGCGAGCTCGCTCAGCTCACGCTGGTAGGCGCTGTAGGTCTCTCGTAGGTCCGCTGCCGGCCAGTCCGCCGGGCGGAGCTCGACGGGGAGGAGCGGGTCTTCGCTGAGGTGGCGCACGATCGCGGCGGCCGTGGCGAGACGGAGCGCGGGCTGGGGCGTGGCTGAGAGGAGCTCGAGCAGGCGCTCGCCTTCGCGCGCCCAACCGCCGAGATCCCACAACGAGGCGGCGAGCTCGGCCGGATCCTGCTCGGGTGTCGCCGTGAAGGCCTGGAGGACCGGGTCCGAGAAGCGCGGACGCTGGAGGTTGGCCGGTCGGGTCCAGACCCCTTCGCGAAGCTCGGCGAGTCGGTGCGCCTTCAGCGCATCGCGGAGCACGGCGCGTTCGGGGCCGGGGCGGCCGGCGGTGACGACGATGGCCATCTCCCAGGAGCCGTCCCACGGTCTGTCCGCCGTGTGAACCGCTTCGTCCTGATGAGCCTGGCGCTGGACGAGCCGCTCGCCGAGCCGGTAGCCGGCCTCCGTCCTGCGCAGGTCGCCGTCGCTGACGGCGCGGGTGGCCGCGACCCGCACGGTCGCCGGCGCGATGCCGAAGAACTGGCCGGCGCGGGCGAGGTCGGCTGGGGTCAGCGGGTTCGGGTGGGCGCCGAGCATGAGGCTGAGGATGGTGGAGCGGGCGGAGAGTGGAGCCAGTTCATCGCGCGCGGTAGCCACGCGGCCATCCTCTCATGCAACATTTATGGACACGGTTGTCGGGATTTATGTAACATCGTGATCATGACCAATACGCACGAGGCCCACTCCACCCATGTGGTCAGTAACCAGGTCCCGCCGTTGGTGGGACACAACACGGCCGGTGACCCGGTCCTGCGGGAGGGTCTCGAGCGCGAGGGCGCCGCGTGGGCGCTCCCGGAGGTCGACGAGCTGGGCCGCCTCGCCGGCACTGCCGAGGCGCAGGACTGGGGCCGCCTCGCCGAGCGGGTGCCCCCGCGTCTGCACACCCATGATCGCTACGGTCACCGCGTCGACGAGGTCGAGTACGTCCCGGCGTACCACCAGCTGATGGGCGTCGCGGTCGAGAACGGTCTGCATGCTGCCCCCTGGGCCGACGACCGGCCCGGTGCCCACGTCGCCCGGGCCGCTAAGTTCTACGCTTGGAACGTCGACGCCGGTCACGGCTGTCCGATCTCGATGACCTACGCGGTCGTCCCGGCGCTGCGGACCAACCCGGAGCTCGCGGCTCGGTTCGAGCCGCTGCTGACCAGCCGGGAGTACGACTTCGGGCTGCGCGATCCCGAGACCAAGCGCGGTCTGATCGCCGGGATGTCGATGACCGAGAAGCAGGGCGGCTCCGACGTACGCGCGAACACGACGACCGCGACTCCACAGACCGACGGCACCTACGTCCTGCGCGGGCACAAGTGGTTCACCAGTGCCCCGATGAGCGACCTGTTCCTCACCCTCGCCCAGACGCCTGCCGGCGTCTCCTGCTTCCTCGTCCCGCGCGTACTGCCCGGTGGCGAGCGCAACGCGATGCGGTTCATGCGGCTCAAGGACAAGCTCGGCAACCGGTCGAACGCCTCCTCCGAGATCGAGTACGACGCGGCGACCGGCTGGCTCGTGGGCGAGGAGGGCCGCGGGGTCCGCACGATCGTCGAGATGGTCAACATGACGCGCCTCGACTGCGTGATCGGCTCCTCGGCCGGCATGCGCACCGCGCTGACCATGGCAGCGCACCACGCCCGGCATCGCTCGGCCTTCGGCAAGCCGCTGATCGAGCAGCCGGCGATGCGCAACGTACTGGCTGACCTGCAGGTCGAGTCCGAGGCCGCGACGACGGCGATGCTGCGGCTGGCAGGTGCCAACGACCGGGCGATCCGCGGGGACGAGGGTGAGGCCGCGCTGCGCCGGATCGCGCTCGCGGTCACCAAGTACTACGTCTGCAAGCGGGCGCCGTTCATGGTCAACGAGGCCCTGGAGTGCCTGGGCGGCAACGGCTACATCGAGGACTTCGACGTCGCGCGCATCTACCGCGAGATGCCGCTCCTCTCGATCTGGGAGGGATCGGGCAACGTGGCGGCGCTCGACGCACTGCGAGCGCTGGCGAAGGAGCCGCACACTCTGGACGCGTTCGTGGCCGAGGCGGAGCTCGCCTCCGGTGCCGACGCCC
Source organism: Nocardioides sp. NBC_00850 (assembly GCF_045207335.1). Taxonomy (NCBI): domain Bacteria; kingdom Bacillati; phylum Actinomycetota; class Actinomycetes; order Propionibacteriales; family Nocardioidaceae; genus Nocardioides; species Nocardioides sp. NBC_00850. The sequence goes on from NZ_CP108845.1 coordinate 1,338,242, forward strand.
GCTACGACGCCGCGCTGGACCGGTTGAAGAAGGAGTTCACCTCCTTCGACGACCTCGAGTTCCGTGCCCGGCGGATCGTCGAGCAGATGGCCCTGGTCTTCCAGGGCTCGCAGCTCGTCCGGCACGCACCGGCTCAGGTCGCCGACGCGTTCTGCTCCTCGCGCCTCGGCCGGGACTGGGGAGGCGCGTTCGGCACGCTGTCGCCACGCGGCGACGTGACCGCGATCCTCGAGCGCGCGCTTCCGGCATGACGGTCGAGGTCGCCAAGGACGGTCCGGTCACCACGGTCCGGATCAACCGTCCCGAGGTACGCAACGCAGTCGACCGGGCGACGGCGGATGCCCTGGTGGCCGCCTTCGAGGAGTTCGACGCCGATCCCGGTGCCGCCGTCGCGGTGCTGCACGGTGAAGGCGGCACCTTCTGCGCGGGCGCCGACCTGAAGGCGGTCGCCGGTGGCGACCCCAACCGGTTCGAGCCCGACGGGGACGGCCCGATGGGTCCCACGCGGATGCGGCTGGGCAAGCCCGTCATCGCTGCCGTCGCCGGTCATGCCGTCGCCGGGGGCTTGGAGCTGGCGATCTGGGCCGACCTGCGGGTCATGGAGGAGGACGCGGTCTTCGGCGTCTTCTGCCGGCGCTGGGGCGTACCGCTGATCGACGGTGGCACGGTCCGGCTACCTCGGCTGATCGGCGCGAGCAACGCCATGGACCTGATCCTCACCGGCCGTCCCGTCGGGGCGGAGGAGGCCCTGCGGATGGGATTGGCCAACCGTGTCGTCCCGCCCGGCCAGGCCCTCGCGGCCGCGCAGGACCTGGCCCGCCAGCTCGCCGCCTTCCCGCAGACCTGCATGCGCCACGACCGGCTCTCCCTGCTGGAGCAGGAGGGTCTCAGCGAGCAGGACGCCCTGGCCGTTGAGTACGCCCATGGTGTCGTCTCGATCACCACCGACACCGTCGCAGGAGCGACCCGGTTCGCCGATGGAGCCGGACGTCACGGCTCCTTCGTGACCGACTGACAGACGTACTGGCCCATCAGCACCTCGATCATCCTGCGACCGACGGATATCGCGTGGGTGCGGTCGGAGCCGGCGAGGCCGAGGAGCGGGTCCAGGCCGCGTACGTGAGGGCCGAGGGCGATGTGCGGAAGCAGCATGATGATGGCGGCGACGAGGGCATCGCGGTCGGTGTCCTCGCGGAGTGCGCCGATGGCGATGCCGAGATCGATCATGCCGCCGATGACCTCGAGGTAGTCGACATAGACGGCCTCGCGGACGGCGGCGAGCGCGTTGGGGTTGTGCTCGAGGTTGGCCGAGACCAGCATCTGCCGGTGGCGTGGATGGTCGTAGAAGTAGTCGATCCACGCATCCATGAGCATGTTCACCGAGCCGATGTAGTCGGTCATCCACGGGAAGTCGGCGCTGGCCGCCTCCATCGCCGCTCGGATGTCGTGGCTGGCCCGGGCGATCAGGTGAACAAAGAGGTCGGCCTTGTCGGTGAAGTACTGGAACAGGCTGCCCTTGGAGATCCCGGCCTCACGACAGATGGTGTTGAGGCTGGCGGCGTTGTAGCCCCGGACCCCGAACTCCTCCTCCGCAGCCCGGCGCACGGCATCGCGTTTGGCCTCCGGGAGACGCTCCCAGGTCGGCGTAGGCACTGGCGCCACCCGCCCCCTCTCATGGCTGGACGCTCGCATCGTAGCGTGCCGCCGACATGGTCCTTGACCGTCCAGCGGCGGCGCCCCTAATCTGTGACCGGTGGTCACATGACCACTGGTCACGTTCGGGCGGAGGCGCAGTGTTCACCACTGGCAACGACATCCTGATGCGCCGATCCCAGGCGGTTGCCGAGTCGGTCGCGGCTCGCTTCGTGCCGACGTCCTACTCGCAGGTGGACCGGATGGGCGGCACCGTGGTCCGGCTGGTCCTGCCGCCCTACCTCGTCGAGTTCGACCTGGACTGGATGGACAACGTGGTCGAGGTCTTCGTCCAGCCCCTGCAGCCGGATCGGCCCGTGTCGAACAGGACCCGGCGACGGCTGGTGGCGATGCTCCCCGCGTATGACCGGGCGTTGTTCGAGAGCGAGACCATGCGAGCGGTCGGGCGCGGTGGGCTGCGTGGCATGGCAGCCCAGATCGACGCCGCCGCCCGTGCGTTCGAGAGGTTCTGCGACGACACCCCGGCGCGCAGGGAAGCCGGCTTCTGACGCCGCGAGGTCAGTCCAGCGGGAGCGGGGAGCTCTCTTTCGTGTTGCCGAAGGCGAAGGTGGTCTCGATCGAGGCGAGCGCCGGCATGGTGCGGAGGTTGTCGCGCAGGAACCTCTCGTAGGTCTCGAACGACGGGGTGACGACCTTCAGCAGGTAGTCGTGGTCGCCGGCCAGGACGTACGCCTCGGTGACCTCGGGGATGTCGCGAAGGTGCTCCTCGACGGTCTCGACCGCTGCGGTCGTGTGGGTGGCCATCTTGATGCGTACGAACGCGGTGATGTTCATACCGACGGTGTGCGGGTCGACGACGGCGCGGTAGCCGCTGATCACTCCGGCCTCCTCCAGGGCTCGTACGCGGCGCAGGCATGGGGAGGGGGAGAGGCCGACGCGGTCGGCGAGCTCCTGGTTGGTCAGGCGGCCGTTCTGCTGCAGCTCCCAGAGGATGTGCTTGTCGGTCTCATCGATCGCACGCATGTTGGCAGATTCTGCCACCGAGCCGCGTGAACGTGGCAGATCAGGCAATCATGTGCGCCTTCGTTTTTCCTATCGTGGCGCGCTATGGGGATGCAACCGGGTGGTGGGAATCGGGCGCTGGCGGGATGGTCGGCGCTGGGGATGACGGTGGTGCTGTGGTCGTCGTTCGCGCTGAGCACGCGCGGCATCGGCGGGTCGAGCCTGACCGTCGCCGATGCGGCGTTCCTCCGGTTCGCGACGCCGGTGGTGCTGTTGGCTCCGCTGCTGCCGAGCACGATCAGGGCCGTACGCCGCGAGCGGCCGTACGTCCTCGCGCTGCTGCTCGTGGGTGGGCTCCCGCACTTCCTCGTGTTCGCGTTCGGCGCCCAGCTGACCAGTGCCGCGCTCACCGGGATGCTGGTCCCGGGCACGGTCCCGCTCTTCGTCACGCTGCTCGCGCTGGCGCATGGCCGGGCTTCGATGTCGCCGCGGCGGGTGGTCGCGCTGGGACTCATCACGGCAGGTGTGGCAGTGAGTGGGTTCCTGGTCGGTGGCGGCGCGTCCCTGGGCGGGGTCGGGCTGCTGCTCGTCGGCGGCTTCGCCTGGGCGGTGTTCACGTCGGGCCTGCAGCGTACGAGCCTGACGCTCCTGCAGATGGTGCTGACCGTCTGCATCGTCTCGAGCCTGACCGCGCTCGTCCTGACCTCGTTCGGCGCGATGCCGTCGCACCTGCTCGCGGGCACCGCCGAGCTCGACGACGTGCTGCTCCTCACCGTCCTCCAGGGCATCGGGACCGGTCTGATGTCGACGCTCTGCTACGCCTTCTCCGTCAAGGCGCTCGGTAGCGGCCGGGCCTCCGTGGGCGGCGCGGTGAGCCCGGTGCTGACCGCCGTCGTCGCCGTGCCGATATTCGGTGAGCGCATCGGTGTCGGCCTCGCCGTCGCGCTGGCCCTCATCGTGGCCGGCGTCGCCACGTTCAACCGGGTCTCCACCGGCGAGGTAGCCGGTTCAGTCGCCCGCCGGAACCACCATCGGCGAACCGGCGACCGGGTCGGGCACGACGACGCACGGCAGCCCGAACGCCTTCTCGACGACCTCCGCGGTGACCACCTCGGCCGGGGGCCCCTCGGCGAGGATCCGGCCGTCGGCCATGACCACGAGGTGATCGCTGTAGCGGCAGGCCAGGTTGAGGTCGTGCAGCACCGTGACGATGGTGCGTCCGGTCTCCCGGTTGAGCGTACGCAGCAGTCTGAGCAGGTCGACCTGATGACTGATGTCGAGGTAGGTCGTCGGCTCGTCGAGCAGTAATAGGTCGGTCTGCTGGGCGAGCGCCATCGCGATCCAGACCCGCTGGCGCTGGCCCCCGGACAGCGCGCGCAGCGGGCGGTCGACGAGCTCGCCGGTGTCGGTGGCGGCGAGCGCCTCGGCGACCGCCTCCTCGTCGCGCGCGCTCCAGTGGCGGAACCAGCCCTGGTGCGGATGGCGTCCGCGCGAGACCAGATCGCCGACCGTGATGGCGTCCGGGGCGACCGGGGTCTGGGGGAGCAGCCCGAGGACCCGGGCGACCTCGCGGGAGCCACGGTCGAGGATCGGGGTCCCGTCGAGCAGCACCTCGCCGGCGGACGGACGCAGCAGCCGGGCGAGGCCCCGCATCAGCGTCGACTTGCCGCAGGCGTTGGCGCCGACGATCGCGGTCACCCGCCCGTCGAGGACGTCGAGATCGAGCCGGTCGACGACCACCCGGTCGTCGTAGCCCAGCGTCAGCTCGCGCGCCGCGAGCCGCGGCGGCTGGGTCGTTTCCGGCTGGGTCGTTTCCGGCTGGGTCATCCGCCCATCCCTCTCCGGTTGGTGGTGGCGATGAGCCACAGCAGGTACGGCGCGCCGACGGCGCCGGTGACGACACCGGTCGGGACCTCGACCGGCAGCAGGTTCATGGCGACGTAGTCCGCGATCAGGCACACGATCGCCCCGACCGCACCGGCGGCGACGATGCCGCCGCGGGCGCTGCCGAGCATCCGGTCGGCGATCGGTCCGGCCACGAGGGCGACGAACGCGATCGGCCCGGCGACCGCGGTCGCCAGTGAGGTCAGCAGGACGCCGGTCGCGATCAGGGCGAGTCGGGTGGCCTCGATGCGTACGCCCAGACCGCGGGCGGTGTCGTCGCCCAGCTCGACGGCGCGGAGCAGCCGCTGGAGCAGCGGTACCAGCGGGGCGAGCACGATGATGGCGACCAGCAGCGCGTTGTTCTCCGCGTCGCCGGCCTGCCCGATCGATCCGGTCAGCCAGTGCAGCGCGGCCCGGGCCTCGGTGAGCGAGGTGCGGGTGAGGAGATAGCCGGTGACCCCGGTGCAGAACGCCGCCGTCCCGATCCCGATCAGCACGAAGCGATAGCCGGTGATGCCGTCGCGCCAGGCCAGGACGTACATCACGGCGGCCGTGACCAGACCGCCGCCGAAGGCCAGCAGCGGAATGCTCACCCCGCCGAGGGCGGGCACCGCGATGCCGGCGACGGCCGCGACGCTCGCGCCAGCGGAGATGCCGACGAAGTCGGGGGAGGCGAGCGGGTTGCGCAGCAGCTGCTGGAAGATCGTGCCGGCGGCGCCGAGGGCCAGCCCGACGCACACGGCCGCCTTGACCTGTGGCCCGGTCAGGTCGCGCACGATGAAGTCGACGGCGGCGTGGTCGCGCAGATGCAGCAGCGAGGCCAGCACCTGGTCCAGGCTGAGCTGGACCGAGCCGAAGCAGAGCGTGAGCAGGGCCAGGACGGCAGCGACGACGAGCAGGACGACAGGTACGACGCCCGCGCGGACCCGACGGCTGCGCCGCGTGCGCCGCAGAGCTGTGACGGTCTGGGGCATGAGGCTCATAGGTCCGCCAGCCGGGCGTAGCGGACGAGGAGCACGAAGAACGGGGCGCCGATGATGCCGAGGACCACGCCGACCTGGAGCTCCCCGGTGCCGCCCAGGACGCGACCGAGGATGTCCGCGCCGAGCAGCAGCAGGGCACCCAGCACCATCGAGTAGGGCAGCACCCAGCGATAGTCGGGACCACACAGGAACCGCGCCACGTGCGGCACCACCAGACCGACGAAGACGATGGGACCGCACGCCGCGGTCGCGGCACCGCAGAGCAGCCCGACCACGAGGAACGACAGGATGCGCGTACGCGTCAGGGAGACGCCCAGCCCGCGAGCGGCATCGTCGCCCAGGGCCAGCGCGTTGAGCCAGCGGCCGCACAGCAGCGCCAGGACGACGCCGACCAGCAGGAACGGAGCCACGCCCGTCACGATCGGGGCGTAGCGGCCGGCCAGCGAGCCGACCTGCCAGAAGCGGTACTGCTGCTGGGCGTCGAGGTCGGTGAGCAGCAGCCCGGTCGTCACCGCGGTCAGCCCGGCGGTGATCGCGGCCCCGGCGAGGGCCATCTTCACCGGCGTCGCGCCGTCGCGTCCCAGCGAGCCCACCGAGTAGACGAGGACGGTCGCCGCGAGCGCCCCGGCGAACGCCGCGACGACATGGAACCCGAGCGAGCCGATGCCGAGCAGGGTGATCGAGCCGACCACGGCGAAGGCGGCCCCGGCGTTGACGCCCATGATCCCCGGATCGGCGATGGCGTTGCGGGTCAGGCCCTGCAGCAGGGTGCCGGCGAGCCCGAGGGCTGCGCCCGCGAGGAGTCCGAGCACGGTCCGGGGCACCCGCAGACGTACGGTCACGGTGTCCTCGACCGACGAGGAGCTGCTGAAGTGGCGGAAGGCGTCGAGGACCTGGCTCAGTGCGATGTCGCGCGACCCGAGGGTCACGCTGAAGAAGGCGAGGACGGGCACCAGTGCGACGAGCAGCAGCAGGCCGACGGCGAGCCCGGAGGCTCGCCGTCGTACCGGTGCGGGTGCCGCGGTGGCGACAGAGGTGCTCACCGCCGGGGTCAGTCGCCGATGGTGTCGTCGACGTCGGCCAGGTCGGCGGTCAGCTTGGTCAGGGCCTCGGCGTAGTCGGCGTAGGTGTGCAGCCAGAAGGCGGGCCACTCGATGACCTGGCCGGCCTCGGCCGCTCGGATCGACGTCCAGGTCGGCTGGCCCTCGGCCGTCTTCGTGGCGTCCACGAAGGTGCGGCTGTCGATCAGCAGGACGTCGGGCTGGTACTTGTCGGCGTTCTCCCAGCTCAGGTTCTCCCAATAGGGGAAGTCCGGGTCCGGCGAGTCCGGCGCGACCACCTGCAGGCCCCACTCGGTGAAGTCCAGCAGCTCCGGGGCGTACTCCGGGTTGGCGGCGTAGAGCAGATCGTCGGCGGGGGAGACCGCGAGCGCGGTCAGGTCCTTGTCCTTCATCTCCGCGATGAAGCCGTCGCGCGCCTTCTCGAAGGCCGCCTTGTCCTTGGCCCCCTGGGAGTTCTCGACGTCGGCGCCGAGGCTTTCGGCGAGATCCTCGTAACCCTCGGCAAGGTTGAGGATCGAGCCACCCTGGGACGGGCCGACGACCGGAGCCAGCTCGGCGAGCTTCTTGCTCTTCGCCTTGGTGCCGTTCTCCAGCCCCGAGTGGGCCTTCTCTGCCGGCCACCAGTCGGCGACGATCAGGTCCGGGCTCAGCGTGGACGCCTTGGCGACGTCGATCGAGCCCCACTCCTCACCGAGCACCTCGATGTCGGTCAGGTCGACGCCGTCCAGGTTGGGGTCGGTCTCGACCGGCTCGTCGCCGTAGATGCCGACCGGCCGGATGCCGTACGAGATCAGCGCGGCGGCCGCCGGGGCGTGCGCGATGATCCGGGTCGGTGCCTCGTCGATCTTCACGACCTCGCCCGAGCCGTCGGTGAAGCTCCACGGACCGTCGGGAACCGAGGACGCACCCGATGCCGGCTTCGCGCCGTCGTCGTCGGCGATGTCGGAGGAGCAGGCGGACAGCGCCAGGGCCAGGGCAGCGACCGTGGTGATCACGAGGTGGGGTCTCATGAGGTGAGGCTAACCTAATTTTGCCCCGGGCGGGATGTGATCGGTTGACTAGGAAAGCGCCCGGCGAGCGGTGTCGAGGAACGTACGGAACGACTCTCGGTCCTCGGGTCCGAGCTCGGCCAGCATCTGCTCCTCGAGCTCTTCGACGCGCGGGTCGTACGCGTCGAGGAAGGCGCGGCCCTCGGTGGTGAGGCTGATCAGCATGCGGCGCCGGTTGTCGGGGTCGATGCTGCGCTCGATGAGACCGCGGCGCTCGAGGGCGCCGATGAGATCGGCGGCGGACTGGGCGCGTACGAACGAGGCGCGGGCCAGGTCGGCGGCGCTCATCGTGGGGCGGCGCTCGAGCACCGAGAGCGCGGTGTACTGCAGGGCCGTGACCCCTGATTCCTTCAGGACGGCGTCGAGGCGGGCTCGGGTCGCGAGCTCGAGCTGCTTGACGACGTAGAGCAGCAGGGGTGCGTCGGTCATGCGGTCATTCAAGCATCGCTTCGCTTGCGGGAGGCGCCTACTTCTGAGATTATCAGGATTCCTGTCAATCACGAGGAGTTCATCATGCTCGGAACCCCCCTGCCCGATGCCCTGCGGGCAGAGCGCGTCGACGACATCGCGGTACTGACGCTCGCCCGGCCCGCGAAGCGGAACGCGCTCAGCGACGAGGCGGTGCTCGGGATCGAGCGGTTCTTCGATGGCCTCGAGCCAGACGTACGCGCCGTCGTCATCGACGCGGACGGCGACCACTTCTGCGCCGGGCTCGACCTGTCCGAGATGACCGAGCGGGACACCCTCGCCGGGGTCAGCCACTCGCGGATGTGGCACCGGGTCTTCGAGAAGATCGAGTTCGGGCCGGTCCCGGTCGTGGCGGCGCTCAAGGGGGCCGTGGTCGGGGGCGGGCTGGAGCTCGCCGCCGCCGCGCACATCCGGGTCGCGGAGGAGTGCACCTTCTACGCCCTGCCCGAGGGGCAGCGCGGGCTCTTCGTCGGCGGCGGCGCGTCGGTGCGCGTACCCCGGCTCATCGGGGTCTCCCGGATGGCCGACATGATGCTGACCGGCCGTCGCTACGACGCGCAGGAGGGGCTGGGACTCGGCCTGAGCCAGTACGCCGTGGCCGACGGCACCGGCCGCAAGACCGCCCTCGAGCTGGCCGCCCGGATCGCCCAGAACGCGCCGCAGACCAACTTCGCCGTCGTGCAGGCGCTGCCGCGTATCGCCGAGGCCAACCCTCGAGACGGCTTCCTGATGGAGTCGCTGATGGCCGCGATCGCCCAGGGGACCAACGATGCGAAGGGCCGGATGCAGGACTTCCTCGACGGCCGGGCCAGGAAGGTGACGGACCAGTGAGCGCGACCCAGCAACAGATCGAGCAGGGCGACATCGTCTGGACCCCGCCCGCCGACGTGCTCGCCACCTCCCGCGTCGGTGAGTTCCTGGCCTGGCTCGCCCGCGAGCGCGACCTGGAGATGACCACCCACGAGGAGCTGTGGCGCTGGTCGGTGACCGACCTGGACGGCTTCTGGTCGGCGGTGTGGGAGTTCTTCGGGGTGCAGGCGCACGCTCCGTACGACTCCGTCCTCGCCTCGCGCGAGATGCCCGGAGCGCGCTGGTTCCCGGGGGCGCTGCTCAACTATGCCGAGCACGCGCTCGGCACCGACGAGGATCTCGACCGGGTCGCCGTGCTCGGCCGTTCGCAGACGCGTGACGACGTCGAGCTCACCTTCGGCGACCTGCGCGACCAGGTGGCCCGGGCGCGGGCGGCGCTGGAGAAGCTGGGCGTACGTCGCGGCGACCGCGTCGCCGGCTACCTGCCCAACATCCCCGAGGCCCTGGTCGCCTACCTCGCCACCGCCAGCCTGGGTGCGACCTGGGCGAGCTGCGCCAGCGAGTTCGGGCCGCGCAGCGTCATCGACCGCTTCGCCCAGATCGAGCCGGTCGTGCTGCTGGTCGCCGGCGGCTACCGCTACGGCGCCAAGGACATCGACCGGCGTTCCCAGGTGGCCGAGATCCGGGCCGAGCTGCCGTCGGTGCGCCATGTGGTCGATGTCGAGTACGGCCCGCACCGCGTCGAGGACGCGCTCTCCTGGACCGCCCTGCTCGACTCGGAGCGCGGGGCGGAGCTCGTCTTCGAGCCGGTGCCCTTCGACCACCCGCTGGTGGTGCTCTTCTCCTCCGGTACGACCGGCCGGCCGAAGGCGATCGTCCACGGCCACGGCGGCATCCTGCTCGAGCACCTCAAGAACCACGCGCTCTCGTGGGACATGGGGCCCGAGGACCGGATGCTCTGGTTCTCCACGACCGCCTGGATGATGTGGAACGCCCTGGTCTCCTCGCTCCTGGTCCGCTCCTCGATCGTCATGGTCGACGGCAACCCGATGCACCCCGACCTGACCTGGCAGTGGCGGCTCGCGGCGTCGACGGGGGCAACGGTGATGGGTGCCAGTCCTGGGTTCGTGATGGCCTGCCGCAAGGATGGCGTCGACCTGAAGGACCTCGGTGACCTGCGGGTTCGCGTCCTCGGCTCGGCCGGAGCCCCGCTCCCGCCCGAGGGCTACGCCTGGCTGCGGGACCAGCTTCCGGGGGCGCAGATCAACGTCGGCAGCGGCGGCACCGACGTCTGCTCCGGCATCGTGCAGAACAACCCGCTGCTCCCGGTCTACGCCGGCGAGATCTCCGGCCGCTGCCTCGGCGTCGACGCCCACGCCTACGACGAGGCCGGCCGCCCGGTCACAGGCGTGCTCGGCGAGCTCGTCATCACCTCGCCGATGCCCTCGATGCCGGTCGGGTTCTGGGGCGACGAGGACGGCAGCCGCTATCGCGCGGCCTACTTCGACCACTATCCCGGCGTATGGCGCCACGGCGACTGGATCCTCTTCCACGACAACGGCAGCTGCCACGTCGCCGGCCGTTCCGACGCGACCCTCAACCGAGGAGGCGTACGCCTCGGCACCGCCGAGTTCTACCGCGTCGCCGAGGAGGTGGACGGTGTCGCCGACTCACTGGTCGTCCACCTCGAGGACCCCGATGGAGGCAACGGGGAGCTGCTGCTCTTCGTGGTCACCGACGAGGGCACCCGGCTCGATGACTCGCTCCGGGCCCGACTGGTCCGCGCGCTGCGGTCGGCGCTCTCCCCGCGGCACATCCCCGACCAGGTGATCGAGGTGCCCGCGGTGCCGCGCAACCTCACCGGCAAGAAGCTCGAGCTGCCGGCCAAACGCATCCTGCAGGGCGTACGTCCTGAGGACGTCGCCAGCCGGGACGCACTCGCCGACCCGGCGTCCCTGGACCCGTTCGTCGCGCTGGCGACCTCGGGCGCGCTGAGCAGGAGGACCGTATGAGAAGCGGAGAGACCGTTCGTACGCTCGGGGTCGTCGGCACCGGCGCGATCGGGGTCAGCTGGGTGGTGCTCGGGCTCGAGCACGGGCTCGACGTGGTCGCCTGGGACCCGGCCGAGGGCGCCGAGGAGCGGTTGCGTGCGCAGGTTTCCGTGCCAAGCGGAGCGGCTGGCTCCTTGCGATTCGCAGACAGTCTCGAGGAGGTCGGCGCGGCCGCCGACCTGGTGCTCGAGAGCGGACCCGAGCGGCTCGAGGTCAAGCGCGAGATCTTCGCCGCGCTCGACGCGGCCGCCGCGGGCGACGTACTGCTGACCAGCAGCTCCTCGGGCCTGATGCCGAGCACGTTCCAGGACGCCTGCACGCATCATCCGGAGCGGGTGCTCGTGGCGCACCCGTTCAACCCACCGCACCTGGTGCCGCTGGTCGAGGTCGTGGGCGGGTCGGCGACGTCGGTGGAGGCCGTCGAGGCAGCCCTGGAGACCCTGCGCCACCTGGGCAAACGTCCCATCCACATCCGCCGCGAGGTCCCCGGGCACGTGGCCAACCGGCTCCAGGCGGCGCTGTGGCGCGAGGCCTACCACCTCGTCGACCAGGGCATCGTCTCGGTCGCCGACATCGACACCGCTATCGCCGACGGCCCCGGGCTGCGCTGGTCCCTGCTCGGCCCCTTCGCGACCCAGCACCTCTCCGGCGGCCCGGGCGGGCTCGGGCACGTGCTCGAGCATCTCGGCCCGCCGATGGTCGAATGGTGGGACGACCTCGGTCACCCGGAGCTCACAGCGGGGCTGGTCGAGAAGCTGGTCGACGGGGTCGACGAGGAGCTCGACGGCACCTCTGCCGAGGACCTCGTCGGGCGCCGTGACCAGGCGCTGCGGCGATTGCTGGAGATCAAGACCGACCTCGGGCTCGGCTGAGCCCACGAGACGAACGAGGATCGACATGTTGGACAGCGGCATCGGATCGTGGCCCGCCCGCCGGGCCCGGATGACCCCTGACGCTCGGGCGTTCGTGCAGGACGACGAGGTGGTGACGTACGCCGAGGCCGACCGCCTCGTCGAGGGGGTCGCCCACGGGCTGCGCGCCCGCGGAGTCGCGGCCGGCGACCGGGTCGCCTTCCTCGGCCTGAACTCGATCGAGCTCGCGGTCACGCTCTTCGCCACCGCGCGGCTGGGGGCGGTCTTCCTGCCGCTCAACACCCGGCTGGCGCCGCCCGAGCTGGCCTGGATCCTCACCGACGCCGAGCCGGCGCTGCTGGTCCACGCCGACGACTTCGACGAGGCGGTCTCCTCCGAGGCGGTCGCGGCCCTCGGGCTGCCGAGCCATCGGTTCACCGCCGCCGGCGGTCACGGGCTCGACACCCTCGCGGCCCCGACCGGCGAGCGGATCGACGTCGAGGTCGGGCTGGACGACGTCTTCATGATCCAGTACACCTCCGGCACCAGCGGCCGCCCCAAGGGCGTCATGTTGACGCACGGAAACATCGCCTGGAACGCCTTCAACCTGCTCGTCGACGTCGACGTCCGCTCCGACGAGATCGCCCTGGTCACCGCCCCGCTGTTCCACACCGCCGCGCTCAACCAGGTGCTGCTCCCGACCTTCCTCAAGGGCGGTACGTCCCTCATCGCGGCCCGCTTCGACCCGGCCGCCGCGATCGCCACCATCGAGCGGGAGCGGGTCACCCTGCTCTTCGGCGTCACCTCGATGTACCAGGCGCTCGCCCAGGAGCCGACCTGGGCGACCGCCGACCTCGACAGTCTCCGCTCGGCCCTGAGCGGTGGTGCGCCGATCCCGCGCACGCTCCTCGACACCTGGCAGAGCCGCGGACTGCACATCATCCAGGGCTACGGCCTGACCGAAGCCTCCCCGGGGACGACCATGCTGCGCGCCGGCGACGGCCTCGACAAGCTCGGCTCGGCCGGCACCCCCTGCTTCTTCACCGACATACGCGTCGTGGCGCCCGGCAACGAGGAGGCGGCCCCCGGACAGGCCGGTGAGGTGCACGTCAGTGGTCCGAACGTGACCCCCGGCTACTGGCACAACGGAGCGGCGACGGAGGCTGCCTTCGACGGACCCTGGCTGCGTACGGGTGATGTCGCGATGCTCGACGACGACGGCTTCCTCTACGTGGTCGACCGGGTGAAGGACATGTTCATCAGTGGGGGCGAGAACGTCTATCCGGCAGAGGTCGAGCAGGCGATCTACACCCATCCTGGCGTCGCCGAGGCCGCCGTCATCGGCGTCCCCGACGAGCGCTGGGGCGAGGTCGGCCGCGCCGTCGTCGTACGCCGCCCCGGCTCCGCCCTCACCGAGTCCGACCTGCTGAAACACCTCGACGGACGGCTCGCCCGCTACAAGATCCCCAAGGCCGTCATCTTCGTCGACGAGATCCCGCACAACGCCTCCGGGAAGCTGCTGAAGTCCCGGGTCCGCGAGCTGTACGGCACCCCGGAAGGAACCACCCGATGACCCGCTACGAGCCACGTATCGACACCGCCTCGATCCGAGCCCTCGACATGCACACCCACGTCGAGGCCGACCATCACGGCCACTTCTCGCTCGACCAGGAGCTGATGGACGCCTCGGCGGCCTACTTCCGTGGCGACCACCCGCGCACCCCGACCGTCGACGACCTCGCCGCCTACTACCGCGAGCGCGACATGGCCGCGGTGATCTTCACCGTCGACGCCTCGACCGGCCTCGACCATCCGCCGCTGTCGAGCGAGGAGATCGCCGAGCGCGCGACCGAGCACGCCGACGTACTGATCCCGTTCGGCTCCGTCGACCCCCGCAAGGGCGAGGCCGCCGTGAAGCAGGCCCGCCGTCTCGCCGAGGACTACGGCGTACGCGGCTTCAAGTTCCATCCCGGTCTGCAGGCCTTCTCGCCGGCCGACCCCGACTTCCGTCCGCTGTGGGCGTTGCTGGAGGAGCTCGGCGTGGTCGCGCTCTTCCACACCGGCCAGACCGGGATCGGCGCCGGCCTCCCCGGTGGACGCGGCATCCGGCTGCGCTACTCCGACCCGCTGCTCCTCGACGACGTCGCCGCCGACTTCCCGGATCTCCAGATCGTGATGGCGCACCCCGCCGTCCCCTGGGTCGACGTGCAGATCTCGATCGCCACCCACAAGGCCAACGTCCACATCGACCTCTCCGGCTGGTCGCCGAAATACTTCCCGCCGCAGCTGGTCAAGCAGCTCAACGGCCCGCTGCGCCGCAAGGTTCTCTTCGGCTCCGATTTCCCGGTGATCACGCCGGACCGCTGGTTCAGCGACCTTGAGAAGCTCGAGATCAAGGACGAGGTCCGGCCGCTGTTGCTGAAGGAGAACGCGATCCGCCTGCTCGGGCTGGCCTGACCAGCGTTTTGACCATCGCACCTATTGACGGAGTGACGGGCATCACGCAGCATTGACAGGAATCCTGATAAACAGGAATCCTGAACGGAGCCCGCAATGACCCTGACCCCCGACGGCAGATGCCCGGCCGGCCCACGGACGCACATGGGCCGGATCCTCGCCAGCGCCCCCACCGGCCGCCCCAGACCGGTCCATGACCCTCGGCCGGTCGGGACGCACCGCGCGAAGGGCAACTGACATGCCCGCCACGTACGAGGACCAGCAGCTCTTCATCGGCGGCCGTCCGACCGAGTCGGTGAGCGGCCGCAGGATGGACGTCACGGATCCCAGCACCGGCAAGGTGCTGACGAGCGTGCCTGCGGGCGACGCCGCCGACGTAGCCGCCGCGGTGGCCGCCGCCCGGGAGGCCTTCGACGCCGGGCCGTGGCCACGGATGAGCGGCCGCGACCGCGCCCGCATCCTGCACCGTGTCGCCGACCTGATCCGCGAGCGGGCCGACGAGCTGGTCGAGGTCGAGAGCCGAGACGTCGGGAAGCCCGTGACCCTGGCCCGACACGTCGACGTCGAGACCGCCGCCCAGCAGTACGAGTACTGCTCCGCGCTGGCGCAGACCCTCGACGGGTCCGTGCGGGACACGCCCATCCCGGCCCTCGCCTACACCCGCCGCGAGCCCCTGGGCGTGGTCGGAGCCATCACCCCGTTCAACTTCCCGTTGATCCTGTCCAGCACGAAGATCGCGGCCGCCCTGGCGGCCGGCAACACCGTCGTCCACAAGCCGGCCGACGACACCCCGCTCAGCGCGCTGTTCATGGCCCGGCTCCTTTCCGATGCCGGGGTGCCCGACGGCGTACTCAACGTCGTGACCGGGACCGGCCCGGAGGCCGGCGACGCACTGCTACGTCACCCCGGGGTCGACAAGATCGCGTTCACCGGGTCGACGGCCGTCGGTCGCCGGGCTGCGAGTGTCGCGGGCGAGCACCTGAAGCCCGTCACCATGGAGCTCGGCGGCAACGGCGCGCACCTGGTCTTCGCCGACGCCGATATCGAGATCGCCGTGGGCGCCATCATCAAGGCCTTCGTGTTCAACACCGGCCAGTTCTGCATGGCCGGACCGCGGCTGCTCGTCGCCGCGGAGATCCACGACACGGTGGTCGACATCCTCCGGCACGCCGTCCCGGGCGTACCCCTCGGCGATCCGCGAGACCCGGCGACGATCATCGGCCCGATGGCCGGCGACCAGCACCGCAAGAAGGTCGAGGAGTACGTCGCCCTGGCCCGCCAGGAGGGCGGCCAGATCGTCACCGGCGGCGAACGTCCGGAGCTCGGAGGTGACCTCGCCGATGGGTTCTACTACGCGCCGACGGTGATCACCGGGCTGCCCGCGGACTCACGCGTCGTCAACGAGGAGGTCTTCGGGCCCGTCCTCACGGTGCAGCCGTTCGCGGACGAGGACGAGGCCGTGGCGCTCGCCAACTCCACGGCGTACGGGCTGGCGGCTGGGCTGCACACCCGCGACCTCGCCCGGGCGCACCGGGTCGCGGGCAGGCTCGACGCCGGCATCGTCTGGGTCAACGACTGGGCGATGCTCGACCCCGCGGTGCCGTTCGGCGGTGTCAAGCAGTCCGGTTTCGGCCGCGAGTACGGCCCGGAGGCGCTCGAGGCGTACACGAAGGTCCGATCCGTCGTCATCTCCCTTCCGCCGACCCCTCAGGAGGAGTCATGAGCACCACGACCCAGGCGGCGGTGGTCGAGTCTGCCGGCGCCCCGTTCACCATCGGAGACGTCGAGCTCGACGCGCTCCGTCCTGACGAGATCCTGGTGCGGATGGTCGCCGCCGGGCTGTGCCACACCGACCTCGGGGTGGCGAGCGGCGGACTGCCGTTCCCGCTCCCGGGCGTGCTCGGGCACGAGGGCGCCGGTGTGGTCCTGGAGGTCGGATCCGGAGTACGCAGCCTCGCGCCCGGCGACCAGGTGCTGCTGTCGTTCAGCTCCTGCGGGAGCTGCGCCCAGTGCCGTGACGGCCACCCGGCCTATTGCGACGTCTGGCTTCCCGCCAACCTCATCGGCGGCGCCCGGATGGACGGGACCCCGCCGGTGCGGAGGGAGGGGGAGCCGATCGGGGGCCACTTCTTCGGCCAGTCCTCCTTCTCCCGCCTCGCCGTCGTCGACGAGCGCAGCGCCGTACGCGTCGACCCGGAGGCCGACCTGTCCCTGCTCGCGCCGCTCGGGTGTGGAGTGCAGACCGGGGTCGGTGCGGTCTGGAACGTGCTCGCCCCGCGCCCAGGATCCTCGGTGGTGGTCCTCGGCGCGGGTGCCGTCGGCCTGTCCGCGGTGATGGCCGCACGTCTCACCCCGGCCACCCGGATCATCGCGGTGGACCGGGTGGCCGAGCGGCTCGAGCTGGCGCGCGAGCTGGGGGCGACCGACGTCATCGACGCCGGTCAGGTCGACGCCCTGGCCTCGGCGCTGACGGACCTGACAGGCGGTGGCGCGGACGGCGTCGTGGAGACGACCGGCAACACCGGCGTACTCCGCCACGGCATCGACGCCCTCCGCGCGCGGGGCACCGCGGTCATCGTCGGGGCGCCGCCTTTCGGCACCGAGGTGGGGATCGACGTGAACGCGATGCTGCCCGGCAAGCGGGTGACGGGGCTGACCCTCGGTGACGCCGAGACCCGCACCCTCATCCCGGCACTCGCGCGCCTGGTCGCCGACGGGCGGATGCCGCTGGACCGGTTGGTCCGGCGCTACCCGTTCGAGGACATCCAGACGGCCGTCGCCGACATGGTCTCGGGCGTCACGGTGAAACCTGTGCTCACCTTCTAACCGGTCATGGGGGCTCCTTGACAGGCGTGACGTGCATCACCCAGAATTGACAGGAATCCTGATAAACAGGAATCCTGAATGGAGCCCCCAATGACCCTCACCTCCGGCGGCAGCACGACCGGTCCACGTACGCAGATGGGCCGGATCGTGGCCAGCAGCTTCACGGGCAGCTTGATCGAGTACTACGACTTCCTGCTCTACTCCACCGCCTCGGCCGTGGTCTTCAACCAGGTCTTCTTCTCCAACCTCGACCCGGTGACCGGCACGATCGCGTCCTTCGGCACCTTCGCCGCCGGCTACCTGGCGCGCCCGCTCGGCGGCGTGATCTTCGGCCACTTCGGTGACCGGCTCGGCCGGAAGAAGATGCTGGTCCTGACCATGCTGATCATGGGTGTGGTCAGCTTCCTGATCGGCTGCCTGCCGACGTACGGCCAGATCGGTGCGGCCGCGCCGGTTCTCCTCGTCCTGCTCCGGGTCATCCAGGGCGTCGCGATCGGCGGCGAGTGGGGCGGCGCGGTGCTGATCACCGCCGAGCACGCCACCTCCCGGCGCGGGCTGTGGGCCTCGTTCACCAACGCCGGCGCCCCGGCGGGCATGGTCCTCTCGACCGCGGTGATGGCGGTGATGGCCTCGGTCACCACGCCCGAGCAGTTCACCGCGTGGGGCTGGCGCGTGCCTTTCCTGCTGAGCATCGTCCTGCTCGCGGTCGGCCTGTGGATCCGCCTCAGTGTGACCGAGTCGCCCGCCTTCGAGGCGATGAAGGAGAAGAAGGCAGAGGCGCGTACGCCGCTGCTCGACGTCCTCCGCAACCACCCGCGTACGCTCCTGCTGGCCGTCGGCGTCGGGCTCGGTGCCTTCGTCGTGCAGGGGACGCTGACCACCTTCCTGATCAGCTACGCCCTCGGGGCCGGCTTCGAGCGCCCGACGGTGCTCAATGCGCTGACCGTCTCCTCGGCCGGCGCTGTCATCGGCATCATCGGCTGGTCGGCGCTCACCGACCGGGTCGGCCGCCGGCCGGTGGTCCTCACTGCCGCCGTCGCGACCGCGGTCTTCGCGTACCTGCTCTTCCCGATGCTCGACAGCGGCAGTGTCGCGCTGCTGGTGCTCGCGGTCGTCCTGGGGCAGTCGGTCATCCATGCCGCCTTCTATGGCCCGCTCGCCGCGCTGATGAGCGAGGTCTTCAAGACCTCGTCGCGCTACACGGGTGCCTCGCTCGGCTACCAGCTCGCCGGCATGGGCGCGGGTCTCTCACCGCTCCTCTTCGCCTCGCTCCAGAAGGCCGGTGCCAGCACCGTCATGCTCTCCACGGTCATCGCGGCGTTCTGCCTGCTGAGCGTGTTCTCCCTGGTCCGGCTCGGCGAGACCAGCGACCGGGAGCTCGTCGACGCCTGACCCCATGGCACACCGCGCCCGCCGCGTGAACCGCGGCGGGCACGGTGAGTCGACGTGGGTCGCCGAGACGTCATCGGTCTCGAACCGGCCGCCGAGCCGCGAGGTATTCCGCGGGCATGCCCGGGCCGGGTCGCACCACGACCTGATCAGGGGGAATCTGCCCGTGCTGCTCGCACCGGGTCTCGATGTGGACCGGATCGCCGCAGTCGGCGTGCAGGTAGTCGATCGGTCGCCCGTCGAGAGCGAACCAGGTGTCTCCCCACTCCGTGAGCGCGATCAGCGCCGGCCGCAGGCCCTGGGCCATCGCGGTGGGCCGATAGTCACCGGCGTCATCGCGCGTCATCAGGCCGGACTCGACGAGCGTGGCGAGGCGCGTCTTCAGGATGTTCGTGGAGATGCCGAGGTTGTGCTGGAAGTCGCCGTACCGCGTGACGCCGGCGAAGATCGCGTCCCGCAGGATCAGCAGCGTCCAGCGCTCGCCCACGATCTCCAGGGAGCGGGCGATAGAGCAGATCTGGCCGTCGTACGTCTTTCCGAGCACGGGGCGACTCTAGCAAATCACTTGCATGATGAAAGTGCGTGTGTCTACGGTGGTGCTTGCATGATGCAAGTCACATCCGATTCCAAGGGGACAGCCATGAGCGACCTGACCGCATCCTTCACCGTCGACGCCACCCCTCAGGAGGCGTACGAAGCCATCAACGACGTACGTTCCTGGTGGGGGCACCACATCGCCGGGCCCACCGACCAGGTCGGTGCCGAGTGGTTCTATCTGGTGCCCGACATCCACTACTCCAAGCAGCTCGTCAAGGAGCTGGTCCCGGAGGAGCGCGTCGTGTGGGAGTTCACCGACGGCTACCTCGACTTCATCGCGGACAAGAAGGAGTGGATCGGCACGACCGGACGCTTCGACATCGCCCGCGACGGCGGACAGACCCGCGTGACCTTCACCCACGAGGGCCTCGCGCGCGGCGACGAGTGCTTCGACGTCTGCTACGACGCGTGGACCCACTACATCACCGTCAGCCTCAAGGGCCGGATCGAGTCCGGTGAGGGCACGATCCGGACGCAGGACGAGGACAAGGCCGCGGTGGGCCGGTGACGCGACGCTCAGCCGAGTAGGCCCCGGATCTCGTCGATCGTCTGAACGAGCAGCGCGCCGGTGTGCGGCTTCGCGACACCCATGGTCGGCTCCGGCCAGAGGGTGAGAGGGACGCTCTGGCCGTCGGCGGAGGTGATGACGAAACCCTCGACGACCCTCGCGGCGTTGATCCTGACCTCAGCCGCCCCAACGGTCGCGCCCCGACTGGGAAGCGCGAGCAGTCGCGTCGGCTGCCCCGGGCCGCTCTTCCAGACGGAGACCTCGTCCGGGCTCACCACGAGGATCGTCGCCGAGAGCTTCCACATCCCCATCTGCGGCCGGGTGAAGTAGGCATGCGCAGTCGCCCGGAACGCCGCGAGCGCCCGACGCTGCCCGCGGACGGTGAGGGCGCCGTACGCAACGAAGCTCACCGGGACGGCGAGCAGGGCGATCACGATCAGGATCAGGAACAACACGGCGGGTAGTCCACCACATCCGCCGGTGAGGAGTGGTCACTTTGGGCCCGCCGGAGCCGCTCGGGTGGGCCCAAAGCGACCACTCCTCGCGCGGTCGATGGCCCGCCAGTCCTGCTCTCGTGCCTGGTATTACTTGAAACATGCTGAAGACCTGGCCCGGCCGCGGTCGGCTGGCGTTGTACGTCGCCGCGACTGTGCTCGCGATCGTGGAGGCCGCGGTCCTGACCACCGACCCCTACGAGGTCGCGGGCGGGGTCGCTCTGCTGGTCGGGGCCACCCACGCCGCCTCGATTCCGTTGGCGCTCCGGCGTCCGGTGGAGGCAGCCGGTCTCTCCCTGGTCGCGGTCACGGTGGCCGCGCTGGCGGTCGCGCGGGAGAGCCCGGAAGGCTGGCCGTGGATGGTGGCGCCGCCGACGCTGACCCAGCTGCTGGTGCTGCTGGTGCTGACCCTGGTCGCGGGGTGGCGGCTGGCAGCGATCACCCTGGGCATCCAGGTCGCGGCTGGGCTGGTCCTGGCCGTGGTCGGACTGGCCTGGAACCACTTCGTCACCTCCCTCGTCGAGGTGGCCAACTTCGCCTCGCTCGCGCTGCTGCTGGGCGCCCTTGCCACAGTCGCCAGACGGCTGGCCGAGAGCCGCAGCGCCTTGCGCGAGGAGCACGAGCGTCGCTCGGTCGTCGAGGAGAAGGCCCGCATCGCCCGCGAGTTGCACGACGTGATCGCCCACAACATGTCGCTGATCACCGTGCAGGCCAGGTCGGCACCGCACCGGGTCGACGACGTCAGCCCGGCGGCCGAGGCGGAGTTCGCCGAGATCGCCGACCTGGCGGCCTCGGCGCTGCGGCAGATGCGCGGGGTGCTCGACGTGCTGCGTACGGAGGAGGGGCAGTCGGGCCGCGTCCCGGTGCCGGGCATCGACGGACTGGCCGAGCTCTTCGAGTCGGCCCGCGGAACCGGGCAGCGGGTCGAGGTGCGGGGTGAGCTTCCGGAGCTCACCGACGTGGCCCCGGAGGTGGGCACCGCGGCCTACCGGATCGTGCAGGAGGCACTCAGCAACGCCCGCCGCCACGCTCCCAGCGAGCCGGTCGGAGTCGATCTGGCGATGGGGGAGAAGGACCTCGAGATCCGGGTCGCCAACGCTCTCGATGGCGCCACCGCAGCGTCCGACAAAGAAGCGGCCGGCGGGGGTCATGGGCTGATCGGGATGCGGGAGCGAGCCAACGCGGTCGGCGGGAGCGTCACCGCCGGTGCCCGCGACGGGAACGAGTTCGTCGTCGAGGCGCTGCTCCCGATCCAAACCGCGGTGCGCACACCGGCCAAACGCGGTAGGAAGACCCCGTGACGGTGAAGATCGTGGTCGTCGACGACCAGGAGATGGTGCGCTCCGGCTTCGTGGCGCTGCTCAGCACCCAACCGGACCTCGAGGTGGTCGGCACGGCCGCCGACGGTTCCGAGGCGTTGCAGGTGGTGCGGCGTACGCATCCCGACGTGGTGCTGATGGACGTCCGGATGCCGGTGATGGACGGGATCGAGGCGCTCCGGCAGCTCTCCGAGAACCCGGCCACCGCACAGACCAAGGTGGTCATGCTGACCACCTTCGACGCCGACGAGTACGTCCACGAGTCGCTGCGCCTCGGCGCCAGCGGGTTCCTGCTCAAGGACGCCTCGCCCGACGAGCTCGCCTCCGCGATCCGGGTGGTCCATGCCGGCGAGGCGCTGCTCTCGCCGTCGGTGACCCGACAGGTGATCGCCCAGTTCGCCCGTGCGCCCAGGAGGAGGCGCGCCGACCCGCGTCTCAAGCAGCTCACCGAGCGTGAGCGCGAGGTGCTCGAGCACATCGCCCGCGGCAGCTCCAACAGCGAGATCGCCGCCGAGCTCTTCCTCGCCGAGCAGACCGTGAAGACCCACGTCAGCCGCATCCTCGGCAAGCTCGGCCTGCGGGATCGCGCTCAGGCCGTGGTGTTCGCCTACGAGAGCGGCCTGGTCGCGCCGCACGTCTAGGGGACATCCCGCACTACCCCGGTAGGGGGTCGAATGGCTCCCGGGAGTGACGCGCGGCGGGAGACCTGATTCCTACCGTCACGGCCATGACAGTTGTGACGCCGCTCAGATACGGCCTCAACGAGGCCGATGGAACCATCGGACCCAACCTCCTCGCCTGCGACCCTCCCGGGGGAGCACGTGTGGTGGAGGCCTTCGGGGACGTCGTGACCGCCGACCACATCGCGGTCGTGGTGCCCGGCAACGGCCACCACCTCGGCAACTACTTCACCAGCACCGAGGCTCACAGTCCGCGCTCACGGGGGCAGCTGCTGCTGCGTACGATGCAGGCGATCGCACCCGAGAGCCGGTCGGCCGTCGTGGTCTGGCTGGGCTACCACTCGCCGCCGGAGTGGTACAACGCGATCACCAACGGGCCCGCCTACGCCGGTGCACAGGATCTGGCGCACCTCACCCACTACCTGCCGCGCGCCGCCCACCTCACCCTGGTCGGCCACAGCTACGGCTCGACGGTGGCCGGCCTCGCCCTGGCCAGCGCTCGTGCCGAGGACTGCGTCGCCCTGGGCAGCCCGGGGATGGGCGTCGTGCACCGCTCGGAGCTCGGGTCGCGCACCCGGCTCTGGGCCGCGTACGGCGAGACCGACCGGATCCGGCTGGTCCCGCAGGTGCGGGTCGGCCGACTCGGTCTGGGACGCGGCCCCCTTCATCCCGAGCTCGGCGCGACCCGATTCGGGACCGGCGACATCCCCGGCCACTGCGGCTACTACGCCGAGGGCAGCGAGTCGCTGCTCAACATCGCCCGGATCGCTCTGGGCCGCTACGACGAGGTGACCCCGGCCGGCCTCACCACCACCCCGCGCACACCCCGACCCGCACGATCCATCGCAGCCATGGAGGCAGCAGCATGATCACCGACGAACCCGCCATCTGGACCCAGGCACTCCGCAAGAGCTACCCCGGCCGCGGCGCCGCCCTGGACGGCATCGACCTCGCCGTCCCCGCCGGTACCGTCCACGGCCTGCTCGGCCCCAACGGCGCCGGCAAGACCACGACCGTACGCATCCTGGCCACGCTCGCCTCGTTCGACTCGGGCCAGGCCTGGGTCGCCGGCCGCAACGTCGCCCGTGACCGGGCGGGCGTGCGAGCGCGCATCGGCATCGCCGGACAGTACGCCGCCGTGGATGGCATCCTGAGCGGCCGTCAGAACCTGGAGATGTTCGCCCGTCTGCACCGGATGCGGGCCCGGGAGGCACGAGCCCGCGCGGACGAGTTGCTCGAGCGTTTCGACCTCGTCGAGGCCGCAGGCCGCCCGGTGAAGGGTTACTCCGGAGGCATGCGCAGGCGGCTCGACCTCGCGGTCAGCCTCATCCGCAGCCCGCGGGTGCTCTTCCTCGACGAGCCCACCACCGGCCTCGACCCGCGCAGCCGGCTCGAGGTCTGGGACGCGGTCCGCGAGCTGGCCGACTCCGGCACGACCGTGCTGCTGACCACCCAGTACCTGGAGGAGGCCGACCGGTTGTGTTCACGCATCACGATGGTCGACCGCGGTCGTGTCGTCGCCGAGGGGTCGCCCGCCGAGCTGAAGTCCAGCGTCGGCGGCCGTGACCTCGACGAGGCGTTCCTGCTCTTGACCGAGGGGGCCTGAGATGAGCACCCTGACCGACGTCGCCGACACCCACGGATCACGCATCACGTGGGCGGCGGTCGACACCTGGGTCGTGGCCAAGCGCCACCTCCTCCATCTCGTACGCCGCCCCGACGAGCTTCTCGGCACTCTGATGATCCCGGTGATGGCCGTGGCCATGTTCGGCTTCGTCTTCGGCGAGGCCTTCGGAGTCGCGATGGACGTGCCGGGCGCGGAGTACCGCGAGTTCTTGCTCCCCGGCCTCTTCGCGCTCACCATGGCGTTCGGCATCGGCAACACGACGATCTCGGTCGCCGAGGACGTACGCGGCGGGGTGCTGGACCGGATGAGATCCCTCCCCATGTCGCCGGTGGCGGTGCTCGCCGGGCGAGCAATGGCCGACATGATCCTGGCCGTGGTCGAGCTGACCATCCTGCTGGCGCTCGGCACGCTGTTCGGCTGGCAGGCCCATCTCGGGCTCGGCGCGGTGATCGCCGCGCTCGGGCTCCTGGTCCTCCTCAGGCTGGCCTTCTCCTGGGTCGGCATCCTGCTCGGCCTGCTGGTCAGCGGTCCCGAGGCGGCGATGAAGTACTTCGCGCTCGTCTTCCCGCTCGCCATGGTCGCCGACACGATCGTGCCGACCGACCTGATGCCGGGCTGGCTCGCCCTCCCCGCCGAGTGGAACCCGCTCTCCTCCACCGTCATCGCCACCCGCGAGCTCTTCGGCAACATGGCCGCCCCCGCCACCACCTGGGTCGGCGAGCACGCCCTGACCATGGCCGTCCTCTGGCCGGTCGCCATCATCGCGGTCTGCCTCCCGCTGGCCATGGCGCGGTTGCGCCGCCTGGGGCGGTGACCACGATGACCACGCTCCCGAGCCAGGCGCACCGTCAGGTCAACGCCTACACCGAGCTGATGAGTCGGGTCAGGCAGGAGGGTCTCCTGGCGCGGTCGCCGAGGACGTACGTCCGGCGTGCGGCGCTCCTCGGCACTGGCTTCGCGCTCGCGCTGATCGCCCTGCTCGCCCTCGGACAGACCTGGTGGCAGCTGCTGGTCGCGGCGGCCTTCGGGCTCCTGTTCACCCAGACGGCGTTCCTCTCCCATGACGGCGCCCACCGTCAGATCTTCGCCTCGGGCCCGAAGAACGAATGGGCCTCTCGCATCCTCGGCAACCTGGTCGTCGGGCTGAGCTACGGCTGGTGGATGCGCAAGCACACGCGCCATCACGCCAATCCGAACAAGGTCGACGCGGACGAGGACATCCGCCCCTCGGTCCTGCTGTTCACACCCGAGGACGTCGAGCGGCGTACAGGTCTCAAGCGGTGGCTCACCGCCCGCCAGGGATGGCTGTTCTTCCCGCTGCTGACCCTCGAAGGCATCAACCTCCACGTCGGCGCCGTCCGCACCGTGATCGGCGACCGAGACCTCAAGCATCGGCGTACGGAGGCAGCGCTCCTAGCGGTGCGGCTGATCGGCTGGCCGGTGCTGGTCTGCTCGGTTCTTGGTCTCGGGCTCGGCGCGGCGTTCCTGGGCGTGCAGCTGGCGGTCTTCGGCGTCTACATGGGCGCCAGCTTCGCCCCCAACCACAAGGGCATGCCGCTCGTCCCGCGCGACACCAGGATCGACTTCCTCTCCCGCCAGGTCCTCACCTCCCGCAACATCCGCGGCGGGCGCTGGGTTGACTGGCTCATGGGCGGCCTGAACCTGCAGATCGAGCACCACCTCTTCCCCAGCATGCCGAGCAGCAGCCTTCGCCGCGCCCAGCCCCTGGTCCGTGCCTACTGCGCCGAGCAGGGCGTCCCCTACACCGAGGCCGGTCTCCTGGAGTCGTACGCCATCGTCGTACGCCACCTCAACCGCGTCGGCCTCGGCGACCGCGACCCCTTCGCCTGCCCGTTCGTCGTGGTCAACAGGACGGGCTGACCGGGTGGCCGGACATCGCCCATCGTGGGTGAGGGGGCGGTCCCGGCGTCCAACTACCGTGCTGACGGAGTCCAGGGCCGAATCCCGGGGAGAGGAATCGCATGCCTTCCGTTGCCGAGTCACTGCTCTGGATCTCGATCGTCGCCGTCGTGGCTCCCATCGTCGCTGGCTTGATCCCACGCCGCCTGGTCCCGGAGGTCGTCCTTCTCCTCGGACTCGGAATGCTGATCGGGCCGTTCGGGCTCACATTGGCCGTCGAAGGCCCGCCCATCGAGCTGCTGAGCGAGCTCGGCCTGGGCATGCTGTTCCTTCTGGCCGGCTTCGAGATCAAACCTGCGGAGCTTATCGGGCGGGCCGGGCGACGCGCGGGTCTGACCTGGTTGACGTGTCTCGGCCTGGCGTTCGCCCTCACGGCCTTGCTGGCTGCAGCGGGGGTGGTTGATGCAGAAGTGGCCCTGGCCATCGCCCTGACGTCGACCGCCCTGGGAACCCTGCTGCCGATCCTCAAGGACTCTGGCATGACCACAGGACGTGTGGGCGAGTCTGTGCTGCGCCACGGTGCGTACGGTGAGCTCGGGCCCGTCGTGGCCATGGCACTGCTTCTGGGCACCCGCGGCGCGACGACATCGCTCCTGATCCTGCTGCTCTTCGCCGCGGTGGCTCTCCTGCTGACGATCCCGTCGCTTCGGCTGCGCGGTGGCAGCTCGTGGTTGCTCGTCCACATTCGTCATGGGGCGGAGTCGACCAGTCAAACCCCACTGCGGCTGACTCTCCTGCTGCTGGTCACCCTCAGCTTCGTCGCGCACGAACTCGACCTGGACATCGTGCTCGCTGCGTTCGCAGCCGGCTTCATCCTCCGGCTGGCCCTCCCAGACGGCGACGAGAGGTTCGAGGCGCGGCTCGAGGGCATCGCCTTCGGACTGCTCGTGCCCGTGTTCTTCGTGACCTCGGGAATGGCCATCGATCCACGAGCCATCGGGCGCAACCCCGGCGCCTTCGCGGCCGTGCTCGCGCTCATCCTGATCGCCCGCGCCCTTCCCGTGTTCATCGCCAGCCGTTTTCTCGGGCCACCCCAGGACCGCTTCGACACCCGCGACGGCGCGGCGGTGGCGCTCTTCGCCGCCACCGGGCTGCCCATCATCGTCGCGGTGACCTCGGTCTCGGTGTCATCGGGTGAGATGTCGACCGAGAGCGCCTCGGTGCTCGTGGGCGCCGGCGCTACCACCGTGCTCTTGTTGCCCATGCTTGCGACTGTGCTGTTGGGCAGGTCGCGGCCTCGCGATGAGTCCCGGTCCGGAGCGGACACGCCGACTGGCTCTTGACCCGCCCCTGAAGCGCCTACCGTCCAGTCGAGACGGCATGCCCTACGAGGTCGGATCGGCGAGCACCGCCGCCCGGACCCGCCCGTGGTCGGAGTAGTCCGGCTCGACGTCGACGGTGCCGGAGCCGTCCAGCTCGGCCTCCCAGGTGGCGCCGAGGGTCTCGGCCTCGCCCTCGTCGCGCGCTCGCCGGTCGAAGGTGACCCGGGTGACGTACCCGTCGTCGGACCAGATCAGCACCCCGTCGACCTCGGCCTCGAAGCGCTCGCCGTCGGGCAGCACCAGGTCGATCCGGTCGCTGTTGTAGTCGCGCATCCCCGGGAACTCCTCGTTGTCCTCGGGCAGGCTGGAGAGCCGGATCGGCTCGCGCAGGTCGAGCTCGATGGTGTCGGGGTCGCGGGTGAGCTGGGACCACACGACCAGCGTGGCGACGAACAGCACCGGCACCGCGAGCACGCCGACCCCGGACCAGGCCAGCGGCTTGGGGTTCTTCCCCGACAACCGCACCACTCCGGCAGCCACGAGCAGGACCAGCGCGACCGCCACGAAGAACAGCAGGACCGCCCCGACGACGATGATCAGAACCGCCCCACCCGCACCCATGGCCCCAGTATCCCGGCCGCGCGGTGCCTCGCACGGCCGAACGGGCTAGGAGACGGTTGCTACGACGCAGACGGCCAGGGTGGAGAAGTAGACGACGCCGGCGAACAGGGCGTGGAAGCCGACCCGGAGCGGCAGCCTGCGTTTGAAGATCGAGCGGAGCGCGACCTTGTAGGCGTTGACCGTCGAGAGGTGGCTGCCGCCCATCCGCCGCGTACGCCACAGCAGCATGTTGTCGCCGAACCCGTTGCCGATGGTGATGAGCAGGAGGGCGGCCCATGCCCAGAGGACCTGGTCGACCAGGACGTACGTCGTCCAGCAGGCGAGCCCGAGGACGGAGAGGCCGACGTGAGTGAGCACCACCGGTGAACGGACGCGGCCATGCCGGAACCAGCCCGTCAGCAGCAGGACTCCGACCGCTGCCTGGACGAGCCACGCCACGAGGACGACGTACGACATGGTGTGACCGTACGGGCCCTCGTGGCGCGGCGGGCGAGCCGAGCGGGCGATCCCCGATAGAGGGGATCGCCCGCCCGGACCCGGCCTCAGAACGGGGTCAGCGTCACCGCCATCTCGGAGGCGTTGTCCTCGACGTACGAAGCGAAGCCGCCGACGTCGTCGAAGGCGAACCCGTAGGCCTTCCCGTCGACCGTGTTGTCATGCATCGCCTTGCAGTACGCATGGACCGGATCGCCCTGGTAGAAGCCGCCGGGGTCGCTGGTGGGCTGGTCGGCGGAGGCCAGGAGGGTGGTCCGGTTGAAGCCCGCGCCGAGCACGGCCGCGACCGGGCCGGTGATCCCGTCGTTGGGAGCGGCCAGTGCGCCGTCGCAGAAGAGCACGTCCCGGGTCGAGGGCCGGCTGAACGCCTTGACTCCGCCGTCGAAGACGAACTGGTCGCCGCTGACCCGGCCGGTGAAGGTGGCGTTGTTGGCCTTCACGACGAGGTCCTCGGCGGCGTACTTCGACCACACCTGGTCGATGTAGGAGTCGAAGTAGGTGGCGGAGAACCGCCCCGCGTCCAGCCCGTGTCCCGGCGCGATGATGCGCCGGTCGTCGACGACGAGGGAGCCGAAGTCGGGGGAGGCCGAGACGGCGGAGAAGATCTTCGCGCGGCCGCCCTCGACGAGGGTGCCGGTGGTCGGGGACTCCTCGCCGGTCAGCGCGATCGAGAGCGGGACGCTGAACATGTCGACCATGGTGGTGTTGCAGTAGATCCGGCCGCTCTTGTAGGTGAACTCGACGCAGTCGTGCAGGACGCCGTAGCTGGGGTCGGACTCGACCCACGCTGCCGGATAGGCGAGCGCGTTGCCCTCGTTGACCTTGAACTTCAGCTTGTCGCCGAGCGAGAAGTAGATCCGGCCCGACATGTCGGCGGGGATCTGGGAGAGCGTGTCGCCGCTGCCCGAGAACGGGATCGCGTAGTCGGCGTAGCCGTCGGCGCCGTTGTCGGCGAGCGAGACGGGCACGAGCGTGCCCTCGGGCGTGACCCGGGACTGCTCGCCCGTCGCCAGGTTGGTGCCGACGATGTAGAAGTGGATGGAGGCGTTGTCGTACGCGCCGGTCCGGTTGGCGAAGCGGAGCTGGATGGTGGCCTGGGCTCCGATTCGTTGCGGGCGCATCGCTTGTGCGGCCTGCCAGCTGGTCCCGCCGAGGAGCGGCACGGCGAAGGCGGCAGAGGTGGCGGCGAGTACAGATCGTCTGGTCAGCATGGGACCTCCCGAGTGGGGAACTGTAGGAACCCGAATTACAGTAAGGGGCCTTTACAGTAAAAGTCCATACCTTCGCCGGGTGGCGTCGGGACGGCGTCGGTTCGATCACAAATACCGATCGAGTGACCAAAACGGCGGCTCGGGGGCAGCGGATGTTTCGTCAACGTCGCTAGCCTGAATCCTTGTGAAAGTTGTCGTGCTCACCGGAGCCGGGATCTCCGCCGAGAGCGGTCTCGCGACCTTCCGGGATGCCGATGGGCTCTGGCAGGGTCACCACGTCGACAACGTGGCGACACCCGAGGCGTTCCATCGTGATCCCGCGACGGTCCATCGGTTCTACGACGACCGCCGCCGGGAGCTGCGCGCGGTGGTGCCCAACCCGGCCCATATCGCGCTGGCCAGGCTCGAGCAGGTCCTCGGCGACGAGCTGCTGGTGGTCACTCAGAACGTCGATGACCTGCACGAACGCGCCGGCTCCCGCCGGGTGGTGCACATGCACGGCGAGCTGCTCTCGGCCCTCTGCGACTCATGTCAGGGCCGGTTCGCCTGGGACGACGACCTCGCCGACGCCCCCGCCTGCCCGGGCTGCGGCAACGACACGCTGAGGCCCGACGTGGTGTGGTTCGGCGAGATGCCCTACGACCTCGACCTGGTCGAGCGGGCGCTCGCCCAGGCCGATCTCTTCGTCGCGATCGGCACCAGCGGCGCGGTCTACCCGGCCGCCGGTTTCGTACGCATGGCCGCCCGCGCCGGCGCCAAGACCCTCGAGCTCAACCTGGACTCGTCCGAGACCTCGCACCTCTTCGACGACGCCCGTCAGGGTCCGGCCGGCAAGCTGGTGCCCGAGTGGGTTGCGGACGTTCAGGCCCTCGCGCGTTGACCCCTTCGTAATTTCTGTCACGATAGGCCGCGTGTTTCGCCATGCCGTGCTCACGACCGCCCTTATTGTCGCGCTGACCAGCGCTCTCGCCGGCTGTGGTGGCGAGGAGGGATCGCTGTCCCAGGCGCGTGACTACGCGAAGGAGCCCGGCAACCAGATCGCCGAGGACGCCCGCACCGCGATGCACGACATCAAGACCGTGCATGTCGAGGGTGACGTGCTCGACTCGGAGAGCACCAAGATCACCGTCGACCTCGACGTCTCCGCCGACGACGCCTGCGTCGGCAAGGTCAGCATCGGCGACGGCCAGATCTCGCTGCGCTCCATCGACGGCTCGGCCTGGTATCAGGGTGACGAGGAGTTCTGGAAGTCGATCGCGCCGGCCAAGGGCGAGGGCGAGCGCATCGCCAAGAGGGTCGGGAAGAAGTGGGTGAAGCTCGAGGGCGAGCTGGCCAGCCTGCGCGCCTTCTGCAGCATCGACAGCCTCACCGCCCAGATGGTCCCGGCCGAGGCCGAGGCCCAAGCGATCGGTCCGGCGATGGCCGCCGACGGCCCCGCCGTCCGTCTCGACGTCACCCACGGCGAGACCGAGAGCCGGACGTACGTCCTGGCCTCCGAGCCCCACCGGATCGTGAAGTGGACCCAGGGCAGCTCCGGCGAGCTCACCTTCTCCGACTTCGACAAGGAGTTCCAGGTCGAGGAGCCGCCTGCCGACGAGGTCTTCGACCTCGCCGAGCTGGAGAAGTGAGAACAATCCCGCCGCTATTCTCACTTTTCAGGGAAAAGTGAGAATAGCGCGTACGCTCTTCTCA
Source organism: Nocardioides sp. NBC_00850 (assembly GCF_045207335.1). Lineage (NCBI taxonomy): Bacteria > Bacillati > Actinomycetota > Actinomycetes > Propionibacteriales > Nocardioidaceae > Nocardioides > Nocardioides sp. NBC_00850. The sequence continues at coordinate 1,369,152 of NZ_CP108845.1, forward strand.
TGACCGAGCATGGCGCGGCGTTGATTCCAGCGGCGGAGCGTGTCGTCGTACCGTGGCGCCAGAGCGTCAAAGGCGGCACCATCGATGACCGTCGGTTGGCAGAGGTGACGGTCAGCATCCCCGCGCGCCTCGCCGGCGTCAGCCTGAGCGTCCCGCCCGGAGTGGCCGCCGAGTGCGATGAGGCCGTACGAGCGATCGCGTCGCTGGACGCCACCCATGGCCCTCAACTTCGCCCATTGGCGACGATGCTCCTGCGTGCCGAGTCGATCGCGTCGTCAAAGATCGAGCACGAGATCGCCTCGGTCGAGGACTATGTCCGTGCTCTGCATGGCGCCAAGTCGAACTCATCTGCGCTCTCGATGGTCCGTGCCACCGGGGCTCTGGACCGGCTCGTCTCCGGCCCGCTCGATCTCGAGACGCTACTGGACGCGCATCGACGACTCATGCGTGACGACCCCATCGACGGGCCGTACGCCGGGCGTTGGCGTGACATGCAGAACTGGATCGGAGGCAGTAACCACTCGCCCCGGGGCGCGATCTACGTGCCTCCGCCACCGGACCGTGTCCCCGACCTGATGGATGATCTGGTCGACTTCGCGACCCGCGACGACATCGCGGTGATTCCGCAGGCCGCGATCGCGCACGCGCAGATGGAGGCGATTCATCCATTCACCGACGGCAACGGCCGCATCGGTCGGGCGCTTGCCGCGGCAGTCGTGCGTCGTCGCGGCATTTCGCGTGTGGTGACGGTTCCGGTTGCTTCCGCACTGGCGGCTCGTCGTGGCGCCTACTTCCAGGCGCTGAACGACTTCCATGCGGGCGACACCGTGCCCATCATCAGCCTCATCGCGACCGCATCGACGGTCGCCGCTGAGGAGTCGAAGGTGACGGCTTCCCGGCTGGCTGAGTTGCCGGACGACTGGCGTGAGCGGGTGAAGCCGAGCAGGGCCAGTGCGGCCGAGTCGCTGTTGGACAAGTTGGCGGCGGAGCCGGTGGTCACAACCGAGGACGTCGAGGACGATCTGGGCCTCTCCGTTGCGACGACACATCGGGTCATCGACCGGCTCCGTGGTGCAGGAATCATCCGCCCGCTCACCAACCGCACCCGCAACCAGGTGTGGGGCGCTGGCGACATCCTCGATGAGCTCGCCGACCTGGACGTACGCATCGCGGCCCGCGCGCGGGAGGAATGACTCCCTGGGAATGACTCCCCAGGAATGAATGGGCAGTCGTGAGGCTTGCTAACGAATGTGTCCACTTCGATCAGGCCCACCCGTAGCTCGGTAGGACTTCGTAGCGAACGCGGGCCGATCCTGCTCGCCGTGATGGTGTCGCTCAGCCTGGTGGCGATCGACATGACGATCCTGGCGACGGCGGTGCCGAGCGTGGTGAAGGACCTCGGCGGCTTCGAGCAGTTCCCGTGGCTCTTCTCGATCTACGTGCTGGCCACCGCGGTGACGACGCCGCTGTACGCCAAGGTCGCCGACCGGCTCGGGCGCAAGCCGGTGATGATCGCCGGGATCGTGGCGTTCCTGCTCGGGTCGCTGCTGTGCGGGCTGGCGTGGTCGCTGACCGCGCTGATCGTGTTCCGGGCGATCCAGGGGATCGGCGCCGGGGCGATCCAGCCGATGGCGATGACGATCGTCTCCGACATCTACACTCTGGAGGAGCGCGCGGTCGCGACGTCGTACGTCGCCTCGGTCTGGGCCACCGCCGCCATCGTCGGGCCGACGCTCGGCGGCCTCTTCGCCGACTACCTCGACTGGCGGCTGATCTTCCTGATCAACCTGCCGGTCGGTGCGGTCGCGCTGTGGCTGCTGCGGCACTTCCGCGAGGACCGTCGGGCTGTCGCCGACGATCGGGCCATCGACTGGACGGGTGCGGGACTGTTGACGGTCGGCGGGATCGCGCTGCTGCTCGGCCTGCTCGAGGGCGGGCACGCCTGGGCGTGGGCCTCCTGGCCGTCCTACCTGATCTTTGCGGTCGGCATCGCAGCCCTCGTGGCCTTCGGGTTCGTCGAGCGCCGCGCCGCCGACCCGGTGCTGCCGCCGTGGGTCCTCAGTCATCGCGTCCTCGCCCCGGCCAACGCCGCCAGCCTGATCGTCGGCGTGGTGATGCTCGGGCTGACGACGTACGTCCCGCTCTATGCCCAGAGCGTGCTCGGTCACTCGGCGCTGGTGGCCGGGTTCGCGCTCGCCGGGATGAGCATCGGCTGGCCGATCGCCGCGGCTACGGCTGGCCGGATCTACCTCTCGAAGGGGTTCCGGACCGCGGTCGCCCTCGGTGCGCTGCTGGTCATCGTCGGCGGGCTGGTGCTGGTCACGGTCGGCGAGAGCTCGTCGATCTGGCACCTGGCGATCCCGTGCTTCGTGCTCGGCCTCGGCTTCGGCTGGTCGGTCAACCCGGGCGTCGTCGCCGCCGGGTCGGCGGTCGACTGGGAGGTGCGCGGGGTGGCGACCGGGTCCAACATGTTCGCCCGCTCGGTCGGCTCGGCGCTGGGCGTCGCGCTCTTCGGGGCGGTCGCGAACGGCCTGGTCAGGCGTGAGTACGCCGGGGGAGAGGTGCCCCCGCTCGAAGCCCTGCCTGCCGATGTCCTCGCGCCGGCGCTGCACGTCGTCTTCGTCGTCGGCCTGGTCGTCTCGGTTCCGCTGCTGGTGGTGGCCTGGCGTACGCCGGTCCGGATCACCAGGTGACTCTGCCCATTTTGAAACGGTGGTTACCACTGAGTAACCACTGCGCGTAGACTCCGATGCATGCTGAAGCGCGACCACTATGAGGAAGACCACGAGGACTTCCGAGCCTCCGTCCAGCAGTGGCTGGAGCGTTCGGTCAAGCCCCACACCGACAAGCACATCGCCGACAAGGCGCTGCCCCGCGAGTTCTGGCTCGAAGCCGGTGAGAACGGCTTCCTCGGTCTCGCCATCCCGGAGGAGTACGGCGGCGCCGGCGCCGACGACTTCCGCTTCAACGCGGTCCTCGCCGAGGAGCTCGCCAAGATCGGCGCGGCCTACCCGACCTGCGTCGGCATCCACTCCGACATCACCGCTCCCTACCTGGTCCGTCTCGGCACCGAGGAGCAGAAGCAGCGCTGGCTCCCGGGTGTGGCCTCCGGTGAGATCCTGCTCGCCATCGGCATGACCGAGCCGTCCGGCGGCTCCGACCTGGCCGCGCTGAAGACCACCGCGGTCCGCGACGGCGACGAGTGGGTCATCAACGGCTCCAAGACCTTCATCACCAACGGCTACTCCTGCGACCTGGTCATCACCGCGGTCCGCACCGACCCGGAGAAGGGCGCCAAGGGCATCACCCTCTTCGCGATCGAGGCGACCAAGGAGGGCTTCTCGCGTGGCCGCAAGCTCGACAAGGTCGGCATGGAGGAGTCCGACACCGCCGAGCTCTTCTTCGAGAACGTACGCGTCACCGACGCCGAGGTCATCGGCGAGCTCAACCGCGGCTTCATCCACATGATGGAGGAGCTCCCGCAGGAGCGTGTCTCGTGCGCCGTCGCCAACGTCGCGCAGGCCAAGCAGATCCTGCTCGAGACCGTGCAGTACGCCAAGGACCGCAAGGCCTTCGGCCAGTCCATCGGTGCCTTCCAGCACAACAAGTTCCTGCTCGCCGAGCTGGTCACCCAGATCGAGGTCGCCGAGGCGTACGTCGACAAGTGCGTCGCCGCGCACGCCCGCGGTGAGCTCACCCCGGTCGAGGCGTCCAAGGCCAAGTGGTGGTCCTCGCAGGCGCAGTCCGAGGTCCTCGACCACTGCGTTCAGATCCACGGCGGCTACGGCTTCATGAACGAGTACCGCGTCGCTCGCGCCTGGCGCGACGCCCGCGTCACGAAGATCTGGGCCGGTTCCAACGAGATCATGAAGGAGCTCATCGGCCGCGAGCTCGGCTTCTGAGTTCTCTACTCGCACGTTCCTGACGGGCGTCCACCTCCGGGTGGGCGCCCGTCGGCGTATTTCCCGGTGTTTCGGCGACGCTACGACCGTTCGAAATCTTCGGGTTGTCTATTGTCAACAATCAGCGGGCTCCGTCACGATGATCGAGTGGCGGGAACGGTGTTGGTGTGGTGAGCGTCTTCGGCCCCGAGGAGTACGCTGAGCGGCTGGGCAAGGTCCAGCAGCGGATGGCGGAGCGGGGCTGGGTGGCGCTGGTGGTCGCGGACCCGGCGAACCTCTATTACCTGACCGGCTACAACGCCTGGTCGTTCTATGTTCCGCAGTGTGCGGTGGTGCCGGCCGAGGGAGAGCCGCACCTGTTCCTGCGGGCGATGGACGCGCACGGCGCCACGCACACGGCGGTGCTGCCGGAGGAGCGGATCCACGCCTATCCGGAGGAGCTCGTCCACCGGCCCGACGTCCATCCCTACGACCACATCGCCGCGCAGGCACGGGAGCTAAATCTATTTGTCGACAGTCCCGATGCGATCGTCGCGATGGAGCTCGACGCCCACTATCTGCCGGTGCGCGGGTTCCTGGCAGTGCAGCGGGCCATCCCGCGTACGCGGATCGTCGACAGCGGCGAGCTGGTCAACTGGGTACGCCTGGTGAAGTCGGCCGCCGAGCAGGGCGAGATGCGGGCCGCGGGCGAGGTCGCCCAGCGAGCGATGACCGCAGCGCTGGACGGGGTGCGGTCGGGGCGGCGCGAGTGCGACGTCGTCGCCGACATCCAGGCGGCGCAGACGGTCAGCGTCGGCGGAGCCGGCGGTGACTACCCGGCGCTGGTGCCGCTGCTGCCTACCGGCGTCAGCGCCGACACACCCCACCTGACCTGGACAGACAGGGTCCTGCGGCGGGGTGAGGCGACCACGATCGAGCTCGCCGGCGTACGCAACCGCTACCACGCCCCGCTCGCCCGGACCGTCTGCCTCGGGCCGCCGTCGGCCAAGCTCCTCGACTGCGCCACCGCGACCGCCGAGGGCATGGAGGCCGCGCTCGGCTCGATGAAGCCGGGGGCGGCCGGTGCCGACGTACATGCCGCCTTCATCCGGGTGCTCGCCGCCCACGGGCTCACCAAGGACTCCCGGATCGGCTACTCGATCGGCATCGGCTTCCCACCCGACTGGGGCGAGCGCACGGTCAGCCTCCGGGCCGGTGAGGAGACGGTTCTCGAGCCCGGGATGGCCTTCCATGTGATCCTCGGGATGTGGATGGACGGCTGGGCCTATGAGCTCTCCGAGTCGGTCCTGGTCACCGAGCACCTGCCCGAGCCGCTGACCTCGATGCCGCGTCAGCTGATCGTCAACGAGTAGTCCACCAAGGAGGAGATGTCGAATGTCGACAATCCGCACGGACGTCCGGCTGCCCCTGGCAGCACGCACCGAGCACCTCGTGGGTTCGGTGATCGACTCCAGTACGTCGCTGCTGGCCGAGCAGACCCACGACATCGTCCGCCTCGCCATGGGCAGCCCGGCCCAGGACGCGATCCCGGCCGCCGCGCTCGCCGCGGTGCCGCTGGAGTCGCACGCCTTCGACTACGCCGCCACCGAGGGCGATCCGGCGCTGCGTGAGGCGCTGCTGGCCCAGCTGGCCGGCACCAGCGACGAGACCACCTCCGACCGGCTCACGATCACCTCCGGTGGGATGCAGGGCCTCGACCTCGTCCACAAGCTCTTCACCGACCCCGGCGACCTGGTCGTCGTCGAGGCGCCGACCTACACCAACGGCAGCGCGACCGCCCTCTCCTACTCGGCCGACCTCCTCGAGATCCCGGTCGACGAGGAGGGCCTCGACGTCGAGCGGCTGGAAGCAGAGGTACGCCGCACCGGCCGCCGTCCGAAGTCGATCTACGCCATCCCGACCTTCCAGAACCCGTCGGGGGCGACGCTGTCGCTGGAGCGCCGGATCCGGCTCATCGAGCTCGCCCGCGAGTGGGGATCGATCCTGATCGACGACGACCCCTACGGGCTGCTGCGGTTCGCCGGTGACCCGCTGCCGACGCTGCACGAGCTGGCCGACGGAGACCCGCTGATCTTCTCGGTGCGCACCTTCTCCAAGACCGTCGCGCCGGGGCTGCGGGTCGGCTGGGTCGATGCCGACCCGTCACTGCGGCAGCTGCTGATCAACGCCAAGCAGGCGATGGACACCTGCACCAACCTGCCGGCGCAGCGTCAGCTCGCCGGCTTCCTCGACTCCGGCGGGTTTGACGCCCATGTCGCCGATCAGAGGATTGTCTACAAGGAGCGGAAGGAGGCGATGCGCGCGGCGCTGACCGAGCACTTCGAGGGTCGTGCGACGTGGACCGATCCCGACGGCGGCTTCTTCCTCTGGGTCACGTTCGACCCGCCGGTCGACACCACCGCACTGTTCGAGGTCGCCCTCGCCGAGGGCGTCGCCCTGATCCCGGGCAACGCGTTCTCGCCCGGCGGGCTCTTCCCGCACGCGATGCGCCTCTGCTTCGCCTCCACCCCACCCGAGCGGATCGCCGAGGGCATCGCCCGGCTCCGGCGAGCGGTCGACCGTCTCGTCCAGGAGGGCCGGTGACCTCAGTCGATGCCGACGAGGTCGTCGCGCTCGCCCAGCGGCTGGTACGCGCCCGTGGTCAGAATCCACCGGGGGAGGAGGCGGCGACCGTCTCGGTGCTCGCCGAGGAGTGTCGTCGGCGTGGGTTCGAGGTCACCCTCGACGAGGTCGAACCCGGCCGCGCGAACCTGATCGCGCGGGTCGGTGGCGGTCCCGGGCCCGGTCTCCTGATCGTGACCCACTCCGACGTGGTGCCGCCCGGCGACGGCTGGAGCGCCGACCCGTTCTCCGGTGACGTACGCGACGGCCGGCTGCACGGGCGTGGCAGCGCGGACACCAAGGGCGGCCTGGCGGCAGCGATCGTCGCATTGTCCACAGTCGACAACACCCTCGATCAGCCCCCGATCACGCTCGCCGTCCTCGTCGACGAGGAGGAGCTCGGCCTCGGCATCCGCCGCTTCGTCCGCGGACTCTCGGCGGACGACCACACGGCTTGCCTGGTGATCGAGCCGACCAGCCTGCAGCCGGTGATCGCAGCCCGCGGTGACGCCTACCTGGAGATCACCCTCACCGGCAGGGCCGCCCACTCGGGCAACCCGTCCGACGGCCGCAACGCGATCCACGGCATGGCCCAGGTGATCGCCGAGATCGAGCGCTGGCACGACGAGCTGGCCGCGAGCCCGCACCCGCTGTGCGGCCCGCCGACCTGGAGCGTCGGCACCGTCGAAGGCGGCCAGGCGACCTCGACGGTCGCCGCACACTGCCGGATCACCGCGGACCGCCGACTGCTCCCGGGCGAGTCCGCGAGTGACGTACGGAAGGACGTCGAGAGCAGGCTGGACGCTCTCGACCTCGCCGGCCGCGGCCTCGTCGTCGACGTCCGGATGACCATGGACATGCCCGGCTTCGAGACCCCGGTCGACGATCCGATTGTCGACGACGTCGCCGCCGCGCTGGCCACAGCCGATGCACCCTCAGCCGTCCCGACCGGCTGGACCGCCGCCTGCGACGGCGGCTTCGTCGCGAGCACGGGCATCCCGGTCGTCGTGCTCGGCCCCGGCTCCGTCGCCGAGCAGGCCCACCGACCCGACGAGAGCGTCGCGGTCACGGAGCTGGTGACCGCCGCCCGCACCTACGCTTCTCTCTTCCGGCGCGTCGGCCACCCGAGCCCGGCATGATGACAGCCATGACTCAGCGTTCCTCTGTCGCCATCACCCATGCGTACGTGGTCCCGGTCTCGACCGAGCCGATCGAGAACGGCACCGTCGTGATCGAGGACGGCGTGATCACCGCCGTGGGTGCCGACGTCGCCATCCCCGATGGCATCGAGACCATCGACGCGGAAGGCAAGTGGCTGCTCCCGGGATTCGTCGAGGGGCACGGCCACATCGGCACCCACGAGGAGGGCGAGGGCTGGGCCGGCGACGACACCAACGAGATGACCGACCCCGACGGCGCGGGCCTGCGGGCGATCGACGCGATCAACATCGAGGACGAGGGCTTCCGAGACGCTCTCGCCGGCGGGGTGACCACGGCGGTGATCAAGCCCGGGTCCGGCAACCCGATCGGCGGTCAGACGGTCGCGATCAAGACCTGGGGCGGTCGGACCATCGACGAGCAGGTCGTCTCCGACTCGGTCTCGGTCAAGAGCGCCCTCGGGGAGAACCCCAAGCGCGTCTACGGCGACCAGAAGAAGACTCCCTCGACCCGCCTCGGCGTCGCCAACATCATCCGGAAGGCCTTCGTCGAGGCCCAGAACTACGCCGCCAGGAGGGCAGCCGCCGAGGAGAAGGGCGAGCCGTTCGACCGCGACCTCGGCAAGGAGACCCTCGCCCGCGTCCTCGCTGGCGAGCTCGCCTGGGACCAGCACACCCACCGCGCCGACGACATCGCCACCGCCATCCGGCTGAGCGAGGAGTTCGGCTACCGGCTCGTGGTCAACCACGGCACCGAGGGCCACCTTCTCGCCGATGTGCTGGCCGAGAAGGACATCCCGGTCATCTACGGCCCGATGTTCGTGAGCCGCTCGAAGGTGGAGGTACGCAACCGGGCCAACCGCAACATCGCCGCGATGGCCGCCGCGGGCGTGCGGGTCGCGATCACCACCGACCACCCGGTCATCCCGATCAACTTCCTGGTCCACCAGGCGTCCTTCGCCGTACGCGACGGCCTGCCGCGCGACACGGCCCTGGCCGCGATCACCACGAACCCGGCGAGCTTCCTCGGCCTCGACGACCGCGTCGGCGCGATCGCGCCCGGGCTCGACGGCGACGTGGTCATCTGGTCCGGAGACCCCCTCGACACCGACCACCGCGCAGAGCGCGTCTTCATCACCGGAACCGAGGTCTACGCCTGGGACAGCGAGGCCGACGCGGGGCGCGGAGGCGGGCGCACGCGAGAGCGTGTGACGCGGTTCGGGATCTGACCGTGCGCAACGAACCGCGAACCGCTGACGTACCCATGGGTATGACCCCCACCGAGATCAGCACCGACAAGAGCAAGCGCAAGATCCGCCCCGCGGCGTACCTGCTGCCCGTTCTGGCGCTGACGCTGGCACCGACGTTGGCCGGATGTGGCTCCGAGGCGACCGACCCAGGCGCTAACGTGTCTGACGTGCCCACATCGTCCAGCCCGACGCCCGCCGAGGACCCGAAGGTCGCAGCCGCGATCGCCGACCTGGTCAAGCGTCAGGGGGTGAAGAGCGAAGAGATCACCGTCGTCTCCAACGACAGGGTGACCTGGCGCGACGGCAGCCTCGGCTGCCCCGAGCCCGGGAAGATGTACACGATGGTCCTGACCGACGGCGTACGCGTGGTGCTCGAGACCGCGGGGAAGACCTACGAGTATCACGGCGGCGAGAGCGGCCCGGTCCGTTTCTGCGAGAACCCACAGGAGCCCGTCCCCGGCGAGGCGAGCAGTGACGCTCCCCAGTGAGGGTGCCCACGCGGGCCACGGGGACGCCGAGGAGCGGGCCGACGGCCTGAAGAATCGGCTCAACTGGCTGCGTGCGGGCGTCCTCGGAGCCAACGACGGCATCGTCTCCACCGCCGGTGTCGTGATGGGTGTCGCCGGCGCGACCACCGACGACACCTCGATCCTCATCGCCGGCGTCGCCGCCCTGGTGGCGGGGGCGATCAGCATGGCGGCGGGGGAGTACGTCTCCGTCTCGACCCAGCGCGACACCGAGGAGTCGCTGATCGCCAAGGAGCGCCGCGAGCTGCGGGAGATGCCCGAGGAGGAGCTGCGCGAACTGGAGGGGTTCCTGCGCGAGCGGGGGCTGGAGCCCGAGACCGCCGCCGAGGTCGCGGAGCAGCTCACCGATCGCGACGCGCTGCGCGCCCACGCCGTCCTCGAGCTCGGTATCGACGTCGACGATCTCACCTCGCCGTGGTCCGCGGCCTGGGCGTCGATGCTGTCGTTCACCCTCGGTGCGCTGCTACCCCTGCTGTCGATCATGCTCCTCCCGGACAGCGCACGCATCTGGGGGACCGTCCTCACCGTCACCGCCGCGCTCGCCGTCACCGGCTGGACCAGCGCGCGCCTCGGATACGCACCACCCGCCCGCGCTGCGCTGCGCAACGTCGCCGGCGGCCTGCTCGCGATGCTGGTGACCTACGTCGTCGGCGACCTCCTCGGCACACAACTCGGGTGACCCGGCCTCCGCCGCCGGGCACAATGGGCATCGATGAATCGAATGTTCGTGGCGGTGATCCCGCCGGAGTCGGTGATCGAGGATCTCGACGAGTTCTTGTCCGTACGCCGCGACGCGGCCGCCTTCCGCTGGTCGACGCCCGACCAGCTCCATCTGACGCTCGCCTTCGCCGAGCACGTCCCTGACAGGTCCCTCGATGACGCGATCGAGCGGCTGGAGACGGCCGCGGGACGGCGTACGCCCTTCGACCTGACCGTCACCGGAGGCGGCGCCTTCCCCAACGTGGCCGAGGGCAAGGTCCTCTACGCCGGCGTCGCGACCGATGCCGTCGAGGAGCTCGACCGGGTCGCCGCCGGAAGCCGGAACGCCCTGGTCAAGGCCGGGGCCGAGGTCGACGGCGGCCGCTTCCGGCCCCATCTGACAGTCGCCCGGACCGGGACGCCGGTGGAGCTCAGCAACTGGGTGCGGCTGCTCGATGCGTACCGTGGCCCGACCTGGACCGTCTCGTCGTTCGCGTTGGTGCACTCGCGGCTCGGCGAAGGGCCGAGGAAGCGTCCGGTCTACGAGGTCATAGCAGAGCTCCCTTTCGGATGAGAGGAAGCCCCGGGCGGTACCGGTCGGGGCACCACATCGCTACCGTGTGCGGCCTGTTTCTGACCTGACCAGAGGAGAACCGGACATGAGTCGTCGAGTGGGGCGCAACGCCTACACCGGACTTTTCAACGACGTCGTGCTGCTTGCCGCCCGTGTGGTGGTCGGCGGGATCTTCGTCGCGCACGGCTGGCAGAAGTACGACCAGGGCTTCGCCGGCACCGAGCAGTTCTTGGGCGGCCTGGGGGTCCCGGAGCCCGCGATCGCCGCTCAGGTGGCGACCTACGTCGAGCTCGTCGGCGGCGCCCTGCTCGCGGTCGGCCTGTTCGCCCCGATCGCGGGCGTGCTGCTGGCGGGTCAGATGGCCGGAGCGATCTGGTACGCCCACCGCACCACCGAGGTGTTCGTCGACCAGGGCGGCTGGGAGCTCCCCGCGGCGCTCGGCGTCGCCGCCCTCGTGCTCGGTCTGGTGGCCCCCGGCCGGATCACCGTCGACCAGCTCCTCACCTGGCCCTTCAAGGCCGTCGCCGCCAAGCGCAGGGCCCGCGCCGCGGCAGCCGAAGCCGAGACCGCCGAGGCCGAGCCGTACGTCGAGGAGAAGGTGACCATCAAGGCCTGAGTCTCCGCCGCACGTGTAACACGTTGTTCGTAGGACTACTCGCCCTATGGGAACGACCGGATAGTCCTACGAACGACGTGTTACAGGGCCGCGAGATCAGCCTGCGACGCCGTAGAGCCGGTCGCCGGCGTCACCGAGGCCAGGGACGATGTAGCCCTTCTCGTTGAGCTTCTCGTCCATCGCGGCGGTGACGACGCGGACGGGGGCATCGATGCCCTCGAGACCCTTCTCCAGAGCGGCGACACCCTCCGGGGCGGCGAGAAGTACGACGGCGGTGATGTCGTCGGCGCCGCGCGAGACCAGGAAGTCGATGGCCGCGGCGAGGGTGCCGCCGGTGGCGAGCATCGGGTCGACCACGTAGCACTGCCGGCCGGAGAGGTCGGCGGGGAGACGCTCGGCGTACGTCGTCGCCTCCAGCGTCTCCTCGTTGCGGACCATGCCGAGGAAGCCGACCTCCGCGGTCGGCAGCAGCCGGATCATCCCGTCGAGCATCCCGAGACCGGCCCGGAGGATGGGAACGATCAGCGGCTGCGGGTCGGTGAGGCGTACGCCCTGGGTCGGAGCGACCGGAGTGACGATGTCGACCGGGGCGACCCTCACCCCGCGGGTCGCCTCGTAGGCGAGCAGCGTGACGAGCTCGTCGGCGAGACGACGGAACGTCGATGAGTCGGTCTCTTTGTTGCGCAGGGTGGTGAGCTTGTGGGCGACGAGAGGGTGGTCCACAACGAGGGTCTCCATGGGCTGAACCCTACGATCGCTTCGTCCTAAGGTCATCAATTCCCCCTAGACCCACGGCGGTTTCGGTGTCACTCTGGTCGTGTGTCTGATCAGCTGGAGCAGATCGAGGGTGTTGACTTCGCCGTCGCGATGTATCGCGAGGACGGCGCCTGGGTTGTGCGCGAACTCGCTCACGACCTCCTGACCGATGTCGAGACTCTGACGCACGCGCTCCACCGCTTCCCAGGCGATGGCGGTGCGATCGCGATGGCGGCGATCGACGAGGACTTCTTCGTGATCGTCCGGGTCCACGGGGCAGCGACCAAGGTGCTGCTCTCCGACGTGACCGCTGCCGACGAGTGGGAGCTGGCGGCGTCGGCTCTCGACGTGCTCGGGCTTCCGCTGCCCGAGGAGGTCGAGGACGAGGAGGAGCCCGATCCCGCCGGTGACCTCGGCATCCTCGCCGACTTCGGGATGAGCGCGGTCGAGATGGGCATGCTGCTCGACGACATGTTCGAGGACGACCTATACCCCGACGAGACGCTCTCCGAGATCGCCCGGGCGATCGGCTGCGGCGAGGCCTTCGACGACGCCGTCGGCCTCATGCCGGCGTGACCCCAGCCAACCGCTGGGAGGCCCCGATGCGGGCCGCTCTCGATGAGGGTCGTGCTGCGCTGGCGACCGGTGACGTGCCGATCGGCGCGGTCGTCGTCGACCCGTCCGGCGTGGTGATCGGGAGGGGCCGCAACGTACGCGAGGCCGAGGCCGACCCCACTGGGCATGCCGAGGTGGTCGCGCTGCGCGAGGCGGCCAAGGCACGTGGCGAATGGCGCCTGGAGGGCTGCACGCTCGTGGTGACGCTGGAGCCGTGCACGATGTGCGCCGGCGCCGCGGTCCTGGCCAGGGTCGAGCGGATCGTCTTCGGCGCCTTCGACGACAAGGCCGGTGCGGTCGGCTCGCTGTGGGACGTCGTACGCGACCGCCGGCTCAACCACCGGCCCGAGGTCGTCGCCGGGCTGATGGCCGAGGAACAGCGCGCGCTGCTGGAGGACTTCTTCGGATCCCAGCGAAGCGGCCCCGATTTCGGCGAAGACCCCCCGAGGTTGTAACTTATTCGGCGGTGACGTGTCCGAGCGGCCGATGGTGCAACACTCGAAATGTTGTGTAGGGCGACCTACCGTGGGTTCAAATCCCACCGTCACCGCCATCTGAAAACCCCTGGGTAACCAGGGGTTTTCTGGTTTCCCAGGGAATCAGAGGTACCGAGCGGCCACCGTGGCGGCCCGGGCGCCGTAGCCGCCGCCGAACATGGCAGCGTGCACGAGCAGCGGGAACAGCTGGTGGAGACCCTGGCGGTCCTCCCAGCCCTCGGCGAGGGGCGTCGCATCCTCGTAGGCCGACATCATCCGCTCCAGGTGGGGCAGGCCGAAGAGCGCGAGCATGGCGAGGTCGACCTCACGGTGACCGGCGTACGCCGCGGGGTCGATCAGCCAGGCCTCGCTGCTCCGGTCCCAGAGCACGTTGCCGTTCCAGAGATCGCCGTGGAGCAGGGCAGGCGGCTCCTCCGGGATCAGCGAGGGCAGCTTCCCGACGACCTGCTCGACGCGCTCGGCGCCGGCGGCGTCGATGGCGCCGCGGTCACGCGCTGCCCTGAGATAGGGGAGCAGGCGGCGTACGGCATAGAACTCGGCCCAGGTGTCCGCGGGCTTGTTGGGCATCGGCAGCCGGCCGATGAACCCGTCCCTGTCGGCACCGAAACCCGAGACCGGGGTGCTGTGGAGACGCGCGAGCGCGCGGCCGAGCTCCTCGGCGGTCTCGGCGTTGGGCCGGCCGGGCTCGATCCAGCGCAGGACCAGGCAGTCGGGCTCGGCGGCGAGGACCTCGGGGACGTTCACGGCCCCCGACTCCTCCAGCCAGCGGAGCCCGCGGGCCTCGGCGGCGACGAAGTCGTCACGCGGCGGGGAGAGAGCCTTCATCAGCACCAGCGAGCCGTCACTGAGCCGGATCTTGGTGGCGGTCGAGATGTCACCGCCCGCGACCGGAGATGTGCTCACCACCGCCGCCCCGAGCAGCTGCTCGGCGCGACGGGCGACCGCGGGCTGACGGGTCACGAACCGGGCCTCGCCGAGGCGACCGATGCAACGATCGCATCACTCGTACGCTCCACCATCGCCAGCACCTCCCGGAATCCCTCGGCACCACCGTAATAGGGATCGGGCACGTCACCGGGGCCTTCGGGATCGAAATCACGGAACATCCGCAGCCCGCTCTCCGGTGCCTGACCAGCCAGATCGGCCAGATTGTCGGCATCCATCGCGAGCACGAGGTCGTACGTCTCGGGGTCCCCGATCGGCCACTGCTGGGCCCGGTGACGATCGGGGTCGTAGCCCGCCTCGAGCAGCGTCGCAGCCGCCCGGCGGTCCATCTTCTCGCCCGCGTGCCAGCCGCCGGTGCCGGCGGAGACGAGCTCGACGTCGTCGAGCTTTGCGGCGTCGAGACGGTCCCGCAGTACCACCTCCGCCATCGGAGAACGGCAGATGTTGCCCAGGCAGACGACCGCGATCTTCATGGCCCGAGTTTTACATTTCCGCCAAGAACGCGTGGCGGATGTGGAATCTGGGCCTCACTCGTCGCTCTCCGGCCAGACGCGGTCGAGGCCCCAGCCGACGATCGAGATGATGATGCCGCCGAGGACCGCCGCCCAGAATCCGTCGACGTGGAAGCCCACCCCGGTCGGGCCGAGGATCCACGCTGTCAGACCGAGCATCGCCGCGTTGATCACCAGCAGGAGCAGGCCCAGGGTGAGCAGGATGAACGGGAACGCGAAGAACGTCACGATCGGCTTGACGAAGGAGGACACGAGGCCGAGCACGAGGGCGACGATCAGCAGCGGGAGCAGCTTCTGCTTGACCTCGTCCATGCCGCTGGTCGGGCCGTCGAAGTAGATCCCGCCGACGAGCCAGGTCGCCACGGCCAGAGCGACGGCGTTGGTGATGAGCCAGGTCACGATGCGCATGTTGGTGAGTGTGGCAGGCTCCGCGGGACGTACATAAGGGGCGCGCGCGAGGTGTGGCGACTGTGTTACCCCGGGGTCACCGCTCCAGGCCGAGCGCCTTACAGATGGCGTGGGCGGCGTCGGAGAGGTGCTTCTCCAGGAACTGCTCGGCGTCTTCGATGCGGTCGGCGTCGAGGAGGCGGACGAGGGCGGCGTGGTCCTCGGCCTGGTCATGGGCGTTGCGGCGGATGCGGTCGACCTGGGCGAGCGAGAGCTTGAGCTCGAGCACCAGATGCTCCTGCATCGCGACCAGCCGCGGTGACCCGGTGAGGGCTACCAGCGAGAGATGGAAGGCGAGGTGGCGCTCGTTGAGCTCGCGGTAGGTCGCGCGCTCCGAGTGAACCGCCGAGATGTACGCATCGAGCGACTCGTGCACGGCCCGGCGCGCCTCTGCGGAGGCGCTCCGCCAGTTGCGCACCCCGGCCCCTTCGAGCACCCAGCGGGCGGCGCAGACGTCACGGACCGAAGCCGCCTCGGGGGTGGCGACGGCGACGCCCTTGTTGGGTGCGCGGGTGGCCAGGCCCTCGGCGACCAGGATGGTCAGCGCCTCGCGGACCGTGGAGCGGCCGACGCCCAGCGAGTCGGCGAGACCGTGCTCGCGCAGTGGAGTGCCCGACTCCAGCTCACCCTCGAACACCGCCCGGCGGAGCTCGTCGGCGACGCGGTCGACCGTCGATGCGGGTTCGTCCAGGGTGAGCGACTCGAACATGGGCCCCATTGTCCTACCTGCGCCGTCTTCCGGTGATGACCGTTCGTGCTCTAACCTAGCGGCACAGGATTGTCTGACAATCAGTCAATCAGGCAATCGGACGATCTGAAATCAATCAGACCTGAGAGGGGTACGAGTGAGCGAGCGCCAGCGAGTGAACCGTCCAAACAACACGCGACCGCGTCCGTATTCTCGCGCCTGCGCTACGGAGGTGGTCGCGTGAGCACATCGCTGAGCTGGGGCCGTCACTACCTGATGACCGAGCCGACGCACTACCGCATCGACTACGCCATCAACCCGTTCATGGACACCGAGATCCAGCCGGATCCGGTCCGTGCTCGCGCGCAGTGGGACACCCTGAAGGCCACCATCGAGGAGCTCGGCGGCCGCGTCGACGTCATCGCGCCGCGCGAGGACAGCCCCGACATGGTCTACGCGATGAACCTCGGCTTCGCGGCCACCCTCGCGGACGGCCGACGCCACGTGCTCCTCTCCCACATGCGCTTCCCCGAGCGCCGCAACGAGACGAACTCCGCGGTCGAGTGGTTCGCCGCGAACGGCTGGGGGACGGCGTACGTCGGCAAGGACGGGGTCGGACCGACCTTCGAGGCGGGCGACGTCTTCCCGTACGCCGGCCACTTGGTCGCCGGCACCGGGCCGCGCACCGACGAGATGGCGCTGAAGACGCTGGCGACCGAGATGAACGTGCGCGTCCTGGGTGTACGGACGGCCCACTCGGGGATGTACCACCTCGACCTGGCCTTCTGCCCGCTCGACGAGCGCCGCGCGATCATCTGCCCGGACGCGCTCGCTCCCGAGTCGGCGCAGGCGCTCCTCGACCTCGTCC
The DNA here is from genome assembly GCF_045207335.1 of Nocardioides sp. NBC_00850. NCBI lineage: Bacteria > Bacillati > Actinomycetota > Actinomycetes > Propionibacteriales > Nocardioidaceae > Nocardioides > Nocardioides sp. NBC_00850. The sequence continues at coordinate 1,385,806 of NZ_CP108845.1, forward strand.
CGGAGTCGCTGGTCATCACCGAGGAGGAGGCGCTCAGCACCTTCGCTGCCAACTCGATCGTGATCGGCCGCACCATCGTGATGCCGTCCTGCCCGGACCGCGTCCGCACCGTCCTCGAGGGCTGGGGCTTCACGATCCGGATCGTCGAGATGAGCGAGCTCCACCTCGGTGGCGGGTCCGTGCGCTGCGTCACCAACCCGCTCGACATCGTGGTCGGCCGCGACGTCCCCGTGGTTTACGGGGGCGAGGTCATCCCGACCTAGGATCTCACGATATGAGCACCCCACAGCCCCGCCCCAGTGTCGCCGCGATGCCTGCGTACGTCGCGGGCAAGCCGCCGGTCGAGCGGCCCGGTCTGGTGACCTACAAGCTCTCGTCCAACGAGAACCCCTACCCGCCGCTGGACGGCGTGGTGGAGGTCGCCGCCGAGGCGGCGGGGCGGGTCAACCGTTACCCCGACGCGGGCAACACCGAGCTCTACGAGGCGCTCGCGACGGCCTACAAGGTGCCGGCCGAGGAGCTCGCTCTCTCGACCGGCGCCGTGGCGCTGATCTTCCAGCTGGTCTCGGCCTACTGCGGTCCCGAGGACGAGGTCGTCTTCGCCTGGCGCAGCTTCGAGGCCTACCCGATCGCGGTGCTCGCGGCCGGCGCGACAGCGGTGAAGGTGCCGGTCACCGATCACGGCCATCACGACCTGGACGCGATGGCGGCGGCGATCACGGAGCGCACGAAGGTCGTCTTCGTCTGCAGCCCCAACAACCCCACCGGCACCTCGGTCACCCAGACCGAGCTCGACGCCTTCCTCGCGAAGGTGCCCGAGCACGTGCTGGTCGTCGTCGACGAGGCCTACGCCGAGTTCGTACGCATGGACGACGCCGTCGACGGTGTGGCGACCTATCGCGCGCGGGCCAACGTGGTGGTGCTGCGTACGTTCTCCAAGGCCTACGGGCTGGCCGGCTTCCGGGTCGGCTATGCCTTCGCGCCGGCCCCGATCGCCTCCACCCTGCGGGCGATGGCGCTGCCCTTCGGCGTCAACGTGGTCGCCCAGGCCGCCGGGGTCGCCTCGCTCGAGCGTCAGACCGAGCTGCTGGAGCGCGTCGACGACGTGGTGGCCGAGCGGACCCGGGTGGTCGAGGGCGTCCGCGCCGCCGGCTGGGACATCCCCGACGCGCAGGGCAACTTCGTCTGGTTCGCCTTCGGCTCTCCCGAGCGCTGCGCCGAGTTCGCCGCGGCTGCCGACGAGGTCGGTCTGATGGTCCGTCCCTACCCGCCCGAGGGCGTACGCGTCTCGATCGGCGAGGCCGAGGCCAACACCCGCCTCATCGAGCTCGCGGGTTCGTTCCCCAAGGGCTGAGATTCGGCCCTACTCGACGAAATAGCAGAGGTCCAACAGCATCGATGCTGCTGGACCTCTGCTGGTTGAGTGTGAAGGTGTATGCCTCTACGGCAGCGGGAGCTTCCCGAGGATCGAGCTGAGCAGGTCCGTCAGGACCGGGCCGACGACCGGGAGGCTGTTGACGATGCCGAGCAGGCTGTCGGTGACGCCAGGGAGCTCGGGAACGCCGGGAACTCCGGGAACGCCGGGAACGGGGACGTCCGGGATCGGGACGTCCGGGACCGGAACGTCCGGGACCGGGACCTCCGGGACGGGAACGTCTGCGGCAGGAACGTCAGCGGCAGGGCTGTCCGGAACGGGAACGTCCGGAGTCTCCGGGATCCCGGGGCCGTCCGGGACGTCCGGGATCGGTGCGTCGGGAACGTCCGGGGTGTCGGGAACGTCCGGTGTCTCCGGAACGTCCGGGGTGCCGGGTACGTCCGGGGTTTCCGGGGTGTCGGGTACGTCCGGTGTCTCCGGAGTGCCGGGGACATCCGGTGTCTCCGGAGTGCCGGGAACGTCCGGTGTCTCCGGAGTGCCGGGAACGTCCGGGGTCTCCGGGACGTCCGGCGTTTCCGGAGTGTCCGGGACGTCCGGCGTTTCCGGAGTGTCCGGGACGTCGGGCGTGTCCGGAATCGGTGGGCCCGGAGTGCCGGGGACCGGCGGGTCAGGAAGTGGAGGCGGGACGGGGCTGGCCATTGCTGGTGAAGCGACCGTGGCCAGTGCGAGTCCAGCGACGACAGCGGCGATTCGAGTCCGAGAATTCACGAAATCTCCTTAACTTGCTGTTTTGTCATGCCCGATGAATCCTGAAGCGATTTGAAGCATAAAGTCAAGAACAATCTTTAATTGATGATTTCCCATACCAAAGCGGGTTTGCTTGCCGTAAACTCACCGGATCGCATTTGAACTGACGCTGACGTCCATGTCTTGTTCCAGGTGAGCCCCCGGGTGAGCGGTGGGCGATATCGCCTCGCTGCGGGCCACTTCTCGGGTACCTACCGGGGTAATAGATCCCGTTCGAACTGGCGATTGGGTAATTCCCTTGGGTCAAGACCCGGCATTTAGTCGGGGTGAAACGCGTTTACCAATCAGCTGATTCGGATCCTGCCGGTTCGCCTTCGTGATGGTTCGAATTCGAGAGCGCCGGCGGCACGAACCCGGCGGTTCGTTACCCCTGTGCAACCTGCATCGGTCACCCTTGACCCATGTCGATCAAGGTTGCGCTCGAACATCGGACCACCTACGAGTTCGCGCAGCCGGTCCGGGTGAGTCCGCACGTCGTACGCCTGCGCCCAGCGCCACACACCCGGACCCCGATCGAGGCCTACTCACTGTCGGTGACGCCGTCGGCGCACTTCATCAACTGGCAGCAGGACCCGTTCGGCAACTGGCTCGCGCGGCTGGTCTTCCCGGAGAAGACCGACAAGCTCGAGGTCACCGTGGGACTGGTCGCCGACATGGTGGTGATCAACCCGTTCGACTTCTTCGTGGAGGAGTACGCCGAGACCTTCCCCTTCGACTACGAGCCGCAGCTGAAGGCCGATCTGGCGCCCTACCTCCGCGACGTGGAGTCGGCGACGGCGGCCGATGCCTGGCGGCAGCAACTGCCGGCCCTGCCCGAGGATGGCCTCCGCACCGTCGACTTCCTGGCGAGCGTCAACCAGGCGGTCAACTCGGACGTCGCCTACTCGGTACGGATGGAGCCAGGCGTACAGACTCCCGACGAGACCCTGCGCCTGGGCATCGGCTCGTGCCGCGACTCGGCGTGGCTGCTGGTGTCCCTGCTGCGTCAGTACGGCCTCGCGGCGCGGTTCGTCTCCGGCTATCTGGTGCAGCTGGCCGCCGATCAGGAGTCGCTCGACGGTCCCTCCGGCCCGACCGAGGACTTCACCGACCTGCACGCGTGGTGCGAGGTGTTCGTCCCGGGAGCCGGCTGGATCGGGCTCGACCCGACCTCGGCCCTGTTCGCGGGGGAGGGCCACATCCCGCTCTCGGCGACGCCGCACCCGTCCTCCGCGGCCCCGATCGAGGGGGCCACCGACCCGGTCGAGGTCACCTTCTCCTTCGCCAACGAGGTCACCCGCATCCACGAGGACCCGCGGGTGACGCTGCCCTACGCCGGCCAGGAGTGGGCCCGGATCGACGCCCTGGGCGAGGCGGTCGACCAGCGTCTCCAGGCGGCCGGCGTCGAGCTGACCGTGGGCGGCGAGCCGACCTTCGTGTCGCTGGACGACCAGACTTCGGCGCAGTGGAACACGGACGCAGATGGTCCGCACAAGCGCGAGCTCGCGACTGACCTGGCCGAACGCCTGCGCAAGGTCTACGGCACGGGCGGGATCGTCCACCGAGGCCAGGGCAAGTGGTACCCCGGCGAGCCGCTCCCGCGCTGGAACATCGACCTGCAGTGGCGTACGGACGGCCAGCCGCTGTGGAGCGACCAGACCCTCTTCGCCGACCCCTGGGCCGCTACCGAAGCCGAGGCGGTCGAGCCCGCCGCGGCGGAGGCCGTCGCCACCAACATCCGCAGCATCCTCGGGCTCCCCGAGGAGCAGGTGTTCGCCGCGTATGAGGACCCCCTGGCCAAGATCGCCCAGGAGGTACGCCGCCCCGACGGCCCGGAGCCGGACGACGCCGCGAACCGGGGCGATCTGAACGTCACCGAGCTCGACAAGGAGGTCACTGAGCCGGTCGGGTGGGTGATCCCGATCAACACCAACGACGGGGAGTGGACGAGCCCGCAGTGGCGGTTCCGACGCGGGCGGCTGGTGCTGGCGCCGGGGACCTCGGCGGTCGGGCTGCGGCTGCCGCTCGACTCGATCTCGTGGCACGACCCGGAGTTCCCGGGCGAGCCGTCGTACCTGACCGCAGGCGAGCCGCTGGACCCCGAGATCCCACGGGTCACCGTCACCGACCCCGACGAGGCGCCGACCACCGCGCTCGCGATCGAGGAGCGCGACGGGCTGGTCCATGTCTTCCTGCCGCCGACCGACAGGCTGGAGGACTACGCCGCGCTGCTCACGGTGATCGAGAAGGCTGTCACCGAAGCCGACACCCAGGTCGTGCTCGAGGGCTACGGCCCGCCGCCGGACGCCCGCCTGGCGCGGCTGACGGTCACCCCGGACCCCGGCGTGATCGAGGTCAACGTGCAGCCGACGGCCACCTGGGCGGAGCAGCGTGAGCTGATCACGACGCTCTACGAGCAGGCTCGGCAGGCCCGCCTGTCCACCGAGAAGTTCGACCTCGACGGGCTCCACACCGGCACCGGCGGCGGCAACCACCTCACCCTCGGCGGACGTAGCCCCGAGCGCAGCCCCCTGCTCCGGCGCCCAGACCTGCTGGCCAGCCTGATCCGCTACTGGCAGCGCCACCCCTCGCTCTCCTACCTCTTCTCCGGCCGCTTCATCGGCCCGACCAGCCAGGCGCCGAGGTTCGACGAGGGCCGCCCGGAGGCGGTCTACGAGATGGAGATCGCTCTCCAGGAGGTCGCCCGGATCACCCGTGAGCACGCCGAACCCCGTCCGTGGATGATCGACCGCGCGCTGCGCCACCTGCTCACCGACCTGACCGGCAACACCCACCGCGCCGAGTTCTGCATCGACAAGCTCTACTCCCCGGACTCGTCCCGAGGACGCCTCGGCCTTCTCGAGCTCCGCGGCTTCGAGATGCCGCCACACCCGCAGATGGCCCTTCTCCAGTCGCTCCTGGTCAGGAGCCTGGTCGCGTGGTTCTGGGAGGAGCCGTACGAGGCGCCCCTGGTCCGCCACGGAAGCGCCCTCCACGAGGACTTCCTGCTCCCGCAGGGGTGCCTACGCGACATCGAGGAGGTGGTGGCCGACCTGCGCCGCCACGGGATCCCGTTCGAGTCGCAGTGGCTGGCTGCGTACGCCGAGTTCCGTTTTCCGCGGATCGGGGTCGCGCAGGTCGGAGACGTCGAGCTGGAGCTGCGGCAGGCGATCGAGCCTTGGAACGTCCTCGGCGAGGAGGCGACCGGGTCGGGGACGGCGCGCTACGTCGACTCGTCGGTCGAGCGGGTCCAGATCTCGGCGAGAGGGATCGACCTCGACCGGCAGCTGGTGACGTGTCAGGGTGTTCCGGTGCCGCTGACCCCCACCTCCGTCCCGGACAGGTTCTATGCCGGCATCCGGTTCAAGGCCTGGAGCCCGTGGTCGAGCCTCCACCCGAGCATCGACGTCCAGGCGCCGCTGCACTTCGACGTCGTCGACATCGCCTCCGAGACCAGCCTCGGCGGCGCGACGTACCACGTCGTGCACCCGGGCGGCCGCAGCTACGACCACCCGCCGGTGAACGCCAACGAGGCCGAGGCGCGCCGCGCGAGCAGGTTCGAGGCGCGGGGCCACACCTCCGGCCGCCTGGACGTCGCGGAGATGCGCGAGCGCGCGGCCCGCGGCACCACTCCCGACAACCCGCACACCCTGGATCTCCGACGGGTGGTGCGGTGACCGTCCTTCGCGAGTACGCCGACGCCCTCGGCCTCCTCGACGCGACCGACCAGCCCTACGACGAGGTCGTCGGGCCCGACGGCACTCTGCGACCCGCGTGGAAGCCGATGGCCGAGACGGCCGTCTCGATCACGCCTGCCACGCTGAGCCGGATCGGCCACGACGTCGAGCGGTTCCTCGCCGACGACGGAGTCACCTACCTGCGCCCCGGCGCCAAGCCCGAGCCCTGGCGGCTCGACCCGGTGCCGCTCGTCATCGATCCGGCGCAGTGGCGAATCCTCGAGGTCGGCCTGGCCCAGCGCGCCGAGCTGCTCAACGCGATCCTCGTCGACCTCTACGGCCCGCAGCGTCTCCTCCAGGACGGGATCGTCCCGGCCGCAGTGGTCTTCGGCCATCACGGCTTCCATCGCGTCGCCGCCAGGGCCAGCAATCACGACCCGCGGCCGCTCGTTCTGGCCGCCACCGACCTCGGCCGGACCCCCGACGGTGAGTGGCGGGTGCTCGCCGACCGCACCCAGGCGCCGAGCGGGATCGGCTACGCGATGGAGAACCGCCGGGTGATCAGCCGGGTGCTCCCCGAGCTCCACCGCGACGCCGGGCTGCACCGGATGGAGCCCTACTTCGCGGCTCTCCGCAGTGCGCTGCTGGAGTCGGCGCCCGGCGACCAGGCCGACCCCCGGGTCGTCGTCCTCTCCCCGGGAACCCACTCCGAGACCGCCTACGACCAGGCCTTTCTCGCCTCGACGCTCGGTTTCCCGCTGGTCCAGGGCGCGGACCTGACCGTACGCAACGGCGAGGTCCTGATGCGCGGCCACGGCGACCGGCTGGAGCGGGTCGACGTCATCCTGCGCCGCGTCGACGCGACCTGGTCCGACCCCCTCGAGCTCCGCGGCGACAGTCAGCTCGGCGTGGCCGGCCTGATCGAGGCCGTACGCCGCGGCAACGTGCGCGTGGTCAACGGGTTCGGGGCCGGCGTACTCGAGAATCCGGGGCTCGTCCCCTACCTCCCCGCCGCCTGCGAGGCCCTGCTCGGGGAGCCGTTGCGGCTGGCCTCGCTCGGCACCTGGTGGTGCGGCGACCCGGACCAGCGCGCGGAGGTCGAGCGCCGCCTGGCCGCGGACGACCTGGTCGTGCGGACGCTGGAAGGCACCATCGTCAACGGAACGCCCGAGGAGCTGGGAGCCAGGATCGCGGCCGATCCCTACCGCCACGTCGGGCAGGAGAGGATCACGCTCTCCCACGCCCCGACCTGGGCCGAGGGACGCGGCGCGGTCGGCCGGCCGCTGACGCTGCGTACCTTCTCGCTCCGCTACGGCTCGGCCTATCGCCCGCTGGTCGGTGGCCTGGCCTCGATCCGGGCCGACGAGACCGGGCTGCCGCCGTGCAGCAAGGACGTCTGGGTGCTCAAGGAGTCGCCGCAGGACGCCGACCAGGGCCTGGCCGACGTGCTCCCGATGACCCATTCCCGCTCGGTCACGGTGCTCGTCCCGCGTGCGCTCGAGGACATGTACTGGTCGGGCCGCTACGCGGAGCGTGCCGAGGACCTGATCCGGCTCATCCTGGCCACGCACGTGCTCGCGGAGGACTTCAGGACCAGGCCGCGTACGTCCGGCGGCATCAGCCTCGAGGTGATGCTGAGCGCGCTCGACCGGCTGGGCGGACACGGTCACGCGGATGCCGATATCGACGCCGAGTTCCGGTCCATGCTGCTGGACGCCGACCGGCCGGGGTCGGCCGCGCAGTCGCTGGCCGGTATGCGACAGGCCTTCAGTGGCGTACGCGACCAGCTCAGCCCCGACATGTGGCGGATCTTCTCCTCGACCGACCGGGCGGCCGAGGACCTCCGGGTCAACCCGCACTCGCTGCAGATCGCCGAGTCGGGTGCCGAGATGCTGCACGGCATCCTGGCGATGCAGGGGATCGTGGCGAGCATGATCCGCGACGAGGGCTACCACTCGATCCGGCTGGGACGGTTCCTCGAGCGGTCGATGCAGGTCTGTCACCTGCTCCGCGCGACGACCACGGTGCGGAGGGGGCTCGAGGTCGACCGGGCCGTGCTCAACGCGGTCCTCGCCTCCGCCGAGTCCGCGGTCACCCACCGCCGCCGCTACCGGGGCTACGTACGCACCGGGGGAGTGCTCGACCTGCTGATCATGGACCGCGAGAACCCACGCTCGCTGGCCTTCTGCCTGCACGAGCTGCGGCTGCACCTGACCAAGCTCCCCGGCTCGACCGGCTCCTCCCGCCCCGAGCGGCTCCTCGACGACATCACCGACATGCTCGACCGCACCGAGGTCGCCGGCCTCGTCGCCATCGGCGGCGTCGGCCGCCCCAACCTGGAGTCCTTCCTCGACCAGGTCCAGGCCCAGCTCGTCCGCCTCGCCGAAGCCATCAGCGACGTCCACTTCGCCACCGGCCCCGCCCCACAACCCCTCAACGCCCTCCCGGCGCAATCGCTCACTTGAGCAGAGCCACGGCCGTTACCACGAGCGGCGACTGAGAGCCGGCGATGCTCCAGAAATTGCAGTAGCGACGATTACGCGGGCTCTGCTGGCCGCAGCGCCTGTGCCAGCATGTGTGACTGCTACGTACTCGAACCCGGCTGGGCCGTACCAGAACGTCAAGGTCAAGAACGGCTGCCCGGTCAGCGTCCGGGTAAAGGTCCTCTGGGCCACAAGATCGCCGCCGGTTCGTCGTGGACCGACCGTCACCTCAACCAGACTGGTCCGGATCGCTGGGACGGGGTCGCGTCATGCTGAGGTTGATCGGGCGCGTTGCGACGGCGCTCGTCGTCACGGCGTCGATTTGGGCAGCCGAGCCCGTGCCAGCCAGCGCTCAAGCGACCGACGCAGTTTATGGGTGCGGCGCACGATCAGTCGGCAACGAGTCCGCCAACGTGCCTCCTAGGTATGTAAAGGACCGCCTCTGGACCATCCAGACTTCTGGTGATTCCATCGCCATCAGGTGCGGTAACGGTTCGACTTGGGGTGCCGTGCACGTGGAGTTGAAGCACGAGGTGCCCAACTGGCCGGACGCTCTGACGTGCATCAAGAAGACGATCAATCGCGGCACAGAACTGGACGGTGGCAACGGAAAGACCAAATACGTTCATCGTATTCGTGGCGCGACCGTCGTCGTCATTGTCGGGGACAATGGCCTGGTAACCGCGTACCCGAAAGGTACGGGTGTGGTGAGGAAGTGGCGACTTTGCTCGGCGTCGTAGGTTGGCGACATGGCTAGTGCTTCTGATCGCCAGCAGCAGGGATCTTTCCCTTCTCCGCCGCGGGGTCGCCGGGTCGTTTGGACGGGTACGTTTCCTGCTGTCGAAGGTGGCCCGCTGGTGTTGCCAGGGGTTGTCGTGGATGACCTGCCTGACGGTTGGGCCTTGGTGTCGTGGCTCGACAAGGACGGTTGGTACAGCCCTGATGCGGTCTACGAGGTGAAGAATCTTCGAGTGGTCTCAGATGCGGAGTTCGACGACCTCGTCCGGGCTGTCCGCGAAAGTCCTGGCTGGCAGGGGATCACCCACGACATCGTGGACGATTCGGAACCGTCGCCGTACGTCGTCGGTGCCCCGGTCGTGTGGTTAGGGCCGGTGCTCGGGGACAAGGATTGGGACCCGTCCAACAATGCCTGGAGGCTGGCGGTGTTCGGCAGCGCATCTGGGCCGCCGACTCGTGGCCATCGGGGTCGAATCGTCGAGGTCTCGCAGAGCGGGGCACTTCGCGTGCGGTGGATCGACGAGGATGGCGAGTTCGAAGGACGAGGCTTCGTCGACCCCGGCGACGTGGCGGTTGGATCGAGATAGCATCCCGCGAGTGAGATACCGGGTCAGCCACACGACGACCTACTCCTACGACGAGGACGTGACGAACTCGTTCGGGATCGCCAACGTGACCCCGCGGGAACTGCCTCACCAGCATGTCGAGAAGGCGGAGGTTCAGGTCACGCCGGCGCCCGCCGACCAGTCGACCGACGTCGACTTCTACGGCAACACGGTGACGTACTTCCAGGTCCTCGAGCCGCACCAGCTGCTCGAGATCACGGCTGCGTCCGAGGTCGACGTCATCACCCCGATCTATGACGAGACGAGCTTCGACCAGCCGTGGGAGCGGGCGCGGCCGCTGGTGGACCCGACTCTTCCGGGCGCCTGGCGGGCGGCCGACCTGGCGGTGGCCTCGCCGCTCGTGGAGCACACCCAGGAGGCGTACGACTTCGGTGCCGTCTCCTTGACGGAGGGGCGCGGGATCGTGGAGGCGGCGGAGGATCTGATGCACCGGATCCATGCCGGGTTCGACTACGACGACACGGCCACGACCGTCACGTCGACGATCCCGGAGATCTTCGAGGCCGAGGGTGGTGTCTGCCAGGATTTCGCTCACCTGATGTTGGCCTGTTTTCGAGCGCACGGGCTCGCGGCCCGCTATGTTTCCGGCTACCTCGCCACCACCCCTCCGCCGGGGAAGCCGCGGCTCGTCGGAGCCGATGCCTCTCATGCCTGGGTGGAGGTGTGGGTGCCCCACTACGGGGCAGACCTCAGCGGCGCGGGGACGGGCCAGTGGCTCGCCCTCGACCCGACGAACGACACCAGGGCCGACGATCGCTACGTGAGCGTCGCCTGGGGACGTGACTATGCCGATGTGCCTCCGGTGAAGGGGGTCATCTACACCGAAGCCACCACCTCGACCTTGACCGTCTCTGTCGATGTGGCCCCCGACCAGCAGGAGTGAAGTTACGGTGTTGCTCGTGGGACAGCCTCCGCAGCGGGCGAGCATCGTGACCCGCGGCAGCCGCTGGCGTCGCGGAGTACGCATCTCCGGAGTGCTGGTGGTCGCCGCGGCTCTCACCGCGCTCACGCTCTGGCTGCTGGCGCGCGGCTCGACCCCGGCCGAGGTCACCCGCGAGTTCATGGAGACCACCTCGGTCGCCACCCTCTACGAGCTGGCCTCCGACGAGGGCGACGAGCTCCTCGACGGTGGCGGTGCCCGCGCGATGATCGACGCGGCCGAGGGGAAGCGGACCTACGCCGACCCCAATCCGCGCGCGGTGAGACGGACCATGGTCTTCGGCGAGCCAGAGATGGAGGGCAACGCCGCCCAGGTCACCATCAGGGTCTCCTACACCGGCGAGGACGGACCTGTCCCGGACGAGGCGATGGTCGTCGTCCTCGTCCAGGAGGACGGCGAGTGGCGCGTCGAGAGCTGGGGGACGGCCTGAGACGGCCGATGATTGGGGACATGGAAGCGTTCAGCTGCCGGGAGTGCGGCAACCGTCTCTACTTCGAGAACTCGGCGTGCGTCTCGTGCGGCACCCGGCTCGCCTACTCCCGCGAGGAGCGCGCGATCGTCCCGGTCTCACCCGAGGGCAGGTACGTCGACAGCGACGGCTACATCTGGTGGGTCTGCGCCCACACGCTCGAGACGGGATGCACCTGGCTGGCCCGCATCGAAGGCGGGATCTGCTTCGCCTGCGAGCTGACCCGGACCCGGCCCAACGATGCCGCACCCGAGTTCGTCCAGCAGCAGTACTCCCTTGCCGAACAGGCGAAACGTCACCTCGTGGTCGAGCTCGACAACCTCGGTCTGGAGATCCGCACCAAGGTCGAGGACCCTGCCGAGGGGCTCACCTTCGACCTGCTGGCCAGCGACGGCGTCGCGTCCACCCCCGACGTGGTCATCGGACACGACGGCGGCGTGATCACGATCGACCTGGCCGAGTCCGACGACGCCTACCGCGAGCACGTCCGGGCGACGCTCGACGAGCCCTACCGCACCCTGCTCGGCCACTTCCGGCACGAGGTCGGCCACTACTACGAGTGGCAGCTGGTCCGTGGGCCCGAGCTGATGGAGCGCTGCACCGAGGTCTTCGGCGACGAGTCGGTCTCCTATGAGGAGTCGCTCCAGCGCCACTACTCCGAAGGACCGCCCGCGGGCTGGACCGAGAACTACATCTCGACCTACGCGACCATGCATCCCTTCGAGGACTTCGCCGAGACCTGGGCCCACTTCCTCCACATCCGCGACACGCTCGGGTCCGCGGCGGCGTACGGGCTCACCGACCCGGTGCCCGCCGAGATGCCGTTCCGGCAGGTGGTCACCGACATCTGGGTGCCCCTCTCGGCCGCACTGAACGTCATCAACCGATCCATGGGCCACGACGACCTGTATCCCTTCGTCATCCCGCCCGCGGTCCTGGACAAGCTCGACTTCGTGGCCTCGTTGGTGCGCGATCCGCGCTGAGCCGCGCGGCGATATTCCACCGGGCTACGCCCATCGGCACTCTATGCTCCGGACCATGACCGACACCGCTGTCATCACCGACTTCAAGGAGCGCGCACGTCCCGAGTCGGAACGGCTGTGGACGTCGGCGACGGTGATCACGTTCGTACGCACCATCGCGTCGGTGGTGCTGGCGGCGAGCGCCGCGTACCAGGGGAGCCTGAAGCTCCTGGTCATCGCGCTGGTCGTCTACTGGGTCGGTGACAGCCTCGACGGGGCGGTCGCCCGGTGGCGCGACGAGGAGACCCGGATCGGCGGGGTGCTCGACATCTTCTCCGACCGTCTCTGCGCGGCGGCGTTCTACGTCGGGCTGGCGTTCCTGCAGCCGGACCTGTCGCCGGCGATCTTCGTCTACCTCGCCGAGTTCATGGTGATCGACTGCTTCCTCTCGATCTCCTACCTGGCCTGGCCGATCAAGAGCCCGAACTACTTCTACGTCATCGACCGGACGCTGTGGCGGTGGAACTGGTCCCACCCGGGCAAGGCGGTCAACTCGGGGCTCTTCGCGATCCTGCTGCTGGTCACCGGCTGGATGTGGTTGGGTCTGGCGATCGCCACGGCCCTGCTGATCATGAAGTGCGTCTCGCTGGGACGGCTCCTCAGGATCGGCCTGCCCGTGCCTCGATGAAACTTCTGATCGGCACTCTCCTCTTCTGTCTCGGATCCGCGCTCATCCCGGTGATGAACGCCGAGGCGTACCTGTCCGTCGTCGCCCAGAACTCTGACTGGTGGCCAGCGTTGCTCGGGTTCGTCGCCGGGCTCGGCCAGACCGGCGGCAAGGTGGTGTGGTACTACGCCGGTCGCGGATCCACCAAGATCCCCTGGATCAGAAAGAAGCTCGAGTCGCCCAAGTGGCAGAGCACCTATGACCGCTGGTACGCCCGGACCTCAGGTCGCCCGGTTCTGGCCACCGCACTCCTGGCCGCGTCGGGCCTCTCCGGCTTTCCGCCGCTCGCGGTGATGTCGGTGCTCTTCGGCGCGTTGCGGTTCAACCTCCCGATCTTCACGCTCACGGTGCTCATCTCTCGTGCGCTGCGGTTCTGGTTGATCCTGGAGGCGGCGGGTCTCGCATGGACGTACCTCTGATTCGCTTCAGGATTCAACCACAACGTTAGAGTGAGCCCATGCAGGAGCAGGCGACCTACGTACAGCCCGGCAACGAGTTCAACCGGGACATGAACTACATCCCGGACCGGATCACGCGAGACGCGCGGACACCCGAGTTCGGGCCGAGCGACGTGCCGTTGTGGCCGGTCGAGCCGGGGCGCTACCGGCTGGTCGCGGCCGCCGCGTGCCCGTGGGCCAACCGGGCGATCATCGTGCGCAACCTGCTCGGGCTGCAGGACGTCATCTCCCTCGGCCTCGCCGGCCCGACGCACGACGCCCGGTCGTGGACCTTCGACCTCGACCCCGGCGGAGTCGACCCGGTGCTCGGCATCGAGCGGCTGCAGGAGGCCTACTTCAAGCGCTACCCCGACTACCCGCGCGGCATCACGGTGCCGGCGATCGTCGAGGAGGCCTCGGGCAAGGTCGTCACCAACGACTTCCCGTGGATCACCCACGACTTCTTCCACGAGTGGACCGACTTCTTCGCCGACGACGCGCCCGATCTGTGGCCGCGCGCGCTCCGCGAGGAGATGGACGAGGTCAACCGCCGGGTCTTCACCGAGGTCAACAACGGGGTCTACCGGTGTGGCTTCGCCGGCTCCCAGGAGGCGTACGACGCTGCGTACTCACGTCTCTTCGCTGCCCTCGACTGGCTCGAGGAGCGGCTCTCCGGGCGGCGCTACCTGGTCGGCGACCAGCTCACCGAGTCGGACATCCGGCTGTTCACGACGCTGGCCCGCTTCGACGCGGTCTACCACGGCCACTTCAAGTGCAACCGGCAGAAGCTCGTCGAGTTCCCCGCGCTGTGGGCCTACGCGCGCGACCTCTACCAGACCCCCGGGATCGGCGAGACGCTCGACTTCGACCAGATCAAGCAGCACTACTACGTCGTCCACACCGACCTGAACCCGACACAGATCGTCCCCGCCGGCCCCGACCTCTCCGGCTGGGACGAGCCGCACGGGCGCGAGTCGCTCGGCTGAAAGAAGCTTTTCCTTCAGCCGGCGTAGTAGCCGGTGCGCTGCCGCTGCCTTGCGGCGCCGACCGCGCTGAAGTAGGCCGACGACGGCCGCACCCACAGCAGCACCAGGATCGCGACCACCAGCAGCGGGTCGACGACCGCGAGCACGGTGCCGGCGGCCGACGTCGGCAATGCGGCGCCGCCGAGCGCCGCGTTGCCGGCGAGGTTGCCCAGGGTCGACAGGCTCCCGGCGAGGGAGAGCCCGCCGAAGACGGTGCCGGTGACGCGCGCCCAGTTGCGGCCCTTCCCGTTCATGACCGCCATCCAGATCCACAGCCCGAGGGCGATCAGCCCGAAGGCCGCGCCACCGATCTGGATGATCGGGATCATCACGTCAGCCATCTCCCTCGCGTCGAAAATCGAGGGGTCGTACGTCGGCTGCTTCTCCATCTCCGTCACCATCAGCGTCTTCATCTCGGTGGTGTCCGTGGTGAGGAGGAAGACCGTCGAGACGATGCTCAGCAGGCCGCCGAGCCACATCCCGTAGACCGCGTACGTCAACGTCTTGGGCCGTTCGACGGGCTGGTTGTAGCCGTACGGATCGGACATGGTGCGCCTCCGGTGGTCTAGGGGGCGCGACTCTAGCGGCGCCCCACGGTCGCGACCACGGAAATTCCGATCAGCCCGCGTTCGGGAGGAAGACGTGGCCGACAGCGGGGTCCGTCGACCCGTCGTGGAAGCCGGCGATGACGGCGGGGGCGTCCTCGAGACCGGCGTGTTCGAGCAGCTCGATCGATGGCTGCTCCGTTCCACCCACACGCTCGAGGAAGTCACGCTCGTCGCGTCGATAGCGCTGCATGAACGCGCGCGACTGGCCTTCGGCCTTGTAGGCGTCGAGCTGGAGGGCTGCGAAGAAGAAGACCGGAGCGGGTCCCACGAGGCTGTCGTCGTCCTCGGGGAAGCCGTCGGCTTGGGTCGACCCGATGAGGCAGTCGAAGGCGAGTTGGTCACCGAAGTGCTCGTGAACCCGCCGGCGCAGGTCACCGTCGCCTGACAGGTCGACGTAGACGGTCCTTTTGGTCCGGTCGATGGCCGTCAGGTCGGCGTACTCATGCGCCGCGGTGTAGTGGCCGAGGCCCTTCACGAACTCGATGTTGCGGGCGGAGGTGAGCGCGATCCTCTGGGCCGGTGAGTCGGCGAGGCAGTAGGCGGTGCCGTACGCCGTCTTGCTCGAGGCGCTCGAGATCACGAACTGCTCGGCGTCGAAGAAGTCGCGGTCACGGAGGTAGTCGGCGGCGGTGTAGGAGGTGATGAACAGGGCACGGAAGATGGCGGTGAGGCTGTCCAGCCGTGGATCGGATTCCCTGGGTTCGAACTCGTAGAGGTTGTAGACCTGAGGCGTCCCGGTGCGGTGTCCGGCGCCGTCGACGAAGCTGCGGGAGGTGACCGATGTCGGTCGCATCGTCAGATGGGTCGCGATGGGGAAGTAGCCGAAGATCCGCGTCCCCACGGGGAGGTCGGATGCCCTCGACTCGACGATCTCCGCGTGCCCCCACGCCGGCATGCAGCCGTACCCGGGCTGTTCGGCCGGGAACAGATTCCAATAGCCCAGAGCGTCGCCGTAGACCGCGTAGGTCATGTTGTTCGTCGTCAGAGCGAAGCGTTCGATCCGTGCCAGCACCTCACCCTCGTCGAGCTGCGGTGCCGGGAGGTCCACCAGGTCAGCCACTCCAAGGTCGCTCTTGAGCGACTCCACTCGGGCAAATCGAGTCATCGGTTCCTCATCTCCTGGGCAGGGGCGCCATCGCGTCCCGTAGAACTTACTAAGCGCTTGCTTAGTTGTCTACGTTCATGTCACTCGGGCCCCTTCTCTTCCCGAGGCCGGGTACCGTTTGGCTATGCCGATGTGCCACGGATCACAAGCCCGTGATCGGCGTAGCCAGCGGTGGCAACCCCACCCCGTGTGAAGGAAGCGTGATGACTGAATTTCTGGATCCGAGTCCCAGCCACACCGACATGGTGCAGCTGCTGAACCCCGAGGGAGAACGGGTCTCGCACCCCGACTTCGAGTTCTCACCCGACCGACCTGAGGACGAGGCCGTACGCGGCTTCTACCGCGACATGGTGCTGACCCGTCGCCTCGACGTCGAGGCCACCGCGCTGCAGCGTCACGGCGAGCTGGGCCTGTGGGCACAGCTGCTGGGCCAGGAGGCGGCGCAGATCGGCGCGGCCCGCGCCCTCGCGCCCCAGGACTTCGTCTTCCCGACCTACCGTGAGCACGGCGTGGCCTGGTGTCGCGACGTCGACCCGATGCAGCTGCTCGGACTATTCCGGGGCACCGACCAGGGTGGCTGGGACCCCGCCGAGCACAACTTCGGGCTCTACACGATCGTCATCGGCGCCCAGACGCTGCACGCGACCGGCTACGCGATGGGTGTCCAGATGGACGGCCTCGTCGGCACCGGCGACCCGACCCGCGACACCGCCGTCGTGGCCCACTTCGGCGACGGCGCCTCCTCGCAGGGCGACGTCAACGAGGCGATGGTCTTCGCCGCCTCCTACAACGCCCCGGTCGTCTTCTTCTGCCAGAACAACCAGTGGGCCATCTCCGAGCCGGTCGAGCAGATGGTCAAGGTGCCGCTCTACAAGCGCGCCCAGGGCTTCGGCTTCCCCGGCATCCGCGTGGACGGCAACGACGTGCTGGCGACGTACGAGGTGATGAAGTCGGCGCTCAAGCGGGCCCGTGAGGGTGGTGGGCCGACCATGATCGAGGCCTACACCTACCGGATGGGTGCCCACACGACCACCGACGACCCGACCCGCTACCGGGTCTCCGACGAGGTCGAGGCGTGGAAGCTCAAGGACCCGATCGCCCGGGTCGAGGCGTATCTGCGCCGCGGCGGTGGCGCCTCGACCTCCTTCTTCGCCAAGGTGGAGGCCGAGGCCGAGGAGTTCGGCGAGCGCCTGCGCGCCGGGATCCACTCCCTGCCCGAACCCGATCCCGTACGCCTCTTCGACAACGTCTACACCGAGCTGCCCGACGAGCTGCGTGAGCAGCGCGACGGCTACGCGGCGTACCTCGCGTCCTTCGAGCACGAGGGGGCTTCCCGATGACGAAAATGACTCTGGCGAAGGCCCTCAACGCCGGCCTCCGACGGGCGATGGAGGACGACGACAAGGTCGTCCTGATGGGTGAGGACATCGGCCGGCTCGGTGGTGTCTTCCGGATCACCGACGGGCTGCAGAAGGACTTCGGCGAGGCGCGGGTCATCGACACGCCGCTGGCGGAGTCGGGGATCGTCGGCACGGCGGTCGGGCTCGCGCTGCGGGGCTACCGGCCGGTGGTGGAGATCCAGTTCGACGGGTTCGTCTACCCGGCCTACGACCAGATCGTGTCGCAGGTGGCCAAGTTCCACTACCGCTCCGGCGGCCGGGTCGCGATGCCGATGGTCATCCGGATCCCGTTCGGCGGCGGCATCGGCGCGGTGGAGCACCACAGCGAGTCGCCGGAGGCGCAGTTCGCGCACACCCCTGGCCTCAAGGTGGTGGCCTGCTCGGACCCGGTCGACGCCTACTGGATGATCCAGCAGGCGATCTCCCATCCGGACCCGGTGATCTTCCTGGAGCCGAAGCGGCTCTACCACTCGACCAAGGCCGACGTCGACGTCGACGCGACCCCTGGTCCGCTGTTCGCCTCGCGGGTGACGCGCACCGGCACCGACCTGACGATGCTCGCCTACGGGCCCACCGTGAAGACCGCGCTGACCGCCGCCGAGGCGGCCGCGGGGGAGGGCAAGTCGGTCGAGGTGATCGATCTGCGCACGCTCTCGCCCCTGGACATGGCGCCGGTCTACGAGTCGGTGCGGCGTACCGGCCGTGCCGTCGTCGTCCACGAGGCCCACGTCAACCTCGGCCTCGGCGCCGAGCTCGCCGCCCGGATCACCGAGACCTGCTTCCACTCCCTGGAGGCGCCGGTCCTGCGCGTGGGCGGCTTCGACACGCCCTACCCGCCGGCCCGGGCGGAGGAGTACTTCCTCCCCGACCTCGACCGAGTCCTCGATGCCGTCGACAGGAGCCTGGCATGGTGACCTCCAACGAGTTCCGCCTTCCGGACGTGGGCGAGGGCCTCACCGAGGCCGAGATCGTCGAGTGGCACGTCGCGGTCGGCGACGTCATCAAGGTCAACGACCCCGTCTGCGACATCGAGACCGCCAAGTCCGTCGTCGAGCTCCCGAGCCCCTACGCCGGGGTAGTCCAGGAGCTCCTGGTCGAGGTCGGCACCGAGGTCCAGGTCGGCACCCCGATCATCCGCATCGGCGACGCCCCCGCCGAGACGTCAGTTTCTGAGCCCGAGACGTCAGTTCCTGAAGCCGAAGCGTCAGTTCCGGAGCACGAGGAGGCAGAGAAGCCACTGACGCTGGTCGGCTACGGCTCAAAGGAAGACGCAGTCGTACGCCGCAACCGCACCGTCTCCGCGCCAGCAGCCGCCACGGGAACCGGCGTACTCGCCAAGCCGACCGCCCGGAAGCTCGCGCGCGACCTGGGTGTGGACCTGGCGACCGTCGCCCCGGAGCGGGACGACGGCGTGATCACCACCGCCGACTTGGAAAATCTGACGGCTGCGCCGGCGCCTTCGACCGAGTCGACAGCGCCGGTCGGTGGTGAGCGTCGTGAGCCGATCAAGGGCCTGCGCAAGCAGATGGGCCAGGCGATGGTCGACTCGGCGTTCACGCTGCCGCACGTGACCATCTGGACGACGATCGACGTGACACGTACCTCCGAGCTGGTCGCCACCCTCAAGGCAAACCGAGACTTCGCCGAGGTCCGCGTGGGCCCCCTGCTGATCGTGGCCAAGGCGACGCTGCTGGCGATGCGACGTACGCCGATCGTCAACTCGTGGTGGGACGAGGCCGCCCAGGAGATCGTCTTCAAGGAGTACGTCAACCTCGGCATCGCTGCGGCCACCCCGAGGGGTCTCCAGGTGCCGAACGTGAAGGGCGCCGACCGGATGTCCCTGGTCGAGCTCGGCACCGCGATCAACGAGCTCACCGCCACCGCTCGCACCGGCAAGACTCCGCCGGCCGACCAGACCGGCGGGACGTTCACGATCACCAACATCGGTCCGTTCGGCATCGACGGCGGCGCCCCGATCATCAACCCGGGCGAGTCCGCGATCCTCTCCGTCGGCGCGATCAAGCGTCAGCCGTGGGTCGTCGGCACCGGTGACGAGGAGCGCATCGAGCCCCGCGACGTCTGCACCCTCGCGCTCAGCTTCGACCACCGCCACATCGACGGCGAGGCCGGTTCCCGCTTCCTCGCCGACGTGGCCAGGATCGTCGAAGATCCGAGCACGGCCCTCCTGTTCTGATCCCGCCGAGACGTCAGCAACGCCGGTCGAGTGGGCACCTAGGTGCCCACTCGACCGGCGTATGTGACGCCTCGGCCCCGGCCTGGGTCAGGCGGGGATGTTTCTGCGGCGGAAGCCGACGAAGGCGACCAGCAGCAGCACGAGCGCGACGGCGCTGAGGCCGATCATGTGCGAGGCCTCGATGGGCTCCTGCGGGTAGCGGCCGACCCACCAGAAGGGGGAGATGCCGGCGACCGAGTCCGGGAGGTCGAACAGCGGACCGAACATCCCGGTGATGCACGTGAACGCGAAGAGCGCCCAGATGACCGGCGTGATCTTCGGGACCCAGGCGTACAGCGCCGCGGTGAGGGTCATGAAGACCGCGATGGCCGGCAGGAACGCCGCGCCGCCCTTCAGGAAGGTCCCGAGCTCGACCTCACCGTTGACCAGCGCGCCTGCCCACAGCGCGAGGGCACCCGAGATCATGGTCAGGACGAACGCGCCGACCGCCACGACCGCGAGGTGTGAGCCGAACCAGCGACCGCGTGAGACCGGCTTGGCGAGCGTGATCTCGAGGCGGCCTTCGGTCTCCTCCGTCTTGGCCCGCAGGGTGGTGGCGATCGCGTACCCGGCGGCGGCCAGTGCCGCGTACAGGATCATGATCGCCAGGAACCCGGTGAGCGGGTCGTCGCCGAACATCTCGGTCCCGCCGGGCACGTCCTTCATCATCTCCTCGACACCCTCGCCGAGGTAGGTGCCGGTCGCCCCGAACATCACGAACGTGCCGAGAAACCACCAGAACAGGGCCGTACGCTGCTGGCGCCACGCCATCGCGATCGGGGACGAGAGCGTCCCGGTCGCCTCGGCCCGGCCGGAGCCGCCGGCGAGCAGCGCGCCGTCGAAGTCGCGCTTCGAGGCCAGGAATGCCCCGAGGGCGAGGAGCACCAGGACGGCCACAACGCTCAGCGCCAACGGCCACCAGCGCAGGTCGACGTACGCCCTCATCTGCTGTGTCCACGCGATCGGCGAGAGCCACGAGAGCCAGGTGCCGTGCTCGCCGGGCTCGGCCTGCAGGTCGCCGATGCCGCGCACCAGCACCGCGACGCCGAGCACCGCGAGCGCGAGGCCGGTCGCGCCGCGCCCGTGGGTGGTCAGCTGCGAGGTGACCAGCGCGACGGCGGCGAAGACCAGGCCGCTGACGGCGATCGACGTAGACAGGGCGAAGGTGTCCTCGACCGCCAGGCCGCCAGCGGAGATCAGCAGCGCGCTTCCGAGGACCGCGAAGACGACGTTGGCGATGACCACCGTCAGGAGCGAGGCGGCGACCGCCGCGTGCCGGCCGACCACGCGGGAACGGACCAGCTCTGCCCGCCCGCTCTCCTCCTCGGCGCGGGTGTTGCGGACGACCTCGAACATGTTCATGACCCCGAGCAGAGCGATCATCCACAGGGTCATCTCGTTGGCGAACATGGCGCCGATCGTGTAGTCGTCGAGCCCGTAGTTGGGCCCGCCGAGGAACACCGACGCGGGCTGCTGCATCAGGTCGGCGCGTACCTGCCGGTCTTCGGCTGTCGGGTAGACGGCGCTGAGCGCGGTGACGAAGTAGGCGTACAACGCGAGCAGCGAGACGGTCCAGACGGTCAGTCGCACCCGGTCGCGCCGCAGCATGAACCGGGTCAGGTGCCAGGTGCCGGCGAATGAGGTCAGTGGCGTACGCCGGGGGAGGGCCGGTGCGAGCGTGCTCATCGCGCCTGCTCCGTCTCGATGACGTCGCCGTAGTGCCGCATGAAGAGCTCCTCGAGCGACGGCGGCGTGATGGTCAGGCCGCGTACGTCTAGCTCGGTGAGCGTCTTGAGTACGTCGCCGACGGCGTGGTTGTCCACGTCGAAGGCGACCCGGGTCCCGGCGCCGTTCTGGCTGGTCACCAGGTCGTTGACGGCCTGCAGCCCGCTCAGCGCCGACGGGTCGCCGCCGACGGTGGCGACGACGGAGGAACGGGTCAGGTGGCGCAGCTCGTCGAGCGTGCCGGACTCGACGGCGACCCCGGAACGGATGATCGTGACGGTGTCGCAGACCTTCTCGACCTCGCTGAGGATGTGGCTGGAGAGCAGCACCGAGGAGCCCGCGGCCTTGGCCTCCCGGGCGTACTCGGTGAAGACGGCCTCCATCAACGGGTCGAGACCGGAGGTCGGCTCGTCGAAGATGTACAGGTCGGACTCGTCGAGGAACGCCGCAACCAGGGCGACCTTCTGGCGGTTGCCCTTGGAGTAGGTACGCGCCTTCTTGGTCGGGTCGAGCTGGAACCGCTCCAGCAGGTCGGCCCGACGTGCCTTGCGCTTGGCCCTGTCGCCGCCCGGCTTGAGACGGGTGAGGTAGTCGATGCACTCGCCACCGGTGAGGTTGGGCCACAGCGACACGTCGCCGGGGACGTACGAGATCCGCTTGTGCAGCTCGACCGCGTCGCTCCAGACGTCACCGCCGAACAGCTTTGCGGTGCCGGCGTCGGCGCGCAGCAGCCCGAGCAGGACTTTGATGGTGGTGGACTTGCCGGCGCCGTTGGGGCCGAGGAAGCCGGCCACCTGGCCGTGCTGGACGGTCAGGTCGAGGCCGTCGAGGGCCTTGAAGGAACCGAAGGACTTGTGCAGGCCCGCGATCTCGACCGCGGGAATGTTGTCGGACATGGGAACTCGCTTCCGCGTTGGGAGGATAGGAGGACGTACGCCGACGCGCCTGGCGTCATTCAGACGGGGGCTCCGTGGCGGCGTCCTGCGGCGGGTCCGGTACGTAGAGCAGGTATTCGTCGAGCATCCGGCGGGTGGTGAAGACGCCCTGGGTGTAGAGCTCGATCATCGGCAGGTAGCTCGTGGACAGGAAGCCACGCACCATGCCGCTGATGTCGCTCGGGTCCTCGGGCGGGTTGAGAGTGAGCTCGAGCATGAGCGTGCCGAGGGCGGAGAGGACCAGATAACGGGCCCTGGCTGTCTCGTCGCGGCTGGGTTTGATCAGCCCGGCCTCGATGCCGTGCTTGGTGTAGCCGACCGCGTCCTCGACCATCTGCTCGATGAAGGTGCGGCCGACCGGCCCGCCGTCCTGCAGCGAGCGGAGGACGTAGCCGAGCATCGGTGCGTACTCGTCCGCGGCGGCGAACCTGTGCAGGATGCCCTGGCCCGAGGCCAGCTCGTCGATCGTCTCGTTCTTCGCCGCGCGGATCTCGGCGAGAACCCGCTCGTCACACTCCGCGTGGAGCTCGTCCTTGGAGCCGAAGTGGTGGATCACCAGGGCCGGGCTGACCCCGGCGTCGGTCGCGATCGAGCGGACCGAGGCACCGAAACCGTCACGCGCGAACCGCACCACCGCCGCGTCGCGGATTCGCTCGCGGGTGGTCGGGTCAGGGGCTGAACGCATGTTCAATGCTAAACACGTGTTCAGTCGGAGCGCAAGGGGTAACACGGTGTCCGCTCGGGTAAGAGCGTGCTGCAACCCGCTGCTACCCGAGCGGACACCGTGTTACCCCGCGTGCGCGGCGCCGCCTCAGCCCGCGTAGCGAGCGGCCCGGGCCGTCGGCTCGCTCGGCCCGGAGGCGAGCAGCGCGAGCAGTTCGTCCTCGAGGACCTCTCCGACCCGGCGGCAGAACGTCTCCGGTTCGTCGGCGGCGTCGGGGGACTCCGCGACGATCCGGTCGACCACGCCGATCTGCTGGAGGTCGACGGCGAGGACGCGCTGGGCCTCGGCCATCTCGGCGGCGTGGTCGGAGTCGCCGTACACGATCGCGCTCGCGCCCTCCGGCGGGAGCGGGGAGAGCCAGGCGTGCTGGGCGGCGACCACCCGGTCGGCGGGGAGGAACGCGAGCGCGCCACCGCCGTTGCCCTCGCCCAGCATCAGGCTCAGCGTGGGGGTCTCGACGTTGACGAGCGTGCCCAACGTACGTGCGATCTCGCCGGCGATGCCGCCGTTCTCCGCCTCCGCCGACAGCGCGGCGCCGGGGGTGTCGATGACGGTGACGACGGGGAGCCCGAGCCCAGCGGCGAGCTTCATCCCGCGCTGTGCCTCGCGCAGTCCCTCCGGTCCGAGCGGCTGGTGTGCCTGCTCGCGTCGATCCTGGGCCAGCACCAGGCACGGCGCCGAACCGAACCGCGCCAGCGCGATGATCAGGCCCGGGTCACGCTCGCCCTGCCCGGTGCCGTTGAGCGGTACGACGTCCGAGGCCGCGATCCGAAGCAGCGCCCGTGCACCCGGCCGGTCCGCGCGTCGGGACCGCGTGATCGCATCCCAGGTGTCGACCGCCGAGAAGTCGGCCCCGTCGGCCGAAGCGTCGCCGGCTGACCTCTCGGCCGACGCGAGCGACGTCTCGGCCGACGTGGGTGACTTCTCGGGCCGGAGGTCGAGGATGGTGAGGACACGGTCGACGAGTCCGGCGAGCTCGTCGGGAGGTACGACGCCGTCGACGAGGCCGTGAGCGAAGAGGTTCTCCGCGACCTGGACGCCGGAGGGGAAGGGGCGGCCGTTGAGCACCTCATAGACCTTCGGGCCGAGGAACCCGAGGAGTGCCGCGGGCTCGGCGACGGTGACGTGTCCCAGGGATCCCCACGAGGCCATCACGCCGCCGGTGGTGGGGTGGCGCAGGTAGACGAGGTAGGGGAGACCGGCGGCCTTGTGGCGGGTGACCGCCTCGGCGATACGCACCATCTGCACGAACGCCGGCGTACCCTCCTGCATCCGGGTCCCGCCCGAGGCCGGGCCGGCCAGCAGGGGCAGCCCCTCGCGGGTCGCCCGCTCCACGGCCGCGATCAGCCGCTCGGCCGACGCGCGTCCGATCGACCCGGCCAGGAACCGGAACTCGGAGAGCACCACGGCCACCCGGCGCCCGGCGATCCGGGCCTCGCCGGTGACCACCGACTCGTCGGTCCCGGACCGCTCCCGAGCGCGCACCAGGTCGGCGGCGTACGCCTCGGGGACCTCGCCGGCTTGATTGCCTCGGGCTCCGCTTCGGCCGTGGACGGGCGGGGTGTCCCAGGACGTCCAGGTGCCGGGGTCGAGGACGAGGTCGATCAGCTCAGCGGAGGTCAGGCCCATGGATCGGACGATACCCAGGAATTGGCTCAGTGGCTGAGCCTGTCCCGAGGAGCGACACCAAGTGCGTTAGTCTATTAACTCAATCGACAATTTGAAGGAGTCTGGAATGAGCGCCCCCACCAACCCCGAGCTCCTCTGGTATCTGCCCAACTTCGTCGAGACCGGCCACCGTGGCGACACCGCGGCGCCGGAGGACGGCTACGGCACCCTCGACTACCAGGTCGGCCTCGCCGAGGCGGTCGAGAAGGCCGGCTGGACCGGCGCCCTGCTCGGCACCAGCTGGGGGAGGCCCGACACCTTCACCGTCGCGACGGCCCTGGCCGCGCGCACCACGACCTTCGAGCCGCTCATCGCGATCCGCCCGGGCTACTGGCGCCCGGCCAACTTCGCCACCTCGGCCGCCACCCTCGACCGGCTCAGCCGCGGCCGCGTGCGGGTCAACATCGTCTCCGGCCAGGACGACCTGGCCGCCTACGGCGACCGCGAGGACTCACGCGCGGCCCGCTACGCGCGGACCAAGGAGTTCATGCGACTGGTGCGGCGGCTGTGGACCGAGGAGAACGTCACCTTCGACGGCGACCACTTCCAGGTCGCCGGCTCCACGATCACCCCGCGTCCGTACGCCACTGAGGGCCGCCCGCACCCCAGGCTCTACTTCGGCGGCGCGTCCCCGGAGGCCGAGGCGGTGGCCGCCGCCGAGGCCGACGTACAGCTCTTCTGGGGCGAGCCGCTGGACGGCATCGCCGAACGGGTCGAGCGCCTACGTGGCCTGCAAGGGTCGCTGGACCGCGACCTCGCGCCGCTCGAGTTCGGGCTGAGGATCACCACGCTGATCCGCGACACCCGCGAGGAGGCTTGGCGCGACGCGGAGGAGAAGGTACGCCGGATGGCCGACTCCGTCGGAGACCGCGAGTTCCGCCGCGGTCGGTCAGCGGTCGGGCAGAGCCGGCTCCTCGACCTCGCCGACCGTGGCGACGTGCTCGACGAGTGCCTCTACACCGCTCCTGGGAAGTACGGCGGCGGTGGCGCCGGAACCACCTGGCTGGTCGGCTCCGCGGACGACGTCGCCGCCGCGCTGGGCCGCTACCAGGAGCTCGGCGTGACCCACTTCGTCCTCTCGGACACGCCCTATCGGACCGAGGTCGCTCGGGTCGGCGAGGCGCTGATCCCGAGGCTCCGAGAGGCGGACCGGGTCGCGCTAACGGGCCCAAACGGTGTACGTCGGGCGTAGTTAACCGGAAAGACACGGTCCTGACCTGCGAAAACCGTTGGTAGGTGGAGGGTGTTCGCTCTATTCTGGTAGCACCCGGTTTCGCCGCCGGGTGCCAACACTTGACCTTTTGAAGGGCCCACCATGAGCACGCAGCACTCGACCACCGCCCCGGCGGCCTGGTCGCTGACCGCTGCGCACGAGCGCGACCCTCATGCCCGCGGGAGCCGACAGTGACCTGGGTGCATAGCTGCACCGGATCACTCCGGGCCGCTCCTGCGAGACATGTCTGTCTCGTCGGGGCGGCCCCCTTTTTGTTTCAGCCCAGTGTTTCCACCCGATCTGCACGCGATCTCTATCCGACTCTCCTGGGAGGTAACCGAGTATGACCACGACCATGGGCGCCGTGACCCTGTATAACGCCTCCTTCGAGCCGCTCGGGAGGGTCTCGTTCAAGCACGCCGTGCGGATGCTGTTCCGTGAGGTGGCGGTGGTTCACGAGCAACAGGGCGACAAGATGATCGGGCCACATCCATGGCCCAAGGCGGTGCGGCTGGTCCGCTATATCGCCATGCATTGGATGTACCGGCCGGCCGGCTACTCCCGCGAGGGAGTGCTCAAGCGCGACCAGCATCGTTGTGCCTACTGCGGCGGCCACGCCCGCACCATCGACCACCTGCTGCCACAGTCACGCGGCGGCAGATGGACGTGGATGAACACCGTGGCGGCGTGCGGCAAGTGCAACGGCCGCAAGGGCAACCGCACCCCCGAGGAGGCCCACATGGTCCTCCGCATCGAGCCGTACGTCCCGACCCGTGCCCAGCTTGCAGCCATCATCTGATCGCCGATGTGCCGTTTTCTGCCCGCGAGGCGGGCCAAATCGCCGTGTCGACTTGACGCAGCATTAATAAGTACGATGGACTAACAAACATGTCCAAGGCGAGACGTCGTACGTTGCGGCCGATCGGTAAGTTGCTGCAGGAGGATGCGCGGCGGCATCACCGATCCCTGGTGCTCCAGCACCTCTTCGCGGTGGGTCCGGCGAGTCGTGCCGACCTGGCTCGATCCTCGGGTCTGACCCGGGCGACGGTCTCCGATCTGGTGGGCAGCCTGCTCGAGGACGGGCTCGTCGAAGAGCTCGGCGCGCCGGTGGAGAGCAGGGTCGGGAAGCCGCCGATGCTGGTCGGTCTCGCCGCCGACGCCACCCACATCGTGACCATCGACGTCTCCGGTGACGATCAGGTCGCCGGGGCCGTGCTCAACCTGACCGGCGATGTCGTCCACCGCACCACCAGGTGCCGGGAGGGCCGCACCGGAAGCGAGGCCGTACGCCTCGTGAAGGAGCTGGTCACCGAGCTGATCGCGAGCACCGACCGGCCGATCCTCGGCATCGGGATCGGCAGTCCAGGTGTCGTCGCGGCCGACGGCACCGTCGTCGCCGCGCCCAACCTGGGCTGGACCGATGTCGCTCTGGCCGATCAGGTGCGTCGTGAGACCGGCCGACCGACGTACGTCGCCAACGACGCCAACACCGCAGTGCTGGGGGAGTACACCTTCGGCCAGTCCGGCGACGGCGGGCTGATGCTCGTGCGGGTCGGCACCGGTGTCGGTGCGGGGCTGGTGCTCGAAGGGGCGCTGCTGCACGGGTTCGTCGACGCCGCCGGCGAGGTCGGGCACGTGACCGTCGACCCCGAGGGCCCGCTGTGCGCATGCGGCCGCCAGGGCTGCCTGGAGACCTTCCTCGCGGTGCCGCGCCTGCGGGAGCGCCTCGAGACAGCCCACGACGATGCGCTCGTGGAAGCCGGCGAACATCTTGGAAAGGCATTGGCCCCTGTGGTCGGAACCCTGAATCTTCACGAGCTGGTCCTCTCCGGGCCGGCCGACCTCCTGGACGGACCGCTGCGCGAGACCGCCGACCGGATCATCCGCGAGCGGACGATGCCGGTCAGCGGCGAGCCGCTGGAGTTCCGTACGTCGACGCTCGGCGAGGACGTCGTCATCGTCGGCGCCGCGGTGCTGGTCCTCGCCGGAGAACTGGGGGTGTCGTGATGCCTTCCCCGACCACCGTCGAGACCCTGGCGCTGCGCGTCCAGGTCTCCGCCTTCGCCGGACCCACCCTGCCGCCCGGCTACGCCGAGCTGCTCCGCGACGGCTTGGGCGGAATCTGCCTCTTCGGCCCCAACACCGAGGCCGGTGAGGATTCCGTACGCAGCCTGGCGGCCGAGATCCGGGCCGCATCCGAAGAGGGTGGCTGGTCGCCGGTGATCACCATCGACGAGGAGGGCGGGGACGTGACCCGCCTGGAGGCGCTCACCGGTTCCTCGGTGCTCGGCGCCGCCGCCCTCGGCGCGGCCGACGACCTGGCGTTGACCGAGGAGACCGGCCGGGCGGTGGGGTTGCGGCTGGCGCGAGCCGGCATCAACCTCAACCTGGCACCCGTCGCCGACGTGAACTCCAACCCCGACAACCCGGTGATCGCGACCCGGTCGTTCTCCCACGACGCCGGCGTGGCCGCCAAGCACGTGGCTGCATGGGTGAAGGGCCTGGAGTCGACCGGCGTCGCCGCCTGCGTCAAGCACTTCCCTGGCCACGGCGACACCGGCCAGGACAGCCACGTCGCACTCCCCGTCCTCGACGCGTCCCTGGACACGTTGCGTGACCGTGAGCTGGTCCCGTTCCTGGCGGCCGCCGAGGCCGGTGCCGCCTCGGTGATGACCTCCCACATCATGGTGCCGGCGCTGGACCCCGAGCTGCCCGGCACGCTCTCCGCGCCGGTGCTGGGACTGCTGCGCGAGCTGGGCTACGACGGGCCGATCGTCTCCGACGCCCTCGACATGGCCGGTGCGTCGGCGAGCCGGGGGATCCCCGCCGCTGCGGTGCTCTCGCTCAAGGCAGGCGCCGATCTGCTCCTCCTCGGCCCCGACAAGCCCATCTCGCTGGTCCACGACACGACCGCCGCGATCGTGGCGGCGGTCGACTCCGGTGAGCTGCCGCTGGAGCGGCTCCAGGACGCGGTCGCGCGCATCGACCGGCTGCTCGCCGACCTCACCGACGCGCAGCAGCGACCGGACGGCGCACTCGACCCTCGGTTCGAGGAACGCTCGGTCGAGGGCGCTCGCCGGGCGCTCGCAACGGCCAGCGACGACCTCGCCGCGATCGCCGACCTCGCCGGTGCCCGGGTCGTGACCGTCGACACCGAGGCCAACATCGCTGTGGGCGATGTGCCCTGGGGGCTGCCGCCGGACATCGTCATCCGCCCCGGCGACCCGCTCCCGGATCTCCCCGACGCACCCCTCATCGTGCAGGTGCGTGACGCGCACCGCCGTCCCGAGGTCGGCCGGACCGTCGCCGAGCTCCCGGGCGCCGTGGTGCTGGTGGAGTGGGGGTGGCCCGGGGCGTACGACGGACCGGGGCTGCCGCGGCTGTGTCCGCAGGGGTTCTCCCTGCCGGGCGTGGCCGCCGTGACCGAGGTGCTGCGACGATCGGGCTGGAACCGGTGAACGGCGCACGGGTGGGCCTCGACATCGGCGGCACCAAGATCCACGGCATCGCGATCGGTGCCGACGGGGCGGTGCTGGCCGAGGACCGTGCCGCCACCACCCCCGGCGGTGAGGGCGTCGTGAAGAGTGCGGCCGCGGTGGTCGCGAGCCTGCGTGACGCGCTCGACGGCGGCGAGATCCGCTCGATCGGCGTCGGCATCCCCGGCATCGTCGACACCCGCGCCGGCACCGTGAAGCATGCGGTCAACCTGGGCCTGGACGGCGACGCCTTCCCGCTCGCGGAGCTGCTCGGCGCCCGCACCGGAGCGGTCGTCACCCTCGAGAACGACACCAACGCGGCGACCCTCGGCGCGCACGCGGTCGAGGACGTCGATGACCTGGTCTACCTCTCGCTCGGCACCGGTCTGGCGGCCGGTCTCTACCTCAGCGGTGCGCTCCGCCGAGGCTTCCACGGCGCAGCCGGGGAGGTCGGACACCTCCCGGTCGACCCGGAGGGCCCGGTGTGCGGGTGCGGCCAGCGCGGCTGCCTCGAGCTGGTCGCCTCGGGTGCCGCGCTCGCGGCGGCTTGGCCGACTGCCACCGGCCACCCAGCCGCGGCGCTCTTCGCCGCAGCCGCCTCGGGCGACCCGGCGGCCGTGATCGTGCGGGACCGGTTCGCCGACGGCGTCGCCGCGGCCGTACGCTCCCTCGCTCTCGCCGTCGACCCCGAACGCGTCGTCATCGGCGGGGGTGTCGCGACCGTCGGCGAGCCGCTGCGGGAGGCGATCGCGCTCGCGCTGGTCCGGCAGACCGAGACGTCGCCCTTCCTCGCCTCCCTCGAGCTGGCCTCGCGCCTGCGGGTGGTCTCGGCCGCCCCGGTTGCCGCCATCGGCGCCGCTCTGATCACCCCGACGAAGGACTGACATGGAAGTAGTTGTCCTCGACACCCCCGCCGAGGTGGCATCCCTCGCCGCGGACACGATCGAAGACGTCGTACGCCGCCGGGCGGCCGCCGGCACCCCCGCGGTGCTCGGGCTGGCCACCGGCTCGACGCCGCTGGCGACGTACGAGGAGCTCATCCGGCGCGCCCGGGACGGTCGCGGGCCGTCCTATGACGGTGTGGAGACGTTCAACCTGGACGAGTACGTCGGCCTCGCCGACGGGCACGAGCAGTCCTATCTGGCGACCATCCGGCGCGAGTTCACCGACGCGATCGGCATCCCGCCCGAGCGGGTCCACGGACCCGATCCGACCGAGGAGACGCTGCCGACGGCAGGGGAGCGCTACGAGGCGGCGATCGTGGCCGCGGGCGGGATCGAGGTGCAGATCCTCGGCATCGGCTCCGACGGCCACCTGGCCTTCAACGAGCCCGGCTCGTCGCTGGCCTCGCTGACCCGGATCAAGACGCTCACCGCCACGACGCGCAAGGACAACGCGCGCTTCTTCGGTTCACCCGACGCGGTGCCGCACCACGTGCTCACCCAGGGCCTCGGCACCATCACCCGAGCCGGCCACCTGCTCCTCCTCGCCACCGGCGAGGGCAAGGCCGAGGCGGTCGCCGCCGCGGTCGAGGGCCCGGTCTCGGCGACCTGCCCGGCGTCGGTCCTGCAGCTCCACGGCCACGTCTCGGTCCTCCTGGACGAGGCCGCCGCCTCCCGGCTCGTACGCCGCGACTACTACCGCGAGGTCTACGCCGGGAAGCCGGACTGGCAGGGGCTCTAGAGCCCGGCCTCAGAACGCAGTGCGGAGCCGCTCGGCAGCGGTCTCCGGCGGGATGTCGTTGACCCAGAGCGCGACGCCGGACTCGATGCCGGCCAGGTACTTCAGCCGTCCCGGCGCCCGCCGGATGGTGAAGATCTCGGCGGCCAGGTGCCAGGTGTCCTCGCGGCCGGTCGGAGCCTGCTGCCAGCCGGCGATGTAGGGAACCGGGCCGGCGTCGTCGAGCCCGTCCATCCGCCGCAGGCACTCCTGGTAGAGCGCGGCGAGGTCGTCCATCTCGTCGGCGGTCAGTCCGGGCAGCGAGCCCACGTGGCGCCGCGGCACCACGCGGATCTCGTAGGGCCAGCGGCCGGCGTAGGGGACGTACGCAACGAACGTCCCGTTCTCGGTCACCACCCGCGACCCGTCGGCGATCTCGTCGGCGAGCACCGCACACTGCAGGCACTCGCCGGTCTCGTCGCGATGGGCGTCGGCGGCGTTCACCAGGGACTCGATCCGCGGCGGCAGCACCGGCATGGCGTAGATCTGCCCGTGCGGGTGCTGCAGCGTCACCCCGATCTCCTCGCCGCGGTTCTCGAAGCAGAAGACGTACGCCACCTCCGGCATCGCCGTCAGCTGCTCGGTGCGATGGGCGAGTGCCGCGAGCACCGTCCGCACCCGCTCGGGAGGGAGATCGACGAAGCTCTGCTCGTGGTCGCTGGTGAAGCAGACGACCTCGCACCGGCCGCGCCCCGGCTGGGAGACGAACGGCTCCCCGGTCGCCTCACCGACCGCGACCGTCGAGAGCGCCGGGAACCGGTTCTCGAAGGCCACCACGTCGTAGCTCTCGGCCGGGATCTCGGTCAGCCGCCCGTCCACCGACGGGCACAGCGGGCACTCGTCCGAGGGCGGCTTGAACGTACGCGTCTGCCGGTGCCCCGCCACCGCCGTCCAGGTCGCGGTCAGCCGGTCCCAGCGCAGCTGCGACCCGCCCGCCCGCGGCTCCAGCGGCCGCTCGTCGTGCACCGACCGAAGCGTCGGCTGCTCGTCGAAGAACCAGATCTCGCGTCCGTCCGCCAGCTTCGCTGACGTCGCCACCGGGTTGGTCGGCGCAGGGGTGTTCGGCATGCGCCCAGTATCGCCTGCGCCGGGCTACTTGCTGACGCAGGCCTGGGCTGCGCCCTGGGAGACGTTGCCGTTCTCGCCGAGGGAGCGGACCTGGATGCAGACCTTGGTGGCGCCGTCGAGGCGTACGACCGCCTTGGGACGGTCCACGTTGCCGCTGGTTGAGTTGTCGCCGACCCACTTGTAGCCGGTCGCTCCGGGCACGCCGGACCAGGTGAAGACGGCGCGGTTTCCCTTGAGGGTGCCCTTGACCTTGCCCGGGGCGGCTGGGCCGGTGACACCGGGGAGGTCGGTCTCGACGGGCGGGGGCGGGACCTCGTCGGGCTTCTCGTCCTCGCCGCCGCGGGAGAGCACGATGCCGATGGCGGCTGCGATGAGGAAGAGGACGACGACGCCGATGATCGCCGGGGTCTTGCTGCGGCTCTCCGACGGGCGCGCGCCGGTGAGGACGGACGGGCCCTCCTCCGTCCGCGGGTAGCTGAACCGGGTGCGGTCGGCCGAGGCCGAGCCGGCATCCGCCACCGGCGCCGACGCGAGCGAGGCCGGCGGCTGGGTGATCGGCGCCTGCGCGATCACCTGGGACGGCGGCTTGAGCTCGGTGGCCTTCTCCATCTCCGGGTCGGAGGGCGGAGAGGGGAGACGTGAACGTCCCGAGCCCGTGGTCGGGCCCTCACCCCGCGCCGCCGGAATGTCGGGAACGACCGGGATCGACCCGCTGCCACCGGCATCGCGGTCGAGGACCTGCACCTCGGTGCGTCCCAGCCGCAGCTCCTGCTCGATCCGCTGGAAGTGGCGGGCCAGGTCGAGGACCGTCCGCGGCCGGTAGGTCGGGTCCTTCGCCATCGCCTGCTGCAGCACCCGGTCCAGCGACGGAGGTACGTCGGCCCGGCCCGTGGCCGGCGGAGCGGTGTGCAGGATGCGGGAGAAGACGGCGCGGTCGGAGTTGTTGCCCCGCTCCGCGAACGGCGAGCGGCCCACGAGCAGGTGCCAGACGGTCGCGGCCAGCGAGTAGACGTCGGAGGCGACCGAACCGTTGGAGGCCGAGGTGAGGACCTCGGGCGGCGACCACGGCAGCGAGACCCCGATGTCACCCTCGTCGTCGCGCGGGCGGCCGGCGATGCCGAAGTCGGCCAGGCCGGGCACGTCGTAGCGGGAGAGCAGGATGTTGGACGGCTTGATGTCGCGGTGGATGATCCCGGCGCGGTGCGCGGTCTCGACTGCAGACGCCATCTGGATCCCGAAGCGCAGCGCGTCCTGCACCTTCATCGGGTTGTTGCGTACGCGGGCACCGAGGTCGGCGTTGGGGTAGTAGCCCATCACCAGGTAGGGGCGGCCGTCCGGCGTCTCGCCGGCGCTGTGCACCGGCACGATGAACGGGTGCTCGGCCAGCTCGGCCATGACCGCCGCCTCCGCCGCGAACTGCGCCCGCTGCGTCTCGGCGAGGTCGGAGGACCGCATCAGCTTCACCGCGACCCGGACCTTCGGGTGGTGGCGCTCGTAGAGGTAGACGTCGGCGAAGCCGCCCGAGCCGAGCCGGCCCAGGCAGGTCATCCCCGGCAGCTCGGGACCGAGCTCGGGGTGTGGCGTCTGCGTCACCCGAGGACCTCGTAGTTCAGGTTGATCGATCCGGCGAGACTCACCACGGCGCCCGGCTCCAGGGCGTACTCCTCCATCGGCCGCATCTGCTGCGGACGTCCGCCGGGCAGGGTCAGGTAGGACCCGTTGGCGGAGCCGAGGTCGCGGACGAGCACCTGCCACTCCTCCAGGCGCACCTCGGTGTGCAGCCGGCTGATGTCGGGCAGCATCACCTTCACCAGATGCGGAGGTACGCCACCAGCCCCCGTGTTGCCACTGGCATCAGCGCGCGGCGACCGCCCGAAGACGGCACCCCGGTCCAGGATGACGACTCGGCCGTCGCCCAGCTTGAGCTGGCCCAGCGCGGGGCGCGGGACCGAGACCGGCTGCTGGTGAGGCGGCAGCGCCATCCGGCAGATGCGGCAGGTCGGGGAGTAGGGCGGCGAGGCGTGGCCCTGCGGGCAGTAGACCGCCCACACCGTCGGCCCGCCCGCCGGCGGCACCGGGGTCGGCGTCGCGACGTCGCGGACCCGGGTCGCCATGTCGTTGGGCGGGGTCGGCGCGGGCGCGGGCATCGGGGGAGGCGGCGGGGAGGGCCGCGACGCGGGCGGCGACACGGGCGGGGGTGAGGGCTGCCGGTCCGGCGGACCCCATGCGTTCGGGTCGGGCTTCTTGGCACCCTTCTTGCGCCACGGAAGCCCGTCGATGATGCCCTTCTTGGACTCGGGCGCGGGCTGGGAGGGTGCCACCGGTGGCGGCGGCACCGGCGCCGGGGGAGGACTCTGGAACGACGGGACGCCCGGCATCCCGGGAGGGGGCGAGGCCGGCGGCGGAGAGGCCGCCAGGTCCGAGCGCCGGATGGTGTGGTCCAGCGGCGCCATGGTCGAGTCGACCGGCGCCTGCGCGGAGAAGTCGGGGTCGAAGACGACGTCCAGCGAGCGCGCGTGGGCGGTGTCGACCAGCGGCTGGTCCTCCTCCATCCCGCCCCAGGCCCCGTTGGCGAGCTCGGCCCGCTCGGGGACGGCGGCGAAGTGGCCGTCGGCCCACTTGCCGGAGACGTCGATGCCGTCGATGAAGACCGGCACCTCGTTGACGACGGCGGTCACCTTGGCAGGGGAGCGCACGGCGTACCGCACCCGCGGACCCTCGCGCCCGATCAGCGCGAAGCCGGGGGCTCGCGGCCCGTCGGCGGAGAGCAGCCCGGCGATCGCGTCGACCGGCCGGGGGTCGGCAAGGGCGGCCTGGACGCCGCCGACCCGGGGGTCACCGGGCCCGAGCTGCACCAGCGCCCAGCACCGGTCGCCCTTCAACGCGAGCCAGTGCCCAGCACAGTAGGTAGCGGTATCACTCATGGGACGACGAGACGTCCCCTGCGGATCGTGAGGAGCCTGATGTCGAGACGTCAGTCTCCGCGGGGGCGGCGAAGAGCGAGGGAGGGGGTGTCACGAGTACCACAGTGACATTGTCGCGCCCGCCCGATGCAACCGCAGCGTCCACCAGCCTCTGGGCGAGGTTGTCGATGCTTCCGCCGACACCGAGCGTCTTGGACGCGATCTCATGGATCTCGTGGTCCTCGAGCTCGCCGGTGAGGCCGTCGGAGCAGAGCAGGAAGATGTCGTCGGGCGCCACGGCCATCAGCCAGGTGTCGGCCTCGGGAGACGGGTAGGTGCCGAGCGACCGGGTGATGACGTTGCGCAGCGGGTGGACGCGGGCCTCCGCGGCGGTGATCATCCCCGCCTTGACCATGACGGCGACCTCGGAATGGTCGATGGTCACCTGTGTGACGCCGGCCGGCGAGAGCCGGTAGACGCGCGAGTCGCCGACGTTGAACACCAGCCAGTGGGGAGCGCCCTCGAACTCGACGAGCGCCACGCCGGTCAGGGTCGTACCCATGCCCTGCTTCTCGGAGTTGCGAGCCGCCTCCGAGGTGATCGCGGAGTTGGCGGCGTGGACGGCGTCCTGGATGTCCTCGGGAACCGGGCAGATGGTCGCGAAGCGGCTCTGGAAGGTCTCCACCGCGAGGGCACTGGCGACATCGCCGCTGGCATGACCGCCCATCCCGTCGGCGACGACGGCCACCGCGGGCAGCATGACGAACGAGTCCTCGTTCACTTCGCGGACCCGGCCGACATCAGTCGCCCCCGCGGCACGCAGGGCTGGGTAAGCGGTCATGCTGTTCCTTTGCGGTGCCAATTATCTGGGGCATCCCGGGCAGGATGCGAAAATAGTGGTGCTGGAAGCGGACACTTTAGAACATCCCGTACGGTATCGGTGAGCGTGTTCACTGAGCCGTGTGCCACGTTTGGCTAGTTCGTGTGGCTTCTACCCTGAGGCGCGCCTAGAGTAAGCCAGACTTTTTGTGTCGGCTGGCCATTTGGCATGGAAGGACTTGGGGAGAGTCTTGGTGGCACGTTTCGGGATGGCGCCCGGGTGGATGCGGCGTCATCGGACCTCCATCGCGTCCTGGGCAGCTCTTGCCGTCGTTGCGAGCGGTTTGACCGTCTACGCGATCCAGTCGACGGGCTACCCCGTGCACAAGGCCGACCTCGACGACGGCGGCATCTGGGTGACCAACCAGTCCTGGGGCACCCTGGGCCGCCAGAACCGCCCCGTCGCCCAGCTCGACGGTGTCGTCTGGGCGGGCAACGAGACCGGGTCCAGGTCCGAGCGCGCCGGCCTCGACGTGGTGCAGAACGGCATCGCGGTGGCCTCCGTCGACCGCGACGCCCGCACCATCACGCCGGTCAACACCAAGCTCGCCGAGGGCGTCGACGACGACGCGGTGACCGTGAAGGACAGCCGCGTGGTGATGGGCGGCAACACCATCGGCGTCGCCGAGCAGAAGACCGGCAAGGTCTGGCTCACCTCTGTCGATCCGACGGCCGGCGTCGGCGACCTCTCCGACCTCTCCGGCTCCACGAAGCCCACCGAGACGGTCGGCGCCGACGCGGTGCTCACGATCGGCACCGACGGGACCGCGTACGCCGTCTCCGCCGCAAAGCGGACGCTGACCGCCTTCGCCCCGGACGGTGAGCGGTTCGCCGGTCCCGAGGAGACCAAGCTCCCGAAGGCTCCGGAGTACGCGGAGACCCCGACCTCGGCGACCGTCGTCGGCAACGACGTCATCACCCTCGATCAGGCCGGCTGGTTGCTCGGCGCCTCCAAGGGCTCCGACATCGCCGTGGACTTCGGTGACACCGCGGAGAGCGCGGTTCTCCAGCAGCCCTCCGTCAAGGCCAAGGAGGTGCTCGTCGGCGACGCGACGGGCCTCAAGGCCGTCGCCCTGAGCAACGGCGAGATCCGCCACGTCGCCGAGTCCGCCGGTGACCCGGCCGCCCCGGTCCGGCTCGGCGACTGCGTCTTCGGTGCCTGGGCCAACGGCTCGACCGGCTCGGTGGTGACCCAGTGCGGCGAGGGCGAGCCGATCCTGGGCGAGATCCCGACCCTCGGCCCGGCCGCCGAGCTGGAGTTCCGGATCAACCGTGGCCAGCTGGTGCTCAACGACCTGCGCAACGGTGATGTCTGGGAGATCGATGGAGCCGACATCAAGAAGATCTCCAACTGGGAGGCGTTCCAGCCGCAGACCCAGAAGCAGAACCAGAAGAAGGACAAGCAGCAGCAGCAGACCAAGGCCGCCCAGGCGCCGAAGGCCAAGGACGACCAGCTCGGTGCCCGCGCCGGACGCACCACGGTCCTGCACGTTCTCGACAACGACTCCTCGGCCAAGGACTCGATCCTGAGCGTGGTCTCGGTCGGCGAGGCCTCCGTCAAGGGCGTCGAGGCCACCATCGCCCCCGACCGGCAGTCGGTCCTGGTGACCGCCCCCGAGTCGGCGCAGGGGAAGAAGACCAGCTTCAAATACACCGTCGACGACGGGATGAAGGGCAAGGCCGGCCAGGACGACGCCAGCGTCGAGCTCAGCATCGAGGGCTCGGGCGGCACCGGCAAGCCGACGCTGCGCGAGCACTACACACCGACCGACTACACCGTTGCGGCCGGCGGCACCGTGGAGATCCCGGTGGTCGGCGACTGGCGCGACGAGCGCTACGGCGACCCGGTCACCGCTCAGTCCCCGACCGCGTCCAAGGGCAAGGCGAGCGTGACCCCTGACGGGCTGCTGCGCTACACCGCCGCGACGGACGCCTCGGGCAGCGAGAACCTCGGCTATCAGGTCAGCACCGGCGGCAAGCCGTCGAAGGACAAGGTGCGGGTCAACATCGTCGCCGGAGCGACCACCGCCTCCCCGGAGCCGAAGGACGACGTCGCCGAGGGCACCCAGGGCTCCTGGGTGACGATCCGCCCGCTCGACAACGACATCCCCGGCGCCGACCCGTCCAACCTCGACGCGAGTCTCACCCTCGCCGGCGACGTCCCGCCCAAGGGCGGCCTCGAGGTGAGCACCGACCGGGAGACCGGCGTCGTGCGCGCCCGCGGGAGCTCGCCGGGCACCTACCAGCTGAGCTACAACGCCGGGTTCGGAGCCGCGAAGCCCGCCGCGGCGAAGATCCGCGTCGACGTCAAACCGGCCTCCCAGGCGGCGGACGAGCCGATCGCGACGCCGGACACGACCGCCGTCCTCGGCACCTCGACCCGCACCCTCGACGTCCTCGCCAACGACTACGACTCCCGGGGCCGGCTGCTCGCCGTGACCCATGCCGAGCCGGTCGGCGACAGCGACCTGACGGTCGCGGTGCTCGACGGGCGCTGGCTGCGGATCCAGGCGTCCAAGCCCGACATGGACCCGTCCACCCAGGCGATCCGCTACACGATCAGCAACGGCGCGGCCGAGGCCGAGGGATCGGTGACGGTGAGCCAGCGACCGGCGCTGCGCGGCGCCGAGAACGCCCCCGAGGCGGTCGACGACGAGGCCACGGTCAGGGCCGCCGACTCCGTCTCGATCCCGGTCCTCGACAACGACTCGACGCCCTCGGGTGACCCGGTCGGCCTGGTCGTCGACCAGACCATCGAGACCAAGGGCCAGCTGCAGGTGCTGGGCCAGCCGACGGTCGGTGAGGCCTACATCGACGGCAACCGGGTCCGCTACGTCGCCCCCGAAGACGTGAAGGGGCCGGTCGACGTCGACGTCCGCTACGTCGTGCAGAACACCGGCGACCCGTCCGCGGAGCACTCCTCGGGCAACATCCGCATCCATGTCAAGCCGCTGCCGAAGAAGAAGGCCGACAACTCCGCGCCCGCGCCGAAGGCGCTGGAGTCGCGGGTGGTCCAGGGCGACGAGGTCACGCTGCGGCTGCCCACGGTCGGCACCGACCCCGACGGCGACTCGGTCTCGGTGACCAGGATCAACAGCGCGCCCGCCTACGGCCGCGTCCTGGCCCACGGCGCCAACACGATCACCTACCAGGCCTTCCCCAACGCCGCGGGCACCGACGAGTTCACCTACGAGGTCAGCGACCCGTTCGGTGCCGTCGCGACCGGCACGGTCCGGATCGCCGTCGTCGCGCCCGGCGCGCCCCAGCGCCCGGTCGCCGTCGACGACCTGGTCACGCTCGACCCCGCCAAGAAGCTGACCTACGACGTGCTCGCCAACGACCTGCGTACGCCGGGGACCGAGCTGCACCTGGCCTCGACCGACGCGACCGAGGGCTCCAACGTCAAGCAGCGCTCCGACGGCATCGTCACCGTCCAGGGTGGCTCCGGCGAGCCGTTCCAGCACGTCCCCTACCGAGCCACCACGGGTCTCCACGAGGACACCGGCGAGCTCGCGATCCGCTATCAGGAGGGTTACGACAACCCGCCGATGGCGGGGATCGTGGTCGCCCACCCCGAGGGTGACTCGTCGACCACCACCGTCGACGTGATGACCAAGGTGACCGACATCGACGACTCGCTCGAGGACCTCACCGTCGACGCGGTCAAGGGTCCCTCGGTCGGCGAGGACGAGTCCAAGCCGAAGATCGAGGACGGCAAGGTCACCCTGCCGGTCGGCGACAACACCCGGGTGTGGACCTACCGGGTCACCGACCCCGACGGCGCCCAGGCGGTCGGCTCGATCTACGTCCCCGCCCGCCCCAAGGACGCCCCCTACCTGAAGCCGGGCTCCGAGCTCCAGCTCAACCCGGGCGAGACCAAGAACGTCGACATCACCGACTACGTCGAGGACCCCGAGGGCGACCCGGTCGTGCTGACCACGACCGACAAGATCGTGGCCGCTCCCGAGGGCATGCTCAACACCGGCGACACCACCGCGACGACCGTCAAGGTCACCGCCGGTGAGACCAAGGGTCCGGCGACCCTGACCTTCGAGGTCGCCGACCGCGAGAAGATCACCTCCGCCGACGCTCACCTCTCGGTGATCTCGCTGCCGGTCCAGATCGGCAAGGAGGAGCCGGAGATCAACTGTCCGAGCACCCCGGTCGAGGTCCCGGAGAGCGGCAACGGTGCGCTGGTCGACATCGCCGCCATCTGCCACGTGTGGACCGCCGACCCGGGCGACGCCGACGACCTCGACTTCACCGCCGAGGTCGGCGACGGGCTCGACGGGGTCGAGGTCAAGCCCGAGGACGGCGGTCTACGGCTCACCGCCGAGCACGCCGACGCCGGCGCCCAGGGCGCCCTGGAGATCGGCGTCGAGGGCACGGACGCGACCGGACAGCTCCTGGTCACCGTCATCGCGTTGCCAGCCCCGTCGCTCTCGCCGATCAAGCCGCTGCAGACCGAGGCCGGAAAGACGGTCGCGATCGACATCGCCGACTATCTGCAGACACCGGTGCCGTCGGAGTCTCAGGAGGTGGTGATCACCAAGCTCGACCCGGTCGATGGCGACTCGCCCGACATGGGCAAGGCCAGCGGCTCGAAGATCACCTTCAACACGCCCGAGGAGGGTCACGGCCACTACCGCTACGCGATCGAGGTCAGCGACTCCGGCAAGGACTCCAAGCGCGTCAAGGCCACCGGCGTCATCGAGGTGGACGTCATCGACGTCCCCGGCGCGCCGACGGGGCTGCGTACGACCTCCGACTTCCTCTCCAACGTCGTCGCACTGTCGTGGAACGCGCCGAAGGACAACGGCGACGACCCGATCCAGCGCTACGAGGTCGAGGCCAACGGCGACCACGTCCAGGACTGTCCGTCGACCTCGTGCCGGATCACCGGGCTGAAGAACGGTGTCGTCTACGACTTCCGCGTGCGCGCGGTGAACTCCGTGGGCCCGAGCCGTGAGTGGAGCAACTCGGCCGAGGGCGAGCCCGACGCCTACACCGGTCCGGTGCAGAACCTGCGGGTCACCCGTCAGCGCGACCACAAGGTCGAGCTGAGCTGGAGCAAGCCGGCCCCGTGCGACTGCTCGGATGTGCAGAAATACCGGATCAGCTGGCCGGGCGGCGGCATCAAGGACATCTCCGCAGGTCAGACGAGCTATCCGGCGGCGGTCAGCTCCAACGGCGACCCGGTGCAGTTCACCGTCGTCCCGCTCAACGACAAGGGCGTCAAGACCAACAAGGGTCCGACGGCGACGGTCGAGGGGATGGGTGCCGGCAAGCCGGACACCCCGGCGACCCCGACCTTCGAGTGGGCCAACACGGCCAACAACTCCGGCAAGGCGGTGACCGTCTCGTGGAGCCCGGTCGCGGCCAACGGCCCGGCACCGGTCACCTATGAGGTACGCCGCACCGGCGGCACCGGCGAGAAGATCGTCTGCTCCTGGGTGGCCGAGACCAGCTGTCGCGACGACGTCGCCAACGACGGCACGATCTACACGTACGCCGTCAGGGCACGGAACGCGGAGGCGACCTCGCCGCGCGAGACGGGGTCCGGCGGCTCGCCGGAGGCGCACATCTCCAGCTACTCCGCGGGCGGCAAGGTCGAGGCGGCAGCGACGCCCGAGGCGGTCTCGTTCGCGAGCGCGACCCCGACCGGGGCAAACGGCACGGCCGAGATCGTCTTCACCCCGCAGGCCTCGCACGGCAAGACCAACCGGGTCGAGTGCCTGCGCAACGGCTCCTCCTGCGGGAGCTGGACCTATCCGCCCGACGGCGCCGGCCAGCAGACCAAGACGATCACCGGCTTCACCAACGGCACCTCGACGGCCGTCCAGCTGCGTGCGTGCAACGACTCCTCCGGTGGCACCGGGGCCGGGGCGTCCTGCGGCGCCTGGTCGTCGAAGAACGTGACCACCTACGGCCCGCTGGGCACGCCGTCGATCTCGGCGAGCGTCGACGGCAACAAGGTCAACTGGAACGTCAACTACAACCCCAACGGCAAGGCTGCGACCGTCACCGTCAAGCGTGGTGGCACCGAGGTCGCCCAGTTCGGCACGGGCACCGGCGCGGGCAGCCGCTCGGGCACGGACACCGCGCCCGAATGGAACACGTCCTACACCTACACCGTGACCATCAGTGACTCCCCGCGGGCGAGCAAGTCCGACTCGGTCACGGTGCGGACCGACCCGCCGCCGGACCCGATCCTCGAGGTGAACAAGGCCGGCGAGTGCTCGGGCGCATCCTGCCCCGAGCCGGACGTGGCGTGTGGCGGCACCTGTTGGTACGTCGGCTCGACCATCACCGACCTCGCCTTCCCCGGCAAGACCTGGGAGTGCAGCACCAACTCCACCACCTCGCGTTGGAATGTGAACATCGGGAGCAACGGCAAGGGCACGGGCAGCGGTCGCGGCTGGGTCGGCGCCAACACCCCGTTCCGAGTGACCTGCACGACCTCCGGTCGACCCAATCTTTCGAAGAACGTTACGTGGTAGGAGAGAAGAAATGACCGTCACGACCGAGCAGGCTCGTTGGTTCCACGAGACCTTCGAGAAGCTTGCTGACAACGTCGAGAAGGCGGTGCTGGGCAAGCGCAACGTGATCCGCCTGGTGCTGACCGCGCTGCTCTCCGAGGGCCACCTGCTCCTCGAGGACTACCCCGGCACGGGCAAGACCCAGCTCGCCCGCGCACTGGCCAACACGGTCCAGGGCTCGCACGCCCGCATCCAGTTCACGCCGGACCTGCTCCCGTCCGACGTCACCGGTGTGACCGTCTACGACCAGGGCAAGGGCGCCTTCGAGTTCCACCCGGGCCCGATCTTCCACTCGATCGTGCTTGCGGACGAGATCAACCGCGCCTCCCCGAAGACCCAGTCGGCGCTCCTGGAGGTCATGGAGGAGGGCCGGGTCACCGTCGACGGCGCCACCCGCGACGTCGGCCGCCCGTTCATGGTGATCGCGACCCAGAACCCGATCGAGCAGGCCGGGACCTACCGGCTGCCCGAGGCGCAGCTGGACCGCTTCCTGATGAAGACGTCAGTCGGCTACCCCGACCAGAACGCCACCGTCGAGCTGCTGATGAACTCCTCGGTCCGCGACCGCGCCACCCTGGTCACCCCGATCATCACCGCCCCGACGGTCACCCAGATGGCCGAGATGGCCGACCAGGTCTACATCGACCCCGCGATCGTCGCCTACGTCTCCGCGCTGGTCGACGAGTCGCGTCGCCACAAGCACGTACGCCTCGGGGCCTCCATGCGTGGCTGCCTCGCCCTGGTGCGCACCGCCAAGGTGTGGGCGCTCGCCGAGGGCCGCTCCCAGGTGCTGCCCGACGACGTCAAGTCGCTCGCCGAGCCGGTGCTCTGCCACCGCCTGATCCTCGATCCAGAGGCGATGTTCAACGGCGTCACGGTCGAGGACGTCATCGGCGACCTGCTCACCTCGGTCCCGGCTCCCACTGAGCGTGTCGCCTGAGATGAGCAGGCTCAGTGTCCGCAACATCGTTGCTGACCTGCGGAAACGACTCGCACCGGTAGCGTCCGGGGCGGGTTCGGTCTACTCGTTCGTCGCCGACCGGGTCCGTCCGTGGTTCGGCACGGTGACCTCGATCGGCTGGGGTGTGCTGCTTCTCGGCGCGCTGGCCTGGGTCGCCGCGACCGCGCTCGGCTGGATCGAGGCGTCCGTGGTGGCGATGGCGGCGCTGTTCCTCGTGATCGGTGCGGCCTTCTTCATGATCGGGCGCACCCGGCTCGCGGTGGCGACCGTGGTCGAGCCGCCGCGCGTCGCCGTCGGCCAGGCCCTGACCGGCGAGCTGCGGGCCCGCAACGAGGCGCGCGGTCCGCTCGTCTCGACGAGCCTGGAGTTCCCCATCGGAGCGGGTGGAGTGACGTACGACCTGCCGATGCTGCTTCCCGGCGCCGAGCACACCGAGCTGTTCGTGGTGCCGACCCAGCGCCGCGGCGTGATCGACGTCGGTCCCGTCCGGACCGTGCGTGGCGACCCGCTCGGGCTCTTCCGGCGGGTGCAGGAGTGGACCGACCGCACCGAGGTGTTCGTCCACCCGCGCACCACCCACCTGGAGCCCTTCGGGGTCGGTCTGGTCCGTGACCTCGAGGGGTCCACGGCACAGAACACCTCGATGAGCGACCTCGCCTTCCACGCGCTGCGTGAGTACGTCCCCGGCGACGACCTGCGTCACATCCACTGGCGCTCCTCGGCACGCCACGGGCAGCTGCTGGTGCGCCAGTTCCTCGACACCCGCCGCTCCCACATCGTCGTCATCGTCGACTCCTCGCCGATGTCCTACGACAGCGAGGACGAGTACGAGACCGCGATGTCGATCGCGGGCTCCCTGCTGCGCCGCGGGATCCTGGACGAGTTCGACGTCTCGTTCGCGACCGGCGACGTGCTGATGGTGCGGGCCACCGCGGCGAGCGGGGGAGGGCGTACGGCTCTCGACGCCTGCTCCCGGGCGACCCCGCAGCCGACCAACCTGATCGAGGTCACCGCCGAGGCCGCCCGGCAGGCGCCGGACGCGTCGCTGGTGATGCTGGTGACCGGGCGCTACCCGGAGTTCGTCGCGCTCCAGCGCGCGGCCGGCCAGTTCTCGGTCGATGCCACCACCGTCGCCGTCCGGGTCGACTCCTCGCAGCGCGCCGGCTTCAAGGCCGTCGCCGACCTGCCGATGATCACCCTGCCCGACCTGGACCAGCTGCCGATCGTGCTGTCGAAGGGGTTGTCCGGATGAAGAAGCACCACGCCGTCGACGCCCTCCTCCTGTTCCTTCTGGGCACCATCGCGTTCCTCGGCTTCGACGACACCTATGCCGGCTGGACCTACCTGATCGCCGGCGTGGCCGGGCTGC
The DNA here is from genome assembly GCF_045207335.1 of Nocardioides sp. NBC_00850. Lineage (NCBI taxonomy): Bacteria > Bacillati > Actinomycetota > Actinomycetes > Propionibacteriales > Nocardioidaceae > Nocardioides > Nocardioides sp. NBC_00850. The sequence continues at coordinate 1,430,576 of NZ_CP108845.1, forward strand.
TGCTCGGCATCCTCATCGCGTTCGTCGGCCGCGGCCAGCCGGTGGTCGTGCTGGCCGTCGGGCTCCTGGCCGCCTTCTTCGTGCTCGGCGGCGCGGTCGCGCTGCACGGGATCGGCGACCTCTCGTTCCTCCCGGTCCCCGACACCATCGGCACCCTCGCCGACAACTCCGTGCACGGCTGGAAGCGACTGCTGACCACGCTGCCACCGGTCGACGGCGGGGCGCTGCTGACGATCCCCTACATCCTCGGCCTGCTCGCCGGCTGCCTCGGCTTCGCGCTGGCGGTGCGGATGAAGGCGGCGCTGCCGCCGGTGCTCGTCGCGTTCGCGCTGATGGCCGGGGTGATCCTGCTCGGCGTACAGGACCCGTCCAAGACCGCTCTGCTCGGCGCGCTCTTCGGAGCGATCGCGATCACCTGGCTGTGCATCCGTGGCATGCGGGCCCGTGCCCTCGCCGCCGGCGGCCGCCGCCTCTCGCGGACCGCCATCGGTGCCGGCCTGTGCCTGGGTGCGGCCGGGCTGGCGTTCCTCGGCGGGCCGCTGCTCCCGGGTCTCGCACCCGAGCGCACCGTGCTGCGCGGCGAGATCGAGCCGCCCTTCAACGTCGGGCAGTACCCGTCGCCCCTGGCCGGCTACCGGGTCTACACCAAGGGCTACCAGACGCCGGAGGACGACCGCCGGCTCTACGAGAAGGACCTTTTCACCGTCTCGGGCCTGCCCGAGGGCACCCGCGTCCGGGTCGCCGCGATGGACTCGTACGACGGCACCGTCTGGCGCGCGGCCAACGACTCCGGCGAGACCGAAGGTCCCGACGACACCTTCCAGAAGATCAGCTCGACGCTGCGCAACCCGCTCGCCGACGGCAAGCAGGTGCGCGGCACGATCACGATCGGGGAGGACTTCGGCGGCGTCTGGGTGCCGCTGCCGACCGCACTCACCCACATCTCGTTCGACGGTCCAGACTCCGACTCGTTCCGCTACAACCTGGCGACGTCCACCGGTGTCCTGCCGTCGGCGCTGAAGCCCGGCGACTCCTACTCCTTCACCGCCTCGGCCGCCGACGAGAAGGTCGGGGAGAAGAGCGAGACCTGGTCGGGCGGGTCGCCGATCGGCGACGAGGCCGCCCAGTTCCAGGCGCTCGCCGCCGAGTACGCCGGCGGTGGTGACTCACCGATCACCAATGCGCTGGCGGTGGCGGAGAAGCTCAAGGAGGAGGGCACCTACACGGACGGGGAGCCGCCCAACCAGCAGTACCCGGCCGGCCACTCCCTGCGTCGTCTCGCCGACTTCACCGCCAAGGGCGGCCAGCTCGCCGGCAACGACGAGCAGTACGCCGCGTTGATGGCGATCCTGGCCAACCAGGTCGGCGTCCCGGCCCGAGTGGTCCTGGGTGCCGTCGTCGGCTCCGACGGCGTCGTCCAGGGCAAGGACATGCACGCGTGGGTCGAGCTGCGGATGTCGGACGGGTCCTGGGCCACCCTGGACTGGTCCGAGTTCATGAACACCGAGAAGCCGCCCGAGCAGAACGCCCCTCAGCCCGAGGAGCTCGTGACCGGCAAGGTCGTCCCGCCGCCCGCGCCCGTACGCCCGCCCGCGACCTCCGGCGACCCGCTGGACGAGTCGGTCAACCAGAAGGCCAACTCCCGGCCCGACGGGTTCACGCTGCCCGGCTGGCTGATCGCCGTCTTCACGTACGTCGGCATCCCGCTGCTGCTCATCGCAGCCGTGTGCGGGGCGATCATCGGCGCCAAGATCTGGCGGCGACATCGCCGGCGGACGCGCGGGACCCCCGTCGCCCGTCTCTCCGGTGGCTGGCGCGAGACGCTCGACCACGCCCGTGACTTCGGGGTCGGGGTGCCCGTGGGCGCCACCCGCCGCGAACAGGCCTCCGCGCTGTCCGAGTCCCCGGGCATGGACGGTGCGGCGGGGCTGGCGCTGCTCACCGACACCACCATGTTCGGCGAGTCCGGGCCGCAGGACGACGAGGTCGCAGCCTTCTGGGAGCGGGTCGGAACGCTTCGCTCGTCGATCTCCGACTCACGCACGAGGTGGCAGCGCATCCGGGCGGCGATCAACCCGCTCTCGCTGGTGCCGGCCCGGCTGTTCCGGAAGCGCTGACTCAGTCGCCGAGGCCGTAGTCCCTGATCGATTCCGCCGTGATCCGGAGGACCTCGCGTGAGGTCCCCGGCATCGGCGGGTCCACGTCCGTGAGCGCCTCGGCGGTGCCGCGGATCTCGACCATTCGCGGCTTCCAGGGGTTGGTGGACTCGAGATCATCGACCACGAAGGCCACCTGGGCATGCTTCTGGGCGTTCCGGAACTTCCGTGACCTGCCCATCTGGTGGCCGCCGATGACGATCCGGTGCTCCTCATCGATCTTGAACCCCACGGGGTTGTTCTGCAGGCCGCCGTCGGGAGCGAGGGTCGCGAGCCTTCCCAGCGGCTGGGTGCGGAGGTAGCGGAGCTGCGTGTCGGTGAACTTCATGGCATCAGCCTCGGTGCTCATGTCGGCTTGAGGTCAAGCCGGATCCGGATCGTCGGCGCCGGGTCGTGCGAGCGGTCTGACGGCGGGCCCGTCCAGGACGGAGCCGTCGGGGGAGAACCGGGAGCCGTGGCAGGTGCAGTCCCAGCTGGTCTCGGCCTGGTTCCAGTGCAGGGGGCAGCCGAGATGGCTGCACCTGGCGCTCACCGTGTGGAAGGCGCCCGCCGGGTCGCGATAGCCGCCGACAGTGTCGCCGTCGAGGTCGACCAGGCCGCCTTGGCCCGGTTGCAGCTCGGAGACGGGACGGGCGTCGGGGTCCTGGCGACGGCCCGCGACGAGCTCCTCGCCGACCTTCAGGTTGTCCTTGATGAGCCGGCCGACGGTCCGTACGTCGCCGATCCGGGTGGCGTCGAACACCGGGAGCCACGGGTTGTCGGTGCCGGCGAGAAGATCGGCGAGCATCATCGCGGCCGCGGTCCCGCTGCTCAGGCCCCACTTCTGGAACCCGGTGGCCACCAGCACCGACTCGCTCATCGGCGAGTGGCCGACGTAGGGCAACCGGTCCGGGGTGAGGTAGTCCTGCGATGACCAGCGGTAGTCGATCGCCTCGACGTCGAAGGTGGTGCGGGTCCAGTCCTCGAGGTCCGCGTACACCGCCTCGGTGTCGGGCTCGGCGCCGGTCTCGTGGCCGTTGCCGACCACGATCAGCCCGTTCGGGCCGGGGTCCAGCCACGGCCGGGTCGAGCGGGTGGGCGAATCGATGCCGATCGCCATGCTGGTCGGCGCCGGGCCGCGCAGGCGGACCGCCAACCCGTAGGAGCGGGACGGCCTGGTTCGCGCGAAGTAGCCGCCGAGCAGGCCGGGCGGGAGCAGCGAAGCGACGACCACCTGGTCGGCCACCACGGTCCCGGCGGGCGTGGTGAGCTGGACGGTTCGGTCGCTCTGCTCGTCGATGGCGATGACCCGCGTGCCCTCGCGTACCTGCCCTCCGGCCGCGGTGAACGCGTCGGCGAGGCCCACCAGGTATCTGCCGGGGTGGAAGTGGATCTGGTCGTCGAACGCAACCGCGGCCTCGACGTCGAAGGGCAGATCGGTGCGTTCGGTCACCCGGGCTGGGAGCCCGAGCCGAGCGGCGGCCCTGGCCTCGTCCTCGATCCGGGACCGCTGCTCCGGCTGTCGGGTATAGGCCAGCGCCGGCGCTCGGGTCAGGTCGCAGCTGATCTCCAGCTCCGAGGCGAGGTCGGCGACCTGCTCGACCCCTGCGCGCATCGCGCTGGCGTACAGCCGGGCTTTGTCCTCTCCGTGCCGCTCGACCAGCTCGGCGTAGATCAGACCGTGCTGCGCGGTCACCTTCCCGGTGCTGTACCCCGTGGTGCCTCCACCCACGGTCGCCGCCTCCAGCACGGCGACCTGGAGGCCGCGCCGCTGTGCGAGGAGGGCAGTCGTCAACCCGACGATGCCTCCACCCACCATGGCCACATCGACCGCGAGATCAGCCTTCCGACCGGTTTCCGGGGTGGCGGACCGCGGCCTTTCGGCCGTGGCCAGCCACACGCTCGTGCGCTCCATTCAGAGTGCGCCGGGTCGATCCGCTGCGCCCGGGGTCCGTCCCAGTGCCAGGCCGAGTGCCAGCATCCCGACGCCCAGCACCAGATGAAGCCAGTTGTCGGCGCCGTTGACCGGCACGAAGTTCGCGCTGCTGCCGTGGTCGACAGCCAGGCCGTAGATCAACAGGACCATGTAGATCGCCCCGCCGGCGATCAGGTAGGCACGGGCTCCGGCCCAGCTGGTGGCCAGGACGAGGCCGGCGATCCCGAACAGGAGGTGCACGATGTTGTGCAGTATCGACACCTGGAAGATGCCGAGGAGCTGGGCGTTGGACTCGTGGCCGGCGAAGGTCATCGAGTCATAGTCGGTGGTGACGCCCGGGATGAACCCGAGGACACCGACGAGCAGGAACGTTCCGGCCACGACCGTCGCTGCGGTCTGCAGCGTCGTTGCTGTCATGGACCGATAGGCGGTGGCGTCAGTCATGGCTGGCTCGGTACCCAGGTCGCCGGGCCCGCATGCCGCTCCACGGCTGCGTAGCCCCGTTAATCGGAAGGCTTGCGTCCGGAATCAGGCCTAGCGTGAGCGGCATGACGATCGAGATGACCCCGGTCATGGACGAGAGCGGGACGCTGCTCAGCACGCTCGACCGGATCCGGCGTACGTTCGCCTGGAAGTGCGGCGGGCTGAGCGATGAACAGCTGCGCCAGCGGCTGGAGCCGTCCAGGATCACGCTCGGCTGGCTCCTCAAGCACCTCGCGTTCTGCGAGGACCACTACTTCACCGCGATCCTCGCCGGCAACGGCTACCCGGACGTCTGGGCGTCCTACGGTCCCGATGAGGAGGGCTGGGACTGGAAGACCGAGGCCGAGGACACCGCCGATGGGCTGATGGAGCTCTGGGAGGGTGCGGTCGCCAGGTCCCGCCGGTCGATCGCCGAAGCCCTCGGCCGGAACGGGATGGACACGCTGGCGACCAATCCCGAGTGGCAGGTCGAGACCAACGCCCGCCGCTACATCGCCGACATGATCGAGGAGTACGCCCGCCACACCGGCCACGCCGACCTGATCCGCGAGTCCATCGACGGCCTCGTCGGCGAGGACCCGCGGGACGGTTGATGTCAACCCAGAGCGACGGTGAGGGCGAGGAGCATCGCGGGGTCGTCCAACCGGTCCCCGTACACATCGCGCAGCTGCCCCATCCGGTAGCGGACGGTCTGGGGGTGGATGAAGAGGTCGGCGGCGACCTCGTCGCGCCGGCCCTGGTGGAGGAGCCAGGAGCGGAGGGTCTCGGTGAGCTTCTCAGCGGTCGCGGGGCGCATGTCGGCCAAGGGGGCGAGGACCTGGGCGCGCAGGTCCTCGCGGGCGTCGGTGTCGGCGGAGAGGACCAGCTCGACCAGGTGCTGCTCGGTGTCGGAGCCGAGGCCCGCGTCCTGGGCGCGGCGGGCGCGCTCGTACGAGACCCGAGCCTCGCGCCAGGGTTTGGCCGGACCGGCGACCGACCGGCGACCCTCCAGCGCCTTCATCAGCGCTCGGCGCCGGCGGCCGTGTGCGTCGGGGACCAGCAGCAGCGTGTGGTCGTCGAGGTCGCGCAGGTCGTCGTGCTCCAGGGTGCCCTGGTTGACCTTGGCGAGGATGGTGCCGACCTGGGAGTTGGGGACGAGCACGGCGGTCAGCGTGCTCGGTGGTGTCCACTCGGCCCGTACGGCTGCGTCGTCGAGCTCCTCCGGGGTCGCCTCGGCCAGCAGCTTGCGGGCCAGTCGCTCGCGCAGCTGCCGGCGTACGCGTCCGGTCGTGGCGCGCTCGTCGGCATGCCCGGCCGCCGAGGCCTCCGAGATCTCGTCGATCCAGGCGAAGACCAGCGCGGAGAACTCGACCAGCATCGCCGGTTCCATGCCGCCCTCGACGGCCTTGCCCGCGAGCTCTCGCCAGGCCACGCGGGCGCCGATGCGGTATGCGGCGAGCAGGGCCTCCATCGTGCGCCCGCTCCTGGCCTCGCCTCGCCCCAGGTCATAGGCGCCCTGGACCGCGGGCGGCGTCGCGGCCGACACGTCGGAGGCCAGGCCCGCCCCAGAGGCGAGCGACAGGAAGCCGCCCAGTGCCACGCCCACCGCGTTCCGGATGGTCTCGCCCATGTGTCCCGAGAGCGCGTCCTGATACGGCGGTACCTCGGCGATGATCGCCGCGACCACGTCATCGCCGACCTGGGGGAGGACGGCACGGATCGAGGCGACGACCTCGGGCGTCAGGTGGACGTCATAGGACGAAAGATCGGGCACATCTCGGGAACTTTTGTTCGTCACGTATAAATCCGCCTATCAGATTCACGTCGCTAACACAGGAGTTTACCTCGCATAAGTAGCACTATGGATACATGGCTGAGATCTCTACATCCACCGCCTTGTTCGCCCCGGGCGAGGCCAGGCGACCCGCGCTGCGGGAGAGGCTCTCCCGCAAGGTGTGGGGAGTCGCCGAGAAGATCGCCACGCCCCTGGCGCCGGCCGACTACCTGGACATGTTCAACCCCCTCCGACCCGGCGCTGACCTGCGAGGACGCGTCGTCAAGGTCACTCCGGAGACCGCCGACGCGGCCACCATCGAGATCAAGCCGGGCGCCGACTGGAACGGTCACACCCCGGGTCAGTACGTCCGCGTGGGTGTCGACGTCAACGGCGTACGCCACTGGCGCGCCTACTCCCTGACCCACGGTCCCCGCAAGGACGGCCTCATCTCGATCACCGTCAAGGCCGTGCCCGGCGGCAAGGTCTCCAGCCACCTGGTGCGCCGCCTGCGCCCCGGCAAGATCGTCCACCTCGAGCAGGCAGCCGGCGACTTCGTCCTGCCCAGCGACCTGCGCGGCCACAAGTTCCTGATGGTCACCGCCGGCTCCGGCGTGACCCCGGTCATCGGGATGCTGCGCAACCTCTTCCCGGTCACCGACGAGGGCGTCGTCGAGCACCAGCGGCTCGACGTCACCGTCGTCCACGTCGCCCCGAGCCGCCCCGACTCGATCTTCATCCGCAACCTCGAGTCCCTCGCCGAGGCCGGCGCGATCCGCCTCGTCACCCGCTACACCGGCTCCGAGGGCCGCATCGACATCGACACCCTCACCGAGCTGGTCCCTGACCTGAGGGAGCGCAAGGCGTACGCCTGCGGTCCCGCCGGTCTCCTCGACAACCTCCAGGCCTGGTACGACGAGGCGGGCCTGCCCCTCCAGACCGAGCAGTTCCGACTGGCCACCGTGGTGACCAGCGAGGGCGGCACCGTCGCCTTCACCGGCAAGACCGTCGACGCACCTGGTGACAGGCCGATCCTCGACGCCGCCGAAGAGGCCGGCGTCCTCATGCCGAGCGGCTGCCGTATGGGCATCTGCTTCGGCTGTGTGCTCCCGATGAAGGAGGGCGCTGTCCGCGACCTCCGCAACGGCGAGCTCACCGTCGCCCGCCCGGGTGAGACCGGCCCCGAAGGGGTACCGATCCAGACCTGCATCTCCGCCGCCGCCGGCGAGTGCGTCATCGACCACCCTGCCTCCTGAAGCATCCCCCACAAGACGAGAGCGAGACAGCCATGACCATCGCACCTGATGCCCCGGCCTACACCGGCCCGATCGCCCACCTGACCCGCGACGACATCGAGCAGCTCGGCCGCGAGCTCGACGCCATCCGCCAAGAGGTCATCGACACCCGCGGTGAGCGGGACGCGGCCTACATCCACAAGGTCATCAAGGTCCAGCGCTCGCTGGAGCTCGGCTCCCGTGCCGTCCTGCTCGCGAGCATCTTCCCGCCGGCGTTCGTCGTCGGCACCGTCGGTCTCTCGATCGCCAAGATCCTGGACAACATGGAGATCGGCCACAACATCATGCACGGCCAGTGGGACTGGATGCGTGACCCCAAGATCCACTCCACCGTGTGGGAGTGGGACAACGCCTCGACGAGCGAGGGCTGGAAGCACTCCCACAACGAGCTGCACCACACCTACACGAACATCGTCGGCAAGGACAACGACCTCGGCTGGGGCATCATGCGCGTCGATGAGGAGCAGCGCTGGACGCCGTCGAGCCTGTTCCAGCCCGCGATGAACTTCATCAACATGTGCATCTTCGAGTATGGCATCGCGATGTACGACCTCGAGCTCGGCCGAGTGATCCGGCAGAAGAAGAAGGGTCGCCGCCCGTCCGCCGAGTGGCAGATGTCGGCGAAGCGTACGCTCGCCAAGATCCGCCGCCAGGCGTTCAAGGACTACGTCGCCCACCCGCTCGTCTCGATGGTGACCCTCTCCGGTCCGACCACGCTGCTGGCCAACGTGATCGCCAACTTCACGCGCAACGTCTGGACCCACTCGGTGATCATGTGCGGCCACTTCCCCGAGGGCGTCGAGACCTTCGAGCTCAAGGACATCCCGGAGAACGAGACCCGCGGTGAGTGGTACGTCCGGCAGATGCTCGGCTCGGCCAACATCTCCGGCTCGAAGTTCCTGCACGTCATGTCCGGCAACCTGTCCCACCAGATCGAGCACCACATCTTCCCGGACCTGCCCTCGAACCGCTACGCCGAGATCGCGCCGAAGGTCCGCGCGCTCTTCGAGAAGTACGACCTCAACTACCACTCCGCGCCGATGCCGCAGCAGGTCGCTTCCGCCTGGCACAAGGTCCTGCGACTCTCGCTGCCCAACGGCTTCCTCGAGTCCACCAACGTGCGCAACGCCCCCTCGCAGGTCGTCAAGCTCGTCAAGGCGGTCCGCGGCGACACCCGCACCCGCCGCCGCCTGCTCAAGGAGTTCGAGGCTGCTGGCGCGGCCTCGGTCGGCAAGGCCATCTGATCGGCTGATACGACGGGACGTTCCCGTCGGTCACCTGCGGGTAGACCGGCGGGGACGTCGCGTCGTTTCTGTCAGGCGTCGTACGCGCCGACCGCGATGTCCTCCATCAGTGTTGGGCCTGTCGGGTCCCATCCCAGCGTCTTCCGGGTGATCTCGGACGAGGTCGCGCCGTCCAGGCCGAACATCATCGCCATCCAGCCGAAGTGGGCCGGTGCGTCGTCCGGGCTGATCGACCGCACTGGCAGGTCCAGGCGCTTGCCGAGGGCCTCGGCGATCTCCCGGGTCGGGATGCCCTCCTCGGCGACCGCGTGCGCGCGGAAGCCTGCCGGGGCCTTCTCCAGGGCGAGGCGTACTGCGCGCGCGGCGTCGGGGCGGTCGACGGACGCCCAGCGGTTGCTGCCGTCGCCGATGTAGCCGGACACACCCTGCTTCCTGGCGACCTGGGCCAGGTAGGTGACGAAGCCGGGGTCGCCGTCGCGGCCGTGGACGATCGGGAAGCGCAGGGCCACAGGGCGTACGCCCTTGTCGGCATGGCTCAGCGCGAGGTTCTCGCTGCCACCACGCATCGAGTCGGGTCCGTGGAAGGGGCTGGGGTCCTCCTCGGTGGCGGTGCGGCCCGGTGCGGCTCCTGCGGCGCCGCTGGCGAACAGGAACGCCTTGCCGCTGCCCTCGAGGGCCTCGAGCATGGCGTTCACCGCAGCGCGCTCGGTCCGTCCGGCGGCGTCGTAGTGGTCGAAGTCGTGGTTGAAGGCCAGGTGGATGACGGCATCCGCCGCCTTGGCGGCGACGGCGAGCGATCCGGGGTCGTCGATCGAGCCGCGCTGGGCGGTCACGCCCTTGGCCTCCAGGGCCGCAGCGCTGGTGTCGGAGCGGGCCAGACCTGTGACGGCGTATCCGTTCGCGAGCAGCTCGTCGGTCACGGCGGAGCCGATCCAGCCGGAGGCTCCGGTGACGAAGATGTTCATCTCATTCCCTCTCATGTCAGTGACTGACATCGACGGTAGCAGACGATGTCAGGAACTGTCATCACGCTAGGATGGACGCCATGTCGAGATGGGAGCCGGACGCGCGCGGTCGGATGCTGGGCGCTGCCCTCGAGCTCTTCGCCGAGCAGGGGTACGACAAGACGACTGCGGGGGACATCGCGGCCCGTGCAGGCGTCACCGAGCGCACCTTCTTCCGGCACTTCGCCGACAAGCGGGAAGTGCTCTTCGCCGGCCCCGGCGCACTCGACGAGATGGTCGCCAAGGCGATCGCGGCCGCCGAGGAGGGCGCGACTCCGCTGCAGATGGTGATCACCGGCGTACGCCAGGCGGCGGTCGAGCTCGTCGAGGTGCGCAGCCGGGAACAGGCCGCGCAGCGCGCCCGGATCGTCGAGGCAACCCCCGCTCTCCGCGAGCGCGAGCTGCTCAAGATGGCGACGATGACGACCGCTGCGCAGGCCGCACTCGCCGACCGGGGGGTGGGTGAGCCGACCGCCGGACTGGCTGCCTACAGCGCTGCCGCGGTGTTCCAGACGGCTTTCACCCGGTGGGTATCCGGAGAGACCGACCTCAGCCTTCCGGAGTGTGTCGACGAGGCCGCGGCCAGTCTGCGAGATCTCCACTGAGTCACGGTGACGAATCTCGTATGGACATCGTCCGCCAGGACCGGTAGACAACTAGCCACTATGGAGAACGAGTTGATTCCCGGAACCGGGTCGCCGACCGCGGTGCGCAGCTATGTGACCGCCAACAAGCCGAACCCGTCGGCGCTCGCCGAGGGTCTGTGGGTGCTTCCTCCCGACGTCCTCTCCAGCGGCGACCGCGCGATCCTCTTCGACCAGTACAAGCTCTATGTCGCGGAGGCCGAGCGGCTCAGCGTGCGGCGTACGCTGACCAGCGCGTTCCTGCTGGTCCTCAACGTCGGGATCCTGGTCGCCGGCACGGCGCTCGTGGCCAGCGCTCCCGAACGGCCTTGGATCTTCACGGTCGCCCTGATCGCCGCCCTCGGCTCGTGCCTCGGCTGGTTCTGGATCATCCGCTCCTACCGGCAGATGGCGAGCGGGAAGTACTCGGTGATCTCCCACCTCGAGAAGCAGCTCCCCGCGGCGCCCGGTGTCGCGGAGTGGTCGGCCGTCGGCCTCGGTCGCGATAGCTCGCGCTACCTGCCGATGAGCAACATCGAGGTGTGGGCGCCCGCGCTCTTCGGCTTCTGCCACCTCGCGACGTACGCCCTGCTCTACCTGCCTTAGAGCACCCTCACCTCGAGCGGGGTCTCCCCGTCCGGCCCGACGGCGTAGGCGACTCCGTCGGGCCGTTCGCTGATCGCCTCGACGAGCTCGCCGTCGCGCCACAGCAGGGCGACGCCGTCGTCGGCCGCGTAGCCGGCGGGCAGCGCCCCTGAGCCGACGAACCGGACGTACGTCTCCCGCCGGTCCTCCTCGCCGAGGTAGTGCGGGCAGAACGAACCGAGGAGGAAGCCCAAGCCGTCGGGGAGCGGCGCGGTGGGGCCGAAGGAGTCGGTCGAGGAGGCCTCGTACCAACAGTTGGCCCCGGCCGAGATCCCGGCCAGGATCGTCCCGCCGGCGGCCGCCTTCTCCAGCAGCGCGGGCAGCCCGTGCAGCCGCCACACCGCGAGCAGGTTGGCGGTGGACCCGCCGCCGACGTAGACGATGTCCTGGTCGAGCAGCTGCTCGAGGTCGTTGATCGGGAGCTCGTGCCCCTCGGGCGCCTTGTTGAACAGTGACAGCACCTTCGCCTCGGAACGGCCGGCGTACGCGGCGAGGAACTTGTCGTGGTAGCTGTCCGCGTCCCCGCTCGCGGTGCCGATGAAGCAGACCTTCGGCCGCGTGTTCCCGCTCAGCCGGTCCAGCTCCGCATCGAGGGGTGAGACGTCCCGTCCGTGCACCTCCGGCATGGAGAAGCCGCCACCGCCCATGGTCAGGATCGTTCCGCGCATGGGGTGAGTGTAGGGACACAGAGGGCCCCGCCGAACTGGATTGTCCGGCGGGGCCCTGTGAAGGTGTACGGCTACTTGACCCTGACGGTCACCGTCTCGGTGATCGCCTCGTTGTTCCGGTCACCCGAGTAGACCACCTTGTAGGTGTGGGTGCCTCGGAACGCCCGGAAGGTCGCCTCCTCCTTCTTGAGGGTGAAGCGGCCGACGCGGATGCCGTTCTCGCTGACCACGATCTGGCCGGAGGCGCGCTCGCCGTCGACGGTGATCTCGACCTTGCCGCGCTTCGGCGAGGTGGCGGAGATCTCCGGGACCGCCTTCTCGGTGCAGTAGCTCACCGAGATGTTGTCGACGGCCCAGCCCTCGACGCCGTTGCAGCCGTCGCGACCGAGGTCGAAGCGGAACTGCACGGTGTCACCGGCGTTGGCGATCGCATCGAGGTCGACGATCGTCGTGCCCCACTGACCGGTGAACTTGCCACCGTCGGTGCCCGTCCAGGCGGGTTCGCTGGCGAGGTAGCCGCTGTCGGGGTCCATCGTCGCGCCCGGTGCGTTGAACAGGTACGCAGCCTGGTCGACGAGCGCGAAGTCGCCACCGTTGACCGACACCTTGACGTTGCCGCCGTCCCAGCCGGACTCGGTGCGCACCGAGTGGTCGAACGTGAGGCGAGGTGTCATACCCGCGGGAACGGTGATCTCCGGGGAGATCAGCCCGTTGCGGCTGGTGATGTCACCGGTCGCGTCACCGCACTGGCCCTCGACGGGGTCCGGGCCCCAGGCGAGACCGGTCTCGTTGCCCTCGACGCCGGTACCGGCCTCCCAGGGGTAGTCGTTGCCGGGGACCAGGGACTCGGCGTCCTGGGTCCAACCGGTCAGACCGTCCTCGAAGTCCTCGGTGTAGGTGGTGACCTCGTTGGTGCCCTCGCCACACAGGGCGGGGGTGTTCGGGTCGAGCATCGGGCCGAAGTTGCACTGGACCGGCTCGTCTGTCAGCTCGGTGGCCGTGTTGGCCGCCGCGACCGCCGCACAGTCAGCGGCCGTGATCGGCTCCAGAGCCGGAGCCTCGGCTGCGCCACCCGGAGTCTCGCCGCCGCCGGACTGCGGTGTCGAGGTGCCCAGGGTGAGCTTCTTGAGCGTGGTCACGCCGGTCAGGTCGGCGCACGAGGAGACCATTGCCTGGGCGTACTCGGGGAACCCCGAGGTCGGCGTCAGGTAGTTGGTCTGCGCGTGCCAGATCAGGTTGGCCGCCTTGTCCAGGCCGATGCCCGCGACGTCGACGTCGTTGTAGGCGCCGCCGTCCACGAGCAGGGCGTAGTGATGGTTGATGACGCCGGAGTTGGTGTGGACGCCGCCGGAGTCGGTGGCACCGTCGCAGTGGTACTCCTCGTCGGAGACCTTGCCCGGGTCGCCGTAGCAGGTCGGGTTCCACATGTCGCGGATCGCGCCGCCGAAGGCGGTCGAGTCCTCACCCATCAGCCAGCGTACGGACTCGTCCTTGGTGTCGGCCGAGGCGTCCTTGATGGTGATGTTGACCGGGCCGGTGGCGTTCTTGATCTTCTGACCGGTGGCGAAGTCGGTGGTCGCACCGTAGATGTCGGCGTTGCCGGAGATCGAGCCGATCGGCTGGCCTTCCAGGAAGCCGATCACGATGCCCTCGGCGCCGGCCGCGGACGCGTTGGCGACCTTCTGGGTGAAGGCGCAGACGCCGCGGTCGACGAAGACGAACTTGCCGGCGATGTCGGCGGCGTTGGTGAAGGCTCCACAGCCGTTGGTCGGGCTGCCGTCTGCCGGGTCGTCCTGACCCACGACGATGTCGGAGGTCACGCCCGCGGTCGGGTAGACCGGGCCGAAGTTGGCCGCGGCTGCCGGGCAGGCGCCGGCGACGTCGGCGGGGGAGTTGATCGTCAGCTCGATCGCCCCGCGCGTGGACGACGAGCAGTGGCCGTCGGTGCGGCGTACGTCGTCGGTGGTGTTCTCACGGGCGTTGAGGAAGTCGACCGTGTTGCCCCACATGTCGGAGTAGGCCTCGTTGAGCGCACCCGGCTGCCACTGGTAGATCAGGCCGGAGGTGTACTCGGTGTAGGCGTGGCCCCACTCGTGCGCCACCACGTCGTCGGAGGTGACCCCGGAGCAGTAGTTGGTGGTCGCGCCGTTCCAGTTGGCGTTCGGGCACGAGATCGCCGGGTCGTTGTTGACCGTGACCATCTTCGCGCCGGCGCCGTCGTAGGAGTCGCGGCCGAAGGTGTTCTTGTAGAGCCAGTAGGACTCGCCGGTGGTGGCGACCTCGTTTGCCTGGTCCTGGTCGAGCGTGCCCGGGAAGGCGTCGTTCTCGTTCCAGACGGTCGCGTCGTCGCCGGTGTCGGGCGTGTTGTGCTTCTCGATCAGCTCCCGCTCGTTGGCCGAGTGGATCATCGAGTAGCGGTTGACCGGCTTGCCGCTGGCGGCGTCGAGCACGACCGTCTCGCGCACGGTGGACCGGTTGGACACCTCGACGACCCAGGCGAGCAGGCTCTTGCCGCTCACGCCCTGGGCCGCGCCCATGCGGTAGATGTTGAGGTCGGCCTTGACGACCTCGACGCCGGTGGTGTCGACCTTGCTGTCGGTGTGAGCCTCGGCCGGCTTGGACTTCACCAGCTCGAGCGCCTTGGCGCTGGCCTTCTCCTTGGACCACTTCGGGGTGGTGCTGAGATCGAGGTTCGGGGCGGCGAAACCGTTGACCGAGGTCAGGTCGCCGGCCTTGTCGACGTGGGCCTTCAGGACGCCGCCGAAGACCGGCACGTCCTTGTAGGCCTGCTCGAACTCGACCGTCCAGCCGGCCGGGGTGGTGCTGACCTTCGACTGGTCGAGCTGGCCGGCCTCGGCACCGAAGACCGGGGCGTACTTGTCGAGATATTCGCGTGCCTTCGCGGCCGCCTCCGACTTGCTGTCAGCGGCGACGCCGGGCAGCAGGTCGCCCTTGGTGGACGCGTAGCCGATCAGGCCGGTGGCGCCCTCCTTCTTGAGCGTGACGGTCTGATCGGCCGCGGCCTTCAGTTGGTCGATGCCGCTGGGATCCGGTTCCGCGGCGAAGGCGGCGATCGGTGTGGCCACCAGGCCTGCCGCGACGAGCGCAAGGCTGATTCCTTGCTTTCCGAGCTTCACGGGTTGCTCCTCTCGGGGTTCCGCCGCGTCGAGTCGCGGCGATTTCGCATCGTAGAGAGATTTGCGATGAAGAAGGGTGCAAACGCGAAACACGAGTCCGAAACGATTCGCCCTCGGGAGATTCTCAGTGGAAGCTCCTCAGGGGAGATCTAAGGTAGTTTCCCGATGTGCGGGCCTACCTCAGGCGCAGATTCTCGAGGGGTGCCCTTGGAGATCATCCCGCCTTTGTACGCCGCCGGCCTTCCGTGCCACGGAGACGACTCTGCGTTGTGGTTCTCAGAGTCCCCCGCCGCCCTCGAGGTGGCCAAAGATCGCTGCCTCGACTGCCCGGTGATGCGTGAGTGTCTCTCCGGTGCTCTGGCCCGCTCCGAACCCTGGGGCGTCTGGGGCGGCGAGATCGTCGAACGCGGCCAGGTGGTCACCCACAAGCGTGGCCGCGGCCGACCCCGCCGCCAGGCCGCCTAGGCCTGGTCGTGCGCTGACTCCAGCCCCAGGCTCGCGGCGAGCTTCGCGACCTGGGCGGGGGCGGCGTACGCCTCGATCTCGGTGATCCGCCCGTCGACCACGGTGAACGCCATGACGCTGTAGAGCTTCCCGTGGAAGGTGATCGCGACGCCGGCGGAGCCGTTGACGAGGGCGGAGTGGGTGACGCGGTCGGCGTGGGCGTACATGACGGCGTTGCCCGCCACCTTCGCCGCGCCGCGGTAGGTGGTGATCCCGGAGCCGAGATCGGCGTGCAGGACGACGTCGGGGTGGAGCGCACCGATCAGCCGGTCCAGGTCGCCGTCCTGGGCGGCGGCGAAGAAGGCGTCGACGACCTCGCGCTGCGCGGCGACGTCGTTCTCGGGCGTACGTCCTCGGACTCGTCGCCGCGCGCGGCTCGCGAGCTGGCGGGTCGAGTCGGACGAGCGGTCGAGCATCGTCGCGATCTCGTCGAAGGGCACGGCGAAGAGATCATGGAGTACGAAGGCCAGCCGCTCGTCGGGGGAGAGCTGGTCGAGCACGACGAGGAGAGCGACGCTGACCGAGTCGGCGAGCATCGCGCGCTCGGCCGGATCCTGGGTGGTGCCGTCGTCGAGGACGATCGTGGGTTCCGGCAGTCGATCTTCGAGAGGCAGCTCGCCGCGGGTCTTGCGCGAGCGGAGCATGTTGAGCGAGACGCGTGCCACCACGGTCGTCAGCCAGCCACCGATGTTGTCGATCTCGTCGGCGTCGCTCCGGCTCAGCCGGAGCCAGGCGTCCTGGACGGCATCCTCGGCCTCGGAAGTCGATCCGAGCATCCGGTAGGCCACCCCGAACAGGTGCCGCCGCTCCTCCTCGAAACGCTCGGCCAGCCACTCCTGCTGCATCGTCGGTCCTCTCGATCGTCGGCCCGTACAGTCCAGGCCCTTATGGACCCGACCCGCGAAGCAGACCAGATGTGACCGCTTCGGTGAAAGAAATTTTTCTTTCACCGGTCTGTCACATCGGTGTGCCGGGGCGGGTCAGGGATGGCATGAGCAACCGAATGAAGAACCCCGCAGAAGTCATCCCGCAGGCATTCAAGGGCATCGGCAACCTCCTGGCTGCCGTGGCCGAGGGTGGCCTGCCCGAGACCACGACCGAGCTCGTCGCCATCCGGGTGAGCCAGCTCAACGGCTGCGCCGCCTGCCTCCAGGGCCATGCCGTACGTCTCGCCGAGGTCGGCCTGCCGATCGAGAAGGTCGTCGGCCTGGCCGCCTTCCGTGAGTCGCCCTTCTTCGACGAGGCCGAGAAGGCGGCCCTCGCCCTGGCTGACGCCGTCACCCGCCTCGCCGACTCCGAGGACGCCGTGCCGGACGAGCTCTGGCGTGAGGTCACCAAGCACTACGACGAGAAGCAGACCGCTGCCCTGGTCCTCTGCATCGCCACCCACAACCTCTTCAACCGGGTCAACGTGACGGTGCGGGAGGACGCCGAGCACCCGTTCTGGATGCGCTGATCTCGGGGCTGGGGCGAACGGGAGGTCAGGCCAGGGCGGCGGAGACGACCGCCTTGGCCTCCTCCTGGACCTTCGCCAGGTGGTCAGGCCCTCGGAACGACTCGGCGTAGATCTTGTAGACGTCCTCGGTCCCCGACGGCCGGGCCGCGAACCAGGCCGACTCGGTGGTCACCTTCAGGCCGCCGATGGCCGCGCCGTTGCCGGGCGCCTCGGTGAGCTTGGCGGTGATCTCCTCACCGGCCAGGGTCGTCGCGGTCACCGCCTCGGGGGAGAGCCCGGCGAGCTTCGCCTTCTCCTCGCGAGAGGCGGGGGCGTCGATCCGGGCGTACGCCGGCTCGCCGTGCTGCCCTGGATTGAGTTGGGCGACCAGCTCCGCGTAACGCTGCGACGGCGTCTTCCCGGTGCGCGCCAGGATCTCGGAGGCGAGCAGGGCGAGGATGATGCCGTCCTTGTCGGTGGTCCACACGGTGCCGTCGAAGCGCAGGAACGAGGCGCCCGCCGACTCCTCGCCGCCGAAGCCGAACGAGCCGTCGATCAGCCCCGGCACGAACCACTTGAACCCGACCGGCACCTCGACCAGCGGCTTGTCGAGCGCACCCGCGACCCGGTCGATCATCGATGACGAGACCAGCGTCTTGCCGATGCGCGCGGTCGCCGGCCAGTGGGGACGCGCGCCGCCGAAGAGGTGGTCGATCGCGACCGCGAGGAAGTGGTTGGGGTTCATCAGCCCGGCGTCGCGGGTGACGATCCCGTGCCGGTCGGAGTCGGCGTCGTTGCCGGTGGCGATGTCGAACTCCGGGGTGCTCTCCACGAAGCGCACCAGCTCGGCCATCGCGCTGGGGGAGGAGCAGTCCATCCGGATCTTGCCGTCCCAGTCCAGCGGCATGAACCGCCAGGTCGGGTCGACCAGCTCGTTGACCACGTTGAGGTCGATCTTGTGGCGCTCGGCGATCTCGCCCCAGTAGGCGACCGAGGCCCCACCCAGGGGGTCGGCGGCGATCCGCACCCCGGCATCGCGGATTGCGGCCAGGTCGACCACGTTGGGCAGGTCGTCGACGTAGGAGCCCAGGAAGTCGTACGCCTCGGCCTTCCGCCGCGCGGCAGCGAACGGCACCCGCTTGACGCCGGAGAGCCCGGCGCGGATCAGCTCGTTGGCACGGGCGGCGATGACCTTGGTGGCGTCGGAGTCCGCGGGACCGCCGTGGGGCGGGTTGTACTTGAAGCCGCCGTCGGAGGGCGGGTTGTGGGACGGCGTCACGACGATCCCGTCGGCGAGGCCGGCGCCCGACAGCCGCCCGGCGTTGGCCCGGAGGATCGCGTGCGAGATCGCCGGCGTCGGCGTGTAGCCGTCGCGGTCGTCCACCAGGACGCGTACGTCATTGGCGACCAGCACCTCCAGCGCGCTCGCCCACGCGGGCTCGGAGAGGCCGTGGGTGTCGCGTCCGATGAACAGCGGCCCATCGATTCCCTGCGAGGTCCGGTAGTCGACGATCGCCTGGGTCGTGGCCAGGATGTGCGTCTCGTTGAACGCTGACCTGAGCGAGGACCCGCGATGGCCCGAGGTGCCGAAGACGACCTGCTGGGCTGGATCGTCCGGGTCCGGCTGCAGGTTGTAGTAGGAGGCGACCAGGTGAGGTACGTCGACCAGGTCGGCGGGCGTAGCGAGCGTTCCAGCGCGTGGGTCAGCCATGTGCCCCATCATGCCTACTGCCCCGTAATGTTCTCCCCATGCCCCTCGTCACCACCGAAATCAACGACGGCATCGCCCAGGTGCGTCTCAACCGCCCGGACAAGCTCAACGCGCTGACCCTCGAGCTGCTCCAGGAGCTGGTCGACACCGCCAAGGTGCTCGGCAAGAACCACGACCTGCGCGCCGTGGTCATCGCCGGTGAGGGGGACGCGTTCACCGCCGGTCTCGACTTCGCCTCGGTCCTGCGTGACCCGAAGAAGATCGTCGGCGCCTTCCTGCCCCGGCCCTTCCGCGGGACCAACCTCTTCCAGGAGTCGGTGTGGGCCTGGCGCCGGCTGCCGGTACCGGTGATCGCGGCCGTCCACGGTCACTGCCTCGGCGGTGGCGTACAGATCGCGCTCGGCGCCGACTTCCGCATCGCCGAGCCCGACTCGCAGTGGTCGATCCTCGAGGGCAAGTGGGGCATCATCCCCGACATGACCGGCATCCGGTCGCTCTCCGAGGTCGTCGGCATCGACACCGCCAAGAAGCTCACCATGACTGCCGAGCAGTTCTCCGGCGAGCGTGCCTACGAGCTGGGCCTGGTCACCGAGCTCTCCGCCGACCCGGTGGCCACCGCGACCGCCTTCGCCCGCAAGCTCTCCGAGCGTTCCCCCGACCAGCTCGCCGCCGCCAAGCGCCTCTTCAACGACACCTGGTACGCCCCGATCAAGCGCACCTTCTCCCGCGAGCGCATCGAGCAGCTCCGCCTCCTCTTCGGCGAGAACACCAAGATCGCCCGCGAGGCCGCCTTCAAGCGCGAGAAGCCGACCTACAAGCCCCGCCGCTGACCCGGTTCAGCCGAGTCCGCACCTTTGGTGGCCGAGTCCTCAGTTGTGGCGGTCGAATCTGTAGTCGTGGGTGACGAAAGTCGAGTTTCGTCGCCCATTTCTGCAGTTTCGGCCGCTGCTTGCTTGCGGCGGCGCTTGATCTCGCCCTGGGCTAGGACGAAGGCGAGGACGATGGGCCAGACGTACTTCAGGTGGTTGGCGACCCATTTGACCCACTCGGGGACCTGTACGTTCGGCAGGTCCGGCCACGGGATCGACGGCCACGGGATGCTGGGTAGGTCGGGGAGCGGCAGGTCGGGGAGATCCGGCAGGTTCGGGAGCGGGAGGTCGATGTCTGGGAGCGAGACCCGGGCGAGGATCCATGCGACGACCATCGCGGCGACGATGCCGCCGACCACGCCCGCGGCACCGCCGAGGGTCTCGATGAGCGCATAGCGTTTGGGGTGGTCGATCACCCGCTGTTCGTACGCAGCGGCCCGCGACCCAGGCTCCGGGGTGAGGTCGACGCCGCCGATGCCGGCCATCCCGGCCAGGTCCTCACCGGGCGCGAAGTAGGTCGCGCGACGCGGTGTGCCGAGCCCGGAGTGGATCACGAGCAGGCTCCCGTGCGCCTTGCTCTCCAGCCGGGCCCGGTCGTCGGAGGTCTTCCGGGTGAGGACCTCCTCGCCGTCGACGGTCCACACGAACGTACGGATGATCTCCCCGGTCACCTCGAGATGGTGGGCGCGCCCGGAGATCGTCCGCGACCAGATCTGGACCTTCTTGCTCACCCTTATGAATCTAGGATCCGGGGCGCCGTCGAGGCATCGGCCAGAGGTAGCGACCGGGCTCAGACTTTGGTCTGGGCCCGGTCAGGGATAGGCGATGCCGGTGGTCTGCTCGGAGAGCTCCCACAGCGCCCGCGCCGCCTCGGGATCGCGTGCGAGGCGCGAGGCGTTGACCGGCTTCGGCACACCGCGACCCTCGAAGGCGTCGCTCGGCCCGACGTACGTCCCGGGCTCCAGCCCCGGCAAGGTCGCCGCCATCAGGGCCGGCCAGGCGCCGGCCTCCGGGGTCTGCGCCATGGCCCGGACGGCGGCCTCGCCGATGCTCGCGATCGGCGCGATCATGGTCCGGGAAGCACCGTTGGCCATCAGACGGGTCGAGGCGAGCCCCGGGTGAGCGGCGTAGGCACCGACCGGAAGCCTCGCCTTCTCCAGGCGCCGCTGGAGCTCGAAGGTGAAGAGCAGGTTGGCGAGCTTCGACTGGGAGTAGACGCCCCACGGCGAATAGCGCCCGACCTGCACCGTCGGGAACCCGAGCGGCGCCTTGCGCGCCACCTTGTGCGCCACGCTCGCCATGGTCACGATCCGCCCCTCGCCGCTCTCGGCCAGCGGCTCGAGCAGCAGGCCGGTCAGCAGGAACGGCCCGAAGTGGTTGGTCGCCATCTGCAGGTCGAGGTCGTCCACGGTCCGCGACTGCGGCGTCGCCATCACGCCCGCGTTGTTGACCAGCAGGTGCAGCGGCCCGCCGCCGTCGAAGGTCGCCGCCGCGATCGCCTCGGCCCCTGCCCGCACCGCCTGGAGCGAGGAGAGATCGAGCGCGACCCGGTCGAGGCTGGCGCCCGGAACCTCCTCGGTCAATGCCTCCGCGGCCGCGTCGAGCTTCTCCCAGGACCGCCCCGCTAGGATCACCCGTGCCCCCGCAGCGGCGAGGCCGCGCGCGACGAAGTAGCCGATCCCGCCCAGCGTCGGTCCGGTCACCACGGCGTTCTTGCCGGTCAGGTCAGGAATATCGGAGGTCGTCCACGGCATGCGGCCACACTAGGCGGCTGGTCAACACATTGGCCGGATTTGAAAGTCGGCCCGCCCGGTCAGCCCAGTCCGCCCAGCGCGAGCCCGCCCGCGATCGCGAGCATCATGCACCCGATGAGACTGTCGAGCACCTGCCAGGCACGTCGGCTGGCGAGCAGCGGCGCGAGGAGCCGAGCGCCGTACCCGAGACCGGCGAACCAGATGATGCTGGCCAGGCAGCCGCCGACGGCGAACCCCCATCGCGCCGAGCCGTAGGTCGCCGCGATCGACCCGTGGAGCACAAGCGTGTCGATGTAGACATGCGGGTTGAGCCAGGTGAAGGCGGCCGCCTTGGCGATCACGCGGGGGAGTGTGTCGCGGGGCGCGTCGGCGGCATCCAGCCCCGAGGGCCGCAGCGCCCGCCGGAACGACCCGATGCCGTACCAGCCGAGGAACACCACCCCGAACCAGCGCAGCACCTCCACCGCCCACCCGGCGCTCTCGACGACCGCCCCCATGCCGGCGACCCCGGCACAGATGAGCAGGAGGTCGGAGACCGCACACACGGCGACCACGGCGAACACGTGCGAGCGCAGGATGCCCTGCCGCAGGACGTACGCGTTCTGGGACCCGATGGCGATGATGAGGCTGAGCCCGGTGAGGAGCCCGGCGAGGCTGGCGTTGATCACATCAGCGACGCTAAGCCGTGCCGCGTCTACAGACCAGCGAAAGAATCTAACCGAAGATGAGCCACACTTAAGGCATGCCCGCCCTCGACCCGACCCAGCTCGAGACCCTCGTCGTGATCGCCGAGGAAGGCACCTTCGACGCCGCGGCGAGACGCCTCCACATCACCCCGAGCGCCGTCAGCCAGCGGATCCGGGCGCTCGAGCGCGCGGCCGGGCAGGTGCTGGTGCGGCGTACGACTCCCTGCACCCCCACCGAGGCCGGTGAGCCCCTGATCAGGCACGGCCGACAGCTCCGCCTGCTGCTGGACGAGGCCGCCGCGACCCTGAGCTCCGGCGACAGCAGCGACGACACCGTCGTCGACCTCTCGGTCGTGGTCAACGCGGACACCCTCGCGACCTGGTTCCGTCCGGTGCTCGACGAGGTGGCGACCTGGGATCGGACGGCGCTGCGGATCACCGTGGAGGACCAGGGCTACTCGGCCGACGCGCTGCGCCGCGGCGAGGTCCTCGCCGCGGTCACCAGCGAGCCGAAGCCGGTCCAGGGCTGCACGGTCGAGCCGCTCGGCCGGCTCCGCTACACCCCGGGCGCCGCCCCGGCGCTCATCGAGCGGCACCGAAAGGGCAGAGGCATCGACTGGGGCGCGATCCCGATGATCGTCTTCAACGAGAAGGACCATCTCCAGGACGAGGTGCTGGCGGCGCACGGCGCGACCCGGCCACCGGTCGTCCACCGGGTCCCGAGCAGCCACGACTTCCACGAGGCCATCAGGCGCGGCCTCGGCTGGGGGATGCTCCTCGACGCCCAGGCAGAGGCCGACCTCGAGTCAGGCGCGACGGTCCCGCTCCCGGGCGCGAAGCCGATCGACATCCAGCTCTTCTGGCAGCGCTGGCGCCTCGACTCGATCGCACTCGACGACCTGAGCGAAGCCGTACGCCGCGCCGCCCGCGACCAGCTACGCCCGACGCGCCGTCGCTGAACGGGTCAGGCGCGGCCGCCGGGGTGACCGGCGCCGAAGTGCTGAGCGTGCGGGGCGCCCTGCATGGGCTGCCCGGCCGGCGGGTAGTTCCCCTGCGGCTGCGACGGAGGGCCGGGAGGGTAGGGACCCTGAGGGCCGCCGTAAGGGCCGGGCTCGTACTGGCGGTGCTCGACGGCGGTGGTGTGCTGGGACCGGTTCACCGACAGCAGCACGCCGATCACGATCGCGAGGCCGCCGGCGATCACGAAGATCCAGCCCAGCGGCTCGCTGGCGATCGCGTTGGCGACCTCGTCGGGCAGATCCACGGCGCTGGTGAGCAGGATGAGTCCGAGGACCAGCAGGATGATCCCTAGGCCGATGGTCATGGCAGAACTCCAGAGGTTGGGGGCTGGCGCGACACGCTACCCAGCCGGTTCAGGCCCCCATACCGTCCCCCGCATCACGGCCTGTCGCAGGTCAGGCCGTACGCCGCGCCCCCGCCACCCCACGAGCCGCGACCCCTAGCAGCACCAGCAGCAGCGCGCCGAAGGCGAGCATCGCCGGCTCGGTCGCGACGAACTGCACCAGGATCCCCAGCAGCACCACCGGCACCGTGATCCCGAGATAGGCCATCAGAAAGAGCCCGGCCAGCGCCTCGCCACGGCTGTTCGCCGGCGCCACCGAGATCACGGTGGCGACCGCCGCCTTGAACGACATCCCCGACCCCGCCCCGGTGACGACGGCCCCGACGACCAGCACCCAGAACGTGCCGGACAGCAGGGCGCCGACGACCAGGAGCAGCCCGGCGGTCAGCGCGACCAGCCCGACGACGTACAGCCTCCGGCGCGGCCAGCGCCCGGCCAGCACCTGGAAGAGCGCCGCAGCTCCGAAGATGGAGAACCCGACCGCGCCCGCGACGGCATGCGAGTACATGCCCAGATCCTCGGCGAGGAACGACGGCACCAGCGAGGTGAAGAAGCCGAACATCGCGAACGCCACGAAGCTCGCCATTCCGGCGGCGAAGTAGGCGCCGCGCGCGTCGGCCGGCACCCGCACCCGCTGCGGCCGGTAGGTCCACCCCGGCTGGTCGGTGTCGACCGTCTCCGGCGCGGCCACGACCGCGAGCAGCCCGAGCACCATGAGGAACGCGAAGACCGCGTACGGCGTGTAGAGCGGTCGCGGCGCCCACTCGGCCAGCGCGCCCGCGACCAGCGGGCCCAGCCCCAATCCGCCGATGTTGGCCGCGGTCGCGACCACCTCGGCCCGGGTCGCCGGAGCCTCCGGCCGGCTGCGCCGGTGCAGCTCGGCGAGATGGGCCGTCGCGGTCGCGGTCAGCATTCCGACGCCCAGTCCGGACAGCAGCCGCGCCAGCAGCAGCCAGCCCAGCTCATGGGTCGAGAGGAAGATCAACGCGGAGAGCACGTTGAGCAGCACCGCCGGCGCCACCACCCGCCGCCGCCCGAACCGGTCCGAGAGGTGGCCGGCGAGGAAGAGCGAGATCGCCACCCCCGCGCCGTACGTCGCGAACACCACCGTGATCACGAACGAGCTCCAGCCCTGCTCGTCGACGTAGAAGACGTAGAGGGGCGCCGGCGCGGCCGCGAAGCCCATCGTCACCGCGAACAGGAACGCCACCGACCAGAACCCGCGAGTGTGATGCGCGGAGTTCGTACGGATCCGGGGCTCGGTCACAGAGGTCACGTGACTTCTCAACCACGGAGCGTGCCCGAGGAATTCCGCCGGACGCACCGCGGCCCGCCCGGAGAACCGGGCGGGCCGCAGCGTACGAGCGGATCAGAGTCAGAAAGCGGACTCGGGCAGATCCATGATCGAGTTGTCGATCGCCTCGGCGATCGCCCGCTCAGCGGTCAGCTTGGGCAGGTTGTAGGAGGCGAAGAACTTCGCGGCGGCGACCTTGCCGGTGTAGAAGTCCGTGTCCTTGCCGGCGTCACCGGCGAGGGCGGCGAGGGCGATCTCGGCCTGGCGGAGCAGCAGCCACGCGACCACGACGTCGCCGACGGCGAGCAGCAGGCGCGAGGTGTTCTGGGCGACCTTGTAGATGTTGGTGATCTCCTCCTGGGAGGCCATCAGGTCGTTGAACATGTGCCCGACGATCGCGTTGACGTCCTCGAGAGCGGTCCCGAGCAGGGCACGCGACTCCTTGAGCTCGGCGGAGCCCTCGGCGTCGAGGAAGGCCTGGATCTCGCCGGCGATCTGGCCGAGCGCGGCGCCCTGGTTCTTCACGATCTTGCGGAAGAAGAAGTCCTGGCCCTGGATCGCGGTGGTGCCCTCGTAGATCGAGTCGATCTTGGCGTCGCGGACGTACTGCTCGATCGGGTACTCCTGCAGGAAGCCCGACCCACCGAAGGTCTGCAGCGACTCGGTGCCGAGCAGCACCCAGGCGCGCTCGGAGCCGTAGCCCTTGACGATCGGCAGCAGCAGGTCGTTGACCGCGGCGGCCAGCTTGTTCTCGTCGGAGCCGTCCTCGGTGAGGACGACCTTCTCCTGCCACGAGGTCGTGTAGTAGACCAGCGCGCGCATGCCCTCGGCGAACGACTTCTGCACCAGCAGCGAGCGGCGTACGTCGGGGTGGTGGGTGATCGTGACGCGCGGGTCCGTCTTGCCGGCGGCGACGAGGTCGGCGCCCTGGACGCGGGTCTTGGCGTACTCGAGAGCGTTGAGGTAGCCGGTCGAGAGGGTCGCGATCGCCTTGGTGCCGACCATCATCCGAGCGTTCTCGATGACGTCGAACATCTGGCGGATGCCGTCGTGCACCTCGCCGAGCAGCCAGCCCTTGGCGGCCTCGCCGCCGCCGACCTGCGGGTCGCCGAAGGTGAGCTCGCAGGTGTTGGACACCTTGATGCCCATCTTGTGCTCGACGTTGGTGACGTACGCACCGTTGCGCTCGCCGGTGAGCTCACCGGTCTCGTGGTCGAAGTGGTACTTCGGCACGAGGAAGAGGGAGAGACCCTTCGTGCCCGGGCCGCCGACGCCCTCGACGCCCTTCGGGCGGGCGAGGACGAGGTGCATGATGTTCTCCTGCAGGTCCGACTCGGCGCTGGTGATGAAGCGCTTGACGCCGGTGATGTTCCAGGAGCCGTCCTCGTTGGGCGTGGCGAAGGTCTTGCCGGCGCCGACGTCGGAGCCCGCGTCGGGCTCGGTCAGCACCATGGTGGAGCCCCACAGCTTCTCGACCATGAACTTGGCGATGCGCTTGTCGCGCTCGTTGCCGTTCTCGAAGACGACCTTCGAGAAGAACGGGCCCGCGGCGTACATCCAGATCGCCGGGTTGGCCCCGAGCAGCATCTCGGCGGTCGCCCACACGAGCGAGTTCGGGGCCACCTGGCCGCCGATCTCCTCGGGAGTGTGCAGGCTCCAGAAGCCCGACTCCATCCACGCGTCGTACGACTTCTTGAACGCGGCCGGGACCGGCGCGGTGTTGGTCTTGGGGTCGAAGACCGGCGGGTTGCGGTCGGCCTCGACGAACGACTCGGCGAGATCCTCGCGCGAGAGACGCTCGACCTCGGCGAGGATCTCCTTCGCGGTGTCGACGTCCAGGTCCGCGAAGGGACCGGTGCCGAGGACCTTGTCGGTGCCGAAGACCTCGAACAGGTTGAACTCGATGTCGCGGAGATTGCTCTTGTAGTGGCTCACTGATCCACCTTCATAACCTTTGTCGGATTTACCAGTTGCGGGAGCGCCGGTCGGCACGCACTACTGGCGGGTAACATTAAGAATAGGCTTGCCCTCCAGGGGTGGCAAGCCCGGGGCTACTCACAGGTAGGGTTCTTCGTCACAGCGGTGCGCCAGGGAAGCAGCCCGGAGGAGAGCAGAAGTACGCCTCCGGCCACCGCGATCGCGGTCCGAGGGCTCGTTGCCGCGGCCAGTGCGCCCGCCGCCAGGACGCCGACGGGCTGGGCGACCTTCATGGTGATCGACCACGCCGCCTGCACCCGCGCCATGTGATCGTCGGCGGTCTCGCGCATCCGGTAGGTGGCGAAGGTCGGGTTGAAGACGCCGGCGCAGAGGATCAGCCCGAAGTTGGCCGCGGTGAACCACGCGAAGCCGACCGGGCCGCTCGGGGTGAAGGCGATCGGGATGGTCCAGAGGGTCCGCGCGACCCCGGACCCGAGCAGCACCGCCCGCTCGCCGAGCCGGTTCGTGAGGCGAGGTGCGCACACGGCGCCGAGGATGCCGCCGAGGCAGGGCAGACCCATGGCGACGCCGTACATCCACGGCTCCATACCGAGAACCCGCAGCGTCAGCACGGTCTGCAGCGGGCTGGTCGCGATCACGCACGAGCCGAAGAGGGCCGCGTTCAGGAAGAGCGCGCGCAGGTCACGACGGGCGAGGATGTAGCGCCAGCCGGCGGTCACCTCGGCCACCCAGTGCTGCGGCTTCCTCGTCGGTGGTTGCGGTTCCGGCGTACGGATCGAGCGGATGCCGAGCGCGGAGAGCAGGTACGTCACCGCATCGACGAGCACGGTCAGTGTCGGCCCGAACGCCGAGACGAGCGCGCCGCCGACCGGCGGGCCGGTGGTGAAGGTGGTCCAGAACGTCGTCTCCAGCCGGCTGGTCGCGGCCAGCCTGGCCTCGGGGGTGACCAGCGCCTTCAGGTGTGCGCCGGAGGCCGCGGTGAAGGCGAGCTCGCAGGTCGCGGCGAGGACGCCGACGACGCACAGATGGGCGTAGGTGAGCACGTCGAAGACGCCTGCGGCGGGAATGCTGAGCATCGCCGCGAACCGGATCAGATCGGCGCCGATCATCGTCGGTCGCTTGAACCGGTACTCGATCCACGGCCCGAGCCGGACTCCCGCCGCCGCGGCCGCGAACCCGGACAGCGCCGCCAGCAGCGACACCTGGAACGTGGAGGAGCCGAGCAGCAGCACCGCGACCAGCGGCAGGGCGCCGTATGCGATGGTCGACCCGGCCTGGCTCGTCGCCGTCGCCAGCCAGAGCCGGTCGAAGTCCCGTCCCGGTGTCGCGGTCCCGCGAGCGGTCTCCGAGACGGTCACCCGGTGACCCTATCCGGGCGGGGCTCGGCGATCAGGTAGAACACGTTCCAGTTTCGGCGTACGATCTGCCGCATGATCTCCTCCGACGCCATCACCTGGAACGCCCCCGACGACGAACACCCCGCACGTACGGCCGGGCAGCGCTCCTATGCCGCCGTCGCCAAGGGTGACCTCGACGAGTGGCTGACGATCTACGCCGAGGACTGCGTGCTCGAGGACCCTGTCGGGCCGTCGATGTTCGACCCCGAGGGCAAGGGCCACCACGGCCACGAGGGCCTCAAGGCCTTCTGGGAGAAGGCCATCGCCTCGGTCCACAAGTTCGAGTTCCAGATCAACGACTCCTTCGCCAACCCCGCCGGCAACACCTGCGCCAACATCGGCAAGATCAAGACGTCGTTCCCCGACGGCAGCTACACCACCACCGAGCTGATCATGGTCTACACCGTCAACGACGAGGGCCGCATCGCCTCCATGAAGGCCTTCTGGGAGCCCGAGCGCACCATGGCGAGCTTCACCAAGCCCTGATCGGTCGCGGCACTTTCCCGCCATGGCGGGAAAATGCGCACCGGATAGAGCTTTCCTGGTCGCACAACGGCGCCATGGCGGGAATGTGCCCAGCCCTCAGGCCACCGCGTGCTCGGCGATCCACTCGACCAGGGGACGTACGGCCCGCCAGTCCTTCTTCACCTCACCGACGAGGTCGGGGGTGTGGATGATCGGCTCGAAGCCGATGGTGCGGCCGAGGTGGATCGACTTGTGGCGGAGGAGCTCGATCTTGGGGTGGTCCTTGTCGAAGCCGCGCGGGGCGGTCTTGAGGCGGTCACCGGTGACCTCGTAGCCCTTCTTCTCCGCGACCGCGAGGCGTTTCTCCAGGTCAGCGCCGTAGTGTTCGTGGACGATGGCGCCGCGGAAGGCCGCCAGCCGGGGCGGCTCGAACCAGTAGCAGCCGCCACCGGTGCGGATGCCGCGGGGCGAGACCTCGACGTAGTAGCCGGTCTGCGGCGCCACGGCCACGAAGGCTCCCTGGTGGGTCTTGTAGGGGAGCTTGTCCTTCGAGAAACGTACGTCGCGGTAGGGCCGGAAGATCTTGGCGCTGCCGAACTCCTCGGCGAGCTCGTCGGTGAGCGCCTTCATCGGCGCGTGGACCGACTCCTTGTAGATGTGCTTGTGGGCTTCCCAGAACGACTTGGTGTTGTCGACCTCGAGGTCGTCATAGAAGTCGAGCGCCGCAACGGGAAAACCTTCGAAAGACACGTACGCAGCCTATCGACGTCCGTGGAACGCCAGCCTCAGACGGCGGGAATCTGGATGGTGTCGGCCACCCGGCGGGCGTGCTCGGCCATGGCGCGGGCGATGTTTGCGGACTCGCCGAGGTGGCGGCACGGGTCGAGCAGGTCGGCGATCTCGCTGCGGGTGAAGTGTTCGGAGACCGCGGGCGAATCGGCGAGGAGCGAGGCGAAGTCGATGTCGTCGACCGCGGAGCGCTGGGCGAGCTCGAAGACGACGTCGTGGGCGACC
This sequence comes from Nocardioides sp. NBC_00850, assembly GCF_045207335.1. Taxonomy (NCBI): domain Bacteria; kingdom Bacillati; phylum Actinomycetota; class Actinomycetes; order Propionibacteriales; family Nocardioidaceae; genus Nocardioides; species Nocardioides sp. NBC_00850. Next base: position 1,459,929 of record NZ_CP108845.1, read on the forward strand.
TGGCGACCGATGCGCTCGCCGAGCTCGAGCATCAGCGACTCGGAGCCGATCAGGCCGCCGGAGAGAGCCAGGTTGGCGCGCATCCGGTCCTCGTCGAAGGTCAGGCCGGTGAAGATGACCACGAGCCTGGCGAGTACGTCACCGGCCAGGCGAGAGGCCTGCGCGACCGCGTCCTCGAGAATGCCGGTCATCGCGCCGTTGGCCTCGTGGTCGTGGAGCATCGACTCCATCGCAGGGGCGACGAGCCCGCGCAGCTGGGTGGCGGCGGTGATGACGTCGAGGGTGAGCTGCGGGTTGCGCTTGTGGGGCATCGTCGAGGAGCCGATGGTGCCCTCGGGGATCGGCTCGAAGGCCTCCCCGAACTCGGGCTGCATCATCGAGTAGACGTCCTTGCCGATCTTGCCGGCGGTGCCACCGAGCATCCCCAGGATCGAGACCCACTCGACCATGCCGTCGTTGATCGCACGCGAGGGGACCGGCATCGAGCCCATGTCGAGCCGGGAGGCCGTCTCGGTCTCGATGGCGCGGGCGTGGGAGCCGAAGGAGGCCATGGTGCCGGCAGCGCCGCCCATGAGCAGCCGGAAGACGCGGTCCTCGACCGAGCGGAGCCGGTCGACGTGGGCGGCGATCTCGTCGATCCAGATGGCGACCTTGAAGCCGAAGGTGATCGGGACCGCGTGCTGGGAGTGTGTGCGGCCCGGCATCGGCACCTCGGCGCCGGCCTCGGCGACCTTCGACAGCGAGCGCAGCAGGTCGCCGAGCAGGTCGAGGATCTTGTCGTGTGCCTGGCGCAGCAGGATCAGGTCGGCGGTCTGGGTGATGTTCTGCGTGGTGGCGCCCCAGTGGACCCAGCCACCGTGCTTCGCGCCGACGACCCGGCAGAGCTCCTCGACCAGCGGCGTCAGCGGGTGGCTGTGCTCAGCGGTGGCCTTCTCGATCCGGTCCAGGTCGAGCTTGTCCAGATCGGCGGCCTCGGCGATCGCCTCGCCGGCCTCCGCGGGGATCACCTTCACAGCCGCTTCGGCGCCGGCGAGGGCCGCTTCGACGTCGAGTCGAGCCTGCAGGCGCGCCTCGTAGGTGAAGAGATCTCCGATGCCGTGGTCGGGGACTCGTCCGTCGGTGAATCGGCTGCTCGAGCCCGCGGGCATGTCGAGTGATCCTTTACGTGTCGTTCACACAATGATTGGAAAACAGAAACCCAATCTTAATGGACGCAAGCCGCAAACACCCGCGATCGTGTGCTGCGTCACTTGGATCGTGCAAGTGAACGGAAACGGACCGTGCCACACGGCACGGCCCAGATCGTTGGAGCGGACGACGAGATTCGAACTCGCGTCATCAACCTTGGGAATCAAGGTACCCGACCCCATACCCACTTGCTTGCGCTTACGTGGACCGGGCTTGGTGCTGGTTCTTCATGGCAACGATGCGCCTGGTCAAGCGTATCGGGGGCATCCTGGGGGCACGTGCGAGTGTCCGTATCGCGGGAGCGGAGCGTCATCGTGGAATGGCTCCCGATCTGGGGCCTCATCGCCGGGGTCTTCCTGATCGCGTGCGCTAGCTGCTTGTTCGACCCTGCGGCACTTGCCAAGGCCAACGGGCATCTCTGGACGCAAGACACTCTCGGCTTTCATGCGTTCCTGCCCGCGGCTCTCGCTCGCCGCGTCTGAGCCTCCTTAGACATCGTGGCCCCGCCGGATCGACGGGGCCACGAGCAGTATCAAAAGATCAGAATGTGCGTCGCACCGTGACCGTGGTGGTCTTGCCGCTTCGGATGTTCTTTGCGATCAGTACGGCCTTGGTGAACTTGTTGGTCCGCTTGAAGCCGGTGAAGCGGTGCCGGAACTCGCCGATGTTCGTGTCAACGCCCACGTTGACTACCGTCGACTTCTCCTGGAAGCCGGCCGGAGTCCACAGGCGTACGGTGAGGCGGTACTTGCCGATCCGGTTCGCCTCGCCCTCGACCCGGACAACGCCGGAGTCGCGGCGTACGGTGATCTGGGAGGACGGGCCCATGCCGATGACTCGGTATGGGTTCTGGTCGACACTTCCGACGCAGAAGACCGAGTAGTCACCCGAGAAGTACACGCCCGTGACCGGCTTCGGCCAGGCGCGGGTGGACTTCGTGGTGTCGCGTACGACGCCGTCGACCGGGTGGAGCATCGCTGACTCAGGGAACGGACCGGATGGCTCGCCGTTGCCGACCATCGTGAATCCGGACCAGTTGGGCCTCTTCACGTCACGAATCACGGTCGTTCCGATGGTGCCACCGGTGGGCGAGCGCCGGGCGCCGACGGTGATGACACCAGCGCCGCCCTGGCAGGCGCTTGTGACATTGACAGATGGGGTGGTCGCAGCCTGCGCGGAACCACCGAGTGACAGGGTCGCTGCGCCGAGCGCGAGGGCGGCAGCAGCAAGCGTGAACTTGCGGAGCATGGTGGTCTCTTTCGAAGTCGAGGCGCTGCGACATGCGGCGCGCCTGCATTGAAACACCCCTGCAGGCATCCGTCAGTGAATTCGGCACACAGAACCCCAACAGCGCTCGTAGAGCAGGTTCGGCGGAAGTTCTTGACTCTCACTCTTCGAGGACACCCTCAAGAACAAGCGCTCGCGGACGGTGCCGCTGGTTGCCGAGTTGGTGCCGATCATGCCTCCGCAGCGATGACGATGGACCTCTACGGCCACCTCATCGACAACAACCTCTGGGACGCAGCCAAGAGGGTCGGGGGCATCCTGGGGGCATCTGAGGCAGAAACAGAAACCCGCACAGACGACGGTGACGACGAAAGTGCGGGCTCACCTGCTATGGAACGTGGAGCGGACGACGAGATTCGAACTCGCGACATCAACCTTGGGAAGGTTGCGCTCTACCAACTGAGCTACGTCCGCAGGTGCGACCAGGATGTTACCCCACACACCCAGCCAGGTGTGAAACCGGTTCAGGAAAGTCGCGTCATCTGGGGATAGCGGGCCGAGAGCCCGTCGCCCGCAGGGCCGCGGAGCATGCGGCGTACGGCCCAGGGGAGCGCCCGGGCGGCCAGCCGCCGGACCTCGCGGACGGGCCCGCCGATGCTCGGTTCCTCGATGACGACCAGCGGTTTCGGGGTGGGCAGGTGGTGGCGTACGCCGAGGGTGTCGAGGACCTTGATCGCCATCAGCTGGTGGCCGGGGGCGCCTAGGAAGCCGTGGCCGTCCCAGTAGCCGGCGTCGTCGTACTCGGTCATCCGCCAGAAGTCGACCAGCGTCGCGCCGCGCCGCTGCGCGATCTCGCGGACGGCCTCGTTGTAGACCGCGAAGCGTCCGCGGAGCAGCCGCCCGACGGTGGACGCCCGTGCGCCATAGGCGGTGAAGACCACCACCTTCGCGCCGGTCTCGACCAGCTCGCCGATCGCGGACTCGTAGGTCGCGAGCAGGGCGTCGATGTCGACGTGCGGCCACATCAGGTCGACCGACCCGCCGTAGATCGTCACCACGTCCGGCTCGAGCGCGATCGCCGGCGCGACCTGCTCCTTGACGATCCGGTCGATCCCGCGCCCGCGGACGGCGAGGTTGGCGTAGCTGAACTCGGGGGTCCGCTCGGCCATCACCTCGGCGACCCGATCGGCCCAGCCGCGTACGCCGTTCGGGCGCCGGGTATCAGCGTCACCGACACCCTCGGTGAAGGAGTCGCCCAGCGCGACGTACCGGCGGTAGCCGCCGGGGATCAGCGCATCCAGTGCCATGGCCCCGATTCAATCGGGTTTGCCCGGGACGTACGACTCTGGCGCGGAATCTGTGACGCATGGGGCAAATGGTGCTGAGGCTCACGGCAGGACTGTGGGGACCAGGTCGTTCAGCATGCTCTTGACCGTGGCGGTGGCGGAGATCGCGCTGAACTTCTCGTCCCAGAGCGAGACGACGAGCACCACTCGATCTATGCGGACCGCACCTGCCGCCCAGCCGTCGCCGGCGTTGATGGTGGCCTGGTCCCCGATGTCGTACGGAGCGCCATCGGTGATGTACGGCGCTTCTGAAGCCGCAGTGGCGACGTCCGCAAACTCGAGGACGTTGAGGATCGTCTCGGTCTCGGGATCGTCCTCGGGCTCGTCCTTCGGGAGGATCCAGCAGAACGTAGCCGAGGTCGGTTCCGTCGACAGTTCCGACGACAGGTCGGCGAGCCAGGGGAACGTCTCTTGCTGCTGGCTCCATTCCGGTGACCCGGCCTTCGCAATGCCGAACTGCGACTTCACCTCCGACTCGCTCGTGAAGTAGGCGTCGGACTTGGCCAGCGACTTGCACGGTTCCGTGTAGGCGTACACGTCCTGGATCGACTTGATCTGCGATCGCTGTGGGGTTGGTGAGGCCGACGATGTCGGTGTCGGGCTCGCCGACGTAGCCGGTGTGCTGCTGGCGGCGGACGGATCGGAACCGGCGCTCGTGCTCGCGGCGGATCCGCAACCGGTGCCAAACAGCGCGAAGGCGACGGAAAGTGTGAGTGCCCGAGTCACATGGGAGTTGTGACGCACAAGCGCAGCGTATGGTGGCGGTGAACGGTGCGCACGAGAACCGGTAAGTTGGGCCTCGTGCTGCTGAGCGACAAGGACATCCTGACCGAGATCCACGATGGACGGATCGTCATCGACCCCTGGGACGAGTCGATGCTGCAGCCGTCGTCCGTCGACGTACGTCTGGACCGGTTCTTCCGGGTCTTCGACAACCACAAGTACGCCACGATCGACCCGGCCGTGGACCAGTCCGAGCTCACCCGGCAGATCGAGACCGAGGGCGACGAGCCGTTCATCCTGCACCCGGGCGAGTTCGTGCTCGGGTCGACGTACGAGACCGTCAGCCTGCCCGACGATATCGCGGCGCGCGTGGAAGGCAAGAGCTCACTCGGGCGGCTCGGGCTGCTCACCCACGCCACCGCCGGCTTCGTCGACCCGGGCTTCTCCGGCCATGTGACGCTCGAGCTGGCCAACGTCGCGACGCTGCCGATCAAGCTCTACCCGGGGATGAAGATCGGTCAGTACTGCTTCTTCAGGCTCACCTCGCCCGCTCAGAACCCCTACGGCAGCGAGAAGTACGGGAGCCGCTACCAGGGCCAGCGCGGCCCGACCGCCTCGCGCAGCTTCCAGAGCTTCCACCGCACCAAGATCTGAGCGGCCGGGTGGGAGAGGTCTTCGCGGGGCGCTACGAGCTGCTGGAGCCCATCGCGGAGGGAGGGATGGGCGCGGTCTGGCAGGTCCAGGACCGTCGCGAGGGCGACATCAAGGCCGCCAAGCTGCTGCGCCAGCGCGATGCCGCCTCCTTGCTCCGGTTCATCCGCGAGCAGGCCACCCGGATCCACCACCCGCACGTCGTGACCCCGCTCGGCTGGGCCGGCGAGGACGACAACGTGCTGTTCACGATGCCGCTGCTGCGCGGCGGCTCGGTCGCCATGCTGCTGGGCGACTACGGCGCGCTCTCCGAGCAGTGGGTCGTCGCGATCCTCGACCAGACGCTGTCGGGTCTCGAGGCGGTTCACGCCGCCGGTGTGGTGCACCGCGACGTGAAGCCCGGCAACCTGCTGCTGGAGGTGACCGGCGCGGGCGTCCCGCACGTGCGGCTCTCCGACTTCGGTGTGGCCGTGCCTGCCGACCAGCCGCGGCTCACCGAGGCGAACGTGATGATCGGTACGCCGGGCTACATGGCGCCTGACCAGGGCTTCGACCCCGACCCTCGCGACGACCTCTACGCCACCGCGGTCACCGGTCTGCACCTGCTCACCGGGACGAGGCCGCCGCACGATGCTGCGTACGTGCCACCGACTCCGCTGGGGCGGCTGCTGCTGCGCGCGGTCGGCGAGGATCGCGCCGCCCGGCCGCAGTCCGCGGGGGAGTTCCGGCAGTTGCTCGCCCAGGCCGTGCCCGCCCGGCCGTGGGAGCCCGGCGAGATCGAGGTCCTGGACCAGTACGCCATCGGGCGCATGTCGCCTCCGCCCCCTCCGCCCCCTCCGCCGACGCCTCGGGACACCCGGGAGAAGACCGTGATCCGGCGTACGAAACCGCACGACGACCGGCCGGTGTGGCCGATCGTCGTGCTGGCGCTCGCCGGGGTCCTGCTGCTGGCGGGCAGTGCGTTCCTGTTGAGCTAGGCGCGCCGCCTCCGGATCAGCAGCACGGCCGCGGCAGCGAGCGCGGCGATCCCGAGCCCGGCCCCGCCGATGCCTGCGACCAGCTTGATGGTGTCGCCGGACGCCTTGGTGCCGTCCTCATCGGTGCCGGTCCCGTTGCTCGCCTGGTTCTTGCCGGAGCCACCCGAGCCGCCCGGGTCCTCGGCACCGTCGGTCGAGTTCAGGTTGAGGTCGGCGGTCGGCGGGGTGAGCCCGGAGACCTTCTCGTAGTCGGGCTCGCCGGCGCCGTCCTCACCGACGGTCTTGATGGTGAGCGTGTAGGGCACGTTGATGTTCTCGTCGAGGCCGTACTGCACCCGGACGTAGTGGACGCCGGGCAGCCCGGTCGAGGCCTCCGCATCGGCGTTGTCGAAGCGGTTGCGGTAGGCGATGACGTTGGACAGGGTGCCGGTGCGCCAGGCGTCCGGGCAGTTCTGGAGCAGGCCCGAGTCGCACCAGGTCTGCGGCGCCTTACTGCCGAGGTCGACCGTGGCCTGGCCGCCGAGGGGGCCGATGACGTCGAGCTCGACGCCGGCTCCGACTCCCCACTCGCGGCGGATCGCGTCGGTCATCTTGGCGTCGAACTGGGCCTGGAGGTGCTGGCCCCAGCCGATGGGGACACCGATGACCTGGTTCTCACCGGGGTTGATGTCGAAGGAGTAGGTGCCGTCCTCGAGGATCGGCGCGTTGGCGATCGCGCTGCCCGGGACGATGTCGCTCGTCGGCTCGGCCGGCGTCATGTCCGTCCATGTCGGCTCCTCGGTCTGCGGAGGCAGGGCGTCGAGCGCGGCCGCATTGACCGGCGGCTCCTCGTAGACCATCAGCTGGACCGGCTTTCCGGCGATCGCACCGGTGTCGCCGCGGCCGGACGCGGTGCCCAGGACCAGCTCGTCGGCCGTGTTGCACAGCTCCTCCGGGTCGGTGTCCGCGCTGTGGGTGGAGCCGAAGATCAGCCGGTTGCCGTCGCCGTACGTCGTCGACTGGACCACCGTCCAGCGGCATCGGCTGAGCTCGCCGTTCTCGTCCTCGACGCTGATCTCGGGGCTCAGGTTGCTGACGAGATCCTCGGACTCGCCCTCGAAGATCAGGCCGAGGTGCACGGTGGAGCCCGGGGCGGTGCGCTCGAAGCGGTAGTAGCGCTTGTCGCGGGTCTGGATGGTGTCCAGGTACTGCCCCGCCTTCACGAGCGGTGCGCCGGCCGGGTCGGGGGTGCCCTTCACCGGGCTGCCGGTGAACTCGAACGGCCGCAGCGCCCGCTGCGAGGCGCCCGAGATCGACTCGCCGATGCCCTCGGCGTCGTCGGCGTCGTAGTAGGTGCCGTTGCCCTTCTCGGCGATGCACTCCAGCTGCCTGCGGGCCTTGCCAGAGACGGAGAGGCCGACGACGTCGATCTGCAGGTCGATGCCCTGCTCGGCGATCGCCTGCGCTGCCGGACACGGGTCGCCACAGGTCGACTCGCCGTCGGAGACGAGGACGATCGACCGCTTGCCCTCGGCCCCGATGTCCTCGGCGGCGCGCTCCAGGGCGACCGGGATCGGCGTCTCGCCATAGGGCTTGTAGCCGCTCACCGCCGAACTCAGGTCGTCGCGGTTGCCGGTGCCGGGTTCGACGACCAGCTGCGTGTCCTCGCAGGCCCCCTTCTGCTTGCGGCCGAACACCTTCGCGCCGAACACCCGCATGCCCACGTCGGCACTCTCGGGGAGGTCGTCGATCACGGTGTCGAGCGCCTGCTTGGCCGCCTGGATCTTGGTGCTGCCTCCGCCGGCCGGCTCCTTCATCGAGCCGGAGGAGTCGAGCACCAGGATCATCCGGCCGTACGTCCCCTGGGTCTGCTCCTCGGAGGCGGCAGCGGGGGCGACGCCGGTGCCGGCCACGGCTAGGGTGAGGACCCCGGCGAGGCCGGTGGCGATGACAAGTGCTGTTCGCATGGGCAGCACCCTAGATTCACTAACGTATACGCCGCAAGTACGTTTGCAAACATCTTGTCTACGTGTGTAGATTGCCGGCATGGGCGTCGAGGAGAACATCCGGCAGCAACGCGAGCTGTACGGAGAGCCGCTCGGTGAGCTGGTGCGGCGCGCGACCGCTCCGCTCGGTCTCACCCAGGCGACGACCGCCAAGGTGCTCGGTCTGAGCCCGGCGATGCTGTCGCACCTGATGACCGGACAGCGGGTCAAGATCGCCAACCCGATCGCGCTGGCACGTCTGCACGCGCTGATCGACCTCGGCGCCGAGGCGGGTGGCCTCACCACCTCCCAGATCAACGAGTGGCTCGACGAGATCCGTGAGCTCTCCTCGGAGCTGACCACCGGCTCCCGGGCCGCGGCTGTCGAGGGCGGTGCGGCGGTGCGAGGCGTACTGCGCGCGGTCGCGTCCGGACGCGAGCTCCAGCAGGCGGTCGACGCCCTGCGCGATGTCTCACCTGGCCTGGCCGAGGTGCTCCAGATCTATGGCTCCGGGACCGACGAGGAGATGCGCGCTCATTTCGCCTCCGTCCGTCACCTCCTCTGAAAGGCGCTTGTCGGTGGTCGCGGCTAGGGTCGGCTGGATGAGTGAAGCACCATTCCTGGCCCCTGACGGCCAGACGCGTTGCGCGTGGGCCGGCGGGGCGCCGGAGTTCCTGGGCTACCACGACACCGAGTGGGGATTCCCGGCCGGTGGTGACGTACGGCTCTTCGAGAAGATCTGCCTGGAGGGGTTCCAGAGCGGGCTGTCGTGGCGCACGATCCTCAACAAGCGCCCCGCGTTCCGCGAGGTCTTCGCCGGCTTCGACTACCACTTGGTGGCCGAGTTCGATGAGGGTGACGTCGAGCGGCTCCTGCAGGACGCGAGGATCATCCGTCACCGCGGCAAGATCGAGGCGGCGATCAACAACGCCCGCCGCGCGGTCGAGCTCATCGCGGAGCGCGGGTCGCTGGCTGCGTACGTCTGGGGGTTCGAGCCCGAGCCGCTCAAGGTCCCGGAGGTGGTGGCCACCTCCGACGCCTCCATCAGCCTCTCCAAGGACCTCAAGAAGCGCGGCTGGAAGTTCGTCGGGCCGACGACGATGTACGCGTTCATGCAGTCGATGGGGATCGTCAACGACCACTCGCTCGACTGCGTGATCCGGGATCGGGTCGAGGCCGAACGGGCGGCGTTCGTCAGACCCTGACCGTCCGCTGCGTCGTCCCAAACCCTGGGGGCCGATATCCCGTGGAAACCAGAATGTGTTTAGGCTGTCCTAACTAAGCATTGCCTAACCCGAGGTGGTTCCCCACGTGATCCGTCGTCCCGTACTCATCGCAGTGAGCACCGCGCTTGCTGTCTCCGGCCTGGCTGCCTGCAGCACGGGCTCCACCGATTCCGCCGACTCCGGCCAGGAGTCGACCTCGAAGGCTGACTCGGGCGCCTTCCCGGTGACCATCGAGCACGCCTTCGGTGAGACCAAGATCGAGGAGGAGCCGAAGCGCATCTCCGTCGTAGGTGTCAACGACGCCGACATGCTCCTCTCCCTGGGCGTCGTGCCCGTCAGCATCCCCAAGGTCACCTGGGGCGGCGACGAGGACGGCACCACGCCCTGGTTCGACGAGAAGCTCGAGGAGCTCGACGCCGACATGCCGGCGATCCTCGACCAGACCGACGCCATCCCGGTCGACGAGGTCGCCAAGCAGACCCCCGACCTGATCCTGGCGACCTACTCGGGCATCACCGAGGAGGAGTACAAGAAGCTCTCCGAGATCGCGCCGGTCGTCGCCTACCCGGACCAGCCGTGGGCGACCGCGTGGGAGGACTCCCTCGACATGGTCGGCAAGGCGACCGGCCGCAACGAGCTGGCCGACGAGGTCGAGGCCGACACCCAGAAGCTCTACGAGGACGTCAAGAAGGACACCCCGGAGATCCAGGGCAAGACCTTCATCTGGGCCGCGCTGTCGACCGCCGACCTCTCCCAGATCCCGTTCTACACGACCGAGGACGCCCGCCCGGACTTCCTCTCTGACCTGGGCATGAAGAACGCGCCGGTCGTCGAGGGGAACACCAAGAAGGGCGAGTTCTTCGCCCAGGTCTCCGCGGAGAAGGCCAGCGAGCTCGAGTCCGACTTCCTGTTCACCTATGCGGTGGAGGACGCGGACGCCGAGACGTACGCCAAGGACAAGCTGATCGGCCAGATCCCCGCGATCAAGGCCGGCCACATGTGGGCCTCGACCGACAACGTCGCCTCGCTGGCCGCAGGCACCCCGACGCCGCTGTCGGTGCCCTACGCCATCGATGAGTTCGTCCCGGGCATCGTCAAGGCACTCGAGGGTCAGTGACCCTCGCGACGACGCTCAACCGAGCCCCGGCCGCGGATCCGCGCGGCCGGGGCCGGTCATCGATGCTGCGGGTCGTGATCCTGCTCGCCGGTGTCCTCCTGGTCGCCGTCGTCGCCTCGATGCTCATCGGTGCGAAGCTCGTCTCCCCGCTGGATCTGTGGCGTGAGGGCAGCGTCGGCCAGGGCATCCTGGAGACCCGGATGCCGCGTACAGTCCTCGGGCTGATGGTCGGCGCCGCGCTGGCGCTCTCCGGTGCCTGTCTGCAGGGTCTGACCCGCAACCCGCTGGCCGACCCGGGGCTCCTCGGGCTCAACTCCGGTGCCACGTTCGCGATGGTGCTGGCGGTCTCGGTCTTCGGCATCGGCTCGCTCAACGCCTACCTCTGGTTCGGCTTCGCCGGCGCCGCGGCCGCCGCGATTCTCGTGCACACGGTCGCCTCCTTCGGCTCCGGTGGTGCGACCCCGGCCAAGCTCGTCCTCGCCGGTGCCGCGCTCGCCGCCGGGGTCACCTCGTGGACCACCGCCGTCCTGCTCACCGACAAGGCCACCTTCGACGTGATCCGGCTGTGGCAGGTCGGCACCATCGGCGGCCGTGGCTGGGACATCGTCCTGACCGGGCTGCCCTTCCTCGCTGTCGGTGCGCTGCTGACCCTGGGTGGCGCCCGCACCCTCGACACGCTCGCCCTCGGCGACGACCTCGCGCGCGGGCTCGGACGGCGCACCGGCATCGACCGCGCCGTGATCGGTCTCGGCGTCGTGCTCCTCACCGGCACCGCCACCGCACTGTGCGGGCCGATCGGCTTCGTCGGCCTGATCGTCCCCCACATGGTCCGGGTCATGGTCGGCTCGGCCTACACCCGCGTGCTCCCCCTCTCGGCGGGGTTCGGTGCCGCCCTCACCCTCTTGGCGGACGTGGTCGGCCGGGTCATCTGGCCGCCCTCGGAGATCCAGGTCGGCGTGATGGCGGCCGTCGTCGGCGTACCCGTCTTCGTCTTCTTCCTGCGCCGCGGACGGATGGCTGGCCTATGAGCGAGCGTCAGCGAGTGAACAGATGGATCCCCACGCCGCCGCGTCCGTATTCTGGCGCTCGCGCTACGGAGGTGGCGGCGTGAGCGTTCAGTCGATCAACCCCACCGCAGTCGTACGCAGCGCCCGGCGCATCCCGCAGCGGCGGCTCGTCCTAGTGGCCGGTGGCCTGGGTGCGGCCCTGTTCGGGCTGTTCGCGCTCCGTGTGCTCGGCGGCGACTACATCATCACGCTTCCGGACTTCTTCCGGATCCTCGGCGGCGAGGAGATCCCCGGCGCGACCTTCATCCTGATGGAGTCGAAGCTGCCGCGGGCGGTCCTGGGCGTGCTGGCCGGAGTCGCCTTCGGCGCCGCCGGCGCGATCTTCCAGTCGACTCTGCGCAACCCCCTCGCCAGCCCCGACATGCTCGGCATCTCGCTCGGGGCGAGCGCGTCGGCGGTCTTCGCGATCGTGGTCCTCTCGCTGAACGGCTCGGCGCTCTCGGTCGCCGGGACCATCGGTGCGTTGCTCACCGCCGTCGTGATCCGGCTGGTGGCCGGCAGCGACGGGGGCTACCGGCTGGTGCTCGTCGGCGTCACCGCCGCCGCCGGCCTGGTCGCGGTGATCCAGTATCTCTTCACTCGCGCCAACGAGTCCGACGCCCAGCTCGCGCTGCGCTGGATGACCGGCAGCCTCAACGCGGCCGCCTGGCCGACGATCCGGATCCTGCTCGTCGCCCTGGTGATCCTGCTCCCGCTGGTCGCCTGGACGGTGAAGTCCCAGCGCGTGCTCGAGCTCGGTCCGGACGTCGCCAACGCCCTCGGCGTCACCCACCGCTACGCCGACCTGCTGCTTCTCCTCGCCGTGCTGCTGTGTGCGCTGGCGGTCGCCGCGACCGGACCGGTCGCGTTCGTCGCCTTCGTGGCCGGGCCGATCGCCCGGGTCCTCAACGGCGGGCGTACGACGATCCTCGGTGCCGCGCTGGTCGGCGCCGTCGTGATGGTCGGGGCCGACTACGTCGCGGCCTACGGATTCCCCGGCACCAACCTCCCGGTCGGTGTCGTCACCGGTGCGTTCGGGGCGCCGTTCCTGTTGTGGTTGCTCGCCAGCGGGCGGGCTGGAAGGCGATGACATGAAAGAGGCCAAGATGAGACTCGCTGCGGAGAGTGTGAGCCTCGGCTACGGCGCTGATCCCATCGTCGACGAGGTCTCCCTGGAGATCCCTGACGGCCTGACCACCGTGATCGTCGGCGCCAACGGCTGCGGGAAGTCGACCCTGCTGCGCGGGATGGCGCGGCTGCTCCGGCCCATCTCCGGGCAGGTGGTCCTGGACGGCAAGGCGGTCCACAAGCAGCCCACCCGCGCGGTGGCCAAGACGCTCGGCCTGATGCCGCAGTCGCCGATCGCACCCGAGGGGATCACCGTCGTCGACCTGGTCGGCCGCGGTCGCCAGCCCCACCGGGGCGCGCTGCAGCGCTGGTCGCCCGAGGACGACGCGGCTGTCGCCGAGGCGCTCGAGCTGACCAACACGCTCGACCTCGCCGACCGGATCGTCGACGAGCTCTCCGGTGGCCAGCGGCAGCGGGTCTGGGTGGCGATGGCGCTCGCCCAGCAGACCGACCTGCTGCTCCTCGACGAGCCGACCACGTTCCTCGACGTCGCCCATCAGATCGACCTCCTCGACCTGCTCCACGGGCTGCGCTCGTCGCGAGGCACCACCGTCGTGATGGTGCTCCACGACCTCAACCTGGCCGCCCGCTACGCCGACCACCTGATCGCGATGAGCGGCGGAAAGGTCGCCGCCACCGGCACGCCCGCCGAGGTGGTCACCGCCGACCGCGTCGAGCAGGTCTTCGGCCTGGAGTCCCAGGTCATCGTCGACCCCGTCTCGGGCACCCCGATGGTCGTCCCCATCGGACGTCACCATCGACCCACCGCTCACCCCCACGCACAAGGAGCCTGACATGCCCATCCTCGCCCGCGTCTCGGTGCGCTCCGTCGAGCGCCTCTCCCCGTCCTTCGCCCGGATCGAGCTGGCCGGCGACGACCTGGCCGACTTCGGCAACGACGGCCCGACCCTCGACCAACGCATCAAGCTCCTCTTCCCGGCCACCCCGGGCGTGCTGCCCGAGCTCTCGGCCGAGGACTGGTACACCGAATGGCTCGCCCTCCCCGACGAGGAGCGCCCGCGGATGCGCACCTACACGATCCGCTCGATCGAGGGGGACGGCATCGAGAAGCGTCTGTACGTCGACTTCGTGCTGCACCCCGGCGCGCACGGTCCTGGCTCCGACTGGGCCGGCGCGGCCAAGCCGGGCGACGAGATCCTCGTCGCCGGGCCCAAGCTCGGCGAGCCCTACGGCGGGATCGAGTGGCTTCCCGGTGACGCGACCCGACTGCTCCTGGTCGGCGACGAGACCGCCGTCCCGGCGATCGTCTCGATCCTCGAGTCGCTGCCGGCGGACGCCACGGGATCGGCCTTCCTGGAGGTGCCGGTCGCTGATGACGTACAGAAGGTTTCTGCGCCTGAGGGGCTGCAGGTCAGCTGGCTGCCGCGTGAGGGCGCGCCCGTGGGCGGCCCGGCCCTGACCGCCGTCGGCGGGCTGCTCGGCTTCGAGGCGGCACCAGAAGACGTGACGTCGGTCGAGGTCGAGGACCCGGACCTGTGGGAGACCCCGGACTACTCGTCCTCCGGCGAGGAGGTCGCCGGCCCCGACAACGGCTCCACGAACGGTGCTGAGAACGGCGAGGACGGGCGCTACGCCTGGATCGCCGGGGAGTCCCGGATGGTCACCGCGCTGCGCCGTCATCTGGTCAACGAGCTCGAGATGCCGCGCAAGCAGGTCGCCTTCATGGGGTACTGGCGAGAAGGCGTGTCGATGAAGGGGTGACCCAGCGCGTTTTTGAGGCGTACGCGTGGTTAAGTTTGGTGCGCCCAATCAAATAGAAGGGTCTCGGAATGCAAGCAAGCATCCTGGCCGCGGACACCCTGATCCAGGCCAACGCGGTCGACTATCTCCTGATCGCGATCTACTTCGCGTTCGTTCTCGGCATCGGCTTCCTGGCCAGCCGCGGCATGTCGAGCTCGGTCGACTTCTTCCTCTCGGGTAGGTCCCTGCCCGCGTGGGTCACCGGTCTCGCCTTCATCTCAGCAAACCTCGGCGCGGTCGAGATCATGGGGATGTCGGCAACGGGGGCGCAGGTCGGCCTCCCCACCGTCCATTACTTCTGGATCGGTGCCATCCCGGCCATGCTGTTCCTGGGCGTCGTGATGATGCCCTTCTACTACGGCTCGAAGGTGCGCTCGGTCCCCGAGTTCATGAAGCGCCGTTTCGGCACCGGTGCCCACCTGGTCAACGCGCTCTCGTTCGCGGTGGCGCAGCTGCTCATCGCCGGCATCAACCTCTACCTGCTCGGCTCCATCGTGCACGCGCTGCTCGGCTGGCCGCTGTGGGTGGCGCTGATCGTGGCCGCGGTGATCGTGCTCTCCTACATCACCCTCGGTGGTCTGAAGGCCGCGATCTACAACGAGGTGCTGCAGTTCTTCGTGATCGTCGCCGGTCTGCTGCCGCTGACCCTCCTGGGCCTCCACCGGGTGGGCGGCTGGGACGGTCTGACCGCGCAGATCGAGAAGGCCGCGGCCGCCAACCCCGACACCATCGCGCCCGCCGCCGACCAGCTCAACTCCTGGCCCGGCACCGCCCTGACCGGCTTCTCCTCCGACTTCCTCTCGGTCGTCGGCATCGTGTTCGGTCTCGGCTTCGTGCTCTCCTTCGGCTACTGGACGACCAACTTCGTCGAGGTCCAGCGAGCGATGGCCGCCGACTCGATCAGCTCGGCCCGAAAGACGCCGATCATCGGTGCGTACCCGAAGATGTTCATCCCGTTCATCACCATCCTCCCCGGCATGATCGCGGCAGTGCTGGTCACCGAGATCGCACAGACGAAGGCGGGGGAGTCGGTCGCCGGCGGTGCCTCGGGTGAGGGCGTGACCTACAACGACTCGCTGCTCTATCTGATGGCAGAGGTGCTGCCAAACGGTCTGCTCGGCCTGGCGATCACCGGTCTTCTGGCGGCGTTCATGGCCGGTATGGCGGCCAACGTCTCCGCCTTCAACACGGTGGTGTCCTTCGACATCATCCAGGAGTACATCATCAAGGACCGCCCCGACGACTTCTACGTGAAGCTCGGCCGCTGGGCGACCGTCGCGGCGACCGCCATCGCGATCTTCACCGCTGTCCTCGCGTCCAGCTTCTCCAACATCATGGACTACCTGCAGACCCTGTTCGGGTTCTTCAACGCTCCGCTGTTCGCGACGTTCATCCTGGGTATGTTCTGGAAGCGGATGACCGCGACCGCCGGTTGGGCGGGACTCGTCTCCGGCACCTTGGCGGCGGTGGGCGTCGGCATCCTCGCCGACGGCACGCTCGGCGGACTCTCCGTCGGCGTCCTGCCGTTGTCCGGTCAGGGCGCGTCGTTCGTGGCTGCCGGTGTGGCCTTCGGCGTCGACATCATCGTCAGCGTGCTCGTCTCGCTGGTGACCGCGCCGAAGCCGGAAGGCTCTCTGAAGGGTCTGGTCTACTCCGAGACCCCGAGGGAGGACCTGGTGGATCCCGAGGACGCAGGTCGCCCGTGGTGGCAGCGCCCGGTGCCCCTGGCGGGTCTCGCGCTGGTCCTGGTCACCATCTTGAACGCGATCTTCTGAGGAGACTGAGATGCCTAGCGAATCGAACCCGGCCAAGACCAACAAGGGGCTGCTCGGCACGCTGCTGTCGCTCTTCGACATCCGCAACGTGATCGGCTCCCTGCTCGCGGTCTACGGCGTCATCCTGCTGCTGATGGGCCTGTTCGGCGACCCCGAGGTCGACAAGACCGGCGGGCCCAACGCCAACCTCTGGGCGGGCATCGTCCTGCTCGTCGTCGGGGCCGCCTTCATCGCCTGGGGTGTGCTCCGGCCGGTCGTGCCGGACGCTCCTCACCCCACCAAGGAGAAGTAGCCCCCTCCCTCCCGGGCTCAGAGCCCGATGAGGGTGATGTCACCACTCACGGTGGTGGTGCGGAGCTCGACGTAGGGCTCACCCGCGGCCGGTGCGCCAGCGCTCTCGACAGTGCTGGTGCACCGGCCGGTCACCGTGTTGACGTCGGTCCACACTGGGGTGCCGTTCGGGATCCCGATGCGTACGTCGGACGAGGCGCCCTTCACCGAGATCCGGCCCGCGTTGATCGAGTGGACCGCGAAGTCGCCCGCGCCGGTCGAGTGGCTCACGTCGCCCTCGACCTCGTCGATCTCCACGGTGCCGGAGCCGGTCTTGGTCTGCAGGTCGTGGACCGTACCGATCCGGATGTCACCGGATCCGGACTTGATCGAGGCGCGCCCGTCGAGGGTGTCCGCCTCGACGTCCCCCGAGCCGGACTCG
This sequence comes from Nocardioides sp. NBC_00850, assembly GCF_045207335.1. Lineage (NCBI taxonomy): Bacteria > Bacillati > Actinomycetota > Actinomycetes > Propionibacteriales > Nocardioidaceae > Nocardioides > Nocardioides sp. NBC_00850. The sequence continues at coordinate 1,476,770 of NZ_CP108845.1, forward strand.
ACCTGGAACTCCTCGGTGACCCGGTCGATCCGAACGTCGCCCGACCCGGTCTGGAGCCACGCTGCCCGGAGGATGCCCTGGGTGGCGATGTCGGCGGTTCCGGTGCGGGCTCGCAGCTGGCTGCGGGCGGGGACCGTCACGCTGATGTCGTAGCGCCGCGAGCGGCTGAACGGGCCCTTGTGCGGATCGATGATGTTGATCGTGTCGCCGCTCTGTTCGACGACCAGACTCTCGGCGTCGTCGCCGTCGATCTCGACGACGGTCTCGTCGGTGTCGGTCGCCTGGACCTCGAGATTGCCCTTGCCGAACTCGACGAAGAGCTTGGCGGGGGCGGTGGACATGAAGGTGTAGGTGCTCATGATGGTGCTCCTCAGGGTGTGCGGATCTACCGGACCGGCCGGGCGGCCGTCCGTGGTCGTTCTCGAGCTCAGGTCAGAGCCAGCCGGTCATCCGGCGATCGGACCTGCCGCGGTTGCTCCCGCGGAACGGATCGAGGCTGCTCATCGCCTCGTTGACGATGTGTGGGATCGCGGAGAGGTCGACGTCGACGTTGACCGCGTTCTCGCGGGTCGCAGCGCGCACCGCGCCGACGAGCCAGGTGTTGAGGGACTGGCCGGCCTCGGCCGCCGCCTCCTCGGCCTTCGCCTTGAGCGACTCCGGGATGCGGAGGGTCACTCGGGCGAGGGCGTCGTCGCCCTCCGGCTCCGGCGGGGCCGGAGGTGCTGGGGGAGCGGGCGGTGTCGGCGGCGTCGGGGGAACCGGCTCGGCGAGCTCGGGAAGCGTGACGCCGAACTCCAGGTCGCGCCCTCGCAGACGTACGTCCACATTGCCCGTCGGCAGCTCCGCCGTGATCTCCGCGGCCGCCTGGCTCACCGCCTCCATCACCGCCAGCCGAGCGGCCGGGTCAAGTGCGTAGGTGAGCCGCTCAGCGGTCTCCCTGGCCTCCGGCCCTGATGCCTCGGCCGCGGCCAGCAGGTCCCGTCGGAGGCTGTCGATGTACGGCGTGATGTCCATACGCACCACTATGACACCATCATGACGTCATCACAACCCCAATCTGACACCACGTGATGTCAGACCCCCTCGCCGAGGCGTCACCCCGGTCGGCCGAGAGGGCAGGCGCGTCGGTCGAATGGGCACGCTGGTGCCGTCTCGGCCGACGCGAGCGACGCCTCGGCTAAATGACGATGGCACCTTGTGAATCACTCACAAGGTGCCATCGTCTGGTGCAGCGGACCGCGGTGGGTCAGAGGTCGAAGAGCGACCCTGCCTCGTGGATGTCGACGTCCGTACGCGGCGCGTGAGCCTCTCCGCTCACGGCCGGTGCCGGCTTCGGCTCCGGCGCGGGGGCGGCCTTCTCGGGCTCGGGCTCGGCCGGCGTCTCCACCTCGACCGCCGCTTCTTCGGCAGGTGCGGCGGGTGCCGCGTCGACCACGGTCTCCGGGGCGGCCTCGGCCACGGGTGCCTCAGCGGGGGCGGGAGCAGCCGGAGCCGCGGCCGCGACTGCGCCCTCGGGGGCCTCGATGTCGAAGAGCGAGCCGAGGCTGTCGAAGTCGACGTCGGTCTTCGGCTCCGAGGTCACTCCCGAACCTGCCACCGGCGCGGCGGGTGCCGCAGGCGCAGCAGGTGCGGCGGGGGCCTCCGTCGTGGCCTCGGCCGGAGCAGCCTCGACCGGAGCGGCGGGCTCGGCGGCCTTGGCCGTCGCCGGCTCGGGCTCGCTGGCCGGGATGTCGAAGAGCGAACCACCCGCGCTGAGGTCGATGCTCGGCTCTTCGGCGGCCGGCGTCGCAGCCGGGGCCGCGGGCTCGGCTGCCGGAGCAGCCTTCGCCTGCGCGCTGCGCGCGCTTGCTCCCTCGCTCGGCGCAGACGGACGAGCAAGCTCGCCGTCTGGCCTCGCTCCGGTCGCCTCAGGCGCCGGTGCGGCCTCCTCGGCCGGTGCGGCCGGGATGTCGAAGAGCGAGCCGCCTCCACCGAGGTCGACAGCAGGCTCTTCGGCAGGCGCCGGAGTGGCCGGGGCTGCCTTCGCCTTGGGCGCGGCAGCAGGCTCCTCCTGAGCCGGTACGTCGAAGAGCGACCCACCAGCCCCGAGATCCGCAGCAGGCTTCTCAGCAGGCTTGTCGGCAGGCACGTCGAAGAGCGAGCCACCCGAAGCCGGGGTCTCCTCCTCCGCAGGTGCCTCCGCAGGCGTGTCGAAGAGCGACCCGCTGTCGTCGAACAGCGAGCCACCGGAGGCCGGCTTCTCCGGCTCGGCGGCCGGAGCGGGGGTGTCGAAGAGCGATCCGCCACCCGACGTACCTCCCGAGGCCGGCTCGGCCGGGGCAGGCGTGTCGAAGAGCGAGGACGCGTCGGCCGGAGCCTTCTCGGTCTCGGTGGTCTCAGCAGCCTCGGCGGGGGAGTCGAAGAGCGACGAACCCGCAGCGGCGGTGGCAGCACCGGCGGCCGGAGCGGCTTCCTCGACTGCCGGAGCAGCCTTGGCGGCGGCACCGACCTTCGCACCCTCACCCGGGGCCAGCTTGGTCGCCTGCTCGCCCTTCACCGACGCGAGCAGCATCTGCGCGACGTCGAGCACCTCGACCTCTTCGCGTGCGGCGCCGTTGGCCTGGGCCTTGGTGAGGCCGTCGGAGAGCATGACGCGGCAGAACGGGCAGCCGACGGCGATCTGGTCGGCACCGGTGGCGACGGCCTCGTCGGTGCGGTTCTCGTTGATCCGCGACCCGATCTTCTCCTCCATCCACATCCGGGCACCACCGGCACCACAGCAGAAGGAGCGCTCGGAGTTGCGGGGCATCTCCTTGTATTCGGCGCCCGGCATGATCTGCAGCAGCTCGCGCGGCGGCTCGTAGACGCCGTTGTGGCGACCGATGTAGCACGGGTCGTGGTAGGTGATCGAGCGCTTGTGGGCGCCGGCGCCGTCCGCGACCGGGGTCAGCTTGCCCTCGCGGACGAGGCGGTTGAGCAGCTGGGTGTGGTGGACGACCTCGAGCTCGATGCCGAACTCCTTGTACTCGTTCTTCAACGTGTTGAAGCAGTGAGCACAGGTGGTGACGGCCTTCTTGACCTTGAACTCCTTGAACGTCTCGACGTTCTGCTGAGCCAGGCCCTGGAAGACGAACTCGTTGCCGGCGCGGCGGGCGGAGTCGCCGGTGCAGGTCTCGCCGTTGCCGAGTACGCCGAAGGAGACCCCGGCCATGTCGAGCAGCTCGGCCACGGCGCGGGTGGTCTTCTTGGCCCGGTCCTCGTAGGCGCCGGCACAGCCGACCCAGAACAGCCAGTCGACCTCCTCCAGCGACTCGATGTCCTTGCCGACCTCCTTGACGTCGAAGGGCAGGTCCTTGGCCCAGTCCATGCGCGCGTTGGCGTTCATGTTCCAGGGGTTGCCCTTGCCCTCGAGGCCCTTGAAGAGACCGTTGAGCTCAGAGGGGAAGTTGGACTCGACGAGCACCTGGTAGCGGCGCATGTCCATGATGTGATCGACGTGCTCGATGTCGACGGGGCACTGCTGGACGCAGGCGCCGCAGGACGTGCAGGACCAGAGGACGTCCTCGTCGATGACGAAGCCGCCGTCCTCCGGGTTGTAGAACCAGTCGAGGACCTCGGCGTTGCCGCCGGCACCCTCCGGGGCGTCGTCGGCCTTGCCGATCAGCGGCTTCTCGAGCAGGTCGGAGTCGCCGGCGGCAGCGGCGTACGCGTGCTCACGCAGGCCCATCATCAGCAGCTTGGGCGAGAGCGGCTTCTCGGTGTTCCAGGCGGGGCACTGCGACTGGCAGCGACCACACTCGGTGCAGGTGGTGAAGTCGAGGATGCCCTTCCAGGAGAAGTCCTGGATCGAGCCGACACCGAGGATGGCGTCCTCCGGGATCCGGTCCTCCTCGACGTCCTCGAGGGTGACGGGCTTGCCGTCGATGAGCATCGGCTTGATCGCGCCGAGCGCGGTGCTGAGCGGGCGCGCGCCGTCAGCAGCAGACGTACGCGAACCCGGCTCACGCTTGAACCAGATGTTGAACCAGGCGGTGAAGCGGTGCCAGGCGACACCCATCGTCAGGTTGGACGAGATCACCATGAGCCAGATCAGTGCGGAGAGGATCTTGAAGGCCGCGATGAGGTAGATGATGTTCTCCAGCGACCCGATCGCGTCGGGACCGGTCGGGTAGAGGGCACCGAAGAACTGCGAGATCGGGAAGTGGAAGCCGGTGGCGTGCTCGGCGTGCTCGCCGCCGTGGGCCAGGGCCAGGTTGTACTCCGCACCGCGGATGAACAGGATCGCGATCGACTCCAGCAGCACCATCGCCTCGACGAAGAACGCCTGCCACATGACCGAGCCGTAGAACCGGGTCCCGCGACCCAGCTTCTTCGGCTGGTGCAGCAGCCGGTAGATGATCAGCGGGATGATGCCCAGGGCGCCCAGCAGGCCGAGACCTTCGGCCACCCACTCGTAGAGGAAGAACTTCCCGATGAAGGGGATCGTCCAATCGGCCGAGAAGAGCTGGAAGTACGCCGAGCCGACGGCGGTCGAGAGCACGATGAACGCCGCGAAGGCGAACCAGTGCAGGATGCCGACCCAGGTCCACTGCAACATGCGCGTGTGGAGGACCGTCTCTTTCAGCATGGTCAGGGTGCGGGCCAGTGGCTGGTCGACGCGGCTGATCGGCGTACCGATCTTGATGACCGCGAGCATCGACCTGACCGCCTTGGTGGTCAGGTAGACGGCGGCCACCGTTGTCGCGAGGCACACGACGATGGTGATGATCTGCAACATGCCTAGGCGCTCCTCATCAGGGGGCAGGACTGCCGGAATGAACCGAGCCTAATGCTTGGGGCCGGTTCGAGTGCGTACGGGTGGGTTGATCCTACCCGTGAGTAACTTCAGGATGAAGAAACGGCCCGCGACCTGGTCAGGACGCGGGCCGTTTCTTAGGACAGCCTCAGTGGATCAAGGCCTCACTTGTTGGCGTTCACCTTGAACTTCGCGTGACCGATGTTGACGACCGTCTTGGTGCCCTCGGTCGCGTCGAGGAGCGTCAGCCGCAGGGCGACGACCTCGACCAGGTTCTTGCTGCGCTCGACGACGACCTTGGTCTCGATCTTGGCCAGGCCGGGGATGTCGACGCGGGAGAGCGCCGACTCGAGCTGGGCGAGGGAGACCTTCTGCTTGCCGATGTAGATGTCACCGAACTTGGTGCCCGAGATGGACGTCGTCGAGCCCTTGCCCTTGACGAAGTTCGCGTTCGCCTGGGCGCGGATGGCCTCGATGCGGATCGCACCGTCGCCGATGTTGACGTTGGCGACCTCACCGAAGGTGTAACCCCCGGCGGTGGTGCTGGTCTGGTTCGAACGCTGACCGCTCGTGAGGCCCTTGACGTCCACGACGTCGCCGACCTCGCCCAGCGGGACGTGGCCGATGGACTTGGTCTTCAGCTTGCCCTTGGTTCCGGCGCAGCCGGCATTGGTCAGCGGGTTCTTGCCGACCTGGACGGCACCGCCGAGAGCGGAGGCGTCGACGGAGTTGGAGAAGCCGGAGAAGACGCCGGAGAACGCCTGGCCGTTGATCTCGGCGCGGGAGCGACCGACGATGACCTCGGAGTCGGTGCCGTGGAGCTTGATCCAGATGCCGTTGGCGTAAGCCTCGGCGCCGTCGGCGTTGGTCTTCTCGACGGTGTTGCCCAGACCGATGGTGGCAATGCCCGGGATGACGAGCGGCTTGTCACGGCCGGGGATCGGAAGGTCGATCTTCTGGCCGGGGCCGGCCGGGTCGAGGACCACGTGAGCGATCTTGGCCTTGGAGTCAGCCTTGTAGGCCTTCCCGTCCCACCAGGCCTGGGACACCGAGCTGAGACCCTCGACGGTGACCTTGCCCAGCGGGCTCTTGTCGAGCACGACGTCGGCGATCTTGTGTTCCGAGATGGACTTGACCGTCGAGCCGGACTTGACGGTGCGCTGCTTGGTGGCGGTCGCACCGATCGTGCCGAGGCCGGGCACCTTGGCGCCAGCGGTGTTGTTGTTGACGTCGTAACCAGCCTTACGGGTGCACCCGATCGTCTGGTATCCGAGGTCTCCCGAGTTGGCCGGGATGCTTCCACCGGTCACGCGGGTGCCGAAGCCGGCGGCGAACATCCCGAAGGAGGTGTTCGTCAGCGCGGCCTGTGAGGGCGCCGGCACAACCAGGACTGCGCCGACGACGGCGGCAGCGGCTGCGGACAGCGCGAACGTACGGATGCTTCGCATTGTTGGTTGGACTCCGATTCTGCGGTGGGGATCCCCCAAGATCCCCGCAACGGGGCCGTGCCACCTGCCAGATCCGGGGGAACCTGGCGCACTCCCGAGTTAAGGGGTGGCACATCGCTCAAACGAGAGAAAACCACGGAAGTTATCGGGACGGAGGTCCTATTTCTAGATGGCCCTTCCTTGCCATGGGTAACCCACCCGGGCATACGCAAACGGGCCGTGACCTCGGAAAGGTCACGGCCCGTTCTGAATCAGCTGCTGACTACGGGGTCAGGTCGATCTGAATTCCGGTGAGACCGTCGATGACGCCCGTCACCGTGTCGAGCACCGGGGCCACCACGTTCTTGCCCAGCGACGGCTGCGTCGGCACGGGGGTCGGCTCGGGCTCGGGCTCCGGCTCGGGTTGCGGGGCAGGCTCCGGTGCCGGCTGCGGGGCCGGTTCGGGAGCGGGTGCCGGGTCCCTGTCTGACAGGGTGTCCCCGTCGCGCGGGGTGGAGACCGACCCGCTGGAGGAGTGAGCGCCACCGTAGGCCTCGGCGGTGGAGGGCGCGTCGTAGTCGCCGTTGGAGTGCTTGCCGGCGGAGGTGGTTCCTGGGGCTGCGGGGGAGAACGGGGACGTCTTCTGCGGCGCGATCACGCCGGGGGCGTCGATGACCTTTTGGTCGGCGACGTCGACCACGGGTACGGCGTCGTACTGGCCGGCGTGGGCCTTGGCCTGCGTGGTCTCGAGGCCCGGCCCGACGTTGGCCTGGGCGAAGGCACCGATTCCGGCCGAGGCGATCGCCATCGCGGCGAGCGGCAGCAGCACGGCCTTCTTGTTGCGGGCGCGGTTCTTCGGGATCCGGTGCTCCTCGACCGCGGCGTTCCGGGTCGGCACCTGCGCGGCGGCGTACGACGGCATCGCCGGGTTGGCGAACGTCACCGGCCCGGCGGGGTGGAACTGCTGTGCCGTGTAGGGGCTCGGCTGGTAGGCGTACTGCGGCAGCTGGGTGTGCGGAGGCATCGGGCGCTGGTAGGTGGCCCGCGGCGGCTGGGAGTAGCCGGCATCGGAGTGTCGCAGAACGAGCGCCGTGCCGGGCTGGGGCGGTGGTGCGTACGGCGTGTGGCGCGGTCGCACTCGCTCGCCGGCTGGGTTCGTCTTGGGATTGGTGAACCACGACTCGTCCGCCGGCGACAACCCCTCGAGAGCGCGGCGAGCGATCTCGAGGGGTTCGGGCGCGGTGTCGTTCGTGGGGAGCATCGGTGTGGCGGGGTGTCGAGCCGGCGTGGGTGGGACGTTCGAGTGGTCCCCCGTCGCGGGCCGACGATTCGCTTCAGTCATCTGACGCTGTCTCCTGAGCGCGTAGCGAGTGTCGGTTGAGTCGCGCAGCACGTAACGGAACCAGAATCTCGACTGCTTGTCACCTTCTTCTCAGAAAAAAGTTACTGACAAGCCCAAATGTTGCCTGGAGGTAACGACTGAGATACACCCGGGGGTATATCTCTTTGTGGATTACAACGCTGCGATGGCCTCGGCGATGCTCAGCGTGCGCCGCGCGGACTCGACGTGGAGGTTCTCCACCATCTTGCCGTTGTAGGTCACCACACCACCGTCGCTCGCCTCCCAGGTCTCGATGAGGCCCTTGGCGTCTGCCACCGCCTGCTCGCTGGGTGCGAAGCCTGCGTTGGCGCTCTCGACCTGGGCAGGGTGGATCAGGGTCTTGCCGTCGAACCCGAAGATCCGGCCCTGCTCGACCTCGGCCGCGTAGCCCTCGGCGTCCTTCACGTTGTTGTAGACGCCGTCGAGGATGACCTTGCCGCTCGCGCGCGCCGCGAGCACGGCCAGCTGGAGGCTGGTGACCAGGTTGGCGCGGGCCGGGACATGGTCGACGTACAGCTCCTTGACCAGGTCGTTCGTGCCCATGACGAGCACCGTCAGCCGGTCGGAGGCGGAGGCGATCTCCTCGGCGTGGAGGATGGCGTACGGGCTCTCGATCATCGCCCAGAGCTTGGTCTGCTCCGGGACGCCGGCCTTCTCGAAGGCCGCGACGAGGTCGAGCACCTGCTGGGCGCTGTTGACCTTCGGGACCACGATCGCGTCGGGTCCTGCCTTGGCGGCGGCGGCCAGGTCGTCGGCGTGCCACTCGGTGTCGGCGCCGTTGATGCGGATGGTGAGGTACTTGTTGCCGTACTCGCCCGATATCACGGCCGCGGCCGCGTTCTCGCGCGCCTCCGGCTTGGCGTCGGGGGCGACGGCGTCCTCGAGGTCGAGGATCAGCGCGTCGGCGGTGATCGTCTTGGCCTTCTCGAGGGCACGCGTGTTGGAGCTCGGCATGTAGAGAACCGAGCGCAGGGGGCGGAAGGTTGCGTCAGTCATTTCAGTCCACCTCGATGGCGTCGTAGAGCTCCTTGAGCTTCGGGTCGATGGCGGCCAGCTCCTCGGCGAGGTCGACGAGCACGAGGCACTGCTTGAGGCTGGCGTCGTCCTCCATCTTGCCGTCGAGCATGACCGCGCCGGTGCCGTCGCCCATGGCGGCGACCACGCGGCGGGCGTGCTTGATGTCCTCGACGCTGGGGGAGAAGACGCGGTTGGCGATCTCGATCTGCTTGGGGTGCAGGCTCCAGGTGCCGACGCAGCCGAGCAGGAACGCGTTGCGGAACTGGTCCTCGGCGGCGACGACGTCGGTGATGTCGCCGAACGGGCCGTAGTAGGGGTAGATCCCCGCCGCGGCGCAGGCGTCGACCATCTTCGCGATCGTGTAGTGCCACAGGTCCTGCTGGAAGACCGTGCGGTTGCCGTGGATGTCGCCGTCGACCGGGTCCTGGCGGACCAGGTAGCCCGGGTGGCCGCCGCCGACGCGGGTGGTCTTCATCTTGCGGTCGGCCGCGAGGTCGGCCGGGCCGAGGCTGATGCCCTGCATGCGCGGGGAGGCGAGCGCGATCTCCTCGACGTTGGCCACGCCGCGCGCGGTCTCGAGGATGGCGTGGATGAGGATCGGCTTCTGTACGCCGCCCTTGGCCTCGAGCTGCGCGAGCAGCCGGTCCACGTAGTGGATGTCCTCGGGGCCCTGCACCTTCGGCACCATCACGACGTCGAGCTTGTCGCCGATCTCGGTGACCAGGGTGACCAGGTCGTCGAGCACCCAGGGGGAGTCGAGCGAGTTGATCCGGGTCCACAGCTGGGTCTTCCCGAAGTCGGTCGCGTTGGCGATCTCGACCAAGCCCTCGCGTGCGGCGACCTTGTTGTCGGCCTTGACGGCGTCCTCCAGGTTGCCGAGGAGCACGTCGACGGTGCCGACCATGGCGGGCACCTTGGCCGCCATCTTCGGGTTCGACGGGTCGAAGAAATGGATCGCACGACTCGGCCGTGCCGGGATCTCCCGCAGTGGTGCGGGAGCGCCCACCGCCAACGGTGCGAAGAAGTCCTTGGGGCTCTTGTGACTCATGCCGGTCACCCTAACGGCCGGCGGTTACCGGCCGGTAGGCGTCTCGGCTTGTAACGATCACGACCGGCGTCGGGAGGGATGGTCCTTGGGAACCTGGGCGCCGTGACGGATCCGGGCGCCGGCGTCGAATCCGGCGAGGACGGAGCGGACGGTGCTGCGGACCTTGCTGGGGTTCTTCTTGTAGTTGGTCATGACTCCAGCGTGCTCTCGCGGAGCGCTCTGGAGGAGTGGCTGGATTGACTAAGAGTGATAGATTCTTGCCATGCCTGCAAAGCCGTCCATCGCCATCCCGATCGTCGACGGGATGACCCTGTTCGAGATCGGGATGCCGCTCGAGGCGCTCGGTTACGACTGGGACCACGACGCCAGCCCGCTCTACGACGTGGTGCTGTGCGGAGACCTGCGCGGGGTGCGCGTCCACGGTGGGCCGCGGCTGACGCCGCAGCGGCCGATGGCCGCGCTGGCCGAGGCCGGAACGGTGCTGGTGCCGGCGATCCGGCCGGGCGATCCGGTCAGCCCGACCCTGATCCGGGAGCTGCGCCGGGCTGCTGCGGGCGGGGCCCGGATGGTCTCGCTGTGCACCGGTGCCTTCGCCCTGGCCGAGGCCGGGCTTCTCGACGGTCGCCGCGCGACGACCCACTGGCGATGGGCGGAGCTGTTCCGGCGTACGTTTCCGCAGGTCGACCTCGACCCGCGGGCGATCTACGTCGACGACGGCGTGCTGACGAGCGCGGGCTCGGCCGCCGGGCTGGATCTGTGCCTCCACCTGATCCGTACGGACCACGGCCAGCACGCCGCCAACACCATCGCCCGCAACCTGGTCATCGCCTCGCACCGCGACGGCGACCAGGCACAGTACGTCGCGGCCGACCCGCTCACCGAGCAGGCCCACTGGCTCGACGAGCTGCGCACCTGGCTTCGGGCCAATCTGCACGAGGACGTCACTCTCGAGCGTCTGGCGGCGGCTGCCGCGGTCTCCCCGCGCACCCTCGCCCGGCGCTTCGAGCGAGACCTCGCCACCACCCCGATGCGCTGGGTCACCGCCGAGCGCATCGCGGTCGCCAAGACCCTCCTCGAGACCACCGACCTGCCGATCGAACGGATCAGCCACGAGTCCGGCTACTACTCGCCGGTGACCTTCCGGGCGGGGTTCACCTCGGAGGTCGGCGTGACTCCGGGGCGCTACCGATCGCGGTTCTCGCGTCGTGACCAGGTTCGAGAGGTGAGCTGACCGCTCAGCCGCGGCGCCACCAGCGGCGCTTCCGGGGCTGCTGCCGGCTGCGTACGTCCTTGGCAGCTGCCACTCGGGCTGCTCGACGCTCGCGCCAGGCGTCGAGCGTGGCGTCGACGTCACGGGGCATGGTGATCAGCGGCGGGCCCTCGGGCGCGCCGTAGCGGGCCGCGATGACGCGCTCGTTGAACTCCTCGACGATCCTGCGGGCGCCGTCCTCGGTCGTCTGGGTGTCGAGGAGATCGTCGAGCTCGGCGTCGTCCTTGCGGAGCTGGACGGATCGGGGGAGCACGACGATCTGCTCCCGCTCGACGAGCTGCTTGACCCACCAGTCGGGATCGTGGTCGCGGTCGAGGTTCTTGATCGGCTTGCCGGCGCCGGGCAGGTCGTCGAACTCGCCGCGCTGGATCGACTGCTGCACCTGGAGGTCGACCCACTTGGTCTGGTTCTGCATCCGGGCGGTGGCAGCAGTCTTGCTCGCAGCATCGTCGAGGTGGGGCGCCTGTGTCTCCGGGCGCCCTTCGGGCCGGTCCTCGCTCGTGGGCATGTGGTCACCTCCAGCGCGGGAAAGTTTACCCAGCGATGGTTGTTCTGCGGGGCAGCAGGAGCAGCAGCCCCGCGACGAGGGCGGTGATGCCGCACACGGCCCACACCGTGAGGTAGCCCGACAGCGGCGCGTGCGCCTCGCCGGCGATCGATCCGTCCGCGGCGAGCGCGATCGCGAAGACCGCGGAGGCGATGGCGCCGCCGACGGTCTTGGTGGCGTTGGTCATGCCGGTCGCGAACGCGGTGCGGGAGGACGGCGCGGCCGCGGCGGCGGCCGCGGGCAGCGAGGCGACCAGGGCACCCGAGCCGAGCCCGACGACGGCCATGTTGAGGAGTCCCTGAACGGTGGAGTCATGGAACGGAAGCCACAGCAGATAGCCCGTGGCCACCAGGAAGCAGGCGACCGCCTGGGCCCGCACCGGCCCGAGGAATCGCGCCCACAGCGGCAGGGTGAAGGCGGAGATCGCCATCGCGATGACGTACTCCGCGATCAGCAGCGACACGAACGACGCGTCCGCGCCCAGCCCGAAGCCGGCCTCGGCGGGATCGGTGCGCGCGAATGTCGACAGCGGGATCTGCGCGCCCAGCACCGACATCCCGAACAGGAACGCGGTCAGCTGGATCGGCCACTGCCCGCGCGAGGCCAGCAGGCGTACGTCGATCAGCGGCTCGCGCCCGCCGGCATCGTCCAGCGCGGTCTCGATGCGCCAGAACGGGATCAGCGTGAGCAGCCCCAGGACCACGAGAGTCCAGGCGAGGAGAGACCCGGCCCCGAGGACGCGTACGCCGACCAGGCCGGCCATGACCAGGCCGAGCACGAGGGTCAGCACCGTCAGCCCGAGCCAGTCGAAGGCGCCGCCGCTGGTGCCGGAGTCGGGCTCGATGCCGACGGCGATGACGACGAAGACGGCGGTCACGGCCACGGCCGGGAAGGAGAGGATCGCCCACATCGGGAGGATGCCGATGAGGGCGCCGGCGGCGATCGCGCCGATGATCACCGAGAGCTGCAGCGCGCCGACCAGGACACCGGCGGCCCGACGGGTCAAGGCGGTGTCGCCGCCGGTGCGCTTGTGGACGATGGCGACCTCGAGCGGCAGCCAGATGACGTAGGCGCCCTGGATCGACCAGGCGACCAGGAACGAGCCGAAGTCGGGAGCGACCACGGTCCACCAAGTGGCGAGCGCGGTGATCCCGGTCGCCAGCAGCAGCACCTTCTTGTGACCGATCTGGTCGCCGAGCCGGGCGAGCGGCGGCACGCACAGCGCAGAGATGATCAGCTGCCCGGCCTCGAGCCAGTTGAGGTCGGCGTCGGAGACGCCGAGATGGTCGGCGAGATCGGAGAAGATCGGGGTGTAGTAGCCCTGCAGGATGCCGCTGGCGAACTCGACGGCCACCAGGAAGCCGACGATCACCCAGATTCCGCGGGCGGCCTTCTCGACGCCCGTGCGCTGACTTTCGGTGGTCACAGTGACTCGATCAACCTTCGGTAGAAGCGGATCCCGTCGAGGTAGTCATCGACCCTGATGTTCTCGTCGGCGGCGTGGATGGTGGCGCGCTGGGCAGCGGTCATCCGGAACGGCGCGAACCGGTAGACCCGGTCGCTGATCTCGTAGAAGAAGCGGGAGTCGGTCGCGGCCATGACCGTGTAGGGAGCCGGTACGGCCTCCGGGAAGATCTCCGCGATGGTGTCGGTGACCAGCGAGAACGCCTCGTCGCGGGGCGAGACCGGCGACGGCTCGCCGGCCCGGACGACCTCGATCTCGACCTGCTTGTCCCCGATCGCGGCACGCAGCCGCTCGACGACCTCGGCGACCGTCTCGCCGACCATGATCCGCAGGTTGACGCCGGCCGAGGCGGCCGAGGCGATGACGTTGGGCGCCGGGCTGCCCTCGAGCGTGGTGATCGCGACGGTGGTGCGGGTCAGCGCGGCCGGCTCGGGGCCGAGCCGGGTCAGCAGCCGGGCCAGTGCAGGTGCCAGCCGGCCGGCGTTGGCCAGCACGGGTCGCAGGGGCTTGGCCGCGTACGGGGCGATCTGCTCGAACATCTCGACCGTCGGCGCCGGCAGCCGGACCGGCATCGACATGCGGTCGAGCCGGGTGATCGCACGGGCCAGCCGCGCGGTCGGGCCGTTCTGGCGTGGGGTGGAGGAGTGGCCGCCGTCGCCGGTCACCTTGAGGCGTACGTCGGTGGTGCCCTTCTCGGCTACGCCGACGACCCCGATCGGCGCCGCGACGCCCGGGAAGGCGTCGAACGCGACCGCGCCGCCCTCGTCGAGCACGAACCACGGCTCGACCCCCTGGTTCCGGAGCTCCTCGACGGCCGCCCGCGCGGCCGCGCCGGTCGTCTCCTCGTCGGAGCCGAACGACAACCAGACGTCGTACGCCGGCTCGAACCCGTCCGCGAGGAGCCCCTCGACCGCGGCGCAGATCGCCACCAGCTGGCCCTTGTCGTCGAGCGTGCCGCGCCCGTGGATCACCCCGTCGACGATCTCGCCGCCGAACGGGTCGTGGGTCCAAACGCCTGCGATCGGGACGACGTCCTGGTGGGCCATCAGCACGACCGGCTTCTCGGCCGAGGCGCCGGGCCAGCGGAAGAGGAGCCCGTGCTCGCCGACCGGGGTGAGGTCGAGGGTCGCGTGCAGCAGCGGGAAGTGCTCGCGCAGCGCCTCGTGGAGCTGCTCGAATGCCTGGGTCTCTGCGCTGGAGCCGTCGTTGACGGTCGGGGCTCGAAGTGCGGCCTGAAGAGCGGCGACGGCATCGAGTGTCATGGCCGCAACCTAGTCCGCGACGGTGGCGTGGATCACCGTGGTGGCGTCTCCGTCACCAGTTTGTGGCCTTCGCTGCGCCGGGCAGCCTCACGTCGCGCGGGTGGATGACGTAGGTGATCCCATCGGTCGAGGTCTGCCAGACCCGCTCGAAGTTCTCGCGGGTGTAGACGTTGCGCACCTCGTCGTTGGAGGAGTGGTTGGGGTCGTAGACGATCGGGTCGCCCTCGGCGGTGAAGCCGCCGATGACCAGCAGGTGGCCGTCGGTGCCGTAGCCCGACTCCGGCATCTCCTCGAGCTCCCAGCTGGCGGAGACGACCAGTGGGAAGCCGGCCGCCACCAGGGCCTCGGCCTCGGCCAGCGAACGCAGTCGGGTCACGAACCCGTCCAGGCCCCAGCGGCCGGCGTAGGCGGTGTTGAACGGCCAGTTGCCCGCGCCCTCGTAGGCGTAGTCCCAGGTGTTGATCGCGGCGTAGGCGACCTGCGGGTCGCCGTTGGGTGCCTCGATGTCCGTCAGCTCGCCCGCCGGGACCTCGTGACCCCAGTGGTACTGCACCATCGTCGTCGAGGTCGGTGAGCACCAGACCTGACCGCCGCCACCGAACTCCGGGTATTCGCCGCGGTGGATGTTCTGGCTGAACGGCGGCACACGGAGGTCGATCGCGTCGTCGAGGGTCGGCGTGCTGGTGCCGGGGTAGGCGGAATCGGGCAGGTACTCGTTGGTCAGCGTCGAGACCGTTCGCAGGCTGGGGGAGACGGTCGCGCCCTCGGGGCGCAGCAGGGTGACCCTGGTCTGGAACGCCTCGGGCTCCTTACCGGTCCGGGCGACGTACGTGTCGGTGTAGAGCGCCGCGTCGGTGTCGCTCTGTCCTTCGACGGAGGTGCGGTGGATGTCGCCGGCCGCGAAGTCGTCGCCGGCGGTCCAGCGACCCATCACGAACCACTTCGTCCAGGTGCCGTCCGCCTTCCGCCCGCGGAACCGGATCTCGGCCCAGGTGCCGGTCGGCGTGCCGACGTCCCACGAGGTGACCGACTCGTCGATCGGGTATCCGGTCTCGACCACGGGCGAGGTCCAGGTGCCGTACTCATAGGTCTTGGCCGCGCCGTCGCCGAACGGGTCGGCGTAGGTCGTCGTCTCGCTGCCGCGGCCGATCCGGAGGGTGCCGTGCCGGTCGGGGCGCAGGTTGCCCGACCTGCCCTTCGCGAAGTCTTCGAGGCTGTTCCACCGGGTGAGGGTGACGTCGGTGGGCTGGGTCCCGGGCTCGGCCGCGTGGACCGGAGTCGTGGGCGCGACCAGGACGACTGCGGCGGCGAGGGCGGCAACGTACGCGAGGCGGGACCGTGGGCTCATGCCCGGCACGCTATTCCTCCTCGAAGGCCCCGGCCATGACAATTCAGCTGTCCGACTCCCCGGAAACTTCGCTGCGGGCTGGCATTCTTGGTCGACGTGAACAACTTCGCATCCGACGGCTGGTTCAAGGACGAGTTCCACAAGAGGTATTCCGAGTCGGCCAAGGAGATCGGCCGGTTCAACCTCGCCGTCTTCGGCAAGACCGGGGTCGGCAAGTCGACGCTGGTCAACGCCGTCTTCGGGGCGGAGGTGGCGAAGACCGGCATCGGCGAGCCGGTGACGAAGGAGTCGACGCTCTACCTGCACACCAGCGGGTTCTTCGGGCTGCTCGACACCCAGGGCCTGGAGATCGGCATCGAGGGCGACCGGGTGATCAAGGACCTCGCCAAGCTGATCCAGGAGCGGCGCCGCAAGCCGCAGTCCGAGCAGATCCACGTCGCCTGGTACGCCGTACGTTTCGCTGACCGCCGCTTCGAGGACACCGAGGCCGCGTTCATCCAGAAGCTCGCCGACCTGGGGCTGCCGGTCGTGCTGGTGATGACCCAGGTGCCGACCTCGCCGACGGGTGCCTTCCACCCGGACGCGGTCGAGTTCGCCCAGCAGATCGACGCGCGCGGGCTGCCCGTGCACGGCGCCCGTGTCTACCTGACCAACGCCAAGGCCGACGACTTCTCCGGGCAGCAGGTCCACGGACTGCAGGAACTCGTTGATGCCACCTTTCGATGCGCGCCTGCAGGGGTCGAGGAGGCCCTCACCGCGGCGCAGAGGGTGGATCTCAAGCGCAAGCAGGAGCAGGCGAACACCGTGATCGCGGGTGCCGCGACCGCGGCCGGCGCGGCCGGAGCCACCCCGATCCCGTTCTCCGACGCGGTCGTCCTGGTCCCGATCCAGCTCGGGATGATGGCGCGCATCTCGGCGATCTACGGCATCGAGGTGGACAAGGCCGCGATGGCCTCGATCGCGGCCACCGCGGCCGCCACCCAGGCCGGCCGCACCGTGGCCGGCAACCTGCTCAAGATGATCCCCGGGTTCGGCACCGTCGGCGGTGGTGCGATCAACGCCACCGTCGCGGCGGGCTTCACCGGCGCGATCGGCGCCGCCTGGTCGGCCGTCTGCGTCAAGCTCGGCGAGGGCAAGCTGCGCGGGGTCAACGGCGCCCTCGACACAGAGAGCATCAGGACGCTCTTCCTCGACGAGCTGAAGAACCAGATCTCGAGGCTGAAGCTCCACGGCAAGGAGAAGTGAGGCTCCGGCTCACTCCGCCATGGCCGCCTCGTACGCCGCTGCGAGCTGCTCGCTCGCCCGCGGAGCGTCGGGGTCGGGCCGCGGCGTCCCCAGATGGAGCTCACGCAGCTCGTCCATGAACGACTCCACCATCTCGGGACCGGCATCGCGCAGCAGCTCCGCACGGACCCGGAGCTGCCGGGTGCCGTCGCGGTGGGCGAGCCCCCAGTTGCCGAGCGCGACCATGATCGGCAGCGTCTGGATGCCCGCCTCGGTCAGCGCGTAGGCGGCCTTCTGTCCGCGACCGGCCTCCTCCTTGGTGAGCACGCCGCCCTCGACGAGCTTCTTCAGCCGGCTGCTGAGGATGTTGGACGCGATGCCCTCCTCGGAGCTGCCGAGCAGCTCGCGGAAGTGGCGACGCCCGAACATCACATCGCGCAGCACGATCACCGACCAGGGGTCCCCGAAGACCTCCACGGCTGCGTTGATCGGACACCCCGATCTGGGCTCGCTCACTCGGTGGCTCCTGCACTCGGAAATAGTGGTTGCAATCTGCAATCGGGAAGTCTACTCTCGATGCCAGTGATTGCAAAGTGCAATCACTCTGATCGAGGGAGATCGGCATGTCACTCGTACGTGCTCACAACATCGGCATCTCGCTGGACGGCTTCGCCACCGGCGAGGGCCAGAGCCTGGAGGCTCCGTTCGGCCACGCCGGCATGCGGCTGATGGAGTGGTTCTTCCCGACCAGGACCTTCCAGAGCGCGACCGGTCACCGGGAGCGGATGGAGGTCGACCCGGCCGCCGATCCCGACGACGCCTTCGCCGCGCGCTCCTGGGAGGGCATCGGCGCCGAGATCATGGGCGCCGGCAAGTTCGGACCTCCGGGATGGCAGGACGACGCCGACTGGACCGGCTGGTGGGGCGAGGAGCCGCCGTTCCACACACCCACCTACGTGCTGACCCATCAGCCCCGCGAGTCGATCGAAAAGAAGGGCGGCACCGTCTTCCACTTCCGCGACGCGCCCATCGAGGAGGTGCTGGCCGAGGCGCAGGAGGCGGCCGCCGGCCAGGACGTACGCATCGGCGGCGGCCCCTCCTCGCTCCGGGACTTCCTGGCAGCCGGTCTCGTGGACCACCTGCACGTCGCCGTCGTCCCGATCATCCTGGGCCGTGGCGTACGGCTGTGGGACGGGTTGGAGGCGCTGGAGGACGGCTACGAGGTGGCCTCGACCACCACGCCGAGCGGCGTCACCCACGTCACCTTCGACCGGACGGATGCGGGCCGATGAGTGGGAAGGTGCTGTGGCACTTCTCCATGTCGCTGGACGGGTTCGTCGACGCCCGCGAGCCGGGCATGGCGTGGTTGAAGGACGTCACCGGCCCGCCCGGGGTCGCGGAGGCGTACTCCTCGCAGCTCGGCGCCGTCCTGGGCGGGCGCAACGGTCACGACGCCTACCCCGACGCGATGCCGTACGGGGACTGGCACGGTCCGGTCTTCATTCTCACCCACCATCCCGAGGACGCCCGGCCGCAGGAGCACGTCACCTTCCTCAGCTGCGACGTCGGCGAGGCGCTGCGGATCGCGGTCGAGGCGGCCGGCGGGAAGAACGTCGAGGTCCACTCCGCCGACATCGGCCGCCAGCTCCTCGAACGTGGCCTGATCGACCAGATCGACCTGCACATCGCGCCGGTCCTCCTGGGCGACGGCATCCGCCTCTACGACAACCCCGGCGGCGTGCCGATCCGGCTGCACAACCTCATCGGCGACGATCCGCACCTGGAGGTCGACCTCCGCTACGCACCGGTGCGCCCGTGAAGCCCTGAGGTCCGCGGTCTCAGACCCGGCAACCGGCCGCTCGAGCGACGGCGAAGGGGTAGGACTGCGCCGGCCCGGTGCCGTAGTAGTACGGCGAGCACAGGTAGGCCCAGGTCCTGGGGCCGACGATGCCGTCCACCACCACCGAGGAGTCCCAGTAGCGCCACGACGTCTGACGCGCGACCACGGCCTGACGCGTCAGGTTGCCGTACGCTCCGTCGACCGCCAGGTCGATGCCGGGCTGCCAGTTGAGCAGCGTCTGGATGTACCTGACACACGTGCCGTTGCCGCCGTAGGAGTAGTTGTACGACGTGCAGGTCGCGGCGTGAGCCGGTGTCGGGGCGGCAACGCCGGTGACGGCCGCGCCGGTGATCGCGATGAGGGTCGCAGAGACGATCCCGGCGATCCGCCGCTTCCACGTACGCGGGACGATGCTGGTGGTTGACATGTTCTCTCCTGGGATCGTGCGGTGGTGTCGGCTTCGGGCCGACATCTCGACGCGTCACGCTAAACGCCTCATACCCGGGCCGGCACCCAACGAATCCGCGGAAACGAACCCGGGTCGGGGTCGCTAGGGTGCGGGAGTGGTCAGCCTGTTCTCGCTTCCGCTCCTGCAGACGCCGCGCGCCCGGATGGCGCGCACGATCCGGGCGGTGACCGGTGCTCCCGGCCCTCTCGCCGGGCGCACGGTGCTGATCACCGGCGCCAGCTCCGGGATCGGTGAGGCGACGTCGTACGCCGTGGCTCGAGGTGGCGCGCACGTGCTCCTCGCCGCCCGCCGGGCCGAGGAGCTCGAGCGGGTTCGGAAGACCATCGAGGAGAGCGGCGGGCGGGCGTCGATCTACCTCGTCGACATGGCCGACGGTGACTCGATCGACGCGCTGGTGGAGCAGCTGCTCGCCGAGCACGGGGCGGTCGACTACCTGGTCAACAACGCGGGCCGGTCGATCAGGCGGTCGCTGGAGCTGACGCACGACCGCTTCCACGACTTCGAGCGGATGATGGCCGTGAACTACTTCGGTGCGGTCCGGCTCACGATGGGCCTGCTGCCGGCGATGCGCGCCCAGCGGTTCGGCCACGTGGTCAACATCGTCACCTGGGGCAACCAGATCAAGGCCCCGAAATTCGCCGCCTACATCGCCGCGAAGTCCGCGCTCGACGTGTTCGGGCGGATCCTGAGCCGCGAGGCCTACTTCGAGAACGTGACCTGCACCAACATGCGCGTCGCGATCGTGCGGACGCCGATGATCGCCCCGACCGCTGAGTACGAGGGCCGCGGCGAGAGCCCCGAGGAGTGCGCCGAGCGCGTCGTCCGCGCGCTCGAGGACCGGCCGGTGACGGTCGACGGCGCCTTCGGCTCGGTCTTCGAGGTCCTCAACATCGCCACCCCGCGGCTGGCAGATCTCGCGATGGCGGTCTCGCACGCTCGTGGGTCGGACTCCGCTGCCGCCCGCGGGGCGGCTCGGACCACGGACTGAGTCACCAGCGGCCGCGGTGGACGACGTCCTCGAGCGGCGTGCGCTTGCGGCGGGTGGGGGAGCCCTTGGCGCCGCCGGAGGCGGGGTGGCCGATGGTGACGGCACCGATCGGGTCGAAGGCGTCGGGGATGTCGAACGCCTTGCGGACCGCGGCGTCGGACTCGGGCGGGATGCCGAAGTAGAGGGCACCGAGGCCCTCGTCGACCACCGTCTGCAGGATCAGCATGGTCGCCATCGCGGTGTCCATGTGCCAGAACGGCATCGGCCAGTGGGCCTCGTCGCGATCGGTCCAGCCCTTGTCGGGCTGCGCGTACCGGTCGAGGTAGGCCGCCTTGGAGGAGCAGGGGATCACGATCACCGGGGCCTGCATCATCCCGGTCAGCCACGCGTCGGGACTGGCGACGTCGTCGGCCGTCGCCTCCCAGTAGCGGCGTACGTCCTCGGGGGTGTCGAGCACGAGGAACCCCCAGCCCTGGGAGAAGCCCGCCGACGGCGCCCGGGTGGCGTTGTGCAGGATCTTGTCGATCACCGCCGGGTCGACCGGATCGCTGGTGTAGTTGCGGACCATCTTGCGGCGACGTACGACCTCGGAGAACTCCATAGGCCCAGTGTCCCGTCTAAGGCGCGGAGCACCTGCCCTAGGTCGGAAAGTAAGGCGCCCAGGTCGGTAAGTAGGGCGCGCGACCGATTCGGGTGCCTACCTCAGCGGAGGAGTGTTCTCGATGTCAGCAGGACATCCCAGCAGGACAACTCAGCAGGAGATCGAGATGTACACCACCGCAGGTTACGAAGCAGAGGTCAAGTACCGCCGCCAGCAGATCCAGAAGGACCTGGCCAAGCGCCAGCGGGCCACCGAGGCTCGTCAGTCGCGACGCAACCGCACTCGCTGAGATGCGGGCGCGGACCGGCAGTCCGGACCTGGGCAAACGCCGAGCAGGAGAGATCCCGCTCGGCGTTGCTTCATGTCCGGGGCACGGCGGTGTCGACCCCTGGGCCGCCCGGGTTTTGCCGGAAGGCGCGATGATTGCGCCCATGGCGCAGAGTGCCGAGAGGCTGGTCGGACGTGATGCCGACCTGGAGACACTGGCGGGGCTGGTGGGGCTGGACGGCACCGCACAGCCGGGCGGACGTAGGCATGTCCTCCTCGCGGGCGACGCCGGTGTCGGGAAGACCCGGATCCTGCGCGAGCTCCGCGGCCGTGCCGCCGTCGACGGCAGGCAGGTGCTGGTCGGCCACTGCCTCGACTTCGGCGACAGCGCCGAGGCCTACCTGCCCTTCACCGAGATCCTCGACAACATCACCACCGCGCTGCCCGACGTGGTCGCGCAGGTCGCCGACGTACATCCGGCGCTCCTGCGGATGGCGCCCGTGGCCCGTGCGCTCGGCGGGGCTGACACCGCCGTCCAGGAGGCGCTCGACCGGGGCAACCTCTTCGCCGCGATCCACTCACTCCTGGAGCGCGCGGCCGAGAAGGCGCCGCTGCTGGTCATGGTCGAGGACACCCACTGGGCCGACCAGTCCACCCGTGACCTGCTGACCTTCCTCTTCACCCGGCCGTTCGACGGCCCGGTCACGATCCTCGCCTCCTACCGCGCCGACGACCTCCACCGCCGCCACCCGTTGCGCCGCCAGCTCGCCGAGTGGACCCGGCTGCCGTCCGTCGAGCGGTTCCACCTCGGCCGACTCTCGGACGATGACGTACGCATCCTGGTCGGTGAGCTCGCCGGCGACCTCACCGCCGAGGTCGACGTCGAGAGCGTCGTACGTCGCGCCGACGGCAACGCCTTCTTCGTCGAGGAGCTGGTGCAGGCCGCCGGCGCCGACGAGCTGCCCTGGGACCTCGCCGACCTGCTGCTGATCAGGCTGGACCAGCTCGACGCGACCGCGCGCGAGGTGGTCGACACCGCCAGCGCCGCCGGGCGCGACGTCAGCGACGAGCTCCTCGAGGCCGTCGCCGGCCTCGACCGCGCCACCCTCGACGCCGGGCTGAGGCAGGCGATCGAGCGCGCGATCCTGGTGCCGCGCGAGGACGGCTACTACGTCTTCCGGCACGCGCTGCTCGGCGAGGCCGTCTATGACGACCTGCTGCCGGGCGAGCGGGTCCGGCTCCATCAGCGGTACGTCGAGGCACTGAACAGCGACCTCACGACCGGCAGCGCGGCCGGTCTCGCGCGCCACGCCCGCCTCGCCGGCGACCACGAGACCGCGCTCACCGCCGGGATCGCCGCCGGGGACGAGGCGGCCGCCGCGGGTGGTCCCGACGAGGCATCGCAGCACTATCAGCAGGCGATCGCCCAGCTCGCCGGTCGTGCCGACTCCGACCATGACACCCAGCGCCTCGTCGATCTCGTGGTCAAGGCCAGCGACGCGATGGTGGCCGCCGGGCACGCCGATCGGGCCGGGAAACTGGCCCGTGAGCAGCGGGAATCGCTCCCGGCCGATGCGCCCGGTCTGTGGCGCGCGCAGCTGATGACGGTCGAGATCGAGACCAGCTTCGCCTACGTCAACGACGTCCGGGTGGGAGCGCTCGCGGAGAAGGCGATGGCGGAGCTGCCCGAGGACGCCCCGCCGTTGGTGCGGGCGCGACTGCTCGCGGCGTACGCCCGGTCGCTGATGATCTACCGCCGTCACGGAGACGCCGAACGAGCCGGCCGGGAGGCGCTGACGCTGGCCGAGGAGCTCGGCCGGACCGGCCTCGCCGCAGAGGTCGCGGCGACCCTGGCCGGGTCGTGGGGACGTCCGCCTCAGCTGTGGATCGAGCCGCTCCGTGAGGCGGTTGCCCGGGCCGCCAAGGTCGGCGCGCTGCACCCGGAGTTCCGCGCCCGGCTCCAGCTCGCCTTCGCCCTCGACGCGGCCGACCGTCGCGACGAGGCCGGCGAGAGCTACCGCAGCGCCTTCGAGCTCAGCGTGCAGCGGGGCGTCCCCTGGGCGCCGTACGCCTTCGATGCCCGGATCGCCTGGCTCGACTACCTCCACACCGCCGGCCGCTGGGACGAGGCGCTCGCGCTGACCGACGCGTACGGCATCCCGCCGGTGCTGTGGCCGTGGCTGGAGTCCAAGCGGCTGATGATCGAGCAGGCCCGCGGCGCGGATGTCGGCGCCGAGGCACGGCGGCTGCGGCCGTCGTGGAAGCAGGAGGTGGCGACCGCGAGCGAGTCGGCACCCGTGGAGATCCGGGCCGCCGCGGGTCGTGGAGACATCGACGGGGCGATCGAGGCCTACGACGCCGGCGTCGCGGCACTCACCACCGGCTGGGGAGAGTGGTTCGGCGCCCATGCCCGGCTCTCGGCGATCGCCGTCGGTGCGATCGGCTCCGCCGTCCCGGCCGTCCCCGTCGGTGCGCGACCGCAGGTGATGGCGCAGGTGGACCGCATCCTCGAGGCCGGCACGCGGCCCGTCGAGACGGAGCAGCACTGGGGGCTGGAGGGGCAGGCGTGGTCGGCACGGCTGCGGGCCGAAGGGCTCCGTGCCCACTGGCTGGCCGGCATCTCCGTGCCCGAGCAGGCCGACCTCGTCGAGGCGTGGCGCGAGACCGTGGCCGCGTTCGAGGCCTTTCCGCACGTCCACGAGCTCGCCTGGTCACGGGTCCGGCTCGCCGAGATCCTCCGCGCGGGCGGCGACACCGCCGGCGCTCGTGTGCTGGCTGATCAGGCCAGGGAAGCGGCGAAGCGGCTCGGCGCTCGACCGCTTCTCGACCACCTGCTCACCCTCGGCAGCACGCCGCAGCGGTCGGCGACCGGTCCCTCCGGCCAGCTGACCGCCCGGGAGAGCGAGATCCTCGCTCTGGTCGCGGCCGGGCGCAGCAACGGCGAGATCGGCAAGCAGCTGTTCATCTCGACCAAGACCGTCTCGGTCCACGTCTCCAACATCCTGGCCAAGCTCGGCGCCTCCGGCCGCACCGAGGCAGCGGCCATCGGACGCCGCCGGGGGCTCGTGGAGTGACGCTGATCACCGCCGAATGAGGCACCCATGACGTACGCCTAAGGCAGGCGCCTCATGCGTGGTGCTACCTCAGGAGCAGAGGCTGGATGCATGACCTACAGCAACCAGATCAGCTACGACGCCGAGCTGGCCTACCGCCAGCAGACCATTCGCCGCGCGACCGCGGCCGACCGGCTCGCCCGCCAGGTGAAGCGCCGCCGTCCGCGCCGGATGGACTCGATACACAACTGAGTCCTCGGAGGTCGGTAATGCGGGAGAATCCCGGGCCCGGAGGCGCGATGATAGGGGACATGGCGCAAAGTGCTCGGTCATTCGTAGGTCGCGACCCTGAGTTGCGCACCCTCACCGGGCTGCTCGGAGTCGCCTCGACCACCGAGGCCCGGCGCCAGCACGTGCTCCTCGCCGGCGATGCCGGCGTCGGGAAGACGCGCCTGCTCACCGCGCTGCGCGACAGTGCCGTCTCCGACGGCTGGCAGGTGCACGCGGGACACTGCGTCGACTTCGGCGAGAGCGCCGTGGCGTACATGCCGTTCTCGGAGATCCTCGACCGCATCGTCGCGGACCTGCCCGACGTCGTGGAGCGAATGGCGGCCGACTACCCGGCGCTGGCCAGGCTGAGGCCCGTACGCCGCGTGATGGGCGCCAACCAGGGAGCCGCCCCGACCGGCACCGACCGCGGACAGCTCTTCGATGCCGTCCACACCCTCTTCGAGGCGGCCGCCGAGAAGGCGCCGCTGCTGGTCGTGGTCGAGGACACCCACTGGGCCGACCAGTCCACCCGCGACCTGCTGACCTACCTCTTCACCCGGCCCTACGTCGGCCCGGTCGCGATGGTCGCGTCCTACCGCGCCGACGACATCCACCGTCGTCACCCGCTGCGCCGCCAGGTCGGCGAATGGGGCCGGCTGCCCGACGTCGAGCGGATCGTCCTGGAGCCGCTCTCCGACGACTCGGTGCGACTGCTGGTCCACGAGCTGGCCCCCGGCAAGGTCGACGCCGAGCGAGTCGTACGCCGCGCCGAGGGCAACGCCTTCTTCGTCGAGGAGCTGGTGCAGGCCGGCTGCGACGAGGACCTTCCGGTCGACCTCGCCGACCTGCTGCTGGTGCGGCTCGACCGGCTCGACGGCTCCGCGCGGAGCGTGGTCCGCACGGCGAGCATCGCCGGGCGCCGAGTCACCCACGAGCTGCTCGCCGCGGTGACCGAGATGAAGACCGACGAGCTCGACGACGCGCTGCGCACCGCGGTCGAGCAGAAGGTGCTCGAGCCGACCGGCTCCCGCTACACGTTCCGCCACGCGCTGCTCGCCGAGGCGGTCTACGACGACCTGCTGCCCGGCGAGCGGGTGCGTCTGCACGCCCGGTTCGCCGAGGTGCTGAAGGAGACGCCCGGGCTGGGCGCCGCCGCGGAGCTCGCGCTGCACGCCAAGCATGCCGGCGACCTCGCGACCGCGCTACGGGCTCGCATCGCCGCGGCCGAGGAGGCCCGCAGCGTCAGTGGTGTGGGCGAGGCCGCCCACCACTACGAGAAGGCGCTGGGCCTCGCCGCCGACCCGAAGGTCGCCCAGGCGGCCGCGGTCAACCTGGACCGAGTCTACGAGCGCGCCGCCGACACGCTCATCCTCGCCGGACTGCCCTCGCGGGCCGACGCGATCCTGGCCGAGCGGCTCGACGCCATCCCGGCCGGCCCGTCCGTGGGCCGCGCGCTGCTGCTGGCGACCCGGGCCGAGGCGGCCCTCGCCATGGAGAACGGCGACCCGCTCACCCATTCCCACGACGCGATGGTCGCGCTGCCCGCCGACGCCGAGCCCAAGGCGCGGTGCGCGGTCCTGGCCGTGCGCACCCGGACGCTGGTCACCTTCCGCCGCAGCGAGGAGGCCGAGGCCGTCGGGCTGGAGGGCATCGAGATCGCCGAGCGACACAGCCTCTCCAAGCTCGCCTCCGACATGGCCACCAGCCTGTCGATGCTCAAGGTCCGCACCGGCCGCGCCGGCGGTGACAAGGTCGAGGGCTTCCGGCAGGTGCTGCGCGAGACGATCGAGCAGGCACGGCAGGTCGGGTCGACGTACGCGGTCAGTCGGGGTCTCTTCACGCTCGGCCGCTCCTATGACGAGGCCGGTGACTACGCAGAAGCGCTGAGGTGGTTCCGTGCGGTGATCGACGACACCGGCGGCGAGTCGCTGCAGTGGTCGCCCTACGCCGCCGCGGCCCGCTCCGACATCGTCCGGATCCAGATGGTCCTGGGGGAGTGGGACGAGGCGCTCGCGCTGACCGGCGGCAACCTGCCCGACGCGCCGCCGGTCCCGGTCGCGCTCCTCGACATGCTCCGGATGATGATGGAGCAGGCGCAGGGGACATCGGTCGGTGAGGCCGCCAACGCGTTGCGGCCGTTCTGGACCCAGGAGGGCCTGATCGCTCTCTACGGCTCGGTCGTGGAGATGACCGCGCGGGCCCGTGCCAGCGATCCAGAGGGAGTGCTCAAGGTCTACGCGGACGCGGTCGAGACCCTCTCCCAGTTCTGGACCGAGTGGTTCGGCGGCCGGGTGCGGCTGGCGGTCGTGGCCGCCTCCGGGATCGCGCAGATGCTGCCCTCGTTGCCGGCGGCGCGCTGGCCCGCGTTGGTGGAGGCCGTCGACGGGCTGCACAGCGACGGTGAGCAGGTGGTCGCGCAGTACGAGCCCGGAGAATGGGGTCCCGAAGGCCGGTCCTGGACCGCCCGGCTGGAGGCGGAGGTGCTCCGCGTCCACTGGCGGGCCGGCATCGACGCGCCGCCCCAGGAGTCGCTGCTGGCGGCGTGGGAGCGCGCCGAGCAGCAGGTCGAGGCCTACGGCGACGTCCCCGGTCTGGCCGCCGTCCGGACGACGTACGCCACCATCCAGCGGGCTACGGGCGACGTGGCCGGGTCACGGGTGACCGCCGACAAGGCCCGGACGACCGCGAAGCGGCTCGGGTTGCAGCCGTTGCTCGACGAGTTGAGATCGCTCGGCGCGACCGCGGTCAAGCAGCAGCAGGCGACGTCGACGTCGCTGACGCCGCGGGAGAGCGAGATCCTGACGCTGGTGGCCGCGGGACGCAGCAACGGCGAGATCGGCAAGCAGTTGTTCATTTCCACGAAGACGGTTTCCGTGCACGTCTCGAACATCCTCGGGAAGCTGGGCGCCGGGAGTCGCACGGAGGCGGCCGCCATCGCTCGTCGTCAGCAGCTGATCAGCTGAACCTGTGGTGCTCGGTAGGAACGTGTGGCTGAATTGTCACCATCACCACGGGCGGGTCGAGGAGCAGATGTGAAGCAGGGCGGGCAGCACCCGATCGCAGCCGGAGTCACGGCGCTCGTCGCGGTCGCGGTCGGGGTAGGACTGATCATCGGGATCGGGATGTTTGTCGGTGCCAACATCCTGGGCCTCGGTGGCGGCGGTGCCGCCGACGACCAGGCCACCGACCCGGACGCGGGTGCCTCGCTCTACGCTCCGTCGCCCAAGCCGACCAAGACCGCGAGCGGGCCGGCGATCACACTCAATGCCTCGCCCACGAGCGCTCCGGAGAAGCAGGCGGCCTCCACGAGCCCGTCGCCGTCCAAGACCGTCGAGGAGAAGCCCGCGAAGAAGGAGATCACCCTTCAGGCCGGAATCGTCCAGGCGAAGCCGATGGAGCAGATCGACCTCAGCGGGATCTACCCGCGCGGCGAGGGCGCCATCCTCCGCCTGGAGCGCAACGACGGCCAGGGCTGGGAGGAGTTCGGGATCCCGGACGTACCGGTCAGGGGCGAGCAGTTCTCCACCCCGATCCAGTCCGGCAGGATCGGGAAGCACAAGTTCCGGATGAAGGACATCGACACCGGCACCTACTCCAACGTGGTGACCGTGACGATCGGCTGAGATGGAGCCGAGGATGGAATAGGCCATCGCCCGCTTGGTTGTATGGGGATATGACGGTTCCCACGATCAAGCTCAATGACGGCACTTCGATCCCGCAGTTCGGTCTCGGTGTCTGGCAGGTTCCGCAGGACGAGACCGAGCAGGTGGTGAGCCAGGCTCTCGAGGCCGGCTACCGCCACATCGACACCGCGCAGATGTACCAGAACGAGGCCGGAGTCGGCGCCGCGCTGAAGAGCGCCGGACTCGCCCGCGAGGACGTCTACGTCACCACCAAGCTCAACAACTCCCAGCACGACCCGGCGAAGGCGAAGGCATCGCTGGAGCGGTCGCTGGAGCTGCTCGGCCTGGACCGCGTCGACCTGTTCCTGATCCACTGGCCGCTGCCGACGCGGTACGACGGGACGTACGCGAAGACGTGGGAGGCCCTCGTCGGCCTCCGCGAGGAGGGCCTGACCACCTCCGTCGGCGTCTCCAACTTCCAGCCCGACCACCTCGACAAGATCGTCGCCGAGACCGGCGTCGCGCCCGCGGTCAACCAGATCGAGGTCCACCCCTACTTCGCCAACGAGGCCGCTCGCGCCGCCACTCTGGCGCACGGCGCGAAGGTCGAGTCGTGGTCCCCGCTCGGGCAGGGTGGCGGTGAGCTCGCCGACCCGGTGGTCGCCGAGATCGCCTCCGCCCACGGCAAGTCGCCCGCCCAGGTCCTGCTCCGCTGGCAGATCGACCGTGGCGACATCGTCTTCCCCAAGTCCGTACGCCGCGAGCGGCTCGAGGAGAACCTCGCGATCTTCGACTTCGAGTTGAGCGCCGACCAGGTCGCCGCCCTCGCCGCCCTCGACAAGGGTGAGTCCGGCCGCTCCGGCCCCAACCCCGACACCTTCGACTGGATCCCGTCCTTCTGACGATTCCCCGCCGAGTCGGCCCGTCCTGACGCAATCCCACGCCGAGTCGGCTCGTCATGACGAGCCGACTCGGCGGAGTTTTCGGTCAGGACGAGCCGACTCGGCGTGATTTTGGCGGGTGCTGGAATAGGGAGCGTAGGGTCTTCGTTGTGGACAGTGAACGAAGTTGAGTTGATTCGACTCAACTTGTTTGCAACACTCGGCGGCAGCAGCCGCCAGGGCGGTGCAGACCACAGTCTTCCGGGGCTCCCCGGATTTCCACATACACACAGCTTCAACAAGCGGAGGTAGCAAAGATGGCACGTGCCGTCGGTATCGACCTCGGGACCACCAACTCGGTCGTCTCGGTTCTGGAGGGTGGCGAGGCCACCGTCATCGCGAATGCCGAAGGCGCCCGTACGACGCCTTCCGTGGTCGCGTTCAGCAAGTCCGGTGAGGTGCTGGTCGGCGAGGTCGCCAAGCGCCAGGCCGTCACCAACGTGGACCGCACGATCCGTTCGGTCAAGCGTCACATGGGCACCGACTGGAAGGTGAACATCGACGACAAGGACTTCACGCCGCAGCAGATCAGCGCGTTCGTCCTGCAGAAGCTCAAGCGCGACGCCGAGGCCTACCTCGGTGAGACGGTGACCGACGCGGTCATCACCGTCCCGGCCTACTTCTCCGACGCCCAGCGCCAGGCCACCAAGGAGGCCGGTGAGATCGCGGGCCTCAACGTCTCCCGCATCGTCAACGAGCCCACCGCCGCCGCGCTGGCCTACGGCCTCGACAAGGGCGACGACCAGACCATCCTCGTCTTCGACCTCGGTGGCGGCACGTTCGACGTGTCCCTGCTCGAGATCGGTGAGGGTGTCGTCGAGGTCAAGGCGACCTCCGGTGACAACCACCTCGGTGGTGACGACTGGGACAACGCGATCGTCAAGTGGATGGTCGCGAAGTTCAAGGCCGCCAACGGCGTCGACCTGGCCGCGGACAAGAT
Organism: Nocardioides sp. NBC_00850; assembly: GCF_045207335.1. Classification (NCBI taxonomy): domain Bacteria; kingdom Bacillati; phylum Actinomycetota; class Actinomycetes; order Propionibacteriales; family Nocardioidaceae; genus Nocardioides; species Nocardioides sp. NBC_00850. The sequence goes on from NZ_CP108845.1 coordinate 1,506,525, forward strand.
CGCCGCGCAGCGCCTCCAGGAGGCCGCCGAGAAGGCGAAGATCGAGCTCTCCTCGAGCCAGAACACCTCGATCCACCTGCCCTACATCACCCACGGTGAGTCCGGCCCCCTCCACTTCGAGGAGACCCTGACCCGGGCGGAGTTCCAGAAGATCACCGCCGACCTGCTCGACCGCACCAAGAAGCCGTTCGAGTCCGTCCTCAAGGACGCCGGCGTCGCCCTCAAGGACATCGACCACGTCGTTCTGGTCGGTGGCTCGACCCGGATGCCGGCCGTGACCGACCTGGTCAAGAGCCTGCTCGGTGGCAAGGAGCCCAACAAGGGCGTCAACCCCGACGAGGTCGTCGCCGTCGGTGCCGCGCTGCAGGCCGGCGTGCTGAAGGGCGAGGTCAAGGACGTACTGCTCCTCGACGTCACCCCGCTGAGCCTCGGCATCGAGACCAAGGGCGGTGTCTTCACCACCCTGATCGAGCGCAACACCACCATCCCGACCAAGCGCTCCGAGATCTTCACCACGGCTGACGACAACCAGCCGAGCGTCGAGATCAAGGTCGCCCAGGGCGAGCGCCCGATGTGGTCGGAGAACCAGCCGCTGGGCAACTTCGAGCTCACCGGCCTCCCGCCGGCGCCGCGTGGCGTGCCGAAGATCGAGGTCGCCTTCGACATCGACGCCAACGGCATCGTGCACGTCTCCGCCAAGGACCAGGCCTCGGGCCGCGAGCAGTCCATGACGATCTCCGGCGGCTCCGCGCTGTCGAAGGACGACATCGACCGCATGGTCAAGGAGGCGGAGCAGTACGCCGAGGAGGACGCCAAGCGTCGCGAGTCCATCGAGATCCGCAACCAGGGTGACAGCCTCGTCTACACCACCGAGAAGTTCATCACCGACTCCGGCGACAAGGTCCCGGACGACGTGAAGACCGAGGTGCAGGCCGACCTGGACGCCCTGAAGAAGGTCCTCGAGGACGCCGAGGCCGACAAGGACGCCATCCAGACCGCGATCACCAAGCTCGGTGAGTCCTCGCAGAAGATGGGGGCGGCCATGTACGCCGCGGCCGAGGCCGAGCAGTCCGCTGCCGGCGGTGCCACCGGTGCGACCGGCGAGGCCGACGACGACGTCGTCGACGCCGAGATCGTCGACGAGCCCGTCGAGGGTGAAGAGGGCGACAAGAAGTGACGAAGCGCCGCCCCGGCGGGGCGGAGGAGGCCGTCGAGGAGACGACCACCGAGGCCCCGCCGCCCGAGACCGACGACGTCGAGGAGTCGACCGAGGCCTCCGAGGTGGACGCTCCTGAGGGCGACGCCCCGGACTCGGACGACGCCGCCGAGGCAGGATCCGACGAGGATGGCTCTGCCGAAGAGGCGGAGGACAAGGCGGACGAGGCAGACGACGAGGAGGACGTGATCGAGGACGACAGCGAGGTGGACTTCATGGGCGATGCCGCCGACGAGGTCGACAAGCGGGTCGCCGAGCTGACCACGGACCTGCAGCGTCTCCAAGCCGAGTACGTCAACTACAAGAAGCGGGTCGACCGTGACCGCGAGCTGGTCTCGCAGAACGCGACCTACAAGGTGCTCGCTCCGATCGTGGAGGTGCTCGACACCATCGACCGTGCCCGCGAGCACGGCGAGGTCGACGGCGGCTTCAAGGCCGTCGCCGACCAGCTCGAGAAGATCGTGACCAACCTGGGTCTGAAGAAGTTCGGTGAGCCGGGCGACGTCTTCGATCCCAACCGTCACGAGGCGCTCAGCCACATGGGCACCGACCCGGAGGTCGAGGAGACCTCGGTCAAGCTGGTCGCCAAGGCCGGCTACATGATCGGCGACCGGGTGGTCAGGGCCGCGCAGGTCCTGGTCGTCGACCCGGAGTGACCCGGAGTGACAACGATGGGTGGCCGAGGCTGTCGAGAGATCGACAGCCTCGGCCACCGAGAAGAAGGGAGGAGGGGCTAGGTGGCTGAGAACGACGGGATCCGGCCGGACTGGATCAACAAGGACTATTACGCCGAGCTGGGTGTCAAGAAGGACGCCTCGGGCGACGACATCAAGAAGGCCTATCGCAAGCTCGCGCGGGCCAACCACCCCGACTCCAACCCGGGCGACGACGCCAAGCACGAGAAGTTCAAGAAGGTCGCCGAGGCCTACGACGTCATCGGCGATGCTGAGAAGCGCAAGAAGTACGACGAGGTCCGCACCCTCGGCGCCTCGGGCGGGTTCCCGGGCGGCTTCGGCGGCACGAGCGGCGGCCGCGGCTACAACTTCGACGACCTCTTCGGTGGCGGCACCGCCCAGGGCGGTGGCCTCGGTGACATGTTCGGTGACCTCTTCGGGGGAGCCGGTGGCGCCGGTGGAGGCTTCGGTGGGCGGCGTACGACCCCGAGGGCTCGGCCGATCAAGGGTGCCGACGTCGAGACGAGCGCCACGATCGGGTTCACCGACGCACTCGAGGGCGTGACCATCTCGCTGCGGCTGACCTCGGACGCCGCCTGTCCCGACTGCAACGGCACCGGTGGCAAGCCCGGCACCAAGCCGCGGGTCTGCCCCGAGTGCGAGGGCGCCGGCTACGTCGTCAACTCCGTCGGCGGCGCGTTCTCGATGAACGAGACCTGCCCGCGCTGCGGTGGCCGCCAGCTGATCTACGACGAGGCCTGCCCGACCTGCCACGGCTCCGGTCGCGGCACCTCCGCGCGCACCATCCAGGCGCGCATCCCCGCCGGGGTCAAGGACCGTCAGCGGATCCGGCTCAAGGGCAAGGGTGCCGCCGGTGAGAACGGCGGCCCGGCCGGTGACCTCTACGTCACCGTGCACGTCACGCCCCACCGCGTCTTCGGCCGCAAGGACGACAACCTCACCATCGACGTGCCGGTCGGGTTCGACGAGCTGGCTCTCGGTGCCGAGGCCAAGCTGCCGACGCTGTCCGGCTCGCCGGTGACGCTGCGGATCCCCGCGGGGACCCCCAACGGACGGACGTTCCGGGTCCGCGGCAAGGGTTTCCGCCGCTCGGACGGCACCGTGGGTGACCTGCTCGCGACCGTCGAGGTGCAGATCCCGGCCGTGCTCGACGCTGACGCCAAGGCCGCCGTCGAGGCCTATCGGGCCGCGATGGCCGGCAAGCCCCTGCGTACGTCTCTTCTCGAGGAGTCATGATGAGTGACGGATTCGGCAGCCCGGCGCCGGATGCCGCGGTCTACGTGATCAGCGTCGCCGCGGAGCTGACCGGGCTGCACCCGCAGACGCTGCGTACCTATGAGCGGATGGGCCTGATCACCCCCGGTCGCACCGGGGGCGGCGGGCGCCGCTACTCCTTCCACGACATCGAGCTGCTGCGCTCGATCGCGGACCTGACCGCGGCCGGCATCGGCATCGAGGGCGTGCGTCGCATCCTCGCTCTCGAGCAGCACGTCGACGCCCTGCGCCGGCGCAACGAGGAGCTGCTGCACGAGCTGGCCGCGACCCGCGAGGCGCTCGCCCAGGCGCGGGCGGCAGCGCCCGAACCGAAGGGCCCCACCAGCAGGCTTCCTGCGGTTCGCCAGGCCCCGCCAGGACAGGCGATCGTGGTCTGGCGGCGCCAGCAGCAGTAGCACTGTTTGCCCTGGGATCACAGGAATGCTGTTGGCGAGTTGTGGATTTCGGTTAAAACCGATGTTGGTGCAATACCCGCATACTGATGAGTAAGCCGCGGGTGTCGGACCAACCCCCATATGGTCGGGGCACACGCGGCGGACCCGGTGGAGCCGACCCGAGACGGACCCGCCGGGTCCTTCCAATTTCGAGCGAGCTCAGCGGCCAGCACCTTCAGTTGGGGAATGTCCCGGCCTGCGCCGCCGCCTTGCAGGACTGGTTCCCCGGAAGCAGCTCGATCTCCAGGTTCGGCAGGGTCACCTTGCCCTCGATCTGGGCCTGCCAGACGTCGCCGTAGACGGAGTTGAGGTCGGCGACGGTCGCGTCGATGCCGGTGAAGCCCTGGCCGTTGTTGTGGCCGCCGTTGCCGCTGGCCTGATACCAGCTCGAGTCGAAGGCCTGCGGCAGACCCATCGGGTTGGCGGCGTACGGCGCGCTTCCCGGGTTGGTGGTCAGGTCCGTCGAGGCCAGCCCGATCTGGGCGACCCCCTGCAGGTTGATCCCAGGCGCGGCCGCGGCACGGAGCTGGGTGATGTCGAAGACGGCCATCTGGGCGTTGATCTCGTTGGTCGCCGGGTCGTCGTCCCCGGAGGTGAGCCTGACCGTGTAGCTGCCGAGCATCCCGACCTCCTCCACTCGGGAGAGGCAGAAGCCGTTCATCGTCGCGCTCGCGAAGCCGGCACGCAGGACCGGCGTCCAGTCGCCACCGCTGCTGGCGGCCGCCTGGGTCTGCACCAGCGAGGTGCCGAAGGCCGCGTCGGCGGCGTGGATGTTGGTCGAGGAGAACGTCGAGCTGCCGTTGTTGATCGTCAGCGTCGGGCTGAAGACCGCGGACGCGGAGGAGCCCATCGTCGCGACCATCCCGGCGAGCAGGCCGAAGCCGACCGTCGTCGCCGCGACCATGCGACGCCATCGTGTCCCGTACGTGCTCATCCCGCGGTCACCGTGATCGTCGTGTTGGGGAGCTGGATCGAGTTGAGCGGGTTCGTGGTGCCGCCCGGGGGATAGACGTACGGGTCGTTGCCCGCGTTGTTGTCGTGGGTGAACAGGTAGTAGAACTCCAGGTTGGCCGACAGGATGTTGTAGTCACCACCGGCCGCGAGGCCACTGAGGATCGCGGTGACCAGGTCGTTCCAGCCGCCGGTGCCGTCGCCGGCGAGCGTACGGATCTTCATCCGGCACGAGTCGCCGTTCCAACCGGCGGTGCAGATGGTGTTCTTCTGCGAGGTCGTGGTCAGGCCCGCGGCGATGATGAGGATGCCGGCCAGGTTGGTGACCGTTCTCCACGGGATCGCCACCCAGGAGTCGCCGGTGGTGAGCAGGTTCGTCTTCACGCCCGGCCCGCCGACGGTGAACGGACCGTCCGGAGCGATCCGGAGGGTGTGCGCCACCTTCGCGCTGGGGGCGGGCGCCGTCGTCGACCTCGCGGAGAGCACCGGAGCGCCGAACGAGGCGACGTTGCCGCGGAAGACGAGGTCGCTGAAGGCGATCTGGAACAGGCACATGGAGCCGGTGGCGGCGTAGTAGTAGGTGAAGCCCTTGTTGCTGTCGCAGTTGCCGTCACTGCTGTTGGTGTAGATGCCACGCACGTCGGCGGCGACGTTCGTGGTGCTGCTCCCGTTCGGCTCGCCCGCGGTCAGGATCCACCGCGTCCCGGACAGGCAGGGGAACATCCGGGTCCCGAAGAGGCGGCTCTGGAAGGTGCCGTTGTCGCCATTGTTCTTGAGCGGCACGACCTGCCGTCGTTGCTGCGGGTTGCTGCTGCCCGGCTGGTCGCACTGGAACGGCTGATAGCTGTTGTTCTGGCTGTTCGCCTCGGCCCGGTCGTCGGGTGACGGCCACAGCGCCGAGGACATGATGAGGAGCGCGATCGCGGTGACGACGACGAGGCGTTGCCTGCCGACGGTGAGCTGGTGGGACACGGCGGATCAGCCGCCGGAGGTGACACGCTCGGACGGCCGCGGCTTCTTCTCGCCCCAGGACCAGATCATCGAACCGCCGATGATGCCGAGGACGGAGCCGAGGACGAAGCCGCCCAGGTTGGCCGTGGGAAAGGCACCGAGCGCGATCAGGAACGCGACGATCCCCGAGAGCGACTTGTAGTGCGGTGCCAGCCAGGTGACCAGCCCGAACATGATCAGTGCTCCGCCCATGACGTAGCCGGCGGAGTACGACCAGCCGCCGGTCAGCGCGATGCCGATGTCGAACGACATCCAGTAGATGATCCAGGCGCCGGCCACGATGAGCCACAACGCGCCCCAGAAGGGTCGCGTACGCCGCCACGCGCGGAACCACGAGCGGATCGCTGCGAGGAACGCGCCGAGCCGGTTGCGGCGTACGTTCTCCGGTCGGGAGTCGGTGGAGAAGCCGAGGTCGTCTGTCAACGACCGGGTGTTGGATGCGGTCATGAGCAGTCGGCCTGCGTCCTGGCCCCGGGGACGACCTTGATGTTGAGCTCCGGCAGGGTGATGTTGCCCTTGAGGTTGAGTCCGTAGCTGTTTCCGTTGAGGCCGGCCACGTTGAGCTGGCGGGCGTAGAGACCGAAGGCGCCGGCCTTGGGCAGCTGGTTGGCGTTGCCCTCGAAGGTGAGTCCGGCGGAGTCGCCGACGGTCTCGGCCGACTGGCCGAGGTTCATGCCGGAGATCTTGTTTCCGTAGCCGCTGAGCGCGTCCGCGTTGATGAACAGGTTGGTCGCCGAGATCGCGTTGCCGAGGCTGCCGTCGGTGAGCTTGCCCGTGCTCGGGTCGGTGGTGGTGCCGGTCGGGATCGTGCTGCCGCTGTAGCTGTCCGGGATGTCGTCGCCGGCGGTGATCATCAGCGAGTAGCTCCCGACGAGCGGGATGTTCTCGGTGGCGATCCCGCACAGGCCGGCGAGCTTGGCCTGGTGGATGCCGAGCTCGGTGACGCCGCACTGGGTCTGTACGTCGGCGACACCGGGATCGCAGTCGGTTGCCCCCTGGCGGCTGGTCGGGGCGAGATAGCCCGCGGCGTGCTCGGCGTCGAGGTAGTTGGAGTAGAGCTTGAACTTGGCGTTCCCGGTGGTGAAGTTGACCGCCAGGGCGTTCTGCGAGACCGCGCCGAACATGGCCACGAGAGCGGCGCTCCCGACGATCATCAGCGGCAGCGAGCGCTTGCGGCTGCCGCGACGTACGGACTCCGCATCCGCCTTCATCTGTGCCGACTGCTCCGCGGCACGGTCGATGGCGGCGTACGCAGCTCGGTAGATGCGGCCGGTGAGCCGGCCCCACGCGCCGAGCACGCCGGACTCATCGCCCCAAGGGTCGGGCCGCTCGAAGCGGCGGGCTCGAGGGCTCATGCGGTCGCTCCGTTCCGGGCCGGCTTGCCGGCCGCCTTGCGAGCGCGCTTGCGGGCGTCCTTCTCGGCCATCTTGGTCAGCTGCTTGTCGGTGTAGGGGGTCCAGGCGACGATCAGGGCGCCACCGGTGACGCCGGCGACGGTGCCGATGATCAGGCCGCCGAGGTTGGCCAGCGGGAGCGCCGCGATGGCGAGCGCGACCGAGACGATCCCTGGGAACGTCCGCTGCGCGGGCATGAACATCGCGATCAGCGCCGCGGCGGCCATGGCGAACGAGATCAGCACCGGCGGCAGGGTCCTGTCGCCGAAGGCTGCGAAGATCGTGAAGTCGAGCTGCTTGGAGAGCATCGAGGACCCGATCATCCACGACGACCACAGCAGGATCAGGCTTCCCCAGAAGGGGCGGGTGCGCCGGAAGCCCTTGAAGCCACGCGGCGTGGGGACGGCGGCTGAGGTGCTCACGGTGGGTGCTTCGGGGTCGATGGGCGTCTTGTCAGGCATGGGGTTCTCCGGCGGGGGCTGGGGCAGAGGTGTTGGCGGGCGCTCCGGAACGCCCGCCAACTACTGCGGGCTGATGAGGTGGAGTGCTACGGGTTGAGCGTGATCGACAGGTTGTCGAGGCTCAGCGAGCTGAGCTGAACCGCGTACGCCTTCGCCGACAGGTTGTTCAGCACCTGCTGGCCGCTCTGGCCGGCCGTCTGCGCGGCCTGGAGTGCGAAGCCGTCCGCCACGTAGCCGGGGCCGCCCGGGGCGAACCCGGCGTCGGCCTGCGACTGGCCCAGGGTGACGTTGGCCATCGTGGCGCCGCTCGGCGTGTTGAGCGAGGCGGCGTTCAGTGCCACGTCGCCCAGGTTGATCGCCGAGTCGGTCGAGGTGATCCCCAGGTTGAGGCTCAGGCCCGGGAGCACCTCCACCTCGGGTGTCACGACGTTGAGCCCGTTGGCGACGGAGCCCTCGGTCTGGGCGTATATCGTCCCCTGGTTGTTGCCGGCAGAGCCGATCTCAGTGGCGCCGGTGCGCATCTTCAGCGCGTCGGCGGTGAGGCTCGTGCTCATGTCGAAACCGCCGGTGGACGAGATGACCGCTCCGACCATGCCGGACAGCATCGCGTACCCCATGCCGGCGGAGACGACCGCCGCCGGCAGCGTCACGGCCGCGAAGCGGCCGAGACTGGTATGCCCCATCTTGTTCATATGTGCTCCCTCGTTGGAACCCGTCCCTCACGGGCTGATGAACCCGAGAAAAGGTTCGCCGCCCACGGCCCCTAATACCCTGGGTGGCATCACAGACTGTGACGGTCGCCACGTGCTACGGTCAAGCAAATCTGGACATTTGATCCCTAAATGTCTACCGAGTGAGGCGATCCTTGCGTGGGTTTGTCCTCGCTGTCATCGATCTGCCCGAAAGAGGGTCTGGTTGTGTTCGGAAGACCTCTGAATGCGCGTCTCGCTGACGAACGCGGCTTCGCCGCGACGGCCATCGGGTGGGTCGCGCTGGTGGCGTTTCTGCTGGTGATGACTGTCGTCGTCGCCGCGCTCTTCGGCTCGTTCACGGTCAAGGGGCGCAGCATGGAGCCGACGATGGTCTCCGGCGAGCGGATCCTGCTCGACCCGCTGCACAACGACGACATCCAACGCTTCGACCTGGTCCAGGGCATCGAGCCCGGACCGGAGCGCTTCGGCGGTGGGTCGCAGGTGGTCAAGCGGGTGATCGGGATGCCCGGCGACCGGGTCGCGATCGCCGGGGGCGAGAAGCCGGTCGTCTACGTGAGCCCCGCCGGGTCCGCCGAAATCTACCGGGTCGACAACCCCGCCTGGCCGACCAGGATCGGGGCTGAGCTCGGCATGTGCTGCGAGCCGGACGGGACGTACGACGACGATGCCGCGTCCGGAGCCTGGGTGACCGTCCCGCGCGAGTCGCTGTGGGTCCTCGGGGACAACTGGGGCGGATCGACCGACTCCCGCGGCTTCGGTTTCCTGCCGGTGGCGGACGTCTCCGGAAAGGCCTGGCTGCGGTTGCTCCCGGCCGGCGCGTTCGGCGGGTTCGGTGACGGTGGTGTCGAGCTGGTCGAGGTGGCCGCGCCTGTCGCCGGGCTGAAAGTACGGCCGTGAGGAAGGTCCTCACGGCGAGCGGTGTCGGCGCCGCGGTCGCGGCCTTCGTCGCACTGGTCCTGGTGGTCGCCGCGCTCGCCTTCTCCGTCACCGTCGACGGCACGAGCATGGAGCCGACGCTGAAGAACGGCGACCGGATGTTCCTCGAGTTCTGGACACATGACGAGATCGAACGCTTCGACGTCGTCGAGGCGGACGCCCCGAGCGCTGTGTCCGGTGGTGGCACCCGGATCCTCAAGCGGGTGATCGGCATGCCCGGTGACCGGGTCTCGGTCTCCGGCGATGCGCGGGTGCTGGTCCGGCCCGCCGGCGAGGACGAGACCTATGTGGTGGAGAACCCGGCCTGGTCCGCCGAGGCTGGTGCCGAGCTGGAGTGGCTGAGGGTTCCCGAGGACGCCTACTGGCTTCTCGGCGACAACTGGAGCGCCTCCACCGACTCGCGCAGCTTCGGTTTCGTCGATGCCGAGGCCGTCCATGGCAGGGTTGTCTTCCGAATGCTCCCCCTCCGTCGGAACGGGATGATCACCCGGGACGTACGACTCGCTCCCGTCGAACCCGCTCGATCTTTGGATCGATAACTGGGTGATCGGTGGACATTTTGCCCCAAGTTGTCAAACGGTGGACTAGCCTTCGCGCCAGGGAGACCACGACACCGCTTGAACCTGGGGCGGTCTCGTGGATGAGGAAATGAAGGTCAGGTCTTGTGTCTAACACCATTTCGGCGGGGTTGACCCTGCTAGGCGAGTTCAACTGGTTCGAGTTCTGGTCGGTCCCGATCTTCACCGCCGTGATCGGCTGGCTCATCAACTGGTCGGGGCTGTGGATGCTCTTCTCCCCGATCCATTTCCACGGGATCACCGTCCCGGGGCTCAAGCAGATCGCCGGCTCGCTGCCGCGCAAGGTCCAAGAGATCCCGGGCATCCTGCGCGGCGGGCTCGGCTGGCAGGGGATCGTGCCGGCGCGGGCCGCGAAGATGGGCTCGATCGCCGTCGACCGGGCGCTGTCGCAGATGGCGACTGCCCGTGACTTCTACGAGCAGCTCGAGCCGGACAAGATCGCCGCCCACATCGTCGACGTCTTCCGTCCCGAGATCCCGTTGCTCGTCGACGAGATCATGTGGCGGGAGCACCCCCGGTTCTGGCGCGATCTGCCGCGCCCGCTGCGTACCGTCGTGATCCAGCGGGTCCAGGACCGGCTCCCGGAGGTCGTCGGTGACGTGACCGTCGAGATCGGCAACCACATCGACCAGATCTTCGACCCGAAGATCATGGTGATCGAGAACTTCGAGAAGGATCCCTCGATCATCGTGCGGATCTTCAAGGACTTCGGGGCCCGCGAGCTCCGGATGATGGTGGTCTTCGGGGCGATCTTCGGTTTCCTGCTCGGCATCCCGGTCGCCGTCGTCGACCAGGCCTTCCACATCTGGTGGCTGCTGCCGATCCTCGGTGTGCTGGTCGGCTGGACGACCAACCTGCTCGGCATGCTGCTCATCTTCGAGCCCGCCGAGCCCAGGCGGATCGGACCGTTCAAGATCCAGGCCCTCTTCGCCCGGCGGCAGTGGCAGGCCTCCGACATCTACGGCAAGCACATCGCCAAGGACGTGATCACGCTCGAGCACATCGGCGAGCACCTCCTCAACGGGCCGTCCGGCGACCGCACCCGGCAGATGCTCGCCTCGGCCCTCGAGCCGGCGGTCAACGCCGCGGTCGGACCGGCCTACGGTGCGGTCCGGGTCGCCGTCGGGACCAGGAGGTTCGATGCGATCCGGTCCTCGGTCGCCGAGCAGGCCGTCGACTACACGCTCACCCCGCTGCGTGACGCCGCCTTCAGCCAGCAGCAGTCGCGCAACATCCGCCGGCTGATCGCCGACCGGTGCAGGGCGCTGCCTCCGAAGACCTTCGTTGAGATGATGAGAGCCGCGATCAAGGAGGACGAGTGGCTGCTCTACGCCCACGGGGCGATCATGGGGCTGGCGGGCGGATTTCTGCACGTGGCAGTCTTCGAATGGTGGAACGTGTTGTGAGCGCCCTCCACATCAACACCGAGCCGGGGGCCCGTCGACCACGCTCGATCGAGCCGCCCGAAGAGCTCGTCGAGGGCCGGGAGGGGATGCACCGCATGCCCACGCCGGCCCCGAGCGGCGGTCTCGTCGACGATGCGATGGAGGTCCTCCCGGGCCTGCTCAGGATCTCCGCGGTCACGGTCGCCCACACCGCGGGCTGGGGGCTGAGGACGTACGCCCGAGGGATGGGGCGGGTCGCGAAGGCGGTCGTCGATCCCGACGAGGCGGTCCGGCTCACCGAGGACGTGGCGACCAACGCCCGCCAGGTGACCGCCCTCGCGAAGCGGGTCGCCACGGGCAACCCGGTCACGGGTCTGCTGGAGCGGTTCGCACTGCCGGCCGCCGAGAGCGCGAGGGCGGCGATGGAAGGTCGTGCCGCGCGGGTCAACGGAGTCGCCCCGGGCGCGGAACCCGACCGACTGCGGCGGACCGGCGAGGAGCTGCTGCGCCGTTCGCGCGACGTATGGGACGAGAACGAGCGCCACCCGGCCTTCGTGTCGATCCTCAACGAGCTGGCCCCCGACGAGGCCCGCATCCTGGTGCTGATGCTCAAGGACGGCCCGCAGCCGGCTGTCGACGTGGTCGAGGGTGGCCTGATCGGGCATCTGCGCGGGGCGCGGATGATCGCCCGGGGACTGACCATGATCGGAGCGCAGGCCAGCGTGCGCTACCCGTCGCTGGTGCCGCAGTACCTCAACAACCTGACCCGGCTCGGCCTGGTCTGGCAGTCCGAGGACCCGGTCAGCGAGCTGATCCGCTACCAGGTGGTCGAGGCGCAACCCGACGTACTCGCGGCTCTTCACGCCAAGGGTGGTGCCCGGATCAAGCGGCGCTCGATCCACCTGACTCCGTTCGGGCAGGACTTCGCCCGGGCCTGCTTCGCCGACGTCGAGGATCTCGACCGGCTGCCGAGCCATGAGATCCCGCCCGGCGCGGCGACGGAAGCCTCAACCGAATAGCAGACGCTTCAGGGTGTTTGCGTTCGCCTGTGGGTAGGGTACGCATACTGACGGTCTGGAACTCTGGCGGAAGGAGCTCGGATGTCGCCGGAGTGGCAGGACTCGCTGGTCAGCTGGTTCGAGGACTGGGCTGCCCACGTCCACTGGCTCTCGCTGATCACCATCCCGATCTTCACCGGAGTGATCGGCTGGCTGATCAACTGGTCGGGCCTCTACATGCTCTTCTCCCCGCTCTCCTTCAAGGGGTTCCAGGTGCCCGGGCTGCGCGAGCTGACCCGGGTGCTGCCGCACAAGCTGCAGGAGGTCCCGGGCTTCGCCCAGGGCGGGATCGGCTGGCAGGGCATCATCCCCGCACGGGCCGCGAAGATGGGCTCGATCGCCGTCGACAAGGCGATCGCCAAGCTCGGCACACCCAGCGACTTCTACCAGCAGCTCGGCCCCTCGGAGATCGCCACGCACATCGTGGAGACATTCCGGCCGGAGGTGCCCGAGCTGGTCGAACAGATCATGATGCGCGAGCACCCGCGGCTCTGGCGCGACCTGCCGCGGCCGGTCAAGGACGCGATCGCCGTCCGGGTGCAGGCGCAGCTCCCCTCGATCGTGCACAAGGTCACCGACGACATCGGCGTACACATCGACCAGCTGCTCGACCCGAAGCTGATGGTCATCGACCACTTCCGCAAGAACCCCGCCCTGGTGGTCAGGATCTTCCGCGACTTCGGGCAGCGCGAGCTCAACCTGATGGTCGCCTTCGGGTTCATCTTCGGCTTCCTGCTCGGTATCCCGGTGGCGCTGATCGACCAGACCTTCCACGTCTGGTGGCTGCTTCCCGTGCTCGGCGTGGTCGTCGGCTGGGTGACCAACCTGCTCGGCATGTGGCTGATCTTCGAGCCCGCCGAGCCGCGGCGCATCCTGGGGATCAAGGTGCAGGGCCTCTTCCCGCGCCGCCAGGAGCAGGCCGCGGAGGTCTACGCCGACATCATCGCCACCGACGTGATCACGCTCGAGCGGATCGGCGACTTCCTGCTCGACGGCCCCCGCGGCGACGCCACCCGCAAGCTGCTGATCAACGCGCTGATGCCCGCGGTGGACAGGGCGGCCGGGCCCTACCGGGGTGCGGTGCGGATAGCGCTCGGCTCGGAGCGGTTCGACCGGATCAGCACCTCGGTGGCCAACGAGGCTGCGGATCGCACGCTGGTGCCGTTCCGCGATCCCGGCTTCAGCCGTCACCAGGCGGAAAAGATCCGTGACCTGGTCGCGCGGCGCACCAAGGAGCTCCCGCCGGGCGACTTCGTGGACATGATGAGGTCAGCGATCAAGGAGGACGAATGGATGCTCTACGCCCACGGCGCGATCATGGGACTCGCGGGCGGCTTCCTTCACCTTCTAATCTTTCCGACATGAGTCTCCTCGGCAAGGTCATCCCGACCGCCTCCGCCGTGGCCGGCACCGCACCCGGTCTGGCGAGGGTGGCCGCGGGGGCTGCCTGGCACACCGCCGGGTGGGGGCTGCGCACCTCGAGCCGTGCCGGCATCCGGGTCGCCCGGGCGGTGGTCGACCAGGACGTACGCGTGGGGCTGGTGCGGGAGACGGCCGAGGCCGTGGGCATCGTCGCCGGCACCGCGGCCCGGATCATCCTGCCCAACGCGAACCAGGTGATGGAGCTCTCCGACGCCGACTACGAGGCCGCCGGTCGCGATGTCGTGCTCGCCCGCACGCGAGAGGCCGAGGCGTCCGAGGACTCCCTGCCGGTGCTGCGCCGACGAGGGGCCGAGCTGCTCGACCGGTCCCGCGACGTCTGGGCCGATGAGCAGGGGCACCCGGCGTACGCCCGGATCCTCGACGAGCTCGCGCCCGACGAGGCGCGGATGCTGCTCTACCTGCTTCAGGCCGGGCCGCAGCCCTCGGTCGACATTCGGACCGGTGGGCCAGCCGGTCTCGTCGGCAGCACCATGATCGCGCCCGGTCTCAACATGATCGCGGGGCGCAGCGGCGTGCGCTATCCGGACCGGGTGCCGGCCTATCTCAACAACCTGTTCCGGCTCGGGCTGGTGTGGTTCTCCAAGGAGCCGCTGCCCGACCCGTTGGAATACCAGGTCCTCGAGGCCCAGCCCGACGTGCTCGGGGCGCTGCACTCGGTGAAGTTCGCCAAGATCGTGCGCCGCTCGGTGCACCTGACCCCGTTTGGCGAGGCCTTCGGCCGCACCACGCTGGTGGACGAGGTCTCGGCCGAGGCCACCTTCCCTGAGCATCAGGCTCCGGTCACGGGTGGAGCGGATCTGCCGAAGGCGTAGAGATCGCCTCGACGAGCTTCGTGAACTCGGGGTCGACGGTCTGCGGTGACACATCCGCGTCGCGTTCGAGCATGATCCCGGGGAGCCGGCGCCCGGCGTACGCCTCGACCGCCGTCGCGAGCAGCGACAGCACCGGCGCCGGCATCGGGTGGGCGTGGGTGTCGATGTAGAGGCCCTCGCGCTCGGTGCCGCCGGCGACGTGTATGTAGGCGACCGCGTCGAGCGGGAAGCGGGCCAGGTCGGCGACGGGGTCGGAGCGGCGGGCGACCGCGGACGCGTAGAGGTTGGCGACATCGAGGACGAGGCGTACGCCGGTGCGTTCGACGAGCTCGGTGAGGAAATCGGGCTCGCTGATGGTGTCCTCGGGCCAGGTGAAGGTGGCGGCGATGTTCTCGACCGCGAGCGGCACCGGCAGCTGGTCCTGCGCGAGCCGGATGTTGTCGACCAGCACGTCGAGCGAGTCGTTCGTGCGCGGCGGTGGCAGCAGGTGGCCGGCCTCCAGGACGTCGCCGTGCAGCGGGTCGGGGGAGTCGCTCGCCCGCACGAACGCGACGTGCTCGGAGACGAATGGGCTGTCGAGGACCTCGGCGAGCTCGGCCAGCCGGGCGAGGTGGTCCGCCGCGGGGCGGTCGGCGCCGGCCAGGCCGAGGGTGACGCCGTGGGTGATGATCGGGACGCCGAGATCCCGGACGGCCTGCGGGATCCGCGCCGGCGCGGTGTTCTCCGCGATCACCTCGGTGAACCCGAGACGGCCGGAGGTGGCGTACGTCTGGAGGAGCTCGGCGATCGCGGGACGCCATGCCACGGCGACTCCGGAGACCGAGGGGTTCACAGGGAGAAGTGTGGCGGATCGAACGCGATCGTTGTGGGGTCTTCCGGTATTCTGAACACCTGTTCTCCAATCGTTCAGCAACCCTCGCCGGTCCTGGCTCGAGGCCCGGGTAGGAGCCCCCATCTTGGCGCGCAAAGTCGTTCGTTCCATGCCGTTTCACCGCGTCGCGATGCGGTTCGCGGCATTCATCGGCGTCGCCGCGGTGACGGGGCTGGTCGCCTCCGGCATGGCGGTCCCGTTCATCCACCTGACCGGCGTCGCGGCGAAGTCCGGCGCCCAGGCCATGGACGAGCTGCCCCTCGACATCGACATGGGCGAGCTGTCCCAGACGACCCGCATCCTGGATGTGCACGGCAAGGTGATCACGACCCTCTACGACCAGAACCGGTCCTACAAGGCGCTCGACCAGATCTCGCCCAACATGCCGAAGGCGCTGCTCGCGATCGAGGACAGCCGCTTCTACGAGCACGGCGCGATGGATCTCAAGGGCACGCTGCGGGCGCTGCTGCGCAACTCGGCTTCCGAGTCGGGTTCGGTGCAGGGCGGCTCGTCGATCACCCAGCAGCTGGTCAAGACGACTCTCGTCTACGGGGCCGACACCGACGAGGAGCGGGCCGCCGCGACCGAGAAGTCCACGGCCCGCAAGATCCGCGAGCTCCGCTATGCGATCTGGCTCGAGGAGAACCACGACAAGGACTGGATCCTCGAGCGCTATCTCAACGCGGCCTACTTCGGTGACTCCGCCTACGGGGTTCAGGCGGCCGCGAAGCACTACTTCGGCGTCGACGCCGCCGACCTGACCTGGGGGCAGGCCTCGATGCTGGCCGGGATGGTGAAGAACCCGACCGGCTACGACCCGACCGACTACCCCGACGCCACGGTGGCGCGCCGCAACCTGGTGCTCGAGCGGCTGGCCCAGGTCGGCGACCTGCCGCGGGCCGACGCCGAGAAGCTCAAGGAGACCGAGCTCGGCCTCAACGTCCAGGACAGCCGCAACGGCTGCTTCGGATCCTCGGCGGAGTTCTTCTGCGACTACGCGCTGCGGTGGCTGCTCGCCGACAAGTCGCTGGGCGAGACCGAGGCCGAGCGCTGGCGGCTGCTCCAGACCGGCGGTCTGACCATCAGGACGACCCTCGACACGAGCTTCCAGAAGGCGGCGCAGCGGTCGGTCAGCGGCCGCGTCTCGCCCACCGACAACGCCGTCGGCGCCCTGGCGATGGTCGAGCCCGGCACCGGCAACGTCAAGGCGCTCGCGCAGTCGCGGCCGATGGGGGAGAACCGGAAGAAGGGCGAGTCCTACCTGAACTACCTGGTGCCGAAGGAGTACGGCGACGCCAACGGCTTCCAGGCAGGCTCGACCTTCAAGGTCTTCGTCGGCGCCGCGGCGATCGAGAAGGGCTTCCCGCTCAGGCAGGAGATCCCGTCGCCGGCCAAGAGGACGTTCAACCAGGCGTCCTTCGCCAACTGCCCCGGCGAGGGCAACTTCAACCCCAACCCCTACCCGGTCGGCAACTCGACCACCTCGGGCAACAAGAACCTCTACACCGGCACCCGCGAGTCGGTGAACACCTTCTACGTCCGGCTCGAGCAGTTCACCGGCGTCTGCGCCCCCTACACGCTCGCGAAGAAGATGGGCGTCAGCCTGACCAATCCTGCCCACGAGCGGGTGCCGTCCTTCACCCTCGGCCCGGTCGATGTCAGCCCGTTGGAGATGGCCGAGGCGTACGCGACGTTCGGTGCCCGCGGCAAGCACTGCGACTCGCGGCCGGTGACCGAGATCGTCGGCCCGGACGGGAAGACGATGAAGGAGTACGCGGCCTCGTGCGAGCAGGTGATGCGTACGGGCACTGCCGATGCGATGAACGACATCCTCCGCGGCGTGCTGCAGCCGGGCGGGTTCGGGCAGCGGCTCGCGCTGAGCGTGCCGTCGGCGGGCAAGACCGGGACCACCAACAGCAACCGCGCCGTGTGGTTCAACGGCTACACGCCCAAGCTGGCGACCGCCTCGATGATCGCCGGTGCCAACTACGAGGGCAAATGGGTCTCCCTCAACGGGCAGCGCCTGCGTGGTGGCTACGTCGCCTCGGCGTCGGGCTCGACCGTCGCCGGGCCGATGTGGGCCGACGCGATGCGGGCGATCGACGGCAAGTTGGGCTCCGCGAACTTCGTACGTCCCGGCGCCAGCGTCGTCAACGGCAAGGGCGTCAAGATCCCGAAGGTCGAGGGCCTGTCGGTCGCCAAGGCCACCGCCCGACTCAAGGCGGCCGGGTTCAAGCCGGTCGTCGGCAAGCGGGTCAAGTCGCGCTGGAAGGCGGGCACGGTCGTCGGCACGGTTCCCGGAAGCCGGGCGATCAAGGGTGCGACGGTGGAGATGCTCGTGTCGAAGTGGCGCGGCTGACGGTGGGATGTTCACCGAGGTGACTCGGTGGATGCCCGCTTCCTTCGTGGAGTTCCACCAAGTAGGTGACTACTGACCGAGTTACCTCGGTCAGCATTCAGGCGGCCGCCCGCACCCGAGCTGCCTCGACCGCCTCGCGGAAGGCGCGGGTGACGTAGTCGGGGACGGGGAGGCCGCGGTCGCGGGCCCAGAGGAGCTCCTGCTCGACCCGGGCCACGTCGGCGGCGAGGTCGCGGCCTTCGTGATCGACGCCGAGGGTCTCCATGACGTCGCCGAAGTCGGCGAGCTGGGTCACGTTGTTGACCCCGACGGGGGCGAAGGAGATCCGGCGCATGCGTCTGACCAGCCACTTCTGCCAGGCGGCGAGCGTGGCCCAGTGGGCGCGGGCGGAGAGCTGGTAGAAGGCGTAGTGGCCAGGCTCCTGGCGCTTGATCGGCGCGATGACGGTGTCGGCGACGGCGTGCTCGCCGGTCTCGATGACCCCGTCGTGGAGCAGGTTGTAGGCGATCACCGCGGAGCGTTCGGTGGCCATGCCGGTCAGGTAGTAGAGCATCCGGCAGACGTCCTGGAACGGCTCCAGGTGAGCCAGCAGGCCGAGCACCTTCAGCTTCAGGCCGACGTGGTCGAGATCGGTGGTCGCCGGCGGGCGCCCGAGGATCTGCTGGAGCCGGTCGAGGATCAGGCCGTGCTGGATCTCCTGCGGCTGCCACACCTCGGCGTAGAACTGCTTGTCGACCTCGGGTGGGTTGGGGAGCATGGTCGAGATCTCGAGTACGTTGCGGTCGACCTCGAGCTCGACCCGCGCCATGTAGTCGAGCACATGGCCGAAGCGGGCGCCGAAGCCGGCCGGGTCGTTCATGGTGAAGTCGACCGAGTCCATCGGGATCGGTGGGTGCTCCTCGCCGAGGCGCGTGACATGAGCAACGAGACGTTCGGTATCGGTCGGCATCGAGGCGGCTCCTGGTGGGGGAGTCAAGCAGCGCCTCCAGTCTGCCCGCACCGGGCGAGGTTGTAATGCGATTTAACGTAACCGAGGGGTGTTGGCCCCGACACGTACGCAGAGGCTCCGACGGCTCGACCAGCGGGGGAGGGCGGTGGTCGAGACGGGTGCGCGGGCGGAGGTGCCGAGGCCAACACGTTGGGGGCCTGATTCTCAGGACGTGCTCGCTGTGACCTCCGCGCCGGCGGACTCGCTGGCCGACTCGGTCGCGGCCGGAGTCTCGGTGGGCGTCTCGGTCGGAGCTTCAGTCGGAGTCTCAGTCGGAGTCTCGGTCGGGGTCTCGGTCGGGGTCGGATCCACCGTGGGGGTCTCGGTCGGAGTCTCCGTCGGCGTCTCGGTGGGCGTCTCGGTCGGTGACCCCGTGGGGGAGCCGGTCGGGTCCGGGCCCGAGGTGGGCGACGGGACGACGGACCCGTCGTCGCCGGGGGAGCCCGACGGCGAGGGGGAGGAGGGCGTGGTCGAGCCGCCGGGCGTACCGGTGTCCGTCCCGCCCGAGGGTGATCCGCCTGAGCGCCGGGGCGGCTGGGCGCTGGGCGAGGCGCCGGAGAGCGGCTCGAGGTCGGAGGCGGAGGTGACCGGGATCTGCGCGGCAGGCAGGACGACGCCGGTCGGTGCCTCGAAGGTCCCGAGCCGATAGCCGTTGGCGATCTGCAGGACCGCCGAGACGTACGCCTCGCTGTGGTTGTAGCGCAGCACCGCCGAGCGCTGCCCGGCCTCGGTGGACAGGTCGGCGGAGCCGGAGCACAGGTAGACCGCGGCGGCGAGCGCGGCGTCGTCGACGTCCTGAGGGTCGCGGCGCCCGTCGCCGTCGGCGTCGACCCCGACGTCGGACCAGGTCGACGGGATGAACTGCATCGGCCCGACCGCGCGGTCGTAGACGAGGTCTCGGTCGTAGGTGCCGCCGTCGGTGTCGAGGATGCGTGCGGTCTCGCCGGCCCCGGTGAGAGGTACGCCGAAGATCCCGGGCGTCGCGACCCCGGAAGCGGACAGCGTGTTACCCCCGGCCCGGCCGTGGTCGGACTCGACCCGCCCGATGGCGGCGATCAGCGACCAGTCGAGACGGCAGCCCGGGTCGGCGTCCGCCAGCACCGTCGCGGCCCGTTGGTAGGCGGAGAGGGCGGTCTCGGGGATGACGCCGGCGGCGGCCTTGGCGGCGAACCCGGCGGGCTTGGCCGCGAGGGTGGGACTGGCCTTGGGGATGGGCTTGACCGCGGAGACGCTCACCGGCGGCAGCAGCTCCTGAGCCGGCACCTCGACCGGCACCTGACGCACGCTGGCCGTGGCGTCGACGGGCCGGCCCTCCTGGATCGCATGGATCGTCCAGGCGGCGGTGGCGGCGGCGACGGGCAGCGCAGCTGCCTTGAACAGCAGACCGGGTCGTGGGGTCATCCTCGGTCACATCCTCGGGTCGGGCGGGGTGGGTCGATGTCACCGATCCAGCCATCATGTGAGCCCCGCCACAACGAGCTGAGCGCGATCCGGGCCGAGAACTCCCGAAACTACTCACGCACGTGACAAGTTTCCGGACCTCGCCACCGGGATCGCGCCGGTCACGGCCGCCGTCACCATGCAGAGCAGCGCGCACCCCGCGGCGAGCAGGACCGAGCCGGCGCCCAGGATCGTCAGCACCGCCCCGACCACCGCCGGCGCCAGCGCGACGGGCCCGGCCCAGCGACGCCCCACGACGGCTCCGCGGGCGAGCGAGATCAGCTCGGCGACGCGCCGGACGTCGAGATCCGTCAGACGTACGCCGGAGCTCCCGCCCACGGCCAGGTCGGCCACCGCCTGGGCCTCGGCGTCCTCGGGGCGAGAGCTCACGAATGCGACCACCCGCCCCTGCTCCTGCAGCTCCGCGACGAGCCGCTCCCGCTTCTCGGGGGCGATCTCGGGATGCCATCGCTCGATGCCACAGGTCTCGGCCAGGTGCTCGGTCTCGCGGTCGGTGTCGTCGGAGACCAGCAGCGGCGTCGCTCCCGCCGCCGTCAGCCGTGACACCGACGCGCCCGCGTCCTCGCGCGGCTGGTCGCCGACCACGAGATAGCCCAGCGGCCGCCCGTCGAGCTCGACGCCGAGGACGGTGCCGCGATCGGTGCGCTCGGCCATGCCGATCCAGGAGGGCCGCCCGACGCGTACGGGATGCCGGTCCACCGACCCCCGCACCCCCGATCCGGGAACGACGTCGAAGTCGGTCACCTTGCCCCGCGGTGAGAGCCGGGCGACGGCGCGGGCGAGCGGGCCCTCGGCCTCGTGCTCCAACGCTCCCGCGAACCAGCGCAGGTTGCGCAGATGGTCGGGGTCGAGCGGGTCGACGGTGGTCACCACGAGCCGCCCGGTGTTCACCGTCCCCCACCGGTCGAGCACCACGGTGTCGACCCGGGCGGCGACCGCCCACGAGGACCGTGGCACCGACTCGATCCCGTGCCGGCGCCCGGCCCAGCCCGCGACGACGTGCGGGAGCACCGACCCCAGGACGTACGCAGCGACAGCACCAGCCACGAGAACGATCACTTCCACCATGAGCGGCTCCGGGTCAGCCGGTCTGCTGCTGGTAGCGGTCGAAGTCGCTCTGGTCGCCGGCGACCCACAGCGGCACGCTCGCCTTCAGCAGCAGCAGGAGCTGGGTGACGAACTCGGGGTCGCGCAGGGACTCTCCGAAGAGCTCGTTGATCCGCTTCCAGCGGTAGCGGATCGTCTGCGGATGCACGCCGAGGACCGCCGCGATCGCCGGGGCGCTCTCCCGGGTCTCGAGCCAGACCAGCAGGGTCTCGGTGAGGATCTCGCGGGAGTTGGCCGACTCGGCCAGCAGCGGTTCGAGCAGCTCCTGAGCGAGCTGGCGGCGCATCACCGGCTCGGCGTGGAGCCAGATCTCGGTGCGGTAGGCGAGGCAGTTGATGACCGGCTTGGCCGGGATCACCCGGGCGTTGACCAGCGCCAGGGCGCGGTTGGCCCAGCGCCAGGCGGCGGGTACGTCCTCAGGTGGCACCGGCCAGCAGATCGAGACCCGCGCCTTGGGGGCCGCCGCCCGGACCTCCTTGGTCACCGCCGCGGTGTCGCGAGGCGGGCACATCACCACCTGGGTCGGCTCGCGGCGACGGGTGAGGGCGGTGGCGGACAGGGCGTCGGATGGGATCCGGCCCCCGTCTCGCAGCTCGACGGCCATCACGGTCACCTTCTCGGGCAGTGCCCAGTCGCCCAGCGCCGCCTGCACCTCGATCTCGTCGGCGGAGGCCCCCGACAGCATCCGGTCGATCAGCCGCGCCCGGGCGACGTCGTTGTCCTGGTCGCGAGCCTCGGTGCCGGCCTCGAAGCCCTTGCTGACCTGCGAGGTCAGGTGGCCGACGTACGTCGTCATCATCTCGTTGAGCGCGTTCAGCGCCGCGGCGGAGAGCTCGTTCTCGACCGCCCGGCGGCGCAGCTCGTCCCAGAGCTCGGTGGTGGCCATGTGGATGCCCTGGTCGACGATCGCCCGGTCCTGGCCCAGCGCGGCGACCTTGAAGCCGACCTTGCGGAAGTGGTCGTCGATCGCGATGTAGGGCGCCGAACGCCCGAGGCCCAGGTCGATGAAGTGCGACATCGCGCCGTGCACGGCGGTGAAGATGAGCTCCTCGAAGCCCTCGGTCTCGGCCGGCAGCCCCTCGCGTAGGTGGTGGGTGATCTTGCGCGCGATCGGCCGCACCTCGCTCTCGAGGCTCTTCAGCATCCACACGGCGGAACCAGGTAGACCGGGTGACTGATGGGTCTGCGTCATCTCGTGCTCCGTCGCACGTCAAACTCCTTCGTTCAACATGCCCGAGAAGGTATCGACCACCATGGCACGTCTTTGCCAAGCCTGCCCCCGAATTGCGGTACGTCCGTTCCACCAAGCGGGCCGAACGGCGTGAGTGCGCCAGATCCAGCCGGCCGATTTGTCATGCGCGTGACAAATCAGGGCGTTCATTTGATGCCCGAGCGAATTACCTCTCCCGTGTGATGAGGGCCACACGTACTGTCCCGATCGTCGACGCACCCCACAACGGCAGAACAGGGAGGTCCCGCGATGGGCGGAACCGTGGAGGTCACCGGGCTCACCAAGAGCTTCGGGTCCCAGAACATCTGGAGCGACGTGACCCTCACGTTGCCGCAGGGCGAGATCACCGCGCTGCTGGGGCCCTCGGGCACCGGGAAGTCGGTGTTCCTGAAGTCGCTGATGGGACTCCTGCGGCCGGAGTCCGGGGTCTGCCTGGTCGACGGGGTCGACATGGTGAAGGCGCGCGAGTCGCAGCGGCAGGAGCTGCGCAAGCGGTTCGGGGTGCTCTTCCAGGACGGTGCGCTCTTCGGCTCGATGAGCGTCTTCGACAACGTCGCCTTCCCGCTGCGCGCGCACACCAGGAAGCGCGAGTCGGAGATCAAGCAGATCACCAGCGACAAGCTCGACCTGGTCGGGCTGATGGGGCAGGAGCACAAGCTGCCCGGCGAGATCTCCGGCGGGATGCGCAAGCGCGCCGGTCTGGCCCGCTCGCTGGTCACCGAGCCCTCGATCATCCTGTGCGACGAGCCCGACTCGGGGCTCGACCCGGTGCGTACGGCCAACCTGGCCCAGCTGCTGGTCGACGTCAACGCGGCCACCGACGCCACGATGCTGGTGGTCACCCACAACATCGAGCTGGCACGTACGCTGCCGGACAACCTCGGCATGCTCTACCGCCGGCGCCTGGTGATGTACGGCCCGCGCGAGGAGTTCCTGCTCACCGACCATCCTGTCGTCTCCCAGTTCATGAGCGGCGACCCGATCGGGCCGATCGGGATGAGCGAGGAGACCGACCACGGCGTCAACGACGACTACGTCGAGGGCGAGGCCTACTACCCGTCCGGGGGAGTGGCGACCGTACGTGCCGGCGCCCGCGCCATCGAGGTGCTGCCGCGCCAGCTCGCCCCGGCCAGCGGCGCACCTCGCGAGGGTGCCTCGCGGCACGCGGACCGGGTGGCGAGCGGAGCCGCGACGCTCTACACCGCCGATGACGACGAGGTCGACCGAGCCCCGGCAGCGGTCCGGACAAAGGACCCGGTCAGCAGGGGGCTCGACCAGGTCGGGGCGCTCTTCGCGCTGGGTCTGGACACCTTCCGGGCGGCGCTCCGCCGGCCGTTCGCGGCCCGCGAGCTGCTCGACCAGTTCTGGTTCGTCACCTCGGTCTCCTGGATCCCGGCGATGCTGGTCGCGATCCCGTTCGGAGCGGTGATCGCGCTGCAGCTCGGCACCCTCACGGTGCAGATCGGGGCGCAGTCGTTCACCGGCGCCGCCTCGGTGCTCGCCGTCGTGCAGCAGGCGGCACCGATCGTGACCTCGCTGGTGATCGCGGGGGCCGGTGGCGCGGCGATCTGCGCCGACCTGGGATCCCGGACGATCCGCGACGAGATCGACGCGATGCGGGTGATCGCGGTCGACCCGATCCAGGCGCTCGTGGTGCCGCGTGTGCTCGCCTGCGTGCTCGCGGCGGTGCTGCTCAACGGCCTGGTCAGCGTCGTCGGCGTCCTCGGCGGCTACTTCTTCAACGTCATCATCCAGGGCGGGACGCCCGGGGCGTACCTCTCCTCCTTCACCGCCCTCGCCCAGCTCTCCGACCTGTGGGTGGGCGAGCTCAAGGCGGTGCTCTTCGGGCTCATCGCCGGACTCGTCGCCGCCTACCAGGGGCTCAACACCAAACCCGGGCCGAAGGGGGTGGGGGAGGCGGTCAACCAGTCGGTCGTCGTCACCTTCCTGCTCCTCTTCTTCGTCAATTTCGTGATCACGACGCTCTATCTCGAGCTCGTCCCCGGAAAGGGGGCCTGAGATGGCGACGGTCGACGTGGTCAAGAAGCGGTCGCGCCTGGACCGCTCGCTGGACGGGCTGGTGCAGACCGGCCGCGACATCCGGTTCTACGGGAAGGTGCTGGTCGGGATCCCATCCGCGATCCGGCACTACCCGCGCGAGATCCTCCGGATCCTCTCCGAGGTCTCCTTCGGCACCGGCGCGCTCGCGGTCATCGGCGGCACCATCGGGGTGATGACGGGGATGAGCATCTTCGTCGGCACCGTCGTCGGCATGCAGGGGTACGCAGCGCTCGACCAGATCGGCACCTCGACGCTCAACGGGTTCATCTCCGCCTACTTCAACACCCGCGAGATCGCTCCGCTGGTGGCGGCTCTGGCGATGTCGGCGACCGTCGGTGCCGGCTTCACCGCACAGCTCGGCGCGATGCGGATCAACGAGGAGATCGACGCGGTCAAGGTGATGGGGCTGGGCACGATCCCCTACCTGGTCTCGACCCGGGTGGTCGCCGGCTTCGTGGCGATCATCCCGCTCTACGTCGTCGGGCTGCTGACCTCCTACGCGGGCTCACGGATCGTGACGGTCTACTTCCACGGGCAGTCGGCCGGGACGTACGACCACTACTTCCAGCTCTTCCTGCCGCCCATCGACATCCTGCTGAGCTTCGGGAAGGTGCTGATCTTCTCGATCCTGATCATCCTGATCCACTGCCGGCTGGGCTTCTACGCCAGCGGCGGGCCGTCGGGGGTCGGGATCGCGGTCGGGCGCTCGGTGCGGCGGGCCATCGTGGTCGTCGCGCTGCTCGACCTCGCCCTCTCGATGGCGATGTGGGGCGCCACCACGACGGTGAGGATCGCGGGATGACCCGGCCCACAATGAGCCTGGCGAGACTTCGCGACGCCTTCCTCGGCCTGTGCTACCTGGCCGTGGTCGCGGCGGTGGCGCTCGGCGCCTGGCTCGCCTACGACCAGACCTTCGTGGACCGTTCCGAGGTCACGCTGACCACCGGCACCCTCGGCAATGCCCTCCAGGAGGGCTCCGACGTCAAGCTGCGTGGGGTGCCGGTCGGCACCGTCCGCACAGTCTCGGCCCGCGAGGGCGGCGCCGAGCTGACCCTGGCGCTGGAGCCGGACGTACTCTCCGATCTCTCGGCCGACACCACCGCGCGGCTGCTGCCCAAGACCCTCTTCGGGGAGCGGTACGTGGCGCTGCAACCGGCCTCCGGGCCGGAGCTGTCGGCCGGCGACACCATCGAGCAGGACCGCTCCGACGAGGCGGTCGAGCTGGAGCAGGTGCTCGACGAGCTGCTCCCGGTGCTCAAGGCGATCCAGCCTCACAAGCTCAACGCGACGCTGAGCGAGCTGGCCACGATGCTGCGCGACAACGGCGACGACATCGGCGAGGTCTTCTCGGCGTGGGCGGACTACCTGAGGAAGCTCAACCCGCTGGTTCCGCAGATGGCCGACGACCTCGCCGCGCTCGGCCGGGTCGCTGGCCACTACGAGGAGGCCGCGCCGGATCTGCTGGACGCGCTGGACACCATGACGGTGACCGCAGAGACCCTCGTCGACCAGCAGAGACAGCTCGCCGACACGTTCCGGTCGGTGACCACGACGGCGGCCGACACCGACCGCTGGCTCGAGCGCAACCGGGAGACGATCGTGGTGCTCTCCGACACCTCGCGCGACGCGCTCCGCGCGGTCAGTCCGTACGCCTCATCCTTCCCGTGCCTCTTCAGCGCCCTGCGCGACTACGCGCCGGCGATGGCCAAGAACCTCGGCAAGGGCACCGACGAACCCGGCTTCCATGCGCTGGTCAGCGTCTCCGACATCCGGCAGCCCTACCCCTCCGGCTACGTCCCGAAGCTGCGCACCGGCGGCCCCCGATGCCCGTACGTCACCGGTCAGACCGGCAGCCAGCCGGCCGTCACCGGGACGGCCGGCGCCGCTGAGCGGATCGAGGCACCACCGACGGACCGGGTGCGCACCTTCGGTGCGACCACGGGCCTCGGCGAGCAGAACTCCAAGAGCGAGAACCAGCTGATCGCCGAGGTGATGGCACCAGCGGAAGGCCTGGCACCTGATGAGTATCCGACCTGGTCGAGCCTGCTGCTCGGCCCGACCCTGCGAGGCACGGAGGTGATTGTCCGATGAGGCTCAGCGGCGGCGGTTCGGTCGCGGTGACGCTCACCAAGTCGGTGGTCTTCGCGCTGGTGACGGTCCTGGCGATGGCGGCCCTGGCGACGACGATCTCCAACGGAACGACCTCCTCGGGACGTACGTTCACAGCGCTGTTCACCGACGTGACCAGCCTCAACAAGGGCGACGACGTCCGGATGGCGGGGGTGAAGATCGGCACCGTCCAGTCCATCGGGCTGCGCCACAACGACACCGCCGAGGTCGTCTTCACCGCGGCCGAGTCGGCGCCGATGGTCGAGGGCACCCGAGCCGAGCTGCGATTCCGCAACCTGATCGGTCAGCGTTACATCGCACTGGAGCCGGGCGCTCCCGGCGGCGAGCCGCTGCGCGCCGGCTACACGTTCGAGCTCGACGAGACCCAGCCGGCGCTGGACCTGACGATGCTGTTCAACGGCTTCCAGCCGCTGTTCAAGTTCCTCGACCCCGAGGACGTCAACAACCTCAGCGCCCAGATCATCGCGGTCTTCCAGGGCGAGGGCGCGACGGTGGAGTCGCTGCTCTCCTCGACGGCCTCGCTGACCTCGACCCTCGCCGACCGCGACCAGGTGATCGGCGACCTGATCACCAACCTCAACTCGGTCCTCGAGGTGGTCAGCCAGCGCACCGGGATGCTCGACACCACCCTGGTGACGCTGCAGCGGCTGGTCTCCGGGCTCGCCGCCGACCGGAAGACGCTCGGCTCGACCATCGAGGGGATGGGCGAGCTCTCCCAGAGCGTCACCGGGCTGCTGCAGGAGGGCCGCGAGCCGCTGCGCGACTCGATCGACTCCCTCGGCGACGTCTCGGAGAACCTCGCCGAGAACGACGAGGCGCTGACGAAGTTCCTGACCACCATGCCTCAGAAGACCGACCAGATCGGCCGGATGGCCACCTACGGAGGATGGCTCAACTTCTACATCTGCTCCATCGACGGGCGGATCCCGAAACCCGAGGGCTACTACGGCGACCTCGGTGTGGACTCCCCGGCAGGAAGGTGCCAATGATGGCCCGCTATCCGAAGTCGTTCGCCGAACGCAACAAGATCGTCATCGCCGTGGTCGGGATCCTGGCCATGACCGGCGTCTTCTTCGCCACCTTCTACGCCGAGGACCTCCCCGTCATCGGCGGTGGCGACACCTACGAGGCCTACTTCGCCGAGGCCGCCGGGATACGTCCCGGTGACGAGGCGCGGGTCGCCGGGGTGAAGGTCGGCGAAGTCTCCGAGCTCGAGCTCGACGGCGACAAGGTGCTGATCAGGTTCCGTGCCAAGGACGTCTCGCTCGGCTCGCAGACCACCGCGTCGATCAAGGTGAAGACGCTGCTCGGGCGCAAGTTCCTCGCCCTGGACCCGGGCGGCTCGGGCCGTCTCCGGGGTCCGATACCGGTCTCCCGGACCACGACCCCCTACGACGTCAACGCCGCCTTCTCCGACCTCTCCACCACCGTCGGGGAGATCGACATGGCCCAGGTCGAGCAGTCGATGGACGCCCTCTCGGAGGTCTTCGAGGACACCCCCGAGGACGTACGCGGCATGGTCTCCGGTCTCACCCGGCTCTCCCGCACGATCTCCTCACGAGACCAGGAGCTGGCCGAGCTGATGAGGACGACGACCGAGGTCACCGGCACCCTCGCCGAGCGCAACGAGGAGATCGGGCTCCTGATCGAGGACGGCGACAAGCTGCTCGAGGAGCTCGCCGCCCGCCGGCAGGCGATCCACCAGATGCTCACCTACACCGACGACCTCGCCAAGCAGGTCACCGGCCTGGTCGAGGACAACCAGAAGCGCCTCCAGCCGGCGTTGGAGAAGCTCGACCAGGTCTCCGAGATCCTGCACCGCAACCAGGACCACCTCGACAAGGCGCTCTCCCAGATCGGCGCCTACTACCGGGTGATCGGCGCCTCGATGAGCAACGGGCCCTGGATCGACGTCTACGGCTGCGGCCTCTTCGACGAGAACAACGCGCCGGTGCTCGACAACGACGTCCAGCGCGACTGCAAGCCGGGAGGGACGAGATGAGACGGCTCATCGCCGGGTTCCTCGTGATCGCCGTCGTCGGCGCGATCGGGTGGGGTGCTGCGTACGGGATCCGGGAGGGGCGGAAGGGCACCACGTTCTCCGCGCTCTTCGAGGCCTCCGTGGGCCTCTATCCCGGCTCCGACGTGCAGATCCTCGGAGTGCCGGTCGGCGAGGTGACCTCGGTGACCCCGGTCGGCGAGCACGTGAAGGTCTTGATGACCCTCGACCCCGGCCAGACCGCCGCGGCCGACACCGAGGCCGTGATCGTCGCCCCGACGCTGGTCTCGGACCGCTTCGTCCAGCTCACCGAGCCGTACGTCGACGGGCCCGAGCTTCGCGACGGCACCGTCATCGAGGAGACCGCCGTGCCGGTCGAGATCGACGACCTCTACGCCTCGCTGACCGAGGCCGGGGAGCAGCTCGGTCCCAACGGTGCGAACAAGAACGGCGCGCTCTCGCGGTTCCTGGAGGTGGTCGCGGCCAACCTCGACGGGCAGGGCGCCGACATCAACCAGGTGATCCGGGAAGGCGCCGACGCGTCCGCGACCCTGGCCGACGTCGACCAGGACTTCTTCGCGACCGTCGAGAACCTGGACACCTTCAACAAGACCCTGCTCGAGCACGACGACGGGGTCGAGGACGCCAACCGCCGGTTCGCGCAGGTCACCGAGTACCTCGCCGCGGACCGCGACGACCTGGCCTCCGCCGTCGGCAACCTCGGCGAGGCGCTCGCGCTGCTGGAGTCGTTCATCAAGGACAACCGCGGCGAGATGCGCACGAGCGTCGAGAACCTGCAGGGGCCGACCCAGGTCCTCGTCGACCAGAACGAGTCGCTCGAGGAGGCGGTCGCCACGATCCCGCTGGTGCTGCAGAAGTACGTCAACGCCTACGACCCGGCGACCAACAGCCTCGTCGGCCGCACCAACCTGAACGAACTGAGCGTCTGGTCCGGCGACGGCCTCACCGGCCAGACCTCCGAGGACGCGCCACCGGTCCTGCTTCCCGGTGTCGGAGAGGAGCAGTGATGGCGCGCTTGTCGAGTCCCCTGTCGAGACCGCTCGTGGCTGTGCTGGCCACGGCCGCCCTGACCCTCTCCGGCTGCGGCCTCGGTGCCGTCAGCGGAGGCGTCTACGAGGCCCCGCTGCCCGGCGGCGCCGACGTGGGGGAGGATCCGATCACGCTGAGCGCCGAGTTCAGCGACGTACTCGATCTGGTTCCTCAGTCCAGCGTCAAGATCGACAACGTCGCGGTGGGCCGGGTCTCCAAGATCAGGCTGACCGAGGACGGCCGCAGCGCGCGGGTGTCGCTGGTGGTCAACGACGACGTCGAGCTCCCCGCCGGCACCACGGCACGACTGCAGCAGACCTCCCTGCTCGGAGAGAAGTACGTCGCGCTGATCCGCCCCGCCAACCCGGTCGCGGGCTCGCCCCTGGGTGATGGTGCGGTCCTCGGGAGGGGTGACACCGAGGCGGCCGCGCAGGTCGAGGAGGTGCTCGGGGCTCTGTCGATGGTGCTCAACAGCGGCGGGATTGCGCAGTTCCAGGAGATCTCCCGCGAGCTGCAGAAGATCTCCGACGGACGGCCGGAGGAGATCAAGGCCTTCCTTTCGGAGATGGACCGGTTCGTCTCGGTCCTCGACTCACGCTCGGCCTCGATCACCTCCGCGATCGAGTCGCTCAACGAGCTCGCGGTCACGTTGGAGAAGGACAAGACCAAGATCTCGAACGCGCTGGAGGGACTCTCGCCGGGCATGCAGGTGCTCGTCGACCAGCGTCCGCAGCTGGTCGCGATGCTGGAGGCGCTCGACAAGCTCTCCAAGGTCACCATCAGCACCCTGGACGAGGCCCAGGACGACATCGTCGCCGACCTGAAGCTGCTCGACCCGATCCTCGACCAGCTCGCCAAGGCAGGCTCCGACCTGCCCTACGCGCTCGAGATCCTCTTCACCTACCCGTTCCCCGACGAGGTGCTCAACGCGCTCCGCGGCGACTACATGAACCTGTTCATGATCACGAACTTCCGTACTCCTGCCGGCTGCCAGTCCAAGGGCTGCGAATGGCTGCAGCCGGCGGTCGGAGGCGGGTCCGGCGGCTCGGTCAGCTCCCAGTCCGGGCCGTCGGGCGCACCGCCCGGACTGCTGCCGTCGACCACCTCACCGGTGCCGGGCTCGTCCTCGCCGTCGATCCCGGGGGAGTCGATCCTGCCCTCCGATCCCGGTTCTTCCTCGTCCTCCTCGGATCCGTCGGAGTCCGGGTCGTCCTCGTCGTCTCCGTCCGATCCCTCCGAGTCGCCATCTGAGTCACCGACCGACTCGGGGTCGGCGACCTCCGAGACCTCGCCGGAAGGCACGGCGGGCGACGCCGGCTCCGTGGAAGGGAGCGAATGATGCAACGGCTCACCGGAGGCGTACGCGTCAAGCTCGGGCTCTTCGTCGCCCTCGCGCTCGTGGGCACCAGCTATGTCGGGGCCCGCTACGTCGGTCTGGACCTGCTCGACGAGCCCTACCGCGTCGACGTATCGCTGCCAGAGGGCGGCGGCCTCTTCGTCAACTCGGAGGTGACCTACCGCGGGGTGCCCGTGGGGGAGGTGACCGCCTTGGAGGCAGGCTCCGACGGCGTACGTGCCGTGCTGGAGATCGAGGGCGACGCGCCCGCCATCCCCGAGGACGTGACCGTGAAGGTCGCCAACCGGTCGGCCATCGGCGAGCAGTATCTGGACCTCCGCGGTGGTGCGGTCGGCCCCGCCCGGCTCTCCGACGGCGACCGGCTCAGTGCGGGCGAGGAGGCATTGCCGTACGACGCCTCCCAGGTCATCGAGACCGGCCGCGACTTCGTCGCCTCGGTGCCCGAGGAGGCGCTGGTGACGACGATCGACGAGTCGTACCTGCTGTCCCAGGGAGCCGGGTCCGACCTGCGGAAGCTGGTCGACACCTCGCTCTCGTTCCAGCAGGAGGCGGACCGCAACTTCCTGGTCTCGGCGAGTCTGATCCGCAACTCCGACCAGGTGCTCGCGACCCAGGAGGAGTCGGCGACCAGCATCAAGGCCTGGAGCAACGACCTCGCGCTCTTCTCCTCGACCCTTGCTGATTCCGACAAGGACCTGCGCGACCTGATCGGGGCGGCGCCCGGCACGGCCACCGAGATCTCGCTGCTGGTCAAGGAGGTCGGGCAGCCGCTCGGGATCCTGATGAGCAACCTGGTCACGCCCGCGACGCTCTTCGGCACGAACGCGGCCGCGCTCGAGTCGACCTTCGTGACCGCGCCGGAGGCGGTCAGCATCGGCTGGGCGATCAACACCTCCAACGGGCCACGGCTGAGCCTGATGCCGTCCTTCTTCAATCCGCCCGCCTGCGTCTCCGGCTATGAGGGCACCGACCTGCGCGCCGGCACCGATCTGAGCAAGGGCAAGCCGTTCAACACCGCGGCCGGCTGCGATGCCGTGCCCAAACCGAAAACCACGAAGACCGAGACAGTCGAGCCGGGGACGGTTACCGTCCCCACCACGCTCGCCGGACTGATGGGGGAGCGATGAGCACGACAACGGAGAGACGACGAACGGAGGCCTCGGTGGTCGAGCTTGTCGAGACCCCGCCGTCGAGGCGCGACCGGGTGCTCACCTGGGCCCTCCCGCTGGTTGCGCTGTGCGTGCTGGCCGCGGGCGCGCTGACCTGGTGGCGGGCGACCGGCCACGACCAGGAGATGGTCGACGAGGCCGCCCGTCGAGACCGGGTGCTGATCGTCGCGACCAGCCACATCGAGACCCTCAACTCGCTCGACTACCGCAAGGTGGACGAGGGGCTGAAGGGGTGGGCCGCCGTCACCACCGGAACCCTGCACGACCAGCTGACCAGCGTCTCCGAGGAGGACCGCACGGTCCTCGCCGAGCAGGAGAAGATCTCGACCGGCTCGGTGATGGACGCCGCCGTGACCGAGCTCGACGACGACAGCGCGACCGTGATCGCGGCGGTCGAGATCACGGTCCGCGACGGCTCTGCTTCCGGTGAGGAGGCCGAGCCGACGGTCAAGCGCAACAGGTTCGCGGCCGACCTGGTCAAGGTCGGCGACGACTGGCTCCTGGAGAGCCTCGAGCAGGTAGCGGTGAACATGTCATGAGTCTTCTCGTACGCCGTTGGGCACCGTTCCTCGCCGCGCTCGCCCTAGTCCTGGGGCTGGGAGCGTTCTGGCAGGCCGACCGGGAACGCAGGACCGACCACGTCGGCAACCGCGCCGTCGTCGACGCCGAGGCCACCACCGAGGTGCAGTCGGCCGTCTCCACCGACCTGCTCCAGGTCTTCTCCTACGACTTCGCCGACCCTTCGCCGACCGCTGCTGCCGCTGATGAGTTCCTCGCCGGCGACGCCCGCAAGGAGTACGACCTCCTCTTCAAGCAGCTCCAGGAGAAGGCCCCCGGTCAGAAGCTCGTGCTCAGCGCCGAGGTCCAGGTCGCCGCGGTCAAGTCCCTCGACGCCGACTCCGCCGAGCTCCTGGTCTTCCTGGACCAGGCCTCCCAGCGTTCCACCGACAAGGAGTCGTCCATCTCCGCTGCCCAGATCGCTGTCGAGGCCGCGAAGGTCGACGGCCAGTGGAAGGTGACCGCCCTGAACCTCTTCTGATGCCGAGTCGGCTCGTTATGACGAGCCGACTCGACGCGGATCTTGGTCAGGATGAGCCGACTCGACGCGGAGGGGTCAGTCGCCGCCGCCTCCACCGCCGCAGCTCGAGCCGCAGGAGGAGCTGCTGCACGAGCTGGTGTGGTTGTCGCCGGAGTCGTAGGTCGAGCCGCACGAGCTCGAGCCACTGCTGCTGCCTCCGCGGGAGCGAGGGCGCCGGTTGCCACGGCCGGCTCGGACTGTGGTCTTGGTCAGCACGTAGATGACCAGGCCGAGGAGGACGATGATGATCAGGACTTTCATGTGGAGCTCCGTTTCCAGATGCGGCGTTCGAGGCGCCAGATGTGTGAGCCGAGACCGATGGTGAGCACCCGGCGCCCGGCGATCCGGGTGAGCGCCAACCGACGCCGGCCCTCATAGACCTCGTGCAGCCGGAGCCAGTCGGCGCCGATGGTGGTCAGGAAGGCGCGTACGTCATCGTGGGCGCAGCCCTGCTGCGGGTGCTGCGCGGCCCAGGCATGGAAGCGGGCGCGCCAGTCCGGGAGCAGGTCGAGCTCGGGGGCGGCATGCTCGGCGGCCGAGGAGCGCTTGTGATGGAGCACCCGCGTCGTCGCGGTCGCCCCGGCGGGATCGAACCCCGGCGGCGTACGTCCCGCCAGCAGGTCGTCGAGGACCTCGCGCTGCCGCGCGGCGAGCTGCTCGCGTACCGCGCCTCGGGAGTCCACGGGAGGAGTGTGCCCGATCGTTTGGTCCGCCGCCGCAATATATGTAAAAGTCAAAGTTGAGTGGAACAGACTCAACTTTGGTTGTGTTGAGATAGATGCGGGTGACAGGCACTCGCGGCAGACTCAAGTGCGTCCCCAGGAGGAGAGCAGAGACAGATGAGCCAGTTTTCGGCAGACAAGTTCACCACCAAGGCTCGCGAGGCGATCGAGGCCGCGCAGCTTGCCGCCACGACGGCGGGCAACACCACGACCGAGCCGATCCACCTGCTCGCCGCGCTGCTGCAGCAGGACGAGGGCACCGCGACGTCGATGGTCACCAAGTCCGGTGTGGACGCCGAGGAGCTGTCGCGAGCGGCGGCCGCCGACCTCGCCGGGCTCCCGCGCGCCAGCGGGTCCACGGTGCAGCAGCCCGCTGCCTCGGGTGGGCTGACCCGTGTCCTGGCCGGCGCGATCACCCTGGCCACGTCTCTGAAGGACGACTACGCCGCCACCGAGCACCTGCTGATCTCGCTGGCCACGGTCGAGTCGTCGGCGCAGAAGGTGCTCAAGAGTGCCGGGCTCACCGAGAAGGGGCTGCGCGAGACGCTGAAGGCGGTCCGCGGCAACCGCCGGGTGACGAGCCAGGACGCCGAGGACTCCTACGAGGCGCTCGAGAAGTACTCCCAGGACCTCACCGAGGCCGCCGAGCGCGGCAAGCTCGACCCCGTCATCGGCCGTGACTCCGAGATCCGCCGCGTCATCCAGGTGCTCTCGCGGCGTACGAAGAACAACCCGGTCCTCATCGGTGAGCCCGGCGTCGGCAAGACGGCCGTCGTCGAAGGGCTCGCCCAGCGGATCATCGCGGGCGACGTACCCGACTCGCTGAAGGGGCGCCGCCTCCTGTCGCTCGACTTGGCGGCGATGGTCGCCGGTGCGCAGTACCGCGGCCAGTTCGAGGAGCGGCTCAAGGCAGTCCTGGAGGAGATCAAGGCCGCCGAGGGGCAGGTCATCACCTTCATCGACGAGCTGCACACCGTCGTCGGCGCGGGCGCCGGCGGCGACTCCGCGATGGACGCCGGCAACATGCTCAAGCCGATGCTCGCGCGCGGTGAGCTGCACATGATCGGTGCGACCACGCTCGACGAATACCGCGAGCGCATCGAGAAGGACCCGGCACTGGAGCGCCGCTTCCAGCAGGTCTTCGTCGGCGAGCCGTCGGTCGAGGACACCGTGCAGATCCTGCGCGGCATCCAGGAGAAGTACGAGGCGCACCACGGTGTCCGCATCACCGATGCCGCTCTGGTGGCCGCCGCGACCCTGTCCGACCGCTACATCACCGGCCGGCAGCTGCCCGACAAGGCGATCGACCTCATCGACGAGGCCGCCTCCCGGCTGCGGATGGAGATCGAGTCGTCTCCCGAGGAGATCGATCAGCTTCGCCGCGCCGTCGACCGGCTGAAGATGGAGGAGTTCGCGCTCTCCAAGGAGTCCGACGACGCCTCGCTCGAGCGTCACGCGGCGCTGCGCAAGGAGCTCGCCGACATGGAGGAGGAACTGCGCGGGCTGGAGGCGCGCTGGGAGCAGGAGAAGGCCTCTCTCGAGGGCGAAGGTGCCCTGCGCAAGCAGCTCGACGCGCTGCGCAGCGAGGCCGAGCGGCTCCAGCGAGAGGGTTCGCTGGGGGAGGCCTCGGAGATCCTCTACGGCCGCATCCCGGAGCTGGAGCGGCAGATCGCCGAAGCCGCCGAGGCCGAGGACGATGACAACGTCACCGACCGGCTGGTCGGCGAGGAGGTCGCTGCCCAGCAGATCGCCGAGGTCGTCGAGGCCTGGACCGGCATCCCGACCGGCAAGATGCTCCAGGGCGAGCAGGCCAAGCTGCTCGAGATGGAGACCGAGATCGGTCGCCGGCTGATCGGGCAGAAGTCCGCCGTGACCGCCGTCGCCGACGCGGTGCGCCGCTCGCGCGCCGGGATCGCCGACCCCAACCGCCCCACCGGCTCGTTCCTCTTCCTGGGCCCGACCGGCACCGGTAAGACCGAGCTCGCCAAGTCGCTCGCCGACTTCCTCTTCGACGACGAGCGCGCGATCGTACGCATCGACATGTCCGAGTACTCCGAGAAGCACTCGGTCGCCCGGCTGGTCGGAGCGCCTCCGGGCTACGTCGGCTACGACGAGGGTGGTCAGCTGACCGAGGCGGTGCGACGACGCCCCTACTCGGTGGTGCTGCTCGACGAGGTCGAGAAGGCTCACCCCGAGGTCTTCGACATCCTGCTGCAGGTGCTCGACGACGGTCGCCTGACCGACGGTCAGGGCCGTACGGTCGACTTCCGCAACACGCTCCTCATCCTCACCTCCAACCTGGGCTCGAACTTCCTGGTCGACCCGGTCATGGACGAGCACGAGAAGCACGAGTCGGTCATGGCTGTGGTCCGGGCGTCGTTCAAGCCCGAGTTCCTCAACCGCCTCGACGAGGTCGTCATGTTCGACGCCCTCTCGCTCGCCGACCTCACCAAGATCGTCGACATCCAGCTCGGTCTGCTCGAGAAGCGGCTGGCCGCCCGTCGCATCTCGATCTCCGTCACCCCCGAGGCTCGGGAGTGGCTGGCCGAGACCGGCTACGACCCGGCGTACGGCGCTCGGCCGCTCCGCCGCCTCATCCAGTCCGCCATCGGCGATCCGCTGGCGCGGATGCTCATCGGCGGCGAGGTGTCGGACGGTGGCCAGGTCACCGTCGACCGCAACGGCGACGGTCTCACCCTGACCCCCTAGCTGAGGCGTCACCCCGGTCGGCCGAGTGGGCACGCAGGTGCCCACTCGGCCGACGTACGTGACGCTTCGGCAGTAGTCTCCTCGCGTGCGCAACGGTCGGATCATCCTGCTCAACGGGGCGTCGAGCTCGGGGAAGAGCAGCGTCGGGCAGGAGCTGCTGCCGCTGCTCGAGGATCCGTGGTTCCTGGTGCCGGTCGACGGGATCAGCGGGATGCGGTCGACTGTGCACACGCGGGAGCTCGACGACGCCGAGATCGCCGAGATGCTGCGGCGGACCCGGCTGGGTTACCACCGCGCGGTCGCGGCCCTGGCCTCGGTCGGCAACGACGTGATCATGGACTACCCGCTGAGCGAGACCTGGCGGCTCGAGGATCTGCTCGAGGTGCTCGACGGCTACGACGTCACCCTCGTCGAGGTCTGGTGCTCGCCGGAGGCGCTCGAACGCCGGGAGGCCGCTCGCGGCGACCGCCCTGCCGGCCTCGCCCGGTCGCAGACCCTGGTCTACTCGCACGCGTACGACATCCGCGTCGACTCCACCACCGCGACCCCGGCCGCGTGCGCGAAGGAGATCGCCGAGGCGCTTCCTGCTCTCACCGCGCCCAAGGCCTTCGACCGCCTCCGCGCCGAATAGACCCGACGTAGCCGCCCTCTCGGTGGGTGGGGTTGGCAGGGATGAGAAAATGATTCCCGACATGTCTGAAACGAAGCTTCCCCGCCCCGGTCAGGCCACCCTCGCCGGGTGGCTCATCGTGCTCGGCTCACTGCTCACCGTGGTGACGGCCTGGGACCAGATCTCCGGGCTGCGCAGCCTGGACACCCGTGAGCGGGTGGAGGAGGTGCTGGCCGAGCCGCCGCTGGCCGGCTCGGGGATCGGCCTCGACAACATCCTCGACCTCATGCATGTGATGGCGCTGGTCACCGGCGCCATGGCGGCAGCGGCGGTCATCCTCGGCTGGCACGTGCTGCAGCGCAACAAGCAGGCCCGGCTCGCGCTCACGGTCATCGCGGCGCCGCTCTTCTTCGCCGGCATGTTCGGCGGAGGGTTCTGGTCCACGCTGTCCGCGGTGGCTGTCGTACTCCTGTGGATGTCGCCCACCCGCGACTGGTTCGACGGCGTCTCGCCGACCAAGCGGGAGGCGATCGACAGCGGCGACCCCGACCAGGAGTCGTACGTCGCGCCGGCTCCGCCGGAGACCCCGACAGCTTCGGCTGCTTCGACCACCCCGACCGCCCCGACCGGCTCGACCTCCGGACCGGCTCGGCTCTCACAGCAGCAGCCGCCGCCGTGGACCGGTGCGATCGCCCAGCCCACCAAGGCAGCGCCCAAGCGCCGTCCGGGCGCCGTGACGGCGGCGGCGGTGCTCACCTGGATCGGCTCCGGGTTGACCGCGCTGATGATGCTCGCCTCGGCGGTGACGGCGACCGCCAACCCCGACCTGATCCTCGAGCAGGTGCGCAAGCAGGCGGAGAGCGACCCGAACATGCGGGAGATGGCGGAGCTCTACACCACTGACATCATCGTGGCCTCGGTCTGGATCATGGCCGTGCTGGTGGCGCTCGTCTGCGTCGCCGCCGCCGTCTTCGCCGCCTTCGCGATCCGCCGCCACTCCTGGGCCCGGGTCGCGCTGATGATCTCGGCAGGCGTCTCGGCGCTCTCGCTGCTCCTCTTCGCTCTCGCCTTCCCGCCGGCGGTGGTCATCTTCGGCGCCGCGGTCGCGACCTTCTCGTTCCTGCTGCGACCCGAGGTCGCCGCGTGGTTCCGCAACGGGTGACACCGCGGGCCGGATAGGCTCCGCGGCATGTCAGATCAGTTCGGCTCCTTCGACAACCCCTACGGCGGCACGCCGCCGTTCGAGGGGCAGGAGCCGCCGCCCCCGACGCCGTACGCCACACCCCAGCCGTACGCCACACCCCAGCCGTACGCCGCCCCGCAGCCGACACAGCCGCAGCAGCCCCAGGGATGGGGCCAGGCGCCCCCGGCCTACGGCCAGTACGCGATGGGTCAGCAGCCCCCGGCGTACCTTCGCCCTCACTATCCGCAGCCCGATCCCGACACCCGCCCGGGGACGGTGGTCGCGGCGTCGGTCATGACGATCGTCGGGTCGGTGATCGCCCTGCTGATCTCGGTGTTCATGGTGCCCGCGGGGATCGCCGACTACAACGACCCGACGTCCTCGGACAAGGGCGTCACGCTCGCGATGATCATCTGGTTCGCCGTCTGCGGCGTACTCAGCCTGATCGCCATCCCGCTCGGGATCATGGTGCTGTTCCGCTCCAAGGTGGCCCGGATCCTGCTCACCGTGGTCGGCTCGGTCGCCGCGCTGCTCTCGCTCTTCGTGGTGCTCTATCCCGCGCTGATCATCGCCGCGCTGCTGATGCTGTACGTCGGCAGGGCAGGCAACTGGTTCGCCCGGAGGAAGCCGGCCGATCCCTGGCAGCCGCCGACGGCGCCGGGCATGACACCGCCGACGCACCAGCAGTTCTAGACCTAGGAGACGAGCGAGTCGTCCTTGGCCCCGTTGTCGGATCCGCGGACGATCTTGTAGATGCGCAGGCCGATCCAGGCCACGACGGCGACAGCGACGACCACGATGACGACGTTCTGGAAGCGGCCGACGATCGGCTCGACCTTCTCCCAGTTGTCGCCCAGCTGGTAGCCGGCGACGACGAAGATGGTGTTCCAGATCGCCGAGCCGACGGTGGTGAGGAGCAGGAACTTCCAGATCGGCATCCTGGTGACCCCGGCGGGCACCGAGATCAGCGACCGGAAGATCGGGATGAAGCGACCGAAGAAGACCGTCCAGGCGCCGTACTTCTCGAAGAACGCCTCGGTCTTCTCCAGGTCGGAGGTCTTGACCAGCGGCAGCTTCTCGCCGACCCAGTAGACCCGCTCACGGCCGATCGCGGCACCGATCAGGTAGAGCACGAGCGCGCCGATGACCGAGCCCAGCGTGGTCCAGATCAGCGCCTCGGCGATCGTGAAGCGGCCCTGCGCGGCGGTGAACCCGGCCAGCGGCAGGATGATCTCCGAGGGCAGCGGCGGGAAGAGGTTCTCCAGCGCGATCCCGAGCCCCGCACCCACCGGGCCGAGCTTGTCCATCAGGTCGACCGCCCAGCCGGCGACGCCGGTGAGCTCCTCGGGCTGGGTGGCGGTGAGGATCATGATGCTCTCTTCGAAGTATGTGGGTGAGCCAGGCGGCCCGAAGCCTATGAGGCCGCGTTGACCGCGTCCAGGTCGGCCCGGGTCAGCACCGACCGGATCTCCAGCTCGACATCACGCAGGGACTCACCGGGCTCGGGCGACCGGTCGATCGCACACACCACAGTGTCCACGATCGCACCAAGCGGACGGAGCGCGTTGACGGCGTCGCGTACGGCACCACCGGAGGTGATCACGTCCTCGATCAGGGTCACGCGCTTGCCCTCGAAGGACGGGCCCTCGGCGAGCTTGGCGGTGCCGTACTCCTTGGCCTTCTTCCGGATGAAGATCGCCGGGATGCCGGTCTTGGCCGACACCATGGTCACGATCGGGATGCCGCCGAGCTCGAGGCCGCCGAGCAGCTCGGTCCCTTCAGGAAGCAGCTCGACCATCCGTGCTGCGACGCGGTCCAGCAGAGCGGGGTTCGCCTCGAAGAGGTACTTGTCGAAGTACGTGTCGCTGACCTGCCCCGAGCGGAGCGTGAACTCCCCGTGCAGGCGGCAGGTGGCGTCGATGTCGGCAGCAAGGGCAGCGTCGGTTGTCACGGCCCCTAGCCTAAGACTTATGACCGCGCGACGACTCCACGGCATCCCGCCGACGATCTTCTCCGAGATGTCCGCCCTGGCCGCCGCCACCGGCGCGGTCAACCTCGGCCAGGGCTTCCCCGACGTGGACGGCCCCGACGAGATCATCAAGGAAGCCGTCGCTGCCCTCGAAGGTGGACGGAACCAGTACGCCCCGGGCCCGGGCATCCCGGCCCTGCGCGAGGCGGTCGCGGCCCACCAGGAACGCCACTACGGCCTGACCTTCGACCCGGCGCGCGAGGTCGCGGTGACCACCGGCGCCACCGAGGGCATCGCGACGGCGATCCTCGCCCTGGTCGACCCGGGCGACGAGGTGATCCTCGTCGAGCCCTACTACGACAGCTACCCGGCCATGGTGCAGTTCGCAGGCGGCGTACGTCGCCCGGTGACGTTGAGCCTGGACGCGTCCGCGGCGGGCGGCAGGCTGCCGCGCAAGGCGCTGGAGGCCGCTGTCTCGCCGAAGACGAAGGTGCTGCTGCTCAACTCCCCGCACAACCCGACCGGCACGGTGCTCGCCCGTGAGGAGCTGGAGACGGTCGCGGCGTTCGCGGTCGAGCACGACCTGACCGTGGTCTCCGACGAGGTCTACGAGCACCTGACCTTCGACGGCGTGGAGCACATCCCGATCGCCACGCTCCCGGGGATGCGCGAGCGCACCCTGACCCTGTCGAGCATCGGCAAGTCCTACTCCTTCACCGGCTGGAAGGTCGGCTGGGCGACCGGCCCCGAGCACCTGGTCCAGGCGCTGCTGGGCGCCAAGCAGTGGCTGACGTTCACCTCCGGCGCCCCGCTGCAGCCGGCCGCCGCGTACGCGCTCGAGCATCTCGACCACTGGCCCAAGGAGCTCGCCCTCGACCTGCAGAGGCGGCGCGACCTGCTCTGCGACGGGCTGAAGCAGATCGGCCTGGACGTGACGATCCCGGAGGGCACCTACTTCGCCGTCTCCGACATCACCGACCTCGGCTGGAACGACGGGCTCGAGTTCTGCCGCGCGCTGCCGGAGCGGGCCGGCGTCGTGGCCATCCCGTTGCAGGGGTTCTACGACACCGATGCCGGCAAGCAGCTGGTCCGGTGGACCTTCACCAAGCAGCGCGAGGTGATCGAGGAAGCCCTGGAGCGGCTCGCCCGAGCGCGACTGACGCGCTAGTGGTCGGCCCGGGTCTCGGCGTCGTCGTCGACCGGTGTACGCGGAGGGACGGCCATGCCGAGGACGCGATGTCCTGAGCTTGTCGAAGGGTCGCGGTCGACGTGACCGTCGTGGTCGAGGTCCGTGGTCAGCCTCGAGGCGGTACGCCGCCGGCGCCACCACTCCACCATCGCGGGCAGGAACGCGAGCGCGAAGAGCAGCAGGATCAGGTAGTCGATGTTGTCGGCCAGCCAGGGCCAGCGGGATCCGACGAAGAAGCCGAACAGCGTCACCGCGAGCACCCACAGCACGCCGCCGACGAGGCTCCAGACGTAGAACCGTCGCCGGTCCATGTGGGTGACTCCGGCGACGACGGTGACATAGGTGCGTACGAAGGCGATGAACCGGCCGATCACCAACGCCTTGTTGCCGTGCTTGTCGAAGAACTCACGGGTCTGGTCGAAATGCCTCTTTTTGATGAACCGGCCGTCGCGTTCATAGAGCCGCGGACCGATCTTTCGGCCGATCTCATAGCCGGTCACGTTGCCGGCGAATGCCGCGGCGACGAAGAAGAGCATCGCGATGACGATCTCGACACCGGGTGGCCCGGGAAAGATGTCGATCTTGCCGGTCGCGATGAAGATTCCGAGCGCGATCAGCAGGCTGTCACCGGGCAGGAACGGGAAGAAGAGACCGCACTCGATGAAGATGATGATCAGGCTGATCCAGAAGAGCGGCTCGCCGAAAGTGGCCAGCAGAAAGTCCGGACTCATCCATTCCAAACCGGCCAACATCGGCGCAAAATTCCCTGCACCTGTCACGGCCCCTACGGTACCCATAGGTAACAACTCTTGTTGTCGAATATTCTGACTCGTCGATGAACGAGACACGACCGTCCGAGGCTGAATCCAGAGCGCCATACGACCCGATGCCCCACGGGCAGCCGGAGGTCGGACTGGGCCCGTGGCAGGGTGAATGGCCCGAGGGGGAGCACTGGGATCCTGAGCTGCTGGCCAACGGCGACCGCCGCAACGTGGTCGACCGCTACCGCTACTGGACGCTCGAGGCGATCGTCGCCGACCTCGACCAACGCCGGCACGGCTTCCATGTCGCCATCGAGAACTGGCAGCACGACTTCAACATCGGCACCATCGTCCGCACCGCCAACGCCTTCCTGGCCGCCGAGGTGCACATCGTCGGCAACCGCCGCTGGAACCGTCGCGGCGCGATGGTCACCGACCGCTACCAGCACGTCCATCACCACCCGGACGTGCCCGCGCTCGCGGCGTACCTCCATGAACGAGACGTACGCCTCCTCGGCATCGACAACCTGCCCGGCTCGCTCCACCTGGAGACCATGGAGCTGCCGAAGTCGGTCTGTTTCCTGTTCGGGCAGGAGGGACCCGGGCTCTCCGAGCAGGCCCGCGAGAGCGTCGACGGCACCTTCTCGATCGCCCAGTTCGGCTCGACGCGATCCATCAACGCCTCCGCCGCGGCGGCGATCGCGATGCACTCCTGGGTCGTCCAGCACGCCGATCTGGGTTCCGACGAGGCTTGGCGCGGCTGACCGAATCAGCTCAAAACGCGTCGATCCCCGAGGCGCACCCCGGGGATCGACGCGTCGTGACCGATCAGCGGATCAGTTGGTGTTCCGCTCGTAGCAGACGACCCAGTGGTCGCCGGTCTGCCACTCGTACCTGCTCGGCTTGCTGTAAGCCCTGGTCCGGGCCGGGCAGTTGGCGCCGACGGCCCGCTCGAACGAGGCCGTGGTCGGGTAGGTCGTGCCAGCCTTCTTGAAGGCGGAGATCGACTTGTAGGAGTGCGAGCTCAGGCAGGAGTAGGGCCCGACGTACGTC
Source organism: Nocardioides sp. NBC_00850 (assembly GCF_045207335.1). NCBI lineage: Bacteria > Bacillati > Actinomycetota > Actinomycetes > Propionibacteriales > Nocardioidaceae > Nocardioides > Nocardioides sp. NBC_00850. Next base: position 1,549,944 of record NZ_CP108845.1, read on the forward strand.
CCGCTCAGGCAGCCACGGGTGCGCTGGGTCAGCCCGACGCCCTCGAGGAACTTCGCCCGGTTCGTGGGCAGGTTCTTGAGGGTGTCCTTGCCCGGCAGCACGACGTCGCAACGGAACCAGCGCTGGCCGGCCCTGAACTGCTCGACGTTAGGCACGAAGAACGCGGTGGTGTACGCCGACTGGTTCCGCTTCGAGTAGGTGCTGCCCAGCTTGTCCCGGAGCGCGCGGATGCACGTCTTGGACATGTGAGAGAAGTTGGCCTCGCGGGTGATGGACGCCTCGGTGCGCGTCGTACCGGCGACGAGGGTGCCCAGCGCGATGGTCTTCGCGGTGTGGGCACTGCTGCACGAGACCTTCTTGCCGGTCTGCGACCAAGCGCCGTAGGCGGTCCAGCCGTAGTTGTAGCAGGTGCCGACCGTGGGCTTGGGCGGCACCGCCGCGTCGGCCTTGGTGGCGGTGAGTCCGATGAGGGAGAAGACGCCGATGACGAGCCCGAGGATGAGGGCGGCCGTCATGGGCTTCTGCGCAGGCGCGAGCGCGCCGGCACGAAGACGAGACATGATCGTGCTTTCGAATGAGTGGGATGTGGCGGCTGAATCCTCGCAGCGAGATGCCCAGTGGGGCATAGTCAATTCGGGTGGTTGTAAACCGGTTACGACCCGGTGTCACCCAGAAGAACAGGACCCGCTAAAGTTGACTCCCGGGTCGCCCGGATGTGCCCCACTTTCGTGGGTGCGTGGCCTCGGGGCCGGGCGGCAGCGGGGGCTTTCAGTGCCTCTCGATCCGATAGCGGATCTGCACCTGCTCCCCGGTCTGCAGGACATCGATGACGCTCATCCGCTTGCTGGTGATGCGGCGGGGGAGCAGTGGCGCTCCGGCGCCGAGAGTGACCGGGCAGATCCCGGCGACGACCTCGTCGAGCAGACCGGCGTCGTCGAACTGGCCGACCAGGTCCCCGCCGCCCACGAGCCAGATCCCGCCGGCGACGGTGGCCGCGATCTCGTCGTAGACAGGCCTCACGTCGCCCTGCACGAAGCGCACCTGCGTGCCCTGGACCTCCGGCAGGTCGGTCGCGTGCGTGAACACCCACACCGGCCGCTCGTCGTAGTACTCCCGCCACTTCTCCGGCCCGGTCAGCATCTCCGGATCGTGGTCGATCATCCAGCGGTACGTCGTGCCGCCCATCACCAGCGCCGCCGACTCCGCCATCAGCCGCTCCCAGGACGTCTCGTCGTCGCCGTGCGGCGTCTCGAAGAGCCAGTCCAGCGAGCTGTTGTCATCGGCGATGTAGCCGTCCAGCGACGTTGCGGTGAAGTAGGTGACCTTGGGCATGCCCCTGACGCTAGGCGCGTCAGGGGCACGCCCGCCCGACCGTTCTTGCTCTGTCTCCCGCCGGTTGGTCAGGTCCGGGAGGCGTCCCCCGACTCCAGGCAGGTACGCAGCGCGGTGAGGCCGCGCGAGGAGTGGCTCTTGACTGTGCCCTCGCTGATCCGCAGCTCGCGTGCGGTCTCGGCGACCGACAGCTGCAGCCAGTGGCGCAGGACGACCACCTTGCGCTGCATCTCCGGCAGCGCCTGCAGCGCCGCGAACAGCTCGGACCGCTCCTCGACCTGGTCCACGGGACCGGGCCGTTCCGGCAGGTCGCCCGACCGCTCCCGCTTCCACCACGGCCGCCGGGTCTGATCGATGTGGGCACGGACGAGGATCGTCCGGACGTACGCCTCCTCCGACCCCGACTCGACCCGGCGCCACGAGGCGTACAGCTTCAGCAGCGACGTCTGCACCAGGTCGTCCGCCCGGTGCCAGTCGCCGCACAGCGCGTACGCCACCCGCACCAGGTGCGGCCGCCGGGCCGCGACGAACGCCGTGAACGCTTCGTCGTGCGCGCTCATCGCCACATCTCCGTTCCGGTCGGAGTGCGATCCTTGACCAACGCGGCGAACTCGTCGAGCGTGAGCGGCCTACGATCCGCGGCTCGCGGAGCCGGGAGGAAGCTGTAGGAGAAGACCTGGGTGGTTCCGCCCTTCTCGCGGACCAGGACGTACTGCTCGTCGTCGCCGACGGTGATCCGAGCGGCCGCGGTCCGCGATGTCCCGTCGGAGAAGGACTCCCCGATGTCCGGACCCGCGGCCTGTTCGACGATCTTCACCCCACCCTCAGCCGGGATCACCTCAGAGCCGGATCCGAACTCGACCACCTCGGTCTGGGACGCTTCGAAGCCGGTGCCTCCGGGGCGGTAGTCCCGGCGGTCACCTTCCTCCGCCTCGGCCAGCCACTCCTCGATGGTCTGACCGGGGATCGCGTAGGTCCCGGATTCCCCGTACGACTCGCCGTCCTCACTGGTGGTTGCGCGGAGGAGGATCCATCGCTCGAGGCCGTCACGCTCGACGACAGCCCCGATCGAGTCCCAGGGCGCCGCGTAACCGAGCGGGTTGGGGATCTCCCGGACGACCCTCCAGCCATCGTCGCCGACGCGGAGCCTGCCGTCAGGACTCCACTCGGCCTCCAGCGGGTTGAGCGAGATGTCGTCGGCCCAGGCCTGGAAGTCCTTCGTCGATGTGCGGGATGCGTCGGTGAAGGAGATCTCGGTAGAGCTCTCGAAGTAGGCGTAGATGGTGTTCTCGCCGTCGGTCGCTGCGACCGCCAACGAGTTCTCGGACGTGAACGGGCCGACTCGGTCGACCTCCGTCCAGCCCCTGTAGAGGGTGGTCTCACCGGTCCCGAAGTCGTACGCCACCGGAGCCATGTCGCTCAACGGGATGTCGACCTCGGGTGGCCACTCCTCGGCCGTCGACTGCGTCGCGATCGGCGGGTTCGGGGTGGCGCTGTCGCGCGAGGGAACGACGACCGCGCCGATCCCGACCACCGCGGCCACCGCGACAGCGGTGCCGGCGACGACCGCCAGCCGCCTGCGGCGTACGAGCTTCTTCCCGTCCGCCACGAGCGCGGCCGGGTCGGGGTGCGTGGGTGGGGGTTGGGGGATCGCCCGTTCCAGGGTTTCCTGCCAGTCCATGTTGCCTCCAAGATCAGTCTCACCTGTGGATACGGATCTCGCGGCAGATCGGTTGTCCTGCTTGATCGATCCAACTCCGAGCGTTGGCAACGGGTGGTCAGGGGCGCATTACGCTGGCCACCAGCGCACCGGTCGACAACGGATCTCAAGGAGAACCTCCAGATGCCCATCGCCACCCCCGAGAAGTACGCCGAGATGCTCGCGACCGCGAAGGAGAAGGGTTTCGCCTTCCCCGCGATCAACGTCTCCTCGTCGCAGACGCTCAACGCGGCGCTGGCCGGGTTCGCGGAGGCCGGCTCGGACGGCATCATCCAGATCTCCACGGGCGGCGCGGAGTACCTCTCCGGCCCGACGGTCAAGAACATGGTGACCGGCTCGGTGGCGTTCGCCGCTTACGCGACCGAGGTCGCCAAGTCCTACGACGTCAACATCGCGCTGCACACCGACCACTGCCCCAAGGACAAGCTCGACGGCTTCGTACGTCCCCTCCTCGAGCTCTCTGCCGAGCGCGTCCAGCGCGGTGAGGCGCCGCTGTTCCAGAGCCACATGTGGGACGGATCCGCGGTGCCGCTGGCCGAGAACCTGCAGATCGCCGAGGAGCTGCTGGCAAAGGCCAAGGCCGCCCACATCGTGCTCGAGATCGAGGTCGGCGTGGTCGGTGGCGAGGAGGACGGCATCGTCGGAGCGATCGACGACAAGCTCTACTCGACCCCCGAGGACGCCATCGCGACCGCCGATGCGCTGGGCGTCGAGGGCTACCTGACCGCGCTCACCTTCGGCAACGTGCACGGCGTCTACAAGCCGGGCAACGTCAAGCTCCGTCCCTCGATCCTGCGTGACGCCCAGGACGCCGTCGTCGCCAAGCTCGGCCTCCCGGCCGGTGCCAAGCCGTTCGACCTCGTCTTCCATGGCGGGTCCGGCTCGAGCGCCGAGGAGATCGCCGAGGCGGTCTCCTACGGCGTGGTCAAGATGAACATCGACACCGACACCCAGTACGCCTACACCCGCGCGGTCGCCGGCCACATGCTCGCCAACTACGACGGCGTTCTGAAGGTCGACGGCGAGGTCGGAAACAAGAAGGCGTACGATCCTCGCGCGTGGGGCAAGCTCGCTGAGGCCGGTATGGCCACTCGGGTCGTCGAGGGTGCCCAGCATCTCGGTTCTGCGGGCAATTCCATCGGCTGAGCGACACGCCGGGGATGGGCCAATGGTCCCGGTTCGGAAAACGTTGTGGCACACGGCATAGCAAACTCGGGCTTATGTCGTTGTGCCGGTCATTGGTAAAGCGATTCAATGCCCTAGCTGGACGGCGACCCTCGGGTAACAAGGTCGAACCGTCCCTTCGGCGTTGATCTTGGGAGGGACATCCTCGGTATGGAAACCACTGCGCGAAACCGCACAATCGGCGGAATCGTCATAGGCGCGATCATTCTGATCCTGCTACTCGTCTTGTTCTCGTGCACCGTAAACAGCGATACACAGAGCTCGCCGAAGAAGGATCCGACCACCGGGGAGTCTTCGCTCCCCAGTGATCCGGACACCCTCGAGCCCGACGACAAGCCATCGGAGAAGGACTCCGACGAGCCGGAGGTCGTCGACGACGACATCGTCCCGGCTGCGAACACCGGTGTGACCTTCATCCCCGCGGGCAACGTCCCGTCGGGCAGCACCCCGACCTGTGAGCTCGACCCGAGCGCCTGCGAGGACACTCGTCCGCCGGGCGCCGGTGTGGACATCTGCGAGATCCGCCCGGACCTGACCCAGTGCCAGGAGCCCGAGCCGACCCCGCCGCCGACCGAGCCGACGGACCCGACGGACCCGACGGATCCGACCGACCCGACGGACCCGACCGACCCGATCTGCGACCTCTTCCCCGACCTGCCGATCTGCGACGACGACGGGCCGGGTCCCGGCGACCCCGGCGACCCCGAGGATGAGAATGCTCCCGACCCGGTCACTCTCAGCGGGTGCGACGTGCTGACCAACACCTCCGCGAAGGTCGACTGGTCCAGGGCGCACGACAAGAGCGGGATCTCCCACTACACGGTGACCTCGTCGCCGGACGCCGGAAACCCGGGCCGCACCGAGGAGACCGCGGCGACCTTCACAGGCCTCGACGCGGGTGTCACCTACACCTTCTCGGTCACCGCGACCGACAAGGCTGGCAACGAGTCCGAGGACAGCAACGAGATCGACTGCGTCATGGACGTCACGGCACCGCAGATTCCTCAGGGCGTGACGGTCGAGCAGGGCGACCCGAGCGACAGCACGCTGAACGTGAGTTGGCTGGAGTCCGAGGACAACACCGACGGCGTCGATGACGTGAGCTACAACCTCTACCGCAACGGCAAGCTGGTCGGTCCGGTCAACGACACCTCGTACGAGGACACGGGCCTGGAGGCAGGCAAGGACTACACCTACACCGTGACGGCTGTGGATGGTGCGGGCAACGAGTCCGACCCGTCTGCTGAGGCCACCGGCACGACTACGAAGATCGCGCCGACCGTGCCGCAGAACGTCAAGGTGGACAACGCCTCGGCACTGGGCTTTGACGTCTCTTGGTCGGCATCGACGGACGAGGACGGCAAGACTCCGCAGAGCGGGATCGTCTACATCGTTCGAGTGCAGGGTGGCGTTCTCTGCTTCCCGCAGCGCTCGGAACCGGGCGCCACTTCCCTGAGGGTTGGGTGCCTGCTCGGCCAGGATTCGACCGTTACGGTCACGGCCGAGGACGGCGACGGCAACCAGTCGGCGCCCAGTGCCCCTGCCTCAGCTAGCGGTCCTCAGGACCCGGAGGGCGGCAACGCTGGCTTCCGTGCGTCGACCCCGGGCGAGGACAAGTCCGACGCTCCGGCCGACAAGCCGGCTTCGCCGGAGGTCCCGGACGTGGAGGCTCCGGTCGAGGAGTCGACCGAGGAGGACTCGCCGCTGCTGCCGGGTCTGGATGACATCCTCCCGGGCGGCGAGGACACCGCTGAGGCTCCTGCTGAGGAGCCGGCCGAGCCGGAGGCGACGCCGAGCGAGTCGGAGTCCCCGGCCGCGCGGCCGACGACCGAGGAGCCTGCTGACGAGGCGACCGAGGAAGCTCCCGCCGAGGAGGACGAGGGTGGCCTGCTGGACAACATCGGTGACGCGCTGACCAGCGCCGTGGCCGCGGTGTTCTAGCCGACACACGCCGAGAAACAGGGCGGGGAGAGCCGAGAGGCTCTCCCCGCCCTTGTCGTATGCGTGGACAGTCGCGAGCCCGCTTGATGCTCACCGAGGTAACTCGGTCAGCAGTCACTCCCCTCGTGGAGTTCCGCGCGGGAAGTGCCCACTCACCGAGGTACCTCGGTCGGCATTCATCCGCACAGACGCCCGAAAACCAAGGAGTCGGATGCCCAGCGCCCCCCACAAGCCCTGGACATCCGACGATCTTGGGTGACCGACACCAGTGTGCGTCAGCCGTGCGCACAGGTTAGGCATAGAAACGCCCATGGATCCAGATGGTTAAGACGAAATTCATGAAGTTTCTGTGCGCATTCGAACAGATTCGAACAGATCTGAGGGCCGAATCATCTAGATCCATACATTAGGATTTCGGTGTGCGTGTGATGACCTCCCGAGCTCGCGCGGCCATCTTCGCCCCGATCGGCGACGAGGGCCGGGCTGCGCGCGTCGAGAACCGGCTCGCGGAGGCGATCCGCTCCGGCGTGCTCGCACACGGCGAGCGGCTCCCCAGCGAGCCGGAACTGGCCCAGATGCTCGGCGTCGCGACGGTCACCGCACGAGAGGCTTTGGTCGCACTGCGCGCCAAGGGCCTGGTGGTGACGACCCGGGGACGGGGCGGTGGCTCGTTCGTACGTGCCCCCGAGAGCGGCGACCTCGTCGAGGACCGGCTCGCCTCGATGTCGCGGGTCGAGCTGCGCGACCGGGCCACGGTCTACCTGGTGGTGCTCACCGGCTGTGCGGAGATCGCGACGGAGCGTACGGACCCTGACGAGGTCGAGGACCTGCGCGACCTGCTGATCCCGCTCAACGTCAGCGACGTGGCCCGCTGGCGCAGCGCCGACAGCGAGCTCTACCTGTCGGTGGCCGCGCTGACCCAGTCGGCCCGGATGACCCGCGAGGTGGTGCGCCAGGAGGCCGACTTCGGCGCGCTGCTCCGGATCCCGCTCAACGAGCCGGGCTTCCGGGAGGCCACGGCGACCCGCCATCAGGAGCTTGTCGAAGCCCTCGCAGCAGGAGATGCTGTCAGGGCGCGGGAGAGCGTACGCGAGCACGTCGCCCACTCCCTTGAACGCTTGGCCGAGATCCATGAGGCGGTGCGACGATGACGAAGACGATGACTCCCATCGACTGTGTGGCTCAGGTCGAGCAGCATTTCGGGCCGATCGTGACCGAGCTCGAGCGCGTACGCAGCGAGGTGACCGCCCTCTTCGAGGCCGGCCCGGTCACCACCGCATCCCTGCGGGAGCGGCTCGAGCCCGGCTCGCTGGAGTTCCTGCGCAACCCCAACCTCATCGGTGGTGGCTTCGTCGCGGCTCCGGGCGTGCTCAGCGACCGCCGGCTCTACCTCGTCTGGTGGCAGGGCGAGGAGCGTGACTTCCTCGGCGACGCCGATGCGCCGGGCACCGGAGAGGCGATCGACTACACCCGCCAGCCCTGGTACCGCACCCCGGAGCGCACGGGGGAGCTGACCCTCGTCGGGCCGTACGTCGACTTCGTCTGCACCGACGAGTACGTCATGACCACGACGATGCCGGTCTACGCCGAGGGTCGCATGGTCGGCGTCGCGGGGGCCGACACCCTGGTCGAGACGCTCGAGACGATGCTGCTGCCCGGGCTGCGCGAGGCCGGCGCGACGCTGGTCAACGGCCACGGCAAGGCGATCGTCTCCGCCGACCCGCAGCTGGCCACCGGCGCCCCGCTCACCACTGCCCGGGACATGATCCCGTGCCGCGGGCTTCCGCTCTCGGTCGCGCTCTCCTAGTTCTTCATCATGTGGCGCGGGGTGGTGAAGAAGAGCACCGCCACGAAGCCGACGGCGAGTGCGGCCGCCGGCAGCAGGGTCGCCTCGGCCATCGCCTGGGAGAACCGTTCGGCGATCTCCGTGGGCATCTGGCCACCGGCGCCGCCGGCGGTCTCCGCGTTGGCGTCCAGCCCGTTGGCGGTGATGCGGGCGTCCATGAGCACCGCGATGGCGGCCGAGCCGACGACGGAGCCGACCGTCCGGGTGGTGTTGTAGACGCCCGACCCGGCTCCGGCCTGGAGTGGCGGCAGGTTGCGGGTGGCGGCCGCCGCCAGCGGCGCCCACACGAACGCCATTCCGAGCCCGAGCAGCCCCATCGGGACCAGGAGCTCCCAGACCGCCGAGTCCGGAGTCATCGGCCGGGTGATCCAGAACATCGCCGCGGTGCAGCAGAAGAAGCCGAAGCTGGTGAGCCAGCGAGGGTGGACCTTGTCGTTGATCCTGCCGACCACCGGCGCCAGCACCAGCGACACCGCGGCCATCGGCACCAACAGCAGAGAGGCCTCGAGCGCGTCGTAGCCACGGACGATCTGCGCGTAGAGCATCAGCGGGAAGCCCATCGTCGTGGCGGCCATCCCCATGCAGGTGATCGCGATGTTGGCGACCGAGAAGTTGCGGTCGCCGAAGAGGCTGAGCGGCAGCAGCGGCTCCTGCTTGTTGTGTGCCTCCCACAGCACGAACAGGCCGAGCACGACCAACCCGCCGATGACCAGCGTCCAGATCAGCGCGTCCCAGCCGCGCTGCTCACCGTCCTGCAGTCCGAAGACGAGGCAGAACATGCCGATCCCGCTCAACGCCACCCCGAGCCAGTCGAAGACGTGCGGGTGGGTCGGCAGCAGCGGCACGAACCTCCAGTTGAGGACGAGCGCCACGATGCCCACGGGGATGTTGATGAAGAAGATCCACTCCCAGCCGCCGAGATCGACGAGCACCCCGCCGAGGATTGGCCCGACGAGGGTGGCGATGCCGGCGGTGGCGCCCCACAGTGCCATCGCCGCACCGCGGCGGTCGGAGGGGAAGGTCCGGGTGATCACGGCCATCGTCTGCGGGGTCATCATCGACGCGCCGACGCCCTGCACGGCGCGGGCGGCGATCAGCATCGTGATGCTGTCCGAGAGACCGCACCACAACGAGGCGAGCGTGAAGAGTGCCAGACCACCGAGGTAGAGCCACTTCGGTCCGAACCGGTCGCCGAGGCGCCCCATGATCAGCACCGGGACCGCGTAGGCCAGCAGGTAGGCGCTGGTCACCCACAGCACGTCGTTGGTGCTCGCCTCCAGCTCCCTCATGATGTCGGGCGTAGCGACGGTCACGATCGTCATGTCGACGAGGATCATGAAGAAGCCGATGCACAGCGCCGCCAGGCTGCGCCAGGGGTGGTCCACGGTGTCGCCCGGCGTCTTGGACGTCTTCGTGTCGGTCATGAACACAGTCAACACCCGACCACCGGTATCCGTGTCGGTGGTCGCGGGCACAATGGTGCGTATGACCCACCAGGACCTGATGGCCGGACCGCCGCCGACCCACCTCCCCGCCGACCCCGCGACCGACGAGCTGGCCGCCGGCACCGACCCCGCCGAGGTCGTACGCCGCCACCCGGCCTCGCCCTCTGCCTGGGCCGCGCTCGCCACGGCCGCCAAGGAGGCCGGGGCTGAGGACGTGACCATCTACGCCTACGCCCGCCTCGGCTACCACCGCTCGCTCGACATGCTGCGCCGCAACGGCTGGAAGGGCCACGGCCCGGTGCCGTGGGAGCACGAGCCCAACCGTGGCTTCCTGACCAGCCTCGCCCTCCTCGCCGAGCAGGCCAAGGCGATCGGCGAGACCGAGGAGTGGGAGCGCTGCAGCGAGTTCCTGCGCGACAGCAGCCCGACGGCGTACGACACGCTTCTGGGGTGAATACCGAATCGCGTCGGACCAGCGATTTCGCCTAGCCTTGACCCGTGACTGAGCAGACCAACAACGCGCCCGCTGAGCCTATTGATGGGCCTGACCTGAACGAGCAGATGATCGTTCGGCGCGAGAAGCGTGAGCGCCTGCTGGCCGAGGGCAAGAAGGCGTACGCCATCGGGGTCGGCCGCACCCACACGCTCGCCGAGGTGCGCGAGGCCTACGAGGACAAGCTCGAGGCCGGTGACGAGACCCAGGACGTGGTCACCGTCGCCGGTCGGGTCATGTTCGTCCGCAACACCGGCAAGCTCGCGTTCGCGACGCTGCAGGAGGGCATCGGCACCCGGCTCCAGGTGATGCTCTCGCTCGCCGAGGTGGGAGAGGAGTCGCTCGCGGAGTGGAAGAGCCTGGTCGACCTCGGTGACCATGTCGCCGTCACCGGCCGGGTGATCTCCTCGCGGCGCGGCGAGCTCTCCATCATGGCCTCGAGCTGGGAGATGGCGTCCAAGGCGCTGCGGCCGCTGCCGGTGCTCCACAAGGACCTCTCCGAGGAGGCCCGGGTCCGGCAGCGCTACGCCGACCTGATCGTGCGCCAGGAGGCGCGCGACATGGTGCGTACGCGCGCGAAGATCACCCAGGCGATCCGCCGCCGTCTCGAGGACGACGGCTACCTCGAGGTCGAGACGCCGGTCCTGCAGCTCATCCACGGTGGTGCGCACGCACGGCCCTTCAAGACCCACATGAACGCGTTCGACCAGCCGATGACGCTGCGCATCGCGCTCGAGCTCAACCTCAAGAAGGCCGTCGTCGGCGGCGTCGACAAGGTCTACGAGATCGGCCGGATCTTCCGCAACGAGGGCGTCGACTCCACGCACAGCCCCGAGTTCACGATGATCGAGGCCTACCAGGCCTACGGCGACCAGTTCACGATCGCCGAGGAGATGCGGCAGATGTATCTCGCCGCCGCCGACGCGGTGGGCTCGCGCCAGGTGGAGACGGACGCCGGCGTCATCGACCTCGACGGCGAGTGGAAGTGGCTGCCGGTCTACGAGGGCGTCTCCGAGGCCGTCGGTGTCGAGGTCACCCCTGACACCGACGTCGACACGCTCAAGGCGCTGGCCGACAAGCACGACGTCGAGCTAGACCCGGCCTGGGGCGCCGACAAGATCGTCATGGAGCTGTGCGGTGAGCTGGTGGAGCCCCACCTGATCCAGCCGACCTTCCTGTGCGACTTCCCGGCGATCGCCCAGCCGCTGGCGCGGATCAACGACGAGGAGCCGGGCAAGGTGCTCGCCTGGGACCTGATCATCGGCGGTGTCGAGCGCGGCACCGGGTTCACCGAGCTGATCGACCCGGTCGTGCAGCGCGAGGTCCTCACCGCCCAGTCCCTCCTCGCCGCCGGCGGCGACCCCGAGGCGATGCAGCTCGACGAGGACTTCCTGCGGGCGCTGGAGTACGGCGCCCCGCCGATGGGTGGCCTCGGGCTCGGCCTGGACCGGGCGATCATGCTCTTCACCGGCGCTGGGATCCGCGAAACGATCCTCTTCCCGTTGCTCAAGCCGGAGGCCTGACGACTAACTGGCACTAAAGTGCCAGTTATGGAGAACGGCCGGTCGGAGACGTTGATGACCGCGCTCGGGTTCGGCCCGGGCGCGGCACAGCTCTACAGCCGCCTCCTCCCGCTCAACGGGTGGCCGTTGGTGGTCGTGGCGGCGACGCTGTCGACCTCCGAGGAAGAGCTGCTGGAGGAGGCCGCGCCGCTGGTCGAGAGCGGTGTCGTCTCCATCGGCGAGACCTTGACGGTGCTCAGCCCGACGGCGGTGGTCGCCCACATGCTGGAGCGGGCCGCGACCAGGGCCCAGGACGCCCACGACCATCTGCTGAAGATCTCCCAGTCGGTCCCGTACGTCGCAGGCACCGCCGCGCGGCTCCCGGCCCAGATCGGCGAGGAGCAGCCGATCGAGGGTGAGGTGATCGCGACCGAGTTCACGCCGGAGACCTTCGAGCGGCTGGTCTCGGCCACCTCGGGCGACATGATGTGGCTGCGCCCGGCGGTGACCGTCCATCCCTCGGAGATGCGGTTCATCTCGGTCATCGAGTCCACGATCAAGTCGGGTCGCCGGTGTCGTGGGATCTACCCGGTGGCAGCCCTGAAGCAGGCGCCCGACGTGCTGCGGATGCGGATCGAGATCGGTGAGGAGGTCCGAATCCTGCCGCGCGTCGGCACCCACCTGATGGTGGTCGGCAGCACGCACGCGATGTTCCCCGACCCGCTCGGCCCGGTGGAGCAGCCGATGATCAACGTACGCCAGCGGGGCATCGTCGAGGTGGTGACCAGCTACTTCGAGGAGCTGTGGCGTCGCGCCCTCCCGGCGGCCGAGCTCGAGGACCTGCCGAACGCGGAACGCCGCCTGCTGCTCGCCGAGCTGGCCAGCGGGGCCCAGGACGAGCAGATCGCCCGGAGGCTGGGTGTCTCGCTGCGTACGGTCCGGCGGCGGGTCGCCGAACTGCTCGAGGAGCTCGGTGCGACCTCCCGGTTCGAGGCGGGCGTCGAGGCCGCCCGGCGAGCCTGGCTGTGACGTACGCGCCTGAATTTGCTAGCGTGTGGTCGCAAGAGCCCTGGTCTTGCCAGGGCTTTCTGCATTTTTAGATGGATCCAGCACACACTAGAAAATGGTGCGTTGAGCAGCCGGGCACGCCCGGAGGGACTCCGTCCGGAGCGAAGGAGCAACACATGCCCGCGATCACGATCATCGGCGCCCAATGGGGCGACGAAGGCAAGGGCAAGGCGACCGACCTTCTCGGTGAGCACGTCGACTATGTCGTGAAGTTCAACGGCGGCAACAACGCCGGCCACACCGTCGTCATCCGCCAGGCGGACGGGACGAGTGAGAAGTACGCCCTCCACCTGCTGCCCAGCGGCATCCTGACCGCCGGCGTGACGCCGGTGATCGGCAACGGCGTGGTCGTCGACCTCGCGGTCCTCTTCGAGGAGCTGACCGGTCTGGAGGCGCGCGGCGTCGACATCTCCAAGCTGAAGCTGTCCGCCAGCGCTCACGTCATCGCCGACTACAACCGCCAGCTCGACAAGGTCACCGAGCGCTTCCTCGGCTCGCGCAAGATCGGCACCACCGGCCGCGGGATCGGCCCGACCTACGCCGACAAGGTCAACCGCATCGGCATCCGCGTCCAGGACCTCTTCGACGAGTCGATCCTTCGGGGCAAGGTCGAGGGCGCCCTGGAGCTGAAGAACCAGCTGCTCTCCAAGGTCTACAACCGTCGTGGCTTCACCGTCGACGCGGTCGTCGAGGATCTGCTGTCCTACGCGGACCGGATCGCGCCGATGGTCTGCGACACCGGCCTGCTGCTCAACCAGGCGCTCGACCGGGGCGAGACCGTGCTGCTCGAGGGCGGCCAGGCGACCCTGCTCGACGTCGACCACGGCACCTACCCGTTCGTGACCTCCTCCAACGCCACCTCGGGCGGCGCCTGCACCGGCTCCGGCATCCCGCCGACCCGGATCGACCGCGTCGTCGCGATCGTGAAGGCTTACACCACCCGCGTGGGCGAGGGGCCGTTCCCGACCGAGCTCTTCGACGCGTCCGGCGACTACCTGCGCGACAACGGCCACGAGTTCGGCACGACCACCGGACGCCCGCGTCGCTGCGGTTGGTACGACGCGGTCATCGCCCGCTACGCGGCCCGCGTCAACGGTGTCACCGACTTCGTCCTCACCAAGCTCGACGTGCTCGACGGACTCGAGGAGATCCCGGTGTGCGTGGCGTACGACGTCGACGGCGTCCGCCACGACGAGATGCCGGTCAACCAGTCCGACTTCCACCACGCCAAGCCCATCTTCGAGATGCTGCCGGGCTGGAAGGAAGACATCTCGGGCGCCCGGTCGTTCGCCGACCTGCCGGCCAACGCTCAGGCGTACGTGAAGTACGTCGAGGAGATCTCCGGCGCCCCGATGTCGGTCATCGGCGTCGGCCCGGCTCGCGACGAGACCGTCATCATCAACTCGCTGACCTGAGGTGGTGAGGCTGAGAGTGGCCGATCGGTCACTCTCAGCCCGTCACGAACGGCGGATGGTGACGCGTCCGGCCTTCAGGTCGACGCCGTATGGCGGGTCGTCGCCGTCGGGCGAGGGGACCACGTGACCGATGTTGTCCTGCTCCTTGAGGTCGCGCGCGGCGCGGGCGTTGCCGGGGTCGAAGACGTCGATGAAGTTGCCGAGACCGTCGCCGATCCCGGCCGAGACGCCGCGGCGCGAGGAGCGCAGGGCCGTGTTGCAGGCCGCGATGATCAGGCCGAGCACGACAACGACGGCGACGCCGAACACGACCCAGGTCATGTTCGGCAGGCTACGCCGATGCTCAAAGCAGCGAGGCGCCCTCGACGACGCCGAGCGGCTCGGCGGCGATGTCGGAGCGCCGCTGGAGTCCGTCGAAGGTGATCAGGTCGGCGGCGGCGTATGCACGCGAGCGCGCGTCGTCGATGTCGTAGCCCTTGGCGCGGACCGCCAGGACGCGTCCTCCCGCGGTGACCAGGTGGCGGTGGTCGGGCTCCTCGGGGGTGGAAGCGTCGACGATCGCCGTGCCGGCGTGGATCACGTCCACGTCGTTGATCGAGTTGGCGTTGCCGGCGCCGGTGATGACGTCGCCCTTCGAGGACGACTCCGGGTAGCCGGCCGAGGCCAGCACGACGGTCACCGAGGCGCCGTCGGAGAAGGTCGGCGCCTCGACGGTGTCCAGCGCGCCCGTGGCCGCCGCGAGGAGCAGGTCGCCGAGGGAGGACTCCAGAAGAGCGAGGACCGGCTGGATGTCGGGGTCACCGAACCGGCAGTTGAACTCGATCACCTTCGGGCCCTTGGCGGTCAGCGAGAGCCCGACGTAGAGGCACCCGACGAACGGAGCGCCGCGCTTCTCCATCTCGACCAGGGTCGGCTGGACGACGGTCGTCAGCACGACGTCGGCCAGGTCCGGCTGCGCCCACGGCAGCGGCGAGTAGGCACCCATCCCGCCGGTGTTGCCGCCCTTGCCGCCGTCGAAGATCCGCTTGAAGTCCTGCGCCGGCTGCAGCGCGTAGGGCCGCGTCCCGTCGCAGATCGCGAACAGCGAGACCTCGGGGCCGTCGAGGAACTCCTCGATGACGACCCGCTCGCACGCGGCCGCGTGGGCCAGCGCCTCCTCGCGGTCACGCGTCACGACGACACCCTTGCCCGCGGCCAGAGCATCGTCCTTGACCACGTACGGAGCGCCGAACTCGTCAAGCGCGGCGACAGCCTCCTCTGGGGTGGTCGCCACGCGCGAGCCCGCGGTCGGCACGCCGGCCACGGACATCACGTCCTTGGAGAACGCCTTCGACCCCTCGAGCTGCGCGGCAGCCTCCGACGGTCCGAAGACCGGGATCCCCGCCTCGCGAACCGCGTCGGCGACCCCGGCCACGAGCGGCGCCTCGGGTCCGACGACGACCAGATCGGCGCCCAGCTCGCCGGCCAGGGAGGCGATCGCGGGACCGGACATGATGTCCACGTCCCGGAGCGTGGCGAACTCCGCGATCCCGGGGTTCCCGGGCGCGGCGTACACCTCGTTCCCTTCCTGGGAGAGCTTCAGAGCGAGCGCGTGCTCACGACCACCGGTGCCGACGACGAGGATCTTCACGAGGCCACCTTATGACGCGCCCGGCTCACTCCTCGGCGGGCGGGGTGACGGCCTCGTCGGGGCGGTGCTGGATGACGTCGGCGTAGTAGGACTCCGCGGCGTTGATGAGCTTGACCCACTCGCCGGCGAACTGGGAGAGCACCCAGCGGTGCTCGAGGATCTCGTGGAACATCTGCGCAGGCGTGAGCTTGGCGGCGGCGTCCGGCGGGCGCATCGCGACGATGGGCTCGTAGACCTCGCGCAGCCAGCGGCTCGCCGCGACCTCGATCGGCCGGTCGCCGAGCTCGCGGGTGGCGCGGAAGGCGGAGATGTCGTTGAGGATCCGCCGTGCCTGGGCGTCCTGGACGTCCAGCCCGGTCAACGTACGCAGCTCGCGGCGGTGGTGGCCGAGCTCGACCACCCGCGGGCGGAGGGCGACGGTGTCGCCGTCCTCGCTGGTGGTGATGTCGAGCTCCTCGACGTCGAAGCCGAGGTCGTGGAGGCGCTCGATGCGCTGCTCGATGTGCCACATCTCCTCGGCGGAGAAGACCTGCTCCTCGGTGAGCTCGCGCCACAGCGCGTCGTAGCGGCTCTGCAGCCGCTCGACGATCGCGTCGATCGGGAAGGCCTCGGGCAGGGACTCGCTCGCCTGCAGGTCGAGCAGCTCGCCGTAGATGTTCTGGTAGCCGACGTCGAGGTCGTACTCCCGCAGCCGGTCGGAGAGCTCCGGCTTCAGCTCCCCGGTCTCGGCATCGACCAGGTAGGCCGCGAACCCGGCCGCGTCGCGCACGAACAGGACGTTCGACAAGGACACGTCGCCCCAGTAGAAGCCGGCCAGGTGGAGGCGTACGAGCAGGACGACGAGGGCGTCGATCAGGCTGGGGAGCCGGTCGGCGGCCAGGCCCCGCTCGAACAGCGCGCGGTAGGGGAGCGAGTAGGTGAGGTGCTCGGTCATCAGGGCGGCGCCGAGGTCGTTGCCGTCGCGGTCCTTGCGCCCCGTGACGACGCTCTTGGCGACCACGGTCGGCAGGCCGAGGCGCTGCAGCTCGCGCAGCATGTCGTACTCCCGCCGGGCGATGTCGGCCTGGGTCTCCTTGACCGCGTAGATGTGGTTGCGCACCCGCACGATGCGTACGACGTGGCGACTCAGCCCGCGGGCTAGCGGCACCACGACATCATCCGGCCAGTCCTCCAGGGGGAATGACCAGGGCAGGGTGTAGATCGCCGGATCGGGCCGGCTGGCGAGGATCCGCAGGGCCATACCGCCACGTTAGTGGGGGTGGGCACGGAGCATGGGAGAATGTCCGCCGTGACTGTGGTGCCCAACGTTCTCGCCAACCGCTATGCCGCGGCAGACCTCGCCGGGATCTGGAGTCCCGAGCACAAGATCGTCCTGGAGCGTCAGCTCTGGATCGCGGTGCTCAAGGCCCAGAAGGATCTCGGCATCGACGTCCCCGACGGGGTCGTGGAGGCGTACGAGAAGGTCGTCGAGGACGTCGACCTCGACTCGATCGCCGCGCGCGAGCGGGTGACCCGCCACGACGTGAAGGCGCGGATCGAGGAGTTCGCCGCGCTGGCCGGTCACGAGCACATCCACAAGGGCATGACCTCGCGGGACCTGACCGAGAACGTCGAGCAGCTCCAGGTGCGAGTCTCGCTGAAGGTGATCCGCGACCGTGCCGTCGCGACGCTGGCCCGCCTGGCGCGGCTTGCGGCCGAGCACGAGACCACCGTCATGGCCGGCCGTTCGCACAACGTCGCTGCCCAGGCGACGACGCTCGGCAAGCGGTTCGCGACCGTCGCCGACGAGATGCTGGTCGGGCTCCAGCGGGTCGAGGAACTCATCGCCCGCTACCCGCTGCGCGGGATCAAGGGCCCGATGGGCACGGCGCAGGACATGCTCGATCTGCTCGACGGTGACGCCGACAAGCTGGCCGCGCTCGAGGAGCGCGTCGCGGCCCACCTCGGCTTCGAGAACGTCTTCACCAGCGTCGGCCAGGTCTACCCGCGCTCCCTCGACTTCGACGCGGTCTCGGCGCTGGTCCAGCTGGTCTCCGGCCCCTCCAACCTCTCGACCACGATCCGGCTGATGGCCGGCAACGAGCTGGTCACCGAGGGTTTCAAGGAGGGCCAGGTCGGCTCCTCCGCGATGCCTCACAAGATGAACTCGCGCTCCACCGAGCGGGTCAACGGCCTCTCGGTGGTGCTCCGCGGCTACCTCTCGATGATCTCCGAGCTGGCCGGCGACCAGTGGAACGAGGGCGACGTCTCCGACTCCGTCGTGCGCCGCGTCGCGCTCCCGGACGCGTTCTTCGCCGCCGACGGCCTCTTCCAGACCTTCCTGACCGTGCTCGACGAGTTCGGCGCCTTCCCGGCAGTGATCCAGCGTGAGCTCGACCGCTACCTGCCGTTCCTGGCGACCACCAAGGTGCTGATGGCCGCCGTCCGCAACGGCGTCGGCCGCGAGGAGGCGCACGAGGCGATCAAGGAGGCCGCCGTCGGCACCGCGCTCTCGATGCGCAAGGGACAGGCCGAGAACGACGTCTTCGCCAAGCTCGGAGCCGACTCCCGTCTCGGTCTGACCGAGGAGCAGATCCAGTCGCTGGTCGCCGACCCGATCGAGTTCACCGGTGCCGCCGTCGCGCAGGTCCAGGAGGTCGTACGCCGCGTGGAGGCCGTCACCGCCCGCCACCCCGAGGCTGCCGCCTATGCGCCGGGGGAGATCCTCTGAGCCCGAACGCCGGGCCGGTCATCACCGTCGCGGCCGTCGTCTTCCGCGACGGCGACGGGCGGATGCTGACCGTCCGCAAGAAGGGCACCGCGAAGTTCATGCTGCCCGGCGGGAAGCTGGAGCCGGGGGAGTCGGCCGCGGAGGCGGCCGTCCGCGAGGTGGCGGAGGAGCTCGGCGTACCGCTTCGGGTCGAGGACCTGGCGCTGCTCGGCGAGTTCGAGGCGGACGCCGCCAACGAGCCGGGTCACCTGGTGCGCTCGACGGTCTTCACCTGGGCCGGCGAGGTCGCCCCGGACGCCGCTGCCGAGATCGCCGAGCTGCGCTGGGCGACGCTCATCGAGATCACCGAGGGAGCCGACTTCGCCCCGCTGACCAGGGAGTACGTCGTCCCCGCCCTCGAGCCCGCCTGAACCGCCGCGGCCGGCCGCGGCGCGGTGTCAGACTGTCGGTGTGTCCGGGTACTTCGCCGCCGACTCGATGGTCGTGCGTGCCATGCGTCAGCGGGTCGTCGGGCTGAGCTGGGGACAGCGGGCGCTGGTGATCGGCGGTCTGCACCCGCGGCTCTTCGTCGGCACCGCGCAGCACACGGTGCACCGGGCGACGCCCTACACGCGGCTCGCGCTGACCGCTCGGCTGATGGAGACGGTCTTCCTCGGGACCAAGGAGGAGGCCGACCGGGCGCTCGCGTTCACGGCGAAGCGGCACGTGCCCGTCGCAGGGACGATGGAGGTCCCCGGCGGCCCCGCGCATCCCGAGGGGTCGCCCTACTCGGCCGCCGATCCCGGGCTGATGTGGTGGACGGCGGCGTTCGCGCTCGACTCGGTCGAGTTCATGTACGACGCCCTGGTCCGCCCGCTCCGCCCGGACGAGCGCGAGGAGCTCTTCGACGGGTTCGTGACCTGGGCCGGTCTCTTCGGCATGCCGGCCTCGGCCGCGCCGGTGTCCTATCCCGACTTCCGCCGCCGCTTCGACGCCTGGCTCGCCTCGGACGAGCCGTATCTCGTGGACGAGGCGCGCCTGGTCGGCCGGCACATCGCCGGCACCGCCGGCTACCACCTCCCTGGCGGGCCGCCGACCTCCGAGACGCTGCGGACCGTCGTCCAGGGCAGCCTCCCGGCGCTCGTCCGCGAGCACTACGGCATCCCGTGGTCGGCCGCTGCCGAGAGGAGATGGCGGGCCGTACGCACCGCCAGCCGTCTCGCCCACGGCCGCCTCTCGCTCCTCGGGCCCACGCCGTTGCTGCGCGGGCGGAGCGAGCACTTCTACAAGGTCGTCCAGCAGGGTGAACAGGCGTTGGTGCGCCGAGGAGGCGTGAGCATCCCCGGCGTCTCCGACGTCTCGGGCGTCTCCGACGTCACGCCGGCTTGACGTCCAGGACCACCTCGAACTCCAGCAGATCGGCGCCGGTGGCGACGGGCTTGCGCGGCGCCTCGCCCGGCGGAGTCGCGTGCGCGGCGCGGGCATCCCCGTCGCGCCAGGCCGCGAAGGACTCCTCGGAGTCCCAGTGGGTGACGACGAAGTAGCGATCGTCGCCGGCGACCGGCCGCAGCAGCTGGAAGCCGAGGAACCCCGGCGACTTCTCGACCGCCCCGGCACGCGCCGCGAACCGCTTCTCGAGCTCCGCGCCCGCCTCGGCCGGAACCTGGATTGCATTGATCTTCACCACAGACATGCCGCAAACCTATGCGAGGGCTGGGGAGGCGGCGTACGTGCCTGCGACGATGGACGGCATGTCCGAGCCGGTAACCGTGACCATCGCCCGTCGAGTCTCCGTGGAGCGTCGCGACGAGATGGTCGCCTGGATGCAGGCGGGGATCCGGCTGGCCAGCGAGTTCCCCGGCTTCCTGGGAGCGGGCTGGGTGCGGCCGTCACCGGACTCCGACCAGTGGCACCTGCTCTACCGCTTCGACTCCCACGAGACCCTGGGCAGCTGGGACAACAGCCGCCAGCGCGGCTGGTGGCTGGGTGCGGGCGAGCCGTTCGTGGAGGAGACCCGGATCGAGCGGCGTACCGGCATCGAGGGCTGGTTCGACTCGCCGAGCACCTATGACGTCGAGCAGGTCTCCGGGGTCGCGACGGCCCCGCCGCGGTGGAAGCAGACGATCACGATCTTCCTGATGTTCTTCCCGGTCAGCCTGGTCGCCAACTGGGTGCTCGGGCCGGTCGTCGGAGAGTGGGCGCTGCCGCTGAAGGTGCTGGGCGTGATGGTCGTGACGCTGCCGTTCATGACCTACTTCGGACTGCCGTGGATCACCCGCAACATGGAGTGGTTCCTGCACGGCCGCCCCGCGCCCTGGCGCCGAGGTTAGGACTTCGGGCTGGCGTCCTCGGCGGAGAGCACGGCGTCGAGAAGACCTGGGAACCGAGCGTCGAGATCCTCACGGCGCAGCGAGAGGCGCCGGGCGCGGCCGTTGGCCTCGTTGCGGACCACGCCCGACGTACGCAGCACCTTCATCAGGTGCGACTTGGTCGACTTCGGCACGTCCGGATTGCTCAGGTGGCACTCCGCCATGTCGAGAGGTCCGTCGACCAGCTGGCGGGCGATCGCGAGGCGCTCGGGGTCGCTGAGCGCGAAGAGCACGGTCGTCAGTGAGAGCTCCGACCGATCAGGATGCGGAAGGTCCGGGGAAGAACTCATGGTTCGATAATAGTTGCACAGTCAGCGGAAGGCACGTACTCTCCATAAAAGGTTCGAAATAATTCGAACGATGGATGGAGTGGTGATGTCGGTAGAAACGGTGAGCGCGACGACGACGACGGACGCCGTCGCCGGGCGGCGACTCGGCGCGGGCGTGGCCCTGGTGGCGGTCGTGCTGATGATGGCCGGGGCCAGCGCGCCCTCGCCCTTCTATCCCGACCTCCAGGTTGGCCTCGGGCTCGAGCCGTGGGTGATGACGGCTGTCTTCGCCGTCTATGCCGTCGCGCTGCTCGCCACCCTGCTCGTGTTCGGCTCGGTCTCCGACCACGTCGGCCGGCGTCCGGTGGTGACGGTCGGGTTCCTCCTGCTGGCGGCCAGCTTCGCGCTCTTCCAGGGCGCCGACACCGCCGCCGTCCTCTTCGAGGCGCGGATCCTCCAGGGGGTCGCGAGCGGACTGCTGCTCTCGACCCTGTCGGCCGCCGTGGCCGACTTCGAGCGGCCCTCGCGGCCGGGCTCGGCAGCGGTGGCCAACGCCGTCGCGCCGATGGCCGGCCTGGCCATCGGCGCCGTCGTCGCGGGGGTGGTCCTGGAGGTCGCGACCGACGCGCGGCTGATCGTGTTCGACGCTCTCGTCGTGCTGTCCGTCCTCCTCGCGGTCGGCGTGTGGCTGGTCCCGGAGACCGCGCCCCGTCACGAGGGCCTGCTCGCCTCGCTGCGTCCGCGGATCGCCGTGCCGCCGGCGATCCGGGGCCTGCTCGCCCGCAGCGCCCCGGCGATCTTCGCCGGCTGGGCGACCGGTGGGCTGTTCCTCTCCCTCGGAGCCGCGATCGTACGCACCGAGCTGGGCGCGACCAACCACGTCCTCCAGGGGCTCGCCATCGGGGCCCTCGCGGGATCGGGGGCGGTGGCGTCGTACCTCTTCCGGAACCGCTCGGCGCGGGCGACGACGCTGTACGGCACGGCCGCGCTGGCCGTCGGCACGGCGCTCAGCCTGCTCGCCCTCCCGACCGGCTCGGCGGCGGCGTACCTCGTCGCGGTGGTCGTCGCGGGCTCCGGCTTCGGGACCGCCTTCTTCGGCATCCTGCGCTCGATCATGCCGCTGCTCCCTGCCCATGAGCGGGCGGAGGTCTTCGCGGTGATCTTCATCGTGTCCTACCTGGCCTTCGGCATCCCGGCCGTCGTCGCCGGGCTGCTGACCCCGCAGATCGGTCTCACGACCACGACCTACGTCTACGGCACCGTCGTCGTGGTGCTCTCCGCCGTGGCCGGTCTCCTGCGCTGGCGCAGCAACGACTGATTCACCAACCCGTCAGGGGTGGGCGATCGCGCCGCCACCCTTCCTCTCCTGGTACGTCGCAGAGAGCTCGTCGTAGGCCCGGGTGATCCGGGCGAGCTGCTCGGGGTCGGCGAGCGGGGCGAGTCCGGTGCTGACGAAGTAGGCGTTGGTGCGGTTGTAGAGGTCGCGTCCCGGGGCGACCTCGTCGCGGTCGGGATCGGGGACGGCGTAGACGCCCTTCAGGATCGCCAGGTCGTAGGGGATCGCGAAGGAGTCGGCCGAGTCCTGGTGGCTGAAGAGATAGGCGAACTCCGGGAACCCTGACCAGGCGATCCCCGACAGGCACAGCGAGCAGGGCTCGTGGGTCGCCAGCAGCAGGCAGTCGGCGGGCGCCGGCCGGTCCTCGGCCGGCAGCTCGAAGAAGCGTTTGATGGCGTGGATCTCGCCGTGCCACAGCGGGTTCTCGGTCTCGTTGTTGGTCTCGGCGACCACCGTCGAGAGGTCCGCGCGGCGCACGATCGCGGCGCCGAAGATCTTGTTGCCCGAGGCGACGCCGGCACGGGTCAGCGGGACGATCTCCTGCTCGATCACGTCCAGCAGTCGGCGTACGTCTGCCTCGTCGGTCAGGTCCATCAGACCAGCGCCTCGCCGCCGTGGGTGGCGAGCTTGCGGGCGACCTCGGCGAGGTCGGCGCGCCAGATCTCCTCGGGGCCGGGCGGGAGGATGTCGTCCCAGTCGGGCGAGAAGCTGCCGCGTACGGAGAGCAGGTCCTTCGGGCGGGCCAGGAACCACATGTGCAGGTGCTCGGCGCCGTCGCCGATCCGCATCGCGTGGCAGCGGGCGATGTTGGGCAGGCTCTCCACGATCCTGGCGAGCCGCACCGTGAGGATCCCGAACTCGGCCGCCTGGTGCTCGTCGAGATCGGGCAGGTCGTAGTGCTCGAGCGGCTCGAGGATCAGCACCAGCGGCAGCCCGGACTGCTCCAGGTGCTTGACCCGCCAGCTCTCGTCCTGCCAGATCACGCCCGGCAGGTCGGTGCCGCACAGGTTGCAGTCCACCCCGTCCTCACCGCTGCGCGGCTCCTCGGGAGCCGGGGGAGCGAGCGGCTTGGGGGCGATCTCGCCGTCGCGTACGACCCACGGGAAGACGTCCCACTCGGTCACGCTCGGTGCGGGCAGGTCACCGCCGGCCTGGACGCGGGCATAGATCTGATCAGCTGTCTCGGCCATGGCTCGAACGATGCCACAGCGGGCGGAGATGTAACACGCTGTTCGTAGGACTAACCGGTCGTTCCAATAGGGCGAGTAGTCCTACGAACGACGTGTTACACCGAGTGGCGCCGCGGCGTGGATCCTTAGGCGAGTGAGTGACTTGACTAAGATGACTCCATGACCACCGGTGTGCTTCCGTCCCTCCCGTCCTACGACGGTGCCGAGCTCGTGATCCCGGCACCGGGCGAGGGCCCGGGCAACTGGGCCGGCGCCTCGAGCGCGGTCCTGGTCGACGGTGTCTTCTGGCTGACCTGGCGCAACCGGCGGCCGCTCTCGGACGGGCGCGGGGTGACGGTCAGCGTCGCCCGGTCGACCGATGGGGTGCGGTTCGAGACGGTGACCGAGGTCCACCGCGACCAGTTCGGCTGCGAGTCGCTGGAGCGGCCGGTGCTGGTGCCGCTGCCTGAGGGTGGCTGGCGGCTCTACCTCTCCTGCGCCACCTGGGACTCCAAGCACTGGTGGGTCGACAGCCTCACCGCCGACACCGTCGAGCGGCTCCCCGAGGGAAACCGCCAGGTCGTCCACCCCGGCAGCGACACCGTCGCGGTCAAGGACCCGGTGATCGCGATCGACCCGGTGACCCAGACCTGGCAGATGTGGCTGTGCTGCCACCCGCTCACCGAGCCCGGCCACGAGGACCGGATGATGACCCGCTACCTCACCTCGACCGACGGCCTGGAGTGGCACGACGACGGCGAGGTCCTCGCCGGACGTCCGGGCCGGTGGGACGCCCGCGGGGCCCGGGTCACCACGGTCGTCTCCCATGACCCGCTCGTCGTCCTCTACGACGGCCGCGCCGACGCCGAGTCCAACTGGTACGAGACCACCGGTGTCGCTCGCTGGGACGGCACCCGTCTGGTCGCCGATCCCGACGCGGCCCCGGTCGCCAGCCCCCACTCCGACGGCGCCTTCCGCTACGCCAGCGCGGTGGTGCTGCCCGACGGCCGGATCCGCTACTACGTGGAGGCCGCCCGTGAGGACGGCGCCCACGACCTGATCACGCTGGTTCGCTGAGGTTCTCCGCGAGTCTCGCGCGCTCCTGGAACGATCCCCGGCTCGAGGTGGACAGCCAGTCGGAGAAGTCCTGCCCGCTCACCTTGGTGAGCAGCTCGATGTCCTCGGCGAAGGCGGGCAGGAGCTGCTCGCGCTGCTCCGGAGTCAGCCGGGGCCGGTGGTGGTCGCCCGGTCCCGCCAGCTGGCGCAGCAACGGCGGGTAGCTCCTGCGCCAGACCTCCGGCGGCGCGAACTGGGCGAGCCAGGCGCCGCCCCTGACCACGGGACCGAGCACCTTCGGGCGCCAGCCGGGTTCGACGTACGTCCTGCTGTTGTCCTTCGGGATGTGATCGACATGGCCCTGCTCGATGCCGAGGAAGCGGCAGGCGCGGTCGACGGTCGCGGCGGGTTCGTCGACGATGTCTCGGTAGCGCACCACCAGCACACGGTCCTCGCCGACCAGCCCGTAGAGGTGGTCGAGCTGCCGGCCGTAGAGCCCGAGCTCGCGGTAGCGCCAGAACGGCGCCCAGCCGTCGTGGGCGCGCCGGTCCTGGAGCCGGAACGCCGTGGGGAAGTCGGCGACCGGCTCCAGCCCGTCGCACCACAGATGCATCCAGTTGGAGTAGGCGCGGTCGATCGGGTCGCGCACGACCGCGATCAGCTTCACGTCCGGAAGCTCCTGGGCGATCCGCCGCTGGGCGCTGGTGGACCAGAGGTAGAACGGCGTGCTCTCGCCCCTGATCGCGTGCTCGGGGGCGGCGGCGAAGAGCCGGTCGTAGTCCGTACGCCGCCAGACCCACTCCTGCTGGGAGTGCTTGTCCCCGGGGCCGCGCCAGTGCGGCGGCGGAGCGTCGTCGCAGAGCCAGTACTTCGGCTCCTTCGGTGTGGTGGCGAACACCTGCGGGTGCCTCGCCAGTGCCGAGTGCAGTGCCGTGGTCCCGGCCTTCGGTGCCCCGATGATCAAGAAGTCTGGCTGTGGTCGTCGCTCCATGGGCGGCCCTTCCGCTTAAATCGCTCGAAACAGTCTACTTAAGCGAGAAACGGTTCGGGAGGACTATCTCTTAGGCTGATCCCGTGGCTGAACTCAACATCCCGCCGGCGCCGGCGATCCCGGGCGCGAAGCACCTCCACTCCGGCAAGGTGCGCGACCTCTACGAGCTGGAGGAGGGTCCGTACGCCGGCCAGCTCCTGATGGTCGCCAGCGACCGCATCTCGGCCTTCGACCACGTCTTCGACACGGTCATCCCGGACAAGGGCGAGATCCTCACCCGGCTGTCGCTGTGGTGGTTCGAGCAGTTCGAGGACCTGGTGCCGACCCATGTGCTCTCGACCGACGTCCCGGAGTCGGTGGCCGGTCGGGCGGTGGTCGCTCAGAAGCTCCACATGCTGCCCGTCGAGTGCGTCGCGCGCGGCTACCTGACCGGGTCGGGCCTGCGTGAGTACGAGACCACCGGCGAGGTCTGCGGCATCCGGCTGCCGGCCGGTCTGGTCGACGGCTCCCGGCTCACCCCGCCGATCTTCACCCCGGCCACGAAGGCGGAGCTCGGTGACCACGACGAGAACGTCACCTACGAATACATCTCCAAGCTGATCGGCGAGGACGACGCCGCCGCGGTGCGCCGGCTGACCCTGGCGGTCTACCAGCGCGCCGACGAGATCGCCCGTGGCTGTGGCCTCATCCTGGCCGACACGAAGTTCGAGTTCGGCGTACGCCAGGACGACCTGGGCATCCGCACCATCGTGCTCGCCGACGAGGTGCTCACCCCGGACTCCTCCCGCTACTGGGATGCGAGCCAGTGGCACCCCGGCGCCGCGATCCCCAGCTTCGACAAGGACGTGATCCGGCGCTGGCTGCTCTCGCCCGAGTCCGGCTGGGACCGCGCCGCCGGTGGTCCGCCGCCGGAGCTGCCCGAGGAGATCGTCGCGCGCACGCGGGCGAAGTACGTCGAGGCGTACGAGAAGCTCACCGGCCACCGCTTCTGATCGAACTCCAGGCGAAGTTTCAGGGACACGTGTCGCAGTAAAAACCGAGACCGTGTTCCGCGAGAAGCTACGCGCGGGTAGGTTGTGACGCGTAACACGCACACCACTGGAGGCCATGTGTCCACGTACAACCTCGCTTCGCTGCTCGAAGACTCCGCGGCGAACTTTCCCGAGCGCACCGCGATCGTGCTGGGAGACATCCGTCTGAACTACGCCCAGATCAACGGTGCCGCCAACCAGGTCGCGAACCTGCTGGCGAGCAAGGGCATCGGCGCGGGTGACCGGGTCGCTCTGATGAGCCCGAACCTGCCCTACTTCACGATGGTCTACTTCGGCATCCTCAAGGCCGGCGCCACCGTCGTGCCGCTCAACGTGCTGCTCAAGGGGCGCGAGGTGGCCTACCACCTCAAGGACTCCGACGCGAAGGCCCTCTTCGCCTTCGAGGGCACGCCGGAGCTCGCCATCGGCGCCGAGGCGCACGCCGGCGCGCAGGAGGCGGGGGTTGAGAACCTCTTCCTGATCACCGCCGACCCGACCGCCGCGTCGCCGATCGAGGGCGTGACCACGCTCGGCCAGGGCATCGGGACCCAGCCGCCGACCTTCGAGACCGTGGCCACCGACGAGGACGACACCGCGGTCATCCTCTACACCTCCGGCACCACCGGGCAGCCCAAGGGCGCCGAGCTGCGTCACCGCAACATGCGCGACAACGCGCTGGCCGGCGCCGACCTCTTCGGTGCCTCGGCCGAGCGGCCCGACACCTATCTCGCCGTGCTGCCCCTCTTCCACGCCTTCGGCCAGACCGTTGTGCAGAACGGCGCGATCGCCTTCGGTGGCACCATCGTGCTGCTGCCCCGCTTCGACGCCGCTGCCGCGCTGGCGACGATGCTCAAGGAGAGCGTCACGTTCTTCGCCGGCGTGCCGACGATGTACTGGGGCCTGCTCGGTGCCCTCTCCGAGGACACCGACGTGGACACGCTCGCCAAGAACCTGCGCGTCGCCGCCGCCGGTGGCTCGGCCCTCCCGGTCGAGATCCACAAGGAGTTCGAGAAGCGCTTCGGGGTCACCATCCTCGAGGGCTACGGCCTCTCCGAGACCTCGCCGGTCGCGTCGTTCTCGCTCTACGGCCAGCCGGTGCGCCCGGGCTCGATCGGTGTCCCGATCCCCGGTGTCGAGATGCGCCTGATCGACCCGGCGTCGTGGGACGACATCGAGTGGACCGCCGACGCGATCGGCGAGATCGCGATCAAGGGCCACAACATCTTCAAGGGCTACTACAACCGCCCCGAGGCCACCGCCGAGGTGCTCACCTCGGAAGGCTGGTTCCGCTCGGGCGACCTCGCCAAGCGCGACGAGGACGGGTGGTACTACATCGTCGACCGCGCCAAGGAGCTCATCATCCGCGGCGGCTTCAACGTCTACCCGCGCGAGATCGAAGAGGTCCTGCTGACCCATCCTTCGGTTTCTCTCGCTGCGGTGATCGGCGTCCCGCACGACTCGCACGGTGAGGAGATCAAGGCGGTCCTCGTGCTCAAGCCCGGCGCCTCCGCGACCTCCGAGGAGATCGTCGCCTGGAGCAAGGAGCAGATGGCGGCCTACAAGTACCCGCGCATCGTCGAGATCGTCGACGCCCTCCCGATGACCGCCACCGGCAAGATCCTCAAGCGCGAGCTCAAGTAGCCGATTCTGTACGCCGGCAGCAGCCGTAGCTCGAAGATCGCAGTCACTGGGTGGCTGCGATCTTCGAGTTTGTGGGCCCCGTCCGGAAGGTGAGCATCTGCCGGGAGGTGGCGCCGACGGCGGCAAGGGCGAGCAGGCAGGTGATGCCCCCGCTGACCAGGGCGAACGAGCCCGAGGTGAGCTGGGCGACGGCGCCGCCGCGGAGGTTGCCGACCTCCGGGCCGCCGGCGCCGACGATCATCTCGATCGCGGCGGTCCGGCCGCGCAGGTCGTCGGGCACGGCGAGCTGGATCAGCGTCCCGCGGGTGACGACGCTGACCGAGTCGGCGGCTCCGGCGACGGCGAGCAGGGCGAGGCACAGCCAGGGTGAGGTGACGAGCCCGACGGCACCCAGGCTGGCGCCCCACACGGCTGCGGCGCCGATCGTGATCGGGCCCGGGCGGCTGCGTCTGGTGAACGAGCCCGAGACGAGCGAGGCCGTTACGCCGCCGACCGCGATCGCGGTCAGGAACAGCCCGAGGGTGCGTGGGTCGCCGCCGAAGCGGGCCTCGTTGACCAGCGGAAACAGGCTCACGGGCATGGCCAGGACGGTGGCCGCCAGATCGATGAGGAGCACACCGCGTACGACCGGCTGGGTGGCCGCGAAGCGCAGGCCTTCGAGGACGCCGCCGCCGCTCGTCCTCGTCGCGGGCGCGAGAGCCGGGAGGCCGACGACCCCGAGGAACCCGGCGGCGAAGGAGGCCGCGTCGACGGCGTACGCGATCTCGAGACCGGCATAGCCGATGATCAGCCCGCCCAGCGCCGGGCCGAGGAGCATCGATCCCTGGAAGCTCAGCCGGTTGAGGGCGAGCCCGGCGGCGACCTGGTCGGTGGCGAGGAGCCGCGGGATCACGCCCATGCCCGCAGGGGCGGCGACCGAGCCCGCGGCGGCCATCAGCGCGACCAGCACCAGGACGAGCCCGATCGAGGACGGCGAGGTTCCCAGCCAGAGGGCCTGCACCATCAGCAGCAGCGCCAGCACGAGCTGGGTGAGGGTGGTGGCCAGCAGGATCGAGCGGCGGTCCGCGCGGTCCGCGACCGCGCCGCCCCAGAGCCCGATCGTGAGCATCGGGACGAGCTGCGCGAGCGCGACGCTGCCGGACCAGAACGGGCTGTGGGTCGCCTCCCAGACCTGGTACATGACCGCGACCACCGAGATCTGCCCACCGAGCCCCGACACCGCCCGCCCGATGAAGAACCGGCGGAAAGCAGGAGACGTACGCAGCGGGGTGATGTCGATCAGCAGATGGCGCACGAGGAGCGATCGTAAAGACCGGGCCGGGAGGGGTGCCAACGGTTTAGGTGAGCGGCGTATGGCCCACCTAGACTGCAGCCATGCCTCGCGTTGTCGTCGACGTCATGCCCAAGCCCGAGATTCTCGACCCGCAGGGGAAAGCCGTACTCGGCGCCCTGCCGCGGCTCGGGTTCACCGGGGTCACCGAGGTCCGTCAGGGCAAGCGGTTCGAGCTGGAGATCCCCGAGGTCACCGACGACGCGCTCGCCCAGATCGAGAAGCTGGCCGAGACCTTCCTGGCCAACACGGTGATCGAGAACTACGTCGTGCGCGTGGAAGAGACCGCCAAGTGAAGATCGGCGTCATCACCTTCCCGGGCACGCTCGACGACGTCGACGCGCAGCGCGCCGTCCGTGTCGGCGGCAACGAGGCCGTGGCGCTGTGGCACGGCGACCACGACCTGCAGGGTGTCGACGCGGTGATCCTGCCGGGCGGCTTCTCCTACGGCGACTACCTGCGCTGCGGTGCCATCTCCCGCTTCGCGCCGATCATGACCGAGGTCATCGAGGGCGCCCAGAAGGGCCTTCCGGTGCTCGGCATCTGCAACGGCTTCCAGATGCTCGTCGAGTCCCACCTGCTCCCCGGCGGCCTGCTGCGCAACGACCACCTCAAGTTCATCTGCCGCGACCAGAAGCTGCGCATCGAGAACGCCTCGACCGCCTGGACCTCCGCCTTCACCCAGGACCAGGAGATCGTGGTCCCGCTGAAGAACGGTGAGGGGCAGTACGTCGCCGACGCCGACACGATCAAGCGGCTCGAGGACGACGGCCGCGTCGTCGCGCGCTACCTCGACGTGAACCCCAACGGCTCGGTCAACGACATCGCCGGCATCACCAACGAGGCCGGCAACGTCGTCGGCCTGATGCCCCACCCCGAGCACGCCGTGGAGACCCTCACCGGCTCCGGCACGGACGGGCTCGGCTTCTTCACCTCGCTGGCCGAGAAGGCCTTCGCCTGACCCAGGCGTACGAATCGGCCCGGCTCGTGCTCGCGAGCCGGGCCGTTCTCGTTCGGGGCGGGTCCTCCGTCAAGGAGATGCCCTGAGCTTGTCGAAGGGTATGCAGGTCAGCGCACGCATCCCGTGCGGAACTCCGCTAGGGATGTGTTCCTTCGGCTGCATACCTTGACGGAGGAACACACTCACTTCGCGCTGGGTGCGACCTGCCCGGCAGCGTACGAACGCATCCCGGACGGTCGCCGGAGCACCACGCTCAGCGAGGCGATGATGCCGAGCGCGCCCAAGGCGGCCGCGGCGTAGAAGGCCTCGCGCATTCCCGGGACGACCTCGCCCGGGGTGCCGTTGGCGACATAGACCGAGGCGATCACGGCCAGCCCGATCGAGCCGCCGAGCTGCTGCATGGTCTGCACCAGACCCGAGGCCGAGCCGGCGTGGGCGGCGTCGACACCCTCCAGGCCGAGAGCCGTGGTGGAGGTGAAGACGAGCGAGGCGAAGGCGCCGTTGAGCAGGAACGGAGCCAGGACGGCGCCGGCGTACGTGTTGCTCTCCGAGAGCGTGCTCAGCCACAGGAACGACACCGTGAGGCCGGTGGCACCCAGGACCAGCACCCGCGACATCCCGATCCGGGCCGCGATCCGAGGCGCCACCCGGGACATCGCGAAGATCATCAGGGTGAGCGGCAGGAACGCTAGTCCGGAGGCGAGCGGCCCCATGCCCAGCACGCCCTGCAGGTAGATCACGGTCAGATAGAAGGTCGCGAACTGAGCCCCCACCAGCCCGACCGCGGCGATGAAGGCAGCGACGCGGCGGTGGCTGTTGAAGAGGTGGAGCTGCAGCAGCGGGTGGGCGACTCTGCGCTCGGTGAGCACGAGGGTGACCAGCAGGAGCAGGCCGATCGCGATCCCGCCGATGGTGCGCGCAGAGGTCCAGCCGTGCTCCGGGGCGCCGATCAGCGACCAGACGATCGCTGCCGCACCACCGGTGGCGGCCACGGCGCCGACGATGTCGAAGCGCCCCGGTCGCGGGGCCGTCTCGGCGACGAGGCGGCCGACGAGGGCGAGCACGACGAGCCCGATCGGTACGTTGATGAACAGCGTCCAGCGCCACGACGCGATGTCGGTCAGGATGCCGCCGAGGATCAGCCCGATCGAGGCACCGCTGGAGGAGACGGCCGCGAAGAGCGCGATCGCCCGGGCACGGCCGGCCTCGTCCTTCGCCGACGTGGTCAGCAGGGCGAGCACCTGAGGCGCGGCGATCGCGGCACCGAAGCCCTGCAGGGCGCGGGCGATGACGAGCAGGTCGTCGGTCGGCGCGAGCCCGCCGGCCAGGGAGAAGAGGGTGAAGACGGAGAGACCGACGACGAACATACGCCGCCTGCCGAAGACGTCGCCGAGGCGACCGCCGAGCAGCAGCAGGCCGCCGAAGGCGAGGGTGTAGCCGTTGAGCACCCAGGTGAGTGCCGCCGGGGTGAACTCGAGGTCGTCGGCGATCCGGGGGAGCGCGACGTTCACGACCGCTGCGTCGAGCACGATCATCAGCTGGGCGACCAGGACCAGTGCGATCCCGGCGCCGGCGGCGGCCTTGGTGGCCGCGGGTGGCTTGGGTGGTGCCACGGTGGATGTCATTCGAGAGCTCCTGTTGGAGGCGGAAGAGGAGTACAGTGAAGCGGAGGAAGTCTCCGCTTGATTGGAACACTACCGGAGAGTGTCTCCGGTTAGCAACGCCTTTTGGACGAGTGCAGTGATGATGTGGCGGAGGCTGCTGTTAACGTGAGGCCCCCGCAGCCCTGCGGGAGCCACTGAGGAGGTCCGGATGAGAGCCGACGCGCAGCGCAACCGCGAGCGGCTGATCGAGGTCGCCCATGCGGTGTTCAAGGAGCGCGGTCTCGACGCGCCTCTGGACGAGGTGGCTCGGCGTGCGGGTGTCGGTCCCGGCACCCTCTACCGCCACTTCCCCACGCGCGAGGCGCTCCACGAGGCGATCATGGCCACCTGGATCGAGGAGGTCGCCGCCCATGTCGAGAAGGCGATGGCGACCGAGGGCGGGTGCCGGGAGAAACTGCTCGCCTGGTTCGAGGAGTACGTCTCGCTGCTGACCCGCCACCAGGGTGCCGCCGCCAAGATCACCGCCTCCCTGGGCTGCCAGGACTCCCCGCTGCGCACCAAGTGCCAGACCTACGCCGACGCCAACGAGAGCGTCCTGACGGAGATGGCCGAGCACGGCGCGCTGCGCGAGGGTGTCGACAACCTCGACGTGTGCCGCCTCCTCGGCGGCGTCGCGACCATGGCCGACCACTCCTCGCTCGAGGCCAAGGACGTACGTCCCATGCTCGATGTCATCGCGAACGGCGTCCTCAAGAACTGACCCCGCCTGGGGCACACTGGGCGTATGTCCTTCACCTCGCCGGTCAGCGGCCCGCAGAGCCCGCTGAAGCTGGAGTTTCCCCAGTCGCTCGCGACCTATGACGACTACGCCGCCGCGCAGAAGACGGTCGACTTCCTCTCCGACAAGGAGTTCCCGGTCGAGAACTGCATGATCGTCGGCACCGAGCTGAAGCAGATCGAGCGGATCACGGGCCGCCTCACCTGGAGCAAGGTCGCCCTCGCCGGCGTGCTCTCCGGAGCCTGGCTCGGTGTCTTCGTCGGCCTGATCATGTCGCTCTTCGGCAACGAGAACTTCCTCTTCATCCTGCTGTCGACGGTGCTCCTCGGCGTCGTCTTCGGCCTCATCTGGTCGCTGATCGGCTACGCCGCCACCCGCGGCACCCGCGACTTCTCGAGCGTCAAGGTCATCGTGCCGACCAAGTACGAGGTCCTCGTCGAGCACAAGGTCGCCGGCCGTGCCCGCGAGCTCCTCGCCGACCTCCCGGGTGCCCTCCCCAACCCCTTCTCCTGACGGGCCGCCACTCACCGGCGTCTCGGATCGTGAGATAGGCGCGGCGTTCGCGTGTAGTCACGCGTGTTCCGGGGAAGAACTCCGCTGGAGAAGGAGGCCCCGATGTCATCTCAGATCAACGTACGTCCCGCCGAGCTCGTCAAGCTCGCCGACCGCTGCATCGACTGGGCGATGGACCTGACCGGCGCGACCACGGACAACGCCGGCGCACTCGTGGTCGCCTCACGCGATGCCGGCAACACCCAGGGCGGCTACGACACCACGGCTGCCCACGGGCCGCTGGTCGAGGCCGCGTCCAGCGCGCTCGAGTCGTTCGCGGCCGTCTTCGAGGCGGACGCCGACGCCCTCATGCTGTGCGCGTTCGACATCTCCGCGACCGACGAGGAGGTCGCCCGGGCCGCCCGGTCGAGCAACTCGCTGGAGCCGGGTCCGACGCCGCGGCCTCCGGAGCCGACTCCGGGGCCGCCGCCGCCTTCGCCCACTCCGAGCCCGTCCCCGGGCCCGACACCGACCCCGCGCTGAGAGGCACCGAGATGTCTGAAGGCACCTGGAAGCTGTGGGACGACGCGGCGTCGATCGATGATGCGTCGCGAGGCTGGACCTCGATCGCGAAGGCGCTCGACGGCGTCACCGAGGCGTTCATCAGCGGATCCAAGGACGTCGTCGCCGACTGGGAGGGACAGACGGCCGAGTCCTACGAAGGGCATCGCAAGACGCTCCTGACCGACCTCGACAATGCACGCGACCTCGCCGACAAGGCCGCCTCGGCGACGGCTCGGATCGCCGGCACCGTACGCATCGCCCAAGGCCATCTCGACCAGTCCTGGGCGACCGTGGCCCACATCCCGCACCAGGGCAGCCCGTCGGGTGACATCCGGTTCGAGCCCGAGAGCCCCGAGGACAGCAAGCTGGTCACCGACGCCATCGCGCGTGCCTCCGAGATCCGGACCGGCCTCGACCGCGACCTCAACGCCGACCGGCAGGTGCTGGTCGACACCACCGCTGCCTGGCAGGGGCTGTCGACGAGCATGGCGGCGATCGCCGAGTCCGGACAGGACCCGTTCCACCTCCCCGCCGACGTGGACTCGGTCGGCATGATCAACGTCGACGGAAAGACCTACATCAACACCGGCAGCGGCGACGACGTGGTCACGGTCGGGATCAACCCGTTGACCGGCAGGCAGGTCGTCACCGTCAACGGTCAGATGTACGACGTGCCTCCCGGCAACGAGATCGTCATCCGCGCCGGCGAGGGCAACGACGAGATCAACGTCCCACAGGGCACCAACGTCAATCTCTCGCTGCTTGGCGGCAGAGGTGACGACCGGCTCAACGGCGGCAGCGGGAGCGACCGCATCCTCGGTGGCCAGGGCCGCGACCACGTCTTCGCCGGCGACGGCGACGACCGGGTCTCGGGCGGCACCGATCGCGACTACATCGACGCCCAGGGTGGCAACGACCTCGCCACCGGGGCGGGCGGCGACGACACCGTCTACGGCATGGCCGGAAACGACCGGATCAGCGGTGGTCGCGGCCAGGACTACCTCGAAGGGGCCGATGGCGATGACCTGCTCGTCGGCGGCGACGGCAACGACATCGCCTCCGGCGGAGACGACAACGACCGGATCCACGGCGGAGCCGGAGACGACGTGACGTACGCCGGGCGGGGGACCGACACCACCTACGGTGGCTCGGGTGACGACAAGGCCCACAGCGAGTCCGGCGACACCGACGAGGACGTCGAGAAGCACGTGACGGTCCAGATCACCGAGGTCCCGGAGTGGATCAAGATCGAGGGTTCGCCGGAGTTCGTCGCCCGGACCCGCGCCGACCTCGAGATGCTGGCCGCGTCGCCGACGGGCCAGCAGATGCTCGCCGCGTTGGACCGGAGGCACGACGACTCAGGTGTGTTCGGGATCGGGCAGGAGAACCTGACCATCCGCGAGTACGTCGGTGACACCCCGAACAGCTCGGCGTCCAACGGACCGATGGGCGGCAACGAGATCGAGTACATGCCGGACATCGACACGATGAACACCGGCAACCGTGCTCCTCAGACGCCCGTCGACGGCCCGCCGGTCGCGGTGCTCTACCACGAGATGGCGCACGTCTACGACTACATGCACGACACGCTCGAGCCCGGCGAATATCACGGCGACGACCCCGAGAACCAGGGGACGAACAACCGTGAGCGCGAGGCTGCCGGTCTTCCCGTCGATCACGACAACGACCCCAGCACCCCGGAGCAGATCGACCCGGACCACCCGTACGTCTACACCGAGAACGGGCTCCGCGACGAGATGGGAGCTCCGCACCGTGACCACTACTAGGTTGATGCTCCTGGCATCGCTGCTGACGGCGGGAGGCCTGGTGATGAGCGGCTGCGCGAAGGTGCCGGACGGGGAGCGCGAGATCGAGGGTGTCCGGTTCGAGTCCGAGATCGCCCAGACGGGCGGAGCACTCGAGGTCAGCTATCGGGTGGTCAACGACGCGGACACCGACGTCTACGTGGTCGACTCGGTGCCGACATACGCCAACGGGGCGCTGCAGCCGGCGTCGGCCGACACCGTCTACGTCCTGGGCAGCGGCGGGAGCCGGGCGGAGGTCAGCAAGCGGGTCTTCTCGCTGCCGGACGACAAGTCGTTCGCGCAGATGCCGGCGGTCGGTTGGGTCAAGTTGGCGGCGGGCGAGGAGATGAAGCGGGACGTACGCGTGCCGTTGCCGCTCGAGGAATACCGACCGTTCGACGACGACTCCGTCCCGGAGCTCCCGTACCCGGTAGAAGAGGTCATCTTCTGCGTCGGTGTCCTCGACCTCCGCGACCTCTACCCCGACGGCGTCCCGGCCGAGGTGACCGGGCTCGCCCACTCCGACTCGGCCGCGGAGTCCCAGCAGATCTTCTGCTCGGACTCAGCGGCCGTGGGCTAGGTCGTACCAGGTCACCTCGGTGGCCATGCCGTTCGCGGTGCGGCCGAGGCGCTTCTGGTAGGCGACGAGGGCGACCTGGGTGTTCCAGTCCATGACGCCGGTGATCTTCGGGCGCTCCGGCGCGGAGGTGGCGCTGAGGGCGCGCTGGAGGTCGCGGACGCTCTCGCCTGCGGAGCCACGCTTCAGGAGCGGGCGGCTGTTGGCCGCCCACAGCGTCTTCCAGGCACCCTGGGTCCAGGTCTTGCGCACCGTCATGCCGTGCGAGCGCTGCCAGGCGTTGACCGAGCTCACCAGCCCCCGGTCGTACGTCCCGTCGATGGGGCCGCCGAAGTTCCCGCGCTCGCGGAGCATGCACTCGAGCGCCTTGGTGTAGATCGGCGAGGGGGTGTAGGAGCTGGTGCGCGGCTTGAGGGCGGGATAGCTGGTGAAGCTGACGGGCACGCCGCCGCAATGCGTCACCGGCCGCGCGTAGGAGCCCCGGCCGAGGTCGACGAAGTTGGAGTCGATCTCGATGGTGGCGCCGCCGTGGGTCTCCTTGTGCGGGCCGCGGTACTGCTTGACGCGCTTGTGCGGGTTCCAGGGGGAGTCGGGGATGTAGCGGGTCGAGGTGCCGGCGCGGCCGTCCCAGTCGGCGATCCACAGGTCCGCGGGGTAGACGAACCCGCGCGGCTGCGCGTGCCAGACCGCGTACATCGCCTTGATCCCCGACGACGCGCTCGAGTACAGCCCCGGGCGGTAGCCGAGCTTCTTGATCCGGTAGTTCCAGGCCGAGACGAACCACATCGCCGACTCACGGCAGCGCTCGTTGCCGATGTCGAAACCCTCGAGGTCGTAGAACATCGTGCTGCCGGCGGCGATGCCGTAGCGCTTGGCGGCGTCCACGGTCGCGTTGGCCTGGTTGATGCCCTGGCGCTTGGCGGTGGCGTACTGGTCGGTCGAGCGGGCGCTGATCCGCGGGTCGTCGCGGTAGCGCGGGAAGTGCGGGTTGCACGAGGCCTGCGGGCCGAGCGTGATCGGCAGCAGGCGCCAGCCACGGGCCTGCTGCTTGCGCACCCAGGTGGCGCTGAGGTTGGTCTGGCTGCGGCAGCCGCGCGAGTTGCCGGCGATGTAGATGCCGACCGCGCCGAAGTTGGAGTGCTTCCACCAGCGGTCCATCGCCGCCTGCGACGGCGCCTGGCACTGGTCGAAGCCATAGCCGGTGAAGTTGCCCGGAGTGACCGGGTTCGCGGCCGCCGCGGGGCTGGGTGTTGCCAGCCCCGCGACGCCGACGACGCCCGAGATCAAGCCCGCGCCGAGCGCCCGTCTGACGTACTTGAACCTGGTGAAGTCCCCCATATTTCGTCACGGTAGTCACAACCGTCACTTAGTTACCAGTGGACTCGCCCAGCCGTCGGTCAGGAGTACGCCAGCAGGGTCTGGTCGATCTTCTCCCAGGCCGCGCGGAGCTCCGCCAGGTCCTCGGGCCGCTTCCGGGCCAGGTCGGCCTGCTCGCGTACGTCCTCGCTCAGGTCGTAGAGGTGGTCGGTGCCGTCGAGCTGCAGGTACTTCAGCGAGCCGCGGCGCAGCGCCCGCTGTCCGCGCATGCGCCAGAAGAGGTCCTGGGTCTCGCGCGGCCGGCCCCCGAAGAGGAGCGGCACCAGGCTGGTGCCGTCCAGCGGGTAGTCCGGCGACGGCGTCGCGCCGGCGAGCTCCAGGAAGGTCGCGGTCCAGTCGGTCGTGACGGCCGGCTCGTCGCTGACCTGGCGGCCGGGCAGGGTGCCGGGCCAGCTCAGGATGGTAGGAACCCGGATGCCGCCCTCGTTGAGGCTCGACTTCGCTCCGGTGAACGGCCACACGTTGGAGAACCGCTCGCCGCCGTTGTCGCTGGCGAAGAAGACGACGGTGTCGCGGAGCTGGCCGGTCCGCTCGAGCGCCCGGATGACCTGGCCGATCGACTGGTCGAGGTCCTCGACCATGGTCTTGTACGTCGCCAGCGAGCCGCCGTCGTTGTGGAACAGCACGCCCTTCTCGCCGGCCTCGATCCGGGCGGTCAGCTCATCGCTCACCGCCTTGTCCTCGGGTCCCTCCCAGGGCCAGTGCGGGGTGGTGAAGTTGAGGTTGAGGAGCCAGGGGGCGTCGTGGTCGCGCTCGATGAAGCTGACGGCCTTCTCGGTGACGATCTCGGTGTAGTAGCGAAGGTCCTCGACCTCCACCTCGTCCTCGTAGAGGTCGTACGCCCCGTTGTGGCTGAACTTCGAGAAGTAGTCGATCCCGCCGGAGAAGTTGCCGAAGAACTCGTCCCAGCCGACCCGGGTCGGGCTGTACCAGGGCAGGAAGCCGCAGTGCCACTTGCCGAAGAGCGCCGTCGCATAGCCCTGCTCCTTGAGCAGCGAGGCCAGCGTCGGGTGGTCGAGCGGGATCCCGTGCAGCTCGTTGGGGGACGCGATCGGCTCCGGCAGCCCGCCGGCGAGGCGACCGGGGTAGCGCCCGGTGTAGAGGCCGAAGCGGGTCGGGGAGCAGACCGAGGAGGCGGAGTACGCATCGGTGAACCGCACGCCCGAGGCCGCGAGCCGGTCCAGGTTGGGCGTCTTGATGTCGGGGGAACCGTAGGCGGACAGATCGGCCCAGCCGAGGTCGTCGCCCAGGATGACCAGGAGGTTGGGCTTGCGCTTGGGTCGGTTGACCTTACGGGCCTTGAACGGCGCTTCGGTGGCTGCGGTGGCGGGGGTGGCGAGGCCGGTGGCGGCGACCGCGCCGGCCCCGGTGGCGAGCAGGCTGCGTCGGCTGAACGTGCTGGGGGAGGACACCGTATGGCCTTTCTTTAGTGAATAACTACGAATAGAAGACTAGGTGTTGGTCCAGCCGGCGGGCAGAGGTCTCGGTCGGCGGACACGACGGGACGTTGGTCCTGGTGCATATGGGCCCTAACCAAACCCGCTCGGCGGCGTTACTTTGGTAAAGGAATGGATCGCCAAGGGGGTGGGGACCTGTGCAGCAGCGACGCGATCGGGTGACGCCGGTCCTCTTCGCGATCACGGTCATGCTCGCGCTGACGGTCGCCGGGATCATCCATGTCGCGCACGGCGGCGAGGTGATCGGGCCGTTCGCGGTCGCCGACCAGGTCAGCTCGACCACCAAGCAGGTCAACACGCCCTACGTCTGCTGGGACGGCAACGGCTCCGGTTCCCTGACCCGGTGCCCGGACCCGCGCGGCACGGACGGCATGAAGTGGGTCTTCCCCGGCTACGAGGACGCTGCCCGGAGCGCTGAGTGCGCCCCTGGTGAGACCGGCCCGCGCGATCTCTTCGTCGAGTGCTCGATGTCCTGGCGCGGCAGTCAGGTCTACCTCCACTACGCCTACTGGAGCGAGTGGCGCACCGGTCAGAGGAAGTACGCCGCCACCGGCTCGACCCCGAGGATCCAGCAGCGCCTCGACGGCGCGATGTCGCTCTCCTGGCGCCCGCGCCGGTTGCCCACCCCGCACGGCGAGGCCTCCTGGGTCGCCGCCGAGATGGTGGAGGGTCACGGCTGGAGTGTCGCCGCCTACGCCGGGGACGGCGAGGTCGCCCGGCAGGCGCTCGAAAAGTTCGGTGAGATCCGCGACCTGCGGGAGTGGCGCGGGCTGCCCCGCTGAGGACTCGGGGGATTGGGCACTTCTGACGTAGATTTCTGCCCGTGACCGAGACTTCGTCCGCTGCCGTTGCGTCCGATCTTCCGCTCCTGGACACCGTGCACCACGCTGCCGGTGACCCCGACCGCGAGCAGCCCTGGGCCGAGCTCGGCCTGAAGGAGGACGAGTACGCCGAGATCAAGCGCATCCTCGGCCGCCGGCCGACCGGCGCGGAGCTGGCGATGTACTCGGTGATGTGGTCGGAGCACTGCTCCTACAAGTCCTCCAAGGTGCACCTGAAGCAGTTCGGCGAGATCCCGCAGGAGACCCCGGCCGGCAAGATGCTCGCCGGCATCGGTGAGAACGCGGGCGTGCTCGACGTCGGGCAGGGCTACGCGGTCACCTTCAAGGTCGAGTCCCACAACCACCCCTCCTACGTCGAGCCCCACCAGGGCGCCGCGACCGGCGTCGGCGGCATCGTCCGCGACATCCTCGCGATGGGCGCGCGGCCGGTCGCCGTCATGGACCCGCTCCGCTTCGGACCGCTGTCCGAGGAGGACACCCACCGGGTGCTGCCCGGGATCGTCTCCGGCATCGGTCACTACGGCAACTGCCTGGGTCTGCCCAACATCGGTGGTGAGGCCGTCTTCGACGCCTCCTACCTCGGCAATCCGCTGGTCAACGCGCTCTGCGTCGGCGTACTGCGTCACGAGGACCTCCACCTCGCCAAGGCATCGGGCGCCGGCAACCTGGTGATCATGTACGGCGCGCGCACCGGTGGCGACGGCATCGGCGGCGCCTCGATCCTCGCGAGCGTCGAGTTCGACGAGGACGGTCCGGCCAAGCGCCCGAGCGTCCAGGTCGGCGACCCGTTCATGGAGAAGCTGCTGATCGAGTGCACCCTCGAGCTCTTCGCCGCCGGCATCGTCCGCGGCATCCAGGACTTCGGTGCGGCCGGCATCTCGTGTGCCACCTCCGAGCTCGCCGCTGCCGGTGACGGCGGCATGCACGTGCACCTCGAGCGGGTGCCGCTGCGCGACTCGACGCTCGCTCCGGAGGAGATCCTGATGAGCGAGTCGCAGGAGCGGATGATGGCCGTCATCGCGCCCGAGGACGAGGCGACCTTCATGGACATCTGCGCCAAGTGGGACGTCGAGGCGGCCGTGATCGGCACCGTGACCGGCGAGGGCCGGCTGCGTGTCGACTGGCACGGCGAGACCATCGTCGACGTCGACCCGACCACCGTGGCCCACGACGGCCCCGTCTACGAGCGCCCCTACGCCCGCCCGTCGTGGCAGGACACGCTGCAGGCCGACGTGGCCGAGAAGCTCCCGCGTGCGGCCTCGGCCGACGAGCTCCGCTCGACCGTCCTCCAGCTGGTCGCCTCGGAGAACCTGTGCGACAAGTCCTGGATCACCGAGCAGTACGACCGCTACGTGCGCGGCAACACCGTCCTGTCCCAGCCCGCCGACGGCGGCATGATCCGCGTCGACGAGTCGACCAACCTCGGGGTCGCGCTCGCCACCGACGCCAACGGGCGCTTCGCCAAGCTGGACCCGTACGCCGGTGCCCAGCTGGCACTGTCGGAGTCCTACCGCAACGTCGCCTCCGTCGGTGCCAAGCCGCTGGCCATCTCCGACTGCCTAAACTTCGGCTCCCCGGAGGACCCCGACGTGATGTGGCAGTTCGCCGAGGCCACCCGCGGCCTGAAGGACGCCTGCCTCGAGCTCGGTATCCCGGTCACCGGCGGCAACGTCTCCCTCTACAACCAGACCGGCGAGACAGCCATCCACCCCACGCCGGTGGTCGCGACGCTCGGTGTGATCGAGGACGTCACCACGCGTACGCCTTCGGACTTCCAGGCGGCCGACGAGGTCGTCGTCCTGCTCGGTGAGACCCACGAGGAGCTCTCCGGCTCGGAGTGGGCCCACGTCGTGCACGGCCACCTCGGTGGGCTGCCGCCCAAGGTGAACCTGGCGGCCGAGAAGGCGCTCGCCGAGCTGCTGCTGGAGGCGCGGTTCGTCACCTCCGCCCACGACCTCTCCGACGGTGGCCTGATGCAGGCGCTGGCCGAGCCGGCGATGTCGTCGGGGATCGGCGTCTCGGTCACCCTCGCCGGCGACCCGTTCGTCGCGCTCTTCTCGGAGTCGGTCGCCCGCGCGGTCGTCACCGTCAAGGCCGCCGACGTCGAGCGGCTCACCTCGCTGGCCGAGCGCCACGGGGTCGCGGCGACCCAGCTCGGTGTGACGGGTGGTGCGGCGTACTCGATCTCCTATGACGGCGGCAGCGTCGACATCCCGCTCGAGGAGCTCACCGGCGTCTGGCGCTCGACCCTGCGGGACGCGCTGGCCTGATCGGTGCGTCGCCGGCGCGGCTTGCGGTGGATGATCCACTCGGCGATCAGCAGGTTCACGACCCAGCTGACCCACGCTGAGGCCGCGGCGGCGCTGGCGAGGGTGGGATCGTCGGTGCCGAGGTCGGCGCCGGTCATGAGGTCCGGCACGAAGATCATGATCAGGACGGTGCCCCAGAAGCGGTTGGCGATGATCGAGAACGCCATCGCATAGCTGCGGTACATCCACTCGCGGTGGTCCTTGAAGCGACGCTGCCGCGCGGCCCGGTAGCCCTGCACGGTGAACAGCAGGAACAGCACGGCCAGGAACGTGTTGCCGACCTGCTGCGACGGGCCGGCGGCGGGGAACTGGCTGGTGACCAGCGCCCCCACGCCGGTGGGGATCGCGGTGACGACATAGGTGCGCCCGGTCCAGCGGTGCACCTTCGGATGGTTGGCGCGCAGCCACGGCCACAGTTGGAGTACGCCGCAGCAGAGCATCACCGAGCCGAAGAAGATGTGTGTCACCAGGGCCGGGTAAAAGGCCGGCCCGCGGTCGGTCTCGACGAGCGACTGCGACGGGTCCAGGCCGACATATCGCGGTAGCGCCGTCACCAGGAAGATCACCGTCGCGGCGGCCAGCGGGAAGACCCACCACTGGCGCGCCAGAGGTCGTTTCGAAGTGCCCATGAGCCATCCGATCTAATAGCGTATGTGATTAACAGTTTATAGAGTACGCAGAAGAAAGGACCGGTCAACCCATTTCTGGAGGGAGCAGGGCATGATGGAGGCGATGAGTTCCGACCTGATCCCTCGTCTGTGGGGCAAGTCCCCGCCCGGCCGACGCGGCCCCAAGCCTGCGCTGAGCGCCGCCCAGATCGTCGAGGCCGCGTACGTCATCGCTGATGAGCAGGGTCTTGCTGCCGTCTCGATGGCTCGGGTCGCCGAGGCGGTGGGCTGCTCGCCGATGGCGCTCTATCGGCACGTGAAGAACAAGGACGAGCTGCTCATTCTGCTCGCCGACCGGCTCTGTGCGGAGCTGTCGACCCCGGCGCGCGACCTGGGGTGGCGCGATGGTCTGGCGGCCTGGATGCGCGCGCAGGTCGACCTGTCGCTGAGTCGGCCGTGGTTCCTCGACCTGCCCCTCGTGGGCACGCTTCCCGGGCCGAACCGCCTCGCCTGGATCGATCTCGGGTTCTACTACCTCCGAGAGGTGACGCTGCCTCCGGAGGAGAAGATGGCGATCCTGGGCATCATCTCGCAGTACGCCGTGGGTGAGGCGAGGATCGAGGTCGAGTCTGCCCGGTTCGAGGAGAACCCCTACGCGAGGTTCGAGGAGATGCTCGTGACGTACGCGGATCCGGAGCGTTTCCCGAACCTGATGGAGTCGATGGCCACCTGGCGGCCTGCTGGGCCTGGCGAGGAGTCCGACTCCGACGACCCGTCGGCTTTCGGGCAGGGCCTGCTGATGGCCGGGATCGCGGCCCACATCGAGCGCCACATGGGGCGCAGCACTCCCAAGTAAAGGTAGATACCCTGGCGGGGATGTTCCCCCACCTGCATCGCCCCGTGTCCTATGTCCTCGCTCTGCTGTTGGCTGCTGCCGCGCTGCTCGTCAGCGCTGGTCCGGCGTCCGCGGGGGAGGGCGGAACGATCAAGCGGCTGGCGAATTCCGCTCGCGCCCAAGCGGGCCTGGACCCGCTGACGCGCGACTCCGCCCTCGACGGTCTGGCGCGGAAGTGGGCCTACAAGATCGCCGCCGACGGGGCGCTCTCGCACAACCCCGACCTCGCCGAGCAGGTGCCGGAGGGGTGGCAGGGGGTCGGGGAGAACGTCGCCATGGGCTACCCGACCGGCGCGGAGATGCACCGCGGCTGGATGAACTCCGACGGGCACCGGGCCAACATCCTGGGCGACTACACCCACATCGGGATCGCCTTCGTGGAGGTCGACGGCACCAGCTGGGGCGTCCAGGTCTTCGCGAAGTACCCGCCGGGCGTGCGGCCGACCGAGAAGCCGAAGGCCACCACCGCGCCGGCGCCGACCACCCCAGCGGAGACCAAGGCCCCGACCCCTCGGCAGACCGCGAAGCCCAAGAAGTCGGCGACGGCGTCGCCGACCCCGTCGCGTACGCCCTCCGCCTCCGTTTCCGCGTCGCCGTCGACGTCGCCCTCGGCTTCAGCCTCCGAGTCGGAGTCTTCCTCGGCCCCGCCCGTGGGCGACTCGGAGACGGCGGGCCCGGTGACGTTCACCGACGCCTCGGGCGGTCCGACCCCTGGCTCGAGCGGGCTGTTCGGGGTCGGCTACGTCGAGATCGCCGTCGGGCTGCTCGCGCTGTCGGGTCTGGGGCTGCTCATCGCACTGCTCCTGGCCCGGCGCCGGCGCCGCGAACCACCCCGGCCTGACCTGCAGGGCCCTCGGCACGTCCGGCCCGTCGGGCCGTACCCCGGCGGCGGACCGGTCTATCGGGGCCAGGTCCATCCCGCCGGACCCGGTCCCGGTCACCCCAATCCGGGTTACCCGAACCCTGGTCGTCCCAACCCGGGCGGCCCCAAGCAGTATCCGGGCGACCGCCGCCCCTGGTAGGACCTAGTCGGCGACCGTCGCGGCGACAGGCCGGCGGCTGTCGATGGAGACGCTCCGAGCCGACGGCGTACGCCGGAAGACGAGGAACGCGACCACGCCCGAGATCGCCATCATCGTGACCGGCAGCCAGAACGCGACCTGCAGGGCCTCGGCGGCCAGCGGCGCGACGGCTGCTCGCTCGGCGGGAGCGAGGGAGCTGAGCGCTCCGATGCCATCGCT
Organism: Nocardioides sp. NBC_00850; assembly: GCF_045207335.1. Taxonomy (NCBI): domain Bacteria; kingdom Bacillati; phylum Actinomycetota; class Actinomycetes; order Propionibacteriales; family Nocardioidaceae; genus Nocardioides; species Nocardioides sp. NBC_00850. Next base: position 1,594,912 of record NZ_CP108845.1, read on the forward strand.
GCCCAGTCCGGGAAGGCGAGACGAGAGTGCGGCGGCCAGGAGCACCGAGACGCCGGCGGTGCACAGGGCGGTGGCGACCTGGTTCAGCACGTTGATCATCGTCGAGCCGGCCGGGATGGCGCTGTCCTCGAGGTAGCGGGTGGCGATGGTCATGGTCGGCAGCATCACGAACCCGGCGCCCGCGGTCGCGATGGCGTGGGTCGTGGCCAGGGCCAGCATCGGCGCGTCCGCGCTCAGCTGGAGCGCCAGGGCGCCGAAGCCCAGGGTGGAGATCACGATGCCCGCGCCGATCACCGGCAGCGGCGGGAAGCGGTCGATGAGGCGGCCAGAGACCTGAATCATGATCCCGGCCGCGATGCCGGCGGGAGCCATCAGCAGTCCTGCGGTGGTCGCGGACTCGCCGCGTACGACCTGCCAGTAGAGCGGCACCAGGATCATCGAGCCGAAGTAGCCGCCGGCGAAGCAGACCAGCAGCGCGGCGCTGCCGCCGGTCAGGGGCCGGCCGAGGAGCCGGATGTCGAGCAGGGGAGCGGCGGCGCGGAGCGCGTGCCGGACGAAGACCGCCACCAGGACGATCCCGGCTCCGATCGGGACCAGCACCTGAGCCTCGAACAGCGTGCCCTCGGCGAACGAGGTTCCCAGCACGAGGAGCGCCATCGCGGGCGGAAGCAGGAGCAGGCCGCGTACGTCCAGGCGGGCGCTCGGACCGCGCTCCAGGCGCGGTAGGTTGCGCATCCCGAGGACGAGGCCGATCAGGCCCAGCGGCAGATTGATCAGGAACATCCACCGCCACGACATCGTGTCGAGCAGCCAGCCGCCGAGCACCGGTCCGAAGACGGGACCGACCAGCACCGGCAGGCCCATCAGGGCCATCAGCCGGCCACGCTCCTCAGGCGGCGCCGAGCGGAGCGTCAGGGTCATCGCGGCCGGCATGACGAAGCCGCCGCCGAGCCCCTGGAGCACCCGGAACGCGATCAGCGACTCGACGTTCCACGACGCCGCGACGAGGCCGGATCCGATCGTGAAGACGCCGATCGCGGTCAGGAAGACCTGGCGGGCGCCGAATCGGCTGATCGCCCAGGCCGCGGCCGGGATGACCGTTGCCAGGGCGAGCGTGTAGCCGGTGGCGACCCACTGGATCACCGGCAGCGAAGCGCCCGTCTCCTGGGAGAGACGGGCGATCGCGACCGCGACGATCGTGATGTCGATCGGGATCATCACCGTGCCGGTGATGACGGTGAGCACGATCGTTGTCGGGCTCGGGGCCGCGCGGAGTCGGGGTGTCATGCGTACAGTCTGGAAGCTAAAGTGAACTTGAGGTCAAGGGGTTTCGGCCCGACTTCAGCTCGACCTCTCCATCGTCCGTACGCCGACGAGCACCCCGCCCACCGCGACGGCAGCGGCCGCGACGAACCCGCCGATGACGACATCGGCCGGGAACTGGCCGGCGAAGAGCGCCCGCTCGGCCTCCACGACGTACGTCATCGGGTTGATGTCGCTGAGGAACCGCAGCCAGCCGGGGGCGCCGTCGAGGGGGAGAAGGACGCCGGAGAGGAGCAGCAGCGGGAAGATCAGCATCTGCTGGACCGTCCAGAAGACCCAGTCCTGCTCCTTCGCCGCGGTGGCCAGGGCGAAGCTGAGCGCACCCAGTCCGATCGCGAAGAGCGAGACGATGACGGCGCCGACCAGGACCCCGCCGAGGTGGAGGTCGAAGCTGAACGGGGTCACCACGGCGAGGATGACGACCGTCTGGAACAGCACCGGCACGACCTCCTTCAGGGCCCGCCCGACCAGGAGGGATGGCCGGGAGAGGGGTGAGACCAGCAGCCGCTCGTGGGAGCCGGAGCGGATCTCGGCGGTCAGGTCCGCGCCGGTCATCGAGGCGCCCATCAGCGCGGTCATGACGACGATGCCCGGCACGAACCACTGCAGCGCGCTGCCGCTCTCTACGGCGGGCAGGAGCGGCGCGAAGAGGCCCAGGAAGACCAGCGGCTGCATCATCGCGAAGAGCATCGAGGCGGGCTGGCGCAGCTTGGGCGTGAGCTCGCGGAGCAGCACGGTCCAGGTGTCGGTGAGGAAGCCGGTCGGGCGGCTCGGCACTCGGGTGGTGCTCCGGACCTGTGCGGTCGGGATGGTGAGGGTGGTCATGCTGCAGCTCCTTCGGTCTGGGTGGTGGCGGACTGGGAGGTGGACTGGGCCGACTCGCGCAGGCTGCGGCCGGTCAGGTCGAGGAAGACGTCGTCGAGGGTGGGGGTGTGGACCTCCATGCGGACCGCTGGGGTGCCATGGGCAGCCAGGTCGATGGCCATCGCCGGCGCGCTGTCGGCGCCGCGCGGAGTGCGGATCGAGACCTGCGTCCCGGCGCGCTCGATGACGGTCGGGCCGGACAGCGCCGACTCGGCGCGGGCCGCGGCGGCCGTGGCGTCCGCCTCGGTGCCGAAGCCGAGGAGCACCAGGTCGCCTAGCCGCTCCTTGAGCCGGGTGGCGGTGTCGTCGGCGATCACCACGCCGTGGTCGATGACGATCACCCGTCCGGCGAGCGCGTCGGCCTCCTCGAGGTAGTGAGTGGTGAGCACGATCGTGGTGCCGTCCTCGTGGAGGCGGCGTATCTGCTCCTGCAGGTTGGCGCGGTTCTGCGGATCGAGGCCGGTCGACGGCTCGTCGAGGAACAGCACCTCCGGGTGGTTGAGCAGCCCGATCGCGATGTCGAGCCGCCGCCGCTGGCCCCCGCTGAGCGTCTGGACCGGGCGGTCGGCGTACTCCTGGAGGTCGAAGGCCACGAGCAGCTCCTCGATGCGCGCCTTCGCGGCGGCGCGCGGGATGCCGTGGGCGCGAGCCTGGGACATCAGCTCGTCGCGGCCGCGCTGGATGAACGCGGCGGCGTTACCCTGGCCGACGTAGCCGATCGAGCGCCGGACGGCGCCGCGCGAGCGGACGACGTCATGGCCGGCGACCTCGGCGGTGCCCGAGGTGGGCGGGATGAGGGTGGTCAGCATCCGCAAGGTGGTCGACTTGCCCGCTCCGTTGGGGCCGAGGAAGGCGACGAGCTCACCTTGGTGGATCTCGAGATCGAGCCCGCGTACGGCCTCGACGGTCTTCTTGCTTCGGGTGAAGTGCCTGGTCAGCGCCTGAGTGCGGATCACCGGCCGCTGGTTGCTGTGGTTCGTCATGTCTTCAGCCTCTGACCTCATCCGGTCAGCTTCTGTCCGCTTTCGAAACTTTCTTCCGGGATCCGGTTTAGAAGTCCGGCGAATGGGTAAGAGAGGGGTAGCGCGGCGTCGGTCGGCTCGAGGAGGGGGCGAGCCGACCGACGCGCGGGCTCCAGGTTGGCGAGGAATCAGGCCACGAACTGACCGCAATGGCATCTATGGTCGGATTCATGAGCACGAGCGCCCGGATGCTGCAGCTCCTCTCCCTGCTGCAGACCCACCGTTTCTGGCCCGGCACGGAGCTGTCCGTACGCCTCGAGGTCAGCGACCGTACGCTGCGGCGCGACATCGAGCGGCTGCGCGATCTCGGCTATGACGTGGACGCCACGCGAGGGGTGGCCGGCGGCTACCAGCTCCGGGCCGGCAACGCGCTGCCGCCGTTGCTGCTCGACGACGAGGAGGCGGTCGCGATCGCCGTCGGGCTGCGCACCGCGGCCGCCGGCATGGTCGCGGGGATGGGGGACATCTCCGCCCAAGCGCTGGGGAAGGTCGTCGCGCTGATGCCGCCGCGGCTGCGGCGGCGGATGGACGCGGTCACCTCGCAGACCGACTCCATCCCCTGGGGCGGCCGGGTGCCGCTGGACGCCGGCGTGCTCGGGATCCTGGCGCAGGCCTGCCGCGACGATGAGGCGCTCACCTTCACCTATCAGGCGCCCGAGGCCGAGCCGACCCAGCGCCGCGTCGAGCCCCACCGGCTGGTGACGCTCGGCAACCGCTGGTATCTCCTCGCCTACGACCGGGTACGCCAGGACTGGCGCTCCTTCCGCGTCGACCGGGTCAGCGACCCGATGACCACCGGCCAGATGTTCCGCCCCCGCGAGATCCCGGGCGGGGACGCGGCGGCGTACGTGCAGGCGGGGATCCGCTCCCGCCCGGCGGCCTTCGACGTCTGCGTCCTCTTCGGCGTCGAGCCCGACGTGGTAGCGCGTCGGGTGGGGCGCTGGGGCGAGGTCGAGCCCGCCGAGGGTGGCTGCCGGCTGCGGATGCAGGTCGACGATCTGAGCTGGCCGATGATGATCCTCGCCGGCGTCGAGGCCGACTTCACGGTCGAGCAGCCCGCCGAGCTGGCCGAGCTGGTCAAGCGGGCGGGGGAGCGGTTCGTCCGCTCAGGCGCCGTCACGTCCTGATCGGGCCAGCCACTCCTCGCGCAGGAGCCCGTAGACCACCAGGTCCCGGCGTTCGCCCGGATAGGCCTGCGCGCCGCGCATGGTGCCCTCGTGGGTGAAGCCGAGACGCTCGGCGACCGCACGGCTGCGCTTGTTCATGACCGAGGTGTCGATGATCGCCCGGGCGATGTCGTACTCGTTGAAGAGGGTGTCCAGCAGCGCCGAGACGGCCCGGGTGATCAGCCCGCGGCCCTCGTACGCCTCGCCCAGCCAGTAGCCGATCGTGGCCGACTTCTCGTAGAGGTTGATCCGCGCGGTCGTGGCCCCGGCGACCTGGCCGTCCTGGCGGATGACGCACGGGATCGCCTCGCCCTTGACCCACTGGCCCAGCAGGTAGGTGCCGAACCCGGCGACGCTGAGCATGGTCTGCTGCCCGTGAGCCCACGGCTCCCATTCGCGGAGGTGGTCGAGGTTGGCGTTGATGAGCTTGTGGACGGCGAAGTCGGTCGATCGGTCACGCAGGACCATCTCCGCGCCGTTCCCGAGGTCGATGCTGAACAACTGATCTCCTACCGTGCCGGACCGGGACCTGGAGCGTAGCCGCCCTGCAACGCATCCAGGATCAGCGTGCCGTACGCCCGCATCTGGGCCAGCACCGGGATGACCTCACCCCGGAAACGGCAGATGACCGCGTACGCCGCCTGCCGGCCGCCGACGTCGAGCAGCCCGACCTCGGCGCGGACACCGTCGTCGGTGCCGGTCTTGCCCCACACCCGCAGGCCGCCCAGATCGGTAGGGGAAGGATCGGTGTGGGCCAGCGGGTCCAGGCCGAAGGCCGCGGAGACCATCGACAGGTCCGTCGACGGCGCCAGCCAGGACATGACGGTCGGGTGCGGCTTACGGAAGTAGGCGACCCAGTCGGCGGCACAGCCGATGGAGAGCATCGGCGGGTCCTCGGGCCTGCGTACGTCCCGGACCGAGTCGTTCAGCATCGACCCGCCCGCGGCCAGCCGCCGCGCGACGGCCTGGACCGGAGCCAGACCTACGTGGTCGAGGAGCACGTTGGTGGCCAGGTTGTCCGAGACTGCGCCGATCAGCCGGGCGCAGTCGGTCATGGTCAGCGCGGGGGCGTCGAGGTGTTGCCACAGGCCGCTGTCGGCGACCGGCGCGACGCTGTCCTTGCGCAGCATCAGCTCTCCCAGCGACGGGTCCTCGTCGAGCAGCTCGGCGAGGTGGTGCAGCAGGAAGATCTTGGCGACGCTGGCGGTCGGCAGCAGCAGGTCCGGGGCGGACTCGACGAGGGTCTCACCGGAGCCGGTGTCGACCGCGAGGATCGACCATTCCGTCCGTGAACTCATACAACGGACCTAAACAGATGAGGAGGACTGGTCCTCACGCAGCTCGCCGACGACCTGGATCTTCTGCCAGATCTTGCGGGAGAGATCGACGGTGAGGCCCTCGACGGTGCTGACCGTGTCCAGGACGACGTTGTCCTGGGAGTCCTCGGCACACAGTGCGGCCGTCTTGCCGACGAGGCTGAGCAGCTCGGAGCAGTACTCCAGGTAGTGGATCAGCTGGTCGGCGTCGAGGTTGAGGTGGACGCTGGCCGAGGTCTCCTTGAACCCGGTACGCAGCCGCTCGGGGTCCTTGGTGAGCTGGTGCATGTCGATGATGTGGGCCAGCGAGCGCAGCCGGTGCAACAGCTTCAGCGCCCGCGACCGCAGCAGCCGCTCCGGGATCGTGTAGAGGAAGAAGACTGCCACCGCTGCGAAGATGAGGTCGTTGACGGTGCTCTCCATCAGCGGCAACCACTGGACGCCGGTGAGCGTCTCGTCGCCGAACGCCGTCGCCAGGCCCCAGATGATGGCGGCCAGCGTCAGCGCGAAGACGGCCAGGATGAGCACGCGGGAGACCGCACGCGTCCACACCAACCGTTGCCGGAGCCGGTCCCCGACACCGGAGGACTCCCTGATCTGGCCGGCCAGCTCCTCGGCGACCTTCACCAGGCCCCGGTCGGGGAAGCGCGCCGCGATCCGTCCGTGCAGCGTCTCGACGGTCTTCAGCACCATCTCCGACTCGAGTCTCTCCAGTCCCACGTCAACGGAGCGTAGTGGTCGCGCGCCGCCGCGGTGGGCAACTGCCGCAGATAGGGTGGCGACGTGCCAGCTCGACTCAAGCCCGCGGCCGCCGCCGACGTGGCCGATGCCCTGGATCGCGTACGCGCCGAGGAGCCCGCCAAAGCCGACCTGCGGCTGTTGACCAAGCACTTCCTCGCCGTGCTCGAGGAGCGCGCGCCGGGCAGGAGCGTCGAGGTGCGCGTCCCGCCGTACGCCGCGGTGCAGTGCGTCGAAGGGGTTCGGCACACCCGTGGCACTCCGCCGGCGGTGATCGAGACCGACGCGGTCACCTGGATCGCCCTCGCCACCGGGGCGATGACCTGGTCCGATGCGGTCGATCAGGCCCGGGTCAGGGCCTCGGGAGAACGCACCGACCTGTCCGCGTACCTGCCCTTGTAATCTCACCCTATGAGCCACTCCACCGAAGACATCAAGGCCCGTGTAGACGACCTCTTCCCCGGGATCCGCAAGGACCTCGAGGACCTGGTGCGGATCGAGTCGGTCAGCGCGGACCCCGAGCGCCTGAGCGAGGTCGAGAAGAGCGCGGAGAAGACCCGCGACCTCTTCGCGGCCGAGGGCTTCGACGTGGAGATCGTGCGCGCCTTCGACGGCGCCCCGCCGGCCATCGTCGGTGAGAAGAAGGGCCCGGAGGGTGCCCCGACGGTGCTGCTCTACGCCCACCACGACGTCCAGCCGGAGAACGACCACGCCGACTGGGACACCCCGCCGTTCGAGCCCACCGAGGTCGGTGACCGGCTCTACGGGCGCGGTGCGGCCGACGACAAGGCCGGCATCGCGGCCCACATCGGCGCCGTCCGGGCTCTTGCCAGCCTCGACGAGAACGGTGACCTCCCGGTCACCGTGCGCCTCTTCATCGAGGGCGAGGAGGAGGTCGCCTCCGCGACGCTCCCCGAGCTGCTCGGGAAGTACCAGGACAAGCTGAGGGCCGACGTCATCGTCATCGCCGACTCCGGCAACTGGGACATCGGCGTCCCCGCGCTGACGACGTCGCTGCGCGGTCTGATCCGCGTCGACGTCGAGCTCCGCACCCTGGGTCACGCCGTCCACTCCGGTATGTGGGGCGGTCTGGCTCCCGACGCGATCATGGCCCTCGTACGCCTCCTCAACAGCCTCTGGGACGAGGACGGCGCTCCCGCGGTGGAGGGGCTCGTCTCCGGTCCGGCAGCCGACGTCGACTACCCCGAGGAGCGGCTCCGCGCCGAGTCCGGGGCTCTCGCCGGCCTGCAGTGGGTCGGCAAGGGCAGCGCCGTCGAGCGGATGTGGACGCAGCCGGCGATCACGATCACCGGCCTGGACGCCCCCAAGGTCGACGGCGCCTCCAACACGCTGTCCCCGACCGCGCGCGCCAAGGTCACCATCCGGATCGCCCCCGGCGACACCGGTGAGAACGCCGTCGCCGCCCTCACCCAGCACCTGGAGAAGCACGTCCCGTGGGGCGCCGAGCTGACCACCAAGGTCGTCGACACCGGTGAGCCGATCGCCCTGGACGCGACCGGCCCGGCCTACGACGCGGCCCGTGCCGCCTTCACCGAGGCCTGGGACGGCACCGCCCCCATCGACATGGGTGTGGGCGGCTCGATCCCGTTCATCGCGGAGTTCCTCGAGGCGTTCCCGCGGGCCAGCGTGCTGGTCACGGGCGTCGAGGACCCCGACACCCGCGCCCACGGCGCCAACGAGGGGCTCCACCTCGCCGAGTTCCGGAGGGTCGTCGTCGCCGAGGCGCTGCTGCTCCAGAAGCTGGGCCGTCCCTGACCGTTCACCGAGGTAGCTTGGTCGAGTGGCACTGTCTTCGTGGAGTTCGACGAAGGCAGTGCGCGCTCACCGAGTTACCTCGGTGAGCATCCGCGCCCGCTACGCGACCCCAGGCAGCGTCAGCGCCACCCGGGTGCCCTCACCAGGGTGTGAGTCGAGCTCGACCAACCCGTGGTGGCGCTTGGTGATCTGCTCGACCAGTGTCAGCCCGAGCCCAGCTCCGCGCGAACCACCCAGCGCGGAGTTGGAGCCTCGGTAGAACGGGTCGAAGACCTCAGGCTGCTCCTCGTAGGCGATGCCGACACCGGCGTCGGCGACGATGATCGTGACCTCGCTGCCGGCGCTGTAGAGCATCACCTGCACCCGCGAGCCGCGGTAGCTGTAGGTCAGCGCGTTCTTCACCAGGTGCAGGAAGGCCGCGCGCAGCTCGCGCGGGTCACCGACGACGTACGCAGGTCCGGTCGGGGTCGTCAGGACGCACTCGATGTCCTTCTGCGCTGCGTCGGGATCGAGCTCGTCGAGCACGTCATCGAGCATCTCGGAGACCTCGATCGTGGTCTCGCCGGGGGCATTGGCTGGGTCGCGGATCCGGGAGAGGAGCAGCAGGTCGCTGACGATGCCCTCGATCTGCGCGCTGCGTACGGTCAGCGTCTCCACCTGGACGATCCACGGCAGGGTGTTGGTCTGCTCGCCGGCCAGCGCGTTGAGCGAGGTGCCGAGCGCGTTCACCGGGATCCGGAGCTCGCGGGCGACAGCCTCGATCAGCCGGTTGCGCTCGCGGTCGGCGCGGGCGAGCTGCTGGGCGAGGTCGCGCTCCTGCGTGTAGGCGTTGGCGGTGAGCACGATGCGTCCGAAGTCGCGGCCCAGCTCCATCGCCAGCCGGCCCTCCGCGTCGGTCCAGGTGGGCCGCCCGGGCGAACGGAGCAGGACGATGTGGCCGAGCCACTCGTGGTCGGCGCCGACCGGTACGACCAGGGCGCTCCCCGCTCCCAGGGTCTCGAAGAACTCGTTGACGACGGCGGCCTGCTCGTTCCACTCCGAGGAGTCCGTGATCCGCTCGCGGCACAGGATCGAGTAGGTGCCATCCGCCCAGTAGCGGGAGGTGTTCCGTGAGGTGAGCGCGGCCAGGCCCGGGTCGGGATCCCAGCTGAGGCCCGGGGTCGCGTGCACGACCATCTCGTTGTGGGGACCCTTGGTCGCCATCCAGATCCCGTCGGCGCCCAGGCCGCGGATCAGCGCGTCGTGGCTGGCGTCGAGCACGTCGGCGAGGCTGAGCTTGGAGCTGGCGTCGCGCAGGAACTCCTTGGCGGTCTCGAGGTTCGCGGCGCGCTCGTAGAGCCGCTCGCGCTCGAGGTAGCCCCGCACGACCCGCTGGGCGCGCTTCGCGAACCGGTTGAGCACCCGGCGCTGGGTGAAGTCGGGCCGGCGCCCGCTGACCGGCATGTCCACCGAGAGGCAGCCCTGGATGGAGCCGTCGTCACCGAGGATCGGCGCGATCAGCATGTCGTGGGGGTGCCACGCGTCGGGGGCGTCGATCATGTTGGTGGTGGAGACCCAGCTGCCCTCGTGGAGGTTCACCCGCTCCTGGGGGATGAACCGCCAGGAGCCCCAGTTCTCGCCGCGGGAGAGATTGTCACGCAGGTCGGAGAGGGCCCACCGGGTGCCGAGGATCTCCTCGGCCGTCTGCCGTCGCCCGTGCGCGTTCAGGCCGCTGGTGAAACCGTGGACCGCGACCACCTCGAGCTCGTCGCCGCGGACGACGTTGATCGCGGAGATGCCGAAGCCGAGCAGCTCGCAGATGCCTTCGGAGATCATCTGGAGCGCGGGATCCGCCACCGGCAGCGACGTCCTGCTCGGCGTGCTCGTGGGCACGTCGAGGGCATCGACTGACTGTGGTGGGGGCATCCTTGCTCTCGGGTAGGTCGGTCAGGGAGGGTGTTGCAACTGCGTGGCAGTCCTGAGGACCTGGGCACCACGGAGTGTTGCACGAAACGCGCGCGCTGTGCAGCCGTAGGTGTCCGTCTCGACCAGATTGTGACGTTTGGTTAACCGAGCGAGGTGGCGTCGTTGGCCAACGGAAGGACGAGGGAGACGCGGGTGCCGGTGCCGGGCTCCGAGCGCAGCGTGACGCGGCCGTCGTGGCGGCGCGCGACCCGGTCGACGATGCTGAGGCCGAGGCCGACGCCCTTCCGGCCGCCGATCGCCTGGCTGGACCCACGGTAGAACTCGGTGAAGACCTGGATCTGCTCGGCCGCGGGGATGCCGACGCCGTTGTCGGTCACCGAGATGGCCGCCTCGCTCGCGCTCTCCACGATGTAGAGCCGTACGTGGCCGCCGCGGTGGGTGTAGACCAGCGCGTTGTCGACCAGCCGGAGGATCGCCGCCTTGATCTCACTGCGGTCGCCCAGCACATAGACGCTGCGCGGGGGCACGTCGATGCTGACCTCGATGCCACGCTTCTCGGACTCGTACGTCCTCTGCTCGAAGATCTCCTGCAGGAGCGAGGTCAGGTCGACGTGGGTCAGGGACGGCCGCGACGAGGGGTCGGAGAAGCGGGAGAACAGCAGCAGGTCGTCGACCATCGCGACCAGCTGGTCGGACCGGCTGATCAGGTTGCCGACCTGCTGGAACCAGGTCGGCGATCCGCGGTCCTCGTGACGCATCGCGTCGATGCCGGTGGTGAGGGCGGTCAGCGGGTTGTGCAGCTCCTGCGCGACGGCCTCGATGAGCCGGCTGTGCACCTTGTCGGCGGTGGCCAGCCGCTGGGCGAGGTCACGCTCCTGGGTGTAGGCGTTGGAGGTGAGCACGATGCGCCCGAAGTCGCGACCGAACTCCATCGCGAGGCGCCCCTCGGCGTCGGTCCAGCGCGGCCGACCCGAGCCACGCACCAGCACGAGATGACCCAGCGCCGTGGTCTCCACACCGATCGGCACGACCAGGAGCGAGTCGGCCCCGACGGCATCGAGGAACTCGATGCCGATCTTGGCGAACTTCCTTCGCTCGGCACCACCGTGATGCAGCGTATGGAGGAGCAGCTCGCGGTTGACGATGGCGTGCTGGCCCTCGTGCCACAGCCGAGTGCTCTGGTAGGCCTGACCGGCCGCGATGTTGCTCTCGGTGGCGTTCCACCCCAGGCCGGGCGAGGCGTACGCCACGGACCCGCCCTCGCCGTCCTGGGCCTGCACGTAGAGACCGTCGGCGTCGAGACCGCGGCTCATCGCCTCCTGGGTGGCCTCGAGCACCCCGGTGAGACCGAGCTGGGAGTTGGCCTCGCGCAGGAAGCTCTGTGCCTCGATCAGGTTGTTGGCCCGCTCCTCGAGGTACTCGCGCTGCAGGCTCAGCAGCACCGCTCGCCGCGCCTGGCGGGCGAACCGGTTGAGGATCCGCTGCTGGCGCCGGCCGGGCCGGCGGCCGTTGGTCGGACGGTCGATCGAGAGTACGCCGACGAGCTCGCCGTTCTCGTCGTAGAAGGGCGCCAGGAGCTCGTCGAGCCGGTGCCAGTCCTGCGGGTCCTTCAGGATGTCCTCGTCGGTGTCGGGGACCCAGTAGCCCTCCGCCTCACCGATGGTGTTCTTCTCGTGGGGGACGAACTTGATGTCGCCCCAGTCCACGGACATGTCCAGCAGGTCGGTGACCACCGAGACCGGGAACCGGGTGCCGAGCATCTCGGCGACGGTCATCTCGCCCTCGACGGTGTGGCCGGTCTCGTCCCCGTACGCCGCGACGATCTCGAACTCGTCCCCGCGGCGGATGTTGATCACGGCGGCGCCGAAGCCGACGAGCTCGGTGACCCCCTCCGCGATCAGCTGCAGACCGGGATCCGGGCTCGGGTACGCCTCGGAGGCGCCGCTTGGCGCGTCCGGACCCTCTGAGGGCGTACTGGTCATGAGTTCTCCGCCGAGATGGAAATGCAACCCGTTACCGGTGCGTAAGGTTAAACAATGGGCAGCGTCACACGGAATGTGCTTCCCACGCCAGGGGTCGAGTCGACGGATATCAGTCCGCCGCGTCGACTGACGATTCGGGACACGATCGTCAGGCCGAGTCCGGTGCCTGGCTGTTTGAGGGCTGTGGGGTTGGTCGAACGGAAGAACTCGGTGAAGAGCCGGTCCTGGTCCTCCGGCGAGATCCCGAGGCCGTGGTCGGTCACCCGGAGCTCGAACCAGCCGGGGCTGGTGCGCGTGCTCACGATGACCTGACCGCCCTCGGGGCTGTACTTGATCGCGTTGGTGACCAGGTTGATCACCACCCGGTCCAGATCGCCCGGAGCCAGGGTCACGTAGACGTCGTCGGACGGCATCTCGAAGACGAGCTCGTGCGCGTCGCTGGTGGGCATCTCGGCGCTGAGCTGGCTGTGGACCTCCTCGAGCACGGGCGCGACCTGGATCGGCACCGTGGTCGGCAGGTGGTCGGGGTCGGAGACCTTCGACAGCATCGCCAGGTCGGCCACGATCTTCTCGGTGCGGTCGCGGTTGCGCGTCAGTGCGGTCAGCACCTCGGCGTACTCCTCCTCGGACTCCGCGTAGGGCAGCGACTCGATGTTCCACCGGAACGCGGAGAGCGGGTTCTTCAGCTCGTGGGCGACCGTCGCGATCAGCCGGCTCTTGTGGGCCTCGAGCTCACGCAGGGAGTCGACCGCCGCCTTCTGGCGCAGGTAGGCCCTGGAGTTGTGGACCACACGGCCGAAGTCGCGGCCGAGGTCGGCGGCGGTGATCAGCTCGAGCTCGCTCCAGTGGGGCTTGTCGGGACCGCGGCCGAGGAGCATCGCGCCGTACCACGTCTGGCCCGAGCCGATCGGGACCCCGACGATCGAGCCGACCTTGTAGTGGCGGATCCACTCGGTGATCAGCTGCTGCGTCTCCGGGTCGGGGTGGGGGAGCCGCTCGGCGCCGTCGGGGGTCTGCACGGTGATGCTGCGCTGGTCCCAGAGGTATTGCCCGTAGTCGACCATGAACGGGCTGGTCAGGTCCTCGATCGGGAGCTTGAAGTCCTCCCGGTAGACCTTGGTGCGGATGCCGCGGCCGCCCGGCTTGGACATGTGTAGCCAGAAGTCGGTCAGGTCGAGCACGTCGACCAGGCCGGTGCTCAGCGAGTTGAGGATCTCGTCGGGGTCCAGCTCGCGCCCGGCGCGGCGGATCACGTCGCGGGCGGCCTCGGCGAGGCGTACCTGCTCGGAGAGCTCCTCACGCTCCAGGGCGAGCAGGATGGCGCGCTGGGCCTGGGCTGCGTGCCGGCTGAGCACCGCCCGCTTCTCCATGTCCGGTCGGCGGCCGTCGGTCGGCAGGTCGACCATGAGTGCCCCGCGCAGCCGGCCGAGCGTATCGCGCAGCGGCGCGAAGAGCAGGTCGTGCGGGTCCCAGGAGTTGGGGTGGGGGCCGCGGGCGATGTCCGGGGTCCAGCCGAGGGCCTGGGAATCGGCGTCGCGGCGTTCGGCGGGCACGAACTTGAACGAGCCCCAGTCGTCGGCTCGGGCCAGCTCCTTGTCCAGCTGGGCCACCGGGGTGGCGATGCCGAGGCTCCCGCTGCGTACGGACTCAGGCCCGGAGACCACCGCGATGTGGATATGGTCATCGGGCCTCGCGATGCTGATCGAGGCCACCTCGAAGCCCGCCAGCGCGGTCAGGCTGTCGGCGATGAGCTGGAGGTCGGAGAGATCCTCACCAGGAGTGAGCAGACCACCGATCTCGGCCAGATCGGTCGTGATCGTTGTCATCGTCGTGGTGAGGTCGCTTCTGGCGCGTTTCCCGCCCAACGGTGGTGGGGCGAATCCCGGTGGCACCGTCAGTCGGTGACCGCCGGCGGGCTTGGGCGCTGGAGAAGTCATCGGATCGATTATCCGGGATGTCGGTCCCGGGCGGTAGGGCAGACGTGGATCGTTCTTTACATTCATGAATCCGAGACGTTCATGTGACCACCCTTACAGGACTGTCAAGGGTTCGGTGATCGCCTGCGTACGCCCTTACACTCGATGCCGTGGTCAACCTCACCAGCTCAGGTAGGCACGTGTCCCGACGCAAGGGTGGCGACGGCCGGCTCACCGCCGCCCTCGACCCCCACGACCAGGGTCCCCAGGACCACTGCGGTGTCTTCGGTGTGTGGGCGCCGGGCGAGGACGTCGCGAAGCTGACGTACTTCGGCCTGTACGCGCTGCAGCACCGTGGCCAGGAGTCGGCGGGTATCGCGGTCAGCAACGGACGCCAGATCCTGGTCTACAAGGACATGGGCCTGGTCAGCCAGGTCTTCGACGAGCCGACCCTGGAGTCGCTCAAGGGCCACGTCGCCATCGGCCACGCCCGCTACTCCACCACCGGCGCCTCGGTGTGGGAGAACGCGCAGCCGATCTTCAAGCCGACGCCGGACGGCTCCGTCGCCCTCGGCCACAACGGCAACCTGATCAACGTCGCAGAGATGCGCTCGGCCGTCGAGGCGCTGCCCGAGCACTCCGAGGGCCGCCACGCCCCGGTCTCGACCAACGACACCTCGCTGCTCACCGAGCTGCTCGCCTTCCACCCCGACTCCTCGCTGGAGGCTCGCGCGCTGGAGGTGCTGCCGACGATCAACGGCGCCTTCTCGCTGGTGTGGATGAACGAGGACACCCTGTTCGCCGCGCGTGACCCGCAGGGCATCCGCCCGCTGGTGCTCGGCCGCCTCGACCGCGGCTGGGTGATCGCGTCTGAGGACGCCGCGCTGGCCACCGTCGGCGCGAGCGTGGTCCGCGAGGTCGAGCCCGGCGAGATGATCATCATCGACGAGTCCGGTCTGCGCTCGGTGCGGTTCGCCGAGGCCGACCGCAAGGGCTGCGTCTTCGAATACGTCTACCTCGCCCGCCCCGACGCCAACATCGCCGGCCGCAACGTCCACGAGTCCCGCGTCGAGATGGGCCGCGAGCTGGCTCGCGAGTTCCCGGTCGACGCCGACCTGGTCATCCCCGTGCCCGAGTCCGGCATCCCCGCCGCGACCGGCTACGCGCTGGAGAGCGGCCTGCCCTTCGGTCAGGCGTTCGTGAAGAACGGCTACGTGGGGCGCACCTTCATCCAGCCCTCCCAGACCCTGCGCCAGCTCGGCATCCGGCTCAAGCTGAACGTGCTCGAGCACATGGTGCGCGGCAAGAAGGTCGTCGTGGTCGACGACTCGATCGTGCGCGGCAACACCCAGCGCGCCCAGGTGCGGATGCTGCGTGAGGCAGGCGCCCTGGAGGTCCACGTGCGGATCTCGTCGCCGCCCGTCAAGTGGCCATGCTTCTACGGCATCGACTTCGCCACCCGCGCCGAGCTGATCGCCAACGGCCTCTCCGTCGACGAGATCGCCGCCTCGGTCGGTGCGGACTCGCTCGGATACATCTCCCTCGACGGGATGATCTCGGCGACCCGCCAGGAGCGCACCTCGCTCTGCACCGCCTGCTTCACCGGCGAATACCCCGTAGAGCTGCCCGACGAGAGCATGCTCGGCAAGCACCTCCTCGAGGTCTCGCTGCAGTCCCCGACCGAGGGCAAGGCCCTGCCGGTCCTGAACAACCCGTGATCGGAGATCCACCAGTGAGCCAGAGCCAGAACGCGTACGCCGCAGCAGGTGTCGACATCCACGCCGGCGACCGCGCCGTGGATCTGATGAAGGTCTGGATCGAGAAGTCCCGGCGCCCCGAGGTGCTCGGCGGGGTCGGTGGCTTCGCGGGTCTCTTCGACGCGAGTGCCCTGAAGGCGTACGAGCGCCCGCTGCTGGCCACCTCCACCGACGGTGTCGGCACCAAGGTCGCGATCGCGCAGGCGCTGGACAAGCACGACACGATCGGCTTCGACCTGGTCGGCATGGTCGTCGACGACCTGGTCGTCTGCGGCGCCGAGCCGCTGTTCATGACCGACTACATCGCCACCGGGAAGGTCGTCCCGGAGCGGGTCGCGGCGATCGTCAAGGGCATCGCGGAGGCCTGTGTCGAGGCCGGCTGCGCGCTGGTCGGCGGCGAGACCGCGGAGCACCCGGGGCTGCTCGCGGTCGACGAGTACGACGTGGCCGGTGCGGCCACGGGCGTCGTCGAGGCCGACAACCTGCTCGGTGCGAACCTGGTCAAGGACGGCGACGTCGTCCTCGCCATGGAGGCCTCCGGCCTGCACTCCAACGGCTACTCCCTGGTCCGCCACGTGCTGCTCAACTCCGGCGCCTACACGCTCGACGCGCAGGTCGCCGAGTTCGGCCGTACGCTCGGCGAGGAGCTCCTCACCCCGACCCGCGTCTACGCCAAGGCATGCCTGGACCTGGCCCGCGGGACCCGGACCCACGCCATGTCCCACGTCACCGGGGGCGGCCTCGCCGCCAACCTGGAGCGGGTCATGCCGCCGGAGCTCTCCGCGCGCATCGACCGCACCACCTGGACCCCGGCGCCCGTCTTCGACCTCGTCCGTCGCACCGGCTCCGTGGCGCTGGAGGACCTGGAGATGACCCTCAACTGCGGCGTCGGCATGGTCGCGCTGATCGACCCCGAGGACGTCGACGAAGCCGTACGCATCCTCGCGGGCTACGACATCCGCGCCTGGGCTGCCGGTGAGGTCACCGCCACCCCCGGCGGCAAGGTCGAGCTCAGCGGGGCGTACGCGGGCTGGTGAGCTTGTAGGAATACCCGGTTAACCGGGTATTCCTGCACTTCTCTGGCATTGCAACACCTGAGAAGTGCAGGTTTCACCGGTTAACCGGGTATCCCGTCCCGAGGACGATCAGCCCTTGAGCACCTGCACGACAGACGGCCGCGGGCCGGCGAACTCGCCCTCACCGGCGGTGCCCTCGACGTAGTCGGGGAAGAGGGAGTTCGGCGCGTCCCAGGTGCCTTCCTCGCCCGGGTGCTGGACGGCGACGAAGACCGACCCGTCGCGATCGTGGATGACCGGACCACAGGTCTCGGCGTCGCGAGGCACCGCGAGGAACTGCTGTACGTGGCCGCGCTCGCGACCCTCCAGCGGGACCTTGAACAGTCCGTCGAGCTTCTGGATCGAGCTCGGCTGGCCGTCGGTGGAGATCCAGAGGTTGCCCTCGGAGTCGAAGGCCAGGTTGTCCGGGCAGGAGATCGGCGAGACCTTGTCCTTCGGGTAGCCCGCGAAGTAGGTGGACGCGTTGGTGGCCGGGTCGCCGGCGACGATCACGAGGTTCCACCGGAAGACGCGCGAGGTGTGGTCGCCGTCGTCCTCGGTGATCTCGATGACGTGGCCGTCGCGGTTGGTGTTGCGCGGGTTCGCCTCGTCCACACCGGCCTTGCCGGTGGTGCCGCGCTGGGAGTTGTTGGTGCAGGCGACGTACACCTTGCCGGTCTTCGGCGAGGGCTGTACGTCCTCGCAGCGGTCCATCTTGGTGGCGCCGGCCTTGTCGGCAGCCAGGCGCGTGTGGACGAGGACCTCCTCGACGCTCATCCCCGAGACCTTGCTGCGGCCGTTGACCACGAGCGGGATCCACTGGCCGTAGCCGTCGAACTTGCCGTCGCTGGGCAGCTTGCCGGTGCCGTCGATCTCGGTGGCGGGGGAGTCGCCGTGGAAGCGGGCGACGTAGAGGTCGCCCTCGGTGAGGAGCTCGAGGTTCTTGCGACGGTTGCGCTTGTCGTAGCGGCCCTTGGAGACGAACTTGTAGAGGTAGTCGAACCGCTCGTCGTCGCCGGTGTAGGCCACCACGTGACCGTTGTCGGCGATGACGATGTTCGCGCCCTCGTGCTTGAGGCGGCCGAGCATGGTGTGCTTGCGCGGGGTCGAGGTGGGGTCGGTCGGGTCGATCTCGACGATGTAGCCGAACCGGTTCGGCTCATTGGCGTAGTCGGCCGAGCGCGCGTCGAAGCGCGGCTCGATGGCCTCCCAGCCGTACGTCGAGGCAGCATCGGTCAGGCCGTAGCGCTTCTCCGCCGCCGAGGTGCCGGTGGCCCGGAAGTAGCCGTTGAAGTTCTCCTCGCCCGACAGGATCGTGCCCCAGGGCGTAGTGCCGCCGGAGCAGTTGCCGATGGTGCCCAGCGCGACGGTGCCGGTCGGGTCGGCCGCGGTCTTGAGCAGGTCGCTGCCGGCAGCGGGACCGGTGAACTCGAACGGGGTCGAGGCCGTGATGCGGCGGTTCTTCGGAGCCGACGGCACGTAGTTCCACTTCTTGCCCGGCGCGGAGCGCTCGAGCTCGACGATCCCGAACCCGTGGGCGGCCATCGCGATCTCGAGCTGCTCGGTGGCGTCGAGGTCCGGCGGGAACATGATGTCGGGGTTGACGTACTCGTGGTTGCAGCACAGCAGGCCCTTGGTGCCGGCCCTGTTGGTCACGATGACGTCGGTGTAGTCGTTGTTGTAGCCCCAGGCGAGCGCCTGCTTCTCGGCGGTCTGGTTGTTGACGTCGAAGGGAACGCCGCCGGGCAGGATCGGGTCGCCCCAGCGGATGATCGGCTCCCAGGTGTAGCCCTGGGGCACCACGAAGGTGTCCTCGGTGGCCGCGACGGGGGTGATCGCCTTGAACGGCAGGTTCGTACGCCCACTGTGGCCGCGCCCGGCGGCGAGACCCGCCTGGACGGGGCTGGCGGCGGCCGCCAGGCCGCTGCTGCCGACCGCGAGAGCAACCGCGCCCGCACCGGCGAGACCGAGCGCGTGGCGGCGGCTGAGCGCCTTACCGGCGATGTCACGGAAGTAGCCGTTGTCGGAGGTGTTGGGGGCGGGCTTGGCGCAAGCGCTGTCGCACTTGAGGGCGCAGGTCACCGCGCTGCGCTTGCCGCGCGTGTGTCCGGCCATGGGAAGCAGGGACAACATGGAGCGCCGGCCGTCGGTGACGGCGGGCGCAGCCTCGTCGCTGCACGAGGGACAGGCGGTGTCGGTCTGGATGTCGCTCAGTTCGGTCACTGCATTTCCGTTCAAGACGCGTTGTTGTCAGGTCTCCCAAGAATCGGAAGGGAGGCTATGCGCGGCGAGACAACCGTCCGACCCCTCAATCTGTCGTCAGGGTGAACGGCGAATGACGAGTCATCAGGCTCAGATTCATGTGACCTCAGTAACATTCGCTCCTAGCGAACGGATTTTCGACACCCCGGCGTGCGGATTCTTGGCATGAACCGGTAGCGTTATCCCTACGAGAAACCTGTGAACAGCCCGGGACTATCCCGGCCAAGTGCGACGAGGGGGCTGGACCCTATGGGGCGCGGCCGAGCGAAAGCCAAGCAGACGAAGGTCGCACGCGACCTGAAGTACCGGACCTATGAGACGGACTTCGGGGCCCTTGCGCGCGAACTTCATGGTGATGAAGACACCAGTCAGAAGTCCGATCCGAAGCCGGACGACTACGACGACTGGTCGGATTACGACGCGGGATCCTCGCGCGACTAGGGCTTGTCGGCCAACGGCGGCAACGTCCTGGTCGACATCCCCTCAGACTGATCGGCTGATCACTACCTCCCCGTGAGTGCCGTAGCCGGGTAGCCGGCCGCCGTGAGGCGTGCCGTCGAAGGCGACGTGCAACCACTCGTCCCCCACCGGGATCAGAGTGGGCCACGGAAGGTTCGTGACGTACGCCGATCGGAGCTCTGCGACCTCGTTGAGGTCCAGGTCGAAGATCGGGTAGCGAGCACGGACGCGACGCGGGTTGTCGCGTCCGTCGCTGGCGCCGACGACGACTGTGCCGCCCAGCGGGACAAGTGTGGTGCCCTCGGTGGCCGTCCGGTCGGTTCGCGCTGCCCGGAGGTTGAGCGCGTCCAGACTCGGTCCGCTGGCGAGCACCGTATGGAAGTCGAAGTACTTCCTGGCGCTGACGTAGCCGACCAGCCACTCGTCGTCGCGGCGTAGGACATGGGGATCCCAGACGCCGACCGACATGAGCCCGTCTGTCGGCAGCGCGAGCGGGGTCGAGTCGAGGACGTGCTCGCCACGGGTCAGGTCCGCGCGTGAGCGGGCGATCGTGACTCCGACCGGGCTCCACGGCTTGCTGGGGTCGGTCTTGTCGGGCGCCTTGAAGCCGCCCCACGTGCTCGTGGTGACCAGCCACTCGTCGCCGTCGCGCACGAGGTGGGTGGCGTGGTCGCCATAGACCAGCCCGTCCCTGCGGAAGTAGAGCGCCCCGCGACGGACGAGGTCGTACGTCACCGGGTCCAACGCCCACACCGACGTGTGCGCCGTGGGGAAGAACCCCGGCCCGGCGCTGGTGGCGGTGAGCAGCAGGGTGCCGTCGTCCTCGCGGAACGGCGACCCGTCGGCGTACGTCACCAGTCGGATGTCGCGCAGGCCGAGCTGTCCGAAGGCGCCGCTGCGTACGTCCTCGGCGGAGCCCTCGTGGCCGGCGGTCAGGCCGGCGAGCCACGACTCGTCTCGCGGCTCGATCCCGACCTCGGTGAGATCGACGCGTGCTCTGGCCACCCACGCGCCGCCCTCATAGGTCAGCGCGGTCAACATCGTCCCGGTCAGCGTCAGCGCGAACCGGCCGACCCCGCGTCCGACCCTGCCGTGGCGCCGGCTCGCGTGGGACGTACGCCCCGACCCGGTCGTCACCTCCGCGCTTCGCGCGGTCACTCCCTCGCTCGGCGCGAGCGGACGAGCAAGCTCGCCGCTCGACCTCGCTCGGGTCGTCTCGAGCCACACCCGCCGCCCGTCGTACTTCCCGGTGAGCACATCCCCACCAGAGGTGAGGCTCAGCGAGACCGGGCCGTCGCAGGCGGCCTCGATCGCGGCGTTGGCCGCTGGCCGGGAGAATCTGCTGGACTCGACCGCGATCGTGACGGGGCGCTGGCGACGTACGATCTTGAATTCGGGGAACATCGGCTCCAGTCTTCCGGGTGCGTGGGCGTCCGCCTAACGGAGCCCCCGCACATAGGCGGTGGCCCGGCGCAGGTCGTGGAGCCGCGCCTCCCAGGTGATGCCGAGGAAGAGCAGCAGGAGTCCGGCCGCACCGAGCACCCACCACTGCTGCAGCGCCTGCGCCGACGGCATCTGTGCCAGAGCCAGGACCGAGGCGACCAGGGCGCCACCGACCAACGGTGCTGCCCAGCGCAGCCAGGCGCCGCCGAGGATGAAGGCCAGGCAGGCGATGCCGAGCACGGCGGTCCGCATCGAGACCGGGTCCTGGAGGGCTGCCGGGACGGACGGGATGAGCGCGAGGAAGACGCCCGGCCCGAGCACCGGCAGTGAGGCGACCTCTCTGTCGAGGCGGAGCTTGACCACGCCGAAGACGACCAGCGCGATCGCGGGCGGCAGGGTGTAGTACTCCCAGGTCGTGACCGAGGTGTCGGCCAGCCGGATCCACAGCGCGATAGTCGCCAGGCCGGCGCCGGCCCAGCCCAGCCAGCGACGCTCGTGGTGGGCGATCGCGTGCGCGGAGACGGCGGCGCCGGCCAGGGTCAGCAGGATGCTCAGCCAGGGGAGATCGACGCCGCTCGATCCGACCGCGGTCGGCCCGTCCGGGGTCAGGACGATCTCGGGACCGAAGCTGACAGTGCCGACGACGATCGTGACGCCCGCGGCGACCGCGGCGGTGATCTCGGCCGAGGGGAGCAGCCGGAAGATGGTGACGACGGCCAGGATGACGATGATCCCCGCTGCGGCGTACGGCTTGGGGATGTCGTTGAGGTTGGCGAACATCCAGCAGAACGCGGTCAGCGTGATGATCCAGTAGGGCGCGGTGACGGCCTTGGTCTGCAGCTCCTGGGTGAGCCGGTCGACGGCGACGGCCGCGGCGGTGAGCACCCCGGCCACGACCAGTGCCAGCAGCTCGTTGGTGAAGGCGGCGCCGAGCGATCCCAGACCGAGCAGACCGGCGACCGTGAGCCGGGGCCCGGACTGCTGCGGCTCGTGTCGCAGGATCGTCGCGATGCACATGACACCGGCGATCAGCAGCAGGATCGCCAGCCAGTCGGTGTCGAGCGTCCCGGCCTCGAAGGCACCCAGGCCGATCGACACCGCGGCACCGGTGGCAGCCGCGGCCTCGATCGCGGGGCTGCGGCGTACGAGAACGATGACGCCCATCGCCACGACGACCACCACCGCGGTGTAGGGACGCTCGATGTCGGCCAGCCGGGCCGCCTGCCACACGGTGGCGGTCAGGGCGAGGATCCAGTAGGCGGTCGCGACCTCCCGGGTCGTGCCGGACTGGACGCGGTCGACGATGATGCCCAGGGCGGTGAGGATGAGGGTCACGGCCAGCGCGAGCACGTCGTTGGAGAGGACCGCGGCCGTGGCCGCGCCGAGCCCGACAGTGCCTGCCACGGCCAGCGCGGGAGGCTGGCGGTGGTGCAGGCCGATGGCCGCAGCGAGGATGGTGGCGATGGTCAGCAAGACCGCCGCCCAGGTCACGTCGACGGCGCCGATCCCGATCGAGATCGCGGCGCAGGCCACGGCCGCCCACCAGCCCGACCCGCGGAAGCGGAAGAGCGTGATCAGTCCGAGGACCGTGACGATCACGCACGCGGCCCACTGCCGCTCCACGTCGATCAGCGGCGCGAGCGACCACAGACCGAGGGTGAGCGTCGTGACCGAGTAGCTCGCGGCGACCTCGCGGTCGGCGCCGAGCAGACCCTGACCCGCGTACGCAGCCACCGCCGCCAGCGCGAGCGCGACGACCACGGTGAGCAGGTCGCTGGGCAGCGCCGCGGCGAGCGCGACCAGCCCGAAGATGCCGGCGGCGAGGAGCCGTGGCCACCGCTCCGCCCACCAGGCCAGCG
Source organism: Nocardioides sp. NBC_00850 (assembly GCF_045207335.1). NCBI lineage: Bacteria > Bacillati > Actinomycetota > Actinomycetes > Propionibacteriales > Nocardioidaceae > Nocardioides > Nocardioides sp. NBC_00850. Next base: position 1,617,755 of record NZ_CP108845.1, read on the forward strand.
CGACGGCGACACCGAGCAGCAACAGCGCCGGGAAGAGCAGCGGAGCGCCGTAGCAGGCGGCCGTGATCGCGAACCCGGAGACGCCGCCGGAGAAGGTGATCCAGCCGATCGTGGGTCGGTAGGTGCGGAACGCGGGCGGGTTGTACCGGTAGAACCAGGCGGTCCCGAAGGCGAGGATCGCGAGCATCGCCGGCAGCGTCAGCCAGCCCGGCAGCAACGGCTCCGGACCGGTGACCGGGGAGAACGCGGACTCGGTCCAGGGCACGGCCGCGAGCCGGACGGCGGCCGAGACCGCCAGGATGAGGACCGTGATGCCCAGGCCCACGGCGTACGGCGTCAACGCGGTGGCGGCCCAACGCCAGGGCCGGGGGAGCGCGACGAGCGCGCCGGCGGCGACCAGGGTGACCACCACGGCCACGACCGTCAGGGTGACAGCGCCGTCATCGAGAGCGGGCTGGGTGAAGGTGTAGGCGGCGATCAGGAGAGACACCCCGACCATCGCGACCTTGGCGTCCTTGGGCAGCGGGAACAGCAGCGCCACGACCGTCAGCACCGCGGCGGCACCGAGCAGCAGCGGCAGGGTGCCGCCGCGCAGCAGCTCGGAACCGGTCAGGGCGGGATCGGCCAGGCCACGGACGAGCAGCATCAACCAGAAGCCCGCCATCACGACCATCGAGCCGAGGGTCAGCGCCTGGAGGTCGGTCTTGCTCGCCACGATCACCACGAGGAGGGCGATGACCGCTGCGATCAGCGGGAACCAGATCAGGTCGGAGATGAGCTCGAGACCGATCAGGGCGCTGAGTACGCCGGCGGCGGCCGCCACCTGTGGCCCGATCACCGCGGTGAGCTTCTCGCTGCGCGCGCCGATCAGGGACATCGCGGTGCCGGCCAGGAAGACGACCACGCCGACGATGACCAGGAAGCCACGGTCCCAGACGACTCCGTCGAGCCAACCGGCGTACTTCATGCCCGCTATGTCCAGAGCGAGCAGTCCCAGCGCGAGCGTCCAGACGCCTTCGGTGCCGGCGCGCAGCTCGAGATGCATCAGCACCGCGCCACCGATCGTGAAGAGCGCGGTGAAGACGACCAGCATCGTGGTGCGGCCGCCGACGCCCATCGTGGCCCAGGCGACGGCGAGGAAGACGACGCCCGCGACCAGCAGGAACAGCACGCCGACGCCGACCAGGATCAGCGGCACCGTGATCGGCGCCCGCCGGGCGACCGGAGCACCGGGGAACGGCGCCGGTCCGGCCATCGCGGTCGCGGCCGGGTCCGCGAGCGGCGTGGCCTCGGGCTCCGGCTGGATCTGCGGCGGCGCCGAGACCGGCGCCGAGACCGGCAGGGGAACGGGCGGCGGGGTCCGTCGCGCGGCTCGGCTCGCCTCCTCCCGGATCGAGCGCAACCGCGTCATGAGTACGTCGGCCCGCAGCAGGGTGCCGTAGAGCTCTTGCGCGACGGCGTTCTCCAGCGGCAGCCCGCAGTGCGGGCAGGGGCTGGTGCCGGGCTCGAAGGCCTCCCGGCAGTCGGGGCAGCGACCAGGATCGGCGTACTTCACAGCCCACCATCCTTGCGTAGTTCCGCCGAAGCGCGTGCGGGAAACGCAGGGTGTGCGCTGAGACTTGATCCAGAATGACAACCGGCTTCGACCCATAACTGCAGGTCGAAGCCGGTTGTTGCTTGTGGGCAGGGGCGGGGTCGAACCGCCGACCTATCACTTTTCAGGCGATCGCTCGTACCAACTGAGCTACCTGCCCAAGCGAGGTGAAACATTACCGGAAGCGACCGCGACGTTCCGAATCGGGACCCGAAACCGGACGTACGGCCTCGCTTTGGCGGCCTCGGACGCAGACCTCTAGGATGTCCCGGCAGGCCCCCTTCGTCTAGCGGCCCAGGACCCCGCCCTTTCACGGCGGTAGCGCCGGTTCGAATCCGGTAGGGGGTACACAGTCTTTCCATGTCTCGAGTCTCGCGGCGCGACGGCCCGGCCGGCATCCGCACGGATACTCATATCCAGGACGCACCGGGTCGTGCGGATGCAACACTTCCGACTGTGAGTGCGTGGACGTCGCCAGCGGCGATCGAGGTCGAGAACCGGCTCTTCCGGGCGCTGGCGGTGTTGCGCGTGGTCGTGCTCATCAACGCGGTCGGCCTGACCATCTACCGCGCCGCCAATTTCGACCCGCCCGCGGCCGCGCTGGTCTGCGCGCTGGTCATGGTGGGATGGACGGCCTTCGCCGTCTGGGCGTACGCAGCACCCGCCCGCCGCACGGCGGTGCTCGTCGGCGCCGACCTGGCGATCGCGCTCGGACTCCTGCTCGTGACTCCGCTGCTGAAGGGGCCGGGGTTCCAGGCGAGCGTGCCGGGGTTCTGGGTGAGCGGCGCGCTGCTCGCCTGCGCGATCCACTACCGCTGGATCGGCGGCCTGCTGGCCGGGCTGGCGTTGGCGGCCGTCGACCTGGTGCTGCGGCAGGAGATCGACCAGTCGATATACGGGAACGCGTTCCTGCTGGTCATCGGGGGCCCGGTGGTCGGCTACATGTGCGAGTCGGTGCAGCGGATGGCGCAGGAACGGGACGAGGCCGAGCGCGCCGCGGCGCGGGCCGAGGAGCGGGCACGGCTCGCTCGGGCGGTCCACGACGGGGTGCTCCAGGTCCTGGCCCTGGTCCAGCGCCGCGGTGGCGAGCTGGGTGGTGACGCCGCCGAGCTGGGGAGGCTGGCGGGCGAGCAGGAGCGGGAGCTGCGAGCACTGATCCGCGGCGAACAGCCCGGCCGGGGCCCGGCCGTCGGGATGGTCGACCTCGCCGCCGCTCTCGCCGAGCTCGAGACCAGCACCGTGACCGTGTCCGGACCGGCGACCGCCGTCGAGATGCCCGCACACCCGGCCGAGGAGATCGTCGCGGCGACCCGCGCGGCCCTCGACAACGTACGCCGCCACGTCGGTGAGGACGCTCGTGCCTGGGTGCTCCTGCTGGCCTTCCCCGACCATGTCGAGGTCTCGGTGCGTGACGACGGGCCGGGCATCGCGGATGGCCGGGTCGTCGAGGCCGGGGCGCAGGGCAGGCTCGGCATCAGCGAGTCGATCCGTGGCCGGATCGAGGACCTCGGCGGCAAGGCAGAACTGATCACCGGAGCAACCGGGACCGAGTGGGAGCTCACGGTCCCCCGAACAGGAGGGCAAGCATGAGCAGAGTGATGGTCGTCGACGACCACCCGATGTGGCGTGACGCGGTCGAGCGCGACCTGGCCGGTGCGGGCTTCGAGGTCGTCGCCACCGCCAGCACCGGCCGTGAGGCGATCACCCGGTTCGCGGCGACCCGGCCGGAGGTGGTGGTGCTCGACCTGCACATCCCCGAGCCCGACGGCGTCCAGGTCACCACCGAGATCATGGCGCTGCACCCGGTGGCCAAGGTCCTCATCCTCTCCGCCTCCGGCGAGCAGAACGACGTTCTCGCCGCGGTCAAGGCCGGCGCGACCGGCTACCTGGTCAAGTCGGCCTCCCGCGACGAGCTCCTGGAGGCCGTACGCCGCGTCGCCGCCGGCGACCCCGTCTTCACCCCAGGCCTCGCCGGTCTGGTCCTGGGCGAGTTCCAGCACAGCGCCGCCACCGAGGTGCGCGGCGACAAGCCCACGCTCACCGACCGCGAGACCGAGATCCTCAAGCTCGTCGCCAAGGGGCTGAGCTACCGCCAGATCGCCGACCGTCTCGTGCTCTCCCATCGCACGGTCCAGAACCACGTACAGAACACCCTGCGCAAGCTCCAGATGCACAACCGCGTCGAGCTCACCCGCTACGCCATCGAGCAGGGCCTGGACGCCGACTGAACCCGTCCGCCAAATAGGCGGAGCTGCTTCCGGCATGGGAGAGAATCGAGAGGTGGTCTCGCTTCTCTACCTTCACGGCGTCGGCAACGGCGACCCCCGCGACGCCTGGCGCCGCGCGCTGGACAGCTCGCTGCAGGCTGCCGGCTACCCGGGGCTCGACGAGGTCGAGGTGATCGCGCCGAAGTATCCCGACGTGCTGCGCACCGACGACGGCGACAAGACCATCAAGATCCCGCCGGTCACCACGCCGAGGCTGAGCGCCGCCGACCAGCGGGACGTACGCCGCCGGGTCGAGCGCGCGACCGCCGAGCTCGAGTCGATCCTCGGCGAACCGGTGCCCGCCTCGCCGGTCGGCGTCACCGACTCGCTGGCGCCGATCGTGCTGCGCGTGCTCCGCCAGGCCCACAACTACGTGACCAAGCCCGGCATCCGGGCGCGGACGCTGCGCATGGTCCTCGACGAGCTCCCCGAGGAAGGGGAGATCGTCATCGTCGGCCACAGTCTCGGCTCGATCATCGCGATCGACCTGCTGCGCCGGCTCCCGCCGAAGCTGACGGTCACCGGGCTGGTGACGATCGGCAGCCCGGCCGCCCACCCGAACCTCCACGAGGACTCCGACCGCCTGGAGATGAAGGCGCCGGTCGACCACGTCGGCTGGTGGGTCAACGTCTGGAGCAACGGCGACGCGGTGACCGGCCTGCGCGGCATCTGGCGCCACTTCCCGTGGGCGCTCGACCTCCAGGTCGGGCTCGGCCTCGACCACCGCACCACCACCTACCTCCGTTCCAAGCCGGTCGCCACCGCGATCGGGCGCGGCCTGTTCGGCTCCCTCACCAAGGAGCTCGCGATCGTCGAGGGCACCCCCGACGTCGCCCTGAACTCGCTCGAGGTCCGCCTGGCCCTGTGGCTCGCCTACGCCCAGTTCCTGCGCGACCACCTCAAGGGAGCCACCCAGGAGCGCTTCGGCGCCGCCCTACGTGTCGTCCAGCACGAGGTCCTGGAGCGGTTGATCGAGAACTACCGGACAGACGGAGTACGCATCCCCCAACAGCTCCTCGACCTGCGCGTCTCGCCGGACACACCCAGTGATCGGGACCTTCCCCGGCCCAAGCCGCTGACCCAGCTCTCCAAGGAGGAGGCCGTCCTCGCCCTGGTCGCGCTGGCGACCGCCAACCCGGTGCGACCCTATGAGATCGACGTCCCCGACGACGTACGCCGCCAGGCATTCCACGACCTGACGGTCTGGATGGGGCTAGGGGGCGGGCTCGGCGAGAACCTGCACATCGCGATGCAGTCCGCCTCGAAGGCCGTCTACCCGGTCGACCAGTGGAAGCTGTGGGTCGGCATCGGGATCGGCGCCGCCGTGCTGGTCGCCGGTCCGATCGGGCTCGCCCTCGCCGCCCCCGCCGGGCTCGCCGGGGGAGCGGCGATCATCGGCGCGCTCTCCGCCTTCGGCCCTGGCGGGATGGTCGGCGGACTCGTCACCGCCGGTGCGATCACCACCACCGGCGCCGGCACGATCGCCGCCACCCTCGTCTCGAGCTCGTCCACCGCCGAGGACGTCGAGGTCACCGTCATCCAGCTCCTCACCGCCGCGATCCTGCGCTCCCGCGAAGGCCTCGAGCAGGACCTCGGCGTCTGGCTCGCGATGTCCGAGATCCAGCGTCAGACCGGGCGCGAGGTCGCCCGGCTCGCGGCCTACAGCGACGAGAAGGCGCCCGGTGTCGAGGCCCTCCGGCGCAAGGCTCGCGCGGCCGAACGAGCCATGGCCTACATGGTCAAGAACCGGCTCGTGGAGGGCCTCACCGACGAGGAACCGAAGGGCGAGGAGCCCTTCGAGGAGTAGGACCCCTCCCCGATTGTGAATCCCCCTCACCCATGGGCTATGTTTTTCCCGTTGCCGCACACAGCGGAAACAAACAAGGCCCTGTAGCGCAGTTGGTTAGCGCGCCGCCCTGTCACGGCGGAGGTCGCGAGTTCAAGTCTCGTCAGGGTCGCGGAACGAATCAGAGAGGGCGTGTGTCGCAGAAATGCGACCACGTCCTCTTCGTTATTTACATGGCGGCCTTCGGCCGCGGCGGGGGATATCCCCCGCACCCCCTTAGTTTCTCTGGGGATCGTTCGCTCTGCTGCGGTCGTGCGCGTTGGTGTGGTCGGGCTTGTCTGGCTGCGGCTGTTTGGCGGCGTTGTGGTGTGGCTGGAGGGTCTTGTTTCTTCACGTGTGACTTGTGGGTCGGGTGTTGTTCCCGGAGCGGGGGACACGCCGGGGTGTGGCGAGCGCGGGAGACGTCGAGCGTGGGAGGGTGGTCGTCCTGCTTCGGCAGGAGTCTCGGGCCAGAGATCCCTCGATCTCACCCCCGGTTCGGGCCGTTCGTCCCTGTGGGATATAAGCCGATTTGGCGGTAACGTGCGGGCTGCTGTCCTCTCGTGAGAGGATTCTGCCGCTTGTGTCGACGTCGCAATTCGGCAGGGCACGGGGGAACGACTAAGACGTTCGGTATTCAGGAGGCAACACCACCATGTCGTCGTACTACCCGCATCGGCCGCCCCATGCGGCGAGTGCGGACGAGCTTGCGTCACGGATGCAGACGAACGGTGCCTACCGCACCCCGGCCGCCCCCGCGCAGCAGCAGCCCCCCGCCCTTGGTTGGGACCAGCGTCCGCAGCAGTCCCAGGCCCAGCCGCAGTACCAGGAGCCGGCGATCCAGCAGCCGGCCGTGATGGCGCAGACGACCGGTACGCACTGGCCGCAGTTCGTCAACAACAACCGTCTGATCGGTGCTCTCGTCGCCGGCTTCGGTGCCACCCAGCTCGCCACGATGTTCGGCTACTGGATCTACGGCCTCGGCATCATGGAGGGCCCGCTGGACTTCGCGTTCTTCAACGGCGTCATCCTGACCCCGAACGCCACCGCCAACGAGGCCGGCTTCGCCGTCTCGCAGTGGTTCGCCGGTATGGGCTTCCACTACTTCAACGGCATGGTCTTCGCGCTCGCCTACGCTCTGGTGATCTTCCCGTGGCTCGGCAAGACCCACACCACCTCGAGCAACCTCGCGCGCTCGCTCGGCATGGGTATGTTCCTCGCCACCGCTTCCTGCGGTTGGTGGATCCCGGCCCTGCACCCGGAGGATGTCATCGGCATCGACCCGGGCTTCTTCTCGATCAACCTCGGGTGGGGCACCGTCCTGGGTGTCTACCTGTGGCACCTCGTCTGGGCGGTCGCACTCGGTCTGTTCTTCAACCCGCAGGACTGACGCGACCAGCCGACTCCACGACGAAGGAGTGGAGTCGGCGCGGGAGCGGCAGATCGAGCAGCGGCGCGGCTGAGCTTGCGAAGCCGCGACCCGCGTGTCGAGATCTCAGCAGCAAAGACGGAGCCCCAGCCACGTGGCTGGGGCTCTCGTCGTATGTAGAAGCAGATCTCGTACGCCGCGGCGACTACTCAGGCCAGGCGTCGAAGACCTGGCCACCGTTGGTGGTCAGGTGGTTGTGCAGCTGCTCGCCGGCAGCGGCGTCGCGCAGCGTACGAAGCACGAGGCGGCGCCGGTCGGACGGGTTGGCCGTCGGCGGTCCCGGGGTCAGCGCCATGGTCTCGGTGACCCGTTCGGCCAGCAGGCGCAGGTGGCTGCGCTCGCCGCCGGCGTAGATGACGTGGGTGTGCTCGAGCGGGGAGGCCCACAGGATGTTGCCCTCGACGACGATCAGGCGTGACTCGGTGGCCATCACCTTCATCTCGACGTCGGTCATGTTCTGGATCATGTCGGCCCCGGCGACGATCGACTCGCCCTCGTGCAGGAAGGCGGGCAGCGCATGGGCGAGGTTGGCCTCGATCAGCGCGGCCTCCTCACGGGCACGCTGCTGGGCTCCCTGCTGTCCGACGTACGGGCCGTTGCCGACGGTGCGCTGGGCACCGGTGTTCGGCGCCTGGCCGTAGGAGCCGGTGTTGGTTCCGTACGGACCCTGGTTGGGGTAGTAGGAGCCGGTGTTCGGGTAGGAACCCGGGTTCGGGTAGGACCCCGGGGCCGGCGCGACGCCGTAGCTGTTCGGGGAGGGCTGACCGTAGGGGTTCCCGGTGCCGTACTCGCCGCCCCAGCTGGCGTCGACGTTCACCTGCGCGCCGGCGGCTCGCGCGGCGTAGTCGAGGGTCGGGAAGAAGTCGTGGAAGGCGTCCTTGTCCCGGATCTTCATCGTCGTGGAGTAGGACGATCCGGGGACCAGCGCCTCGATGATGAAGTCGCCCAGGCTGGGTGGGGGAGGAACGCCGATGAAGGTGAGGACGGCCAGGTTGACTGAGAAGACGCGCTCGTGGAACTCGAACATCACCCGGCGGTCGGTCAGGAAGGCGTGACCCGAGGCATTCCCCTCGTGGGGGAACTTGACCGCGACCCGCGCCCACTGGACCTCACCGGGCTGCAGCAGGGACTTCACCAGAAGCCAGTCGCGGGTCTCCGAGGCGATGGCCCGGCTGTTGGGATCATGCGCCATCCGTCGGTGGAAATCCTCCACCGGTCGGTGGCCCACGGTGATGGACGCCGAGGCCCTTTTCATTGAGCGCATGTTCGCAAACCCTAGCCCTTCCTCCCTCTAGTGTGGACAGTTTGTACCAGCAGGGTCGCGATGTTGTGGAATCCCCTGATGTAGATGACATCTCAACTCTGCGTGACCGCTCCAAGCACCTGCCTATTGACAGAAAACTGACAGGCCATCCGACCACCCTCTTCAGTGGGTATCCCTGACGACGGGGATCAGCGAGGGGATGGGGCTGTGATGACTGGTTCGCCTGTGGCGACGGCAAGAGAGACGACCGGCGTGCACTGGAGCGAGCTGCCGTGCGCGATCGAGGACGGCGATCTGTGGTTCGCCGCGACCAGCGTGGACGCGGACCGCGCGAAGGAGCTGTGTCGTACGTGTCCGCTGCAGCGCTCCTGTCTGCAGGGTGCGATCGCCCGGCAGGAGCCGCACGGTGTGTGGGGAGGCGAGGTCTTCTACGAGGGGATCGTCGTCGCTCGCAAGCGCACCCGCGGTCGCCCGCGCAACGGAGAGCTCCATCAGCGGGACCTGGAGCGCCAGGCTCGCGCAAACCTTCGGAAAAATACTTCGGAAGCAGTTGCGTAGCGGTAACTGTCACCCGGCAGAATGTCTTCTGTGGGGATTGAGATAAGCCCAGAGCGCTTCGACGAACTCGTGGACCAGGCGCTCGACGCCATTCCGGACGAGCTGGCCGCGCAGGTGCACAACCTCGTCGTGCTCGTCGAGGAGTGGCCGCCCGAGGGCGAGCCCCAAGACACCCTCGGTCTCTACGACGGTGTGGCGCTGACCGACCGTAACGACCTCTACGGCCTCACACTGCCGGACCGGATCTTCATCTTCCGCCAGCCTCTCCAGCAGATGTGCGTGGACGAGATCGACCTGGCCGCCGAGATCCGCATCACCGTCGTCCACGAGATCGCCCACCACTTCGGCATCGACGACGAGAAGCTCCACCAGCTCGGCTGGGCCTAGACCGCTGAGCCGACGAGCCAGCCGAGGCTGACCGCGGCGGTCCCGACGGCGAGGGAGCCGAGGACGTTCAGCGCGGCCGATCGCCACCGGCCGTTCTCGGCCAGGCGGACGGTCTCGTAGGAGAAGGTCGAGAACGTCGTCAGGGCTCCGCAGAAGCCGGTGCCGGCCAGGGTGAGCACCCACCCGGGAAGTACGCCGCTCGCGGCCGCCCCGGCCAGCAGGCCGAGCACGAGCGAGCCGACGGCGTTGACCGCCATCGTCCCCCAAGGGAAGTCCGTGCCGGTCCACTCCCGGACGTAGAGGTCGGTCAGGTAGCGCGCCGGCGCGCCGATCGCGCCGCCGAGCAGGACCAGGAGCGCGGTCATCGCTCGTCTCCTCGGCCCGGATCCGGGGCAGAGTCGGGGGCAGGGTCGGGATCGAGGTCGGGGTCGATGCCGGCGACCACGACCTTCCGGCCGCTGTCGAGCACGACCACCCGGCCGAGCGTCAGCCCGAGCCAGGCGGCACCGATCCCGGAGACCACCGAGGCGAGCAGGTAGAGCATCGCGAGTGCGGGCGCGTGCCCGCCCAGGACGTACGTCTCGAGCTCGTAGGTCGAGAAGGTGGTGTAGCCACCGAGCACGCCGACCCCGAGGAACGGGCGCAGGTAGCGGCCCCAGAACGGGACAGTGGACCACGGGCCCAGGACGAATGCCATCAGCGCGCCCAGCAGCAGGCAGCCGGAGACGTTGGTGAGGAAGGTCGCCCACGGCCAGGAGTGGCCGCCGTGGGGGAGGGCGGTGGTGAGGCCCCAGCGGGCCAGCGAGCCGAGTGCTCCGCCGGCAGCGATGGGGGCGAGCAGGTCGCCATGCTCACGCAGCACGCCGAAAGCGTACGGCTTCTAACGGAGCCCGGTCATCTGCGCCGCGCTCCACCTGGTGGGGCGGCCGCCGGCGGCCTGGGTGAGGTATTCGCCGAGGAACCAGCGCTGGAAAGTGACCTGCTCGGGCGAGCGGGCCAGGACGAGCAGCCGCTCCTGGCGGCAGAACTCGTCGATGAGGTCGAGCATGTCGAGGAAGCGGCGCATCGTCTCGGCGGCGGACCGCGGCATGCGTACGTGCAGGTCCGCCGTCTCCCGGTCGCGGCCCGAGCTCGACCCGATCACTCCGGAGAGCTGGCCGTGGCCGAGGCCGTCGAGGAGTTGGCGCTCCAGCGAGCCGAACAGGGCCGAGAGGCTGGCGGCGAGCGGGTAGTCGTTGGCGTGGGCGAGGGAGAGGAGGCGTACTTCGCGCCGCAGCTCCCGGAAGTGGTGCTGGAAGCCCTTGTAGAGGGCGAGAGGGACGCCGAGGATGCTGACCTCGACCGCATCGGTGCCGAGGCGCTCGGGCTTCGGGGGAGCGCCGGGAGGTCCGGTGATCACGCCCTCGACGCCGTCACCCTCGTCGATCTCGGCCGCGGGGGTGAACCAGACGGTCTTGCCGGACGCGTCGATGTCGGCGCCCCAGGCCTCCGAGACGCTGGCCACGATCGAGAGGCCGCGACCGACCGTCAGCAGGACCTCGTCCTCGTCGTCGAGGGCGAGCGGGACCGGCAGCAGGGGCGGCTCGGTCGAGCCGTCACGGATCTCGACGCGGGGGTGGTCGACGGTGCCGCGCATCCGGATCGTGACCGGGGCGGTGCCGTGGAAGAGCGCGTTGGAGACGAGCTCGGAGACGCCGAACTCAGCGCAGTCGACGAGGTCGGTGCGCTCGATCTCCTCGCAGGCCGCTCGGACCCAGACGCGAGCGTCCTGGACGGCGCGGGAACCGGTGCGGAGCAGGAGAGCTGGCCGGCTCAACGGCATGTTCTCCTCCTCCGATCTCGCGGGTCGGGATCCACACGGTCTCGTTGTGTGCTGTTCGTTGAAAGAATTTTCCGCACTTGAAGGTGTCTGATCCGGGCCATGGACCACTAGGGCACAAGGTCCCGGTCGCCCTCACAGATTAAAGTCAAGGGGTTCCGACGGGGTAACGGACACGCGGTCGGAGCGCATACTCGGCGGCCGCCCGGCGACTGTGACGAAGTAGTCGCGCCCGGGAATGAACAGATCCGCCGGAATGGTTCAGAATATGAGGTGGAACGTTCAAAAGATCTCGTTTGAGGTAGGGGATTAGTCAATGTCAGCGGACCAGGCAAAGCACCGGGTCGTCATCATCGGTTCCGGTTTCGGGGGTCTTTTCTCCGCGAAGGCGTTCAAGGGCCGCGACGACGTCGAGGTGACCTTGATCGCGAAGACGACCCATCACCTGTTCCAGCCGCTGCTCTACCAGGTGGCGACCGGGATCCTCTCGCAGGGCGAGATCGCCCCGCCGACCCGAGACATCCTGCACCGGCAGAAGAACGCCACGGTGCTGCTCGGCGAGGTGACCGAGATCGACACCGAGGCCAAGCAGGTCACGGCGCAGATCCTCAACCAGGAGATCAACGTCGAGTACGACTCGCTGATCGTCGCCGCCGGCGCCGGACAGTCCTACTTCGGCAACGACCACTTCGCCGAGTTCGCCCCCGGCATGAAGTCGATCGACGACGCGCTCGAGTTGCGTGGGCGCATCTTCGGTGCCTTCGAGATCGCCGAGCTGACCGCCTCGCGCGGCGAGCCGATCGGCGACCTGCTCACCTTCGTCGTCGTGGGTGCCGGCCCGACCGGTGTGGAGATGGCCGGCCAGATCGCTGAGCTGTCCAACCGGGTGCTGAAGAACGACTTCACCCACATCTCCTCGGAGAAGGCGCGAGTCGTGCTCGTCGACGCGGCCCCGCAGGTGCTGCCGCCGTTCGGGGAGAAGCTCGGCGCCAAGGCGGAGCAGGCGCTGGAGAAGGCCGGTGTCGAGGTGGTCCTCGGTGCGATGGTCACTCACGTCGACGAGTTCGGCATCGAGATGAAGTTCAAGGACGGCAGGACCGAGCGGATCGGGTCGATCGCGAAGATCTGGGCCGCCGGCGTCCAGGCCTCTGAGCTGGGCAAGACGCTCTCGAAGCAGACCGGTGCCGAGCTCGACCGCGCAGGTCGGATCGCCGTCAACCCCGACCTGACCTTGCCGGATCACCCCGAGATCTTCGTGGTCGGCGACATGATCAGCCTCGACCACCTTCCCGGTGTCGCGCAGGTCGCGATCCAGGGCGGCAAGCACTCGGCCAAGACGATCAAGGCCCGTCTGAAGAACAAGCCGGAGCCCGGCAACTTCAAGTACTTCGACAAGGGCTCGATGGCCACCATCTCCCGCTTCAACGCGGTCCTGATGATGGGCAACTTCAAGCTGACCGGCATTCTCGCCTGGTTCGGCTGGCTGGTCGTCCACCTGGCCTACATGACCGGGTTCCGCAACCGGCTCACCGCGACCCTGCACTGGATGATGTCGTTCATCGGCAAGGACCGCTCCGAGCGCACCACCACCATGCAGCAGATCTTCGCCCGGGAGGCGCTCGAACGCGTCCCAGGCGGCATGGCCGCTCTCATCGACGACCCTGCCGAGGTCGCTCTGCAGGTCGAACGCCGCCGCAAGGAGCTCGAGGAGCAAGCCGCCGAGGAGTCGCGCCTGGCCGACTCTCACAGCGCCTCGTAGCCACTGCTTCCTGACCGACCCGCCGCAGACCGTGTCTGCGGCGGGTCGTTCTGTTCTACCCGGGTCTCTGAGATCGGTGCTTGCTATTGTATGCGGACACGGTGTCTCATTAATCTGTTGGTGAGGTACCCGATCGAGGAGGACACGTGAACGAGCGTCAGCGAGTGAGCCAGATGATCAACACGCCACCGCGTCCGTATTCTGGCGCTTGCGCTACGGAGGTGGTGGCGTGACCACACGGCAGGTCGAGACGACCGACGGACTGACGCTCGCTGTCTACGAGCAGGGGCCGGCCGATGCCGAGACCGTGGTGCTCGTCCACGGCTACCCCGACAACCACTCCGTCTGGGACGGGGTCGCAAAGGTGCTCGCCGAGCGCTTCCACGTCGTCACCTATGACGTACGCGGCACGGGGGAGTCGGGGGTTCCGGACTCGACCGCCGGCTACCGCCTGGCGCAGCTCTCCGCAGACTTCAAGGCGGTCATCGACGCCGTCTCGCCCGACGCGCCGGTGCACGTCGCGGCGCACGACTGGGGCTCGATCCAGACCTGGGAGTCGGTGACAGACCCGGCGCTGAGCAGCCGGATCGCGACGTACGTCTCGATCTCCGGGCCCGACCTCGGGATGGCGACCACCTGGCTGCGCGAGCGGACCCACCTGGGGAGCTCGCTGCGGCAGCTCGCCCACTCCTGGTACGTCTTCGCCTTCCAGCTGCCGCTGCTGCCCGAGGCGATGGTGCGCTCGGGGCTGCTCGCCAAGTTCGTCGGTGGCGAGGCGCGGCCGACGAAGGACCAGGTCAACGGGGTCGAGCTCTACCGGGCCAATTTCCTCGGCAAGCTGCTCCGCCCGTCGCCGCGGTCGACGGAGGTGCCGGTGCTGGTGATCGCCCCGCGTGACGACGACTACGTGACGGTGCCGCTGCAGACCGAGGCACCCCGGGCGTACGCGACATCGCTGGTCACCCAGGTCATCGACGGCGGCCACTGGGTGGTGGCCGCGGATCCGGAGCTGGTCGCGGGCGAGATCGCGGCCTTCATCGAGAAGGAGGGCGTGCGATGAGCAAAGAGACCAAGGAGAGCAAGCGCGGGCACGAGCCGGCCAAGGTGGCCCTCCATCCGCGGAACGTGAAGTTCGACTGGAGCAAGCTGCCGCTGGTGTGGATCCCGGGCGAGGTCTTCGCCTCCCACTACGTCAACGTGCTGCACCTGCTGCTGCCCGAGGGCGAGCGGTGGTTCGTCAAGGTGTTCTCCGAGATCCTGCCGCTGATCGAGGACGACCAGCTGCGCGAGGACGTGATCGGCTTCATCGGTCAGGAGGGCGTGCACGCCGCCGCCCACCAGGAGGTGCAGGACTACTTCACCGACAATGGTCTCGACGTACGTCCGTTCGCGGCCGAGATCGAGGCACTGTTCCGCAAGATCCTCGGCGACCGCGACCTGACCGGCCGGGCCAAGGAGGAGTGGCTGATCGAGCGCGCCGCGATCATCGCCGGCCTCGAGCACCTCACCGCCGTGCTCGGCAACTGGGTCCTCAACTCGCCCGCACTCGACGAGGCCGGCGCCGACGAGACGATGCTCGACCTGCTGCGCTGGCACGGCGCCGAGGAGGTCGAGCACCGCAACGTTGCCTACGACGTCTTCCAGCACGTCGACGGGCGCTACGTCCGTCGGGTTCGCTCGTACCTGCTCGGCGGCACCGCCCTGCTCGTCCTGTGGTGGCGAGGCGCCGGCTACCTGATGAAGAACGACCCGACCCCGCTCGATCCTGAACAACCCGATCCGGCGAAGCGGCCGAAGGCGGGGCTGATCAAGCTGATCGACGCCGAGCGCCGCGGGCTGGTCCCGGGCGTCGTACGCATCGGGTGGGCGACCTGGAAGTTCTTCCTGCCCAACTACGACCCGTCCAAGGAGGGTTCGACCGCGCAGGCGGTGAGCTACCTGGCCAAGTCGCCAGCGGCGTTGCGGGCCGACGCCATCGCGGAGGCGCAGTGACCGGCCCCGCCCACTACGCCGCCCCGGACATCCCTGACTCGCGGCTCTACCGGGGCTTCGAGGCGATCGTCGGGGGCTACTGGACCAAGGCCGCCTACCGATCCTGGCGGCGCCGCAAGCCGCTCGGCAGGATCGACCGCGACCTGCACGTACGCGTCAGCCGGATCGACGACGAGGGCCTCGACGTCAGGGCGATCTGGTTCGAGCGTGAGGACGGCAGCGACCTGCCGGCCTGGGACCCGGGGGCGCACGTCGACGTGGTGCTGCCAAGCGGCCGACTGCGGCAGTACTCGCTCAACTCCGACCCCGACGACCTCTCCGCCTATCGGATCAGCGTGCGGCGGATCGAGCCGACCGCGGGCGGAGGCGGCGGCTCCGTCGAGGCGCACTTCCTCTCCGTCGGCGACCGGCTCGTCCTGAAAGGGCCGCGCAACGCCTTCCCGTTCGTCGACTCGCCCGCCGGCTACCTCTTCGTCGCCGGCGGCATCGGGATCACTCCGATCCTGCCGATGCTGCGCGACGTGGTGCGGCGGGGCGTGCCGTACGAGTTCGTCTACACCGGCCGCTCGCGCGAGACGATGCCGTTCCTGGCGGAGATCCGGGAGATCGTCGGCGACCACGAGATCCAGCTGTGGCCCGACGACGAGATGGGCACGCCGGACGCCGCGAAGATCATCTCGCTCGCTCCGGCGGGAGCGGCTCTCTACTGCTGCGGGCCGATGCCGATGATCGACGCGATCCGTGCGCAGATCCCCGACCCGCAGATCGACACGCTGCACTACGAGCGGTTCTCGCCGCCGCCGGTGCTCGGCGGCCGCCCGTTCCGGGTACGCCTAGAGGACTCCGATGTCGACGTGGAGGTGGGCGCCGAGGAGTCGGCGTTGACGGCGGTCCGCCGGGTGCGGCCGACCCAGGCGTACTCCTGCCAGCAGGGGTTCTGTGGCACCTGCCGGGTGCGGGTGCTGGAGGGTGAGGTCGAGCACCGCGACCATGCGCTGGCCGACTACGAGCGCGACGGCCACATGATCCTGTGCGTCTCGCGTGCGAAGGGGACCGTGGTGATCGACGGCTGATACCCGTCGTTCTGCGATAACGGTTTGTTCCGGCGGGCCGTGGACTGGTCTGCTTGCGACATGACAGCACTTGCCCTTCCCTCGCTCGATCTCTACGACTCCTGGGCGGCGTCCGTCGCCGAGTTCGGCGGGGGTCATGTCGACGGCGCCGCCATCCCCGACGAGGAGGCCGCCGACGTGAGCCGCGAGGCGTGCGAGCGGCTGGTCGCGAAGACCGCGCGGGACCGGAACCTCACGATCCCGCCGCCCGCCGGGCGGGTGCACGCCTCGTCCTTCTGGATCACCGACGACGGCCAGGTCGTCGGGTTCATCCAGCTTCGGCACGAGCTCAACGAGTTCCTGCAGAACGTGGGTGGGCACATCGGCTACTCGGTGCGGCCCTCGTCCCGTCGCCAGGGGCACGCCCGGCGAGCGCTGGGTCTGGTGCTCGACGAGGCCCGGGCGCTGGGCCTCGAGCGCGTCCTGATCACCTGCGACGAGGACAACGGTGCCTCGGCGCGCACCATCGAGTCCCAGGGAGGCGAGCTCCAGGACGTCATCGACGCGGCTGCGTACGGCTACGGGCTCACCCGGCGCTACTGGGTCAAGCTGTGAGTGAGGACGGCGTCGCGACCGAGGGGGAGGTGGAGTGGGCGCTGGCCGGCGATCCTGCCGCGCCTGCCGAGCAGGTCGAGGAGGTGCTGACGGCTCTGCGCAGCACCGGACGTACGCCCGAGGTGGGTGTCGATGTGCTGCGCGCCGCTGCCTTCCGGCTCGTCTCGGAGGACAGGCTCGACGAGGTCGGCCGTGGGTGGCTGGAGCTCCTCGACGCCGTTCGAGCCCATCCGGACGCCAGGTTGGCCGACCTGCCGCCGGCCCGCACGGACTGACCCGCGTCAGCTGGACAGGGAGCGGCGGCGACTCGCCAGGCTGGAGAGGCCCTGAGCCGCGGCCCGGACGATGGTCACGTGGGCCTCGGGGCGGAAGCGGCCCACCGGGCCGGTGACGCTGATCGCGGCGATCGCCTTGTCGCCGCCCTCGGCGAGGACCGGGGCCGCGATGCACTGCAGCCCGGCGGCCGACTCCTCGCGCTCGAAGGCGACGCCGTTCTCGAGCACGGCGGCGAGCTGTCGCTCCAGCAGGCCGGGCGCCACGATCGTGTGAGGCGTACGCCGCTCGAGGGGGCTGCTGAGGACCTCCTGCTGCACCTCGGGATCGGCGTAGGCGAGCAGGACCTTGCCGATCGCGGTGCAGTGGACCGGCATCCGGCCGCCCGGCCGGGAGGGTGACTTCGCCTGGCGGTGGCCGCCGATCTTGGCGACGTAGACGACGTCGTGGCCCTCGCGTACGCCCAGGTGGACGGTCTCGTGGGTGCGCTCGTAGAGGTCTTGGAGGAACGGCATCGCCAGCTCCAGGAGCGAGCGCTCGACCGAGGCCCGCATGCCGAGCTCGAAGAGGCCGCCGGAGAGGCGGTAGCCGAGGTTGGTGCGGTCCAGGAGGCGGTTGGTGACCAGGTCACCGGCGACGCGGTGGGCGGTCGCCTTGGGGAGTCCGGTGCGGCGCACGAGCTCGGCCAGCGACAGCACCTGGTCGTCGACCGTGAAGGCCCGCAGGATGGTCACCGCCTTGCCGAGCACGGTGTCGAGATCGGCAGGCTGGTGCGGCATGAGATCACCGTACCGGTCAGCGGGACGCCTACCCCGCTTCTTTCGCCCATCTGCTGAGACCGTGGGGGATATGAACGAAGTGACCTCCCCGTCCGATGCTGCCGTCGATGCCGCGGCAGATCGGCTGCTGACCGCCTCGGCGACGGGCACCCCCGTGCCGCCGATGCGGGACCTGCTGGACGCGACCGAC
This sequence comes from Nocardioides sp. NBC_00850, assembly GCF_045207335.1. Taxonomy (NCBI): domain Bacteria; kingdom Bacillati; phylum Actinomycetota; class Actinomycetes; order Propionibacteriales; family Nocardioidaceae; genus Nocardioides; species Nocardioides sp. NBC_00850. The sequence goes on from NZ_CP108845.1 coordinate 1,635,558, forward strand.
CTGAAGACGGCGTACGCGATCCAGGAGCGCCTGACCGCCACCCGGCTCGCCGGCGGGGCGAAGATCGTAGGCCGCAAGATCGGGCTCACCTCCAAGGCGGTGCAGGAGCAGATCGGCGTGGACACCCCCGACTTCGGTGTGCTCTTCGACGACATGGCCTATCCCGACGGGGGAGTGCTCCCCGCCGACGCGATCCTGCAGCCGCGGGCCGAGGCCGAGATCGCCTTCGTGCTCGCTGCCGACCTGGCCGACGGTGACCTCTCCTACGGCCAGGTCAGGGAGGCCATCGACTACGCCGTTGCCGCGATCGAGATCTGCGGCAGCCGGATCGCCGACTGGAAGATCGCCTTCGGTGACACCGTCGCGGACAACGCCTCCGCGGGTGCCTACGTCCTCGGGACCGAGCGCCGGCGGCTGGACGAGTTCGAGCCCAAGGACGTCTCGATGTCGATGTCGATCGACGACGAGGAGGTCTCGACCGGGACCGGGGCAGCCTGCCTGGGCGACCCCGTCAACGCCGTCCAGTGGCTGGCTCGCTACGCGCGTGACTTCGGTGAGCCGCTGCGCGCCGGCCAGCTCATCCTCTCTGGCGCGCTCGGGCCGATGCGGCCGATCGCCCCGGGCAACACCGTTCGTTCCACCGTGTCGGGCCTCGGCTCGGTGGCCTTCAGCGTAGGGAAGTGACCTTCATGCCAGCGGAAAGCACAGCCAAGACGAAAGTGGCGATCATCGGGTCGGGCAACATCGGCACCGATCTGATGATCAAGGTGATGCGTACGTCGCAGCACCTGGAGATGGGCGCGATGGTCGGGATCGACCCGTCCTCCGACGGCCTGGCTCGCGCCGAACGCTTCGGGTTCGCGACGACGTCGGACGGCGTCGAAGGGCTGATCGGGCTGCCGGGGTTCGACGACATCGAGATCGTCTTCGACGCGACCTCGGCCAAGGCGCACGTCGCCAACGCGGCAGCGCTGGAGCCCTACGGGAAGCGGCTGATCGACCTCACCCCCGCGGCGATCGGGCCGTACGTCGTCCCGGCCGTCAACATCGACGAGCACATCGACGCCCCGAACGTGAACATGGTGACCTGCGGCGGGCAGGCGACGATCCCCATCGTGGCCGCGGTCGCACGGGTGGTGCCGGTCGCCTACGGTGAGATCGTCGCCTCGATCTCGTCGCGCTCCGCCGGTCCCGGCACGCGAGCCAACATCGACGAGTTCACCGAGACCACCTCTGGCGCGATCGTGCAGGTCGGCGGCGCCAAGCGCGGCAAGGCGATCATCATCCTCAACCCGGCCGAGCCGCCGCTGATCATGCGCGACACCGTCTTCGCGCTGGTCGAGGGCGGGACTCGCTCCCTGGAGGAGCTGACCGCGGAGATCACCGAGTCGGTCGAGAAGATGGTCGGTGACGTGGCTGCTTACGTTCCCGGCTACCGGCTCAAGCAGAAGGTCCAGGTCCACCCGATCCCTTCGGACCAGCCGGTCGAGACCTTGCTGGCCGAGGGTGAGACGACCCGGCCCACGCATCAGGTGTCGGTGTTCCTCGAGGTCGAGGGCGCCGCGCACTACCTCCCGGCCTATGCCGGGAACCTCGACATCATGACCTCGGCCGCGCTGCAGATGGCCGATCACGTTGCGGTAGCGACAAAACAGCAGAGCGCTTCGTCCAAGGAGGTCGCGCGATGAGCACGCCCATCTATGTCCAAGAGGTCTCCCTGCGCGACGGCATGCACGCCGTACGCCACCGGATCACGCCCGAAGACGTCAAGCGGATCGTCATCGCCGCCGACGAGGCCGGTGTCGACGCCATCGAGGTTGCCCACGGCGACGGCCTGACCGGCGGCTCGGTCAACTACGGCCCCGGCTCCAACTCCGACTGGGAGTGGATCGAGGCAGCGGCCTCGGTCATCAAGAACGCCCGCCTGACGACGCTGCTGCTTCCCGGTGTGGGCACGATCGAGGACCTGCGTCGGGCCTATGACCTCGGCGTACGCTCGGTGCGCGTCGCCACCCACTGCACCGAGGCCGATGTGTCGGCACAGCACATCGCCGCCGCGCGCGAGATGGGGATGGACGTCTCCGGCTTCCTGATGCTCAACCACATGGCGCCGACCGAGGTGGTCGCGCAGCAGGCGAAGCTGATGGAGTCCTACGGCGCCCACTGCGTCTACATCACCGACTCTGGCGGCCGGCTGACGATGAACGACGTCCGCGACCGCGCCCGCGCCTACCGCGACGTACTGAACGACGAGACCGAGATCGGCATCCACGCCCACGAGAACCTGTCGCTGTCGGTGGCCAACTCGGTCGTCGCTGTCGAGAACGGCGTCTACCGCGTCGACGCCTCCCTCGCCGGTCACGGTGCCGGCGCCGGCAACTGCCCGATCGAGGCGTTCATCGCGGTCGCCAACCTGTCGGACTTCAAGCACAACTGCGACCTGTTCAAGCTCCAGGACGCCGCCGACGACATCGTCCGCCCGCTCCAGGACCGCCCCGTACGCGTCGACCGCGAGACCCTCACCATGGGCTACGCCGGCGTCTACTCGTCCTTCCTCCGCCACGCAGAGAACGCGAGCGCCCGCTACGGCGTCGACACCCGCGACATCCTCATGGAGTGCGGCCGCCGGGGTCTGGTGGGCGGCCAGGAGGACATGATCGTCGACATCTGCCTCACGAAGCTCGAGGAGCGGGAGGCTGCCGGCGCCTGATCAGCCTCTAACTCGAAGATCGCAGTCACCAGGTGGCTGCGATCTTCGAGTTGGTCACGGTGGTTCACGGTACGGATCGATTGCGGGTGCCGTCGTGCGGGTATCGGGAAATCACGATACCGTGGTGCTATCGCGATTTCGCGATACTCTGGGTTCATCGTGAAATCGCGATGGAAGGAGCGAGCGAGATGAGTCGTGCGCGATTGCGGGCACCGGCCGACTTCGGGCTGGCGGTTCAGCAGGCAAGGTTGGCTAGCGGGATGACGCAGACGGAGCTGGCGGATGCGGTCGGCGTGCCGCAGAGCACGGTCAGTGACGTCGAATCGGGCAAGTCGACGATCTACGTACGCCGCCTGCTCGACATGATGCGCGCAACCGGAGTCGAGCTGACCGCCACCTGGGAGGACGAGCGCGATGCGTCTCGCCGTTGAGCTCTACGGCACGGTCATCGGCGAGCTGACCGGCCAGCCTGCGACGTACGACTTCGTCCCGAGCAGTGACGGAGTCGATCGTTTCGGCGCGAACAGCTCCGTGCTCTCGGTGGCGGTTCCGCTCGTCGCCGTGTCACGCAAACATCAGGCCTCGCGGCGCCGCAACTGGTTCGCTGAGCTGCTGCCCGAGGGCGACCAGTACGGCTACATGCTGAGTCAGGCGGGGCTGCGTCGCGGGGACACCTTGGGTTTCCTCGCTCGCTATGGTCGTGATGTCGCGGGAGCGCTCCAGATCTGGGATCTCGATGACCCGACGGAACCGAAGACGCCTTCGCTTCAACCCGTCGGCGATGTCGGAATCCGGCAACTGCTCGAGGATCCGGTCGGTGCTCCGCTGGCCAACGAGCCGTTGCTCGGGAAGTCGTCTCTCGCGGGCGTGCAGCCGAAGGTCGTTCTGGTTCGTCAGGACGGTGGTTGGGCGCAGGCACTGGGCGGTCATCCGACGACCCACATCCTCAAGCCGCGGCTGGATCGGCGTCCGAGCGTGATCTTCGACGAGGAGTACGGCGCTCGGATCTCGCGAGCGCTCGGGCTGGCCCGTCACGACGCCTGGATCGACGACTTCGACGGTCTGCCGACTCTGGTCATCGAGCGCTTCGACCGCTCGGCCGCCGGTCGGATCCACCAAGAGGACTTCAGTCAGGCGCTGGGAGCCTCGGGGGATCAGAAGTACCAGGAGTACGGCGGTCTGGTGAGCCTGCGTCGTGTCGCCGACACGCTCCAGCGGACCACGCAGTCGGCTGACATGGTGACCCTCGCGCAGATGGCCGTGCTCGCGGTCGCCGTCGGCAACCTCGACATGCACGCCAAGAACCTTGGCATCCTCCATCCACTCGACAACGAGCCCCGCCTAGCGCCCGCCTACGACGTCGTACCCCAGACCCACATCGCCGACATCGACGGGAAGATGGCTCTCGCCGTCAACGGGGCCTACCGCCACGCCGGTCTCACGACGGGTGATCTGGTCGCCGAGATCACGAAGTGGGGCGTACGTCGTGCCGACTCCATCGTGGCCGAATGCCTCGCGGACATCGCGGATGTGGTCGGGAAAGAGGACCCGCTGGAGGGTGCGCACCCGAGGCTCCACCAAGACATCACGAGCTTCGTAAGAAATCTCCGCAACGGCGATCCAGCAGGCCGACCCGGGAGTCCTGAGGCGGTGTCCTGAGCCTGTCGAAGGGTCACTGAGTGACTCCCGACTCCCACGTTGGGGCGAGCGTGACAGAGTCGTCCTGTGAGCACTGAATCTTCTTCGCGGCTCGATCTGCCGCTGGCCGGGTTGGCCGCATTGTTCCTCGGGTCGGGGACCCTGCACCTGGTGAGGCCGCAGGTCTTCGAGCCGATCGTGCCGTCGGCGCTGCCGGATGCGCGCAAGGTGGTCGAGGTCTCCGGGGTCGCGGAGATCGTCTGCGGGCTGGGGCTGCTGCACCCGAAGACCCGTCGGATCGCGGGGCTCGCGAGTGCCGCGCTGCTGGCGGGTGTGTTTCCTGCCAACGTGCAGATGAGCGTCGATGCGGGGAAGCGGGCGAACCGGAAGCGGACCCCCAAGTCGGCCGGGTTCTTCGCCGGTACGGTCGCGCGGCTGCCGCTGCAGTGGCCGATGATCAAGGTGGCGCTGCGCGCCGGAAAGGGGACCGGCGCATGACGTACGTTCCTTCGGAGTCGCGCTACGACGCGATGCAGTATCGGCGGACCGGCAACAGTGGCCTGGATCTGCCGGCGGTCAGCCTGGGGCTGTGGCACAACTTCGGTGACGACCTGGCGTTCGAGCGGCAGCGGGCGATCCTGCGTACGGCCTTCGACGCGGGCATCACCCACTTCGACCTGGCCAACAACTACGGCCCGCCCTACGGGTCCGCCGAGGAGAACTTCGGGCGCCACCTGCGCGGCGACTTCGCCAACCTGCGCGACGAGCTGGTGATCTCGACCAAGGCCGGCTGGGACATGTGGCCGGGGCCGTACGGCAAGATCGGCGGCTCGCGGAAGTACCTGATCTCCAGCCTCGACCAGTCGCTGAAGCGGATGGGGCTCGACTACGTCGACATCTACTACCACCACCGTCCCGACCCCAGCACGCCGCTGGAGGAGACGATGGGCGCCCTCGACCAGATCGTGCGGTCCGGGAAGGCGCTCTACGTCGGGCTCAGCTCCTACTCCTCGGCGCTGACCCGTGAGGCGGCGGCGATCCTGCGCGACCTCGGTACGCCGCTGCTGATCCACCAGCCTTCCTACTCGATCCTCAACCGCTGGCTCGAGACCGACGGCCTGCTGGACACGCTCGACGAGGTCGGGGCCGGTGCGATCTCCTTCTCGCCGCTGGCGCAGGGTCTGCTGACGAACAAGTACCTCGGCAGTGGCGGGATCCCGGAGGACTCGCGCGCCGCCAAGGCCCGCTTCCTGACCCCCGAGGCACTCACGCCCGAGACGCTCGCCGGCATCGAGTCGCTCAACGCACTCGCCGTCGACCGTGGCCAGACGCTCGCTCAGATGGCGCTCGCCTGGGCGCTGCGCGATCCGCGGATGACCTCGGTCGTCATCGGCGCCTCCCGCCCCGAGCAGGTCACCGACTGCATCGGCGCGCTCTCCGGTCCGGAGTTCACCACCGAGGAGCTGGCTAGGATCGACGAGTACGCCGCTTCCACCGGCATCGACCTGTGGAAGCGCGACCGGGTCGAGGGTGACTACCGGGAGATCTTCAACTGACCGGCCCTCATCAACCCTGACGCTCGTCGTCCCAGGCAGCCGAGCTGATCCGCCAGCCGTCGTCGGTGCGTACGAACGACATCGTCTTCATGCCCCTGCCGGTGTGGATCTCGCCGTCTGCGCGCCAGCGCTTCCCGTAGGCGCCCCACCAGTGGGCGATGTCGCCGAAGACGTCGGTGCGACCGGGCTCCGGCCACTCCTCGAACTCGCTGATCTCGCCACTGGTCAGGAGCGCGAGGCGCGGGGCGATGAAGGAGTCGACGTCGTAGACCTCGACCGGCAGGCCGCACGTGCGCACCACGGTCGCGCCGGGAAGCATGATCCGGCGAAGATCGTCCAGGCGTGAGGCCGCGTCCGGTCCTGAGGTGAAGGCCGAGAAGAACGCGGCCACCAGGGCCTCGATCGCCGTCTCATCCGCGGTCTTGTCCGACGTGGGTGCGGCTTCGCCGTCGATGATGGCCATGCCCGGAAACATAGCCCCGGGGCGAAATCAGGATCGACCGACTCACATCGGCCCGCGACGCCGGTCTGGCCGCTAACCTGCGCTCATGCGGGTCGATGAGTATCTGACGTACGACGCCACCGGGCTGGCGCAGCTGGTCGCTGCCAAGGAGGTGACCGCGGCCGAGGTCCTGGCCGCGGCGCGGGAGCGGGCGGCGGCGGTGAATCCGCGGATCAACGCGATCGTCGCGGACATCCCCGAGGCCGACGCCCAGGTCTCCGGCGACGGCCCGAGCGGGCCGTTCGCCGGGGTGCCGTTCCTGGTGAAGGACCTGGCTCAGGAGTATCAGGGGCACCCGACGACCTACGGCTCGCGGTCGCTCGTCGACGACGTCGCCGAGGAGCACTCCTACTTCACCCAGAGTGCCCTGGACGCGGGCCTGGTGATCTTCGGCAAGACGAACACCCCGGAGTTCGGGTCGAAGGGGATCACCGAGCCGGAGCTGTTCGGCGCCGCGCGCAACCCGTGGAACACCGACCACACGCCCGGCGGCTCCTCGGGTGGCTCCGGGGCCGCGGTGGGCGCCGGGATCGTCCCGGCCGCAGGCGCCAACGACGGCGGCGGGTCCATCCGGATCCCGGCTGCCTGCAACGGCTTGGTCGGTCTCAAGACCACCCGCGGACTGCTGCCGCTGGGCCCGCAGAGCCTGGATGCCTCCAACGGCTTCGTCGTCCAGGGCGTGGTGACCCGCACGGTCCGCGACGCGGCCGGGCTCTACGACGCGCTCATCGGTGACCAGCCGATGGCGATGATCCACGCGCCGCACCCCGGCGCGGCCTTCTCCGAGGCCATCGCGGCCGCGCCGCGCAAGCTCCGGATCGGGTTCACCTCGACGTCCTCGATCACCGCGCCCGACCCGGAGGCGATCGCGGCCGTTGAGGATGCGGCCAAGGCCCTCGAGGTGCTCGGCCACGACGTCGAGGAGGTCGAGGCGCCCTACGACGCCGCCGAGCTCGGCCGCGACTTCCTCACCATCTGGTTCGCCTCCGCCGCTGCCGAGGTCGCCGAGGCCAAGCTCCGCGTCGGAGCCAAGAACGCCGACTTCGAGGCCGACACCCTGGCCGTGGCCGAGCTCGGCCGGGCCGGGGGAGTGGTCGCCGTCGAGCTCGCGCACATCAACCGCCGCAACCACGTACGCCGCCTCAGCGCGTTCCACGAGACGTACGACCTGCTGCTGACTCCGACGTTGGCGAAGCCGCCGCTGAAGGTCGGGCAGTTGACCACGCCCAAGGCGCTCCAGACCGCGGCACGGGTGCTGCACAAGGTGCACGGCGGGCGGGTCATGCGCGCGACCGGGATGATCGACCAGCTGGTCGCCGAGAACCTCGGCTGGGTGCCCTACACCCAGCTCGCCAACATCACCGGACGCCCGGCGATCTCGGTGCCGACCTACCGGACCGCCACCGGACTGCCGCTGGGCATCCAGCTCTCCGGTCAGCTCGGCGACGACGGTCTGCTGCTGCAGGTCGCTGCTCAGCTGGAGCAGACGAAGCCGTGGGCGGAGCACTGGCCGACGCTCTGATACCGGACCTGAGACCGGCGCCGTGAAAGAAAATTTCTTTTCACGCACGAAGCTCGCGCCGGAGCGGCAGTATCGGGGTATGACACCGTCTCCGGACATGCTCATGACCTCTCGGCGCACGCTTCTCGGCGGCACCCTGAGCGGAGTCGCGATGACTCTTCTCGGCGGCGCCGCGGTGGCCTCGACCCCGGAGGACCCGACCAAGGCAACCAGGTCGCTCGCATCGCTGGCCGGCCAGCCACCGACGATCACGCCGGACGAGCTGACCTTCACCCCGCGCACCGTCCTGCGTCCCGGCCATGCCCGCCAGGTCGGCCTCGATCCGGCGCAGATCGCGAGGATCCGCACCGAGCTGACCCGGTTCCTCGAGCCGACGACGGAGAACCCCGCCCACCCCCTGTACGCAGGGGCCACCGCGATCGCGGTCAAGGACGGCGTCGTCGTCGCCCACGAGAGCGTGGGCAAGGCGCTCCGATACGGCCTCGACGGCACCACCGTCGTCGAGCTCCCGGCCGAGCAGCAGGTCGCGGCCGGGCTGGACACGATGTGGGACATCGCCTCGATGTCGAAGCTCTTCACCACGACCGCGATCCTCCAGCTGATGGAGCAGAGCAGCCTCGACCTCGAGGCGCCGGTGGTCACCTACCTGCCCGAGTTCGCGCCGCACGGCAAGGACGCGATCCTCGTACGCCACCTCCTCACCCACGTCTCCGGTCTGCTCGCCGGCCCGTCGCCGTCGCTGTGGGCGGGCTACGACACCTACGAGGAGCGGGTCACGGCGATCATGGACACGACGCCGACGCACGCGCCCGAGCAGATATATCGCTACTCCGACATCAACCTGATCACCCTCGGGCTCCTGGTCGAGCGGCTCTCGGGGAAGAAGCTCGATGTCTACGTCCGCGACCACATCACCGAGCCGCTCGGGATGCGCGACACCATGTACAACCCGCCCGCCGACCACCTCGACCGCGTCGCCGCCACCGAGTACCAGCCGTGGGCCGGCCGCCCGATGATCCGTGGCGAGGTGCACGACGAGAACGCCTGGGCGCTCGGTGGCGTCGCCGGCCACGCGGGCGTCTTCTCGACCGCGGCCGACATGGCCAGGTTCGGCCAGATGTACCTCAACGGCGGCGTCTACAACGGCACCAGGATCCTGGCGGAGGAGACGGTCAGGCTCTCGCTGCGCGACTACACCGGTGCCCGGTTCCCCGGCAGCAGCCGCGGCCTCGGCTGGGAGCTCGCCACGACCTGGTACCACGGCCCGATCTGGTCCCCGGTCTCCTTCGGCCACACCGGCTACACCGGCACCAGCATCGTGATGGACCCGATCGGCCACCAGCTCGTCGTGCTGATGACCAACCGCGTCCACCCCAGCCGTGACTGGGGCAGCAACAACCCCTCCCGACGCGCCGTCTCAGACGCGCTCGGCATGGCCTCGGCGGTCCGCCCGGCGACGGGACGTACGTCGTGGTTCTCGGGTCGCACGAACGCGAAGAAGGCGACGCTCGACGTGCCGCTCGCGGCCACCGACGGCGCGAGGCTCCGCTTCGACTACTACTTCGACACCGAGCCGCGCTTCGACTTCGGCCGCCTGCAGTACTCCACCGACGGCACCACCTTCAGCCCGCTGCTCTGGACGCTCGAGGGTGGTGACTGGAGCTGGGAGACCAGCGAGGCGGTCAACGGATACGGCGGCCGGCGATGGCTGTGCGGCCGCGCCGAGCTCCCGGACGGCACGACCACGGTGCGGTGGACCTACGAGACCGACTCGTCCTCCCAGGGTCGCGGGATCTACGTCGACGGCATCGTGGTCAGCGAGGGTCGGCGTACGTCGTTCGACTCCTCCCGACCCGCCGACGAGGCACGCATCGTCGCCGACGGCTGGGCCCCCAGCGATCGATGACACATCACCGATAGCCTCGGGCGACATGAGCCAGCCGCAGCAGCCGAACCCGTTCCTGGTCAACCAGCTCCGCGACGAAACAGACGCCAAGGCGCTCATCACGAAGGCCGCCGAGTCGACCTCGGCGGGTGCGCCGAGGGGGATCCTGGACGCGATCCGCGACAAGCTCGTGGACCTGGGCCCCGAGCTGGTAGCGGTCTCCCACGACCTCGCCGAGCACCCGGAGACCGGCTTCGAGGAGCACCGGAGCTCGGCCGGGCTGGCCGAGTTCGTCGAGGCTCACGGCATCGAGGTGGCCCGTGGCGCCTACGGCCTCCCGACCGCCCTCTACGCCTCGGCGGGCGGCGCCAAGGACGGCCCGACGATCGCCGTGCTCTCCGAGTACGACGCGCTCCCCGGCATCGGCCACGGCTGCGGCCACAACCTGATCGCCACGGTCGGCGTGGGCGCGTTCCTGGCCATCGCGAGCGTGATCGACCGCCTCGGCGGCCGCGTGATCTGGCTCGGCACCCCGGCCGAGGAGGGCGGTGGCGGCAAGGAGCTGATGGCGCAGAAGGGCGCCTTCGACGGCGTCGACGCGGCGATCATGGTCCACCCGTTCACCTACGACAGCTCCGAGCCGGTCTTCCTGGGCCGGAGGCAGCTGAAGGTGACGTACGTGGGGGTGCCGGCGCACGCCTCGATCCAGCCGTTCATGGGGCGCAACGCCCTGGACGCGGCCAACCTGCTCTACACCGGCGTCGCGCTCAACCGGCAGCAGATGCCGCCGACCGACCGGGTGCACGCGATCATCACCGACGGCGGCCTGCGTCCCAACGTGATCCCGGAGCACGCCTCGATCGAGTTCTACGTACGCTCCGCCTACCCGGAGACGCTCAAGATCCTCTCCCAGCGGCTCGAGGAGATGGCGATGGGCGCGGCGCTGATGACTGGCTGCGGTGTCGAGTTCAGCTGGGACACGTCGCCGGTCTACCTGCCGATCCGCAACAACAGCGGGCTGGCGCAGGCCTGGAACCGCCGCTACCAGGAGCGCAACCACACCGTCCTCGCGCCCGGCGTCGTCCCTGACCTGCTCGCCGGATCCACCGACTTCGGCAACGTCTCCTTCCGGGTCCCCGGCCTGCACGCGATGGTCAAGATCGCCGAGCCCGACGTGTCGCTGCACAGCCGCGAGTTCGCCGCTGCCGCGGTCACGCCGTACGCCGACGAGGTGCTCGTCGACGCGGCCTACGGCCTCGCCGGGGTGGCTGCCGACTATCTCTCCGACGCGAAGCTGCGGGAGGCGGTCCGCGGCGAGTTCGAGGATGCGGGTGGAACGGTCAGCGTTACCGAATTTTTTGGCTGAAGCGGAGCCCGAAGCGAAAATTTGCCGTTGATTAACGGTTGATGACGATTCGGCGGCGGTAATCCTGTTACCTCTTCACAATCAGAACCCGAAGGGGCATTGTTCCCCTCGTTGATCACTCAGATGGGGAGCACAGCAATGCCTCGTTTCACTCGAACTCTTCGCCCCGCTGTGGCCGTTGCCGTCGTCGCCCTAGCGGCCGCCGCAGTTGCCACTCCGCTCGCGAACTCTGCCTCAGCCAAGCCAGGGAAGAACCTGGTCGATGTCCAGCTGCTCTCGTTCAACGACTTCCACGGCAATCTCGAGGCGCCGTCGGGTTCGAGCGGGCGACTGGTCACCGGCCACCACATCGACCCAGCCACCGGCAAGCCGGTCGATGACACCGTCAACGTGGGTGGCGTGGAATACCTCGCCTCCCACCTGGCCGAGGCGCGCAAGGGCCACGACCGTTCTCTGACCGTCGCCGCGGGTGACCTGATCGGCGCCTCGCCACTGCTCTCGGCCGCCTTCCACGACGAGCCGTCCATCGAGGCGCTCAACAAGCTCGGTCTGGACGTGACCGCGGTCGGCAACCACGAGTTCGACGAGGGCTATAAGGAACTGCAGCGCATCGCCGACGGCGGCTGCATCGACGACGGCGACGGCGAGGACAACCAGAACTCCTGCGCCGCCCACGAGTACGCGGGCGCCGACTTCGACATCCTCGCCTCCAACGTGATCGAGGACGCGAGCGGCAAGACGATCCTGCCGTCTTACGCGATCAAGGAGATCGACGGCGTCAAGATCGGCTTCATCGGCATGACCCTGGAGGGCACTCCCGACATCGTCACCGCCGAGGGGGTCAAGGGCCTCACCTTCAAGGACGAGGTCGAGACCGCCAACGCGCTCGTGCCCAAGCTGAAGAAGAAGGGCGTCAAGGCGATCGTCACCCTGATCCACGAGGGTGCCAACCTGCCGAGGGAGAAGTGGACCGACCCCGCCACCGGCACGGTCTACGACGTCAACGCCAGGTACGACTACACCTGCGAGGGCGGCGGCGAGCTCGTCGCCGGCTCGCCGATCGTGCCGATCGCGCAGAACCTCGACCCCGAGATCGACATGGTGGTCACCGGCCACACCCACAACCCCTACGTCTGCGACGTACCGGACCCCGAGGGCAAGTCCCGCCTGATCACCTCGGCATCGTCCTTCGGTCGGCTCTACACCGAGACCAACCTGAAGTACAACCTCAAGTCGCGCGACATCGTCCGCTCGTCGGTCAAGGGCTCGAACCTGCTCGTCACCCGTGACGTGGCCAAGGCCCCCGAGCAGACCACGCTGATCAACACCTACAAGGAGCTGGTCACCCCGATCGCCTCCCGGGTGCTCGGTTCGATCTCCGGTGACGTCACCCGCACCACCAACGCCTCCGGCGAGAGCGCCCTCGGTGACCTCATCGCCGACGCCCAGCTCGCCGACCAGTCGACGGTCGTCAACGGGCAGACGCCGGTGATCGCGTTCATGAACCCGGGTGGCATCCGTGCCGACCTGACCGCGACCAACTCGCCCTACGGGGAGGCCGTGGGTGAGGTCACCTACGACGAGGCGTTCACGGTCCAGCCGTTCAACAACTACCTCGTCTCGCTGACCATGACCGGCCAAGACATCTACGACCTGCTCACCCAGCAGGTCACCGGAGCCAACGCCGCGTCCCACAAGATCCTGCAGGTCTCGGAGGGCTTCTCCTACCAGATCAGCCCCTCGGGTCCCGTCGACGGTTCGGTCACGCTCAACGGCCAGCCGATCGACAAGGCCGCCTCCTACCGGGTCGTGACCAACAACTTCCTGCAGGGCGGCGGCGACGCCTTCGCGGCCTTCACCAAGGGCACCGACCCCTACTACGGCGGCCTCGACATCGACGCCTTCGCCAACTACCTGGAGGCCAACTCGCCCTACACCCCGGGCACGCTCGACCGCATCACCGGGACCCACTGAACGAAGATTCGTTCGTACGCAGCGGGCCCGACCAGCTCTGAGCTGGTCGGGCCCGCTGTCGTATCGGCGCGGCGTTGCCGGTCAGCGCGATCCGGCGAGCACCGCGTCGTCCGCGGTGTCGTCGGCCGCCTCCCGCCGCGGCCTGGGGATGAGGAGCACGATCAGCGCACCGACACCGGCCGCCAGCGCCCCGATCACGAAGCAGAGCTGGAACGCGCCTGCGGTCGGGATCTCGGGTGTGCCCGGGGCGAGGATGGTGGTCCGGCTGGTCAGCACGATGGCCATGACCGCGCCCGCCACCGTGGTGCCCATCGAGCGCATCAGGCTGTTCAGGCCGACGCTCGCGGCGGCCTCGGCGGCCGGGACGTTGCTGAGGATGAGCGTGGGCATCGCGGCGTACCCGATCCCGACGCCTGCCGAGGCGATGCAGGAGGCGAGCATGAGCTGCCACGGGGCATCCATCAGGAACACCGCGACGACGTAGCCCGCGGCCAGGACGACCGCGCCGATCGCCATCGTGCCGCGTCCGCCGAGGCGGGTCAGCAGGCGCGAGGAGACCGGGGTGAAGAGCATCATCATCAGACCGGCCGGCGCCATCCACATGCCGGCCTGGAAGATGGTCTGGCCCAGGCCGTAGCCGGTGGTCTCGGGCATCTGGAGGAGCTGCGGGACCACGATCGACTGGGCCATCATGCCGAAGCCGATGAGGACGGCCGCGATGTTGGTGAACAGCACGGGCTTGCGCGCGGTGGTGCGCAGGTCGACGAGCGGGTCGTCGTGGCGCAGCTCGTACCAGCCCCAGAGCAGCAGGATCACGACGCCACCGACGATCATGCCGAGAGTCTTCGGCTCACCCCAGCCCCAGTCGTTGCCCTTGGAGACGCCGACAAGTACGCCGACGAGCCCGGCCGCGAGCCCGAGCGCGCCGACGATGTCGAGGCGGCCGGGGTGGGCGTCGCGTACGTGCGGGACGACGGCCGCGGTCAGCACGGTGACCGCGAGGGCCAGGCCGGCGGAGACCCAGAAGAGGGTGTGCCAGTCGAAGTCCTGGGCGATCCAGGCGGCCAGCGGCAGGCCGAGCGCGCCGCCGACCCCGAGGGTGGCGCTGACGCCGGCGACCGCGGTGTTGCGCAGGTGCTCGGGCGCGACCTCGCGTACGAGGCTGATCGCGACCGGGATGTAGCCCATCGCCATGCCCTGGAGCACGCGGCCGACCAGGACCGGACCGACGGCGTCGGAGAGTGCCACGATGACGGAGCCGACCACCAGCACGATCCCCGAGATCACCAGGACCGGCTTCTTGCCGTAGAGGTCGGCGAGGCGGCCGGTGACGGGCATCGTCACCCCGGCACCGAGCAGCGTGGCGGTCACCACCCAGGAGGCGGTGCTGGCCGTGGTGGAGAGCAGCTTGGGGAGCTCGCTCTGGATCGGGATGACCAGTGACTGCATCAGCGCGGCGCAGAGGCTGCCGAAGCAGAGCACCATGACGACGGCCACGGCGCCACCTGTCGAGCGCGTGGTCGGCTCGCGGGTGGGGGACGGGGAGGAACTCAAGGCACACCTCTGATGTGTAATCTACATATTGACGTATGTATGCTACACATCATGAGGTTCACGCGACAATGCCCGGAGATGTGATGCCGTCCACAAAGCCGTCCTCCGAAGACCCTCTCTTCAGGCCGATCAGCCCGGATCTGTCCACCGACCGCCGCCTGGCCTCCTTGGTTGGGCGACTCGAGGTCCACCGCCGTCTCGCCGAGGATCGAAGCGCGCTCAACCACGCCGACGGCCGTCTGCTCTGGTTCCTCTCCGATGGCCGGCCGCGTACGCTCCGGGAGATCGCCGACGGCCTCAACCTCGAGCAGTCGACCGTGAACAGGCAGGTGAACGCCGCGCTCTCGGCCGGCCATCTGCGGAGGTTCGCCGAGCCGGGGCGCTCGGCGCGACTGGTCGAGCCGACCGAGGAGGGGCTCGCCGTCTACGAGGCGGCCTCGGCGCGGGCGCTGGGCGCCTACGCGGACGGGCTGGCTGCTCTCGGAGACGAGTCCGAGAAGTTCCTCGAGCTGCTCGAGCGCTTCGTGGGTGCCTACGGCGAGGCCGTGCGGGAGTGATGATGTGCGGCATCGAGGGCACTAGTCGCCGGAGCGGCTCGTTGTCAGCCCGCCCATCAGGGTCGACGCTGACGAGGCTGCCGGGGTGATGCGACTGTCGGGGATCCCGCAGGCGCGCAGGCAGGTCGAGGCGATGACGGCGGCGGTTGCGTCGTCGATCGGCGCACCGCTGCCGCGGAGGGTGGTGGTGACCTCGACCAGATGCATGAGCATCTCACCGAGGTGGCCCGGATCGGCCGCTGTTGCGACGCCGCGCGTCGCGGCCCGAGTGGCGATCCGCCCGTAGGCGTCGGCGAGCTCGGCGCGAATGCTGCGAAATGCATCGAATGCCTCGCTGCTGGTCACATCGGGATGAGTGGCCAGCACCCCGATGTTGTCCGGCGCCTCGGCGAGCGTGTGGATGTCGACGAGGGCCAGCAGGTAGAGCGCGGCCTCGGGGCCCGCGGACGCGGTCAGCTGCTCGATCTGGTCGACCCGATCGACGGTGGGTCGGACGGACCGCTCCAGGAGCTCGGCGAGGATCTCGTCCTTGCCCGTGAAGTGGTAGTAGAGCGACGCCTGCCTGATCCCGACCTTGTCGGCGATCTCCCGTGTGGAGGTCGCCGCGAAGCCTTTGGTCACGAACAGCTGCGCCGCGGCGTGAAGCACCTGCTCGCGCGGTGGGGCTGCCGTGTTCGAGGGGACGAGGCGTGGTCGTCCGGGGTGGGTTCGTCGGATGCTCATCGCGGCTCTGCCTTCCTGTCGACGTCGACCCCGGACTCAGTAGAGCATAATATTTCGATCTTGCCAATCATGATGTGCATCTGGACGTGACGTATGCCCATCGGGCACGATGGTGGTTCGCCGAACCTGTCGAAGCCGTCGAAGGAGGCTTTCGCCGTGCCCCGCCCCAACCGTCGAGCCCGTGAAGCACTGACCGAGGCGCTCCGGGATGCCCGTCGTGCCGCCTGCCTGACTGGAGCCGGTCTGGCGGATGCCCTGGGCTCGGGCTGGTCCCAGCCGAAGGTGTCGAAGATCGAGTCCGGCCGGCAGTCGGTCTCCGAGGCCGAGGTCCGTGCCTGGGCGGCCGCGGTGGGTGCGGACCGGGAGATGCTGCTCGCGCTGCGCGCCCGCGCCGACCAGGAGCACGCCGCGTTCCGCGACGCTCATCCGACCGGCGGTGGTGCGGAGCAGCATCAAGATGCGTACGCAGCGACCGAGGTGGCCACCAAGGTCCTGACCAGCTACCAGCCGCACAGTGTCCCCGAGCTGTTGCAGACCCCCGACTACGCGCGTGCCCTCTTGGCGCTGGCGGGTGGTTCGCGCGACCGGGATGCCCTTGCCGGAGAGGTCTCCCACGTGATCGCGGCCAGGCTCCGTCGCTCGGCGATCCTCTACGAGCCCGGCCGGACGATCACCATCCTGGTCGGCGAGGCCGCCCTCCATCACCTGGTGGGCTCGCCCGACATCATGCGTGCCCAGATCGAGCACATCGCCAACCTGGCGACCACCACACAGGCGACCATCGGGATCGTCCCCTTCGAGAGCTTCCCCGTTCTGGTCCAGCACGGCTGGGACCAGCGCGACCGGATCGTCACCCTCGAGACCAGTGCAGGAGACCTCGAGATCGCCGATCCGGTCGAGGTCGCCCGCTACGAGCGCTGGACGCAGCTCCTGCTCGAGCACGCGTTGACGGGCGAGGCGGCCGCCGAGCGATGCGCCCGGATCATCAGCGAGCGCGGAAGGTCCGCGACCCGGCTGGGTGACCACGAATAGGACACGGCCGCTGCTCCGGTAGACTCCCGGCGGGCCGTTAGCTCAGTTGGTAGAGCAGTGGACTTTTAATCCATGGGTCGTCGGTTCGAGACCGACACGGCCTACAGCGGGCTCGAGCCCCGAGCCGCATATGCGACTCGGGGCTCGGCCGTGTGATGAGGGTCAGCCGGACTCTTCTTGCGGCAGCGGACGGCCGCTGATCGAGTCGGTGATCGCGCCGGCAGTCTCGACGAACGCCGCTGCCTGCTCCTCGGTCAGAGTGCCTGCCGAGGCTCCCTCCAGGCTCTGCCACAGGGCGGCGATGGGTTCCCGCATGGCGCGGCCCTTGTCCGTGAGATGGACGACCATCACCCGCCGATCGTGCTCGGCCGGCTCGCGGACCAGCAGGCCCGCTTCCTGCATGCGGCGCAGGGACTTGGAGACGGTGGAGTGGTCGAGGCCGACGCTCTCGAGAAGCTCGGACTGGGTCTGGCCCTCGCGGTCCAGCAGCTGCATCAGGAGCAGCTCCTGGCCGGGGTGCAGGTCCATCTTGCGCAGCAGGGCGCCGGCGTAGGCGCGGTGGGCGCGGGCGAGCTGGAAGATCGCGTAGCTCATCGGCCCGCCTGCGGCAGTGGTGGGAATCTCGGGCATGGTCTCCGCTTCTTCAGCCGGTGTGGGTGGGGTAGTCGGTGTAACCGACCGCTCCGCCACCGTAGAAGGTCGCCGGGTCGGGAGTGTTCAACTCTGCCCCGACGCGCAGCCGCTCGACCAGATCGGGGTTGGCAAGCGCCAGTGCACCGACGGAGACCAGGTCGGCCGTGCCGTTGTCGACGTCCTTGGCGCGAGTGGGGATGTCGGCGCCTGGCCGGTTGAGGATCAGAGTGCCGCGCCACTGCGCGCGGAGCGTGTCGAGCAGCTGCTCGTCGCCCACATGCATCAGGTGCAGATAGGCCAGGCCCATCGGGCGCAGCGCCTCGACAAGGGCCGGGTACAGCTCGTGGGTGTCGGAATCGACGATGTCGTTGTACGGGTTTCCGGGCGAGATACGGATGCCGGTGCGCTCGGGGCCGATCTCGTCGGCCACCGCGGCGACAACCTCCACGGCGAAGCGGATACGGGCCTCGACCGAGCCGCCGTAGTGGTCTGTGCGCTGGTTGGCGTTGCCGGAGAGAAACTGGTGGATCAGGTAGCCGTTGGCGCCGTGGATCTCCACGCCGTCCGCGCCCGCCGCAACCGCTGCAGCAGCCGCGCGCCGGAAGTCCTCGACGGTCTCGGCGACCTCCTGCGTCGAGAGCGCACGGGGCTCCGGCATCTCCTGAGGGCCGGAGGCGGTGAACATCACGCCGGCTGGGCGGATCGCCGAGGGGGCGACGGGCTGGTGGTGGTGGGGAGTGTTGTCGGGGTGGGAGATCCGGCCGACGTGCATCAGCTGGATGAACACCCGGCTGCCTGCCGCGTGCACCGCATCGGTGACCTTGCGCCACCCGGCGATCTGCGCGTCGTTGTAGATACCAGGGGTGAGCAGGTAGCCCTGGCCATCGGCGGAGGGCTGGGTGCCCTCGGTGATGATCAGCGCCTTGGAGGCGCGCTGTGCGTAGTACTCGGCATTCAGCTCCGTCGGCACGCCCTCCGGGGTGGAGCGGTCACGGGTCATGGGGGCCATGACCAGACGGTGTGGCAGAGAGGTGCCGCCGAAGGTGATCGGGGCCCACAGGGATTCCAACATGAAAGTCACTTTCGGTGAACGCGGTGGCCCGAATGGCCACCGCAACAGGTGGGTTGGGGTGGAGCGCTCAGTCGACGGTGAGGACGAGCTTGCCGCGTACGTGTCCGGCGTCGCTGGCCTGCTGGGCGTCGGCCGCCTTGGCGAGCGGGTACGCCGTCACGGTGGTGGTCAGCGTTCCGGCCGCGGCGTGCTGCGCCACGGCGGTCAGCCGCTCGACGGGGTGGTCCCCGCCGCCGGGGGAGAAGGCGACGCCCAGCTCGCCCGCACTGAAGTCGGCGATGGTGACGATGCGCTCGGTGCCGCCGCGCAGGGTGATGGAGTCGGGCAGGGCGCCCTTGCCGGCCAGGTCGAAGACCGCGTCCACGCCGTCGGGAGCCAGGGCCCGCACCCGCTCGACCAGGCCCTCGCCGTAGGTGGTCGGGGTCGCGCCAAGCGAGGTGAGGTAGTCCTGGTTCGAGGCGCCGGCCGTGGCGATCACGCGGGCACCGCGGGCGGTCGCGAGCTGGACGGCCACGGTGCCGACCGCTCCGGAGGCGCCGTGCATCAGCACGGTCTCCCCGGCGGCCACCCCCAGCTCGTCCAGGACCCGTTCGGCGGTCTCGCTGGCGACCGGCAGCGCGGCCGCGACCTGCCAGGAGAGGTCTGCGGGCTTGGGGGCCACGGCGGTGGCCAGGGCGTACTCGGCGTACGAGCCGGTGTCCGCCCAGCCGAGCACCTCGTCGCCGACCTGTACGTCGCTCACGCCCTCACCGAGCGCGTCGACGACACCTGCGACCTCGGCGCCGGGGATGGCGGGGAACGCCGTCGGGAACACGGCCTCGAGCATGCCGGCGCGCTTCTTGCCGTCCAGCGCGTTCAGCCCGGCGGCCTTGACGCGTACTCGGACCTGGCCGGGGCCGGGCTGCGGGACTTCGACGTCCGCCTCGTGCAGCACATCCGGACCGCCGAACTCATCGAAAATGATCGCTTTCATGAACACTCCACTTCGGGTCGCGTTGCTCTGGCGAATAATGTGGCCAGCCACATATTCACCATAACAGCAATCATGTGGCTAGCCAAGTATTGCGGCGGCGGGCGGAGTCGGCTGGACTCTCGTGGGCTGGAGGCTGCCTCGGAACCCGTGGTCGTACGTCCCGCTGAGCGGTCGTTTCACGGCTCTGTTGCGCAACCTTCACCGCTTCGCGCGTAAAACGATCGGTCAAGGGGGGTTCGCACAGGCGCGTGAGTTGCTAGTGTCACTCCCGCAACAGGTGCAAGTTCCAGAAGGTCTGACGCCTGCGGAGTTTGTGATCCAACGGCGTTTCTGCTCTGTGCCCGCCCGGACCCCGGTCCGGGAACACAGGTCGGAGCGACGTGTCACCCGCCCCTGATGCGGGGCTACCGAACCTGGTGGCCTCTCGCCCCGACTAAGGAGTAACGAGCAGATGGCTCAGGGCACCGTTAAGTGGTTCAACGCCGAGAAGGGTTTCGGCTTCATTGCGCAGGAGGACGGCGGCGACGACGTCTTCGTTCACTACTCTGCGATCCAGACCAACGGCTACAAGTCGCTGGACGAGAACCAGAAGGTCGAGTTCGACGTCACCCAGGGCCCGAAGGGCCCGCAGGCGGAGAACGTTCGCCCTCTCTGAAACAAGGCTCTATGAGTAGCTAAGGCGATCTCGGGTTCGGCACCTGCCGACAATGATCATCTGCAACGAGGCCCCAGCCGTTCGGCTGGGGCCTCGTGGTCTGATTGGAGCCCTCTCAGGCTTCTGTGTCACGCTTGATGTGACAACTTTTGATGGTTCTTGGTGGATCAGCGCGCAGATCCACCGAGACTGGGCGATGATGTGAAGACGAGCTTTTTGAGCGTGACGTGAGGAGGCGGCGAGCGTGGCTGATCAGTTCGATGTGACGCTGGAAGATCCCGAGCTGCTCCTCGAGGTCGAGCTCACGACCAATCTCATCGTCGCCGCCAGCGAGTCCGAGGATCACCTCTCCCAAGAGGAGATCGACCGCATCCTCGGGATCATCCCCTAAAGGCGTCAGCAGGTCGCGAAGAGCAGCGGCCCGTTCGCCAGGTCGGAGAGCACGGCTGCGCCGTCCTTCGGCCGCAGCTGCATGGTGACGACCTCGTCCTTGGCCGCGACCTTTCCGAGCTCGAACCGCTCGTCGAACGTGCCGCCCTGGCCGGGCGCCGGGCCGACGGCGAGCTTGGCCCGCGTATCGGCGTTCGTACGCGCCTGGTCGTCGTTCTCGAACGACATCGCGACACGTACGTCTCCGCTCGACTCGGCTGCTATGGCGAAGCCCGCGATCGGGTTGATGTCTCCGGCGGCGTCGACGAGGCCGTCTGCCTGGTCCTGGTCGGCGGCCGAGGCACCGCCCAGCCCGATCTCGGTGCAGGTGAAGTCGCCGTCGTACACGAACGCGGAGAGAGGGTCGCCGATCCGGTCGGCGGCGTCCGTCATCGGCTCGTGCAGGTCGCCGTCGCCGAGGCTCTCGACCTGGTCGCTCAGATATCGCCTGCCGTCCGAGGCGAGGATGAGGTCATCCTCGGGCAGGAAGGCGATGTAGGTGAGCTGCGGGCTGATCGTCGAGTCGATCCCGGAGTCCGTGAAGCTGGAGAACGGGACCAGGGTGCCGTCCCAGACACCACCGTCCGCGGGATCGTCCTCGGGAGCGGTGAACCCCATCGAGGTGAGCTGCTCGACGAGGTGGTCGGCATCCATGTCCTCGAGGTGCCCGACCATGAGCGCTCCCTCGGTCGACTGGGTGTAGAGCTCCCAGTCGAGGGTCGCAGGCGACCAGCCGAAGTGCTGCTGCAGCAGGCCGGAGGCGTCGGGGAGCACCGAGGTCGAGGTGAGGTCCTTCGTATAGGCCTCGTCGATCATCTCGTGGACCTCCTCCGGTGTGGAGTCGGCATCGAGATCGGCACCGACGCTCTCGCGGATTCCCGTCCAGTCGGTGAAGGAGACCCGGGTCGCCTCGGCGGGGGCCAGGCGTAGCGCCTCGTCGAGGTCGCCCCCGCGGGTCGCCCATGCGCGGGCGAGGAAGATGACGAGCGCAACGACGACGACGCCCACCGCGATGGTCAACAAGGGGTGGGCGCGTACGACTCGGGATGATCGGTCTGCCCACGTCCTGGGGCGGCCGAGAAGCTGGGGGGTGCGGAGCATTGCGAGGAACCTTAGACGAATCAGCCGCCTTCACGACATACCCTGTGCGCATGCCCGAGATCCCGGCCGCCGGCGTAGTGGTTTTTCGCGAGCACGACGACCTGTCGGAGGTGGCGCTGGTCCACAGACCCAAGTACGACGACTGGTCCTTTCCCAAGGGGAAGGTCGACCCCGGCGAGACGGTCCCGGTGGCCGCGATCAGGGAGGTGCGTGAGGAGACCGGCCTGCGGGTCGCGCTCGGTCGCCCGCTCCAGCAGCAGCGCTATCCCGTCGAGGCGGGGCAGAAGGTGGTCCACTACTGGGTCGGCCGCACCGCTGCCGGCACCGACGACGACGTCGAGGGCTACCTGATCAACGACGAGATCGATGACGTCGAGTGGCTGCCGGTGGACGAGGCGCGCCAGCGGCTCACCTACCCGCACGATCGGGCGACGCTGCAGCAGGCCGAGGACGTACGCGACCCCACCACGCCCCTCGTGGTCCTCCGTCACGCCTCGTCCGTCGGCCGTTCGGCCTGGTCGGGTGCAGACCAGGAGCGGCCGCTCGACGACACCGGCCGGACCCAGGCGGTCACTCTGGCCGGCCTGCTGATGGCCTACGACATCCGCCGGGTGATCACCTCGCCGAGCGTTCGCTGCACGCAGTCCGTCGCGCCCTACGCCGGGCTCGCCGGCATCGCGTCCGAGCAGATGAGACTGCTGAGCGAGGAGGGTGCGGAGGAAGGTAGCGTGTCGGCCCTGATTGCGGACACCCTGCGTGACCTGGCCGTTCCGACGGTGATCTGCACGCACCGACCGGTGCTGCCGTGGGTCTTCGAGGGGCTGGGGATGCGTGACCCGAAGCTGGCGAAGGGCGAGCTGATGGTGCTGCACGTGCGCGCAGGTGAAGTGCGTGCTGTTGAGGCATTTCAGGTCTAACAGAGGCTTGAGGCCTGCCTGTTCATCTCCTGTGCCCGGAACTGACACTGATTTGCCACCGACTTTGAATTCCTCGTTCAGCCTGTGTTCACCTTCACCGAGTTTCCCGTCCACCTCGGCTCCTTACGGTCATCGCGACAACTCCGAATCGACTGCATCATCAATCAGGAGACTTGCGTGAACACCACCTCGCTGCGCCGGGCACTCGTCCCGGGCATCACGGCTGCGGCCCTTGCTCTTGCGATCAGCGCCTGCGGCGCTGCCAACGAGCAGAACAGCGGCAGCGACGGGGAAGGCACCCTCTCGGGCACCATCAAGGGTGGCGGAGCCTCCTCGCAGGAAAAGGGCCAGGCGGCATGGGTCGCCGGCATCCAGGACGCCAACCCCGACCTCAGCGTCGTCTACGAGCCCGTGGGCTCCGGCTCGGGTCGTGAGGGCTTCATCACCGGCGGTTACCTCTTCGCCGGCACCGACTCCGCTCTCAACGACGACGAGGGCGAGCTGAGCAAGGCCAAGGAGCAGTGCGGCGCCGACCCGATCCAGGTCCCGGGCTACGTCTCGCCGATCGCCGTCGTCTTCAACGTCGAGGGTGTCGACGAGCTCAACCTCGACGCCAAGACGCTTGCCAGCATCTTCTCCGGCAAGATCACCAAGTGGAACGACCCGGCGATCGCCGCGACCAACCCGGACGCCAAGCTTCCGGACACCGCGATCACCCCGGTTCACCGCTCGGACGACTCGGGCACCCAGGAGAACTTCACCGACTACCTCTCGAAGGCCGGTGGCTGGACCGAGGAGCCCGACGGTGAGTGGCCCGCCTCCATCAAGGGCGGCGAGGGCGGCGACGGCACCTCCGGTGTCGTGACCGCCATGCAGGGTGCCGGCTACATCGGCTTCATGGACGAGTCGGCGGCGCGCGAGAACGACCTGGCCACTGTCAAGGTCAAGGTCGGCGAGGACTTCGTCGAGCCGACCGCCGAGGCCGCTGCCAAGATCCTGGCCGCCTCGAAGCCGGTCGGCACCAGCGACAACGACATGGCCGTCGAGGTCGCCCGCACGACCACCGAGGCCGGCGTCTACCCGGTCGTGCTGGTCTCCTACCTGCTGGCCTGCCCGACCTACGAGAACGCCGAGGACGCGGCCAACGTGAAGGGCTTCCTGGAGTACATCCTCTCCGAGGAGGGCCAGAAGGTCGCCGCCGAGGAGGCCGGCTCCGCACCGCTCGACCGTGAGACCGCCGACAAGGCTCTCGACCTGGTCGGCGGCATCAAGTAAGTGCCGGTACGTCTGATCTGATCGCCGTTCGGGCGGTGGCTGCGGCCGCCGCCCGTACGGCTGTCTTGAGAACCGAAACAAGAAAGTCGAGGAATGCCTTGTGACTGTCGCCGCTGACCCCGGCGCCGACCCTGGCGTTGATCCGAAGCCGGAGCTCTCCTCCGGCCGTGGCTCGGTGGGTGATGTCGTCTTCCGTGGCCTCGCCGTCACCGCTGCCACTCTCATTCTGGTGGCGCTGGCAGCCGTCTTCATCTTCCTGGGCATCGAGGGCATCCCGGGCTTCAACGTGGACGAGCAGAACTACGCCGGCCAGGGCTCGTTCCTGGGCCTGGTCGTGCCGCTGCTGTACGCCACCATGTACGCCGCCGTCCTGGCACTGATCGTCGCGGTCCCCTTCAGCGTGGCGATCGCGCTCTTCATCAGCCACTACGCCCCGCGGCGTATCGCGACCCCGGTCGCGTACGTCATCGACCTGCTCGCCGCGGTCCCGTCGGTCGTCTTCGGCCTGTGGGGTGCGGTGGCGCTCGGCCCCTACCTGGTGCCGGCCCACGCCTGGCTCTCCGAGAACCTCGCCTGGCTGCCGTTCTTCGACGGCCAGCCCTCGGGCAACGGTCGTACGCTGTTCACCGCCTCGATCGTGCTGGCCGTGATGATCCTGCCGATCATCACCTCGATCTGCCGCGAGGTCTTCGCGCAGACGCCGCGGCTGCACGAGGAGGCGGCTCTCGCGCTCGGCGCGACCCGCTGGGAGATGATCCGCTACGCGGTCTTCCCCTACGCCCGCTCCGGCATGGTCTCCGCGGTCATGCTCGGCCTCGGCCGGGCCCTAGGTGAGACCATGGCGATCGCGATGATCGCCTCGCCGAAGGTCTTGATCTCGCTGTTCATCATCGGCACCAACAACCCGCAGACGATCGCGGCCCACATCGCCCAGGGCTACAAGGAGAGCACGCCCGACCGGCTCTCCGTGCTGATCGCGACCGGCCTCGTGCTGTTCGCCTTCACCTTCCTGGTCAACGCACTCGCCCGCTGGATCGTCGCCCGAGGGAGGGCCAAGTGAGCAACCCTTCGACAGGCTCAGGACATCGCATCGACGTCTCCAACGAGGAGACCAAGCTCTCCCACGCCACGCTCCCGCGAGGTGCCCAGTGGCTGGTCGGCGTCGCAGCCGTCGCCCTCGGCGGCCTGGCGCTGGTCCTCGGCGTCAGCATCGTCGGGGCGGCCGTCATCGGCCTGCTCGGGTTCCTGATCGGCTACCCGCTGTGGGCTCTGCTGGTGGAGAACCGGCGCTCGGCCACCGACAAGCTCGTCACCGGGCTCGTGTGGACGGCCTTCGCCGTAGCGGTCATCCCGCTGATCTGGCTGGTCTACATGGTCATCGCCCGCGGTGCCGCGGTCATCAGCCCGGAGTTCCTCACCTTCTCGATGCGCTCGGTCACCGGCGACGAGCAGGGCGGCCTCTACCACGCGCTGATGGGCACCCTGATCGTCACCGGCATCGCCGCGCTGATCTCGATCCCGATCGGCATCATGACCGCGATCTACCTGATCGAGTACGGCAAGGGCAACCGTCTCGCCAAGGCGATCACCTTCCTGGTCGACGTCATGACCGGCATCCCGTCGATCGTCGCGGGCCTGTTCGCGTTCGCGCTCTTCACCCTGATCGTCGGGCCGGGCACGCGCTTCGGCTTCGGCGGTGGGGTCGCGCTCTCGCTGCTGATGATCCCGACCGTCGTCCGCTCGACCGAGGAGATGCTCAAGCTGGTCCCCGACGACCTGCGCGAGGCTGCGTACGCCCTCGGCGTGCCGAAGTGGCGCACCATCACCCGGATGGTGCTCCCGACCGCCATCGGCGGCATCATCACCGGCGTCGTGCTCGCGATCTCGCGCGTGATCGGCGAGACCGCGCCGCTGCTGGTCGCCTCCGGGTTCAACCCGAACCTGAACACCAACGCCTTCGATGACAGCCCGATGATGACCGTGCCGGTCTTCATCTACACCCAGCTGTCCGAGGCCACGGCGAAGGGCGTCGAGTACGCCTGGGGTGGAGCACTGGTGCTCTTCATCCTCGTCATGGTTCTCAACCTCATCGCCCGTATCGTCGGCACGATCTTCGCCCCCAAGACCGGGCGCTAGGAGAAACACATGTCCATTCAAGTCAAGGACGCCAGCATCTTCTACGGCGACTTCAAGGCCGTCGAGGACGTCTCCATGTCCATCAAGCCGAAGTCGGTGACCGCCTTCATCGGGCCCTCCGGCTGTGGCAAGTCGACCTTCCTTCGCACCCTGAACCGGATGCACGAGGTCATCCCCGGCGCGTACGTCGAGGGCAAGATCTCGATCGCCGGCGAGGACATCTACGGGCCGAACGTCGACCCGGTGGCCGTACGCCGCAAGGTCGGCATGGTCTTCCAGCGGCCCAACCCGTTCCCGACGATGTCGATCTACGACAACGTGCTCGCCGGCAACAAGCTCAACTCCAAGCGGATCAAGAAGTCCGAGGCGGACTCGATCGTGGAGGGCGCGCTGCGCGGCGCCAACCTGTGGAACGAGGTCAAGGACCGTCTCGGCAAGCCCGGCATGGGCCTGTCCGGTGGCCAGCAGCAGCGTCTCTGCATCGCCCGGGCGATCGCGGTCCAGCCGGAGGTGCTGCTCATGGACGAGCCGTGCTCGGCTCTCGACCCGATCTCGACCGCCGCGATCGAGGACCTCATCCACGAGCTGAAGTCCGACTACACGATCGTGATCGTCACCCACAACATGCAGCAGGCCGCCCGTGTCTCCGACGACACCGGCTTCTTCAACCTGAAGGCAGCCGGCCAGCCGGGCCACCTGGTGGAGTTCAACCCCACCAAGCAGATGTTCACCAAGCCGGACAACCCGGACACCGAGGCGTACATCTCCGGCCGCTTCGGCTGAGCCGGAGCACGCGCCACATGCGAAACCGCCCTGCACCGACACGGTGCAGGGCGGTTTCTCGTCGACCAGGATCAGGGCAGCTGGAAGACGAAGTGGCAGAGCAGGTAGATCAGGGCTGCGGCGGTGCCGGCTGCCGGGAAGGTGAATACCCACGCGGCGACGATGGATTTCGCGATACCCCAGCGGACCGCGGAGAACCGCTTGGTCGCGCCGACACCCATGATCGCCGAGGTGATCGTGTGGGTGGTCGAGATCGGGGCCTCCCAGATGTACGCCGTGGAGTAGAGCACCGAGGCGGCGACCGACTCGGCGGCGAAGCCGCGGGACGGGTCCAGGTGGATGATCCGGCGGCCGAGGGTGCGCATGATGCGCCAGCCGCCGGACATGGTGCCGAGGGAGATGGCGGTCGCGGCCGCGGCGATCACCCAGAACGGGAGGTCGTCATCGGCTGTGAGGAAGCCACCGGTGACCAGGGCGAGGAAGATGACGCCCATCGTCTTCTGGGCGTCCTGGAGGCCGTGACCGAGAGCCATCGCGGCGGCCGAGATCGTCTGGGCGATCCGGAAGCCCTTCTGGGCCTTGTGCTGGTTGGCGCGGCGGAAGAGCCACATGATCGCGAGCATCACGCCGAACCCGAGGCCGAAGGCGACCACTGGCGAGATGAACATCGGGATGACGACCTTCTCCAGCACCGTCATCCAGTTGACGAACGCGCCGGCGGCGATCGCCGAACCGGCCAGACCACCGATGAGCGCGTGCGACGAGGACGAGGGAAGACCGAAGTACCAGGTGATCATGTTCCAGGCGATCGCGCCGAGCAGGCCGGCCATCACCACGGTCAGACCATGTGCCCCTGATGGTGGCGTGATCGTGTCGGAGACGGTGTGGGCGACCTTCTGGCCCAGGAACGCGCCGACGAAGTTCATCACCGCCGCGAGCAGGAGGGCGATGCGCGGCGTGAGCGCGCGCGTGGAGACGGAGGTCGCGATGGCGTTGGCGGCGTCGTGGAAGCCGTTGGTGTAGTCGAAGACCAGGGCGACGACGACCACCGCGATGACGATGGCAAGTTCCACGGTGTCAGGATTCCTTGACGGCGATCTGCTCGACGGTGTTCGCGACCTTCTCGAAGCCGTCGATCGCGTCCTCGAGGGACTCGACGATGTCCTTCAGCTTGAGGACCTCCATCGCGTCGTACTCACCGGAGAAGAGCTTGGCGAGGATGCGACGGTGGTTCTTGTCGCCCTGGTTCTCGAGACGGTTGATCTCGATCCAGTACTCGGAGAGCTCCTTCATCGAGCGCAGCTTGGGCATCGCCGCCGCGGTCAGCTCGGCGCAGCGCTGGAGCACGGTGACCTGGTCGGAGAGCTCCGGGGGCAGGATGTTGACGCCGTAGACGAAGATCTGGTCGACGACCTCGTCCATCGAGTCCATGACGTCGTCGAGACCGGAGCCGAGGGCGTAGATGTCCTCGCGGTCGAACGGCGTGACGAAGGTCGAGTTGACCTTCTTGACGATCTCGTGGGTGGACTCGTCAGCGGCGTGCTCCGCGTCGCGCATCCGTCGCGCGACGTCCTCGCGATCGGCTGTGTCGCTGAGCATCTCGGCGAGCAGCGAGACACCACCGACGAGGTGGTTGGCGGACTCGGTGAACAGGTCGTAGAACGACGTGTCGACCGGGCGGATTCGGAAACGCACGGGGGGCTCCTGGCTGGATGAGGCAGACCTGCGGGCTCATGTTAGGCGAGTCCGCTTGACACGACGAAAGCCAGGGGCGTGTTCAGCCCGCCGCGGCGCGCCTGCGCTGGCGCTGGCGTGTGATCAACATCGCCTGGAGATGGTTGGGAGCGTGGTTTCGGGTCCAGGTCCCGTCGGGCCCGAGGAGCCAGGCATCCGTGGTCGGTTCGAATGCCAGATCGAACAGTGCGCCGACCTCGGCCACGAGCTCGGGGGTGGGGAGACGTACGAGGGCCTCCACCCGTCGGTCGAGGTTGCGGTGCATCATGTCGGCCGAGCCGATCCAGGCGCTCGGGCCGTCCCCGTCGTCGGCGGTGCCGTTCTCGAACCAGAAGATCCGCGAGTGCTCCAGGAACCGGCCCAGGATCGAGCGCACCTCGATGGTCTCGCTCAGCCCCTCCACGCCCGGACGGAGCGCACAGATGCCGCGCACCAGCAGCTGCACGGGCACGCCCGCCTGGGAGGCCAGGTAGAGCGCGTCGATGATGGCCTCGTCGACCACCGAGTTGGCCTTGAGCCGGATCCTCGCCGGCCGCCCCCCCAGATGGTGGGCGATCTCGGCGTGGATCTGCTCGATCAGGCCGTTGCGTACGTTGCCGGGGGCGACCAGAAGCTGCTCGTACGTCGCCTCCCGGCTCCAGCCGGACAGGTTGTTGAACAGGTGGGCGACGTCCTCGCCGATCCCCTCGTTGGTGGTGATCAGCCCCATGTCCTCGTAGAGCCTGGAGGTCTTCGGGTTGTAGTTGCCGGTGCCGATGTGGGTGTAGCGACGGATCGTGCCGTCGGGCTCCTCGCGCACCACCATCGCCAGCTTGCAGTGGGTCTTCAGGCCGACCAGGCCGTAGACCACGTGGCAGCCGGCCTGCTCGAGCTTGCGCGCCCAGCGGATGTTGGCCACCTCGTCGAAGCGTGCCTTGATCTCGACGAGCACCAGCACCTGCTTGCCGGCCTCGGCGGCGTCGATCAGGGCATCGATGATGGGGGAGTCGCCGGAGGTCCGGTAGAGGGTCTGCTTGATCGCCAGCACCCGCGGATCGGCCGCGGCCTGCTCGATGAAGCGCTGCACGCTGGTCGCGAACGAGTCGTAGGGATGCTGCAGGAGTACGTCACCACGACGGGCCGCCTTGAAGACGTCGACCGGCGCGGCGCTCTCGACCGGCGCGAGCGCCGGGTGGGTGCTCGGCACGAAGGCCGGATACTTCAGCTGCTCGCGGTCGATGTCGGCGATCCCGTGCAGCCCGCGCAGGTCGAGCGGACCGGGCAGCCGGAAGACCTCCTTGTCGGAGATGCCGAGCTCGGAGACCAGCAGGTCGAGCGTCGAGTCGGTCATCGACTCCTGCACCTCGAGGCGTACGGGAGGGCCGAAGCGCCGCCTGAGCAGCTCCTTCTCCAGCGCGGTGAGGAGGTTCTCGGTGTCGTCCTCCTCGACCTCGAGATCCTCGTTACGAGTGACCCGGAAGGTGTGGACCTCGAGGATCTCCATGCCCGGGAACAGCTTGGACAGACGCTCGCCCATGACCTCCTCGAGCGGCACGAAGCGGTCGTTGCCCAGCGGCACGAAGCGGCTGAAGATCGGCGGGACCTTCACCCGGGCGAAGTGCTTCTTCTTGGTCTTCGGGTCCCTCAGCCGGACGGCGAGGTTGAGCGAGAGGCCGGAGATGTAGGGGAACGGGTGGGCCGGGTCCACCGCGAGCGGCGTCAGCACCGGGTAGACCCGCTCCTTGAACAGCTTCTTGCAGGCCTTGACCTCCTCGGGGGTGAGGTCCTCCCAGTGCAGCAGCTGGATGCCCTCCTCGAGCAGCGCCGGCTTGATCTTGCCGCGGAACACCTCGGCATGCCGCTCGGAGAGCTCCCGGGTCGTACGCCAGATCACCTCGAGGACCTCACGCGGCATCAGTCCGGAAGCGGCCTTGACCGCCACCCCCGCCGCGATCCGCCGCTTCAAGCCCGCCACCCGGACCATGAAGAACTCGTCCAGGTTGGAGGTGAAGATCGCCAGGAAACGTACGCGCTCCAGCAGCGGCAGCGTCTCGTCCTCCGCCATCTCCAGCACCCGCTCGTTGAACCGCAGCCAGGACAGCTCCCGGTCGAGGAACCGGTCCTCATACTTCTCGACCTCGGCCAGCGCCTCGTGATCAGGGATGTACTCGGGCTCGACGTCGAACGGCTGGTCAGGAACCGCGGTCAGGCTCACGGTGTCCTCGGCCGAGCGGGTGGGGGCCTGCGGGTCGAGACTCATGAGGCCAGTGTGACTCACCTGCGTGTCTTTGGGGGAGACGTGATCCGAACTCTGGCCTTTGGCCCGGTCGCCAGGTGAACTACCTGTTACACGATGTCCCTGGTAACCGGTACTTTGGGCGCATGTCGATTCTTGATCGCGTCTCGTCCCTGATCGATCCGTTGCTGGTGCCGGTGAAGCGGCCCGCCTTCACGACGGCGTTGAACCTTCCGGCTCCCGTGCAGCGTCGGCTCGTCGGCAAGCCGGTGACGTACGACGGGCAGACGCTCGCGGTGGACACGCAGATCATGCTCGCCCTGATGAAGGTGTCGGGGGAGCCGGACCCGTCGACGCTGCCGATCCCGAAGGGGCGGGTGGCGCTGCTGCGGCAGTCGCAGCTCGGGGGCGGTCGTCAGAAGATCGGGTCGGTCCGCGAGCTCTGGGCCGCGGGGCTCAAGGCGCGGCTCTACGTCCCGGAGGGTGCCTCGGGCAACGCGCCGCTGCTGGTCTTCCTGCACGGTGGCGGCTTCATCTTCGGTGACCTCGACAGCCACGACGCCCCCTGCCGGCTGCTGGCCAGCGAGTCGGGTGTCAAGGTGCTCTCGATCGACTACCGGCTGGCGCCGGAGTCACCGTTCCCGGCGGCGTACGACGACTCCGTCGCGGCGTTCCGGTGGGCGGTCGAGCATGCGGCCGAGCTCGGTGCGGACCCGGCCCGGATCGGTGTCGGCGGTGACTCGGCCGGCGGCAACCTGGCCGCCGGGGTTGCGCTCGCCGTTGGTGAGGACTGCGCGTTCCAGCTGCTCATCTACCCGGTGACGCAGTCGGAGGCGAACACCCGCAGCCGCGAGGATCTCAGCGAGGGCTTCTACCTGACCGCCGACTTCATCGCCGCGGCGACCGACAACTACCTGCCCGAGGGCATCGACCGCCGCGACCCGCGCCACGCCCCGCTGTACGCCGAGATCCCGGCGACCGGGATCGCCCCGGCGTACGTCGCGACCGCGGGGTTCGACCCGCTGCGCGATGAGGGCGAGGCGTACGCCGCCAAGCTCGACGAGGCCGGGGTGAAGGTCGTGCACCGGCGCTTCGCCGACCAGATCCATGGGTTCCTGAACGTGGTCGGCGCCGGGCGTACCTCACGCGCCGCTGTGCTCGAGATCGCGCAGGTCCTGCGCGACAACCTCTGACTTCTCAGGTGTTTCCTGCACTTCTCAGGTGTTGCAACGCCTGAGAAGTGCAGGGATACCCGGTTAACCGGGTATCCCAGCAAGCCGCTCAGCCAGCCATGTCGGGGCGCCAGCGGAGAACTTCGCGCTGGAACGCCTCGGGGTCGACCATCGACTTGTCGACCTGGACCGCACCCGCCTCGTCGGTGTTGAACTCGACGACCCACTCGTCGGCGGCCGGCTCACCCTTGATGGTGATGTCGGTGTGGGTGTCGTAGAGGTCGTAGGTGTGGGTCTGCTCGTCCTTGCGTACGTCGAGCACACCCTCCTCGGTGACCGTGACGGTGCTCTCTGTCATGAGCGAGCCGTCCTCGGGCCTGAAGGTGCGGACGGTGAGCCTCTTGGTGCCGACCGGCTCGCCCTCCGCGTCGTCGGCAGACATGGCGGCCTCGGGCGCGGCGCTGCCGGCGCCGGGGATCTTGGCGCCGGGGAACTTGCCGGACTCGGCGAGCTTGACCGCCGCCAGCCAGCCGCTCGAGCGCTGGGGGAGGGAGTCGCTCGGGGTGTCGGGCAGGTCCGCCGGCTCAGCGCGCGAGTCCTCGGACTGCTTGTTGGCCTGCTTCTTGCCGGTCGGCCGCTCGGGCAGCGTCACGGGCGCGGTCGGAGGACCGGCCGTCGGCGCTGCCGGTGAGTCGACCGGCGCGGGCGCGGTGGCCTTCACGGGCTCGACCGGCTCGATGGGCTCGACCACGAGCGGCTCGTCAGGAGCGTCCGGGATCGGGAACTGCGCCTCGGGCGGCGACGGGGTCGCGGCGAGGGTGAGCTCGAGGGCCTGCATCGCACGCTTGTTGGTGCTGCCGCCCTTGACCGCGAGCATGACGGCCTCACGCAGGTCGGCGAGCTGCTTGGCGAGCTGCGCGCTGCGGCGCTCGGCGATCTGCCGGTCCACGATGGCCTGCTCGACCAGCTGGGTGTTGTGCAGGATCGAGGCCTCGACGGCCTGACGGTCGATCGCCTTCTGGCCGGCGACCTCCTCGGCCTCCGCCCGAAGGCGTACGGCGTCGGCGGCCTGCTCCTGGACGTCGGCGAGACGGTTCATCATCTCCGTCATCCGGCGCTCGGCCTCTTCACGCTCGCGGGCCTGTCCGGTGATGAGCTCGGTCATCGACTCGTGGGCGGTACGCAGCGCGGACTCCGCCGCGCGACGACCCTCGTTGGCCTCGGTCGCGGCACGCTCGGCAGCGCGGCGGCCCTCCAGGGCCTGCACCGCGAGATCGGCGTGCTCGGAGGCGCGCTGGTCGGCCGCCATCCGGGCGAGGTTGGCGGACTCAGCCGCCTGTTCGGCCTGGGAGGCGAGCTCGGTGAGCTGCCGGTAGCGCTCCTCGTTCTCGTTGGCCTCGTGCGCGGCGGCGGCGGCGAACTCGGCGTACTGCTTCGCGCTCTTCTCGGCCTCGAGACGGGCGTCGTTGGCGGCGTCGGCGGCCTTGAAGGCGCGCAGCGCGGCCTCCTCCGCCTCGGTGCGCGCGGCGAGCGCCTCGGCTGCCACGGCGTACTGGTCGGCCGCGGTGGCCTCGGCCGCGGCCCGAGTCATCGCGTGGTCCTCGGCGTTGGCGTCGGCGGCCTTGCGCTCCTCGAAGGCCTCCTTCGCCGCTTCCTCGGCCTCGGCACGGGCGGTCGCGGCCGCCTCGGCGGCGGCATAGGCGGCCTCGGCCGCAGCCTCGGCCTCCTTGCGGGCCTGCTCGGCAATCTCGGCCTGGGTCGCCATCGCGACCGCGGACTCCTCGGCCGTGATGCGCGCAGCGGCTGCCTTCTCGGCCTCGGTCGCCCGGTCGTTGGCGGCCTGCTCGGCGGCCTGACGCGCGGTGAACGCGGCCAGCGCCTCGTCGGCGCGGCCGGCTGCGGCCGCGTCGGCCTCCTCGCGCATCCGCGCGAGCTCCTCGGACCGGGTGTCGGCCGCGGCGCGGGCGGTGTAGGCAGCCTCGGCGGCGGCCTCCGCCTCGCTGCGTGCCTCATAGGCGGCACGGGCCTCGTCCGCGGCCTTGCGAGCAGCCTTCTCGGCTGCCGCCAGCGCGTCGCGAAGCTCGTCCATCTCCTCGAGGCGGTCCTCGGCGGCTGCCTCCGCGACGCTGCGCGCGGCGTAGGCGGCCTGGGCCAGCTCGGCGTGCTCGGCTGCCTTGGTGTGGGCCTCAGCGGCGGAAGCGGCGGCGGCGGCGGCCTCCTCGGCCCTGGCGCGGGCGGACTCCTCGGCCTCGGTGCGTGCGCTGGCCTGCTCCTCGGCGACACGGGCCGCCTCGAGCAGGCGGTGCTCGGCCGCCTCCAGCTCCTTGCCCCTCGCGACCGCGGCCTCCTCGGCCTCGGCGCGCTCCTTGGCCCGGGTGTCGGCGAGCTTCTCGGCCTCGACCCTGGCGAGGGCATACTTCTCGGCTGCCTTCTCCGCGACCTCGCGCGCCTGGTGGGCGTCGGCGGCGAGCTGGGCGTGGAGCTTGGCGGTCTCGTCGGCCTTCCCGCGGGCGGTGGCGTGCTCGGCAGCAGCTTCCTCGGCAACCAGCCGCTCGGCCGCCTGCTCGGCGGCCGCCTGCTCGGCTGAGATGCGAAGTGACTCGGCTGCGGCAGCGGCGCGGGCCAACTCCGCAGCGCGCGCCGTCAGGTCCTCGTCGTCACCCGGCTGGGCGGCCGAATCACGGCTCCACCACTTGCCACTGGGGGTCTGCGTGCTCACGAGGGTGAATGCTAACGGCGAAGTAGGCGGTGTGTGGAGTCTCCGAGAGGATTAACACGCCTGCTACCTGGAACTACATTGGTGTAGTTCTGGTAAGGGGTCTCAGTAGACGAGTGCCTGGACGCCGTCGCGCAGGATCTCCTCGGCGAACACGACCGCGCCCTTGATGGTGACGCCGTCGATGAGGTCGTCCTCGGACAGGTCGCGGCGTGAGGCGCACTGGCTGCACACGGTCACCTGGCCGGACTCGATGACCAGACCGATCAGCTCCTGCAGCGGCGCCGCGTTCTCCAGCGTGAACTCCTCCGCCTTCCCGGGCACCGCGAACCAGGTCGCCTCACCGGTGAGCCAGAGGGACACCTTCGCCCCGGCGGTCGCGGCCGCCGAGGCGACCGTGAAGGCCTGGTTCGTACGCTCGGGCGCCTCGGCGCCCACGGTCACCTTCACCACGAGTTCTTGCATGCCGAGCACACTAGCGCTTGCGTTTCGGGTCGTAGCCGACGTACGGCCTAAACTCGGCGTGTGGCTTTCGAACTTCCGGAGAACCTTCACCCCGATGCCGGTCCCTGTGCGTGGATGCTCGGCACCTGGCAGGGCAACGGACACGGTGACTATCCGACGATCGACAAGTTCGAGTTCGGGCAGGAGCTGATCTTCACCCACGACGGGCGACCGTTCTTCCACTACTTCGCGCGCTCGTGGATCATCGACCCCGAGACGGGGGAGAAGGTGCGGGACGCGGCGCTGGAGACCGGCTTCGTGCGCTTCCGCCCCGAGGGCGAGGTCGAGTGGGTGATGACGCACAACACCGGCATCGTCGAGGTCTGGTACGGCAAGGCAGAGGGCGGCAAGCTCGACCTCACCACCGACGCGGTCGCCCGCACGGAGACCGCGAAGGAATACACCGCCGGCAAGCGCCTCTACGGCAACGTCGAGGGCGACCTTCTCTACGCCTTCGACATGGCCGCGATGGGCCAGGCGCTGCAGCCCCACCTGTGGGCGCGGCTCAAGCGGGCCAAGAAATAGGCGGAGGAAGTAGTCGCGATGACCGAGGCGGCTGAGGACTGGCGCGAGGCCCTTCGGGCGAAGGGCTATCGACTCACGCCCCAGCGCGAGCTGGTCCTCGGCGCCATCGAGCGGCTGCGGCACGCCACCCCCGAGGAGGTGCTCGCGGTCGTACGCGAGTCGTCCTCGGCGATCAACCTCTCCACCGTCTATCGCAACCTCGAGGTGCTCGAGGAGCTGGGACTGGTGCGCCACGCCCACTTGGGTGAGCGGGCGTCGACCTACCACTCCGTTTCCGGCCGTCCGCATTTTCATGCCGTTTGCAGGAAGTGTCAGAAGGTCACCAGTGTTGACCCCTCAGTGGCCGACGGTATCTGCGAGCGGCTGCGTGAGGAGTACGCCTTCGAGGTAGATGTCGCTCATCTGACCGTCTTCGGGGCGTGCGTCGACTGTTCTTCCGAGCCCACGTAGGAGCACAGCATGATGACTGCCAGCCCGCTTCTGTCCCTGCCCGGTGCCGTCGCCGGCGATGGTGCTGACGCACCCGTCGCCGCGCACTACGGATCGTTCAACCTGGAGCAGCGGACGTTGGCCTCCGGTGAGGGATTCGTCGACCTCTCCCACCGTGACGTCCTACGGATCGCCGGTCCCGACCGGCTGACCTGGCTGCACTCGTTGACCTCGCAGGCCTTCGAGGGACTGGCGCCCGGCGTCTGGACCTCGGCCCTGATCCTGTCCCCACAGGGACATGTCGAGCACTTCTTCTCCGGCATCGACGACGGCTCCTCCTTCCTGGCGTGGACCGAGCCCGGTGCCGGCGAGGCCCTGGTCGCCTATCTGGAGCGGATGAAGTTCTGGTCCGATGTGACCGTGACGGCAGAGCCGTCGCAGGCTTCCGTCTGGCGTCCCTCGCAGGGCTACTCGTTCGTCCCACGCGAGTCGTTGGAGACGTACGCCGCTGCCGCGGGCCCCGCCTGCGGGTTCTGGGCGTTCGAGGCTCTCCGGATCGAGCGCGGTGAGCCGCGGTTCGGCGTGGACACCGACGCGCGCACGATCCCCAACGAGGTCGGCTGGGTGCCGGGTTCGGAAGAGACCGTCGGCCCGGAGTACGCGGTCCACCTCGACAAGGGGTGCTACCGCGGCCAGGAGACGGTCGCCCGCGTCCACACGCTCGGCCGCCCGCCGCGGCGCCTGGTGCTGCTCCACCTCGACGGCTCCGAGAACCGGCTGCCCGCCGCTGGTTCCGAGCTGGTCTTCGGTGAGAAGACGGTCGGCTTCGTCGGCTCGTCGGCTCGCCACCACGAGCTCGGCCCGATCGCGTTGGGGCTGGTCAAGCGCAACGTACCTGTGGACGCGCAACTCGTCGTGGACGGGATGCCGGTCGCTCAGGAGGTCCTCGTCGATCCCGAGATCGGCCTCCACATCCGCCCGCTCCGCTGACCGGGTCCAGCCCGTTGGGCTAGAGCTGGCGCGCCAGTTCTGCCGAGTCGACCGTCAGGGACGGCTCGCGGCAACGGTGTCGAGGGCGAGCGTGGCGAGGACGGCGCCGGTGATGCCGGGGTAGCCGTGGCTGAGCTCGCGCCACTCGGCCGGGATGGCGGTGGCGCCCCAGCGAGCACCGAGGAGGCCACCGGCGATGGCGGCGACGGTGTCGGTGTCGTTGCCGATCCGGATGGCGGTGTTGAGCGCATCGACGTAGTGGCTCGCGGGGTCGGCCTCGGGCACGGGGGTCTGGGCGATCGAGGACCAGGCGGCTTGCAGCGCGGTGACGACCCAGCCGTTGGGGTTGAAGGTCGCCGGCGGCGCGGTCTCGGCCTCGTCGAGCTTCTCGGTCCAGAAGCTGGCTTCGGCGGGGGAGAGGAGGGAGAGGCCGGAGCGTGCGTCGAGCTCGCCGTGCATCACCGCGTGCTCGATCGCCAGGGACCACAGGACGCAGCCGGACCGGGCGTGCTCGTCCCAGTGGGTCAGAGCGCTCACCGCGGCGGCGGCCTCGACGACGGCCGGGCGGTCGCCGAGATAGCGGAGCGGGACCGGGGCGGTACGCATCAGGGAGCCGTTGCCTCCCGTGTGGCCGGTCGTCGCGTGCAGCTTCTCAGAGACCTGTTGCAGCTGCGCGGCGGTCGGCGCGGGACCGGCGGTGTCGAGCACCCGGGCGGTCTGGTTGCCGATGTCCTTCGGCTCCGACTCCGCCCACGTCCGGAAGTTGCGGGCGACCGCGGTCAGCCCCTCCTCGGTACGCAGGTCGAGACCGCCCGCGGCGGCGTCGAGGATGCACCACGACATCGTCGTGTCGTCGGTCCACTCCCCGGGCGCGAACGGGCCGAGCCCGCCGCCGAGCATCTGCGCCCTCTCGTCCGCGCCGAGCCGAGGGCGGTCGAACTCGTAGTGAGCCCCGAGCGCATCCGCCACCGCGGTTCCGACGATGGCCCCGACGGCCCGGTCACTCTGAGACTCGGTCAGCTTCACGCGAAGACACTAGCGGCGCGTGTACTGCACATGCGTGTCCGCCGCGGCACGGGTGAAACCGAGGCCCTCGTAGAGACGTACGGCCGGGGTGTTGTCGCCTTCGACATAGAGATGGATCCGCTCGACGCCGACAGCAGCCAGGTGGTTCAGCCCGAGGAGGGTGACGAGCTTGCCGAGCCCTCGGCCCTGCGCGGCGGGATCGACCCCGACGACGTAGACCTCGCCCTCGGTCTTGCTGTGGCGCTTGGTCCAGTGGAACGCCAGGAGCTTGTCGCCCTCCCACGCGGTGACCAGCCCCGACGGGTCGAACCACGACTCAGCCATCCGCTCGCGCAGACCGGCCTCGTCCAGCGATCCCTGCTCGGGGTGGTGCGCGAACGCGGCGGCGTTGACCCGGAGCAGCTCGGCCTCGTCGCCGGGCTCGAAGCCGCGTACGACGATCCCGTCGGGGGTCTCCGGAGCCGGCGGCAGACCGGCGACCGGGCGCCGCATCACCCACAGCTCACGGGTGCGCTCCCACCCCTGGGTCGCGGCCAACCGGGCGGCAGCGGGGTTGTCCCCGTGGGACCAGGCCGTGGTCCCGGGTGCCAGCGCCGGCGCCCGGAGCAGCAGCTGGCGACCCAGGCCGACACCGCGATGCTGGGTCAGCACCACCAGCGACAGCTCGGTGCCGATCATCAGCCCGAAGCCGCGTACGTCACCCCAGATCGTGGCGTCCTCCGGACGGTTGCGCAGCGTCAGGAGGGTCGCCTCGTCGAGCGGCGCTACGCCGTCGTACGCCTCGGTCGCCTTCGCGATGGCCAGGACCTGCTCGACGGTGAGTGCCATAGGTGAAGCCTAGGCGTCGGCCCCCAGGCGAGGAGACGGGGTCAGTCGGGCGCCGTCGGCGGCAGCCTCGTTGTTCTTCGACGGCAGCACGAAGCGGTAGCCGACGTTGCGGACGGTGCCGATGAGGGTCTCGTTCTCCGGGCCGAGCTTGGCGCGCAGGCGACGTACGTGGACGTCGACGGTGCGGGTGCCGCCGAAGTAGTCGTAGCCCCACACCTCCTGCAGCAGCTGCTGGCGGGAGAAGACGCGGCCGGGGTGCTGGGCGAGGAACTTCAGGAGCTCGAACTCCTTGAAGGTCAGGTCGAGCGGGCGGCCGCCGATCTTGGCGGTGTAGGTGGCGTCGTCGACGACGACCTCGCCGGAGCGGATGACGTGGGCCTCGGGGTCGGAGGCCTCGCGGGCCGCCGAGATGCGGCCGATCGCGAGCTTGATCCGGGCCTCGAGCTCCGCCGGACCGCAGGTGTGCAGCACGACGTCGTCCATGCCCCAGTCGTGGGCCACGACAGCGAGGCCACCCTCGGTGGCGATCAGCAGAACGGGGATGTCGGTGCCGGTCGTGCGGATCAGACGACACAGGTCACGGGCCTGGGCGAGGTCCTGCCGGCCGTCTACCAGCAGCAGGTCGGAGTCGGGCGCCTCGAGAAGCGCGCTACCTTCAGCAGGAAGGATCTTCACCTGATGGCCGAGGAGCGAGAGCCCGGGAAGGACATCTGCCGAAGGCTGGAGCGAACTGGTCAACAACAGAAGCGAGCTCATTGGGGGTGCCTCTCGGTCAGAGAAAGAGGAGCACCGAAACGCAACATTGAGCCTCGGTGAGGTGATCGTTGCACCATATTAACGAAACCTCACGGTGACATAGGAAGGATGTCCACGAGAAAGTGACGAATGTTATAGAGGTCCGCTACTGGGCCGCGGCCAAGTCGGCGGCCGGGACTCCGTCCGACCGGTTCGAGGTCGACGGCCCGTTGACGCTGGCAGAGGTCGTACGCCGCGCCGCGGAGCTGCACGCCGACACCCGCCTCCCCGAGGTCCTCAAGGTCTGCTCGGCACTCATCGGCGACCGCCCGGCGGGTACGGGCGACCCCGGCGGGATCGAGGTCCCACCGGGGTCGACGGTTGAGTTCCTTCCGCCGTTCGCCGGCGGCTGATTCGCGAGGGGCTGGGGAGCCCGCGCCCGGCGACTCACCTGCGTAAGGGCCTGCCGGGGCGGGCAGGTCCTTCCCTCAGCTCTCGATCGCGGCGGGCTCCGGCTTGGCGCTCGTGGCGATCTCGATCTTGCGCGGCTTGGCCTTCTCGGCGACCGGCACGACCAGGCGCAGCACGCCGGCGTCGTACGCAGCCTCGATGTGGTCGAGGTCGAGGTTGTCGCCGAGCACGAGTTGACGGCTGAAGCTGCCACGGACTCGCTCGTTGGCGAGCATCTGCCAGTCGCCGTTCTTGGCGACCCGCTCGGCCTTGACGGTGAGCACGTTGCGCTCGACATCCAGGTCGATCGTGTCCGGGCTGACGCCGGGAAGGTCGAACTCGATGACGAACCGGTCGCCCTCGCGCCAGGCATCCATGGGCATCACGGCCGGTCGGTTGGTGGTGCCGCCGCCCAGGAGCTGCTGGGTGATGCGATCGAACTCGCGGAACGGATCGGTGCTTCGGATCAGCATGGTTTCCCTCCTCACGGGATCTATATCAGCGGATACATCTTTCATATATCCCAGACGCTAGATGATTTCAAGCCCTCATGCCAGAATTGATCGTGTGACGGAGCGAACCAGGGCTGTCTACGCCATCTCGGTGGCTGCGGAGATGGCCGACATGCAGATCCAGAACCTCCGCGTCTACGAGCGGCGGGGGCTGGTGGATCCTGCGCGGACCTCGGGAGGCACCCGGCTCTACTCCCGCGCCGACGTCGAGCGTCTCGTCCGCATCCGTGACCTCCTCGCCGACGGCCTCAACCTCGCCGGCATCGGCCGCGTGCTGGCCCTGGAGGAGGACGTACGCCGCCTGGAAGCGGCCAACGAGAGCCTTCGTCGCGCGGCGAGGGAATGAGTCGGGCGGATTGCCGGTTCAATAGTTCCATGAGCACCGGAGCCTGGATCGCCGTCGTCGCGATAGCCGTCGCCCTCGCCTTCGGTCTGTTCCGGATGCTCAGCGACGGCCGCTTCCGAGGCACGAAGGAGCTCCACGTGACCCACGAGGACCACCCGCCCGAGACGCACGCGTGGGACGCGGTCACC
The DNA here is from genome assembly GCF_045207335.1 of Nocardioides sp. NBC_00850. Taxonomy (NCBI): domain Bacteria; kingdom Bacillati; phylum Actinomycetota; class Actinomycetes; order Propionibacteriales; family Nocardioidaceae; genus Nocardioides; species Nocardioides sp. NBC_00850. Next base: position 1,676,921 of record NZ_CP108845.1, read on the forward strand.
GACGCACTGGGTGAGTCCGAGCTCGGTGCGCGCGCGACCCTCGTGCAGTTCTCCAGTGCCTTCTGCGCGCCGTGCCGGGCGACCCGGCGGATCCTGGGCGAGGTCGCCGACATCGTCCCGGGCGTGGTGCACGTCGAGATCGACGCCGAGCACCACCTCGACCTGGTGCGCCGCCTCGACATCATGCGTACGCCGACGACCCTGGTGATCGACGGCGCCGGCAACGAGATCGCACGTGCCTCGGGGGCTCCGCGCAAGGAGCAGGTCCTGAGTGCGATTCCTGCCGTGAATCTCGAATCCTGACACGCTCGTCCATATGACGAGACATTCGTTTCGTGGCCGTCGAGCATCGCGCTACTGTCATCGCATGTTCTCGACCATGCTGACCAAGCGCCGCGCAGTGGATCACTGCCGCGTGCGCTCGGCGCTGTGTCGTTCCTGCCGCTGATTCCCTGAGATTGTCGACCGAGTCGACCCTGGGGATCGCTTTCGCCTGTCAGGCTCGTCCTGACGACCTCCCCTCCACTCTCGCAGGAGCACATCTATGTCCGAGACCTCAGGCCAGACGGCGACACAGACCGGAATCGACCCTCGTGGCCCGCAGTTCGCTGCGGCGCTGACCGTTGTCGTACTCCTCCTGGCTCTGCTGCTCCCGCAGCCATGGGCTCTCGTGGTGACGGCGATCCAGACCGTGCTCTTCGCGATCGGGGCAGGTCTCGGCGTTCAGCGGACCCCACACGCCTGGCTCTTCAAGAAGTTCGTACGTCCCCGCCTCGGCGCCCCGGACGAGCTCGAGGACCCAGCACCGCCCCGGTTCGCCCAGGGCGTTGGCCTCGCCTTCGTGCTGGTCGCGCTCGTGGCCTTCCTGGTCGGCGCCACGCTCGTGGCGCAGATCGCCCTCGGCCTCGCGCTGGTCGCGGCCGTGCTCAATGCCGTCTTCAAGTTCTGCCTCGGCTGCGAGCTCTACCTGCTGATCAGGCGCTTCGCCTGATCCCCTGAACGCAAGAAACACCAACGAAAGGTACCTAGATGACCCGCGAGAACTCCCTCGTCTCCGCCCAGTGGGTGGAGGAGCACCTCGATGACCCCAAGGTGGTGCTGATCGAGGTCGACGAAGACACCACCGCCTACGACAAGGGCCACATCAAGGGCGCGATCAAGCTCGACTGGACCACCGACCTGCAGGACCAGGTGCGCCGCGACTTCGTCAACAAGGACCAGTTCTCCGCACTGCTCTCCGAGCGTGGCGTCTCCAACGACAACACTGTGGTGCTCTATGGCGGCAACAACAACTGGTTCGCCGCGTACGCCTTCTGGTACTTCAAGCTCTACGGCCACCAGGACGTCAAGCTCCTCGACGGCGGCCGCAAGAAGTGGGAGCTCGACTCCCGCGAGCTGACCGACGAGACCGTCACCCGTGAGGCGGCCAGCTACACCGCCCAGGACCAGGACCTCTCGATCCGCGCCTTCCGCGACGAGACCGTCGAGGCCATCGGCGTGAAGAACCTGGTCGACGTGCGGTCGCCCGACGAGTTCGCCGGCCGCCTCCTCGCCCCGGCCCACCTCCCGCAGGAGCAGGCCCAGCGTGCCGGTCACATCCCGACCGCGGCCAACGTCCCGTGGTCCAAGGCGGCCAACGACGACGGCACCTTCCGCTCCGACGAGGAGCTCAAGGAGATCTACTCCGAGGCCGGCGTCGACTGGAGCAAGGACACGATCGCCTACTGCCGCATCGGCGAGCGCTCCTCGCACACCTGGTTCGTGCTCAAGGAGCTCCTCGGCCAGGAGAACGTGAAGAACTACGACGGCTCGTGGACCGAGTACGGCTCCCTCGTCGGCGTCCCGGTCGTCACTGGCGACGAGCCCGGGGAGGCCTGAGCATGTGCGGAGCAACTGAGGGCGGGCTCTCGCTCGCCGGCGTCGATGTCGCCAAGGAAGCAGTCATCCAGGGTCAGGTGACCCGAGGTGGCGAGCCGGTCCACGGCGCGTACGTCCGGCTGCTCGACCGCACCGGCGAGTTCACCGCCGAGGTGCCGACCTCGGCCACCGGTCACTTCCGGTTCTTCGCCGGCGACGGCGAGTGGACGCTGCGTACGCTCGCGCCGAAGGCGGAGCCGGTGGACAAGAAGGTCCACGCCGCGGTCGGCAACGTCGCCGAGGTGACGATCCCGATCGGCTGACGATCCCTGACGTGGGAGCCCCGGTGTCATTGGTCGACACCGGGGCTCCCGCGTCGTTTTGCCATCATGCGATGGAGATATTGCGGCAGATCGCTTGAATGGCGCTAGATTGTCCGGGTGACTGGACTGCTTGTGACCGTTGCCCCGACCGGCGCGGAGACCGCGAAGGAAGACTGCCCGCAGCTGCCGACGACGCTGGAGGAGCTGGTGGCGACGGCCGTCGAGTGCGAGGAGGCGGGGGCGCGGATGATCCACGTCCACATCCGCGACGACGGCCATGCGCCGACGCTCGACCTGGGGCGGCTGACCGAGACGGTCGACGCGCTCCACGAGAAGACCGAGCTGATCGTGCAGCTCTCCACCGGCGGCTCGGTCCATGACCCGCTGGACAAGCGGCTGAAGGTGCTCGACGCCGGCCCGGACTCGTGCTCGCTGACGATGGGCACGACCAACTTCGGCGACGACGTCTTCTCCAACCCGTGGCCGTTCATCTCCGAGCTCTACCAACTCACCCAGGAGCGCGGCGTGGTGCCGGAGTTCGAGCTCTTCGATCTGGGGCACGTCGCCGCGCTGCAGCGGCTGCTGGGGAAGTACGGCCTGCCCGCCGGCGGCAAGGTCCACGTCGACTTCGTCATGGGCGTGCCCGGTGGCATGCCCGGCACCTCTGCCGCGCTGGTCGCCGGCGTCGCCGCGCTGCCGGACGAGGTGACCTCGTGGTCGGCGACCGGCATCGGCCGCTCGACCCTCCCGGTCATGCTCACCTCGCTGGCCATGGGCGGGCACCTGCGGGTCGGGATGGAGGACGTACTCACCCTCGCCAAGGGTGTCCCGGTCGACGCCAACCGCCAGCTCGTCGAGCGAGCCGTCGAAGCGGCCGCGGTCGCTCAGCGTGAACCGATGAGCGCCGACGAAGCCTGGGCCCTCCTCGGTCTCAAGCGCTAGGCATGCTCGCCCGCGTGCAGGACGAGCCGGGTCGGCCGTCAGGCGAGGTCGAGGTAGCCGGCCTCGCGCAGGCCCTCGATGACGTCGTCCAAGGCGTCCTCGATCGAGCGGCCGGTGGTGTCGACGCGTACGTCGGCGTCGGCCGGCTCCTCGTAGGGCGAGGAGATCCCGGTGAACTCGGGGATCTCGCCGGCCCGGGCCTTGGCGTAGAGGCCCTTGCGGTCACGCCGCTCGCACTCCTCCAGGGGCGTGGCCACGTGGACCAGGAAGAAGGCGCCGCCGGCGTCGTCGACGTAGCCGCGTACGTCCTGGCGGGTCCCGTCGAACGGGGCGATGGGGGAGCAGACGGCGAGGCCGCCGTGGCGGGAGATCTCTGCGGCCACCCAGCCGATCCGGCGGATGTTGGTCTCCCGGTCCTCCTTGGAGAAGGTCAGCCCGGCCGACAGGTTGCGGCGCACGACATCGCCGTCGAGCGAGGTGACCGTGCGCACGCCCTGCTCGAGGATCCTGTCCATCAGGGCGCGGGCGAGGGTGGACTTGCCAGAGCCGGACAGGCCGGTGAAGAAGATGACCAGGCCCTGGTCCTCGGGCGCCGGCTGGTCGGAGGCGATGACCGCGGCGATCGCCTCGGTGTAGTCGGCCGACTCGGTCGAGGCGCCCGAGGAGAGCGCGTGGATCGGGTCACCCCCGGCGTACGCCTCCACCACGGCCACGCCGAGGGCGTGGTCGGCCTCGGGGTCGTCGTGCGAAGCCAGCGGCACCGCGACGACGGCGGCATCGGGCAGGTCCTCCGCGGCCAGCAACGAGGCGCGCAGCAGGGCGACGGGCGACAGGGACGGCGTGCCGTGCCCGACCAGGGCGAGCAGCAGCACCGGCCCGAGGGCCGCGATCTCCGCGATCTCGGCGGTGGTGAGTGCGTCGGTGACCGGGACGACCGTCCGTCCGGCGTACGCCTTCCGGGTCTGCTCCGGGGTGAGGTAGAGACGTCGGAAGGGGCCGTAGGCGGGGGAGGACAGGCCGGTCACCTCGCCCGCGGGCCAGGTGACCCGCGCCAGCGGGAGTCCCTCGGGGTCGACGATCTCCACCGCACCGTCCGCGGCCGCGCTCTCCGCAACCGAGGCGGGGAGGGAGAGCGTCAACGCCGACGCGGGAGCGTTCAGCGGACCCGGAAGGGCACCGGAGACGATCAGCTCGATGTCATCGAGCTCGCGCGGCGTGGGAGAGAACTGCTGAGGCACAAGATCACCTGGTCAGGTTGGTATGAGATGGAGAACGGGCGGCGCATCCCGTTGCCGGAATGCGCCGCCCAGTTCTGAGTAGCTCGGCTGATCAGTCGTTGATCATGCCCGCGCCGACGGTGACGCCGGTCGCCTCGTCGATGAGGATGAAGGAGCCGGTGGTGCGGTTCTTCGAGTAGGGGTCGCACAGCAGCGGCTTGGTGGTGCGCAGTTGGACGCGGCCGATCTCGTTGAGGCCGAGCTCCTTGGTCTCCAGGTCACGGTGGAGGCTGTTGACGTCCAGGCGGTACTGGATGTCCTTGACCAGCGCTCGCGCCGAGTTGGAGGTGTGCTTGATGGCCAGCTTCTGCCGCGGACGCAGCGGAGCGTTGGTCATCCAGCAGATCATCGCGTCGATGTCCTGGCTCGGCTCGGGGGCGTTCTTGACCCGCGAGATCATGTCGCCGCGGCTCACGTCGACGTCGTCCTCGAGCCGGACGGTCACCGACATCGGCGGGAACGCCTCGGGGATCTCCTTGTCGAACAGGTCGATCCCGGCGATCTTGCTGGTCATCCCGGAGGGAAGCACCATGACCTCGTCGCCCGGCTTGAGCACTCCACCGGCGACCTGGCCCGCGTAGCCGCGGTAGTCGTGGTGGTCGTCGGACTTCGGCCGGATGACGTACTGCACCGGAAGTCGCACGTCGACCAGGTCGCGGTCGGAGGCGACGTGGACGTGCTCGAGGTGGTGGATCAGCGTCGGGCCGGAGTACCAGTCCATGTTGGTGGAGCGGGTCACCACGTTGTCGCCCTGGAGCGCCGAGATCGGGATGACCTCGAGGTCCGGGATGTTGAGCTTGGTCGCGAACGCGGTGAACTCGGCCGAGATCTTGTTGTAGACCTCCTGGGAGTAGTCCACGAGGTCCATCTTGTTGATGCACAGGACCAGGTGGGGCACTCGCAGCAGCGAGAGCAGCACCGCGTGACGGCGGGACTGCTCGGTCAGGCCGTGACGAGCGTCGACGAGCACCAGGCCGAGGTCGGCGGTGGAGGCACCGGTGACCATGTTGCGCGTGTACTGCACGTGGCCCGGGGTGTCGGCGATGATGAACTTGCGGTTGGGCGTCGCGAAGTAGCGGTAGGCCACGTCGATGGTGATGCCCTGCTCGCGCTCGGACCGCAGTCCGTCGGTCAGCAGCGACAGGTCGACGTAGCCGTGGCCCTTGTCCTGCGAGGTCTTCTCGACCGACTCGAGCTGGTCGGTGAAGATCGACTTCGAGTCGAACAGCAGCCGCCCGATGAGGGTGGACTTGCCGTCGTCGACCGAACCGGCGGTGGCGAACCGCAGAAGGTCCATGGCCATCAGAAGTAACCTTCCTTCTTGCGGTCCTCCATGGCAGCCTCGGAGAACCGGTCGTCACCGCGGGTCGCGCCTCGCTCGGTGACCCGGGCGGCGGCGACCTCCTCGATGATCTCGGGGATCGTGGATGCGGTCGACTCGACGCAGCCGGTCAGGGTCATGTCGCCGCAGGTGCGGTAGCGGACCGTACGCTCGGTGACTACCTCGCCCTCGCGCAGCGGGTTGAGCGGGGTCTCGGTCAGCAGCATGCCGTCGCGCTCGAAGACGCGACGCTGGTGGGCGAAGTAGACCTGCGGGATCTCGATGCCTTCGCGGCCGATGTAGTCCCAGATGTCGAGCTCGGTCCAGTTGGAGATCGGGAAGATCCGCATGTGCTCGCCCTCGTGGAGCCGCCCGTTGTAGAGCGACCACAGCTCGGGGCGCTGCATCTTGGGGTCCCACTGGCCGAACTCGTCGCGGTGGGAGTAGACGCGCTCCTTGGCGCGGGCCTTCTCCTCGTCGCGGCGACCGCCACCGAAGGCGGCGGTGAAGCCGTTCTCCTCGATCGCGTTCAGCAGGGTGGGCGTCTGGAGCCGGTTGCGCGAGGTCTTGCCGTCGTCGACGACGATGCCGCGCGCGATGGCGTCATCGATGCTCGCGATCACCAGGCGTACGCCCAGACGGCTGACCCAGCGGTCACGGGTCTCGGCGACCTCGGGGAAGTCGAGGCCGTTGTCGATCTGGAGCACAGGGAACGGGATCTTGGCAGGGAAGAAAGCCTTCTCCGCAAGTCGCAGCATCACGATGCTGTCCTTGCCGCCCGAGAACATCAGGACAGGCTTCTCGAACTCTGCCGCGGCCTCGCGGAAGATGTGGATCGACTCGGCTTCCAGCTGGTCGAGCTGGCTGAGCCGGTAGTCGGCGTGTGTTGCAGTCATTACGGAACCAGAGGACCTCTCCGTCAGGTTGAGGCGCCCATGCTAGTGGCGGCTTCCACGGCACGGCGAAATGTCCCATCCCCGCGTGGGCAGGAATCCGAGTGTACGCACGCGTCGGCCCGTGTCCGGCAGCACCACTCGCACGGTGAGATGGCCGGCTGTACGTGTCAGCGCCGTGGTGCCACGGCGACCCGGTCTCCGGCCAGCAGGAAGCCGATCTTGTCGACGTCATCTGCCGGAGGCGGCGCCATGTCGAGCCGTAGGAACAGGTCGCGTACGCCGCCCGGGTCGGTGTCCTCGCCGGGCCGGAGACCCAGTGCCTGCCGGATCGTCTCGGCATGGATGCGCCGGCCGCCGAGCCGGTCCCAGCGCTCCGCGACGAGCGCCGCCTGCGCGCCGAAGGTGACCAGCTCGGTGCGGGTGGCGGGGGTCCCGCCGGAGCGGGCCCGGCGAAGGGCGGCGATCCTCGCGGAGGCCTCCTCGGATGTCGTCGGCCGCAGGATGTGCGTCGAGGGATGCTCGTACGTCGGCCAGAACCACTTCCCCGAGGCCCGCCGCAGCGCGAACTTCCCCTGGTGGCCGCCGAGGGAGAACCGGGGCCGGGCCCGCTGGTCGAGCCACGAGGTGGGCTGGTTGCGCAGCGCCGCGAGCCGGGTCGTGATCTCGGGCAGTGGCGCCTCGACGGGATGCGGCGCCCGGCGCCAGGGCAGGTCGGGGTCGGCCGAGAGCGAGACCGCGCCGGGGAGATCGTCGCCGTAGGAGGCGAGCAGCGTCATCGGTTCGGTGTCGGGCAGCCCTCGCTCGCGCGCCCATCTGCGGCGTACGTCCTCGCGGGCGGGGAGCAGGTTGTCCAGCCAGGCGCGGGCGGCTCCCGGGTTCAGGGCGGGGCCGGTGCGGGGGAGAGAGAGCGAGATCGGCGTCGGTCCGGCGGTCTCGGCGTAGGTGAAGTCGATCCGATCCCCGACTTGGCGGAAGGTGCCCATCCGGCGGCGGCCGGCGAAGGCGTACAGCTCTCGCATCAGGGGCCGGTCAGACAGCGGGCTAGGACGGCGTCGAGGTCGACGTCCTCCAGGGGCGGGGCGATCGGGGAGAGCTGCGTGGGCGCGAGGTAGACGTCGAGGACCTCCAGCAGCGCGAGCGCCTTGCCCAGCTCGGCGCGCGGGTGGCCGGACTCGACGTCGACGACGAACCGCCGACCCACCCCGGCCCGGTGGGCCAGGTCACTCTGGGTGAGGCCGGCGCGGCGCCGTGCGGAGCGCACGGCTGACCCGAAGGCGGCCGGTGAGGTCAGGTAGGGCGACGGCATGATGAACACTTTACGCGATGTTCCCGTACGGGAACATCGCTGCCTTTTACGCTGTCACCGGTCTCGAACCGCTGCTTACAGTGCCGAACATGAAGATCACCGTTGTCGGCGTGGGCTACGTCGGGATGTCGCTCGCCGTCCTGCTCGCCCAGAAGCACGACGTCGTCGTCCTGGACATCTCCCAGGAGCGGGTCGACCTGGTCAACGCGGCCAAGACCCCGATCGAGGACGCCGAGATCACCAGCTTCCTGGCCACCAAGCAGCTCGGCCTGCGTGCGACCCTCGACAAGGAGGACGCCTACGCGGACGCCGCGTACGTCATCGTCGCCACCCCGACGAACTACGACGAGGCCTCGAACTACTTCGACACCTCCACCGTCGACAGCGTGATCGCCGACGCGGTGACCTATGCGCCGGAGGCGGCGATCGTGGTGAAGTCGACCATCCCGGTCGGCTACATCGCGGCCAAGCGCGAGCAGCACCCCGAGACGACGCTCTTCTTCAGCCCCGAGTTCCTTCGTGAGGGCAAGGCGCTCCACGACAACCTGCACCCCTCCCGCATCGTCGTCGGCGACGACTCCCCGGCGGCGAAGGGCTTCGCCGAGCTGCTGCTCGAGGGCTCGCTCGAGCCGAACGTACCCGTGCTGATGACCGGCGCCGCCGAGGCCGAGGCGATCAAGCTGTTCGCCAACACCTACCTGGCGCTGCGGGTCGCCTACTTCAACGAGCTGGACACCTACGCCGCCACCCACGGCCTCAACACGACCCAGATCATCGAGGGCGTCGGCCTGGACCCCCGGATCGGCTCGCACTACAACAACCCGAGCTTCGGCTACGGCGGCTACTGCCTGCCCAAGGACACCAGGCAGCTGCAGGCCAACTACCAGGACGTCCCGCAGAACCTCATCTCGGCGATCGTCGAGGCCAACACCACGCGCAAGGACTTCGTCGCCACCGACGTCCTGCGGCGCGAGCCGAAGGTGGTCGGCGTCTACCGGCTGATCATGAAGTCGGGCTCGGACAACTTCCGCGAGTCATCGATCCAGGGCGTGATGAAGCGGATCAAGGCCAAGGGCGTCGAGGTGGTCATCTACGAGCCCGAGCTCGACGAGCCGGAGTTCTTCCACTCCGAGATCATCAAGGACCTCGACGAGTTCAAGCAGCGGGCCGACGTGATCATCGCCAACCGGCGCACCGAGGTGCTCGCCGATGTCGCCGACAAGGTCTACACGCGCGACATCTACGGCCGCGACTGACGCCCTCCGGCAGAAGAGTTCTGCTCCCGTGGGCGACCTGCGGGTAACGGACCGGTGAACATCGGTTCGCAATGAACCGTGCGCGGATGCGTACAGTTATGGTCGCGTCTTCTGTTCAGTGTCTAGGAATGAGGCAACATCATGGCTGGTGACTCCGAGACCCGCCCCTGGGGTTCGTGGCACGTCATCGACATCGGTCCTGGCTACAAGGTCAAGCGGATCGAGGTGTTGCCCAACAGCCGCCTCTCCTACCAGACCCACACCCACCGCTCCGAGCACTGGGTGGTCATCTACGGCAAGGCCACCTGCATCATCGACGGCGTGACCACCATCGCCGGCCCGGGTGAGTCCGTCGACGTCGCCGTCGGCCAGGCCCACCGGATCTGCAACGAGACCGACGAGCCGCTCTCGATCATCGAGGTCCAGCGCGGTGGCTACACCGGCGAGGACGACATCGTCCGCCTGGAAGACGACTTCGGTCGCGCCGAGCAGAAGATCGCGGCCGAGGCCTGATCCGGCCTAGGCCAGCAGCCCGAGCAGGTACTTCCCGTAGCCGCTCTTCAGCAGCGGCTGGGCGAGCTCGGAGAGCTCCTCGTCGGAGAGCCAGCCCTGGCGCCAGGCGACCTCTTCGGGGGCGCCGATCTTGGTGCCCTGGCGGTGCTCGATGGCGCGGATGAAGTTGGCGGCCTCGTTGAGGTCCTCGAGGGTGCCGGTGTCGAGCCAGGCGGTGCCGCGCGGCAGCACCTCGACCGAGAGGGTGCCGGCCTCGAGGTAGATCCGGTTGAGGTCGGTGATCTCGAGCTCGCCGCGCGCGGACGGCTGGAGGTTGCGGGCGTGCCCGATGACCGAGCTGTCGTAGAAGTAGAGGCCGGGGACGGCGTACGGGCTCTTGGGCTTCTCGGGCTTCTCCTCCAAGGAGATGGCCTTGCGGTTCTCGTCGAACTCGACGACGCCGTAGGCGCGCGGGTCGGCGACGCGGTAGCCGAAGACGGCGCCGCCGGTGATCGTCTTGAAGCGGGCCAGCTGGGTGCCGAGGCCGGGGCCGTAGAAGATGTTGTCGCCCAGGACGAGGCCGACACCGTCCTCGGACTCATCGAGGAAGCCGACGTCGGCGCCGATCGTGAACGCCTGGGCGAGGCCGTCGGGGGAGGGTTGCTCGGCGTAGCTGATGTTGACGCCGAGATGGCTGCCGTCTCCGAGGAGCCGGTGGAAGCCGGAGGCCTCGTGGGGCGTCGTGATCACCAGGATGTCCCGGATCCCGGCCAGCATCAGCGTGGTCAGCGGGTAGTAGATCATCGGCTTGTCGTAGATCGGCATCAGCTGCTTGCTGATCGCGAGAGTGATCGGGTGCAGACGTGAGCCGGTGCCTCCGGCAAGGATGATCCCCTTCATGGTCTGTTGATCCTACGGATGTTCACCCCACGTTCTAGGGAACCCACCGAGGCGAGGCGACCACTGGGTGGTTAATTCTGCCTACGATGAACCGGTGAGACGGATTCTTGTGACAGGCGGGGCCGGGTTCATCGGCTCCAACTTCGTGCACCACCTCGTGGCCAACACCGATGCGTACGTGACGGTGCTCGACAAGCTGACCTATGCCTCCTCGGAGGCATCGCTGGCGGGGCTCCCCGAGGATCGGGTGAAGCTCGTGGTCGGTGACATCGCGGACGCCGCGGTGGTCGAGCCGCTGGTGGCGGAGTCGGATGCCGTGGTGCACTACGCGGCCGAGTCGCACAACGACAACTCGCTCTCCGACCCGGCTCCGTTCGTCCAGACCAACATCGTCGGCACCTTCGTGCTCCTCGAGGCGGTCCGGCGTCATGACGTACGTTTCCACCACGTCTCCACCGACGAGGTCTACGGCGACCTCGACCTCGATGACCCGAAGCGGTTCACCGAGGACACCCCCTACCAGCCGTCCTCGCCCTACTCGGCCTCCAAGGCCGGCTCCGACCACCTCGTCCGCGCCTGGGTGCGCTCCTTCGGCGTACGCGCGACGATCTCCAACTGCTCCAACAACTACGGCCCCTGGCAGCACGTCGAGAAGTTCATCCCGCGTCAGATCACCGAGGTGATCGAGGGGCGCCGGCCGCGCGTCTACGGCGACGGGCTCAACGTGCGCGACTGGATCCACACCGATGACCACTCCTCGGCGGTCTGGACGATCCTGGAGAAGGGCCGGATCGGGGAGACGTACCTGATCGGTGCCGACGGCGAGAAGTCCAACGTCGACGTCGTCCGCGCGATCCTGCGTCACTTCGGGCGTCCCGAGGACGACATCGAGTGGGTCACCGACCGCGCCGGCCACGACCGTCGCTACGCCATCGAGTCCGGCAAGCTGCGCAACGAGCTCGGCTGGGAGCCGAAGTACCAGGACTTCGACAAGGGCCTGGCCGCGACGATCGCCTGGTATCAGGAGAACGAGGCCTGGTGGTCGCCGCTGAAGCACGAGACCGAAGCCAAGTACGCCGCGAAGGGGCAGTGATTCTCGGTGGCTGAGCTTCGCGTCGATGAGACGCCCATTCCGGGTCTGCTGGTAGCCCACCTGCCCGTGCACGGCGACGCCCGCGGCTGGTTCAAGGAGAACTGGCAGCGCGCGAAGATGGTGGAGCTGGGGCTCCCCGACTTCGGGCCGGTGCAGAACAACATGTCCTTCAACGCCGCCCGTGGCGCGACCCGAGGCATCCACACCGAGCCGTGGGACAAGTTCGTCTCCGTGGCGTGCGGGCGGGTGTTCGCGGCGTGGGCCGACATGCGTGAGGGGTCGTCCTTCGGGACGACCTTCTCGATCGAGATCGGCCCGGAGATCGCGGTCTTCGTGCCGCGCGGGGTCGGCAACTCCTACCAGGCGCTGGAGGACCGCACCGTCTACTCCTACCTGGTCAACGACCACTGGCGTCCCGGGTTCGCCTACCCGGCGCTCAATCTCGCCGACGAGACCGCCGCGATCGCCTGGCCGATCCCGCTGGACTCCGCCGAGATCTCCGAGAAGGACAGGGCCAACCCACGCCTGGCCGAGATCACCCCGATGAAGCCGAAGAAGACGCTGATCATCGGCGCCAACGGCCAGCTCGGCCGGGCCCTCGTGTCGGTCTTCCCGGACGCGGACGCGGTCGACCTCGACGAGCTCGACATCTCCGACGAGAAGGCGGTCGCGGCCTGGCCGTGGCCCGACTACCAGCTCATCCTCAACGCCGCCGCTTACACCGCCGTCGACGTCGCCGAGACCGCCGACGGCCGGCGCACCGCCTGGGCCGCCAACGCGACGGCTCCGGCGCTGCTCGCCAGGGTCGCGACCGAGCACCGGCTGACTCTGGTGCACTACTCGACCGAGTACGTCTTCGACGGCACCGCCACCGAGCACACCGAGGACGAGCCGGTCTCGCCCCTCGGCGTCTACGCGCAGTCCAAGGCCGCCGGCGACATCGCGGTCGCGGGCACCTCGCGTCACTACATCCTGCGCACCTCCTGGGTCGTCGGAGACGGCAAGAACTTCGTACGCACCATGGCGGCCCTCGCCGAGAAGGGCGTCTCGCCCACCGTGGTCGACGACCAGATCGGCCGGCTCACCTTCACTGACACTCTCGCCGCGGCCACCGCTCACCTGCTGCGGTCCGGGGCTGCGTACGGGGTCTACAACTGCACCAACGCCGGCAACCCGTGCTCGTGGCGGGACATCGCCGCCGAGGTGTTCTCGCTGTCGGGGCGTGACCGGGCCGATGTGGGCGCCACCTCGACCGAGGCCTACTTCGCCGGCAAGGAGGGCGTCGCGCCGCGACCGCTCAACTCGGTGATGGCCCTCGACAAGCTCACCGCCACCGGCTTCGAGCCCGAGGACCACCTCGACGGGCTGCGCCGCTACCTGAAGGTCTGACTGCCGAGTCGGCTCGTCATGACGAGCCGACTCGGCGGGGCTACTTGTCCGAACGCTCCGGCAGCCGCCAGGCGGCTGCGTTGTTGTCGAAGGCCTCCAGGCCGCGCGACTGGCGGATGAAGCCCCACAGGAGCGGGCCGAGGAGCAGCATCGCGCCGCCGAGGAGCAGCAGGAAGGTGGCGTCGGCGCCGAGCATCTTGGCGCCCGAGAGGGTCAGCATGATGACGATGCCGCGCCGGATGACCGACTGGGAAACCCAGCGCGCCATCCGGGAGCCGAGGAACGTGCCGGGGGTGCCGCCGAGGATGAGCGGGATCAGCACCGCCCACTCGACGCCGTGGTTGAGCACCTGGCCGATCGCGGCGGCCAGGACGAGCGGCACCGCCTGGAGCAGGTCCGTACCGACCAGCTTCACCGCGGAGAGGGTCGGGTAGACCAGCAGCAGCGCGATCATGATGACCGAGCCGGAGCCGACCGAGGTGATACCGACCAGCAGACCGCCGAGCGCGCCGATGACGACGGTGAGCAACGGCTTCAGGCGGGGATCTTCCTCGGGAGCCTCGTTGCCGGCGGTGACCAGACGCAGCTGCAGGTACATCCGGAACATGTAGGACGCCGCCGCGAACAGCAGGGCCCCGCCGAGGACGAGCTTGAGGAAGTGGTCGGTGTTGCCCGGCGCCAGCTTGTGGACGAAGGTGCCCAGGAACGCGCACGGCACCGAGCCGATGATCAGGTACGTCGCCAGCTTGATGTTGGGCGAGCCGTGGCGCCAGTGCACCGCGGCCCCGACCGACTTGTTGACCGAGGCGGCGACGAGGTCGTTGGCGACCGCGGTCGTCGGCGGCACCCCGAGGAAGATCAGCGCCGGCGTCATCAGGGCGCCACCGCCCATGCCGGTCAGCCCGACGACGATGCCGATGCCGAAGCTGACCACGAGCACGCTGAACGCGTCTTGGGTGAGGAGGTCGGCGAACACGGGGCAACTCTCACATAGTCTCGCCCCCATGCCAGCACCAGTGCCTTTCGCCGAGATCATCCGCTCCGACTTCGTCGAGGGACACCATTACGGATCCGCCGTCTCCCTGGCGGCCGACGGAACCGTGAGCTGGTCGCTCGGTGACGTCGACTCGCCGATCCTGCCGCGCTCCTCGAACAAGCCGGTCCAGGCGCTCGCGATGGTGATCCTCGGCCTCGACCTGCCGCCCGACCTGCTCGCTCTCGCCTGCGCCTCCCACTCGGGAGAGGCGTTCCACCAGGAAGGCGTACGCCGCATCCTCGCCACCGTCGGCCTGGACGAGTCCGCGCTCGGCAACATCGAGGACTACCCGTTCGGTGTCGAGGCGCGAGAGGAGGCGCTCCGTCGCGGCGAGCCGAAGACCCGGCTCGCGATGAACTGCTCCGGCAAGCACGCCGCGATGCTCGCCACCTGCGTCGCCGCAGGCTGGCCGCTGGAGGACTATCTGGACCCGAAGCACCCGCTCCAGGAGGGGATCCAGGAGGTGCTCGAGGCGTGCACCGGCGAGGCCGCGTACGCCACCGTCGACGGCTGCGGGGCGCCGGCCCTCTCCGCGTCGCTGACCGGGCTGGCGCGGGCGTTCTCGACGATCGGCTCGGCGGTCGACGGTCCTGCCGCGCGGGTCGCCGCGGCGATCCGGTCCCACCCCGAGTACGTCTCGGGCACGACCCGCGACGAGGTGGCGCTGCACCGGGCCGTACCCGGGCTGATCGGCAAGCTGGGTGCCGAGGCGGTCTACGCCGTCGCGCTTCCCGACGGCCGCGCGTGGGCGCTGAAGGCCGACGACGGCGGTGACCGGGCGCGGGCGGCGGTGATGGCCGCCGCGCTGCTGCGGGACGGGGTCGGCGACCTGGTCGGGGTCGACGCCGACGCACTGCGGGCGACCGGGGACGCGCCGATCCTCGGCGGTGGGCGTCGGGTGGGGGAGATCCGTGCGCTTCTGTGAGGTGCTAGCGGCTGGCTAGCGAGTCGCGGCTGCCTCTTCTTCGCGCGTTTTCGCCGGTTGATGAGGCAACTAGTGGGTGATGTGTGTCACTTCGGTTGCTCAGGCCTTGTGTTTGCTAGCAATTGTTAGCACACTGGAGCCATGGTCAAGAGCAAGGTCACGAGTGCGGTTGGCACGCTCGGCGAGTATCTGAAGGAACAGAGGATCTCGGCTGAGATGTCTCTGCGTCAGCTCGCCGACCAAGCAGGTGTGTCCAACCCCTACCTCAGCCAGATCGAACGCGGTCTGCGCAAGCCATCGGCTGAGGTCCTCCAGCAGATCGCCAAGGCGCTGCGTATCTCGGCGGAGCAGGTCTATGTCCGTGCCGGGATCCTCAGCCCCGACTCCAACGTCGGGGGGTCCGTGGAGCTCGCCGTGCTCGCCGACCCGAGCCTGACCGAGCGGCAGAAGCACTCGCTGCTCGACGTCTATCACTCGTTCCTTGCTCTCAACAGTCGTGTCACCGACGATGCGCCGGCCGCCGATGAAACCGCTGAACCCCATCACGAGGAGAACCCAGATGCCCACCCTGCCCAAGATTGAGACCACCAAGCCCCTCAACGCCGTCGCCGGCGTCGCCGACCTCGCCTACGAGACCGTCAAGAGCTACGCCACCGACCTGCAGAAGAAGGTCGACGACTACCGCTCCGAGGCGACCACCAAGCTGACCGACGCTCGCTCCAAGGCGACCGAGAAGGCCACCGCCTACCGCACCCAGGCGACCGAGAAGGCGACTGCTGCCAAGTCCACCGTGACCGGCTTCGACCCGAAGTCGCTCCCGGCCCTGGCCAAGGAGCAGTACACCGTTCTCCCCGAGAAGCTGAAGACCACCGTCAAGGCCAAGCTCGACGAGACCACCGACTCCGCCACCGGCACCTACGACAAGCTCGCCACCCGCGGTGAGACCTTCGTCGCGAAGTTCAAGAAGGCCGAGACCGAGGCCCCCGCCGAGACCCCGGCTGAGGCTCCCAAGGCTGAGGCACCCAAGGCCGAGGCCGCTCCGGCCGAGAAGCCGGCCCCCGCCAAGAAGGCCCCGGCCAAGAAGACCGCTGCCAAGAAGGCCTGATCTGCGTCATTCCTTCGTCAAGTTATGCCGACGAAGGCACACATCCCTCGCGGAGTTCCGCGAGGGATGTGTTCGTTTTGCCGCATACCTTGACCAACGAACAGCCCGCGCTCGCGCGGGACGGAGGGGTCAGCTGGGGTAGTCGGCGCCTGCGGCCTGGCGGGCCTCCCAGGCGGTGGCGACCATGGAGCGCAGGTCGTGGCGCATCTCCCAGTCGAGGTCGCGCCGGGCGAGCTCGCCGGTGGCGACGATGCGGGCGGGGTCGCCGGGACGACGCGGCTTGATGACCGGCTCGAAGTCGATGCCGGTGACCTCGCGGATGGCGTCCATGATCTGCCGCACGGAGGAGCCGTCGCCCGAGCCGAGGTTGTAGACCGGCTCGAGGTCCTTGCCCTCGGCGAGCCGCTTGGCGGCGACGACGTGGGAGTGGGCGAGGTCGGCGACGTGCACGTAGTCGCGTACGCAGGTGCCGTCGGGGGTCGGGTAGTCGTCACCGTTGATCTGCGGCGTCTTGCCCTTGGCCAGCGCGTCGAAGACGAGGGGGAAGAGGTTGTGGGGGCTGGTGTCGTAGAGGTCCTTGCTGCCGGACCCGACGACGTTGAAGTAGCGCAGGCTGGTGTGCGAGAGCCCCTCGGAGCGCGCCACGTCGGCGATCAGCCACTCGCCGATCAGCTTCGACTCGCCGTAGGGGCTCTCCGGGTTGGTCGGCGTGGTCTCGGTGACCAGGTCGACGTCGGGGGTGCCGAAGGTGGCGGCGGAGGAGGAGAAGACCAGCGCGTCGACACCGGTGGCCGTCATCGCCTCGAGGAGGTTGGCGGTGCCGGTGACGTTCTGTGCGTACGTGTGCAGCGGCCGCTGCACCGACACGCCCGCGTACTTGAAGCCGGCGAGGTGGATGACTCCCTCGACGCCGTGGTTGGAGATCGCCTGCTCGATCGCGGACTTGTCCAGCAGCGTCGCCTCGACGAACGTGACGTTGTCGGGCACGAACTTCGCGAATCCCGAGGACAGGTCGTCGATGACGACCGGCTCCATGCCCGCGTCGAGCAGTGCCTGCACGACGTGCGATCCGATGTAGCCCGCGCCTCCGGTAACCAACCAACTCATGCGATGAAGATAGCGGGGTGTCCTGAGCGGTTAGGTTTGCGGGGTGAGGCTCCTGCACGGTGACGGCGACCCGACGACCCCCGAAGGCCTGCGTGCCATCTACGCCCCGCCTCGCCTGCCGTGGTTGCGGGCCAACATGGTCAGCTCCCTGGACGGTGCGGCGACCGGCTCCGACGGCCGCTCCGGCACGGTCAACAACGCCGTCGACGTCGACGTCTTCCACGTCCTGCGCGACCTCGCCGACGCCGTCCTGGTCGGCGCCGGGACCGCCATCGCAGAGACGTACAAAGCCAAGGGGGCGCCGATCGTCGTCGTCTCCCGCCGCGGCCGGATCCCCGACGATCTCCGCGGCTGCCAGCCGGGCGCGGTCCGGCTCGCCACGGTGGCCGAAGCGCCCGGCCTGGACGCCGCGCGCGACGAGATCGGCGAGGAGAACGTCTACGTCGCCGGCACCTCCGAGGTCGACCTGTCGGCACTCCTCGACCGGCTGCACGAGGAGGGCATGCAGCACGTGCTCTGCGAGGGCGGCCCGACCCTTCTCGGCTCGCTGCTCGAGGCCGGCGTGGTCGACGAGCTCTGCCACACGATCACGCCCAAGCTCCTCGCGGGCGAAGGCCGGCGGATCGTGACCGGGCCGCCCAGGGACGTACCGGTGTCGTTGGGGTCCCTCATCGAGCACGACGGCACGCTGCTCGGACGTTGGCTCCTTTGATTGCTTCGGGCTCCGCTTCAGCTGGTAAACAGATGACGTTCACGGTCAGTTTCCGGTAACGAAATCTTGAGACCGAGAGTTTTACTCTTGACGGGGTCCGGCCCAGCCGCTTGACTCACCGATCGTGCCAGGTATGACGGCCGTCACGACCAAGCGACCACGTCAGGCACTCTCGGGAAGACGCTTACGGGAGTGGCTGATCTTTGTCGCGTTCGTCGCGCCCAATGTCGCTCTGATCGCGGTCTTCACCTACCGACCGCTCTTCCAGAACATCTACTACTCCACGCTCAACTGGACGCTGGGCTCGAAGTTCGCGACCCCGGTCGGGCTGGGCAACTACCGCGACTTCTTCACCTCCGGCGAGGCGAGCAAGGTGCTCACCACGACGGCGATCTTCACCGTCGCGACCGTCGGTCTCACCCTCGCCCTGGGCCTGGGTGTCGCGCTGGCGCTGAACCGCAAGCTGCCGGGCGCCGGCTTCGCGCAGGCGACGGTCTTCGCGCCGTACATCCTCTCCGGCTACGGCGTCGGGCTCGCCTGGCTCTACATCTTCGACCCCAACATCGGCGCGCTCTCCGCGATCCTGCGCGACATCGGCCTGAACAGCCCGGAGTGGATCAACTCGCCTCCGTGGACGCTGACGATGGTGATCATCGTCTACGTCTGGAAGAACCTCGGCTATGCCGCGGTCATCTACCTCGCCGGCCTGCAGGCGGTGCCGGGCGACGTGCTGGAGGCGGCCGATCTCGACGGCGCCGGCCCGGTGAGACGGTTCTTCACGGTGACCCTGCCGCTGCTGTCGCCGACCACGTTCTTCCTGTTGGTCACCACGATCCTCAACAGCCTGCAGGCCTTCGACCTGCTGATCGCGATGGACAAGCTCGGCCGGGGCGCCCGCACCCTGATCTTCGACGCCTACCTGACCGGCTTCAAGGAGCAGAGCCAGGCGGGCTACTCCGCGATGCTGTCCACGGTGCTCTTCGCGATCCTCGTGGTGATCACGCTCGTCCAGCTGATCGTCGTGGAGAGGCGGGTCCACTACAGATGAGCACGAGTGCTCCCTCGCGCCGGGTGCGGCTGAAGCGAAGCCCGAAGCAATTCAGATCGCTGTCGCCGCTGACCGTGCGCGACTACCTCGTGCTCCTGCTCGCCGTGCTCGTCGTCGTGCTGCCGCTCGGCTACATGTTCCTGGCCTCCTTCAAGGGCCCCGGCGACCTAGCGACCACCGACCTGGTCGTCTTCCCCGAGGTCTGGCAGCCGGAGAACTACGCCGAGGCCGCGCAGAAGGTCCCCTTCGGGCGGCTCTTCCTCAACTCCACCATCGTCACGGTCGTCGGCTCCGGGCTGAAGGTGCTGCTGGCGATCCTGACGGCGTACGGCCTGGTCTTCTGCGAGTTCCCCGGCAGGAAGTACATCTTCTGGGGCGTGCTCGCCACGATGATGGTGCCGCCGCAGGTCACCGCGCTGCCCAACTACGTCTTCATCAGCAGCCTCGGCGGCGAGAACACCTACTGGGGCCTCATCCTGCCTGGCCTCGGCACCGGCTTCGGTACGTTCCTGCTGCGCCAGGCCTTCATGCAGCTGCCCTACGAGGTGATCGAGGCGGCTCACCTCGACGGCGCCGGCCACTGGCGGAGGCTGTGGCACTGCGTGGTGCCGATGTCGTTGCCGTCGATCGCGACCGTGGCCCTGGTCAACGTGGTCTACGAGTGGAACGACTACCTGTGGCCGCTGATCATCATCACCGATCCCGAGATGATGACGCTGCCACGCGGTCTGACGCTGCTGCAGAACAGCGAGTCCGCGGCCAGCTCGTTCGGGGTCCTGATGGCCGGCACCGTGATGGTGCTGCTGCCGATCCTCGTCGTCTTCGCGTTCCTACAGCGCCACATCGTCAACGGCTTCACCCAAGGCGGCGTCAAAGGCTGACGTTCTCAGCCCACAGTTGGCACAACAGGGAAAGGATGCTTCATGAACACCTCGTCCAACCTGCATCGCTCGGGTCTGATCCTGGACCGACGACGTTTCCTCGGCCTCAGCGCCCTGGGCATCTCCGCGGCGGCGCTCTCCGCCTGCGGCGGTGGCCCTTCGACCAGCGGTGGTGGCGGTGGCGCCAGCGCCGTCGAGCAGATCGACTTCAGTGGTGTGAAGCCGGCCAAGGAGATCACCTTCTGGACCTCCAACCCGGGTGACTCGATCAAGGTCAGCACCGAGATCGTCAACGCCTTCAACGCCTCCCAGTCCGACATCACCGTCAAGCTGGTCACGGCCGGGGCCGACTACGAGGAGATCGCGCAGAAGTTCCAGACCGCGCAGACCGGCGGCGACCTGCCCGACATCATCAACCTGTCGGACGTGTGGTGGTTCCGCTACAAGATGAACGACCAGATCATCCCGCTCGACTCGCTCTTCGAGGCGCTCGAGTTCGACACCGACGACTACGTCGACTCGCTGCTGGGCGACTACCTCTACGACGACGCCCACTGGGCGGTCCCGTGGGCACGCTCGACGCCGCTCTTCTACTACAACAAGGACCACTGGAAGAAGGCCGGGCTCTCCGATCAGGGCCCGCAGACCTGGGAGGAGTTCGGCGAGTGGAAGACCGAGCTCGCCGCGACCAGCGGCGCGAAGTTCGCCTTCCAGTTCCCCGCCCTGGCGGGCTACGCCGGCTGGACCCTGCAGAACAACCTGTGGGGCTGGGGCGGAGGCTGGTCGAAGGAGGAGTCCTTCGACATCACCTGCAACTCGGCCATGTCGGTCGAGGCGCTCTCCTTCCTCAAGGACTGGGTCTACAAGGACAAGGTCGCCGGGGTTGCCGGCGTCGACCAGATCCAGGACTTCGCCGCGGGCGTCGCCAGCGCCACCGTGGGCTCGACCGGTGACCTGATCAACGCGATCACCTCGGCGAAGTTCGACGTCGGCGTCGCGCCGCTGCCGGCCGGGCCGGAGGAGGCCGAGCGGATCTGCCCGACCGGCGGCTCGGGCGTCGGCATCCCGAAGGACATCAGCCCCGAGCGGCAGCTCGCGGCCGGCACCTTCATCAAGTTCCTCACCGAGCCCGAGCAGGCGATCAAGTTCTCGGAGGCGACCGGCTACGTGCCGATCCGCAAGTCTGCCGACCCCGCCGCGATCCTGAAGAAGACCCCGCAGGCCCAGGTCGCCATCGACCAGCTCGCCAACACCCGCTCGCAGGACTACGCCCGTGTCTTCCTGCCCGGTGGCGACCTGGAGATGGCCAACCACATGGCCTCGATCCTCACCGAGAACAAGGACGTCCAGACCGAGATGGACAGCCTGAAGGCGGCGCTGGAGAAGATCTACACCGACCAGGTGAAGCCGCACATCTGATGAGCACCGCGTAGGGCACCCCGCGGGGTGCCCTACGCTCGGTTCTCGTGAGCGAGGACTTGGTAGTGGAGCGGCGCCCGGGCGTCGTACAGGTGACCTTCAACCGGCCGCAGAAGCACAACGCCTTCACCGCGGAGATGTACGGCGCGCTGCACGAGCTGTGCGACGAGCTGGCCACCGACGAGTCGGTGAAGGTGCTGGTGCTGACCGGCACCGGCGGCCGGGCGTTCGCCGCCGGCAACGAGATCTCCGACTTCCTCTCCCGCGACGCGGTGGACTACGAGGACTGGATCCGCGCGCTGCTCGAGAAGCTGTTCGCGCTCCCGCAGGTCACCATCGCCGCGGTCGACGGCGTCTGTGTCGGCGGCGGGCTCGCGGTCGCGACCCACTGCGACCTGCGGGTCGCGACGCCGCACTCGCGTTTCGGCTACCCGATCGCGAAGACGCTCGGCAACGCGCTCGCGGCCTCCATCGTCTACCGCGCGGCCGCCGTCTTCGGTGAGCCGGTCGTGCGGGAGATGCTGCTCGCGGCGCGGCTGGTCGGCGCGGACCGCGCCTATGCCACCGGCGCGCTGACCGCCGTCACCGACTCGCTGGCCGACGAGGTCGACGCGCTGGTCGAGGGCATCCTGCCGCTCTCCGGCGTCACGGTCCGGGCCACCAAGAGCCAGCTCGCCGCGTACGCCGCCCGGGCGGAGGCCTCGCCGGAGGGCGATGAGGACCTGCTGCGCGAGGTCTACACGGGCGCCGACTTCAAGGAGGGCGTACGCGCGTTCCTGGCCAAGGAGAAGCCCGCCTTCCGCTAGACCCGTAAGTCCGTTGACGGGTGCGCCGGGTGGGCTGACCATGTTGTATGCCCACCGAGCAGAAGACGTACGTCAACAGCGACCTCTTCCGGGGCGCGCTGATCCGGCAGAGCGACGTCAGCGACCTGGAGATCCGGGACTGCTGGTTCGAGGAGCGGCTGAAGATCGTCGACTGCTACGGCCGCGACGTCTATGTCGCCGGCGCCTTCGGGCGGATCGTGGTCAACGACGTCGACGTGACGGCGTACGTCGAGGCCGAGCTCGACCGGGCCGAGCCCAACCGGGTGCTGGCCCGTGAGGCGAAGACAGCCGACGAGATCCGCGCGGCCTGGGCGGCGATCGAGGAGACCTGGGCAGCCACGTTCGAGCGCGCCCGGGCGCTGCCGGAGGAGCTGCTCCATCAACGGGTGGACGACGAGTGGTCGTTCATCGAGACCCAGCGCCATCTGCTCTATGCCAGCGACAAGTGGCTCGGCAACCCGGTCCTCGAGGAGGACGAGCCCTACCACCCGCTCGGCTATGGGCCCGCGGGGGCGGATGAGACCGGCACAGGACTCACCGTCGACGCCGACCCGTCGCTGGAGCAGATCCTGGAGCCCCGCCTCGCCCGGATGGGCACGATGCGCGCGTTCGTCTCGGGGGTCACCGATGCAGACCTCGACCGGCTCTGCGCCCGCAAGCCGATCGGCAACGACCCCGACGCCGACTACTACGTACGCCGATGCCTCAAGGTCGTGCTCGCCGAAGAGGCCGAGCACCACCGCTATGCCGTACGCGATCTCGCTGTCCTCAGCGCTGGTTGAGGCGCGCCGCCTCGTCGGACCCGAGCGACCCGAGGAGCGCCAGCTTCTCGGCGCTCTCCGAGCCGGGTTCGGCGTGGTAGGTGCCCAGGATCAGACCGCTCCCGTCGCTGAGCGTGAACTTCTGGCGGTGCAACGTCAGCGGCCCGACCTGCGGGTGGTCGAGCAGCATGGTGCCACCGGCGAGGGCCTTGACGTCGTGCCGCGCCCAGAGCTGCCGGAACCGCTCGCTGGCCAAGGAGAGCTCGCCGACCAGCTCGACGAAGCGAGGGTCGTCGGTGTCGCTCCCGACCGAGGTGCGGAACGCGGCCACCAGGGAGCCGCAGATCGACTCCCACTCCGTATGCAGCGCCTGCACCGCCTGATCGAGGAAGACCGAACGGAGACGGTTCTCGCCAACGACGAGGGCGGGGTCGAGAAGCCGCGCAAGCGCGTTGCTGGCGAGGATGTCGAGATATCGGTCCTCGATGACCGCGGGAACGCCGACGACCTCCAGGAGCTGGGCGAGCGAAGGTGGCACCTGCGCCCGCCTGCGGCGACGTGTACGTCGTGCGCGAGGAGCGACCAGGCCCAGCAGATAGCTCGTGCCGGCCTCGTCGAGCTGCAGCACCCGGGCGATCGACTCCAGCACCTGCGGTGACGGGTTGCGGTCGCGGCCCTGTTCCAGTCGCAGGTAGTAGTCAGCGCTCACGCCGGCGAGCAGGGCGACCTCCTCGCGGCGCAGGCCAGGGACCCGGCGTACGCCTGTGGTCGGCAGACCCACTGCGTCGGGGCGTACGAGCTCTCGTCTGGCTCGGAGATAGACGCCCAGCCGGTTGTCGTCGCTCACGGTCTCCACGATAGTTGCGCGCCGGCCCGGGGATCGAGCTCCAGGCTGGTCCCCGCACTACCAGGATCAGCGGCCCTCTCCCTCGTCCGTGCCTGGCGAGGGACGCTGGAGGCGCCGAGAAGCACGAGAGGACCACCAATGACCTACACAGACACACACACGTACGGCACCTACGCGCTGGGCGACCTCACGGTTCGCCGGATGGGCTACGGCGCCATGCAGCTCGCGGGGCCGCATGCGTTCGGCCCACCGGCCGACCGGGACGCCGCGATCGCGGTGCTCCGTGAGGCGGTCGCCCTGGGCGTCGACCACATCGACACCAGCGACTTCTACGGGCCGTACGTCACCAACCAGATCATCAAGGAGGCGCTGCATCCCTACCCCGAGAGCCTGCGCATCGTCACGAAGGTCGGAGCGCGGCGTGACGCCGAGGGAGCCTGGCTCCCGGCAGACTCTGCCGACGAGCTGCGCGCTGCCGTCCACTCCAACCTGGAGCATCTCGGCCTCGAGGCGCTCGACGTCGTCAACCTGCGGGTGATGGGCGGTACGGACGTCGCCGGCACCGCCCGCGCCTACGCCGTCCTGGCCGAACTGCGGGAGCAGGGGCTGATCCGCCACCTCGGGATCAGCGAGGCCACCGCCGAGCAGGTCGCCGCGGCACAGGACATCGCGCCGGTCGTCAGCGTCCAGAACCTCTACAACCTGGCCAACCGCAATGACGACGACCTGATCGACTCGCTGGCCGAGCAGGGCATCGCGTACGTCCCGTACTTCCCGCTCGGCGGCTTCACGCCGCTGCAGTCCGATGCCCTCGACGTCGTCGCCGAGCGGCTGGGTGCAGGCCGGATGGCGGTCGCGCTCTCCTGGCTGCTGCAGCGCTCGCCCAACATCCTGCTCATCCCGGGCACCTCGTCGGTCGACCACCTGCGCGAGAACGTCGCCGGTGCCGCGCTCGAGCTCAGCGCGGACGACGTGGCGGAGCTGGACACGATCGGTCGCTAGGCGAATCCGTTGACCTGCGCCTCCACTGGGCGAGGACTCTGCCCACGGGATATTCACGGGACCGACGCGTTGGCTGACCCTACGATGTCGCCGTGGCGGTCTTCGGCTGGTTCGTGCTGACTCTGGTGTTCGTCGATGAGCTGTTGGCGATGGCTGCCTTCGGCGTCTGGGGCTGGCAGCACGAGCCGCGGTGGCTGCTGGTCTGGCTGCTGCCGGCGGCGGCCATGTTCGTCTGGTGGTTGTTCGCCTCGCCCAAGGCGACTCATGGCGGGCCGGTGGTCCGGCCGGTCGTGAAGGTGATCGTCTTCGGGCTCGCCTCGCTGGCCCTCCTGGACGCCGGTCACCCCGGATGGGCGCTCGCCCTGCTGGTCTTCTCGGTCGTCGTCAACGGCCTGGCTCAGCTGCCGGCGATCAGCCGGCTGCCCACCGATGCGCTTCGAGAAGACTCGGCCCGTACCACGTGATCAGCCGGCCGCTGACCAGCTCGGTCGGCGTCCGCGCGAACGCCTCCGGGCCGTCCTCGGCGGTGAAGACGTACGGCTCGTCGGGCAGCAGCACCACGTCGGCCCCGGCGTCGTCGATCTCGGCCAGCTCGACGTGCGGATAGCGGTCCGCGTGTTCGCCGAAGACGTTCTCCCAGCCCAGTCGCCGCAGCAGATCCCCGGTGAAGGTCCGTGAGCCGACCACCATCCACGGGTCGCGCCAGATCGGCACCGCGACCCGGCGAGTGACCCGGGGGAGCGGCCCGCACCAGAGCCGGCGGGCATCGACGAGCCAGTCCGGGCGGTCCCAGCCGATCCCGTCGAGAAGGTTCTCCATGGACGCGATCGCCTGGGGGACCGTCTCGATGTCCGTGACCCAGACCCGGATGCCCCGCTCCCGAAGCCGACGTACGTCCAGCTCCCGGTTCTCCTCCTTGTTGGCCACCACGAGGTTCGGCGCCAGTGCGGCGATCGCGGCCAGATCCGGGTTCTTGGTGCCGCGCACGCGGGGCACGTCGAGGTCCGCCGGATGTGTGCACCAGTCCGTCGCCCCGACGACCCGGTCCGCCGCGACCGAGACGAGCGCCTCGGTCAGCGACGGGACCAGCGAGACCACCCGCGTCGCCGGACGTGGGCCGTCGTACGTGGTGCCCAGGTCGTCGGTTGGCGCCGGATGCTCACCGAGGTAACTCACTCAACGCTCGCTTCCTTCGTGGAACTCCACGAGGACAGTGGCTGTTCACCGAGTTACCTCGGTGAACAGCCACCCCCTCACACGTTGCGCCGGTACTGGCCCCCGACCTCGAAGAACGCCTCGGTGACCTGGCCGAGCGAGCAGACGCGAGCCGCGTCCATGAGCGCGGCGAAGACGTTCTCGTCGGAGGTGGCGGCCTGCTTGAGGCGTACGATCGCGGCTTCCGCCTCGGCCGAGTGGGCGGCCTGGAAGGCGTGGACGCGGTCGAGCTGGGACTTCTTCTCGGTCTCGGTCGCACGGGCGAGCTCGACGGGGCCGGCGGGGGCTCCGTTGGTGTCGCGTACGAACGTGTTGACGCCGACGATCGGCAGCGTGCCGTCGTGCTTGCGGTGCTCGTAGAGCATCGACTCGTCCTGGATCTTGCCGCGCTGGTAGCCGGTCTCCATCGCGCCGAGCACGCCGCCGCGCTCGGAGATCCGGTCGAACTCCTTCAGTACGGCCTCCTCGACGAGGTCGGTGAGCTCGTCGATGATGAAGGAGCCCTGGAGCGGGTTCTCGTTGAACGCCAGGCCCCACTCGCGGTTGATGATCAGCTGGATCGCCAGCGCGCGCCGCACCGACTCCTCGGACGGAGTCGTCACGGCCTCGTCGAAGGCGTTGGTGTGCAGCGACTGGGCGTTGTCGTAGATCGCGATGAGCGCCTGCAGCGTGGTGCGGATGTCGTTGAAGTCCATCTCCTGCGCGTGCAGGGACCGGCCCGAGGTCTGGACGTGGTACTTCAGCTTCTGCGAGCGCTCCGAGGCGCCGTAGCGCTCCCGCATCGCGATCGCCCAGATCCGGCGGGCGACGCGGCCGATCACCGAGTACTCCGGGTCCATCCCGTTGGAGAAGAAGAAGGACAAGTTCGGTGCGAAGTCGTCGATCGACATCCCGCGGGCGAGGTAGGACTCCACGTAGGTGAAGCCGTTGGCGAGCGTGAAGGCGAGCTGGGAGATGGGGTTCGCGCCGGCCTCGGCGATGTGATAGCCGGAGATGCTCACCGAGTAGAAGTTGCGCACCCCGTTCTCGATGAACCACTCCTGGATGTCGGCCATGCAGCGCAGCGAGAACTCCGTGGAGAACAGGCAGGTGTTCTGCCCCTGGTCCTCCTTGAGGATGTCGGCCTGCACGGTCCCGCGGACCGTCTGCAGCGCCTTCGCCGGGTCGATCCCGCGCTCGCGCGCCTGGTCGATCACGGTGTTGAGGAAGAACGCCAGGATCGTCGGCGCCGGCCCGTTGATCGTCATCGACACCGAGGTCGTCGGGGCGAGCAGGTCGAAGCCGTCATAGAGCGCCTTCATGTCCTCCAGCGTCGCCACCGAGACGCCGGAGGTGCCGACCTTGCCGTAGATGTCGGGGCGTACGTCGGGGTCGCGGCCGTAGAGGGTGACCGAGTCGAACGCGGTCGAGAGCCGGGTCGCCGGCTGGCCCTCGGAGAGCAGCTTGAAGCGGCGGTTGGTGCGGAACGGGTCGCCCTCGCCGGCGAACATGCGCGCCGGGTCCTCGTTGGCCCGCTTGTAGGGGAAGACGCCCGCGGTGAACGGGAAGAACCCGGGCAGGTTCTCGTTGCGCAGGAACCGGGTCAGCTCGCCGCGGTCGGTGTAGCGAGGGGTCGCCACTCGGGGGATGTAGTTGCCGGCCAGCGACGTGCGGCCGCTGTCGTCGGCGGCGTACGTCTCCTTGGTCTCCTCCCAGGAGGAGAGCTGTTCGCGCAGGTCGTCGGGGATATCGCTGGCGGGAGCCTCGAGCTCGGGGTGGTCCGCGGCCACGATCTCGTAGGCCTGCTCCTTCCGCGCCGCGGCGACGAGCTCCACGGTGCGGTCGTGGTAGTCGCGTACGTCGCCCGCGATGTCGGCGAGGTAGCGGACCCGCCTCTCGGGGATGATCGGGTGAATGCCCGTCGAGTGGCGGGTCGAGACCCGGGGCAGGACGCCCTCGCTGACCGCGAGCCCCGCCTCGGCGATGAGCCCGCGCAGGTGCTGGTAGAGCGCGGTGACGCCGTCGTCGTCGAAGGCGGCGGCCGAGGTGCCGAAGACCGGCATGTCGTCGGGGGAGGAGGTGAACGCCTCCCGGTTGCGGACGAGCTGGCGGGACACGTCGCGCAGTGCGTCCTCGGCCCCGCGCCGCTCGAACTTGTTGATCGCCACGACGTCGGCGAAGTCGAGCATGTCGATCTTCTCCAGCTGCGAAGCGGCGCCGAACTCGGGCGTCATCACGTAGAGCGAGACGTCGACGAAGTCGCTGATCCCGGTGTCGCCCTGGCCGATGCCGGGGGTCTCGACGATGACGAGGTCGACGGCGGCCTTCATCACGGTGAGCACGTCAGCGAAGTGCTCGGGCACCTCGTGACCGCCGCGGGTGGCCAGCGAGCGGTAGTAGGTGGTCGAGCCGCCGTCGGTGATCGCGGCGAGGGAGTTCATCCGGATCCGGTCGCCCAGCAGCGCACCGCCGCCGCGCCGCCGGGTCGGGTCGATGGCGAGTACGCCGATGCGGATCTTGTCCTCCTGGTCGACCCGCAGCCGCCGGACCAGCTCGTCGGTGAGCGAGGACTTGCCGGAGCCGCCGGTGCCGGTGACGCCGAGCACGACGGCCTGGTCGGCCTCGCGCAGACGCGTCAGGAAGTCCTCGGGGAGCCGGCCCTGCTCGGCGCCGGTGATCGCGCGTCCGATGGAGAGCCCGTAGCCGGCGATCACGCCGTTGGGGGTGATGGGGAAGGTGGGCCACAGGTCACGGTCGATGTCGCGCACGACCGTGTTGATCATCCCCGGGAGCCCCAGTCGCTGGCCGTCCTCGGGGGAGAAGATCTTGACGCCGGAGTTGGCCAGTCGCTCGATCTCGTAGGGAACGATCACGCCGCCGCCACCGCCCACGACCTTGACGTGGCCGGCGCCGCGCTCCTTGAGGGCGCACACCAGATACTCGAAGAACTCCACGTGTCCGCCCTGGTAGGAGGAGACCGCGACGCAGTGGGCATCCTCCTGGACGGCGGCGTCGGCGATCTCGGTCACCGAGCGGTTGTGGCCGAGGTGGATCACCTCGCATCCCTGTGCCTGGAAGATCCGGCGCATGATGTTGATCGCCGCGTCGTGACCGTCGAACAGGCTGCTCGCGGTCACGATCCGTACGTGGTTCTGGGGGATGTGGAGGTCGGACATGGGCGGGCTCCCAGGGAAATAGTTGGACGTCCAAGTAATTCCAGCATAGGTCGTCCCTCGCGTACTTGCCAGTACGCGACGTCGCCGTCTCAGCCGACGGCATCCCCCGAGGCCGCGCGGAGCTGGGTGAGCAGGGCGGTCAGACCGGGTACGTCATCGATGTCGGGCTTCTCGAAGACCTCGCTGTTGAGCGAGATCGTGGCCGCCTCGACCGCCTCGCGCCCCGCGTCGGAGATGGCGGCGAGGACCACGCGCCCGTCGTCGGCGGAGCGGCTGCGGCGTACGAAGCCCTGCTTCTCCAGGCGAGCGACGGCGCTGGTCACCGAGGCGGGGTGGACCTGGAGGCGGGAGCCGAGCTTGGCCATGGGGAGCTGGCCGTCCTGGGTGAAGGAGAGGAGGCGAAGCACCTCGTAGCGGGCGAAGGAGAGGTCGTGGGGGCGCAGTGCGGCGTCGACGCGCTCCATCACGAGCTGGTGCACGCGCACGAGCGAGGTCACCAGCGCCATCCCGTCGGCGGCATCGGCCCAGCCGTGCGCGATCCACTGCCGTTTCGCCTCGCCGATCGGATCCATGCGGGCCAGCATCACACAGATGGCTTTACGAACTGATTACGACGGCGCGCCGAAGGTCCCGAGCAGGTTGAGAATCACCGCGACGCCGATGACGGTCGCGATCACCGAGAGCGTCACTACGAGGCCGACGGCGACGGAGAAGCCCGCCCCCTCGTGCCGCGCGCCGCGCTGCTGCAGCGCGTAGAGCCGGGCGACGCTGGTGATCAGCGTGCGCCCCTCCTCGGCGTCGAAACGGTACTGGTCCGTGTCGGGGACCGCCTCGGGGTCGTGCACGGTCCACACGCCCTGGTCGGTCTGCTCGTCATCGGCCTCGATGCGGCGTACGCCGGTCCTCTGCGTGTGGGGCACGTCGCCGAACCAGACGAGGCTGCGGGTGTCCTCGATGATCGCGTACGAGCTCCGGGTCGGCATCGAGACGTGGTAGGTGAAGACCCAGTGCAGCTTGGCTGCCAGCAGCGTGGAGTGCCAGCGTTCGTCGGCCAGGTCGAGCTCCACGTCGAAACCGCGCGCCGTCTCGGTCGCCTTGTAGGGAGTTCCGTCGCACACGCGCGCGACATGTTCGAAGAAGGGCCTCGCATGAGGGGACACGACTCAACAGGCTATCTGTTCCGGGGACTCTGTGGGCTCACTCCGTGGCGTTGGGCGGCACGTCGATCTTGAAGCGGACCCGGCCGCCGTCGACGTCGTCGACGGTGATGATCGCGTCGTACTTCTCGCCCTCAGAGGTGAGGACGCAGGTCATCTCCGTGCCGACCTTGCCCTCGAGATCGCCGGGGCAGTCGAGCCCCTCGGGGGTGACGCCGATGGCGTTGGTGAGCTGCTCGGTCGCGATCCGCTCGACCGTCTTCTCCTGCACGTAGTCCTTGCTCGAGCCGCCGCAGGCCGTCAGGGACAGGCTCAGGAACAGGCCCAGCGGCAGCACGAGCAGTGCCGCGCCGGTCGTGGCGCCCGAGAAGGCGCGGATGCGTGTCATGCGCTCAGCCTAGGGGTAGGCAAAGATCAGGCAGACGTACGCCGCACCAGCACGCGCCCAACGACGCCAAAGGCCGCCGACCCCGAAGGGGCCGGCGGCCGGGCGGCGGAGCGGTCAGCCCACCGGAGTGAAGTCGCGCGCCCCGATGAACGTGGGCCGTGGCTTCGGGGCCGAGAACGGCTCGACCGCGGCGTTCTCCACGCTGTTGAACACCAGGAACACGTTCGAGCGCGGGTACGGCGTGATGTTGCCGTTGGAGCCGTGCATGCAGTTGCAGTCGAACATGACCGCGCTGCCGGCGGCGCCGGCGAGCACGTCGATCCCGTAGGTGTCCGCCATCTTCGTGACCGTCTCCTGGTCCGGGGTGCCGGCGCCCTGCATCACCAGCGAGGACTTGTAGTTGTCCTCCGGAGTGGCGCCGCCGCACGAGACGTACGTCCGGTGCGTGCCGGGCATGATCATCAGCGGTCCGTTGTAGGAGTGGTTGTCGGTCAGCGAGATGGAGATGCTGGCGGTCCGCATCCGGGGCAGGCCGTCCTCGGCGTGCCAGGTCTCGAAGTCGGAGTGCCAGTAGAAGTCACCGCCGCCGAAGCCGGGTTTGAAGTTGATCCGGCTCTGGTGGATGTAGACGTCCGAGCCCAGGACCTGCCGGGCCCGGCCGACCACGCGCGGGTCGGCCGCGAGCCGGGCGATGAGGTCGCTGGTCCTGTGCACCTCGAAGATCGAGCGCACCTCCTGCGAGGCGGGTTCGATGATGGTGCGCTCGTCGGCGCGGGTCTCGGGGTCGTTGCTGAGCCGGTGCAGCTCGGCGCGCAGCTCCGCGACCTCCTCGGGCGTGACGAGATCGGGGACGGTCAGGTAGCCGCGCTCGTCGTAGGAGTCGAGCGTCTGCTGGTCCATCGGCCCGTCGGCCGCGGTGCCCCAGACGACCTTGTCCTGGCGGGGGAGCGTGCTGAAGCCCTCCTCGAGACGGGTGGGGTACACGTCCTCGACGTGTTCGATTGCAGCGGTCATGCAGTTACCTCCTCGGTCAGGAGCGGGTAGACGCCGTTGTCGTCGTGCACCTCACGGCCGGTGACCGGCGGGTTGAAGGTGCAGATCAGACGCAGGTCGGTCGTGGCGGTGACGGTGTGCTTGTCGTGCTTGTCGAGCAGATAGCACATCCCGTCGCGGATCTCGTACGTCTCTCCGGTCTCGCGGTCGAGGAGCTCGCCCTCACCGCCGACGCAGTAGACGCACTCGATGTGGTTGGCGTACCAGAACTCGTTCGTCGTCCCGGCGGGGATGTTGGTCTCGTGGAAGGAGAAGCCGACGCCCTCGCGGGCCAGCACGATCCGGCGGCTTCGCCAGGTGCCGTGCTCGGACTCGACGCGTACGTCTCGGTCGGTCTCGTCGAGGTCTTCCAGATAGGTGACGCGCATGTTCTCTCGTTTCAGCTGTCGGGGGAGGTCAGGCCGGGACACCGTCACCGAGGACGGACGCGGTGGCCTCCTCGAGGACGGCGAGACCGCGGGCGAGCTCCTCGGAGGTGATGGTCAGCGGGGGCATCGTCTTGAGCACCTCGTCCTCGGGGCCGGAGGTCTCGACCAGCAGGCCCCGCTCGTACGCCGCCGTCGCGATCTTCCCGGCCGCGCTGACGTCCGGGAAGGCGATGCCGGTCAGGAGGCCGCGACCGCGGACGGTCGCACCCTCGTACCGCTCGGCGATCTTCGTCAGCCCCTCACGCAGCTCGGCGGCCTTCGCCTGGACGTCCTTCTGGAAGGAGTCGTCGGCCCAGTACGTCTCCAACGCCGCCCGGCCGGTGACGAAGGCGAGGTTGTGACCGCGGAAGGTGCCGTTGTGCTCGCCGGGCTCGAACTGGTCCAGCTCCGGACGGATCAGGGTCAGCGCCATCGGCAGGCCGAAGCCGGAGATCGACTTCGACAGACAGACGATGTCGGGGGAGAACCCGGCCTCCTCGAAGCTGAAGAAGGTGCCGGTACGCCCGCAGCCGGCCTGCACGTCGTCGACGATCAGGATGATGTCGTACTCGCGGCACAGGTCCGAGAGCGCCTTGAGCCACTCCAGCCGGGCGGCGTTGAGACCGCCCTCGCCCTGGACGGACTCCACGATGATCGCGGCCGGCTTGTCGACGCCGGAGCCGCTGTCCTGGAGCACCCGCTTCAGCCACACGAAGTCGTCGACCGCACCGTTGAAGTAGTCGTCGTACGGGATCTTCGAGCTGTTGGTCAGCGGGATGCCTGCGCCCTTGCGCTTCATCGAGTTGCCGGTCACGGCCAGCGAGCCGAGCGTCATCCCGTGGAACGCGTTGGTGAACGACAGCACGTGCTGGCGTCCGGTCACCTTGCGGGCCAGCTTGAGAGCGGCCTCGACGGAGTTGGTCCCGGTCGGACCGGGGAACATCACCTTGTAGTCGAGGTTGCGCGGCTCGAGGATCAGGTCCGAGAAGGCCTGCAGGAAGTCCCGCTTCGCGCTGGTGTGCATGTCCAGCGAGTGCAGGATCCGACCCTCGCGCAGGTAGTCGAGCAGCGGGTCCAGCAGCGCGGGGTTGTTGTGCCCGTAGTTGAGCGCGCCGGCTCCGGCGAAGAAGTCCAGGTACTCGGTCCCGTCCTCGCTGGTGACGGTGGCGCCCTGGGAGTGGGTCATCACGGCGGGCCAGCTGCGGCAGTAGCTGCGGACCTGCGACTCCAGGGAGTCGAAGATCGCGGTGTCCCCATCGGTCCGGGGAGTCTCGGCAGTGGCGGGTTCGGTGGTCGTCGTCATGGGCATGACACCTCCGTGATCGGGTCGTGCGGGTGGGAACGGGCCGATGCGGAACAACAGTTCCGCGTCGTGCCCGTCGGGGAACATCGCGGCCTCGAAGAGCGGCGTGCGCTCGATCGCGGCTCCGCGTGCGTTCGCGAACGAGGTGAACAGGGCGATGGACGCGCTGTTGTCCGCGGTGATGGTCGTCTCCAGGTGGCGTACGCCCTGGTCGACGCTGACACGGTCGACGAGCTCGTCGAGCATGCGGCGGGCCAGGCCCTGGCCGCGGTGCGGCTCGTCGACGGCGACCTGCCAGATCATCAGGCTCTCCGGCTCGTCCGGACGGAGATAACCGGTGACGAATCCTCCTGGATCGTCATCGACGGTCGCGATGAGCGACGTCTCCGCGAAGTCGCGCGCCCACAGCAGGTAGGCATACGAGGCATTGACGTCGAGTACCCGAGATTTCGTTGCCATCCGCCACAGGTGCTGACCGTCCTCGAGGTCCGGTGAGCGGAAGTCGACTCGGGAAGCCGACTTCGGGCGGGGCACGCTGCCAGTCGAATTGCGATGTGGCATCGCCCCAGGACGCTAACAGCCTTGCGGCAGGCATGCCCGGATCGCGTCCGCACTCCGATATGCGGGCGGATGAGTGGCGCGTCGGTCAGATCACGCAGACGTACGCCGCACCAGCTCGGGCGCGAAGACCACGCGCCGCGGGATGGTGGTGGTGCCGTCGAGCTGGGCGAGGAGGAGCCGGGCGGCCTCCTCGGCCATGTCGCCTATCGGGTTCTTGACCGTGGTGAGCGGGGGAGTGGTGCGCTCGGCGATGCCGAGATCGTCGTAGCCGACGACCGCGATGTCGTCGGGGACGCGACGGCCGGCTCGGCCGAGGGTGCGGAGCGCACCCGCGGCCATCAGGTCGGAGGCGACCATGAGGCCGTCGATGTCCGGATGGCTGCCCAGCAGGATCTCGCAGGCGGCCTCGCCGCCGTCCTCGGTGAAGTCGCCCTCGACGACCGCGTCGGCGGCGAGCCCGGCAGCGTCCAGGGCGGCCCGCCAACCGGCCACGCGGTCGGCGCCCGCGCTCATGTCGGCGGGACCGGTGATGGTGCCGATGCGGCGGCAGCCGCGGTCGATGAGCACCTGGGTGACCTCGCGTGCGCCGGCGAAGTTGTCGGTGTCGGCGTAGGAGACCCGGTGGGCGCCGGTCCACGGGCGGCCGACGAAGGCCGCCGGCAGACCGAGGTCGGCGACGTGGTCGGCGAGCAGGTCGCTGCGGTGCGAGGAGACGACGATGGCGCCGTCGATGTGGCCACCGCGCAGGTAGCGCAGCATGCGGTCCTCCTCCTCGCCCGGACGCGCGATCAGCAGGACCACCTGCAGGTCGCGGGACGAGAGGGCCCGGGTGACGATGCGCAGCGTACGGGCGAAGAACGGGTCGGCGAAGACCCGCTCATCGGCCTCCGGGATGACCATGGCGACCGAGTCGGTACGCCGGGTCACCAGCGACCGCGCCGCCGGGTTGGGGGTGTAGCCGAGGGTGCGGACGGCCTCGGCGACGGCCTCGGCGGCCTTCGCGGAGACGCGCGAGCCGCCGTTGATCGCGCGCGACGCGGTCGCCCGGCTGACACCAGCCAGTCGGGCGACCTCGTCGAGGGTGGGCATGTTCACGCGCGCGCCGGCACCCGGTTGTTCGCCGCCACATCGGCGAACCAGAGGCCGCTGTCCTTCGGCGTACGCACCTGGGTCTCGAAGTCCACGTGCACGATCCCGAACCGGTGCGCGTAGCCGTAGCTCCACTCGAAGTTGTCGAGCATGGACCAGGCGAAGTAGCCGCGTACGTCCGCACCCTGCTCCATCGCGTCGAGGGTCGCGCGCAGGTGCGTGTCGATGTAGTCGAGTCGGGCGGTGTCGTGCACGGCGCCATCCTCCACCACATCATCGTAGTAGGCCCCGTTCTCGGTGATGTAGATGGGCGGGGCGCCGTACTCGCCGCTGAGCCGGGTCAGCAGCCGGGTCAGCCAGACCGGGTCGATCTCCCAGTCGCGGGCGGTCGTGGCGCGGCCCGTGCGCGGGGTGACGAACTCGGCGCCGGGGTAGGGGTTCCCCCGCGGCAGGTCGGAGTGCACGAGCCGGCTGCCCAGCACCTGGTCGGGGTCGATCTCGAACGGCTCCGCCGCGATGGCGTTGCCGAAGTAGAAGTTGACCCCGAGCACGTCGAGCGGCGCGGAGATGACCTCCAGGTCGCCCTCGAGCACCCAGTCCTGCCACGGACGGCCCTGGAAGGTCAGGCCCTCGGTGTCCGCGGCGAGGTCGTCGGCGTACTTGCCCCGGAACAGCGGGTCGAGGAAGACCCGGTTGTGCAGACCGTCGATCCGCCGGGTCATGTCGACGTCCTCGGGACGGTCGGCGTCGTAGGGGTCGACGACCGTCGGGTTGAGGGTGATGCCGAGGGACTTGCCGTTCTCCGGCGTCGCGCCGCGGCTGCGCAGCTCGTTGATCACGAGGCCGTGCCCGAGCATGAGGTGGTGAGCCGCGACGATGCCGGCCACACCCTCCTGGCGACCCGGCGCGTGCTGGCCACCGGAGTAGCCGAGGAACGCCGAGCACCACGGCTCGTTCAGCGTCGTCCAGTTGTCGACGCGGTCGGAGAGCGCGTCGTAGACGGTCGTGGAGTACTCCACGAACCGGTAGGCGGTGTCACGGCTGGTCCAGCCGCCCTGGTCCTCCAGCGCCTGCGGCAGGTCCCAGTGGTAGAGCGTGATCCACGGCGCGATCTCGGCCTCGAGCAGCTCGTCGACGAGACGGCTGTAGAAGTCGAGCCCCGCCTGGTTGACCTTCCCGCCATCGGGACGGATCCGCGGCCAGGCCGTCGAGAACCGGTACGAAGCCAGGTTGAGGCGCTTCATCAGCGCGACGTCCTCGGGCACCCGGTGGTAGTGGTCGCAGGCCACCTCGCCGGTGTCGCCGTTGAGGATCGCCCCCGGCACCTTGGTGAAGGTGTCCCAGTTGCTGGGCGTACGTCCGTCCTCGTCGATGGCTCCCTCGATCTGGTAGGAAGCCGTCGCCGCACCCCAGAGGAAGTCCTGGGGAAACGTACGCTCGGCGCGGGCTGGGTTTGTCGAGAGATTCATCCCTTGACGGCTCCTTGCATGATGCCGGACACCAGGTGGCGGCCGGTGGCGATGAACAACAGAAGTAGGGGCACGGTCGCGAGGATCGTTCCGGCCTGGACCAGCGCCATGTCGGCATGTCCCTGTCCGGGCGCGACCTTGAGTGCGTCCAGCGCGGTCTGCAGGGTCTGTACGTCGGACCCCTGCAGCACGATCAGCGGCCACATGAAGTCGGTCCACACCTGCATGAAGGTGAACAGGCCGAGGATCGCCATCGCGGGTCTCGCTGCCGGGATGGCGACGGTCCAGAACGTACGGATCATGGACGCGCCGTCGACGCGGGCCGCGTCGATGAGCTCGTCGGGGATCGCGTCGACGAGGTACTGCCTCATGAAGAAGACACCGAACGCGGTCACCACCCACGGCAGGATCACGGCGGCGTGGGTGCCGGTCAGACCGAGGTTGGAGAACTGCTTGAGCATCGGCACCAGCGCCAGCTGGGTCGGCACCGCCAGGGTGGCGACGACGAAGATCATCCCCGCGTTGGAACCGCGGAAGCGGAGCTTGGCGAAGGAGTAGCCGGCCAGGGTCGAGAAGAGCACGACCGAGGCTGCCGAGATCCCGGAGATGATGATCGAGTTGAGCAGCGCCGACCAGAAGTCGATCCGGTCGAAGACCCGGGCGGCGTTCTCGAAGAAGTGCCCTCCCGGGACCAACGGCGGAGGCGACTGGATCGCCCGGTGCCGGGTGACCGAGCCGATGACGAACGACCAGTACAGCGGGAACGCCGAGCCCAGCAGGAATGCCGTGAGCAGGCCGTAAACGAGGAATCCGGGACGTCTACTCATCTGAGGTTCCTCCGTTGTACGGCCCGGGTGACCAGGAAGTTGACCAGGGCGATCCCCACGATGATCAGGAACAGCACCCAGGCGGCGGCGGCCGCACGTGGATAGGGGTTGGTCGTGGTCTGGGCGGTGTTGAAGACGTACATCGTCAAGGTCGTGTACTGGAAGTCGGATCCACCCTGGAAGCGCAGGTTGGTGTCGAAGATCCGGGGCTCGGTGAAGATCTGCAGGCCACCGATGGTCGAGGTGACGATGACGAAGATCATCGTCGGCCGGATCGAGGGCAGGGTGACGTGGAAGAACTGCTTCACCTTGGAGGCGCCGTCGATCTCGGCCGCCTCGTAGAGATCCCGCGGGATCGCCTGCATGGCGGCGAGGATGATCAGCGCGTTGTAGCCCGTCCAGCGCCAGTTGACCATGGTCGCGATCGCGGTCCAGCTCGCGAACCGGTCGGCGTGCCACGGCACCTTGTCGAAGCCGAAGCCGTCGAGCGTCTGGTTGATCAGGCCCGTGCCGTCGGCGAAGATCGCGCCGAAGATCATCGCGGACGCCGCAGGAGCGACCACGAAGGGCAGCAGGATGCTCATCCGCCACAGGGTGCGGCCCCGGAGCCGGGTGTCGAGCAGAGCGGCGAGGATCGTCGCCACGATGATCTGTGGCACCGAGGAGAGCAGGAAGATCCCGATGGTGTTCCAGAAGGCCTTGCGGAAGACCGAGTCACCGAGGACGTGGGCGTAGTTGTCCCAGCCGACCCACGGGCCGACCTCGGAGCCGTAGGCGGGCCAGGAGAAGAAGGACAGGTAGCCGGTGTAGAGCATCGGGTAGAGCCCGATGAGCAGGAACACCAGGAAGAACGGCGCGACGTACAGGTAGGGCGAGAACTTGAAGTCCCACCGGGAGAGCCGGTTACGCCACGCCTGGCGGCGGGGTGCTGCCCCGGTCGAGGGCGCCGGGGTGGCGTTCTCGACCGGGGCAGAGGTGGTGGTCGGCATGGATCAGGACATTCCTTCGACGCCCTCGACGAAGGTCGCCCACGACTTCTCGGGGTCGGTGCCCTCGTCCACACGTCGGATCGCCTGCTGGAAGAGGCCCAGGATGTCGGAGTACTTGTCACCCTTGAACGGGACACCCGCCGGCACGGCCTCCGCGCGGCTGGCGAGGATCTGCGAGGTGGGGGCGTTGTTGAAGTACGGGTCGGTGGCGTTCTCGTCGGCCAGGACCGTCTGCGCCTCCAGGTTGGCCGGGAAGTTGCCGGCCACCTTCGCCGCGGCCACCTGGGACTCGGCGGTGGTCAGGTAGTTGGCGAACT
The DNA here is from genome assembly GCF_045207335.1 of Nocardioides sp. NBC_00850. Lineage (NCBI taxonomy): Bacteria > Bacillati > Actinomycetota > Actinomycetes > Propionibacteriales > Nocardioidaceae > Nocardioides > Nocardioides sp. NBC_00850. The sequence continues at coordinate 1,715,573 of NZ_CP108845.1, forward strand.
CCTTGGCCTCGTCCTGGTGCTCCGACTGCGCCGGGACGGCGAGGTAGGAGCCACCCCAGTTGCCGCCGCCGCCCGGGAAGGCGTCGACGATGTCCCAGCCCTTCACCTCGGGCGCGGAGTCCTTGATGTTGGCGAACATCCAGCCCGGGCACGGGATGGTGGCGAACCCGTCGTTGGTGAAGTTGGCCGTCCAGTCCTCGCCCCACTGCTCGACCTTCGTCGACTGGGTGGGGGCGTACTGCGCGACCGTGTCGTAGACCTCCCGGAGCTCCGGGTTGTCGACGTCGACCTTCTGGTCCTTGGTCTGGAAGGGGTACTCGACCTGGTTGAGCATCGCCTGGGCGATCGCGCCGCTGGAGTCGTACCAAGCCGTCTTCGGCATCTTCTTCTTGAACTGCTCGCCGGTGGCGAAGTAGGTGTCCCAGTCCTTGAAAAGCTCCTTCACGGCCTCGCGGTCGCTCGGGAGGCCGGCCTTCTCGAAGAGGTCGGCGCGGTAGCAGAACGCCTCGGGACCGGCGTCGGTCGGATAGCCGATCTGCTTGCCGTCGGCGGTCTGGCCCTCGAGGTACTTCGACTCCATCCAGCGGCTGTCGAGCTCCTTGTCGGTGAGATCGACGAACTGCTCGGAGGCGCCCTCGGCGACGAGCGCGGGCATCATGTCGCCCTCGATGCCGACGATGTCGGTGAGACCCTCGCCCGACTGCAGGCCGGTGGTGAGGCTCTGCTTCCAGGTGTCCCACTCGGCAACGACGGTCTGCTTGACCTTGAAGGGGCGATCGGGGTCGGCGTTCCACTTGTCGATGAGGTCGCCGTAGCCGAACTCGCTGAACGTCGTGATGGTCAGGGTGTCGTCCTTGCCGAGCTTGGCCTGCTCGCCGGTGTCGTCGCTGCCGCCGCAGGCCCCGACGAGGCCAGCGACGAGAGTGGCGACCGCGCCAGCGGCTAGACCGCGGCGCCAGGACTTGGAGATCTTGGACACGGGGTGCTCCTGCACGTCTGTGTGGGGAGTGAGAGCGCTTCCACTCTCGGGACTACGGAGAGTGTGAGTGCGCTCACACGGCTGTGTCAAGAGGCGCGGTGGTAACGATTTCGTGTGGTGTGGGAGCGCTTCCACCAAACTGGGGAAACGGAAGCGCCGGTCAGGCCGAGATGACGGTGAGCAGCCGGGCGGTCTCGGCGGCCATCGCGTCGCGGCCGGCACCGAGGTAGCGGCGCTGGTCGACCAGGTTCGGGTCGGCTTCGAGGGTCTCGCGGACCGCGGCCGTGAAGGCCTTGTTGAGCTGGGTGGCGACGTTGATCTTCGTCATCCCGGCGGCGATGGCGGCCCGGAGGCCGTCGTCGCTCACGCCTGAGGAGCCGTGCAGGACCAGCGGGACGTCGACGGCGCGGCGGATCTCCGCGATCAGCGCCTCGTCCAGGGCCGCGTCGCGGGTGGTCATCTTGTGGCTCGAGCCGACCGCGACGGCGAGGGCGTCGACGCCGGTGCTGGCGACGAACGCGGCCGCCTCGGCCGGGTCCGTGCGTACGCCGGGAGCGTGGACGCCCTCCTTGCCGCCGACCTCGCCGAGCTCGGCCTCGACGTGGGCGCCGCGGTCGTGGCAGCGGCGGACGACGGCGGCGGTGCGGGTGAGGTTGTCCTCGTAGGGGAGCTGGGAGGCGTCGTACATCACCGACGAGAAGCCGAGGTCGACCGCGATCCCGGCCAGGCGCTCGTCGGTCGCGTGGTCCAGGTGGAGCGAGATCGGCATCGTCGAGCCGGACGCGACCGCGATCGCGGCATGGGCCAGCGGCGCCAGACCGCCGTGGTAGCGCACCGCGTTCTCGCTGATCTGCACGATGACCGGCCGGTTCGCGGTCTCGGCTCCGGTGGCTATCGCCTCGACGGTCTCCAGGTTGATCGCGTTGAAGGCGGCGACACCGCGGCCTTCCTCATAGGCCGAGCTGATCAGCGAGGCGGTGGTCGTGAGGGTCATGGTCGAAGTGTCGCAGGCAGCCGACGACGAGAACGGCCGCCGACCCAGGAGGGTCGGCGGCCGTCACGAGAGTCGGTCAGGACTTGTTGGCCTTGCGGGCGCGCGAGGCGATCTTGGCCCGGTCGTTCTGGTCGAGGACGACCTTGCGGATGCGGACCATGTCGGGGGTGACCTCGACGCACTCGTCCTCGCGGCAGAACTCCAGGCACTGCTCGAGCGAGAGCTTCTTCGGCGGGATGAGCTTCTCGAAGTTGTCGGAGGTGGCGGAGCGAACGTTGGTCTGCTGCTTCTCCTTGGTGATGTTGACGTCCATGTCGTCGGCGCGGGAGTTCTCGCCGACGATCATGCCCTCGTAGACCTCGGTCGCCGGCTCGACGAACATGACGCCGCGCTCCTGCAGCGAGGTCATCGCGTACGCAGTGGCCGCACCGGACCGGTCGGCGACGAGCGAGCCGTTGTTGCGCGAGCGGATCTCGCCGGCCCAGCGGTCGTAGCCCTCGGAGATGTGGTGGGCGATGCCGGTGCCGCGGGTCTCGGTGAGGAACTCGGTGCGGAAACCGATCAGGCCACGCGCCGGCACGATGAACTCCATGCGCACCCAGCCGGTGCCGTGGTTGGTCATGCCCTCCATGCGGCCCTTGCGGTTCGCGAGCAGCTCGGTGATGGAGCCGAGGTACTCCTCCGGGGCGTCGATGGTCAGGCGCTCGAACGGCTCGTGGATCTTGCCGTCGACCTCCTTGGTGACCACCTGCGGCTTGCCGACGGTCAGCTCGTAGCCCTCGCGGCGCATCTGCTCGACCAGGATCGCCAGCGCCAGCTCGCCACGGCCCTGGACCTCCCAGGCGTCGGGACGCTCGGTGTTGAGGATCTTCAGCGACACGTTGCCGATGAGCTCGGCGTCGAGGCGGTCCTTGACCAGACGCGCGGTCACCTTCGAGCCCTTGACCTTGCCGACCAGCGGCGAGGTGTTGGTGCCGATGGTCATCGAGATGGCCGGCTCGTCGACGTGGATGAGCGGCAGCGCGACCGGGTTCTCCGGGTCGGCGAGGGTCTCGCCGATGGTGATGTCCGGGATGCCGGCGATGGCGACGATGTCGCCGGGGCCGGCGATCTCGCCGGGCTTGCGCTCGAGGCCCTCGGTGATGAGCAGCTCGGTGATGCGTACGTTCTTGACCTCGCCGTCACGGCGCATCCAGGCGACGTTCTGGCCCTTCTTCAGGGTGCCCTGGTGGATGCGGACCAGCGCGAGGCGGCCGAGGAACGGGCTCGCGTCGAGGTTGGTGACGTGGGCCTGGAGGGGCGCGCCATCGACGTACGTCGGAGCCGGGATGGTGTCCATGATCGTCTGGAACAGCGGCTCGAGGTCCTTGGAGTCGGGCAGCTCGCCGTTGCCGGGCTGCTCGAGCGACGCGACGCCGGCCTTGCCCGAGGCGTAGATCACCGGGAAGTCGAGCGCGTCCTGGCTGTGGGAGTCGTCGAGCAGGTCCATGAAGAGCTCGTACGTCTCGTCGACGACCTCCTCGATGCGGGCGTCGGGGCGGTCGACCTTGTTGACCACCAGCACGACCGGCATGTCGGCGTTGAGCGCCTTGCGCAGCACGAACCGGGTCTGGGGGAGCGGGCCCTCGGATGCGTCCACCAGCAGCACGATCCCGTCGACCATCGACAGGCCGCGCTCGACCTCGCCACCGAAGTCGGCGTGGCCGGGGGTGTCGATGATGTTGATCGTCATCCCCTCGGGTGCGCTCGGCCCGGTGTAGTGGATGGCGGTGTTCTTCGCGAGGATGGTGATGCCCTTCTCGCGCTCGAGCTCACCGGAGTCCATGACCCGGTCGGCGACCGATTCGGCCTCGTGCTCGGTGAACGTGCCTGCCTGACGCAGCATGGCGTCGACCAGCGTGGTCTTGCCGTGGTCGACGTGCGCAACGATGGCGACGTTGCGTAGATTGGCCTTGAGGATCTCGGACATGTGCGAAGCGGCTCGATTTCTGGCGCGGGACGGGACGTCTGATCTTATCCGCCGTGACCTCCTTGACCCGCATCCGGAGATGACGGTTGGCTGGGGCCCATGACTTCTCGGAAACACGTCTGCCAGATCGTGCCCCCGTATCTCATGCAGCGGCTCAACGCCGGCCGCCTCGACCAGGACAACGCGTTTCGAGCCGCTCGGGCCGAGCACCTGACCAGGGTTCTCGCCCAGCGCCCCGCCCCAGAAGCCGGCGAGACCACCGCCGAGGCTGGGGACTGGACGGTCTACACCGCCGCCAACGGCACCGACCTGCCCGGGGAGAAGGTCCGCGCCGCGGGTGAGCCGGAGTCGGGCGACGAGAGCGTCGATGAGGCCGCGACCGGCATCACCGGCTCGCTGGCTCTCTTCGAGGAGGTCTACGGCCGCGACTCCTACGACGGCCAAGGCATCGAGGTCGTGATGACGGTCCACTACGACCGCGACTACGCCAACGCCTTCTGGGACGGCAACCAGCTGGTCTTCGGCGACGGCGACGGCGAGATCTTCCAGCGGTTCACCAAGGCCGTCGACGTGATCGGTCACGAGCTCTCCCACGCGGTCACCGAGCACACCGCCGGGCTCGTCTACCAGGGCCAGCCCGGCGCGCTCAACGAGTCGATGTCGGACGTGTTCGGCTCCTGCCTCAAGCAGCGTCTCCTCGGCCAGAGCGCCGACGAGGCCGACTGGATCATCGGCGCGGGCCTCTTCACCGAGTCGGTCCAGGGCGTCGGGCTGCGGCACATGCTCGAGCCCGGGACCGCCTACGACGACCCCACTCTGGGCAAGGATCCGCAGCCGGCCCATATGGACGACATCTACGACGGCACCGACGACAACGGCGGCGTCCACATCAACTCCGGCATCCCCAACCGCGCCTTCGCCCTCGCCGCCAAGGCGATCGGCGGCAACTCCTGGGACGGTGCCGGCAAGATCTGGTACGCCGCGCTGACCAGCGGCGCCGTCACCACCGACACCGACTTCGCCGGGTTCGCCGCGGCCACCATCGCCGAGGCCGGCGACCAGGCCGAGGCAGTCACCACCGCGTGGTCCGAGGTCGGTGTCACCCCGGCGTCCGGGACGCCCGCGCCCGACGGCGAGGGGCCGACCGTGGTGAAGGTACGCCGCAGCGGCGGTTTCCTGGGACGTACCAAGGAGGGGGTCGCGGAGCTCGCGCCGTCGGCCGCCCACGTGGCCGCTTTGCGCAACCTGGTCGCCGGTGGAGCCGCTCCTTCGAAGCCGAAGGGCGCCGACCGCTACATCTACGAGTTCGAGGTCGACGGCCGGACCGTCGTCGTGCACGAGGGCGACATGAGCCCCGAGCTGCGTGCCGTCGCCAACGAGCTTCTGGAGAGCTGAGCCTCAGGGAAGGGCGCGGTCGAGCGCGGCCTCGACGTGCACGGTGATGGCGTCGAGGATGGGTACGTCGACGTCGCTGGGCCGCACCAGGAGGCTGAGCTCGGAGGCGCCGAGGATGACGCCGTCCGCACCCGCGTCCCACAGCTCGTGGACGACCTCGAGGACCCGCTTGCGCGAGCCGGACACGACGTTCCGGTGGATGAGCTCCTCGTAGATGATCGAGTCGAGCATCTCCACGTGGAGGGTGTCGGGCAGGTTCACGTCGACGCCGTGGTCGGAGATCCGCTGGGCGAAGAAGTCGTTCTCCACGGTGTAGCGGGAGGCGAGGAACCCGGCCTTGGTGATGCCGAGCTCCTTGGCCTTCGTGGCGAGCTCGTCGGCCAGGTGCAGCACGGGTACGTCGACGGCGGCCGCGACCTCGTCGTAGACCTTGTGGAAGGTGGTGGTGCACAGCAGGATGAAGTCGGCGCCGCCGGCCACCACGCTGCGGGCAGCGGCGATCAGGATCTCGGCGACCTGGTCCCAGGACTCCTTCTCCTGCAGTGCCGTCAGCTCGGCCAGGTCGACGGAGGCCAGCACGATCTTGGCGGAGTGGAGACCGCCGAGCCGCTCCTGGACACCCTTGTTGAGTCCCTCGTAGTAAGCGGCGGTGCTTTCCCAGCTCATGCCGCCGATGAGTCCGATCGTCTGCACGTCATCGAGTGTGACACCGTCGGGGGCTGCGTATGGAATCCTCGGCGCCCCTGACCAGGGCAGATATCGGTCAGCCCTCGCGGTGCACCTTGTGCGGGGCGGCCTGGGCGCGCGGCTTGATGATCAGCTCGTCGATGTTGACGTGAGCCGGACGGGTCGCCATCCACACGATGGCGTCGGCGATGTCGTCGGCCACCAGCGGCTCGGCGACGCCCTGGTAGACCGCGTCGGCTGCTGCCTGGTCGCCCCCGAGACGTACGAGCGAGAACTCCTCGGTCTGGACCATGCCCGGGGCGATCTCCATGATCCGCACCGGCTTGTCGACGATCTCCAGGCGCAGCGCCTCGGTGACCGCGCGGGTGCCGAACTTGGCCGCGTTGTAGCCCGCGCCGCCCTCGTAGGCGCGCCGGCCGGCGATCGAGCCGACGTTGATGACCGCGCCCGCTCCCGAGGCGACCAGCGCAGGCAGCAGCGCTTTGGTCACGCGGGTCAGGCCGATCACGTTGACCTCGAACATCGCCTGCCACTTGGTCAGGTCGGCCTCGGCCACCTTGTCCACCCCGAAGGCGCCGCCGGCGTTGTTGACCAGCAGGTCGAGACGGTCGCCGACCGCCTCGACGAGGGCGGCGACGGAGTCGTCGGAGGTGACGTCGGTCGCGATCGCGGTGCCACCGATCTCCTCGGCCAGGGCCTCGATCCGGTCGGCCCGGCGAGCGGCGAGGAAGACGTGGTAGCCCTCCTTGGCGAGCTGGCGGGCGGTGGCCGCGCCGATCCCGCTCGAGGCGCCGGTGACGACAGCATTCTTGGACGACATGGAGCCATTCTCTCGTCGCTCGCTCGACTTTGCCCACCGGGTCCCACGATCGAAGACGATTCACGCTGGTTCACGCGGCCGGGAATGATGAACGAGATCCGCGTGTTGAGAGACGGGACCACAGGCGTATACACAAAGGGGCAGGAATGATCCACCGCGTAGCGATGGTCAGTCTGCACACCTCTCCGCTCGACCAGCCCGGCACCGGCGACGCCGGCGGCATGAACGTCTACGTGCTCGAGCTCTCCCGGCGGCTGGCCACCCAGGGCATCGCGGTCGACATCTTCACGCGCGCGACATCCTCGCGCCTGCCGCAGGTCGTGGAGGCGTACGACGGGGTCGCTGTCCACCACGTTCACGCCGGTCCGTTCGAGGGGCTGGCCAAGGGTGACCTTCCGGGGCAGCTGTGCACGTTCGCGCGTGAGGTGCTCCGCGCGGAGGCTTCCAACCCGCCGGGCTACTTCGACGCCGTGCACTCCCACTACTGGCTCTCGGGCCAGGTCGGGGCGCTCTCCCGCGACCGCTGGGGCGTGCCGCTGGTCCACTCGATGCACACGATGGCCAAGGTCAAGAACGAGGCGCTCGCCGAGGGCGACTGTCCCGAGCCCGAGGCCCGCGTGATCGGGGAGGAGCAGGTCGTCGGCGCCGCCGACATGCTGATCGCCAACACCGACCTCGAGGCCAAGCAGCTGATCAACATGTACGACGCGGAGCCGGGCCGTGTCGCCGTCGTCCATCCCGGGGTCGACCTGCGGGTCTTCCGTCCGCGCGGGCGGGCGGCGGCGCGTGCAGCGCTCGGGCTCCCGGCCCGGGCTCACGTGCTCCTCTTCGCCGGTCGCATCCAGCCGCTCAAGGCTCCCGACGTACTCCTGCGGGCGGCCGCGGTCATGCTCGCGCGTGACCCGTCGCTGCGCCGCAACCTCGTCGTACCGATCGTCGGCGGTCCCTCCGGCTCCGGCCTGGAGCACCCGACCGGGCTGGCCGATCTCGCCGCTGAGCTCGGGATATCCGACGTGGTCCGGTTCGTCCCGCCGGTGCGCCAGGACCAGCTCGCGCTCTGGTACTCGGCCGCCTCCGTCGTCGCCGTCCCCTCCTACAACGAGTCGTTCGGCCTGGTCGCCGTCGAGGCCCAGGCCTGCGGCACGCCCGTCGTCGCGGCCGCGGTCGGCGGCCTGACCACCGCCGTGCACCACGGTCGCAGCGGTCTCCTGGTCGACGGGCACGACCCGGCGCAGTGGGCCGACGCGCTCACCAACGCCATCGCCTCCTACTCGCGCTGGTCGGCTCTGGCCGACGGCGCCCGCGAACACGCCCAGGACTTCTCCTGGGATCTCACCGCACGCAATACGCTCGAGGTCTATGAAGAGGCCAAGATGCTGATGCGTGAGGAGCTGACAGCATGACTGCAGATTCGCGGACCGACCATGAAGAGGTCGTACGCGGCTGGCTGAAGTCCAACGACCTGACCTGGGACGAGACGTCCCAGCCGGGTGGCGAGGTGGTCTTCTCGTTCTCGCTCCCGGGCGAGCGGAAGCTGCAGACGCCGGTCCGGCTCGACCTGGGGCAGCACGCCCTCGGCGTACATGCCTTCGTCTGCCGCCGTCCCGACGAGAACCACGAGACCGTCTACCGCTGGCTGCTCGAGCGCAACCTGCGGCTCTACGGGGTCTCGTTCGGGCTCGACCGGCTCGGCGACATCTACCTCGACGGCCGGCTGCCGCTGGCGATGGTCGAACCGGGCGAGCTCGACCGGCTGCTCGGCTCGGTCCTGACGTACGCGGACGAGTCCTTCAACACCATCCTCGAGCTCGGCTTCGCCTCCTCGATCCGCAAGGAGTGGGAGTGGCGCAAGCTGCGCGGTGAGTCGACCGCCAACCTCGAAGCCTTCCGGGGCTGGCTCGAGAGGGACGAAGACCCGAAGGACTAACGCGGCTGGCGCCGGGTGATCAGCACACCTGCGATGCACATCGCGCCGCCGATGAAGGCGAGCGCCGGCGGCACCTCGTCGAGCACCAGCCACGCCATCAGCGCGGTGATGAACGGCACCAGGAACGTCGACTGCGCGAACTTGCCCGCATCGGAGTGGGAGAGGGCATAAGCCCAGGTCACAAAGGCCAGAGCGCTCGGGAAGAGGCCGAGGTAGACGATCCAGCCGATGTTGCCGACGCTGATGTCGGGGAGCGTGGTGGCCAGCTCGAACGACCAGGGCAGGCAGATGACGAGGCCGGCGATGGCGTACCAGAACGTCAGCAGCAGCGCGCTCATCGTCGGCAGCAGCTTCTTCTGGGTGAGGACACCGACCGCGAAGGTGAGCGCGGCGACGACCGAGAGGGCGACGCCGATCCAGTCGCCGGTGTCACCGTTGGCCGAGGCGCGGCCGATGACGACCACCCCTGCGAAGCCGACGCCGGTGCCGATCAGGATCCACCGGTGGATCGTCTCCTTGAGCACGAGGCCCGCCAGCAGCGCCACCACGATCGGGCCGACCTGCACGATCAGCGCCGCTGTCGCCGCGTCGATCCGGCGCTCGGACTCGTTGAGCGCCAGGTTGTAGACGCCCAGCCAGGACGCACCGCCCAGCGCGATCAGCGGCCATTCCTTCCGGGTCGGCAGCCGGAACCCGCCCTTCAGCGCGAGGTACGCGCCGAGCGCCGCCACCATCACCACCAGCCGGCCCAGCGACAGGCTCCCCGGCGGGACGGTGTCGCCCAGGTGACGGATCCCGACGAACGCCGATGCCCACAGAACCAGCGTGATCCCGCAAGCGATCAGTGGCTTCCAGATCGGCGTGGTCTCAGCAGGCGCGGGGCTAATCGTCGTCGTCACGATAAAAGGGTAAAGATCCGCGCCCCGGAGCGCGAGCGGATATCAGCCATCGATGTTCGACATCCCGCCATCTCGCCCCAGCCGAATCTGTAGTTCTGTCGCGCGAGTCTGTAGTTGTGGGCGACGAGTCCCTACTTTCGTCGCCCACAACTACGGACTCGGCCGCCAAAGGTGCGGATTCGGCTGGGGTCAGCCGCGGAAGGTGCGGCGGTACGCGGTGGGGGTGATGCCGAGGGCGGCGTGGAAGTGGAGGCGGAGGGACTGGGCGGTGTTGAGGCCGCAACGGGCGGCGACCTGCTCCATCGAGAGGTCGGTGGTCTCCAGCAGGGTGCGGGCGAGCTCGATGCGCTGGCGCTGCAGCCAGCGGCCGGGGGAGTCGCCGGTCTCGTCGCGGAACCGCCTGGTGAAGGTGCGTACGGACATCGAGACCCGGGCCGCCATCGCCTCCAGGCTGAGCGGCTGGTCGAGATGGGCGAGGGCCCACGCGGTCGCCGCGGAGATGCCGGTATCGCCGGGGGCGGGTGCGTGGTGCCGGATGAACTGCGCCTGCCCGCCGTCGCGGTGAGGAGGTACGACCGTCACGCGGGCGACGCGGTTGGCGACCGCGGCGCCGTGGTCGCTGCGTACGACATGCAGGCAGAGGTCCAGGCCGGAGGCCACGCCGGCGGACGTGAGGATGTCGCCGTCGTCGACGAAGAGTACGTCAGGGTCCAGCTTGACCTGCGGAAACAGGGCCCGGAAGTCGTCGGTGTGCGACCAGTGGGTGGTCGCCGGGCGGCCGTCGAGGAGCCCCGCGGCGGCGAGCGCGAAGGCGCCGGTGCAGATCGACATGATCCGGGTGCCGGGGCGGATGAGGTCGAGCGCCTCCTTCAGCGGCGCCGACAGGACCCCGTCCGAGACCGTCGGGTAGTCGAGGCCGAACTTCGGGATCACCACGGTGTCCGCGTCCGCGAGCGCCTCGGGGCCGTGCGGCGCGAGGACGACCACGTCCGAGTCCGACTCCACCGGTCCGGGGCCGCCGGTGGTGCAGGTGACGACCTCGTAGAGCAGTCGGTCCTCGCTGTCGCGGGCCCTGCCGAAGATCCGGTGCGGGATGCCGATCTCGAACGGGATGAACCCGTCCTGGATCAGCACCGCGACCCGATGCGGGGAAGCCACCCATACGTCGCTCATGGCTGGATCTTACCGATAGATGTCAATCAGGCCACTGTCCGGCGCGGTGCGAACCCGGAAGGATCATCCCCATGACCCAGACGACGACCCCGCCGCCTGCCGGCAGCGCCGCCGCGCGCCGCCCCCGCATCCACCCGGCCTGGTGGGTGGCCGCCATCGCCTTCGTGACCATCGTCGGCGCCGCAGCCTTCACCGCGGCACCGGGCCTCCTGGTCGGTCCGCTGCACGAGGAGTTCGGCTGGTCGCGCGGCACGATCGGCGTCGGGATCACGCTGCAGCTCGCGCTCTACGGCCTGACCGCGCCGTTCGCCGCCGCTCTGATGGACCGCTTCGGGATCCGTCCGGTGGTCGCCGTTGCGCTCACCATGATCACCCTCGGCTCGCTCGGCACCGTTTGGATGAGCCAGTCGTGGCAGTTCGTCCTGGGCTGGGGCGTCCTCGTCGGCGGTGGCAGCGGCTGCATGGCGCTCGCCTTCGGCGCGACGATCACCACCCGCTGGTTCGACAAGCGACAGGGCCTGGTCAGCGGCCTGCTGACCGCCGGCGGCGCCTCGGGACAGCTGATCTTCCTGCCGGTGCTGGCCGTGCTGATCGGGGAGCTCGGCTGGCGGGCCGCCTCGGTCACGATCGCCCTGGTCGCCGCAGCGGTGATCCCGTTCGTGTTGCTGCTGCTCCGTGACTACCCGGCGGATATCGGTCTGGCGCCCTACGGTGCCTCGAAGATCGTGCCGCGCCCCGCGCCCGCGACCGGCGCCGCGCTACGGACCGTGCGCGTGCTCGGGATGGCGATGCGTACCAAGGCCTTCTGGCTCCTCGCCGGTGCCTTCGCGATCTGCGGGATCACCACGAACGGCCTGATCAGGACCCACTTCGTGCCCGCCGCGCACGACCACGGGATGGCCACGGTCGCGGCCGCCTCGCTGCTCGCCGTGATCGGGATCTTCGACGTCGCCGGGACGATCTTCTCCGGCTGGCTCACCGACCGCTTCAACCCGGTCGTGCTGCTCGGCGTCTACTACTCGCTGCGGGGGATCTCGCTGATCTTCCTGCCGATGCTGCTCTCGTCCGAGGTCCACCTGCCGATGGTGTTCTTCATCGTCTTCTATGGCCTCGACTGGGTCGCCACCGTGCCCCCGACGCTCGCACTGTGCCGCGAGGTCTGGCCCGAGGACGCCCCGATCGTCTTCGGCTGGGTCCTCGCCTCCCACCAGGTCGGAGCCGGCCTGGTCGCCTGGGTCGGCGGCGCCGTACGCGATGTCACCGGGTCCTACGACCTGGTCTGGTACGCAGCCGGCGCCCTGTGCGCCGCCGCCGCGTTGATGTCGCTCGTCATGCCACGCGGTGCGGTCCTTCAGCAAGGCATGCAGGCCGAGGAACACATCCCCAGCGGAGCTCCGCTGGGGGAGTGAGTCTTCGGCTGCATACCTTGACGAAGGAACAGCCTCAGAGGTCGAGCTTGTAACCCAGCCCGCGAACCGTGACCAGGAACTTCGGCTCGGACGGGTCCGGCTCGAGCTTGGCGCGCAGGCGCTTGACGTGTACGTCGAGGGTCTTGGTGTCGCCGACGTAGTCGGAGCCCCAGACGCGGTCGATGAGCTGGCCGCGGGTGAGGACGCGGCCAGGGTTTCGCAGGAACATCTCCAGGAGCTCGAACTCCTTGAGCGGGAGGCGCTGCTCGTTGCCGTCCACGGTCACGACGTGGCGCTCCACGTCCATCCGCACAGGCCCGGCCTCGAGCGTCGCAGGGGCCGCGTCGGGCTCGGTGCCTCGGCGGAGGACGGCGCGGATCCGGGCGACGAGCTCGCGCGGGGAGTAGGGCTTGGTCACGTAGTCGTCGGCGCCGAGCTCGAGACCGACGACCTTGTCGACCTCGTCGTCCTTGGCGGTCACCATGATGACCGGGACCGACGAGGTGGCCCTGATCTGCCGGCACACCTCGGTGCCGGAGAGGCCGGGAAGCATCAGATCGAGCAGCACGATGTCTGCCCCGTTGCGGTCGAACTCCTTCAGAGCGTCGGTGCCGTCCTCGGCGACGGCGACCTCGAAGCCCTCCTTGCGGAGCATGTAGGACAGTGCCTCGCTGTAGCTGGCTTCATCTTCGACGACGAGTACCCGGGTCACGGGCGTTCCTCCTTGCTTGTGCCGGACTTCCCGGCAGTTGGTAGGTGCTGGGGCAGGGTGAGGGTGAAGGTGGAACCCTGACCCTCCTGCGACCAGACCTTGACCTCGCCACCATGCGTAGCGGCGACGTGCTTGACGATCGACAGGCCGAGCCCGGTGCCGCCGGTGGAGCGGTGGCGGGCCGGGTCGACGCGATAGAAGCGCTCGAAGATCCGGTCGATCTCCGTGGACGGGATCCCGATGCCCTGGTCGACCACGGAGATCTCGACGGAGCCGTCGGTCGCGCGGGTCGAGACGGTCACGGTCGAGCCGGGTTCGGAGTAGGCGACCGCGTTGGAGACCAGGTTGGTGACCGCGGTGGAGACCTGCTCGTCGTTGCCGAAGACGTGCAGCCCGGCGGTGCCGGCGCTGACCACGTTGATGCCCTTCGCGTCGGCATCGACCGTCGAGGCGTCGACGGCGGCCGCGATGACCTTGTCGACGTCGACCGCGATCGGAGCCTCCAGGGGCTCGTCGCCCTGGAGCCGGGAGAGCTCGATGATCTGCTGGACGAGCTCGGTCAGGCGCTCGGACTCGGTGATCATCCGGTTGGAGAAGCGGCGTACGGCCTCGGGGTCGTCGGAGGCCTCGGTGACCGCGTCGGCGAGCACTCTTATCGCGCCGACCGGCGTCTTGAGCTCGTGGCTGACGTTGGCGACGAAATCGCGGCGTACGGCCTCGACGCGGCGCTCGCGGGTGCGGTCCTCGACCAGAGCGAGCGCCAGGCGGGTGCCGAGCGGGGCGACCCGGGCGGTGACGTGCCGCGAGGCCCCGTTGGCGCGCGAGATCACCAGCTCGGTCTCCCGGATCTGGCCGTCACGGCGCACACCGTGGACGAGCTCGGAGAGCTCGGGAGAGACCAGCGAGGTGCCGCGCACCAGACCCAGGGCGTACGCCGGAGCGCTGGCCTTGAGCACCGTGTCGTGCTCGTCGACGACGACCGCGCTGCTGCGCAGGACCGAGAGGACCGCGGCCACCTCGGAGGGAACCTTCGGGGGCTCGACCTCGGGGATCCGGCGGCGGGAACGTTCGCTCATCGCCCACGCAAGCACCGCCGCTCCGGCGACGACAGCGCCGAGGAGCGCAGCAAGAAAGGCCTGCGTCGTCGAGTCCACACGATCAGGGTAAGCCCATCAAACACCCTTTCTTCACCTCTGGACGTCTCCGCGCCGAACGTTCACCGTCGGTTCACTCGGGATGAAGATCAGTACATGTCGAGTGTCTAGGATCGGCCCATGCGCGCTGCTTTCCATGAGGACCTCGATGCCATCTTCACCGATCTCACCAGTGTTTGTGAGCTGGTGTCGGTGGCCGTACGCGACGCCACCACCGCTCTCCTCGAGGCCCGCAACGACCTCGCCGAGCAGGTGATCGACAAGGATGTCGAGATCGACGACGCCCGCGAGCGCATCGAGGAGAACGCCCTCGAGCTGCTCGGCCTCCAGTCGCCGGTCGCCGGCGATCTCCGCGTCGTCGTCGCCGCGCTGCGGATGATCTCCGACCTCGAGCGGATGGGCGACCTCTCCGTCCACGTCGCCAAGATCGCCAGGCTGCGTACGCCGAACAAGGCCGTCCCCGAGCTGGCTCAGCCGACCATCGCCAAGATGGCCGAGATCGCCCAGCAGATGGTCGAGCGCACCTGCGAGATCCTCCGCACCCGCGATGTCTCCGCCGCTCAGGACCTGGTCGCCGACGACGACGAGATGGACCAGTTGCGACGCAAGTCCTTCGCCGAGCTGTTGGGCCAGGACTGGACCCACGGCGTCGAGCCCGCCGTCGACGTGGCTCTCCTGGGCCGCTACTACGAGCGCATCGCCGACCACGCGGTCACGGTGGCCAACCGGGTCGTCTTCGTCGTGACCGGCGAGACCCCCGCCGACTCCTGACCCGCCGAGTCGGCTCGTACTGACCGAAAATCCCGCCGAGTCGGCTCGTCAGGACGAGCCGACTCGGCGGGATTGTCCGTTTTACTGCTTGCCTTGGTTGGCGACTGCCTCAGCGGCTGCGGCCGCGGCCTCGGGGTCGAGGTAGGTGCCGCCGGCGGCGACCGGCTTCAGCGACTCGTCGAGCTCGTAGACCAGCGGCTGGGCCGTGGGGATGTTGAGCTTGGCGATCTCGGTGTCGGAGATGTTGTCGAGGTGCTTGACCAGCGCACGCAGGCTGTTGCCGTGGGCGGTGACCAGGACGGTCTTGCCCGCCTGGAGGTCGGGCACGATCTCGGACTCCCAGTAGGGGATCATCCGGGCGACGACGTCCTTGAGGCACTCGGTGGCGGGCACCTCGATGTCGGCGTAGCGCGGGTCACCGGCCTGGGAGTACTCCGAGTCGGCCTCGATCGGCGGAGGCGGTACGTCGTAGGAGCGACGCCACAGCTGGAACTGCTCCTCGCCGAACTTCTTCAGCGTCTCGGACTTGTTCTTGCCCTGGAGCGCGCCGTAGTGGCGCTCGTTGAGACGCCAGTCGCGGCGCACCGGGATCCAGTGGCGATCGGCGGTGTCGAGCGCGATGTTGGCGGTGTTGATCGCACGCCGCAGCAGGCTCGTGTGGACCAGGTCGGGAAGGATCCCGGCCTCGGCCAGCAGCTTGCCGCCGTTGACGGCCTCGGCCCGGCCCTTGTCGGTGAGGTCGACGTCGACCCAGCCGGTGGACAGGTTGAGCGCGTTCCACTCGCTCTCGCCGTGACGCAGAAGGACGAGCTTGTAGGTCATCAGTGAGCTTCCTCGGCGCCGGGCAGAGCGGCCGGGGGGAACTCGCAGGAGTAGGGGTCCTCGGAGATGGTGCCCGCGGACTCGTCGTGCGCCTCGCCCTCGGTCGCGTGCTCGCTCTCGGCAGGCTCGTCGGCCGGCAGGGTCGAAGCCTCCTCGGTGCCCTCGGCAGCTCCCTCGGCGGCAGCGTCCTCGGACGCCTGGGCCTCGGCGTTCTTGCCCTTCTTCGCGGGCTTCGTGGTCTCGTCGACGGCGGCGACGACCTCGGCGTACGGACCACACTGGGTGACCACCGGGACGGAGATGGTCTTCTCCTCACCCTCGGAGAAGGTGAAGGTCATCGGGATGCTGTCGCCCGGCTTGAAGTCGCCGGTGACCGCGATGCCACCGGTGGCCGGGTCGGCCAGGTTGATGATGCCGGACTTCGGCAGCTCGATCGGGGTGAACGACTCGGGCGTGACGGTCTCCTCGGCCTCGGTCGCCGTGGCGATCGAGGTGACCGACGGCAGCGCCTTGCCGGCGACCGCCGGGTTGATCGCCGGGTCGAGCGAGAAGGTGCCGACCAGGACGCCGGAGCCTTCCTGCGCGGT
The DNA here is from genome assembly GCF_045207335.1 of Nocardioides sp. NBC_00850. Classification (NCBI taxonomy): domain Bacteria; kingdom Bacillati; phylum Actinomycetota; class Actinomycetes; order Propionibacteriales; family Nocardioidaceae; genus Nocardioides; species Nocardioides sp. NBC_00850. The sequence goes on from NZ_CP108845.1 coordinate 1,731,871, forward strand.
CACGATGCGAGCGGCGTTGATCCGGATGGCACCGTCGAGCGTCGACCCGCCGTGGCTGATCTCGTTGGGCCGGTCCGTCGCGTAGTCGAAGCTGCTGCAGGCGGTGAGCGCCGGAAGGGCGAGAGCCACGAGTGCGCCCGTCACTGCGAGCCGCTTCTGCATAACCTTGGTCGTCACGCGCGACACTCTATCCGCCCGATCCTGCGATATCGGAAAAGGGTCAGGCACGCAGTCCGACGGCGCTCGCGGCGTACAGCATCCCGGCGATCACCAGGGCGATGTAGACGAGCGTGACGAGGAGGAGCTTGCCGGCCCCGAGCTTCAGTCCGGCCTTGAGCGGCAGGTACGTCCACTTGTCCTCGTTGTCGGCGACCAGGCCCCACAGCGCGGTCAGGAAATGCACGCCGACACCGAGCGCAGCCGCGAGCGCGACCATGACCCAGTGGGGCGGTTCGCCCGCGGACTCACCGGCCAAGCCGGCGTACGAGAGGTATCCGGGGTAGCAGGCGAAGGCCGCCGCCCACAGCACCCAGGAGAAGAGGCCCTTGCGCAGCGGTACGTTGGCGAGCATCCCGAGCACCAGCGAGCCGAGGTAGAACAGTCCCGCGACGGTGCCCGAGGTGACCGAGAGCGGGATGACGAGCAGTACGCCGCAGCACAGCACGAACCAGACGCTGCCCGGTTCGAGACGGCCGTCCGAGATCGGCTTGCCCTCGCGCTCGTGGCGACGGTCGACGGCCTGGTCGACGAGGTCGTTGTGCCAGCCGAGAACGGCCTGGCCGACGAGCACGGTGACCGCGATCAGCGTCACCTCGCGCGTCGTCAGCCCGGCGAGGACGGCCGCCACCGACAGACCGATGGCGGTCAGCACCGCCTGACGGGGGTGGGCGGAGCGGATGAGGAGGAACGGGGCCCAGTTGCCCACCTTGTCCATGACGCTTGCTCTGCCCGCCGGGGCATTAGGAACGGCCGACGCGCTGGCCTGCGTCTCTTCCGGGTCCTGATCCTGGGCGTGCGACGACACGGTGAAGATGGTCTTGGGGGCGCTCTGCGATGCATTCGCCATGGCGGCAGTATCGGGCACGCGGCCGAGCCGCGCAGGACAACAGGCTGGCTACGACGAGATTTCGGAGCCGTTTCGAAATCAGCCATGCTGCCACGTTCGACGGGCCTGCGCGCGCGGAACCACACAAGTTGTCGATCTGTCAACCCCAGATTGAGCCCCTGACCTGCGCAAACACGGAATCCGAATTCTAAGATCCGTGGTAGACTTATAGCCCTAGGAAGGGGTACCTAAAAATATGACTTTCACCGTCGGCGAGACCGTCGTATACCCGAACCATGGCGCGGCCGTCATCGAAGACATCGAGATGCGCACCATCAAGGGCGAGGAGCGGCAGTATCTGGTCCTCCGCATCATCGCTCAGCAGGACCTCGTGGTGCGTGTTCCGGCCAACAACCTCGAGCTCGTCGGAGTTCGAGACGTCGTAGACAAGGACGGGCTTGATCGAGTCTTCGAGGTGCTTCGTGCGGAGCACGTCGAAGAGCCGACCAACTGGTCGCGTCGTTACAAGGCAAACCTGGAGAAGCTGCACAGCGGCGATGTCATGAAGGTCGCCGAGGTCGTGCGTGACCTGTGGCGTCGTGAGCGTGACCGTGGCCTCTCCGCCGGGGAGAAGCGCATGCTCGCCAAGGCACGCCAGATCCTCGTCTCGGAGCTCGCGCTGTGCGAGCACACCAACGAAGACAAGGCTGAAGTCCTCCTCGACGAGGTGCTGGCCAGCTGACGCTGGTTTCGGTCTGCGTTACAGGCTCCGGGGAAACCCGGGGCCTGTTTCGCGCTTTGGGGGGCTCAGCGGCGCACTCAGCGCGGCCGATACGGTGGCTCCCATGGAGGACCCCTACGCCGACTACGACGAGATCGATGAGTCCGCCGAGGTTCCACCGGCCCTCGGGTTCGTCGCCGAGGACGACCGAGGCTCGCTGCCGTTCACGTTGATCCACGGTGAGGCGCTGGTCGCCGCGGCGACCTGGTCCCTCGGGGAGTCCGGAGTGACCCCCGTCGACTTCACCACCTCGTGGGAGGGGATGGTCGCGGCCGAGGAGCCGCTCGTCCTGCACGACTCGCTGTGCCCGATGACCCCGCCGGCCTTCATCGCTCACTGTGTCTCGACTGCGCTCGCGCGCGAGGCGGTCGTGGTCGGCGTGCGCCCGGTCACGGACACGGTCAAGACCCTGGGCATCGAGGACGGGGTGCCGGTCCTCGGCGCGACCATCGACCGCACCTCGCTGGTCTCGGTCGCGTCGCCGATCGTGCTGCCCCCGGCCGTCGTCGCCGCCCTGGACGACTGGCCCGCCGGCGACTTCGCCGAGATCGCGGGCTCGCTGGCCCGCCGGTTCCCGGTCGTCTCGGTCGAGGCGCCGCCGGTCGGTCGCCGCGTCGCGTCGGAGGATGACGTACGCCTGCTCGAGGCGCTGTCGGCCAGCGCCGTCAGTTGAGCAGCGTCGTGACCGCGCCGAGGTCGTCGGCGAAGGTCACCTTGAGGTTCAGCGACGAGCTGGGCACCGCGACGATGCGTACGCCCGAGGCGTAGCGCTCCAGGGTGGCGCCAGTGTCGGTGCCGTCGAAGCCGTCGGCCGCTGCCTGGGCGTAGGCGGCCAGGAGGTCGGCGGCGCGGAACGCCTGCGGTGTCTGTACGCCGACGAGCGCACCTGCCACGGGCTGCAGGTCACGCGTCGAGAGGTGGCTGAGCGGGGCGGCGGGGATGGCGCCACCGTGCTTGCGGGCGACGCCGATGACCACGGAGAAGAGTTCGGGCGAGACCAGCGGCCGGGCGGTGTCGTGGATCGCGACCACGTCGATGCCGTCCTCCCCGGCGGCCTCGATGTCGGCCCGGAGCACGGCCAGTGCGGCCTGTTCCGAGGCGTGCCGGGTGTCGCCACCGGCGACCATCACGACCTCACGATCGCCGAGCAGGGGCTGGGCGACGGCCGCGACCGCCTCCTCGTCGCCGCTGCGTACGACCAGGACGAGGCGGCGCACGTCGGGCACCTCGAGAGCGGTCCGGAGCGAGAGGCCGAGGGCTGAGGAGGCCGGATCGTCGGACCCGTCGAGCGGGAGCAGCACCTTGTTGGTGGCGGCTCCGACGCGGGTGCCGGATCCGGCGGCCAGGAGGACGAGAGCGGCAGGCACCCCTGGAGGCTATCCGTTCGGCGGCGAAGACGGCCGGTGGGATGGGCGCTGGTGTTTACGTACGCGTAACAGAGCGAAACAGGAGGTGTCCCTCACGCGTCCTACGGTTCAAATCCACCGAAGGGAGGACCCGACGAATGTCGACGAAGCGGCTCGGGCCGGCGACGTCATGAGTGCGTATGCCCAGCGGGACGACCAGGGTGACTGGCAGTCCGTCTGCCCGGTCGACGCGCTCGAGGTGAAGCGCGGCGCCACGGCACTGGTCCACGGGCAGGCCATCGCCATCTTCCGGATGCCCGACGACATCGTCTACGCCCTGGGAAACCACGACCCGTTCGCCAAGGCGTCGGTGATCGCCAAGGGCATCGTCGGGGTACGCGACGGGGTGCCGTTCGTGGCCTCGCCGGCTCACCGGCACGGGTTCGACCTGCGTACCGGACAGTGCCTGGACGACCCGCACGTGACCATCCCCGCCTACGAGGTCCGGGTCGTCGACGGGCTCATCCACGTCGGCCACCGGAAGGTTGCCTGAGTCCTGTCTGGGAGACTGCGGAGCGTGCAGCTTCCTCTGATCGGCATCGGGACCGACGTACACAGCCTTGCCGACGGTGTCCCGATGCATGTGGCCGGCCTCGCCTTCCCCGACGAGCCGCAGGGCCTCGCCGGGCACTCCGACGGGGACGTGGCCGCCCACGCCTGCTGCGACGCGCTCTTCTCCGCGGCGGGGCTCGGCGACCTGGGGTCCAACTTCGGCACCTCCGAGCCCGAGTGGGCAGGGGCCGCCGGAGTCGTCCTGCTCGCGGAGGCCGCGCGCCGGGTCCGTGAGGCCGGTTTCGAGATCGGGAACGTCGCGGTGCAGGTGATCGGCAACCGGCCCAAGATCGGTCCGCGCCGCGACGAGGCCAACCAGGCGCTCACCGCGGCAGCCGGCGCGAGCGTCACCGTGACCGCCACGACCACCGACGGTCTCGGGCTCACCGGGCGAGGCGAGGGCGTCGCCGCGGTCGCAACCGCGCTCATCGTGCCACGCTCGTAGCGCAAGCGCGCTCACCGTGCGTCGCGATAGGTAGGGAACACGCGTACGTCCCTAGACTTGGGGTATGGCACTCAGGCTCTACGACTCGGCGACCCGTGAAGTACGTGACTTCACCCCCTTGCAGCCCGGCAAGGCGTCGCTCTATGTCTGTGGCCTGACCGTGCAGAGCGAGCCGCATGTGGGGCACGTGCGGAGCGGGGTGAACTTCGACGTGCTGCAGCGGTGGCTGCGGGCGTCGGGCTACGAGACCACGTTCATCCGCAACGTGACCGACATCGACGACAAGATCCTGGCGAAGTCGGCCGAGCAGGGACGTCCCTGGTACAACCTCGGCTACACCATGCACCGCGAGCTGGACGCCGCCTACGCCTCGCTCAACGTCGCCCGGCCGACATACGAGCCGCTGGCCACCGGTCACATCCCCGAGATCATCGCGCTGATCGAGGAGCTGATCGCGAAGGGGCACGCCTACGCTGCCGAGGACGGCTCCGCGGACGTCTACTTCGACGTGCGCTCCTGGCCCTCCTACGGCGAGCTGTCGGGGCAGAAGGTCGACGACATGGAGGCCGCCGCCGACGCCGACCCGCGCGGCAAGCGCGACCCACGTGACTTCGCGCTGTGGAAGGGCCGGAAGGTCTCCGAGCCGGAGACCGCCTCCTGGCCCTCGCCCTGGGGTCTGGGTCGGCCCGGGTGGCACATCGAGTGCTCGGCGATGGCCGGGAAGTACCTCGGTCCCGCCTTCGACTTCCACGGCGGCGGCCTCGACCTGCGCTTCCCGCACCACGAGAACGAGCAGGCCCAGTCGCGCGCTGCCGGCCGGCCCTTCGCCAGCTACTGGCTGCACAACGCCTGGATCACGACCTCCGGCGAGAAGATGTCGAAGTCGCTGGGCAACTCGCTGGTCATCCCCGAAGTCTTGAAGAAGGTACGCGGCATCGAGCTGCGCTACTACCTGGTCGCGGCGCACTACCGGTCCCACGTCGAGTTCTCCTTCGAGGCGCTCGAGGAGGCGGCCGCCGGCTTCCAGCGGATCGAAGGCTTCCTGGAGCGCGCGACGTCAGTGATCGGCGAGATCGCGGCCGACGGCGTGCCCTGCGCCGACTTCGTCAACGCGATGGACGACGACCTCGGCACCCCGGCCGCCGTGGCCGCCCTGCACGAGGTCGTACGCGAGGGCAACAAGCTGCTCGCCGACGGCGACAGCCCGGCGCTGCGCGGGGTTGCCGCGAGCGTCCGCGCGATGCTGGACGTGCTCGGTCTGGACCCCGCCGACCCGGCGTGGGGTCCGGCGAGCGGTGATGACGAGAAGCTGACCGGCGCGCTCGACGTACTTGTTCGCGGGGTCCTGGACGAGCGTGCCGAGGCGCGCGCCGCCAAGGACTGGGCCCGCGCCGATGCCATGCGAGACCGGCTCAAGGACGCCGGGATCGAGATCGAGGACACCCCTGAGGGTCCGAAATGGAGCGTTAACTGATGGCAGGCAACTCCCAGCGTCGCGGAGCGATCGCGAAGGGACGTAAGAAGGGTGCCCAGGTCGGCACCGGCGGCAACCGGCGCAAGGGTCTGGAGGGCAAGGGCCCGACGCCGAAGGCGAAGGACCGGCCCTACCACAAGGCCCACAAGGCGGCTCAGGCCGCGGAGCAGCGCAACAAGGGTCCGCGCAAGCGGGCCGCCGGCGACGCCGAGTGGATCATCGGACGCAACTCCGTGGTCGAGGCACTGCGCGAGGACGTACCGGTCAACGGGCTCTACGTCGCCGAGGGTGCCGAGCGCGACGGGCGGCTGCGCGAGGCGTTCATGCTCGCCTCCGAGAAGGGCATCTCGCTGCTCGAGGTGACCAAGGTCGAGCTCGACCGGCTGACCGGCTTCAACGGCCACCAGGGGCTCGCGGCGCGGATCCCCGCCTACGAGTACGCCCACGCCGACGACCTGCTCGACCGCGCTGCCGAGGTCAGGGAGAAGGCGCTGATCGTCGCGCTCGACCAGGTCACCGACCCGCGCAACCTGGGCGCCATCGTGCGCTCGGCCGCGGCCTTCGGCGCCCACGGCGTGGTGATCCCGGAGCGGCGTGCGGCCGGGATGACCGCCGCCGCGTGGAAGACGAGCGCCGGCGCCGCGGCGCGGATCCCGGTCGCGCAGACAGTCAACCTGACCCGGCAGCTGAAGGCCTACCAGGAGGCCGGCTGCATGGTCGTCGGGCTGGACATGGAGGGGGACATCACGCTGCCCGAGCTGGGTGCCCCCGAGGGCCTCGCCGACGGTCCGCTGGTGATCGTCGTCGGTGCCGAGGGCGGCGGGCTCTCCCGCTTGGTCCAGGAGACCTGCGACCAGATAGTGTCGATCCCGATGGTCAACTCCGTAGAGTCCCTCAATGCCGGCGTCGCCGCGTCGGTCGTGCTCTACGCGGTCGCGGAGGCGCGTCGCTGATCTCTCGCCGCACTCTGTTTCGGGGCCTCGCCGTCTGGGCGGGGCTCGGAGTGCTGTGGCTCGTGCTCGCCGTGGCGCTGAGCGCGTGGCTCTTCCTGTCCAGCGAACGCCAGGTGGTCCTGGCCGGCCACGACTCGGTCCTGCGCCCGACGCTCTCGGGGAAAGCGGTCATCCACACCGGACCGGTGCTGCCTGACGTACGCCTGGACGTCGGTGGCCCGATCGGTGTCGACGTGACCCTCGGGAAGACCGAGCTGCGGTCGATGGACGAGCTCTTCGAGCGCTACGCAGTCCTCGGGTCAGCCCCCGACGGCCAGCGCGCGGTCGTGGTGGAGCAGGTCGAGTCGATGCTCGTCGCCGCCGTACTCCGCGGCGCCGCGATCTCCTTGGCGATCGTCGCCGGGGGAATCCTGCTGTGGCGGCTGCCCGGCTCCCAACGCCGCGCCGACCTGCGCAGACGTATCAAGGAATCGGCCCGTACGCGGCACGGCCTCACCAGGGTGGGCATCGGCGTGGTCACGGTGGCCGTGCTCGCGGTCGCGGTCTGGCAGCCCTGGGGTGAGTCCGGAGCGCCCGGGGCGGACCAGGAGGCCGGACCGGTCGCCGGTGAATGGACTCCGCTGGCCGACTTCCTCGGCGCGGCAATCCCTGTGCCCGAGGAGCTGGCCGATGTGGAGGTCCGCGGCGACGCCTACGCCAACCAGACCCGCCGGCTCGTGGCCAGCGCCGTCGACACCTACAACTCCAGCCGGACCTTCTACGAGAAGGTCGTGGAAAAGGTGCCGGACCTGGCGCTGCGCGAGCCGGGCGAGGACGAGACCGTGTCGGTCCTCGTCTCCGACCGCCACGACAACGTCGGCATGGACGCCGTCGTGCGCGCGATCGCCGACGAGGGCGGCGCGACCGGCATCCTCGACGCCGGCGACGACACCTCGACCGGGTCCGACTGGGAGACCTTCTCCCTCGACTCGCTCACCGATGCCAGCGACGGCCTGGACAAGTGGGCGATCACCGGCAACCACGACCACGGCCCGACGGTCGGCAACTACCTGGCCAAGAAGGGCTGGACCGTGCTCGACGGCGAGGTCGTCGACGGCCCCGGCGGCTCGACGCTCCTGGGCGTACCCGACCCGCGCACCAGCGGCCTCGGCAACTGGATCGACGAGAAGGGCGTCACCCTCGAGGAGGCCGGCGAGAAGCTGGCCGACATCGCCTGTGCCTCGAAGGAGGAGGGCAAGCCCGTCGCGACCCTCCTCGTCCACGACCCGTCGCTGGGCCGCGAGACCCTGCGACGCGGCTGCGCGACCCTCGTCGTCGGCGGCCACCGCCACGTCCACCAGGGACCGAGCGAGGTGATCGGCGAGAACGGTGAGATCGGCTGGACCTACACCAACGGCACCACGGGCGGCGCCGCGTACGCCTTCGCGATGGGGAAGATCCGCCGCACCGCCGAGGTCACCCTGATCACCTACGCCGACGGGCTCCCCGTCGGCGTCCAGTCCGTCGAGCTGGAGACCAACGGCGCCCTCACCGCCCACGAGTACGTCCCGCTAGATCCCGCGCGCTAGCCGCGTCGGCTGCGTACATCGGCCCACGACTGGCTACGATTGTCCCGCCGTCACGGAGACGTACGGCACGCCGGTGTAGCTCAGTTGGTAGAGCGTTCGCCTTGTAAGCGAAATGTCGCGGGTTCGACTCCTGTCACCGGCTCCACAAAACTGTCGGAGGTCGGCCGTACAGTCATTGCCATGACCCGATGCTTGGGGTGCGGCCGGGAGCTGACCCAGCGACACCAGAAGATCTACTGCAGCAATGCCTGTCAGATGCAGGTGAAGCAGACGCGCATGGTCGAGGAGTGGCTTTCCACCGGGATCGGGAAGGCGCAGAGCAAGCGCCGCCACTACATTCGCGACTACGTCCTTCAGCAGCAGGGTGGCCTCTGTGCGGTCTGCGCGATCCCGTCTGAGTGGAACGGCCTCGAACTCGCCTTCGTGCTCGACCACATCGACGGCGACGCCACCAACAACAGACGCGAGAATCTGAGGCTGGTCTGTCCGAACTGCGACAGCCAGCTGCCGACGTACAAGGCCAAGAACCGGGGAAGCGGCAGGGCCTGGCGGCGGCAGCGTTACGCCGATGGCAAGTCCTACTGATCAGCGGAGCTGAGTGACCTCGTACGTCGTCGGCGGGTTGGCGATGTCGTCCTGGGAAGCGACGAGCTCGAGCTCGCGGCGGCCGGACTTCAGGGTGCGGTCGAGGATGGCGAAGAGGGTGTTCGCGGTGCGGCCGAGAGCGGCCGGCGTCGAGCCGGTCGAGAGCAGGTGGGAGAGGTAGACCGCCGCGGTGACGTCGCCGCCGCCGTTGGGGGAGATCGGGAGCAGGGGAGTGGTGACCGACCAGGCGCCCTCGTCGGAGACGGCGACCAGGTCGAGGTGAGTGGGGTCCTTGGTGATCACCGAGGTCACCAGCACGTTGGACGGGCCGGACTCACGCACGATGTCGACGGCGGCGAGCACCTCCTGCAGCGTGTCGGTCGACTCGAGGCCGGCGAGGAAGTTGAGCTCGAAGTGGTTGGGGGTGATCACGTCGGCGGCGGGGACGACCTCGTCGCGCATGAACTCCGGGATGCCCTCACGGACGAACATGCCGCGCCCTACGTCGCCCATCACCGGGTCGCAGCAGTAGAGGGCCCGCGGGTTGAGCGCCTTCACGCGGCGTACGGAATCCAGGATGATCGCGCCGACGGCCGGGTCGCCCTGGTAGCCGGACAGGACCGCGGAGACGGTGGAGAGACCGTCGCGTTCGGAGATGCCCTCGATGACCTCGGCGACCTGGTCGGCGGCCACGACCGGTCCACGCCACGCGCCGTAGCCGGTGTGGTTGGAGAAGTTGACCGTGAGCACGGGCCAGACCTCGTGACCGAGGCGCTGGATCGGGAAGACTGCCGCCGAGTTGCCGACGTAGCCGAAGGCCACGTGCGACTGGATGGAGAGGATCTGCATGGCAGTATTCTGCGACTGCAGCTTCAGACGGACTGCTTCTGGGCCTGTTTCTTGGGCGGGTCGTTGAGCAGCCAGGCCGCCAGCGCGCCACCGATCGCACCGAAGAGGTGGCCCTGCCAGGAAACACCGGTCTGCCCGGGGAGTACGCCGAGGAGGAGGCTGCCCCAGGCCAGGAAGATGAGCACGCCGATGACGATCTGGCCGACGCGGTGGCTGAACAGGCCGCGCAGGATCAGGTAGACGAGCCAGCCGAAGATCAGCATCGAGGTGCCGGCGGTGATGCTGCCCGGGGGTGACATCAGCCAGACGCCGACGCCTCCGACCACCCAGATGATGAGCGTCGCCACGATCCCGCGGCCGACGCCCGAGGCGAGCACCAGGAAGCCGAGGACCAGCGCGAACAGGGTGTTGCCGTAGAGGTGGGCCCAGCCGAAGTGGAGCACCGGAGCGAACACGATGCCGAGCAGGCCGGCGTCGGTGCGTGGCTGGATGCCGAGCGTGTCGAGCTGGTGCCCGCTGATGTAGTCGGTGGCCTCGAGCACCCAGAGCAGGGCGACGAAGCCGAGCGACCAAATGCCGGCCCGAAGCCAGTTGGCGCGTTGGGGCCGCGTGGGGGAGTCCTGGCTCACGCTTGAAATCTTACCTACCGCTCCACAGCGGCGAGTCTTTGCTCGAGACTCTCATAGAGGTAGGGGACGGCGGCCGGGTACGGACCGGTCTCGTAGAGCTCGGTGGCGAGGCCCCGGGGCGACTCCCCGGCGTGGTCGGCCGCCCAGGTCTGGCCGCCCCCGGTGATCCGTCCGCCGTCGAGGGGGAGCACCGCCTCGGCCGCCAGCGCCACCCAGCGTCCGCCGCCGCCCTCGAGCCAGGCCACCGGCACGGCGTACGCCTCGCCCTCGGTCATGTCGGCGTCGAGGTTGATCCCGCGGCCGATGGGATGGGCTCCCTGCCGGCTCCACAGGACGGTCGTGACCTCGAGCCGGTCTGTGTCGGCAGGGCCGGCGGTGCCGAGGACGAGGTGGTCGGAGAAGGTCGCCCAGTCGCGTACGTCGGTCGCGGGGAACTCCGGAGGACCGGCCCGTTCCAGGAGGGCCCGTCCTCCGAGCACCGCGGCCCAGACCGCCATCAGGACGACGACGATGGTCCCGCCGATCTTGAGCCGCCGTGACACCGACAGCGTCGGTCCGGTCGTGTTCTCGCCCACGTGACCCCCGTTCACCGCGCCGATGGGCCGATGGGGCCGATCCTAATCCGGAAGGGACCAGTCGACCGGGGAACCGCCCTGCTCGACCAGGAGGGCGTTGGCGCGGGAGAACGGCTGGGACCCGAAGAAGCCCCGGCGTGCGGAGAGCGGCGAGGGGTGCACGGACTTGATCGCGGGCACCCCGTTGAGCCGTGGCTCGAGATTCTGCGCGTGCCGGCCCCACAGGATCGCCACCAGCGGTCCGCCGCGACGGCCGAGGACGTCGATCGCCCGCCCGGTGACCTCCTCCCAGCCCTTCTTCGAGTGGGATGCGGGAGCACCCGGCCGCACCGTCAGCGACGTGTTGAGCAGCATCACGCCGCGGTCGGCCCAGGTCGACAGATCGCCGTGCTCGGGCATCTTCAGGTCGAGGTCGGTGGCCAGCTCGGCATAGATGTTCCGCAGCGACGCCGGCAGGGGACGTACGTCCTTCTCGACCGCGAAGCTGAGCCCGATCGGGTGCCCGATGGTCGGGTAGGGATCCTGGCCGACGATCAGGACGCGTACGTCTCGCAGTGGGCGCCGGAAGGCGTTGAAGATGCGGTCGCCGTCGGGAAGGTAGGGACGCCTGGCCGCCAGCTCGTCGCGCAGGAAGCGGCCCATCTGCTCGATCTGCGGCTCGGCCGGCGCCAGCGCCTCGGCCCAGTCGGCAGCCATCAGGCCTTTGTCCACGAGTCCGGCGAGTGCGCTCATGCCGCCACCTCCGTAGGGCAAGGCGAAGAGTACGGAAGTGGCGGCCTGAGGCCGATCGTCGCTCGCTGTCGCTCGCTCATAAATCATGAGGGTATCGGCTGGCACCGACGGCTAAGTTGTCCGTGGTAACTCAGGTGGACTCATCAAGGAGTAGACATGAAGTTCGGTTTCTTCGTCCCGCAGGGATGGCGCTTCGACCTCGTCGGGATCGACCCGGCGGACCAGTGGACGACGATGAAGGACCTGGCTCTGCACGCCGATGCCGGGAACTGGGAGTCGATCTGGGTCTACGACCACTTCCACACCACCCCGGAGCCCTCCGACCAGGCGACCCACGAGGCCTGGTCGCTGATGGCGGGCCTGGGCGCGGTGACGTCGCGGGTGCGCCTCGGGCAGATGTGCTCGTGCATGTCCTACCGCAACCCGGCCTACCTGGCGAAGGTCGCCGCGACCGCCGACCACATCAGTGGCGGCCGGGTCGAGATGGGCATCGGTGCGGGCTGGTACGAGCACGAGTGGCGGGCCTACGGCTACGGCTTCCCGGAGGCGCGCGACCGTCTCGGCATGCTCCGCGAGGGCGTCCAGATCTTCCAGCAGGCCTGGACCAAGGGCATCTCGTCGCTGGACGGGAAGTACTACCAGGTCGACGGCGCCATCTGTCAGCCGCTGCCTCTTCAGCAGGGCCGTTCCGGCATCCCGCTGTGGATCGCCGGCGGCGGCGAGAAGGTGACCCTCAAGATCGCGGCGCAGTACGCCGACTACACCAACTTCCTCGGTGACCCGGAGACCTTCAAGGCGAAGTCCGACATCCTGCGCGGCCACTGCGAGACCCTCGGGCGCGACTTCGCGGAGATCACCCGCTCGTCGAACTACAACGTGCTGCTCGGGGAGAACGAGGCCGAGGTCGCCGAGAAGGTCAAGGCCTGGGAGGCCCGGCTGGTGCCGCACCTGGGCGCAGCCAAGGCGGCTGAGGTCGTCAACGGCGCCGTCGACGGTCCGACCTCGCTGGTCGGCACCCCGGACCAGGCCGTGGAGAAGCTGAAGGCCGTCGAGGAGCTGGGGATGACGTACGCCATCGGCTACTTCGCCGACGCCGCCTACGACCGCGCCTCCATCGAGCTCTTCGAGTCGAAGGTCATTCCCGAGTTCGCCTGAGCGACGCCCGGCGACACCGACCCCGACGTTTACAACCAGGTGGCCGCCGGGTAGGAAGACGTACATGAAGATGACGACCCTCCTCGGGGGAGTGGCAGTTGCCGCCGGCGTGGTCGCCGCGCGCGACCTGACCCAGCGCAAGCACGCAATCCTGCGGAACTTCCCGGTGATCGGGCACGCGCGGTACCTGATGGAGAAGATCGGGCCGGAGCTGCGGCAGTACATCGTCGCCGACAACGACGAGGAGCGGCCCTTCAGCCGTGACCAGCGGCGCTGGGTCTACGCCTCGGCCAAGGAGCAGAACAACTACTTCGGCTTCGGCACCGACAACGACATCGAGCACGTCCAGGGCCACATCCACATCAAGCACCGTACGTTCGCCGACTCCCTGCCCGACGACCACGACCGGGCCGCCAAGCTCCCGTCGGCGAAGGTGCTCGGAGGTCCGCGCGGGCGCGCGAAGGCGTTCCGGCCGGAGTCGGTCGTCAACATCTCGGCGATGTCGTTCGGGTCGCTGTCCGGGCCGGCGATCAAGGCGCTCAACCTGGGCGCACGCCGGGCCGGGGCGATGCACAACACCGGTGAGGGCGGCATCTCGCCCTACCACCTCGAAGGTGGTGCGGATCTGGTGATGCAGATCGGCACCGCCTACTTCGGGTGCCGGAACGCCGACGGCACCTTCTCGATCGACCGGCTCAAGGAGCGGGTCGCCACTGCGCCGGTCAAGGCGATCGAGATCAAGCTCTCCCAGGGCGCCAAGCCGGGCCTCGGTGGACTGCTGCCGGCGGCCAAGGTGACCCCGGAGATCGCCGAGATCCGTGGCATCGAGCTCGGCAAGGACTGCGTGTCGCCGTCTCGCCACTCCGCCTTCCACGACGTCGACTCGATGCTCGACTTCGTCGAGATGATCGCCGCCGAGACCGGGCTGCCGGTCGGCATCAAGTCGGCGGTCGGTGAGATGGAGTTCTGGCAGGAGCTCGCCGGCAAGATGCGGTCGGGCGAGCGGGGCGTCGACTTCATCACCGTCGACGGCGGCGAGGGTGGCACCGGCGCCGCGCCGCTGATCTTCTCCGACGCGGTCGCGATGCCGTACCGGATCGGCTTCTCGCGGGTCTACGGCACCTTCGCCGAGCTCGGCCTGACCGATTCGGTCACCTTCATCGGTTCGGCCAAGGTCGGCCTGCCGGAGAACGCCGCCGTCGCCTTCGCGCTCGGTGCGGACATGGTCAACGTCGGCCGCGAGGCGATGATGTCGATCGGCTGCATCCAGGCTCAGAAGTGCCACGACGACACCTGTCCGACCGGTGTCGCGACGCAGAGCAAGTGGCTCTCCGGCGGCCTCGACCCGCAGGACAAGGGCGATCGCTGCGCCAGCTACCTCAGGACCCTGCGCCGGGAGCTGACGAAGGTCTCCGCCGCCGTCGGCGTCGCCCACCCCGGCCTGATCACACCCCACGACATCGAGGTCATGAACGGCGACTACGAGTCACGCACTCTCGCCGGTGTCTACGGCTACAAGGACCACTGGGGCGCCCTCGGCCCCGATCTCGCCCGCGAGCTCCTCGCCGTCGTGCAGCCGCACCATACGTTCAACGAGAAGCCGAACACCGCCTGAGAGCCGAGGCGTCAGGTACGTCGGCCGAGACGTCACTCGCGTCGGTCGAGTCGGCACCTGGATGCCAACTCGACCGACGCAGCTGACGTCTCGGCCGGCGGGGGTGACTCGTCAGGACTCGGTGGCGTAGCGGGCGCCGATGGACTCGCGGATCATGTCCATCTGACGCATCAGGCTGAGCGTCTGGCTGTGGGGCACCAGCGGGGACTCCAGGAGGCCTTCGCGCAGGCAGCGCTGCACCTCGGCGATCTCGTTGCCGTACGCGGCGCCGATGACGGGCTCGTCGCCGACGATCTCGACGGGCTCGTCGCCGTTGGCGGGCTTGAAGACCGCCGAGGACGGGTGGTGGAAGTCGGTCAGCTCGATGCGGCCCTGGTCGGTGGCGATGGCCGCCGAGCGCGAGGAGTAGGAGGTGACCGAGGAGACCATGGTGGAGAGCTCGTTGCCGGCGTACTTCCCGGTCATCACCAGGTCGAGGTCGAAAGTGCCGCCGTCCTCACCCTTCCCGAGGTTGGCCTGAGCGGTCAGCGCGCGTGCCTCGCCGAAGAGCAGGTGGGCGAAGGTGAGCGGGTAGATGCCCATGTCGAGCAGCGCGCTGGCGCCGAGCGCGGGGTCGAGGAGGCGCTGGTGCTGGTCGGGGTCGGCGACGAAGCCGAGCTCGGCGTGTACGTGACGGGGGACGCCGAAGCGGCCCGACTTCACGTCGGTGACGAGGCGCCGGATGATCGGGTTGGTCGCCATCCACATGGCTTCCATGAGGAAGAGCTTCTTGGAGGTGGCCAGGTCGACCATCTTCTGGGAGTCGGCGGCGTTGAGCGTCAGGGCCTTCTCGCACAGCACGTGCTTGCCGGCTTCGAGCATGAGGGTGGCGTGCTCGAGGTGGTGGGAGTGGGGGGAGGCGACATAGACGACGTCGACGTCCTCGTCGGCGGCCAGCTCCTCATAGGAGCCGTACGCGCGGACCGGGCCGTCGGCGGCGTACTCCTTCGCGAACGTCTCCGCGGACTCCTTGCTCCGGGAGCCGACGGCCGCGAGCCGGCCGTCGGGGACGAGCATCAGATCGGTGGCGAGGGAGTGGGCGATCCGGCCGGTGCCGAGAATTCCCCACCTGATCGGGTCAGAGTTGGTGGTCACGCGTCGACTCTAGCCACCTGGCCGGTCCTAGTGGGCGTTGGGCGGAAGCACGTTCTTGGTGTGGCTGCCCTGTACCGCCGCGAGCTCCTCGAGGAACGAGTCGGCCCAGTAACGTACGTCCTTGGAGGCGACCTGCTTGCGCATGGCCCGCATCCGGCGGGTGAGCTCCTTCGGCTCGGCCTTGTACGCCTCGAGCAGCGCGGCCTTCATCCCGTTGATGTCGTAGGGGTTCACGAGCCAGGCCTGGCGCAGCTCCTCGGCCGCGCCGGCGAACTCGGAGAGCACGAGGGCGCCGTCGTTGTCGTAGCGGCAGGCGACGTACTCCTTCGCGACCAGGTTCATGCCGTCGCGGTAGGGGGTGACGACCATGATGTCGGCGGCGCGGTAGAGCGCGGCCATCTCCGCGCGGGGGAGCGAGGTGTGGAGGTAGGAGATCGCGGGACGGCCGATGCGGCCGAGGTCGCCGTTGAGCCGGCCGACGAGGCGGTCGATGTCGTCGCGCAGCTTGCGGTACTGCTCGACGCGCTCCCGCGACGGCACCGCCACCTGGACGAAGATCGCGTCCTCGACGTCGAGCTCGGTGTCGCGGAGCATCTCGCCGTAGGCGCGCAGCCTGGCGTAGATGCCCTTGGTGTAGTCGAGCCGGTCGACGCCGAGCAGAATCTTCCTCGGGTCGCCGAGCTGCTGGCGGATCTCCTTGGCGCGCTGGTTGACGCCCTCGTCGTGGGCCATCTCGTCGAAGCCGATGAAGTCGATCGAGATCGGGAAGGCGGCCGCGTGCACGGTGCGCCCGTCGGGGAGATAGACCAGGTCACGGTGGGTCTTGTGGCCGACGCGCTGGCGCACCAGGCGGACGAAGTTCTGGGCCGCCTGGGGCAGCTGGAAGCCGACCAGGTCGGCGCCGAGGAGGCCCTCGAGGAGCTGGCGGCGCCAGGGGACCTGCTGGAAGAGCTCGGCCGGCGGGAACGGGATGTGCAGGTAGAAGCCGATGCGCAGGTCGGGGCGGAGCTCGCGCAGCATCTGCGGGACCAGCTGGAGCTGGTAGTCCTGCACCCAGACGGTCGCGCCCTTCGCGGCGACCTCCGCGCACTTCTCGGCGAACCTCCGGTTGACGCGCTGGTAGCCGTCCCACCACTCGCGGTGGAACTCCGGCTTGGCCACGACATCGTGGTAGAGCGGCCACAGGGTGCCGTTGGAGAAGCCCTCGTAGTGCTCCTCGATGTCCTCGGCGGTCATCGTCATCGGCAGCAGGTGGAGCCCGTCGTCCTCGAACGGCTCGAGGTCCTCGTCGATGCCCCCGGGCCAGCCGATCCAGACACCGTCGTTGGCCCGCAGGACCGGCTCGAGGGCGCTGACCAGGCCTCCTGGAGAGCGTCGCCACGCCTTCGTTCCGTCCGGCATCTCCACACGATCCACGGGGAGCCGATTGGCCACGATTACCAGGTCAGCCTGCACATCTCCGACTGTAATGGACCGGGGCCAGGTTCGGCGCCGAGTCGTTCCACCCGTGACTTCCGGTCCCCCGATCCGAATACCTGTCGAGTAACACGCCGGGAGGGTGAACCACAGCGGTGTAGTTCGGCGCGTTAGGGTGTGGTCAGATGCAGACGACACCGGGGGACGAGGAATGAGCGCTGTCAACGTGCAGGTCACAGGCCCAGGCGAGGACCCCGCGAGCCTCAGCGAGCGCGACAAGCAGATCCTCGACTTCGAGCGTCAGTGGTGGAAGTACGCCGGAGCCAAGGAAGCCGCTGTGCGCGAGGCGTTCAACATGTCCGCCACCCGTTACTACCAGGTGCTCAACGCTCTCATCGACAAGCCGGAGGCCCTCGAGGCCGACCCCCTGCTGGTACGCCGCCTGCGACGGCTCCGCGCGGCCCGGCAGCGTCAGCGCTCGGCGAGACGGCTCGGTTTCGAGGTCTGAATGACCGGCTGCGTACGTCCTTCGAAGGGTGAGCGTGGCGTCGCGCTCCCCACACCCGTCATCGCGCTGAGCGTGGTGGCCGTCGTCGCCGCGGTGATCATCTTCTGGATCACCGGTGGCGATGGAGACGAGGGCAAGGAGATCGCCCAGGCCGGCGGCAGCCCCTCGGCTTCGGCGTCGGCCTCACCGAAGGCGGCCAAGGCCGAGGAGAAGAAGCCGCCTAAGGCCGAGCCTTCGCCGGTCGACCGCGCCAAGGTCAGCGTCGAGGTCTACAACCAGTCGAATATCGTCGGCTTGGCCGGCGACGTCGCGGCGAAGGCGACCACGGTCGGCTGGAACGTCGTCGGCGAGGACAACTGGATGGGCTCCATCCCGGAGAACACCGTCTACTACCCGGGCGAGATGAAGCGCGAGGGTCAGCAGCTCGCGGATGACCTCGGCATCAAACGTACCCACGTGTCGGTCGAGGGCTCGATGAAGGGCGACCGGTTGACAGTGGTTCTGACCGGGGCACTCTGAACCTTTCCGGCCGTTGTCGAGGGTGTGTGATCTACCGCACGGCGGTGCCCTCGCGGTCGGCCCCGAGGTGGTTGCCGTGTCACAGTTGAGGCATGGCCGAACTCCAGCCTGATGGCACCACAGGAGAGCAGAAGTACGCCGCGATCGCGGCTGCTGCCGCCGAGACCCTCGTCGGTCTCGACTTCGACGGCACGCTCTCCCCGATCGTCGAGGACCCGGCTTCGGCTCGGATCCATCCGGACGCGGCCACGGTCCTGATCGCGCTCGCATCCCGGGTGAAGGCACTGGCCATCGTCACCGGCCGTCCGGCCGGACAGGTCGTCGAGCTCGGCGGGCTGGCCGCGATCGCCGACGCGCTCGCGGAGGAGGGCAAGGAGCTGTACGTCTTCGGGCAGTACGGCAACGAGCGCTGGAGCGGTGCCGACAGGGTCGTCGTCGGCCCGCCGCCGCCCGAGGGGCTGGCCGCCTTCGAGGCGGCGCTGCCGGAGGTGCTCGCCGCTCACGGGGCGCAGGACGCCTACATCGAAGAGAAGGGGCTCGCCGTCGGGGTGCACACCCGCCGATTCCCCGACCCTGACGGCCTCGCCGCGCGTCTGCTTCCGCCGCTGACCGAGCTGGCCGGCGAGCACGGGCTCGTGATCGAGCCCGGCAAGCAGGTCATCGAGGTGCGTGCTCCTGGCATGCACAAGGGTCATGCGATCGACACGCTGATCTCCGAGGTCTCGCCCGGCGCGATCCTCTTCGGCGGTGACGATCTGGGTGACATCGAGGCGTTCGAGGCGGTCAGGGCCTGGGGAAAGACCACTGGGTCGGCGACGCTGCTCGTCTACTCCCACGCCGGCCCCGACCGGGGCCCGCTCGCTGATCTCGCCGATCTCGAGGTGTCGGGGCCGGAGGGTGTGCTGGAGCTGCTGCGGCGGCTGACCGACGAGGCGCGCCAGGGGTAACACGGTGTTACAACGGGTAGCAGCGGGCTGCAGCACGCTGCTACCCGAGTGGACACCGTGTTACCCCGCCGCGGCGTCCGCTGACAGCGAACACGATAACCGGAGGGAACATCCGGTTGCCCTCGCAAGTTGAGCGAGTATCACTCAACTTTTCTAGGAGGGTCCGCAATGGACAAGCTTCCTGTGCTGTTCGTCTCGGATGCCGTGGTCCTGCCGGGGATGGTCGTACCCATCGAGCTCGACGAGGCCGCGCAGGCTGCGATCGACGCCGCCCGGGCCGGGTCGGAGAGCCGGCTGCTGGTCGCGCCGCGGCTGGGGGACCGGTATGCGACGTACGGCGCTGTCGCCACGATCGAGCGCGTCGGCCGGTTCCGGGGCGGTGAGCCCGCGGCGGTGCTGAGGGCCGTCGACCGCGCGAAGATCGGCTCCGGCGTGACCGGCCCCGGTGCTGCGCTGTGGGTCGAGGTCGAGACCGCCGCCGAGACCACGACGGAGCACGCGAAGGAGCTGGCCGAGGAGTACAAGCGGCTGGTCGTCGCCGTGCTCCAGCGTCGCGAGGCATGGCCGGTCATCGACCAGGTCAACCGGCTCACCGAGCCGTCGGAGATCGCTGACACCGCCGGCTACGCGCCCTATCTCGACGACGATGCCAAGCGCGAGCTGCTGGAGACGCCGGACGTCACCGAGCGTCTCGAGAAGGTGATCGCCTGGGCGAAGGACTACATCGCGGAGTCGGAGGTCAGCGACAAGATCGCCGAGGACGTACGCGAGGGCATGGAGAAGACGCAGCGGGAGTTCCTGCTGCGCCAGCAGCTCGCCGCGATCCGCAAGGAGCTCGGTGAGGGCGAGCCCGAGGGGTCCGACGACTACCGGGCCCGCGTCGAGGCCGCCGACCTTCCCGAGGCCGTACGCGAGGCCGCGCTGCGCGAGGTCGACAAGCTCGAGCGTGGTTCCGAGCAGAACCCCGAGACCGCCTGGATCCGCACCTGGCTGGACACGGTGCTTGAGCTGCCGTGGTCGGTCCGGACCGAGGACTCGACCGACGTGGTCGCGGCTCGTGAGGTGCTCGACGCCGACCACCACGGCCTCGAGGAGGTCAAGGACCGGATCGTGGAGTACCTGGCGGTGCGGACCCGACGTGCCGAGCGTGGCCTGCAGGTCATCGGTGGCCGCGGCTCCGGTGCCGTGGTGCTGCTCGCCGGCCCGCCAGGGGTCGGCAAGACCTCGCTGGGTGAGTCGGTCGCGCGTTCGCTCGGACGGAAGTTCGTCCGGGTCGCGCTGGGCGGCGTCCGCGACGAGGCCGAGATCCGGGGTCACCGGCGCACCTACGTCGGCGCGCTGCCGGGCCGGATCGTGCGGGCCATCAAGGAGGCCGGCTCGATGAACCCGGTCGTGCTCCTGGACGAGGTCGACAAGGTCGGCTCCGACTATCGGGGTGACCCTGCCGCCGCGCTGCTGGAGGTGCTCGACCCGGCGCAGAACCACACCTTCCGCGACCACTACCTCGAGCTCGACCTGGACCTCTCCGACGTCCTGTTCATCGCCACCGCCAACGTGGTCGAGCAGATCCCGTCGGCGCTGCTGGACCGGATGGAGCTGGTCACGATCGACGGCTACACCGAGGACGACAAGGTCGCCATCGCCCGTGACTTCCTGCTGCCCAGGCAGCTCGAGCGCGCCGCGGTGACCTCGGAGGAGGCCACGGTGACTGACGACGCCCTGCGTGAGCTGGCCGCGAACTACACCCGCGAGGCGGGCGTACGCCAGCTCGAGCGGCTCATCGCCAAGGCGCTGCGCAAGGTGGCGACGAAGCTGGCGACCGGTGCGGAGCACGTCGAGATCGGTCTGGACAACCTCAAGGAGCTGGTCGGACGGCCGCGGTTCACGCCGGAGTCGGCGGAGCGTACCTCTGTCCCGGGGGTCGCGACCGGACTGGCTGTCACCGGGCTCGGTGGGGACGTGCTCTTCATCGAGGCGTCCTCGGCAGACGGGCAGGCTGGACTGAACATCACCGGCCAGCTCGGCGAGGTGATGAAGGAGTCCGCGCAGATCGCGCTCTCCTTCGTCCGCTCGCACGCCGCCGAGCTGGGCGTCGACCCGGCCGTGCTCGACCGCTCGCTCCACGTCCACGTGCCCGCGGGTGCGGTCCCCAAGGACGGCCCGAGCGCCGGCATCACGATGGTCACGGCGCTCACCTCTCTCGCGACCGGTCGCCCGGTGCGCAGCGAGGTCGGCATGACCGGTGAGGTCTCGCTCTCCGGGCGGGTGCTGCCCATCGGCGGCCTCAAGCAGAAGCTGCTCGCCGCCCAGCGAGCCGGCCTGACCGAGGTCTTCGTGCCCCAGCGCAACGAGCCCGACCTGGACGAGGTCCCCGACGAGGTGAAGCAGGCCCTGAAGATCAACCTGGTGAGCGATGTCAGGGATGTCGTACGCGGCGCCCTCGCGCCTGCCGAGGGAGCGGCCACCACACAGAACACGGTTGCCGCTGCCTGACCGGATCGTTCCGGATGCTGCCCGCTTGATGCCTCGTGCGTCGAGCGGGCAGCTCGCACACTGGAGACATGAGCAACCGAGCCCTTCTCGTCATCGACATCCAGGAGTCCTTTCGGCAGCGGGAGGCCTGGCAGAAGACCCTCCACCCCGACATCGCCGACCGCGCCGACCGGCTGGTGAGCCTCGCGCGGGCCGCGGGCGACCTGGTGGTCTGGGTGCTCCACACCGAGCCCGGCAGCGGCGGCGTCTTCGACCCGGAGTCGGGTCACGTTCGCTACCTCGACGGGCTCAGCGGCCCCATGCCGGGCGATGTCGAGCTGCGGAAGACCGCCCACAACGCCTTCACCACGACCAACCTGCAGCAGGTGCTGACCGAGCGCGGGATCACCGAGCTCGTGGTGTGCGGGATCCGCGCCGAGCAGTGCGTCGAGACCACCGCGCGGGTCGGGTCCGACCTCGGCTACCGGGTCACCTACGTCGCCGACGCGGTCACCACCGAGCCGCTGGGCGGGCTGTCGGCCGAGGAGGTCGTGGAGCGTACGAAACTCGTGCTCAGCGGCCGGTTCGCCGAGATCGCGACGATCGACGATCTGGAGGCTGTGGCAGCATCTGCGGCATGAGCGCCGTCGTGTTCGTGCTGCTGCCCGGCGTACATCTGCTCGACCTCGCCGGGCCGGCACAGGCGTTCCACACCGCGGGCAGCCTGGGACACCCCTACGACCTCGCGTACGTCGCGGGCGCCGAGCCGGGGGAGGTGCTCTCCGCGCAGGGACTGCCGCTGGCCGTCACCGGGGAATGGCCCGATCTCGATCCCGGTGATCTGCTCGTCGTGCCGGGCTGGCGAGCGGCGTACGACCTCGTCGCCGGCCCTCGGCTCACCCGCGAGACCGCCGAGCGGCTGCGTGCCCATCATGCGGCCGGGGGCGAGGTGGCCAGCGTCTGCGCCGGCGCCGACGCCCTCGGGCAGGCGGGCCTCCTCGACGGGCGTCGCTGCACCACCCATCACGATCTCCAGGACGCGCTGTCCCGGCGCTACCCGAAAGCCCGGGTGGTGCGCGACGTGCTCTTCACCAGCGATGACCGGATCGTGACGTCAGCAGGCATCGCCAGCGGCATCGACCTGAGCCTGCACCTGCTCGCGGTGCGCCACGGACCGGCGCTGGCGGCTCGAGTGGCCCGCGACATGGTCGTCTACGCGCGGCGCAACGGCGACCAGCCGCAGGAGAGCGTCCTGCTGCGCCATCGGAACCATCTCGACGACACCGTCCACCACGTGCAGGACGTCATCGACGCCCGGTTCGCCGAGCCGCTTCCGCTCTCCGCGCTGGCGGACGGCGCGGGGGTGAGTGAACGCACCCTGACCCGCGCCTTCGTAGGTGCGACCGGCCTCACCCCGCTCCGCTACCAACAGGCTCTTCGCCGCGAGCGGGCCGACCATCTGCTGGCCGCGGGCACCACCATGGAGTCGGCCGCCCGTGCGGTGGGCTTCGACGACGCCCGGATGTTGCGCCGCCTCCGCGCTCGCTGAACCCCGATTGTCCAAATAGTGGACGACTGGTCCGCGGAATGGAACCCGGGTGTGTTTGGCAGCGGATACCTGCCGTACGATCGCTACTGCTCATCGAGAGGGACTGAGGGAACGGCCCAGTGAAGTCCCGGCAACCGACCACGAGCCTCCTCCCGGCCATCGGGTAGGGCGTGGAGCAGGTGCTAATTCCGGCCCGGCGCGAGAGACGTGATCGGGGAAGATGAGGAGGAGGTTTCTCATGAGCGCTGCGACCACGGAGACGAAGGGCCTGCGCGAGGGCGCGTTCGGCAACGCCTCGGCGCTGTCGTGCCGGGAGTGTGGGCACCAGATCGAGCTCGGACCGCATTACGCCTGTCCGGAGTGTTTCGGGCCACTCGAGGTGGCCTATGACTTCCCGGCCGTGACCCGCGAGGAGATCGAGGCCGGACCCCGCAACATCTGGCGCTACAAGGCGCTGCTGCCGGTGCCCGACGACATCGAGCAGAGCCCCAACACCGAGCCCGGCTTCACCCGGCTCCTGGAGGCGAAGAACCTCGCCAAGGAGCTCGGCATCGAGAAGATCTGGGTGAAGGACGACTCGACCAACCCGACCAACTCCTTCAAGGACCGCGTGGTCGCCTGTGCTCTGAGCGCCGCTCGCGAGCTCGACGCCAAGGTCTTCGCCTGCCCGAGCACCGGCAACCTGGCCAACGCGGTGGCGGCGGCTGGCGCACGCGCCGGGATCCCGACCGCGGTCTTCATCCCGAGCAACCTCGAGCAGCCCAAGCAGGTCAACTCCGCCGTCTTCACCGACAACCTGATCGCCGTCGACGGCAACTACGACGACGTCAACAAGCTCGCTCAGGAGATCGCCGCCGAGGAGGAGGGCTGGGCGTTCGTGAACGTCAACGTACGTCCCTTCTACGCCGAGGGCTCCAAGACGCTCGGCTTCGAGATCGCCGAGCAGCTCGGCTGGCGCCTGCCCGACCAGATCGTCATCCCGGTGGCCTCCGGATCCCAGCTGACCAAGGTCGACAAGGCGTTCAAGGAGCTGATCAAGCTCGGTCTGGTCGAGGAGAAGCCCTACCGGATCTTCGGTGCCCAGGCCACCGGCTGCAACCCGGTCGCGACCGCGTTCAAGGCCGGTGTCGACGCCATCCGTCCGGTCAAGCCCGACACGATCGCCAAGTCGCTGGCCATCGGCAACCCGGCCGACGGCATCTACGTCCTCGACGCCACCCGCTCCTCCGGTGGTGCTGTCGAGGAGGTCACCGACGACGAGATCCGCGCCGCGATCGTGCTCCTGGCCCGCACCGAGGGCATCTTCACCGAGACCGCCGGCGGCACCACGCTCGCGGTCACCAAGAAGCTCGTCGACAACGGTCTCCTCGACCCGAGCCTGGAGACGGTGATCATCAACACCGGCCACGGTCTCAAGACGCTCGACGCGGTCAGCGGCATCGTCGGCCCCCGCGCCACCATCGCCCCCAACTACGACGCCTTCGAGGAAGCCGGGCTCTCTCAGGCGTAGGTTAATTTCGCGTTCACATCCGTGGGGTACACCTAAGGAATGTGAACACCACGAAGACGAGTGAAGAGGCCAAGTGGCTCGGCATGGTCGCCGCCACCGCCGGGGTCGCCGGCGCAGTCGGTGTGGTGGGGGCGGCGGCCGGTGCCGGGTTCGTGACGTTGCTGAAGAGACAGGCGGCGCACGCGCGTGACGTGATCGGCAAGCCCCTCGGTGAAGAGGCGATCGACGCCGACAAGGTCTACAAGAAGACCTACGGAGGTACGCCGGTCGAGCTCCTCATCCTCGGCGACTCGATCGCCGCCGGGCTGGGCGCGGAGACCCGGAGCGGCACCCTCGGCGCACGGCTGGCCAAGGGCACGGCCAAGGCTCTGCTGAGGCCGGTGCGGTTGCGTACCGCTGCCGTGGTCGGGGCCGAGACGTCGATGCTCCCCGCGCAGCTCGAGTCGCTGCCGAAGGGCTACCGGCCCGATGTGGCCGTGGTCATCGTGGGCGGCAACGACGTCACCCACCGGGTGCCGCAGAAGGACTCCACCCGAGTGCTGGGGGAGGTCATCGACGCGCTGCGTGAGCGTGGTGCCGAGGTCGTGGTCGGGACCTGCCCGGACGTGGGTGCGGTCCGCCCCCTGCCGCAGCCGCTGCGCTCGCTCGGGCGCCGGATCGCCAAGCAGCTGGCCGACGGGCAGCGGGAGATCGCACTGGCCCGGGGCGCCCACGTCGTCTCGCTCTCCGACGTCGTCGGCCCGTTCTTCATCACCAACCCCGACGAGATGTTCGCCATCGACCACTTCCACCCCAGCGCGATGGGCTACAAGCGCACCGCCAAGGCGATGCTGCCCTCCTTCCTCGCCGCCCTCGGGCAGGTCCAGCAGGTCCCCTTCGGACACCACCTGCCCGAGTCCTTAGGAAGCAGCGGCGACTCGCTCGTCGACGATGGCCCAAGCCTCGGGTGAGACGCCGGGGTGGGCGCTGCGGTCGATGCCGCCAAGTGCCTTGGCGAGGTCGGCGACGGTCGTATCGACAACGCGCCGAGCGCGTCGTTCGGGCAGCCCCCAGGATCGACCCTCCGCGACCAGGTCATCGATGGTGACCTCGCTGACCAGGAACTTCCCGTTGACGTCCAGCGCGAACCGCCGGTTGTCCCTGCGGTGGTGGAGATGCATGGAGATGTCGTACGCCGGGCTCAGGGTCACGCTCCCGTCGGCCCGACGGATGAACGAGATGTTCTTCGCGTGCATGTCGGTGTTGCCGACGAGGTGGGAGAACGTGACCAGCCGCAGGAGGTCGTCCGGGTTGCCGCCGTCGAGGCGGAGTGTGTCGGCGGCGTGTCGCAGGGACGGCATCTTCGAACCCCACTGGAACTTCCGGTTGGGATCCAGGGTGTTCAGCCCGATCGCCTGAGCTAGATCCTCCTGATGGATCCGAGAATGCGGCCCATCGAGATCTCTGTCGTAGCGGGAGACCGCGATGGCACGTACGTCCTCGAACTCCAGGATCTTCGCGTCGACGCTGGTCAGGCCGACCATGCGGGCCAGCGTCAGAGAGGCGACCTCGGTGTCGACGACATCAGCGATGCCGGACTCCGCCGAGCCGCCTCGCTTGATGATCCAGGTCGACGGCGCTCCGTCCTTGCAGGCGAACCAGCCGCCGTCCTCGTGGTGAACGGCGATCTTCGGGACCATTCCCGGAAGGCTGATCGACTCCGCCGTCGTCCCGAAGGCGCTCGCCGGCGAGTGTTCGTCCGCGTGTCGAATTCGTTCGGCGAGCTGGTCCTGCGTCAGTGGCACGTATCGCCCTTTGGCGGTGGGGTCATCCGCCCCTTCGGTGACGAAGATGGCCGCGCCGGTCGTGTCGCGACCGTACGACCGGATCATCGCGAACGAGTCGTCCGGCGGGACGCCCGCGCTCATCGCATGGTTGGTCCTGGCGTTTCCCTCTGGGAGAAGTCCGTCGAGATAGTTCTTGACCAGTGCGGGAACCGGCACGTCACCGATCGTCAGCTTTGCCGACAGTAGGCGCGTCCCTTCGGGCCAACATTCCTGCGACTCATCGGTCCAGGACAGGGTGAGCCGGCCGTCGTACGCCTCGGACAGGGTGGCGATCCGTGTGCCATAGACCCAGATGTCGAGCGGATCGCGCATCAGTGCTGGCCCTCGTCGTCGACCCGGGCATGGATCTCGATGTGCGCACCGAGCTCTCGGAGCAGTTCGAAGATGCGCGTGGCGTACAGGTTCGGCTTCCCGGACTCGAGCTCATAGATGTATCGCCGGGAGATGCCGAGTGCCTCTGCGAGCTCGTCCTGGGTCACGCCGCGCTTCGTCCGAAGGCGTGCGAGGGCTTGGCCGAGTGCTTCGGGTGACCGTGCAGTGAGCAGATAGTCCGCCACGGTGCCTCCTATGGGCTGATATCGACTCGTTCGATGAATGTGAGGATATCAGCCCATAGGAGCTGCGGGCGGATATCAGCCCATGCGGCGCCTAATTGTCGGCGTCGGTGCCCGTCTCGTCCGGGTTCTTGCCACCGGTGCTGAGCATGTCGGCGGTGAGGCCGGTTGCGGCGCGGTAGTCGACGGTGCCCGCAGGCGTACGCGGCACCGACTCGACCAGCAGGACGAGCTTGGGCTCGTGCGACTCCCCGAGCCGGTCGCGGGCGTGCTTGCGCAGGTCGGCAGCGGTCGTCTCGGTCGACGGGGCCAGCTGCACCAGCGCCGCGACCTGCTGGCCCCAGCGCGGGTGAGGCATGCCGAAGACGGCGGCGTCGACGACGTCCTCGTGGGCGAGGAGCACGCCCTCGATGGTCTCGGGGTGGATCTCGAGGTCACCGGTGCGTACGAGCGTGGCGGCCCTGCCGAGCAGGGTGATCGAACCGTCCTGCTCGCGGCGGGCGAGGTCGCCGGGGAAGGTCCAGCGACGGTTGTCGATCAGCTTGATCGCGGTGGCCGAGCGGGCGTTGTCCTTGTAGTAGCCGAGAGCCGAGGGGCCGGAGCGGGCCAGCAGGCCCTCGACCCCGGGAGCCGCCGGGGTGAGGTCGGGGTTGAAGACCTCCACCTCGGGGCCCACCATGAACCGCGCCTCGCCGGGCACGAGCGGGGATCCGTCGTCGGCGCGGGAGCCGGTGACGCCGGTCTCGAGGGTGCCGTAGGAGTCGACGATGACCCGGCGCGCGAAGGCGTTGCGCAGGATTCCGAGGACGCCTTCGGAAAGCGGCGCCGCGGTGTTGGAGACCCCCGCGAGCGAGCGCAGCGGCCAGCGCTTCTTGCCGGTCAGCCGGGCGTTGGCCACCGGCCGCGCCTGGGCGTCGCCCAGCAGCGTGATCGCGGTCGCGCCGGCCTGCTCGGCGAGGTCGAGGAAGGCCTCGGCGGAGAACGTGGGAGAGGTGTCGAGCACCGCGGTGCCACCGGCGACCAGGGCCCGCAGGAGCAGCAGCTGGCTCTGCCCGTGCAGCAGCGGACCGCCGGCGAGCAGCACGACACCCGAGTCACGAGCGGCCGCCTCCGCGGCGAGACCCTCGACCGACGGGATCGGCGCGTTGCGGCGGACCGTGTTCAGCGCGGCCCAGATCAGGTCCTCCTGGCGCCAGACCGCGCCCTTCGGGGTGCCCGTGGTGCCGGTGGTGAAGATGATGTGCCAGTCGCCGGGCGTACGTCCGACCGTCGGCCGCTCCTTGGACGCCGCGGCGACCTTGGCGTCGTAGTCGGGGCCCAGGACGACCCGGTGGTCGAGCCTCAGGCCGAGCTCGTCGAGGTCATCGGTGAACTCGGGGGAGACGATGGCCGCGCCGCAGTCGGTGGCGGCGTACGTCCTCGCGAGCTCGTCGCGCCGGTAGGCGTGGTTGATGTTGACCGGGATGGTGCGGGCCTTGAGGCACCCGTAGAGGGCGTCGACCCACTCGATCCGGTTGGTCGCGTGGACGGCGACCTGGGCACCCGGCTCGAGGCCGACGCTCAGCAGGTGGTTGGCCAGGCGCGTGGCACGCTCGTCGATCTCGGCGTACGAGTAGGCGCGGTCGGAGGTGACGACGGCCGTGCGATCGGGGATCGCATCGGCCATCGCTTCCAAGATGTCGGGCAGTGTGAGGGGGATCACGGCGGACACAGAGACGTACGTGCCTTCCAATTCGTAGAGCCAGGGGTAGGGCCGTACGGCACCGAACCGTACGTCGGATCAGCCGGTCGTCACGTGCGCGCCTCGAGCAGCTCGGCGGCGACCGTAGCGCTCGCACGATAGTCCACCTTGCTCACGGGCGTGCGGGGGACTCGCTCCACGAGCAGGATGTCCTTGGGCACCTTGTAGGCGGAGATGAGGCTGCGGCAGTGCTCGCGGAGTGCATCGGTCGAGGTCGCGGCGCCCTCGCGGAGCTGCACGAGAGCGGTGACCTGCTGGCCCCAGCGCTCGTGCGGGGTGCCGACGACCGCGGTGTCGAAGACGTCGGCATGACGCAGCAGGACCGACTCGACCTCCTCGGGGAAGACCTTCTCGCCGCCGGTGTTGATGCAACCCGACCCGCGGCCGAGGACGGTGATCGAGCCGTCCTCCTCGCGCCGCGCGAAGTCGCCCGGGATCGACCAGCGCTGCCCGTCGACCTCCTTGAACGTCGCCGCGGACTTGACCGGGTCGTTGTAGTAGCCCAGCGGGATCGACCCGGTGCGCGCGAGCATGCCGGTCTCACCCGGCGCGCACGGCTTCATGTCGGTGTCGAAGACCTGTACGTCCATCCCGACCTGGAACTTCGGCGCGGCCTGCGTGCCCTCGTTGCCGTCGTCGACCTGCATGCCGGCCGCTCCGGACTCCGAGGCGCCGTAGGAGTCGAGGATGTAGCGGCCCGGCAGCGCCTCCCGGAGCTGGGTGCGGACCCCCGCGGAGAGCGGGGCGGCGCCGTTGGAGACGGCGAACAGGCTGCTCAGGTCCCAGCGCTCCGGCTCGCGCAGGATCGCCTCGGCGACCGGGCGGCCCATCGCGTCGCCCAGGAAGGTGAGCGAGTTGACCCCGGCGGCCTGGACCAGGTCGAGGATGGTCTCGGGCGACCAGGTCGGCTCGGTGTAGAGCGAGACCGTGCAGCCGGCGACATGGCCGTTGCCCATGATCCACTGGCTGCCGCCGTGCATCATCGGACCGCAGGCCAGCAGCACCATCGGCGACTCCTGTGCCGCCGCCTCCTGGGCGAGATGCTCGACGGTGTCGAAGGGAGCGCCGAACCGGCTCGCGTTCATCGCGGCGCGGATGATGTCCTCCTGGCGCCACATGACGCCCTTCGGCATCCCGGTGGTGCCGCCGGTGTAGATGACGTAGCGGTCGCCGGGGCTGCGCTCGATGTCGGGGCGCTCCTTGGACGCCGCGGCGACCGCGGCGTCGTACTCCTCGCCCAACACCAGCGTCGGGATGCCCAGGCCGAGCGCGGCGACCGCCTCGACGTGCTCCGGTCCGATGATCGCGGCGACCGCGTCGGAGTTGCGGTAGAGGTGGTCGAGCTCGTCGTGGAGGTACTTGTGGTTGATGTTGATCGGCACCGCCCGCGCCTTCATGCACCCGTAGAAGGCGTCGACCCACTCGATCCGGTTGCGGGAGTGGACGGCGACGTGGTCGCCCGGTTTGATGCCCTGCCCGAGGAGGTGGTTGGCCAGCCTGGTCGCGCGCTCGTCGACCTCGGCGAAGCTGTAGGCGTGTTCCATCGTGAACACGGCGGTGCGGTCGGGGATGGCGTCGGCCATCGCCTCGAGGATGTCGGGGAGAGTGATCGGGGTCACATCACCGAGTGTGGCAACTAGAACGTGTTCTCGTCTAGCGATTGGGGTGGAAAACCCTCCAGGGCCCTTTGCCGCCGGGTGAGGTCGGCCCGCTCCGGCTCGTGCGTGCAGAGCGCGATGGCCTCCGCGTACGCCTCGATCGCGTCGTCGTGACGCCCCGACCGCTCCAGCAGCTGGGCGCGTACGGCAGGCAGCCGGTGCCCCGGGAGAGCGACCGAGTCCAGCGCCTCGAGCCCGGCCTCGGCGCCGTTCGCCTCGGCCACCGCGACGGCCCGGTTGAGACGTACGACCGGGGTGTCCTGGAGCGCCAGCAGCTCGTCGTAGCGCTCGACGATGCGCTTCCAGGCGGTCGTCTCGGAGCTGGGCGCGAGGGCGTGCTCCGCGGCGATCAGCGCCTGGAGGAGATAAGGGGCCGGGGCTGCGTGGGCGAGCGGGGTGAGGAGCGCGAGGGCCTCGGCGATCTCGTCGGTCCGCCAGTGGGTGCGGTCCTGGTCCGGGAGCAGCACGAGAGCGCCGTCCGGCCCGATCCGGGCCGCTCGGCGCGAGTGCTGCAGGAGCATCAGCGCGAGGAGGGCGTCGATCTCCGGGTCCGGCTCGGGAAGCACCGACCGAAGGACGCGGACCAGCCGGATCGCCTCGCCCGCCAGGTCGCTGCGTACGACATCCGGACCGGTGCCGGGGGCGTAGCCCGCCGTGAACGCGAGATAGGCGACCTCGGCGACGATCCCGACCCGGCCGGCGAGATCCGCGGGTACCTCGAAGGAGGCGCCCGCCAGCCGCTTCCGGGCACGGGTCAGCCGCGCCGCCATCGTCGCCTTCGACTGCAGGAACAACCGCCCGATGTCCTCGGTGGAGACGCCGAGGACCAGACGCAGGGTGAGCGCCGCGGCGGCTTCGCGGGACAGGGTCGGGTGGGCGCAGAGCAGTACCAGGCGCAGCCGCTCGTCGGTGACCTCACCAGAATCGACCATCACCCGCTGTGCCTCCTGGGTCACCGCCGCATCCACGGCGAGCAGCGGCATCTTGCGAGCCAGCACCTCCTCAGAACGCATCCGGTCCACGATCCGCCGCCGCGCCGTGGTGAGCAGCCACGCCGGTCCGTTGTCGGGCTCGCCGTCGACGGGCCAGCGCCGGGCGGCCGCCTCGAACGCGTCGGCCAGACCGTCCTCGGCCAGGTCCAGACGCCGGAACTGCGCGACGAGCAGGGCCAGCAAACGGCCCCACTCGTCGCGCAGCAGCGTCTCCAGCATCGCCGTGGGTCGCCCTAGTCCGCCGCGCGGATCTCGATCGCCGACTCGACCGTGGCGAGCAGCTTGCAGCACTCGGCCAGGTCGTCGCGGTCCTCGGACTCCACGACGTAGAGCCCGGCGAGGTGCTCGGCCGCCTCGGTGTAGGGGCCGTCGGTGACGCCGGAGGTACGCACGGTCACCGCCGTCGACGGCAGGGCGAGCGCCGCGCCGTACCCCTTCAAGATCGTGTGGCCGCGCTCGGCGAGGAGAGCCGCGAACTTCTCGTGCACGGCGAACAACGCGTTCCGGTCCTCCTCCGACTTCGCCTGCCACTCGGCCTCGACGTTGGGGATGAGCAGGTAGTACCTCATGCGGACATCCCCTCGTGCTCGACGATCTCGCGGACCTCGAGCGCCGTCTCGAGCTCGGCGAGCACCTTGCAGCACTCGAGCATGTCGTCGGCGTCGTCGGTCTCGATCGTGTAGAAGCCGGTCACGTGCTCGACGGTCTCGGCGAACGGGCCGTCGGTGATCACCACCCCGTCACCGGTCTTGCGCAGCGTCTTGGCCTTGCTGGAGTGGTGGAGCTCGGCGCCGCCGGTGACCTTGTGGCCGCGTTCGGCCAGCAGCTTGGCGAACCTGCCGTGCACCTCGTATCCGGCTGCCTTCTCCTCCGGCGTCGACTCGGCCCAGAAGGCCTCGTTCGTCGGCAGCAGCACCATGTATCTGGTCATGGTGGTTTCCCTTCTCGTCTCGGAATGAGTCTGTCACCGGGGATGACGGGTGGGACAAGGCCAAATCGACAGCGAGAAAGAAGGAAGATGTATGTCATGCGTTCAACTGAGCCCGGAAGGCTCCGGGTGTGACCGACCCCCTGCTGCGAGGCGACCTCGCGCCCGAGCCCCGGACCCTCGTCGACATCTTCCGGGCCACCGCGGCCCAGGTGCCCGACGAGCCGGCCGTCGACGCGGGCAACGGACTGCTGACGTACGCCGAGCTCGAGGAGGCCGCCGATGGGCTGGCCGCCGAGCTCAACGCCGCCGGGATCGGGCCGGGGGACAAGGTCGGGCTGCGGATCGCGAGCGGCACCACCGACCTGTACGTCGCGATCCTCGGGATCCTCTGCGCGGGTGCTGCCTACGTGCCGGTCGACGCCGACGACCCCGAGGAGCGGGCGCGGCTGGTCTTCGGTGAGGCGCAGGTCGCCGCGGTCGTGACCAACGACCTGCGGGTCACCACGACGAGCGAGCCCGGCGAGGAACGCGAGCCGGAGGAGCCGTCGATCGACGACGACGCCTGGGTGATCTTCACCTCCGGGTCGACCGGCACCCCGAAGGGCGTCGCGGTCACCCACCGCAACGCCGCGGCGTTCGTCGACGCCGAGTCGCGACTCTTCCTCCAGGACGCCCCGATCGGGGTCGGCGACCGGGTGATGGCGGGACTCTCGGTGGCCTTCGACGCGAGCTGCGAGGAGATCTGGCTGGCGTGGCGCTACGGCGCCTGCCTGGTCCCGGCGCCGCGGGCGCTGGTGCGCTCCGGGGTCGACGTCGGTCCATGGCTGGTCGCCAACCAGATCACCATCGTCTCGACGGTGCCCACGCTGGTCGCGCTGTGGCCGCCGTCCTCGCTCGACCGGGTCCGGCTGCTGATCACCGGCGGCGAGGCGATCCCGCCCGAGCTCGCGGCCCGACTGGTCACGTCCGGCCGCGAGGTGTGGAACACCTACGGTCCGACCGAGGCGACGGTGGTGGCCTGCGGTGCCCAGCTGACCGCAGAAGGGCCGGTGAGGATCGGCCTCCCGCTCGATGGCTGGGACCTCGCCGTCGTCGACCCTGCCACGGGGGTTCCGGTCCCCGAGGGCGAGGCCGGCGAGCTGATCATCGGTGGCGTCGGCCTGGCGCGCTATCTGGACGCGGCCAAGGACGCCGAGAAGTACGCCCCCATGCCCACCCTCGGCTGGGAGCGCGCCTACCGCTCCGGCGATCTGGTCGTCAACGACCCCGCCGGGCTGCTCTTCGGCGGGCGCGCCGATGACCAGATCAAGCTGGGTGGCCGGCGCATCGAGCTTGGCGAGATCGACAGCGCGCTGCTGCAGCTGGACGGGGTCGTCGGGGCCGCGGCGGCCGTGCGGAGGAGCGCCGCGGGCAACAGCCTGCTGGTCGGCTACGTCACCGTCGACGACACCTTCGACCAGGCCACCTCCGTCGCCCGGCTCCGGGCCGACATGCCGGCCGCCCTGGTGCCACGGCTGGCCGTGGTCGACAGCCTCCCGACGCGTACGAGCGGGAAGGTCGATCGCGACGCACTGCCGTGGCCGCTCGCCTCGGCCGCGGGTTCGGGCGAGGGGCTCAGCGACACCGAGGCCTGGCTGGCCGGGCTGTGGAACGACGTCCTCGGCGCCGAGGTCACCGGGCCGGCGGCGGACTTCTTCGACCTCGGCGGCGGCAGCCTGACCGCGGCCCAGATGGTCAGCCTGATCCGCGAGCGCTTCCCCGAGGTCGCGCTCGGCGACATCTACGACCAGCCGAAGCTCGGCGCGCTGGCCACCTACATCGACGAGATGGGCAGCTCTGCCGCGCTCTCCGAGCACGAGGTGCCGGCCGTACGCCTCAAGACCCAGGTCGCGCAGGTGGTCGCGACGATCTTGCTGCGCTGTCTCGCGGCGCCGCGCTGGCTGACCTGGATCGGGCTCGGGACGACGCTCGCCCAGCCGTGGGCGCCCTGGCTGCCGTCGCTCAGCTGGTGGATCCTCGTGCCGGCCGTCCTCGCCTTCCTGACCCCACCGGGCCGGATGCTGCTCGCCGCGGGTGCGGCGCGACTCATCCTGCGCGGCGTACGTCCAGGGGAGCACCCCCGCGGCGGCAAGGTCCATCTCCGGCTCTGGCTGGCGACGCACGCCGTCGACGAGCTCGGCGCGCACGGCCTCGCCGGGGCACCGTGGATGCTCTGGTACGCCCGGCTGCTCGGCGTGCGGATGGGCAAGAACGTCGACCTGCACAGCCTCCCGCCGGTCACGGGCATGCTCACCCTCGGCAAGGGCTGCTCGATCGAGCAGGAGGTCGACCTCTCCGGTCACTGGATCGAGGGTGACGTGCTCCATCTCGGCGAGGTCGAGGTGGGCGAACGGGCCCGCGTCGGGGCACGGTCGACTCTGCTGCCCGGCGCCCGGGTCGGCGACGACGCCGAGGTCGGACCCGGTTCGGCGGTCTTCGGAGTGGTGCCGACGGGCGAGTTCTGGTCGGGTTCGCCGGCCGTACGCGCCGCCAGAGAGGCCCGCGGACCATGGCAGCCGCCCGAGGCGCGAGCTCAGGTCTGGATGCTCCTCTACGGCATCGCGGCCGCCGTTCTCGCGCTTCTTCCCGCGGTCGCCATCGGCGTCGGGGTGCTCGTCGCCGTCGCCCTCGCCGGCGTGCCCACCTCCTACACCGACATCGGGGCGCTGCTGGCCTGGAGCCCGGTCGCGGTGGCTGCCGGCTTCGCCACCCTCGCCGCGCTCATCTGGGCGGTGGTGCGGCTCGCCGGTCTGGCGATCACCCCCGGCGTACATCCCGTACGCAGCCTGGCCGGTGTCGCGGTCTGGTCGACGATGCAGGTGCTCGACGAGGCCCGCACCTGGCTCTTCCCGCTCTACTCCTCGACGCTGACGCCGCTGTGGCTGCGGGCGCTGGGCGCGAAGATCGGCAAGCACGTCGAGGCCTCGACGGTCCTGATGATCCCCGGGCTGACGCAGGTCAACGACCAGAGCTTCCTGGCCGACGACACCCTGATCGGCGGCTACGAGCTGGGCGGCGGCTGGATGCGGGTCGAGCGGGTGAAGATCGGCAAGCGCGCCTTCGTCGGCAACTCCGGCATGGCGGCGCCCGGCCGCAAGGTGCCGAAGGCGTCCCTGGTCGCCGTGCTCAGCGCGGCCCCGCGGCGCAAACGCGCGCAGAAGGGGGAGAGCTGGCTCGGCTCGCCGCCGGCACCGCTGCGCCGGGCGGCCGGCGAGACCGACTCGGGGCGCACCTACGATCCACCGACACGCCTCAAGATCGCTCGGGCGCTCGTCGAGCTGGCCCGGCTGGTGCCGCAGACGCTCGCGGTGCTGCTCTACACAGGGGTCGGCTACGTGCTCGTGCGGGTGTGGGAGGCGACCGACCTCCTCGTCGCGATCCTGGTCGCCGGTCCGATGCTCGCGGCCGCCGGTGCGGTCGCCGCCGGGATCACGGTGGCGGCGAAGTGGCTGCTCGTGGGCCGCATCCGGGCCGGGTCGCACCCGCTGTGGAGCTGGTTCGTGTGGGCCAACGAGCTGGCCGACACCTTCGTGGAGGTGCTCGCCGCGCCCTGGTTCACCGGTGCCGTGTCCGGGACCCCGGTGCTCAACCTCTGGTTCCGAGCGCTCGGCGCGAAGATCGGCCGCGGCGTGTGGATCGAGACCCGCTGGCTCCCCGAGACCGACCTCGTCGAGCTCGGCGACGGCGCCACGGTCAACGCCGGCACGGTCGTGCAGACCCACCTGTTCCACGACCGCGTCCTGGCCCTCGACGAGGTCGTCCTCCGGCGCGGTGCCACGCTCGGGCCCAACTCGGTGATCCTGCCCGCCGCGGCCATCGGCCGGCATGCGGTCGTCGGCCCGGTCTCGCTGGTCATGCGCGGGGAGAGCCTGCCGGACAAGACCCTCTGGATCGGCAACCCGATCGGTCCCTGGGACCAGGCCGGCTGAGCGGATGCCTCTAACATGACCGCCGTGCCGAAGCTCCCCACAGCAGACCCCTACCTCTCAGGTCACGGGGACCTGTCGTGGAGCGCGACCCACTACGACCTCGAGCTCACCTACGACCTGGTCGGCAACCGGCTCGCGGGCACGGCGACGATCCGTGCGGTCGCCGTCGAGGACCTCAGCCGCGTCGTCCTCGACCTCGCGCACCTGCGGGTGCAGAAGGTCGCGATCGACGGCCGCCCACCGGCCAAGTGGTCCCACCACGACCACCGCCTGGTGCTGAACCTCCGCTCGCGGATCGCGGCCGGCGAGGAGTTCGTGGTCACGGTCAGATACTCCGGCAAGCCCCGGCCGGTGGTGCTCTCGCACCACGGCGACGCCGGCTGGGAGGAGCTCGATGACGGCGTCATCGTCGCAGGTCAGCCGCATGGTGCGCCGACCTGGTTCCCGTGCAACGACCGCCCCTCCGACAAGGCTCGCTACGCGATCAGCGTGACCACCGCGCCGGGCTATGCGGTCGTCTCCAACGGCGAGCTGACCTCCCGCGTACGCCGCGGCAGCGGGGAGACCTGGCGCTACTGGCAGGCCGAGCCGATGGCGACCTACCTGGCCACCGTGCAGATCGGGCGCTACCGGGTCGTCGACATCGCGCCGGCCGAAGGGCCGGGCGGCCGGGTGCCGATCCGGGCCGCGTACCCGGTCGACGCCACCGCCGGGTTCGAGGCCTCCTTCGGGCGCCAGCGGGAGATGATGGCCTACTTCACCTCGGTCTTCGGGCCCTACCCCTTCGCCTCCTACTCCGTCGTGGTCACCGACGACGAGCTCGAGATCCCGCTCGAGTCGCAGTCACTGTCGACCTTCGGGCGCAACCACCTGACCGGCGAGTGGTCGGAGGTACGCCTCGTCGCCCATGAGCTCGCCCACCAGTGGTTCGGCAACGCGGTGACCCTGCGCGAGTGGCGCGACATCTGGTTGCACGAGGGTTTCGCCTGCTACAGCGAGTGGCTGTGGTCCGACGCCTCCGGTGGCCGCTCGTGCGGCGAGCACGCCCGTCACCATCACCGCCGGCTGAAGGCGCTGGCGCAGGACCTGGTCCTCGCCGACCCCGGTCCCGCGGACATGTTCGACGACCGCGTCTACAAGCGCGGAGCGCTCGCCCTGCACGCACTGCGGCGCACCGTCGGGGACGGGGCCTTCTTCAAGATCCTGCGCACGTGGGTCGCCCGGCACAGCGGGGGATCGGTCACCACCGCCGACTTCGAGGCCCTCGCGGCCGAGGTCTGCGGCCGCGACCTCACCGCGCTCTTCGATGCCTGGCTGCGCCGGCCGGCGCTGCCCGACCTGCCCGCCTGAATCGCGCCGCTGGTCGAGCCGGATTCGTGAGGAACGAGCGAATCCGTGTCGAGACCAACACAGTCCCCTCGGCGCACAGCAGGACCCGTGTTGGTCTCGACACGCTCGGCCGCAGGCGGCCTCGCGGCTCGACCAGCGGGTGCTGACTCCGGCTACCCTCGGCGACGTGCCTGAGCTGACCTTCCGTGACGCCAACTTCTCCGACGTCGAAGCCCTGGTCGGGCTGATCGAGTCGGCCTATCGCGGCGACGCCTCCCGTGCCGGGTGGACCACCGAGGCCGACCTGCTCGCCGGGCAGCGCACCGACCCCGAGGGCGTACGTGAGGTGATCACCGCTCCGGGATCCCGGCTCCTCGTCGCTGAGCGGCCGGGCGAGATCGTCGCCTGCTGCCAGTTGCAGAAGCGAGAGGCGTACGTCTATTTCGGCATGTTCTCCGTCTCGCCGCAGCTGCAGGGAGCCGGCGTCGGCAAGGCCGTCATGGCCGAGGCCGAGCGGATCGCGCGCGAGTGGGGCGCGGAGGAGATCCGGATGACCGTGATCCGCCAGCGCGAGGACCTGATCGCGTTCTACGAGCGGCGCGGATTCGGGCGTACGGGACGCTTCGAGCCGTTCCCCTACGGCGACGAGCGCTTCGGCCGCCCGCTGCGTGACGACCTCGAGTTCGCCGAGCTCGCGAAGCCTCTCTGACCGTCG
This sequence comes from Nocardioides sp. NBC_00850, assembly GCF_045207335.1. Lineage (NCBI taxonomy): Bacteria > Bacillati > Actinomycetota > Actinomycetes > Propionibacteriales > Nocardioidaceae > Nocardioides > Nocardioides sp. NBC_00850. Next base: position 1,770,004 of record NZ_CP108845.1, read on the forward strand.
CCATCCTGGGATTTTCTTGCACTCGCAGGGGTCGAGTGCTAAACATGAGGCTGGCACTCTTACCATGAGAGTGACAACAACCGGACCGGTGACGTTGAGGCGTCGCGAGCGGCAGGGAAGGGTTCTGCCGGGAGTGGCGTCGTCCGTCGCGGGCAACCCATCGGACCGGATCCAACGAACTTCCCAAGTGAAGGATCGCAGGAGCAATGCCGAAGCTCATCGCTTTCAACGAGGAGGCCCGTCGGGGTCTGGAGAAGGGTCTCAACACCCTCGCCGACGCCGTCAAGGTCACCCTCGGTCCCAAGGGCCGCAACGTCGTGCTCGAGAAGAAGTGGGGTGCCCCCACGATCACCAACGATGGTGTTTCCATCGCCAAGGAGATCGAGCTCGAGGACCCCTACGAGAAGATCGGTGCCGAGCTGGTCAAGGAGGTCGCGAAGAAGACCGACGACGTCGCCGGTGACGGCACGACGACCGCGACCGTTCTCGCCCAGGCGCTGGTCCGCGAGGGCCTGCGCAACGTCGCCGCGGGTGCCAACCCGGCCGGCCTGAAGCGCGGCATCGAGGCGGCCGTCGACGCCGTCACCGAGCAGCTGCTCGCCCAGGCCAAGGACATCGAGACCAAGGAGCAGATCGCTGCTACCGCCTCGATCTCCGCTGCTGACACCACCGTCGGCGAGATCATCGCCGAGGCGATGGACAAGGTCGGCAAGGAAGGCGTCATCACCGTCGAGGAGTCGAACACCTTCGGGCTCGACCTCGAGCTGACCGAGGGTATGCGCTTCGACAAGGGCTACATCTCGGCCTACTTCGTGACCGACCCGGAGCGTATGGAGACCGTCCTCGACGACCCGTACATCCTGATCGTCAACTCGAAGATCTCCAGCGTCAAGGACCTGATCCCGGTCCTGGAGAAGGTCATGCAGACCGGCAAGCCGCTGGTCATCCTGGCCGAGGACGTCGACGGCGAGGCTCTCTCGACGCTGGTCGTCAACAAGATCAAGGGCACCTTCAAGTCCGTCGCCGTCAAGGCTCCGGGCTTCGGTGACCGCCGCAAGGCCATGCTGCAGGACATCGCGATCCTCACCGGTGGCCAGGTCATCTCCGAGGAGGTCGGCCTCTCCCTGGACACCGCCGGCATCGAGCTGCTCGGCCAGGCCCGCAAGGTCGTCATCACCAAGGACGAGACCACCATCGTCGAGGGTTCGGGCGACCAGGGTCAGATCGAGGGCCGGGTCAACCAGATCCGCGCCGAGATCGAGAAGTCGGACTCCGACTACGACCGCGAGAAGCTCCAGGAGCGCCTCGCCAAGCTGGCCGGCGGCGTGGCCGTCATCAAGGTCGGCGCGGCCACCGAGGTCGAGCTCAAGGAGCGCAAGCACCGCATCGAGGACGCTGTCCGCAACGCCAAGGCTGCTGTCGAGGAGGGCATCCTCGCCGGTGGTGGTGTCGCGCTGATCCAGGCCGCCGCCGCTGCCTTCGAGAAGCTCGAGCTCGACGGCGACGAGGCCACCGGTGCCTCGATCGTCAAGGCCGCCATCTCGGCGCCGCTGAAGCAGATCGCCATCAACGCCGGCCTCGAGGGCGGCGTCGTGGCGGAGAAGGTCGCCGGCCTCCCGCAGGGCCACGGCCTCAACGCCGCCACGGGTGAGTACGTCGACCTGCTGGCCGCGGGCATCATCGACCCGGCCAAGGTGACCCGCTCGGCGCTGCAGAACGCCGCGTCGATCGCCGCGCTGTTCCTCACCACCGAGGCCGTCGTGGCCGACAAGCCGGAGAAGGCCGCCGCTGGTGGCGACCCGACCGGTGGCATGGGTGACATGGGCGGCATGGGCTTCTGAGTCCGTCTCGCTAGAGCACACGCAGGTGCCCCCGCCGGTCGGTGGGGGCACTTGTCGTTTTCCCTGGTGCCGCGGGTGCGAGGGCTACGCTCGACGGCATGGGCCCGAAGGCGATGTCGGCGCTGGCGATCTCGGCCGTGCTTCTCGCTGGATGCGGCGGTGAGCCGGCCGCTGCGCCGTCGTCTCGCGCAGCGTCACCGTCGACCTCGGTCACGCCCTCCTCACCCTCCCCGAGTCCGTCGGAGACGCTGCCACCGGTGACCGACAAGGTCTCGCTGCCGCAGCTGATGCGGGAGGACTTCCCGGGCGGCGAGGTGAAGGTGCTGCGGGAGTCGGGGAGCACGGATGCGTACCGCCGCTTCGAGGTCAGCTACCCGAGCGGTCCGCTGACGATCACCGGGGTGCTCTTCCGGCCGCGGGGCGCCGGGCCGTTCCCCGGGGTGGTCTTCGCGCACGGCCACATCGACACCGACATCTACGTCACCGGTCAAGGGCTGAAGCGGGAGCAGGACCGGCTGGCCCGGGAGGGCTACGTCGTCCTGCACACCGACTACCGCGGTCACGCCGGATCGTCTCCCATCCCGGAGGGCACGGAGGAGGACGAGAGCCGACTCGGCTACACCCGCGACACCATCAACGCCGTCCAGGCGATGAAGCGACTTCCGTACGTCGACCCCGACCGCACCGCGCTGCTCGGCCGCTCCATGGGTGGGGGAGTGGTGATGAACGCGCTCGTCGCCCAGCCGGGGCTGGTGCGGGCAGGGGTGACGTACGCGTCGGTCTCCTCCGACATCGTCGACAACATCAACCGGTGGGCGGTGCCGTCGCGGCCCGACGAGGTGGCCCGGCTCTATCGGCAGTACGGCGATCCCGAGACGGAGCCGGAGTTCTGGGAGGGGCTGTCGGCGCGGACGTACTTCGACCGCATCGAGGTCCCGCTCCAGATGCACCACGGGACCAACGACGAGTCCTGCCCGATCAGGTGGGCCTACACCACCCGGGACCTGATGGAGACCGCGGGCGTGCGCCAGCGGCTGTGGGTCTACCCCGGGGAGCAGCACGCCTTCGGGCCGCAGTGGGATCTCTCGATCCGGCGGGTCATCGGGTTCCTCGATCGTCATCTGGCATGACCTGACCGGGCGATGAGGAGGGGCCCAGCAGTCCCATCCTTTTGGGGACTTTCGACACTGTCTCGACAACAGCTCGGTAACGCAACATTGGTGCTCCACACAGTGGCCGACTGCGGGGAAGCGTCTGGATCTGGGGGGCTTTGAAGCCCAAGGGAATATCCGGGTGAAGTTCTGCAGCGGCGGGCGGGGTCAGGGTTCTTCGAAGCCAGGGCCCCGCCTGCGTGTGTCAACCTGCGGACCTCCAGCGGGTCCCCGGATGGCACCCAGTGATGAGGCATGATGTTGGCATGAGTGTCGACCTCGGACCGAAGACCGGGATGCAGCCGCCGCGGTCACCGTGGCGATGGGTCGCAGCCGTGATCGCCGCCGCGGTCGTGCTCGTCGCGATCGTCGCCTCCTTCGGCCTTCTCAGCTCCGACGACACTGCTGAGGACCCCGATGCCGCACCCCCGTCGCCGACCGCGACGGTCACCGAGACCGCGCCGGTCCCATCGTCGTCCGCTCCGGCCGGAGGCGGCGGCACGACCGAGCTGACCGTCGTCGCGGACGCCGCCCGATGCATCCCGCCGACCTCGAAGTGGCTCTCCCAGAACGCCGCGCTCGCCTTCGAGGGCACCGCGGAGAGTGTGACCGAGAGCGAGGCCGTGCTGCGGGTGAAGACGTGGATGTACGCCGACGGCGTCGGTGGCACCGACACCGTCCGGATCACGCTGCCCGCGCCGAGCACGATCCCGATGCCCGAGTTCGAGAAGGGCAAGAACTACCTGGTCGCGGCCAAGGGTGATACCAAGGTCATCGGCTGTGGCTACAGCGACGTCAAGAGCGCGAAGCTGCAGAAGCTCTACACCTCCGCGTTCAAGTGACGATGGTCGCCGGCCTGCTCCTGGCCGCCGGCGCGGGTCGGCGGATGGGCATGCCCAAGGCGCTGGTCGACGACTGGCTGGTGCGGTCGATCGAGGTGCTGCGCGAGGGTGGCTGTGACGACGTACTCGTCGTGCTCGGCGCCGCCGCCGACGAGGCGCGGGCGCTGCTCCCGGCCGATCAGCGGGTCGTCGTCGCCGAGGACTGGGACGAGGGGATGGGAGCCTCGCTGCGGGTCGGTCTGGCGGCTCTCGGCTCGGGTGCCGAGGCTGCCGTGGTTCATCTCGTAGACCTGCCGGACGTGGGGCCTGATGTGGTCGCTCGGGTGGTCTCGACAGGCTCCACCGCGGGCTCGACCACTGGGCTGGCCCGGGCGGCGTACGCCGGCGTTCCGGGCCATCCGGTGCTGATCGGGCGCGACCACTGGGCGGGGGTCATCGAGGCAGCCGTCGGTGACCAGGGCGCCCGGGGTTACCTGAAGACCCATGACGTACGTCTGGTGGAGTGCGGCGACCTGGCGTGCGGGAACGACGTCGACCGGCGCTGAACGAAAATTCGTTCGTCCCCTCGTTAGAGGTTGTCCAACCCTGAGCCAACGCTTCGCGTTCTAGGCTCAGACCATGGACCTGACGCCCCGGGAGATCGCTGACCGCCTGGCGGCGACCGGATACCGGGCCGACCCGGAGCTGGCGACGGTGACGTTCCTCGCGCTGCGGATGCAGCGGCCGCTGCTGCTCGAGGGTGAGCCCGGGACCGGGAAGACCGCACTCGCCGAGGCCGTCGCCGAGGCGCTCGACCTGCCGCTGGTGAGGCTGCAGTGCTACGAGGGGATCGACGCCACCCAGGCGCTCTACGACTGGGACTTCGCCCGCCAGATCCTCCACCTGCGTGCCCTCGAGGCGGCCGGTGGCGCGGGAGAGGTGGAGGAGGCCGAGAAGTCCCTCTACGACGAGCGGTTCCTGCTCGCCCGCCCGGTGCTGGCCGCGCTGCGTCAGGCACCGTCGGTGCTGCTCGTCGACGAGGTCGACCGGGCCGACGACGAGTTCGAGGCGTTCCTGCTCGAGGTGCTGTCCACCTACCAGGTGACGATCCCGGAGTTCGGGACCGTCGCCGCGACGGTCCCACCGGTCGTCGTGCTCACCTCCAACCGCACCCGGGAGCTCCACGACGCCCTGAAGCGCCGCTGCCTCTACCACTGGATCGACCACCCGGGCCTGGCCCGCGAGATCGAGATCGTACGCAGCCGGGCCCCTGAGGTCGCCGACGAGCTCGCTCGCCAGGTGGTCACCGTGGTCCAGCAGCTGCGTGGCGCCGAGGGCGCGAACGCCCTGCTCAAGCCCCCGGGCGTCGCCGAGACCCTCGACTGGGCCCGCGCCCTGCACCACCTCGGAGTGTCCGAGATGGACCTGGAGAGCGCCGCCGCGACGCTCGGCGCGCTCGTCAAGCACCGCGAGGACGCCGACCGCGTCCGTGCTGCACTGGATCGGCTCCTGACGTGACCGACTTCTCTGGCAAAACTGGCACTTCTCAGGCAATGCAACGCCAGAGAAGTGCAGGGATACCCGGTGAACCGGGTATTCCGACAGCGATCTTCCTCGGCTTCACCCGGGCCCTCAGAGCGGCCGGGGTGCAGGTGACCCAGGACCGCGCCCACGGCTTCCTGCAGGCGACCGCGATCGTCGGCGCAGGGGACCCGACCGCCACCTACACGGCCGGACGGGCGACGCTGTGCGCCGGCCCCGACGACCTGCGCCGATACGACCAGGTCTTCGAGGCCTGGTTCGGGTCGACCGCGTCGCTGCCGGGGCCGCAGGGGCCGCCGAGTATGGTCTCGGTCACCTCGACCCTGCCCGAGACCGAGCCGCAGGAAGGCGAGGGGGAGGGCGAGGAGACCGACGACCTGATCAGGGCTCGCGCCAGCGAGATCGAGACCCTGCGGCACCGCGACGTCGCCGAGCTCGACCCTGCCGAGCAGGAGCGCCTGGCGGCCCTGATCGCCCGGCTCCGCCCCCGGGCGCCACGACGGAGGACGCCGCGGCAGGACCCCTGGCGGCGAGGGCGCGTCGACGCCCATCGAACCCTGCGGGCCAGCCTGCGGCACCTCGGCGAGCCGGCCGGGATCCACTACCGCAGGCGTGGCGAGCGGCCGCGCCGCGTGGTGTGGCTGATCGACGTGTCCGGCTCGATGAGCTCCTATGCCGACGTGCTGCTGCGGGTCGCCCACCGGGTGAGCTCGACGACCGGGAGCGGCGCGGTGTTCACCATGGGCACCAGGCTCACCAACGTCACCCGCGCGATGCGCCACCGTGACCCCGACCGTGCGCTCGTCGCGGCCGGCGAGACGGTGCCCGACTGGTCGGGCGGGACCCGGCTCGGTGACAACCTGCAGGCGTTCCTGCGGCGACACCAGGGGCTGGCCAGAGGCGCGGTGGTGGTCATCGCGAGCGACGGTTGGGAGCGCGGCGACACCGCGCTCCTCGAGGAGCAGGCGGCGAGGCTGCACCGCCTCGCACACCGCGTGGTGTGGGCCAACCCACACCGTGGCAAGGTTGGATATGAACCACTGCAGCGAGGCATCATCGCGGTGCTGCCGCACGTGGACGACTTCGTCGCCGGACATTCACTGGCGACGTACGAGGATCTGGTGGAGGTGATCGCGCGTGCGTGACGTACTCGACGATCTGATGAAGTGGTGGGAATCCGGCGAGACCGTGGCGGTGGCCACCGTGGTGGCGACCTTCCAGTCAGCCCCCAGGCCGCCGGGCGCCTCGATGCTCGTCGGCCCCGACGAGAGCGCGGTCGGCTCGGTCTCCGGCGGCTGTGTCGAAGGCGCCGTCTACGAGGTCGCCCGCGAGGTCGCGGAGACCGGCGTGCCGGAGCTCAACCGCTACGGCGTCTCCGACGACGACGCCTTCGCCGTCGGGCTGACCTGCGGCGGCATCCTCGACGTCTTCGTCGAGAAGGTGTCCCAGGAGACCTTCCCGGAGCTCGGCGAGCTCGCCGAGGACGTACGCAGCGGCAGCCCGGTCGCCCTGGCGACCGTCATCGAGCACCCCGATCCCGAGATCCTCGGGCGCCGCGTCCTCATCCGACCCGAAGGGGTCAAGGGGTCGCTGGGCAGCGCCCGGATGGACGACGCCGTCCACGACGACGCGCTGGGGCTCTTGGCCCACGGCACCAACCAGACACTGTCCTATGGGATCGACGGCGAGCGCCGCGGCGAAGGCATGCGGGTCTTCGTCTGGTCCTTTGCCCCCAAGCCCAGGATGCTCGTCTTCGGCGCGATCGACTTCGCCGCCGCCGTCGCCCGCGTCGGTGCGTTCCTCGGCTATCACGTCACCGTCTGCGACGCCCGCCCGGTCTTCGCCACCAACTCGCGCTTCCCCGAGGCCGACGAGGTCGTGGTCGACTGGCCCCACCGCTTCCTGAACCAGGAGGTCGACGCCGGCCGCATCGACCAGCGCACCGTGATCGCCGTCCTGACCCACGACCCGAAGTTCGACGTACCTCTCCTCGAGGTCGCCCTCCGCCTCCCCGACATCGCCTACGTCGGCGCGATGGGCTCGCGCCGCACCCACGACGACCGCCTCGCCCGCCTGGTAGACGCCGGCCTCACCGACGAGGAGATCGCCCGGCTGAGCAGCCCCATCGGCCTCGACCTGGGCGCCCGTACGCCGGAGGAGACCGCCATCTCCATCGCCGCCGAGATCATCGCCGGCCGCTGGGGCGGCTCCGGCGAGCGTCTGGCCAGCACGAGCGGCCGGATCCACCAGGACGTGGAGTACCGCTGACGCGGGTGCGCTACAGCTCCTTCTCGTAGTAGAGCCCCCGGGGCCCGGAGCCGCGGCCCTCGTGGTTGTCGAAGCCGAACTTCTCGTACAGCGCGCGGGCCGAGGTGTCGTCCTCGCTCGTCCCCAGGTCCATGTACGTCGCGCCGCGGGCCTTCGCCTCGTCGATGATCGCCTGCAGCAGGATGGTGCCGAGGCCGTGCCCACGGCGGTCGGGCGCGATGTAGAGCTCGGCGAGGTAGGCCTCGAGCTCCTCGGCCGTGGTCTGCAGGCGGAAGCGGGTGATGCCGTGGCCGACCGCGGGGTCGCCGATCAGCATCACGGTCGTGTCCCCACCCTCGACGAGCCGGCTGAGGTGCCGGGCGAGCTCGTCGACGGGCGGGGCGGGGTAGGCGTACTCGGTGTTGAAGTCGACCTGCAGCTTGGCCGCGGTCTCGAAGTCGGCCCAGGTCGTGGCGGTGCGCGTCTCCATGCATCCACTGTGGCACCGGAACCGGATCCCGAACACCTCTGAGGGGATCGTGAGGCACGTCACAGGGTGCTACCTTGGCAGAACCGAGCCTCAATGGGCCGAGCTCCAAAGGGGGAGTGATGGTTCGTAGCGATCTGCAGGAGCGCCGCATCAGTGCGGCGCGGGCGTGGACCGCCTTCGTGGAGAGCGGCGATGCCGCTGAGGACTTCGTCAGGCCGGAGATCCTGACCAGCTGGACGCGGTCGGCGACGGCCGTCAGACCCGACGTGCGCGAGGCGCCGCTGGCGGACGAGGACGAGACGCGCGAGATGTGGCGTGGCTCGCCGCTCCAGGTGGCGGTCGAGCGGGTCGAGGAGGAGCTGCGGTGCACGGCCGACGACGGTGACCTGGTCATCGCGGTGACCGACCCCGACACCCGGGTGCTGTGGACGTACGGCGGGCGGGTGATGCGGCGGAAGGCAGAGTCGGTCAACTTCGTGCCGGGCGGCCGCTGGGACGACGAGAGCGCCGGCACCAACGCGCTCGACCTCGCCAACCGGACCAACTCCCCGACGATGGTCTTCGGGCCTGAGCACTATGCCGAGGTCGTGCACAACTGGGTCTGCTGGGCCGCGCCGCTCCACGACCCGGTCACCGGCAAGCACCTCGGCGTCCTCGACCTCTCCACGACCTGGGACCGCACCCACCCGATCGGGCTGGCCACCGCCCGCGTGATGGCGCGGCTCATCGAAAGCGCACTCCCGAAGCTGCCGACCCAGCGTGACAGCGAGGAGGCGATCGAGCAGCCCGGGCTGGTGCTGACGCTGCTCGGCACCGCCGAGACCTGGCTCGACGGTCAGCGGCTGCTGCTCAACCGTCGCCAGACCGAGATCCTCGCCCTGCTCGCGCTCCACCCCGAGGGCCTCTCGCTGGAGCGGCTGCACGCGATGGTCTACGGCGACCAGGCGGTCACCTTCTCGACCCTCAAGGCGGAGGTCTCCCACCTGCGCCATGCCCTCGGCGGCCAGGTCGCCTCCCGTCCTTACCGCCTGCTGATGCCGGTCGTGACCGACGTCGAGCAGGTCCTCGCCCTGGTCCGCCACGGCCGGGTGGCCGCTGCCGTCGAGGCGTACGGCGGTGATCTTCTGCCCGGCACCAACAGCCCGGCGCTGGCCGAGATGGCCGAGTACGTCGCGGTCGCGCTGCGCGAGGCGCTGATCGCCGACCCGCAGCCCGATGCGGTGCTGAGCTACAGCGAGCTGGCTCCGTACGACACCGAGGTCGTCGACGTCTGTCTGCGCCGCCTGGGCGGCAGCGCCCACCCCGCGTTGCCCCTGCTCAGGGCGCGGCTGGCTGCCAGCCGCTGACCAAGAAGGGGTACGCCGCCCGAGCAGCCAACCGGGGCCCAACCCTGCGCGTCCTACTGTGATCTGGCCCACACAGTGACGTCTGGCAGGGAGACAACATGGCCCGGATCAGCATGCGCGTCGACGGTATGAAAGTCACCGACGACGTCGAACCGCGAACGCTGCTCGTGCAGTACCTTCGCGAAGGACTCGGCAAGACCGGCACGGTGATCGGTTGCGACACCAGCAACTGCGGCGCCTGCACGGTCCATCTCGACGGCGACTCGGTGAAGTCGTGCAACGTGCTCGCGGTGCAGGCCGACGGGTGCGAGGTGACCACGATCGAGGGCCTCGCCGACACGGTCGAGAGCGACCTCCACCCGGTCCAGGAGGCGTTCCGGGAGTGTCATGGCCTGCAGTGCGGATTCTGTACGCCGGGCATGATCATGCAGTCCGTCGACCTGCTCAAGCGCAACCCTCAGCCCAGCGAGGAAGAGATCCGTGAGGGCATCGAGGGAAACCTGTGTCGCTGCACGGGCTACCACAACATCGTCCGCGCGGTGCAGTACGCCAGCGGCCACCTGGCCACGGCCGCCAGCCCCAAGGGCGCGACCGAGGAGGTGGACGCGCTGTGACCGCCGTAGAAGCTCGTCCGGAGCAGACCAACGAGATCGGCCGCGACCGCCGCCGCAAGGAGGACGCGCGCCTGATCACGGGACGGACCCGCTGGACCGACAACATCAACCTGCCCGGGATGCTGCACCTGGCGATGGTGCGCAGCCCGTTCGCCCACGCCCGGATCACCGGCATCGACACCAGCGCCGCGGAGGAGTCCGAGGGCGTGGTGACCGTGCTGGCCGCCAAGGACTTCGACGAGAGCCTCGGCGTCTGCATCAACGCCTGGCCGATCACGCCCGACCAGAAGACGCCGGCCCACCCGCCGGTGGCCTCCGACCGGGTCACCTTCGCCGGTGAGATCGTCGCGATCGTGGCCGCCCGGTCGGCGGCCGCCGCACGCGACGCCGCCGAGATGGTCGAGGTCGACTACGAGGAGCTCCCCGCCGTCGTCTCCCTCGAGGAGGCGGTCAAGGACGAGGTGCTCGCGCACCCCGACCTCGGCACCAACAAGTCCGCCCTGTGGGTCTTCGACAGCGCCCAGGCCGGCACCGGCGGCAACGTCGACGAGGCGATCTCCTCCGCGAAGAGCGACGGGATCGTCATCGAGCGCACCTACCGCCAGCAGCGCCTGATCCCGGCGTTCATGGAGCCGCGCAGCGTGGTGTGCGACCCGACCGGCGAGCAGATCACCGTGTGGAGCGCCACCCAGATCCCGCACATCCTGCGATTCGCGTTCGCCGCGACCACGGGCGTGCCCGAGTCGAAGATCCGGGTGATCGCGCCCGACGTCGGCGGCGGCTTCGGCGGCAAGCTCCAGCAGACGCCGGAGGAGATGATCGTCTTCGCGATCGCCCGCCGGCTCGGCAAGCCGGTGAAGTACACCGAGACCCGCTCCGAGTCGCTGCTCTCCGCTCACCACGGGAGGGACCAGATCCAGAAGCTGACCCTCTCGGCCACGAAGGACGGCCAGGTCACCGGCCTCAAGGTCGAGCTCGACGCCAACCTGGGGGCGTACGTCGCCATCGTCGGCGGCGGTGTCCCGGTGCTCGGCGCCTTCATGTTCAACGCGATCTACAAGTTCCCGGCCTACCAGTTCAACTGCCAGACGGTGTTCACCAACACCACCTGGACCGACGCCTACCGCGGCGCGGGGCGGCCGGAGGCGACGTACGCCATCGAGCGGCTGATGGACGAGCTGGCCGCCGAGGTCGGGGTCGACCCGCTCGAGATCCGGGAGAAGAACTGGATCAAGCACGAGGAGTTCCCGTTCACGACCATCGCCGGTCTGACCTATGACTCCGGGAACTATGAGGCGGCGACCGCCAGGGCGAAGGAGATGTTCGGCTATGACGCGCTCAGGGCGGAGCAGGCCGAGCGTCGCGCCAACAACGACCCGGTCCAGCTCGGCATCGGCATCTCCACCTTCACCGAGATGTGCGGCCTGGCACCGTCCAGGGTCCTCGGCAGCCTCGACTACGGCGCCGGCGGCTGGGAGCACGCCCAGGTGCGACTGACGCCGACCGGCAAGGTCGAGGTCATCACCGGGGCCAGCGCGCACGGTCAGGGGCACGAGACCGCGTTCAGCCAGATCGTGGCGGACCGTCTCGGCGTAGCCTTCGAGGACGTCGAGGTGCTCCACGGCGACACCCAGATCGCCGCCAAGGGCTACGACACCTACGGGTCCAGGTCGCTGGTCGTGGGTGGCGAGGCGCTGGTGCGGGCTGCCGACAAGGTGCTCGAGAAGGCCAAGCCGATCGCGGCCCACCTGCTCGAGGCGAGCGTCGACGACATGGAGTTCACCGGCGGCAGGTGGACGGTGCGCGGCACCGACCAGGGCATGTCCATCGGCGAGCTGTCCACGGCGGTCTTCGCCGCGCACAACCTGCCTGACGGCGTCGAGGCCAACCTCGACTCCGAGGCCACCTTCGACCCGGAGGCCTTCAACTTCCCGCACGGAACCCACCTGTGCGCGATGGAGGTCGACACCGAGACCGGGCAGGTGAAGATGCGGAAGTACGTCTGCTGCGACGACATCGGCAACATCATCAACCCGCTCATCGTCGCAGGTCAGGTGCACGGTGGCCTAGTGCAGGGCATCGCTCAGGCGCTGTGGGAGGACGCGGTCTACGACGACGCCGGGACCCTGGTGTCGGGCTCGTTCGTGGACTACCTGCTGCCGACCGCGGCCGACACGATCAGCTTCGACATCGACCACACCACCTCGCCTTCGACCACCAACACCCTCGGCACCAAGGGCGTCGGCGAGGCCGGCACGATCGCCTCCACGCCAGCGGTGGTCAACGCGGTCGTCGACGCGCTGCGCCCGCTGGGCGTACACGACGTCACCATGCCCTGCACGCCGGAACGGGTGTGGCGGGCGATCAACGAGGGCTCCTCCGGTGGCGAGACCACCGGTGCGGCCGCAGCACACTTCGATCCGTCGACGGGCATGTCCGGGAACGTCGACCGCACGGAAGGAGACGTCCAGTGATTCCCGCATCGTTCGACTACGTCGCCCCGACCACGGTCGAGGAGGCGCTGGCCGCCCTCGCCCAATACGGCGACGAGGCCAAGATCATCGCCGGCGGACAGAGCCTGCTGCCGGTGCTGAGGATGCGCCTCAACGCCCCGGAGTGGGTCATCGACCTCGGTCGCATCGACTCGCTCCGCGGCGTACGCGACGAGGGTGAGTCGATCTTCGTCGGCGCCATGACGCGCCACTGTGACGTCGCGGCCGATCCTCTGGTCGCCGAGCACGCGGCACTGGTCACGCGTGCCACGGCGACGGTCGCCGACGAGCAGGTACGCCACCGCGGCACGTTCGGTGGCGCGCTCGCCCACGCCGACCCGGCGGGCGACCTCGGAGCCCCGGCCCTTGCCCTGGACGCCGAGTTCGTCATCGCCGGGCCGGCCGGGGAGCGGGTCGTCCCGGGTGCGGAGTTCTTCCTGGGGCTCTTCGAGACGGCCGTCTCCGAGGACGAGCTGCTCATCGGCGTACGCATCCCGAAGCACACCGGATGGACGGCCCACTACGAGAAGTTCGTCCGGGTCGCACACCAGTGGCCGATCTGCGCGGTCGGCGCGACCCTCAAGGTCTCCGGCGGCGTGATCGAGGGCGCGGCGATCGGTCTCACCAACATGGGCTCGACCCCGTTGCGGGCCGCCGGCGTCGAGCAGGCGCTGGTCGGCCAGCAGGCCACCGAGGAGGTCGTACGCAACGCCGCGGCCCTGGCCGCGGACGGCGCCGAGCCGCCCTCCGACCTCAACGGCGACGCCGACTACCGGCGTCATCTGGTCACGGTGCTGACCCGCCGCGCCATCACGAAGGCCCTCGGGGGCTGAGGCGTGGACCTGACGCACGAGTTCACGGTTCCGACCTCGGTCGAGGAGACCTGGAACAGCTTCCTGGACATCGGCTCGATGGCCGAATGCTTCCCGGGAGCACAGGTCACCTCGGCCGAGGGCGACACCTTCACCGGCACGGTGAAGGTCAAGCTCGGCCCGATCGCCATGGTCTACGCCGGCTCCGGCACCTTCGTCGAGAAGGACGAGGCGGCCCGTCGCCTGGTCGTCGAGGCCAAGGGACGGGACAAGCGCGGCAACGGCACCGCCGGCGCCAACGCGACCCTGACGATGGCCCCGGAGGGCACCGGTACGAAGGTCGAGATCGTCACCGATCTCGCGGTCACCGGAAAGCCTGCCCAGTTCGGGCGCGGGGTCATGCAGGACGTCTCCGACAAGCTTCTCGGGCAGTTCGTCGCGTGCCTGGAGTCCAAGTCGGCCCCCGCCGAGGAGCCGCCCGCTGCTGAGGAGCCGTCGGGTGAAGCAAGCCCCGAACCTTCGGAGGCTGCCACCCCGGTGGGGTCACTCGCTCCGCGGGCCGCGGCGCCGAAGCACGCCCAGCAGCCCGAGGCGCTCGACCTCGGCGCCACGGTCGTACCGGTGCTGATCAAGAACTACGGGAAGAAGATCGCCGTCGGGGTAGCCGTCGTCGCGGCGGTGGTGATCGTCTACAAGCTCCTGCGAGGCTGAACCCGTCGCGCAAACCGGATACCACCCGCGCAACGTGGATAGCGAGGGCCGTTCGACCTCTCTAGCGTTTCCATGACGCAGACCCCGCTGCGAGAGGAAACAGAAAAGTGAAGATCGCGGTCATCGGTGCCGGGTTCGCAGGCGTTGCCTCGGCCAAGGTGCTCAGCGAGCTCGGTCACGACGTCACCGTCTACGAGAAGGCCCCGGATGTCGGCGGCGTCTGGAGCCGGACCCGTCGTTACCCGGGCCTGACGACGCAGAACAACAAGGACTCCTACACGCTCTCGGACCTGAGGATGCCCAAGGTGTTCCCGGAGTGGCTAAGCGGCGAGCAGGTGCAGAGCTACCTCGAGATGTACGTCGAGAAGTTCGAGCTCGCCCCGATGATCAGGCTCTCCACCGAGGTGCGGAGTGCCCAGCCGGCTGGAGGGGGCGGCTGGGACATCGCCGTGGCAGGTGAGGACGGCGAGACGACCGAGCACCACGATCATCTGATCGTGGCCAGCGGCGTCTTCTCGGAGCCGTTCGCCCCTGCGTACGACGGGGTCGACGAGCTGGAGGCCGCCGGCGGCCGGATCCTCGCAGCGAGCGAGCTGCATGACCTGGAGACGGTCAAGGGCAAGGACGTCGTGGTCGTCGGCTACGGGAAGTCGGCCTGCGACGTGGCGGTCGAGATCGCGAAGGAGGCGGCCTCGACCACCGTGGTCGCACGGCAGCTTTTGTGGAAGATGCCCCGCAAGATCAAGGGCGTCCTCAACTACAAGATGCTGCTGCTCACGCGCCTGGGTGAGGGACTTTTCCCCTACCAGAGCATCCGCGGGGCCGAGAAGGCCCTGCACGCGGGCGGCTCGAAGATGGCCGGCTCGATGGTCGGCAGCGTCGAGTCGGTCACCAGCAGCCAGCTCAAGCTGAAGAAGCTCGGGCTGCTGCCCAAGGGCCAGTTCACCGACATCGCCCGCTCGACGGTCTCGCTGGCCACCGAAGGCTTCTTCGAGGGCGTCGAGGCCGGTGACATCGCGGTCGAGCGAGACACCGAGATCGCCGCCTTCGTGACGAAGGAGGGCAAGCCGTACGCAGAGCTCGCCAACGGGCGCGCGGTGCCCGCCGACGTCGTGGTGACCGCGACCGGCTTCAAGCAGGAGCTCCCGTTCTTCTCCGAGGAGATCCAGGACCAGCTCACCGACGACAATGGCGACTACCAGCTCTACCGCCAGATCCTGCCGCTGAGCGTGAAGGACCTGACCTTCGCCGGCTACAACTCCTCGTTCTTCTCGCCGCTCTCGGCCGAGATGAGCGCCGTCTGGATCGGCTCGCACCTCGGTGGCGGCCACGAGGTCCCGCTGGTGGAGGAGATGGAGGCCCATGTCACCGCGCGGCTGGCCTGGATGCGGGAGCGCACCGACGGCCACCACGCCCGCGGCACCAACATCATCCCGTTCTCGATGCACAACATCGACGAGGTTCTCGGTGACGTCGGCATCGACGTCAGCAAGCGGGTCAAGGCAGTGCAGTGGCTGCTGCCGATCGACCCGAAGGCGTACGCCTCCATCACTCCCAGACTCGTGGAGAAGCTGGCAGCGAGGAGCTAGTACGGCGAGATGTCGGTGCTGGGTGGGGCCGGCATCTCGTTTCGGGACTGGATCAGGACCTGGGCTGGGACCTTAGACAGTGATTGCGTTGTGTTCGCGTTGACGCGGCGCTGGCTCCGCTACGCTCTTCGGTCAATCGAGCACGCTCCAGGAGCCTCCCTTGCCCCGTCCTCTGTTGGGTCGTCACACCGTTGTCGCCACCACTGACGTGGACCAGGCCAGAGAAGCCGTAGCCGAACGATTCTGTGCCCATTACCTGGCGCTGACCAAGGCCGGCTCCCACCTCGACATGGTGCACAACGCCGCGCCGCTGGGCGAGGACGTGATGCTCAATTACATGCGCTACGGCGACGAGGTGCGGATCACTCCCGGCACCTTCGACGACTTCTACCTGATCCAGCTCCCGCTGGCCGGCACCGCCAAGGTCAAGGTGGGGGACCACGTCGTCCTCGCCGACCGCACCCGCGCCTCGATCGGCTCGCCGACCGAACCGGTCGACATGCTCTGGTCCGACGGCTGCGAGAAGCTGCAGGTCTACATCCGGCGCAGCGCCGTCGAGGAGGCGGCCGCGGGCATCGGCGGCTCCGGGCCGGTGGTCTTCGATCCCAGCCTCGACCTCGGCCGGCCCGAGGTGCGCGACTGGCTGAAGATGGTGCGGCTGGCCTACGACAATGTCGAAGCCGGTGGCTCACTGCTGAGCTCTCCGCTGGTGGCCGCGCCCTACGAGCAGGCGCTCATCGGGGGACTGCTGACGATCCAGGCCAACACCTCCCTCGAGATCGTCTCCGAGACCGGATCTCCCACCATCTCCCGGGCCGTTCGCATGGCCGTGGACCTCCTCGAGGCCCACCCCGAGCGCCCCTGGAAGGTCGCCGAGCTGGCCCGATCAGTCGGCGTCTCCACCCGCACGCTGCAGGAGGCGTTCCAGCGCGACCTCGACACCACCCCGCTGGAGTACTGGCGGCGTACGCGGCTCGACCGGGCCTACACCGACCTGCTCGCCGCCGACGCCACCGCCACCTCGGTCACCGAGATCGCCGCCCAGTGGGGATTCTTCCACCTCGGCCGGTTCTCCCAGGCGTACCGGGCTCAGTTCCAGGAGCTCCCGTCTCAGACGCTCATGCGCTGAGTATTACCGCTGAAGCTCACCACTGGGGCTCGTCGCTGAACCCGCCGTAGTCGTCGAGGTCGGCGTCGTCGCGGCGGTAGTCCTCGCCGTCGCCGTTGCGCCGGTCGAGCTTGTCCTCCTTCTCGTCCTGGTTCTGCGGCTCCTCGGGCGGGTCTTCCTGCTCCTCGGGCTTGATCCGCACCTTCGGGGTCAGCTTCTCCTTCAGGCGCTCCTCGACGGACTCGCCCTGCTGGGACTGCTCGGGGCCCTGGCCGGCGTCGGTGGGGCAGTCGCCCTCCTTCAGCGTGGCCAGCGCCTCCTCGTACGCCGCCTTCGCGCCGGCCTGGTCGCCGGCGTCCCGGGCGCGGTCGCCGATCGCCTCCTGGGTCAGCGACATGTTGATGCGTACGGTGCACTCGTGGTCCTCGGGCACGCGCTCCAGCGCCTCGCCGTAGTAGGCGACCGCGCGGGCGTTCTCGCCGAGCAGGAAGGCGGCGTTGCCGGCGTCGAAGTGGGCGATCCAGGCCTGCAGGAAGTTGAGGTCGCGGTTGGCCGAGTAGTGCTCCATCGCGGTCGCGGCGTCGCGTACGTCCCAGGCGTCCCGGCCGCCGCGGTCGTGGTGATCCATCAGGATCACCTTCCCCAGGAAGGCCAGGCCGATCACCACCGGCACGATTCCGGCGAGCAGCAGCGCGCGCCGCACCTGCTCGCGAGGAGTGCGTAGCGGTTGCGGCTCGGTCGAGTCGACAGGCGTCTCGGTGAGGGTCATGCCACCGCCTCCGTAGCGCAAGCGCGAGAACACGGAGGCGCTGGCATGACATCTGTTGCCGCTCGCTGACGCTCGCTCATGACAGCACCTCCTCGGCCTCGTGTGCACGGCGGCGATGGCCCCACAGCTCCCACAGCAAGAGTGCCAGGAGCGGGAAGCCGAAGAGCCAGGCCCGGGACGTCTCGCCGCCGGCGGAGGTCTCCTCGGTGAGCATCTCGGAGTCCCAGGTCGAGGCCTCCGTGGTGATCTCCTTGGTCTCCTTCGTCGTGCGGTGAAGGGTCTGAAGACCCATCTGGCCTGCGATCTCGCGCAGGTTGGCGAGGTCGATCCGGGACCGGGCGTCCTGGCCGTCGCCGTCCTTGAGGTAGCCGTCCTGGGGACGTTCGTCGTCCCAGGGCATCCGGCCGCCCTCCTCGGTGCCGTAGCCCAGCACCATGCCGCCGGCCGAGAGGTCGTCGACCTCGGCGAACGACTGCTGGTCGACGCCATCGCGGGTGTTCTCGCCGTCGGATGCGAACACCACGATCCGGCGCCGCTCGGGGAAGCGCTCCTGGTCACGCTCCAGGGCCTCGATCATCTCGTCGCGCGGAGCGTCGACCATCGAGCCGGACCCGTCGAAGGCCCGCTCGGCGTAGAGCCCGTCGACCCAGGCGTTGAAGGCGGTGGTGTCGTAGGTGAACGGCATCTCGGTGCGGACGACCTCGCCGCCGAAGGTGATCGCGCCGAACCGCACCGAGGGCAGCGCTGCCGAGAGCGCCTTGAGGTCCTTCTTGAGCTGCGTCATCCGGGCCTCGCCGCCGGGTGCGTCCTCGGCGACCATCGACCGTGTCCGGTCGACCACGACGAGGACATCGAGATCGGCCGTACGCATCTCCGCCGGCGCCGCGCCCCAGCTCGGCCGCACCAGCACGACGACGGTGAGCAGGACGATCAGCACGCGGCGTACGAGCGTGAGGATCTGCCACCCACGGGCGCTCATCGGGCCACCTCGCTCGGTGGCCGGGTCTGCGGGGGCAACGAGCCTCCGGGCGGCGTCGGCGCGGGCGACGGGCCGGGGGACAGCCGACCGGAGCGGACCAGGGCATAGACCCACCCGGCGATCAGCATGAGGACCCCGAGGACGATCGTCGCGATCGGCCAGCCGGGAGCGTCGCGGATCTGGTACTTCGGCGGCTCGATGACCTCGTCGGCCGAGAGCCGGTCGATGCCGGCCAGGATCGAGTCGATCGAGCCGTCGTCACCGAGCAGCGAGAAGGTGCCGCCGGTGTCGGTCACCGCCTTGTCGAAGGTGGCGCGCTTGTCCTCCTGGAAGCTGAGGTCAGCGGAGCCGATGCCGTAGAGCCGGACGTCGCGCTCCTTGGCGAACTCGGTGGCCTCGGGCAGCGTGTAGACCGGAGGGCCGCCCTGCGGGTCGTTGTCGGAGGCGACGATGACCGCCCGGCCGCGCTCGGAGTTGGACAGGTCGAAGCGCTTGACGCAGGAGACGATCCCGTCGCTGATCAGGCTCGCCCGCTCCTTGCCGAGGTAGGTGCCGGCGACGTACTCCTGGTCGCCGAGGGCGAAGGCCCGGCCGGCCCGCGCCAGCTCGTCCTGCACCCAGCCGTAGTCGTCGGTGAGCGGGAAGACGGTGACCGCGGCGTCGCTCCACAGCACGAGGCTGACCCGCTCGCCGTTGAGGCCGGCGACGAGCTGGGAGTAGGCCTGGGTGACCTGGGTGTCCTCGTCGAACATCGAGGTCGAGGCGTCCAGGCAGAGCACGATGTCGCGGGTGGAGTAGCGGTTCTGGGTGATGTCGGTGGCCTGCGGCCGGGCGATCAGCCAGATGCAGCCGATCGCCGCGAGCGCGATCCCCGCGGTCTGCCACCAGGACAGCCACCGCTGCTGGGTCGCGAGCTCACGGAACCGGGGGAGACGCTTGAGCCGCGCGGTGTGGGCGACGAGCACCGCGTCGGCCGGGCGGCGATGCACCCGGGCGGCGAACACGACGATCGCGGCGATCGCGATGATGGTGAGGACCAGCACGATCGCGCCGAGAACGGGCCATCTCAGGTCCATGTCGTCACCACCTGACGAGCCCGGCTCAGCGCCTCGGGGAAGCGCTCGGCAGCCTTGCCCTCCTCCTCGGAGGCGAAGGCGGGCGGGTACATCACCTCGACGGCCATCGCCAGCGGGCGAGTGCGGGGGTCGCTGCGTACAGTCGCCTTCAGGTCGGCGAGGACCATCTTGTCGGCCGGGATCTGACTGACCTCGGCGACGTAGTCGCGCACGGTGCGGCTCAGGTGCTGGTGGCCGACCCGCGCCGGGACGTCGCCACGGTGCACCGCCCGCTCGATCCGGTCGATCTCGGCGAGGTGCTCGGCACGGAGGTCACGAGGCTCGGGCACCCAGGGGGTCTCGACCTCGACGACCGGCCGGCGCTTGCGGGTCAGCAGGATGACCGCGAGGTAGTAGAGCGCCACCGCGGCGAGCAGCGCGAGCGCGAGCACCAGCCACCAGCCCGAGTGGGCCAGTGGCTGCTGGAACTCCTCGGGGACGCTACCGGCGCGCATGGCGGTGCCTCTCCAGGAGATGGAAGACCGCGCCGATGGCGGTGGCGTCGTCCTGGACGCGCTGGTAGGCGATGCCCAGGCGGTCCAGGGTGCCGCGCAGGCCGTGCTCCTCGGCGGCGGCCAGCTCGGCGTACTGGGCCTGGAGGACCGCGTCGCCGGTGAGCCATCCGGGCAGGGCGGAGACGGTGTCGATGTCGACCGTCGGGGCGCCACCGGCCACGGCAGTGGTGGGGTCGAGGTCGTCGATGCCGGCGACCAGGACCTCGTGCTGAACGGTGAGGCGGCGCAGGACCGCGGCCATCTCGTCACTGACCGAGTGCTCGTCGGTGACGACGAGCAGGATCGCCCGGCGGCGTACGTTGGTGGCGATGTGGCGCAGGACCGCGACGATGTCGGCCTCGGCGGAATCGGGGGTGATCGCCTCGTGGGCCTGCCCGAGCGCCCGCTCGAGCGCGACCTCGGTGTCGGCGGGCTTGGTGAGCTTCTGGGTCTCCGAGTCGCCGTAGGCGACCGCGACCTTGTCGCCGTGGCGTACGCCCAGCCAGCCGACCAGGCCGGCGGTGAAGATCGCCAGCTCGCGCTTGGTCGTGGTGCCGGTGGCCTGGGCCGCCATGCTCCGGCCGGTGGAGATCGCCAGCAGCACCAGATGCTGGCGCTCGGCGGTGAACCGCTTGACCAGCAGGCTCCGGGACCGGGCCGTCGCCTTCCAGTCGATGTCCTTGACGTCGTCGCCGGGGACGTACTCCCTCAGATCGTGGAAATCCATGCTGCGCCCGGTCTGGACGCTGGCGTACTCCCCGTCGAGCAGGCCCAGGACCTTGCGGTGGGCATGGATCATCAACCGCGTGCGGATCCGGGGAAGGTACGTCGCCATGGCTACGCCACTCAGGGGCTCGGGACAGCGCGGACCAGCGCGTCGACCAGCATCTCGGGCTGGACCTTCTCGGCCAGCGCCTCGAAGCTGAGGTGGAGCCGGTGGCGCAGGATGCTGTGGCGCAGCTCGCGCACGTCCTCGGGAGTCACGTAGGAGCGGCCGAGCAGCAGCGCCGCCGCGCGCGACGCCTGCAGGAACGCGATCGAGGCACGCGGGGACGCGCCGATCTCGACGTAGGAACCCGTCTCCGGCCCGAGGAGCTGGCGGGCGTTGCGGGTGGCCTGGACGAGGGCGACGATGTAGCGCTTGATCGCCGGGTCGACGTAGACGCGCTTGGTCAGCTCCTGGAGCCAGATCACGTCGTCGGGGTCGGCGACCGGACGGGTCACCTCGTGGTCGGGCCCGAGCGTGCCGGCCTCGATGCGCTCCAGGACGACGAGTTCCTCGGCGTCGCTGGGATAGTTGACGATCTCCTTGAGCAGGAACCGGTCCATCTGTGCGTGCGGGAGGACGTAGGTGCCCTCCTCCTCGATCGGGTTCTGCGTGGCGAGCACCATGAACGGGCGCGGCAGCGGGTGGATGTGGCCCGCGATGCTCGTCTGGCGCTCCTGCATCGCCTCGAGCATGGCGCTCTGCGTCTTGGCGGAGCTTCGGTTGATCTCGTCCAGCAGCACGAAGTTGGCGTGCACCGGGCCGAGCTGGGTCTCGAACTCGTGGTTGCGCTGGTCGTAGACCTGGGTGCCGATGATGTCGCTCGGCAGCAGGTCGGGGGTGCACTGGATCCTGGAGAACTGCGCCTTGACCGTCTGCGACAGCGTCGAGGCGGCCAGCGTCTTGGCCAGCCCGGGCACGCTCTCGAGCAGCACGTGACCCTCGGAGAGGAGCGCGATCAGCAGCGCCGTCCTGAGCCGCTCCTGGCCGACCACACGGCTGCTGAAGGCGGTGCTGACCCGCCCGACGATCTCCTTCGCCCTGGCGATCTCCTCAGCGGACGGCGGGGCGAGGGGTGGTGCGGTGGTGGTCAAGGCGGCTCCAGGGGCGTCGGCTGTCAGTCCCATCCTTTCCTACCAGCGTACGGAACGCATCTGGGACCCACCTCGGGACGGTTGAGATCGGCGCTGGGCGGGCTTCTCGGTACGGGAACGGTACGGGTTCGAGGCGAGCGCGGGACCGACCACGATGGGCCGCAAGATCCGCTCAGAAAGGTTCACCGTGCCCCACCTCTCCACCCGGCTACGAGTCCTGCTCGTCGCCTTCGCCCTTGTTGCCGGCCTGGCGCCGATCGGCGTCGCCGTCGCAACGAAGCCGGTCCCTGCCGAAGCAGGCTCGATCCGGATCGACATCGCGGCGATCCAGTCGGCCACCGCCTCCTTGAGGAACCAGCGCAACTACCTCGCCGCCCATCGCACGTGGAGGGCGTGGTCGCCGCGGCTCTCGAGCGTGAGCAGCCAGTTCGACTCGATCGAGGGCCAGTTGATGGGTCAGGCGAGGACCGCCGTGGCGACGTACGAGGCGGCCTTCCTGACTCGCGCGAGAAATCGCAGCTACGTCA
Organism: Nocardioides sp. NBC_00850; assembly: GCF_045207335.1. Classification (NCBI taxonomy): domain Bacteria; kingdom Bacillati; phylum Actinomycetota; class Actinomycetes; order Propionibacteriales; family Nocardioidaceae; genus Nocardioides; species Nocardioides sp. NBC_00850. The sequence goes on from NZ_CP108845.1 coordinate 1,792,512, forward strand.
GTGCGGTCAGGGTCCTCGACACGTTCATCGGCAGGATGAATGCCGCGATCGACAGCTACTACCGCGGCGAAGGGCTCAGCATGCGTCCCTTCGGCTGATCCCGAACCTCAGAAGACGTTGCGGGGGCGGAACTGGACCGAGATCCGGGGGCCGGCGGAGGCGACCTTGGGGATGGCGTGCTCCCAGGTGCGCTGGCAGGAGCCGCCCATGACGACGAGGTCGCCGTGGCCCATCTGGATGCTCATCCCCTTGCCCCCGCCGTGGGGGCGGAGCGCGAGGCGGCGGGGGTCGCCGACGGAGATGATCGCGACCATCGTGTCGTCGGTGCGGCCCCGGCCGATCTTGTCGCCGTGCCAGGCGACCGAGTCGTGGCCGTTGCGGTAGTAGCAGCAGCCCGCGGTCACGAACGGCTCACCCAGCTCGGGCAGGTAGTGGGCGGTGAGGCGGCCGCGGGCCTCGGCGAGACGGGGATGGGGGAGCGGGTCGCCCTGCAGATAGGTGTGCAGGAGCCGAGGTACGTCGACGACGCGGTCGTACATCTGCCGGCGCTCCTCGTGCCAGGGGACGTCGCTGACCAGCGCGGCGAAGACGTCGTCGGGATCGGGCAGCCAGCCGCGGGCGATGTCCACCCAGGCTCCGCGGTCCAGCTGGATCCGCTCGTAGGTCGTCTCGGTGGTCTCGTCGTCTGTGGGGGCGAAGAGTGTTCCCTGGAAGTCCACCCCTTCACCATACCTCGTGATCGAACATGTGTTCTAGTGAAATCGGCCATCGTTGTTTCGTTGCAGCCGATCTGCCTCATCTCGTTGCAATGTCACAACTTGACCAAACTCGGGACGTACGCGAGGTGTACACCTACGCTCTGGTCATGGTCCGGTCGGTCGAGGGAGAGCGGTCGCTCAAGCACGTCCAGATCCGTGAGTACGTCAGGGAACTGGTCATCGGCGAAAGCCCTGGTGCCTCCGCGCCCTCCGAGCGGGAGCTGGTCCAGAAGTTCAGCGTCGCCCGAGCCACCGTGCGGCAGGCGCTCGACGCGCTCGTCGCCGACGGTCTGCTGGTCCGGATCCCGGGCCGGGGCACCTTCGTGGCGCGTCCGCCGCGGGCCGCGAGTCCGGTGCTCGGGTTCAGCGAGGAGATGGCGCGCCGGGGGATGCAGGCGTCCTCCGAGACGCTGTTGCTCGGCCGCGAGAAGGCCGGGCCCACCATCGCCCGCTCGCTGGGCATCAGGGAGGGTGCGGCCGTCATCCACTGGCGGCGACTACGCCGCGGTGACGGGGTGCCGATCTGCATCGAGGACGTCTACCTCGACGAGGCGATCGTGCCCGGGATGCTCGAGCGGACCGCGCCGACCAGCCTCTACGCCGAGCTGGCCACTCGCCAGATGCGGCCGTCGTGGGTCGACGACACGTTCCGTGCGGATGTGGCCAACATCGAGGAGGCCACCCTGCTCGGCCTCTCGGTCGGTGTCCCGGTGCTTCGCAGGCAGCGGAAGTCGGTTTCGGGTGACCGCTACGTCGAGGTGTGCCGCTCGGTCTACCGTGCCGACCGGTATGCGCTGCACCTGCAGCTCGGCCCGTCCTGACCTTCTGAGCTGGTCAGAGGTCGCCGAGCGGCGCGACCACGTCGCCGCTCTCCTCGCAGACCCAGATCGGGTCCGGACCTCCCAGGTCGGGGGTGATGTGGAGCGAGTGCACCGGCGACTCGGGCGGGCACGAGGTGCACACCGGCCAGCGCGCGGAGGCCTCGCCGTCGAAGAGCAGGTCCTGCACGTCCTGGGCGACCAGGCCGGCGACGTACGCCTTGCCCTCCGGCCACTGCTCCACCCACCAGCCGCGCTCGGTCATCGCGTCCTCGAGAGCGGAGACGGCTGCCGCACCGGCGAGTCCGCGGGCATCGAGGTCATGGAGCACCCTCGCCCGAGCCTCGAACAGCACTGTCGTGTTCATCAGGAACCATTCTTGCCGACCGGTCAAGGCTGTGGGCTCAGGGTGGCACCCAAGGATGGACGCTGTAACAATGGCCCGTGATCCTCATCGACCCGCCGAACGTACCCAGTCGCGGCCGGATGTGGTCGCACCTCGCCAGCGACACCTCCTACGAGGAGCTGCACGCCTTCGCGAGCCGGATGGGCATCCCGGCCCGAGGCTTCGACCGGGACCACTACGACGTACCCGCCGAGGTCTACGACGACATGGTCGCCGCGGGTGCCGTCGAGGTCACCTCTCGGGTTCTGGTCTCCGCTCTCCTCGCCGCCGGCCTGCGCCGCCGCAAACCCCGTTAAGCGGGTGACTTCTCGCCCGGCGGGAGTGACGCCTCAGCTGGGGTGGACATCCGTCGGGTGGTGAGCCAGATGGCCGCCGCGATGAGCAGGCCGAGGCCGCCGCCGAGGAGGAAGCCGCCCTGCCAGCCGATCAGGTCGATGGCGAAGCCGGCGGTAGGGGCGCCGACGGCGCTGCCGAGGGTGATGGCCGAGCCGTGCCAGCCCATGACCTCGCCGCGTACGGTCGAGGGGACGCTGCTGGTGATCGCCTCGAGCGCGGCGGTCAGGGTCGGCGCGCAGAAGAAGCCGCTGAGCAGGAGCAGGACGGCGAAGGAGATCGGGTCCCAGGCGAACGCGGTCAGCACCGTCGTCGCACCCAGCAGGACGAGCATCACCGCGGTGGAGGGGTGGCTGTTGAGGGCGCCGTAGATGAGTGCGCCGAGCAGCGAGCCGAGCGCCCAGATCGCCATGACGATCCCGAGCAGGGCGGTGCGGTCGAAGTCGCGCATCGCGGCGACGGTGCCGAGGTCCTCGGCGATCAGGATGAGCGAGGCGGTGAAGGTGCCGGCGAGCAGGAGCGTGACGCCCGGGTTCACCCACGAGGGGAGCCCGAATCGGCGCTTCGGGACGGCGTCACTCGGGACGGCGTCGCTCGGGACGGTCGGCTCGCCCTCGGTGATCATCGGGTTGAACAGCCACAGCACGACCGCCGCGGCGATCCCGAGCCACTGGATCAGCAGCATCGCCCAGGCGGTGCCGAAGTAGCTGGCGCCGAGCACGCCGATCACCGGTCCGACCATGAAGCCCAGCTCGGTCATCATCGCGTCGGCGCTCAGCGCCGCGGTGCGCTGCCCGGGACCGACCGAGCGGATCATCACCTGGCGCACGACCGAGAAGGACGGGACCGTGAAGAGCCCGGCGACGGCGACCAGCGCGAGCAGCGGGAGGTAGCCGACCCAGGGAGCGATCGACCAGGCGATCGGGAGGACGGCCAGCGGGAGCAGGAGCGTACGCCGCAGGCCGAGGCGGTCGAGGAGCCGACCGAGCCAGGGCGCGGAGATCGCCATCGCGATCGCGAGCATCGTCGAGACCAGGCCGGCCTCGGCGTAGGAGCGGTCCAGCGGGCCGACCACGTGAAGGGTCACGATGACAGAGGACGCCGGCATCGGGATCCGCAGGAACAGACCCAGCACGAGGATGCGGCGAACGTCGGGGATCCGCCACAGGTCGGCGTACGTCTGGAAGCTCACCGATAGATTCTGTCACCGGTGAGCGGTTCTTTACGAATCGTTATCGGTCGGGTGACAGGTATGTGTTCAGGGTCTCCATCTCGGCCGAGATGTTGGCCCGTGCGGCGGCCTCCCAGCTGATCCTCGCGAAGGGTGTCGAGAAGAGCGACTCCTTCTCCAGCAGCCGCTCCAGGACCTGGGCACGACCGACGCGGAACTCCTCGTCGGACAGGTGCTGGTACTCCTCTCGGACGGTCGCGGCGTACTCCGCATAGCGCTCCGTCGACGCCGCCAGGATCGCCAGGTCGGCATCGGAGAGCACCCGGCCGCTGTGATCGTCGGGAGCGGGGTCGTGGGTCTCGGTCAGCCGCACCAGCCGGGCGACCTCGGCCACGGCGTCGGCATCCAGGTAGGCGCCCAGCGCGTCCTCGGCCCAGGTGGCCGAACGCTCCTCGGCGTCCCGCTCCCCGTCGTAGACGGAGTCGTGGAAGAACGCCGCCAAGGTGACCGTGAGCGGGTCGAAGCGCTCTCCCTCCGCCCGCAGTTCCTCGATCCGGTCCAGCACCTCGGTGAGGTGCCGGCGGTCGTGATAGCGGCGGGTCGGTTCGTCGTACGCTGCCAGGACGTCATCGAGAAGGTCGGTCGCCTCTGGCAGCGGCCAATGTTGCGGGAGTTCCATGAGCCAGAACGCTAGCGTCAGGCGTGGTAGGCGCGCACCCACCTGGTGTGCGGGTTGGCTGTGATCTTCTCCAGCGTCGTCGCAGGTACGTCGGTCACGTCGGTGACCACGAAGCCGGTCTCACCGGCGGTGGCGAGGTATTGACCGGTCACGTTGACACCCTCGGCGGCGAGCAGCGCGTTGAGCTCGGCGAGCACGCCCGGGACGCTGTCGTGCAGCAGCGCGAGGCGCGCACCGGCGGCCAGCGGCGGCGGCTGGACGGCCGGCAGGTTGACGCTCAGCGCGGTCGAGCCGGAGCGGATGAAGTCGCGCAGCTTGCCGGAGACGAACCAGCCGATCTCCTCCTGGGCCTCCTGCGTCGAGCCGCCGACGTGCGGGGTCAGGATGACGTTGTCGAGACCCTGCAGCGGGCTCTCGAAGGCGTCGCCCTGGGCCTTGGGCTCGATCGGGAAGACGTCGAGCGCGGCGCCGGCGATGTGGCCGGACTCGATGTGCTTGCGCAGCGCGTCGTTGTCGACCAGGAAGCCGCGCGCGGCGTTGATGAACAGCGAACGCGGCTTCATCTTCGCGAACTGCTCCTCGCCGAACATGCCCAGGTTGCCCGGGCGTCCGTCGATGTGGATGGAGACCACGTCGGCCTCCTCCAGGAGCGCGTCGAGGGACTTCATCCGGCGCGCGTTGCCGTGGGCCAGCCGGTCGGCGATGTCGTAGAAGATGACGTACATCCCCAGCGCCTCGGCGATGTTGGAGAGCTGGGTGCCGATGTTGCCGTAGCCCACGATGCCCAACGTGCGGCCGCGGATCTCGTGGGAGCCCTTCGCGGACTTGTCCCAGACGCCGGCGTGCATCTTCTCGGTCTTCTCCGGCAGCCGTCGCGCCAGGGAGATGATGTAGCCGATGACCAGCTCGACGACCGAGCGGGTGTTGGAGTAGGGGGCGTTGAAGACGGCCACGCCGCGCTCGGCGGCTCCGGCCAGGTCGACCTGGTTGGTGCCGATGCAGAAGCAGCCGATCGCCTTGAGGTCGGTGGCCGCGTCCAGCACGCGCGGGGTGATGTGGGTGTTGGACCGGATGCCGAGCAGCGTCACGCCCGGAAGGTCGGCCACCAGCTCGTCCTCGGAGAGAGACTTGCTGCGCAGCTCGACCTCGAAGCCGGCCTTCTCGAGGTTCTCGACAGCGACGGGATGGATGTTCTCCAGGAGCAGCGCCTTCATGGTTCAAGCGTAGGCCCGTTGGAAGGGGTGCCCGGAATCGTCGCCACGGGTCGGACTGTGCGGCCAGGACAGGACGGCCTGAAACATCCGTTGCAGCCTTGAAACAGTCGTGCAATCCAGGTGACGGAGCCCCGAAACCGATGACAGCCATCCTGATGGTTCCCCCATGAGCCGGCGCCGGTGCCGGCAGCCCAAGGAGGCGACATGTCCCTCATCGATACGTTCCGGACCGGCCGGAAGGGCACGCATCCGGTCGACGACGTACCTCCGCTGGCGCAGCTGGTGCCCCTCGGCCTCCAGCACGTGCTGGCGATGTACGCCGGCGCGGTTGCGGTGCCTCTGATCGTCGGTGGTGCGATGGTCGGTGCTGGGCAGCTCGAGCGCGGCGACATCGTGCACCTGATCATGGCCGACCTCCTGGTCGCCGGCATCGCGACGATCCTGCAGGCCGTGGGTGTGGGCCCCTTCGGCGTACGCCTCCCGCTGATGCAGGGAGTCACCTTCGCCGCAGTGGGGCCGATGATCTCGATCGGGACCGCGCACGGGATCACCGCGATCTACGGCTCGGTGATCGCCTCCGGCGTCTTCATGATCCTGGCCGCGCCGTTCTTCGGGAGGCTGATCAGGTTCTTCCCGCCGCTGGTGACCGGCACGATCATCCTCATCATCGGTGTCTCCCTGATGCGGGTCGCGGCCGGCTGGTTCGGCGGCGGCACCGCGCTGGGTCCCGACTTCGGGGCGCCCAGGGCGATCGCGATGGCGTTCGGGACGCTGCTGATCGTGGTGCTGCTGGAGCGGTTCGCGCCGCCGTCGATCCGGCGGATCTCGGTGCTGTGCGCGCTGATCCTCGGCACCCTGATCGCCATCCCGCTCGGGATGACCGACTGGTCCGGCGTCGGCGAGGCCGACTGGGTCGGTGTCGTCACGCCGTTCCAGTTCGGGATGCCCACCTTCGAGATCTCCGCGGTGATCGCGATGATCATCGTCGCCATCGTGGTGATGACCGAGACCACCGGCGACATGATCGCGGTCGGCGAGATCGTGGACCGGCCGGTGACCCCGCGCGGCCTCGCGGACGGGCTCCGCGCCGACGGCGCCGGCACGCTCCTCGGCGGGATCATGAACACCTTCCCCTACACCGCGTTCGCGCAGAACGTGGGGCTCGTCGCCATGAGCGGGGTGCGCTCTCGACACGTCGCAACCTGTGCCGGGGTGATCCTCGTCGGACTGGGCCTGGTGCCGAAGCTCGCCGCGGTCGTCGAGGGCGTACCTCAGCCGGTGCTCGGTGGCGCCGGGATCGCGCTGTTCGGCATGGTCGCGGCCACCGGCATCCGCACCCTGTCGAAGGCGAGGCTCGACAACGGCAACATCCTGGTCGTCGCGATCTCCCTCGGTGTCGCGATGCTCACCGAGGCGAAGATCTCCTATTCAGCCGATGGGACCAACGTCGTCCTCGACCTCTACGCACGCTTCCCCGACTGGTTCCAGACGATCTTCCACTCGGGCATCTCCGCCGGGGCGATCACCGCGATCGCGCTGAACCTGCTCCTCAACGGCCGGCGAGAGCCTCGGGAGCAGGCTCAGGACGAGCCTCAGGACCAGCCTCAGGACCAGTAGATGACGACCCCGTCGCCGATGTCGACCTGGTCGTAGAGCGAGGTGATCGCGCCGTAGTCGCGCACGTTCACGCAGCCGTGGGAGGCGCCGTTGTAGCCGTTGGCGGCGAAGTCGGGGGAGTAGTGGACCGCCTGGCCGCCGGAGAAGAACATCGCGAACGGCATCGGGGTCTTGTAGATGGAGGAGACGTGGTCGCGGCTCTTGGCGAAGACCGAGAACTGGCCCTCGCGGGTGGGCAGCTCCTGCGAGCCGAACCGCACCTCGACGCTCAGCTGTACGGTCCCGCCGACGACCCAGCGCAGCACCGAGGTGGACTTGTCGATGCACATCACCCGGCCGGTCAGGCAGCGCGGGTCGAGCTTGCCGGAGGGCACTGGCGGCGGCGCGTTGGTCAGCTCGGCCTCGGTCGGCTCGCGGGTCATCGCGTGCAGCCGGTCGAGCGTGGTCTGGTCCACGAAGCCGGTGACCGCGATGCCGCGCTTGCCCTGGAAACCGGAGACGGCCTCGGTGGTGACGTTGCCGTAGAACCCGGTCACGCCTGCGTTGAACCAGCCGATCTGCTTCAGGCGCGCCTGCAGGTCACGTACGTCGTCACCGCTGTCGCCCTTGCCGAAGAGCCGCGGACCCGAGGTCGGGGACGGCTTCGGGTCGGGCTTCGGCTTCGCGCTGGGCGACGGTGTCGGCGTGGCGCTCGGCGATGCCGAGGGGCTGGCGGAGGAGGAGCCCGCGGCCGGTGAGGCAGTCGCCTCGGGCGCAGGCGCGGCGGCCGGCTCCACGGCGCAGGCCGCGAACGTCGTTGCCAACAGGGCGGCGAGCGCCCCGGCGATCAATCCCCGGATGACCATCTTCATCGCCTCACTTCGGACCAGGGCCCTCAAGGTGCTGTTACTTCAAGTAACGCGGGGCCGACGACATGGTGATGTCCGAACCGGGTTCTCCGGTTGCATTTCTGCGGGAAATGTCCCGGATGTTGGGACGATCGCTCAGTGAAGCGGTCGCCGGATGCGGCTGAACCAGCGGCGTAAGGTCCGTTTCAGTCGGTGTCGCGAGGTGTTGCACTCCACCAGCGGCAGGGTGAGACCGACCCGGTCGGCGTCGGCCAGCTCGCGCAGCAGGATCTCCGCGGCCACCCGGGTGTCGTCACCCGCGTCGTGGGCTTTCAGCTGCTCGACCGCGTAGTAGGCCGCGATGGTGGCCAGCGACTTGTCCGGCACCTCCAGGGCGAGCGCCTTCGCGAACCGCATCGTGCACAGCCACTCCAGGACCTCGAGACGTACGCCGGCACGGTCCGACTCCACGGCCACGAACGTCCAGTCGAACGCGGCGTTGTGGGCCACGAAGACCCGGCCGGCGAGGCGCTGGGCGATCGTGGCGGCGACGTCCCGGAAGAGCGGGGCGCCGGCGAGGTCGGCGCTGGTCAGGCCGTGGACCTCGACCGGTCCGGGGTCGACGCCGGCGCCGGGGTTGACCAGCGTCTCCCACTCCGACTCGGAGGTGCCGTCGGCGGCGATCTGGCGGATCGCCACCTGGATCACGCGGTCGCGGTAGGGGTCGAGCCCGGTCGTCTCGACGTCGAGGACCGCATAGCCCTGGCCATGGCGCCGGGCTTCGCTTCGGCCGCGTGATTCGGTGGTGGTCACAAGGCTGACGGTATCGGTGAGCACCGACAGTCCCGCCCCGTGTCCCTGCGGGCGGAGCTAGCCCGACACCACGCCCAGGGCGACGATGCCGACGATGAAGACCAGCAGGACGACCATCATGAGGACGAATCCGAGAACTCCGGGCTTGCGCTGCTTCTCGTGGCCGATCGCACCCTTGCTGAACCCGGTCAGCGGCGTGGCGTAGAAGACCGGAACGGTCTGGCCCTCGGCGACGTCGAAGCTGAGCGACGCCTTGCCGAACTTCCAGGTCCACTGGGCGTACATGTCGACGTTCCAGCGCCCCGGCGGAACCGGGAAGACGTTCCGGCCGTACTGCGTCGGCATCTGGTGGCCGTTGAGCAGCACCGTCGGCACGATCATGTTCGAGGTCATGTGGCTGCCCTGGATGGTCAGGTCGATCCACCCCACGGGCGGCTGTCCGGGCACTGGCTGGCCCGACTGGTCCGGCATCGTCATGGGGCGAATCATGCCCGATCCCGCTGCGCCGCCGTCGCTCAGATGTCGACGCTCCCGCCGTCGCGCCAGTAGTAGCCGTCCTCGCGCATCATGAACCCCTCTTCGAAGAGGTAGCGGCGCAGCGCGGCGACGTCCTCGTGGAACCGTCCCAGGATCTCGTTGACCTCCCGCTCGGGGTAGACCTTCCCCGGCTCGAAGGCCTGCGCGAGCTGGTTGAGCACCACCAGCTTCTTGACGTGCTTCGAGGGGATCGTCAGCAGCCGCCCGTCCTTGCCGAAGAACCGTCTCAGGGTCTCGGCGTCGTCGGGTCGGGGCTGCCAGGTCGCGCGAGTCACGATTTCATCGTGGCCGATCAGGCTGGGCGATGCGAGTGGTTTCTCTGCCGCGTCCGCCGCCGTGCCCGGCTGACGAGGTCGTGGGCGGCGGAGGCCCAGGCGGCGTACTCGAACTCGAAGCCCGCTTCTCGCAGTCTTCCCGGGACGACGCGACGGCTCTTGAGGAGCAGCTCGGTGTCCGTACGCAGCGCCCAGGCCCCGATCTCAGCCATCCAGCGAGTGGCGGGCAACCCGATCGGCATCGCCGCCTCCTTCCGCAGGACGCGCATCAGGTCGCGCTGAGGAAGCGGCTCCGGGGCTGCCAGGTTCACCGGTCCGGCGATGTCATCGCGCTCGATGAGCAGATCGCAGGCGCGTACGAAGTCGGTCTCATGGATCCAGGAGACGAACTGGTCGCCGCCCGCGACGGGCCCGCCGAGGCCGAGGCGCGCCATGGTGAGGAGTACGTCGAAGACGCCGCCCTTGTCGGGACTCATCACCATCGCCGAGCGGAGCGCCACCTTGCGGGTGTGCGGTGTTGCCGCCGCGGCCTGCTCGGCCTCCCAGCTCTTGGCGATCCTCGTGGAGAACTCCCAGTAGGCGGGCGCGTCGGGTTCGCTGCCGCCGATGATCCCGGTCGCCTCGTCGTTGGGTGCGTCGAAGCGGTGGGCGTAGATCGTCGCGGTGCTCATCTGCAGCCACGTGTGCGGCGGAGCCGATGCCTTCGCGATCGCCTCGCCGACGACCCTGGTCGACTCGACGCGCGAGTCCATCATCTGCTTCAGGTTGGCGTCGGTGTAGCGGCAGCTGACCGTCCGGCCCGCGAGGTTGACCACCACGTCCGCGCCGTCGATCTCCTCGGCCCACGGACCGATCGTCCGGCCGTCCCAGACCTGATGACGTACGCCTTCCTCCAGCTGTTCGGGGTGGCGGGAGAGCACCACGACCTCATGTCCTCGCGTGCTCCAGGCACGCCGCAGGATGCCTCCGACCTGGCCGGTTCCGCCGGGGATCACGATCTTCATGCATGCGACCATACGGCCTATTTGAGCGATCGCTCAAGAGGTGCGCTACCTTGAATTTGAGCAATCGCTCAAGTGGTTGTCAGGGAGGCGTACGTGGCTGAACGAATGTGGTCTGTGTTCTGGGCGTTCTGTCGATGGTGGTTCTTCGGTGCCGTGCTCGGTGTCGTCGTCGGAGGATGCGTGGGGAACGCGGTGATGCCGATCGGCGGGGCGCTCGCTGGGGCTTGGTATGGCGGCATCGTCGGTGCCGTCATCGGGCTGGTAGAGGCGCCACTGGTCGCCCCCGCGGCACTGTTCCCGTCGTCGGCGGTCGTCGACCGCATCTGGCCCGGCCTGGTGGGCTTTGGGATGACCACTGCGTTGGGCTACTCGAGGATCTTCGCGGGCCGGGCGTCCGAGGCCGGCTGGGAGGAGATTGGGTCGCTGCTGGGTATCGCGGCGGTGTCCGGAGCGGTGTCGTCCTGGTTCGGAGTGGCAGTGACGCGGCGCGTACGGATCCCGCTGCGGGTCGTGGTGCTCTCGACCCCTGCACTAGGCCTGATCTGCGCCGTCGTGGGCGTCCTGTCCTGCCTTTCTCACGACGGGGCGTCTGAGCCGGACATCATCGCGATGTCCGTGCTGGCGGGGCTCGCCAGTGGGGGCATACTCGGCGGAGTGCTGATCGTCTTCAACCAGCTCATTGCCGAGGAGCCCTCCGCGACATGAACCCCACCAAGGCCAAGCTGATGCTGGCGGTGACCGACCTGCTCAAGCAGGAGGGGATCGCCGGTCTCTCGGCGCGGGCGGTCGCCGACCGGGCTGGGGTCAACCAGGCACTGGTCTTCTACCACTTCGGAACCGTCATGGATCTCGTCGACCAAGCGTGCCGGGCGGCGACGGACGAGGCGGCGGCGTCCTACCGCGACGAGTTCGCGGAGGTGACCTCGCTGAGCGAGCTGCTGGAGCTCGGGCGGGGGCTCCATGAGCGGGAGCGAGCTGCCGGCAACATCACGGTGATGGCCCAGCTCCTGGCCGGTGCGCAGCGGGACAAGACGCTGGCCGAGACCGCGCGCTACGCGCTGGGCCGGTGGAACGAGGAGATCGAGGCCGCGGTCGCTCGTGCCTTGAAGGGAAGCCCCGTCGAGGGTGTGGTGGACGCGCCTGGGCTGTCGCGCGCGATCAGCTCGGCGTTCATCGGCCTGCTCATGTACGACGGCGTCGACCGCCCTGGCGCCGATTCGGCCTTCTCGTGCCTCGAGCAGCTCGGCACGCTCGTCGAGGTCATCGAGGATCTCGGACCGGCGGCCCGGCTCGTCCTTCGCTCCCGGCTCAAGGGCCGCGGCTAACGCCACTCTATGTACGTCTGGTGAAGCGGATATCGCCGCTGGGTAGGCGTTCGTGGAGGTACGCGGTGTCGTGGGCGCGGTGGTGGTGATGGGAGCAGAGCAGGGCGGCGTTGTCGAGATCGGTGGCACCGCCTTGGGCCCATTCGATCCAGTGGTGGGCTTCGGCCCAGGTGCCGGGGATGTCGCAGCCCTCGGCCTCGCAGGTCGCTGACCTGAGGAGCAGTGCGCGGCGTTGGGCGGCGGTGAAGAAGCGTTCCTTGCGCCCGAGATCGAGCACCTCGGAATCACCCCCGAGGACCGCGGGAATGATGTTCGCGGTGCAGGCCAGGCGTCGAGCTTCGGCGGCGGTGATCGGCGTTCCGCCAACGATGTCGCCGACGCCGGCCTCTTTGCGGAGCTGGTCGATGTCGATCGTGACGATCACCGTGGTGGCGTCCCCGCCATGGATCGGGAGCCGGGTCGGGTCGAGGGTTTCGAGCATTTGGCACAACGCCCGCCCCAGGCGCCGGGCGTAGGGCAGGTACTCGCCGGTCTCAGTGCGGGTGCCGTCATCGCGCCGCGGTGAGGCAAAGGCCTCCAGGTTGGTCGCCAGCCGGTCCGCAGCCGCATCCGGAATGACAGCGGAGATGCGGGTGGTGCCGTCCCCGAGGCGCCGCATGGCCAGCCGGGTCTTCGCCCTCGCGTGGGCCTCCTCCGCGGCGAGCCGTCGGGCTTCTTCGGCCTCGGCGACCTCGGGGGCGATGACATCGAGGATCCGGCGGCCCAGGCGGCGCAGCTGGGTGGGGTCGAACTGGGTCGCGTAGGCCACCAGCGCTTCTTCGGCCTTCGTCTTGATCTCCGGATCAAGGTCGGCGGGCAGGTCGTCGAGGGCGTTCACGATGACGTGGGCCTGGGCCGGGTTGCAGTCCCCGCGGCGCATAGCTTCGGCGACCTGGTGATAGGTCCGGTCCAAGGCCTCGGCCAGCCGGAGGTCGGCGCGCAGGGTCTCGGGGCGCTGGTGGGTGTGGTGATGCAGCCACGCCGCCACATCCCGCGCCGCGGACTCGGCCGCCACATCATCAGCAACGGCGAGCACCCGCAGCTCGAGCTCAGCCAACTGCGCCTTCGCCCGAGCGATCTCGACCAGGGTGGCGGCCTTCTGGTCGGTGGCCATGAACGAGGGGTTCGCCTCCGCGACCCCATCAAGGGCGTCGGTAACCGCGACCACCGCCCCCAGCACAGGGTGCTGTGGCTGTTGCAGTGTGGTCATCACGGTCACCTCCCGACGTACGAACTCAAGGGTTTCTGCCTGTGCAGAATCCCGGTTGGTTCGCTGGTCTCGGAGGCCCGGCAGTACGGGCTATTACTTACCCTCGCAGGTCAGCGTTCACGCCCCTGGTTCCCCTGGATTACCCCACACCCGTTGTGTCCCGGATGAATAGAGCACGCCTCTTTCGAGATGGTCGGCCTTCACGTTTACGCCTGCGCCGAGCCTACCACACAACGCAAAACAATCGAACCCAATCAGGGACAGGTATCCCCACCAAAACCCAGACCGCTGCTGGAAGCCCGCAAGACAGCCAAATGGCACCCAACCCAGACACCCTGTCTTGAAATCTCCCAACCCAATCCCGGTATTGGCCCCACCCACGCTGGAACTCAGGCACAAGCCGTGCTCAACCCGCCAACGCAGCCCGGGCCATGACGAGACGGTCGGCGCAGCGTACGGGCATGGTCTGCCAGTAGTAGGGAAAGGTCATGAGGGCGATGAAGAGGGCCCAGCCGCGGCTGCGGAGCCAGGTGGCGTCGTCGAGGTCGAGGATCCTGCGGAACTCGTCGCGGCCCGCGGCGTCGAGGAGCTCCCAGGCGCAGATCAGATCGACGGTGGGGTCGCCGACGGAGAGGGCGCCGAAGTCGAGCACGGCGGTGAGGCGGCCGTCGCGGGCGAGGAGGTTCTCGGCGAGCAGGTCGCCGTGGAGCCAGTGCGGCCCGGCCTCCGCCAGGGGTAGGGCCATCACCTGGTCCCAGACGGTCTCGACCGCGTCCAGGTCCAGCTCGAGATCGGCGAGCTCGCGACACTCCTTGAGGCGGAACCGGACGTCGGCGTCGAAGCCGGCGATCGGCTCGCCGCGATACCAGCGCAGCTCGGGGTCATCGAGGGCCTCCTGGGGCACCTCGGTCCGGCGGAGCCCGGTCACGACCGAGGCCAGGTCCGCGGCGGTGACGTCACCCGCGCCGGGGGCAGGCTTCCCGCCATCGAGCCAGCGCACCACGCTCCAGCGCTCGGGGTAGCCGAAGCCCGGCTCGCCGACCGTCACCACCTCGGGCGTCGCCACCGCGAGGCTGGTCGCGAAGCCGGGCAGCCAGCGCGCCTCCTGCGTGATCGTCGCGGATCCACGGGGCTGGCGGGGGAGGCGTACGAGATGCTCGTCGCCCAGCCGGAAGAGCCGGTTGGTCGACCCGGTGGAGTCCAGCGGGCGGAGGGGAAGCTCTGCGTACGCGGCGTGGTCCCGCCTCAGCAGGGACCGCACCAGGTCCGCGTCGATCATCAGCTCGTCGTCGTGCATCCGGGCGCTCATCGTGGTCGAGCCAACCATGCCGATGGCCGGCTCCGCGCGGGATTTTCGCGAAGTTCAGACGAGGGTGATCGAGACGAGCGCACGGTCGCCGACCTGGAGGTCCTCGCGGCGGCGTACGTCCTTCTTGATCGGCAGCGCATAGCCCTCCTGACCAGGGAAGACCGATGTTCTCCAGGTGGTCGTGCCGATCCGCACCTCGACCCTCACCGACCCGAAGCCCCGGGGCGGACCGGTCGCGATCGACGCCTCCCGGATGTCCTCGGTGACCTCGGGCGGAGCGGTCACGAAGATCCAGGCGTCGGTATCGCCCTTCCAGGGCCACAGCTCGGCCTCGAACTCCCAGGTCTCCACGCGTTCATCCTCCCAGGTCGGCGTCTGGAAAATCAGGGTTCGACCTGCATGGTCGGCGGTTAGGGTGCGGCCATGGTTGCTGCCCCTCGATCCCTCGCCCAGAGACTCTCCGACACCCGCGCCCGTCTGGAGAACGACATCGACCTGTGGATCGCCTCCGCGCACGACGACCAGCCTTGGCTGGTGCCGATCTCGTTCGTGTGGTGGGAGGGCGAGATCTGGATCGCGAGCATGGGCGGGGCGCGCACCCAGCGCAACCTCACCAATTCCCCGGTCGTACGCCTGGCGCTCGGCGAGCTGCGCGACGTCGTGATCATCGACGGTCGCGCCGAGGTCGAGCCGATGGAGCGTACGCCGAAGCAGGTCCTGGAGATCTACGCCGAGAAGCAGGGCGGCGACCCGAGCAGCTGGGCGGACAGCCTGATCCGCATCCGGCCGACGAAGATCCAGGCCTGGCGCGAGTCGAACGAGCTCGAAGGACGACACCTGATGCGGGACGGCCGTTGGCTGGATGAGGGTGGGTCCGATGGAAGCTGAGGTGCCGCTGACCGAGGACACCTTCCGGGCGCTCGCCCGATCCTCGCCGTGGCGCTTCTCCGCGCTGCACTTCACCTGGCGGACGCGGGACGAAGGCGACGTCGAATGCTGGTTGCGCAGACCCGGCTGGCTCCGCGTGCGCGATGCCGACGGGGACCGCGTCGAAAGGGGTGAGGCTCCGGTGTTCGATCCCGCGCCGGTCCTGCGCGCCGACGGTCTTGTGGAGAGCCGCTCGCGGGCCTACACCCACGACATCGACGACCCGATGTGGAACAACTACGTCTTCGTGTCGATGCTCGATCCCGAAGAGCTCTCCGCCGACGTCGTGCTGGGCGACCTGCGTTCGGAGGAGCGAGCGGGTCGGGAGACCTGGTGGGCGAGGGCGGTGCCCGGGGACGGGTACGAGCCGCGGTGCGGTTGCTGTCCGCTGCTGTGGTCCTGGGTCTCCGACCGCTACGAGTACGGCGACGGCGACGCGGGTTGGGAGCCGTCCGCGGGGACGGTCTACCCCGAGGCGTACGACGTCGCGCTGGACGTGGCGACCGGGGTCGTCGTGCAGCTGACCCCGGTCGGAGGCTCACGGCCCGGTCTCGGCTTCGAGACCACGATCCATGAGGCAGAACTGTCGGTGGTCTCTGCTTAGGTGGTGGTGAGGACGACATCCGATCCAGACGGAGGAGATGTCATGACCATCAGCACGACCATCGATGAGGAGATCGAGCGGCTCGAGGAGGAGCTCGGCGAGCGGCCTGCCTGTGAGTGCAGCTGTGGCAGCCCGGACAGCGACGCGGAGCCTTGTGGCGAGGTGGCGGCGTACGCGGTGACCGTGCTCTGTCCCGACGACCGGTGCACCCACACCTACCTGTTGTGCCGGGAGTGCAGGGACCAATGGGTGCAGAACTGTCCACCACCTCACCAGCTGCGCGTCGTTGCGCTCGGGTGAGGCTCATGCCACCGGCACCGCCCAGACGTCGGCGACCGACGGGTCGTAGTCGGCGCCGGTGTCCCGGAACCGGATCCGCACCGAGCCGTCCGCGGTCTGCGCCGAGGGCTCCACCAGGAACTGGTGGGTCATCGTGCCCTGCCCGCCGCTGGTGCGGGTCAGGTCGACGCTGTGCGCGACCTGACCGTCGAGCTCGACGTCGTAGGTCTTGCGTCGTGCGCCGTCGAACGTCTCCACGATGCGGACCACGAACGATCCATCCGTCGGCACCGTGGCGTCGAACTCGAACCAGCCGCCCGGGTAGGAGGAGTGCGTGTAGCGGCGGGTCAGCCCTGCCTCCTGATTGGTCCCCGACCGCTCGGAGGCGGTCAGCCCGTGCGCCGTCTCCGAGGTGGCCTCGCCGAGGTCGATGTGATCGGTCGACTCCGACGGTGGCGTCGCGAGTCCGACGGTCACGGTGGCCGCCGCCTGCTCCGCCGGCGTCGCTCCGGTCGCCACGGTCAGGGAGACCGGGCCGGCCACGACCGTCTGCGGCACGACCACCTCGACGTCTACATCGGCGTCCTGACCGGCCGGGATCTCGTAGCCCACCGGCTCCGCCGACCAGCCGGCGGCACCGGTCAGTGACAGCTCGCCTCGCTGGGTGACGTCGCTGCGGTTGTGCAGGGTGGCGGTGATGGTCGCGGTCTGTCCGCTGTCGACCGACGCCGGGGCGCTCGACGTCGCGGTGATCTGCACTCCGGGTCCGACCATCAGGGTCCCTCCCACCGGGAGCCTGGCGGTGCCACCCGAGCGGCTGTAGGACAGCTCACCGCTGAGCTCCACGGGACCCACGGCGGCATCCTCCGGCACCGTGACCTCATAGGCGTGCTCGACCTGTCCACCGGCGGGCACGGTGCCGGAGGGCGCACCGACCGGCTCGGCGGTCCATCCGTCCGGCACCTCGAGCGACGAGGTCACCTCCTGCAGCGACTGCTTGCCCGAGTTGTCGACCCGCACAGACACCTCGACCACATCGCCGGGGAGGGCCTCCTCGTCGGGCACCTGCAGGACGGCGACGGCTCCGACCAGCCGGGCCGAAGCGCGCGAGAGACTCTTCTCGATCGCCGTCAGCCGATCGCGCAGACCTGCCGCGGTCGCTTCGGTGAGCATGCCGTTCTCGGCGTACATCTGGACGGCGCGGTCGAGGTTCGCGGCCGCCGCGAGGGCACGATGGACCGCCTCGGCGACCCGCTCCTCCTCGGCTTCACCAGCGGCGAGGTCCCATGCCCCGTCGATCTGGCCGCGCAGCAGCGCGGTCCGCTTCGCGAGGTCGCGCTTGGCGGCACTGCCCGCCGGGCCGGCGAGGCTCAGGGAGGAGACCTGCGCAGCTGTCGCGGCAGCCTCCGCCCGAGCGGCGCCGAGGTCCCCGAGGGCGGGGGCGACCGCGAAGCTGTAGTCGCCGGATCCGACCTCGAGGACGACCACGTCCTCGTCCTCACGCACGAACTCGACGTGCTCCGAGTCCTCGATCGGCGAGCCGCCCTCGGTCACCGCCCACCGGTTGGCAGCGGGGATCCGCACCTCGGCGGTCGTGTTGGCCGGGACGGTCACGTCGAGGGTCATCGGCCCGCCGTCGGTCGCCCACGCGCTGCGTACGGTGCCGTACGGGGTCTGCAGGCTGTAGTCGACGTCGTCGACACCGTCTCCGGGCTCGGGCGCGATCGTGATCTTGCGGTAGCCGGGCTCGGCGGCCGAGACGCCGGCCATGGTGCGATACATCCACTCGCCGACGGCGCCGTAGGCGTAGTGGTTGAAGGAGTTCATGCCCACGTCGTTGAACGTGCCGTCCGGGTTGATCGAGTTCCAGCGCTCCCAGATCGTGGTGGCACCCTTGCCGATCTCATAACCCCACGACGGGTAGTCCTCGTGCTGCAGCAGCCGGTAGGCGATGTCGGTGCGTCCGGCCTTGGTCAGCGCGGGCAGCAGCCCATCGACGCCGAGGAATCCGGTCGAGAGGTGGTAGTCACGCCGCTCGAGCGTCTGCACGAACTGGTCGTAGACCGCATCGCGCCGGTCCTCGGGCTCGAGGTCGTTGGTCAGGGTGAGGATGTACGCCGTCTGGCTGTCGCCCTTGACGGACCCGTCGGCCGCGATGAACGCCTGCTGGTACGCCGCCCGGATGGCCTCGTAGCGCGCCTGGTAGGCAGCGGCGTCGGCGTCCCTGCCGATGGCCTTCGCCATCTGCGCGAACTCCCGGGTGCTCTTCGCGACGAAGGCGGTGTCCAGAACGTCCGCGGGTGTCGGGTCGTCGAGGTTGAGCCAGTCCAGGTAGCCGCCGGCGGAGCGGATGTGTCCGGTCGAGTCGGCGTCGAGGAAGTCGACGTAGCGCTTCATCATGTCGTAGTTCTCGGTGATGACGCCGGTGTCACCGTAGGCCTGCCACAGCGTCCAGGGCACGTGCACGCCCGCGTCCATCCAGCCGGCCGACTCGTAGCCGCCGTCGAAGCGGCCCGGGACGATTGGGGCTACGCCGGGCAGCGATCCGTTCGGCCGCTGGGTGTCGCGCAGGTCCTGCAGCCACTTGGTCAGGAACGACTCGGAGTCCATGTTGTAGACCGCGGTCCGGGCGAACACGTTGATGTCGCCGGTCCACCCCATCCGCTCGTCGCGAGCCGGGGTGTCGGTCGGGATGGAGAGGAAGTTGCCGCGCATGCCCCACACGATGTTGCTCTGCAGCTGGTCGACCAGGTCCGAGCTGGTGTCCAGCGTGCTGGCCAGGTCGCCGTCGGTGCCGACCACGACGCCCACGATGTCGGAGGCATCGGGCGCCTCGTCCAGCCCGGAGATCTCGACGTAGCGGAAGCCGTGGAAGGTGAAGGACGGCTCGTACGTCTCGGGCTCGTCCGACCCGAAGGTGTAGGTGTCGGTGGCCTTCGCGCTGCGGAGGTTGGCGGTGTAGAGGGTGCCGTCCGGGTTGAGCACCTCGCCGTGGCGGATCGTGACCGTCTGGCCCTTCTCGCCCTGCAGGGTGAGACGGATGTGGCCGACCATGTTCTGGCCGAGGTCGTAGAGGTAGACACCGTCGGTGGGCGAGTCGATCCGCTTTGCGGTCTCGAGCTCCTCGGTGACGCGTACGTCGACGGCCGTCTGCGGCTCGAGCACGTCGGTCGGCTCGTCCCTGACTGCGACGGCGGCCCAGTCCTGGTCGTCATATCCGGCCCGGTCCCAGCCTTCGACCTCTGCCGCGCGGCGGGCGTCGTACCACTCGCCGTCGAGGAGATCGGCCTCGCGGGTCGGCCCGCCGGTGGTGCGCCAGGTGTCGTCGGTGCGTACGACCTCGCTGGTGCCGTCGGAGTAGTCGACGACGAGCTCGGCGATCACGGAGTTGTCGGTGCCGTAGACGTCGGTGCCGAACATCGCGACCTTGCCGGAGTACCAGCCGGGCGCGACCTCGGCCCCGAAGACGTTCGATCCAGAGCGCACCAGCTCGGTCACGTCGTAGGTCTGGTAGTCGATGCGCTTGTCGTACGCCGTCCAGCCGGGTGCCAGCTCGGCGCCGCCCACCCGCTTGCCGTTGAGGCGCAGCTCGTAGACGCCGCGCGCCGAGGCGTAGACGCGGGCACGGGTGATGCTCTTCTCGCCCAGGTCGACCTCCTTGCGCAGCAGCGGCACCGCGTCGTCGCCGCGCAGCCATGCCTCGCCGCCGGCGTTGTCGACCCGGAGCCCGTCGGCGGTGACGGTGCCGGCGGTGAAGGTGCGGTCGCCGGTCGGGAAGTCGGTGTCCACGAGGGCGGTGCCGCCGGCGCTGGTGACGGTCACGTCGTGGACCAGCCCGTGCTCGGCTCCGTTGGTGCGGAAGCCCATGACCCCGGGCCCGGCGAAGGTGGCATCGGTGCGCTGGTCGAGCTGCTGGCCGTCGATCGTGGTCGTGATCGTGTCGCCCGCGACGGTGATCGCGTAGTCGTGCTCGGCGGCGAAGTCGAAGCCGCTCGGGACCGGCTTCGCGGGCAGCACGGAGTAGCCACCGTTGCGCTTCACGTGCGGACGAAGCGCGTCGTCGGACTCGCTGAACTGCCACATGTAGGCGTTCTCGGTGTTCTCGCCACGGAAGTAGACGCCGAGGGCTCCGCCGATGTCGGAGGCGGTGAACTCGATCGTGTAGTCGGTCCACTCCGCGCCCAGCTCGGGAGTCTCCGCGCCGATCCAGTCCGCGGTCCACGCCTCCTTGCCGAGACCGGTCGCGAAGGTCGCCGGCTCGCTCCACGCGGAGGCGACGCCGTCGTCGTCCCAGACCCGTACCGACCACACGTAGTCCGTGCGAGGCTTCAGCGCGGGCCCGGCGTAACGGACGTCGACGGACTGCCCCGACTTCACCTTCCGGCTGTCCCACACGTCGGGCGAGTTGAGCCGTCGCTCCGAGGACGCGACCCGGATCTGGTACGCCTTCTGGGTCACCCCGCGGCGGTCGGAGTCGAGCTGCCACCCCAGCGTGGGGGCGGTCGTCGGGATGCCGAGCGGGTCGACCAGCGCATTCGTACGCAGCTCGCTGACGACGGGGACGGAGCCCACGCTCTCGGTCGATGGGACGGCGCTGGCGGCGAGTGGGGGCAGTGCAGGGGAGAGGACGACGGCGAGGGTGGCCGTGACCAGCCCGGCGATGTGTCGGCGCACGCGGACTCCTGGGGTCGAGGAATTGAAACGCTTCACCGAGTATGGCGTGCGTCACATTCCACGTGCAGCGACTTGGCCGCATCCGGCCACGGCCAACGATTCGACCGGTCAGGACGTGAGGTCGTCCAAGGAGTCGGCGTCGACGATCCGGTACGCATAGCCCTGCTCGGCCAGGAAGCGCTGGCGGTTCTGGGCGAAGTCGGCGTCGACGGTGTCGCGGGAGACGATCGTGTAGAAGTGCGCGGTCTTGTTGCCGTCGCCGGGACGCAGCAGCCGGCCGAGCCGCTGGGCCTCCTCCTGGCGGGAGCCGTAGGCCCCGGAGACCTGGATCGCGACCTCGGCCGAGGGCAGGTCGATGGAGAAGTTGGCGACCTTGGAGACGACCAGCAGGTCGATCTCGCCGGAGCGGAAGGCGTTGAAGAGCCGCTGTCGCTCCTTGACCGACGTCTTGCCCTCGATCACCGGGGCGTCGAGCGAGGCGGCGATCTCGTCGAGCTGCTCGAGATACTGCCCGATCACGAGCGTCGGCTTGCCGGCGTGGGAGGCGACGATCTCCTTGACCACGTCGATCTTGTGGTGGGTGCACGAGGCGATCCGGTAGCGCTCGTCGGGCTCCGCGGTGGCGTAGACGAGCCGCTCGTCGGCAGGCAGCGTCACCCGCACCTCGACACAGTCGGCCGGGGCGATCCATCCCTGCGCCTCGATGTCCTTCCACGGAGCGTCGTAGCGCTTGGGGCCGATCAGGGAGAACACGTCGCCCTCGCGCCCGTCCTCGCGCACCAGCGTGGCGGTCAGGCCGAGCCGGCGACGGGCCTGCAGGTCGGCGGTCATCCGGAAGATCGGCGCGGGAAGGAGATGCACCTCGTCGTAGACGACCAGCCCCCAGTCGCGTGCGTCGAGCAGCTCCAGATGGGGATAGGCGCCCTTCCGGCGCATGGTCAGCACCTGATAGGTGGCGATCGTGACCGGCCGGATCTCCTTGACCGACCCCGAGTACTCGCCGATCTCGTCCGGGGTCAGTGAGGTGCGGCGTACGAGCTCGTCCTTCCACTGCCGCGCGGAGACGGTGTTGGTGACGAGGATCAGCGTGGTCGCCTGGGCGTGCGCCATGGCGGCGGCGCCGACCAGCGTCTTGCCGGCGCCGCAGGGGAGCACGACGACCCCGGAGCCGCCGTGCCAGAACGACTCGGCCGCCTCCGACTGGTAGGGGCGCAGCGTCCAGTCGGTGTTGTCCAGCGCGATCGAGTGCGCCTCGCCGTCGACGTAGCCCGCGTAGTCCTCGGCCGGCCACCCGAGCTTGAGCAGCGCCTGCTTGAGATTGCCGCGCTCGGAGGGGTGGACGACGACGGTGTCCTCGTCGAGCCGTCCGCCCAGCATGCCGGCGACCTTCTTAGCCCGGATGACCTCCTCCAGCACCGCCCGGTCGGAGGAGACCAGCACCAGCCCGTTGACCGGGTTCTTCTCCAGACGGAGCCGGCCGTAGCGGGCCATCGTCTCGGCGACATCGACCAGCAGCGAGTGCGGAACGGGATAGCGGGAGAACTCGAGCAGCGTGTCCACCACCTGCTCGGCGTCGTGCCCGGCCGCGCGCGCGTTCCACAGCCCCAACGGCGTCAGCCGGTAGGTGTGGATGTGCTCCGGCGAACGCTCCAGCTCGGCGAACGGCGCGATCGCCTTGCGGCACTCACCTGCCCGGGCATGGTCGACCTCGAGCAGCAGCGTCTTGTCCGACTGGACGATCAGGGGGCCGTCGTTCACCGCACCAGCCTACGGCGGCGCCGGGCGCACGCTCCTGATCCGGGACAGCGCGAAGGAACGTACGTCGTCCTCGACCCGGGCCGCGAGAGAGCCACCGTCGATCGCCAGCGGCTCGACGCGCGCCTCGCCGGCGACTCCGCGGCCGTCGACGTAGGAGATCACGACCTGTTCCCGGGCATCGATGGCCTCGTGGAGGATCACCATGGTGGAGGCCGGCTCGGCAGGGGCCGGGCGGGAGGCGGCGGTCTCGTCGCCCGCCTTGATCCTGGCGGCCACCGCGGTCGCACGCGCGGCGAGGTGGGCCTCCTGGGCGCCGGCCGGACGCGCGCCGTTGCGGGCCTTGGCGCGCTTGGCGTCGGGGCGCGCGACGTGGACGGATCCGTCGGGTGCCTCGACGACCGGGGCCAGACCCAGCTCCCGCAGCCGGGGGAGGAGCGAGTCGAGCGCGACGGTGCTGACGACCACCGTCGGCGCCAGCCGCCGCAGCCCCAGGGACTCGGCCGCCGGGTGGGCCAGCAGCTCGGCCAGCGCCGCCTCGTCGTCACTGCGCAGGTAGGCGGCGGCGAACCCGACCCGGACCGTCCCGAACGTACGCGCCGTGTCGTCGACCAGGTAGGTCAGCGCCTGCGGGACGGGGGTGCGGGAGGCGGCGACGAGGAACGCGTGGATCTCGGTGGCGGTCCAGCCGCGGTCCATGGCCCGGCGCACCGACTCCTTGGTGAACCGGTAGACCGTCGCCCCGCCGTGCGACTCCACCGTGGCCACCACGGCCAGCGTGCGGGCCAGCGCGGGCTCCAGCGGCCCCGGCGCGACCGCGGTCAGGTCGCCCTGGAGCAGCACGTGGTCGACCGGCTCCGGCAGCAGCCCGGTCAGGGTCGGGACCGGATCCTCGCCCGCCACCAGCAGCCGACCGTACGCAGCCAGCCCCCCGAACGCGGCGAGCCCGAGGGTCTCCGCCTCGGTGAGCGTCCAGTCCACCAGGGCCTCGCGGGACTCGGTGCGGGTGCGTGGCCGGCGCGGCCGCTCCCAGCCGAGGCGGGTGACGACCGCGGCCGGGCCGGTGCCGGCGGCGAGCACCTCGCCGTCCGGCAGGGCGGCGAGCAGGCCCAGGGTCTGCCGCCGCGTCGCCACGGCCGAGGCCCCGGCCAGATCGGGGGCCAGCGCGTTCCAGGTCTTCCCGGCGGGGTCGCGCTGGCCGACGAGCCCGGGTAGGCGCGGCGAGGCCAGCCAGGCGCCGGCGACGTGCGACCAGCGGGCCGCCAGGGGCTGCTGGAGCCACTGGTCGAAGAGCTCGGTCGGCATCCAGGACGGATCGCCCTCCTCGTCGGTGCCCAGTGCGAGCAGCCCCGAGGCCCAGGCGACCTCGATCAGCAACGCCGCGGCCGGTTCGGCGACATGGAGCCGCTCGGCGGTCGTCTTCAGGTCCCGCACCGTCAGCCCCGCCCCGCCGCGCAGCGACCGCGGTGGCGTGGCGCTCCAGGCGTCGAGGAGCAGCTCGAGGTTGCGTACGAGCTCGAAGGCGGCGCCCGCGGCCGCCCGGTCGACCAGCGTGGACGCCCGCGACGAGGTCGGCAGGGGCGGCGGGACGTCGACGGGGGCGAGCGTCGTCCGCCCGCCCCGCAGCGCGAGCCCGACCTCGCCGGGCAGGGTCAGCATGCCGTCGCCCGAGGACACCAGCAGCCCGTGGGCGATGAGCTCCTCGGCCGGTCCGGCCGCCTCGGCCACGGATATGCCCGGGCGCGCGCGTGAGGAGGAGGCCTGCCCGCCGCCGGCGTCGACGGCCTCCAGCATCGCGCGTGCCTCGGCGGACACAGCCGGCAGGCTGCGTACGACTTCTTCCTGGTCAGCGGCGAACGGCTGCAGCCCGGAGGTGCCGGGCGAGCCCCGCAGCAGGGCCGCGACACCGGTCACCGCGCGAAGGCCGTCGAGGGAGTGCCACACCAGGCAGGTGTCCTCCAGATGAGAAAGTGCCCGTGTCGCGGCGTCCACTTCAGCGTTCAGCATGGAAGATAAGTGGGCTTTGGTGGTTTGATTCGCGAGGACAACGGCATCAAGCACGATCAGCTCGAGATGGTTAAGGTCATCCATCGCGTAGTGCAAGGATGTGCGAGTGGCTGCTCGGGCGGCGAGTTGGCCGGAGTCATGAGGGGACGGCGTGGCGAGATCAGGACGAGCAAGAAGCAGGCGAGAGATGCGCTCTGTGGGCCAAGAGCGCAACTGGTCTGCGAGTGAGCGGAAGCCTGTGTCCATCGGCATCACGCTATCCCGGCGGGCCTAGGGGGCGAGATGTCCAGGAAAGTAGTGATCGCGCACGGGGCCGCGACAGATGTCGGCCAGGTGCGGAAGGTCAACGAGGACTCCCATGTGGCCGAGCCACCGGTCTTCGTCGTCGCGGACGGTATGGGCGGCCACGACGGTGGTGACATCGCCAGCGAGATGGTGATCCAGGAGTTCGCCAAGCTCGGCGGCACCCATTACGCGTCCGAGTCCGGCAGCCAGGCGATGGTCGAGGCCCTCCAGGCGGCGCAGGACCGGATCGTGGCCTTCGCGCTCGAGCAGCGCTCGCGCGGGGCCTCGGACTACCAGTCCGGCACCACCTGCGCCGCGGCTCTGATCGCCGACGGCGGAAGCAGCCCGTTGTGGATCCTGCTCAACGTCGGCGACTCGCGGATCTACCGATACTTCGACGGCACGCTGAGCCAGCTCAGCCGCGACCACAGCCTGGTCCAGGAGCTCGTCGACTCGGGGCAGATCACGCGCGAGCAGGCCGAGCACCACCCGGAGCGCAACGTGGTGACCAGGGCGCTGGGCGGGATGGCCCCGGCGGTCCCGGACATCTTCCAGGTGACTCTGCCTGTGGGCGCCCGGCTGATGCTGTGCTCCGACGGCGTGAGCGGGATGATCTCGGATGCTGAGATCGCCGACATCCTCGCGGCAGAGGACACCGACGCCCGCGACACGGCCGAGAAGCTCGTCGCCGCCGCGGTCGAGGCGGGTGGCCGGGACAACGCCACCGCGATCGTGGTCGATGTGATGGGATTGACCGAGGAGAACCCGTATGACTCGGAGCAACAAAGGGTGAGTATGGAGCAGAAGCTAGGAGTGCTGCCATGAGTGAGCCAGCAACCATCGCAAGCACGTCCTACATGCCGGGCACGTGGTTCGGCATCATCGGTGAGAGCGCCACGGTGCTGCTCCCGCCCTCGGAGAAGAGCCGCGCGGGCGCGCTGTGGGCGCTCGTCGACGACGGTGCCGGGTTCGACGAGGTGCTCGACGCGCTCGTCGCGACCGGGCTGAGCTCGTTGCCGGGCTTCGTCCTCATCTCCGGGGACGTGACGCCTGACGGCGGCAGCGTACGCACGGTCGTGCGCGGCCCCTCCGTGGTCTCGTTCGAGGCCGGCGAGGGCACCGTCGAGGTCGACGGCTCGTCGTCGAAGACATGGGTCGAGCGCACCCTCGAGGGTGTCACCAGGATGTCCGTCTCGCTCGGCGAGGAGGGCGCGACCGGTGAGCCGATGACGGCGCTCGGTGGCCTGCTGCGGGTCTCGGGTCTCGAGGTTCCGCCGCCGGTCCCGGAGTCCGCCCAGGACGACTCGCCGGAGAGCCGCGCCGGTTTCGTCGCTGCCCCGGTGGCCGTCGAGGAGGGACCCGACGAGAGCGTCGACGAGAGCGTCGACGAGAGCGTCGACGAGCCGGCCCCGGGTGACCCGCTCACCGATCCTCTTCCCGAGGACAGCTACGCCGACTCCGCCGACGACCTGGACTCCGCCGAGGAGCAGGGTCTCGACGAGGACGAGCCGGTAGCGGCTCCGCCCTCCCTCTCGGTCGTGCCGCCGATCCCGATCTCGGGTGACCTCCCCGGTCTCGGGGCGGACGCTGAGTCGGACTCCGACTCGGAGGCAGACCTCGGTCCGGACTCCGACTTCGACGCGGACTCCGAGGCGGACGAGCCGATCTCGGTCAACCGTGGCGACGAGTCCGGCGATGCGTCGGCGCCGCGTCACGACGACCTGACCGAGCCGACCGAGGCGTTCGAGATGCCGGCCGCCTCCCAGGACGCCGACGACGAGGACTTCCCGGAGCCCGCTACCGGCGGCTACGAGGACGACTACGCCAGCGACGAGCACGCCGCTGCCGTAGCGTCCTCCTTCGGTCCCTCCGCGGTCTCCCCGGAGCCCGTGTCCGACATGGACGTCGCCTCCGACGCCGAGACCGAGGTCCTTCCGGCCGTCGACGATCAGCCCTACGACGGGCCCGAGTCCTACGACGAGCCCGAGTCCGCCCCGGCGCCCGGCTTCGGCCCGCCGTCGATGCCGCCTCCGCCGCCGCTGACGACGCCTCCGCCGCCTCCGGTGGACGCGCCGCCTGCTCCCTTCGACGAGGCGCCGGCCGAGGGTCTGATCGACTCCGCGCCGAGCGAGGCACCGATCGAGGCCCCGGCGTTCGACGGCCCGTCTGTCGACGCTCCGGTGACCGACATCCCTCCGGCGCCCCCGGCCCCTCCGGCGTTCCCGGCCCCGCCCGCGCCGCCGGCTCCGCCCGTGGCGCCGATCCCCGAGACCCACGACGAGCCGGTCTGGGAGGAGCCCAACCCCGATGAGGACGACCACGACGGTCTGACCCGCATCGGCGTCGGCGAGGACCTCAACGCCGGTCTCGCCGGGATCCCCGGCCAGCCCGAGGCCCCGAAGGTGACCGCCTACCCGGTCGCACGCCTGGAGTTCTCCAGCGGCGACCGCGTCGAGGTCGACCGGGTCGTCCTGGTCGGCCGCGCCCCCGAGGCGAGCCGGTTCACGCCCACCGAGCAGCCGATGCTGGTGACCGTGCCGAGCCCGCACCAGGAGATCTCCTCGACCCACTGCGAGATCCGTCCCGGTGCCGGTGTCGACCACGGCGCAGCGGTGGTCACCGACCTCGGCTCGACCAACGGCACCGTGCTGGTCCAGCCCGGCCTCGGCCCGGAGGACCTGCGCCCCGGCGTACCCGTTCAGCTCATGCCTGGCGCTGTCATCGACCTCGGTGACAGTCTGACGATCCGGGTGACCAACCCATGATCGAGCGGCTCTCGCTCATGTCGCCGGCCTCTGTGGAGGCGGCGGCATGAGCGAGCGCCAGCGAGCGACGATCGGCCTCAGGCCGGCGCGTCCGTATTCTTTGCTCCTTCATACGGAGGCGGCGGCATGAGCGAGCGCCAGCGAGCGACGATCGGCCTCAGGCCGGCGCGTCCGTATTCTTTGCTCCTTCATACGGAGGCGGCGGCATGAGCGTGGCCGGCCTGCCGGCTCCAACCGTCGAAGCTGCGATCGCGGAGCCGGACCGTCGGTTCTACGCCTTCGCCATCGACCGGGTGATCGCCTGGGCGATCTTCGCCGCGGCCGGGTTCGCCGCCTGGCTGATCTTCTTCCGCAACGACAACCCGCTTCCCGGGGTCGGCCTGATCGTCAGTGTGGTTCTGGGGGTCTGGCTGGTCGGCACCGTACTCACCGGCTCCGGGGGCAAGACCCCCGGGAAGATGGCCCTCGGGCTCCGCGTGGTCAGCGATGACTCCGGAGCCGCGGGCCGTCCCATCGGCGTCGGCAAGGCGTTCGTACGCCAGGCCCTGCTCGGTCTTTGCACGATCCCGACGCTCGGCATCGGCACCGCCACGTTCGCCTGGGTCGCCGCGATGGACGACCGCGGCCGGCGCCAGGGGTGGCATGACCGCCGTGCGGGCTCGGTCGTGGTCGACGTACGTCCTCCGGCGGTCGTCGAGGCCGAGGAAGAGGCCCCGGCGCCGCGCCGCATCGTCAACCTGACCACCATGCGCCTGAAGCAGGCCGAGGCGACCCCGGAGCCGGCCGAGCGTCCGCAGACTCCTGCTGCCCCGACCCAGAGCGCCGCTCAGGCCGCGGCCGAGGCTCAGGCGGCCCCGACCCTGGTCCCGGCACCGATCGCCCGTCAGGCGCCGCCGGCCCCCGTGCCGCCGACGCCGACGCCGCCTGCTCCGCCCGCCCCGCCTGTCCCTTCGGCAGCGCAAGCGGCGGCTCAGCCCGCCCCTCCGCCGCCTCCCGTGCCTGCTCCGCAGCCCGCGGCGACGGCTCGCTGGCGGGTCACCTTCGACACCGGCCAGAGCTTCGTGGTCGAGGGTCTCGCCATCGTCGGCCGCGGCCCCGAGCCGCGTCCGGGCGAGGAGGTCGCCCACCGGGTAGCCCTCTCCTCGAGCGACATGTCTCTGTCCAAGACCCACGCTCAGTTCCAGATCGCGGCCGACGGCACCCTCGTGGTCATGGACCGCGGCTCCACCAACGGCACCACCCTGATCCGCCAGAGCGCCGCACGGGCCCTCGGCGCCCGCCGCCCTGCGGCTCTCGTCGACGGCGACAAGGTCAAGTTCGGCGACCGCACCATGGATGTGGTTCGCGAGGCCTGACCCCTCCCGCCGAATCTGTAGTTGTGGCGGGTCGAATCTGTAGTTGTGGGCGACGAAACTCTGGTTTCGTCGCCCACAACTGCATTCTCGGCCGCCACAACGACCGACTCGGCCGGACGTTCTCAGTCAACGGAGTCGAAGGTCTCCGGGCGGTGCTCGACGCCGAAGCGGTCGGTGGGCCAGAAGACGACGGCGACGCGGCCGACGACGTCGGAGACGGGTACGAAGGCGTTCGAGCAGGCCTCGTCTCCCGACTCCTGGCGTTCGGGGCTGCACAGATGGAATGACGAGTCGGCGGAGTTGGCGCGGTTGTCGCCCATCACGAAGATCCGGCCCTCGGGGACGACGGCCTTCCACCCGCGGCAGCCGCCCTTGACGTACGACCCGTTGTCCTGCGCCATCGGGCCGTCGCAGGTGTCGGTGGGAGCGATGAAGGAGGACGCGTCCAAGGGCGTGCCGTTGACGACGACGCGGCCCGACTCGCAGCATTCCACGGTGTCGCCCGCGACTCCGATGACTCGCTTCACCAGGTGGTCGCCGGTCGGGTAGAGCCCGATCTTGGCGAGCACGGCCCTGAAGCCGGTCGGGGAAGGTGCGATCTGGTTGGCGGAGAGCCAGCCGCCGGGATCGGTGAAGACGACGACGTCGCCGCGCTCGGGCGTGCCGCCCATCCAGTAGGACGGCTTCTCCACCAGTACGCGGTCGTTGACCTCCAGCCCGGGCTGCATCGACTCGGAGGGGATGTAGAACGCCTGGGCGAGGAACGTCTTGATGACGACGGCGAGCAGGATCGCCGTCACCGCGATGATCAGGATCTCGACGAGCGACCCCAGAACTCCCCTCTGCCGTCGGCCTGACCCCACCGACGCCTCCCGCTCTGCCCCCATGCTGAGACCCTATCCAGACGACGGGTCGGGCCCGGACGCTATCCAGAATTCACGGGCGCGCGGCGCCGCTCCGGTCCTAGGGTTCCTCACTCATCCGGAACTCATCCGGACCCGAGAGGGCGTCATGACCAACACACTGGAATCCCCGACCCATGAGCGCGCGGAGGGTGCCACCGGCGTGCCGGCCCACCAGGCCGTCAATGAGGTCATCGCCGGTGGCGGCACCACACTGACCCTGGGGTCGTACGTCGCGTCCAGCACCGACTTCATGCGCGGCCTACAGGAGGTGCTCACCGCCTCCGCCCAGGAGATCGTCGAGGAGGTGCGGGCCGGCCGCGACGATGCGACCCGCACCGCGCTCGTCGCGGTCGTCCTCACGTTCGCGGTCGTGAGCGTCCTCGTCGTCATCGTGATCGTGCTCGTGGTCCTGCTGGTGGTCCTGGTCTCCCGGCGCCGATCCACGAACACGCGTGGAGCACGTGGATAGGGTCGGAGCGTGTCCGACCTCGACCAACGGCTCAACGCTCTCGAAGCGGATCTCAAGACTCGGGGAAGCGTGCTGGTCGCCTTCTCCGGCGGCGCCGACAGCGCCTTCCTCCTGGCGGCCGCGGCCAGAGCTCTGGGCAGCGACAACGTCGCCGCCGCGACCGGCTATTCGCACAGTCTTCCGATCGCCGAGAGGGATCCGGCAGCCGAGTTCGCGAAGAGCCTCGGCGTACGCCTCGTCACCCCGCAGACCCACGAGATGGAGCGGGAGGGCTACCGGGCCAACGGCACCGACCGATGCTTCTTCTGCAAGGCGGAGCTGCTCGACACCCTCGTGCCGCTGGCCCGTGAGCTGGGCCTGGCCCACGTGGCCACCGGCACCAACGCCGACGACGCGATCGAGGGTCTCAACGGCCTCCGGCCCGGCATCCGAGCGGCCACCGAGCGTGGTGCGATCACGCCGCTCAAGGACGCCGGGCTGACCAAGGCGCAGATCCGCGAGGCCTCGCGCCGCTGGGAGCTGCCGACCTGGGACAAGCCGGCCGCGGCCTGCCTCTCCAGCCGGATCGCCTATGGCCTCGAGGTCACCCCGAGGCGCCTCGCGCGCGTAGAGAGAGCAGAGCAGGGCGTACGCAGCGTCCTGGCCGCCCGCGGCCACGACGCCGCCAGGGTGGACCTGCGCGTGCGTGACCATGGGGAGAAGGCCACCGTGGAGCTGTCCGCTACCCTCCTGCCTCTCGACCCCCACCATGCCGACGAGGTGCTCAAGACAGTGACCGACGCAGGATTCCCCGCCGCGGAGATCGACCCACGGGGCTTCCGCTCCGGATCGATGAACCAGAAGGCAGCCAAGTGAGCGAGCGTCAGCGAGTGAACCACGAGCACAACACGCCGTCGACTTCGTATTCTGGCGTTTGCGCTACGGAGGCGCCGGCGTGAGGGAGTTCTGGGACACGATCACCGCGACCCAGACCGTCCCCGAAGCGCCGTGGCTGATCGGCGCCGGACTCGTCGCGCTGGTGCTGGTCGTGTGGCATGGGAGCTGGCGCACCGTACGCCTCGGCGTCACCGTCGTCCACGAGGCCGGGCACGCAGTGGTCGCGGTGCTGGTGGGAAGGCGCCTGGCCGGGATCAAGCTCCACTCCGACACCTCCGGCGTGACCCTCTCGCGTGGCAAGCCGTCCGGGCCGGGGATGGTGGCGATGCTCGCTGCCGGCTATCTCGCCCCGGCGCTCCTCGGCCTGCTCAGCGCGACCATGCTCGCCGCGGGTCACGCCCTGGGGCTGCTGTGGCTCCTGGTGGCGGCGATGCTCGTGCTGCTGCTGTGGGTACGCAACGGCTACGGCCTCGTCGTCCTGCTGGCGCTGGGCGCAGCCCTGGGCGCGATCAGCTGGTACGCCGACGGCCGCATCCAGACCATCGCCGCCACGCTGGTCACCTGGCTGCTCCTGCTCGCCTCCCCGAGGCCGCTCCTGGAACTCCTCGGCCGCGGCGAGCGAGGCCGCCGCGGCTCCGATCCCGACCAGCTCGCCGGCCTGACCGGCATCCCGTCGGTGCTCTGGATCCTCGTCCTCCTGGCGGTGAACGTCGCCGGCCTCGTGGTCGGCGTGCAGACCCTGATCCCCGACCTGAGCTGGATCTAGAGCTCGAACTCGTCGGCGATCTGGCGCAGCGCGGGGGAGACCTTCTTGGCCAGCTCGCGCGTGGGCGGGCGGCCCTGGGCGTAGCCGTCGCGGATGTCGTCGAGGAGCTTGATCACGTTCTCGACGATCAGCTCCATCTCCTCGGGCTTGCGGCGCTTGGCGGCACGCTGGCGCCCGGCAACGGACGGGGAGCGCTCCAGAATGGTCACCGAGAGCGCCTGCTCACCGCGGCGTCCCTGGGCGATGCCGAACTCCACCCGGGTGCCGGCCTTCAAGGTCTTGGCAGCGCCCTCGGGGAGCGCGTCGGCGTGGACGTACACGTCCGGACCGTCGTCCTGCGACAGAAACCCGAAGCCCTTGGTGGCGTCGAACCACTTGACCTTGCCAGTAGGCACGGCAGCTTGCCCCTTCCTCGCGCATCAGCGCTACGAACGTACGTCGCCCGGCGACTGTGACGGCCGACGCGGGAGAGCCTAGTCCTCAGCGCCCAGGGACGCGTGAGGTATTCCCCTCTCCGGCGTCGACGGCATCCACGGATGGCTCGCCATGTCGTCCCTCGTGCGGGTGGGGCCTATACTCCGCCTACCCCTCCATAGATTTGCAAATGATTTCGTACACCATTGGTAATCGAGACCACTTATGACGTAAGTTTGCGTCGCCAAAGACTGCAGACAGGTACGCCCGGGTGCCAGCAGACTTCGCGGCGGGGGACTGGGGTATGCGCCACAGACGGTGCATGCCTCTCGGGAATGATGTGACATGGCCACGAGAGGGAGTAATGGCCGAGCCATACGCAAGCACAACCCACCGTCCGGAACGTAAGCCCTGGCAGGGAATTCGAGCGCGCCTCATCTTCGTGCTGCTCATCCCGACCATCGCGGCGATGGTGTTCGGCGGGTTGAGCATTTCGCGCGCCCTCTCAGCCCAGGCGGAAGCACGCCAGGCCGAGACTGTCGCCCAGGCACTGCCTGACACCTACCAACTCGCGATCAACATCCTGTTCGAGCGTGACGGTGCGCTCGCGGGTGTTCCCGAGGTCGTCATGCGGCCTCTGCAGCAGAAGACCGACGAGTCGATCGAGGCCTGGAGCGCCAAGGCGAAGGAGATCGACGCCGGCGACGACAAGGACCTCGAGAACAGCATCGTCGAGATCCAGCAGGCGCTGAACGGCATCGACGACCTGCGTGCGCAGATCCAGGAGAAGGACACCGCGGTCGAGGCCCAGCTGGCCTACACGACCGTGATGAACAACCTCTTCGGGATCTCGGCGCAGATGCCGACCCTGGAGAACGACGAGGTCTTCTCCAAGATCTCGGCGATCAGCAACGTACGTCCCGCCTCGGAGGCCATGGGCGTCGAGCGCATGATCATGATGAAGGCGCTGAGCAAGAAGGCGGTCGCCGAGGGCAAGGGTGAGGTGAACCCCGACGTCCTCACCGACGACGAGTTCGCAGAGCTCGCCCGCGCCGAGGCCAAGTGGCGCCTGTCGACGGCGGACTACTACGCGAAGACGTCCGACGAGATCCGCCAGCAGCTCGACGAGCTGACCAACGACACCACCGACCAGGGTTCTGTGGGAGCCCCGGCCCACCGGGTGGTCAACCAGGTGATCTCCAGCGGCAGCACGGACCGGGTCAAGATGACCCCGGACCAGTACACCCAGGCCAGCACGGAGTTCATCCGTGGTCTGCAGAAGATGATCGTCCAGACCGCGCAGGAGATCAGCGACGACGTCGAGCAGATCAAGAGCGACGCGACCCGCGACGCCATCGTCATCGGTCTCCTCGTTCTCGGTGTTCTGATCTTCGCCCTCGCCGTCGGTCTGGTCGCCGCCCGCTCGATCCTGTCGCCGCTGAGCCAGCTGCGTCGCCTGGCCTACAACCTGGCCAACCACGACCTGCCTGAGCGAGTCGCCTACATGAACCAGGCCGAAGGCCCGGTGGATACACATGTGGAGCCTCTGGACATCGCGCGTCGAGACGAGATCGGTGACGTCGCGGACGCGTTCGACGCGGTCCACGTCGAGGCGATCCGGCTGGCGGGCGAGCAGGCCGAGCTGCGTACGAACGTCGACAAGATGTTCATGAACCTCTCCCGCCGTTCGCAGAGCCTCGTCGAACGTCAGCTCCAGCTCATCGACCAGCTCGAGGCCAACGAGCAGGACCCCGACGACCTCGCGAACCTGTTCCGCCTGGACCACCTCGCCACCCGAATGCGCCGCAACGACGAGTCCCTCCTGGTCCTCGCCGGTGGCGAGATCGGCCACGCGGCTCGTGGTCCGGTCCCGGTCCTCGACGTGCTCCGTGCCGCCGCCTCCGAGATCGAGCAGTTCGCCCGGGTCGACATCGACTCCGACGAGAACGCCGAGTTCGAGGGTGCGATCGCGGGTGACCTCGTGCACCTGCTCGCGGAGCTGATCGAGAACGCCACCAACTTCTCCCCGCCCGACACCGCGGTCACGATCCGCACCTTCCGCGCCGGCCCTGCCGCGCCGCTGCTGGTCGAGATCGAGGACCTCGGTATCGGCATGACGCCGGAGGAGCTCGACGCGGCCAACATGAAGCTGCGCCGTGCGACCGGCCTCGACGCCGACGTCGCCCGGATGATGGGTCTGGTCGTGGTCGCGCGCCTGGCGGCGCGTCACGGTCTCTACATCGAGCTCGTTCCCAACCGCCCCCGCGGTGTGGTCGCGCGCGTCGAGATGCCGGTCACCACGATCGTCGGCGCTCACGCCGAGGCCCCGTCGGGCCAGCAGCAGGGCTTCGACGCGTACGCCTTCCAGCAGGGCGGCTACGGCCAGCAGGCCGGCGCCTACCCGGGCACCGGCGAGCTTCCCTACGAGATGCAGTACGGGATGCCCGCCTACGACGCCCAGCCGTACGCAGGTGGCAACCCCTACGACGTGCCTGTCGGTGCTCTTCCGGCGCCCGAGGCGCCCGCGGCCTCCGCCGCGGCGCCCCCGGCCCTGCCGAGCCGTACACCCGGTGCGTCCAACCACCCCAACCTCTCCAACGGCGGTGCGTCGGCCTTCCAGCAGCAGGGTGCCAACGGCCACTCGGGCCAGCACAACGGCTTCGGTCAGAGCGGACCGCAGACGGGCCAGCAGCCCGCATACGGTGGTGTCCCGCCGATGCCGGGCGACCCGGGCTTCGAGGGTCCGGGCGCGCGCACGGGCAGCTTCCCGGCGCAGCCGCAGCAGTTCAGCGGTGGTCAGCCGCAGTACGGGGGAGACCCGTTCGGCGGCGACCCGTTCGGCGCCAACCAGCCGCCGGCCCCGCAGCAGAGCCCCAGCGGCCAGCAGCAGAACTTCCTGTCCAACATGCTGCCGGTTCGCAAGGCCGAGGACCTGGCCGCGCGCTTCCCCGACGGTCGTTTCGACCCGAGCACCGAGACCGGCGAGCTGCCGCGTCGCGACCCGGGCGGCCAGGGTGGCAGCCCGTTCGGCACCGACACCGGCGCGTTCCGCACCTTCGAGCGCCCCAACGAGCGCACCACGCCGCGTACGCCGCCGCCGGGCTTCGGTCCCGACGACGACCCGTTCGGTCCGGCCGGTGACGCGATCGCCCCGGGCCCGATGGGCCCGATGGCTCCGGAGCCGACCAACTCGCCGAACCCGCTCGACTCGACCACCGAGGTTCCGATCCTCGATGACGAGGGCAGCTCGATCTTCGACGACCTGCAGTCCGAGTGGTTCACCCGTCGTCGCCCGCTCGGCGCGCGCCGAGCGATGGAGTCCAAGGGCGACCCGCTCAGCGACCCGATCGCCCCGGCCGCCAAGGCCGGTCCAGGACCCAAGCCCGACGTGGCCCGTCCGGCGGCCGCCCCCGCGGGCGAGCCGGTCGACGAGCCGGTCGCGCAGGACGACGAGCCGACCACGCCGATGAGCTGGTCCTCGCCGGGCGACGAGGGCTGGCGCCGGGCGCAGGAGCTGGAGCAACTGCAGGAGCAGGAGCCGGCGACGATCACCCAGGGTGGCCTCCCCGTACGTGTCCCGGGTCAGAACCTGATCCCAGGCGCGGCGCCAGCGGTCACACCACCGTCATCAGGTCCGCGTAACATGGACGCGCGCCGCACCCGTGGCATGTCCAGCTTCCAAAAGGGCGTCAGCCGCGCCCGCAACAACCCCGCTGATGCGGAAAGCAACCCCGAAGGTGAGGAGCAGCAGTGACAACGGCCCCCGCAGGACTGGACTGGCTTGTCGACAGCCTGACCCAGCGCACCCCTGACATCGCTCACGCGATCTTGGTGTCGGCTGATGGCATGCCGATGGCCAGCTCCGTCGACTTCCCCCCGGACCGGGCCGACCAGCTCTCGGCGATCGCCTCCGGTCTCACCAGTCTTACCCAAGGAGCAGCTCGGTGCTTCGCGGCGGGTAATGTCCAGCAGATGGTCATCGAGATGGACGGTGGCTATCTGGTCCTCATGGCGGTTGGTGAGGGCTCCAGCCTTGCTGCCCTCGCCGCCCCCGACTGCGATCTGGGACAGGTTGGCTACCAGATGCAGCTGTTGATCTCGCGTGTTGCCACCGCCCTCACCCCCGATACCAGAACCGGCGCCTGATCAGTGCCCCGACCCTAGGACCGAGATCGTGAGCAACCACGCATCCGAACCGCCGCCGCTGGTCAGGCCTTATGCCCTGACTCGTGGCCGCACGCAACCCAAGCGCGTCTTCCCGATGGAAGCACTGGTGATCACTGACCGTTACGTGATCGACGGCTACGTCCGGTCGCCCGAGGAGCGGACGATCGCAGAGCTCTGCCGCGAGAGCCGTTCCGTCGCTGAGGTCGCGGCGCTCATCCGGGTGCCCCTGGGTGTCGCCCGAGTCCTGATCGGTGACCTTGCGGAGCGCGGCGTGGTGCAGGTGCACGCCAGCAAGGTCCCGGACGCCCCGGACACCGCTCTCCTCGAGCGCGTGCTGTCCGGCCTGAGGAAGCTTTGACAGGAGTAATGCAGTGACCACCGACTCCAAGCAGGCGACGATGTCTGCGAAGATCGTCATCGCCGGCGGGTTCGGCG
The DNA here is from genome assembly GCF_045207335.1 of Nocardioides sp. NBC_00850. Taxonomy (NCBI): domain Bacteria; kingdom Bacillati; phylum Actinomycetota; class Actinomycetes; order Propionibacteriales; family Nocardioidaceae; genus Nocardioides; species Nocardioides sp. NBC_00850. Next base: position 1,829,530 of record NZ_CP108845.1, read on the forward strand.
TTGGTAAGACGACCTTCGTGGGCTCCGTCTCGGAGATCGTCCCCCTGACGACCGAGGCCGTGATGACGCAGGCGACCGCCGGCGTCGACGACCTCTCCGCAGTGCCCAACAAGAAGACGACCACGGTCGCCATGGACTTCGGTCGAGTCTCCCTCGACTCCGACCTGATCCTCTACCTGTTCGGTACCCCCGGTCAGAACCGCTTCTGGTTCATGTGGGACGACCTGACCCAGGGCGCCATCGGCGCCGTGGTGCTCATCGACACTCGTCGCCTCGCCGACTCCTTCGGCGCGATCGACTACTTCGAGTCCCGCAACGTGCCGTTCGTCGTGGCCCACAACGTCTTCGGCGCCAACCAGGCCTACAAGCCGGAGCAGATCCGCGAGGCCCTGGCTCTGCGCCCGGACATCCCGATCGTCACCTGTGACGCTCGTGACCGTCAGTCGACCAAGGCGACGCTGATCTCGCTCGTCGAGTACGTCCTCTCCATGGTCTCCACGCGCGCTCTTCAGTAGCCGAGCGTCACCAACACCCGCCGTAGCCACGCTCCGGCGGGTGTTGGCCGTTTCAAGGGCTGTCGTGACTGTGCAGTAGAGGCGTACGTCTGGGAGGATCACGCGTTGTGCGGAAGTTCAGGTTGTGGTGGCGCAAGGTGACCCCGAAGTGGCACCTGAGGCGCATGTGGGTGAAGATGTGGTCCGTGATCACGACCCCGTACGCCGATGCGACGGCCGTCGCTGCCGTCGACGAGGCCCGCGCCGCGCTCCTGTCCGACGTGCCAGCCGGTGACGTCGGAGAACATCTCGGCCATGTGGTCGAGAAGGGTGCCGGCCCGGGCGTAGTGACCCACCTGTTCGCCTGCACCCGCAAGGGCTACGTCGGGTGGCACTGGTCGGTCACGCTCGTCACCGTGCCCTCGCTCGACGGCCCGGGATTCGGTGTCGATGCTCCGGTGACCATCAACGAGGTCGTCCTCGTCCCCGGTGACGCGGCGATCGTCGCGCCGGCCTGGGTGCCCTACCGCGAACGGATCAAGCCGGGCGACCTCTCGCCCGGTGATCTGCTCCCGGTCGAGGACGACGACGCGCGGCTGGTCCCGACGTACGCCTTCGGTGACGACCCCCTCGACGCCGACGAGAAGGCTCAGGTGCGCGAGGTCGCCAAGGACCTCGGCCTCGGCCGTGTCCGGACCCTGTCCGTCTCCGGCTTCGACGCCGCCGCCGAGCGGTGGTACGCCGGTGACGGCGGCCCCGAGGCGCCGCTCGCGCAGGCAGCCCCCGACCAGTGCCACAGCTGTGGCTTCCTGGTCCGGTTGACCGGCCACCTGGCCACGAGCTTCGGTGTCTGCGCCAACGGCGATGCCAACGACGACGGCAAGGTGGTCAGCCTCAATCACGGGTGCGGTGCGCACTCGGAGGTGCGGCTGGCGAAGAAGCACGAGCCGCAGCCGCTGCCGGACCCGGTCTTCGACACGATCAGCGACGACGCCGAGGCCTTCTAGCCGAGCGGTTCTAGGCGAGGCCCTCGGCGCGCAGCCGGCGGGCCTTGCGACGCCGGGTCAGCTCGATGCCGATCGCGCCGATGCCGAAGGCGGCCAGGCAGGTCCAGATCCACCAGGTCCAACCGCGGTCGTTGAGCAGGCCCCAGAAGGGGAGCAGGGCGACGAACCCGACCAGCCAACCGAGGGTGGCGAGCTCGAAGGCGCGGATGCCGTCCTGGTCGACGAGCTCGATCTTCGGCTCGGGTGCGGCCTGTGCAGGCTCCTCGACAGGCGGCTCGTCGTAGCCGTAGTCCTGGGGGTGGTAGCCGCCGTCCTCGGTGTAGTAGTCGCCGTCGTACCCCTCGTACTGCTGCTCCGGGTAGCTGCCGGAATAGTCGTCGTCGCGGTACTGGTCGCTCATGGAGTCCAATCTAGTAGGTCACCACGAGCCGGTAGGGTTGGGTGGAACGCTGACGACTTGGAGGTCCCTGATGGCTTCGCTCCGCTGCCCCTGTGGCACCAACTTCCGCACGGAGACCGACGACGAGCTGGTCGACAAGGTGCAGGAGCACCTCGCGGAGGCTCACCCCGGCCGCACCTACAGCCGCGACGACATCCTGATGCTCGCCGCGATGTCCTGACTCTGTGACGGCGCCCTCACCTGGGCGCTGTCTCTTCGCGGAATAGTTAGCGCCGGTAAGCAGTTATGCTTGCCGACATGCCTACCGCACAGCCAGCCTCCGCGCCCGACGCGGCCTCCGACATCCCCGAGGTCGCCTCGGTGCTGCGCACCTCCGTCATGCGGATGCGCCGCCGCCTGGCCAACGAGCGCCACCCCGACAACGACCTCTCCCTGGGGTCGATGGCGGTGCTCGGGGCGTTGTACGCCAACGACGAGATGACCCTCGGCGCTCTCGCCGGGCGCGAGCGCGTCCAGCCGCCGAGCATGACCAGGATGGTCAACTTCCTCGAGGAGGGCGGCTACGTCGTCCGCCGCCAGGGTGAGACCGACCGCCGCCAGGTGCTGGTCTCGATCACCGACAAGGGCCGCCGGACCGTACGCAAGGACCGGCTCAGCCGGGACGCCTGGCTCGCCCAGCAGCTCGTCGACCTCGATGCGGACGAGCTCGCCGCCCTCCGCACAGCCGCTTCGATCATGGAGAGAATAGCCACCAGTTGAGTCCCACGTTCCGTTCCCTGCGCAGCCACAACTACCGCCTCTACCTAGCCGGCAGTGTCGTCTCCAACGTCGGCACCTGGATGCAACGCATCGCCCAGGACTGGTTGGTCCTGAGCCTCGGCGGCGGGGGAGCGGCACTCGGTATCACCACCGGCCTGCAGTTCCTGCCCATCCTCCTGCTCAGCCCCTACGCCGGGGTCATCGCCGACCGCTTCCCGAAGCGCCGCCTGCTGCAGGCCGCCCAGGGCTGGATGGCCCTGATGTCGCTGCTCCTCGGTGTGCTGGCGGTGAGCGGCCACGCCGAGGTGTGGATGGTCTACGTGATCGCGTTCCTCTTCGGCACCGGCGCCGCCTTCGACGGCCCGGGCCGGCAGTCGTTCGTCTCGGAGATGGTCCACCCCGACGACCTCACCAACGCCGTCGGCCTCAACTCGGCCTCGTTCAACCTCGCCCGCCTGATCGGACCGGCGCTGGCCGGGCTCCTCATCGGCTCGCTGGGAAGCGGCCCCGAGGCGACCGGCTGGGTGATCCTCATCAACGCCGTCTCCTACCTCGCCGTGATCGGCCAGCTGCAGCGGATGAACACCGCCGAGCTGCACTCGCCCGACCCCGTCGCCCGGCGGAGCGGGATGCTGCGCGAGGGCATCGGCTACATCCGTACGCAGCCCAAGATGCTGATGGTCCTGGTGATCATCTTCTTCGTCGGCACCTTCGGGGCGAACTTCCCGATCACCTCGGCGCTGATGGCGACCGAGGAGTTCGGCAAGGGCGCCAGCGAGTACGGCCTGCTCGGCACCGTCCTGGCCATCGGCTCGCTCTCCGGCGCCCTGCTCGGCGCCCGCCGTACCCGGATCCCGCTCAAGCTGATCGTGCTGGCGGCGACCGGGTTCGGCCTCACCGTCATCGTGTCCGGGCTGATGCCGACGTACGCCCTCTTCGCCCTGATCTCGCCCGTGCTCGGCTTCTTCACGATCACGACCCTCAACGCCTGCAACGCCACGATGCAGACCGAGGCGGCCCCGGAGTTCCGCGGCCGGGTGATGGCGATCTATATGACCGTCCTGATGGGTGGCACCCCGCTGGGTGCCCCGCTCATCGGCTTCGTCGGCGAGCACTTCGGCGCCCGCACGACCCTGTACGCGAGTGGCGCTCTGGTGCTGTTGGGTACGCTTGCGGGGGTGCTGGTCCTCGCCGCACTCAGAGGTGGTATCCGGGCCGTTTTGACCCCCTCTCAAGCCGCCGGGTAGCCTCTGAAGCGTGTCTGGGACAACCAGGCCGTCGCGCGTGCCCGGAACAAGCTCGAGAGATAGGTCTCGGACCCGGGTTCGGCGCCCTCAGTACGGGGATTCGGTTCGAAAGATCCGCCAACGTGTGAGTTGAGGTAAGGGCGACACGCCCGACCTCGGGGGCGAGGCGGGACCAGTTGGTATCGCACCACCTGGACGCACAACATTGGATCCTTCGCGGCAGAGCGCCGCGTAGTGAGAGCAGAAAAGAAGGGGAACCACCGAGGTGCCCACAATCAACCAGCTGGTCCGCAAGGGCCGCGAGGACAAGGCGACGAAGTCGAAGACGCCTGCCCTCAAGGGATCGCCGCAGCGCCGTGGCGTCTGCACGCGCGTCTACACCACCACCCCGAAGAAGCCGAACTCCGCCCTCCGGAAGGTCGCCCGTGTGCGCCTCTCCTCCGGCGTCGAGGTCACCGCTTACATCCCGGGTGTGGGTCACAACCTTCAGGAGCACTCCATCGTGCTCGTCCGTGGCGGTCGTGTGAAGGACCTCCCCGGCGTGCGTTACAAGATCATCCGCGGCACGCTCGACACCCAGGGTGTCAAGAACCGCAAGCAGGCCCGTTCGCGCTACGGCGCGAAGAAGGAGAAGTGACATGCCTCGTAAGGGTCCCGCTCCCAAGCGCGCGCTCGTCGTCGACCCCGTCTACGGCTCGCAGCTCGTAACCCAGCTCGTCAGCAAGGTTCTCCAGGACGGCAAGAAGCAGGTCGCTCAGCGCATCGTCTACACCGCGCTCGAGGGCTGCCGCGAGAAGACCGGCACCGACCCCGTGGTCACGCTCAAGCGCGCCATGGACAACGTGAAGCCGGCCATCGAGGTCAAGTCCCGCCGTGTCGGTGGCGCGACCTACCAGGTTCCGATCGAGGTCAAGGGCACGCGTGGCACCACGCTCGCGCTGCGCTGGCTCGTCGGTTACGCCCAGGACCGTCGTGAGAAGACGATGGCCGAGCGCCTCATGAACGAGATCCTCGACGCGAGCAACGGCCTCGGTGCCGCTGTGAAGAAGCGTGAGGACACCCACAAGATGGCCGAGTCCAACAAGGCCTTCGCGCACTACCGCTGGTGACGTACGGCGGGGTGCCTGCCGCACAATGTGGGCACCCCGCCCATCCAGACCGAAGACAATCTCTTTAAGGAACGCTGAAGACAGTGGCCGTCGACATCACCACGGACCTCAATGTGGTCCGCAACATCGGCATCATGGCGCACATCGATGCCGGTAAGACCACCACCACCGAGCGCATCCTGTTCTACACCGGTATCTCCTACAAGATCGGTGAGGTCCACGACGGCGCAGCCACGATGGACTGGATGGAGCAGGAGCAGGAGCGCGGCATCACGATCACGTCCGCCGCGACGACCTGCTGGTGGAAGGACCACCAGATCAACATCATCGACACCCCCGGGCACGTCGACTTCACCGTTGAGGTCGAGCGCTCGCTGCGCGTCCTCGACGGCGCCGTCGCCGTCTTCGACGGTGTCGCCGGTGTCGAGCCGCAGTCGCAGACCGTGTGGCGTCAGGCGAACAAGTACGCCGTCCCGCGGATGTGCTTCGTCAACAAGCTCGACCGCACCGGTGCCGACTTCTACATGGTCGTCGACTCCATCGTCGACAAGCTGCACGCCACCCCGCTGGTGCTGCAGCTGCCGATCGGCGCCGAGTCCGACTTCATCGGCGTCGTCGACCTGGTCGAGATGCACGCCAAGGTCTGGCGCGGCGAGACCGCGATGGGCGAGGACTACGTGATCGAGGAGATCCCGGCCGACCTCGCCGACAAGGCTGCGGAGTACCGCGAGAAGCTGGTCGAGACCCTTGCCGAGGCCGACGACGACATCATGGAGGTCTACCTCGAGGAGGGCGACGTCTTCGACGTGCCCACCCTGAAGGCTGCCATCCGTCGCGCGACCCTGGCCGACAAGCTCAACCCGATCCTCACCGGCACCGCGTTCAAGAACAAGGGCGTCCAGCCCCTGCTCGACGCGGTCGTCGACTACCTGCCCTCCCCGCTCGACGTCGAGTCGATCATCGGCCACGACGTCAAGGACGAGGAGGTCGAGGTCTCCCGGAAGCCTTCCGACGACGAGCCGTTCTCCGGCCTGGTCTTCAAGATCGCCTCCGACCCGCACCTGGGCAAGCTCTTCTACCTGCGCGTCTACTCCGGCAAGGTCGAGGCGGGTGCGACCGTGGTCAACCCGATCAACGGCCGCAAGGAGCGCATCGGCAAGATCTACCAGATGCACGCGAACAAGCGTGAGGAGATCAACTCGGTGGGCGCCGGCCAGATCGTCGCGGTCATGGGTCTGAAGGAGTCGAAGACCGGTCACACGCTGTGCGACCCGACCCACCCGGTGGTGCTCGAGTCGATGAGCTTCCCGGCCCCGGTGATCGAGGTCGCCATCGAGCCGAAGACCAAGAGCGACCAGCAGAAGCTCGGCACCGCGATCCAGCGCCTCACCGAGGAGGACCCGACCTTCACGGTCAAGTCCGACGAGCAGACCGGCCAGACGATCATCGCCGGTATGGGCGAGCTCCACCTGGAGGTCTTCGTCGACCGGATGAAGCGCGAGTTCAAGGTCGAGGCCACCGTCGGCAAGCCGCAGGTCGCCTACCGCGAGACGCTTCGCAAGAAGGTCCAGAACCACAGCTACACCCACAAGAAGCAGACCGGTGGTTCGGGTCAGTTCGCGAAGGTCGTCATCTCCGTCGAGCCCAACATCGACGAGGAGACCGGCCTCGGTGCGGGCTACGAGTTCGTCAACAACGTCACCGGTGGTCGCGTGCCGAAGGAGTACATCCCTTCGGTCGACCAGGGTGCTCAGGACGCCATGGAGTTCGGCATCCTCGCCGGCTTCCCCATGGTCGATGTGAAGGTCTCGCTCGAGGACGGCGCCTACCACGACGTCGACTCCTCCGAGCTCGCCTTCAAGATCGCCGGCAACCAGGCCTTCAAGGAGGCCGCGCGGATGGCGAAGGCCGTCCTGCTGGAGCCGATGTTCGCGGTAGAGGTGACGACCCCCGACACCTACCTCGGCACCGTCATCGGCGACATCAACTCCCGCCGCGGCCAGGTGTCTTCGCAGGAGGAGCGCCACGGCGACATGGTCGTCCAGGCTCTCGTCCCGCTCTCAGAGATGTTCGGGTACGTCGGTGACCTGCGGTCCAAGACCAGCGGTCAGGCGTCGTACTCGATGGAGTTCGACTCGTACGCCGAGGTTCCCACGAACGTCGCCGACGAGATCATCAAGAAGGCCCGTGGCGAGTGACCTTCGGGTCGCCCGTCCAGGGACTTCGGCAGCAACACCACTCAGTACGAGTCAGTAAGAAAATCACACCAGGAGGAGCCCACAGTGGCTAAGGCGAAGTTCGAGCGGAACAAGCCGCACGTCAACATCGGCACCATCGGTCACATCGACCACGGTAAGACGACCCTTACCGCGGCGATCTCGAAGGTGCTGCACGCGAAGTACCCGGACCTGAACCCGGAGTTCGCGTTCGAGGACATCGACAAGGCCCCCGAGGAGCGCCAGCGCGGGATCACGATCTCGATCGCGCACATCGAGTACCAGACCGAGTCGCGTCACTACGCTCACGTCGACTGCCCGGGTCACGCGGACTACATCAAGAACATGATCACCGGTGCCGCGCAGATGGACGGCGCGATCCTCGTGGTCGCCGCCACCGACGGCCCGATGCCGCAGACCAAGGAGCACGTGCTCCTGGCCCGCCAGGTCGGCGTGCCGTCGATCGTCGTCGCGCTCAACAAGTGCGACATGGTCGACGACGAGGAGCTCATCGAGCTCGTCGAGATGGAGGTGCGCGAGCTCCTCAGCGAGTACGAGTTCCCGGGTGACGACCTCCCGGTCGTGCGCGTTGCCGCTTACCCCGCCCTGCAGGGCGAGCAGAAGTGGATGGACTCGGTTGCCGAGCTCATGCAGGCCGTCGACGACTACATCCCGACCCCGGCTCGTGAGACCGACAAGCCGTTCCTGATGCCCGTTGAGGACGTCTTCACGATCACCGGTCGTGGCACCGTCATCACCGGTCGTATCGAGCGCGGCATCGTCAAGGTCGGCGAAGAGGTCGAGATCGTCGGCATCCGCGAGACCTCGCAGAAGTCGACCGTCACCGGCGTCGAGATGTTCCGCAAGCTGCTCGACGAGGGCCAGGCCGGCGAGAACGTCGGGCTGCTGCTCCGCGGCACCAAGCGCGAGGACGTCGAGCGCGGCATGGTTGTCATCAAGCCGGGCACCACGACCCCCCACACCAACTTCGAGGGCTCTGTCTACATCCTCTCGAAGGAGGAGGGTGGCCGTCACACCCCGTTCTTCAACAACTACCGTCCGCAGTTCTACTTCCGGACCACGGACGTGACCGGCGTTGTGACCCTCCCCGAGGGCACCGAGATGGTCATGCCGGGTGACAACACCGAGATGTCGGTCGAGCTCATCCAGCCCATCGCGATGGACGAGGGTCTGAAGTTCGCTATCCGTGAGGGCGGTCGCACCGTCGGCGCGGGTCGGGTTACGAAGATCATCAAGTAAGTGATCGTCTGATCCAACGTGGAAGGTCCCCGGAGCCGCAAGGCGAAGGGGGCCTTTCGCGTTGGACCAGATGCTCCTTGTTGCTTAGTAAGCGCTGACTCGGCGCAAACGGACCGCAGCGAAGCGAGGACCGGATTGCGCCGCGTCGGCGCGCCACGAGACCAAGGCAAGAAAAGATGACAGACCCAAACCCCCAGATCCGCCCCGCAAGACCCCACCAGAAGCTGCTCGATGACGGCCGCACGGTAAGAGAGGTCCTCACCTACACCCGCCGCGGCAGCCGCCTGGACGCCAAGCAGCAGAAGGCGTGGGACGCGTACGCAGCCGAGTGGGTGATCCCCGACGAGGCGGTCGACGAGCCCGGTTTCTCCCTGGAGAGCTGGTTCGGTCGCAAGGGTCCGCTGATCGTCGACATCGGCGGTGGCGTGGGAGAGGCGACCGCGGTGCTGGCGGCCAACCGTCCCGAGGCCAACATCCTGGCGCTGGAGGTATGGCGCCCCGGCGTCGCGGAGAGCCTCGCCCGGGTGGGCGCCGCGGGCGCGACGAACGTACGTTTCTGCAGCGTCGACGCGCTCTGGACGCTCGAGAACCTGGTCGAGCCGGTTTCGGTCAGCGAGGTCTGGACGTTCTTTCCTGACCCGTGGCACAAGACCCGCCACCACAAGCGGCGCCTGGTGACGCCCACCAACGCGCGGATGATCGCGGAGCGGCTGGCGCCCGGCGGGATCTGGCGGCTGGCGACAGATTGGGTCGAGTACGCCGAGCAGATGGTGGAGGTTCTCGACGCCGAGCCGCTGCTGAGCGGTGGTGTCGTCGAGCGTTGGGACGAGCGCCCGGTGACCAAGTTCGAGCGCAAGGGACTGGCCAAGGACCGGGTCATCACCGACCTGCTCTACCGGCGTTGACCCGAACTACCCGTGTCGTGACTGATCTGTAGGCGCGGAACCGCGAAGATCAGCGGCATGAAGTTGTACGCCGACAGGCCCCCACGCCTCGCCGCCCAGTTGCTCGCCGACCTGCTGACGGTGGTGTGGATCGCCGGATGGGTCCTTCTCGGAAGATTCGTCCACGAGATGGTCTCGGCGCTCGCCGTGCCCGGCGAGAAGATGGACGACGCCGGCACCTCGCTCTCCGTGAAGATGCTCGAGGCGGCCGGGAAGGTCGATGACCTGCCGCTGGTCAAGGACGGCATCGCGGTCCCGTTCGAGGGTGCCGCGAAGGCCGCCGACCAGCTCCGCGCGGCGGGGGAGGCGCAGGTCGAGGCTGTCTCCAGCATCGCGACCGGGCTGGCGATCGCGGTCGTGCTCATCCCGGTGCTGATGTGGCTGATGGTCTACGTGCCGCTGCGGTGGCGGTTCATCCGCAACGCGACCTCGACCCAGCGGTTCCTGGAGGCCGGCACCGGCGCCGATCTGGTGGCGCTGCGCGCGATGGCGACCCAGCCGCTGCACAAGCTGGTCAAGATCAGCGACGATCCGGTCAGGGCCTGGCGGGACGGCGATGCCGACGTGGTGGCGAGGCTGGCCGAGCTGGAGCTGAAGGCGGTCGGGCTCAGCGCCAAGCGCCTAAAGACGTCCTAGCGCGCGGTGAGCCGCGACCGGAGCTCCTCGTCGCGGGCGAGCCGGGCCGCGTCCCGATCGCGGCGGGTGGCGAGCACGGCAGCCAGGTAGGCCTCGGGCGGGGTGCCCGGAGGTGGGCCCGGGGCGACGTACGTCTGCATGTGGGTCGCGAGGCGCTCGGCGAGGGCGTGGCGGCGGACCGGGTCGGTGTAGGTGCCGACCTCGCCGGAGAGGAACCGTCGCACCGCCAGGGACAGGCCGACCGGGATGGTGGCGACGTCCGCGCGGGAGGCCCAGGCGGCGAGCCCCGGGGGCATCTGGATCGGTGCCGGGGGACGCAGCGGCACCCGTACGCGAATCACGTACGTCCCGGCCGCGATGTCGCCCAGCCGCTTGCCGCGCGGGTGGATCATCGCGGAGAGGAAGGCGACGGCGCCGCTGGTGGCGTAGATCTCGACGACGCCGATCAGGGCACGCACGAACGCATGGTGGAAGCTGATCGCCCCGCCGTCGTCGCGCACCGTACGGAGACCGAGCGCGAGCTTGCCGAGCGAGCGACCGCGGGTGAGCGTCTCGATGGCTGTCGGGAAGACCACGAGAACCGAGGCAGTGGCCGTGATGTAGGCGGCCCAGGCCAGGGCCTCGTCGGTCGCGGGAGCGGCGGTCATGAAGACGAACAGCGTCACGATCAGCAGCGCCATCACCACGATCACGTCGATGAGGCCCGACAGCAGCCGCATCCCCAGCCCGGCGGCCGGCAGGTCGAGGGCGACTGCGTCTCCGGTGATCAGGTCGTCGTCGGTGAGCAGTTCCCGTTCTTGGGGGCGCTGGTCCTGGGGGCGTCGCTCGGGCGATTGCGGCGCGGAGGTCATGGCGGTCAGCGTACGCTGCGGGCGTGGATCTCGACGCGTATCTGGCCGCTACCGCCGCCGACCGGACCAGGCTCGAGCAGCTGCTGGCCGAGCGTCGGCTGAACGGCGCCCAGGCCGACGAGCTGGTCGAGCTCTATCAGCGGGTGAGCACCCAGCTCTCGGTCGTACGCAGCAACGCCCCCGACCCGACGGCCGTCCAGCATCTCTCGGTGCTGCTGGCCGCCGCCCGCAACCGCACCACCGGCACCCGGACGAGCACCTGGTCGGGTTTCCTGCGGTTCTTCACGCATCGGTTCCCGGCCGCGCTCTACCGGCTGCGCTGGTGGTGGCTGGGGATGATGGTGGCCAACGTCGTGGTCACCGCGGTGATGATCTGGTGGCTGCTGCGCCACCCGGAGGTCGAGCAGTCGTTGCTCGGCCCGGAGCAGGTCAAGCAGCTGGTCGAGCACGACATCGAGGGCTACTACAGCGAGCACGCGGCCTCGTCGTTCGCCACCCAGGTCTGGGTCAACAACGTCTGGGTCTCGTTCATCTGCATCGCCCTCGGTGTGCTCGGGCTGCCGGTGATCTACTCGATGTTCCAGAACATCTCCAACCTGGCCATCCTCGGCACCCTGATGCACCGACACGACCGCGGTGGCCTCTTCTGGGGCCTGATCCTTCCCCACGGTCTGCTGGAGCTGACCGCGGTCTTCGTCGCCGGCGCCGTCGGGCTGAGGATCTTCTGGTCCTGGATCGACCCAGGCTCGCTGACCCGCGGGCAGTCGATGGCCCGTGAGGGCCGCACCGCCGCCGGCATCGCCCTCGGCCTCATCGTCGTGCTCCTGATCTCAGGCATCATCGAAGCCTTCGTCACCCCCTCGCCGCTACCCACCTGGGCCCGCGTCGGCATCGGCGTCCTCGCCGAGCTCGCCTTCTTCGCGTACGTCTTCATCGTCGGCCGCGCCGCCGCCTCCCAGGGCGAGACGGGCGACATCGACGACCGCCTGCTCGAGGACCGCGTCGCCACCCAGTCCTGAATGTTCCCAGTCGGGAACATTTGAGCGTACGCTGGAGGCATGGCAACGATGTCCCCAGGCGAGATCGGCGAGCTCGTGCGCAGCGTGCGCAAGACGCTCGGCCTGACTCAGGCCGAGCTCGCCGAGCTCGCGGGCGTCGGTCGCCGGTTCGTCATCGAGCTCGAGGCCGGCCACGGCCGCGCCGAGCTCCGCAAGGTCGCCGACGTGATGCGGGCCGTTGGACTCGAGGTCTCCGACGAGCCGGATCCGATCGAGATGGTGCGTACGCCGAGCGGGCTCGTCTCTTTCCGGACCGTGATCCGACGCACGGGACGACCTTTGTCCGTTCCCGGCCGGCTGTGGGTTCTGGAGCCCGAGCGTGCAACGGCGTCAGTCGAGCTTCCTCGCAGCGTCTATTGGTCCGGACGAGATAAGGCCTTCGATCTCTCTGACGCGCAGACGCGTGAGTACGCCTACCAGATCCTGATGGAGGAGGCGCCGCCGGCAGTCATGGTCGAGTTCCTGGACGGTGAGCTGCTCAGCGAGATGTGGGAGCACATGTTCATGGCGCCGGATGTCCGGTCCGCGTGGGAGCCGGCGGTCGATGCGTACGTGCGCGGGAAGGCGGCGTAGGGCAGATGTCAGGAATTGATCTGATCACGCCATTCCAGCGGGAGGTCGCCAACGCATTCTTCGGGATGCCCGAGTCGAAGGGGTTCATCCTTGCTGGCGGCGCCGCGCTGATTGCCTCCGACACAGTCGAGCGGGTGACAGAAGATCTCGACTTCTTCGCTGCTAGAGGCGAGGCGCACGTGCCGACTACGAAAGCGGCATTCCTCGAAATGTGTGACGTCAGGAACTGGTCGACCGAGATCGTCTACGACAACGACGAGTTCGTGAGGTTGGAAGTCTTCGGGCCAGACGACTCCGTGCCAGTCGACTTCGGAATCGACGCCGCCTTGCAATTTCCGCCGATTGTGACGTTCCTTGGTCCGACGGTCGCCCCGGAGGAGAACGCGGGCAGAAAGACGCTCGCGCTGTTCGGTAGGTGGCGTCCGCGAGACTTTGTCGACGTCTACTTCCTGGCGCGGATGTTCGGTAAGCAGCGGCTCCTCGATCTCGCAGCTGAGCGCGATCTCGGCTTCGATCTGGGTTTCTTCACGCAGGCTCTTCGACGTGTGAACTTCCGCCACGACGAGGACTATCCAATCAGCAACGACCAGTTCGATGACATGGTCGCTTTCTTCAACGAGTGGGCTGAGGAGATTCTCGAGCAGCCTTAGAGCTGACCGGTGGCCTTGAGCTGCAGGTAGTGGTCGGCGAGAGCGGGCGGGAGGGACTCGGCGTCGGCGTCGACGATGTCGACGCCGAGGGTGCGGAGCATGGCGGCGGTGTGGTCGCGGCGGCGGAGGGTCTGTTCGGCGGCGGCCGCGGCGTACACGTTCTCGAGGGTGTCGCGGGATGCGGCGGTGGCCTCGAGTTCGGGGTCGCGGACGGAGGCGATGACGACGCGGTGGTGCTGGGTCAGGACCGGGAGGACGGGGAGGAGCGACTCTTCGATCGCGTGCGGGTCGAGGGGAGTCAGCAGCACCACGAGCGCGCGGTGGCGGCCGAGGCCGGCGACCGCGCCGGCGAGGTTGGACCAGTCGGCTTCGGCGATGACCGGCTCGAGGTCGGCCATCGTCTCCTGAAGCCGCTGGGTGACGTCGCGCTGGCCGGCGAGCCGGACCCGGGAACGTACGCGCAGGTCGCCGGCGATGAAGTCGATCCGGTCGCCTGCCCGCGAGGCGATGGCGGCGAGCAGGAGCCCGGCATCCATCGCGGAGTCGAGCCGTGGCACTCCGCCACCGGCGCCCTCGATCCGGCCGGCCGAGGTGCGGGAGGTGTCGAGCACCAGCACCACGCGGCGGTCCCGCTCCGGCTGCCAGGTGCGGACCACGACGGTGCGGGAGCGGGCGGTGGTGCGCCAGTCGATGGAGCGTACGTCGTCGCCACGGACGTACTCCCGCAGCGAGTCGAACTCCGTCCCCTGCCCGCGCACCCGGACCGCGGCCCGGCCGTCGAGCTCGCGCAGACGCTGAAGCCGCGAGGGCAGGTGCTTGCGCGACTCGAAGGCGGGCAGCACCCGCACCGAGCCCTCCACCGGGATCGTGCGCTGCCGGGCGCCCAGACCCAAGGGCCCGTACGCCCTCACCGTCACGTCCAACGCCCGCAGATCTCCGCGGCGCCGCGGCTGCAGCGGCGTACGCAGCCTGGTGCTGTCGCCGCGACCGAGCCGGATCCGATGCCGGTTGTGACCGGCGCCGGCGGTGGGCTGCCAGGCATCGCGCACCAGCGCCCGGAAGCCGCGGGCGGGGGAGCGGACCATCAGCTCCGACGTCGTCGACTCGCCCAGCCTGATGCCGCCGAGCGGGACCCTGCTGATCTCCAGGGTCGCCGGTTTGGGCGCCAGGAACACGTCGAGGAGCGCCAGGACCACCACGAGCAGGATCCATACCGCCGCCGTGCTCGCGGCCGGGCGTAGGACGACGGGGACGATGCCGGCCAGCATGAGCAGTGGGACGCGCCAGGTGATCGCCATCAGCACGACCTCGAGCCGACGCCATCGCTGACGTCTCGATCTGCAGAACTGACGTCTCGGCGCTGCGCGCGGTCACTCCCTCGCTCGGTGCGAGCGGACGAGCAAGCTCGCCGCTCGACCTCGCTCCGGTCGTCTCGGCTGGGGGTGGTCATCGGGGGACGGGGACGGCGCCGATGGCGGAGGAGAGGACCTGGGAGACCTGGACGCCCTCGAGCTCGGCCTCGGGGCGCAGGGCCAGACGGTGGGCGAGGGTGGCCTGGGCGAGCGACTTCACGTCGTCGGGGGTCACGAAGTCGCGGCCCGCGAGCCAGGCCCAGGCGCGCGCGGAGCGGAGCAGCGCGGTGGCGCCTCGCGGGGACACCCCGGCCGACAGCGACGGGGACTCGCGCGTCGCCCGGGCGATGTCGACGATGTAGCCGGTGACCTCGGGGGACACCTGGACCGTCGAGACGTGCTGCCGGGCGGCCTCGATGTCGGCGCCCGATGCGACCGCGGTGACCCCGGCACCGGCGACGTCGCGCGGGTCGAAGCCGGAGGCGTGCCGGTTGAGGATCTGCACCTCGTCGGAGCGCGAGGGCACCGGGAGGACGACCTTCAGCAGGAACCGGTCCAGCTGCGCCTCGGGGAGCGGGTAGACGCCCTCGTACTCGATCGGGTTCTGGGTCGCGGCCACCAGGAACGGGCGCGGCAGCGGGCGGGTGACGCCGTCGACCGAGACCTGGCCCTCCTCCATCGCCTCGAGCAGCGCCGACTGGGTCTTCGGCGGGGTGCGGTTGATCTCGT
The DNA here is from genome assembly GCF_045207335.1 of Nocardioides sp. NBC_00850. Classification (NCBI taxonomy): domain Bacteria; kingdom Bacillati; phylum Actinomycetota; class Actinomycetes; order Propionibacteriales; family Nocardioidaceae; genus Nocardioides; species Nocardioides sp. NBC_00850. The sequence goes on from NZ_CP108845.1 coordinate 1,844,815, forward strand.
CGGCGAGGAGCAGGTTGGTGAAGACCGGCCCCTCCCGGAAGGTGAGCTCGCCGTGGGACGACTCGACCACCATCGACCCGGTGATGTCACCGGGCATCAGGTCGGGAGTGAACTGCACCCGGCGGGTCTCCACCGAGAGCGCCGCCGACAGCGACCGGACCAGCAGGGTCTTGGCGGTGCCGGGTACGCCCTCCATGAGCACGTGCCCGCCGCACACCAGCGCGACCAGCAGCCCGGAGACCGCGGCGTCCTGCCCGACGACCGCTTTGGCGACCTCGGCCCGGACCGCGGTGAGCCGCTCCCGCGCGCCGTCGGGCGACACGTTGGCGATGGTCTCGGATTGGGTCATGGGTGTCGTACCTCTTCCTCAAGGGCCGCCAGCGCGTTGGCCAGCGTGATCAGGTCTTGGTCGTTCTGGATCGGGGCATCGTTGAGCAGCGCGGAGACCTCGAGATCGGCTCGTCCGGTGCGCTGGACGACGGCGCGTACGACGGCCTCCGGGGTGGCATCGCGCCCCAGCCGCAGTCGCTGGGCGAGGCCGGTGCGGGCGGCCTGCCGCAGCGTCGTCGCGGCGTGCGTGCGGTCGCCGGAGCGGCGGTAGAGCCGGCCCAGGCTGCGCGTCGTCTCCCCGGCCCGGACGTGGACCGGCAGCGGCTCGACCGCCAGCGGGCCCAGCCGCCGGCCGCGGGCGATGGCGAAGGCGACGGCCGCGAGCAGCAGGAGCCACAGGGCCGGATTGATCCAGCGCGGCAGCAACGAGCTGGGGGAGTGGGTCTCGTCGGGGGCGAGGTCGTCGAAGGAGGGGACGTACCAGACCAGGTGGTCGTTCTCGCCCAGCAGCCGCAGCGCCACCGCCGCGTTGTCCGCCCGCAGGATCTGGTCGTTGGTCAGCACCTGCGGCGCACCCCAGACGGTGAGCCCCTCCGCGGGCGCCAGCACCGCGCCGCCCTCGTGCGGGAAGCAGGAGCCGGCGTCGTACGCAGTGACCGCATCGGCCTGGATGCTGAGCCCTTCCCAGCGCGGGTCGTCGCAGCCCGCCTCGACCTTCTCGGGCGTCTGGGCGACTGCGTAGGGGATGCCGAGCATCGCCGACACATAGGGGGCGGGCTCGGCCAGGATCAGCCCGGCGGCGTCGTCGGTGCGGTCGCGCAGCCGGGAGGCGGTGTCCTCGCCGAGCGCGTCGGTGCCGGTCACGAAGACCGTCGTGTCCCGCCCGATCTCGGTGCTCTCCAGGCGCTTCGACGAGCGGACGATCTCGACCTCGACGCCATGGTCCTCGAGCACCTGGACCAGCGCCCGGGTGCCGTCGGGGTCGGGGCTCTCGGGGTCGTACGCGGCAAAGGACTCCCCGCCCTTCGGCGTCGCGATGTACGCCAGCACGACCGCGATCATGAAGGCCAGCGCGACGATCAGAAGCGGCCGGTTCCGTCGGAACCAGCCCAATCGTCCGACGGTCGAGTCCGCCGGGCTCGCCGGGGCCTGCGTGCTCATCGCGCCACCGCCAGCTCCTGCTCGAGAGCGAGTACGCCCTCGGCCTGCTCACGCGTGGCGGGGTGGTCGCCGTAGAGCACCTCGTTGAACAGCTCCGCTGCCTGCCCGGCGCGGCCCTCGAGCGACATCTCCCGCTCCAGGCTCGCCGCGACCTCGGCGGCGGTCAGCCCGGGATCCTCCGCGAGCCGGCCGCGTTCGACCTGTCGTCTGGCCAGGGCTCGGAACCCGTCGATCACCGCGGCGCCGTGATTCCCCGAGGCGTACGCAGCCTCGGCCCGCGCCCGGAGCGCGGCCGCGGAGAGCGACTCGTCGGTGAGGACGTCCCCGTTGCGGTCGCGGGCGACCCGGGGGCTGCGCCGGGCCCGCGAGACCAGCAGGCCGATCCCGACCAGGAGCACCGCGAAGACGACCATCGCGGCGACGGTCTGGGCCCAGGGCACGTCGCCGACCGACGGCAGGCCGTCGGACAGGGTGCGCTCGATCCAGCGCAGGATCCGCTCGATGAGGTCGAGGTCGTGGTACTCCGGCCCGGCCAGCTCGCGCCGAAGCCAGGAGCGACCCTCCTCGGGCGTCGGCGTCAGAGGAGGAGTCTGTTGGAGGAGGATCATCTGCTCAGCAGCCCGGCCTGCTCCATCAGCTCGACCTCGTAGGACTCCTTGCGGATGCGCTGGTCGAGATACTGCAGGTTGGTCACCGCGCCGCTGAACGGGGTCACGATCGCAGCGGAGACCACGGTGGAGACGGCGCTGCCGGCGATGGTCGCGAGGAAGTAGAGGTCCGGCTGGACGATGCCCACGACGCTGGCGACCAGGCTGATCGGGAAGGCGATGATCTGGGAGGCGAAGCCGACGATGATGGCGGCCAGCAGCCAGATCCCGAAGAGCCGCCAGAACTGTCTCGCCGACAGCTGCCAGGCCCGCCCGATGGCGCCGAAGACACCGGTGCGCTCGAGCATCAGTGCCGGCACCGCGAGCAGGTAGAGCCGCACCGTCATGAAGAGGGTGGCCACGATCAGGAGCAGGAACATCAGGATGCCGACCAGGATGGCCGGGACGGGGCTGTCGACGACGAGCGCGAGCACCACCACGGGAGTCGCCGCGACCGCCAGGACCAGGGTGAAGACCACCCCGCTCAGCAGCGCCAGCCCGATCAGCCGCCAGCGCTTGCCGCGGGTCGCCGCCCACGCCTGGCCGAGAGTGAGCTTGCGGCCGATCGCGGCGGCATGGGCGACGTGGGAGATCATCCCGGCCACCAGGATCGCGCCGATCGCCTGCAGGGCCGAGCCGAGGAAGAAGGAGCCGAAGGCCACCAGCATGCTGATGACCTCGGAGCCGCCGGGCGAGTAGTCGGGGTCCTCGATGCTGGTCCCGAACCACTCCAGGCTGTCGCCGGTGAAGGTCATCGCCGCGGTCACGCCCAGCGGGATGGCCATCGCGACCGCCGCCACGAGGACCGAGGCGCCGACCGTGGCGCCGGGGTTGAAGCGTACGAGCCGGAAGGCGCCGTCGAGCATGTCGCCGAGCCCCAGCGGGCGCAGCGGGATCGCTCCCGGCTTGTGGGCCGGTGGCAGCGGCTGGGTCCACGCAGGCTGCACAGACTGCACCGGCTGGGAGTGCACCGGCTGGCCCGGCGGGGGTGGGGTCGACGGGTTCGCCGCGCCCTGTTGAGGTTGCTCACCCGGTGGGGGTGGCCACACTCCTGACATCTGGATGCTCCTCGTCGCGACGACCGGCGAACTCGCTCGGTTGGGGGCATCCTCTCAGAGCGACCCAGACGACATCGTTGATTTGGAGCCACCTGCGTACGCGTGACAAGATTCTCTGGTTGCTCCAGTGAACTGTTCGCTGGGGTGCGCACACCTTGACTACTGAATCGCGTCACCTGAGCAGGCTGATCAGCCTGTCCGGATGTGGTCTGTGGTCGCCGTGTGCCCATCCCGAAGGCGTGGTTCCAGTGAAGCTGATGGTGAAAGTCCCGACGTGAAGTCGGCGTTGCCTGCGACGGTGTTGTTTTAACAACGTACGCGACACGCCCGACCGCGGGGGTCGGAGCCAGAGGTGAGCAACCGGGCCGACTCAGCCGGAGGAAGCCTGTAGCACGCGGCACGCTGACCAAGAAGGACGAGAGAGACAGATGGCGGGACAGAAGATCCGCATCAGGCTCAAGGCCTATGACCACGAGGTGATCGACACCTCGGCGCGAAAGATCGTGGACACGGTCACCCGTACGGGTGCCAAGGTCGCCGGCCCGGTGCCGCTGCCGACCGAGAAGAACGTGTACTGCGTCATCCGCTCGCCCCACAAGTACAAGGACTCGCGCGAGCACTTCGAGATGCGCACCCACAAGCGCCTCATCGACATCATCGACCCGACCCCGAAGACTGTTGACTCCCTCATGCGGCTCGACCTGCCTGCTGGTGTCGACATCGAGATCAAGCTCTGAGGTTGACGACATGACGATCGAACGCAACGTGAAGGGTCTCCTGGGCACCAAGCTCGGCATGACCCAGCTGTGGGACGAGAACAACGTCGTCGTCCCCGTGACCGTCATCGCGGCGAACACCAACGTCGTGACCCAGGTCCGCACCCCCGAGGCTGACGGCTACAACGCCGTGCAGATCGGCTACGGCGAGATCGACGGCCGCAAGGTGAACAAGCCGGGCGCCGGCCAGTTCGAGAAGGCCGGCACCACGCCGCGCCGCCACCTGGCCGAGATCCGCACCGCCGACGCCGCGTCGTACTCCGCCGGCCAGGAGCTCCCCGTCGACACCTTCGCCATCGGCGAGGAGATCGACGTGACGGGCACCTCGAAGGGCAAGGGTTTCGCTGGTGTCATGAAGCGTCACGGCTTCCACGGTGTCGGTGCCTCCCACGGTGCTCACCGCAACCACCGCAAGCCGGGATCGATCGGCGCTTGCGCCACCCCGGGTCGCGTCTTCAAGGGCGTCCGCATGGCCGGTCACATGGGTACTGACACCGTCACCACCCAGAACCTGACCGTGCACGCCGTCGACACCGAGAAGGGCCTCATCCTGGTCAAGGGCGCCATTCCTGGCCCCAAGGGTGGCCTCGTGGTCCTCCGCTCGGCTGCTAAGAAGCTGGAGGCCTGATCATGGCTATCAAGACTGTCAAGGTCGACTTCCCGGCTGAGATCTTCGATGTTGAGGTCAACATCCCGCTGATCCACCAGGTCGTCGTCGCGCAGCAGGCCGCTGCGCGCCAGGGCACGCACTCCACCAAGACCCGCGGCGAGGTCCGCGGCGGTGGACGCAAGCCCTACAAGCAGAAGGGCACCGGTCGCGCCCGTCAGGGTTCGACCCGCGCGCCGCAGTTCGCCGGTGGTGGCACCGTCCACGGCCCGCAGCCGCGTGACTACAGCCAGCGCACCCCCAAGAAGATGAAGGCTGCCGCCCTCCGCGGTGCCCTCTCCGACCGGGCTCGTGCAGGCCAGATCCACGTGGCCGAGTTCACCCTCGAGGCGCCCTCGACCAAGACCGCGCTGACCGCCCTCAAGGCGATCTCGGACGTCAAGCGTTACCTCGTCGTCCTGGACCGCTCCGAGTCCGTCGCCGCGCTGAGCCTGCGCAACGCCCCTGAGGTGCACCTGCTCTGGGCCGACCAGCTCAACACCTACGACGTCCTCGTCTCCGACGACGTTGTCTTCTCCAAGCCGGCCTTCGAGGTCTTCATCTCGGGCAAGCCGGTCGTCGCCGCCAAGGAGACCGTCACCATCGGTGAGGTCGAGAAGGACGCGATCAAGGAGGCTGCCGTCGAGCCCGCCAAGGAGATCGACCTCCCCGAGGGCGCTGTCGCGCCGCTCGAGGACGGCTCGGCCCCCGAGGGCTTCGACATCAAGGGCAACGTCAAGGGCAAGGACAAGAAGTTCCACGCCCCGGGCGGCCGTTGGTACGAGTCCACCAAGGCGGAGTTCTACTTCAAGTCCGCCGAGGACGCCATCGCCGCAGGCTTCGTCGAGGCCGGCAAGAAGAAGGCTGAGGAGGCTGACAAGTGAGCACGCTGCACTACGACCCCCGCGACATCCTGATCGCGCCGGTGGTCTCCGAGAAGAGCTACGGCCTCCTCGACCAGAACAAGTACACCTTCATCGTTCGCCCCGACGCGAACAAGACCGAGATCAAGATCGCGGTCGAGAAGGTGTTCGACGTCAAGGTGACCTCGGTCAACACGATCAACCGCAAGGGCAAGGCCCGTCGTACGCGTTACGGCCTGGGTAAGCGCCCCGACACCAAGCGCGCGATCGTCTCCCTGGCTGAGGGCGACCGCATCGACATCTTCGGCGCGTGAGAAGGACTGACTGAACATGGCTATTCGTAAGTACAAGCCGACCACCCCGGGCCGTCGTGGCTCGTCGGTGGCCGACTTCGCCGAGATCACTCGGACCACGCCGGAGAAGTCGCTGACGGTGCCCCTTCCCAAGAAGGGCGGCCGCAACAACCAGGGCCGTATCACCACCCGCCACAAGGGTGGTGGCCACAAGCGGGCCTACCGGATCATCGACTTCCGTCGCTACGACAAGGACGGCGTGCCGGCCAAGGTCGCTCACATCGAGTACGACCCGAACCGCACCGCCCGTATCGCCCTGCTGCACTACTTCGACGGCGAGAAGCGCTACATCCTCGCGCCCGTCGGCGTGAGCCAGGGCACCGTCGTGGAGTCCGGTCCCACCGCCGACATCAAGCCCGGCAACAACCTCCCGCTGCGCAACATCCCGGTTGGTACCACCATCCACGCTGTTGAGCTGCGTCCGGGTGGCGGCGCGAAGATCGCCCGCTCCGCCGGCATGAGCGCCCAGCTGGTCGCTCGTGAGGGCTCCAAGGCCACGCTGCGTATGCCTTCGGGTGAGATGCGCTTCGTCGACGTGCGCTGCCGCGCCACCGTCGGTGAGGTCGGCAACGCCGAGCAGTCCAACATCAACTGGGGTAAGGCCGGCCGTATGCGGTGGAAGGGCGTTCGCCCGACCGTCCGCGGTGTCGTCATGAACCCGGTCGACCACCCGCACGGTGGTGGTGAGGGTAAGACCTCTGGTGGCCGTCACCCGGTCAGCCCCTGGGGTAAGCCCGAGGGCCGTACGCGTAAGCGCAAGGCCTCTGACTCGCAGATCATCCGCCGCCGTAAGAGCGGGAAGGGTAGGAAGTAAGCAATGCCTCGCAGCCTGAAGAAGGGCCCCTTCATCGACGACCACCTTCAGAAGAAGGTGGACGCCGAGAACGAGAAGGGCACCCACAACGTGATCAAGACCTGGTCGCGCCGCTCGATGATCGTGCCCGAGATGATCGGTCACACCATCGCGGTGCACGACGGTCGCAAGCACGTCCCGGTCTTCGTGTCCGACTCGATGGTCGGTCACAAGCTGGGCGAGTTCGCCCCGACCCGCACGTTCAAGGGTCACATCAAGGACGACCGGAAGGGACGCCGTCGATGACCACCACCGAACGGCAGCGCATCAGCGCCCGCCGCGACTCCCTGCTCGGCGACCAGCCGGGTGCCTTCGCGAGTGCCCGCTTCGTGCGGATCACCCCGCTGAAGGCACGCCGCGTCGTCGACCTGGTCCGCGGCCTGCCCGTCGACGAGGCTCTGTCCCTGCTGCAGTTCGCGCCGCAGGCAGCCTCCGAGACTGTTTACAAGGTTCTCGAGAGCGCCATCGCCAACGCGGTGTCGACCGAGGGTCTGGACCGTGACGACCTCGTCGTCTCGGTCGCCATGGTCGACGAAGGTCCGACCATGAAGCGCTGGCGCCCCCGCGCCCAGGGTCGTGCGACCCGCATCAACAAGCGGACCTCGCACATCACCCTGGTCGTGCAGCCGGCCGACGTCGTCGAGAAGGGCGGTAAGAAGTAATGGGTCAGAAGATCAACCCGAACGGCTTCCGCCTGGGCATCTCGACCGACCACAAGTCGCGTTGGTACGCCGACAAGCAGTACAAGGAGTACGTCGGCGAGGACGTCAAGATCCGCAAGCTGCTCAGCAAGGGCATGGAGCGGGCCGGCATCGCCAAGGTCGAGATCGAGCGCACCCGTGACCGCGTCCGTGTGGATATCCACACCGCGCGTCCCGGCATCGTCATCGGTCGCCGCGGCGCCGAGGCCGACCGCCTCCGCACCGAGCTGGAGAAGCTCACCGGCAAGCAGGTTCAGCTGAACATCCTCGAGGTCAAGAACCCCGAGGTCGACGCTCAGCTGGTCGCCCAGGGTGTCGCCGAGCAGCTCAGCGGTCGCGTGCAGTTCCGTCGCGCGATGCGTAAGGCCATGCAGACCACCATGCGCTCCGGTGCCAAGGGCATCCGGATCCAGTGCTCGGGTCGTCTGAACGGCGCGGAGATGTCGCGTACCGAGTTCTACCGCGAGGGTCGCGTGCCGCTGCACACCCTTCGCGCGGACATCGACTACGGCTTCTACGAGGCCCGCACGACCTTCGGCCGCATCGGCGTGAAGGTCTGGATCTACAAGGGCGAGGTCTCCGGATCGCGCGCCGAGCGTCAGGCCGCCCAGGCCGCCCGTGCGGGCGTCCCGGGTCGCGGTGGCAACGACCGTCGCGGTGGCCGCGGCGACCGTCCGTCGCGTGGCTCCCGTGGTGACCGCCCGAACCGCGCTGACCGCGCGGCGAAGACTGAGGCGCCGGCTGCCGCTGAGGCTCCCGCCGCCGAGACCACGTCCCAGGAGGGCTGACCAATGCTGATGCCCCGTCGAGTCAAGCACCGCAAGCAGCACCACCCGAAGCGCACAGGCGTGGCCAAGGGTGGCACGAAGCTCGCGTTTGGTGAGTACGGCATCCAGGCGATCGAGGGTCACTACGTGACCAACCGCCAGATCGAGGCAGCGCGTATCGCGATGACTCGTCACATCAAGCGAGGCGGCAAGGTGTGGATCAACATCTACCCCGACGTCCCGCTGACCAAGAAGCCTGCCGAGACCCGCATGGGTTCCGGTAAGGGTTCGCCCGAGTGGTGGGTTGCCAACGTCAAGCCGGGCCGCGTCATGTTCGAGCTCTCCGGTGTCGACGAGACCACGGCCCGCGAGGCGATGCGCCGCGCGATCCACAAGCTGCCCATGAAGTGCCGTTTCATCACGCGAGAGGCTGGTGAGTTCTGATGGCTAACTCCCTGCAGGCGTTCGAGCTGGACGAGCTCACCGACGTCGACCTCGAGGCGAAGCTGCGCGAGGCGAAGGAGGAGCTGTTCAACCTCCGGTTCCAGGCGGCCACCGGCCAGCTGGAGAGCCACGGTCGGCTCCGCACCGTCAAGAAGGACATCGCCCGGATCTACACCGTGGTGCGTGAGCGCGAGCTCGGCATCCGCGTGGCCCCGGGTGCCGAGACCACTGAGGAGGCCTGAGATGGCTACCGAGTCCACCCAGGACACCACCGAGCGCAACACGCGCAAGGTGCGCGAGGGCCTCGTCGTCAGCGACAAGATGGACAAGACCATCGTCGTCGAGGTCGAGGACCGCGTGAAGCACCCGCTCTACGGCAAGGTCATGCGCCGTAGCAGCAAGCTCAAGGCTCACGACGAGCAGAACACCGCCGGCATCGGCGACCGCGTCCTGGTCATGGAGACCCGGCCGCTGTCCGCCACCAAGCGGTGGCGCCTCGTCGAGGTCGTCGAGCGCGCCAAGTGATCCTCGTCTCGTAAGAGACGGATCCGGCTGGCGACAAACGCCGCCAAATTGACCAAAGGGCGCAGGTCCAGCGACCATTGTTCGCTGGGCCTGTGCCCATCAAATCCCATTACGTTCGGCAAGGCTCGACCGCCCTGGATGCGGTTGAGAACCAGCTCGACAAGGAGAAGTAATGATCCAGCAGGAGTCGCGACTCAAGGTCGCCGACAACACTGGTGCGAAGGAGATCCTTTGCATTCGTGTGCTCGGTGGTTCCGGTCGTCGCTACGCCGGCATCGGCGACACCATCGTCGCCACCGTCAAGGACGCTATCCCCGGTGGCAACGTGAAGAAGGGTGACGTCGTCAAGGCCGTCATCGTGCGCACCGTCAAGGAGCGCCGCCGCGCTGACGGCTCGTACATCCGCTTCGACGAGAACGCCGCCGTCATTCTCAAGAACGACGGCGAGCCGCGAGGCACCCGCATCTTCGGCCCGGTCGGCCGCGAGCTGCGCGACAAGAAGTTCATGAAGATCATCTCGCTTGCGCCGGAGGTGCTGTGATGGGTCGCTCGCACATCAAGAAGGGCGACACCGTCAAGGTGATCGCTGGTAAGGACAAGGGCGGCTCCGGCAAGGTGATCGCTGTCCTCACCCAGGAGGACCGTGTGATCGTCGAGGGCATCAACCTCGTCAAGAAGCACACCAAGGTCCAGGACCAGGGCGGCCGCGCCGGCACCACCGGCGGCATCGTGAACACCGAGGCCCCGATCCACGTTTCCAACGTCCAGCTGCTCGAGGGTGGCGAGCCGGTTCGCGTCGGCTACCGCCGTGAGACGGTCCAGAAGCGTCGCCCCGACGGGTCGACGTACGCCGCCGAGCGCAGCGTTCGCATCTCGCGCAAGACCGGTAAGGACATCTGATCATGACCGACACCGCTGTGGCCCCGCGCCTCAAGACGAAGTACCGCGAGGAGATCGCCCCGGCCCTGCAGGCCGAGTTCGAGATCCCGAATGTCATGCAGATCCCCGGTCTGACCAAGATCGTCGTCAACATGGGTGTGGGCGAGGCTGCTCGCGACTCCAAGCTGATCGAGGGCGCTGTCAACGACCTGACCGCGATCACCGGCCAGAAGCCGCTGATCAACAAGGCGAAGAAGTCCATCGCGCAGTTCAAGCTGCGTGAGGGCATGCCGATCGGTGCGCACGTCACGCTGCGCGGCGACCGCATGTGGGAGTTCCTCGACCGCCTGCTCTCGCTCGCGCTGCCCCGCATCAGGGACTTCCGCGGTCTCAACGGCAAGCAGTTCGACGGCAACGGCAACTACACCTTCGGTCTCACCGAGCAGGTCATGTTCCACGAGATCAACCAGGACAAGATCGACCGCTCGCGGGGCATGGACATCACCCTCGTGACGACTGCCACCAACGACGACCAGGGTCGCGCGCTGCTCAAGGCGCTCGGCTTCCCGTTCAAGGAGAACTGAGATGGCGAAGACCGCTCTCAAGGTGAAGGCCGCCCGCAAGCCGAAGTTTGCGGTTCGCGGTTACACCCGCTGCCAGCGCTGCGGCCGCCCGAAGGCTGTGTTCCGCAAGTTCGGCCTGTGCCGTATCTGCCTGCGCGAGATGGCCCACCGGGGCGAGCTGCCCGGCGTCACCAAGTCCTCCTGGTGAGCGATCACCGTTCCAACCACTGACGTTGAAGGTCCTCATGACTTTGTGTCGTGAGGAAACCACTACGAGAAAGGGCCGTTCGGCCAATGACGATGACTGACCCGATCGCAGACATGCTCACTCGTCTGCGTAACGCCAACCAGGCGTACCACGATGCGGTTTCGATGCCGTACAGCAAGCTGAAGCAGGGCGTCGCTGAGATCCTCCAGCAGGAGGGCTACATCACCAAGTACGAGGTGCTGGAGCCCACCGAGGGCCAGGTCGGCAAGACCCTGTCGATCACCCTCAAGTACGGCCGCAACCGTGAGCGCTCGATTGCCGGCGTACGCCGCATCAGCAAGCCCGGTCTGCGTGTCTACGCGAAGCACACCGGTCTCCCGAAGGTGCTCGGCGGCCTCGGCGTCGCGATCATCTCGACGAGCCAGGGTCTGCTGACCGACCGCCAGGCGAACAAGAAGGGCGTAGGTGGGGAAGTCCTCGCCTACGTCTGGTAACCAGGGAAGGGAGAGAAGAGAAATGTCGCGTATTGGCAAGCTCCCCGTCCCGGTTCCGGCCGGCGTGGACGTCACCATCGACGGCCAGGTCGTGAGCGTCAAGGGCCCCAAGGGCTCCCTGGCGCACACCGTGGCCGAGCCGATCACCGTCGAGAAGGGCCAGGACGATGAGGGCCATGGCGTCCTCGACGTCAAGCGCCCCGACGACAGCCGGGACAACAAGGCCCTCCACGGCCTGTCCCGCACGCTGATCAACAACATGGTCCTGGGTGTCACCGAGGGCTACGAGAAGAAGCTCGAGATCGTCGGCGTGGGTTACCGCGTGCTGTCGAAGGGCCCGACCAAGCTGGAGTTCCAGCTGGGTTACTCCCACTCGATCGTCTTCGACGCGCCCGAGGGCATCACCTTCACCACCGACGGTCCGACCAAGCTCGGTGTCGTCGGCATCGACAAGCAGCTCGTCGGTGAGGTTGCGGCCAACATTCGCAAGCTGCGCAAGCCGGAGCCCTACAAGGGCAAGGGCGTTCGTTACGCCGGCGAGAACATCCGCCGCAAGGTCGGAAAGGCTGGTAAGTGATGGCCATCTCGCTGTCGAACAACAAGCACACCGCTTCCCGTGTCCGCTCGCGCCTGCGTCGTCAGGCCCGCGGTCGCAAGAAGATCGAGGGTACGCCGGAGCGCCCGCGCCTCGTCGTGACCCGGTCGGCCAAGCACATCACCGCCCAGGTCGTCGACGACCTGGCCGGCAAGACGCTTGCCTCGGCTTCGACCATCGAGGGCGACCTGCGGTCGGCCTCCGGTGACAAGACCGCCAAGGCCAAGCAGGTCGGCGAGCTGGTTGCGTCGCGTGCCAAGGCCGCTGGGGTGGAGACCGTCGTCTTCGACCGTGCCGGCAACAAGTACCACGGCCGTGTCGCCGCGCTCGCCGATGGCGCGCGCGAGGCCGGTCTGACCTTCTGATCGCAACGATCGAACGAGAGAAGAGGAAAGTCTGATGAGCGGAGCCCAGCGCGGACAGCGTGGTGGCGAGCGCCGAGGTCGCGACGACCGTCGCAACCAGAGCGCCGACAAGACCGCCTACATCGAGAAGGTCGTCGCGATCAACCGAGTTGCCAAGGTCGTGAAGGGTGGTCGTCGCTTCAGCTTCACCGCCCTTGTGATCGTCGGTGACGGTGAAGGTCTGGTCGGCGTCGGCTACGGTAAGGCGAAGGAAGTTCCCGCGGCGATCGCCAAGGGTGTCGAGGAAGCGAAGAAGCACTTCTTCCGCGTTCCCCGCATCCAGGGCACGATCCCGCACCCGGTGCAGGGTGAGAAGGCCGCTGGTGTGGTCCTTCTTCGTCCGGCCGCCCCTGGTACCGGTGTCATCGCCGGTGGTCCGGTGCGCGCCGTCCTGGAGTGCGCCGGCATCCACGACGTGCTGAGCAAGTCGCTCGGTTCGTCCAACCAGATCAACATCGTCCACGCGACGGTGGAGGCCCTCAGGATGCTCGAGACGCCTGAGGCTGTCGCCGCCCGCCGTGGTCTCCCCGTTGAGGACGTCGCCCCCGACGCGCTGCTCAAGGCGCAGGCCGAGGCTACGGCTCCCGCCGTGGAGGTGTCGGCCTGATGGCGCAGCTGAAGGTCCAGCAGAAGAAGGGCCTCGTTGGTCTCAAGCAGAACCAGCGAGACACCCTGCGTACGCTCGGTCTCAAGCGGATCGGCGACGTGGTCGTCAAGGAGGACCGCCCGGAGATCCGCGGCATGGTCCAGACCGTCCGTCACCTGGTGACGGTCGAGGAGGTCGACTGATATGGCACTCAAGGTGCACAACCTGGCGCCGGCTCCCGGTGCCAAGAAGGCCAAGACCCGTGTGGGTCGTGGTGAGGCGTCCAAGGGTAAGACGGCCGGCCGTGGTACCAAGGGCACGAAGGCCCGTTACCAGGTCCCCGCTTACTTCGAGGGTGGCCAGACCCCGATGCACATGCGACTCCCCAAGCTGAAGGGTTTCAAGAACCCCTTCAAGGTGGAGTTCCAGGTCGTCAACCTCGACAAGCTCAACGAGCTTTTCCCCGAGGGTGGCGTCGTCACCCCCGAGACCCTGATCGAGAAGGGTGCCGTCCGCAAGGGCCACCCGGTCAAGGTCCTGGGCCAGGGTGACCTGACCGTCAAGGTCGAGATCAGCGCCAACGCCTTCTCCGGCACTGCCAAGGAGAAGATCGAGGCCGCTGGCGGAACTGTCACGGTTCTCTGACAGTTCTACTAACGTAGAGCCTGTCACGTGGGAGCGCGGCCGGGTCGCCCCTTCGGGGTCCCGACCGCGCTCCCGCTGTTTCAGCCCTACGTGCAAGAACTGCCGTGGGGGCTGTTAGGCTGCCACGGGTTTTCGCATCGGCGCAGGCCCTGCGACCCCTGATTGTCGAAAGAGGAACCATTCGTGCTTGGCGCGTTCGCATCAGCGTTCCGTACTCCGGACCTGCGCAAGAAGCTGCTCTTCGTTCTCTTCATCGTCGTGATCTTCAGGGCTGGGTCCCAGATCCCGGCTCCTGGCGTTCACGTCGCGAACGTCCAGCAGTGTCTTGACGCGGCTCAGACCGGTGACAGCGCCGGCCTCTACAACCTGGTCAATCTCTTCTCCGGTGGCGCACTGCTGCAGTTGACGATCTTCGCGCTCGGCATCATGCCGTACATCACCGCGAGCATCATCCTGCAGCTTCTCGTCGTGGTGATCCCTCGCCTCGAGCGCCTCAAGAAGGAGGGCCAGGCGGGGCAGACGAAGATCACGCAGTACACCCGTTACCTGACCCTCGGTCTCGCGGTCCTGCAGGCCACCGGCATCGTCGCGCTGGCCCGTTCCGGCGACCTGCTCCAGGGCTGCACCCAGCCGCTGCTGCACGACGACGGCACCGCCACCTTCCTGGTCATGGTCATCACCATGACCGCCGGCACCGCGGTCATCATGTGGCTCGGTGAGCTCATCACCGAGCGCGGCATCGGCAACGGTATGTCGATCCTCATCTTCACCCAGGTCGTCGCCACCTTCCCGGCCACCATGTGGGCGGTCAAGAACGACAAGGGCTGGTGGACGTTCGCGATCGTGATCGTCATCGGTCTGGCGATCATGGCGGCGGTCATCTTCATCGAGCAGGCCCAGCGCCGGATCCCGGTCCAGTACGCGCGCCGCATGGTCGGTCGCAAGATGTTCGGCGGCTCCTCGACCTACATCCCGCTCAAGGTGAACCAGGCCGGTGTCATCCCGGTCATCTTCGCCTCGTCGCTGCTCTACCTGCCGGCGATGGCGGCGCAGTTCAACCAGAACGCGCAGAACCCGCCGGTGTGGGTCGACTGGATCAACAACTACTTCGTCCGGGGCGACCACCCGATCTACATGGCGACGTACTTCGCGCTGATCATCTTCTTCACCTACTTCTACGTGTCGATCACCTTCAACCCGCCGGAGGTCGCCGACAACATGAAGAAGTACGGCGGCTTCATTCCAGGAATTCGGGCCGGGAAGCCGACCGAGGACTACCTGTCCTACGTTCTGTCCCGTATCACACTGCCGGGCTCGCTCTACCTCGGTCTGGTTGCGCTCATCCCGCTGATCGCGTTGGCGCTCATCGGCGCCAACCAGAACTTCCCGTTCGGCGGCACCTCGATCCTCATCATGGTCGGCGTCGCCCTCGACACGGTGAAGCAGATCGAGAGCCAGCTCCAGCAGCGCAACTATGAGGGGTTCCTCCGATGAGACTGATCATCATGGGCCCGCCGGGAGCCGGCAAGGGCACTCAGGCGAAGTTCATTGCCGAGCACTTCGGGATCCCGGCGATCTCGACCGGCGACATCTTCCGCGCCAACATGAGCGAGGGCACGCCCCTCGGCATCGAGGCGAAGTCCTACGTAGACAAGGGAGAGTACGTCCCGGACTCGGTCACGAACCTGATGGTGCGCGACCGCATCGACCAGGACGACGCCGCCGACGGGTTCCTTCTCGACGGCTACCCGCGCACGCTCGCGCAGGTGGAGGAGCTCGACGGGATGATCAAGTACACCGGTCACGCGCTCGACGCGGTGGTCGTGCTGACGGTCGACAAGGACGAGATCGTGCAGCGTCTGCTGCAGCGTGCCGAGCTCGAGGGTCGCGCCGACGACACCGCTGAGGTGATCCGTCGTCGCCAGGAGGTCTACCTCGAGGAGACCGCGCCGCTGATCGAGGTCTACAAGGGTCGCGGCCTGGTCCACGAGATCGACGGCTTGGGTGAGGTCGCGGACGTCACCAAGCGGATCTTCGACGAGCTCGACATCGTCCCTGAGTCCTGAGACAAACATCTTGTACGCAACGGGGGAGCAGTGGGCTTCTTGAGCAAGGTCCAGATCAAGACCCCTGAGCAGATCGAGAAGATGCGTAAGGCCGGCCTCGTGGTCGGCGAGACGCTCGAGGTGCTCCGGGCCGCCGCGCGGCCCGGAGTCACCCTTCTCGAGCTCGACGCCATCGCCGAGGACTCCATCCGGTCCCGGGGTGGCGTCCCGTCGTTCAAGGGCTACCACGGCTTCCCGGGCTCGATCTGTGCCTCGGTCGACGAGGTCGTGGTCCACGGCATCCCCGGCTCACGGGTGCTCGCCGAGGGCGACATCATCTCCATCGACTGCGGCGCCATCGTCGATGGCTGGCACGGCGACGCCGCGATCACGGTGCCCATGGGCTCGGTGCCTGAGAAGGTCTCCGAGCTGATGCGCGTCACCGAGGAGTCCATGTGGCACGGCATCGCCGCTGCCCGCCTCGGCGGACGCGTCACCGACATCTCGCACGCCATCGAGACCTACGTCGACTCCCAGGGCGACTACGGCATCCTCGAGGACTTCAGCGGTCACGGCATCGGCACCGAGATGCACATGGAGCCGTCGGTGTTCAACTACGGCAAGCCCGGCAAGGGGCCGAAGCTGCAGCGCGGCATCGCGCTCGCCGTCGAGCCGATGCTCACCCTCGGTGGCCCCGAGGTCACCACCCTGGAGGACGACTGGACCGTCGTGACCGACGACGGCTCCTGGGCGGCCCACTTCGAGCACACCTTCGCGCTCACCTCCGACGGCGCCTGGGTGCTCACCGCGCTCGACGGCGGCGAGGAGATGCTCGGCAAGCTCGGAGTGCCCTGGGGCGGTCACTGAGCCTCGCATGACCGAGATCGTGCGCTTCGCGGCAGTGGCCGAGATCGACGTCGATCTCGGGCTGCTCTCCACCGCGGAGCGGGCGCGTCACGAGCGGCTGGTCGCCGATGCCGACAAGCAGGCGTACGCCGCCGCGCACGTCCTCGTCCGCGAGTGCGCCGCTGATCTGCTGGGCACCGCGCGCGAGGAGATCGTGATCGAGCAGCGCTGCGCTCGCTGCGACAGCACCGAGCACGGAGCCCCGTCGGTGGCCGGTGCGGCAGCGGTCCGGGTGAGCCTCAGCCACACCCGTGGCCAGGTCGCCGCGGTTGCGGCCGGCCGACGCTGCGGCATCGACGTGGAGAAGGTCTCGCGCGGGCCCGACCGGGCGCTCTCGCCGCGTGAGGCGGCCTGGGTGGCGGGGCAGGAGGACGCTGCGTACGCATTCACCCGGTTGTGGGTGCGCAAGGAGGCGTTGGTCAAGGCGGGCCACGGAAGCATGGCTGCGGCGCAGCGCCTCGACGTCCTCGCCGGCGACGTCCCGGCGGGCCAGGTCGGGGAGGTCCGGCTCACCCAGTGGGAGGGCTCCGGATTCCTCGGCGCGGTCGCGATCTGTGCCGACATGTGGACCGAAAACTGATAGGAAACTGAACGATTCCCGCTCACCGACGCGTTTGACTAGCGGATATGCGACATCACCTATCAGTTGACAGAGAAAGGGACCTCGGCATCTCGCGTGAGGCCCCGACTGTGAGTAACTTGGTCAGCCCGCGGGGACAGAGAGAGCCCCGTACTCGGGAGGAAGAACCGGATGAGTACGCAGTTGCGACCACCCACGGCGGCGCGACCCAATCCATCAGCACGGACGCGGAGCGCGATCATCGACCGCCTCAGTCCTGAGGACATCGACATGTTCTGGGACCAGATCGCCACCTCGCTCCCGCTTGTCGAGGAGACGGGCGCCGGCGCCGCGGACCATGAGGTGATCGTCACCTTCTGCTGGCGCGATGACGAGGCCGAGGAGGTGCTTCTCTTCGCCAATCGGCTGACCGACGAGCGTCATCTCGCCGAGACGATGCTCGAGCGGAAGGCAGGCACCGACCTGTGGCACGCCTCGTTCCTGATGAAGGGCGACTGGCGGGCCTCGTACTCCTTCCTGTGCAAGCACCCCGGCGAGCCGGCCCCGTGGGAGAGCGAGGGTCAGGTCGAGCTGCGTGCCGTGCTGCACCGCGGCTACCTCGACCCGCTCAACCCCGACTGGTGCCACAACCGGCAGGGCGTCAAGCAGTCGGTCGTCTCCCTGCCCGATGCTCCGCTGCAGCCGTGGCTGTTCCGCCGCGACGACGTCGTCGCCGGCACGGTGACGCTGGAAGTGGGCCCCGACGGCCGCGACGTGTGGCTCTACGACCCCGCCGGCGCCGGTCTCAACGTCGACCTGCCGCTCGTGGTCGCCCTCGACGGTGAGATCTGGACCGACCACCACTCGCTGCCGACCACGCTCGACAACCTGATCGCCGACGGCCACCTCCGCCACGTACGCTGCGTCCTGCCCGCCTCCGGCGGCCGCGACAAGCGGTGGGAGGAGCTCGCCGGCGGCGAGGGTGCCGACTACATCGTCAACCAGCTGCTGCCGTGGGTGCGCGAGCGTCGCGCGGTCTCCGAGGAGACGTACGTCGTGGGCCAGAGCCTCGGCGGCGTCACCGCGCTGCGCGCCGGCCTGACCTATCCCGAGCACATCCACGGGGTCGCCAGCCAGTCGGCCTCGCTGTGGCTCGACGACCTCGCGGACGCTGTCACGGCGGAGGCGAAGACGCGTGTGCACCTGGCGCACGGCACCCAGGAGTGGGTCCTCGACGAGCTCCACCACGACCTCGTCGACCGTCTCCGTGCTGCTGGGATCGACGTCACGTCCGCCGAGCACAACGGTGGCCACGACTACGCCTGGTGGCGCTCGGCCATCGCCGACGGCCTGCGTGCGCTGCTGCCGCCGGAATAAGGGACGCCCCGGGGCGGGTTGAGACTTCACGTGAAGCTGAGCGTTCTCGACCTCGTCCCGGTCCGCAAGGACCAGTCCTCCGCAGATGCCCTGGCCGCGACGCTGTCGTTGGCGAAGGTGGCCGACGAGCTCGGGTACGAGCGTTACTGGCTCGCCGAGCACCACAACATGCCCGCGGTCGGGTCGACCAACCCGCCGGTGCTGATCTCACTCGTGGCAGGTGCGACCGAGCGGATCCGGGTCGGGTCCGGGGGAGTGATGCTGCCCAACCACGCTCCGCTGGTGGTGGCCGAGCAGTTCTCGCTGCTCGAGGCGGCGTTCCCGGGGCGGATCGACCTCGGCATCGGCCGCGCGCCGGGGACCGACCCGGTGACCTCCTGGGCACTGCGTCACGGCGCCGGTGGGGTGAGCGACGACGCGGTCAACCGCTTCCCGGAGTACCTCGACAACATCGTCGCGATGATGGCGCCTGAGGGCGTCGGGCTGATGGCCGGCGGCCGCCAGCACGTCCTGCACGCGACCCCGTCGGCCGCGTCGGTCGCCGAGCTCTGGCTGCTCGGCTCCTCCGACTACTCCGCGCGTCTGGCCGCCGAGAAGGGCCTGCCCTACGTCTTCGCCCACCACTTCGCGGGCAACGGCACCGACACCAAGGCGATGATCGAGCTCTACCGCTCGACCTTCCAGCCCTCCGAGCTCCTCAGCGAGCCGAAGACGTTCCTGACCGTCAACGCGAGCGTGGCCGAGACCTCCGAGGAGGCCGACCGCCGGGCGCTGCCCCAGCTGCTGACCATGCTGAAGCTGCGCACCGGCCAGCCACTGACCGCGCAGCCCAGCATCGACGAGGCCGAGAAGACGGAGATCCCCGAAGCCCACCAGGGGCTGGTCGACACCATGCGTGGCCGTTGGATCATCGGCTCCGCTGCGTACGCGAAGGCGCGCCTGGCCGGGATGGCCGAGGAGTACGGCGTGGACGAGGTCATGGTGAACCCGGTCGGATCGGCGTACGAGGGGACGGACCCGCGCACCGCGCCGGCCCGTGAGGAGACCCTGCGCCTGCTGGCCAGCTGAGTTGGGCGGCCGCGTAGGATCGGGCCACCTCGTCGGGAGGCGACGGCGCGCCTGAGCCACTTGGGACGAGGGACCTAGGACACTGTCTGCTTCTGGGTGCGTAACTCTGCGCTCGCGCACCGGTTGTGCCAGTCTGATCACCGCTCTGTTTCCTTCTCCACATTTGAAAGTGCCGCCTCATGACACGCTGGAGCCTGCGCTGGTTGAAGCGCCGGGGGCCCCAGACTGCGACGCTCGCTGAGCAGTCAGATCCGGGTCTTGCTCGCTCATTCCCTCCGACCGGGGGTCAGGCCGTGCCCTTTCCTCCGGTGCCACAGAACCCCGCCATGCCACAGATCTCCTCCACGCCACCACCCCTACAGGTGGAAGAGGACGAGGCCTGGCCCGAGATCATGGAGCAGTTCGGGCTCCACCTGATCAGCCTGGCCGAGCAGATGCGGATCTCGCTCGACGGCCTCGAGGCCGACGAGGACGACCCCGACCGTCTGAAGCAGCTCTATGAGGTCGACCACGCCGTCACCCGCATGCGGCGCGCGAGCCGCGACATGCGTACGCTCGCCGGCCGTGCCGAGGACGAGATGGGCGGCATCGACACCTCGCTGCTGGACATCATCCGGATGGCGCTGTCGGGCATCGAGCGCTACAACCAGGTCACGATCGGCCGGGTGAGCGACCTCGCCGTCATCGGCTACGCCGCCGACGATGTCTCCTGCCTGATCGCCGCACTGCTGGACAACGCGACCAAGTACTCCCCGGGTGCGGTGACGGTCAACGTCCACCTGGCCGACGCCGGCGACGTGCTGTTCCGCATCGAGGACACCGGCATCGGCATCCCGGAGCGGTCGGTGGGCCGCCTGAACGCGCTGCTCGCGGGCCCGATCGTGGAGCTGGTCAGCAAGTCCGGGAGCCACACCGGCTTCCCGGTGGTGCACCGGATCGCCCGCAAGTACGACATCGACGTACGCCTCGCCACCCGCCCCGCGCCCGGCAACGGGATGATCGCGATGGTGACGGTGCCGGCCCAGCTCCTGTGCGAGGTGCCGGTCACCCCGCTCGAGCCGGCCGAGCTGCCGAGGGCCTCGAGCGCGAGCAGCGTCGCGGTGCTGCCTCCCGCCCCGCGGCGGCGAGGACCTCAGTCCGTGCCGCCGCCGGCCGCCCAGCCCATGCGGCGGGAGACGCGACCGTCCTCGCTCGAGCCGTTGCGCCGGCCGACGCCGCCGGCCGCGCAACAGGTTGCGCCACAGACCGGGCAACAGCCCGTGGTGCAACAGCCTGTGCAGCAGCCGGCGGCCCAGTTCGCGCCGCCGCCCATCGAGCAGCCGTCGCCGGATATCTCCGCCGACACCATGAAGACGCCGCTCCCGCTTCCCGCTGAGACGGATGGGACGGATGAGACGAACGAGGCCTCCGTGCCCGCTGAGCAGAGTGGCCCAGTAGAGTCAGGCGCGCTCCCGCGCCGGGAGCCGGTCAGCCTGCGCAGCAAGCAGACCGTGCCCGAAGCAGCCGTTGGACCGCAGACCGAAGAGTCCTCGCCCGAGGATCAGTCGGCGGCCCGGCACTCCTTCGCCGACGATCTCGACGCGTTCTCCCTTGGTAGCTAAGACCCAGCAGTGAAAGGAACCCTTTCGTAATGGAAAGCCCGGTCGTCCCCCGCGACCCCAAGGAATTCAGCTGGCTGATCGACAACTTCGCCAGCTCCACCCCCGGTGTGACCCATGCGCTCATCGTCTCCTCCGACGGACTCCCGCTGATCGGTGCCGGCGGCATGTCCGCCAATGTCGCCGACCCGCTCGCCGCGATGACGGCCGGAGTGATCAGTCTCGGCAACAACATCGCGCGCGAGGTCGGCGAGCCCGGCTGTGACCAGGTGATGCTGAAGTTCCACACCGGACACTTCCTCTTCATGGGCATCGGTGACCTCGCGGGCTTCGCCGTCCTCGTCGGCGCCGGTGCCAACCTGGGCGTCGTCGCCCACAAGATGGCCCAGATGGTCGACGCCGTCGGCCACGTACTCACCCCCCAGATGCGCGACGAGCTGCGCCAGATGACGGTCAGCTCGATGGCAGGAGAGCGGGCGTGAGTCAGAACCCGTGGGTACGTCCTTACGTACTGACGGGAGGCCGCACCAAGACCAACCACCAGTTGTACGTGCACACGCTGGTCTCGGCGGCGCACTTCGACGCGCGCGCGGCCGCCAAGCTGACGCCCGAGTCGCGCCGGCTCTACGACCGCGTACGCCTCGGGCCACAGTCGGTCGCGGAGCTGTCCGCACACTGCGGGATCTCGCTCGGGGTGACGCGCGTGCTGCTCGAGGACCTTGCCTCGACCGAGCACCTGCAGATCAATGAGGGGGCTTACGACTCCCCGTTCGACCACCGTCTGTTGAAGAGAGTTATCGATGGCCTTTCCGAGCTCGGCTGACCGCCCGGCACTGACCGTCACCTCTGCAAAGCTCGTGATCGCGGGCGGGTTCGGCGTCGGGAAGTCGACCCTGGTCGCCTCGGTCTCAGAGATCCCGCCGGTCAACACCGAGGCGTGGATGACGCAGGCCGGTGAGTCGGTGGACCCGCTCTCGGACTCGAGCGCCAAGACGACCACCACGGTCGCGATGGACTTCGGCCGGGTCACCCTCGCCCCCGACCTGCTGCTCTACCTGTTCGGCACCCCGGGCCAGCCCCGGTTCTGGCCGATGTGGGACGACCTGTGCCGCGGTGCCAGCGGTGCCGTCGTGCTCGTCGACACCCGCCAGCTCGACGCGTCCTTCCCGGCGGTCAACTACTTCGAGAACGACACCGACGTCCCGTTCATCGTGGCGGTCAACCTGTTCGACGGGAAGCTGACCCACTCCCTGGAGAAGGTGCGCGACGCGCTCTGCCTCGACGAGCGGACGCCACTGGTGACCGTGGACGCCCGCGACCGCAGGTCGACGTCCAAGACGTTGGTCGCCTGCCTGTCGCACACGATGAAAACCACCCCCACACGCGCCTGAGCCCGGAGGCGTCCCAACTCCGAAGGAGTTTCATTGCGCAAGATCCTGATCGTCGGCGCCGGACAGGCGGGCATGCAGCTCGCTCTCAGCCTCCAGGCCGAGGGCTACGAGGTGACGGTCATGTCCGCGCGTACGCCCGATGAGCTGCGCGACGGCTGGCCGATGTCGACGCAGGTCATGTTCGACCCTGCGCTGCAGTACGAGCGCGTCTACGACCTCAACCTGTGGGAGGACGAGGCGCCCCGCATCCCCGCGGTCGGCATCTCGGTCAGCCCGGAGCCCGGGGTCCGCGCGCTCAAGTTCGACGGCCCCTGGGAGCCGTACGCCATGTCCATCGACCAGCGCCTGAAGATGTCCTCCTGGCTGGAGCTGTTCGAGGACCGGGGCGGCCGGATCATCTACCACCCGGTGATGACCTCCGACCTGGCCGGTCTGGCCTCGATGTACGAGCTGACCCTGATCGCGGCAGGCAAGGGCGAGATCGTCGAGCTGTTCGACCGCGACCCGGTCCGCTCCAAGTACGACACCCCCGGCCGCGCCCTCTCGGCGATCTACCTCCACGGCATGGTCGAGCCCGACGACTTCCCGGCCGGGAGCATGCGGATCAACGTCGCGCCCGGGGTGGGGGAGCTGTTCGTGATCAGCGCCCTGACCCAGTTCGGGCCGAGCCGGGTCGCGTTCGTCGAGGCGATCCCCGACGGTCCGTTCGACTGCTTCTGGGACCGCCCCCGCCCCGACGAGCACCTGCGCCGGCTGCAGCACGTGATGCTGGAGCACATGCCGTGGGAGGGCGAGCTGATGCTGGACTGCGAGCCCACCGACGCCCGCGCCTCGCTCTCGGGCGCCTTCACCGGCACGATCCGCAAGCCGTACGCCGAGGTCGCGGACGGCACCTTCGTCTTCGGCATGGGCGATGTCGTCGTGGTCAACGACCCGATCGCGGGGCAGGGCTCCAACAACGCCGCCCACTGTGCTGGGATCTACACCCAGGCGATCCTGGATCGCGGTGACCGGCCCTTCGACCCCGAATGGATGCAGGCGACCTTCGAGACCTTCTGGGAGACCCGTGCCCAGCACTCGACCGGCCTGACCGACGCGCTGCTCAACCCGCTTCCCGACCACGTGCAGCAGGTGCTCGGCGCGGCCACGCAGCACCAGGCCGTGGCGGACCGGTTCACCCGGCTGTTCCCGCACCCCGAGGACCTCGGACCGTTCCTCGGCGACCCGGAGGCGGCGCTCGCGTACGTAGCTGAGGCCGCTCAGGCGGACGCGGCCACCCGGGCTTGACGATTAGGGCATTGCTGTTCTAGGGGGCTAGGCTTGGTAGTCGGTCCAACGTGGGTCTGTCTCGTCGTGCCTCGCGGCTGCCCGGTCAGCGCGCTTCTGTGCGCTCGCGGGTGAGACATGCAGATGGCTTCACGAGGTCCACTCCGAGTTTTCGGAGAGGTTCCCGGACCGCCCGCGGGTCATCCGATCCGTGGTTTGAACGGTAGATGACCGACCAACAGATTGCAGAGGGCATGCCGAAGAAAGAAGGCGTGATCGAGATCGAGGGCACCGTAGTGGAGGCCCTCCCCAACGCCATGTTCCGTGTGGAGCTGAGCAACGGACACAAGGTTCTCGCCCACATCAGCGGCAAGATGCGACAGCACTACATCCGGATCCTTCCTGAGGACCGCGTGGTGGTGGAGCTGTCTCCCTACGACCTGACGCGCGGTCGGATCGTCTACCGGTACAAGTAACCAGCCGACGATCAAGAAAGGGCTGACATGAAGGTCAACCCGAGCGTGAAGAAGATCTGTGACAAGTGCAAGGTGATCCGTCGCCACGGCCGCGTCATGGTGATCTGCGAGAACCCGCGCCACAAGCAGCGCCAGGGCTGAGCCCAGCTCGCAGCAACAACTGAATACTTCATCGAGTCGCTAGGACCCTGTGCCAGATCTTTCTGGGTCCGAACTCACCTCCGGAGCAGAGGCCGGAGCCCGAGGGTGCCACCCCGGGACGCGACCCGACCGACACCTCTGACGCAACCAGAAGGATCACAATGGCACGCCTCCAAGGTGTTGACCTTCCGCGCGACAAGCGCGTGGAGATCGCTCTCACCTACATCTACGGCATCGGCCGTACCACCTCGCAGAAGCTCCTCGAGGCCACCGGCGTCAACCCGAACACCCGGGTGCACGCTCTGGCTGAGGACGAGCTGGTCAAGCTCCGTGACGAGATCGAAGCCCAGGGCATCCAGACCGAGGGTGACCTCCGTCGTGAGGTCCAGGCTGACATCCGTCGCAAGATCGAGATCGGCAGCTACCAGGGTCGCCGCCACCGTCAGGGCCTTCCGGTCCGCGGTCAGCGCACCAAGACCAACGCGCGCACCCGCAAGGGCCCGAAGCGCACCGTCGCCGGCAAGAAGAAGGCCAAGTGATCCGACGCCTGTACCGGATTTTTCCGGGCAGCGTTGATCCGGCTTTCGCCTCGATCTCACAGACCAGCCAACACAGGAGTTAATGCATGCCTCCGAAGACCCGACAGGGTGCGACGAAGGTTCGTCGCAAGGAGAAGAAGAACGTCGCTCAGGGCGAGGCCCACATCAAGAGCACGTTCAACAACACGATCGTCACGATCACCGACCCGACCGGTGCGGTGATCTCGTGGGCCTCGGCCGGCACCGTCGGCTTCAAGGGCTCGCGTAAGTCCACCCCGTTCGCCGCTCAGATGGCCGCCGAGGCCGCTGGCCGTCGCGCGATGGACCACGGCATGAAGAAGATCGACGTCTTCGTGAAGGGCCCGGGCTCGGGCCGCGAGACCGCGATCCGTTCCCTGGGTGCGATCGGCCTCGAGGTCGGCACCATCCAGGACGTCACGCCGGCCCCGCACAACGGTTGCCGTCCGCCCAAGCGCCGCCGCGTTTGATCCCCACCGAGACATAGAAGGAGACTGAAGAGTAATGGCCCGTTACACCGGACCCATGACCCGCAAGTCGCGCCGTCTCGGTGTCGACCTTGTCGGCAACGACGCGGCGTTCGAGAAGCGCCCCTACCCTCCCGGCCAGCACGGCCGCGGCCGCATCAAGGAGAGCGAGTACCTCCTCCAGCTTCGTGAGAAGCAGAAGGCTCGCTTCACCTACGGCGTGATGGAGAAGCAGTTCGCTTCCTACTACGCCGAGGCCCACCGTCGCGGTGGCAAGACCGGTGACAACCTGCTCCAGCTGCTCGAGGGCCGCCTGGACAACGTCGTCTACCGTGCCGGCTTCGCCCGCACCCGCCGCCAGGCCCGCCAGCTGGTCGTTCACGGCCACTTCCTGGTCAACGGCAAGAAGGTCAACGTGCCTTCGTTCCAGGTCTCGGCTCACGACGTCATCGACGTTCGCGAGAAGTCGCTGGAGATGACCCCGTTCATCGTGGCTCGCGAGACCCACGGCGAGCGCGTCGTCCCGGCCTGGCTCGAGGCTGTCCCGAACCGGATGCGCATCCTGGTTCACCAGCTCCCCGTCCGGGCTCAGATCGACGTCCCGGTCCAGGAGCAGCTGATCGTCGAGTACTACTCGAAGCTCTGATCAGACCCACGCAGTAACCACGGTGAGTCCCCGGCGTTCAAACTTCACAGAAGACGTACGCCGGGGCCTTGCCGCCCCCACAGCCTTCCGTCATCACCCCTTGAAGTTCGGGTCCGTCAAATAGCGGTCGGCCCGGAAAGGACAAATCAGTGCTTATCGCACAGCGCCCCACCCTGTCGGAAGAGTCCGTCGAGGAGTTCCGCTCCCGCTTCGTGATCGAGCCCCTCGAGCCGGGCTTCGGTTACACGCTGGGCAACTCTCTTCGCCGCACCCTGCTCTCCTCGATCCCCGGTGCTTCGGTCACCTCGATCAAGATCGACGGCGTCCTCCACGAGTTCTCGACCATCGAGGGCGTCAAGGAAGATGTCACCGAGATCATCCTCAACCTCAAGGGTCTGGTCGTCTCCTCGGAGCACGACGAGCCCGTCACCATGTACCTGCGCAAGTCCGGTGCCGGTGACGTCACCGCCGCCGACATCGCGCCGCCGGCCGGTGTCGAGGTGCACAACCCCGACCTGAAGATCGCGACGCTGTCCGACAAGGGCAAGATCGAGCTCGAACTCGTCGTCGAGCGTGGCCGTGGCTACGTCTCCGCCGTCCAGAACAAGGGCGCCGAGAACGAGATCGGCCGCATCCCGGTCGACTCGATCTACTCGCCGGTCCTCAAGGTCAGCTACAAGGTCGAGGCCACCCGTGTCGAGCAGCGCACGGACTTCGACAAGCTCGTCATCGACGTCGAGACCAAGCCGTCGATCGCTCCCCGCGACGCGATCGCCTCGGCCGGTAAGACCCTGGTCGAGCTCTTCGGCCTGGCCCGCGAGCTGAACGTCGACGCCGAGGGCATCGACATCGGCCCGTCGCCGGTCGACGAGCAGCTCGCCGCCGACCTCGCCCTCCCGGTCGAGGACCTGCAGCTGACCGTTCGTTCCTACAACTGCCTCAAGCGTGAGGGCATCCACACCGTGGGTGAGCTCATCTCGCGCTCGGAGCAGGACCTGCTCGACATCCGCAACTTCGGCGCCAAGTCGATCGACGAGGTCAAGCTGAAGCTGCACGAGATGGGCCTGTCCCTCAAGGACAGCGCTCCGGGCTTCGACCCGTCCGCCGCCCTCGCCGCCTACGGCGACGATGACGACGACGCGTTCGTCGAGGACGAGCAGTACTGAGTTTCCACCAAACCGCCCCGTGAGGGGCGTCTACCCCGGTACCTGATACGGCCGGAGAGAAGGAGCAGGCACGATGCCTACCCCGAAGAAGGGTGCCCGTTTCGGCGGTTCGCCCGCGCACCAGAAGCTGATCCTCTCGAACCTCGCCACCGCGCTGTTCGAGAACGGCCGCATCACCACCACCGAGGCCAAGGCTCGGCACCTCCGCCCCGTCGCGGAGAAGCTGATCACCAAGGCCAAGAAGGGTGACCTGCACAACCGTCGCGAGGTCCTCAAGACCATCCGCGACAAGTCCGTCGTGCACACCCTCTTCACCGAGATCGCCGAGCAGTTCGCGGAGCGTCCGGGTGGCTACACCCGGATCACCAAGATCGGTCCCCGCAAGGGCGACAACGCTCCGATGGCTGTGATCGAGCTCGTCAACGAGGCCTACGAGCCGAAGACCAAGGCTGCTCCGGCTGCCGCGGCTCCGGTCGAGGCCCCCGTCGAGGAGGCCCCGGTCGAGGAGACCGCCGCCGACGAGACCGAGGTCGTCGAGACCGAGGCTGCTGCCGAGGAGGCTCCCGCCGAGGAGACCACCACGGACGAGGCCAAGGCCTGATCTGGTTCTGAACTGTGGCCCGTCACCCGCGAGGGTGACGGGCCACTGTCATTTCCCGGCGACCTGCTCGGATCGGGCCAGCAGCCAACAGATGACTCCGCCGACCACCATGACCACGGTCGTCGCGACGGTCGAGAGGGCCGAGAGCAGTTGCGCGGCGGCGATGTTGTCGAGCGACATGGCCGGCGCCAGCGCGAGCGACAGCGGCAGCTGCACCACGATGAGCAGCACGTAGGTGATGGGCAGTCCGAACAGCCAACGGTGACCGGCCCAGGCAGCACACCCCCAGCCGGCCAGCACCAGCATGAGGAAGAGCGGTGCGAGAAAGCCGATGACGGCTGGGTTGTAGAAGTCCAGCAGGCGGATGAGGCCGTACCAGAACACCGTGCTCAACAGCCAGGAGAGCATCGGCAGCACGATGCCGAGGAGCCGGCCTGTCGGGGTGCGGGCGATGTACGCTGCGCCACCTGCCACGACGGCGTACAGCAGCGCGTTGAGCACGATGGTCACGATGTTGGAGATGGACATGCTGGCGATCGTGCCGCCGAGGAAGTACGTCAGGGCGAACCCGATCAGGGCGATCGCGATCTGCAGGATCAGCACCGCGACGATCACAGCGATGGTGGCGCCCATGGTCGATCGAGGGGCGGACCCGGTGGTGTGGGTCGGTGGCAGCGGCGTCGGGGGCGGCGGGGGAGGAGGCGGCGCGGCGTGGCTCATGGCAGGCAGCCTGCCTGACTCGGTGCGCGCCTGACCACCCCATTCAGAGACGGGGTTTCACCGGTGGGCCGTCAGAGGCTGGCGAGGAAGGTGACGCCGTCGATGCTGCCGGGCTCGGCGCCGGTGCGGGCGATGTCGTGGACCGCGCGCTGGATGGCCTCGTTGACCGGGGTCGGGACGCCGTGGAGGCGACCGAGCAGCACGATCTCGCCGGAGAGGTAGTCGATCTCGACGCCGGTCCCGCGGGTGAGGCTCTGCCAGGTCGAGCTGTTGTTGGCACGGCCGCGTCCGGTGATGTGGCCGGCTCGCCGCGTACGGTCCTGGTCGGCGGTCACGACGCTGATGCCGGCGGCAGCGAGGGCGGCCTCCGCCTCGGCCAGGCAGCGGGCGTAGATCTCCTCGTCGCTGGGGCCGGGGGCGATCGCGGCGTTGATGCCGTTGCCGAGGTTGTTGAGGAGCTTGCGGTGCTTCCAGGCCATGATGTCGGCGCGCGGCTCGCTCAGGAACCCCGCCTTGATCAGGTCGTTCGCGATCGCGGTGGCGGTCTCGTCGACGCCGGTGGGGTAGCGGCCGATGTCGAGGATGCCGGGCTTGTCGCCGGAGTCCTGGACGACCGCGCCCGGGGTCAGGAAGGTGGCCGGGAGGATGACATGGATGGCGTACGTCCGGGCGAAGCGCCGCAGGATCCGCGGCTCGTTCGCGACGCCGTTCTGCATCGCTACGATCGGCGTGTCCGGCGGAGCGTATGCGGCCAGGTCCTCGAGCGCGGCCTCGGTCTGCTGGCCCTTGACGCTGAGGAGGACGACGGTGTCCTCGGTCCAGGCGACCTGGCTCGCGTCCTCGACGGCGGGTACGTCCAGGGTGAGCACGCCGTCGGGGCTGTCGAGGGTGAGGCCGTGCTCGCGGATCACCCGGAGGTGCTCGCCGCGGGCCACGAGAGTGACGTCGACACCTGCACGGTGCAGCAGCCCGCCGGTTACCCCACCGACAGCCCCGGCACCGAAGATCACATAGCGCATGCGCCGAGTCTGGCAAACGACGTGGTCGCTGCGAGAATGGGCCCGTGCGAATCAGGATCGACCTCGCCTACGACGGCACCATGTTCCACGGCTGGGCGACCCAGCCGGGGCTGCGTACGGTCCAGGGAGAGCTCCAGAACGCGCTGGCGACCGCGCTGCGGGTGCCTGCGACGGGGGAGCGGTCTCAGGTGTGGGTGACGGTCGCCGGGCGTACCGACTCGGGTGTGCACGCCCGCGGACAGGTCGCCCACTTCGACATCGACGCTGACGTGCTCGAGTCCTCGCGGGGACGGTCGGAACAGTCGCCGCTCGACTCGCTGGTGCGCCGTTTGAACGGGATCCTCCCCGCCGACCTGCGCGTTCGTGCCGCCGTCGAGGCGCCGGTGGGCTTCAACGCCCGGTTCTCGGCTTTGTGGCGACGCTACGTCTACCGGATCGTGGACGACCCGGCGTACGTCGACCCGCTGCAGCGCGGGCACGTGCTCTACCGGACACGGCCGCTCGACCTGTCGCTGATGAACGTCGCCTCCGCCGACCTCGTCGGGCTCAACGACTTCGCCTCCTTCTGCAAGCCGCGCGAGGGCGCGACCACGATCCGCGATCTGCGCCAGCTCAGCTGGGAGCGGCGCCCCGACGGGATCATCGAGGCGACCGTCCTCGCCGACGCCTTCTGCCACTCCATGGTGCGCTCGCTGGTCGGGTGCCTGATGGTGATCGGGGAAGGCCGCAAGGACGTCAGCTGGGCCAAGGAGTCGCTGGCCTCGCGCTCGCGGTCCTCGTCGATCCCGATCGCGCCGGCCAACGGTCTGACCCTCGAAGAGGTCGCCTACCCGCCCGACGAGCTGCTGGCGGCCCAGCACGAACGCACCATGAATCGCAGAGAGGCGAGCGAGCTTGACCGGGACCGATGACGAGCACTACTTCTCCGCCGACCCGTCGGTGCCCTTCGAGCGGATCCCCGTCTCGACGACCGTGTGGGACATGGACCTGTCGTTGGTCTCCGGGTCGGGCGTCTTCGCCAAGGGGCGGCTCGACATCGGCACCTCTGTGCTGTTCAAGGAGACCGAGCCGCCCTCGCTGAAGCCCGGCGCGCGGCTCCTGGACCTCGGCTGCGGCTACGGCATGATCGGGCTCGCGCTGGGTCTCGCGGTGCCGGAGGCGTACGTCACCGGGGTCGACGTCAACGAGCGTGCGGTCCTGCTGGCCAACGAGAACGCGGCGAAGCTGGGTCTGGGCGATCGTTATCGCGCCGCAGTGCCCGCCGAGATCGACCCGGAGACGACGTACGACGAGATCTGGAGCAATCCGCCGATCCGGATCGGCAAGCCGGCCCTCCACGAGCTGCTCCTCACCTGGCTCCCGCGCCTCGCTCCTGACGGCCGAGCGGTCATGGTCGTCGGCAAGAACCTCGGCGGCGACTCGCTGCAGCGCTGGATCACCGACCAGGGCTACCCCACCACCCGTATCGGCAGCGCCAAGGGCTTCCGCGTCCTCGAGACCCGCCGCGCCTGAACGGTCCAGATGCCGGTTTCCGCCGTCTCGCGCGTCTCGCGGCCGGTCGCGTCGGGTGCGCTGCCAGACTCCGTCCATGACCAGTCCCGCGATGACTACCCCTGCGCTGACGAACCTCCAGCGCCTGGCCCGCTCCTACAAGGCCTGGGGCGTCGCCGCGCTGTTGAGCCTGGTGACGGTGCTGCCTGTCTACCTTGCCGTCACGAGCTCCGGGATCGAGCTGTCGCGGCTGATGAGCGTGCCGGTGATGGTCGTCGTGGGGCTGATCGGGCCGGTGGTCGGGGCGTACCTGAGCATGCGCTCCGGGCTCGGTCGGTTCTGCACCGGGGCCGCGTTCGTGATCATCGCGACCCCGATGACGAGCCTGCCGCTGCTGGCGATCCCGGCGTACGTCCTGGCGCCCTGGATCGCCGTGGCGATCAGTGAGGAGCCCGCGCCTCAGCGCTGACTTCGGGTCAGCCCAATTGAGTATCCGTGCGGATGTACCTGCCGCATTGTTCGGCCAGGCTCGATAGGTGAGCAGACCGGACCCCACCTGGTATGGCAACGTCATCCGTTCGTACGTCGCGTGGCTGGTCGCCGGGGCGTTGGCCCTAGCGGCAGCGTGGCCTCTGTGGCACTACTCGCAGAACCACTCGGGATCATTCGCCTTCGGTGCCTTCGGATGGTCGATCCTCGTGCTCGTCGCCGTTGGCGTCGTGGCGGGTGTGTCGTTGACTCGTGCCGTCGCGCTGCCGTGCGCGAGCGGCCTGGTCACGTTGGGCGTCCTGGGGCTGGCGTACGTGGCTGTGCTGGTCGATGTGCATCTGGCGTGGGCCCTGCTCGTCCTTGCGCCCGTCGCCGGCGCAGCGGTGGCCGCGATCCCCGCGGCATCGCGCGCCACTTGTGAGTGGATCTGCGTGGGGATCTACGCGGGTGTGCTGATGTGGGTCATGGTCGGCCTCACCTGAGGCCAGGCCGCCTGATCAGGCGGGGACGGGGTCCTTGGCCAGGCGGACGGGGAGGCGGTCGAGGTTGTAGACGACCGAGAGGTCGCGCCAGCCGAGGTCGCCGGGGTCGTCGGTGGCCATGGCCAGGTCGGGGAAGCGGCGGGCTAGGCCGGCGAGGGCGGCGCGGAGCTCCCCCGCCGAGATCGCCATGGACCTGGAACCCCGGAGCCCCCGACGAACTTGCTCGGGCCAACTGTTGGGCGTGCCCTGGGTAGTCGGGATCAATCGGTCGGTTACTCGCAGGTAGACCGACCGTTTGGTCCCCGACTATCGGCTGCCGGGGGAACTGAGTACTTGTGCTCATGCGCGGATTCACGCCGGTCGGCCACGCTCTGCGCATGAGCAGATCAGACCCCACCTGGTATGGCGCCATCCTCCTTTCGTACGCAGCCTGGATTGTCGCGGTGGCTCTGGCCGTGGCTGCGTGGCCAATGTGGCGATGGGTGTTGAACCTCGAGGGCTGGGGCGACCCGTTCGACAGGTTTGGGTGGGTGATCGTCGCCTTTGTGACGGTCGTGGCTGGCGGCGGTCTCGTGCTGACGAGATTGTTCGGGCTGCCCGGGCTGAGCGGATTGGTGACGCTGGGATGCCTTGCTCTCTCGTACCCGGCTGCTGCCATCGACCCGACCCTCACCGTGATTCTTCTGGCCTTCGCACCAGGGGCCGGTGCCGCCGTCGCCGGGACGCCTGAGGGACAAGATCCGGACAGCTGATGGATCCGGGCGGTGGGCCTCAGGCGGGGACGGGGTCCTTGGCGAGCCGGACGGGGAGGCGGTCGAGGCTGTAGACGACGGAGAGGTCGCGCCAGCCGAGGTCGCCGGGGTCGTCGGTGGCCATGGCCAGGTCGGGGAAGCGGCGGGCCAGGCCGGTGAGGGCGGCGCGGAGCTCCATGCGGGCCAGCTCGGCGCCGACGCAGCGGTGCATGCCGTGGCCGAAGGCGAAGTGCATGGTGTCGGCGTTGCGGAGGTCGAACTGCTCGGGCTTCGGCACCACCGCGGGGTCGCGGTTGGCGCCGGTGAGGCTGACCAGGACGACGGCGCCCTTCTTGATCGGTACGCCGAAGAGGTCGTGGTCCTCGCGGGCGAACCGCGGGAACGCGAGCTGCACGGGGCACAGGTAGCGGAGCAGCTCCTCGACGACCTTGTCGACCTCGGCCCTGTCGCCGGAGCGGAGGATCTCGTACGCCTCGGGGTTCTGCATCAGGACGTAGGCGCCCATGGAGAGCATCGAGGCGGAGGTCTCGTAGCCGCCGAGGAAGACGCCGTCGGCGAGACCGCCGAGCTCGACGTCGTCGTACTCCGAGCCCTTGTTGCGGATGATCTCGCCGATCATGCCGTCACCGGGGTTGGCGCGCTGCTGGCGGACCTGCTCGATGAGGAACGTCCTGGTCTCGGTGGCGGCGCCGAATGCGCCCGCACCGCCCTCGGACAGGTCGAAGCGGGCCATGCCGAGCTTGTGGAACTCGTCGCGTACGTCCTCGGGCATGCCCAGCAGCTCACAGATCACCCGGAACGGGATCTCGAAGCCGAAGTGGTGGACCAGGTCGACCTCGGGGCCGTGGGCCTCCATGCCGTCGAGGGCGTCGGTGACGATCCGGTCGATCATCTCGTTGAGGCGGCCGAGGCGGCGCATGGTGAACTCGGGGGTCAGCAGCCCGCGGAGCTTGGTGTGGTCGGGCGGGTCGGTCATGCCGAGGCCACCGATGCCCTCGGCGTCGGTGCGCTTGCGGGTGCCGAGCAGGTGGCGCATGTCGTTGGAGTAGGCGTTCTTGTCGGCCAGGACGTGCTTGGACTCGGCGTGCCCGGTGACCAGCACGATGTCGAGGCCGAGCACCGAGCCCAGCTTGGTGACCGGCGCCTGCTCGCGGCTCTCGGCCAGCAGCGGCACCGGGTCGACGCCATCACGGCGCAGCGGGAAGGTCAGGTGCTCGGGGATCTTGCGCAGCGTGGTGATGTCGGGGATCGGCGACTCCTTGCCCCGCATCGCGAACTGCAGGGCAAGCTTGCGGACACGCTCGGTCAGCGGTCGCGTCATCGCCCGTAGAAAGGAGGGCACCTGGGCAGCAATCTGCATGCGGCCAGTCTGGACCATCGTCAAACCAGGGTCATCAGGAATACCCCTGGTTTGACGATGTGTCTTGGATCACCTCTCGGGATCGCCCCGGGATCATCCGTGGAGAACGGTCCTGAACAGCGCACACGTCTCCTCGATCGCCAGCTGTGCCGCCTGGGAGTGATGGCCCATCGCGAAGAAGCCGTGGATGAGGCCGTCGCAGTGGTGGTAGGTCATCGGGACCCCCGAGCTCTCCAGCGCCTTGGCGTACGCGATGCCCTCGTCGCGCAGCGGGTCGAACTCCGCGGTCACCACGACCGCCGGTGCCAGGCCCTCCAGGTTGCCCTTGATCGGGCTCAGCCGCGGGTCGGCGCGATCGGCGTCGCCCACGTAGTGGTCGGAGAACCACTTCATCGTCGGCAGCTCGAGGAAGTAGCCGTGGCCGTTCTCTGCGTAGGACGGGTAGCCGCTCGTCATGTCGGTCCCCGGGTAGATCAGCAGCTGGCCGGCGAGCTCGCGTCCCTCGTCGCGGAAGGCCTGGGCGACCACGGCCGACAGGTTGCCGCCGGCGCTGTCGCCGGCTACTGCGACCCGGCCGTCACCGCCGAGCGTCGCGGCGTTGTCGCTGACGCAGCGGGCGGCGGCCACCGCGTCGTGGTAGGCGGCGGGGAAAGGGTGCTCGGGAGCGAGCCGGTAGTCGACCGCGACGACCACGGCGTCGCAGATGGTGGCGAGGTTGCGGGCCTGGTCCTCGTGGGTGTCGAGGTCGCCGACCACCCAGCCGCCGCCGTGGAACATCACGATCGTGGGCAGCGGCCCCTGCGTCGTGGGCCGGTAGATGCGTACGTCCAGGTCGCCGGCCGGTCCTGGGATCACCGAGCTCTCCACCGATCCGACTGGTGGAAGTGGGATGCCCTCGCCCAACGCACGGTAGAGCGCTCGTGCCGTCGGCGGGTCGAAGGACTCCAGGGGCTGGCCCTTCGCGAAGAGGGTGAGCAGGTCAGCGATCTGGCTGTCGAGCGGAGGCATGGCGACAGTCATATCGCTAATAGCCAAAATGTGTCGAGCGTCACGTTCTACTGATGGGACCGCTTCGCGAATCCGAATGCGGAATAACCATTCGACACGGGTGCCAGACTGGACGGCTGTGGGACATGTGGACGTTGCTGGAGTGAGATTCCAGCTGCCTGACGGACGAGTGCTGCTCGACGACGTCTCCTTCCGGGTGGGTGAGGGCGCGAAGGTCGCTCTGGTCGGCGCAAACGGCGCCGGGAAGACGACGCTGCTGCGGATCGTCACCGGTGAGCTGACCCCGACGGCGGGATCCGTCGTGCGCTCGGGCGGCCTCGGGGTGATGCGGCAGATGGTCGGCAAGGGCTCCTCGACCGTCGGCGAGCTGCTGCTCTCGGTGGCGCCCGCGCGGGTGCGCGAGGCGACTGCCGCCGTGGATGCGTGCGAGCTGGAGCTGATGTCGTCGGAGGACGAGCGGCTGCAGATGCGCTACGCGACCGCGCTGGCCGAGTACGCCGACGCCGGCGGCTACGACATCGAGGTCGTCTGGGACGTGTGCACCATGGCCGGGCTCGGCGTGCCCTACGACCGCGCCCGCTACCGCTCCCTGGACACCCTGTCCGGCGGCGAGCAGAAGCGGCTGGTGCTCGAATATCTGCTGCGCGGCCCCGACGAGGTGCTGTTGCTCGACGAGCCGGACAACTTCCTCGACGTGCCAGGCAAGATCTGGCTGGAGCAGCGTATCCGGGAGTCCCCGAAGACGATCCTCTACGTCAGTCACGACCGTGAGCTGCTGGACAACACCGCGACCAGGGTGGTCACGGTCGAGCTCGGCGCATCCGGCGCCGGCAACAGCACGTGGACGCATCCTGGTGGGTTCGCCTCCTACCACGAGGCCCGCAAAGACCGGTTCCTACGGTTCGAAGAGCTGCGCCGTCGCTGGGACGAGGAGCACGCCAAGATCAAGGCGCTGGTCCTGCGGCTGAAGGTCAAGTCGGAGTACAACGACGGGATGTCCAGCCAGTACAAGGCGGCCCAGACCCGGCTCCGGAAGTTCGAGGAGGCCGGGCCGCCCGTCGAGCAGCCACGAGAGCAGGCGGTGCAGATGCGGCTGCGCGGCGGGCGCACCGGCAAGCGGGCGGTGGTCTGCGAGGCGCTCGAGCTCACCGGGCTGATGAGCCCGTTCGACCTGGAGGTCTGGTACGGCGAGCGGGTTGCTGTGCTCGGCTCCAACGGCTCAGGTAAGTCCCACTTTCTGCGGCTGCTCGCCCGCGGCGGCACCGACCCGGACGTGGAGCACCGCCCGGTCGAGGACACTCCCATCGAGCCGGTCCGCCACCGTGGGAAGGCCAAGCTCGGCGCCCGCGTGCGGCCGGGCTGGTTCGTGCAGACCCATGCCCATCCGGAGTTGGTGGGACGTACGTTGCTCGACATCCTGCACCGCGGTGAGGCCACGCCTGACGGGCGGGGGCGCGCGGGGATGGGGCGTGAGGCCGCCTCGCGGGTGCTCGACCGCTACGAGCTCGCGCACGCCGCGGAGCAGGCCTTCGACTCGCTCTCGGGCGGGCAGCAGGCGCGCTTCCAGATCCTTCTGCTCGAGCTGAGCGGCGCCACCCTGTTGCTGCTCGACGAGCCGACCGACAACCTCGACGTCCAGTCCGCCGAGGCCCTCGAAGCCGGGCTGGAGTCGTTCGAGGGCACCGTCGTCGCGGTCACGCACGACCGCTGGTTCGCCCGTGGCTTCGACCGCTTCCTGGTCTACGGCGCCAACGGTGATGTCTACGAGTCCCCGGAGCCGGTCTGGGACGAGACGAGAGTGGAGAGGTCCCGATGAGTGAGCTGGTGATCGAGCGCGTCGACCCGTTCGACGACGACGCCTTCGATGCGTGGTACGACGTGATGACCGCGTCGTGGCTCGACGTACGCGGCCCCGACGCGGATCTGTGGGCGCGTGAGGAGCAGCGCGTCGAGCTGCAGCAGCAGACCGGGAAGACCGACCGCAGGGCGTACGTCGGTCGTGTCGGTGGGGAGGCGGTCGCTGCTGCCTGGATGGCCATGCCGCTGCTCGACAACCTCCACCGGGCGACCTTGGTGGTGGCGGTGCTGCCGGACCACCGCAGGCAGGGCCACGGCACCGGTCTGCTCGACCATGTCGAGGCGGAGGCCCGCGCGCAGGGGCGTACGTCGTTCACGGGTGAGATCTGGTGGCCCTGGTCGCTCGGGTCCGGCGGTGAGGGATCCCCGGGGCGGGACTTCGGCATCGCGCGGGGCTATGCGCCCGCCCTGGTCGAGGTACGCCGCCTGCTGCGGCTCCCGGTGCCGGACCACGTCCTCGACCGGCTGGCGGCGGAGGCCGCCGAGAAGCACGGCGACTACACGCTGCGGTCCTGGGTCGGCCGGGTGCCCGACGACATCGTGGAGAGCTGGGCGGTGCTCGACGCCAGCCTGGAGACCGAGGCGCCGACCGGAGACCTGGACATCGAGGCGCTCGAGCCCGACGTGGCGAAGGTGCGCGAGACCGAGGAGCTGGTCGCGGCGCAGAAGCGGACCCTCTATCACTCGGTGGCGCTGGACGTCGATGGCCGGGTGGTGGCCTACACGGTGATCGGCTACTCGAGCCTGGACGGCAACAGCTATCAGTGGGGCACTCTGGTCGAGGGGGCTCACCGGGGCCACCGGCTCGGGCTGGCGGTCAAGGTCGCCAACCTGAGGCTGCTCCAGGCCGAGCGGCCGGAGGTGCCGACCCTGGCGACGTACAACGCCGAGGTCAACGCCCACATGATCCAGGTCAACGAGGCCATGGGCTTCGAGCCGGTCGAGTGGCTGTGCAGCATCCAGAAGCAGGTCTCCTGAACGCGAGAGCGCCTCATCCCCAGTCAGTGACGGGCATGAGGCGCTCGGATGTTGGCACCCCGCGACGCTGAGGCCCTGCGGGCCCCAGCGTCGTGCGGGGAGATCAGGAGGCGTCGGAGTCCAGGGTGACCTTCGCGGTCTGCTGCTCGCCGTTGCGTGAGTAGGTGACGTCGACCTTGTCGTCCGGGCGGTAGGAGCGGACGGTCGCCACCAGGGAGTCCGATCCGGTGATGACGTGGTCGTCGACCTTGGTGATGATGTCGCCCTTCTCGAGGCCCGCCTTCTGGGCGGTGCTGCCGTCGCTGACCTCCTGGACCTGGGCCCCGGTGACTGAGGTCTTGCCGTTCTGGGCCTGCGGGGCGTCCGAGACCGAGATGCCGAACTGGGCGTGGGTGGCCTTCTCGCCCTTCTCGAGCTGCTCGACGATCGGATTGATCTCGTCGATCGGGATGGCGAACCCGATGCCGATCGAGCCGGCGTCCTCGCCGTTCGCACCCGAGTTGGAGCGGATCGAGGCGTTGATGCCGACGAGGTTGCCGTTGAGGTCGACGAGCGCGCCGCCGGAGTTGCCCGGGTTGATCGCCGCGTCGGTCTGCACCGCGGGGTAGACGGTCGCGGCGCCGCTCTGGTCGACGCCGACGTTGACCGGGCGGTCGAGTGCGCTGACGATGCCGGTGGTCACCGTCGAGTCGAGGCCGAACGGGGAGCCGATCGCCACGACGCTCTGGCCGACGGTGAGGTTGGAGGACTTGCCGATCGTGATCGGTGTCAGGCCGGAGACGCCGCTCGCCTTGATCACGGCGGTGTCGGTGAGCGGGTCGGTCCCGAGGACCTCGGCGGAGGCCGACGTACCGTCGTTGAAGTCGACGGTCACCGTGCCACCGTTGGCCGCGAGCTCGACCACGTGGTTGTTGGTCAGGATCGTGCCGTCGGAGGAGATGACGACCCCGGAGCCCGAGCCGGAGCCCTGCTGGGAGGTGACCTCGATCTTCACGACGGAGGGGAGCACCTTGGCCGAGACCTTCTCGATGCTGCCTTCGGGGGCCTTCGCGTCGACGACCTGCGAGGTGGCCGGGGTGTTCGCCCCGCCGCCGATGCCGTCATCGTTGAGGGCGCCGTAGACCGCCGCGCCGCCGACGCCCGCGGCGCCACCGGCGACCAGGGCACCCGCGAGGACCGCGGCGACGAGCCCGGTGCGGCCGGCACGCTTCTTGTTGGGGGCACCGGGTGCGCCGGGCGCACCAAGCGCGCCGGGCACTGCGGGCATGACGGAGGTCTGCGCCGGCGGGGGCGCGAACGGGCCGGCGGGAGGCTGAGTGGAGCCGGACGGGGCCGGGGGAGTCCACTGCGGCGGAGTCCCACTCGGCTGTTGCGGAGGGAGTTCGGTCATGTCTTCGAGTGTGGCCAGCGTCCCTGTGAACCGGCTGAGACGGGGCTATGCGGTCTCGAAGAGATGCCTCAGGACCCGGCGAGGAGGCCGACGACCGGCGCGAACGCCTCCATGAGCTCGTCGCCGATCAGAAGGTAGGAGATGCCCAGCCGTTCCCGGCGCTCGCGGAGCTGGTCGGCCATCTCGGCGGGAGAACCGCTGACGACCCCGACGGCGCCCTTCGCGGCGAGCGCGGCGGGGTCGAGCCGTCCTGCCAAATAGCGCGGAACGGCGTCGCCTACGGCCATCAGGTTCATGTTGAGCTCGACCGGGCCGCCATCGGGGCGGTCGGCGGAGCGTACGTGATCGACGGCCGCGCGCACGGCCGACTCCTCGGCGTCGAAGGGGATCCCGAGAGCGGCGACGTCGGCATGCTCGCCCGCGACCCGCAGCATCCGCGGACCGCCGCCGGCGACCAGGATCGGCACCTGCTGGGGTTCGGTCCCGTAGGGGAGCACCGACGCCTCGACCGCCCGGTGTTGGGGTCCGTCGACGGTGACGGTCTCGCCGGCCAGGAGCCGCTTGATCACGCCGATCGACTCGACGAGCCGGTCGACGCGTACGCCTGGCCGGTCGAAGTCCAGCCCCAGCATCGCGTTCTCCCGGCCCGAGTCGGGGCGACCGGCGCCGAGGCCCAGCTCGAAGCGGCCGCCCGAGAGCACGGAGAGCGTCGCCGACTCCTTGGCGACCTGGACAGGGTGGCGGAAGTCGTTGGCCAGGACGTACGTCCCCACCCGGAGCCTCGTGGTCACCGCCGCGGCGGCCGCCAGAGCGGGGAAGACGGCATGGCCGAAGGACACGTTGTCCGGCATGACGAGCGTGTCGTAGCCCGCGCTCTCGACGCGGCGGGCGAGGTCGCTCCAGGCGGCGCCCGTGGGCGCCTGAGCCGCGACGACGCCGAAGCGGAAGGGTCTGGTCTCAGGTGTGGTGGTCATGCCTCCAGGCTGTTCCTGGAGCGGCGTGAGCGGATCCGCTCACCGGCGACCGTGGCGTACGCAGATCCGCGCAGCCCTATTCGGCCTCGATCCGCAGGGTCACCTGCTTGAGCAGCGCCGCCAGCTCCGTACGCCGCTCCGGGGTCAGCGTCTCCAGCAGCTTGGTCTCGGCCTCGCCGCGCAGGTCCATCGCCCGTCGCCAGATCTCGATCCCGGCCTTGGTCGCCTCGACGCTGATCTTGCGGCGGTCCTCGACCGATGCCGTACGCCGCAACCACCCGGCCTTCTCCATGCTGTCCAGCCGGCCGGTCATCCCGGCCGGACTGATGTCGAGATCCTTCGCGAGGGCCGTGGGCGAGGCGTGCCCGGGGGTGTCGCGGATCATCAGCATGTGGAGCGTCTTGTACTCGAAGTCGGCCAGACCGACCTCGCTGGCCGCCGCCGCGCGAGCATCGTTGAAGAACTTCGAGATGGACCCGATCCGTACCGTGATCGCCTCGATCTCGTCGTCGAAGTCGATGTCGAGCCAGTGGTCGCGCCACCGCGCGACGTGACGGTCGGCACCGTCCTCCGTGAGGTCGTCGCCGGACGTCTCAGAGGGTCGCAACTCGGGCATGATCCGATCCTACCTTTCGCCGGCTGATAATTCGCTGGCGAATAGTTCGCCAGCGAAGTAACTTGAGGATATGACCGTCACGACCGAGCCACCGACCGAACCGCCGACCGAGCGCCGTTCACCGTTGAGGCATCGCAACTTCCGCCGGCTCGTGACCGGGACGGCGGCATCGTCGCTGGGCAACGCGATCACCCCGGTCGCGCTGGCGTTCGCGGTGCTCGACCTGGGCGGCTCGGCGGTCCAGCTCGGCCTGGTAGAGGCGGTGTTCGCGGCCTGCCAGGTGGCGACCACGCTGGCCGGGGGAGTGCTCGGCGACCGGGTCTCGCGCAAGGTGATGATGGAGGGCACGGCGGCGATCAGCGCCGTCGTGGCCGGCGCGCTGGCCGCGACGGTGATCCTCGGGATCGCGACGATCCCGTCGATCGCGGTGATGGGCGGTCTCGCGGGCATCGTCGCGGCGCTCAACCAGCCCTCGGCGATGGCGATGACCAAGATGGTCGTGCCCGCCGAGGACCTGGGTGCCGCCGTCTCGCTCCGGTCGCTCCTCCAGACCACCGCGTCGACCATCGGCTACGCCCTCGGCGGCGTCCTCGTCGCGGCGGTCGGCTCCGGCTGGGCGATCACCGTCGACGCGCTCACCTTCGTCGTCGCCGCCGTCGCCTACGCCGGCATGAGGGTGCCCCACGAGCGCCCGCCCCACAAGGCGTCGATGCTCGGCGATCTCGCCGAGGGATTCCGCGAGGTGATGCGGCACTCGTGGCTGTGGTTCCTCATCCTGCAGGCGCTGCTCTACCACCTGTTCTGGTCGGGGGCGCACAGCGTGCTCGGCCCGATCGTGGTCGGCGAGGGCATCGGCCGCGCGTCCTGGGGCTTCGCGCTCGCTGCCCTGATGGCCGGCTTCTTCGTCGGCGGCCTGTTCTGCCTGAGGTTCCGCCCGCGCCGGCTGCTCTCCGTCGGCGTGCTCTTCCTCGCGATGACCGGCCTCTTCCCGATCTCGATGGCCCTCTCGGACACGTTGTGGCCGATCGTTCTCGGCGCGTTCCTGCACGGGTTCGGGTTGCAGGTCTTCGACATCTTCTGGCAGATCGCGATCCAGCAGGAGATCCCCGAGGAAAAGCTCTCCCGGGTCTACTCCTTCGACATCGTCGGCTCGTTCATCGCCCGCCCCGTCGGCCTCGCACTCGTCGGCCCGGTCGCCGTCGCGGTGGGCTTCGACACCTGGCTGTTCGTGGTCGCCGCGGTGATCTCCGGCACCGCCCTGATGTCGATCTCCTTCGCGGGCGTACGTCGTCTCGAGCGGGCGCCCGAGCAGGTCTAGAGCGGGAGGCCGAGCGCGACCAGGTCCTTGCGGAGCTGCTCGGCCCCGGTGAA
Source organism: Nocardioides sp. NBC_00850 (assembly GCF_045207335.1). Classification (NCBI taxonomy): domain Bacteria; kingdom Bacillati; phylum Actinomycetota; class Actinomycetes; order Propionibacteriales; family Nocardioidaceae; genus Nocardioides; species Nocardioides sp. NBC_00850. The sequence goes on from NZ_CP108845.1 coordinate 1,887,084, forward strand.
CTGGATCGCGTGCATGCCCAGCGCCGCGGCGGCGGCCACGTTGGCGACGCTGTCGTCGATGAACACCAGCCGGTCCAACGGCATCCCGGCGCGCTCGGCGACGAGCCGGTAGATCGCCGGATCGGGCTTGGCCAGCCGCACCTCACCGGAGACGACGACGTCGCCGAGCAGCTCGATCACGTCGTACGTCGCCGGAGCATGCGGATAGAGCTCGGCCGACCAGTTGGTCAGTCCGAGTTGGGGGAAGCCGGCCGCGGCGAGCTCGCGGACCATCTCATGGGTGCCGGGGACCGGGCCCAGCAGGGAGAGCGGGAAGTTGTCGACGTACGCCGCTCCGGCCGCGAGCCACTCGGGCGCCGCCTCCTCGAGCACCGTGAGCGCCTGGGCCCAGGTGCGGCCGGCGTCCTGGACGTGGTTCCACGACCCGAAGTCGAAGGACTCCATGAACCTGCGGGCGTCGGCGTCCCCGACTCCGGCCGCGATCGCCGGGAGCGGGTCCCAGCGGATGAGGACGTTCCCGAAATCCCAGACGACCCCATCCACCACGGGGGTGGACGGGGTCTGCGTGCCGGGGACCGTCACGCCCAGCGAACGTCGCGCGGGACGAAGGTGAGTCCGCGCTCGCCGGTGTAGATCTGCTTCGGACGGGCGATCTTCTGCTCCTTGTCCTGGACGAGCTCCAGCCACTGGGAGAGCCAGCCCGGCGTACGCCCGATGGCGAACAGCACGGTGAACATCTCCGGCGGGAACTCCAGGGCCTCGTAGATCAGGCCGGAGTAGAAGTCGACGTTCGGGTAGAGCTTGCGCTTGACGAAGTACTCGTCCTCGAGCGCGATCTTCTCCAGCTCCATCGCGATGTTGAGCAGCGGGTTGGTGCCCGTGACCTCGAAGACGTTGAGCGCCTGCTGCTTGATGATCGTCGCGCGCGGGTCGTAGTTCTTGTAGACCCGGTGGCCGAAGCCCATCAGCCGCTCGTTGCCGGCCTTGACGCCCTCGATGAAGGCGGGGATGTTCTCCACCTTGCCGATGCGGCGCAGCATCCGGAGCACGGCCTCGTTGGCGCCGCCGTGGAGCGGGCCGAAGAGGGCGCCGACGCCGGCGGCCACCGAGGAGTAGGGGTCGACCTGGGTCGAGCCCACGCTGCGGACGGCGTTGGCCGAGGCGTTCTGCTCGTGGTCGGCGTGCAGGATGAAGAGCGTGTCGAGCGCCTTCTCGATGCGATCGTCCGAGGCGTACTTGCTCTCGCTCATCTTGAAGAGCATCGAGAGGAAGTTGCCGGTGTAGGACAGGTCGTTGTCCGGGTAGACGTACGGCTTGCCCTGCGCGTGCCGGAACGCCCACGCGCCCAGGGTCGGCATCTTGGCGATCAGTCGGATGATCTGCAGGCGACGGTTGTCGGGGTCGGAGATGTTCGCGGCGTCCGGGTAGAACGTCGACATCGCACCGACCGACGCCATGAGCATGCCCATCGGGTGGGCGTCATAGCGGAAGCCCTGCATGAACTCCTTGATGTTCTCGTGCACGAACGTGTGGAAGGTGATCTCGTGCACCCACGCGTCGTACTCCTCCTTGGTCGGCAGCGCGCCGTGGACCAGGAGATAGGAGACCTCCAGGAAGCTCGACTTCTCGGCGAGCTGCTCGATGGGATAGCCCCGATACTCGAGCACGCCCTTGTCACCGTCGATATAGGTGACGGAAGATCGGCAGGAAGCGGTGTTGACGAAGCCGGGGTCATAGACGGCCAGGCCAGGACCTTCTTCGTGGGTGGCCGGGTCAGCGGCCTTGATCTTCCCCAGGTCGGCGGCGCGGATGGTGCCGTCGGTGATCGGGATGTCGTACTCCACCCCGGTGCGGTTGTCACGCACTGTTAGAGATTCGGTCACGATCAGCAACGGTAACCCTCTTGAAATCCCCTACGTAACTCGGCGTCCCACCCATTGGCCGATTTCGAGTCAGAGTCGGAACCTGTCACGCGCCGGTTTGGTGTCGCCGGACGGCTCGTCGTCGCCGAACCGGGTCAGCGCGTCGCGCAGCCGATGGAGGTCGAGAGCGGTCTGCACCGACCGCTCGTTGAGGGTGTCGTCCTCTCCTCGGAGCGCACGCAGCGCATCCTGGACCTCGGTCTCGCTCGGCTCCCCGGTCATGGGGACATAATCTAGGTGCCCGGACCAAGACCCGCCTAGTGCGGATCGCCCGCGACCTGCTGTTCGGTGCCGTGGGCCACACGCCACAGCAGCAGCGTGACCGCCGCGCGTTGCCGGCCACGCCCCTTGGTGGGCGCGTAGCCGAGCTGACCACTCAGCCAGGTCAGCCGCTCCTGCAGCGTCGAATGGTGCACATGGAGCATCGCGGCCGACTGCCTCAGACTCGGCTGGTCGAGCACCGCGTGGAGCGTGTCCACGACCCACGGGTGCCCGGCGAGCAGCTCATCCAGACGTCGTACGTCACCCACCCCCGCCGCCTCGTCGGCGCTGATCCGCTCGGCGATGACGGCAAGTGCCCCGAGGTCGTCGTAGCGGACCATCGCGGGCGCGAGGCCGCCGACGTCGGCGGCCAGCCGGAGGGCCGTACGTGCCTGCTCCAGCGCGGTCGGAAGCTGCAGCGGGTCGGGGGCGACGGCGGCGCCCGCGCGGACGCCCTCCGGGATGGTGGGCGTGCCGGGAAGCAGCGCGACCACCAGGGCGCCGACCGTGCTGATCAGCGTCGCTCGCAGGTGGGCCGAGGTGCTCAGCACGACCGTGACCGGGCCGCTCAGGCCGAGCCGGGCGACCGCGTCTCGCCGGTCGGCGTCGGTCGCATCGGGGTCGCACGCGATCCTGACCAGCCCGCTCGTCGAGGGATCGGACAAGCCCGTGCTGAGCGCCTGCAGGGCGCGGGCGGCGCGCTCGAGGATGAGCGCGTCGAGCGGGCCGTCGTTTCCGGTGCGCTCGAGCCAGAGCCAGGAGCCGGGCTGCCCGGGGATCGGCTCGTGGCGCCAGCCGCCCTCGGCCTCGCCGGTCAACGCGCGGCCGTCGGCCGCGAACCGCTTGACGAGGCCGCGCGCGGCGTCGTGGAGGCCCGCGGGGGAGCCGGCCAGCGCCGCCGCGGCGCGCACGACCGCGGCCGTCGACGTCCGCTCGTCCACGAGCCGGTCGAAGTGGTCGATGACGCGCAGCGCACTGGCCGTGTCGTCGTCGACCACCTCGAGCTTGCCGATCAGATCTCGCACCTGGAACCTCCCCCGCCACTATCGCCCACGGGACGCGAGCGGGCCAGGGGATCAGGCCTCGAGTGCCCTGCGGATGAACTCGTCACGGGTCGCGATCGAGGCACGGGAGACCGCGGCGTGCCCGGCCATCATGTCGAACCCGTGGAACCCGCCGCCCCACATGTGGAGGTCGACGCTGACGCCGGCCTCCGAGAGCCGGCGCGCATAGGCCAGCGTCTCGTCGCGGAACGTCTCCGCCGCGCCCGTGTCGATGTATGTGCGAGGGAGGTTGGTGAGATCCTCGGCGCGCGCGGGCGCTGCGTACGGGGAGACGTCGGGGCCACCCCGGCGTTCGCCGAGCAGTGCCGTCCAGCCGAACAGGTTGGCCTCGCGGTCCCAGACTCCCTCGTCGTCGAGCATCCGGCTGCTGTGGGTCTCGAAGCGGTCGTCGAGCATCGGGCAGATGAGGATCTGGTGGCTCAGCTTCGGGAAGGACCGGTCGCGGGCGAGCAGCGCCGTGCCCGCGGCGAGGCCGCCGCCGGCGCTGGCTCCCGCGATCATGAGGTGCTCGGGGTCGATGCCGAGCTCGGCGGCGTTCTTCGCGGTCCAGACCAGGCCGGCGTAGCAGTCCTCCACGGGCGCGGGGTCGGGATGCTCCGGGGCGAGGCGGTACTCCACCGACACGACCACGGCGGTGCCGTCTGCGACGTGCGGGAGGAAGGCCTCCACGCCGAACACCCGATTTCCGATCACCATGCCGCCGCCGTGGATGTGGTAGATCACCGGGCGCGGCGGCCCGTCGACGGTCGGGCTCAGGATCAGCAGCGTGATGTCGGGGGCGCCCTCCGGGCCGGGAACCTGCCGCTCGTCGACCCTGACCGCGCCGCCGACGGTCAGATCCGCCGGCTCCATGCCGGGGAACCCGTCGGCGCTCTGCTGCCGTATCAGCGGGAGGATCTCCGCCGAGAAGGGCGGGATGCCCTGGCGTACCGCCTCGAGGACCGGCACGAGCTCGGGATCGAACGGCGGTCGGACGGGGGTGTCGGGGAAGATCTGGTCGGCGGTCTGCTCGGTCATGGGGGGTGCTCCTTCGGTGAACGGGGGTGGATCCAGCCTCCTCCCGGCGCCGCCGGTCACGGTACCCGGCCTGTGGCGGGAATCACATCGGCTGCCCCCGCCATCCGGCGGGCCGGGCTCTGCGAGAAACCGATGTGCGGTCGAGGGGTACGCCGGGGGAGAATGGGTGACCTCATGTCCGAGTCCGACCAGCCCGCCGCCACCTCCGTCGCGATCACCTACCCTGCCGAGCTCCCGGTCACCCAACGCCGCGAGGACATCGCCGCGGCCATCCGTGACCACCAGGTCGTGATCGTCGCCGGTGAGACCGGGTCGGGAAAGACGACCCAGCTGCCGAAGATCTGCCTGGAGCTCGGGCGCGGGTCCGCCGGGCTGATCGGGCACACCCAGCCGCGCCGGATCGCGGCCCGGTCGGTGGCCGAGCGGATCGCCTCCGAGCTCGGCACCTCGCTCGGCGACCTGGTCGGCTACCAGGTGCGGTTCATGGACAAGTCCTCGGCCGCCTCCCGGATCAAGCTGATGACCGACGGCATCCTGCTCGCCGAGCTGCAGCGCGACCGCGACCTGCGCCGCTACGACACGATCATCATCGACGAGGCCCACGAGCGGTCGCTGAACATCGACTTCCTGCTGGGCTACCTGCGCCGGCTGCTGCCGCGGCGACCCGACCTGAAGCTGATCATCACCTCCGCGACGATCGACCCGGAGCGGTTCGCCGCTCACTTCGCCGACCCGCGAACCGGGGATCCGGCGCCGATCATCGAGGTCTCCGGCCGCACCTATCCGGTCGAGGTCCGCTACCGGCCGCTGATGGAGCTCTCCGAGGAGGACGAAGAGGGCGAGGTCGTCGTCCGCGACCAGACCGAGGCCATCGTCGACGCGGTCAAGGAGCTCTCGGCCGAAGGCCCGGGTGACGTCCTCGTCTTCCTGCCGGGGGAGCGGGAGATCCGGGATGCCGCCGACGCGTTGTCGGATGCGCTCGGGCTGAACAAAGGGCGCTCCGGGACTGGTCTCGTCGAGATCATCCCGCTGTTCTCGCGGTTGTCCGCCGCCGACCAGCATCGCGTCTTCTCGCCCCACACCGGCCGCCGGATCGTGCTCGCCACCAACGTCGCCGAGACCTCGCTGACGGTCCCCGGGATCAAGTACGTCGTCGACACCGGTGTCGCCCGGATCTCGCGCTACTCCGCCCGCACCAAGGTGCAGCGGCTCCCTATCGAGCCGATCTCGCAGGCCTCGGCCAACCAGCGGTCGGGACGTACGGGGCGGGTCGAGGCGGGCATCGCGATCCGGCTCTTCTCCGAGGAGGACTATCTCGGACGGCCGGAGTTCACCGACCCGGAGATCCTGCGCACCAACCTGGCCTCGGTCATCCTGCAGATGGCCTCCCTCGGGCTGGGGGACATCGCCCGGTTCCCGTTCGTGGAGGCGCCGGACCGGCGCAACATCACCGCCGGCGTACAGCTTCTCGAGGAGCTCGGCGCGATGCGGGGGCAGCGGCTGACCAAGCTGGGCCGCCGGCTGGCCAGGCTGCCCATCGACCCGCGGCTGGCCCGGATGGTGCTCGAGGCCGAGCGGCTCGGGTGCGTACGCGACGTCATCGTCGTCGCCGCCGCGCTCTCGCTCCAGGACCCGCGCGAGCGGCCGGGGCAGGACCATCCCAAGGAACAGGCGCAGGCCGACCAGCTGCACGCGCGGTTCAAGGACGAGACCTCCGACTTCCTCACCTGGCTCAACCTGTGGCGCTACCTCAAGCAGCAGCAGCACGAGCTCTCCTCCAGCGCGTTCCGGCGGCTGTGCAAGCGGGAGTTCCTGCACTACGTACGCGTCCGGGAGTGGCAGGACCTGGAGTCTCAGCTGCGTCAGGTGTGCCGGGAGATGAAGATCGACCTCGGCAAGGGACACCGCGACGTCATCGAAGCCGGCGAGGACGCGGGCGAGACTGGACTGAATACTGCGGGGGCGGCTTACGACGCCGACGGGATCCATCAGGCGCTGCTCTCCGGGCTGCTCTCGCACATCGGTGCGCTCGAGGTGCGGGACTCGAAGGCCGACGCGGCGCGAGCGCGGGAGAAGCGGCGGCCCGGTCCGCGGGAGTACGAGGGTGCCCGAGGCGCGAAGTTCGCGATCTTCCCCGGGTCGGCGCTGCACCGGAAGAACCCGCAGTTCGTGATGTCCGCCGAGCTCGTCGAGACCTCCCGGCTCTGGGCCCGGCAGAACGCCTCGATCAAGACCGAGTGGGCCGAGAGCCTCGGCCGCGACCTGGTCAAACGCACCTACTCCGAGCCCCACTGGTCGCAGAAGCGAGCCTCGGTGATGGCGCGGGAGAAGGTGACCCTCTACGGGGTGCCGTTGGTCGCCGACCGTCCCGTCGCCTTCGGCAAGATCGATCCCGAGCTCTCGCGCGAGCTCTTCATCAGGCATGCCCTGGTCTACGGCGAGTGGCGTACGAATCACCGCTTCCTCCGCGACAACGCGAAGCTCGTCGAGGAGGCCGAGGAGCTCGAGCACCGCGCCAGGCGCCGCGACATCGTGGTCGACGAGCACGCGCTCTTCGACTTCTACGACCGCCGGCTGCCGGCCTCGATCGTCTCCGGCGCCCACTTCGACCAGTGGTGGAAGCAGGCCCGGCGGGAGACGCCCGACTTGCTCACCTTCGAGCTGTCGATGCTCACCAACGACGCCGCGGGGGAGGTGACCGAGAGCGACTTCCCGGCCGAGTGGGACGCAGGGCCGCTCACGTTCTCGCTGAGCTACCACTTCGAGCCGGGCGCGTCCGATGACGGACTGACGATCGACGTACCCGTCGCCACGCTCAACCGCGTCGGCGCCGACGACTTCTCCTGGCTGGTGCCGGGGCTGCGCGAGGAGCTGGTGACCGCGCTGATCCGGTCGCTTCCCAAGCCGCTGCGGGTCAGCTTCGTGCCTGCTCCCGACAAGGCGCGCGCCTTCCTGAAGGAGACGCCGCCGGGGGAGGAGCCGCTGCTGACCGCGCTGGAGCGCTGGGCGCGCTCGACCGCGGGCGTACACATCCCTCGCGAGGCCTGGGACTGGACCAAGGTGCCCGAGCACCTGCGGCCGACCTACCGGGTCGTCGGCGAGGACGGCAAGGAGACCGCGAAGGGCAAGGACCTCGACGCGCTCAAGGCGCCGCTCGAGGGCGAGTTCAAGGCGGCCATCGCCGAGGTCGCGGCGTCGGCCGGTCACACTCGCACCGGCGAGACGAGCTGGGTCTTCGGTGACATCGCCACCACGGTTACCGAGAAGCGTGCCGGTCATGAGGTCACGGTCTTCCCGTGCCTCTCCGACGAGGGGACGACGGTCGGTCTCGTCGTCGCCGGATCCGCTGAGGAGGCCGAGGCGCGTCATCGTCTCGGCGTCGTACGCCTGCTGCTCCTGGCGCTGCCCGACGTCACCAAGCAGGTCGTCGACGGGCTCTCCACCATGGAGAAGCTCGCGCTGGCCGGGTCCCCCTACCCGAGCGCCGCCGAGCTCGTCGAGGACTGCCGCGCCGCCGTGGTTCGCCAGCTCGTCGATGCCCGTCCGCTGCCGCGGACGCAGGAGGCGTACGCCGCCGTCCTGGCCGCCGCCGGCACCCCGGCCGACCTGGTCGCGGCCGTCCGCGCGGTCCTGGCCGACGTGATGCGGGCGCTCGAGGCCTATCGCGAGACCGACAAGGCGCTCTCCGGGCGGGCCGACATGTTCCAGCTCCCCGCGCTGACCGACATGAAGGACCAGCTCGCGCGGCTGGTGCATCGTGGGTTCGTCGCGGAGGCGGGTGCCCAGCAGATCAGGCGGTATCCGACCTATCTGAAGGCCATCGTCGAACGCCGCCGCAAGCTCGACGCCGACTTGCGCGCCGACCGGACGACCCACGACCGGATCGCGTCGCTCCAGGACGCCTATCTGCACCAGGTCGAGGCGCTGGCCGAGGGCCGGCCGCCCGGTCCGCGGCTGCGGCAGGTGCGGTGGATGCTCGAGGAGTACCGCGTCCAGCTCTGGGCCCAGCATCTCGGCACCGCCGAGAAGGTCTCCGACGCGCGGATCCGCAAGCTGCTGGGGTAGAGCCGCAAGGCTGTTACATGCGGGCGGCGGCCGCTACGCTCGATCCGATGTCCAGAGAGTTTCATTCGCCGATGCGTCCCGGGGACGGCTTCTTCGACTCCCTCCTCGGGGGCGACGACCCTGCCCTGGTGCAGGAGGCGGCCGACGCGGCGGCGACGGCGCTCGTGCGTGGGGCGCGGGACAGCGACGACCCGGCGGTCGCCGAGCGGATCCTCCATCTGGCCGAGTCCGAGGGCATCGAGACGATCGCTGAGGTCTGGTCGAGCTCGCCGGCGGAGTCGCTGGCCGGCTGCCTGTGGCGGCTCTACCTCCTCCGCAGCTGGGTCTACGCCGACCCGGTCGGCGCCGCGCGCGAGTTCGACGCCGGCCGGGCGAAGGCCCAGGTCGCGCAGGTCGTGGCCGGTGTCGCGGAGCCTCCCGGCCCTGAGGAGCTCAAGGCGATGGTCGACGAGGTCCTGCGCGGCATCGCCGGCAGCGACTTCGCCGTGGTGCTCCTCCGGGCCGCGGCGTTCTCCCGCGTCATCGCCGCCGGGCGGGCGGCCCTGGACCCGGACGCGGCCGCGAAGGACGTACGCAACATGCTGCAGTTGTCCGAGCAGCTCGAGGCGGCGGGTCATGCGGAGCTCGAGCAGCGGTTGATCTGAGTTCCTGCTGAAGCGGAGCCCGAAGCGATGAGTGCTGCTGAAGCGGAGCCCGAAGCCAGGGGTGCTGTAGCCTCCTGTTCGCTTTGATGCGGAGGAGGTTGGGGGCACCGTTACACTGGTGCCGAACACGTCGGGCTGCGGCAGCCCCGGGTCCCAACTTCAGCCGCTTCGAGCGGCCTTGCGCCGTGAGGCGCTCCCGGTCCGGCGTGTTCATCATCTTTTTCGGTGCACCTCGGCTGGGCGGCCATGACGCCAGCCACCGACCGAGGAGCCGAAGTGACCGACACCCAGCCCGCACCGCGCGAGGGCGCCATCTCCTACGAGCCCGAGATCGGTGACGGCAACGCCGACCCGGGCGAGGTCGTGTGGGGCTGGGTTCCCTACGAGGACGACGAGACCCAGGGCAAGGACCGGCCGGTGCTCGTGATCGGCCAGAAGGCCGGCGTACTCCTGTGTCTGATGCTGACCAGCAAGGACCACGACCGCGACGAGGCGCAGGAGGCGCGCAACGGGCGCCACTGGATGGATGTCGGCACCGGCGGCTGGGACCGCCAGGGGCGGCCCTCCGAGGTGCGCCTGGACCGGCTGATCCGGATGGATCCCGCAGACGTACGCCGTGAGGGCGATGTGCTGGCCAAGGAAATCTTCGATGATGTGATCAGGGCCGCACGCGATCACCTCGCCTGAGGCGGTCCTGGAGCAGCCTTCTCAGGAAGTGTCCAGGTACGTATCGTAAAGTGAATCGCTGGTAAACCGGGTCTGTGGTTGCATCACAGACCCGGTCCTGGTGTTGAGATGGAGGAAATGGTGCGGCGCACGCGGCTGGCAACGGCGCTTCTGGTGACGGTTCTCTCGGCGTCCCTCGCCGCCTGCGGTGGTGGTGACCCGGCCTCGAAGCCCTCGCCGAGCACCACGACGAAGGCGCCGACCAAGGTGAAGCTCGTCTTCGGGGTCTCCGGCCACAAGACGCTGGTCGACACCTACAAGCAGCTGGCCGCCGAATACACCCAAGAGGTCCCCAACGTCACCGTCGAGGTGAAGTCCTGGCCGACCGCCGACCAGCTCACCGCGGCGGTCAACAGCGGCGAGAAGGTCGACGTGGTGCTCACCCCGCGCGCCGACGTCGCCATGTTCGCCGAAGACAAGCGGATCCAGCCCGTCGACACCCTGCTCGAGGCCCGCAACGTCGACTTCGGCGACAAGTACTCCCGCGAGGCGATGGAGGACTTCTCCGTCGAACGCCGCCTGGAGTGCATGCCCTACTCGGTCTCGCCGCAGGTCGTCTACGTCAACACCGGGCTGCTCGACTTCGACGCCATGAAGGAGGAGGGCCTGCCCACCCCCAGCGTCCGGGCCGACGGCTCCCTGCGTGGCTGGACCCTCGAGCAGTTCAGCTCGGCGATGACCTACGCCGCCGAGCACCACAAGGGTGTCCGGGGCACCTACGTCGAGCAGAACCTCACCGCGCTGATGCCCTGGCTCGCCGGTGCCGGCGCGACCCTCTTCGACGACCCGCTGGCTCCGACGTCCACCGCGCTGGAGGACTCGGCCGGGGCCTACGAGGACCTGGTCGAGGCGATGACCCAGCCCAACGTACTGGCCACCGCGAAGGACCTCAACGGCCGCACTCCGTTCCAGGCCTTCAAGCAGGGCCGCCTGGTGGCGCTGGTCGGTGACCGTTCGCTGGTCTCGGACCTTCGGGCGACCGACGCGATGGAGTGGGACGTGATGCCGATGCCAGGTGGCAACGGCACCACCGGCGACTACGCCGGCCTGTGCATGGGCTCGGAGGCCGCCGACCCCGACGCCACCGCCGACTTCCTCACCTACCTCATCTCGACCGAGTCGGTCGTGAAGATGGTCCGCACCGGCCACTTCGTGCCGGTCAACTCCGAGGTCGGCTACGCCCCGGTCTTCACCCAGCCCGAGCGCAACCCCAAGAACGCCCGCATCTTCACCGACACCGTGCGCGACATGCAGGTCCTCCCCGAGGCCACCCAGCTCGCGCAGCTCCAGAAGGTCGCCGCCGTCGCCGTACGAGGCTCCTTCGCGGTCACCGAGCCCGAGCAGGTCGAGGACTACGCGGTCCAGATCGACGAGCTCTCCAAGACCGTCTTCCCCCAGCCGACGCCGCCGGCCTCCCCGTCGCCCTCCATCTCGCCCAGCTCCTAGCTGCCGAGGCGTCACCCCCGTCGCCCGAGGCGGCACGTACGTCGGCCGAGAGGTCGGCTAGGTCAATCGAGCCGTCACGACGATGCCGACTCGGCCGTCCTACGTGACGCTTCGGCCAGCGCGCGTGACGCTTCGGCCGACGGGCCTGACCTCTCGGCAGGCTCGCTCAGAGCTCGATGTCCGCGCTTCGCGCGGTCACTCCCTCGCTCGGCGCGAGCGGACGAGCAAGCTCGCCGCTCGACCTCGCTCAGTTCGTCTCGGCGTGGAGGACGGCGTCGGTGAGCAGCGGGGCGGTGAGGGCGATCTGCCAGCCGCGGGCGCCGAAGCCGGAGAGGATCTCGATGATGCCGTCGAGCAGGGCACCGGGGTCGCGGGTCTTCGGGGGCGTCCACATGGCGCGGCGCAGGAAGTCGGGGGTGAGCAGGTTCTCGGCGGGGAGGTTGCGGGCCTCGGCGAGGGCGTTGACGGACTCCCGCGCCAGCGTGAGGCGGCGGGCGGCGACGGGGTCCTTGTCGGCCCACGCGCGCGGCGGGGGAGGACCGTCGGAGCGCGGCGAGCGCACCGGGAGTTCGTCCTCGTCCATCGTGACCGCGCGGTTGAGCGCCTTCACCCAGGAGGTCGAGTAGCGCTCGGCGCCACGACCGTGGAAGCCCTTCAGACCGAGCAGCGCGGCCTTGTCCTGCGGGAGATCCTGCGCGGCGGCGACGATCGCGGCGTCGGGAATGATCCGGCTCGGGGTGACGTCACGCTGCTGCGCGATCCGGTCGCGCTCGGTCCACAGCTCACGCACCGCGGCGAGGCCACGGCGGCCGCGGACGCGGTGCATGCCGGAGGTGCGCCGCCAGGCATCGGTACGCACCGGCGCCTCGAATCCGCGAAGCCAGTCGAACTCCTGGCGGGCCCAGGCCTCCTTGCCCTGCGCGACGAGCTCGTCAGCCAGCGCGTCGCGCAGCTCGACGAGCACCTCGACGTCGAGCGCGGCGTACTCCAGCCAGGCGTCCGGCAGCGGTCGGGTCGACCAGTCGGCCGCGGAGTGCTCCTTGAGCATGGTGAAGCCCAGCACCGTCTCGACCAGGGTGCCGAGCCCGACGCGCGGATAGCCCAGCAGCCGCCCCGCGAGCTCGGTGTCGAACAGGGCGGAGGGGTGCAGGCCGAGGTCGCTGAGACAGGGGAGGTCCTGGGTGGCGGCGTGCAGGATCCACTCGGTGCCCTCGAGCGCGTCGACCAGCGGCTGCATCGTGGACAGCTCGATCGGGTCGATCAGCCAGATCCCGGAGCCTTCGCGACGCAGCTGGATCAGGTAGGCGCGGTTGGAGTAGCGGTAGCCGGAGGCACGCTCGGCATCGATCCCGACCGGACCCGAGCCGGCGGCGATGGCCGCGGCGGCCTTCACCAGGCCTTCGTCGGTGTCGGTCACCGGAGGCAACCCGTCGCGCAGGGTCAGCAGCGGCGCCGGAGCAGCATCTTCTGGTGTGTCCGGCCCCGTCTCGGCCTCGGTGTTGTCTGAGATCACGCGCCTCGCTGCCCTCGCCGGCTCGGTATGACGGTGACGCCCTCCGGCACCGGAGGAAGTCCCGCGGCCGTGCAGAGCAGTTCGCCCCATGCCTCGGTGTGTGGTCGCAGGTCCAGGTCGCCCGAGGCCGTCCCCACCGGCGTCCAGGAGGCGCGGATCTCGATCTGCGCGGTGCCGTCCTCGTCGGCCATCCCGCCGTAGGACTCGGTGGCGACGCGGGTCACGGTGCCCGCGGCGGCGACGTGCTCAGCGCCGTGACCGGAGAGCGCGTCCAGGAGCCAGGACCAGCCGACCTCACCCAGCAGCGGGTCGCTGATGTGCTCGACGTCGATGTCGGCCCGTGCGTAGGCCACCAGCCGGAAGGTGCCGGGCAGTCCGTGCACCGTGCCCCAGGCGTCGTTGCCGTCGGGGTCGTGCAGCAGGATCAGGCGTCCGGTCGCCACGTCGACGTCGTCGACGGTCACCTCGGCGGACAGCGCCGCGGCGTACGGAGCGATCCGCTGGGGCGCCGGCATCTCCTCGGCCAGCACCTCGGGTCTGAAGGTCGCGGCGCGCATCCCTTCCGCGGCGGACCGGAACACGGCAGGACCGGTCTCCGGTCCCGCGGCGGGACGCGACTCTCCACGGACGACCATGTGAACAGGGTATGTCTTCTGCGCGATTCGCGATGTGCGTACACGCCGCACCGGATGGGACCATTGCCAGGTGGCCGCTGAACACACCTCTGGGAAGACCCCCGACCCGCTCGCATCTTCCCCGTTCCTGCAGGCACTCGCAGGGCAGAAGCCGAGCCGTACGCCGGTGTGGTTCATGCGCCAGGCCGGCCGGTCGCTGCCTGAATATCTCAAGGTCCGCGAGGGCATCGGCATGCTCGAGTCCTGCCAGGACGCCGACCTGATCACCGAGATCACCCTGCAGCCCGTACGCCGCTACGGGGTCGACGCGGCCATCTTCTTCTCCGACATCGTGCTGCCGCTGAAGGCGGTCGGGGTCGACCTCGACATCAAGCCCGGAGTGGGCCCGGTGATCGCGAACCCGGTGCGCACGCTGGCCGACGTCGAGGCGATCCCGGACCTGACCCCGGAGCACGTCACCTACATCACCGAGGCCGTCCAGAACCTGACCGGTGAGCTGGCCGGCATCAACGGCGGCACCCCGCTGATCGGCTTCGCCGGCGCCCCGTTCACCGTGGCCTCCTACCTGGTCGAGGGCGGCCCCTCGAAGGAGTACGCCAAGACCAAGGCGCTCATGTTCGGCGCCCCCGACGTGTGGGACGCCCTGATGCGCAAGATCGCCGGGATCTCCGGCGCGTTCCTGGAGGTCCAGGTCCGCGCGGGTGCCTCCGCGGTGCAGCTCTTCGACTCCTGGGCCGGCGCCTGCACGCCCGCCGACTACGAGCGCCACGTGCTGCCCTACTCCACCCAGGTGATGACCCGGATCGGCGAGCTCGGTGTCCCGCGGATCCACTTCGGCGTCAACTCCGCCATGCTCCTTCCGCTGATGGGCAGCGCCGGTGCCGAGGTCGTCGGTGTCGACTGGCGTACGCCGCTGGACTGGGCGATCACCCAGCTCGGCGACGACTTCGGTGTCCAGGGCAACCTCGACCCCGCCCTCGTCTTCGCGCCCACCGAGGTGATGCTCGAGCAGGCCGGGAAGATCATCGAGACCGGGCGGCGAGCCAAGGGTCACATCTTCAACCTCGGCCACGGCGTCATCCCGACCACCGACCCCGACCAGCTCGCCCGGCTCACCGAGTTCGTGCAGAGCTACGAGCCGGCCGAGGGCTGAGCCCGAGAGCGCTGAGATCGGGCAGCCGTCTCGGCAAGCAGGTCGAGGAGGCTGCGCGCCCCCGAGGTCGTACGTGCGTTGTGCCGTCGCGCCGCGACCATCGTCACCCGGGAGCGGTCCCCGGCGAGGGGACGTACGGTGATGTGCCCGCCCGTCTCGCGCGGGTCGCCGACGACGCTGTAGTCGGGCAGCAGGGTCAGTCCGAGGCCCTCGCCGACCATCATCTTGCCCATCTCGGCGCCGTCGGTGGCGTGCCAGTGGTGCGGGAGGTCGCGGCCGAAGACGCGGTGGGCGAAGCGATACATCAGGTAGCCCGAGCGCATGCCGACGAACGGCTCCTCGCGGAGCTCCTCGACGGTGATCTCGTCGCGGGAGGTGAGCGGGTGGCCCGCGGGCAGCACCACGATCGGCCGTCCGTGGAGAAGCACGGTGCCCTCGACCGTCGGCGGTAGGTCGTCGCCGTCGAGCAGGTTGACCAGGCCGATGTCGATGGTGCCCTCGGCGAGGGCGAGGTAGATGTCCTCCTGCACCATGGTGCGCACCTCGACGCTCGTCCGCGGATGCTCGTCGGCGAATCTCCGCAGCGTCGGTAGCAGCACGGTCGAGGTGCCGGCGTGGACCGTGCCGACCCGCACCGAGCTGACCCCGGCGCTCTGGTCGCCGGCGGCCAGGCGGAGGCGGTCGACGGCCTCCAGGACGTCGGACATGGAGTGCAGCAGCTCCTGGCCCTCGCGGCTGATCCGGGCCCCGGCGCGGCGCCGGTCGAGCAGGGTCACACCGAGCTCGCGCTCGAGCTTGGTGATCGCCTCGCTCAGGGCGGGCTGGGAGATGTGGAGCTGCTCGCTCGCGCGGCGCAGCGAGCCGTACTGGGTCACGGCTGCGATGTACTCCAGCTGCTCGATCCTCACGCTGTCCTCTCGTCGGTCGGTGATCGGTCATCCCGAGCGGGTGATCGGTGATCGCTGGCGTCCAGCCTGTCTCACGCTGTCCATTCTCAAGTAACTTGGTCGATTAAAGACAGAAACATCCACGACGCAAGACTGAGAGGGCGCGATGACAACCGAAGCTGTACGCAACGCCGCGGAGTTCGGCGCGGCACCCACGACTCCGGAGGGCTGGGTCGACCGCGCCCGCGAGGTGGCCACCAGGCTCTCCGTGGACGCGGTCGCCCGCGACCGGGCCAACCAGGTACCGACGTACGAGGTGAACCTGCTCAAGGAGAGCGGCCTGGTCACCCTGCTCGGCCCCGCCGAGCACGGCGGTGCCGGTCAGGACTGGACGACCGCGCTGCGCGTGGTCCGGGCGGTCGCCGCGGGCGACGGCTCGATCGGGCAGCTGCTCGGCTACCACTACCTGTGGGCCTGGGCGGCGCGGCTGGTCGGCACCCCGGAGCAGATCGCCGCCGTCGAGCAGCTCTACACCGAGAACAACTTCTTCTTCGGCGGCGCGGTCAACCCGCGCGACGACGACCTGGTGATCAGGGTCGAGGGCGACGAGCTCGTCTTCACCGGCCGCAAGTCGTTCTCGACCGGCGGGCGGATCTCCGACCTGACCGTTCTCGAGGGAGTCATCGAAGGCACCGAGAAGCATGTCTTCGCGATCGTCCCGACCCAGCAGGAGGCCATCGTCTTCGCCGGCGACTGGGACAACCTCGGCCAGAGGCTCACCGAGTCCGGCGCCGTCGAGATCAACGGCGTGCGCGTCCCCTGGGAGTCCGCGGCCGGCTATGTGAAGCAGGGGGACGGGACGTACGAGTTCCTCCCGCGGGTCTACAACACGCTCAACGTGCCGATCATCCAGCTCATCTTCACCAACTTCTACCTCGGGATCGCGGAGGGCGCACTGACGACCGCCGCGACGTACACCCGCGACACGACGCGTGCCTGGCCCTACGCCGGAGACGTCAAGGAGAAGGGGAGCGAGGAGTTCTACATCCAGGAGACGTACGGCGACCTGAGCTCGAAGCTGTGGGCGGCCCAGGCGCTGGCCGAGCGCGCGGCCGGCCTGATCGAGGCCATCAACTCGCACGCCGACGAGGTCACCGAGCAGGAGCGCGGCGAGGCGGCGGTCGTGATCGCCGCGGCCAAGCAGGTCGCGATCGACGCCGGCCTGGAGATCGGCACCAAGGTCTACGACCTCACCGGCGCCCGGGCGACCTCCAACAAGGTCGGCCTGGACATCTTCTGGCGCAACATCCGCACCCACTCGCTGCACGACCCGGTCGCGCACAAGCGGGCCGAGGTGGGCCGCTACGCGCTGCTCGGCGAGATCCCCGCGCCGACCTGGTACACGTGAGCCGCCTTCGGTGATCAGTAGGGCCTCTCGCCCCGTCGCCGCCTGATAGGCGGCACCTATCACGGGATCGGGTCTTCCGGTGGTCCACATCGGAAGATCCGGTCCCGTCGCCTGTTTAATCAGATAAGTTTAGTAGACATTCGCGATCCAAGGAGACCAGCATGACTTCACCGGCAACCGAGCCCCTGAAGTTCGCCTACTGGGTGCCCAACGTCAGTGGCGGCCTGGTGGTGAGCAAGATCGAGCAGCGCACCGACTGGAGCTACGACTACAACAAGAAGCTCGCGCAGCTGGCCGAGAACAACGGCTTCGAGTACGCCCTGTCCCAGGTGCGCTACATGGCCTCCTACGGTGCGGCCTACCAGCACGAGTCCACCTCGTTCTCCCTCGCGCTGCTGCTGGCCACCGAGCGGCTCAAGGTGATCGCCGCCGTCCACCCGGGGCTGTGGCAGCCCGGCGTACTCGCCAAGTTCCTGGCCACCGCCGACCACCTCTCCGGCGGCCGCGCGGCCGTCAACGTGGTCAGCGGCTGGTTCAAGGACGAGTTCACCCAGCTCGGCGAGCCGTGGCTCGAGCACGGCGAGCGCTACCGCCGCTCGGAGGAGTTCATCCGCTACCTCCGCGAGATCTGGACGAGTGAGGCCGCCGAGCTCAACGGCGACTTCTACCGGCTGCACGACTTCGATCTGAAGCCGAAGCCGCTGGCCAGCGAGGGCCGGCCGCACCCGGAGATCTTCCAGGGCGGCAACTCCTCCGACGCCAAGGCGATGGCCGGCCGCGTCTCGGACTGGTACTTCGCCAACGGCAACACCCCCGAGGGCCTCGCCGCGCAGATCGCCGACGTCAACGCGGTCGCCGGACCGCTGGGACGTCGGGTCCGCTTCGGGATCAACGGCTTCATCGTCGCCCGCGACACCGAGAAGGAGGCGCGCGACACCCTCCGGGAGATCATCGACAAGGCCGACCGTGAGGCCGTCGAGGGCTTCGGCTCCGCGGTCAAGCAGGCCGGGCAGTCGACGGGCGACAAGACCGGGATGTGGCAGGACTCCAGCTTCGAGGACCTGGTGCAGTACAACGACGGCTTCCGGACCGGACTGATCGGCACGCCCGAGCAGGTCGCCGAGCGGATCGTCGAGCTCAAGAGGGCCGGCGCCGACCTGATCCTCGGCGGCTTCCTGCACTACCTCGAGGACGTGGAGTACTTCGGTCAGCGCGTCCTTCCGATCGTGCGCGAGCTCGAGGCGCAGCAGCTGGAGCCCGTGGCTTGAGCACGACGGAGATCGCCCGACTCGACGCCGAGACCGCGCCGCTGATGGCGCGGCGGCTGGCCGACGAGCTCGCGCTCGGCGACGGCGGACGCGACCGGGTCAGGGCGCTGCCCTACGACCAGGTCAAGGCGTACGCCGCCGCCGGGCTCGGCGCGCTCACCGTCCCCCTCGAGTTCGGCGGTCCGGCGCTTCCGGCCACGACCGTGGCGGAGGTGTTCCGGCTGGTCTCGTGGGGTGATCCCAACGTCGGCCAGGTCCCGCACAGCCACTTCGTCTTCCTCAACCAGCTCCGGCTGAACGGCACCCGCGAGCAGCAGCAGCGGATCTACAGCGAGGTGCGGGCCGGGGCACTGGTCGCCAACGCGCAGTCGGAGTTCGGCACCAAGCACGTGCGCGACATCCGGACGACCCTCACGCCTGCCCGGGAGGAGGGGGAGTGGCTGCTGAACGGCGACAAGTTCTACTGCACCGGCTCGCTCTTCGCCGACTATCTCGCCGTGCTCGCGCGGCGCGACGTCGACGGGCCGCTGCAGGTGGCCTGGGTCCGCACGGAGACTCCCGGCGTCGAGATCATCGACGACTGGGACGCCGTCGGGCAGCGTACGACCGGATCCGGCACGGTGCGCCTGACCGACGTCACCGTGGCCGAGGAGTGGGTGACGCCGTTCGCGGTCACCTTCGACGTACCGACGACCTACGGCGCCTTCGCCCAGCTGCTGCACGCGGCCATCGACGCCGGGATCGCCCGGCGCGCGCTGGACGAGGCGTCCGAGTTCGTACGCACGAAGTCCCGCCCCTACGCCGACGCCGTCGCGCTCGCGGGGGTCGAGACGGCCGCACAGGACCCGCTGGTGGTCCAGGCCTTCGGCGAGATGGAGCTGGCCGTACGCAGCGCCGAGGCGCTCCTCGCCGAGTCGGCGCGACGCGTGGACGCGGCCGACGCGGACCTCACCGAGGCATCGGCCGCGGAGGCGAGCCTGGCCGTGGCGGCTGCCCGCGCGTCGACCGCGAAGGTGTCGGTCGACGTCACCAGCCGGCTGCTCGAGGTCTCTGGCGCCCGGGCGGCTCTGACATCGACCAACCTCGACCGCCACTGGCGCAACGCGCGCACCCACACCCTCCACGACCCGGCCGCCTGGAAGGTGCAGCACCTCGGGCGGTGGGCGGTCGACGGCACCCCGCCACCTCGCCACGGCCAGATCTGACATCCCTACATCCCACTCGAAAGGCAGCACCGATGAGCACCCTCAAGTTCCACTGGTTCCTCCCGACCAACGGCGGCGACGGCCGTCACGTGATCGGCGGCGGTCACGGCGTCAGCGCGCTGGCGTCGGGCCGTCCGGCGACGGTGCCCTACCTCGGCCAGATCGCCCGCAGCGCCGAGCAGCTCGGTTTCGAGGCGGCGCTGACGCCGACAGGCGCGTGGTGCGAGGACGCTTGGGTGACGACCGCGATGCTCAGCTCCCTCTCGGAACGGCTGAAGTTCCTGGTCGCCTTCCGGCCCGACTCGGTCTCGCCCTACCTGGCCGCGCAGATGGCGGGCACCTTCCAGAACCTTTCCGGGCAGCGGCTGCTCCTCAACGTCGTCACCGGAGGTGAGGACCACGAGCAGCGGATGTACGGCGACTTCCTGGCCAAGGACGAGCGGTACGAGCGGTGCGGGGAGTTCCTGCACATCGTCCGCCGGCTGTGGGCGGGGGAGACCGTGACCTTCTCCGGCAAGCACCTCTCCGTCGAGAACGCGCGCCTCGAGCAGCGGCCGACGCCGGTGCCCGACGTCTACTTCGGCGGCTCCTCGCCTGCCGCTCTGGACGTCGCCGCCGACTACGCCGACGTCTACCTGACCTGGGGCGAGCCGCCGGCCGCGGTCGCGGAGAAGATCGCGAAGGTGCAGAAGCTGGCCGCCGACCGCGGCCGCGAGCTCCGCTTCGGGATCCGGCTGCACTCGATCGCCCGCGAGACCTCGTCTGCCGCGTGGGCCGAGGCCGACCGGCTGCTGGAGAACATCTCGGACGAGGACATCGCGCGGGTCCAGGCGGGGCTCTCCCGCAGCGTCTCGGAGGGTCAGAGGCGGATGCTGGAGCTCAACCAGGGCTCGCGCGACGGGCTCGAGGTCTACCCCAACCTGTGGGCGGGCGTCGGGCTGGTCCGCGGTGGTGCCGGGACCGCGCTGGTCGGCTCCTACACCGAGATCGCCGACCTGATCGAGGCCTACCACTCCGTCGGGATCTCCGAGTTCGTGCTCTCCGGCTACCCGCACCTGGAGGAGTCCTACTGGTTCGGCGAGGGCGTCCTGCCCGAGCTCGCGCGTCGCGGCCTGTGGTCCCACCCCGCCCCTGTCGCCGGCCGAGGGGCAGCGGTGCCCTTCGGCGCCGCGGCCCAGTAGGAGGATCCGTGTCTGTCCCCCACAAGGCCACCGCCAATCCGAAGCGGGTCGCACTCGCGGCCTCGGTCGGCGCCACCATCGAGTGGTACGACTTCTTCCTCTACGGCACCGCCGCCGGCCTCGTCTTCGACAAGCTCTACTTCAACGGGCTCAGCGGCACCGCGGCGACCTTCGCCTCCTTCGGCACCTTCGCCGTGGGGTTCCTGGCCCGCCCCGTCGGAGGCCTGATCTTCGGCCACTTCGGCGACCGGATCGGTCGCAAGACCATGCTGATCTGGACGCTCGTGATCATGGGAGTGGGCACCTCGCTGGTCGGGCTGCTCCCGACGTACGACTCCATCGGGGTGCTCGCCCCGATCGCGCTCGTGGTGCTCCGGATCCTGCAGGGGATCGGTGTGGGAGGTGAGTACGGCGGCGCGGTGCTGCTGGCCACCGAGTACGCACCGGCCGGGCGCCGCGGGCTCTACGGCAGTTTCGCGCACATCGGTGTCCCGGGCGGGCTGGTGCTCGCCTCCGGGGCGTTCGCGGTGGCGTCGCAGCTGCCCGACGCGGCCTTCCTGGCGTGGGGATGGCGGGTCTGCTTCCTGATCTCGATCGTGCTGCTCGCCATCGGCGCCTGGATCCGGCTCTCGATCATGGAGACGCCTTCGTTTCAAGAGGTGCAGGCCGAGAAGAAGGTCTCCAAGCTGCCGGTCGGCGAGCTCTTCCGGCGTCAGCCGCGCACGCTGCTGCTCGGGATGGGGACCCGGTTCGTGGAGGGGTTCACCTACAACCTCTACTCGGTCTTCCTGCTCTCCTACGCGGTGGCGGACGCGGGCCTGAGCCGGTCGGTGGTGCTCAACGCGATCATGGCCGGCGCGCTGCTGGGTGTGGTCATGACCGTCGTATCCGGGGCGCTGAGCGACCGGTTCGGACGGCGGCCGGTCTACACGGTCGGGGCCGTGCTGGGGCTGGTGATCGCCTTCCCGGTCGCGGCCGCGGTGCAGTCCGGTGCGGTGGTGCCGTCGGTGGCGGCCTTCGTCGGTGGGCTGGGGCTGGTCTACGGCACCGTCTACGGGCCATTGGCGGCGTTCTGGAGCGAGCTGTTCGACACCCGCTACCGGTTCTCCGCGCTCAACGCGCTCTACCAGATCTCAGGAGTGGTGGCCTCCGGGCTGACGCCGCTGATCGCGGCCGGCCTGGTGGCGCTCTCCGATGACCGCTCGCTGTGGTGGGTGGCCGGCTACAACGTCGTGGTCGCCGTGATCAGTCTGACCTGCATGTGGCTGCTGCCGGAGACCCGTGGCGAGAGGCTGCGGGACACGGCGGTGGACGAGGCGCGGGCAGTGCCCGCGAGAGAGGTGGTGGCGTGATGACCGGTCCGCTGCGTACGAATCAGGATCTCGACCCGGCCGCGCTGCGGCAGGCATTCGGGGTCTTCCCCAGCGGGGTGGTGGCGGTCGCCGCGGTGGTCGACGGCCGTCCCGTCGGTCTGGCCGCGTCGTCGTTCACCTCGGTGTCCCTGGACCCGCCGCTGGTCTCCTTCTCCGTGGCCAGGACCTCGAAGACGTGGCCCGACCTGCGGCGCTCCTCGCACCTGGGCGTCACCGTGCTCGCCGAGCACCACGGCGAGGTCTGCCGCCAGCTCGCCGGCCCCGTCGACTCCCGCTTCGACGGCCTCGTGGTCAGCTCGTCCCTCGACGGAGCCCTCACTCTCGACGAGGGCCTCGCGCAGTTCGACTGCACCGTCTACCGCGAGGTCGAGGCCGGTGACCACGTCGTCGTGCTCCTGCAGCTCCACGCCGCCGACCACGGCGCCGGCCAGCCCCTCGTCTTCCACCGCTCCAACTTCGGAAAGCTGGCCAGCTGACCCCTCCCCGCCGAGGCCTCGGCACTAGGGTTCGGCTGTGGATACCTTCGGAGTCGTAGCCCTCGTCGGTCTGATCCTGCTCTACTTCGTGATCGAGTCGTCGGCGAGCAGAACTCGAGCGGAACTCACCCGCCGGCTGAACAGGCTCGAGGACAAGGTCGACCTGCTGCTGAAGCACGCTGGGGTGGAGGAGCCGCCGGTGCCGCGGCAGGACGAGGTCGTCGCGCTGGCTCGCGCGGGCAAGAAGATCGAGGCGATCAAGGTCTATCGGGAGGCGACCGGCGCCGGGCTGGCCGAGGCCAAGGTAGCGGTCGAGCGGCTCACCTGATCCAGGCGATCAGGGGGATGCGAGACTTCTCCCGTGCGTGTCATCGTCGTCGGAGCAGGGATCGCCGGACTGACCGCGGCCCGCGATCTGTCGCTGAAGGGCCACCGGGTCACGGTGCTTGAGGCCTCCGACCGGATCGGGGGAAAGATCCGCGGGGAGTCTGTCGCCGGGCAGACGGTCGACGTCGGCGCCGAGGCGATGCTCAACCGGCGGCCGGAGGGCGTATCCCTGGCACGTGATCTCGGCCTCGACGTGGTCCACCCGACCGACGCGAAGTCGTCGATCTGGTCCCGCGGCGCGCTGCGGCCGATCCCGCGGTCGATCATGGGCGTGCCCCTCGACCTGGCCGCGCTCGAGTCCTCGGGTCTGCTCTCGGAGGAGACCCTGGAGGTCGTACGCCGCGAACCCACGCTCCCACCTGCGAAGACGGACGAGGACATCTCGGTCGGTGACTTCATCGCGTCCCGTTTCGGGGACGAGACGGCCGACCGGCTGGCGGAGCCGTTGCTCGCGGGGGTCTACGCCGGTCACGCCCGTGCGATCTCGGTGAAGGCGGCTGCCCCGCAGCTGTTCATGCTGGCCGAGAAGGGGTCGCTGCTGGAGGCCGCGGCCGCGCTCCCGAGCTCGACGGTCCCGGTCTTCGCCGGGGTCGACGGTGGCATGTCCCGGTTGCCCGCGACCCTCGCCGGGGGCCTCGACATCCGGCTCAACACCCAGGTCGACACCGTCACCCGTACGCCGCAGGGCTTCCTGATCGAGATCGGCGGCGACGTCGAGGCAGCCGACGCCGTGGTGATCGCGACCCCCGCTCCGGTGGCCGCGAAGCTGCTCCGCTCGACCGCCCCGGCGGTCGCGCGCGAGCTCTCCGGGATCGAGACCGCGAGCGTCGCCGTCATCACCTTCGCCTTCCCCGAGCTCCCCGCGGAGCTGGCCGGAAGGTCCGGATTCCTCGTGCCGCCCGTCGAGGACTGCGGGATCAAGGCCTCCACCTTCTCCTTCGCCAAGTGGGCCTGGGTGGGGGAGCGAGGCAACTACCTGCGTACCTCCATCGGGCGCCACGGCGAGCCACCCTCGGACGACGACGACCGGCTCGTCGCCGACTCCCTGGCTGCCCTGGCCGAGATCGCCGGCATCACCGCGAAGCCGTCCGACGTGCACGTCCAGCGCTGGACCGACGCACTCCCGCAGTATCCCGTCGGCCACCTCGACCGCGTCGCCCGGATCCGGCAAGGACTCCGCGGTGTCCCCGGACTCGCCCTCGCCGGGGCCTCCTACGACGGCGTCGGGATCCCCGCGACGATCGCCTCTGCCCACCGAGCCGCTGCGGACATCAGCTGAACCTCAGGCCGGCATCCACCGCAGCGTCGAGACACAGACGTCCAGAGCCAGCTTCCACGCCAGGAACTTCTCGTCGGTCGCGGCCATGTCCAACGGTCGGGCGATCGTCGCGGTCAGCTGGAGCCCCCGACGTCGCTTCGAGCCGGGGACGGGGGTCATGTAGACGATGGTCGTCGCGACCACGGGCTCGTCGCCCTGGGCGGTCTTGGTCGACTCGCGCTCGTACCGGATGAACCGCTTGTCGCCGAACAACGGCTTGGCGCCGTGGTCACGGATGATCGCGGCGACGTGGGTGTCGAGGGTCCCGCCGCCGTCGGCGTGGAACGTCGTCGCGACGATCGCGCCGGGAATGATGGCGAGGCTGTCGGTCTCGGCGGTGGCGGCGAAGTAGGCCTTGACCTGCTGCTGCTTCATGAGCGCGTACGCCTGATCGAGCTGCGTGCGCATGGAGGCATGCAGCTCGGGCCGGTTGATGCTCATGAAGCGCTTCTTCAACGCCGCGTCCATCGCGGCCCGGTCTGCCTCGTCCGGGGAGTGTCTTTCCCAGCCGGGGAGGAGCCTCAGCTCGAACTCCGGCTCCTTGGTGCCACCGAGCAGCTCACGTAGCGAAGACTGCGGGGCGGGTGCTGCCTCAGACAAAGGACGAGTCCTCCCATACATCGAACGGGTCGCTCGGCATGCCGGGGATCGGCTCTGCCGAGAACGGGGTGCCATCGGGGCGTTCGACCTCGAGCTCGGCGAGGAAGAGCGGCATGTCCGCGATGGTGAGACCGAAGATCTCGGGTGCGCCTGCCTCGACCACGACCATCACGCTGATCTCCTGCGTCGAGAAGACGAAGATGCCGGTGAGGAACTCGACGGTCTCACCGTCGACCTCTCCGGTCCTGGACGCGAGACATCTCAGTCCGGGACCGAGAGCGGCCCCAGCGTACTCATCGACGTCGAAGCCCTGCTGCCGCCACTCCTCGGGCGAGGTCGGCTCGCCGCCCCCGAGCACGACCCGCACCCGGCTGACGACGGGCGCGGGCAGCGGCCAGTGGAGCATCGAGGCCAGCGTCCCGGGGTGGAGGTCGCCGGCGAGGTGGTGCGCGAGCAGGGCACGCGCGTCGGGGTCGACCTCGTCGGTCCACTCGCCGTTCCAGGTGTCGCGGAGCGTGGCGAGCACGTCCTCGACCCACCTCTCCGCATCCGCGGCGTCGAACTCGCCCGCGTTCGGGACCCAGATCCATCGCTCCGACGGTTGGGCGATCTCAGCTTGCCATGTCTCCGGCATCATCCCTCCGAGGGCTGTGCGCTCTGCTGGTCATGGGTGCGCCGCTCGTTCAGCGCCTGGCTCGTCGAGGTGGTGCCGTACCACTCGCCTGCCCACTTCCCCAGGCCGCTGAGCCCGTCGAAGCCAGCCCCGACCTTCTGGCCCCAGGTCCCCGTGCGTATCCCCCCGTAGATGGCCATCCCGGTAGCGATGTCGGAGCCGCTCATGATGCCCACGGGAATGTCCTTGGGGGGCTTGAACGGGTTGGCCATCCAAGCGGCCCTGGTCCGGGGGACCTCCCTGAAGCCGGTGGAGATGGAGAGTGCGGTCTTGAACTTGGCGCCGAACGTGACGTTCTCGGGAGGCGGGTTCAGCGGCGCCGCTCGTTTCAGAGCAAAGTTTCCGTAGCCTCGTCCGGCCGCGCCGGCGGTCTTCCCGCCGGAGGCGGCACCCTTCCCCATCGCTGTCCAAGCCTTCCCGATCTGGCCGAGCTTTCCGAAGGGGAGCACCGCGAGAACCGCTAAGAGCACGTCTGTCACCTCGCATTTGCCGGCTGACGCATGGACGATCTTGCCGATCAGCACCAAGGCGCCGAGGGCGAATCCGATGACGGCGACGATGCCACCGAGGAAGAGCCCGGCGATCATGAAGACCATCGCGATGGCCTCGAGGATGTTGATCAGGAAGCCGAAGATCTCCCAGAAGCCGTCCTTGATGCTGCCGGCCATCTCGTTGCCGATGCCGTTGACCGCGAGGTCGTAGGCGTCTTCCCAGGTGTCGTACTGGGCATCCCAGCTCTCGGCGTCGTCGTGCCACTCGTTGAAAGCGGTCTCCTTGGCCTGGCCTTCCTCGTCGTCGGCCTCGCGGTCTCCCGGTAGCGCCTCGTAGGCGGCCCACTTGTCCGTGCACGAGTCGACCAACGGTCCCATCTTGGCTTGGAGCTCCCCGAGACTCGTACCGTACGCAGCGATCAGGGGCCCGACGGGCGTGTAGAGCTCGCTGGCCTCCCGCAACGTCTCGTAGGAGGACCCGATCTTGTCCTGGAGCTCAGCGACGGCCTTCCCCTGCATCTGGCCGTCGGCCAGCTCGCCGGTGGCGATCTGCTCGAGGACGTCGGCCGCCTCGGACATCTGCACGCCGAGCTCTTCGATCTTGTTCCCACGATCGACGATCACCGCCGAGTCGCCGGTGAGGGGTTGGATCTCCCGACCCTTGGGTGACTGATCCATGACTCACTCCATCCGTCTATTTCTGCTGGAACAGGAGAGCCGTCTCGCTGTCCCAGTTCTGGAATCCCTCGACGACGCCTTTGATGTGGTCTCGCACGTCGGAGAGCTCGTCCTTGAGATCCTTGCGCTTCATGTCCCAGCGCTGTTCGAAGTCGTCGGCCTGGCTGCGCAGCTCGCCGCGGCGGAACGGGTTCCCGATGGCACCTTCGAGCGCGTCGGAGTTGCCGACGGCGTGGTCGAACTCGTCGATGATCGAATCCAGCTTCTTGACCGTCTGATCAAGGGTCTCGATCTTGACGGAGACGTCTGCCATGTCACTACGCCTTTCCGGTGTGCACAGGGCTCGCCGAGGAGACGCGAAAGCGCTCTCAGCCGCAGGCGAATTGGGGGATCGAGGTGGCGCACAACCCGAGACAACCTGGCGATGGACACCCACGTGGAACGTTACAACACGGCCGGTCGAGGAGGGTTAACAGACTCCCAATCGAATGTAGAGAACGGCTGATGATTTCAGCGCAGGAACGCGACGATCCCGTCGAGGGCCTCCCGAGCTGCCGGCGCGACGCCGGGAAGCGACATGAACCCGTGGAACGCGGTGTCGTAGTCCACGAGCGAGACCGGCGTTCCGGCGGCACGGAGGACCTCCGCATACCGAGTGCCGTGGTCGCGGATCGGGTCGTGCAGCGCCGTGATGATGTGGGCCGGCGGCAGGTCGGCGTGCGACACGGCACGCAGGGGAGAGGCCTGCCAGGACTCGTCCCCGTAGCGCTCGCCCATGTAGAGGTGGCCGAAGGTGCTCATCTGCGTCGAGGTGAGCACCGGCCCGTTGGCGTTGGCCGCCTCGGAGGGGAACTTCTCGTACATCTCCACCGCCGGATAGATCAGCACCTGCGCGCCGATGGTGGGACCGCCCGCGTCACGTGCCATCAGCGAGACCACGGCCGCCAGGTTGCCGCCGGCGCTGTCGCCCATCACCGCGATCCGTGACGGGTCTCCGCCCAGGTCAGCCGCATTCTTCGCGACCCACTCCAATGCGGACCAGGCGTCCTCGACGGCGGCTGGGAACGGATGCTCCGGCGCCAGCCGGTAGGACGGCGCGATCACGATCGACCCGGTCCCCGCGGCCACGTGCGAGGAGACCCACGCGCTCTGCTCCGGCGTCCCGAGACACCAGCCGCCGCCGTGGAAGTTGATGACGACCGGCGCGGCCTCACCGACGCCAGGAGGCGTGTAGATCGCGTAGCGGCGCCCGTCGACGTACGTCTCCTTGATCTCGACGTCCGCGGGACGGCCGAAGAGGAACGCGGTGACCGGCCCGGTGCGGAGCCCCTCGCGCTGGGCGCGCAGGGCGATCATCTCCTCGGCGTTCAGCGGCGTCTTGACCAGGCGCTCCTGGAGGAAGGCGAAGATGCGGGTACGCAGCGGCAGCATGCCCACACCATAGAGGCCGGAGGATTGAGCCCGGCGCGGATCGGCGACCGGCGGTAGCGCAAAATAGGGGGCATGACCGACCCGCAGGCCGACATCAAGTCCAACGCAGCCAAGATCAACGAGCTCAACGACACCATCCGCTACACGATGTGGTCGGTCTTCTCCCTCGAGGAGACCCTCGGCGACGCCGACCGCAAGGCCGAGGCGGTCGAGGTCGAGGAGCTCTTCGCCGCCTTCGCGGGCGAGGACATCGTGGTGCGTGGCACCTACGACGTGGCCGGCCTGCGCGCCGACGCCGACGTGATGTTCTGGCTGCACGCGGAGTCCTCCGACAAGCTCCAGTCGGCCTACCACCGCCTGCGCCGCACCGCCTTCGGCGGCCGGCTCGTGCCGGTCTGGTCGCAGATGGCGCTGCACCGCCCCGCCGAGTTCAACCGGAGCCATCTGCCTGCGTTCCTCGCCGACGAGCGCACCCACGACTACGTCGCGGTCTACCCGTTCATCCGCTCCTACGAGTGGTACCTCCTCGACGACAAGGAGCGCCGCCGCCTGCTCGCCGAGCACGGCCAGATGGCGCGTGACTACCCCGACGTGCGGGCCAACACCGTCCCGTCCTTCGCCCTCGGTGACTACGAGTGGATGCTGGCCTTCGAGGCCGACGACCTCTCCCGCATCGTCGACCTGATGCGCCACCTCCGCGGCTCCGAGACCCGCCGTCACGTACGCGAGGAGGTGCCGTTCTACACCGGTGCCCGCGTCGAGATCGGCGACCTCCTGGAGCGCCTTCCCTGACGCATGCCTGACCGGTCGGAACGGTCTCGGAAATTCGCTGTCCGGCCCCGTACGACTCCACTAGCCTTTCCCGTCGCGGTGGCCGTGCTCGGGTTCGTGTGCCGATCCCGTCACGTCTGCTGAGACATCCACGTGACCTTGGGAGGGCAGAGACGTGGGGATGACCATCCCTGGGGAGTTGGACTTCGTTCTCGACCTGCTCGGCTATGAATGGCCGAACGTCGACGAAGATGCGGTCCGCGACGCCGCGCAGCTGCTGCGCGGACTGGAGTCGGACCTGCGTAGCACGCTCGACGAGCTGGAGATCCGGGTCAACGAGCTCGGTGACGGCGCCATGGCACAGTCGGTGAATGCGCTGATCAGGGCATGGACAGAGAACCGTACGGCCAACATGGACGGGTTGCTCGACGCGCTGCCTGAGGTCGCGAACGGGATCGATCTGCTCGCCGATGCGATCGTCGGCCTGAAGGTCAAGGTGATCGCAGAGCTGACGATCACCGCGGCGCAGATCGCGGCGGCAGCGGCGACCGCGGTGGTCACTGGTGGCCTCAGCGTGCTCGGCAACGCAGCGATCATCGCCGCTCGGAAGAAGGCGCTCGACATCGCCACCGACATCGCGATGGACGAGGTGATCGGCCAGGTCGCGAGCATGGTGATCGAGCCGCTGACCGGAACGATCACCGAGCTCGCCATGTCGATCGCCGAGGCTCCGATCGTGACCGACGGAGAGGCGACCGCGTCGACCAAGCTCAGCTACGACCTGATGGAGCAGATCGCCACGGCGCTCAGTGACTGCGGCGCCGACCAGTACGACCTGTGCGCGACCTTCGCCGCCGACGTGTCCGCCCTTCCCCTCTTCGCCTCTTAGGAGACAGCTATGGCCAAGCAGATCGGCGACGTCGCCAAGGAGGCCTTCGAGAAGGCGGGCGAGGTCCTCACCGAGGTCGGGGACTCGCTCAAGAAGAACGCTGACGACGTCGCCGAGGACATCCGGAAGCAGGCGGAGGCTCGTCGTCAGCTGGACGGCAGGTTGGGCCCCGGCGAATGGAAGCCCGTCAATCGGAACCACAAGTTTCTCCAGCAGAAGCTCGGCGCCGAGTTCGAGCGCCAGGTGACCGGCAAGGACGACGGGCTGGAATTCTCTCTTCGTGGATCGATGGACAATGAGGTCAAGTTCGACGGAATTCTCGACGGCAAGTTGATCGAGACAAAGCACGGTTACGGAAAGATGATCGACTCGTGGGGATATCCCAACGGTGCCAAGGAGAAGGAATGGCTCGATCAAGCCCTGCGCCAGGTGATATGAGACTCATCCATTGCTCTTCGGCGCATTCCAGCCGTCCCAATCACTGGGCGGATTGACGAAGTCCTGGTGCCTGACCGAAATAGGCAGATCGAAGTCTTCAAAGAGGGTCCGCGCCGCTTCCATTGCCTCTTTGTTCGAGAAGACCCACTCAACCGGAGTGTCGCCCGCCGCATCCGTCACGATGGCGGAGTGGGCGGCCGTCGAGGGTGACGGCCGATACGAAGAGGGAGCGGTGATACGGTCATGACCGTGGATGAAGAACTGATCGCGCGCGGATTCTGGGGCCCGCGGCAGGAGACTGCTGAGCAGGTCACAGACGAACTGGTCGCATTCATCGCAGGCCTCGACGAGGTCCTGGGCGAGAAGATCTCGTGGTCCTCACCCGCGCTGCCCGGAAAGCCCCTTGAAGAGCGGGATAACGCGCTGAAAGCGATCTCCGACGCGTTTCGTGAGAATACGGACGCTCCGAATCTGGGAATCAGCCAGGCTTATCGGGGGCGCGGAAATGGAATCACGGTGGCTATCACCTTGATAGTCGGCGGATATACCGAGTCTGCAAAGGTGCGCAACAGCATCGTGGTGAAGTGGCG
The DNA here is from genome assembly GCF_045207335.1 of Nocardioides sp. NBC_00850. NCBI lineage: Bacteria > Bacillati > Actinomycetota > Actinomycetes > Propionibacteriales > Nocardioidaceae > Nocardioides > Nocardioides sp. NBC_00850. The sequence continues at coordinate 1,917,594 of NZ_CP108845.1, forward strand.
TGGTGCCGATGTCGCGAAATTCGCCGGCCCGGTCCTTCGGCAGCTCGCCTCTGCCTGGGACCCGGACTGGGCCGCGGTGACCTCGAGGTCGCTCAACGAGGCTCTCGCGCAGGTGCAGCCTGCCGGAAAGCCGGGGCCGAAGCTCGGATACCTGAACTACCTCTCCGAGGGGAGGGCGAAGGCCCTTCCTGGTGGCATGGACAAGCACCTCGACAAGCTCGACAACGGTGGCGTCGTCATCGGTTCGGGCGAGGGCGACGGCTTCCTGTCCGTGGAGAAGGTCACCGAGTTCGCCAAGGTGCTCCGGCTCAGCGCGGCCTTCTCTCCGACGCCGACCGATCGCAGCAAGCTCTGAGCAAACCCTGAGCCGGCTCAGCGGCGGCCCCGCAGGCGCGCCAGGGCGCTCATCCCGTGGTAGATCACGACCGCGGCGATGGTGCCCAGTGCGATGCCGGTGAAGGTCAGGTCGCCGAAGGTCAGGGTCAGGTTGCCGATCCCGATGACCAGGGCGACGGCGGCGGTGAACTGGTTGACCGGGTCGGCGAAGTCGACCCGGTTGTCCAGCCAGATCCGGATGCCGATCAGGCCGATCAGGCCGTAGAGCGCGACGGTGATCCCACCGAGCACACCGGCAGGGATGGTGTTCAGGAGCGCCCCGAACTTCGGAGACAGCGACAGCAGGATCGCCACCACGCCGGCGACCCAGTAGGCGGCGGTCGAGAAGACCCGGGTCGCGGTCATGACGCCGATGTTCTCGCCGTACGTCGTGGTCGCCGAGCCGCCGAAGCCACCGGCGATGGTGGTGGCGAGGCCGTCGGCGAAGAGGGCCCGGCCGGTCTCGCGGTTGATGGTGTCGTCGCCGGCGAGGTGGGCGACGCTGCGTACGTGGCCGACGTTCTCGGCGACGAGGACGAGCACGACCGGCAGGAACATGGGCACCACCGACCAGGACACGGTCGGGGTGGAGAAGTCGGGGAGCCCGAACCAGGCGGCCTCCTGGAACGCCGAGGTGTCGATCTGGCCCATGACCAGCGCGGCGAGGTAGCCGACGACGACGCCGACCAGGATGGAGAGCCTGGCGATCAGGCCGCGGAAGGCGACGGCGACGACGAGCACGGTGGCCAGCGTGATCGCGGCGACCAGAACGGCACCGTTGTCGGGGTTGGCCGGGTCGCCGCCGACGACGTTGTTGGTCGCGGCCGAGGCCAGGTTGAGACCGATCAGCGCGACGATCGCACCGGTTACCACCGGCGGCATCAGCGCCTCGATCCATCCGGTGCCGGTGACCATCACGATCACGCCGACCAGCGCGAGCAGAGCACCGGTGACCAGGATGCCGAAGAGCGCAGCCCCCATCCCGCCGCCGCCCATCGCGGCACCGATCGGCGCGATGAAGGCGAACGAGGAGCCGAGGTAGCTGGGCAGCCGGTTGCGCGTGATGAGCAGGAACAGCAGCGTGCCGATGCCGGAGAAGAACAGCGTCGTGGTCGGCGGGAAGCCGGTCAGCAACGGCACCAGGAACGTGGCGCCGAACATCGCGACCACGTGCTGGCCGCCGAAGCCGATCGTCCGGGGCCAGCTCAACCGCTCCCCGGGCTTGACGATCGCCCCTTCGCGTACGTTCTTGCCGTCATCGTGCAGATCCCAGCCGAGTCGCATCTCGCACCCTCTTCAGCTCTCGTACGGCGCGATTCGCCGCCTGCCGAACGATAGGGCCGATTCGCGCGGGGACGGAAGCCAGGCACTCCGTAGGGTTGGACACATGACGATCCGTATCGGAGTCCAGATCCAGCCCCAGCACGCCGACTACGCCCAGATCCGCGATGCCGCCCGCCGCGCGGAGGAGATCGGCGTCGACATCCTCTTCAACTGGGACCACTTCTATCCGCTCTACGGCGAGCCCGACGGCAAGCACTTCGAGGCCTGGACCATGCTCGCGGCCTGGGCCGAGCAGACCAGCCGCGCCGAGATCGGCTGCCTGGTGACCTGCAACTCCTACCGCAACCCCGAGCTGCTCGCCGACATGGCCCGCACCGTCGACCACATCTCCGATGGCCGGCTGGTCTTCGGGATCGGGTCCGGCTGGTTCGAGCGGGACTACACCGAGTACGGCTACGACTTCGGCACCGCCGGCTCGCGCCTCGACGCGCTCGGCGAGGCGCTCCCGCGCATCGAGAAGCGCTGGTCCGAGCTCAACCCCGCACCCGTCCGGAAGATCCCGGTCATGATCGGTGGCGGCGGGGAGAAGAAGACCCTGAAGTACGTCGCGAAGCACGCCGACATCTGGCACTCCTTCTCCGACGTGGAGACTCTGGAGCGCAAGCGCGGCGTGCTCGCCGGCCACTGCGAGGCGATCGGCCGCGACGTGAACGAGATCGAGATCTCGACCGCAGCAGACAGCGCGGAGGCCGCCAAGCCGCTCTACGACGCCGGTGCCCGGCTGTTCACCTACGGGGTCGGCGGTCCCGACTACGACCTCAAGCCGCTGGAGGACCTCGTCGCCTGGCGTGACTCGGTCGGCGCCTGACCGTTCAACGAGGTAACTCGGTCAGCTGCCGCTTCCCGCGTGGAACTCCACGAAGGAAGCGCGCGCTCACCGAGTTACCTCGGTCTGCATTCAGCCCGCGACGACCGTCCCCGTTGTCGCCTGCAGGTCCGCGTACGCCTTCGAGAGCTGCTGCGTCATCGGCCCGCGCTCGATCGGCCGGCCGTCGAGGGAGACCACCGGGGTGAGCCCGCCCATCGTGCCGGTGACGAAGGCCTCGTCGGCCGTGTGGGCGTCTGTGAGCGAGAAGTCGCCGACGTCCACCGGCAGGCCCAGGTCGGCGGCGAGGTCGAGGACGGTGGCGCGGGTGATCCCCTCGGGGCACGCACGGGTCGTCGAGGTGCGCAGCACCCCGTCACGTACGTGGAAGAAGTGGGTGGCGTTGGTCTCGGCGATGAAGCCGGCGTCGTCGAGCATCAGCGCGTCGTCGGCGCCCGCGTTGTTGGCCTCGACCTTGGCCAGGATCGAGGGGATCAGGTTGTTGTGATGGATCTTCGGGTCGAGCATGTCAGCGCGCGGGCGGCGCTGGGCCGCGGTGATCAGCGTGATCCCGGAGTCGTCGTAGACCGGTGACTTGAACTCGGCCAGCACGATCAGGGTCGGACCCGACTGGTTGAGCCGCGGGTCCATGCCGGAGGTGACCTTCACGCCGCGCGAGAGCGTGAGCCGGATGTGGACGTCGTCGCGCATCTCGTTGGCGGCCAGGCACTCCCGGATCGCCTCGGTCATGAACGCGTCGGAGGGGATGTCCGAGAAGGCGAGAGCCCGCGCCGAGCGCCGCAGCCGCTGCAGGTGCTCGTCGAGCTTGAAGATGCGTCCCTGGGTGAGCCGCAGCCCCTCCCAGACGCCGTCGCCGCCCTGGGCGAGCGAGTCGAACGGCGAGATCCGCGCCTCCAGGCGGTGGCTGAGCTCACCGTTGATCCAGACCTGGAGGTGGTCGTTGCGGGGGTCGTATGTCTGCAGCATCAGTCACCCTTCTTGATATTGGGGGCCATGACATAGGGGGCGAGGCGATCGTAGTAGGGCAGGCAGCGCTCCAGCAGCGGCGCCAGGCGCGCGGGTAGTGGGTCGGCGGCGCCGGGGGAGGAGGCGGCGAACCCGGTCGAGGCCCACACCCCGGAGTACCAGTGCGGGGCCCACACCCCGTCGGAGTCGCGCCGGCCGGCGGGCCACGACAGCATCGCCTCGTCGAAGCCGATCCCCAAGGCGTCGCACAGCCCGGCGAGAGCCGCCCGCGGCGAGGCCAGGATCGAGGCGGCATCGACCACCGGCCCGCCGAACTCCTCGAAGAGCGCCACCTGCTGCGGCAGCCCGAGGTCCTCCAGCGTCGGCTCGTCGCGGACCTTGGCGTACGAGGTCAGCACCCGCTCCGGGTCCCGGACCAGGAACGCGTGCGAGAGCCCGGCGAAGGCGCCGTGGTCCATCTCTGGAAGCAGGTGATGGGTCATGTGCTTCTGATACTGCACCGCCGAGCCGACCGGCCCGGACGTGATCTCCTTGGCCACGACCCGCCAGTCGTTCGGCTGGGAGGCGAGCACGTCGTCACGGCCCGGATGATCGAGGCCCGTGGCCGCGAGGTAGGCGGCGTACAGCGGCTCGTCGAGGACCGTGCAGTCTGGCCGGTTCTCGAACGAGCGCATCAACGCCGTGGATAGGTTCCTCGGGCCTGACCACATCGCGATCCGCACTGTCACGGCGCCACGCTATCCGGATTCGGCAAACCGAGGAATATCGCTCGAGTCACTGGTGTCAATCCATCATGACTGAACTCCTGCCGCTCGACCCCGACCAGCTGCTCACCACGACCCGAGCCGTACGCAAGCGCCTCGACCTCGATCGCGACGTGCCCCTCGACGTCGTCCGGGAGGCGATCGAGATCGCCGTCCAGGCGCCCTCGGGCAGCAACAACCAGCGTTGGCACTGGCTCGTCATCACCGACCCTGCGCTCAAGCAGCAGGTCGGCGACCTCTACGCACGCGCGCACACCGAGGCGTACGCCGGGCGGGAGGAGCCCACCGATCCGACCGCGGCGAGGGTGAACGCCAGCTCGCTCCACCTGCGTGAGGTGATGGCGACGGTGCCGGTGCAGGTCATCGCCGCGATCGAGACGGACGGACCCGAGCTGCCGGCGAGCAACCAGGCCGGCCTGTGGGGCTCGCTGCTCCCGGCCGCGTGGAGCCTGGCGCTGGCGCTGCGGGCCCGCGGGCTCGGCACGACATGGACGACGCTGCATCTGAAGTACGAGCGGGAGGCGGCGGCCGCCCTGGGCCTGCCCGAGAACGTGCACCAGGGCGTGCTGCTCCCGGTCGCCTACACCGTGGGGACCGACTTCAAGCCGGGGCCGCGGCGCGACCTCGACCGGATCATCCACGTCAACGGATGGTGATGCCCAGGATCAGGCCTGGTCGGCCGGCTCCAGCGCGATCGAGATCGAGTTGATGCAGAACCGGTCGCCGGTCGGGGTGCCGTAGCCGTCGGGGAAGACGTGGCCGAGGTGGGAGCCGCAGTTGGCGCAGCGGACCTCCACCCGGTCCATCCCGTGCGTCTTGTCCTCGATGTACTCGATCGTGTCGCTGATCGGCTGGTAGAACGACGGCCAGCCGCAGCCGGAGTGGAACTTGGTGTCGGACTCGAACAGCTTGGCCTTGCAGGCCTTGCACGAGTAGACGCCCTTGGTCTCGGTGTCGGTGTATTCACCCGTGAACGCCCGCTCGGTGCCTGCCTGGCGCAGCACCGCGTACTCCTCGGGCGACAGCTCTGCGCGCCACTCCTCGTCGGACTTCTCCACGTTGTAACCCATGGCTCAAATGGTACGTCTGGGGTGGGAGCACAACTCCATTGCCAAAGTCGAGTCATCTACTATACTTAAACCCACGACGCTTCTGGAGGAGGCCACCTTGACCGCACTTGCCATGCAGCCCCTGCTGGACGCCATCCGCACCTACGCCGACGACGACCTGCTCGCGCGGGTGCAGGTGCCCGAGACCGGGCGCGAGTTCCACCTGCTCCACCGCGACGACGAGGTCGAGGTCTGGCTGATCGCGTGGTCGCCGGGCGCCAGCACCGGCTTCCACGACCACGGCACCGCGACCACCGCCTTCACCGTGCTCACCGGCAGCCTGGTCGAGCACAACTGGCTCGGTGGCCTGCAGATCGCCGACGTCGGCCCCGGCGACGCCCGGGCGCATGACGCCGGCCATGTCCATGACGTACGCAACGTCGGCTCGCGCCCGGCGATCAGCCTGCACGCGTACGCACCGAGGTTGGACGCGATGCACCACTACCACTTTCGCGGCGACCGGATCAGCCTGATCGGCGCCGAGCCCGGACGCCCCTGACCCTCAGAAGCCGGTGATGCAGTAGGGCAGCGGGCCGCCGTCGGCCATCGCCGCCCAAGTCTCGATCGCCTCGGGTGAGCCGGTGATCCGGCCGGCGGCCGCCAGGGTGCGTACGTCGACGCCGCCGAGATAGAGGGCGCCAAGGGTGTCCGCGGCGAGCTCCACGGTCGGGGCTGCGTCGGTCGGGGTGACCTCCGCGACGCCGTCCCTCACCGCGACCCGCCAGGCACCGGCAGCGTGTCCGAGCGTGTCGTCGACGCCGAGGACGACCTCGCCGGTGGCGTACCAGGGTCGTGCCTGAAGGGCGGCCGGCACATCGAGCACACGCATCCACAGCATGTCGTCGAGCTCGGCGCTCTTGACCGCGAACGGCTCGGCGAGCGCCCAGTAGAGCGGGTCGTGCACCGGTGCCCGGTGCCAGCTGACCCGCTCGACGAGGTCGATGTCGGCGAGGAAACGCCACAGCCGCCGGTAGGCCGCCGGGGTCAGCGCGACCAGGTCGACGACCCGCGCCATCCGCAGACCAGCGTCGTTGCGCTCGTCGGCGGTCTTGTAGATCGCGTAGCCGTCGGGCGTGCCGGAAGCATCCAGGTGCAGCACGGCGCGCTGCTTCGACTCGCCCTTCGAGTCGCCACCGAAGTCGTAGGCGCTGGAGAGCCAGGGCTCGTAGAACTGGGGCCGGGTGACCGATCCGCGGGTGCGCTCCTGGAAGGTGCCGTAGATCTCGGCGACCGTCTTCCAAGCGTCGGCCGGCTCGACCAGGGTCACCGAACCGTCGTCCTCAGGGATCTCGGGGCGGTAGCGGAACTTCGCGGTCACATCGACCTCGACCTGGCGCAGATGCGTGGCCGTGCCGAACCCGAAGCGGCCGTAGATCGACCCCTCGGAGACGGTCAGCGCGGCCAGCGGCACGCCGGCGGCGACCGCGTCGGCCAGCGAGACCGTCATGAGCTTGCGCAGCAGGCCCTGGCGCCGGTGGGTCGGGGAGACGGTCACGTCGCTGATCAGCAGCGTCGGCAGGGTGACGCCGCCGCCCACGTTGACCGGCGAGGTCCAGGACGAGAACGTCGCGACCGGGATCGTGGCCGAGGAGAACTCCGAGTTCTCCGTCCACGCCCCCAACAGCGTCACCGAGTCGGAGCGGGTGTGGTCGCGCCAGACCTCGATGCCGTCGTCGTTGCCTCGGGACTGGTGGAAGCCACGACGCGTGCCTTCGTACCACCCCTTCAACAGGGCCTCGTCCCCGTCGAAGGGGTCGAGGCTGCGGAAGACGAGGCCGGGGTGCTCGAGCGCGCTCATGTTCAGAACGTACGCCGCCGAGCACCCCGATCTCGACTGGTTATTCCTCCGCCGGGCCGGTGGCCGGCACCGGCCCAGCGATTGGCGCAGCCACCTGCCTCCGGCGTCGGGACAGGAGCCAGACGGGCGCGAGGAGGAGCAGGATGACCGGCGTCCAGGGGATGATGGCGCCGAGAGCGACCGCGAGGACGCGGGCCGAATCCCCTAGGGCATCCCAGCCGGCGCTCAGCCCGGCCAGGAAGCCGGGGTCGTCCTCGGAGGAGCCGCCGGGGCCGGCACGGTCGATGTTGACCGTGATGGTCGACAGTGAGGTCTGGTCCTCGAGAGCCGCCTGCTGGGCGAGCAGCGAGTTGAGGTCGGCCTCGCGCCGGGCGAGCTCGGACTCGATCGCGATGACATCACCGATCGCCTCCGCGCGGGAGAGGAGCGTACGGATCCGCTCGATGCTCGTCCGGGCGTTCTTCACCCGCACCTCGGTGTCGACGACCTCGGTGGTGACGTCGGTGGTCGTGGTGTTGGAGTCGACCAGGGTGGCGGTGTCCTCGAGGTCGGCCATCGCATCGTCGAACGACTTCGACGGGATCCGGAGGACCATCCGGGCGTGGCTGGGTCCGTCGTCGTCGCTGTCGCTGGTCTCCTGCTCGGTGACCTGGCCGGCGTACCTGTCGGAGATCTGCTGCACCTGCGTACGGGTCTTTCCGACGTCCTTCGCGTCGAGCGAGACCGAGCCGGTGGAGATGATCGACGCCTTCGTTACGGCCTGCTTCGGGGCGGCCGCGTCTGCGTCCTCCGCGGCCATCTCCGGGCCTGCCGCCTTCCCGGCCGATTGGTCGGCGAGCGACTCGACCGAGCCGGAGTCGGCGGAGGATCCGCTCGATCCGTCCGACCCGCCGCACGCGCCGAGAGCGAAGATGCTGACAATCACAAGGGCCGCACCCGAGATAGGCCTGACCTTTGCTGTTTTCATGCCCCTAGTACGCCGGGGGGCATGAAAACGGTGCAGGAGACGGCTAGTTCCTTCGGGCCATATCCTTCGGGCCATCTCCGGATCAGCTCGTCGCCGCAGCCGCCACGAGATCGAGAGTCTGGGCCACGATGTCTGCCCGCATGTCGGCCAGCGGTTCGCCGCTGGCGTCCCCGTCGAGGACCGGTACGTGGATGTGACCCTGCTTGGTGTCGGCCTGGAGCGCGTCGCGGAGGGCGGTGGTGCGGTAGGCCGACTCGTTGGACAGGTAGTCACCGCCGCCACCGGCGACCGCCGTGGAGCCCGGCGTCGGGTCCTCCCGGGTGACCGGCGCGGTCGATCCGGCCGGGATCTCGGTGATGATCCGGTTGACGTTCACCGGGAAGGTGCCGGGCACGGCCGCCTTCATCGCCTCGACCGGCAGCGTGGTCCGGGTCCACCGCGGCTGCGGGTCGGCATGAGGTACGTCCTCGGGAATCGGGATCGTCTCGTTGACGCTGACGCGGTCGTTGTCGGGGAAGGTGCCGCGATGGGCGCCGTTCCAGACCTCCAGGTCGAAACGGCCCGCGCGGCCCTGGCTGATGGTGATGGCGGTGTCCACGTCGCGCTTGCCGGGGACCAGGTGTGGCAGGAACGCGCGCTCGACGATGCCCTGCGCGAACGGCGCCCACAGCACCGGGAACACCACGGTCTGGATCTCGACGGGACCCTTCGCCGTCTGGACGACGCGCCCGTCCATCGCCAGCGCCGTCGCTCCGGACGGGTTCGACTGGCGGATGTTGCGATCGAGGGTGAACGGGTCGAAGCCGGAGGCCAGCACCTGCCGTGACCGGCCGGACTCGCCGCGGGCGAAGGCGGTCGACTCGATCCCGCGCGAGCTCCGGTCGAAGGCCGCCAGCACCTTCGCCCGGGCGTCCTCGGACCAGGTCCGGTACGCAGGCGCGACCCGCGCGATCTCCAGCTCGCCCGCGAGCCGGGCCCAGTAGAGCGGCCGGTCGTCGCTGCGCGGCAGGTCGCCACCGGCGTCGCCGCGGCCCTGCACGCGGTCGACCGCGCGCCGCCACAGCGCCTGGCCGGCGAGCCGTGCCGCAGCGGTGGCGGCCCTGCTGCTGCCGGCGTCGCAGACGGCCGTCCTCACCGCGCCGGCGACGTCGTCGAACCCGGAGCGGGCCAGGATGTCGGTCACCGCCGGGTCGGTGAGCCGGGTGTGCTCCACCCGGGTGTCGGGCGAGGCGACGGTCCCGCAGGCCGGGTCGGCGCTCGCGGTCGAGGGAGCGCCGGTGAGGCCGAGGGTGATGGCGGCGGCCAGGGCCGCCGTGGCGGCGGTCAGTGCCGTGGTTCGAGTCGACATGTGGGGGTCCTCCGAGATCGTGGCGGTCGCCTACGTTGGAGCGGATCATGCCGGTCTCGAGACGTACTGGCCAGTGAGTTGCGGATGTCGTCCGGGCGATTTCGCTGGGGGAGGGGCTTGGCGCGGGCTAGGTTGGCGCCATGGCGAAGACACCGGCGGCACACGTGCAGGCAGGCGAGCGCGAGGTGCGGATCTCCAGCCCCGACCGGGTGATCTACGAGGCGACCGACCGCACCCCCGAGGTCACCAAGCTGATGGTCGCGGAGTTCTTCGCGACCGTCGGCGACCCGCTGATGCGGGCGCTGCGGGATCGCCCGACTGCTCTCGAGCGCTGGCCCGACGGCTGGCGCGAGGGCATGAAGCTGGCCACCGGCCCCACCGACAAAGAGGGTGACGGCTTCTACCAGAAGCGCACGCCCAAGGGTGCCCCCGACTACCTCGAGGAGGTCGAGATCACCTTCCCGAGCGGGCGTAAGGCGCGAGAGATCTGCCCCACCGAGCCGGCGATCCCGGTCTGGTGCGCCCAGATGGGCGCGCTCACCTTCCACCCCTGGCCCGTCCGCCGCGCTGATGTCGATCACCCCGACGAGCTGCGCATCGACCTCGACCCGCAGCCGGGCACCGACTTCGCCGACGTGTTGCGGGTCGCCGGCGTCGCCCGGGAGACCCTCGAGGAGCTCGGCCTGCGCGGTTTCGCGAAGACCAGCGGCAACCGCGGCGTACACATCTACGTACGCATCCGGCCTGAGTGGACCTTCGAGGAACTGCGTCACGCCGCGATCGGGTTCGGCCGCGAGCTGGAGCGTCGCGACGGGGGAGTGACCACCGCGTGGTGGAAGGAGGAGCGCGGGGAGCGCATCTTCGTCGACTTCAACCAGAACAACCGAGACCGAACCATCGCGAGCGCCTACTCGCTGCGTCCCAAGCCCGGCGCCCCGGTCTCCACGCCGCTCACCTGGGACGAGCTGGCCGACCTGAAGGACCCGCGCGAGCTCAACCTCTTCACCGTCCCCGACCTCCTCGCCGACGGCGACCGCTGGGCGCAGATCGACGACGAGGCGTACGACCTCACGCCCCTGCTCGAGCTGTGGGAGAAGCTGCCCGGAGGCGAGCTCAACTTCCCGCCCGACTACCCGAAGATGCCGGGGGAGCCGCCGCGGGTGCAGCCGAGCAAGAAGGTCGCGTCCCACTGGGACGAGGAAGGCAACCGCATCGAGTGATCGGCCTCCCGCCGGCTCGCTGACAGGCTCATCACAGGTTCGGCACAGCCCGAAGACATGAACGACCGGTGAACTCCCGGAGTCGCATGAGTGACTCTCCCGGGAGGAAGAACTGAATGGGTTGGTTGAGTCGACGCCGAGGCGTCAACCACGATGAGATGGAAGCCGAGGATGCTCCGACGCAGCCCACCGGCTATGCGGAGACCGCGAGCCGGTTGCACGCCTTCAACCGCTACGAGATCAAGTATCTGATCGACGAGCTGAAGGTCGCCCGGCTGCGCGAGGAGCTCGAGGCCCGGATGGAGGCCGACCCGTACTCGCCGCTGGGCGGCTATCCGGTGACGTCGGTCTACTACGACACCCCGGATCTGCGGTTCTACTGGGAGAAGATCGAGGGGCTCCGGTTCCGCCGCAAGCTCCGGATGCGGCTCTACGGCAAGCCGGCGAGCTGCGCCGAGGACACCCCGGTCCACGTCGAGATCAAGCAGCGCGTGAACCGGGTGACCCAGAAGCGCCGCCTCTCGCTTCCGTACCAGCAGGCGCGGCGCTGGCTCGATGAGCGCGAGGAGCTCGATCTCGACGTCAGCGGCACCTCGCGAGGCTTCGTCAACGAGGTGACCTCGCTGGTCGGCAATCTCGAACTGCGTCCCATCGTCACCACCGGCTACCAGCGTGAGGCGTTCATCGGGCGCGAGGCCGACCTCGGCCTGCGCGTCACCATCGACCACCGCGTGCACGGCCGCGACCGCGACTTCCACTTCGCCTCGAGCGCGGAGAACCGGTTCCTGATCCCGCCGAAGCTGGCGATCGTCGAGCTCAAGGCCAACGAGCGGGTGCCCTACTGGGCGACCGACCTGACCGCGCGGCTCGACATGTCGGTGGTCCGGATCTCGAAGTACTGCCAGTCCGTCGAGGCCTTCTCGCTCGCCCCGAGCTCACGCTACGGCGCGGCCGAGAACGTCCTCGCCCCGTCCACCGACCTCATCACCTCTCGCTGATCCTCTCAGCGATCACTGCACAGGAAGCTCTCATGAATCTCGATTTCCAAGATCTCAGCTCCACGTTCACCGTCTTCGACATCGTGGCGTCGCTGACGCTGTCGTTCGTGCTGTCGGCGATCATCGGCTACGTCTACCGGGCCACCCACAAGAACGTCTCCTACAGCCAGTCGTACGTCCAGACGCTGGTGCTCGCGGGCATGGTCGTCTCGCTCATCATGCTCGTCGTCGGCTCCAACATCGCCCGAGCGTTCGCGCTGGTGGGTGCGCTGTCGGTGATCCGGTTCCGCAACGCCGTGAAGGAGACCCGCGACGTCGGCTTCATCTTCTTGGTGATGGCGATCGGGATGACGACCGGCACCCGGTTCTACCTGCTCGCGATCGCGGCCACGGTGATGATCTGCCTCGTGCTCGTCCTGATGAACAAGTTCAACTGGTTCAAGCTCGACGTACAGCGTCAGGTGGTCAAGGTCCAGGTGCCGCCGGAGCCGGAGTACACCTCGGTCGTCGAGGACCTGATGATCCAGCACTGCTCCGACTTCGAGCTGGTCTCGACCGAGTCCATACGCTCCGGGGCACTGATCGAGCTCTACTACACCGCGCAGCTGAAGAAGGGCAGCAGCTCGCGTGAGCTGCTGCAGGCACTCTCCGCGGTCAACAGCGGCCAGCGCGTCACCGTGCTGACGGGCTACGACCAGACCGACCTGTGATGGCCGACCCCGACGACGTCGCGCCGCAGCCGGTGCCGCGCAAGCGCCTCCGGCACCGGCTGCCGCGGTCCTGGCGCCAGCACTGGAAGCTCGTAGCCCTCCTGGGCGTCTTCTCCCTCGCGCTGCTGGTCACGCTCAAAGACGTGGGCATCAAGCCCTACATCACCGGCGAGGTCGAGATCGCCGCCGCCGACATCACCGAGGACCTCGCCGGCACCGTCGACCTGTTCGACCCCTCGGTCGACCACGAGGTCTCCATCGACATCACCGACGTCGAGTACGACGACATGGTCGAGAGCTACCAGAAGGACGGCGAGAAGAAGTGGGTCACCGCCACGGTGACCATCGACGGGACCGTCATCAACGACGTCGCGGTGCGGCTCAAGGGAAACTCGACCTTGATGGGCCTGCGCGGCACCGGTGGCGAGGGTGGTCCCGGCCGGGGCGGCATGCAGCCCCCAGAGGGCATGGAGCTCCCCGAAGGGATGGAGATCCCCGAGGGCATGGAGCCTCCTGAGGGCATGGAGATGCCCGAAGGCGGGATGACGGGCGGACCGGGCGGTGGCGGGATGGGCGCGATGTCCCAGGCCTCCGCCGACGACCCGACCTCGCTCCCGCTGCTGCTCAGCTTCAACGAGAACGTCGAGGGCCGTGCCTACCAGGGCATGACCGAGATCTCCGTACGCCCCGGCAGCCCGGTCATCAATGAGGCGATGGCCCTCTCGCTGACCAAGGCGGCCGACCTGCCGACTCAGGACTACGGGTATGCCGTCTACTCGGTCAACGGCAGCGACACGACGACCCGTCTGCTGCTCGCCCACCCGGACGAGAACATGGCGAACAACCTGTTCGACTCGCCCGGCTACCTCTACAAGGCCGACGCCTCCTCTCAGCTGGCCTACGTCGACGAAGACCAGTCGTCCTACAGCGACCAGTTCAAGCAGATCAACGCCAGTGACGACGGCACGCTGCAGCCGATCATCGACTTCCTCGAGTGGATGGACGAGGCCGACGACGAGGAGTTCGCCGCCGACCTCGACGAGTGGGTCGACGTGGACTCGCTGGCGAGCTATCTGGCGATGCAGAACCTGATCGTCAACGGCGACGACATGAGCGGTCCGGGCCAGAACTACTACCTCTGGTACGACCTGGAGTCCGAGAAGCTCTCGGTGATCTCCTGGGACCTCAACCTCGCCATGCAGGGTGACGCCACGCTCGGTCCCGACGACGAGACCGGCATGGGCGCTGGCATGGGTGGCGGCATGTTCGGGGGCGGGAATCGTGCGGCCGAGGACCAGGGCGGTGCGCAGGTAGGCGTGGCCCCGGAACGTACGCAGCAGGCCGGTGGCATCCGCGGTGGGAACGCGCTCAAGGAACGGTTCCTGGCGTCCGAGGACCTGAAGGGCGTCTACACCGAGGCGTACTGGGAGCTGTTCGACAAGGTGTACGCCGACGGTACGGCCGCCGACACCCTCGACGGGCTCGCCGAGTCGGTGCCGACCAGCGACTTGCTGAGCGCCGAGGACCTGAAGACAGCGATCGACACGATGTCGGACTGGGTGAACCAGCGCACCAGCGCCTTGAAGAAGGCGCGGAAGGAGTGAGCGGATAGCAGAAGTGCCCGCTCAGCGCGGATCCCCCGATCGCACGAGCAGGCACTTCCTCGTCGCTGGATCCCCCCGGAACAGCGAACCCCAAGATACTAGGGGAATGCGAGCCACAACTGCCACGTGAGGCCGGTAACAGAGCGGTAACCTTTGATGTGTTGCCTGTCACGTCTGCGGCTTTCAGCGGTCATGGGGACGAAACACCTCACATTCCGCTGATTCCTTCGCCCTCGCCGGCCTGCTCGTCGAAGTTCTCGTGCTCGATCAGGTGCAGCACAGGCACGTGGAGATGGCGTCGGGCCTGGTGGGTCCAGTCGACGTGGAAGAACTCGGCGACCACGTGCGATCGGGTCATGATGATCGCCTCCCGGCCGTCGACGGCCGCGACCTTGGCGCGGAGCGCCTTGACCGGGTCCTGGACGAGCTCGCCGTGGGCGGAGGCGCCGGAGGTCTTCAGGACCTTCAGGGTCTGCTCGAGCGCCTTCTCGGCCTCGTCCTTGGCCTCCTCGCGCACCGCGTCGAGGTCGATCTCGTTCATCATCATCGCCGAGCCGAGGTATTCGGCCGCGCTGAGCGTGCCCATCGCCGACTCGATCCGTGCGGCGGCGTCCTCCAGGGGCAGCAGCACGTGGTAGACCGGGTCCTCGACTCCCTCGTGGAGGGAGTGGACCCGGGTCGCGTCGTCGAGGGTGATTGCCTGCTCGACAAGGAGAACGACGTCGTAGCTCATGGCTCCGACCCTAGCCGGATTTAGACGCACCTCCGAGCACTTCGGACAGCTCGTACGCCACGGGTTCCTCGAGCTGCTCGTAGCCGCACGACTCCGGGTCGCGGTCGGGGCGCCAGCGCTTGAACTGGGCGGTGTGCCGGAACCGGCGTCCCTCCATGTGGTCGTAGCCGACCTCGAGCACACGCTCCGGGCGCAGCGGGGTGAAGGACAGGTCCTTCCCCTGCGACCAGCGGCTCTGGGTGCCCGGGACACGGTCGGGATTGGCGGTCAGCCACTCGCTCCAGCGTCCCCACGGGTGGTCCTCGATCGGGACGACCAGCTCCTGCAACTCCTGCCACAGCTCGGCGCGTCGCGCGGCGGTGAAGGACGCCGAGACCCCGATGTGCTGCAGCTCCGGCCGACCGTCCTCCCCGGGGGCGTACAGGCCCAGCAGCAGGCTCCCGAGCAGCGGGTTCTCCGGCGTGGAGGTCTTGTGCTCGCGGTAGCCGGCCACGACCACGTCAGCCGTACGCGAGTGCTTGATCTTCAGCATGGTCCGCTTGTCGGGGACGTACGGGGCGTCCAGCGGCTTCGCCATCACCCCGTCCAGCCCGGCGCCCTCGAACCGGGTGAACCAGTCCTGGGCGACCTCGGGGTCGGTCGTCGTCGTGCACAGATGGACGTTGTCCGAGGCCACCGCCGCGAAGACGTCCTCCAGTGCCGCCCGTCGCTCCGTCAGCGGTTCGTCGAGGAACGACTTCTCGCCCAGCGCGAGCAGATCGAAGGCCGCGTACGCAGCAGGCGTCTCCTCCGCCAACAGGCTGATCCGCGACGCCGCCGGGTGGATCCGCTGCTGCAGCACCTCGAACTCCAGCCGGTCGCCGATCGCCACGAAGATCTCCCCGTCGAGCACGATCTTCTCCGGCAGCGCCTTCCGCAGCGCCTCGGCCACCTCGGGGAAGTAGCGCGTCAGTGGCTTGGTGTTCCGCGACGCCAGCTCCACCTCGTCCCCGTCCTTGAACACGATGCACCGGAACCCGTCCCACTTCGGCTCGAACGCATAGCCGCCGTCGGTCGGTACGCCCTTCGCGGGCTTCGCGAGCATCGGCAGGATCGGCGGCATCACAGGAAGGTCCACGTCGCTCAGCCTAAGGGCGCCGCGCGAGTTTCGGATGAGACACAAGATGTTGCCGACCCCGCCGACGGAAGCGGGTCGGTCAGGTCGTCACGGCGGCGTAGCGCTGCAGGAACAGCGCCTCGGTCAGTGCCATGGACGAGATCTCGCGAGGATCCACGCTCTCGTTCGGCGCATGGATCAACGCCTGCGGCTCCTCCACGCCCATCAGGATGATCTCGGCGTCGGGGTAGGTGTCGGTGAACACGTTGCACAACGGGATCGAGCCGCCCTGGCCGAGGCTCGCCATCGGCTTCTCGTAGGCCTCGAGCATCGCCTTGCCCATTGCCTGGTAGGCCGGTCCGTCGATGGTGGCCCGGAACGGCGAGCCGGTGGCTTCCACCTCCATGGTGACGTGGACACCCCAGGGCGCGGTCAGGCGGAGGTGCGCTTCGAGCGCCTTCTGTGCCACGTCCGGCGCGAGCCCGGGTGGGATGCGGAGGTTCAGCCGGGCTGCGGCCTTCGGCACGATCGCCGCCGCCGAGCCGACCACGGGTGGGCAGTCGATGCCGAGCACCGTGACCGCCGGTCGGGCCCACAACATGTCCGACACCGAGCCGTTACCGAGCAGCTGCACCCCGTCAAGCAGTCCGGCGTCGCTGCGGAACTGCTCGGGCGGGTACGGCTGGCCCTCCCAGCGTCGGGTGTTGTCGAGCCCCTCGACGGTGGTGTTGCCGGCTGCGTCCCGCAGGCTGGCCAGCATCGCGATCAGGGCGGCGAGGGCGTCCGGAGCCGCACCGCCGAACATGCCGGAGTGCACCTCCGAGGCCAGCGCCTCGACAGTTACGACCACGTTGACCATGCCGCGCAGGCTGACGGTTGCCGCCGGCTGGCCGACGGCCGCGTTTCCGGTGTCGCAGACCAGGATCGTGTCGGCGCGGAGCAGATCCGCGTTGTCGACCACGAACGCCTCCAGCCCCCCGGTGCCCTGCTCCTCGGACCCTTCCACCACCAGCTTGAGGTTCACCGGTACGTCCTGTCCCAAGGCCCGGAGCGCCAGGAGGTGCATGAGGATGTTGCCCTTGCAGTCCGCCGTCCCGCGGCCGTACCAGCGCCCGTCCTTCTCGACCAGCTCGAACGGCGGTGTCTGCCAGGCGGCGTCGTCGAGCGGTGGTTGCACGTCGTAATGGGCGTACAGCAGCACCGTGGGCGCATCGGGTCGTGTGCACTGTCGAGAGCCCACGACGGCGTTGCTGCCGTCCGCGGTCTCCGCCAGCCGGGCATCGTCGAATCCGAGAGCTGCGAAGTGGTCGAGCACCCACTGCGCGGCACGGTGGCACTCCTCGGGCGGGAACTGGCGCGGGTCGGCGACCGACTTGATGGCGACCAGCTCGGCCAGCTCCTCCCGCGCCTGGGGCATGAGCTCGGTGATGCGGCTCCTCAGATCCATGTCCTACTCACCCGCCACGTCATCGGTCTCGAGGCCGTCGACGAACTCGTTGAAGTCGTCCAGCTCGTCGGGGCAGTAGATCTCGATGATCAGCTTCTGGCCCTGGAAGACCCGGCTGTCGGCGACCACCGGACGCGCCCCGGGGCCGGTCGCCCCGTTCGAGAGCTGCGACAGCAGGATGGCGCGACTCAGCGCGTCGTTCGGGTTCTCGCAGGTCGCTCCGCCGTCCTCTCCCAGGACCCGCACGATCTGGTCCCTGTCCGGGGTACGAGCGCCTGCGTCCTCGAGGGCCGCGATCAGCTCGTCGGCCTTCTCCTCGGCGTTGCGGGTCTCCCGGGCCGAGTTGAAGGCGATCAGCCCGGCGACGACGAGGACGCCGAGGACGACCAAGGCGGTGATGTAGATCCAGCTGCGTTCGCGCTTGCTCTCTGTCTCCGTCGGGGTGCTCATGACGGGGTCACCTCCTGCGGGTCAGGCTGCTTCCACGACGGCTTGCGGAACCGGTAGAACAGGAACGGCACGAGGAGTCCGAGTCCGAGTGCGCCGCCGCCGACGATGGCGAAGTAGAGACCGGAGTTTCCGGCCGAGAACTGCGATGGCGGGATGAAGCCGACGAGCAGGGCGGCGAGGGAGGCCGCGAAGCCGATGCCGCACATCCCGACCAGCATCGGTGCGCGATACCCGCGCGGGTGGTCTGGGTGTTTGCGGCGTAGCTGGATCGCGGCCACGAACATCAGCAGGTACATGATCAGGTAGACCTGGGTGGTGATGACGGAGAAGACCCAGTACGCGCTGGACACGTCCGGGATCAGTGCGTAGGCCAGGCCGATCACGGTGGTGATCAGACCCTGGACGACCAGGATGTTCTGCTGGACGCCGTTCTTGTTGAGCTTCTGCAGGAAGGGCGGGAGGTAACCCTCCTGGCGGGAGATCAGCAGCAGGCCCTTCGAGGGCCCAGCCAGCCAGGTCAGCATGCCGCCGAGGGAGGCGGTGACCAGCATGATGCCCACGACCGGGGTCAGCCACTGCCAGCCGAAGTTCGCGAAGACCGCGTCGAAGGCCTGCATCACGCCGGCAGTGAGGGACAGCTCCTCAGCAGGCACGATCCAGCTGATCGCCAGGGCGGGGAGGATGAAGATCGCAAGGACCAGGCCCATGGCCAGGAACATCGACTTCGGGAACTCCTTGCCCGGGTTCTTCAGCGAGGACACGTGAACCGCGTTCATCTCCATGCCCGAGTAGGAGAGGAAGTTGTTGACGATGAGCACGAGGCTCGAGAGCCCGGCCCACACCGGGAAGATGTTCTCGGAAGTCATCGGTGCTGCGGACTCGTTGCCCTGCCCGAGGAAGACGATGCCGAGAAGGATCAGCACGACGCCGGGGATCAGAGTTCCGATGATCAGGCCGCCGCTGGCGAGACCCGCGACTCCCTTGGTGCCACGTGAGGAGATCCAGACACCGGACCAGTACACGACGATGATCACGCACGCGGTCCACACCCCACTGCTGGCCAGCTCCGGATTGAACACGTACGCGAGGGTGCTCGCCACGAACCCCAGCAGACTCGGGTAGTAGAAGATCGTCATGGCGAACTGGCACCACACCGCCAGGAAGCCCATCGGCTTGGAGATCCCCTCCGAGACCCACTTGTAGATGCCGCCTTCCCACCCCGATGCGAGCTCCGCGGAGACCAGTGAGGTCGGCAGCAGGAAGACGATGGCCGGGAGCAGGTACAAGAACACGCAGGCCAGGCCGTAGACCGCCATCGTCGGCGCCGCCCGCAGGCTGGCGACCGAGCTCGTGGTCATCATCGCCAGCGCCACCCACGAGATCCAGGCGGTAGGCGGAATCTTGGCTCGCGTCGCCAGGTCCGCTGCTGCGTCCCCTGCGCTCATGGTGACCACCGCAGCGGGGCGGGGATCCTGCATGATCTGGACATCCTCATCACTCCTTGCGAAAAGCGACGGCAGCTGATGGCTCAGATTAGGAACGACACTCGCGCGGCTGGATCATCCTCAACGGATGATTCGTGCCTGAGCCTCTGCGGTTATCGTCCGTACCAGGAGGACACGATGACCACGACGCAGTCACCAGTGCCGATCACGTACGAGGACTACGCGGCCCGGATGAGCCGTGCGGTGGCCGACGCGGCTGACGCGGGGCTGGACGGGCTCCTCGTGACGCCCGGTCCTGACCTGGTATGGCTCACCGGCTACCAGCCCACGGCCATCACCGAGAGGTTGACGGTGCTCGTCCTCGCACCCGGCCAGCAGCCGACGCTGCTGGTGCCGACCCTGGAGCGGCCGGACGCCGAGAGTGCCATGGGCGCACCGGGCCTCTCGATCGTCGACTGGGTGGACGGTGAGGATCCGTTCGCGCGCGCCAGCACCTTGATCCCCGCCCACGCGACGATGGGAATCGCCGACTCCGCCTGGGCGATGCACCTGCTCGGACTGCAGGACGCGCTGCCCGAGTCCTCCTACCGGTCGCTGACGCAGGCCCTCCCCATGCTGCGAGCGGTGAAGGATGCCAAAGAGCTCGCCCGGCTCGCAGCTGCCGGAGCCGCCGCGGACGCAACCTACGAGGAGATCCTCGGAGTCCGGTTCGCCGGCCGGAAGGAGACGGACGTGGCCGCCGACCTGGCCCGCCTGCTTCGGGAGTTCGGGCACGAGCAGGTCGACTTCACGGTGGTCGGCTCGGGCCCCAACGGCGCCAACCCTCACCACGAGGCCGGCGACCGCACCATCGAGGTCGGCGATGCGATCGTCCTCGACTTCGGCGGGCTGATGCACGGCTACGGCTCGGACACCAGCCGCACGGTCTGTGTGGGCGAACCGTCCGCTCTGGTCCGCGAGGTCCACGAGGTCGTCCGCGCGGCGCAGCAGGCAGGAGTCGAAGCGGTACGCCCAGGTGTTGCCTGCCAGGAGATCGACCGGGCCGCTCGCGAGGTGATCACGGACGCGGGGTACGGCGAGCGGTTCATCCACCGCACCGGGCACGGCATCGGCACCACGACGCACGAACCGCCGTACATGATCGAGGGCGAGGAGCAGCCGTTGGTGCCCGGGATGTGCTTCTCCGTCGAGCCCGGGATCTACCTCCCCGGGGAGTTCGGAGTCAGGATCGAGGACATCGTCACGGTCACCGAGGAGGGCGGCAGACGTCTGAACAACACCGAGCGCGACCTGAAGGTCGTCAGCTGAGGCCCGGTGTCACTGGGACACCAGCACTACTCGGTGGGCAGGAGCGCGGTGGACAGCATCACCCGCTGCTTGCCGGCCGCCTCGCCGGCGTACGGGGCGATGAGCTCGTTGAATCCTTGCTGGATCCGCGCGAGGTCCTCCTCGTCGACGTACAGCGCGCCCGTGCCGAACCCGAGGTGGCTGCGGGTCACCTCGCCGAGCGCGAGTGAACCCTCGAACGTACGAAGCAGCTCGCCGATGAAGGCAAGGAAGCCGGCTCGGATCTGCTCGTCTGAGAGTGTCGCCAGCTCGGCCTGCTCGACGTGAGCCATCCGCTCACCCAGCGTGTAGGTGCGCTCGACAGTGCCTCGTACCCGCCGCTCCGACGCTACGGCGAGGAAGCCGGCTTCGACGAGTGTGGCGATGTGTCGGTACAGCGTTGCCTGGGGGACATCTGTCAGCAGCTCCCGGAGCTGGGCGGTGGTCAGGTCGCGACCACCCACCGCCTGCAGGATCCGAAGTCGTACGGGGTGCGCTACGACCTCGGAGATATTGCCTTGCGACGGCATGTGACCTCCATTATTATCATTCTTAGAATGTTCCTGATCTGGTTATATTCTAGGAGATGAGATGACCATCCTCAATGTCCAGGACCGCGTGCTGACGCTCACCTTTCCTGGTTGGGAGCGGCTGGTGGCGGGCCGCGCGAGCTACTCCATCGCCATCAGCGCCATCGACTCGGTGGAGGTGCTGCCGGGCTGGAGCTCTGAGATCTTGGGCTGGCGTTCTGGCCTGGTGATATCCGGGTTTCGCAAGCTGGGCACCTTTCGGCATCCCGATGGCACCCGCAGGCTGGTCTCGATGACGCGTGGGCTGCCCCTGCTGCGGATCCGGTTGCGCGACCGGGAGGTCGGTGCTGGCTTCGACGAGCTGCTGGTCGGCGCTCCGGAGGCTGTCGAGCTGGCGGCGGAGCTCGACGCTCTGGTTCGGCCATGAGTGCTGCTGTGGCGGCGGGTGAGGCGGCGGAGGGGAGTGGGGTGCTCTCCGGCCCGACCTTGCGGGCCGAGGGGCTGGCCAAGTCCTTCGGGTCGGTGTCGGCGCTGACCCGGGTCGATCTGGTCGCCCGGCCTGGGCGGGTGACCGGCTTCATCGGGCCGAACGGCGCGGGCAAGAGCACGACCTTGCGCATCCTCACCGGACTTGCCCGTGCGGATCAGGGGACGGCGACGATCGATGAGGTGCCCTACACCGCGTTGAGCTGTCCGTCCCGAGTGCTGGGCGTCGTCGGCGACCTGGCCGGCGCCCATCCGGGGATGACCGCCCGCGGGCACCTGCAGACTCAGGCCGCCCTGATCGGTGTGCCCGGCGATCGGGTCGAGCAAGTGCTCGAGGAGACCGGCCTGCGCTCCGTGTCGCGTCGCCGAGTCCGCGGGTTCTCGACCGGGATGCGCCAGCGGCTGGCGTTGGCGACGGCCCTGTTGGGGCGGCCATCCGGGCTGATCCTCGACGAGCCGACCAACGGGCTGGACCCCTCGGGCATCGTCTGGCTGCGCCGTCTGCTGCGAGCCTTCGCCGATGCCGGCGGGACGGTGCTGGTGTCCAGTCATGTGCTGACCGAGCTGCAGCAGGTCATCGACGACCTGGTGCTCGTCGAGGGTGGTCGCACGCTCTGGTCCGGTTCCCTGAGCGACTTCACCGGTGAACACGCCTCACTCGAGGAGGCCTACCTGAGCATGATCGAGGAGGAGATGGCATGCGACAGCTGAAGGACGCGATCCGAGGTGAGGTCGTGCGGCTGACCAGGACCCGGCTGCCCCTGTGGACGCTGGTGGCCGCGGTGGCGTGCGGTGGCCTGCTCACCGGTCTCGTCGCATTGACCGGGCCGGAGAACGCCACTCCGCCGATGCCTGGGTTGGACACTGTCGCGGGCGTGTCCGGAGTCTTGAGCCTCCTCGGCGTCGCCCTCTTCGTGCCTGCCCTGATCGGCACTGTGGCGATCACCGGCGAATACCGGCATCGGACCGTAGCCACCACCTTCCTCGCGGTGCCGAAGCGCGGTCGGGTGCTGGTGGCCAAGCTGATCGCCTACGGGGGTCTTGGCCTGGCGTACGGGGTGGTCCTGACGCTCTCCGCGGTAGCCGGGATCTATGCAGGGACCTCCGCGCACGGGATCGAGCCGGGGCTCGGGCTCGAGGCCATTCTCGGTACCACGGCGAGGTACGGCGTGGCCGCAGCCATCTACATACTGCTGGGCGTCGGCATCGGAGCCGTCGCGCGGCACCAGCTGCTCGCGATCGGGATCACGCTGGGTTACTTCTACTTCATGGAGAACCTGATGATGATTCTCCCCGGAGCCAACATCGTCTATCCCTTCCTTCCGGGTGGAGCCACCGCGGCGCTCACCGGGTCGACCGCGCTGCTGGAGATGATCGCGGCCGAGGCGGGCGTGAGTGGCCCCGTCGTCCAGGCGCCGCTGGTAGGCGCGCTCGTGCTCCTCGGCTACGCCCTGGCCTCCTCGGCCCTGGCCGCTGCCGTATCCCTGCGCCGCGACGTCGTCTGAGCCTGATCGACGGAGGGACGCTCGCCGTCAGGGGCTCAGGCGTGGGCGCCCTGGACTTCCTTGGCGGCCGCCTTGATGTCCTCTGCCTCGACCTGCTCGAGGGTGGACTCGACGATGGTCTCCGCCCGTTCGAGGGCCTTGCGGATCTTGATCTCGCCGGGGTCGGAAACCAGGGCGAGCAGGCCGGAGTGTCCTGGTGTGATCGCATTCTCGAGCTTCTGCTCGAGCTCGTGGTTGTGGTGGCGCTGCCGCAGCTTTCCGACGAAGGCTCCGGCCCCGCCGGCCACTGCGGCGCTGCCGAGGATCGACGGCGGGAAGATCACGCCGAGCGCGATGCCGCCGACGACGCCCCACTTGAGTCCTGACTTCGTGCTGTGGTCGGTTGCCTTCTGGATCTCCAGCTTGCCCTCGGCCGAGCGCCTGACCACGATGACGCCCTCGATCTCGACGCTGCGGCCGTTCTCGGCCGACTTGAGCGCCTCGTACGCATCCCATGCCATGTCCGTGTCACTGAAGTCCGCGATGATGAGGGTGTAGGCGCCGTCGGACACGGAGGCCGCGCTCACCTCGACGTCTGGGGTGTTGGTCTCGTCTGTCATGACATCCGCTCCTTGGTGGTTGAGATTCCACTCTCGAACGGTCATGGCTCGGCGGCATCACCCGTAGCGGGTGGGGTGGGCGTGCCGCTCGGAGGATCCGATGATCACTGGCTCTGACGCGACCGGCGCCAGAACCCCCACGCCCACGTGAGAAGCAGGGCGCCCAGGATCGAACCGATCAACCCGGTCGGGTGGAGATCGAGGCCGTTGCCGGTCGCGAGGCTGAGCCCCAGGCCACCGACGAAGGAGCCCAGGACGCCCGTCACCGCCGCGGTGGTCCAATCGATCTCCTTCATCGAACGACCGAGAACGAGTTGTGCCACGCCGCCTGCCACGATGCCGAACAGGATGATCGCGATGATGAGCATATTGGCAACTTACCGCATCCAAACGCTCTCTATCCGGCGTTGAACGACACTGCTCGACGGGTCAGGCGCTGCTGACTGACAACTGCTGGTCGAGCCGCCTTGCTTCGCTGGTCGAGCCGCCTTGCTCGCTGGTCGAGCCGCCGGAGCCGCTAGGCGGAGGCGTGTCGAGACCAACACGGTCCTCTTCTCGGGGAAACCTCGCATATGGACTGTTTCTTCGTTTCAGGGTTCGCCGCCGACCCTTGCTTTGATTGTTTCTCGATCGCGCGCCGCGTCAAGGACGCCCTTCGGGCGCCGCTTCGCGGTGGCCTTCGGCCATCCTTGACTCGACACCCGATCGAGAAAGATCTCGCCTATAACGGGGCGGCGGCGAGAGAGTGGCGCAGCACTCACGTTTCCTGTTCGCTGACCGCTAAATATGGGTCTGACCTGCTTAAATGAGTCGCGACATGGTGCCCGATCGCATATAATAAGGCCTATGTACGAGACCATCGACCACCTCCTCGCTGGGCCGCCTCCGGGTGCGTCCGAGAGTGAGCTCGTCGACTGGATCGCTGGTCTCGAAGCGGTCAAGTGCACCGCCGAGGCGGTACAGGCGCAAGCGGCGGTACGCCTCGACGAAGCCGTCCGCGCCCGCCAGGCCGATGCTGGGGTCCCTGCCCGGAGGCTTGGCGAGGGCGTGGCTTCGCAGGTCGCGCTCGCGCGGCGGGTATCACCCGAAAAGGGTGCCAAGCTGCTCGGGCTGGCGAAGATCCTGATCGGGGAGATGCCGCACACCTTCGCGTTGATGAAGGCCGGCTTGTTCTCCCAATGGCAGGCCACCATCCTCGCGCGCGAAACCGCGTGCCTCACCCTCGATGACCGCAGGGTCATCGACCAGGAGCTCTGCGCCATCGGTCCGGGCGGCGATCCGGCTCGAGCGGTGTCGATGGGGCTACGCCAGCTCGAGAACGCAGCCAAGAAGCTCGCCATCACCCTCGACCAAGCATCCGTCGTCGCCCGCGCCGCCAACGCCGAGAAGGACCGCCGCGTCACCCTCCGGCCGGCACCCGACACGATGACCTGGCTCGGCGCACTGCTCCCGGTCAAGGACGGGGTCGCCGTCTTCGCCGCACTGGACCAAGCGGCCAAGACCGCTGCGGCTGCCGGCGACGCGCGGACCCGGGGCCAGGTCATGGCCGACACCCTGGTCGACCGGATCACCGGCCGCAGCACCACCGGCACGAAGCCTCGGATCGAGGTCAAGATCGTGATGACCGCAGACTCCCTTGCCAACACCAACGATCAGCCGGCCATGGTCGAGGGCTACGGCCCCGCCCCCGCCGCTTGGGCCCGCGAAGCACTCGCCGACGCGGAGATCTTCGTCCGGCGGCTGTTCACCGACCCCGCCGGGCAATTGGTCGCGATGGAATCCCGCTCCAGGAAGGCACCCGACGGGCTGGCCGAGTTCATCACCACCCGTGACGGCGGGATCTGCCGCACCAACGGCTGTGACGCCCCGGTCCGCAACATCGACCACGTCGAGCGCTACGCAGATGGGGGTGCGACCAGTGTGGAGAACCTGCAGGGTCTCTGTGAACGCTGCAATCAAGCCAAGGAAGCTCTCGGTTGGCGGGCCAGACCAGGACCCGACGGCAGCATCATCACGATCACACCCACGGGCCATATCTACACGAACCCACCACCCGACACCTGGGCACAACCCCCACCAACCTGGTCCCGAGCCGAGTTCATCCTGCGCAACGTACTTCTCGACCACGATCTCGCCGCATGACGCCTTGCCAGCCTCGACCGGCATGCAGTGTCAGTGCGCGCGGTGGGGGCGCTGCCGTCTACAGTTATCCCGTGCGTTTCGGCGTACGTTCCCCGGTTGGTCTGCCGGCAGGGCCCGCCTGACTTTGAATCACGCTCTCGTGTGCCAGATTCAGGCGTGAACTCCGTACCGGCCACCTGGGGATGGCACACAGCGGAACCGAAACGGTCCCGCGACAACTCCACATCGATCCCCGGTTGGTCTGCCGGCAGGGCCCGCTTGGCTTTGAACCAAGATTTAGCGACGCAGGTTCGACTCCTGCCCGGGGAGCAGGCAAGGGCCCGAGGTCATCCGACCTCGGGCCTACTTGCCCGACGGCGTCGCGTTGAGCGCCTTCAATATGTCGACGTGGAGCGCTGCGAGCGTCTCTTTGGCCCCGTCGGCGAGTTCAAGGGACCCTGGCTCAGTGATCAATTGTGTGGCGATGACGGTCTTGCCAGGAGGCTTGATCTTGTGCGTCTTGCACCATGCTTCGACTGCCTTGCTGATCGAGACGTCCTTGTCGAGTTCCTCGAAGCGGAGCTCGGCCTTCTTGTTGCCTGTGCTGAGGAAGAAGGCATTGACCACGGCGAGGTAGCGGTCGGGATGAACAAAATCCTCGATTGCCTTGGGCGCTGGAAGCTGCTTGATCCGGTCTTCAGGAATTTCCATCTCGCGCAGTCGTTGTAAATGCTTATTCCCGCCCTCGTCGCCATCGACGAGGTAGACGACGCGTGCGGCGACCTCTTCGAGTTCGAGCCCGGTTCCGTGGTAGTTCGCGATACCGGGAGCCACCTGATAGTCGAGGTCGTCCGAGTCTGTGGCACGCCGCATGAGGCTGGGAAGCAGAATCATGTCTCCAGCGCCTTCGGTCAGGACGGCTCTACGGAAGGCGGAGAAGGCTGCTGCGCCTGCACCCATAGCGAAGAGCAGGGGAGTGAAGCCGGGGCTATCGTCGATGGTCCAGAAGTCGTTGCGGAGACGACTCGCATCCGAGCGGTCCTCGATTGGCTGGACCAGTCGGATGCCGGTACCGAGATCTCGCGGCAGGCAGCCGGGAGAATGGGTGGTGTAGAAAACCTGTGTCGCCTCGACGCCGGAGGTTAGTACCTCAATCAGGTCGGCTTGAGCGTCGTAGTGCAGATGAGTCTCGATCTCATCAACTAGGAGCACCGGCGGCACGTCGAAGTTGTGACGGGCCAGAAACGCGACGAGGGCGATGAAGGTGCGGAGACCGTCGCTGCGCTCCTCAACTGGCGTAGTCGCGCCGTCGGAGGCGTGCTCGCTGACGTTGATCTCGAGCTCGGTACCGCTCACGTTGAACTCGACGTCGAGGCCCTTCTGTCGCCAGCGCTGTCCGAGGCGCTCCTCCAGCGCCTCGTTCGCTCGTCGTTCCGCCGTCCGCGCTTTCCGTTTCTGGTCTGTCTCCATGGCCTCCCATAGATCGGCGAGGTCGAGGTCGGCGACCCACGCGAGGTTCGCTAGGGCGTGGGGAGGGGCGTTGCGGAGAGTCTCGTCGGCGAGGTCGTAGGACGATCTGAGGCCGCGGTCCTCCTCCCCAAACAAGACGAACGCCGGGGCGCGGTTCCTTAGGATGCGGCGTGCTGTCTCGTTCGGATGTTCGGCAGAGAGCATCGTGCGTATCTGGTTCAGGGACACGATGGCGTCCATTGCGCCGATACCTTCGAGGCGATCGAGTGCGCCAGCCCAGTCTTCGTCCCATTCTTCGTCCCAGCCGCCGTCGGGGTTTGCCAAGACGTCGTGGACTGTAGCGGCGTAGTTTGCGAGGTGTGGCTCGGACTCGTCTTCGTCGAACGGACCTTCAGCGTCGAATGCGATCTGAAAGAGTTCGAGAGCCTCCTCGAAAGGGGCCGTGTTTCGACGCCCTGAAGGTACGAGACCGTTTTCGTACACTCCATCGACACGACGACCACGAGAAAAAAAGGTTGGAGGATCGGCCAGATTGAGGTCTTCGATGGCTTTCAGGTCCTCCGGGTCCAACCAGTAGGTGACGTTGACAACCGGGACCCCCTCGACCGGCGGGGTCTTGTTGTTACGCGCGGTGAAGGGTAGTGCACCCTCGCCGTTGCTGAACCAGTCCAGCGCCCGCAGCACGGTCGTCTTACCCGCCTCGTTGGGACCGAGGAACGCAATCATTTTGCCGCTGGTGTTGCAGGCCGTTTCTGCGAGCCGCTGGTAACCCTTGAAGTCGATCTTTGAGACACGCACCGCATCCTGCTTTCATCCCGATGACTGCGACTACGGCCGAGCATCCGACCCAGATCACTGACCGGATCATCACACTATGGGTGACCACCCTCAGGACCGGATCGTTCGGCCTAGCTGCTCGTCGACCTACCCCAATCTGGGTATGCGTGTTGAGATCCACGGAGACGGGTCGGCTGACCAACGAGATCGACAGACGGGAGCACGAACGGGCCCCCGATGCGATACGCGGATCTGTTGCGAGTGGAACGCTCGTCCGGGCCGGGCCGGGCCGGGCCGGGCCGGGCCGGACGATCCGTCCAACAGTCCCATCCGCGCCGCTAGACGGCGTCCTTGAACAGGTCACGCAGTCTGGCCTCGGCTCCTCTCACGTACTCGTCCCCCGTTGGCAGGTAGTGCTGCAAGTGCGTCGCCAGCGAGTGCCCAAGCAGGGACGCTCCTTCGATCGGCTTGAAGTTCGCTTCGTGCAACGCGCGGGCCAGGCTATGGCGGATGTGGTGGATCTCGGTCAGATGCGGGAGGCCGGCGGCGGCGACCAGTTTGTCGAAGCGTGCGCTGAACGCGTCCGGATGTACCAGGTCGCCCAACGCGTCACGGATGACCAGCGAGTCATCTGCGGAGCGACCTTGGAGCATCCAGAGCGCGCGGAGCGCGGCGACGGTCCCCGGCGCGATCACCTCGACGGGCACCCATCGCACTGAGTTGTTGGCCTTCGCCTTTCCGCGCTCGGTGAGCTTCTTCCGACCGGTCTTCACCCTCGATGCGTGGACGTGAACCTGACCGTTGTCGAGGTCGACCGCTTCCCAGGCCAGACCGAGCACCTCGGAGCGTCGCAGCCCCGAGAGGCTAAGCCGATAGCCGACGTTCAGCCATGGATCGACGGCCAGCACTTCGGCGGAGAGGTCCGCGAGGTATCGGCGGAACGTCACCAGCTGGTCACGGTCCCAGGTGGTGATTTGCTCGGGCTCGTCCTCGACGGGCTTCTTGGGCGTCTTCACCGCGTCGGCAGGGTTCTTCTGGATCAGCCCAGATTCGACGGCGTAGTCGAGCACCAGCCGTAGGCTCGTCAGGGCGTACACCACCGATCGATGCGAGAGCGGTCTGCGCTGTACGCCGCCATCGGTCGCCAACGTGACCAGTAGGTGACGGACATCGGTCGTTGTGAGCTTCTGAACTGGCACTGCGCCTATGTGCAGCGCGACGCCGGTCAGCGCGCTTCGATAGCCCTCGACAGAGACGGTGCGGAGGGTGCCGGCCTTGACGTCGCGTTCTCGCGTTTCGAGCCACTTCTCCGCGACGTCGGCGACGGTGTCTTTCGCTGGTTTGACGTAGGTCGACAGCGCCATCTCATCGCGGGTGTCAGACAACCATGTTCGTGCTTCGGTGAGCTTCGCGAATGACTTCTGCACCTGGTCGCGAGGCTGATCGATTGTCGCAGGGATGTTGAGCACCGCTCGGTAGGGCTTCTTGCCCCTCGGCTGTCCTGCCTTGGGGTGTGACCTCGGCCAGCGGATGAGCCGGATCGGCTCATCTGGGCGTGGCTCAGGAAACCGGGCCATGGTTGTTGTCTCCTGTCGGTGTTCGTCGTGTCGGAGTCTGTGGGTGTTCGATCGGCGCGCGGCCTGAGTCGACCTCAGGCGGATTCACGCTCAGTTCGGGCGTTCCTGTGTGCCGCCCAGCGGGGACGGCACACAGGAACGCCGCTTTCGGGAGCCTCACGCGGCGCGTACCGCATCGGCTTCGAGGGCCGTGAGGTAGTCGGCGATCTGCTCTCGTGAGAACGCGACGCGGCGGCCCAGGCGCGTAGGTCGGGCGAGTCCTCGGCGTACGTCGTTGCGGATCTTGGCGGGTGCCAGCGTGAGGCCGGTGGCGACCTCGGCCAGGGTGGCGAGCGCGCGGCCCTCGCCAACGATGTGGTTGGCCAGGCTTAGCGTGTGGTTGTTGGTCACCGCGGTGCCTCCGTGGCGCTTGTGTTGGGAGTCGACGACGGTCAGGGGAGCGGACTCGCTAGCGGATCGGTTCCGAGACATCGGGGATCAGTTCTCCTGCGGTTGATGGTTGGGCGAGTGTTGGACTGATTTGCTGGACCAATGGGGTGGGATGTGATGCCGCAAACCCCGCAAATACCGCAAATGGGGTCTGACCTGGGGAAACAGGTGCGGTATTTAGAATCGGCGGTTGGTTCTAAACCCCGCAAACTCCGCAGATTTGCGGGGTTTGCGGTATTTGCGGGTTCTAGCCCGGTTCTAAATGCCGCATGCTGTTTTCCCTGGTCAGGTGGTGGTTCTGCGGTGTTTGCGGTATTTGCGGGTTTGATTCGGGGTTCGGGAACAGACCGTCGTTGACTGGTGCCGTCGCTCCCTCTGGTCCAGCCGGTCTTGCGGTGCTCGGCTGGGTCTTCTCGGGGCGGCGCTCGACGTAGTAGGCGCGGGCCTTGGTGTGGCTGTCGGTCTCGGCACGGAGGACGACGGTTCCGCGCCAGCGGCCGATCTGGCCGGTGAGGATGCGACCGAGGCTCTTGGGTGAGAGCAGGCGGCCGTTGGTGGTGGTCGGGAAGGTGCCTTCCCAGCGGTCGGGCAAGCCACCCATGTCGGGTTCGGCGCTGGAGCGCAGCTCGGCGGCGGTGAGGCGACGGTCGCCGGTGAGGTGGTGCCAGCGCAGCAGGAAGGCGCGCCATTCGGCGTAGTCGTCGTCCAGGTCGCGGGACTCGGCGTGGTTGGCCAGGAACGCGGGCACCTGGTGGTGTTCGAGGAGGCCGCCGAGGTAGCGCGCCCAGCGGGAGAACTGCCGCATCTGCGGCACGTTCTTCGACACCGGTGCGCCGGCACGGGTCCAGTCCAGGATGAGGACCAGCAGGTGCCGCAGCACGATGGCTTGGTTGACGGGGTCGAGGATCCAGGTGTCGAGGTTCGGGATGGAGAACCCGGTCCGTTCCTCGGGGTGGGGGCAGTCGGGGTCGAGGCGAACCCACACGGCACGGGAGGCCATGTCGCCACCGGTGCGCAGATTGTTGCCGGTGGCCAACCAGAGCCGGTCGTTGGCGAACGAACTAGCGGCGTTGGTGCCGAGGCGACGGTCGGTCCAGACCCGTTCGGTGACCAGGCGGGCCAGGACGGCGGAGTCGATGACGCAGCCTTCGATGAGGTTGTCGAACACGATCACGCCGACCTGGTCGGCGAGCACGGTCGTGATCGACTTGCGCAGTTCCTCCTCGGAGTCGGTCCAGGTCAGGACCCGCTGTCCGACCAGCAGCCCGACGCAGCTGGTGAGGATGGTCTTGCCGGAGCCGGGCATGGTGGCGTCCACGACCCCGAACGGGTTTATCGCTCGCGTGAAGGGGTGCAGGATCGGGGTAGCGAGCAGCGCCAGGTAGTTGGCCTTGTCTGCTGGCGTACGCCAGGGGAAGTCACGCAGGAACGTCCCCAGCAGAAACTCCCGTGCCTCGGCGACCTGCTCTGGTGTGGGGTCCTCGGGGATGGGGTCGGTGGTGATCCGGCCGGCGAGGTAGTAGCCGGTGGCTTCGTCGTAGCCCGGGGTCTGGAGCAGGGTCCCGTCGGGTCGCAGGACGGGCGTGGTGATGACCTTGTGGAGCACCGGGAGTCCGGGCCAGGACGAACGGGACAGCACGGACTCGAGGACATGGCGGGGCGGGGTGATCTCCTCGTCGTAGGTCGCGCCGCCGTTGGCGCGCTGGCGGGCGCGGTAGACCTCGGCCTGCTCAGCCAGCAGCCGTGCCAGCAGTGCCGGGCGGAGCTCGGTGGAGCGCAGCGGCGGGGGCGCGTCCTCGTCGCCGGCCACCAGTTCGGCCGCGCCGGAGACCTCCTCCAGGACGACGGGGGCTCCGTCGCGGACGTAGGTGTCGGAGAGCAACCGTTGGTCCAGCGCCTCGGAGAGCGCCTTGATCGAGGCCGGGTCGGAGCCGACCTTGACGCGCGGGCGACCGTCCTCGGACAGCGACCGCAGGGCGGGCCGGTTGGCGCGGTGCTCGTGGGTGTTCTCAGTCATCTGGTTGACCTCTCGATCTCGTGGTCGTGTTCAGGCGGCTGTCTGGTGGGTGCGGCGGGTGGTGCCCCAGCCGAGGGCGTCACCGGCCCTGCGGCCCAGCCAGGCGGCGACGTTGACCGCGACGGCATTGCCGGCCTGCATCTGCTGCTCGCCCTGGTTGCCGGTGATGACGTAATCCCGGGCGAAACGCTGGGCGTTGGCCGCCTCGCGCGGTTTGAGCATCCGGAAGTAGCAGTCCTCGACCTCGATCGCGGCCTGGAGCAGGGCGTGCTGTTCGCGGGTGGCCAGCGTGGAGAGAGCGTCGGCGGTGGCCGGGTAGGGCTTGGCGCCCTTGCGGTACGGGATCACCAGCGACTTGTTGAGCTGGGCGGTCTGGGTGCGCAGCGGCTCGGTGACCGGCTTGTTCATCGACGGGTCGGCGGTGGCGTAACCGCCGTGGTGGGCCGAGATGAACGCTCCCGGCGGGATGGTCAGACCGTGGTGGAATCCACCGGCGCTGAACGTCGGGACGGGGCCGCCGGTGACGGGGTGGTTGCGGCCGTGGTTGCGCAGCATGGAGACGAACGGCTCGGTCATCACCAGTGCCTCGCCGCGCTTGTTGGTGTTGGTGGGCATCGGCCGGGTCTCGGGGTCGAACCAGCGGCCACCGGTCCCGTCGGCGGGGCCGCCGTGGTTGACGTTGAACACGAACTTGCGCATCTCCTCACTCATCGCGATCCCGTTCTGGATCGCCGTCACCTGCGCAGGCGTCGGGGACTCCAGCAGCGGCCACGCACGCAGATAGGAGTTCCTCGCCCCGGAAGCGGAGTCCCAGGTGTTGCCACCGGCGCCGATGAGGACGGGGTCGGCGATCGTGGTGAGGCCGAGCTTGATGCGGGCCATGGTCTTGGGGCCGAGGTCGCGCATCCCGTGTGCCTCGCGGTCGCCGATGCGGACGCCGAGGTCGGTCCAGTCGATCACCGAGGCGGCCGGAGCGACGTAGGGCTCGACGGTTCCGTGGTCGCCTTCGGGGCACACGTAGAGGTACTGCGGCCCGTACTTGCCCACCGGCATCCCGTTGATCCGCTTGGTCTTCGGCTTCCACCACTGCCGAGCCTCGACGTCGTGGCCGCACTTCTCACACCAGGCCAGTGGGCGGGGCTCCAGGTCGAGCAGGGGCACGTCCTTGCGGGTGATGCCGAAGTAGATCCGTCCACGCCACTGCGCGGCCGGGTCGTTGTCCTCGCCGCCGACGTGGGCGGCGTCGACGCAGACGCTCTGGACGTCGTATCCGAGACTGGCCCAGCCGTGCAGCCAGGTCGGCATCAGGTGCCAGTCGGCGGCCTCGACCACGTTCTCGACCAAGATCACCGCGGGGTTGTGGACCTCGGCGTAGCGCAGCACCTCCCAGAACGTCACGCGGGTGCGTTCGAACGCTTCGGCGGGGACGTGGCCGTGCTCCTCCCACAGGCCGGGCTGGTCGTGGTCGCGGGGCTTCTTGCGGCCGCCGGCCTGGGACAGCTCGGTGCAGATCGGCGAGGCCCACAGCAGGTCGGCCTTGGGCAGGTACCGGACGTCGACCTGTTGGATGTCGGCGCATAGGTGCTCGGTGCCGGGGTGGTTCGCGGAGTGGGTCTCGATCGCCCGGGTCCAGTGGTTGGCGGCGACCTTGACCTCGAACCCGGCCTCGACCAGTCCCGAGGAGGAGCCGCCCATGCCACAGAAGTAGTCGACAGCGGTGAGGGTCATCAGGCGGCCTTCCTCGAGTTGTTGCGGGAGTTGGTGCGGGAGTTGTCGCGCGGGTTGGGGGTGCGGGGGTTGCGGGATCCGGCGTGGAAGCCGGATCGGATGGTGCTGTCGATCTCGCGGGGGTTGCAGTCGCAGCCGGGGCCGATCAGGGAGTGGGCCGCGTCGCTGAGGGCGTCGTAGGCGGTGTGCTCGGCCAGCACGCCGCCGGCGATGAGCTGCCCGAGGGCCTTCGCGGCGACGTAGAGGCGCGCGTTGTGCTTCTTGGCCGGTGCGGTTGCGACGTTGTGGGCTTCCTGGTCGACCGCGCTCTTGACGTAGGCGGGCATGTGGTCGACCTCGGTCCGGATCGGCCTCGGCCCGGCGGCCGGCGCGGGCCGGTGCTGTCGACCGAGGAGGTCGATCAGGAACCACGGAAGCGGCGCGGGTGCGCGGTCGTCGGTCACCACGTAGGAGCTCGTCCCGATGGTGGTGGGGGCGGCGACGACGTAGCCGCCGTGGGCGCGGGTGTCGACCAGCCAGCCGATGGTCCCGGCGGTGTTGCCGTACCGGACACCCTCGGGGGCGGTGTAGTAGAGGTGGGTGCCGCCCGAGGGCGTACGCACGGTGAAGGTCGGGGTGATGGTGCCGCCGTGGGCGCCGGCGAGGTGGTCGAGGACGTCCTCCCCGGTCCGGATCCCGAACCGGTTCCACGGCTCGGGGATCTCGGTGCCGGGCTTGTGGGTGTCGAGGTCGACCACGACCAGGCCGGACGGGCCGCAGGCGATCCCGAGACCGTAGGCGGGGCTCTCGCCGGACCAGGCGCGTCGGATCCGGGTGGCGTCGGTGGTCGCGCGGGCATCCCACCCGGTGTGACCGTCGCGGCAACGGGGATCGGTGCCGGTGCAGTCGCGCTCGCGGTGGTTGGGGCGTGCGGGGCGCTTGGTGCCGGACAGCAGCGGGAAGACGTGCCAGCCACGGGCGGCAGCGGCGAGCGCTCCGGTGAGCATGTCGGGCGCATTCGTCGCGGTGATCATCGGCGTGGTCATCGGTCGTTCTCCTCGTCCTCGTCGTTGAACTGGATCCCGTGCTTGGTGGCGTAGGCGTTGAACTCCTCGCCCAGCTCGGCGGCGCGGTGCCACCAGTGCTCGGCCCTCTCAGGGGTGGTGGAGTCCTCGAGGCGCTCGGCGTTCATCTCGGCTGTGAGGCGCTCGTGCTCGATCTCGGCCAAGGTCTCCCAGAGCTCTGCGGACGGCCTCATGCGGCTTCCCCTTGTCGGCGGGCCTGTGAGGCGGCCTTGGTGGCGCGGCGGGCCTTGTGGCGGCACAGGTCGCCGCAGTAGATGGCGTGGGGCGTGGGCCGGGTGAACTCCTCACCGCAGCCCGGGCAGGTGCGGCGGGCCGGTGCCGGGGTCCGGGCAGCGCGCTTGAGGCTCGTGCGCTCGCGCTCGGTCATGCCTCCCCACACGCCCATGACGGGACCGAGGGAGAGCGCCAGGGCGAGGCAGTCGGACCTGACGTCGCAGGCGGCGCAGACCTTCTTGGCGGCCGCGGGGCTGCCACCGGGCTCGGGGAAGAAGACCTCCGGGTCGGTCTGCGGGCACAACGCGCCGGGCAGGTCACCGGGGTGCAGGGCAGGGGTGTCAGGCGACGTCATCGCGGTTCGCCTCCTTGGTCCAGCGGTAGACGGTTCGCTCGGTGACGCCGAGCAGCTCGGCGACCTCGGGCACGCTCATGACTCGGCGCAGCTCGAGGGCGGCACAGGCGGGGTGTACGTGGTTGCCGTCTTCCTCGCCCAGGTCGGTGGCGCAGATGGCGCACAGACCGTCGTCGGCGTCGTCGTCCTCGATGTCGTGCGTGTCAGGGATGACGATCAGCGCCGGCGCGGCACTGACATCCGGGGTGACGGCGTCGGCCGGGGCGATGATCGCGTGGGATTGGTTGTCAGGGTCGGTGTCACCCTCGGTGTCAGCCCCGTTGTCAGGGTTGGTGTCGGGGCCAGCGTTCGACTGGCGACCGAGCAGCTCGCGGTAGGCGATCGCGCCGGCGGCGTGCTTCTCGGCCGAGGTAGTAAGGCGCCTGGCGGCCTTGTTCTCGGCGCGCTCGACGGTCACCTTGATCTCGGCCAGGGCGTGGGTGCGGGCGGCGAGCCGGGCTGATTCCCGGTAGCCGGTGATGGTCTCCATGTGGGCTTCGTGTCGGGCCTCGATCGTCGCCAGGGCGCGCTGGTCGCGGATCTCGGCGGTGCGGGCCCGGATGATCGCGGCGGTCTCGGCCGAAACGGTCACCTGGTCGCGGATCCCATCGGCGACCAGGAGCAGCGCGGCAAGCGCTGGGATCGCGGACCAGGGGCCCATGTGCCCGACAGCGGCCAGTAGGACCGTGGAGACGGCCACAGCGACCGCCGTAGCGGCACCGAAGCCGTAGGCGGCGGCGCGTTGGCCGGACTTATAGGCCTGGATCGTGGTGTGGCCCAGGGCAGCCCACACGACGTCAGCGGCCAAGGCGACGGCCACCCCGACAGCAGGCGCGGCGCTGCCAGCGGCGGGGATCATCTGGGCGACCTGCGGGGCGATGGTCACGGCGACCTGGACGAACCCGACGGCGGTCATGCCGTAGCCGACGGCGGCGAGGCCGGAGGGGCGGCCGGAGCGGGGTGCGGATGCGGTTCTCATGGCGTTCTCTTTCCGTGTGGCGTGGTGTTCGGACGGGGTGTTTCGGGCATGGGTGAGGTAGGGACTTGGGCCAGCGAGCGCGTTCCGGAGGCTTTCTCCGCGGCCTCGGTGAGATCGGGTAGCGGTAGCGGGGTGCGGGAGGGGTCGGATCGGCCCGGATCCGGGTTCGAACAGGCGTGCGAGCAGGGGTTCTACGGTGCTACGCCGCAGGTCAGGTAGCAGTTTCGGTAGTAGCAGGGGTGCTACGGGTAGCAGCCGCTACGGCTACCGGATCCGGCCAATGCGCGGGTCACTTCTCTGCGGGGAGAGGCTCGTTGATGAGCCGGTCCATGCGCCGGACCAAGTCGGCGCGACCCTCTGAGCCGGGCTTGCTGGGTGACTTCTTGAGGAGGTCCTTGGCGACCCCGATACGGCGGTTCAGTTCGCGCTGCTGGGCTGGGGTGTGCTTGGCCATGGTGGTGGTTCTCCTTGTGGGTGAAGGTGTTGGGATCCGGGTCGACCTAGGCCGCGGTGAGCGTCAATGCGGCGAGGGTGAGGGCTAGGACGTGGGCGGTTTGGTCGACGTGCGCGGCCCCGCCGTGTTTGGCGAACTGGGTCTGTCCGGCGTGGGCCATCCAGGCGAGCACGCCGCGGCGGCGGTCGATGACGGAGTGGGAAACGCCGACCCACGCCAGCGCAGCTGCGAGGGCCGGGATGGTCACCTCAAGGTCGAGCACCAGGGAGCCGGCGCCGAGGGTGATCGCAGAGACGAGCACGTGCGTTGCGGCGTGGGAGAGGTTGGCGACCCAGCCGGTGGCCGACTTGTCGGCCTTGTGGGCGGCCTGGTGGTCGGTCTGGAGCGGGTAGTCGGCCAGCAGGTGGGCGACGTAGAGCAGGACGAATACAGTGGCGAACATGGCGGGCTCCTTCTTGCTGGTAGGTCAGGCGGGGTCGGTCGGGCCGGTATCGGTGTCGGTGTGGCCGAGGGTGTCGGTGATGTCGCGTCGGACCAGGCCGCGTTTGTTGGTCTGCTCGCCGTCGAGGTTCTTCTTGACCTGGACGGTGCGGATCCCGTGGGGTTTGACCGCTGCTGTGACCTGGGCGCCGGTCCATCCGGCGTAGAGCGATCCCTTGTGCTCGGCGAGCCGGTTGGCGAGTTCGTCGCACCAGACCTTCCCGTTGGGCCACTCGGGGTCGTGCTCGGGCCACACGGCGAGGAGGTGGTCGAGGATGGAGCCGGTCTCGTCGTCGGGCAGGACCTCGCCTGCGGCCATGCCGGTCAGGCGTCCGGCAGCGATGCGGGCGGCGCGGGCGCGGGCGCAGATGACTTCGGCGGTGGGTGAGTCGACGTAGCTCGAGCGGACGATGAGCGGGTCGTCGCCCTCGCCGACGAGGTAGGCGATGCCGAGGTCCTTGCGGCCGAAGGTGGTTGCGCGGATGCCGGACTTGTACATCGAGGTACCGAGGACCATGTCGTTCTCGACCTGGCCCATCACCTTCAGGCACAGCCGCAGGACGGCGTTGGCGGAGATGCCGGTGGGGATGGACTTGGCGTCGGGGCGCTGGGTGGCGCACCAGACCATGATCCCGACGGCGGGGCCGCGCTTGACCAGGTCGGTGACGATCTCGGCGATCTCGGCGCCGTAGGTGGGGTGCTCGAACATCACCTGGGTCTCGTCGAAGGCCCAGAAGATCGGGTGCAGCTTGAGGGACTTGTCCGAGGCGAGAGCGTCGGTGACCTTGGACTCCGGGCACACCTCACGGGGCAGGGTCTTGATGACCTTGTAGCGGCGCCGCATCTCGATCGCACCCGCCCGCAGGTCGCGGATGAGGTAGTCCATGTCTTCGGGGTCGTCCCCGGCCCGGTTGGCGTGGGCGACGGCGTCGAGCATGCCGAGGTCGGAGCCGCCCTTGAGGTTGTAGGTGTGCAGCTCGACGCGGGGATCCAGGCCAGCGGCCAGGCACAGCAGCCGCAGGGTGAAGGTCTTCCCCATCCGGGGCAGCGCACCGATCAGACCGGCCGCGAACATCAGCGTGACGGTGACGGGGCGGCCGCGCTGGTCGACACCGATCGGGATCGGCTCGAACACGTTGACCTTCCCGGCCTTGGCCAGCGGCCAGGGTGCGGGCTTGGACTGCGCCAGCGACTTGTCCGCGACGTAGAGGACCAGGCGGCCGACGTGGACCTCCGGGTCGGTCTCGGGCCACACCTTCCCCAGCGAGCGACGCAGACCCGAGGCGAGGCGGTCACGCTGCTCGATCACCTCCGAGGCCGTGACACCGGGAGGGAGGTCGAGTTCGGCCCGGAACCCGGCGCCGTCACGCATGATCGGCGAGACGAACGCGATCGCCTTAGAACCCTCCTTAGCCAGGGCCTGGTTCAGCCGGGCCAGACCCAGCGAACCGAGCGCGTTGAGGATCAGGTCCGAGGTCAGCCGAGGCTCCTTAGCGGTGTCCACGGCGCGCCCGGTGATCGGCTTGTCCGGGTTGCGGCCGAGAACCCCCAGCCCGAGCGCAGCAGCAGCGATGAGGGATGCCTGGATCACGAAGGACTCGATCCCGAAGGCGACATATGTGGCGATGAGGAACACGCCCACGAGCGCGATGACGCCCAGGAAGAGGCGGAGCCGGACCTGGCGGCGGTGCTCCTCCTTCAACCGAAGGTAGGCGAACGCGTCGGTGGTGTTCCCCCGGACCGCCAGCCGGTTGTCCTTGTCCTCGGCGTCAACGATCCAGCCCCAGAACGCAGCCAGGACACGACCCAGACCCAGCGGGGAGCGGGCGGCCAACTTGCCGTAGTACAGCGGCAGGCGCACACCGTGGTAGCCGGTGGTGTGGCCGTAGTGCTTCACCGCCCACGCAGCAGCAGACTTCGCCGACTCCCGGTCCTTGGCCCAGGCGGGCAGGATCTCCCGACGGGGAGCAGCCGTGACCGACTTGGAGCGCTCGTCGCGTACGGCGAGCACCTGCCCGTCAACGACTTGCGGAGCGGGGTCCGTGTCGTCGTCGGTGTCGTCGGCCTCAGCGTCGGCCGGGTTCGCCTCGTGAGCGTCCTGAGAGCGCTCAGAGACAGCCTGAGAGGCAACGCCGGCGGCGTCGGCCGTGGCGGTGCTCTCAGCGGCCTCAGGAGCCGTCTCGCGGGCGCGGCGGGCCGCGTCGAGGTCGTAGACCTCCTCGGCCTCGTTCAGGTTGGTGCTCATCGGTCGTTCTCCTCTGCGTCCAGGACCTCGCGGAGGAGGTCGACGTGTGCGGGGAAGATTCGGCCACCTCGCTCGTGAAGGGCGTCATCGAGACCGTCGAAGGACTCGGCCGGGATCCACGCCGCATTGGTGGCGTCGTCCTGCCCGGTCACGGTCGGGAACGGACCGGGCGGGAGGTAGATGACGCCGGGAAAGGTGACCATCCATGCGTGCTGACCGGCGCGGGGGTCGTCCACGACCCGGGGCGGGAGCATGTAGGAGACGTCCTCGAGATCGAGGTCTAGGCCGGTTTCCTCGGACAGTTCGCGGACGCAGCCTTCGTAGGAGACCTCGCCGGCGTCCAGGCCGCCGCCGGGCAGTGCCCAGCCGTGTCCGTCGCCACGCTCGATCAGGAGCAGGTGACGCACTCCGCCGGTGTCGGGGTGGGTGGCGAAGACGATCGCGTCGGAGCAGACCGCTTCGCCCCAGTGCTTCAGGTCGCCGCGGCCAGGCTTCAGGTTGGCGTGGGGACGCGGGTGGAACGGCAGGACGTCATAGACCGTGAACCAGACCACCGCGTGGGACTGGCGTCGGGCCCAGTCGATGGCGCGCGGGTCATCGCCGCGCAGCTCGGGATCGGACTTGACGTTGTAGCCCTCCATCCGGGGGGCCTGTTCGAACGTGACCTTGTCGTCGTTGCTGTTGATCACGACCGTTCCTTCCGTGATGTGCGGGGCCTGGATCCCGACCACGCCGTGGTTGATGTTGATCACGCGGCTGACGTTGGTCGGGTCCTGCTCGTCGCTGGTCGGCTTCGTCATCTCTGGGCCTCACTTGCCGTAGCGCTTGCCGTCAACGACGACGTGGCTGTAGCGCTTCTTGGTCTTGCCGTCCTTGATCCACTCGGCGATGACCTCGGGGTCGTCCTCGGTGAAGCGGGTGACCTTGCCGGAGGTGTAGTGGATCTCGATCTTGACCGGCTTGTGCACGGTGACCTTCCGGCCGTTGACCGTGACGGTGCCGCCGGTGATGTTCGTGGCCTGATAGCCGACGACGGAGCCCTTGGCGTTGAAGTTGAACGTGCCCATTGCTGTCTCCTTGGCTGGTGTTGCAGTTGGTGTGAGTCCTGATCGACTCCCGACCGGCCCCGACGCGGTGGCCGGGGCTGGCCGGTGTCCCGATCAGGTGCGCTTCTCGGCGATGCCGGCGGCCTTGGTCAGGTTCTTGGCCAGGGCCCGGGCTGCGGCGGGTGTGATGGCGTGGGCGCCGACCTGGACGTACGGGGTCCTGGCGGAGGGGTCTACGACGATGTCCGGGGTGTTGTGCCCCGACCTGATGACGGTGACCTTGGGGTGCTTGGCCATCAGAACCAGCCCTTCTGCACAGGGTTGGTGCGCTTGACCGGCTTCTTCTTCCGGTACGGATCGGAGGCCTTGCCGACCTTGGCCTTCTTCGCGGCGTACGGGTCCGCGCGGCCGGGGAGCTTCTTGGCGACCTTCGCTCCGTTGGTCTTGGCGACGTGCTTCGCGGTGTCCTTCAACGTGCCGTGGCCGAACAGGCCGGTGTACTGGACAGCCATGACTCAGGCACCCGCCTTCTCAGACGAGGCCCGGTCGAGGACGGTGTCGATGTCGGCCTCGGCGTACTTGCGGTAGAGCCGGGCTCCACGGCGCTGGCCGTAGACGGCGAGTGCGATCGTGGCGGCGGCCAGGGTCGGTACCCCGACCAGGCCGGCGGCGACGATGACGTCGTTAAGGTGCCCCATGACAGGTGCTCTCTTCCTTGGTTGGTTGGGTGCTTCTGTGTTGGAGGTCCGGTCGCACTTGCTTTGGACGGCTGGGTGCGACCGGACCGGCACTTGGGTGCTGCGCTTGCGGGGCGTCGTCACCTGCCCCAGCCCCGGTGCTTGCGCACGCTCTTGATGGACGCGGCAACGTCGTCGAACTCGCGCGCCCGCTGCTGGTCGCCTCGTGCACGGGCTGCCTTCGCGGCGCGCTGCATACGCGCGAGGTCCTTGTCGGACTGCTTGCGGGTGTAGTTCGGGGTATCGCCCTTAGCCATGACGTGACTCCTCGTTCGCGGCGACGCGGCAGGCGATGTGTGCGTACGCGGTGAGGACCAGGGCGAGGGTGTTGCGGTCGAGGTCGAGGAGCTTGTTGACCGGTACGCCCGGGAAGTGGATCGACGTCACCGACGCGGCGACCTGCAGGACGATCGCGTCACGCTCGGACAGCCCAGATCGCTCCCGGCCGTGGGTGTCGTAGTCCTCAGGGCCAGGACGGAACCGGTAGCGGCGAAACACCGGCGTGCGCACGATCCAGGGCCCATCGAGCAGACGCCCATCCTCGTAGCCGATCAGCAGCTCGACCGCGGCCTCGCCCTCGAGGCAGTCACGAACCGACCTCCGCAGGCCATCGGCGACCAGGCCAGACGGCGACCCAGACGGTGACGTCATCGTGCCCATCAGGCCACCGCCTCGGACCAGACCCGCTGGGTCGTGGTGATCTCGACCCACACATCAACCTCGGAGGAGGCGGCGACCTCCCAGCCGGCCCAGGTGTGGCGCACGAGCAGCCCGAGACCGTCCTCGGTGTCGGCGGTCATGTGCTCAGACAGGTGCAGAAACTCGGCGAGCTTGGCCGCGGCCTCGTAGCCGGCCGGGCGGATCGCCAGCCGCACCACCGGCCGCCGGCCAGAGGTGCCGACCACCTTGGCCACGGCCAGGCGCGGCTCGACGTCGACGGAGAACCCGTGGAGCTCGACGTTCGGGAGACCCTCGAGCAGGGTCGCGGCCCAGGTCAGGTCCCAGGACTGTGCGGCGCTCATCGGGCACCACCCGCGAGGTTGGTGGCGGCCGAGAGGGCCGCTGACATGCCGGACTCGATGCCGTCCAGGATCGGGCCACCGAACGCGGTCGAAGCCAGCGAGAGCCCGAGCACAACACCGAAGGCGATGATGCCGGGGTGGGTGCCGCCCCACTTGACCATGCCAAGCGCGACGAGCAGGAAGATGACGAACAAAGGTGCGGTAACCATGACGGGGTTCCTTCCGAGAATCAGGCAGCCTCGGCCGGGTCGGCCGAGCTCAGGTGGGTGAGGGTGTAGACAGGCGCGACCGCCAGGGCCGCGTCGTGGTTGGCCTGCTGAACCAGCAGGAGCAACAGGGCACTCATCGCCCTGCGGTGCGCCCGCTTCGCAAGCACATCGGCGGGGTTGGTCAGTACGCGGCACTCCGCGTCGACCAGGTCGACGCCAGCGGCGATCAGAGGCATCTCGGCCTCGATCTCGGCCAGGTCGGAGTGCGTTGGGTCGGTTTCCATCGTGTGGTGCCTTCCGTAGAGGGAAACAACATTGCCCTGATGTGCACTAGCGTGCACTAGGGCAATCAAGGATGTCAATGCCTCTACGCACACCAGGGCATTTGTGGTTACCTTGGAGGCATGATCAGCAGAGACAACGCGACCCCTCTTCACGAGCAGGTCGCCGAGGACATCCGGCAGCGAGTGCGGGACGGTGAGTACGAGGTCGGCGCGAAGCTGCCCCCGCTCCGTGAGCTTCGGGAGACGTACGGCGTCGCCGAGGTCACGGTTCACAACGCCATCCGCGAGTTGCAGCGCGAAGGCGTCCTCGTGTCGAGCACCGGACGTGGCACGTACGTCAACGCGCTCCCTGAGAGCCAAGAGAACGTCGAAGACGTCGACCGGCTCCGACGCGACGTCGCAAGCCTGTCGAGCCGCGTTGAGAGGCTGGAGAAGCTCGTTGGTGGCGCCGATTCGGCTGGTGCTTGACATGCCTCTAGTCAGCCCTGAGCAGGCGTTTCTCACCATGAAGCGGTTGTGCAATCGCAGTGCAATCCGCTGGCTTCTCACCGAGGAT
Source organism: Nocardioides sp. NBC_00850 (assembly GCF_045207335.1). Classification (NCBI taxonomy): domain Bacteria; kingdom Bacillati; phylum Actinomycetota; class Actinomycetes; order Propionibacteriales; family Nocardioidaceae; genus Nocardioides; species Nocardioides sp. NBC_00850. The sequence continues at coordinate 1,961,042 of NZ_CP108845.1, forward strand.
GGGACGGTGTTTCGATGACGAGCATCGTCGAGTGGAGTGCGCGAGAGGCCGATGCTCTGCGGGCTGCTCTGCGACTCACCAACGAGGAGTTCGCCGAGCAACTTGGCGTGTCCGTGCGCTCTGTCGCGCTGTGGCGAAAGGGCGACGCCGGAGCGATCTCCCTACAGATCCAGCGGATCTTTGACACGGTCCTAGAGGGTGCGACCGACTCACAGCGTGAGCGGTTCGCGCAGCTGATCGGTTTGGGCAGAGGGGCTGGCGCTGGAGTTGAGCTGCGGAGCCGCCTCGATGCAGCGGCGAACCTCCACAGTGCGCTCGGGTGGCTGCAGAGCGGCCGTGACGACGACGTGGCCGCGGGTGTGCTTGCGGCAGCGGCTCGGATGGACGCGGCCGCCGGGCCGCGGTGGCGTATGGCTGAGACCGACCGATCGGCTGTGGCCCATCGGCTGCACCAGTACTACGCAGACGGGTTCGGCGATCACCTGCCGGTATGCGTCGGGCTCGGCGATGCGAACATCGAGCTCACGATCCTTAGCGCAGCGGAGTGGGTCAGTAACCCCGTCGATCTACAGGCGGACGTGGCCGCGAAGCGATTCGCGTACGACCATGCTGCCTCTGTTGTTCCTAAGCCCGACTCGGACACCTGGCGCCGCGCGGCCGAAACCAGACTCGCTGAGTGTCTGGTCCAGGAGACCCGCTTCGTCGACGGCCAGCTCTACCGGATGACCGGGTGGGAAACGCAGTCAGACGGCGTACGTACGTCCTTCACTACCGGATCGTTTGCGCAGTACGCGCTCACGGTGGACCTCCTCGAAGCCGAGACGCTCGCGGCCGCGCAGGGTGGGGGAGAGGCGCTCCCGCTGCGCGATCTGATGATGCCGACAGTCGAGTCGGTGCTCACGCCTGGCTCGCGCAACTGTATGGGCGGAGCGCTCGCGCTGACCGCGTTCGCCCGGCCGGCGCAAGGTGCACGCCCAGCCGATTTCGCCTTGCTAATCCAGGAGCGCGGGGCGAAAGTCCTCAACGCCTCCGGGCGACTCGCGGTGATTCCGAAGTGCTTCCACGAGCCGACCTCAGAGCCGAGTTGGGAAGTCAGCGTCGGAACCTCGCTCGCGAGAGAACTCGAGGAGGAACTCTTCGGCAAGGCGGAGGTCGACACCACCCTCGACACACGCCGCACGATCGACCCGATGCACCCGGACCTCCTCACCGGTCCGATGCGCTACCTGACCGAAGCTGGCCCGGACGCCTGGTCAATGGAGTGCACCGGATTCGGCTTCAACCTCTTAACCGGAAACTATGAATTTCCATGTCTTGTCGCCGTGCACGACGAGGGTTTCTGGCAACGTTGCGGAGGTGACGTCGAGAGCAACTGGGAGTCCGAGCGGATCACCCTCGTCTCGTCCCAGGACGAGGCTGGCCTACGGGCTCTCGCGCACAACCCCGCTTGGTCAGACGAGGGTCTCTTCGCCTTCGTCCTCGGCCTGCGACGTCTCCACGAGCTGCACCCCGAGCGCGTAGCGCTGCCCCACTTCGAGATTGGATTCACCCAGTGACGACCGCCACCGGCAATGCGTACGACGACGGCGGAGAGCGCCGCGGCTGGCTCATCGGCCACTTCATCGACCCTGAGACGAGCCCGCTCCATTCGACTGACGTCGAGATCAAGTGGGGCACCCACACGGCTGGGGAAGAGCGCCACGGGTGGACCGTTGCCGAGGAGGAGGTCCGTACGACCATGGTCATGCTTCTCCGCGGCCACTTCGCCGTGCGGCTCCCTGACGGTGACCAAGAGATGAAGCGTGAAGGCGATTTCGTCGTGTTCGGCCCTGGAACCTCTCATTCCTGGCAGGCTTTCGATGACTCGATCGTCCTCACGGTCCGTTGGCCGTCGGTGGTGTAGTTCGTGCTTCGCCGATTCGCTGCGACCAAGGTCGCGGCGCGTGCCGCTGCCTTCGGTGATGCGCTAGAAAGTGGGTTGCGCGGATGAAATTCCGACGCAGAGTAAGAACGACTCGCGATCTTTTTGGCCTGAGTATTGCGACGCATGTTTTCTTATGGATCTTCGCGGGTCTGGCGGTAGTTGCGATTACGCTGCTCCTCTTTTGGATTTCGTTTGATAAGCCACATCTGCAGAGCCAGGCGGCGAAAGGAGTCGGTCCCGCAGCACTCTTCAACGCGGCAAAGTTGGCCTTGGCGGTCGTTGCTGGTATCGGCGGGGTGGTCGCCTTGGTCGTCGCGTTTCGACGCCAACGTTTGGGTGAGGCTGATCATGAGCGACAGGATCGAGCGACCGCTCGTGACGAGACTCGACTATTCACGGAGAGATTCTCACGGGCAACCGAGCAGTTGGGCTCGGACCAAGCGGCCGTGCGGATAGCGGGGGTTTACGCGCTCGCTGGTCTCGCCGACGACTGGCCTAGCGGCCGCCAGACTTGCGTCGATGTGCTTTGCGCCTACCTCCGAATGCCTTTTCAACTGCGTTCGCCGCTTCCCGACTATGAACCTGAAGGGCAGGAAGATAAGCAGAGGATCGCCGATCTACGGGCGAGCATGGAGAATCCGGTTGGTGGTCGAATGGCCTACCCGGCAAATGAGGAACATCAAGTTCGTTCTACGATCCTTAGGGCGATTTGGGACCGCATGAGCCAGCATTCAGAGGTTCAATGGTCTGGTCTGAACTTGGACTTCACAGGCGCGGTGTTTGATGAAGCAAAGTTCGACGAATTCATCTTCGTGAACTGTTCGGTCAAATTTGGCGATTGCCTCTTCGTGGGGGAAACGACCTTCGCGGAGGCGAGGATTGTCGACAATTCGTCGTTGTGGTTCACCGGCTCCGTTTTCCTAGATGATCTCAGTTTCGAATCCACTTATATTGACGACTCTCGGGTGACGCTCTTGGGCGCGTATGGTGGCGAAGTCACTTTCGAGAAGTGTTGGTTGCGAAGCGGCGAAATCGAACTGCTTGGTCCAAAAGACGAGCATGGAAGCATAAGTTTCGTCGAATCGACGCTTGAAGTCGGAGAGGTAACCATTCATCTCGCGAATATGACTGGCGAAAGCTCAATCGATTTCAGCAGGTCGACCATCACGGGAGCAGAGATCGCGATTCATGGTGGGACCTTTTACGGTGGAACAATCGTGTTCAACGGAGTCAAGGTCAACGGCGGTCTCATCTCATTCAAGCCGCATGAGTACTTCGATCGGGACAAGATGAGGTTCTCCGGCACCGAGATTTCCTTTGATGGATTCGCTCTCCGGCGTGGCAGCATTCGGTTCGACTCCATCGACGCTGAAGGAAGTTCGATTCACTTCGACGATTTGGAGATGACTGGTGGCGAAATCCGATTCGTTGATGTCGATCTGAAGTCGGATTCCTTCAGGATGGATCGGCCCGGCGTTACTGGCGGCTCGATCGATCTTGGCGAGATCGCACGAACAAAGTCGGGTCAGGTCATCGCTTCGGAGATCGGTGAGTTCGTTCGTCCAGTGGCCCCGTTGGAGGACGTCGGTTGAGTGTCGGCTGTTGTCTAGCCAGAGACTGCGGGACCCGTGGTTGGGGCTCGGCGAGTGTTCAGTTCGCACACGGGGCGACGAGCCAGGTGAACTCTGGATGGTAGCCAAAGCAGAGCAGGTGTATTAGATCGAGCTCGTAGATTTCAGCAGGCGTGATGTCCATGTGTCCCTCATACCCCGTGCTGACGGATTCAAATATCTTGATGTGCTTCCGCGGTCTCCCGCGGGTAGCGGCCCTAACGAACCGACCTCGCGAGCCCTACCTCATCGGTTCGATCGAGTCACCGTGCATCCAGCTCTGGCGCACGTCCCACGCCCCTGTGGCAGGGGTGTGGCTTGCGTAAATGACCAGCCCTTCCCACTTGGACACGCCGCCGCGATCCTGCTTCGGCCGCCACTCAAGCAGGATCGCGGGGCATCGGAAGTCGCCGAATCGGACAAAACAGTGCCTAGGCGGCCGGTGACGCCAGTTGTTGGCCGCCAATTCGGGGATGACGCTCACCCGTCCAGGATAGAACACGTGTTCGAGTGCCGGAGGGCGCCCTGGTCGGGTGCCGGTCACTGGTGCGAACCATTGACGGCACACAGGCGGCACACCAAACCAGGCGGTATCGGCTCCACTCAGTAGCACTCGTTCACGCTCAGGTGCCGGAGAGGGCGTGCCTTTGAATCAGGACTAGCGACGTAGGTTCGACTCCTACCCGGGGAGCAGAAACCCCGCCCTGACCTGCACTTTTGGCAGATCGTAGCGGGGTTCGTCCCGTCGGACGGCACACGAGGATGGCACACGGCGGTCGGAAACGGTCCCCGATCCCTGGTTGCTCGGCGTGGGTCGCCCGGTACGGCTACTAGCCCAGGCCGGGGAACGTCCAGGTGCCGTCGAGGACGGCGGCGTGCGGGCGGTAGAGGCGGACGATGTAGTTCCAGCCGTCCATGACGCCGAGGGTGTTCGGGCCTGCCGCGGTGCCGAACCGAACGGTGATCGAGCCGTCGTTGTCCCGCTGTGCGGTGACGCTGTTCAGACTGACCTCTGCGTCCCCGACCTGCTCGAAGTACCCGGCCGCGTTGTAGATCGAGATCGACCAGAACGCGTCGACCGGAACCTCACCTATGCGCAGTTCGTAGTTGCCGATGGGAAGGCCGGGCTCGACGTTGAGGTAGAACGCTTCCTGTTCGGGCAGGCCGCCCCAGCCTGCCGCGGTGCCGAGCAGGTGTCGGACGGGGTCGACATCCTCCTTGCGGCCGAATGCCCGGTCGTAGCGGGGCAGGCCGCGGGCAAGGTCCAGCAGCGCCGAGCGGGTCGAGTCGAGCGAGGCCTTGTCGAAGTCGGTTGCGACGAATGCTCGGTCGGAGGTGGCTTTGAGCTGTATCTCGTCCTGGAGGGCGTTGACCGCGGCGATGTCGGCGGGGTCGTTTGGGTCGACCAGCGTCCGCACGACGATCAGGACATAGTCCGTGTCGTAGTCAGCCACCGAGAGCTCGTGGGTGCCAGGCTCGTGAAGGATCCGGTTGATGTAGTGGTCCTCGTTGACGACCATCACCGACATGTAGCGCCCGCGGCTGTCGGGAAGCGTCAGGGCGGCACCCCTGGAGATGTCCACGATCGCGCTGGAGTAGAGCGTGTCTCGGTTTTGCCTGATTACGGGCTGCTCATCGAGTGACTCGGGGGCGCGGACATGCACCAGCTCGTTGGTCGCACCCCGGGTCTGCAGGGCAGCGAACATCCTGTGCGTCTCAGCGCGGGCAAAGTTGTCGACGTTCACTGTCTCGGAGCTCATGGTCCGAAATCTGCTCGCCCCTGGTGACTGCCGGTTCACCCGCCAAGGGTGAACCGGGAACGTGATCTGGCGCGGGTCCGACGTCGCGGCGCACCGTCCGCTCGGTGGGGTCGGCCGACATGTTCTCAATCTGCCGGGCATTGAGGACGGTTCCTGTCCGCGATGGCTTCTACGGTCACATCAACCGATCGTCACACCGCGCGCATCGGCATGTCGCTGGAAGGACAACGCATGTCAGAACCCATCGCCTTTCCCGAGCCGAGCATGATCGCCGTCAACGGCATCGAGCTCGAAGTCTTCGAGGCGGGACAGGAGAACGCCGGCAATCCCATCGTCCTCTGCCACGGCTGGCCGGAGCTGGCCTTCTCGTGGCGACACCAGATGGAGGCGCTCGCCGCCGCCGGCTACCACGTCATCGCCCCCAACCAGCGCGGCTACGGCAACTCGTCCCGCCCCGCCGAGGTCTCCGACTACGACATCGTGCATCTCTCCGGCGACCTCGTCGGTCTCCTGGACCACTTCGGGTACGAGGACGCCACGTTCGTGGGCCATGACTGGGGTGCGAACGTGGTGTGGAGCGCTGCCGTGCTGCATCCCACTCGGGTGAACAAGGTGATCGCGCTCAGCGTGCCGTACATGGAACGCGGTGAGGTGCCGCCCGTCGCGTTCATCGAGTCGATCGTCGGCAGCGACTCGTACTTCGTCCACTTCAACCGCCAGCCCGGGGTGGCCGATGCTGTGTTCGACGCGAACACCAGCCGGTTCCTGCGCAATCTGTACCGCAAGAACGAGCCCGCGGCCGAGCCGGAGCCGGGCATGCCGCTCCTCAACCTCGCCCACGCCGAGACTCCACGCGGAGAGCCCGTGATGAGCGCCGGGGAGCTGGCGGTGTTCATCGACGCATTCGAGGCATCGGGCTTCACCTCGAGCGTGAACTGGTACCGCAACGTGGATCGCAACTGGGAGCTGATGGAGGAAGTCGACCCGATCGTCCACCAGCAGGCACTGATGATCTACGGCTCACATGACACGGTCATGAGGGCGCCGCACCTCGAGAAGTTCGTACCGCGCGTCGAGGTCGTGGAGCTGAGCTGCGGCCACTGGATCCAGCAGGAGCTGCCGGAGGAGACCACCCGGCTGATTCTCGAATGGCTCCAGCGAAAAGCATCTCGAGTGTGAGTGCGGCTCACGCAGCGTGACGGCGGAGGAACTCGCGGAGGATGTCGTTGAACGCCTGCGGATCCTCGAGGTTGCTGACGTGGCCGCAGTCGGGGATGACGGCGAGGGTGGCGCCTTGGATCTGGCGCTCGAACTCGTGGGCAACCGACAGGGGTGAACGCGCGTCGAGGGCACCCCAGATGAGCTGGGTGGGCACCTGGATCGTGCCGAGTACGTCGGTCAGATCGGCGTGGGTCATCGCGGTCAGGGCGGTCAGCATGCTGTGGCGGCGTGCGTCGGCTGCCATCGCCTCCAGCAGGGGCACGAACTTCGCCGGCGGAGGGCCGGCGAAGAGGCCTGGGAGGGTCGGGTCGAAGCTGCCCTCCGGCTGGTTGCGCAGGCCTGCGAGGCGGGCGTCGGCCTCGTCGGGGCCGAGGGAGCCCCGCCAGCCGGCGTAGCCGTCGGCGAGCACCAGGCTTCGCGCCACTGAAGGGTGGCGGCGGTAGAGCTCGAGGATGACCGTCACTCCCCAGGAGAGCCCGACGAGGGTGCACGGAGAGATGGCCAGGGCGCGGATCAGCCCGGCAAGGTGGTCTGCGTAGTCGCTCAGCGCGAAACCTGCGGGCACGTCGCCGGAGCCGCCGGCGCCTGGTTCGTCCCACGCGATGACGGTGAACTCGTCCGAGAGGGCGTCGAGCTGTGGTGTCCAGGCGCGACCGTCCTCGGCGCCGCCGTGGACGAACACGACCGCCGGACCGTTCCCGGCTCGCCGGAAGGCGAGGCGCAACCCGTCGATCTCGACGACATCCATGAACCGAAGGTAGCGCGCTCCGGGTTCGGGCAGGGGATCCCCCGATGTCTCGCCGCGCCGAGGTCCGTAGCGTCGAGAGCATGACGACTCTCGCGAGCCAGAAGGGCCCGGTGGCGCCCACGGCGCGGGCCGCAAGCCCTGCCGTCATTGCAATCGCCGTGCTGATGGCGTTGGGCTGCCTGGCGTTCGCCGGGGCGAACGTCGCCTTCGAGGCCACCGACCGATTCGCCGAGGGCCGCTACGCCGAGTACGCCGCCGGGCTCTCGGTCATGAACTGGACCGTCACGGGCCTGAAGCTGCTGGGCGCCGCGGTGGCTCTGCTGTCGGTGGCCGCGCGCCCGGTCCGGTTCGTCACGCCATGGGTCATGTCGGTGCTTCTCTGGGGTGCCTTCGCGACCCTCGCGCTCGACGCGGTCGGCAGCATCGTGGAGGCCGGCGCGATCCTCGTGGGAGCGAGCGGCGACCCGGCCGACCTCGGCCTACGCTCGGTGGCGTACCTCCTCGGATCGGTCGTCTCGGCCGCGGGATTCGGGGTGCTCGCCGTGTCCTACCTGCGGCGGTACGCCGTCTCGAAGGTCACCGTTGTCCTGGGCGCGCTCGGTGGCCCGGTTCTCCTCGGAATACTGTTCCTCGGCCTTCCCGGACTGCTCGTCGTTCTCGGCGTCATGCCGCCCAGCTGACCCCGGCCTTCGTCATTGATGGCCACGCGCCGTTCATCTTCGTGTAAGGTCACCGGGCTTCCTGTGGACGTCCGCGTGTCGCGCTGGTGATTCCGGAGATGCACAGGGAGACATGGATACTGGCCTGTATCAAGGTCGTGGGGGAGCAGGGTGTAAAGTCGCCCAAACTAATCGACAAACACTTGGAGGAAGCGTGGGCATGGGACCGGTCATCGGTTACGTACCTGGCGTGTTCGATCTCTTCCACATCGGTCACCTCAACATGCTGCGCCAGGCGCGAGAGCGCTGCGACACGTTGATCGCGGGTGTGGTCTCCGACGAGGTCTGCGAGACGACCAAGGGGATCATCCCGACCGTCCCGCTCGTCGAGAGGCTGGAGATCGTCGAGGCGATCGGGATCGTGGACGCGGTCTACGCCGAGCGCACCACCGACAAGGTCGACTCCTGGCGCGAGGTCGGGTTCACCCACCTCTTCAAGGGCGATGACTGGAAGGGCACCGAGAAGGGCGACGCGCTCGAGAAGAAGATGGCGTCGGTCGGTGTCGAGGTTGTCTACTTCCCCTACACGCTCCAGACCAGCAGCACCGCTCTGCGGAAGGCCATCGCGCGAGAGGATGCCCAGGTCTCGTGACCGGCAGTGCCCCCACTCCTGGCGGACAGTTCGAGATCTCCGACGAGGGGGTCCTCGTCCGGGACTCCTCGACGCCGGTCCTGATTCTCTCCGTCGACGGCCAGTACGTCTGGTCCCTCACGCCCGAGCGCGACGGCCACCCGGTCGACGGGGGCACCATGGTGCCGTGGCCCACCGTGCTCACCCGGTTCCTGGACGGCGCCGCGACGATCACCATCGCCGACTACGAGGGCGAGGTGCTCTTCGAGGACAAGGTCGTGCTCGGCTCCGGTGAGGGCAACATCTCGATCGTCGACGGCGGCGGCAACCCGCTCAGCGTCGACAAGGTCGGCCACCTGACCCGCTCCTTCGAGGCCACCGACGAGAAGATCCGCGAGGAGATCCTCGACGGCACCCAGCGTGTCCTCGCCGACCTCCGCGACGTGGTCGGCGTCGAGGCCTACCTCAACTACGGCGCGCTCCTCGGCGCGATCCGCGAGGGCCGGATGCTCGGCCACGACTCCGACACCGACGTCTGCTACCTCTCCAAGCACACCGTCCCCGCCGAGATCATCTCCGAGTCGTACGCCATCGAGCGCACCATGCGCGAGCGAGGCTGGAGCGTCCTGCGGATGTCGGGCGGCGACATCAAGGTGCTGCACCAGGTCTCGGACGGCCGCAAGGTGCACATCGACATCTTCGTGGCGTTCTACGTGCCCGACAAGGACGGCGAGCCGGTCTTCTACCAGCTCGGCAACCGCTCCGGCCGGCTGCGCCGCGAGGCGATCGTGCCGGTCTCGACGATCAACCTGCACGGCTACGACTTCCCGGCTCCCGCCGAGCCCGAGGAGATGCTGGCCTTCATCTACGGCCCGAAGTGGCGCACCCCGGACCCGTCGTTCAAGTACGCGGACCCGCCGGCCGGCGTACGTCGTCTGGACGGCTGGCTGCGCGGATTCCGCACCGACATGGGGTTCTGGACCGAGTTCCACAACACCCACGGGAGCGAGCTCGAGAGCAAGCAGTCGGCCTTCGGTGCGTGGGTCCAGCGGCAGCTGCCCGAGGACGCGAAGGTGGTCGACATCGGCTCCGGCGCGATCGGGCGTGACGGTCGCTTCTTCGCCCGCAAGGGACACCAGGTGCACTCGGTGGACTTCTCCCGCGCCGCGGTGGCAGCCGTACGCCGTAGGGCCGAGCGCCACAAGCTCCCGCTGGTCTCCGAGCAGCTCATCCTCGGCGAGCTGCGTTCGACGCTGACTCTGGGTGCGCGGCTGGCTCGCGACCCCCACCATCTCTACGCCCGAGACCTGATCGGCTGCCTCGACAGTGCGGCGCGGAGCCAGCTCTGGACCCTGGCGAAGATGGCGCTGCGCCCCAGCGGCGGCAAGCTCTACCTCGAGTTCGCGGTCACCGGTGAGAACCTTCCCGAGCCGCAGCCCGAAGGCCTCGTACGCCGCGTCGACCCCGCCCTCGTCCAGGCCGAGATCGAGGCGGCCGGCGGTGTGGTCGAGCACCTCGGGATCAACGAAGGCCAGGACATGCTCGGCAACCCGTTGCCCGGCGTCGCGCGGCTGCGCGCCTCCTGGCCACCCCTCAACCGTGCAGAAGGAAACTGACATGTCCGACGAATCCGGCATCAAGAACATCGCTCGCGGTGCCCGCGACGCGGCCCGTACGCGTGCCTCGCTGGTGCGCCGCATCGAGGCGCTCGAGGCCGAGGTGCAGGAGCAGCGTCAGCTCAACCGGCGCGTCGCCGAGCTGACCGACGTGGTCGCCGAACTGCTCATCCCGCTGCAGGACGCCGACAAGGAGAAGGCGGAGCAGGTCCTCGCGGCCTACCGCGCACGGATCTGACCCCTTCTGGTCTGATCACCCCAGCGCGTCGAGCGCTTGCCTGAGATCCTCGAGCCGCTTTCCGAGGCGGCGGCGGGCATCGCCGCCGAGGCCGATGTCACCACCGGTGTCGAGCTCGGCCACGGCCTCCTCCACCCCCGCGAGCCGGGAGCGGAGGTCGGTGACGACGTCGACATCGACCCGGCCGGGCTGGGCGGCCCGCTGATCCAGGGACCGGCGCAGCAGGTCGGCCTGGGTGCTGAGCTTGCGGCTGGCGTGCCACAGGTCGACGAAGACCTGCACCTTCGCGCGCAGCAGCCACGGGTCGAACGGCTTGGCCAGGAAGTCGGCGGCGCCGGTCGCGTAGCCGCGATAGGCGAGGTGGGTGTCGAAGTCGTTGGCGGTCAGGAAGATGATCGGGACGTCCTTGGTGCGTTCGCGCGCCTTGATGCGCGTAGCCGTCTCGAAGCCGTCCATCCCCGGCATCTGAGCGTCGAGCAGGATCAGCGCGAAGTCGTCGTGGAGCAGGGCGCGTAGGGCGTCCTCGCCTGACCCCGCGCGGACGAGGGTCTCGTTGAGCGAGCCGAGGATCGCCTCGAGCGCGACCAGGTTGGCGGCACGGTCGTCGACGAGCAGGATCTTCGCCGTCCCCGGCTGATGGCGATCACTCATGAGAGCCACAACCGGAACAGCGAGAGCAGGTCGGCGACGTCGACCGGTTTGGTGATGTACTCCGAGGCGCCGGCGGCGAGGCTGTCCTCGCGGTCGCCGGTCATCGCCTTCGCGGTCAGCGCGATCATCGGCAGGCTCTTGAACTGCGGGATGTCGCGGATCAGGCGCATCGCGGTCAGACCGTCCATGCCCGGCATCATGATGTCCATCAGCACCAGGTCGACGCCCGGCTCCCGCTGGAGTGCCTCGATCCCGGCCTCCCCGGACTCCGCGTAGATGACGTCGATGCCGTGCTGCTCGAGCGCGCTGGTGAGCGCGAAGACGTTGCGTACGTCGTCGTCGACGATCAGGATCCTCCGACCGACGAACTGTCCGTTCGGATCGGCCGCCTCGGGGACGTACGTCCCGCGGGGCTGCACCCCGGGGCGGCCCAGCAGCACGCTCACGTCGTCGATCGTCTCCTCGGTGGTTGCCGGCGTCTTGAGGGTCATCGCCTGGGCGTACCTGTCCAGCCGGCTCTGCTGGGCCTTGGTCACCTCGCCGACCCTACTCAGCACGACGGGGATGTTCTTGGTGCGCTTGTGGGTGCGCATCCAGCGGAGCACGTCGAAGCCGCCGTCCGCCAGCGGAAGGTCCAGGACCACACAGTCGACGTCGCGGTCGGCCAGGACCGTCTGAGCCTCCTCCGGCGATGTGCCGAAGACAGTCTCGACCTCGTCGACCGAGCCGAACAGGGCCTCCACGACGGCGCTGGTGCCGGGGCCGGACTCGTCGCTGTCGCTGCTGAGGACCAGCAGGAGCTGGTCGGCTCCGGTGGCGGTCGCACCCTCGTCCGCGGCGGGCGTCGGAGGCTGGGCGTCGATCGTCCCGGAGCTGATCCTGGGGACGTACAGGGTGAAGGAGCTGCCGTGTCCGGGGTCGCTCTTGACCTGGATCTCGCCGCCGATGAGGTGGGCGACCTCGCGGCTGATCGACAGGCCGAGGCCGGTGCCGCCGAACTTGCGGCTGATCGTGCCGTCGGCCTGCTGGAACGCCTCGAAGATGACCTTCAGCTTCTCCGGCGGGATGCCGATGCCGGTGTCGACCACCGAGAACGCCAGCACCGCGTCGGCCTGCTGCAGGCTGGATGTCGAGAAGCGCTCGCCGGAGGCGTTGCGGATCAGCAGCCGGACGCCGCCGCCGTCGGTGAACTTCACCGCGTTGGAGAGCAGGTTGCGCAGCACCTGCTGCAGACGGTGCTGGTCCGAGCGGAGCACCCGGGGTACGTCGGGGTCGACGCTGACGATGAAGTCGAGGTCCTTCTCGGCGGTCAGCGGCCGGAAGGTCGCCTCGACGTACTCGACGACCGAGGTGACCGCGACGTCGGTGACGTGGACGTCCATCTTCCCCGCCTCGACCTTGGACAGGTCGAGGATGTCGTTGATCAGCTGGAGGAGATCGGTGCCGGCACCGTGGATGGTGCGGGAGTACTCGACCTGGCGGGAGTTGAGGTTGCCGTCGACGTTGTCGGAGAGCAGTCGGGCCAGGATGAGCAGCGAGTTGAGCGGTGTACGCAGCTCGTGCGACATGTTGGCCAGGAACTCGGACTTGTAGCGGGACGAGAGGGCGAGTTGCTCGGCGCGCTCCTCCAGGCCACGCCGGGCGTCCTCGATCTCGAGGTTCTTGATCTCGATCGCCTGGTTCTGGTCGGCGAGCTGGCGCGCCTTCTCCTCGAGGGCGGCGTTGGTCTGCTGCAGCTCGACCTGCTGACGCTCGCCCTCGTCCTGCTTGTCCTGCAGCTCGGCGGCGAGGCGCTGCGACTCGACCAGCAGCTCCTCGGTGCGGGAGCTGGCCATGATCGCGTTGAGCGAGACCCCGATCGACTCCGCGAGCTGCTCGAGGAACTGCATGTGGACGGCGCTGAACGGCCGGAAGGAGGCCAGCTCGACGACACCGATCACCTTCTCCTCGAACGCCACCGGGAGCACCACGATCGAGGTCGGCGCGGCCGACCCGTGTCCCGAGGAGATCCGCAGGAAGTCGGCCGGTACATCGCGCACGATGATCGGCTGACGGTCGTACGCCGCCTGCCCGACCAGCCCCTCGCCGAGGGCGAAGACGTCGGGCACGTCGGGGCCGGGCTGGTAGCCGTAGGAGGCGATCCGTCGCAGGACCTTGGGGCCGCCGTGCTCGGAGGTCTGGTCGGTGAGGAAGATCGAGCCCTGCTGGGCGCCGACAAGCGGGGTGAGCTCGGAGACGATCAGCCGGGCGACCTCGAGCAGGTCGCGACCGCCCTGCATGTGGCCGGTGAACCGGGCCAGGTTGGTCTTGAGCCAGTCCTGGTCCTCGTTGGCCCTGGTGGTCTCCCGCAGCGAGTCGATCATCTCGTTGAGGTTGTCCTTCAGGTCGGCCACCTCGCCGGCGGCCCCGACCGTGATCTGTCGACTCAGGTCGCCCTGGGTCACCGCAGCGGAGACCTCGGCGATCGCGCGGAGCTGCGTGGTCAGCGTCGACGCGAGCTGGTTGACGTTCTCGGTGAGCCCTCGCCAGGTGCCGGAGACGTCGGCGACCTCGGCCTGGCCGCCGAGCTTGCCCTCGGTGCCGACCTCGCGGGCGACGCGGGTGACCTCGTCGGCGAAGGAGGAGAGCTGGTCGACCATGGTGTTGACCGTGGACTTGAGCTCGAGGATCTCGCCTCGGGCGTCGACGGTGATCTTCTGGGTCAGGTCGCCACGGGCCACCGCGGTGGTGACCTGGGCGATGTTGCGGACCTGGGAGGTAAGGTTGGAGGCCATCGAGTTGACCGAGTCGGTGAGGTCCTTCCAGGTGCCGGCCACGCCGCGTACGTGGGCCTGACCGCCCAGCGATCCCTCGGTGCCGACCTCGCGGGCGACGCGGGTGACCTCGTCGGCGAAGGTACGCAGCGTGTCGACCATCGCGTTGAGGGTGCCGGCCAGGGCGGCGACCTCACCGCGGGCCTCGATGGAGATCTTCTGCGACAGGTCGCCCTGCGAGACCGCCTTGGAGACCTGGGCGATGCTGCGGACCTGGTTGGTCAGGTTGGAGGCCATCGAGTTGACCGAGACGGTCAGGTCGCGCCAGGTGCCGGCGACACCAGGCACCTGGGCCTGGCCGCCGAGCGCGCCCTCGGTGCCGACCTCGCGGGCGACGCGGGTGACCTCGTCGGCGAACGAGCCGAGCTGGTCGACCATGGTGTTGATGGTCGACTTGAGCTCGAGGATCTCGCCTCGGGCGTCGACGGTGATCTTCTGGGTCAGGTCGCCTCGGGCCACCGCGGTGGTGACCTGGGCGATGTTGCGGACCTGGGAGGTCAGGTTGGAGGCCATCGAGTTCACCGAGTCGGTGAGGTCCTTCCAGGTGCCCGAGACGTCGTGCACGTCGGCCTGGCCGCCGAGCTTGCCCTCGGTGCCGACCTCGCGGGCGACGCGGGTGACCTCGGCGGCGAAGGAGGAGAGCTGGTCGACCATGGTGTTGATGGTCGACTTGAGCTCGAGGATCTCGCCGCGGGCGTCGACGGTGATCTGCCGGCTCAGGTCGCCCCGCGCCACCGCTGTCGTCACCTGGGCGATGTTTCGCACCTGGGCGGTCAGCGTGCCGGCCATGAAGTTCACCGAGTCGGTCAGGTCGCGCCAGGTGCCGGAGACGCCGGGCACCGCGGCCTGGCCACCGAGCTGACCCTCGCCACCGACCTCGCGGGCGACACGGGTTACCTCGTCGGCGAAGGCGGAGAGCTGGTCGACCATGGTGTTGACGGTGGTCTTGAGCTCGGCGAGCTCGCCGCGTACGTCGACGGTGATCTTCTGCGACAGGTCGCCGCCGGCCACGGCGGTGGTGACCTGGGCGATGTTGCGGACCTGGTTGGTCAGGTTGGTCGCCATCGAGTTGACGGAGTCGGTGAGGTCCTTCCATCGGCCGCCGACGCCCGGCACCTCGGCCTGGCCGCCGAGCATGCCCTCGGTGCCGACCTCGCGGGCGACACGCGTCACCTCGTCGGCGAAGGCGGAGAGCTGGTCGACCATCGTGTTGACGGTGGTCTTGAGCTCGGCGAGCTCGCCGCGTACGTCGACGGTGATCTTCTGGGACAGGTCGCCGCCGGCCACCGCGGTGGTGACTTGGGCGATGTCACGGACCTGGTTGGTCAGGTTGCTCGCCATCGAGTTCACCGAGTCGGTGAGGTCCTTCCACCGGCCGGCGACGCCGGGCACCTCGGCCTGACCGCCGAGGATGCCCTCGGTGCCGACCTCACGGGCGACGCGGGTGACCTCGTCGGCGAAGGTCTGCAGGGTGGCGGTCATCGAGTTGAGCGTCTCGGCGAGCTCGGCGACCTCACCGCGCGCGGTGACCGTGATCTGCTGCGACAGGTCGCCGCGGGCGACGGCCTTGGCGACCGAGGAGATGCCTCGCACCTGGGAGGTCAGGTTGGAGGCCATCGTGTTGACCGAGTCGGTCAGGTCGCGCCAGGTCCCGGAGACGCCGCGCACGTCGGCCTGGCCGCCGAGGCGGCCCTCGGTGCCGACCTCACGGGCGACACGGGTGACCTCGGCGGCGAACGACGACAGCTGGCCGACCATCCGGTCGACGGTGTCCTTGAGCTGCGCCATCTCGCCGGAGACCTCGATGGTGACCGTGCGGGACAGGTCGCCGTTGGCGACGGCGGTGGTGACCTCGGCGATGTCGCGGACCTGGGCGGTCAGCCGCGAGGACATCGTGTTGACCGCGTCGACGAGGTCGCGCCAGGTGCCGGAGGCGTTCCGCACCCGCGCGCGACCACCGAGCTTGCCCTCGGTGCCGACCTCGCGGGTGACCCGGGCGATCTCCTCGGTGATCGTGGCGAGCTGGGCGACCAGGCCGTTCACGCTCTTCGCGACCAGCAGCGGGTCGCCCTTGAGGGCGCGGCTGCCGTGGCGTACGTCCATCGTCTGGGTGAGGTCGCCCGCGGAGACGGCGGCGACGACCCGGGCGACATCGGCGGTGGGGCGTGCCAGGTCGGCGACCAGCTTGTTGGCGTCCTCGACCGCGCCGGCCCAGGCACCGCCGCCGATGCTCGGCCGGAGCCGTTCGTCGTGGTGGCCGTCGCGGCCCGCCTCTTGGCGCACGCGCGCGATCTCGCCGGTCAGGTGGTTCAGCCGTTCGGCGATCTCGTTGTGGATGGACGCGAGGTCACCGAGCGGCCCGTCGACAGGCTCGAGCCGGCCGGTGAAGATGCCGTCGCGCATCGCGGTCATCGCGTCCTTGAGCTGGCGCAGCGTGACCTGGTCGACCGTCACCTGCTCGGGCAGCGTGGTCGACCTCGATGAGTCCGCCGATGAGGACATCCCTGCCTCCTCTCGCGCTGAGACACGCGTCTGCTGAAGTGTCGCACCCCGCAGCTCGCTGTGGCTCACAAATGCTCGTTCACCACCGATTCTGGTAATTCCTTGACCTACCTGCCGGTACCTTGCCGTGATCACTGCCATACCGGCGCCAAAGGGGTGCACAATCGGCGGTGGTCATGAGTATCGGAGCCAAGACACTCTCGCGCACCTTCGAGCCGGCACCGACGTCGGTCTCCGAAGCACGCCGTTTCGCGCGCGAGGTGCTTGCCGACTGGGGCCTCGACGACCTCCTCGACGACGTCGTCCTGCTGACCAGCGAGCTGGTGACCAACGCCGTGACCCACGCCGGCACGCCCATGACGGTTGCGGTCGTACGCGAGGAGGACCGGCTCCGCATCGACGTCTTCGACCAGCACCCGACCCGGGTGCTCCCGGTCGGCGTGAACGCCCGGCCCGGGGCCGGCGAGCACGGTCGCGGGCTGCTGATCACCTCGGCGCTGGCGACGGCCTGGGGGGTGGAGTACCGCCGGGACCACAAGCGGGTGTGGGCCGCGTTCGCGCTCGTGGAGACGACCCTCGACGCTGAGGCGCCCAACGGGGGAGTCCCCGAGGGCCAGGACGTACGCCGCCGGGAGAGCGTGGCTGCGACCGGGCCGGATCCGCTGGGGCTGAGCGGGCTCGCCCTCAACCAGCTAGCCCTCGGGGACATCCTCGACCTCGTGGTGGAGCAGACCCGGGAGCGTTTCGATGCTGACGCTGCGTACCTTCTGCTCGAGGACGAGATGGAGGACCGGTTCGTGGTGGCCGCGACCAGCGGAGCGGCGACGGCGATCAAGGGACGCAGCGTGCGCCGTGGTCAGGCCGGTGCGCCGAGCCTCAAGGCGTCGTTCCGGCCGCTGGCCATCAGCGACCTGCGGGCGACGCCCGTCGAGCTGCTCAGTGGGCTGGAGCTGCGCTCGCTGACGACGGCGCCGGTGGCCTTCGAGGGCCGGGTGATCGGCACCTTGGCGGTCGCGAAACACGAGCCGGGCAGCTTCGCGACCGAGGACGGCGCCGAGCTGCAACGGGTCGCGGACTGGGCCGCGCCGAGCGTCGACCGGGCGTCCACGCGGGCTGCCGACAGCGAGCGCCGCGCATGGCTGACGTTCCAGAGCGAGGCAAGCGTGATGCTGGCCTCGTCGCTGGACCTGGAGACGACGACTGCGATGACCGGGCAGATCGTGGTGCCGCGGCTGGCGACGTGGTGCGGCATCTACCTCAACGACGCCCGCGACCATCCTCGGCTCCAGTTCGCCTGGCACGCCGACGAGCACCAGCTCGACGCGGTGCAGGACGCGTTGGAGGAGGCGGAGCCGGAAGGCCCCGAGGCTCCAGCCCAGCCTGATGTCGAGGGTGAGGTCGCGATCCTCCCGCTGGAGGCACGCAACCGGATCATCGGCTGGCTCACCCTCGGGCGGCCGGCCGGTGAGCCGCTGCGTCGCGAGCGCCTGATGGTGGCGGAGGCGGTGGCCCGCCGGGCGGCCCTGGCCATCGACAACGCCCGCGCCCACACCGAGCTCCAGGAGATCGGCCGGTCCCTGCAGCGCAGCCTGCTGCCGGCGGTGCTGCCGGACATCCCGGGTGTCGACATCGGGGTGGGCTACGAGCCGACGGGGGAGTTCAACGACGCCGGCGGCGACTTCTACGACATCTTCGCGCTCGGCGCCGGGCGCTGGGGCTTCATGGTGGGCGACGTGTGCGGCGTCGGGCCGGAGGCGGCCGCGGTCGCCGGGATGTCGCGACACACGGTGCGGGCGCTGATGCGGGCCGGCATCCCGATCGCGCCGACCTTGGAGCGGCTCAACTCCGCTATCAGCGACGAGGGCCTGCGGGGCCGGTTCATCACGCTGGTGTGCGGCACACTCGAGGTCACCTCCGCGTCCCGGTTCCGGGTGCGGCTCGTCTGTGCGGGGCACCCGCCGCCGTTCCTGGTCACCCGTGCCCGGCCCGGCGTCTCCGCCCGACGGGTCGGCCGGTCGCAGGCGCTCCTCGGGGTGCTCGACGCGGTCGACTACATCGAGGAGGAGGTGACGGTGGAGCGGGGCGATCGGCTCGTCGTCGTCACCGACGGTGTCCTCGAGCGGCGTGCCGGGGACACGATGTTCGAGGAGGCGGGGGTCGAGGCCGTCCTCGCCACGGGCATCGACGTGGGAGCGCAGGTCGTCGCCGACCGGCTGCTGCGGGCGGTCACCGACTTCTCCCCGGTGCCGCCCTCCGACGACATGGCCGTCCTCGTCCTCGACCTGGGCAGAGGCTCCTAGGGAGCGCTGAACTCCTCGTGGCCGAGCACCGCGAGCAGCCGGATCTTCTCCTCCGCCTCGCTGCCGGGCACCGGCGTCAGCACCAGCAGGGCCTGGCCCTGGTCCTGGGTGGACAGCACCTGGCAGTCGACGTCGATGCGGCCGACCTGCGGATGCAGCAGCGTCTTGTGGTCCTCGTATCGATGTGTCACCTCGTGCCGCTCCCACAGCTCGCGGAACTCCTCGGACCTGGCGAGCAGGAGGCGTACGAGCTCGCCGGCGCGCCCGCGCTCGCCGAGTGCTCCGTAGGCCATCCGCAGGCTCGCCACCAGGCCACGGCCGTGCGTGACGTGGTAGTCCGGCGGGTAGACGCTCCGCGTCGAGGGATCGGTGAACCAGCGGTAGGCCTCGAAGCGGTCCCAGCCGGTCAGCGCCGGCCGGTCCCCGAAGATCGTGGTCGCCAGCCGGTTGGAGACCAGCGTCTCGCCGAGCGCGGACATGATCATCGCCGGAGTGTCCTCGAGTCGGTCCAGCACACGCAGCAGCGCCGGGGCGACGTGGCCGTCCTCGAACGTACGCCGCGGGGCGTTGTGTCCGGCCAGCCGGTAGAGGTGGTCGCGCTCGTCGACGGTCAGGCGCAGTGCCCGGGCGAGCGCGGAGAGCATCTGCTCGGAGGGCTGCGGGCCGCGCTGCTGCTCGAGGCGTACGTAGTAGTCGGTCGACATCCCGGTCAGTGCGGCGACCTCCTCGCGGCGCAGGCCGGGCGTACGCCGCCGCGGTCCGGTGACCAGGCCGACGTCCTGCGGGCGGAGCGCCTCACGGCGGCGTCGGAGGAAGTCGGCGAGGGAGGCGCGGTCCATGGCATCCATGATGCGGGTTGGGATCGTACGCAGCCAGGGACCGCCGATCCCACGATCGCCAGGTCTCTCCCGCAGACGGAGCCGCCGCCGCAAGGTGGAGGCATGAACATCACCGGAAACACCATCTTCATCCCCGGAGCGACCTCCGGGATCGGCCTCGCTCTCGCCCTGCGCCTGAAGGAACGCGGCAACACCGTCATCATCGGTGGTCGGCGTACGTCGCTGCTCTCCGAGCTGGCCCAGGTGCACGGCTTCGAGACCGTCCGCATCGACACCGCCGACGCCGCCTCGATCGCGGAGGCGACCGCCGACGTGGTCAGCCGCTTCCCGGACCTGAACGTGCTCGTCGCGATGGCCGGGATCATGCGCCCCGAGGACTGGACCACGCGGGGCTTCCTCGCCGATGCCGAGGAGACCGTGGTGACCAACCTGCTCGGTCCGATCCGGCTCATCGACGCGCTGGTGCCGCAGCTGCGTGAGCGTCCCGGCGCCACCATCGTCACCGTCTCCTCGGGGCTGGCCCACACGCCGCTGCGGTTCACGCCCACCTACAACGCGACCAAGGCGGCGATCCACCAGCTCTCCGAGTCGGTCCGGATGCAGCTGGAGCCGATCGGGATCCAGGTCACCGAGCTCGTCCCGCCGGCGGTCCGGACGGCCCTGATGCCGGGCCACGAGACCTCCCAGCACGCCATGCCGCTCGAGGCGTACGTCGACGAGGTGATGGCGCTGCTCGAGGCCGATCCGGACGCCCACGAGGTGCTCGTGGAGCAGGTCAAGCTGCTGCGCTACGCCGAGGTCCGCGGCGACTACGACCAGATCATCGGGGTCCTCAACGCGGCCGAGGAACGGGTCCGCTGACCCCGGATCGGCGGCCGGGCCCGGCGGCCTAGACTGAGCCAACATGAGCGAGCTCACCGTGATCGTGCTGGCCGCCGGTGGCGGCACCCGGATGAAGTCCAAGACTCCCAAGATGCTCCACCAGATCGCGGGCCGGAGTCTCGTGGGCCATGTCCTGGCCGCGGTCTCGGAGACCGGGGCGTCCCGTGTCGTCGCGGTCGTGGGACACCAGCGCGAGCTGGTCGAGCCCCACATCGCCGAGATCCTGCCCGAGGCCGTGATCGCGGTCCAGACCGAGCAGCTCGGCACGGCACACGCCGTGCGGGTGGCGGTCGAGGCCGGCGCGGTCGCCGCCGGGACGGTCCTGGTGACGTACGGCGACACGCCCCTGCTGCGCGGTGAGTCGCTGCGCGCGCTGGTGGCCGACCACGAGGCCGCCGGCCGGGCCGCGACGATCCTGAGCGGGATCGTCCCGGAGCCCTTCGGCTACGGCCGGATCCTGCGTGGAGGCGCCGGGGTCACCGGGATCGTCGAGGAGAAGGACGCGACCGACGAGGAGCGGGCGATCAACGAGATCAACTCGGGGATCATCGCCTTCGACGGCGGCTTCCTGGCCGGGGTGCTTCCGCGGATCGGCAACGACAACGCCAAGAAGGAGTTCTACCTCACCGACGCGATCGCGCTGGCGGTCTCGGACGGGCTGGGGGTGGATGCGTTCGTCCTCGACGACGTCAGTGAGGCCGAGGGCGCCAACGACCGGGCCCAGCTCGCCGCGCTCGGGAAGATCCTCAACGACCGGATCGTGACCCGGTGGATGAAGGACGGGGTCACCGTGATGGACCCGGCCACGACCTGGATCGACGCCGACGTCGAGCTCGCGCCCGACGTCACCATCCTGCCCGGCACCCAGCTCATCGGTGCCACCCGGATCGACGAGGACGCGGTGGTCGGTCCCGACTGCACGCTGAAGGACACCGAGGTCGGCCACGGCGCCCGGGTGGTGCGTACGCAGGCAGAGCTCGCCGTCGTCGGACCCGGTGCCAACGTCGGGCCGTTCTCATACCTGCGCCCGGGCACTGTGCTCGGCGAGGAGGGCAAGATCGGCGGCTTCGTCGAGGTCAAGAACTCGACCATCGGGCCCGGCGCCAAGGTGCCGCACCTGTCCTACGTCGGCGACGCGACGATCGGCGAGGGCTCCAACATCGGGGCCGGCACGATCTTCGCCAACTACGACGGGGTCAACAAGCACCGGACCCGGATCGGGCGGCACGTGAAGTCGGGGTCAGGTGTGACGTTTGTCGCCCCGGTGGTCGTCGGTGACGGCGCTGCGACCGGTGGCGAGTCCCTGATCCGGGAGGACGTCCCGCCCGGTGCGCTGGCCGTCTCCGCAGGTCAGCAGCGGATCATCGAGGGGTGGGCACTGACGAAGAGGGCAGGCACAGCGCAGGCGGCCGCGGCCGAGGAGGCACTCGAAGCGGGCGTACCCATCCTCGGTGAACCCCCGGCGACAGGCGAGTGACCCCCGGGGTTGGGTCCGGCAGCGAAGTTGATGGAGAATCCAAGTGCAGTGACCCCGGGGGTAGGAGCCAGCAGATGACCAAGCGCACCACCGAGAAGCAGATGATGCTCTTCAGCGGCCGGGCTCACCCGGTCCTCGCCGAGGAGGTCGCCGACCTTCTGGGAACGAAGCTGACGCCGACCTCGGCCTACGACTTCGCCAACTCCGAGATCTACGTACGCTACGAGGAGTCGGTGCGCGGTTCGGACGCGTTCGTCATCCAGTCGCACACGGCGCCGATCAACCAGTGGCTCATGGAGCACCTGATCATGGTCGACGCGCTGAAGCGCGCCTCGGCCAAGCGGATCACCGTCGTGATGCCGTTCTGGGGCTACTCCCGCCAGGACAAGAAGCACCGCGGTCGCGAGCCGATCTCGGCCCGTCTGGTCGCCGACATGTTCAAGACCGCGGGTGCCGACCGGATCATCTCCGTCGACCTCCACGCCGACCAGCTCCAGGGCTACTTCGACGGTCCCGTCGACCACCTGATGGCGCTGCCGCTGCTGACCGACTACATCAAGGACAAGTACGGCAACCAGCCCCTCGCCGTCGTCTCTCCCGACGCCGGCCGGATCAAGGTCGCCGAGCGCTGGGCCGCGCGGCTCGGTGGGGCGCCGCTGGCGTTCATCCACAAGACCCGCGACATCAACCGGCCCAACGAGACCGTCGCCAACCGCGTCGTGGGTGAGGTCAAGGACCGCATCTGCATCCTCACCGACGACATGATCGACACCGGTGGCACGATCGTGAAGGCCGCCGACGCGCTCATGGCCGACGGTGCCGCCGGCGTGATCATCTGCGCGACTCACGCGATCCTCTCCGACCCGGCCGTCGACCGGCTGAAGAACTCCACCGCCACCGAGGTCGTCATCACCAACACCCTCCCGGTGCCGGAGGAGAAGCAGTTCGACAAGCTCACGACGCTCTCCATCGCCCCCATGCTCGCCCGCGCGATCCGCGAGGTCTTCGAGGACGGCTCGGTGACCTCGATGTTCGACGGTCACGCCTGATACTTGCTTCGTGGCGGGTGACTTCGAGCTGACGACCGACGAGCTCCGGGTCGTCGCCCGGTACGTCGCGGAGTCTGCTGCCGAGGTGCTGCCCCTGTTCGAGACGGCCTGCCCCGACGATCCTCGACCGCGGCTGGCGCTGGATGCGGCGCGGGAGTTCGTCGGTGGTGGGCGACGTACGAAGCTCCAGCGGGTCACCTCCTTGGACGCCCATCGGGCGGCCAAGGAGGCTCCTTCTGAGGCGGCTCGGCTGGCCGCCCGAAGCGCCGGTGACGCAGCCTCGGCCGCCTATCTCCATCCGCTCGCCGATGCCGCTCAGGTCGGGCACATCCTGCGTGCCGCAGCCAGCGTCGCTCGGATCGCGGAGCTCTCCGAGCCTGGGGCTGCCGTGGCCTCCCTGGACCGTGCAGTCGAGCGTGCGAGCCCGGTGCTGCTGGACGTTCTCGCGCGCTATCCGGTCGTACCGGCCGGCAAGAACCGTGTCGCAGAGCTCATGAGTACCCTCGACAGCCGACTGAGAGCGTCTGGCTGACGACTGGTTGTCAGGGGCCGATGAATCGGGCGGCGACCTCGCCGGAGAGCGCGGCGTCGATCCGCGCCCGGAGCTCGGACGGCATCTCCGGGAGCTCGTCCACGCGGAACCAGCCGACATCCGCGGACTCGTCATCAGCGACGTACGCCTCGCCCGAGCGCCATGTGCAGCTGAACGTGAGGTCCATGTAGACCGCACGATCCCCGTTGGGGTAGACCATCGGACTCGTCGCGCCTACCGACGCCAGCCGGTCGACCGAGATGTCCACCCCGGTCTCCTCCTTCGCCTCGCGTACTGCTGCCGTCGCGGGCTGCTCGCCGGGGTCGACGATCCCGGTGATCGGTGTCCATCTCAGGTTGTCCGCGCGCTGGACCAGGAGGATCTCGTCTTCTCTGCGCACTACCGCTGTTACGCCCGGGAGCCAGAGCAGCTCGGTGCCTATCTTGTGGCGGAGGTCGACGATGAAGTCTGGGATCGGCATGGTGTTCACGGTAGCTGGGTGTTCTTCGGGGTTGGGGTGGGCCGCCGACCCGTTCTTTGAGGGTCTTCTCGACAGTCCCCGGAGTAAAGGACGGCCTTCGGCCGCCGGCTTCGCCGGCCGCTTCGCGGTCCTTGACACCGGGGCCCGTCGAGAAAGATTTGGCTGGCTATCGGGGCGGCGGCCCGGGTGTGGCGCGGAGAGATTCGTACGCGCTTGGGCTGGCGTTGAGGGGCGTGAGGGTGGCCCTTCGGGCCACTTACCATCCACAGATGCTAGGTCGTTCGCTCACCGCGAAAACGATGGTTGACCTGGGAAAATAGATGGCCAAGGACGGGCTGGAAGCGTAGAATCAGACTCATCACAGCACACCTCTGAAGGGGAAGATGGCGATGAGTCTCGGCCGCTCGATCGACCACTGGGGCACCAACCCCGGCGACGCGATCGACGCCGCCTTGGAGGCCATCGAGACCGCCCTCCAAGACCTCCTGGCCACCGATCCCACCTACTGGCGCACTGGGCAGAAGAAGGACCTGCTGGAACGGTTGGAGAAGCTCCAGGCCCAACAAGCCGCCCTGAAACTCCGAGTCCTCGCCGCTGCTGGTGACATCGCTGAGGAGACCGGCGCCAAGGACGCCTCCGGGTGGATGCGGACCGAACTGCTGGTCGACAAGGCAGTTGCCCGCTCCCAGATCAAGCTCGCCGCAGGTGTCGCGAAGTACGAGCAGGTCGCTGCCGGCCTCGCTGAGGGTGGCGTGTCCCAGGACAAGGCACGGGTGATCACCCAAGCCCTCGACCAGATCGAGAACGACCCCGCCGCCAGCTCTGAGGACCTGGTCCTGGCCGAGAAGCTCCTGGTCGACTACGCCACCAGCCTCACCGCGAACGAGTTGAAGATCGTCGGGCGACGAATCCTGACCGAGATCGACCCCGAACGATTCGAGCAGGCTGAGGCCAAAGCCCTCCAACGAGAAGAAGAGCACGCCCAACGGCGCACCTTCTTCTCCTCCCGCGACAACGGCGACGGCACCATCGACATCCACGCCCGCGTATCCCGGGCGGTCGGGATGAGGCTCCGCACCCAGTTGGATTCGCTGGCGCAGCCGAGGAAGCTGTCGGCCGAGGACAAGGGCCGCAAGGCCCCGTATGACCGGCTGCTGGGTCAGGCGTTCGCCCGGGTGGTCGAGACCTACGACGTCGACCAGCTCCCCAGGCACGGTGGCCACGGCACCACGGTGTTCATCACGATGAGCGTGGACGACCTCCGCAAGGACCTCGGCACCGCCGCCCTGGGTTTCGACGGGGAGCAGATCACCGCTGCCGAAGCCCGACGGATGGCCTGCAACGCGGATCTGGTTCCGGTGGTGTTGGGCACCGACTCCGAGATCCTCGACTTCGGCCGCACGGCCAGGTTGGCGTATCCGATCCAACACAAGGCGCTCCGGCTACGAGACAAGTGTTGCCAGGCCGAAGACTGCGACGCCCCCGCAGCCTGGACCGAGGCTCATCACCTGAAACCGTGGTCGGAAGGCGGACTCACGAATCTGGCGAACATGGTCTTGTTGTGTGCGAGCGATCATCGCCGGATCCACGATCCGAACTACGCGTATGAGCGACTTCCGGATGGTCGGATCCGGTTCACTCGTCGTACCTGAGCGAGCTGCTCCCAGCTGGCCGGCGCTGCCGCGCCCGTGTCATCAGAGCCCATCCGCGATGATCGCTGATCTGTGTCCGCGCTCCGTCGCGTCATGCCATCGCAGCAGTCGGCGTGCGCGCCGCCATTGGATGGCCTTGCTTGTGAACCCTTCACAAGGTGTCATCGTCTTGTAAAAGCACGAGGACGCCGTCGGCCCCCAGGAAACACCGGCCCGAGATCCCAAGCCCGTACGCAACCCATGGAATCCGGGCCCCAGCGTAAGAAGAAACCTCAGCTCACAGTCCCGCCGGTCACGAGCTCCGGGTTCTCAGCCAGCCACGCATCCATCTCGTCCTCACGCATAGCCGCCCACAGACGGCGGCCCTCGCGCTTGTCGAGACGGACGACGCTCTGCGCGCCTTCCTTGCCCAACCCCGCCACGGGGGCGGTGAAGAAGGTCAGGTCCGAAGAGGGCATTCGGGCGAGATCGAGGGCCAACCCACGAAGGTCGCGGCCGGAGAAGCCGGAGTCGACGGTGAGGTGGCGGGTGATGATGTCGAGAAGGTCGTAGGCCTTCTTGGGGTTCTTCGGGTCGACGCTCTGCCTCAGGCCGCGGAGGATGGAGCGCAGGACGTACTGCTGGCGCTTCACCCGGTCCAGGTCGCCGCCGGGGAGGCCGTAGCGCTGGCGTACGTAGAGAAGGGCCTCTTCACCGCTGAGCAGGTGGGTGCCCTTGGTCCAGGTGCGGTGGCGGGCGGAGTCGTGGACGGTCTCGGGGATGTAGACCTCGACGCCGCCGAGGAGGTCGCCGATCTCCTCGAAGCCGGCCCAGTCGACCCAGGCGACGTGGTCGATGCGTACGCCGGTGAGCTTCTCGACCGTCTGCACGCTGAGCCTCGGTCCACCCTGGGAGAAGGCGGCGTTGACCTTGGCCTTGCCGTGGCCGGGGATCCGTACCCAGGAGTCCCGGGGGATGGAGACGACCGAGGCCGAGCGGCGGTCGGCGCTGAGGTGGAGCAGCATCATCGTGTCGGCCCGCTGCTCGCCGGGGGTCCACGACGCCGTGGCCTCGCTGCCGGTGGTGGCTTTGCCGCCGGTGCGCCCGTCCGTGCCGAGGAGCAGGATGTTCAGGGCGCCCGCGGCTTCGCCGGCCGCCTCGGGACGCTCCTCGAGCCCGGCGAAGACATCGACGGTCCGGACCTGGCGGTCGAGGCGGTGGGCGAGGTACCAGCCGGTGCCGGTGATGGCGCCGACGAGTACGACGAACGCGATCCCGACGCCGAGCCAGATGCGCGTCTTCTTCATGGCCGTCCTCAGTGGTGGGGGTCGAGGGCGGATAGAGGCTAGTGGTCGCTACTCGCGGTCGTCGAAGTGGTCCTCCCAGGACCGCCGCAGGATCGTCGGTACGTCGCCGGCCAGGGCCGCGCGAAGCGCGTCGAGCTGACCCTCATCGAGAGCGATCCGCGGGAAGGCGCGGCCGACCTCGATGGCGAAGGCCTGGCCACGGGTGGCCAGGGCCGGCGCCTCGGCGAGATAGGCCGTGACGTAGGGACGCAGCAGATGCGCCTGCTCGGCGATCCACATCCCCGATGCCAGCGCCCCGAAGCGACGGTTGTCGACACCGGGGGCGAGCATCGCCTCCCAGGCGGCGTCCTTCGCGGTGGTCGAGGGGCGAGCGGCGAGGGCCCGAAGCGCGCCGAGGTCTCCCTCGGCGGTGCCGTCCCGGTCGCGCTCGGTCGCGATGAAGCGCGCGTCGGCCTCACCGAGCGAGGCGAGACGTACGATCGCCGCCCAGCGCGTGGTCGGCAGCAGCGGGATGCTGCCCCCGACCTTGTCGGCGTCCAGCCAGCCGCGCAGCAGGTCGGCGTCCGCGCTGGTCGCGGCCAGGGCGGCGGCCCAGGCCAGGGCCCGCTGCTCGTCGTCCGCGGAAGCCGCCAGGCCTGCGGCGGACGCGGCGGCGACCCGCGCGACCGCTCCGGCCGCGCGCGAGGCCGGCACCCGCTGCGGGATCACCACGGAGCGGGTCTCGGCGAGCACCCCCTCGATGATGTCGGCGCGGGTCTCGGCGGGCAGGTGGGTCTCGACCAGATCGAGGTAGTCGTCGGCCGACAGGTCACGCGATCGCACCCGGAGGGCGGTGGCGGACCAGAGCACGGCACGTACGAGCGGGTCCTCGAGTCGGGAGAGCCCGCCGGAGAGCGGCTCCCACGACCCCGGGTCGAGGCGGAGCGCGGCGAAGGTCTCGCCGCCGGCGTTGGGGACCACGACGAGCCCGGTGAACTCCGGCAGCGGCACTGGCTCGGCCCCCAGCTCGACCCGCTTGCGTTCCACGAGCCGGAGCGAGGAGTCGTAGCCGGCGACGGTGAACGCATGCGGCCGGCTTCCCTCGCGCTCCAGGACCGGGATGTCCCCGTCGCGCCGCACCGACACCGTGTCGAACCCCGGGCGCCGCAGCCAGGCGTCCACCCACCCGCGTACGTCCTTCGGCGAGCTCGCCGCGAGCGACTCGACGAAGTCGGCCAGGGTCGCGTTGGCGAACCGGAAACGGGTCAGGTGGCGGTTGACCCCGGCCATGAACTCCTCGTCACCGAGCCAGAAGGCGAGTTGCACCAGGCAGGCCCCGCCCTTGGCGTAGGAGATGCCGTCGAAGATGGTGGCGGCGGTGTCCACGTCGGGTACGTCCACCGCCAGCGGAGCGACCGGATGGGTCGAGCGGCGTGCGTCGGAGCGGTAGCCCCACGGCTTGCTCCCGATCTCCACCTCGACCCGCAGGTCCGAGAAGCCGGCGCCCGCCTCCGCGACCCGGTAGCCCATGTAGTCGGCGAACGACTCCTGCAGCCAGGTGTCCTCCCACCAGGTCATCGTCATCGAGTCGCCGAACCACATGTGCGACATCTCGTGGGCGATGATCACCGCGCGGATCGCCCGCTGGGTGTCGGTGATCGCGCCGCGCGGCAACAGCTCGTCGCGGTAGGTCACGCACCCCGGCATCTCCTGCGCACCCCAGTTGAGCCCGGGCACGAAGACCTGGTCGTAGGAGTCGAAGGGATAGGGCTCGTCGATGAGGTCGGCGTAGTGGGCGAAGCACGCCTCGGACGTACGCCGCAGCTCGTCCGCGTCCCGGTCCAGCTCGGCTGCCAGCGACCGCCGGGCATGCCAGCCGAAGTCGAGGCTCTCCCCGGAATCGAGCGCGTACGTCCACCGCACCGAGTGCCACGGCCCGGCGGCGACGACCAGCAGAGCCGGCGGGATCGGGGGAGTGGTGGCGAAGACCCAGCGGCCGCCGTCGTGCGAGACGACGGCGCCGTTGGCGAGGACGGTGTCGGCCGGATCTGCGGTGACCGCGACCGCGAACGACGCCTTGAGATCGTTCTGGTCGAAGCAGGCGTAGACCTTCGAGGCGTTGTCCATGCCCAGGTAGGCGGACACATAGCGCGACCCGTCGACGGGGTCGGTGAACGTGTGCATCCCGTCGCCGTCGGTCGTATAGGGCAGGGTCGCGGTCACCTCCACCTCGTTGACCGCCCCGTCGGTCAGCCCGGTCGACAGCCCGGTCGACAGCCCGGTCGAGAGGCCGGTCAGGCCCACCCGCACACCGTCGTACGCGGCCTCGACCGCCTCCCCGTTGACGACCAACGACACCGCGAGGGCGCCCTTCAGATCCAGGAACGTCTCGGCGACCGTGGAACGGAACCGGACCCGGGTGTGGCTCCGGAAGGTCTCGGGACCGGTGAGGTCGAGATCGAGCGAGTAGGAGACGGAGCTGAGCACGCCGGCCCGTGTGCGGGCCTCGTCGAGTGTGAGGGACACGACCTCCAACGTACGTCCTCGCAGGTCAGCACGCGCGCGCATTTCGCTGTGAGCGTGACCCGGGGATAGTCTGTGGCAGTTGCCTCGGCGAGGGAGCGTATCGCGCTCCGTGATCGACAAGGTGGACGTCTCTTCGGGAGACGCCGTGCCTTCGTCGCACGGCCTTCGTTGGACCAGCCGGGCGCCATTGACGTCAGCACCACTCATCGAGGAGTTCAACGCATGTCCAGCGAGAAGATCGTCGCCGAGAAGCGCACCGAGTTCGGCAAGGGTGCCGCTCGCCGCATCCGCCGTGAGAACAAGATTCCGGCGGTCGTCTACGGCCACGGCGCCGACCCGATCCACCTGAGCCTGCCGGGCCACGCCACCATGATGG
Organism: Nocardioides sp. NBC_00850; assembly: GCF_045207335.1. NCBI lineage: Bacteria > Bacillati > Actinomycetota > Actinomycetes > Propionibacteriales > Nocardioidaceae > Nocardioides > Nocardioides sp. NBC_00850. The sequence goes on from NZ_CP108845.1 coordinate 1,990,794, forward strand.
CGCTCAAGAACCACGGTGCGAACGCTCTCCTCGAGCTCGACATCGAGGGCAAGATCCAGCTCGCCATGACCAAGCAGGTCCAGGTCGACGACGTCCGCCGCGTCATCGAGCACGTCGACTTCGTCGCCGTCCGGGCCGGCGAGAAGGTCACCGTCGACATCACCGTCCACGTCGTGGGCGACGCGATCTCCGGCACCATGGTCGTCACCGACGCCAACACCCTGACCGTCGAGACCGAGGCCACCCACGTGCCCGAGAGCATCGAGATCAGCGTCGAGGGCCTCGAGGCCGGCACCCAGATCCTCGCCGGTGCCGTCGAGCTGCCGAAGGGCACCACCCTGGTCACCGACCCGGAGGCCCTGGTCGTCAACATCACCGAGGCCAAGACCATCGAGGAGCCCGCCTCCGACGAGGCCGCCGAGGGCGAGACCGCTGAGTCCGCCGAGGCCGAGGCCACCAACGGCGAGTGACCGGCCGGTGACCGATTCGGTGACCGACGGCGTCTGGCTGGTCGTCGGCCTGGGCAACCCCGGGCCGACGTACGCCGGGCACCGTCACAACATCGGCTATCTCGTCACCGACGAGCTGGCCAACCGGCTGGACGGCAAGTGGCGTGCCCACAAGTCCGGCCGTGCTGACGTCGTGGAAGGGCGGCTCCCGGGGGCGACTCCGGGGCTGCCCGGCCCACGCGTCGTGCTCGCCCGTTCCCGGACCTACATGAACGAGTCCGGCGGGCCGGTCAAGGCGCTCGCGACCTTCTACAAGGTCCCGCCCGACCATGTCATCGCCATCCATGACGAGCTCGACATCGCCTTCGACACGATGCGGGTCAAGCTGGGCGGTGGCGACAACGGCCACAACGGCCTCAAGTCGATGCGGTCCTCCCTGGGCACCGGTGACTTCTACCGGGTGCGCGTCGGCATCGGCCGCCCGCCCGGTCGCCAGGAGGTGCACGACTTCGTGCTCTCCAACTTCTCCACCACCGAGCGCAAGGTGCTTCCGTTCGTGGTCGACACCGCCGCCGACGCGATCGAGACGCTGATCAACGAGGGCCTGGAGAAGACCCAGCAACGGTTCAACTCCTAGGGGTCAACTCCTAGGCGGCCGCAGATACCGGTCGTACGCTGCGACCGCGGCCAGCTGGGAGCCGACCTCGAACTTCCGCAGGATCGACTTCACCTGGGTCCGCACCGTCGTCTGGGCGACGCCGAAGCGCGCCGCGATCTCGGCGACGGTGGCCCCGTCGTAGAGCAGCTCGAGCACCTCGTGCTCGCGCACGGTCAGCGAACGGACCAGGCGGTGCATGCGCTCGCGACCGTCCCGCAGCAGGTGCCATTGCGCGATGAGCCCCTCGGCCTCGCTCGGAGTGTGCCCGCGCCGTCCGTCTGCCGCGTCGCGCAGCGTGTCCTCGATCGTGTCCGAGTCGGTGTCGGCGGAGAGCACCGCGACCGCACCGGCCTCGAGCAGGGCACCCCAGAGGCCGCCGCGCGGGGCGGGGGTCAGCACGACCCCGGGCAGGCGTACGCCGCGGACCAGGTCACACACCTCGCCGAGATGGGTCCAGCCGTCCAGGTCGGTGACCACCAGCCAGGCGGAGGGATCTCCGCCGAGCAGCTCGTCGGGTTCTGCGATGGTAGGCGCAGCCGCCGTGACCGTGATGCCGCGCTCGTCCAGCGCAACCGTCACGGCATCGAGGGTCATCGTCTCGTCGGCTGAGACAGCAACCCTGAGTCGTACGGTCGAGCCTGCCATGTCTGCCGCGCCGTTCGGTCGTCTCGGGCCCCGCCAGATCTCCCTGGGGGTATGGCTATTCTGGGGAGTCGCAGGCGGAGATCGGAAACCTGTTCTACAGTGCCCCAAGTTTGGGGATGACCTGGGACAACGTGTCCCGCAATGTAGTTTGTGGACGACTTCGAAATTCTATGACTCCTCAATTCTCGGTATTGGCCCGGAATGCGGTCACGTGGCGATACGGTGCTGATTACGTTGCCTTGTAAAGGTTTCGGTCACATCATTCAAATTGGGACGGCCCGACAAGCTCGGGCTGGGGGAGCAGGGCCTGGACACGGCCCTATTCGGGACTCATACCTCCTGGCCGACCCGACCTGGGGAGCAGTATGTCTACGTCCATTTTCCAGCGGATCAACTCGGGTTGGTTAACCACCGCCTACGCCACGACCACCGCCGTCTTCATCGGTATCCAGAGCTTTCTGATCGCCGTCCTTCAGGGACCTTGGGTCTCTTTCCGCGCCCACGGAGCAGTCCTCTGGCTGCTCCTCACGGCCATCGTCGTCACCACCTCGCTCGTCGCCGCCGCAGCGCTGCTGTTCGGTGGCGTGCGCATCTACCGGCGCGTGTGCGCGGCGGAGGCGAAGGCAGCCGACGAGATCTACCACGACCTGCTCAGTGCGCGTGAGACCCAGCGTCTCCACCGGGCCCGGATGCACGAGGTGACCTCTACTCTCGCCGGTGTCCGCTCGGCCAGTGAGCTGCTGTGCAACTCCGACACGCTCGACCCGGAGCGTCGCGTCGCGATGATGACCATGATGGGCAGCGAGCTCAGGCGCCTGGAGCGTCTCGTGCGTGCCCAGCGTGGCGGCGCGGACACGATGCCGATCGACGTCGGCGTGATCGATGTCGACGCCGTGATCCACAACCTCGCCCTGGCTCATGAGGCCAGCGGCACCACGGTCGTCCACGAACCCAGCAACGCGCTCGCCTCCGGCAGCTCGGACGCGGCGGCGGAGATCGTCAACATTCTTCTCGACAACGCGGCCAAGCACGGCTCCGGCGTTGTCGACGTCACGGTCCGGCACGAGCCTGGCGAGTCGAGTCAGATGGTCGTGATCGAGGTCTCCGACGACGGCCCCGGGGTCGCCCCCGAGGTGCGCGAGCGGATCTTCGAGTGGGGCGTCCGTGGGCCGGACTCGGCCGGCCAGGGCATCGGGCTCAACGAGGCCCACACCGTCGCCGAACGGATGGGCGGCTCGCTCCGCCTCGCCGCCGCGGACCGTACGACCTTCGTGGTCACCCTTCCCAGCGCCGTGATCCAGCGCCCCACCGCCGAAGCAGACAAGGAAGGCGCCTCCGATGACGTTGTCGCCGCGTAGCCAGTATCGAGTCGTCATCGTCGAGGACCATGTCCTCTTCGCCGAGTCGCTCGAACTCGCCGTCTCGATGGAGGGATACGACGTACGCCGCATCCCGATGCCCAGCGAGCCCGTCTCCACCGCCACGATGGTCTCCGTCGTGCTCCGCAACAAGCCGAAGGTCGTGCTCCTCGACCTCGACCTGGGGCGCTACGGCGACGGCGTACGCCTCATCGAGCCGTTGGCCAAGGCCGGCGTCGACGTGGTCGTGGTGACCGGTGCGATCGAGGAGGCGCGCTGGGGCCAGGCGCTGCGCAACGGCGCCCGCACGGTGCTGTCCAAGTCCCGCCCGCTCGGCGAGATCCTCGGCACCGTCAGGCGGCTCTACCAGGGCGCCTGCGTGCTCGCGGTGAGCGACCGCGAGCGGCTGATCCGGGTCTGGTTCGAGCGCCAGCACGAGGTCTCCGAGCTGAGCCGCCGCATCGAGCTGCTCACCAAGCGCGAGTCGCAGGTCCTCGGCCACCTGATGCTCGGTCGCACCGTTCACGAGATCGCCGTGATCGGCGTGGTCTCCGAGGCGACCGTGCGCACCCAGGTGAAGTCCATCCTCGCCAAGCTCCAGGTCACCTCCCAGATCGCCGCCGTCGGGCTGGCCCACCGCCTCGGCTGGCGGTCCCCGCAGTCGCTCGAGTGACCCCACTGGTCTGGACCAGCGGGTTCCGGTTCCCTCATTTGGTCTAACCGGACCCCCATCGGCCCCCAACGACCGCTTTCTTCCCGCATTGTTCTGGCATGAAGTAGCGTTCGGGCGCCCAGCAGCTATGGGGGAGATTGATGACGATAGAGCTGGCGTCGGTGGAGACAGTAGTCCCGCTCGACATCAACCGCCGGAGGGTGTCCGCCAAGGCACCCTCCCTTCGGTTGCAGGCCTCGATGGTCGACGGGCTCGCGCTGATGATCCTCGCGCCGCTGATCGTGGGACAGGAGATCGTCCACGCGCTCGCGTGGGGTCTGGTCTGGGGACTGGCCACCAGGATCACCGCGCCGAAGATCCTGCCCGGCGCCGAGCGCCTGCGGGCGACGGTCTCGGGGGTCTTCAAGGCGTTCATGGCGATGAGCATGGCGACCTGGTTGCTGGGTGCTGTGGTCGAGCTGCCGCAGGCGCAGCTGGTCGTGCAGACCATCCTCGGGCTGGTGACCGCGCTCGCGTTCCGGATCGTGGGCTACATCTTCAGCTCCCGGCCGCGCACCCCGCTGCGCGTCGTCGTGGTGGAGGCGGCTCATGACCACGGTGTGATCCCGGAGTGGACCCACCGGCTCAGCGGCGGCCTGATGGAGGCGGCGGCGGTCTGCCGAGCCGACGGGCTCTCCGGCGCGATCGCCTCGGTCGCTCCCGACGCCGTGCTGGTCGTCCCTGGGCCCGACCTGGCCGGCCGCGAGATCCAGCGGCTGGCCTGGACGAGCGAGTCCTTCGGCCTGCCGCTCCTGGTCAGCACCCGGATGCAGGACGTGACCCCGCAGCGTACGTCCTCGATGCGGCTGGGCTCGATGACCCTTCTCTACGTCGACGAGGCCCTGCGGGCGCGGCTGACCCGGGTGGCCAAGTACGTGTGGGAGTGGCTGGCCGCGGCGGCCGCCGTCGCCGTGCTCCTCCCGGTCTTCGCCGTGATGGCGGCCGTGATCAAGCTCGACTCCCCGGGTCCGGTCTTCTTCCGGCAGGTGCGCGTCGGCCGAGGCGGCAAGCAGTTCCGGATCTGGAAGTTCCGCACCATGGTCGTCGACGCCGAGTCGCTGCTGCGCACGCTCGACCACCGGCCGGGCCACGTCCTCTTCAAGCTCCGCGCCGACCCCCGGGTGACCCGGGTGGGACGGGTGCTGCGGAAGTACTCCATCGACGAGCTGCCGCAGCTGTTCAACATCGTGCTGGGCCAGATGTCGCTGGTCGGGCCCCGGCCGGGCCTGCCGAGCGAGGTGGCGATGTACGATCGGGACTCTCATCGCCGACTTGCGGTTGCACCCGGTCTGACCGGGCTGTGGCAGGTCTCGGGGCGTTCGGACCTCTCCTGGGAGGACACGGTCCGCCTGGACCTGGACTATGTGGACAACTGGACGCTGTTGCGGGACTTCGGAATCGTCGTTCGTACAGTCAAAGCTGTTGTGCGTGGCTCTGGCGCCTACTAGTGAGTGTCGCCTAAACTCCCAGGCCGTTGTGTGAGCAACCCAACACGTACGAACAACTGGATCCTCGACGGGAACGTCCCCCATGCAAACCTCCCCCCACCCCATGATTGCCGGCCGTTATGAGCTGCACCGCCTGATCGGGCGAGGCGGCATGGGCGAGGTATGGCAGGCCATGGACCTCACCCTGCAACGCTGGGTCGCGGTCAAGGTCGTGAGGACGTCGGCCGACCCGACGATGATCGAGCGGTTCCGGCGTGAGTCGCTCTCCACCGCGGCCGCCAGCCACCCCGGCACCGTGCAGGTCCACGACGCCGGGATCGAACGCACCGGCAACGGCCCGATGGCCTTCCTCGTGATGGAGCTCCTGACCGGCCCCGACCTCGGCGAACGCCTGCGCTCGCACGGCCCGCTGATCGCCCGGGAGGCCGGTGAGGTCATCGTCCAGGCCGCGCGTACGCTCGCCGCGGTCCACGCCCAGGGGATCGTCCACCGCGACATCAAGCCGTCCAACCTCGTCTACGACAGCGACCGCAGGATCAGGATCGTCGACTTCGGGATCGCCCAGCTCGCCCGGCTGGGCGACCAGCGGCTGACCTCCACCCACGACGTGGTCGGAAGCCTCGGCTACCTCTCGCCCGAGCGTGGCTCGGGTGGCGAGGTCGGTCCGCCGAGCGACATCTACTCCCTGGGCTGCGTCTTCTACGAGATGCTCACCGGCCACACCCCCTACTCCGGCGGCGCGCCGGCGACGATGGTCTACCAGCACGCCACCGCGCCCATCCCGAGGGTCAGCGGTGCGGTCCAGGTGCCGAAGATCATCGACGACCTGGTCGCGATGATGATGGCCAAGGACCCCGAGCAGCGGCCGAGAGCTCACGACGTCGTCGCGGTGCTCACCGGCTCGGGCCCGCTGCCGGTCTTCGACGCGCAGGTGCCCAGGCAGCGTCCGATGCACGCGTCGGGTCCGATCAGCACCTCCGGTGCCTACGAGGCTTTCGGCGGGAGCGGCTCGTTCCCCGCAGCCGGGACCGGGTCGACCGGTGCGACCGGCTCGTCGGGGGCGTTTGCGAAGATCGGGGCCAGCGGGTCGTTCCCGACCGGCGGGTCCCGGGTGGCGAAGCGCTCCGGCGCCAACCGGACGTTGAGCATCCTGCTGGCGGTGGCCCTGGTCGGTGTCGCTGTCGGCGGCCTGGCGACCTTCGCCTCCTTCCGGAGCGCATCGGAGACCGGCCGGGCGGCCGCGCTCAGCGAGGCGCTCCCGGAGACCATCGAGCTCGCAGTCGACGTGATCTTCGAACGGGACGCGCTGCAGCCCGTCGCGCAGGCACCGGTCAACGTACGCTCCACCTACCTGCACACGACCGACCTCGCGGTCGAGGAGTGGCGGACGGCGGCGGCCGAGATCGACGTCGACGGTGACGCCGAGCTGCGGAAGCTCGACCACGACATCACCGAGGTGCTCGACGACTTCGAGCTCTACCGGGTCGAGATGCAGGAAGGCGACCGGGCCAGCCAGGACGCCGCGCGCGAGGTCTACACCGCTCTGGCCAGCAACCTGCTGATGCTCGCGGGACAGGTGCCGGAGCTGGAGGACAACCAGACCGGCGACCAGGTCCGCAACCTCAGCAAGCTGACACAGGCGGCGGAGGCGTTCAGCATCGAGCGGGAGCTCATGGTCGTCGCGCTGTCCGAGAACGAGATCGGTACGAAGTCGGTCAAGGAGCTCACCGACGCGGAGGCCGCCTGGGTGAAGGCGTCCTCGGCGTTCTACTCGGGCGCCTCGCCCGAGCTGCAGGCGGAGCTCGACCGGGTCTCCGACGGCACCTTCGACAAGGGCTCGGGCGCGATGATGGTGCAGCGTACGGTCCGCGATGTCGCCGCCAAGGGCAGCATCGAAGGCGTCGCCACCGAGCTGAGAGCGGCGTCGAAGGGCGAGCCGATCGTCCGCACCTGGTCCGACGGCGCCGTCGAATACATCCAGAGCCTTCTCCAGGTGATCCTGAAGTCGGCCGAGACCATGGCCAACGACGTCACCGACGTGCATGAGCGCGCCAAGACCGGGCTGATCCTGCGCGCGGTGCTGACCGGGGTGGCGCTGGTCGCCGCGATCGGGCTCGGGCTGGGCCTTTATCGGACTCGGCGGTCGGCTGGATAGAGTTCCGCGGGTGACTTTCGAAGCGGAGCCAGAGAAGATTAAGCAGAGCGTGCCTGGTGTGCCTACGACCGAGATCCTCGCCTCCGACCACCTGCTGGCCGCCTGGCTGGCCGAGACCGCCGGCCGCCGGCTGCTCGAGGTGCGTGCCACCTCCGGCCTGGAGGGCAAGGAGCTCAAGGACGCCGGTGACCTGGCGGCCCACGAGCTGCTGATGGAGCTCGTCGCCGAGTACCGCCCGCAGGACGCCGTCCTCTCGGAGGAGGGCAAGGACTCCAAGGAGCGGCTCACCAAGGACCGGGTGTGGATCATCGATCCGCTCGACGGGACCCGCGAGTTCTCCGAGCCGCCGCGCGACGACTGGGCGGTGCACGTGGCGCTGTGGGCCTCGTCCAACGACGGCGAGCTGATCGCCGGTGCCGTCGCGCAGCCGGCGCTTGCCGACGCGTCCGTGCAGAGCACCTTCCACACCGGTGCCGCTCCGGTCGTGCCGCCCTCGACCTCGGCCCGTCCCCGGATCGCCGTCTCCCGCAGCCGCCCGCCGGCGTTCGTGGAGGCGCTGGCCGAGGAGCTCGGCGCCGAGCTGGTGCCGATGGGATCGGCCGGCGTGAAGATGATGTCGGTCGTGCGCGACATCTCAGACGCGTACGTCCACGCGGGCGGGCAGTACGAGTGGGACTCCGCCGCCCCCGTCGCGGTCGCCGCCGCTGCCGGGCTGTTCACCTCCCGCATCGACGGCTCGCCGCTGCGCTACAACCAGGACGACGTCTACCTGCCCGACGTGATCGTGTGCCGCCCCGAGCTCTCCGAGCAGATCCTCTCTTTCATCAAGCGTCACGGGGTGGAGTAGACCCTCTCGTTCGCGGCTGTCTTTTCGTGCGGCTGTGGGCCGCCGACCCTTTCTCTGAGGGTCTTCTCGACCTGCCCCGGAGTCAAGGACGGCCTGCGGCCGCCGGCTACGCCGGTCGCCTCCGGCGATCCTTGACACCGGACCATGTCGAGAAAAGATTTGGCTGGCTATCGGGGCGGCGGCCCGGGTGTGGCCACGGAACACTCACCCACGGTCGGTGACCGCTCCACACCTACATCAGCAATGGGGTCTCCGCGTGAAAGAAAAATTTCTTCCACCCCACCAACCCCCTCCCCAGCCGGGCCAGCATCTGGAGGCGAACGAAAATTCGTTCGCCTCCCACCCCTGCCCGGCTGACCGGGACGAAACCCCAACCAGAATCCCAAGCCCGTGCCCAACCCAAACCCCCGCGCCAAGCCCCTGCCGCCGACCCGATAGCCAGCCAAAAATTCTCGGCGGCCACCAGCCTTCAAGAAAGCTCAGCCGTCGACCAACAGCTCCTCGAGCGACTCCAGGCTCTGCCGGGCGTAGCCCTTCCACATCCAGCCGAAGACGGGCATCGCGAACGACGCCGCCCGGGACGTGGGTGTGACGTCCCAGGACCAGGTGACCCGGGTGCCGGTGCCGGCCGGGGCGAAGGACCAGCGTCCGGCCACGTGGCCGACCAGCAGCTTGAGCGGGCCGGAGAGCGGCGTGATCTCGTAGGAGAACGTCGAGGGGCTGTCGATGCCGGTCAGGGTCTCGCGCATCGTCGCACCGTCGGCGAGGACGATCGTGCGGGTCTCGCCGGCGGCATCCCAGCCGCCAGCTTGGTCACGGACCTCGGCGATCGGGCCGATCGCGGCGTACCGGCGACCGAAGATCTGCGGCAGCGGCGCCGGGAGGACGCGGGCGAGGGCGGTCTCATAAGCGACCGGGATCGCTCGGGAGGATTCGAGGTGCAGTGCCTCTGGGTGCTGGGTCATGGGGACGAGCATGGCACCAAGGTGCTGCCGGTAGCGTGAGGGCGTGGTCGAGCAGATCGAGATCGAGACACCTGACGGCACCGCCGAGGCCTATCTGGCCCGGCCCGAGAGCACGCCGAAGGGTGGTGTGCTCGTCTACATGGATGCCATCGGCCTCCGGCCGCGGCTGGCCGAGATGGTCGAGCGGGTCGCCTCCTGGGGCTACGTCGTGCTCGCACCCAACACGTTCTACCGCGACGGCAGCGTGGCTGAGCTGGCGCCGACCGGCGACCTCCGCGACCCCGCCGCCAGGGACGCATTCTTCGCCGGCGGCGCGATGAACCGGGTCCGTGGCCTCACCGTGGACCGGCTGGCGATCGACATCCCGGCGTACGTCGAAGCCCTCCAGACGTACGTCACCGGCCCGTTGGCCACCCACGGCTACTGCATGGGCGCGCGGCTGGCGGTGCGGACCGCGGGGCGGTTCCCCGACGAGTTCGTCGCGGTCGGCGGCTTCCACGGCGGCGGGCTGGTCACCGCGGACGCCGCCTCGCCGCACACCTGCATCGCCGGGACGAGGGCGGAGTACTACTTCGGGCATGCCGACCACGACCGCTCCATGACGCCGGAGAACGTCGACGACCTCGGCAGGGCGCTCGACGACGCCGGGGTGATCTACACCAACCTCATCTACCCCGACGCTCCGCACGGCTACACGATGGCGGACACCTCCTCCTACAAGGAGGCGGGGGCTCATCGGCACTTCACCGATCTCGAGGCGCTCTACGCCCGTACGATGGCGTGATGGCGAAACCGGTACTTGTCGTGATGGGAGTCTCGGGCTCGGGGAAGTCGACCATCGGGGCGGCGATCGCGGGGCGGCTGCGGGTGCCGTTCGAGGATGCCGACGACCTGCATCCGCAGGCGAACATCGAGAAGATGACCGCTGGGATCGCGCTCGACGACGATGACCGCTACCCCTGGCTCGAGGCGGTCGGGGAGTGGCTCGCCCGGCACGCCGAGCGCGGTGGCGTGATGGGCTGCTCGGCGCTGAAGCGGAAGTACCGAGACCAGCTCCGCCGGCACTGCCCGGAGGTGACCTTCGTCCATCTGGAGGGCACCCGCGAGGTGATCGCGAGGCGCCAGGCGAGCCGCCCCGGCCACTTCATGCCGGCCGCGCTCTTGGACAGCCAGTTCAAGACGCTCGAGCCGCTCGAGTCGGACGAGGCCGGAATGGCCATCGCCGTCGACCAGCCGGTCGACGCGATCGTCGAGGAGTACGCAGGCCTGATCGGCGCCTGATCGGCACCGAGATGCGGCCGACACGCGCCCATCTCGGGTTGGGCACTGCGTGCCGGCCGCGGCCACACCCGGGTGAGGGACCAGCGGGCGGGCCCACTTTCGACCGTAGCCCAGGATGCGGCCCCACAACAGGGGGTCAACGGCTATCGCTGCAGGTCAGCCCGTAAAAATCTGTCCGTGAAAGACGTCCGGGACCTCGGACGCCTTCGAAGTGAACTCGGGGGTCCGCTTCTCCAGGAACGCGGCGACTCCCTCCTTGCCGTCGCCGATCGAGGCGTAGAACATCGCCAGCGAGTCGGACAGGTGGGCCTCGAGCGGGTGGCGTGCGGAGGCGTTGCGGGTGATCAGCTGGCGGACGAGCGCGGTGCCGACCGGCGACCGGTTCTGGGTGAACCTCCGGGCCAGCTCGAAGGCTGCGGGCAGCAGCTCGTCGGGCAGGTGGATGCTGCGGACGAGACCGCCGTCGAGGGCCTGGTCGGGGTCGAGGATCTCGGCGGTGTAGAGCCACTCCAGGGCCCGGGGGACACCCACGACGCGCGGCAGGAAGTAGGACGAGCAGGCCTCGGGGACGATGCCGAGCTTGCCGAAGACGAAGCCGATCTTCGCCTTCGAGGAGGCAAGCCGCGCGTCCATCGCGCACAGCATCGTGGCGCCGATGCCGACCGCCGGGCCGTTGATCGCCGCGATCACCGGCTTGGGGAGTGCGTGGATCGCGAGGGTGACCTTGCCGCCCGTGTCGCGTACGCCCTCGGCGTACTCGGGGTGGTTGGCCGGGTCGGCGAGGTGCTCGGCGAGCCTCTCGGGCGTCGGGTGCAGGGACTCGTCGAGGCCGAACACGTTTCCGGAGGCGGAGAGGTCCATCCCGGCGCAGAACGCCCGTCCGGCGCCGGTCACGATGACCGCGCGCACCTCGTCGGCCATCGCGTCGGTGGTGAAGACCTCCTCCAGCTCGCGCGCCATCGTCACCGTGAACGAGTTGAGCGCGTCGGGGCGGTTGAGGGTCAGGAGCGCGATGCCATCGGCGTCCACGTCGAAGGTCAGGGTCTCGTAAGCCATGGGTCACAGTCTGCACCGGTGGTCGAGCTTGTCGAGACCCCTCTCGCGTAATGGGTCCGTTCAGTCGCGGATGGGCGGGTCCAAGTACTGTCGAAAGTCGGTACGTCCGGAGCGATGCCGCAACTACCGTGGTGGGCGTGAGTCTGCTGCGACGGCCCCGCCTGTCGGCTCGGTCATTTCCCGCCACGCCGATCCTGTCGGGCCTCCTGGTCGTGGCGGTCGCCGGCGAGCACCTCTACATGAGCGACGCCGGCCACCCGCAGTGGTCGGGCTGGTCGGCGCTGGTGGGAGTCCTCGGCGTCACGCTCGCGATGTGGGTCCGGCAGAGGCAGCCTGCCGTCGCGGTGGCGATCGTGTGCGCGCTGGTCGGCGGCACGGTGGTGGCCAACGACGGGTGGGTCCTGATCAGCTACATCGCCCTCGCGGCCCTGGTGAGCTTCCTCGTCGGCAGATGGGCCGACCAGGTGTGGCCGTCGGCGGTCGTGGCGGGCGTGGCCGTGGTGGCGCTGACCGTGCTGGACGCCGTCGTCAACGGTGGCGGAGTGCAGGTCGCGATGGCCGGCAACATGATCATCTTCATGGCGCTGCCGTGGCTCAGCGGCCGCTACCTGCGCCAGGTCGCCCGCAACCATTCGACCGAGATCGAGCAGGCCCAGCTCGCCGAACGCGCCCGGATCGCCCAGGAGATGCACGACTCGCTGGGCCACGAGCTCAGCCTGATCGCGCTGCGCGCCGGTGCGCTCGAGGTGGCACCGGGGCTCACGGACGCCCACCAGAAGGCGGCCGGCGCCATCCGCGCGGCCGCAGCCGGGGCCACCGAGCGGCTCGGCGAGATCGTCGGCGTGCTCCGCCCCGCCGCCGAGGAGGCGCCGCTGACCCCGGCCGCGACCGGGATCGACGGCCTGGTCGAGCGCGCGCGTGAGTCGGGGATGGACGTACGCCTGGCGGGCTCGCTCGACGACGGCGAAGGGGTGCGGGACGTCGCCGCCCATCGCATCGTGCAGGAGGCGCTGACCAACGCGGCCCGGCACGCTCCCGGGGCGTCGGTGACGGTCTCGGTCGAGACGGGAGCCGACGGCGTACGCCTCTCGGTGACGAACGGCCGCGCGACCCTCCCTCCGCGCGTCGGGCCCACCACCGGCCTCGGCCTGGCCGGGCTGGAGGAGGCGGCGCGCGCCGCCGGAGGCACGCTCCGCCACGGCCCCGCCGCCGGCGGCGGGTTCGAGGTGGTCGCCGATCTGCCGGCCCGCGAGGACCAGCGGCGCGGGGTGCGCCTGTGATCCGGGTGCTGCTGGCCGACGACGAGGCGATGGTGCGGGCCGGCGTACGCGCGATCCTGGAGACCGACGAGGCGATCGAGGTGGTGGCCGAGGCCGCCGACGGGCGCGAGGCGGTCGAGGCGGCACAGCGCCACCGGCCCGACGTCGCGCTGCTCGACGTCAGGATGCCGCGGATGGACGGCTTGGCGGCCGGGGCGGAGATCGCCCGGACCGCCCCGGAGACCGCGCGAGTCATGCTGACCACCTTCTCCGAGGACGCCTACATCGCCCGGGCCCTCGGCGACGGGGCGAGCGGGTTCCTGCTGAAGTCCGGCGATCCCCGCGAGCTGCTCGCGGGCGTGCACGCGGTCGCCGACGGCGCCGCCTTCCTCTCGCCACGGGTCGCCCAGCGCGTCATCGCCGAGCTCGGCGCCGGGGCCGGTGACCGGATGTCGCGGGCCGCCGACGCGCGGGCCAAGGTCGCCGCACTCACCGACCGCGAGCGCGACGTGATGGCGCTGGTCGGTGCCGGGCTCTCCAACGCCGAGATCGGTCGCCGTCTCCACCTCGTGGAGGGGACCGTGAAGGCCTATCTGAGCAGCGCGTTCGGTCGTCTCGGCGTACGCAACCGGGTGCAGGCAGCGGTCCTCGCCCACGAGGCAGGGCTCGTGAGCGAGGACCGCTAGCAGGCGGAAGCCTCAGGCGTCGCGCCGGCGGAACACCAGGTAGCCGGCCAGCAGGGTGGCCACGGACCAGGCGGCGAAGAGCCCGAGCCCGCCGTTGCGGCCGTAGGGGAGCCCGTCGGAGAGCCCGAAGAGGGTCGCGATCCCGATGCCGAGGTATTCCGTGCCCGCCGTCCCCGGCAGGTAGTAGGACACATCGGTCATCAGGTCCATCCCGCTCATCATCAGCACCATCGGCAGCAGGAAGAGCACCAGGAACGCCACGACCAGCGCCCCGGCGGTGCTGCGCAGACCGACGGCGAGCCCGATGGCCAGCGCGACGACAACGCCCATGTAGACGCTGATCTTCCCGGCCACCGTGGCCACCGAGGAGACGTCGAAGACCCCGTAGTCGCCCGCCGTCAGGTAGCCGAGGCCGGCACCCAGGACGGCGAGGAGCGCTCCGGCGACCAGCGCGACGGCCTCCACGACGACCAGCTTCGCGACCAGTACCCGGCCGCGCCGGGGCTCGCACTGCAGGGTCGTACGCATGCTGCCGGAGGCGTACTCCGAGGTCACCGTCAGCAGAGCCAGCGCGATCAGCGCGAACTGGGTGAACAGCAGCCCCGCGGTGGCGACCTCCTCGACATGCAGCAACTGGTCGGCGTGGGACAGGTCCGGGTTCGGCTCGGCGGCGTCGAAGCCCAGCGGGACCGAGTAGAGCGCCATCAGCGCGGCCGCGCCGATCAGGCACCACCAGGTCGAGCGGACCGACCAGAGCTTGGTCCATTCGGACGAGATCGCAGCAAGCATCAGGCCACCTCCGTCCCGGTGTACTCGACGCTCCCGCCGGTGAGCCGGAAGTAGGCTTCCTCCAAGGACCCGTACCCGGCGACGAAAGACTCCAGCGAGGAGTCCGCGAGCAGCCGCCCGCGGCCCAGCACGACCAGATGATCGGCGGTCTGCTGCATCTCGCTCATCAGATGGCTGGAGACGAGGACCGTACGCCCCTCCGCCGCGAGCGACCTCAGCAGCTTCCGGATCCACATCACCCCGTCGGGATCGAGCCCGTTGACCGGCTCGTCGAAGAGCATCACCCGCGGATCGCCGAGCAGCACCCCCGCGATCCCGAGCCGCTGGCTCATCCCGAGCGACAGGCTCCCGGCCCGCCGCCGGGCGACCCCGGCGAGACCGACGCGCTCGAGCACGTCATCGACCCGGGCCACCGGGATCGAGTTGCTCCGTGCCATCGCCACCAGATGCGTACGCACCCGGCGACCGGGATGCACCGCCTTGGCGTCCAGCAGCGCACCGACCTCGCGCAGCGGGCGCCGCAGCGAGGCGTACGGACGGCCGTCGATCGTCGCCGTCCCCGACGTCGGCCGGTCCAGGCCGAGGATCATCCGCATGGTCGTGGACTTCCCGGCGCCGTTGGGGCCGAGGAAGCCGGTGACCCGGCCGGGCTCTATCTGCAGGGTGAGATCGTCGACCGCGGTGGTCGCGCCGTATCTCTTGGTCAGGTGGTCCAGAGTGATCATGCCTCGAACCTAGGGACGTACGCGGCCGGGCACAGTGGACGAAAAGCAGCCGTCCCTACCGACGAAAGTCAGTAGGGACGGCTGTGATGAGGCGGGAGTTATCCGGTCACGCTCTTCGGCAGGCCGGTCGGCGTGCAGAGGTCGGCGGGGATGTCGTCGACCGTGTCCTCCTTGATGTGACCGAACATCGTCAGCGCACGTTCCCGATCCCACTGGGTGCTCATGCCCACGATCGGGACACCGCAGGTCATCGCGGAGCCGCCGGCGAGAGCCTTGAAGGCCCAGGCGAACTTCGCGCCGCCGATGACGCTCATACCCTTGCCGACCTTGAGGCCCTCGGCGCCCTTGCCCATCTCGGCGAGCTTGAACGGGTTGAGCACGGTGGCCGGGTTGGTCATCTTCTTCCCGATGCCGGAGATGACCTCGGTCTGGTTGACGCCTCGCGCCAGGTCTCCGGTGCTCTCCACGTGACGTGAACGCGCGTAGGCCAGTGCGGTCGCGCCGTCGGCCTCCTGGCAGCCCTTCTCGATGTCCAACCCGGCAAGCGGGTCCTTCATGTCCTGCTTCGGGCAGATCTCGACGCCGCCGACACCGTCGACCAGCCGGGCGAGGCCGCCCATGCCGATCTCGA
The DNA here is from genome assembly GCF_045207335.1 of Nocardioides sp. NBC_00850. Taxonomy (NCBI): domain Bacteria; kingdom Bacillati; phylum Actinomycetota; class Actinomycetes; order Propionibacteriales; family Nocardioidaceae; genus Nocardioides; species Nocardioides sp. NBC_00850. The sequence continues at coordinate 2,006,458 of NZ_CP108845.1, forward strand.
CGTAGCCGTCGATGCGTACGCCGGTGTTCTGCTCGATCGTCTGGGTCAGCAGCTCGGGACCGCCGTAGGCGAAGGCCGCGTTGATCTTGGTCGTGCCGTGACCGGGGACGTCCACCGGCGAGTCCCGCGGGATGGTGACCACGATCGTCTTGCCGGCACCGGTGTGCAGCAGCTTGATGGTGTCCGTGCGGCTGCCGGCCGCATCGCCGGTGTGCAGCTTCTTCTTCTCCTCGGCGGTCAGGCCCTCGCGCGAGTCGCTGGCGACGATGAGGTACGTCGTGCCGGGCTGGTCCGCGGGCCGCTCGCCCGCGGTCGGCTCATAGGGGACCTTGTCGACCTTGTTCCAGGCGCTGATGCCGATCCAGGCGACCGCGCCGACCAGGATCAGTACCGGGATCATCACGATGGCGACGAACCGGCGGAACGGGTGGCGCTTCTTGGGCTTGGGCTGGCGGCCCCCGCGACCACCGTAGCCATCGCCCGGACCCCCATAGCCACCGTTGCCACCGTTGCCGCCGTACTCGCTCGGCTGGCTCCAGTCCTGGTTGTAGCCCTGGTTGTAGCCCTGGTTGCCATACCCGCCCTGTTGCCCAGGGGTCGGCGCGATCTGCCCCGGCTGGGGCAGCGGCCGGTCATAGCCGCCACGCGGCGGCGCCGGAGGCGGCGCGCCGCCGGACGGGCGCCGGACGGTGGGCATGACGTTGGTGGGCTCGGGCCCCGAAGGCTGAGCATGCTGGCCATTGCCGTACGCCCAGCCGTACTGCTGCGACCGGGGATCGTTGGGGCTGCCAGGGTTGCGGGGGTTTGGCATGCGCTCAAACGTACCGTGCCAGGCCGCTAAAGTTAGTCGGCGCGTCGCACCACCGTGTTACTCGTGTGACTGGTGATACTGGCGGTGCAAACTCATCACTCGAGGGACCCCAGATGGCTGAGCAGAACTACCGGCCCCAGCGTACGGCCGCCGAGCGCGCCTCCCGCGTGCGGTTCCGTCGCGCCATGGCGCTGCTGCTGATCACGCTGCTGCTGCCGGGGTCCGCCCAGCTCGTCGCCGGCAACCGCCGCGTCGGCCGGATCGCGATCTGGACCGTCATCGGTCTCGCGGTCACCACCGGGCTCGTCTTCGCGATCTCCCTGCTGTGGCACGGCCTGATCTTCCGGCTCGGCACGACGCCGTGGCTGCTGGGCCTGTTCCGCCTCGCGCTCATCGCCGGCGCCATCGCCTGGGCAGCGCTCTTCATCGACGCCTGGCGCCTGGGCCGCCCGCTCGAGCTCGACCTCAAACAGCGCCGCATCGTGGTCGCGATCAACGGCGCACTGGCCTTCTCCGTGGCCGCGACACTGATCTTCGGCGCCCACCTGGTCGGCGTCCACAAGGGCATGGTCGAGGCGATCTTCGCCGGCGCCGAGGCTGCGGAGGCCCACAACGGCCGCTTCAACGTGCTGCTCGCCGGCGCCGACTCCGACGGTGGGAAGACCCGCTGGGGCCTGCGTCCCGACTCGCTCACGGTCGCCTCCATCGACGCCGTGACCGGACGTACGGTGCTCATCGGCCTGCCCCGCAACATGCAGAACTTCACCTTCGACGACGGTTCGCCGATGGACGAGGAGTTCCCGCGCGGCTTCGACTGCGACGGCTGCTACCTCAACGGCGTGAGCACCTGGGCCGGTGAGCACAAGGAGCTCTACAAGGGCGAGAAGGATCCCGGGATGGCCGCCACCGTGGACGCCGTCGAGGGCATCACCGACCTGCAGATCAGCTACTACGCGATCGTCGACCTCAACGGCTTCGAGGAGATCGTGGACGCCATCGGGGGAGTCACCCTGAAGGTTCGCCAGCCGATCCCGGTCGGCCTCCCCTCCGACAGCTTCTACACCCACATCCAGCCCGGCACGAAGAAGCTCGACGGCTGGGAGACCCTCTGGTACGCACGGGCCCGCCACGACTCCGACGACTACTCCCGGATGGCTCGCCAGAAGTGCGTCCTGAACGCGATCCTGCAGCAGACCAGCCCCGCCGACGTCGTACGCCACTACCAGGACGTCGCGAAGGCGACCGGCTCCACCATCACCACCTCGGTCCCGCCGAGCGAGATCGAGCGGTTCTCGGCGCTGGCGCTGAAGGCGAAGTCGCAGAAGATCTCGACGCTGTCGCTGGTGCCTCCGCTGGTCAACACCGCCGACCCGGACATGTCCGACATCCACGCCGAGGTGCGCAAGGCGGTGAAGAAGGCCACCCCGAAGAAGGAGGAGGTCTTCGAGTCGCCCGGCACCGGCGACGACGGGGAGACCAAGGCGCCCACGCAGAAGGCCGAGGGCAAGCCCAAGGCCGGCGCCTCCGAGGCCGACGACAAGGGCGGTCCCGTCACCGGCGGTTCCCTGGGCTCGCGCAACAAGGGTTACCAGGCCAACGAGACCGACGACCTCGCCTCAGCCTGTTGAACAACGGGTTAAGCGCAGGTCACAGCGACTCGCTGATTCCCGGGATACCCCGCGGTCGCGGCTAGTCTGGATCCGTGCCAGGGAGCAATCGTGTCGCCGCGGTCGTGGTGACCTTCAACCGTCTCGAGCTGCTGCAGCGACTGCTGGAGCGGCTCGACGTGGTCGACGGCCTCGACGAGGTGATCGTCATCGACAACGCTTCCACCGACGGTACGTCGCAGTGGCTCGCTGAGCTCAACGGTGCCGAGGAGCCGGGTCAGCGCCAGGTGCCGGTGATCGCCCGCACCCTTCAGCGCAACAGCGGCGGCGCCGGCGGTTTCCACGACGGCCTCGAGATGGCGATCGAACGTGGCGCCGACCTGGTCTGGCTGATGGACGACGACGGCCTGCCCGACGCCGACTGCCTGGCGCTGCTGCTCAAGCAGACCGACCTCGACTTCTGGGGGCCGCTCGTCGTCGACGAGGGCGACCCCGGCCGCCTGGTGTTCCCGATCCGGCTCCCGGGCCGCTCCAAGGTCGTGCACCAGCTCGCCGACGTCGAGGCAGCCGCCACCGACGGTCTGATCAAGGACATCGTGATCCCGTTCAACGGGGTCCTGGTCACCCGCGACCTGGTGGAGCGGATCGGTTACCCCCGAGCGGAGTACTTCATCTGGGGCGACGACCACGAATACCGTCTCCGGGCCGAGAAGGCCGGGGCGCGGATCGCGACCGTCGTCGGCGCTCAGGTGCGCCACCCCTCCGTCGGCGATCTCGGCACCCCGATGGCGTGGGGGAGGGCGACGTACAACCACACGCCGAGCGACCTGAAGCATTACTGCATGGCGCGCAACAACCTGCTCAACCTGCGCGACTACCGAGGATGGCCCTTCGCTTTGGCTTTCGTGGCGAAGACTCTATGGTTCTACCTGCTCACCAAGCCGCAGCCGAAGCGGATCCGGCTCTCTGCGCAGGCGTGGTGGGCTGCCATCCGGGGGGACTTCAGTGGACACGAGAGGTTCCTTCGTTGAGCACCACCCGTGAGACGGTCGCGATCGTCGTCGTCACCTACAACCGCGCCGACATGCTGCGCGGGCTGCTCGACGGGCTCACCAAGCTCGACCAGCCCGCCGACGCGGTGATCGTCGTCAACAACGCCTCCACCGACCACACCGCGCAGGTCCTCGCCGAGGCGATCACCCCCAACCTGCAGGTGATCGACAGCCCGGAGAACCTCGGCGGCGCCGGTGGCTTCCACCTCGGCACCAAGGCCGCGGTCGAGCAGGGGTGGGACCGTCTCTACCTGATCGACGACGACGTCGTCCCGGCCCACGACTGCCTCGAGGTTCTGCTCGCCCAGGACGAGGACTGCCTCTTCTCCGTGCGTGAGGACAAGAACGGCAACCTGATCGAGCTCGCTGCGCTGAAGTTCGACCTGCGCAACCCGCTCGCGATCAAGCCCAAGACCTCCTCGGTCATGGACACCTACCCGACCCGCGACGCGCTTCCGGAGCGGGTCGCCGTGGAGAACGTCGCCTTCGAGGGCTTCATGATCCGCCGCACCGTCCTGGAGGAGATCGGGCTTCCCGATCCCACCTACTTCATCTTCTACGACGACGTGGATCTCGCGATCCGCGCCCGCCGCGCCGGCCGCACGATCTGGGCCGTACGCGACGCGGTGCTCGTGCGACAGCTCGACTTCAGCCAGCAGCACGACCTGGCCGGCTGGAAGGGCTTCTACATGTACCGCAACCTCTTCGTCGTCCACTTCCGCTACGGCGAGAACGTCCTCGTACGTCTCAAGCCCTGGCTCATCACCGCGGCTGTGGTTCTCCTCAGCCCGCTGCGAGGCGGCAAGCACGAGGCCGTCAACGTGATCAAGGCCCTGCGCGCCGCGCGAGGCATGCGAACCCTGCCCACTTCTTGAACCGTCCCATCCGCCTGACCTCCCTGACCGACCCCTTACCCACAGAGACCTAGACTGAGCGATCGTGTCCTCCCCTGAAACCACTCCTGACCTCGTCGTCGTCGGCTCCGGCCTCTTCGGCCTCACCATCGCCGAGCGCGCCGCCACCGAGCTGGACAAGAAGGTGCTCATCATCGAGCGCCGTCCGCACATCGGTGGAAACGCCTACTCCGAGTTCGACGAGGAGACCGGCATCGAGGTGCACAAGTACGGCACCCACCTCTTCCACACCTCCAACGAGAAGGTGTGGGACTACGTGCGGAAGTTCACCGAGTTCACCGACTACAAGCACAAGGTGTTCGGGAAGTACAAGGGGCAGGTCTACTCCCTGCCGATGAACCTCGCGCTGATCAACTCCTTCTTCGGGAAGTCGCACACCCCCGACGAGGCGCGCGCGCTGATCGCGGAGCAGGCCTCCGAGTTCAACACCGAGGACGCCAAGAACCTCGAGGAGAAGGCGATCTCGCTGATCGGCCGCCCGCTCTACGAGGCCTTCATCAAGGGCTACACCGCCAAGCAGTGGGAGAAGGACCCGACGGAGCTGTCGCCCGACATCATCACGCGCCTCCCGGTCCGCTACACCTTCGACAACCGTTACTTCAACGACAAGTACGAGGGCCTCCCGGTCGACGGCTACACCGCGTGGCTGGAGCGGATGGCCGACCACCCGAACATCACGGTCATGCTCGACACCGACTTCTTCACCGTGGTCGACGACTTCAAGGGCAAGGTCCCGATCGTCTACACCGGTCCGGTCGACGAGTACTTCGACTTCTCCGCGGGCAAGCTCTCCTGGCGCACCGTGGACCTCGAGTCCGAGACCCTCGACGTGGACGACTACCAGGGCACCGGCGTGGTGAACGCCAACGACCCCGAGGTCCCGTTCACCCGTGAGCTGGAGTTCAAGCACCTCCACCCCGAGCGCGCCGACCGCTACAAGCCCGGCAAGACGATCGTGGTGAAGGAGTACAGCCGCTTCGCCCAGGAGGGCGACGAGCCGTACTACCCGATCAACACCGCCGACAACCGCGAGAAGATCCTGGTCTACCGCGACCTGGCCAAGAAGGAGCCGATGGTGCTCTTCGGTGGCCGCCTCGGCACCTACAAGTACCTCGACATGCACATGGCGATCGCGTCCGCGCTCACCATGTTCGAGAACAAGCTCCGTCCCCACTTCGAGGACGGCACCCCGCTCACCTCCGGAGGCGTTGACGAATGAGCGTGACCCGACTGCTCCAGCGGCAGATCCTGCCCCTGGACCGTGACTCCGACGTACTACCGCTCTACGTCGACAACCAGGCTGCCATCCTCGACGCCGACAAGTACGAGGTCGGCTCCGACAAGACGGCCCAGGCGCTGAACAACGCCCAGATCCGCCAGTCGATCAACGACGGGACCCAGATCCACCCCGACCAGATCGAGTCGCGTACGGCGCTGCGGATCCTGAAGAGTGAGCGGCTCTCGCTCGGCACCTACTTCAACGCGTTCCCGGCCAGCTACTGGCGCCGGCACACCGTGGTCGAGAGCGTGAAGCTGACCGTCGCGCTCCAGGGTCGCGGCGCGAGCGTCATCGTCTACAAGTCGATGGCCAACGGCCGCTCCCAGCGCGTCGACGCCGCCGACACCGGCACCAACCCCGAGGGCACCTTCACCTTCGACCTGCCGCTGAAGCCGTTCGTCGACGGTGGCTGGTACTGGTACGACGTTGTCGCCTCCGACGAGGACGCCGTCATCACCTCGGCCGAGTGGACCGCGGAGGTCCCCGACGACCGTGCCGAGCACGGCACCGTCGACATCTGTGTCACCACCATGAACAAGCCCGACTTCTGCGCCAAGCTGCTCGCGCAGATGGGCGAGGACGAAGCGCTGCGCCCCTACCTCGACACCGTCTTCGTGATGGAGCAGGGCACCAAGAAGGTCGCCGACGACGTCGAGTTCCCCGCGGCCGAGAAGGCCCTGGGCGACCTGCTGCACATCATCGAGCAGGGCAACCTGGGTGGCTCCGGCGGCTACGCGCGTGGTCAGCTCGAGTCGCTGCGCAAGGGCACCGCGACGTACGCCCTGATGATGGACGACGACGTCGTCTGCGAGCCCGAGGGCATCATCCGCGCGATCACCTTCGGTGACCTCGCCAAGCGGCCGACCATCGTCGGTGGCCACATGTTCTCGCTCTACGCCAAGTCCCGCCTGCACTCCTACGGCGAGATCGTCCAGCCGTGGCGCTTCTGGTGGCAGTCGGCTCCCGGCGTCTACGGCGACTGGGACTTCGGCGCCCGCAACCTGCGCTCGACGCGCTGGCTGCACAAGCGCGTCGACGTGGACTTCAACGGCTGGTTCATGTGCCTGATCCCGCGCAAGGTGATCGAGGAGATCGGGCTCTCGCTGCCGGTCTTCATCAAGTGGGACGACTCCGAGTACGGCCTGCGCGCCAAGGCGGCCGGCTTCCCGACCGTGTCGTTCCCGGGTGCGGCCGTGTGGCACGTCCCGTGGACCGACAAGAACGACGCCCTCGACTGGCAGTCCTACTTCCACCAGCGCAACCGCTTCGTGGCCGCGCTGCTGCACTCGATCTACGACGACGGCGGCCGCATGGTCACCGAGTCGTTCTCTCACCAGATCAAGCACCTGGTCTCGATGCAGTATTCGACGGTCATGCTGCGCCACCAGGCGCTGCTCGACGTGCTCGCCGGCCCTGAGAAGCTGCACGAGACCCTCGCGACCCAGCTTCCCGCCGTACGCGAGATGGTCAAGGACTACCCGGACGCGCAGCTCAAGGCCGACCGTGACGAGTTCCCGCCCGTGCGCCGCCACAAGCCGCCGCGCAAGGGCAAGGAGGACACCGAGGTCCCGACCAGCCGCGAGGTCAAGCTGGCCGCGCTCAAGGCGCCGATCCGGCAGATCATGAAGCCGCGCAAGCTCTCCACGGAGTTCCCCGAGGCCGAGCTCGCCGCGATGGACAACCAGTGGTACCGGATCACCAAGTACGACAGCGCCATCGTGTCGATGAACGACCAGCAGGGCGCTGCCTTCTACCGCCGCGACAAGAAGCGCTTCAACCAGATGCTGAAGGACACCATCAAGGTGCACCGCCGGCTCAAGCGCCAGTGGCCGAAGCTGGCCGAGGAGTACCGCTCCAAGCTGAGCGAGTTCACCTCGCCGGAGGCCTGGGAGAAGACGTTCGAGCCGTGGAAGGTCGCTGAGGAGAAGGGGTCCGATGGCAACCGGAGTTGATGAACGCCCCGTACGGATCGTCGACGCGCCGCTGGCACCCCCGGCGGAGAACCTCGGTCTGCTCTCCGTCTTCAAGAGCCGCTACCTCCTCAAGCTGCTTGTGCAGCGGGAGATCAGCGGTCGCTACTCCAACTCGATCCTCGGCGTCTTCTGGTCCTACATCAACCCGTTGACGCAGTTCCTCGTCTACTGGATCTTCATGGGCAAGATCATGGGCGCGGACAAGGGGATGGACAACTACCCGGTCCACCTGTTCGCCGGGCTGGTCATCGTCCACTTCTTCACCGAGACCTTCGGGGCAGGGACGCGGTCCCTGCTCGGCAACAAGGGGCTGCTGAAGAAGATGGCGATGCCGAAGGAGATGTTCCCGGTCGCCTCGATGCTGGTCTCGCTCTACCACCTCGTGCCGGCGACTCTGATCCTCATCGTCGTCTGTCTGTTCAGCGGATGGACGCCGACCTGGGAGACGGTTCCCTCCTTCCTGCTCGCGCTCGGCATCGTGATGGCGCTGGGCACCGCTCTGGCCCTGGTCTTCAGCTTGGCCAACGTCTTCTTCCGGGACTTCGGCAGCGCGGTCAACATCCTGACCAACTACATCCGTTTCGGCGTCCCGATGATGTACCCGTTCTCGATGATCGAGAGCGCCCTCGGGGACAAGGCCTGGATCTACCTGCTCAACCCGATCGCGGACGCCGTGCTGCTCTTCCAGCAGGCTTTCTGGGTCGGGGTGACCCCGAATCCCGAGGAGACCGCCGCCAAGCACCTGCCCGAGAATCTGTGGATGTGGGGTCTGGGTGCGTTCGGTGTCTCGCTGGTCCTGCTGGTGATCGCCCAGGTGGTCTTCAGCAAGTACGAGAACAAGATTCCGGAGCGTCTGACATGACCGCCGACTCGATCGTGGTGGACGGAGTCACCAAGAACTTCACGCTCCGCTACCACCGCAGCATCAAGGACATCACCGTCGCCAAGATGAAGGGACGGGCCGTCTCCAACACCTTCAAGGCGCTGGACGACGTCACCTTCACGATCAAGCAGGGCGAGTCGGTCGGCCTGATGGGCCTGAACGGCTCGGGCAAGTCGACCCTGCTGAAGCTGATCAGCGGAGTGATGCGCCCCGACCAGGGTGTCGTGAAGACGCGTGGCCAGATCGCGGGCCTGATCGCGACGGGTGCGGGCTTCCACCCGCAGCTGTCCGGCCGGGAGAACATCTTCCTCAACGCCGCGATCTACGGGCTCTCCGCCGAGGAGACCGCCGAGATCTACGACGACGTGGTGAACTTCGCCGAGCTCGGCGACCACCTCAACTCGCCGGTCGGCAACTACTCCTCGGGACAGTACTCACGCCTGGGGTTCTCGGTCGCCGTCCACATCGACTCCGACATCTTCCTCGCCGACGAGGTCCTCGCCGTCGGTGACAAGCCCTTCAAGAAGAAGTGCATGGAGAAGATGGAGGAGATCCGCGACAGCGGCCGCACCGTGGTCTACGTCAGCCACGCCGCCGGCTCGGTCAAGCGGATGTGCGACCGTGTCATCTGCCTGGAGAAGGGCCGTCTGGTCTTCGACGGCGACGTCGACGAGGGCATCGAGTACCTCCACTACGGTGAGGACGACGCCAAGGGCTCGGTGGCGCAGAAGAGGCTCGACGCTGCCGACAGCGCGCTCGGAGCGGAAGTCTGAGCTGAGCTCAGGGGCGAGAGCCTGCGGGGAATTACAGATCTGTAGTTCCCCGCAGGCTCTTCCCACGTCTGTGGCTGATGTGAAAGATGTTCCCTGGTGTTACGGAACCAGGGGGATCCATACGTGCATTCGCAGGCCGGAGAAGAGCAGTCGAGCGACGTCGAGCGCGCCCGGTCGCGCTATGTCGCCTCGACCCAGCAGCTGCTCGTGCTCGGGTTCGTCCTGGCCGCGCTGGTCCCGGCGAGCACCGTCGTCGACCTGAAGGTGGTCCGACCCGGCGAGGTTCCCGTCTCCGGGAACCAGGTGGCGGTGCCGTCAGCGGCACAGGTGCCCTCCGACCCGGTCGACGCCCACCTCGAGGAGATCTCGCTGACCGCCCCGTCCGGGCACGGCGTGGCCGGACGGATCACCGCTGAGGCCAAGAAGGCCACTTCTGAGGGCGACGCGGCGACCGTCATCAGCCTGCCGCAGCCGGTGGACGGCTTCGGGACCGTCGGGCTCACCTGGGCGCCCGGCGCGGTCGTCCCGGAGGAGGCGGTTGGGGCCGACGTACGCACGCTGGAGGACGGGACGTGGAGCGCCTGGCAGGCGTTGGACGTCCACGTCGACGACCATGCTCCTGACCCGGACTCCGCTGAGGCGGACGGGTCGAGGCCGGGCACCATGGAGGCGGTCGTCGGCGAGGTCGACCAGGTCCAGACCCGGCTGCGGCTGACCGGTGCCGAGGTGCCGGCCGACCTCAGACTGGCGGTGATCACGCCCGGCGAGGCGGCCGCGAGCCGCAGCGAGTCGCCCGAGATCGAGACCGGGGCCGATGATGCCCCGGAGCCGGCCGAGGCGACCGAGGGCACCCAGAGCGCCGAGGAGGGGGAGGCGGCGACGCTGTCGGCGGCCGCGTACACCTCCAAGCCCAGCATCTACAGCCGTCGCCAGTGGGGTGCCGACGAGAGCGTGCGCGAGGCCGGCCCGCCCGACTACCACGAGGTCCGCGGTGGGTTCGTGCACCACACCGTCAACACCAACTCCTACACCAGGGACCAGGTGCCGGGGATCATCCGGAGCATCTACGCCTACCACGTGCAGAGCCGGGGCTGGCGCGACATCGGCTACAACTTCCTGGTCGACAAGTTCGGCCGGATCTGGGAGGGCCGCTACGGCGGCGTCGACCGTCCCGTCGTGGGTGCTCACACCTCGGGTCACAACAGCTACGGCTTCGGCGCCTCCGCGATCGGCAACTTCGACAACGTCGCACCTCCGACCGCGCTGGTGAACGCCTTCGGGACGCTGTTCGCGTGGAAGCTGTCGCTGCACGGTGTCCGCGGCAACAAGGGCTCCACCCGGATGGGCGACCGCACCTTCTCGCACGCGATCATGGGCCATCGCGACGCTGGCTCCACCGCATGCCCGGGCCGCTACCTCTACGCCAAGCTGAGCACGATCCGCTCGCAGGCGGGCTCGAAGCAGGCGAGCTGGGCGGCGCGCGAGCTGCAGTCACAGATCAGCGGCCGTGGCTACCCGGACCTGGTCGCCCGGCGGTCCAGCGACCGGCGGATCGTCGTGATCCGCACCGACGGCAACGCCCGCCTCGGTACGCCCCGGGCAACCAACCTCGTTGGCGGCACCTCGGCCACCTTGATGAACGCCGGTGACTGGGACCGCGATGGCGACGGCGACATCCTGATCCGCCACACCGACGGCACGATCCGGGTCAACCGCGGCAACGGCACCGAGACGTTCGCCACCGGCGTCATCATCGGGCGCGGCTTCGGGTCCGTCTCGGTCATCGACGTGGTCAGCGACATCACCGGCGACGGCTGGCCCGACCTCGTGGGCAAGCACTCCTCCGGCGAGATCCGGGTCTGGCCCGGGCGCGGCACCAGCGCGCTGGGCGCCCCTTACAGGATGCGCAGCGCGGTCAGCGGCTCGACCCAGGTCATCGGGGCCGGCCGCTTCTACGCCGACGACGGCTCTCCCGAGGTGGTCGTCAGGGTCTCGAGCAAGCTGCTGATCTTCCGCACCAACGGCCCCGGTGGCCTGACCACCTACTCCGACCCCGGGATCGACACCAGCGTCTTCGACTTCATCCTCGCGACCAAGGACCTGCGCGGCGCCTCCACCGGCGGCGACCTGCTGCTGCGTCGCAAGTCCGACGGCATGTGGTTCGCCTACGAGCACAACCAGAGCGGCGGCTGGGACCGGAAGTCCCAGATGGGCGCCCTACGGGGTTACGACCAGTTCGGCTGAGCGCGTTCGGACTCGGCGAGAGCTGCCAGTCGATCCTCGGTCGCGTTGGTGACCAGCACCAGCGAGCCGCCGCCGGCGAGCAGCGAGGCCAGGAGCTCGGCACCGGCCGGCGAGGCCGAGGGGACGGTCGAGAGCAGCCGTACGGCCTTCCCGTCGCCTCCGAACAGGTCAGCGTGGCTGGTCTCGACGCCGGCCCACGAGGTGGCTGCGTCGTCCGCGGCGGGCGGGTCCCAGGGGGTGAAGGCGTCCGGCTGTCCCCAGACCTCGATGCCGACGTCGTGCACGCCCTGGGGGAGCGGATCGGCGAAACGTACGCCGAACGGAAGCAGCGAGCACGCCAGCGTCGGCCGCTTCCCGGCCTCATCCGCCCAGGCGGGCAGCGTCTCGGGGCCGCAGACGACGGCATCAGGGCCAGAGGAATCGGAACCGTCGGAGTCGGTCACGACGAGCCCGGTGTTCCAGGCGGCGCCGAGGAAGACGGTGGCCAGCCAGTGGGTGGGCAGGTCGATCCGGATGCTGTCCCCGCGCTCGAGGCCGTGCTCGTCGAGGAGGAGGCCGGAGGCCTTGGCCACCCAGTTGGCGTACGTCGTGGTCGACAGCTCCTGGCGCTCGCCGCTCGCTTCGTCGTAGAAGGTCACGAACGGACCGCCCGGGTCTGTCCGCAGTGCTTGGGCGAGGGTCTCGGGATAGGTCTGCACATCGAAACCCTAAGGTGTGCCGCATGACCTTCTGGGCAGTGATCCCCGCTGGTGGTGCCGGCACGCGGCTGTGGCCGCTCTCACGGTCCTCGGAGCCGAAGTTCCTGCGCGACCTCACCGGCCACGGACGTACCCTCCTGCAGGAGACCTACGACCGCCTCGAGCCCGTCTCCGACGGCATCATGGTGGTGACCGGCGCGGTCCACGAGCGGGCTGTGTGCGAGCAGCTGCCCGAGGTGCCGCACGACGCCATCCTGGCCGAGCCGAGCGGGCGCGACTCGATGGCCGCGATCGGCCTGGCCGCGGCCTTCCTGGAGCGGCGCGACCCGGAGGCCGTGATGGGCTCCTTCGCGGCTGACCACGTGATCCGCAACGTCGACAACTTCCACGAGACCGTACGCAGCGCCGCGGCGATCGCCGCGGACGGCTGGCTGGTGACGATCGGGATCTCGCCGACCTTCGCCTCGACCGCGTTCGGCTACATCGCCGAGGGCAAGCCGTTGGACGGCCACCCGGGGGCGTACCTGGTCGACGAGTTCGTCGAGAAGCCGTCGGCCGAGGTCGCGGCCGGCTATCTCGCGACCGGCCGCCACCGCTGGAACGCCGGGATGTTCGTCGTCCGTCCCACCGTCCTACTCGAACTGCTCGCGGAGTCGGACCCCGGCTTCACCGACCGGCTGCGGGCCATCGCCGCCGAGCCGTCGCGGCTCGAGGAGCTGTGGGAGACGCTGCCGAAGATCGCGGTCGACCACGCGGTCGCCGAGCCCGCTGCCGCCGCCGGCAAGGTCGCCACGGTGCCCGCCGACCTCGGCTGGGACGACATCGGCGACTTCGACTCGCTCGCGACGCTGCTCCAGGCCGCCGCCACCGCCTCGCCCGAGGGCCCCACGATCCTCGGCGACGCCTCGCTCGTCCACGCCCTCGACTCCACCGGCCTGGTCGTGCCCCACTCGGGCCGCATGGTCGCCCTCATCGGCCTCGAGGACATCGTCGTCGTCGACACCAACGACGCCGTCCTGGTCACCACTCGTACGCATGCCCAGCAGGTCAAGAAGATCGTCGCCGCCCTCAAGGACTCCGACCGCACCGACCTCACCTGAGCTGGTTCGCTCGAAACGAGAGACGGCCGCCTCCCCGAAGGGAGACGGCCGTTTCGTACGTCCTGAGGGCCAGAATCACATGGCCTGGGCCTCAGGGCTGTTGGTGTAGGGGTACTTCTCCATGAAGTCCTTGATCGCCTCGCCGGAGACACCCTCGCAGTACTGGAAGACGCCCTTCTGGGTGGACGCCTCGGTCGGGTTGGCGGCGTCGGCGTACCAGTGCGTCATCGCGATGTGGGTGCCCGAGGGGAACTCGGTCTTCTTGTCGCCGGCGACCGCCGTCTCCTTGGCGTCGGCAGCGGTCCACGGAGCCGCGATGAACTTGTAGCGGAAGTTCGAGGTGCCGGCGAACTTGTCACCGACCGCCCGGAGCACGTTCAGCTCGTCCTCGGAGACGGTCTCGTCGTACCACACGATCGTGTAACCGTGCTCGAGGTTGTGCACCAGCGCCTCGAGGTCAGGGCGGTCGTCCGCGGTGTAGAACTTGCGCGACATGTCGGCCGGCGCGACGTTGGCCTCGTTCCAGTGCGGACCGAAGGCCGGGGGAGCAGTCGTGTAGGTCTGCTCGGTGCCGGTGGCGATGTGGTTCTGGTTGCCGTCGGCCGCCATCTCCGTCACCTTCTGGCAGCCGGCGGCCTTGGTGCTCTTGCCGATGTCCTGGAGCGCGACGTCGTTGAACTCGCGGTCCTTGAAGTAGCCGGTGATCGGGCCCCACGCGGCGGCACCCACGATCACAAGGGCGATGGCGATGCAGACACCGACGATTGCCGCACCACGGACGCGCTCTGCGCGGCCCTGCTTCTTGCGGATGTCGTTGATGACCGCCTTGCGGTCTTTGCTGAGCGACTTGTTGGCCACGGTTCGGCGTACCTCGGGTCTTTTGTCGGGACGCGCAGATTCTAGGTGGTCAGTGGTAGCAGAAGGGAAGTTGCCCCGTGATTGTTCTCCTCGCGCTCGCATCGCCAGCCGTGGGCGAACGCCAGCGCGGCGATCACCGCTGGCTCGGCTCCGGCCACCCGAAGCCCGTACCCGTGCGGGACCGGGGCGGTCCCGGTCACCTCCGTGACGGCCGCGGAGAGCTCCTCGACGCTCGCCGGCGCACCGAACGGAGCCTGGTCCTCGGCGGCACCCTTCAGAGCGCGTACGACGGCCTCCCTGGCCCCGAAGCCGAAGAAGTCCGACCCCTCGGGGCGGATGAGCGCGCTCGCTCCCGGTCCGTCGTCACCGGGCTCGCGGACGAGGTCCGCCCGGCCGCGCAGGACCGCGAACGGACGCGCGCCCAGCTTGCCCTGAGAGATCTCGGCCGCCGAGGCGATCTCGTCGACGACGGCGGGGGCGGTGACGACGAGATCGTTGCCGTAGGCGTCGACCTGGCCGGCGAAGCTCTCCAGCACCTCGAGGCCGGCGGCGCCGATGGCGATGTCGGTCTGCCCGTCGCGCCAGGCGCGTCCGGCGGTGTCGGTGATGATCACCCCGACGTTCGCGCCGGTGCGGTCGCGGAATGTGGCGCGCAGGGCACGCGCGGAGGCGTCGGGGTCCAGGGGGAGCAGCACGATGTAACCGGCCTCGACGTTGGAGGCGTCGATCCCGGCGGCAGCCATCGTCAGCCCGAGGCGGCTGCGCACGATCTGGGTCGGCCCGCGTCGGGCCACCACCCGAGTCGTCTCCCCGGGGAGCGCGTCGTCCCGGTTGCCCTCCCGCACCTGACCCTCGGCCTTGGAGACGACCTTCGAGGTGACCACGACGATGTCGCCGTCGACCAGAGGGGACTCCAGGGCGTCGAGGAGCAGGGCGGCGAGGTCGTCGCCCTTACGCACCTCGGGTACGCCGTCGGGGGCGGTGACGGTGATGCCCAGTCCGCTCATCGGCCCGCTCGTGGACCGCGTCATCGGGTGACCAGCTCAACCGCGGCGGCGGCGATGTCGGCGGTCGCGTCCTCGGAGGACATCCACAGCGGTACGGCGGCAGCCTTCAGCCCCGACTCGGTGAGCGAGGGGACCGCGGCGGCGTCGGCGGTGTCGACGAGCCAGCCGTCGAGGACCCCGCCCGAGCCGCGCGTCCCATGATGCAGACCGACTCCGGCGGCGGTCGCGTCGACGCCGATGGCGGCGAGCATCTGCTCGGCCATGCCGCGTACGTGATGACCGCTGATGATCGGCGAGATCCCCACCACGGGGGCCGAGGTGGCGACCAGGCCCTCCCGGATCCCGGGTACGCCGAGGATGGTCCCGATCGAGACGACCGGGTTGGACGGGGGCACGATCACCAGGTCGGACTTCAGCAGCGCGTCCATCACCCCGGGTCCCGGCTTCGACTCGTCCTGCCCCACGAAGATCAGCTTCTCGACGGGAACGCCGGCCCGGAGGCGTACCCAGTATTCCTGGAAGTGAACGACCGAGAGTCCACTGGGTGAATTCTCGTCCTTGATCGCCACATGGGTCTCTACGCGGTCGTCGGTCATCGGCAGCAGCTGCACGCGGTCGCCCCATACAGGCTTCAGCCAGCGTTCGCACAACGCGGCGGTGACCTGCGACAACGGAAAGCCGGCCTCGAGCATCTGGGTGCGTACGAGATGCGTGGCGATATCGCGGTCGCCGAGCCCGAACCAGGTGCCGGGGACGTCGTAGGCCTCGAGCTCCTCCTTGATCGACCACGTCTCGGCCTTGCGGCCCCAGCCGCGCTCATGGTCGAATCCGTTGCCGAGGGTGTACATCACCGTGTCGAGGTCGGGGCAGACCTTGACGCCGTGCATCCACAGATCGTCGGCGGTATTGGCGATCACGGTGACCCGGGCATCTTCCTCAATGCCCGGGACACGGCCGGCAGAGATGCCGTGGAGGAGCCCGGAGATGAACTTCGAACCACCATGGCCGCCGGAGAGAACGGTGATGTCACGCATGGCCCTAGCCTCTCAGACGGGGGCCAGCAACCCTGCTCCAGCCGGTGCGGAAAGCCTGTGTTAAAGCGGCCCTAGCAGATTTGAGGGTTGACTTGTGGCACCGACAGGCATGTAATTTCATCAGTGTGATTCGAAATTGAAACGGGGACCGATAGCGGTGGCGACAGCGCTTGAAAATCTCGGGAAGATTTCGGCAGGGAACTGCATCAAAGTCATGGCCTAGGCCGTAACAAGAGGCAGTACCCGCAAAAAACGGGGGGATCGGTTACCTGCCGATGGCGTGAGGTGACTGGCCCAAGATGGGGTCACGGTCCCAAAAACAAGCTGAATAGGGTCGAAAGGTCGGAAAGACGATGAGAGAGCTGTTTCTCCTCGAGCCGGACACCGACGAAGGGGGCTGGCAGGAGCGCGCCCTGTGCGCGCAGACGGATCCGGAGGCGTTCTTCCCTGAAAAGGGTGGATCGACTCGGGAGGCCAAGAAGGTCTGCCAGACCTGCGAGGTGCGCCAGGACTGCCTTGAGTCTGCTCTGGGCAACGACGAGCGCTTCGGAATCTGGGGTGGACTCTCCGAGCGAGAGCGCCGCAAGCTGAAGAAGCGCGCAGTTTGAGCCTGTGACCTCGCGACGAAGGAGCGAGGTCACAACGCGAAAGGATCGAGCGAGCGCAACGCCTGAGCTTGCGAAGGCGTGAAGCGGGTCGAGATCTACGAAGGCCGCAACCAAGCACGAGCCAGCAAGGCCCGGACCTCACGGTCCGGGCCTGCTGATCTTTTCCGGACAAATACCTGCGGGGGCGTGGCCGATCGCTCGACAGGTCCATTCGGTCTATCACCAGATGGGCACTAGGGTTGCCGATCGTGCATGCGTCGGTCGCCCTCGTCCTCGTCTCTCATAACGGCGCCGGCTGGCTTCCGACCGTCATCGACGGGATCAGGAACCAGCAGGCTCCGGTGAGCTTTGCCGTCACGATCGACACCGGCTCGACCGACAGGTCGGTCGAGATCCTGGAGGAGACCTTCGCCCAGGTGGTCAAGCTCCCGGCGTCGACGACGTTCGCGGACGCGGCCAACGAGGCGCTCGCCATCCTCCACCAGGCGGCGCAGCCGCCGGAGTGGATCTGGTTCCTCCATGACGACTCCACCCCCGACCCGCACGCGCTCTCGACCCTGCTCAACGCCGCCGCCGAATACCCGGAGGCCGACATCCTCGGCCCCAAGATCCGGGAGTGGCCCTCGCTGCGCCGGATGCTCGAGCTCGGTGTCTCGATCTCGGTCACCGGAGCCCGGGAGACCGGCCTGGAGCGGGGCGAGTACGACCAGGGCCAGCACGACGAGGTACGCCGCGTCCTGGCCGTCAACACCGCCGGCATGCTGATCCGCCGCGAGGTCCTCGAATACCTGGGCGGCTTCGACAAGCACCTCCCGGTGCTCGGCACCGACATGGACCTCGGCTGGCGGGCCGCCAACGCCGGCTTCACGACCATCGCCGTCCCGGATGCGGTCGTCTTCCACGTTGAGGCGGCCCACCGCGGCGTACGCAAGACGCAGCTGACCGGTCGCCGGATCCATTACCAGGAGCGACGGGCCGCGCTCTACACCCTGCTGGTCAACAGTCGGCCGGGGACGCTGGCGCTGTGGATGGTCAGGTTCTTCTTCCAGACCCTGTGGCGGATGCTCGGCTTCATCCTGGTGCGCGATCCCGGGACCGCGCTCGACGACCTGGCCGCGCTGGGCTGGATCTACGGCCACACCGGCCAGATCATGCTCGCCAAGCGGCGTCGCCGGAAGCAGGCGCACGCCGACAAGGACGTGGTCAAGGCGCTGCTGCCCCCGCCGTGGCTGCCCTACCGCCACGGCCTCGACTTCGTCTCCGACGTCGCCACCGCGGTCACCCTGCAGGCCTCCGACATCGCCGAGCGGCGCCAGATGGCGCAGGCCGAGGCCGACCCGGCCTCCTTCGCCGCCAAGCGGCAGGCCGACCGGGCCCAGCTGGAGGAGGACGAGATCCCCGCCGAGACCGGATGGCTGGTGCGCCTGTTCACCAACCCGGTCGCGGTGCTCCTGGTCGTCGTCGGCATCCTCGGCGTCATCGGGGCACGTGCCGCGCTCGGCGGCGTGGCCGGCAGTGGCCTCGGGCCGACACCCCAGAACGTGGGCGACTGGTGGCAGCTGCAGTTCGAGTCGTGGCACGCGATCTCGCAGGGCACCGGCGTGCCCGCGCCGCCGCACGTCTTCCCGCTCGCAGTGCTCGCCACGTTCCTCGGCGGCAACCCGAGCCTGGCGGTCACCGCCGTCATGCTGCTCAGCTTCCCGATCGCGCTCGGCGGTGCGTGGCGGCTGCTGCGGGTCGCGGGCCGGCTGATCAGCCACCTCGGCGCCCCGCGCTGGCTGCTGCTGTGGGGCGCGACGGCGTACGCCCTGGTTCCCTATGTCAGCGGTGCCTTCGGTGACGGCCGGATCGGTGCGGTCGTGGTCGGCGCGCTGCTGCCGTGGCTCGCCCACGCCGCGCTCGGGTTCAGCGACCCCGTGGCCGACCGCCGCTGGCGTGCCGGGTGGCGGACCGGCCTGCTGCTGACTGTCATCACCGCCTTCGCGCCGATGGCCTTCCTGGTCGCGGCAGTCTTCGCGGCGGTCATCTTCATCGTCGCCCGCCGGCTGATGCCCGCCGTGCTCAGCGACCGCGACCAGTGGGGTCCGCCCACCGCGGCCATCGCGACGCCGGTCGGGCTGCTGCTTCCGTGGTGGCTGCCGGCGCTCTTCTCCGGCGGCTGGGCCGCCCTGCTGCTCGACCCGGGCCGGCTACCGGCCCCGGCCGCCGGCGGGTTCGACCTGCTCGTGGGCCGCCTGACCGGCCTCGACGGTGCCGATCTCGGCGCCCCGTGGTGGCTGGGCCTGGCGCTGCCGCTGCTCGCCGTGCTCGCGCTGATCCCGAGCCGCACCCGGATCCCGGTCATGGTCTGCTGGATCGGCGCGGTCGCGACGGCGGCCGTCACGATGCTGCTGTCCTGGATCCCGATCCCGCTCGACGCCGGCATCGCCCGGGTCGGCTGGGGCTTCCCGCTGGTCGCCATCCAGGGCTTCGCGGTGGTCGCGGCGGTGCTGGGTGCCCAGGGCGCCATCCTCGACGGCCTCAGCGGGCTGCGGAAGGTCATGGTCGGCGCGGCCGCTGCGGTCGCGGCGGTCGGCGTCGTCGGCAGCCTCGGCTGGTTCGTCTACGCCGGCACCGGCGACCTCACCGACAACACCCGGGCCCTCGGCCACACCGGGGTGCCCTCCTACATGCTCGACCCGACCTCGACCACCCTCGGCCCGGAGGACGGCGTCCTCGTGCTCCGCGGTTCGGTCGACGACGGCATCCGCTACGCCGTCCTGCGCAACGACGGGATCACCCTCGGTGAGGACGAGATCGCGCAGGTCGCCGGTGGCTCCGAGGAGCTCACCGGAGTCGTACGCCGCCTGGCCGCCGACCCCGACGACGCGGTGATCGGTGATCTGGCCGCCCAGGGCGTGGCCTACATCGTGATGCCCGGGCCGGCCGACTCCTCGGTCGCCGAGGGGATCGACGCCTCCGGGTCGGTGACCCAGGCGAGCACCGTCGAGCGCTCGACGCGTGCCTGGCTGCTCGACTCCGAGCCGAGCGACCCGGGCGTGACCAAGTCACAGTCCATCATCCGTACGATCCTGTTGGTCCTGGCCGGGATCGGGCTGTTCGTGGTCCTGGTCCTGTGCCTGCCGACGCTGATCCAGAGGAGGGAGTCGGCATGAGTCACTCACGAGACCCCTACGACCGCTCGCAGGAGCCGCAGACCGACGACGTCTACGGCCAGGAGCCGTGGATGCTGGACCCGTTCGCCGACCCATACACGGGGCAGACGGCCCAGACGCCGCCGGAGGGCTACACCCCGGAGCAGCTCTACGCCCAGGAGCCGTACGTGCCTGGCCCGGAGACGGGACAGATGCTCGCCCAGACTGGCTACCCGCCGCCGTACGAAGGCGATTATCAGACCGGCGACCATCGGACCGGCGAGTTCCAGGGTGGCTTCGAGCCGGAGTTCGAGGCCTGGCCGACCGCCGACGAGATGCGGGCGGAGGAGCCGGAGGCCGAGGAGGAGCGGGCCAAGGGCGGACGAATGGCCGCTGCCGCCGCGGCAGCGGCTGCTGCGCGACCCCGGCTGCGCCGCGTACGCAGGCAGCGCGGCCGCCGCCTCGACAACACCGTGCTGGTGGCGCTGGGTCTGGTCGGCGCGATGGCCGTCGCACTGCTGCTCAACCGGCCCCACCAGTGGGAGCAGCCGAAGCTGGCCGCCGACAGCAGCGCGCCGACGGCGGCCACCGTGGTCTGCCCAGGTAAGCCGAAGTCCGGCGCCGACCAGGTCGCCGTCACCAACGCTGCCGAGGGATCCGGCAAGGTCACGCTGAGCGGCCCGGGCGCGGGCGACGGCGCGGAGACCACCGTGGGGTCCGGCAAGGTCACCAGCGCGTCGGTCAAGCCCGGCTCGGTCGTGGTCAAGGCCGGCAAGGAGGTCGCGCCCGGGCTGGTCGCCGGACGTTCGACGACCAAGCCGCTCGCGGCGACGGGCTGCCTGCCTCCGCAGGCGGAGGCCTGGTTCCCGGGCGTCGGTGCGGGCGCCACCCACAACTCGATCCTCGAGCTCACCAACCCCAACAGCGGTGCGGCCACGGTCGACATCTCGCTCTACGACGAGAAGGGCGTGGTGGCGGTCCCCGAGGACCTCCGCGGCGTCGCGATCCCCGGCAACACCACCCGCACCTTCGACCTGCTGCACGTGATCCCGCGCAAGGGCGAGCTCTCCCTGAAGACCACGGTCGTACGCGGCCAGGCCGGGGTGATGGTCCGCGACCGTGCGATCGCGCTCGAGACGGAGAAGGGCACCGAGGACTACTTCCCGGGTCAGTCGACGCCGGCCGAGACCAACCTGCTGGTCGGCTATCCCAACAAGTCCGCGAGCCGCACGCTCACCGTCACCAACCCGGGCGATGCCCAGGTGAGCGCCGAGCTGCGCCTGCTCACCCCGAAGAACGTACTCACCCCGGAGGGCGCTCCGGAGATCAGCGTGCCGCCCAACGGGCAGGCGCAGGTCGACCTGACCAAGCTGCTCGGCAAGGACAGCGCCGGTGACGCGTACGGCGTCGAGATCGTCGCCACCGGCCCGGTCGCCACCGCGATGCGCTCGGTCGACGGCGGCGACGTCGCGATCACCACGGCCACCGAGACGATCTCGGAGCCGACCGCGGTGGTCGTCCCGGCCGGCGGTGGCGTCGGCAAGAAGCGGGTCCTGATCTCCGGCCCGGTCGCCAAGACCGGGACCAGCGGCACCGTCAAGGTGGTCCCGATGACCGCGAAGGGCAAGGCGCTCAAGGCCAAGTCCGTCGAGGTCGGCCCGGGGCTGGGTGCCGAGGTCGAGGTGCCCGCGGAGGCAGCGCTGATCCAGCTCGTGCCTGCGGGCGTGGAGATCAACGCGGCCGTGGTGATGAGTGGCGACGGCGACGCTGTCGTTCCGTTCCGCCCGCTGCGCTCGGAGGTACGCACCGCCGGGGTTGCTCCTGGGCTTCCCTTGCCGTTGGAACCCTGAGCATCGCGCTTCGGTTTCCGTGTTTTGTGGTTGGGGTTTGCCGCCGACCCGTTCTTGAAGGGTGTTCTCGGGTCGGCAGCAGGGGTTTGGTGCGGAGATTTGGGTTGGGCGGGGGATTGGGAGCTCGGGCGGTCGGGTCGACCAGTGGAAAGAATTTTCTTTCCGCCCGGGGACCAGCTCGGCAGACGGGTCGGGGAGGCGAACGAACTTTCGTTCGCCTCAGAGATGGCTAGACCGGGGTGGGGTTGGCGGATGGAAGAAATTTTTCTTCCACGCGGAGACCCCATGTCTGGCGTAGGCGTGGAACGGTCACCTTCCGTGGGTGAGTGTGCCGTGGCTACGAACGGGTCGGCGGCCCAAGACCAGCCCCAAAATCTCGGTACCCAAGAGCACCGACGAAAGACGACTCACCCAAGCCTCAGGGCTGATAGCGCGGATCGACATCCTCGGCGGCGATCCCGAGCAGATCAGCGATCTGCTCCACCACGACCATCAGAACCATCGCCTCGACCTCGGACCGGGTGTGGCAGCGGTGCTCGATCGGCCGCCGGTAGATCACCAGCCGAGCGGGTTTCGCGCCCGAGCCACGCTCGAGCGACCCGAGCGGGATGTGGTCCTCGACGGTCCACTCCTTGGGGATGTCCGGAGACTCCTCGACGGCGTACTCGATCAGGCCCAGCCGTGACTGCCAGCGACCGTCGATCTCGGTGACGATGGCGAGCGCGATGTCGTCGAAGCGCTCCCGGCGGGTGCGCAGGACCGGCACCTTCGGGTCGGTCGGGACGGCCATCGGGCCGCGCCTCCCACGGCCGTGCCGATCCCTGTGCCTGGTCATGTACGCGAGCCTAACTGCGCGGCTGGCCTCAGGGGAGTACGGTTCACCCGTGACTGCTCGTCGTTGTTCGCGTACCGCCTGCCAGCGTCAAGCCGTCTGCACGCTCACCTATGTGTACGCCGACCAGACGGCCGTTCTCGGCCCGCTGGCGACCTATGCCGAGCCGCATGCCTATGACCTGTGCGAGGAGCATGCCGAGCGGCTCTCCGCGCCCAGGGGCTGGGAGGTCGTCAGGCTGGCCCGTGAGCCCGTCGACCCGCAGCCCAAGGGCGATGACCTGCTGGCTCTGGCCGATGCCGTCCGTGAGGCCGCGAGGCCGCCGGCTCCGTCCCCGCGAGGACCCGTCGGGGCCCCCGGGCAGGACGACGCCGACGAGCCGGGGGCGAACGACGGCCAGCCCCGCCCCGGCGGCACCCGCCGCGGGCACCTCCGCGTGCTGACGTCGGAGTAGGACGACTAGAGTTCCGGACATGCCGGAGAGAGTCGACCCCGACATCGCCAACGCCGTCTTCAAGGCGTACGACGTCCGTGGCACCGTCCCTGACCAGATCGACGAGAACCTCGCCCGACTCGCCGGGCGGGCCTTCGTGCACGTCGTCGGCGCCCGAGGTGGCGAGATCGTCGTCGGCCACGACATGCGCCCCAGCTCCCCGGCACTCTCGGGAGCCTTCGCCGACGGTGCGACTGAGGCGGGCGCCGACGTGACGATGATCGGGCTGGCCTCGACCGACGAGCTCTACTTCGCCTCCGGTCACCTCGGCCTGCCCGGCGCGATGTTCACCGCAAGCCACAACCCGGCGCAGTACAACGGCATCAAGCTGTGCCGGGCCAACGCGGTCCCGGTCGGCGCCGAGACCGGGCTCGATGAGATCCGCGACCTGGTCATCTCCGGTGCGGCTCCGATCGCCGCGGTCTCCGGCGACATCAGCGAGAACGATGTGCTGGAGGCGTACGCCGCGCACCTGCTCGGTCTGGCCCCGGTCAAGGGTCGCCGGCTCACCATCGTCGCCGACGCCGGCAACGGCATGGCCGGCCACACCGCACCCGCGGTCTTCGGCCGCCTGGGCGCCGAGGCCGTCGAGCTGATCCCGATGTACTTCGAGCTCGACGGCACCTTCCCCAACCACGAGGCCAACCCGCTCGACTCGACGACGCTGGTCGATCTGCAGGCCAAGGTGCGCGAGACCGGCGCCGACGCCGGCCTGGCCTTCGACGGCGACGCCGACCGCTGCTTCCTGGTCGACGAGAAGGGCGAGGTGGTCAGCCCGAGCGCGATCACCGCGCTGATCGCCGAGCGTGCTCTGGCCCAGGAGCCGGGCGCGACGATCATCCACAACCTGATCACCTCCCGCGCGGTGCCGGAGATCGTGAGCGAGCTCGGCGGCACCCCGGTACGCACACGCGTCGGCCACTCCTACATCAAGGCCGTGATGGCCGAGTCCGAGGCGGCCTTCGGCGGGGAGCACAGCGGCCACTTCTACTTCCGCGACTTCTGGCGCGCCGACTCCGGCATGCTCGCCGCGCTGCACGTCCTCGGTGCCCTCGCCGAGACCGACAAGCCGCTGAGCGAGCTGCTGGCTGCCTACGCCCGCTACCCGATGAGCGGCGAGATCAACTCCACCGTCCCCGACCAGGCCGCCACCGTGGCCGAGATCGAGAAGGCGTACGCCGGGCGCGACGGTGTCACCGTCGACAAGCTCGACGGCCTGACCCTCTCCCACGCCGACTGGTCGTTCAACGTACGCGCCTCCAACACCGAGCCGCTGCTGCGGCTCAACGCGGAGGGCAAGGACACACTCACCATGGAGCGCGTGCGCGACGAGGCGCTCGCGATCATCCGAAAGGACAACGCAACATGACTGGCGCAACGACCCCCCTGGGCCTGAGCGAGAAGCTGCTCGAGATCATCGTCTGCCCGCAGTGCCACGGGGACCTCCTTCCCGTCGAGGCGGACAGCGAGCTGGTCTGCCAGGGGGAGTGCGGCCTGGCCTACCCCGTGCGCGACGGCATCCCGGTCCTGCTGATCGATGAGGCCCGGCCGACCAAGGCCCCGCAGAGCGAGCAGTGATCCGGCGATGACCTGGTTCGACGAGTCCAGGCTGGACGACGAGCGAGCGCTGGCCGGTATCGACCTGCTGCTGCGTTCGCTGGCCGAGTCCGGAGCCCGGGTCCGCCGGGAGGCTGCGGGTGCCGCAGAGCCCCTGCAGGAGGCCGTACGCCGCGCCGCAGAGACCGGCCGACCCCGCGCCGTCGTCGCGGCGGGTCCCGACTCGCGCCTGCTGCGCGCCGTCCTCGAGCCGTTCTGCCCGGTGCCGTTCGTCGCCTGGCCGGCCCCGGGCCTGCCGGGCTGGGCCGGAAGCCTCGACCTCGTGGTCGTGCTGGCCCCGACCGGCTCCGACCCGGGTGAGGCCTCGGCCGCCGCCGAGGCCGTCCGTCGTGGCGCCCAGCTGGTCGTGGCCGCTCCGGAGAAGTCGCTGGTCGCCCAGCACGCCGAGGGACGCGACAGCACCCTGCTCCCGGTCGAGGGCGGCGACACGCTCGCGATGGCGATCCTGATGCTCACCTACCTCAACTCGGTCGGTCTCGGCCCGGAGGCCGACGCGGACAAGGTGGCCGACGCGCTGGACGACGTCGCCACCGCCTGCTCGCCGCATCGCGACATCTCGGTCAACCCGGGCAAGATCCTGGCGATCTCGCTGGCCGACTCGCTCCCGGTCGTGTGGGGTGGCTCCGTCCTGGCCGCCCGCGCGGCCCGTCGTGTCGCCGAGAACCTGCGCCGGGCGAGCGGCCGCGGTGCCATCGCCGGTGACGCCGACGACCTGCTCCCGGTCCTCGAGGCGGCGCGGCCGCGCAACGTCTTCGACGACCCCTTCGCCGAGGAGGAGGCGTCCGTACGTCCGGTCCTGGTCATCCTCGATGACGGCGCGACCGATCCGATCATGGTCGAGCAGCGACGCCTGCTCACCGAGGCCGCGGACACGCGCGGCGTACGGGTGGAGGTCGTCGAGGCGAACGCGACCACAGAGGTCGCCCGCTACGCGTCCCTGCTGCTCCAGGGCACATACTCCGCGGAGTATCTTCGTTTGGGTCTGGTTAACGACGGTTAATTCCGAATGACGGACAGAACCGTGTGATCTGGCTCATATCGCACGGTCAGGGTCGTCGGCGCCATCTCGCTATGAGTTGAAGACCCTGGACGTCAGGGAGTGGCCGGCTGTTGGATTTGGCAACAATTCAGCCACATCGAAGGCTGGCCCCCTCCCTGGAACAGGATCCCCCTCCCATGAGCCAGACCAAGTTCGTCGTCGTCGGTGCCCTTGCCCTCCTGGGCGCGATCGTCTTCAGTGGACGACTCTCCGACCCCGCCCCGCCCGCGACCGACGAGGCGAGTGCCGCGGCCGGCGGCACCCTCCGGATCGGCGTCGACAGCGCGGAGCCGGCGTACTACAAGGTCGACGGCGTCACCAAGGGCTTCGACTACCAGATGGCGCGCAGCGTCGCCGAGGGCATGGGTGCGGAGCCGGAGTTCGTGGAGATGGAGTTCAACGAGCTCTTCCCGGCCCTCGAGGCGGGCAAGATCGACATGATCGGCGCCCAGGTCACCAAGACCGAGGCGGCGGAGCGGAAGTACGACTTCAGCGCTCCGTACTTCGTGACGTACGTGTCCTTCCTCGCCCCGAAGGGCTCGACCATCAAGAGCCGCGACGACATCGACGGCAAGAAGGTCGCCGTCGTCGAGGGTACCGTCCAGGAGCGCTACCTCGAAGAGCAGTACGAGGACGTCACCGTCATCAAGACTCCGAACGCGGACGCCGCGGTCAGGTCGATGGGGCGGGGTGAAGCGGACGCGTTCTTCTACGGCGCTCCCTACTCCCGGTCGGTCATCAAGGGCGCGCCGATCCCGCTGACCGAGCCGATCGTCTACCAGGCCGAGGACGCCCCGATCGGGTTCGTGGTTCGGGAGGGTGATCAGCGCAAGGAGCAGATCGACGAGGTCATCGAGGACATGGTCCTCGACGGCGAGTGGGTGAAGATCAAGACGGACTACTTCGAGGCGGTCCCGCTCTCCGAGGTCTTCAGGGAAAAGGGCGCCTGAGGCGCGGGTGTCTGTGTTTGGTTCAGTTCACCTGAGCCAGCGTCTCGAAGGTGAACGATGCGCGTGATCTGTGTCACGCGGTGCGGTGAAGGTTGGGTCACGGATCGTGACAGATCGTGACGACGATGGACGAAAACCTGGACGCGGGGGAGCAGACAGGTGTTTGATGCAACATCGTCCGGCCACTCTTGGCCAGCACGTCTCGGATTCTCGGCGCCGACGTGACGGGCATGCCCCACCATCCCGAAAACACAGGACTTCCGCATGAATCACATCAAGTTTGTCGTCGCCGGCGCCCTGGCCCTCCTAGGGGTCCTGGTCATCGGCGGCTACTTCGCCGATCCAGCCCCCAAAGCGACCGACGAGAAGAGTGCCGCCGCAGGAGGCACGCTGCGGATCGGTGTCGACGGCACCGAGCCGGCCTTCTACAAGGTCGACGGCGTGACCAAAGGATTCGACTACGAGATGGCGCTCGGCGTCGCCGAGGGTCTGGGCGCCAAGCCGGAGTTCGTGGTGATGGACTTCAGTGACCTCTTCACCGCGCTCGAGGCCGGCGAGATCGACATGATCGGCGCCCAGGTCACCGAGACCGCGGAGCGGAAGCAGGACTTCGACTTCACCGCGCCCTACTTCGTCACCTACCTGTCCTTCCTCACCCCGGAGAACTCGCCCATCAAGAAGCGCGAGGACATCAACGGCAAGAACATCGCGGTCGTCGAGGGCACCATCCACGAGCGCTACCTCGACGAGCAGTACGAGAACGTCAACGTCATCAAGGCCAAGGACGAGGACTCCGCGGTCAAGGCGATCGAGACCGGCGAGGCCGACGCGTTCTTCTACGACGCGCCCTACACCGCGCCGATCATCAGCCGGGCGCCGATCGCCCTGAAGGAGGCGATCGTCTACCCGGCGGACGATGCTCCGATCGGGTTCGTCATGCAGAAGGGTGACGAGCGCAAGGCGACGATCGACGGGGTCCTCGAGGAGATGATCCTCGATGGGAAGTGGTTGAAGATCAAGAAGGAGTACTTCAAGGAGTACCCGCTCTCGGAGGTCTTCAAGGACAAGGGCGCCTGAGCCTGACGCGGCTCGCCCCACTTTGGGGCGCCTGAAGTCCAGTAGCCTACGATGCCCGCTGGCCTGGCTCAGCCAGGTCACAGTGTCTCGGCGCACCCCTCCCCCCAACCAGGACGTCGTATGAAATCCCTGAAGTTCATCCTTGCGGGCGCGGTCACCCTTCTGGTGATCCTGATCGTGGTCTCCAACACGGTTGAGACGACCGGCCCCTCCTCCGCCAGGCGCAGCAGCGCCGCCGATGACGGCCAGCTCAAGATCGGCGTGCTCGACAGCGCGCCGGTCTACTACACCGAAGGTTCCACCGCGAAGGGATTCGACTACGAGGTTGCCCTCGGTGTCACCGAGTCGCTCGGCATCAAGCCGTCGTTCATCCCGATGGACTTCGCCGACCTGTTCACCGCGCTCGACGAAGGCGAGATCGACATGATCGCCTCGCAGGTGAGCGTGACCGAGGAGCGCGAGAAGGCCTACGACTTCTCACACCCCTACTTCGTCACCTACCTGTCCTTCACGACCCCGAAGAACTCCCCGATCAAGAAGCTCAAGGACGTCAACGGCACCAGGGTCGCCATCGTGGACGGCACCGCGCAGGAGAGCATCCTCAAGGCACGCTTCCCCAAGGCCGAGATCGTGAAGCGGAAGAACGAGGCGGCCGCGCTCGAGGCGGTCGCCGCGGGCAAGGCGGACTCGTTCTTCTACGACGCGCCCTTCACCGAGGGGCTGATCAAGAGCGCCCCGATCCCGATGGAGGAGCGGATCGTGTTTCCGTCCGACAAGGCCCCCATCGCCTTCGTCTTCCGCAAGGGCGACGGACTCAGGGACCAGGCAGACGACGCGATCGACGAGATGATCGTCAACGGGGACTGGCTGCGGATCAAGACCGACTACTTCAGGGAGTACCCGCTCTCGGAGCGGTTCCGGGAGCAGGGCGTCGAGTAGGAAGTTCTACCCGCTAAAGTTCCGGTCATGAGCGCCGGACTCTTCGCACTCCTCGACGACGTAGCCGCCATCGCCAAGCTGGCGGCTGCGTCCGTCGATGACGTCGGCGCTGCCGCTGGCAAGGCCTCGGCCAAGGCCGCCGGTGTCGTCATCGACGACACCGCGGTGACGCCGCAGTACGTCCACGGCATCGCCGCCGAGCGCGAGGTGCCGATCATCAAGAAGATCGCGCTCGGCTCGCTGCGCAACAAGCTGCTGATCATCCTGCCGGTGGCGCTGATCCTGGCGCAGTGGGCGCCCTGGGCGATCACCCCGATCCTGATGCTCGGTGGCGCCTTCCTCGCCTACGAGGGCGTCGAGAAGGTCCTGGAATGGGTCCGGCCGCACGAGGAGGCCCACGAGACGCCGGTCGCCCTGGAAGGGCCCGAGGCCGAGAAGACGATGATCGCGGGTGCCGTACGCACCGACCTGATCCTCTCCACCGAGATCATGGTGATCGCGCTCAACGAGGTCATCGACCAGGGTTTCTGGATGCGGCTCGGCGCCCTGGTGGCGGTCGCCTTCCTGATCACGATCGTGGTCTACGGCGTGGTCGCCCTGATCGTGAAGATGGACGACGCCGGCCTGTCGCTCTCCCAGCGCCCCGGCGCCTTCGCCCAGCGGCTCGGCCTGGGCATGGTCTCGGCGATGCCGAAGGTGCTCACCGTGATCTCGATCGTCGGCACCATCGCGATGCTCTGGGTCGGTGGCCACCTGATCCTGGTCGGTGTCCACGACGTCAACGGCCTTGCCGCCGGCCACCCCGGCTGGGCGTGGCCCTACGACACCGTGCACCACCTCGAGGAGGAGGTCCACCACGCCCTCGGTGCCGTCGGCGCGGCCGCCGCCTGGCTGGTCAACACCTTCTTCTCCGCCCTCGTCGGGCTCATCGTCGGCGCGATCGTGGTCGGCGTACTCCACCTGCTGCCGTTCAAGAAGAAGCACTGACGCACCTGCGCCTACCCGGCCCCGGCCGCTCGCGCCTCCCCGGCCTCGATCTCGGCCATCAGGTCGATGACGTAGCGGGCGAAGTCGATCTGGATGGTGTGGCGTGGGGCGGCGTAGTACTGCTCCAGGTGAGCCTCCTCGTCGGCCTTCAGGATGCGCTCCTGATCCTCGACAGATGGAAGCGCATAGCTCCCGGTGAGCAGGCGGGCCAGGAGCTTGGACTGCTGCTCGGCGAGGTTGACGATGGTGGGGGAGGACTGGGCGAGCCCCATGAAGTAGAGGTGGTCGGCGCCCGGCTTGATCATCCGCTTGAACAGTGGATAGCGGTGGTCGGCGTCGGGATGCAGCGAGACCTCGGCGGGGTCGAAGAACGGGAACGACATGTCGTAGCCGGTTGCCGCGATCACCACGTCCGCCTCGACCGACGAGCCGTCGACGAGATGCACCGTCGATCCCTCGAACCGAGCGATCTCGGGAAGCATGTGGATGTCGCCCGAGCCGGCTTTGGTCAGGAAGTCGGCGCTGACCGACGGATGCGCGGACAGCGGCTCGTGGTCGGGCTCCGGGAGCCCGTACGTCGACATCGACCCGACCAGCCCGCGGATCAGCTCGCGGGAGGCCGCCAACGCCTGTTCCTTGGGGATGTCGGGCGGCGCCATCACCTTGTCGGCAGGCTGCCCGTTGCGATACTTCGGCAGCACCCACACGCCCCGTCGCGCAGAGACGTACAGCTTCGACGCCATCCAGGGCGAGGACAGCTCCGAGGCGATGTCCATCGCCGAGTTGCCCATCCCGACCACGATCACCCGCTTGCCGCGGATCTCGACGGGCTCGAACGGGGAGACGTAGGAATGGCTGTGGACGATCTCGCCGGCGAACTCGCCCTCCCATGCAGGCAGCCGCGGTGACCAGTGGTGGCCGTTGGCGACCACCAGATCGGTGTAGGAGCGGGTCTCCCCGGTCGACAGGGTGACCTCCCAGGAGCCGTCCTCGCGCTGCGTGGCTCGTTCGACCCCGGTGTTGAACGTGATCTGCTCCCGCAGCCGGAAGTGGTCGGTGTAGTCGCGGAAGTACTGGTGGATCAGGGTGTGGTGCGGGAAGTGCGGGAACGACTCCGGCGCGGGGAAGTCCTCGAACTCCAGCCGGCTGGTCGAGGTGTCGATGTGCAACGACTCGTAGACCGAGGAGAGCCCGTTGGGGTTGCGGAAGTACCAGTTCCCGCCGACGTCGTCGGAGAGCTCGAACTGGTCGTAGGCGACCCCGAACTCCTTGAGCCGTTTGGCCGTCGTGATCCCCGAGCAACCGGCGCCGATGATGCAGACCTCGACCTCGCTCATCGGGCCACCTCCATGCCGGCCGCCTCCACGCACTCGAAGGCGGTGCGCACGTAGGCGTCGGTGCGCTCCGAGGAGGTCATGTGCTGGGTCATCCGGTTCATCGCGTACGCCACCGTGACCCGCCGTTCCAGGTCGTTGACCACGATCGCGCCGCCGTAGCCGGTCCACCAGCAGACCCGTCCCTCGGGCACCGCCGGCGCAGCGACCGGCTGCGGCAGGCCGTAGCCGATTCCCCATCGCATCGGCGTCAGCAGCACCTGGTCGACACCGTCGGCCTGCACCTCGAAGATCCGCTCGATGGTGGCCGGTGACAGCAGACGTACGCCGTCGACCTCCCCGCCGTGCGAGGCGGCCGACTGGATCCGGGCGATCGAGCGGGCGTTGCCGTGACCGTTGATCCCCGCCAACGAGACCGTTCGCATCGGAGCCGTGTTGAACTCGGCCGGATCCAGCTTCGGGTTGACCAGGGTCGGGATCATCAGGTTGCCCTCGGGCAGCGCGGCGACGTCGATCCCTCCGGGCGGGGGAGCCTCGAGGTCGGCGCAGCGGCCGAGCTCGCTCTCCGGGACACCCAGGTGGAAGTCGGCCCCTAGCGGTCCCGCGACCAGCTCGGCGAACACCTCCGAGAGCGGCTTCCCGGTGGCGCCACGGACCAGGCCATCGACCAGATGCCCGTAGGAGACCATGTGGTACCCCGACCCCGAGCCCGGCTCGAACCAGGGTTCCTGTCGGGCGAGCATCTCGTTGGCGAGCGGCAGGTCCAGGAGCGCCTCGGTGGAGAGCCGCTCGGTCCATCCGGACATGCCGGAGGTGTGAGAGAGCAGGTGGCGGACGAGAACCCGCTCGTCGGCGAACGAGGGCCAGTAGTCCGCGACCGGAGCGTCCAGGTCCAGGTGGCCACGGTCGGCGAGCACGAGCGCGGTCAGAGAAGCCATCGTCTTGGTCACCGACCAGACCCGGACGATGGTGTCCTCCTGCCACGCCTCGCCCGGCCGGGCCTCACCACCCCACAGATCAGCCACGAGCTCGCCGTCACGGATCACCGCGACGGAGGCACCGAGGTCGGCTCCGGAAGAGAGGTTGCGCGCGAGCCGGTCGCGCAGGGGCTCGTACGCAGGGGCGCAGTCGCCCTGGACCGTGTGCGGGTCGGGTGTGGGTGCCGTCATGCCCGCCAATAATAGGAACTCGTTCTAGTTTTCGACAGGGTTACAGGCGAACTGTTGGCTGCGGATTACCGCTCCCGTCAACCAGCGCTTGTAGTCTGAGAGCAACCTGCGTGGGAGATCCCGCTGATGCGCAGATGCGCGACGCAGGCCCGCATTAACTTCGGTAAGGAATGACCATGGACTACAAGGTTGCCGACCTGAGCCTGGCCGAGTTCGGCCGCAAGGAGCTCTCCCTCGCCGAGCACGAGATGCCGGGCCTGATGGCCATGCGCGAGCGCTATGGCAAGGACCAGCCGCTCAAGGGCGCCCGCATCGCCGGCTCGCTGCACATGACGATCCAGACCGGCGTCCTGATCGAGACGCTGACCGCGCTCGGCGCCGACGTGCGCTGGGCCACCTGCAACATCTTCTCCACCCAGGACCACGCCGCCGCTGCCGTCGTCGTCGGCGACGGCACCGCCGAGGACCCGCAGGGCACCCCGGTCTTCGCCTGGAAGGGCGAGACCCTGGCGGAGTACTGGGACGAGGCCGAGAAGGTCTTCGACTTCACCGACGCCGACGGCAACAAGGTCGGCCCCAACATGCTCCTCGACGACGGTGGCGACATCACGCTGCTCGTCCACAAGGGTGTCGAGTTCGAGAAGGCCGGCGCCGTGCCGGGCCAGGACTCCACCGACAACGAGGAGTTCAAGGAGGTCCTCCGGGTCCTCGACCGCTCGCTGAAGAACGACCCGCAGCGCTGGACCAACATCGCCAACGGCATCAAGGGCGTCACCGAGGAGACCACCACCGGTGTCCTGCGCCTCTACGACCGGTTCAAGGAGGGCTCGCTCCTCTTCCCGGCGATCAACGTCAACGACTCGGTCACCAAGTCCAAGTTCGACAACAAGTACGGCTGCCGCCACTCGCTCATCGACGGCATCAACCGCGCCACCGACGTGATGATCGGCGGCAAGGTCGCGGTCGTGTGCGGCTACGGCGACGTCGGCAAGGGCTCCGCGGAGTCGCTGCGCGGCCAGGGCGCTCGCGTCATCGTCACCGAGATCGACCCGATCTGCGCGCTGCAGGCGGCGATGGACGGCTACGAGGTCCGCCGCCTGGAGTCGGTCGTCGAGACCGCCGACATCTTCATCACCACGACCGGCAACTTCGACATCATCCGGGTCGAGCACTTCGAGAAGATGAAGAACCAGGCCATCGTCGGCAACATCGGCCACTTCGACAACGAGATCGACATGGCCGGCCTCGCGAAGATCCCGGGCGTCGTCAAGGACGAGATCAAGCCGCAGGTCCACCAGTGGATCTTCCCCGATGGCAAGAAGATCATCGTGCTCTCCGAGGGCCGCCTGCTCAACCTGGGCAACGCCACCGGTCACCCGAGCTTCGTGATGTCGAACTCGTTCACCAACCAGACGCTGGCCCAGATCGAGCTCTTCACCAAGACCGACGAGTACCCGATCGGCGTCTACGTCCTGCCCAAGGCGCTCGACGAGGAGGTCGCCCGCCTCCACCTCGGCGCCCTCGGCGTCGAGCTCACCGAGCTCAACAAGGCTCAGGCCGACTACCTCGGCGTCCCGGTCGAGGGTCCCTACAAGTCGGACCACTACCGCTACTGATTCAAGCGACTCGGGCTCCGCGACGAAGGAGCGGAGGCCGAACGGAGACGAGGTTGAGCAAGCGTCGTCGCTGAGCTTGCGAAGCGACGTTCGCGCGTCGAAACTCACCGCCTGAGTCGGCGCATCCGTCCCACGAGGTTGGGGCAGATGCGCCGACTCGCGCGTTGTGGGGTGGCTCATGTGACGCGTCGCACGCACTGGGTGACAGAATCGGACACATGGCCGATCGCAGCGCTCCCGACCAACCCGCCAAGGGAAAGGTCCTCGTCGTCGATGATGATGCCTCGCTGAGCGAGATGCTTGCGATCGTGCTGAGACAAGAGGGGTTCGACTCACAGCTCGTCGCTCGTGGTGACATGGCGCTGCCGGCGTTCCACGACTACAAGCCCGACGTGGTGCTGCTCGACCTGATGCTTCCCGGGATGGACGGCATCGAGGTGTGCAAGCAGATCCGCAAGGAGTCGGGTGTGCCGATCGTCATGCTCACCGCGAAGGGCGACACGGTGGACGTGGTGGTCGGGCTCGAGTCGGGGGCCGACGACTACGTCGTCAAGCCGTTCAAGCCCAAGGAGCTGATCGCGAGGATCCGGGCGCGGGTCCGCAGGCACGGCGACGCCGTGCCCGAGGTGCTGGAGATCGGCGACCTCACCATCGACGTGGCCGGCCACCAGGTGACCCGTGGCGAAGAGCAGATCCAGCTCACGCCGCTGGAGTTCGACCTGCTGGAGTGCCTGGCCCGCAAGCCTCACCAGGTCTTCTCCCGCGAGGTGCTGCTGGAGCAGGTGTGGGGCTACCGTCACGCCGCCGACACCAGGCTGGTCAACGTGCACGTCCAGCGGCTGCGCTCCAAGGTCGAGCACGACCCGGAGAACCCCGAGATCGTCGTCACCGTCCGCGGCGTCGGCTACAAGGCAGGGCCCGTGTGACACTCCAGCAGGTCGTCCGCACAGCATCCCGGACGCCCAAGAAGCTCCTGACCACCTGGCGCCGGTCGATCCAGACCCGCGTCGTGGTCTACACCGTGCTCCTCACCGCGGCCGCCGTCAGCCTGGTCGGGCTGATCCTGCTCGAGCAGATCGGCGACGAGCTGGTCCAGGACCGGGTCGCCGCGGCGAAGGCGGAGGCCTCCGAGGAGCTCTCCGCGGCCCGCTCGAGCATCGCGGAGACCTCGGGCGCCAACGGCGGCACTCCGCTGCAGCGCAACGACCTGGGTGACCCGATCATCCAGCGCAGCGTCTCGCGCGGCTACGGCGTCGTCATGGCCGGTCCGGTGACCTCGACCTCCGGCCGGATCAGCGACGACGGTGTGGAGTGGACGCCCGGTGTGGACGTACGCAGCGTCCCTCGCACCCTCGAGGACCGTTTCCAGACGATCCGCGCCGAGCCGGCCTGGACCTACACCCGGATCTCCTACGACGACGGCGAGCGGTCCTCGACCCCCGGCATCGTGATCGGGTCGCAGCTGGAGCTGCACGACGACACGTACAACATCTACTTCCTCTTCCCGATGGACCAGGAGCAGGAGACGCTCGGCGTCATCACCCGCGGGCTGCTGGCCGCCGGCGCGATCCTGATCCTGTTGATCGGCGTCGGCAGCTGGATCGTGACCCGCCACGTCGTCACACCCATCCGGATCGCCCGCCGGACCGCCGAGCGGCTCGCCGCTGGCCGCCTCGAGGAGCGGATGGTCGTCCACGGCGAGGACGACCTCACCGGCCTGGCTCTCTCGTTCAACCAGATGGCCAGCGGGCTCCAGAACCAGATCCGGCAGCTCGAGCACCTCTCCCGCGTCCAGCGACGGTTCAGCTCCGACGTCTCCCACGAGCTGCGTACGCCGCTCACCACCGTCCGCATGGCCAGCGACGTCCTCTACGAGGCCAGGGACACCTTCGACGCCTCGACGGCCCGGGCGGCCGAGCTGCTGCAGACCGAGCTGGACCGGTTCGAGACGCTCCTGAGCGACCTGCTCGAGATCAGTCGCTTCGACGCCGGCGCGGCCGTGCTCGACCTCTATGACACCGACCTGACCGCTTTGGCCCACGCCGTCGTCGAGGCCTACACGCCGCTCGCCGACAAGCGCGACATCGAGCTGAAGGTCGTCGCTCCGAGCCATCCGTGCATCGCCCAGGTCGACCACCGCCGGGTCGAGCGGATCGTACGCAACCTGGTGGCCAACGCGACCGACCATGCTCTGGTGGGGCAGACCGTCACCATCCGGATCGACAGCGACGAGCACGCTGCCGCGCTGACCGTGCGCGACCACGGTGTCGGGCTGGCCCCGGGGGAGACCGCCCTGGTCTTCAACCGGTTCTGGCGTGCCGACCCCGCCCGGGACCGTTCCAGCGGCGGCACCGGCCTGGGCCTGTCGATCTCTCTCGAGGACGCCCATCTCCACGGAGGCTGGCTGCAGGCCTGGGGCCGCCCGGACCAGGGTGCACAGTTCCGGCTCACGCTTCCGCGCTATGCCGGCGCGGCGCTCAGGCACAGCCCGCTCCCGCTCGTCCCGGCGGACGCCCGCGACACCCTGGAGGCATCGTGAGACCCGTCTTCGCCGTCTTCCTGGCCGCGCTCGCGCTCCTGGTCTCAGCGTGCTCGGGCGTACCCGACGCCGGCCCCGTCCAGAGCGTCGACCTGGCCGCGCCGGACGCGCAGGAGGAGGTCATCCCCTACAACCCCGGCGCTCCGCGCGCGGGGGCGTCCCCGGGCGAGATCGTCGACGGGTTCATCGACGCCATGAAGGCGACCCCGATGAGCACGGCCTACGCCCGCCGCTACCTCACCAAGGACGCTGCGATGAACTGGGCGCCGGCCGGCCGCACCCTGGTCTACGGCGAGCTCGGCAGCCACGTCAGCTCCTCACCGCGGGTGTCGGTGGAGCTCGAGGACGCCGGCTGGCTCGACGAGCGGGGCGTGTGGCGTGGAAAGCTGGCCGCCTCGCAGGCGATCCTCGACTTCGAGCTGACCCGCGCCGAGGGCGAGTGGCGGATCAGCTCGGCGCCCAACGCCCTGGTGGTCGAGGAGGACTGGTTCCTGACCCACTTCGCCCGCAGCAACCTCTACTACGTCGAACCGACCGGGCACACCCTGGTACCGGAGCCGATCTTCGCCCCGAAGGGGACCTCCTACGCCACCACTCTCGTCTCCAGCCTGCTGAGCGGGCCGGGGGAGGAGGCGCAGGGCGTGATCCGCAGCGCGCTCCCGCCCGAGGCGGACGAGCCCCGCTCGGTGGACGTACGCGACGGGGTGGCCGAGGTCGACCTGGCCGGTGACCTGGACGAGCACAGCTCCGAGGACCTCCAGCTCATGGGTGCCCAGCTGGCCTGGACCCTGCGGCAGGACGCCAGCGTGGAACGCATCCGGCTCACGATCGACGGCGAGCCGGTGGTGCTGCCGGGCTACAGCGAGACGTTCAGCGTCGACAGCGGGGGTGGCTACGACCCCAACGGCAACACCGCCAGGGTCGACCTCTACGCGCTCCGTGGCGGAGCGCTGGTGACCAGCACCGGCGATAACGGCGACCCGTGGGTGCCGGTGCTCGGCGCCTGGGCGAAGTCCCACGGCGTCACCGATGTCGCCGTCGACGCCGACGGCTCGACCGCGGCCGCGATCACCGCCGACCGCACCGGCGTCGTCGTCGGCCAGCTGACCAGCGACGGTGAGCTCACCAGGGCTCCGGTGAAGGGCACCCGGCTGCTGAGGCCCTCCTGGGACCTCGCCGGCCGGCTGTGGCTTGTCGACAAGGACTCGACCGGCGCCCGGGTGATGTACGTCGACGGCGACCGCCGCGTCCGCGTCGCGGTGCCCGGCGTGACGGGGGAGAACGTGACCCGGTTCCTGGTCTCTCGCGACGGCACCCGGTTCGTGGCGGTGATCGACGGCGAGTCCTCGGACCGGATCGTGGTCAGCCGCCTGCAGGCCAGCTCGAAGGGCGAGATCACGACC
This sequence comes from Nocardioides sp. NBC_00850, assembly GCF_045207335.1. Classification (NCBI taxonomy): domain Bacteria; kingdom Bacillati; phylum Actinomycetota; class Actinomycetes; order Propionibacteriales; family Nocardioidaceae; genus Nocardioides; species Nocardioides sp. NBC_00850. The sequence goes on from NZ_CP108845.1 coordinate 2,044,278, forward strand.
GCGACGTCGGCCGTCCTGCTGCCGCACCCGGACTCCGCGACGATGCGGGTCACCGACATCGCCTGGACCTCGCCGACCACCATCGTCGCGGTCCAGCAGATCAGCTCGACCGCGCTCTTCCAGTCGGTCTCGCTCGACGGTGCCCCCAGCGGCGAGCGCTACACCCTCAGCGACCGGGTCACCGGCGTCGTCGGATCCCCGGTGGCCTCGGCCCGTCTCTATGCCGTCTCCAGCTGGACCCTCCTGGACCCCCTCGACCGGTTCGACCTGGAGTTGCCGTCCGACCTCTCCGACATCACCTATCAGGGCTGACTCTCCACAGCCTTATCCACAGGTACGCAGCCCCTGGTTGCCCCGTGCCACGCACCCTGGTCCACTCGACCCATGGACCTTGCCGACGCCTGGCACGACCTTGTCGTCGGCGGCCGCTGCGTCGGCTGCCGCCGGCCCGGCAGGCTGCTGTGCCACGACTGCCGGGCCGACCTCCCGGACACGGCCCGGCCGAGCCCGCCGAGCCCGGCGCCGCCGGGCATCGCCCCGGTCTTCGCGGCAGGGCCCTACGACGGCACGCTGAAGCAGCTCGTCATCGGTCTCAAGGAACACCAGCTCCTCGGCCTCCGTAGGCCCCTGGCCGGCCTGCTCGCGCTCTCCGTCCTCGAGGCGATGGCGACGACCGGTGCCGGCCCGACCGTCCTCGTCCCGGTCCCGTCACGCCCCGCCTCCGTCCGTGAGCGCGGCCTCGACAGCACCGCGGCGATCACGCGCGGGGCAGCCGCGATGCTGAGACGGCACGGGCTCGGCGTACGCCATCACCAGCTGCTCCGCACCAGACCGGGCGTCGCGGACCAGGCCGGTCTCGACTCCAGGCAGCGACAGGCCAACCTCGACGGTTCGATCACCTGCCCCGCGTCCGGCATCCGGACACTTGCCCGGAAGATCCCGCGAGCAACGCTCATCGTCTGCGACGACGTGATCACCACCGGCGCGACCGCGCGGGAGGCTCAACGAGCGCTGGAATCGGTCGGTCTCGGCGTGAAAGCGATTGCGACCGTAGCGGCCACCCAGCGTCGGTCTCGCGTTCAAATGTAGGAAACCGTCATGTAATTCTGTTGAAGGGCTTTCGTGGGGCAGATCGGCGAACTACCGTCACTACATGGAGTCCGCCTGGGTCCGTGGTTGCGTCGCAGAGAGGTCCGCGTTGCGGGCATCCGAGCGGCAAGCCGATGCCAGTCGCAGGCGAAACGGTCCACGTAACCCTGGAGACAGGGGATCACGGTGCGGCTTAGAGATAAGTCCTGCCCTTGCCCTCCCGTCAGATACGGGAACCAGCAAGGAGAAGGTGGAGTGGCATCAAGCTGCTAAGCCTCAGCAGGCGATTGTGGGGTCGAAAACCAGGTCGGCCGGGCGGACTCCGTACCCCGGAGGTCACATGCGCTGACCGTCCGGGATCCCGCCAACCCCGAAACACCGGGAGGTACCGATGGAAGTTGTCGTCACGGCTCGCAACGCCGAGGTCTCAGACCGCTATCGCGCTCACGTAGCAGAGAAGCTCGCGAAGCTCGAGAAGCACGACCACCGCATCATCAGGATCAACGTGGAGGTCGACAACGAACCCAACCCGCGCCAGCACAAGGGCGCCGTGCACGTCGAGCTCACCGCATACTCGAAGGGTCCGGTCATCCGGGCCGAGGCGTGTGCCGAGGACAAGATGGGGGCGCTGGACCTGGCTGTCGACAAGATGGCTTCCCAGATGCGCCGGGCCGCCGACCGCCGCAGAGTCCACCGTGGCCGTCGGACGCCGGTATCCGTCGGACAGGCACTCGCGGGCATCGAGCCCGACGGCCTGGCCAGGACGTCCGAGTCGGAGCAGCTCGAGGAGGAGACCGTACGGGAGCACCAGGTCGGTCCGATCACGGTGACGGGGGAGGGGCCCTTGGTGGTCCGGGAGAAGACGCACACCGCGGAGCCGATGACGCTCGACCAGGCCCTCTACGAGATGGAGCTGGTCGGACACGACTTCTACCTCTACATCGACAAGGACTCGATGAGGCCGGCGGTCGTCTACCGCCGGAGGGGATACGACTACGGGGTGATCGCGCTCAACCGCGCAGACCTCGTGTGACGGCTGTGGCGAGCGACTGCTCGTAAGCACGTCGGCCGGGACTTTTCCATCCCTCAGATGGATCAGTCCCGGCCATTCTCTTTGCATTCATCAGTTACGTGCCATGATGCTTTCGTGTCATCTACATCTGGTGCCGATCGTGAGCCGGTCCGCGTCCTGGTTGTCGACGACCAGGAGCTCTTCCGAAGGGGCCTGGTCGCGCTGCTCGCGAGCGAACCCGGCATCGAGGTCATCGGAGAGGCGACCAACGGCATCGAAGGCACCGAGCGCGCCGCGGCTTCCGCTCCGGACGTCGTGCTGCTCGACGTACGCATGCCGAAGCAGACCGGTCTGGAGGCCTGCGTCGCCATCAAGGAGGCCGTTCCCTCGGCCAACATCATCATGCTGACCGTCTCCGACGAGGAGGCCGACCTCTACGACGCGGTCAAGGCCGGCGCGATGGGCTACCTCCTCAAGGACTCCTCGATCGACCAGGTCGCCCAGGCGATCCGGGTCGTCGCCGACGGCCAGTCCCTGATCAGCCCCTCCATGGCGGTCAAGCTGATGGAGGAGTTCAAGCAGATGTCCCGGCCGGACCGCTCCCCGGTCCCCGGTCCCAAGCTCACCGACCGCGAGCTCGAGGTCCTCGGCCTGGTCGCCAAGGGCCTCAACAACCGCGAGATCGCCAAGCGGCTGTTCATCTCGGAGAACACGGTCAAGAACCACGTACGCAACATCCTGGAGAAGCTCCAGGCCCACTCGCGCATGGAGGCGGTCATGTACGCCGTGCGCCAGAAGCTCCTCAACGTCGACTAGGCTGACGCCAGCGTCGCGTGCCGGTGGCAGACCGTGTCAGGCATGGAGGCGCCGGATTCGAAGGAGCACGACTGATGTTGTCGTCCCCTTCGCCCTCACGTGACTGAGGGCGAGAAGACCAGGCTGATCGCCTGGAGCAACGAGATGCGCGACGTGCACGAGCGTCTGCGCAAGGCCCTGCGGGTGACGCAGGAGGCCATCGCCGCGGGAGATCCCGCCGAGCCCGCGGCTCGCGACCTGCTGCTGTTCTGTCATGGGTTCTGCGCGGCCCTGACCGGCCATCACGAAGGCGAGGACCGGGAGCTCTTCCCGGCGATCGCCCGGTCACACCCGGAGCTGCGCGAGACGATCCGCTATCTCGAGCAGGACCACTCCATGATCGGCCACCTCCTCGGCGGTCTCCAGGCCGCCGTCGATCGTGCCGCAACCCCCGAAGACCTCGGCAAGCACCTCGAGGGCATCGCCGCGATCATGGAGTCCCACTTCCGCTTCGAGGAGCGCAAGCTGCTGAGTGTGCTCGACACCTTGAGGCTCGACGCGGACGTCGGCGAGGCCTTCGGCCCGCTGTGAAAGAAATTTTTCTTTCATCGGCCGAGCGCTGCAACGGTTCGGCGGGAGCCGGTTCCGGACGAGGCTTGTCCGGAACCGGCTCTAGAGTCGGACTCGTGCCCCGCTCTCAGACACTCAGCCGCTCCCAGGCCCGCCGGATCGCGCTGGCGGCGCAGGGGTTCGCCGACAAGCCCCACACGACCCCGACGATGCGTACGTTCCAGCGCACGCTCGAGCGCACCGGAGTCCTCCAGATCGACTCGGTCAACGTCCTGCAGCGCGCGCACTACATGCCGCTCTACAGCCGGATGGGGGCGTACGACACCGGGCTCCTGCACCGCGCCAGCAAGGGCCTCGAGGACCGCAGGATGGTCGAGTACTGGGCCCACGTGCAGGCGTTCATGCCGGTCGAGCTGTGGCCGCAGATGCAGTGGCGGATGGACCACTACCGCGCCCAGAAGGGCTCGAAGTGGTGGGGGAGCGTGCCGGACGGGATGAAGGAGAAGGTGCTGGCGCTGGTGGCCGAGCAGGGGGCGCTCACCGCGCGCGAGGCGGCCAAGGCGCTCGACGACGCCGGCCCGCAGACCAAGGACCACTGGGGCTGGAACTGGTCCGACTCGCGCAAGACCCTCGACATCCTCTACATGTTCGGCGAGCTGGCGATCTCGCACCGCAACGACCAGTTCGAGGTCGCCTACGACCTGCCCGAGCGTGTCATCCCGCGGATCCACCTCGACACGCCGACTCCGTCGCCGGAGGAGGCCCACCTCGAGCTCGTACGCCGCGCCACCCGGTCCCACGGGGTCGGCACCGCCAAGGACATCGCCGACTACTTCCGGATGCGCGTCGACGACACGACACGCGCACTCAACCAGCTCATCGACGCCGGCGAGGTGGAGCCGGTCGCGGTCGAGGGCATCCGCAAGCAGGCGTACCTCTTCTCGGGGTCCCGCCTCCCGCGGCGCGTCGAGGCCCGTGCGCTGCTGAGCCCGTTCGACCCGCTGGTCTGGGAGCGGGAGCGCACCGAGGCGCTCTTCGACTTCTTCTACCGGATCGAGATCTACACGCCGGCGCCCAAGCGGATCCACGGCTACTACGTGCTGCCGTTCCTCCTCGGCGAGCACATCGTCGGCCGCGTCGACCTGAAGGCCGACCGGAAGAGCGGAACGCTCCAGGTCAAGGGCGCTTATACGGAGGAGGGCGCGCCCGTGGAGACGGCCATCGAGCTGGCGGCCGAGCTCGAGCGGCTTGCCGGATGGCTCGGCCTGAGCTCCATCGAGGTCGATCCCAAGGGCGACCTGGCACCCCTGCTTGCGCCGTTGGTGTGAGTGGGCGACCGGGAGGTGGGTAGAGTGAGCGTGCTATCTGTCTGCCGCTAGTAGGAGCCCGCCACCGTGGCAATTCTCGACAAGATCCTTCGCCTCGGCGAAGGCAAGATCCTTCGCGAGCTCGAGGCCATCTCGAAGGCCGTCAACGCGATCGAGGACGAGTTCGTCGCGATGAGCGATGACGAGCTGCGCGGGATGACCGACGAGTTCAAGCAACGCCTGGAGAACGGCGAGGATCTCGACGACATCATGGCCGAGGCGTTCGCCACGGTCCGCGAGGTCACCAAGCGCGTCCTGGGCCAGCGTCACTACGACGTGCAGATCCAGGGCGGCGCGGCGCTCCACCTCGGCAACATCGCCGAGATGAAGACCGGTGAGGGCAAGACCCAGACCGCGGTGCTCCCGGCCTACCTCAACGCGCTGGCCGGCAAGGGCGTCCACGTCGTCACGGTCAACGACTACCTGGCCAAGTTCCAGGCCGAGATGATGGGTCGCATCTACGGCTTCCTCGGCCTCACCGTCGGCGTGATCCTGCCGCAGATGACCCCGGCGCAGCGCCGCGAGGCCTACAACTGCGACATCACCTACGGCACCAACAACGAGCTCGGCTTCGACTACCTGCGCGACAACATGGCCTCCTCCATGGCCGACCTGGTCCAGCGCAGCCACTTCTTCGCGATCGTCGACGAGGTCGACTCGATCCTCATCGACGAGGCCCGCACCCCGCTGATCATCTCGGGCCCGACCGAGGACGACGTGAAGTGGTACGACGAGTTCGCCACGATCGCCAAGACGCTGACCAAGGACGTCGACTACGAGGTCGACGAGAAGAAGCGCACCATCGCCGTTCTCGAGCGGGGCATCACCCGGGTCGAGGACCACCTCGGCATCGAGAACCTCTACGAGGCGGTCAACACCCCGCTGATCTCGTTCATGAACAACTCGATCAAGGCCAAGGAGCTCTTCCGCCGCGACAAGGAGTACGTCGTCGCCAACGACGAGGTGCTGATCGTCGACGAGCACACCGGCCGCATGCTCGCCGGCCGCCGCTACAACGACGGCCTGCACCAGGCGATCGAGGCCAAGGAGGGTGTGAAGGTCCGCGAGGAGTACCAGACCCTGGCGAGCATCACCCTGCAGAACTACTTCCGTCTCTACGAGAAGCTCTCCGGCATGACCGGTACGGCGATGACCGAGGAGTCGGAGTTCGACAAGATCTACAAGCTCGGCGTGGTCCCGATCCCGACCAACAAGCCGATGATCCGCAAGGACCAGCCCGACCTCGTCTACCGCACCGAAGAGGCGAAGTACGAGGCCGTCGCCGACGACCTGGTCGAGCGCCACAAGAAGGGCCAGCCGGTGCTGGTCGGCACCGTCTCGGTGGAGAAGTCCGAATACCTCGGCAACATCCTCAAGAAGCGCGGCGTCCCGCACACCGTCCTCAACGCGAAGTACCACGCCGACGAGGCCAAGATCGTCGCGCTGGCCGGCCACAAGGGCGCGGTCACGGTCGCCACCAACATGGCCGGTCGAGGCACCGACATCATGCTCGGTGGATCCGTCGACTTCCTGGCCGACCAGGAGCTTCGCAAGCAGGGCCTGGAGCCCACCGGCGAGACCGCCGACGCGTACGAGCAGGCCTGGGCGCCGACAGTCGAGCGGATCAAGGAGCAGGTCGCCGCCGAGCACGATGAGGTCACCAAGCTCGGTGGTCTCTACGTCCTCGGCACCGAGCGCCACGAGTCCCGCCGCATCGACAACCAGCTGCGTGGTCGTTCCGGCCGTCAGGGTGACCCGGGCGAGTCCCGCTTCTACCTGTCGCTGGAGGACGACCTGATGCGCCTGTTCAAGGGCGAGTGGGTCGACCGCATCCTGACCACGCTGAAGATCCCCGACGACGTGCCGATCGAGGCCAAGTCGGTGACCAAGTCGATCGCCAACGCGCAGACCCAGGTCGAGGGCCAGAACTTCGAGTCCCGCAAGAACGTCCTCAAGTACGACGACGTCATGGACCGCCAGCGCAAGGTGATCTATGCCGAGCGCCGCGAGGTGCTCGAGGGCGCCGACCTCGAGGACCAGATCCGCACCTTCATCGACGACGTCGTCACCGGCGTCGTCACCGGCGCGACCCAGGACTACGCCGAGGAGTGGGACCTCGACCAGCTGTGGACCGACCTCAAGCAGATGTGGCCGGTCTCGGTCGAGCCCGAGAAGCTGATCGCCGACGCCGGCGGCAGCAAGGACGACCTCGACCGCAACGAGCTGATCGAGATCCTCAAGAAGGACGCCCAGGAGGCGTACGACCGCCGCGAGGAGGAGATCGGCTCCGAGGGCATGCGCGAGGTCGAGCGCCAGGTCGTCCTCTCGGTGCTGGACCGCAAGTGGCGCGAGCACCTCTACGAGATGGACTACCTGCGCGAGGGCATCGGCCTGCGGGCCTACTCGCAGCGCGACCCGCTGGTGGAGTACCAGCGCGAGGGCTACGACATGTTCACCGCGATGATGGACGGGATCAAGGAGGCCGCGGTCGGCTACCTGTTCAACCTGGAGGTCCAGGTCGAGCAGGCTGCGCCCGATTCTGGGAGCGCAGAGTTCCACTACCACCCCGACGGCACCCGTCACGCCGGTCCGATGCACGAGGGCGCGCTCGCCGAGCCGCCGGTCGGTGTCGGTCAGGCCGGCGGTCTCCAGGACATCTCCGCCGCCCTGAAGGCACAGCCCGCCGCCCCCGCATCCAGCCCCGGCGCGCCGCAGATCCACGCCAAGGGCCTGCAGAAGCCTGCCGCCCCCAAGCACCTGGCCTTCTCCGGCCCGGACGAGCAGGGTCAGGCCGAGGCGCAGGGCAACACCGTCAGCAACGCCGACGACCCCTACGCCAAGATCGGCCGCAACGAGCAGTGCCCCTGCGGCTCGGGCAAGAAGTTCAAGCAGTGCCACGGCCGCCCCGGCGGCCCGACCGGCCTCACCACCCGCGTCAACGGCTGAGGACACTCAGCACACAACCCGTGGAGCGCTGTACGTACCAGGTACGTACAGCGCTCCACGGGTTCACGTGTACGGCCCGAAGTTGAGGACCGTGCAGATCCAGTTCTCGCCGCTCTGCTCGAAGCGGAGGGCCATCGCGCGGTAGCCGTGGCCGTACTTGATCGTGGCGGTGGCCTCGACGATGGTGTCGGTGACCACGTGAAGGTGCCATCGATAGACGCGCGGACGGACCGGCTGGTGGCGGCCCTGGCCGGGCTCGTACGCCCCGCTACGGGCGGTCAGAGCGGCGCGGTAGCGAAGGTCGGCGACGACCTCCTTGGTCGTCCAGCGGACCAGCTGGCTCGCCGGACGGTCCCCGCCGACGACCTCAGCGATCTTCTGGGCGAACTGTGGGATCCACGCGCTCAGATGGCCGCGGGCTGGGACGATCGGAATCGGCTCGGCCAGCAGTGCGTCATCCTGCCCGCTCCGGTCCGGCCGCGGCGGGTCCAGGCGTGGCTGTAGGTCGAAGGCGAGTGTGCCCTGGACATCGGCCAGGGGCACCTCGGCAGGGCGTTGCGGATCCGGCTCCGCAGGATCAGGGTCCCGAGATGGTAGAGCGCTCATGGGCGCAAACTCCTTTCTACGCAGGCAACCTTCTCTTACCCGTTATTCGTGGTTCTAAACCGGCGAGTAACAGAAGGTTCTGCTGTGACAAAGGAGACTGAAGGGACGGGCTACGTTGCCTGGTCGTCGTAGGGCGGCTTCTCGCCGGCCAGAAGAGGCCTGGGCGCCTTGGCGCGCGCCTCTTCCTCCTCGATGTCGGCGAGAGCTTCCTGGATCTGTCTGCTGACGATGCGACGCGGGTCGAGGTCGCGCAGCTCGAGGTCCTGGTAGGCGGGCCCGAGCTCTCCGCGCAAATCGTCTCGCGCGTTGTTGGCCAGGTTGCGCACCTGGTGGAGGAGGCGGGCGATCTGCCGTGCCATGTCGGGGATCTTGTCCGGCCCGAAGACCAGGATGGCGATCACGACGATGACGGCAAGCTCCGCGAAGCCGATGCCGAACACGGAGGTGAACCTACAGGCTCAGAGCTTGGAGGTGGGAGTGAGGCCCAGTTGCATGCCCGCGAGCCCACGGCCGCGGCCCGAGATCGTACGCGCCACCTCGGCCAGCACCTTGGCCGACTCGGCGGTCGGGTCGGACTCGACGATCGGCTTCCCGGCGTCGCCGGCCTCACGCAGGGTCTGCTCCAGCGGGATCTGAGCGAGCAGCGGCACCTTCGAGCCGAAGCGCTGGGAGAGGGTGTCGGCGACCCGCTGGCCACCGCCGGAGCCGAAGACCTCCATCTTGGAGCCGTCGGGAAGGACGAGCCAGGACATGTTCTCCACGACGCCGACGACGCGCTGATGCATCATCTCGGCCATCGTGCCGGCCCGCTCGGCCACCTCGGCGGCGGCCTCCTGCGGAGTGGTGACCACGACGATCTCGGCGTTGGGCAGGTGCTGGCCCAACGAGATCGCCACGTCGCCGGTGCCCGGGGGCAGGTCGAGCAGCAGTGCGTCGAGGTCGCCCCAGTAGACGTCGGAGAGCATCTGGACCAGGGCCCGGTCGAGCATCGGTCCGCGCCAGGCGACGACCTGGTCGCGGCGGGGCTTGAGCATCCCGATCGAGATCACCGAGACGCCCGAGGCGGTCGGGACCGGCATGATCAGGTCGTCGACCTGGGTCGGCCGGGAGTCGGCCACGCCCAGCATCGCGGGCACCGAGTGGCCGTAGATGTCGGCGTCGACGATGCCGACCTTGAGCCCCTGCTGGGCGAGCGCGACGGCCAGGTTGACCGTGACCGACGACTTGCCGACACCGCCCTTGCCCGACGCGATCGCGAAGACCTTGGTCAGCGAGCCCGGCTGGGCGAAGGGGATCTCCCGCTGCGCCTGGCCGCCGGTGAGCCCGTTGCGCATCTCGGTGCGCTGCTCGTTGGTCATCACACCCAGCTCGAGGTCGACGCCGGTGACGCCGTCGACCTTCTCGAGCGCCGCGGTGGTGTCGCGGTTGATGGTGTCCTTGAGCGGGCAGCCGGCGACGGTCAGCAGCACCTTGACGCTGACGAGACCTGCGTCGTCGATCGAGACGGAGTCGACCATCCCCAGCTCGGTGATGGGACGTTTGATCTCCGGGTCCTGAACGGTCGCCAGGGCTGCGTTGACACGGTCGAGAAGCGGGCTACTCACGGTATGCAAGCCTACGTCGTGCGTGGGGAGTCTCCAGCATCGCCCGAGGGCTGGTCTATCGGACCGCGGTGACGGTCGCGCTCGTCGAGCTCCTCGAGGAGCAGCCGGAGCTCGGAGCGGAGGTAGTCGCGGGTGGCGACCTCACCGAGAGCCATCCGCAGCGACGCGGTCTCGCGAGCGAGGAACTCCATGTCGGCCTTGGACTGCGAGGCGATGCGACGGTCCTGCTCGGCGATGGCGCGGTCGCGGTCCTCCTGGCGGTTCTGCGCGAGCAGGATCAGTGGCGCGGCGTACGACGCCTGCAGGCTCAGCGCCAGGGTCAGGAAGATGAACGGGAACTCGTCGAAGCGCCACTCCTTCGGAACGACGAGGTTCCAGGCGACCCAGATGACCACGACCATCGTCATCCAGGCGATGAACCGGGCGGTGCCCATGTAGCGGGCGAAGGCCTCGGCGAAGGAGCCGAAGGCGTCGGCGCGGAAGGTGGGCCGCCGGACCAGCGGGCGGCGCAGCTCGCGCGGGGTGTCGAGGCGGCCGCGGGCGGCGCGGGTGTCAGCCACGGCGCACCATCTCCGGCGTGATCACCTTGTTGGGACGGGTGTCGGGCCTGGTGTCCGGCCGCGGCTCGGTGGCCGACTCCTGGCGGGCGAGGTTCTCGCGCCAGTTCTCCGGGAGCAGGTGGTCGAGCAGGTCGTCGACGGTGACCGCGCCGGCCAGATGGCCGTTCTCGTCGACGACGGGAGCGGCAACCAGGTTGTACGTCGCCAGGTGGGCCGCCACCTGCTCGGTGCTGTCCTCGGGGCGCAGCGGCTCCAGGGACTCGTCGAGCGCGCCCGCGACCAGCGTGGACGGTGGCTCGCGCAGCAGCCGCTGGATATGGGCGATGCCGAGGAACTTGCCGGTCGGCGTCTCCAGCGGGGGACGACAGACGTAGACGAGGGCGGCCTGGGCCGGGGTGAGGTCGGGGTTGCGTACGAGAGCGAGCGCGTCGGCGATGGTCGCGTCGGGGCCGACGATGACCGGCTCGGGGGTCATCATCGAGCCGGCGGTGTCCTCCTCGTAGGACATCAGCCGGAGTACGTCCTTGGCGTCCTCGGGCTGCATCAGCTCGAGCAGCAGGGTGGCGGTCTCCTCGGGCAGCTCGGCGATGAGGTCGGCGGCGTCGTCGGGCGACATCTCCTCGAGCACGTCGGCGGCACGCTCGGAGTCCAGGGCCCGCACGATGGCGACCTGGTCGTCCTCGGGCAGCTCCTCGAGCACCTCGGCGAGGCGCTCGTCGTCGAGGGCGGCGACGACCTGTCGCTGGCGCTCGGGCGGGAGCTCGTGGATCATCGTCGCGGCATCGGCCGGGCGCATGTCGTGGATCGCCTGGACCAGGTGGGTCGCAGCCTGCGTGGGGGAGCGGCTGGCCAGCCCCTCGGCGTCGTTCCACTCGACCACGTGCGTCTGGCCGCGACGGCGCAGTCCCTTGGCGAGCTCCTGCACGGCGACCCGCGAGAGCAACCAGTCGCGGTTGCGGGCCTGCTCCATGCCGACGTCATAGACCGTCCCGACGACGCCGGTGGGGCGGATGGTGACCTGACGGTCGAACATCTGGCCGATCACCAGGGTCTCGGTCGAACGCTGCTGGAAGCGGCGCATGTTGAGCAGGCCGGTCGTGTAGATCTGGCCGGCGTCGATGCTGGTCACCCGGGTCATCGGCACGAAGATGCGCCGGCGCCCGAAGACCTCGACGACCAGGCCCAGCACGCGCGGCTGCCGGGCGTCGGATCTGACCGTGACCACGAGATCTCGCACCTTGCCGACCTGCTCACCGAGCGGGTCGAAGATCGGAAGGCCGACCAGGCGTGCCGCGTAGACGCGGTTGGGCGAGGTGCTCACGGCCCAACGTTATGACATAGGCCCCAGCAGGTCGCTTCGACGCTCACGCGGTGGCACGGAAGGCGAATTCGATGAGCTATCAGAACTGCACCGGAAAGGGAACCGCGATCCAGGTGAGGCTTGTGTTACAAAAGTTATCTATGTGACCAGCGTGATCGGTCGCCGTTGCTGTGAAAGGGGCCTGAACGGATGCGTACGCAATCTCCCGTCCCGTCGCGCGGGGGCCGGGTGGCCAAGGCCCTGCTCTCCGCGGGACTTGTCATCGGCCTCTTCGGCGGGGCTCTCGTCGCCGTGCACGACTCGTCCGCTCCGGTCGCGACAGACCTGGAGACGGTCGCGTACTCGCCACCGCGCTACCGGATGGTCCAGGCCAACATCAGGGCGAGCATGAGCACGGCGAGGTTCAAGAAGGACGTACGCGAGGTGGTCGGCACCTCGCCCGACTTCATCACCTACAACGAGGTGAACGGCCGCCGGAGCGCGAGTCTCGAGCCGGGGCGCTATCGCGTCTGGCGCGAGGGCGGCGACGCGTACAGGTCGGCGACGGCGGTGGCCTGGGACAACGACGAGTGGGCGGCGACCTCGAAGGGCATCCACCAGATCAGCAACAAGCGCGGCAAGTCGGCCGACCAACGGCTGCACTGGGGCATCAGGTTCGCCAACTGGGTCACCCTCGAGAACCGGGCGACCGGCCGGAACGTCTCGGTGGTCGCGGTGCACTTCGCGCCCAAGTCCAAGTACTACGGCGACCTGGTCCGTCCCTCGGCCCGCGCGCTCAACGTGCTCGTCAAGGCGCTGGCCAGACGCGGCCCGGTGATGGTCGGCGGCGACCTGAACGTGCAGTACGAGGGCTCTCGCTACCCGAGCGACATCTTCGCCGCGCAGCACCTGACCCCGAGCTACGACGTCACCCAGCAGGCACCGGTCACGCACGGCCGGGCCTCGACCATCGACTACGTGCTGGCCCGCGGGATCGCGCGGTTCGCCACCGGCAACCAGCGCGCCTTCGGGCTCGAGTCCGACCACCACGCGGTCCGCGTCGACTTCTCGCCGCTGCCGGTCACCTCCACCGAGGGTTCCTCGCGGGTCAGGTTCGGGCCGGGGGTCGTGGTCACCGACCCGGGACTGAGCACCGCCGAGGAGCAGAGCGTGCTGCGTACGGTCCTGAAGTCGATCAACAGCACCAAACGGGGTCAGGTCGTCCACCTGGCCACCCGTGCGTTGAGCAACGCCAAGGTGCTCCGGGCGCTGAAGCGGGCCAAGTCGCGTGGTGCGCGGGTCCAGGTCGTCACCGCGGAACGGACCACGACCGCCGAGATGCGCTCGCTGCAGCGGGTCCTCGGCAAGGACGTGAAGAAGGAGAGCTGGGCCGTGCGGCACCCGAGCGGCTACGAACGCGCCGGCCTGCGAGCGACCGTGCTGCTGATCAGCAGGACCGGTGCCACTCCGGCGTTCGCCTTCAGCTCCAGCACCCAGATGTCCACCTCGGCCGGCACCGGCAAGCGGTCGGGCTACGTGAGCGTCACCAAGGCGTCGTACGACAAGCTCTTCAAGCCGTTCTTCTCGGCAGTCGGACGGCGGGTTTGAGGGACGTAGGATCGCGGTGTGGCGGGTGTCACCTGTCATTGATGGTTACTGATTGGTAACCTGCCGCGGTGACATCAGCGTGGTCTCGACGGGTCGAAACGTTGTGGCCCCGACCACCGAGATTAGGAGTAGAGCATGGGTCGCCTTGCCGAGACCGAAGGTCTCACCGATATTCAGGAAGAGATCCTGAAGACCGTCCGTCAGTTCGTGGACGAGAAGGTCATTCCGGTGGCCCAGGAGCTGGAGCATGCCGATGAGTATCCGACCGAGATCGTGGAGGGTCTCAAGGAGCTGGGCATCTTCGGTCTGATGATCCCGGAGGAGTACGGCGGTCTGGGTGAGTCGCTGCTGACCTACGCGCTGTGCGTGGAGGAGATCGCCCGCGGCTGGATGAGTGTGAGCGGTGTTATCAATACTCACTTCATCGTGGCCTACATGCTGATGCAGCACGGTACCGAGGAGCAGAAGCAGAAGTACCTGCCGCGCATGGCGACCGGTGAGGTCCGTGGCGCGTTCTCGATGTCCGAGCCCGGTCTGGGCTCGGATGTGTCCGCGGTGTCGACCAAGGCGACCAAGCAGGCTGATGGCTCCTATGAGATCACCGGTCAGAAGATGTGGCTGACCAACGGTGGCTCCTCGACCCTGGTCGCGGTGCTGACCAAGACCGATGAGGGCGCCGAGAGCGTCTACAAGAACATGACCACCTTCCTGGTGGAGAAGACCCCCGGCTTCGGTCAGACCGCGCAGGGCATCACGGTGCCGGGCAAGATCGACAAGATGGGCTACAAGGGCATCGACACCACCGAGATGATCTTCGAGGGTCACAAGATCTCGGCCGACCAGATCCTCGGTGGTACCCCGGGCAAGGGCTTCTTCCAGATGATGGACGGTGTCGAGGTCGGCCGGGTCAACGTCGCCGCCCGCGCCTGCGGCCTGGCGATCCGTGGCTTCGAGCTCGGTATCGCCTACTCCCAGCAGCGTCAGACCTTCGGCAAGAAGATCGCCGAGCACCAGGCCATCTTGTTCCGTCTTGCCGAGATGGGCACCAAGGTCGAGGTCTCCCACAACATGATGGTCCGCGCCGCGCGTCTCAAGGACACCGGCAAGCGGATGGACGTGGAGGCCGGGATGGCCAAGATGGTCGCCTCGGAGTACGCCAACGAGGTCGTGGAGGACTCCTTCCGCATCCACGGCGGCTACGGCTACTCCAAGGAGTACGAGATCGAGCGGATCATGCGCGAGGTCAAGTTCATGCTGATCGGTGAGGGCACCAGCGACATCCAGAAGATGATCATCGGCCGCAGCCTCCTCAAGGACTACAAGTCCTGATCCGTCAGCCGTACCTTCCGCCGAATCTGTAGAAGTGGGCGACGAGACAGTGGTTTCGTCGCCCACTTCTGCTGTCTCGGGGGCATGCTCAGCCGCCGGAGCCGGACCGGAGGGTCGCGTTGTGGCGGCGATTCGTTGCGATCAGCTCGTCGAGCATGTCTCGGGTCTGGAGCAGGTCCTCGATGTGCGCGCTGAGCCGGTCGCGCTCGCTGACCATCATCTCGAAGGCCGACTCGGAGGTGTCGGCGCTCGGCCGGTCGACGCAGGGAAGGACCTCGCCGATCGTACGGCTCGAGAGTCCGCCCGCGTAGAGCCGCTGGAGGAGGATCACCCGGTCGACGGCCGCCTCGGGGTAGTGCCGCTGGCCGCTGCCGCTGCGTTCGGACACGAGCAGCCCCTGCTCCTCGTAGTAGCGCAGCGAGCGGACGCTCACGCCTGCCCGACGCGCGAGCTCGCCGATCCGCATCGAACTCCTCCTGGGGTGATCTCCGGCACAAGACTTGCCTCTGACGTCAGTGTCAGGTTCTAGCGTACGTGGCGAACCACTGCCACTCCCAAGGAGCTCACCTGTGACCAGCCTCTTCGACCGCCACCACCTGGGCCCGCTGACATTGCCGAACCGGATCGTGATGGCGCCGATGACCCGCGCCCGAGGCACCGCGGACGGCCTTGCAACGCCGTCGATGGCGACGTACTTCGCTCAGCGGGCGACCGCCGGCCTGCTCATCTCCGACGGGATCGCCCCCAACCATGTCGGCACCTCGAACCCCAACACCGCGGGACTGCGTACGGAGGAAGAGGCCGCCTCCTGGCGGCAGGTCACCGACGCGGTCCATATCAACGGTGGCCGGATCTTCGCCCAGTTGATGCACGGCGGCCGGATCTCGCACGAGTCGATCTCCGGGCGCCGACCGGTGGCCCCGTCAGCTGTCGCCGCGGCGGCCGACGTCTTCACCCCGACCGGGCCCCAGCCCGCGCCGGTGCCACGTGCCCTGGAGACCGCAGAGATCGCGGAGCAGGCCAAGTCCTACGCCGAAGCCGCCCGCCGTGCGGTCGGCGCCGGGTTCGACGGTGTCGAGCTGCACGGGGCCAACGGCTATCTGATCAGCCAGTTCCTCTCGACCAACGCCAACGTGCGCACCGACCGCTACGGCGGCACGGTGACCAACCGGATCCGGTTCGCCGTCGAGGCGGTTGCGGCGACGGTGGACGCCGTCGGCGGGGACCGCGTCGGCATCCGGCTCTCGCCCGGCGCCGGGCTCTGGGACGTCACCGAGCCCGATCATGCCGAGGTCTATGCGGCGCTGCTCACCGAGCTCAACCGGCTCGGGCTGGCGTACGTCCACATCGAGGCCACCACCGACGAGGCCACCATGCTGGACCTGCGCAAGCGCTGGGACGGGACCATGATCGTCAACCCGAGCTCGTGGCTGACCCGCGGCGCGGCGCCGTTCGGGGCCAGGCCGACAGACCTGGCCTCCGCGGACCGCTGGCTGGGCCTGGGTGCCGACCTGGTGAGCTTCGGCCGGGCGTACCTCGCCAATCCGGACCTCGTCGAGCGCCTTCGTCGTCGGCTTCCCCTGGCCGAGGCCGACCCGGCGACCTACTACACCGGTGGTGACGCCGGCTTCCTGGACGTCCCCGCCCATCACCAGGTCGCCTGACTCGCCTCGATCGAGTCCGCACGAACGGACGCCGATTCCGTAGTTGTGGGTGACGAAAGTAGACCTTCGTCGCCCACAACTACGGTCTCGTCCGGAAAACCTGAGGTTTCGTCGTTGTCGTTGTCGTAGGTTGGGGTTTACCCGACCAACGATCCAGCAACGCAGATTTAGGGAGAGCGATGACCAACGACGATCTCAAAGCCAAGATGCGCGAGGCGCTGGAGAAGAAGAACAACCACGACCACGCACGCGCCGAGAGCGCGGGGGCCAAGGAGAAGGCGCACGGGTCCGAGGTAGTCGGTGGCGCACCGAAGATGCATCGCCGGAAGGCGGGCGGCGGCGGGTCCTGACGCTACGATGCCCCCTCGGGGGTGTCGGGTCGGTCTGGTCGAGAGGTATTGAGAGTTGGCGCGCCGCGTAGTGCTCCATGTCGGGGCGATGAAGTCGGGGACGACATATCTGCAGGGTGCCCTGTACAAGAACAAGGCTCTCCTCGCGGAGCGTGGGTTCCTGGTCCCCGGCGCGCGCTGGCGCAACCAGATCGAGGCCGTTCTCGACGTGAAGGGCCGCCGGAAGCACCCACAGGGGAACTCGGTCGCCGGGGCCTGGGATCGCCTGGTCGCCGAGGTCGACGAGTGGGACGGCACTGCGCTGATCTCCGTCGAGCTGCTCGCGCCGGTCGGGCCGGAGACGGTCGAGCGGGTGGCGAGGAGCTTCAAGGGCGTGACCCCCGAGATCGTGCTCTCGCTGCGTGACATCAACCGGCAGATCCCGTCGATGTGGCAGGAGCTCGTCCAGAACGGCGTGGACTGGACCTGGGCGGACTTCCTCACCGCGGTCAACAAGAGCCGTCCGGGATCTCCCGAGCGCCGTCACTCCGGGCCCGGCAAACGGTTCTGGTCCGAGCAGGACATGGTCGCCATCGCCCGGCGGTGGGGTCAGGCCGGGCCTCTGCACCTGGTCACCGTGCCGCCTCCGGGCAGCCCGGCGACCCTGCTGCTGGAGCGTTTCGGTGTGGCGATGGGCTTCGATCCCGAGGGGATGAAGAGCCCGCCTCCGAAGAACACCTCCCTCGGCTCCGCGACCGTCGAGGTGCTGCGCGGCCTCAACGCCGAGCTGGACCGGCGTGGCCTGGCCTACCCGGCGGCGATGGGGCTGCGCAAGCACGTCCTCGGCAAGCGCCTGATGCCGGAGCTGACGGTCGACGACCCGCGTATCGGGCTCCAGGCACCGCGCTGGACCACATCGTTCACCCGCGACCAGGCAGCCGAGCTGAGCGGTCTGGACGCGACCATCCACGGGGATCTCGATGACCTGGCCCCTGTGGACGTACGCGGAATCGACCCGCGCAAGGTCACCGACAAGCAGGTTCGCGACGCCGCGGTGGCTTCCTATGCGGCGCTGCGTACGGACCTCAACAAGAAGCTCGCCGACCCGACCATCCCTGGTGAGGCCATCGACCCGGGGGAGGGCCGCAAGGCCCCGGCGCGCGCCGTCTCCGCCCTGGCCGACCTCGTGGAGTGGTCCGTTCGGCGAGAGGAGCTGGTCCGCACGTAGGGCCTCAACACACACATATTCGGGGGAACTCTTTGTCAAGCAGCTGGAGCCTGCGCCGTCGTCGCAGACTCGCCGAGGAGGCGGGCGGCACGTCGGCCGCGCCGCCACGGATCGCGGTGCTCACGATCGCCCGCGACGAGGGCGAGATGCTCGCCCGCTGGGTCGACCACTACGGACGAGCGGCGGGTCACGAGAACCTGATCGTCTTCGACGACGGTTCGACCGACGGTTCGACCGACGACCTGTCGTGCACGGTCCAGCGCCTGCCGGGCTTCCGGAAGGGTAACTTCGAGGCCGGCCGGATGGGCCTCGCCAGCGGGGTCGCCCACGGTCTCCTGGGGATCTACGACGTGGTCATCTTCACCGACGTGGACGAGTTCCTCGTCCCGGACCCGGCGAGGTACGCCAACCTGTCCGACTACCTGGCCCGACGGCCCGAGCGGGTGATCGCCCCCTTCGCCCTCAACGTCGTCCACCACACCGCGGTCGAGGGACCGCTGGTCAGCGGCAAGCCGATCGTCGGGCAGCGGGCGTACGCCCAGTTCGCGCCGTTGATGTGCAAGCCGTCGGTCAAGCGGGTGCCGGCCGCGTGGACGCTCGCCTCCCACGGGATCAAGGCGCCGTACGTGCCCGATCCCGGGCTGTTCATGCTCCACATGAAGTTCGCCGACCTGGATCTGCTGCGCCGACAGGCCGACCGCCGCAACGAGCTCGCCAAGGCGGTGGGTCGCGGCAAGGGCAGCTCGTGGGGACGCTCAGGTGACGATCTCGCCGGCCTGCTGACCACCGCGACCGCCTCGGTGACCGCCGACGTCGAGGAGTTCGACCCGGCCTCGGTCCTGCCGGCCAGGCTCGTCCGTGAGGAGGAAGGAGTGCACCGCGCCGTCGGCCCGGGCCACATCGACAACCTCCGCAACCAGCCGCTGTTACGCATCCCGGAACGCCTCCACGGGATCGTCTGAACTAGGTTACCGTCCGGTAATCCACGCACCGCCAGACTCACCGACGAGAGGCCGCAGATGAGCAAGACGAACCCCGGCAACTTCTTCGAGGACTTCCAGGTCGGCCAGGTCATCGAGCACGCCACGCCGCGCACGGTGACCGAGGGCGACCGGGCTGCGTACGGGTCGCTCTACCCGACCCGCTTCGCGGTGCCCTCGAGCGCTGCCTTCGCGGCCTCCGTCGGGCTCGAGCAGCACCCTGTCGAGGAGCTGATCGGCTTCCACATCGCCTTCGGCAAGACCGTCCCGGACGTGTCGCTGAACGCGGTCGCCAACCTCGGCTACGCCGAGTGCCGCTTCCACCAGCCGGTGGTGCCGGGCGACACGCTCTCGACGAAGTCCGAGGTCATCGGCCTCAAGCAGAACTCCAACGGCAAGTCCGGTGTCGTCTACGTACGCTCGACCGCCACCAACCAGCGTGGCGAGGTCGCCATCGACTGGGCGCGCTGGGTGATGGTGCACAAGCGGGACCAAGACGCCGCCGCTCCCGAGACCGTGATCCCGGAGCTGGCCGCGGCCGTCGACGCGAAGAACCTGATCGTGCCCAAGGGCCTGGACTTCTCCTCCTACGACTTCACCGCCGCCGGTGAGCCGCACCGGCTGGCCGACTACGAGGTCGGCGAGAAGATCGACCACGTCGACGGGGTCACCCTCACCGAGTCCGAGCACCAGCAGGCCACGCGCCTGTGGCAGAACACCGCGAAGGTGCACTTCAACGTCGAGGCGCGGCCCGACGGCCGCAACCTCGTCTACGGCGGCCACATCATCTCGCTGGCCCGTGCGCTGTCGTTCAACGGCCTCGCCAACGCCCAGCTCGTCGCCGCGATCAACGCCGGTGCCCACACCTCTCCGGCCTTCGCGGGCGACACCGTCTACGCCTGGTCCGAGGTGCTCGACCGGGTGGAGACCGACGCTCCCGGTGTCGGCGCCCTCCGCTTGCGCCTGGTCGCCACCAAGGGCCGCGACGAGTCGATGACCCTGCGCGGCGAGGGCGGCAAGTACGCCCCCGGGGTGCTGCTCGACCTCGACTACTGGGCGCTCATCCCTGCGTAAGGACCACGTCATGACTGCCAACACCGTCTCGGGCTCCGCTTCGACACGTAAGAAGGCTCTCTTCGTCTCCGGCTCGGCCCAGGGGATCGGCAAGGCGATCGTCGAGAAGTTCGCGGCACAGGGCTGGTTCGTCGGGATCTACGACATCGACGCCGACCTGGCCCGCGACGTCGCGGCTCTCCTCGGCTCCGACTCGGCCATCGGCGGCACGCTCGACGTCACCGATCCGGCGTCCTGGAACGCGGCGCTGGAGGAGTTCGCAACCGCCGCCGGCGGTCGCCTCGACCTGCTGGTCAACAACGCCGGCATCCTGCGTGCCGGTCGCCTGGCCGAGGTCGACCTGGCCCAGCACCACCAGACCATCGAGATCAACGTCAACGGCGTGATCAACGGCTGCCACACCGCCTACCCGTATCTCCGCGCCACCCCTGGCTCGGGCGTCATCAACGTCTGCAGCGCGAGCGCGATCTACGGGCAGCCGGAGATCGCCTCCTACAGCGCGTCGAAGTACGCCGTGCGCGGGCTCACCGAGGCGCTGGAGCTGGAGTGGCGCAAGGAGGGCATCCGGGTGCAGGCGGTCTGGCCGCTGTGGGTGAAGACCGCCCTGCTCGAAGGCAACGCCGCCTCCTCCCACGAGACCCTGGGCATCCGGCTGACCGTCGAGGACGTCGCCGACCAGGTCTGGGAGATGGCGCAGCCGCGCAAGGGGCTGCGCGGGCGAGTGCCGAAGGTGCATACGACCGTAGGGTTCCCGGCCAGAGCGCTCTCGACTGCTGCCGATCTGGCGCCCAACCTACTCGTTCGCGAGGTCAATCGGTTCATCACTCGGGCGTGAGACAGCGGCCGGGCCGACGGCTGGTTGGATGGGGGCATGGCCCTCTACCTCGTCAGGCACGGCACCACCGAGTGGTCCCTCAACGGCCGGCACACCTCCCACACCGACCTTCCCCTCCTGCCCGAGGGGGAGGAGGCCGCCAAGGTGCTCGCGTCACGCCTTCAGGACCAGAAGTACGCCGCGGTGCTGACCTCCCCGCGACAGCGGGCGCTGCGTACGGCTGAGCTCGCGGGCTTCCCCGACGCGGTCGTCACCGACGACCTGGTCGAGTGGGACTACGGCGACTACGAGGGCATCACCACCGACGAGATCCACCGCACCGACCCCGGCTGGAGCCTGTGGACCGGAAAGACGCCCGGCGGAGAGCCCGCGGCCGCCGTCCAGGAGAGGCTGGGCCGGGTCGTCTCGGCCGCCCGCGAGCGCGACGGCGACACCCTGGTCTTCTCCCACGGACACGCGCTGTGCGCCCTGGCCGCGGTGTGGCTGGGACTCCCGGTCACCGAGGGCCGTCTCTTCCGGCTCGACACCGCGACCGTCTCGATGCTCGACGCCCACCATGGGCAGCCGGTCGTCAAGCACTGGAACACATAGTCACGTCCGACGCTTGACCAGACGGATGGCACGGGTCACCGTTGTGGGGTGGCTCTTGCGGTTGGCTGTCCACGCTGCGCGACGCCGGTGGCGAGCATCGGTGCCGGCGGCAGCAAGTCGTGTCCCGAGCATGGTGTCGTGACCCCGGTGTGGCGTTCCGATGCGGCCTCCTACGAGGACCTGGTGCAGGTCCTCTCGCTGGCCGGTGAGGTGCCCACCTACGTTCCCTGGCCGGTCGAGTCGGGCTGGTCGGTCGCCGACCTCGCCGTGGTCGGCGACGAGAACAAGGGTGCGGCGACGCTGCTCACGCTGACGGGTGTGACCCCCGACGACGGACCGGTCGAGATGACCGTCGTCACCGAGGAGGCCGGCGTCGGGCTGGGGGCGCGGTGCGCGCGTACGGAAGGACCGGACCCGGGCATCGACGCCTGTGCCGGCCCGCCCACGACGAGGGTCCGGGTCGCCGGGCAGCGGCAGCTGGTGCCGCTGTGGCCGGTCACCCAGTGGACCAACGGCGCCGAGGAGTGGGAACGGTCCGTGGTCGTCGGCGAGGCCGCCGGCCGCTGGCTGTGGCTGGTCTTCCGCCCGGCCACGGCGATGCTGATGCTCCAGGACGGCTGGCACCTGCGCCAGGTCCGGGACCTGGGCGTACAGATGGTCGAGCTGCCCTTCGGTGGGCCCGGTGGATCTTGGTGGAACTCGCCCTAGGATGGGCGGGTGCGCATCGACCTCCATACTCACTCGCGGGTGAGCGACGGGACCGATTCGCCCACCGAGCTGGTCCGGGCGGCGAAGGCCGCGGAGCTCGATGTGGTCGCGATCACCGACCACGACACTGCCGCCAGCTGGGACGAGGCGGCAGCCGCTGCCACCGAGGCCGGGATCGAGCTGGTGCGGGGCATGGAGATCAGCACCGACTACGTCGGCCACAGCGTGCACCTGCTGGCTTACCTGCCCGACCGGACCCACCCGACGCTGGTTGCCGAGCTCGCCCGAATTCTGGCCGGCCGGGACGGACGGCTGCCGCTGATGCTGGCCCGGCTGGCGCGTCTCGGCATCGAGGTGTCGCTCGAGGACGTCGCCGCCGTCTCCGGTGATGCCGCCGCCTCCGGGCGCCCGCACCTGGCCGACGCGCTCGTCGCGAAGGGATACGTACGCAGTCGTGACGAGGCGTTCAACCGCTACCTCGGGGCCGGCAAACCGGCGAACGTCAGCCGTTACGCGGCCCCGCTCGAGCCGATGATCCGCACCGTCGCCGCTGCCGGGGGAGTCACCGTGATCGCCCATCCCTGGGGCCGGTCCGGACGCGAGCAGCCCGACGAGGCAGCCCTCTCCGCACTGGTCGACGCGGGCCTGTCCGGGCTCGAGGTCGACCACCAGGATCACAGCCCGGAAGTGCGCGAGAAGCTGCGGGTGATCGCCCGCAACCTCGACCTCGTGGTGACCGGATCCAGCGATTACCACGGCACCGGGAAGGTGGGTCACCATCTGGGAGTGAACACCACTGCACCCGCTGAGTACGAGCGGCTCCTGGAGCGCGCCGCCGCAGCCGCGGCCGCCTCTGGACGAGCCACGCCCGAGGTCGTACGTTGACCGAGATCTTCGTCTCCACGTTCGTGACGCTCTTCGTGATCATGGACCCGGTCGGAACGATCCCGGTCTTCCTCTCGCTGACCGCCGGTCAGTCACCGGGCAAGCAGCGTCGTGCGGCGGTCCTCGCGGTCGCCGTCTCCTTCCTGGTGATCACGATCTTCGCGCTGTTCGGACAGGCGATCCTGCACTACCTGCACATCTCCCTCGAGGCGCTGCAGTGCGCCGGAGGCCTGCTTCTGCTGCTGGTCGCCCTCGAGCTGCTCACCGACAACTTCGACGACCCGGTGGCCGCGGCCGGCGCCAACGTGGCGATGGTGCCGCTCGGCACCCCGCTTCTCGCCGGCCCGGGTGCGATCGTCGCCACGATGGTCTTCACCCAGGACGTCGACTCCGTCGCGGACGGCTTCGGCCTCGGCCTCGGCCTCGTCGTCGTGCACCTCACCCTGCTCCTCGGGATGATCTTCTCCGTCCCGATCCTCAAGGTCCTCAAGGAGTCCGGCGTCCTGCTCATCACCAGGATCGCCGGTCTGCTCCTCTCGGCGATCGCCGTTCAGATGGTCGCCGACGCGGTCACGACCTTCATCGCGAACG
The DNA here is from genome assembly GCF_045207335.1 of Nocardioides sp. NBC_00850. Lineage (NCBI taxonomy): Bacteria > Bacillati > Actinomycetota > Actinomycetes > Propionibacteriales > Nocardioidaceae > Nocardioides > Nocardioides sp. NBC_00850. The sequence goes on from NZ_CP108845.1 coordinate 2,067,949, forward strand.
CCTGACCCGCGCCGGCCTACTTGCGGCCCAGCGACTGGAACTTCTGTAGTACGCCGGACGGGACCACCCGCGCCATGGTGGCCAGGACCTTGTAGCGCTTGCTCGGGATCGAGAAGGTCTTGTCGGCGTCGTAGTCGTCGAGAGCCTCGCGGACCAGGTCGTTGACGTCGAGCCACATCCAGGAGGGGGCCGAGTCGTAGCCGGAGCCGAGGCGCTCGTGGAACTCGGTCTTGGTGAACCCCGGCAGCAGGGCCATCACCTTGACGCCCTGGCCGGCGTACTCGTTGTGGGCCCACTCCGTGAAGGAGTTGATCCACGCCTTGGCGGCCGAGTAGGTGCCGCGGGGGAGGTAGGAGGCGACGGAGCCGACGTTGATGATGCCGCCGTGACCACGGGCCACCTGGGCGCCCAGCGCGGCGTGGGAGAGGCGCAGCGGGGCGATGACGAGCACCTCCGCCATCGCGGTCTCCTCGTCGGCGGTGTTGTCGAGGAAGCGGTGCTTGAGGCCGTGACCGGCGTTGTTGACCAGCAGGTCGACCGGGTGGTCGGCGTCGGCCAGGCGGGCCTCGACCTTGGCCAGATCGGCGCCGTCGGTCAGATCGGCGCGGAGCACCTCGACACCGATGCCGTGAGCGTCCGCCAGGTTCTTGGCGACGCCGTTGAGGCGCTCCTCGTCACGGGCGACGAGGACGAGGTCGTGTCCGCGGGCGGCGAGCTGCTGGGCGAAGGCGAGTCCGATGCCGGCGGTTGCGCCGGTGACCAGGGAGGTGGGGTTCGACATGGGGCAATCCTGCCACCACCGGTCGCGGGGGAGATCCAGGCGCCGGGCCGTCGGTTCACACGCGGAATCACGGTTTCTGTCTGTCGTGTGACAGTTGACTTGCGGTGATACGTGTTTGGATGATGTTCGACGTGGATTTCGTAGGGGGACTCGGGCGCGTGATGGAGAAGTGAGCCGCACTGCGCGCCACATGAGATCTCGGCCTCTCCGGCGCACCAAGATGCTCTTCGCCGCGTCCTTGCTGACGTCGGCCGGTCTGTATGTCGGGATGGAGGTCATCGCCGAGCCGGTGGCCAACGGCCGGCCCAGCATGGCCGACAGCGGGATGAAGCTGGGCGCAGACAGCGGCGGGGCCCGCACCCCGGTCTGGCCGCACGACAGCCAGCGTGAGGCCGCGATCGACCGTCACATCGACGCGCGGACCGCCGCCGCGGAGAAGGTGCTTCCGGACGACTCCGGCACCGGTCGCCGGGCGGTCTTCTCGATCAGCCGCCAGCGGGTCTGGATCGTCTCCGCGGCCGACCGGACGCGGCGTACCTATCCGGTCTCAGGCAGCATCTACGACAACCTCGAGCCCGGCAACTACAAGGTCTTCTCCCGCTCCGAGCACGCGAGGGGGATCGACGACTCGGGCCGGATGAAGTGGTTCGTACGCTTCACCAAGGGCCCCCGCGCCGCGATCGGCTTCCACAACATCCCGGTGGACAAGGGCAAGCGCGTGCAGACCCGCGCCCAGCTCGGCACCCCGCTGTCGCACGGGTGCATCCGCCAGGCCGAGCCGGACGCGAAGGCGATGTGGCGCTTCGCGCGGCTCGGCACCAAGGTGGTCGTGATCCCTTAGGCAGGCTCAGGCGTCGGCCTTGGGCGCGGAACCGCCCGACGAACGGCGGCGCCGGCGGCGACGGGGAGCGGAGCCCTCGGACTTGGCCTCGCCGTCGGCGGGCTTCGTCGACTCAGCGGACTCGGCGGCGGCCGGAGCGGCAGACTTGTCGACGACCTGGCCGCCGCGCGAACGGGTGCGCTGACGGTCGCGGTTGCGGGGAGCGCGCTCGCGCTTCTCGCCGTCCTTGTCGGAGTCCTTGTCCTTGGGCTTCGCGGGCGCGGCGGCCTTGATCCGGCCCTTGGTGCCCTTCGGGATGCCCATGTCGTGGAGGAAGTGCTCCGAGGAGGAGTAGGTCTCCTGCGGCTCGTCGAAGGGAAGGTCGAGAGCCTTGTTGATCATCTTCCACTTGTGGAGATCGGCCCAGTCGACGAACGTGACCGCGACACCGGAGGCGCCGGCGCGGCCGGTGCGGCCGATGCGGTGGACGTAGGTCTTCTCGTCGTCGGGGGTCGTGTAGTTGACCACGTGGGAGACGCCGGTGACGTCGATGCCGCGGGCGGCGACGTCGGTGGCCACCAGGACCTCGACCTTGCCGTCACGGAACTTCTGCATCACCCGCTCGCGGGCGGCCTGCTGCATGTCGCCGTGCAGGGGAGAAGCCGGGAAGCCGCGCTCGGCGAGGTCGTCGGCCACGCGCTGTGCCTGCCGCTTGGTGCGGGCGAAGACGACGACCTTGTCGTGGTCCTCGCACTGCAGCAGGCGGCCGATCATCTCGGGCTTGTCGAGGTCGTGGGCCTGGTAGACGAACTGCGCGGTGGCGGGCACGGTCTCGCGCTCGCTCGCGGACTCGGCGCGGATGTTCATCGGGTGGCGCATGTAGGAGCGCGCCAGCGCCACGATCGCACCCGGCATGGTGGCCGAGAAGAGCAGCGTCTGGCGGGTCTCCGGGGTGAGGGTGACGAGCTTCTCCACGTCGGGCAGGAACCCGAGGTCGAGCATCTCGTCGGCCTCGTCGAGGACGAGGGCGTGCACGTGGGAGAGGTCGAGGACCTTCCGGTTGGCCAGGTCGATCAGGCGGCCGGGGGTGCCGACCACGATGTCGACGCCCTTCTCCAGCGCGTCGAGCTGGGGGTCGTAGCCGGCGCCGCCGTAGACGGTCAGCACGCGGAGGCCGCGGTCCTCGGAGATCAGCGAGATCTCGGCCGAGACCTGCATGGCCAGCTCGCGGGTCGGAGCCACGATCAGAGCCTGCGGCTTGCCCTGCGGAAGGTCGATGTAGTCGCGGTCCTTGGGGGACACGCTGCGCTGCACCACCGGGATGCCGAAGGCCAGCGTCTTGCCGGAGCCGGTGCGGGCCTGGCCGATCAGGTCGGTGCCCTGCAGGGCGACCGAGAGGGTCATCTCCTGGATGGCGAAGGGGGTGGTGATGCCTTTGCGCTCGAGGGGAGCGCAGATCTCGGGATGAACCCCGAGCTCCTTGAACGTTGTCATGATTCGTCGCTACTCGCTTGTCTCATCGAATGCGGCGAGCGACTCACGGGTGTCTCGAGCTTGAGCGAGTGCCACGCCGCGCACATACGGGAACCAGACCACCGCGATATGAAGTGCATTACAGCGGCGCTGGGTCGGTCAAAAGGCATTCTATCGGTAGGGTTCTCCCGTGGTTGCATCGTCAGAGTTCACGGGCCCTCAGGATCCGTTCGGTGATCCTGTTTACAAGGCTGCCGTCATCGACCTTCTCGGGGCGGTCGCCTATGGCGAGGTCTCGGCTGTCGAGCGGCTGACCGACGACGCCAAGATGGCGCCCTCATTGGAAGACAAGACGGCTCTGCTCGCGATGGCGGCCGCTCAGCACGCCAAGATCCAGCCGGTCCTCGACCGGCTGGCGGAGCTCGGCACCGACCCGTACGCGGCCATGGAACCGCTGCGTGAGGGGTTCGACGAGTTCCACATCCACACCAAGCCCGCGGACTGGTGGGAGTCGCTGGTCAAGGCGTACGTCGGTGACGGGCTCGCCAACGACTTCTACCGCGAGGTCGCCGGCTTCCTCGACGAGGACACCCACAAGCTCGTGGTCACCACCCTCGAGGACGCCGGGCGGGCCGACTTCATCGTCGACCGGGTGCGGGCCGGCATCGAGGCCGATCACCTCATCGGCGGACGCCTGGCGCTGTGGGGCCGTCGCCTCATGGGCGAGGCGATCACCCAGGCGCAGCAGGTCGCGGCCACCCGTGAGGGGCTCAGCGAGCTGATCGCCGGTGGCCACCTCCCCGGTCTCGACCTCGGCACCATCGGCGAGATGCTCACCCGGCTCACCCAGCGTCACGTCGAGCGAATGGGCAAGCTCGGGCTTGAGCACTGACATCCGCTGGACCGGCTGGGCAGGGACGCAGATCGTCCCCGAAGCCGGTGTGTGGACGTCTCCCGAGGTCAGTCCCGGGTTCTGCTTCGACGAGCTGGTCGCCTCCTGGAACGTGGTGACCCCGCCCGGGACTTGGGTGGAGGTCGCGGCTCAGGTGGTCGCCGAGACGGGGGAGCGGAGCGGCTGGCTGACGCTGGCTCGCTGGTCCTCGGACCCAGCCTTCACATCCACGTCCGTCGCCGGTCAGGACGACCCGGTCGCGGTCGCGTCCGACGACACCATCCTGGGGCGGGGCGGGCGCAGGTTCACGGAGTTCTCGTTGCGGCTGAGCCTGCACGGCCCCGCCGGGAGCCTGCCGCAGGCGAGCCTGCTCGGGGCGATGGTCTCGGCCGATGCCCGGGGCTCAGCGCCGGCCCCGGGGGCCGTGCCTCGCGGGGCGGTGGTGGGTGGCGTACCCGCCTATTCGCAGCAGCTCCACCGCGACCGCTATCCGCACTGGGACGGTGGCGGGCAGTCCTGGTGCAGTGCTGCCTCGACCGCGATGATCGCCGACTTCTGGGGCGCCGGGCCGACGCCTGCCGAGACGGCCTGGGTGGACTACGAGACTCCCGACCCGCAGGTGCCCTTCACCGTCCGGGAGGTCTACGACGAGTCCTTCGGTGGCGCAGGCAACTGGGCCTTCAACACCGCCTATGCGGGCGCCCGGGGGCTGGTCGCGTACGTCACCAGGCTCCGCTCCTTCGCCGAGGCCGCCCGGTTCCTCGAGGCCGGGATCCCGCTCGTGCTGGCCGTCTCGCACCAGGCCGGCGAGCTGACCGGCGCCGGGTACGTCACCAACGGTCATCTGCTCGTGCTGACCGGCTTCGACGAGGCTGGCGACCCAGTCGTCCACGACCCCGCCTCCCACAGGATCGTCAGCGACGCGGAGGTGCGGGCGACGTACGACATCGGCGAGCTCGACCGTGCCTGGGCACGCTCCGGGCGGATCGTCTACGTCATCCGGCCCTCGGACGTGGTCCCGCCGGAGCCGCCGGCGCAGCCCAACTGGTGAAGCCGGCTGCAACAACAGAAGCGGTCCCACCCCACAGGGGCGGGACCGCTTCGAAGTGACCTGGACGAGACTCAGGCCTTGGACTTTCCGGTGACACCGGAGGCGATGACCACCAGAACGGCAGCGATCACGACCTGCCAGATGTGACGCCACCAGTCAATGCCGTTGGTTGCGTTGTCCCACGTAGCCGCATGGCCGTCGAACGGCCCGTTGTTCTGGCCGAAGACGAACCAGTAGACGAAACTGCCGATCAGCATGCCGCCGATACCGCAGACAATCGTCAGCCAGAACGGAATGTTGTCCTTATCGCCCGGCGCGAAGAACTTGCCGAGGGCACCAATGATGACGCCGCCGATGAGGGTGACGAGGATCGTAGAGATCATGCCTTTTCCCTTCAGGTTGTGAGTGGCGCCATGAATGCGCCCATCGTTTGATATTGCACCTGTTGGGACTGGAATGCACGGACAACATGGCTCAAACTCGGAAGTTCGTCACCGGAATCAGGGCCATCCCTGAGTAGTGCAGCCCGGAGTGGGTTCAGCCGGCGAATCCGACCTTGCCGACCTTGGCCGGGCCGATCTCGATATAGGCGAGCTTCTCGGTCGGGACGATGACCTTGCGGCCCTTGCTGTCGGTCAAAGCGAGCACAGCGCCGCCGCCGAGGGCGTCGGCGATGAGCTTCTCCACCGATTCGCTGGACTCCTCGGTCTCTACGACGAGCTCACGGGCGGCCTGCTGGACGCCGATCTTGACCTCCACGGGTCCTCCTTGCGATGGGTCGATCAATGCTCCGGAATCCTCTCACACGGACCGTGAGGAACCCCGCTGTTGCGCTACGAGCGGAACTTCGAGTGGATTCAGTCGGTCTTGGGATAGCCGCCGATGCCGCGCCAGGCGAGCCCGGCGACGAGACGCGCCGCGTCGGCCTGGGAGAGCTCGCCGTTGTTGTGGAGCCAGTAGCGAGCGCTGACCTGGATCTGTCCGACCAGACCCACGGCGAGCAGGTGGGAGGCGGTGGGAGCGAAGCCGGTGTCCTCGGCGATCACCTCGGCGATGACCTCGGCGCACTCGTTGGTGACCCGGTCGACCTGCTCGCGTACGGCGGGGTCGTTGGTCAGGTCGGACTCGAAGACGAGCCGGAAGGCGCCGGACTCGGAGGCCACGTAGTCGTAGAAGACCTCGACGGTGCGGGCCACGCGTTCCTTGTTCTCGTCGGTCGACGCCAGGGCCTCCCGGCAGCGGTCGATGATCTCGTTCGCGGACTTCTCCAGCAAGGCGAGATAGAGATCGAGCTTGCCTGGGAAGTGCTGGTAGAGAACGGGCTTCGAGACCCCTGCCCTCTCGGCGATGTCGTCCATCGCGGCGGCGTGGAAGCCGTAGGCGACGAAGACCTCGAGAGCGGAGTCGAGAAGCTGGGCTCGTCGTTCCGTCCGGGGCAGTCGGGCCCCTCGCGGTCGAGTGGGGTCGAGCTCGGATTGGTGCGTGGTCACCCCAGCAGCCTACCCGCTGGTACTCGGATCGCGGGACGCGTCGTTGTCTCGTCCACGGATGAGGGAACATGGAGATGTGCCTGCGGTGTTCAAGTAGGCATACGTACGCCCGAACTGAGGAGCAGTTGTGTCCCTAGCCCCGCTCGTGGAGCCCGCTGACGAGCTGACGATCGACGAGGTGCGCCGTTACAGCCGCCACCTCATCATCCCCGACGTCGGCATGGCCGGGCAGAAGCGCCTGAAGAACGCCAAGGTGCTGGTCATCGGCGCCGGCGGTCTCGGCTCGCCCGCCCTGCTCTACCTGGCCGCGGCCGGCGTCGGCACCCTCGGCATCGTCGAGTTCGACGAGGTCGACGAGTCCAACCTGCAGCGCCAGATCATCCACAAGCAGTCGACGGTGGGCCAGCCGAAGGCCGAATCCGCCGCCGCGGCGATCAAGGAGGTCAACCCGTACGTCAACATCGTGCTGCACGACGTGCGGCTCGACAACGACAACGTGCGCGAGATCTTCACCGGCTACGACCTGATCGTCGACGGCACCGACAACTTCGCGACCCGCTACATGGTCAACGACGCGGCGTACTTCCTGGGCATCCCGTACGTCTGGGGCTCGATCTACCGCTTCGACGGACAGGCTTCGGTGTTCGCGCCGACCCTGACCGACGACGCCCCGTGCTACCGCTGCCTCTACCCGGAGCCCCCGCCCCCGGGCATGGTCCCCTCCTGCGCCGAGGGCGGCGTGCTGGGCGTCCTCTGCGCCTCGATCGGCTCGATCCAGGTCAACGAGGCCATCAAGATGCTGACCGGCATCGGTGAGCCGCTGGTCGGCAAGCTGATGATCTATGACGCACTCGAGATGGAGTACCGCAAGCTGAAGGTCCGCAAGGACCCCAACTGCGCGCTGTGCGGCGAGAACCCGACGGTCACCGACCTCATCGACTACGACGCCTTCTGCGGTGCGATCTCCACCGAGGCGGCCGACGCCGCTGCCGGCTCGACCATCTCGGTCAACCAGCTCTCCGAGATGATCAAGGAGCGCGAGGAGGGCAGCCGCGACTTCGTCCTCGTCGACGTGCGCGAGCCGAACGAGTACGAGATCAACAAGATCCCCGGCGCCGTCCTGATCCCCAAGGGCGAGTTCCTCAACGGCAACGCGATCCCGCAGGTCGCCGAGCTCACCGGCGATGGTGCCAAGCCGCTCGTGTTCCACTGCAAGAGCGGCGTACGCAGCGCCGAGGTGCTCGCGATCGCCAAGGGCGCCGGCTACTCGGACGCGGTCCACGTCGGCGGTGGCGTGGTGGCATGGGTCAACCAGATCGACCCGTCGCAGCCCTCGTACTGAATCAACACAGTCTGAGCATTACTGAACTGTTGGCCAGCGGTGGCTCCTCTGGGGCCGCCGCTGGCTTTATCTGTACGTGGAGATACCGATAGTTTTGCGATCGCAGCTGCGGGGGGCGGAGTTGCATCAATGCCCGAACCTCGGAGGATTCGACGTTGTCCACACGCGCTCGTCTCAGCGCGACGCTCGCCGGTGCCACCCTGGCCGGCGGACTGTTTCTCGGTGCCCCTGCCAACGCGAGCGACCAGGCCCCGGAGCCGGCCTCCGGCGCGGCCGTAGGCTCTGCGATCGACCCGGAGAGGCTGGAGTCGAACGTCGCGGACCCGACCCGCGGCGTACCTCCGTCCTATGTCTTCGCCGGGGTCGGTGCGCTGCTGATGGGGGCAGGGGCCGGAATGGCCATCCGTCGCAGACGAGCTGAGGCTGTGGCACGCTCGGCAGAGTGAGCAACGGCTATCACCCCCACGAGCCTCCCCGACGACCCAGGCAACCCAACCTGAGGACTTTCCTCGGGGAGATCTTCGTGGTCGTCCTCGTGGTCGCCGTGGCCGTGCTCGGCTATGCCGCCTACGACTACTACACCAAGCTCGACGACGCGAAGAAGAGCAACGCGACCCCGCCTGGGACGACCTCCTCGATCCCGGCCGAGGCGCTGGCGAAGGTGCCGAAGAAGAAGGGCAAGGTACGCGGCGTCTCGATCGAGTCGCTCAACGTGCACGCCGACGTGGTGCCGCTGGCCATGGAGGACGGCACGCTCACCCCGCCCGCCGACGCCTCGCTCATGGGCTGGTGGAAGGGCGGCGCGAAGCCGGGGGCGGATGACGGCACGGTGCTGATCGTCGGCCACACCCTGCACAACGGCGGCGGCATCCTCGACCGGCTGGGCGAGGTGAACGAGGGCGACGAGATCGTCGTGCGGACCAAGAACGACGAGTTCAACTACACCGTCCGGTCGGTGCGGGACCTCTCCAAGGAGCAGGTCGCCAAGCGCAGCAAGAGGCTCTTCGACACCGACGGCGAGCCGAAGCTTGTCGTGGTGACGTGCGACGACTGGGACGGCACCTCGTTCCAGGGCAACACCGTGGTGGTGGCCGTCCCGTAACCCAGGGCCGTCGAGGCTCGTTACTTGTGAGTCACATCACCTACAGACCGAGGCCCCCACATGCTCCGCACACGCCGTTCCGTACGCCGCGCCGCAGCCGTCGCCGCCGGCACCCTGACCGCCGCGCTCGTCCCGGCCCTGATCCCGTCCCCGGCCCACGCCTGGGCCCCTGCCGACACGGCCACCATCACCCCGGGCGTGATGATGTACACCGATGGTGCCCAGTGCACCGCCAACTTCGTCTTCGCCGACTCCGCCTCGAACGTCTACGTCGGCTACGCCGCCCACTGTGCGGGTCTCGGTGAGGCCACCGACACCAACGGCTGCGCCGCCAAGTCGCTCCCGCTGGGCACCGAGGTGACCTTCAACGAGGGCGGCTCGCTGCTGAGCGAGGGCACCGTCCTGGGGAAGGGGAAGCTGGCGTATTCCTCCTGGCAGACCATGCAGAAGTCGGGCACCAAGGACGAGAACACCTGCGCCTACAACGACTTCGCCCTGGTCAAGGTCAACGCCGCCGACGCCGGCAAGGTCAACCCGAGCGTGCCGATCTGGGGCGGTCCGACGGGCATCGACACCGACGGCACCGTGGCCGGCGACAAGGTCTACTCCTACGGCAACTCCTCGCTGCGCGCCGACGTCGACCTGCTCTCGCCGAAGATCGGCCTCTCGCTCGGTGACAGCGTCAACGGCACCCGCTGGTCGCACCCGCTCTACAACCTCACCCCCGGCATCCCCGGAGACTCCGGCTCCGGCTTCCTGAACGCAGACGGCAAGGCGGTCGGGGCTCTGTCGACCCTGGGCCTGCTGCCGCTCGCCGGGTCCAACAACATCGGTGACATGGACCTCGAGCTGAAGTACGCCCAGGCGAACTCGGGCATCTCCGGTCTGCGTCTGGTCCAGGGCACGGAGCCGTTCAGCCCCATCCTGTGACACCGCGCTAATGTGCCCGGCATGACGGACCGGGAGGCGTACGTAGAAGCCGTTCTGCGTCTTGTCGAGCAGATCCCACGCGGGCAGGTGACGACGTACGGCGCGATCGCCGATGCCCTCTTCGACGAGTTCGGAGGCGGGCCTCGGCAGGTCGGCTCGGTGATGGCGCGCGAGGGCGCGGGGATGCCGTGGTGGCGGGTGGTGCGGGCCGATGGCTCGCTCCCCGCCTCCCACGGTGAGGAGGCGCGGCAGGCCTATCTCGAGGAGGGCACCCCGCGCCGCGTCTCGGGGGCGGTGGACCTGCGCGCGGCGATGTGGCTGCCGCCTACGATGAGCACGTGATGTATCGCGTCCTCCACGCCGTCGTGCCACCCCTTCTACGGGCCGTCTGGCGCCCCACGGTGACGGGGGCAGAGAACGTCCCGCGCACCGGTGGCGTGCTCCTGGCCAGCAACCACCTCAGCTTCGCCGACTCGATCGTGATCCCGTCGGTCACGCCCCGGCCGGTGCACTTCCTGGCCAAGTCGGACTACTTCACCGGCACCGGGCTCAAGGGCGCTGCCCAGAGGGCGTGGTTCGAGGGCATGGGGATGCTGCCCGTGGACCGCGACGACCCGCAGGCCGCGCTCGGCTCGCTGGAGGTGGCCCTGGAGGTCCTCAACAAGGGTGAGGCGTTCGGGATCTACCCGGAGGGCACCCGGTCGCGCGACGGCCGGCTCTACCGCGGACGCACCGGGGTGGCCCACCTGGCGCTGACCGCCGGCGTGCCCGTGGTGCCGGTGGGCCTGCGGGGGACCGCGGAGCTCCAGCCGGTGGGGTCGAGCCTGCCGCGGCTGGCGAAGGTCACGGTCGAGTTCGGGCAGCCGATCCAGGTGGCCGGCCGCTTCGACGGCGTACCTCTCGGCAAGGCCCGCCGAGCCCTCACCGACGAGGTCATGGAGGCGATCGCCGCGCTGAGCGGCCAGGACGTGGCCGGGATCTACAACGAGCGGCCCGCCGACGTCTGATCGCCCGTTTGCCTGTTGCGCGGGGGCGAGAACGGGCGCATTCTGGAGGGTGGATCCCTATCAGCCGAGGTGAGGCAGATGGCCACCACGACCGTGTTGCAGGACGAGCTGCGACGCAAGCACGACGAGCTCGCTGGGCGCCTGGCCCACGCTCGGAGCATCATCGCCAGGCCGGAGCAGACCCGCCGGGGCTGCCCGCCGATCGACCAGTTCAACGCCGGTACGTCCCGCCACCTGCACGCGGTGGACGAGGCGCTGCTGCCGGCGGTCTCCGCTCACTGCGAAGGCGGAGCAGGTCTGGTCCATGACTACCTCCCCATGGCGCGGCATCTGGAGGTGCTGCTCTTCCACGTGAAGGCGCACGAGTACGGCTCCACCTGGGAGACCACCCACGGGTGGCCGACGCTGTGGGGCGAGGTCGAGGAGGCGCTCATCGACCAGGAGGAGAGGGAGGGCGAGCTGGTCTCGCGCCTCGCCGAGGAAGCCTCCGACGACGAGCTTCTCCTGATCGCGGAGCGGATGGCCGCGGCCGAGCGGAGGGCACCTTCGCGTCCGCATCCCCACCTGCCGCACACGGGTCTGCCCGGCAAGGTCGTGCGCCGCTTGGCCCGCCCCGTCGACGCCGTCTGGGACGCGGTCGAGAGCCGCTCGGTCGGTGGTCCCAAGCCGGTGCCGCACAAGAAGCCGGGACTGATCTGGCAGTACCTGCTCGGCGACCCGCGCTTCCCCGACGACCCGGCCAACGAGACCCGGCACAATGAGCCGGGTGACCGCTGACTCCATCACCTCCGCTCTTGACCTCGCGCCGCATCCGGAAGGCGGGGCGTTCCGGCAGACCTGGGCTGCTGCCGAGACCGTCACCCTGCCCGACGGGCGGGTGCGTCCGACCGCGACCTTGATCTACTTCCGGCTCCTGGCCGGGGAGTCGTCCGCGTGGCACCGCGTCACCTCGGACGAGATCTGGCTGGCGCACACCGGCGTCGTGTCGCTCCAGTTCGGCGGCGCCGGTTCGGCGCCGGTCGAGGGGGAGACCGTGCTCGTCGGGGTGGACGTCGCCGCCGGCCAGGTGCCGCAGGCGGTCGTGCCGGCGGGGGTGTGGCAGCGTACGGTCCCCTCGGCCGAGGACGCGCTCGTCTCCTGCGTGGTCTCACCAGGGTTCGACTTCGACGACTTCGAGCTTGCCCCGGGCATTGCGGAGTAGGAGATGGAGTACGCGTTCGAAGGAGCCGTCATCGAGTGGCGCGGGCCGGCGCCGTTCTACTACGTGCCCATGCCCGTCCAGGACGCCGAGGACCTCAAGGAGGACGCCCGGGGTCTGGAGTACTGGGGCCAGGTCGCCGTCACCGCCACCATCGGCGCGACCACGTTCACCACCGCGCTCTTCCCCAAGGACGGCACCTATCTGCTGCCGTTGAAGGTAGTCGTCCGGAAGGCGGAGGGGATAGATCTCGACGACGTCGTGGCTGTCCGGATGCGACTGGGGCATGACGCCTGAGTGTCGGTGCTCTCTGGTTGGGTGGGACCTGTGAGCGTCGCCTACCGCCTTGCCCCGCCGCCGAGTGCTGCCGCTGTGCCGGTGCTCGACGAGCACCAGCGGTCGGTCGTGGAGCATCCGGGCGGACCGCTGCTCGTGCTGGCCGGACCAGGGACCGGCAAGACGACCACGCTGGTGGAGGCGGTGGTCGACCGGATCGAGAACCGCGGCGTACGTCCTGACCAGCTGCTGGCGCTGACCTTCTCCCGCAAGGCCGCCGAGCAGCTGCGCGACCGGGTGACCGCGCGGTTGGGCCGGACGCTGTCCGGGGCGGTCTCCTCGACCTTCCACTCCTTCGCCTACGGGCTGGTGCGCCGCTACGCACCGGCCGAGCTCTACGCCGCCCCGCTGACGCTGCTCTCCGCGCCGGAGGCCGACGTGGTGCTGCAGGAACTGCTGGCCGACCACCCCGAGTCGGTGAGGTGGCCGGAACGGTTCCGGATGGCGATCGGCACCCGCGGGTTCGCGCGTGAGGTGCAGACCGTGATCGCGCGGGCGCGCGAACGCGGGCTCGACCCCGACCAGCTGGTGGCGCTCGGCCGGGAGGAGGGCATCGAGGAGTTCGTCGCGGCCGGGTGGTTCCTGGAGCAGTATCTCGACGTGCTCGGTGCGCAGTCGGCCATCGACTACCCCGATCTGATCATGCGCGGCGTGATCGAGGCCGAGCGGCATGCGGCCGAGCTCCGGGCCGAGTTCGCCTGCGTGTTCGTGGACGAGTACCAGGACACCGACCCGAGTCAGGTCGCGCTGCTGCAGGCGCTGGCCGGTGACGGACGCGACCTGATCGTGGTGGGCGACCCCGACCAGTCGATCTACGGGTTCCGGGGCGCGGACGTCAACGGGATCCTCGACTTCCCCTCGCAGTTCCTGACCCGGGAGCGCCGGCACGCGCCGGTGGTGGCGCTGGGGACGACCCGTCGGTTCGGGTCGCGGCTGCTGCGGGCGTCGCGGTCGATCGCGGCGGGGATCTCGGTGCGCGGCTCGATCCCGGCCGCGGCCTACGACACCTTCCGCAACCCGCATCCACTGGCCCAGGACCCCGGCCGGGCCGAGGTGCTCACCTTCGACACCGACCGCGCCGAGACCGAGCACATCGCCGACCTGCTCCGGCGCGCGCATCTCGAGGACGGCATCGACTGGTCCGAAATGGCCGTCCTGGTGCGCTCGGGCCGCACCTCGATCCCGCAGCTGCGCCGGTCGCTGACCGCCGCCGGCGTACCGGTCGAGGTCGCCGCCGACGAGACCCCGCTGGTCCGCGAGCCCGCTGCCGCGGTCCTCCTCGACGCGCTCGGGATCGTCGTCGACGCCGATGTCGAGTCGGACCTCGACGAGCGCTACGTACGCCCCGATCGCTGCGAGGAGCTGCTCACCGGTCCTCTCGGCGGCCTCGACGCCACCGACGTCCGCGCCCTCACCCGCACCCTGCGGGCACGGTTTCCCGACGTCGCCGCACACGATCTCGTACGTCGCGCCGTGCTCGATCCGTCGCTGCTGGTCGCCGCCGCTGGTCGAGCCGCGAGCGCCAGCGAGCGTGTCGAGACCAACACGGTCCCATCGAGCGCCGAAGCGGAGCGTGTTGGTCTCGACACGGATTCGTTCGTACCTCACGAATCCGGCTCGACCAGCGGGGGCGAGGAAAGGGTGCTGGGGCGGGTACGCCGGCTCGCGGCCCTTCTCGCCGAAGCTCGGGCCGCGCTCAAGGAGGGCGCCGGCGCGGAGCAGGTGCTGTGGACGCTGTGGGACGGTGCCGAGTGGGGGCAGCGGCTGCGGGCGCAGGTCGAGTCGGGGGGTGCGGCGGCCCGGCTGGCCCACCGTGACCTGGACGCCGTCGTGGCGCTCTTCGACACCGCCGCCAAGATCGAGGGCCGCCAGGAGTTCACCTCGGTGGAGACGTTCCTGGCCACGCTCCGCGCCCAGGAGATCCCGGCCGACACCCTGGCCGACAAGGGGGTGCGCGGCTCGGCGGTGCGGCTGCTCACCGCCCACCGCTCCAAGGGGCTGGAGTGGGGTCTCGTGGTCGTCGCCCACGTCCAGGAGGGCGCCTGGCCCGACCTACGCCGGCGCGACTCGCTCCTCGGCCCCGACCGGATCGCCCCGGCGCTGCCGGACGGCCGTCACGGCGGGCTGCTGCCGCCACTGACCCGCTCGGCGATGCTCGCCGAGGAGCGCAGGCTCTTCTACGTCGCCGCCACCCGCGCCCGGTCCCGGCTGGTCGTGACCGCGGTGAAGTCGCCCGACGACGACGGTGACCAGCCCTCGCGGTTCATCAACGAGCTCGGCCTGCGCGAGGACCAGATCCGTCACCGCGTCGGCCGGCCGACGCGACCGCTGTCGCTGGCCGGTCTGGTCGCCGAGCTGCGCCGCACCGCCGCGGATCCGGCCCAGCCCGACGCGCTGCGCGAGGCGGCCGCGAGAAGGCTGCAGAAGCTGGCCGCCACCGAGGTGCGCGGCAAGCGGATCGCGCTCGCGGCCGACCCGTCGACCTGGTGGGGGCTGCGGGCCCCGACGTACGCCTCGGCCGCGGTGCGTCCCGAAGACCGTCCGATCACGCTGAGCGCGTCGGCGCTGGAAGCGATCCTGACCTGCCCCGCGCAGTGGTTCCTGGCCCGCGAAGCGGGCGGGGCCGTCACCGACTCCTCGAGCCAGGGGTTCGGCAAGGTCGTGCACGCGATCGCCGAGCAGCTCGCCCGCGGCGACCTCGACGCCGCCACCGTCGAGGACCTGATGCCGTTCGTGGACGAGGTCTGGGGCCGCCTCGAGTTCCGTACGCCCTGGTCCGCTGCCCGCGAGCGCGAGGCGGTCCAGGACGTGCTGGCGCGGTTCCTGACCTGGCACCGTCGCCCCGGTGCGCGGACCGTGATCGGGTTCGAGGAGCAGCTGACCGCGAAGGTCTCGCTGCCCAGCGGGGAGACGGTGCGCCTGAACGGGTATGCCGACCGCCTGGAGCTCGACGAGAGCGGCCGGATCGTCGTCGTCGACCTGAAGACCGGGAAGTATCCGCCCACCGCGCAGGAGGTCAAGGAGCACGGCCAGCTCGGCCTCTACCAGTTGGCCGTCGAGCACGGCGCCGCGTCCGAGCTCGCGCCTGGGGCGACCTCCGGGGGAGCGGAGCTGATCCAGCTGCGCCATCCCGCGGGTTCGGGGAGCGAGCTGCCGAAGGTGCAGGTGCAGGCACCCGAGCCGCCCGAGATCATCACCCAGCTGGAGAAGGCGGTGGCGACGGTGCGCGCAGAGGAGTTCGTGGCCAGGCCAGGCAAGCAGTGCGACCGGTGCCAGTTCGTCGCGCTCTGCCCGGCGCAGACCTCGGGATCGGTGCTGTCATGAACCCGGCGATGAAGGTCGAGACCCCCGAAGAGCTCGCCAAGCTGATGGGCCACGACTGGCTCTACAGCGAGGAGCAGTTCCGCGCGATCACGGCTCCGCTGGAGCCGGCCGTGGTGATCGCCGGCGCCGGATCCGGCAAGACCGCGGTGATGGCCGCTCGAGTCGTCTGGCTGGTCGCCACCGGCCGCGTACTTCCTGGGGAGGTTCTCGGTCTGACCTTCACCACGAAGGCGACCGCCGAGCTGGCCACCAGGATCCGGGAGTCGCTGCAGAAGGCGGGGCTGTGGCCCGAGCGGCGCGAGGGTCCGCCGCGGCCCGGTGAGGAGGATGACGAGCCCACCGAGCCGACGGTCGCGACCTACCACTCCTACGCTTCCGGCCTGCTCTCCGAGCACGGGCTGCGGATCGGCCACGAGCCCGACACCCGGCTGATCGCCGACGCGACCCGCTACCAGCTCGCGGCTCGAGCCGTGGCCCGGCACACCCACCCCGTGGAGAAACTGACCGACTATCCGAAGCTGGCCGTCCAGCAGCTGCTCGCGCTCGACTCCGAGCTCTCCGAGCACCTCGTCGACCCCGCCACGCTGCGGGCCTACGACCGCAACGAGCGGTCGCTGTTCGCGCTGGAGGTGGCCGACCTCAACGCCCAGCTGGCCGACGGGAAACGGGTCAAGACCAAGCTGACCAAGGTCGAGAAGGCGATCGACGCGATCGACAAGCGCTATGAGCTGCTCGACCTGGTCGACGGCTACCGGCGGCTCAAGGACCGGCTCGGGCTGATGGACTTCTCCGACCAGATCGCGCTGGCCGCCCGACTGGCCATGGAGACGCCCGAGGTCGGTGAGATCGAGCGCGGGAAGTTCAAGGTCGTGCTGCTCGACGAATACCAGGACACCTCGGTCGCCCAGGCACAGATGCTCGCCCGCCTCTTCGGCGACGGACATCCCGTCACCGCCGTCGGCGACCCCAACCAGGCGATCTACGGCTGGCGCGGCGCCTCGGTGAGCAACATCCTCGAGTTCGGCCGCGACTTCCCGACGAAGGACGGACGCCGCCCCGCCTACTCCCTGACCGTCAACCGCCGCTCCGACGCGCGCATCCTCGACACCGCCAACCATCTGGCCGCCCAGCTCTACGAGGGCCGCGAGAAGGAGCGCCTGGTCGCCGCCGATGGCGCGCGCGTCGGTGAGGTTCAGGTGCATGTCCACGAGACGTACGACGATGAGCTGCTCTGGCTCGCCGACAAGGTGATCGAGGCCCATGAGGCGGTCGGGGAGTGGAAGGAGATCGGCGTCCTGACCAGGGACAACTCGCAGGCGGCAGCGGTCTTCGACGCCCTTACCGCTCGCGAGATCCCGGTCGAGATCGTCGGCCTGAAGGGGCTTCTCCGGCTGCCCGAGGTGGCCGAGGTCGTGGCCACCATGGAGTTGCTCCACGACGTCACCGCCAACGCTGCGCTGCTCACGCTGCTCGCCGGTCCGCGCTGGGCAATCGGGCCGCGCGACCTGGCCATCCTGGGCCGGCGCTCCCGCGACCTGGCCGGCGTCATCGGCGGCGCGGAGGAGTTCGCCGACATCGAGCGGCAGCTGGAGGCGGCGGTCGAGGGCACCGACCCCACCGAGATCCCCTCGCTCAACGACGCCCTGGAGGATCCCGGCGACCCCTCCGACTACGACTACTCGCTGCAGGCCAGGGAGCGGTTCAAGCTCCTCGCCGATGAGCTCCGCGGGCTGCGCCGCGCGGTCAACGAGCCACTCCTCGACCTGGTCCGGCGGATCATCGACGTCACCGGCATCGACGTCGAGCTGGCCGCCTCGGTCTCGCCGGCAGCCTCGGCCAGGCGCGACAACCTCGACCTCTTCGTCCAGGCGGTCGCCGACTTCGAGGGTCTCGACGGCCAGGTCACCCTCGCGGCGCTGCTGGCCTACCTGGAGGCGGAGGACGAATACGGCCAGGGTCTCGATGTCGCCACGCCCTCGGAGGCCGACTCGGTCAAGCTGCTCACCGTCCACCGAGCCAAGGGGCTGGAGTGGGACGTCGTCTTCCTGGTCGGAGTCACCCACAAGAAGTTCCCCACCGGCCAGACGCGCTCGTCGTGGCTGACCGTCCCCTCGGTCATGCCCGCCGCGCTCCGCGGCGACCGCGCCGATCTGCCGCAGCTCCAGGGCCATGACGCCGACTCGATCGACGAGCTCCTCGCAGAGCGCAAGGAGCACGAGCGCGTCGAGGAGCTCCGGCTGGCGTACGTCGCCTGGACCCGCGCCCGCCACATCCAGTTCGTCTCGTGCTGGCGCTGGTCACCATCGCTGAAGGAGGGGCGTGGGCCGTCGGTCTATGTGGAGAAGACCCGCGAGGCGCTGCTCCAGTGGGGAGCCAAGCCCGACCGGTGGGCCGAGGTCGTCGTGAAGGGCGAGGAGGAGAGTCCCTACGCCGCGCAGGAGGTCGACCTGCCCTGGCCGATCAACCACCACACCCCCGAGGTGGAGCGCCGTCTGGAGGCGGCGAGGCTGGTCCGGGAGGTGGGCCCGGGGCCCGACGATCTCGATGACCTCACCCTGCTCGAGACGGTGAACCAGTGGGACGAGGAGATCGAGCGGCTGCTCACCGAGGCGGAGCGCGAGCGCGCTCCAGAGGTGGTCGTACCGCTGCCCTCGTCGCTGTCGGCCACCGCCATGTCGAAGCTGCGCGACGACCCGCTCGGCTTCGCCGCCGACCTGGTCCGCCCGATGCCCCGCAAGCCGTCCTCTCAGGCCCGCTTCGGCACCCGGTTCCACGCCTGGGTCGAGGCCCGCTTCGGCCAGCAGGACCTCTTCGACCCCGACGACCTGCCCGGTCGCGCCGACCACGGCATCGAGGACGAGTCCGGTCTCGAGGAGGTCATCGCCGCCTTCGAACAGGGCCCGTTCGCCGACCGTCCGCCGTACCGGGTCGAGGCAGCCTTCGCGATCGTCCTGGCAGGCCAAGTCGTACGCGGCCGGATCGACGCCGTCTATCAGGAGCCCGACGGGAGCTTCCTGAT
Source organism: Nocardioides sp. NBC_00850 (assembly GCF_045207335.1). Classification (NCBI taxonomy): domain Bacteria; kingdom Bacillati; phylum Actinomycetota; class Actinomycetes; order Propionibacteriales; family Nocardioidaceae; genus Nocardioides; species Nocardioides sp. NBC_00850. The sequence continues at coordinate 2,086,714 of NZ_CP108845.1, forward strand.
CATCGACTGGAAGACCAACCAGACCCAGAACGCCGACCCGCTCCAGCTGGCCCTCTATCGGCTTGGGTGGGCTGAGCTGATGGGGGTGCCGTTGTCGCGGGTTCGGGCTGCGTTCTATTACGTACGGTCTGGTCGGCTTGTCGAGCCTTCTGCTCTTCCTGGTCGGGAGGAGTTGGAGCGGATCGTGGGCGGGGATCGGTAGCGCCTTCTTTTCGGTGCGCGTTTGGGTGCCGTTATTTGTGGTTGGGGTTTGCCGCCGACCCTTTCGGGGAGGGTGTTCTCGGCGTCGCCCGGAGTAAAGGACGGCCTTCGGCCGCCGGCTGCGCCGGTCGCCTGCGGCGATCCTTGACACCGGTCGTCGCCGAGAATTTTGGCTGGCTATCGGGTCGGCGGCAGGGGTTTGGCGCGGGGGTTTGGGTTGGGCACGGGCTTGGGGATTCTGGTTGGTGTTTCGTCCCGGTCAGCCGGGCAGGGGTGGGAGGCGAACGAATTTTCGTTCGCCTCCAGATGCTGTCTCGGCTGGGGAGGGGTTGGCGGGGTGAAAGAAATTTTTCTTTCACCCCGGAGACCCCATGCCTGGCGCAGGCGTGGAGCGGTCACCTTCCGTGGGTGAGTGTGCCGTGGCCACACCCGGGCCGCCGCCCCGATAGCCAGCCAAATCTTTTCTCGATCTGGTCCGGAGTCCAGGACCGCGAAGCGGCCGGCGAAGCCGGCGCCCGAAGGGCGTCCTTGACGCCGGTCCAGATCGAGAAGACCCTCCAAGAACGGGTCGGCGGCCCAGCCCAGCCACAGAAATCGGTCCCATCCAAACGCCAGACCGAGACCAACTGAACCGACCAGGCGAGCAGCCCGAAGCTACTTCACCGTCCGCGCAACCTCCGGCAACTCACCCGACTCACGCAACGAGTCGAGCAGATCGCCAGGAAGGATCCAGACGGTGGCATACGGGAACGGGCGCTCGCGCAGCATCACCGCGCCGGTGACGAACGCCGGCTCGCCGGAGGGGCAGGAGAAGACGATGTCGTCGCCCCACTCCCACTCGCGCTCGACGATGGTGGGCAGCATCCACCACATCAGCCAGTTGCGCTCGGAGTTCATGGCCGAGGGGCGGCGGGGGCAGTTGTCGTCGTAGGCGACGACCGCGTCGGGGTGCTCGGCGAGGATCGAGCGCAGGTCGTCGACGACCGGGGTGGCGTGGTCGAAGCGGTCGTGGAACTTGTCGGAGGCCACGTCGGCGACGGCAGATCCGGCGGTGCCCACGACGAGGACGAGCGCGGTGACGACGACCGAGCGCACCCGAACAGAGATCCGAGGGCTGAGCCGGGAGAGCACGGCTAGGAGCGTCCAGATCGCCAGCGGCACCAGGGCGCACAGGGTCGCGATCAGCCAGAAGCGGTTGTCGTTGGTGAACGACGGAATCGGCCCCGGCTGCGGGAACTCTCCGTCCGGAAGCGCCCACCACCACGGGATCGCGCCGGGGATGTGCGCCGGAGTGGTGTAGGCCCAGGTGGGTGCGTCGGGGGCGACCACGAGGATGGTCACCAGCGAGATCCCGGCGACGATCACCCAGGTCCAGACGAGGACCGCCCGGGAGCGTACGGCCTGGATCGCCGCGCACACCCCGGCCAGCACGAGCACCGCGAAGACCGGGTCGATGTAGCGGCCGTAGATCCAGTAGTCGAAGCGGCGCCACTCCATGGTGAACAGCGAGTACTCGTTGCCCCAGTTCAAGCAACTGAGGACGTACATCGACCCGGCCGCGATCAGCACGAACCCGGCCTGCCCCACCTGGCGCGAGCGGAGTTCCTTCCAGAACAGCGCGGTCACCACGACTAGGCCGACGACCACGAGGCCGAAGCTGCCGATCATCTGCGTCCAGGCCTCGCCGGCGAAGGTGTCGACCCAGTACCGCGGGTTGGCCTGGGTGACCTTCTCGAAGAAGCCCTGCGCCTGGATGAACTTCCACGGCACCAGCTGCGCGTGGAACCAGAGCGCGGCCTTGTTGGCGACGACTGCGAGCACGCCGGTGGCGACCAGTCCGACGAGGGCGATCTGCCACCTGCGTACAAGAAAGAAGATCAACCACAGCGCGACCGCCGCGACGAAGACCTGCATCCGGGCATGGGAGAAGAGCGCGAGCCCGGTGAGCAGGCTGAGCAGGAGTACGCCGCGGTAGGTCGGTTTCTCCCAGAGTTGGAACGCGACCAGGGTCGCCAGGACGACGAGCAGCGTGACCAGCCGCTCGGAGAGGATGTAGTCGGCCTGGATCGCGCGCGGCGGCAGGGCCATCACGATGGCGCCGGCGACCACACCCTGCGCCGGTGTGACCCCGCTGAGCCGCACCGCGACCCGAGCCAGCGGCCAGATCGTGACCATGCTGATCACCAGACCGACGACGATCGCCAGCTGGTAGAACGTGAAGACGTTGGACGTGACCAGCCACAACGGCGCCAGCAGCACGCCCCACCCGGGGTAGTAGCCGGGGGTGTTCAGCTGCGGCGAGTCGAGCCCGAGGACGGTCCGTCCATGGATGACGGTGCCGATCTCGTCGTACATGAACGAGAGGCTGGAACCCCAGGCGATGTAGACGTTGATCGCCAGAGCGACCACGACGGAGACGACAGCGGCGATACGCCAGAACCGATCCACGCCGCGGAACTTATACCCACCTCATAGGCTCTGACGGGTGGACTCCCCGAAGCTGCCCATCCATCTGCGAATCATTCAGGATCCCCACGACCGCTCCGGCCACCTGCGCGCCGACGACGGCTGGGTCGACAAGGCTTGGTCGGACGAGACCACGAGGGTCCTCGTGGTCGCCGGCAACAGGGTCGAGCCGTCAGGCAGGACCGGGGTGAGGTGGCGTACGCCGGCGGATTCGCCGGAGGGCATCCGGCTGCTCCTCGGCGACACCGCCGAAGGTGCCCGGTTCGCGGTGCTCACCGGTCGCGAGGAGGCCGGCGAGACGTGGCGTGATCTGCGCGGGCTCTTCCCCGCGCTGCTCGCCGACACGACCGAGGCGAGCTTCCTGATGCACGCGATCGGACTGGCCGAGTGGCACCGGGCGACCCGGTTCTGCTCCCGGTGCGGCCGCGCCCTCGAACCGCGCGCGGCCGGTCACGAGCTGGCCTGCGCGGAGGGACACGTGACCTTCCCGCGTACCGACCCGGCGGTGATCATGCTGGTGACGTCGGGGGAGCCCGGGAGCGACGAGGAGCGTTGCCTGCTCGGCAACCACACTCGCTGGCCGGCGCCCAACTTCTCCACCCTCGCCGGCTTCGTCGAGCCGGGGGAGTCGCTCGAGGACGCGGTCCGTCGCGAGGTTGCCGAGGAGGTCGGCGTACGTGTCGGGCAGGTCGACTACTTCGGCAACCAGCCCTGGCCGCTGCCGGCCAGCCTGATGCTCGGCTTCTTCGCGCGTGCCTCGTCGACCGAGATCACGGTCGACGAGGACGAGATCCGCGAGGCGCGCTGGTTCACCCGCGCGGAGCTCGCAGCGGTCGCGGAGAGCGGTGAGATCAAGCTGCCCAGCGGCATCTCGATCAGCCGCTCGCTGGTCGAGGAGTGGTACGGCGGGGAGCTGCCCGGCTCGTGGTGACCGGCGTCAGACCAGCTCGGCGAGCTTCGCCTTGACCTGGGCGATCGACGGGTTGGTCATCGCGGTGCCGTCAGGGTAGACGAGGGTCGGGACGGTCTGGTTGCCGCCGTTGACCTGCTCGACGATCTGCGCGGCCTCCGGGACCTGCTCGATGTCGACCTCGTCGAAGGTGATGTCTTCACGGCCGAGCTGACCCTTGAGTCGCTGGCAGTATCCACACCAGGGTGTGGTGTACATCGTGAAGCTGCTCATCGGGGGCTCTCCTCATCAGAACTGTCGGTGCGAGCCAATAGTCTTGGCCTGCAAGGCATAACGTTCCCACCCCGAGGAGTTCTTCCCGCCCATGACCCCCGAGTCCCTCCTCGCCGCCCTCGACCCTGAGCAACGCCGGGTGGCGGAGGCACTGCGGGGTCCGGTCCGGGTTCTGGCGGGTGCGGGGACCGGCAAGACCCGGGCGATCACCCACCGGATCGCCTACGGCGTCGCCACCGGCGTCTACGCGCCCCCCGAGGTCCTCGCGGTCACCTTCACCACCCGGGCGGCGGGGGAGATGCGGCAGCGGCTGAGGGCGATGGGCGCCGGCGCGGTCCAGGCGCGCACCTTCCACTCCGCGGCCCTGCGCCAGCTGCGGTTCTTCTGGCCGAAGGTCTACGGCACCGAGCTGCCCAACCTGACCGAGTCGAAGATCCCACTCATCCGCGCGGCCGCCCAGCGCCAGCGGATCAACGTCGACCAGGCCCAGGCGCGCGACCTGGCCTCGGAGATCGAGTGGTCGAAGGTCTCCAACGTCCACCCCGACGACTACCCCAAGTCGGCCGAGGCCCGGGGCCGGGAGGTCGGCGGGCTGACGCCGGCGATGGTCGGACACATCTATGCGGCCTACGAGGACGTCAAGCGCACCCAGGCGCGCATGGACATGGAGGACGTACTGCTCCTGACCGCCGGCCTCCTGGAGCACGACGAGCGTGTCGCGGCGCAGGTCAGGCGGCAGTACAAGTGGTTCACCGTCGACGAGTTCCAGGACGTCTCGCCGCTGCAGTCGGCGCTGCTCGACCTGTGGCTGGGCGGGCGCAGCGAGCTCTGCGTCGTCGGCGACCCGGCGCAGACGATCTACACCTTCGCCGGCGCCGACGCCGCCTACCTGCGTGACTTCCCCAAGAAGCACCCCGGCGCCACCTCGGTCGAGCTGGTCCGCAACTACCGCTCCTCGCCGCAGGTCGTGAAGGCCGCCAACAAGATCCTGGAAGGTACGCCGAGCGCCGGTGTCCAGCTGCAGGCGCAGCGCGACTCCGGGCCGGCCGTCGAGCACGTCGAGCAGCCCGACGAGGTCGCCGAGGCGGAGGGCGTCGCCGCCGAGATCCTGCGTCTGCACCAGTCCGGCAAGCCCTACAACGAGATGGCGATCCTGTTCCGGATCAACGCCCAGTCGGAGGCCTACGAGGACGCGCTCACCGCGCGCCGGATCCCGTACGTCCTGCGCGGCGCCGCCAGATTCTTCGACCGGCCCGAGGTCCGCGAGGCGGTGACCCGGATCCGCGGTGCGGCGCGAGGCGGCCAGGGTGCGGTGATCGGTGACGAGCTGCTGGAGTCGGTCCACGGGATCCTGGCCGGGATGGGCTGGACCTCCGAGCCGCCCGAGGGGCGGGGACAGACCCGCGACCGCTGGGAGTCGTGGCAGGCGCTGATCGACCAGGCGCGCACCTTCTCCGCCGCCGGCGGCGACCTGGCCGGACTCGTCGCCGAGCTCGACCGCCGTGCGGCCGAACAGCACGCACCGGTCCCGTCGGGAGTGACCTTGGCGACCTTCCACGCCGCCAAGGGCCTGGAGTGGGACTCGGTGTTCCTGGTCGGCCTCCAGGACGGCACGATGCCGTTCATCCTCCGTGGCGAGGAGCCGACCCCGGCCGAGATCGAGGAGGAGCGGCGGCTGCTCTACGTCGGCCTCACCCGGGCGCGGGTGGACCTGACCCTGTCCTGGTCGCTGGCGCGCCAGCCGGGCCAGGCCGCGCGGCGCAGGCCGTCGCGGTTCCTCGACCCGTTGCGGCCGACTCGGTCCGCGGTGCCGACGCGGCGCCCCGGCTCCGGGAAGGCGCGGATGTGCAACGCCTGCGGCGGGCCGCTCGGCTCGGCGGCCGAGAAGCGGACGGGGCGTCACGAGGGCTGCGACGCGCCTTACGACGAGGAGCTCTACGGCCGGCTGAAGCAGTGGCGCAAGGAGACCGCCGAGGCGATCCGCAAGCCGGCGTTCGTGGTCTTCACCGACGCGACCCTGGAGCAGATCGCCGAGCAGAAGCCGGGCACCCTCCAGGATCTGCAGCGCATCGCCGGCATCGGCCGCAGCAAGGTGGAGACGTACGGCTCGGAAGTCCTTGATGTGATCGCCGCGGACGCCTGAAAACCCTTCAAAGAAATTCCTCGAAATCAACCGGTTTAATCGTTTGCGGCAGACCTGCCCGGCCGGTTACTGTTCTTTCATCAAGTAAAGCCGCGCGCCGTTGAGGCGTGCCCGACAGCCCCGAAGGAGGTGGCCCCGATGAAGCTCAACATGATTCAGACGCCGATCAATGGCATCGCCATGTCCGCGTGCGGCCACCCCGAGCTGTCCAGCCCGACCTGGGCCACCCCGGCTGCCGGTGCCTTTATGGGCGCCGGTTACGGCACGCGCGTCGAGGGACTCGTGTCCCCGCAGGCGGATGCCATCAAGGTCAAGTCCCACGGGATTCGAGCCTGGAGCTGTCCGACTACGTAGAACCACGTAGTCACAGCAGCCTCCAGGCCGCGGAACCCGAAACCCGGGATCCGCGGCCTTTCTGTTTCTCAAAACCCGCGATCAGTCACAAAGGAGGTGTACATATGACCAGCATTCTCGAGCCCGAGGTCACTCTCGGCGTTCTCCATGACCGCGCCAACCGCTACGACGAGGACCAGCTGCCCTGCCGGGTCAACAACCCGGAGCTGTGGTTCGCCGAGTCTCCTGCCGACGTCGAGTTCGCCAAGGCACTCTGCGCGACCTGCCCCGTGCAGCCGCTCTGCCTCGCCAGCGCCCTCGACCGGCGTGAGCCCTGGGGCGTCTGGGGCGGCCAGCTGCTCCTGCAGGGGAAGGTGATCCCCCGCAAGCGGCCCCGTGGCCGGCCCCGCAAGGACGCCGCCTGATCAACCCGAACATCATCAACACCTAGCCGTTTCAACGACGAAGGGCGACAGCTATGAACACGATCGTGATGACCATGGGCGCCGGAGCCCGCTGACCAGCAGGAGAACAAACAGACATGAACACCAACCGAGTACGGAGCACTCAGATGAACTTGCTTTACGAAGACCTGGCGCGCGCGCAAATGTCCGCGCGCCTGGGAGAGGCGCGTGAACTGCGGCGAGGCCATGCCCTCGTCAAGGCCGCTCGCCTGGGCCGCAAGGCCGAGCGAGCCGCCGTCCAGGCGAAGCTGGCTCTTGCCCGCGCGCTGTAAGTCCCCGATGGGACCCCAGACCTCACCCCTCTGATCGCGGGTGTGGAAGATGACCGGCCAGTCCGAGAAACCCTCGGACTGGCCGGTCCTATGTTCGCCCCGATCCGATCAGAGGTCGGTGGCGATGATCCTCTCGATGTTCCGCTCCGCGAGGGCGGTGATCGTGACGAACGGGTTGACGCTCGTGTTGCCCGGAATGAGCGAACCGTCGATGACGTAGAGACCGTTGTAACCGTGCAGCCGGCCGTAGTTGTCGGTCGCCTTGTTCAGGACGGCGCCGCCCAGGGGGTGGTAGGTCAGGTGGTCGCCCCAGATCTTGTTCGTGCCGAACAGGTCGGTCCGGTAGATCGTCCCTTCCGTTCTGTTGATCTTGTCGAAGATGGTCTTCGCCATCGTGATGGAGTCCTGCTTCCACGCGGTCTGCCACGACAGGTCGACCTTGCCAGTGGCCGAGTTGTAGCTGAACGCCGCCCGGCGCTGGGTCTTGGTGATCGCGAGATAGAAGGACGCGAACGTCTCGAGACCGGCAGGCAGTGGCGCAACCTCTGCGAAGGCGCCGCCGGCGTCCCAGTTGTCGATGCCTGAGCACGGGATCGTCGACTGCACGTCACCGGTCGCGTCCCACATGTGGTTGGCCCGCCCGACCATCACGTTGCCGTTGTCGCCCCATCCCTGGCCGACGTCGCCGTTGAGCGCGGGCAGCGCGCCGGTCGCCTTGAGCTTCACCAGCAGCTTGCTCGTGCCGACGCTGCCGGCCGCGAAGAACACCTTGCCCGCGTTGATCGTCTTCGTCGCCACCACATCGCCGGCGGTGTTGATCTGCTCCAGGACGACGTCGTACCCACCCGCTGCCGCGGGCCGGACCGAGGTGGCCCGGTGCAGAGAGGAGATGGTGACCTTCCCGGTGGCGGCCGCCTGAGCGAGGTACGTCTTCGGCAGCGTCTTCTTGCCGTAGTTGTTCCCGTAGATGACCTCCTGGGCCAGCGCCGACTTCGGCACGCTGCCGTTGTCCTCGGCCATCATGTAGTTCCAGTCGTACACGTCCGAGACGAACGTCCACGCGAAGCCCGAGCGCTGAGCATGCTTCCGGCCGACGCGTGAGTATTGGTAGTAGGAGGTCCGTTCGAACCAGTCGGGGTCGACGGAGCCGACGCCGAGGGCGGCGTTGGCGCGCGGGTAGTAGGTGGAGTACATCTCCGCGGCATCCACCGAGGGCAGGATGGCTCCGAAGTTCTCGCGCTTCGGGGTGACGGCCATGCCTCCGTTGACGAGCGAGCCGCCACCGACGCCGCGTCCCTGGTAGACGGAGATCCCGGCGAAGTCCTCGGCGTCCAGGATGCCGGCATGCTTGGTGATGTCCTTGTCGATGGGGAACCCGAGGAAGTTGCTGAGCGGCTGCTTGGTTCGGGTGCGCATCCAGAAGGCGCGGTGATCTGGGCTGGTGATCTTCGGATGGATCTTGCCGTCGGACCCGGGGGCCACCGTGGCCCAGTCCTGGCCCATCTCGACCATGTGGACGTTGATGCCGGCCTGAGCCAGCCTCAGGGCCGCGACGGAGCCGCCGTAGCCGGTGCCGATGACCAGCACCGGGACCTGCGCGCCGTTGCCGATCGACGACGCCGCAGCTGATGCCCATGTCGGGCTGGCTCCGAATGCTCCTCCCAGCATCCCGACACCAGCCAGTGAACCCGCGCCGAGCACGAACCCTCGGCGTGACAGGCCCCGCGACCTGTCCTCTCGTGGTGTGTTGCTCAAGATGACCTCCCTTTTCATCACTGATTGCTAGAACATGTTCTAGTATGCCGGTGGGGGTGTCACAGGTTCGCAACATTCACGCAATCCGGCAAGGCAAACCAACAGGGCAACCGGCAAGGGAGATCGCATGGTCAGCGCATGCGTTTGGGGCACGGGAAACATCGGTCGACTCGCCATCCGCGCGGTCGACGCACATCCACGACTCGAGCTGACGAGCGTGCTCGTCCACGACCCCGACAAGGTCGGCCGGGACGCGGGCGACCTCGCGGAGCTCGGCCGTGATCTCGGCGTCGCCGCCACCGACGACATCGAGTCGGTGCTCGCGACGCGTCCGCAGGCGGTGGTGTACGCAGCATCGGGCGACATCCGTCCGGACGAGGCTCTCGCCGACATCGTGCGAGCTCTCGGAACCGGGGCCGTGGTGGTCACGCCAGCCCTCTACGCGCTCTACGACCAGCGCAACGCTCCGCCGGAGATGCGCGAGCCGGTGCTGGCCGCGATCGCCGAGGGCGGCGGGTCCCTCTTCGTCTCCGGTGTCGACCCCGGGTGGGGCAACGACGTCCTGCCGCTGCTGGTCAGCGGCCTGGGCAGCACCGTGGACGTCGTCCGGTGCCAGGAGATCTTCGACTACTCCACCTACGACCAGCCGGACTCCGTCCGCTATCTCGTCGGGATGGGTCAGCCGATGGACTACGACGCCCCGATGCTGGCGGAGACCGTCCCGACGATGGTGTGGGGCGGCCAGGTCCGGCTCCTGGCCCGGGGCCTCGAGGTCGAGCTCGACGAGATCCGGGAGACCGTCGAGCGGCTGCCGCTGGACGAGACCGTGACCACCGCGTCGATGGGCGAGTTCGAGAAGGGCACTCAGGGCGCGGTGCGCTTCGAGGTCCAGGGGATCGTCGCCGGGGAGCCGCTCATCGTCGTCGAGCACGTCACCCGCATCCATCCCTCCTGTGCCCCGCACTGGCCGACGCCACCCGACGGCGACGGCGCCCACCGGGTGATCATCGAGGGCGACCCGAGGATCGAGGTGACGGTCGAGGCGACCGACAAGTCCGGCAACCGGGCGGCGGGCGGCAACGCCACCGCGGTCGGACGGCTCGTCGGCGCGATCGAATGGCTCGTCGACTCCGCCCCCGGCCTCTACGACGCGCTCGACGTACCGCTGCGTCCGGCGACCGGCAAGCTCGGCGCGGCCAAGGCCGCCCAGGAAGGTGTGACCGCATGATCGTCGACGTCCCCGACGGGCGGGATCCGATCGAGTACGTCTGGGGCGAGATGGTCCCCGGTATCGGTCCGGCGGCCGCCGGCCTCTCGCTCGCGGTCTACGAGCACACCACGCTCGGGCTCCGCGAGTTCGAGGCCGCCCGGTTGCGGATCGCGCAGATCAACGGCTGCGTCTTCTGCCTCGACTGGCGCACCGAACGAGACGGGGAGAAGGTCGAGGAGTCGTTCGCCGAGGCGGTCGAGCAGTGGCGTACGACCGACGCGTTCGACGACCGCACCCGGCTCGCGGCCGAGTTCGCCGAACGCTACGCGATCGACCATCACGGCATCGACCAGGACTTCTGGGATCGGATGTCGACCCACTACACCGATGCCGAGATCGTCGAGCTGAGCATGTGCCTCGGCTCGTGGCTGGCGTTCGGCCGTCTCAACCACGTTCTGGGCCTCGACACCGCCTGTGTCCTGCCATCCCGGAGGTAACACGGCGCTGACATTCAGGTGATGCAGAATTTCGGTGTTGCACCCTCTGAACCGCAGGATTTCGACCTATCGTTGAGACATGAAGACCTGCGATTTCTGCGGATGCTACGAGGCCGACCCCAACCGCCTCCTCGCGTGGACCACCGCGGTTGAGCGTGGGCGTTCGAAGTCGTTCTGCGAGGCCTGCTCGCGACGTCACGTGCGCTCCATGGAAGCCAAGCTCGACTCCGACTGGTGGGCCTGAGCACCACGCTCACATCCTCTGCGGCGCCTCGATCCCGAGGAGCCTGAGTCCCTCTGACAGCACTCGCCGGGTCGCCTCGCACAATGCGAGCCGGGTCTGCCTGACCTCACCCTCCGCCTTGAGCACCGGACAGTTCTCGTAGAACGCCGTCATGGCGGTCGCCAGGCCATAGAGGTACGCGGTCAGGTGATGCGGCTCCAAGGTGTCGGCGACCTTGGCGACCACCGGGGCGAAGCCGGTCAGATCCAGCGCCAGCCGCTGCTCTGCCGGGTGGGACGGGGTGCCGATGGCGTACGTCTGTTGCGGAGCCTGCGCGAGGATGCTGCACACCCGGGCATGGGCGTACTGCAGATACGGGCCGGTCTCGCCGGTGGTGGCCGACGTCCGGGCGAGGTCGAAGACGTAGTCGCGGGCGAGGTTGTTGGAGAGGTCGGCGTACTTCACCGCGGCGTTGGCCACGGCGCGTACGACCTCGGGGCCGGCGTAGCTGGCCGCGGCGGCCTCCTCGGCGGCGTCCAGCAGCGCGGTCAGCGAGACCGTCTCGCCCGAGCGGGTCTTGAACGGCCGGCCGTCGGGGCCGAGCACGGTGCCGAAGCCGATGTGCTGGACCTCCACCGAGTCGGGCAGCCAGCCGGCGGCGCGGGCGACGGCGAAGACCATCTCGAAGTGCTGGCTCTGCCGGTGGTCGACGATGTAGACGATCCGGTCCACGGCCAGGTCGTCGACCCGGTGCCGGATCGTGGCGAGGTCGGTGGCGGCGTACCCGAACCCACCGTCGGCCTTCCGCACGATCAGCGGCAGCGGCGCGCCGTCGCGGCCGGTGAAGCCGTCGGGGTAGACGACCTGGGCGCCGGCCGACTCGGTCAGCAGACCCGATGCCCGAAGGTCGTCGACGACGCCCGGAAGCTGCGGGTTGTAGCGGCTCTCGCCGTCGAAGTCGTCATCGGTCAGGAGTACGCCGAGCCGGCTGTAGGTGGCCTCGAACTCGGCCATCGAGGCGTCGACGAGCGCCTGCCAGAGCGCGAGGGTGGTCGGCTCGCCGGACTGGAGCGCGACCACCCGCTGCCGGGCGGTGCCGGCGAAACCCGGATTGTCGTCGAAGCGAGCCTTGGCCCGCTGGTAGAGCGCGAGCAGCTCGGTCATGTCCAGGTCGGCGACGGTCGCCGGGTCGGTGAGACCCTCGCCGAGCAGTTCCTCGACCAGCATGCCGAACTGAGTGCCCCAGTCGCCGAGGTGGTTCTGCCGTACGACCTCGTGGCCGGCGTAGGCCAGCACCCTGGCCAGGGAGTCGCCGATGACCGTGGAGCGCAGGTGGCCGACATGCATCGGCTTGGCGACGTTGGGGGAGGAGTAGTCGACGACGACCCGCTTCGGGCTCTCCGGGGCGGGTACGCCCAGGTGGGGGTGGGTCAGGAGGTCGCCGACGACCGCGCCGAGGACGTCGGCGGACCAGGCGAGGTTGAGGAACCCGGCGCCGGCCAGCTCGAGGGTGCCGAGCTGGCCGAGGCGATGTATCGAGCTTGTCGAGATGTCGACGGCGTCGATGAGGCGGGCGCCGATCTCCCGCGGCGGCAGGCCGAGCGGACCGGCCAGCCGCAGCGGAAGGTTGGACTGGAGGTGGCCGAACTCGGGCCGGGTGGCCGGCCGCAGCTCGGGATCGATATCGGCGTAGGCGTCGCCGAAGCAGGCGACGACGGCGTCCTGCAGGTATGCGGACAGGGCAAGAGTGTGCTCGTGCACGAGAGTGGTCCTAGGAGGTGAAGCGGGCGGGCTGACGCGAGGGCGGGGTCAGAGACCCATGCCTCGTCGTCGCAGCGCGCTCTTCGTGACCATGTCCGCAAGGGTGCCGGAGGCGTCGGCGCAGGTCAAGCCGGTTCGCCCGCCCCCGTCCCAGCCGAGGCGATCAGGTCCCAGGCGCAGCCGCAGTAGGGATGACGCAGCCAAGAGCGGACGGTGGGCGCGTCGTCACGGGTGAGGACCACCGACGCCGACCACGAAGCGGGGGTGCGTCCGGCGAGGTATGTGCGGGCGTCGCGTACGGCCCAGGAGAGCGCGAGCGACTGCAGCAGCGCGTCGCTCGGCACCTCGTTGCCGACGAGCTGGCTCACGACCACGGCCCTCCGCTCGTCCTCCTCGGCGAGCGTCGCGTCGACGCAGCGTAGGCATGCGGTGACGCCGGGTACGACCAGCGGGCCCACCGTCCAGGTGTCGGGACCGCTCTCGACGACGAGGTGTGCCCGGCCCTCGCGCACCAGCTCGTCTGCTCGTTCGCGGTCCAGCGGTCCCTCGGAGAGGAGCACGACGATGTCCGGGATGCTCGGCGTTGCCTGGGCCGGTCCGATCAGCGCCCGTGCCGCCGAGAGCAGGGCAGGCGGACCGTCGAAGCCCATCCGTGGTGACGGCTCGCCGCCGTCCGCGTCCATCAGCAGGCCCGCGTTGCCCAGTTGCTGCATCGCGTGCCGCCCGGGCAGGTGGTCGGGCTCGACCGCCCGGCCGGCGGCGAGGTCGGTCAGCAGGCGGCGTACCTCCACGCCGTCCTGCACGATCGCCCGCCGCGGCGGGTCGATGCCGATCTGGAGTCGGGTCTCATCACGTCGTACGGCCACATACCCCGGCCGAATCCGGTAGCGCGTGCTCATGCCGGGGAGTCTCACATCGCCCCAGGATTCCTGCAGCAACAATCCACAGGGCCTGTGGATAACTTGCCGAGACGTCACGCGCGTCGGCCGAATTGGCACTCGGATGACGCTTCGGCCGACGGGGCTGACGCCTCGGCAAAACGTGGCAGCGGCGCCGCCGGACATGCCGGGGACGCCGCCGCGTGAACTCAGGATGAGCTGAGCGTCAGGCCTTACCGAGGATGCGGTTGAGGTTGGTGCTGCAGACGGGGCAGACGGCCTTGGCCATCTTGGTGCCCTTGTCGTTCACCCGGATCTCACCGGTTGCCTCGCGCTTCTCCTTGCACTTCACGCAGTAGAACTCGCCGCTCCAGGTCTCCGCCATGACGGCCTCCTTGCCTATATGTAACTGGTCGTCGCGACGGGGTTGTCAGGGAAGCCCGTCGGAAGCTCGTCATGACGAGCCAACTCGACCCTACGACACGCGGCGCTTCCTGCGGCAACACGGGCTATCAAGCGAGTGTCGGCGTGTTGGCGTCATACCGGGGGATTCGGGGCTTTCGAGGACGCATCGAAGGTCTGTCGAAGGCGCTCGCCGGGGTCGCGGAGGCCACCCAGAACTGGAGGGACCCCCGGTGCCTGGATCGTCCTTCGCCTTCCCCTTGCGAAGGCCGTCCGGCGGCGCCGGGGGTCCCACTGACATCGAACTTAAAGAGGATGTGGGAGCGCGTCAACGTCCCACTCCGCGTTGCTTGTGGACAAGATGTGGACAACCCCGCTTTGCTTGGGGACAGCCGGTGGAAGACACGCGCTTTTCTGTGAGTAACCAAATGACCGGAAGGAGAATATTCGGTTGAATCAGGACCTTGACCTGGGAAAAGCATTCTCCACCGGTTGTGGAGGCAAAAATAGTTGGAGGAAGATTTGGTAGGCGAGCCGTTGTCCCCCGTCGCAGCGCTGCGTCGGATCGCATTCCTGCTCGAGCGCGGGCGCGAGGACACCTACAAGGTGAAGGCGTTCCGCGCCGCGGCAGCAGCGATCCTGCCCCTCTCCGAGGAGGACGTACGCCGCCGGGCGGCCGAGGGCACCCTGACCGAGCTGAGCGGGGTCGGGGCGAGCACGGCCAAGGTCATCACCGAGGCCGCGCGCGGCGAGATTCCGCAGCGGCTGCTGGAGACCGAGCGCGTCCACGGCGGTCCGCTGACCGCTGCCGGAGCGGGGGAGAGGCTGCGGAGCAGGCTCCGCGGCGACCTGCACAGCCACTCCGACTGGTCCGACGGCGGGTCGCCGATCGAGGAGATGGCCTTCACCGCGATCGAGCTGGGCCATGAGTACCTCGTGCTCACCGACCACAGCCCGCGGCTGACGATCGCCAACGGTCTCAGCGCCGCCCGCCTGGAGCGCCAGCTCGGCGTCGTCGACGCGGTCAACGACCACCTCGCCGGACACGGTTTCACCCTGCTGAAGGGGATCGAGGTCGACATCCTCGACGACGGCAGCCTCGACCAGAGTGACGAGATGCTCGCCAAGCTCCAGCTGCGGGTCGCCAGCGTCCACTCCAAGCTCAAGATGGAGAAGGAGCAGATGACGAAGCGGATGGTCACGGCGGTCTCGACGACACGGATGAACGTGCTCGGTCACTGCACCGGCCGGCTGGTCACCGGAAACCGCGGCACCCGGCCCGGCAGCCAGTTCGACGCCCGCAAGGTCTTCGAGGCCTGCGCCGAGCACGAGGTCGCGGTCGAGATCAACTCCCGGCCCGAGCGGAGAGACCCGCCGACCAAGCTCCTCGAGCTCGCCCGCGACGCCGGTTGCCTCTTCTCGATCGACTCGGACGCACACGCTCCGGGGCAGCTCGACTTCCTCGTCCTAGGGTGCGAACGAGCCGAAACGGCGGGTATCGAAGAGGAACGGATCATCAACACCTGGCCTCGGGATCGCCTGCTGGCCTGGGCGAACAGGTAGTTTCTTGACCTATGGACGGCCCGGAGATCGAGGTGCGACGCAGCAAGCGGCGTCGGCGTACGGTCTCTGCCTACCGTGACGGCGACCGCATCATCGTGATGATCCCGGCCGCGATGTCCCAGCGCGAGGAGGCCGAGTGGGTCGAGCAGATGGTCGCCCGCCTGGAGAAGGCCGAACGGCGTCGCAAGCCCAGCGACGATGATCTGATGCGGCGATCGGCCGCGCTGAGCGACCAGTACTTCGGCGGCCTGGCCAAGCCCGACTCCGTGCGCTGGGTCGACAACCAGAACAGCCGCTGGGGCTCGTGCACCCCCGGCGACCGCTCGATCCGGCTCAGCGACCGGCTCCGCGGCATGCCGAGCTGGGTCGTCGACTACGTCCTCGTCCACGAGCTCGCCCACCTCTTCGAGGCAAAACACAACGAGGCGTTCTGGGCGTGGGTCGACCGCTATCCCCAGGCCGAGCGTGCCAAGGGCTACCTGGCGGGCTGGTCCGCAGCCGCCAAGCTCCCCGCCCCTCCGGGCGAGGAGGACGACGATGTCGAAGGGGTCGAAGAGATCGACTGACCCACGGCGTAGGTGAGCGCGACCGTGCCGAGACTCGTCGAGGCGATGTCCTCGAGCCGGAGCGAGCACGGAAGCGGCAGTTCGCCGAAGAGTCGCTTGCCGGTGCCGAGCAGCAACGGATGCACGAACAGCCGCAGCTCGTCGACGAGCCCGGCGCTCATCAGCTGACGGACGAGATCACCGCTGCCGAGCGCGACGATGGTCCCCTGCCCCTCGGTCTTGAGAGCGGCGACCGCCTCGACGACGTCTCCCTCGAGCACGCTCGCACCCCTCCAGGCCAGGTCGTCGAGCGTGCGGGTCGCGACGTGCTTCGGGGCGGAGTTGAGGCTCGCCGCCATCGGGTTGGTGTCGGGCTGGGTCGGCCAGAACTCCGCCATCTTCTGGTAGGTCCGCCGTCCCATGACGTACGCCGAGGTCTGCGCGCCGATGTCGGGGGAGAGGACCTCCCCGAGCGCGGCGCCGTACGGCGCGCCCCACCCGCCGTGCTCGAATCCACCGTCTCGGTCCTCGTCGGGGGAGCCCAGTCCCTGCATCACTCCGTCGACGCTCAAGAACTCCACGATCGCCAGTTTTCGCATGACAACAGCCTGCGCCCTGCTCGAATCGGCTGGCTTGAACGAAATCGACCGGCGATCATCGATACATGACGGGCGTGACCCGCGAGGTCGTACGACTGCCCACCCACCCTGGGCTGCAGGGTCTGGTGGCGGGCATCGTGGGCTTCCGCGAGCAGTCGGCAGTGCCGCTCGAGCGGCGCCAGCCCGCAGGCACCCTGCTGCCGCTGGTCCTCTCCTTCGGGGACCCGTTCGAGATCGTCGAGGTCGCCGCGGGGGAGGGCGCCGGGACGTACGGCTCGTTCCTCTCCGGCTTCATGCCCGGGCCGGTCTCGACCAGGTCCGGGCGTAGCCATGCGTGCGTGCAGGTCTATCTGACGCCGCTCGGCGTCTCCCGGCTGCTCGGTGTCCCGGGCCAGGAGGTGGCCGGCAGGGTGATCGCGGCCGAGGACCTGATCCCCCAGTTCGGGGCGTCCTTCACGGAGCGGCTCGCAGCGGCCGGCACCTGGCGACCGAGGCTCGACCTGGTCGAGTCCGCGCTGCTGGCACGGGCCGGTGGTTCGGCCGGCGATCCGGCCGACCCGCTGGTGTCGTGGCTGTGGGACCGGATCACCGAGTCCGGAGGTCAGGTGCGTATCCGGGACCTCGTGGCCGAGACCGGATGGAGCCACCGGTACGTCACGACCTGCTTCCAACGCGCCGTCGGGCTCACCCCGAAGGCAGCTGCCGGCGTCGTACGTTTCGAGCGCGCCGCCGCCGACATCTCGACAAGCTCGATACATCGCCTCGGCACGCTGCCCGTCGCCGAGGTTGCCGCCCGTCACGGCTACGCAGACCAGAGCCATCTGACCCGCGACGTCGTCAGGTACGCCGGTGAACCGCCCGCCGCGCTCGCCGCCAGCCGCCGTCCGACCGCCCACACGGCGCTCGGCACGCGCCCGGGCCGGCGCTAGAAGCGAGCCTGGGCGAGCTTGATGAGCTCGATCATCTCCGGCTCGGGATCGGGGATTCCGTCGACCGGCCACCAACGTACGTCCAGCGACTCCTCGCTCACCTCCGGTACCGCACCGGAGGGAGCGACGGCCATGAAGCGTACGTCGAGGTGGTGGACATCCCCGGACGGAGCGCAGAAGGGCACCGGGTGCTCGGAGAGCTGCACCAGCCCGGGCAGCGGCACCAGGTCAGGCACCCCGGACTCCTCACGCAGCTCGCGGGCGGCAGCCGCCCACAGGGTCGGGTCGTCCTGTTCGAGATGGCCACCGAACTGGAACCAGCGCCGTGCCTTGCGGTGGTGGGTCAGCAGCACCGCGGAGCCGTCGTCGGAGAGCACCACGCACGAGGCCGTCAGGTGGTCCGGGACACACGACTTGAAGACCCCGGTGGGCTCGGCCTCGAGATGGGAGACATAGCGCTGCCGCAGGGCCTCCTGGGAAGAAGACGGCGCCTCCCACGCCCGCAGAGCCGCGAGCGCGTCAACGTGCAGGCTCACGCCGCCACATCCGTTGCGCAAGCGCCAGGGTACGGACGCGGCGGCGTGTTGTTTTCGTGGTTCGCTCGCTGGCGCTCGCTCACTCGTCAGCGTCTCCGCCGAGCAGCTTCTTGAGCTCGGCGTCGAAGTCGATCGAGTCGACATCGGGAGCGTCGGCGCCCTCGCGGAAGCCGAGCGGGTCGTCGAGGTCGGCCGAGGTGGGCAGCAGCGCCGGGGACATCCAGACGCCGTCGCGGGCCTCGATGCCCTGCCGGGTGCGCAGCGAGCCCCACAGCGCGGCCGCGTCCCGCAGCCGTCGTGGCCGGAGGTCGAGGCCGACCAGGGTCGCGAAGGTCTGCTCGGCCGGACCGCCGGCAGCCCGGCGGCGGCGTACGGCCTCCTGCAGCTGCGCCGCGACCGGCATCCTCTCGGCGGTGGCGAGGGCGACGACCTCGTCGACCCAGCCCTCCACGAGCGCCAGCACGATCTCGAGCCGCTCCAGCGCAGCCTTCTGCGCGGGCGAGTCGGGCACCTCGAACATGCCTTCCTCGAACATGTTCTGCAGCTGGGAGGGGTCCTGCATGGCGGAGAGGTCCAGGCCACGCATCTGCTCCTCGATGCGCTGCTGCATGGCCTCCATGTTGAGCTCGACGCCGCGCGCGTAGTCGGTCACGGCCGTGACCACGTGGTCACGCAGCCACGGCACGCCGGCGAAGAGCCGCTGGTGGGCGGCCTCGCGCAGGGCCAGGAAGAGCAGCACGTCGTCGGTGCTGACGCCCAGGCCCTCGGCGAAGGGCTCGACGTTGACCGGCAGCAGCGCGGCCTGACCGGGCTCGGTCAGCGGGATGCCGATGTCGGAGACGGAGATGACCTCGCCGGCGAGGTGACCGAGGCCGGTGCCGGCCTGGTTCGCGTACAACGCGCCCATCGCCTTGCCGACGAACCCGATCATCGGACCCATCTGGGCCTTCATGTCCTCGGGGAGCTGGCCGCTCATGGCGGCCGCGGTCGAGGCCGCGACCGGCTCGATCAGCGGCTTCCACGCGTCCAGGGTGTTGACCAACCACTCGGCCTTCGACCAGGCCGTGGCGGACTTCACGCCGGAGGGGAACGACGTGGTCTCCTCCAACCAGTGGTCGGCCAGCTGGATCGCGTCGGCGACCGCGTCCTTCTGCTTCTGCGAAGGCGTCGGGTCGGGCGTGGACGCGGCGACCTTGCGGGCGAGGTCCATCGCGACGTCCCAGTTCAGCGGGCCGTCATAGGGCTGTAGCAGCGACTGGATCTGACCGAAGATCTGGCTCAGGTCAGGCATGCCGCCGGGGCCTCCGCCGACGCCGCCGATGGGAAAACCACCGAAGAACGCTTCAAAGGGCGTGCCCTTGAAGGGGTTCTCCGGCTCCTCCGGCTCGTCGGGGCCACCTGGGGTCTGACTCATGCGTCCAGCCTACGCGGTTACGGAAGCCCGCTGTCAGCAAGCACTACGCTGTTCCCATGGCTGAACCGAAGAATGGCGCCGTCAAGCTTCTCGACATCCGGGAGACCCCACTCGATGTCACCGAGGTGCTGGCCGCACTCGACGACGACGCTTCCGGCGGGGTGACGCTCTTCGTCGGCCGCGTACGTGACCACGACGGGGGCAAGGGTGTGATCGGCCTCGACTACCAGGCCCATCCGACCGCCCTCGCCCGCCTCGCGGATGTCGCCGAGAAGGTGGCCGCCGACCACGGCGTCGCGGGTGTCGCCGCCGTCCACCGCACCGGTCACCTCGACATCGGCGACATCGCCGTCATCGTGGCCACCGCCTCCGGCCACCGTGGCGAGGCCTTCGCCGCCTCCCGCGATCTCATCGACACCCTCAAGGCCGAGGTGCCGATCTGGAAGCACCAGGTCTTCACCGACGGCACAGACGAGTGGGTCGGCGCGCCCTGATGCGCAGCATTGGCGCCACCAAATAGGCTGCGTACGTGGACATCCTGCTCTGGCTCGTACCGTCTGCGGTCATCACCGTGCTGGCGATGGCCTGGGTCGCGTTCCTCGGACGTGAGGGACGCGAGCAGGACCGCGAAGAGGTCGTACGCCGCCTCGGGATCGCGCTCGAGAAGGAGAAGACGCGCGAGCGCTCGAGAAGGTACGCAGCGCCTCAGCCGCCGCCCGACAGGTCGACCGGAGTCGCGGTCCGTGTCAACCGCGATGCCTCTTAGGGTGCACTTGGTCTTGAATGAGAAGGTGACGCTATGACACAGCGCACCCTGGCCGGTCTTGTCGCCCTGCCGCTCGTGGTTGCCCTGATCGTGATCGCCTGGGTCGTTCCGCTGCCTTTCACGATCTACAGCCCCGGGCCGACGGTGAACGTCCTGGGCGAGTTCGACGGCAAGGACATCGTCCAGGTCGAGGGCCACAAGAGCTACCGCGACAAGGGGCAGCTGCGGATGACCACGGTCTCCGAGACCACCCGCGAGGCAAGGCTCGGGCTCTGGACCCTGCTCGGCGCATGGATGAGCGACACCGAGGCGGTCTACCCGCGCGAGGTCGCCTACCCCGACCAGGGCACCGTCGAGGACGACCGTGAGGCCGGGCAGGTGCAGATGGCCAGCGCCCAGGACGCGGCGATCGCCGCGGCGTTCACCAAGCTCGGTGAGGACGTCGACGAGGTCTCGGTCGCCGAGGTGACCAAGGACGCGCCGGCTGCCGGCAAGCTGAAGGCCGACGACGTGGTCACCAAGGTCGGCGACAAGGCGGTCGACACCCCCGAAGAGGTCGTCGCCGAGGTGCAGAAGGTCGAGCCCGGTGACCCGGTCGAGCTGACCGTCGAGCGCAAGGGCAAGACGCTCACCGAGACCATCAAGACCGGCGAGAAGGACGGCAAGGCCTTCATCGGCGTCTCGCTGGGAGCGACCTACGAGTTCCCCTACGACGTCAAGATCACCCTCGACCCGGCCATCGGCGGACCGAGCGCCGGGCTGATGATGGCGCTCTCGGTCTACGACACCCTCACCGAGGGGCCGCTGACCGGCGAGAAGAAGATCGCCGGCACCGGCACGATCGACGGTGACGGCAACGTCGGCCCGATCGGCGGGATCCAGCAGAAGATCCCGGGTGCGGCCTCGGACGGGGCCGAGCTCTTCCTGGTGCCCGCCGGCAACTGCCAAGACGTCGAGGGCGCCGAGAACGGTGACATGCGCCTGACCCGTGTGGAGACTCTCGACGACGCCGTCAAGGCGATCGAAACCTGGACCGAGGACCCGAATGCCAAGCTGCCGACCTGTGGGAGCACGAAGTGAACGACACCCCTGAGCCCACGCCTGAGCTCAGCCGCGGTCTCGACCTGGAGACCGACCCCGCCCTGGCCGCGGCCGTCCTCGAGATCGAGGCCCACGTCGCCGGCGAGGGCTGGGACGGACCGGCGAGGCTCTTCGCGCTGGTCGACACCGCCGCGCTCGTCGAGGCCGAGCCCGCGCTCGCCACGATGATGGGCCTGGACGCTCCCGATCAGGACGGGTCGCTGACCCCGATCGAGCAGGACCAGGTGCCGGTGACGACCCAGCTGGAGGAGGTCCTCCAGACGACCGCCTGGCCCGCCGGGGTCACCGGCTGCGCGGCGGTCGTCGAGCGCCTCGTGCTGCCGCCCGACGCCGACGGCAAGATCCCCGATGACGCCGAGGCGGCCGCGGAGTTCGCCAAGGCGCACCCCGACCGGCAAGAGGTACGCATCGTCGCCGGCGCGACACGTGCTGGTGCTACGTACTGTGCTCTCCGGTTGAAGGCGCACGACGACGATCAGTCGGTCATCGGCGGCGTCGACCTGGTCCCCGAGCTCCTCGAACTGCTGCGTGTCACTCTTGAGGAGAACCCAGACAGCGAGGCTGACGCATGAGTCTGTTCGACGACGACGATCCGGCGCAGGCACCGGCGCGCACCCAGAGCACCGGCCGCAACCGATGGCTGGCGATCTCGGCCGTCTCGGTCATCGTGCTCTTCTTCGGCGTCAGTGCCTTCGCGGCGATCTACACCGACGCGCTGTGGTACGACGCGATCGACTTCAGCAGCGTCTTCGGCACGGTCTTCTGGACGCGGACGGCACTCTTCGTCATCTTCTTCGTGCTGATGGCGATCATGATCGGGCTGCCCGCGGCGCTCGCCTACCGCACCCGTCCCTACTTCCACCCGGCCGACGACATCGGTGGCCTGGACCGCTACCGCGACGCGATCGCCCCGATCCGCACCTGGCTCTTGGTCGGCGTCGCTGGTGTATCCGGGATCTTCGCCGGCTTCTCCGGCGCCGGCCAGTGGCGTACGTATCTGATGTGGCGCCACGGGCGCGACTTCGACAAGACCGATGAGTTCTTCGGCAAGGACATCGGCTTCTACGTCTTCGACCTGCCGTGGTGGCACTACCTGGTCAACTTCGCGCTGACCGGGCTGATCCTCGGCACCATCGGCGCGATGATCGTGCACTACGTCTACGGCGGCATCCGGCTCACCGCGCAGCGCGACCGGTTCACCCGCTCGGCGCAGATCCAGCTCAGCGCCATGCTCGGGCTGATCCTGCTGGTCAAGGGGCTCGACTACTGGGTCGACCGCTACGACCTGGTCAACGGCTCCGGGCCCCGACTGGACGGGATGACCTACACCGACGAGCACGCGGTGCTCCCGGCCAACCAGATCCTGCTCGGGATCGCGGTGATCTGCGGCGTGCTGTTCATCCTCAACATGTGGCGGCGCAGCTGGCAGCTGCCCTCGATCGCGATCTCGCTGTTCGCGATCTCGGTGCTGCTGATCGGGATGATCTGGCCCGCGGTCGTGCAGGGCTTCCAGGTCCGGCCTAGCGAGCAGGACAAGGAGAAGCCCTACCTGGCGGCCAACATCAAGGCCACCCAGGACGCCTACGGCATCGCCAAGGACGACCTCGAGGTGACCGAGTACACCTCGCAGGCCGAGGCCGACGGAGCCTCGCCCGAGCAGCTCGACGAGACCGCTTCCTCGCTGCCGATCGTCGACCCCGCGGTCGTCCACCGCGAGTTCGAGCAGGTCCAGCAGGGTCGCTCCTACTACTCGGTGCACGAGCCGCTGGACATCTCCACCTATGAGGTCGGCGGCAAGGAGCGGGCGGTCGTGCTCGGCGTACGCGAGCTCAACCAGGCCGGCATCTCCGACTCCGACCGCACCTGGACCAACCTGCACACGGTCTACACCCACTCCAACGGAGTGATCGCCTCCTACGCCAACATGCGCGGCGCCGACGACAAGACCGAGTCGAACCAGATGCAGTGGGCAGAGGGCGACCGCACCGGCCAGCACGACCTGACCTCGGGCCAGGGCAAGTTCCAGGACAAGGTCTACTTCGGCGAGGACTCGCCGGAGTACTCGATCGTCGGCAAGGCCGGCAAGGGCAACCCGGTCGAGCTCGACTACAACTCCGAGGACGGCGAGACCAGGACGACGTACGAGGGCGCCGGCGGTGTCCCGATCGGCTCCAACTTCCGCCAGCTGATGTACGCCATCCAGTTCGGCTCCACGAACTTCCTGCTCTCCTCGCGCGTGAACGAGAACTCCGAGATCCTCTACGACCGCTCTCCGAAGGAGCGGGTGCAGAAGGTGGCGCCGTGGCTGACCCTCGACGACGACGTCTACCCGGTCGTCGTCGGTGGGCGGATCCAGTGGGTGGTCGACGGCTACACGACCACCGACCGCTACCCGCAGGCCGCGCGTGACTCGTTCGCCTCGATGACCGACGACGCCACCCAGACCTCGACCGGGGTGCAGACGCTGCCGACCGACGAGATCAACTACATGCGCAACGCGGTGAAGGCGACCGTGGATGCGTACGACGGCACGGTCACCCTCTACGAGTGGGACGAGTCGGACCCGATCCTGCAGACGTGGGAGGCGGCCTTCCCCGGCACCGTGATGCCGAAGTCGTCGGTCCCGAAGGAGCTGATGGAGCACCTTCGCTACCCCGAGGACCTCTACAAGGTGCAGCGCTACCAGCTGGCGCGCTACCACGTCTCCGACCCGGATGTCTTCTTCTCCGGCAACGAGCGCTGGGCCGTACCCGAGGACCCGAACGACGACAACCACCAGCAGACGCCCTACCGGATGTTCCTCGACGACGGCTCCGGCACCGCACGCTGGTCGCTGACGTCCGCCTTCGTGCCCTACAACCGTCCCAACCTGGCGGCGATGATGTCCGTGGACTCGGACGCCACCTCGGAGAACTACGGGAAGATCCGGATCACCACCGGCTTCCCCGACGACACCCAGGGTCCGGGCATGGTCTCCAACGAGTTCCGTACGGACAAGGCGATCGCCGACGAGGTCGCCTCGTTCAACCGTTCCGGCTCGGCGCCGGTGTGGGGCCAGGTCGTCACCTACCCGACGGCGAAGAACGGCATCCTGTACGTCGAGCCGATCTACGCCCGCCGGGCGACCGCCTCGACCTCGGGCTATGCCCAGCTGGCCTTTGTGCTGGTCTCCTACGACGGACGGGTCGGCTACGGCTCCACGCTGAGCGATGCCCTCGAGGTCGCGCTGACCGGGGCCGCGCCGACGCCTCCGACGGCATCCGACCCCGACGAGGAGCCAGCCGAGACCACACCGCCTCCCTCCGGTGACTCACCGGGCGAGGTCGGCCAGCTCCTCGAGGACGCACGTGCCCTGTTCGCCCAGGCCGACGAGGCCGGCAAGTCCGGCGACTACGCCGAGCGCGAGCGCCTCATCGCCGAGGCTCAGGACAAGGTCGACCAGGCCGCCGAGCTCATCTCCGGAGGCTGAGGGACACCTCCGATTAGGGGTTCGTTTCCCCTCGCGTGTAATGTTCTTCTTGCGACGCGGGGTGGAGCAGCTCGGTAGCTCGCTGGGCTCATAACCCAGAGGTCACAGGTTCAAATCCTGTCCCCGCTACTCCAAGACGAAGGCCCGGACCGAAAGGTCCGGGCCTTCGTGATTTCAGCTCCGACCTGCGTCCGCTCATCCGTAGCGCCGGCGTCGGGCTGGACGAGACCCAGGCGCCGCAGATTGGGGTTCGGGTCAGTTCGCGGGTAATGTTGTTCTTGCGACGCGGGGTGGAGCAGCTCGGTAGCTCGCTGGGCTCATAACCCAGAGGTCACAGGTTCAAATCCTGTCCCCGCTACTCCAAAGAAGAAGCCCGGACCATCAGGTCCGGGCTTCTTCGATTTCAAGGCTGCGTGGTTCGGCGGCTACGAGCAACGGCCGCTGATCTCGTAGGTGATGTCGCCGCTGGAAGAGCCGCTCGTGCCTCGCTGGGAGGAGAAGTACCTCCGTTCGCGTCGTACGGCTGAAATCACGGTACGACGTTCTCGGTGCGGCTGCGACGGGATCGTTGTGCCTGACGTTCTTTGCCGACATTTGGTGACAGGGTTTGGCCATGAGCGAGGACGCGGTCGAAGAGGAGAAGACGAGGCTGCGAGCCCTCGGCGTACGTGTTCGGCAGGGGGCTCGGGACCTGCTCCCGACGACGTCGTTGACGCTGCGCGGGGGAGAGGTCGCGGTGGCTGTCGGCCCGCCGGGAGGTGGGCACACATCGCTGGCTCTGGCGCTCGCCGGGCGGCTCCGGCTCGACGCGGGCAGGGTGGAGTTGGACGGTGACGCGTCGCCTCGGGTCCTGCAGGCCGCGGTGGCGCTGGTCGACGTGCCGGGGGTCTCCGAGCCGGACGAGATGGTGCCGTTCCGCACGATCCTCGGCGAGGAGCTCGCCATGGCGAAGCACAAGCCGAGCGCGGCGGCCATCGACGGCTGGCTGGGGGAGTACGACCTTGCGACCGGCACCACCACGGAGGCGGTCCCGCCGGTCCCGCGCCTGGAGATCCTGGCGCGGATGGCGCTGCTGCGGCCAGGCACCCGCTTCCTCGTCCTCACCTACCCCGAACGCCTCGGCCTGCCGGTCGCACAGTGGCTGGACATCGCCAACGACCTCGCCGACTCCGAGAGTCGGCCCGGCGTCCTGGTCACCGCGAGTCGTGCCGTCACCATCCCCGCCGGCGTGCGTACGTTCACCATCGGTCCGACGGAGGAAGCATGAACTCGCTGCGTATCGCCCTGACCGAGCTGCGCCGGATCACGGCCGGGCGGCTGGCGAAGCTCGTCATCGTGGCGCTCGTCCTCGTCCCCACGCTCTACGCCGGGCTCTACCTCTACGCCAACCACGATCCGTACGCTCACTTCGATGAGCTCCCGGCGGCACTCATCGTGGAGGACACCGGGGCCACCACGACCGACGGTACGAAGATCGACGCCGGGCGCGATGTCGCCGACAAGCTCCTGAAGTCGGGCGACTTCGACTGGTCGGAGGTCTCCGCGGCCACGGCGGAGAAGGACATCCGGCAGGGCGACTATTACTTCGCCCTGCGGATCCCAGAGGGGTTCTCCCGGACGCTGACCGGCGCGGAGCGGCTCGACCCGAAGCAGGCGCAGATCCAGGTCATCACCAACGACGCCAACTCCTACCTGTCCACCACGATCGCGACCAACGTCACCGACAAGGTCCGCGACGCCATCGCCAGCGAGGTCTCCGAGCAGGCCGCGGCCAACTTCCTGCTCGGCATCTCCGACCTCCGTTCGGGTCTGGTGAAGGCCGCCGACGGCGCCGCGAAGCTGGAGAAGGGTGCGGGCACGCTGCGCGACGGAGCCGGGAAGCTGGCCACCGGAGCCGGCGACCTCGAGAACGGCCTGAACACCATCGAGGGCAAGGTCACCGACCTGCCCAGCAAGACGCGCGAGCTCGCCACCGGCGCCCGCAAGGTCGCCGACGGGAACGGCGAGATCGCCGCCACCGGACAGCGGGCCGCGACCGCAGTCGACGACGCCGTCGCCGCCTACGAGTCGAACCGGGACGACCTCGACGCCCGGCTCCAGGCGCAGGGGCTCGACGAGCAGCAGCGAGCCGAGGTGCTGGCGATCTACGACCGCGGCTCCGCCCCTCTCGACCGCGTCGACCAGCGCGTCGGCGACGTCTCCGGCCAGCTCGACCAGCTCGCCACCGGTGCGGACCAGGTGGCAGACGGCAACGAGCAGCTGGCTGACGCGATGCCCGATCTCGTCGCCGGGATCTCCTCGGCTGCTGATGGTGCGGGCGAGCTCAGCACCGGAGCGACCAAGCTGCGTGACGGTGCCGCTCAGCTCGCCACCGGCGCCGGCGACCTGAAGAAGGGGCTGCAGGACGGCGCCGCGCAGGCACCCGCCACCAACGAGGAGCTGCGCGACCAGATCGCCTCGACCATCGCCGACCCGGTCGCCATCGACTCGGTCTCCGAGGCGAAGGCGTCCTCCTACGGTGCCGGGCTGGCGCCGTTCTTCCTCGCTCTGGGCGCGTGGATCGGCGGGTACGTCCTCTTCCTGCTCGTCCGGCCGATCTCGACCCGCGCGCTGGCCGCCAACCAGACCCCGCTGCGGGTGGCCCTGGGAGGCTGGCTCACCCCGGCGCTCATCGGTGCCGCACAGATGGCCGTCGTGCTCGTGGTCGTCGGACTCGCCGTCGACATCACCCCGGTGAACTGGTTGGGTACGTTCGGATTCCTGCTGCTCACCTCCGCGACCTTCATCGCGATCGTGCACATGCTCAACGCGCTCCTCGGGGCCCCGGGCCAGTTCCTCGGCCTGGTCCTGATGGTCGTCCAGCTCGTCACTGCGGGCGGAACGTTCCCCTGGCAGACCATTCCCGAGCCGCTGCACTGGCTCCACCACGTACTGCCGATGAGCTACGCGGTCGACGGGCTTCGCCAGCTGATGTACGGCGGGCTCTCCGGGCGGGTCGTCGCCGACGCCCTCGTCCTGGCCGCCTTCCTCGTCGGCGCACTGCTGCTGACCAGCTACGGTGCCCGCCGGCAACGGGTCTGGACGCCCAAGCGGGTGCGTCCGGAGATCGCCATCTGACCGTCAGTGCCCATCGATCACCGGTGCTCCCTGAGCACCGGTGATCACTTCTGCCTGCAGACAGCATACAGTTGACAACAGACAAATGATGTCTGATGATTCACGGACTCCATGAAAGAGTTAAAGGGGCCGCCGAACCATGCGCATCACGGGCTATCGCACGCTGACGACCGTGCACGACTGGGGTCGTCCCATCGGCGACGTCAACGGCGCCGTCGGATCGGGCAAGACGGCCGTTCCGATCGTCGTGCTCACCACCGACTCGGGACTCGAGGGCATCGGCCTCGGCCACCACCAGGGCCTCGACGTCGTCTTCCCCGCACTCGAGGGCGAGGACCCGATTGCCGTGCAGGCGCTCTACGACCGGATGCTGTCGTGGGTCTTCAAGTCCGGGCACGGCGGTGCGGTGTTCGGGGCGATCGGCGCACTCGACATGGCGCTGTGGGATCTCAAGGCCAAGGCGGCCGGCCAACCGCTGTGGCGCCTGCTCGGCGGGCGCGACCGGGTCGTGCCGGCGTACGCCTCCGGCTTGGACGGGCCGCTGACCGACGACGAGCTGGCCGCCCTCCAGACCCGGTTCGCCGACCGTGGCTTCACGGCCGTCAAGATCAAGGGCGGGCTCGACGTCGAAGCCGACCTGCGGCGCCTCCACCTGGTCAGCGACGTCTTCCACGACCGGACGGGTGCCGCGCCGGCGCTGATGCTCGACGCCAACGAGTCCTGGTCGCGCAAGGAGGCGGTACGCCACATCGGCCGCCTCGAGGAGTCGGTCGACCTCGCCTGGGTCGAGGAGCCGGTGCGCCGGTGGGACGTCGACGGCCTGACTCGCGTCTCCCAGTCGGTGCGTGCGGCCGTCGCGACCGGGGAGAACCTCACCGGGCTCGAGCAGTTCCGGCCGCTGCTGCAGGCCAACGCGGTCGACGTCGTGCAGACCGGCAGCGTCTGGGGGATCAGCCACTTCCTGCGCGTGGCCGCCCTCGCGCTGGCCTTCGACCTGCCGGTGAGCCCGGTCGGCTACAACGCCAATCCGATCGCCCACGCGGCCACGGTCGTCCCCAACCACCTCTCCCTGGAGGTGCAGGACCTGCAGCTGCCCTTCGGCATCGAGTCCGACCAGGAGATCGAGGACGGGCACCTGGTGCTCGGCGACCTCCCCGGCCTCGGCCTGGTCGTCGACGAGGCGGCGATCGAGCACATGAACGAGGCCGCCGACTGGGGACGCCACGGCGGACCCCACGTACGTCCGGAGCGGGCCGGTCGCAGGCTCGTACGCAAACCCTCACTTCACCCGCGCCCCCAGGGCCCCGCCGCACGCTGACCTGCCCCACACGAAAGGACCAGCCAGATGACGTCCCAGACCCCGACCCGCGGTTGTGCCGTGGTGACCGGAGCTGGTGGCTCCCTCGGCCGCGCCAGCGCCGTACGCCTCGGGCAGGAGGGCTTCTCGCTCGCCCTGCTCGACCTGGCGGGTGACGCGCTGACCACCACGGCGGCCGAGGTCGAGGCGACGGGAGTCCGGCAGGTCACCCTGCCCGTGGACGTCCGCGACGCCGATGCCCTGGTCGCCGCCCTGGAGGAGGCCGAGCGCGAGCTGGGGCCGCTCGAGGTGCTGCTCAACAACGCGGCGATCTATCCGGCCACGCCGTTCCTGGACATCCCGGTCAGCGAGTACGACGACGTGGTGGCGGTCAACCAGCGGGCCTACTTCGTCGCCGCCCAGTCAGCGGCCCGGCTGATGGCGCCGCGGGGGAGCGGCTCGATCGTCAACATCGGCTCGATCACCTTCTCCGGCGGCTGGGACAAGCTCGCCAGCTATGTCTCGACCAAGGGAGCGGCGGTGGCGCTGACCCGTGCGCTCGCGCGCGAGCTCGGCCCGCAGGGCATCCGCGTCAACGCGGTGGCCCCGGGTGCCTTCCCGACCAAGGCCGAGGAGATCCACGAGGACCCCGAGGCCTACACGGCCCACGTGCTGGACCACCAGTCCCTCAAACGGCGCGGCTGCCCCGCCGAGCTGGCGGCGGTGGTCGCCTTCCTGGTCGGGCCCGACGCGTCCTTCATGACCGGGCAGACCCTGAACGTCGACGGCGGATGGAACATGCAATGAGCGATCTCGACAAGCTGGACATCTTCGGACACCGACTCACGCCGCGGGAGCTGCGCGAGCGCACCGGCGACACCGAGTCCGTCGCAGGAGTGCGCCAGGTCGTCCTCGACAACGGTTCCGAGCGCGGCGTACGCGCGGTGCAGCTGCGCACCTCGGCCGGGCTCGAGCTCGAGGTGCTGGTCGACCGGGCACTCGACCTCGGCGCGGCCAGGCTGCGGGGCGTCCCCTTCGGCTGGCGCAGCGGCAACGGCTTCCGCCATCCGGGCTTGCACGAGCACCACGACGAGGGCGGTCTGTCCTGGCTGCGCGCCCTCGACGGCCTGCTGGTCTCCGGCGGCCTCGACCACACCCTCTTCGGCGGCGATGTCGACGCGACGGCGTACAACTATCCGCCGAAGCAGACGGTCAACCACGGCCTGCACGGCAGGCTCACCGCGATCCCCGGCCGCCTGCTCGAAGCCCGCGAGGTGTGGGACGGCGAGCGTTGTGTGCTGCTGGTGCGAGGCGAGGTCGTCCAGGCGACGTCCTTCGGTGAGCACCTGCGCCTGACCCGCACGATCGAGGCCGACTTCGACGGGCTCGAGATCCGCCTCCACGACGTCGTCGACAACCTCGGCTTCGACCCGACGCCGCACATGTTCCTCTACCACCTCAACTTCGGCTGGCCACTGGTCGATGGGGGCACCGAGTTCGTCGCGGCGATCAGCGAGACGCCGTGGTGCTCCGACTCGGTCGCCGAGCAGGGCGTCTCCTACCGCACCCTCCCCGAGCCGCAGCCGCGGTTCGTCGAGCAGGTCCACGAGCACACCCTCGTCGCCGAGGGCGACGGCCGGCACCGGGTCGCACTGGTCCGCGGCGACGAGACGCTCGGCGTGGAGGTCTCCTGGGACTCCGCCACGATGCCCCACTTCTTCGAGTGGCAGAACCTCCGCAGCGGCCAGTACGCCATCGGGCTGGAGCCGTCGACGCATGCGGTCGCCGGCGACGCCGCCGCCCGTGAGGACGGGTCGATGACCTGGCTCGAGCACGGCGACACCCGCAGCTACACCACCACGATCCGCGTGCTCGACGGCGCGGAGGACGTCCGGGCGGCCCGCGCCGCGATCCGCGCACTCGGCGACCAGCCCGACTGACCCGCCAACCCACCCAGGCAAGGAAGAGCCGAACCGATGACCACCACACCCCGCATCCTCGAGGGCTACCGCGTCCTCGACTGCTCGATCGCCATGGCCGGCCCGTTCGCCGCTCAGCGGCTGGGTGACCTGGGCGCCGACGTCGTCAAGGTCGAGCCGGTCACAGGCGAGTGGCAGCGCCACGCCGCGGCCGGCGGCGCCCAGGGCAACCAGATCAACGTCTCCTTCCTCTCCCTCAACCGCAACAAGCGCTCGCTGGCGGTCGACCTCAAGGCCGACGCCGGCAAGCAGGTGCTGCTGCGGATGGTCGAGACGGCCGACGTCTTTCTCCAGAACTACCGCCCAGGCGTGGCCGAACGGCTCGGCGTCGACTACGCGACGCTCTCGGCGATCAACCCGCGCCTGGTCTATGTCTCGATGTCCGGCTACGGCGAGGACGGCCCCGACGTCGACCAACCCGGGCAGGACCTGCTGCTGCAGGCCCGCAGCGGCGCGATGCTCTCGACCGGTCGCCACGGCGAGCCGCCCCAGCCGGCGGGGCAGTACCTCGTCGACGCGGTCACCGCCTCCACCGCGTTCGAGGCGGTCCTGGCGGCGCTGCTCCACCGCGAGCGTACGGGCGAGGGGCAGCTGGTGAAGGTGAACATGCTGGACGCGATCACCACCCTCCAGATGCAGGAGCTGTCGGTGTTCGTGGCCGGCAAGGTGCCCCAGCAGCGCAGCGCGGAGCCGCACGCGCACGTCTACATCCGGGCGCCCTACGGCACGTTCAAGACGGCGGACGGCTTCCTCGCCCTCGCCATGCCCGACCTGCCGACGCTGGGCAAGGTCATCGACGAGCCCGCGTTCGCCGAGATGAGCTCGGAGGTGCACGGCTGGACCCACCGAGACGAGGTCCATCGCCGCACTGCGGACCGGCTGGTGCTGCGTACGACGGCCGAGTGGCTCGACGCCCTCGGTGCGGCCGGCATCTGGTGCGGCCCGGTCCAGGATTACGCGGCCCTGGTCGAGGACCCGCAGATCAAGCACAACGGGACCTTTGTCGAGTACGACCACCCCACCGAGGGCCGGGTCACGACCCCAGGATTCCCGTACGCCTTCTCCCGCACGCCGGCCTCGATCGAGCGGGGCGCTCCCCTGGTCGGGGAGCACACCGGCGAGCTGCTCGCAGAGGCCGGCTTCACCGGCGAGGAGATCGCGGTGCTGACGGCCGACGGCGTGGTCGCCGAGACCCGTCCTGAGCAGCCGGTCCGATGACCCTGCCGACCTTTCGCGGCCTGACCTGGGATCACCCGCGCGGCCGGGACGCCTTGGTCGCGGCGGCCGAGGCGAGCGACCTGGACCTGACCTGGGACGTCCACCCGCTCAGCGGCTTCGAGTCCACCCCGATCGAGGAGATCGCCGCCGACTACGACCTCGTCGTCCTCGACCATCCCCACCTCGGCGACGCCCTCGCACACGGCTGCCTGCAGTCGTTCGACGACCTCGTCGGTCGCGAGCAGGTGGCGGCGTGGGCGGACGCGGCCGTGGGTCCCAGCCTGGCGTCGTACGTCATGGACGGACGGCTGTGGGCGGTGCCTCTCGACGCGGCGACGCAGGTCGCCGCGACGCGCGTGGACCTCGTGGATGTCGTGCCGCGGCTGTGGGCGGAGGTCGCCGCGCTGTCCCGGCGGGCGCCGGTCGCGCTGTCGGTCGCGGGCCCGCACGCGCTCCTGACCTTCACCTCTGTCTGCGTCGCACTGGGAGAGGAGCCAGGTGGCACCCAGCACTTCGTCTCCGATGAGGTCGGACGTCAGGCCCTCGATCTGATGGCCGACCTGGCTGCGCGGGCGCCGCGCCACACCCGGGACCTCGACCCGATCGGCCTGCTCGCCGAGATGACCGAGGGCGACACGATCGCCCACGTGCCGCTCGTCTACGGCTACGTCACCTACGCCGACACCACGCTCGACCGGCCGGTGCGCTTCACCGACGCGCCCACGCTGGCACCCGGTACGCGGCCCGGTTCGACCCTCGGCGGGACCGGCCTGGCGCTCACGACACGGTGCGAGGTCACGCCCGAGCTGCTCGACCACGTACGCCACCTCATGTCAGCGCCGGTGCAGCAGGACTTCATCCCGGCGCACGCCGGCCAGCCGTCCGCACGCGCCGCGTGGACCTCGCCGGCGGTGAACGAGCCGGTGGGCGACTTCTACCGCGGCACCCTGGAGACGGTCGAGCGGGCGTGGGTCCGGCCCCGTCATCCGGGCTACGTGACGTTCCAGACCGAGGCCGCCGAGGTCGTGCGCGAGGCCCTGTCCGGCTCGATCAGCACCGCCGCGGCCCTGTCTCGGATCGACGACTGCCATCTGGCCGCCCTCGGCCGTGCGAACCCGGAAGGAGCTGTCCGATGACCGCACCTGAGTCGACCTGCCCGGAGGTGCTGTTCGAGCAGCGCGGCCATGTCGGGGTGATCACCCTCAACCGGCCCGACAAGCTCAACGCCGTCACCCAGGAGATGTCGGATGCGCTCGTCGCGCTGGCGCGCTGGTGCAACGACGCCGACGAGATCCGGGTCGTGGTGCTCACCGGCGCCGGCGACCGCGCCTTCTGCGCGGGCTCGGACATCGCCGAGCTCGACAAGTACGCCAGCCCGTGGGCCTTCCGCAACCGGGAGGACTACTGCGACTCCCTCAAGGTGCTGCGCAAGCCGATCATCGCTGCGATCAACGGGTACGCCCTCGGCGGCGGCCTGGAGACCGCGCTGATCTGCGACATCCGGCTGGCGTCGACCACCGCGAAGCTCGCCGCCGCCGAGGTGAAGCTCGGCTGGATCGGTGGTGGAGGGATGTCGGCGTTGCTGGCCCGCTCGATCGGCCCCAGCAACGCGGCGGTGATGCTGATGACCGGCGATCCGATCGACGCGCAGCAGGCGCTCGCCTGGGGCCTGGTCAGCGAGGTGCTCGAGCCCGACGCCCTCCTGCCGCGAGCCCTCGAGCTCGCCGAGACCATCGCGAGCCGCGCGCCCATCGCCGTCGAGACCGCCAAGGCCAACCTGGCCGCCGCCGCCAACATGCCACTGGAGCAGGCGGTCACCTACGAGCGCGACATCCAGACCGTCTGCTTCGCGACCGCCGACGCCGCCGAGGGCCGCGCGGCGTTCGCCGAGAAGCGCGCACCCCGATTCGTCCGAGCCTGACCGGAGGACCACCGATGACCCTCACCACCGACTGGGCGCCCGACCTGGCCGCCACACTGCCCACCGATGGCGCCGCCCCGACGCTCGTGGGGCGTGTCTGGGACCCGCAGGCAGGAGGACCGAGCGTTGTCGTGGTGCGTGATGGCACGGCGTACGACGTGAGCGGGACGTTCCCGACGGTGCGCGACCTCTGCGAGCAGACCGACCCCGTCGCCGCGCTGGCCGGTGTGCTCGGCGAGCCGCTGGCCACGGTGGCCGACCTGCTCGCCAACACGCCGCCGGAGGGCCGCGACGCCGCCCGTCCCTGGCTGCTCGCGCCGGTCGACCTGCAGGCGGTCAAGGCCGCCGGGGTGACCTTCGTGGTCTCGATGCTGGAGCGGCTCATCGAGGAACGCGCTCGGGGTGAGGCCGACGCCGCGGCCACGGTGCGTGCCGAGATCACCGCGGCGATCGGCGGCGGGCTCGACGAGCTGGTCCCCGGCTCGCCGGAGGCGCAGCGGCTCAAGGAGGTGCTGCGCGAGCGCGGCATGTGGAGCCAGTACCTCGAGGTCGGCATCGGACCCGACGCCGAGATCTTCACCAAGGCCCAGCCACTGTCCGCGGTCGGTACCGCCACCGAGGTCGGGGTGCTGGCCGCGTCGCGCTGGAACAACCCCGAGCCGGAGGTGGCGCTGGTCGTCGCCTCCGACGGCCGGATCGTCGGCGCCACCCTCGGCAACGACGTCAACCTGCGTGACGTCGAGGGCCGCTCGGCGCTCCTGCTGCCCAAGGCCAAGGACAACAACGCCGCCTGTGCCATCGGCCCGTTCGTACGGCTCTTCGACGACGGCTTCACCCTCGACCACGTGCGCGCGATGACCGTCTCGCTCGAGGTGCGCGGCGAGGACGACTTCGAGATGGTGGGCACCTCGTCGATGCGCGCGATCAGCCGCGACCCCGCGGATCTGGTGCGCCAGCTGGTCGGCCCACACCACCAGTACCCCGACGGGGCCGTGCTGCTGCTCGGCACCATGTTCGCGCCCTCCGACGACCGGGACGAGCCCGGCATGGGGTTCACCCACCACTCGGGTGACGTCGTCCGGATCTCCGCGCCCGAGCTCGGCACCCTCGTCAACCGTGTCAGGGCGAGCGAGGAGTGCGCGTCGTGGGACTTCGGCGTCGCCGACCTGATGCGCAACCTCGCCGGAAGGAACCTGCTGTGACCGTCCTGTCGTCCCGAAACCCCGCCACCGGCGAGGAGACCCCGACCGGTCTGCGAGCCACCAGCACCGAGGAGGTCGACCGGGTCGTCACGGAGGCGCAGGCCGCTGTGGCGGCCCTGGCAGCGCTGGGTCGCGAGGGCCGTGCCCGCCTGCTCGAAGCGATGGCCGACCGGCTCGAGGAGAGCCGCGCCCGGCTCGTCGAGACCGCGATGTCGGAGACCGGGCTGCCCAGACCTCGCCTCGAGGGCGAGGTCGGCCGCACCACCTTCCAGCTGCGCCTCTTCGCCGAGGCCGTCAGGGAGGGCAGCTTCCTCGAGGCCGCGATCGACCACGCCGCCCAGACGCCGCTCGGGCCGGCCCCCGACGTACGCCGCATGCTCGTGCCGCTCGGCCCGGTCGCCGTCTTCGGGGCCAGCAACTTCCCGCTCGCCTTCTCGGTGCCGGGCGGCGACACCGCGTCCGCGGTCGCGGCCGGGTGTCCGGTCGTGGTCAAGGCGCACGAGTCGCACCCGCTGACCTCCCAGCTCGCCTTCGACGCGCTGCGTGCCGGGGTCGAGGACCTCGGGCTGCCGCCCGGCACGGTCGGCCTGGTCCACGGTCGAGAGGCCGGGGCCGACCTGGTCGTCCACCCGCTCATCAAGGCGGTCGGCTTCACGGGCTCGCCCGCCGGCGGCCGGGCGTTGCTCGACCAGGTCAACGCCCGCCCCGAGCCGATCCCGTTCTACGGCGAGCTCGGCAGCCTCAACCCGCTCGTGGTCACCCCCGGCGGCGCGTCGGCTCGCGGGGCAGCCATCGCCGAGGGTCTCGCCGCGTCGATCACCGGGTCGGCCGGGCAGCTGTGCACCAAGCCGGGACTGGTGTTCGTGCCGGCCGGGGACGCTGGTGACGAGCTGGTCGACGAACTGGCGGCGATCCTGGCCGAGTCGGTCGCGCAGCCGCTGCTCAACGTCGGCATCGCCAGCTCCTACCGCGAGATCCTCGGCCGGCTCGGGTCGGCGCCCGGCGTCACCGCCGCCGTGACGGCGAGGCGGCAGAGCGAGCCCGCATGGGCCGCCGCGGGACTCCTGGTGACCAGCTCGACGGGACTCCCGGAGATCCTCGAGGAGTGCTTCGGCCCCGCCGCCGTCGTGGTGAGGTACGCCGACGAGGCCGACCTCGTCACCGCGTTGAGGTAGGTGCCCGGATCGCTCACCGCGTCCATCCACTCCGAGCCCGACGAGTCCGTGCTGACCCGGCGACTGGTCGAGGCGGTCGCCCCGATCGCCGGCCGTCTGGTCTTCAACGGCTTCCCCACCGGCGTACGTGTCTCGTGGGCGCAGCATCACGGCGGACCGTGGCCGTCCACCAACACCCTGCACACCTCGGTCGGCGTCACCGCCGTGCGCCGGTTCCTGCGCCCGATGGTGTGGCAGGACGCGCCGCAGGAGCTGTTGCCCGAGGAGCTGCGCGACGGACACACCGGCACGCCGCGTCGCGTGGACGGCACGCTGCGCCCCTGACCCCAGCCGAGGCGTCAGCCGCGTCGGCCGAGAGGTCAGCCGCGTCGGCCGAGTCGGCAGCGCCCTGCCAGCTCGGCCGACGCAGGCGACGCCTCGGCACTTCTTGCTCTCCATGCGGGCGGAGCCGTACTATTGCGCAAACGATTGATCGCGCGATGGGGGAGTGGCGATGCAACCGGAGGATCTGCCTCTCGCCGGGACCGTGGTCCTGGACTTCAGCCAGTTCCTGGCGGGTCCGGTCGCAGCGCTTCGGCTGGCGGATCTGGGCGCGCGGGTGATCAAGGTCGAGCGGCCCCACACCGGCGAGATCGGTCGGACGCTCGCGTTCGCAGGTCGCTCGGCGGCGGGGGACACGCTCTCGTTCCATGCGATGAACCGCAACAAGGAGGCGGTCGTCGCCGACCTCAAGGACCCGGCGGACCTGGTTCGGGTGAAGGACCTCGTCGCTCGCGCCGACGTCCTCATCGAGAACTTCCGGCCCGGGGTCATGGAGCGCATCGGCCTCGACTACGCGAGCGTGCGCGAGCTCAACCCGGGGCTCGTCTATGCGAGCGCCTCGGGCTACGGCGACACCGGACCCTGGGTGAGCCGACCCGGTCAGGACCTCCTGGCTCAAGCGGTGTCCGGGGTGACTTGGCTGGCAGGTGCGGACCGCCCGATGACGGTCGGGCTCTCCCTCGCGGACCACCTGATGAGCTGCCACCTCGCCGAAGGCGTGACCGCACTGCTCGTACGCCGGGCCAGGACCGGCCGGGGCGGGCTCGTGGAGACCAGCCTGCTCGAGGGCATGCTGGACCTGCAGGCGACGCTTCTGACGCGACCCGAGGGCGAGGATCTGGCGGGCTCGCCTCGTCCGATGTCCGCCTGGACCCCGACCGGGATCTTCGCCACCAAGGACGGCTACGTCGCGCTGTCCGGAGCGCCCCTCGACCGGCTCGCGACCACGCTGGGCGACGCCGAGCTGACCCAGCTCGCGGCCACCGGAGCCTGGGAGAAGCACTCCGACCGGGTGAACGACCTGATCGCCGCAGCTCTGGGACGTGACACCACGGCCGCCTGGCTGGACGCGCTGCCTGCGCAGGACGGGTCGAACGGGTGGCTGGCTCCGGTGCTCACTCTCGAGGAGCTGCTCGCCTCACCGGAGTTCGCCGCGCTCGAGATGACCCAGGAGGTCGAGCGCTCGGCCCTGGAGCCGGGCGGCACACCGGTGACCCTGAAGACCACGCGCAGCCCCATCCGCGTCGACGGCGAGATCCTCCGCCATCGTCGGGGCGCACCCCGGCTCGGCGAGCACGGCATCCTGCGCCACGGAGCCGACCCGCTCGGGGGTGAACCGCATGGCCGGTGACGGCCAATCGGCTCCTGCCACGCCGGAGTCGCCGAGTCCCAAGCCGCCGCTGCCGGGCAGAGCTAGGCTGCGGCCCATGGCCACCCTCGGCGATGTCGCAGCCCTTGCCGGTGTCTCGATCTCCGCTGTCTCGCGGGTGCTCAGCGACGCGCCGTCGGCTCGGGTGAGCGAGGCGACCCGTGAGCGGATCGTGCAGGCGGCCAAGGACCTGCACTACCGCCCCAACTTCGCCGGTCGTG
Organism: Nocardioides sp. NBC_00850; assembly: GCF_045207335.1. NCBI lineage: Bacteria > Bacillati > Actinomycetota > Actinomycetes > Propionibacteriales > Nocardioidaceae > Nocardioides > Nocardioides sp. NBC_00850. Next base: position 2,125,244 of record NZ_CP108845.1, read on the forward strand.
CCCTGAAGTCGGCGCGAACCCAGGTGGTCGGTCTGGTGGTGCCCGACCTGACCAACGCCCTGTTCACCGAGCTCATGCACGGCGCCGAGGACGAGGCCGCCGCGAGGGGCTACACCCTGCTGCTCGGCCGCGCCGACGACGTACGTCCCGGCGGCGAGATGATCGCCCGACTCATCGGCGAGGGACGTGTGGACGGCATGGTCATCCAGGTGGGCGACGGTGTCGCGCCGGCGGGGATGGGGGAGCTGTTGGCCTCGGGCGCTCCGATCGTGCTGATCAACTCCACCTACCCGGGACACGTCGGCTCGGTCGCTCTCGACGACCGCACCGGTGCCCGGATCGCCACCCAGCACCTGATCGACCTCGGCCACGAGAGGATCGCCTTCGCCAACGGCCTTCCCCGGTCGTTCACGGCGAAGCGACGCCGGGTGGGCTACAAGGAGGCCCTCCTCGGCGCCGGGCTGCCGGTCCGTCAGGACTACGAGACCCGGGTCGGCTACACCGCCGACAACGGCCGCACCGCCCTGCGGCGGCTGATGGAGCGGGATCCTAGGCCCACCGGGATCGTGGTCGCCAACGTCAACGCCGCCATCGGTCTCCTCGCGGCCGCCCGAGCCGACGGGATCCGCGTCCCCGAGGACCTGTCCGTGGCCACCGTGCACGACTCCTGGACCGCTGAGAACACCTGGCCACCGCTGACCGCGGTCAAGATGCAGTTCTACGACATGGGCCGTGCGGCCGTACGCAGCGTTGTCCGCCGCATCGAGACCGGTGAGATGGCTGACGAGATGATCACCGACCCCGCCCCCGAGCTCATCGTGCGGGAGTCCACCGCGCCACCGCGCCGGGCCGTCTGAGAACTCGGGCGCCCAGTCTCAGACGGCCCAGCCGCGGGGGCTCAGGGCTCCCGTACGAACGTGACGTAGCTGGATCCGCCCTGTCCAGAGACCCCCGAGTTGCTGCCGAGCGTGAGCGTGCCGGCCGCCACCTCCTTCCGGAAGAGCACCAGCTGCCGATCGGTGGTGCCCACCGTCGCCGACGTGCGGGTCCAACGGCCGTGGGTGAGCCACCGCGGCCACCACACGTTCTCGCCACGGTCGTCGAACGCGACCCACACCGTGGTGGGCTCGGAGATCTCCAGGGTTAGGTACTCGTCGGAGACGACCTTGGAGTCGTCGTTGGCGCCCCTCACCATGATCGTCCCGGCGAGCTCGTCCGGCAGGTCGCTGAGCACGTACGCGCGATCCACGTAGATCGGCGCACCTTCCTGCGCGCGCAACATGGCCCGGAGTTTGCTCGGGGCGAGCACGCTCACGGTGTCGCTGACGACCTGGGGCGTGCTCGTCGCGACCCCGTACGTCCTGGAGCCCAGCTCCAGCGGGGCCTGGGCGGCAGAGCCGCCGAGGGGGACGAAGCGATAGCTCGCGCCGGCCGGCGCGATCCGGTAGGACGCGCCCTCTGTGGATGCGAACCGAAGGACGCCTCCTGAGCCGTGCTCGACGAGCCGGCCGCGAGCGTCCCGCACCTCGACCCGCTGGCCGGGCCACGGGTTCGCCACCTCGATCCGGTCCTGGCTTCCGGCCTCGATGCCGACGAGCGTGGGTCCACCGTTCCGGATCTCGACGTCGACCCGGTGCCCGCCCGGGATCTGGACGGCGCCGGTCACGCTCCAGTCATCCGGGATCGCGGGCGCGATCCGTACCGTGCCGTGGTCATCCTGCACGAGGGCGTCCTGGACGGTGGAGGCCACGACCGCGTTCCAGGTGTCGTAGAAGCCGCCTCCGCGCAGCGGGTCATGGTTCTTGCTGTGTGCGGCGAAGCCGTTGTCGAAGACCTGGAAGTCGCTCGTGCCCTGCTCGAGCAGGTCGACCATGTCGTCGGCGCGGTGCAGCCATGCGGCCTGCTGGGCGTCCGAGGCCCACTCCCGGGTCTGGTCGAACACGCGCGTCGCGAAGGTGTCGTGGGCGATCTGGTCCTCTGCGCCGACCAGTCGCCACGGCCAGATCGCCTCGAGGTCGGGGTTCTGGGTGTTGTGGTCCTCCTCGTCGGTCGCGGACCAGGCGATCACCTCCTTGCCGTCGCGGACCGTCGTCGGCAGCTCGGGCAGCCGGGGGATCGCCGCCTCGATCTGCTCGGCGAGGCGCAGGTTCCCGTGCTCCTTCGTGACCTCGGCCAGGAACGGGAAGATCGTGCGCATGCCCGCCACGTCGGGCGTCGGGTCGGTCGTGTCCCACTGCGTCTCCAGTGCGTTGACGTGGTGCAGGTGCAGCCGCCCGTCGTCGCCCTCCTCCAGGACCGAGAGGTAGAACTCGGCGACGCCCTCGAGCAGCGGATAGGCACGGTCCAGGAGCTTGCGGTCGCCGGTGTAGTCAGACTGGAGACGGACGTTCTCGACCAGCTCGGCCCCGGTCGAGAGGATGCGGTTGAGCCATGACGGCTCCATCGCGCTCACGCATGCTTCGGCGGTGCCGTCGTACACCAGGAACTCGGGGACGCAGATCCCGTCGGCCTCCGGCCAGTTCGTCTTCGTCCACGCCTTCATCTCCTCGATCCTGTCGAGGTAGAGGTCGAAGTACGGGGCGTTCTGGTCGGCGGTGTCGGCGCCCAGATTCGCCCACACCGGCTGCCTGAGGTTGAAGTGCCACCATGCGTCCGAGGACCAGTGGATGTCGTCGCGGTACGACGACCAGAGGCTGGTCACCCCGCCGTGGCTGGCCGGCACCGCGCCGCCGCTGGAGGCCTTCGCGACGTAGAGCTGCATCGCCCGGAGTGCCTCGAAGTAGCGGGCGGACCCGTCGGGGTTGTCCAGGCGCATCGGTGCCGCGCCCTCCCAGTAGCGGTGCCACTCATCCAGGTGGTCCTGCTGCGGGTGCGACGGAAGCCGGGTGGCGGTCGCGGCCGCGCGGGCCACGTCCTCGCCGGCCCAGGATGGGACGCCAAGCACGATGCGGAAGCTCCCGTCAGCACCCGGGCGGAAGCTCAGCCGTACGCCGAGCTCGTCGACGACCTCGGCCTGCACATCGCGTGCCTGGGCGGTCAGTGCGGCCAGCTGTCCGGTGGAGCGGGCATTCGACTCGTCGGTGAACGTCTCCGCGACGACGGCCGTGTCACCGTGGGCCCATACGGTCGGCGTACGGCCCTCCCACAGGCCGAGCTCGGCGGTCTGCTGCTTATCGGGGTCGGCACCGTCCACCTCGACGATGAGCTGGTCGGAGTCGGCGCGCACGTAGCTGCGCACCGTCATGCCGTTGCCGCGCTGGGTGAGCGTCGCGTCGTGCAACGAGAGGCGACCGCGATAGTCCTCGGCGGAGGAGAGGCCGTAGAGGCCGGGCAGCACCAGCTGGCCGGCCGACTTCAGCTCCGGAAAGGTGTCGCCACGATTCAGCTGAGCGGTCCAGCCGTTGGCTGCCCAGACGCCGGCGCCGAGCTCGCCGTTGGCGAGCGGCACTGCCTGATCGGCGCGCCAGGGTGCCGTGGCAAGGACGAGGTCGGAGCGCGACAGCAGGTCGGCGGTGTCGACTCGGAGGGCGTCGTGGAGCCAGGCGGAGGTGGTTCGCGACGCCGCGGGCATCCCGTCGGCCGCATTCGCGGGGGACGCGGCGAACAGGGTCGCCAGCATCGTCAGCAGTGTCGTCAAGGTGACCAGGGAACGAGTGGTACGCATGGTCCTTCTTCCCGAGCCGGCTCGCCGTCGGGTGGGTGTCGGCTCGCAGTGAGATCAATCGTTTGACTTGCTCAATCGTTTGAGTGACGTCGATCACTTTGACGTCGTCGGCCACGGATCGTCAAGGCCCGGAAGGAAGATCCACTCAAACGATTGACCACTCGCAGGGATCTGCTCTAACGTTTGAGCAGTGGTCTGCGTCACACTCCACCCCGCTCGGGACACATCGTCGAAGGAGCCATGTCCATGAAGCGAAATCCACTCGGTTCACGTCACCGGGCGGCCCTGGTGGCCGCCGTGACCCTGCTGACAGCCGCGGTGCTGAGTGCCTGCGGCTCCGGCGGAGGAGATGATGCCGCGGGCGAGAAGACGGACTCCGGTGGCGCGATCACCGTCTGGGTCGACCCGCCGCGAGTGCCTGCCGCGAATGCCTTCAAGAAGGCGTACCCCGACATCGACATCAAGATCAACCAGATCGACGGGACCGTCGGAGGCAAGTCTCTCCAGCAGCAGTTCGCCCAGTTCAACGAGGCGGGGCAGGGCTGGCCGGACGCCATCTTCTTCCCCTCCAACGACGACATCGCCTGGGCCTCCGGTGCGCAGATCGACTACACGCTCGACCTGAGCGACCACCTGCCCGACGTGCTCGACGGCTACGAGGGTTCGATCAACGCCGCCTGCGAGATCGACGGCCAGGTCCGGTGCCTGCGCAACGACGCGGCTCCCGACGTGTTCTGGTACAACAAGGCCTTCTTCGACGCCAACGGCTACGAGGCGCCGACGACCTGGGAGGAGTACGGCGACCTGGCCGTCCAGATCGCCAAGGAGCACCCGGGCAAGATCAGCGGCTTCACCGGCGACGCGTACGCCCCGGACCGCTATCTGTGGGGGTCGGGCTGTCCCACCAACGACCGAAAGTCCGAGACCGTGGTCCACATCGACACCTCGGACGCCAAGTGCACCCGAGCGGTGGACCTGATCGGCACGATGCTGGAGGGCAAGGCACTCTCGACCGTCGGCATCTTCGATCCGGACGCGGCCAAGGTCGGCAAGGACCTGGTCATGAGCCCCGGTGCCGCGTGGTGGGGGGACTACCTCTTCAACCAGACCTGGAAGATCCCGGCCGGTGAGATGACCGCCGTGGAACCTCTCGCGTGGGACGGTGAGAGCGAGCCCTCCACCGGCAACGAGGGCGGTGGCCTCTGGGGCGTCTCGAACCACATCACGGGCAAGCAGCTCGAGAACACGCTGACCTTCGCCGAGTTCGTCGCCACCGACCCGAGGTGGCAGGTCGAGCTCTCCACGGGCCTGCCGGCGTACGGTCCCGTGCAGGACGCGTGGGCGGAGAAGCAGGCCAAGGCCAACTACTTCGCGGACAACGAGACCACGTTCGAGGCGATGAAGAAGGCCAACGACTACGTCGTCGACGGCCACGCCTACATGCTCTACAACACCGGAGCGGTGTGGACCGAGACCGTGGCCGCCGCCCTTGCCTCGGGAGGCGACGTCGACAAGGCCTGGACGTCCTTCGGAGACGAGCTGGTCAGCCAGGCGAAGGCGATGGGCTACACGGTCGAGTAACCCGGCCACCCACGAGCTCCTTCGGCCCGGGACGCCCGGGCCGAAGGGTGCCATCCCAGTCACATCGGGCCTCACGGTGGCCCGGACACATCGGAGGAGCAACCGTCTATGTCGACCGCCTTGATGGAGGACATCGCCACCTCGCTGCCTGCGGCGGGACCGAGGCGCCGTCCCCGGCGACGCGTCGCGCGGCCCAGCGAGACGCGTGGCGCCTGGGTGCTGATGGCGCCCTACCTCGTCCTGCTGATGATCGCGGGCATCATCCCCGTCGCGTACGCGATCAAGACGTCCTTGGAGAAGGCGCCGACGCCGCTGGATCCCAGTGGAGGCTTCGGGGGCGTGGACAGCTTCAGGACCGTCGTCACCGACTACCGGTTCGTCGACACGTTCGTGAACATCTTCGCGACCCTGGTGGTCTGGCTTCCGATCATGACGATCGGCATCGTCGGGCTGGCTCTGCTGGTCCATGCCAGCCCCGGATGGTTCGGGTCGTCGATGCGGTTCATCTACTACATTCCGGGAGCTCTGGCGGGCGTCGCCAACCTCGTCCTCTGGGTTTACCTGCTCAACCCGAGCCAGTCCCCGATCGAGGGGTTCTGGCAGGCGCTGGGCGTCGACACCATCAAGCAGGCGGTCGCCGGCCCCGGGAATCTGCCGTTCATCCTGGCCGCGATGATGTTCTTCCAGGGCGTCGGGCAGTGGGTCATCGTGGTCAACGGCGGCCTCAACGGCATCTCGGAGGAGACGCTCGAGGCGGCACGGCTCGACGGTGCCAACGAATGGCAGCTGGCCTGGCACGTCAAGCTCCCGATCATCCGGCCGTGGATCGGGTACGCCGTGCTGATGAACCTCGCCTACGGGTTCCAGCTGTTCCTCGAGCCACAGCTGCTCGACCAGGTCGCCAGCAACGCGCTGGACGATCATTGGACGCCCACCCAGCTGGGCTACGCCTTCGCCTTCAGCAACTACAACTTCCCCGCAGCCGCCGCGATGTCGCTGATCCTGCTCGTGATCACGCTGGGCATCGGACTGCTGGTCGTCTTCCGAACCGGGCTGTTCGGCGAGGAGGAGCACCGATGAGCCAGACCACCGTGGCCGAGCGCAGGGCGGCCGGGACGAAGCGAGGCATGTTCGACTGGAGCGTCGGCAAGACCGCGCGCGTCGTCACGATGCTCTTCGTCGCGTGCATGTTCATCCTGCCGATCACCGGCTTCATCGCGATGGCGTTCCGCTCCAACGAGGGCGTCGCATCCGGGGCCGGCGGGCCGTTCGGCTTCGGCGACATGTCGTGGGACAACGCGCAGTACAGCTGGTCGCAGGTCAACGGTTTCGGCCCCGGCGGCGGCGGCCTGTACACCCGCTGGCTGCTCAACACGCTCGCCGTGGCCGGCGGGGGCGCGCTGCTGGCGGTCGTCGCCGCTCTACCGGCGGGATACGCGCTGGCCCGACTCCGGTTCCGCGCCCGCCGGCCCGTCCTGCTGATCACCCTGATCACGATGGTGATGCCGAACACCGTGCTGGTCATCCCGATCTTCCTCGAGGTGAACGCCATCGGCGCGGTCGGCCAGCTGTGGCCGGTGGGGCTGATCATGGGCTTCTTCCCGTTCGGGGTCTACCTGGCCTACATCCACTTCATGACCACCATGCCCCAGGAGCTCGTCGAGGCAGCCCGGATCGACGGTCTCGGCGAGGTGTCGATCTTCTGGCGGGTCGCGCTCCCGATCTCGCGTCAGGCCGCGGTGCTGGTCGGCTTCTTCGCCTTCGTCGCCAACTGGATCAACTTCTTCCTGCCGCTGGCGCTGCTCTCCTCCAACCAGAACAACCAGACCCTCCCCGTCGGGTTGCAGCAGCTGATCGGCGCCAGCCCCCTCTTCAATCCGACCGTCGCCGCTGGGCTGGACGTGAAGCTCTACATGCCGCAGCTGGCGCTGGCGACCTTCATCTCGATGCTGCCGCTGCTGATCGTCTTCCTCGGCGCGCAGAAGTTCCTGATGCGGGGCGAGACGATGGGGGCGGTGAAGGGCTGATGGCCCCGCATCCACCACCGGAGTTCGACCCGCACCCTGGCTATTCGGCCGAGCTGCCGAAGACCCCGCGTCCGATCGTGCTCGTGGGCGCGGGCGGGATCGTCCGTGACGCTCACCTGCCGGCGTACGCAAAAGCGGGGTTCGAGGTCGCCAGCATCACCGACCTCGTCCCCGAGCGGGCCCGGGCTCTAGCTGAACGGTATGGCATCCACGCCGTGCACGAGAGCGTCGCGGACGCGGTCCGGTCGGCTCCGGCGGACGCGGTCTACGACGTCGCCCTTCCGCCCGAGGCTCACGTCGAGGTCCTCGAGCAGCTGCCCGACGGGGCTGCCGTCCTGCTGCAGAAGCCCTTGGGAAACCACCTGGCCGAGGGCATCCGCACCCGCGAGGTGTGCCGGCGCAAGGGGCTGGTGGCTGCGGTCAACACGCAGCTCCGGTTCGCGCCGTACGTCGTCGCTGCCCGCGAGCTCATCGCTGCCGGCACGATCGGGGAGCTCTACGACCTGGAGGTCCGGGTCTCGGTGCGGACCCCGTGGGAGATGTTCCCGTACGTGCTCGATCTGGACCGGCTCGAGATCAACATGCACAGCGTCCACTACCTGGATCTGGTGCGTTCCTTCCTGGGGGACCCGACCGGGGTCCACGCCGTCACCGTGCGCCACCCCGAGAAGTCCCACGCCAACAGCCGCTCCGACATCGCGCTGAGCTATGGGGAGCGACCGATCAGGGTGGTCGTCTCCACCAACCACGACCACCACTACGGACCCCGGCACGAAGAGTCCTTCGTCAAGTGGGAGGGCACCCGCGGCGCCATCCGAGCGCAGCTCGGCCTGCTGCTGGACTACCCGCGCGGCGGCGAGGACTCGCTCGAGCTGGTCACTGACGACCGGCTCGACGCCGGCTGGCGACCGGTGCCGTTCGAGGGGTCCTGGTTCCCCGACGCCTTCATCGGCTCGATGGCCGTCGTCCAACGCTTTCTCGAGGGGTCGATCCCGTCTCTGCCCACGGGAGTCGAGGACGTCTTCCGCACCATGGCGGTCGTCGAGGCGGCGTACACGGACGCAGCCCGCGGCGGAGAGCCGCCGGCATATGACCAGTGACCACCCCTTCCCGCACCGGTCCGCCTCGCCGACCCGCGACCATCTGAAAGGAACGCCGATGAGTGGCACCCGCCTCCGCGCCTCCGACCTGCCTCTGGAGGGCGTCACGGTCCTGGACTTCAGCCAGTTCCTGGCCGGTCCCGTGGCGGCGCTGAGGCTCGCCGACCTGGGCGCCCGGGTCATCAAGATCGAGCGACCCGCCGGGGGAGACGCGGGCCGGAGCCTGGCCTTCGCCGGGCGGACGGTGAACGGCGACAGCCTCTCCTTCCACGCCATGAACCGGAACAAGGAGAGCGTGGCAGCCGATCTGAAGGATCCCGCCGACCTCGAGCGTGTACGCGGTCTGGTCGCGGAGGCCGACGTGATCGTCCAGAACTTCCGACCGGGAGTGATGGAGCGGATCGGTCTCGACTACGACTCCGTCCGGGCGCTCAACCCGAGCATCGTCTACGGCAGCGTGACCGGGTACGGCGGCGTCGGCCCGTTCCAGGACCGCCCGGGACAGGACCTGCTCGCCCAGGCGATCGCCGGCCTGCCCTGGCTCAACGGGTCGGCCGATGACCCGCCGGTCCCCGTCGGGCTGGCGGTGGCCGACCACCTCGCCAGCTGTCACCTGGCCCAGGGCATCACCGCCCTGCTGGTCCGGCGATTCCGGACCGGGAAGGGCGGGCTGACGGAGACCAGCCTGATGGAGTCCCTGCTGGACCTGGAGTTCGAGCTGCTGACCACGCGGCTCAACGACCCGTCGGTCGAGGTCCGCCGCAAGGGACCTCGGTCGGCCCACGCCTTCCTCTCGGCTCCCTACGGCATCTACCCGACGAGCGACGGCTACCTCGCCATCGCGATGAACCCCGTGCCCACCGTCGGACGGCTGCTCGGGCTCCCCGAGCTGGAGGCGATGACCGACCCGCAGACCTGGTGGGACCGGCAGTCCGAGATCGAGGAGGCGATCGGTGACCGTCTCCGGAGCGACACCCGGGACGCATGGCTGGCCGTCCTGGACGCCGAGGACGTGTGGTGCGCCCCGGTGCTCACGCTCTCCGAGCTCGTGGAGCACAAGGGCTTCGAGGCCATCGCGATGACCCAGCAGATCCGTCGTGACGGCCTCACCCTCACGACCACTCGCAGCCCGATCCGCATCGACGGCGAGCGGCTGACCAATCCGCGTCCTGCTCCACGTCTGGGTGAGCACGACCTCGAGGGGGACCGATGACGGTCCTGCGCGGCATGACCTGGGAGCACCCGCGTGGCTACGACTGCCAGGTGGCGGCTTCCCAGGAGTACGCACGCCGGACCGGCGTCGAGGTGCGCTGGGAGTATCGCTCTCTGCAGGCGTTCGCCGACGCGCCGCTGGCTGAGCTGGCGGAGCGCTTCGACCTGATGGTCATCGACCACCCCCACGTGCCCGTGGCCGTCGCCGAAGGGGTGCTGGCGCCCCTGGACGGTGCGGGGTACGACGTCGAGCTGGCCGCCCTGGCCGCCGATGCCGTGGGCAGCAGCCACGCGTCGTACCGCCATGGCGGGCGCCAGTACGGCCTGGCCACCGACGCCGCCGCCCAGGTCGCTGCGTACCGCCCGGACCGCCTGCCGGCTCCACCCGGTACGTGGGAGGAGGTGCTCGACCTGGCTGCCGGGGGCGGGGTGCTCTGGCCGTGCAAGCCCATCGACGCCTACTCGACCCTGTGCACCCTGGCAGCCAATCGGGGGACGCCGGTCAACGCTGAGCCCGGGACCTTCCTGCCCGAGGAGGATGCGCTGAGCGTGCTCGACCTCATGCATCGGCTCTGCGAGCAGGTGCCGTCGTGGTGCCTGGACGCGAACCCGATCGAGGTCGCCGAGGCGCTGGCCGCCGACGCCGCCGGGCCGTGGGCGTACGCGCCGCTGATGTACGGGTACAGCAACTACTCCCGAGCCGGGTTCCGGCCACATCGCCTCAAGTACGTCGACATGCCCTCGGGCCCCCGAGGGGTGGCCGGCTCGCAGCTAGGAGGCGCCGGCGTGGCGGTCTCGGCGCGGTCGCGAGATCTGGACGCGGCCCGAGCGTACGCACTGTGGGTCGCCTCGTCGGAGGTTCAGTCGGGCATCTACTACGACGCCGGTGGCCAGCCCGGCTACGCGTCGTCGTGGGACGACGACCGGCTCAACGAAGACTCCTGGGACTTCTTCCGCGGCACCCGGGCGACCCTCGAGGGCGCGTGGGTGCGGCCGCGTACGGCCGGCTATCTGGAGTTCCAGGACACCGTCTCCCCGTGGGTGACGGAGGCGCTGGCCGGCCGGATGACCGACGCCGAGCTGGTCCGCCGGGCCGGTGAGATCGCCGAGCGCCTGCTCGTCATGGAAGCCGACGGCTACGCCGTCGAGGAAGGAGCATCCCGGTGAGAGTCGAGGAACGTTGGTTCGAGGACTACGCGGTCGGTGAGTCCCGGACCACCCTGGGGCGCACGATCACCGAGGCCGACATCGTCCTGCACGCCGGCCAGACGGGCGACTTCTTCCCGCATCACATGGATGCGGAGTGGATGGCCACCCAGCCGGCCGGACAGCGGATTGCCCACGGGACGCTGATCCTCGCGGTGGCGGTCGGGATGACCGCCACCGACATCAACCCACAGTCGATGTCCTACGGCTACGACCGGATCCGGTTCATCGGCCCGGTGTTCATCGGCGACACCATCACCGTCACCGCCGAGATCACCGAGACGTCGGAGCACAGGAAGAAGCCGGACGAGCTCGGCTACGTCCATGAGCTCGTCACGGTGACCAACCAGCGTGGCGAGACGGTGCTGGTCCTGACCCACCTCTACCTCGTGAACAAGCGCCACCCATCCCCACAGGAGGATCCCTCGTGACCCGTATCACCGCCGTCGATGTCACCGATGTCCGCTTTCCGACCTCTGTGTCGATGGACGGATCCGACGCCATGAACAAGGACGGTGACTACTCGGCCACGTACGTCGTGGTGAGCACCGACGACCCGGAGCTGTCCGGCTTCGGCTTCACCTTCACCATCGGGCGCGGCAACGACATCTGCACCCTGGCGGCGCAGCGCCGCGGCGAGCCGTTGGTCGGGCGCGAGGTGAGCGATGTGGTGGGTGACCTGGGCGGGGTCTACCGGGATCTCGCCTCGGACTCGCAGCTGCGCTGGCTGGGCCCGGACAAGGGGGTCGAGCACCTGGCCCTCGCCGCGGTCATGAACGCGGTCTGGGATCTGGCTGCCCGGGAAGCCGGCAAGCCGCTGTGGCGACTGCTGGCCGACATGACTCCCGAGGAGCTCGTCGACGTCGCAGACCTGACCTACCTGAGCGATGCCCTCACCCGGGAGGAGGCCCTGGACATCCTTCGTGCCGGCGTTCCCCACCGTGAGGAGCGGATCCGGCACCTGGAGGAGACCGGCTACCCCTGCTACACCACGTCGGCCGGCTGGCTGGGCTACTCGGACGACAAGCTGCGCAGGCTGGCCGCGGAAGCCGTCGACTCCGGCTACACGCACATCAAGCTGAAGGTCGGCGCGAACCTGGAGGACGACATCCGGCGCTGCGAGATCGCCCGGGAGGTGATCGGCTGGGACGCGAAGCTGATGATCGACGCCAACCAGGTCTGGGACGTGCCGCAGGCCATCGAGTGGGTCAACGCGCTGGCCCGCTTCGAGCCGTGGTGGATCGAGGAGCCGACCAGCCCTGACGACATCCTCGGCCACGCCGCGGTACGCAAGGCCGTGGCTCCGATCGGGGTGGCCACCGGTGAGCACGGCATGAACCGGGTGCTCTTCAAGCAGATGTTCCAGGCGGAGGCCATCGACTTCTGCCAGCTCGACTCCGCGCGGCTGGCCAGCATCAACGAGATCCTCTCCGTCTATCTGATGGCGAGGAAGTTCGACGTCCCCGTCTGTCCTCATGCCGGCGGCGTCGGCCTGTGCGAACTCGTGCAGCACCTGTCCGTCTTCGACTACGTCGCCGTCTCGGGCACGCTCGAGGACCGGGTCACCGAGTTCGTGGACCATCTCCACGAGCACTTCACCGACCCGTGCATCGTCGAGAACGGCGCCTACCGGCTGCCGTCCCGGCCCGGCTACAGCGCGGAGATGCATCCCGCGTCGGTGGTGACGTACGCCTATCCGGACGGCAGCTACTGGGCGAACCGGTGACGCCCCAGATGATCATCGACAGCCACCAGCACGTCTGGGACCTCACCCGCTCGCCCTACCCGTGGCTCGGTCCCGACGTACCCGAGTACAACCGGAGGTTCACCTTCGACGAGGTCCAGCCGCAGCTGCGGGCGCAGGGAGTGGACGCGACCGTGCTGGTCCAGTCCGACGACCACGACGGTGACACCGACCTGATGATCGAGGTCGCCGACCGACATCCCGAGGTGGTGGGGATCGTCGTCTACGTGCCGCTGGACCAGCCGGACCTGGCCGCCGAGCGGCTGGAGTCGCTGCGGGGAGACGACCGCGTGGTCGGCGTACGCAACCTGATCCACAACATCCCCGACCCCGACTGGATCCTCCGTCCGGACGTCGCCGAGGTGCTCGGGCTGCTGGAACGGCTCGGGCTCACCTACGACCACGTCTCGGTGCTGCCACGCCACCTCGAGCACGTCGCGACGCTCTCCGAACGGCATCCGGACCTGCGGATCGTGATCGACCACCTCTCCAAGCCACCGATCGGCGAGGCCGAGCGGGAGCCGTGGTGGAGCCTCATCGAGCGAGCGGCCGAGAACCCGAAGGTGTTCGGCAAGGTCTCCGGGCTGTACCCGGGAGCGGCCCCCGACGGCTGGACCGTGGCCGGCATCCAGCCCTTCGTCGACCGGGCGGTCGAGGTGTTCGGCCCGAGCCGGCTGATGTACGGCGGAGACTGGCCGATCTCCACCGCCGCGGGTGGCTACGAGCGGGTCTTCGCCGGGCTCCGGGACGCGCTGGCCGGCCTGTCGAGCGGCGAGCGCGAGGAGATCTACGCCGGCAGCGCACGCCGTTTCTACGGGCTCGACGAGCAGCGGCTGGCCGCCGCGGCGGCAGCAGCCCGGGAAGCGCTCTGATCCTGTAGAGATCAGATCTTTGTTCGTCCTGACTTCCACGGCGCGGCCGATATCGGTCATAACAGGAGGATGTTTCAGCAGGCATCGACATGACGTGTGATGTCTATTACATTGAAACAACCGATGTTTGCCCCACCTGGGGCGTGAGTCAGGAGGAAGCTGATGGTGGACTTCACGAGACGACGGGTGCTGCAGGCCGCCTCTGCGCTGGCGGGCGGCGCCCTGGTGCAGCCGGTCGTCACCGAGGCGGCCGCAGCCGCCGATGAGCCCGAGACCAACCCGCTGGAGCTCTGGTACCGCCAGCCGGCCGCGGAGTGGCTCCAAGCGCTGGCGATCGGCAACGGCCGGATGGGCGCGATGGTCTTCGGCGGTGTGGCCAGCGAGAAGCTGATGCTGAACGAGGACTCGGTCTGGGCCGGTCATCCGCACAGCTACGACCCGCCTCGTGGGGCGGAGGTGCTCCCCGAGATCCGTCGGATGATCTTCGAGGAGAACTGGGTGGGCGCACAGCGCCTGGCCGACGAGGAGTTCCTCGGGCGACCCAGCGAGCAGGCCTTCTACCAGCCGGTGGGTGACCTGCTGCTCGAGTTCCTCGGCATCGACGGCGAGCCCGTGACGTACCGGCGCTCTCTCGACCTGCGGTCGGCGACCGCGATCTCGGAGTTCGAGGTCGGCGGCGTGCGCTACCGCCGCGAGGCGTTCGTCAGCCACGCGGACCAGGTGATGGTCGTCCACCTCACCGCGGACCAGGCCGAGAAGGTCTCCTTCAACGCCACCTTCGAGTCACCGCAGCAGAGCGACGTACGTCCCCACGACGCGCGGACGCTCGCACTGGAGGGCATCAGCGGCCCGACGGAGGGGATGGAGGGAGCCGTACGCTTCATCAGCCTCGTCCGCGCCGAGACCGAGGGCGGGACGGTCCAGTGTCAGGGAGTCCACCTCCGGGTGCGCAACGCCACGTCGGTGACCCTGCTGCTCTCGATGGCGACCAGCTACCGCAACTACGCCGACGTGAACGCCGACCACGTCGGCCGGGCGACGAAGCCGCTGGAGGCAGCGACCGGGCGCGGGTACGGGCAGCTGCGCTCGGCGCACGTACGGGACTACCAGTCGCTCTTCGGCCGGGTCGACATCGACCTGGGCACCTCCGCCGCGATCGAGAAGCCGACCGACGAGCGGGTGGCGGCGTTCCGTGACGGCGGCGACCCGCAGCTCGCGGCGCTGTGGTTCCAGTTCGGGCGCTACCTGCTGATCTCGTCCTCCCGGACTCCCGGGCAGCCGGCCAACCTGCAGGGCCTGTGGAACTACAAGATGCAGCCCGAGTGGCAGTCGAAGTACACCCTCAACATCAACGCCCAGATGAACTACTGGCCCGCCGGCCCGGCCAACCTCGCCGAGTGCTGGGATCCGATGTTCGCGATGACCGAGGAGCTCGCGGAGGTCGGGCGGAACACCGCCAAGAAGATGTGGGGCTCGGACAAGGGTTGGGTCGCTCACCACAACACCGACGGCTGGAGGGGAACCGCACCGGTCGACTTCGCCTACTACGGAGTCTGGCCGATGGGAGGAGCCTGGCTCTCGCTGCTGTTCTGGGAACGCTACGAGTACACCGGCGACAAGGCGAACCTCGCCGAGCACTTCCCGACCCTGCGAGGAGCCGTCGAGTTCTTCCTCGAGACGATGGTGCGCGACGAGCAGTCCGGCTACATGGTCACCTGTCCGTCGCACTCGCCCGAGATCAAGCACCACGAGCAGGACGACGAGGGCGTCAGCATCTGCGCCGGCCCGACGATGGACTGCCAGATCCTGCGCGACCTGTTCACCGCGTTCGAGAAGGCGGCCGAGGCGCTCGACAAGCACGACCCGCTCGTCGCACAGGCGGTGGCGATGCGGGATCAGCTGCCGCCCAACCAGATCGGCTACCTGGGCCAGCTCCAGGAGTGGCTGATCGACTGGGAGGACGCCGCCCTCGAGCGGAGCCGCCACGTCTCCCATCTGTGGGGCGTCTTCCCCTCGGGCCAGATCAGCCCGCTGCGTACGCCTGAGCTGGCCGACGCCGCCCGCAAGGCGCTCGAGCTGCGCGGCCCGGCGATCACCACGGGCTGGTCGCTGGCGTGGAAGATGAACATCCGCGCGCGGCTGCTCGAGGCCGAGAACGCCTACAAGGAGGTGGGGCACATGCTCCATCCCTCCCGGACGGCCCCCAACCTCTTCGACCTGCACCCGCCCTTCCAGATCGACGGCAACTTCGGCGGCGTCTCCGGGATCACGGAGATGATCATGCAGAGCCACTCCGGCGAGCTCTTCCTCCTCGCGGCGCTGCCGGCAGCATGGCCGGAGGGGAAGGTCCGTGGCCTGCGCGCCCGCGGTGGCTTCGAGGTCGATCTGACGTGGGCTGACGGCAAGGTCGAGGTGGCGCGGATCCGGTCGCTGCTCGGCAACCGACTCCGCCTGCGTACGCAGCAGCCGGTCCGGGTGGCCGGGACGGACGTCTCCCGGCCGGAGGAGAACGTCGTCGAGTTCGGCACCAGGCGGGGCAGCACCTACACCGTGGTCCCGCGCTAGGACCCAACCAAGGCCGGCCGCGGGCGAGCCCGCGACCGGCCTTGGTCTGCTTACGGGTGGACCTGGGTCGGCGCGGGCTCGCCGGCGAGCACGGCGCGGGCGTTGTCGATCGCGAGCATCGCCATCCGGTCACGGGTGGCGCGGCCGGCGCTGCCGATGTGCGGCAGCAGGACGACGTTGGGGAGTGTCAGCAGGTCGGGGTGGATGACCGGCTCGTTCTCGAAGACGTCGAGTCCGGCTGCGCCGATCGTGCCGTCGGCCAGCGCGGCCGCCAGGGCGGCCTCGTCGACGATGGGGCCGCGAGCGGTGTTGACGAGGACCGAGCCCGGACCCATCAGCCGGAGCTCCTCGGCGCCGACGAGATGCCGGGTGTCGGGGGTCAGCGGGCAGTGCAGCGACACGACGTCCGAGGCGACCAGGAGGTCGGGCAGCGGCAGGGTCTCGATGCCCAGGCGCGCCGCCTCCTCGCCGGCGGAGCGGGACGGGGTCGCAACGATGCGCATGTCGAAGGCGCGGGCGCGCCGCGCCATCGCCAGCCCGATCCGGCCCAGGCCGACGATGCCCAAGGTCGCGCCGCTGCTGACGTCGAGGCCCACGAAGAGGTCCGGCCGCCAGGACCAGGGCTCGCCGCTGCGTACGAACGCGTCGGCCTCCACCACGCGACGGGAGGTGGCGAGCAGCAGTGCGAAGGCGAGGTCGGCGGTCGCCTCGTCGAGCACGCCCGGTGTGTTGGTCACGGTGATGCCGCGAGCGGCGCAGGCGGCGCCGTCGATGTTGTCGTGACCGACCGCCATGTTGGCGACCACGCGCAGCGACGGACCTGCCGCGTCGAGCAGCTCGGCATCGACCCGGTCGGTCAGCAGGCAGACGAGCGCGGATGCCCCGCGTACGTCCGAGAGTAGCTCTGCGCGGGTCTGCCCGGAAGGATCCGCGGCGCAGGTCACCGGCCCGGGCAGCGTCTCCAGCGCCTGGCGGGCGCGGTCGCTGGGCCGGAAGCTGACATGCAGCCGGCCATGGTTCGGCGCGCTCACTCCTGCTCCTCCTCCCGGTCCTCGGCGAGGCTGCGGCGGATCCAGTTCTCGATGCCCGCGACGTGGGCCAGGGACAGCGCGGCGGCGATGCTCGGCTGTCGGTCCGCGATGGCCAGGGCGATGCCGCGGTGCTCGCGCTGCGTCTGGTCGAAGGAGTCCTGCTGGGTCACGCCACGCCAGATCCTGGCCCGCTGGGTGCGATTGGCGACACCGTCGATGAACGAGCACAGCACGGTGTTGCCAGACGCGCGGGCGATCCGGTGGTGGAACTCCAGGTCGTTGGCGACGACCTCCTCCAACGACGTCTCGGGCGTGACGGAGTCGACCAGCGCGAGCAGGTCGGTGGCCTCGTCCGGGGGCATCTGCAGGGCCGCCTTCTCGGCGGCCAGGGGCTCCAGCGCCCGGCGTACCTCGAAGAGGTCCAGGACGCTGGAGTCCTGGTGGAAGTCGATGACGAAGCCCATCGTCTCCAGCAGGATCTCCGGCGTCAGACTGGTGACGTAGGTGCCGTCACCCTGGCGTACGTCGAGGATGCGCATCATCGAGAGGGCGCGCACCGCCTCTCGCAGGGAGCTGCGGGAGATGCCGAGCTGGACCGACAGGTCGGCCTCGCGCGGGAGACGGTCGCCGGGCTTCAGGCTGCCGTCGAGGATCATCTCCTTGATCTTCTCGATCGCCTCGTCGGTCAGCGCCATCGGGATCCTGGTCCTCTCACTCGGTCGGTCGCAACCGTAACGTTGCCATGCCGCCGTCGACCGCCAGGGCCACGCCGGCGGTCGACCCCGAGGAGGGGCTGGCCAGGTACGCGACCGCGAGGGCGACCTCGTCCGCGCTGACCAGCCGGCCGTGCGGCTGGCGCGCGTCCAGGGCGGCACGCTCGGCCTCGGGGTCGTCGGCCGAGTCGAGCAGGCGCTGCACCCAGGGGGTGGCGGCGGTGCCGGGGTTCACGCAGTTCACCCGGATGCCCTCCCGGAGGTGATCGGCGGCCATGGCCTGCGTCAGGGACTGCACCGCACCCTTGCTCGCGGAGTAGACGGCCCGTTGCTGGATGCCCGTGGTCGCGGCCACCGAGGCCACGTTCACGATCGCCGCAGCGGGGGAGCGCCGAAGGTGCGGGAGCGCCGCGCGCGAGACTCGTACGGCACCGAGGACGTTGACGTCGAAGACCGCGTGCCACTGCTCGTCGGGGTTGTCCTCGACCGTGCCCTGGGCGCCGATGCCGGCGTTGTTGACCACGATGTCGAGCCGGCCGAAGTCGGCGACCGCCTGTTCCACCGCGGCCCGGATGCTCGCGTCGTCGGTGACGTCGGCGCGGATGCCGAGGGCCTTGGGATTGATGCCCTCGGGGTCGCGGTCGAGGGCCGCGACCTGGGCGCCCCGCTCCAGCAGGACCTCGACGACGGCGGCGCCGATGCCGGAGGCGCCACCGGTGACGAGGGCGACGAGCCCGTCGAGCTCGCGCGCTTCCTGAGGCCTCATGACTGCGTCCCGAATGCGACGTACTCCTGGCGCTGGCGGCCGAGTCCGTCGATCTCGATCTCGACGATGTCGCCGGGCTGGATGTAGGGGAAGCGGCCGGAGAGCGCGACGCCCTCCGGGGTGCCGGTCATGATCAGGTCGCCCGGGTCGAGAACCATGAACTGGCTGAGGTGGTGGATCACCGTCGCGACGTCGAAGATCTGGTCGGCGGTCACGGAGTCCTGTCGCGGCTCGCCGTTGACGAAGGAGCGCATGCCGAGCTTCTGGTGCTCGACCTCGTCGGGAGTCACGACCCAGGGGCCGATCGGGCTGAAGCCGGGGGCGATCTTGCCCTTGCTCCACTGGCCACCGGAGATCTCGAGCTGGAACTCGCGCTCGGAGAGGTCGTTGGCGACCACGAAGCCCGCGACGTGCTCCAGGCTCTGGTCGGGGGAGTCGAGGTAGGACGCGCGCTTTCCGACCACCACGCCGAGCTCCACCTCCCAGTCGGTCTTGGTGCTGTTGCGCGGGATGGTGACGGTGTCGTTCGGCCCGGCGATCGTGTTGGGAGCCTTGAAGAAGATGACCGGCACCGAGGGCGGCTCCGAGCCGGACTCGGCGGCGTGCGCGGCGTAGTTCATGCCGATGCAGACGATGGCGCCGGGCTGGGTGATCGGGGCACCGATGCGGAGCGTGTCGGCCCCTTCGACGAGGGGAAGGTCGCCCGCGGCGAGGGCGGCGGCGGTTCGCGCTGGTCCGTCGGAGGCCCAGAAGGCCCCGTCGATGTCGTCGGTGAGACCGGCCAGGCTGCGCACCTCGTCCTCGAGCACGACGACGGGCAGCTCCTCACCTGCGGGTCCCAGGCGGGCGAACTTCATGGTGTGGCCTCCAACGTTGATTAATCGGATCTATGGTGGTCTGCGAGCACCGAATGCGGCACTCAATGCATATTGACAGCCCAAACATCAGATGTCTAGCCTCGACGTGGCGGTCGGACGACCGTGGAGTCAGAGGTTGAGGAGGGCGGATGGAGATCCCGCTGTTCGGAC
Organism: Nocardioides sp. NBC_00850; assembly: GCF_045207335.1. Classification (NCBI taxonomy): domain Bacteria; kingdom Bacillati; phylum Actinomycetota; class Actinomycetes; order Propionibacteriales; family Nocardioidaceae; genus Nocardioides; species Nocardioides sp. NBC_00850. Next base: position 2,144,753 of record NZ_CP108845.1, read on the forward strand.
TCGGCTGTGCGCCGATGGGCAACCTGTTCCGGCCGCGCACCGACGAGGACTGTCACGCCACGCTCGACGCGGCCTGGCAGGCAGGCGTACGTCACTTCGACACCGCGCCCCACTACGGGCTGGGGCTGTCGGAGGAGAGGATCGGGCGGTTCCTGGCGACGCGTCCGCGGTCGGAGTTCGTCGTCTCGACCAAGGTGGGCAGGCTCGTGCGGCCCAACCCCACCTGGGACGGGGAGTCCCAGGACGACATGGGCTTCGCGGTCCCGGCGAGCTCGCACCGGGTCCTGGACTACTCCGCCGACGGCGTACGCCGCAGCCTGGAGGAGTCGCTGACCCGGCTCGGCCTCGACCGGGTCGACATCCTCTACGTGCACGACCCCGAGCTGTCCGGTGACCCAGCGGCAGTCGAGACCGCGCTCACCGGCCTGGCGAAGCTCCGCGAGGAGGGGATGGTCGACGCGATCGGGACCGGATCCCTGTCGGTCCAGGCGCTCACCGCGACGGTCGAGACCGGCCTCGCCGACGTGGTCATGGTCGCCAACCGCTACACGCTCCTCGACCAGTCCGTCTCCGACGGCCTGCTCGAGGCGTGCGACCGGCACGGCACCAGGATCGTCGCCGCGGCCGTGTTCTCCAGCGGCCTGCTCGCCACCACCCCGCGGAGGGGCGCCATGTACAACTACGGCGAGGTGCCCGACGACATCCTCGAGCGCGCGCTGCGTATCGGCGAGGTGTGCGAGGCGCACGGGGTCGAGATCGCCACCGCTGCGCTGCACTACCCGCTGCAGGACCCGCGGGTCGTGTCGGTGGTGGCGGGCGCGGGCCGGCCCGAGCAGGTGAGGCAGAACCTCGAGCGTCTGGCAGCCACGGTCCCCGAGGCGCTGTGGGCCGACCTGGCCGACCAGGGGCTGGTGCCGTCGTGCGCGTAGCCCTCATGGTCACCTGCATCAACGATGCCCTGTTCCCCGACACCGGGCGCAACGTGGTCCGGCTCCTCCGCCGCCTCGGCGTCGAGGTGGACTTTCCCCAGGCCCAGACCTGCTGTGGCCAGCCGATGGTCAACACCGGCTACCTCGACGAGGCGGTGCCGGTGCTCCGCACGTTCGTCCGCGCCTTCGAGGGGTACGACGCCGTCGTGACGCCGTCGGGCTCGTGCGCCGGGTCGGCCCGGCACCAGCACGATCTGGTGGCCCGCCGCAGCGGCGACGAGGGCCTGCTGACGGCGGCCCGCGAGACGTCCCAGCGTGTCTACGAGCTCAGCGAGTTCCTGGTGGACGTGCTGGGCGTCGAGGACGTGGGTGCCTACTTCCCGCACCGGGTGACCTACCACCCGACCTGTCACTCGCTGCGGATGCTCGCGGTCGGCGACCGGCCGATGCGGCTGCTCCAGCACGTCCGAGGGATCGACCTGGTGGACCTGCCCGGCGCGACCGAGTGCTGCGGGTTCGGCGGCACCTTCGCGATGAAGAACTCCGACACGTCGATCGCCATGGGCTCCGACAAGGCCCGGCACGTACGCGAGACCGGGGCCGAGGTGCTGGTGGCCGGTGACCGGTCCTGCCTGACCCACGTCGGAGGCCTGCTCTCACGGCAGCGTGCCGGCGTACGCGTCATGCATCTGGCCGACGTCCTCGCCCAGACCGAGCCTGCCTCGGTGTCTGCTTCGGTGGCTGCCTCATGACCGGCACGTTCGTCGGGATGCCGGTGTTCCCGAAGGCTGCCCGCGAGGCGGTCGGCGACTCCCAGCTGCGTCGCAACCTCGCGCACGCCACCGGCACGATCCGCGCCAAGCGTGCCGCCGTCGTCGGCGAGGTCGAGGAGTGGGAGGAGCTGCGCCTTGCCGGTGCGGCGATCAAGGAGAACGTGCTGCTCCACCTCGACGAGCATCTCGTACGTCTCGAGGAGTCGCTCACCAAGGCCGGCGCGACCGTGCACTGGGCGAGCGACGACGCGGAGGCGTGCCGCATCGTCGGCGACATCGCCGCCGCACACGACGCCACCGAGGTGGTGAAGGTGAAGTCGATGGCGACCCAGGAGATCGGTCTCAACGAGGCGCTGGCCGCCCGCGGCATCGACGCCTGGGAGACCGACCTCGCCGAGCTGATCGTGCAGCTGGGCGACGATCTGCCGAGCCACATCCTGGTCCCCGCCATCCACCGCAACCGCGCCGAGATCCGCGAGATCTTCGCCTCCGCGATGGGCGAGGTCGGTCGTCCCGCTCCTGACGACCTCACCGACGAGCCCGCGCGGCTCGCGGAGGCCGCCCGCCTGCACCTGCGCGAGAAGTTCCTGCGCGCCAAGGTAGGTGTCTCGGGCGCCAACTTCGCGGTCGCCGAGACCGGGTCCCTCGTGGTGGTGGAGTCGGAGGGCAACGGCCGGATGTGCCTGACCCTGCCCGAGGTGCTGGTCTCGGTGGTCGGCATCGAGAAGACCGTGCCGACCTGGGACGACCTCGACGTCTTCCTCCAGCTCCTGCCGCGCTCGGCGACGGGGGAGCGGATGAACCCCTACACCTCGGTGTGGTCCGGCGTCACCCCGGGCGACGGCCCGCAGGAGGTGCACGTGGTGCTCCTCGACAACGGCCGGACCCGTGCCCTGGCCGACGAGGTCGGCCGGCAGGCGCTGCGCTGCATCCGCTGCTCGGCCTGCCTCAACGTCTGCCCGGTCTACGAGCGCACCGGCGGCCATGCGTACGGCTCGGTCTACCCGGGCCCGATCGGCGCCATCCTCAACCCGCTGCTGAAGGGCGTCGGGCACGACGACCAGACCGACTCCCTGCCCTACGCCTCGACGCTGTGCGGCGCCTGCTTCGAGGCCTGCCCCGTGCGCATCGACATCCCCTCCGTCCTGGTCGACCTGCGCGCCCAGGTGGTCGACGCCCACCGCGGCGGCGTACCCAAGCCCGAGGCGGTGGCGATGAAGGCCGCCGGCGCGACGCTCGCGTCCGGGCGCCGGCTCGGCCTCGCCGAGCGCCTCGTCGGCACCGGCGTCCGGCTTGCCCGCCGCGCCGGGGCGCGCCCCTGGACCCAGGCCCGCGACCTGCCGGACCCGCCAGCCGAATCCTTCCGCGCCTGGTGGCGCCGCACCGAAGGAGGTGCCGATGAGCACCCGTGAGGAGATCCTGGGCCGAGTCCGGCAGGCGCTCGGCGACGCGCCCCACCCGACCACTGAGGTGCCGCGCGGCTACCGGGGTGTCGGCGACGACCTCGACCGGTCCGCCGTGCTCGCCCGGTTCGTGGAGAGGGTCGAGGACTACCGCGCCACCGTCACCCGGTGCCGCGCAGCAGAGGTCGCCGAGGTGCTCGCGCGGGCGGTCGCCGGCCGGAGCGTCGTCGTACCCGCGGGCCTGCCGTGGCCGGTCCCCGGATCCGTGGACGACGCCGGGCAGTCGGCCGGCGAGCTCGACGCGATCGATGCGGTCGTGTCGGGTGCCGCGCTCGGCATCGCCGCCACCGGCACGGTCGTGCTCGACCACGGGCCCGGTCAGGGACGTCGCGCGCTCACCCTCGTCCCGGACCTGCACGTGTGCGTGCTCGCAGCCGCCCAGGTCGTGGCCGGTGTCCCGCAGGCCGTCGCCCGGCTCGACCCAGCGAGGCCGCAGACCTGGATCAGCGGCCCGTCGGCGACCAGCGACATCGAGCTCGACCGCGTCGAGGGCGTCCACGGCCCGCGCACCCTGCACGTCGTCCTCGTCGACGACCTCTGACAGTTCGCCCATCACTGCTGAGAGGACCCCCACCATGACCCGACACGGCTCCGTGGTCCGGCTGCGCCCCGAGAAGGAGGCGGAGTACGTCGAGCTGCACGCCGCTGTGTGGCCCGAGGTGCTCGAGCGCCTGACCGCCAGCGGCATCCGCAACTACTCCATCTTCCTGCGTGACGGCTGGCTCTTCAGCTACTTCGAGTACGTCGGGACCGACTACCAGGCGGACATGGCCGCGATCGCCGCCCATGACGTGACCCAGCGGTGGTGGGAGATCACCGCCCCGTGCCAGGAGCGGCTGCCCACCGCCACCGAGGACGAGCAATGGTCCACGATGACCGAGGTCTTCCACCTTGACTGAGCCCTTGGCCGCCGCCTTGGAGGGCCCGCGGCGCATCGACGCCCACCACCACGTGTGGGACCTCGCGGTCCGCGACCAGGAGTGGACGCGCGATCTCCCGGCCATCCGGCGTTCCTTCTCCTTCGACGACCTCCGGCTCCACCTGGACGACCACGAGATCGCCGGAACCGTCGTCGTCCAGACCGTCGCGGTCGCCGAGGAGACCCCCGAGCTGCTCGCGCTGGCGTCGGCCACGCCCGAGATCCTCGGGGTCGTCGGCTGGGTCGACCTCACCGCCTCGGATGTCGCCGGCCGGCTCGCCGAGCTGTGCGAGCGCCCCGGGGGAGACCTCCTGGTCGGCATCCGGCACCTGGTGCAGTCCGAGCCCGATCCCGAGTGGTTGCTCCGTGATGACGTGCTGCGGGGGCTCACCGCTGTCGCTGATGCCGGCCTCGTCTACGACCTGCTGGTGCGCCAGCCCCAGCTGCCGGCAGCCGTCGGCGCTGTCGAGCAGGTCCCCGGCGGGCGTTGGGTGCTCGATCACGTCGGCAAGCCCATGATCGACCCCACCGCCTTCGACGAGTGGGCGGGACACGTCGCCGCGCTCGCCCGCCACGACTCGGTGGCGTGCAAGCTGTCCGGGCTCGTCACCGAGCTCGCCCCGGAGCAGCCGATCGACGCGGTGCTTCCCTGGGCCGCGCACGTCATCGATGTCTTCGGCGCCGAGCGCACCATGTTCGGATCGGACTGGCCGGTCTGCCTGCTGCGCTCGTCCTACGGCGAGGTGATCGACCTCGCCGACACGCTGCTCGCCGGGCTCGACGACGCCGGCCGAGCCGACGTCTGGGGTGGCACGGCCGCTCGGGTCTACGGCCTCGCCTCCTGATCGGCGTCGCGCGCCTCGGAAACCTTGGAAAACGCTTGCCCGCACCTCGCCTGTGATGTTAGACACATGTCATACGTCATATCTCAAGGAGACGGACATGCAGACTCGCACGACACGCCGCGCCCGCGCGGCGGCGGCCGTGGTCCTGGCAGCACTCGGTTCGACGGTCCTCGTCGCCGGTGCGCAGCCCGCCACCGCGGCCGAGACGACCCTCACGGTCCACGTCGCCCCTGACGGTGACAACGCCGACCCGGGCACGAAGAGCCAGCCCCTGAGGACGGTCGAAGCGGCCCGCGACGCGCTGGCCGGACGTACCTCCGCGGAGAACCGAGGCACGGTGATCGTGCACGGGGGCGAGTACGTCCTCGACGACGCCATCGACCTGACCGGTCCCGAGCACTCCTGGGTCACCTACCGCGCCGCGGCGGGGGAGAAGGTCCGCCTCACGGGCGCGCACGCCCTGGAAGCGCAGGGCTGGCGGCCGCTCGCGGACCTGTCCGAGGAGGAGCTCGCCCAGCCGCAGTTCTCCTCGAACGCCCGACTCGACTCGCCGGCCCTGCGCGAGGGCGTGTGGGTCTACGACCTGGGCGCCGAGGGCATCGACCCCGGCACGCTCTACAAGAACGGGTTCAACTGGCTGCCGCAGCCCTTTGCTCCCGAGCTCGTCGTCGACGGCGGGACGCAGACGCTCGCGCAGTTCCCCAACCAGGAGGGCTGCACCGGGGCGGACTCCAGCTGCCACCTCTACGGCGACGGCGGCAAGTGGAAGGTCCCGGCGACCAACGACCTCACCCAGTGGACGCTGCGTGACCGGTTCGGGATGGAGCCCGACTGGGCGATCAGCGGTACGACGCCGCGCGCGCAGTTCGAGGACAAGAAGCAGCAGCTCGCCAACCCCGCGGACCGCGACACCTGGTCCCAGGACGAGATGCGCAAGATGACGCCTCCCCTCTACGAGGTCGGTGGCCGGCTGCTCGAGGGCAACCGCTACCAGGGCTGGGCTCCTGAAGGGGTGCCGGAGATCATCGACCACGGCACCCGCGGCTTCGGTGCCTACTCCCACATCCCGGTGCAGGCCGACCCGCAGGAGCTCACCGACGTCGACAACACGACGTACGAGACCGAGGCGTGGCTCTCGGGCTACCTCGGCAACAACTACGCCAACGACATGGTGCGGCTGGTCTCCTGGAGCGGCACGACGATGTACGCCAAGTACCCCTCGATGTACTGGCCCCGCAACGACTACACCAAGGTCAAGGCGCTCAACATCCTCTCCGAGATGGACGCCGAGGGCGAGTACTACATCGACCGCCACGCGGGCAATGACGTCGTCTACTACAAGCCGGCAGGCGGGACGATGGAGGGCAAGAGCGCCACGCTGCGGGCCTTCGACGACAACATCTTCCGGCTCGAGGGCACCACGGACGTGACGCTGAAGGGCCTGTCGATGTCGGACTCGCTGATCAGTGCGGTCCAGCTGCTCGACGCCGAGAAGACGCTGATCGACGGGGTCGACATCTCCAACGTCAGCATGGACGCGATCCGCATCGGCGAGACCACCGAGTCCATCACCGCGCTGCCCGACTACGAGACCGTACGCGGCGGCCACGACAACGTGGTGCAGAACTCCTACCTCCATGATCTCGGTGGCGGCGGAGTCCTGCTCGGCGGCGGTGACCGCAGCACTCTCGAGCGCGGCGACAACGTGGCCCGCAACAACGAGATCGCTCGTTTCTCGCGGCTTTCGACCTACACGCCGGCCGGCTACCTGTACGGCGTCGGCAACAGCTTCGAGAACAACTACGTTCACGACGCGCCCCACATGGCGGTGCAGATCATGGGCAACGACATGCGCGTCAACCACAACTACTTCTACGACCTGGTGAAGAAAGCCGGCGACCAGGGCGTCGTCTACACCGGGCGTGACTACACCTATCTGGGCAACGAGGTCGCGTACAACTTCTTCGACACCATCGGCGGCTCCAACGACGCGTTCTACATGGACGACGGTGTCTCGGGGATGCGGTTCCACCACAACGTGGTGAAGAACGCGCACTCGGGTGTGTTCTTCCAGTCGGGTCACAGCAACAAGGCGACAGACAACGTGTTCATCGACGTCGACCAGACCGGCCACGACCAGCTCTACCACCGCAACGGAGAGACCGGCCTGCCGGTGCCCAACGGCTGGGTGGTGCAGAGCCGCTACAACTCGTTCCTCGACGTACGGCCGGGCGAGAAGTACTCGGCCACCGAGGAGGACGTCGCCGGCTGGCACCGTCACTACACCGGCGGCAAGGCCCGCTACTCCGACGGGAAGCCGATCGTGTTCCCGGAGATCGGGGACTGGTACGTCCCGCGCGTCACCGCGACCGGCGAGGACTGCAAGAAGGCCGACTACGCGGCCGACGCCACCAACGGCTGCGACCGCGCGACCGTGTGGGAGAACCCCAACTCCCTCTACGTGCCCGCTCGCAACGCGATCGATCGCTCGGTCATCATCGGCGGCGGCGAGTACCGCGCCGGGGAGAACTCGTTCGCGAACCCGGCCGCGACCTATCGCCTCGCCACCTGGAGCGACGCGATCAACACCAACCTCAGCAAGCCTGCGTCGCTCGAGGCCGCCGGGCTCGACCTCGACACGTTGAGCTTCAGCTACACCGGCGAGGTCGCGAAGACCTTCGGCCGGGAGTGGGTGGCGACCTGGAACCGGCTGGTCACCAGGGACGGCATCGGGCTCCCCGGCGGCCCGGCCGCCGGCTGAGCCTCCCCGGACAGAGCAGTCAGGTCGCCTGCGTGATCCACTCGCGCAGGCGACCTGCCTCGCTCGGCAGCAGCGACAGGTCGTCGTCGGGCAGGAACTCCAGCAGGACGTCGGTCGGTCGCCCGGTGGCCGCGAGCATCTCCAAGGCCGCTGGCCACAGGTCGGCGCGGCCCGTCAACGGCAGGCGCTCGAGATCCGGCCACCAGGAGAACGCGTGCACCGCACGTACGTGCGGGAGCAGCCGGCCGAGCCCGGCCAGAGCCACTTCTGCCGGCTCGCCCACCCGTGGCTGCCAGTAGGTGCCGACGTTCGACCGGTCCACCTCCGCGAGGAGGTCGAGGGTGGACTCGACCGTGTCCGCGAGCGTCAGGTCGTGGTGCTCGAAGGCGAGCTCGAGGCCGTGGCCGGCCGCCTCGTCGGCCAGTCTCTGTACGCGGCGTACGACGTCGGCGCGCTGGGTGCGGGAGGCCTCGGCCGAGCCGGTGGTGCCGGCCCAGATGCGGAGGCGTGTGCACCCCAGCGCGAGGGCCGCACCGATCAGCGCGACCCCGTCGTCGTCCGGCGTGGCCCGCCAGTAGGTGCCGTACGACGCGACGGCCAGCCCTGCCGCAGCGGTGGCCTCGGCCAGGCCGCGCAGGTCGCCGGCAGGCGGGGCATGTACGTCCGCGCCCCACTCGATGCAGGCCAGACCGGCCTCCGCGGCCGCCTCCAGCACCCCGTCCGTCGGGAGATGGCGGGCGGTGACCGAGCACAGCCCGGGGCGCAGCAGGGGGACCGCCGGCGTGCTCAGAGCGCGCCCCGGTAGGTCGTGCCCAGCATGGAGACGTCGGTGGGGCGATCGGAGGTGTCCACGCGACGCATGCCGTCGTTGGTCTCGAGGAAGAGTGGCGCCTCGGGGTAGCGCAGCTCGTCGTCGAGTGGCTCCTTGTCGGTCCACGCGAAGAAGTCGCGCCCGAACACCGCCCGGTCCTTGCGGCCGTAGAGGTGGAGGTCGCCGGCGGTCAGCGGGCTGCGGATGCACCAGTGCACGCCGTGCTCGGCCCATACGGCCCGGTTGGTCATCAGCACCGATTGGCGCTCGTCGGGTGTGAGCACCGTCGTCCAGAAGTCCGGGCCCGGGTCCTCGACGTCGTCGGCGAGGAACACCAGGTCGTGGGCGTGCCACGCGGTGCTCGGGGCGACGTCGGCCTCGGTGCCCCAGTGGGTCGCCGAGGCGAAGTAGCCGGCCGGGGCCTGATAGTGCGCGTACGTCGCGCGGCAACGCGCCATGAACTCCTCGAGCTCGGCGTCGGGGCGCACCCGGCACACCTCACGGATGCCGTGCAGCGACAGTCCCATGCCCGCGATCAGCATGGGAGTGTCGCTCTTCAGGGTCGTGCTGGGCGCGACGTACCAGTAGCGGTGGAAGCGGGTCTGGCCGTCAGCGTCGGTCCACGCCGAGCGGGCGACGTGGCGGCACAGCCGGACCGCCTCGTCGAGGTAGCGCTCCTCACCCAGGCGCAGGTGGCCGAGCAGCAGCGGCATGATCATCAGGCCGTAGTACTCCGCGGGCTCGAGGATCCCGCCGGCGACCCGATCCTCGGCCTGGCGCCAGGTGCCCGAGGAGTCGGCGTCCGGGACTCCGGGCTCGTGGTGGCGGGCGATGAGGAGGTCGAGGTCCTCGCCGATCTCGGCCAGGCCGCTGTCGTCGCCGGTCACCTCGGAGAGCAGCAGCTTGACCCACACCCGGGCGTACTCCTGGTTGCAGGTGCCGTCCTCGGCCGGGCGGCCGCCGCCGAAGGAGTGGAGGGCGACCAGGTTGCGGCGCACGACGTCGACGATGCGGTCGACCTCGGCGTCGTCGAGCAGGTGCCGGGCGTGCTTGAGCCCGAGGAGCAGACCGATGCTGCCGGTGGCGTTGTGGATCAGGCCGGTCGTGGCCGACTCCCCGACCTGGAAGCCGACGTGCTTGTACTGGTCGTCGTCCTGCAGAGCGCTGCTCTGGAAGCGCATCATCCGGCGCCACACCTCGGCGGCTCGGTCATCGGGCTGTGCGGCGAGGAGCTGTGCGACGGCGCCCAGCGCCGGCGCTGAGAAGGCGGCGTGGCCGCTGGTCCAGTCGAGGAAGGTCGCGGGGTTCGTGCCCCACACGCTGTGGTTGTGGAAGCCGTTGATCGCCCCTTCGTCGGTGACCCAGGTCAGGAACCAGCGGGTGAGGTGGGCGAGGTCGGGCGCAGGGGTGGGGGTCGTCACGTCGGTCTCCGGTTTCAAGGTGTGGGTCATGCGCTGGTGGCCAGGCTGGTGGGGTCGACCGGGCGCAGAGGTGGCCGGCCCTCGATGAGGGCACGCACCTCGTCGACGGCGCCGCGACCCAGGCGGTGCAGCTCACCGCCCTGCGAGCCGGCGATGTGCGGGGTCAGAGTGACGTTGGGGAGGCTCCACATCGGATCCTCAGCGGGCAGCGGCTCGGGCTCGGTCACGTCGAGAACCGCGCGCAGCCGGCCCGACACCACCTCGGCACGGAGCGCGTCGTGGTCGACGATCCCTCCCCGAGCCGTGTTGATCAGCGTCGCGCCGTCGCCCATGAGCCCGAGCAGGCGGGCGTCGACGAGGTGCCGGGTCTGCGGCAGCAGCGGGGCGTGGAGAGAGACGACGCGCGAGCGTGCGAAGAGCTGGTCGAGGTCCACGAGCTCGGCGCCCAGCTCGGCGGCGCGCGTCGCGTCGATCGTGGGGTCGCTGACCAGGACGGTGAGGTCGAACGGGGCGAGCAGCTCGATCAGTGCCCGGCCCGTGGCCGAGGCGCCCAGCACGCCGATGGTCGTGCCGTACGCACCGTCGATGGTGTCGTCGACGGTGAGATCGGGAGCCACCCGCTCGGCGCGGAACCGCTCGGTCAGCGGCAGGACCGACTTCACCGCCCACAGCACCGCGGCCAGGGCGTACTCGGCGACCGGGCGGGCGTTGGGCTCCACGCCGCAGGTGACCCGGAGGCCACGCTCCCAGGCTGCCGGGGCGAGGAAGTACTTCACCGAGCTGGCGGCATGGACGACGGCGCGCAGCCGTGGCATCCGGGCGAGCGCCGACGCGTCGATGGTCGGCGTGCCCCAGGCGGTGATGAGCACCTCCACCCCGGCGGCACGTGGGTCGTCGTAGGACGTCAGCACCCGGTCGGCATCGATGTCGACGAGCTCGCCCAGCTCGGCCAGGAGGGGTGCATCGAAGAACCGATGCTGAAGATGGGGAGTCATCGCAAAAGCGGCGCGCACGAGGCGGATCCTCTCGGTCGTCGAGGCTGTCGGGCCGTTTCGGAAACGGCGAGATCTGGGCTTGCCCATTTAAACATAAGATGTGTTATCTTCGTCACGTTGGCGCCCGGGATAGCGCTTTCCTCACTCCGGTGGTCGGCAGTCCGAATCGCCAGAGTCCACGCGAACAACCTCCGTCGGATGAAGATCGACGGACGACGAAACGGAGATTCCTGTGGAGACACGACGCTTGTGGAGGACGGGTGCTGTCGCAGCGGTTCTGCTTCCCCTGATCGCGACCGCGGCCTGTGGAGGCAACGGCGCCGCCAGCGACGACAGCAAGGAGGTGCGGGTGCTGGTCAACCTGACCGACAACCTCACCAAGGACTTCTGGAACGATCTGGTGAAGCCCTTCGAGGACGAGACCGGCATCGACGTCAAGATCGAGGGCCCGACCGGCACCAACGTGAGCGAGACCTTCAGCTCCCAGCTCGCGGCAGGCACCGCCCCCGACGTGGTGCAGTCGATCTTCCCGGACGACCAGATCGCTCCTGAGGTGCTCGACCTCTCCGACGAGAGCTGGGTCGAGGACACGCCGATGGTCGACACCTACGCCATCGACGGCAAGCGACTGGTCGCCGGTGTCGGCTCCCAGGCGCAGTCGCTCGTCTACTACAACAAGACGGCCTTCGAGAAGGCCGGCGTCAAGGCCACGCCGCAGACCTGGGACGAGTTCGACGCCGCGCTCGGCAAGCTCGCTGACGCCGGCTACACCCCGCTGCAGACCGCGGGCCAGTGGGAGACCGGCCTCCAGCTCCAGCAGCTGTGGCACCCCACCCTCAACACCGAGCAGCCCGAGTGGCAGTCGGCCGTCGCCGACGGGAAGCTGACCCTCGGCGACGCCTTCGAGCCGATGTTCGAGCACTACGCCACCTGGCTGGGCGACGGCTACATCAAGAAGACCGATGTCGGCCTCGACCCGACCACGGCCGACGCCAACTTCATGGACGGCAAGGTCGGCATGTACCCCCTCGGGAGCTGGCTCGTCGCCAGCCTGGACAACGCGGGCGAGCTTCCGTTCGAGGTGGGTGTCTTCTCTCCGCCGGTGGACGACGGCATGGCCTACCCCGGCCCGCAGGGCGCCACCATGGCCAGCCCCTACATGGTCTACGCCGGTAGCGAGCGCTCCGACGAAGCCCTCCAGCTCGTCGAGTATCTGGTGACCGACCAGGCCGCGATCGAGAGCCAGCTGACCGCCGACGGCGTGTTCCGTGCCGGAGCCTCCGTCGAGCAGTCCCCGGTCGCGACGGAGATCCAGGCGATCATCGATGAGGCACCCGAGCTGGTGGCGGTGGGCGAGGGCGCGGGCGACATCCGCCTGCCCATCGTGGGCCTCAACGACAAGTTCACCGAGATCGTGCAGAGCCTCTACACCGGAACCAGCCCCGAGGACGCCGCGAAGGCGCTCGACGACTGGGCCGAGCAGAATGGCTGACCCCTCGGGGCCACGACGAGGAGAACGATGATGGCTCTCATGAGCGCCAGCAACACCGACAGCCCTCCCGCGGCAGCGGACCTGCCGCGGGAGGGAGGAGCCCGGCCTCGCCGGCCGATCGGCCGGTCATCCGGTTCCCGTCCGCGCACCTCGCGGTGGGTGGAGGCCTCGATGGTGCTGCCCGCGTTGGTGGTCTTCGTCGGCCTCCTCGTCGTGCCCGTCGGGTACGCCGTCTACTACAGCTTCACCGACTACAACGGCTTCCCGACACAGACCCCGGAGATCGTCGGCCTCGACAACTACGTCAGGCTCTTCGCGTCCGCTGATGTCCGAGGTTCCATGGTCGTGACCGCGATCGTCGCGGTCGCGGGGTCGATGGTGATCAACGCCGCGGCACTGGGCCTGGCCCTCCTGCTGTGGCGCACCACCCGATTCACCGCGTTCGCCCGGGTGGTCATGTTCTACCCTCACGTGCTCAGCCTGATCGTGGTCGGCTTCCTCTGGTCGGCGATCCTGGGCCCGCAGGGCGCCGTCAACTCGTTGCTGGAGAGCGTCGGGAGCAGCCCGCTCCCGTTCCTCAGCGACGAGACCTGGGCGCTCGCCACCCTGATCCTCGTCATCGCCTGGGCGCAGTTCGGCGTCCAGCTGCTCATCTATCTCGCCGGGCTCCAGGCCGTGCCCGCCGAGCTCTTGGAGGCCTCGCGCATGGACGGTGCCAATCGCTGGCAGACCTTCCGCCACGTCACCTGGCCGGCTCTCGCGCCCTCGGTGACGGTGGCCCTGATCACCTCGATGATCTCGCTGATCAAGACCTACGACGTCGTCGTCTCCCTGACCGGCGGTGGGCCGGCAGGCTCCACCAAGACCTTCGCCTACCAGATCCTCGCCGTGGAGTTCCCCAAGCGGCAGGTCGGGCTGGCCTCGGCTGAGGCCGTGGTCCTCATCCTGGTGGCTGCGATCCTCGCGTTCGGCGTGCTCGCGCTGCGACGCCGTCACGACCAGGGGGTCCAGGGATGAGCGCCCTTCGAGCACTGACGGGTCGCCGGAGCCTGTCCGGCGAGCGTCGTACGCCGGCCTGGTACGCCGCGGTCACAGCGCTGTGCCTGTTCATGCTGGTGCCGATGTACCTCTTGGTCGTCAACGCGTTCAAGGACCAGCGCGACATCGTCAGCAGGCCCTTCTCGCTCTCGCCCGGCCAGTTCACGCTCGAGCATCTCGTCGCGGCCTGGAACAACCCGGACTTCGACATCGCGTTCGGGTACGCCGTGACCATCGGGTTGGTCATCTGCGTCAACATCGTCTCCATCGGCGTGTGCGCACCCGCGGCGTACGTCATCGCGCGCTCGCCGCGCCCGGTGTTCGGTGCGGCGCTGCTGTTCTTCATCTCGGGCATGTTCATCCCGACCCAGGTGATCCTCGTGCCGGTGATCTTCGTGCTGCGGGCGCTCGGGCTGATGTCGACGTTCCCCGGGCTCGTGCTCTTCATGGCCTCGGCGACGGTGCCGTTCACGATCTTCGTCTTCACCGGGTTCATCCGGATGCTGCCCGCCTCGCTCGACGAGGCGGCGGCGATCGACGGCGCCGGTCCCTACCGGACGCTGTGGACGATCATCCTGCCGCTCATGAAGCCGATCGTGGCGACCGTGTTCATCCTGAACACGTTGAGCGTGTGGAACGACTTCGCCAGCCCGCAGCTCATCCTGGGGCCCGGCTCGGGCCTCTACACGGTCACCACCGGTGTCTACGCCTCGGTGGGGGAGTACTCCGCCGACTACACGCAGGTGTTTCCCACTCTGCTGCTCGCCGTGCTGCCCATCCTGGTGATCTTCGTGCTCACGCAGCGCTGGGTGATGAGCGGCCTGGCCGCCGGAGCGGTCAAGGGGTGAGGCGTGGGCGGCCAGGTGGCCGCCCATGCACGGGCTCAGCCTTCGCGTTTGCCGGCCTCGGGCAGCGGCAGCCTGCGGCGGCGCCACGCCTCGAGGATGTGGTTGTTCATCGCGTCCTGCGCCCGCACCGAGTCGCCCTCGGAGATCGCGGCGTGCACGGCCTCGTGCTCACGCAGGGTCACCGCGAAGGCATCGGGCGTGTCGACCCCGTGGTAGCGCGAGCTCTCCAGTGCGTGGTCCATGAGCGTACGAGCGATGTTGCCGGCGAGCCGATTGCGGGAGAGCTCCATGACGGTCTCGTGGAAGGCCACGTCGGCGGCGCGGAAGACATCTTCGTCGGCGGTGCTCTCCCGCATCCGCTGCATCGCCTGGTCGAGCTCGGCGACCTGCTCGTCCGATCGCCGCTGGGCGGCCTCTGCCGCCATCACCGACTCGAGCTGGGCACGGACGACACTGAGCTCGTCGAGGATGCCCAGCGTCTCGTCGTGCTTGATCAAGGCGGAGAGGACCACTCGGTCCATCGTGTTCCACGCCGTCATCGGGCGCACCTCGGTGCCACGCCCGCGCGCGATCGTGACGAGACCCTTCTCCTCGATGCGCTTCACGGACTCGCGGACGACAGTGCGGCTCACGCCGAACTGCTCGCTGAGCGGTCCTTCGGGCGGCAGCGCGTCGCCCGGAGCCAGGCGCCCGGAGACGATCGCGTCGACGAGCTCGTCGACGACGACCACGCCGAGCATCGGCTGCCGGTCACGCGGCTGGGAGAGGACCGTGGTGGTCCGGGAAAGCGGTTGCGGCATAACCGGAAGTGTAGGACATCGTACGTCGCCGCGACGCTGATCTGCCCGTGCGGCGTGGACCCATGCGCGGCATCTCATCATCCAAGCAGCTCTTGACACGTCATATGTATGACATCACCCTAGTTGCGTGGCGTATGTCACACGGAGCTCGTCTCGGAGGCCGCACGGCCACCCTCGGGTGGTCCTTCTGCCTCGCGCCGGGCGCTCCGCCCCCATAGAGAAGGGAACGGACCATGCAGCAACCAATGACGCGCCGCCTGGGCGCGTTGGCCGCGGCGGCCGTCGTAGCGGTCACCGGCTTCGCGGTCACCACACAGACCGCCGACGCGGCGGGAGGAAAGTGCAAGGCCCTCTGGGTCTCGCCCGACGGCAGCGACGAGGCCGCCGGGTCGGAGAGTGCGCCGTTCGCGACCCTGGAGCGTGCCCGCGACCAGATCCGCGACAAGAAGCTCAATGCCCAGATGGGTTGCGACGTCACGGTCAACGTCCGGGCCGGCGAGTACCAGGTGGACTCCACGCTCGAGCTCGACGACCGCGACAGCGGCAGCAACGGCCACGACGTGGTCTACCGGTCGGTGGACGGGCCGGGTAAGGCGGTTCTGACCGGCGCGAAGGAGCTGACCGGGTGGGAGCCGTTCCGCGACGGGATCTACAAGACCAAGGTCGAGCCGGGGCAGCGGTTCTACACGCTGTTCGAGGACGGTGCGCGAGCCGAGGTCGCCCGCTATCCCAACCGCGGGTCGGAGGACTCGCACGGGCCGTACCTCTTCTCCAAGCTCGGCGAGCCCGAGAAGGAGGCTGTGCGGCAGTGGCTGTACTGGGAGGAAGGTGACTGGGACCCGGCGTGGGACGACACCCCGACCAGCAACCCCTTGGCCAACGCCCAGGTGACCGTGTGGTCCGGTGGCTCCTGGAGCTGGTTCACCGACACCGTGCCGCTCGGTGGGGCCGACTACCGCAAGGGCTTCACCACGCTGAAGTACTGGACCCGCTACGCGCTGGTCAACAGCGGTGGCGGATCGCGCTACTTCATCCAGAACGCTCTCCCGTTCCTCGACCAGGCGGGTGAGTACTACTTCGACTACGCCAACAACGAGGTCTACTACAAGCCGAAGGGCGACATCAGCAAGGTGCGGATCATGGCGCCGACGGTGAAGAAGCTGATCGACGTGAAGGGTGCGACGCCGGAGCGGCGCGCACACGACATCACCTTCGACGGGATCGGGCTGCAGCACAGCGACTTCGTCGACTGGTACCGCGCGGGGTGGATCTCGGCGGGCGACTCGGGTGAGCCCCATAAGTACCCCGAGTACGACCGGCAGATCGAGATGCCGCGCAACCGGTTCGGCGCGATCACGCTGGAGAACACCAAGGACGTCACGCTGACCAACCTGCATGTCTCCGACACCGGGTTCATGGGTGTGTACGCCCTGTTCGCCAACGAGGGACTGAAGGTCACCAACAGCCTGTTCGAGAACATCGGCGCGGACGCGATCAAGATCGAGGGTGGTTGGCCTGGCGAGGGCGACCTGAGCCACGGGCACACGATCTCCAACGTGTTCATCGACCACATCGGCGAGCTGGTGCCCGGCGACGCTTCCGGGATCGAGCTGATGGGCACCGGTGACAACCTGATCGAGAACGTCTTCGTCAACCACTCCGCGCGGTACGGAATCAGCCTGGAGTCGCGTCCGGAGGTCATCGACGGCGAGCAGTACACCGACAACAACACCTTCCGCTACATCGAGATCCAGAACGCCGGCCTGGACTCGGGTGACATGGGCGCGTTCTACACGTACGGCGTGGCCAACCAGGATCCGCACCCCGTCAAGAACAAGGTGGAGCAGATGGTGATCGGTGACGTACTGACCGACCCGGTCGGGGAGATGCCCGACTCCGGCACGCGCGGCATCCACATGGACGCCGGCGGCTGCGGGTTCTCCTTCGCCAACATCGAGGTCGGAGAGACCACCGACCAGTCCTACCAGTCCTATCAGTGCAACGAGGTCACCAACGGCAACTGGAACGACGGGTTCGACGCCTCGAAGATGGAGTACGACAAGATCGGCATCACTTCGGAGTTCCCCTACGACGTGGCCGCCCAGATCGAGGCGGCCCGCTCCTAGGGACCCGTCCTGCGACGGCTGCCAGACCCTGACCTTCCCCTGCATCCAGGCAGGGGAAGGTCAGTACGTCTCGCCCAGCTGTGCTTGGCCGGCGCGGCGAGCGTCCGCGGGGGAGACGTGCGTGACCGAGAGGAGCTCTTCGCGGCCGCCGGCCTCCTTGTCGATCGTGAGGACCAGTCCGACGTCTCGGGCGTAGTACTTGTGCTCCAGCACGTCGGGTTCGAGCGGGGTCGTGTCGGCGGTCTTCACCAGGTCGTCGTACTCACCGGCAACGACGGTGGCCCGTTGGCCGAGGTCGAGGACCTCGCCGTTGTCCTCGGCCTCACCGGCGTAGTACTCCTGCCGGTAGGTCATGCCGACCTCGGGTGAGGCGGGCATGATGACTCCGGGTTGCGCGGCGTCCACGCCGGCCTCGAAGGACCCTCCGCGAGTGGTGATCGTGCCGTCCTCGAACTCGGCGGTGTCCTCGCCGAGGTACCAGACCGTGCCGGCCTGGTCCTGGGCGTACCAGTCGAGGGTGTCCTCGATGATCTCGCCGTCGAGGGTCACGGTGTCGCGTACGACTCGGGCGGTGACGCCGTTGGCGATCTCGCGGGTCATCGAGGTAGCGGTGACGACCACCTCGACGATCTCGCCGTCCTCGGTGGTCTCGCGGTAGGTCCAGCGGGTTCCCGGGTCGAGCGGGAACCAGGGGTTCGTGACCTCGGCGGTGAACTCGGCGGGGTCGAGATCCACCGACTCGTCGGACTGTGGGAGCGCCTCGCCCCGCGCGCCGCAGCCGGTGGCCACCAGGAGGCAGCAGATCAGGGCGACGGAGAGGCGAGGCATCGTACGACCTCGGGTCAGTCGTCCGAGTGGGAGTCGTCGTCACCCTCGGTGCCGACGACCTGGAAGTCCTCGTCGAGCTGGACGTCGACCTGGGTGCCGTCGTCGAGGGTCACCTCGACCTCGTACTTGCTCTCCTCGTCGTCGATCTCGGTCCCGGTGACCTTGCCGCCGCCGGTCTCGACAAGTGCTGCCTGCGAAGCCTGGTCGAGGTCGGAGGCGGGGATGGGGCGCTCCTGCGTGTCGTCGTCGGCGGACAGAGCGCGCGCCGCGCCGACCGTTCCGGCCGTGACCACGGCCGCGCCGGCGATGACGATGGCGATGCGTTTGCGGTTCAGGTTCGGTTTCATGTCTTCGACGCTACGGCGGTTGGATGAGGAGCCGATGAGGCTCTCATCCGGCACTCATCTGCGCGCCTAGCATGAGCACGTGCGGGTGCTGCTGGTCGAGGACGAGGAGAAGCTCGCCGCGCTCGTCGCCCGTGGGCTGACCGAGCGCGGCGGCGTCGTCGACTCCGTCACCACCGGCACGCAGGCGCTCGCCTCGGCGCGCGAGGGCGAGTACGACGTGATGCTGCTGGACGTCATGCTGCCCGACATCGACGGGTTCGAGGTCTGTCGCCGGCTGCGCGCGGCGCGGGTGTGGACCCCGATCCTGATGCTGACCGCGCGCACGGCGGTGGTGGATCGCATCGCGGGTCTGGACAGCGGTGCCGACGACTATCTGGCCAAGCCGTTCGCCTTCCAGGAGCTGCTGGCCCGGATGCGCGCTCTCGCCCGACGTGGTCCGGTGCCGAGGCCCGCGGTGCTGGAGGCCGCAGGACTGCGCATGGATCCGGCAGCGAGGCGGGTCTGGCGCGGGCCGACGGAGCTGTCGCTCTCCACCAGAGAGCTCATCCTTCTGGAGGCCCTCATGCGCCGGCCCGACCAGGTGCTCACCCGCGAGAAGCTGCTCGCGCTGGCGTGGGGCGACCACCCCGACGTCACCTCCAACGTCGTCGACGTCTATGTGCGCTACCTGCGCGCGAAGATCGACCGGCCCTTCGGGATGAGCACCCTGCAGACCGTACGAGGCGTGGGCTACCGCCTCACCGCGGAGACGTCGTGAGGGGCTGGCCACCGTCGCGGTGGCCGCTGCGTACCCGGGTCGCGCTCGCCTTCCTGGCAGCGACAGCGATCGCCGTCACCGGCCTCGGCGTCCTGGTCCAGCTGCGGGTGAGCGACGCGCTGGAGGACCGCCTGCGGGACTCGGTGGGGGCCGAGGCGGACCGGCTCGAGTCGGGCTCGGGGCGCGACCGGCTGGAAGCCGTCTCGGCCCTCGGTGGCGAGGTCCATGCCCAGATCCTCACCGAGCGGGGCGACGTACGGGCGTCTTCGAGGCTCGTCGCGGACCCACTTCTCGACGCTGCGGAACTCCGGGGATCCGGCAGGAGCGGCTGGCTCGAGAGGACCGTCACGGTCCTCGACGACGACGCCGCGGCCGCGGGGAAACCGGATCCGGAACAGGAGAGACTCGTTCTCCTGGTCAAGCCGGTCGAGGAGGGGTTCCTGGTCGTCGGTACGTCGCGCGAGGACGCCGACGAGGCTCTCGCCACGCTGCGCAACCAGCTGCTGATCGCCGGGCCGCTCGCGCTGGCCGTGGCCGGCGGCCTCGGGTACGTCGTCGCCGGCGCGGGACTGCGACCGATCGAGCGGATGCGCGCCCGCGCGGCCACGATCTCCGCGCGCAGTGCCGGAGAGCGCCTCCCGGTCCCCGAGGCCGACGACGAGCTTCGCCGGCTCGCGCTCACCCTGAACGCCATGATCGGGCGCCTCGACGATGGCCTGCAGCGCGAGCGCAGGTTCGTCGCCGATGCAAGTCACGACCTGCGTACGCCGCTGGCGCTGATGCGCACCGAGGTCGAGCTGGCGCTGGCAGGGCAGCGGACCCCCGAGGAGCTGAGGCAGGCCCTGCACTCCGTCGACGACGAGGTGTGTCGGCTGATCGCCCTGGCCGAGGATCTCCTCGACCGAGCCGGTTCCGGGGATCCGTCGTTGCCGATCGACTCGCGTCCGGTCGACTTGGTGGACCTGGCCGCGCGCGTCGTGGAGAGGTTCAAGGCGTCCGCCGACCCGCGGGACATCGCGTTGACGGCGCCGCGACCTGTCGAGATCCGCGGTGACGCCACACACCTCGACCGGGCGCTGTCGAACCTCGTCGACAACGCGATCCGGCACGGCGCGGGGGACATCGAAGTCGCTGTGAGCGCAGCGCCCGGCACGGCGGCCATCACGGTCTCCGACGAAGGTGACGGCTTCCCGATGGACATCTCGTCGCGATCCGGAGACTCCGGCCTCGGGCTGAGGATCGTCCGTGAGATAGCCCGGGCACACGGCGGCTCGGTCGACGTCGATCGCATCGGTGACCGCACCCGTGTACGTCTGGTGCTTGCGTCGCCGCAGGATCACTAGCGGGCATCGGTCAGGGCAGCTCAGACTCCGGCCCTTTCGACGGAGGTCATCGTCACGGACGGCTGACCCCTGCGAACCCTCGAGCGATGATAAGGTTTCCTTATGACCATGGTGGCTGCGTACCGCCAAGCGCGACATGACGAAGAGGTCGCGCGGCTTCGACGTGTGCTTGCGCTGCGGGCGATGGTGGCGTCGGGCATGAGCCAGCGGGAGATCGCCGCCGAGCTCGGGGTGAGTCAGCCGGCGGTCAGTCAGCAGTTGAAGGTGGCGCAGGACCTGGCGCGGCTACATCCTGAAGCTCTGGTCGAGGCTGCTGGGCCGGTGATCCGGAGTGTCGCCGAGGATGCGGGCTACCGCAGACTCGCGGTCTTCGGATCGGTCGCTCGTGGCGACGCACGGTTCGACTCCGACATCGACCTGGTTGTCGAGGCGCCCGAAGGAACGTCGTCATTCGGGTTCATCCGGTTCAAGAGGGTGCTCGAGCAGATCCTCGGCCGGGAGATCGACCTCGTCGACTACGGCGGTCTGAAGCCGCGGCTTGATGACGACATCCGACGTGATGCGGTTCTGCTCTGATGGACCTCAAGGGCGCCAAGGAACTGCTGCACATTCAGGCTTGGCTGGTGCGGACCGACGAGATCGTGCGGCGAGGCAAGGATGCATATCTCGCCGACGCGCTTCTTCAGGAAGCTGGAGACTCGCTCATGATGAAGCTCGGTGAGGCTGCGAACCGGCTCTCCCGGCTGGGTGTCTTGGCGCCCGACGGCGTGGAATGGGCGCTCGCCGTTGCGAATCGAAACTTCATCATCCATCAGTACGACGAGATCAACCGCGAGCTCACCTGGTTGACGCTCGCGAGCGACCTGCCGGCGTGGGGCGCCTCGCTACAACGGCTCTTTGACGAGGCGGCGGCAATGCTCCCGCCGGACGCATAGGCACTGCCGTCTCCACGCCAACGTAGGGGTCCTCTAGGTTTGTGACGCGTCGCGCGACGTACTCCTGCCCGAAGGGAACGGCGAAGCCATGAACATGAACGAACCAGGTGTGGATCTGAGCATCGACGGTGTGGTGGCGACCGTGCTGCTGGACCGTCCCGACGTACGCAATGCCCAGCATCCAGCGATGTGGGCGGCGATCGCGGGGTTCCTCGAGTCACTTCCGGCTGAGGTGCGGGTCGTGGTGGTGCGTGGGGCGGGCGGCACGTTCTCCGCGGGGCTGGATCTGTCGCTGGTCGACCCGGGGCAGACCGAGGTGGCGGGGAGCCTGGTCTCGACGCTGGCGCGGAGCGACCAGGAGGTCATCGACCTGATCGGGGAGTATCAGCGGCCGTTCGCGGCGCTGGCGGACCCGAGGTTCATCTCGATCGCAGTCGTCGACGGGTACGCGATCGGGGCCGGTTTCCAGATGGCGCTGGCCTGCGACCTGCGGATCATGGCCGACGACGCCTGGGTCTGCATGAAGGAGCCTGCGCTGGGGCTGGTTCCCGACCTGGCCGGCACCAAGCCTCTGGTCGAGACCGTGGGCTATTCGCGAGCGCTCGAGATCTGTGCGACCGCACGCAAGGTGGGTGCTGAGGAGGCCGGGCGGATCGGTCTCGCGCAGAGCGTCGTGCCGGCGGCCGAGCTGGACTCCACGCTCGCCGGCCTGGTCGGGTCGCTCGTCGCCCACGATGCGACCGCGGTGCGGCGTACGCACGAGCTCTTGGCGGCTGCGTCGAGCCGGAGCCTCGACGAGCAGCGTCTCGCCGAGCGCACCGCCCAGGTGGGCCGGCTCCGCGCCGTGCTCGGGCGCTGAGCCCGCGCCGCGCGCCGGCCGGAGCGGCCGCCTACGACACCGGCTGTCCGTGGTCGACGAAGTCGATGCCGAGGGCCAGCTGGCGCAGCCGGGTGCCGAACAAGGCGGCCGCCAGGCAGATGACGAGGTACATCGAGACGGCCTGGGTCGCGTAGTTGGGGTAGTGGAGCACCCAGATCACGTGGTCCTCGGGTGAGGCCGGGTCTGCCCAGATGTAGGGCATCATCCAGGCGATGAAGCCGCCGGTCAGCTGGGACGCGACGAAGATCAGCAGGGCCTCGCCGGCGCGGCCCCACCACTGGCGAGGCAGCTCGCGACGGAGCGCGGGCCCGACCTTGCGTACGAGCGCCGGTCGCCATCCGGCGCCGGGCGCGACCCGGGCCGAGATTCGCGGCGCCACCGCGATCAGCAGGAACGACAGCACCAGAAACGCGGTGATGCCGAACGAGGTGATCCCCGGAACCAGGGCGACCCGGCTCCGCATGAGCCCAGGGGTCAGCAGCAGTGCGGCGAGCGGAGCTCCGACGAACAGTGTCGCGACGTAACAGCGGAGCAGGGCACCTGCGAACGTGAGGGAATCACTGGTCGT
The DNA here is from genome assembly GCF_045207335.1 of Nocardioides sp. NBC_00850. Lineage (NCBI taxonomy): Bacteria > Bacillati > Actinomycetota > Actinomycetes > Propionibacteriales > Nocardioidaceae > Nocardioides > Nocardioides sp. NBC_00850. Next base: position 2,167,632 of record NZ_CP108845.1, read on the forward strand.
CCGGGGTGGCGAGAGCTCGATCTTCATGGCCAGAGACTAGCCTGTTATTTCACTAAGGTGAAACAAATTAGCGAGGACGGGAGGAGGCCGCATGTCGGAGGACGGCGACCGGCTCGGCTCCGAGCTGAGCCTTCGCGTGGTGATGTTCCACGAGGCCATCGCCCACCGGCTGGGCGTCAGCAACAGCGAGCACAAGATGCTCGATCTCGTGGCCCGCCATCCCGACGGCATCACCCCCGGCGAGCTCTCGGCCGCGACCGGCCTGAGCAATGCGGCCGTCACGAAGATCGTCGACAAGCTGGTCGCCGCTGACTACGTACGCCGTGAGCGCAGCTCCCGGGATCGCCGGTCGTTCCGGATCCACACCACGCCTCACTTCCAGCAGACCTCGCGCCCGACAGCGGCCGGGCTCGCTCGGCGGATCGAGGAGATGAACCAAGGCTTCGACCAGCAGGAGCTGGCCGCCATCGGACGCTGGATCACCGGTGTGATCGAGGCGCTCCGGATCGAGACCGAGCGACTGGAGTCCGGGGACGCCTGACTGGGGCGTCAGTCGGCCTCGAAGACGGGGGTGCCGTCGGTGGGGACGACGATGGCGCTGGCCGGGGTCAGGTCGACCCGGTAGGTGCCGCCGGCGCTGACCGTGGCGAGCACGGCCTCGGCCTCGGCGCGGCTGCCGAGGCGCTGCGTACGCAGGATCTCGGTGACCTCGGGCCGGATGGACTCGACGGGGCCGACGCCGGGGAGGAAGCCGCCGTAGGAGTCGAGGACGTCGAGCTCGAACTGGACGTACCAGCCGTCGGGGTCGTGCACGAAGCTGTCGATCTTGATGTTGATGCCGTCGGCCAGGAGCGGGATCAGCGGGTTGCGGTTCAGGGCGCGTTCGTAGCCGTGCTGCACCTGGCCGCCGTCGACCAGCCGGACGCGTACGTCCTGGGCGCCGTTCTCGCGGCCGGGCTTGAACGGACCGTAGGTCTCGATGCTCTGGTAGCCGGGCTGGCTGTCGGCGATGGCGTTGGTGGCGGTGGCGTACCTCTTCTCGAGATAGTTCACCCACTCACCGGGGACCATCGCGTCGAGCATCGTCAGCTGGCGGTCGCTGTTGGCCGGGTCGTTGTTGTAGGCCTTGAGGGCCTGGTAGATCTCGACGAGCGGGAACTGGTTGGCGTGCTGGCCGGTCACGTAGTCGGGCGCGACCCGCTGCTGGAGCCAGGCGAGGTTGTACGGGAACCCGAGCCGCTGCCAGCCGTTCGTCGGGGTCACGGTCTTGGAGCTCCAGCCGTAGCCACCCATGTAGCCGAACGTCAGCCGCTTGCCGTCGCGAGGGTTCTCGACCTCGAACACGAACGAGGCCGACCCGGGAGTGTGGCCGGGCGACCACAGCGGCATCAGACGTACGTTGCCGAAGTCCATCCACTCGTCGTAGACGAGGAAGTCGCTGCGCTCCCGGATCAGGGTCTCGGTCGCGGGCAGCGCCGGCGGGAGGTTCCAGGTGTTGCCGACGGTGTCCTGGCCGAGGCCGACGATGTCCTCGCGCGGGGAGTGGAGCCGGACGCTGCCGCCGGCGTTCTCGATCATCGTCACCAGCTCGACCGTGGAGCCGTAGTGGTCGCCGTGGCCGTGGGCCATGATGATGTCGTCGATGTCGCGCGGGTCGAAGCCCATGGCCTCGATGTTCTTCCAGTACTGGTAGCCGCTGTTGGGCCAGCCGGTGTCGAGCAGGACGAGCCGGTTGTCGCGCGCGCTCCGGGTGCCCATGTCGGTGTTGAACAGGTAGCAGGAGACCTCGTTGTCGCCGACGAAGTAGAAGGTGTCCGGCACGATCTCGAAGGGCTCGGTGCTGCGGGTGTAGGGCGCCGCGGTGACGCCCGTCGCGACGATGTCGACATAGCGCTGTCCCGAGACCGGGTCGACGCCCTTGTCGGTGAGCAGATCGCTCTGGGTGGGTACGTCCCAGACCGGCTTGCCGTCGGAGACGTCCTGCGGCGTGAAGTAGAAGATCTGGCGCACCCGGGCGTCGTCGGCGTCACGGAAGTCGCGGTCGAAGACGACGAACGCGGCCTGGCGTTCGGTCGTGCTGTAGGCGTAGTCCTTCGTCACCGGCACCGCGGCGAACGTCGAGGAGCGCGAGGCGGCCCAGTTGGCCGTGTCGACGCGGTAGACCTCGACGTCGGCGGCGACCCGATAGGTCTCCTCGTAGCGCTTGCTCGGCTTGGGGAGCGGGCGGCCGTCGATGTCTTCGGTCACCTCCCGTCCGTCGCCGATCGTGATCGTGCGGCCGCTCTTGGCGTAGACCCAGCCGGCGGCGACCATCGCACCCGGGCCGCCGTCGCGAGGTGCCAGCTCCGGGCCGTACTTCTGCGTCACGAAGACGGGCCTGGCCGACTTGGTCAGCACGGTGTGGAAGGGCTGGGTCTGGTCGTCGTCGACCACGACCTCGCCGCGCTTGACCACGAAGTCGACGAGCGCGCCCGGCGCGAGACCGGCCGCGATCTGCTCGGCTGCGCTCGGACGTACGCGCTGGGTCACCGCCAGCCGGGGACCGCCCTCGGCCAGCACCGGCACCTCGACGACCGCCTGGGTGCCCTGGTCGACGACCTTCGCGTCGCCGATGACGAATCCGACCGCCACCCCGTTGCGCTCGAGCCGCCGCTCGGGGACCGCGGCGTGCGCCGCCTGCTGGCTCCCCGCTCCGCTCGCTGCCAGCGCCCCGCCGCCGGCCACCGTCGCGCCGACCTTGAAGAGTGAACGACGATCGAACTCCATACCCATACGTACAGCCCCTGTCGCGATGGCTCCCGTGACCGGGGCCGCTTGAATCGCAGCCTAGGAAGGGCGCGGAATGCGCGTCCAAGCCCGTTTCGGACTGACGTGATGCGGCTTCGGTATGACGACGGTCACTCTCGGCTTGTTGGCAAGCACCGTGATCGAGCTTTGTTGAACCCTGGTTTGGTTCCGGGAGGGCGCGCGGAGGTGACCGCGGCTTCGTTTCAGGGTTCGCCGCCGACCCTTGGTTCGATTGTTTCTCGATCACGCACCGCGTCAAGGACGGCCTTCGGCCGCCGGCTTCGCCGGTCGCCTGCGGCGATCCTTGACCCGGCACGTGATCGAGAAAGATTTGGCCTGTATCGGGTCGGCGGCGAGGGTGTGGTGCAGCGGTTTCAGTTGGGTGCGGGTTGGCATGCCTTGGTTGGTGTTTGGGGGACGCTGAAGGTCTCGGCTGTGTGCCCACAAGCCGAAGCCCCACATGCCCGAACTCTTCCCCACCCACAGGGACGTTCCCCACGTTCCGGAGCAGGGGGAACCTCTATACGGGTGGGGAAGTCGCCACACCGGTGGGGAAACACCTGCGGAAACGGGCCGGCGCGGCGATGACCCGACCGGGATGAATCAGAACCTTGGCCGAACTAGGGGCGGCGGGTGAACCGGAGGCTGCCATCCGGTAGCCGCTCATGGATGTAAGCCGGGTTGTGAGCCAGGCGGTGATGGTGGGGGCAGAGCAGGGCGCCATCTTTGAGGTTGGTCTTCCCGCCTTCGGCCCAGGGGTCGAGGTGGTGGGCGTCGCACCACTCCGGTGGCATGTCGCAGCCCTCGGCCTGGCAGCACTTCTGCTGCAACCGGAGCGCTTTGCGCTGGATCGGCTGGAAGAACCTGCTGCCACGACCAGCGTCGAGAACCTCAGCGTCACCACCGAGAACCCAGGGGATGATGGTCGCGTTGCACGCCATCCGACGGGCCTCGGCCGCGGAGATCGTGGTGCCGTTGGTCTCGTCGTAGCCCAACGTGGCGACACCGAGGTCCTTGCGGAGCTCCTCCAGGCTGATCACCACATTGATGGTGGTCGCATCACCACCGTGGCGAGGAAGCGCAGCGGGGTCGACGGTCTCCAACAGCCGGGCGAAGCCCTGGCCCATCAGCCGCTCCCACGGAGGCAGCGGGGCACCCTTGCCGACCAACTGCTGCTTGCGGGGCTGGGCATAGGCCTCGACCAGCCGTTTGAACCGCATCCCGATCGAGGTCGGCAACACACCCTCGAAGCCGACGGTGCCATCGTGGTTGTCCCACACCCGCAACGCGGTCTTCTGCTGCGCCCGCTCCTCCTCAGCAAGGAGTGCCTTGGCTTCGGCGTCCTCGAACCGGACCGGGTCGACCTCGGCCAGGATCCGTTTGCCGACGATGCGGAGTTCGTTGGCGGTCAGGCGACCGGCGTAGTCGACCAGGAGCTTCTCGGCCAACACCAGGTCATCGGCACTGGCGACGGGGTTGGTCTCGATCTTGTCGAGCGTCTTGGTGATCACCCGGGCCTTGTCCTGGGAGACGACACCCTCAGCGAGGCCGGCGGCGACGAGGTCGTACTTCGCGACACCGGTTGCGAGCTTGATCTGGGAGCGCGCCATGGCCTTGTCGACCAGCAGCTCGGCGCGCATCCACCCGGAGGCGTCTTTTGCGCCGGTCTCTTCGGCGATGTCGCCGGCAGATGCGAGCACCCGGAGTGTCACTGCGGCCATCCGTGCCTGGAGTTTCTCCAGTCGCTCCAGCGTGTCCTTCTTCTGCCCGGTGCGCCAGTAGGCGGGGTCGCGGGTCAGCAGCGTGTCGAGGGAGGATTCGATGGCGGCCAGTTCTGCGTCGATCGCATCGTCAGGGTCGGTTCCCCACGGGTTCGTGTCGCGTTCGAGACTCATCGCCATCCCTCCCTTCAAAGAGGTGTTGTGATGGGTTCGATTCTACGCTGCCCGCCCTGCTCTGACCATCTATTTCAGCAGGTCAACCACTGTTTTCGCGGTGAGCGAACGACCTAGCATCTGTGGATGGTAAGTGGCCCGAAGGGCCACCCTCACGCCAGAAATCTCACCTGTCCCAAGCAAGAATCCGCTGCGCCACACCCGGGCCGCCGCCCCGATAGCCAGCCAAATCTTTTCTCGATCTGGTCCGGAGTCCAGGACCGCGAAGCGGCCGGCGAAGCCGGCGCCCGAAGGGCGTCCTTGACGCCGGGCCAGATCGAGAAGACCCTCCAAGAACGGGTCGGCGGCCCATCCCAACCCCAAAACACGGTCCCGAACGAGCCCCTATCAGGCAACAAACGGCGTCGTACCGAACCGGCCCACGGCGATGAAGAGGGCCAGGGCGAGATAGACCACGTTGACCATGACCAGCTTTGCCTGGCCGAGGCGGCCGTGGGTGATCATCGCGCCGATCATCAACGCGATCCAGCAGGCGGCGGTGATGGGCACGACGACAGGTGCGACGCCGAGCACGGCGGGGAGGGTGAGTCCGATCGCCGCCAGGATCTCGAGTACGCCGAGGGTCCTGACGAAGGCCGGCTTGGCGTCACGGATCCATGCGGCGCCGTCGTGCTGGGCGAGCTTCTCCAGCGGCATGAAGGTCTTGGTGATGCCTCCTGCGAGGGCGATGAGAGCCAGCAGTCCGGCAGTGATCCATAGGGCGATGTGCATCAGTTCTCTCCTTGTCCGTGGATTCACCACTGGAGACGAGACGACGCGACGCCGTGTGACATGACGGCGAGTCTTCCGCTCCGGTCGCGGTCGGAGAGAACGAGGTCAGTGCTGCTGGGAGATCAGGGCCGCAAGGGTCCGCGCGCCGGCCACGATGTCGTGACCCAGGCGTACGGCGGGTTCGGGGGCGTGGCTCTGCTGAGCTCCGCCGACGGCCACGACGAGATCGGGGCGGTGGTCGTGCAGGGCGGTGATCACCGCGGCGGTGGCGATGATGTCGGCGGTGGTGGGGATCACGAGCACCGCGGCGGCGAGGGCGGGATCGTCGACGACGCCGAGCCAGTCGTCGATCGGCAGGTCGGCACCCAGGTAGTCGGTGTCCATGCCGTGCCGTCGGGCGGCGACGGCGAAGGCGAAGAGACCGATCTCGTGGCGGGTGTTGGGCGCCGTCCCGAGGGCGATGCGGGGCCCGTGGCCATGGGCGGCCGCCGCCTCGTACGCGAGGGCGAGGCGCCGCATCACCGCGTTCGAGGCCAGGTGCTCGCCGGCGATGCTGACCCGGCCGTCGGCCCAGGCGTCCCCGAGCTCCTCCAGGGCGGGGAAGACGTGGTCGGTCATCACCGTCTCGAAGCCGCCGAGGGCGAACACCTGGTCCAGGGTCGCAGCCAGGTCGGTGGTGTCGAGTGCTGACGCGGCGGTCGTCAGTCGCTCCGCGAGGCCGGCGGAGGGGTTGGCTCCGTCGCCCTGCCCGTCCACGGCGATCTGGTGAGCGGGCTGCACGCGATCGAGCCGGATCGCCTCGGCCGCAGCCAGACCGGCCGACCATCCCTGGTCCACGAGCTGCTTCATCGAGCGCAGTACGGCGACGTCGTGGTCGCCGTAGAGGCGGTAGCCGCTCTCGGACCGGTGGGGAGCGATGACGCCGTACCGGCGCTCCCAGGCACGAAGCGTCGCGGTGGTGATGCCGACCCGCTGTGCCGCGTGCTTGATGGTGTACATCTGCTCGGCTACCGGCCCAGTCGGTCCAGGGTCGCGCGCATCTGCTCGGAGGCGGAGTCACCCAGGCGGGTGAACGCGGGGGTCAGCAGTGGGGCCACCATCTTGGCCATGCCTTTCAGCTCGAACTCGGCCACGTAACGCACAGATGTTCCGCCCGTGGCTGTCGGGACGAAGGTCATCGTGTCATGGGCCACGACCGTCTTGTTCTCGCCGCGTAGCGCGACATGCTTCCCGGGCTCGTACACCTCGACCACATAGGTGAGATCGGTGTTGCGCCCGAGGAACCGAGAGGTGTTCGCGTACGCCGTCCCGACCCCGCCGTCGCCGGAGATGCGGTCGGTGCGCACGGTGCCCGGATCCCACTCCTCGGTGTTGGTGAAGTCGGCCAGGAAGTCGAACACCTCGGCGGTCGGTGCGGAGGTCTCCACGGTTCGATCGATCCTCATGTCGTGCCCCTTCCAAACCTTTGACATACCTTGTACAAACATTGTACGTTCGATCCTCGAAACTAGCCAGCGGCCATGCCGTTGCCTGACGAGGGAGTTCTCATGAGCCGAGTGGCCCATACCCCGCGGCCGACGGTTGCCGTGATCGGTGGCGGAGTCTCCGGGCTGACCGCGGCGTACCTCCTCGGCCGCAGCCACGACGTCACGCTCTTCGAGGCCGAGCGGAGGCTCGGTGGCCATGCGCACACCCACGATGTCCCGACCGCGTCGGGAGCCGTCCTCCGGGTCGACAGCGGCTTCATCGTGATGAACGAGCGCACCTATCCGAACCTGCTCCGCCTCTTCGGAGAGCTCGGCGTCGAGACCCGGCCGACCGAGATGAGCATGAGCATCGACTGCGACGACTGCGGGCTGTCGTACGCCGGCGGCAAGGGCCTGGGCGGCATCCTGGCCGACCCGCGTCGCCTCGCTGACCCGCGCTTCCTCCGCATGCTGGCGCAGGTGCCGCGGTTCCACCGTCGCGCCCGCCGTCTCCTCGAGACCGACAGCGACCTGACGTGGGGGCAGTTCCTCGACGAAGGCGGTTTCAGCGACTACTTCGTCCAGCACTTCGCCGTGCCGCTGGTCTCCTGCGTCTGGTCGTGCGGTGACGAGGACGCCGCCGCCTACCCGGCACGGCACCTGTTCGCCTTCCTCGACCACCACGGGATGCTCCAGGTCACCGGGTCGCCCACGTGGCGCACGGTCGTGGGCGGCTCCCGTGCCTATGTGGACAGGATCGCCGAGCGGGTGGGCGAGGTCCGTGTCGGCGAACCGGTGACCGCCGTGGAGCGGTACGCCGACGGGGTCGAGGTGCGCACCGAGGCCGGGTCCAGGCACTTCGACCGCGCGGTCCTGGCGACCCACGCCGACCAGGCTCTGCGGCTCCTGGCCGATGCGTCCCCGGAGGAGAAGGCGGACCTGGCCGCGATCGGATACTCGCGGAACGAGACCTGGCTGCACCGCGACGCCGCCCTGCTCCCGGCCTCGCCCCGTGCCCGGGCGTCGTGGAACTATCGCCTCGCCTCGTGCGGCGGTGGCGCCGACAAGGTGGTCGTCAGCTACTGGATGAACCGGCTCCAGGGTCTCGAGGACCACGACGAGCATGTGGTCACGCTCAACGCCACTGAGCACGTCGACCCGGCCAAGGTCACCGCCCGGATGAGCTATGAGCACCCGGTCTTCACGACCGAGGCGGTCGCGGCAGCGGCCCGGCTGCGTACTGCCGGCGGACCTCGCCTGGCCTTTGCCGGCGCCCACCTCGGCTGGGGCTTCCACGAGGACGGCTGTCGCTCGGGCGTGGAGGCGGCAGAGTCGTTCGGGGTGACGTGGTGATCCCGTCACCGGTCTTCCCCGAGGTGCCCTCGCTGGTCGTCGGTCATGTCAGCCACACCAGAGAGGTGCCGTTGCGGCACGCGTTCCGTCACCGCAGCTACCAGTGGCTCATCGACGTCGACGATCTGCCTCGGCTGCCGTTCTGGCTGCGTCCTCTGGCCGGGTTCCGGGCAGAGGACCATCTCGACGGGGGCTCGTCGGGACGTGGCGTCCGTGGCGACCTCGGCGCGTTCCTCGCCGGCCACGGCGTCGACCTCGCGCCGACCGACCGGGTGCTGATGCTGGCGAACGCCCGCGTCCTGGGCCATGTCTTCGACCCCCTCACCGTCTTCTGGGTGCAGTCGGACGACGGTGTGCGCGCGGTCGTCTTCGAGGTGCACAACACCTACGGCGGCCGTCACGCCTACCTGCTCGACATCGATCGAAGCGGGCACGCCCGCACCGACAAGGCCTTCTACGTCTCGCCGTTCAACGGCATGGCCGGGACCTATGACATCCGGCTACAAGTCGACCCGGGACAGGTCTCCGTGACCGTCGGCCTCGACCGTGACGGCGCCCGCGTGCTGACCGCGACCACCCGCGGGACCCCGGAGCCCGCGACACGTCGTGCCCTGCTGCGGGTCAGCCTCACCCACCTGCTGATGCCTCACCGGGTCAGCGCGCTCATCCGGTTCCACGGGATCCGGCTGTGGCTGCGCAGGTTGCCCATCATCCCTCGTCCAGCCACTCCTAAGGAGGTCACATCATGAGTGCAGAGCCGGTCTCGCTCGAGCTGCCGGTGCAGAGGGAGCCAGCGGCCGCCGCGGGCCTACGAGCCGGTGTCGCCAAGCAGATTCTGCGCCTGGTGACCCGGCAGGTCCCGGTCGACCTCGTGCTCCCGGACGGCGGCCTGCTCAACCATCGAGGCGGGTCCCGTACGGAGGGGCGGCCGGGCATCGTCCTGCAGCGCCCGGAATCGCTCTACCGACGACTCGCGGAGAACCCGAAGATCGGCCTCGGTGAGGCCTACACGGCCGGAGACTGGCACGCGGCCGAAGGCACCGACCTCGCGGACGCGCTGACGCCGTACGCCGAACGCCTCTCCCGGCTGCTCCCGGGCTGGATGTTGAGGCTGCGCCGCCTCGTCGACCTGCCGATCCCCGCCGACCAGCGCGGCGCCGTGGAGCACACCCGGGAGAACATCTCCGCCCACTACGACCTGGGGAACGACATGTTCGCCGCGTTCCTCGACCCCAGCCTCAGCTACAGCTCGGCGCTGTTCGACCGCAGCCGTCCGGTGGCCGATCAGGACCTGGAAGAGGCACAGCTGCGCAAGGTCAACGCGGCCCTCGACCTGGCCGGCGTCGGTGCCGGTGACGACGTCCTGGAGATCGGTACGGGGTGGGGGACCCTCGCGATCGAGGCAGCACGTCGCGGCGCCCGAGTCACCACCATCACGCTGTCGGTCGAGCAGGCGGCGCTGGCGCGGGAGCGGATCGAGAACGCGGGGTACACCGACCGGGTCGAGGTGGTGGTGCAGGACTACCGACACGTCGTCGGCACCTTCGACGCCGTGGTCAGCATCGAGATGATCGAGGCGGTCGGCGAGCGCTACTGGCCCGACTACTTCGCCACACTGTCCCGTCTGGTCCGTCCCGGCGGCGCCGTCGCCCTGCAGGCGATCCTGATGCCGCACCAGCGCTATCTGGCGACCCGGAACTCCTACGGGTGGATCCAGAAGCACATCTTCCCGGGCGGCCTGATCCCGTCCGCCACGGCGATCTCCGAGCAGGCCGGCCAGGTCGGCCTGAGCGTGACCCGCACCGACAGGTTCGGCGCCGACTACGCCGAGACGCTCCGCCGCTGGCGCTCCGCCTTCCTGGCCGCGTGGCCGGCGATCCGGTCCGAGGAGTTCGACGAGGAGTTCCGTCGCACCTGGGAGTTCTACCTGGCCTACTGCGAGGCGGGCTTCCGGGCCGGAGCCATCGACGTCGCCCAGATCCGGCTGGAGGCCGCGGGACGGGACCACTCATGACGACGTCCGTGATGTGGTTCCGGCGGGACCTGCGGCTGGGAGACCACCCCGCCCTGCAGGCTGCGGCCGCCGACGGGCCCGTGGTTCCGCTGTTCGTGCTCGACCCGCGCATGGCCGACTCCGGGCGGAGGTGGGAGCGGATGCTGGCCTCGCTCGCCGCGCTGCGCGAGGAGACGGGCGGGGCACTGGTGATCCGTCAGGGCGACCCTGCCGAGGTGGTGGCCCAGGTCGCCGCCGAGGCCGGAGCGACCCAGGTGCACATCTCGACCGAGACGACCCCCTACGGCCGGCGACGCGACGAGGCCGTGCAGCAGCGGCTGGCGGACGCCGACATCGGCCTGGTCGGCACCGGCAGCCCCTACGCCGTGACCCCGGGCAGGATCCGGAACGCAAGCGGGGCGCCGTACCGCGTCTTCACGCCCTTCCTGCGGGCCTGGCGCGAGCACGGGTGGAGGGCGCCGGCCGGTGACGCTCAGGTCGAGTGGACGACGAAGCTCGAGTCGGACCCGCTGCCGGACCATCCCGCGCAGCTGGACCAGGAGGCCGGCGAGCGTGCGGCGCTGCACCGCTGGGAGGACTTCTGCGCCGAGGACCTGGCCGGCTACGCCTCGGCCCGGGACCGGCCCGACCTCAACTCGACCAGCCGCATCTCGACGGCCTTGAAGTTCGGCGAGATCCATCCGCGTACGCTCCTCGCCGATCTGAATCAGCACGGCAGCGGTGCCTCCGGAGAGGACGTCGAGCGCTTCGTCGCGGAGCTGGCCTGGCGCGAGTTCTACGCCGACGTGCTCTGGCACGACCCCGGGTCGGCCTGGCGTGACCTGCGGGACGGGCTGAGAGGCATGCAGTACGACGACGACCCCGAGCTGCTGGAGGCCTGGAAGTCGGGCAGGACCGGCTTCCCGTTCGTCGATGCCGGCATGCGTCAGCTGCTCGCGGAGGGCTGGATGCACAACCGGGTGCGGATGGTCGTCGCGAGCTTCCTGATCAAGGATCTGCACATCTGGTGGCCGGCCGGCGCCCGGCACTTCCTCGACCATCTCCTCGACGGCGACCTAGCCTCCAACAGTCACGGCTGGCAGTGGGTGGCCGGGACCGGAACCGACGCCGCGCCCTACTTCCGGGTCTTCAACCCGATCACCCAGGGGCTCCGGTTCGATCCGCAGGGTGACTACGTCCGGCGCTGGGTACCTGAGCTTCGCCACCTTCCGGGGGCGGCGGCCCACGAGCCGTGGCGCCATCCCGAGGGCTTTACCAACGGCTACCCTGAACGCGTCGTCGACCATGCCGAGGAGCGCCGCGAGGCGCTGGCCCGGCTGACAGAGCTGAAGGACTCGACCTTATGACTTTGTTGCGTACGACGACCCACGAGTTCCGGCACACGGTGCCGGACGCCGCCGACGTCGTCTTCGACTGGCACGGCCGGCCCGGCGCGTTCCAGCGGCTGGTGCCGCCGTGGCAGCCCGTCCGCGTCGCCGAGGAGGCCCAGGGCCTCGCCGGCGGCACGGCGGTGCTCGATTTCCCGGCAGGCCGCCGCTGGGTGGCCCAGCACCTGCCAGAGGAGTACGTCGCCGGCCACCGCTTCGCCGACCGCCTGGTCTCGCGTCCGTTCGTGGTGCCGGTGTCGTGGCACCATCGCCACGACTTCGAGGACGTCGGTGTGGGCACGACCGTGATCGACAGGGTCACGACGACACTGCCGAAGCGGCTGCTCGAGCCGATGTTCGCCTACCGGCAGCGTCAGCTCGCCGACGACCTGGCGGCTCACCGCTCGGCGGCCGGCACACCTCGGCTCACCGTGGCGGTCACCGGCGCATCCGGCCTGGTGGGGAGCGCGGTCTCGGCCTTCCTGACGACCGGCGGACACACCGTGGTCCGCCTGGTGCGACACCGGCCGACCGCGCCGGACGAGCGTGCCTGGGACCCCGACGATCCCGACCCGGCGTCGCTGGCCGGAGTGGACGCCGTCGTCCACCTGGCCGGGCACAGCATCGCCGGCCGCTTCACCGACAGGCACAAGGAGCTAATCCGCGGCTCACGCATCGGGCCCACCCGCCTGCTAGCCCAGGCCAGCGCGAAGGCAGGAGTGGGTGTCTTCGTCTGCGCGTCCGCGATCGGGATCTACGGAGCCGACCGCGGCGAGGAGGTCCTCACCGAGGACGCCACGACCGGGGACGACTTCCTCGCTCACGTCGTCCGCGACTGGGAGGAGGCGGCCCTGGCCTCGGCCGACGCGGAGATGCGGGTCGTCCTGGTGCGTACCGGAATCGTGCAGAGCCCGCGTGGCGGCGCCCTGCGCCTGCAGCGGCCCCTGTTCGCCACCGGTCTCGGCGGCCCGATGGGGTCGGGGGAGCAGTGGCAGTCGTGGATCGCGATCGATGATCTCGTCGACATCTACCACCGGGCTCTGGTGGACACCGGCCTCTCGGGCCCGGTGAACGCCGTCGCGCCCGCTCCACTGCGGCAGCGTGCCTACGCCGCCGCCCTGGGCCGAGCCTTGCATCGCCCCGCGATCCTGCCGACACCGTCGTTCGGGCCTCGTCTGCTCCTGGGCAGGGAGGGAGCGCAGGAGGTGGCCTTCGCCAACCAGCGGGTGGTCCCTCAACGACTCCTCGGGCTCGGCCACCGCTTCCGGTTCGTCGAGGCCGAGCAGGCGCTGCGCCACGTCCTCGGGAGCGTACGCACATGAAGCACGCCGCAACCTCTGACCAGGGTCTCGACCGCCTGCTCGACCGAACAGTCGTGCTGGGCTACTCCCGCCTCGGCTACGCGATCCGGCGCCGTCGCTGGGCCGAGGATGACCCACGTCCCGGCGTGCTGGCGGGGCGGACCGCGGTGGTCACCGGCGGGGGCAGTGGTCTCGGCGAGGCCACCGTGCTGGGCCTGGCCCGGCTCGGTGCCCGCGTCCACCTCCTCGTACGCTCGCCCGAACGCGCCGCACCCGCGGTCGAGAGGATCGAGCGGCTGCTGCGTGACGAGGGGCGGGCCGTCGAGCTTCGGACGGAGCGCTGCGACGTCTCCGACCCGGCGATGATCGACGCGTTCGCCGAAGAATTCTGCGCGCGCGACGGCGGCCGCACCGCTCTCGATGTACTCGTGCACAACGCGGGGGTCATGCCGCCCGAGCGGACCGAGTCGGTCGAGGGCCACGAGCTGTCCGTCGCCACCCATGTGCTCGGGCCGATCCGGCTGACCGAGCACCTGCTGCCGGCCCTGCGCCGCTCGGAGCGCGGCGCCAGACAGGTCTTCGTCGCCTCGGGCGGGATGTACACCCAGCCCCTTCCCATCGACGACCCGGAGTTCGAGCAGGGCACCTACCAGGGCGCCGTGGCCTACGCGAGGTCCAAGCGCATGCAGGTGGAGTTGGCGCCGGCCCTGGACCGGCGGTGGTCACCGGACCGGATCTCCACCTTCGTCATGCACCCCGGCTGGGCGGACACACCGGGCCTCGCCCGGTCGCTCCCCGCCTTCCGTACGTTGACCCGACCGCTGCTGCGCCCGGCCGAGGAGGGCGCGGACACGGCGGTGTGGCTCGCGGCCACCGAGCCCGCGCCGCCGTCCGGCACCTTCTGGCACGACCGTCGCCAGCGGCCCACGAGCTATCGCTCAGCGACCCGCCCGGGTCGCGGCGAGGCCGAGGCGCTGTGGCAATGGGCGGCGGCTGCCGCCGGCCTGGAGGGGCCTTAGCTCCGATGTCATCCGACGCATTCACCACCCCTACTGGAAAGGCCCGACCATGCGCTCCGCGCTAGCAGCTCTCGCACAACTCACCACGAGAAAGGCCACGGCATGGCTGGTCCTGGTGATCACGGTTCTCCTGGCCGGTGCGGTGATGGTCGTCGGATCCTCCCTGGAGTCCGCCAGCTCGGCGCCTGACCCGCTGCCGGCGGACGCCGAGTCGGCCAGGGTCGCCGAGCTCCAGCAGAGCTTTCCGGGCGGGGACGTGCTGCCCGCCGTCGCGGTGGTCGAGCGTGATGGTGGGCTGACCGCGGAGGACCGGGCGTGGGTCGCCGAGGTGTCGAAGCGTTGGGCAGAGATCACCGGGAACGAGGTCTCGCCGCCGATCCCGGCGACCGACGGCGATGCCCTGATCGTCGCCATCGACGTCGATGCCGACGTGACCGGACTCGATCTCACCGAGCTCGTCGGCGAGCTGCGGGAGACGGTCGACGAGGGCCGGCCCGACGGCCTCACGGTCCAGCTCACCGGCGGTGCCGCCTTCGCCGCCGACATCTCCTCGGCGTTCGAAGGTGCCGACGTGCGGCTGCTCCTCGTCACCGCTGCGGTCGTCGCCATCCTGCTGATCCTGACCTACCGCTCGCCGGTGCTGTGGCTCGTGCCCCTGATCGTGATCGCGGTCGCCGATCGCACCGCCTCGGTGGTGACCCAGATCGTCGCGGACTGGACGGGCAACGGGCTCGACGGATCCACATCGGGGATCACCAGCGTGCTGGTCTTCGGTGCCGGCACGAACTACGCGCTCCTGCTGGTCTCGCGCTACCGCGAGGAGCTCCGGCGGCACGAGCACCACCGCGATGCCCTCGCCGCCGCGGTGCGCGGTTCCGCCGAGGCGATCGTGGCCAGCAACCTCACCGTCGTACTCGCACTGTTGGCCCTGGTGTTCAGCGTCGCTCCCAACACCCGGTCCCTGGGGGTCTCGGCTGCGATCGGCCTGCTGGTGGCCCTGCTCTTCGCTCTCTTCGCCCTGCCCGCCGCGCTGTCGTTGTTCGGTCGTGGCCTGTTCTGGCCGTTCGTGCCGCGCAACGGCGAAGACGAGAAGTCTCGCGACGGTGTCTGGTTCCGGATCGCCCGCACCGTGGTGAGCCGACCGGCAGCGGTGCTGGCCGTGGCCGCGGTGATCCTCGGCGTACTCGCCTCCGGGCTCCTGGGCGTCAAGGTCGGGCTCTCACAGACCGACCAGTTCCGCGTCGACGCCGAGTCCGTCGACGGTCTGGACACCCTCTCGAAGCACTTCCCGCCCGGGGCCTCGGATCCGGTGACGATCGTGGTCGGAGCCGACGAGGCCGACGCGGTCCTCGCGCAGGTCAACCAGATGGACGGCGTCGACAGCGCGCGCCCGTCGGGCGAGAGCGGCGACCTGGTGAAGATCACCGCGACGCTGGAGGACGCACCAGCCACCCCGGAGAGCATCGAGACGATCGAGACGATGCGCAGCGAGCTGGCCGGCACCGGCGCTCTGGTCGGCGGCAGCGTGGCCAAGGACCTGGACAGCCGCAACGGCGCCGAGCGTGATCTCAAGGTCGTCGTGCCGTTGATCCTGCTGGTGGTGCTGCTGGTGCTCTTCGCGGTGCTGCGGTCGATCGTGACGCCGCTGGTGCTCGTCACCATCAGCGTGATCGCCACCTTCGCCGCCCTCGGCCTGGGCGCCTGGATGAGCACGCACGTCTTCGGGTTCCCTGCGCTCGACGTCAGCACACCGATCTACGCCTTCCTGTTCCTGGTGGCGCTCGGCGTCGACTACACGGTGTTCCTCGTCCTGCGGGCGAGGGAGGAGACCGCCGAGCACGACACCGTCGATGCGATGGTCATGGCGGTCGGGCTGACCGGTGGCGTCATCACCAGCGCCGGCATCGTGCTGGCCTCGGTGTTCGCGGTCCTGGGTGTGCTGCCCCTGATCACGCTGACCCAGGTGGGCCTGATCGTGGGCCTGGGCATCCTGCTGGACACCTTCCTCGTCCGCACGGTGGTGGTGCCGGCGGTCTTCGCCCTGGTCGGGGACAAGATCTGGTGGCCCGCCCCGATCGCCCGCCGTCACTCCAAGGAAGCGCTGGTCAGCGACCCGCGGTGAGCACGCGGGCTGCCTCCCGGCCGGCGGCGGCGTTGAGAACGCCGGCACGGGAGCCCGCGAGCTTGGCGGCGATGTGCTCGTCGACGGTGACGTCGCGGTAGAGGCGGGGGTGCTCGTCGTCGACGAACCGCGGCAGCGGGCCGATGACCGCCTCGGCATCGCCGTCGAAGAAGTACGCAGCCGACCGGCGTCGCTGGATGGTGCCATCGACGATCGGCGGCTTGACCCGGTGCAGGGTCGAGAGCCACTGCTCGTTGGTCAGCCGGGTCGTGAGGTCGCCGAGGTTGATCAGGAGCGCCCCCTCGGCCGGGCTGACGTCGTGCCACTCGCCGCCGTGCAGGACCTGGAGGCCCTTGACCCGGTCGGCCCACAGGATCGTGACGATGCCGTAGTCGGTGTGCTCGCCCATCCCGATCATGTCCTCGTCGACCTCGACCCGGGTGCCTTCCGGGAGGGCGTAGTTGTTCATCCGCAGGACCTCGATGGGGTGGGCCGCGAGGCTCGCGATGGCGCCGCGCTCCAGGTCGAGCGCGTCCTCGAAGATGGTGACCATGGTGCGCGCGACCCGGGCGGCCTCGGCGCGCCAGGCGTCGATGCGCGCCCGGAAGTCCGACACCGACGGCCAGGTGTTCTCCGCGTAGTGCGCCTCGACGAGATCGGCGTCGGGATGGTCGGAGACCGACGAGCCGACGTTGAAGGCCTCGAAGAAGTCCTTCATCCGCGTCTCGGACTGGACGCCGGCGCTGAGCGCGAGCGTCTCCGACTTGGGCGGGGTGTAGCCACGGTTCTCGGCGGCCGGTCGGCGCCACCGGGTCTTCTCCGCCGGCGGCAGGGCGAAGAAGTCGTCCATGGCCGTGGCCAGACCGACGGCTGCGGACGGAGCGACGCCGTGGCCGAGGATCTGGATGAAGCCGACCTCACGGCAGGCGGTGTCGATGGCGGCCGCGACGGCTGCCTTCTCCTGGGGCGTTCCGCCCTGGACGTACGCAGCGATGTCGACGGCGGGGACGTGGAAGGTGCTCACGCGACCGCCCCCGTAGCGCAAGCGCCAGAATACGGACACGGTCGCGTGATGTTTTGACGGTTCGCTCGCTGACGCTCGCTCACGGGTGCTCTCCTTGCTCGGAGCAGACGGATGGTCGTGCCCGGAGGTGTCCGCTTTCCCGGCCAGGAGGCCTTGCTTTCCGTTGAACTCGGGCACCACCACAGTAGAACGCCGAGGTTTCCGCGCTATTTCGGGCCGAGATGCTCGCCGAAGAAGGCGAGGATGCGCCGCCAGGCGTCCTCCGCCTCGGGCTCGGAGTAGTTGAAGCCGACCACGCGTTCCAGGACGGGGGCCGGGGTGGGGAAGCCCCAGTCGTTCATGAAGCTGTGCCCGGCGTCCGGATACTCCTTGACGTCGCGGGGTACGTCGCCCGCGGCGAGCGCCGCCTCGACCTTGGCCGCGGCGCCGGGCAGGAGGTGGTCCTTGGCGCCGTAGCTCGCCACCATCGGGCACGAGGAGCTCAGCGCGGACAGGCTCCCGGGCGCCACTCCGTAGTTGGGTGCGGCCGCGTCGAAGATGCCGCGCGGGGCCAGCAGAAGGGTGAAGCCGCCGCCCATGCAGAAGCCGACGACACCGACCTTGCCGGTGCAGCGTGGATCGTCGGCGAGGTGGTCGCGAGCGGCGATCAGATCGTCGACCGCGGTGCCCTTGCCGGTCACCAGCGACTTCATCGTGCTGACGACACACCCGACCTTCGGGCCGCGCTCGTAGAGCGCCGGAGTCAGCGCCAGGTAGCCGTTGGCCGCGAACCGGTCGCTGATCCGCTTGATGTCCGAGGTCATGCCGAGGATGTCCTGCACGACCACCACGCCGGGCCATGGCCCGGCACCCTCGGGCACCGAAAGGTAGCCACGCGTCGGACCCGCGGGAGCGGCATAGTCGATCATCGACATCTCATCACCTCGGTGCGATCCTCGCAGGTCCGACGATCCTGCAGGCCGGATGCCGCGCGACCCGATAGGATTTCGTGGTGATTCGCCAGGCTCGGGGTCTTGACGGAGGCCGGGGTGCGCCATGAGGGCATGTTCGGTCCCAGGCTTCGCCAGCTGCGTGAGTCGCGTTCGCTGACACAGGGCGCGCTGGCGCGGGCCGCGGGGCTCAGCGTCGCCTCGATCCGCGACCTCGAGCAGGGCAGGACGAGGCGGCCGAGGGCGGCTTCGCTGCGCGCGCTCGCCGACGCCCTGAGCCTGAGTGCGGAGGAGACGGCCGGGTTCGCCGAGGCCTTCACACCCGCCCGCGAGGCCGACGGCGCGATGGTGAGCATCGGCGTCCTCGGCCCGACCGTCGTGGTCCGCGACGGAGTGCCGGTCGAGATGGCCGATCAGGTCGGTCTGCTGCTGCGGCGACTGGCCCTGGAGCCGGGGGAGAAGGTCGGGCGCGACGAGCTGCTCGACCTGCTGTGGCCCGAGCTCAGCTCGGCCGAGTCGGGCAGGCGGCTGGTCCAGCTGCTGCGGCGCCTGCGCGCCCTCGTCGCGCCGATCGCGGTCGTCCAGGACGGCAGCGCCCTCCGCCTCGACGCCTCGGCGGACGAGCTCGACCTGGTCCGCTTTCGTGAGCTGACCAGCACCGACGAGATGGCCCCGCTCACCGAGGCCGTCGGCCTGTGGCGTGGGCGTCCCGACGGGTTCGACCAGGCGCCCTGGCTGTCGAGCACCATCGAGGACGAGTACGTCGCGGTCGTGCTCAGATGGGCGACGCTGGGCGTTGCCGAGGGCTTGGCCATCGAGGCGCTCCCGGTCGTGGGCGAGCTCGCTCGGTTGCGGCCGCTGGACGAGCCGTTGTGGGCCGCGTACGTGAAGGTGCTGGCGGCGGCCGGGCGGCAGGCCGAGGCGCTCGCCGCCTACGACACGGTCCGTTCCGTCCTGGCCGACGAGCTCGGGCTGGACCCGAGCCCGGTCCTCGAGGATGTCCGCCAAGGGACGCTGGAAGGACGCTGGCACACCCGGCGACCGACGCTGGTCGAGGGCGCGCGCCGGCGGGACGTACCTCGGGAGGTGCCGGCGGCGCCGGCGCTGATCGGGCGCGACGCCGAGCTCGCGATGCTGGCGGCCGGGCTCGGCGAGGGCGGCGGTGCCGCGGTGCTGGTCACCGGTCCGGCCGGCTCCGGGAAGAGCGCGCTGGCGCTGACCGCCGCGGCCCGGCTGGCCGACGACTTCCCCGACGGCCAGCTCTACGCCGACCTCCACGGCGTCTCGGGTGAGGCGGTCGACCCCGGCATGGTGCTGCGGCGCTTCCTGCGCTCGCTCGGCCTCTCCGGCCAGCAGATCCCGACCGATGCCGCCGACGCCGCGGCCCTGCTCCGAAGCGAGCTCTCCGACCGTCGGATGCTGATCGTGCTGGACAGCGTCGACAGCCCCGGCCAGGTCATCCCGCTGCTGCCCGGGCTCGGCGCCACTCGGACGATCCTCACCAGCCGCCACCGGCTGCCGGCCCTCGCGGGCACGATCGACCTGGGCCGCCAGATCCACCTCGGCGAGCTCAGCGCCGACGCCTCCGTCCACCTCATCGGCGCGATCGTCGGCCATGAGCGCGTCGCCGCAGCGCCGCGCGCGAGCGAGTCGCTGGCGCTGGCGTGCGGTCGGCTCCCGCTGGCGCTCAGGATCGCCGCGGCCAGACTGCTGAGCCGCCCGGAATGGTCGATCGAGACGTACGCCGACCGGCTGAGCGAGAGTTCCCACCGGCTCGCCGAGCTGGCCGTCGGCGAGGTGAGCGTCGCGGCCAGCCTCGAGATCTCCTACGCCGCGATGCCCGCCGAGGCGCAGCGCGCGTTCCGGCTGTGCTCGCTGATCTCGGCCTACGACTTCGACCCCGCTCCGGCCAGCGCCCTCCTCGACCGGGACCCGGCCACCACGCAGCGGCTGCTCGAGGACCTGGTCGACGCCAACATGCTGCAGACGGCCAGTCCCAACGGCAGAGCCGACGACGGCGTCGGGCGCTACCACTACCACGATCTGCTCCGGCTCCACGCCGGCGATCTGGCCGCGGCCGACCAGGAGCAGCCGAAGGCGCAGCGCCGGCTCGCCGACTGGCTGCTCGACACCACGGTCAGCGCCGCCGGCACAGCCTATCCGGGCCGCCTGCGCGCGCTGGAGATCGAGCCTTCGCCAGAAAGCCGCTTCCACTCCGCCGATGACGCCCGCACCTGGCTCGACCGCGAGGCGCAGCTGCTGATCGCGTTCGCGAAGCAGGCGGCGACCGACCCGCACCGGCGTCACTACGCCTGGAAGCTCGTCGACCAGGCCCGGATCCACTATCGCACCCGCCTCGACGTGACCACCTACCTCGAGCTCGTCACGGTGGGGGCCGAGGCCGCCATGCTGGAGGACGAGGCGCGGGCCGAGGCGTTCCTGCGTACGCTGCGAGCCGATGTGCTCGGGGTCCTGGGGCGGATGGAGGAGGCCTGGGCGGAGTCGGACCGCGCCTGGAGTCTCCTCGACACGAGCGGGTGGCCGCAGGGGCTGGCGTTCGCGTCGATCGTCGACGGCCACCGCCACCGGGTCGCGGACTCCGGACGCGAGGCCGAGGTCGCCTACACGCACGCGCTGAAGATCCTCGGCGACGTCGAGGGCACCGAGGGGCTGCGCTCCTGGGCGCATCAGGCCCTCGGCATCGCCTGCACCGAGCAGGGCCGCTTCGAGGAGGGGCGCGTTCACCATCTCCAGGCGGTCGAGCTGAGCGAGGTGCAGGGCAGCGCGACCCCGCTCGAGCTCGCCACGCTGGCCGCGGCCGAGCGCGCCCTCGGCCTGCTCGACTCAGCCGGCGCCCGGCTGGAGTCGGCGCTGGCGCAGGCCACCCGCAACCGGAGCCCGTTCGCCGAGGCCAACGCGCTCGAGGAGCTCAGCCTGCTCGCCCTGGTCCGTGGCGACCACGCCTCGGCGCTCGAGCTCGCCGAGCGGGCCCACCTGACCGCGCGGGCCCACGGGGACGTACGTTTCGTCGCGTCGACGGCCTGCAGCTATGCCGCCGCCCTCGATGCGACCGGGAACCACCGCGACGCCGCCGAGACGTACGAGTACGCGGTCCGGCTCAGCCACACGCACGTCGCCTCGTTCACCGAGACCCGTGCCCGGATCGGGCTGGCCCAGGCGCTGCACGCCGAGGGCGACACCACGGCCGCCCGCGTCCACGCCCGCCGCGGCAGGCAGCTGGCCGCCGAGCACGGCTTCGCGCCGTTGCGGCGCGAAGCCGACCGGGTCCTCGAGCAGCTCTAGTCGACCTTGGACGGGTGCTTGGCCAGCGGGGTGACCTGGACGTCCATGTAGGGGAACAGCGGCAGGCCGGAGAGGATCTGGTGGAGCTCGTCGTGGGACTCGACGTCGAAGACCGAGAAGTTGGCGTACTCCCCGGCGATCCGCCACAGGTGCGGCCACTTCCCGGCGCGCTGGAGCTCCTGGGCGTACGCCTTCTCGCGGGCGATCGTGTCGTCGCGGACGTCCGGATCCAGGTCGTGCGGGATCCGGACGTCCATGCGTACGTGGTAGAGCATCAGCCGCGAACCGGGTCGAGCACGAAGCCGTAGTCGACGCCCACCGAACCGTCCCCGTTGGCCACGGGCGCGAGCACCAGCTCGGGCTTGACCGCCGAGGCGATGTCGTCGTCGTTGTGCTCGTCACCGGGGAAGTAGAGCTGGGCGGTGAGCAGCTCGTGACCCGGGGCCGACACCTTGACGTGCAGGTGCGCCGGACGCCAGGCGTGCCAGCCGGCGGCGGCGATGAGCTTGCCGCAGGAGCCGTCGGTCGGGATCTGGTAGGGGGCCGGCTGGATCGTGTGGATCTCGAAGGCACCGTCGGCCCCGACGGTGAAGCTGCCACGCAGGTTCCACTCCGGGATGCCGGGCGCGAACTGCGAGTAGAAGCCGTCGGCGTCGGCGTGCCACAGCTCGACCTTGGCGCCGTCGAGCGGGGTGCCGTCGGTGGAGGTGATCGTGCCGGTCCAGGTCAGCGGGGTGCCGGCCTCGCCGTCGCGCATCGGGATGGTGCCGTTCGCGCCCTGCTCCGGGGCCGCGGGGACGTAGTAGGGGCCCTCGATGGTGCCCTTGTTGCCCTCGCGGTGCTCGGTGGCGACCTTCTCGACCTCGTGCTCGACCCAGACGTCGAGGAAGAGCGGCCACTCGCCGTCCTTGCCGACCTGGATCAGCCACGCCTTGAGCGCGTTGTACTCGTCGTAGCTGACCTTCTCCTCGCGGATCGTGTCGTAGACGGCGTTGAGCACGCGCTTGGCCAGCTTGTCGACGCGCTCCGGCGGAGTGTCCTTGACGGCGTCGAAGGGCGACTTGTCGGCGGCGAACCGCTCGGTGGCGGAGGCGCCCGAGGCGGCCGCGGAGGCTGCCTCGGTGGACTCGAGGGTCTGGTCGGTGGTCATGGGTGTGTCCTCTCGTGTTGCGGTGGGGTCAGGTGTTCAGTTGTCGGTGCGGTAGCGATCGAGCTTCTCCGGATCGATCTCGACCCCGAGGCCGGCACCAGGACGTACGGCGAGCTCGCCGTCGCGGATCTCGAGCGGCTCGGTGAGCAGGTCATCGGCCATGTCGAGGAAGTTGGAGAGCTCACCGGCCCGGCGGGAGGTGAGCCGGTGAGCGGCGCCGAAGGCGATCGAGCAGGCGCTGCCGAGCTGGCCGTCGATCTGGTTGCCCATCACGACCTCCAAGCCGAGGCCTTCGGCCAGATGCAGCACCTGCTGCGACCCGGTGAAGCCGGTGCGCGCGGTCTTGATGCTGATCGCGGTGGCGGAGCCACCGAGCACCTCGCGGGTCACGTCGGCAGCCGTCGGGACCGACTCGTCGGCGATGAACGGCACGTCGATTTGACTGACCAGCCAGCGCCGCCCGAGCACGTCGTCGGCCGGGTTGAGCTCCTCGGCGAAGAGCAGGTCCAGGTCGGCCATCTGCTTCATCGCGCGGGCGGACTCGGCCGCGGTCCAGCCGCGGTTGCCGTCGACGTACAGCTCGATCTCGGCGCCGAACCGCTCGCGTAGCGCACGGACGACGGCGGTGTCGAGCTCGATGGGGGAGCGGCCGACCTTCACCTTGAACGTCGAGATCCCGTACGTCTCCCGCATCCGCTCCGCCTCGGCGACCATCGCCTCGGGCCCGTCGAAGCCGAGCATGTGGGAGACCCGCATCCGGTCGGTGAAGGCACCGAGCAGGTCGACGACCCGCAGGTCCAGGGTCTTGCCGAGGGCGTCCCATATGGCCATGTCGACGGCGGCCTTCGCGGTCGGGTTGCCGACGGTGCGCTCCATCAGGACCCGGGCGGTCTCGCGCTCGAGGAGGGTGAGCCCCGCGAGCTGCGGGGCGAAGAGCTGGTCGATGACGGCGATGATCCCGGTCTGGGTCTCGCCGTAGGTGAACGGCCGCGGCGGCGCCTCGGCGACACCCACGACACCGTCGTCGGTGTGCACCCGGACGAGCACGTGCTGGGCGGTGTGGACCTCGCCGGAGGCGAAGCGCAGCGGCTTGCGGTAGGGGATGGCGAACGGGATCGCCTCGACCTTGGTGATCTTCAAGATTGGACTCCGAATCGGGGAGGTTCCAGACGGGGTGCGGTGAACAGGTCGGCGGCCTCGAGGACCTCGATGACGGCGTCGACGACGGGGTTGTCGTCGTCGGTGCGGTAGGCGAGGGAGAGCTCGACGCTGCCCGCGTCGAGCAGGTCGCGGAAGATCACGCCCTCCAGCGGAAGGGCCCGGACCGAGGCCGGGACGACCGAGACGCCGAGACCCGCGGCGACCAGCGCCAGCAGGACCGCGGTGCTCGGCGCCTCGTGCTCGCGGCGCGGCACGAACCCGGCCTCGCGACAGCTGCGCAGGACCGCCTCGTTGACCGCCGAGTCGCGGGCGCTGTAGGCCACGAACGGCTCGGTGCGCAGGTCGGCCAGGGACACGACGGGCTCGACGGCGAGCCGGTGGTCGACAGGGATGGCGAGCGCGAGCGGCTCGACCTCGAGGGTGCGCAGGGTCAGCCCCTCGCCGGTGGCGGGCGGCCGCAGTACGCCGAGGTCGAGCGCCCCGCTCTGCAGCCGCTCGCACTGGGCCGGGGTGAGCAGGTCGGCGTGGATCTCGAGCGCCACCTCGGGCAGCTCGCGCTTGACCACCCGGGCGATGCCCGGCAGGTGGGAGAACGAGGCGGTGCCGGTCAGTCCCAGGCGGACCAGGCCGTGGCGGCCGGCCCCGATGCGGCGTACGCCTCGGACGCTGTCGTCGACGGCGGTCAGGACCCGGGCGGCCTCGGTGCGGAGGAACTCGCCGGCCGGAGTGAGGGAGACCTGGCGGGTCGTGCGGGTGAACAGGGTGACGTCGAGCTCGGACTCGAGCTGGCGGATCGCCTGGGAGAGCGCCGGCTGGGCGATGTGCAGCTGCGCCGCGGCCTGCCCGAAGTGGCAGGTCTCGGCGACCGCGGCGAAATACCGCAGGTGGCGTAGCTCCATGAAGCGCTCCTCACGAGGTGGTGATGACCGCCACACTAGGACTGCGATAGATAAACAACAAGGACGAAACTGACGCTCATTGATCGATTCGAATGATCAATTGGTGCCTAGGTCGGAACTGGGCATTCGCCTGGTGTGACGGCCGCCACGTCTTGCGAAGGTGTGGTCACCGTCACCCGTTGGAGGCATCACATGACCGCACCGCTCACCGAGAGCCTGGGCCACATCGAGAACGTCCTGTCGGACGCCGTGGTCGAGGACCGCGAGGCCGGGATCTACCGCGCCAACCGCCGGATCTTCACCGACGAGGAGGTCTTCGAGCTCGAGATGAAGCACATCTTCGAGGGCAACTGGATCTACCTCGCCCACGAGAGCCAGGTGCCCAACCCCGGCGACTACCTCACCACCTACATCGGGCGACAGCCGGTGATGATCACGCGCGACAAGGACGGCGAGCTGCACTGCATGATCAACGCCTGCGCCCACCGTGGCGCGATGCTGTGCCGGCGCAAGACCGACAACCGGATGACCCTGACCTGCCCGTTCCACGGCTGGACGTTCCGCAACGACGGCACCCTCCTCAAGGTCAAGGACCCCGACGACGCGGGCTACCCGGAGAGCTTCAACACCGAGGGGTCGCACAACCTCACCCACGTGGCTCGCTTCGACAGCTACCGCGGCTTCCTGTTCGGCTCGCTCAACCAGGACGTACTGCCGCTCGAGGAGCACCTCGGCGACACCGTCAAGGTGATCGACATGCTCGTCGACCAGTCGCCCGAGGGGCTCGAGGTGCTGCGCGGTTCCTCGACCTACACCTACGACGGCAACTGGAAGGTCCAGGCGGAGAACGGCGCCGACGGCTACCACGTCACCGCCACCCACTGGAACTACGCGGCGACGACCTCACGTCGCAACACCGGCGAGTCGAAGAACACGACCAAGACCGTCGACGCCGGCAGCTGGGGCAAGGCGGGTGGCGGCTACTGGTCCTACCCGAACGGCCACCTGTGCCTGTGGACCTGGGCGGCCAACCCCGCCGACCGGCCGCTGTGGGACCAGATGGACGTGCTCAAGGAGAAGTTCGGCGACGCCAAGGGCGAGTTCATGGTCAAGGGCTCCCGCAACCTGCTGCTCTACCCGAACGTGTATCTGATGGACCAGTTCTCGACCCAGATCCGGCACTTCCGCCCGATCTCGGTCGACAAGACCGAGGTCACCATCTACTGCATCGCCCCGAAGGGCGAGAGCCCCGAGTCTCGGGCCTGGCGGATCCGGCAGTACGAGGACTTCTTCAACGCCTCCGGGATGGCCACGCCCGACGACCTGGAGGAGTTCCGCTCCTGCTATGTGACGTACCAGGCCTCCGCCGCGCCGTGGAACGACATGAGCCGCGGCGCCGAGCACTGGCTCACCGGACCCGACGAGGTCGCCGAGGCGCTGGAGATGCCCGGCGTCGTCTCGGCCGGTGCGAAGAACGAGGACGAGGGTCTCTACCCGGTCGTGCACGGCTACTGGGCCGACGTCATGCGCGAGGCCGTCGCGAACGAGAAGGGGAAGTGACGATGACGATCACGCAGAACGCCGCCGGAGCGAAGCTCATCACCCAGAACTCGATCGAGCAGTTCCTCTACCGCGAGGCGCGCTTCCTGGACGACCGCGAGTTCGAGAAGTGGCTCGAGTGCTACGCCGACGACGTCGTCTACTGGATGCCCTGCTGGGACGACGCCGACCTCCTCACCGAGGACCCGCAGACCGAGATGTCGCTCATCTACTACCCCAACAAGGGCGGCCTGGAGGACCGGGTCTTCCGGATCCGTACGGAGCGGTCCTCGGCCACCTCGCTGCCCGAGCCGCGTACGTCGCACAACATCAGCAACGTCGAGGTGATCGAGCGCCGCGGCGACCTGGTCGACGTGCGCTTCAACTGGCACACCATGTACTTCCGCTACAAGACCGTCGACCCCTACTACGGCACGTCGTTCTACACCATCGACTTCTCCGGCGAGCAGCCGCTGATCCGCCGCAAGACCGTGGTGCTGAAGAACGACTACATCCACCACGTTGTCGACATCTACCACGTCTGAGGCGCCGCGATGACTGCAACAGAGACTGAGATCGCGACCCATCAGGTGGCCCTCTCCTTCGAAGACGGGGTGACCCGGTTCATCACCGTACGTGAGGACCAGACCGTCGCCGACGCGTCCTACCGGCAGCGGATCAACATCCCGCTGGACTGCCGCGACGGCGCCTGCGGGACGTGCAAGGCGCTGTGCGAGTCGGGGGAGTACGACGGCGGCACCTACATCGAGGACGCGCTCTCCGAGGCGGAGGCCGCCGAGGGGTACGCCCTGCCGTGCTCGATGAAGCCGCGCTCGGACCTCGCGCTGCAGATCGCCACCACCTCCGAGGTCGCCAAGACCGGCGCCGCGAGCTACACCGGCACCGTCGTCGGCCTGGACCGGCTGAGCCCGACCACGGTCGAGCTCTCCATCGACATCCCCAACCGGGGCGAGCTGGCCTTCCTGCCAGGGCAGTACGTCAACATCGCCGTGCCCGGCAGCGAGGTGACCCGCTCGTACTCCTTCGCGAACGCCCCGCACGAGGAGCGGCTCGTCTTCCTGGTCAAGCTCACCCCGGGCGGCGCGATGTCGACCTGGCTGACCGAGCGCGCCGCCGTCGGTGACGAGGTCACCTTCACCGGGCCGAACGGCTCCTTCTTCCTGCGCGAGGCACGCCGGCCGGTGCTGATGCTGGCCGGTGGGACCGGGCTCGCGCCCGTGCTCTCGATGCTGCGCCAGCTCGAGGTCGACGGCTGCGACCGCGGTGGCCGGCTGGTCTACGGCGTCAGCACCGACGACGACCTGGTCAAGCTCGACGAGGTCGGTGAGCTGGTCTCGCGGCTGCCCGGGTTCAGCTGGGACCACTGCGTCTCCGACCCCGCCTCGACCGCGGCCAACAAGGGCTACGTGATGAGCCTGATCGGCGACGACGACCTGCACGACGGCGACGTCGCGATCTACCTGTGCGGCCCGCCCCCGATGGTCGAGGCGGTGCGTACGCATGTCGCCGGTGCCGGCATCCAGCCCACCGGGTTCTACTACGAGAAGTTCGCCCTAGCCGTCCCCGCCGAGGCGTCAGCCGCGTCGGCCGAGCCGTCGCCCGCGTCGGCCGAAACGTCACCCGCGCCCGTCGAGTTGGAGACCCACCCGGAGGCCCGGGCCATCGCGGGGCAGCAGGTGCTCCCGGCGCTCGACCTCGGACCCAGCGGATCGGCTGCCGTGGCTCGCGACGACGGCGATGTCGTACGCCGGATCGCCGGCCAGTTGGTCGCGCCGGCCGCGCTCGAAGGAACCGGCGGTGTCGTGCTCGAGGACGACGGTCTGACCGTGACCAACAGCGCCCGGCGGATCGGTGGCCAGGAGGTGTTCCCGGCCGGTAATGACCTCTCGGCCGACGCGACTGACGCCTCGGCCGACGGGGGAGCCGCCTCGACGACGGCCGACGGCTACACGATCGGTGAGGAGCACCCGGACATCTCGGCCTCCGATGCGATCTTCGAGGCCAGGGCGGCGCTGGAGGTGGGGGCGCTCGACCTGACCATCGGACGGCTCGACTCCCAGCAGCTGGCCGGCTACCGGCTGCTCGCCGAGTCCACCCTCCCGTACGTCGAGGGCGACCGGTTCCTGGACGCCCACGGCTACACCGAGTCGAACGCGGCCTTCCACGACTACCTGTTCACCCTCACCGGCAACAGCCACCTGCTGGCCGCCTACCAGGCGCTCGGGGTCAAGGGCCGGATGGAGGACGTGCTGCGCAACGCCACCTGGTGCCACCCGCGGTGCACCCAGGACCACCTCGACATCGTCGAGGCCTTCGAGCGCGGCGACCGAGTGGCGGCCCGCGACCTGATCAAAGCCCACAGTGAACGGTCGAAGGAGACGATGCGACGCGCGATGGCCGAGTCGGCCGCCGCGACCAGGCCGCGGTTCATCACCCCGGGCCGGTTCGCCGGCCAGGTCGTGGTCGTCACCGGGGCCGCCCAGGGCATCGGCGCCCAGGTGGCCCGCCGGGTGGCCGCCGAGGGCGGACAGGTCGTCCTCGCCGACCGCTCCCCGCTGGTCGCCGAGGTCACCCACGAGCTCACCGGCCAGGGCGCGAGCGTCAGCGCGGTCGAGTGCGACCTCGAGCACTACGAGGGCGCGGCCGCGCTGGTGGAGCGGGCCCTGGAGACGTACGGACGGATCGACGTGCTGATCAACAACGTCGGCGGAGCGATCAACTTCAAGCCGTTCACCGAGTTCACCGCCGAGCAGATCGACGCCGAGATCACCCGGTCTTTGATGACCACGCTGTACGCCTGCCGGGCCGCCCTGCCGGGCATGGTCGAGCGCGGCCACGGCGTCATCGTCAACGTCTCCTCGGCCGCGACCCGCGGCATCCACCGGATCCCGTACTCCGCGGCGAAGGGCGGGATCAACGCGATCACCGCCTCGCTCGCGCTGGAGTACGCCGGCTCGGGTGTCCGGGTCACCGCGACGGCCCCGGGAGGTACGGAGGCTCCGCCGCGCCGGATCTCCCGGGGCACACCACAGCCGCGTACCGACACCGAGAAGGCGTGGTTCCAGGCCCACATCGACCAGACCCTCGAGACCTCACTGATGCACCGCTACGGCACGCTCGACGAGCAGGCCGCCGCGATCTGCTTCCTCGCCTCCGAGGAAGCCTCCTACATCACCGGCACGGTCCTGCCCGTCGCCGGCGGTGACCTCGGCTGAGCCACCAGGTCCTCTCTCGGGGCCGTCCCTCCCTTCGCGAGCGCGCTCGCGTCACCCATGGAGATCACCCATGTCCGAAAACACCGATGAAGTCACTCGGGCCAAGACCTCGCGCCAGCTCGCGTGGGTCGTCGCGCTCTCCGCGCTGGCCCTGATGTTCGACGGCTACGACCTCGTGGTCTACGGCACGGTGCTGCCGACCCTGATGGCCGATCCGTCCCAGATCGGGCAGCTCTCCGCAGGCCAGGCGGGCACGCTGGGCAGCTATGCGCTGGTCGGAGTGCTCGTCGGCGCGCTGAGCGCCGGCGCGGTCAGCGACCGGATCGGCCGCCGGAAGGTCGTGCTCGCCAGCATCACCTGGTTCTCGCTCGGGATGGCCGCGACCGCGTTCGCCCAGTCGATCGCCGTCTTCGGCATCCTCCGCTTCCTGACCGGCATCGGGCTGGGTGCGATCCTGGCGACCGTCGGCGCCCTGGTCGCAGAGTTCGCGCCGCCGGAGCGGAAGAACCGGCTCAACGCGATCGTCTACAGCGGCATCCCCGCCGGTGGCGTGGCCGCCTCCGTGATGGCGCTCATCGTCGACCCGAGCGGCTCCAACTGGCGGATCCTGATGGCGATCGGCGCCGCCCCGCTGGTGCTCCTGCTGCCCTTCGCCATCGCCAAGCTGCCCGAGTCGCAGCTGTGGCTCGACTCCCGCGGCCGGGTCGCGTCGACCAGCACGGCCCAGGAGGCGGTCGGCTTCAGCGCCCTGGCCCGCCGCCCGCTCGCGTTCCCGACCCTGGTGCTCGGGCTGATGAGCTTCTCCGGTCTGCTGCTGACCTACGGCCTGAACACCTGGCTGCCGAAGATCATGGAGGACAACGGCTACGGCAAGGGGTACGCCCTCACCTTCCTGCTGGTGCTCAACGGTGGCGCCATCTTCGGTGGCCTCCTCGCCTCGTACGTCGCCGACCGCACCGGGGCCAAGAAGGTGGTCTCGACGACCTTCGTGCTCGCCGCCCTGATGCTGTTGCTGCTGCCCCTCGGCCTGCCGCTCGCCGTCCTGTTCCCGGCCGTCGCGATCGCCGGCGTCGGCACGATCGGTACGCAGGTGCTCATCTACGGGCTCGTCGCCAACTACTACCCGACCCGGGCCCGCGGCGCGGGCGTCGCGTGGTGCGCCGGGTTCGGCCGGCTGGGCGGGATCGTCGGACCGATCATCGGCGGGGCGCTGGTCGCCGCCGGGGTCGGGGGCACCACCGCCTTCCAGATCTTCGCGGGCGTCGCGCTGCTCGGTTCCGTCGTGGCCGTGGCGGTGCCGCGGTCCCCCGAGGAGACCGTCGTGAGCGTCACGCTCGACGACGGCGTACCGGCCTGAAGGGGGCCTAGGGTGTGACCGTGCTCATAGAACGAGCTGGGTGTGTCGGTCGCGAGGACGAGCTCGTCGAGCTCACCTCGCGGCTGGCCATCACCCGCACCTCCGGCTCCGCCGCCGTACTCGTCCTCGGCGACCCGGGGCTGGGGAAGACCGCGCTGCTGCGCGGCCTGGCGGACCGGGTCGCGACGCCGGCGCTGAGGGCCCGCGCCGGCGCGTGGGAGCAGGACTCGCCCGGAGCGGTGCTGCGCCAGCTGCTCGGTGAGGCTCCGCCGGCCGACCCGGTCGCCGCGGCCGATGCCCTGGTCGCGCGAGCCCTGGCCGTGTGCGCCGACGAGCCCGGACTGATCCTGGTCGACGATGCCGACCTCGCCGACTCGCTCTCGCTGCAGGCGATCGCCTCCGCGCTGCGCCGGCACCGCGACGCACCGGTGCTCGTGGTGCTCGCCGCCACCCGCAGCACCGCGTTCCTCGGCGAGATCGCCGCAGAGACCGTACGCATCGAGGGGCTGGACGCGGCGGCGATCGGTGAGCTCGCCTCGCTGCGCGGACGGGTCCTGCACCCGTCGATGGCCGAGGTCCTCACCCGCCACACGGCGGGCAGCCCGCGCGACGCGGTCGCGCTGCTCGACGAGCTCCCGCCGACCCGCTGGGCACGGCCCGACACCCAGCTGCCCGCACCGGTGCACGTACGCGACGAGGTCCAGCTCGCCCTCGCTGGCTGCGGTGCCGCCGGACGAGCGCTCGCCGAGGCCTACGCGATCCTGGGAGAGGACGCGTCGCTTGGCCAGGCTGCGGCTCTCGCCGGGCTCGAGGACCCGCTCTCCGCGGTCGACGCCCTGGCCTCGGCCGGGCTCGTCGACACCACCCGCGACCACCGCCCCCGATGGCGTACGCCATTGGTCGGGGTCGCCGTGCTGGCCACGATGGGCGCTCGCCGGGCCGCCGACGCACACCAGCGCGCCGCCGCGATCGTCGACGACGAGGTCCGCCGGGCCCGGCACCTGGTCGCCGCCGCCCCGCTGCCCGACGCCGAGCTCGCCGACGAGGTCGCCCGGCTGGCCCAACGGCGCGGTGACGAGGGCGCCTGGGCGGAGGCCGCGGCCCTCTACCGCGACTCCAGCCGGCTCACCGAGGACCCGGTGCGGCGCGACGACCGGCTGATCCGCTCAGTCGACGCCCTGGTCGCGGCGGGCGACGGCATGGGCGCCGCGGCGCTGGTCCCCATCGTCGAGAGCCTGCGCGAGACGCCGCTGCGCGACGCGGTGCTCGCCTATCTGGCGATCCTGCGCGGCCGCGCCACCGAGGCCGAGGTGCGGCTCAAGCGCGCCTGGGACATCGTCAACGCCGACCGTGAGCCGGAGACCGCCGCGCTGATCGCCACCCGGCACGTGCTGCACTCGCTGGCACTGTGCCGGGGCGACGAGCTGGTCACCTGGGCCGACCGGGCGATCTCGCTGGCCGGCCGTGACTCGGCGGCGGGAGTCGAGGCGGCGGCGATCCGTGGGCTCGGGCTGGCGATGGCCGGCCGGTTCGAGGACGCCCACGAGGCGTACGCCCTGGCCGCCCGCCGCGTCGGGCACAGCGCCCAGACCCAGCGGGTCACCATGGGCCGCGGCTGGCTCGACGTACTCTCCGACGAGCCCGACGAGGCCCGCAGCCGGCTGGAGGGGGTCACCGACCCGCGGGTCCTCGGCGGCTCGACCCGGATCTCGATGTGGGCCCTGGCCTGGCTGGCGCGCGTGCAGTTCCTGACCGGTGAGGGCGACGCCGCCCTGCAGACGGTCGCGGCCGGCCGGGCACTGGCCGCCGAGTCCGGCATCGCCCTCGTCACTCCGCTGCTGGAGTGGACGGCCACCGAGACCCACCTGCTGCGCGGCAGCTGGGAGGAGGCCGCCCGCACCGCCCGCGCCGCCGAGATCGGGGCGCAGGGCTACGAGATCATGCGCGTCCCCGCGCTGCTCGCCCGCGCCCACATCGCCGAGGCCCGCAGCGACTTCCGTGCCGTCCTCCGTATCCTCGAGCCGCTCACCCAGGCCCCGGCCGGCAGCGCGCTGACCGAGCCGGCCATCTGGCCCTGGGCCGAGACGTACGCCGCCGCGCTGATCGCGGAGGGCAGGCTGGACGAAGCCGACGACTTCCTCCGCCCCCATGAGACCCGCGCCCGAGAGGAGCAGCACCGCTCCGCCCAGGCCAGGCTGGCCACCGCCCGGGGCCGCTGGCACGGCGCCCGTGGCGACCTCGCCGGCGTTCGGGACACATTCGACCGCGCACTCGGCCTGCTCGACGGGCTGCCGCTGCGCTACGAGCGCGCTCGGGTCACCTTCGCCTACGGCCAGGCTCTGCGGCGTGCCGGCCGCCGTCGCGACGCCGAGGCGCTGCTCTCCTCCGCGCGCGATCTGTGGGACGGGATCGGGGCGCTGACCTACGTCGACGCCGCCCAGCGCGAGCTGCGCGCCGGGGGAGTGCGGGCGCCGCGGGGCCAGCGTGGGCCAGTAGACCTGACCCCGCAGGAGGAGACCGTCGCGGAGATGGTCGCCTCGGGGCTCTCCAACCGCGAGGTGGCCGCGCAGCTGTTCGTCTCGCCCAAGACCGTGCAGTACCACCTGACCCGCATCTACGCGAAGCTCGGCGTCCGCAGCCGGACCGAGCTCGCCGCGATGGCGGCCGAGCCGACGGAGGAGCCATGAGCACCGACCTCGACGACATCGACGTCCGCGAGGCCCGGGCCGGTCTGCGACGCGACCTGGGCCGTCACGAGCTGGTCAACGGCTTCATCGGCTTCCTGTTCTCCTGTACCGGCCCGGTCGCGGTGATCCTCGCCGTCGGCCAGGGAGCCGGGCTCTCCGCCGGTGTCGTCGCCTCCTGGGTGAGCGCGGTCTTCTGCCTCAACGGGGTGCTGACGATCATCGCCTCCCGCTGGAGCCGGCAGCCGCTGGTCTACTTCTGGACGATCCCCGGCACCGTGGTCGTCGGCCAGGCGATGGCCGCCGGCACCACCTGGCCGGAGACGGTCGGCGGCTTCATCATGGCGGCAGTAATCCTGGTCGCGCTGGGTCTGACCCGGCAGGTCGACCGGGTCATGCACCTGCTGCCGATGCCGATCGTGATGGCGATGGTGGCCGGTGTCTTCCTCCGCTTCGGCACCGACCTGGTCCTCGCCGTAGACCGCGACCTGGCGATCGCCGGGCCGATGGTGGTCGCCTTCGTCGCCGTCAGCGCGATCCCACGGCTCGCCCGCTGGCTCCCCGCGGTGCTGGTGGCGCTCGCGGTCGGCGCGGTCGCGGTGAGCCTCGCCGACCGACCGGCCGTCGAGGTCTCCGGCCGCTGGGTGATCGACCCGGTCGGGACCACGCCGGCCTTCACCGGGTCCGCCTTCATCGAGCTCACCATCCCTCTGCTGATCACCGTCCTCGTCGTCCAGAACGGCCAGGGCATGGCGGTCCTGCGGGCCGCCGGCCACGACCCGCGGATGAACCAGGTGACCGGCTGGTGCGGGGTGACCTCGCTGGTCGCCGCCCCGTTCGGCGGCGTGTCCACCTGCCTGGCCGGGCCGACCAACGCACTGGTCACCGCCTCGGGCGAGCGACGACGGCACTATGCCGCGGCGATCTGGTGCGGCGTACTCGCGATCGGGTTCGGCCTGCTCGCCCCCGGCATGGTGCGGGTCATCACCACGATGCCCGAGGCGTACGTCGCCGTGCTGGGCGGCCTGGCCATGCTCAAGCCGCTCCAGGGCGCCTTCCAGACCGCCTTCAGCGGGCCCTACGTCACCGGCGCGCTGGTCACCTTCCTGGTGACCGTCGCCGACATCACCGTCTTCAACATCGGCTCCGCGTTCTGGGGGCTGGTGGTCGGCGTCGCGGTCAGCGTGCTGCTCGACCACGACAGCCGAAACAACAGCAGGGAGAAGTCATGACCACCACCGACACCACCTACCCCGACGCGACGATGCGCTACGGCGCCACCGCCCGTCAGGTCGCCGACGTCTTCGAGCCGGCCGAGGCGACCGACTCGCTCGTGCTGATGCTCCACGGCGGGATGTGGCGCGACTCCGACCGGATGCGCACCTGGTCCGCCGGACGGGCGCTGGCCGAGGCGGGTCATCTGACCGCAACGGTGGAGTACCGGCACGGACCGGGCCAGTGGCGGCAGGCCTTCGAGGACGTCGAGACCGCGATCGAGTCGATCCAGCTCAGCGGCCGGGAGTGGACCATCCACAACGACGCACCCCGCCGGATCACCCTGGTCGGACACTCCTCCGGCGGCCAGCTCGCCCTGTGGGCGGCCTCCCGGGCAGGCACCCTCGTCACCGGCATCGTGGCCCTGGCCCCCGCCGCCGCGCTGGCCACGATGAGCCGCGACGGCCTCGGTGACGGCGCGGTCGAGGAGTTCCTCGGCGGCACCCCGTCCGAGACGCCCGAGGCGTACGCCGCCGCGGACCCGCTCGGCCTCGCGCCTCAGATCCCCGTGCGGGTCCTGCACGGCGCCGCCGACACCGTGATCCCGCTCGCGATCTCCGAGCGCTACGCGGCAGCACACCCCGGCGTACGTCTGGAGGTGGTCGACGGCGCCGACCACGCCGCCTGGGGCGACCCGACCTCGGCGGCCTGGCCGCACCTGCTCAACGCGGTCAGCCAGGTCTGACGACGACGTCGTCGGCCTTGTCGCCGACGCCGGGGTAGAGAGCCAGGATCAGGAGTACGCCGAGAACGAGTCCGACGAGCTGCGCGAGGATGAACGGGGCCACCGAGCTCGGCGCGATGCCGGCGAAGGTGTCGGAGAAGATCCGGCCGATGGTGACGGCGGGGTTGGCGAACGAGGTGGAGCTGGTGAACCAGTAGGCGGCGCCGATGTAGCCGCCGACCGCGGGCGCGGCGAGGGCGCCGCGGTTGCTGCGTACGAGGGCGAAGATCAGGGCCACGAGACCGGCGGTGGCGACGATCTCGGCCAGTAGGTGTCCGCTGGTGGCGCGGTCCTTGGTCGAGATGGTGACTGCGTCGAGGTCGAACATCAGGTTGGCCAGCACCGCGCCACCGATCCCGCCCGCGATCTGGACGACCGCGTAGGCGCCGACCTCGGCGAGCGAGAGCCCCTTTCCGGCCTTACGCCCGAGGAACCAGTCGGCGAGCGACACCACCGGGTTGAAGTGCGCACCCGAGACCGGGCCGAACATCAGGATCAGCGCGGCGAGCCCGAAGACGGTCGCCATCGAGTTCTCCAGGAGCTGCAGGCCGACGTCGTCGGGGGAGAGCTGCTGGGCGGCGATGCCGGAGCCGACGACCACGGCGACGAGCAGGGCGGTGCCCAGGAACTCGGCCAGCAGGCGGCGCGGGAGGGAAGAGATCACGCTCGCATTCTTGACGTTCGACGATTACTCAGTCAATATTGAGTCAATGGAGGTTGAGAGACAGCCGGAGCTGGAACGCCGGGCCAAGATGCACGCAGCGCTCGGTGATCCGGTGCGACTTCGGATCGTCGACAGCCTCCAGATGAGTGATGCCTCCCCCACAGAGCTCGCCGGGATGCTGAATGTCCCGTCGAACTTGTTTGCTCACCACGTGCAGACCCTGGTGAGCGCAGGCGTCGTGTCCCGTCATCATTCCGAGGGCGACGGGAGACGCACGTACCTGCACCTCGAGCAGGACGCGCTCGAGAGCCTGGGCACCGCGTCCCCCGTGGCGGTGCCCAGGCGTGTCCTGTTCGTGTGCACCGGCAACTCGGCCAGGTCGCATCTGGCCGCGGCGCTGTGGCGCCAGGTCAGCACGATTCCGGCCGCCTCTGCCGGCACCCACCCCGCCGAGCACATCAATCCAGGGGCGGTCGATGTCGCATCCCGCCACGACCTGGAGCTCCCCGTCGTCGATCCCCGTCATCTCGATGACGTGCTCGACCCGGACGATCTGGTGGTCACCGTCTGCGACCGCGCGCATGAGACACCGAAGGTCCGCGGCGAGCTGCACTGGTCGATCCCCGACCCGGTTGGCAAGGGCCCCGGGGCCTTCGACGCTGCGTACGTCGAGCTCGAGCACCGGATCCGGACGCTCGCTTCCCGTTTCGACTCCTGACCCCACACCCCCACGCAAGGACAACCACTCGATGAACACCGACGGATCAGCGGCGGACGCCAGGCCGGCCGTTCTCTTTCTCTGTGTCGAGAACGCCGGCCGCTCGCAGATGGCACTCGGCTTCTTCGCCCACTACGCCGGTGACCAGGCGATCGGCTGGTCCGGGGGCTCGGCTCCGGCCGCCGCCATCAACCCGGTCGCGGTCCAGGCCATGGGTGAGCTCGGGATCGACATCTCCGGGGAGTTCCCCAAGCCCTGGACCGACGAGGTCGTCCGGAGCGCAGACGTGGTCATCACCATGGGGTGTGGCGACTCCTGCCCGTTCTACCCCGGCAAGCGCTACGACGACTGGAAGGTCACCGACCCGAAGGGCGGTGGCATCGAGCACGTGCGCGGCATCCGCGACGAGATCGAGCAGCGCGTGCTCACCCTGCTCGACGAGCTCGGGGTGACCCCGCAGCGCTCGATCACGAGAGAGTGATCGGCGCCCGGCTGATCGTGAAGATCTCCTCGCTCGGCGCGGGGGTCCCGCAGCAGCCGCCGCCGTTGGCGCTCTCCGGGTCGTCGAAGACCCCGGCGCCGCCGCAGACCCCGGTGTCGGGGAGCTCGAGCTCCACCCGGGCGGCCGCGTCGTGGTCCCCGGCGAGCTCGGCCACCACGCTGCGTACCTGCTCGTAGCCGGTCATCGCCAGGAAGGTCGGCGCGCGACCGTAGGACTTCATCCCGACGAGGTAGAGGTCGGGCTCGGGCTGGGCGAGGTCCTTGGCGCCGGTCGCGCTGACCGAGCCGCAGGCGTGCAGGTTGGGGTCGATCTGGACCGCGATGTTGCGCGGCGCCTCCAGCGTCGGGTCGAGGTCGAGGCGCATCTCGCTGAGGAAGCCGAGGTCGGGACGGTAGCCGGTGAGCACGACGACCTGGTCGGCCTCGATGGCGCGACCGTCCTCGGCGAGGACGGTGGCGCCGTCGACCCGCTCCGTGCGGAACCCGGTCACCAGCTCGACCGAGCCGTCCTGGACCGCCTTCCTCGCGCGTACGCCGAGGGCGCCCCGCTCCGGGAGCTCGTCGGCCTCGCCGCCACCGAAGGTGTTCGTCGAGACCGCGCGGCGGATCGCCCAGGTGATCTTCGTGCCGGGGTGCTCCTTGGCGATGGCGGTGAGCTCGTTGACGGCGTTGAACGCGGAGTCACCCGCGCCGATCACGACCGTGTGCCGGCCCGCGTACGCGTCTGGACGGGCGCGGTCCGGAACGGCGTAGCCGAGCGCGCCCGCTGCGTGTGCGGCACGCTCCCCGAGTGCCGGGAGCCCGTCGGCGCCGGCCGGGTTGGGCCGGCGCCAGGTGCCGGAGGCGTCGATCACGGCTCGCGCCTCGATGCGTTCATCTCGACAAGCTCGATACATCGCCTCGGTGCCGTCCGCACCGGTCACGTGGAGGACGAACGGCTGCTCGGCGCGGTCGGCGTCGACCAGGCGGTCACGGCCCTTGCGGGAGACACCGGTGACCGTGGCGCCGTAGCGGACGTGGTCGCCGAGAGCGTCCGCGAGCGGGGCGAGGTAGCGCTCGCGCCACTGCGCGCCGGTCGGGTATCCCTGAGTGGGTGCGGCCCAGCCGGTCGGCTCCAAGAGCCGGGCAGCGGCTTTGTCGACGAGCTCGGGCCAGGCCGAGAAGAGACGTACGTGTCCCCACTCGGCGACGGCTGCCGCAGGCTCGCTCCCTTGCTCGAGCACGAGCGGGGTCAGGCCGCGCTCGAGGAGATGGGCGGCGGCCGCGAGGCCCTGGGGGCCGGCGCCGATGATGGCAACGGGAAGGTCGGTCATGATGCTCCTCAGATTCAAGAACGTCGATATGACGGCGACCTTAGGCGACGCATCGATGTTCGTCAATATCATTTGGTAGACTCGTCCTCATGACCGTTCTTCCCGTGCTTCCGTCCGCCGCCGTCGCGTGCTGCTCGCCGGTGACCGCAGGCGTGCTCGATGATGACCAGGCCGAGGCGCTGGCGCGGATGTTCAAGGCGCTCGGCGACCCCAACCGGGTCAAGCTGCTCTCGATCATCGCGGCCGCGGAGGACAAGGAGGCCTGCGTCTGTGACCTCACCGAGCCGGTCGGGCTCTCCCAGCCGACGGTCTCCCATCACATGAAGCTGCTGGTCGAGGCCGGGCTCGTCACTCGCGAGCAGCGCGGCAGGTGGGCCTACTTCTCCATCGTCCCCGGCGTCCTCGACTCGCTCGCGGGTGCGCTGGCGTCCCGTCCGTAGGATCCGCGCTTCGCGAGCGACGAAAACCGGGTCCGCCGCGAGCACCGAGAAGCGCTCGAGCAGTTCTGCGACGAGCAGCGCCAGGCACTCGACGAGCTTCGTCCTACTCACTGCTCGCCCCCGAATGGGTCAAAGCACCCGTGTGTGGCTACTGCGGCCGCCGTATCCCCGCAGCCGCAGCGCCAGGCCGTACCCCGAAGTTCTGCTCGACACGACCTGTTCTTCCTCTACGAGGCCAATCGGCGGATCGCATCGTCTGCCGCCTGAAACTGGGGCACGGAGCGCGACCCCGTGGTGTGGCGGAAGGAGGTGCGGACCGATAACCACGGGGCCGACCGAACGTGACGATCTCGCTCGTGATCGACGAGCCTTCGACGTTGGCCGAGTACCGCGCCAGTAAGCCCGACCTTGACCCTGAGATGCTCCCCATTGTCGACGAGCTGCTTGAGAAGGGGCGGGTTACGCTTCACCCGATGTGAGCCGCGGCCGCAGACGAGCGTCGGGGCGAGCCGGTTGCCGATCTGGAACGAGAAGGCGTGTGTGAGGACGAGCCCCCAGAAACGGTGCGGTGCCAGTTTCCTGGCCGAGCCGCTTGGCGTCCTGCCAGCGTTAGCGGGGCGCCATCCGGAGCGCACCGTCCATCCGGACGACCTCGCCGTTGATGTAGTCGTGCGTGATGAGCTGGGTCACCAGTAGAGCGAATTCCTCAGGCTTGGCCAAGCGCTGCGGGAAGGGCACACCTGCCGCAAGCCCGGCGCGATACTCCTCGCTCACGGTGGCGAGCATCGGAGTCTCGACGATGCCGGGTGCGATGGTGTTGACGCGGATGCCGTGCCGGGCGAGGTCCCTGGCCGCCGGGAGGGTCATCGAGACCACACCGCCCTTCGAGGAGGCGTACGCGGTCTGTCCGATCTGGCCGTCGTAGGCGGCGATCGAGGCGGTGTTGATCACGACGCCGCGCTGGCCATGCTCGAGCTCGGCGTTGCGCGCCATCTCCTCGGCCGCCAGCGCCAGCACCGTGAAGGTGCCGACCAGGTTGACCGACACAACCTTCGCGAAGAGGTCGAAGTCGTGGATCCCGGCACGCCCGACAATGCGGGCCGTGGGGCCGATCCCGGCACAGTTCACCGCGATCCGCAGTGGGGCGGCCGTGGCGGCCTCAGTCACCGCGCGGCGTACCTGGATCGCGTCTGTGACGTCAGTCGAGATGTGGGTCACGCCGGCGACCGGCTTGACGCCATCGAAGGCGAGGTCCAGCGCGACGACATGTGCGCCGGCGTTGGCCAGTGCGCGAGCGGTCGCTGCTCCCAGTCCCGACGCTGCGCCGGTGACGATTGCGGAGGTGCCGTGGATGTCCATCTGTGCTCCTGGTCTGTGTACGTGAGTGGCCGTTGGTTTAACGCGCGAGAAAGACGCATTGCCAATAGATGGTAGTGCATGTAATCATGGATCCAAGAAATCGATGAGACGATCGATGCCGTGGCGAAACCGGAGGTTGCTGTGATTCAAGCGTTCAGCGATACGTACGCCGAGGCGCGTCGCAGGTTCCTCGACTTGGTGGCTGAGCGGGGCGCGCAGCTCGAGTCAGTGCCGCATCCGACCGAGCGCGGTGCCGAAGGTGAGGAGTTGGCCATCGACGTGGCCACGTTCGGTGATCCCGAGGCGGCCAAGACCTTCCTCGTCGTCTCGGGCACCCACGGCCAGGAGGGCTTCCTCGGCTCGGCCCTCCAGCTCGAGCTGCTCCGCGACCTCGAGATCCCGGATGGGGTCAACATCGTGGCGCTGCATGCGCTGAATCCGTGGGGCTTCTCGCACCGCTCGCGCACCGATGAGGACAACATCGACCTCAATCGCAACTTCCTCGATCACCAGGCCCCGTTTCCTCGCAACGAGCTCTATCGCGAGCTGTTCCCGACGCTGTGCCCCGAGGACTGGACGGAAGAGACGCGCGACTGGAGCGGTGTCCTCGACGAGATGGTGCGTGTCCATGGGCCGCAGCAGATGATCACCGCCCTCTCGGGTGGACAGGCTGTAG
Source organism: Nocardioides sp. NBC_00850 (assembly GCF_045207335.1). Classification (NCBI taxonomy): domain Bacteria; kingdom Bacillati; phylum Actinomycetota; class Actinomycetes; order Propionibacteriales; family Nocardioidaceae; genus Nocardioides; species Nocardioides sp. NBC_00850. Next base: position 2,208,679 of record NZ_CP108845.1, read on the forward strand.
AGCCGACCGGCATCACCTACGTCGGTGACCGACCGGCCTGGTCCCACACGGTCGTCGCCGAGCTCCTGCCGCGCGCGCTGGCCCATGCCGAGAAGATTGCCTTCATCGAGTGGCACACCGGCATCGGCGAGTGGGGCAAGCTCGCGCACATCTGCAGCCTCCCGGTCGGCTCGCCGGGGTACGAGCGTGTGGTCGATTGGTTGGGCGAGTCGGCACGCACCAGCTTTTCCTCCTCGGCCCGGATGTCGGAGGGGCACACCCCGTCATACACGGGATTCTTCTCCGCCTGGCTGCCCAGTACCGCGCCGTGGGCGGAGTGGGCCGGACTCCTGATCGAGGTCGGCACCTACGACAACCTGGCTGTGCTCAATACGGTGCGCATCGACCGGTGGTTGAAGTACGCCACCGGGCGGACCTACACCTCGCGCGAGGAGATGCTGGACATGATGATGGAAGGGCTCAACCCTGCAGCACCGGCTTGGCGCGAGGCCGCGATGGCCAACGGGGTCGATGCCCAGAAGCGCATGCTCGAAGGGCTGGCTCGATGGTGACGGACCGACGCTTCGAGCACCTCAACGACCTGCTTGTCCGCGCGCTGCGAACGCATTCAGACAAGACACTTGTCGTCGAGTCCGACGGCACGAGCTGGACCGGGGCGCAGCTCGAGGTTGCGATCGCGCGGTGCGCCGCAGTTCTGGACGGGCTCGGTCTCCGGTCCGGCGACCGGGTCGCGCTGCTCTCCGGCAACCGCATCGAGGTGCTCTTCCTCCAGCAGGCCGTCGCCGCGCTAGGCGGGGTGTTCGTGCCGTTGCACCCGTTGGGCAGCCCCGCCGACTTCGCGCACATCCTCAACGACGCCGCGGCGACCCACGTGGTCGTAGACGGCGCGCGGATCGACGAGATCACCGAGGCAGTGGAGATCGCGGGCAGTAGCCCGCAGGTCCTGAGAATCGGGGGCGGGGGAGCTGACGACCTGCAGGTGCTCTTGGCGGCCGAGACCGCGACCGTGCTCGAGCCGCGCCCCACTGACCCCGAGGCGATCTGCCGCATCGTCTACACCGGGGGCACCACCGGGGTGCCGAAGGCGAGCCAAGTCAGCTTCCGCAGCATGTCGACGATGTATGGCATCCAGCTCGTGGACTGGCAATGGCCCGACGAGATCCGCAACCTGCTGGTCGCTCCGCTCAGCCATGCCGGCGGGGTCAACTTCGTGCCGACGATCGCGCAGGGCGGCACCCTCTACGTCGAGCAGTCCTTCGACGCAGGCGAGTTCCTGGCCGCGGTCGAACGGCACCGCATCACATGTGCGCTGCTCGTGCCGACGATGATCAGCGCGATCCTGGACCACCCGCTCTTGCGTGAGCACGACACCTCCAGCCTCGCCACGGTGTTCTACGGCGCCTCGCCCATCTCCCCCCAGCGACTCACGGACGCCATCGACTGGTTCGGGCCGATCTTCTTCCAGTTCTACGGCCAGGCCGAGGCGCCGACCACGGTCTGCGTGATGCGGCGCGAGGAGCATGACGTCAAGTCCGAGGACCGCATGGCGTCCTGCGGGCGCCCGGTCGCCGAGGCCGAGGTGTGCCTCGTCGATCACGACGACGTCGAGGTGCCCGACGGGCAGCCGGGCGAGCTGTGTGTCCGCGGCCCTCTCCTGATGAGCGGCTATCTCAACCGGCCTGAGGACACGGCCCAGGCGATGCGGGGCGGTTGGCTCCACACCGGTGACGTCGCCATACGCGACCCGGACGGGTTCCTGCGAATCGTGGACCGCGCCAAGGACCTCGTCATCACCGGCGGTTTCAACGTCTACCCCCGCAACGTCGAGGACGCACTCGAGGAGCACCCCGCTGTCGCCGCGGCGTCGGTCTTCGGCGTCCCGGACGACTACTGGGGCGAGATCCTCGTCGCCGCGGTCGAGGTGCGCGACCCCGGTGTGACGATCGACGACCTCAAGGCGCACGTGCGCGAGCGCAAGGGCTCCGTACAGACGCCGAAGCGCATCGACATCGTCGAACGCATCCCGCTGACCCAGGTCGGGAAGCGTGACAAGAAGGCGCTCCGACGCGCGTTCATTGAGCAGACGCAAGCCAAGACGAGCGGAGGACCCCGATGAGCACGACACACGCGCTGCGCGAGCAGCTCGCCCGACTGATGGAGGAGCGTCACGTGCCCGGCCTGCAGGCCGTGGTGCTGCGTCACGGCGAGATCGTGGCTTCGGAGACGCTCGGCATGGCCAACTTAGAGCACGACGTGGCGGTGACCCGGGAGTCGGTGTTCTCCATCAACTCCATGGCCAAGGCGTTCACCGGGATCGCCCTGATGCAGCTGGTCGAGTCCGGCGACCTCGACCTCGACGCCCCAGTCTCGCGCTACCTCGACGCGCTGCCCGAGGCCTGGCAGCCAATCACGATCCGACAGCTCGCCACCCTCACCTCCGGGCTGCCGGAGATCATGGCCTACGGTGCGGACAGTTCCGTCGGGCTGGTCGCAGCGGACGAGGAGGCTGCCTGGGCCGTCGTGCGCGCCGCACCGATGGAGTTCGAGCCCGGTCGAGGCTACAACTATGTACAGACCAACTACGCCCTGCTTGGCAAGGTCATCGACCGGCTGAGCGGGAAGCCCTTCGTCGACTTCATTACCGAGCGCCAGTTCGACATCGCCGGGATGACCCACACGCGCTACGCCAACGACCACGACCTCATCCCCCACAGGGCAGACACCTACATGAGCATCGACGCCTCGGGTGAGCCCACCGGGCGCATCGACAAGAGCCGCCTGGACTGGCCGCACGTGCTCCGCACCGCCGCGGGACTCCACAGCACCGCCGACGACCTGGCCGCCTGGATGTCGGCCCTCGAGAGCGGTGCGCTGCTCTCCCCGGCGAGCCGCGACACGCTGTGGACCCCGGTCCCCGCCCATGACGGCAGCCCCGGCTTGTGGGGGATCGGCTGGCTCGTCTTCGAGCGACCTCAAGGCCTGGTCCCGGCGCCCGGTGGTGGCGGGAAGGCCCAGATCGCTCGGTATCCCGACGGGCTGACACTGATCGTGCTCACCAACCTGCTCGGCGCGTTCCCCGAGCACGTGGCGGTCGCCCACGGCAAGCCGATCGACCTCGTCTACATGGACGACCTCCTCCCGTACTGCCCGCACTGAAACTCCAGAACGATAGGCTGCCGTCGTGGACTTGGATCGCGACCTCATCGAGGTCACGCAACAGGAATTCGAGCGTCGTGGTGCCCATTCACACCGTCAGCTCGCCGTCTCCCTCGAGGTGGAGCGGATCAACCGCCTAGTGCAAGTGGCTGCCCAGCCTGCCCTCGCTGCCGAGAACCTGACCTTTGCCGGCTGGCAGGCGCTGACCGCGCTCAGCTTTCATCCAGCCAAACAGATGCCAACCGCCAGGTTGGCACTGCGTGTCGCGGCACACCCGACGACCATCACCCGCACCGTCGACCGGCTCGAGCGCAGCAAGTTCGTTCGGCGATCGCAGGGCAGCGACCGGCGCGTCACCGTCGTCGCCCTGCTCCCTGCGGGTGAGGCCGCCCAGGAGGCCGTCGCCACCTCGTTCGACGACAGCGAGTTCGGGCTCGCCGGAGTTCCGGAGGACTCGCTGGACGAGCTCGCAGCGATGCTCCGAAAGGTCCGGATGCTCGTCGAGGAGCGAATCGCCAACTCCGACTGAGCCGCTGGCCCAATACGACACGCGCACGTCGTGGCCATGGTCGGCCGGGCTGGTTCCTGCGCCGGTCTAGTTGTGATGTCCAGGGAGGTTGTGCCGCCGTGCATCCATGAGCCTGCCTGGCAAGTGAAGGACTCCGGTTGTGAAGTGGAGTTGTCTAGTTCACACTTCGCCTGACCGGAGGCCCTCACGTCCCACGCTGGCGCTGCCTCGAGTCCGCGCCCGTTTGCGGCTTGCTCAACTCGTCATCCACCGCGTTTGGTCGAGCACGCGGGCTGCGGCCAAGGTGTCAATTGGCTGCTTCACGCACCGTGAAGATGCGCTTAGCGCTACCGCAGTGAAGGAAGCGCGGGTATGGCTGACCGCAGCTCGCGACAACACTCCACCCCGACCAAGACGAACTACGCCGTAGTCCGCCAGGTCGTCGGGCTGCGGTGGCGACACCGACTCGGACCGGTCAGGGTCGCAGGCAGGCTCGGGATGCGGGCCCTCGACCGCGCACGCGGTCCTGGCGCACTGCAGGATCAACCGCCTCTCGCACATCGATCATGTCAGCACCGAGCCCTTGCGCCGCTACGAGTACGACCATCCCGGCTCACTGATCCAGATCGAGGTCACCAAGGTCGTCAACATCCCCGATGGCGGCGGCGGGCCTACGTCGGCAGGGCAGAACCTGATGATCGATGCGGTCCGCCCGCGGCGGAGACACCGTATTGCTTAATGCTTTACCAATTGATGGCTTGCGGATAGTTGGTAGTGCATGTAATCCTGGAGACACGCCGCCACCGAAGACCCGACGGCGTTCAGGACGACCTGCACCTCCAGGAGCGCACATGACTGCTCAAAGCGTGACGCTGTTCCTCTTGCGACGTCTCGGTGCGTTGCTCGTGACGTTGACGATCTTGTCTTTCGTCATCTATTCGCTGCTCTATATCGCTCCGGGTAGTCCGGTCGACATCTTGCTGGGTTCGCAGCCGCGTACGCCGGAGACGGTGCAGCTGTTGAACGAGCGCTACCACTTGGATGAGCCGTTCTTGACCCAGTACTGGATCTGGGCGCAGTCGGCCCTGCAGTTGGACTTTGGCACCTCGATTCAGACCACGCTTCCGGTCGAGGAGGAGATCAGCTCCAGGCTTCCGGTTTCGCTGTTTTTGGGTGTCTTTGCTTTCGCGCTCACCATGGTCTTGGGTGTCGGTCTCGGGGTGGTCTCGGCTCTGCGGCGAAAGACCGCTGTTGACCGCGGGATCGTTGGCGCGACGGTTGTTGCGTTGAGCACGCCGGCGTTCGTCAGTGGTGTTCTTCTGTTGTTCCTGTTCGCCATCGTTGTGCCGATCTTTCCGGCCACGGGCGCGGGGGAGGGCTTCGCCGACCGGGTGTGGCACCTGACGCTGCCGGCTGTGGCGCTGGCGTTGACGGTCTCGGCGTTCGTGCTCAAGCACACGCGAGCGGCACTGATCGGGGTCATCGACCAGGACTATGTGACGTTTGCCCGCGCGCGTGGCCTCGGGTCGGCGCGGATCCTGCTCACCTACGTGCTCCGCAACGCGCTCATCCCGATCGTCACCATCAGTGGACTGGTACTCGGGGCGTTGATCACCAGCGCGTTCCTGGTCGAGGTGACGTTCTCGTTGCCCGGCATCGGGACCCTCCTCGTCGATGCCGCGATCAACAAGGACCTGCCCATGATCCAAGGCGTCGCGCTGGTGATTGCCGTGGTCATCATGGTCGCGAATCTGCTCGCGGACCTTCTCTACATGGCAGTCGACCCCCGGATCCGACTTGGAAGGAACGCAGTATGAGCCTCACACTGGAGACCGGCAGGAGCCGCTTGCGGCGCCGTCAACGTGTCTCGTGGTCCGTGGTCCTGTGCATGATCGTGATCATCGTCGTCGCGCTGCTGGCGCTGTTGGGCGAGTTGATCGCGCCCCAGGACCCCGACGCCCAGATGACCTCTCTGGGGATGTCTGGTCCGAGTGCCGAGCATTGGCTGGGGACCGACCAGCTCGGTCGCGACATCTTCTCCAGGCTCATCGTTGGTGCCCAGACGGCGTTCGTGGGCCCGCTGGTCATCGCCGTCTGCTCGCTGGTCATCGGGGACCTGCTCGGCCTCGTTGCGGGTTACTTCGGGGGGTGGGTCGACTCGTTGATCATGCGCTGGGTCGACCTGATGTGGTCGATTCCCTCGCTGCTGGTCATCATCGTCGTGGCCGGAGCGTTCGGCGGAGGCTACTGGCTCGCGATCGGCCTCATGATCGTCCTGGTCGTGCCGATGGATGTACGAGTCGTCCGCGGCGCCACGCTCGAGCAGGTGCCTCGCCCCTACGTTGAGTCGGCGAAGACCCTGGGCGTGTCGAACATCCGGATCCTCGTATCGCACATCTGGCCCAACGTCGCCCCGGTCGCAGTCGCGAACTCGTTCCTCATCTTCGCCACCGCACTGGTGTCACTGTCCGGGCTCTCGTTCCTAGGTCTCGGGGTGAACCCCGGCACCCCGGACTGGGGTCTGATGCTCGCCGAGAACCTCGATCTGCTGTTCATCAGCCCGGTCGCTGCGCTCGCGCCCGGCCTGATGATCGTGATGACCGCGGCGTCGATGAACGTCTTCGGCGACTGGATCTACGAGCGGCTTTCCGAGAGAGGAGCGTCGCGATGACGCGGGCAGATCGAACCCAGACCAGGGTCGAGACCATGACCAAGACGGAGGACGCACAGAGCGTGGAGAGCCCCGTTGGCACGGATCTTCCCGTGGAGTCCGTAGCCGTGCCGCTTCTGAAGGTGTCGGACCTGTCGGTCGTGCACAGGACGCCGGCCAGTTCCTCCACCGTGGTGTCCGGGGTCGACCTGTCCATCGCGCCTGGTGAGATGGTCGCGGTTGTTGGGGAGAGCGGTAGTGGTAAGTCGGTGACCGCGAAGGCGATCATGGGCCTGCTCCCGCAGGGACTCCACGCGAGCGGCACGATCGCCTTCGACGGCAAGAACCTGATGGACCTGGGTGCCCGCCAGCGACGGGCGATGCGTGGCAACGCGATCGGGATGATCCTCCAGGACCCTTTCACCATGCTGAACCCGGTGATGCGGGTGGGACGTATCCTTATCGAGTCGTTGCCGCCAGAGCTCGCCCGGCGTCCACGCGGAGAGAAGCGGCAGGAAGCCATCCGGCGACTGGCCGAGGTCGGCATCGACGACCCGTCGGTGGTCGATCGCTACCCCTTCCAGCTCTCGGGCGGCATGCGCCAGCGGGTGGCCATCGCCGCAGCGTTGGCATGCGACCCCGAGCTGCTGATCGCTGATGAACCTTCCACTGCGCTCGATGTCACCACACAGCGCGAGATCCTCTCGCTGATCAAGGACCTCCAACGCTCCCGAGGCATGGGCGTCATGCTGATCACCCACGACCTCAGGCTGGCCTTCGAAACCTGCGACCGGGTCCATGTGTTCTATGCCGGATCGCTCCTCGAAGTCGCTCCTTCGGCAGACCTCGAGCACGAACCGTTGCATCCCTACAGTCACGGGCTGCTGTTGTCCGAGCCCCCGGCCGACCGCAAGCTCCGCGAGATGCTCTCCATCCCGGGATCGGTACCGGCGCCCGACGACGTGGCTGGCGGGTGCGCCTTCGCGCCACGCTGCCGGTGGGCGAGCGAACGATGCACCGAGTCGCGGCCCGAGCTGGTGGACCTGGGCAACCAGCGATGGTCGCGGTGCCTGCGGCTCGCAGAGATCCGCGACGAGATGGCCGAGATCCGCGCGCGGGTCGAGGTCGGCGTCGACGAGGTTTCCGGTGAGACCCGCGGTCAACTGATTCAGGTCCGCGATGTCGTCAAGCAGTTCGACAACGGCAAGCAGGGCGTCCGCGCTGTCGACGGGGTGTCCATGGGCATCGGGATCGGGCAGAGCGTCGGGATCGTGGGCGAGTCTGGCAGCGGGAAGACGACGTTGGCCCGGATGCTCATCGGACTGGAGACCGCCTCAGGCGGTGACATCGAGATCGACGGCATCGCGGCCACTGACTGGTCCACGCTGAGCCGCCGTGACGCCCGCCGGCTGCGGAGCACCGTGCAGATGGTCTTTCAAGATCCCTACTCGAGCCTGAACCCGATGCGCACCATCGGCTGGACCCTCCAGGAGGCGATCCGAACCCACGACCCGAAGGTGACCGACGTCTCGGCCCGGGTGGCAGACCTGCTCGAGACGGTCGGGCTGCCCGCTGCCTACGCCCAACGTAAGCCCGTGGCTCTCTCAGGTGGGGAGCGGCAACGCGTGGCCATCGGGCGGGCCCTCGCCGCCCAGCCGAAGCTGCTGATCTGCGACGAATCGGTATCGGCGCTCGACATGTCGGTACAGGCCCAGATCCTCAACCTCTTCGGGAAACTCCGCGAAGAGCAGGGCATCGGCTACCTCTTCATCACCCACGACCTCGCCATCGTCCGGCAGATCTCGGACTACATCTACGTCATGCACCGCGGACGGGTCGTCGAGCACGGCCCGACGAGCGACGTGCTGGATCGGCCGAGGGACGCCTACACCCGGAAACTCGTCGACTCGGTGCCTCGATCCGACGGATGGGCCACCTAGTGGTCTGGACGTGACGGGCGCATGGCACCACAAAGCAGCAGCCGGACACGGAGAAAAGACAAACGACGGAGCACGACATGGACATGGGATCGACCCCAACAATCAATCGACAGATGAAGTGAGGAAGCTCATGCGAAGACAACATGCGATCGCGGCCGCGGCGCTCATGGCGATAGCGGGCCTCAGTGCCTGCGGAAGCCCTTCCACCCCGTCCGCGGACGGTGGCGTCCTCCGAGTCGGCATCGTGGGCACCACGAGCACGGTCGACATCATCGACTCGCAGATCGCGCCGCTCATCTCGAGCGTGAGCCTGGAGAACCTCGTACGGCTCAAGCCGGACGGAAGCCTCGAACCCCGCCTGGCCGAGAGCGTGGAGAACCCTAGCCCGACGGAGTACGTCTACCACCTCAGGAAAGGCGTGGAGTTCTGGGACGGCCAAGAGCTGACCTCGGAAGACGTGGTCTTCTCCCTGGAACGCTACCGCGACCCTAACTCCTATACCGCGGCGAAGTACCGCACCGTCGACACGATCGAGGCTACCGACGAGTACACGGTGACCGTGACGCTGAAGACCCCGGACTCCAACTGGCCGACCCAGGCGTCGATGTTCTCCTCCCAGATCATCCAGAAGAAGTTCTATGAGGAGCACGAGGACGACTTCGGCAACCCCGGCACCCTCGTGATGGGAACCGGGCCCTACGAGATCGTCAAGCTGGACCCGACCAGCGGCGCAGAGTTCAAGGCCAACTCCGACTACTGGGGCGGCGACGTCGAATTCGAGACGATGGAGGTCAAGTTCTTCGACTCCGAGACCAACGCTGCGATTGCCCTACGCGCCAAGTCGATCGACATGGTTCCCAGCGTTGCGAACGCGACGTCGTTCAAGTCGACCTCCAAGGCAGAGATCGTCAGCAGCCCGAGCTGCTCCTTGGGCTTCGTCGCGCTCAACACACAGTCGGCACCGTGGGACGATATCCATGTGCGTCGCGCTGTCGCTTACGCAGTGGACCGTACGGCGTTCGTGGACGACGTCGACGGTCACGCCGACCCGATCACCACGTTCATCCCGCCGCAGTCGCTCGAGACGATCGCGTCGCCGGAGAAGGTCGAGGCGATGATCGAGTCGCTCCCGCAGTTTCCACACGACCTCGACAAGGCGAAGGCGGAGTTGGCCAAGTCGGCCTATCCCGACGGCTTCCAGGCCGAGCTGCCGACCACCGACTTCTCCAACAACGTCACCGGATCGCAGATCCTGGCCGACCAGCTGGGCAAGATCGGCATCAAGCTGACGGTCAAGAACCAGACCATCGCGAAGTGGGTGGCCGGCGTGGGAGCAGCAGTCGAGAAGCGCCCGGCGGTCTACACCGCAGGTGCCGGCTGCACCCCGACGCCGGGCTACATGCCGTCCTACTGGCTGGGTTCCGCAGGCCTGGTCGACGGAGGCAGCAACCTCGCCGGCTACGGGCCCCCCGCGGCGGACCGCATTATTAAGCAAGCCTCGGAGGCCACCACCCCCGAAGCCCAGTTCGAGGCCTACACCGAGCTCCTCACCCAGCTGGCAACCGACGTCCCCTACATCCCGATCATGGCACTCCAGGCCAACCTGGGCATCGCCTCAGGGTTCGAGTGGGCGAACTACACGCAGCCGTGGTGGAACGCGCCGTGGCCGCTCGACATCACCCGCACCAGTTGACGGCCAACACCACCAGAAAGGCGGCAAGCACATGACTGAAACCAACCCGTTCGTCTTCGAGGACACAGTCGTCATCGACTCGGCCTGCGAGTTCGACTACTGGCGCACCCACCTGGACCACTGGCGCAAGGGCGGCACGACCGTCTGCGTGCTCACGGTCTCGGCGCTCGGCGCTGCCCGGGAGGCGCTGTTCGCCTTCGGCAGGTGCTTCGAATTCATCCGCAACACTCCGGGACTGCGACTGGCGACCTCCGTGGAGGAGATCCGGGCAGCCAAGGCCGCCGGAGAGATGGCCGTGGTGTTTCACTTCCAGGGCACACGACCCCTCGAGTACGAGCCTTCGCTGATCGAGGCCTACTGGCGGATGGGCCTCCGAATCGTGCAGGTCGCCTACAACCGGCGCGGGATCATGTGTGACGGGTGCGAGGAGCCGCAGGATGCCGGGCTCAGCAAGCTCGGTGAGCAGATGCTGGCCGAGTTGAACCGGCTCGGCATTCTGGTCGATGTCAGCCACACCGGATGGCGTTCTGCGCTGGAGGTCATCGAGGCGTCGACGGCACCGGTTATCGCCTCGCACTCGAACGCCTACGCTGTGCACCCGAGCACGCGCAACATCCCCGACGAGGTCATCAAGGCCATCGCCGCCAGCGGGGGAGTTATCGGGATGAACGGCCTGCCGTTCTTCGTTGCGGCCGACACCGCTCCCACGCTCGATCAGTTCATCGACCACATGGTCCATGTGGACAGCCTGGTCGGCACGGGTCACGTGGGCCTGGGCATCGACTACTGCCGCGGCAGTCAGGTCGACGATGAAGCGACGCTGACCATGGAGCAGTACGAGGGCCTCATCAAGGCGCAGATCTGGCGTCGCGAAACCTACTCACCCCCGCCGTTCTACTTCCCTGAGGGTCTAGGTCAAGGAGGCCCGAGCGGCTTCCCCAAGCTCGCAGAGCGGATGCTCGAGCGCGGCTACACCGACGACGAGGTCCGAGGCGTTCTCGGCGAGAACTGGCTGCGGGTCTACGGCCAGGTCTGGTCCTGAACTGAACCGCGCGTACCGCGCACGTCATGCCCGGTACGCGCGGCATCCCAAGCACCGGCGACACCCTGACGGGTGAACGCTCGAACAAACGCGCCGTCACAGCGCAGCACTTCAACAGATTGGAACCATCATGACCCGTGTCGCCATCGTCTCTGGTGTCCGCACCCCCATCGCGAAGAAGGGCAAGGCCTACCGCGACGTCCACCCCGTCGACCTGCTCGCGACGTCGTTCGACGGCGCCCTGGCCGCCGCTGGGATCGATCCTGCAAACGTCGACATGGGCCTCGCTGGCGCCACGGGGCAGGTCGGTGGCCAGGCCCAGAACATCGGACGTAACGCTTGGCTGTCATCCGGCCTGCCGATCACCGTCCCCATCACGACGCTCGACGCGCAGTGCCCGTCGAGCCAGCTGGCCACCCACCTCGGTGTCGCCTCGATCGTGGCTGGGGACGCATCGGTCGTCATCACGGGAGGCGTGGAGTCCCTGACCCGGGTGCCTACCGGCGTCGCAGGAACGGTGGGTGCCGACGGTCCGATCTCGGAGAGCCTGCGTGCGCACTGGGACATGCCTCACCAGGGCGAGGCCGCCGAGCGTGCCGCCGACAAGTACGGCATCACCCGCGAAGCGTGCGATGAGTACGGCGTCCGGTCGCACCTCGCTGCGCACGCGGCGTGGGAGCGCGGTGCGTTCGACAACGAGATCGTGCCCGTCACCGTCGACGGCACCGTCCTGCTGAAGCGTGACGAGGGCATCCGGCCGGACTCCAGTGTCGAGAAGGCCGGGAAGCTGCCGTCGGTCTACCGGCCGGACGGCGTGAACAACGCAGCCAACTCCAGCCAGCTCTCCGACGGTAGCGCCGCGATGATCCTGGCCTCTGAGGAGGCGTGCGCCCGCTTCGGCCTGACCCCGCTGGCCTGGATCCGCTCGACCACCTTCGTGGGTAACGACCCCGACATCATCTTCGACGGGCCCAACGATGCGACCGCCAAGATCCTTGCTCGCACCGGCCTCGCCCTCGACCAGATGAAGCTCATCGATGTCCACGAGGCTTATGCGATCCCTGTCCTGATCTTCCAGGAGCACTTCGGCGTGAACCTGGACCGCGTCAATCTCGATGGTGGCGCCATCAGCATCGGGCACCCCTTTGGCGCCACCGGTGCCCGGCAGCTGCTCCACCTCGCCCACGCGCTGCGCGCCGCCGGTGGGGGCGTCGCGCTCTCCACGATGTGCGGCGGCGGCGGAATCGCGACCGCCGCCATCATCGAGTCGGCCAGCTGAATGGCCGGGTCCATCTCTTCAATTAGGAGCAACGTATGAAGGTCGGAGTACCCAAGGAAGTCAAGAATCGTGAGTACCGAATTGCTCTGACTCCGGTCGGAGTGCACGAGCTGGTACAGCACGGTCACGAGGTGGTGGTGGAGAAGACCGCGGGAGAAGGCTCACAGATCCCCGACGAAGAGTACGTCGCCGCAGGCGCCACCATGCTTGACACGGCTGATGACGTGTGGGGCAGCGCGGAGATGATCCTGAAGGTCAAGGAGCCGATCGCCGAGGAGTACGCCCGGATGCGGGAGGGGCAAACCCTCTTCACCTACCTCCACCTGGCTGCCGATAAGCCGCTGACAGAAGAGCTGCTGGCGCGCAAGGTCACGGCCATCGCCTACGAGACCGTGCAGCTGCCTTCGGGCGGGCTGCCGCTGCTTTACCCGATGTCAGAGGTCGCCGGCTGCCTGGCACCCCAGGTCGGTGCCTACTCGCTCATGAAGGCCAACGGCGGCCGCGGTGTCCTGATGGGCGGCGTGGGTGGCGTTGCCAACGCCAAGGTCGTCATCATCGGCGCCGGCGTCTCGGGCCAGAACGCCGCCAACATCGCGCTCGGCATGGGAGCCGACGTCACCTTGCTCGACACCGACCTCGACAAGCTGCGAATGTCGTTCTGGCGCTACAACAACCACGTCCGCGGCCTTGCCTCGTCCAAGTTGGCGATCGAGCAGCAGGTGATGGAGGCCGACATGGTGATTGGTGCGGTGCTGATCCCGGGCGCGGCCGCGCCGAAGCTGGTCGGCAACGACCTGGTGTCGCGGATGAAGCCGGGATCGGTGCTGGTCGACATCGCGATCGACCAGGGCGGCTGTTTCGAGGACTCGCGCGCGACCACCCACGATGACCCGACCTACGAGGTCCACGACTCGGTGTTCTACTGCGTGGCGAACATGCCGGGTGCGGTGCCGAACACCTCGACCTACGCGCTGACGAACGCGACACTGCCGTACGTCATCGCCTTGGCGGACAAGGGTTGGGCGCAGGCGCTGCGCGAGGACCACAGCCTCGCGCTTGGGCTGAATACCCACGCTGGCCAGCTCACCAACGAGCCCGTCGGCACTGCGGTTGGCATCGACTCGGTCGACCTTGCCGCCGTCCTGGCCTGACAGTCGGGCTCGACCTGGTCGACTGGTTCGGTTGGTGTGTCGGGCTCGGGATGATCGACCCTCTCGACGAGAACCGTGAGGCCGTGGACGGCTACGGCTGGCGCCCGGAGGCCGAGCCGACGGGTTCACCGTGTCGCCGCGGCGATGACCTCCAGCAGTCGGCGGTGGAGCTCCATGAGCTCGTCGACGCTCATGTCGAGACGCTCGACGATCGCGGGCGGGATCTTCTCGGCGTCGTCGCGCAGCGCGCGCCCGCGTTCGGTCAGGACGACGGCGAGCGAGCGCTCGTCGAGCTTGTTGCGCTCGCGCCGGATGTAGTCCTGGGCCTCGAGGCGCTTCAGCAGCGGCGAGAGGGTGCCGGGGTCGAGCTGCACCTTGCGGCTCAGCTCGGAGACGCGGAGGGGCTCCTCCTCCCAGAGGGCCAGCATGACCAGATACTGCGGGTGGGTCAGGCCCATCGGCTCGAGCAGGGGCCGGTAGAGAGCGATGACGCTGCGGGCGGCGACGGCCAGGCCGAAGCAGACCTGTTGATCGAGCGCCAGTGGGTTCTCGATCTCCGAGAGAGGGTCCTTCTTCGTCGGCATGTGAGTTAGCGTACCAATAATTGGTGCACAAACAGTTTGCCTGGTAAGTATTAGACCGTGAACGAGCAACCCCGACGACCACGCCACCTGATGGACCCGGACAACCCGATCCGGCCCGTCAACGACAAGTCGCTCACTCACGTGAAGCAGTGGGTCGCGTCCGTGCTCGTCGTGTTCACCGTCGCCCACCTGGCGGTCGGGCTGGTCATCGGGGCCGTGGCGATCGACCCGGTCTACCAGAGCTCGCGGATCGGGCTGTGCGTCATCGCGGCGGCCTTCGGGGTGCTGGGCCTGGCCGGCGGGTTCCTCATCCACCGGCGCAGCCCGTTCACGCCCTGGCTGATCCTCGGGATCCTGCCCGCCGCCGTGGGCCTCTGGCTCGTGCTGCGCTGAGGACGGCGCCCCCCAGGGGGATGGGGGCGCCGCCCTCAGCGGGGAGCAGGTCAGAACAGGTCCGGCACGGTCCAGCCGTCCAGGTCGTACTCGGCCAGGAACTCGTCGGCGAGCCCCTTCATCGCGTCTGCCCCGCCGCGGTTCTGGGCGGCGAAGAGGAGCTCGGCCTTCACGTTCTCGTGGTTGCCGGAGTAGTTGCGCTCGTAGAGCTCGTGACGGCCGCCGAACTCGGAGCCGATCGAGTCCCACAGCGCTTTCATGACCTTGACCCGGTCGACGGCGGTGATGCCGTTGGAGCCTCGGACGTACTTGTCCAGGTACGGCCGCACCTCGGGGCTCTTGAAGTCGGCGGCGCCGGAGGGCAGGTAGATCAGCCCGGAGGCGACGTCCTGCTCGATGATCTCCTTGACCCGCGGATAGCCGTGGATCATGAACATCCGGTACGTCAGGCCGTACTCCAGCTTCGGGATGACCGCGTCGCCGACCCACGGCTCGGGGTCGCGGGCCATCGACTCGGTCAGCGACCAGAACAGGTTGCGCCAGCCGATCACCTCACCCACCCGGGTCTGTACGCCGCGGAAGCCGCCCGAGCCGGTGGCGTCGAGCGCCTTCATCAGCAGGCCGGCGATGAAGTCGAGCTTGACGGCCAGGCGGGTGCAGCCCTGGAAGGTGAACCGCGGCAGGAAGCCCGACTGCGGGAAGAACGAGTTGATCCGCTCCACGTCGCCGTACATGAAGACGTTCTCCCAGGGCACCAGCACCTTGTCGAAGATGAAGATGGTGTCGTTCTCGTCCATCCGGCTCGACAGCGGGTAGTCGAACGGCTCGCCGTTCTGTGCCGCCTGCTCGGTGTAGGACGAGCGGCAGATCAGCTTGATCCCGGGGGCGTCCATCGGGACGGTGCAGATCAGCGCGAACTGCTTCTTGCGGATCGGCAGGCCGTAGTGGGCGATGAAGTTGTAGTTGGTGATCGCGCTACCCGTTGCCACGACCTTGGCGCCGGAGACGATCAGGCCGGCGTCGGTCTCCTTCTCGACCTTCATGTAGACGTCGCCGACCTCGTCCGGCGGCAGCTGGCGGTCGACCGGCGGGTTGATGATCGCGTGGTTCCAGTAGAGGACCTTCTCCTGGGACTCGCGGTACCAGCGCTCGGCGTTGTCCTGGAACGGGGCGTACAGCTCCTTGTTGGCGTGCAGGGTGCCGAGGAAGCTGGCCTTGTAGTCGGGGGAGCGGCCCATCCAGCCGTACGTCATCCGGGCCCAGCGTGCGATCGCGTCGCGCTCCTTGAGGAGGTCGGCCGAGGACGTCGGCGTCTTGAAGAACGGCATCGTGATGCCGCCGTTGCCGGTGTCGGTCGGCACGGTGAGCTCGTCGACGTGCGGGCCGGTGTGAAGCGCGTCGTAGAGGCGCGCGGTCATCCGCACCGGGTTGCGGAAGGCCGGGTGCGTGGTGACGTCCTCGATCCGCTCGCCGTGCAGGTAGATCTCACGGCCGTCGCGCAGGCTCTCGATGTACTCGTCGCCGGTCATCGGCCGGGAGGCGAAGTTCGTCTGCTGGTTGGCAGGGGAGCCGGCGGCAGGATTGATGGTCGGGGGGCCTGAGTGCTGCTCCGGGGCGAGGGTGTCGGTCATGGTCTTTTCTCCTTGGATCGGGTCTCGGTCGGATCAGTAGTGGGTGGATCGCGGGATCGCGGGGACATCGATGGCCGTGAACGACGTGGTCGCGTCGAACCAGCCGGTGCTCGGGTCGTCCTGGCAGCCGAGCCAGACGACCTCCGAGGACGGGTTGCCGATGTGGTGGAAGGCGCTGTCGTGGAAGAGCAGCGGCTTGCGGTCGGTCGTGATCACCTCTACGACCTCCCCGAGGAACAGCAGGTGGTCCCCGCCGTCGTCGGTACGCCACGGGCGGCACACCAGCGTCGCGGCCGTCCCGCCCAGCCGCGGCGCCGGCGCGCCCTCGCGCCAGGGGAGCGGGTCGCTGCCGGGGCGGCCGGCGAAATGCATGGCGACATCGCTCTGGTCGTCGGCGAGGACGTTGACCGCGAAGGCCGCGCCCTCGAGATAGGCGGCCGCCTTGGACGTACGCGTCAGGGCGACCTGCACCAGCGGCGGGTCCAGCGAGATCGGGGTGAACGCCGTGACCGTGGCGCCGTGGTGGGCGCCGTCCGGGGTGCGGCAGGTGATCACGGTGACGCCGGTCGCGAAGCGGCCGAAGGTCGACCGCAGGGTGCGTGGGTCCATGGAGCTCCTCCTTCGTCGGGGCCGCAAGATGTATGGCGGCGGTCACGTCGGAGGACGACGCTAGATCCGGATCACGAGGGCGGCGATCCGCTGGGCGAACGGGCTGTCCGGATTGCGCACCGGGTTTCCGGACGCTCTCGGCCACGGCCGGATGCGCTGTTAATGTGAAGGACGTCACTAGGGGGTGGCAGATGAGCACCGGCACTCTCACCGCAGCGTCCGGCGACATGGAGAGCTTCTCCGACGAGGTCGCCCGGGCGTACTTCCCGCATGCCCTGACCATGCGCGGCCGGCCCGCGCGCCCGGCGGAGCTGCGTGCGGTCGATCTCGGCCCGGTCCGGCTGACCCGGATCGGCTGGGGTGCGGAGGTGTCGGTCGAGTCGGACCATCCCGGCGCCTGGGCGGTCAACGTGCCGCGCAGCGGCGTGCTCGAGGCCAACGTAGGCGGCGCCCACGTGCTCTCGCTCGACGGCCAGGCGACGGTGTGCCCGCCCGACCGGCAGACCAAGATGACGCGCTGGTCGGCCGACTGCTCGATCGTCGGGATGCGGGTCGAACGTGACTACCTGGTCGAGGAGGTCGCGGCACTGGTCGGCCTGCACACCGACCGGTTGCCTGCCCAGCTCGATCTGCGTGCTCATGGCGCCCGCGCCTGGATCGGCCTGCTCGGCTCGCTCGGCACCGAGGCGATGCGCAACCCTGCCCTGGTCGGCGACGAGCGGGTACGCCGCCGGCTGGCCGGGACGCTGACCGCGGCCTTCGTCGCCGCCTGCTTCCCCGAGGAGCCGGCCGTCGGCTCCGTCCGTCCCCGGATCGTCTCCCGCGTCGTCGAGGCCATGGAGGCCGACCCGGCGCGCGAATGGGCCGTCTCCGATCTCGCCCGCGAGGCCGACGTCGGCATCCGCCGCCTCCAGCAGGGCTTCCAGCGCTACCTCGGCCGCACCCCGACCCAGAAGCTGCAGGAGATCCGCCTCGAACGCGTCCACGCCGACCTCCTCGCCAGCCGCGGCGACACGGTCGCCGAGGTCGCCTACCGCTGGGGCTTCACCCACCTCGGCCGCTTCGCCGCCGCGTACCGGCAGGCCTATGGCGTCACCCCCTCCCAGACCCTGCGCTGCCGCTGACCCCCTCGCCGAGTCGGCTAGCTGTTGCTGAGGCCGGCCAGGATGGCGAGCGCGCGGGTGAGCAGCGGGCTCTCGTCGCCGGCGCGGGTGGCGGCGACGAGTTCGACGCCGGGGGTGCCGGTGAGGGGGACGTACACGACGCCCGGGACGGCGAGGGCCGCAGTGGGCTCGGGGACGATGGCGACACCGAGACCGGCGGCCACGAAGGTGACCAGGGTGGAGGTCTCGGCGACCTCGTGGGCGATGTGGCTGCGGATCCCGGCGGAGTCGAAGAGCTCCTGGATCATCGCGTTCATCGCCGAGCGGCCGCTGCCGGCATGGATGACGAGGCCTTCGCCGTCGAGGTCGGCGATGCGTACACGGCGACGGCCGGCGAACCGGTGGTCCTTCGGCATCGCCACCAGCAGGTCCTCCTGGCGCAGGTGGGTGATCGAGAGGCCGAGGCCCCCGGAGTTGCCCGTGGGCAGGGGGCGGAGCAGGCCGAGGTCGAGGGTGCCATCGATGAGCGCCGCGGCCTGATCCGGCGAGAGCATCTCGCCCCGGAACCCGAACTCGACCTCGGGCAGCTCGGCGCGCAGGGTGCGCGCCAGGGCCGGGAGCAGCGAGTACGTCGCCGACCCGACGCACCCGATCAGCAGGCGCCCGCGCCGCCCCGAGGCGATGCTCGCGGCCTCGTGGGCGGCGGCGTCCACGGCACCGAGGATCTCCCGCGCCCGCTTCAGGTACGCAGCCCCGGCCGGGGTCAGGTCGACCCGCCGCGTCGTCCTGGTGAGCAGGGTCAGCCCGAGCTCGGCCTCGAGCTGGCGGATCTGCTGCGACAGCGGCGGCTGCGCCATGTGGAGCCGCTCGGCCGCCCGGCCGAAGTGGCGCTCCTCGGCGACCGCGACGAAGTAGCGAAGATGGCGCAGCTCCATGCACTCATATTCGCAGAGTCTCAGTCGTCCGGCACTGATCTGCCTGCCGAGGCGTCGCCCCCGTCGGCCGAGGCGTCGCGTACGTCGGCCGAGTTGGCACCGCGTTGCCAGCTCGGCCGACGCAACTGACGTCTCGCCCGACGCAACTGACGTCTCGGGTCAGGCTGGCAGGGAGTCGCCCTGGACGGCCTGGATGTCCAGCTCCACCTTGAGGGTCGTGCCGATGGCGGCGATGCCGGCGGCGACGGCCTGGTTGTAGTTCATCGCGAAGTCCTCGCGGCGCAGCTGAGCGGTGGCCCGGAAGGCGGCGCGGGTGCCGCCCCAGGCGTCGGGGCCGGTGCCGAGGTAGGCGACGTCGAGGTCGACGGAGCGGGTCTGGCCGTGCATCGAGAGCTCCCCGTGGACGGTCCAGCGGTCCGATCCGGCCGAGGTGAGGCCGGTGGAGCGGTAGACGATCTCGGGAAACGCCTCGACATCGAGAAAGTCCCCGCTGCGAAGGTGGTCGTCGCGCATCCGGTTGCCGGTGTCGATCGAGGCGGCGCGGATGACCGCCTCGACGCGTGACTTCTCCAGATGGTCCGGTGCGATCTCGACGACCCCGGCGAACTCGGTGAACCGGCCGCGCACGCTGGATATGCCCAGGTGCTGCGCGACCGCGCCGACGGTGGAGTGGGCGGGGTCGATCGTCCACGGCCCAGGGGCCGGGAGGGACGTGTCTCCCTGACGGGCCAGGGTGACGGTGCCGAGCGCAGCCGTCCCCGAGGCCGTGACGATGGCGGTCGCAGCGGTGGGGGACCAACCGATCGCGGTGACGATCGCGACGTACGGCCCGGGGGTGAGGACGGTGTCGTCGGTGACGACACCGTCCTCGTCGGCCTCGGCGCGCAGCACCTGACCGCCGGCCGTGTCGGTGAGGGTGACGACCGCGTGCGCCACGGCCCAGCCGTCGCGGGTGCGGATCTGTGCGGTCAGTGCCATCGCGGATCAGTCCTCGGGGTGGGAGAGGACGATCTCGTGGCCGTCCACACCGTGGCCGGTGAGGCTCACGGCGCCGGCCGCCGGCGGGTAGCTGGTGGCCAGGACCGTGTAGTCCCCGCTGTCGAGATCGGCGAAGGCGTACGCCCCGTCCGGGCCGGTCGTCGCGGTCCCGGCCACGTTGCCGGCCGCGTCGACCAGCGTCACCCGCGCGTCGGCGAGGGGCCCGAAGGCCGCCTTGACGACACCGGTCAGGCGAGCACCGGTGACCATCTCGACCTCGATCCGGGTCAGACCGGTGGCGCCGATCTCGATCGGCACCGCGCGCGGGCGGTAGCCCTCGGCGTTGACCGCGACCGTCGCCGGTCCCGGGACCAGCTCGTCGATGAAGAAGGTGCCGTCCGCGACGGTCGTTCCGGTGGAGAGCAGGTCGCCGCGTACGTCGGTCACGATCACCATCGCGTCCTTGATCGGCGCGCCGTCCTCGCCGCCGCGCACGATGCCCTTCAGGCCCGTGGTGCCGCTGAGCAGGAGGTCGTACGCCACCGGCTCACCGCCCACGACCACCGTGGAGGCCTGCGGCTGGAAGCCGTCGGCCGAGGCGATCAGGACGTACGTCCCCGACCCGGGCGCGTCCACCGCGTAGGAGCCGTCGGCGTGGGCGACCGAGCGGCCGAGCTGGCGCCCGGAGAGCGAGATCAGCGTGACCGCGGCGTGCGGGATCGGGATGCTTCCGGAGCCGCGGACGAAGCCGTGCAGCGGGATCCCGTTGGCGACCGGCGCGGGAGCGGCGGCGTGCTGCTCGGGCACCCCGGCGACGGCCTCGGCGACCGCGGCGGGCCGGTCGACCTCGGCAGCCTCCGCGGCGGCCTGGGCGAGCCCGCCCTTGGTCTTCAGCGGGACCTCCTTGATGAACACCACGAACAGCAGCGCGATGACGGCTGCGCCCGCGGCGACCAGGAAGATGTCGGCGATGCCATGCCCGTACGCACTCTCCAGCACCGACCGCAGCGGCTCGGGGACCTTGTCCATGTCCGGGATCTCGCCCGAGGTGCCCTGCGCCAGCGCGGCGTAGCGCGGACCGAGGTCGGCCAGGCCGTCCTGGACGTAGTCGGTGACCCGGTGGGCCATCAGCGCGCCGAGCGCGGAGACGCCCATCGCGCCGCCGAGGCTGCGGAAGAACGTCACCATGGAGCTGGCCGCACCGAGGTCGGCGGGTGCGACCTGGTTCTGCGTGGAGAGGACCAGGTTCTGCATCGTCATGCCGACGCCGAGGCCCAGGATCGCCATGAAGACGGCGACGTGCCAGTACTCGGTGTCGTAGCGGATCGTGCCGAGCAGGCCCAGCCCGCCGACGATGAGTGCGGCACCGACGACGAGCCAGGCCTTCCACTTCCCGGTGCGGGTGATGACCTGGCCGGAGACGGTCGAGGAGAGGAACAGCCCCGCGATCATCGGGATCGTCATCACCCCGGCCATCGTCGGCGACTTGTCGCGAGCCAGCTGGAAGTACTGGCTGAAGAAGATCGTGCCGGCGAACATCGCCACGCCGACGAAGAGCGAGGCGAGCGAGGAGAGCGTGATCGTCCGGTTGGCGAAGAGCCGCAGTGGGATGATCGGCTCGGCGGCCTTCGACTCGACGAGGACGAAGATCAGCAGGAGCAGCACGGAGCCGCCGACCATGGCCGCGGTCTCCCAGGACGCCCAGTCGTACTTGTCGCCGGCGAAGGTGACCCAGACGAGCAGCAGGCAGACGCCTGCGGCCATGAAGAACGCGCCGGCCCAGTCGACCTTGACGCCGTCGCGCTTGATGACGGGGAGGTGCAGGGTCTTCTGCAGCACGATGAAGGCGATGATCGCGAACGGGATGCCGACGTAGAAGCACCAGCGCCAGCCGAGCGAGTCGGCGTCGGTGATGACGCCGCCGATCAGCGGGCCGCCGACGGTGGCGACGGCGAAGACGGCGCCGAGGTAGCCCGAGTAGCGGCCACGCTCACGCGGGGAGATCATCGCCGCCATGATGACCTGGGCCAGAGCGGTCAGGCCGCCCATGCCGATGCCCTGGACCGCCCGGGCGGCGATGAGCTGACCCGGGTTCTGCGCGAGGCCTGCGACGGCCGAGGCCGCCACGAAGAGGACCAGCGCGATCTGCATGAGCAGCTTCTTGCTGAACAGGTCGGACATCTTGCCCCACAGGGGGGTGGTGGCCGTCATGGTCAGCAGGGAGGCGGTGACCACCCAGGTGTAGGCCGACTGCCCGCCGCCGATGTCGGCGATGATCTCGGGCAGAGCGTTGGAGACGATCGTGGAGGAGATCATCGCCACGAACATGCCGAGCAGCAGGCCCGAGAGCGCCTCCATGATCTCGCGGTGGGACATCTGACCGTGCGAGGTGGGTGAGCCCTCGGACGGGCCTCCCGGTGGACCGGCGTGAGTCCGTTCGGCTGTCGTCGTTGCCATGGACTTCCTTTCTGGTGGTGCTGCCTAGTTGCTGGTGGTGCCGCAGTGGCCGAGGCTGTCGCGGAGCTTGGTGACGAGCCGTACGAGTTCATGTACGTCGCGCTCGTCCCAGCCGCTGAGCCGGTCTGCGATGAGGTCGGTGAGCTGGTGGGAGGCGTTGTCGAGCAGGTCGCGCCCGGCGTCGGTGAGACGGAGGATGCGGGAGCGTCCGTCGGCCGGGTTGGGGGAGCGCTCGATCCAGCCCTGGTCGGCGACGCACGCCACGTGTCGGCTGGTCACCGAGATGTCCACGGCGAGCAGTTCGGTGAGCTCGCTCATGGTCATGTCGCCGTGCCGGCGCAGCATCGTCAGCACCCCCGCAGAGCCGGCCGACAGCTCGGGCGGAAGCCTGCGTACGAGGCCCTTCCGTACGGCTCCGACCTCGCTGAGCTGATGGATCAGCTCCTGGTACGTCGCGTGCCCGATCATCATCCCTCCAAGTTGGTTGACTTTTACAACCATATGGAGGATAGGGGTCCAATGCAAATCCGGCAGGACCCGGCGTGTTGCTAGGCGACGGTGCCGCGGGCCGCCCAGGCCGTCGCGGTCACGGTGAACGGGCCGTTGCCGAACCGGCGTCGAGCGACCTCCTCGAGCGCGGTGCGCCCGGCGTCGTCGAGGGACTGCACGTAGTCGCCCGCAGGCCCGACACCGAAGGTGTACGGGTCCCACCAGTCCTCGAACGTGGGGTGGGTGATCCGGACGACCAGGCCGCTCGGCTCGACCTTGCGGAGGCCGACCTTCTTGAACAGCTTCTCCAGGTCACCCAGCCGGGAGCCGGCGAGCAGTGCCTCGTCCTCGGCCTCCGGGTCGATCTCGTGCACGCAGGCCCAGAACGGCGCGACGGCACCGGTGTCGCCGTCCCACACGCACGCCGCGACGGTGCCGCCGGGCCGGGTGACCCGGACCATCTCCTTGATGCCCGCCTCGGGGTCGGTCATGAAGTGCACGACGAGCTGGGCCAGGGAGGCGTCGAACCAGTTGTCGGCGAAGGGGAGCGCCTCGGCCACGCCGGTGTGGACATCGACCCTGGCCAGCTGCCGTGCGACGGTCTCGATGAACGGTGGCGAGGGGTCGATGGCGGCCACCAGGTGGGCCTCGGTGAGCGTCACGAGATGGCGGGTGAGCGTGCCCGGTCCGCAGCCGACGTCGAGCACCCGCTGGCCCATGCTGACCCGGGCGAAGTTCGCGAAGTGCGGTGCGAGGGGTTCGGCGTAGCGCCCCATGAAACGGGCGTACCTCTCCGCGGCAACGTCGAACCCCATGCTTCAGGCTAGGTCCGCCGTTGGCTACGTCGACAGCCCCAAGTTCGGTATCTCCAGGTGCCTGGAGCCCTAGTGCGTCGAGGGCGTCGTCGGGATCTCCGAGCGGTCGTCGGACCACAGCGTGTGGAAGGTGCCGTCCTTGTCGACGCGCTTGTAGGTGTGGGCGCCGAAGAAGTCCCGCTGGCCCTGGATGAGCGCGGCCGGGAGCCGGTCGGCGGCGAGCGAGTCGAAGTAGGCGAGCGCCGAGGAGAACCCCGGTGCCGGTACGCCGGAGGCAGCCGCGATCCCGACGACGCGCCGCCACGCCTCCTCGCCGGACGCGACCGCGTCGGCGAAGTAGGGGTCGACCAGCAGCGTCTCCAGGTCGGGCTTGGTGGCGTAGGCGTCGACGATCCGGTTGAGGAAGCGGGCCCGGATGATGCAGCCGGCCCGCCAGATCTTGGCGAGCGCACCGAGGTCGATGTCCCAGCCGTACTC
This sequence comes from Nocardioides sp. NBC_00850, assembly GCF_045207335.1. Taxonomy (NCBI): domain Bacteria; kingdom Bacillati; phylum Actinomycetota; class Actinomycetes; order Propionibacteriales; family Nocardioidaceae; genus Nocardioides; species Nocardioides sp. NBC_00850. The sequence goes on from NZ_CP108845.1 coordinate 2,232,569, forward strand.
CTTCGCCCCGGCCACGATCAGGTCGAACCCCTGGGCGTAGGCGACCACCTTCGAGGCGTAGAGAGCCGCGCGTACGTCGTCGACGAACGTGTCGGGGACCTCCGGCGTCTTCGGACGCGAGGTCACCGAGGCGCGCATCGCGCCGCGCTGGGCCGGCTTGGAGGAGACCGCCCGGGCGAAGACGGCCTCGCCGATGCCGGAGACCGGGATGCCGAGGCCGAGCGCGTTCTGCACCGTCCAGACGCCGGTGCCCTTCGAGCCGGCCTCGTCGAGGATGACGTCCACGAGCGGCTGGCCGGTCTCGGCGTCCTTCTGGGCGAGCACCTCCGCGGAGATCTCGATCAGGTAGGACTCCAGGTCGCCGGTGTTCCAGTCCTTGAAGACGTCGACGAGCTGGTCCACGGAGAGCCCGCCGACCCGCCGGAGGAGGTCGTAGGCCTCCGCGATCAGCTGCATGTCGGCGTACTCGATGCCGTTGTGGACCATCTTCACGAAGTGGCCGGCGCCGTCGGTGCCGACATGGGTCACGCACGGCTCGCCCTCGGCCACCGCGGCGATGCTCTTCAGGATCGGGCCGAGCGTCTTCCAGGCCTCGGCCGAGCCGCCGGGCATGATCGAGGGTCCGTTGAGTGCACCCTCCTCGCCGCCCGAGATGCCGGTGCCGACGAAGTTGAGGCCACGCTCACGCAGCTCGCGCTCGCGGCGGATGGTGTCGTTGAAGTTGGCGTTGCCGCCGTCGACGATAATGTCGCCCGGCTCGAACCGCTCGGCCAGCTGCTCGATCACCGCGTCGGTGCCCTTGCCCGCCTGGACCATGATGATCGCCGTACGCGGCTTGGCCAGCGTCGCCACGAAGTCGTCGATCGTCTCGGAGGCGAGGAAGCCGGCCTCGGGGTGCTCGGTGATGAGCTCGTCGGTGCGGGCGTAGGTGCGGTTGTAGACCGCCACCGTGTTGCCCTCGCGAGAGGCGAGGTTGCGGGCCAGGTTGGACCCCATCACGGCCAGGCCCACCACGCCGATGTTCGCGGACCTGTTGTCGGTGTTCGGCATCGCTGCTCCTCGTTGCTGCTTCTCGATACTGCGTCTGTTGACGGGCAGGGTCGCCACCATCATGCCCGTGGGGCGAAGACCATGTCCTCCGGGATCTCGAGCCCGAGCTGGGCGAGCAGGTCGAAGAGCACCCCGGCGACCTGCCGGGTGAGCCGTTCGACCACCTCGTCGCGGGTCTCGTCCTCGTGGTCGAGCCACCAGATGATGCTGGCGTCGACCATCCCCATCAGTCCGGCGAGGACGCCGTCGGGCGGCTCGCCGCTGAGCTCCGACTCGCTCAGGTAGCCGTGCATCGCCTCGACCAGCTCGTTGAGGAACCGGGTGCGCCCCATCCGGGCGCGGTGCAGTGCCTTGGTCTGCTGCTGGGCGGCGACGAAGCGGTAGAGGTTGGGGTGCTCGGCGGCCCAGTCGACGCACGGCGCGATGACCCCGCCGATGACCTCACGGGGAGTTCCGGTGCGAGCCAGGTTGGGACGTACGCGGCGCAGCAGCTCGTTCGCGGCGAACCGGGTCACCTCGGCGTCGAGCTGGTCCTTGCTGGCGAAGTGCCGGTAGACGTTGGGGCGCGGCAGCCCGGCGCGTTCGGCGATCTGTGCCATCCCGACGGTGGGGCCGGCCTCCTCGATCGCCTCGACCGCCGCGAGCACCACTCGCGAGCGTCGTGAGTCGTCCTCGAGCGCCTCTTTCGCCGAGCGGCGCCGCACTGTCGAGTCGACCCACTTCGCAACGTCCACCACGCGTTCACCGTAGCGCTGATACACCTTGTATCCAGTTCCGGTACGGTGATACAACCTGTATCCAGAACATCGTGTCCCACTTACTTGTGGGTGCCGACCGGAAGGAATGCCCGTGACCCGCCGCTCTCCCTGGATGGACCAGGACCTCGAGGACCTGCGCGACCTCGCCCGCACCTTCTGCGAGAAGGAGATCAAGCCCAACATCGAGTCGTTCATCGCCAACAAGCAGGTCGACCGCGATCTGTGGCGCAAGGCCGGCGAGGTCGGCCTGCTCTGCCTCTCCGTGCCCGAGGAGTACGGCGGCGGTGGCGGCACTTTCGCCCACGAGGCCGTGGTGATCGAGGAGCAGGCCCGCGTCGGCGATTCCTCGTGGGGCGCCCCGCTGCACAGCGGGATCGTGGCGCACTACCTGGTGGCGTACGGCACCGAGGAGCAGAAGCAGGAGTGGCTGCCCAAGATGGCCAGCGGCGAGGTGGTCGCCGCCGTCGCGATGACCGAGCCCGGCACCGGGTCAGACCTGCAGTCGATCACGACGAAGGCGATCCGCGACGGCGACGACTACGTGGTCAACGGCGCCAAGACGTTCATCACCAACGGCAACCAGGCCGACATGGTGCTGGTCGCCGTGAAGACCAACCCGGAGGAGAAGGGTGCCGGGATCTCCCTGGTCATCGTTCCCACCGACACGCCGGGCTTCCGGCGCGGCCGGGTGCTGAACAAGATCGGGATGAAGGGCCAGGACACCTGTGAGCTCTTCTTCGACGACGTACGCATCCCCGCGACCAACCTGCTCGGCGCCGAGGAGGGAGAGGGGTTCGTCCAGCTCATGCTGCAGCTGCCGCAGGAGCGCCTGATCGTCGCGCTCGGCTGCGTCGCGGCGATGGAGTTCGCCTACGCGGAGACGATCTCCTACGTCCACGCCCGCACGGCGTTCGGGCGCCCGGTGTTCGGCTTCCAGAACACCAAGTTCACGATGGCCGAGGTCGCCACCGAGGCCCGCGTGGCCCGCTCGTTCATCGACGAGTGCATCGAGCTGCACATCAAGGGCGAGCTCGACATCCCGACGGTCGCGATGGCGAAGTACTGGTGCTCGGAGCGGGCCATGAAGGTCGTCGACAAGTGCGTGCAGATGCACGGCGGCTACGGCTACATGGAGGAGTACCCCATCGCCCGCGCCTTCACCGACCTCCGCGTCCAGCAGATCTACGCTGGCACGACCGAGATCATGAAGGAGATCATCAGCCGCTCGCTGCCCGTCCCGGCCTGAGGCCTGGGCCTAGGCCGCCGCGCTGGGCGGCTCGGCGCGGAAACGCGCCGGCCGCCCATCCACGCCGAGCACCTTCCAGGACCACCGCGTCAGCGGCGTACGCAGCCCGAGGTTGTCGAAGAGCATCCGGACGTCAGCGAAGAGGTGACGGCGGAACGCGGCGGCCTCGGCGCCGGTGCCCCAGACCTCGCGGACGACCGAGTCGGGCAGCCCCATGAGCTCCCGGTCGGCGCGCGAGGGGATGATGATCGCGTCGGAGCCCAGGCGCATCGCGAGCGGGGTGAGGATGCCGAGGGCCAGGCGCGAGACCGGGTTGAGCGAGGGGGCGTGCTCCTCGAGCCAGGCGTGCGCGAAGCCGATGTGGCGGGCCTCCTCGGCGATGTGGATGGCCATGATCTGGTCCAGGAGCGGGTGGGTTCCACCGGCGCGCATGGCCTCCTTCTGCACATGGTCGATCGGCTCCTCGCCGGCCAGGATGATGGCGAAGAAGAGGGCGGGGTAGAGCCCGCCGAGATGTCCCACCAGCGGAATGGCGCGCATCAGCCAACCCGGTGCGCCCGCGACGTCGGGGCAGACGCGGTTGGTGAACTCCTGGAACATCTGGATGTGATGGGTCTCCTCGGTGAGCTCGTGCATGAAGTAGCGGAACTCGGGGTCGCCGTTGTCGACGCCCATCAGGAACTGGGTGCCGCCGAGGAGGAGCAGCTGCTCGAACTGGGAGCCGGTCTTCACCATGGCGGTGAGTCGGTGCCGGCCGACCTCGATCTGCCGTGCCTTGGGCAGCGACTGGTACCACGGGTGGGCGCCGAGCAGGTCGAGCGTGGGCAGGATCCAGCGCTCGTCGTCCTCGGGCAGGGCCATCTCGGGCGCGTCCCAGTCGACGTCCTTGAAGGCGTTGAAGTACATCTCGACCGACGCCTCGGACAGTGTCCGCAGCGCCTCGTCGTACTCCCGGCGCGGCAGGGGCCTGGTCGGCGTGATCATCCGGACCGGGGTGCCGGCGACGGCACCCACGTAGCCACCGATCGAGCGAAGTGTCTGCACAACCATCCGAGCCTCCTTGCACGACGTTGATACGTCATCAAGGTACATGGGATTTGTGTACCAGGAAACAGGTTCGGCCCGCGTGTTCCGCTCAGCAGATCTCGGCGGCGAGTGCCTTCCGGACGCCGGCGACGAGGTCCTCCGGGGTCCTGGCCGGGCGGTCGAACGTGGTGCGTGCACTGTGCGCCCCGCCCTCGTCGACCCACTGGAACTCGAAGCCGTCGGCGCAGAGTCCGGTGATCTGGGCGGCGAGGATGGTGTCGACCGGGATGTAGGAACGGGTCGCGACCGCCTCGCGGAGCTCGTTGCCGTGGTGGTTGTTGAGGTGGTCCTGGTTGCGGTGGAGCACGCCGTCGTTGAGGTCGAGGTCGCGGTCGGTGAACGCGTCGAGGGGGATCGGGATCGCCTCGCCGGTGCGACGGACCAGCATCACGTTGGAGACGTCCATGACGACCTCCTCCCACTCCGTCTCGCAGCACGTGCAAGCATCCGTACGCAGCCACCTCAGCGTCCCGGTCAGGCGGACCGCCTCGCCGTCGCCGAGCACGCCCTGGAGGACGAGCACGACATGGCTGCCGCGACGCCCGGCGTACGCCATCCGCTGCTCGGGCGGGCACAGGAAGGTCGGGCGCCCGCCGTCGTCGGCGAAGCCCTGCATCTCCAGCTCCTCCATCGAGTAGGGGATGCCGTCGATCACCACGCTGCCGCCACGGGGGCATGACAGGATGCTGCGGGCAATGCTGGCGGTCGAATCCATGGCGCCTCCTGTTTAGGTAAGGCTTACCTAAACATGACTGCGCCTGATCGAGCAAGAGCCGCCGCTCACATCGTGTTGGCGATCCCTACCCAATCCCGGTGAGCGACGATCGCCGCCACCCGTCGCTGCCTGGTAGGCCCATAGCGTGGCCCTACTCTCTGAAAGCAGTCGACCATGGTCACTGAGCACACCGCCGCGTCCACCAAGATGCGAGCGATCGTCCAGACCAAGTACGGCGACTCCGGCGCCCTTCACCTCGACCGCATCGATGTTCCCGAGATTGCGGACGACGAGGTTCTGGTACGCGTCCACGCCGCCGGACTCGACCGCGGCACCTGGCACATGATGACGGGCAAGCCGTACGTGATGCGGATCGCCGGGATGGGCTTCAGGGGGCCGAAGGACCGGGTGCCGGGCCGCGATCTCGCGGGTGTCGTCGAGGCGGTCGGCTCCGCGGTCACGAGGTTCGCGATCGGCGACGAGGTCTACGGCATCGGCCGCGGCGCCTTCGCCGAGCACGCGGTGGCGCCGGAGGACAAGCTCGCCCACAAGCCCGCGCGGCTCTCCTTCGAGCAGGCCGCGGTGGTGCCGATCTCGGCCGGCACCGCGCTGCAGGCGCTGACCGACCAGGGCCACCTCGAGGCCGGCCAGTCGGTCCTGGTCATCGGTGCGTCCGGCGGCGTGGGCAGCTATGCCGTCCAGCTCGCGAAGGCGCTCGGCGCCGAGGTCACCGGCGTCGCCGGCACGGCGAAGCTGGACCTGGTCCGCTCGCTCGGCGCCGACCACGTCATCGACTACACCCATGCCGACTTCGCCGACGGCACCAGCCGCTACGACCTGATCCTCGACATCGCCGGAAACCCCGGCCTGTCCCGGCTGCGGCGGGCGCTGACCCCGACCGGCACCGTGGTGCTCGTCGGCGGTGAGCAAGGCGGCAACCTCACCGGCGGCATGAACCGCTCCCTCCGGGCGCTCCTGCTCACGCCGTTCATCGTTCAGCGGTTCACCATGTGCATCTCCAAGGAGCGCGCCAGCGACCTGGAGCGGCTCGCCGGCTTCTTCGAGGCCGGCACCGTCGTACCGAGCCTCGGCCACACCTTCCCGCTCGACCGGGTCCCGAAGGCCATGCGTCTCCTCGACTCCGGTCATGTACGCGGCAAGGTCGCCATCACCACGATCTGAACGGCCCGTCTCGGACCCGACAATCACGGATACGAGGCACGTCCCCATGAACACCATGGCCACCTCACCACCCGCCGGCACACGTGTCCGGCATCTCGACACCGGCTCCCGAATGTGGGCATCGCGCCTGATCGGGGCGCTGTTCCTGGCCGGGTTCATCGTCTACGGAACCGGCTCGTTCCTCGTCACCTCGGTCCTCGACGGCGACGACTTCCTCGCCGGGGTCGGTGCCCAGGAGACCACCGTCGCCCTCGGCGCGTTCCTGATGATCGCGACCACGGCGATCGACATCGGCAAGGCCGTCATCTTCTACCCGGTCCTGGAGCGCAACGGCAGACGTACGGCCGTGGCCTACCTGGCCACCATGATCTTCGAGATGGCGATGATGACGGTCGGTGTGCTCGCGCTGCTCATGGTCATCCCGCTCGCCGACCGCGCAGGTGAGATCGGAGCCGACACCGCCCAGGCGCTCGGGTCGCTCGCGGTCGACGCGAACGAGACGGCGTACCAGATCGGGCAGCTCTCGCTCGCGTTCGGCGCTCTGTTCCTGTGTGCGCTGCTCTTCCGCACCGGTCTGGTTCCCCGGTGGCTGGCGGCGCTCGGTCTGCTCGGCTACGCGCTGCACATGCTGGGCTCCGGCGCCGAGCTCTTCGGAGCCCCGATCAGTCTCGTGCTCCTCATCCCGGGGGCCATCTTCGAGATCACGCTCGCGTTCTGGCTGATCATCAAGGGATTCGACCAAGCTGCGTACGACAGGCCGGCTCGGTGAGGGGCCGGACAGGGTAGGACGGCTGTGGCTGCCGCTTCAGATCGTGAACTATCCAGCCTCTGGCGGCGAAGCTAGCGTCGAAGCCGATCCGGTCGACCGGCCGGACCTTCTCGGGCACACGAGAAGGGGGGATTCACCAATGACCGTCACCGACATCGACACCGACAAGCTGATGGCATTCGTCTTCAGGGCTGTCGACGAAGTGGGTGCGACGCTCAACGCGGCTCTGGTCGTGATGGGCGACAAGCTCGGCTACTACCGCGACCTCGCGGCCAACGGGCCGTCCACGGCCGAGGAGATGGCCCGGCGTACCGGAACCGTCGAGCCCTACGCGCGGGAGTGGCTGCGGGCGCAGGCCGCCGGCGACTACCTGACCTACGACGCCGAGACCGACCGCTTCACGCTGCCGCCCGAGCAGGCCGTGGCACTGACCGTGGAGGACAGCCCGGCGTTCCTGCCCGGCTTCTTCCAGATCGCCCTCGGGACCGTGCACGACACCACGCACATCATCGAGGCGGCCCGCATGGGTACCGGCGTCGCGTGGGGCGACCACGACACCGACGTGCACAACGGCTGCGAGCGGTTCTTCCGCCCCGGCTACAACGCCAATCTCATCCCGGACTGGCTGCCCGCGCTCGAGGGCGTGGTGCCGAAGCTGGAGGCGGGTGCGACCGTCGCCGATGTCGGCTGCGGCCACGGCGCCTCGACGATCCTGATGGCGAAGGCCTACCCGCGCTCGAGCTTCGTGGGGTACGACGCCCACGGCCCGTCCATCGAGATGGCCCGTCAGCGTGCCGCCGACGCAGGTGTCGCCGACCGGGTGAGCTTCGAGACGGCCACGGCCCAGTCGTTCGGCGGCGAGGGCTACGACCTGGTCACGATGTTCGACTGCCTCCACGACATGGGCGACCCGGTCGGCGCTGCCCGCCAGGTGCGCGCCACGCTCGCGGACGGCGGCACGTGGATGATCGTCGAGCCGAAGGCCGGAGACCGCGTCGAGGACAACTTCAACCCGGTCGGGCGGGCCTACTACGGCTTCTCGACGCTGCTGTGCACGCCGGGATCGGTATCGCAGGAAGGCGCCGCGGCACTGGGCACCCAGGCGGGACCCGCGCGGATCCGGCAGGTGACCGCCGACGGCGGGTTCAGCTCCTTCCGCACCGTCGCCGAGACACCGTTCAACCTGGTCTACGAGGTCAGGGCCTGAGGCGTTCGGGGCCGTCTGGTCGCACGCTGACCAGGCGGCCCCGCGGGCCGTTCAGAAGCCGATCGGCAGACCGGCGTAGTTCTCCGCGAGCCCGGCGGCGGCGTGCTCGCTGGAGGTCACCCAGCGCAGCTGGGAGAGCTGGAGCTGAGTGTCGAACGGGTCCTCGGCGGTGTGCAGCATCGTGGTCATCCACCAGGAGAAGTGGGTGCAGCGCCAGACGCGGCGCAGCGCGGTCTCGGAGTAGTCGTCGGCCAGTCGCGAGTCTCCCTTGAGCAGCGCGGCGAGCGCCGGGGCCAGCAGCGCGACGTCCGCGACCGCGAGGTTGAGCCCCTTGGCGCCCGTCGGCGGGACGATGTGGGCGGCGTCGCCAGCCAGGAAGAGCCGGCCGTGGCGCATCGGGGTGGAGACGTGCGAGCGCATCGGGAGGACGCTGCGGTCGGTGATCCGGCCCGGCTGCAGGCTCCAGCCGTTCTGGCCGTGGCCGAGCCGGGCGGCGAGCGCGTCCCAGATCTGGTCGTCGGACCAGGTCGCCGGGTCGGTGCCGTTGGGCACCTGTAGGTAGAACCGCGAGACGCTCTCCGAGCGCATCGAGTGCAGCGCGAAGCCGTCGGGGTGCCAGGCGTAGATCAGCTCGTCGGTCGAGGGCGCGACGTCGGCGAGGATGCCGAACCAGCTGTAGGGGTAGGTGCGGTCCCAGCTCTCCCGGGCCGGGATCGCGGCGCGGCTGGGGCCGAAGGAGCCGTCGCAGCCGACGATGACATCCGCCCGGATCCGCTGGGGGAGCCCGGCGGCGTCGGTGAAGGTCACCGACGGGCGGTCGGACTCGATGTCGTGCAGCGCGGTGTCGCTGACCTCGTAGTGGACGACCTGACCGGCGGCCTTGCGGGCGTCGATCAGGTCCTTCTGCACCTCGGTCTGGCCGTAGACGTAGACCGCCCGGCCGACCAGGTCGACGAAGTCGAGGTGGTGGCGCTCCTCGGGCCACTGCAGGTAGATCCCGCGGTGCTTGTCGGCGTCGCGGGCCAGCCGGTCGCCGAGACCGACCTCGGTGAGCAGATCGACGCTCGACTGCTCCAGGATCCCGGCGCGGATGCGGGCCGCGACGTACTCCTCCGACCGGGTCTCGACCACGACCGAGTCGACCCCGTCGGCGGCGAGGAGATGGCTCAGCAGCATCCCCGCGGGGCCGGCGCCGACGATCACAACCTGCGTACGTTCTTCTGCCATGGGGTGAGTCAACTCCTGCTCGGGCGGCTGCCGCCAGACCGGTCTTCCACTGAATGGAAACCGCGCCGCTGGGGGTGGATTCCCAAATAGCGCGAACGGGCTCTTGTGTCCGCGCCAGCTCGTCCCTACGGTCGAGGCACCCTGATTGTGACCCGAGTCACAAACCACAGAAGGAGCGCCCCGATGCCCGACGTCCTCGCCGACCGCGCCGCCCTCGAGTCCCAGATCGGCGACCAGACCATGGTCGACGTACTCGCCAAGGTGGTCGCCGACCGCGGCACCGAGCCGGCATTCTCCGACCGGCACACCCCTGACGGCACGGGCTGGCGCACGCTGACGTGGGGCGAGTTGCACCAGCGCGCCCGCGAGCTGGCCGCCGCCTACATCGCTGCTGGTCTCCAGCCGGGGGAGTCGGTCGCGATCATGGCCGCGAACCGCATCGAGCACGTCGTCGCCGACATGGCCACGGTGCTCGCCGGCGGTGTCCCGATCAGCATCTACAACACCCTCGCGCCCGACCAGGTCGGCTACGTCGCCGAGCATGCGGACCCGCGGATCGTCGTGCTCGAGACCGACGACCACGTCGCCCGCTGGGCGCTCGGGCTCAAGCGCGAGGAGATCGTACGCGTCGTCACCATCGACACCGCCGTGGAGGACGACCCGCGGGCGGTCGCCTGGGACGACTTCGTGGCCTCGGGTGCGGCGGTGCTGGCCGAGGTCGGCGAGGAGCTGGACGCACGCAGCGCCGCGGTGACCCCTGACGACACGGTCACGATGCTCTACACGTCGGGCACGACCGGGCAGCCGAAGGGCGTGGTGCTCACCCACCGCAACATCGTCTTCGAGACGACCAGCTCGCTGACCGTCTCCGGGGTCGAGGAGCCGGGGGTGCTCGTCTCCTACCTGCCGTTCGCGCACATCGCCGAGCGGGTGCTCAGCCTCTACATCCCGCAGTTCAACGGCGGCCACGTCTACCTGGTCCAGGACCCCGCACTGCTGCTCGGCACCCTCCAGGAGGTGCACCCGACCAGCTTCTTCGGGGTGCCGCGGGTGTGGGAGAAGATCCGCACCGGCGTCACCGCGCTGCTCGCCGCCGAGACCGACGAGACCAAGAAGGCCGGTGTCGAGAAGGCGATGGCGGTCGGGCTGGCCTACGTCGAGTCGCAGCAGTTCGGGCAGACCACCTCACCCGAGCTGCAGGCACAGTTCGAACAGGCCGACGCGGCCGTACTGTCGACCATGCGCGCGCTGCTCGGTCTCGACAAGGTCGAGTGGGCGGCCAGCGCGGCCGCACCGATGCCGATCGAGGTGGCGAAGTTCTTCGCCGGCCTGGGACTGAAGATCTACGACGTCTACGGCATGACCGAGACCACCGGGGCGGCCACCGGCAACGGGCCGGAGGCCTTCCGGCTCGGCACCGTCGGCCGCGCCCAGCCCGGGATCGAGCTGCGCATCGCCGATGACGGCGAGATCCTGTTCCGGGGTCCGATCATGACCCCGGGCTACGTGGGCCGACCCGACGCCACCGCCGCGCTCTTCGACTCCGAGGGCTGGCTGCACACCGGCGACATCGGCTCGCTCGACGAGGACGGCTTCCTCACCGTGGTCGACCGCAAGAAGGAGATGATCATCAACTCCGCGGGCAAGAACATCGCCCCCTCCAACATCGAGAACCTCCTCAAGGAGAGCCCGCTCGTCGGTCACGCGATGGTGGTCGGTGACGGCCGTTCGTACGTCGTCGCCGTCCTCACCCTCGACGGCGAGATCGCTCCCGTGGTCGCTCAGAAGCTCGGCGTCGAGGCCGGCTCGCTCGCCGAGCTGGCCCAGCACCCGGTCATCCGGGGCGCCGTCGCGAAGGCCGTCGACGCCGCCAACGCCCGCCTCTCCCGCCCCGAGCAGGTCAAGGCCTTCGAGCTGCTCAGCCAGGAGTGGACCGCCGAGTCCGAGGAGCTCACCCCGACCCTGAAGCTCAAACGGCGCGTGGTGAGCAAGAAGTACGCCGACATCATCGACGGGCTCTACACCGCGCAGGAGTGAGTGCTGCCGCGCGCCGCAGGTAGTCCGGGACGATCCGGTCCGTTACTCATGGGTAGATGGGCTGGAACGTCCCGGACTACCTCGCGGCGGTCGCTAGCGGCTAGCCGTCGGTGCGGCCACAGCGTCCAAGCGGCTCACCTCCTCGTCGGTGAGCCGGAGGGCGCCGGCGGCGATGTTCTCCTCGAGGTGGGCGTGGTCGGCGGTGCCGGGGATGGCGAGCACGTGCGGGCCCTGGTGGAGCGTCCAGGCGAGGCGTACCTGGGAGGGGGTCGCGGAGTGCGCCGCCGCGATGGCCTCGACGACCTCGCGACCGGTCTCGTCGGGGGCGGTGCCGGGGACGGCGCCGGCGACGGCGGCACCGATGGAGTTGAAGGGCACGAACGCGACCCCGTGCTCGCCGCACAGCCGCAGCAGGTCGTCGTCCTCGCGGCGGGTGGTGAGCCCGTACTGGTTCTGTACGCAGGCCACCGGCCCGATCGCGAGCGCCTCGGTGAGCTGCTCGGGGCCGATGTTGGAGAGGCCGACGTGCTCGACCAGCCCCGCCTCGCGCAGGTCGAGCAGGGCGCCGAAGTGATCGGCGATCGATCCGGTGCCGCGCTCGCGGCCGACTCCCCAGCGCAGGTTCACCAGGTCGAGGTGGTCGAGGCCGAGCTGGCGGATGTTCTCCTCGACCTGGTCGCGCAACCGCTCGGGTCGGGGCTCGGACTGCCAGGCGCCGTCGCGGCCACGCGGGGTGGGGCCGACCTTGGTCGCGATCAGCAGGTCGTCGGCGTACGGCTGGAGGGCGGTCGCGATCAGCTCGTTGGCCGAGCGCGTCGGGGTGAAGTAGATCGTCGCGGTGTCGATGTGGTTGACGCCGAGCTCGACGGCGCGGCGGAGGACGGCGATCGCGTTCTCGCGGTCGGGGGCGATCGGGGTGGACAGGTTGCCGATCAGGCGCATCGCGCCGAAGCCGATCCGGTTGATCCGCTTGTCGCCGAGCTGCCAGGTGCCGGCGGCACCGGCGGTGATGTGGTTCGTGGTCATGCCCTCCAGCGTCGCGACCCGACGCCGCGTACTCACGCCGTTGGCAGGTTGTTGCCGATCGCGGCTCGTGCCTTGGTGGGCGGGGGAGAATCGATGCCGTGACCAACACGGTGGGGACGATCCGGACGGGCGGGACCGTCGCCGTCGTACGCGGCGAGGAGGAGCTCGTGCGGCGCACCTCGCACCTGTTCGCGGCCGCCACCGACATCGCCTGTGCGGCGATCGACCTGCGCACCTGGTCGGCCGCGCGCACCGAATCCGGCATCAGGGCCGCGCTGTGCGGTCGTGACGGCGCCGAGGTGCGGCTGCGGAAGGTCTACCGGCCCAACGTGCTGCTCGACCCGGTCTCCGCCGCCCACCTGCGCGAGATCCGCGACACCCGCGGCGCCCAGATCCGGATCACTCCCGACGAGATCAACGAGACGATCCTGATCGACGGCCGGGTCGCGATCCTCGCCGGCGACCCGCGCCTGGGCGAGCGCAGCTTCAGCATCGTCACCCAGCCCGAGGTGGTCCAGGGCGTCACCTCGCTCTTCGACGCGGCCTGGCGTTCGGCGACGACGGTGGACGCCTACGACGCCCGGATCGCCGAGCTGCGCGACATCGCGCCCCAGGTGCTCGACCTGCTCGGCCGGGGCGTGAAGGACGAGGCCGCGGCGCGCACCCTCGGGCTCGGCGTACGCACCTACCGGCGCCGGGTCGCCGAGCTCATGGAGGCGCTCGGTGCCGCGTCCCGGTTCCAGGCCGGCGTACGCGCCCGAGAGCTCGGACTCGTCTGACCGTTCCGGTCAGCGGTGTCCGGATCCTGACGCCGGAGTCTCTTTCTCAGGGGCCGCCCGGTAACGTCGAGGACGACTTGTTCGGGCGGGTCAGGAGGTCAGCAATGCGTTGCTTCATCGTCGTCAAGGAGCGCAGCGACGCCGAGAAATGGGACTGGGTCCTGGCGGGTCCAGGGCTGCACGCGGCGGGATCGCTGGGCGCCCGCGGGACCGAGGACGCGATCATCGCGGCGGTCGGGGCGGCGTACGACTCGCTGGAGTCGCTCGCGCCGGTGCAGGTCGTGGTCGCGCTGCCGTCCAACTCGCGGTTCTGGATACTGACCGACGAGATCGCGGACGCCTATCCCGGGGTCACCGTGGTGCCGTTCGCCGACGAGGACGCGGACATCCGCGCGGAGGCGGTGGAGGCGCTGGCGATCCATCGGGCCGGCCCGATGCCGCCGCTGGTGGTGGCAACCGACGGCTCGGCCCATCGCGGGTTCATCGGCTGGGGATGGCTCGCCGGCGACGGTCAGCACGGTTTCGGCCGGCAGGTACCCAACGCCAGGATCCGCGACCCGCAGTCGCTGGTGGTCCTGGCCGAGTTGCAGGCGATCGCCGAGGCCGTGCGGGCGCTGCCCCGCCGCACGCTGACCATCCGGACCGACTCCCGGGTCGCGCTCGCGATGATCGAGGACTGGCTCCGGGGTGAGCTGTCGATGCCGAAGGGCTATGAGAGCGAGCACCGCGCCGAGCTCGCCGGCCTGACCAGGATGCACGACGACCTGTGCCGCGAGTCCGATCGGCTCTCGTTCGAGTGGGTGCGCGGCCACGTCGGCGAGGCGCTCAACGAGGGTGCCGACTCGCTCGCGAAGCTCGCCCGGCGCTTCGCCGAGGGGACCTGGGGGCTGACCGCCGACGAGGTGCCCGGGAGGGCACGCGCGATCGCCGAGACGTTCGCTGCGCCCGTGGCCTCGGGCTCCGCCACCGCCGGGTAGGTTCGGCTGTCGTGAATCCTCCGACCGTCACCATCGCCCCCGACGAGCCGGCGCAGCTCCGCGCGCGGCTCGATGCGCTGGGCCTGGACGGCATCTTCGACGTACACACCCACTTCCTGCCCGCGCGGATGCTCGACAAGGTGTGGGCCTACTTCGATGCGGTCGGGCCGTTGACCGGGCAGCCGTGGCCGATCGCCTATCGGCACTCCGAGGAGGAGCGGCTCCGGGTGCTGCGGGATCTCGGCGTACGTCGCTTCTCGGCGCTCACCTATCCGCACAAGCCGGGGATGGCCGCGTGGCTCAACCAGTGGGGTGCGGAGTTCGCGGCGGACAAGCCGGACTGCCTGCAGTCGGCGACGTTCTACCCGGAATCGGGTGCGGGTGACTATGTGCGCGAGGCCGTCGAGGCGGGGGCGCGGATCTTCAAGGCACACGTCCAGGTCGGCGACTACGACCCCAACTCGCCGCTGCTCGACCCGGTCTGGGAGGTGCTCTCGCAGTCGCGTACGCCGCTGGTGATCCACTCGGGTCACGGGCCTGCTCCGGGTCGGTTCACCGGCCCCACCGGCATGGAGGCGTTGCTCGGACGCTATCCGGATCTGGTGCTGATCGTCGCTCACATGGGGCTGCCGGACTACTCGCGTTTCCTCGACCTGGTGGAGAAGTACGACAGCGTGCACCTGGACACCACCATGGCCTTCACCGCCTTCACCGAGGCGGCGACGCCCTTCCCTGCCGAGGAGTTGCCGCGGCTGAAGGCGCTGGGTGAGCGGGTGCTGTTCGGGAGCGACTTCCCGAACATCCCCTATCCCTATCTCGAGGCGGTCGACGGGGTCATCGGTCTCGGGCTCGGTGACGAGTGGACGCGCGGGGTGCTCTACGAGAACGCCGCGCGGCTCTTCGGGCTGCCGCCGGCCGGCTAGGCCACGGCGGTCTCGTCGTAGCTGTCGGTGAGGAGCTGGACGATGTCGGGGACGCCTAGCGCGAGCCGGTTGAATCGTGGTGACTCGGCGGCGACTTCCAGGTGCTTGGCGAGCTCGAGCTCGTCGCGAGCCCACGGGATCAGCCCGGCACGGTCCAGGTTGGCCGAGTTGGCGGCTCCGTGGCCGGAGATCGAGCGGTAGGTGATCACCGGCGTGCCCGAGGCCAGAGCCTCGAGCGAGGTGAATCCGCCGGCGTTCTGGACGACGCAGTCGCTGGTCGCCATCAGGGCGCGTACGTCGGTGCGCCAGCCGAGCGCCACGACACCGGGGATCCGCTCCAGGCGGCGCTTGAGGCAGGGGTCGGTCGCGCAGAGGACCACCGGGGTCATGTCGCTGTGTTCGAGGATGTCGCGCGCGGTCTGCTCGAGCGCACCGGCGCCCAGCGAGCCGCCGGTGACCAGCGCCCGCGGACCCTCCAGGTCGAGGTCGGCGAGTGGATCGGTGAAGACCTGCCCCGGGACGTAGGCCGCCCCCGGCGGGACCAGCGGCTGCACCACCGCTGCGTTGCCGCCGAGCATGCGCGCCTCGCGTGCGGCGACCTCGTGGATGGCGAGGTTGAGGTCCATGCCGGGGTTGATCCACAGCGCCGGGACCGCGGCGTCGGTGAGATAGGTGACCGCGGGCACGGTGAGCTGTCCGCTGGTGCGCAGGTGGCCGATGACCTGGGAGCAGAACGGGTGGGTGGAGATGACCAGATCGGCGCCGCGCATGGCCTCGGTGAGGTTGCGCGTGGAGAGACGCAGGAACTGGTTGAACGGCTTGTGGAGCGGGCGTCCCGGCATGACCAGACTCATCGTGGTGCCCCACGAGTCGGGGCTGACCTGGAGCTGCATCTTGTAGCCGACCTTCAGCCCGTGTCCGAGCCGCCAGGGCATCAGGTCGACGAAGTCGAAGATCTCGACGTCGCACCCGGCCTCCCCGAGTGCTCGTGAGATCTCCCGAGAGGCCGAGTTGTGGCCGGCGCCGTAGCTCGCGGAGATGATCGCCACGCGGGGAGCCGTGCCGGGCCGGATGTGAAGGAGGGGCCCGAGCCGCTCCGAGTCGATTGACATGCGCCGGATTCTGTACGCACGGTGTGACGTTGTGGTGAACGGGGGCACCCCGGCGCGTCACTCTTCACCATCGGTTCGTCTCCCCGAACCTGCGGGCGTTCTATGGTTCATCCTGTGATCACGCCCCGGGCACTGCGCACTCGAGCGCGGTCGGCGGTTGCCGAGCTGGGCGGTGGCCCCTCGGCGGTGGCGGCGGTGATGCGCGGCGTCGTGGCGGGGTTCGCGCGGGCACGGGGGATGGTGCTCACCGATGCCGCCCTGGACGCCGCTGGGCTGCTGTCGTGCGCGGACGGTCCGAAGCCGGATCATCTGCTGTCGAACTATCTGTTCCTGGATGGGGCCGCGGTCGATGATCTGGCTCTGGAGGAGATCGGTTACGTCTACGAGGCGCTCCTCGAGGTCTCCTCGCGACGCGACAACGGCGCCCACTACACCCCGCCCGAGCTCGCCGACGAGGTCGTCGCCCACGCCCTGGCACCGGTCGCCTCCGCCGACGCGGCCGTGGTCGACATCGCCGCCGGAACCGGCGTCTTCCTCCTCGCCTCCGCCCGCTATCTGGCGTCCTCGTGCGAGCGGCCCGTGGCCGAGATCGTCACGCGCTGCCTCTACGGTGCCGACATCGACCCGGTCGCGGTCGACATCGCCAAGCTCTCCCTCTGGCTGCTCTGCGAGGACCCCTCGCTCCCGCTGGCCTTCCTCGACGACCGGATCCTGTGCGGCAACTCGCTGGTTGGGCTCGTCGACGCGGACGAGCTGCCAGCCGGTGTAGATGACCCCGAGGCGTACGCCGATGCCATGGTCGCGGTCGCGCTGCCGCTGGGCGGGCGGCCGGGGAGGCGGCTCGAGGAGGCCTATGCGGCGCTGGCCCGGTGCCGGCGCCTGCCCGTTCCTGCCGTCCGGCCGATCCACTGGGCGCTGGCCGCGCCCGAGGTGATGGCGCGCGGCGGCTTCGACGCGGTGGTCGGCAACCCGCCCTACCTCGGGGTGAAGCGGGTGCGGGACGCGATCGGCCAGGAGCTGCGCGACTACCTCGCGCACACGCTCGCCGCAGGCACGACGAGGCGGGCCGACTACGTCATCTACTTCCTGCTCCGGGCAGCCGCTCTCAGCCGCGGCGAGATCGGGCTGATCACGACCGACTCCATCAGCGAGGGTGACACCGCGCGCTTCGGCCTCGGTGCGCTGTTGGATCGCGGCTGGCAGGTCGCCCGGGCGGAGCGTTCGGCCCCGTGGCCGACGGCGGGCGTGCGGTTCGCGAAGATCTGGCTCACCACCCGGCCGCTCGACAGCGCGTGGCTCGACGGGCGCTCGGTCCCGGCGATCACCGGGACGCTCGAGGACGGCTTCTCGCTTCCGGAGCCGGCACGGCTGGATCTCGACGTACCGCTACCGCACGGCTATCAGGGCACGATCGTGCTCGGTCGCACGCTCGTCCTGACGCAGGCCGAGGCGGAGGCTCTCGGACGCGGTCCGCTCGGGCACACCGTGCGCCCCTATCTGAGT
Organism: Nocardioides sp. NBC_00850; assembly: GCF_045207335.1. NCBI lineage: Bacteria > Bacillati > Actinomycetota > Actinomycetes > Propionibacteriales > Nocardioidaceae > Nocardioides > Nocardioides sp. NBC_00850. The sequence goes on from NZ_CP108845.1 coordinate 2,250,166, forward strand.
GGTGAGGACCTGGTGACGCCCTGCGGCTCGACCGCCTCCCGCTTCGTGCTCGACGTCGGCAAGCTGGGCCTCGAGGAGCTCGCCGAGGACCGCGCGCTCGCGCGTCTGGTGCGGTCGAAGGTGCGTGCCGAGCGCCGCCGCCAGTTCGTGAAGTACCCCCAGCTCAAGGAGCGCTGGTGGGGCTTCCTCAGCCCCGTCGACGAGCTCTACCGCGACGCCGCCGGGCTCTCGTACGTCATCGCGTTCAGCAAGCACAGCAAGCACCTGTGGCCCGTGCTGGTCGGTGCCGACCACGTCTTCTCCAACGGGCTGGTCGTCTACCCGACGCAGGATGCGGCGGCGTACGCCTTCCTGGCCTCCGACCTTCACCGTGTCTGGGCCGTACGCGCCGGCGGCACCATGCTCAACACCGCCTACCGCTACAACCCCTCACGCCTGCGCGCGACCTACCCGTTCCCCGCGGACCTCGGGCCGCTCCGCCCGGCGGGCATCGCGCTCCTGGCCGCCCTGGACCGGGTCGGCGACGAGCGCCGGATCGGCATCACCGGCGTACTCAACCTCGTCGGCGATCCCGACACCCACGACCCCGCGACCACCGACCTCCGGCAGGCGATCGCCGACGTCAACCACGCGACCGCCCGCCTCCACGGCATCGACGAGTCCCTGGCCACTCCCGATCTCACCCCCTCCGGCTTCGGCCTCACCCCGACCCGCCAACGAGCCCTCATGGCCGCCCTCGTCGACCAGAACCTCGCCCTCGCCGAGAAGGCACAAGCGTCGGCCGAGACGTGAGTTCTGGCGGCCGAGACTGCAGAAGTGGGCGACGAAACCAGAGTTTCGTCGCCCACAAGTGCGGATTCGGCCGCCACAACTGCGGTTTCGGCTAGACCGGGGTGGCGGGACCACCCTCGCCAGGAGCGGTGAAGTCGACGGTGCGCTTGGCGTTGGCCAGGGCGGTGACGGTGGCGGTGCCGATGGTGCCCTCGCGGTCGAAGACCTCGGCGGTGCCGACGGAGATGCCCTCGTGGGCGACGTGGTCGATGGTGGCGAGGCCGACCTCCATCCCGGCCGGCCGCCGGGCGAGGGCGAGGGAGATGTCGGTGTTGATCCACTCGACGCCGTTGCTGCCCCAGTTGGTGACCATCGAGGTGGCGTCGGCGATGGAGGCCACGGTCTGGAACGGTGTCATCGGCTCGCCGGCGACGGTCGGAACCGCGACCTGCCAGGTGATGTGGCGCCCGGCGTTCTGGTGCTTGCCGAAGTCGTCGGACCAGGGGTTCTCGGAGACGAAGAACGGTACGTGCGGCTCGGAGGTCGGCGGCGCGACCTCGAGCGGCGGGGGAGTGGCGCGCTCGGTCGCCGACCAGACCTCGCCGGCCGGGTTCTCGCCGGCGAGCAGATAGGTGCAGGTCGCACGGGCGACGACCCGCTCCTCGCCGTCGCCGGAGGACTGGACCATCTCGGCGTCGAGCAGCGCGATGCGCGGGCCGTTGCGTACGACCCTCGTGCGGATCCGCGTCGGCACCATCCGCGGCGGTCGGAACAGGTCCACGTGATAGCGCGAGGGCACCAGTTCCGAGGCACGTCCGAGCTCCTCGATCTGGTCCTCGAGGCCGCGAGCGATCAGGCCGCTGGCGGCCACTCCGTGCATGTGGTCCTCGGCCCACATGCTGCGAGCCATCGGCGTAGGCTCGAAACCGTCATCGGTGCGCCGGAAGAATGCGAGATCCATGCGGACATTCTAGAACGTGTCCTAACTTCGGATTCAGTTGCAAAAACCGGTAAAGAGTAACGGTTCCGTCATCAAAAGCGCTCCAAAACCACGTACCATCGCACCAAAAGCAGCCCCCGATCGAAGAGGATGACGATGAGCACCACGCCTCCCTACCAGGTGACCGACCCCGCAACGGGCGAGGTGATCGAGACCTTCCCGTTCGCCACCGACGCCGAGGTGGAGGAGGCGCTGGAGCGGTCCAAGAAGGCGTACGAAGCCTGGCGCTCGACCCCGATCGAGGAGCGTTCCGCGATCGTGAAGCGCGCCGCGGACCTCTTCACCGAGCGGGCCGCGGAGCTCGGGAAGATCATCCGCACCGAGATGGGCAAGAAGGCCTCCTCCGGCGCCGGCGAGGCCGAGTTCTCCGGCGAGATCACCGCCTACTACGCCGACCACGGCCCCCAGTTGCTCGCGGAGACCGACCTGCCCGGCCACGAGGGCAAGGCGGTCATCCAGCGCCTCCCGCTCGGCCCGGTGCTCGGTGTCATGCCGTGGAACTACCCCTACTACCAGGTCGCCCGCTTCGCCGCGCCCAACCTGGTCGCCGGCAACACCGTCATCCTCAAGCATGCCGAGAACTGCCCGCGCTCCTCGGCCGCGATCGCGCAGATCTTCGCCGACGCCGGCCTTCCCGAGGGCGTCTACCAGAACCTCTACGCCACTCACGGGCAGATCGCGACGATGATCGCCGACCCGCGGGTCCGCGCGGTCTCCCTGACCGGCTCCGAGCGCGCCGGCACTGCGGTCGCCGAGGCCGCCGGCCGCCACCTGAAGAAGGTCGTCCTCGAGCTCGGCGGCTCCGACCCCTACATCATCCTCGACTCCGAGGACATCGACGAGGCCGCAGAGACCGCCTGGGCGACCCGGATGGAGAACGTCGGCCAGGTCTGCAACGGCAACAAGCGGATGATCGTGAACGAGGGCGTCTACGACGACTTCGTCGCGGCCCTCACCAAGCGCGCCTCCGCGATGAAGCCGCTCGAGGGCGAGGACGGCGACGACACCGTCTACTCCCCGCTGGTGGCGCGCAAGGCCGCCGAGGCACTGCGCGACCAGATCGAGGACGCGGTATCCAAGGGCGCCACGCTCCACGCCGGCGGCGAGATCTCCGACGGCCCCGACGCCTTCTTCGCCCCCGCCGTCCTCACCGGCGTCACCCCGCAGATGCGCGCCTACACCGAGGAGCTCTTCGGCCCGGTCGCCGTCGTCTACAAGGTGAGCACCGACGAGGAGGCCGTCGAGCTGGCCAACGCGGTGGAGTACGGCCTCGGCGGGGCTGTCTTCTCGACCGACGAGGCGCGCGCGATCGCCGTTGCCCAGCAGCTCGAGGTCGGCATGGCCAACGTCAACACGCCGGCCGGCGAGGGCGCAGACGTCCCCTTCGGCGGCACCAAGCGCTCCGGCTTCGGCCGCGAGCTCGGCCCGCTCGGGATCGACGAGTTCCTCAACAAGCGTCTGTTCTACGTCGAGCGCTGAGCAGATCCGGGCGGTCCCGCCGGATTCTGAGAGAATCCTGGGCGTGGCTGAGAAGGTGACCTTCAAGAGTACGTCCGGACCCATGCTGGCCGGTCTCATCGACCTTCCCGAGGGGGAGGTGCGTGGCTGGGGCGTGTTCAGCCACGGCTTCACCCTCGGGAAGGACTCACCGGCAGCTGCACGGATCTGCAAGCAGCTCGCTGCTGAGGGCGTCGGCATGCTGCGCTTCGACAACCTCGGGCTCGGCGACTCCGAGGGCGATTGGGGCGACGGCTCGTTCACCCACAAGGTCGCCGACACCGTCGAGGCCACCCGGTTCATGGCCGAGCGCGGCACCCCGGCCGAGCTGCTCGTCGGCCACTCCTTCGGCGGTGCGGCGGTCCTCGCCGCGGCGACCGACGCCGTCGGTGTCGATGCGGTGGCCACCGTCGGCGCCCCGTTCCAGCCGGCGCACGTCGAGCACAACTACGACGCGGTGCTCTCCCGGGTGCTCGAGGACGGCCAGGCGCCGTGGATGGCCGGCGGCAAGTCGCTGACCCTGCGCAAGGACTTCGTCCATGACGTACGCCGCGCCGACCTGCGCCACAAGATCATGCAGCTCAAGAAGCCGCTCCTGGTCATGCACAGCCCGACCGACACCACGGTCGGCATCGAGAACGCCTCCGACATCTTCAACACCGCCCGCCACCCGCGGTCCTTCGTGGCGCTGGAGGGCTCCGATCACCTCCTCACGAAGCGGGGCCAGGCCCAGCGCGCCGCCCGGATCATCTCGGCCTGGGCGGATCAGTACCTGATCGACTGAGTCGCAGGGCCGTCGCCGCGTCGGTCTCGGATAGGTTCGGGCCATCAGACGGCGGCACGGTCGCCGAGCGACGCGGAGGGTAGATGATCAAGAAGCCGAAGTTCCCGGTCAAGGAGCTGATCAAGGCAGGGTCGGCGGCACCGCAGGTGCTGGTCGGCCACCTGGTCGCGACCCAGGGTCCGGAGATCGCCAGGAAGGTGGCCGCGGACCGGGCCGAGCCCGGCTTCGACACCGAGGCGTACGTCGACGAGCTGGTCAGGAAGCACCGCTGGTTCGCTCGCCTTCAGGGTGCCGGCGGCGGCGCGATGATCGCGGTCGCCGAAGTGCCGGCCGTCATCGGCGGTCCGGCTGCGGTCGCGGCCGCGGCTGGGACCGCGATCCTCGGGGACCTGATCGCGCTGGCGTGGATCGAGCAGCGCCTGGTGATGCACATCGCCGCCGCGTACGGCCACGATCTGGAGGATCCGGCCCGGATCAACGAGTTCCTCAAGCTGGCCGGCGTGAACCTGCTCTTCGAAGGCGGCGGCAGCGTGGCGGGCGCCGCGGGCAGCCGCTTCGGCGTCCGGGCCGTCTCCCGCTGGGCGGCGAACAAGACCGTCGAGGCCACCAGGTCGATGGCGCACCTCGTCGGTGTCCGGGTCGCCCGGCGTGTCGTCCTGCGCGGTATCCCGGTGCTCAACATTCCGCTCGGCGTGGTGCTCTCGGATGTCGCCACCAACCGTCTCGGAAGGCGCGCACGCGAGTTCTACAAGGCTCATCCGACGCCTGCCTGAGCCCTGTGTTTGATCAATTGACAGAAAACGCCGAACGAGACTTCCGCTAACCGGTGTGGGTGGGGTTACACTCGCTGCAAGCGCCCGGCTCGTGGACGTTCGTCGTGGGGACCGAACGAGTCACTGGCCCGGTCGATGAGGCGCCGATCGCGCGTATCCGCTGTTTGGACGCGGTCGTCAGTCGTCTGCCATCGATCTGCGTGAGCCCTGGGAGGGCGACCGGCCGATGAGGGTCGGCATTTGGACATGCCACTCACCCGTGCGTGGCCCCAAGGAGGAATCAGTTGGCTCAGGGAGCCGCTACCCGGCGCAACAACCGGTCCGGCCGTTCGCGTAGCAACGGCAATGCCGGCAAGTCCGGGCAGAACGGTCGCCGCAAGGGCGTCCACAAGGACAACGAGGGCATCATTCCGGTGCTCGCGCAGGTCGTCCGCGAGGTGGAGTCGGCCGTTCAGCGCCGCTCGGCCATGCCCGACGTACGGACCAAGTTCCAGGTCGTCGCGCTCCTCGCCCGAGACGAGCGCCACCGCGTGCTCGAGGACGAGACCCTCAACGAGGGTCGCCGCGCCGAGCAGCTCAAGCGTCTGGACGGGATCGCCACGATCCTGGCCAAGACCGCGACCATGGACTCGCGCCTGTTCGAGCTCCTCGCCGAGGACGCCGAGATCTCCGATGCCGCCGTCGACCTCAAGCACGAGCTGATGGCCCGTGGTGGCGTCGACGTGCCGGAGGACGAGGAGGAGGACGAGGACGAGACGCCTGCCGTCGTGGTACCCGACAAGCGCGTGGTGCCGACCAGCGTCATCCAGCGCCAGCTCTCCAACCCGTTCCTGGTGCCCGACTTCACCAACGCCCGTCCGCCGGTGCACGCCCGCCGCCTGTCCGGATGGGAGCTCCTCGGGCCGCTGTTCCGAAGCTTCGAGTACGCCGACTCCGGCCCCTCCTGCATGCCGTTGCCCGAGCCGCCCGCCTACGGTCCCGGTCACATCGAGGCGCCCGGCACCCGCGAGCTCATGCACCACCAGGCGCAGCTGGTCGCCTCGGCGGCCGAGGGCCACCGCTCCTACCTGCTGGCCGACGAGCCCGGCCTCGGCAAGACCGCGCAGGCCCTGCTGGCCGCCGAGGCAGCCGACGCCTACCCGCTGCTCGTGGTCGTGCCCAACGTCGTCAAGGCCAACTGGGCCCGCGAGGTCGACCTCTGGACGCCGTCCAAGAAGGCGACCGTCGTCCACGGCAACGGCGAGGACATCGACGGCTTCGCCGACATCATCGTGGTCAACTACGAGATCCTGGACCGCCACGTCGGCTGGCTCGGCGAGTTCGGCTTCAAGGGCATGGTCGTCGACGAGGCCCACTTCATCAAGAACAAGTCCTCCCAGCGCTCCCAGCACGTGCTGGCGCTCTCCGAGAAGATCCGGCAGCGTACGGCCAACCCGCTGCTCATGGCGCTGACCGGCACCCCGCTGATCAACGACATCGAGGACTTCCGCGCGATCTGGCAGTTCCTCGGCTGGATCGACGACGTCAAGCCGCTCAACGGCCTGCTCGAAGGGCTCGAGGAGACCGGACTGACCCCGCAGGACAACAGCTTCTACGGCGCGGCCCGCCGCGTCGTCGTCAACCAGGGCATCGTGCGCCGCCGCAAGATCGACGTCGCCAGCGACATCCCGGCGCGCCGCGTGGCCGACCTGCCGGTCGAGCTCGACGACGCCGAGGGTCGCTCGATCCGGGCCGCCGAGGCCGAGCTGGCCAAGCGGATGATGCAGCGTTACGACACCGCGATCGAGACCCGGGTGACCGGCGCCAAGCCGGCCCCCGGCGAGCTCGACCTCGAGCTGATCCGCCGCGTCGCCGCCTGGGAGCGCGAGGACCAGGACGCCTCCACCGGCGAGAACGTCTTCGGGATGATGCGCCGCATCGGTCGCGCGAAGGCCTCGCTGGCCGCCGACTACGCCGCCCAGCTGGCGCGCAACGTCGGCAAGGTCGTCTTCTTCGCCAAGCACATCGAGGTGATGGACACCGCGCAGAAGCTCTTCGAGGAGCGCGGCATCCGCTACTCCACGATCCGTGGCGACCAGACCTCGAAGGCGCGCGAGAAGGCCATCGACGAGTTCATGAACGACCCCGAGGTCAAGGTCATCGTCTGCTCGCTCACCGCCGCCGGTGTCGGCGTCAACCTGCAGGCCGCCTCCAACCTGATCCTGGCCGAGCTCTCCTGGACCGACGCCGAGCAGACCCAGGCGATCGACCGTGTCCACCGCATCGGCCAGACCGAGCCGGTCACCGCCTGGCGCATCATCGCCTCGCAGACCATCGACACCCGGATCGCCGAGCTGATCGACTCCAAGGCCGGCCTCGCGGCTCGTGCCCTGGACGGCTCCGACGAAGAGGTCACCGACTCCGCCGACGTACAGCTCGAGGCCCTGGTCTCGCTGCTCACCGACGCTCTGCGCAAGCGCGAGTCCGGCCGCCGCGGCCGGCGCGCCGCCTGACACCGACCCGGGACTCACCCGGGCCCCATCTCAGGGAGAATCCTGAGGTGGGGCCTGGGTGGTCCGGCGTACGCTGGATCACATGTTCTGGATTATCTTGCTGGTCATCGCAGCGGCTGTCGGTGGATACGTGTTCCGAGTGCCGATCGTCGCCAAGCTGACCGGTCAGCCACGCAGCCGCATCGAGCGGCAGATCGGGCCGAAGGCCAAGCGCCTTCCCTGATCCCACGACGAATCCGCACGGGGAATCCTCAGTGGCGCACGTGCGTTGAGACGTACGTGCCTGCCGATCCGGCGCGCACGCACCCCATACCGGAAGCGAGAGCCCCATGCCCACCGTCGAGCTCGGCGCAGAGAACTTCGAGAGCACCGTCACCGACAACGAGATCGTCCTCGTCGACTTCTGGGCGTCCTGGTGCGGCCCGTGCCGCCAGTTCGGCCCGATCTACGACGCCGCCTCCCAGGAGCACCCCGAGATCGTCTTCGGGAAGGTCGACACCGAGGCCGAGCAGGCGCTCGCCGGTGCCGCCAACATCACCTCGATCCCGACGCTGATGGCCTTCAAGAAGGGCAACCTCGTGTTCTCGCAGCCCGGTGCGCTCCCCGCGCCCGCGCTCAAGCAGGTCATCGACGCCGTCGTCGAGCTCGACATCGACAAGGCCCTGGCCGAGCAGTCCTCGAAGGAGTCCGGCGAGTAAGACTCGTCGGTGCTCGGGGACTCGGATCAGGTTTGATAGCGCTGTGACCGAAGACGCCCACGACGAGCTCCTGCGCCTGCGCGGCAGCATCGACAACCTCGACGCCGCCCTTGTCCACCTTCTCGCCGAGCGCTTCAAGTGCACTGAGCAGGTCGGCCGGCTGAAGGCGCGCGCGGGCTTCCCCCCGGCCGATCCGAGCCGCGAGGCGGTCCAGATCGAGCGGCTCCGCCGGCTCTCCGACGACGCAGGTCTCGACCCCGAGTTCGCCGAGAAGATCCTCAACGTGATCATCGCCGAGGTGATCCGCAACCATCGCCAGTTCGTCGAGGACTGAGCCAACCTCAGCCGAGCACCCGGTCCAGCCAGGCGTTCCAGAACCGGCGGTCCGGGTCGAAGCGGCGTACGAGGTCCCGGAAGTCGTCCCAGCGCGGGAACTCGGCGCCGGGGTCCTTGGTGGCGAAGAGCTTGCCCCAGTGCGGCCGGGTGCCGGCCGGAAGCCGCTGCTCCAGGTCGGGTAGGAGCTCGCGTACGCCGACTGGGTCGGCCTTCCAGGTGAAGTGCAGCGCCACCGTGTCGGTGCCGTAGGCGGGGGAGAGCCACAGCTCGTCGGCGGCGACGGCGCGGATCTCGCTCACCTGCAGGAGCGGCCGGACCCTGTCGGCGAGCGATCGGACGGCGTCGACCGCCTCCTGCGCGCGATCGAGCGGCACCAGGTACTCGCTCTGCAGCTCCGCGCCGACGCTCGGCTGGAAGTCGAGGCGGAAGTGGGGCAGCCGCTCGTGCCAGGGTCCCGGCACGCCGAGCTGCTCGGTGCACGGCGCCGGGTCGAGGCCGGGGACGACGTGCCGCGGCCCGGTCGCGAGGACCGTCCCGGGGAGCTCCGGCGTCGTCGAACGTGACTTCACCCAGACCCGGGCGACGGAGCCGTCGGCCTCGTCGGCCCAACGCGTGAAGATCGACACCGAGTAGGCGGCACCGAGGATCTCGGTGAGGTGTTCTCGCAGGTCAGCGTAGGTGAGACCCTCGTGGACCGTCTGTGCGACCTGGTAGGTCGGCGAGGTCAGCAGCTCGAGATGGGTCACGATCCCCAGGGCGCCGATGCCGACCACGGCCCCGGCGAAGTCGGGCGAGCCGGCCTCCAGCCGCACCAGGTCGCCGCGCCCGTCGACGATCTCCAGCGCGGTCACGGACGTGGCCAGCGAGCCGTTGCCGATCCCGGAGCCATGAGTGCCGGTCGCGACCGCGCCGGCGACCGAGATGTGGGGGAGTGAGGCCAGGTTGGGCAGCGCCCGGCCATGCTCCTGCAGCCAGGCGGCGAGCTCGCCGTAGCGCATCCCGCCGGGTACCCGGACCACGTCGCCGGCCAGGCTCGGCGAGTTCTCCAGGTCGAGCGAGACCAGCACCCCCGGCGTGTCCGCGAGATCGGTGAAGGAGTGCCGAGACCCCAGCGCGCGCAGGCGCGGCTCGCGCCGCACGAGGTCGCGTACGTCATCCACGGAACGTGGTCGCACCAGCTCGCGCGCGGTGTAGTCGTAGCTGCGGGCCCACGTCGATCCGGGAGCTTCGCGTGCAGAGGTCTCGGTGGGCATGGATTGGATCGTAGCCGGGATCCAGCTTCGGCGCCCATCTTTGGAAAACGTTATCGACAACGATTGACAAAGTCGTGGGCCGCTCGCCATCCTGATCCCTGTCTGTGATGCCGATCACACTTAGTGCACCTGGAGGCACCGTGAAGCTTCGTCACATCGTCGTGACCGTGACCGCGGCGGCGACCATCGCGGCCACCGCGTCATCCATGGCCCAGGCCGAGCCACGTGGCTTCCGGCCCCCGTCCGACTCGCTCCGCTCCTACGCTTCCCAGATCGGGCTGCACCTCGGTGTCGCCGCCAACCCCGAGGTGCTCGCGGACGAGGAGCTCGCCGGCATCGCCGCGGACGAGTTCTCCAGCATCACGCCCGAGAACGAGATGAAGTGGGAGACCGTCGAGCCGACTCGGGGCACCTACGACTGGTCCGGCGCCGACGAGGTTGTCGAGTTCGCCCGCGCCCACGGTCAGAAGGTGCGCGGCCACACCCTGCTCTGGCACAACCAGAATCCCGCCTGGCTGACGGAGGGCGTCAACAACGGCACCATCAGCAACGACGAGCTCCGCGGAATCCTGAAGAAGCACATCACCGACGAGGTCGCCCACTTCCGCGGCAAGGTCTACCAGTGGGACGTCGCCAACGAGTTCTTCACGGACTCCAACCCCTCGCGGCTCAACCCGGACAACTTCTGGGTCTCCCGGCTCGGACCCGAGGTGGTCGCCGACGCCTTCCGCTGGGCCCATCGGGCCGACCCGAAGGCGCGGCTGTTCTACAACGACTACAACATCGCCGGCGAGGACGGCCACAACGCCAAGGCGGACGCGGTCTACGCCTTCGTCAAGAGCCTGGTCGCCCAGGGCGTACCCATCCACGGTGTCGGCAATCAGGGCCACCTCGACACCCAGTACGGCTTCTCCGGCGAGCGCTTCCGCGCCGACCTGCAGCGCTATGCAGACCTCGGTCTCGAGGTCGCTGTCACCGAGGCAGACGTACGCACCTTCGTCGACTCCGCCGAGACCCAGGTCCCGACGGACAACCTGGCACTCTTCGCCCACCCCTATGAGTTCTCCCAGATGCTCCAGGCCTGCCTCGCCGTACGCGCCTGCACATCGTTCACGGTCTGGGGCATCGATGACACCCACTCCTGGGTACCTGGGTGGTTCGAAGGGAACTGGGATGTGAACCGGCAGCCCAAGGAGGCATACACGACCCTGAAGCAGGATCTCCGCCTTGCCCTGGGGGCGCCACGCCGGCGCTGAGCCACAGCGATCCGTGGCGGCCCCCGGGTGGCGGTGGTCTACTGGAGACCGAGCACACGGATCGATCTGAGCGAGGGTAGATGAGCGAGAACGCAGCAGAGGCAGACCTCGAGGAGCAGGCGACCGATGTCGTGAAGGAGGCCGTCGACGACGAGGCGCCTCTGGACGCCGAGGAGACGGTGACCTCGACGCCGGACGACGTCAACGAGGCCGACTACGCCGAGCAGAAGCTCGACGCAGTCGGCCCCGACGACGACTACGACTACTAGGAGTTCTGCGGGAACCCCAGGTTGATCCCGCCGTGCGACGGGTCCAGCCAGCGGGTGGTGACCGCCTTCTCCCGGGTGAAGAAGTCCAGCCCCGCGGGGCCGTACGCCTTCGCGTTCCCGAACAGGGAGGCCTTCCAGCCGCCGAAGGAGTGGTAGGCGACGGGCACCGGGATCGGTACGTTCACGCCGACCATCCCGACCTGCACCTCACGCTGGAACCGGCGGGCGGCGCCGCCGTCGTTGGTGAAGATCGCGGTGCCGTTGCCGAACTGGCCGGAGTTGATCAGCTCGAGGCCCTCCTCGTAGCCGGAGACGCGGATGACCGAGAGCACCGGGCCGAAGATCTCCTCGGTGTAGACGGTCGACGTGGTCGGCACCCGGTCGATCAGGGTTGGCAGGATCCAGAAACCGTTGGGGTCGCCGTCGACCGAGCCCTCAGAATTCAGTGCAGCTCGCCCGTCGACGACGACCTCGGCACCGTCGGCCGCGGCCACGTCGACGTAGCTCGCCACCTTGTCCCGGTGGGCGCCGGTGATCAGCGGCCCCATGTCGGTGTCTCGGGTGCCGTCGCCGGTCTTGAGCGTGGCCATCCGCGAGGTGATCTTCGAGATCAGGCTGTCGGCCACCGAGTCGACCGCGAGCACCACCGAGATCGCCATGCAGCGCTCGCCGGCTGACCCGAAGCCCGCGTTGACCGCCGAGTCGGCGACCAGGTCGAGGTCGGCGTCGGGCAGCACGAGCATGTGGTTCTTGGCGCCCCCGAGCGCCTGGACCCGCTTGCCGGCGGCGGTGCCGCGCTCGTAGACGTAGCGGGCGATCGGGGTGGAGCCGACGAAGGAGATCGAGGCGACGTCGGGGTTGTCGAGGAGCGCGTCGACCGCCTCCTTGTCGCCGTGCACGACGTTGTAGACACCGTCGGGCAGCCCCGCCTCGGACCACAGCTCCGCGATCCAGCTGGACGCGGTCGGGTCCTTCTCCGAGGGCTTGATCACGACCGCGTTGCCGGCCGCGATCGCGATCGGGAAGAACCACATCGGCACCATGGCGGGGAAGTTGAACGGGCTGATGATGCCCACCACGCCGAGCGGCTGCTTGAGGGTGGTCACGTCCACGCCGGAGGAGACCTGCTCGGAGACCGTGCCCTTGAGCAGGTGGGAGAGCCCGCAGGCGAACTCGACGACCTCGAGCCCGCGGGCGATCTCGCCGGCGGCGTCGGAGAGCACCTTGCCGTGCTCGGCGGTCAGGATCTCGGCGAGCTCGCCCTTGCGGGCGTTGAGCAGCTCGCGGAACTTGAAGAGCACGGCCGTACGCCGGGTGAGCGAGGTCTCGCTCCACTCTTCGAACGCCTTCTTGGCCGCGGAGACGGCGGTGTCGACGTCGGCGGCCGAGGCGAAGCGTACGCGCTTCTGGACGGTGCCGAGCGCGGGGTTGTAGACGTCGCCGAGACGGGTTCCGGTGCCGGGGTTGGTGGCCCCGCCGATCCAGTGGTCGAGGATGGGGAGATCGGTCATGTCATGCGTCCTTTGAAGAGCTGTTACAGCGAGCCGAGCACGTCGTCGTAGATCGAGATCGCCTCGGCGACCTCGTCGGGGGTGACGACGCACGGGGGCACCACGTGGATGCGGTTTTCCATGATGAACGGGATCAGGCTGCGGGCGATGAGGTCGGACTTGATCCGGCCCATCGTCGCGGCCGGCAGCGGCTCCCGAGTCTCGTGGTCGGCGACGAGCTCGAGGGCCCAGAAGACCCCGGTGCCGCGCACCTCGCCGATCACGTCGTGCTTCTCGGCCAGCGACGCGAGGCCGGGGGCGATGTGGTCGGTGCCGATGGTCGCGGCGTTGTCGACGATGCCCTCCTCGTTCATCGCCTCGATGGTCGCCACGATCGACGCCATCGCGAGCGGGTGACCGGAGTAGGTGAGCCCGCCGGGGAAGACCTGGTCGTCGAAGGTCGCCGCGACCGGGTCGGAGATGATCACCCCGCCGGCAGGTACGTATCCGGAGTTCACCCCCTTGGCGAAGGTGATCAGGTCGGGAACGACGTCGTAGGCATCCAGGGCCAGCCACTCGCCGGTGCGGCCGAAGCCGGCCATGACCTCGTCGAGGATGAGCATGATCCCGAACTCGTCGGCCAGCGCCCTGACCCCGGGGAGGTAGCCCGGCGGCGGGATCATGATCCCGGCGGTGCCGGGGATGGTCTCGAGGAGGATCGCCGCGATCGACGCAGGGCCCTCGGACTCGATGACCCGGCGCAGGTGCTGGAGGGCGCGTTCGGCCTCCTGCTCCGGCGTGGTCGCCCAGAACTCCGAGCGGTAGAGGTAGGGGCCGAAGAAGTGGACGTGGCCGCGGGCGTACTCGTTCGGGATCCGTCGCCAGTCGCCGGTCGCGACGATCGCCGCCCCGGTGTTGCCGTGGTAGGAGCGGTAGGTCGAGAGCACCTTGTCGCGGCCGGTGTGGATGCGGGCCATCCGGATCGCGTTCTCGACCGCGTCGGCGCCGGCGTTGGTGAAGAAGACCTTGTTGAAGCCCACCGGCGCGATGTCGGTGATCCGCTCGGCCGCCTCGCCGCGCGTCAGGTTGGCCGTCGTCGGCGCGATCGTGGTCAGCGTCTCGGCCTGCTTCTTGATCGCCTCCACCACCCGGGGGTGCTGGTGGCCGATGTTGGTGTTGATCAGCTGGGAGGAGAAGTCCAGGTAGGTGTGCCCGGAGTCGTCCCACACCCGCGAGCCCTGCCCGCCGGCGATGACGAGCGGTTTCAGCGACCCCTGGGCGGACCAGGAGTGGAAGACGTGGGCTCGGTCGAGGTCGTAGGCACGGGCGTCGCTGGCGCTGGTCAAGGCTGTCCCCTGGGGTGCGTGGATGGACATGGATCTGGCTTGCGCGCTTCGCGCGCTTACTCCCTCGCTCGGCGCGAGCGGACGAGCAAGCTCGCCGCTCGACCTCGCTCAGGTCGTCTCTCACTCTACGCCGGGAGCAGCGGGGTCGCCGCCGATCCGGAGTACTGATTACGACGGTATATTGGGATGATGGCTACGTTTCCGTTACATTCTCACGCCACAATCAACGAAATCGCGCGCTCATGCCTTCGTGGTCACCGGCCGGTTGACCCGGGGGATCACCAGATCGCCGTACGCAGCCAGGGTCTGGTCCATCGCGTCGTGCTGCAGGTAGACGGCGAACTGGTCGACGCCGAGGCTCTTGAGCTGCTCGAGCTTGGCGACCTGCTCCTCGACCGAGCCGAGGATGCAGAACCGGTCGACGATCTCGTCGGGCACGAACTGGGTGTGGGTGTTGCCGGCCCGCCCGTGCTCGTTGTAGTCGTAGCCCTCGCGGTTCTTGATGTAGTCGGTGAGCGCCTGCGGGACGGCACCGCTGCCGTACTTGGACACGATGTCGGCGACGTGGTTGCCCACCATCCCGCCGAACCACCGGCACTGCTCGCGGGCATGATCCAGCGCCTCGGGCGACCCGTCGGTGACGTACGCGGGTGCGGCCACGCAGAAGGTGAGCGACTCCGGGTCGCGGCCGGCATCGGAGGCCGCCTTCTTGACCGCCCCGATCATCCACTCGGTGATGTCGGGGTCGGCCAGCTGCAGGATGAACCCGTCGCCGACCTCCCCGGCCGCCTTCAGCGCGAGCGGGCCGTAGGCGGCGATCCACACCTCCAGCTCGGAGCGCTTGGCCCACGGGAACTGCAGCGTGGTGCCGTTGATCTCGACCGGGCGCCGGTTGGCGAGCTCCCGGATCACCCGGGTCGCCTCGCGCATCTCCTTGATCGTCGACGGCTTCCCGTTGAGCACCCGCACCGCCGAATCGCCACGCCCCATCCCGCAGACGGTGCGGTTGCCGTACATCTCGTTCAGGGTCGCGAAGACCGACGCGGTCACCGTCCAGTCGCGGGTCGCCGGGTTGGTCACGAACGGGCCGACCTTGATGGTGCGGGTCTCGGCGAGGATCTGGCTGTAGATGACGTACGGCTCCATCCACAGCAGGTGGCTGTCGAACGTCCAGACGTAGTCGAAGCCGTACGCCTCGGCCTGCTTCGCCAGGGAGACGACCCGCCAGGCGGGCGGGTTGGTCTGGAGGACGACACCGAAGTCCATCACGTCACACCAGGTACTGGGAGAGGTCGCGCTTGAGGTAGCTGCCGTGGCCCTTGGTGCCCTTGAACTCGCCGTCGGCGACGACCACGGACCCGCGGGAGAGCACCACGTCGACGTGTCCGTCGATCTCGTAGCCCTCCCAGGCGGAGTGGTCCATGTTCATGTGATGGGTCTTGCCGACTCCGATGGAGGTGTGACCGTTCGGGTCGTAGACGACGATGTCGGCGTCCGCTCCCGGCGCGATGACGCCCTTGCGGCCGTAGAGCCCGAACATCCGCGCCGGTGTAGTCGCGATCAGCTCCACCCACCGCTCGAGCGTGATCTGCCCGGTCACCACGCCCTGGTAGAGCAGGTCGACGCGGTGCTCGATCGACCCGATCCCGTTGGGGATGGCCCGGAAGTCGTCCTTGCCGAGCTCCTTCTGCTCCTTCATGCAGAAGGGGCAGTGGTCGGTGGACACCATCTGCAGGTCGTTGGTGCGCAGCGCCTGCCACATCGCGTCCTGGTGGCCCTCCTCGCGAGAGCGCAGCGGCGTCGAGCAGACCCACTTGGCGCCCTCGAAGTCTCCCCACTCCTCCGACCTCGCGCCGAGCTGGTCCTCGAGGGTGAGGTAGAGGTACTGCGGGCAGGTTTCGCCGAATACGTTCTTCCCGTGGTCGCGGGCCGCGGCCAGCTGCGCGACCGCCTGTTTGGCGCTGACGTGCACCACGTAGAGCGGAGCCCCGGTCACGTCGGCGAGCATGATCGCCCGGTGGGTGGCCTCCTCCTCCATCTGCCAGGCGCGCGCGATGCCGTGGTAGTAGGGAGACGTCTTGCCGGACTCGGCCAGCTGCGCGGCGAGCACGTCGATCGCCGGCCCGTTCTCGGCGTGCATCATCGTCAGCAGCCCGTGGTCGGTCGCCTTCTGCATCGCCCGCAGCACCTGGGCGTCGTCGGAGTAGAAGACACCCGGGTAGGCCATGAACAGCTTGTACGAGGTGATCCCCTCGTCCACGAGCGTGTCCATCGCCTTGAGCGAGTCGTCGTCGACCCCGCCGATGATCTGGTGGAACCCGTAGTCGATCGCGCAGTTGCCGGCGGCCAGCTCGTGCCAGTGCGCCAACCCGTCCTGTACGCGCTCGCCGTAGCGCTGCACCGCGAAGTCGATGATCGTCGTGGTGCCGCCCCAGGCCGCGGCCCGGGTGCCGGTCTCGAAGGTGTCTGAGGCATTGGTGCCGCCGAACGGCAGCTGCATGTGGGTGTGGGCGTCGACGCCGCCGGGGATGACGTACTTCCCGGTCGCGTCGATGGTCACGTCGGCCTCGATCGTCCCCAGCGGAGTGCTCCCGGGGGAGATGAGCGCGACGATCTTCTCGCCGTCCACCAGCACGTCTGCCTGGGTGCGCCCGGTCGCGGAGACGACCGTGCCGCCAGTGATGAGCGTGGTCATGCGGGGGCCCTCCTCAGGGTCGGGGGATGGCGGTGTACGAATCGGGCCGCCGGTCGCGGTAGAACTGCCAGTCGTCGCGCATCTCCTGGACCATGCTCATGTCCAGGTCGCGTACGAGCAGCTCCTCCTTCTCGCCCGAGCCGAGCTCGCCCACGTAGTTGCCGCGGGGGTCGACGACCTGCGACATCCCGTAGAAGTTGACCGCCTCTTCGCCGTACTCGTTGTCCTCCAGGCCGACCCGGTTGGGCGCGAGCACGAAGTAGCCGTTGGCGACCGCGGCGGCGGGCTGCTCGATCTCCCAGAGCCGGTTGGAGAGCCCGGGCTTGGTGGCGTTGGGGTTGAAGACCATGTGGGCCCCGTTGAGCCCGAGCTCGCGCCAGCCCTCGGGGAAGTGGCGGTCGTAGCAGATGTACATCCCCACCTTCCCGACCGCGGAGTCGAAGACCGGGTAGCCCAGGTTGCCGGGGCGGAAGTAGAACTTCTCCCAGAACTTCTCGACGTGGGGCAGATGGTTCTTCCGGTACTTGCCGAGGATCGTGCCGTCGGCGTCGACCAGCACGGAGGTGTTGTAGTAGACCCCGGTGTCGGCCTCCTCGTAGATCGGCAGCACCATCACGATGCCCAGCTCCTTGGCCAGGCTCGCGAAGCGCTGCACGATCGGCCCGTCGGCCGGCTCGGCGTAGCGGTAGTACTTCTTGTCCTGGGTGATCCCGAAGTAGGGGCCGTAGAAGAGCTCCTGGAAGCACATCACCTGCGCGCCCTGGGCGGCGGCGTCCCGCGCGAAGCCCTCGTGCTTGTCCAGCATGGAGATCTTGTCCCCGGTCCAGGTGGTCTGGCTGATTGCGGCTCTGACGATCGTCATGCAACTACCTCCCGACTCACATACAAGCACGCCGCCGCGACCCGTGGGGTCGCGACGGCATTTTTGCTTCAGGCGATGAGGTGCTTGAAACCCTGTTGCGCTAGGCGGCGGTCGCCGGATGACGTACGACGACGTGCTCGACGGCCCTGGCGAGCTCCTCGCGGAGCTCTGGCGCGAGCTGAGGGCAGTCGACGGAGAGGAACAGCTCCATCGCGGAGCGGGTCGCGCGAGCCCGTTCGCCGGGCGTGCCCTCTGAAAGGGTCGGCGCGATCTCGGCGAGATGGGCACTGGTCTCGACCACGGTGTTGCAGTCGTGCGGGGTGAGTGGGGCGCGGGCCTCCCGGCCGGCGCGGACGAGGACGCTCAGAACCTCCACCTTGGCGGCGGTGGTCAACGACATAGCGCTCCTCGACGAGTCGAACAGATGCGACCCCACACCGTCCGCGTTGTGCGACGACATGTATCTCCTCGGTGGGACGTGTGCCTCCCCCGAGGCACTCTCGCCCACTCCAACGAGCAGGGGAAGGGATCGGTGACGCCCTTGGGTGCTTTGTAACTGACCTGTGGGCCGACCCGTGAGTAACCTATAGAAACCATGACCCTGGTGTTGCAGATCGCCTCGCGTGGGACGACCCGGCACAATTGAGTCCATGAGTTCTCCTGGGGGCGCCGGCATCGGCGGTCTGATGGTCGAGACCGAGGCCGATGTCGTACGCCGCCAGGCACTGCGCCGCATGCGCGTCGTGGCCACCGGGCTCCTGGTCGTGGCCGCCATCGTCTACCTGCTGACCCTTCGACTGGACGGGTTCTGGGGGTTCGTGAACGCCGGTGCCGAGGCGTCCATGGTCGGCGCGATGGCCGACTGGTTCGCAGTCACCGCGCTGTTCCGTCACCCGCTGGGGCTGCCGGTGCCGCACACCGCGCTGATCCCGAAGCGGAAGGACGAGCTCGGCGCCAGCCTGGAGGAGTTCGTCCAGGACAACTTCCTGCAGGAGGAGACCATCCGCGAGCGGCTCGGTGTCGCGATGCCGTCGCTGCGGCTCGCGCTGTGGCTCTCCGAGGAGACCAATGCCAAACGCGTCGTCGACGAGGTCTCCACCGTGGTCGCCGACGGGCTCTCCCGGATCAGCAACCGGCACATCGTCGAGATCATCCAGGACGGGTTCGTACCCCGCCTGCGCGAGGAGCAGATCGCGCCGCTGCTCGGCGGCACTCTGCAGGCGGCGCTGGACGACGGCGTCCATCACGGTCTGGTCGACCTGGCGCTGGTCGAGCTGCACGGCTGGCTCGAGGAGAACGAGGAGATCGTCACCGAGGTGCTCGGCGAGCGGGCGCCGTGGTGGACGCCGCAGGTGCTGCGCGAGCCGGTGACCGCCCGCATCCACGTCGAGCTGGTCCGCTGGATCGCCGACATCCGCGACGACCCCGAGCATCGCGCCCGCAAGGCGATCGACACGATGCTCGCCGACCTCGCCGACAACCTGCAGCACGACGAGGCGACCATGGAGCGCGCCGAGCGGCTCAAGGAGCGGGTGCTCGACCACCCCGGCGTCATCAACACCGCCATCTCGATCTGGGACGCCCTGCGGCGTGCGCTGACCACGTCCCTGCGCGACCCCGACGGCGTCGTCCGTCGCCGCGCCCTGGACGAGGTCATCCGCTACGCCCAGAAGGTCGTCCTCGACGAGACCCTCCAGCGCCGCTACGACGCGCTCGCCTCCGACGTGGCCGTCTACGTCGTCAAGCGCTACGGCCGCGAGGCGACCACCGTCATCACCCACACCATCCAGCGCTGGGACGGCAAGCAGGCCGCCCGCCGCATCGAGCTCTTCGTCGGCCGTGACCTGCAGTTCATCCGCATCAACGGCACCATCGTCGGTGGTCTCGTCGGCGTGATCATCCACACCGTCGCCGTCCTGATGGAGTGATGGGGGAGGATGGGCCCGTGAACGAGCGTCAGCGAGTGAACCATCAAGACAACACGCGACCGCGTCCGTACATTGGCGCTTGCGCTACGGAGGTGGTCGCGTGAGTGAACCCTTCGACGTACCCATCTCCGACGAGGTCATCCGCCTCGGTCAGTTCCTGAAGCTGGCCAACCTGGTCGAGGCCGGCTCCGAGGCGCGCCCGGCGATCACCGCCGGCGAGGTGAAGGTCAACGGTGAGATCGAGCTCCGCCGCGGTCGCCAGCTCCGCCTCGGCGACGTCGTGGAGTACGCCGGCCAAGCGGCCCGGGTCTCCGACGAGGCCGACTTCGACGTTCCCTGGTAGGTAAAAGGAATACCCGGTTAACCGGTGAAACCTGCACTTCTCTGGCGTTGCATTGCCTGAGAAGTGCAGGTTCAACCGGTTAACCGGGTATCCCAACCGCTATTACTTCTCGACCTTGACCAGGTCGCAGACGAAGATCAGGGTCTCGCCGGGCTTGATCGCGCCGCCGGCGCCGCGGTCGCCGTAGCCCAGGTGGGGCGGGATGACGAGCTGGCGGCGGCCGCCGACCTTCATGCCGAGGATGCCCTGGTCCCAGCCCTGGATGACCTGGCCGATGCCGACGCGGAAGTCGAGCGGCTCGCCGCGGTTGTAGGACGCGTCGAACTCCTCACCGGTGGACAGCGCAACGCCGACGTAGTGGACCGATACGCGGTCGCGCTCGGTGGCCTCCTCGCCGTCACCGATGGTGATGTCCTTGATGACGAGGTCGGTCGGAGGGGTGGGGTCGACGAAGTCGATCTCAGGCTTCTGGCTCATGAAAATCAGTCTACGTATCGAGTCTCGCTGGGGCACAACGCCGTCGTGTCGGCCGCCGAGGGGTAGACCGTGGTCAGGCCGTCGGCCCGCTCCCGGCCGAGGTTCCACTCCAGCCAGTCGCCCTCGCGATCGTTGGGCCCGAGCACACAGCTGCGCAGGTCGTCGGGGAGCTTCTTCAGGGCCGGTACCGCGTCGTCGCTGAGCTCGGCGAGGAAGTCGGTGTCGATCTTCCCGGTCTCCTCATAGCGCGAGACGTTGTGCTCGGCGATCCACGCGTCCGGGTTGATCGCGGCGATCCCGAGCAGCGCGACAGCGCCGCTGACCAGGGCGAACCGGCCGAGCCAGAGCCCGCCGCCGATCGCCGTGCCGGTCACCGCGGCGACCAGCCCGGCGATGACGAGCAGGCCCAGCCAGGCCTCGAAGACATCGACGAGCAGACGGAGCTGGGTGAAGCCGTACGCCTCCTGGTAGAGGTGCATCCGGTACAGCGCCGACCCGACGACGACCAGGGCCTCCGCGGCGAGCAGCCCGAGCGCGATCCGCAGCCACAGGCGGTCGGCGACGGTCGCCACCGGCGCCTTGCGCGCCGCCGCCCAGATCACCAGCAGGGTCAGTGCGGTCGCGACGGTGAGCTGGCCGAACCCCTGGTGGACGTATTCGGCGTACGTCAGCCCCGTCGTCTCGCGCAGGTAGTCCTCGCCGCCGAAGACTGCGGTCGCCTGCGCGATCAGGAACGCGGCGAAGACGGCGACCACGACACCGACCGGAGCCAGCCACTCGTAGCGGTTGGCGACGGGCTGGGACGTACGCTCGTTGCGGTCGATCCGGGGCGGGTTCACAGCCAGGTACGCAGCGCCCATCACGACCCCGAAGACGAAGACCGTCATGAAGATCCGAGCCGCGAAGGTGTCAGGGCGTACGTCCGGCACGAACTGGTCGACCCAGCTGCCCAGCACCGCGTCGGCGGTGGTGAACAGGAGCCCGAAGATCACCAGGCCGAGCAGCGAGAGCACCGTGGTGCGGGCGACCGCCGCCCCGTGACCCCTGCCGGAGACGCTGGTCAGTGTGCGGCCCAGCCACGGGATCCCGCGCAGCCCGGCCAGCGGCCAGGAGATCCCGGTCAGCACGATCCCGAGCAGCGTCTTCGCCTGGGTGGAGGCACACAGGATCACCGCGATCGCCGTGAGCAGGCACAGCACGACGAGCCACTCGGCGTCGCGGAACACCGCGACCGAGGAGAGCAGCGCGAACAGGACGTAGCAGACGATCGGGAACCAGTTGCGACGTTTCTCGCTCGCCAGCATCACGACACCGCCGGCGGACAGCAGCACGATGACCGTGCCGAGCCCGGCGTTGCGGTCGGGGATCAGCAGGCCGCCGAGCAGGCCGGCGACCACGGCGCCGATGAAGAGCCCGAACCTGCCCGCGACACCTGAGTCGGGCCAGTAGGTGCCGAAGATGTCGTCGAGGACCGACGGGGTGGCATAGGCGGCCTTGGGATCCGCGCTGGGGGCGGCGACCGGCTGCGCCGGTTCGGCGGGCTCGGCCGCCGGGGGAGTGGTGGGCATCTGGCTCTCCTCGTGAGTGGGGGTGAGATGACTGGGACTGAGCTGATCGGGGACAACGCGTGCGGGTGGGCGCAGCGGAAGGTCGACGCGCACGCGGGCGCCGGCGGTACCGGGGAGCGGGTCGAGGAAGGCGATGGAGCCGCCGTGCAGGTCGGTGACCCACCGGGCGATGGCGAGCCCGAGCCCGGTCCCGCCACCCTCGCCGGAGGAGCTGAGCGTGCCGAAGGGCTCGAAGACGCGCCCGCGGTCGGCGACGGGGACGCCGGGCCCGGAGTCGAGGACCTCGAGGTGGTAGCGCTCGCCGTCGATGCCGGCGCGCACGGTGACCACGCCGCCGCGGGGACTGTGCCGGGAGGCGTTGTCGAGCAGGTTGACGACGAGCTGGCTGAGGCGATCGGGGTCGGCGTCGACGACCATGTCGGCCGGTGCGTCGATCTCGTAGGTGACCGGCCGCCCATTGGCCAGCGTCTCCGCGACGCAGGCCTCCAACAGCGGGCCGAGCTCGACCGAGACGGTGCTCAGCGGCGCCTTGCCGGCGTCGACGCGCGCCAGGTCGAGCAGGTCCTCGACCAGCCGGCTCAGCCGCTCGGCCTGGCCGAGCGCGGTCTGGAGCGCGGCCGGGTCGGATCCGACGCCGTCCACGAGGTTCTCCAGCACGACGGTGAGAGCCGCCAGCGGCGTACGCAGCTCGTGGGAGACGTTGGCGACCAGGTCGCGGCGCTGGCGGTCGACGGCACCGAGGTCGCTGGCCATCGTGTTGAACGCACGGCCCAGCTGACCGACCTCGTCGGCACCGACGGCAGGCACGGAGACCGAGTAGTCGCCCCGGGCCATCCGCCGGGCCGCGACGGTCATCTGCCGCAGCGGGGACGTCATCCCGGCTGCCAGCAGCTGGGTGACCGCGAGCGCGATCCCGATCGTGACCGGGATCGAGATCCACGGCGAGACCCCGGTGATCCGCCCGACGGAGGCGACGACCGCCGCCACCAGCGCGCTCGCGGCGACCAGGAGCCCGAGCTTGACCTTGATCGAGGAGACCCGTTCCAGCGGAGTCATTCGCCGGCCTCCAGCGCATAGCCGACGCCGTGCACGGTCCGGACCCGCTCGGACCCGATCTTGGCGCGCAGCCCCTTCACGTGGCTGTCAACCGTGCGGGTTCCCGAGGCGTCGTTCCAGCCCCAGACCTCGGCGAGCAGCCGCTCGCGGGTGACCACGGCGCCCGGGTCGGCGGCCAGGCAGACGAGCAGGTCGAACTCGGTCGGGGTGAGCCTGACCTCGTCGCCGTCGACCCACACCCGTCGGGCCGCCGGATCCATCAGGAGCCCCCCGATCTCAGCCGTACGCCGCGGCGACCCGGCCAGCTCGGCCGCCCGCTCCACCCGCCGCAGGAGCGCGTTGACCCGCGCCACCAGCTCGCGGGCCCGGAACGGCTTGGTCAGGTAGTCGTCGGCCCCGACGCCGAGCCCGACGAGCACATCGGCCTCGTCGACACGCGCGGTCAGCATGAGCACCGGCACGGGGCGTACGGCCTGGATCCGGCGGCACACCTCGAGGCCGTCGTAGCCGGGCAGCATCACGTCGAGGACGACCAGGTCGGGCGAGGTCTCCTCGAAGCAGGAGACCGCCCCGGGTCCGTCCCACGCCCGGACGACGTCGTATCCCTCCGCCGCGAGCCGGTCCGAGACGGCCTGGTTGATGACCGGCTCGTCCTCGACGACGAGGACCCGGCGTGTCACGGTCACATGTTCTGGCACATGCTCAGGCTAGAAGCCCGAGTCGCCGGAAAGGCTGCAGAAGTTGTGCAGGTCCTGTGAAGGTCGGATCCGGACGGGATCTCAGGTCTGGTGGACGTACGCCTCGAGCTGGTCGCGCTCGAAGGCGAGCTGGTCGATGCGGTGCTTGACCAGGTCGCCGATGCTGACGATGCCGACAAGACTGCCGTCGGGGGAGACGACCGGCATGTGCCGGATCCGCCGCTTGGTCATGATGGCCAGGATCTCGTCGATGGTGGCCTCGGGGGCACAGGTCTCGACCTCGGCGGTCATGATCGAGGAGACCTCGGCGGCGAGCAGCGCGTCGTTCTCGTGGAGGCGCCGGACCACGTCGCGCTCGGAGACGATCCCGGCGACGGCCGTGCCGTCGGTGCTGACGACACAGGCTCCGATGCCGTGCTCGGAGAGCACCCCGAGCAGGTCACGCACGGTGGCGGTTGATGCGATCGTGACGACTTCTGCGATCGCCTTGCGAGTGAGTACGTCCGCGATCTTCATGCACCAACGGTAGCGGCCGTGACGTGCGTCACGCCAGGGTCTGTTCCGGAACGCGGCTACTCGGTGCCCGGCCTGCGGAACGCGGTGACCGATCCCGGCTGCGCGGCCGGCCAGTCGGCGTCGTTGTTGCCGTCGGGCAACCCGCCGAGGAAGGAGAGCACGGCGTCGTGCAGGTGGCCGTTGGTGGCCAGCGCGTTGCCGCCCCACGGTCCCGGGTCGCCGGCCAGCGAGGTGAACTGGCCGCCGGCCTCACGCACGATGATGTCCAGCGCGGCCATGTCGTAGAGCTCGAGCTCCGGCTCGACAGCGATGTCGACCGCGCCCTCGGCGACGAGCATGTAGGACCAGAAGTCGGAGTAGGCACGGGTGCGCCAGCAGCTGCGCATCAGCGCCAGGAAGTCCTCGAGCCGATCGCGCTCCTCCCAGCCGTGCAGCGAGGAGTAGGACATCGAGGCGTCCTCCAGGCGGCGTACGTCCGAGACCTGGCAGCGGGTCGACTTCATCAGCGACTTGCCGGTGTGGGCACCCTGGCCCTTCGCCGCCCACCAGCGCCGCCCGAGCTGGGGCGCGGAGACGACCGACATCACGACCTCGTTGTCGACCGCGAGCGCGATCAGGGTCGCCCAGACCGGCACGCCGCGCACGAAGTTCTTCGTGCCGTCGATCGGGTCGACGATCCAGCGGCGGCTGGACGAGCCGGAGGATCCCGACTCCTCGCCGGTGATCGCGTCCCGCGTACGCGCGCGGGAGAGCGTACGCCGGATCGACTCCTCCACGGCCTTGTCCGCGTCCGAGACGGGGGTCAGGTCGGGCTTGGTCATGACATGCAGGTCGAGCGCCTTGAACCGCGACGTCGACAGCGAGTCGGCGTCATCGGCCAGCAGGTGCGCCAGCCGCAGGTCGTCGTTGTAGTCAGGAGTGCTCGCCACGAGGATCCACTCTAGTGGCTCCGCACTCCGTGCGAACCCTCCCCTGGTAACCGGTTCCCCACGAAAACACCGGCCGGGGCATCGAGGGCTCGACCTGTCAGAGAGCGTACGTCGGCACCGAACGCGCCTCGAGCAGGCGACGGAACGAGGTGACCCGTTCCGGATCGAGCCTGCCGTCCTCGACGGCGATGTCCAGCCCGCACTCCGGCGCATCCGCGGCGTGCGAGCAGCCGCGCGGGCACTCGGCCGTCGCCTCCTGCAGATCGGGGAAGGAGACGATGAGCCGTTCCGGCTCGACGTGAGCCAGCCCGAACGTACGGATCCCTGGGGTGTCGATGATCCATCCGATCCCCGGGAGCCGCAGCATCAATGCCGACGTGGAGGTGTGCCGCCCCCGGCCGGTGACCGCGTTGACGTGCCCGACCTCGCGGCCGGCGTCGGGAACGATCGCGTTGACCAGGGTCGACTTGCCCACCCCGCTGTGGCCGAGGAGGACCGACGTACGTCCGTCGAGCCTCTCCTGCAGCGCGCTCATGTCGCCGCCTCGCTGGGTCACCACCCACGGCACCCCCAGCGACCGGTAGATCGAGACGAGCGACTCCGGGTCGGCCAGGTCGGCCTTGGTGATGCACAGCAGCGGCTCGATGCCGGCCTCCAGGGCAGCCACCAGCGCGCGGTCGATGAACCCGGTGCGCGGCTCGGGGTCGGCGATCGCGGTGACGATCACCAGCTGGTCGGCGTTGGCGACCACGACCCGCTCGACGGGGTCGTCGTCATCGGCCGTACGCCGCAGCACGGTCTCCCGGGGCTCGAGCTCGACGATCCGCGCCAGCGCCCCCTCCGCGCCCGAGGTGTCGCCGACGACCTTCACCCGGTCGCCCACGACCACGCCCTTGCGGCCGAGCGGGCGGGCCTTGACCGCCCACACCTCGACGTCGGGGGCCTCGTCCATGACCAGCGTGAACCGGCCACGGTCGACCGTGATCACGCGCCCGAGGTCGGCGTCGTCGTAGCTGGGCCGGTCCTTCGTCCGCGGCCGGGTGTGGCGCCGGGGACGGTCGTAGTGCTCGACGTCCTCGGTCCCGTAGCGCCGCTGTGCCTTCGCCATGTCGTCAGAACAGGTCTGCCCAGAAGGGCGCGAAGTCGGTGAAGGTCTTGCTGGTGGTGGTGATGTTCTCGACCAGGACGTCCTCGACGGCAGCCCCGATGATCACGCCGGCGTGAGCCATCCGGTGGTCGGCGTAGGTGTGGAACACCCCGCCGTGCAGAGCCGCCGGCCGGATCGTCAGCCCGTCGGGATGCTCGGTGACGTCAGCCCCGAGCGCACCCAGCTCGCGCGCGAGCGCGGCGAGCCGGTCCGTCTCGTGGCCACGGATGTGGCCGATGCCGGTCAGGTGCGAACGCGTCGAGGCGAGCGCGCACAGCGCCGCGACGGCCGGCGTGAGCTCGCCGATGTCGTGCATGTCCAGGTCGATCCCGGAGAGCCGCTCCGGCCCGGTGACGGTCAGCCCGTCGTCGGTGACCCGCACCTCGCAGCCCATCAGCGAGAGCACCTCGCGCAGCTGGTCGCCCGGCTGGTCGGTGGCCTGCGGCCAGTCGCGCACGGTCACGGTGCCACCCGAGACCGCGGCCAGGGCCAGGAACGGGGCCGCGTTGGACAGATCCGGCTCGATGGTGCGGTCCAGCGCCTTGATCGGTCCTGGTGCCACGGTCCATCGATTGGCGTCTGAGTCGTCGACCGCGACGCCGTGCTCGCGCAGCATCGCGACCGTCATGTCGATGTGGGGGAGAGACGGCACAGGCTTGCCGTCGTGGCGTACGTCCACACCCTGCTCGTACCGCGCGCCCGCGAGCAGCAGCGCGCTGATGAACTGGCTCGAGGCCGAGGCGTCGACCACCACGGTCCCGCCGGGCACGGCGCCCTGCCCTTGGATCGTGAACGGCAGCCCGTCACCCTCGATGTCCACGCCGAGATCGCGGAGCGCACGGAGCACCTCGCCGACCGGCCGCTTGCGCATGTGCGGGTCGCCGTCGAAGGCGACCGTGCCGGTGGATAGCGCGGCCACCGGAGGTACGAACCGCATCACCGTCCCCGCCAGCCCGCAGTCGACGTCGGCATCGGCGCCGAACGCCCCAGGCGTCACGACCCAGTCGTCTCCCGAGGTGTCCACCTGCGACCCCAACGATGTCAGCGCTGCCGCCATCAGCAGCGTGTCGCGGGACCGAAGCGCACGACGTACGACGCTGGGCCCGTCCGCGATCGAGGCGAGCACCAGCGCCCGGTTGGTGAGCGACTTGCTTCCGGGCAGCGACACCGTCGCCGTCACCGGACCGCGCGCTCGGGGCGCCGGCCAGGGGTCGGCCGGCCCGTTGGCAGGGTCGGCGGCACGGTCGGTCGTGGTAGTCACAGGTCCAACTTTAGAGGTTCCGCGAGCAGAGGCGGCCGTCGGTCGCCGGGGATGAAATCACTCGATCCCGAGCGCCTTCAGGAAACCCTTCCAGGTCAGACCGCCCGTTGCGGCGCCGCGCTCGACCTCGGGCGTCGCGCTCGGGCTGGCGCTGGGCACTTCAGAGTCCTCGGGCAGCGAGGGGCTGCCGCTGGGACTGCCCGGGACGCTGGGGAGGTCCGAGGACGGGGTCGGCACCTGTGGAACGTCGGGAGTCGTGGGCGGCGTGGGCACCTGCGGTACGTCAGGAGTCGTCGGCGGCGTGGGCACCTGCGGCACGTCCGGCGTCTCGCTCGGAGTCGGCGTCGGGGTGGGTGTCGGAGTGGGCGTTGGCGTCGGCTCCGGGGCGGCGGTGCCGCTGGTCGAGGCGGTGTTGTTGGTCGTGTCGCCGTCCTCGTAGCCGGTGGGCTCGATGCTCGCCTCGAAGGTCCACGTCGCGCCGGACTGCGGGATGAAGGCGAAGTGGGCGGCCTCGCCGTCACCGGAGAGGATGCACTCGTGGGTGACCGTGCCGTTCGCCGGCATCGTGGTGGCGGGAGCGCCGCAGGCCGACCAGGCGAAACCAGGTCCGAAGTAGGGCGACGCCACGCCGGTCATGGTGATCCGGAGCGTCGTCGACTGGCCCTCGGCAGCCTCGGGGAGGCCATCGACGGAGACGACTACGTCCTCGTACGCGTGCAGGTCGGAGACGCCGGGAATGATGAAGACACCGCCCACGCCCGATTCGTGACGGTGGCTAACCCCGACTTTTGGGTCGTTCTTCGGAGCTTGCTCGAAGGTCACCTCCACAGCACCGACGTCCTTGCCGCCGTGGCCATCCGAGATTCGATAGGTGAAGGTGTCGCCGGCCCCGTCGTAGCCGGCGGTCATCGTGTAGACGACCTTGCCGTCGACGATCTCGGCCGTGCCGTGCGCGGGCTTCTCGACGATCTCGACCAGTTCGAGGGTGTCGCCGTTGTCGTCGGCGTCGTTGGCGAGCACGTCCACGGTGGTCTTGGCGGTCCCCGGCTGGTTGCCGTTGCCGTTCCCGTTGTTGCCCTGGCCGTTGCCGTTGCCGCCGGTAACCGTCGCCGTTGCCGCGTCGTTGGCTGCGTTCGGGTCGGCGTTGGGGGTGGCGATGTCGACGGTGCCGGCGACGTCGCCACCGTTTCCGTCGGTGAGGACGTACTCGATGGTGTCGGTGCCCCGCCAGCCGATGTCGGCCTGGTAGGTCACCGTGGTGACGGGCTCGCCGGCCATCCGCAGACCGCCGAAGATCGCGCCGCTGACGCTGCCGCCCTTACCGCCGGAGGTCGATGCGCCGCCGATGGTGACGGTGCCGTGGGCGGGGGAGGCGACGGTGGCCTCCTTGACCGAGAGCGGGTCGCCGTTGGCGTCGGTGGCTCCCTGGGTCAGGTCGATGACGGTCTTGCCACCGGGCTGCCCGTTCACGGTCGACAGCGGTTGGCTGATGACCGGCGCCTGCTGCGTCTGAGCAGGAGCCGTGTCAGCGGGCTGGTCGGCCGGTTGGTCGGCGGGAGGCGCCGCTGCCGGCGGCGCCGCAGGATTGTCAGCGGGAGGTGCGGCCGGGTCGGCCGGGTCGGCAGGTGCCGGGTCGGCCGGCGCCTCGGCGGCAGGCTCGTCGGCGGCCGGCACCTTCGGGGCCGGGTCACCGCCGGTGAGCACGAGCCCCGCTGCCACGGCCGCAGCGGCCGCGACACCGGCACCCGCACCGACCGTACGTCCCACGGGATCGCCCAGCACCCAGTCCCTGACCCGCCCGAAGAAGAGCACCACGCCACCCTTGGCGGCGACGCCACTTCCGACGGCGAGGTAGCCCGCGCCCGCGGCGCCGAGCAGAGCCGGAGCGAGCCAAGCGCCCATCCCGGAGTTGACCTCGGTGAGCTCGAGGTAGATCGCGGTGCACGGACGGCAGTCCTGCAGGTGGTCGTCGACCTTCGTCGAGTCACGCTTGGACAGGCCGTTGCGGATGTAGGCACCCAGGTTGGCGCGCGTGGTGGCGCAGGCCTCCTCGCCGGCGTCCTGAGCGTGCATCGAGATGAACGCCTGCTTGAGGCCCTCGCGAGCCCGGTAGGCGAGCGCGGAGACCGAGTTGGCCGACATGCCGAGCATCGGCGCGATCTCGGCCGGCTTCTGGCCCTCGACCTCGGTGTGCCACAGCACCTGCTGCCAGCGCTCCGGAAGCTGCTGGAACGCCTTCGCGGCGGCCTGGTTGTCGAAGCCCGACACGGCGGTGTCCTCGAACGGCACGCCCGGGTCGAACGGGGTCAGGTCGTCGGTGGTGGTCAGCTTCGAGGCGGCACGGATCTTGTCCACGTGGAGCCGGCGCAGCGACGTCAGCAGATAGGCGCGGAACGCCAGGTCCGGGCCGCCGCCCCTCTGCAGCACGTTGAGCACCTTGGCGAACGCCTCGGAGACGAGGTCGTCGGCGTCGCCGGGCGACACCAGCTGGCGGGCGAGGCGGCGGGCGGCCTCGACATGGCGCTCGAACAGCGTCCCGTACGCATCCAGGTCACCGCCGCGGACAGCGGTGATCAGCTCGGCGTCGCCAGGGGCGTCGAGGGTAGGTAGAGAGGTGGGGGTCGATTCGCTCACAGCACCAGAGACGTTAGAAGGACGGAGGTATGACGCGGGTTGCGCCAACGGGAGACATGCGTTGTGCTAACGACTGCGGAAGCCCGCACGTCACGCCCCCTCCCCGGATCTGACAACAAGTTTCGCGAAACCCAGAAAATGTGGGTCGCTACCGCGTCATGGTTGCCGATTTCGTACGTCAAGTCCATGTGGGCACGCGGTAGATCAGCGCGCGCACCACTGTATCCATGACCCAGCAACTTCGGACAAGGAACGACACCAACGCCAGGAAACACGAGGAAAGAGGTGAGTTGTGCGGCTGTTCTCCCGAGGTCGGCGTGCGCCTGCATCCACCTCGCCTGAGATCACAGAGCTCTCCGACGAGCAGCGTGCGGCGCTCCCGCCGCGGTTCGAGGCCGTCGCGGAGGCGCTCGTCGAGCGCAGCAACTACGTTGCCGAGGCCTGCTGGGTCGCCGGCCACGACCTCGCCGAGTCAGGTGTGTCCCTCGGGGAGTGCCTCGAGGACCTTCGCATGACCACCCAGGCCATGGAGGATCGCGACCCGGCCTTCGTCGAGGTGCACGCGCTGTCTGTCGCCTGGAGCGAGGCGACGCTGGGCTACCTGCACACCATCTCCTGCGCCGACCCGCTCACCGGCCTGGCCACCCTCGCGCACCTGCGTGAACGCATCTCGGACCTCTACCGGGAGGCCACGGCGCGCAGCCACGCGCTGGTCGTCACCGACGCCCACCTCCCCGGCGCCCCCGGCGGGAAGACCGACAGCATCGCCACCGCACGCCGGATGTCGCTGCTCGGCCAGACAGCCCGCACCGTCTTCGCGACCGCGGCTGCGGTCGGACAGGTCGGCCACAGCCGGATGGTCGTGGTCGCCCCGCGTGACGAGACGCTGGTCAAACGGCTCGGGCTCCTCAAGCGGATGGTCGAGCACAGCGCCGACCGGATCTGGATCGAGGGGCTCCCGGAGAACGACCGGTCAGCGGGCATCCTCCTCGACGAGCTCGCCCGCGGAGCCTAGAAATACCTCCGAACACCACTGTCGCGCGGCGCTAAGGTGAACGCATGTGCGGTCGTTACGCGTCCAGCCGCCAACCCGACGAGCTGGCCGAGGAGTTCGAGATCGATGAGCTGCGCCTGCAGGAGCCGCTCACGGAGAGCTACAACGTAGCCCCGACCGACGATGTCTATGCCGTCGTCGAGCGCCCGCCGCGCGAGGACGACGCCTCCAGCGAGCGCCAGCTCCGTTCCGTACGTTGGGGCCTGGTCCCGTCCTGGGCCAAGGACGTCAAGATCGGCAACCGGATGATCAACGCCCGGATGGAGACCGTGGGCGAGAAGCCCGCCTACCGCCGGGCCTTCGCCAAGCGCCGCTGCCTGCTGCCGGCCGACGGCTACTTCGAGTGGTACGCCACCGAGGCCAAGGACGCGAAAGGCAAGCCCCGCAAGCAGCCCTATTTCATCACTCCGAAGGACGGGGGAGTGCTCGCGATGGCCGGGCTCTACGAGCTCTGGCCCGACCCCGCCAAGGCCGAGGACGACCCCAGCCGGTGGCTGTGGAGCTGCACGGTGATCACCACCGAGGCGGAGGACTCCCTGGGGCGGATCCACGACCGGATGCCGCTCATGGTGGAGCGTGAGCGCTGGGACCAATGGCTCGACCCGGCCCGTCCGGGCGACCTGGAACTGCTGACCCCGGCGGCGCCCGGCCGGCTGGAGGCCTACCCGGTCTCGACGCTGGTGAGCAACGTACGCAACAACGGCCGCGAGCTCGTCGAGCCGCTGCCGATCGAGGAAGCCTGGGGATGACATGGGTGGAACCACGACGCAGATGATCGACACGCCCTACGGACAGGGGCGGCTCTACACCCGCCGGGCGCGGCGACCACAGGCGACCCTGCTGCTCTCCCACGGCGCCGGCAACGGCATCGACACCCACGACCTGATGGCGCTCAACGACGCGCTTCCGGCCCAGGGGATCACCGTGGTCCGTTTCGAGCAGCCATGGCGGGTCAAGGGGAAGCCGGTGGCCACGCCGCCCAAGTCCCTCGACGCGGCGCTGACCCTGGCCGCCAACTGGATGCGGGTGCGGACACCGCTGGTGGTCGGAGGCCGCTCCGCCGGGGCCCGCTCGGCGGTCCGTACGGCACGCGGGTTCGGCGCCGCGGGGGCGCTGTGCCTGGCCTTCCCCCTGCATCCGATCGCCAAGCCGGGCATCTCGCGCGCCTACGAGCTGCTGGAGTCCAGGGTCCCGACGCTGGTGCTGCAGGGCACCCGGGACAGGTTCGGCAAGCCCGAGGAGTTCCCGGAGGGGATCGAGGTCACCCCGATCCCGGGGGCGGACCATTCTCTCGTCGTCGGCAAACGTGGCCCGATCACGCAGGCCGACGCCGACGCGATCCTGGTCGAGTCCACGCTGGAGTGGCTGGTCCGCGAGGTCATCGTCTAGCGGGAATGTTTGTGGACCGTCGCGGCGTTCACGCAACATGACCATTCTGCTCGAACGCCCGGTGGAGAATACGTCGCCGATGAGCGCCCCGATGGTCGCGCGCGTACCCTGGGACGTGATGAGCGACAACATTGAGACGGATGAGGTCGTCGACCTGGCCACCGAGACACCCGAGGAGCGCGCGCTGCGCTTCGAGCGGGACGCGCTGCCCTTCCTCGACCAGCTCTACTCGGCGGCGATGCGGATGACCCGCAACCCGTCCGATGCGGAAGACCTGGTGCAGGAGACGTTCGCAAAGGCGTACTCCTCCTTCCACCAGTTCAAGCCCGGCACCAACCTGAAGGCCTGGCTCTACCGCATCCTCACGAACACCTTCATCAACACCTACCGCAAGAAGCAGCGCCAGCCGCAGCAGTCGATGTCCGAGGACGTCGAGGACTGGCAGCTGGCGCGGGCCGAGTCGCACAGCTCGACCGGTCTGAAGTCGGCGGAGATGGAGGCGCTCGAGCACCTGCCCGACTCTCAGGTGAAGGACGCGCTGCAGCGCCTCCCGGAGGAGTTCCGGCTCGCTGTCTACCTCGCCGACGTCGAGGGATTCGCCTACAAGGAGATCGCCGAGATCATGGAAACCCCGATCGGCACCGTGATGTCGCGGCTTCACCGCGGCCGGCGCCAGCTGCGCGATCTTCTCTCGGACTACGTCCGCACCAACGACCTCACCGGCGCTCGTGGAGGTGCGTCATGAGTGCCCACAAACATGACGCGTCACCGACCGACTGCGCGGACTTCCTCGAGCAGATCGTCTTCCTGATCGACAACGAGCTCACCGCGGCGGATGCCGACCAGGTCAAGCTCCACCTGCAGAGCTGCAACCCCTGCCTGGAGACGTACGACCAGCAGCGCATCGTCAAGGCGGTCGTGGCACGCTCGTGCACCGAGGTCGCCCCGGGTGATCTGCGCGCGAAGATCATGGTTCAGATCCAGGAGCTCCGCACCAGGTCCTGAACCGGCCCCAGACGCGACGAGAGCCCCAGCCGATTGGCTGGGGCTCTTACGTCTTGACAGCTCTGACCCTTGAAGAGGGACAGCGGTCAGGCGTTGGGGCGCTTGCCGTGGTTCGCGCCCTTCTTGCGGCGCGCGCGGCGCTTGCGGCCAGTCTTGCCCATGTTGATCTCCTCCATTGGGGTACGTAGACCCCGAGGGGCCTCGGGACAGTCTCTCAAACCCAGGTGCGGGAGGGCGAATCTCGACCGGCCGTCAGGTCAGGTAGGTGGCGTTCGACTTCTTCAGCGCGGCGACGACGACCAGCAGCAGGTCGCCGCGGATCTGCGGGATGTCGTTGCTGAGCGCGAGCTGGATGTAGAGGGCCCGCAGGAACGCCTCGGCGTTGCCGGTGAGCAGGAACGGGTCGCGGTCGGGCGTCTCCGGGGTGGCGGTGGCGACGGTGACGATCCGGTTGATCCACGGCTCCATGATGTTGAGCGGGACCAGGTTGCGGCGCAGCACGGACATCGTGGCCGCCGCCAGCCTGTCGGGCTCACCGTGAGCGTAGATGGTGTCCCCGCGGGCGAGCACCCGGTCGGCGACCACGTCGAGGATCACCGTCAGCTCGGGCTTGCCGAGGTGCTCGGAAGCGGCCAGGGTGCCGAGCGCGTCGGCACCGCGGGCGACCGCGTGCGCCCAGCCACGCTCGGGAACGAAGGCACGCAGGTCGCGCTCGCGCAGCAGCCAGGTGGCGATCCGGTCGCCCCACTCCAGCACCTTCTCCGCGCGCACCAGCGAGCGGGCGTTGTCGCGGGCGATGCACTGGGCCAGAGCCTCGACCGAGGACGCCCGGCGGAAGACGCCGTTGTTGCCGGAGTCGCCGAGACCGACCACGAGGCCGGCCGCCATGCCGTCGCCCAGACCCCCGAGCAGGTCGTCGTAGACACCGCGCTGGATCCACGTCGACAGGGCCGGCACGGCCAGCCCGCTGCGTACGTCTGGATCCGGGTCGCCGAGCATCCGGGTGAGCTCGATGGTGAGGTCACCCAGCGGCCGGTCGGTGGGTACGGCGAGACCGGTTGAGTGAACCTCCCGCCAGTACGCCTCCGACATGGGGAACATCCTGCCAAACCCGGCCACGCGCCGACCACCGACCCGCGCAATGCCCTACCAAGGTCTACATCTACGCTGTCCGCGTGCCCACCCTGAGTGAGCTCGCGCAGAGCCACACCGAACTCGACAGCGATGACGTCGAGTGGCTTCAGTTGCTCATGGCCGACTGGCAGATCCTGGCCGATCTCTCCTTCGCCGACCTGGTGCTGTGGCTGCCTGACAAGTCCGGGAACGGCTTCTGGGCGGCCGGTCAGATGCGTCCCACGACCGGCCCCACGGCCTACGTGGACGACATCGTCGGCATGTTCGTGCCGAAGGGGCGCCACGCCACCCTCGACGACGCCGTCGACGCCGGCAGACTCGTGCGTGAGGGCGACCCGGAGTGGCGCGACGACCTCCCGGTGCGGGTCGAGACCATTCCCGTACGCCGCGCGGGCCGCATCATCGCGGTGCTGAGCCGCAACACCAACCTGCTCGGCGTGCGTACGCCCTCCAAGCTCGAGCTGTCCTACCTGCAGACCGCCAATGACCTGACCCAGATGGTCGCCAACGGCTACTTCCCGGCAGTCGGCCAGCGCAGCGACCACACCGACACCCCTCGGGTCGGGGACGGGTTCGTGCGGGTGGACGCCGACGGGGTCGTCGACTACGCCAGCCCGAACGCGCTCTCGGTCTTCCGCCGGCTCGGGCTCTCCGGCGACCTCGCCGGCCAGTCCCTGGCCGGGATGACCCGCGCCCTGGTGCCGCCGCGCAAGCGCCCCGACGAGGAGACGCTGAGCGCTGTCCTCGGCGGCCGGGCGCACCGCGACACCGAGATCGACACCGGGGTGATGGCGATCATCATGCGCTCGATCCCGCTGCGGCCACGTGGCGAGGCGATCGGTGCGCTGGTGCTGCTGCGCGACGTCACGGACCTGCGTCGGCGCGATCGTGAGCTCGTCACCAAGGACGCGACGATCCGCGAGATCCACCATCGAGTGAAGAACAACCTACAAACGGTGGCCGCGCTGCTCCGGATGCAGTCGCGCCGGGTCGACTCCGGTGTCGCACAAGATGCGCTGAACGAGGCCGTACGGCGTGTCGGATCCATTGCACTGGTCCACGAGATCCTCTCGCAGCAGGCCGTCGAGGAGACCGTCGAGTTCGACGAGATCGCCGACCGGCTCGCCTCCATGGTCGGAGAGGTCTCCTCGGTCGGCGTCGCCGTGCGCGTGCGCCGGGAGGGCTCGTTCGGGTCGCTGCCCTCGGAGGTGGCCACGCCGATGGCGATGGTCGTCACCGAGCTGCTGCAGAACGCAGTCGAGCACGGCTACCGCGGCAACGGTCCGGGCGATCCCGAGACCGGCAAGATCGTGATGTCCGTACGACAGCAACCCGCCGGGCATCTCCAGGTGACCATCGAGGATGACGGTCATGGACTACCCGACGGGTTCAGTCTCGACACATCGACAAACTTGGGGTTGTCGATCGTGAAGACTCTCGTCGAAGGCGAGCTCGGGGGCCGGCTCTCGTTGGGGCCCCGGCCTGATGGCCATGGGGCGAGAGCTGCGGTCGAGCTGCCGTTGGAGCTCTAGGTGGATCGCTAGGGGTTGATGGCCTCTAGGGCTTGGTCAGACGGCGGTGCGGACACGGGAGCGGGCGTTGCGGCGCTTCAGCGCACGACGCTCGTCCTCGCTCAGTCCACCCCACACGCCGTGGTCCTGACCGGCCTCAAGAGCCCACTGAAGACACTGCTCCCGGACGTCGCAACGCCGGCAGACCTGCTTGGCTTCCTCGATCTGGAGGATGGCCGGACCGGTGTTTCCGATGGGGAAGAACAGTTCCGGGTCTTCATCGAGACAAGCCGAACGGTGGCGCCAATCCATGGCTGGGTAGACCCTCTTTCTGACGTAGGATGGGCAAGGCCCTGGTGGTTCGAGACCCTGCGAGTCGGCACGTGGCGGGGATGTGTGAATGTCTTCACGTGCGTGCTGGTCTCTAGAGTTCCAAGAAATGGACGCCGAAACAACCCCTAACCAGTGTCTGGTTCGTCACCGGACCGTAACACTCAGTCTTCCTGGGGCTAGACAATTCGGTAACGCGGTGAGTTACCCGCAAATCCCGTGGTGTATGCTACTGCGGATTTTCTGACGCTTGGCGATGGTTCTAGGCTGCTGAGGTGACCGCGCCGCATCGCCCCTGGACCCTCCTGCTGACCGTGATCGCCGCAGGCGTCGAGACCGCGGCGATGCTGGTGTGGGGAGCGCTGGAGTTCGTACGCATCCCCGACGCCGCCTCGCTCACGACCGCGATCGCGGGCGGCCTGTTCTTCCTGCTCTGCGCCGCCGGCATCGGCTGGTGTGCCGCCATGTTCTGGCGGCTCGAGTCGTGGGCGCGCGCGCCGCTGGTGCTCGTCCAGCTGATCGTGCTCGGTCTGGCCTGGAACCTGCGTGAGGACCTCGCGATCGCGGGCGGACTGGCCCTGCTCGCGGTCGTCGCCCTCGTCGGCATCTTCGCGCCGCCGAGCATCGCCGCGCTCGAGGAGCGCTGAACCAGTCCTCCTAGTCCTCCTCCAGCGCCTTGCGGAGCTGGAGGAGCGAGCGGTTGAGCAACCGGGAGACCTGCATCTGGGAGACCCCGAGCTCGGCGGCGATCTCGGTCTGGGTCTTGTTGCGGAAGAACTTCAGCATCAGCACCTGCTTCTCGTGGGCGGAGAGGCTGTCGAGCACGGGCTTGATCGACTCCCGCACCTCGACGTCGTCCAGGCGCAGGTCGTGGGCGGTCAGCGAGTCGAGCATCGGCGCGGTCTCGTCGCTCTCGGAGTCGAGGGACAGCGCTGCGTACGCATTGCTGGACTCCAGGCCCTCGATGACGGTCTCGAGGCTGACCCCGAGCCGGGTGGCGAGGTCGCGGGCCGTGGGGGAGCGGCCGAGCTCCTGGGAGAGCTCCGCGGTGGCGTCGCGGAGGTTCTGCTGCAGGTCGCGAAGGCGGCGCGGCACGCTGACGGCCCACCGGCTGTCACGGAAGTAGCGCTTGATCTCGCCGAGGATCGTGGGCACCGCGTACGTCGAGAACTCCACGTCACGGGAGAGGTCGTAGCGGTCCACGGCGTTGAGGAGGCCCACGACGCCGACCTGGACGAGGTCCTCGTGCGGCTCGCCGCGGCCGTAGAACTGGGAGGCGCAGTATTCGACCAGCGCCATGTTGAGGTGGACCAGCTCGTCGCGAGCGGCGTTCCGTTCCGCGTCGGGCAGGTCCGGCCCGGCTAGGGCTCTGAAGAGCTCGCGGGAGCGTGCGCGGGCGTCATCCACCTCGCTGGTGCTCCTGGACCTCGACGACCGAATCGTCTCCTGCGCCATGTCAGCGCGCGGCTCCAAGCGGGGTCGCTCCCGCGACCAGGGAAATCCGGAGCTGATCACCGTCGGGGGTGGCGGTGACCTCCCTGGCCAGCGTGGTGAGCACCTGCCAGGCGAAGCTCTCCTCGTCGATCTCCGCCTCGGCGTCGCAGGTCGTGGTCACGGTGACCCCGATGGTGTCCTGACCGAGGTCGAAGACGACGTCCAGGTCAGCGGCCTCCGCGGCGCACTCCAGGCAGATCGCCGCCGCCTCGCTGACCGCCATCCGCAGGTCCTCGATGTCCTCGAGGGTGAAGTCGAGGCGCGCGGCGAGCGCGGCGGTGGTCGTACGCAGCACGGAGACGTAAGCGCCTTCTGCGGGAAGGCGCAGCTCGACCTGGGGCATCTGGGTTTGTCAGTCCTTCTGTGGGAGTCCCGACGATTATGCAACGAGACCGCTCTCGCCGCGCCGTTAACGCACCACAGCCGCTCCGGGATCGGAGCGGCTGTGGCGTATGGGCTGATCTCGAGAGAGCTCAGGCCTTCTTGGTCGCCCAGAAGATCTCGGCGATCTCGTCGATCTTGGCGAGGAGCTTGTCGGCGACCTCGAGGTCGAGGGTGCCCTTGGTGCCGGAGGCGCCGGCCAGCTTGGTGGCCTCGTTGACGAGGGTGTGGAGCTGGGGGTAGGCCTCGAAGTGCGGGGGCTTGAAGTAGTCGGTCCACAGCACCCACAGGTGCTCCTTGACCAGGTTGGAGCGCTGCTCCTTGATGAGCACCGCGCGGGTGCGGAAGTCGGGGTCGTCGCTGTCCAGGGCCTTGGCGATGACGGCCTTGACGGACTCGGCCTCGATGCGGGCCTGGGCGGGGTCGTAGACGCCGCAGGGCAGGTCGCAGTGGGCCGAGACCTCGATGGTGGGAGCGAAAAGTCGCGCGAACATGCGGGTCCTCTCAAAGAGTGTTCATGTGTCCTACGGATTGCGACACTACTCCGCATGGAAGACATCGCGGCCAGGGCACCCCGACACAGCTGGGGGATGGCGAAGGTCGTAGGGGTCTCGATGGAGCCGACGCTGCGGGCGGGAGACCGGTTGTGGGTCTCCTACGGACGTACGCCGGAGCCCGGGTGCGTGGTCGTCGCTCGGCTCGCCGACGGGGCGGTCGTGGTGAAGCGGGCGGTGGAGCGGCGTACGACCGTCTCCGAGCGCCCCGGGTGGTGGTTGCTCTCGGACAACCCGGCCGCTCCCGGGGTGATCGACTCCCGTCACCGGGGGCCTGTCGCGGACGCCGACGTGATCGGCGTCGTCGTGGCCCGACTCTGGCCACGCCCACGCATCCTGGGGTGAGTCTCTGGATGAGGGCTCCAGATGAGGGCTTCGTCACCTGTAGGAAACATCAACCGCTTCCTCCGGTAGCCTGTGGGAAACTGCCATCCGGGCAACACATCCCTGTAGATGGCGCCTTGCGCGGCTCCACCCCTCGGCTCGCGTTCGACCGCCCGACGTCCGAGTCCGTAGTTTTCTGGAGGCCCCCAATGACCGAGTCCACCCTGTCCACCGAGACCACCGCCTATGACGGCGACCCGGTGTTCGAGCTTCACCGCGGCGGCAAGATGGCGATCGCGGCGACCGCATCGGTCTCCGACAAGGCATCGCTGTCGATGGCCTACACCCCCGGTGTCGCGCGGGTCTGCACCGCGATCGCCGAGAACCCGGAGCTGGCCCACACCTACACCTGGGTGCCCAACACCGTCGCGGTCGTCACCGACGGCACCGCGGTGCTCGGTCTCGGTGACATCGGCCCGGCCGCCGCGATGCCGGTGATGGAGGGCAAGGCGGTCCTGTTCAAGGAGTTCGGCGGCGTCGACTCGATCCCGATCTGCCTGGACACCACCGACGTGGACGAGATCGTCGAGACCGTCATCCGGATGGCGCCGAGCTTCGGCGGGATCAACCTCGAGGACATCTCCGCGCCGCGCTGCTTCGAGATCGAGGACCGCCTCAAGGAGGCGCTCGACATCCCGGTCTTCCACGACGACCAGCACGGCACTGCCGTGGTCACGCTGGCCGCGCTGATGAACGCGCTGAAGCTGACCGGCCGCAACCCGGAGTCGACCCGCGTGGTCATCTCGGGTGCCGGCGCCGCCGGCGTCGCGGTCGCCAAGATCCTGCTCGAGTTCGGCATCAAGGACCTCGCCCTGCTCGACCGCAAGGGCGTCATCTCCTCCACCCGCTCGGACCTGACCGAGTCGAAGAAGGCGATCGCCGAGGTGACCGCGGACGTCACCGGCCGTTCGGGCTCGCTGGCCGACGCGCTGGCCGGCGCCGACGTCTACGTCGGCGTCTCCGGCGGCACCGTCCCCGAGGAGCTCGTCGCGACCATGGCCCCGCAGGGCATCGTCTTCGCGATGGCCAACCCGAACCCGGAGATCCACCCCGACGTGGCGCACAAGTACGCCAGCATCGTCGCCACCGGGCGCTCGGACTTCCCCAACCAGATCAACAACGTCCTCGCCTTCCCCGGCATCTTCCGGGGTGCGATCGACGTGCACGCCTCCTCGATCACCGAGGGGATGAAGCTCGCCGCCGCGCAGGCGCTGGCCGCTCTGGTCAGTGACGAGCTCTCCGCGGACAGGATCATCCCCGAGCCGTTCGATCCCCGCGTCGGCCCCGCTGTCTCCGCTGCGGTCGCCGAGGCCGCTCGGATCGACGGCGTCGCTCGCGCCTGAGCGTTCCTTCGTCAAGGGATGCAGGCGAAGGCACACATCCCCGGCGGAGCTCCGCTGGGGATGTGTCCCGCGATCTGCACACCTTGATCGAGGAACCGCTCAGGTCGGTAGTGTCGGGCGCATGTTCGCTGCGTACGCCGAGAAGTTCTCATCCGACGATCCGATCTCCGGCCTCGTGCTGGGGGAGCGGCCCGACCCTGTCGCTCCGGACGGGTGGACGACGGTCACCGTCAAGGCGGCCTCGCTCAACCACCACGACCTGTGGTCGCTGCAGGGGGTCGGGCTCAAGGCCGAGGCGCTGCCGATGATCCTGGGCTGCGACGCGGCCGGCCTCGACGAGGAGGGCAACGAGGTCGTGGTGCACTCGGTGATCTCCTCGCCCGACTGGACCGGCGACGAGACCCTCGACCCGAAGCGGTCGCTGCTCTCCGAGCGTCACCAGGGCACCTTCGCCGAGAAGGTCATAGTTCCGCGACGCAACGTCGTGGCGAAGCCCGCCGGGATGTCGTTCGAGGAGGCCGCCTGCCTGCCCACGGCATGGCTGACCGCCTACCGGATGCTGTTCACCCAGGGCGGGCTCAAGGCCGGCGACTCGGTGCTGGTGCAGGGCGCCGGCGGGGGAGTGGCGACCGCGGCGATCACGCTCGCGCGGGCGGCCGGTCTCAAGGTCTACGCGACCTCGCGTGACGAGGCGAAGCAGAAGCGTGCCCTCGAGCTCGGTGCCCACGAGGCCCTGCCGTCGGGGGAGAGGCTGCCGGTCAAGGTCGACGCGGTGATCGAGACCGTCGGGCGCGCGACCTGGAAGCACTCGGTGCGCTCGCTGCGTCCGGGCGGGGCGATCATCATCAGCGGCACCACGTCGGGGGCGAACCTCGATGACGCGCTGCTGACCAACATCTTCTTCCTGCAGCTGAAGGTGATCGGCTCGACGATGGGCACCCGCAACGAGCTGGCCAGCCTGGTCTCGCTGCTCGAGGCCACCGGCACCCGCCCGCTGATCGACCGCACCATGCCGCTGACCGAGGCCAAGGCCGGTTTCGAGGCGATGCACGCCGGCGATCTCTTCGGGAAGGTCGCCTTCACTCTTTGACGCAGCACCCTGTGACGCCGGCCGTGTGACGTACGGAATATCGTTCGACTCTCCCCGGTTCAACAAGGGACCATTGAGTGTCACTGCCGGGGGGCTCGAAAAGTTTCTCGTGGCGTGATGTCGAAATCGGCCCCGCCCGTTCGATCTATGTATAGAGCGGGCGGCACCGGGCCCCTGCGTACGACCCGAGGAACACGTCATGACTGCTGCCGTCACAACAGCGCATCGTCCACAAGACGGTGAGAAGCGGCGTACGCCTGCCGTCATCACCCTGCTCGTGCTGGCCACCTTCGTGGTGATCCTCAACGAGACGATCATGCTCAACGCGATCCCGAACCTGATGGACAGCTTCGGGGTCACCGAGCATGCCGCTCAGTGGGTCTCGACCGCGTTCATGCTGACCATGGCGTCGGTGATCCCGGTGACCGGCTGGTTCCTGCAGCGGGTGACGACCAGGACGGCGTACGCGACGGCCATGGCCGTCTTCATCGCCGGCACCCTGATCTCGGCGATCGCGCCGGTCTTCGGGGTCCTGCTCGCCGGCCGGGTCATCCAGGCCGCCGGCACCGCGGTGATGATGCCGCTGCTGATGACCACGCTGATGACGGTGGTCGACGAGAACGACCGGGGCCGGGTGATGGGCAACGTCACCATGGCGATCTCGGTCGCGCCCGCACTGGGCCCGACGATCTCCGGGCTGATCCTCGGCTTCGGGTCGTGGCGCCTGCTCTTCCTGCTGGTCCTGCCGATCGCCATCGGCGTCGCCTGGTCCGGCCTGCGCCGGCTGGAGAACGTCAACGAGCCCGCGGAGTCGAGCGTTGACTGGGCCTCCGTGGTCATCGCCGCGCTCGGGTTCGGCTCGCTCGTCTACGGGCTGAGCCGGTTCGCCGAGGGTGAGGTCGGGCGTCCGATCATCATCGCGGCCTTCGGTGCCCTGCTGATCCTCGCGTTCGTGCTCCGTCAGCTCCGGCTGCAGCGAGTCGGATCGCCGCTGCTCGATCTGCGCGCGTTCCTGCACCCCACCTTCACCAAGTCGCTGGTCCTGATGGCGATCGCGTTCCTGGCGATGATGGGCTCGATGATCCTGCTGCCGCTCTACCTGCAGACCGTGCGCGGCCTGTCCCCGCTGATGACCGGTCTGCTGGTCATGCCCGGTGGCTTGGCCATGGGTCTGCTCGGGCCGACCGTGGGGCGGATCTTCGACACGTACGGTGGCCGGGTGCTCGTCATCCCGGGCTCCGTCGGCATCGTGGTCGCTCTCGCCGGGCTCTCCCAGATCTCGCTGACCACGCCCTACCTGCTCGTGCTGGTGCTCCACCTGGTCCTGATGGTCAGCCTGGCGGCTGCCTTCACCCCGGTCTTCACGCTGGGTCTCGGATCGCTGCCGTCGCACCTCTACTCCCACGGCTCCTCGATCCTGGGCACGCTCCAGCAGGTCGCGGCCGCCTTCGGCACCGCCCTGGCGGTCACCGTGATGTCCGTACGCAGCGACCAGGTCATCGACGAGGTCGGTGCCGTCGCGGCCCAGGTGAGCGGCCTGCAGGCCGCGTTTATGGTCAGCGCCGCGCTGGCTCTGATCGTGGTCGTGATGGCCGTCCTGCTGCCGGCTCGGGCCGAGGGGTACGGCGAGCCTTCCGAGGAGCCTGCTGGGGAGTCTGCTGAGGACTCTGCCGGGGAGCCGGACGGCGACATCGATGCCGAGCTCGCCGAGCTGTGCGAGCACGGGCGCGAGCCTGCTGTGTGCGGCTGCTGAGTCGTATTCCTCTGTAGGAATACCCGGTTAACCGGGTATTCCTACGACTCCGAGCGCCACTGATAGACACCGATCAGCAGCATCCTCAGCTGGGTGCGCACGGTGGCGACGATCTGCTCCTCCTGCTCAGGGCGGGTGGTGGAGAGGATCTGCTCGGCGGTAGCGACCAGGACGGTCACGAACAGCGACGAGAGCACGTGCAGGTCCTTGGCCGTCCAGGTGTCGGTGCCGGTCATCAGCGCCAGATCGGTGGCGAGCTCGCGCTCGCAGAGCTCGATCTCGCGTCGAATGGCATCGCGCACCGAACGCGGCCCGGCGACACGCTCGCGGGCGATGAAGCCGAAGTGGTCGCGGCGCCGGTGAACGTGGTCGACGAGGGCGTCGATCGAGCCGTCGACGATGTCCTGGTCGGCCCGGGCGTTGCGGCGTACGTCTCGGAAGAGGTCGCGCAGCGAGTCGAAGGACTCCTCGACCAGCGCTAGCCCGAGCGACTCGATGGAGTCGAAGTGGCGGTAGAACGCGGTCGGCACGATGCCGACCTGCTTGGCGACCTGGCGTAGCGAGAGAGCCGTCAGCGAGCTGTCGGTGCACAGCTCCAGCGTCGCGTCCAGGATCGCTCGCCGGGTCCGGAGCTTGCGCTCCGCACGGCTCTCCGGCTCCGCACCCGTATCGATCACCAGACCATCCTAGGGGCAGCGGCCGGGGGACCGTCAGGTGCACACCTGTACACCGTGACCTGGGCCACGCGCCCGGTGTCTTGACGCGTGCTGGGATGACCCGCCATGGTTGTCGGTGTACAGATGTTCACTGAAAGGCGAAACACATGGCACTCGACCTCGGCGGCCGGATCCTCCGCTCCCGCACGGTTGCGGCGCTCGCCTCACCGCACGGCATCGACCGCTACCTGACCCAGATCAACCCGATGCTGGCCGCGCACGAGGTGCGCGCCCGCATCACCGACATCCACCCGGAGGTGAGCGCGCCTGGCGCGCCCCGGGTGGCGACCGTGACGCTCCAGCCCACCTCCACCTGGCGCGGCCACCGCGCCGGCCAGCACGTCAGTGTCGGCATCGAGACGGGGGAGGGTCGGCGCACCACCCGCGTCTTCACCGTCTCCAACACCGAGGGGAAGCCGGGTGAGCCGCTCACCATCACGGTGCGTGCCCACGACGACGAGCACGCGACTCCCTACAGCATCTCCAAGTACCTGACTGAGCGGGCCACCGTCGGCACCCTGGTCCACCTGTCCCAGGCCGAGGGCGACTTCGTCCTCCCCGACCGCGTGCCCGAGCACATCCTCCTCATCTCCGGGGGCTCCGGCATCACTCCGGTGATGTCAATGCTGCGCTCCCTGCAGCGGCGTACGCACCGGGGCAAGGTCACCTTCCTGCACTGGGCGCCCAGCGCCGACCGCCAGATCTTCGCCGACGAGCTCGAGGAGATCCGTCACCAGGGCCACG
This sequence comes from Nocardioides sp. NBC_00850, assembly GCF_045207335.1. NCBI lineage: Bacteria > Bacillati > Actinomycetota > Actinomycetes > Propionibacteriales > Nocardioidaceae > Nocardioides > Nocardioides sp. NBC_00850. The sequence continues at coordinate 2,295,127 of NZ_CP108845.1, forward strand.
GCGTCGACCTGCACATCCTCCACACCGCCGACGGGGCGCCCTACCTCTCCCCGGCGCTGCTGGAGAAGCTCGTCCCGGGCTACCGCGAGGTGCCGGCCTGGGCCTGCGGGCCGGCGTCGCTCATCGAGGCGGCTCAGGCTGCGTACGACGGGACCGAGTCGCTCCGGGTCGAGTACTTCAAGCCGCCCAAGAACGCCGGCGTGGCCGGCGGCGAGATGGAGTTCGCGCGCACCGGAAAGACCGTCGCCAACGACGGCGCCACGATCCTCGACCAGGCCGAGGCCGCGGGGCTGACCCCCGAGTCCGGCTGCCGGATGGGGATCTGCTTCTCCTGCACGACCAACAAGAGCTCCGGACGCGTCCGCAACGTCCTGACCGGCGAGACCTCCGAGCTCCCCGACGAACAGATCCGGATCTGCGTGAGCACGCCCGAGGGCGACTGCTCCGTGGACCTCTGACGATTCCTTCAAGGAGACACCCCCATGACCACTGTTGAGAAGACCGGTAACCGCCGCCTGAGCCCCGCGGAGCTGGAAGCGTTCGGCGCCGAGATGGAAGCCATCCGCCAGCGGATCGTCGCCGACCTGGGCGAGAAGGACTCGGCGTACATCTACGACATCGTCAAGAAGCAGCGCGCCTTCGAGCTCGCCGGCCGCGCGCTCTTCTACCTGCCCGTGATCGGCTGGGTCCCGGCCGTCGCCTGTCTGTCGATCTCCAAGATCCTCGACAACATGGAGATCGGGCACAACGTCATGCACGGCCAGTACGACTGGATGGGCGACCCTGACCTCAACTCGCGCATGTTCGACTGGGACACGATGGCGCCGGCCGACAACTGGAAGTACGGCCACAACTACATGCACCACACGTTCACGAACATCCTGGGCAAGGACCGCGACGTGGGCTACGGCATCCTCCGGATGGACGAGGACCAGAAGTGGCACCCGTACTACCTCGGCAATCCGCTCTACGCGTTCCTGCTGATGACGTTCTTCGAGTGGGGCGTGGCGCTGCACGACCTCGAGGTCGACGAGCTCGTCGCCGGTCGCCGGACCTGGGCCGAGAACAAGGAGATCGGCGCCCGGATCTGGCGCAAGGTGAAGAAGCAGACGCTCAAGGACTACGTCCTCTTCCCGCTGCTCACCGGTCCGCTCGCGCCGCTGACCTTCGCGGGGAACTTCACCGCCAACATCATCCGCAACCTGTGGACGTTCAACATCATCTTCTGCGGCCACTTCCCGGCCGGCGTCGCCTCCTTCTCGCAGGAGGAGTGCGAGGACGAGACCCAGGGTCACTGGTACTACCGCCAGCTCCTCGGCTCGGCCAACATCACCGGTAGCCGCACGTTCCACATCATGTCCGGCAACCTGTCCCACCAGATCGAGCACCACCTCTTCCCCGACCTCCCGGCGCGCCGCTACCCGGAGATCGCCGAGGAGGTCCGTGAGATCTGCGAGCGCTACGGCCTCGCCTACAACACCGGCCCGCTGCACCAGCAGCTCTGGGGCGTCTTCAAGAAGATCTGCAAGTACGCCCTCCCCGACCGTAAGAAGCCGACTTCTGCCGCGGTCGAGAGCGTTCCCGCCCTGGAGGGGGTCGCGGCATGACGCCTGACCAGCCACAATGGGTTGTCATGGAGCCCGAGCTGAGCAAGAACGAGATCCGCAAGGATGTCGCGCAGAGCGCCGTCGAGGTCACCGCGACCACCGTCGGCCAGGTCACCATGATCATCACCGGCGCCGTACGCGACGTGGCCGGTGCCATCGGTGGCCTCGCCACCGAGCTCTTCGAGCTCCGTGCCGCCGCCAAGCGTGCCGAGAAAGACCTCGCCGAATAGGTAGTTCTGCCGGCCGAATCCGCAGTTGTGGGCGACGAAACCATCGTTTCGTCGCCCACAACTGATTTCTCGTCCGCCACAACTGCGGACTCGGCGGGGGTCAGTCCTCGGGGTCGTCGAGGCGGGCCAGCCACGTGGCGAGGCGCTCGATGGCGGTCTCGTGCTCGGGGTGTACGTCGACGAAGGCCTGGAGCTGCTCGGCCAGCCAGGCGAGGGTGACCTCCTCGTCGCCCCGACGGGTGACGAGCTCCTCGATGCCGCGGTCGGTGAAGTACATGGCGTCAGTCTTTCATTCTGCGTTCAGTGGTGCGTCGGAGGCCGGGCCTCCGGAGAGGCCGCGTACGACCATGCCGAGGGTGGCGTTGATGAGCCGATCACGCTCGGAGTCGGGGCAGGTGCGGTAGGGCCCGTCGATGAGCAGGACCGCGAGGCCGTGGACGGCGGACCAGGCAGCCGTCTCGGCGTCGGGGCGCAGTTCCGGAGCCAGCCAGCCGGCCGCGACGAGGTCGTCGAGGGCCGTGGTGAGGAAGGCGTAGGGCGGTGCTTCGGCGAGGATCGCGGACATCTCCCCGGGCGGGTGTGGGTCTCCGTCGTGCGGGCGGAGGAAGGCGGTGCGGAACAGGCCGGGCTGAGCGAGCGCGAAGCGGATGTAGCCGCGCCCGGCCGCCGCGAGGCGCTGTACCGCGGCCTCGGCGGGATGCGGAGCCGGCTTCTCGGCGGCCAGGAGGTCGAAGATCGTCGCGGCCAGTCGGTCCATGGCCTCGTGCTTGGCGGCGACGAGCAGGTCGGCCTGGTTGGCGAAGTGGCGGTAGGTCGCGGTCGGGGTCACGCCGACCGCGCGGGCCGCGGCCCGGATGGTCACCGCGTCGGGGCCGCACTCCTCGGCAAGCGTCGCGGCCGCATCGACCAGCGCGTTCCGCAGGTCGCCGTGGTGGTAGGGCCGGGCGCCCTCGTCCGAGCTCTCTGAGGGTTTCACGGAATTCATGTTGACACCTGCCCACATCAAAGCGAAAGTTAACACCTGCAAAGTTTACACCTGCCCACATTCATTCTGGAGGAATCGTGTTCCACCGACTCGGCACCCTCGTGGTGCGAAATCCGCGCCGGGTCCTGGTGATCGGCCTGATCGCCCTCCTCGGCGCGATCTATCTGGCCACCTCGGCCTTCGGCAAGCTCGACGACGCCGGCTTCGATGACCCCGCCTCGGAGAGCAGCCTCGCGGCCACCGCGCTGGAGGAGGGTTTCGGCAACGGGGCCGGCTTCCTCCTGACCGTCAGCGCCGCCGACGGCGCGGTGACCGAGGGCACCGCCGCGAAGGACGCTCAGGCGCTCGTCGACCGCCTCCGAGCCGACGACGACCTGACCGACGTCGTCTCCTACCTCGACGCCCCCGGGCCCGGCATGATCTCGGACGACGGCACCCACGGCCTGATCTCCGTCGGCGCGAAGGACCCGGACACGGTGGATGCCGCCGCGGTGATCGACCGCTACTCCGACGAGACCGCGGCCGACGGCGCTACGACGGTCCACGTCGGCGGCCAGCTCGCGACCTTCGAGGAGGTCGGCAGCCAGATCGGCGCCGACCTCGGCCTTGCCGAGGCGATCGCGATCCCGCTGATGATCGCGCTGCTGGTCCTCGCCTTCGGCAACGTCGTCGCCGCCGTCGTCACGATCGGAGTCGGAGGGTTCGCCATCGCCGGCACCTTCGCTGAGCTCTCGGTGCTCGGCAACTTCACCGACGTCTCCATCTACGCCCTCAACCTGACGACCGGCCTCGGGCTCGGCCTCGCCGTGGACTACGGCCTGCTGATGGTCGCGAGAGTCCGCGAGGAACGAGCCGCCGGATCGGAGCACGCCGACGCCGTCGTGCGCGCCGTGGAGACCGCCGGTCGGACGATCGTCTTCAGCGCCACCACCGTCGCGGTCTCACTGGCCTCGCTGCTCGTCTTCCCGCTCTACTTCCTGCGCTCCTCGGCGTACGCCGGCATCGGGGTCATGGTGATCACGGCGGTGGTCGCGGTCGTGCTGCTCCCTGCCACGATCACCCTCCTGGGGGACCGGATCGACGCCCTCCGCGTCCCAGGCGTACGCGGCCTCCGCGGCGGCGCCGCGCCGTTATGGACCCGGCTGGCCGGCTTCGTCACCAGGCGGCCGTGGGTCGCGCTCCCCGTCGTAGCCGTCCTGCTCGCGATGGCCGCGCCGCTGGCCGGCATCGAGTTCGGCACCCCCGACGACCGCGTCCTCCCGGCATCGGCGGGGAGCCGCCAGGCCGGCGACCTGCTCCGCGAGGAGTTCGACGGCGACGGCACCAGCCCCATCCGCGTCGTGACCACCTCGACCCTCGATGACGAGAGCCTGGCGACGTACGCCGCCGATCTCTCCCGGGTCGACGACGTCGACCGTGTCGACACCCGCGTCGGGACGTACGTCGACGGCACCCTCGCCTCGAAGACACCGGCACTTCCGCCCGGTGACGGCGCGGACGAGCTCGCCGTCGTCAACCAGCTCGACCGTCAGTCCGAGGAGGCGCGTGACCTGGTCCGTGACGTACGTGCCGTCCCGTCGCCAGCCGGGACCGACGCGCTCGTCGGTGGCGGCGCCGCGGAGCTGCTGGACTCGCTCGACGCGATCGGCGCCAAGCTCCCGTACGCCGTCGGCGGGCTCGTGATCGCGATGGTGGTGATCCTGTTCCTGTTCACCGGCAGCCTGGTGCAGCCGCTCCGGGCGCTGGTGCTCAACGTCATCGGTCTCGGCGCGACGGTCGGGACGACCGTGTTGATCTTCCAGGAGGGATTCGGTGCCGATCTGCTCGGCTTCACCGCGATGCCGCTGAACGTATCGATGGTCGTCCTGCTGCTGGTGATCGCGTTCGGGCTGTCGATGGACTACGAGGTCTTCGTGCTCGGCCGGATCACCGAGATGCGCCGACGCGGTCTCGGCAACGTCGAGGCGGTCGTGCAGGGGCTGGCCCACACCGGCCGGATCGTCACCACGGCCGCCGCCCTGATCGCGACCAGCTTCTTCGCGTTCATGGTCAGCGACATCAGCTTCATGAAGTTCTTCGGCCTCGGGGTCGGGCTGGCGATCCTCATCGACGCGGTCCTGATCCGCGGCATCCTCCTCCCGGCAGCCATGCGGATGCTCGGGGAGGCGGCCTGGTGGGCGCCGCGACCGCTGCGCCGCCTGCACCGCAAGGTCGGGCTCAGCGAGGAGCCGGTCCCGGTCCCCGTCTGAGACGACCGGAGCTCGCGCCGAGCGAGGGAGTGACCGCGCGAAGCGCGGACCAAAACCACGCCGAGTCGGCGCGTTAGAACGCGCCGACTCGGCATTGGGTTCGATCCGGCGATCAGGAGAAGGCGCGGTCGATGAGCTCCTTCTGCTCGACCGTGTGCCGCTTGATGGTGCCGACGGCGGTGGTGGAGGAGGCGGTGCGGGTGATCGGCTCGACCTCGCGGCCCAGCTCGGGGACCACGTTGAGGTAGTAGCTCGGCCACGGACCCTGGTTGAAGGGCTCGTCCTGGACCCACTTGACCTTGGCGTTGGGGTACTTCGCGAGCTCGGTGGCCAGCTCCTCGGTCGGCCACGGGTAGAGCTGCTCGACGCGGACGATCGCGACGTCGTCGCGGCCCCGCTTCTTACGCTCGACCGTGAGGTCCCAGGTGAGGCGGCCGGAGACCAGCAGGACGGTGCTGACCTTCGCGGCGTCCGCCTCGGTGTCGGGGATGACCGGCTGGAACGAACCCGAGGTGAAGTCGGCCGGCTGGGAGGCGGCCTCCTTGCGGCGCAGCATCGACTTCGGGGTGAAGACGATCAGCGGCCGGTGCTCGGCACCGAGGGTGTGCGTACGAAGCAGGTGGAAGTACGACGCCGGCGAGGACGGCTGCGCCACGACCATGGCCTCGTCGGCGCACAGCGTGAGGAACCGCTCGATGCGCGCCGAGGAGTGGTCGGCACCCTGGCCCTCGTAGCCGTGCGGCAGCAGCAGCACGACACCGGAGTCCTGGCCCCACTTGGTCTTGCCTGCGGAGATGTACTCGTCGATCACCGACTGGGCGCCGTTGACGAAGTCACCGAACTGCGCCTCCCACAGGACCAGCGAGTCCGGCCGCGCGACGGAGTAGCCGTACTCGAAGCCGAGGGCGGCGTACTCGGAGAGCAGCGAGTCGTAGACGTAGAACTTCGCCTGGTCCTCGGTGAGGTTGTTCAGCGGCGTCCACTCGTCGGCGTTCTTGCGGTCGATCATGGTCGCGAAGCGCTGCACGAAGGTGCCGCGACGCGAGTCCTGGCCGGCCAGGCGCACCGGGCGCCCGTCCATCAGCAGCGACCCGAACGCCAGCGTCTCGCCCGTGCCCCAGTCGATGCCACCGTCGGTGATCTGGGTCGCGCGACGCTGCAGCTGCGGCATCACCTTCGGGTGGACCGTGAAGCCCTCCGGCGGGGTGACGTACGCATCCGCGATCCGCTTCAGCACATCGTTGGTGATCGCGGTGACGGTCTCGCCGGCAGGCTTCTCGGGGTAGTCCGGGACGGTCTCCCAGGCCTGCGGCATCTTGTCGGCCTCGCGCACCTCGGTGAAGACCTGCTCCAGGCGAGCCTGGTAGGCGGCCAGCACCTGCTCCGCCTCTTCGATCGTGATGTCACCACGACCGATCAGCGACTCGGTGTAGAGCTTGCGGACCGAGCGCTTCTGCTCGATCAGGTCGTACATCATCGGCTGGGTGAACGACGGGTCGTCGCCCTCGTTGTGACCGCGGCGGCGGTAGCAGATGAGGTCGATGACGACGTCCTTGTTGAACGCCTGGCGGTACTCGAAGGCGAGCCGCGCGACGCGCACGCAGGCCTCCGGGTCGTCGCCGTTCACGTGGAAGATCGGCGCCTGGACCATCCGCGCGACATCGGTGGCGTAGAGCGAGGAGCGCGAGGAGCCCGGCGAGGTGGTGAACCCGACCTGGTTGTTGATGACCAGGTGGACGGTGCCACCGGTGCGGTAGCCACGCAGCTGGGACAGGTTGAGCGTCTCCGCGACCACACCCTGGCCGGCGAACGCGGCGTCACCGTGGACCAGCAGCGGCAGGACCGGGAAGACCGCGCCCTGGTCGAGCACGTCCTGCTTGGCGCGGGCGATGCCCTCCAGAACCGGGTCGACGGTCTCGAGGTGGGACGGGTTGGCGGCGACGGAGACCTTGATCGTGTCGCCCAGGTCGGAGAGGAACTCGCCCTCGGCACCGAGGTGGTACTTCACGTCGCCGGAGCCCTGGACCGTACGCGGGTCGATGTTGCCCTCGAACTCGCGGAAGATCTGGTTGTAGGACTTGCCGACGATGTTGGCGAGCACGTTGAGGCGGCCGCGGTGGGCCATACCGATCGTGACCTCGTCCAGACCGGCCTCGGCAGCGGCCTCGCAGACCTCGTCGATGACCGGGATCGCGGTCTCGCCACCCTCGAGGGAGAACCGCTTCTGACCGACGAACTTCGTCTGGAGGAAGGTCTCGAAGGCCTCGGCCTCGTTGAGCTTCGACAGGATCCGGAGCTGCTCCTGGCGTGGGGTCTTGTCGTAGGGCCGCTCGACGCGGTCCTGGATCCACCGGCGCTGCTCGGGGTCCTGGATGTGCATGTACTCGATGCCGGTCGTGCGCACGTAGGAGTCACGCAGCACACCGAGGATCTCGCGCAGCTTCATGAACGGCTTGCGGCCGCCGGCGAAGGAGCCGACCGGGAACTCGCGGTCGAGGTCCCACAGGGTCAGCCCGTGCGACTCGATCTGCAGGTCGGGGTGCGAACGCTGCTTGTACTCCAGCGGGTCGGTGTCGGCCATCATGTGACCACGCACGCGGTGGGCATGGATGATCTCGCCGACCTTGACCTGCTTGGAGATCTGGTCGTCGTGGGTGGTGTCGATGTCCTGGTTCCAGCGGATCGGCTCGTAGGGGATCCGCAGCGACGCGAAGATCTCGTCGTAGAAGTCGTTCTCACCGAGCAGGAGCCGGTGGACGGTGGCCAGGAACTCGCCGGACTGGGCGCCCTGGATGACCCGGTGGTCGTACGTCGAGGTCATCGTCATGATCCGCGAGACCGCGTTCTGGGCGAGCTTCGAGGGGGAGGCGCCCTGGAACTCGGGCGGGTAGTCCATCGAGCCGACGCCGATGATCGCGGCCTGGCCCTGCATCAGCCGCGGCACCGAGTTGTTGGTGCCGATGCCGCCGACGTTGGTCAGGCTGACCGTGGTGCCGGAGTAGTCGGCCATGGACAGCTTGTTGTCCTTGGCCTTGCGGACGATGTCCTCGTACGCCGTCCAGAAGCCGGCGAAGTCCATCAGCTCGCAGCCCTTGATGGAGGGCGCGACGAGCTGGCGGGTGCCGTCCTTCTTCTGCTGGTCGATGGCCAGACCGAGGTTGATGTGCGGCGGAGTCACCTGGGTCGGCTTGCCGTCGACCTCGGCGTAGGTGTTGTTCATCGCCGGCATCGCCTTGATCGCCTTGATGATGGCGTAGCCGATGAGGTGGGTGAAGGAGACCTTGCCACCGCGAGCGCGCTTGAGGTGGTTGTTGATGACCGTGCGGTTGTCCCACAGCAGCTTGACCGGCATGTTGCGCACGGAGGTCGCGGTCGGCACCGAGAGCGACACGTCCATGTTCTTGGCGGTGGCGGCGGGGATGCCGCGCAGCGTGGTGTAGGTCGGCTCGTCGGTGACGGCGACGGCGGTCGGCTTCGGGGCGTCCTTGGGGGTGGGCGTCGCGGTGCCCTTGGCCGGCTCGGCGGCCTGCGCGGCAGGGCGCGGCTTCGCCTTGGGGGCCGGAGCCGCCTTGGCGGCCGGCGCCTCAGCGGAGGCGGGGGTGGTCGGCGCGGGCGCGGTGGCCGGCGCGGGGGAGACCGGAGCCTTGGCTGCGGGGGCGGCGGCGGGCGTCGCCGGGGCAGCGGCGCCGTTCGGCGACGCGCCAGGCTGTCCGTTGGTCTCGAAGAACTTCACCCACACGGGGTCAACACTGCTGGGATCCTTCGTGTACTGGTCGTACATCTCCTCGACCAGCCACTCGTTGGCGCCGAATTCCGCTGGGATGTCGGCAGTGTTGGGGGACGGGGTGCCTGAGGACACGGCTTGATTCGCCTCTTCCGAATTTTCGCACTGTAAGAAATGGGTTGCCCACGGGCAAGGCTATCCCCACGAACACGCAAATGCCCGATGCAGGTTCTCCCTGTGGACAGGATGTAATCCGTCCCACATCTTGCGTTACCGACCGGGTGTACGCGCAACCCGGGTCGGTGTGCGTACAGTGGCCCGGTCCCGGAGCAGGTCTATGAGGCGGATTCCCCACATGACGAGCAGCAGTACGAGGCGCCTTTCGCGCGTCGCAACGGCACTCACGGCGGCGGCCCTGAGCAGCACCTTGGCACTCACCGGATGCGGTGGCGAGCCCGACAAGAAGGCCGCCTCGCCGTCCCCGTCGCCGACCCCGGCGGCCACGGTGAAGTCGGCCGCGAAGCTCGTCCACGTGCAGGGCAAGTTCCCCAAGAGCCGGCACCAGGCGGTCTCCACCAACGTGGCCAAGGTCGTCGATCGGTGGCTGCAGGCGGCGTACGTCGGGGGTGACTACCCGCGCGAGACCTCCACCTTCAACGCGAAGTCCTTTCCGGGCTTCTCCAAGGGCGCGATCGCCCGGGCCGGCAAGCAGATGAGCCTGATGAGCAACGCCACGATCGCTCCTCAGATCGACGGGGTCGAGGTGGTCGCCAGCGACGTCCACGTCGATCTGCTGGCCAACAACAACTACCCGGTCGGGGCGGTCGCACGAGTGCGGCTGGTCTACGACACCACGGGTGACCGGGCGTCACGCCAGACCGTCCGCGGCACCCTGGACATGGTGCCGACCAAGACCTCCTGGGCCGTCTTCGGCTTCAACATCACCCGCGAGGAGAAGCTGGCGCTGGACCCGTCCTCGGCGCCCTCCGCCTCGTCCAGCCCCTCGGGAGACAAGTCATGAACCGCATGACGACGCTCGTACGCCGCCGCCTCCTGACCACGCTCGCGCTGGGTGTCGTCCTCGCGCTGACCGCGGTCCTGGTGCCTGACGCCGAGGTCGCCGAGCCGCGCGCGGAGCTGATCGCGACCAAGTGGGCCAAGGGTCTCGACGTCGCCAAGTACACCCGCAAGGGCGGCACGATCTGGGTCCTCGCCGTCGGCTCCGACGCCCGCCCCGGCCAGAAGGTCACCCGCACCCGCGGCGACGCGCTGCACCTGATCGGCTTCAACCCGTCCTCCGGCTATGCGACCGACATCAGCATCCCGCGCGACTCCTACGTCAACATCCCCGGCCACGGGCGCGACAAGATCAACTCGGCGCTGCTCTACGGCGGCCCGAAGCTGATGGGCCGCGCCGTCGGCAACCTGGTCGGCGTGCAGCCGCAGTACGTCTTCGTCACCTCCTTCTCCGGCATGAGCGACATGGTGATCGGGATCGGCGGCGTCGACGTCGACAACCCGCGTGCCTTCAGCGATCCGTACGTCGCGCCCTACGGCTTCAAGAAGGGCCGGATCCACATCAGCGGCCCGCACTCGGTCGACTTCGCGCGGGCCCGCAAGACGCTGCCCGGCGGTGACTTCGACCGCTCGGCCAACCAGTCCCGGGTGATCCGCGGCATCCACCGCAAGATCGTCGCTCGGCAGTACGACATCGGCTTCAAGGCCAAGGGCGTCTCGCTGGTGATGAAGAAGATGCACACCACCGGCCTCTCCGGTCGCGACCTCTACCAGCTCGCCAATGCCGTCGCGGCGATCAACCCGGGCAAGATCCGCACCTGCGTCGTCCACGGCGGGATCGGCAACGCCGGCGCTGCCAGCGTCGTCTTCCCCAACGTCGGGGCGGCCCGGGCGATGGGCAACGACGCGCGCAACGACGGCCGGCTCAACCGCGGCTGCCGCGGCTGAGGTCATTCATGCGCGGCGACGAAGTCGCGCACCAGCGGAGCGATCCGCTCGGGATGATCGGCGACCACCCAGTGTGAGCCGGCGACCTCGCGGATCGTCAGGTCCGCGACGTACGGCTGCGGGGCCTCGGTCGCCAGCGCCCGGCTGACATATACGTCACCGGTCAGGGCGATGACCTGGACCGGGACGGTGACCGGCCGTGGCTGAGGGTGTCCCATCCGGGCGATCGCGTTGGCGCGGTAGAGCTCGAGGCCGTTGATCCGGTCGGCCTGGGTGCGGTCGACGGCCGAGCCGCCGACGATCCGGTCCAGGAACCCCGAGCGCCAGGCGAGCTCGGGGAGCAACGGTGCCTGGAAGAAGCCGATGTAGGTCGACTCGGCACCCTGCTTGAGACGTTCGAGGACGCCGCGGGCGGTCCGTGCCGGCGTACGCAGCCAGGCCCCGGTCTGGTCGAGGCTCGGTCCCGAGATCGAGGTGAACGACGCGATCCGCTCGGACGGCACGTTGCCGGCGACCGCCTCCCAGGTCTGGGTCGAGCCCCAGTCGTGGGCGAGCAGATGCACCGGCGCCGACGGGCTGACCGCGTCGATGACGGACTGCAGATCCGCGTTGAGCTGCTCGATCAGGTAGCCCTCGCGCTTGGCAGGTGCCTGTGAGCTGCCGTGGCCGCGTACGTCGTAGGTCACGATCCGCAGCTCGCTGCCGAGGATCCTCACCAACGGGAGCCAGGCGCTGGCGTTGTCGGGGTAGCCGTGGACGCAGACCAGCGTCGGGCGGGTGTCGCCGGGAGACCCGAAGTCGGTGAGGGCCAGCCGGAGCCCGTCGGTCGTCGTCACGTAAAGCGTGCTCACGCCGCCGCCTCCGTCGAGGAGGGGCGAGAATACGGATGCGGCGGCGTGTTGTCTGGCCGGTTCACTCGCTGACGCTCGTTCACGTGGGCGAGGCTAGTCGGGCGACGTTCATGCCGACGTGACACGATTCGGCCATGGACATCAGCTATCCGGTCACGATCGCCGCGGCTCGCACCTGGTTCAAGCTCGGCGACATCAAGATCAACATGACCGGCGCGGAGCACATCCCCGAGTCGGGTGGTGCCCTGCTGGCGGTCAACCACCTCTCCTTCGTCGACTACGTCATGGCCGGGTTCCCCGGGGCCGAGCGCGGCCGGCTGACCCGGTTCATCGCCAAGAAGGAGGTCTTCGACCACCCCGTCGGCGGCCCGGTGATGCGCTCGTTCCACCACATCCCGATCGACCGCAGCTACGGCGCGGCCGGGATGAAGAAGGCCGTCGAGTACCTCCAGAACGGTGAGGTCGTCGGGATCTTCCCTGAGGCCACGATCTCGCGCTCGTTCCTGATCAAGGACCTCAAGACCGGCACCGTACGCATCGCCGCCGACGCCGGGGTGCCGCTGATCCCCGTCGTGCTGTGGGGCACCCAGCGGATCATGACCAAGGGTCAGAAGGTCGACCTGTCGCGTCACAAGACGATCGGGATCGAGATCGGCCCGCCGCTGCCGGTGACCGGGGAGGACCCGGCCGCCGAGACCGATGCGCTCAAGGCGCAGATGGAGGCCATGCTCGACCGGCTGATCAAGGCGCACCCCGCCGAGGAGCAGCCCCCGGGTTCGTGGTGGCTGCCGAAGGCGTACGGCGGCTCGGCCCCCACGCTCGAGGAGGCCGAGGCGATGTACGCCGAGGAACGCAGGCTTCGCGCTCAGCGGAAGGCCGCGAAGCGGAAGTCCTGAACTCGACCTAGGTCGGAGCGCCGGCGCGTTCGGCGCCGGCGCCGACCTTCTCCTGGAAGAGGCCGAGCGGCCTCGCGTCGTTGCCGGTCATGTGCTCGACCGCGGTCATCGCAACATCGAGGAGCCCATCGACGACGTCGTCGTAGCCGCGGGTGTTGCCCATGAATGGATTCAGTCGGGGATTCTGGCCGGTGGCTCCGATGAGTGTGGCGATGGCTTCGCCTGCCTCTTCGCTCACCTTCGCGACTCTCCCCCAGAGAACGGCTTCCGCGTCGCGATCGCCCTGGGACTCATCGAGCCACCGGGACAGATACGCGAGCAGAGCCGGCGTAGCGTCGGTCATGCGGTCGGAGTCTAGGGCGCTCCCGGTAATCCGGTCGAGCCTTAGATATCGGGGCTACTCAGCGGGCTGGTAGACCCCGAGCCGATTCCCGGACGGGTCGGTGAAGATGAACCGACGCCCGCCGGGGTAGTCGTAGGGCGCTTCGGTGATCGTGCCGCCGGCCTTCTCGACGGCCGCCACCGCGGCCTCCAGGTCGGCCGTGCGGATCAACGGGAGCGGGACGACTGGGGTCTCGGAGGCGTACATCCCGCCGTTCTCGTCCTTGCCGTCGGGCCCGACGATCCCGGCGTACATCCCGCCGTAGTCGTTGAAGGACCAGCCGAAGGCGGACTCGTAGAAGGTGCGGGAGCTGGGGAGGTCGGTGACCGCGAGCTCGAGGTAGTCGATGTGGAGTGCATTCATGCCCATCGACGCTACTAGCGACCACCGACACTCCTGGTCAGCCGAAGTCGATCTCGAAACCCTTGCCGCGGAAGGAGCCGAGCTTGGTGGCGTCGCGGAGGTAGGCGAGCGGGCCGTCGGGGTCGAAGGCCCAGGTGCCGCGCGCGGGCAGGAGCTTGGCGCGGCCCTTCATGGTGAGCCAGGCGGTGTCGGGGTGCTCCTCGATGCCCGGCTGCTCGACGTTGCCCTGCATCGGCACGCGCGGGGCGAGCTGGGTGACATCGTTGAACTTCGCCGTTGCGATCGGACCGTCGTCGGAGCTCGCCTCCCAGGTGTGGGTGGCCAGCGGTCCCTTGGTGGACGACCCTCCGCTGAACTTGGCCAGCCCCTTCGGGATCGCCCACAACGTACGCCCGCCGGCCATGGAGTCGGGGGAGTCCACCCAGATGTCGACGACGCTCACCGCCTTCTTCCCGTTGGACGCGGTGATCACCCGGGCGGAGAGGAGCTCGTGGTAGGTCAGCGGGCTCGGGTCGGTGTAGTCGACCAGGGCGACGGCGTAGATCCCCTTCGGGTGCTGCTCGTCGACGTCGTGGGCGAGCCGGTAGACCGAGAGCCACATCGATCCGTGCATGTGCCAAGGGGCTGGGGGATAGCTGGTCACGTGGGTCTCCCGAATTTCTGTTGTGGTCCGTGTCGAAGCGGTCATGCTCGGTTCGACGCGTAGGCGTGTGGCGATCGTCGCCACGTTTTACCCAAGGAGACCAGAGATGACCGACCAGGTGAAGGGCCCCGCCGCCTACTTCCCGTCCATCGAGAAGAAGTACGGCCGCCCGATCGCGGAGTGGCAGCAGATCATCCGCGACAGCGGGATCACCAAGCACATGGAGCTCGTCGGCATGCTGAAGACCGAGTACGCCCTCGGCCACGGTCACGCCAACGCCCTCGTCGCCCACACCCTCGCCGAGGGCGTCTGACCCGCGTCAGAGTCCCGCATGGGGTTCACTTCTGCCATGCGCGAGGGACCGTTGGAGATCACCGACCTGCTCTGGTCGGATTCAGGCGAGCCGGTGGTTCGGGCGGAGGCGGTCGCGCTGCTGCGATCCCGTGGCCAGTCGCGAGCAGCGCGGACGGTTTCCCTGCTGCCTGAGCGGGACGGTTTCCTCGACGCGGACGCGACCGACGCGCTCGGGCTGCGGATTCATCGTGAACTCCAGCGGCTGGGGGAGGAGCTGCAGCTTGGCCGCCGGGTGGCGTCGGTGGTGCGCACGTTGCTTCCTGCCGGTGACGAACCGGTACGGGTGGTCGACGTCGGCTGTGGGCTCGGGCATGTGCTGCGGTCGATCGCGGCTCGCGAGGAGCTCCCGCCGTGCGTCGAGCTGGTCGGGGTCGACCTCAATACCGTGCTCGTCTCCGAGGCCGCGCGACTGGCCGCAAGCGAGGGACTGGACTGCCGGTTCGTATCTGGTGACGCGTTCGAGCCGGGCGTCATCATCGATGACGGAGCCCGGACCGTGGTCGTTTCCAGCGGACTCATGCACCACCTCGCACCGGAGGAGCTGGACGGGTTCTTCGCCGCCCAGGCGCGGCTGGGGGTCGCGGCGTTCGCGCACTGGGACATCGCGCCGTGCCTGTGGTCGACGATGGGTGCCTGGATATTCCATCAGGCGCGGATGCGTGAGGCCGTCTCCCGTCACGACGGGGTGATGTCGGCACGCCGGGCCCATCCGGCCGAGACGCTGCTGGCGGCTGCAGGCCGTGGTGCGCCCGACTACGCCATCGAGGTGCGCGAAGGCTCGCGCTGGCATCCGAAGGCGCTTGACGTACTCCGTCCGCTCGTCGGGGTGCGCCGATGAGCCTGGTGATCCTCGTTCTGCTCGGCCTCCTCGACGCCGCCTTCAGCGGGTTCCGGTCCGCGCAGGGACGCAGCGGCCTGGTCGATCACTCGGTCGAGGACCGCGACGGCATGCTCCGCGGCGCCGTCGTCTTCGTCCTTCTGGCGTTCCCGGCCCTCGTCGTTCTCGGGCTCGATCTCCGCATCCGCGGTCAGGGTGTCGATGGATACGCCGCGGCGGCTGGCGTGTTCTTGCTGTTCATCGCCCCTTTTGCGGCTGTGGTGCTGCTCACGCTGGCGGCGTACGGAATATTGCGCTGGGAGCTGAGATACCTCGCTTCCGCGATGATCCTCGGCCCCTGCACCTTCCTGCGCCCGTACGTCGTGGCCGCAGCCGCCGTCGTCGCCGTCGCCCAAGCCGGCGAGGCCGGACTGACGATCGCTGCCGTACTTGCTGTCGCCGCCGT
Source organism: Nocardioides sp. NBC_00850 (assembly GCF_045207335.1). Lineage (NCBI taxonomy): Bacteria > Bacillati > Actinomycetota > Actinomycetes > Propionibacteriales > Nocardioidaceae > Nocardioides > Nocardioides sp. NBC_00850. The sequence continues at coordinate 2,310,659 of NZ_CP108845.1, forward strand.
CCTCGCTGTCGAACCGATCCTCGACGTACGAAGTCGGATCAGAGGCGAACTCCATGAGCGTCCAGCTGCTCGATGAGGGCGGCGTGCCCGGTGTGCTCGGCCGGCGCCGCGTTTCCGGATGTCGCGAGCTCGTCGCCGACGTCGAAGGTCCAGTGGATCGCCGGCATGCCTGTCGATCGAGCGGACTCGACGTTCTTGGCGCTGTCGTCGATGAACAGGATCTCACCCGGCCCGGCTCCGATGCAGTCGGCCGCTCGGTGGAAGAAGGCCGGATCGGGCTTGGCCACACCGAGCTCGTAGGAGTAGCAGCTCACGTCGAAGAGGTCGTCGTAGCCGAGGGTGGCGCGCATGAAGTTGCTCCGGTGTGGGGCCTGGTTCGTGCCGAGGTGCACGCCATAGCCGGCGGCCCGGAGGCGGTGTACGACATCGGCCGTCGCCACGACCGTCTCGGCCGAGCTCCACACCGCGGCGTAGACCTCCGCGGCGGAAGCCGACGACTCGTGCTCCACGAGCAAGCCCTCCAGCGCCGCCAGGAAGTCGACATCACCGCCGGTGAGCAGGGGCAGCTCCAACGCCCAGGCGGCTCGGAGGAAGCTCTCCGAGCTCTCGCCGAGGAATGGTTCCGCCGCGGCGTACCAACCTCCGGGGAGATGCTGGAGGACGCCGTCGGCGTCGAAGAGCACATGGCCGATCGGTGCGTCAGCCATCGAGGGTCAATCTGTGCGGTGGGACTGCGTCCGTCAGCCAGACGTTGTTGTCGGTGCGCCAGAAGGTGAGCCCGTCGGCATGCATCGTGGCCGCGTCGACGTGGAGGACGACGAAGTCGCCGCGGCGGGCACCGACGCGCTCGGCGGTCTCGCGGTCGGGAGAGAGGTGGACGTGATGGCGCCGGCGCCGGTCGAGGCCGGAGGCGAGGATCGACTCGATGTTGGCGCGTGGTGTGCCGTGGAAGAGCACTGCCGGCGGTTCGGAGGGAGTGAGGTCCAGGTCCACCTCGACGGTGTGTCCTTGCCTCGCCCGGATCCGGTCGAGGGTTGCGTCGACCTCGAAGCGCTGCTTGTCGTTGCCGCGTACGACTCGATCGATGTCATCGCGAGTCATCGGGAAGCCGTGGGCGGCGAGAGCGTCGAGGAGGGAGGGCAGATCGACCCAGCCGCGTGGGTCCAGCTCGATGCCCACCGACTCGGGGCGGTGCCTCAGCACCTGTGAGAGCCGCTTGGAGCGGCGTACGTCTGTGTTGTCCATGCTGGCCACAGACTGGCATGCCGGCGGCCTCGTCCGCTGCCGGTTTTCGGTCGAGAACGAGAGAAACCGCTGGTCACCCAGCGGTCTCATCTGTGCCCCCGGCAGGAATCGAACCTGCGGCCTACGGTACCGGAAACCGGCGCTCTATCCCCTGAGCTACGGAGGCGATGCACTGCTCGAGCAGTGCGAATGGAACCCTACAGGCTGGGACGGATAACGGTGAAACCGACTGGCGCTTATACGCTGGACCTCGTGACTCCTGAGCAGCTTTCCACCGCGGTCGTCGATGTCCTCACCGCGCTCGTCGATGAGGGTGCGATCACCCTTCCCGACGGCGTTCCGAGCACTGTCACGGTGGAGCGACCCCGGCAGAAGGGCCACGGCGACTACGCCACCAACGTGGCGCTGCAGCTGGCCAAGAAGGCCGGGATGAACCCGCGTGCGCTGGGCGAGCAGGTCGCGGAGAAGCTGAAGGCGACAGACGGGATCGCGGACGTCGAGATCGCCGGTCCGGGCTTCCTGAACATCTCCGTCGAGGCCGGTGCCCAGGGCAAGGTGGCGGGCGAGATCGTCGCCGCCGGGGCTGCGTACGGCAACAACGAGGCCTTCAAGGGCCACAACATCAACCTGGAGTTCGTCTCCGCCAACCCGACCGGCCCGCTGCACCTCGGTGGTGTCCGCTGGGCCGCGGTCGGGGACGCGCTCGGTCGTGTCCTGGAGGCGTCCGGCGCGGAGGTCACCCGGGAGTACTACTTCAACGACCACGGCGGCCAGATCGACCGCTTCGCGCGCTCGCTCCTGGCCTGGGCCCAGGGCCAGCCGGTCCCGGAGGACGGCTACGGCGGGGCGTACATCGAGGAGATCGCCAAGCAGGTCCTCGCCAAGGAGCCGAACGCGCTCGAGAGCGACGACCCGCAGGAGGTCTTCCGGTCGATCGGCGTGGAGCTGATGTTCGCCGAGATCAAGCAGAGCCTGCACGACTTCAACGTCGACTTCGACGTCTACTTCCACGAGGACAACCTCCACAAGTCCGGAGCCGTGGAGCGCGCCATCGAGAAGCTCCGCGAGCTCGGCAACGTCTACGAGAAGGACGGCGCGATCTGGCTGGCGACCGAGAAGTTCGGTGACGACAAGGACCGCGTCGTCATCAAGGCCGACGGCAACGGGGCCTACTTCTCCGGCGATCTCGCCTACTACCTCGACAAGCGCGAGCGCGGCTTCGACCGGTGCTTCATCATGCTGGGGGCCGACCACCACGGCTACGTCGGCCGGATGATGGCGATGTGCGCCGCCTTCGGCGACACGCCCCACGAGAACCTCGAGATCCTGATCGGCCAGATGGTCAACCTCCTCAAGGACGGCCAGCCGATGCGGATGTCGAAGCGTGCCGGCACCGTGGTCACCATCGACGACATCGTCGAGGCGATCGGGGTGGACGCGGCCCGCTACGCGCTGGCGCGCTACTCCAGCGACTCCAACATCGACATCGACCTCGACCTGTGGGCCAAGGCCGACAGCGCCAACCCGGTCTACTACGTGCAGTACGTCCACGCGCGCACCTGCCGGATGATGGCCAACGCCGCCGACCTCGGCATGGCGATCGACCTCGACACCTTCGACCCCTCGCTACTCACCCACGAGCGCGAGGGCGAGCTGCTGCGCGCCCTGGCCGAGCTGCCGCGCGTGGTCGCGACCGCCGCCGAGCTGCGCGAGCCGCACCGCGTCGCCCGCTACCTCGAGGACACCGCGGGGATCTTCCACCGTTGGTACGACGATGACGACTGCCGCATGCTGCCCAAGGGCGACGAGCCGGTCGCGCCCGTCAACCTGGCCCGGCTGGCGCTCGTCTCCGCCGCCCGCACCGTCTTCGCCAACGGCCTCGGTCTGCTCGGCGTCTCGGCCCCGGAGCGTATGTGATGACGTCCCACGCATCGCCGGGCTCGTTCACCGGCACCTCCCCGGTGTGGCTGAAGACCCCCGACGACGTCAACGCCCTCGTGCCCGCGCTGTGGTCGGCGACGGCCGAGAAGACCGACGGTGTCCTCACCGTCGGGGGCGTCGCGGTGCCCGACCTGGTCGCGAACATCAACACCCCTGCGTACGTCCTGGACGAGGCCGACTTCCGCGAGCGCGCCCGCGCGTTCCGTGACGCCTTCACCGGCTACGACGTCTACTACGCCGGCAAGGCGTTCCTGTGCACCGAGGTGGCGCGCTGGGTGGCACAGGAGGGGCTCTGCCTCGACGTCTGCTCCAACGGTGAGCTCTCGGTCGCGCTGCGCGCCGAGGTCGACCCGGCGAGGATCGGCTACCACGGCAACAACAAGACCCCGATGGAGCTGCGCCGGGCGATCGTCGCGGGCGTCGGACGGATCATCGTCGACTCCTTCGCCGAGGTCGAGCGGGTCGCCGCGATCGCCGCCGAGACCGGCGTCACCGCCCGGGTGATGGTGCGGGTGACCGCCGGCGTCGAGGCCCACACCCACGAATACATCGCCACCGCCCACGAGGACCAGAAGTTCGGCTTCTCGATCTCCTCCGGCGACGCCTTCGAGGCCGTACGCCGGCTGCTGGATGCCCCGAACGTCGAGATGCGCGGGCTCCACTCCCACATCGGGTCCCAGATCTTCGAATCCTCCGGCTTCGAGGTGGCCACCCGACGGGTGCTGGCGCTGCAGGCGAGGATCCGGGACGAGCTCGGCACCGAGCTTCCCGAGATGGATCTCGGTGGTGGATTCGGCATCGCCTACACCACCCAGGACGACCCCTCGACGCCCAAGGCGCTGGCCGAGGAGCTCACCGCGATCGTCGAGCACGAGTGCCGTGGCTTCGGACTCGCGGTGCCGCACCTCTCGATCGAGCCAGGCCGCGCCATCGTGGGTCCTTCGATGTGCACCGTCTACACGGTCGGCACGGTCAAGGAGGTCGCCCTCGACGGCGGCGTCACCCGCACCTATGTGAGCGTCGACGGCGGGATGAGCGACAACATCCGTACGGCTCTCTACGACGCCGACTACTCCGCCACCCTCGCCGGCCGGTCCTCGTCCGCCGGGCCCGTGCTCGGCCGCGTCGTCGGCAAGCACTGCGAGGCCGGCGACATCGTGGTCAAGCACGAGTTCCTGCCTGCCGACATCGCCCCCGGCGACCTGATCGCGGTCCCGGGCACCGGTGCCTACGGGCGCTCGATGGCCTCCAACTACAACCACGCCCTGCGTCCGCCGGTCGTCGCGGTCCGCGACGGCGAGTCCCGGGTGATCGTCCGGCGCGAGACCGAGGACGACCTGTTCGCGACCGACATGGGCTGATCGGGCGCGTTCCTCCGTCAAGGTATGCAGACGAAGGCACACATCCCCAGCGGAGCTCCGCTGGGGATGTGGTCTTTTCTCTGCATACCTTGATGGAGGGTCACGACCGCAGCGCCCGGAGGACCGCCCGCCCACGCGGTGAGAGGCGGTAGCCGACGGGGAGGGACTCGGTGAGGCCGAGCTCCTTGAGCCGCCGGATGTCGGCCTTGAACGGCTTCTTCTCCCGTCCGATCGAGGCCGCGATGGTCTCGGCCAGCTCGCCGGGCCGAGCCTCGATGAGCTCCAGGTGTTCCCGCGTCCACGGGCCACGGCGGCTGCGCCGGTCCATGTCGGCCAGCTTGGCGACCAGCGCGGCGGTCTCGGTCTTTCCCGGGCGCTTGGTGCGCAGCGCGACCCGCTCGTCCTCGCCGGCGTAGCGCATCTCGATCCGGTAGACCTCGCCTTCCTTGCGGGACAGGAAGGCGAGCAGGTCTCCCAGCGTCGTGCCCGCCCGGCGAGCGTCCTCGTCGGTCAGCGTGTCGCGGGACACGGGCGAGACGGAGACGAACTCGACCACGCCCATCCGGGTGCGCTGGCGGCCGCCGGCGACATGCATCGGACGTTTCCAGCGGCGGAAGGCGAGGTCGACCTCGCCGGTGCGGATACGTTCGAGGTCGGCGTTGGGGAACAGCACGCACCCATCAAACCGCGTGGCGTACGAAATTCGGTTTCGCCTTCCCGAAATCCCGGGGTCCGTGAGCCTACGATGGGGCGCATGCCGAGGGGGGTCTACTCAGAGAGACCGCTCGCGACGCCGTCCCAGGCGCCGCGAGCGTCTGTCGCCCGGCTGACGAAGGAGCGGCGGGACAGCGTGTCCCGAGCGGCGCAGACGTTCGGCTGGCACGTGGTGACCGGCAAGGCCGCCGCGCAGCGGCCGGTGCGGTGGGAGGTGCTGGGGCCGGACGTACGCGCCGAGCGCTGCGACCTCGTCGTCGACGGCACCTGCGACGGGATCCTGGTCGAGTACTGGCACGGCAAGGCGTCCCCCGGGAAGGGCCCCTGGCGTCCGGCGCGCTGGGTGGTGGTGCGGGTCCCCGCCCACCTGCCGAAGACGGCCGCGATGATCGGCCTCTCACCGGGCTCGGGCAACACCGGCACCGGCCGGGTGCCCACGCCGATCTTCTTCCCGCCGGAGTTCCGCGCCAAGACCAATGTGACCACCCCCGACGGTGCCGTCATCGCCGCCGACGAGGAGCATGCGCGCTCGCTGTCCCGGTTCGCCAGCCATGTCGTCGACGAGCGGCTGTGGGTGGTGGCCCGCGACGACGCCATCACGGTCACCACCGACGTGGAGCCGGACGCGGAGGAGCTGCTCCGTCGCGTACGTCTGGCGCGGGATGTCGCCGCGGTTCTGCGGCCGATCCCGGAGCTCGCCTGACGGTCTGGAAAGCCCTTGACCTCAAGTCAACTTGAGCATGTTGACTCGAGTCATGCGAGCGATCAGACAGCACGAGTTCGGCGGCCCGGAGGTCCTGCGACTCGAGGAGGTGCCCGACCCGACACCAGGCCCGGGCCAGGTACGCATCAGGGTGGAGGCCGCGGGCATCCACCGTCTCGACACCTCGATCAGAGCGGGCGACCTGCCGCCGACGATGCCGCGACCGGAGCTCCCGATGACTCCCGGCCGCGAGGTGGCGGGCGTGGTCGACGAGCTCGGTGAGGGCGTCGACGAGACCTGGCGGGGCGCGACGGTCGTCGCGCATCTCGGTCCGGGAAGCAGCGGCGGCTACGCCGAGCTCGCGGTCGCCGACGAGACGCAGCTCTACCGACGTCCCGACGGGCTGGAGTCGGCCGAGGCCGTGGCTGCGATCGGCACCGGCCGCACCTCGGCCGCGGTGCTCGAGGCCGCCCAGATCACTCCCGACGACATCGTCGTGGTCACCTCGGCCGCCGGTGGCATGGGCGCGATCCTGCTCCAGGGCATCCGCAACGCGGGCGCCCGCGCGGTCGGGCTCGCGGGCTCCGACGCCAAGCTCGAGATCGCCCGCGGCTTCGGCGCGCAGACGGCGATCGACTACCGCACGGACGGCTGGCTGGAGCGCCTTCGCGCCGAGGAGCCCCGGATCACGGTCCTTCTCGACGGGCTCGGGGGTGACGTACCCAGGCAGGTCTACGCCCACCTCGAGCCGGAGGGGAGGATGGTCCGGTTCTCCGGCGACCAGGACGGCTACGAGGGCGCCGCGAAGATCATCGACATCCTCGGACCCTGGGTCCAGGGCCGGATCAAGGAGTTCGAGCAGGCCTCGCTCGAGGCCGCCGCGGACGGCTCCCGCACGCCGTACGTCGGCTCCGCCTTCCCGCTCGCCGAGGCGGCAGCCGCCCATCGTGCGCTCGAGGCCCGGGAGACCACCGGCAAGGTCGTGCTGCTGACCTGAGCCGAAACCTGGCGGAGGTGTCCGCGCCTAGAGCGGAAGTCGGACCCTGGAGCCTGTCCCGGATACCCTTGGGCGCGTGAGCAGCAACAAGACGACCGCGCACGCCGTCGATCCCTTGGGCGTCGCCGTCCTCGGCTGCGGTGTGGTGGGGTCCCAGGTGGTCCGGCTCCTGCTCGAGGGCGATGCGGATCTCGCCGCCAGAGTGGGCGCGCCGCTGGAGATCAGGGGCGTGGCCGTACGCCGCCTCGACGCCCCGCGCGACGTCGACGTGCCCGCGGAGCTGCTCACCACGGACGCCCAGGGCCTGGTCGCCCGCGACGACGTCGACCTCGTGGTCGAGGTGATCGGCGGCATCGAGCCGGCCCGCGGGCTCATCCTCAAGGCGCTGGAGAGCGGCGCCAGCGTCGTCACCGCCAACAAGGCGCTGCTCGCCGAGGACGGTCCGACGCTCTACGAGGCCGCCGAGAAGGCCGGCACCGACCTCTACTACGAGGCCGCGGTCGCCGGTGCGATCCCGATCCTGCGCCCCCTGCGCGACTCGCTCGTCGGCGACCACGTCACCAAGGTGATGGGCATCGTCAACGGCACCACCAACTACATCCTCGACAAGATGGACACCTACGGTGCCGGCTTCGAGGAGGCCCTCGCCGAGGCCCAGGAGCTGGGCTACGCCGAGGCCGACCCGACCGCCGACGTCGAGGGCTTCGACGCCGCCGCCAAGGCCGCCATCCTGGCGAGCCTCGCCTTTCACACCCGGGTGACCGCCAGTGACGTCTACCGCGAGGGCATCACCGAGGTGACCGCCGGCGACGTCGCCTCGGCCAAGGCCATGGGCAGCGTCGTCAAGCTGCTCGCCATCGCCGAGCTCGAGGACGACGACGTCTCGGTGCGGGTCCACCCGGTGATGATCCCGCGCACCCACGCGCTGGCGACCGTACGCGGCGCCTACAACGCCGTCTTCGTCGAGTCCGCCTCGGCCGGCGACCTGATGTTCTACGGCCAGGGCGCGGGCGGAGATCCCACCGCGAGCGCCGTCCTGGGCGACCTGGTCACGATCGCCCGCAACAAGGTCCTCGGCGCCCGTGCCTTCGGCGAGTCCGCCTACGCCGACCGCGCGGTGCGCCCGATGGGCGAGACCGTCACCCGCTACCACGTCAGCCTCGACGTGGCCGACAAGGCCGGCGTGCTCGCCGCCGTCGCGACCGCCTTCTCCGAGCACGGCGTCTCGATCAAGGCCGTACGCCAAGAAGGCAGGGGAGAGGACGCCCAGCTCGTCGTCGTCTCCCACGAGGCCCCCGATGCCGCGCTCGCGGCGACCGTGCAGCACCTGCGCGAGATGGAGTTCGTCCGCGACGTCGCCTCGGTGATGCGCGTAGAAGGAGCAGTTTGATGACCGGCCCGACAAAGCAGTGGCGAGGCGTGATCGAGGAGTATCGAACCCTCCTCGACATCCCCCAGGACACCCCGGCGGTCACGCTCGGTGAGGGCGGCACCCCGCTGGTCCACTCCGAGTGGCTCTCCGCCGCCGCCAAGGGCGAGGTGTGGCTGAAGGTCGAGGGCCAGAACCCGACCGGCTCGTTCAAGGACCGTGGCATGACCGCGGCCATCTCCGTCGCCGTCCACGAGGGCGCCAAGGCCGTCGTCTGCGCCTCGACCGGCAACACGTCGGCCTCGATGGCCGCCTACGCAGCCAAGGCCGGGATCACCCCGGTCGTGCTGGTCCCCAACGGCAAGATCAGTGCCGCCAAGATGGCCCAGGCGCTGGTCCACGGCGCCGAGGTGGTCAAGGTACGCGGCAACTTCGACGACTGCCTCAAGCTCTCCCGCGCCCTCGCCGACAGCTACCCGGTCGCGCTGGTCAACTCGGTCAACCCGGTCCGCCTCGAGGGCCAGAAGACGGCGTCGTTCGAGGTCGTCGACCGCCTGGGCGACGCCCCTGACTACCACCTCATGCCCATCGGCAACGCCGGCAACCTCTCCGCCTACTGGCTCGGCTACGAGCAGTACGCGGCGGCCGGCCACGCCACCAAGACCCCGGTCATGCGGGCCTTCCAGGCCGAGGGTGCGGCGCCGCTCGTGCTCGGCCACCCCGTCGAGCACCCGGAGACGAAGGCGACCGCGATCCGCATCGGCAACCCGGCCTCGTGGCAGCTCGCCGAGGCCGCGGCCGCCAAGTCCGGCGGCCGCTTCCGAGCCCTCTCCGACGAGCAGATCCTCTCCGCCCAGTCGCTGCTCGCCCGCAACGACGGCGTCTTCGTCGAGCCCGCCTCGGCGGCCGGTGTCGCCGGGCTCCTCGCCGACCTCGAGGCGGGGGAGACCTACGCCGGAGCCACCACGGTCATCACCGTCACCGGCCACGGGCTCAAGGACACCGCCACCGCGCTGGAGTTCTTCGGTGAGCTTCCCGAGATCATCATCGACGCCGACCTCGAGGCCGCGGCGGCAGCAGCAGGACTCGCGTAGCACCCATGACGTTCGTAGAAGGCCCCGTCACCGTCACCGTCCCGGCCACCTCCGCCAACCTCGGTCCCGGCTACGACTCGCTCGGGCTGGCGCTCGACCTGCGTGACGAGCTCACCGGCGAAGTGGTGCCGGGCGGGACCTTGGAGGTCACCGTCGAGGGTGCGGGTGAGGGCACGGTCCCGCTCGACGAGTCCCACCTCGTCGTACGCTCCATGCGGGCCGCCTTCGAGATCATCGGCAAGCAGCCGGCCGGTCTGCGGCTGCACTGCCGCAACCGGATCCCGCACGCGCGTGGCCTGGGCTCGTCCTCGGCCGCGATCATCGGCGGCCTCGTGCTCGCTCGTGCCCTGGTTGCCGGGGGAGAGTTGATCCTCGACGACGACACCCTCTTCCAGAAGGCCGCCGAGATCGAGGGCCACCCCGACAACGTGGCCCCCGCCTTCCACGGCGGCTTCACGATCGCGGGTGACGATGACGCCCCGCCGACAGGCGCAGGACGGCACAGTTTCGCCGTCCGCACCGCCGTCGACCCGAGGGTCAGCGTCGTCGTGTTCGTCCCCGCGACCGGTGTCGAGACCAAGGCCGCCCGCGGGCTGCTGCCCGACACCGTCCCGCACTCCGACGCGGCGGCCGATGCGGGACGTACGGCTCTCCTGGTCGCGGCTCTGAGCGATGCGCCCGAACACCTGCACCGCGCCACCCGCGACTTCCTGCACCAGGAGTACCGCCGACCCGCCATGCCGGAGTCGCTCGCCCTGGTCGACGAGCTGCGCGCCGACGGCGTCGCGGCGATCGTCTCCGGCGCCGGGCCCACGGTCCTGGCGTTCAGCAGCGGGGTCGAGTCCGCCGAGACGAGCAAGCTCACCGCCCGCTGTCCCGAGGGCTGGGCCTGCCATGCGCTGAGCGTCGACATGGACGGCGTACGTATCCTCTGACCCGCGTTCCGGGCCCCTGCTGTGAGGGGTGCCATGCGTGTTAGCCTGGGGATACATTCGTTGGGCCGTTCAGGCCTGCGGACGTGCTATCCCCCTTTCGTGCCGTGCCACTTCGTTTGGCGCGCATCGGTGCGTCAGGGGTTCTGACAAACGAGCCGTCGGCGTCGTACGCCGATCGGCGATACGTGGGAAAGGACTCACGTGACTGAAACCATGGAATCCACTGCGCCGGAGCCGAACGCAGCCCCGAAGAAGCGCGGTGGCCTTGGCGGAATGCTCCTCGCCGACCTCAAGGCGATGGCGAACGGTATGGGTATCACCGGGGCGAACTCGATGAAGAAGGCCCAGCTGATCGACGCGATCAAGGCTGCGCAGAGCAGCCGGGCGCAGTCGGCGCCGGCGGAGAGGGCCGAGAAGCCCGCCGCCGAGAAGCCTGCTGCCGAGAAGCCTGCCGCCGAGAAGCCTGCCGCCGAGAAGCCTGCCGCTGAGAAGCCTGCCGCTGAGAAGCCTGCGGAGAAGACCGCAGAGAAGCCGGCCGAGAAGGCCGAGAAGCCCGCGGAGAAGTCCGCCGAGGCTGCTGACGCCGGCAACGAGGGCACCCAGCGCCCGCGTCGCCAGCGCAACCAGAACCAGAACAAGAGCGGCGGCCAGGGCCAGGGCGGTCAGGGTGGCCAGTCCGGTCAGCCCGCCGGTGGTGGCCAGAGCAAGGGTCCGGCCAAGGCCGGTCAGCCTGCCGCCGAGAAGAAGAACGAGGACGCCCAGAAGGAGCGGCCGGCCGACTCGGCCGACGACGCGGGCGATGACGACGGCGAGGGCGGCAGCCGCCGCAACCGCCGCCGCCGTGGCCGCGACCGCGACCGCAACCGCCCGGGCCGCGGCGAGCCGGACACGACCGTCCTCGAGGACGACGTGCTCGTGCCCGCGGCGGGCATCCTGGACGTACTCGACAACTACGCCTTCGTCCGCACCTCCGGCTACCTGCCCGGACCCGACGACGTCTACCTCTCCCTGTCGCTGGTCAAGCGCCTCGGCCTGCGCCGTGGCGACGCGATCGTCGGCCAGGTGCGCCAGCCCCGCGAGGGCGAGCGTAAGGAGAAGTACAACCCGATGGTGCGCATCGACTCGGTCAACGGTGCCGACCCCGAGGTCGCCAGGCACCGCGTCGAGTTCGACAAGCTCGCCCCGGTCCACCCCGACCAGCGGCTCCGCCTCGAGGGCGGCTCCGACCCGGTCACCGGGCGGGTCATCGACCTGATCTCGCCGATCGGCAAGGGCCAGCGCGGCCTGATCGCCTCGCCGTCGAAGGCGGGCAAGACGACCGTCCTGCAGGCGATCGCTGGAGCGATCACCGCCAACAACCCCGAGTGCCACCTGATGGTGGTGCTCGTCGACGAGCGCCCGGAGGAGGTCACCGACTTCGAGCGCAGCGTCAAGGGCGAGGTCATCGCCTCCACCTTCGACCGTCAGCCCGCCGACCACACCGTGGTCGCCGAGCTGGCCATCGAGCGGGCCAAGCGCCTGGTCGAGCTCGGCCACGACGTGGTCGTCCTGCTCGATGGGCTGACCCGCCTGGGCAAGGCGTACAACCTCTCCGTCCCGGCGTCGGGCCGGATCCTCGGTGGCGGCGTCGACTCCGCGGCGCTCTACCCGACCAAGCGGTTCTTCGGTGCGGCCCGCAACGTCGAGGACGGCGGCTCGCTGACCATCCTGGCCACGGCCGCGGTCGAGACCGGTTCCAAGACCGACGAGATCATCTTCGATGCGTTCAAGGACACCGCCAACTCCGAGCTGCGCCTGAGCGAGGAGTACGCCGAGGCCGGGATCTTCCCCGCCGTCGACGTGAACGCCTCCGGCACCCGCCGCGACGATCTGCTCTTCACCGGCGGCGAGGGCGACGCGGTGCGCAAGCTGCGCGCCTCGTTGGCCACGCTCGACAGTGCCAAGGCCGCCTCGGTCCTGGTCGAGAAGGTCGCCGGCTCTGCCACCAACATGGTGTTGCTCAACGAGGTCGCCAAGAGCTGAGACGACCGTAGCGAGGTCGAGCGGCGAGCTTGCTCGTCCGCTCGCGCCGAGCGAGGGAGTGACCGCGCGAAGCGCGGAGTGCTGTGTGCGTCCTGGGGCCGCCGGGAATTATTGGCGGCCCCAGGCGTTCACATACACTGAATCCTCGGTGCCGGTTCACGTCCCGCAACCTGCGGTGGCGACCCGGAACCCAATGTCTTGAGAGGAACCTCATGAAGACCGACATCCACCCGACTTACGTCGAGACCCAGGTCACCTGCACCTGCGGCAACTCCTTCACCACCCGCAGCACGGTGGCCGAGGGCGCCATCCGTGCCGACGTGTGCTCCAACTGCCACCCGTTCTACACGGGCAAGCAGAAGATCCTCGACACCGGCGGTCGCGTGGCTCGCTTCGAGGCTCGCTTCGGCAAGCGCAACAAGTAGCTCTCAACGCGCCGGCCCCCACGTGTTCGTGGGGGCCGGCGCGTCGCATTTCATCGGACTCATCGGGTATTCCTCCCAGGCGAGAGGCGAGGCGGAGATGTCACAGTTTGAAGCGGTCGAAGGGCTGATCGAGGAGCACGAGGGCCTCGAGAAGCGGCTCGCCGAGCCCGAGACCCACGCCGACGCGCGCCTGGCGAAGAAGCTCAACCAGCGGTACGCCGAGCTGAGCTCGATCATCGACGCCTACCACTCCTGGCAGCAGCTCGGTGACGACCTCGAGGCCGCCCGCGAGCTGGCGGGGGAGGACCCCTCGTTCGCCGAGGAGGCGGAGGCGCTCGTGCCCCAGCGCGAGGAGGCCGAGGAGCGGCTGCGTCGCCTGCTCGTGCCCCGCGACCCGACCGACGACAAGGACGCCATCCTCGAGGTGAAGTCGGGGGAGGGCGGCGAGGAGTCGGCGCTGTTCGCCGGCGACCTGCTGCGGATGTACACCCGCTACGCCGAGCGTCAGGGCTGGAAGCTCGAGTTCCTCGACGCCAACGAGTCCGACCTCGGCGGCTACAAGTCGGTCACCGTCGCAGTGAAGGCGAAGGGGACCTCCGAGCCCGGCCGGGCGCCCTACGCGCTGCTCAAGTTCGAGGGCGGCGTACACCGCGTCCAGCGGGTGCCGGTCACCGAGTCGCAGGGGCGCGTGCACACCTCTGCCGCCGGTGTCCTGGTGGTTCCCGAGGCCGAGCCGATCGATGTCGAGATCAACGACAACGACCTCCGCATCGACGTCTACCGCTCCTCGGGCCCCGGCGGCCAGTCGGTCAACACCACCGACTCGGCAGTCCGGATCACCCACATCCCCACCGGCATCGTCGTCTCGATGCAGAACGAGAAGTCGCAGCTGCAGAACAAGGATCAGGCCATGCGCGTGCTCCGCTCGCGCCTGCTCCAGGCGGCCCAGGACGCCGCCGACGCGGAAGCCTCCGACGCCCGCCGCTCCCAGGTGCGCACCGTCGACCGCTCCGAGCGCATCCGCACCTACAACTTCCCGGAGAACCGCATCTCCGACCACCGCACCGGCTACAAGTCCTACAACCTCGACCAGGTCCTAGACGGCGACCTGGAACCAGTGATCGGAAGCGCGGTCGACGCCGACTTGGCGGCCCGCCTGGCCTCCCTCGACTCCTAAGGCCCTTCACAAGCTCGAAGGTCGCAGTCACCGGGTGACTGCGACCTTCGAGCTTGTTTTGACGTGCAGATCAGGCGTTGGCCTTCTTCTTGAAGCCCACGACGAAGCCGGCGGCCTCGGCCGAGGCCTCGCTGTCGAACCAGACCTCGGCCTGGGTCCGCTTGAAGGCCGTGCTGGCGGAGGTGTGGTAGCGCTTCGCGCCGTCCTTGCGGATGTTGCCCTTCACGACGTACGCCGGGTGCGGGCTGGAGCCGTCCTCGAGCGGGTCGGCGCTACCGGCGCCGTAGCTGCTCGCCGGCGGCAGCGGCTGCTCGGTCTCGGCTGTGTCGGCCTTCTTGCTGCGGTCGTAGAAGTCGCTGCTCGCCCGCACGAACCCGGCCGCCTCGGCCGACTCCTCGGAGTTGAAGTAGACGGCTGCCTTGGTTCGGCCGTAGTAGGGGCTCGCGGTCGTGTGGTACTTCTTCCCGCTGCTGCCCTTGATGCTGTACGCAGCGTCCGAGCTGCTTCCGTCAGCAGCCGGCAGCACCGCGCCGGCGTAGGGAGCACCGTTGGTCGCGGCGGGCGCCTCGGCGGCCGGAGCTGCCTCCGGCTCGGCCTCGACGGGAGCGGGCTCGGGAGTGACGGCCTCGGCCGCGGCAGGCTCGGCCTCAGTGGTCTCGGCGTCGGCTGCAGCAGCCGCGGTGACGCTCTCGGCCTCCGCGACGACAGCAGCGGTGTCCGCGTCGGTCACGTCGTCCGTGGCGGTCTCGGCGACCTCGGCCTCGACAGCAGCCTCGGCGGGCTCTTCGGCGGCGGGCTCCTCGGCCGCGGGAGCGTCGGCAGCGGGAGCCTCAGCAGCCGGCTCGGCCGCGGACGCCTCGGCGGGGACGGTGGCAGCGGCGACAGGGGCGCTGGCGCCCTCGGTCGCCGGGTGGTCCTTGTCGGCACGGTGTGCGGCCTTGGCGTCCTTGCGGATCGGGCGTCCGAAGAAGAACCAGATCAGGAGGACGAGGACGAGGATGAGTGCAAGCAGCAAGAGCCACTTCATGGGGTGATGTTTCCTTCCGGGGGAGATCTCGGGTGTGATGGTGGGGCAGCACAGCGCCCGACGAGGTGTGCGGCCAGTCCCGCGTCCCCCGATATGACCGGAAGAACCGTTGAGGCGCCCGAACGTTACCCTCAGCCGGGTAAAGC
Organism: Nocardioides sp. NBC_00850; assembly: GCF_045207335.1. NCBI lineage: Bacteria > Bacillati > Actinomycetota > Actinomycetes > Propionibacteriales > Nocardioidaceae > Nocardioides > Nocardioides sp. NBC_00850. The sequence goes on from NZ_CP108845.1 coordinate 2,325,815, forward strand.
ATGACTAACACATTCAGGAGCAGTTGCCCATGACCGCCCCGCGCACACTTCTGGCAAGTGCCCGAAAGCAGCTCGCAGAGGCCGGAGTCGAGAGCCCGGACGCCGATGCGGCCATCTTGTTGGCCCATGTCCTCGACACCGACCGGAACCGCCTCTTCCTCGTCGACGACGTGGCGGAGCCCCAGGAGAAGGCCTACGCGGACCTGCTCGCCCGCCGCGCGGAACGCGAGCCGTTGCAGCACCTGACCGGGGTCGCGTACTTCCGGCACGTCGAGCTCGCCGTCGGTCCCGGCGTCTTCGTGCCCCGGCCCGAGACCGAGCTGCTCGCCGGCTGGGCGATCGACCGGGCCGCGACCATCGACCAGCCCGTCGTCGTCGATCTCTGCACGGGGTCGGGAGCGATCGCGAAGAGCATCGCCGACGAGGTCCCGGGCGCCGAGGTGCACGCGGTCGAGCTCTCCGAGGACGCCTACCCCTGGGCCGTACGCAACCTGACCGGCACCGGCGTGGACCTGCGGCAGGGCGACATGGCCGAGGAGTTCACCGACCTGGACGGCAGCGTCGACGTGCTCGTCTGCAACCCGCCGTACATCCCGCTCGAAGCCTGGGAGTCGGTCGCGGCCGAGGCGCGCGACCACGACCCCGACCTCGCGCTCTTCTCCGGGCAGGACGGGCTGGACGCGATCCGAGTCCTGGAACGTCGGGCCGCCGAGCTGCTCAGGCCCGGGGGAGTGGTCGGCTTCGAGCACGCCGACGAGCAGGGCCCGGACGGCCAGAACGGTGGCGCCCCGGCGGTCTTCGCCGCCACCGGAAGATGGCAGGACGTACGCGATCACCTCGATCTGGCAGGCCGTCCGCGCTTCACGACCGCACAACTGGCAACATGAGCACTGTGACTGAGCGCTACCCGATCGCGACCGAGGACGAGCAGACCGACGCGATCGATGCTGCTGCGGCGGCCCTTCAGGCCGGCGAGCTCGTGATCGTCCCGACCGACACGGTCTACGGCATCGCCGCCGACGCGTTCGACAAGGGCGCCGTGGCCGGTCTGCTCGCCGCCAAGGGCCGAGGCCGCTCGATGCCGCCGCCGGTGCTGATCTCCAACGTCGCCACCCTCGACGCCCTCGCGACGCGGATCCCCGACTGGGCGCGCAGCCTCGTCGAGGAGCTGTGGCCCGGTGCGCTGACGGTCGTTTTCCACCAGCAGCCGTCGCTGCAGTGGGACCTGGGCGAGGCCCGCCAGACCGTGGCCGTACGCATCCCCGACTCCGACATCCTGCGCCGGATCATCGACCGGGTCGGTCCGCTCGCGACCAGCTCGGCCAACCGCACCACGAAGCCTGCCGCCACCAACGCCGACCAGGCCGACGAGATGCTCGGCAAGATGGTCAAGGCCATCATCGACGGCGGCGAGTCGCCGGTCGGCGAGGCCTCCACGATCATCTCCGCCACCGGTGACGAACCGAAGGTTCTGCGGGAGGGCGCGATCAGCATCGATCGGATCAACGAGATCCTCGCCGATCACGGCGTCGCCATCCGTCGGCCGGGCGATCCGGACCCCGCCAACATGCCCGAGACCGACCTGCCCGCCACGGACGCCGACACAGAAGCCTGATGCGCGCCTACGTCCTCCTCTTCCTGGTCGCCGCCGTGGTGACCTACCTGCTCACCGTCGTCGCCCGCGAGTTCGCGATGCGCACGGGGGCCGTCGCGAAGGTCCGCGACCGCGACGTGCACGCCGTTCCGATCCCCTACATGGGTGGCGTGGCGATGCTGGGTGGCCTCGTGGCCGCCTACCTGGTCGCCCGTGAGCTGCCGTTCCTGGCCGATGCGCCGGACTTCGTGCTCCAGGACACCGGCGTGGTGATCCTCGCCGGCGCGCTGATCTGCATCGTCGGCGTCGTCGACGACATCTTCGAGCTCGACGCCCTCACCAAGCTGGGCGGTCAGGTGCTGGCGACCGCGATTCTGGTGGGCTTCAACCTGCAGTACAGCCTGATCACCTTCCCCGACGGCACCCAGTTCTCGATCGACCCCGCCCAGGGCGCTCTGCTCACCGGGCTCGTCGTGATCACCGTGGTCAACGCCGTCAACTTCATCGACGGACTCGACGGTTTGGCCGCGGGTGTCGTCGGTATCGGCGCGCTGGCGCTGTTCCTGTTCTGCTACCAGTTCACCCGGATCAACGACATCGGCCGCGCGTCGACTGCGGCTCTCCTGACCGTCGCCCTCGCCGGGGCCTGCGTCGGCTTCCTCATCCACAACTGGCATCCCGCCCGGCTGTTCATGGGTGACAGCGGCTCGATGCTGATCGGCCTGATCCTCGCCGCCAGCGCGGTCACCCTCTCGGGCTCCTACAACGCCGGCGGCCTGAACGTGAACGCCTTCGACGCCTCCACCGCTCTCCTGGTCACCTTCCTGCCGCTGCTGCTGCCCCTGACGATCCTGGTGGTCCCACTCGTCGACCTCGTGCTGGCCGTCGTACGCCGCACGCGCGCCGGCCGGTCACCCTTCGCCGCGGACAAGAAGCACCTCCACCACCGCCTCCTGGAGATCGGTCACTCGCAGCGCCGTGCCGTGCTGATCATGTGGCTCTGGGCCGGCCTGATGTCCTTCGGATCGGTCTTCGTGACCCTCTACCGCGGCCCGGTCGTCATCGTCGGCGTCATCATCGCCACCGCCCTCATCGTGCTCCTCACCTTCGTCCTCCCGAAGATCCGCGGCGAGCGCACCGACAAGCTCCTCGAGGTCCCCGAGGACCTCACCCCGCTGGAGAACCAGCCCCGGTAGCGGTGCCTTGATCGATCAATTAGGGCACCCAAAGACGCTTGTGATAGTTTTCACGAGCGTTCGGGACACGCTCCTGAACACGTGAAATGCCCCCAGAGAGAACGGCCGCCGACGATGACGACCGCAACCAGCAAATCCAAGGTGCTGCGAGGTTCTGCCGCAGTGTCCGCAGTTGCTGTGCTCGCGGCCCTCGCGGTGGCCTTTGTTCTTGCCGGGACTGATGGTCTGACTGGTGCTGCGATCGGATCGATCGCCACCGTTGTCGTGCTGGCAGTCGGCTCTTGGGCGATGTTCTGGATCGCGGCGAAGTCGCCCGCGTTGTCGTTGCCCGCCGCTGTCGGTGTCTTCACGCTGTCAGGCATGGTTCTCTTCGTTGTCCTGCTGGTCGTTTCGCAGACCGGGGGAGACGCTGTCGTACGTCCGGCAGCCTTCTCGGTCATGGCGCTCACAGTCGCATGGACGACCACGTTCGCGTTCCTGGTGCGACGCGAGCGAATCCCGCTCTTCGACCTGCCCGGGGCAGACTCGTGACCCGCCAGTAGCGCCTGATATCGTCCGGGCCGTCGGGGGCGGCCGCCGGGATGATGCCCGAGCCTTAGAGGCTCGCCACCCAGAATCGTAAGTTCGAACAAACAGGAGACAGCGTGAAGTCGCTTGCCGCCACCGTTATGGCGTCGGAGTCGGGGCCTCATATCCCGGGGCCCGCGGACTTCTTCCTTCCGCCGATCGTCGGGTCCGGCGACTGGGCCCTGACCAAGGTGAGCCTCCTGGTCCTGCTGTCCGTCGTGATCGGTTTCGGCTTCTTCTACGCCGCCTCCCGCAAGGCCGCCGTGGTTCCGAGCCGTCTGCAGTTCGCCGGTGAGTACGTCTACGGGATGGTCCGCAACTCCATCGCCCGCGACATCATCGGGTCGAAGGACTACATGAGGTTCGTGCCGTACCTCTTCACGGTCTTCGTCTTCATCATCATCAACAACTTCTACGGGATCATCCCGTTCGTCCAGTTCCCCACGATGTCGCACATCGGCTACACGGCGGCCCTGGCGATCATCACCTGGCTGATCTACAACACCGTCGGCATCGCGAAGCACGGTTTCGTCGGCTACCTCAAGCTCCAGACGGTGCCCAGCGGCGTGAGCGGCCCGATCCTGATCATGATGGTCCCGCTGGAGTTCCTCTCCAACATCGTCGTGCGCCCGTTCACGCTGGCGATTCGTCTCTTCGCGACCATGTTCGCCGGCCACCTGCTGGTGGCGCTCTTCTCCATCGGTGGTGCCTGGCTGATCCTGCACTACGTTCCGACGTGGCAGGGCATCACCGCCGGCATCTTCGCCTTCCTGCTCGGCATCTTCGTGTCCTTCCTGGACATGCTGATCATGTTCCTGCAGGCCTACGTCTTCACCCTGCTCTCGGCGATGTACATCGCCGGTGCAGTCGCGGACGAGCACTGATCCGTTCAGGCTCGGACCAACAGCTCAACCACTACGACGCACAACAATCGACGCATATCGCGTCGCAACCGAAAGGAATATCCCCATGGAGGGACAGCTCGGAATCATCGGCCTCGGCCTCTCCGCCATCGGCCCGGGTGTCGGTGTCGGTCTGATCTTCGCCGCTTACGTCGCCGGTGTCGCCCGTCAGCCGGAGGCCCAGAGCCGTCTGCAGGCCATCGCCATCCTCGGCTTCGCTCTGTGTGAGCAGTTCTTCATCATCTCCCTGGCTCTCGCCTTCGTCCTTCGCTGACGTAGGGAACTACTGAAGGTTCCGACATGATCCTTACCCAGGTAACCGCTGCGGAGACCGAGATCAACCCGTTGGTCCCGCACGTCCCGGAGATCATCCTCGGTTTCATCGTCATCGCCATCCTCTTCGTGGGAGTTGCGAAGTTCATCGTTCCGAACTTCGAGAAGGCGTACGCCGATCGAACCGCGGCGATCGAAGGCGGCATCGAGAACGCCAACGCCAAGCAGGCCGAGGCGGATGCCAAGCTCGCTCAGCTGGAGGCCCAGCTGGCCGACGCTCGCCACGAGGCTGCCCGCATCCGCGAGCAGGCTCGCGAGGAGGGCGCCGCGATCAAGGCCGAGATGCGCCTCGAGGCGCAGGCCGAGGCGGAGCGCATCATCACCGCCGGCAAGGCGCAGATCGAGGCCGAGCGCCAGGCGGCTGCTACGTCGCTGAAGACCGAGGTCGGCTCGCTGGCCACCGGTCTCGCCGGTCGCATCGTCGGCGAGTCGCTGGACGACGACGAGCGTTCCAGCCGTGTGGTCGAGCGGTTCCTCGCTGACCTCGAGGCAGGGGTTCACTGATGGACTTCCGTGGAGCGTCGGCCGACGCCGTTGCCGCCCTGACCGAGGAGCTGAAGACCGCTGTCTCCGCCTCTCCTGAGGCGGCGGCGAAGGCGGCCGACACCCTCTTCGAGGTCTCCCAGACCCTCCGTGCCGAGGCAGCTCTGCGACGCTTCGTCACCGACGCCTCGGTGCCGCAGGAGGCCAAGACCGGCCTCGTCGGTGAGCTGTTCGGCGGGAAGGTCGACGCGACGGGCCTCGGCGTGTTCGAGTCGGCGGTCAAGCACCGCTGGACGCACGCCGGTGACCTGAGCGATGCGGTCGAGCGACTGAGCGAGATCGCCGCGGTCCGCAGCGCCGGCGGCGAGGCCAAGCGCCTCGCCGACGAGCTGTTCGCGGTCCAGCAGGCCGTGCAGGAGACGCCGGAGCTGCGCGACGCGCTCTCCGACCCGGCTCGCACGACCGAGGACAAGGCCAGACTGGTCGACACGCTGCTCGGGGGCAAGGCGCTTCCGGCGACCGTGACCCTGACGAAGCAGGCGCTGGCGGGCACCTACCGCACCGCATCGGCCGCTCTCGGTGAATACCAGAAGGTCGCGGCATCCGTCGCAGACGAGGGCACCGCGGTCATCCGCGTAGCGGCCCCGCTCTCGGAGGCCGAGACCACCCGTCTGGCGACAGCACTGGCGAGGAAGTACGGCCGTGAGGTCCACCTCAACGTGGTCGTCGATCCGGCTGTTGTCGGTGGCATCAAGGTATCGATCGGTGACGACGTCATCGACGGCACCGTCTCGAGTCGCCTCGAAGGGGCGCAGCGAGCCCTGGCCGGCTGATCCGGCACCGCGGCCGTCAACTGGCCGTACGACCCCTGTGTGACACAGACTGACTTGTAAGAACTGAGAGAGAAGGCACAGATGACGGAGCTCTCCATCCGTCCCGACGAGATCCGGGACGCACTGGCAAAGTACGTCGCGGACTACAAGCCGGAGGCGGCGAAGACCGAGGAGGTCGGCACCGTCGCTTCGACCGCGGACGGCATCGCCCGCGTGTCGGGTCTGCCCTCGGCCATGACCAACGAGCTCCTCGAGTTCGAGGACGGCACCCTTGGTCTTGCCCTGAACCTGGACACCCGCGAGATCGGTGTCGTCGTCCTGGGCGACTTCGACAAGATCGAGGAGGGCCAGTCGGTCCGACGTACGGGCGAGGTTCTCTCGGTCCCCGTCGGTGACGGCTACCTCGGCCGCGTCGTGGACCCGCTCGGCAACGCGATCGACGGCCTCGGCGACATCGAGACGGTCGGCCGCCGCGCCCTGGAGCTCCAGGCTCCCGGCGTAATGGCCCGCAAGTCGGTGCACGAGCCGCTCGCCACCGGCATCAAGGCGATCGACGCGATGACCCCGATCGGCCGTGGCCAGCGTCAGCTGATCATCGGTGACCGCTCGACCGGTAAGACCACGGTCGCGATCGACACGATCATCAACCAGAAGCAGAACTGGGAGTCGGGCGACCCCGACAAGCAGGTCCGCTGCATCTACGTCGCCATCGGCCAGAAGGGCTCGACCATCGCCTCCGTGCGTGGCGCCCTCGAGGAGTCCGGCGCGCTGGAGTACACCACGATCGTCGCGGCTCCGGCCTCCGACTCCGCGGGCTTCAAGTACCTCGCCCCCTACACCGGCTCGGCCATCGGCCAGCACTGGATGTACGAGGGCAAGCACGTCCTGATCGTCTTCGATGACCTGACCAAGCAGGCCGAGGCCTACCGCGCCGTGTCGCTGCTGCTGCGCCGCCCGCCGGGCCGTGAGGCCTACCCGGGTGACGTCTTCTACCTGCACTCCCGGCTGCTGGAGCGCTGCGCGAAGCTCTCCGACGAGATGGGTAAGGGCTCGATGACCGGTCTTCCGATCATCGAGACCAAGGCTAACGACGTCTCGGCGTTCATCCCGACCAACGTCATCTCCATCACCGACGGTCAGATCTTCCTGCAGTCCGACCTGTTCGCGGCCAACCAGCGCCCGGCCATCGACGTCGGCGTCTCGGTCTCCCGCGTCGGTAGCGCCGCGATGACCAAGGCCCTCAAGGGCGTCACCGGCTCGCTCAAGGTCGAGCTCGCGCAGTACCGCGCGATGGAGGCCTTCGCGATGTTCGCCTCCGACCTGGACGCGGCCTCGAAGCAGCAGCTGGCCCGCGGTCAGCGGCTGATGGCGCTGCTCAAGCAGCCGGCCTACTCGCCCTACCCGATCGACGAGATGACCGTCTCGCTGTGGCTGGGCACCTCCGGCAGCCTGGACATCGTCCCGGTCGAGGACGTGCTCAAGTTCGAGCGGGAGTTCCTCGACTTCCTGCGTCGCTCCCACGACGGCATCCTCGCCGGCATCCGTGAGTCGCTGAAGTTCGAGGACTCCACCGAGTCCGAGCTGAAGAAGGCTTACGACTCCTTCCTCGAGCAGTTCGAGACCTCGGAGGGCCACTCGATCAAGCCGGGTTCCGCCAAGGAGCAGGCCCTGGCTGACGAGGACGTCGAGCAGGAGCAGATCGTCAAGCAGAAGCGGGGCTGACCCATGGCCGTGTCAGTGCGTGAACTCCGCGCGCGGATCAAGTCGACGGAGTCGATGAAGAAGATCACGCGTGCCATGGAGCTCATCGCTGCGTCCCGGATCATCAAGGCGCAGCAGCGGGCCAATGCGGCCGCGCCGTACGCCCGTGAGCTCACCCGCGCCGTGTCGGCGGTGGCGACCTACTCCAACGTGGACCACCCGCTGACCACCGAGCCGGAGGCGCCCACCCGCGCCGCCGTGCTGGTGGTCACCAGCGACCGTGGTCTGGCCGGTTCCTACTCCTCGAGCGTGCTCAAGGAGGCCGAGGGTCTGGTCGAGAAGCTCAAGGCCGAGGGCAAGGAGGTCGACCTCTACGTCACCGGACGCAAGGCGGAGGCCTTCTACAAGTTCCGCGGTCGTTCCGTGGCGCAGGCCTGGACCGGCTTCTCCGACCGTCCGGAGTTCGAGGCGGCCAAGGAGATCGGCGAGAAGCTGATCGAGGTCTTCGTCGAGGGCACCGAGGCCGAGAAGGCCGCCGCTCCCGGCGTCGACGAGGTCCACGTGGTCTACACGCGGTTCATCACCATGATGACGCAGAAGCCCACCGCCGTACGTCTCCTTCCTCTGGAGGTCGTGGAGGGCACCGAGGCTCCGGCCGAGGGCGACGTCCTGCCGCTCTACGAGTTCGAGCCGTCGGCCGAGGCCGTGCTCGACTCGCTGCTCCCGCAGTACGTCGTGAGCCGGATCTGGTTCGCGCTGCTGCAGGCCGCCGCCTCCGAGCTGGCCCAGCGTCAGAAGGCGATGAAGTCGGCTACCGACAACGCCGACGAGCTCATCAAGAAGTTCACCCGGGTTGCCAACCAGGCTCGCCAGGCAGGCATCACCCAGGAGATCAGCGAGATCGTCGGTGGCGTGAACGCGCTCGCCGACGCCCAGGCTGCGAACGACTGAGAACCCACAGAAAGACTGACTAGAAAATGACCGCACAGGTTGACGAGAAGACCACGACGGGCCGCATCGCCCGCGTGATCGGCCCGGTCGTCGACGTGGAGTTCCCCGTCGACGCCATGCCGGACATCTACAACAAGCTCGAGGTCGAGGTCACCATCAGTGGTGAGACGACGACCCTGCCGCTCGAGGTTGCCCAGCACATCGGTGACGGCATGGTCCGCGCGATCTCGCTGAAGCCGACCGACGGCGTCGTACGCGGCTCCTCGGTGCGTGACACCGGTGGCCCGATCACGGTTCCCGTGGGTGACGTCACCCTCGGCCACGTGTTCAACGCGACCGGTGACATCCTCGACGTCGACCCGGCCACGGTCGAGGTCAACGAGCGCTGGGGCATCCACCGCAAGGCTCCCGCCTTCGACCAGCTGGAGTCCAAGACCCAGATGTTCGAGACGGGCATCAAGGTCATCGACCTCCTCACCCCCTACGTGACCGGTGGAAAGATCGGCCTCTTCGGTGGTGCGGGCGTCGGCAAGACCGTCCTCATCCAGGAGATGATCGCCCGAGTCGCCAAGAACCACGGTGGTGTCTCCGTGTTCGCCGGTGTCGGCGAGCGCACCCGTGAGGGCAACGACCTCATCCACGAGATGCAGGAGGCCGGCGTCTACGACAAGGTCGCTCTGACCTTCGGCCAGATGGACGAGCCGCCGGGCACGCGTCTTCGCGTGGCCCTCTCGGCGCTGACGATGGCGGAGTACTTCCGCGACGTCCAGGGCCAGGACGTGCTGCTCTTCATCGACAACATCTTCCGCTTCACCCAGGCGGGCTCCGAGGTCTCGACCCTGCTGGGCCGCATGCCTTCGGCCGTGGGCTACCAGCCCAACCTCGCCGACGAGATGGGTCAGCTCCAGGAGCGGATCACCTCGACGCGTGGTCACTCGATCACCTCGATGCAGGCGATCTACGTGCCGGCCGACGACTACACCGACCCGGCTCCGGCGACCACGTTCGCCCACCTGGACGCGACCACCGAGCTCTCCCGCGAGATCGCGTCGCTGGGTATCTACCCGGCCGTGGACCCGCTGACCTCGACGTCGCGAATCCTGGACCCGCAGTACATCGGTCAGGACCACTACGACTGCGCCGTCCGCGTCAAGCAGATCCTCCAGCGCAACAAGGAGCTGCAGGACATCATCGCGATCCTGGGTGTCGACGAGCTCTCCGAGGAAGACAAGATCATCGTCTCCCGCGCTCGCCGGATCCAGCGGTTCCTGTCGCAGAACACCTACGTCGCCAAGCAGTTCACCGGCATCGAGGGTTCGACGGTTCCGGTCAAGGACACCATCGAGGCGTTCAACAAGATCGCCGAGGGTGAGTACGACCACGTCGCCGAGCAGGCGTTCTTCATGTGCGGTGGCCTCGACGACGTCGAGGCGAAGTGGGCCGAGATCCAGAAGAGCCTCTGATGACGGACGCACTTCAGGTGGAGCTCGTCGCTGCAGACCGCGTGGTCTGGAGCGGCGGGGCCACCATGGTCATCGCCCGAACGGTCGACGGTGATGTCGGTGTCCTGCGCGGTCACGCGCCGGTGCTGTCGGCTCTCACCGAGGCGGTCGTGGAGATCACTCCGGAGGAGGGCACCGAGGTCATCGCGACCGTCGACGGTGGCTTCCTCTCGGTGGCCAACGACCGCGTCTCGATCCTGTCCGAGCACGTGCTGCTGGCCCACGAGATCGACCTCAGCCAGGCTGAGGTCGAGCTCGAGGAGGCCCGTCGTCTGCTCGGCACCAACAACGACGCCGAGAAGCGCATCCGTCGTGCCGAGGCACGCATCCGCGCTGTCGAGAAGGCCTCTTAGGGAAAGAGGGGCGATACCCGGATGGCATGGTGGGAGCTGCTCTTGGCCGTTGTGGCCGCATCGCTTCTGCTTGTCCTCGCCTATGGCATCGGGATCGCCGTACGCCGCCGTCTGCTCGCTCGCAACGGCGGCGTCTTCGAACTGAGCCACCGCGTCCGGGACACCAGTCCCGGGCGCGGTTGGGTCATCGGCATCGGCCGCTACTCCGGCGATGCGCAGCTGGAGTGGTTCCGGATCTTCTCGCTCTCGCCCAAGCCCAAACGGGTCTGGCGCCGGGTCGAGATCGTCTATGTCTCCAGCCGCTCTCCCGAGGGGATCGAGGAGCTCGTCCTCTACCCCGAGAGCCTGATCGTGACCTGCGACGTCAAGGGCGAGCACATCGACCTGGCCATGGATCAGCAGACCCTCATCGGCTTCCAGGCCTGGCTGGAGTCTCGCCCGATGCGGTCCACCTGGACCGTCTTCTGAGCGCCCCCTTCGACCCCTTCTCCGACCGTCTCCGGCACAACACCGGGGTCGGTCGGTTTGCATTCGGGGGCTTCCCTGATTGTCCGGAAGGCATTCGCGGCGGATCGTAGAGGTATGTCCTCAACTGCCCCGATCCCGACCCCGCCCACCCCGCCCACTCCACCTGCTGCTGTCGCCGGCGACGAGCTCCGCTGCACCGATGCCGATCGCGACCGCGTGATCGACGTCCTCAAGTCCGCCTACGCCGATGGCCGGCTCGACCAGGCCGAGTTCGACCTCCGGTTCGACCTGACCATGAAGTCGAAGACGTACGCCGCCCTGGAGCCGATCACCCGCGACCTGGTCGCGCAGCCGACCCCGTCTCCGGCGCCGGCGAAGCCCGCCCGCGACCTGCTGCCGCCGCCGACCACCGAGGAGCGGCTCCTGGGCGCCCTCGCCCAGGCCACGACCTTGGTGCCGATCGTCGTCGGCCCGGCGATCCTCTACTACACCGTCGGCAAGCGTTCTGAGTTCGTGAAGCACCACGCCGCCGGCGCCCTCAACCTTCAGCTCACCCTGCTCGCAGTCACGATCGTGACCTTCGGGCTCGGTGGCGCGCTCTACGGCATCGCCTGGGTGCTCGCGGCTGCCTTCGCGGTCGTCGCGCTCGCCGGTGCCCCGCTGCGCCAGCCGTGGGTGCTGCCGATCTTCGGCCGCGGCGGGCCGTACGAGAAGAAGCGGGACTGATCCCCGCACCTGGACGCGGCCTGCGGCCCCACTAGCCTTTACTCGTGACGCCTCTCCGCCGTGCCCAGGCTGGATCGGTGGTGGCGTTCGCCACCAACGGTCTGCTGGCCGCGACCTTCATCTCCCGCATCCCCGCGCTCCGCGAGAGCCTCGGCCTGAACAACTCGGCCGTCGGCCTGATGCTGCTGGCGATGGGCCTCGGCTCCGTCGCCGCGCTGCCGCTCGCCGGGGGACTGGTGATGCGTTGGGGCGCTGCCCGGGTCGTACGCAGCTGCGCGGTGCTCTGTGTCGCCTCCCTGATCCTGGTGGCGATCTCCGGCAGCTGGCTGGAACAGGCGTGGCTGGTGGCTCTGTTCCTGGTGACGTACGGGGTCGGCTATGGGGTCTGGGACGTCGCCATGAACGTCGAAGGGGCCGCGGTCGAACGGCTCGGCGGCAAGACGCTGATGCCGCAGTTGCACGCGATGTGGAGCGTCGGCACCGTGCTCGGTGGACTGCTGGGCATCGCCCTGGTGGGCACGCTGCCGACGGTGTGGCACATCGCCGGGGTCGCGGCCATCGCACTGGCGGTCTGCTGGTGGGGGACTCTGGGGTTCCTCCCGGCCGAGGCGCCCCCGGAGGGGCACTCGCCGCGGCGTGAGCTGATCGCTGCCTGGCGCTCGCCCCAGACGCTGCTGCTGGGGCTCATGGTGCTCGCCTTCGCCGCCGCCGAGGGGAGCGCGAACGACTGGGTCTCGCTGGCGATGATCGACGGCTACGACGTGAGCCACCGGGTCGGGGTGGCGTGCTACGCGGCGTTCGTCCTCTGCATGAGCCTCGCCCGCTTCGCCGGCGCGAAGGTGATCGACAGGGTCGGCCGGCAGCCGGTCCTGATCACCTCGGCGGCGCTGGCGGGCGCCGGGATCGTGCTGACGGTGTTCGCCGGCTCGTTCGGGCTCGCGCTGGCCGGGATCGTCCTGTGGGGCTTCGGCGCGGCGCTGGGGTTCCCTCTGGGGATCAGCATCGCCGCCGACGACGAGACCCGCGCCGCTGCTCGCGTCTCGGTCGTCTCCACGCTGGCCTATGGGGCCTTCCTCGGCTTCCCGCCCATCCTGGGCGCCGTGGGCGACCAGGTCGGCACCCTGAGCGCCCTCCTGGTCGTCGCCGTCCTCATGATCCCGGCAGCGGCGTTGGCTGCGACGGTGGCGCGGCGGCGGGGCGTGTAACACGCTGTTCGTAGGTCTATCCGGTCGTTCAGATAGGGCGAGTAGTCCTACGAACGACGTGTTACACCGGAGCGACGCCCTCGGTCGGGTCAGTCGAAGAGGGCGCGGATGTCGTCGGCGCCGATGGTGGAGCCCATGGCACCTTCGCCGTCGACGACCTTCGCGAATAGCTCGGCCTTGCGCTCCTTGAGCTCCATGACCTTCTCCTCGATCGTGTCGGTCGACACCAGCCGGTAGACCATGACGTGCTGGGTCTGGCCGATGCGGTGGGCGCGGTCGACGGCCTGGGCCTCGGCGGCGGGGTTCCACCAGGGGTCGAGTACGAAGACGTAGTCGGCCTCGGTCAGGGTCAGGCCGACGCCGCCGGCCTTCAGGGAGATCAGGAAGACCGGGGCATCGCCGTCGCGGAAGCTCTCGATGACCGCGCCGCGGTCGCGGGTGGCACCGTCGAGGTAGGCGGCGTCGATGCCCGCCTCCTTGAGCCGGGTGCGTGCCCGGCCGAGGAACGAGGTGAACTGGCTGAAGACCAGCGCCTTGTGGCCCTCGGCGGCGAGCTCCTCGATGTGGTCGACGAGGGTGTCGAGCTTGGCGGAGCCGACGTCGTCGTCATCGGGGTCGACGAGGCCGGGGTCGAGGGAGAGCTGCCGCAGCCTGGTCAGCGCACTGAGGATCGCGACCCGGTTGTCGTTGAAGTCGTCGAGCAGGTGCAGGATCCGCTGCCGCTCCTTGGCCAGGTGGGCGTCGTAGATCTTGCGGTGCGCCGGGTTGAGGTCCACGCCGAGCACCTGCTCCTGCTTGGGCGGCAGGTCGTCGGCGACGAGCTCCTTGGTACGCCGCAGCAGGAACGGACGCAGCCGGGTCCGGAAACGCCGCAGCGCCGCGTCATCACCCGACTTCTCGACGGGAGAGACCACCGTGTCGCGGAACAGCCGCGGGCTGGGGTAGAGCCCGGGCGCCGTGATCGAGAGCAGTGCCCACAACTCCATCAGCCGGTTCTCGAACGGCGTGCCCGTCACCGCGAGACGCCAGCGGGCGTCGATGCGGCGGGCCGCTGCGTACGTCTTGGACTGGTGGTTCTTGACCTGCTGGGCCTCGTCGAGGACGAGGCCGGCCCAGGGGCGCCCGGCGAAGGCGTCCTGCTCGAGCCGGAGGATGGCGTAGGTCGTGATCACGATGTCGGCGCCCTCGCGGGCCTCGGCGATGGACTCGACGCGCTTGCTCACCGTGCTCACCCGGAGACCGGGGGTGTGGCGGCGGGCCTCCTGGACCCAGGCGGGTACGACGCTGGTGGGCGCCACCACGAGATAGGGGGCGCGCGTCTCCGGCTGGGTGTGCACGGCGTGGGAGATCGTGGCCAGCACCTGGAGCGTCTTGCCCAGACCCATGTCGTCGGCGAGGATCCCGCCGAGACCCTGCTCGTGCAGGAACGCCAGCCAGTGGAAGCCGTCGAGCTGGTAGTGACGCAGCTCGGTCGCGAGCCCGGTCGGCTCCGGCCGGGGGATCTCGCGCAGGTCGCGCAGCGCCTGGGCGCGCTGGACCCATTCGGCGGCCTGCTGGTCGACCACGCCGAGCTCGGCGAGCTCGGCCCAGACGCCGAGGTCGTGCTTGCCGACCGCGATCCCGTCGCCGGTGCGCTCGTGGAGCTGTCCGGCGGCCTCGACGACGTTGCGCAGCCGGTCGAGCTCGGGGCGGTCGGTGGTGATGTAGGTGCCGCTGGGGAGGATCAGGTGGTCGTCGCCGCGGGTCAGCGCCCCGAGTACGTCGGGAAGCGGCACGGCCTCGGCGCCGATCCGGATCACGACCTGCAGGTCGAGCCAGTCCTGCCCGGCCACGGCGGCACCGTCGGGCGAGGTGATCTCGAAGGAGATCTCGGGGTCCTCGTCGGTCTCGCGGAAGTCGGGCCGCTCGACCTCGGTGATCTCGACGCCCTCGACCTCACGCAGCGCGGGCAGGTCGTGGATGGCGAGCGCGAGCGCGTCGCCGTCGCGTACCTCCTGCTTGCGGAGCAGCTCGGTGGAGACCTTCGCGCGCAGCGCGGCCTCCTCGGCCGGGTTGCGGACCAGGCCGAGGTCCTCGCGGGAGTCCACCGGGTAGTGACGTACGCCGTAGGCCCAGGTCCAGCCGAGCGTGGCATGCGTCGAGCTGCGCCAGGTGACCGTCAGGGTCAGGCGCGGTGCCGGAGGCTCCGGGATGTCGAGGGAGTCGTCGGCGGAGCGCAGCGGCACCAGCCGGGCCAGCGGGCCCAGCAGGGCGCTCAGGGTGCCGATCTCGGCCTCGGGGACGGTCAGTGGGTCCCGGGCGGTCACCAGCCGCTGCGCGTGGGTCGACAGCGGTCCGGACAGGTCAGCGAGATGGAGCACCCCGGCATCGAGCACGCCCACCGAGCGGGTGGGGCGACCGATCGGGAGCACCGTCGGGCCGGCGTAGACCCGGTCACCGTGGGCCAGGCCGAAGCGGAGGACCGCCTCACCGTCCTCGCGGCGCAGCTCGCCGGCGAGCGAGAGCGGCTCCTCGAAGATCACCACGCCGCGTACGTTCTCACCGGGCAGGACGGTCACACCGCCGCGGATCGCGTCGCGGAGCAGGCTGACCGCGTGCTCGCCGAAGTCGGCGAGACTGAGCGAGGAGCCACGGGCGTAGAGCAGTCGGTCGGACCGCAGCTGGCGGGCCAGCTCCTGCAGGGGGGACAGCTGGCTGCGCGGGAAGTCCTTGCCGGGCACAGCGTTGGGGATGTTGGCCCAGTCGGCACCGGTCTTCGCCCAGCGCTCGCGGTTGCCCATGCGCATCGGGCGCAGCTCGACGGTGGGGGAGCCCGCCACGGCCGACCGTGGGCTGTGCACGTCGATCTCGAGCGCAAGCGCGGGCAGGTCGTCCTCGGGCTTGTTGTCCTCGGCGAGCTGGCCCAGGAGCGTACGCAGCTCCGTCTCCCACGACGGGCCCATCGGCGTCGCCGCGGTGTGCGTGCCGGCGAGGACCAGACCGAGCGCGGCACCGTGCTTGCAGTTGTTGTGCACGGGGCAGCTGCACGAGCTGGTCGCCCTGACGACGCCGTTCCTGGAATCCAGGTTGAGGGTCACGCGGTAGGGAGCCGGGCTGGTGCCTCTGACCTCGGCTGCCGCTCGCAGCGCACTGCTGCCGATCTCGGTGACCCGGGGCTCACCGACCCGGCCCTGGGCCGCGTATGCCTCGCCACGCTCGATGGTCTGGGGGTCGAAGGTCTCGCGGAGCAGGTCGTTCGTGAGAGCTTCGAGCAAGGGCACCCGATCCATTCTTCCAGCATGAGGCGGGTTCTGCGACTTCGTGGACGCTCGTGGTGAGCAGCGTCTCGTTCGGTGTGGTGGCAGTGGTCTAGACCAGCAGCGCACAACCACGGGGTTGCGGTGCATTCATCGGCATGCATAGACGCACGCCCGACATCCCGTCTGGACAACCGGATCCGAACCGATCGCGACAACTTTGTCGCGCAAAAGTAAAGCCACCTCGATCCGAGCGGGGGGATCCGGACCGAGGTGGCGATGAATACTTTCGGCCAAGTCGGCGATGAATGCAAGTCGAACCGCCATGGCGGGAATGTGACGTGTCGTATATCTGCCATGATGACCGTCGTTCGTTCCCCCGCCACGGAAAGGCATCTCGGATGCTCGATGCGCTCGGTCTCGACAATCTCGAGGAGACGGTCTACCGCCAGCTGGTCGCCGCGCCGTCGGCCAACCTCGAAGAGCTGGCCGAAGCGGCCGACCTGGACACCTACGCGGTCTCGGCGGTGCTGTCCGCGCTGGAGGGGAAGGGTCTGGTCGCCCGCGCCTCGGCCGGTCAGGACCGCTACGTCGCCTCGCCGCCGGCGGTGGCGCTCGGGGCCCTGCTCGTCCAGCGCCAGGACGAGCTGCGCCGCGCGCAGGTCGAGATGACCGAGCTCGCCGGGCTCTATCGCGGCTCGGTCGCTCGCCGGGACGTGGCCGACGTCGTCGACGTCGTGCACGGCACCGAGGCGATCGCCCAGCGCTTCGCCCAGCTGCAGTACTCGGCGAAGAAGTGCATCCAGGCGCTGCAGAAGCCACAGGCCGCCGTCGTCACCCGGGAGGACGCCGACGAGGCCGAGCGGGCCGCGATCGAACGCGGCGTCCGGCACGACATCGTCCTCGAGCGCTCCGTCTTCGACACCCCCGGCATCTACGAGACCATCGACTCCGGCCTCGAGATCGGGATCGAGCTGCGGGTGGTGCCGACGGTGCCGCTGCGCGCCTTCATCGTGGACCGGGAGATCGCCCTGATCCCGCTGATGAACGGTGAGCACAACACGGTCCAGGACGCCCTGCTGCTCCACCCCAGCGGTCTCCTCGACGCGATCATCGCCCTCTTCGACCTGATCTGGACCTCGGCCCCCAAGCTCGTCGCGACGCCCGAGGGCACGGTCGAGACGGCCGCCGATCGCCTCGAGCCCCTGGACACCAAGGTGCTCTCGCTGCTGCTCGCCGGTCTGACCGACGCCTCCATCGGGGCGCAGCTCGGGCTGTCGCTGCGTACTGTCCAGCGGCGGGTGCGCCAGATGATGGACCGCGCGCGGGTCGACACCCGCCTCCAGCTCGGCTACGAGGCGGGGCGTCGCGGCTGGCTGTGAGGCCTGGTCAGCGTTCGCCACCCGGCACCCACAGGACGTCGCCCTGCTCGCGGTTGGCGTGCCGGGCGAGGATGAAGAGCAGGTCGCTGAGGCGGTTGAGGTAGGTCAGGGCGAGCTTGTTCATGGTCTCGCCGTGGACCTCGTACGCAGCCCAGGCCGCCCGCTCCGCGCGGCGCACGACGGTGCGGGCCACGTGCAGGTGGGCCGCGGCCACGGTGCCGCCGGAGAGGATGAACGAGCGCAGCTTCTCCAGCGGCTCGTTGTAGTCGTCGCACCAAGCCTCGAGCCGGTCGATGTAGGCCTGCTCGACTCGGAGCGGGGGATACTCGGGGTCGGCCACGACCGGGGTCGAGAGGTCGGCGCCCACGTCGAAGAGGTCGTTCTGGACGGTCGTCAGCACCTTCACGACGTCCTCGTCGATGCCGCCGTGAGCCAGAGCGACACCGATCGCAGCCCCGGCCTCATCGGTCGTCGCGTACGCCTCCAGCCGCAGATCGGTCTTGGCGGTCAGGCTCATGTCGCCGAGCCGGGTCTCACCGGCGTCGCCGGTGCGGGTGTAGATGCGCGTCAGGTTGACCATGCGCTGAGCCTATTCGGACGGCCCACTTTCGGCGAACGTGGTCAATTGACAGAAAATAGGGACCAAAGTGACGAATGAGGCTGGTGAGGTGCAACCAATCGGATTCGCCGCGCGTCATAGTGGGCGAGAGGGAGCGTCATGTATGCGTAGAGCTTCTGTGTAGGGCAATCCACTTCCTGGGGGATGGAGGCAGGGCATGGAGATCTGGATCGACGGGCCGACGCTGGTGCTGAGCGGAGATTTCGACGTACGCAGCACCTGGATGGCACGCAGCGTGATCTACGACCATCTCGACTCGGTGGAGGGTGATGTCGTGCTCGACGTCTCCGGCGTGAGCAGTGCCGATGTGACGGCGCTGAAGCTCCTCGCCGTCGCGACCCGGCAGGCCCATGCCGAGGGGCGCCGCCTCACTCTGCAGGGCTGCACCCCCGCGGTGCGCCGGATGCTCCACCTCTCCAGGCTCTATCGTGTTCTCGAGGTGGAGAACTCACCGCTCATCGCGTAAGCGCCGCAGGCGCTGATGAATGCCGGAGCGTTCCTCGTGAGCCTCCGCTATCGTGCGGACCATGTCTGGCTCGCCCGCTCGCGCGTCCGCCGCGGTTGCAGGGGTGCTGGCTGTTCTGACGTTCCTCGGCGTCGTCGTGGCGCTTGGTGCTGCTGCGGGTCCGGGCCCGGTGATCAGCAGAGATGGTGAGACGTCATCCCGAGAACGTACGCCGATCGAGATCCCGACCGCGTCAGCAGAGTCCGACCCGAGGCCAGAGACGACGAACCGTCGGGGCCCTGTGCGTGAGGTGGCTCTGCCGCAGTGGGTGGGGGGCACGGTCCGTGTGGCGTTCGTGCTCGGAGCACTGGCAGTGCTCGTGTGGCTGGCGCGACTGGCCTGGTGGTGGCTCTCGCCGGAATACGAGCGTCGACGTTCGGATCGGGTCGAAGGAGACGTCGGCGAGGTCGAGGACCTGGTGCGGGTAGCGCGCTCAGTCGCCGAGGCCGCAAGTGAGCAGCAACGACGCCTTGCGTCCGGGCCACCAGGGGAGGCGGTGATCGCCTGCTGGCTGGAGATGGAGCGCGCGCTCGCCGTGGCGGGCGTAGTCCGACAACCCTCGGAGACGTCCTCGGAGCTCACTGTGCGGGTCCTGTCGCGGCTCGCCGCCGACCCGGAGGCCGTACGCCGCCTCGAACTCCGCTACCGAGAGGCCCGCTTTTCTCAGCGGCCGGTTGGCGAGGCTGAGCGTGCGGAGGCGTACGCCGCGCTGGAGGCAATCCGGGTCAGCATCGGGGCGGCGCGGTGAGGGTGCTGACCGGGCGGATGGTCGTGGCGCTGCTGGCCAGTGGAGTGGCGGCCGTCGCGCTTGGTCATCAGCACGTGCACTGGCCGTTGTTCGCGTTGCTGGTGATCGGCGTTCTGGGGGTCGGTGCCTGCTTCGATGCCGCCATCACGGGGCCAACGGCGTGGCCGGAGCCCGAACTGCCGGCGCGGTCGGAGCCGGACCGAGCGCTGGCGCACTATGTACGCGTCCTCGAGGACGCCGAGCGAAGTGTGGCGGCAGATGATGACCGGTTGCACAACTTGCTCCGCCAGATCGCGGGCGATCGGTTGCGTATGCGCGGATTGGCCTGGGATTCGCCGGAGGCGAGGACGCTGCTCGGCGATGACCTCGCCCAATATCTCGGTGCGCCGCCAATGCGGATCTCGCGCCGCATGCTTCGTAGTCATGTCGAAAGGATCGAGTTGCTGTGAATAACCAGGTAGCCATTCCGGAGGCAGCGGCGACGGCCGGACGCGTGCTGGATGCGGTCGAGACAGCTGTCGTGGGCAAGCGTGAGCCGCTGACTATCGTGCTCGCCGCGGTGCTCGCTGGTGGGCACGTGCTCCTGGAGGACTTTCCGGGGCTGGGCAAGACGCTGGCGGCCAGATCGTTGGCGTCCGCGCTCGGGCTCGACTTCAAGCGTGCCCAGTTCACCCCCGATCTGCTGCCTGCCGACCTGACCGGGTCGTTCCTGTTCGACCCAGCCAAGGGAGAGTTCGAGTTCCGGCCAGGGCCGGTCTTCACTGGACTTCTGCTCGCCGACGAGATCAACCGGACCCCGCCCAAGACCCAGTCGGCGCTGTTGGAGGCGATGCAGGAGCACCAGGTCACGGTCGAGGGCCGCACCTTTCCACTCGAGCCACCGTTCTGTGTGTTGGCGACTGCGAACCCGATCGAGTACGAAGGCACCTATCCGCTGCCAGAGGCGCAACTCGACCGCTTCCTCGTGCGGGTCTCCTTCGGATATCCCACTGCCGAGGAGGAGTACGACGTGATCGCCCGCCGGGTCGAGCGGCGGCGTGAGGAGGTCGTCGTGCCTGCGGTGGTCGACGCCGCCGGTTTGCTGAGGTTGCAGGCTGCTGCCGAGACGGTGTCGGTCGACGAGTCGGTCGGTCGCTATTGCGTTGAGTTGGTCCGAGCGACCCGCTTGCATGGGTCGGTGCTCACCGGTTCCTCGCCGCGAGGTTCGCTCGCATTGGTGCTGGTCGGACGAGCGCTGGCACTGCTCGACGGACGGGACTACGTGCTGCCCGAGGACGTCAAGCGGGCAGCGCCCGCCGTCCTCGCGCACCGGATCACGCTCAAACCAGAGTTGTGGATGTCCGAGACCACGCCGTCGGGCGTGGTCGGCCAGATCCTGCAGCAGGTGCCGGTGCCGGCGGCTGTGGCTGGGGCATGAACGACCCGACGGGTTGGCGTCCGACGGCGGCGCTCACCCGAGCGGTGATCGTGGGCCTGCTGGCGGTCAGCGGAGCGGTCGTGCTGCAGATCCCGGTGTTGGTCGTGCTCGGCCTGCCGCTCGTGCTGCTGGCCGCAGCCGGGCTGCTCCACCGCCCGACGTCCGAGCCATCCGCAGTTGTACGCACGGCTCGTGACACATTGCGCGAGGGTGCCACGACACCGGTAGGCGTCGAGGTCACCGGCCACGGCGTCGAGCACGTCGTGCATGCAGTCACCCGGCCGGCGTACGGCGTGATGAAGCCGGCCAGCGGTATCGTCTCAGGCCTCTTGGTCGATGAGTTTCCGCAGGTCAGCGCCGCAGTGAAACGCTGGGGACCGGTGACCGTCGGCGACGGCGCCGCCGGACTGACCTCGGCCTGGGGCGGGTTCCGGTGGGGTCCGACGGGGCTGCACGGCAGCCCGGTCCTGGTGCTGCCCGCGCCTGCGACGTACGACGCCAACGCCAGTGTGCCGCGCCCGGTCGGCCTCGTCGGCGCACACCGCTCGACCCGGGTCGGCGATGGCACCGAATATGCCGGTACCCGTCCGTTCCAGGTCGGCGACCGGCTCCGCAGGGTCAACTGGCGGGTCTCGCTCCGCACCCGGGAGATGTACGCCGACACGACCCACACCGAGGACGACGCCGGAGTCCTGCTGGTCGTCGATGCCTTGGCGGAGTTCGGCACGCCCGGGGCGTCCAGCATTGACCTGGCGGTGCGGGCTGCCGCTGCCCTCGCCGAGCAGCATGTCCACGATGGCGACCGGGTCGGCCTGCGAGTCATAGGCGGGCGCGGCCAAGTGCTCGCTCCCGGCGCCGGCCGGCGCCATTTGCGTCGGCTGTTGACCATTCTGGCAGGTACCGTCGCCGGTCGTGTCGACGGCGCCCTTCGAGCCGGTGTCCGTTCTGGTGATGTCGTCGTCTGGCTCACTCCGCTGCTCTCCCTGCCGCTGGCCGCTGCGGTGGCTGCTACCGCCGACCGCGGACTGACGGTGCTCGTCATCGACACGCTTCCAGCCAACGTCGAACAAGACGACGAGTTGACCACCATCGCCTGGCGGCTGCGCCTCCTCGAGCGTGATGCCGTCACTCGGGCGCTCGCTGCCTCTGGCGTTCCGGTCGTACGTTGGCGCGGCCCGGGCACCCTCGATGAGGTGCTCCGGCGGCTTGCTCGGCAGCCACCACGAGTGAGAGCACGATGATCACTCGGGTCGCCATGCTGTTTCGCGGCTGGAGTCGGGCGCAGTGGATGCTGCGCGCGGCCGTCGTCGCCGGATACCTCTGCGCTCTGCTCGCCGCGGCGGGCATCCCCGGGGTCGGTCAACCGGCCACGCCGTGGCTGGTGGTGGTCGTGCTCGCCGCGCTCGGGGCGGCCGTGCTGCCGGACAGTTCAGCTGGCAGCCTGGCCGGCGTACTGGTGCTTGCGTACTGGGCGATTGCGGCGATCGACCACCCCGTGGCCGCACTTGGCCCGTCGGCCGTGGTGGGTGCATTCGGGCTGGTTATCGCCCATCTAGCCGCGATGCTGGCGTCGTACGGACCGCCTGGGTTCACCCCTGACCGTGGACTGGTGCTCCTGTGGTTGCGTCGCGGCACGCTCATCTTGGCGCCCTCGGTGTTGGTTGCGCTCGCGGTCCGAGTCGCGGCAGCGGAACTCGACGGCCGGCACTGGGTCTGGGGCGTTGCGGCGCTGGTTGTCATCAGCCTCGCTGCGGCGGTGACCCTGGTGCTGCGTTCGATGAAGACCGGATAGAGAATCAGTGAGTGACATCTTCCACACCGGAGCCGGTTACTGAGCGGTAACCGAGGGGCTAGCATGCCTCTTATGACGGACACCACGCCTTCCGAGCAGAGCCGCCCGGCGAAGGATCGCTCCTGGCTGATGCGCACGTACGCCGGCCACTCGACCGCCGCGGCGTCCAACGAGCTCTATCGCAACAACCTCGCCAAGGGCCAGACCGGTCTCTCGGTCGCCTTCGACCTGCCCACGCAGACCGGCTACGACCCCGACAGCGTCCTCGCCCGCGGTGAGGTCGGCAAGGTGGGCGTGCCGATCATGCACATGGGGGAGATGCGCAAGCTCTTCGACCAGATCCCGCTCACCGAGATGAACACCTCGATGACGATCAACGCGACCGCCATGTGGCTGCTCGCGATGTATCAGGTCGCCGCCGAGGAGCAGAACCCCGGGATGGACCCGGCCGAGGTGGCCGCCAAGCTGGCCGGCACCACCCAGAACGACATCATCAAGGAGTATCTCTCCCGGGGGACGTACGTCTTCCCGCCGGAGCACTCCCTGCGGCTGATCAGCGACATGATCGCCTACACGGTCCACCAGATCCCGAAGTGGAACCCGATCAACATCTGCAGCTACCACCTGCAGGAGGCCGGGGCCACGCCGGTGCAGGAGATCGCCTACGCGATGTGCACCGCCATCGCGGTCCTCGACCAGGTCAAGGCCTCCGGTCAGGTGTCCGAGGAGGACTTCGGCAAGGTCGTCGGCCGGATCTCGTTCTTCGTCAACGCGGGCGTGCGGTTCGTCGAGGAGATGTGCAAGATGCGCGCCTTCGTCGAGCTCTGGGACGAGATCACCCGTGAGCGCTACGGCGTCGAGGACCCGAAGATGCGCCGGTTCCGCTACGGCGTACAGGTCAACTCCCTCGGCCTGACCGAGGCGCAGCCGGAGAACAACGTCCAGCGCATCGTGCTGGAGATGCTCGCGGTGACGCTGTCCAAGAACGCTCGGGCGCGCGCGGTGCAGCTACCCGCCTGGAACGAGGCCCTCGGCCTGCCGCGTCCGTGGGACCAGCAGTGGTCGCTGCGCCTGCAGCAGGTGCTCGCCTACGAGTCCGACCTGCTGGAGTACGGCGACCTCTTCGACGGCTCGCCGGTCGTCGAGGCCAAGGTGGCTGAGCTCGTCGCGGGCGCCAAGGAGGAGATCGACCGGGTCCAGGCCATGGGCGGAGCGATCGCCGCGGTCGACACCGGCTACATGAAGTCCGAACTGGTCTCCTCGCACGCGCGCCGTCGCGCCGCCATCGAGTCCGGCGAGGAGATCATCGTCGGCGTCAACAAGTTCACCACCACCGAGCCGAGCCCGCTGACCGCGGACCTGGACGCCGCGATCATGGTCGCCGACCCTCGCGCCGAGGAGGCCGCCAAGGCTTCCCTCGAAGCCTGGAAGGCCGAGCGTGACGAGACGGCCGTCTCCGAGGCGCTGGCCGCTCTGGCCGCCGCCGCGAAGACCGATGCCAACCTGATGGAGGCCACCCTGGCCGCCGCCCGTGCGGGCGCGACCACGGGGGAGTGGGCCGGCACCCTGCGCGAGGTCTTCGGCGAGTTCCGGGCGCCCACCGGCGTCTCCGGCGCCGTCGGCGCCGCGGAGGCCGGCGCCGAGCTGTCGGCCGTACGCGACCGGGTCAAGGCCACGGGCGAGGAGCTCGGCGTCAAGCTGCGCATGCTCGTCGGCAAGCCGGGTCTGGACGGTCACTCCAACGGTGCCGAGCAGGTCGCCGTCCGGGCGCGTGACGCCGGCTTCGAGGTCATCTACCAGGGCATCCGGCTCACCCCGGAGCAGATCGTCGCCGCGGCGGTCGCCGAGGACGTACACGTCGTCGGGCTCTCCATCCTCTCCGGCTCGCACATGTCGCTCGTGCCGTCCGTGGTCGAGGGGCTGCGCGAGGCGGGCCTGGGTGACGTACCCGTCATCGTGGGTGGCATCGTGCCCGAGTCCGACGCCAGGACGCTGATCGGGTCGGGGGTCGCGGCGGTCTACACGCCCAAGGACTTCAGCCTCACCGAGATCATGGCCGACATCGTCGAGGTCATCCGGAAGGCCAACGACCTCTCCTGAGTCGAGGATCGACACGTCTCCGAAAAAACTTCGGGAGACGTGTCGATCCGGTGTGTGGCCGTTCGTGGAATGGGCAGAGGGAGGCGAACAGCGCCTCCCACCACTTCACGGGAGACCACGATGTCCACGATCACCACCGCCCAGCAGACCACCCGCTCGACCCGCTCCGCCCGCGCCGCCGGCCGCAAGCCGGTCTGGCTCCATGGCCTCGGTGCCGCGGTTGCCGCCGGCGCGGTCGTCACCGTCCTGGCTACGGCCGCCTCGTCGGCCGGCGTGAGCTTCGAGACCGCCAGCGGCCCGATCCCGATCCTCGGCTTCGCGCAACTGACCGTCATGTTCTCGCTCATCGGCGTCGCGATGGCCGCGGTGATGGCCCGCGTGGCCCGCCGCCCGCGACGTACGTTCGTGGTCACCACCGTCGTGCTGACCGTCGCCTCGCTCGTCCCCGACGTCACCTTCGGCTTCGACGCCGCCAGCGCGGTCGTCCTGATGCTCCTGCACGTCGTCGCGGCCGTCATCGTCATTCCGGTGCTGGCTCGTCGCCTCGCCCGGTGATCGGGCCTAGTAGCCTGCCGCGCATGCGAGTAACGGTGGTCGGAGCCGGAGTCATCGGGCTCTCGTGCGCGGTACGGCTGTTGGAGGCCGGTCACGAGGTCAGCGTGATCGGCCGGGAGCGGACGAGTGGGACCACCTCGGCGGTGGCCGGCGGATTCTGGTTCCCCTACCTCGCCGAGCCGCGCGACCGGGTGACCGCCTGGGCCGCCGAGACCTTCCGAGAGCTCGCCCGGCTGGCCGAGGAGGAGCCGGAGGCCGGCGTACGCATGGTGCACGGCACCCAGCACAACCCCGAGGCCGACCTGTGGTGGGCCGCGCCGCTCACCGATCTGACCGTCACCGAGGGTCGCGCCGAGTTCACCGCCCCGATCGCCGAGATGCCGGTCTACCTGCCCTGGCTCGAGCGGCGGATCACCGCGGCGGGCGGGAACATCACGACCGGGACCGTCGACGACCTGGCGAGTCTGGACGCCGACGTCGTGGTCAACGCGACCGGACTCGGCTCGCGGGAGCTGGTCGGCGACGCCAGCCTCTACCCGGTCCAGGGCCAGATCGTCGTCCTCGGGCCGGGCGCCACCGAGGAGTGGCTGGAGGCCGAGGGCGATGCCCCCTCCTACGTCTTCCCGCGCGGTGGCGACACCGTGGTCGGAGGTACGTCGGTGCCGCACGCCTGGGACCAGAGCCCGGATCCGCGTACGGCTGAGCGGATCCTGGCCGACGCCACCACAGCCGTGCCGGAGATCGCGAACGCCGAGGTCAGAGCCCATCTGGTCGGCCTCCGTCCGGCTCGGCCCTCGGTCCGGCTGGAGCGCGAAGGGCGGGTGGTGCACTGCTACGGCCACGGCGGCGCCGGGGTGACGCTGAGCTGGGGCTGCGCCTCCGAGGTGGCCGCGCTCGTGGAAGTAAGGCACGCCTAACTCTGCTGTTACCCTTCGAGCGTGGGCAAGAAGAGGAAGCCTCCCAAGACGGAGTGCTGCGTGTCGAAGTCGCGCTGCAAGCGGTGCCCGATCCGCATGCTCAAGGAAGGCACCCTGCCCGAGGGGATGACGGTCAAGAAGCGCCGTCTGGTCACCCTCGACGGCAAACCGGTCAAGAAGAAGCATCTGGCTGCTTGACGGAAGGCGCCGCCAAGTTGCGTCCGAGGTGGTAGGAATTGCCTTGCATTCGATTACCTACTCGCGCAAGGACGTTACCGATGCCTCATGCCACCCGCCGCTCTGTCCTGTCCGGTGCTGCTGTCACGGGCGCCGCGGCGCTGAGTGCTGCCGGTTACACCGCCGCCCCTGCCCACGGTGTGAACAGCGCAGGCAAGCCCGACACGGTCCGGCTGACCGTGCTCGGCACGACCGACCTGCATGGCAACGTCTTCAACTGGGACTACTACAAGAACGCCGAGTTCTCGAACAGCGCCGGCAACGAGATCGGCGTCGCCAAGGTCAAGACGCTGATCGACGCCGTCCGCCAGGATCGTCGCGGCGATCCGATCCTCACCATCGACGCCGGTGACACGATCCAGGGCACCCCGCTGGCCTACTACTACGCCCGGATCGACCCGATCACCGAGGGCGCGATCCACCCGATGGCGCGGGCGATGAACCTGGTCGGCTACGACGCCGCGGCGCTGGGCAACCACGAGTTCAACTACGGCATCGACACGATCCGGAAGTTCGAGGAGCAGGTGAACTTCCCGATGCTCGGCGCCAACGCGGTCGACCCGTCGACCAAGCTGCCGGTCTTCCCGCCCTACATCATCAAGGACTACGACCTGGGCCGCGGCCGCCGCCTCCGCGTCGGTGTGCTCGGTCTGACCAACCCCGGCATCGCGATCTGGGACAAGGCCAACGTCGAGGGCAAGATGGAGTTCCCGGGGCTGGTCGAGCAGGCCAAGATCTTCGTGCCCGAGCTCAAGAAGGCCGGCTGCGACCTGGTGATCATCAGCGCCCACTCCGGCGCCGACACCTCCAGCTCCTACGGCGACGAGCTGCCGCCGGAGAACGCCTCGACCCTCGTCGCCGAGCAGGTGCCGGATGTCGACGCGATCCTCGTCGGCCACGCCCACCGGGAGATCACCCAGCGCTACGTCACCAACACCGAGACCGGCAAGCAGGTGCTGCTGACCGAGCCGCTCTACTGGGGCATGCGCGTCTCCGTGATGGATCTGGTCGTACGCCGCGAGAAGCGTCACGGCCGGCCCGGCTGGGTCCTGCAGTCGGCGACCTCGCAGACGCTCAACTCCAACACCGTCGACCCCGACCCGGAGGTCTCGGCCGCCGTGCAGGAGCAGCACGACATCGTGGTCTCCTACGTCAACTCAGTCGTCGGCACCTCGGCGGTGGAGATGCTGGCCGCGCGTGCGGTCGTCGAGGACGTACCCATCATCGACTTCGTCAACTACGTCCAGGCCGACGCGGTCAAGGCGGCATTGACCGGTTCCGACGCGGAGTTGCCGGTCATCTCGATCGCGGCCCCGTTCAGCCGCGCCGCGGCCTTCCCCGCAGGCGAGGTGACCGTACGCGACGTGGCCGGCCTCTACATCTACGACAACACCCTGATGGCGGTGCGCATCACCGGCGCCCAGCTCAAGGACTACCTCGAGTTCACCGCCCGCTACTTCAAGCAGGTCAGCGGCACCGGCCCGTTCCCGATCGACGCCGTGACCAACGCACCGACCGACACCGCGCCCAACGGCACGCCCGACTACAACTTCGACACCATCGCCGGCCTGGACGCGGCGCTGACCTACGACATCGACATCTCGGTCGCGGTGGGCTCGCGGATCACCAACCTCGCCTACGACGGCGTCGCGGTGACCGACGCGCAGGAGTTCGTGCTCGCGGTCAACAACTACCGCCAGTCCGGTGGCGGCGGCTTCCCGCACGTCACCGACGCCACCGTGGTCTACAACCAGCAGGTCGAGATCCGGCAACTGCTCATCGACTGGGTCACCGCCCACCAGGTCATCGACCCGGCCGCGTTCGCCTCGGTCGACTGGCGCCTCGTCTCCGGTGGTGAGCCGATCACCGTGGAGTAGCCGCCACGGCGGTTGGGCGACGGGTCAGCGGGGGTTGGCCCAGTTGAGCAGCTGGCTCATCGAGATCAGCAGGTCGTCCAGCCGCCGCTCCACGCTGTCCAAGCGCGCGTTGACGCTGTCGATCGCCGCGTCGGTGCGCTCCATCCGGCTCTTGATCGCATGGAACTCTGCCGTGTGCATCTGCTGCATCGTCAGGAGATCGATCATGATCGCCTCGACGTCGCTCACGGACAGGCGGCCCCCAACGCCATGCCCCGAGTAATTGATGGACATGGCGTGAATCTTGTCACGCTGTTCCTACTCAAAGGTAAGGAAAGGCGTTTCCCCTGTGTGAACTTGCCTGACCGTGCACCAACTGTTGGTCAGAAGAGTCTCTCGGTCGGATCGTCGAGGCCACGGAGCGCGTCGTAGTCGACGATCGCGCAGGTGATGCCGCGGTCCTCGGCCAGCACGCGGGCCTGGGGCTTGATCGCCTGAGCAGCGAAGATGCCGCGTACCGGGGCCAGCAGCGGGTCGCGGTTGAGCAGCTCGAGATAGCGGGTCAGCTGCTCGACGCCGTCGATCTCACCGCGCCGCTTGATCTCGACCGCGACCGACTTCCCGTCGGCGTCGCGGCACATCAGGTCGACCGGCCCGATCGCCGTCGGGTACTCGCGGCGTACGAGGGTCAGCCCTTCGCTCAGCGTCGCCGGGTGGTCGGCGAGGAGCTCCTGGAGGTGCTTCTCGACGCCGTCCTTCTGCAGGCCGGGGTCGATCCCGAGGTCGTGCGACGTCTCGTGGTGGATCTCGTCGATCAGGATCCGCAGGGTGTCATCCGTCTTGGATGTGACGGTCCACTCGACGCGGCCGTCCTCGGACTTGCCCTCCGAGAGGGTGCAGGGCGGCGACATCCAGTTGAGGGGCTTGTAGGAGCCCCCGTCGGAGTGGACCAGCACCGATCCGTCGGCCTTGAGCATCAACACCCTGGTGGCCATCGGAAGGTGGGCGGTGAGCCGCCCCGCGTAGTCGACCTGGCAGGTGGCAACGACGAGTCTCACCGGGAGAACGTATCGCATGGCCCCATGTGAGCAGCGTCACGCCACCAGGGGTTACTCATGGGTAATAAATTTGGCAGTCTTCCGTCGCATGACGGTTTCGACCCAGGGTTCCATCCACGACGTGCTCGTGCTGCCCTATCTCAACCACGCCATTCGCATGCTCGAGTCGGGCTACGCCACCGCCACCGACATCGACAACGCCATGTGCTTCGGCTGCGGCTACCCCCAGGGGCCGCTGGCCACGGCCGACGAGATCGGCGCCGCCGCCGTACGCGACGCGCTGCTCGCCCGCTTCGAGGAGACCGGCGACAACCTGCACAAGCCCGCCGGCCTGCTCACCCAGGTCGCCGGCGAGGCTGGGACGTTCGCCGCGGTGGCCGGGGACCACGCAAAGGCCCCGGAGCTTCGCCACACGATCGAGAAGATCGGCGTGGTGGGCACCGGCACGATGGCCTCGGGCATCGTCCAGGTCTTCGCCCAGGCCGGGTACGACGTCGTCTTCGTCGGCCGCTCCCAGGAGAAGCTCGACGGGGTCGTCGCCGGCATCACCAAGTCGCTCGACAAGGCCATCGCGAAGGGCCGCTCGGACGAGGAGACCAAGGCCGCGGTGCTCGGCCGCCTCACCGGCAGCACCTCGCGCGAGGATCTCGGCGAGGCCGACCTGATCGTCGAGGGCATCGCCGAGGACCTCGAGGTCAAGACCGAGCTCTTCAAGGATCTCGACCGGATCGCCAAGGCAGGTGCCATCCTGGCCACCACCACCAGCTCGATGCCGATCACCGAGCTCGCCAAGGTGACCGCACGCCCCGGTGACGTCATCGGGATGCACTTCTTCAACCCCGCGCCGGTCATGAAGCTCGTCGAGGTGGTCACCACCGATCTCACCTCGCCCGAGGTCGACGAGACCGTGCGCGCACTGTCCACCGCGGTCAAGAAGGTCCCGGTCTCCTGCGGCGACCGCTCCGGCTTCATCGTCAACGCGCTGCTGTTCCCCTACCTCAACGACGCGGTCAAGCTGCACGAGTCCGGCGTCGCCATCGCCGAGATCGACGCCGCGATCAAGGAGACCGCGAGCTTCCCGATGGGCCCCTTCGAGCTCCTCGACGTCGTCGGCAACGACGTCTCCCTGGCCATCCAGTCCGAGCTCCGCAACGAGTTCGGCGAGCCCGGCTTCGACCCCGCCGCCCTCCTGGTCGAGAAGGTCCAGGAAGGCAAGCTCGGCCGCAAGACCGGCGAGGGCTTCCACACCTACTGACCCCGGCCCGGCCGAGAAGTCACGTACGTCGGCCGAGGCGTCACCTACGCGAATCGAGTCGGCACTTCGGTGCCGGCTCGATTCGCGCGAGTGACGCCTCGGCCTGCGGGGGTGACGCTTCGATCAGGGGCGGGGGTAGCCGCGGCGTACGGCTCGATCCAGGATCCCCAGGGTGGCCCGGATGGACTTCTGGTCGATCACCGGGAAGATCGCCTTCCACTCGGGCAGGGCGGTGGACCAGTCGCAGTACGAGGTGACGCGGGTGTCGCCCGAGTCGAGCTGCTCCAGCTCATACCCGAAGCGGTGACCGATGGGCGGCTTGACGGTGCCTTCGATGGTCCACTCGATCGCCCTGCCGGGCTCGAACCCGGTGATGATCACGGTGACGTCGTACTTGCCGAGCGGGTAGTCGCCGAGGGCCTCGCGGTCCATGTGGACGACGAACCGGTCACCGACCGCGCCCACCGGCGATCCCTCTGCGGACTGGAGCATGCCGGCGGCGTCGATGGCCACATGGCCGTCGGGGTCGATGAGAACGGCGAAGATGTCGGTGGGGGAGGCGGGGATGATCCGCTCGGCGTCGATGCGTTCGGCCTCGATGCGTTCGGCGGTCTGGGTCTGGTCGGTCACAGCGCCCGAATCTAGCGGCATCACCGGCGTGCCGAACGTCACCCCATGGCAGGATGCGGGGCATGAGTGAGCGCACGATCGAGACAGTCGGAGTCGTCGGCCTGGGCACCATGGGTGCCGGGATCGCGGAGGTGTTCGCCCGCAACGGTTTCACCGTGGTCGGGGTGGAGCGGGACGAGGAGGGCCTCGAGCGTGGCAAGGCCCACCTGGCGCACTCGACGGGTCGCGCGGTCAAGCGCGGCAAGCTCAGCGAGGAGGAGCAGGAGGCGCTGCTCGGCCGGATCTCCTTCGCCACCGACGCGACGGCGCTCAAGGACGTCGACATGGTCGTCGAGGCGGTCGTGGAGTCGCTGGAGCTGAAGAAGTCGATCCTCGCCACCCTCGACGAGATCGTGGCTCCCGAGACGATCCTGGCGACCAACACCTCGTCGCTGTCGGTGACCGAGATCTCGACCGCCTCCAACCACCCAGGCCGGGTCGTCGGCGTGCACTTCTTCAACCCCGCTCCGGTGCAGAAGTTCGTCGAGATCGTACGCACCGTGGTGACCGAGCCCGACGTGCTCGAGGACGTGCGCGAGGTCGTCGGCAAGGTCGGCAAGTCGCCGGTGGTCTGCGGCGACCGGGCCGGGTTCATCGCCAACGCGCTGCTGTTCGGCTACCTGAACCACGCGGTCTCGATGTTCGAGGGCCACTACGCCACCCGCGAGGACATCGACACCGCGATGCGGCTGGGCTGCGGCTACCCGATGGGACCGCTGGCGCTGCTGGACCTGATCGGCCTGGACACCTCCTACGAGATCCTCGACACGATGTACCGCCAGGGCCGCGACCGGCTGCACGCCCCCGCGCCGATCCTCAAGCAGATGGTCACCGCCGGGATGCTCGGGCGAAAGTCGGGCCGCGGCTTCTACACCTACGAGGCCGCCGACTCGCCGATCGTCGTCCCGGACGCGCTGACCCCGAGCGCCGACGCCACCCACGAGCTGCGCCGCCCGATCTCGAAGGTCGGTGTCGTCGGCACCGGCACGATGGCCTCCGGGATCGTCGAGGTCTTCGCCAAGGGCGGCTACGACGTGACGTACGTCGGGCGCAGCCCCGACAAGGTGGACGGTGTCGCAGCGCGGATCACCAAGAGCCTCGACAAGGCGATCGGACGGGGCAAGCTGGAGGAGTCGGCGAAGCCGGAGATCCTCGGCCGGCTCACCGGCACCACCTCGCTGGACGACCTGGCCGACGTCGACATCGTCGTGGAGGCGATCGCCGAGGACCTGGCCATCAAGACCACCCTCTTCGAGAACCTCGACGACATCTGCAAGCCGGGCGCGATCCTGGCGACCACCACCTCGAGCCTGCCGGTCATCGAGCTGGCCAAGGTGACCAAGCGCCCGTCCGACGTCGTCGGGATGCACTTCTTCAACCCGGCGCCGGTGATGAAGCTGGTCGAGGTCGTCTCCACCGTCACCACGGACGAGGAGGTCTCCGAGACCGTCCGCGCCCTCTGCAAGGAGGTCGGCAAGTCGCCGGTCTCGTGCGGGGACCGGGCCGGCTTCATCGTCAACGCGCTGCTCTTCCCCTACCTCAACGACGCGGTCAAGATGCTCGAGGGTCACTACGCGACCGCGGACGACATCGACACCGCGATGAAGCTCGGCTGTGCGCTGCCGATGGGTCCGTTCGAGCTGCTCGACGTCGTCGGCAACGACGTTTCGCTGGCCATCGAGCGCGAGCTCTACCTGGAGTTCCGCGAGCCGGGCTTCGCGCCCGCGCCGCTGCTGGAGCACCTGGTCACCGCCGGTTACCTCGGCCGCAAGACCGGCAAGGGGTTCCGCGACTACAGCTGAAGCGGAGCCCGAAGCAACATGAACGGCTGAGGTTTGTCCCTCCCGGCCCGACCACCGTGGCAGTACGCTGAAAGACGTGGGACTTCTGATCGCACTTCTCATCGTCGTCGCGGTGATCGGGACCGTGGTAGTGACCAGCAAGCGTTCGCAGGCGCGAGCGCTGGAAAAGCAGCGCGCTGACCTCGAGCCGGTCAAGCAGCTCGCCTTCGAGGACGTGACCGCCTTCGGTGAAGAGCTGCAGAGGCTCGACCTGGACATGGCCGGCAAGGAGCTCGACGAGGGCGCCAACGCCGACTACCAGCGCGCGCTGGACGAATACGAGACGGCCAAGCGCACCGTCGACAAGATGACCGTGCCCGACGACGTCAAGAAGATCACGACGATTGTCGAGGACGGCCGCTACGCGATCGCGTGCGTCGAGGCCCGGGTGGCAGGCGAGCCGCTGCCGAAGCGCCGCCCGCCGTGCTTCTTCGACCCCCGCCACGGGCTCTCGGTCGAGGACGTGGCCTGGGCGCCTCCGGGCGGCACCACTCGTGACGTACCCGCCTGTGCGCTCGACGCCGAGCGCGTCAAGGTCGGCGCGGAGCCCGACACCCGCAAGGTGATGGTCGGCAACGAGCGCGTTCCCTATTGGCAGGGTGGCCCGGCCTACCGGCCCTACGCCGCCGGCTACTTCGGCGCCTTCTCGCCGATGGACTGGATGTTCGCCGGGCTGATGTTCAGCGCGTTCGGCGGCTTCGACGCCTTCGGTGAGATCGGCGAAGGGATGGGCGACGCGATCGGCGGCATCGGCGAGGGCATGGGCGACATGTTCGGCGGCATCGGTGACGGCATCGGCGACATGTTCGACGGCTTCGATTTCTAGCGGCGTACGCTTCCCCGGTGCCACCACTTCATACGCTCGAGCTCGGCGACACCGGAAGTCGTGTTGTCTTCCTGCACGGACTCTTCGGCCAGGGACGCAACTGGAACACGCTCGGCAAGCAGCTGGCCGACAAGCATCGGGTCACGCTCGTCGACCTGCCGCACCACGGTCGCTCTCCGCAGCCTGACACCTTCGACTACCTCGACGTGACCGCGGCCGTTGCCGAGCTGCTCTCGGCCGACGACCCCGCGACCGTGGTCGGCCACTCGATGGGCGGCAAGGTGGCGATGCTGCTCGCGATCACCCGCCCCGAGCTGGTCGCGA
This sequence comes from Nocardioides sp. NBC_00850, assembly GCF_045207335.1. NCBI lineage: Bacteria > Bacillati > Actinomycetota > Actinomycetes > Propionibacteriales > Nocardioidaceae > Nocardioides > Nocardioides sp. NBC_00850. The sequence continues at coordinate 2,359,966 of NZ_CP108845.1, forward strand.
AGCTCGTCGTGGCCGACATGTCCCCGGTCGTCTACGAGCGCGTCGGTGGCTTCAAGACGTACGTCGACGCCATGCAGAGCCTCGACCTGGACCACATCACCCGCCGCGAGGAGGCCGACGCCGGGATGCAGGAGGCGGTCCCCGACGCGACCGTCCGTGGCTTCCTGCTGCAGAACCTGCGCCGCGACGGCGACAGCTGGCGCTGGTCCATGAACCTCCCCGTCCTGGGCCGCGATCTGGACCGCATCGGCGACTGGCCGGCCGAGGAGCTGAAGGCGTACGAGGCGTACGAGGGGCCCGTGATGTGGGTGGCCGGCGAGCTGTCCAACTACGTCACCGACGAGTACGCGCCAGCGATGAAGGAGTGGTTCCCGCGCTACCGCAAGGTGACGATCAAGGGCGCCGGACACTGGGTCCACTCCGAGAAGCCGGAGACCTTCCTGGCGGCCCTTCGTCAGTTTCTCGGCGACTGAGACACCGAAACAGACGGAGTGCCTGCCGAGCCGCGTCTACGCTGTGCGGCATGGAGCGTGACAAGCCAGTCATCGTGCTGGTCGGCGGCGAGCACGCCGACATCGTCGAGCGGGAGTTCCGGGCCCGGTATGACCGTGATTACCGGATCGAGCCAGTGGCGGGCTTCGCCGCGGGTCTCGACAGGACACGCTCCCTCGTGGCCGAGGGTGCACAGATCGCGATGGTCGCCGCCGAGCACGTCCTCGACGAAGGCACCTCGATCGAGTTCCTGCACCACGTACCGGCGATCGTGGCGACGGCACGTCGCGTGGCGCTGGTCTCGTGGGATGACTTCGCCGATGCGCTCGACGACCTGCGCGCCGCGGCGCTCCAGCGCGAGATGGACACCTTCGTGCTCATCCCGCGCGGCCCGCGAGACGAGGAGTTCCACACCGCGCTGATCGAGTTGCTCTCCGAGTGGGGGTGGTCGGTGGGCAGACCCCTGGTGACCGTGACCGACGTCGTGGCCGAGCCGGGCGACCGCGACGCGGCGGCGGTACGAGACCTGCTGGAACGCATGGGCTTCCCACATCGCTCGCTCGGGCCGAGCGACGACGAGGCGCAGGAGCTCATCGAGGCCGCCGGTCCGGGGGCACGGCTGCCTCTGGTTCGTACCTTCACGGGGCGCGTGGTCTCCGGGGCGACGGCGGCGACGGCCGCCGAGGCCATCTATGGCGGGTTCGACGATATTCCGGACGGCGTGATCGCCGACGTCGCCATCGTGGGCGGCGGACCGGCGGGCCTCGCGGCGGCGGTCTATGCGGCGTCGGAGGGGCTGGCGACGGTCCTCGTGGAGCGCGACGCGATCGGCGGCCAGGCGGGCTCCAGCTCCATGATCCGCAACTACCTCGGCTTCCCGCGCGGGATCTCGGGCATGCGCCTCGCCCAGCGATCCCGCATCCAGGCCGGACGGTTCGGTGCGCGCTTCTTCACCGGACGCCCGGTGACCCGGATCGAGCCTGGCCCGGCCGACGAGCCCGAGCACCAGCACGTGCACGTGCGCGGTGCGCAGTTCTGCGCCCGTACGGTCGTGCTCGCGATGGGCGTGACCTACCGGCGTCTCGGGGTCGCCGGTGTGGATGGCCTCGTGGGTGCGGGGGTCTACTACGGGGCCGCGACGTCGATGGCGCGCGAGATGCAGGGCCGTGCCGTCTTCGTGATCGGCGGGGGCAACTCGGCCGGGCAGGCGGCCATCCACCTCGCCAAGTTCGCGAGCGAGGTGACGATCCTGGTCCGCCGTCACGAGCTCGCGGAGACCATGTCGGCCTATCTGGTGCGTGAGATCGAGGCGACGTCGAACATCCAGGTCCGGACCCGCACGGTCGTCGCCGACGGCGGGGGCGAGGGCCAGCTGGAGTGGTTGCGACTGGAGAACCTGGACACCGGCGAGGACACCGAGGCCGCTGCCGACGGCCTCTTCTGCCTGCTCGGAGCGGAACCCGACTGTGCGTGGCTGGCGGAGGAGGTGGCGCTCGACGAGCACGGGTTCGTCCTGACCGGCCGCGACGTACCGCGAGACGCGTGGGTCGAGGGGAACCCGCCTGCGAGCCTGGAGACGACCGTGCCGGGCGTCTTCGCTGTCGGCGACGCGCGCGCCGGATCCATGAAACGGGTCGCCTCTGCGAGCGGCGAGGGCGCCTCGGTGCTCCCGCTGGTGCACGCCCACCTCGCGCGGATGCGCGCTCGGGAGTTCGGCGCCTGAGCCCTAGGACGGCGGGCAACGCCAGGGCTCGATGGGGTCCGTCCTGGTCGGCGGCTGAGACTCTTTCACGCATCGGCCGACGAACACGCTCGCCATCCGGGCGGCGATGGCGGCCCTCGCTCGGCTCCGGGCACCATCGTCCGGGTCGAGGAGCAGGTTACTTCGCTCATGTCTCCCTGCTCCCTGGAGAGGACCGGGCTGTGGTCGTTCTGGCCAACTCCTACGCCGAGAAGCGCGCGCCGAGCCTGAGTGCCGCCGCCGCGGACATCGACGAGATCGCGCGCGGAGGATCAGCAACCGTCAAGGGCGGTGACCCGTTGCTGTCCGCAGCGCCTTGGCTGTTGGCCGGATCCGTCCCGATCGGTCTGTTGCTCATGCTGGCCGCGCGCCGAATCCCGGGTTCGTCGCCGCTCAGATGGGTCTGCGCGGTAGCTGCGGGCTTGGCTGCGATGGGCCTGATTCTGCTGCCGAGACTGCTGGGCGCGTCGCTCGGCTTCGCCGTCACCTGGTTGCCCGACCTCGCCGTCGGTGTCGTGGCGGGCAGCGTGACATTGCTGATCGTGGCCGCTTCTTGCGTCATTCGCCCGGAAAGCCTTCGTCGTCGTACGTCCGGCGCCGTGGATCAGGCCGCGAGGGTGTGATCGCGCAGCATGCGGCGCAGTCTGAGCTCTGCTGGCGATAGTGGCGGGTCCGGTGCCCAGGTGTCTGGTGGTGGGCTGATGTAGGTGTGGCCGGTGGGTGTGGTGGTGATGATGGTGCCGTCGGGTTCTGGTCTGGCTCGCCAGCCGAGGGCTTCCTTGGCTTGGTTGCATCGTTCGCACAGCCCTTGGAGGTTGTCGGCGCTGGTTGCGCCGCCGTCTGCGTGGCGTTGGATGTGGTCGATGTTGCGGATGGGTGCGTCGCAGCCGTTGGTGCGGCAGATCCCGCCGTCGCGGGTCGCGATGAACTCGGCCAGCCCGTCGGGTGCTTTGCGGGCATGTGACTCCATCGCCACCAACTGACCGGCCGGGTCGGTGAACAGCCGGCGGACGAACACCTCGGCGTCGGCGAGTGCTTCGCGGGCCCAGGCCGCGGGGACGGGGCCGTAGCCCTCGACCATGGCCGGCTGGTCGCTGGTGTTGGCAAGGGAGTCGGCGGTCATCACGATCTTGACCTCGATCCGCGGCTTGCCACCAGTCTCGCGGCCGGTGATCCGGTCGACGAGGGTGTCGGCCATGACCTGACCCCGGGTCCGCTCGTCGCCTGCTGCGTGGGCAGCCTTCGCCGCCTGGTCCAGTGCGGCGAAGACGGCGACGCCGTCCTTGACCGGCAGCAGGGCGCCGAGCCAGGTCATCGTGTCCGGTGCCGGCCGCAGGCTGACGCGGCGGTCTTTCACTGCGTTCGCGGCCCTGGCGACGACGGATGCCTGGTCGAGGGTGATGGCGAGTTTCTTGGCGGCGTTCTCGAGCTGCCGTAGCCCCATGGCCACCGCACGAGCCGGTTCGCCGTTCAAGCCGGTGGCGCAGAGCTCGTGGTCGATGACCCTGCGGTCCTCCACCGACAGGCAGGCGGTTTCGCGGGCGAGGATGGTGGCCTGCCATTGGGAGAACAGCCCGGCCTTCATCAGGGCGAAGGTGTGCGGCATCTCCGCGGTCAGGATCTTCGCCAGCCCGAGGAGCTTGGCGCCCTTCTCGGGTGAGACCCGCCGCGCCAGCGCGACCTGGGAGGCGACCCCTTCGCCGAGCCTGCGGGCAGGCACCCCAGCCTCTAATTGGCGGGCGCGGACGGCTTCGTCGAGACGTACCGCCGCTTCTGCCTGCACAGCCTCGGCGGTGCACTTCATCGCTTCGAGACCAGCGATCCAGTCCACCAGCTCAGCCTCGGACGCGCCCGGAGGCGGCCCAGCGAGGAGGTGGTCGACGGTCTCGTACATAGGCGTTATTATATGCGATCGGGCACCCTGCCGCGACCTATTTAAGCAGGTCAAACCCAAGTTACGCAGTCAGCGAACAAGCAACGTGAACTCCGCGCCACTCTCTCGCCGCCGCCCCGATACAGGCGAAATCTTTCTCGATCGGGTGCCGAGTCAAGGACCGCGAAGCGGCCGGCGAAGCCGGCGCCCGAAGGGCGTCCTTGACGCGGTGCGCGATCGAGAAACACTCAAAGACCGGGTCGGCGGCGAACCCTGAAACGAAGAACAGTCGCTATGCGAGGTTTCCCGAAGAAGAGAACCGTGTTGGTCTCGACACGCCTCCGCCTAGCGGCTCCGGCGGCTCGACCAGCGGGCGAAGGGCGGCTCGACCAGCGGGCGAAGGGCGGCTCGACCAGCGGGCGAAGGGCGGCTCGACCAGCGGGCGAAGGGCGGCTCGACCAGCGGGCGAAGGGCGGCTCGACCAGCGGGGGCTATGACAAGAGCCGCCGAAAGACCTCGACGATGCGATCCGCATCCGCCTCAGACGTACGCCAGTTGCTGAACGCCAACCGCAGCGCGGGAGTGCCGTGATGAACCGTAGGAGTCACGAAGGTCACGCCAGTATCGGCGACCCGGCGAGCGAGCAAGGCAGGATCGCCAGGAACCTTCAGACAGACGATGTTGAGCCGGACAGGCGCGAGAAGCTCCACCCCGTCGATCTCGTCAAGAAGTCTCCCGACCCGGCGCGCGAGAGCGATGGTGCGCTCGACGATCTCGCGATGGCCTTCGCGGCCGTAGGCGTACAGGGTGAACCAGGCAGGCAGGGCGCGCAGGCGCCGGGAGCTCTCCGGGGTGAGGTGTACGAAGTCGGGGGAAGAGCCGGGGAGGCCGATGTAGGCCGAGGCGTTGCTGAAGACCCGGGCCTGGAGGTCCTGATGGCGGCTGAGCTGGATCGCGGAGTCGTAGGGGACGTTGAGCCACTTGTGCAGGTCGACGCAGATCGAGTCGGCGCGGGAAAGACCGGCGACGAGGTGGGCGTGCGCGGGGGAGAGGGCAGCGAAGGCCCCGAAGGCGCCGTCGACGTGCAGCCAGAACGGGAACTCGTCGCGGAGGTCGGCGATGGCGTCCAGGTCGTCGAAGTCGCCGGTGTTCACGGTGCCGGCGTTGGCGACGACGATCACGGGCCTGCCGTCCTGTTCGCGCAGCGCGGTCCGCAACGCGTCGACGTCGACCGCATCCCGGCCGGGGAGGAGGGCGACAGGATGGAGGCTGTCGCGACCCAGCCCGAGCACGGAGAGCGCCTTGGAGACGGTGGAGTGGGCAGCGCCGGAGAGTACGACGACCCCACCGAGCGCCGCGACGCCCTCGGCCGAGACCGACACTCCGAGCCGGTCGCCGAGCCACTCGCGGGCCAGGGCCAGCCCGGTGAGGTTGGACATGGTCGCGCCGGTGACGAACGCTCCGCTGAAGTCGCCGGGAAGGTTCAGCAGGTCGAGGACCCAGCGCACCGTCTCGCGTTCCAGGTCGCTGGCGGCAGAGTCCTGGACTGTGATGGTGTTCTGGTCGAAGACCGAGGTGAGCCAGTCGCCGGCGACCGCGGCAGGGGTCGCCCCGCCGGTGACGAAGCCCAGGTAGCGGGGGCCGGCGCTCGCCGAGAGGCCCGGCGCCCAGCGGGTCTCGAAGTGGCGCAGAGCGGCCTGGCCGCCGACGCCCCGGGCCGGCAGCCGCTCGACGGAGGGCGGCCGGAACGGAGAGGTCACCGGCCTGCGGTCGAGTCCGGCGATGATCTCTTGTGCGTAGTCCTGGATCGCGCCGAGGAGATCGGTCATCCCGGCGAGGTCTGTGTCGAGCCGTGGGTCCATCCTTCGACGGTAGGCCCTCTCAGGGCTCGATGAGACCTGCTCTGATGGCATATCGCGTGACCTGGGTGCGATCGCGGAGGCCCAGCTTGGCGAGGATGTTCTCGCGGTGCCGCTCGACGGTCTTGTAGGAGATCGTCAGCTCGCGGGCGATCTCCCGGGTCGAATGGCCCTCGGCGATGAGCTTGAGCACCTCGTCCTCGCGCTCGGTCAGCACCGTGCGCGGGAGGCTCTCGCCACGGTTGAGGCGGTCCAGATAGTCGCGGACCAGGGCACTCATCGCCCCGGGATAGACGAAGGCTTGTCCCCGAATAGCGGTGCGGCACGCCTTGACCAGGTCCTCGTCGGCGACCGACTTGAGGACGTACCCGCTGGCGCCGACCTTGAGCGCCTCGAAGAAGTACTGCTCGTTGTCGTGCATCGAGAGCATCAGCATCTTCGGAGGCGTACGCATCCGGGCGATCGTGCGCGCGGCCTGCAGCCCGGTCATGCGGGGCATGGCGACGTCGAGGATCACCAGGTCGACCTCGACGTCGCGCAGCGCCGCGACGGCCTCGGCTCCGTCGGCGGCCTCGGCGACCACCTCGAGGTCCGGTTCGGCGTCGAGGATGAGGCGGACCCCGCGGCGTACGAGGGTGTGGTCGTCGGCCAGCAGGATCCGGATCTTCGCAGGCGTGGGAGTCACAGCGGCACCTCCAGGCGGACAGTCGTGCCGCGGCCGGGGGTGCTGGTCACGCTCAGGTCGGCACCCACGAGCAGCGCCCGCTCCCGCATGCCGCTGATCCCGGCGCCGGCCACGAGGGCGGCGCTGCCGCGGCCATCGTCGGAGACGGTGAGGACGACCTTGTCGCCGATCTTGCACAGGGAGAGTTCGGCGGTGGCGGCGTGGGCGTGGCGTACGACGTTGGTGAGCGCCTCCTGGGCGACCCGGTAGATCACCAGCTCGCGGTCCTGGGGCAGCTCGGGGAGCCCGCGGCCGATGGTGCGGCGTACGGTCGTGCGGCCCAGTGCGCCGACGTCGGTGGCCAGCGAGGCCAGGGCGGCGTGCAGGCCGAGGTCCTCGAGCACGCCCGGCCGCAGCTGGCGGGCCACGCGGCGTACGTCGTCGATGCCGGTGCGCGCGGACTCGCGGACGGCGGCGAGCTCGGGACGCACCTCCTCCGGCACCTGTCGCTCCAGCCCCTTGAGCCCCAGGAGTACGACGGTGAGCGACTGTCCCACCTCGTCGTGGAGCTCCTGGGCGATCCGGTGTCGCTCTGCCTCCTGAGCGGCGAGCGCCTTGGCGTTGCTGGTGCTCCGCTCGGTCTCCAGCCGGTCGAGCATCGCGTTGTAGCTGGCCACCAGACGGGCGCCGGCGCCGTTGCCGGGGGTCGACAGGCGCTGGTCGGGGGAGAGATGGTCGACCGAGTCCATCGTGCGGATCACCCGGTCGATCGGCGCCAGGCTGCGCAACAGCAGGAGCGCGTTGAGCGTCGCCATCACTACCAGCCCGACCGCCAGCACCACCGCCTCCGAGGCCAGGACGCGCTCGGAGACCCGGGCCGGGGACAGCGCCAGGACCAGGGTGCCGACGCAGAAGAGCGTGCCGTTGGTCAGGCAGACCCGCCAGTAGAGCGGTAGATGACTCATGCATTAACCCTGACATGTCCTCTGGTCAGGACTTATGGGTGGCAGCACCCATTCGGATCAGGTCTCCGGTAACGGAGGGTCGATGGCATGGAGCTCAACGCATGATCGTGTACGCAGCGGTGGCCGTCTTCATCGTCACCTACGGCCTCATCGCCACCGAGCGCGTCCACCGCGTCGCCGCCGCCCTGGGTGGCGTCGCCGCGATGGTCGCGCTCGGGATCATCAACGCCGAATCGGCCTTCTTCAGTCATGAGACCGGGGTCGACTGGGACGTCATCTTCCTGCTCTTCGGGATGATGGTGATCGTCGGTGTCCTCAAACAGACGGGCCTGTTCGAGTTCCTCGCGCTGTGGGCGGTCAAGCACTCCGGCGGCCGCCCGGCGCGCCTGGCGACGCTTCTCATCCTGGTCACCGCGGCGCTCTCGCCGATCCTCGACAACGTGACCACGGTGCTGCTCGTCACGCCGGTGACCCTGTCGGTCTGCGAGCGGCTGGGCCTGCGCCCGATGCCGTACCTGATCTCGCTCATCCTGGCCGCCAACGTCGGCGGCACTTCGACCCTGATCGCCGACCCGCCCAACATCATCGTGGCCAGCCGGGCCAACCTGACCTTCGACGACTTCCTGATCCACTCGCTGCCGCTGTGCCTGATCCTGCTGGTCGTCCTGATCGGGCTGGTCCGGCTGCTCTTCCGGCGTGACTTCCGTGGCCGGGTCGACCTGGACGGACTGATCGAGCCGCCCGCCTCGGCGATCCATGACCGCGGGCTGCTCTATCGCTGCCTGGCCGTCCTGGCCCTGGTGATGCTCGCCTTCGGGCTGCACACCGAGCTCCACCTGGACCCGTCGCTGGTCGCCATGCTCGGCGCCGGCGCGATGGTGGTCGTCTCCCAGACGCGGACGGAGGCGTTCCTGGAGGAGGTCGAGTGGTCGACCCTGGCCTTCTTCATGGCGCTGTTCGTGCTGGTCGGCGGGCTGGTCGAGGTCGGTGTGATCGGGTCCCTCGGGACGTACGCCGCCGAGCTGATGGGCGACAACGAGCTCGCCGGGGTGACCGGGCTGATGATCGGTTCGGCGATCGTCGGCGGGTTCGTCGACAACATCCCCTACACCGCCGCGATGGTGCCGATCGTGGAGGAGATGGTCGCCGCGACGCCGTCCTCGGGAGCCGACAGCCCGCTGTGGTGGGCCCTCGTCTTCGGCGCCGACCTCGGTGGCAACACGACCGCGGTCGCCGCCGGTGCCAACGTGGTGGTGCTCGGCCTCGCCGCCAAGGCCGGCCACCCGATCAGCTTCTGGAAGTTCACCAGGTACGGCATCGTGGTCACGATCGTGACCCTTGCCGTCGCCTGGGTCTACGTAGCCCTCCGCTACTTCGTGCTGGCCTGACGTTCGCGATAGGCGGCGACCGCGTTGCGGTTGGTGCAGGTCGGCGAGCAGTAGCGCTTGGAGCGGTTGCGGGAGAGGTCGACGACCACGCCGGCACAGCTCTCGTCGGCGCAGATCGAGAGCCGGGACAGCTCGCCGGCGCGGATGACGTCGACCATGGCCATCGCGGTCTCGACGGCGATCCGCGTGGCCAGCGGGGCGTCGGGCTCGGTGGCGTGGATGTGCCAGTCGTAGTTCGTGTGGCGGACCAGCTGAGGAGTCGCGCTGTGCTCGGCGAGCATCTCGTTGGTCAGCCGCACGGCCTCGTCGCGCTCGGCGGTGAGCAGGTCGCGCAGCCGGACGCGGAGGGCCCGGACCTCGTCGAGCTCGGCGCGGTCACGGTCGTGCCTCCCCGTGTAGTCGTACGTCACGAAGAACTCGTCGAGGGCCGCCACGGTCTCCAGCTCGTCGACCGAGCCGGGGGAGAGGGCGAGGGTGTTCGCCAGTGCCGCGGCTGCCTGGAGGCCTACGTCGGTGTCATGGGTGAAAACCATGTTGACACATTACCGCGTCGGTGGGATTGTCATGTGTCATGACGACTTTGACCAATGACGAGGCGGTGCCGCAGAGCACGCAGAAGACGCCGCTGGTGGCGGCCGGGCTGCTCATGGCGGTCGTCTCGGCGGTCACGTTCAGCCTCTCGGGCCCGCTGGGACGCGGCCTCTTCGACACCGGCTGGTCGACCGGCGGGGTGCTGGTCTTCCGCGTCGGCATCGGCGCGGTGGTGCTGGCCCCCTTCGCGCTTCGCGCGCTCGCCGGTCGGTGGCAGGGTGTCGCCGCGAGCTGGCGGGTCGTGGTGGCGTACGCACTGCTGGCCATCGTGGTGCCGCAGTTCGCCTTCTTCTCGGCGGTGCAGTGGATGGCCGTCGGGCCGGCGCTCCTGCTGGAGTACATGGGGGTGGTGCTCGTCGTCGCCTGGATGTGGCTGCGGCACGGCGAGCGGCCCTCGCGGCTGACGATGGTCGGCGCCCTGGTCGCGATCGTCGGGCTCGTGCTCGTCCTCGACCTGGTCAGCGGGGCGAACGTGCACCCGTTCGGCATCATGTGGGGCTCCGCGGCCGCCGTCGGTCTGGCCGGCTACTACGTGCTCAACGCTCACTCCAGCACCACGCTGCCGCCGCTCGCGCTGGCCTGGCTCGGCCTGACCGGCGCCACTGTCCTGCTCGCGCTGCTCTGCCTGGTCGGAGCCATCCCGTTCGCGATGGAGACCACGCCGGTGGTCCTGGCGGGCCTGGAGATGCCGTGGTGGGGCCCGCTGATCGGCCTCGGCGTGCTGACCTGCTCGGTTGCGTACGCCACCGGCATCGCCGCCACCCGCACCCTCGGTTCGCGGCTCTCGTCTTTCGTGGGGCTTCTCGAGGTCGTCTCGGCCGTCGTCGTCGCCTGGCTGCTGCTCGGCGAGGCCCCCGGGCTGATTCAGCTCGTCGGCGGGCTGGTCGTGCTGGCCGGCATCATCGCGGTCCAGCAGGGAGAGCAGAAGACGACCGCCGCCTGAGAAAGCGAAGCGCCGCACGCATCAGCTGCGTGCGGCGCTTCACAGGTGGTTGGGACTAGCGCTCGTCCTGGGCCCTGACGTAGACCTCACGGATCAGCATCAGGATGGCGGCGGCAGTCGGGATCGCCAGCAGGGCGCCGACGACACCGAGGAGCGAGGCACCGATGAGGGCCGCGATCACCGTGATGACGCCGGGGATGTCGACCGAGCGGGACATGACCCGCGGATAGACGACATAGTTCTCGAACTGCTGGTAGGCGATGTAGAAGATCACCGCGATGAGGCCCGTCTTCAGGTCGGTCGTCGCGAAGGTGATCGCGCAGACGATGATCGCGCCGATGGTGGCCCCGATCATCGGGATCACGTCGGTGATCATGACGACGAAGGCCAGAGCGACCGCGTATTCGCCCATCCCGATGACGAAGAGCAGCACCAGGGTGGACAGACCGGCGCACAGCGCGACGATGAACGCCCCGGAGACATAGCCCCCGATGCCCTCGAAGACCCGGTCACCGAGCTTGCCGACCCGCTCGCGGCGCGAGGCAGGGGCGAGGCGGTAGATCGCGTTCTTCGTCTGGTCGTAGGCGGCGATGAAGTAGAGCGTCAGGACGATGACGATGAAGCCCGTGACGAGCACGTTGATCACCGCCAGGCCCACGCCGAGCGCTCCGCCGAAGGCACTGCTGACGAAGTCGCCGCTGGCGACGTAGTCCTGCACCTTGTCGAGGATCTGGTAGTCCTCGTTGAACTGCTGGATGCGCTGGTTGCGCTGAAGCTCGTCGATCCAGTCGGGAACGTTGGCAGAGATCTTGGCGACCTGGTCGCTGATCACCGGCACCAGCGCCACGAAGAAGAGCGCCAGGGCGCCCAGCACGCCGAGGATGACGGACAGGACCGCCCACGGCCGCGGGAAGCCACGCCTCTGCAGGAACACCACCATCGGGTTGATCCCCGCGGCGATGAAGAGCGAGACCACCACCTGGAGGATCACGCTCCCCATCGTGGTGAGGAGGTTGCTCGCTGCGTAGGCCGTCAGCAGGCCGAGGCCGAGGAGAAGCCCGAACAGGTAGGGCGACCTCCTGTCGAACGGCGGCCCGGGCTTGCCGAACTTCTTGTCGCGCTCGCTCTCGTCAGGCTCCGGCTCCTCGACGTCGATCGCGGCCTCGCTGTCGACCGTCGCGTCGTCGGTGGAGTCGGTCTGGGCAGACGTCGTCTCCGGACCGTCCGCAGGACGGTCGGCAGCGGCCCCGCTCACCGGCTCTCGGTCGCAGTCTCGGGCTCGCGGATAGCGGTCTTCTCGGAGGGCTCGTCGTAGTCGTCGTAGTCGTCGGCGAGGTCGTCGTCCGAGTCGACCAGGGTGACGCTCTCATCGACCACCAGCTCGCCGTCGACGATGTCCTCGTCGTCGGTGATCGGCTTCGGTGCCTCCAGCTCAGCCGGGTCCTCGGTCTTGCCGAACCCGGAGACCAGGTCGGTGAGCGAGGAGAGCTGAGCGGCGATCGCGTCGCGACGCTTGGTGAGACGGTCGACCTCGGCCTTGATGATCGCGTGGCCCTTCTCGGCCTCGACGGTCGCGGTGGAGGCGAGGTGGTCGGCCTCGGCGCGGGCCTTGGACAGGATCGCCTCGGCGTCGCGGCGGGCGCGAGCGATGATCCCCTCGGACTCCTTGGCCAGCTCGGCGCGCTGGTCGGCGACGTGCTGGGCGGCGATCCGGGCCCGCTCCTCGGCGTCCGCGGCGCGGGTCTCGCCCTCGGTCACGATGCGAGTGGTCTCGGCCATCGCCTGGTCGTGGTGGTCGGCGGCCTCGCGGGCGAGACGCTCGCGCTCGACGGCGAGCATCCGCCGGGCCTCCTGGACCTCGCGGTCCGCGCCGGCGCGTGCCTTCTCGACCTCACGCTGGGTCGACGTACGCAGCTGGGTGACCTCCTGCTGCACGGCGAGACGGATCTGGTCGGCCTCGCGCTTGGCGGCGGCGAGCAGCTCGTCGCTCTCGGCCTGCACCATCTTGCGGGCCTGCTGGACCTCCGAGGTCACCTTCTCGCGGTGATCGTCGATCTCCTTGTAGTGCGTCGTACGCAGCGCCTCGATGTCGCGCTGGGCGGAAGCCTTGGTCGCGGCAGCCTCACGCTGGGCGGCCTCGCGGATGACCGCGGCCTCCTTCTCGGCGGACTCCTTGACCGCGGCCGCCTCCTCCTCGGCCAGCCGGAGCATCGCGCTCGCGCGACCACCCAGGGAGGCGTAGGAGGGGGCTTCGTTGCCCTGGGTGGCGGCGGCCTTGAGGTCGGTGACCTTGCGCTCGAGCTCGGCGATGCGTCGCTGGGCGTTGCGCAGCGCCGACTGACCCTGGCCGTTGGCCTGGAGCAGCTGCTGCACCCGCGCGTTCACCGTGCCGGGGTCGTATCCGCCACGCCGCACGACCGGGAAGGCTGGGAGTGAGCCTGGAGCCGGTGGAGCCGAGTTGTGGCCGGAGCTGGGCGATCCGGAAGCGCCAGGAACCCTAGGGAGAACCTGCGTCTCCGTCGAGTCCTGGTCGGGCTTCTTCCGAGGCTCGGAAGCCTCGTTGAAGATGGATAGTCCCTCATTCGTCATTTGTGGCGGATTCCTCACACTTTAGGGGGGTTTGTGTCTTGCCCTCTGCTCCCAAAAGGCAAGACTACGGCCGGTCACCCCTCGCGCAAGGGGAGACCGGCCGTGAATCCAGTCTCAAATGGGCTATTTACCCGGGCTCGACGTCTCAGATTCCGCGGAACAGGTTGATCTTGTCGATGTGAGCCGCGCGCTTCTCCTCGTCGAGGACGCCGAGGCCCTCCTCGGGAGCCAGGCAGAGCACGCCGACCTTGCCCTGGTGCTTGTTGTGGTGGACGTCGAGAGAGGCCTGGCCGACGTCTTCGAGGGTGTAGGTCCGCGACAGGGTCGGGTGGATCTTGCCCTGGGCGATGAGGCGGTTGGCCTCCCACGACTCGCGGTAGTTCGCGAAGTGGCTGGAGATGATCTTCTTGAGGTTCATCCACAGGTAGCGGTTGTCGTACTCGTGCATGTAGCCCGAGGTCGACGCGCAGGTGGTGATGGTGCCGCCCTTGCGGGTGACGAACACGCTCGCGCCGAAGGTCTCGCGGCCCGGGTGCTCGAAGACGATGTCGATGTCCTCGCCGCCGGTGAGGTCGCGGATGGCCTTGCCGAGGCGCTTCCACTCCTTCGGGTTCTGCTGGGTGCCGTCCTCGTTCCAGAACTTGAAGTCCATCTCGGAGCGGTTGATGACCATCTCGGCGCCCATGTTGCGCACGATCTTGGCCTTCTCCTCGTTGGAGACCACGCAGACAGGGTTGGCGCCGCCGTTGAGGGCGTACTGCGTCGCGAAGCCGCCGAGGCCGCCGGAGGCGCCCCAGATCAGGACGTTGTCGCCCTGCTTCATGTTGCCGCCGTTGGCGGAGACGAGCTGGCGGTAGGCGGTGCAGTTGACCAGGCCGGGGGAGGCGGCCTCCTCCCAGGTCAGGTGCTCGGGCTTCGGCATGAGCTGGTTGGCCTTGACCATCGCCACGTCGGCGAGACCACCGAAGTTGGTCTCGAAGCCCCAGATGCGCTGGGAGGGGTCCATCATCGTGTCGTTGTGGCCGTCGGGGGCCTCGAGCTCGACCGAGAGGCAGTGGGCCACGACGCGGTCGCCGGGCTTCCACTTGGTCACGCCGGCGCCCACGGCCAGCACGACGCCGGACAGGTCGGAGCCGACGACGTGGTAGTCGAGGTTGTGGCGGGCGCCGAGCTCGGACTCCTTGCCGTAGCGCTCCAGGAACCCGAAGGTGGAGACCGGCTCGAAGATCGAGGTCCACACGGTGTTGTAGTTGATCGCGGACGCCATGACGGCGACGAAGGCCTCGCCCGGACCGAGCTCAGGCAGGGCGACATCCTCGACGTGGAGGGACTTGCGCGGGTCCTTCTCCTTGGTCGCGACGCCCTCGAACATGTCGACCTCGTCCTTGTGGACGGTTGCGGCGCGGTAGTGGTCGGGGATCTCGAGGTTCGCAAACTCCTCGCCGGGCGTATCGCCGGCGAGAATCGCGTCGAGGATGTGTTGCATGGTCGGCTCCTGCGTCGTCGTAGGGGTCGCGGTTGACTCTAGTTCGCTGGACATTACTGGTGAGTAACCGCAATGGCCAGCCTGATGTGACACATGACTCTTGGATCGTTCACGTGCCGTGGTGGGTCCTCGGGATCAGTGGGCGGCGTCGGCGGCCGGCTCGACGAGCTCGACAAGGACGCCGCCGGCGTCCTTGGGGTGGATGAAGTTGATCCGGGAGTCGGCGGTGCCGCGTCGCGGTGCGTCGTAGAGAAGACGTACGCCGCGCTCCTTGAGGATCGCCGAGACCTGCTCCACGTCGGTGACCCGGTAGGCGAGCTGCTGCATGCCGGGGCCGTTGCGGTCGAGGAACTTGGCGATGGTGCTGTTCTCATTGAGCGGCGCGAGCAGCTGGAGCTTGTTGTCGGAGTCGCCGATCGCGATCATCGCCTCCTCGACACCCTGCTCTTCGTTGGTCTCGCGGTGGGCGAGCTTCATGCCGAAGGTCTTCTCGTAGAAGTCGATCGCCGCATCCAGGTCGGCGACGGCGAGACCGACGTGATCGATCTGGGTGAACAGGTGCGGTGGGATCTCTACCGATGTCATGGGCCTACTCTCCTTGAGGTCGGGGGTAACGGGCACAATGTGTGATGACAGCCACACCGGGCTGCGCTCAACACTCTTCCAACTGAGGTTACTAATTAGTAACCTCGGAGCAGATCAGCACCACCAACATTTGGAGGACCCATGTCCAACGTCATCGTCGCCGGGGCGCGCACGCCGATCGGCCGCCTGCTCGGCGGGCTCAAGAGCCTGTCCGCGGCCGATCTGGGCGGCATCGCCATCAAGGGCGCCCTGGAGAAGGCGGGCGTCTCGCCGGATCAGGTCGACTACCTGATCATGGGCCAGGTCATCCAGGCCGGTGCCGGCCAGAACCCGGCGCGCGCCGCGGGCATCGCCGGCGGGCTGCCGATGAACGTGCCCTCGATCACGATCAACAAGGTCTGCCTCTCCGGCCTCAACACCATCGCCACGGCCGACCAGCTGATCCGCGCCGGTGAGGCGGAGATCATCGTCGCCGGCGGCATGGAGTCGATGACCAACGCGCCGCACCTGCTGCCGAAGTCGCGCGAGGGCTTCAAGTACGGCGACACCACGCTGGTCGACTCGATGGCCTACGACGCGCTCTACGACCAGGCCACCCAGCAGGCGATGGGCGGGCTGACCGAGCAGATCAACTCCGAGGGCGTGAAGCTCACCCGCGAGGAGCAGGACGCATTCGCCGCCACCTCGCATCAGCGCGCCGCCGCGGCCCAGAAGAACGGCGTCTTCGACGACGAGATCGTCCCGGTCTCCATCCCGCAGCGCAAGGGCGACCCGATCGTGATCAGCGCCGACGAGGGCGTACGCGGCGACACCACCACCGAGTCGCTCGGCAAGCTCCGCCCGGCGTTCTCCAAGGAGGGCACCATCACCGCCGGCTCCGCCTCGCAGATCTCCGACGGCGCTGCCGCCGTCGTGGTCATGTCGAAGGAGAAGGCCGAGTCGCTCGGTCTGGAGTGGCTGGCCGAGATCGGCGCCCACGGCATGGTCGCCGGTCCTGACTCCTCGCTGCAGCTGCAGCCGGCCAACGCCACCGCCAAGGCCCTCGAGAAGGAGGGCATCACCGCCGCCGACCTCGACCTCGTCGAGTTCAACGAGGCGTTCGCGGCCGTCGGCATCGAGTCCACCAAGAAGCTCGGCCTCGACCCCGAGATCGTCAACGTCAACGGCGGCGCGATCGCCCTCGGTCACCCGGTCGGCATGTCTGGTACGCGAGTCGTGCTCCACCTGGCCCACGAGCTCAAGCGCCGCGGCGGTGGCACCGGTGCCGCCGCGCTGTGTGGCGGTGGCGGTCAGGGCGACGCCCTGATCGTGCGTGTCCCCAAGGCTTGAGCCATCGCTGATGTGAGCGACCTGGTCGCGCGCGCCCGGGGCGGTGAGCCCCGGGCGGTCGCGCGGCTGGTGTCGTACGTCGAGAACGCCCCGGTCGGCGGGGGAGAGCGGCTCCGCGAGGTGATGGCCGCGCTCGCGCCTCACGGCGGAAACGCCCACATCGTGGGGCTCACCGGCGCGCCCGGGGTCGGGAAGTCGACCACCACCTCCGCGCTGGTCCGCGAGCTGCGCTCCGCGGGCCGCACCGTGGCGGTGCTGGCCGTCGACCCGTCCTCGCCGTTCTCCGGCGGCGCGCTGCTGGGAGACCGGATCCGGATGACCGACCACGCCACCGATCCGGGTGTCTTCATCCGCTCGATGGCTTCCCGAGGGCACCTCGGTGGCCTGGCCTGGTCTGCGCCGCAGGCGATCCGGGTGCTGGACGCAGCCGGGTTCGACGTGGTGCTGGTCGAGACCGTCGGTGTCGGTCAGTCTGAGGTCGAGATCGCCGGGCTCGCCGACACCACCGTGGTCCTGCTAGCGCCCGGGATGGGTGACGGCATCCAGGCGGCGAAGGCCGGGATCCTGGAGATCGGCGACCTCTACGTCGTCAACAAGGCCGATCGAGACGGCGCGACCAAGGTCCAGCGCGACCTGCGCGGGATGCTGCGCCTGACCGACCGCACCGAGGGGGCCTGGACCCCGCCGGTGCTCACCGCCGTCGCTCAGTCCGGCAAGGGTCTGGCCGAGGTCGTCGGCGCGCTCGACCAGCACCGCGAGTGGCTGCGCTCCAGCGGGACGCTGGAGCTGCGGCGTACGCGCCGGGCCCGGGCCGAGGTCGAGGCCATCGCCGTCGAGACCCTGCGGGCGCGATGGTCGAGCGTGGGCTCGGACGGCGACCTCGACGCCCTGGCGGCAGATGTGGTCAAAGGCGCACGTGACCCCTACGCAGCGGCCGACACCCTCCTCGCCGAGAAGTCGGTCTCTGACGCCGAGTAGTCGATTTCCGGCGCCGAGAGGTCAATAACTGACCTTTCGCGGTCAGAAACCGACTTCTCGGGGGAGGTTGTCCCGGCGTACGGCTTGTTTGTCGACTTCCGCACTGTGAGATCACTATCGTTGGCTGCGTGAACCTCTTCGGTGTCGACATCTCCAAGCACCTCCTTCGCGACGAAGGGGAGGTCGTCGTCGACGAGGTCACCCATCACTGGGTCGCCTACCTCCGTCCGGTGGGCGAGGCGATCCTCGGGCTGGCGCTGATGATCGTCGCGGCGACGATCGACATGAACGTCGCCTGGATCATCGTGCTGCTCGCCTTCGCGCTGGTCGGGCACGCGTTCTGGCGGGCGCTGGTGGTCAGCCGGGACCGGTTCGTGGTCACCAACATGCGCATCTTCCGCGTCCACGGTGTGCTCTCGAGCGAGCTGGCGACCATGCCGCTTGCGCGAGTCCTCGACATCACCGTGAAGCAGTCGTTCACCGGCCAGATCTTCAACTACGGCCACTTCGTCTTCGAGTCGGCCGCCCAGGAGCAGGGCCTCAACAACATCTACTTCGTAGGCCGGCCGAACGAGCGAGATCTGACCATCCAGCGCGTCGTCCAGCGCGCCGGTCTCCGCGGCAGCGTGGGATAAACCAGCGTCGGGTGCCCGCCACGCTGGTGCCTGCTCCTAGGATTGACCACATGACGCAGCAGCCGTTCTCCCGTCCCGGAGCCGTCGACCTCTCCGGGCTCGCCAGCACCTCGCCCGCCCAGGACGCCCCCTTCGGCGGTCCGGCCGATGCGGCTCCCGCCCAGGGGCGGAGCGCCGGCTCCTACACCGTCGAGGTCGACGAGCAGATCTTCCAGTCGGTGCTCGAGGCGTCGATGACCGCTCCGGTCGTTCTGGTCTTCTACTCGGCCTCCCGCGCTCCCGAGAGCGTCACCTATGCGGGCGACGTGTCGACGGTCGTGGAGGAGTACGACGGCCGCTTCCTGGTCGGCCTGGTCGACATCGACAAGAACCCGCAGATCGCGCAGGCGCTGCAGGTGCCCCAGGTGCCGCTCCTCTACATCCTGCTCGACGGCCGGCCGGTCACCCAGCCGATCCCGGGCGCGCTCAACCTCGAGGAGCTGCGTACGGTCTTCCAGCAGCTCGGGCAGCAGCTCACCACCCAGGGGATCGGCGGGCGGCACAAGCCCAACGCCCTCGGCGGTGCCGTGGCGACCGAGGACGGGGACGAGCCGGCGATGGATCCGCGCTACGCCCCGGCCCAGGACGCCCTGGAGCGCGGCGACATCGATGCCGCCGTGGCCGAGTACGAGAAGCTGATCGCCTCCAACCCCGCCGACTCCGAGGCAGCGGCCGGGCTGGCGATGGCCAAGGTGCTGCAGCGTACGCAGGGGGTCGACCTCAACGCCGCCCGTGCCGCCGCCGCGGCCGCACCTGACGACGTCGAGGCGCAGACTCTCGTCGCCGACCTTGACCTGCTCGGCGGCCACGTCGAGGACTCCTTCATCCGGCTGGTCGAGCTCGTGCGGCGTACGTCGGGGGATGAGCGCAACAAGGCGCGCGAGCACCTGCTCGGGCTCTTCGCCGCGGTCGGCAACGACGACGAGCGGGTGCTCAAGGGCCGTCAGTCGCTGGCCTCAGCCCTGTTCTGAGCGGCCCTGTTCTGAGCCGCGAGGGCCGTCAGCACGGCGGTGACCGCCGGTGAGGCGGTCATCGTGCGCCGGTGCAGCGCGAGGATCTCGCGCGTGGGGACCGGGTCGACGACGCGTACGGCGACCAGGTCCTCACCCAGCGCCGCCCGCCCCATGCGGGGGATGAGCGCGATCCCGAGCCCGGCTCGCACCAGGGCCAGATGGCTGTCGAACTCCATCGAGACGTGCGCGATCCGCGGCAGATGGCCGGTGCCGGCGTACATCCGGTTCAGCCACTGCCGGCAGATCGTGCCCTCCGGCGTCGCGATCCAGTCCTCGGCGACGAGGTCGTGGGGGGTCACCTTGGCGAGCTGGGCCAGCGGGTGGTCGCGATGGGCGATCACGTCGGCGATGTCGCGGTGGAGCTCGGTGGTGACGAGATGGTCGGGGATGGAGAGCGGCACGTCGCCCCAGGAGTGCACGACGCCGATCTCGCTGTGACCGGTGGCGACCAGGTCGACGGTGTCCCACGGCTCGCGCTCGGAGAGGGTGAGGGCGAGCTCGGGATGGGCGACGCGGAGCTGGCCCGCGACCGGCGCGACCAGTCCGCGCATTGCCGTCGAGAAGGCGGTCAGCCGCAGCCGACCGGCCACGGTGGTCGCCTGCTCGTGCAGCCCGGACTCCAGCGACTCCATGTCGGCGAGCAGCCGCGACCCCTCCTCGACCAGGTGCCGGCCGGCGTGGGTGAGCATGACGCCGCGCCCGATCCGCTCCAGAAGAGGTACGCCGACCTGCCGCTCGAGCCGCTTGACCTGCTGTGACACGGCGCTGGGCGTGAAGCCCAGGGCGTCGGCGGCCGCCACCACCGAGCCGTGGGTGTCGACGGTGCGGAGCGCGACGAGCGAGGCGAGGTCGATCATGAAGAAATGCTACGTCATCGGATGAAGAATCATTCGCTGGTGCTTCATTGTCTTTGTTGTCATCGTTGATGATGTGAACCGCCGTGACTCGCTGCTCGCCGTCCTCGTCGCCGTCCTGTGGGGCTTCAACTTCGTCGTCATCGACTGGGGCCTCGAGGCGCGCGACGGGCATGCGGTGCCGCCGCTGCTCCTGCTCGCGGTGCGCTTCGTCCTGGTCGCCTTCCCGGCGGTGTTCCTGCTCCCCCGGCCGAAGGCTTCGTGGCGGGTGGTGGCGGCGGTCGGGATCTTCATGAGCCTGGGCCAGTTCGGGCTGCTCTACACGAGCATGGCCGCCGGGATGCCGCCTGGGCTCGCCGGGCTTGTGCTCCAGGCGCAGGTCGTGCTCACCATCGTCATCGCGGCCGGTGTCCTGCGCGAGCGGCCGACCCTCTTGCAGGTCGTCGGCGTCGCTGCCGGCGCCCTCGGACTGATCGTGGTGGCGCTCGGGCGAGGCGGTCACGTGCCCGTCGTCGCGCTGGTGCTCTGCCTGCTCGCCGCGCTGTCGTGGGCGATCGGCAACGTGATCTCCAGGGCGGCCAAGGTGCCCGGCGGGCTCTCACTGACGGTCTGGTCGGCCCTGGTGGTTCCGCTCCCGCTGCTGGCGCTCTCGCTGGTTCTCGACGGACCCGAGGGTGTCCGCGAGGGAGTGGCCGCCTTTGGCTGGGAGGCGCTCGTCTCCACGGCCTACACGGTGGTGCTGGCCTCGTTCGTCGGCTACGGGATCTTCAACTCGCTGCTCGCTCGGCACCCGGCGTCGTCGGTGGTGCCGTGGATCCTGCTGGTGCCCCCGGTCGCGATCGGCTCCGCGTGGCTGCTGCTCGGGGAGGTGCCGAGCGCCGGCGAGCTCGCCGGTGGCGCTCTCCTGGTGATCGGGGCGCTCGTCGCCCAGGGAGTCGTGCGCCTGCCCCGGTCCTCCGGGGTCGCTGGGTCGCTCCCGGATCTCGTCGAGACCGGGAAGGGCCGCTGAGCCCTCTCCTGACCTGAGTGACGGACTGGCCACATTCGGCCAGTCCGTCACTGAGCCTCCCGTCATACGTGTGACGTGCGCCATACTGAACCTCCGTTGGAGTTGAATCGTTTCAGGAGGTGCGATGAGAGCCCTGGTCACCCTTGCGTTGGTGGCGTCAGCCGTCGGTCTGATGCCGTCCGCGGCGGTCGCGAGCGACCCGTCCGGCGGGGTTGCCGCCCCGGCGCGACTCAGCGTCGGAGGGGTGAGCGACCCGATCGGCATCGACGACCTCACCCCCGATCTGCAGTGGCGCAACGGCGCCGGCGTCGCCCGGCAGACGGCCTACCAGGTCCGGGTCGCATCCATCCGGAGCCGGCTGGGCGCCCCCGACCTGTGGGACAGCGGCCGCGTCCGCTCGGCCGCGATGGCGACGTCCTACGCGGGCGACCGCCTCGGCTCCCGAGACAAGGCGTCGTGGCAGGTCCGGGTGTGGGATGCGGCCGGCCGGGCGAGCGAGTGGAGCAGACCGGCCTCCTTCGAGATGGGTCTGCTCGACGATTCCGACTGGCAGGGCCGGTGGATCACCGACGAGCGCTGGGCAGCCCCGCTCCACCAGGACGTCGCCATCGGCGCGCAGGAAGCCCGCTATGTACGGCTGACCGTGATCGACCTCGGCCGGCCCGGCGAGCCCCTGGACGACCCGGACTGGAAGCCGCGCCTCGAGCTCGGCGAGATCGAGGTCACCCACGGCACCGACGGGGCCAACCTGGCCGAGGGCGCCACGGTGACGGTCTCCGAGGAGAACTCCGAGCCGGGCGTGTGGGACCCCGCCTACCTGACCGACGGCAAGGTCACCACCGCGGACGACCCGCGTGGCTACCGCAGCGACTACCACCCCGAGACCGACGTCCAGGACCAGCCGATCGTGATCACGATCGACCTGGGGGAGCCGACGGCGATCGACACTGTCCGGCTCTACTCGCTGTGGGACGCGCCCAGCGACTACGGCACCACCCCGAACTTCCCCCGCGACTTCCAGGTCTCGGTCTCCGCGGACGACACGACGTTCACCAAGGTCGGGCCGCGGACCAAGGTCTCCGCGGTCTCCAACCTGCACACCTCTCCGGAGGGGCTGCCGGTGCTGGCCCGGGACTTCACCGCCGATGACGGCATCGCCTCCGCGCGGCTCTACGTCACCGGCGAGGGCGTCTACGACGCCTCGCTCAACGGCGAGCCGGTCTCGCCCGACCTGCTGCAGCCCGGAAACACCGAGCACAGCGTCCGCGTCCCCTACGCGACGTACGACGTGACGAGGCTGCTCCGCAGGGGCAGCAACACCTGGGGGATCGAGCTCGGCAACGGGATCTACAACGTCTTCAACACCCCCGAGATCCCCAAGCGCTACATGAAGGCGGCCGCCGGGCACGGCGCCCCGCGGGCGATGGGGCAGCTCGAGATCACCTACCGCAACGGCCGGCGCCGGACGGTCGCGACCGGCTCCTCGTTCGAGTCGACCCTCGGTGAGGTCACCTTCTCGAACTGGTACGGCGGCGAGGACCACGACGCCCGGCGCGACCTGGGCGCTTGGAACGAACCCGGCGCGGACCGCGACGGCTGGCTCGACGCGGTCGACATCGGCGCCCCGGCCGGCGACCCGGAGCTGGTGGCTCAGCAGAGCCCGCCGATCCGCGAGGTCGACACCTTGGAGACCGTCGCCGTCAAGGAGCCGAAGGCGGGGACGTACGTCTTCGATCTCGGCACCAACTTCGCCGGCTGGCAGCAGCTGACGACCAGCGGTCCGGCCGGGACCACGATCACGATGCGCCCGGCCGAGAAGCTCAAGGCCGACGGCACCGTCGACCAGGGCAGCGTCGGTGGCGACATCCGGGACCGGTTCACCCTGGCCGGCACCGGCGAGGAGATGTTCACGCCGAGGTTCGTCTACCACGGCTTCCGCTACCTCCAGGTCGAGGGCCTGACCACCGCGCCGACCGCCGCGACGGTGAAGGGGCTGGTGCTGCGCGCCACCGACCGGGCGGTCGGCTCGTTCACCACCTCCGACGCTCAGATGACCGGGATCCACCGGATCATCGACCGCTCGGTGCAGTCCAACATGTACTCCGTCTTCACCGACTGCCCGCACCGCGAGAAGCTCGGCTGGCTCGACCAGACCAACCTGGTCTTCGACACCCTCGCCTACGGCTACGACGTCCAGGCGCACTACCGCAAGATGCTGCAGGACGTCGTTGACGCCCAGCAGGACAACGGGCTGATCCCCACCACCGCACCGGAGGACGCCCTCTTCGCCGGGGCCTTCCGGCACGACGCCAACTGGGGCGCGACCCTCGCGGTGTCGTCCTGGCAGATCTACCAGTGGTACGGCGACGACAGCGCCATGCGCGCCCACTGGCCGCAGATGGTGGAGTACGCCGACTACCTGGCCTCGATCGCAACCGGCGGCATCGTCTCCGGTGGCCTCGGTGACTGGATCACCCCGGCCTCACCGGCCACACCTCCGGCGCTGACCCAGACCTGGGCCTACCACCGGATCCTCACCCACATGAGCAGGATCGCGGCCGCCCTCGGTCGCGACGCCGACGCCGCTGCATACGACCAGAAGGCGGCGGAGGTGGCCACGGCCTTCCACGCGACCTTCTACCACCCGGAGACCGGGCTCTACGGCAACGGCGACCAGGCCAGCCAGGCCCTGGCGCTCCAGGAGAACCTCGTCCCGACCGACCTGCGGGCCGGTGTCCTGGACAGGTTCGTCCAGCAGATCCGCGCCGCGGACGACCACATCGTCGTCGGCGAGGTGGGTCTGTACGCAGCCGTCGACCTGCTTTCTCGGGAACGGCTCGACGAGGTGCTCCACGACTGGGTGCAGCGCGACGACGGGGTCAGCTACGGCAAGTTCCTCGCCTCCGGCGCGACCTCGCTGCCGGAGAGCTGGACCAGCTCCGGCGCCTCGCAGAACCACTACATGCTCGGTGCGATCGACTCCTGGTTCACCGGTGGGGTCGCCGGCATCACCCAGGCCGAGGACTCGGTGGCCTGGAAGAAGGTCGTGATCGAGCCCGCGCTCGTCGGTGACGTCGAGTCGGCCGCGTCCTCCTACGAGTCGGTCCGGGGCACGATCTCCAGCTCGTGGGTCCGGACCGACGGACAGGTCCGGCTCACCGCCACGATCCCGCCGAACACCACCGCGACCGTCCGGGTGCCGGCAGCCGAGGGTGTCCGGGTCACCACCCCGACCGGCGCCCGCCGGGTGGCCTCGACGGTCCCCGGGTTCGCCGAGTTCGAGGTCGGGACCGGCACGTACACCTTCATCACCAGGTAGGGAGCAGAACATGATCCGACTCACCGGCCTTCTCGCCGGCACCGTGGCGCTGGCGACGTCGCTCGCGCTCGGCACCGTACCCACCGATCCTGCGGTGGCGACCCCGGCGACGGAGGCGTCGACCGAGGCACGCGGCTTCGATCCGGCGGCCTTCGCCGACCCGCCCCGCGACAGCCGCCCGGCTTTCTATTGGTACTGGACGGGCAACGTGACCCCGGACGTCGTCGACGCGCAGATGGCGGAGATGCGCGACAAGGGCGTCTACGAGGCGGTCCTCTTCCCCTACGGCGGCGACAAGATGCAGCCGGCGTTCTTCACGGAGGCATGGTTCGACATCGTCGAGCACGTCCTGCGGGAGGCGCAGCGCACCGGGATGCGGATCTGGCTGTTCAACGACAGCAACTTCCCCAGCGGCAAGGCGGGCGGCATCATCGCCAACGGCGGCACCGTCGGGGACAAGACGTACGAGCCGAGCCCGGAGCTGCGCCTCAAGGCGCTGCAGCGCTCGACGCGCGTCGTCGAGGGCCCGGCGACGATCGACCCGGCCGAGTCCAGCGGTCTCAGCGTCGAGGGCGGGCGGCTCGTCGTGGACGCGGCCATCCGCGAGGGCGCGCACCCGATCACCCCCGGTGCGACCTGGGGCGACTACACCGCGACCGGGAAGGTCACCCTGACCGCCTCCGGCGCGCAGCTCGTCGTACGCGCCTCCGAGGACGGCAGCCGCGGCTACCTCGTCGATGTCGATGTGAAGGGCAAGGCGAGCGTCTGGCGCCTCGACGGCGGCTCGCGGACCCGGCTGACCACCGGCGTGAACACCCCGGGCTTCTCGCCGCGGCGGGAGCAGACGATCAGCGTCACCGTCACCGGCGACCGGATCCAGCCGGTGATCAACAAGACCGTCCAGCCCGAGGCGGTCGACGCGACGTACGCCACGGGTGCTCCGGCGGTCAGCGCTGAGTTCGGCGGCGTGGGGATCGAGGACGCGGTCGAGGGCCTTCAGCGCGTGCAGTGGAACGACCTGACCGTGACCGACGCGGCCGGGGCTGCGCTGTGGTCGGAGACCTTCGACGACAGCGAGGCGATCGGCGACTTCGGCGGCCCGCTGGTCAAGCTGAAGGACACGGTCGCGGCCGCGGCTCGCCCGACGGGATCGACCGACGGTGGCGACCTGGTCGAGCTCACCCCGAACCTCGAGGACGGCTCCTGGAAGGTGCCGGCAGGGCACTGGCAGGTAGACACCTTCGCCCACACGACCCTGGTCGACGACACCAGCGGCTACCACCGCGGCTACCTCAACCTGCTCGACCCTGACGCGACCGACCGGCTGCTCGAGGTGGTGCAGGGCGAGTACCAGCGCCGTTTCGGCTGGGCGATGGGCTCGGTGGTGCCGGGCTTCTGGGACGACGAGCCCTTCATCTCCTCCGCCGAGCCGTGGCCCTTCAAGCGGCTCGCCTGGTCCGACGGTCTCGCGGACCTGATCGAGGACGCGGGCGGGTCCCCGGGGGTCGCGTTCACTTCCGCCTCCGATCAGCTCGGCCGCACCGGTGAGCAGTACGCCGGAACCTACTGGCGCGCGGTCAACGACGCGTTCGCGACCAACTACTACCAGCGCCAGGCCGCCTGGATGGGCGAGCACGGGCTGCAGCTGATCACCAACCCGCTCCTCGATGAGGAGGGCCCGCAGCAGCGGATGCACAGCACCGGCGACCTGGCCAAGAACAACCAGTACGCCCAGGTCCCGGGCACCGACATGATCACCACCGACTACACCGCGGGCAGGCAGACCACCCTGATGCGCAACGCCGCCTCGGCGGCCCACCAGAGCGGTGCCGAGCGCGCCCTGGTGGAGGTGTTCGGCAACTCCGGCTGGGGCGTCGCGCCGGAGTACATGCACGCCACGATCGGTGCCCTGGCCACCCGGGGAGCCAATTTCACCGCGCTGCACGCGATGTGGACCGACGAGAAGCAGGTCTACTTCGCGCCGCCGTTCGGGCCCGCCAGCACCTACTGGGACGCGATGGGCGACGTCGACGCCTGGATCGGCCGGGTCATGGAGCTCGGCCGGGGCGACTCGCTCGCCCGCACCGCCCTGGTCCAGCCGCAGCGGGCCGCGGAGCAGACCCGCACCACGGACGCCGAGCACCAGCTCGATGATCACCTCAGCGGGGCCGCCTTCGCCCTCGAACGCGGCCAGGTCGACTTCGACCTGCTCAGCGACGGTTCGCTGTCCGGCGATCCGGGCACTCGCTATCAGGCGCGCTCCGACGACGGCGTGCTGAAGGTCGGCGAGGCGAGCTACCGGATGCTCGTGCTGCCGACGACGCCGGTGCTGGACCTGGAGACGGCCCGGACCCTGAAGAAGTTCGTACGCGGCGGCGGGCGTGTGGCAGCCGTCGGGCCGTTGCCCGAGCTGGAGGCCGGCGGCCGGACCGCCGAGCTGGACCGGGAGCTGCGCTCGCTGTTCGGCGGCGCCTCGGCGGGTTGGACCCGGCACGGCGAGGGCCACGTCGCCGTCGTCGCGGACGCGGACGCTCTCGGTGGGCTCGCGGCTTCCGCCGGTGTCTCCGCCGCCGAGCTCAGCCCGGCCGCGCCTGCGGTGCGGGTGCTGCGTACCAGCCGGGACGGGGATGTCGCGTTCCTGGTCAACAACGAGAGCGACCAGGCCGTCATCACCTCGGCGACCCTTCCGGTCGACGGCGTGCCGGAGATCTGGGACCCGCGCGACGGCAGCACCGAGGTCGCCGCGACGTACGACGAGGGCGGGAGCAAGGAGACCACCGTGCCGCTGCGGCTCGATCCCTACGAGACGCTCGCGATCGTCTTCCAGAAGGGCGCCAGGCCAGGCGCGCACCTGGTCGGTGACCAGGTCGCCGAGTCGGTGATCCGGAGCGGGAAGGCACTCGAGGCGACCGTCCTGGTCGACGAGCCCGGGACGAGGACCCTCACCGGCAAGGACGGGCAGCGGACCTACCGCGGCGAGGCCACGACGACCGACCAGCTGCAGCCGATCGCGCTGGACGGGCCGTGGACGGTGAAGCTCGAGCGGGAGGGCGAGTCGGAGCAGACCCGGCCGCTGGGATCGTGGACGACCATCGACCCCCGCTTCTCCGGGAGCGCGACCTACCGCACCTCGGTCGACGTCACCGCCGCCGACCTGGCCGGCCGGCGGATGCTGCTCGACCTCGGCGAGGTGCGCGACATCGCGCAGGTCACGATCAACGGGGTCGTGCTGCCGCGGGCGCTGTGGCGTCCGTACGTCATCGACGCCACCGAGGCGCTACGTGCCGGCGCGAACACGATCGAGGTCCGCGTCACCAACACGCTGCTGAACCAGCGTGGCAAGGCCAACCAGGTCCCGCCGACCTCCGGTCTGCTCGGGCCGGTCAGCCTCCGTCCGCGGGCGGTGGTCGTCGCGGAGCTGACGCCGTCGCGGTGAGGTGGAGACGCGTCAGGGGCGGCCCGACTCGGTGTAGCCGGGGCCGCCCCGCAGCGCGGCGAGGGCGGCCTCGACCCGGCGCGCGGTGAAGTCGGCGGCCCGCTCGCGGACCTCGTCGCGGGTGCAGAACGCCACCGAGCGGATCTCGCGCGGCTGGAGAGTGGTCCGCTCGACGATCGAGGACGGGTGGACGCCGCCGTCGAAGACCAGGCAGACGGCGTCGTCCCAGCCGCCCCACGGCGGCAGCCAGTCGGTGAGCAGCAGGTTTCCGGCCGGGATGACGAGGGCGAGCTCCTCCTCGATCTCGCGGGTGGTGGCGAGCTTCGGCGACTCACCGACCTCCACGATGCCGCCGGGCAGGTCCCAGTCCTTCTTGTAGGTCAGCTGGCACATCAGGACGCGCTCCTCGGCGTCGCGCACCAGCATCTGCCCGATCGCGCGCTTGCGCGGAAGGAACGAGTTGAGCAGCGCCCGGAAGCCCTCGGGCGCCTCCACCGGGGCATCGCTCGCGACCCGGGCATAGATCATCCGGTCCTTGCCGCCCGCCACGCCGCGGAGCAGCCCCTCGCGATGGAGCCCTGACCAGGTCGCGGTGCGCTGTTCGGTCGGGTCCTCCGGGTCGACCAGCGCCTCCACCCGGTGATGGGTGAGCAGCGCGGCGGCCACCTCGCGGCGTACGACATCGACGGCCTCGCCCGCGGCCCACTCGATCCGGGCAACGCCCTCCGCCACCGTCGTCGTCTCTGGCTCGCTCACGGCGACAACCCTAGTGTCACAACCTGATGAGTGCCGGTGTCTGGATGGTGACGAGATGCTCCGCACGACACAGGAGGGCAACGATGCCCAGCACGTTCAGGATCCCGAAGGCAGATCTGACCGGCCTCTACGGCGCCGTGGTGCGGCGGGTGAGCAAGAAGATGTACGGCGAGGTCCCCGATGTCGGCTACGTCTACTTCCACCACAAGCCGCTGCTGCGCGCGGTGATGGGGTTCGAGACCAAGGTGGGGAAGTGGAAGGCGCTCGACCCGACGTACAAGTCGCTGGCCGAGATGGCCGCGGCGAGCACGATCGGGTGCAGCTGGTGCCTGGACTTCGGCTACTACCTCGCCCGCAACGAGGACCTCGACCTCGAGAAGATCAGCCAGGTGCAGGTGTGGCGGACCGCCGACGTCTTCGACGAGACCGAGCGGAAGGTCATCGAGTACGCCGAGGCGATGTCGTCCACGCCGATGACCGTCACCGACGAGATGGTCGCGGCCCTGCTCGCCGAGCTGGGCACCGAGGCGATGGTGGAGCTGACCCAGATGATCGCGCTGGAGAACATGCGCTCGAGGTTCAACTCGGCCGCCGGGCTGCAGAGTCAGGGCTACTCCGACGTCTGCGAGATCCCGCTCGCGCCGGCGGTAGGGTCGCACGCATGAGCCAGCCGACCGGCGACGATGCCGCGACGAAGGTCTTCGTCGCTCACCGCAACCTGCTCTTCACGGTGGCCTACGAGATGCTCGGCTCGGCCGCCGACGCCGAGGACGTGCTCCAGGAGACCTGGCTGCGCTGGGCCGAGGTGCGGCTGGAGGAGGTGCGTGACCACCGCGCCTACCTGGTGCGGATCACGACCAGGCTCGCGCTCAACCGCATCCGGACGCTGTCGCGCCGCAAGGAGACGTACGTCGGTCCG
Organism: Nocardioides sp. NBC_00850; assembly: GCF_045207335.1. NCBI lineage: Bacteria > Bacillati > Actinomycetota > Actinomycetes > Propionibacteriales > Nocardioidaceae > Nocardioides > Nocardioides sp. NBC_00850. Next base: position 2,389,429 of record NZ_CP108845.1, read on the forward strand.
TGGCTGCCCGAGCCGCTGCTGACCGCGCAGGACGTCGCCGAGGACGCCGAGCTCGCCGACTCGCTCTCGACCGCGGTGCTGTTGGTGCTCGAGACGCTCTCGCCGACCGAGCGGGCCGTCTTCGTGCTGCGCGAGGTCTTCGCGCTGGGCTATGACGAGATCGCGGCGGCGGTCGACAAGTCGCCCGCCGCGGTGCGGCAGATCGCCCACCGGGCGCGCGATCACGTCGCCGAGCGGCGACCGCGCGAGTCGGTCTCGGCGGCCGAGGCGCGGCACGCCCTGGAGCGGTTCCGCGACGCCGCGACCGGCGGCGACCTGCAGTCGCTGCTGGACGTGCTCGCCCCCGACGTCGTGCTCTTCTCCGACGGCGGCGGTGTGGTGCAGGCGGCGCGCAAGCCGATCCACGGCGCCGAGAAGGTGCTGCGGTTCTTCGCGGGGCTGGCGACGAAGTACGGCATCCCCAGGTTCGAGCTGACCAGCGTCAACCAGGCCCCCGGGATGCTGATCTACTTCGGCGAGGAGGTCGACGGCGTCGTCACCCTGCACGTCGAGGACGGCATGGTCACCGGCCTCTACTACGTACGCAACCCCTCCAAGCTCAGCGGCGTCGTCGAGCAGGTCCATCTGGAACGCTGAGGCCGACGCCGGCCGTGAGGTGGCACGTGCGAGGGTGACGACCTACGTGCTGCTGCTTGGAGGTTGGCGATGGAGGAGCGGGTCGACGGCCGGCCACTGCTCGCGGTGCTGGTCACGCTCTGCGTGACCGTCACCGCGGCGTACGGCGTCCTCTACTACGCCTTCACCGTCCTGCAGCCGCAGATCGTCGACGCCACCGGGTGGTCGGCGGCCGCGATCACCACTGCCTTCTCCGCGGGCACGCTCGTGGGGGCCGTCGCGGGCATCCCCGTCGGACGGGTCATCCAGCGCTTCGGGCCGCGGTGGGTGATGGCCGGGGCCAGCCTGCTGGGGGCGCTGTCGTTGCTCGTGGTCGCTGCTGCGCCCTCTTACTGGGTGTTCGCGCTGGGCTGGCTGCTGGTCGGGCTCTCGACCGCGGGGACGTTCTACCCGCCGGCCTTCGCGGCGCTGACCCACTGGTTCGGTACGCGGCGGGTCGATGCCATCACGACGCTCACCCTCGCGGGCGGATTCGCCTCGACGATCTTCGCGCCGCTCACCGATGCGCTGGCGGGCTGGGTGGAGTGGCGATGGACGTACGTGATCCTGGCCGGCGCCTTCGTCGTGCTGACGTTCGTGCCGAGCATCGTCGTGCTCGATCTCGCCTGGGAGCCGACGGCCCCGAAGGAGGACGGTCGACCTGTGCGGGACCGGGACGTGCTGCGGAGCAGCCGGTTCGTGCTGCTCACGCTTGCGGGCACGCTGGTCTCGATGGCCGTGTTCGCCTCGATCGTCCACCTGGTGCCGTTCCTCGTCGAGCACGGGCTGAGCGCGACCACCGCCGCCTGGGCCCTCGGGCTCAGTGGCGCCGGCCAGGTCGCGGGGCGGGCGTTCTATCCGATGCTGGCGCGGAGATTCGGTGTCCGCGCCCGGATGATCGGGGGAGTGCTCTGGTTCGCCGCCTCCATCGCGCTGCTTCCGTTGCTGCCCGCGGTCGGCTGGGTGATGATCGTCGCCTCGGTGCTCACCGGGACTGCTCGCGGGCTCTACACGCTCATCGCTGCGACCGTCGTCAGCGACGTGTGGGGGCCGGAGAGGTACGCCGCGCTCAACGGTGTCTACTCGGCTCCTGCTGGGGTAGCTGGTGCGCTTGCTCCTGCTGTGGGGGCTGCGCTCGCTACCGTGCTGGGTGGGTATGACGCGCTCTACTGGGTGCTTGCTGGGATTGTGCTGGTTGCTGCTTTGCTTGCTGGGGTTGCGTTGGGGTCGTTTGGGCGGCGGTGATTCCGCCTCGCGTCTTTTCGGGGTTGGGGTGGGCCGCCGACCCTTCTTGGAGGGTCTTCTCGATCTGGACCGGCGTCAAGGACGCCCTTCGGGCGCCGGCTTCGCCGGCCGCTTCGCGGTCCTGGACTCCGGACCAGATCGAGAAAAGATTTGGCTGGCTATCGGGGCGGCGGCCCGGGTGTGGCGCAGCGGATTCTTGCCTGGGAAAGATGAGGTTGATGGGGCGTGAGGGTGGCCCTTCGGGCCACTTACCGTCCACAGAGACGATGTTGTTCGCTCACCGCGAAAATCGGGTTTGACCTGGGAAAATAGATGGCCAACGAAGGACCGGAGGCGTAGAATCAGACCCATCACAACACCTCTTTGAAGGGGAAGGATGGCGATGAGTCTCGGCCGCGAGATCAACCCGTGGGGCACCGACCCCGGCGACGCGATCGATGCTGCCTTGAAGGCCATCGAGACCGCCCTCCAAGAACTCCTCTCCACCGATCCCGCCTATTGGCGCACCGGGCAGAAGAAGGACCTGCTCGAGCGGTTGGAGAAGCTCCAGGCCCAACAGGCCGCGTTGAAGCTGCGGGTGCTCGCGACGGCTGGTGATATCGCTGAGGAGACTGGCGCGAAGGATGCGTCCGGGTGGATGCGGACCGAGCTGCTGGTCGACAAGGCCGTGGCGCGCTCGCAGGTGAAACTCGCCGCCGGGGTCGCGAAGTACGACCTGGTGGCCGCCGGCTTGGCTGAGGGTGTGGTGTCGCAGGACAAGGCAAGGGTGATCACCCAGGCCCTCGACGCCATCGAGACCGACCCCGCTGCCAGCGCCGAGGACCTGGTCCTGGCCGAGAAGCTCCTGGTCGATCACGCCAGCCGGTTGACGGCGAACGAGTTGAAGATCGTCGGGCGACGGATCCTGGCCGAGATCGACCCGGAGCGGTTCGAGCAAGTTGAGGCGAAGGCTTTGCAGCGGGAAGAGGAGCACGCCCAGCGACGTACCTTCTTTCAGTCCCGCGACAACGGCGATGGCACCATCGACATCCACGCCCGCGTCTCCCGCACTGTCGGGTTGCGGCTGCGGACCCTGCTGGACTCCCTGGCCCAGCCGCGGAAGCTCTCGGCCGAGAACCGCGGCCGCAAGGCGCCGTATGACCGGCTGCTGGGTCAGGCGTTCGCTCGGGTGGTCGAGACCTACGACGTCGACCAGTTGCCCCGCCACGGTGGCCACGGCACCACGGTGTTCGTCACGATGAGCGTGGACGACCTCCGCAAGGACCTCGGCACCGCCGCGTTGGGATTCGACGGCGAGCAGATCACCGCCGCCGAGGCCCGACGGATGGCCTGCAACGCCGACCTCGTCCCGGTCGTCCTCGGCACCGACTCCGAGATCCTCGACTTCGGTCGCACCGCAAGGTTGGCGTATCCGATCCAGCACCGCGCGCTCCGGCTACGCGACAAGTGCTGCCAAGCCGAAGACTGCGACGCACCGGCGGCCTGGACCGAGGCTCATCATTTGAAACCGTGGTCCGAGGGCGGTCGAACCGATCTGGCGAACATGGTCCTGCTCTGCTCGAGCGACCATCGCCGGATCCACGACCCCAACTACACCTATGAGCGACTACCCGACGGACGAATCAGGTTCGCTCGCCGCGCCTAGGCGTTCGAGAGTGGACTAGGGGACGACAACGGCGCGTCCGCGAAGCGTGCCTTCGTGAAGTCGCCGGTACGCCTCCGGTGCCTCGTCCAGGGAGAATCGCTCCGTCTCCACGTGCACGAGCCCGGCGCGGGCGAGGTCGAAGACCTCCATCAGCTCCGAGCGCGAGCCCCAGTACGGAGCCCGGATCACCGCGTCGTACGGCTTGGAGAGTGTGCCGACCTGGGCGCTGGCGGTGTTGACGCCGACGATGACCAGGTCGCTCTCCACACCGATCACGGACGCGGCCAGGTCGACGGTCGGCTGGGCGCCGACGAAGTCGAAGACGGCGGTGACGCCGCGGGCGCCGACCACCTTGCGGATGTTGTCGGCGGCCGTCTTGTCGGACAGGAAGGCGTGGTGGGCGCCGACGTCGGTGGCCAGGGCGAGCTTGTCCTCGCTGAGGTCGAGCGCGATCACGGTCGCGGGGGAGAGGGCCCGCAGCAGCTGGATCGCGACGTGGCCGAGGCCGCCCGCGCCGATCACGACGGCGGTCGAGCCGCCGACCAGCTTGGGCAGGGAGCCCTTGATGGCGTGGTAGGGCGTCAGGCCGGCGTCGGTGAGCGCCACGTTGGCGACAGGGTCGAGGTCACCGAGTGGCAGCAGGTGGCGGGCGTCCGGCACGAGGACGTACTCGGCCATGGTCCCGTCGGTGCCGAGCCCTGGTGGGCTGATGTGGAGCTCGGCGGCGCGCTCGCAGTAGTTCTCCTTGCCCTGCGCGCAGGGATAGCAGCGGCCGCAGCCCTGCGGCCCGTAGATCGCCACCGGCTCACCGGGCTCGATCCCGTGCGCTCCGTCGCCGAGGGCGTCGACGACCCCGACGCCCTCGTGGCCGAGCGTCATCGGCAGCGGGTAGCCGAACGAGTGCCAGGCATCCTCCGGCAGGCCCATCAGGAAGGAGTCGGAGTGGCAGGCGCCGGCCGCGGTGATCCTCACCCGCACCTGGCCCGGCGCCGGCTCCGGCACCGGAACCTCGCTGATCTCCGGCGCAGCGCCGATCGTGACGTACCTCAGAGCCTTCATCGTCGATCTCCAGACCGGCAGGACCCCCGCCCGCCGTTGCGTCCCGTTCTACCCTGGCGTCGGCGGGGACGCCAGGGTAGACGCGGGTCCGGCTACTGCCCGAAGACCTGCAGCTCGGCGGCGTGGACGATGGTGCCGCGGTCGGAGCCGGTCTTGCAGTCGGTCGTGGTGAGCGGGTCGGCATCCTGCTCGCCGGCGTAGCCTGCATAGCCCGTGCACTGGTTCTCCAACGCCACCAGACGGACCGCAGCTGCGGAGGTGTCGGGGACGTCGAAGGTGCGCAGGTTGAGGTTGGGCGCGACCGGCCTCGGGCGCTTTCCGGGGAAGGCGTCGTCGGGCGAGGTGTAGAAGCGCTTCCAGGTCGCGCCGGCCGTGTCGCACGCGGAGACGCACGCCTCCAGGGCGAACTTCCGGAGCGCGGTGAAGCGCGACCCCGAGTCGGCGTCCGTGTCGGTCGCCGGCGACAGGTAGGCGCTGACGTTGACCGTCTTCACCGTGCGGGTCCCGCCGGCCAGGTCCACGGCGATCGAGGGCGTGGTGGTGTCCACGTTGTCCGCGGTCACCCCGCCCCAGTTGGTGCCCTCGGTGCCGTCGATCAGGGCGCCCGGGTTGCGCGAGCCCTCGGTCGAGGTGAGCACCTTGGCGCCGTTGGCGGCTGCGGCCAGGTTGGTCCCGGTCGCGAACGAGACGGTCTTGGTGATCTCCGCGGGGGAGACCGTGACCGTCTTGCGCTGGGCGCCCCCGGTGGCGGAGACGTAGAGGAGCTCGTACGTCCCCGGCACGAAGTGAGCCACCGACCCGAGCGCGGTGTCGGAGAGGGTGTCGGCGATCGGGGTCGCCCGCGCCTCGAAGCGGCCGACGTAGACGTTCCCGGGTGCGGGCGCGGTGAAGGTGACCTTGACGTTGCGCGAGGCCGGCGAGGCGAAGCTCGGGGTCGGCTCGTCGCTGTCGGCGGTCGTGGTGGCGTACTGACCCATGCCGCGCCGGGCGAACGCATCGGCGATCACCTGGCGGTTTGCGCCGCCGAAGCGCATCTGGTCGGCGGCGATGAACGCGTCGCGGGCGTCCAGCATCGAGGTCGCACCCTGCTGGAGCAGGAACGAGTCGAAGACCAGCTGGATCCAGCGGCGGTTGCCGGGGCACTTGTCGGCGGCCAGCGGCGAGGCGGTCGTCGTCCCGACCGAGCAGCGCCGCTGCAGGGCCTTGTCGGCGTAGGGGAAGGCCGCGTCGTACTTGTCGACCAGAGCCTGCCGCACCGACCACATCGTGCCGTTCCAGATCTCGCCGTCGGCGTGGACCTCGGGCCCGGTGCTGTCGAAGCCGTAGTCGGAGAAGTTGAGCGGGTTCTTGTCGATCGCGAAGTCGCGGATCGCGACGTCGGTGTTGCCGGTGGCGTAGGAGCCGACGGCCCACGGGCTGCCGCCGTTGTAGAGGTCGTGGGCGAACATGTGCTCGGCCGCGGCCAGGTCGCTCCAGGACTCACCCATCGCGCCGCCCTGCTCGGAGGTCAGGCCGTCGTCGGGGCCACCGACCATCCGGTTGGAGATGGCGTGGGTGTACTCGTGGCCGACGATCCCGAAGTCCAGTGACCCGTCGGTGCAGGGCGCGTAGAAGGCGCCGGCGGCGGGCTGGAAGAGGTACTGGTTGGTGACGCCCGGAACGCCGTCCATCAGGGTGAGCTGGTTGGCGTTGTTGCGACCGGTCAGCAGCCCGGTCTGCTCGATGATCTGCGAGTCGAGCGCGGCGGCCTGCGCGTTGCCGACCTCGGCGTCGAGGCCACGGCCGCCACGGCCGAGGTTGTCGGTCTGCAGGTTGTAGTTCTCCTCGGTGAAGCCGAGGAAGTAGGACCAGTCGTGCATCCGGTTGTGGCTCGCGAACAGGTTGCCGACGACGTAGTTGACGTCGTTGCCGCCCGGCCCCAGGTTGGTCGGGGCGCACTTGGAGTTGTTCCAGGCGTCGGTGAACGTGCCGGTGTAGTCGCGCACCGGCGAGATCGGCGCCTGCTCGAGGCCACCGGCGGCCAGCGGCGAGAGCCAGCCCTCGTGGGTGTTGGCGTTGTTGCCGATCGTGGTCAGGCTCGGCACCCCGACTGCCGTGTTGAGCAGCGTGTCCCACGGGCCGGCGTTGGCCAGGCTCTTCAGTTCCGGCCCGGTGCACTCGGCCACCTTGGTCCAGCACGCGATCACGTCGTTGGCCGGGACCGCCTCACCGCCGGTCGAGGCGGCGTCGGGAGTGCCGGGGAAGTAGGACCAGCGCGGGTTGCTGCCCGGCAGGTCACCGGTCTCCGCGCCGGCATCGGAGGACGCGACGGTGACCGTGTAGCTGCCGATGAGGAGCGAGTCGTCGAAGGGGCACACCTGGACCGCGTACGTCCCGGGGTCGATCTTCTCGGCGGTGTAGGTCGCGGTCTCGGGGCTGGTGAGCAGGTCACCCTCCACGAGCAGCTTCCCGTCCGGCGCGAAGAGCTTCACGGTGAAGTCGTCGGTCGGCAGCCCGATCGCGACCGCGGCCAGGGTGCGGGTCTTGTCGTCGGAGATCTCGAAGGTGTGCTTCGGGCCGCAGGCCCCGAGCGCGGTGCCGGTGAACGGGCCTTCGACGTCGTTCTCGTGGTCGACGTTGTCGCGACGCAGGAGCACCTCGCCGGTGACCGCGTCGACCAGCACCGTCTGCCCCAGCAGGGTGGCGGCGGCGGAGTCGACGACGGTGGCCTGGAAGACGGGACGTACGCCCTCGCCGGGGACGGGGAGGGCCCGCAGCCGCACCAGCTGGTCGGTCGCCAGGCCGGGGACCGTCAGCTTGGTCCAGTCGGTCAGCTTCGCGGCCGCGTCGGTGACGATCTCGCCGACCTTCGACCCGGAGATCGGGCGCCCGGCCGCGGCCGCCGCCTTCAGCCACGCCTCGGTCGGGGTGAGCTCGGCCTTCGCCGGGGTGCCGGTCACCTTGGACAGCGAGGAGGAGACGTAGGTGATGGCGCCGTCGGCCACGCCCACGGTGACCATCCCCTCGGTGGCGGCGGACAGGCCGTCGTAGGTCTGCCGGAAGAGCACCGCATGACCGCCCCCGCCGGCCAGCTTCTGGTCGCTGACGAGCTCGAGGTCGCCAAGCTGCGCTGCGCTGAGCCCGAAGACCGGCGCGTTGTCGTCGAGGAAGCCCCGGGCAGCGGCGACCGGGTCCGAGGAGCCGGCTGTGGCCAGCACGCCGTCGGAGGAGATCAGCGAGGTCGGAGTCCCATGGGCGTTCCAGCGGATGTCGACGGCGTCCAGGGCCTTGGCCGCGGACTCCTGGGTCGAGGTGGGCAGCACGCGGTCGCGTACGTCCGGGCCGGCATCGGCCTCGTGACCGAGCAGCCCGCCGGAGCGGGCCGCCTCAGCCATGGTGTTGGCAGTGTCATCGGTAGTGGAGAGCGCGGCACCCGAGACCGGCGTCACCAGCACGAGTACGCCGAGGGCGATGCTCAGCGCGGCACCGAGGCTCACCCTGGCGCGGCTGGAACGAATATCGGTCATGTTATTGAAACGTCCCTTTACCGGCTGGGGTTACGCGATACACGCAACGCCTGTACCGCGAACCGGCACACCAGAGATGGAAGGCACCCGATAGTGTTCCGGACACATGTAACCGCCTTCACAGACAGGGGAGCGCCACGATGGGTGACTTCGTCAACCTCACCGTCGAGGACGGCATCGGCACGATCCGGCTCGACAGGCCGAAGATGAACGCGATCAGCTTCCAGGTGCAGGCCGAGCTGCTCGAGGTCGCGACCGAGGCGGCAGCCGACGATGACGTACGCGCGGTCGTGGTCTACGGGGGCGAGAGGCTGTTCGCCGCCGGGAACGACGTCAAGGAGATGGCCGGCCTCTCCTACTCCGAGATGGCCAAGCGGGTCGCGGGCGTGCAGGCCGCGGTGACGGCCGTCGCGGAGATCCCCAAGCCGGTGGTGGCCGCGGTGACCGGCTACGCGCTGGGTGGAGGCTGCGAGCTGGCGCTCGCCGCCGACTTCCGGATCGCCGCCGACGACGCGACCTTCGGTCAGCCGGAGGTCCTGCTCGGCATCATCCCTGGCGCCGGCGGCACCCAGCGGCTGGCACGGCTGGTCGGGCCGTCCAAGGCCAAGGATCTGATCTTCTCGGGCCGCTTCGTCAAGGCAGACGAGGCGCTTGCAATCGGCTTGGCCGACCGGCTCGTACCGGCGGCCTCGGTCTATGAGGAGGCGCTCGCGTGGGCGAGCCAGTTCAAGAAGGCGGCACCGTACGCTCTGGCGGCGGCGAAGAGGGCGATCGACAAGGGGCTCGGGGTGGACCTCGCCACCGGGCTGGCCATCGAGCAGCAGCAGTTCGCCGGCGTGTTCGCGACGAAGGACTCCCAGACCGGGATGGCATCGTTCCTGGAGAACGGCCCCGGCAAAGCCAACTTCGAAGGGAAGTGAATCTCGTGTCCGACACCAAGACGTCCACCGGCCCGGGCATGGTCCACACCATCCGGTCCTACGCCTCCAGGGTGGTCTGGGCGATCGCGCTGCTCGCCGCGCTGGCGCTGGCGATCGGAGCGCTGCTGATCGCGCTCAAGGCGAACCAGGACAACACCCTCGTGGCGTTCATCCTCCACCTCGCCGACATCGCCGATCTCGGCCTGTTCTCGCGGGAGAACGGCATCAAGCAGTTCAGCGGTGAGGACGCCGATATCAAGAACGCGCTCTTCAACTGGGGCATCGGTGCGCTGGCGTGGCTGATCGTCGGCCGCATCGTGGCCGGTGTGATCCGGCCCTGAGCCCATGTGACATTCTCAACGCGTAGGCACCTGTCATCCGTATGTGACTGACGGGTAACATCGCTGGCGAACTACGACCATTCCAGGAGGGGCCGGCAAGGCCGCACCATCATGAACATTGTTGTGCTTGTGAAGTACGTGCCGGACGCGACCGCGGACCGGCAGTTCGAGGACGACTTCACCGTCGACCGCGTGAACGTCGACGGTCTGCTCTCCGAGCTCGATGAGTACGCCGTCGAGCAGTCGTTGCAGATCAAGGAGAAGCGCGAGGGTGAGGAGATCACCGTCACCGCGCTGACCGTTGGTCCGGAGGCCGCCGAGGCCGCCGTGCGCAAGGCGCTGCAGATGGGTGCCGACAAGGGTGTCCACGTCGTCGACGACGCGATCGCCGGCTCGGACTCCATCGCCACCTCGCTGGTGCTGGCCAAGGCGATCGAGAAGCTCGGTCCGGTCGACCTCGTGGTCGGCGGTCTGGCCTCGACCGACGCCGGCATGAGTGTCGTCCCGGCGATGCTGGCCGAGCGCCTCGGTCTGCCGCAGGTCACCCTGGCCTCGGTCGTCGAGACCCAGGGCGACCAGATCCGCATCAAGCGTGACGGCGACGTGGCCACCGAGGTCATCGGCGGCACGCTGCCGCTGGTCCTCTCGGTCACCGACCAGTCCGGCGAGGCCCGCTACCCGTCGTTCAAGGGCATCATGGCGGCCAAGAAGAAGCCGCTGGAGACGTGGTCGCTGGCCGACCTCGGTGTCGACGCCGCCCAGGTCGGTCTGGCTGCCGCCTACACCGCGGTCGAGGAGACGGCGGCCCGCCCGCCGCGCACCGCCGGTGAGATCGTCACCGACGAGGACGGCTCGGGCGCCAAGGCGCTGGCCGAGTTCCTCGCGTCCAAGAAGTTCATCTGAGGCCGGGAAGGATTCTGAATCATGGCTGAAGTTCTCGTTCTCATCGACCACGTTGGTGGTCAGGTCAAGAAGCCGACCTACGAGCTGCTCACCCTGGCCGCCAAGCTCGGCGAGCCCTCCGCTGTCTACATCGGTGGCGCCGACGGCGCCGCTGGTGCCGCGGAGGCCGTGAAGGGCTACGGCGCCGAGAAGGTCTACGTCATCGACGACGCCCAGATCAAGGGCTACCTGGTGGCCCCGAAGGCCGAGGCGCTCGCGCAGCTGGCCGGCTCCGCCTCCCCGGCGGCGATCCTGCTGCCCTCCTCCGCGGAGAACAAGGAGGTCGCCGCCCGTCTGGCGATCAAGCTCGACTCCGGTCTGATCACCGACGCGGTCGACCTCGACGAGTCCGGTGTGGCGACCCAGTCGGTCTTCGCCGGCAACTTCACGGTCAAGGGCAAGGTCACCAAGGGCACCCCGATCATCACGGTCAAGCCCAACTCGGCCGCTCCGGTCGAGAAGGCCGGCGCCGCTGCGGTCACCCCGTTCGAGGTGACCATCTCCGACGCCGCCAAGACCGCCCAGATCGTGGCCTCCCAGCCGCGTAAGGCCTCCGGTCGCCCCGAGCTCACCGAGGCCGCGATCGTGGTCTCCGGTGGTCGTGGCACCGGCGGTGACTTCTCCGCCGTCGAGGGTCTCGCCGACGCGCTCGGTGCCGCTGTCGGTGCCTCGCGTGCCGCGGTCGACTCGGGCTGGATGCCGCACACCTTCCAGGTCGGCCAGACCGGTAAGACGGTCTCCCCGCAGCTCTACGTGGCCAACGGGATCTCCGGTGCGATCCAGCACCGTGCCGGTATGCAGACCTCGAAGACCATCGTCGCGGTCAACAAGGACGAGGAGGCGCCGATCTTCGAGCTCGTCGACTTCGGTGTGGTGGGCGACCTGCACACCGTTCTCCCTGCCGTCACCGAGGCTGTGAAGGCCTCTAAGGGCTGATCAAGGTGTGACGTACGTCCTGAAAACCCGCCTCCGAGCACGGCTCGGAGGCGGGTTTCTTTCGGTTTGGCATCTTGTTCTGGGAATTGTCGTTGCGGGCCATACGTCGCTGGGTATAGTCCGGCCGCATGTGGGTGAATGCGCTGAGGTCGAGGACGACCCGGAAGATCTCGATCGCTTCGGCTGTGGCTGGCTGCGTGGCTGCCCTGGTCGTGGCGACGATGTCCGTGGTTTCGGCGCCGGCGACCGCGGCGACCTGGTCGCCGCCGGCAGGGCCGTTCTTCAACAACCCGACCGGTGACTCGGGGCAGCGCAACTTCATCGTCCACCGGATCAACAACAGCATCCGCTACGCGGCCAAGGGCTCCTACATCCGGTTCGTCACCTACAACCTGGACCGCGCCGACACCGTCGATCACCTCATCGCCGCACACAAGCGTGGCGTACACGTGCAGATCCTGGTCAACCGGAAGATGTGGAGCAGCGGGGAGCGGAAGCTGGCCGGCCGTCTGGGCACCACGCGCTCCCGGCCGAGCTTCATCTACGGCTGCGCCGGCGCCTGCCGCGGCTATGACACGGGCAACCTGCACATCAAGATCCACTCGTTCACCCAGATCGGCACCAAGCGCAACGTCATCATCAACAGCTCCGGCAACCTCGGTGGCGGCGCGGCCGGTTCGCAGTGGAACGACGCCCAGACGATCTACGCCAACGACAGCCTGTGGAAGACCTGGCTGCGGATGTTCAACGAGCTCAAGGCCGACAAGAAGGCCACTCCGCGCTACGTGTCGTGGTCCGGTGGCGGCACCTCCGTCGGCTTCCAGCGTCAGCGGCCGGGCGCGACCAGCGACGAGATCTACGCCCGCGGCACCGGTGACCGGGTGATCGACCGGCTGCGGCTGATCGGCTGCAGCGCGCCGAGCGGATACGGCACCAAGGGCAAGACGATCCTGCGGATCCACATGTACGCGTGGTACGGCCGCCGTGGCGAGCGCATCGCCGACGAGGTCGTCCGGCTGAAGAAGCGCGGCTGTGTGGTCCGGGTGATCGGCTCGGTCACCAACAACGCGGTCTACCGCAAGCTGAGGGCGGTCGGCATCCCCGCGCGCGACGCCGCCTGGGACTGGGGCCAGAAGAAGTCGACCAGCGGCGACAACATCGTCTACGGCTCGCGCTGCTACTCCCACTACAAGTGGATGAGCGTCAACGGCCGCTACGCGGACAGGGGCACCTACAGTGTCTGGACCGGCTCGGAGAACTGGTCGCCGCCGTCGTTCAGCAACGACGAGGTCACCTTCCGGTTCACCTCGAAGAGCTACTACACCGCCTACACCTCCCGGTTCAACAAGATGTGGGACAGCCCGCGGGCCACGCACCGGATCTACCTGGAGCCGAAGACCCGCCCCTGCGCCTGACCGTCGGGCCGCTAACCTCGCCGGGTGAGCTTCGGTGAACTCGGTGGGGGCCTTCGGCCCCTCGACGGCGGCTGGTCGGGCGAGACGTTCCTGGCAGAGGCAGGCGGGGAGAGGTCGGTCGTGCGAGTCTTCGCCGACCCGCGCCACCACCCGCAGGCCGCGGAGGTCCACGAGGCCCTGCACCGTCTGGTGCGGGGCCTCGTCCCGGTCCCGGACGTCCTGGAGGTACGCCGCGCCGACCCGGCCACGGGCACGCCCGGGCTGCTGGTGACCGAGTTCGTCGAGGGCGTACGCGGCGACCTTCTGCTCCCCGACCTGGACGAGGCGCAGCAGGGCAGGCTCGGGCGTTGCCTCGGAGAGGTCGCGGGCACCCTGGCCGGGATGCCGTTCCTGACCGCCGGGACCTTCGCCGACAAGGACCTGCGGGTCGAGGCGTTCGCCCTGGACCTGACCGAGTGGGTCGAGTCGTACGCCGAGCGTCTCGACTGGTCACCGGCCGACCTGGAGGGTCTGCGGGACGTGGCCGCCGACGCCCAGGACCGGCTCGACACGGTCTCCCGGGTGAGCCTGGTGCACAGCGACCTCAACCCCAAGAACGTCATCGTGGACCCGGAGACGCTGAGCGTCCGCGCGGTGCTGGACTGGGAGTTCGCCCACGCCGGCTCACCGTTCGCCGACCTCGGCAACCTGCTGCGGTTCGATCGGGAGGCGGCGTACGTCTCCGGGGTACTGGAGGGCTACGTCGCGGTGCGCGGGGGCAGCGCCGCGGATGCTCTCGAGCTGGCCCGCGCCGCGGACCTGGTCGCACTGGTCGAGCTCGGCGCGCGGCGTACCGCCAATCCGGTGGCCGCCCGGGCGCACGACCTCCTGCTCGAGATCGCACGATCCGGGGATGTCCACACCGCCCCGGAAGGCTCCGATCGCGGCTAGGATCGGAGCGCGCCGGACGGTGCCGGCGCAACCTGGGGGATGGTTGTGGGAGTGAGTGAGTTCGACGGGGCTCGGGGCCCCGCCGGAGGTTGGTGGCGTGGCTGGACGCCCTGGATCTCGGCGCTAGTGCTGTCGGCGCTGTTCGCAGGTGCGACATCGGGGATCGCGTTCGTGCGGAAGTCCTATGAGCCGCCGGTGGACTATCCGGCTATGACCGAGTCCGAGCCGGCGGCGAGCACCTCGTCGTCCGCGCCGGCGAAGCAGGACCGGCGCGAGTCGCCCTCGACGGGACCGACGGGCGCGCCCGCCGACCCGACGCCGGTGAAGGCGCCGCGGAAGGTCCGGCCCTCGGCCTCCGGATCGGGGAGTGGCGAGCCGATGGCGACGCCGGAGCCGTCCGAGAGCCCGTACGACCCGCTCGGGGGTCTCGGCGTCCTGCTGGGGCTGGGCGAGGAGGAGTGACCCTTCGCCGTGCGGTCCGGTCCGTACGGCGAAAGGGGTGGTGGCTGCGTACGCCGGACGGCATAGGCTTTCTGGTATGAGCGCAGAGGCAGTGATCCGTGAGGTGGCGGCGAAGGCACGAGAGGCGAGCTACGAGCTCGCGGTCGCGCCGCGCAGCGTGAAGGACGCGGCGCTGCACGCGATGGCCGACGCGCTCCTGGCGCGGGCCGACGAGGTGCTGGAGGCCAACGCGGCCGACGTCGCCCGTGCCGAGGCCTCGGGCAGCCCGGCCAACATCATCGACCGCCTCACCCTGACCCCGGAGCGTCTCGACGGCATCGCCGCCGCCCTCCGCGAGCTCGCCGCGCTCCCGGACCCCGTAGGAGACGTCGTACGCGGCAGCACCCTCGCCAACGGCCTCGAGCTGCGCCAGGTGCGGGTGCCCTTCGGTGTCGTCGGGATGATCTACGAGGCTCGCCCCAACGTGACCGTGGACGCGGCCGGGATCTGCCTGAAGTCCGGCAACGCGGCGCTGCTGCGCGGCTCCTCCAACATCGCGTCCAGCAACGTGGCGATCGCCGCCGTGCTCCGCGACGCCGTCGTCTCCGTGGGCCTCCCTGCCGACGTGATCCAGGTCGTGCCCGGTGAGGGCCACGACTCGGTCAAGGCGCTGATGCGGGCCCGCGGCCTGGTCGACGTGCTCATCCCGCGCGGTGGCGCCGGGCTGATCCGCAGCGTCGTCGAGGAGTCGACGGTGCCGGTCATCGAGACCGGGGTGGGCAACGTACACGTCTACGTCGACAAGGCCGCCGACCTCGAGAAGGCGGTCTCGATCGTGGTCAACTCCAAGACCCAGCGCACCAGCGTGTGCAACTCCGCCGAGTCGCTGCTCGTGCACGCCGACATCGCCAAGGACTTCCTGCCCATGATCGTCCCCGCCCTGCAGGAGCGTGGGGTGCAGATCCACGGCGACGAGGCCTTCCAGGCGTACGACCTCGTCGAGCCGGCTACCGACGAGGACTACGCGGCCGAGTTCCTGGCGCTGAAGATCAGCGCCGCGGTCGTACCCGACCTCGCCGCCGCCATCGCCCACATCCGGCGCTGGTCGAGCGGTCACACCGAGGCGATCCTGACCGAGGACCTGGGCGCGGCCCGGCGGTTCACCGCCGCCGTCGACTCCGCGGCGGTCATGGTCAACGCCTCGACGCGGTTCACCGACGGCGGCGAGTTCGGCTTCGGCGCGGAGATCGGGATCTCGACCCAGAAGCTGCACGCCCGGGGCCCGATGGGGCTGCCCGAGATGACCTCGACGAAGTATGTGGTCACCGGGGACGGGCACGTGCGCTGACCTGGCACGGGGCAAGGTAATCTGTGCGCCATGTCGAACTCTGTTGTGTCGAGCATCATCACCTCCGCTGAGCACGGGGCCGAGCACGGCACCTCTGGCATCGAGTGGGTCATCGGCGGCGGCGCCCTGGCGATCCTGGTCTTCGCGCTCCTGGTCCTGGTCTGGTTCGCCGGTGGCCGTGAGCACTCCTGAGCGCTGATCAGATGGGCAGCGGGGGAGCGCCCGAGCCAGGTCTGGAGGGCCTGACCGGCAAGCGCCGCGTCGGGGTGATGGGTGGCACCTTCGATCCCATCCACCACGGCCACCTGGTGGCGGCCTCCGAGGTGCAGTCGTTCTTCGACCTCGACGAGGTCGTCTTCGTGCCCACCGGCGACCCGTGGCAGAAGGCCGACCGCGATGTGTCGCCAGCCGAGCACCGCTACCTGATGACGGTCATCGCGACCGCCGCCAACCCGCGCTTCACTGTCAGCCGGGTCGACATCGACAGGGCCGGCCGGACCTACACCATCGACACGCTGCGCGATCTCGCCAAGGCGCTGCCCGAGGCCGAGCTCTACTTCATCACCGGGGCCGACGCGCTCGCCGAGATCTTCACCTGGCGCGACACCGACGAGCTCTTCGAGCTCGCCCAGTTCGTGGGGTGCACGCGCCCGGGCTACAACATGGATCCCGAGGTCATCGCGAAGATCCCCTCCGACCGCATCACCATGCTCGAGATCCCCGCTCTGGCGATCTCCTCCTCCGACTGCCGCGAGCGGCGTCACCGTGGCGAGCCGGTCTGGTATCTCGTCCCCGACGGCGTGGTGCAGTACATCGGCAAGCACGACCTCTACCGGCCCACGGAAACCAGGGCCCCTCAATCCAAGACTCCCCGAAATAAGGACCGCGTATGACCGCGACCGAGCACGCCATCGAGCTCACCATCACCGCCGCCCGGGCGGCCTCGGACAAGAAGGCCGGGCACATCCTGGCCTTCGACGTCAGCGACCAGCTGGCCATCACCGACGCCTTCGTGCTGGCCTCCGCGCCCAACGAGCGGCAGGTGCAGTCGATCGTCGACGAGGTCGAGCTGAAGCTCCGCGACCTCGGCTCCAAGCCGCTGCGCCGTGAGGGGCACAAGGAGGGGCGCTGGGTGCTGCTCGACTACGGCGAGATCGTCGTGCACGTTCAGCACGAGGAGGAGCGCCAGTTCTACGCTCTCGAGCGGCTCTGGCGTGACTGCCCCTCGATCTCGCTGCCCGCCGACATCGTCTCCGAGGGCTGAGGTCCGGTGGTCGAGCCTGCGGAGATCCGTCGCCTCATCCTGCTCCGCCACGGAGTCACCGGCTGGAACGCCGACGGCCGCTACCAGGGCCAGACCGACATCGAGCTGGCCGAGACCGGCCACCAGCAGGCCAAGGCCGCCGCTCGCGCGCTCGGGACGACCTTCGCCGTCACCCGCCTCGTCTCCTCGGACCTGATGCGGGCCCGGCAGACCGCTGCGTACGTCGCCGAGGAGACCGGCCTGGAGGCCGCGTACGACCCACGGCTGCGGGAGGTCTGCGCGGGTGAGGCCGAGGGGATGAACCGCGCCGAGATCTTCGAGCGATTCGGGGAGATGCCGGCCAGCTGGGAGCCCTTCGGCGGCGAGTCCTGGCCCACGGTCGCGGCACGCTTCAGCGGCGCGCTCCACGACGTCGCCGAGACCGTCGCGCCCGGCGAGACCGTCGTGGTCGTCGCTCACGGCGGTGCCATCCGGCAGGGTCTCGCCGCCTTCCTCGGCTGGGATCCGTCCGTCGTCACCACCCTCGCCCCACTGACGAACTGTGCCTGGATCGAGCTCACCGTCCGGGAGTCCGCTCACGGACTCATCCCGTCGGCGCCCTGGCGACTCGCGACGTACGGAATGGGGACCCCGATTTCGTGATCGCGGGAGCATTCCGCTACTGTTCTTCTCGTTGCCCGGGTTGATCACCGGGACAACGCCAAGGGGGTGTGGCGCAGCTGGTAGCGCATCTGCATGGCATGCAGAGGGTCAGGGGTTCGAGTCCCCTCACCTCCACCGAAACACCTGATCAGAGCCGTGTTCTGAACCTTCACCGAAGGTTGAGAACACGGCTTGATCGCTTTTGAGGCACATCTGTTGTTCCGGTTTCGGAACGTCTTCCCGTCGCCATCTTCCGGGCTGGATCTCTGTCTCGAGACAGGTTCGCATCACGTGCTCATGAGCACACCGTCCCGTTGAGATCGCGCCGGTTCGAAGGCCTTACTCGGATAAGGATTTCTCCCGTATGACCGTGGTGATCGCCTTCCTATTCTGAGGCGACATCAGTTGGTCAGCGCCGACCGCTCAGCCGATTACGGGACTGGTGAACGTACGAGCTGGGCGCAAGCATGCCGCCGCCCGGACTCGCAACCTCGAAGGGTGGAACCATGACTGTTCGACGGCCGGGGAGCTCCGGGGGCACGCTGCGCGTGCTCGTCGGGATAGCGTCCCTTTTCGCACTCGGTCTCCAGATCGTCGGGGCAGCGCCCAGCGCTGCCAGCGCCGACACAGCCGCCGGCGGCGCTCGCTGCGAGGAGCTGAGCGAGCTCGCGGTACCTGACACCGAGATCACGGCGAGCGAGCTCGTTCCCGCCGGTGACTACGTGGACGCGGAGGGCACTGTCCATCGCGATCTGCCCGAGTTCTGCCGGGTGGCCGCGACAGTCGCTCCGAGCCTGAAGTTCGAGGTCTGGATCCCGACGGCCACGTGGAACGAGCGGTTCCTCGGAGTGGGTAACGGTGGCTTCGCCGGGAACATCAGCTACAGCGCGATGGCTCCGGCTCTTGCGGAGGGCTACGCGACCGCGTCCACCGACACGGGCCACTCCAGGTCCGACTCGACCAACTCCTGGATCAGCAACCCGACCCAGCTCGAGATGTGGGGACGTACCTCGATCCACCTGATGACGGTGCGTGCCAAGCAGATCCTGAGCGCCTACCACGGGATGGCCGCGAGGTACTCCTACTTCGAAGGCGGCTCCACCGGCGGTCGTCAGGCGATGGATCAGGCGGAGTTCTTCCCCGGCGACTACGACGGCATCGTCTCGCACAGCCCGGGGATGGACTACAGCCACGTCATGATGTCGGTCCTGTGGAACGCGCAGCGCACCGTCGAGAACCCGAACGGCGTGCTCCGAGCCAACGACCGCAAGCTGCTCAATGACGCCGTGCTGGCCGCCTGCGGTGGCCGGGACGGGGTCGCGGGCGACCCGTTCCTCAACGACCCACGAGACTGTCAGTACAACATCAAGCAGTTGGAGTGCCGCTCCGGGGCGAGCGAGAGGTGCCTGAGCGCCGAGCAGGTCAGGACGGTCGAGCACGTCTACGCCGCGGTCACCAACCAGCGCACCGGCGAGCACCTCTACCCGGGCTATGCCTACGGCAGCGAGGCCGAGTGGTCCTTGGCGGCGGAGCGGCCGGACCTCGCCTCCTACCCGCAGCCGCTGTTCGGCAGGGCCGTGTTCGACGACCCCGAGTGGGATTGGCGCAGCTTCGACTGGGACGAGGACGTGGCGCTGGTGGAGGAGAAGCTGAGCCCCAAGATCGATCCCACCAGGACCGACCTCTCCGGTTTCGCCGACCGGGGCGGCAAGCTGATCATGACTCAGGGATGGAACGACCCGATGCAGTCGGGAAGCCTCCCGATCGAGTACTACACGCGAGTCCTCCTCGAGCAGGACGGCTCGACCGTGCGCTCGGTTCTCCGAGACGTACAGGAGTTCTACCGGCTCTTCATGATCCCCGGCGGCGGACACGTCAGAGGTGGCGTGGGCCCCAATTCGTTCGACGCCCTGTCGGCTGTGCGGGCCTGGGTCGAGCAGGGGACCGCTCCGAAGCAGATGGTCGCCACCAAGTACGAGAACGACCGTCCGGAGAACCGGGTCGTGATGACGAGGCCGTTGTGCCCCTACCCCCAGATCGCCGGGTATGTCGGAGCCGGGCCCACCACGGAGGCGAGCAGCTTCCGGTGCGAGAACGACTGGGGCGACTTCGCCGAGGACGTGGCACGCGAGCGGCAGCGCATGCAGGTCCGGGAGCGGAGCAACTGATGGTCAGCGGCCGGTTCGTCGAGGACGGGACTCGAGTGCGGGAGGGATGATGGAAGCCTGGACGCCGCCGTCGATCAGGACGGCGGCGTCCGCTGCCTCGATCTCGACCTGGAGGGCATCGACGCCGTGGAGGTGGGATAGGGGATTGCCTCAGCAACCTGCGGTCATTGCCACTTGAGCGGCTCGGCGGGGCTTCCTAGCGTGGGAGTTCAGCCGCCACAGGCATGGACCCGAGGAGAAGCATGACCAGCACCCCCGACACCGACACGATCGCCGGCACGATCACGGCCCTGCTGCGCCGGGTGGAGGCCCTCGAGTCGGAGGCGGAGATCCGCCGGCTGGAGGCGCGCTACATGTTCCTCTGCGACACGCCCTGCCCGGAGTTCGGTGTCAGCGATGACGCCCAGCGGATCGACCTGATCATGGAGCTCTACACCGAGGACGCGGTCTGGGAGGGCGTCGGGGAGTACTACGACGGTCAGTTCGGGAAGGCCGAGGGAAAGGCCGCGATCCGCGCGCACTTCGAGAGGTTCTGGGGCGAGAAGCAGGACCCGGCCCTGCTGCTCAACGCCCACTACCTGACCTCCGAGCAGATCCACGTCGACGGTGACGAGGCCGAGGGCCAGTGGATCCACATGCAGCCCTGGCTCTTCTCCGACGGCACGGCGATGCTCCGCTCCAGCCGGCTGAACAACGCCTTCCGTCGGGTCGACGGAACCTGGCGGATCAGCCGGACCCGGACCGAGAACGTCTTCATCGCGCCGCTCTCGCCGACCTGGGCGGAGTCCTACCCATCGGCGTCGGTGCTGATGGCGCCCTGAGCAGAGCTCAGACGGTCACCTGGTAGAGGAGCACGTCGCGGACGAGGGTGCCGAGGCTGTCGGAGCAGGTCTTCGCCTTGATCCGGGCTCGGTGGACGTCGACCGTCTTGACGCTGGTGCCGAGCTCCCGGGCGATGTGCTGGCTGGGCAGGCCGTCGATGACCAGGCGCAGGACCTCTAGCTCGCGCGGGGTGAGCTGGTCGACCCGGGTCTGCACCTCGCGGCGTACGGCATCGGCGGCGAACCGCCTGCCCGCCTCGAGGAGCTGCTCCTGGACGACCTCCAGCATCTGCTGGGAGTCGTAGGGCTTCTCCAGGAAGTCGACGGCGCCGTGCTGCATCGCCCGCACCGACATGGGCACATCGCCGTGCGCGGAGCAGAAGATGACCGGGGCCGGGTAGTCCTGCTGGCGCAGCGTCTCCTGCAGCTGGAAGCCGCTGACCCCGGGCATCCGGACGTCGACGATGAGGACCGCCGGTTCGGTCGCGTCGTACTCGTCGAGGAACGTGGTGGCGTCGGGATAGGTCAGTGCCTCGATACCGACGGTCTCCAGCAGGAAGACCAGCGACTGTCGCAGGTCGTGGTCGTCGTCGACGATGTGGACGACCGGAGTGCGCGTGGCGGCGGCGGTGTCCGTCCGGGGGAGTTCAGTGATGCTCATCGGTGTCGCCTTGTTCGTGGGGATGGTCGTCGACGGTACGTCGTCGCTGTTACCCGGCCGTTTCGTCATCGCATTTCACTCATCCCTCGTGGTGTGACCCGGGCCATATGCCCAGGATCAGGACACCAGGCTTTGCTCGACGTTGCACGCTGCGGCCAGGAGGTGGTCCTCACCGAGGCGGTGGCCGACCACCTGGATGCCGAGCGGCATGCCCGCGCCATCCCGTAGCCCAGGGACGGTCACCACGGGGAGCCCGAGCGCCTGCCACGGCCGGCTCAGCACCGGGTCACCGGTCGCGCCGAGCCCTCGGGGAGCGGGGCCAGGGGCTGCGGCACCGACCACGACGTCGTACGCCCCGAGGAGCTCGGCGACCCGCTCGCCACCCCGTGCGATCACGTCGAGGGCCGCCTCGTAGTCGCTCCGGCTGGTCTCGGCACCCGTACGCAGCAGCCCGGCCAACGGCTCGGACAGCTGGTCGGCCGCGGCCAGCTCTGCGGAGCGCTCGCGCGCGGCCTCGTACGCCATGACCACTGGGTGCGCGGCGGCGAGGTCGGCGACCAGCTGCTCCTCCGGGAAGTCGCGAACGACGGCGCCGTTCGCCTCCAGCGCCGCCCGGGTGGTCTCCAGGGCGCCTTGCATCGCCGGGTCCAGAACATCGATCGCGGAGGCCGACCAGAGCAGCGCACGCAGCGGCTCGCCTCGCCCGGGAGTGCCAGGTCGGGCGACGTCGACCCCGCCGCTCAGCGCAGACCAGGCCAGCGCGAGATCACCGGCTGTGGCGGCGTACACGCCGTGGCTGTCGAGGCTCGGGCTCAGCCCGGTGACGCCGTCGACGGGGAAACGACCGTTGGTCATCACCAGGGCAGCGACCCCGCAGTACGCCGCCGGGCGGGTCACCGATCCGGCGGTCTGCGACCCCAGGGCGAGCGGCACCTGCCCGGCGCCGACAGCGGCTGCCGAGCCGCTGGAGGACCCGCCCGGCGTGTGGTCGGTCGCGGCCGGGTTGGCGGTGGGGCCGGGGGAGAAGAAGGCGAACTCGGTGGTCACGGTCTTGCCCACCGGCACAGCACCGGTCCGGCGCCACTCGGTGACGATCGCGGCATCCTTGTCGGCGGGCGGGATGTCCGCGCGGAGCCCGGAGCCGCATCTGGTCGGCAGGCCGGCGACGTCGATGATGTCTTTGACGCCCAGGGGCACACCTGCCAACGGCGCGACGCCGGCTCCGGGATCCGGCTCCTCGCGGACGACCCAGGCGTTGAGCTCGGGCTCGGTCACGGCGATCCGCTCCGCGGAGCGGGCCATCGCCTCGGCCGGCGTGGTGGCGCCTCGGGCGAGGTCGGTGACGAGATCACGCAGCGACCACGGCTGCCACAGCGACGTGCTCATGCCTCCTCCCAGCTGGCGTCGGCGGTCCAGTAGTCCATCCCGCTCGCGGAGACGGCATGGCGCCATTCGGAGGTGCGCCGCAGGGTCGGCTCGACCTCGGAGGTGGCCTCGTCGGCGATCTCGGGGCCGTCGCCGGGGACCTCCCAGTGCACCCAGTTGAGCTCGTGGCCCGAGGCGTCGTGGACGAAGAGGTCCACGTGCTGCCAGCCGTACCCGTGGGTGTCGGTGTAGCACATCAGCGTCATCCGAGCCCCCGCCTCCATCATCATCGCGCTCCTTCGGCTCATGCGGAGAGCTCGGTGGGGTGCAGGGTGTGGAAGCGGCGCTGGAAGTAGACGAGGCCGCCGGTGTCGTCGCGGCTGTTGACGGCGTCGACCTCGACGAAGAGCACCGTGTGCGAGCCGTGCGAACGGTGGTCCGCGACCCGCCCGATGACCGTCGCGACGGCATCGCGCAGCACGGGGACGCCGTGGCTGTCGTGCTCCCATTCCGGCCCGGCGAGCCTGTCACCCATCGAGACGTCGCTCGCCCCGGCGAAGCGCATCGCGATCGGCTCGTGCTCGGCGCCGAGCACGTTGATGGCGACCCGCTTGTTCTCGACGAAGAAGTCGTGGGTGTAGCTGGACCGATTGACACAGACGAGCATGGTCGGGGGACTGTCGGTGACCGAGCACGTCGCGCTCACGGTGATGCCGGCCGGCCCGCGCGGGCCGTCGGTGGTGACGATGTTGACCGCTGCCGACAGATTCGACATCGCGGCACGAAAGGCGCGCTGGGTCGGGGTCAGCTCGGGATGGGTCGTGGTGGACAACCTGGGCCTCCTACCGGGTCGGATACCTCGACCGTAGGCAGTGTCGCCCCGACGCGGAATCGAGAGTTCCTCGACGGAGGATGAGGATTTCCCCTACGCCGGCGCGGCTACGCGCGCGGCAGCGTGAACGCGAATCGGGTGCCGCCGCCCTCGCGTGACTCGGCCCAGATCATGCCGTGCTGCCGGGTGATGATCCGGTAGCTCAGGGCCAGCCCGATCCCGCTCCCGCGTTCCTTGGACGTGAACGACTCGGCGAACGGGTCCTGCGTCAGGCCGCGTCCTCGGTCCTCGACGGTCACCATGCCCGAGGTCTTCCCGTCGTATGTCGCAGTGCCGGTGCTGATCCGGAGCACCCGGCTGCCCGGTCCGCACTGGCTCAGCTCGTCGACGGCGTTGAAGCAGAGGTTGAGCACCACCTGTCCCGTCAGCACGCGTTCGCAGCGTACGGGGACCGGGTCCGAGCAGAGGTCGAGCTCGACCTCGATTCCGGCGGGGTCCGCCCGCAGCCCGACGAAGTAGAGGCACTCCTCGATCACGTCGTTGAGGTCCACGCGGCCCGAGACCTGCTCGAGATGGCCGACATAGGAGCGTACGGAGCTGACGATCGTCGCCGCCCGCTCGATCTGGCGCTCGGCGCCGTCCAGCCCGAAGGCGAGCATCTCGGTGGCGCCCGCTATCTCCGCGCAACCCTCGCGCGTCCGTGCCCGAGCGCGGACGCCGGCCAGGAAGTTGTTCGCCGCGGCCAGGGGCTGGCCCAGCTCGTGGGCGATCGCCATCGCCATGTCACCCATCGCGTTGTAGCGGGCCAGGTAGTTCTCCTGGTCGTACGCCTGCTCGGCTCGCACCCGCTCGGAGATGTCGTAGACGGTCAGCACGAACTCCACGACCCCGGGCTGGTGCATCCGCTCGAGCGTCCCGCCGAGCCAGGCGGACCGGGCGGGCCCGGGTCCGGTGCGGCGGCGCAGCCGCAGCCGGACGGTGGCGATCGGGTCGGCCGCGCCGACCGCCGCCGACCAGCCGGTGCGCTCGCGGTCGCCTCGCCGGTCGATCTGGACCGACGCGACGTCGTCCAGACGGTGCCCCGCCATGTCGGTGCGGGCGACCCCGAACTGGGCGAGCGCCTGGTCGGTCACGTGCTCGACGACGCCTTCCGGGCTCAGCACGACGACCCCTGCGGCGGTGTGCCGGCTCAGCGTCTCGACGTACGCCGTGGTCTGCCGCAGCTCGCGCTCGACCGCCTGCTCGCGCTCGATGTCGCGGAACTGCACCATCACCGCCGGGCCCTGGGCCAGCTCGACGCGGGTCGCGACCGCCTCGGTCGGGACCACCCGGCCGGTGCTCGAGCGGTAGTGCCACTCGATCCTGCTGCGGCCCTTCTCGACCGCCTCCTGCAACCAGGCCCTGCCGATCACGCGGTCGTACTCCTGGGCGGAGCTGCTCATCTCGTCCGCCTTGAGCGGCCGCAGCTCGGTGACGCTCCACTCGAGCAGCTCGCACGCTGCGGGGTTGGCCCAGATGATGTCCTGCGTCTCGGCGTCGTGGATCAGCACGCACAACGAGGTCGCGTTCATCATCGCGAGGAAGTCGGTATGGACCAGCTCGGGCGCCTGTGGGTCGACCTGCATCTGGTCAGGATAGGTCGCCGAATGAGGCGCGGGCGCTGAAGAAATCCCCTACGCGGGGCAGTGAGGCCCCCTCATCCGGGCCGGGCATTCCCAATTCCCGCCGCGCGGGCGGCCTCATAGCGTCGAACCCGGCGGTCGGCACCCGGCCGGTCCGACACATCCGACCCGATTCATCCGATCCAACCCAGAGGAGCCGACATGGCCCAGACCCAGGAGATCCAGCCGGAGACGGCCGCTGCGCCGCTCACCCTGGAGGACGTCCTGTCGGAGCTGACGGCCCGGCGGGGTGAGTTCCACGAGCAGAGCTACGTACCCCGTGACTTCATCGACCGGCTCAAGCAGGTCGGGGTCTACCGGAGCTCGGCCCCGCGGATGTTCGGAGGCGAGCCGATGGCCCCCGCCGACTTCCTCGAGGTCGTCGAGCGGATCTCGGCCGTCGACGGCTCGACCGGATGGGTCGCTGCCTTCGGTTCCGCACTCACCTACCTGGCGGCGCTCCCGCTCGAGACCCAGGCCGAGATCTATGCCGACGGCCCCGATGTCGTCTTCGCTGGCGGACTCTTCCCGGTCCAGCCGGTGACCCCCACCGAGCGGGGCTTCATCGTGGACGGGCGCTGGAAGTTCGCCAGCGGCTGCATGGGAGCCGACATCCTCGGGGTCGGCATCCCCAGCGACGACGCCTCCGGGGGCAAGCCGAGAACCGCTCTGCTGCGACCCGAGCAGGTCGAGATCGTGCAGGACTGGGACGTCGCCGGGATGCGTGCGTCGGGCTCGTTCGACCTGGTCGTCAAGGAGGTCGAGGTCGCCCGCGAGCGGACGTTCGTCCGAGGTGGGGAGCCGGCCGTCGACGAGGCGCTCTTCCGCTACCCCACGATCGGCTACCAGGCGCAGGTGCATGCCGCGGTTGGCCTCGGGGTCGCGCAGGCGGCGCTCGCGTTCGCGCAGGAGGCGGGTTCGCGCACGGGCGTGACCGGCGCACCGCCCCTGGCCGCCCGCGCCTACTACCGCACGTCCTACGCCGAGAGCTACGCCGCGCTGCGCTCGGCGCGCGCCTTCTACTACGAGGTGGCCGAGGAGGTCTGGAGCAGTGTCGTCGCCGGCGACGAGGTCAGCCCCGAGCAGCATGCCCGCATCCGGCTCTCCGCGACGCACCTGGCGTCCACCGCGGCCCGCATCGTCGCCGACCTCTGCACCATCTCGGGAACCGGCACCATCGCGAACCGGCACCCGCTGCAGCGGCTGCGCCGCGACGCCGAGGTCCCGCAGGTGCACGCCTTCCTCGGCCCCTCGATGTATGACGCCGCCGGTGCGGTGCTGCTCGGCCAGGAGCCGACCGTCCCCGGATTCATGTGAGCGGACCCACCAGCCGCCCGTCCCACGACCCCAAGGAGACCCGATGAGTGAGCCAACACCACTCCGCGTCCTGTTCTGCATCGGTATCAACCAGAACTTCTTCGACCTGCCCAGCGCCGGCGTCACCGTCGACGACGTCTGGCGGGCCTTCGTCGAGATGATGGACGGCATCAAGGCGCTGCCGGGCGTCGACTTCATCGGGGACATCGACGACGACGCGCACCTGGTCGGCCCCTCCGACTCCTGGCCGTGGACCTGCTATCTGCTGGCCGACGTCGACACCCAGGAGACCGTCAGGGCCGCCTGCAACCTCTTCCGCACCATCGCGGTGGGGGAGGGCGACTTCAAGCTCTGGAGATACGCCAAGGTCGAGGCGCGGATGGGCAGAGCCCTCACCCCGCGCTCCTACGAGCCCGTGGAGGCGAACTGAGATGACCACCGAGATCACCACCGAGATCACCGCAGCCAACGTGTACGACCTCGCTCCCGCCGACTTGGTCCAGGACGACCGGGTCGCGGGCCGGATGTACACCGACCCCGACATCTTCGAGCAGGAGGTGACCCGGATCTTCGAGCACACCTGGATCTGGGTCGCGCACGAGAGCGAGCTGCCCAAGCCCGGCAGCTTCAAGTCGACGTACGTCGGCCGGCAGCCGGTCATCGTCTCGCGAGACCGCAAGGGCGCGATCCACACCCTCGTCAACCGCTGTCGCCATCGCGGGGCGAGCCTGTGCGAGAAGCGGACCGGCGAGGCCAACGGGTTCACCTGCCCTTACCACGCCTGGTCCTACAGCCTCGACGGCAAGCTGCGCGGCATCCCTTACCCCGAGGGCTACGAGGGTGTCCTCGACAAGAGCGAGCTCTCGCTCAAGCGGCTGCGCACCGAATCGTACGGCGGCATGGTCTTCGCCACCCTCGACGAGGACATCGAGCCGCTCGAGGAGTTCCTCGGCGACGTGAAGGTGTGGATCGACCGGTTCATGAAGCAGGGTGGCGGCTACCCGGTCAAGGTGCTCGGCACCCACCAGTTCACCTTCGGAGGCAACTGGAAGATCCAGCTGGAGAACACCACCGATGGCTACCACTTCCCGATCGTGCACCGCTCCTGGATGGCGTCGGTCGACGCCGAGACCGCCGACATGATGTCGTTCATGACCGACCCCGAGGCGACCACCCACGACCTCGGCAACGGTCACAGCGTCATGCAGATGGTGCCCGAGCACTCCGACCTCGACGCCGACGACGGCACCGAGAAGCTCCAGGACCGGTTCGACGGGCTGATCGCCGACCTGCGTGCGGCCGGCCTGTCCGACTCGGCGATCCGCAAGGTGGTCCTGGCCATGCACGGCACCGGGTTCAACCTCAACCTCTTCCCGAACGTCTCCATGTCCGCCGCGTTCTTCCGGGTCCTGCGGCCCATCTCCGTCGACAAGACGGTCATCGAGCACGTCGCGATCGGCCCCGACGGCCCCGACGAGGTCGTCGGCCCGGTGAACCGCGCCCGGCTGCGGGTGCACGAGCACTTCCAGGGGCCGTTCGGCTTCGGAACCCCCGACGACGCGGAGGGATGGGACCGGGTCCAACGAGGCGCGCAGGGCGCACCCGAGATGCCGATCCTGGTCAACCGCGGTGCGGCTCGGGAGAAGCCGAGCCCCGAAGGCTGGCCGACCTCACATGTCACCGACGAGACCGGGATGCGCGCTGCGTACGCCCAGTGGAAGCAGATGATGAGCGATGACTGAGATCCTCCCCGACACCCGCACCGACACGGCTGCCACGTCGCTGGCGGACCCGCGCGTGCTGCGCGGGATCGAGCTGGCCTGGCGGGAGGCCGACCTGCTCGACCGCAAGGAGTACGACGCGTGGAACGCGCTCTACGCCGAGGACGGGCACTACGTCATCCCGATCGACCCGACCACGACCGACTTCGCCAACACGTTGAACATGGTCTACGACGACGCCCGGATGCGCGCGATGCGCGTCACCCGGATGACCGAGGGGTACGCCCTCGCCGCCGTCGACTCGGCGACGACCACTCGTACCGTCTCCCGGTTCGTACCCGTCGAGGTCTCCGACGCCGAGGTCGTGCTGCGCGCCTCCCAGGTGCTGGTCGCGTTCAAGCGCGGCCGGCATGACCTGTGGGCCGGCGACGTGGAGTACCGGATCCGGCTGGGCTCCGCCCCGGCCGAGGACCTGATCGTGCTCAAGGTCATCCGCCTGGTCGACAGCGAGGCCGCCGTCCCGGCGGCAGGGTTCCTGCTGTGACCTCGCGATCCGAGGACCGGCTGGTCGCGGTCGTCACCGGTGCCGGCAACGGCCTCGGGGCGGTGATCGCCGCTCACCTGCACCGCACCGGTCATCGCGTGGCCGTCGTGGACGTCGACGAAGCCGCGGCGAAGACGGTGGCCGGCGACCTGGACGGCACCGGCGAGACCGCCCGTGCGTACGGCGTCGACGTCACCGACAGGGAGGCGATCGAGGGCCTGCTGGCCGCACTGCTGGAGAGCTGGGGCGACGTACAGGTCCTAGTGAACAACGCTGCCCGGACCCAGTCGACCCCGCTGCTGGAGATCTCGGCCGAGGAACTCGCCTCGGTGATGGCGGTCAACATCGGCGGCACCTTCGCCGCCTGCCAGGTCTTCGGACGGCACATGGTCGCCGCCGGCTACGGCCGGATCGTGAACCTCGGATCCCTCGCCGGCCAGAACGGCGGCACCGCGACCGGCGGCCACTACGCGTCCTCCAAGGGCGCGGTGCTCGCGGCCACGAAGGTGTTCGCCCGTGAGCTCGCGAGCTCCGGAGTGACCGTCAACGCCGTCTCACCCGGGCCCCTCGACCTCCCGGTCGTACGCCGCATCGTCGGCGAGGACAACGTCGACCGGTTCGCCGAGACCATCCCCGTGGGCAGGCTCGGCAGCCCCGAGTTCATCGCCGAGATGGTCGCGCTGCTGGCCTCGCCGGGCGCGGCCTCGGTGACCGGAGCGTGCTGGGACGCCAACGGTGGCCTCTACGTGCGCTGATCACCACCGAGAGGAGCAGATCGATGACCGACATCAAGGTGCGTGTCACTCATATCGGGGTCGAGACCCCGCACATCCGTACGCTGCGGCTCGTCCGTGAGGACGGCCGGAGGTTCGAGCCCTACCGAGCCGGTGCCCACATCGACGTGGTCGGCCCGACCGGTGTGCTGCGCCAGTACTCGCTGTGCAGCCCGCCCGCCGAGAGCGACTCACAGCTGATCGCGGTCAAGCTCGAACCGGACTCGCGCGGCGGCAGCGCGGCGTTGCATCAGGTGGGCGAGGGCGACGTCCTCGCCATCGGGGAGCCACGCAACCTCGTCTCCGTCGTCGAGGGCGCCGACCAGCACCTGCTCGTCGCCGGAGGCGTCGGGATCACCCCGATGCTGAGCCTCGCCTACGAGCTGCACGAAGGTGGCGAGGAGTTCCGGTTGATCTACTTCGCCCGGTCCCGCGAGCATGCCGCCTTCCTGGACCTCCTCGCGAACGCCGACTTCGCTGCCCGCGTCGAGATCCACCTGGGCGTACCTCGTGGCGACCAGAGCACGTTGTTGCGCGACGCGCTCGAGACGATGACCGCGAGCAGCCACGTCTACACCTGCGGGCCGACCGGCTTCATGGAGCAGCTGACCGCGCTGGCAGTGCCCGTGGTCGGCGAGCGCAACGTGCACGTCGAGCACTTCGAGGCTGCCGAGATCGACACCTCGGAGGACGACTCGTTCACGGTCGAGCTCGACACCGGGGAGTCCTTCGAGATCCCGGCCGACCGCTCGATCCTGTCGGTGCTGACCGACAACGGGATCGAGGTGTTCAAGTCCTGCGAGGAGGGGATCTGCGGCTCGTGCGTCTCTGGAGTCCTCGAAGGCGTCCCCGACCATCGGGACAACTGCCTCTCCGCCGCCGACAAGGAAGCCGGCGACCAGATGGCGCTGTGCGTCTCCCGGGCGAAGAGCCCGAAGCTCGTCATCGAGCTGTACTGACGCCATCGCCGGTAGGGGAAACCCTCAACGGGCTGCGGTCAATGCCAATGGAGCCCGGGCGTCAACGTTCCTAGCGTGGAACCACCCCCTCGCGAGGGTCGGAGCACATCCGCAGTCGCACGATGCCGTGCGGTTGAGGGATGATCTGCTCCTCGCGCCTTACCGACAGGACAGTCATGACCACGACATCCCGCGTCGACACCGACGGATCGGATCTGACCTCCACCAAAGGCGGCGTCGCCCGCCTCGCCTTCGCCAGCGGCGTCGGAACCTCTCTGGAGTTCTACGACTTCGCGATCTACGGCACGGCGACCGCACTCGTCTTCACCGACACCTTCTTCCGGACCAACAACCCCTGGTTCAGCACCTTCATGGGCCTGGCGACCTTCGCCATCGGATTCCTGATGGCGCCGGTCGGTGCGGTGCTCTTCGGCTGGGTCGGCGACCGGTACGGCCGCAAGTCCGCGCTGCTGATGACGTTCATCGGTATGGGCGTCGCCACGATGGTCATGGGCATGCTGCCCACCTACGCCCAGATCGGCGTCGCCGCTCCGATCATGCTGGTGCTGCTCCGCATGGTGCACGGCTTGTGCCGGGGCGGGGAGACCGGCGGCGCTGCGGTGCTCGCGATCGAGCACGCCCCCGACGACAAGCGGGCCAGGTACGGCGTCTTCGTGGCGCTCGGGTCGCCGATCGGGTCGATCCTGGCCAACCTCGCCTTCGCGGCGGTGCTGCTCCTCCCCGCTGCCAGCGTGGAGAGCTGGGGCTGGCGGATCCCGTTCCTCATCGGTGGCGTCGTGCTGTTCCTCGGCATCTGGATCCGCCACGGCGTCTCGGAGAGCCCGGTCTTCCAGAAGATGATGCGCGAGGAGGGCGAGACGCTGAAGAAACAGCTCCCGGTCTTCGCCGTCCTCAAGACCAACTGGCGTCGCGTCATGCTGGCGGCCGGCGTCAACATCGGCCTGAACGCGAGCACCTTCGCCCTCGCCACCTTCATGCTCTCGTACGCCACCGCGGCCGCCCCCGAGGGCCTCGGTCTGCCGCGTCAGCCCATCGTCAACGCCAGCATCGCGGCCCTGGTGATGCACGCGGTCGCGAACGTACTGTCCGCGTGGGCCGCCGACCGGCTCGGTCGTCGGCCGGTGATGATGGCCGGCGCAGTCGGCTCGATCGCGTCGGCGTTGGTGATCTTCCACCTCGCCGAGGCGGGCAGCGTGGCCGGTGTGGCCGCCGCGATGATCATCGGCTTCACCACCACCGGGATCCTGTTCGGACCGATGTACACCTTCTTCACCGAGCTCTTCCCGCGCGACCAGCGCCAGTCGGGGATGGGCGTCTCCTTCCACGTCGGCGCGGTGCTGGGTGGCGGCATCTCGCCCCTGATCGCGAACCGGATCATCGCGGGCACCGGCGAGGCGACGTACGTCGGCTACTACCTGGCCGCCATGTGCGCTTTCTCGCTGCTCTGCCTCTGTCTGCTCCCCGAGACCGCACCCCGGGCCCTGGCCCGGGCCAAGCTCCGGACCCAGTTCAGCTGAACCTGATCGGCAACCGTCCGGGCTGTCATGGCGTCGCGATCCGCGTCGTCGTGACAGCCCGGTTTCGGCTCCGGCAAACCCGTGGCCGCGTCGCCGTAGTGGCAGGCCTCAGCTCGAGACGTACGAGCGCAGGTGCGCCATCGTGGCGTCGAGCAGGTCGGGGAGCGAGGCGTCCTCGTCGGCGAGCCAGGCCTGATACGAGGTCAGGGCGAGGGCCAGCGAGACCTGCCCGATGGTCTGGGGAAGAAGGTCGTCGGGACGCCCGTCGGTGCGCTCGGCGACGTACTCGGCGATGACCTCGCGCCAGCTGGCGTAGCGGAGCACCGAGTGGGCCTGGAGGGCCGGGGTGGTCAGGATCAGGCGCATCCGGTCGCGGTGGCTGGGGCTGGCGTCGGTGGGGAAGTCGTTGAAGGCGAGTACGCCGCGGTGGACCGCCTCGTGCAGCGGGAGGTCGGCGGGCATGGAGCGCAGGATCTCGCGGAAGCCGTCGAGGGTGCGGTCGAACTGTCCCCAGGGGATGTCGTTCTTGGAGGGGTAGTAGCGGGTGATGGTGCGCCTGCCGACCCCGATCGCCTCGCCGATGTCGTCGAGGGTGGTGGCCTCGAAGCCCCTGGACACGAAGAGCTGGAAGGCAGCCTGCTCGATCGCCGCGTGCGTGGTCGCGGCGGGGCGTCCGCGGAGCGAGCTGCGCCGCGTCGCGGGAGCGGGGCTGGTCGGCATTCGTCGGAATCTATCAGCCGTCTCAGGCGTGCCGAAGGCAAAAGAGTTCCTGGTTCGAGACAACCTCTATCTTTTTGACCTCCAGTGTCATTAACGTGTTGTGCGTCACTCGAGATGAAGGAGAGCTGTCATGAACCCTGAAGAGAACACCCAGGTCGTGGACGAGGCCCTGACCGAGGAGTCCTTGATCGAGGAGGTCTCGATCGACGGCATGTGCGGCGTCTACTGATGCGCGTCACGCTGGAGAGCGCGTGGGCTCTGTCGCCGTCGGTCGCGCTGCGGCCCGAGCCGTTCGGGGCGCTGGCCTACCACTTCGGGAACCGGAAGCTGACCTTCCTCAAGCGCCCCGAGCTGGTGGCGGTGGTGCGTGCTCTGGGGTCGTACCCGGACGTGCGCGGTGCGCTGGTGGCATCGGGAGTGCCGGAGGGGCAGCACGCTGCGTACGTCGCTGCGCTCTCCGGCCTGGCCCGGACCGACATGATCCGTCCCGTGACGTGAGGAGCCTGTGATGAAGCTGGTGGAGCACTTCGAGCTCGGCCTGGATGCGCCGATCTGCCTGACCTGGGAGCTGACGTATGCGTGCAACCTGGAGTGCGCGCACTGCCTGTCGAGCAGCGGCCGGCGCGACCCGCGCGAGCTGAGCACCGAGCAGTGCGAGGCGGTGATCGACGAGCTGCAGCGGATGCAGGTCTTCTACGTGAACATCGGCGGCGGCGAGCCGACCGTACGCCCTGACTTCTGGCACCTGGTCGAGTACGCCGTCGCCCACGACGTCGGGGTGAAGTTCTCGACCAACGGCGTCCGCCTCACCCCTGAGCGGGCGCGGTGGCTGGCCGCGAGCGACTACGTGGATGTCCAGATCTCGCTGGACGGGGCAACGGCCGAGGTCAACGACCGGGTGCGTGGGACGGGGTCGTACGACACCGCGATCACCGCGCTGCGCAACCTGCACGAGGCCGGATTCCGCGACGCCAAGCTCAGCGTGGTCTGCACCCGCGAGAACATCGGGCAGCTCGACGAGTTCAAGGCGATCGCCGACCGGTTCGGGGCGACGCTGCGGCTGACCCGGCTGCGTCCCTCCGGCCGCGGGGCGGATGTGTGGGACGAGCTCCATCCGCTTCCTGAGCAGCAGCGGGAGCTCTATAAGTGGCTCCTCGCCCACGGTGACGGGGTGCTCACCGGGGACTCCTTCTTCCACCTGGCCGCATTCGGGCCCGAGGACGGCAGCGGTGCGTTGCCTGGTCTGAACCTGTGCGGCGCCGGCCGAGTCGTGTGCCTGATCGACCCCGTCGGGGATGTCTATGCCTGTCCGTTCGCGATCCACGACCAGTTCCTCGCGGGCAACCTGCTCACCGACGGCGGCTTCGACAAGGTGTGGAAGACCTCGGCGCTCTTCCAGGAGCTGCGTGAGCCGCAGACCGGTGGTGCCTGCTCGGGCTGCGCCCACTACGACTCCTGCCGTGGC
The DNA here is from genome assembly GCF_045207335.1 of Nocardioides sp. NBC_00850. NCBI lineage: Bacteria > Bacillati > Actinomycetota > Actinomycetes > Propionibacteriales > Nocardioidaceae > Nocardioides > Nocardioides sp. NBC_00850. The sequence continues at coordinate 2,423,262 of NZ_CP108845.1, forward strand.
GGTTGCATGGCCGCGAAGTTCTTCACCGGCCTGCCGTTGGACGGGCCGGACCCGGAGTGTGTCCAGGGGTACGGCGAGACCGCGCTGGCCGGTGCCCGGACCATTCCCGCGGTCGGCCAGGACCACTCCCGAAGCGCCCCCAGCCGCAACGCGCCGGTGCTGCTGACGCTCTCCCGTCGGCGCCCGGACTCCGACCTTGCCGCGCCGGTGAGTGCCTGCGCCGAGTCGCCGCTGGCCGGCTTCGCACCCAACTGAACCCCTGTAGACAGAAGCGAGAACAGACATGGCCTGGAAGAACCCCTGGAAGCAGAACCCGTGGTTCGAGTCCGTCGCGGTGGCGCAGGAGCGTGCCCGCAAGCGGCTGCCGAAGCCGGTGTACGCAGCCTTGCTGGCCGGCTCGGAGCGCGGCCAGACGATCGCGGACAACCAGCAGGCGTTCGCCGACCTCGGGCTGGCGCCGCACGTGGCCGGCCATCACGACAAGCGCGAGCTGTCGACCACGGTCCTGGGCCAGGAGATCGGGTTCCCGGTGATCATCTCGCCCACCGGCGTACAGGCTGTTCATCCTGACGGGGAGGTCGCGGTCGCGCGGGCGGCGGCGGCTCGGGGCACGGTGATGGGGCTGTCCAACTTCGCCTCGAAGTCGGTCGAGGAGGTCGTGGCGGCCAACGCGGCGACGTTCTTCCAGATGTACTGGACCGGTGACCGCGACGTGATGATCCGCCGGATGCGCCGGGCCCACGCGGCCGGGGCGAAGGCGCTGATCGCCACCCTCGACTGGTCCTTCTCCATGGGCCGTGACTGGGGCAGCCCGGAGATCCCGGAGAAGGTCGACCTGTCCGCGATGCTCAGGTTCGCGCCCCAGGTGATGAGCCGGGGGAGTTGGCTGGCGGCGTACGCCCGCAGCGGCGGTATCCCGGACCTGACCGCCCCCAACCTGGCACCGATCGCCGACGACGGCAGCCTGGGGGAGCCGCCCACGTTCTTCGGTGCCTATTACGAGTGGATGACCACGCCGCCGCCGTCGTGGGACGACGTGGCCTGGATGGTGAGCACGTGGAAGGACCTGAGCGAAGGCAAGCCGTTCATGCTCAAGGGCGTGTGCCGGGTCGACGACGCGCTGCGCGCGGTCGACGCGGGCGTGGACGCGATCTCGGTCTCCAACCACGGCGGCAACAACCTCGACGGCACCCCGGCCACCATCCGGGTGCTGCCTCCGATCGCCACCGCGGTGGGCGACCAGATCGAGGTGCTCCTCGACGGTGGCGTACGCCGCGGCTCCGACGTCGCCAAGGCACTCGCCCTGGGCGCACGCGCGGTGATGGTCGGGCGTGCCTACCTGTGGGGTCTGGGTGCCAACGGCCAGGCCGGTGTCGAGAACGTCCTCGACATCCTCCGCAACGGCCTCGACTCCGCGGTCCTGGGCATGGGCAAGGCCTCCATCCACGACCTCACCCCGGCCGACCTGGTGATCCCCGACGGCTTCGAGCTCGCGCTCGGACAACCATCGGGCCGGCCGTGAGCCTGGTCGACCGTCCCTGGCCGGAGATCGTGCCGGGCGGCACGGTCCTGGTGCCGGTCGGGTCCACCGAGCAGCACGGCCCACACCTGCCCCTCGACGTCGACACGGTGATCGCGACCGCGGTGGCCGACGAGCTCGCCCCGCTCATCGGCGCCTCCGTATCTCCGGCGGTGCCGATCGGTGCCAGCGGGGAGCACCAGTCGTTTCCCGGGACGATCTCGATCGGGACCGCGGTGCTGACCTCGGTCCTCGTCGAGCTCGGCCGTTCGCTGACCACCTGGGCCTCCCGGGTTGTCCTGGTCAACGGTCACGGCGGCAACCTGGACGCGGTCACGGCCGCCGTCACGGTCCTTCGCGCCGAGGGGAGAGAGGTCTCCTGGGTGCCCTGTCAGATTCCGGACGCGGATCCGCACGCCGGCCACACCGAGACCTCGCTCATGCTCCATCTGGCCCCCGAACGGGTACGCCTGCGGCAGGCCGTCCCCGGCAACACCCACCCGATCGCCACACTGCTGCCGGTGATGCGGGCGGGCGGCGTCGAAGCCGTCTCGGCCAACGGGGTCCTCGGCGACCCCACCGGGGCGAGCGCTGAGCACGGCAAGCGCATCCTCGAGGCGATGGTCGTCGCTGCCTACGACCGGCTCCGGATCGGAGCGGCCGCACGATGAGTGCCGAGACGACACGGGTCGCGCTGGTGACCGGCGCCGCGCGCGGGATCGGCGCGGCGACGGTGCGTGGTCTGGTGGCCGAGGGCGTACGCGTCGTGGCGCTGGACTGGTGCGCGGGTGAGGACTCTCCGGCCGGCTATCCCCAGGCCACGAAGGCCGACCTGGACGCCCTGGTCGCCTCGCTCCCGGCCGGCTGGGTCGAGCCGGTGGTCGGTGACGTACGGGACCCGGCGGCGCTGACCGCCGCGGTCGATGTCGCGCAACAGGGGTGGGGCCGGCTCGACGTCGCCGTCGCCGGTGCGGCGGTGATCGCCGGCGGGCGCCCGTTGTGGGAGGACACCTCGCTCGACCTGCAGTGGCAGATCGACGTCGCCGGTGTCTGGAACACCGCTGCGGCCGCCGTCCCGGCGATGCTCGCCGGGCCCGATCCCAGCGGCTGCCGGTTCGTCGCGCTCGCCTCCGCCGCGGGCTCGCGCGGGCTGTTCCACCTCGCCGCCTACAACGCCGCGAAGCATGCCGTGGTCGGTCTGGTGAGGGGCCTGGCCGCCGACCTGGCCGGCACGGGCGTGACTGCCTGCGCCGTCTCGCCGGGTTCCACCGACACCGCGATGCTCGCGGCGACAGCCGACCTCTATGCGGTCGGTCCGGACGACCTCGCCGCACACCAGCTCCTGCGCCGCCCGCTCACACCCGACGAGGTCGCCGCCACCGTCGTGCACGCCTGCTCGCGTGCCGGGGCGGTGCTCAACGGCTCGGTCGTCGCCGCCGACGGAGGCTTCGGCGGATGAGGCTGCCGGATGGGTTCACGGTGCGGGTGCGCGATGACGTACGTCTCCTGCCCACGGCGGACGGTGGGTTGTCGCTGGTCGGCGGTTCCCCGTTGCGGTCCATGCGCCTGGCGTCCACGGCTGCCGACCGAGTGGCCGGCAGGCAGGTTCGGGTCCACGATGCCACCTCCGACGTCATCGCTCGCCGCCTGCTCGACGGCAACCTCGCCGATCCCGCGGACCTGACGCCCGCCAACCCTGCTGAGCTCACCATCGTCGTCCCGACCCACGACCGACCCGACCTCCTCGACCGCTGCCTGGCCGCCCTGAGCGGACTCGGTGTCATCGTCGTCGACGACGCCTCCCGCGACCCAGAGGCTGTCGCGGAGGTCGTACGCCGCCACGGCGCCACCCTCCTCGCGCTCACCGAAAACCTGGGGCCCGCCGGCGCCCGCAACGCCGGGCTGGCCCGGGCCGCCACGACCTACGTCGCCTTCGTCGACTCCGATGTCGCCGCCGCCCCGGCGATGCTCGCCCAGCTGGCCGGGCACCTCGCCGACCCTCGGGTCGCGCTGGTGGGGCCACTGGTGCGGGGGCACAGCGACAAGGCGCGGCCGGCGTGGTTCGAACGCCACGACATGGCCGCCTCCTCGCTCTCCCTGGGCACCAGAGCGTGCTCGGTACGTCCCGGCGCGGCGGTCGGCTGGCTGCCGTCGGCCTGCCTGGTCGCCCGCACCACGACCCTGCGAGAGATCGGTGGCTTCGCCGGCGACCTGCGCGTGGGCGAGGACGTCGACCTGGTCTGGCGACTGGTCGAGGCCGGACACGTGGTCCGCTACGCGCCCGACCTCGAGGCCCTGCACGAGGTCCGCGGCACCGTACGCGGCTGGCTCGGCCGCAAGCTCGTCTACGGCACCGGCGGCGCCGAGCTCGGGCGCCGTCACGGCTCGGCGGTCGCCCCGGCCGTACTCTCCCCGGCCATGGCCGCGGCCGGAGCCGTGATCCTCGCCGGCCGCTGGTGGTCGGCGCCCGCGGCGCTCGCCTCGCTGGTCTGGGGCAGCCGCGTCGTCTCGGAGGCTCTCCCCGACGTACCCGGACGCCGTGGCCTCGCCTCCCGCCTCGCCGTGAGAGGACTCGGCTGGTCGCTGCGCCAGGAGTCGGCGCTCCTGCTGCGCCACTGGTGGCCACTCACGCTGGTGGCCTGCCTGTTCAGCCGCACCGTACGCCGGATGGTGCTCGCCGCGCTCGTCGTCGACACCGCTGTCGCCTTCCACGAGACCGACGTCCGGCCCACGACCCTCATCGGCCGCCGCCTCGACGACCTCGCCTACGGCGCCGGACTCTGGCTCGGAGCCGCGAGATCCCGGTCCCTGCAATGCCTCACCCCGCGCCTCGTGCGCCGGGCAGCCCGCTAGTGCCCTGAACTTTCGAAAGAAACTTTCTCACTTTCGCATGGCGAGTTTGGACTATTGACGAGTGCTTCGCTGAAACCGTAAGTTGACGATCGCACAACGTGACACAGGTCACAGTTGCGGCTCACTTGGCTTCACCCTCCCGAAGGAGCACTGATGCGCAACCGTCCCACCCCTGCCGCGAACCACGAGGTTCCGGCTATCGCACGCAAGCTCGGGCTCAACCGTCGGCAGCTGCTGGCGGCCACCACAGGCATGGCCGCGGCGGGAATCGCCCTCGGCGGTATCCCTCTCGGCGGATCCGCCGCAGCCGACGCGCTGCTGATCCCGCGACCGCGGCGCGGAATCATCCTCTACACGGTGCGCGACGCGATCAGTCGCGACCCGGCCACCAGCCCGTACGCCTCGGGGTTCAAGGCGGTCTTCGAGGAGCTGTCGAAGATCGGCTACCGGCAGATCGAGTTCGCTGGCTTCAACCAGAGCGCCAACGCGCCCGGCGGCAACGTCAACAACATCGACGGTGCGCGCCTGCTGCGGACGTGGCTCGATGACAACGGTCTCGAGGCCGAGGGGAACCACGGGTCGGTCCCCTCGACGATCACCGATGCGTCTCTGGCCGCGTTCGACGCGGCGTGCGAGGTCGCGAACATCTTGGGGATGAGGCACATCGGGACCGGAAGCGATCCCACCGGGTCGGCCTACCTGGCCGACTGGCAGGCCGCAGCCGATCGCTGGAACATCCTCGGTGAGCGCGCTGCTCGACACGGGCTCAAGCTCTACACGCACAACCACGACGTCGCGTACAGCTTCCTCCTGGACAGCGGTCCCAGCGACGCGCTGGGCCGCCCGACCCGGTCGTCCGGCGTGCGCCGGCTGGAGTGGTTCCTGGCGAACACGGACCCTGCTCACGTGTGGCTGGAGATGGACATCTACTGGGCGCACGTCGCGCAGTACAAGCACCACACCTACACGGCCCCCGACGGCAGTCTCGTCGAGGACCGCTTCGACCCGCTCGAGGTCGTCAAGTCCGCGCCGATGCGCTTCCCGCTCTTCCACGCCAAGGACGGCAAGAAGGACGAGACGCAGGCCAACGGCTATGTGATGGCGCCGTTCGGGGAGGGCGACATCGACTACCAGGCCTTCTTCGGCGACATGCCGGCAAGGGGCTACCACAACCCGATGTGGGAGCAGGACACCGCTCCCGGCGGTGCGCTGAACCCTGGCCAGTCCCTGGCCTTCGCCAAGCTGAGCTACCAGAACATGGACGAGCTCCGCGGCTGACCGGCCGCCACCTTTCCCTTCGCGAACAGCCGGAGCGCGCCCTCACCGGGTCGCGCTCCGGCCACGGGCGTACTCGCACGCCCTCCTCCGGCTTCTTTCGCCCTCGCTCTCCAAGGAACCGTCATGCCCAAACACAGCTCAGGCGGTGGGGTACCCCGCCGTCGTGCCCGGCGATCACTCTTCGCGGTGACCTCCGGGCTCGCGCTCGCTCTCACCTCCGGGCTCGCACTCGCGACGCCCGCTGCCGCCCACGACGGTGTCGACCATGGCACCGAGCCCGGGGCCGGCCTCGCCCTGGACTGGTCCAACTACGAGAAGGTCACTCTCACCAAGGACACCGGCGAGCCGATCGACATGGCCGTCCTGCCGGACCGGCGCGTGCTCACCACCGCGCGCAACGGCGACATCCGGCTCGTCGACCCTGACGCCGGTACGACCCGCGTGGTCAACACGATCGCGACGTACAACAATTCTGAGGACGGCCTGCAGACGGTCACCCTCGCGCCGGACTTCGAGGAGTCGGGCTGGGTCTACCTCTACTACGCGCCGCGCACCATGACCGGTCCCTACCCGACGACCACGCCGTCCGGCTCGGCGCCCAACACGCTGCCCGCCGGTCAGACCGAGGCGTACTGGGACCAGTGGAAGGGCTACAACCAGCTCACCCGCGTGAAGTGGGACGAGGCCGCCGACAGGCTGGATCTCGCGACCGAGCAGGTGATCCTCAAGGTCGAGGTGCAGCGCGGTCAGTGCTGCCACGTCGCCGGGGACGTCGACTTCGACGACCAGGGCAACCTCTACCTGGCCACGGGTGACAACACCCCGGCAGGAACCCCGGGTGCGAACGGGTTCGCGCCCAACAACGACGCCCCCGGGTTCAACCCCGGCTTCGACTCCCGCCGCGGCGCGGGCAACACGAACGACCTGCGTGGCAAGATCCTGCGGATCGCGGTCCAGGAGGACGGCTCGTACACCATCCCGGAGGGCAACCTCTTCGCCCCTGGCACGGACGGGACGAGACCGGAGATCTTCGCGATGGGTCTGCGCAACCCGTTCCGGATCGATGTCGACGCCGCCACGGGCTCGGTGAGCTGGGGCGACTACGGCCCGGACGCCGGGGCGCCGAGCCCGGAGCGTGGCCCGATGGGGTACGTCGAGTGGCAGACGACCGCGATCGACGAGCCGATCAACGGCGGCTGGCCGTACTGCACCGGCGACCAGTTCAACTACAACGAGTGGGACTTCGAGACGGCGACGCCGGGGGACTTCTTCGACTGCGCCGCTGGTGCGGAGAACAACTCGCGGTGGAACACGGGGCTCTCGACCGTTCCGCCGGCCAAGGCTGCGACCCTCTACTACGGCGACAACAACACCCACCAGCCGTGGCCGGAGCTGACCGACTTCAGCCCGGCCGGCGGCCAGGGGCCCATGGGCGGCCCGGTGTACCACTACGACGCGGACAACCCCTCGCCGACGAAGTTCCCCGAGTACTGGGACGGCAAGGCGTTCTTCGCCGAGTTCTCGCAGGACTACCTGGCGGCGTTCACCGTCGACTGGCCCAGCGGCCCGGTCTCGCACATCGAGCAGTTCCTGCCCAACACCGATCTCGAGACGAACCGGCAGCCGATCACCGACAGCCCGATCGACATCGAGTTCGGGCCGGACGGGTCGCTCTACGTCCTCGACTACGGTGATGGCTTCTTCCGGGCCAACCCGGATGCCGGGCTCTATCGGATCGACTACAGCGTCGGCAACAAGGCACCGCGCGCGGACATCGTCGCCGACCCCATCTCCAGCAGCTCGGCACCGCTGACCGTCGAGTTCGACGGTTCGGGCTCGGTTGACCCGGAAGGCGGTGCGCTCACCTACGAGTGGGACCTGGACGGCGACGGCACCTTCGACGCGACCGGGGCGACCACGTCGCACACGTACGACGAGCTCGGCCGCTACACCGCCCGGCTGCGGGTCACCGACGCCGAGGGGCGTCGCGGTATCACCTCGACCTCGATCAGCGTGGGCAACGTCGCGCCGACGATCGAGGTGACCACGCCGGCCGAGGGAGGCTTCTTCGACTGGGGTCAGGCGGTGCCGTTCGAAGTGACGACCGACGACGCCGAGGACGGGAACGCGACGGTGTGCTCACGGGTGACCTGGACGTTCGGCCTCGGGCACGACGTCCACGCCCATCCGCTCAGCCAGGGGACCGGGTGCCGATTCGCGATCCCGACGCCCGCCGATGCCACCGAGCACGGCGAGACGGAGAACATCTACGGAGTCGTCGTCATCGGCTACACCGACAACGGCGCCAACGGTGTGCCGGCGGCCAGGTCCGAGGTGTCGATGATCCTCAACCCGAAGTCACAGGAGGCCGAGTGGGCCGACGCCTCCGAGGGCGTCGCGATCGCTCCGGACGACACGGCGAGCGGCCTGCGGAAGGTCACCTCGCTCGATGCGGGCGACTGGCTCTCCTGGAAGCCTGTGAACCTCGCCGGCATCACCTCGGCGAAGCTGCGTGCCAGCGGTACCGGCAGCGTGGAGCTGCGATGGGGGTCGGCCGACGCGACGCCGTTCGCCTCGTTCGACGTCGCCAGCGAGGACTGGTCCGAGACGACGTCTGACCTGACCGGAGCACCGTCGGGCAGCGGCGAGCTGTTCGTGACCGCCACCGGCGGCGTCACCCTGGATCGGATCAGGTTCGTCGGCGACGGCTTCGCCGACGTCACGCCTCCGACGGTCTCCGCGACGCTCGACCCGGCACAGCCGACCGGGCAGAACGGCTGGTGGACGGGGAACGTGTCCGTGGCGGTGGCGGCGACCGACAACGGCACCGTCGCCTCACGGCAGCGCTCGACCAACGGCGGTCAGACCTGGGAGAACGCGAACAACCCGCTCACGGTGTCCGCGGAAGGTGTCACGACCGTGCAGTACCGCGCGACCGACAACGGCGGCAACGTCTCCGAGGTCGGGCAGGTCGTGGTGCGGATCGACAAGACCGCTCCGCAGGTCGCGGTCGACGGTGTCATCGACGGCGCCACGGTCGGCAACTCCGGGGATGCATCATGGTCGGCCACCGACGCCACCTCCGGTGTCGGATCCGTGACCGCGACCCTGGACGGTGCCGCGGTCGCCGGTGACGCGCTCGCCCTGTGGCGACTCTCGCTCGGGTCACACACCCTCGCGGTCACCGCGACCGACAAGGCGGGACACGCGACGACGAGGACGGTGACGTTCACGACCGCCACCTCGCTGACCGAGCTCACCGCCCTGACCGAGCGGCTCGCCCGCTCGGGCGATGTCACGCCTGCGGGGGAGAGCGTCCTCGAAAAACGGCTCAAGCAGGCTGCCAAGCATGTCGCAGCCGGGCGCCGCGCCTCCGCGAGGTCGCAGCTGCAGGAGTACGCCGACCTGGCGGCCAGCTCGCTCAACGTCGCCGACCCCGACGCTCGTGCCGCGCTCCAGCGGGACGCCCGGGCGGTGATCAGCCAACTCTGAGGTGACTCTTCCGTGCGGGTCCAAGGGGCATGTCCCTTGGGCCCGCACGTCCGCACCGGTGCGGAGGTCAGTCGGTGAGGAAGTCGGTGGCGACCGGGGCGAACTTCTCGTGGAACTGGAAGATCCCGCCGTGACCGGAGTTGGGGTAGATGATCAGCTGGCTGCCCTTGATGCGGCGATGGAGGTCCTCGGAGAGAGCCGTGGGCACCATCCGGTCGTGGTCGCCGTTGGCGATCAGGGTCGGCATGGTGAGTGCCGACAGATCCGACGGGGCGGAGCGACCGTACTTCTGGATCGCCTTCAGCTGGGTACGCAGCGCCTTGATGCTGGCCGGCCGGTCGCGGTCGATGGTGCGCTCCTGGAGCCGCTTGACGAACGCCTTCGCGGCCGACTTCCCGGTCGCATCGCGGTTGAAGAAGAGGAACTCCTTGGGGTCCGACCTGGTCAGCGTCGCCCGGAGGATGTCCCGGTACGTGACGCCGGCGACCTTCTCGATGTCCTTGCCGCCCCGAGGGCCGGTGCCGGTCAGCACGAGCCTGCGGACCAGGCCGGGATGCTTCAGGATCAGGTCCTGGGCGATGAAGCCGCCCATCGAGAAGGAGAAGATGTCGATCTCCTCGAACCCGAGCGCCGCGATGAGCTCGTAGGCGTGATCGGCGGCTGCCTCGATGGTGTCGGGCACCTCCCCGGTCGAGGCGCCGACGCCGCGCTGGTCGAAGGTGATGACGTGTCGCTTCTCGGCGATGGGATCGACGATGCGCGGGTCCCAGTTGTCCAGTGTCGCGGCGAGGTGCACGAAGAAGACGACGGGTACGCCGCCCTTCGGGCCGAGCTCGCGGTAGGCGTACGTCACGTCGCCGACGGTGACGGAGCGGGTCGGGGCCTGCTCGTAGGAGGTGACGACAGGCTCGCCGGGGGAGGTCATCGGGTCACCACGATCTTGCCGTTGGACTTGCCCTGCTCGACGTACGCCATCGCGTCGATCGTCTCCGCGAAGGGGAAGGTGCGGTCGAGGACCGGCTGGAGGATGCCGTCGTCGTAGAGGGCGGCGAGGGTCTTCAGCTGGGTGCCGTTCGCCTCCATGAAGAGGAACGAGTAGCGCACGCCGAGCTTCATGGCGCGGGACCGGATCTTGCGGCTCAACAGGGCCATGACGGGCTTGAGGAGCGGCTTGCCAAGCTGGTCCGCCATGTGCGGGTCAGGTGGGCCGACCACGCTGATCGCCAGACCGCCCGGCTTCAGGACGGTCAGCGACTTCTCGAGGCTGGCGGTCCCCAGGGAGTCGAGCACGACGTCGTAGCCGGTCAGGACCTCGGCGAAGTCGGTGCTGGTGTAGTCGACGACCTCGTCGGCGCCGAGCGCGCGGACCTTCTCGACGTCCTTGCTGTGAGCGGTGGTCGCGACGTGGGCACCGAGGTGCTTGGCGACCTGGATGACGGTGGAGCCGAGGCCGCCGGCGCCGGCATGGACCAGGACCTTCTGGCCGGGCTTGACGCTGGCCAGGCCGACCAGGGCCTGCCACGCGGCGAGCGCGACCAGGGGTACGGCGGCGGCCTCCTCGAACGACAACGACGTCGGCTTGGGGGAGACGTCGTCTGAGTCGATGGCGATCTGCTCGGCGAAGGTGCCGATGCGCAGATCGCGGGGCCGGGCGTAGATCTCGTCGCCGATCTTGAAGTCGCGGACCTCCGAGCCGACCTGGGTGATCACGCCGGAGACGTCGTGGCCGAGGGTGAAGGGCGGCTTGTACTTCAGCAGCTGCTTGAACTCGCCGTTGCGGACCATCTTGTCGAGCGGGTTGATGCTCGCGGCGCGGACGTCGACGAGGACGTCGCGCGGTCCGACCGTCGGTGCCGGGACATCGGCTGCCTCGAGTCCGTCAGGACCGTAGCGGGTGACGACGAAGGCCTTCATGGTGATGACTCCTGGGTGGATGTTCCCGCGGAACCCGGACGGGCTCCCGCGACGGTCATGGCTTGGGTGTAGGCCGCAGCGAGGATGCGGTCCGAGAGCTCGGCGTCGGTGACGGCGCGAGCCAGCTGCAGGGAGCCGACCAGGAGCGTGAAGATGCCGATCGCACGCTCGTCGGTCTGCTGGGCATCGCCCTCGTCGAGGTGGCGCGAGATCGCCTCGATCATCGAGCGGGCGCCGTCGGTGTAGGCGTCTCGGGTCGTCGCGTCGCAGCGACCGATCTCGTCCAGAAGGGCGGCCGACGGACAGCCCTCGGCGGGATCGTCGCGATGCTCGGCGGAGAGGTACTCGCGGAGGAAGGCCTCGACGGATGCGAGGCCGGCGGGAAGCGCGTCGACGACGGCGACCTGGTCGGCGAGCTGCTGGGTCACGACCGAGGCGACCAGGTCCTCCTTCGAGGTGAAGTGACCGTAGAAGGCTCCGTTGGTCAGTCCGGCGTCGGCGACCAGCGTCGCGATGCCCGAGCCGTCGATGCCGTCGCTCTTGAGTCGGCGGCCGGCGGTCTCGATCATCCGGCGCCGCGTCGCTTCCTTGTGCTCCGGGCTGTATCTCGCCATGAGGTGAATCTCCTTCCAGGGGTTGTCAGTACCTTAGCATTATGACCATACTATTACGAACGTACTGCAATCCACGAACTGGAGCATCCATGGCCTCGCTTGCTGATCCGCTCGACCTTCCGTCCGGCGTACGCCTGCCCAACCGCATCGCCAAGGCAGCGCTGAGCGAGGCTCTGGGCGACGCGGACAACTCGCCCGACGAGCGCATCGTCACGCTCTACCGTCGCTGGGCGCAGGGCGGCTACGGCCTGCTGATCACCGGCAACGTCATGGTCGACCGCCGGCACCTGGGGGAGCCGGGCAACATCGTGATCGAGGACGACCGCGCCCTTCCGCAGCTGACCGCGTGGACCAAGGCCGCGCACGACGGCGGCGCCGCAATCTTCGCTCAGCTCAACCATCCCGGCCGTCAGTCCAACCTGATGGACCTCGGCCACCAGCCGGTCGCGCCGAGCGCCGTGCCACTCGCGCTTCCCGGTGCGGCCGTTCCTCGTGAGCTCACCGGCGCGGAGATCGAGGAGATCATCGAGCGCTTCGCCGTCGCGGCGAAGGTCTGTGAGGACGCCGGCTTCGACGGCGTACAGCTCCACGCGGCGCACGGCTACCTCGCCACCCAGTTCCTCTCGCCGCTGACCAACCTGCGCGAGGACGAGTGGGGCGGCGACGTCGAGCGGCGCATGCGCTTCCTGATCGAGGTCGTACGCCGCGTACGTGGCCGGGTGGGTGCCGGGTTCGCGGTGTCGGTCAAGCTCAACTCCGCCGACTTCCAGCGCGGCGGTTTCACCGAGGACGACTCGCGCGGCGTCGTCGAGGCCCTCGCGCTGGAGGACGTCGACCTGATCGAGGTCAGCGGCGGCAACTACGAGTCGCCGGCCATGTCGGGCACGGCCGCGTCCTCGACCCGGGCACGTGAGGCGTACTTCCTCGACTACGCACGGTCCGTGCGCGAGGCGGCCGGGGATGTGCCGCTGGCGGTGACCGGCGGCTTCCGTTCGCGCTCCGGGATGCAGGACGCGCTCACCGCGGGGGACTGCGACCTCGTCGGCATCGGCCGTCCGACGGTGACGACCACCGACTCCGCCGACGCGATCCTCCGAGGGCACGCAGCCGAGCTGACCACCCACGAGATCGGCGCCGGCATGCGCGGTCTGCTCGGCCGGGTCGCGGATCTGAAGGCGATCGACGGCGTTCTCAACCTCGCCTGGAACACCGACCAGATGCACCGGCTCGCCCGCGGGCAGGAGCCGGATCTCGACCGTGGTGTGCTGCGCACCGCGGTGGCCATGGTGCGCCGCAACGGTCGGGTGTCGTTCGCTCCGCGCCGGGGCCTGAAGTGAGCCGCCACACGTACGATCTCGCCGACAAGGTCGTCCTGGTCACCGGTGGCAGCGGCGGGATCGGTGCCGCCACGGTCCGCACCCTGCTCGAGCGGGGAGCCCGCGTGGCGGTCGCCGACATCGACCCGACGACGCCCGAGCGGGCCGGTGCGCTGCATGCGACCGACACCTTCGGATGCGTCGCCGACGTACGCGACCCCGCCTCGCTCGAGGCGGCGGTCACCCGGACCGTCGACCGGTACGGCCGCCTCGACGTCGTGATCGCCAACGCCGGTCTCCTCGCGAAAGCGGCCACGCTGCGCAACACGCCCACCGCGGACATCGAGGCCACCCTCGCGGTCAACGTGACCGGTGTCGCGAACACGGTCTCGGCCGCGCTGCCCCACGTGATCGCGCAGCGCGGCCAGGTCGTCCTGATCAGCTCCGTGTTCGCCTTCCTCAACGGCATGGGCACGATTCCGTACGCCATGAGCAAGGCAGCCGTCGAGCAGCTCGGGCGCGGACTCCGCGTCGAGCTCGCCGACCACGGAGTCTCGGTCCTGACGGCGTACTTCTCGCTCGTCCAGACCGACATGATCGCCCGCGGCGTCGACGAGGACCCGGTCGTCATGGAGCTGCTCGGCGCGCTGCCCAAGGCGATGCTGAAGCGGATCACACCGGCACAGGCCGCGGCCGGCATCGCCGACGGGCTCGAGGCCCGCGCGGCCCGCGTCGTCCTGCCGAACCTGTGGCGTCCGGTCTCCGCCTGGCGCGGCTTCCTCGGACCCACGCTCGACTCCCGCTTCGCCCGCGACCGCCGCATCCTCGACGTCCTCGCCCGTCTCGACGCCCGTCTTTCCACACCTCCCGTCGCCGTCCCGGCGGCACACTCACGAAGGAACAAGCCATGACCACCACCTGGAAGACCACCCCCAACAAGACGATCGACGTCGGCGGCACCTCGTTCGCCTACCGCGAGCTCGGCAAGCCCGGCGGCGTACCGGTGGTGTTCCTGCACCACTTCACCGCCGTCCTCGACGACTGGGACCCGCGCGTCCTCGACGGCGTCGCCTCCCAGCACCACGTGATCGCCTTCGACAACCGCGGCGTCGGCGCGACCGGCGGCCGGGTGCCGAACGACATCGAGCAGATGGGTGCCGACGCCATCGCCTTCATCCGGACGCTCGGGTATGAGCAGGTCGATCTGATCGGCTTCTCGCTCGGCGGTGCGGTCGCTCAGATGGTCGCCCTCCAGGCGCCCGACCTCGTACGCCGCATGGTGGTCGCCGGCAGCGGCCCGCGCGGTGGCGGCGGCATCTGGAAGATGCCGTTCATCGTCGGTGGTGCCTACACCAAGGCGTTCCTGGCCCGGAAGGACCCGCGCCACTTCCTGTTCTTCCAGCGCACTCCCGAGGGCAAGAAGGCGGCCAACGCCTACTTCGAGCGGCTCGCGGAGCGTACGACGGGTCGGGACAAGCCGATCTCCTCGCAGGCGGGCCTGGCTCAGCTGCGTGCGATCACCAGCGCCGGGATGCATCCCGCCGACGACCTGGAGCAGATCAAGATCCCGGTCTTCGTCGCCAACGGTGACAAGGACCTGATGGTCGCCAGCGAGCACTCCAAGGACATGGCGGCCCGGCTGCCCCACTCCCGCCTGCGGATCTACCCGGCCTCCGGTCACGGCGGCGTGTTCCAGTACCACCACGAGTTCGTCCCCGAGGTCCTGGACTTCCTCGGCCCGAAGACCGAGTCCGCGGCGTCCTGAGCGGGCAGCGATGAGCCGACCGGACTTCCTGACCGTTGACGCCTTCCACCGGCCGCCCGGCGGGCGGATCAGGTGGCGGCGCGACCTCAGGCACACGATCGACGCCGGCATCGACGGCCTCCGCGGCGTGACGGTGAACTACGCCAACAACGGCACGCATTCCCTCGCCCCAAGCATCGTGCCGGGAGGCTGTGCGCTCGTCGCCGCATGGGAGTCGGCGGAGGCGGCCGAGGCCGCCTTCGCCGGTCCGCTGCGGCGTGCCATCGACGGCCCCGGACGGTTCAGCCTCGACAGCGAGATCGTGCGGGTGAGGATCGACCCCGAGTCCGAACACGACCACTGGCACGGCTGGAAGCCCAGTGCCGACGGAGCCGAGCCGCTCGTCGACGGCGAGCCCATGGTTGCCATCGTCCACGGCATCCTCCGGCGTGGCCGGCTCGTCGAGTTCATGCGCAACAACCTGCACGCGGCGAGCCGCGCCGCCCACCACCCCGGGCACCGCGGCAGCATCGACATCTCGGCTCAGCTGCCGTACGAGCACACCTCGATCAGCCTCTGGAAGACCTACGCCCTGGCCCGCGACTTCGCCTACAAGAAGGGCGGCCATGCCAGCGCCATGAGCCATGCTCTGAAGCAGAAGACCCACCGCGTCGGCGTCTTCCTACAGGCCCGGCCGCTGGCCTGCACCGGGACGCTGGGCGTCGACCAGCCGCCCTACCCACAGCTTCCGGAGGCACGGCGCCCCGGCGCATGACCACACTCCAACCAAGGGGTACGCAGACTCGTTGCTGCGTACCCCTTGTGCATTTGCGATGCTGTGACTACTGTCACGGTACAAACGTTTCCTGATTTGTACCCACGTCGAGCCGCACGCCTCCGGGCGGTGCCATGGCGAGACGAGGGCGTCGCCGTTCCAAGGAGTAGTCGTGAGCAAGAATCTTGATGACCGGGTCGGAGAGATTCTCCGCGCATTCGCATCGCCGACCGCCAGTGCGCCCGAGCTGATGTGCGACCGCCATCCGCGCGATGCGGTCGCGTTCAGGTTCATCGATGCGGAGCTGGACGAGGTGTCGTTGACCTTTGGCGAGCTCGCCGACCGGTCGCGGCGGATCGCTTCGGTGCTGAGCGAGCACGGGGTGCGCGCCGGTGACCGGGTGGCGACGCTGATGGGCAAGGACGTCGACCTCCCCGCGGTGGTGTTGGGCATCTGGCGCCTGGGGGCGGTCTACATGCCGCTGTTCACGGCCTTCGCCGCATCAGCGGTCGCCGACCGTCTGGAACAGGGCGGCGTACGCGTGGTGGTCACCGACGGCGACCAGTTCGGCAAGCTGCCCGCGGACCGCGTCAGGCTGGTAGCCGCGCTCGATGCCGGTGCTGAGCCTCCTGCGGGTGGCGTCAACCTGGCGGCCGCGGTGGCGCCCGCACTGCTGTGGAGCGAGCCGGCACCTGCCGGACCCGAGGTGGAACTGACGCACATGTTCACCTCCGGCACGACGGGCAAGCCCAAGACGGTCATCCACCCGCTCGCGTACGTGGCTGGTTGGCAGGCCTATCTCGAGATCGGTCTCGGGGTCGAGGACGGCTCGGTCTACTGGAACGCCGCCGACCCGGGATGGGCCTACGGCCTGTACGCCGGGGTGGTCGCGCCGATGTGCGTGGGTGTTCCGAACATCGTGAGCACGGCGAAGTTCGACGCGGAGACCACCTGGCGGATCCTGGAGAGGTACGAGGTCACCGATCTGGCGGCGGCGCCGACGATCTTCCGGGGTCTGCGGGGAGCGAAGACGCAGCCAGAGCTTCCGGCGTTGAAGCGCCTCTCCAGCGCCGGAGAGCCGCTGACCCCGGATGTGTTCGCCTGGGCGCAGCAGCAGTGGGGCCTGGAGATCCACGACCACTTCGGCCAGACCGAGCTGGGCATGCCCGCCGGCTTCGCCCACCACCCCCACGCCGCTACCCAGGTCGAGCCGGCGGCGATGGGCCGCAGCTTCCCCGGGTGGTCCCTGACCGCGCTCAGGTTGGACGAGGACGTACCTGCCGGGCCTGGCGAGGTCGGGCGACTGGCGGTGCGTATCGCGGAGAGTCCGTTCTTCACCTTCACCGGGTATGGCCAGGATCGTGGTCATCGCGGTGACCGGTTCAGTGCCGATGGTGGGTTCTACCTCAGTGGTGACCTGATCACGATCGATCCCGGTGGTCTGATCCACTTCTCCTCCCGTGACGACGACGTGATCCTGATGGCCGGGTACCGGATCGGCCCGTTCGACGTCGAGAGCGCACTGGGCACGCACCCGGCCGTGGCGGAGTGCGCGGTCGTGGCCGCCCCAGACGAGATGCGCGGCGAGATCATCAAGGCGTACGTCGTCCTCAACCCGGCGGGGGTCGACGGCTCCGATGTGTTGGTGAAGGAGCTCCAGGACTGGGTGAAGAAGGAGTACGCCGCGCACGCCTACCCCCGCCAGATCGAGTTCGTGGCGGAGCTGCCCAAGACACCGAGCGGCAAGGTGCAGCGCGCGGTGCTGCGCAAGCAGCTCGCCGAGGTCGGGGGCGCCCGGTGACCGACGTCCTTCTGGCGAATCGGACCGGTGATGTCGAGACCTGGACGCTGAACCGGCCCGAGTCCCGCAACGCCCTGGACCCGTCGTTGGTGGGCGCGCTGAACCGGCAGCTCTCCCGCGCTGAGAACGACGGCGTCCGGGTCGTGATCCTCACCGGTGCGGGGGCGGGCTTCTGTGCGGGAGCCGACCTCGCGTACCTGCTCGAATGTGCCGAAAGCGGTGAGTCGCCTCGTCCGCATCTGCGCGAGATCTGCGATCTCACGCTCGCCATGGAGGCCAGCCCGATCGTCTTCATCGCCGCGCTCCACGGGTTCGCCGTCGCGGGTGGCCTCGAGATCGCGCTGGCGTGCGACCTGGTGATCGCCGCGGCCGGCACCCGGATCGGTGATGGGCATGTGAAGAACAACCTGATCGCCGGGGGAGGAGCCAGCGTGAGGATGCCCCCGAAGCTCGGTGCCGGCACGGCCGCGTGGCTTGCCCTGACGGGCGAGCTCGTGCCCGCAGAAGACCTCGCGCGCAGGACGGGGTGGCTGCACGAGGTGGTCGCGCCCGACGTACTGCTCGAGTCCGCCCACACCATGGCCACCGTCCTGACGAGCCGGCCCGCCGGCGCCCAGCACCGCTACAAGCGCCTCATCGTCAACGAGCCCACCGCGACCGCGGCGGCGCTGACGCGGGAGCTCGACATGTTCGAGGAGCACTGGAACGGCTCCGACGTGGCCGCTGACCTCATCCGTTTCCTCGGCCGCTCCACACCGCGGTCGACCTCCAAGAAGGAGCGAACCGTTGTCTGACCGGTTCACAGACCAGACCGTCCTCGTCACCGGCGGAGCCCAGGGGCTCGGCCTGGCGATGGTCCACCGATTCGCCGCCGAAGGCGCCCGGGTCCATCTCGCCGACGTCAACGCGGACGCCGTCGAGGAGGCAGCCGGAAAGGTCGCCACGGACGCGCCGATCCCACCGGTGCCGCACGTCGTGGACGTCACCGACCCGGCGGCCGTCACCGCCTGGATCGACGGTGTGGCCGAGGCCGATGGGCGCGTCGACGTCCTCGTCAACAATGCCGGGATCATCCGCGACAACCGCGTCGAGAAGATCTCGGTCGAGGACTGGCACGCGGTCATCGACGTGAGCCTGACCGGCTCCTTCCACTGCATCCAAGCCGCCATGCCGCACATGAAGGACCGGAACTACGGCCGGATCATCTCGTTCTCCTCCATGAGCTGGCGGGGCAACTTCGGCCAGGCCAACTACGTCGCGGCCAAGGCCGGCATCGTCGGACTCACCCGCACGATCGCCCTCGAAGGTGCCCGGCACGGGATCACCGCCAACGCGATCGCACCCGGCCTGATCCAGACCCCGATGCTCGCCTCGATGAACGGCCCCGCGCGTGAGCTGCTGATCGGCAAGGTCCCGGTCAAGCACGCGGGCGAGCCCGAGGACATCGCCGCGGCCGCTGCCTTCCTGGGATCGCCGGAGGCCCGCTACATCACCGGCGTCGTGCTCGACGTCGATGGCGGCATCGGGATCGGATCCTCGATCCGATGAACACTCCCCGAATGTCAACACAGCCGACAGTCATCGTCGCCGGGGCCCGTACGCCGATCGGGAAGCTCCTCGGTGGCCTGCGATCGCTCACCGCCACCGACCTCGGGGGTATCGCCATCAAGGGCGCCCTGGAGAAGGCAGGCGTCGCGCCGGAGCAGGTCGACTACCTGATCATGGGCCACGTCCTCCAGGCCGGTGCCGGCCAGAACCCGGCGCGAACCGCTGGGCTCGAGGCCGGCATCCCGGGCAACGTCCCCTCGATCACCATCAACAAGGTCTGCCTCTCCGGCCTCAACGCCATCGCGACCGCCGACCAGATGATCCGCGCCGGCGAGGCCGAGATCATCGTGGCCGGTGGCATGGAGTCGATGACCAACGCTCCGCGGCTGCTGCCGGGAAGCCGAGAAGTCAGGAAGTACGGCGAAATGACCCTCGTCGACCACATGGCCTACGACGGGCTCTACGACCAGGCCACCGCGCAGGCGATGGGCGCCCTGACCGAGGCCGTCAACGCCGATCGCGAGCTAGCTGTCACCCGCGAGGAACAGGACGCCTTCGCTGCCCGCTCCCATCAGCGCGCCGCGGTGGCACGGAAGAACGGCCTCTTCGACGACGAGATCGTCCCGCTCACGATCCCGCAGCGGACGGGCGACCCGATCCTCATGACCGCCGACGAGGGCGTACGCGAGGACACCACGGCCGAGACGCTCGCCAATCTGCGCCCGTCCTTCTCCAGCACCGGAACGATCACCGCGGGATCCGCCTCGCCGATCTCCGACGGCGCTGCCGCCGTCGTGGTGATGGCCAAGGGCAAGGCCGAGGAGCTGGGTCTGGAGTGGCTGGCCGAGATCGGCGCCCACGGCATGGTCGCCGGTCCTGACTCTTCGCTGCAGCTGCAGCCGGCCAACGCCACCGCCAAGGCCCTCGAGAAGGAGGGCATCACCGCCGCCGACCTCGACCTCGTCGAGTTCAACGAGGCCTTCGCTGCTGTCGGCATCGAGTCCATGCGCGCCCTCGGCCTGCATGAGGAGAAGGTCAACGTCAACGGCGGCGCGATCGCGATCGGCCATCCACTCGGCTGCTCGGGAACCCGCATCGTGCTCCACCTCGCCCTCGAGCTCCGACGCCGCGGCGGCGGCCTCGGAGCGGCCGCACTGTGCGGCGGCGGTGGCCAAGGAGACGCGCTGATCCTGCGGGTGCCTCGAAGGTCCTCGGGCGAATGAACCCCACATCCCGATCCCGAGGAGGCTCCCGTGCGAGCAGCAGTCATCACCGCCCTCAACGGCCCTGACGGTGTCGTGATCCATGACCAGCCCGAACCGGAACCGGCGGCCGGGCAGGTGCGGATCGACGTCCACTCCGCAGGCGTGGTCTTCCCCGACGTCCTGCAGACCCGCGGCGGATATCAGTTGCGTCCGGAGCTGCCGTTCACGCCGGGCTGGGAGGTCGCCGGCGTGGTCCGCGAGGACTCCGGCGGGTTCCGCGCCGGCGACAGGGTCGCTGCGATGCCGGTCATCGGAGGCTTCGCCGAGACCGTCGCGGTGAGCTCGGAGATGGTCTTCTCTCTGCCCGACGACATCGGGTTCGACAAGGGCGCGGCACTGCCGCTGAACTACCTGACCGGCCACTTCGCGCTCATGCGTCGTGCCCGCCTCCTCGCCGGCGAGACCGTCCTGGTGCAAGGAGCCGCCGGTGGCGTGGGTACGGCAGCGTGCCAGCTGGCCGCCGCGTACGGCGCCCGGGTGATCGCGGTCGTCTCGACGCCGGAAAAGGGGGAGGTCGCGCGTGCCGTAGGTGCGCACGAGGTGGTTCTTGCCGCGGGGTTTCGCGACGAGGTCTCACGGCTCACCGATGGCCGAGGCGTCGACGTCGTCGTCGATCCCGTGGGCGGAGACCGTTTCACCGACTCGCTGCGCACGCTCGCGCCCGAGGGACGTCTGATCGTGATCGGCTTCACCGGTCGCGAGATCCCGACCGTCAAGGTGAACCGGCTCCTGCTCACCAACACCACCGTCATGGGCGCGGCCTCCGAGGAGTTCTGGCACTTGAATCCGGGGTACGCCGCCCAGCAGTGGGACGAGCTGATGCCACTGATCCGGTCCGGCGCCATCGACCCGCCGATCGGCGAGGTCTTCAGCCTCGAGGAGACAGCCGCCGCGCTCCGCGCCATGGACGAACGCCGGGCGATCGGCCGACTGATCGTGCGCGTACGAGAACCCGGTCCATCCCTACCCCTCGGGTCACATCAAGTAGTTCGATGAAGTCTCAAAGGAGAGTCCGATGAAGCATGTCTACGAGCGCAACGTCCCCATGAAGACCCGGGACGGAGTGATCCTGAACGCCGACGTCTGGCGACCGCTGGAGGGGCAGGCCCCGACTCTCCTGATGCGTACGCCGTACGACAAGGGAGCCACCTTCCTCGGTGGTGGACCCAACAACCCGATCCCATCCTTGATCGCGTTCCTGAACGCCGGCTACGCGGTGGTCGTGCAGGACACCCGAGGCACCTACACCTCCGAGGGGGCCTTCACCCCCAAGGTGAACGAGATCGAGGACGGTCAGGACGCCGCCGCCTGGATCCTCGAGCAGGGCTGGAGCGACGGGACCATCGGCACCTACGGCGCCTCCTACATGGGCATGACCCAATGGGCCCTGGCCACCACCGACACCCCAGGCCTGAAGGCCATCGCGCCCACCGTGGCCTCGGCGAACTGGTATTCAGGACTCTGGTATTCCCAGGGCGGCGCCCTGTGCCTGAGCTTGGTGACCTGGTGGAACGCCCTCATGTACGCCGCCGATGAGCAGCGGGGGCTGCAACGAGGTGAGACGTCGGACCCCTCGGTGCTGATGCGGCTCGGCGCGGTGCTGATGGACACGCTGCCTCTCAACGACACCACGCCCGTCGCCGACCTGCCGGTGCACGGCAAGGGCCGCTGGTTCGACGACTGGCTCGCTCACCCCGACTTCGACCACTACTGGCAGTCCCAGGACTGGTCGCAGTCGATGTCGTCGGTCACCGTCCCCGTTCTCGCCTCGACAGGGTGGTACGACCTGAAGATGCATGAGCAGGTCGCCGACTTCGTCCGGGTCCGGACTCAGGGTGGCTCGGAGCCGGCCCGTGACGGATCCCGGCTGGTGATCGGCCCGTGGGACCACACCAACCTGACGGGGGAGTACCCCGACCGCTACTTCGGCCCGCTGGCCGTCGCCGACCTGAGCCCGTCGCACATCGAGTTCTTCGACCAGACACTCCGCGGCCGCGCTCCCGAAACCCCGGCGCCCCGCGTACGCCTGTTCGTCATGGGCATCGACCAGTGGCGCGACGAGCAGGACTTCCCGCTGCCCGACACCCAGTACGTCGACTACCACCTGACCAGCGACGGCTCGGCCAACACCAGCAACGGCAACGGCACCCTCACGCACGAGGCACCGACCGCCGAGGGGAGTGACGAGTTCCGATACGACCCGCGCAACCCGGTCCCCACGGCGGGCGGCGCCCTCCTGCCGTCCGTGCCCGGGTTCATCGGCCCGGTCGACCAGAGCGTGGTCGACGGACGCGACGACGTCCTCTGCTACGCCGGTCCCGTTCTGACCGAGCCGGTCGAGGTCACCGGGTTCGTCGAGCTCAAGGTGTTCGTCTCCTCCACCGCGGTCGACACCGACATCACCGCCAAGCTCGTCGACGTCTTCCCCGACGGCCGCGCCATCAACCTGTGCGACGGCATCCTGCGGCTGCGCTACCGCAACAGCCTCTCCCAGCCCGAGGTCATGGAGCCCGGCGAGGTCTACGAGGTGACCGTGCCGATGTCGGTGACCTCCAACGTGTTCCTCCCCGGCCACCGGATCCGACTGGACATCTCCAGCAGCAACTTCCCCCACTACGACCGCAACTCCAACACCGGGGGAGTGATCTCCTCCGAGGCGCTGGAGGACATGGTGGTCGCCGACAACACCGTCCACCACGGTGGCGCCCGCCCCAGCCGCCTGGTGCTGCCGATCATCGAGCGCTGATCTCGGCTCCTGTGCGCCTGCCGTGAGGCAGGCGCACAGGGCTACTCCGACTGGTACTGCAGTCCGTCCAGCAGGATGTCGCCGATCTCGGCGAACGCCTGGCCGGCAGTCAGACCGGTACGCCGCAGCAGACGTCCCGAGCGGACTCCGTCGATCGCGAGCACCACGAGCTCGGAGGCCAGAGCGGCGTCGACGGCGCGGAACTGGCCGGCGCGTACGCCGTCCTCGATCATCTCGTGCACGCGGCGTGCGGCGGCGGCCGAGTTCAAGGCGTAGATGTCGGCCGCCGCGCGGTAGGTGACCATGTCGTCGTAGAACGCGGCCGAGTGCCGCCCCATCTCCCGGCCGACGCCGTGGAGATAGACCTTGATCTTGCGACGGTGGTCGCTCTCGGCCGCGGTCTCCTCCTCGATCCGCGCCGTCGCGGACTCGAAGAACCGCTTGACCACCAACGAGACCAAGTCGTTCTTCGACCCGCCGACGCCGTACAGCGTCGACTTGGAGCAACGCAGCCGCGTGGCCAGCTCGTCCATGCTGAGCTTGGCGAAGCCCTCCTCGAGCAGAATCGCCTCGATCTGCGCCAAGAGATCAGAGCGACGCTGCTCGTCGACCTTGCGCCGACCAGCAGGACGCTCGAGGGCCTCGGGGGGCAGGTAGTCGTGGCTCACACCGCCATTGTGCCGTCAGCCGCGTGCCCAGTCGGGCACAGGCCCAGAAGTTTGGGAATACGATCGTCATCCCATGTGCTATTGTCGTATGAACGTAATCCCAAACGTCAGGAACCCATGATGACAACAACTCCGCAGGTCGCGCTCGTCACGGGCGCATCCTCAGGCATCGGCAAGGCCACCGCGATCGCGCTGGTCGCGGCGGGCTTCCAAGTGATCGGCACCAGCCGCAACACCGCGCGACTCACCGCGCCCGCGGGGGTGACCTACCTCGACCTCGACGTGACCAGCGACGAGTCGGTCGCCTCGGCGGTCGAGCAGGTCATCGAGCGGTTCGGGCGCATCGACGTCCTCGTCAACAACGCCGGAGTCGGGTCGACCGGTGCGGGCGAGGAGTTCTCGATCGGCCAGACGCAGGACATCTTCGACATCAACGTCTACGGCGTCATGCGGATGACCAAGGCGGTCCTGCCGCACATGCGGGCGCAGCGCAGCGGGCGCATCATCAACGTCTCCTCCCTCAGCGGATTCGTCCCCAGCCCGTTCATGACCGTCTACGTGGCGACCAAGCACGCGGTCGAGGGCTACTCCCAGTCGCTGGACCACGAGGTGCGTGAGTACGGCGTCCGGGTCCTGCTCGTCGAGCCCGGCCCGATCAACACCCCGTTCGCGGGCCACAGCGTCGAGGCGGACACCCCCATGCCGCTCTACGCGGCGGGACGGCGCAACTACGACGAGCTGATCACGAAGAACCTCAGCAGCGGCGACGACCCTGCCGTCGTCGCCAAGGTGATCGTCGGGGCGGCCACCGACCGCAACCCGAAGCTGCGGCGTACGGCCGGCTCGGCCGCCCGGACCATCAACGCGGTGCACCGCATCGCCCCGGCGCGCAGCTTCGACCGCGTCATCCGCAGGTACAACCGGATGCCGAGCTGAGACGATGGTGCGCTACACGGAAGAACACAAGCAGGAGACCCGGCAGCGGATCATCGCGACCGCCGGTCGACGGCTCAAGCGTGACGGCATCGACGGCTCCGGGGTCGCGACGCTGATGAAGGACGCGGGCCTGACCAACGGCGCGTTCTACCGCCACTTCGAGTCCAAGGACAGCCTCGTCGCGGAGGCGATCAGCGACCAGCTGCACACGCTGCACGCCAACATCGTCGAGCAGGCGGAGCCTGGCCGGGCCGGCTTGGAGCAGATCGTGCGCTGGTACCTGTCGGCCGAGCATCGGGACAACCCGGTCGACGGCTGCCCCAACGCCGCCCTCCTCGACGAGATCGCGCGCAGTGAGGAGGCGACCAGGCAGGCGTACACCGAAGGCGTGCTTGTCGTCATCGACGGCCTCGCGGCGCGGATGGCACCCGACGACCCGCCCTCGGCCCGCGTGAAGGCGCTCAGTCTCCTCGGCCTGATGGCCGGGACGCTCCAGCTCTCTCGCGCGCTGGCCGACCGGCAGCTCTCCGACGACCTCCTCGAGCAGGGCCTCCGCAATGCGTTGTCCCTGGTGGACGCCGAGGTCGGCCGATGACCCGCGAGCAGACCTTCCATCCGCAGCTGCGGGTCGCGCGGTTCCTTCCGCGCACGATCATCACGGCTCGTACGCTTCCCACGCTCCGTCTCCTCACCAAGGTCACCGCTCGTGCTCGGCGGACCGACGCGCAGGTCGTCGCCGTGGACGACAACGTGTCCGTGCACGTCTTCCGGCCGGCAACGGCTCGGCCCCGCACACCGGCGCTGCTCTGGATCCATGGCGGTGGAATGGTGCTCGGCGACGCGGGGCAGGACCGGGCTTTCTGCCGCCGTGTCGCCGACGAGCTGGGCATCGTGGTCGTCTCGGTCGAATACCGGCTCGCTCCCGAGCACCCGTTCCCGACGCCGTTGGAGGACTGCTACACCGCGCTGCAGTGGCTCGCCCGCCAGCCCGACATCGACCCGGCGCGCATCGCCATCGGCGGGCAGAGCGCCGGCGGCGGCCTGGCCGCCGCGCTGACGCTGCTGGCGCAGGAACGCGGCGAGATCCGTCCGGTCATGCAGCTGATGTCCTACCCGATGCTCGACGACAGGACGACGACCCGCACCGACATCGACCCGCGGCGCCTACGCATCTGGAGCCCGGCCAGCAACCGGTTCGGCTGGAGTGCCTACCTCGGCGCATCGGGCGGCGAGGTCTCCCCGCTGGCCGCGCCGGCCCGCTACGAGGACCTCTCCGGGCTGCCGCCCGCATGGATCGGCGTCGGCACCAACGATCTCTTCCACGACGAGGACGTCGCCTACGCCCGGCGCCTGAAGGAGGCCGGCGTCGACTGCACCCTTCACGTGGTCCCGGGTGCGTACCACAACTTCGACTCCACCGAAGCGAAGGCTCCCGTCTCCCGGGCCTTCGTCAAGGCCCAGATCGCAGCGCTGGACGAAGCGCTCAACGGAGGCTGACGGATCCTGCGGATCAGGGGCCTGGGTGCCAGGCTCGGCCGAGTGCGGTCTCGTGCGAGGCGAGGGCGGCGGCGGGATCGGCTCCGAGGCCGACGCAGAACGTGACGCCCATCGGGACCAGCACCTCGCGCACCGGGTCGGCGAACTCGACGAAGTGGTTGGCCAGGTCGAGGGTGATGTAGCCGTGGACGTAGCTCCACATCGCCCCGGCGGCGGCTCGCGGGTTGTCGATGGTGAGGTCGCCCGTGGTGCTCAGCCGCGTGGCCGCCTCGACCACGTGCGCGTACGCGGAGTTGAACGCGGGGGAGTGTCCGGCTCGCCGCTCGCCCTTGGTCGGGGTGGGCCGGTAGGTCGCCCGGGTGGAGAGGCCGAACATGGCGTCGTACAGGTGTGGGTTCGCCTGGGCGTAGGACAGCGTGGTCAGTGCCATCGTGAAGAGGTCGGCGATGGCGTCCTCGCTGGCACCGATCTGAGCGAACGCCTCGCCCAGCTGGTCGAAGCCGTGGTCCACCACGGCACCGAGCAGCTCCGGGACGCCACCGAAGTAGTTGTAGACGACCATGCTCGACATGCCGGCCTTCGCGGCGACCGTCCTGGCCTTGATGGCCGAGGGGCCCTCCTCGGCGAGCATCGTGACGGCGGCGGCGATGAGTCGCTCCGGGATCCCGTTGGAGGGGCCGTCCGTCACCGTGGAATTCCTCGACATGGCCGTCATCGTCCCAAACCGGCATCGGGGATGTGCGACATGGCGTGCTCGGCCAGAGCCGTGATCGTCAGCGCCGGGTTGACACCCGGGTTGGCCGGAAGGGCGGCGGCGTCGCAGACGACCATGTTCCGATAGCCGAACACCTGCAGTTCGGCGTCGACGACTCCGGTGGCCGGGCTCGTGCCGACCACGGCGCCACCGAGCACGTGGGCGGTCATCGGCCGGTTGCCGAACACCTCGAAGACGCTGCTCTGCGCGACGCCTCCGGTGCGCTGGGCCAGCCACTTCGCGACCCGGTGGCCTGCGTCGATGTACGTCGGCGCGGGCCGTTCGGTGTCGCGCCCGGTAGTGAGCCGATATCCCCTCCCCAGGAGTCGCCTCCGTGCGACGAACCGGATCGCGTTGTCTCGCGGCCGCATGACCAGCATCATCAAGGTGCGTGCCGACCAGCCCGATCGCATCGTCGAGAGCCAGCGGCGGGGGTGGCGCACCACGGTGCGGAGCCAGGCCGACAGGCGCCGTACGCCCCGGCCCTCGCCCACCAGGACCGTGAACATCAGGCGCATGAAGTCGCCTCGCGGCCCATAGGTGAGGAACTCGATCTGGGTGTCGCCGTCGAGGACCACCCGGCTGCTCGCGGTGACGTCGCGCCAGGTGCCGATGTCCTCGGGGAGCAGGACGGAGAGCACGGCCTCGCTGTTCGTACGCGCGAGGTGGCCGAGGCGGTCGCTGAGCGCGGGAAGTGTCCCACGGTGCTTGCAGTCCGCGAGGAGGGCGTTGGTGCCCACCGCGCCGGCGGCGAACACGACCCCGCGCGTGGTGATGCTCGTGCGGCGCCCGCCCCGGCCTCCGGAACCGCGGGTGGTGATCCGATAGCCGTCGCTCCCATCGGCCGCCCCGAGCGGAGTCACGTCGACCACCTCGCGCTCCGCAAAGACCTGGGCGCCGTGCTTCTCGGCGAACCAGAGGTAGTTCTTGGTGAGCCGGTTGGCGGCGCCGATACGGCACCCGGTCATGCACTGCCCACAGCGGGTGCAGCCGGTGCGGTGCGGGCCCTCGCCGCCGAAGTAGGGATCCGGCACGGTGACGCCCGGCTCGCCGAAGAAGACCCCGACCGGCGCCGCCGAGAAGCTGCCGCCGAACCGGTCGGCGACCTCGCGGGTCAGTCCGCTCGTCACCGACTCCCACGGCGTCGTGCTCGCGCCGAGCATCCGCTCCGCGGTGGCGTAATGAGGCTCGAGGACCTCCTTCCAACGGACCGGGCCGGGCCACTGGGAGTCGGCGAAGAAGTCCTCGTGCGGGCGGAACAGGACGCCGCCGTACACGAGGCTGCCGCCACCGACCCCGGTCTGGGTGGAGCTGAACACGTGGCGGAAGAGCACGTTGCGCATGATCCCGTGCAGCCCGACCTTCGGCGCCCAGACGAAGCGGCGGCTGTCGGATGCCGATGCGGGCAGCTCCTCGTCGGCGTACGCGCGGCCGCGCTCGAGGACCGCGACCCGGTGACCCTTCTCGGCCAGTCGCAGGGCGGCGACGCTGCCGCCGAAGCCCGACCCGACGACGACCCAGTCATGGTCCAGCGGGGGATGGGTGGTGCTGTTCAAGGTGGCTCCTCCGGGTTGTGACATCAGGATAACTTCGTTATTGTCGTGTGACAAGCGTCGCACGAACGCCCTCACCGCATCGCAACGGAGACCGGTCATGACAGAAGAAGTACGAGGCAACCTCGAGGTCGAGGACCGCGGCGCGGTACTGGTCGCCCGCATCGACGGCGGTCCGCTGGGGCTGTTCGGCAACGACATCGCCGAGCAGCTCGACACGCTCGTCGACCGCGCGGACGGTGATCCCGCGATCCAGGCCGTCGTGTTCACCGGCACCCACCCGGACCGCTTCGTCTCGCACGCCGAGGTGCGCTGGCTGCAGGAGGGCGGGGCCACGGTCCCGTCGGTCGGCGTCCGGGGCGCCTCTGCCCTCGCCCACACGGCCCGCGGGGTGAACCGGGCCGGCGGGCTGAAGACAGCGTTCGGCAGGACACCGCTGTGGCCGGCGGTCCAGCTGGAGCGGGTGCACCAGACGTTCCTGAAGATGAACCGCAGCGGCGTCGTCTTCGTCGCGGCCCTGAACGGGTCGGCGCTCGGTCTCGGAGCCGAGTTCAGCTGGGCCAACGACCTGCGAGTCATGGCTGAGGGGGACTACGTCATCGGTCAGCCGGAGGTCCTGCTCGGGATCATGCCCGGCGGCGGTGGCAGCCAGCGGCTTCCGCGCCTGGTGGGCAACCACAAGGCGCTGCTGGCGATCCTGTCCGGCGAGCCGTTCACTCCTGCGCAAGCGCTGGAGATCGGCGCGGTCGACGACGTCGTGGCGCCGGACCAGGTGCTCGACCGAGCGATCGAGCTGGCCGAGCACCTGGGTTCGCGACCGAAGACGTCGCGCGCGGCGATCAAGCGATCGGTCTACTTCGGCGGCTCGGCGAGCCTCGAGGAGGGGCTGCACATCGAACGCTCCGAGTTCCTCGCCACCGCGCTCTCCGACATCGGCCAGGAGCTGATGCTCGACTACATGGCCAACACGGAGGCGGCCGGTGAGCTGCCGCTGTACCAGCCCGGAGTCTTCGAGGAAGTGCTCCAGGCGGGCACCACCCGTGGTGCCGGTGCCACGAGTCAGGAGATCCGGCGATGAGCGGCCACACCGTCACCCGCCACGACGTCAGCTTCGACTCGGCCGGCGACACCTGCGCCGCCTGGCTCTTTCTCCCCGACGGCGTCAACAACCCTCCGGTGGTGATCCTCGGACACGGCCTGGGCGCCACCCGGGAGATGCGCCTGGACGCGTTCGCCGAGCGATTCGCCCAGGCCGGGATCGCGGCGCTGGCGTTCACCTATCGCCACTTCGGCGACTCCACCGGCCAGCCCCGTCAGCTGCTGTCGATCAAGCGGCAGCTGGCCGACTGGGACGCCGCCATCGCCCACGTCAAAGGGCGCTCCGACGTCGACGGCACTCGCGTCGCGGTCTGGGGAAGCTCGTTCGGCGGCGGTCATGCCATCGTCGTCGCCTCCCGCCACCCCGAGCTGCGCGCGGCGGTGTCCCAGTGCCCGTTCACCGACGGCCTCGCGTCGGCCCGCGCTCTCGGTCCGGTCGGCACGATGCGGCTGCTGCCCACCGTCGCTCGCGACCTCGTCGTCGCGACCCTGCGGCGGGACCCGGTGCTCATCACGCTCGCTGGGGCGCCGGGGGAGAAGGCGCTGATGACGGCCCCGGACGCCCTGCCCGGCTACCTCGCGCTCGTTCCGGAGGGCTCCGGCTTCGTCAACGAGGTCACCGCCCGCGTCGCCCCCACCATCACCCGGCACCGTCCGGGCAAGGTCGCCAAGGACGTACGGATGCCGATTCTCTTCTGCATCTGCGACCACGACTCCGTCACGCCGCCCGAAGAGACGCTCGCCTACGCGCGCACTGCGCCTCGCGGCGAGATCAAGCGGTACGACGCCGGCCACTTCGACATCTACCTCGGCGACGCGTTCGAGACCGTCGTCGCCGACCAGACCGAGTTCCTCACCCGTCACCTGAAGGCCTGACCCATGACGTTCTCCACCATCATCGACCGGCGCGCCACCGACAACCCGTCCGGTCCGGCCATCGCCGACTCGTCCCAGCGGCTCACCAACGCCGAGCTCCTCGACCTGGTCCGTGCCGGCGCGGCGCATCTCGCCGAGCTCGGCATCGGTGCCGGGGACGTCGTCGCGCTCAAGCTCACCAACCGCGTCGAGTTCGTCGTACTGCTCTTCGCCGCATGGCGACTCGGAGCGACCATCACACCGGTCAACCCGGCCCTGACCGACTCCGAGGTCGCCCGGCAGCTCGACGACTCCGGCGCGAAGCTGCACGTCATCGAAGACGGCGCTCACCCGATCGGCGACGTACCCGCCCTCGCGGTCTCAGACCTGCGCCGGGAGCCCATGCAGGAGGAGGCCGCGCCGCCGGTCGTTGACAGTGCGCTCCTGGCGCTGCTCATCTACACCTCGGGCACCACCGGCGTACCCAAGGGGGTGATGCTCGACCACGCCAACCTGGAGGCCATGACCGCCATGGGGCGCGATGCGCTCGAGGTCGGTCCCGAGGACCGCTGCCTGCTGATCCTGCCGCTCTTCCACGTCAACGGCATCGTCGTCAGCATCCTCACCCCGCTCCTCGTCGGCGCCAGCGTGGTCATCGCGGACCGGTTCAACCCGCACACGTTCTTCGAAACCGTCGAGAAGGAGCGCCCGACGTTCTTCTCCGCGGTGCCCACGATCTACAGCATGCTCGCCGCGCTGCCCGATGACGTACGGCCCGACACGAGCTCGGTCCGGTTCGCGGTCTGCGGTGCTGCCCCGGCGTCGGCCGACCTGCTCGCCCGGTTCGAGGACCGCTTCGGCTTCCCGCTCATCGAGGGCTACGGACTCTCCGAAGCCACCTGTGGCTCGACCATCAACCCGGTCGGCGGCCCGCGCAAGGCGGGAACCGTCGGGCTGCCGTTCCCCGGCCAGGAGCTGCGCATCCTGGGCGCGGACGGCAAGCCGGTGCCGCCCGGCGAGAACGGCGAGGTCAGCGTCCGCGGAGCCAACGTCATGCGCGGATACCTGGGCCGTCCGGACGACACCGCCGCCGTGATCAGCGACGGCTGGCTCTCCACCGGCGACCTCGGCCACGTCGACGAGGACGGCTACCTCACCATCGTCGGCCGGTCGAAGGAGATGATCATCCGAGGTGGCGAGAACATCTACCCGAAGGAGATCGAGGACGTCCTCGCCGGCGACCCGACCGTCCTCGAGGTCGCGGTGATCGGCCTCCCCGACGAGAAGTGGGGCGAGGTCGTGGTCGCCTTCGTCCAGGCCCGCCCGGGCGCGACGGTCGACGTCAGCGCCCTGATGGCGAGGTGCCGGGCGCAGCTCAGCGGCTACAAGCGACCCACCGCGATCCATGTGCTCGGCGCCCTGCCCAAGAACACGGTGGGCAAGCTCGACAAACGGGCCCTTCGCAACCAGCGAGGGAGGGGCGTGCCTGTAGATTCTTCCCTGTGAAGAGGCCTCGAAGTACTTACCGCTCACCTGGATTCATGTCGGATGGTGAGCGGGCCTGATGGACAGCCAGACGTTCCTCAGCCTCGGGCTGGTGCTGGTGTTCGTGCTGGTCGGCGGCGTCTTCGCCGCGACCGAGCTGGCGCTGGTGTCGCTGCGTGAGAGCCAGCTGACCGCGCTCGAGCGCAAGGGCGCACGTGGAGCACGGGTGGCGGAGGTGGCCCGCGACCCCAACCGCTTCCTGGCCGCGGTGCAGATCGGCGTGACCGTCGCCGGCTTCCTCTCCGCGGCCTACGGCGGGTCGGCGATCGCCCCCGACGTCGCGCCCTACCTCGAGCGACTCGGCCTGACCGAGGCGCTCGCCGAGACCACGGCGCTGATCGTGCTGACCCTGTTCATCGCCTATCTCTCCCTGGTGCTGGGCGAGCTGGTGCCCAAGCGACTGGCGCTGCAGAAGGCCGCCGGCATCTCGCTGGCCGTCGCGCCCGTGCTGGACCGGTTCGCCAGCGTGATGCGGCCGGTGATCTGGCTGCTCTCGGTCTCCACTGACGCGGTCGTACGGCTGCTCGGCGGTGACCCCAAGGCCTCGGCCGAGCAGGTCTCGGAGGAGGAGCTGCGCGAGATGGTCTCCACCAACCGGGACCTCGAGGAGGACGAGCGCCGGATCCTGCGTGACGTGTTCGCCACCACCGAGACGACGTTGCGGGAGGTGATGCGTCCGCGCGGCGACGTCACCTTCCTGCCCGCCTCCATGCCGCTTCCTGCGGCAGCCGAGACCGTGCGCGACCTGCCCTACTCCCGCTACCCGGTGACCGGAGAGGGCTTCGACGACATCCTCGGTTTCCTGCACGTACGCGACCTGCTCGGTGTCGTCGCGACGGACGAGCGCACGATCCGGGACATCTGCCGTCCGGTGCTCTCGCTGCCGGGGAGCAAGCGGGTGATCCCGTCGGTCGCCACGATGCGCGAGGGCGGCACCCACCTGGCGATGGTCGTGGACGAGTACGGCGGCACCGACGGCATCGTGACCCTCGAGGATCTCGTCGAGGAGATGATCGGCGACATCCGTGACGAGTACGACCACGGCGAGGCTCGCATCCGCGACCACGGTGACCTGTCCCGGATCGACGGCGCGATGACGATCGAGGACTTCGCCGACACCACCGGCATCGAGCTCGAGGACGGCGCCTACGAGACCGTCGCGGGCTATCTCATCGCGCGGCTGGGGCACATCCCACAGGTCGGGGAGGTGCTGGCCCTTCCGGACGGCACCTTGGAGGTGACCGCCCGGAACGGCAACCGCATCACCGAGATCGCGCTGCGCCCCGAGGAGCGACCTCCGGCACCGGAGTGAGCACGGCTCTGATTCAGTGACGGCCGACGATCGCCTCGAAGGAGTCGAGCAGGACGTCGATGCCGTCGAGGAAGACCTCGCGAGGGGTGAGCACGAGGAGCTCGGGGAGCACTGCGGCGAGCGACGGGTGTCGCACCGGGTCCACCGCTCGTAGGTCGCCCACCCAACTGGTGGGTGGGACGCCCGCCAGCTCCTGCAGTCGCTGTTCGGACAAGGTGGCGGCGGCCGCCAGCACGTAGCTGGAGTAGGCGGCGTAGCAGCGCACGACCTGCTGCTTGTCGAGCCCGGCGCGGGCCAGCTGGTCCAGGATCCAGTCGATCACCGCGAGCTCCCCGGGACCTCCGGTGGAGATGGCAGTGGCCTCGGCGCCGATCTGCGGGTGGGCGCTGAACGTGTCGATGGTGCACACGGCACCGTCGCGCAGCTGGTCGCGCCACGACGCGCCCCGGTCGACGCGGACCATGGATGCCGCGATCAGACCGTCGAGAAGCGCCGCCATCAGCTCGTCCTTGTCGCGGAAGCGTCGATAGATCGCCGTCGGGTCAGCGCCGAGGGCGGTGCCCAGGCTGCGGAACGTGATCGCCTCTCCGTTGGCGGCGAGCTCGGTCGCCGTCGCGAGGATCGCCTCGCGGTCCAGCGCGACGCGCTCCTTCGAGCGGCGGGTGACGGCACTCATCGTGACCTCCTCAAGTCTGGACGATCCTACCCAGTCACAGTGCTGTCAACACCGTTGACAACACTGTTGTCACGGATCTAGCGTACCGACTCGAGTGATCCTGACCACACCGAGGCAGGCCGCGCCCGCTGGAGGAACCCCTTGACGACGTACGCAGATCTTCTGTTCGCCGGTGGCCCCGTCCATCTCGGAAACACCGCCCGCAGCCGTGCGACCGCGGTCGCCGTACGGGGCGAGCGGATCGTCGGGGTCGGGCACGACGAGCTGAGCGAGCTCGTGGGTCCCGCCACCGAGGTCGTCGAACTCCGTGGCCGTATGCTCGTCCCGGGTTTCCAGGACGCCCACGTGCATCCCGTCGGTGCCGGCGTCGAGCTCGGGCAGTGCGACCTCACCGAGACGGTCGATGTCGAGGAGTACCGCAGTCGGATCGCGTCGTATGCCGCCGCGAACCCCGACCGGCCCTGGATCACCGGTGGCGGCTGGTCTATGGAGAGCTTCCCGGGCGGCGCCCCCGACCGAGCCTTCCTCGATGAGATCGTCCCCGACCGTCCGGTCTACCTGGCCAACCGCGACCACCACGGCGGCTTGGCCAACAGCCGTGCGCTCGAGCTCGCCGGCATCGACCCTCGTACCCCCGATCCGGTCGACGGCCGGATCGAGCGCGACGCAGACGGCGTCCCCACCGGCCTGCTGCAGGAGGGCGCGATGCATCTCGTTGCCGCCGTCGTTCCGGAGACCACCCGTGAGGAGAAGCTCGCCGGCCTGCTGCGTGCCCAAGGGGTGCTGCATTCGCTCGGCATCACCGCCTGGCAGGACGCGTTGATCGGCATCAATCCGGTCATCAGCGACACCTCGACGGCGTACGCCGACGCGCTCGACGCCGACCTGCTGACCGCCCGCGTCGTCGGCGCGCTCTGGTGGAGCCGGGACCGCGGTGCCGAGCAGATCGAGGATCTGCTGGCGGCTCGCGAGGCGATGACCCGCGGCGGTTTTCGGGCCACGAGCGTCAAGATCATGCAGGACGGCATCGCTGAGAACCACACGGCCGCGATGATCAGTCCGTACGGCTCGGGCTGCGGCTGCCGCGATGCGGGCGACCACCGCGGACTGTCGTTCGTCGACCCCGAGGCGCTCAAGGAGCACGTCACCGCGCTCGACGCGCACGGCTTCCAGGTCCACTTCCACGCGCTCGGCGACCGCGCTGTCCGCGAGGCGCTCGACGCCATCGAGGTGGCCCGCGACAAGAACGGCTTCACCGACGGCCGGCACCACCTGGCGCACCTGCAGATCGTGCATCCCGAGGATGTCGCCCGCTTTCGTAGGCTCGGCGTGACCGCCAACATCCAGGCGCTGTGGGCCGCCCATGAGCCGCAGATGGACGAGCTCACCATCCCGTTCCTGGGCCCGGAGCGCTCCGCGTGGCAGTACCCGTTCGGTTCGCTGCTGCGTAGTGGCGCCGTGCTCGCCGCCGGCAGCGACTGGCCCGTCAGCAGCGCCGACCCCATCCGCGGCATCCACGTCGCGGTGAACCGGGTCGAGCCCGACACTGACCACCCGGTCTTCTATGCCGAGGAGCGGATCGACCTCGGCAGCGCGTTGGCGGCGTACACCTCCGGCACGGCGTACGTGAACCACCTCGATGACACCGGCACCATCACCGTCGGCAACCTGGCCGACCTGGTAGTGCTCGACCGGGACCCGTTCGACGGTCCGGCCTCGGACATCTGGGACACCCATGTCGAGCAGACCTTCGTGGGTGGGGAGCGGGTGTACGCCCGATGACGGCGAGCCACGTCCGCGACGCTCTCGCGTCCGCGAAGCCGCTCCCATTCTGGCTCGACGACCCGGACCGACCGGCGGCCCGACCGCCACTGGCCGGCGACCAGAGCTGCGATCTGGCGGTCGTCGGTGGCGGCTACTCCGGTCTGTGGACGGCGCTTCGAGCCAAGGAGCGTGACCCCGGACGAGATGTCGTCCTGGTCGAGGCGGACCGGATCGGTGGCGCCGCGAGCGGTCGCAACGGAGGCTTCTGTGAGGCGAGCCTGACCCATGGTGAGGCCAACGGCCGCACCCGTTGGCCCGACCAGGCCGCCCGGCTCGAGGAGCTCGGCCTGGCCAACCTCGACGACATCGAGGTGACCTTGCGGCGCTACGGCATCGACTGCGACTTCCGCCGGACCGGGCAGCTCGCCGTCGCCACCCGACCGCACGAGGTCGAGGACCTCCGGGCCGAGGCCGAGGGCGAGAGCGCGGTCTTCCTCGACGGGGCCGCCGTCCGTGCGGAGGTCGACTCGCCGACGTACCTGGCCGGATTGTGGAGCAAGGACAGCTGCGCGACCGTCGATCCGGCCCGTCTGGTCTGGGGTCTGGCCGCCGCGGCCGAGCGGCTCGGTGTGCGTATCGTCGAAGGCACGCCGGTCGAGCGGATCCGCCGGGCCGGCGGGCAGATCGCAGTACACACCAACCACGGCACGATCCATGCGCAGCAGGTCGCGCTCGGCACCAACGCCTACCGCCCGCTGCTGCGCCGGCTCCGGCTGGCGACGGTCCCGGTCTACGACTACGTCCTCATGACCGAGCCGCTCACCGACGAGCAGCTCGCGTCGATCGGCTGGAGCAACCGGCAGGGCCTCTCCGACTGCGGCAACCAGTTCCACTACTACCGCCTGACCGCGGACAACCGGATCCTCTGGGGCGGCTACGACGCGATCTACCACTACGGGCGGCGGGTCCGGGCGTCGTACGACCAGCGACAGGAGACCTTCGACGTCCTCGCCCGGCAGTTCTTCGAGACCTTCCCCCAGTTGGCCGGCGTCCGCTTCAGCCACCGGTGGGGTGGGGCGATCGACACCTGCACGCGGTTCTGCGCCTTCTTCGGCACCGCGTTCGGCGGCCGCGTCGCCTACGCCCTCGGCTTCACCGGCCTCGGTGTCGGTGCCACCCGGTTCGGTGCCGACGTGATGCTCGACCTGCTGGCTGGGGAGGACACCGAGCGCACTCGGCTCGCCCTCGTTCGGAAGCGGCCGCTGCCGTTCCCGCCGGAGCCGATCGCGTGGATCGGCATCCAGCTGACCCGCTGGTCGCTCGCGCGCGCCGACGCGCGAGCCGGTCACCGCAATGCCTGGCTCCGCCTGCTCGACCGCCTCGGACTGGGGTTCGACTCATGAGCCCGATCTCGGACATCACCCATGCAGCCCCCGCTGACAGCACCGTCCCAAGGAGATCCTTGTGAACCGACGCAACCTCATGCGCATCACCGCGCTGCTCCTCACCTGCACTGCGATCGTCGGTTGTGGGCGATCGGCCGACAACTCGACGTCCTCGACGACCGCGAGCCACCTCCAACCGACGACGACCGCCGCGACCGCTGACGCCGACCCGATCACCTGGGCGGTCTACCGCGACGTCCAGACGATCGATCCCCTCTACGCCTTCGACTACCCGGACAACACCGCGCTCACCCTGATGTGTGAGTCGCTGCTCCGCACCGCGCCGGACGGCACGATCACCGACGGGCTCGCCTCGTTCTCGCGCACGGACGACAAGACGCTGGTCTTCGACATCAACCCGGACGCGAAGTTCTGGGACAACAGCCCGGTCACCGCCGAGGACGTCGTCTACAGCCTCGAGCGTCATCGCGACCCCGAGCTCGGCGGGTTCTACGCCGACTCCCTCGTCCGGGTCGACACGATCGAGGCGACCGGCGACCGCCAGGTCACCATCACGCTGACCCAGCCCGACTACTGGCTCGACGGCGAGCTCGCCTCGCTCCCCGGCATCATCGTGCAGAAGAAGTACGTCGAGGCCAAGGGCGCCGCCTACGGCACCACGACAGGTGGCGCGATGTGCACGGGCGCCTACGAGCTCGACTCCTGGTCGCCGGCGAGCGGGGTGGTCGCGGTACCCAACGACGACTACTGGGGTGAGGCCGATCCGCGGGTCGCGAAGATCACCCTCAAGGGTGTCGTCGACGAAGCGGCTCTTACGTCCTCGCTGATCGCGGGCGAGATCGGTGGGACGTACCCGCCGGCGATCTCGACGCTGCCGGTGCTGGAGGGCAACAAGGCCGTCACCGTCACGCAGGGTCCCGGCTACGCGACCGCCGCGCTGGTGATCAGCGACCTGGACGGCACGCTCGGTGACGTCAAGGTCCGCCAGGCGCTGTCACTTGCTCTCGACCGCAAGGGCATCGTCGAGAACGTGTTCCATGGTGCGGCCGAGGACGCGCGCTGGCTCGTCAACCCGGGCACCTTCGCCTCGGCGAGCGAGACCTACCAGGCGGCGTACAAGGACAGTCCGGTGCTCGAGCAGGACATCGACCAGGCGAAGAAGCTGATCGAGGAGGCCGGGGCGGCGGGCAAGACCGTCACGATCGGCATGTCCTCGGCGATCCCGGACATCGCCTACGAGGCCGGAGCCTTCAAGACGGCGGGCGAGAAGATCGGCCTCGAGGTGGAGTTCAAGTCGGTCTCGGCCGATGCATTCATCAACTTCTTCATCGACCCGAAGGCGCGCGAGGGGGTGGATGCGTTCCCGACGGTGACCTACGGCGACTATGCCGACCCCGCCGCGCTCTCCGCGACGGTCGTCCTGCCCGACGGTGCGCAGAACTACTCGGGCTTCGACGACCCGGAGATCACCTCGCTGATGGAGGAGGCGCGCGGCACCGAGGACGTGGAGGCCCGGGCGAAGCTCGTCATCGAGGCGCAGCAGCGCACCATGGAACTGCTGCCATGGATCCCGACCGCCCAGCCGAACTCGGTGCTCGTGACCAACAGCGAGCTGACCGGAGCAGTGTCGTCGTTCGCCTACATGTCGGCGCCCTGGGCCAACCACCTGGGAGCCCGATGACCATGCGGATCGGATACCTGATGCGCCGACTCGCGATGCTGGGGGTGACACTCCTGGTGGCCAGCTTCGCGATCTTCGCAGCGACGTACGTCGCGCCGGGCAACCCGCTCGCCGCGCTCTCCGGGGGCAAGTCGCTCTCCGCTGAAGCGCAGGCGGTGCTCGAGCGGCGATACCATCTCGACGAGCCGTTCCTCGCGCAGTATTGGCACTGGCTCTCCGGGGCTCTCCGGGGCGACCTGGGCGTGTCGATCCCGCTGCACCAGGACGTCTCCTCCCTCATCGCGGACCGCGCTTGGATCACGCTCAGCCTGGTGCTCTACGCCGCCGTCATCATCGTGGTCCTCGGCATCGGTCTCGGCCTGCTCGCCGGGCTTCGGCCGGGGTGGATCGACTCCTCGGTGCTGGTCATCTCCTCGATGGCCGCCGCCGTGCCGGCCTTCGTCGCGGCCATCGTGCTGATCGCGGTCTTCGCGGTGTCGCTCGGCTGGTTCCCGACGATCGGGGTCGGCGAGGGCTTCCTCGGCCACCTCGAGCACCTCACCCTGCCGGCGGTCGCGCTCGCGCTGTCATCAGTGGCGGTCGTGGCGCGAGTGACCCGCACCGCGATCCGCGAGGAGGTGGAGCGTGAGCACGTCCAGACGGCGATCAGCCGCGGAATCCCGCAGCACCTCGTCGTCACCCGCCACGTGCTGCGCAACGCCGCGATCCCGATCACCACGGTGACCGGCGTGACGATCGCGAGCCTCATCGCGATCTCGTCCGTGGTCGAGACATCCTTCGGCCTCAACGGCCTGGGGCAGTACCTCGTGAAGTCGGCCCAGGGTAAGGACATCGCCGTCGTGCAGGGCATCTCGCTCGTGCTCGTGGTGGCGTTCGTGATCGTCAACGTCGTGGTCGACGCGATGTACGCGGTGCTCGACCCCCGCGTCAAGCTCGGAGCGAGGGCCTCATGAGCGCCGTCGCCACCGCCACCGCCCCCGCCGCCGGCACGACGGCGACCCGTCGCCGTGCCCGTCTCGGCGCGACTGTGTGGGTCTGCGTCGTCGTGGTCGGGCTCGCCGCCATGATCGGCATCATCGGGCCGGTGCTCACGCCACACGACCCGAACCAGGCCGACCTGGCGCAGGCGTGGATCGGTCCGGGGGAGGGGCACCTGCTCGGTCTCGACGTCCAGGGCCGGGACGTGCTGTCCCGGGTCCTGGCCGGCGCGCGGTCCTCGCTGCTCGGGCCGCTGCTCATCGTGGTCCTCTGCATGCTGGTGGGTTCGGTGCTCGGTCTTGCCTCCGCGTGGCGCGGGGGAGCGGTCGACACGACGGTGTCGGCGGGCCTGGATATCCTGTTTGCGTTCCCCGGTGTGCTGCTGGCGGCGCTCACGGCGGCAGTCTTCGGTGCAGGCCTGTGGGCGGCGGTGCTCGCGATGGCGGTGGCGTACACGCCCTTCGTCGCGCGGTTGTTGCGCAGCGCGATGCTCAAGGAGCGCAGCCAGCCCTACATCACCGCCCTCGAGGTGCAAGGTCTGGGCGCGACCGCGATCTGCGTACGGCACCTGCTGCCCAACGTGTTCCCGTTCATGGTGGCGCAGGCGTCGATCCTGTTCGGCTATGCAGTCCTCGACCTGGCGGTCATCTCGTACCTCGGTATCGGCGTCCAGCCGCCGAACCCGGACTGGGGCGTGATGATCTCGGAGAACCAGTCGGGCATCCTTCTCGGCTACCCGATGCCCGCTCTCGTTGCGGGCGTCTGCATCGTCGTGGTCGTCGTGGCCATGAACCTGCTCGGCGAGCGGCTCCTCGAGCGGGCCGGGAAGGAGGGTGGCCGATGAGCGCGACCCATCATGGCCCGCTGTTGGAGGTCGACGGGCTGGGCCTGGACCTGCTCGTGGGAGGCGTCCACCGCTCGGTGCTGCGCGACGTGTCGTTCACGGTGGCTGCCGGGGAGGCGGTCGGCCTCGTGGGAGAGTCGGGCTCGGGCAAGTCGATGACCGTGCGGGCGATCGATCGGCTGTTGCCCGCGGGGGCACGCCGGCGTGGTTCGATCCGGTTCGCAGGCCAGGATGTGGAGGCCCTATCCGGTGCCGCCCTACGCGCCTACCGCGCCGAGGTCTCCGTCGTCTTCCAGGACCCGCGGGTGCACATCAACCCGGTGCGCCAGGTCGGCGACTTCATGACCGAGGTGCTGCGTACGAACCGCGGGGTCAAGCGGCGGGAGGCGGCTCGCCGAGCGGTCGCGATGCTCGCGAAGCTAGGGATCTCGGACGGGGAGAGACGTTTGGAGCAGTATCCGCACGAGCTGTCCGGCGGGCTGCTTCAGCGGGTGATGATCGCCAGCGCGCTGCTCACCGAACCCCGACTGCTGCTCGCCGACGAGCCGACCACTGCGCTGGACGTGACGACGCAGGCCGAGATCATGGGCTTGCTCGACGAGCTACGCCAGGACCTCGGTCTGTCGCTGCTGTTCATCACCCACGACCTGGATCTGGCCGCGGCGGTCTGCGACCGCACCGGGGTCATGTACGCCGGCGAGATCGTCGAGGTCCGCCAGTCGGGAAGGCTTCACGACGACCCGCTCCACCCCTACACCGCCGCCCTCGGCGCGGCGCGGCCGCTGCTGGACCGCGCGATGCTCCGGCTTACGGCGGTCCCGGGGCGTCCGCTGTCGGCGCTCCAGGCGCCGGCCGACGCGTGCGCCTTCGCCGGTCGCTGTCCGCACAAGCACGACGTCTGCGTCTCCTCCGCCCCGGCGTTGGTCGACCTAGACGGCGGTGCCGTGCGGTGCGCACGCGCAGAGGAGCTTCGTGGAGTCCTGGGAGGAAGCACCCATGTCTGAGGCGTACGAGACCACTGAGGCGGAACCGGCCCTGGCAGTCACCGGCCTGCGCAAGGTGTTCGGAGAGGTGGTCGCCGTCGAGGACGTCTCCTTCACGGTACGTCGGGGAGGATCGCTCGGGATCGTCGGCGAGTCCGGATCCGGGAAGACCACGGTCGCGAACATGATCACCGGCCAGGAGCGACCGTCGGCCGGCACGATCCGCGCCTGCGGTCGAGACCGTACGGCGCCGGCGCGCGGTGGCGCCGAGCGCCGCCGGCGCGGCGCCGAGGTGCAGATCGTCTTCCAGGACCCCTACTCCAGCCTGGACCCACGGCAACCGGTCGACCGCGCGATCGAGGAGGTGCTGCGCCTCCACCAGCGCGAGCGGACCTCGTCAGCGCGGGCTGCGCGCGTGGGCGAGCTGATAGAGATGGTGGGTCTCGACGAACGCCAAGGTCGTGCCCTGCCGCGAGTGCTCTCCGGCGGTCAGCGCCAACGGGTGGCGATCGCGCGGGCGCTCGCGGCAGAGCCGGACGTCCTGATCCTCGACGAGTCGGTCGCCGCGCTCGACGTGTCCATCCAGGCGCAGGTGCTCAATCTGCTCAGCGATCTGCGGGAGCGGCTGTCGATCACCTATGTGCTGATCAGCCACGACCTGGCCGTCGTGCGTCAGCTCACCGAGACCGTGGTGGTGATGCAGCACGGCGCCGTCGTCGAACGTGGGACGACGACCGATGTGCTGGATGCGCCGCAGCACGACTACACCCGCCGGCTGCGGGCGAGCGTCCCGACGCCCGGGTGGGACCTGACGGAGGTACGTCGCGCCTTCAGCCCCGCGACACCATGACCGTCAGTTCGACATCTCCGGCACCGGAGTGAGGACGGTGCCGTCGGCGAGCCAGCGGTCGAGGTTGTCGAGGGTCAACTGCTCCATGGCGGCACGCGTCTCGACGGTGCCGCTGGCCAGGTGCGGGAGGAGCACCACGTTGTCGAGGTCCATCAGCTCCGCGGGGACCGCGGGCTCCTCGGTGTAGACGTCGAGGCCGGCGCCGGCGATGCCACCCTCGAGGAGCAGCTCGACCAGCGCGTCCTGGTCGACCACGGAGCCACGCGCGATGTTGATCAGGTAGCC
Organism: Nocardioides sp. NBC_00850; assembly: GCF_045207335.1. Lineage (NCBI taxonomy): Bacteria > Bacillati > Actinomycetota > Actinomycetes > Propionibacteriales > Nocardioidaceae > Nocardioides > Nocardioides sp. NBC_00850. The sequence continues at coordinate 2,465,812 of NZ_CP108845.1, forward strand.
CTCGGGCCCGAGCGCCTCGAGCACCTTGCGGTCGACGAGGTGCTGCGTACCGCTGCCGCCGGAGGTGGCGAGGACCAGGATGTCGACGTCGGCGGCGAGCTGCGCGGGGGAGGCGGCGTAGGCGTACGGGGAGCCGTGGACCTCGCGGCGGGAGTGGTAGGAGATCGGGCAGCCGAACGCCTCGAACCGCGTCGCGATGGCCTGGCCGATCCGGCCCAGCCCCAGGATCCCGACCCGCTTGCCCGAGACCTTACGAGCCAGGGGGTAGGTGACCACCTCTGGCCAGTCGCCGCGGCGTACGAACCGGTCGGCCGCGCTGAGCTGGCGCAGGGTGTCGATGGCGAGGCCGATCGCGGTGTCGGCCACGCAGTCGGTCAGCACGTCGGGGGTGTTGGAGACCAGTACGCCACGTGCGGCCGCGGTCTCGACGTCGGTGGTGTCGTAGCCGACCCCGAAGTTGACGACGGCGCCGAGCGCGGGCAGCTGCGCCATCAGCTCGGCCGGTACGCCGGTGCGCCCGGTGGTCACCACGGCGCCGATCGAGGGCCCGTGCTCGGCGAGGAAGGCGGCGCGGCTGTCGTCGTCGGGCAGCACCAGGGCGTCGTAGCGGTCGGTGAGGGTGGCGGCCAGCGACGGCTTGAGCGGTCCTACCTGGAGGATTCGGCGGGTCACGGTTTCTCCTGTCGATCGGGTCGCCGTCAGATGACGGTCTTGACGAGGGCGGTCAGCTCGGCCAGCTCGTCCTCGGTGAGGTCGGTCAGCGGGGGACGTACGGGGCCGGCCGGACGGCCGGCGGCGGTGAGACCGGCCTTGACGATCGAGACGCCGTAGCCGGCTCCGCGGTCGCGGATCGCGATGTAGGGGACCACGAAGTCGCGGAGCCGGGCGAGCACCTCGTCGCGGTCGCGGTTGCGGACGGCGGTGTAGAACTCGACCGCCCACTGCGGCGCGAAGTTGAAGATCGCCGAGGAGTAGGTGCTGACGCCGAGCTCCAGATAGGGCAGGGCGTACGTCTCGGCGGTCGGCAGGCCCCCGACGTAGAGCAGGCGGTCGCCGAGGCGCGCGTTGAGCGTGGCGAGCAGGTCGATGTCGCAGACGCCGTCCTTGAAGCCGATGAGGTTCGGGAACTCCTCGGCGAGACGGACGATGGTGTCGGCGTCGTAGCGGGCGTTGGCGCGGTGGTAGACGATCACGCCGAGCGAGGTCTCGGAGCAGACGCGGGCGACGTGCTCGTACAGGCCACGACCCGGCAGCTCGGTGAGGTAGGGCGGCAGCAGCAGGATGCCGTCGGCGCCGTCCGCCTCGGCGCGCTGCGCCATCGCGACGGCCTGGGAGGTGCCGTAGCCGGCCGCGCCCATCACCGGGGTGCCGTTCCCGACCTCCTCGACGGTGGCCCGCAGGACCCGGGACACCTCGTCGTGGGTCAGCGAGAAGAACTCACCGGTGCCGCCGGCGGCGAAGAGGCCGGCGACGTCGAAGCCGTCGAGGTGCTGCAGATGGGCGCGGTAGCCGTCCTCGTCGAAGGCGTAGTCGGCGGTCGCATGCGTCACCGGGAACGACAGCAGGCCGGCGCCGAGGGCGTCACGGAGCTCGGTGGGGGAGTAGCGGCCCATGGGGTCTCCTCAAGGGGATCGATGACGTCGGAGATCCCGAGGCTAGGTAGCGGAGGCGATACGCGTCCAACATCGTGACGGCATCGTTCGATGCTCCATGGGCATTGGCCGACGTGCTTGACGTCACACAAAACTCGCTCGTACGGTTCATCCACGAATGACAACGACGTCCACATATGTAGATGTCGCCGATCGACTGGAGGAACAGTCGCATGAACTTTCGTCCCTCGCTGCGGTCCCGCTTCGGACTCGCAAGCGCCTCGCTCATGGCTGTCTCGCTCACCCTCTCGGCGTGTGGCGTCGCCAACTCCGACAGTGCCGGCGCCGCCGGTGACACGGTCCGGATCGTGCTCCCGCAGGAGCCGCCGACCCTCGAACCGTGCGATGCCAACCTGACCGCGACGGGCGTCGTGGTGCGCTCCAACATCACCGAGCCGCTGGTCGAGCGCGACCCCGCCTCCGGCGATCTACAGCCGCTGCTCGCCACGGAGTGGGAGCAGACCGAGCCGACCAAATGGACCTTCACGCTCCGCGAGGGTGTGAAGTTCTCCGACGGCTCCGCCTTCGACGCCGAGGCCGCCGCGCACTCCATCGACCGCGCGGTCAACGGCACCTTCGGCTGCAACGTCGAGGGCTACGTCTTCGGTGACGACGAGCTCCAGGCCAAGGCCGTCGACGCCACCCACCTCGAGGTGACCACCGCCGGGGCCGACCCGATCCTTCCCCTGCGCCTCTCCTTCATCGAGGTCGTGCCCGCCTCGACCAGCGACACCGCCAAGGTGCGCGAGCCGATCGGGACCGGCCCCTACAAGATCGAGGACTGGCAGAACGGCACCAAGCTGACCCTCGCGGTCAACGACACCTACTGGGGCGACGCCCCGGCGTTCAAGAAGGCGGAGTACCAGTGGCGTGAGGAGGGCAGCGTACGCGCCGCCATGATCACCAACAACGAGGCCGACATCGCCACCGGCCTCGCACCCGAGGACCTCTCCGGCGACGCCGCGGTCCGCTACCAGAACAACGAGACCACCGCGCTGCGGTCGACCGGGACCTACGCCCCGCTCGACGACATCCGGGTGCGGCAGGCGATCAACTACGCGATCGACCGCGAGTCCATCGTCGACAGCCTCTTCCAGGGGTACGCCGAGGTCGCCTCCCAGCTGGTGCCTGAGGGCGTCGTGGGCCACAACCCGGACCTCGAGGCGTGGCCGTACGACCAGGAGAAGGCCAAGTCCCTCATCGCCGAGGCGAAGGCCGACGGGGTGCCGACCGACACCAAGATCCGGCTGATCTCGCGCAACGGCATGTTCCCCAAGGTCCGCGAGACCGTCGAGGTCGTGCAGAAGGCGCTCGAGGACATCGGCCTCAACGTCTCCATCGAGATGATGGACACCGCCGCGTCGGTCGAGTATCAGTCCCGCCCGTACCCCGAGAACACCGGGCCGTACATCATGCTGATCCAGCACGGCAACCAGGCCGGTGACGCCCAGTTCTCCGTCGACCAGTACATGCTCAGCGACGGCCTCCAGTCGACGTTCGGTACGCCGGAGTTCGACGCCCAGATCGGGGCCGCCGACAAGGCCCAGGGCGATGACCGCCAGGCCGCGTTCGCGGGCATCTTCGCCGACGAGCCGGAGAAGGTCTCGCAGTTCGCCTACATCGCGCACATGACCGGGATCATCGGCGAGTCCGACAACGTCGAGTACGAGCCCAACTCGGCGACCGGCGACGAGATGCGCGTGACCGAGATGAAGCCGGCCAAGTGACCCCGGCCGCGACTCACCCAGGAGGTCATCGATGGTGACGTTCCTCCGCAAGCGAGCCCTCACCTCGCTGCTGCCGCTCGTCGTGGTGCTGCTCGGAGTGTTCTTCCTGGCCCGCCTCACCGGCGACCCGGCCAGCCTGTACCTGCCGGAGAACGCCACCGAGGCCCAGAAGGAGACCTTCCGCGCAGTCAACGGCCTCGACCTGCCGGTCTGGCAGCAGCTGGTCGACTACCTCCAGGGCATCCTTCGCCTCGACTTCGGCACCTCGCTGAGCACGGGTGAGTCCGCGGCCGCGATGGCGTTGCGGGCCTTCCCCGCGACGCTCCAGCTGGCGATCACCACGATGCTCATCGCGGTCGTCCTCGCCGTCGTGATCGGCTCGTGGGCGGCGTACCGTCCGAACTCGCTGGCCGACCGGTTCGCGTCGTTCCTGTCGATGACGGCGGCGAGCGTCCCCGACTTCTGGCTCGCCATCATGGGGGTCTGGGTCTTCGCGGTGATGCTCGGGGTGCTGCCGACCTCGGGTGTCGATGCCGGGCTGCTCTCCTGGGTCCTGCCGATCGCGACCCTGCTGCTGCGTCCCGTCGGCGTGCTCACCCAGGTGGTGCGGGGCGCGATGGTGGCGGCCCTGTCCGCGCCGTACGTCCGGCTGGCACGCAGCAAGGGTGCCGACAGCCGTCGGGTCGTCGCTCACCACGCCCTGCGCAACGCCGCCGCCCCGGCGCTGACCGTGGCCGGCGACCTGGCGGTCGGGCTGGTCAACGGTGCCGTGGTCGTGGAGTCGATCTTCGGCTGGCCCGGCATCGGCAAGCTGATGATCGACTCGATCACCGGCCGCGACTTCGCCATCTTGCAGGCGGCCGTGCTGCTCACCGCGGTCACGATCTTCCTGCTCAACATCGCCATCGACATCTGCTACGCCCTGCTCGACGCCCGTGTGCGCGACAAGGCGATGGTGTGAGAGAGGAGAACCGATGAGCTCCACCACCACCGACTCCGTTGAGGCCCCGAGCCGCTCCGGCAAGGTGAGCTACTGGCGGATGCTGCTGCGCGACAAGGTCGCGACCGTGGCCGCCGTGATCCTCTGCTTCATCCTGCTCGTGGCGGTCTTCGGGCCGGTCCTGCTCGGCAGCGAGGCCAACGCCCAGGACCTGACCCGAGGCAACAAGGCACCGCTCGAGCTCGACGGCTGGCTCTACGTACTGGGCACCGACTCGCTCGGGCGCAGCATCCTGGCCCGGATCATCGTCGCGACCCGGACGACCCTCGGTGTGGCCATCCCGGCGGTGCTGATCTCGCTGGTCGTGGGCTCGGTGATCGGCATGTGGGCCGGCTACCACCGCGGCTGGCGCGAGACCCTCGTGATGCGGATCGCCGATGTGATCCTGAGCTTCCCGTCGCTGCTGATGGCGGTCGTCGTCCTCTACGTCTACTCGCCCAGTCCGCGCAACATCGTCATCGTGCTGGCGATCACCCGCATCCCGATCTACCTGCGCACCGCGCGGGCGGAGTCGGCCGAGCTGCAGAGCCGGGTCTTCGTCGACGCAGCCCGTACGTTCGGGGCGGGCAGCTTCAGCATCATCCGCCGCCACGTCTTCCCGATCGTGCTGCCGACGCTGCTGACGGTCGCCACGCTCGACTTCTGCTACGTCATGCTCGCCGAGTCGTCGCTGAGCTTCCTCGGCATCGGCATCCAGGCACCCGACGTCAGCTGGGGCCTGATGGTCGCCCAGGGGCAGAACTACCTGCAGACCGCATGGTGGCTCTCGTTCTTCCCGGGCCTGGCCATCGTGATCGCGACGGTGTCCGCCGCCGTGCTCGCCGCCTGGGTGCGGCTGGCCACCGATCCCGCTCAGCGGTGGCGGCTCACCGTCCCGCGGCGGCAGCGTCGCCGCGCCACCCCGACCGTCGCCCAGACCGTCACTCAGACCGCTACGGAGGACGCCCAGTGACCAGCACTCTGACCGAGAAGGCCATCGCCCTCGACGTCGACGGCATGAGCGTCGACATCCGTACGCCCCATGGTGTCGTCCGAGCCGTCGACAAGGTGACCTTCCAGGCGCGCCGGGGCGAGACCCTCGCGCTGCTAGGGGAGTCGGGCTGCGGCAAGTCGATGACCGCCACCGCGGTCGTCGGCCTGCTGGAGCCGGTCGCCGACGTGACCGAGGGTTCCGTCCGCATCACCGGTGATGGTGGCACCACCGATCTGCGGACCGCCTCGGCGAGGCGCCGGCGCGACATCGCCGGCAAGGAGCTGGCGATCGTCTTCCAGGACGCCCTCACCGCGCTCAACCCCGTCTACACCGTGGGTACGCAGCTGGCCGAGCCGTTCCGGATCCACCGTGGCCTGTCCAAGAAGGCCGCCCGCAAGGAGGCCATCGAGCTGATGCGCCGGGTCGGCATCCCCGAGCCTGAGACTCGGATCGACTCCTACCCGCACCAGTTCTCGGGCGGAATGCGGCAGCGGCTGCTGATCGCGATCGGCGTCGCGCTGTCGCCGGCGGTGCTGCTCGCCGACGAGCCGACCACCGCACTCGACGTCACGGTCCAGGCCCAGATCATGAGCCTGCTCAAGGACCTGCGCGAGGAGCGCGACATGGCGGTCGTGCTGATCACGCACGACCTCGCCCTGGTCTTCGAGCAGGCCGACCGGGTCGTGGTGATGTACGCCGGCAACGTGGTCGAGCAGGGCCTGGTCGAGGAGGTCTTCGCCTCCCCGAAGCACCCCTACACCGCCGGCCTGCTGGAGTCGGTGCCCGTGCACGCCGAGCGCGGTGCGGAGCTCAAGTCGATCGGCGGTTCGCCGCCCGAGCTGGCCGCGATCCCGGCCGGCTGCGTCTACCAGGACCGCTGCCCGATCGCGCGTGACCGCTGCCGCGAGGAGCGGCCGGCGGCCCGTGAGGTCGCCCCCGGCCACCTTTCCGCCTGCCACTTCCCCGACGAGGTGAACCGATGACTGAAGCACCGCTTCTCGAGGTCCGCGACCTCACCAAGATCTTCCCGGTACGCCACGCCGGAAAGCGCAAGGAGCTGCGAGCTCTCGACGGCGTCACCCTCGACCTGCACCGCGGCGAGACGCTCGGCCTGGTGGGGGAGTCCGGCTGCGGCAAGTCCACGCTGGCCCGCACGCTGCTCATGCTGGAGACCCCCGACGGCGGCTCCGTACGTTTCGACGGGGTCGACCCGACGACGACCAGGGGCGCCGACCTGCTGACGTTCCGGCGCCGGGTGCAGATGGTGTTCCAGGACCCGTTCGCCTCGCTCAACGCCAGGATGTCGGCGGGCGACATCGTCAGCGAGCCGTGGCGTACCCACACCGGTCTGCACAAGACCTCGCGTGAGCGGGCGGCGCGGGTGCGCGAGCTGCTGGATCTCGTCGGGCTGCGGCCCGGCGACGCCGGGAAGTTTCCGCAGGAGTTCTCCGGCGGCCAGCGCCAGCGTCTCGGCATCGCCCGCGCGCTCGCGCTCAACCCCGACGTGATCGTCTGCGACGAGCCGGTCTCCGCGCTCGACCTGTCGGTGCAGGCGCAGGTGCTGAACCTGCTCAACGACCTGCAGCAGGAGCTCGGGGTGGCGTACCTGTTCATCTCGCACGACCTGTCGGTGGTGCGGCACGTCGCCGACCGGGTCGTGGTGATGTATCTGGGCCGGATCGTCGAGCAGGGCGAGACCGAGTCGACATTCGAGCGGCCCCAGCATCCCTACACCGGGGCGCTCCTGTCGGCTGCGCCCTCGCTCGACCACGAGCGCCGGCGCGAGCAGATCATCCTGTCCGGCGAGATCCCCTCGCCGCTCAACCCGCCGTCCGGCTGCCGGTTCCGGACCCGCTGCTGGAAGGCGACCGACGAGTGCGCCACCGCGCTCCCGCCGCTCGCCATCGACCCGGTCGACGGCGGTCACACCGCTGAGTGCTTCCATCCACTGGGGGCCGACGAACAGGAGCTGGCCGCGGCCCAGGCGGGCTGATGGGGCTCTCGATCGGATCATTCGCGCTCGTCGCCGTCGCCGTCGTCCTGGCCTCGGCGCTCCAGGCCTCCATCGGCTTCGGCATGGGCATGCTCGCCGCCCCGGTCGTCGCCCTGGTCGATCCGGGGCTGCTGCCCGGAACGCTGGTGATGCTCGCCTTCGTGGTCACGGTGATGGTCGTCGTCACCGAACGGCAGCACATCGACCTCGGCGGCACCGGGTGGGCGCTGTTCGGCCGGGTGCCCGGGACGATCGCGGGAGCGCTGCTCGTCGCCGCGCTGCCCGAACGGGGCCTCGCCCTGCTGCTGGCCGGCGTCGTGCTGGTCGGCGTCGCCCTCAACTCGCTGGGCTGGCAGCCGCGGCCGGTACGCCGCAACCTCGTCACCGCGGGCGCGGCCTCGGGGCTGCTCGGCACCGCCACCTCGATCGGCGGCCCGCCGATGGCGCTGGTCTGGCAGCAGAAGCACGGTGCGGTGCTGCGCAGCTCGATGAGCACGTTCTTCCTCGTCGGCTCGGTGCTGTCGTTCCTCGCGCTGGCCGCCACCGGGTCCGTCGACCAGCGCACCCTGCTGGTCACCGCGGCGCTCGTGCCGGCTCCGTTCGTCGGATGGGGGCTGTCGCTGCTGCTCAACCGGGTGATGTCGCCGGTGCGGCTGCGGCGTACGGCGATCGCGGTCTCGATCTTCGGCGCCGTCGTGCTGGTGGTCGACCAGCTCCTGGGCTAGGAACCGGCTTCTACCTGGTCACCGGGTTGCGCAGCGGCCGGCCGTCGGCGAGCGCGTCGACGTTGTCGGTGATGTCCTGCGCGCGGCCGGCGAACACCTCGGCGGTGTGCCCCGACTGGTGCGGGGTCAGCACGACGTTCGGCAGCTTCCTGAAGTCGAGGTGCGAGGGCGGCGGAGCGTCGGGGTCGCGGGGGTTGCGCCACCACACGTCGATGCCGGCCCCGGCGATCGTGCCGGCGGTGAGCGCGTCGTGGAGCGCCTGCTCGTCGACCACGGCGCCGCGGGCGACGTTGACCAGCACCGCGCTCGGGCGCATCGCGGCGAGGGCCGCTGCATCGATGAGCCCACGGGTCGCATCGCTCAACGGCACGGTCACGACGACCACGTCGGAGGCGGCCAGCAGGTCGTGCAGGGCCGAGTCGGGCCCGACCCAGTCCAGGGCAACGCCCTCAGGCAGCGGGGCGTCGGGGTTGCGGCGTACGGCTCGGACCTTCATCCCCATCGCGGACCCGAGCCGGGCGACACTGGAGCCGATCTCGCCGAAGCCGACGATGCCCAGGGTGCGGCCGGCCAGCACGCCGCCGAAGGGGTAGTCGCCGGAGACGATCGCGTTGTTCCACACGCCCTGGCGCATATCGGCCTCGGACCGCAGAACGCCGCGCAGCAGCATCATCGACACCATCATCACGTGCTCGGCGATGGAGCGGCCGTGGTGGTAGGTGTTGGCCAGACGTACGTCGCCGGGCAGCGCCGCGAGCGGGATCCGGTCCACGCCGGCACCGGTCACGTGCACCAGCCGGAGCCGGGGCATCGCGGCCAGCAGCTCCGGCGTCGTCGAGGAGCAGACCAGCACCTCGGCGGTCGCGGTGGCCTCGGCGAGCCGGGGGTCGTCTCCCCAGGCGAACGTCCACTCGTGCGGCGAGGCGCCCTTCCGGGTCAGCACGTCGGTGAACCGGGCCATGATCGGCTCGGTCACCAGCACGTTCAACGGCGTGGTGGGAGAGGTGGAGGGCACGTCCGCGATTGTGTCATGCGTCTACATCCGTGGACAAGGTTCGATATATGAGGTCAGGTCCAGGTGAGAGAGCTGCGGATCGGGCCGACCACACGGACGATCCGGTCCGCCGCCTGACGCAGGGCGGCGATGACCTCGGCCTCCCGTTCCGGGGTGAGCCGGGCGATCGGGATGGAGGCGCTGATGGCGTCGGTGACCGGCTCGTCGTAGTCCAGGGCGACGGCGATGCAGCGCAGTCCGAGGGTGTTCTCCTCGTTGTCGATCGCGTAGCCGCGCCGGCGGGTCGCCTCGAGGTCGGCGGCCAGCGCGCCGCGGTCGGTGAACGTGTGCGGCGTGAGCGGTGCGAGCTCGGCCGGCAGGTGGTCGGCGACCTCGTCCTCGGGCTGCGCGGCCAGGACCGCCTTGCCCAGCGAGGTGGAGTAGGCGGGGAGCCTGCGACCGACCCGGCTGTAGGGGCGGAGGTACTGCGACGACTCGCGGGTGGCGAGGTAGACCACGTCGGTGCCGTCGAGACGCCCGAAGTGGAACGTCTCGTCGAGCTGCTCGCGGAGCTCGACGAGGAACGGGGTCACCTGCGGGAGGTAGGGGTCGGTGTCGAGGTAGCTGGTGCCGGCCAGCAGGGCCCGGATGCCGATGCCGTAGAGCGTGCCGGTCGCGTCGCTGCGTACCCAGCCGTGCTTGGCGAGCGTACGGAGCAGGGCGTGCAGGCTACTGCGGGGAACCCCGAGCGCCTCGCTCAGCTCGCGCAGCCGCACCGGGCGGTTCTGGCGCGCGGCGAGGAACTCGAGGATCTCCACCGTGCGGGCGGCGGACTTCACCTCGCGCACCCCTCCGGCGGTGGCATCAGGCGCGGCAACGTCGTTCATGTCCGCAGAGTAGTGCGCGGGTCAGATGCCCGTCCACGTATGAAGATGGTCTCCCGGTTCGGGGCCGTTGCGCAGCCGCGTCTGCCAACCGTGTTGGTCCCATGTCGCCGCCTCGGTACCGCGGATGAACTGTTCGACCGACATCACGAAGCGCTCGGGGTCGGAGCGGAACGGGAAGTGGCCGGCGCCCTCGAACACCTCGAGCGTGGCCTGCGGCATCGCCGCCTGCGCCTGCGCGGCGTGGCGGAAGGGGATGACGCCGTCGCGGTCGCCCCAGATCATCAGCATCGGGATGTTCGAGGCCAGATAGCAGCGATCGAGCATCGTGACGACCTGGCCGTGCCAGTCGACGACCGCGCGCAGGGTCCGGGCGAACGCCTGGCGGGAGTGACTGTCGGGCGGTGTGTCGACGATCCTGGCCAGATCCAGAGCGTCTACGCCGAGGTCGTGATCGATGCGGCGCAGCAGACCGAGGCCGGCGGACAGCCAGGTCCGCGAGATCGGCAGCTGCAACAGCATGAGCAGCTCCGGCGCCAACGGCAGGGTCGCGAGTCGCAGCCAGGTCGAGACACCGCGCCCCGAGCCTCCGTTCGACACCAGCACGATCCGCTCGACCAGCTGTGGGTACTGGTAGGCCAGTTGCATCGCGATGCCGCCGCCGAGCGAATGGCCGACGAGGGTGACTCGCTCCACGTCCAGCACGGACAGGAGGTCGCGCATACCGTTGGCGAACCCACCGATCGAGTAGTCGGCGCGTGGCTTGTCGGAATCGCCGTGACCGAGGAGGTCGGGAGCGATGACCAGGTGATTCTCGGCGAACATGGGCAGGACGTCGTCCCAGGTCCGTGAGCTGTCGCCGATCCCGTGGATGAACATGATCGCGGAGCCGTCACCGCCGATGCGGTACGCGCGCTTGTACCCGTGGATCACCCGCGACTGCTGCTCGATCACCCGCGTCATGATTGCACGCTAGTCTCCGTGGATTTCGAGCATGTTGCGGCTCGGCCGTGACGGTTGCCTGCGCTCAGCATCTGAGGCTCGCGATGAGCGTCGAGAGCGGTTCGCGGAGCTCTGGGTGATCTCCTCCGTCGACGCGACCCAGGAGTCGGGCGGCAACGTGGAGCATTGCGAACCGGCCGGAGTCGGTGTCGAGGACATCGGCGAAGACGTCGTGGACTCGGCGGGCGACGTCGGGAACGAGAAGGCTGTACGCATACAGGGTGGCTGCGTCGGTGCCGACCGGTCCGCGGCCCCAGAGCTCCCAATCGACCACGCCGAAAGGCACCAGCAGGTTGCCCCAGTGCAGGTCGCCGTGGACCGTCTCCCAGGCAGGTGCCCGCGACTCGGCCTGGCTTCCATAGTGGTCATGCATCCGGGTCGCAAGGCGGGTCGGGCTGATGTTGACGCGGCTCGTTGGCGTGCCGGCGAGCGTCTGGACAGTCCGTCTCAACTGGTTCCACCACGTGTCTGGAAGGTTGAGCGTCGTGTGGAGTACGTCGGTCGGCGAGCACGCTCGGCCCGGAAGCCTGGTCATGAGGTCGGCGCGCTGGCGGCGCCACTCGTCCCACTCCCAGAAGTCGAGAACGCTGGGTTTGGGAAGACCGGTGATCTGGTTGGCGTCGAGGTTGCCCGTCCAGTGGTCTCCATCGGCCCACTGCTGGTCCTCGGAGACGACCCGCAGCCACAGGTCGCCCCCATTCGACGTGACGGGGGCGCTGATGGATCGCTCTCGCCAGCCGTGGTGAGGGTCGCCAACCACATCTACGCCGAAGTGGCCGGCGGCGAGGTGGAGGTTGTCGACCATCCACGCGCGGTACTCGGCGTCGGCTGCGGCGGTGTCATCGCTGGCGTCCATGCGATCGTCTCGTGGTTTCAGGAGTCAGTCGATGACATGTCGGAGGTAGGCCTGCGGGTCCCCGAGGAAGCGACGCCAGTGGAAGACCAGGTCGAGGTCACTCCACTGCGTACGTCGGAAGCCGTGGTCGCCTACTTCGATGATGTCCGCCCCTGGTGTGGCGGCCAGGATTGGCGAGTGGGTGGCACAGACGATCTGGGCGCCGGACTCGGCGAGTTCGTGCATGATCGCGATGAGCCGGACGCAGGAGGTGAAGGACAGTGCTGCCTCCGGCTCGTCCATCAGGTAGAAGCCGGGCTCGGAGAACATGTTGTCGAACACGGTGAGGAACCCCTCGCCGTGACTCATCTCGCTGGTGTCCTCGTCCCAGTAACCACGCATCCCCGAGACCGCGTTCATGAACCCGAAGGCGGTCTCGGCGCGTAGGAAGTAGCCCTTACGGCGCGTACGAGACCCGTGGCGGTGCTGGCCACCTGCTGCGGTGGTGTCGAAGTCGACCACCTCGCCCAGGGGGGTCTTGGGACGGTCATTGACGTACTTGCGGCCCGCCCGGCCGCCGCGGGCGTCGAGACCCCAAGCCTCAGCGAACCCCTCGACCAGCGTCGACTTCCCCGACCCGTTCTCGCCGACAAGGAAGGTGATCGGGGCGGTGAATGCCATGCCCTCCTTCGCGAGCTGTTCGACACAGGGGACATCGAAGGGCCACGGGATCTGGCCGCCGTGCGGCAGGTGGTGGTCCGGAATGTATGCGCGGGTCGCGAGCATGTGTAAGTGGTACCACGGCGTGTAAGTGCTACCTGGAGTGTCAGTGGTACCCCGGCACGCACGCCCCGACCGGACGGCAGTTGTTCGCGGGGCGGCAGGCCGGGCTGCACGAGGGTCCGCATTGGGGGTTGCACATCTTCGGCACGCACGGCATCTCGCGTGGCGAGAACTCCTCGGCGAGTCTCGACGAGGTCTCCCGCATCTCGTCTCCGTGGAGGATCTCGGCAAGGGGCTGCTGCAGGACATTGCCCACCGGCAGCCATCGGGAGAACACGCACGGCCACACAGCGCCGTCCGGTGCAACTGCGGCCACGCCTTCGCCGCAGTTCCCACACAGTTGATCAGTTGTGGGTCGGTCACGTCGGATGCCACGGCCGACCTGCCGCAGGTGGTCCAGGCCGATGTCGGTCACGCCGAGCTCTTCGAGGTCTGCGGTCGCGCCCTGGACATCTTGGTCGGCGTGGACGCCTATGATGCCCACGCGGACCGGGATGCCCCGCCGGGTGGCCTCGGCGAGGTTCGCGCGGGTGCGGGCATGAGTGTTGCGTCGGGTGATCCTGGCGTGCTCGGCGGGATCGGTGGAGTAGTAGGACGTCGCCAGTCGTACGCCGCAAACCTCGATGAGATCCCAGAGCCGTGGCGTGACGCGCACGAGGTTGCTGAATAGCTCGATCTCCAGCCCTGCGTCGAGGGCATGTTGGACCAGGTCGGGGAGATCTGGGTGCAGAGTCGGCTCACCGCCGATGAACTGGACCATGCGTACGCCCATGGCAGCAGCCTCCTCGATGACCCGATGCCAGTCGTTCGTCGTCATCGATCCCGAAGTTCCCTCAGGGCCGGACTCGGCGTAGCAGTGCACGCACTCCAGTTGGCACTTGCCAGTGATCTCCAGCCACATGAACCGCACCGGCGCGGTGCTCGGTGCTGGAGTTGCGGGGATCGCGGTCATCGCAAGGGTCCTCTCGATGTGATGGATTGAAGATCTTCGAAGTCACTACGTAGGTCCGCGGCCGAAACGGCGGCACGCGTGATCCGCTCGGTGCTGGCTCCGCAGATCCGGAGGCACGACCTGGCGATTCCTGCCGGGTCGATCGGAGTCCCGGTCTTCCGGAACACGATCACGGTCTCGACCAGTTCGAGCAGTAGATGCCCGAGACTGCGCGGAGAGGGCTCGCCTCCGGGATAGACGGCCTCGACCTCGCGCCCGAGACGTTCGTATCCGGCGGCCAGCTCCTGGCGGCTGGCGTCGTAGGCGAGGTACGCGTCCGACTTGACCACCTCAGGCAGGCGCGCCAGGAACGCAGTGTTGTGTGGACTGTCGAGCAAGATGTGGATGTCGAGCTCCACCAGCAGATACAGGATCGTGTCGGGTGAGGCAGACAGCTGCTCGAGCCTCGCGATCCTGTCGACAGTCGGACGCACCGTGCGCTCCAGAAGCTCCGCGATGATCCCCTCCTTCCCGGAGGGGAAGTGGTAATAGAGCGACGCCTGCCGAATGCCAACACGCTCGGCAATGTCACGAGTCGAGGTGGCAGCGAAGCCCCGGTCAACGAAGAGGCGACCGGCAACGGCCAGGATCTCTTCGCGTGGAGGAACCGTGGCGACTTGGTTGGTGTGTCGCGGGCGACCCACACGACCCCGGGTGGTTGTAGCGGCGTTCGGCATCCCGACTCCTAAATGATCTAGTGTCGATAGTAGATCATTTACTCCCTGGGTTGTCACGCCTTTCACTGCAGAGGGCCGAAAACGGAAGTGCGCCTGCCCTGTTGGGCAGGCGCACTTCGGTGTTGCGGGCCGCTCAATCCTCGTCGGGAGCGGTGACCCTGTCGAAGCCAGCGTAAGGCGAGGCGTTGTAGGCGGCGGCGTACGCCAGGTCTTCGGGATCCGGCTCCTCGCCAGCATCCTTGGCAGCCAGGATCCGTCGATGCACGGCCTGAGCCTGCTGCACGTTCTTGAGATGTACGGCCTGGATCTCTTCCCAGTCAGTCATGGTCGTGCTCCTCACTCCCACCGGTTGCCGGTGAGCCGTTCGTACAGGGTGATGTATCGGGCGCGGGTCTCCTCGACGACCTCGGCGGGGATCTCCGGGCCCGGCGGAGTCCGGTCCCAGCCGGTGATGGTCTTGGACCAGTCCCGGACGAACTGCTTGTCGAAAGACTTCTGCGGGCCACCCGGTTTCCAGTCCTCGCCACGCCAGTAACGCGAGGAGTCCGAGGTCAGCACCTCGTCGGCCAGCACGATCCGGCCATTGGGGGTGAGTCCGAACTCGAACTTGGTGTCGACCAGGATCACATCCGACTTCGCCGCGAGCTCGGCCGCGCGACCGTAGAGCCGCAGCGTCAGATCCTTGAGCGTGGCAGCGGTCTCGTCGCCAACCAGGGCGGCGACCTCCTCGTAGGTCATCGGCTCGTCATGGCCATCTTCGGGCGCGACCTTACTGGTCGGGGTGAACACTGGCTCAGGGAGCTTGTCCGCCTCGACCAGACCGGCGGGGAGCTCGACCCCGGAGATCGACCCCGTGGCCTGGTAGGACTCCAGGCCCAGCCCGGCCAGATAGCCTCGCGCGATGCACTCGACCTGGATGATGTCGACCCGCTGCACACGAACTGCGCGGCCCGCGAACTCCTCGGGCACGTCGTCGTAGGAGATGACGTGGTTGTCGACGATATCGGCCAGCTCTTCGAACCACCACCGCGACAGCTGGGTCAGGATCTTGCCCTTGCCCTCGACCGGCGTGGGCAGCACGACGTCGTAGACCGAGACTCGGTCGGTCGCCACCAGAACCAGCTCGTCGGGACCATCGGCGTAGACATCGCGGACCTTGCCGCGGTGGATCAGTTCCATGTCAGACATCCTCGCTCATTCCTGTGCCATCGATCCCCACCGGCCCGAAAGCCGGCCAGGCGTATACGACTCTCCGAACTCGATCGGGTCGCCTGCGGCGTCGACCAGCCAGATCCTGCTCGCCACCACCGGCGTACCTGGCTCGATCTGAAGCTGGGCGGCCACGCCCTCATCGGCGGCCATCGCCCACACCTGCTCCTCACCACCGGTGACCTCCCGGCCGGTCAGGCGTGCGACGTACGCAAACGTTCCGGCCCGGATCCGCTCGCGTTCGAGCAGCTTCGGCGCGACTTCGGCCAGCGAAGCCGGAAACCAGCTGACCGAAGCCGCCGACGGCCGGTCGTTCGCGGTGAAACGCACCCGCTTGCGGAAGATCACCTCGTCACCGGTCTCGAGCCCCAGTCCGGCCGCAACCAGTTCGGGGGCCCCGGTGATCCCGGTGTCGGTGATCGTCGCGTACTGACCCTCGGGATAGATCAGCCCGGTCCGCGTGGCTTTGTCGGCATGATCGGCCGCCGACAGCGACCGCTCCTCCTCCGAGGTGACGAAGTTCCCGCCCGACCGACCCGGGCGAGGCGTCAGGTAGCCCTCGGCCTGAAGCACCTTGATCGCGCGATGCGCAGTCGCGTACGCGACCTGGTAGGTCTCCATCACCGCACGCACTGTCGGTGCCTTGTCGCCCGGCTTGAGACGGCCATCGGTGATCTCCTGGCGGATGAACCTGGCCACCTGCCGCGACGGTGACTCCCTCTGGATCTCCGGTGCCATGCGTTGCCTCCCTGCAATGATCTAGCAGGTAGAACAATAACTGAGCGGGCCTCGGCTTGCTTGCGCGAGGCAGGAGTGCGCTCGGTTTCGAGCGCACTCGCGCACACGGTGGATCTGACGCCGCCGGGCTGAGCTCGCTCCTTAGCCCTTACCTGCCCGTTACCCGACCTCAACGGCTCGGTCATCACGGCCCCGGATCATGGACACCGAGGGCCTTCCCCCCACCTGTGCCCGACCATGTGAAGGAGCCGGAGATGACAGCTGAGGTGACACCTCCCGTGGGGGACGTCGACGTCCCGAACAGATTCCACCGTGAGAGCCGCATGGCCCGGTTCATCCGGTGGGCCGACGACTACACGTTGTGGGCGTTCAACCCGCCCGATGTGCTGGCGCCGGGCGGATCCCCGTCCCGCCGGGCCATTGCCGATCTGCCGGACGACCCGGCCGCGACGCTTCGTGATCTCGAGAACCAGCGCTGCCAGGTCGACAGGCATCTCGAGGATCTGCACGACGAGAGCGCGCGGGCCGTACGGCTGTTGCGGCGTCGCGGCTGGTCGTTCGGGCGGATCGCGGCGGAGACCGGGATCAGCAACCAGCGCGTCGCCCAGCTCGCACGTAGCTCGCTGGGCGCCGCCAGGTGACGATCCGGTGGTGACCGCGGCTCAGCGTGCCGCGGTCACCGTCGTGGACTCTTCGGCGCTCTCGGCCTCGGCGGCGCCCCGGCCGAGCAGCGCACGGGAGCACACCAGGGAGATCACGGTGGTCACGACCCCGAAGGCGACGGGCACGGCGATGCTGCCGGAGGTGTCGAGGAGCCACTGCA
Source organism: Nocardioides sp. NBC_00850 (assembly GCF_045207335.1). Classification (NCBI taxonomy): domain Bacteria; kingdom Bacillati; phylum Actinomycetota; class Actinomycetes; order Propionibacteriales; family Nocardioidaceae; genus Nocardioides; species Nocardioides sp. NBC_00850. The sequence goes on from NZ_CP108845.1 coordinate 2,482,818, forward strand.
GGATCATCGGCGTGGTCCCGCACAGCGCACCGGAGAGGCCGTACGTGACCGAGATGCCGGTGTAGCGGACGCGGGCCGGGAAGGCCTGGGCGAGCATGCCCGCCATGACCGCGTAGAACATCACGTCGGGGATCGTGGCCATCACCGCGCCGATCATCGCGAGCGTCCAGTTCCCGGTGCCCATCAGCACGAACATCAGCGCGAGCGCGGGAATCTCGAGGGCGAGCAGGACGGTGACCAGGGTGCGCGGGTTCCAGCGGGTGGCGAGCACCGCGCCGAACGGCTGCACGAAGAACTGCACGACGCTGGCGATCAGGATGATGGTGAGGAAGGAGTCCTTCTCGAAGCCGAGGTGGGTGGTCGCCCAGGAGAGCGCGAAGGTGTCGCGGGCGTAGACGACCACGAAGACGCACAGGATGCCGAAGACGCCGAGGGTCAGCTCACGGGAGTTGCTGCGGAACAGCTCGACCACCGGGACCCGGACGACCTCGTTGCGCTCCTGGAGGTCCTTCATCGCCGGGGACTCCTCGAGGCTGAGCCTGATCACGAGTCCGACCACGACCAGCGCGGCCGACGCCAGGAACGGCAGTCGCCAGGCCCATTCGAGCAGCGCGTCGTCGGGGAGCAGGCCGGTCACGGCGAGGAAGCTGAGGGTGGCCAAGATCCGGCCGGCGGGGGAGCCCTGCTGGGCGAAGGCGCCGAACAGGAAGCCGCGGTCGGGGCGGGTGTGCTCGGTCGCGATCAGCACCGCGCCGCCCCACTCACCACCCACGGCGAGGCCCTGCAGCAGCCGGAGCACGATCAGCAGCACCGGTGCGGCGGCACCGATGGCAGCGTGCGTCGGCAGCAGGCCGACACCGACCGTGGTGACACCCATGAGTAGCAGCGTCAGGATCAAGGAGCGTTTGCGGCCGATCCGGTCACCGAGGTGGCCGAAGACCACGCCGCCGAGCGGCCGGGTCAGGAAGCCCACGGCGAACGTCGCGAAGGAGAGCAGGGTGGCGACCGCGGGCTCGGCGTTGCTGAAGAACAGTGGCCCGAAGACCAGAGCGGACGCGGTGCCGTAGATGTAGAAGTCGTACCACTCGATGGTGGTGCCGACGAACGCGGCGATGCCCGCCTTGCGGGCCATCCGTTCGTCGGGGACGCGCGTTGACTGGGTCATGGGACTTGCTCCTCCGGGGGTTGTGTGTCGTCACGCACCGGAATGCTGTGTGACCGCGTTCACACTAAGAACCCGCGCCATTGCACGTCCAACACCAAATCTAGATGGCATTGATATCACTCTTGAGCCCAATGTTGCTTCGGGCATGCCGAGGCCGCCGATCGTCGACACGGAGGATCGGCGGCACTCGTGCGGCGTCAGGGAAGGACCAGCGTGATGCTCTCCGCGACGCAGACCGGTCGCTCGGCGCCCTCCGCCTCGACCGCCCAGGCGACCAGCACCTGGGTCCCGGCCGGGACCGGCCGGACCTCCTTGATCCGCGGCGTGGCCCGGATCTTCGTGCCGACCTTGACCGGCGCGGGGAACCGCACCTTCTCGAGGCCGTAGTTGAGCCGAGCGGAGCCGGTATCGATGGTGTAGAGCTCGGCGGCGAAGGCCGGCAGCATCGACAGCGTGAGGTAGCCGTGCGCGATGGTGCCGCCGAAGGACGAGGCGGTGGCGCGCTCGACGTCGACGTGGATCCACTGCTGGTCGCCGCTGAGCTCCGCGAAGCGGTCCACGCGCTCCTGGGTGATCTGCACCCAGTCGGTCGTGCCGAGCTCCTCGCCGACAGCGGCCTCGATCGCCGCGATCGAGGTGAACGTACGCATCAGACCACCCGCTCGAAGACGGCGGCGAGGCCCTGGCCGCCGCCGATGCACATGGTCTCGAGGCCGTAGCGGGCCTCGCGGCGGTGCAGCTCGCGGGCGAGCGTGCCGAGCATCCGTACGCCGGTGGCGCCGACCGGGTGGCCGAGGGAGATGCCGGAGCCGTGGACGTTGGTGCGCTCGAGGTCCTCGTCGGTGAACTTCCACTCGCGCATCACCGCCAGCGCCTGGGCGGCGAAGGCCTCGTTGAGCTCGATGACGTCGATGTCGGCCAGAGTCAGGCCTGCCTTGGCGAGGGCCGTCTCCGTGGCGGGGACGGGGCCGATGCCCATCACGTCAGGACGTACGCCGGCGGCGGCCCAGGACACGAGCCGGACCAGCGGCCGCAGGCCGAGGCTCTCGGCGAGGTCGGCGGTCGTGACCAGGCACATGGCGGCGGCGTCGTTCTGGCCGCTGGCGTTGCCGGCAGTCACGGTCGCCTCGGGGTCCGAGGAGCCGAGGATCGGCCGCAGCCTCGCGAGCGACTCGAGCGTGGTGTCGGCGCGGGGGTGCTCGTCGGTGTCGACCACGACATCGCCCTTCCGCGACGGGACGGTGACCGGCACGATCTCCTCGGCGAAGACACCGCTCTGCTGGGCGGCGACGGCGCGCTGGTGGGAGCTGACGGCGAGCCGGTCCTGCTCCTCGCGGCCGATGGCGTACTCCCGGCGCAGGTTCTCCGCGGTCTCGAGCATGCCGCCGGGGACCGGGTAGTGGCGCCCGCCCGGGGTCTGCCGGCCGCGGGTGAGGCCGTCGTGGATCTGCACGCCGGTGCGCGCGCCGCCCCAGCGCATGTCGAGGGAGTAGAAGGCGACGTTGCTCATCGACTCGGCGCCGCCGGCCACCACGATCTCGCTGGCGCCGGAGGCCACCTGCATCACCGCGTTGGCGACGGCCTGGAGCCCGGAGCCGCAGCGACGGTCGACCTGCTGACCGCCGACGGTGACCGGGAGCCCGGCGTCGAGCCCGACCACCCGCCCGATCGCCGGTGCTTCGGCGTTGGGGTAGCAGTGGCCGAGGATGACGTCGTCGATCCGCTCCGGGTCGATGCCGGTGCGGGCGAGCAGCCCCTGCAGCGCGGTGACGCCGAGGTCGACCGGGCTCAGGTCCTTGAAGGCGCCGCCGTAGCGGCCGATCGGGGTGCGTACGGGTTCGCAGATGACCACGTCGCGGGCGGTGTCACTCATGGTTGGTGCCTTTCGGGGTGAGGGTGGCCAGCTCTGCGGTCAGGCCGGCCAGCACGGTGCCGTCGGGGCGCCGCAGCGCGACCTCGACAGAGTCGGGCGCTGTGTCGGGGTTGGGGCGGTCGACCCGGACCTGGGCAGGGTTGCCGCAGAACAGGGGAGCGGTGTTGCGATGCCGCAGGTGGCGTACGACGCGGTCGGGGTGGGCCAGCCGGAGGGCCTCGGCGAGCACCAGGGTCGAGAACGGTCCGTGCACGACGAGCCCGGGATAGCCCTCGACCCGGGTTGCGTAGGGCCAGTCGTAGTGGATCCGGTGCGGGTTGGCGCTCGCCGCGCTGAACCGCATGAGCAGCGTCGAGTCGGTGACGAACCGCCAGCCGTCGTCCTCGGCCACCAGCGGTGGGCCGGCCGGTGCGATCGCCGAGGCGGGCTCGGGGTCCGGGAACGACGTCGGCGCCGGCGCGGCATCGCGGTAGATCAGGTCCTGCCGCTCCTCCACGAGCAGGTCGTCCCGCTCTGCGTCGAGAAGCCGGGTGACCACCGTGACGATCGCCAAGCGGCCGCTGCGGCCCGACTTCTCCTCGACCGAGACGACCTCGGACTCGCGGACGATCTCGGTGCCGACCCGGAGGTCGCCGTGGAACGTTACCTCGCCACCGGCGAACATCCGCCGAGGCAGGTCGATCGGCGGCAGGAAGTCACCGCGGCGCGGGTGGCCGTCGACGCCGATGACCGACGAGGACGGCCAGCGTGGGAGCGCGACCCAGTGCCACAGCGGCGGGAGTACGTCCCCGGCCGAGGGCGCCGGGGCGCCGCTGTCGAGTAGGGCGCCGAGAGCGGCGACCGGACCCGCGTCGAGGGTCTCGACCGACGTCACCCGCCGCGGCCGCCAGCTCACATGAACCTTCCGCCGGTCACCTCGGCGACCGTGCCGGTCATGTAGGAGGAGAGCGAGGAGGCGTAGAAGAGCGCGACGTTGGCGATCTCGGCCGGCTCACCGGCACGACCCATCGGGATCTCGGCCATCTTCTCGTCCCAGATCCGCTGCGGCATCGCCTCGGTCATCGCCGACCGGATCAGCCCCGGCTGGATCGCGTTGACCCGGACCCCGTGGTGGGCCATCTCCTTGGCCGCGGCCTTGGTGAGGCCGACGATGCCGGCCTTCGCGGCCGAGTAGTTGGTCTGACCGACCATGCCGACCTTGCCGGAGATCGAGGAGATGTTCACGATCGCGCCGGACTTCTGCTCGCGCATCCGGGCGGCGGCGAGCCGGGTGCCGTGCCAGCAGCCCTTGAGGTGCACCGCGATGACCTGGTCGAACTGGTCCTCGGTCATCTTCCGCATCGTCGCGTCCCGGGTGATGCCGGCGTTGTTCACGACGATGTCGAGCGAGCCGTACGTCGCGACCGCGGTCTCCAGAGCGCGCTCCACGTCCTCGCCGTTCACCACGTCGCAGGCGACGCCGGTGGCCACGTCCGGGCCGAGCTCCAAGGCCTTGGCCTCGGCAGCGGCGCCGTCGAGATCGGCGAGCACCACCCGTGCCCCCTCCGCGACGAAGCGCTCGGCGACGGCGAGGCCGATGCCCTGCGCGCCCCCGGTGATGACCGCGGTCCGGTTCTCGAGAAGTGCCATGTCAGTTCTTTCCCTTCTGGTCGCGCGCCACCAGCTGGGCGGCGATCACGTTGCGCTGGATCTCGTTGGTGCCCTCGCCGACGATCATCAGTGGGGCGTCGCGGAAGTAGCGCTCCACGTCGTACTCCTTGGAGTAGCCGTAGCCGCCGTGCACCCGCACCGCGTCGAGGGCGACCTGCATGGCCGCCTCCGAGGCGAAGAGCTTGGCCATCCCGGCCTCCATGTCGGCGCGGTCGCCGGCGTCGAGCCGCTCGGCCGCGTCGATCGTCATCAGCCGGGCGGCGCGCATCTTGGTGCCCATCTCGGCGAGCAGGTTGCCGACCGACTGGTGCTTCCAGATCGGCTTACCGAAGCTCTCCCGGGTCTGGGCGTAGGAGAGCGCGTCGTCGAGCGCAGCCTGGCCGACGCCGACGGCGCGCGCCGCCACCTGGATCCGGCCGACCTCGAGGCCGCGCATCATGTGGCCCCAGCCGAGGTGGGGTGTGCCGCCGAGCACCGCGGTCGCGGGCACCCGCATCCTGTCGAACGTGAGCTCGCAGGCCTCGATGCCGCGGTAGCCGAGCTTGGGGATCTTGCCCGAGACCGTGAGCCCGTCGCCGGGCTCGACCAGCACCACGCTCATGCCCTGGTGCGCGGGCGAGGCGGAACGGTCGGTGACACAGAGCAGGCCGATCAGGCCGGCGTGCTGGGCGTTGGAGATCCAGGTCTTGGAGCCGGTGATGACCAGCTCGTCGCCGTCGATGTCGGCGAACGTACGCATGCCCTGCAGGTCGCTGCCGCCGGACGGCTCGGTCAGGGCCATCGTGGCGCGCAGGCTGCCGTCGGCCATCCGGGACAGGTAGGACTCCTGCTGCTCCGGGGTCCCGAAGTGGCGGACCAGATAGCTGATCACCGAGTGCCCGCCGATCGCGCCCGCCAGGCTCATCCAGCCACGGGCGAGCTCCTCGGTGACCCGCGCGAAGCAGGCCGTGCTCACGTCGACGCCGCCGTGCTCGGCGGGCACCAGGAGGCCGAAGAAGCCGAGCTTCTTCATCTCCTCGATGAGCTCCTCGGGGTAGATGTCGTCCGCCTCGAACTCGCGCACCCGGGGGCGTACGCGCTCGTCGACGAAGTCGGCGACGAGCCGGACCATGTCCTGCTCGTCGGGGGTCAGGCTGCTCATCTGGCTGCTCCTGGGGTGGGTCGGTTGAGGGAGACGATGCGGCGGGCGCGGGCGACGACGGGGGCGTCGACCATCCGGCCGTCGACGAGGGCGACGCCGTCCTCGGTCGCGGCGGCCAGGACGCGCTCGGCCCAGGCGACCTCGTCGGGGCTGGGCGCCAGGGCAGCGGCGGCAGGGGCCACCTGGCCGGGGTGGATGCAGAGCTTGCCGGCGAACCCGAGGGCGGCGGCCGCGGTGACGTCGGCGGTCAGCCGCTCGTGATCGCGTGCGTCGCCGGTGACGCCGTCGATCGGGCCGGCCAGGCCGCCGACGGCGGAGGCGAGCACCAGGTTGCCTCGCGCGGGCGCGAGGGCGGGTGCGTGGTCGGGATCGACGCCGAGCTCGGCGGCCAGGTCGTAGCTGCCGAAGGCCAGACGTACGACTCCGGGGGAGCGGGCCAGGTCGATGGCCCGCGCGACGCCGAGCGCGGTCTCGACCAGCGCCACGACGGCGGAGCCGTCGGGGAGCGCGGCCAGGACGGTCTCCACCGTCTCGGGGCTGTCTGCCTTCGGCAGCACCACCAGCGACGGCCCGCCGAGGGCGGCGAGCGCGGCGACGTCGGCGTCGTGCCAGGTGGTGCCGGCGGCGTTGATCCGCACTGCGACGGTGACGCCTGCTCGGGGGAGCCAGTCGATGACGTGGGCGCGGGCCGCGTCCTTGTGTGCCGGGGCGACGGCGTCCTCGAGGTCGACGACCACGATGTCGGGGCCGGCGGCGGCAGCCTTGGCGAACCGCTCCGGCCGGTCCCCGGGGACGAACAGCCAGGTGCGTGCCGCCCCGGCGATCTCGGCGGTGCTCATCGCGCGACCACCTCCCGGGTGCCGATGACACCGCGGGTGAGCAGGTCGTCGAGCCGCTCGGCGGCCAGCCCGAGGGCGCCGGCGAGCACGTCGCCGGTGTCCTGCCCGACGGCGGGTGCGGGCCGGGGCGTGCTTCGGCGGCCGTCGATGGTGATCGGCGCCCCCGGGGCGAGCAGCTCGCCGACGCCGGGCTGGGTGATCGTCGAGAACAGCGGGTGCTCGCGCAGCAGCCGGGCGTCGTCGGCGGCGAGGTCGCGGAAGCTGCGGTAGGGCGACCACAGGATCCGGGTCTTCGACAGTGCCCTCGTGACGTACGCCGCGTCGTGCTGTTCGAACCAGGCGGCGATCAGGCCGCCGAGCACGGTGCGGTGCCGGAACCGCGCGCCCTCGTCGGAGAAGTCGGCATCGAGCGCGCGGGCCAGCGCGGCCACCGCCTCGGCGAGGCCGGTGATGCCCAGCAGGTCCGACCACTGCCGCGGGGTGAGGGCGACCAGCATGAAGCGGTCGCCGTCCGCGGTGGTGAAGTCGCGGCCGAAGGTGCCGTAGACGTGGTTGCCGATCGAGCCGCGTTCGCCTGCCGGCCGCAGCTGCGCCTCGGCGAGATAGCCGAGGTTGCCGGCGGCCGCGAGGGCGACGTCCTCCAGCGCGACCCGCACCTCGGCGCCCTCGCCGGTGACCGCGCGCCGGCGCTCGGCGGCGAGCAGACCGGTCGCGAGGTGGAGCCCGGCCGCGAGGTCCCACGCCGGCACCACGCCGTTCACCGGCGCCGCATGCTCCTCCGGGCCGGTCACGAGCGGGAAGCCGGTGCCGGCCTGCACGGTGTAGTCGACGGCGGTCCCGCCGTCGTGACGGCCGGTGAGGAGCACGTGGATGACGTCGTCGCGGCGGGCGCGCAGCGCGGCGTACCCGAGCTCCGACCAGCGCTCGGCGTTGGTGACCACGATGCCGCCGGAGGGGCCGCCCGAGACGACCAGGTCCGCGACCAGCTGCCGCCCCTCCGGGTGGGTGCAGTCGACGGCGATGGCCTTCTTGCCAGGGTTGAGCCCGTTCCAGTAGAGGCTGGCGCCGTCGTCGCTGAGCGGCCATCGCGTCCGGTCGGGCGCACCCTCGAGCGGCTCGACGCGGATCACCTCCGCGCCGAGCTGCGCCAGGGTGGTGCCGCACAGCGGTGTGGCGACGAAGCTGGACACCTCGACCACCCGCAGGCCGGCGAGCGGTGCGGGAGCGGGGCCCGGAGTTGGGTCAGCGATGGTCATGGAACACCCTTTCTGTGGAGGGCTGTGAGGACGGGGCCGTGGGACCGGCCATCGCCCAGGTCAGGGCGACCGCGGCGACCGGCACGCCGTAGACGAGGGAGAGGTTTCCGGTCGGATAGGCGATCGCGACCCAGGAGTAGCCGACGGCGAGGCCGGTGAAGCGGAGCATGTTGTGGAGCCCGAGCGCGACACCGTCGGCGGCGGCTGGTGAGGTCATCAGACCGAGCGCGGACGTCGCCTGCGCGACGCCGATCGCCGCGCCCGTCAGCACGAGCGCGGCCACGGTGAGCGTGACGATCGTGCCGGGCCCGGAGGCGGTCGCGGCCAGGGGAAGGGCGAGCAGGCCGAGCGCGAGCAGGACCAGGCCGCCGCGCAGCGTGCGCCGGGCGGTGAACCGTTCGGTGACCCGGGAGGAGAGCGGCGCCGCGAGCGTCATCGCCAGGGCCAGCGCGAGCATGGTGATGCCGATGTGTCCCGGGCCCAGGCCGAGGTCGCGGCCCAGGTGCAGGGGTGTGGCGACGATCGCGACGCCGAGGCAGCCCATCACCGTACCGGCGGCCATCGTGCTCGCGACGAACCGCCGCTCGGTGAGGAGGCCGGGCGGGACGAAGGGTCCGGCGCTGGTGCGCCCGAGCTGGGTGTGCACGGCCAGGGCGAGCACACCTACTGCCGCCATCCCCGCGGCCACTGCGATCTCGCCGTGCTGCCCGAGCCAGCTGACGGCGCCGACGAGCGCGCCGATCCCGACCAGGAGCGTCGCCATCCCACTGACGTGGAGCGGAGCGTACGACGCAGGCACGTCGGGCACCACGGTCAGGCACAGCACCAGCAGCACGGCGCTGAGCGAGGCGTGGGTGAGGAACACCCAGCGCCAGCCGAGGGTGTCGGCGACCAGTCCGCCGAGGGGTGGACCGAGCGCCTGCCCGACGCCGATCGCGGCCGCCCAGGCGGCCATCACCCGGGCCCGGTTGCCGGCCCAGTGCCGGCCGAGCACCTGCTGGATCGCCGGCGGCACCGCCGAGCACGCGACCCCCTGCAGAGCACGCATCACGACCAGGAACCCGAGCCCCTGGCTGAACGCCGCGCCCGCCTGCGCGGCCACCATCAGCAGCAGCGACCCGGCGAGGACCCGCCGGGAGCCGAACCGCTGGCACATCCAGCCAGAGATCGGGGCGAAGACGACCATCGCCAGGGTGAAGGCGCTGACCGCGAAGACGATCCCTCGCGGCGAGGCCCCGATCGCGTGGGCGATCACGTTGATCGGCGCGCTGATGATGGTGCTCGACAGGGTGCCGAGCGTGGAGCACGCCAGCAGGGCGACGTACGCCGACCGGCGCGGTTCGTACGTGACGTTGGACGCGCTCATCGGAGGTAGAGCCGCACCGTGTCGATCTCGTCGCGGAGCAGCCGGACCTCCTCGACGGTCGGCCGTGCGGTCTCGCGTACGTCATCGGCGACGGCGATGTCCCAACCGGTCGCGGCGCGGACGTCGTCGACGGTGAGGCCGGGGTGGACCTCGCTGATCTCGAGCTCGCCGAGCTTGTCGGGGCGGCGCAGCACCGCCATCGGGGTGATCACGGTCGAGACCCCGTGGCCGCGAGGCACCATCCGGGGGTCCTCCTCGTACGCGCGCACCGGGCTGGGCGAGGTGCAGAAGTCGAGCTGCGCCGGAAGGGCGCCGGGGTCGTGGCGGCGCAGCACGACGATGCACTCGCCGGCGTTCGGCATGATCTCCGCGGCGCCGCCGGCACCGGGGAGCCGGACGACGGGCTTGTCCCAGTCGCCGATGACGCTGGTGTTGAGGCTGCCCCAGCGGTCGATCTGGGCGGCGCCGAGGAAGCCGACGTCGACATGGCCGCGCTGCAGCACGTAGCCGAAGAGTGCGGGCATGCTCAGCACCGCGGCGGCGCCGGAGACCAGCACCGAGTCGGCGATGCCCTCCGCCAGGCCCTCCGGCTGCGCGCCGCAGACACCGGACTCGTAGACCAGCTCGACGTCCGGGTTCACGGTGCGCCGCGCCAGGTCGACCGCGAGCGTCGGCAGCCCGACACCGGCGAAGACCCGGTGCTTGCCGACGAGCTGCCGGGCGGCGACCGCGGCGAGGAACTCGGTGCTGGACGGAGCCACGTCCGAGAGCGGGATGCTCATGAGACCTCCTGGGCGGCCACCCGGCGGCGGCCGAAGTCGACGGGCTGCGAGGGCCGAGGAGCGACACCGAGCCCGTCCCAGCGTTCCGCTCCGAGCTTGTCGAGGTACGCAGCGCGGTCGGGCACCTGGTGCACCCACTCCTCGAGCCAACCGAGCACCGCCTCGCGGTCGCGGCTGATCGGTGTCCACTCGCGGTAGAAGGCGTTGTCGCGGTCGTAGTGGCCCTGCGTGTATGACGGGTGCGCGCCGCCGGGAACCTCCACCACTGCGGTGACCGCGTGGGACGGCAGCACGGTGCGGTTCGGGTCGGAGCGGACGACGTCCTCCTCGACGATCTCCTCGACGGTCGCGATCACGGTCTCGGCCGCGTACGCCGCCTCCTGCTGGGCCCCGACGATGCCCCACATCTGGACGTTGCCGGAGCGGTCGGCGCGCTGGGCGTGGACGATCGTCACGTCCGGTCGCAGTGGCGGAACGACGTAGATGTCGGGTCCGCCGTAGGGATCGGAGACCTTGCGGATCAGCGGGTTGAGCTTCGGGAGGTCGCTGCCGGCGTAGGAGCGGAGCGGGAAGAACGGCAGCCCGGCGGCGCCGGCCTGGTAGCGGCAGACCATGCCGTAGTGGCTGTACTCCTCCACCTCGAGCGGTCTCGGGTCGGCGTGCTCGACCCGCCGCCGGACCTCGTGCAGGGAGCCGGCCGAACCGCTGGCGAAGAACGACGCCACGAGCTTGGAGACGCAGCCGGCGGCGATCATCTGGTCGGCCAGCAGATCGGGGGTCATCCGGCAGAACGTCAGGTCCCGACGGCCCTGGCGGATGATCTCGTGGCCCGCGGCGAACGGGATCAGGTGGCCGAAGCCCTCGAGCGCGACCGTCATGCCGTCCCGTACGTGGGCGGCCACCGCCGAGCTGAGATCGGTGACCTTGTCGGGCGCGGCCATGGGTGCTCCTCGGGGGCGGACGGGGATTGGTCAGTGGCCCCAGCCTGCCGCCAGCCGCATGCCGAACTCCAATACTTCTTCCGCTGCTCACTGTTGACGGATACGTATGAATAGTTCGAGACAGATATCGAAAGTGATGACAAACGACGGCACAATGAGCCGGGTGGACCCTGCCTCTCCTATCGCTGACGCCCGTGCTGCCGTGACCCTCGACGAGCTGCTCGAGCTGCTCGACCTGAGCTGTGCCGACGACCCGGCCGGCCGCGTCAGCCACTGGGTCGGGAAGCCGCAGAAGCATCCCGCCGGCAGGCTCTTCGGCGGCCTCCTCCTGGCTCAGGCGCTGGTCGCCGCCGGCCGTGGGATCGGGGCCGACCAGCGGATCATCAGCCTGCAGGCCGACTTCGTCGGCGGAGTGCCGACGGACCGGCCGCTGCACTGGGAGGTCACGGTCGTCTCCGACGCGCCGTCGCTGGCGACCCGGCGCAGCCGGTTGCTCGACGACACGGGGCAGGAGCTCTTCGGTGCGGTCACGCGGTGGGCGACGGTCCGTGCCGACCTGCCCTCCTACAGCTCAATCCGGCCGGCGCCGGCTCCCGACCCCGAGACGCTTCCGGACCTGGCCGACCGGTTCGGCTCCGACGAGCGGATCCCGCCCTGGTGGCGGCTCCGGCGACCGGTCCACTTCCGGCACGCGGTGGCCCCGCCGTACTTCACCGTCGCCGAGCCGAACGACCGGCAGACCACCTTCTTTCGGGCGACGGGCCCGCTGCCGGGCGACCCGGTCCTACGGGCGGCGCTGGTCGCCTATGTGAGCGACATGAGCATCCTCGAGGCGTCGTTCCTGGCGCTCGGATCAGCACGGCACAAGCCTGGCGCCCGGATCCTCAGCCTGACCCACGCGCTGACATTCCACGCCGCCTCCGACCTGACCGACTGGCACCAGTTCGACTGCCGGGTGGAGTCGATCGCGCATGGGCGAGCCCACGGCGTCGGGGAGCTGTTCGACGCGGCCGGTCGCCATGTCGCCACCGCTTCACAGGTCGGCCTGGTGAAGGTGGCGACCGACCGCTGACCGGTGGTCAGGCGGGCGGGGTCGACGGCAGCTCCGGTGTCGGCAGCGCCTCCTCCGAGGCGCGCAGCACCGCGTGCAGCGCCGGGCTCCGGTCCTCCTGCCGCCACGCGAGCTGCTGGAACGTGGGGCGGTCGCACTCGCTGATCCGGACCACCTCGATGCCGGTCTGCACCACGTTGGCGATCGCGGTGTCGAGCGTGAACGTGATGCCGACGCCGGCCGCGACCAGCGCGACCGCGGTCCAGCTGTCCGGCGCGGTCTGCACGATGTTGGGCACGAAACCGGCCTGGGACGCCGCCTCGATGAACGCGTCGCGCACGCTGGAGCCCGGGTCGGCGGGCAGCGCCACGAACGCCTCGTCCAGGCACTCCGCCATGCTGACCTCCCCGCGACCGGCGAGCCGGTGGCCGGCGGGTACGGCGAGCACGTAGTGCTCGACCGCGATCACGCGGTGCGCCAGACCCTGCGGCTCGATCCGCCACCGCGCGATGGCCAAGTCGAGCTCGCCGTCCTGCAGCGAGCGCAGCGCCTCGTAGTTGTACGTCGTGCTCTGCAGCATCAGCTCGATCCCGGGATGCTGCTCGCGGACGATCCGACCGAGCTGGCCGACGAGCACGTGGGAGGAAGGCCCCGCGAACCCGATCCGGACCCGGCCGGTCTCGCCGCGGCCGGCCGAGCGGACCGCTCGGCGCGCGGTGCGCAGGCCCTCGAGCACCTCTTGGGCGGGCCGGACCAGTGCCTCGCCGGCCGACGTCAGCCGGACGCTCCGAGTGGTGCGGTCGAACAGCTGGGCGCCGAGGTCGCGCTCGAGCTGCTTGATGGTGCGGCTCAGCGGAGGCTGGGCGATGTGCAGCCGCTCGGCCGCCCGGCCGAAGTGGAGCTCCTCGGCGACGGCCAGGAAGGCCTCGAGATGGTGCAGGTCCATAGGGACAACTCTTGCATCAGTGGGAACAATCCTCCAAGGATTAGGTATTGGACGCGCATAAGAAGTCGCGGGATGCTTTCTGCATGACCACCGACATGGCCATCGACCTGCTGCCGCTGGAGGGCATCACCGTGGTCGCCCTCGAGCAGGCCGTCGCGGCCCCGCTCGCCACCCGTCACCTCGCGGACCTCGGCGCCCGCGTGATCAAGCTGGAGCGCGTGGGCGAGGGTGACTTCGCCCGCAACTACGACCATGCGGTGCACGGCCTCGCGTCGCACTTCGTCTGGCTCAACCGCGGCAAGGAGTCGGTGGCGCTCGACCTCAAGTCGCCCGACGGCGCCGAGCTCGCGCGCCGGCTGGTCGCCCGCGCCGACGTGTTCCTGCAGAACGCCGCGCCCGGAGCCGCCGAGCGGCTCGGGCTCGGCGCCGACGAGCTGGCCGAACGGCACCCGAGGCTCGTCGTCGCCGGCATCTCCGGCTACGGCACCGGCGGCCCGCTGCGCGACCGTAAGGCGTACGACATGCTGATCCAGGCCGAGTCCGGGCTGATCTCGGTCACCGGCACCCCGGAGACGGCGACCAAGACCGGCGTCCCCAGCTCCGACATCGCCGCCGGCCTCTACACGAGCCAGGCGATCGTCGCGGCCCTGTTCCGACGCGAGCGCACCGGCAAGGGCGGCATCGTCGACGTGTCGATGTTCGACGCGACGGTCGAGTGGCTCGGGCACCCGATGTACATGCAGATGTACGGCGGCCGCCAGGTGCCCAGGATGGGGCTCAGCCACGCCTCGATCGCACCGTACGACGCCTACCCGACCGCCGACGGGGAGATCCTGATCGGCGTCCAGAACGACCGCGGCTGGCGGGCGCTGGTGACCGACGTCTTCGACCGGCCCGATCTCGTCGACCATCCCCGGCTGGCCACCAACCCGCTGCGGGTCGCCCACCGCGACGAGTGCGACGCGGTGGTCGCCGAGCACACCCGTGGCTTCGCCACCGCCGACCTCGACGCCCGGCTCGCCGCCGCCGGCGTTCCGGCTGCCCAGATCAACGACATGTCCGGCCTGGTCGAGCACCCGCAGCTCGCCGGCCGCGACCGGTGGCGCGAGGTCGCCACTCCCGCCGGGCCGGTCCGCGGCGTACTGCCTCCGATGACGTTCCGTGACGTCGAGCTGCCGATGGGCGCGATCCCCGAGCTCGGCGCCCACACCGATGCCGTGCTCGCGGAGCTCGGTCTCGACGCCGGCGCGATCGACCGGCTGGCCGCCGGTGGCGTGGTCGGCCGGCCCACCGACGTACCCGTCCCCACCCCTTGATCCCGCCTTGACCCCGCCTTGACCGTCCCGCACGAAGGAGCAGCACCCATGGAGCCCGACGAGTTCACGTCGATCCTCGACGCCGTCCGCGCGTTCGTCCGCAAGGAGGTCGTCACGGCCGAGGACGAGATCGAGGAGACCGACCAGATCCCCGACCGGCTCCGGCAGCAGGCCGCAGCCATGGGGCTGTTCGGCTATGCGATCCCCGAGGAGTACGGCGGTCTCGGCTTCACCATGTCCGAGGAGGTCCGGCTGGCGATGGAGCTCGGTTGGACCACGCCGTCGTTCCGCTCGATGTTCGGCACCAACAACGGCATCGCCGGTCAGGTGCTGGTCAACTGCGGCACCGAGCGGCAGAAGCAGCAGTACCTGCCCCGGCTGGCGAGCGGTGAGCTGGTGGCCTCGTTCGCGCTCACCGAGCCCGAGGCCGGCTCCGACCCGAGCGGCCTGCGCACGCGCGCGGTCCGCGAGGGCGACGAGTACGTCATCAACGGGCAGAAGCGCTTCATCACCAACGCGATCTGGGCCGATCTGCTGATGGTGTTCGCCCGCACCGGCGACCTCGACGAGGGCGCGAAGAACATCTCGGTGTTCGTGGTGCCGACCGACACCCCCGGCGTGACCATCGGTCCGAAGGACCACAAGATGGGTCAGCGCGGGGCGGTGACGTCGGAGATCTTCCTCGACGGCGTCCGGGTGCCCGCCGAGAACCTGGTGGGCGAGGTCGAGGGTGAGGGCTTCTCCGCGGCGATGCGATCGCTGGCCAAGGGCCGGCTGCACATCGCCGCGCTGACGGTCGGCCTCGCGGACCGACTGATCGAGGAGAGCCTGCGCCACGCCACGACCAACAGCCAAGGTGGCCAGAAGCTGGCCGAGTTCCAGCTGATCCAGGCGATGCTCGCCGAGAGCCGGACCGAGGCGTACGCCGGTCGCGCGATGGTCCTCGAGGCTGCCCGCAGCTGGGACGACGGCAGCGACCGGCGGACGGCGCCGTCGCTGTGCAAGCTGTTCTGCACCGAGGCGGTCGATCGGATCGCCGATCGCGCGGTCCAGATCCACGGCGGCCTCGGCTACATGCGTGAGGTGCCGGTCGAACGGTTCTACCGCGACGCGCGGCTGTTCCGGCTCTACGAGGGCACCAGCGAGATCCAGAAGCTGATCATCGCCAAGCAGATGGTGAAGGAGTTCCAGGGGTGAGCGAGGAGCTGCGGACCGGGGCGGTCAGGGTCGAGGACCGTGGTCACGTCCGGATCCTCATCCTCGACCGTCCCGAGCGTCGCAACGCGCTCGACCTCGCCGACCGGCTGGACCTGCTGACGGCGCTCCGGGCTGCCGACCTGGAGGCGCGCGCCGTCGTCCTGACCGGCGCGGGCTCGGTGTTCTCCGCGGGCGGCGACATCCGGTCGATGTCGCAGGACCGCGACGTCGCCCAGCAGCGGCTCGAGGTCGTCAACGCCGTCGTACGTCAGCTGGTCACCGGCGACCGGCCGGTCCTCGCCGCGGTCGAGGGCGGCGCGTACGGGCTCGGGCTCGCGCTGGCAGCCGCCTGCGACCTGGTGGTGGCCGGCCGCTCGGCGACCTTCTCGACGTCCTTCGGGAAGATCGGGCTCGGCCCGGACACCGGGCTCGCCTACACGCTGCCGCGGCGCGTCGGGCAGGGCAGGGCGCGCGAGCTGCTCCTGACCGTACGCACCTTCGACGCGGCCGAGGCCGAGCGGATCGGAGCGGTCGAGACAGTGGTCGACGACGGCACCGCCCTCGACCACGCGGTCGAGCTGGCCTCGCGGCTGGCCGAGCTCTCGGCGCCGATGGTCGCCGGCACCCGGCACATCCTCACCCAGCCCGACCAGAGCCTCGACGGCGTACTCGCGGCCGAGGCCGACCTCCAGGTCGAGCTGCTCGCGGGCCGGCAGTTCGCCGAGGGCCGGTCGGCCTTCCTCGAGCGCCGGAGGCCGGACTTCATCAGCGCCTGAGGCCGGACGGCATGCCGGTTGTACGTCCGGCCGATCCGCGCGAGGCTTCAGGTATGACGTCCCCGCTGGTCCGGGTCCACTCGCTGACGACGCGCGTCGAGGCGCCAGTGGAGGAGGTCTTCGGGTGGCATCGGCGCCCGGGGGCGATCCGCCGGCTGACGCCTCCGTGGACGCCGGGGAAGGTGCGGGTGGAGGCGACCGATCTCGCCGACGGGACGGCGGTTATCTCGCTCGGCCGCGGTGTGGACTGGGTGGCCCGTCATGATCCCGATGGCTACGACGCGCCGCACCTGTTCACCGACCGGCTCGCCTCACTGCGGCCGCTGACGTGGACCCACAGGCACGAGTTCGCCGCCGTCGGCGATGCCACGCTGGTCACCGACCGGGTCGAGACGAACGTGCTGGGGCGGATGGTGGACCGGATGCTCGGCTACCGCCACGATCAGCTGGTCGCCGACCTCGCCGCCCACCACAGGACGTACGCAGCGGGCAAGGCACTCACCATCGCGGTCACCGGCTCGAGCGGGACCGTCGGGCGGGCTCTGGTCCCGTTCCTCACCACCGGCGGCCATCGGGTGGTCCGGCTGGTCCGGCATGCACCTGCCGGTGAGGGCGAGCGCCTCTGGGATCCGTCGGCGCCCGGCCCGGACCTGCTCGACGGCGTGGACGCGGTCGTCCATCTGGCCGGGGCGTCCATCGCGGGCCGCTTCACCGCGGCGCACAAGACGGACATCCGCGACTCCCGGATCGAGCCGACCCGGCTGCTCGCCGAGGCGGCGGCACGCAGCGGCGTACGCACCTTCGTCAGCGCCTCCGCGATCGGGATCTATGGCGCCGACCGGGGCGCCGAGGTCCTCGCCGAGACCTCGGCGCGAGGCACGGGCTTCCTCGCCGACGTGGTCGCCGACTGGGAGGCGGCGAGCCGGGTGGACGGGCCGCGGGTGATCCAGGTGAGGACCGGGATCGTGCAGACGCCCGCCGGTGGAGCGCTGCGGCTTCAGCGACCGCTGTTCGCCGCCGGCCTGGGTGGCCGGCTCGGGAGCGGCGACCAGTGGCTGAGCTGGATCGGCATCGACGACCTGGTCGACGTCTACCACCGCGCCATCCTCGACGAGACGCTCGTCGGCCCGGTCAACGCGGTCGCCCCCGAGCCGGTCACCGGCCGGGTCTACGCGCAGACCCTCGCGCACGTGCTCCACCGGCCCGCGTTCCTGCCCACGCCGACCCTCGGCCCGCGGCTCCTGCTCGGCAAGGAGGGCGCCGAGGAGATGGCGCTGGCGAGCCAGCGCGTCGAACCGGCCGCTCTCGGGAGCCATCACCAGTTCCGTCACCCGACGCTGGAGGCGGCGCTGCGTCACGTACTCGGTCGTTGAGGGTCAGGCCTCGCCGCTGAGCAGCAGCTCCGCGGCCACGGCCGCCCCGTCGACCCGGGCCGCGGCAGCCATCGCGGTCGCCCGCGCTCGGACCTCCGGCGTCAACGCGGCGCCGAGAGCGGCGGTGAGCGATTCGACCGTCGGTGCGGCGCCGTCGTGGGCGACCCCGATGCCGAGCTCGGCCACCCGCCCGGCCCAGTAGGTCTGGTCGCCGGCCTGCGGCACCACCAGTTGCGGCGCGCCGGCCCGGTAGGCCGTCGTCATGGTGCCCGCACCGCCGTGGTGGACGACGGCGGCGACCGGGCCGAAGAGTCGCTGGTGGTTGACCTCGCCGACGACGAAGCAGTCGTCACGACCGTCGATGACGTCCAGCCCAGCCCATCCGCGCCCGATGACCACGCGTCGGCCGTGGGCGCGGATGGCCTCGACCGCGACCCGCACACCCTCCTCGCCGACTGTGCGCATGCTGCCGAACCCGACGTACACGGGCGACTGCCCGGCGTCGAGGAAGCCCAGCAGGTCGGCCGGGAGCGGCCGGTCGTCCTCGAGCATCCAGGCGCCGGTCTGCACGACGTCGAGGCTGGAGGTCCCGTGCCACGGGCCGAGGGTGGGATCGGCCGCGAGGAGGGGACGAGTGGTGAACATGAACTCGGTGACGTCGCTGACCGGCGGCAGCCCGATCGAGAGCCGATGGGCGTCGATCGGTTCCTTGAACAGCTCGTTGAAGCCGCGTCCGTCCAGGCCGTCGACGACGTCCGGGCAGAAGAGGACGTAGTGATAGGGGATCCCCCGCGCCTCGGCGACCGAGGGTGCGACGAACTGCGACATCGCGGTCGCCACGACCACGTCGCAGCCCGCAGCGGCCTCGGCCACCGTGTCGTACTGTGCCGAGATGAAGTCGGTCACCCGCTGGTGACGCTCCTCGGAGGTCGGCGGACGCTCCCAGGACCGCCACGGCTTGAGGAACGGCACGTGCGGCACACCCTCCCGCGCCAGCAGGTCGACGAACTCCTCGTCCGGCGGCGCGCACATTCGCACGTCAGCGCCTCTCCGCCGCAGCTGCACCGCGAGCGCCACCATCGGCTCGACGTCTCCCCGCGACCCGTACGTCGACAACAGCACGCGCATCCATGGCTCCGTTCATTGGACATCGGGCCGCGCCCGAGAACGACGGCAGCATAAGGCTCCCGCGCTGCCGGGTCAGGATGTCGGGAGCGCGGTCCGGGTGAGGCTCTCGGAGATCTCCCACAGCCGGGTGGCGTCCTCGGCGCTGACCAGCGGCGGGTAGAGCGCCTGCTCGGCGGGGGCGCCGCCGAGGTGGCCGGGCCCGCTCGGGCCGTACAGCCGACCACCGGACGCCTCGGGCGAGGTGGCGGCCAGCAGCGCGGGAAGGGCGGCGGTCTCGGGGGTGCCGAGGAGGATGCCGCGGGCCGAGAGCCAGCGGATCATGCGTACGGAGAAGGTGTCCGTCGTGCGGCCGATCTCGGGTCGTGCGGCCAGCAGGTTGGTCGGCGCGACGCCGGGGTGGGAGAGGTTGCTGGTGATGCCCCAGCCGTTGGCCCGGCTGCGCCGGTCCAGCTCGAGCCCGAAGAGACCGACGGCGATCTTGGACTGGCTATAGGCCTTCATGTCCTCATAGCTCTGCTCCCAGTTGGGGTCCTCCCAGTTGACCGCGCCGCGCCTCGCGGCGACGCTGACCTGGGACGTCACCCGGGCCTGTCCGGCTCGCAGCAGCGGGAGGATCCGGGCGACGAGGGCGAAGTGGCCGAGATGGTTGGTGCCGAACTGGAGCTCGAACCCGTCGGCGGTCGTCTGCCGCTCCGGCGGCGTCATCACGCCGGCGTTGTTGATCATCAGGTGGAACGGCTGGTCCTCGCCCAGCAGCGTCTCGGAGAGCGCCGCCACCGACGACAGCGAGGACAGGTCGAGGTCGCGCAGCGAGATCTTGGCCTCCGGCACGTGCCCGCGGATCGTGGCCAGCGCCTTCTCGCCCTTGCTGGCGTTGCGTACGGGCATCACGACCTCGGCGCCGGCCGCCGCCAGGCGGGTGGCCATCACCAGGCCCATGCCGTCGCTGGCCCCGGTGACCAGGGCTCGCTTGCCGGACAGGTCGGGGATCGTGATGTCGATGGGTCGACGTGGCATCGGTCTGCTCCTGGAGAGAGGCTCTTGGGTCGGATCCATCCTCGGTCGCCCACCAGGATCTATCCAGGGTCTGCCGATCCCAGCCTGCGACGGCAGCGCATGGGCCCGGCTCGCGGCGGGTACGTCGACAGGGTGAGCAAACGGGACCGCGACGTGGTGCGGCGTCTGCTGGACGCCGGCGGCACGACGTACGCCGAGGAGGCCGGCATCCGGCTCCGGGACAAGCCGTCTCCGCTCTATCGTCTCCTCGTTCTGGCGATGCTCTCCTCGACCCGGATCTCGACCGACATCGCGGTCGCCGCGGCGCGGGAGCTGTCGGCCGCCGGATGGCGTACGCCGCACCGGCTGCTCGACTCGACCTGGCAGCAGCGGGTGGACGCTCTCGGCCGGGCCCACTACCGCCGCTACGATGAGAGCACCGCGACCAAGCTCGAAGAGCAGGCGCAGTGGCTGCTGGAGACCTGCCGCGGCGACCTGCGCCGGCTCCGCCCGACCTCGCCCGACGGCGCCGACGCCCTGATCGACGCGCTCACCGACTCGCCCCGCATCGGCCCGGTGGGAGCCCGGATCTTCTGCCGCGAGGTGCAGGACGTGTGGCCCGAGCTGTCGCCCTTCCTCGACGGCCCGCTCCTCGACCAGGCTCGTGACCTCGGCCTGCCCGCGGACCCGGACGAGCTCGCGTCGCTGGTCCCCGGCGGCCGCTGTGCCGCGCTCGCGGCGGCGCTCACCCGAGCACGTCACGGACTTCCCGAGCTCGAGGAGACCTGAGGCAGTCCTGCTGTCCGCGGTGATGCCGCTTAGGATCACCGCATGGTCAACGGGGAGTCGAAGAACGCGCCGAGCATGGCAGATGTCGCGGCCCTGGCAGGGGTCTCGCACCAGACCGTGTCCCGCGTCGTCAACGGCTCCGACGCCGTACGCGGCGACACCCGCGACCGGGTGCTGGCGGCGATCGAGGAGCTGGGCTACCGGCGCAACAAGTCGGCGCGGGCTCTGGTGACGCGGAAGTCGGGGCGGCTGGGCCTGCTCTACACCCAGCCGCACCTCTACGGACCGGGCACGCTGGCCGCCTCGGTGCACCAGGCCGGCCAGCGGGCCGGCTACGACATCATCCTGAGCCCGGTGCCGCACCTGGAGGCGACCTCGGCGGAGCGGGCGATCGAGGCGCTCCTCGACGACGCGGTCGAGGCCGTGCTCCTCGGCGTCTCGCACCAGTCGTTCGAGGACCTCGTCGCCCAGCTCACGGAGACGGTCGAGGTCGTGATGATCCACAGCGATCCGCCGGCGGGAGTGCGCTCGGTGGGGATCGACCAGCACGCCGGAGCCGTGCTGGCCACGCAGTATCTGCTGGACATCGGCCACCGCAACATCGCCCACGTGGCCGGTCCGGTCGGCTGGATCGACGCCCGCCAACGCCGGGAGGGGTGGCTGGCCGCGCTCCGGGACAGTGGCGTGCAACCGGGGCCCGAGATCTTCGGTGACTGGTCGAGCAAGAGCGGTTACGAGGCCGGGGCCGAGATCGCCCGGGACCACTCGGTGACCGCGGTCTTCGCGGCCAACGACTCGATGGCGCTCGGGGTGATCCGGGCTCTGCACGAGGCCGGCCGCCGGGTCCCGCAGGACGTGAGCGTCGTCGGCTTCGACGACGTCCCGGACGCCGCGTACCTCTGGCCGCCGCTGACCACCGTTCGGCAGGACTTCGCGTCGCTGGGCGAGCTCGCGGTCGAGGTGGCCATCGAGGCCATCGCCGAGGGGAGCGTCGAGGTGCCGCCGCTGCTGCAGCCCGAGCTGGTCGTGCGGTCCTCGGCCGCGCCGCACCCGCGCCACTAGCACTTTCGCAACGGGCTCTGCGGGGAACACGCCGGTAACCCGCTCGTCATATGTTAGCGTTCACATCGCCTCGAACCCCACCCCGAAGCCGTCGGGCAGAAACGGAGCCGTGATGACGCAGCGAGCAGGCCATCTGCCTGACCTCGGAGAGACCGCGCTCGGCATCGAGCTGGGCTCCACCACCATCAAGGCGTGCCTGATCGGGCCCGACCACGCGACCGTCGCCACCGGGTCCCATCTGTGGGAGAACGAGCTCGTCGACGGCCTCTGGACCTACTCACTCGAGGCGGTCTGGGCGGGCGTACAGGGCGCCGTCGCCGCCCTCGGCGACGAGGTCGAGCGCCGCTACGGCACCCGTCCGGCCACGTTCGGGTCGATCGGGGTCTCGGCGATGATGCACGGCTACCTCGCCTTCGACGAGGCCGGCGAGCTGCTGGTGCCCTTCCGCACGTGGCGCAACACCAACACCGCCGTCGCCGCGGCCGAGCTGTCGGAGATCTTCGGGACCAACATCCCGCTGCGCTGGTCGGTCGCCCACCTCTACCAGGCGATCCTCGACGACGAGCCCCACCTGCCCAAGGTCGCCTTGCTCACCACGCTCGCCGGCTACGTCCACCGGGCGC
This sequence comes from Nocardioides sp. NBC_00850, assembly GCF_045207335.1. Taxonomy (NCBI): domain Bacteria; kingdom Bacillati; phylum Actinomycetota; class Actinomycetes; order Propionibacteriales; family Nocardioidaceae; genus Nocardioides; species Nocardioides sp. NBC_00850. The sequence continues at coordinate 2,505,088 of NZ_CP108845.1, forward strand.
TGACCGGCAACCACGTGCTCGGTGTCGGCGACGCCTCCGGCGTCTTCCCCATCGACCCGGCCACCGGGACCTACGACCAGCGGATGCTCGAGCAGCTCGATCACCTCGCCGCCGCCAAGCGTCCCGGTCTGCGGGTCGAGGGGCTGCTCCCGCAGGTCCTCCCGGCAGGCGCCGACGCCGGCCGGCTCACCCCCGACGGCGCCGCGCTGCTCGACCCCACCGGCACCCTCCAGCCGGGCATCCCGCTGTGTCCGCCCGAGGGCGACGCCGGCACCGGGATGGTCGCCACCAACTCCGTCGCCAAGCGCACCGGGAATGTCAGCGCCGGCACCTCGATCTTCGCGATGGTCGTCCTCGAGGCGCCGCTGGCCACCGTCCATCACGCCATCGACATCGTCACCACCCCGGCCGGTGACCCGGTCGCGATGGTGCACTGCAACAACGGCGCCAGCGAGCTCGACGCCTGGGCCGGGGTCTTCGGTGAGTTCGCCGCCGCGCTCGGTCACCCCTGTGAGCCCGACGCCGTCTTCGGCGCCCTGCTCACCGCGGCGCTGAAGGGCTCGCCCGACGGCGGCGGCCTGCTGGCCTACAACTACCTGGCAGGCGAGCCGATCACCGGCCTCGACGAGGGCCGTCCGCTGTTCGTACGCACCCCCGGCAGCCGACTCGATCTCGCCGGGTTCGCCCGCGCCCAGGTCTACGGCGTCTTCGGCACCCTCGCCCTCGGCATGCGCGTACTCGCCGACCAGGGTGTCCAGATCGACGCGATGTTCGCCCACGGCGGCCTGTTCCGCACCGCGGGCGTCGCGCAGCGGCTGCTCGCCGCGGCCATCGGCGCCCCGGTCGCGGTCGGCCGCACCGCCGGCGAGGGCGGTGCCTGGGGGATCGCGGTCCTGGCTGCGTACGCCCGGGCCGCCGAGGCCGAGGGCGACCTCAGCCTGAGTGCCTATCTCGCCGAGCGCGTCTTCGGCGACATCGACCTCGAGGTCGTCGAGCCGGACGCCGACGACCTCGCCGGGTTCCGGACCTACCTCGAACGCTACGAGGCCGGCCTGGACATCGAGCGCGCCGCCGTGGCCTCGCTCGCCCCCACCGCAGACACCGCAGACAGCGCACGAGACGCTGAAGAAGGAGACCAGTGATGACGGGCGTCCCCGCCGCTCTTCGCACCGCCGTCGACGCCGCCAAGGAGCGCGTCGCCGCGCTGCACGCCGAGCTGCCCCGCTGGGAGCTGGTCGTGTGGACCGCCGGCAACGTCTCCGAGCGCGTGCCGAACCCCGGCGGTGATGACCTGCTGGTCATCAAGCCCTCCGGGGTCGCCTACGAGGACATCACCGCCGAGGCGATGGTCGTGTGCGACCTGGCCGGCAACCTCGTCGAGGGCGAGCGGTCGCCGTCCTCGGACACGGCCGCCCATGCGTACGTCTATGCCAACATGCCCGAGGTCGGGGGAGTCGTCCACACCCACTCCACCTACGCCACCGCCTGGGCGGCCCGCGGGGAGGAGATCCCCTGCGTGCTCACGATGATGGCCGACGAGTTCGGCGGACCGGTCCCGGTCGGCCCGTTCGCGATCATCGGCGACGACTCGATCGGGCGCGGCATCGTCGAGACGCTGCGGGAGTCGCGCAGCCCGGCAGTGCTGATGCGGAACCACGGTCCCTTCACCATCGGCAAGGACGGCCGCTCTGCGGTCAAGGCCGCGGTGATGTGCGAGGAGGTCGCTCGCACCGTGCACATCGCGCGCCAGCTCGGCCAGCCCCTGCCGATCGACCAGAGCCACATCGACTCGCTCTACGACCGCTACCAGAACGTCTACGGCCAGCACTGAGCTGCCTGCACTGAGAGGAACCCCCACATGAGCAAGCCCTACGCAGACCGCGAGGTCTGGTTCTTCACCGGCAGCCAGGACCTGTACGGCGAGGAGACCCTTCGTCAGGTGGCCGAGCAGTCCCAGGAGGTCGCCCGCGCCCTCGACGGTTCCTCGGACGTACCGGCGAAGGTCGTGTGGAAGCCCGTCCTGAAGGACTCCGCGTCGATCCGCCGCGCGATGCTGGAGGCCAACTCCGACGACAACGTCCTCGGTGTCATCACCTGGATGCACACCTTCAGCCCGGCCAAGATGTGGATCTCCGGTCTGGACGCCCTCCAGAAGCCGCTCCTGCACCTGCACACCCAGGCCAACGTCGAGCTCCCCTGGTCAGAGATCGACATGGACTTCATGAACCTCAACCAGGCCGCCCACGGCGACCGTGAGTACGCCTACATCGCCACCCGCCTCGGCGTCGCCCGCACCACCGTCGTCGGCCACGTCTCGAACCCGGCGGTCACCCGCCGCGTCGGCACCTGGGTCCGCGGCGCCGCCGGCTGGGCTGCCACCCACGGGCTCAATCTGGTTCGCTTCGGCGACAACATGCGCAACGTCGCGGTCACCGAGGGCGACAAGACCGAGGCCGAGCTGCGCTTCGGCGTCTCGGTCAACACCTGGGGCGTCAACGACCTGGTGGCGGCCGTCGAGGCCGTCGACGAGGCCGCCGTGGACGCGCTCGTCGCCGAATACGAGGATCTCTACGACGTGGTCCCCGAGCTCCGCAAGGGCGGCGAGTGCCACGACTCGCTGCGCTACGCCGCTCGCCAGGAGATCGCCATGGAGGCGTTCCTGGTGGAGCGCGACGCGAAGGCGTTCACCACCAACTTCGAGGACCTCGGCGGCCTGCGCCAGCTCCCCGGCATCGCCGTGCAGCGGCTGATGAGCAAGGGCTACGGCTTCGGTGCCGAGGGCGACTGGAAGACCGCCGTGCTCGTGCGGGCCGCGAAGGTGATGGGGGAGGGGCTGCCCGGTGGTGCCTCCCTGATGGAGGACTACACCTATGACCTCACCCCCGGTGCGGAGGTCATCCTCGGTGCCCACATGCTCGAGGTCTGCCCCTCGCTGACCACCTCAACCCCGCGCGTCGAGATCCACCCGCTCGGGATCGGCGACCGCGAGGACCCGGTCCGGATGGTCTTCGACGCCGACCCTGGCGAGGGTGCCGTGGTCGTCTCGCTGGCCGACATGCGCGACCGCTTCCGGCTCACCGCCAACGTGGTCGACGTCGTCCCCCCGACGCAGGCGCTGCCCAACCTGCCGGTCGCGCGCGCCGTCTGGGCGCCGCGCCCCGACTTCGCGACCTCGGCCGAGGCCTGGCTGACCGCCGGCGGCGCGCACCACACGGTGATGTCGACCGCCGCCGGGATTGAGGCCTTCGAGGTCTTCGCCAACATCGCCCGCACCGAGCTGCTGGTCATCGATGAGTCCACCACCCGCCGCGGCTTCGCCGACCAGGTGCGCTGGAACCAGGTGTTCTACCGGGTCGCCCAGGGTCTCTGAGTCACAGCACCTTCCGGGGGTTCATGACCCCGTCGGGGTCGATCGCCTGCTTGACGGCTCGCAGGAGGTCGACCTCGACACCCGTCTTGTACGCAGCGGCCGCATCCCGCTTGAGCGCGCCGATCCCGTGCTCGGCGGAGATGCTGCCGCCGAGCGCCGTGACGGCGTCGTAGACGATCCGGGTCAAGGTGGGGGCGTCCCGCTTCAGCGCCGCGTCGTCGCCGACGGGCGCGGAGATGTTGTAGTGCAGGTTGCCGTCCCCGATGTGTCCGTACGTCACCAGCCGCAGCCCCGGCAGCGCCGCGAGCAGCGCCGGGCCGACCTCGGCGACGAACCGGGACAGGGAGGTGATCGGCAGGGTGACGTCGTGCTTGAGGGTCGCGCCCTCGCTCTTCTGCGCCTCCGAGACGCCTTCTCTCAGCGCCCACAGCGACTCGCGCTGAGTGGGGCTGCCGGCGACCACGGCGTCGAGGAGCAGCCCCTGCTCGGCGGCGGCCGCGAGGGCCTCCTCGAGCCGCTCGTCCACGTCGGCGGACGTGCCGGCGAGCTCGACGAGGCCGTACCACTCGTGCCGGTCCGCGAACGGGTCGCGTACGCCCGGCAGGTGGGCGAGGACCAGGTCGACGGCCTGGCGTCCGAGCAGCTCCCAGGTGGTCAGCTGCCCGCCGCCGTGCTCGCGGAGCAGGGGGAGGAGCGAGGTGGCCGCCTCCACCGACTCGAGCGCCACGAACGCCGTCGCCCGGCGCGGGGTCGCCGGCAGCAGCCGCAGCACCGCCGCGGTGACGACGCCGAGAGTGCCCTCGGAGCCGATGAACAGCTGCTTGAGGTCGTAGCCGGTGTTGTCCTTGCGCAGCGGCCGCAGCCCGTCCCAGACCCGGCCGTCGGGGAGCACGACCTCGAGGCCGAGCACCAGCTCGCGCATCATCCCGTAGCGCAGCACCGCGGTGCCGCCGGCGTTGGTCGCGATCGTGCCGCCGATGGTGCACGATCCCTCCGAGCCGAGGGAGAGCGGGAAGAGCCGCCCGGCGGCCGCGGCGGCCTCTTGGACGGTCGCCAGCGGGGTGCCGGCCTCGACGGTGAGGGTGTCGGCGACCGGGTCCACCTCCCGGACGCGGCGCATCCGGCCGAGCGAGAGCACCACCTGGTCGCCGCCGGAGTCAGGTACGCCGCCACCGACGAGGCCGGTGTTGCCGCCCTGCGGGACGACCCCGACGCCCGCCGCCGCGCACAGCCGGATCGCTGTCGCGACCTGCTCGGTCGAGGCCGGGCGCACCACCGCGAGGGCGGTGCCGGTGAAGCTGCCGGTCCAGTCGGTGACGTACGCCGCCATGTCGGCCGGATCGGTCAGCACGGCGCTCTCGCCGAGGGTGGTGCGCAGGTCGTGAACGAGGTTCATGCCGACCTCAGCCGGACGTGCTCGGGGCCGATCGAGGCGATGTCGGGAGTGCCGAGCAGGCACATCGCCCGCCGCAGCTCCTCGACCAGCAGCGACAGGGTGGCATCGACGCCCTGCTGCCCGGCGACCATCAGGCCGTAGAGGTAGGGCCGGCCGATCACCACGCCGCGGGCGCCGAGACCGAGCGCCGCCGCGATGTCGCCGCCGGAGCGGACGCCGGAGTCGACGTACACCTCGGTCCGGTCGCCGACCGCGTCGACCACCGCCGGCAGCAGCTCCAGCGGCACCGGCGCGCGGTCGAGCTGGCGGCCGCCGTGGTTGGAGAGCACCAGCGCGTCGGCGCCGGCGTCGACGGCGGCCACCGCGTCGGCGACCGAGAGCACGCCCTTGACCACCACCGGGCCGTCCCAGTGCTCCTTGAGCCAGCCGATGTCCGAGGGCCGGATCGCCTGCTCACGCAGCTCGTTGGACATGCCCCAGCGGCCGTGGTGCGACCCCTCGGGGAAGGTCGCGAACCGCAGCGGCTCGGTGGTCAGGATGTTGGCGACCCAGCCGGGATGGCGGGCCATGTCCGCGAACGTACGCAGGCTCAGCTGGGGCGGGATCGCGAACCCGTTGAGCTTGTCCTTGCGCTTCATGCCCGTCACTGTCGTGTCGATGGTCAGCATCAGCGCCTCATAACCCTGCGAGGCCGCCTCGGTGATGTGGTCCAGGGTCACCGCCCGGTCCTTCATCAGGTAGACCTGGAACCAGTTGCGCCCCTGCGGAGCCGCGTCGGCGACGTCGGTGATCGAGGTCGTCGCGTACGTCGAGAGCGTGTAGGGCAGCCCGGCCGCGGCGGCCGCCGCGGCGACCGCCCGCTCCCCGGTGTGGTGGCTGAGCCGGGTGTAGCCCGTCGGGGCCAGCACGATGGGTGCCGCCGCGGGCCGCCCGAGGATCGAGGTACGCACCTCCGGCTCACCCATCTGACCGAAGGCCGTGGGCCGCAGCTCCACGCGGTCGAAGGCCGCCCGGTTCCGGCGCATCGCGTGCTCGCCGTCCGAGCCGCCGTAGACGTAGTCCCAGACCGCCGTCGGCACCCGCCGGCGCGCGGCCCGCTCCAGGTCGTCGACGCTGAGGCAGCGGGCCAGCCGGCGGTCGGCCGCCCGCCAGCGGAACGGCCGCGGTCGCAGGAAGGGCGCGAGATCGCGCCATCGGGGGACCTGCCGGACGACTTGCCGGACAACCTGAGAATCGGCGGCCACGCTCTGGACTCCTCACCACTCATCGGATAAGTTCTGAACTTGTCATACAACTTAGCCCATCGAGGAGCATCCCGCCATGGCCGCCGACCGCATCACCTCACTGACCCTCTCCCACGTCGTCCTCCCGCTCGAGAACCCGGTCAGTGACGCCAAGGTGCTCACCGGGCGGCAGAAGCCGCTCACCGAGACCGTGCTGCTCTTCGTCGAGGTGACCACCGAGCAGGGCTTCGAGGGCATGGGCTTCAGCTACTCCAAGCGCGCCGGTGGCCCGGCGCAGTACGCCCACCTCAAGGAGATCGCCCAGGTAGCCATCGGCCAGGACCCCTCCGACATCGCCAAGATCTACGAGTCGCTGATGTGGGCCGGCGCCTCCGTCGGCCGCAGCGGTGTGGCGACCCAGGCCGTGGCCGCCCTCGACGTGGCGCTCTACGACCTCAAGGCGCGCCGCGCCGGCCTGCCCCTGGCCAAGCTGCTCGGCGCCCACCGTGACTCCTGCCGCGTCTACAACACCTCCGGCGGCTTCCTCCAGGCGAGCGTCGAGGAGATCAAGGAGAAGGCCACCGCCTCGCTCGAGGCCGGCATCGGCGGCATCAAGATCAAGGTCGGCCAGCCCGACTGGGCCGAGGACCTGCGCCGCGTCGCCGCCCTGCGCGAGCACCTGGGCGACACCCCGTTCATGGTCGACGCCAACCAGCAGTGGGACCGTGCCCGCGCCCGCCGGATGTGCCGTGAGCTCGAGCAGTTCGACCTGATCTGGATCGAAGAGCCGCTCGACGCCTGGGACGCGGTCGGCCACGCCGACCTGTCGCGTACGTTCGACACTCCGATCGCCACCGGGGAGATGCTGACCTCGGTGCCCGAGCACATGGCCCTCATCGACGCCGGCTACCGCGGTATCGTGCAGCCCGACGCGCCGCGCATCGGCGGGATCACCCCGTTCCTGAAGTTCGCCACCCTCGCCGCCCACGCCGGTCTGGCGCTCGCGCCGCACTACGCGATGGAGATCCACCTGCACCTGGCCGCGGCCTACCCGACCGAGCCGTGGGTCGAGCACTTCGAGTGGCTCAACCCGCTCTTCGAGGAGCGCATCGACATCCACGACGGCCAGATGTGGGTGCCGGACCGTCCGGGACTCGGCTTCACGCTCAGCGACCAGATGCGCAAGCTCACCGTGGAGAGCGCTAAGTTCTCGGCATGAGCGAGCGCCAGCGAGCGACAATCAGGGTCAGGCCGTCGCGTCCGTATCCTTGCCTCTGTCCAACGGAGGCGACGGCATGACGATAAGCGCCGGCCTCGCCGACCGTGTCGTGTCCGGGATCAAGGACCAGATCCTGGCCGGGGACCTCGCTCCGGGGGCGAAGCTGCCCTCGGAGTCCGACCTCGTCGCCACCTACGGGGTGTCGCGGACGGTGGCGCGCGAGGCGGTCACCCGCCTGCGTGCCGAGGGTCTGGTCGAGACCTTCCAGGGGCGCGGCTCCTTCGTCCTGGCGGTGCCGGAGCCCTCGCCGTTCGCGCTGGAGTCCTCCGCGATCCGTACGCAGCACGACGTGCTCGACATGGTCGACTTCCGGCTCGGCGTGGAGTGTGAGGCGGCGTCCCTGGCCGCCGCCCACCTCGACGAGCAGGGCTCGCGGGCCATCGAGGATGCGCTCGCCGCGCTGGCCACCGTGCATCCCGACGGAGCGGTGGAGGCCGACTTCGCCTTCCATCGCGCCGTCGCGGCCGCGACCGGCAACCGCTTCTACCTCGACCTGATGGACTCGCTGGGCCCGATGATGATCATGCTGCCCCGCACCCGGCTCGGCGACGCCTACTCGCCCAGCGACGCGCTCCACGTCGAGCGGGTGCAGCGCGAGCACGACAACATCGCGTCCGCGATCCTCGCCGGTGACGCCGACACCGCCCGAGCGGCGATGCGGGTGCATCTGGGCAGCACCCGTCGGCGCCTGCTGAGCAGCTGAGCTACCTCTGGTGCTCCCCGAGCGGAGTGAAGCAGAACTTCCCGCCCGCGAGCCGCTCCTCGGGCCCCTGCGGGCCGTCGTCGATCGCATCGCCGAGGAGCTCGGCGGCGTAGATCTCGGAGTCGTCCTGCGGGTGGTAGCCGATCGCCTCACCCTCGGCCAGCGACCACCAGCGCCGGGTGTTGCGGGAGATGCCCCACACCACCCGGAAGCCCGGCTCGGGAGTGGCCAGGCATGCCTCGAGGAGCCGGGCACCGTCGTCGGGCGACATCCACGTCCACAGCGAGCGGCGGTCCCAGGGCTTCTCGAAGCACGAGCCGATCCGCAGCGCGGTCACGTCGATGCCGTAGCGGTCGTGGAAGAGGCTGCCGAGCGCCTCCATCGCGACCTTGCTGACCCCGTAGTAGGTGTCCGGCCGCGGGAAGGCGTCGGCGGCCAGCCCCTCGGCGGGTGCGTCGTCGAGGTCGTAGAAGCCGGCCGCGTGGTTGCTCGAGGCGAGCACCACCCGCGCCACCCCGGCGTCCCGGGCGGCCTCCAGGACCACCCGGGTGCCGTCGATGTTGGCCGAGAGGATGTCGTTCCACGGGGCCTCGACGCTGATGCCGCCGAGATGGATGATCGCCTCCACGCCCTCGGAGGCGGCGCGCATCGCCGCCTCGTCGGTCACCGACGCCTCGATGACCTCGACGGCCTCGCCCTCGGCGGGGTCCTCGGGACGTACGACGTCGAGGAGGCGAAGCACCCGGCCCTCGCGGGCCAGGCGGGTGCGCATCAGCCGCCCCACGCCGCCGTTGGCTCCGGTGATCAGGACAGTCTGGGTCATGCGGTACGCAGCTCCTCGACGGCGGTGATGTACTCACCAAGGTCGGCGCCGTGCTTGTCGATGACGGACTTGGTGGCCTCGCGCCACGGGGCGAGGTCGCTGATCTCGTTGATCGTGACGCCCTCCCCGCGCAGCTTCTCCAGGTCGGCCTCGACCTGGGCGTCCCACTTCTCACGCTGGAACGGGGCGGCCTCGTCGGCGGCCTTCTGGAGCGCCTCCTGGTCCTTGGAGTCGAGCCCGTCCCAGGTGTCCTTGTTGATGAGGAGCACCTCGGCGACGCGCATGTGCCGGTCGAGGGTGTAGTTCTTCGCCACCTCGTAGTGGGAGGCGGAGTAGTAGGACGGCTCGTTGTTCTCGGCACCGTCGAGCAGCCCGCTCTGCAGCGAGCTGTAGACCTCGCCGTAGTCCATCGGGGTGGGGGAGCCGCCGAGAGCCTTGATGAAGTCGATCTGCACCTGCGACTCCTGGACCCGGATCTTGAGTCCCTTGACGTCCGCCGGCGCCTTGACCGGCTTCTTCGAGGTGTAGAAGCTGCGGGCGCCGGGGTCGAAGTAGCCCAGACCCTTGAAGCCGGCACCGTCGGCCTCGCCGAGCAGCTTCTTGCCGCTCTCGCTCTCGAGGAAGCGCCACAGGTGGTCGGCGTCGTCGAAGAGGTACGGCAGGCTGAACAGCCCCATCGCGGGCACGAACTCGCCCATGGGCGCCGAGCTGATCCGGGTCATCTCGATCGAGCCCATCTGTACCTGCTCGATCGCGTCGGACTCCTCGCCGAGCTGGGCGTTGGGGTAGACCTGGATCTTGATCCGGCCGTCGCTGTACTTCTCGGCCAGCTCGGCGAACTTCTTGTCGCCCAGCGTGGTCGGATAGTCGTCGGGATGGGTCTCGGCCAGCTTGAAGGTCAACGAGTCGCCGCCTCCGCCGCCGCTGCCGGCGAGAGACCCGCCGCCGCACGCGCTGAGGGCCAGGCCGCCGGCGACTGCTGCGGCACCGAAGGCGCCTGCCTTGAACAGGGAGCGCCGGGCGACCGGCTTGGGGGATGTGGTGTTCACGGGTAGTTCCTTTCGAGAGAGGGAATCACTGACCGAGCGCATCGGGGAGGGCGAGCGAGAAGAACGGGACGTACGTGATCAGCAGCAGGACGATGAGCATCGGGATGAGGAAGAGGCCGACCATCTTGATGACCTTCTCGATGGACGTACGTCCGATGGCACAGCCGACGAAGAGGACGTTGCCGACCGGCGGCGTGATCAGGCCGATGGCGAGGTTGAAGACGAGCATGATCCCGAACTGGACCGGGTCCATGCCGAGCCCGGTGGCGACCGGCAGCAGGATCGGCGTCATGATCACGATGAGCGGGGCCATGTCCATGATCGCGCCGAGCACGAGCAGCAGCAGGTTGATCAGCAGCAGGACCACGACGATGTTGTCGGAGATGCCGAGGAGGGCGTCGGTGGCCAGCGCCGGCACCTGCAGGAACGCCAGGAAGTAGCCGAAGGCACCCGCCGCCGCGATGATGAACAGCACCACGCCGAGCGTGCGCAGGGCGCTCTGCAGGATCGGGATCATCGCCTTGAGCGGCAGGTCGCGGTAGACGAAGAAGGTCAGGATGAAGGCGTACAGGCAGGCGATCGCCGCCGACTCGGTCGCGGTGAAGATGCCGCTGAGGATGCCGCCCAGGATGATCACCGGCATCAGCAGACTGAGCAGGCCCTCGGCGACGATCTTCGGTACGTCCTTGAGCGGGACCAGCTCCTCCTTCGGGTAGCCGCGCTTGACCGCCACGATGTAGGCCATCACCATCAACGACGCACCGAGCAGCAGGCCGGGGACGACGCCTGCGGTGAACAGGGCGCCGATCGAGACGCCGCCCGCGGCCATCGAGTAGATGATCAGGTTGTGGCTCGGCGGGATCATGACCGCCTGGGTGGCGCCGGAGACGGTGACGGCGACCGCGTAGTCGGTGTCGTAGCCGCGCTTCTTCATCATCGGGATCGTCACCGAACCGATCGCGGAGACGTCCGCGACCGAGGAGCCGGACAGGGCGCCGAAGAAGGTGCTGGCGCCGATGTTGACCATCCCGAGGCCGCCGCGGACCCAGCCGACGAGCAGCCCGGCCAGGGCGATCAGGCGGCGGGAGATGCCGCCCGTGCCCATGATCTCGCCGCCGAGGATGAAGAACGGGATGGCCAGCAGGGCGAAGGTGTCGAGACCGGCGACCATCCGCTGGCCGACGGTGGTCAGCGGGAGGCCGATGTAGAGGGCCTCGAAGATGGCGGCCAGGGCGAGCGCCAGGGCGACCGGGACACGGAGCAGGACGAGGACGGCGAAGCCGCCGAGCAGGATGGCGATGGCAAGCGGATCGATGGGCATGGGGGAGTCCTTCGACTTTCGGCGGCTCAGCCGAGCTCGGCTGCATCGTCAGGCTCGGCGTACCGCTGGGTACTGATGTCGAAGGCCTGGAGGACGGTGTAGAGGATGATCATGACGCCGGCGACCGGCATCATGAGGTAGAGGACGCTGCGGGGGAGCCCGGTGCCGGCCAGGGTCGCCGTCTGGGCGTCGATGACGAACTGGGTTCCCTGGACGGTCAGGAAGAGCCCGAACCCGAGCAGCAGCACCTGGACGAACCGGTCGATCACCGACTGGAGCGTCGCCGGGAACTTGTCCACCAGGAAGGTGACCGCGATGTGGGCGCCCTCGCGGAAGCCGATCGCGGCGCCGAGGAAGCCGATCCAGACCAGCAGGATGCGGGCCGTCTCCTCGCTCCAGCTGGGGGAGTTGTTCAGCAGCTCACGGCTGAACACCTGCCACAGCACGATGAGCAGCGTGGCGACCAGGCACAGGATGCAGAAGGCCTCGAAGACCGTGTCGACCGCGCGCCAGGCGCGTTTGAGCGTTCCGTTCTCGTTGCGGGTGTTCATACCGTCATTCCGTCCTCGTCGCGGCGGTGGTGGGGACCTTGGTCGCCTCGGCGAGCAGGTGCTGCCTGTCCGCACCCGCCAGACCGAGGTGGTAGAGGTGGATCTGGTCGATCCCGGCATCGACCAGCGCCCGCACATGGCCACCGAAGGCGTCCTCGGTGGTGGGCGGGAGAACGGTGACGTACGCAGCGGCCGCTGCCTTTCCGGAGACCGCCTCGACGAGTCGGCGCCCGGTCTCCACCGAGGCCTCGGTGGTCGGCCAGCAGAAGGAGACGACCAGGTCGACGTCGTCGGCCGTGGTCGGGGTCAGGCCCGGGCTGGCTCCGGTGGCCCACGGGTCGGGCTGGGCGTGCAGGGCGATCTCGACGACGTCGGGAGCGGCCTCGCGGACGGCTGCGATCACCCGGTGGCGGAGCTCGTCGGCCGCGGCGTGGCGAGAGGCGAGGATCGTGTCCAGGGTCGTCGCCTCCACCGTCGTGCCGGCAGCGTCGGCACCTGTCGCGGCGCGCAGGGCTGCCACCGTGGCCTCGGCGTCGAGCCCGCGGCCGGCCCAGTCCTCGCGGCAGCCCGCGCAGCAGCAGATCGAGAGCAGCTGCTGAGTGGCGGCGTCGTAGGCACCGTCGGTCTTCTCGTGGTGCCCGCCGTGGCCGAAGCCGAGCTGGCCGCACGCCTCCAGGATGGCCGTGCGGGTCGGGGTGTCGCGTACGGCCTCGGCGGCCAGGGTCTCCGCGTAGCGGCGGACGTCCTCGTGGCGGGCGCACAGGGCGTAGGGGTAGGGCTCGCCCCAGCAGTTGACGACGGCGAGGTCCGGGTTGGCCTCACCGAGGAGCGTGGAGTGGGTCAGCACGATCCAGGCGGCGACCTCGAACCCCGCCTCGGCGAGGATGGTGGCGGCTTCGCCGTAGGGGTCGTCCGCGGCAACCCAGGTCGCCGTGGGTGGCACCAGCCGGGCGCCGGCCCAGGCCTCGGCGCGCACCGGGCGGTAGAGCGCCGCGCTGCGAGCCTCGACGATCCGGTGCTCGGGGTGGAGCGGGGTCGCGGCGCGGGTGGTGTGGTAGGCCGCGGCGAGGGCGACCTTCGTGACTCCGAGGCTACGGGCGTGATCGGCGAACGCAGGATCGCCGATCACGTCCCAGGGGTAGGCATATCCGACGACCGGGACGGTGCCGGTCCTTCCCGAGTCGGTCTGTGTCACCGGTGTCTGCTCCTGCCAGCCGTGTCCGAGGGCGGAGCCGAGTGTGGCCCCGGTCACAGGAGACTGTCAGGATGCGCGATTCGTGTCCAAGCCACTTATCGCATCAGACGATACCCCGAAGGTATCGCCTGATCCGTCACCAGCGCGAGGTCACCAGCGCGAGGTGTTCGGCGTGAAGTCCGGCTCGAACGAACGCATGTAGACGGTGTCCTCCCGGCGGCGCACGCCGCAGCTGAGGTACTGCTCGTGCAGCTCACCGAGCAGGTCGCGATCGAGCTCCACGCCGAGGCCCGGACCCGTCGGCACCGTGATCGCGCCGTCGCTGAAGTCGAGCACTCCGGGGCGTACGACGTCCTGGGTCTTCCAGGGGTAATGGGTGTCGCAGGCGTAGGTCAGGTTGGGGGTCGCTGCGGCCAGGTGGACCATCGCGGCCAGGGAGACGCCCAGGTGGGAGTTGCTGTGCATCGACAGGCCCAGCCCGAAGGTGTCGGTGATGCCGCCCAGCAGCGCCGACTGGCGCAGCCCGCCCCACAGGTGATGGTCGGAGAGCACGATCTGGACCGCGTCGGCCGCGATCGCCGGCTTGAGGTGCTCGAAGGCGATCACGCACATGTTGGTGGCCAGAGGTACGTCGGTGCGGGCCGAGACCTGCGCCATCCCCTCGATCCCGGGAGTGGGGTCCTCGAGATACTCCACGACGCCGGCCAGCCGCTCGGCGACCTTGACCGAGGTCTCCGGCGTCCAAGCGCCGTTGGGGTCCAGGCGCAGCGGCAGGTCGGGGAAGGCCTCGCGCAGCGCCTCGATCGCGGCGCACTCCTCGTCGGGGTGGAAGACCCCGCCCTTCAGCTTCAGCGAGCCGAAGCCCCAGCCGTCGATCAGCCGCTTCGCCTGCGCGACGATCTGGTCGGGGTTCAGCGCCTCGCCCCACTCGTCGTCAGGCTGGCCGGGGTGACCGGCCCACTTGTAGAACATGTAGCCGCTGAACGGCACCCGGTCGCGCACCGCGCCGCCGAGCAGGTCGCTCACCGGACGGCCCGCCTCGCGGGCGACCAGGTCGAGGCAGGCGACCTCGAAGGGGGAGTAGACGGTGTCGACAGCGGAGGAGACGTCGAGCATGCCGCCGAAGGAGGCACCCGCCCCGCCGGTCTCCTTCCCGAGTACGTCGACGACGAGCCGTCGCAGGCCGTGGGTGTCGTAGGGGTCGGCGCCCGGGAGCGCCTGAGCGACGGCGTCGAGCCGGGCGAGATGGGTCTCGTCGGCGTACGTCTCGCCGAGGCCGACCAGGCCGGTGTCGGTGTGGAGCTCGACGATCGCGCGCAGCGCCCACGGCTGGTGCACGCCGACCACGTTGAGCAGCGGCGGGTCGGCGAACGCGACCGGGGTGACGACGACCTTCGAGATGCGGCTTGCGTTGGGGCCGGCGCTCATGCCGCCACCTCCGTAGGGCAATGCGAAGAATACGGACGTGGCGGCCTGAGGCTTGTCGTCGCTCGCTGGCGCTCGCTCATGCGGTCGGCTTCACAGCGAGAACAGGCACACCGGCGTCGAGCAGGATGCGCTGGGCGTCGCTGCCCAGCAGCGCCTTGCCGACCGGCGAGCGGCGGCGCAGCCCGATCACGATCAGCCGGGCGCCGGTCGAGGCGACCAGACCGTCGAAGGTCTCCACGACGTCGGCGCCGTGCGTGGTGTGGTCGACACGGGCGCTCACCCCGGCCTCGGCGGCGCGGGCGACGAGCTTCGCGGCCGCGGCCTCATCGACGAGGTCGGCGTCCACGGTGGCGCCGCGGCGCGGGCTGTTGACGATGACGACGTCGTCGCCGCGGGCAGCCGCCTCGGCCAGGCCGGCCTCGAGAGCCGCCTCACCTACCGGTGTGGGTACGTAGCCGATCAGGATGGTCATGGTGTGTGCCTCTCTCAGCGGGTCGGGGTGTCGGCGTCGTCACGCTCGGCCGGGGCCTCGGCGACGGTGGCGGCCTTGCGCCGGCCCAGGATCGCCTTGGCGGCGGGCCAGAGTGCGACCAAGAAGAAGGCGGCCAGGATGGTGCCCGAGATCGGGCGGGTGAAGAACCCGGTCGGGTCACCGTCGAAGATCAGCATCGAGCGGCGTACGCCGTCCTCCACGATCGAGCCGAGGACGAAGGCGAGCACCATCGGACCGGGCTCGAAGCCGACCTTCTTCATCAGGTAGCCGATCAGGCCGAAGACGATCATCACGAAGATGTCGAAGGTGGAGTTGTTGATCGTGTAGACGCCCAGGATCGTGATCAGTGCGGTGATCGGGGCAAGGATCGCCGGGCGCACCCGCAGGATGCGTACGAAGATGCCGACCAGCGGGATGCTCAGGACGAGCAGGATCAGGTTGCCGATGTACATCGAGTTGATGACGCCCCAGAACAGGTCGGGGCGCTCCTCGACCAGCTGCGGGCCCGGCGAGATGCCGAGGATGAGCAGGGCACCGAAGAGCATCGCCATCGACGCGTTGGCCGGGATGCCGAGGGTCAGCAGCGGGATGAACGAGGAGGTCGCGGCGGCGTTGTTGGCGCTCTCGGGAGCCGCGACGCCCTCGATGGCACCGCGCCCGAAGCGCTCGGGGTGCTTCGAGACCCGCTTCTCCGTGGCGTACGCGGCCAGGGAGGCCATCACCGCGCCGCCACCGGGCAGCACGCCCAGGACGAAGCCGATCACCGAGCCGCGGCCGATCGCGCCGGAGGACTGCTTGAGGTCCTTGCGGGAGGGCCAGATGTTGGCCACGGCGGCGGGTACGTGGGGCTTCCCGTGCCGCTCCTCGAGGTTGTAGAGGATCTCGCCGACGCCGAAGAGACCCATCGCGACGACCACGAAGTCGATGCCCTCGGTGAGCTGCAGGCTGCCGAAGGTGAAGCGCTCGGCGCCGCTGAAGCTGTCGCGGCCGATGGTGGCCAGCAGGAGGCCGAACGCGGCGGCGATCATGGCCTTGAGCTTGTTGCCGTTGCCGATGGTGGCGACCAGCAGGACGCCCAGCAGGGCCAGGGCCGCGTACTCCGGGTCGCCGAAGTTGAGCGCCCAGCCGGCGATCAGCGGGGCCACCAGGGTCAGGCCGAGGATGGAGACGGTCGCGCCGACGAAGGAGCCGATCGCGGCGATGCCGAGGGCGGTGCCGGCCTTTCCCTGCTTGGCGAGGGCGAAGCCGTCGAAGACGGTGACGACCGATGAGGCCTCACCCGGCAGCCGGAGCAGCACCGAGGTGATCGTGCCGCCGTACTGGGCGCCGTAGTAGATGCCCGCCAGCATGATGATCGCGGAGACCGGGTCGATGCTGTAGGTGATCGGCAGCAGGATGGCGATCGTGGCCGCCGGCCCGAGGCCGGGGAGTACGCCGATCAGCATGCCGATGAGCACGCCGATCAGGCAGTAGAGCAGGTTCTGCGGTTCGGTGACGAGCCCGAAGCCGTCGAGGAATGCGTTGACGTCCACTGGGGGCTCCGCTCAGAACAGGTGGGGCAGCGGGATGCGCAGCCCGTAGAGGAACAGGAAGTAGAACGCGGCGACCGTGGCGACCGAGGTGATGATCGTGCTGCGCCAGGACTCGCCGCCGAGGAACCTCAGCCAGACGACGCACAGCAGCAGCGAGGGGATCTCGAAGCCGATCACGGGCATCAGCAGGGCCAGCACGATGAAGGTGACCAGGCCGACCGCGGGGAGGATGCTGGAGCGGGTGAACTTCTCGCTGTCGGTCAGCTTGCGGCCGACGACGAGCAGCGCCACGGACATCAGGGTGATGGCGATGCTGACCACGAACGGCCACAGGCCGGGCCCGGGCTGGCGCAGCGAACCCAGGCCGTAGCCGTAGGAGAGGACCGCGCCGCCGATGCCGACGACGAGAGCGACGAGCGCACCCACCACCTGGTAGACCGGTCCGCCGGCCGGAGGTCGTTCCTCCTCCAGCTCATGGGCCACCTCGGCTTGGATCTCGGCCAGGATGTCCTGGTCAGGAGAGGGGGTACGTTCGTCGCTCATCGTCATGCCTTCGTCGTGTGGGGCGGGTCAGCTCGCGCCGAGGTTGAGACCGTACTGCTCGACCAGGTCGGCGTACCGCTTCTTGTCCTCCTCGAGCTGGGTCACCACCTCGTCGCCGGAGATCTCCATCGGGGTGAGGCTGTTCTGCTTGTTGAAGGCCTGGTACTCCTCGGTCTTGAACGTCGCCTGCATCGCCTCGGCGATGGCGTCCTTGACGTCGTCCGGGGTGCCCTTGGGGACGGTCATGAAGCGGTACTGCGCGACCTCGACGTCGAGACCCTGCTCCTTGGCGGTCGGGACGTCCGGCAGGTAGTCGACCCGCTCGGGACCGAAGACGCTCAGCGGGGTCAGCTTGCCGGACTCGATGTTCTCGATCGCCTCGCCGACCTGGATGCAGGCGGTGTCGACCTGGTTGCCGAGCACCGCGGTCAGGGCCGGCGCGCCGCCGTCGAACGGCACGGCCTCGGCGTCGACGCCGGCCGAGGCGTACGTCAGGCCGCAGGAGAGCTGCGCACCGGTGCCGACGCCGGTGGTGCCGTAGGTGACCTTCTTCTTCGCGGCCTTGATGTCGTCGAGCGTCTTGAAGCCGCTCTTCGGGCCGGTGACCATGACGTAGTCGTCGCGGGAGACGCCCTGGACGACGTCGAAGTCGCCGAGGTCGGTGACCTCGTCCTCGCTGACCGCCAGCGGCGTGATGGTGAAGAGCGACGCATTCTGGATGGCGATGGTCTGGCCGTCGGGCTCGGCCTTGGCGACCTTGTTGGCGGCGAGCGCGCCGTTGGCGCCCTCCAGGTTGATCACCGGGAAGGAGGCGTCGAGCTCGTCGGAGAGACCCTTGGAGACGGCCCGGCTGATCAGGTCGCTGGAGCCGCCGGCCGAGGCACCGACGTACATCTCGACGTTGCCGGCGGGATACTCCTCACCGTCTCCGTTACCTCCGGTGGTGTTCGAGACACCGCAGGCGGAGAGGGCCAGGGCCGCGACGCCGGCGGTCGCGGCGAGTAGGTGGGTGGTGGTACGCATCGTTGCTCCTAGGTCCTGGTGGCCGGGCTGGTTGGGGCAGGGGATGGCCCGACGTCGTGTGACCACCGACACTAAGAGTCTTAGCGATACCGGTCCAAGCCCGTTTCGGCATAGAGTGTTCCACTTGGTGCATCGTGGTCTACTCTGGCCAGATGATCACGCTCGACCAGGTGCGCTCTTTCGTGGCGGTCGCCGAGGAGCTTCACTTCGGCCGGGCTGCCGAACGGCTGCGGATGACGCAGCCCCCACTGTCGCGACAGATCCAGAAACTGGAGAAGGCCGTCGGCGCGCAGCTGCTCGAGCGGGACAACCGCCGGGTCGCTCTCACCGGTGCCGGAGCGGCCTTCCTCGACGAGGCATACCGGATGCTCAACCTGGTCGAGAGCGCCGGTGACCTGGCCCGTCGGGTGGACGCGGGCGCCGCCGGCGTGGTCCGGCTCGGCTTCACCGCGGTCTCCGCGATCTCGATCCTGGGACCCTTGCTGCGCCGCCTCACCGTCGAGCTCCCCGACGTCGAGGTGCGGCTCTCCGAGCGAGTCACCCTGGCCCAGGTCGACGGCATCCGCCACGGCGAGATCGACATCGGCCTGGCCCGTCCACCCTTCGACACCGAGCTGCTCTCCTCGAGGGTCATCTCCCGGGAGCCCTTGATGGCCGTACTCCCGCAGGGCCACCCGCTGGCCGAGCTCGACCGGCCGCTGACGCCGCAGGACTTCGAGGGCCAACCCGTCATCGGCTACCACCCGCAGCAGTCGCGCTACTTCCACGAGCTCTCCGTACGCTTCCTGGCCAACGCCCACCCCCGCATCGAGCAGCGTGTGCACCAGGTCCTCACCGCCATGCTCCTGGTCTCCGCCGAGCGTGGCGTCGGCTTCGTCCCGGTCTCGGCCAGCTCGCTGCACGTCGGAGGCGTCGTCTTCCGTCCCATCGAGCACGGCGGTGGCGACACCCGTCTCGACAAGGACCCCGAGCGTCCCGTCGAGCTCCATGCGATCTGGGCGCGAGGGTCTGTCAGTCCGGTCGTACGCCGGGTTCTCGATGCGATCATCGAGATGAGTCGGTAGGTCGTACGGGGCCGCGGGGTTTGGCGCGGATTCCTTTGGTTGAGTGCGGGTTTGGGAGTCCGGGCTGGTCGCTCGTGGCGGCGGAGGCTTCTGCTCGTGCTTTTACAAGACGATGACACCTTGTGAATGCTTCACAAGGTGTCATGTCGCATGCGTGTGTGGTCGGCTACCGGAGCAGCCTGCTCAGGTGCGCCGGGTGAACCGGATCCGCCCGCTCGGGAGCCGCTCATGCCCGTAGTTGGGGTCGTGGATCCGGCGATGATCGCTCGCGCAGAGAAGCACCATGTTCGCCAGATCGGTTCGACCGCCTTCGGACCACGGTTTCAGATGATGAGCCTCGGTCCACGCGGCTGGTGCGTCGCAGTCCTCGGCCTGGCAACACTTATCTCGCAACCGCAGCGCTCGGTGTTGGATCGGGTACGCCAACCGGGCGGTGCGGCCGAAGTCGAGGATCTCGGAGTCGGTGCCCAACACCACCGGGACGAGGTCGGCGTTGCAGGCCATCCGTCGGGCTTCGGCGGCGGTGATCTGCTCTCCGGCGAACCCGAGGGCTGCGGTGCCGAGGTCCTTGCGGAGGTCATCGACGCTCATCGTGACGAACACCGTGGTGCCGTGGCCACCGTGCCTGGGGAGCTGGTCGACGTCGTAGGTCTCGACCACCCGGGCGAAGGCCTGACCCAGCAGCCGGTCGTAGGGGGCCTTGCGGCCGCGGTTCTCGGCCGAGAGCTTCCTAGGCTGGGCCAGTGAGTCCAACTGGGTGCGGAGCCTCATCCCGACGGCACGGGATACGCGGGCGTGGATGTCGATGGTGCCGTCGCCGTTGTCGTGGGAGGAGAAGAAGGTGCGCCGTTGGGCGTGCTCTTCTTCTCGTTGGAGGGCTTTGGCTTCGGCGGCTTCGAATCGTTCGGGGTCGATCTCGGTCAGGATCCGTCGTCCGACGATCTTCAGTTCGTTCGCGGTGAGGCTGGTGGCGTAGTCGACCAGGAGCTTCTCGGCCAGGACCAGGTCTTCGTCGCTGGCGGCGGGGTCGTTCTCGATCTGGTCGAGGGCTTGGGTGATCACCCGTGCCTTGTCCTGGGACACGACACCCTCAGCGAGGCCGGCGGCGACGAGGTCGTACTTCGCGACACCGGTTGCGAGCTTGATCTGGGAGCGGGCAACTGCCTTGTCGACGAGGAGGTCGGTCCGCATCCACCCGGAGGCGTCCTTGGCACCGGTCTCCTCAGCGATGTCACCAGCAGACGCGAGCACCCGGAGTTTCAACGCGGCTTGTTGGGCCTGGAGCTTCTCCAACCGTTCCAGCAGGTCTTTCTTCTGCCCAGTGCGCCAGTAGGTGGGATCGGTGGCCAGGAGGTCTTGGAGGGCGGTCTCGATGGCCTCCAAGGCGGCGTCGATCGCGTCGCCGGGGTTGGTGCCCCAGTGGTCGATCGAGCGGCCGAGACTCATCGCCATCTTCCCCTTCAGAGGTGTGCTGTGATGAGTCTGATTCTACGCTTCCAGCCCGTCCTTGGCCATCTATTTTCCCAGGTCAACCATCGTTTTCGCGGTGAGCGAACGACCTAGCATCTGTGGATGGTAAGTGGCCCGAAGGGCCACCCTCACGCCCCTCAACGCCAACCTCAACGCGTACGAATCTCTCCGCGCCACACCCGGGCCGCCGCCCCGATAGCCAGCCAAATCTTTTCTCGATCTGGTCCGGAGTCCAGGACCGCGAAGCGGCCGGCGAAGCCGGCGCCCGAAGGGCGTCCTTGACGCCGGTCCAGATCGAGAAGACCCTCCAAGAACGGGTCGGCGGCCCGCCAGCCCCGAAGAACCCGTCTGTCTGCAATGCGTCTAAGGCATCAAGAGATTCAAATTCGGGCTTGGACAAGCATCATCGAACGTTCATAACGTGATGGTCACCACCTTCCCCCTCAGCAACCCAACATCTGAAGGACGTGACTCGTGACCGAGTACAGCCCGACCGACCTGGCCGCCCAGCTCAAGAGCGGGCTTCTCTCGTTCCCGGTCACCCACTTCACCGAGGACCTCCAGGTCGACGAGGAGGGCTACCGCAAGCACCTGAGCTGGCTGGCCGAGTACCCGGTGGCCGGGCTCTTCGCAGCGGGCGGCACGGGTGAGGGCTTCTCGCTGAATGCGGAGGAGACCGACCAGGTCGTGCGTGCCGCGGTCGAGGAGGTCGCGGGGGCCGTGCCGGTGCTGGCGCCGGCGACGGGCAGCACGGCGAACGCGGTCGCGCAGGCGAAGGCGGCCGAGGCCGCGGGCGCCGACGGGATCCTGCTGATGCCGCCGTACCTCACCGAGGCCGGGCAGGCAGGGCTCGTCGAGCATGCCAGCCGGGTCTGCGAGGCGACCGGGCTCGGCGTGATCGTCTACAGCCGCGCCAACGCGGTGCTGCGCGACGAGGCCGTCGACCAGCTCGCCGAGCGCAACCCGACCCTGATCGGCTTCAAGGACGGCATCGGCAACATCGAGCAGATGACTCGTACCTACGCCCGGGTCGGCGACCGGCTCATCTACATCGGTGGCCTGCCCACGGCGGAGACGTACGCACTGCCGCTGCTCCAGCTCGGCGTGAGCACGTACTCCTCGGCGCTGTTCAACTTCGCGCCGAAGTGGGCGGTCGAGTTCTACGAGGCCGTACGTGCCCAGGATCGTGACGAGGTCTACCGTCGTCTCAACGAGTTCGTGATCCCCTACCTCGACATCCGCGACCGCACGGCCGGCTACGCCGTGTCGATCGTCAAGGGCGGTCTGACCGCGATCGGCCGGCCCGCCGGCCCGGTCCGCCCGCCGCTGACCGACCTGCGCGAGGACGAGATCGACGAGCTGCGCGAACTGATCGCCCGGATCTCCTGACGCCGATCCGCCCCTGAGAGACCGACCCGATAGGAAGGGAACATGAGCTACCGCTCGATCATCGCCGGAGCCGACTCCGAGCAGCCCGACGTCACCGCCGCCACCAGCGCCGCGGCCGAGGCCTTCGCCGGCTACCGCGCCACATCCCCCGAGGCCCGGGCGGACTTCCTCGAAGCCGTCGCCGCCGAGATCGAGGCGGCCCGCGCCGAGATCGTCGAGGCCGCTGTCGCCGAGTCGCACCTGCCCGAGGGCCGGATCAGCGGCGAGGTCGGCCGCACCACCGGCCAGCTCCGGATGTTCGCCGGCGTCGTGCGGCGCGGTGACCACTTGGGCGTACGCATCGACCCGGCCATCCCGGACCGGACCCCGCTCCCGCGGGCCGACATCCGTCAGCGCCAGATCGCGCTGGGCCCGGTGGCGGTCTTCGGCGCCAGCAACTTCCCGCTCGCCTTCTCCACCGCCGGCGGCGACACCGCCTCGGCGCTGGCCGCGGGCTGCCCCGTGGTGGTCAAGGGCCACCCTGCCCACCCGCTCACCGGCTACCTGGTCGCCCAGGCCATCACCCGCGCGGTCGAGAAGGCCGGGCTGCACGCCGGCACCTTCTCCTTCCTCCTCGACACCGACTTCAAGGGCGGCATCGAGCTCGGCCAGGCCCTGGTGGTCGACCCGCGGATCAAGGCCGTCGGCTTCACCGGCTCCCGCGGCGGCGGGCTGGCGATCGTCGCGGCCGCGGCGGCCCGCCCCGAGCCGATCCCGGTCTACGCCGAGATGTCCTCGATCAACCCCGTCGTCGTCCTCCCCGGGGCGCTCGACGGTGACGTCGACGCGCTCGCCAAGGCGTACGTCGGCTCGCTGACCCTCGGCTCCGGCCAGTTCTGCACCAACCCCGGCCTGCTCTTCCTCCCGAAGAGCGAGGCGGGTGACACCTTCCTGGCCGCCGCCGGCCGGGCCACGGCCGAGGCCGTCGGCGCGACCATGCTGACCTCCGGCATCGCCGCCGCCTACGAGAAGGGCACCGCCGCCCTGCGTGCCACCGACGGTGTGACCGTCGTCGGTGAGGGCACCGCCGGTGACACCGACGCCCCCGCGCCCCAGATCGTCGAGGCCGCCCGTCTCGCCGGCGTGACCGACGAGGTCTTCGGCGCCTCCGGCGTCGTGGTCCGCTACGACACCGTCGAGGAGCTGCTGCCCAGCCTGGATTCCCTCGAGGGCCAGCTCACCGCGACGGTCCACGCCACCGACGCAGACAACGAGGCGGCCGCCCAGGTCGTCTCCGCGCTCGAGCTCAAGGCCGGCCGGATCCTCTTCAACGGCTGGCCCACGGGCGTCGAGGTCGGCCACGCGATGGTCCACGGTGGCCCGTACCCGGCCACCTCCGACTCCCGCACCACCTCGGTCGGCAGCCTCGCGATCGAGCGATTCCAGCGCCCGGTCGCCTACCAGGACGTACCTGCCGCCATCCTCCCGGAGGCCGTACGCGACGACAACCCGTGGCACCTCGCCCGCCGGATCGACGGCGAGCTGCAGCTGCCATGACCAACACGACCACTGTGTCCACCATTGGCAAGATCGAGGTCGTCCCCGTCGCGGGCCACGACTCGATGCTGCTCAACCTCAGCGGCGCGCACGCGCCGTTCTTCACCCGCAACATCGCGATCCTCACCGACTCCGAGGGTCGCGAGGGTGTCGGCGAGGTCCCCGGCGGCGAGCCGATCCGTCGCACCATCGAAGAGGCCGCCGAGCTGCTCGTCGGCCAGCCCGTCACCCGCTACCGCAGCCTGCTGAGGCAGGTCGCGGAGCGGTTCGCCGACCGCGACGCCGGCGGCCGCGGAGCCCAGACCTTCGACCTGCGTACGACCGTCCACGCCGTCACCGCGCTGGAGTCCGCGCTCCTCGATCTCGCAGGTCAGGAGCAGGGTGTGCCGGTCGCCGAGCTGCTCGGCGACGGGCAGCAGCGCGACTCGGTGCCGATGCTCGGCTACCTCTTCTACGTCGGTGACCCCGACAAGACCGACCTGCCCTACCTGCGCGAGTCGGATGCCACGGACGACTGGGATCGCGTCCGGCGAGAGGTGGCGCTGACCCCCGAGGCGGTCGTACGTCTCGCCGAGGCCGCCCAGGCCCGCTACGGCTTCGCCGACTTCAAGCTCAAGGGCGGCGTCCTCGCCGGTGAGGAGGAGGTCGCCGCGGTGACCGCCCTCCACGAGCGCTTCCCCGACGCCCGGATCACCCTGGACCCCAACGGCGGCTGGCTGCTCGCCGACGCGGTCCGGCTTCTCAAGGGCAAGGACGACGTGCTCGCGTACGCCGAGGACCCCTGTGGCGCCGAGGGCGGCTACTCGGGCCGCGAGATCATGGCCGAGTTCAAGCGCGCCACCGGGCTGCGTACCGCGACCAACATGATCGCCACCGACTGGCGCCAGATGTCCCACGCGATCCGCACCAACGCCGTCGACATCCCGCTGGCCGACCCGCACTTCTGGACCATGTCCGGCTCCGTCCGCGTCGCCCAGATGTGCCACGACTTCGGGCTGACCTGGGGCTCCCACTCCAACAACCACTTCGACGTCTCGCTGGCCATGTTCACCCATGTCGGTGCCGCCGCACCGGGGGAGATCACCGCGCTGGACACCCACTGGATCTGGCAGGACGGCCAGGGCCTGACCGAGTCGCCGCTGGAGATCCGCGACGGTGCCGTCGCGGTGCCGACCGCCCCGGGTCTCGGGATCCGGCTCGACCGCGACCGGGTCGCGGCAGCGCACGAGCTCTACCTCGAGCACGGGCTCGGCGTACGCGACGACGGCGTCGCCATGCAGTACCTGGTGCCGGGGTGGACCTTCGACCCCAAGCGCCCGTGCCTGGTCCGGTGAGCACGGAGGCTGCGCGAGTGTCGGCCCGGTGAGCGCCGAGCTCGCCTGGCTCCTGCTCGCCGGTGTCGGTGCGGGACTGACCGGCTCGGTGGCCGGTCTGGCCTCGCTGGTCAGCTACCCCTCCCTGCTGGCCGCGGGGCTGCCGCCGGTCGTCGCCAACGTCACCAACACGGTGGCCATGTTCGGTGTCACCGGCGGCACGGTCGCCGGCTCGCGGCGCGAGCTGCGCGGCCAAGGCAGAAGGATCGCCTGGCTGGCCCTGGCCTCATTCCTCGGCGGCGCGGTCGGCGCGGCCCTGCTGCTCACCACGCCTGCCGAGGCGTTCGAGACCGTGGTGCCCTGGCTCGTGGGCGGCGGGGCGGTGCTCCTGCTGCTCCGCGACCGGATCCGGTCCTGGGCAGCCGCCCGCGCCGCCGCGCGGCCGCCACGGCAGGCCTCGCCAGCAGATGCCGAGGAGCGACGGACCTTGGCCCGCGGGTTCGGCTGGGGCGTCATCGTGTTCGTGCTCGGCATCTACGGCGGCTACTTCGGCGCCGGCGTCGGGATCATCGCGCTGGCCGTCCTGGTGCTCGAGCGCACCGAGGCCCTGGCGATCACCAACGCGGTCAAGAACGTCGCCACCGGCGTCGCCAACGGCACCGCGGCGATCGCGTACGTCTTCTTCGCCCCCGTGGACTGGCCCGCCGCGATCGCCCTCGGAGCGGGAGCCGTGATCGGCGGCTTCCTGGGGCCCGCGATCGTCCGGGTCGCCCCCGAGCGCCCGCTGCGCTGGCTGGTCGGTCTGGCCGGCCTCGGGCTCGCGCTGCACCTGGCGACAACCTGAGACCTGACTCGGCCCGATAGGCTCCGGCCGCTGTCACGGGTCACAGGAGGACGAAGCGAACATGGGTTCGGAAGACATCTCGGTGCGCGGCCGGATCCGCGCGCTGGTCGACAACGACACCTTCCAGAAGATCATCATCGGGGTGATCATCCTCAACGCGGTGGTCCTCGGTGTGGAGACGATGGTCCCCGAACACCTCGCCCATGAGCTGGCGCTGCTCGACAGCATGCTCCTCGGGGTCTTCGTCGTCGAGCTGGTGCTGCGGCTGGTGGCGTACGGCCCGCAGTTCTTCCGCGACCCGTGGAACATCTTCGACACCGTGATCGTCGGGATCGCGCTGGTGCCGGCGACCGGACCGATGTCGGTGCTGCGGGCACTGCGGATCCTGCGCGTGCTGCGCCTGGTCAACTCGGTCCCGTCCATGCGTCGCGTCGTCGACGGCCTGATCGCGGCGATGCCGGGGATGGGCTCGGTCGCGGCGCTGCTGGTGCTGATGATGTACGTCGCGGTGGTCATCTCGACCAACCTCTACGGCTCGATCGCGCCGGAGTACTTCGGCGACCTCGGCACCAGCGCGTTCACGCTGTTCCAGACCATGACCGGGGAGGCCTGGCCCGACATCGCCCGCGAAGTGATGGCCGAGGACCCCTCCGCCTGGATCTTCTTCGTCGTCTTCATCCTGGTGATGACCTTCGCCGTCCTCAACCTCTTCCTCGCCGTGGTCGTCTCCGGCATGGAGAGCGTCGAGACCCTCGCCGAGCACGAGGAGGAGTCTGACGCCGAGATGATGGCCATCCTCACCTCGTTGCGGGAGGACCTCACCGCCGTACGCGAGGAGTTGGCCGCCACCCGGGCGGGCCTGCAGGCGGCAGGGAGCCTCGGAGACGACGCGGTGCCGATGTCGAGAATCGCCCGCTCAGACCACTAGCGTCGCGGGTCGACCAGCGTCATCCCAGCCGGGGAGGCCATGTCGAAGGTGGGCAGCACCGAGCCGACCTCCTCCAACGAGATGACGCGCTCGACCAGATCTTGAGGCCGCAGGGCGCCGGACTCGATGAACGCCATCATCTGCGGGTAGTCGGCGGCCGCCATGCCGTGGCTGCCGAGGAGGTCGAGCTCCCACCCGATGGCGCGGGCCATCGGGACGCGGGGATGACCGGCTACCGGGGGCAGCAGACCGATCTGTACGTGGCGACCCCTGCGCCGGAGCGAGAAGATCGCGTCCGCGCAGGTCTGCTCGCTGCCGACGGCGTCGAGGGCGACGTGGCTGCCGCCACCGGTCAGTTCGTGGACCTGTGCGGCGATGTCGGAGCCGTCGGCGACCAGGACGTGGTCGGCTCCGAGCCCGGTCGCGACCTCGAGCGCGCCGGCGTTGCGGTCGACGGCGATCACCGAGGCGCCCAGGGCCTTGGCGATCATCACCGCGCTCAGCCCGACGCCTCCGGCGCCGACGACGGTGACCCACTCGCCATCACGAACGCCCGCCCGGCCGGTCAGCGCGCGGTAGGAGGTCGCGAACCGGCAGCCGAGGCTTGCCGCGGCCTCGTACGAGACCGTGTCGGGGATCGCGACCAGGTTGGTGTCGGCGGCATGGAGTGCGGCGTACTCGGCGAACGAGCCCCAGTGGGTGAACCCAGGCTGCTCCTGGGCGGGGCAGACCTGGGCGTTGCCGGAGCGGCACCACTCGCACGCACCGCAGCCCTCGACGAACGGCACGGTGACCCGGTCGCCCACCTTCCAGCCGCGCACCCCGTGGCCGACGGCGTGGACGACACCGGCCAGCTCGTGGCCCGGGACGTGGGGGAGCTCGATGTCGTCGTGGCCGACCCACGCGTGCCAGTCGCTCCGGCAGATCCCGGTCGCAAGGACGCGTACGACCACGCCGCCGTCGGGAGCGGTCGGTTCGGGCACCTCCTGGACCTCGAGGGGGCCACCGATCTCGTCCATCACCAAGGCACGCACGCGCCGATCGTAGCCAGGCTGGCTGACCGTTCGCCGTCGATGCCAGGTAGTCTCGCCCTGCCAGTCGTACTCCATGCCTGATGGGGTCAGGGAACCCGGTGAAAGTCCGGGACTGACGCGCAGCGGTGAGGATGACGGGCGGGGCACGCACTCCTTCCGGGGAGGGCAGTCACTGGAGCCTGGCTCCGGGAAGGCGCTCCGCTCCGATCGATTCCGAGTCCGAAGACCTGCTGGCTCTGGCGGCGCCCGCCGCCAGGTCACCACGTGCCCCGCGCAAGGGCACATGACGCAGAGCAGGTGTCCTGATGTCGCGAGTCCGAACCGACCGGTGCCCCGGAGTCGGTCGTCCGTGGGCGGCCGAGGACGGCCTGCTGGTGCGGCTGCGCCTGATCGGCGGGTCCGTCTCGTCCGCCGCGCTGCTCTCGCTGATCTCCGTGGCGGAGACCTATGGCGACGGGCGGATCTATCTCACCGGTCGAGCCAACCTGCAGGTGCGCGGCCTGCCGAGTGTCGACGGCGGCCTTCCGGCCGAGGTGCTGACCGCGCTGGAGGCGACCGGTCTGGTGCCGGCGCAGACCCACGAGCTCGTACGCAACGTGATGGTCTCCCCGCAGACCGGGCTCGCCGGGGGCCGGGCCGACCTGCGCGGCGTCGCGGCGTCGCTGGACCGGCTGCTGTGCGGCTCGCCGCGGCTGGCCGCGCTGCCGGGGCGGTTCCTCTTCGTGCTCGACGACGGTCGCGGCGACCTGGTCTCGAGGGAGTGCGACCTCGGGCTGGTGGCGCTCTCCGCCGCCGAGGGTCAGCTCCGGGTCGGTGACTCCTGGGGGCCCGTCGTGCCGCTCACCGAGGCCGCGTCCCGGCTGGTCGCGCTCGCCTCGCGCTTCCTGGACGTACGCGGCGAGGGGCCGTCCGCGCCCTGGCACGTCGCCGAGCTCGACGCCCCGCTGGTCGAGCCGGTCGCTGCTGACGCTCGGGTGCCTGCCGAGGCCGAGGAGCTCGGCTACGGGCAGGTGCCCGGTGGCGAGCACGTCGCCGCGGTGGACGGAGCCCTAGACCGGGCCGCCGTCTCGGCGCTTGCGGAGCGGGCACCGGCGGTCGTGGTGACACCGTGGCGCGGCGTACTCGTGCCCTCGCCGCAAGTGCGCCCTGCCCGGCGCTACGACTACATCGACCAGGGGCCGGCGATCTACGTCGACTCCTTCGCCACCATCCGGCGCGAGGCCGACCTCTCCGCGGTGCCGGCCGACGCCGAGCGGCTCGCGGTGCGGATGATCCATGGCAGCGGGCAGGTCGATCTCGCCTCCGACCTGGTCATCCACCCCGGACTGGTGAAGGCCGCGCGGGGCGCGCTGGAGGCCGGGGCGCCGATCCTGTGCGACGCGACGATGGTCGCCACCGGGGTCACCCGCAGCCGGCTGCCGCGCGACAACGAGGTGCTCTGCATGCTCGGTGACGACCGGGTCCCGGCGCTCGCGCGCGAGTGGGTAACGACCCGCACCGCCGCGGCGCTGTCCCTGTGGGAGCCCTATCTCGAGGGCGCGGTGGTCGCCATCGGCAATGCCCCGACGGCGCTCTTCCACCTGCTCGAGATGATCCTCGACGGCGGTCCGCGACCGGCTGCGATCGTCGGCTGCCCGGTCGGCTTCATCGGCGCGGCCGAGTCCAAGGAGGCGCTCGCCTCGTTCGCCGCCGACCACGGGATCGACATCCCCTACGTCACCGTCCGGGGGCGCCGCGGCGGCTCCGCGATGACCTCCTCCGCCCTCAACGCACTCGCCCAGGAGCAGGAATGAGCACCCCCGGACGGTTCACCGTCGTCGGCATCGGTCCGGGCGATCCCGAGCTGATCACCCTCAAGGCCGCCCGGCTGATCGGCGCGGCCCCCGTGATCGCCTACCACGCCGGGGTGCGCAAGCAGTCGCACGCTCGCCGGATCGCGTCGTCCCTGATCCCCGTGGATGCGGTGGAGGAGGAACTGCGCTACCCGGTCACCACCGGGACCACCTCGCACCCGGGCGGCTATGTCGGTGCGATGGCCGAGTTCTACGAGTCCTGCGCGGTCCGGCTCTCCGCTCACCTCGACGCCGGTCGCGACGTGGTTCTGCTCGCCGAGGGCGACCCGCTCTTCTACGGCTCCTCGATGTATCTCCACGACCGGTTCAAGGAGATCTACGCGACCGAGGTGGTGCCGGGCGTCCCCGCCTTCGCGGCCGCCACCGCCGCGGTCTCCACCCCGCTGGTGCGCCAGACCGACGTGCTCACGGTCCTCCCGGGGACCCTGCCCGAGCCCGAGCTCGCCCGTCGCCTGGCCGACACCGAGGCGGCGATCATCATGAAGCTCGGCCGGACCTTCCCTGCGGTCCGTTCCGCGCTCGCGGCCGCCGGACGGCTGGACGGTGCCTGGTACGTCGAGCGTGCCTCGCAGCCCGAGGAGCGCTGGCTGCCGGTGGCCGACGTCGACCCGTCCTCCGTGCCGTACTTCTCGCTCATCGTGGTGCCCGGGGACTCGGCTCCAGGACCTGCCGCGGCGCGGCTGCGGCAAGAGCTCCCCGCGGTCGAGCCTGTCGAGGTGACGCGCGGGGGCGTCTCGACGGGCTCGACCTCCGGGGACACCGGGGAGGTACTCGTCGTCGGGCTCGGGCCGGGGCCGGACGGGTGGCTGACACCCGAGGTGAGCTTGGCGCTGGCCGAGGTCGGCCATGTCGTCGGCTACGCGCCGTACGTCAACCGGGTGCCGCAACGCGAAGGGCTGCGGCGGCACGCATCAGGCAACACGGTCGAGGTCGACCGGGCACGGCACGCCCTGGACCTGGCGCTCGCGGGGGAGCGGGTCGCTGTCGTCTCCGGCGGTGACGCCGGTGTCTTCGGGATGGCGTCAGCCGTCTTCGAGGCTGCCGAGGATCCGGCCTACGCAGGCGTACGCGTCCGGGTCCTGCCCGGGGTCAGCGCCGTCCAGGCGGTGGCCGCGCGGGCGGGCGCCCCGGTCGGGGCCGACTTCGCGGTGATGTCCCTCTCCGACCGGCTCAAGCCGTGGTCGGTCGTCGAGGACCGGCTGCGCGCGATCGCGGCCGCCGATCTCGTGCTGGCCATCTACAACCCGGCCTCGCGCTCGCGCACCGAGCAGATCGGTCTTGCTCGCGACGTACTCCTGGAGCAGCGCAAGCCGGACACCGTGGTCGTCGTCGGACGCGACGTCGGGCGGGCCGAGGAGTCGCTGACCGTGACCACTCTGGGTGACCTCGACCCAGCGACTATCGACATGAAGTGCCTGGTCATCGTGGGCGCGAGCTCGACGCGTGCGACCGCGGCCGGGCAGGTCTGGACGCCGAGGTACGTGCAGTGACCACCCAGCAGACCGTTCATTTCGTCGGCGCCGGCCCCGGCGCGGCCGACCTGCTGACCGTACGCGCGACGAGGCTGCTCGAGGCCGCCGACGTGGTGCTCTACCCCGGCACCTACCTGGCCCCCGAGGTGCTGGCGCACTGCAGCCCCGAGGCCGAGTTGGTCGACACCCAGAAGCTCGATCTGGACCAGATCGTCGGCGAGATCGTCGCTGCGCACCAGGGCGGCAAGCAGGTCGTACGCCTCGTCTCCGGCGACCCGTCGGTCTACTCGGCGGTCGCGGAGCAGACCCGGCGGCTCGATGCCGCCCAGGTGCCCTGGGACGTCACGCCGGGAGTGCCCGCGTACGCCGCGGCAGCCGCGCTCGTCGGCAGGGAGCTGACCGTGCCGCTGGTGGCGCAGTCGGTCGTGCTCACCCGGACGCAGGCCCGGTCGACCGCCATGCCGGAGGGGGAGTCGCTGGCCGCGTACGCCGCCACCGGGGCCACGCTCGTTCTCCACCTGGCGATCCGGCGCACCCGCGAGCTGATGGCCGAGCTGCTGCCCTACTACGGTCCGCAGTGCCCGGCCGTGGTCGTCTACCGCGCCAGCCAGCCCGACGAGCTGGTGCTGCGCGGGACCGTCTCGACGATCGCCGACGCGGTCGAGGACGCCGGCCTGCGACAGGCGGCCGTGATCCTCGCCGGGCCCGCGCTGGCCCGTGACGGAGGCGAGTCGTTCCTCTACGACGCAGCCAGGGAGCGTGCCTGATGGACCTCTACGACGCCATCAACCGCCGCCGGGACACGCGCGCGGAGTTCACCGGTGAGCCGGTCGCTCCCGAGGTGCTGGAGCGGGTGCTGTCGGCCGCGCACGCCGCCCCGAGCGTCGGGATGACCCAGCCCTGGGACTTCGTGCTGGTGCGCTCGCCCGAGAGGTTGTCGGCCTTCCGCGAGCACGTCGCCACCGAGCGAGAGGTCTTCGCGTCCTCACTGGCGGGGGAGCGGTCCGAGACCTTCTCGAAGATCAAGATCGAGGGCATCTGCGAGTCCGGGCTCGGCGTGGTCGTCGGCTACGACCCGACCCGCGGCGGGTCCCAGGTGCTCGGGCGCCACGCGATCGCCGACGCCGGCCTCTACTCGACTGTCCTCGCCATCCAGAACCTCTGGCTCGCCGCCACCGCCGAGGGCCTCGGCGTCGGCTGGGTCAGCTTCTACCGCGAGGAGTTCCTGCGCTCCTTGGTCGGCCTGCCCGACCACGTACGTCCCGTCGCCTGGCTCTGCGTCGGTCAGGTCGCTGGCGTACCCGAGGTCCCCGACCTGGAGCGCTTCGGCTGGCGCCACCGCTCCGCGCTCTCCTCGGTGATCCATGAGGAGAGGTACGCAGCG
Organism: Nocardioides sp. NBC_00850; assembly: GCF_045207335.1. Classification (NCBI taxonomy): domain Bacteria; kingdom Bacillati; phylum Actinomycetota; class Actinomycetes; order Propionibacteriales; family Nocardioidaceae; genus Nocardioides; species Nocardioides sp. NBC_00850. The sequence continues at coordinate 2,537,304 of NZ_CP108845.1, forward strand.
GCGGCACCTTGATCGGTCACTGACCCTCGCCGTCCGGCAGCGGCGGCATCGGCGGCACCTCCGGCCCGGGCAGTGGGCACACGGGGCGGGTCGGCGTTCCGCCGCACTTGCTGGGTTCTTCCAGAGGAATCCGGCCCCAGGCGATCAGACCGCCTTGGACTGCGCGCACCGGATTGTTCGGACCCGAAGCCATCGCGCTCACCAACGGACTGAGATCGTCGCCGCTGGTGCCACAGTTGGAGAAGGGCGGAATATCGATACCCGTGGACGCGGGGATGGTGCGACCGTTGTCTTGGAAGTAGTAGGGGTCGTTCAACGGGCCTCGTGACCCTGGATGCAGTCCGTCGAACGCTCCCAACTTGCCGCCGCTGCCGGGGGAGTAGCCACCAGAGGCAGCGTCACCTTCTCCCCAAAGTCTAAGATCGGCCGGCTGGTTCGTCCGGCAGTTGGGGCCGAGTTCGACCGGTACGCCATCGACCTCAAGGTCGCTGAGCTGGAGGGTGACCTTTCCCTCCACCAGCGTAGATGTCTTGGGAAGCTCGCTGGGCGGAGGCACACATCCCCGCACCTTGCGGGCCCACGCGTGGGTCATCAGCGGTTGGACCTTCCCGCTGACTCGCGGTACAGCGATCGTCAGCGTCGCGGTGGCCGGGATGGTCCCGAAGGCGATCAGATTGATCTGGTCCTCGGTGAGGATTCCCACCTCTGCGCCGCCGCCTTCGAGAGGTTTGAACGGATACAACGGCGTGCGAAAGTAGTTGGTCATCCATTGGGTCGCCGGGTCATCGGTTGCACACGACGGCTGATAGAAGGGGTCTGGTACGCAGCGAACTCTGGTCGTGCAGTTGGTCGTGTATTTTGTCGGGTTCTCGATCGGGTCGTTGAGTTCCCCGAAGTACAAGCCACCCCAGATCTGCTGCGAGGTGATGGACATCTTCGAGCGCCGTGCGACTGCGTGCTGCGAATTGGTGACGATGCCTTCGGTCTGGCTGATCGATCGGCTCGGGGGAAGGTCGTCGAACCCCGGCAGGCCCTCGGCCGGGTCGTCAGCGATCAACGCCTGCAGGTCCGGCGTCGGTGCTTTCACGCTGCTCTGAGAGGCGCTCGGAGGATCGACCTCGGGATCCCCGGTGGCCGGACCGGTGGGGAGGGCCAGGAACGTGGCGGCCAGCAGGAGGACGCCGACAGCAACTCGACCGGTGCGTGCTCCGGCACGGGGGCGAGGGATGGGCATGAAGAGTTCCTCAGGTGGTCGGGTCCTGCGAGGACCGTACGGGTGTCCGTCATCAGTTAAGACGGCCGATGTGGCGAGTGCCACAGGTCGGCTGATCGATGGTCTCGGCGCCGGCGAAACTTGTCACGCGGGTGACAAGTTCGCTCGACTGATCGCTCGGACGATTACGAAATGTCCTCCCGAGCGGCCATGGGAAGGGGTCCGTGTCGATGGCCGTCGGCCATCGACACAGACCCCTGGATGGATCGGTCAGCGTTGGTCGATCACGGGTTGGTGATCGTCAGACCGGCGGCGTTCCAGGAACCGGCCACGGTGATGTCCTGACCCTGTGCGAGGCCGAGGATCGGGCACAGGAAGCCCGACGGGACGTCGTCGATGATCAGCGTCGACCCCGAGGGCACGAAGTCCCCGGTGGAGTCGTTGTAGGTGCCGGTCACCTCGCCCGCGACGTTGAACGAGCAGCCGGCCGCCTCGACGAACGCGGTCACGTTGGTGAGCTTGGCGGGCGAGGCGGAGCCCGACTCGGCTCCGGTGATCGTCACGCCCCAGGTGCCGGTCGGGTCGACCGTGGTGTCACCTGCGGTCGGGTTGGTGCAGCCGCTGGACACGAGGTCGGTCAGCGAGCCGGCCTCCGTCCCGAACGCCCTGCTCACGCCGGGATTGGTGATGGTTCCGGTCAGGTCGAACTGCTCGCAGGTCAGCGTCTGGTCGGCCTCGACCGCGGTGAAGGACACGTCGCTGCCGGTGAAGGTGACGCCGGGTCCCCCGACCGGGGTGTAGTCGGCGGCGGCGGCCTGGGCGGGCGCTGACATGGCAGCGACGGTCCCGACAGCGAGCGCTCCGGCAGCGAGACCGGTGAACACGCGGCTGGTGAGGTTCTTCATGACATTTCTCCTTTGTGGTGGGTTGATCCCGAGCGGATCAGGCGGTGCCCGCGCGGGGGTTGGAGAGCTGCAGCTCGAGGGTGTTGTCGGTGCCCGGCACCAGGGTGTTGATCGGGATGGAGCCGAACCACGGGAAGAAGCCGGGGATGTCGAAGAAGTTCAGAACGGCACACCCGGTGAAGCTCCCGATCGTGTAGGTGGAGGTGACCCTGCCGCCGCCGTTGACGGTGAAGAACTCACCCTCAGGAGTGCTGGCGGTGATGGTGACCGGTTCGGCGGTGTGGCAGCGGCTGCCGACAGCCAATGGCCACCAGATGCCGAACACCTTGGCCTCGACGTCGCTCAGCTGGATGTCGTAGGCGACCGTCGAGGTGAGCGTCGACTTGCCCAGCTGGCTGGTGGGCACGATGGCTCCGGTCAGGGGCCCGACCTGGGTCATGGTGACCTTGGCCCGGGCCGGGATCCCGAAGATGTCGAAGCTCATCGTCTGTGTCGGGATATCGAGGGATCCCCCGACGATGTGGCCGTTGGTGACGTCGAGGGTCGACTCGAGCACTGAGGGCCCCAAGGCCATCGACGAGTCGACCTGCGCACCGATGTGCGTCGTACCGACGGCGTCGTAGTCGATCTCGAGGGTCGGGTTGGCGGCTTGGGCAGCGGGTGCCCCCGTGAGCAGCGCGGTGGCCACGAGCGCGGCGAATGCCGTGGCGACCCACGTGCGGTGACGGGGTGGAGGCTTGGTTCTCACGTTTTCCCCTTGCGGTCCGGGATGGATGACGCCACCCATTGACGTGGCCGCTGCCGAGGGCTGGCAACCGCGATGCCGCCGCGAGGTCGGGGATCCCGCCAAAACTGTCAGGTTGGTGACAACTTCGACCCAGCACGGAAAAGTTGTGAGGGTCGTCACAACTTTTCAGGGTTATCCGGGCGCGAGCCTCTGCGGCGCTGGACGCGGGGGCCGGCCGAGCCCTTCACTGCAGGGGATGTCGTCCTTCGCGCGGCTCCCCAGGTCGCAGCGCAGCGGGGGACGAGTGCGGAGGAGAGTTGCGTGACGACGAGGACACGACCGACTACGGATACGTTCACGGGCACGATCCCGAGAAGGCCCCGCCCGATGCTGCGAATCGACCTTTCGCCGCCGCCCGACGCGATCGCTCGGGAGATCGTGGTGGCATACCGGCCCCGGGCCCGTGACCTGTCTCGCCGCATCGCCGGACGCATCTGCCGCGAGGTGGCCGCGTTCAGCGATCCACGGGTGCACGACGTCATCGAGGAGGCACTCGGCGAGGCGGTCTCCCTGTTCGTCGACGCGATGGCCGGTGCACCCGTACGTGGGGCGACCGTGGCCCACATCTATCGACGTCTGGGCAGCCTGGAGGGAAGAGCCGGCCACAACCTCGATGCGATGCGAGCGGCACACCACATCGCGACGCAGGAGTTCTGGCAGGAGATGTCGAAGATCGCCGGCGAGCTGGAGCTGCCCCTGGCGTCGGTGAGCTACCTCGCCGAGGCACTCATGGACTATCAGCACCAGCTCCTCGAACACGCGATGCGAGGATTCGCCGAGCCTGCTCCGCCGATCGATCCCCGGCTGCCGCTCTTCGCGGCGCTCGTCGGCGACGTACGAGCGGGCGACCTACGTGCTCTGGCCGGCCGTGCCGGCTGGGCCATCACCGATCGGGTGGCCGTGGCGGTGATTCCGGGTGGACCGGTCTCCGCCCACCTCGGCGCGCCCGCGGCACGTCTGCTCGTCGGTTCGAGCGAAGGTGCCATAGTCGTGATCGGGGCCTCGGGCGAGGTGCACCTTCGGGCCAAGGCGGTCGTCGCTGAGACGAGCCGCCCGGTCGCGGTCACCTGGGAGGTACGACTCGACGACACCCACCACGCTGTTCGGTGGGGCATGCGGGCCCTAGCCCTGGTCGCCGAGCAGGTCATCCGCGCCCCTGCGGACGGCATCGTGTGGTGCGCCGCCCACCAGTCGGAGCTGTGCCTGCACGCCGACCCGATGCTGCGCCGCTTCGCAGACGAACAGCTGCTGGCGCCGCTCATGGAGGAGACCCCGAAACGGCGCCTGGCGCTCGCCGAGACCATGTTGGTCTGGCTACGTACCCGCCCCAGCGCCCCCGTCGTCGCCGAGCACCTCATGGTCCACGAGCAGACGGTGCGGCACCGGCTCAGGCGCATCAAAGAGATGTTCGGCGACCGCCTCAGCGACCCGTCAGAGACCGTCGGCCTGCTCGCGGCGCTTGAGTCGACGACCCCGCGCTGGCGGCGCGACCTCGCCAACTGATCGCGCCGGCGTACGCGCGGCTTGGACGATCAGGAAGGATCGGCGCGTGAAGAAGTACATCCTCTTCGACCACGACGGCGTCCTGGTGGACACAGAGCCCTGGTACTTCCAGGCCGGCAGGCGTGCGTTGGCGGACATCGGCGTGACCCTGGACAAGGACCGGTACCTCCAGGACATGAGCCAGGGGATGGGCACCTGGGTCCAGGCCCGGGAGGCCGGCATCGACGAGCGGGTCATCAGCCGGCAGCGTGAAGCGCGGGACGCCTACTACCAGGAGTATCTGCGGACCGAGGCGATCGAGATCGACGGAGTCCTCGAAGTTCTTGCCGAGCTGTCCCAGTACGTCCGGATGGCCATCGTGACGACCGCGAAGCGGGTGGACTTCGAGCTCATCCATGAGCATCGGCAGATCAGGAGCTTCATGGACTTCGTCCTCGTTCGCGAGGACTACGAGCGCTCCAAACCGCACCCGGAGCCGTACCTGACCGGGTTGAAACGGTTCGGTGCCACCGGGGAGGAGACCCTAGTCGTCGAGGACTCCTCCCGCGGTCTCGCCTCAGCGGTCGCCGCGGGAATCGACTGTGCGGTCGTTCGCAACGGCTTCACCGCGACTCAGGACTTCTCGAAGGCCACCTACCGGATCGACATCTTGGGTGAGCTGAAAGACATTGTTCTCAGGTACGACGAGCGCCCATATACCAACTTAGCTCAATAAAGTGGTGTAAGATGCGCCTGTGAACCACTCTCGCACAGAGTTCGCCGTCGAGATGGAGTCGCGCGATTGGCAAGGCGAGCCAGACCGTTCCGCATCCCGACGCCAGCGCATGTCAGCGCGCGGCCCATACGAGGCTGCCGTCCCCGCTCGGATCGAAGGCCTGGTACCAGCGGTCAGTACGGAGATCCAGGCTGAGGCTGAGGACGCTGTGCGCGAGATCACTCGCTTCGATGCTGAGGTCACCGCGCTGACCGAGCGACGCTCGCACGACGAAGGTCAGGACGCCGCGACAGAGCTGGCTCCGCTGGCCTCGGTGCTCCTGCGGACGGAGTCGGCGTCGTCGTCGCAGATCGAGGGCGTCACAGCCGGTGCCAGGGCCTTGGCGCTCGCTTCGATCGAGGCGAAGAGTGGTCCGAATGCTCAGCTCGTCACGGCGAACGTCGCCGCGATGCAGCGGGCGGTAGCACTCGCTGACGACATCAGCGTGGACTCGATCCTGGCAGCCCACGATGCGCTCCTCGCTGGACATGAGTACGCCGCGCCTGGTCGCTTCCGAACGGCTCAGGTATGGATCGGCAGCACCGCGGCGAGCCCGCATACTGCGTCCTTCGTTCCTCCCCACCACACTCGGGTAGCGGCGTGTATGGAGGACTTGATCGCCTTCGTACGGAGGGTCGATCTTCCGGTCCTGGTTCAGTGTGCGATCGCGCACGCCCAGTTCGAGACGATCCACCCTTTCAACGATGGCAACGGACGCGTCGGTCGGACCCTTGTCCATGCGATGCTGCGCCATGCCGATGTGACACGCCGCCTCACCGTGCCGGTGTCCGCTGGCCTGCTGACCGATACATCGGCGTACTTCCAGGCGTTGACCGACTATCGCAGCGGGGACGTCGAGCCGATCGTTCGGCAGTTCGTCAACGCCTCGTTCCGTGCAGTCAGCAACGGCCGCCACCTGGTTGATGATCTGGAGCGCGTGTACGACGGCTGGGGTGAGCGACTGCCATCCCGGCGAGGGTCGGCCGCACAGCGACTCCTTCCGTACTTGCTCAACCAGCCAGCCGTGAACATTGCCTACGTCGAGGCCGCGACAGGAACGGCGCTGTCTGCCGCTCAGCGGGCCGTCGAGCAGTTGGAGAATGCCAAGATCCTCACTCGCGTAGGCAGCGGCCAACGTAACCGTGTGTGGCTGGCCAATGAAGTCGTCGATGCGCTTGACGCCTTCGCTGAGCGAGTCGGTCGCCGCAGCTGAACTGTTACTCGGCGGGCCGGAAGGCCCACTGGACGACCGTGCGCTGGGGTGCCCAGCCCCGGAAGGTGCCGATCGAGTCGACGGACTCCACCGAGATCCGGGTCAGCTCGCCGCCTCGCTCCGCGTGCTGGCGCGCCAGGACCTGCTCGGTCTCCAGGGTGACGCCGTGGACCACGAGTCGGCCGCCGGGGCGGAGGGCGGCGAGGCAGGTGTCGAGTACGCCGGGGCGGGTCGCGCCGCCGCCGATGAAGATCGCGTCGGGGGCAGGGAGGTCGGCCAGGGCATCGGGGGCGCGGCCCTCGACGACGGTGAGGCCGGGTACGCCGAGGCGGGTCGCGTTGCGGGCGATCCTGGCCGCTCGGTCTGGGTTGGCCTCGATCGCCGTCGTGGTGCAGGTGGGGTGGGCGCGCATCCACTCGATGCCTACCGAGCCTGCGCCTGCGCCGACGTCCCAGAGGTGCTGGCCGGGGGTAGGGGCCAGGCGTGCCAAGGCCGAGGCGCGCAGGTCCCGCTTGGTCAGCTGTCCGTCGTGCTCGAAGGCGTCGTCGGGGAGGCCGGCAGCCCAGCCGAAGAGCGGTGCGCCTACGCACTCGATCGCCACGATGTTGAGCCGCGGCACCTCGCCGGCCCAGGCCGAGGCGGTCGCGGTCCGCGTGCTCTCGGTCTCCGCGCCGAGCTCGCCCAGGACGGTCATCGTCGTGGCCCCGAAACCGGCGGTGACCAGCAGGTCCGCAACCTGTCCAGGAGTGGATTCGTCCGAGGAGAGGGCCAGGATCCGGCGACCGGGGGCGAGCTCGCGTGCGACCAGCGAGACGTCGCGGCCGACGAGGCTGACGACCACGCACGACTCGGCTGCCCAGCCCATCCGGGAGCGGGCGAGGGCGACGGAGGAGACGGCCGGCTCGATGCGTACGTTCTCCCGGCCGAGAAGCGAGATCAGGGTGCTCCCGATGCCGGAGACCAATGGGTCACCCGAGGCCAGAGCCACGACGGGTGCGTCGCCCGGCAGCGACTCGAGGAGTGCCGGGAGGCCCTCGCGCAGCGGCGACGGCCAGGGCTCGCGGCGCTGGCCGGGGACGTCCGGGACGAGGTCGAGATGACGCTTGCCGCCGAGGAGGACGGCGGAGTCCCGGATCAGCTGCTGGTGACGTACGGGGATCTCATCCCAACCTCCGGCACCGATGCCCACCACGACGATCATGAGGCCAGACGCTACAGTGGCCGCTCAGGCGCGAGGTGCCCCGACTGCCCAGTCATCGGCTCTGTCACAGGAGCTGGTGAGGACGGTGGGAAGGGAGAATCTGGGAAGCCGGTGAGAATCCGGCACAGGCCCGCTGCGGTGAACGAGCCCCTTTCGTGGGGACTCGACAAGTCCGAAGACCGGCCCCGCGTCCATCCAGTCCAAGCGATAGGGAGCGGGAGCCTCTCCATGCCGGTTCATTACCCATTTTCTGCCGTCCTCGGCTGCCAGGCCGATGACCTCGACGACATGGGCCTCGCGCTCGTGCTCACCACCATCTCCCCGGAGATCGGCGGGGTGCTGGTCCGTGGCGAGAAGGGGACCGCGAAGTCGACGGCCGTACGCGGCCTGGCGGCCGTGCTGCCCTCGATCTCGGTCTACGCCGGGGATCGGTTCTCGATCGACCCGGCCGACCCGTCCGCGGAGTCGCCGGACGGGCCTTTCGGGTCCGCCGCAGTCGTGGAGAGTCGGCCGGTGCGGCTGGTCGAGCTCCCGGTCGGTGCCACCGAGGACCGGGTCGTCGGCTCGCTGCACCTGGAGAGCGCGCTGTCGCGCGGTGCGGTCGAGTTCGAGCCGGGGCTGCTGGCGCGGGCACACCGCGGCCTGCTCTACGTCGACGAGGTCAACCTGCTCCACGACCACCTCGTCGACCTGCTGCTGGATGCGGCGGCGATGGGGCGGGTCAGCGTCGAGCGGGACGGCGTCTCGGTCGAGCACGCCGCCCGGTTCGTACTGATCGGCACCATGAACCCCGAGGAGGGCGAGCTGCGCCCGCAGCTCCTGGACCGCTTCGGGCTCACCGTCGAGGTCGCCGCGCCCCGGGATCCGGCGCTGCGCGCCGAGGTCGTACGCCGCCGGATGGCCTTCGACCTGGACGCTCCCGCGTTCGTCGAGCGTTATGTGGCCGCCGAGCGCGACCTGACCGCACGGGTCTCCACCGCGCGCGCCCTCGTCGGGAAGGTCCGCCTCACCGCGCCCGGGCTGCTCAAGATCGCCGAGGTCTGCGCGGCGTTCGAGGTCGACGGGCTGCGCGCCGACATCGTGACCGCCCGCACCGCGGTCGCGCACGCGGCCTGGGCCGGGCGCTCCGAGGTAACCCGCGAGGACATCCGCCGGGCCGCCCTGCTGGCCCTCCCTCACCGCCGCCGTCGCAACCCCTTCGACGCTCCCGGGCTCGACGAGGACCTGCTCGACCGCATCCTCGGCGACGAAGAGCTGCCGCCCGAGCCTCCGGAGGGAGGGCCGGAGCACGACGACCCGCAAGACGGACCGCAGGACGGACCCGAGTCCGATCCGGAGGTCGGGCCGGCCGAGAGCTCCCACGGCGACTCCTCGGAGACCGAGCCCGTCGAGACGTCCAAGGAGGAGACCTCCACAACGGACGAGGCCCCGCCCAGCCCGTCCGCGGGGAACACCTCGACCACCGCCGCTGGGGCCGCGTACCGCCCCCGCCTCCTGACCGTGACCGGTCTGGGCACGGGCCGCACCGGCGGCCGGAGCAAGGCGATCGGCAGCAGCGGCCGCCGGATCGGCGCGAGCGTCAGCACCCGTGGCTCGCTCCACCTCGTCGAGACCCTCAAGGCGGCCGCGGGCAAGCAGGGCGCCCGGGACCGTACCTCGGCGAAGGTCGAGCTGCGGATCGAGGACCTCCGCACCGCGGTCCGTGAGGGCCGGGAGGCCAACCTGGTGCTCTTCTGCGTGGACGCCTCCGGGTCGATGGCCGCGCGCAAGCGGATGGCGCAGGTCAAGGCCGCTGTCCTCTCGCTGCTGCTCGACGCCTACCGGCGCCGCGACAAGGTCGGGATGATCACGTTCCGGGGCGAGGGCGCCGAGCTGGTGCTGCCGCCGACCGGGTCGGTCGACCTCGCCGCGGCACGTCTCGACGAGGTGCCCGCCGGAGGACGTACGCCGCTGGCCGAAGGCCTCCTCGAGGCCGCCCGCCTGCTCCAGCGCGAGCACCTGCGCGATCCCGATCTGCGGCCGCTGCTGGTGATCGTCACCGACGGTCGCGCTAATTCCAAGACCCACGGCAAGGACGCCGTCCGGCGCTCGCAGCAGGCCGCCGCGTACGTCGCCGGTCTGGGCGTCACCACGGTCGTCATCGACTCCGAGAGCGGGCCGATGCGGCTCGGGCTGGCCCGCCAGCTGGCCGAGCACCTGGGCGCCGAGCACGTGCCGGTCGCCGAGGTGAGCGCCGAGGCGCTGACCTCCGCCGTCCACGGGTTCACCGGATCCACCATGGGAAGGGGCGCTGCCTGATGCCGAAGGGACAGCCGCTGAACGTACCCGACGACGGGCTCACCACCCGCCAGCGTCGCAACCGGCCGCTGGTGATGGTCCACACCGGTCCCGGCAAGGGGAAGTCGACCGCCGCCTTCGGGCTCGCGCTGCGCGGCTGGAACCAGGGCTGGCGGATCGGGGTCTTCCAGTTCGTGAAGTCGGCCAAGTGGCGCATCGGCGAGCAGACCGTGCTCGAGCGCCTCGGGAAGCTGCACGAGGTGACCGGCGAGGGCGGGCCGGTCGACTGGCACAAGATGGGCTCCGGCTGGTCCTGGAGCCGCAAGCAGGGTGAGGCCGAGGACCACGCCGCGGACGCCGCCGAGGGCTGGGCCGAGATCAAGCGGTGCCTGGCCGCGGAGACGTACGACCTGCTCGTCCTCGACGAGTTCACCTACCCGATCAAGTGGGGCTGGGTCGACGCCGCCGAGGTCGCCGCCGTGCTCTCCGAGCGGCCGGGGCGCCAGCATGTCGTGATCACCGGTCGCGACGCCGACCCCGCCCTGCTCGAGGTCGCGGACCTGGTCACCGAGATGACCAAGATCAAGCACCCGATGGACGCCGGCCAGAAGGGCCAGCGGGGCATCGAATGGTGACCCTGCCCCGGCTGGTGGTCGCTGCTCCCTCGACCGGTTCGGGGAAGACGACGATCGCCACCGGGCTGATGGCGGCGCTCCGTTCCGCCGGGCACGAGGTCAGCGGTCACAAGGTCGGACCGGACTACATCGACCCGGGCTACCACGCGCTCGCCACCGGGCGTCCGGGACGCAACCTCGACCCGCACCTGGTCGGAGAGTCGCGGGTCGTACCGCTGCTCCTCCATGGTGCCGCCGGAGCGGACGTGGCCGTCATCGAGGGCGTCATGGGCCTCTACGACGGCCGCCTCGGCACCGACGGCTTCGCCTCCACCGCCCACGTCGCCGCGTTGACCTCCTCGCCGGTCGTCCTGGTCCTCGACGTCGCCCGGATGTCCCGCTCCGCTGCCGCGATCGCCGCCGGGATGGCGGCCTTCGACCCGTCCGTACGCATCGGGGGAGTCGTGCTCAACCGCTGCTCCCCGGGTCGCAACGCCGACGAGATCCGGCGGGCGCTGGAGCAGGTCGGGCTGCCCGTGCTCGGCATGCTCCCGCGCGACGAGTCGCTCGCGTCCCCGTCGCGCCACCTGGGCCTCGTCCCGGTCGCCGAGCGTGACGAGTCGGTCGCGCTGATCGAGCGGCTGGGGGAGCAGGTCGCCGCCCACTTGGACCTCGATGCGCTCCTCGACGTCGCACGCACAGCGCCCGCCTTCGAGGCGGACCCCTGGGATCCGGCCGAGGCTTTGGAATCGGTTGCGGCGGCTTCGCGGAGCCAGGTCCGTCCGGTGGTGGCCGTTGCCGGCGGACGCGCCTTCACGTTCCGCTACCCCGAGACCGAGGTGCTCCTGGCGGCGGCAGGCTGCGACGTACGCTCCTTCGACCCGCTCACCGACCCCGCGCTGCCCGAGGGCACGAAGGGGATCTACCTCGGCGGCGGCTTCCCGGAGATGTACGCCGCCGAGCTCGCCGCCAACACGAGCCTCCTCCGCGACCTCCGAGACGCGGTCGCGGCCGGAGTGCCGACAGTCGCCGAGTGCGCCGGGCTCCTCTATCTGGCCGAGTCCCTCGACGGCGTACCGATGGCCGGCGCCATCCCCGCCCACGCCGCCATGAGCGAGCGCCTGACCCTGCGCTACCCGGTCGCCACCGCCGCCTCCGACTCGCTACTCACCCGTGCCGGCGAGCAGGTCACCGGCCACGAGTTCCACCGCACCACGACGACCCCTCCCGCCGGGACCCAGGCCGCGTGGACCGTCGATGGCGCCGAGACGGGCTTCAGCAGCGACACGCTGCACGCTTCGTACCTCCACGTCCATTGGGCCGGCCATCCGCACCTGGCCCGCCGCTTCGCCGACGCGGCTCGGAGGTCCGCTGGTCGAACCGCCACATCCACCGTCGGTCGAGGGCCACTTCGTTCAGACCCTCGCGCCAGCGAGCGTGTCGAGACCAACACGGTCCCCTCGAGCGCGACAGCGGACCGTGTTGGTCTCGACACGCCTCCGCCCAGCGGCTCCGGCGGCTCGACCAGCGGGAGTGGCGGGTCGACCAGCGGGGGCGGGGTTGCCGATCCGCTGCGGCACCACGGGGATGTCGAGGTGGGGGAGGGGCTGCTCGACTTCGCGGTGAACGTCTACCCCGGCGAGCGGCCGGGGTGGCTGGACCAGGCGCTCCACGAATCGCTGGCGTCGGCGGCCTACCCCGACGAGGAGCCGGCGCGGGCGGCGCTGGCCAAGCACCACGGCCGCGAACGTGCCGACGTGCTCCCGACGGCGGGGGCGGCCGAGGCGTTCACGCTGGTCGCGCGGGCCAGGCCATGGCGGCGGCCGGTCGTCGTCCATCCGCAGTTCACCGAGCCCCACGCGGCGCTCGAGCAGGCCGGCCACACGGTCACCGAGGTACGCCTCCGGGCCGAGGACGGGTTCGCCCTCGACCCCGCGGCCGTGCCCGAGGACGCGGACCTGGTCGTCGTCGGCAATCCGACCAACCCCACCGGCGCGCTCCATCCCGCCGCCACCCTCCGCGCCCTCCTCCGTCCCGGCCGGCTGGTCGTGGTCGACGAGGCGTTCATGGACGCGGTGCCTGGGGAGCCCGAGACCCTCACCGGGCACCGCGAGGACGGCCTGCTGGTGATCCGGAGCCTGACGAAGCACTGGTCGATCCCCGGAGTACGCGCCGGCTACGTCGTCGGCGACGCCGCCGCGATCAGCGACCTGGAGGCGGTGCGTACCCCGTGGTCGGTCTCCGCCACCGCGGCTGCCGCGATGCTCGCCTGCGCCACCGAGCGCGCCAGCGCCGAGGCCCGCGAGCGCGCCGAGCGGATCGCCACCTGGCGCGACCATCTCGAGGCCGGCCTACGAGACCAGCAGATCGAGTACGTCCCCTCGGCCGCCTCCTTCGTCCTGGCCCGCCCGGGCGCCGGAGTCCGTGAGGCCCTGCGCGAGCAGGGCATCGCCGTACGCCGCGCCGACACCTTCCCCGGCCTGGGCCCGGACTGGGTGCGGATCGCGGTACGCCCCGAGGGCCCGACCGACCAGCTCCTGGCCGTGCTGAGCCAGACCCGGGCAGCGTCGTGAGCCCGCGGGCGGTCGGGCTCCTGGCCGGCTTCGCGCTGGACCGCCTGCTCGGGGACCCGCGGCGATACCACCCGGTCGCCGGCTTCGGCTCGGTCGCGATGAAGGCGGAGCGCGCCTGGTACGCGGACGACCGGGCCCGAGGCGTCCTCCACACCGCGACGCTGGTCGGCGGAGCGGTGGCCCTCGGCGCCGCCGCGGAGCGGCTCGCCCCAGGCCGGATCGGCACGACCCTGGTGACCGCGGCCGCGACCTGGGCAGTCTTGGGCGGCCGCTCGCTGGAGCGGGAGGCGCTCGCCGTCCACGCCCACCTCGACCGCGACGACCTCCCCGCCGCGCGGCAGCGGCTGACCCACCTCGTCGGCCGCGACACCGAGGAGCTCGACGCCTCCGAGGTCTCCCGGGCGGTGGTCGAGAGCGTCGCCGAGAACACCTCCGACGCCGTGGTCGCACCGCTGGTGTGGGGCGCCGTCGCGGGCGTACCCGGCCTGCTCGGCTACCGCGCCGCCAACACCCTGGACGCGATGGTCGGGCACCACAACGACCGCTACGAGCACTTCGGCTGGGCCAGCGCCCGCCTCGACGACCTGCTCAATCTGCCCGGCTCCCGCCTCTCCGGCCTGCTCACGCTGGTCGCCGCGCCGTCGCGGGCCAGGCAGGCGTGGGAGGCCTGGCGCCGCGACGCCGCGCGCCACCCGAGCCCGAACGCCGGCGTCGTCGAGGCGTCCTTCGCGGGCGCTCTCGACATCCGACTGGGCGGAACGAACCGCTACTACGGCAACCGGATCGAGCACCGCGCGGTGATGGGCGACGGCCGCGACGCCGCCCCCGCCGACGTCGTCAGTGCCACCACGCTGGCCCGCCGGGTCGGCATCGGCGCGGCCCTGGTCGCGGCGGCGTACGCGGTGGTCGTTCAGCGCTCCTGACGGAACGCCCGGGCCAGGACCGCGGGCGGTGCCTCAGCGATGCCCGGTCCGCCGGCGCGGGTCCACTGGGCCAGCGCGTCGGCCACCCTCGCCGAGCCGGCCCTGGCGACCCAGACCGGCCGCGCGCCGCGCTGCCGGCCCTCGGGTGAGGGGCCGACCACCACGACGTCGGCCCGCTCGCAGGGGCCGAGGCAGTCGGCGACACGTACGGTCGCCGACTCCCCGGCAGCTGCGTTCAGCGTGGTGAGCACGGCCGCATGGTCCACCCCGGGCGACTTCCGCTCCGTCCCGCAGCAGCATCCGCGGCAGACCGTGAGCGTCGGCCGCCCGGCCGCCTCGCTCATCCTTCGCAGGCCGCGCAGTCAGGGCCGTTCTCGATGGCGCAGACCTCGGCGTCGCTCCAGTCGTCCCAGGTCAGGTCGTCGATGGCGTCGGTGGTGGTCGGGGTCTCGTTCATGGTCATGCCTCTCCGTCGAAGGAATCAGGGGAATCAGTTGGTGCGGGTCTGCTTGCTGGCCTGGATGCCGGCCCGTGAGCGCAGGTAGTACAGGCTCTTGATGTTCGGGTCGAGCAGGGCGAGCTTGTGGATCTTGCTGATGTACTGCGGGGTCGCGTCGGCCTGGAAGAACAGGTTGAGCGACTGGGCCTGGTCGATGTAGACCTGCCGGTCCGAGGCGCGGGCGAGCAGGATCTCCTGGTCGATCTCGTAGCCCGTCTTGAAGACGTCCTTCTCGTGCTCGTCGAGCCAGTCGACGTGCTGGACCGAACCGCCGTGGTCGACGATGTCGTCGATGTGCGCCTGGTCGTAGACCCCGCGCTCCTCCATCACCTCGACGAGGTTCTGGTTGGCCCGCGGCATCTCGCCGGCCGAGGTGGTCTGGTTCCAGACGTTGGCGACGTACGGCTCGATGCCCTGGCTGGTGCCGCCGACGATCACCGCGGTGCTCATCGTCGGGGCGATCGCCATCAGGTGGGAGTTGCGCCGCCCGACGCACCACTCCGGGATGCCCGCGACCGAGCCCATCCACCGCGACGCGGCGTCGGCGTGCGACGAGATCCGCTCGAAGATGTCCTTGTTGAGCGCCGCGGCCTTGTCCGACTCGAACGGCACCCGCTGCTTCTGCAGGTAGTCGTGGTAGCCCATCACGCCCAGCCCCAGGCTGCGGGCCTTCTCGGTGTAGCGCACCGCCCGCTCCAGGCCGCGGATGGTGCGGGCCTTGCGCAGGAACGCCTCGGCGACCGCGTCGAGGAAGACGGTCGCGACGTACGCCGTGTCCTGGTCCTTCCACTCGTCGTAGGTCGAGAGGTTCAGCGAGGAGAGCACGCAGGTGTAGGAGTGGTCCTCGTCGCTGAACAGGGTGATCTCCGAGCACAGGTTGGAGGCCTTGTTGGCCAGCCCGTTGGCACGGTAGGACTCGGTCTGGGCGGCGTTGACGGTGTCGACCTTCCAGATGTAGCCCTTGCCCAGGACCACCCGGATCTTCAGCACTCGCTGGTAGCGCTCCAGGGCGTCCTTGTCGCCGGCCAGCATCCGGTCGATGAACGCCTGGCTGAAGATCCAGCCGATGTTCTTGTTGGCGGGCTCGCGGAAGATCAGGTCGGCGAGCTCGAAGAAGTCCGGGTGGTCCACCGGGAGGTAGCCCGCCCAGGAGCCACGGCGGGTGGCGCCCTGGCTGATCTGGTTGGTCATCTCCACGAAGTTGCAGAAGACCGGGACCACGCCGTTGGCCTTGCCGTTGTCGCTGAACTTCGCGCCACGGGGCCGGACGTCACCGAGGTACGCCGAGGTGCCGAACCCGTTCTGGGAGAGGATCGCCGCCTCCTTGAGGGTCTCGTAGAAGCCCCAGACAGAGTCCTCGACGTACGATCCCTCGCACGAGACGGGCAGACCCCGGTCGGTGCCGAGGTTGGACAGCACCGGTGTCGACGGGGAGAGCCAGCCGTTCCAGATGGCCTCGAAGAACCGCTCCGTCCAGGAGACGCCGTCCTCGCGGGGGTACATCTCGTCGGCGAGGTCGCCGGCGGTGCTGGCGATGGTCTCGTAGCGCTCCCGGACGCTCTGGTCGGCGACGGTGTACTTGGCCTTGAACATGGCGTAGCCCGCCGTGGTCATGAAGGCGGGCACGACGCCCTCGGCCTGCAGGGCCTTGCGCTCGGCGGAGAGCGCCTCCCAGTTGTTGTTGCTCATTAGAAGCTGAACTCCGTCTCGCCGATGTTGCGGTTGTATTCGTTGCCGGTGACCTGGAAGAAGTCGTGGAACTGGGTGCCGTTGATGCCGCTGTAGAACCATTCGGCGATCGGGTTGGCCTCGACGTTGAACAGCGGCTCCATCCGCATGTTCTCCAGGGTCATGTCGATGCGGGACCTCACGAAGGTCTCCAGGTCGGCCTGGTCGATGCCCGCGATCGGCCCGTGGTCGAAGAGCATCTCCACGATCCGGGCCTCGTGGGCGTAGAGGTGCTCGGCGACGCCACGGACCCTCGCGAAGAGGTCGTCGCGCTCGGCCTCGAACTTGTCGTCCGGGACGGTGGCGGCGTACTCGTCGAGAGTGGTGTTGAACAGCCAGGCGCCGCCGGTGGCGTGCAGGTTCTCGTCGCGGGCGGAGAAGTTGATGCCGCTGATCACGTTCTGCAGCAGGTTCTTCCCGCCGGACTGGAAGTGCTTGAGGAAGGCGAAGTTGGAGTAGAGGACGCAGTTCTCCATCAACGTGAAGACGCTCAGCGCGTAGAGCAGGTCCTCGTCGGCGATCGCGTCCCACACGAACTGGATCCGCTCGGCCAGCACCGGGTCGTTCTTGTAGGAGTCATAGAACTCCTCGGTGTCGATCATCAGCACCTTGTTGAGCTTCGCGTAGAACGGCGCGTGCATGTTCAGCTCGGCGAACGAGAAGGCGTTGGCCATCATCTGGACCTCCGGACGCGGGAACGCGTGGAAGATCCGGTCGCCCCACACCTCGCCGCCGAGGATCAGCTCGTAGATGGTGAACAGCTTCAGCGTCGTCTTGACCGCCGCCTGCTCGGCGTCGGTCATGTTGACCAGGAAGTCCTGCTTGTCGTTCTCGACCGGGATCTCCTCGGCGGTCCAGAAGATGCTCCGCTGCTTCTTGGCCAGGTCCTCGGCCATCGGATAGTCGAAGACGTACGCCGACTTCTCGGTGCGGATCGGTAGACCCTCGGTGTCGATCAAGCCCCATGCCCCTTGCTCACGCAGGCCCCCGGCCCGCTGGATGTCTCGTGCATCCGTGCCGGGGCAGGGAGGACGGCGGCAGCGCGCCGGGCGGACCCGGTCACGTGGTGCTCGCTCGATCCCCTGACCTTCCCTCGAGGTCGCGGACCCCACCATGAGGTGGGCACTGGCAGGTCTTCGGACTCGTGGGCGTCATCGTGCTCGGTCCTAGTGGCCGTCGCTTCCCAGGAGCCGGCTTGCTCCCAGTGCTTCGTGACGGCGGTCGTTCCCACTCACCGCTGCGGGGCAGTCCCGGACTCACACCGGGTTCCCTCTTGCCTCTCCCGCCCCGTCGCCGAGGTGGGAGAACCAGCTGCGAGGACCACTATATGCGGGAATTACACCAATGCAACTTCCTAGATCTTGTGTTCCGCCGTGTCGCCGGAAACTTCCCCGACACCGTCCCTGCGGCCCGTGCTAGCCTCTGCGCCGAGTCGAACGCATCCTGATGGATGCCAGGGAACTCCGGTGTGAATCCGGGACTGGCGCGCAGCGGTGAGGGCGACGGTGACGCTAGGCAGCCACTGGGGACCGGGTCCCTGGGAAGGCGGCGTCACCGGGTGAACCCGAGTCCGAAAACCTGTCGGCTCAGATGTACGTCACGGCCCTCGCGACCAGGGTCCAGAGGACCTGAGAGGCCGATCGCCGTGGAAACGCCGTCCCGCGAGACCCTGAGCCCGCGCGAGACCCTGAGCCCGCGCCGTGCCCGTGACCGGAGACGACGAGTCCCGTTCGTGCCGCTGGTGACTGCGCTGCTGCTCGCCTCGGCGCTCAGCGCCGTCGCGTCCCTGGCCTTCGGGTCCGAGCGGATACCGATCGGTGAGGTCATCGCGGCGGTCGGCGACCGGCTCCAGGGCGACGCCCCGGGGAAGTGGGACGTGATCGTGTGGGAGCTGCGCGTCCCCAGGGCGCTGATGGCGCTCGCCGTAGGCGCCGGCCTGGCCGTCGCCGGTGCGGGCATGCAGACCCTGGTCCGTAACCCGCTCGCCGACCCGTTCCTCCTCGGCATCAGCTCGGGCGCCTCGGTGGGAGCGACGGCGGCGATCACCACCGGGGCGCTGGGCGGCCTCGGCATCTATGCGGTCTCCGGCGGCGCGCTGCTCGGGGCGGTCGGCTCGGCCATGCTGGTGTGGCTGGTGGCCACCGCGCAGGGCGGGTTGACCCCGATCCGGTTGGTGCTCTCGGGTGTCGTGCTCTCCTCGGGGCTCTCCGCGATCGCCTCGTTCCTGGTCTTCATGAGCGATGATCCGCGCGCGGCGGACTCGGTGATGTTCTGGATGCTCGGCAGCGTCGGTGGCGCCAGCTGGGAGAAGCTGTGGCTGCCCGCGATCCTCAGTCTCGTCCTGGGGCTCGCAATGCTGGCGCTGCACCGTTGGCTGGACGCGCTGGCCGCCGGCCCCGAGACCGCCGCGGCGCTCGGCGTGGACGTCGCGGCGCTGCGTACGACTCTGTTCGTCGCGCTGGCCGTGCTGGTCGGGGTCCTGGTCGCGGTCAGCGGTGGGATCGGGTTCGTCGGGCTGATCGTGCCGCACGCGGCCCGGCTGCTCGTGGGCGCCCAGCACCGGGTGGTGCTCCCGGTCGCGGCCCTGGGCGGCGGGGTGTTCCTGCTGTGGGTCGACGTGCTCGCCCGGCTGGTGGCCCGGCCGCAGGAGATCCCGTTGGGCGTGGTCACCGGCGTCGTCGGCGCGCCGCTCTTCCTGCTGCTGCTCGGGCGCGGTCAGTACCGGTTCGGCGGTGACCGATGAGCGACTTCCAGCCCGCGCTGCGGCTGCGTGGGGTCGCCGCCAGGCTGGGCGAGCGCGAGGTGCTTCGCGATGTCGATCTGGACGTGCCGGTGGGCACCCGCCTCGGGATCGTCGGTGTGAACGGCGTGGGCAAGTCGACCCTGCTGCGCATCCTCGCCGGGGTGCTGCGGCCCAGCGCCGGGCACGCCTACCTCGCCGATGACTCCGCCGAACTCCGCGAGACCACCCGGATCGGCTCGCGTGAACGCGCCTGCCGGATGGCATACGTCCCCCAGGAGGAGGTCGTCTCTGCCGAGCTGCTCGTCGGTGAGATGGTGGCGCTGGGCCGGGTACCCCGCACCCGGCCCTGGTCCCGAGGCGGTCGGCAGGAGCGTGAGATCGTCCGGGCGGCTCTCCATGCCGTCGGCCTCGCCGACCGCATCGACGACCCGTGCGACCGGCTCTCCGGCGGCGAGCGGCGCCGGGCGGTGATGGCCCGGGGCCTCGCCCAGGAGTGCCCGGTGATGCTCCTGGACGAGCCCACCAACCATCTCGACGTCGCCTGGCAGCTGCGCCTGCTTCAAAGCGTCGCCGACCGGACCGAGACCCTGGTCGCGACCATCCACGACCTCGACCTGGCGCTGCGCTCCTTCGACCGGCTCGCGGTCCTCGGCCGCCCACAGGACGGCGATCCCGCCGGCGATCCACAGAGTGGCCCGGCGACCGTCGTGGCCTATGGCCCGCCTGCCGAGGTCCTCGACACCATCCGCGTCGAGCACCACTTCGGCGTCGGCTCGGTCCAGGTGCCGCATCCACATCTGGACCAGCCCCACCTTCTCATCCACCCTCGGAAGGACCGATCGGCATGACCCAGCGCATCACCAGCCCCGTACGCCCCGGCCTCGTCTGCCTCGCCGCGCTCGCGCTCGGCACCACGATCCTCACGGCCTGCGGCGCGGAGAAGGCGGCCGTCGACGAGGCGGGGGAGGGCGCGATCACCGTCGAGAACTGCGGTGAGGAGCTTACGGTCGACGAGCCGGTGACCGAGCTGTACGCGTACGACGGCGGGATCATCTCGATCGCCCTGGCGGTCGGCGCCCGCGAGGAGCTCGTCGCCGTCACCGGTCTGGCCCGCGACCAGCAGCTGCTTGAGCTCGCCTACCCCGAGGACCGGGTTGACGAGCTGGAGATCGTGGGTGAAGACCACCCGACGTTGGAGACGGTCCTGGCCCTCGACCCGCAGATGATGTTCGCGGGCTGGGGCTACGGGTTCAGCGAGTCGCGCAACCTGGTGCCCGAGATGGTGCAGGAGCGGGGCATCGACACCTACCTGCTCAGTGAGACCTGCCGCCAGGAGGACGGCGACCGCGGCACCATGGAGGCCTGGACGGCGCTGCGTACCGACCTGCTCAACATCGGCGCGCTGACCGGCCACGACGAGACCGCGAAGAAGGTCGTCGCCGACATCGAGGAGCGCCGCAAGGCCCTGGAGAGCGCGCCGAAGCCCGATGAGGCGCCGACCGCGTTCCTCTTCGACTCCGGCACCGACGCGATCTTCACCTCCGGCTCCTTCGGGGGCCCGCAAGCGATCTTCGACACGGCCGGGGTGAGGAGTGCGACCGCCGACGTCGAGGACACCTGGACCGAGGTCGGCTGGGAGCGCTTCGCCGCCGCAGAGCCCGACGTCATCTACTTCGTGGACTACCCGGGGCAGTCCTATGAGGAGAAGGTCAAGGTCCTCAAGGCCAACCCTGCCTCCCGCGACCTGCCGGCCGTCAAGGAGAACAGGTTCGTCAACCTGCCCTACGCGATGTGGGTCTCCGGCCCGCTCAACGTCGACGCCGCCGAGTGGGTCCGGCGCTCGCTGGAGCACTTCGGTCTCGCGCCCGATTCCGGGATCGATCCGACGCTCGACATCACCGATCTCACCAACCTCGACGGCAACGAGTGGCTCCGCTGAGATCCCGCTATAGTGCAACGCAACGGACATGAGGAAGCCGGTGGAACTCCGGCACAGTCGCGCTACTGTGACACCGCCTCGCGGCGGTGGAGTCAGACCCGAGTGTCCGTCCAACCCCAACGAACAGGGACGCAGGTATCCCTGAGGAGGACATATGTCGCAGCACGCTGTGGCGCCCGTCGCCGGCGCCGACCTTCCCACCATCCCGCTCCGTGAGCTGGCCCCCTGGGCGCTCTTCTTCGGTCTGCTCGGTCTCCTGGTGCTCTTCTTCATCAGCGCCGATCAGGGCGCCGTCTCGATCCCGTCCGGCACCCTCATCCACGAGTGGGTCCACGACGGTCGTCACCTGCTCGGTTACCCCTGCCACTGATGAGCCCGCGTGCATTTCTCGTACGCGGCCTCCTAGCTGGACTCCTCGCCGGCGTCGTCACCTTCCTGGTGGCGTACGCCGTCGGTGAGCCGCAGGTCGGTGCTGCCATCGCGCTGGAGGAGTCGGCCGGCGCCGACGGCCACTCGCACTCTCATGCCGCCGAAGGTGACGAGGCCGGTGAGGAGGCCGCCGAGGTCTCCCGCACCAACCAGAGCACCTGGGGGCTGCTGACCGGCACCCTGGCCGTCGGTGTCGCGCTCGGGGGCATCCTCGGGCTGGTCGCCGCTGTCGCTCTCGGGCGGATCGGGCGGCTCACGCCGGGCCAGTCGACGGCGCTCGTCACCCTGATCGGGTTCGTCGCGGTCGCACTGGTGCCGTTCCTCAAGTACCCGGCGACGCCACCGGCGGTCGGCAGCGGCGACACCATCGGCGTCCGCACCGCGGTCTACTTCGCCTTCCAGGCGCTCTCGGTCGTGGCGGCCGTGGTGGTGACGTACGCCGCCGTGCGGCTGCGCGGACGGTTCGGCACCTATCTCGCCGTGGTCGGTGCGATCGCGGCCTACCTGGTCGTGATGGTCGTCGCCGGGGAGCTCTTCACGACGGTCAACGAGGTCGGGGACTTCCCGGCCGACACATTGTGGTTCTTCCGGCGGGCCTCGCTGATCACGCTCGCCACGATGTGGGGTGTGATCGGAGTGGCACTGACTGGCCTGGTGATCAGGCTGCACGCGGCGGAGCGCGCCGTCGCGGAGCGAAAGGCCCTTGCCGCGAGCCTCTGATTTCAGCGCCGGGTGACCCAGGCGCTGAACCAGCGAGGAGTCCCGTCCGGGAAGCCTCGGACGCCCCGCTTCAGATCGGTGACCGGGATGCGGTTCTTCCTGGCACCGGTCCGGAGCGGGGCGAGGTTCGTGGTCACCAGATCCTCGGAATGGATCCACAGGTCGCAGAGGGCGTAGCCGTAGGTGAAGGTGTGGTCCGCCCACAGGGCGCGGCGCTGGGACGCGGTGCATCGGGCGAAGACCTCGGTGAGGTCATGCAGCGCCAGAGCGACCCGGGTGCGGGAGTGCTCCGCGACGTACGTCGGGTTGACCACCTGGCTGGACTGCCCGGGTGCGCGGAACTCTCGTGATCCGACCCACGCGGTGATCCTCGTGTCACGGACGACCAGCACCTCAGTGATCTCGTCCCAGCCGATCCTCAGCCCGCCACGGGTGATCACACCGGCCTCGGTGACGGCCAGGTCGATCGCGTCGGCACCGCGGCGGGTCAGCAGCGGGACAGCCAGCGCCGCAAGTGCGGTCCCCATCGTCAGGAACATGAACGAGATCGTAGGCACCAGCAGCTGGGCACCAAGGTGGTCGAGGTCGGAGAACCACGCACCGAACGCGCCGAAGCTCTCCGGTGCGCTCCAGTCCCACCCGGCGATGGGGTTGGGCCACCAGATCCACAGGCGATTCAGATAGGCAAGCGCGAAGTAGCCGACCAGGTACGCCGACGGCATTCCGAGCAGCAGGAACAGGCCGGTCCGCCAGAGCAGGTTCGCTTGGCCGCGAGGTGAGGAACGGAGGGCGTCGTCGGGCCCCTCGGAAGAGTCGTCGGGTCGGGCGGCCCGGAATCGGTCTGCTCCGCGGCGTACCCCGATCCGGGGGAGCCGGCGGAATCGGTTCGCCGGTCGCAACACCTCGGCGATCAGCTGGTTGAAGCCGAAGAGCCCGATCCATGCCGAGAGCGCCATGGGGACGAGGATGAACGGGCCGGCGATGAAGACGGCGGGTCCGCCTTCCTCCGCCATAATGGCGAGGATCCACACGCAGAGCCCCGCGAGCACCAGGATTGCCAGCTTTGCGACGACGAGGCCTACGGCCTCGGCGATGTAGAACCCCGAGCGTTCGGTCAGAAACTTTTTGAGAGTGGTTCGCCGTGAGCCCACGGTGCCGGGGTTGCTGGACACAGGCGCAGCCTATCTGTCGGTAAAGCGAGGGAGACGATGCGCCTCCACGGGTCGGCCACCGGCCAGGTGATCGCGCACGATCACCCGGGCGGCGGCCGCTTCGACCTTGCCGTACCAGACATCGTCGGGCTGCACGCTGAGCACCGGCGCCTGATTGCACGGAAACTGGCAGCCGGTGTGGGTGATCAGCAGGTCGTCGTCGCCGAGACCGGCCTCCATGGCGCCGAGGATCACGGCCCTTGCCGTCTCATCCGAGCCCTTCGCGGTGCAGCGCGGGCCGCGACAGATCAGGACCTGGCGTACGTGGCTCGGGACCTGCTCCCATGCCGGCGAGGTGAGGCCGGGCTCGGTGCCGGTGATAGGGCGCGTCTCTGCCGGGTTGTCGACCAGTGCCGCGGCCTCGTCGGGTGTGGTCGCCAGTCGGGTCGCGACCTGGATCTCGGGTCGACAGCCGGTGCGCTCGCGCCACCAGTGTGCGGCGATCCGGCGCAGCCAGGAGTGGCCCGGGGCCAGCGGGCCGAGGCTGATGCCGGTCAGTGTGATCGTCTGCGTGCCTGCGTCAGCCAGGCGGGTCAGCTCCTGGGAGAGGGACGGGTCGCCCATCTGCAGGAAGGCGACACTCGCGTCGTGGTCGCGCGCCCAGCCGACCAGCTCGTCGCGGCGGTCGACGTCGGTCGCGGACATACCCACGAGGATCCGCGCCTGTGACTGAGGGTCCAGCTTTGTGAAAGCGTTCACGAGGTCGGACCCTCTGTCATAGCGCTCGCCGACCCAGCACCCAGCTCGCCGCTTCGGCGACGTCGTCGACCGTCGCCACCTCGCCGGGTCCATCGGGCCGACGGACGACGACCACCTTCACGCCCAGCTCGGCCGCGGCGGCCATCTTCGGCCAGGTGTAGCTGCCGCCGGAGTCTTTGGTGATGAGTACGTCGGTGCCGTGCTCACGCATCAGCGTGAGCTCGCCGTCGAGGTCGTAGGGTCCGCGGCTGGTGAGCAGCGTCCACGGCTCGGGAAGGTCGAGCTCGGGCCGGTCGACCACACGGGCGAGCGCCTCGTGACCGGCGAGCGCCGGGACGAACCGAGCGAGCTCTTGGCGCCCGACCGTGATGAAGGGACGCTTCCCGAGGCCGGCGGCGAGCGTGGCAGCCTGGTCGTGGTTGTCGACGTAGACCCAAGATGGATCCGCCGGCCAGCCGGGTCGCTGCAGCCTGAGCAGCGGATGACCGGTCTGCGCACAGGCCGCGGCGGCGTTGGCCGATATTCCGCGCGCGAACGGATGGGTGGCGTCGACGACCGCGTCGAACTCTTCGAGAGCCGACTTCAGTCCCTCGACCCCACCGAACCCGCCGATCCGCACCGCTCCCACCGGCAGCCGCGGCCGCGCCACCCGCCCTGCCAATGAGGAGGTGACCTCCACACCCTCGTCTAGCAGTTGCGCCGCCAGGTCCCGAGCCTCCCCGGTCCCGCCCAGGATCAACAACCTCATCGCTCGACCTTCCCTCGGGCGAGGTCGAGCAACGCGTCGACGTCGAGGTGCTCCTCGACGAGGTCGCCGATGAGGTCCAGGCGCCGCTCGCGAGCGGCCGGGAAGGAGACCGTGGACGGCTCGCGGCCCAGCGTCGCGGCGAGGAAGGCGCCGCGCAGTGCGTCGCCCTCCAGGCTGCCGTGCCACATGGTGCCGAAGACGTTGCCGGCGCGCGCGCCTCCGAGGAACTCCGATACCCCGTCGCCGCGGGTGATCCGGCCGTGGTGGATCTCGTAGCCGCTCGCCTCGACCCCGAGCGCCGACCCGGTGGGCAGGCGGAGGTTCTTGGCGGGGGTGAAGTCGGTGCGTACGTCGAGCAGGCCCAGACCCTCGACCTCGGCGACCGAGCCCTCGACACCGTCGGGATCCGCGATCACGCCGCCGAGCATCTGGAAGCCGCCGCAGATCCCGAGGAGCGGGCGGCCGCGGCGTACGTGCTCGGTCAGGGCCACGTCGAGGCCACGCGAGCGGAGCCAGGCCAGGTCGCTGATCGTGGACCGGGTGCCGGGCAGGACGACCAGGTCGGCATCGGCGACGTCGGCCGGCGAGGAGGCGAAGACGACGTCGAGGTCCGGCTCCAGCCCGAGCGCGTCGACGTCGGTGAAGTTGGAGATGCGGGGGAGGCGTACGACCGCGACCTTGCGGGTGGCGCTGGCTTCCGCGCGCCTCCCCTCGAGGTCGAGCGCGTCCTCGGAGTCGAGCCACAACGACGGCTCCCAGGGCAGCACCCCGAAGACCGGGCGCCGGGTGAGCGACTCCAGCGAGTCGAGTCCGGGCTTGAGCAGCCCGGCGTCGCCACGGAACTTGTTGATCACAAAACCGCTGATCAGAGCCTGGTCTTCAGGCTCGAGGAGCGCCAGGGTGCCGTACATCGCCGCGAACACCCCGCCCCGGTCGATGTCGCCCACGACCACGGTCGGCAGCCCGGCATGCCGAGCCAGCCCCATGTTGACGTAGTCGCCGGCCCGCAGGTTGATCTCGGCCGGGCTCCCCGCTCCCTCGGCGACGATCACCTCGAAACGAGAGGCCAGATCGTCGTACGCCGCGTGGGCCGCGGTCGCCAGATGCCGGCGTCCCGCCTCCCAGTCGTGCGAGGAGACCTCGCCCGCGGGATGCCCCATCAGGACCACGTGGCTGCGGCGGTCGGAGCCGGGCTTGAGCAGGACCGGGTTCATCGACGGCTCGGGGGTGACCCGCGCCGCCAGCGCCTGCACCCACTGCGCCCGGCCGATCTCGGCGGTCGTCCCGTCCCCTCCTCCGGTGGTCGAGCCTGTCGAGACCACCATCGAGTTGTTGGACATGTTCTGGGCCTTGTAGGGCGCCACCTTGACGCCGCGGCGGGCGAACGCCCGGCACAGGCCGGTTGTCACGACCGACTTGCCCGCGTCGGAGGTGGTGCCGGCGACCAGCAGCCCGCTCATGCTTTCGGAGCCCGAAGGAGGTAGATGTCCATCACCCAGCCGGACGTCTCGCGCAGCCGGGTCCGCGCCTTGTCGATGGCCGGAAGGACCTCGCCGACGGTGCCGGCGACCAGCTCCTCCTCATGGGTGCCGAGGTTGCCGCCCCACCAGATCCGCCAGTCCTCGAGTCCGGGGAGGTCGACGACCCGGTTGAGCATCACCACGAGGTTGTCGTGGCCGGCCTCGACGGCCTCGAGCACGGCGCGGCCGGTGGTGACGTAGAGCGGCCGCCCGACGTCATGGAGGACGAGCCGGTGTCGGGCGGCGAGCAGCTGCACCGAGGAGATCCCGGGGATGACGTCGACCTCGATGTCGAGCTGCTCGGATATCTGGTCGACGACCCGGATCGTGGAGTCGTAGAAGGCGGGGTCGCCCCAGACCAGGAAGCCGACGTCGCCGGGATGCTCGGCCAGCACGGCGAGATATCGCTCGACCCGGGCCCGGTGCCAGTCGGCGACGGCGGTCCGGTACTCCGCGTCGGTCCCGGTGAACTCCTCACGCCGCTCGCGGGGTGCGTCGGCGACCTTGACCACCCGGGCGGGCTGATCGAGATGGCGGTCGAGCAGCTCCTCGCGGGCCCGGACCAGCGGGTCGGGCATGCCCTGCTTGACCGTGCCCGACTTGTCGGTGACCAGGAAGTAGTCGACCGACCGCATCGCGGCCACGGCCTCGAGGGTGACCTGGTCGGGGTCACCGGGGCCGACCCCGATGATCTTGATCCGACGCTTGCCAGAAGAACTCATTCCTCCTCCAGATCACCTTCGATGTCGAGATAGATCTCCTGCATCGCCGCGACGACCTCGGGGTCGGGAGACTCCCACAGCCCGCGCTCGGCGGCCTCGTGCAGTCGCTCGACGATGCCGCGCAGGGCCCACGGGTTCGAGGATCGCATGAACTCCTGGTTGGTCTCGTCCAGGACGTACTCGCGGGCGAGCTTCTCGTACATCCAGTCCTGCACCACACCGGCGGTCGCGTCGAAGCCGAAGAGGTAGTCGACGGTCGCGGCCAGCTCGAAGGCGCCCTTGTAGCCGTGGCGCTGCATCGCCGAGATCCAGCGCGGGTTGACCACCCGGGCCCGGAAGACGCGGTTGGTCTCCTCCTGCAGCGTGCGGGTCTTGATGGCGTCGGGGGAGGTGGAGTCGCCGACGTACGCCTTCGGCTCGCTGCCGGTCAGCGCGCGGACGGTCGCGACCATGCCGCCGTGGTACTGGAAGTAGTCGTCGGAGTCGGCGATGTCGTGCTCGGCGGAGTCGACGTTCTTGGCGGCGACCTTGATCCGGCGGTAGTTGGCGCGCATGTCGTCGGCCGCCGGGGCGCCGTCGAGGTCGCGGCCGTAGGCGAAGCCGCCCCATGCCGCATAGACGTCGGCGAGGTCCTGGTCGGAGCGCCAGTTGCCCGCCTCGATCACCTGCAGGATCCCGGCACCGTACGAACCCGGCTTGGAGCCGAAGATCCGGGACGTCGCGCGGCGCTGGTCGCCGTGATCGGCGAGGTCCTCGAGGGTGTGCGCGCGGACGAAGTTGTCGGTGTCCGGCTCGTCGAGGCCGGCCACCATCCGGACCGCGTCATCGAGCATCGAGACCACGTGCGGGAACGCGTCGCGGAAGAACCCGGAGATGCGTACGGTCACGTCGATCCGGGGCCTGCCCAGCTCTTCGAGCGAGATGACGGCGAGGTGCGTGATGCGGCGGGAGGCCTCGTCCCACTCGGGGCGCACCCCGAGCAGCGCGAGCACCTCGGCGACATCGTCTCCGGACGTACGCATCGCGGACGTGCCCCAGACGGATAGCCCGACCGATGTCGGGTAGTCGCCGGTCTCGTCAAGGTAGCGCTGCAGCAGCGAGTCGGCCATCGCCTGCCCGGTCTGCCACGCCAGCCGCGACGGCACCGCGCGCGGGTCGACGGTGTAGAAGTTGCGCCCGGTGGGAAGTACGTTGACGAGCCCCCGCAGCGGCGAGCCCGACGGCCCCGCGGGGACGAAGCCACCGTCCAGCGCGTGCAGGACGGCGGACAGCTCGTCGGTCGTCCCGTTCAGCCGCGGCACCACCTGCTCGGCGGCGAAGACGAGCACCTGCCGCACGGCGGGGTCGTCGTGGAGCGTCTCGGCGACCGCCGGATCCCAGCCGGCCGCGTCCATCCGCTGCACCAGATCCTTCGCCTGGGTCTCGATCTCGTCGACCGCCCGGGTGTCGGCGCCCTCCTTGAGCCCGAGCGCCGCCCGCAGCCCGGGCACGGCACCGCCGACGCCGCCCCACACCTGCGCCGCACGCAGGATCGAGAGCACCAGGTTGACCCGCGCCTCACCCTCGGGCGCGGCGCCCAGGATGTGCAGGCCGTCGCGGATCTGGGCGTCCTTGATCTCGCAGAGCCAGCCGTCGATGTGGAGCATGAAGTCGTCGAAGTCGTCGTCCTCGGGCCGCTCCTCCATGCCGAGGTCGCGGTGGAGCTCGGCGGCCTTCATCAGCTGCCAGATCTCGCCGCGGATGGCGGGCAGCTTGGCCGGGTCCATGGAGGAGATCCGGTCGTACTCCTCCATCAGCCCCTCCAGCCGCGCGATGTCGCCGTAGGACTCCGCTCGTGCCATCGGTGGCACCAGGTGGTCGATGATCGTGGCGTGCGCCCGGCGCTTCGCCTGGGCACCCTCGCCGGGGTCGTTGACCAGGAACGGGTAGATCAGCGGCATGTTGCCGATGGCCGCATCCGGTCCGCAGGACGCCGAGAGCGCGGCGTTCTTGCCGGGCAGCCACTCCATCGAGCCGTGCTTGCCGAGGTGCACGACGGCGTCGGCCCGGAAGCCGTGCTCGAGCCAGCGATAGGCACCGAGGTAGTGGTGCGACGGCGGCAGGTCCGGGTCGTGGTAGATCGCGACCGGGTTCTCGCCGAACCCGCGCGGCGGCTGGATCAGGATGACGATGTTGCCGGCCTGGAGCGTGGCCAGGACGAGCTCGTTGTTGTCGTTGACGAAGAGCTTGCCCGGCGTCGGTCCCCATGTCTCGACCATCTGTTCGCGCAGGTCAGCAGGGAGATCCGTGGTCCACTCGTCGTAGTCGGCCTTGGAGATGCGTACGTGGGCGTCGGTGAGCTGCGCGTTGGTCAGCCACTCCTCGTCCTGGCCGCCGGCCGCGATCAGTGCGTGGATCAGCGCATCGCCGGCCTCTGTGTCGTCGAGGCCATCGATGATGCGTACGACCTCGTTGTCCTGCCCCAGGTCGTAGCCCTCCTCGCGGAGCCGGCGCAGCATCCGGATCGCGGAGACCGGGGTGTCCAGGCCGACCGCGTTGCCGATCCGGGAGTGCTTGGTGGGGTAGGCGGAGAGCACCAGGGCGAGGCGCTTGTCCGGGTTGGGCGTGTGCCGCAGGCGCGCGTGATTGACCGCGATCCGGGCGACCCGCTCGGTGCGCTCGGGGTCGGCGACGTAGTGGGGGAGACCCTGCTCGTCGAGCTCCTTGAAGGAGAAGGGGGCGGTGATGATCCGCCCGTCGAACTCGGGGATCGCGATCTGGTTGGCCGAGTCGAGCGGCGTGACGCCGTCGTCGGAGGCCTCCCACTCCGCGCGCGAGCTGGTCAGGCACAGGCCCTGGAGCACCGGGATGTCCAGCGCCGCCATCCGCTCCACGTCCCAGGCCTCGTCCTCGCCACCGGCGCTGGCCGAGGCGGGCACCGAGCCGCCGGCCGCGAGCACGGTCACGATCAGTGCGTCGAGGGTGCCGAGCGCCTCGTAGAGGTCGTCGGGGGCCGAGCGCAGCGAACCCGCGAAGACGGGTACGCCGGTGGCCGCGCCGGTCGCGTCGATGGCGTCGGCCAGCGCGTGGGCGAACGCGGTGTTCCCGCTGGTCTCGTGGGCTCGGTAGTAGAGCACCCCGATGCGCGGGAGAGTCTCATCGGCCTGTCCGGGCCGCTCCGCGAAGCCCCAGGCGGGGACGGTCGCCGGAGGCTCGAACCCGAAGCCGGTCAGCAGGACCGTGTCGGAGAGGAACGCGTGCAGCTGGGCGAGGTTGCCCGGCCCACCCTCGGCGAGATAGCGGTGCGCCTCGGCGGCGACACCCATCGGGACGGTGGAGTGCTCCATCAGCTCGGCGCTCGGCTGCTGCTCACCACCGAGGACCACGACCGGGGTGCCGCGCTCCTTGACGGCGCTCAGACCGTCCCACAGATCGGTGGGCGAGCCGAGGAGCCGGAAGACGACCAGGTCGGCATCGGCCACGACCTGCTCGAGGTCGGTCGCCCGCGACGGGTTCGCCCAGGCGTAGTCGGCGCCGCTGGCACGGGCCGAGAGCAGGTCGGTGTCCGAGGTGGACAGAAGGGCGATGCGTACGCGTGCAGAGTCGGCCATGCCGAGTTCCTCCTAGGGGTTCTCGCCCCGTCGATCGGTCGGATAGCCCGCGGCCAGTGTCTGGCTGTGTCCGTGCCCAGAAGCTGTACGGACGTCACAGTGGCGGAACCGCCCCGGACTCTCACCGGGTTCCTGCGCCACGAGCGTGCTCGCAGCCTACCCCGCGCGGCGCGCGAGCCAGGTCTCGCGGGTGATCTCGTACTCGACCTCTCCGTCGGCGTGCCCGGCGAGCGGTTCCGCGAAGTCCTCGTGGAAGGAGCGTACGAAGCTCATCCCGACCGACACCATCGTCGCCCGGGAGGCCTCGTTGACCGCCATCGTCTGCGCGATCACCCGATCGATCCCGAGCTCCTCGAAACCGTGACGGAGCAGCTCGAGCGAGCCCTCCTTCGCGAACCCCTTGCGCCAGTGGCGCTGCGGGAGCCGGTAGCCGAGCTCGGCGGCATCGGTGCGCGGCGGGTTGTCGGGCGGCTCGAACATGTAGAGCCCGACGGCCTCACCGCCCGAGAATCCGATCCACTTGCCCAGCGCCTCCGTCTCCTTCGCCACCCGGATCCACTTGTGCATCCGCTCCTCGGTCTCCTCCGGCCTGAGCGCGCGGGTGAACAGATGGCGGAGCACCACCGGGTCCGAGTTGAGCTCGACCAGGAACGGCAGATGCTCCTCGCTCAACGGGACCAGGTCGAGGCGCTCGGTGCGCAGACGGGCTTGCGGCATGGGCCAGACGTTAGCCAGGACGTACGTCGCCGGCACCTGGTTTCCCCGTCGCGGCCAGGTGGCGGAGGGCGCGGTGGGCGGCGTGGTAGCCGCACATGCCGTGGACGCCGGCGCTCGGCGGGGTGGCCGCGGAGCAGAGGAACATCCCGGGGATGCCGGTGTCGTAGGTGGCGAGGGTGGGGCGGATGATGAGCTGGCGCAGGGTGTTGGCGCCGGTGCCGATGTCGCCGCCGACGTAGTTGAGGTTGTACGCCGCGTAGTCGGCCGGCGTGGTGACGTGGGTGTCGACGATCTGCGACCTGAAGCCGGGGGCGAAGCGCTCGATCTGGGCGAGGACAGCATCGGTCGCTTCGCCTTCGTAGGCGTGCGGGACCTGGGCGTAGGCCCAGACGGGGTTGAGGTCGCCGGCCGAGCGTGACGGGTCGGCGACGTACTGCTGTCCCAGCAGCACGAACGGCCGTTCCGGCATCCGGCCGGCCGCGATCTCCCGCTCGCTGGTCGCCACCTCGGCGAGGGTCCCGCCGAGATGGACGGTCCCCGCACGAGCGATATCCGGGTCGCGCCACGGGATCGGGCCGCGGACGGCCAGATCGAGCTTGTACGCCGCGGGGCCGTGCTTCCATCTCCGCATCGCCCGGCGCGGCCGTTCGGGGAGAGCGTCGCCGGCGATGTCGGCGAAGGCTCCGGGGCTGGTGTCGAACAAGGTGACATCGGACTCGGGCAGGTCGGCGAGGCCGCGGACCGTGGTGCCGGTGACGACCGTGCCGCCGAGCTCCTCGAGAAGCTGTGCCATCGCGAGGGTGATCGCATGCGAACCGCCCTCGGCGACCGGCCAGCCGAAGCGATGTCCGCTGACCAGGAGCATGGCGCCCACCGCGGCCGTGCCAGGGCGGTGCAGCGGCTGGAAAGCGTGCGCGGCGCAGCCGGCGAAGAGCGCCTTCGCACGCTCCTCACGAAAGACCCGGGCGAGCACCGTGGCCGGCGGCGCGGCCCGCATCCCGAAGGCGGCCATCCGGAACGGGTGTCGCGGGACGCGCAGCATCGGGCCGAGGACGTGGTCGGAGATCGAGTCGAAGTCGCGTACGACCGGGCCGAAAACCTGCTCCCAGCGCCGCCCGTCGACGCCCAGTCCGGCGGCCGTCTTCTCGATGGAGCGGTGCAGCAGCGCCGTCTCGCCCTCGTCGAGGGGATGGGCGAGTTCGATCTCGGGGTAACGCCAGGTCAGACCGTACTTATCCAGCTCGAGCTCACGCAGGAACGGTGACGCCACCCCGAGCGGATGGATCGCCGAGCAGATGTCGTGGCGCAGCCCGGGCAGGGTCAGCTCCGCGGTGCGCGTGCCACCGCCGACGGTCTCCGCGGCCTCGAGGACCGTGACGCTCACGCCCTGCTGTGCGAGCACGATCGCGGCCGCCAGCCCGTTGGGCCCGGCGCCAACGACGGCCGCGGAATGTGGCTTCATGGACCAATCCAACCAGCGGGGCCGGTCATTCGTTCAGGCTCCGTCGTTCAAGACCCGGTTGGCGACGGCGAAGGCGGTGTTGGCGGCGGGTACGCCGACGTAGATCGAGGTCTGCAGGAGCACCTCGATGATCTCCTCGCGGGTCAGCCCGTTGGTGAGCGCCGCGCGGAGGTGGAACTCGAGCTCCTCGAAGTGGCGCCCGGCGACCAGGGCGGTGAGCACGCCGATCGAACGGTCCCGGCGGGCGAGGCCGGGGCGGGTCCAGATCGTGCCCCAGGCGTAGCGCGTGATCAGGTCCTGATAGTCGCGGTTGACGTCGGTGATCGCGGCGGTGGCCCGGTCGACGTGGTCGTCACCGAGCACCTGGCGGCGTACGTTCATCCCGGCCGCGTAGGCCTGGTCCGAGGCCGTCACGTGGGAGGTGATCAGGCTGGCGACGGCGTGAGGTGCCTCGGCGGGAGCGAGGTGGCCGACGGCGTCGAGGGCGACGAGCCGCCCGTTGCGCACCCCGACGGCGATCTCCTCGAGCGAGGCCGGCGGGGTCGGGGCGTCGTCGACGCCCGCGATCGCCAGGACCGGTGCGGCGATCTCGGCGAGCCGGCCGCGGACGTCGTACGCCGCCAGCGCATCGCAGACCAGCGCATAGCTCTCCGCGTCGGCGTCGCGCAGCGAGTGGAGCAGGGCGCCGCCCCGGGCGGGCTCGCGCTCGAGGAAGCCGGGGGCGAACCAGCGCTGGGTGGAGCCGGCGATCTGCGAGGCGGTGCCGGCGGCGCGTACGGTCTTCGCGCGGTCGTTCCAGCCCTCGGGCTCGCCGATCTTGGCGCCGGTGTTGGTGAGCACCGCGGCGCTCACCCGGGAAGGTGCGTCGAGCAGGAGCTGGAGGCCGACGGCTCCGCCGACCGAGTCGCCGGCGTAGGCGAAGGTGCCGTGGCGCTCGCCGCGGTCGGTGAGGACCCGGTCGACGCAGGCGAGCACGCCCGCGGCGAGGTCGGCCATGGAGAACGCGCCGGTGGTGGGGGCGCCGTGACCGTGGCCCGGGAGCTCCCAGCCGATGACGTGGAAGCTGTCTGCGAGCAGCTCGGCGGTCGCGGCCCAGAGCGCGGTCACCGAGGTGCCGAGGGACGGGCCCACGACCAGGAGCGGCTTGCTCGGGTCTCCGGCCAGCTCGACAGGGGTGATCCTCGGCGTCATGAAAGGTCCTTCCAGATTTCGTGGGCACGGGCGACGGTCGTGTCGATGAGGGCGTCGGCGGCGCCAAGATAGTCGTCGAGCCCGGCGGCGGCCTCGGTCCCGGCAAGGATCTCGCCACCGACGAAACCGGTCAGCGACCGCTGCTCGGCCAGCAGGTCCGCACCGGCGGCTTCGGCGGTGGCACGCATCCGGGCCGCGTCGACGCGGAGCCCGGCGAGAAGCTCGGTGGTCTGCGAGGCGGCGACGGCGCTGCGGCGGGCGAGGGTCTGCAGGGTCTCCCACTCGACGTGCCAGGCGCCGTCGGGACGCTCGTCGACGTACGTCGCCGCAGCGGTGTGGAGCGTCGAGGCCAGCGGGGGAGCGGCGAGCGCGTGGCGGCGGATGAGGACCGAGAGCACCGGGTTGGACTTGTGCGGCATGGTCGAGGAACCACCGCGCCCCTCGCCGGCCGGCTCGGCGAGCTCGCCGATCTCCGGGCGGGTCAGCAGGGTGATGTCGGTGGCGATCCGGCCCCAGGTGTCGGCCGCGGTGACCAGCGCGTCGGCGGCCGCCGTCAGCGGGGCGCGGTTGGTGTGCCAGGGGGTCCGCGGGGTCAGCCCGAGCGTGGTCGCCGCGGTTTCGGCGGCCTCTTGGGCGGCGGAGACGGGATCGCCGAGACCGCGGAGCCGGGCCAGGCCGACGACCGCCGCCAGGGTTCCGGCCGCGCCACCGATCTGGGCGGGCAGTGACGTACGCGTCCGCCGGACGGCCTCGGCGGCATCGCTCAGCCCGGAGAGCCAGGTCGCGGCCTTGAGCCCGAAGGTGATCGGCACCGCGTGCTGGGTCAGAGTGCGGCCGGACATCACCGTGGCGCGATGATCCTGGGCGAGACCGATCAGCGAAGCGGCCTGCGCGGCGAGCTCGTCCTCGACCCGGTCGAGCACGTCGGCGAGACAGAGCACGAGCGCGGTGTCGACCACGTCCTGGCTGGTCAGGCCCTTGTGGAGCCACCGGGCGGCCTCACCGTCGAGCCGGCCACGCAGCAACTTCACCAGCCCGATGACCGGGTTGCCCCCGGCCTCAGCACCCTCGGCGAGCGCTGGGACGTCGTCGGCGGAGACCAGGCCGGCCAGCGGCGTACGTGCTTCCTCCGGGGCGATCCCTGAGGACGCGACAGCGGCCAGCCAGGCCTCCTCGACCCGCACCATCGCGGCGAGGTAGGCGGCCTCGGAGAAGAGATCCCCGGCGCGCTCCTCGCCTGGCCACAGCAGTGACATTCGGCTCCTCAGCGGTAGGTGAGAAAGGTGGTCTCGCGGTCGCCCTGGAGGTGGATGTCGAATCGCAAACCGGTTGCGTCCGCGGTTGCCACCAGCGTCGCACGCTCGTCCTCGGACAGCGACACCAGCAGGGGGTCGCCGGCGTTGGCGGGGTGCTCGGGCAGGTAGATCCGGGTGTGCAGCTTGTCGAGCAGGCCGCGGGCGAAGACGGTCAGTGCGAAGAACGGCGCCGAGCCCTCGGCGGACGCACCCGTGAGCACCGTCGAGAACGTGTAGTGGCCGTTCAGGTCGGTGTCGGCGCGGCCCCAACCGGTGAAGGTCCAACCGTCGCGGTGCAGCGACCCCTCGGCCTGCGGGACGTTGCCCTCGGCGTCTGTCTGCCAGATCTCGAGGAGCGCGTCGGGGATCGGGTTGCCGGCGCCGTCGTAGACCTTGCCGTGCAGCCGGATCGAGCCGGGGCTACCGGGCGGGACCAGGTCGGCGTCGCCCTCGTAGGGAAGCGCGTAGCCGAAGAAGGGGCCGATCGTCTGGCCTGGTGTGGCCGAAGCGGAGCCCGAGGCAGTCTGGTTGGGAAGTGGGGTGCTCACAGGTCGCCCTCCTCGGGCTCGGTCCAGGTGCGGCTCGGGCCGGTCAGGACGATGTCCCAGTTGTAGCCCATCGAGTACTCCGGGGTGGAGAGGTCGTGGTCGTACGTCGCCACCAGGGCATCACGAGCCTTCTGGTCCGTGATCGACTGGTAGATCGGGTCGAGCGCGAAGAGCGGGTCGCTGGGGAAGTACATCTGCGTGATCAGCCGCTGCGTGAACGCGCGGCCGAAGAGCGAGAAGTGGATGTGCGCCGGACGCCAGGCGTTGATGTGGTTGCCCCACGGGTAGGGGCCGGGCTTGATCGTCTGGAACCAGTAGCGCCCCTCGGAGTCGGTGATGCAGCGGCCGACGCCGGTGAAGTTGGGGTCGAGCGGCGCCGGGTGCTGCTCGCGCTTGTGGATGTAGCGGCCAGCGGAGTTGGCCTGCCAGATCTCGACGAGCTGGTTGCGCACGGGACGCCCCTCGCCATCGGTCACCCGGCCGCTGACCGTGATCCGCTCGCCGATCGGCTCGTTGCTGCCGGCGATGGTCAGGTCCGCCTCAAGCGGGTCCACATCGGAGTTCCCGAAGCACGGCGCCCACAGCTCGATGGTCTCGGGGTCGGCATGGCGCGGGTCCTTGGTGGGATGGCGCAGGATGCTGGACCGGTAGGGCGGGTAGTTCAGCAGCGGCTGACGTACGTTCTGGCCCGCGGAGTCGGCCTCGAGCTTCTCGATCTCGGCCGAGAGGTCGGCCTGAGTCTCGACTGGTTGTTTCTTGGTGGGCGCTGTCACGCTCCGAACGCTAGGTGGCGGAGGCGTACGATGAAAGCAGGGACTTCCGCTGAGCGAAAGGGCTGGGTGAGATGGCAGGAGGCAGCGGAGGCCGTACGGTCGCCTCGCGCGTCCTCGGTCTCATCGGCGCCTTCGACGCCGGCCATCGCCGGCTGACGCTGAGCGAGCTCGCCGCCCGCGCGGACATCTCCCTCCCGACCGCCCACCGCCTGGTCGCCGAGCTGGTCGAGTGGGGTGCCCTGGTGCGGGAGGAGGACGGAACGTACGCCGTCGGCCGCCGGCTCTGGGACGCCGGCCTGCTCGCGCCGGTGGCCACCGACCTGCGCTCGGTCGCGGCCCCGTTCCTCCACGACCTCTACGGCGCGACCCTTGAGACGGTCCATCTGGCCGTTCGCGAGGACGACCACGTGCTCTATCTCGAGACGCTCCGCGGCACCCGCAACGTACCCATCGTCTCCTCGGTCGGCTCGCGCCTGCCGATGTACTCCACCGGCGTCGGCAAGGTGCTCCTGGCCCATGCGCCCGAGGACGTACGCACCCGGGTGCTGGCCGGCACGCTCAAGCCGTTCACCCGCCACACCATCACCACCCCTGGCCTGCTGCGGCGCCAGCTCGACCGGGTGGTCACCGAGGGCTACGCGACCACCGCCGAGGAGATGACCCTCGGCGCCTGCTCGGTCGCAGTCCCGATCACCACCGGCTCCGGCGTCGTCGGCGCCCTCGGCATCGTCGTCTCCGACCTCCGCCGCAACCGCCTCCGCCTCGTCTCTGCACTCAAGGTCGCGGCCCAGGGCGTCTCCCGCGCCCTTCCGTAGCCGCCCCGCTGGTCGAGCCGTCGGAGCCGCTAGGCGGAGACGTGTCGAGACCAACACAGTCGACTCGAGCGCCGCCGGAACCGTGTTGGTTTCGACACGCTCGCTGGCGCTCGCGGCTCAACCAGCGGGATCGGACGGCGACCGCGTGGGGTACCTTGCGCGGGTGACGATCCAGACCCCGAACGACGACGTACGCCGTGCCGCCGCCGAGCGCCTCGGAGCCCTCGCGACCCCTCCGGGCGCATTGGGCCGCCTGGGAGAGCTGGCGGTCTGGGTGGCCGCGTGCCAGGGCGAGGTGCCGCCGCGCCCGGTCGAGAACGTACGACTGGTGATCTTCGCCGGTGACCACGGCGTCGCCCAGCACGGGGTCTCCGCGTTCCCGCCGGCGATCACGGGCGCGATGGTGCGTACGTTCCTGGGCGGCCGGGCCGGAGTCAGCGCGCTCGCGAAGACGCACGGCGTCCAGGTCCGGGTGCTCGACCTCGGCGTCGACGAGGAGTTCGAGGACCTCGACGCGACGACCCGGGAGGCGCTGACCCAGCACAAGATCCGGCGGGGGAGCGGCGCGATCCACCTCGAGGACGCGCTGAGCGCCGAGGAGACCCGGGCCGCGCTGGAGGCCGGCGCCGCGGTGGCCCGCGAAGAGATCGCCGCCGGTGCGCAGCTGCTGATCAGCGGCGACATGGGCATCGGCAACACCACGCCCGCGGCGGCGATGGTGGCCGCCGGGCTCGGGCTGCCCGCGAGCGAGGTCACCGGTCGTGGCACCGGCATCGGCGACGACGCGCTGCGGACGAAGACCGACGTCATCACCGCGGCGCTCGACCGTGCCGGTGAGCGCGCCGGCGACCCGGTCGAAACCCTCGCCGCGCTCGGCAGCGCCGACCTGGCGGCGACGACCGGCTACCTCCTCGAGGCCGCCCGTAGCGGCACCCCGGTCCTTCTCGACGGCCTGATGAGCGTCGCCTGTGCCCTCACCGCCGACCGGATCGAGCCGGGCGCCGCGACCTGGTACGCCGCCGGTCACCGCTCCACCGAGCCGGCCCAGTCGATGGCCCTGGAGAAGCTTGGGCTCGAGCCGCTGCTCGACCTCGACCTGCGACTCGGCGAAGGTTCCGGAGCCGTCGCCGCCGTGCCGGTCGTCCGCAGTGCCGTCGCCCTGCTGCGCGACGTCGCACTGCTCTCCGAGCTCGCTCCAGGAGACCCTGCCTGATGCTCGTGCGGGATGCCTGGCGTCTCGCGGTCGGCACGCTGACCGCGATGCCCGTGCCTCCTCCCGAGCACGTCGATCGCCGTCGCGCCGCGGTGGCGATGGTGGTCGCGCCGCTGGCGGCGTTGCCGCTCGCGCTGGGGGCCGCCGCTATCGCACTCCTGGGGCAGCTCGTCGGGCTACCGCACCTGGTCACCGCCCTGCTGGCGATCGGCGTCGTGGTCGCCGGCAACCGAGCGCTCCACCTCGACGGTCTCGCCGATACGGTCGATGGCATGGCCGCCTCCTACGACCGCGAGCGCTCGCTGGCGGTCATGAAGACCGGCACCTCCGGCCCGGCCGGCGTCACCGCGATCGTCCTCGTCCTCGGTCTCCAGGTGGCGGGAATGGCCTCCGTGCTGGGAGGTGAAGGCGGCGTACGTCTGGCACTTCTCGTCCTCGTCGCGATCTGCGCGTCGCGCGCTGCGCTGTCGCTGTGCTGCGTACGCGGCGTGCGACCCGCCCGCCAGGACGGTCTGGGGCGAACGTTCACCCAGACCGTCTCACCGTTCTTCGCCGCAGTTGTCTGGGGGGCGTCGGGCGCCGCGCTGGCGGCGGCCGCGTGGTGGGCTGACATCGCCTGGTGGCGGGGTGCAGCGGCCGCCGTGCTCGCGGCCCTGGTCGTCGCGGTCGTCCTGGTCCGGGCCGTCAAGCGGTTCGGGGGAGTGACGGGCGACGTCTTCGGTGCGGCCGTCGAGGCCGCTCTGGCGACCATCCTGGTCACCCTGAGCACTGGTTAGAGCTTCAGGACCCGTCCGGCGATGACGAGGTGTACCTCGTCGCACGCCGCGGCCAGCCGCTGGTTGACCAGCCCGAGCAGGTCGCGGAAGAGGCGCCCCGAGCGATGGGCCGGCACGACCCCGAGCCCGACCTCGTTGGTCACCAGCACCACGTCGCCGCCCTGCTGATCCAGCACCGCGGCCGCGTCTTCGACGAGCGCCGAGACCGCCGCGGTCGCCTCCTCCGACGTGGCCTCCCACAGTTGGCGGGAATCCATGACGGCCGTGAGCCAGGTACCCAAGCAGTCCACCATCACCGCGTCGCCGTTGGTCAACCCCTCGGCCAGGGCCCCCGCGAGATCCCGAGACTCGACCGTACGCCACCCCTCCGGCCGCCGAGCCCGATGCGAAGCCAGCCGCGCAGCCCAGTCAGGATCCGGCTCCTCCTCAACCGTCGGCCCCGGCGCGACGTACGCCACCGAAGGCGCGGCCACGAGCAGCGACTCAGCATGCCGCGACTTCCCCGACCGCACGCCGCCTGTCACCAAGATCCTCACCGGCACAGCCTAGGCGAGCTTGTTCCTCGGGGCTGATCGTCGTTCTCATGGTTGATGGCCGCCGACCCGTTACGGATGGTGTTCTCGACGGATCCCGGAGTCAAGGATCCGTCGAGAACTTTGGCTGGCTATCGGGTCGGCGGCGGGGTTTGGCGCAGCAGATTCAGTTGGGTACGGGCTTGGGAGCCGGGGTTGGCGGCTCCTGGATTAGAAGGCTTCCTCGTGCTTTTACAAGACGATGACACCTTGTGAACGCTTCACAAGCGGGGCCTCTTCGTCCGGCTTATCGGCGACAGGACACGGGTCACGAAGGGGAGGCAGCCGGTCGCCGATCGGTCCGGTCGCGCCGACCGCCATCGAACGCGCGCGGCAGTGGCGGCAACGCATTACGGCGTGCTGCGGCAGCTACGGGGCAGGGTGGAACGGCGAATTGGCGGAGCAGTCCGCTCAGGTACGCCGAGTGAACCGGATTCGCCCGCTCGGGAGTCGCTGATAGCCGTAGTTGGCGTCATGGATTCGGCGATGATCACTCGAACACAACAAGACCATGTTCACTAGGTCGGTTCGGCCGCCTTCGGACCAGGGTTTCAAGTGATGCGCTTCGGTCCAGGCTGCTGGTGCGTCGCAGTCTTCGGCTTGGCAGCACTTGTCTCGTAGCCGGAGCGCCTTGTGTTGGATCGGATACGCCAACCTGGCGGTGCGGCCGAGGTCGAGGATCTCGGAGTCGGTGCCCAACACCACCGGGACGAGGTCGGCGTTGCAGGCCATCCGTCGGGCTTCGGCGGCGGTGATCTGCTCACCGTCGAACCCGAGGGCGGCGGTGCCGAGGTCCTTGCGGAGGTCTTCCACACTCATCGTGATGAACACCGTGGTGCCGTGGCCACCGTGGCGGGGCAAGTTGTTGACGTCGTAGGTCTCGACCACCCGACCAAACGCCTGACCCAGGAGCCGGTCATAGGGGGCCTTGCGGCCCTTGTTCTCGGCCGAGAGCTTCCTCGGCTGCGCCAGCGAATCCAACTGGGTGCGGAGCCTCATCCCGGCCGCCCGGGATACGCGGGCGTGGATGTCGATGGTGCCGTCGCCGTTGTCGCGGGAGGAGAAGAAGGTGCGCCGTTGGGCGTGCTCCTCCTCCCGCTGCAGCGCTTCGGCTTCGGCGGCTTCGAATCGTTCGGGGTCGATCTCGGCGAGGATCCGTCGTCCGACGATCTTCAGTTCGTTCGCGGTGAGGCTGGTGGCGTAGTCGACCAGGAGCTTCTCGGCCAGGACCCGGTCTTCGTCGCTGGCGGCGGGGTCGTTCTCGATCTGGTCGAGGGCCTGGGTGATCACCCGTGCCTTGTCCTGCGACACGACCCCTTCAGCCAGGCCAGTGGCCACGAGTTCGTACTTGGTCACCGCCCTCGCGAGTTTCACCTGCGCGCGTCCGACCGCCTTGTCGACGAGGAGTTCGGTCCGCATCCACCCGGACACATCTTTCGCGCCGGTCTCTTCGGCGATGTCGCCAGCAGATGCGAGCACCCGGAGCTTCAATGCAGCTTGTTGAGCCTGAAGCTTCTCCAATCGCTCCAGCAGATCCTTCTTCTGCTCCGTGCGCCAGTAGGTGGGGTCAGGCGCGAGCAGTTCTTGAAGGGCGGTCTCGATGGCCTTCAAGGCAGCGTCGATCGCGTCGCCAGGGTTGGTGCCCCAGTGGTCGACGTCGCGGCCGAGACTCATCGATCCATCCCTTCAAACGGGTGTTGTGATGTGTCTGATTCTACGCCACCTGCACTCCAGTCTCCACCTATTTGCCCAGGTCAACGACTATTTTCGCGGTGAGCGAACGACCTCGCCTCTGTGGATGGTAAGTGGCCCGAAGGGCCACCCTTCCGCCCCATCAACATCACCCGTCTCAAGCAAGATCTCTTCGCGCCACACCCGGGTCGCCGCCCCGATAGCCAGCCAAATCTTTTCTCGATCTGGTCCGGAGTCCAGGACCGCGAAGCGGCCGGCGAAGCCGGCGGGCCGAAGGCCCGTCCTTGACGCCGGTCCAGATCGAGAAGACCCTCCAAGAACGGGTCGGCGGCCCACCCCAACCCCGAAAACACAGTCCATAAGAAGGACCCGAAAACCTCGACCACCCCAAAGCCAGCTCAATCATTTAACCTGCCGCCATGACCCCAGAGCGCATAGCGCTGATCTCGGACGTACACGGCAACCTCACCGCACTAGAAGCCGTCCTCGCAGACATCGAAGCAAGAGGAATCACCCGGATCTTCAACCTGGGCGACTACGTCGGCAAGGGCCCGAGAGGCCGAGAGGTAGCAGAGATCTGCCGAGAGCGATGCGAGGTCAACATCCTCGGCAACTGGGAGGATTTCCTCCTCGCCCCCGAGCCCGACTTCGGCCGCGAGTCGGTGGGGCTGATGTGGTGGCGGCTGCAGGCATGGGAGCAGGCGGAGTGGCTGCGTACGCTCCCGTTCTCCTACGACTTCACGATGAGCGGCCGTCGGATCAGGCTCTTCCATGCCTCCGAGGAGACGGTCCACCGCCGGGTCAGGTTCGACCATGACGAGCAGGAGTTCCTGGGCCTGTTCCGGAACACCGAGGCGACCGGCCTCGACGTCCCGGAGCCGGACATGGTCGGGTACGCCGACACCCATGACCCCTATTACGAGACCGACCGGGACCGGCGCACGGTCTTCAACACCGGCAGCGTCGGCAACTGCATGAGCGACCCGACCCCGGTCTACGTCATCCTCGAGGGCGTGATGGACAGCGATCAGGAGGCGCCGTTCGGCATCCAGTGGGTCCGGGTCCCCTACGACGCGGAGGCCGAGCTCGCGTACGCCGCCAGTGTCGGCATGCCCGAGCTCGACGAATACACCTACGAGCTGCGTACCGGCTTCTACCGCGGCAACCTCAGGAACGACGAGCAGCCGACCTACCACCGAAAGGGGTAGATCGGCTCTTCGCCGTCATTGCGGTGCTTGATGTGGTCGGGCTCAACTGATCTTGCGCCGGTAGACAGCCATGGCGGCGGCGTACGAGGCGACCAGGATGCCCACGCACCAGGCCAGCGCGACCCAGATGTCGTCACCGACCGGCTGCCCCGCGAAGAGCGCCTGGATGGTGTTGACGATCGAGGTGACCGGCTGGTTCTCGGCGAAGGCGCGCACCGGGCCGGGCATCGTCTCCGTCGGCGCGAACGCCGAGCTGATGAACGGCAGGAAGATCAGCGGGTAGGAGAACCCGGTGGCCCCCTCCATGGTCTGTGCCGCCAGCCCGGGGATGACCGCGAGCCAGGTCAGCGCCAGGGTGAGCAGTGCCAGGATCCCGGCGACCGCGAGCCAGGCGCCCAGGTCCGCCGAGGTACGGAACCCCATCACGAACGCGACGCCCAGGATGATCACCATGGTCAGCATGTTGGCCACCATCGAGGTCCCGACATGCGCCCAGAGCACCGCCGAGCGGGCGATCGGCATCGACTGAAACCGCTCGAAGATCCCGCTCTTCATGTCGGTGAAGAGTCGAAGTGCGGTGTACGCGATGCCCGAGGCGATCGCCATGACCATGATCCCGGGGAGCACATAGTTGACGTAGTTGTCAGTGCCGGTCCGGATCGCGCCGCCCAGCACGTAGACGAAGAGCAGCATCATCGCGATCGGGGTGAGCGCGGTGGTGATGATCGTGTCCGGGCTGCGGGTGATGTGTCGCAGCGAGCGCCCCAGCAGGGTGCCGGCATCGGCGAAAGCGTGCTTGGTCATGACTGTGCTCCTCGGTTGGTAGAGCCGGTGAGTGAAAGAAAGATCTCTTCGAGCGACGGCTGCTTCTCGACGTACTCGACCTTCGCCGGCGGCAGCATCGCCTTGAGCTCGGCGAGGGTGCCGTTGGCGATGATCGTCCCGCCGTGCAGGATGGCGATCCGGTCGGCGAGCTGCTCGGCCTCCTCCAGGTACTGCGTGGTGAGCAGGACGGTCGTGCCCTGCGCGGTCAGCTCGCGAACGACCCGCCACACCTCCAGGCGTGCCTCCGGGTCCAGCCCGGTGGTCGGCTCGTCGAGGAAGATCACCGACGGCGAGCCGATCAGCGACATGGCGATGTCCAGCCGCCGCCGCATGCCACCGGAGTACGTCGCGACCTTCCGGGCGCCCGCCTCGACCAGATCGAAGCGCTTCAGCAACCCGTCGGCGATGTCGCCGGGGGAGGGGAGGTGGCGCAGCTTCGCGACCAGGATCAGGTTCTCCCGCCCGGTCAGGATCTCGTCGACCGCCGCGAACT
Source organism: Nocardioides sp. NBC_00850 (assembly GCF_045207335.1). Classification (NCBI taxonomy): domain Bacteria; kingdom Bacillati; phylum Actinomycetota; class Actinomycetes; order Propionibacteriales; family Nocardioidaceae; genus Nocardioides; species Nocardioides sp. NBC_00850. Next base: position 2,581,395 of record NZ_CP108845.1, read on the forward strand.
GGCCGGTCAGCGAGATCGCCTCCCGCACCCGCTGCGCCTCGTCGACGACCGATGCGCCCTCGACCAGCGCGGCGCCGGCATCAGGTTTCAGGAGCGTCGAGAGGATGCGTACGGCCGTGGTCTTTCCGGCCCCGTTGGACCCGAGCAGCGCGAAGATCGTGCCCCGCGCCACCTCGAAGTCCACGCCCCGCAGAACCTGGTTGTCTTTGTAGGACTTCTCCAGTCCCCGTACGGAGATGGCAGCTGTCGTGCTCATGACTCGTCCTCCTTGGTGATGTCTTCGATGGCCTCGTTGAGCCGGGCGCGCTCCTTCTTGATCCAGGCGCCCTCGGAGTAGTTCCTGGCGAACTCCTCGGCGAACTCGACCGGGTTGTCGCCGACGATCGCGCTGACCGGGGTGCCGTCGGCGGCGGCCTGCTCGAAGAGCTCGAGGAGGTCCTCGGCCATCGCCGTCACGATCGCGCCGTCGGCGATGCCGGCGGAGTGCATCAGGTAGCGCTCGACCGCGTCGTGCGCCTTGCGGTGGTTCTCGGGGAGCTGCTGCTTGCGGGCCTTGAGCTGCCGCCAGCGCTTCTTCAGCTCGAGCTCGCCGACGACGGCCTCGAACATCGATCGGATCGACATGCCTTACTTCCCTTCCGTACGGAGGTTCTCGAGCCGTTCGGCCAGGAACCCCCAGGTGGTCCAGAACTCTTCGAGGTACTTCTCGCCATCTGTGTTGAGCGAGTAGACCTTCCGCGGCGGCCCCTTCTCGGACGGCCGCTTCTCGACGTCCACCAGTCCGTTCTTCTCGATCCGGACCAGCAGCGCGTAGACCGTGCCCTCGGCGATCTCGGTGAACCCCTGGGTCCGCAGCCAGGTCGTGATCTCGTATCCGTACGCCGGGTTGCCGGTCAGGAACGCCAACACGATCCCCTCCAGCGTCCCCTTGAGCATCTCGGTCATCTGCTTGCCCATCGGGCACCTCCTTCCACTACTCAGTGTTGCTGACTACTGGTACATAGTAGTGCTGAGTAGTGGCGCTGGGTCAAGTCCTAATCGCAAGCAGAAATGCCAGCGGCGCTGGTACGACGGTTAGGCCGTCGCACCAGCGCCGCTGGTCTTGTGTTACTCGGTGTCTTGCTTGTCGTCGCCTTCGTTGTCCTCGGGAGAGCACCCGGCCGCCGTTGCGACCGCCTCGACCAGCGCGCGCCGCTGCTCCTCGGTCGCGTCCTCGCGGCCGAAGGAGCCGCCAGCGGTGGGAGTCGAGGACTCCGATGGTGCCGTGCAGGCCCACCGCCAGGTGGAGTGGTCCTCGCCAGAAAAACTCGTCGTTGCGACCCCGCGTTGCACCTCGAACTTCTCCGCAGAAGCGTTGATGGACTTGATCAGTTCGTCCGCGTCCACGCCGTTGGTCAGGGAGAACGTGAACGTCATCGACGGCGCATCCTCTGTCGTCCGTACGTCGCACTCCATCTTCGTGATACCCCCGTGCCCGCTATTGAGCGGGAGGTCGCCGCCGCGCGGTGCAGGTGAACTGTCGGCGGTCGATCGGGTGACTACCTCGTTCGCGGTGAACCTATTCGTCCCCATGACGCCTTCGACCGCATCCACTGCGACCCCGCAGACCGACTCCTTCGAGTAGGCCGGCGGCTCATCTTCGCCACCACATCCCGACAGAGCCTGCGCCGATCCGACGAGTACCAACGTGGCTACCGCGCGAATCATCCTCAACCGTGGTCCTCCAACTTCTTGCGGTTCTGGTAGTTGTCGTATCCGTTGTCGACCGCGCGCTTAACAGCGGAACCAATCCCGCTCTCGTCCTCCGGTCGCCTGAGCATCGCTTCCATCTCTGCGGGCGTGAGGGATCCGGGCGGCTTGAGGTTACCTTCCGAATCCCGCGGCCAGTCTTCAGTGATTCCGTTGTTGAACCGCAGACTTCCATCAGCCCCCTGGTCGACCTGCTCGGGGAGATTGTCCAGCCGTTGTGCTTGTCCCTCGGCTTGAGCCATGGCGTAAAGGCTTTGGAGTTCGGTGCTGCGGCGGGCACTCGCGTAGGCCTCGTCACCTTCGGCGGCGGCTACTCCTGCAGGGTCGCCGACATACCCGTTGATGATCTGATCCTTCACTTGATCGACCAGGTAGCCACCGACCGGACCGGTGCCATCTGTAGGGATTGCGTCGAGTGGGAGGGTGAACAACTCCGCGACCCTCTTACGATCTGCGGCCTCATCCTCACCATCGGCGACTGCGCCGTCGGCCAGGTTGTCTTCGAGGAAGCCACGGAGACCAGCCGCACGGTGCGTTGCGTTTACCAGCGGATCGTCTGACCCAACGTCGAATGAAGGGTCGCCGGTGCCAACGCCGTCGAGCGTGGCCTGAGCGCCACGATCCAACAGCAGCTGATTGAATTGAGCCGCGCTTGAGCCAACGACACTCGTCGCAGTCTCGTTTCCCCCGATATGCCGGAGTACCTTGCCGAGATCGTCTCTCGAGAAGTCTGCGTGGTGGTCGAGCAGCGGAGGTTTGATCGGAGCGGCGTCGTCCACCACCTCCGGATAGACATCTTCCATGTAGGTAGCGATGATCCCGCCGAGTTCTTCATCGTAATGGTCGTCCAGCTCGTTCTTAGCCGCGTAGTCGATGGTCCACGAAGCGATGTCGGCCGCCTTCTTGCCAACCTCACCTTCCTCAGCAGCGGCATCGACGGTGGCCACACGAACCACGCTGTCCATGTCCTCAGCGAGGTGGTTGGCGGTGAGGCGGTCGTGCATCAGGTAACTAGCCATGTTCTCGTCGCCCATGACAGCTTGCGCGGAGCCGATGCCGTTGTCGGCGACCTTGACGAACTGACGGAGGGGGTCGCCGTTCTCGTCCGTGAACGACTCTCCGCCGAAGGAGAGGCCATAGTTGATCTGGGAGTACCGAAGCGGGTCGCCGTTCTCGGTCTCCAGGAGTTGCGTGCCGAGCTTGTGCGTGAAGTCGGCACCGAGTTCGACGTTGCGCCCTTCGGCCGCGTGGAGAAGGATGGCGGCAGCCGTCGAATCCTGACCGATGGCCTCGGCGTAGTCCGCGTTGTCGATCCAGCCGCCACGGGATGCGGAACCGAGCAGAGCTGCGAGGTTGCCGGCGCCGTCGCGCTGGAGCTTCTGCAGTGCCATGGTTTCGTCGCCGATCGTGACAGGCGGGTTCTCGTAGTCGGGGTAGGTGATCTGATCCCTGGTCCAACCAGTCATCTGGTGGATGACGTTGTTAACACCTTCCGGGCCCAGACGATCGATGACGGCCTCACCGAAGTCACGGTCGTCGGAGTGCTTCCCCAGAATGCTGAACCACTTCTCAGCCTCCTTGCGCTCCGCGACGCTGTCGATGTCGTCGAGGTCCTCGAGCTTCTTGGCGGTGTAGTCACCGATCTGGGCCTGCACCTCGGGCGGGAGCACTTCCCAGCTGTCGTCCATGAGCTCGGGGTCGGCGAGAAGCTTCTTGGTGAGCTCGTCGTCCGAGAGTCCGCGGAGCTCGCTGGGCAGCGTCGCTTGTTCGATCGTCCCGGTGCCGCCGTCGTACACATTGGTCGTTGCACGGTTGAGGACCGCGACCAGGTCGTTCTCCGCGCGCTCCGCGTCGGTGAGCGCGTCCTGGATCGTCTGGGCCAGCTCCTTCATGGTGGCCTCGTCGCCGTCCTTGGTCTCAGTCTCTCCTGCCGTGATCGAGACGGGACTGCCCGTGCTGACCTTCCAACCCTTTTCTGTGGCGGTCTGGTGGGCGCCTTGGGCGGAGGTCTTCGCCTTCTTGATCGTGGCGCTGGCGTCGTCGAGGCTCATGATGACCTGCCCGAGCGGCGCAGCGATGTCGTTCAGACGCTCGACCAGACCTCGATGGCGGTTCTCGGCGCGGGTGGCGGCCTCACCGACCCACGTGTCGGGGACCTTGCCGGCATCCATCTCGTCCTGCTGGTCTAGCAGCTTCTTGCGAGCGGTGTTGAGGTCGTCGGCTGCGGTGTCGAGCTCTTCGGGCTTCCAGCCCTGCAGCTTTTCGTAGGTGACGGCCATCAGTCTCTTCCGATCATTGCTTCGCGGTAGCGCGCCTGTTGCGCCGTGATCGTGTCAGCCTCCACGATGGCGTCTGCGTCGGCGACGGTGGTCGTCTTGTGGTCGCGGGCGTCCTTGACCCACTTGTCCTTATCGCTCTTCCACTCGGCCTTGAGGCCATTCGCGGCGCCGACGACCGTGCTGTCGGGCATGGCAGCGGCGACCTTGCCCATCGGGCCTTCGAGATCTAGACCGGCGACGGCGTCGGCCGCGGTCCCGATGGAGTTGGCCGCGGTCTTCACCTGCGGCGCCACGATTTCGACGTTCACGAGAGGGTCCCCCAAGACGTTCGGAGCGATTGGTAACTCTCTCCTACCCCAAATTCCGGGTTTCAAACACAAATCGTCGAGAAATCTTGTACCGAGCAGGTCCCGCATCTCGACGCGCTCACCCGCGCGGATCTGCCCGTGGGTGCCAAACCTTTGGGATAACGTCTCGGGCCATACGAGGCCGTCCAGCACCGTTAGGGCGGGCGCGATCCAACTTGACGAAAAAGGGCGCGATGTCACAACCGAACGAGGCGGCAGGGACAGGACCGGTTTGGTCCGCGACGAGCGCTCCGGCACCTGCTGGCGGTCCGCGAAGCGGCGTAGGGCTCGGGCTTGCCGGGCTGGGTCTCGGGGCGGGAATGCTGGTGATCGTCGCCCTGGTGCGGGTGATCGTCGGCATCCCGAAGGTCAGTCAGAGCTACTACAACTCCTTCTACAACATGGAGGACCGCCCGGTCGTCTGGCTCATCCTGGGCCTCCTACTCATCGCCTCGATCGTCCCGATCGCCGTCGCGGTCGTCCTCGGTCATCTCGGCGTGAGCCGGGCGAAGGCAACCGGAACGAGCGCCGCGGCCGCAGGGATCGCACTCGGGATCGGCTACACGCTGGTGGTCTTCTGGGTCGTACGGCTCATCAACGCGATCACGAACGCGGCCCAGTTCAACGGCGGATTCAGGATGTTCATCGAGTACATCGGGCTCTGGGCGTAGCGCGACGCCGAGCACTTCTCGGGAGAACCTGTACACGCTCTTAGGAGTGATCGACAGCGACACGAACGAGCCGGCGCGGAACGGCAGTGATACCTAAGCCGGTTATCGAAGTCGTGTCACGGTCGGTCGACGCTAGTCACCTTTGTCAGCGATACACGTGGCGCTGGACGATGTCATCGTGACGAGAGGCCGGACCCACTTGTCAACTGTGGGTATGTCGCTTCGTATCGTGACGAGGTCACCGTCGGGCCGCGAAGCGATCGACATCGTTGCTAGTTGGTAAGCGACAAGGGATGAGATGTGATCCCGGTTGGTAAGCCTCCCTCGCTGGTCCCACTCCGACTCATCCTCGATGAGGGGTAGGAGATCTTGGCACTGCTCCTTTGCCCGCTTTTTCGCCTCGTGCTCGGGATCCGGTGGCCTCGCTGTCACTGTGATGGCTGGACCAGATCGGGTAGCCGAGGGATCGGTACGTTCCGTTGGTGGGGACACGGTGCCGCTGGGCTCGCTGAACGCGAAGATGGCGGCGAAGACGAGGAGGGCGATGCCGGTGACGGCTGCGCCGAAGCGGGTCACGCCGAGGTAGAGGTCGGAGGGCTCCGCGTCGCGGAACTTCCAGCCTTCTTCGAGGAAGAAGCCGACCTCCGGCCGTGCGGCGATGAAGAAGGACCAGGCGGCCCCGAGAACAAGGATGATCGCGAGCAGCATCACGAGATACGTATACCCCGAGCCGGAGGCGCTACGTACACGCGACGAACGAAAATTCGTTCGCCAGGACGACGCCTGCCGTGATCGGGTCGCAGCAGCGTACGGCCCTTAAAGTCTACGGCGTGGTCGGGGATGAGGATCTGGGGTCGCCGTGGATGGCGACGGTGCGCCGGGTTGCTTGGACGGTGACGGGGGTGTTCAACGCCCTGATCGGGCTGGCCATCGGTGTCGGGTCGGTGGTGGCCGACGGTGGTGCGTACGGGCCCTATCTGCTGGGGACCGGCTTCGGGATCCTGCTGTTCCTGACGGGTGCGCATGGACTGATCACCAAGGGCGTACGTCGGGCCGGGAGCGCCACACGCAGGATCAGGCGGCTGGGTGTGGTCGCCGGTGACGGGATCGTGATCCGGCTGAGGCGAGCGCCGGGCATCTGCGGAGAGCTGATGTTGGTGTGCTTCGTGGCGATGCTGTGCCTGGCGGCGGGGCTCGGCTTTCGGGCCGGCAATCCGTTCATCGGGCTGCCGTTCGCGCTCCTCGCGGTCTTCTTCGCCGTCGTCGTGGCCGAGCATGCGACGACGCTGGGACTGCGACGAGCGGTGCTGATCACGCCCGAGACGCTGATGGTGGAGCTCGGCCACGAGACGGTCTCGGCGGCGTGGGCGGACCTCCGCGTCGACCTGTTCGAGCAGGTCATGAGCCCGAACGGGATCACGGTGAGGAACCGCTTCCTCGAAATCACGGCGCGGGGCGATGCGCCGTCATGGACGGTGACGCGGCGTCATCGGATCCAGGTGATTCCGAAGCGGTGGCGCAAGGGCGTCGTCCGGGTCGGCTACCCGCTCCTCGACCGCCCGGAGCAGGTGCTCACGACGTTGAGGTCGCTGCAGCGGCGTACGGACGAAGGTCGCCGGGTGGTGCTGTCCAACGACACGACCCTGGCCTACCTGACCGGGGACCTCGAGATCTCGCCGTTGTCGGATACGACGGGACGTCTCGGTCGGTCTACCTGGTAGTGACCGACAAGAACGTCCCGTCGTACCCGACGCCTGCCTAGGCCGGCACGAGACCGGGGTTGCCAGCCTGGGTGAAGAAGCGACCGCCGACGGTCAGTGGCGCCCCGGGAGCGCTGACCTGGGCAACGTTCTTGTACGTGATCTCCGCGCCGGCAGCATTCAGGGAGACGGTCGTGTAGCCACGGAGGCCGTTGTAGAACTTCATGTGGGGGTTGCGCTCCAGGTAGGCAGCCCAGTTGGCGGGATGCTCTGCGCCGTTGCCGCCGGAGGTGATGGAGCTGGTGACGATCTCGGTGCCCATGATCCGCGAGGACGGGTCGTCGAAGTCGTCGTGGATGTTCAGCCCGTAGTGGACGTGTACGTCGCCGGTCAGCACCATCAGGTTCGACTGCTCGGACGCCTTCCAGCCGTCGAGGATCCGGCGCCGGGAGGCGGGGTAGCCGTCCCAGGAGTCCATCGACCGGGTGCCGTCGCCGGACGGGTTGTCGCGGCGGGAGAAGGTGACCTGCTGCGGGACGATGTTCCAGAGAGCCGAGGAGCGGCGCCAGCCGTCGATCAGCCACTGCTCCTGCTCGTTCCCGGGGAGCGTCATCGACTCGGCCTCGGACTCCGCCGACGGCACCTTCCAGCCGTCGCCGTTGGCCTGGTTGGTCCGGTACTGCCGGGTGTCGAGGATGTCGAACTGCGCCAGCCTGCCCCAGTGCAGACGCCGGTAGAGCCTCAGGTCGGAACCGGACGGCTGCTGCGGGAGCCGCAGCGGCTGGTTCTCCCAGTAGGCGCGGTAGGCGGCGGCGCGGCGCACCAGGAACTCCTCCGGCGGCACCGAGTTCTCCGGGGTGTCGGCGGCGTAGTTGTTCTCGGTCTCGTGGTCGTCCCAGGTGACGATGAACGGGTGCGCCAGGTGGGCGGCGATCTGGTCCGGGTCGGACTTGTAGAGCCCGTAGCGCGCCCGGTAGTCGTCCAGTGTCACGGTCTCGTGGTTGAGGTGTGCCGGCAGCGGCTCGGTGTAGCCGCGGGACCCGGCGGAGGCATTCACGGCGTACTCGTAGAGATAGTCGCCCAGGTGGAAGACCGCGTCCACGTCCTCGCCGGCGAGATGCTTGTACGCCGTGTAGTAGCCCTGGTCGTAGCGCTGGCAGGAGGCGAGGGCGAAGGTCAGCGACGACACCGCGGACCCCACGGCCGGGGCGGTCCGGGTCCGGCCGACCGGGCTGATCCACCGGCCGACCCGGAAGCGGTAGAAGTACTCGGTCGCCGCGTCCAGGCCGCGGACCTCGGCATGCACGGAGTGGTTGAACTCCGTGTGCGCGGCAGCGGTGCCGCGGCGTACGACGCGTCTGAAGGCGGCGTCGCGCGCCACCTCCCAGCCGACATCGAAGCGCGACGGCGGCATCCCGCCGGTGGGCTCGAGCGGGAGCGGCGCGAGCCGGGTCCACAGCAGCACCGAGTCGGGCAGCGGGTCGCCGGAGGCGACGGCGAGGGTGAACGGGTCCGAGGTGATGTCGGCAGGGGAGCCGGCCGGAGCGGCGAAGGCGCCCGTACGCGGCAGGCCGGTCGTGAAGGCCAGCGCGGTCGCGGCGGCCGAGACGGTCAGGAAGCGGCGGCGGTCGAGGCCCCGGAGGGCGCCACGGAGATCAGGGCGGAGATCAGGAGAGTTGCTGGGGGCAGGCATGGACGTGCTCCTGTCGATATGGGGGTTATCGACAACAGCGAAGCGGTGCCCGGTGAAGGCCGCGTGAAGTGCGGGGGAGGGGTGGGCTACGGCTTGGTGCCGGCGACAGGTTCAGAGACCGGCCGGTGCACCGGACAGCCCGGCGCGAAGGTGCCGAGGTCCTCGGTGTTGAACCCGTGCGGGTAGCTCTTGATGCGGGGCATGTCCCGGACGTACGCGGGCTTCCGCCGCGCCGGCAGCAGCGCGACGAAGCGCGCCCGCGCCTTCAGCGCCCCACGCGACAGCGTCCGGGCGAGCCGCCCGGGCTCGGGGTAGCCGAACGCCTCGAGCAGGTGCGGCTCCATCAGCGACAGCGAGAAGATGCGGATGATCGGCGCCAGCGGCCGCGGATAGAAGGTCGTCAGCAGCTCGAGGGTCGAGTCGGCGACGGCGCGGCCGCCCTCGTCGTACCCGAAGTGCTCGGCCTCATAGGAGTCGAGGAGCTGCTCGAACTCCTCATAGGTCGCCGGGATGTCCTTGATCCCCATCCGCTTCCCGAGCGCCTGGTAGTAGCGCAGGGCGGCGAGCTGCTCGTCGGGGGTCGACTGCCGCCAGCCGAACTCCTGGTTCCAGCGCCGGGGGATCACCACGAACGTGGAGAGGACGTAGACCATGTCGTCGTTGGAGATGTCGTACATCTTGTGCATCTGGTTGATCCGCCGCACCGCGGCCCGGCCGCGAGGGCTGTCCAGGTCCTCGATCGCCGCGTCCTCCAGCAGCAGCGCGGTGTCGTCGTAGCGCTTCTGGGTGTTCTCGGTGAACTGGTGCGTGTCGGCCAGCAGCCGGCCGATCGAGGGCACCGCGTAGGTCCGGAACAGTGCGAAGCTGAGCGCCTGAGTCGTGTCCCAGGGGAACTCGTAGAGCCCCAGACGCCTCGAGATCTCCTGGAACTCGGTCTCCGGGTCCAGCCCTGCTGTGCGCGACTTCTTGGCCATGATGCCTCCTCGCTCGATACATAACCGTATCGTGACTTGGCTCACATGTGGTGGCTCTCACCGTAATGTCTTCTGCATGGAGAAGTCGGGAACGCAGACGCCCCTGTCCCTCGCTGCCGCCGAGGCGGTCCGAACGTACGCCGCCACCACCCGTTCCGCTCTCGGGTCCGCCGAGTCCCCGGTGATCTCGTACGCCGGTCTGTGGCTGCTCCTCGCCTCGCTGACGCCCGCGGCGGAGACCGAGACCGACGAGATCCTGGGCCTGAACAAGGCCGACGCGCGGGCCGCAGCGCTGACGCTGCTGGAGGCGCCGCACCCCACGATCGGGGCGGCGGTCGCCGGCTGGCTGCGCCAGGGTGTCGAGCTCACGAAGGGCCTGCCGATCATGCTCGACCCGCTCCCGGACCAGGCCGGGCTCGATGCGTGGGCCGATGAGCACACCCGCGGGCTGATCAAGGAGTTCCCGCTCGAGATCGACGCCCAGACGCTGCTCGTGCTCGCCTCCGCGCTGGTGGTCACGCCACGCTGGAGCGAGCAGCTGGAGGAGGGCGAGGACGGGTTGCTGCTGCTCGAGGACGGCTTCCAGGCCGTGGTGGAGACCGAGGCCGCCGGCCCGGTCGCGGTCGCCTGCCCACCGAGCGAGGACGGCATCTCGGTCTACTCCGTGATCGCCGAGGAGGGCGTGGCCGCCGACGACGTGTGGCGGGCCGCCGACGAGGTCGTCCGGAGGATCGACGCCGGTGAGGTCCACGACCGCACCTTCGATGCCGGCCAGGAGGACGGGCACGCCTGGACGGTCCGCGAGGTCACCGCCTTCGGCAGCGCTCCGTCCGACCGCTGGTGCAGCCACCTGCCGGAGTGGAGCGCGGAGGACCGTCACGACCTGTCGGCCGCGCCGGGGGTCGCCGAGATCGCCCGCGGAGTGATGGCCGCGATCGCGGAGGAGACGGAGGCCGTCTGTGTGCAGAAGGCGGTCGCGTCCTACGACCGCGAGGGCTTCAAGGCGGCCGCGGTGACCGGGATGATGGTCCGCGCCGCCGCCGCGGCGCCGCGCGAGACGAAGGTGCGGCAGATCGACCTGAGGTTCGACCGGCCGCACGCGGTGGTGGCGGTCGCACGCGGAGGAGCCTGGGAGGGCATCCCGCTCTTCGGCTCCTGGGTGACCCCGGCATAATTTCCGTCATGGACGAGCTTCCCCCGATCGCCGGCCGCTACCGGCTCCTCACCCTTCTCGGAGCCGGCGGCATGGGCGAGGTCTGGCGGGCGCGTGACACCGTCCTCGACCGCGATGTCGCGGTGAAGCTGCTGCGTGATGTGGACGACCCCACGATGGCCGAGCGGTTCCGCCGTGAGTCGCTCTCGACCGCCCGGGTCGTCCACGACGACGTGGTCAAGATCTTCGACGCGGGCAGCGACGACAACGACGTCTTCCTGGTGATGGAGCTGCTGCCCGGACCGACGCTGGCCGAGCCGTTGCAGCAGCGTGGCGCGATGCCGGTCGACATGGCGGTCGAATACACCCGCCAGGTCGCCGGCGCGCTCGGCGCCGCCCACCGGGCCGGTGTGGTGCACCGCGACATCAAGCCGGCCAACCTCATGTTCGACGGTGACGGCCGGCTGACCGTGCTCGACTTCGGCATCGCGTACGCCATGACGGGGGTCGACGCCGGGCTGACCCAGACGGGCCACGTGATCGGGAGCCCGTCCTACCTCTCGCCCGAGCAGGCCTCCGGCGACCCGGTCGGGCCGCCCGCCGACGTCTACTCGCTCGGCTGTGTGCTCTTCGAGATGCTCACCGGCAAGGTGCCCTACTCCGCGCCGCACCCGGTCAAGATCCTGCACATGCACCTCAGCGAGCCGGTGCCGCGCATCACCGACTTCCGGGCGGTGCCCCCGCCGCTGGCACGGCTGGTCACCCGGATGCTCGACAAGAACCCGGCCGCCCGACCCTCGATGGACCAGGTCGGCCACGAGCTCGGCTACGTGCTCAGCGGTGCCGACCCCGATGCCACCGACCGGCTCTCCGCCGGGCAGACGCCGCGGCCGACCCAGGCGATGGCGCCGCGCCCGCTCGACGAGCCGATGGCGCTCGCCAACCCCCGCACCGGCGTCCTGCCCAGCCCCGGCACCCCGCCTCCGGTCCGCGGGCCGCGCCCGAGGTCGTTGCGGAAGTTCCCGACGGGCCGTCTCCTCGGGGCGGTGGCGATCGTGATCGCGTGCGTCTTCGCCGCCTCCTGGCTGGCGGCCTACGAGCCCGCGCCAGCCGAGGCCCAGCCGTCCCAGCGCTCCGACAACTCCGACAACACGGACAACAACGCCGACAACAACGACACCAACGACACCAACGACAATGCCGACAACTCCGCCGATGAGCCCGTCGACAAGTCGGACAACAAGACCCTCAACCGCCTCGACCGGCTCGACCGCTGGCGCGAGAACCTGGAGGGCTGGAACGTCATCGACGAGGGTCAGTCCCAGGAGTGGGAGGACCAGATCCAGCAGATCCGCGACCTCGTCGAGAAGGGCGAGAGCGCCAAGCGCGAGATGGAGCAGCTCCGCGAGGAGTTCGACAGCCTGAGCAAGGGTGACGGCAAGGACGGCGAGAAGATCCTCGACGGGCTGCTGAAGGGCAACTGACCTACGCCCCGCTGGTCGAGCCGCCGGAGCCGCTAGGCGGAGGCGTGTCGAGACCAACACGGTCCTATCGAGCGCCGAGGGGACTGTGTTGGTTTCGACACGCCGTCGCTCGTTCCTCACGACGGCGGCTCAACCAGCGAGGGCGGTCCTGAAACGCTCGACCTGCGGGGCGTGAGGGTGCAGACTTCGCGTCCATGACCCGACTCCAGCTGGCCCGGATGGCGGTCTTCGTCGCCTTCGCGGTGCAGGGACTGACCTTCGCCTCGCTGATCACCAGGCTCGAGTCGATCGCGACGAAGCTCGATCTCGGCGCCGGTGACGTGTTCGTGGTGCTCGGCATCACCACCGCGGTCGGGGCGGTCGGCAGTGTCGTCGCGGGTCACCTCGCCACCAGGATCGGCAGCGCCGCGACCCTCTCGCTGATGCTCGGCGGGGCCTCGCTGGCCGCGGTCGCGCCCGCCTTCGCGCCGACGATGGTGACCCTGCTGGTCCTCAACGGCGTCTACGGCTTCTTCCTCGGTGGCGTCGACGCCTCGATGAACATGCAGGGCACGGCCACCCAGGACGCGTACGGACGCCCGCTGATGAACGGGTTCCACGCGATGTGGAGCGCGGCCGCCGTCCTCGGCGCCGTCTACGCGACCGTGACGATCGCCCTCGGCGTACCTCTGGGTCTGGACATGATCCCGATCGCCGTCATCGGCCTGGCCGCCAACCTCGCCACGTTCCGGCTCCTGCTGCCGCCGGAGGCGGTCGACGCGGCCGAGAAGCGGACCAGCAGTACGCAGCACCCGAAGCCCCCGCTGCCGTGGCTGCCCCTCCTCCTGGTCGCGGTGCCGACGTTCGCGATGTGGTTCATCGACTCAGCGGCCTCCGCCTGGGGCGGGATCTACGTCGTCGACGGACTCGGCGCCGCGGCGGCGGTCGCGCCGGCGATCTACGCCGCCTACCAGTTGGTCCTCCTGGCCGTGCGTCTCCCCGGTGACCGCCTCGTCGCCCGCTTCGGCGCCGAGCGGGTGATCCGGACCGGCGGCATCGTCGGCGTCGGCGCGCTGGTGCTGATCGTCGTCGCCCCGCACTGGAGCGTCGCGGCCATCGGATTCGCCGTCCTCGGCGGCAGCCTGGCGATGGTCCCGCCGCAGTCGTTCGTCGCCGCAGCGCACATCTCCCCGGACAACGCCGAGGACGCGATCGCCCGGGTCAACCTCGCCAACTACGCCGGCTACCTAGCCGCCGCCTCCCTGATCGCCGCGGTCGCCGAGGTCTTCGGCGAGCGCTCGATGTTCCTCATCCCGCTGGCGATCTCCGTGCTGATCCCGCTGATGGCCGGCCGCTTCGCGACCCGTCCGGCACCGGAGTCTCCGGAGACCGTGAAACTGGGTTGATTCACTCCAGAAATTTCCCCATCGTTTCTTGACTCATTCAGGAATTGGCGTAGTGTCTGGGTTGTGGGGAACGCGGACTACGAACAGCTGCTGAGAGGTGCCTCCCTGCGCGTCACTCGCCCGCGAGTGGCCGTTCTGGGGGCCGTCACCGAGAACGCGCACGCCGACACCGAGACGATTCTCGGAGCGGTGCGCGAGCGGCTTCCGGACGTCTCCCATCAAGCCGTCTACGACTCCCTCGCCGCCCTCTCGGCGGCCGGGATCGTGCGCCGCATCCAGCCGTCCGGCTCGGTGGCTCGTTATGAGACCCGGGTCGGGGACAACCACCACCACGTGGTCTGCCGCTCCTGCGGGGCGATCGCCGACGTCGACTGCGCTGTCGGCCATGCGCCCTGCCTGACGGCATCTGATGACAACGGCTTCACGGTCGATGAGGCCGAGGTCATCTACTGGGGCACCTGCGCGGACTGCAGCCTGTCCCAGGGGTAGAGCCCGCGCCGGCGGAGCTTGTCATCGGCCGGCGCAACACATGTGAATCACAGCGTCTGGCAGCAGCCAGTCCGATCAGAAACGGATAGGAATCTCATGTCTGAAGAGGCCGTGAGCAAGTGCCCGGTGATGAACGCAGGCCGCGTTCACCCCACCGCCGGCAGTGCCAACCAGGAGTGGTGGCCGAACAAGCTCAACCTGAAGATTCTCGCCAAGGACGCCCTTGTGAGCGACCCGATGGGCGAGGACTTCGACTATGCGAAGGCTTTCGAGTCCCTGGACCTGCCTGCCGTCAAGGCGGACATCGCCGCGGTCATGACCGACTCCAAGGACTGGTGGCCGGCTGACTTCGGTAGCTACGCCGGGCTCTTCGTCCGGATGGCGTGGCACGCCGCCGGCACCTACCGCAGCCACGACGGTCGCGGTGGCGCCGGCCGTGGCCAGCAGCGTTTCGCGCCGCTCAACTCCTGGCCGGACAACGTCTCCCTCGACAAGGCCCGCCGTCTGCTGTGGCCGGTCAAGAAGAAGTACGGCAAGAACCTCTCCTGGGCCGATCTGATGGTCCTGGCGGGCAACGTGGCGATGGAGGAGGGCGGGTTCAAGACCTTCGGCTTCTCGGGCGGTCGCGCGGACGTCTGGGAGTCCGACGACGACATCTACTGGGGTCCGGAGAAGGTCTGGCTCGACGACGAGCGCTACACCGGCGACCGCGACCTGCAGGCGCCGCTGGCCGCTGTCCAGATGGGTCTGATCTACGTCAACCCGGAGGGCCCCAACGGCGAGCCCGACCCGATGAAGTCCGCGGTGGACATCAAGGAGACCTTCCGCCGCATGGGGATGAACTCCGAGGAGACCGTCGCCCTCATCGCCGGTGGCCACACCTTCGGCAAGACCCACGGTGCCCACCCCGACGATCTGGTCGGCCCCGACCCGGAGGCCGCGCCGCTGGAGAACCAGGGCATCGGCTGGAAGAACGGCCACGGCACCGGTGTCGGCGCGGACGCACTCACCTCGGGCCTCGAGGTCACCTGGACCTACCACCCGACCCGCTGGGACAACGAGTTCTTCCACATCCTCTACGCCTACGAGTGGGAGCTGTTCGAGTCGCCGGCTGGTGCCAAGCAGTGGCGTCCGAAGAACGGCGCGGGCTCCGACATGGTCCCGGAGGCGCACGGTGAGGGCAAGCGCGAGCCGCGCATGCTCACCTCCGACCTGGCGCTGCGCGTGGACCCGGAGTTCGACGAGATCTCCCGCCGGTTCAGGGACGACCAGGAGGCCTTCTCTGACGCGTACGCCCGTGCCTGGTTCAAGCTGACCCACCGCGACATGGGTCCGAAGAGCCGCTACGTCGGCTCCGAGGTCCCGGCCGAGGACCTGCTCTGGCAGGACCCGCTCCCCGCTGAGGGTGGTGCGACCGACGAGGCCGCGATCTCCGCCGCCAAGGCCGCGATCGCCGCGTCCGGTCTGAGCGTGCAGCAGCTGGTCTCCACCGCGTGGAAGGCGGCGGCCACGCACCGTACGTCCGACCACCGCGGTGGCGCCAACGGCGGTCGCATCCGTCTCGAGCCGCAGGTCTCGTGGAAGGTCAACCAGCCCGAGGAGCTCAAGCCGGTCATCGCGAAGTACGAGGAGATCGCGGCCGCGACCGGTGTCTCCTTCGCCGACGTGCTCGTCCTCGCCGGTGGCGTGGGCATCGAGCTGGCCGCCAAGGCCGCGGGCCAGGACGTCACGGTCCCGTTCTCCGCCGGCCGCGTCGACGCGACCCAGGAGCAGACCGATGCCGAGAACTTCGCCTGGCTCGAGCCGGTCGCCGACGGCTTCCGCAACTACGACTCCGGGTTCCTCAACCTCCCCACCGAGTTCCTGTTCGTCGACCGGGCGAGCCTCCTCGGCCTCTCGGCCCCCGAGGCCACGGTTCTGGTCGGCGGCCTGCGCGTGCTCGGCAACAACTGGGACGGTTCCGACCTCGGTGTCTTCACCAAGACTCCGGGCGTGCTGACGAACGACTTCTTCGTCAACCTGCTCGACTACGACCAGCAGTGGACCCCGTCCGCCGACGAGGCGACCTACACCAGCTCCAACGGCTGGACCGGTTCCCGCGTCGACCTGGTCTTCGGTGCCAACTCCGAGCTCCGCGCCCTGGCGGAGGTCTACGGTGCCGACGACGCCAAGGAGAAGTTCGTCAACGACTTCGTCAAGGCGTGGGTCAAGGTCATGGAGAACGACCGCTTCGACCTCAAGAAGTGATCTAGAGCGGTACGCCGCGGCGTACCGCCTGACTACGGAGGCCGGCCCCGTGCGGGGTCGGCCTCCGTTGTCATACCCACCCGGGTAGGATCAACGGCCGCCGCAGTCAGTTGCCTAGGTCAGGTGGAGCAATGGAACACCGGAGCGCCGAGCCTCCGAAGGGTCCGACCGGTCCGCCGCCGTCGTGGCGGCCGCCTCCTCCGCCCGCCCCTCGGATCGCGGCCGAGCCGCCCAGGACCACGCCCAGCAGGCCCGGCGCGCGTCGTGCGGCGCCCAAGCCGTCCTCCGCCGGCGCCTGGCTCGCGAAGGTCGAGCCCGTCAAGATCTGGGCAGCCGAGAAATGGGCGGAGGCCAGGAGCTCGACGTCCACTGGTTCCAAACCCCCGACCTCGACGCAGGCGACCTGGCGACGCTGGGGAAAGGTCACCGCGAAGGTGGCGCTGGTCGGGTTCCTGGCCATCGCCCTGATCGGGTCGGTGACGGCGATCGTGGCCTACAACCGGATCACGGTGCCGGACCCCAACGCCGCGTTCGAGGTCGAGACCTCCTTCGTCTACTACGGCAACGGCAAGACCGAGCTCGGCCGCTACCAGGACGGCGACCAGAACCGGATCAAGCTCGACGCCGACGAGATCCCGGAGACCGTCAAGCACGCTGTGGTGGCCGCCGAGGACCGTACGTTCTACGAGAACAGCGGCGTCGACGTGAAGGGCATCGTGCGGGCCGCGTTCTCCAACACCACCGAGGGCACCTCGGGCGGTGCCTCCACGATCACCCAGCAGTACGTCAAGAACTACTACCTCAGCTCCGAGCGCTCCTACTCCCGCAAGCTGAAGGAAGCGGTCATCGCCCTGAAGCTGACCCGGCAGAAGAGCAAGGACCAGATCCTCACCGACTACCTCAACACGATCTACTTCAACCGCGGCGCCTACGGCATCGAGGCGGCCGCGAAGGCCTACTTCGCGAAGTCCACCAAGGACCTCTCGCTGCAGGAGACGGCGGCCCTGGCGGCCATCCTCAACAACCCGGCCGGCTTCGACCCCGCCAGCAGCACCTTCCGTGGCGAGGAGAAGCTGCTCGGCCGCTACCAGTACGTCCTCTCCGGCATGGTCGACCTCGGCTACCTGAAGCAGGCCGACGCCGACAAGGTGAAGGACGCGCTGCCGAAGTTCCCCGCGAAGACGGTGCCGAGCCGGCTCGGCGGTCAGCGCGGCCACGCGCTCACCATGATCAAGGCCGAGCTGCTCGGCCTCACCGACGCGCAGGGCAAGCCGCTGTTCACCGAGGAGAAGATCGACAGCGGTGGCCTTCGGATCACCGCGACGCTCTCGCCCAAGGTCATGAAGGCGTCGGCGACCGCGGCCAAGACCGTGAAGCCGAAGAACCGGAAGGCGTACGTCAAGGGCGACCCCGAGCAGAAGAACGCCCTGCACGTGGCGACCGCCTCGGTCGACGTCGAGTCCGGTGCGCTGCTCGGCTTCTACGGTGGCCAGGACTACCTCGACAGCCAGCACAACTGGGCCGCGACCGGTGGTCACGCCGGATCGACGATGAAGGCCTTCGCCACCGCGGCGGCGATCGCGAAGGGCTACTCGCTGAACTCGACGTGGGCGGGTGACTCGCCGTTCACGACCTACGCCGGCTCCGAGGTCGTCAACGAGGGTGAACAGGCCGGGATCGCGGACGGGATGGACTACGGCCAGCACATCACCATGCTCAAGGCGATGGAGCAGTCGGTGAACACGGCCTACATCGACATGACCGAGTCGATGGGTGGCCCCGAGGAGGGCCGCAAGGCGATCTACGACACCGCGGTCGCCGCGGGGGTCGCCCCGGCGAAGGCGGACCCGAAGTTCCCGGGGATCCCCAGCACCACCACCGACTTCGACCACAAGACCGACGACCGGATCGCCCTCGGCCGCGCCAACGTCAGCCCGGTCAACATGGCCAACGCCTACGCCACGATCGCCAACGGCGGCTACCGCCACGACGTACACGTGGTGAAGAAGGTCCGCGACCGCGCCGGCAACGTCCTCTATAGCTGGAACGGCCGGAAGCACGCCCGGCACGCGATCTCCGAGGACATCGCCGCTGACGTGACGTACGCGATGCAGGGTGTGGTGCAGAGCGGCTCGGGGCAGAAGGCCCAGAGCATCGGGCGTCCGGTGGCCGGCAAGACCGGCACCGGCACCTGCACCAACGCGCAGTACGTCTGCTCGTCCTGGTTCGTCGGGTTCACCCCACAGATCGCCACCGCCGTGCGCTACTCGCGCGGCAACGGCGAGGGGAAGCTCGACGGCGGCTGGATGCGGTCCTACTTCGGCGCCGACTATCCCACCGAGACCTGGGCGGCCATCATGGCGAAGGCCATGGAGGGCAAGGAGGTCGAGAACTTCCCCGAGCCCGTCTACGTCGACGGCCAGGATCCCGAGACCGGACACGAGGAGGAGCTGATCGCTCCGCCCGCTCCGCCGGAGAAGGACAAGGAGAAGTGCGACCCGGTCTCGGAGTTCTTCGGCACCTGCGAAGGTGACGGCGAGGGCGGCTGGGGAGGCGGCGGCAAACCCTGGGAAGGCCGTCCGTGAGGTGAGCTGAGGCGTACGCCTCGAGCGTTTCGCGACACTTGTGCATTAATTAACACGTGTCTAGGATCACGCTCATGGAGTTCGAGCTGGCCGCGGCCACCCCAGCCAAGGATCGCCGCGTCCGGCGTTCGCGGGCGGCGCTGATCCAGGCAGCGGTCGCGCTGGTCACCGAACGGGGCACGGCAGCGATTCCGATCTCCGACATCGCGGCGGCGGCGGACGTGAGCCGGCAGCTGGTGTACCAGCACTTCGGCGATCGCGACGCCCTGCTGCTCGAAGCCGCGCTCGACCTGGCCAGGACCGAGCTGCTGCCACGTTTCGCAGAAGCGTCGGCGGAAGGGCGCGAGCGTGCGTTGGCCATGACGCGGCACTTCGCCGAGCATCGCGTCTTCTACCGGGCGATGCTGAACAGCTCCAGCGCCCATGCGCTGACCAAAGCACTCAGCGGCCTGATCCTCCCGGTCAACCGGCGTGCCGTGGAGGCGCACTTCGCGGAGGACCACGACCCGCAGCAGCTCGATGACCTGGCGGTCTTCATCACTGGCGGCGGGGCCGCCTTCATCAACGCCTGGGTGACCGACGCGGAGGACCCGCTCGACCCCGAGGACCTCGCCGACCGACTCATCGGGCTGCTCGGCATCATCACCGCCGCAGTGCGCCAGACGGCTGCTTCCGACGTGCCCGTGCTGAAGAGGGAGACCGACCGATGAGCCTCATGAGTCACATCATCCAGCGTCAGATGCAGCTCCCCGATCCACTGACACGGAAGGTCGTCGTCGACCGCGACCTGCGCATTCCGATGCGCGACGGCGTGGAGCTGCTGGCCGATCGCTGGACCCCGAAGGGCGGCGCGGAGCGACTGCCGACCGCACTCATCCGGAGCCCGTACGGCCGCTCGGGCATCTTCGGCGCGATCATGGCCCGCCCGCTCGCAGAGCGCGGCTACCAAGTGCTGATCCAGAGCGTCCGCGGCGGCTTCGGCTCCGGTGGCGTCATGGACCCCATGCTCCAGGAGCGTGCGGACGGCCTGGACACGTTGGACTGGGTGATCGAACAGCCGTGGTTCGGTGACTCCATGGTGCTGGTCGGCCTGAGCTACCTGGGCTATGCGCAGTGGGCGGTCGCCGACAGCCTGCCGCCGCAGGTCAAGGCCATGATCCCCGTGGTCACCGAGTCGGCGCTGACGAGCGAGTTCATGCGCGCCGACGGCCGTTCGCTGGAGCTGCCGGTCGAGTGGGGTGCCATGGTCGCCACCCAGGAGCGCCCCTTCGCGATGTTCCGCAGGAACGCCCAGACCAAGAAGACGGCCGGCGCCATGCACGTACTGCCGCTGCAAAAGGCAGACCTCGAGGCCACCGGCCGGCGTTCGCAGTACATCCAGGACGTTCTCGCCCATGACGCCGACGATCCGCACTGGGATGGTCTCGACCACCGCCACCGAGTCGCCGGCGCGAGCGTCCCGGTCAGCTCCATCGGGGGCTGGTACGACATCTTCTTGCCCGGTCAGCTGCGGGACTTCGCGATTCTTCAGGACGCCGGCAAGCCCGCCCGGCTCACGGTCGGGCCCTGGACTCACACGGACACCACGATTCCTGGCGTGGCCGAAGCGGTCGACTTCGGCTTGGCGTACGCGCGCGGCGAGGAGCCGGCCGAGCGGGCACCGGTGCGGCTGTTCGTGATGGGTGAGGACGCCTGGCGCGACTTCGAATCCTGGCCGCCGAAGGGCTATGAGCCGCAGCGTTTCCACCTCCAGGGTGATGGCGGACTGTCGGTCAGCGTCCCGCGCGATTCGGATCCCGACCGCTATCACTACGACCCGGCCGATCCGACCCCGGCGGCCGGGGGCATCAGCATCAGCCACGGCGGCCGCGTCGACAACGGCGCCGTGGAGGCTCGGGCCGACGTGCTCACCTACACCACAACCGTGCTCGACGAGGACGTCGAGGTCGTCGGCGAGGTAAGTGCCGAGATCTGGTTCCAGTCGAGCCTGGCGTACGCCGATGTCTTCGTCCGGCTCTGCGATGTCGACGAAGAGGGCCGATCCCATAACGTCTGCGATGGGCTCACCAGTCTGACGGGCGCCGACGAACCCACCCGTGCGGTGGTGCGCCTCTGGCCCACGGCGCACGTGTTCAGGCGCGGCCACCAGATCCGCGCGCAGGTCTCCAGTGGTGCCTTCCCGCGCTACGCCCGTAATCCCGGGACCGGAGAGCCGCTCGCCACCGCCACGACGCTCCTGGCTGCCGACCAGACGATCCACCACGATCCAGAGCATCCTTCGGCGCTGATCCTGCCGGTTCGCGCCGTTTCGACCACCTAGAGGCGTGTCCAATATGTAGGACGAGCGTCCATGTTTCGAGACGCACGCCTTGCGGGCACCCGCGGTCTCCGGCACCATCATCGGCGAAGGTCACGACTGCCAGCGCGAAGCCCCGGCTTGCTGGCGGGCAACCCTCCCACGCGGTGGGGTGCTCCGGGTGACGACCAGGCCCTCGCCGAGGTGGCGCGGGCAAGCGCGTGCTTCGCCGGGCAGCCCTGGGGAGCCATGACCCGAAGGGTGCCCCATGTCCCTGCTTCCGCTCGTCGGCTCGAACACACAGGTCCCGCTGCTGGACGGAACGACCACGACGTACGCCAACCTCGATGTCGCCGCGTCGGCGCCGGCGCTGCAGAGCGTGGCCGACCGGGTGGCCGAGGTCCTGCCCTGGTACGCCTCGGTGCATCGTGGCGCCGGCTACCTGTCCCAGGTCTCGACCGCCCTCTACGAGGAGTCGCGGGCGACGATCGGCGCCTATGTCGGCGCCCGCGCGGACGACGTCACCGTCATCACCCGCAACACCACCGACTCGGTGAACCTGCTGGCCGGCTGCGTACCCGGCCGGGTGCTCGTCCTCGACATCGAGCACCACGCCAACCTGCTTCCGTGGCGCCGCGTCGAGGCCGGCGTGACCGTGGTCGCCGGCCGGGACACCCTCGCCGGGACCATCGACGCCCTCGCCGGCGAGCTGGCCTGGAACAGCTTCGCCCTGGTCGCGGTCACCGGTGCCTCCAACGTCACCGGCGAGGCGCTGCCGGTCGCCGAGATCGTCACGCTGGCCCACGCCCACGGCGCCCGGGTCCTCGTCGACGGCGCCCAGCTGCTCGCCCACCGCCACTTCTCGCTGGCCGCTACCGGCGCCGACTACGTCGCTCTCTCCGGCCACAAGCTCTACGCCCCCTACGGCGCCGGCGCCCTGGTCGGGCGCCGCGACTGGCTCGACGTCGGCACCCCCTACCTCGCCGGGGGAGGGGCCGTCGATGACGTCGAGGTGGGGGAGACGACGTGGCAGCCTGCCCCCGCGCGTCACGAGGGCGGCTCGCCCAACGTCATCGGCGCCGCGGCGCTGGCCGCTGCCTGTACGACTCTCGGCGGCCTCGAGCCCGCCGAGCTGGACCGCCACGAGGCGTCACTGAGGGGGCGCCTCGTGGCCGGCCTGTCCGCGCTGGAGGGGGTCGATGTGCTGCGCTTGTGGCCCGACTCCGAGGAGCCCGTCGGCGTGGTGACGTTCACGGTCGACGGCATCGAGCCCGGTCGCGTAGCCGCCTACCTCTCCGCCGAGCACGGCCTGGGCGTACGCGACGGCCGGTTCTGCGCCCAGCCGCTCCTCAAGCGCCTCGGGCTCACCGGCGGCGCGGTCCGCGCGAGCATCGGGATCGGCACCTCGGTCGCCGACGTGGACCGGCTGGTGGCCGGCGTACGTGCTCTTCTCGCGGGTGACGTCCGGGGCGACTACGTCCTCGTGGACGGGGCCTGGACGCTCGCCGAGGACCCGCGCCCGCTCGTCGGGCCAGCCGGCCTGACTCGCCTGGCCGACACCGCCGGCTCGTGCGGAGCGGCCGTCTAGCCGGGATGATTCGGGGCGCTCACGGTGTTGAGAAATCGTGAGCGAAAGAGTGCATGGCGAGCGGAAGGTACGCGGCGGCAAGCTGGTCGTCGTCGACGCGACAGTCTCCGCTGACACGATCATCGACGTCGTCCTCTCGGGCGACTTCTTCCTGGAACCCGACGAGGCGCTGGGCTGGCTGACCGAGGCGCTGGAAGGGCAGTCCGTCGACGTCTCCCTCGACCAGCTGACCGCGGTGCTCGACGTCGCTGCCCGTGACGCGGAGTTGGTCGGCTTCGGCACCCGCGACGTCGCCCTGACGGTGCTGCGGGCGCTGGGCCGGGCCACGACCTGGGACGACCTCGACCTCGAGATCGTCGAGACCGGGCCGCTGTCGCCGCGGATGCAGATGGCGCTCGACGAGGTCATCGTCCGCCAGGTCGCCGAGGGTCGCCGCGCCCCCAACCTGAGGTTCTGGGACTGGGCCAGCAGCGCGGTCGTGATCGGCAGCTACCAGTCGATCTCCAACGAGGTCGACGAGGCCGCCGCCGAGCGTCACGGCATCGAGGTCGTACGCCGCATCTCAGGTGGCGGCGCCATGTTCATCGAGCCGGGCAACACGATCACCTACAGCCTCGCCGTCCCCGACACGCTCGTGGCCGGCATGTCCTTCCAGGAGTCGTACGCCTTCCTCGACGAATGGGTGCTGCGCGGCCTGCGCAGCGTCGGCATCGAGGCCGCCTACGCCGGTCTCAACGACATCGCCTCGCCGGTCGGCAAGATCGCCGGCGCCGCGCAGAAGCGGATCCCCGGCGGCGTCCTGCACCACGTCACGATGGCCTACGACATCGACGCCGACAAGATGCTCGACGTGCTCCGGATCGGCCGGGAGAAGATGTCCGACAAGGGCACCCGGAGCGCCGCCAAGCGCGTCGACCCGATCCGTTCCCAGACCGGGCTGAGCCGCGAGAAGGTCATCGACGCGCTCTTGGCGGAGTTCGAGCAGAGCTTCGGGGCGGCGTACGTCGGTCTCGACCAGGCCACGATCGACGAGGCCGCGGCGCTGGTCGAGAGCAAGCACGGGACCCCGGCCTGGCGGGCGAGGGTGCCGTAGACCGGTCAGCGGTCGATGAAGGCCAGCAGGTCGGCGTGCAGCCGGTCGCGGTCGGTGTCCGGGAGGGCATGGCTGGAACCCTCGTAGACCTGCAGCTCCGCGTCGTCGATCAGCTCGGCCGAGCGGCGGCCACCGACGTCGATCGGCACGATCTGGTCGTCGTCGCCGTGCACGACCAGCGTCGGCACGTCGATCTTGGCCAGGTCGGGCCGGAAGTCGGTGGCGGAGAAGGCCGCGATGCACTCGTAGGCGCCACGGTGCCCGGAGGCCATGCCCTGGAGCCAGAAGGCGTCGCGAGAGCCCTGCGGGACATCGCCGTTGCGGTTGTGCCCGAAGAACGGCCCGTCTGCCAGGTCGCGGTAGAGCTGTGCCCGGTTGGCCAGCTCCCCGGCGCGGATCTCGTCGAAGACCTCGATGGGCAGCCCGTCGGGGTTGTCCTCGGTCCGCAGCATGAGCGGCGGCACCGCCGAGACCAGGACGAGCTTGGCGACGCGGGCGGTGCCGTGCCGCCCGACGTAGCGGACGATCTCGCCGCCGCCGGTCGAGTGCCCGACGAGGGTGAGGTCCTGCAGGTCGAGCGCGTCGATCAGACACGCGAGGTCGTCTGCGTAGGTGTCCATCTCGTTGCCCGACCAGGTCTGGCTGGAGCGGCCGTGGCCCCGGCGGTCATGGGCAACGGCTCGGTGGCCGCGCTCCGCGAGGAAGAGAGCGGTGGCCTCCCAGGCATCGGAGTTGAGCGGCCAGCCGTGACTGAGCAGCACGGGGCTTCCGCTGTCGCCCCAGTCCTTGTAGAAGATCTGGGCGCCGTCGTCGGCGGTGATGTAAGGCATCGGCTTCCTCCCACGGTCGGTTGGGTCCTGTCCTGACGAGCCTCGCGCGGCCACCCGGCTCCGCGGACCACGTGGACCGCGTAGTCCCGCGGGACTACGTGTCGTACGTGGTCCGGAGGCATCGCGACCCGAAGGACGATCGGAGCGTCTCAGCCCCCAGCACAGGAGCCAGATCATGTCCTTCAAACATCGAGCGGGCGGGTTGCTCGCCGTTCTCGTGGCAGCGGTGCTCGCGCTCGCTCCGGCGGCCGACGCCCTCACCACCCGCGGGGTCGCCCCGGCGCCGAAGCCGACCATCGTGCTCGTGCACGGTGCTTTCGCCGACTCCTCGGGTTGGGCCGACGTCGCCGGCAAGCTGACCGGCCGCGGCTACCCGGTGCTCGCCTTCTCCAACCCGCTGCGCGGCCCGTTGTCCGATGCCGAGTACCTGCGGCTGTTCCTGGACACGATCGAAGGCCCCGTCGTGCTCGTCGGCCACTCCTACGGTGGCGCGGTCATCACCAACGCCGCCACCGGCGACCCAGACGTCACGGCACTGGTCTATGTCGCCGCGTACGCGCCGGCGGCGGGTGAGAACGTCTTGGCGATGAACGACCTGGGCGGTGGCCACACGGAGGTGTCCGACCATCTCGTCACCAGGCCGTTCCCCGGTGCCCAGCCCGGCGACATGGATGCCTACATCGACCCGGCGTGGTTCCCGCAGGGGTTCGCGCAGGATCTGCCGCGGGCCGAGGCACGGTTCCTGGCCGCCTCACAGCGGCCCGGTGCACTCGCCGCACTCGTCACGCCGTCGGGAGAGCCGGCGTGGGAGGACCTGCCGAGCTGGTACGTCGTCGCGAAGCAGGACCGGATCATCCCGCCCGAGGCGGAGCGCGCCATGGCGGCCAGAGCCGGCTCGAGGACCGTGTCCGTCGACTCCTCCCACGCCGTGATGATCAGCCACCCCGGACTCGTCGCCGACGTCGTCCACAACGCGGCGCGCACGACTGTGCGCTGACGTGCCTGACCGAGCACCAGAGAGGAAACCTGACATGAGCACTCCGGACACCATCGTCCTGATCCACGGCTTCTGGGTCACACCCCGGTCGTGGGAACACTGGAAGGCGCGGTACGAGGCCAACGGCTTCACCTTGCACACCCCCGCCTACCCGGGCTTCGAGGTCGAGGTGGAGGCCCTCCGGGCCGACCCGACCCCGATCGCCGACCTCACCCTGGAGGCGATCGTCTCCCACCTGGAGGCCTTCCTCGACACGCTCGACACCGCGCCGATCATCATGGGCCACTCGGCCGGCGGGGCGTTCACACAGGTCGTGATGGACCACGGCTACGGGGCCGCGGGCGTCGTCCTCAACTCCGCTCCGACCGAGGGGGTCCGGGCCACGCCGTGGAGCCAGCTGCGCTCGGTCTTCCCGGTGCTCAAGAACCCGGCGAACCATCACCGCGCCGTCGGGTTCGACGCCGAGCAGTGGAGGTACGCCTTCACGAACACCTACACCGAGGAGGAGTCGGCGGCGTTCTACGAGCGCTACCACATCCCGGCTTCGGGCCGGGTCCTGTTCGACTCCGTGCTGGCGAACTTCCAGCCCGGTCACCAGGGCGCCTGGGTCGACTTCAAGAACGCCGACCGCGCGCCGCTGCTGTTCCTGTCCGGATCCGAGGACCACATCATGCCGCCGTCGGTGCAGGCTTCGAACGTCAAGCACTACAAGGGCGCCGGAACCGTCACCGAGCACGAGACGTACGAGGGCCGGCCGCACCTGATGGTCGCTGGCCCGGGATGGGAGGAGATCGCCGACCACGCGCTGGAGTGGGCGCTCTCCCATGCGGTACAGCGGGGGGCCGCCGAGCCCACCGCGTCCTGAAGGCACGCGATGGACCTCACCCATGTGGGCGGGCCGACGACCCTCCTCGAGGTGGCCGGGTGGCGGATCCTGACCGACCCGACCTTCGACGCCCCCGGCCGGACGTACCGGTTCGGCTGGGGTACGTCCTCGCGGAAGACCGCAGGTCCTGCGGTCCCCGCCGCTGAGATCGGCCCCATCGACGCCGTCCTCCTCACCCACGATCATCACGCCGACAACCTCGACGACGCCGGCCGGGCGCTGCTGCCGGATGTCGGCGTGGTGGTCACCACCGCCTCGGGCGCGGTCAGGCTCACCAGGTCGGGCCTGGGCCGAACGGTCCGGGGTCTGCGGCCGTGGCAGACCACGGTGCTGCAGGCTCCGGGCCGTCCGACGGTGACGGTGACCGCCACCCCGGCGCGTCATGGCATCCGAGGCAGCAGGCCGATCGTCGGCGACGTCATCGGCTTCTCCCTGACCTGGGAGGGGCAGGAGCACGGAGCGGTCTGGTATTCGGGGGACACGGTGCTGTACGACGGCCTCGAGAAGGTCGCGACCCGGGTCGACGTCGGGACCGCGGTCCTGCACCTCGGCCGTGTCGGGTTCCCGGTGACCGGGCCGCTCGCATACACGATGGGCGGTCGGGATGCGGTCGAGCTCTGCGGGCTGCTCGACCCGGTCACGGTGGTCCCGGTGCACTACGAGGGCTGGTCGCACTTTCGTCAGGGGCGGGACCGGATCATCGCCGACCTGGCCGATGCTCCGCCCGGGATCGCAGACCGCTTCCGCTGGCCGACACCGGGCTTGCCGCTCCGGCTGCCGGTGTAGACCTATGCGTTCAGACGGTCGGTGAGCTGCCGGCGAGAGGAGATGCCGAGCTTCTGGAAGACCTTCCGCAGGTGGTAGTCGACGGTGTTCGGGCTGATGAACAGGTTGGCGGCGATCTCGGCGTTCGTACGTCCGGACGCGGCCAGGCGCGCGATCGTGTGCTCCTGCGTGGTGAGCTCCAGCGGCGGGGCCGTCTCGGCGTTCACGACGTCGTCGGTCCGGGCACCGAGAACCTCGAGCTCGGCCAGGACGCGGGGGACGAAGATCTCGGCGCCGCTGTGGCGCAGGTGCCGCAGCGCGAGCCGGAGCTGCTCGGCGGCCTCGCGGCGGCGCCGGACGCGACGGAGCCACTCACCGTAGAGCAGGTACGACCGGCCCAGCTCGGTCTCGGCCAGCGTCTTGTGCAGGGCCGCGACCGAGGCGAGGTAGTGGGCCTCGGCCTCGTCGTCCGGGCTCACCAGGGCGAGCGCGCGCTCGGCGGCCCCCTGACACCACGGCATGCTGTTGACCGCCGCCCGGCTCGCCAGGTCCTGAGCGACCCGCCGTGCAACGTCTGGGTGACCGGAGCGTACGGCTGACTCGACGAAGTCGGCGTACCAGATCGGGGTGACCTGGAGGAACGGCTCCTCGACCAGCGGCTTGTGGCGCTGGTAGGCGTCCTGGTAGCGCCGGTCCGCGAGGTCACGCGCGACCAGCCCCTCGATGCCCGAGAACTGCACCCCGCCGAACCCGAGCGCACCGGCGCCGTCGGCCACGGCCGCCACCAGCTCGCGTGGCTCGCCGGACCAGGCCATCACCGCGACGTTGGGCACGTTCGCGTCGTCGTAGCCCATCGCGACACGTACCTCGCGATGCGTCTCCACGCAGCGGCCGGCCCGGTGCAGGGAGCCGCCGTAGACCTCGCAGAGGGCCATGATCCACAGCAGCGTGTCGAGCACGAGCAGGGCGCCTCGGTCGCGTGCGGCCCGTGCGGCGCGATCGAGGCCGGCAGCTCGGGCCTGGTCATCCCACAGGTAGGCACCGAGGCCGCCGATCACGCTGCCGAAGTACATGATCTCGTCATCGGGCAGGGCGAGCACCGCGTCGAACGCCGCACGAACCTTCGGGTGCGCCGTGTCGTACGGCTCCAGGATCAAGGCGGCCAGCCCACGCAGCACGACCGACCACCGCCCGTCCAGGTCCGCGCCGCCGAGCATCCGCCGGCCCAGCTCGGCCTGGGTCACGCCGGTCATGAGCCGGTCGGCGCTCGAACATCGGTCGAAGGCCCGGAGCAGGGCGTCCTGCTCGCGTACGTCGTCGAACCCGTGGAAGAGATCGGCGGCCCGCAAGTGGTCGGCCGCACCGCTCATCACCCCGTCCCGTTCGGCGCGCAGCAGCGTCAGCGAGCTGCGGATGAGCAGCGCACGGCCTCGGGTGACTGCGCCGGCGGACGCCTCGTCGAGGTCTTCGACGAGCCGCTGCGAGAGGTGCGCGGCGCCGACGGCCAGCGCCGCCTCCGCCGCGCCGACCTGTCGTACGGCACGAGTCTCGCCCGGCGGGCTCAGCTCGGCGGCACGGGCGAGCAGACGGGCACAGGAGACGAGGCCGCCGCGGCGGGCGGCCAGCTCCGCGGTCAGGGCCAGCCGGGCGGCGACCTCCTCGTCGGTCCCGACCACGGCCCGTGCCGCGTGCCACGCTTCCGCCTCGGTCAGGTCCGCCCGGTCGGCGGCCAGCGCGAGGGCACGGTGGACCCGGCGTCGTTCGACTCCCGAGGCCGCGTTGTAGACCGCCGAGCGCACCAGGGGATGGCGGAACCGCACGGTCGGGCTGAGCTGGACGAGCCCGGCGATCTCGGCGCGGTCGGCGTCGTCGAGGGTGAGGTCCAGCTCCGCGCCCGCGGCGGTGAGCAGGTCGATGTTGCCGGTCGAGTCCGCGGCGGCCAGCAGCACCCAGGTCTGGACCGGCTGGTCGGCCTGGCGAACCCTGCGTACGTAGTGGGCTTCGAGGTGGCGCCCGACGGGGACGGGGTCGCCGGCCATGCCCAGGTCGGGCAGCTCGTGGACCAGCGACTCACCGGCGAGGTCGATCAGGGCGAGGGGGTTGCCGCCGGTGGCCTGCGCGATCGCCAGGGCCACCGATGGCGGGAGGGGTTCTGTCACCGCGCGGTTCAGCAGGTGGACGGCGGCATCGGTGTCCAAGCCGGTCAGCACGAGCTGGGACACGCCGCCGAGATGCTCGGCCAGGCCGGCCTCGTCGCGTCCGGCGAACACCACCGCGACGCGCTCCACCGCGATCCTGCGGGCCACGAACGCCAACGCGTCCAGGCTCTCCGGGTCGACCAGATGAGCGTCGTCGATCGTGCAGACGATGCCCTGCCCGTCGCTTGCGGCAGCCAGGAGCCCGAGGACTCCCAGGCCGACCAGATAGCGGTCGGGCGGTGGTCCGTCCGCCTCGCCCGAGGCGACGAGCAGGGCCCGGCGTTGCTGCTCCGGGAGCATCCCGCACTCGCGGCGCAGCGTCGTCGCCAGTCGCTGGACCGCGGCGAACGCCATGTCCGACTCGGACTCATAGCCGTCGAGCCGGATCACCCGAAGGCTCGTGCCCGTGGTGGCTGCTGCGAGCAGCGCGGACTTGCCCATGCCCGGTTCGCCGAGGACGGCGATCGACCCGCCCTTGCCGTTCCGGGTACGGCTCAGCAGTGCGGCCAGGCGTACCTGCTCCGGGTCTCGGCCGACGAGGGCGGCCTGGTGCTGCTGCTCGGGGGCGCTCTGCACGAGGACGACGCTAGCTACCGGGGCGGGTATGTCGCATGACCCAAATGGACGACAACCCGGGGGATGTTCGGGTCGGCGCCGCGAATGCGGAAGCCCCTACGACCGGGTCGCAGGGGCTCCGAAGCTTGGACTCCGCTGCTCGGAGCGTTCCTTGGATGAGATGGGGGGGTCCTCATTCACGACCGACATCACGAGCAGCGGAGCGCCGCCAGTCTGGCACGCTCAGATGGGCCCTCGCAATAGGTGAACGCCCCTCCGAGCCTATTTTCTGTCGGTCGATCTGCAGGGCGGAACACATGGACTATGGAAAGTACTAGACCAGAGGATTTGGACCGTACTTTCCGGGTCCTCTGACCTAGACGGGCCATGTCCGTGGACGGGGTCGCGAATGACGGTGACCGCGGTGGTCGGCTACCCTTGACACATGCAGATGTCTGTCCTGCTTCTTAGGCAGCCGCGCTGACCCTGAGGGACACACCCCGGTCACGCGGCTACCCCTCCATGTGAGGGGCCCTTCTCATTTGTAGGGCTTCTTTCAGAAGCAGTCTCGACGCACGACACTCGACAAGGACGAAAGACCAATGACGCAGGAGCAGGCCGAGCACGCGACGTACGACGTCAACGAGCTGCAGGACAAGTGGCGCCCCATCTGGGAGAAGCTGGAGCCGTTCAAGGCGGGCCAGCGCAAGGGGGCTGAGAAGCGCTACGCGCTCACGATGTTTCCCTACCCGTCCGGTGACCTGCACATGGGCCACGCCGAGGTGACCGCGCTGCACGACGTGCTGGCCCGCTACTGGTGGCTGAAGGGTTTCGACGTCCTGAACCCGATCGGCTGGGACTCCTTCGGCCTGCCCGCCGAGAACGCCGCGATCAAGCGCAACGAGAACCCCGCCGGCTGGACCTACGCCAACATCGAGACCCAGGCGGAGTCGTTCAAGCGCTACGGCATCTCCTTCGACTGGTCGCGCCGTCTGCACACCTCCGACCCGGAGTACTACAAGTGGACGCAGTGGATCTTCCTGAAGCTGTACGAGGCCGGCCTGGCCTACCGCAAGAAGTCGCCGGTCAACTGGTGCCCCAACGACCAGACCGTGCTGGCCAACGAGCAGGTCGTCAACGGCGAGTGCGAGCGCTGCGGCGCGGTGGTCACCAAGCGTGACCTGACGCAGTGGTACTTCAAGACCACGGCCTACGCCGAGGAGCTCTACAACGGCCTGGACCAACTGCAGGACACCTGGATCGGCAAGGTCGTCAACATGCAGCGCAACTGGATCGGCCGGTCCGAGGGCGCGCACGTCGACTTCGAGATCTCGCTGACGGACGGCACCAAGAAGTCGGTCACCGTCTTCACAACCCGTCCCGACACGCTGTACGGCGCGACCTTCATGGTCGTCGCCGCCGATGCGGAACTGGCTGCCGAGATCGTGGCGCCGGACCGGGCGGCCGCGCTGGAGGGCTACCTGGAGGACGTACGCAAGGCCTCCGACATCGACCGCCTGGCGACCGACCGTCCCAAGACCGGTGTCGACCTGGGCGTCACCGCGACCAACCCTGTCAACGGCGAGCAGATCCCGGTGTGGGCGGCCGACTACGTGCTGGCCGACTACGGCACCGGCGCCGTGATGGCCGTCCCGGCCCACGACCAGCGCGACCTGGACTTCGCCAAGGCGTTCTCGCTGCCGGTGCGCCGCGTGGTGGACGTTCCGGGCGCGGAGAACCCCGAGGAGACGTACGTCGCGACCGCGGGCGACGGCGCGTACGTGAACTCGCCGGAGCTGGAGGGCGTCGCCGACAAGGCGAGCGGCATCCACAAGATCATCGAGAAGCTGGAGGCCGAGGGCCACGGCAAGGGCACGATCAACTACCGGCTGCGTGACTGGCTGCTGTCGCGGCAGCGCTACTGGGGCGCGCCGATCCCGATCATCCACTGCCCGGTCGACGGCGAGGTGCCGGTGCCGGACGACCAGCTGCCGGTGCAGCTGCCCGATCTGGCTGGCGCTGACCTGAAGCCGAAGGGCGTCTCGCCGCTGGCGGCCGCCTCGGAGTGGGTCAACGTCTCCTGCCCGAAGTGTGGTGGTCCGGCCACGCGCGACTCGGACACGATGGACACCTTCGTGGACTCGTCGTGGTACTTCCTGCGCTACCTGTCGCCGACGGACGAGACCCAGGCGTTCTCCTCCGAGCTGGCCCGCGAGTGGGGCCCGGTCGACTTCTACCTGGGCGGCGACGAGCACGCTGTGCTGCACCTGATGTACGCCCGCTTCTTCACCAAGGCGCTGCGTGACATCGGCCTGATCGACTGGGACGAGCCGTTCTCGGCGTACCTGTCGCAGGGCAAGGTCATCAACGGCGGCAAGAAGATGTCGAAGTCGCTGGGCAACGGTGTGAACCTGTCGGACGTGCTGGAGGAGTTCGGTGTCGACGCGACCCGGCTGACCCTGGTCTTCGCCTCCCCGCCGGAGGACAACATCGACTGGGCCGACGTCTCGCCGGCGGGTTCGGTGAAGTTCCTGCAGCGGGCCTGGCGCCTGGCCGGGGACGTGACGTCCTCCCCGGGTGCCGACGTCTCCGGTGGGGACGTCGCGCTGCGGCGTACGACTCACAAGACCGTCGCCGAGGCCGAGCAGCTGATCGAGTCCTACCGGTTCAACGTGGTGGTGGCTCGCGTGATGGAGCTGGTCAACGCGACCCGGAAGGCGATCGACTCCGGTGTCGGTCCCGCCGACCCCGCCGTACGTGAGGCCGCGGAGACGGTCGCGATCCTGCTCTCGCTGGTCGCGCCCTACACCGCCGAGGAGATGTGGGAGCGTCTGGGGCACGAGCCGACGGTTGCGCGGGTTGCGTGGCCGACGGTCGAGCCCCACCTGCTCGTGGAGGACTCCGTGACCGCCGTCGTGCAGATCAAGGGCAAGGTGCGTGCGCGCCTGGAGGTCTCGCCCTCGATCTCCGAGGCCGACCTGGAGGCCGCCGCGCTGGCCGACCCGGCGATCGCGGCCGCGATCGAGGGTCAGACCGTACGCAAGGTCATCGTCCGCGCGCCGAAGCTCGTCAACATCGTCGTCTGATCGGCTCGGCTCGCGCTGTCGAGGCGATGGGTCGATCTGTAGGCTTCTGACATGGCCCGGGTAGCGATCGTGACCGACTCGACCGCGATGCTTCCATCCGATCTCGGGGATGCCACGGAGCTGATCACATCGGTGCCGTTGCAGGTGATCGTGGATGGGACGTCGTACGACGACGGGGTGGAGGAGACGTCGCCCGAAGCGCTGCTGACGGCGTTGGCGGCACACAAGACGGTGACGACCTCCCGGCCCTCGCCGGCGCTCCTGGCGGAGGTCTACGCGAAGCTCGCGGCGCAGGGCTTCGAGGAGATCGTCTCCATCCACCTCTCCGCGGAGCTGAGCGCGACGTGCGAGTCCTCGATGCTCGCGGCGCGGGAGGCTCCGGTGCCGGTGATCACCGTGGACACACGGCTGGTCGGACCCGGGGTCGGGTTCGCCGTTCTGGCTGCCGCGGAGGTGGCCGGGCGCGGCGGGAGCGCTGCCGAGGCGCGCGAGGCCGCGCTGGCGCGGGTCGCCGCCACGCGTTCCTACTTCTACGTCGACACGCTCGAGTACCTGCGCCGGGGCGGGCGGATCGGAGCCGCTGCTGCCCTGCTCGGGACGGCGCTGGCGGTCAAGCCGCTGCTCACGATCGAGGACGGCCGGGTCGTGCCGCACGAGCGGGTGCGTACGGCCGAGCGGGCGATCGCGCGGCTGCAGGCGCTCGGGGTCGAGGCGGGTGAGGACGCGGACGCCGTCGAGATCGTCGTCGCTCACCTGGGCAGCCCTGATCGTGCGGCCGCTATGACCGAGGGGCTCTGCGCCGATCTGAACGGCAAGATCAACGGCGACGTACGCGTCGGGGTGCTGGGCGCGGTGCTCGGTGCGCATGTCGGGCCGGGGTGTGTGGCGGTCGTCGTGGGGCCCAAGCTCTGATTCTGGGCCTGATCTGGGCCTGATTCTGGGCCGGTTACCGTCCACAGGGGCGGTTGAGGATCGGGTTGTCCACAGGCGCTGAGAACACGCTCGGAAGTGTCGGCGCGGGCGCATAGCTTCGGCGTCATGCGGACCCGACCGACCTCTGATCACGCCGATGCCGTCGCCCGGCGGCTGGAGCAGTTGCGCACCGAGCTCGACCCGCCGGGGGAGGAGGACGAGGGCGAGGAGGACTGGCAGCCGCCGTGGTGGGACGGACCGAGAGCGACCGACACCGCGGAGCTGGATCCGTTGGTGCCGGTCCCGGGACGCCACGCGTCTCGGCGTCAGGTCGTGATCTCGCCTGATGCGGTGCTGCCCGAGCCGTTGCGCGGGCGGGTGAGCCTCGGTCCCTGGCATCTCGTCGTCGTCTCGCTGGTCCTGGTCGCCGGACTGGCGGTGGCGTGCTGGTGGATGATCCGCGCCGACCCGGAGGTGGTGCCGGCCGCCCGGGCCTCGCCCTCGGCCTCCCCGCTGGTCGCGCTGCCGACCGCCTCGGCGGCGCCCGGGAGCGCGGCCGCGGTGCCGTCGGGCGGGGCGTCGGCCGGGACGGTGACGGTCGACGTGGAGGGCAAGGTGCCCAAGCCCGGCATCGTCGTGCTGCCGGTCGGCTCGCGGGTGGTGGATGCCGTCGAGGCCGCCGGTGGGGCCTCCCACAAGCAGCTCGCCGGGCTCAACCTCGCCGCACTGCTCAGCGACGGTCAGCAGATCGTGGTGGGTGCGCCCAACGGGGGAGTGGGCGCTGCAGCGGCCGGCTCCGGTGGTCCGGCCGCCGGGGCGCCGGGTGCGGGAGTGAGCCTCAACGCTGCCTCCATGGAGGAGCTGGAGACGTTGCCCGGGGTGGGCCCGGTGACGGCGCAGGCGATCATCGACTGGCGCACCACCAACGGCGCGTTCACCTCCGTCGACGAGCTGCTCGAGGTCGACGGGATCGGACCGAAGACCTACGACTCGCTGGCACCGCTGGTCACGTTGTGAACGACCTGCGACTGCCGCTTCTCGGGGCCGGTGCGTGGGCGGGGGCGTTGGCCGGGCCGGTGGTGGTGGCCGGCGGACGGTCCGGGGTGGTTCTGCTCGTGCTCCTCGCCGCGGTCCTCGGCATCGGTGGTGGATGGGCCGTTCGGAAGCGCCGCCCGACGGCGCTGGCGTTGGTGCTGATGGTCGCCGGGACCGCCGTCGTCGCGGGCCTGCACGCCGCCCGGGTCAGCGACAACCCGGCGGCGGACCTGGCCGCGCGCAAGGCGCAGGTGCGGGTGGTCGCCACCGTCACCACCGACCCGAAGGAGGTGACGGGCCAGCACGCGACGTACCAGCTCCGGCGCGCCAGCGTGAGGGAGATCAGGGGCCGAGGGGTGGTCTACCGGCTGCGTACGCCCGTGGTCGTGCTCGGCGACGACGCCTGGGCGGACATCCCGCTGGGGGCGACGGTGTCGACGACCGGACGCCTGGGGAAGAGCGACTCGCACGAGGAGTCGGCGCTGCTGATCGCCGGCCCGCCGAGAGTCGTCGCCGGTCCGGGGATCTGGTGGCGAGCCTCCGAGACGCTGCGTGCCTCGATCCGGGACGCGGTGGCACACCGGCCGCCCGACCAGGCAGCGCTGGTCCCGGCGCTGGTCGATGGCGACGACACCGGCCTCTCCGACGACCTCGCGGACGACTTCCGCACGACCGGCCTGACCCACCTCCTCGCGGTCTCCGGCACCAACCTGACCCTGGTGGTCGGGTTCCTGCTGATCGTGGCCCGCTGGGCCGGGGTGCGGGGGAGAGGGCTGTACGCCGTCGGGGTGCTCGGCATCCTCGGGTTCATCGTGCTCGCCCGCACCGAGCCGAGCGTCGTGCGGGCCGCCGCGATGGGTGCGGTCGGACTGCTGGCGATGACGCACAACGGACGCCAGCGAGCGTTGCGTGGGCTCGGCGCGGCGGTGATCGGGCTGCTGCTGATCGACCCCGGGCTGGCTACCTCGATCGGGTTCACCCTCTCGGTCCTGGCCACGGCCGGCATCCTGCTCTTCGGGCCACCATGGCGCGACGCTCTGAGGCGTTGGATGCCGCAGTGGTGCGCGGAGGCGATCGCGGTCCCGGCAGCGGCGCAGCTCGCCTGCACTCCGGTGGTAGCCGCCATCTCCGGCCAGGTCAGTCTCGTCGCTGTGCTCGCGAACCTGCTCGTCGAGCCCGCCGTCGCACCCGCGACGGTGCTCGGTCTCCTGGGAGGTCTGCTCGGGCTGGTGTGGGGTCCGCTCGGCATGGTCGCCGGCACGATCGCGACCTGGTGCGTCGCCTGGATCATCGCGGTGGCCCGCTTCGGCGCCGGGCTGCCGAACGCGGAGGTCGGCTGGGCGACCGGGCCGCTGGCCCTGGCGGTGCTCGTGGCCGTCTGTGCCGCGATCGCCTTCCTGGCTCCTCGCATCCTCCGGCATCCGGTCACCGGGGTGGCCGGATGCCTAGTGCTGCTCGCGGTCGCGCTGGTGCGGCTGCCGAGCCCGGGCTGGCCTCCACCGGCGTGGGTGCTCGTGATGTGCGACGTGGGACAGGGAGACGCCCTGGTGGTGCGCACCGGGACGGGGAGTGCCGTCGTGGTGGACGCCGGTCCCGATCCCGATCTCGTCGACGACTGCCTCGACCGCCTCGAGATCGAGGACGTTCCGCTCGCCGTGATCACCCACTTCCACGCCGACCACGTCAACGGCGTCGAGGGCGTCTTCGCCGGCCGCCGGGTCGGTGAGGTGTGGACCTCGCGGCTCCAGGACCCGCCCGAGGGCGTACGGGTCCTCGGGGAGACCGCCGGTGCGGCCGGGGTGGTGCCGGTTCCGGCTCCCTACGCGGCCACGACCACCATCGGTGAGGTCCGGATCCAGGTGCTCTGGCCGACGGGCGAGTCCGACACCCGCGGCCCCGGGGACGGCTCCACCGCCAACGACGCGAGCGTCGTCCTCCTCGTCGAGTCCCGCGGCCTGCGTCTGCTGCTGACCGGCGACATCGAGCCGGAGGGTCAGGACCAGCTCGCCGACGACCTGGCCGAGCTCGACATCGACGTGCTCAAGGTGCCCCACCACGGCTCGCGCTATCAGGACCTCGACTGGCTGCGTACGCTGCGAGCGCAGGTCGCGCTCACCTCGGTCGGTGCCGGCAACGACTACGGCCATCCCGCCACGGCCACGGTCCAGGGGCTCGAGGAGAGCGGCACCAAGGTCTACCGCACCGACCGCGACGGCTCGGTCGCGGTGGTCGAGTCGGGAGGTGAGGCCGCCGTGGTGACGCGATAGTTGTCGGTGGCGTGTGGGAGGGTTTGAGCATGGCACGCACCGCCTCCGCACCCAGCCCCACCGGCGACCTGTCGGCCTCCGACGTTCTCGGCCGGGTGACGCTGGTGACCGGCAAGGAGGAGTTCCTCGGGGAGCGTACGGTCGCGGCGGCGAAGGCCGCGGTGAGGGCCTACGACGCGGAGGCGGAGGTCTCCGAGGCAACCGCAGCTGAGCTGACCCTGGCCACGCTCGGCGAGCTGAGCGCGCCCTCGCTCTTCTCGAGCATCAGGTGCGTCGTCGTCCGAAACCTCGAGAACCTGCCGGACGAGTCGGTCGAGGGCCTGGTGGCCTATGCCGGGATGCCGGCGGAGGAGGTCGCGCTCGTCCTCGTCCACGGAGGAGGGCAGAAGGGCAGCGGCACGCTCTCGAAGCTGCGCAAGCTTCCGAAGGTGACCGAGCACAAGTCGGTGGAGCTGAAGGCGCGTGAGTTCGGGAGCTTCGTGAAGGCCGAGGTGCGGCGGCACGGCGGGAGCATCGACGAGGAGGGCGCTGACTTCCTGATCCAGGCGGTCGGCCAGGATCTCCGCGCCCTGTCGGCAGCGGCCAGCCAGCTCGCCTCCGACAACGAGGCGAAGCGGCTCGGGCTGGAGCATGTGAAGCAATACTTCGGCGGCCGGGCCGAGGTGAAGAACTACGTGATCGCCGACGCGATCATCTCCGGCGACCGGGTCAAGGCCCTCGAGGAGATCCGCTGGGCGCTCGACACCGGCTCCTCCCCGGTCTACGTCCTCTCCGCGGTGGCCGGCCAACTGCGCACGGTCGCCAACCACGTCGCCGGCATCCGCGACAGCGGCACCCCGCCCTGGAAGCAGAAGTCCATCGCCGGCCTCGCCCGCGGCTGGTCCCGCGAAGGCATCGGCGAGGCCCTCCGCTCGGTCGCCCGAGCCGACGCCGACCTCAAGGGCGCGGCCAGCGACCCGGCGTACACGCTCGAGCGCCTCGTCCTCACCATCGCCGCCCTTCGCCAGCGCTGACCCCCGCCCGAGGCGTCACCCCGGTCGGCCGATGCGTCAGGTGCGTCGGCCGAGATGGCAGCACGCTGCCCACTCGGCCGACGCACGTGACGTCTCGGCCGCCACAACTGCCGTCTCGGCCGACGGGGGCGACTTCTCGGCAAATGAACAAAGCCCCCGTCGCGAAGGACGGGGGCTTCGGTGGGGCTTACCTCAGAGGGAGGAAGCCTTCTTGGCGATAGCCGACTTGCGGTTGGCGGCCTGGTTCTTGTGGATGACGCCCTTGGAGACGGCCTTGTCGAGCTTCTTGGTGGCGACCTTGGCGGTCTCGACCGCAGCGTCCTTCTCGCCGGCCTCGGCGGCGGCGTGGAACTTGCGGATGACGGTCTTGAGCTCGCTCTTGACGGCCTTGTTGCGCTCGTGCGCCTTCTCGTTCTGCTTGTTGCGCTTGATCTGCGACTTGATGTTCGCCATGGGTGAATGATCTCCAGTGCTTCGACGTGTGGTGGTGCGAGCTCTCAATCCGGCCCCTCGGGGAAATGAGAGGGGAGAGGCCTACGCGAACACGCTTGCGGTCAAGATTACAGACTCGCGTCGTTTGGCCTCAAATCGCCGTACGTCACGTAGCTACTCCGGGGTAGGCTGTGGTGATCTCGGTCACGAGATTTCCGGCGGAACCCCCTGTTGCGGCTCGGCTCCAGCGTCTAGGGTCCCCCGCGCGGTCCCTCTCGTGCTAACCGCCCACCGTTCACCCCCACGCACACACTGCAGGCCAGGAGAATCATGCCGACCCAGTCCGCGATCGATCTCGCATTCCTCGACGAGATGCCGGCGAACTTCGCCCTTCACTTCCTCAACCGGGTCAAGGCGACCCCGAACGCTGAAGCGTTCCGCTATCCCGTGGTCGGCTCGACGACCGAGGCAGGCGGAGAGGAGTGGAAGTCGCTGACCTGGAAGGAGGCCAGCGACCTGGCCAGCCGGCTCGCGGCGGGCCTGGTCTCGCTCGGCCTCGAGCTCGAGCAGCGGGTCGGCATCGCCTCGACCACGCGCTACGAGTGGATCATCGCCGACCTCGCGGTCATGCTCGCCGGTGGCGCCACGACGACGGTCTACCCGACGACCAACGTCGACGACACCGCCTACATCCTCGGTGACGCCGAGTGCCGCTTCGTCTTCGCCGAGGACGACGGTCAGCTCGCCAAGATCGCCGAGAGGGCCGCCGACCTGCCCGAGATCGTCAAGGTGATCACCTTCGACGGCGAGACCGACGGCGAGCGGGTCATCGGCCTGGACGACCTGGCCGCCATCGGCGACAAGTACCTCGCCGACCACCCGGACCTGATCGAGGAGACCGCGGCCAAGATCACCCCGGAACACCTGGCCACGCTGGTCTACACCTCCGGCACCACCGGCCGGCCGAAGGGCGTACGCCTGCTCCACCGCGCCTGGGTCTACGAGGGCGAGGTATTTCGGGCCAAGGGCGACGTGCTCGGCCCCGACGACCTGCAGTTCCTGTGGCTGCCGATGTCGCACGTCTTCGGCAAGGTGCTGCTCTCGGTCCAGATCGCCTGCGGCTTCCCGACCGCGATCGACGGCCGGATGGACAAGATCGTCGACAACCTGGCGATCGTGAAGCCGACCTTCATGGGCGCCGCCCCGCGCATCTTCGAGAAGGTGCACTCCAAGATCACGATGATGGTCGAGAACGACGGTGGTGTGAAGAAGAAGCTCTTCGACGCCGCCTTCGCCAACGGCATCGCCCGCGACCGGCTGCTGCGCGAGGGCAAGTCCGTGCCGACCTCGATCGCGCTCAAGCACGCAGTGCTCGACAAGCTGGTGCTCAGCAAGGTCCGTGACCGCTTCGGTGGCCGCGTACGGTTCTTCATCTCCGGCTCGGCCCCGCTCAACCGCGAGATCGCCGAGTGGTTCCGGGCCGCGGGGATCCTGATCATGGAGGGCTACGGCTCGACCGAGAACGCCGCAGGCGCGTCGGTCGGCACTCTGCAGGAGAACAAGCTCGGCACCGTCGGCAAGGCGTTCCCGGGCAGCGAGGTGAAGATCGGCGATAACGACGAGCTGCTCATCCGCGGCCCGCACGTGATGCCGGGCTACCACAACCTGCCCGAGGAGACCGCCAAGGCGCTCGACGCCGAGGGCTGGTACCACACCGGTGACAAGGCCTCGATCGACGAGGAGGGCTACATCACCATCACCGGCCGGATCAAGGAGCTCTTCAAGACCTCGGGCGGGAAGTACGTCGCGCCGCCGGCGATCGAGTCGAAGTTCGCCGCGCTGTGCCCCTACACCAGCCAGTTCCTGGTCTTCGGTGCCAACCGCAACTTCGTCAGCGCCCTGATCGCCCTCGACCCCGAGTCGATCACGGCCTGGGGCGCCTCCCACGGTCTGGAGGGGAAGTCCTACGAGGAGATCGTCACCTCGCCGCAGGTGCGTGAGCTGATCGGCGGCTACGTCGACGAGCTCAACGCGGGCCTCAACCGCTGGGAGACCATCAAGAAGTGGGAGATCCTCGAGCACGACCTGACCGTCGAGAGCGGTGAGCTCACCCCGTCGCTGAAGGTCAAGCGCAACGTCGTCGAGGCCAAGGAGCAGGCGCGGATCGACGCCTTCTACGCCGGGTCCTGATCCCAGCCTCGGCGCTCCGCCAGCCAGTCCAGACACACCTCGCCCTGCCACCGCTGCATCCTGCGGAGGTGGGGCGAGGTCGTCTTGACCGGCTGGTCGGCTGCGGCCAGGAAGTAGCCGGCGAAGAGGGCCAGGACGGAGTCGATGGCCTCCGGTGCGGCCCGCGACAGCAGCGGATGGGTGGCCAGGAACGACTCGGCGTCGAGGCCGTCACCGCGCGGCCCGACCAGCAGCAGGAGCGAGTCGATCCAGTCGGCACCGAGGACCGGCCAGGTCCACTCGACCAGCAGGACGCCACCGTCGGGGCGGATGAGGATGGTGTCGTCGCGTACGTCCAGGTGGACCAGCGTCTCGCCGGCGGTGTGCTCCGCGAACCCGGCGGCGAGCTCGGCCGCCTGGTCGGCATACGGGTAGCCGGCCACCCGGTCCCACAGGGCGGGGTAGGAGGCGTGCTCCTCGGCGAAGGTCGGCCAGCCGATGCCCGGGGCCGGGGTGAGTGCGGCGGCGGTCTCGACCAGCGCCTGCGAGACGATCTCGAGGTCCGAGGGAGTCCAGGGCCGCGACGGTACCCGCGACTCGATGTGCTCGAAGGCCAGGACGACCCACTCGCCGTCGTCGAACCACCTCAGCTTCGGGGCGGGGACCCAGCCGGCGAGCTTCTTCAGCTTCGCGGCCTCCTCCCGGTAGAGCGCCGCGGAGTCGCGCTGCGCCTTGGCGGAGGCGGCCTTCACGAAGTGCTGGGAGCCGTCCTGGCAGGTCAGCACCGAGGCGAACCCCGGCGTGAACCCGGCCCCGTGAGACTCCGCCGAGACCACGGGCCCACCGCCGAGCCGCTTCTCGATCGAGGACCGCAGGAACGGCGGCAGGTGTGGCCACTCCAGGCGGCGGGCGGTCTGCCCGTGCGGGATGTTCGTCGGGATCGCGCTCACGACCACATCCTTGTGTACGCCGGCCATGATGCGCCAGCGCACCACGGCACGGGCAGCTAGGACATCGGCGGCTGGTCGAGCTCTGCGGCGGGCTTGCCGGTGGCGACGTCCCAGGCGGCGACACCTTCCTCAGCCGACGCGGTGTAGAGGGTCTTGCCGTCGGGGCTGAAGATCACGTTCGCTCCTGGAGCCGCGGTCCGGGCAAGGTCACGGGACTCGCCCGTGCCGCCCAGCGCTTTGGGTGCCCACAGGATCAACCGGGCCTCGTCGGAGTCGTCGGTGGCGGCCAGCGAGCGAGAGTCGGGGGAGAATGCGACGGTCGCGACCGGGTGACCGGGAAGCGTCTCGGCGGCCTCGAGCGTCTCGGCGTCCCAGATCGTGGGGTAGCCCTCGGTGGTGACGCCGGCGATCCAGCGGCCGTCCGGGCTCCAGACCGGGTCGGCGCCGCCAGCGGCCGCGAGGGTGCCGATCTCGTCACCCGACTCGGCCTCGAGCACCGAGACGCTGTCGTTGGAGGCAACTGCCACCTGCTTGCTGTCGGGGCTGAACGAGATCGATCCGACGCCGTTGCCGAGATCGGTGCTCGCCACCTCGTCGCCGTCCTCGACCGACCAGATGATCAGGTCGCCCTCGAGCCCGGCGCCGGCCACGAGCCGACCGTCGGGGCTGAACGCGATCTCGCCGACCGGGCTGGCGTCGGTGACCTTCGGGTTCGGCAGGCCCTCGAGCCGCTGGGTCTGCTTGTCGCCGTCCACCTCGACCAGCGCGATGTCCGAGCAGCCGACCTTCCGCGCGACGAGCGTGAGGTCGGGGCTGATGGCGCCGTAGCCGGTCTCGGAGATCGTCTCGTACGCACCACCGGCGGCGCTCCAGCGGCAGGTGCCGTCGGTGCAGCTGGCCACGACGTACTTCCCCTCGGGGTCGGTGACCAGCGAGCCGGCGTCGAGCCGCGACGGCATGACCGCGGCGGCCAGGCTGATCGAGCCGCCGGACGTCCCGAGCGCGGAGATGTCGCAGCCGTCCTGGTCGGGGTCGCCGGCGCACGCGGCCAGGAGCGCGGCGGCGAGCACGCCGATGAGCGGGACGCTGAGGACGTACGTTCGGGGTTTCATCGGTCCTTCTGGAGAGATCGGTCAGGCGAACGAGGACACGTCGAAGTAGGCGACGGTGCCGTCGGTGCAGGTGAGGCGGTCGAGTCGACGGCCTCCGGTCTCGACGAGGTCCTGGCGGTCCCGGACCTTGTCGAGGGCTCGGAGCATGTCGTACTCGTCGTTGATACGCAGCACCGACCACGGATGTTGCTCGCTGCCGTCTCCGGTGGAGCGGATGCTGCGCAGCGCGGCCCCGGCGACCTGGCGCTCGCGCGCGGCGGCCCGTCCGTCGCCGGACTGCTCCAGCGCGGTGGCCATCCGCAGGTGGACCGAGGGGCTGAAGATCGCCCCCGGCATGACCCGCCGTAGCTCGGCGGCGGCCGCTGCGTACGACCCCTCGGCGAGCAGCCTGTCGACCGAGTCGAGGTCGAGGTCGGGGGTGAAGTTGGCCGAGCCGCGGACGGCGCGGCGAAGCGGCCCGAGGGTCTCGGGGCCGGGGTCGTCGAGGTAGGCGGAGACCAGGTCGGCGTACGTCGTCATCGGGACTCCTCGAGGAGACGGTTGAACTCCTCCTCGGTGAGGTTGTTCAGGTAGTCACGGCCGGAGTTGCGGGCGTCGGTCTCGACGGGCTGGTTGTAGTACTCGTCGAAGGAGTCGCCGTTGTCGGTGCTCTTGTAGTCGTCGAAGTTCTCCTCCCACTCCTCGGCCTGCTCCTCGCTGATCCCGTCTTCCTTGTGCTCGTCGAAGGGGTCGTCCTCCCACCAGAACTGCCAGTCGTTCTTGTCGTCGATGGCCTCGTGCTGGCGCCCGTGACGGACCTCGTGGGCGACGGTGTTGATCAGCTGGCCGGGGTCGTCGAGCACGTTGGGGTTGAGCGCCATCGTGGGCTCTTCGTCGCTCCAGTAGCCGTAGGTGATGCTGTTGTCGTCCCAGGTGTCGTTCTCCAGGGCGTCCCAGTCGATGGTGGGCATGTCGACGCCGCTCTCCGCGGCGATCTTCTTGACCATCTCCTCCAGCACGGCCTTGCGCTCCTCGATGCTGAGCGTCTCCCACTTCTCCGCGATGGCCGGGTCGATCTTGCCGTACTCGTCGCCCTGCTCGTCGATGCCGGTCGGCAGGCCGCGGGCGAGGATCGCGTCGACGCCGACGGCCTTGGCGAGGGCCTTCTCGATCTCGTCGGCGATCTCTTGGGCGACGTTCTGACGGCTGTTGCCCCACTCCTCGGCCTCGAAACGGCTCTTGAACGTCGGTGGGGTGGCTGTGCTGGTCACCGTGCCGTCGTCGCTGACGGTGAACTCGTTGGTCTTGGCCCGGTCGAGGATGCCCTGGACGAGTCGCTCGATCGCCTCGACCTCGGGCTCGGCGGTGTAGAGCGCCTTCTGCATCTCCTGCTTGGCGGTGATGTGGCTGCTGAGGCTCTTGACCAGGCCGTCGCGGTGCCCTCGGGCGGCGTCCGCCGCCATTCCCGTCCAGGACTTGGCCACGCCGTTGGCCTCGAGCTCGTCGCGGCTGGTCTCCAGCTTGCGAAGATCGGCCTTGAGGCCGTCGCCGGCGTCACCCAGCGGTGCCGCCTTCCAAGTCTTGACCTGGCCGAACGTGATCGCCATCAGACGAGCGCGGTCGCGTCGAAGTGAGCGAGGGTCCCGTCGGTGCAGGTGTGGCGGTCGATACGCCGCCCGTCGACCTCCAGGAGATCCTGGCGGCCGGGGACCTTCTTGAGGGCACGGAGCAGGTCGTACTCGTCATTGATCCGCAGCACGGTCCAGGGATGCTCCTCGGTGCCGTCGCCGCT
The DNA here is from genome assembly GCF_045207335.1 of Nocardioides sp. NBC_00850. Lineage (NCBI taxonomy): Bacteria > Bacillati > Actinomycetota > Actinomycetes > Propionibacteriales > Nocardioidaceae > Nocardioides > Nocardioides sp. NBC_00850. Next base: position 2,626,106 of record NZ_CP108845.1, read on the forward strand.
CGCCCGGATGCTCCGCAGGGCGGCGCTGGCGACCTGGCGCTCGCGAGCGGCGGAGCGCTCCTCACCGGAGCGCTCCAGGGCGGTCGCCAGGCGCAGGTGGGCGGACGGGCTGAAGATCGCCCCGGGCATGAGTGCCCGCAGCGCGGTCGCGGCCTCGGCGTAGGCGCCCTCGTCGAGCAGCTTGTCGACGGCGCTGAGGTCGAGGTCGACGGTGAAGTTGGCGGAGTTGCGGACCGCGCGGCGCAGCGGCGCCAGCGTCTCGGGGCCGGGGTCGTCGAGGTAGGCGGTGACCAGGTCGGCGTACGTCGTCATTTCGACTCCTTCAGGAGGCGGTCGAGCTCAGCGGGCGTCAGGTTGTCGAGATAGTCGCGACCGGACTTGCGGGCATCGGCCTCGACGGGCTGGTTGTAGTACTCGTCGTAGGTGTCGCCGTTGTCGGTGCTCTTGTAGTCGTCGAAGTTCTCCTCCCACTCCTCGGCCTGCCCCTCGGTGATGCCGTCCTCCTCGTGCATGTCGAAGGGGTCGTCCTCCCACCAGAACTGGAAGTCGTTGTTGTCGTCGATCGCCTCGTACTGCCGGGCGTGGCGCATCTCGTGAGCCACGGTGTGCAGGATGTCGGGATCGTCGACGTTGCCCGGATTGAGGTGCACGGTGTGGTCGTCCTCGCTCCAGTAGCCGTTGGTGCTGCCCTGCGCGTCCCAGACGATGTCCTCGACATCGACGCCGTACTCCTTGGCGAGCTCCTCGATCTTCTGGTCGATGATCGCCTTGCGCTCGGCATCGGTGAGCTGGGCCCAACGCTCGGTGGTCTCGGGGGAGGCCATCCCGCGCTGATCGCGGGTCTGGTCGAGGTCCGCGTCGGTGCCGGCAGGGATGCCGTCGGTGAGGATCTGGTCCACACCGGCCGCCTTGGCGAGGGCGTCGGTGATGTCGTCGGCGAGCTCCTGGGCGATGGTCTGGCGGCTGGTGCCCCATTCCTCGGCCTCGTAGCGGTTCTTGAACGTCGGAGGCGTAGCCGTGCTGGTCACGGAGCCGTCGTCGCTGACGTTGAACTCGTTCGTCTTGGCCCGGTCCAGGATGCCTTGGACGAGACGCTCGATGGCCTCGACCTGCGGCTCCGCGGCATAGAGCGCCTTCTGCATCTGCTGCTTGCCCGTGATGTGGCTGCTCAGCTTGGCCACGAGGGTGTCGCGGTGGCCGCGGGCGGCGTCGGCGGCGACACCGGTCCATGACTTGGCCACGCCGTTGGCCTCGAGCTCGTCACGGCTGGTCTCCAGCTTGCGGAGGTCGGCCTTGAGGCCGTCGCCGGCGTCACCCAATGGTGCCGCCTTCCAGGTCTTGACCTGGCCGAACGTGATCGCCATCAGTTCGGGCCCATGACCTTTCCGCCCTTTTCGCCGGCGGCCTTGTCGGCGGCCTCGAACTCGTCGAGAGCCTTCTGCATCTCCGCGGCGAGCTTCTGGGAGCTGTCGGCCGCGGCCTTGGTCTCGTCGGTCCAGCGGGTGCCGAGATCGGACATGTAGGTGACCGACTCCGCCCCTGGGACCGCAGCGCCCGCCTTGCTCAGATAGCCGGCGGAATCGGCTTTGCGTACGGCGCTCTCGGCGTCCGTGGCGATGCCGATGGATGTCTTCATGTCCTTGGGGACGACATGAATTTCGCTCATGGTCTGCTGGTCCTCCTGGGCCCGAACGGGAGACGGCTAGGGCGTGTCTTCGCTGAGACACGCCCTAGCCCGGAGACCCTAACGGAAACTCGGGTCCAGCGTCTTCGTAAAAAGCGCACCGCCGTCGACGTCACGGAGGGTGACGGTGAGCTGCTGCGTACGTCCGTCGATCTCGACCTCGCCGAAGAACTGGAAGCCGTCGGCGGGCGAGGCGTTGGCGGCCGGGGGAGCGGCCACGAACTCGGCGGCCGGACCGAAGGTGGGGTCCAGCTTGTTGGGGCCGAACGCGCCGGCGTTGAGCGGGCCGGAGACGAACTCCCAGAACGGGTCGAAGTCCTGGTAGGCGGCGCGCCCGGGGTCGTAGGAGTGCGCTGCCGTGTAGTGGACGTCGGCGGTCAGCCAGACGTGGTTGCGGATGCCGAGGCGCTTGAGCCCGGTGAGCACCTTCGCGATGTCGAGCTCGCGGCCGAGCGGGGCGCCGGCGTCGCCCTGGGAGATGCCCTCCTGCAGGGTGCCGTCGGGGACGACCAGGCCGATCGGCAGGTCGGCGGCGATGACCTTCCAGGTGGCCCGGGATGCCGCCAGCTCGCGCAGCAGCCACTTCGTCTGACGCTCGCCGAGCACGCCGCCGTCGGCGCTCGTCTCGGCGTTGGTCGTGTTGGCGTCCTTGTGGGTGCGCATGTCGAGGACGAAGAGGTCCATCAGCGGGCCGTAGGAGAGCTTGCGGTAGATCCGGCCGTCGGGGTCGGGGGAGGCGTCGCCGACCGGGATGTACTCGTGGAAGGCCTGCTTCGCGCGGGCCGCGAGGACATCCACACGGCGCTCGGTGTAGCGGCCGTCGTCGGGGAGGATCTCGCCCGGGTACCAATTGTTGGTGACCTCGTGGTCGTCCCACTGCGCCACGATCGGCGTCTGGGCGAGGAACGCGCGCCAGTTGTCGGCGAGCAGGTTGTAGGCGTACTGCCCGCGGAACTCGGCCAGCGTCTCGGCGACCTTGTCCTTCTCCTCGGTGACGATGTTGTTCCAGACCCGTCCGTCGGGGAGGGTCACGGTCGAGGTGAGCGGGCCGTCGGCGTAGACGTTGTCGCCGGAGCTCAGGAAGAAGTCGGCCTCGCGCGCCGCCATCGCGGGCGCGATCCGGAAGCCACCGAAGTCGGGGTTGGCGCCCCAGCCCTGGCCGGCGATGTCGCCGGACCACAGGAACCGGATGTCCTGGCGGCGTGCCGGGGCGGTACGCAGCCGGCCGAGCTCCCAGGCGCTGCCGCGTCGCGGGTCGTCCGGGTCGACGGCGCGGACCCGGTAGAAGTAATCGCGCCCATCCTCGAGGCCGTCGACCTTCAGCTCTCCGGTGAAGTCGCTGCGTCCTGTCACCACGGGACCGTTGACCGGTCGGGCGCGGCGGAAGGACTCGTCGGCCGAGATCTCCGCGACCAGGCGTGAGGTCTTGTCCGCGCGGCTCCACAGGACCCCGCCCCGGGCGCCGACGTCGCCGGACTGGACACCGTGGGTGAGGGATGGGCGGTTGCTCCGTACGAAGGCGGGGGCAGCTGCTGCGGTCGTGGGGATGACGAGTCCGGCACCGGCGGCGGCACCGAGGCCGAGGACGGAGCGGCGGTTGAGTGGGGTCATGGGCCAAACCTGCCGATTCCGGCGGAACGATCGGTGAGTTCCGCGGGTCGTGTCGGTGAACACGTACGCGAAGGGTGCCGTCCCCCTTCGGTGACGGTCCGTTCGCCGAGCTGAAGGAGGTGCTGGCCAGCTTCGCGGTCATCGACGTGACCAGCCAGGAGCGCGCCATCGACATCGTGTCGCGGATGGTGGCGGTCCTCGGGGAGCCGATCGAGATCCGGCCGGTGATGGGGGACGACTTCGCGCAGGTGTGACCCGCTGGGATGCGGGTGGCAGTATCTGCGGTGATGTGGGCAAGAAAGAACCTGTTCGCCGCTGTGCTGCTGCTCCTGGCGGCGCCGGTGCTGTTCGGCTGCGCCGCCGAGCCCCCGGCGGAGGCGGAGTCCGCCTCGCCGTCGATGCCCGCGAGCCCCATGAACCCCGCGCCCGAGACGTCGGCGAGCGTGCCACCACGCGCGCCCGAGTCGCTGGAGATCCCGTCCGTCCCACCCGCCGACGATCGCGGGATCGTCGAGGGCGGTGACCTGAGCTGGCCGCAGTGTCCCGAGGGGATGGGCATCAAGGAGCGTCGGACGCTGGGGCTGCCGATGCCGCTCGCTTCGGCGGAGTACGTGGTCATCGGGCTCACCAACGGCCCGGCGTTCACCCCCAACCCGTGCCTGGCCTCGCAGGTCGAGTGGGCCAAGAAGAACAAGGTGATGACCTCGGCCTATGCGGTCACCTCCTACCCCCGTGCCGCCGCGATCCGTGAGTACGGCGGCGAAGGGCCGGGCGACCCGGACACGAAGATCGGCCGGCTGACCAACGTCGGCTACCAGCAGGCGGTGTGGAATCTCGAGGCGATGGAGCGCGCCGGCCTGGAGTCGCCCTCGGTCTGGCTCGACGTCGAGCCGGTCGCGGTCTGGGAGTGGTCCGACGACATCGAGGCCAACCAGGCGGTGGTCAAGGGAGCCCTGGCCGGCTATCAGGACGCCGGGAAGCGAGTCGGGGTCTACTCGATCGAGGGCCTGTGGACGCCGATCGTCGGCGACCTGCAGCTGCAGCTGCCCGAGTGGCGCCCGGCGGGCGAGGCGTCGCGGGCCGCGGCCCTGGAGCGGTGCGGTGGCGAGTGGATGTTCCAGGGCGGCGCCGCGGTGATGGTGCAGTGGCTCGAGGACGGCCGCGACCGCAACGTGACCTGCCCGGGCGAGTCGGTGCAGCTGCCGCTTTGGTTCCATCAGTACTGAGCGTGGGACAATCGAAAGAAGACGTACGTCCCCCTCAAGAGACACAGAGCGAAAGCAGCCCGTGCCCACGAACTCCGCGCCGAAGCCTGGGTCCACCGACCCGGCGATCATCCGCAACTTCTGCATCATCGCCCACATCGACCACGGCAAGTCGACGCTGGCCGACCGGATGCTGCAGCTGACGGGTGTCGTCGGCGAGCGTGAGGCCAAGGCGCAGTACCTCGACCGCATGGACATCGAGCGCGAGCGTGGCATCACGATCAAGTCGCAAGCGGTCCGCATGCCGTGGACGGTGGCGGAGGGCAACGAGGCGGGCGCCGAGCCGGGCACGTACATCCTCAACATGATCGACACCCCCGGCCACGTCGACTTCACCTACGAGGTCTCCCGGTCGCTCCAGGCGTGTGAGGCCGCGATCCTGCTGGTCGACGCCGCGCAGGGCATCGAGGCGCAGACGCTGGCGAATCTCTACCTCGCCATGGGTGCGGACCTGCAGATCATCCCGGTGCTCAACAAGATCGACCTGCCGTCGGCCAACGTCGAGAAGTACGCCGAGGAGTTGGCCAACCTCGTCGGCTGCGACGTCTCGGACGTCCTGCTCACCTCCGCCAAGACCGGTCTCGGCGTCGAGAACCTCCTTAACGAGATCGTGAGGCAGGTGCCGGCGCCGGTCGGCGACCCGGACGCTCCCGCGCGGGCGCTGATCTTCGACTCCGTCTACGACACCTACCGCGGCGTGGTGACCTACGTCCGGGTCTTCGACGGCAAGCTGACCCACCGCGACAAGATCAAGATGATGTCGACCAACGCGGTCCACGAGATGCTCGAGCTCGGTGTGATCAGCCCGGAGCCGATCAAGGCCGATCACATCGGCGTCGGCGAGACCGGCTACCTGATCACCGGCGTGAAGGACGTACGCCAATCGCGCGTCGGTGACACCGTCACCGGCAACAACCGCCCGGCCGAGGAGATGCTCGGCGGCTACTCCCACCCCAACCCGATGGTGTTCGCGGGGCTCTACCCGATCGACGGCGACCAGTACCCGGTCCTGCGCGAGGCGCTCGACAAGCTGCAGCTCAACGACGCGGCGCTGACGTACGAGCCGGAGACGTCGGGCGCGCTCGGCTTCGGCTTCCGCGTCGGGTTCCTCGGTCTGCTGCACATGGAGATCACCCGCGACCGTCTCGAGCGCGAGTTCAACCTCGACCTCATCTCGACGGCTCCCAACGTGGTCTACGACGTGATCATGGAGGACGGCTCCGAGCACATCGTCACCAACCCGTCGGAGTTCCCCGAGGGCAAGATCCGCGAGGTCCGCGAGCCGGTCGTCAAGGCCACCATCCTCTCGCCGTCCGACTACATCGGCACGATCATGGAGCTGTGCCAGAAGAAGCGCGGCACCCTCGGCGGCATGGACTACCTCTCCGAGGACCGCGTCGAGATGCGCTACGTCCTCCCCATGGGTGAGATCGCCTTCGACTTCTTCGACCAGCTCAAGTCCTCGACCAAGGGGTACGCCTCGCTGAACTACGAGTTCAGCGGCGACCAGGCCGCCGACCTGGTCAAGGTCGACATCCTGCTCCAGGGCGAGCCCGTAGACGCGTTCTCCGCGATCGTCCACCGCGAGGCCGCGTACGGATACGGCGTGATGATGGCCGGCAAGCTCAAGGAGCTCATCCCGCGGCAGCAGTTCGAGGTGCCCATCCAGGCCGCCATCGGCGCCCGCGTCATCGCCCGCGAGACCATCCGCGCCATCCGCAAGGACGTCCTCGCCAAGTGCTACGGCGGCGACATCTCGCGTAAGCGCAAGCTGCTCGAGAAGCAGAAGGAGGGCAAGAAGCGGATGAAGATGGTCGGCCGTGTCGAGGTCCCCCAGGAAGCCTTCGTCGCCGCGCTCTCCACCACCCAGGCCTCCACCGACAAGACCGCCGGGAAGAAGTGAAGCCTCGCTGGTCGAGCCGCCTTGCTCGCTGGTCGAGCCGCCTTGCTCGCTGGTCGAGCCGCCGGAGCCGCTAGGCGGAGGCGTGTCGAGACCAACACGGTCCTCTTCTTCGGGAAACCTCGCTTAGCGGCTGTTCTTCGTTTCAGAGGTTCGCCGCCGACCCGGTCTTTGAGTGTTTCTCGATCGCGCGCCGCGTCAAGGACGGGCTTCGCCCGCCGCTTCGCGGTGGCCTTCGGCCATCCTTGACCCGGCACCCGATCGAGAAAGATTTCGCCTGTATCGGGGCGGCGGCGAGAGAGTGGCGCAGCACTCACGTTTCCTGTTCGCTGACCGCTAAATATGGGTCTGACCTGCTTAAATGAGTCGCGACATGGTGCCCGATCGCATATAATAAGGCCTATGTACGAGACCGTCGACCGCCTCCTCGCAGGGCCGCCTCCGGGCGCGTCCGAGAGTGAGCTGGTCGACTGGATTGCTGGTCTCGAAGCGGTCAAGTGCACCGCCGAGGCGGTCCAAGCCGAAGCGGCGGTACGTCTCGACGAAGCCGTCCGGGCCCGCCAGGCCGAGGCTGGGGTCCCTTCCCGCAGGCTTGGCGAAGGCGTGGCCTCCCAGGTCGCGCTGGCGCGGCGGGTCTCGCCCGAGAAGGGCGCCAAGCTGCTCGGGCTGGCGAAGATCCTGACCGCAGAGATGCCGCACACCTTCGCCCTGATGAAGGCCGGCTTGTTCTCCCAATGGCAGGCCACCATCCTCGCCCGCGAGACCGCGTGTTTGTCGGTGGAGGACCGGCGGGTCATCGATCACGAGCTCTGCGCCGCCGGTCCTGGCGGTGAACCGGCTCGTGCTGTGGCTATGGGGCTACGCCAGCTCGAGAACGCCGCCAAGAAGCTCGCCATCACCCTCGACCAGGCATCCGTCGTCGCCCGCGCCGCGAACGCGGAGAAGGACCGCCGCGTCAGCCTCCGGCCGGCACCGGACACGATGACCTGGCTCGGAGCCCTGCTCCCGGTCAAAGATGGTGTCGCCGTCTTCGCCGCACTGGACCAGGCAGCCAAGACCGCTGCCGCCGCCGGTGATGAGCGGACCCGTGGTCAGGTCATGGCCGACACCCTCGTCGACCGGATCACCGGTCGTGCTGAGGGAGCCAAGCCTCGGATCGAGGTCAAGATCGTGATGACCGCAGACTCCCTCACCAACACCAGCGACCAGCCGGCCATGGTCGAGGGCTACGGCCCCGTCCCCGCCGCCTGGGCCCGCGACGCACTCGCCGATGCGGAGGTGTTCGTCCGGTGCCTGTTCACCGACCCGGCCGGTCAGTTGGTGGCGATGGAGTCCCGTTCACGCAAAGCCCCCGACGGGCTGGCCGAGTTCGTCGCGACTCGTGACGGCGGGATCTGTCGCACCAACGGCTGTGATGCCCCGATCCGCAACATCGACCACGTCGAACGTCACGCTGATGGCGGCACCACCAGCGCCGAGAACCTGCAGGGTCTGTGCGAGAGATGCAATCAGGCCAAGGAAGCTCTCGGCTGGCGAGCCAGACCAGGACCCGACGGCAGCATCATCACCACCACACCCACCGGGCACACCTACATCAGCCCGCCACCCGACACCTGGCCGCCGGATCCACCATCCTTGTCGCCGGCGGAGCTCAGGCTGCGCGAAGTACTCCGCGATCACACGCTCGCGGCCTGAGCCGCTACGCCTTACGCTCGATGGACGACAGCCTTTCCCTGGGGCGACGAACGGGAGGGGACGTGGATGCGATCCGATGAGGAGCGCTCGGGCGCCCGTGGCTGGGTGTGGTGGTACGGGCTGTTCATCGGCTGCCTGCTGCTCGCGGCGGGAGCGGCAGAGACCGTTCGGGTCGTACGCAGCGGGGACGGTGGTCTTGCCTTCTGGTTCGGCACGCTCGTCGGTGGGGGTGTACTCGTCCTGGTAGGCACACTGCTGCTTCCCCGCAGACCTCGGACGGGGTTCGTGCTCACGGCGATCGGATGTGTCGCGGGGCTGCTCCCGACCATGTGGACGCTGATCGTGCCCGTGATGCTCGTGGCGCTGATCGTCGTCAGCGGCAGCCGGGCTATGGCGGCGCCGGTCAGGAGCGGATGAGCTCGATGCTGTCGAGGACGACGTCGAGGTCGTCGAGCCGCTGGTCGATGTCGTCGGGGTTCTGCCAGAACACACGGATGCCGTTGGCCTGCACATGGACGCAGTCGGCGGGCACGCCGTCGGAGTAGGACCACCAGCTGAGCCGCTCGCCCTCCAGGTCGCCAAAGGTGTCGGTCGGAGCGTCGTAGGTGACGTCCTTGACCTCGTCGTCACCGCCGATGTCCTCGTACTCCTTCAACTCGTCGTTCAGGTCCGCGAGCGACTCTTTCTCGCCGATCTCAACGCTGAAGAAGCGCTCCTCGGACGTACGCCAAGTGCACTGGCCGTCGGGGGTCTGGTCGCTCGGCTCGATGGACTCCGGCTCGAACTCCTTCGGCACGTCCAGCTTCAAGATCACCCGCTTCCCGCCGACGATCCCGGGGCACTCTGCCGTCGTGAATCCCTCCTGCGTCGAGGTCGAGGACGCCGAGAACGGCGTCGGTGCGTCCGTCGTCACCGGCCCCGAGCCGGCCCCGCAGGCCGACGTGGCAGCGATCAGGACGATCAAGGGTGCAGCCCGAAAATGCATGCCGGGTAGTCCATCACAGCAGGCGCCGGGGCCGCCGCCGAGCCACCGGTTATGCGCAAGAACGGTCGGGTCGGCCGGGGGCGGGCAGTGGTTGAGTGAGGCACATGCGTACAGAACAGATTCGGTTTCCGGAGGGATACGGCACGCCGAGCGAGCTGCTGGCGTGGGAGGACGTGCGGCAGCAGTTGGTCGAGGCGAAGCAGTTCTGGTTCGCGTTCGAGAGGCCGGGGCGGAGTCCGCACGTGACGCCGCTGGACGGGATCTGGTTCGAGGACAAGCTGGTCTACGGCGGCAGCCCGGAGACGCTGCACCGGCGGCTCGCGGCCGAGCATCCGAAGGTGACGGTGAACCTGCCGGATCCGTGGAAGTTGGTCGTCATCGAGGGCGAGGTGCGGACAACACCCTTCGCGCCCGAGACGGCCGAGGAGATCGCGGGGCTGCTGAACGCGAAGTATCCCGAGTACGGCGAGAACGTCTTCGAGGCGAAGCACTACATCGAGGGGGCGCCGGCGGTGCATCCACGGCGGATCCGGGCCTGGACGTCGTTCCCGAAGGACGCGACCGCCTTCGTCTTCGACTGACTTCCTGCTGGTCCGCGCTAGTCTCGCAGGGATGCACTTCACCGACTACGACACTCGGGTGGCGGCGTACGCCGTCATCGTCGACGACGCGGGGCGGATCCTGCTGAGCTGGTTCAACGGCAACCACCGCAACGACCCGGGCTGGACGCTGCCGGGTGGCGGTGTCGACTACGGCGAGCAGATGCCCGCCGCAGTCGTGCGGGAGGTGAAGGAGGAGACCGGCTACGACGTCGAGGTCGGGGCTCCGCTGACGACGAACGTGTACGTCGTGCCGTTCGACCCCGGTCGCCGGCCCTACCAGTCCACCCGGGTGGTCTTCGAGGCACGGATCGTCGGGGGTGAGCTGGGCACGCTGGAGGTCGACGGAACCACCGACTTCGCCGCGTGGGTCGGGCTGGACGACCCCGCGATCGAAGCCGACACCACCAGCCCGATCGTCCGGATGGGGATCGCGGCCCTGAAGGTCGCTCAGTCGACCCAGTAGTTGTCGTGGAGCTTGTAGAACTCCGCCATCTCGTCCGGACCGAGCTCGGTGCCCTCGGCCAGCTCGCGCAGCCCCTCGAAGTAGCCCTCCCGCGGCGCTCCCGGGGTGAAGTGGAGCAGCATCGAGGCGGGCTCGTCGGTGGTGTTGCGGAAGCCGTGCAGGCCGCCGACCGGCACGTGCACGAAGTCGCCGGCGCCGGCCGGGATCCACTCCTCGCCGTTGTAGATCCGCACGGTCCCGGTCAGCACGTAGAACGACTCGGCCACGGCACGGTGGAAGTGCGGCCCCGGGCCGGTCTCGTTGGGGCCGAAGTGCCAGCGGTAGAGCCCGTAGTCACCCGCGGTCGTCGCTCCGGTGGCGAGATAGTCGACCTTCACGCCGTTGGGGTAGGACAGGTCGGGCGGGGTGGTGTCGGGACGGTAGAACGCCGAGACCTCACCGGCCTCGCCGTCGTAGCGCTCGGGCGGGTAGGGAACACCTTTGGTCCCCATCGACTCTGGAAGTGACATGGGCACAACCTGCCCGATCCGTCCGGGGTTGGGAAGCGGATTAAGGTGGCTCGCGTGACGCCGCTGCCAGACTCCTTCGTGGCACTCGCGGCGAACGGTCCCGACTGGGCAGCGTGGCTCGACCGGCTGCCCGGGCTGGTGCGCGACCTGCTCGAGGAGTGGTCGCTGACACCGGACGGCGAGGCGACGCACGGCAATACCGCGGTCGTGGTTCCCGTGCGGACCACTGAGGGCGAGGCCGCGGTGCTGAAGGTCGGCTGGCCGCACTGGGAGGCCGAGCACGAGGCGCTGGCGCTGCAGACCTGGGGCGGTCGGGGTGCCGTACGCCTTCTCCGGGCCGACCCGAAGCGCTTCGCGCTGCTGTTGGAACGGCTGCACACCGAGGACCTCTCGGAGCTCTGGGACTTGCAGGCGTGCGAGATCGTGGGCGGGTTCTACCGGCGGCTGCACGTCCCGGCTCCGCCGCAGCTGCGTACGTTGTCTGCGCAGGCCGCACGCTGGGCGAGCGAGCTGGGGGAGTTGGAGCGACGGCTTCCGGTGCCGCCGCGGATGGTCGAGCAGGCACGGGCGATCGCCCGCGACTTCGCCGCCGACGAGGCCACCGACGGGAAGCTGATCCACACCGATCTGCACTTCGACAACGTCCTGCGAGCCGACCGCGAGGAGTGGCTGGTGATCGACCCGAAGCCCCTCTCCGGCGACCCGCACTACGAGCTCGCGCCGATGCTCTGGAACCGCTTCGAGGAGTACGCCGGGCGGATCCGTGACGGCGTACGGATGCGATTCTTCGCCCTTGTCGACGCCGCCGAGCTCGACGAGGACCGCGCCCGGGCCTGGGCGGTGCTGCGGCTGGTCGTCAACGTCAAGGACGAGGTCGAGGACAGCCAGGCCCCCGACAAGGACTGGATCACCGCGATGATCTCGGTCGCGAAGGCGGTCCAGGACTGAGAAACTCGCGTGCCTGATTCCGGCGCGGACTGGAGAATCTGCGCCATGCCCATCGTGCGAAGCGTCAACATCGGTCAGTCCAAGCCCGCCGAGTGGGCGGAGGTGGGCGCCACCTCGATCGAGAAGCTCGCCACGCCCGAGCCGGTGACGGTCGGCAGGGAGGGCATCGTGACCGACACGCAGACCGACCGGCGCCACCACGGCGGCGAGGAGCAGGCGGTCTACGCCTTCGCCCGCGAAGACCTCGATGTGTGGGGCTCGCGCCTGGGCGTGACTCTCCGTGACGGGCAGTTCGCCGAGAACCTCACCACCGAGGGGATCGACGTCAACGCGGCTCTGGTGGGGGAGCGGTGGCGGATCGGGACGGTGCTGCTGGAGATCTGCAGCGTGCGTACGCCGTGCAACGACTTCAAGAACTGGATGGGCGTCTCGGGCTACGACAACGCCCAGTGGGTCAAGAAGTTCACCGCCGAGGCCCGCCCGGGGCCCTACCTCCGCGTCCTCGAGGAGGGGCAGCTGCAGTCCGGCGACGAGATCGTCGTCGTCCACCGCCCCGACCACGGCATCACCGTCTCGACGCTCTTCAAGGCGCTCACCACCGACCGCGGTCTGCTCCCGAGCCTCATCGGCATCGACGGGCTCGGGGACAAGCCGCGGGCGGCGGCGGAGAAGTACGTCGCAGCCCAGCGTTAAGGACCGCAGTGCGTTTTGCCGCAACCGCGCAAGTAGTAACCCTCGGGGGAGATGCCCTGGATCTCGAGCTTGTTCAGCTGGTCCGTGGTGAGCTCGCCGGTCGGGATCAGCGCGACGGCCACGTTGTCCTCGGTGATGGTCGCGTCGAACCGCTGCTTGCCGACCCAGAACCAGGCGGACTCGATCGTCTCGTTGCCGAGCGATCGCGTCACCCGGATCCCATCCGCGGTCTCGGTCCACTCGGTGGTCGGCGGTTCCCGTGTCTCGCCCGGCTCGGGATGAACCAGGTTGCCGTCGGCGTCGTAGGCGCGGAACGTCGCCGACGTGACGGCGACCTTGTGGTCGGTCCAGGCGACCGCTACGCCGTTGACGACGGTCGCCGGGAAGTCCTCGCCGCTCGAGGTGAAGACCACCTCGGTGACGTTCATCTTCTCGGGGAGCGGAAGCAGGAACTCCGTGCCGTCGCCGACGCTTCCACGAGAGAAGTCCTCCCACTGCCCGGTCTCGGCGAAGGTGCCCCAGATCTGGGGTTGGCCGAATGCCCCCGCGAGATCGGGCTCGCTGTCGGCGTCCCGCCCGGCGCTCTGCGACGTCGAGCAGGTCACCTCATAGTCGGGGCCGTCGAAGATCGCCATTGCCGTCGATCCACGCTTCTCGGCGAGGAATGGCCAGGTGTCTGACGGGATCTTCTGGACCTCATCGGGGTCGATGGCATTGTTCGCCTCGGGGGCGTAGTCGTACAGGAGGTCCACGTCAGCCCAGGCCGTCTCCAGGCACCGCTTGCTCAGCGTGTCGAGCTCCTCGGAAGTGAGGTTGGTCGGGTTGCCCGACCAGTCGACCGGAGTCTTCTGCCCGGGCGCGGCCGTCCTCGACGGTTCCGGGGTGGCGATGTTCGAGTCGATCAGCCGATCGGGGATCGCGACGTACGCCATGACCCCGGCGAGTGAGAAGGCGGCGACGGCGGCGATCGCCTTCGCCGCGCGGCGGCGGCGACGCATCCGGTCACCGCGGCGCAGGATCTCGTTGGCAGGAAGGTCCAGGGTCTGGTGGCTGCTGTTGCGCAGCAAGGTCTCGATGTCGTTCATGACAGCATCCCTTCGGGGTCGGTCAGCTGCAGCCGCAGAGTCTTGAGCGCGTGGTGGAGCGTGGCGGAGACGGTGCCGCGAGCGATGCCGAGCTCGTGGGCGGTCGTCTCGGCGTCGAGGTCGAGGAAGTAGCGCAGCGCGACCACCTCGCGTTGCCGTGGTGGCAGCCGGCGTACGGCCTCCAACAGGTCGTGGTCGGTGTCGTCGTCGGAGTCGTGGCGGGGGAGCTCTTCGGGGGTGTCGGGAACGGTCAGCTCGCGGCGGCGCTTGCGCCACCAGGAGATGTCGACGTTGACCGCGGTGCGAACCACCCACGCCGCCGGGGAGTTGGCCAGTCTGACCGTCGGCCAGCGCGACCAGGCGCGTGCGAAGGCCTCAGCGGTCGCTTCCTCGGCCCGGCCGGGATCCATGCCGGTCGCGATCGCCGCACGCAGGCAGCGGTCCTTGGCACCGACGTAGAAGTCGGTGAATTCTTCTCGGCTCACGCCTGGATGACGCACAGCAGCCATTATCGGTTTAGGCGCGACCCGAATAATTGTTTGACGGTTCTGGCCGGCCTCACCAGACTCACTCCCCAACAAATCTTGGGAGGTTCGGGTGGACGAGGAGATCTCGCGGCTGCGGGCGGCCGGGCACCCGCTGCGGCTCCGGATGCTGTCACTGCTGACGGGCGCGGAGCTGTCGGCGGCGGAGGTGGCACGCGAGCTCGATCTGACGCATGCCAACGCCTCCTACCATCTCCGGCTGCTCGAGAACGCCGGGCTGATCGAGGTCGCGGGCGAGGAGCGGATCCGCGGTGGGGTCGCGAAAAGGTATCGGTACGTCTGGCGCCGCGACGCCGCCCAGGGGCCGCCGTCCAGGGAGGACGACGAGGTCCACACCCGCGCGATCGCCGAGGAGCTCGTACGCCGCCGCCGCTTGCGCGCCGACGGACCGGCCATCGTCTCGGACGCGGAGATGTGGGTCGACCCCGATGTCTGGCAGCGGGTCCACGACCTCGTCCGGGAGGCGAGCGGTCTGCTCCACGACAACGCTCGTCCGCCGCGTACGGAGGGCACGATCCACGTGAACCTGACCGCTTCCGCGTTCGTGATGGGTGAGGGCCAGTGAGCATCAAGGAGAGCCTCTTCGTCCTCAAGGAACGCGACTTCGGGTGGTTCTTCGCCTCGCGGTTCGTGAACCTCGCCGGCTCGTCGATGTCGCACGTGGCGCTCGCGTTCGCGGTGCTCGAGGTGACCGACTCGGCCTCCGCGCTGGGCTACGTCGTCGCCGCGCACACCATCCCGATGGTCGTGTTCCTGCTGATCGGCGGGGTGATCGCCGACCGGTTCTCGCGGCGGCTGGTGCTGCAGCTGAGCAACGTGGCCTCGGCCGTGACCCAGGCGGCCGCGGCGGCACTGGTCATCACCGGGCACGCCGAGATCTGGCATCTGGTCGTCCTGCAGGCGATGAACGGCACCACGATGGCGATGGCATTCCCTGCGATGCAGGGGATGGTTCCGCAGTTGGTGGCGAAGAAGGACCTGCAGCCGGCCAACCTGCTGCTCTCGATGTCGCGCAGCACCCTGACGATCCTGGGTCCGTCGGTCGCGGCCGCTCTCGTGGTCGGCGTCGGTGCCGGCTGGGCGCTGGCGGTCGACGCCCTGACCTGGCTGCTCGCGGCGATCTTCCTGCTCCCGGTGCGGATCCCGCCGCGCCCGGCGGACGCGGAGAAGACCTCGGCCATCGAGGATCTGCGGGCGGGGTGGACGTACTTCCGGAGCACCACCTGGCTGTGGGTCGTGGTGGTCGCCTTCATGATCCTCAACGCGATCCAGTCCGGCGGGCTGCACGTGCTGGGTCCTGCGTACGCCAAGTCCTCATCGCTCGGCGTCGAGGGCTGGGGCCTGGCCAACTCCGCGCTCGCGGCCGGGATGCTCGTCATGACGATCTTGCTGATGCGGGCCACGATCCGGCGCCCGTTGCGAGCGGGGATGTTCGGGATCATGGCGTTCTCGCTGCCCTTCTTCGCGCTCGCGCTGTGGCCGGAGACGGTGCCGCTCATCGTGGCGATGGCCATCGCCGGCGCCGGGATCGAGATCTTCAGCCTCGGCTGGAGCCTGGCGATGCAGGAGAACGTCCCGGGCGAGATGCTCTCCCGCGCCTACTCCTACGACGCGCTCGGCTCGTTCCTCGCGATGCCGATCGGGCAGCTCCTCTTCGGGCCGCTGGCGGCATGGTTCGGCGAGCGGCCGGTCTTCCTCGTCAGCGGCGTCCTCTACGCCGCGGTCTGCCTTGCCGCACTCTCGGTGCCCTCGGTGGTTAGGCTGCAACGCGTCGAGCAACCTGCCTCCGAAGGAACGCCTGTATGAGTGAGCGCCAGCGAACGACTATCGGCCTCAGGCCGCCACGTCCGTATTCTTGCCTCTGCCCAACGGAGGTGGCGGCATGAGCCTGAACACCTCCGTCGTCGACGAGCTCTTCCAGCAGCGCTTCGAGGAGAACCTGACTCCGGGCCTGGCCTATGGGGTCGTACGCGGCTCCGAGCTGCTCCACTCCGGCGCGTTCGGGGCGACGAGCGAGGGTGGTCCGGCGCCGACGGCCGAGAGCGTCTTCCGGATCGCGTCGATGTCGAAGTCGTTCACGGCGGCCGCGGTGCTGCTGCTGCGCGACCGCGGGCTGGTCGACCTGGACGAGGCGATCGCGCAGTACGTGCCCGAGCTCGTCGACCAGGCGCCCTACTCAGCCGACTCGCCGGCGGTGACGCTGCGGCTGCTGCTCTCGATGTCGGCCGGGCTGCCGACCGACGACCCGTGGGGCGACCGGCAGGAGTCGCTGTCCTATGACGACTTCGGGACGTTCCTCGACGGAGGCTTCTCGACCGGGCGGGAGCCGGGGGTCGGGTTCGAGTACTCCAACCTCGGCTATGCGCTGCTCGGGCGCGCGATCGAGAACGTGGTCGGTGGTTCGTCTCCTGAGGGGGCCAACCGGGACTTCGTCGAGCACGAGCTGCTGGCGCCGCTGGGGATGACCTCCTCGGCCTACTCGCCCGACGCGGTGCCGAACCGAGTGCCGGGTCATGTGCCGCCGCTGCATCCGGCGTGGGCCGGCGACCGGCTCGAGGGTCCGCCGACGTGGGCCGCGATCCCGCCTGTGCCGTCCGGGTCGTTCGCGGCGATGGGCGGTCTGCACTCCTCGGTCGCCGACCTGGCGCGCTGGGTCGGCGGCTTCCTGGGCGCCTTCTCCGCCGCCGCCGACGGGCATCCGCTGTCGAAGGCGTCGCGGCGGGAGATGCAGCAGCTGCACCGGTTCGGCTCGGTGTGTGCCTCGCTGGGGTTCTCCGGTGCCGAGGCGGGCGTCGGAGCGGTCGCCGCCGGCTACGGCTACGGCCTGATGGTCGACCACGACAGCCGTCTCGGGCAGCTCGTCCACCACTCCGGCGGCTACCCCGGCTACGGCTCGCGGATGGTCTGGCACCCCGAGACCGGCCTGGGCGTGATCACGCTGTCCAACAGCACGTACGCCGGGGGCTACCCGACCGCGATGACCGCGCTGCGCTCGCTGGTGGCGGACGAGCTCGCCGGTAATGGTCCGCAGCGGTTCTCGACGGTGGTCAAGGGCCTGCGGCCGCGGCTCGACACGGCGCTGGAGGCCGCGGTCGAGCGGCTGCGTACCTTCGATCCTGCGGGTGCTGAGGTGTTCGCGCTGCCGTCGCTCTTCGCCGACAACGTCGAGCTCGACGCCCCCGACGCCGGCCGCCGCGTCCAGATCACCCAGGCGCGTGCGAAGGTCGGGCTGCCGCTGGGCGGCGCGCCCTACGGCTACTTCTCCCGCGCGATGGGTGTCGCGCTCGCCGTGGTGCCGGCCGAGAAGGGCCGTTACGACATCGAGGTCATGCTCTCGCCGGAGGCCGAGCCGCGCATCCAGACCCTGCGTGTCAACGCCGTCCCCGACGCCCACGGGGGCCTCGTCGCCGCCGCCCGCGCCGCCCTCGAGGAGAGCTCCCCGGTCATCGCCGCCCTCCGGGCCTTCGGCGTGCCCGAGCTGATCACGACGCCCCTGTCCGGCGATGGTTCGTCGAAGGCCGACTTCCTGGTCGTCGCCGGCACGACCTACTGGAAGATCGCGGTGGCCAAGACGACCACCGTCACCGCCCTCCCCACCTCCGACCACCCCCGCCTCACCTACCTCGCCTCCGCACTCCGCGGCTGACTCCTGCGTCGGCCGAGATGGCATTCCGCTGCCCGCTCGACCGACGTAAGTGACGTCTCGGCCGGCGGGAGCGACGTCTCGGCGGGGTTGCTTCGTTCGAACAAATGTTCGATACTCATTGAGTGGGAGTGGTAGCGGGGATTGAGCGACACCAGAAGCTGGCTCAGATCGAGCAGCTTCGGTCGAAGGTGCGACGGCTGGAGCAGAAGCCGGGCATCGGCGCGGAGCTGGCGACGCACGAGGCGCTCGGTGGGGTGGTGCAGCTACGGGCCGGAGGGACGTACGCGGCCGACTCGCTGTCGCTGGCCATGCTGCTGCTCGCGGGGCCGTCGGCGGCGGGGGAGTGGACCGCCGTCGTCGGGGTGGAGGACTTCGGCGTCGAGGCGGCGGCCGAGGCCGGGGTCGACCTGGAGCGGACCATCCTGGTGCCACGGCCGAAGGACTCCTGGCTGGAGGCGACCGCGGCGCTGGTCGACGTGGCCACGCTGGTGCTGGTCCGGCCGACCGGTCGGGTGACCCCGGGCGTCGCCGAGAAGATCGGTGCCCGGCTGCGCACCCGCGGCGCCGCGCTGGTGGCGCTGGGGGAGTGGCCGAGAGCAGACGTACGTCTGCGGGCGACCGAGCCGCGCTGGGTCGGGCTGGGCAACGGCGACGGCCATCTCCGGGCGAGAAGGATGGTGGTCGAGGCGGTGCGCGGGACGGCTCCGCCGCGGCGTACGGCGCTCTGGTTCCCGGCCGAGGACGGCGGTCTGCGGCGCGTCCTCGAACCCGTCGCTGACCTTGCTGACCTGCGGAAACAGGAGTCGGCATGAGTCGCACGGTGGTGGTCTGGTGCGCCGACTGGCCGGTCGCCGCGGCGCTGGGCGAGGCCGGCTTGCCGCGGCACCTGCCCGCCGCGGTCTTCGCGCAGAACCGGGTCCAGGCCTACAACCAGGCGGCGCGGGAGTTCGGGATCAAGCGCGGGATGCGGCGCCGGGACGCCCAGTCGCGCTGCCCGGAGGTGCAGGTGCTCGCCGCCGACGAAGCCCGTGACGCGCGGGTCTTCGAGGAGGTGCTGGTGCGCCTGGAGGAGCTGCGTCCCGGCGTCATGCCGCTGCGTCCCGGGCTGGTCGCGCTGCGCTCGCCCGCACGCTTCTACGGCGGCGAGGCCGAGGCGGGCGCGGCGATCGCCGAGTGCGTGGTCGGGCTCGGGATCTGGGACGTACGGATCGGCATCGCCGATGAGCTCTTCACCGCCGAGCAGGCCGCGCGGAGCGCCGGGCTGCAGGAGACGTACGCCGTCCCGGCAGACGGAGGCTCCACCGCGTTCCTGCGCGCCCTGCCGGTCCATGTCCTCGAGGATGCGAACGCGGTCAGCCTGCTGCAGCGGCTCGGCCTGACCACGCTCGGCGGCCTCGCCGACCTGCCCGGCGCCGACGTCAAGGCGCGCTTCGGCGCGCAGGCCGCCTGGGTCCGCCAGGTGATCCACGGCGAGGGAGCGCGGCCGGTGACGGGGCGTACGCCACCGCCCGAGCTCACCACCGAGGTGGCCTTCGAGCCGCCGCTCGACTCCGCCGAGGCGGTCTGCTTCTCGGCCCGGCAAGCGGCGGAGGGGTTCGTCAAAGGCCTCGCGACGCGCCAGGAGGTCTGCACCGAGGTGCGGATCGAGGTCGCCATGGAGGACGTCCCCGACTCGGTACGCACCTGGGCGCATCCGCGGTGGTTCTCCTCCGTCGATCTCATCGACCGGCTGCACTGGCAGCTGGCCGGGGTCGTTGCGGGCGGGGCGGTGACCGAGGTCCGCTTCGTCCCCGAGGTCGCCGTCTCCGAGGCGGTCCACGCCGACGGTCTCTGGGGTGGCACGAACGAGCGCGTCGATCGCGGCATCGCCCGGGTGCAGGGCCTGCTCGGCCACGAGGCCGTCGTCTCCCCGGTGCTCCAGGGCGGCCGGACCCCACGCGACCGCCAGGCGTACGTCCCCTGGGGCGACCGCCCCAGCACCCTCCGCGACCGCACGTTGCCTTGGCCAGGAAGCATTCCGCCGCCGGCGCCTGCCCGGGTCCTGGCCGAACCCTGGCCGGCGGAGGTCTGCGACCAGGCCGGACGGCAGGTGCTGGTGCTCCCGCGCGGAGGCGTCTCCGCCGACCCCGCCCGCTACCGCCCCTCGGCCGGCCAACCCTGGCAGCGGGTCGCCTCCTGGGCCGGTCCGTGGCCGGTCACCGAGGCGTGGTGGGAGCCCGGCGGCGGTCGGCGGGTCGCCCGCTTCCAGCTCGTCGGGGTCGACGGCCGCGCCTGGCTGGCCACCTTCGACACCGACCACTGGCTCACCGAAGCCAGCTACGACTGATGGGCTCGGCTGATGGGCTGGAACAACCCCGAGATCCCGTGGAAGGAGCTGGAGCGGCGACTGTCGGGTCGTCCGCCGAAGGACCCCTACGGCGATGCGCCGATCTCGCGCCGCAAGAAGCGGCTGACCGATGAGGAGGTGCGCGGGCCGGAGGGCCCGGTGGTGCCGTACGCCGAGCTCCACGCCCACTCCGACTTCTCCTTCCTCGACGGAGCGAGCTCCCCGTCGGCGCTGGTCAGCGAGGCGATCCGGCAGGGGCTGCACGGGATCGCGATCACCGACCACGACGGGTTCTACGGGGCACCTGCCTTCGCCGAGGCGGCGCAGAAGCTGACGGGACCGGCACGGCTGCTGACCGTCTACGGCGCCGAGCTGTCCCTGGGCCTGACCAAGCCGCAGAACGGGATCGCCGACCCCGAGGGCAGCCACCTCCTCGTGCTCGCCCGGGGCGTCGAGGGCTACCGGCAGCTGGCCGGCGCGATCACCGAGGCGCAGCTGCGCGGCGACGAGAAGGGCCGGCCGGCCTACGACCTCGACGAGCTCGCCGACCGGGCTCGCGTCGGCAACTGGCTGATCCTGACCGGGTGCCGCAAGGGCACCGTACGTCAGGCCCTCACCGGCACCGGCCCGATCGCCGCGGCCAGGGCGCTGCGCGAGCTCACCGACAGGTTCGGCCACGACAACGTCGTCGTCGAGCTGACCGACCGCGGCCATCCGACCGACTCCTACGACAACGACCTGCTCGCCGGCATCGCCCGCGAGGCCGGCCTGCCCACGGTCGCCACCAACAACGTCCACTACGCCACGCCCGACCGGCACCGGGTGGCCGACGCGCTCGCGGCGGTCCGCGCGCGCCGCACCCTGAGCGACATCGCCGGCTGGCTCCCGGCCGGCCCGGT
Source organism: Nocardioides sp. NBC_00850 (assembly GCF_045207335.1). Lineage (NCBI taxonomy): Bacteria > Bacillati > Actinomycetota > Actinomycetes > Propionibacteriales > Nocardioidaceae > Nocardioides > Nocardioides sp. NBC_00850. The sequence goes on from NZ_CP108845.1 coordinate 2,646,962, forward strand.
GGCGTACGTCAGGTCGGGGGAGGAGATGGACCAGCTCTTCCGGCGCTACCCGGGCGCGGTGGCACACAGCGTCGAGATCGCCGACGAGTGTGCCTTCGACCTGCGCAAGGCCACCCCGAAGCTGCCCAAGCGCGGGATCCCCGAGGGCGAGACCGCCGCGAGCCGGCTGCGTCACCTGACCGAGGAGGGTTTCGCGGAGCGCTACGCGAAGGCGTACGCCAGCGACCCGGAGTTCGTCGAGAAGGCCCGCAAGCGGGTGGATCATGAGCTCGACGTCATCGAGCGCAAGGACTTCCCGGGCTACTTCGTGATCGTGCACGACATCGTCGAGTTCGCGCGGAGCGAGAAGATCCTCTGTCAGGGGCGAGGGTCGGCGGCCGCGTCCGCGGTCTGCTACGCGCTCGGGATCACCGCGATCGACCCGGTCTTCTACAAGCTGCCGTTCGAGCGGTTCATCTCCGTGCACCGGGAGGAGGAGCCGGACATCGACGTCGACTTCGACTCCGACAAGCGCGAGACGGTGATCCAGTGGGTCTACGACACCTACGGCCGGCGCAACGCCGCGCAGGTCGCGAACATCGTCGGCTACCGGCCGAAGATGGCGGTCAGGGACGCGGCCAAGGCGCTCGGCCACAGCCCCGGCCAGCAGGACGCCTGGTCCAAGCATCTCGGCTACTCCCGCGTCGAGGCACCGGACGACGTCGGCATCCCCGCTCCGGTCCTCGCGCTGGCCGAGGAGATCCACGGAGCCCCGCGCCATCTCGGCATCCACTCCGGCGGAATGGTGCTGACCGAGGAGCCGATCGGCGAGGTCGTACCCATCGAGCGTGCCCGCATGGACAAACGCACCGTGATCCAGTGGGACAAGGACGCCGCCGAATACATGGGGCTGGTGAAGTTCGACCTGCTCGGGCTCGGAATGCTGGCGGCGCTCGACCACATGATGCATCTGGCTCTCGAGCACCTGGGGGAGGGCTGGGCCCTGGCGACCATCCCCAAGGAGGAGCCGGCGGTCTACGACATGCTCTGCCGGGCCGACTCGATCGGGGTCTTCCAGGTCGAGTCGCGCGCGCAGATCGGCACCCTGCCGCGCCTGCAGCCGCGCTGCTTCTACGACCTGGCCATCGAGATCGCGCTCATCCGGCCGGGGCCGGTGCAGGGCGGAGCGGTCCATCCCTACGTACGCCGGGCCACCGGGCGCGAGGAGGTCAGCTACGCCCACGAGCTGCTGGAGCCGGTGCTGGAGCGCACCCTCGGGGTGCCGCTGTTCCAGGAGCAGCTCATGGAGATGGGCCGCGTCCTGGGCGACTTCAACCACGACGACGCCGATCTGCTGCGCCGGGCGATGGGCTCGAAGCGTGGTCTCGAGCGGATCGACTCGCTCAAGGAGCAGCTCTATGAGGGCATGCGAGCCAAGGGGATGACCGAGGAGACTGCCGAGGCGGTCTACACCCAGATCCTCTCCTTCGCGAACTTCGGCTTCGCCGAGTCCCACGCGCTGAGCTTCGCCAAGCTCGTCTACGCCTCGTCGTGGTTCAAGCTCCACTACCCGGCCGTGTTCCTGGCCGGCCTGCTCCGCGCCCAGCCGATGGGCTTCTACTCACCGCAGTCGCTGACCCAGGACGCCCGCCGCCACGGAGTGGAGGTACGCCGCCCCGACCTCGTCCTCAGCCAGGCCGCCGCAGACCTGGAGCCGCTCGACGTCGACGTCGTGTCGCCGACCGGGAAGGAGGACTGCCGGCTGGACGGGGAGAAGACCCCGTGGGTGCCCGGCACCCCCGACCCGACCCCGGAGCACCGGCGTGACGGCAACTTCGCGGTACGGCTGGGCCTGGACTCCGTACGCGGCATCGGCAAGGACGTTGCCAAGCGGATCGTGAAGGCCCGCGAGGAGGCGCCGTTCAAGGACTCCCTCGACCTCTCCCGTCGCGCCGGGCTGGAACGCGCCCAGCTCGAGGCGCTGGCGACCGCCGGATGTTTGGAGGTGTTCACATCGAGCCGTCGCCAGGCGCTGTGGCAGGCGGGCTGGACCGAGACCGAGGACCAGCTCGAAGGGGTGCGGTTCACCGCCGAGACCCCTGCGCTGCCCGGCCTCGACCCGGTCGAGGAGACCCTGGCCGACCTGTGGGCGACCGGCGTGACGCCCGGCAGCCATCCCTTCGCCCATCTCCGAGCCGGCCTGACCGCGGCGGGACTCCCGAAGATCAGCGACCTCCCCACCTCGGAGCCCGGCCGGCGCATCACCGTCGCCGGCCTGGTCACCCACCGCCAGCGCCCCGGGACCGCAGGCGGCGTCACCTTCATCAACCTCGAGGACGAGACCGGCATGCTCAACGTCGTCTGCTCCGCCGGCCTGTGGAGGAAGCACCGCAAGATCGCCGTCTCCACCTCGGTCATGCTCATCCGCGGCATCCTCGAGCGCAACGACGGGGTCACCAACCTGGTCGCCGACCGCCTCGCCCCGCTCGAGGAGATCCACCCCGAGGCCGCCAAGGCCATCGCCTCCCGCCACCGCTCCCGCGACTTCCACTGACCCCTGCCGAGACGTCAGCTAGGTCGGCCGAGGCGTCAGTACGTCGGCCGAGAAGTCACTCCCGTCGGTCGAGACGGCAGCCGGTGACCTCTCGCGCGACGTACGTGACCTCTCGGCCGACGCGGGTGACGCCTCGGCGCTAGGCGGCCGCGCGGAAGAGCTCGAAGGTCGTACGCCGCCGCTCCTCGAACCCGAGACCGAGGTAGACCGAGATGGCGCCGGTGTTGGCGACCGAGGCATGCATCAGCGCACGAGAGCCGCGGGCGTGGATGTCGGCGGTGACGGCGCGGACGAGGCGGCCGGCCAGTCCGCGACCGCGTGCCTCGGGGGCGGTGCAGACGGCGCTGATCTCGATCCACCCGCCCGGGTGCATCCGCTGGCCGGCCATCGCGACGAGGCGGCCCTCGTGGCGCAGCCCCAGATACGTACCCATCGTGTGGGTGGACTTCTCGAACGGTCCCGGCTCGGTGCGGGCGACGAGGTCGAGCATCTCGGGTACGTCGGCGGCCCCGAGCACGACCGCCTCGGGATCGGGCGCGGCAGCGACACGTGACGTCTCGACGAGCTGGACCCCTTCGCCGCCACCGACCATCTCCCACCCGTCCCCGCAGACACCGGCCGCGCCGGTGATCAGCGCGGTGCCGCCGGGCCCGACGGCCGCGGCCAGGTCGCGCCACGCCTGCGGGTCGCGCGGGTCGGAGACGGCGGCGAAAGGCGAGACGTCGGGACGGTAGCGACGGGCGAGTCCCGAGCCCTCGGCGAGCGAGGCATGCGCACCGGTCAGCGAGTGCCAGACCGGGTTGTCGAGAACATCGTCGAGAAGAAGATCAGGCTGCGAGACGGACACGCCGGAATTTTCCCACCACCCCTCCCATGACGGTTAACCCTTTTCGACAGGTGGATCGATAATGGAGGGGTGCCTTCCGCTCTGCCTCCCGGTGACCCCGCCCCCACCGACGGGTCACTGCCGGCCGAATCGCTGAGCACGCTGGGGGAGAAGGGGCTGGGCTTCTACGTCCACGTCCCGTTCTGCACGGTCAGATGCGGCTACTGCGACTTCAACACCTACACCGCGATCGAGCTGGGTCCGGGCGTGAGCCGGCAGACGTACGCCGACCAGGCCATCGAGGAGGTCCGGCTGGCGCGCCGGGTGCTGGCCGACAGTGACAAGCAGGTGGACACCGTCTTCTTCGGCGGCGGCACCCCGACCCTCCTGCCAGCGAGCGACCTGACCGGCATGCTCGGTGCGATCAGGGACGAGTTCGGCCTCGCCGACGACGTCGAGGTGACGACCGAGGCCAACCCCGACTCTGTCGACCTGGACTACCTGCGCACCCTGCGCGAGGGCGGCTTCACCCGGCTCAGCTTCGGCATGCAGTCGGCCGTCCCCCACGTACTGAAGACCCTCGACCGCACCCACGACCCCGAGCGGGTCCCACTGGTCGTGGAATGGGCGCGCGAGGCCGGTTTCGAGCAGGTCTCCCTCGACCTCATCTACGGCACCCCGGGAGAGTCGATCGACGACTGGCGCACCAGCCTCGACGCCGCGCTGGCCAGCGACCCCGACCACATCTCGGCCTACTCCCTCATCGTCGAGGACGGCACCGCCCTGGCCCGAAGGGTCAGAAGAGGCGAGATCGAGATGCCCGACGAGGACGACCTCGCCGACAAGTACGAGCTGGCCGACGCCACCCTCCGAAAGCACGGCCTGACCTGGTACGAGGTCTCCAACTGGGCCACCGACGAGTCCCAGCGCTGCCGTCACAACATGCTCTACTGGCAGGGCGGCGACTGGTGGGGTGTCGGCCCCGGCGCCCACAGCCACGTCGGCGGCACCCGGTGGTGGAACGTCAAGCACCCCAAGGCGTACGCCGACCGCATCGGCGCCGAGCAGAGCCCCGCCCACGCTCGCGAGATCCTCGCCGAGGAGGACCGGCGGGTCGAGCGCGTCCTCCTCGAACTGAGGCTCGCCGACGGCCTCCCGGCGGACGCCCTCGACGACGAGGGCCACGCCGCTCTCCCGGAGCAGGTACGTCGCGGTCTGGTCACCGTCGCCGACGACACGATCTTCCTCACCGAGACCGGCAGACTCCTCGCCGACGCGGTGGTCCGAGACCTGCTCCCCTAGCCCATCCCTGAGTCCGGGACCTTGGTCCTGATCGAAGGATCAGGGGTGATCCTGATTGGTAAAGAGGGCCCGAGAGGGGAGAGTGGAGTCATGGCAACCACAACTCTTTCCCGTCCCAGCAACGACAAATGGATCGCCGGCGTCTGCGGCGGTCTCGGCGACCGTTTCGGCATCAACTCGAACCTGATCCGGCTGGCCTTCGTGATCTCCTGCCTGCTCCCCGGACCGCAGTTCATCGTCTACATCGTGCTGTGGATCATCATGCCGAAGAAGTCGTCCTACTGACCGAGGCTCAGACGGGCTCGGTCACGAAGTCGATCAGCTCCTCGACCCGCCCGAGCAGGGCGGGCTCCAGGTCGCCGAACGAATTGACCCGTCCCAGGATGTGCTTCCAGGCCCGCGCGATGTCGGCCTGATCCCGGTGGGGCCAGCCCATGTGCTGGCAGATGCCCTTCTTCCACTCGATCGACCGCGGCACGTTCGGCCAGGCCTCGAGCCCGAGCCGGCCCGGCTTGACCGCCTGCCACACGTCGATGAACGGGTGACCGACGATCAGCACGTGCTGACCGACCGCGGAGCGCCGGATCGACTCCGCGATCCGGGCCTCCTTGGAGCCTTTGACCAGGTGGTCGACGAGCACCCCGACCCGCCGCTGCGGTCCGGGTTTGAACGAAACCAGGTGGTCGGCGAGGTCGTCGACACCGCCCAGATACTCGACGACGACGCCCTCGATCCGCAGGTCGTCACCCCAGATCTTCTCGACCAGCTCGGCGTCATGACGCCCCTCGACGAAGATCCGCGACTCGCGCGCGACCCGGGCCTTGACGTTGTCCACGGCCACCGAGCCCGACGCGGTGCGGGTCGGCTTCGCCGGCGCTGTGCGGGTCACCGGGGGAGTGAGGATGACCGGCTTGCCCTCGAGCCAGAAGCCCGGCCCGAGCGGGAACGTACGCCGCTTGCCCTTCCGGTCCTCGAGTGTCAGCGTGTGCAGGTCGCGGTCGATCCGCACGATCTCGCCGACGAAGTCGGTCTCGACCTCCTCGATCACAGCGCCCAGCTCTGCGGGAGTCTCGACGGCACGCCCGTTCTTGGGCTTGCGCCAGTCGCCGGCCAGTACGTCGGAGCCGTAGCGATCGCTCATCCGGAGAACGGTAGTGGAGTCAGCAGCGAGAACCGGTGAGCACGCGCCCGAGCTGCTCGAGAACCTCGTCCGGCGTGGCCGCGGCCTCCGGGAACCGGAAGGTCACGTGGTGGCCGCCGTCGAGGGTGATCCAGGAGACGTCGACGCTCTCGGCGGTGAGGTTGGAGAGGCGTACGCCCACGATGTGACGCGGTCGCAGGCCGAGCCGTGCCGAGAGCGAGCGGCACAGGTCCGCCTGGTGCTCGTCGTTGGCGTGGGCCGTGATGCGGACCAGCAGATCGTCGGCGATCATAGGACTCTCCAGTGGGGCGGAAGCAGTGCAGAATGGCTCTAAGGTCAGCCTAACCTAAGGCTATCTCGATAGCGAGAGAAGTGTCCCGTTCCACAGAGCGGAGCGGCCACCGGAAACTGGTGCCTGTGACGCGAACCGGTAGGATTGGCACTCGCACGGAATGAGTGCCAGGCAGCCAGGACGATAGGAGGGCAGATGCAGAACGAACGCAGGCTCTCCGTCCTCCGAGCGATCGTCGAGGACTATGTGAAGACCGAGGAGCCGGTCGGCTCCAAGGCGCTCGTGGAGCGTCACGGTCTCGGTGTCTCCCCGGCGACGGTACGCAACGACATGGCCGCGCTGGAGGAGGAGGGCTACATCACCGCCCCCCACACCAGCGCCGGCCGGGTGCCCACCGACAAGGGCTACCGGCTCTTCGTCGACCGGCTGACCACGGTCAAGCCGATGACTACCGCCGAGAAGCGGGCGATCGCCGGCTTCCTCGAGGGCGCGGTCGACCTCGACGACGTCGTTACCCGCTCGACCCGGCTGCTCTCGCAGCTGACCCGCCAGGTGGCGGTGGTGCAATACCCGACCCTGAGCCGCTCGACCGTCCGCCACGTCGAGCTGGTCGCGCTGGCCCCGACCAGGCTCCTCCTCGTGCTCATCCTCAGCACCGGCCGCGTCGAGCAGCGACTGCTCGAGGTGACCGAGGAGGTCTCCGAGGAGACCCTGGCCACGTTGCGCGCGAAGATCAACACCGCGGTCGCCGGCGCCGTCATCGCCGAGGCCGGCGAGGCGCTGCGCACGATCGCCCAGCCGGCCGACGCGCCCGCCGACGCCCCGCAGACGGATACATTGAAGGATGGGCTCGCGGCCGCGGTGGCGGAGGCCCTGATCGAGGCGATGAACGACCACCGCTCCGACGAGCGGATCTCCATCGGCGGCACCAGCAACCTGGCTCGTTTCGGCGACAGCTTCGACACCGCCGTACGCCCGCTCCTGGAGGCCCTCGAGGAGCACGTCGTCCTGCTCAAACTGATGGGCGAGGCGACCGCGGGCGGACTGGTCACGGTGCGGATCGGCGCCGAAGGCCCCTACCAGGAGCTCTCCCAGACCAGCGTGGTCGCGACCGGCTACGGACCTGGCGACGAGGCGCTGGCCACGCTCGGCGTGGTCGGCCCCACCCGGATGGACTACCCCGGATCCATGGCGGCGGTGCGCGCGGTGGCGCGCTACCTCTCCCGGATCCTCGACGAGGCTTGAGCAGCAGACTCGATTCAAGGAAGATCAGCGAACTTCGATGGCAGGAAGACCGACGTTGGACCCCTATGAGCTCCTCGGTGTCGACAAGGACGCCGACGACGCAACGATCAAGAAGGCGTACCGGAAGCTGGCGCGCCAGTACCACCCTGACGTCAACCCCGACGCCGAGTCGCAGGAGAAGTTCAAGGAGATCTCCCACGCCTACGAGGTGCTGAGCGACCCGCAGAAGCGGGCTGCGTACGACCGCGGTGGCGACCCGTTCGCGGGAGGCTTCGGCGCCCAGGGCGCGGGCTTCTCGTTCACCGACATCATGGACGCCTTCTTCGGTGGCGCAGGTGCCGGCACGGGAGGCGCGGGGCGTGGCCCCCGTCCGCGCGTACGCCGCGGGCAGGACGCCCTCATCCGTCTCGACATCGACCTGGCCGAGGCCGCCTTCGGCGTCACCCGCGACCTCAAGGTCGACACCGCGGTCGTCTGTGACACCTGTGGTGGCGAGGGGGCCGCGGAAGGCTCCCACCCGATCCCGTGCGAGACCTGCCACGGCCAGGGTGAGGTCGCGGTCGTGCAGCGCTCCTTCCTGGGCGAGATCCGCACGCTGCGCCCGTGCTCGGCCTGCAACGGCTTCGGCACCGTCATCCCCGACCCGTGCCGTGACTGCAGCGGCGAGGGCCGGGTGCGCTCCCACCGCACCCTGACCGTCAAGATCCCGCCGGGCGTCGACGACGGCACCCGGGTGCAGCTCGCCGAGCAGGGCGAGATCGGCCCCGGCGGCGGCCCCGCCGGCGACCTCTACGTCGAGATCCACGTCGCCAAGCACGCCACCTTCACGCGGAGGGGCAACGACCTGCACTGCACCGCGAAGGTGCCGATGACCGCGGCCGCGCTCGGCACCACGCTCAACCTGCCGACGCTCGAGGCCGACCTCGTCGGCGAGGGCGCCGACCAGATCGACCCCGAGGACGCCTCGATCCAGATCGACCTCAAGCCCGGCACCCAGTCCGGCACCGACCACGTCCTGCGTGGCCGCGGTGTGCCCGGTCTGCGGGGAGGTCGCGGCGACCTGATCGTGACCATCAACGTGGAGACCCCCACCAAGCTCGACCTCGAGCAGGAGGCGCTGCTGCGCCAGCTCGCCGAGATGCGCGGTGAGGAGTCCGTCCAGGGCCAGCTCAAGGCGGCCCACAAGGGCGGCGTCTTCTCCTGGTTCAAGGACACCCTCAACGGGCACTGAGTCATGACCCTTCCCGTTCACCTCGTCGAGTCGCTCGTCGGCACCCGTGTCGGCGACGACATCGAGGTGAGCGGCGACGAGGGCCACCACGCGGTCGTCGTACGCCGCCTCCGGGTCGGCGAGGAGGTCGTGCTCACCGACGGCGCCGGCGAGGGCGTCACCGGCACGATCACGCAGACCACCAAGAAGTCGATGACCGTACGCGTCGACGAGATCATCCTCGGCGACGCGCCGCCCGAGCCCGCGCTGACGGTCGTCCAGGCGCTGCCCAAGGGCGACCGCGGCGAGCTCGCCGTCGAGATGCTCACCGAGATCGGCGCCGCCAGCATCGTCCCGTGGGCGGCAACCCGCTCGGTCGCCGTCTGGAAGGGCGAGCGCGCGGTCAAGTCCCTCGCCCGCTGGCGAGCCACCGCCCGCGAGGCCGCCAAGCAGTCGCGCCGGCTGTGGCACCCCGAGGTCGAGCCGCTGGCCACCACCGACGCCGTCGTGGCCAAGGTCGAGGCGGCCGACGTCGCCGTCGTGCTCCACGAGGAGGGCACCCTCCCGCTCGGCGCGGTCCCCGTCATCGACGAGGGCACGATCCTGGTCGTGGTCGGCCCCGAGGGCGGCCTGACGGAGGAGGAGATCTCCCTGTTCGAGAAGGCCGGCGCCACCACCATCCGTCTCGGCGGTGAGGTCCTGCGCACCTCGACCGCCGGCGTCGCCGCCTCAGCCGCCCTGCTGGCCCGCACCCGCCGCTGGGACTGACCGCCGACTGCTCGGCGTGGTGGGTTCGTCCTTCGGGGATGCCGGGTGAGTATGGAGGCATGAGGAGCACACGTACGCGTCCGGCGGGCGCCATGATCGCTCTTGCTCTCTGCGGCGTACTGGCTGCCGGGTGCGGCAGCAACGATGCCGTCGCCGAGGATCCCGACGTGTCGGCCGAGCCGTCCGAGGAGCCGTCGACACTGCCACGCACCTCCGGCCTGATCACGCTGGCGGCACCGGCCGAGGGGGCGACGGTCTCCGACAGCTTCGAGGCCTCGGGCAAGGCCAACTCGAACGAGGCGAACGTGCCGTGGGAGGTCCGCGACACCACTGGCGAGACAGTGCTCGAGGGGGCCGCGACGGCCGAGGGCTGGGTGGACAAGCTCTACCCGTGGAAGACCACGGTCGACGTCTCCGAGCTCGAGCCCGGGACGTACCTCTTCATCGCTCGCACCGACGACACCTCCGACGGCGAGGGGAAGCCTTCTGAGGAGGTCGGCGCCCGGATCACCGTCGAGTAGGAGATCATCGCTACCGTGATCCTCACCGAACGGCAGCTCAACCGGACCCTCCTGCTCCGCCAGCACCTGCTGTCGCGGGCCTCGCTCACCCCGGCCGAGATGATCGAGCATCTGGTCGGCCTGCAGGCGCAGGAGTCGATGCCGCCGTTCTTCGCGCTGACCGCCCGGCTGGAGTCGTTCGACCCCTACGCGCTCAGCGCGCAGCTCGAGTCGAGCGCGCTGGTCCGGCTCTCCTCGCTGCGGTCGACGATCCACATGCACACCGCCGCCGATGCCGCGCTGATCAGGGCCTGGACCCAGCCGGTCCACGACTTCTACACCCAGCGGGTCGAGATCGTCCGCCCGGCGGCGCAGCTGGAGGGCTTCGTGGAGGCGGCCGAGGACGTACTCGCTCTCGGGGCGCTGCCCAACGCGGCCCTCGAGGCCGGCCTGGTCGAGCACTTCCCCGACGTCCCGGCCAAGGCGCTCGGCCTGCGGGCGCGCAACGAGCTGCCGCTGGTGCAGCTGCCGCCGCGAGGCCTGTGGAAGGGCTCGGGCGGGCTGGTCTACGACCTGCTCCCGCGCTGGACGGGCGTGCCGCCGGTGGCCGTGGACGATGTCGTCCCCACGCTGGCGCCGGAGATCGTACGCCGCTACCTGCGCGCCTTCGGGCCGGCGACCGCCGCCGACATCACCACCTGGTCGTCGCTGACCCGCCTGGGTCCGGTGGTCAAGCGGATCGAGGGCCTGGTCACCTACCGCGACGAGGCCGGCAAGACCCTCTACGACGTTCCGGACGCTCCGCTCGCCACCGGCGAGGAGCACGCCCCGGTGCGACTGCTGGGCAGGTTCGACAACGTCTGGCTCTCGCACGCCAACCGGGAGCGGATCACCGCCAAGGGGACCCGGAAGGAGTGGGGCATCGGGGGCGGCGGCGCGGTCATCATCGGCGGTGGCCACCTCATCGGTCTCTGGAAGCCGGTCGACGGCAAGGTCGAGGTCGTCAAGCTGCTCCGCGACCTCACCCCGGACGAGCGCGACGAGCTCGCCGAGGAGACCGTACGCGTCGAATCGCTGCTGGCGAGCTGACGCCGCAACTATCCAGTAGGAGAGGGGCCGAGCGCCCGCGTACCATGGACGCATCAGCCTCGTGACGAGAAAGGGCCCGCTCCGGGCATCCATGACCGATCGACACCCAAGTCCGCTTCCGACCGACACCTCCGACCAGGGGGTCACCGCGACCACCAAGCACACCGTGGTCGTTCCGAACAGCGTCGACATGGTGACCGTCCTCGGTCCGGCCGATGAGCACCTCGGGATCATCGAGGCCCACTTCGACGCAGACGTGCACGTGCGCGGCAACCGGATCACCCTCCACGGTGCCCCCAGCGAGATCGCGATGATCGAGCGGGTCCTGGAGGAGCTGGTCCAGATCATCCGCACCGGCCAGGGCGTCAGCGGCGAGACGGTGGAGCGGGTGATCGGCATGCTCCAGGCCGACACGACCGAGAAGCCGGCCGACGTGCTGAGCCTCAACATCCTCTCCAACCGCGGCCGGAGCATCCGCCCCAAGACGCTCAACCAGAAGCGCTACGTCGACGCGATCGACAAGCACACGATCACCTTCGGCATCGGCCCGGCCGGCACCGGCAAGACCTACCTGGCGGTCGCCAAGGCGGTCCAGGCGCTGCAGACCAAGCAGGTCACCCGGATCATCCTGAGCCGTCCGGCGGTCGAGGCCGGCGAGAAGCTCGGCTTCCTGCCCGGCACCCTGACCGAGAAGATCGACCCCTACCTGCGCCCGCTCTACGACGCGCTGCACGACATGATGGACTCGGAGCTGATCCCCAAGCTGATGGCGTCGGGGACCATCGAGGTCGCCCCGCTCGCGTTCCTCCGCGGGCGAAGCCTCAACGACTCCTTCATCATCCTCGACGAGGCGCAGAACACCACGCCCGAGCAGATGAAGATGTTCCTGACCCGCCTCGGCTTCGGCTCCAAGATCGTGGTTACCGGTGACGTGACCCAGACCGACCTCCCCAACGGCCAGAAGTCCGGGCTCCGGGTCGTGGAGGGCATCCTCGACGACGTCAAGGACATCAGCTTCAACAACCTGACCAGCCACGACGTCGTACGCCACCGGCTGGTCGCCAAGATCGTCGCCGCCTACGAGGAGCACGACGTGCAGAGCCAGGGCCGGGCCTCGGGAGAGAGCAGGGCATGAGCGAGCGCCAGCGAGCGACCGTAAGCCTCAGGCCGCCGCGTCCGTATGATTGCGCCTGCGCTACGGAGGCGGCGGCATGAGCACCGAGATCATCAACGAGTCCGAGCAGGAGATCGACGTCGAGCACGTCGCCAAGCTCGCTCGTTTCCTGCTCGAGCAGCTGCGTGTGCACCCGCAGGCCGACCTGCGGATCAAGTTCGGCGACGAGGCGACGATCACCGAGCTCAACGAGCGCTACTTCGACACCGAGGGCCCGACCGACGTGCTGTCGTTCCCTGGTGACGAGCTGCTCCCCGGCCGCCTCGACGAGGAGCCGGAGGAAGGCGACCTGGGCGATATCATCATCGCCCCGACGATCGCGGCCAAGCAGGGCGAGGCAGCCGGCCACGGCACCGTGGCGGAGATCGAGCTGCTGACCACCCACGGCATCCTCCACCTGCTCGGCTACGACCACGTGGACCCCGACGAGCACGCCGAGATGTTCGGGCTGCAGGCCAAGCTGCTCAAGGCCTGGGGCTCCTCGGCCACCGCACCCGAGTAGGAGCACCACCAACACCCATGGACGATGCGAGGCTGCTGATCGCAGCCGCAGTTCTGGTCCTGATCGCCGGCATCTTCTCAGCCGCCGACGCGGCGCTCAGCGCCTTCTCCCGCGCCCGGGCCGCGGAGCTGGTCTCCGAGGGCCGCGCCGGCGCCAAGCGCCTGGTGGCGGTGGTCGGCGACCCCGCCCGCTACGTCAACACGGTGCTGCTGCTCAGGATGCTGTGCGAGATCGGCGCGACCGTGCTGGTCGCGCTGTGGGCGTACGACCTCTACCAGGGGCGCTGGTGGCCGACGGTGCTCACCACGACCGGGACGATGACCGTGGTCTCCTTCGTGGTCATCGGCGTCGGTCCCCGCACGCTGGGGCGGCAGCACCACGAGGGCATCGCCCTCGCGGTCGCCGGTCCGATCGGCGCGATCACCACCATCCTCGGCCCGATCCCGAGCCTGCTGATCATGCTCGGTAACGCGCTCACCCCCGGCAAGGGCTTCCGCAAGGGTCCGTTCTCGACGGAGACCGAGCTGCGTGAGCTGGTCGACATCGCCGAAGCCTCTGACCTGATCGAGGCCGACGAGCGCCGGATGATCCACTCGGTCTTCGAGCTCGGCGACACCCGTGCCCGCGAGGTGATGGTGCCCCGCGGTGACATCGTCTTCCTGGAGCGCCGCAAGACGCTGCGCCAGGCACTGTCGCTGTTCCTGCGCTCGGGCTACTCCCGCATCCCGGTGATCGACGACAGCCTCGACGACATCATCGGGATGGTCTACCTCAAGGACGTCGTCGCGCGAGACTTCGAGGCGCCGGAGGTCGAGACCACCCAGCGGGTCGAGTCGCTGATGCGCAAGCCGACCTGGGTCCCCGACTCCAAGCCGGTCGACGAGCTGCTCGCCGAGATGCAGCAGCACCGCCAGCACATCGCGGTCGTCGTCGACGAGTACGGCGGCACCGCCGGCCTGATCACCATCGAGGACATCCTCGAGGAGATCGTCGGCGAGATCACCGACGAGTACGACATCGAGGACCGCGAGCCCCTCCACCTCGGTGACGGCTCCTGGCGGGTGCCCTCGCGCTTCCTGGTCAGCGACCTCGAGGAGCTCATCGGCCTCCCCGTCGAGGAGGACGACGTCGACTCCGTACGCGGTCTGATGGCCAAGCATCTCGGCCTCGTGCCGATCCCCGGGACCGAGGTCGAAGCCCACGGGCTCTGCTTCGTGGCCGAGGAGGCTGCCGGCCGGCGGAACAAGATCGGTACCGTACGCATCAGCGTCGTCGTCCCGGCCCAGACCGAGGCCGACGACGAGGACGAGCAGAGCGAGAAGACGGACAGGAAGAAAGAGGCACATGCCCGAGCAGAGTGAGCTCACCGCGGAGGACCGCAAGCTGGTGACCCTGGCCCGGGCGACGCGTGCCCGCGCCGGCGCGGCCGAAGGAGCAGCCGTACGCGACCTCGACGGCCGAACCTACGCCGCCGCCACCGTGGACCTGCCCTCGCTCCAGGTCTCCGCGATCGGCGTCTGCGTGGCGATGGCGGTGGCCTCCGGCTCCAAGGGCCTCGAGGCCGTGGTCGTGCTCGGCGAGGCCGAGGAGGCCTCCGCGAACGACCTCTCGATCGTCAAGGAGTTCGCGGGCGAGGATGTCCCGGTCCTCGTCGGCGACCCGCGCGGCAACCTCCGCTGAGTCCCTGCGGGCCGCTCAGCGAGCGGCTCGGTGGCCGCCGGTGCCGCCGGCCCCGCCGGACTCGGCGAGGAGCGGAAGGGTGCCCAGCTCGATCGTGACGTGGATCCCGTCCTCGTCCCGGTAGGCGGTGAGGCCGTTCATGGTCGCCATGTCGACGCCCTTCTCACGCATGTGCACGACGATCTGGTCGATCGCCAGCGCGAGCCGGGCCTGGGACACGGACTTGTTGCGCCACTTGACCTGGTTCTCGGTGAAGTAGGGGGTTGCCTTCTCGGCGAGCGTTGACACAGCGTCACGATGGGCAGCACTGGACATGGGGACCCTCCAGGGTGCACGAGATTGGGGGCGCTCGACGGGAGCAGTCGGCGCTTGTGACTGTAAGCGAACGAACGTGAAAATCGAAACCCGAGATCCCAGGGCGCGAGTAAAGTGCGTCAAGTGACGGGTGAGACTGGTTGGCAACGACACACCGAGGCCGTCGAGCGGTTGACGGCCTCCTACAAGCGGATCCCTGACGGCGCTCCCGTCAGGCTGGCCAAACGCACCACCAACCTCTTCCGGGCCCGGGCGGCGACCGACGCCCCCGGTCTCGACGTCTCCGGCTTGGGCGGCGTGATCGAGGTCGATGCCGAGGCGGGCACTGCCGACGTACAGGGGATGTGCACGTACGAAGACCTCGTCGACGCCACCTTGGCGCACGGGATGATCCCGTACGTCGTCCCGCAGCTGCGCACGATCACGCTCGGTGGCGCGGTGACCGGGATGGGCATCGAGGCCACCTCGTTCCGCAACGGGATGCCGCACGAGTCGGTGCTGGAGATGGACATCCTGACCGGGTCGGGCGAGATCGTCACGACGCGTCCGGGGGAGGATCTCTTCGACACCTTCCCCAACTCCTACGGCTCCCTCGGCTACGCCACCCGGCTCAAGATCAAGCTGGAGAAGGTGCCGGGATACGTCGCGCTGCGGCACGTACGCTTCGACGATGTCGGCCTGCTCACCAAGACGATCGCGCAGATCACCGAGACCAGGACGTACGAGGGGGAGCGGGTCGACGGACTCGACGGTGTCGCGTTCGAGCCGGGGGAGTACTACCTGACCCTCGCGACCTGGACCGAGAAGGCCACCACCCGGACTCTCAGCGACTACGGCGGCCAGCAGATCTACTACCGCTCGATCCAACAGCGTGAGACCGATGTGCTGACGACCTATGACTACCTGTGGCGCTGGGACACCGACTGGTTCTGGTGCTCGGGGGCCTTCGGCGCGCAGAACAAGTACCTCCGCAGGGTGTGGCCGCGCCGGCTGCGGCGCTCGGACGTCTACATGAAGCTGGTCGGCCTGGACCGGAAGTTCGGCATCGCCGACAAGCTCGACGCGCGTGCCGGACGGCTCCTGAGGGAACGGGTGATCCAGGACATCGAGGTCCCGGTCGAGAACCTCCCCGCATTCCTGGAGTGGTTCGACGCCGAGATCGGGATGCGGCCGGTATGGCTGTGTCCGCTGGTCTCCCAGGGGACGAACACAGGAGGGAAATGGCCGACCTACCCGCTCGAGGCGGGCCGGACGTACGTCAACGTCGGCTTCTGGGGCACGGTCCACGTCGGCCCCGGAGCCGTCAACGCTCCCAAGAACCGTGCGATCGAGGATCAGGTCCACGAGCTCGGCGGGCATAAATCGCTCTACTCCGAGGCGTTCTATGACAAGGATGTCTTCGACGCTCTCTATGACGGGGACAACCTCGCTGCCGTGAAGGCGAGGTATGACCCCGGCAACCGGTTGACCGATCTGTACAGCAAGGCGGTGAAGAGACTGTGAATCACATTGCAGAGACCATCAACGAACTCTTCGACGGTGGGCTGCCAATCAAGCTCACCGCGTACGACGGCAGTGTCGCCGGCGACAAGGACTCTCCCTTCGGGATGGAGATCCTCAACCCGCGCGGGCTCGCGTTCCTGCTGACCGCGCCGGGCGATCTGGGGCTGGCTCGTGCCTACGTCAGCGGTGACATGGCCCTGCACGGCATCCACCCGGGCGACCCCTACCCGCTCCTGGACCTGATCCTGGACAAGACCGACTTCAAACGGCCCAGCCCTCGGGAGACGGTCGACATGGTGCGCGCGCTCGGGGTGAAGAACTTCGTCCCGCCCAAGCCACCGCCGCAGGAGCACCTGCCGGCATGGCGGCAGCGGGCCGAGAACGTACGCCACCTCTCCGGCCGCGCGATCAGCGCGCTGCCGTGGACACGGCACTCGCCCGAGCGCGACGCCGACGCGATCCACCACCACTACGACGTCTCCAACACCTTCTACGAGTACGTCCTCGGCCCGTCGATGACCTACACGTGTGCGCTCTACCCGACCGATGACGCCACGCTCGAGGAGGCGCAGGCGGCCAAGTACGACCTGATCTGCCGCAAGCTCGGGCTCGAGCCCGGGATGCGCCTGCTCGACATCGGCTGTGGCTGGGGCGGGATGGTGCGCCACGCGGCTCAGCACTACGGCGTCAAGGCGCTCGGCGTCACGCTCTCGCGCGAGCAGGCCAACTGGGCACAGAAGGCGATCAAGGCCGATCGTCTCGACGACGTCGCCGAGGTGCGCTTCTCCGACTACCGCGACGTGGTCGAGGGGGACTTCGACGCGGTCAGCTCCATCGGGCTCACCGAGCACATAGGCGTGGCCAACTACCCGGCCTACTTCGGCTTCATCAAGAGCAAGCTGCGCGATGGGGGCCGGCTGCTCAACCACTGCATCACCCGTCCCGACAACATCTCGAAGGCGAACGCGGGGGCGTTCATCGACCGCTACGTCTTCCCCGACGGCGAGCTGATCGGCTCGGGCACCATCGTGTCCGCGATCGAGAACACCGACCTCGAGGTGCAGCACCACGAGAACATCCGGGTCCACTACGCCAAGACCCTGACGGCGTGGAACGACAACCTCCGCGACAACTGGGACGCCTGCGTCAACGAGGTCGGTCTCGGCACCGCGAAGGTCTGGGGCATCTACATGGCCGGTTCCCGGATCGGCTTCGAGCGCAACAACATCCAGCTCCACCACGTGCTCGCGACCAAGACGGTCGATGGGCTCTCGGGCTACCCGCTGCGGCACACCTTCTAAGTAACTCTGAGTAGCTGAGTGGGCGAAAGTGGCAGTTCGGACCGCGGTCCGGCTGCCACTTTCGCCCACTTGCTATGAGACTTCGGGCAACTGCCAGGTTCGTCGCATCGTCGCCGTCCCGGACTTCGAGAAGAGTGACGCCTCCAAGAGCTTCCACCATGGTCGGATGTCATCGACGGTGAGCTCTCGTCCGAGCGCATCCATCGCCGCCCGGAGGATCAGCCAGCTGTCGTGGCGGACCTGGCTCGCGATCCATCCGTGGCGTACGTATCCGGCCTTGGCGAGGTCCGCGTCCCTTCCCCGGTCGCGGCGGTACTGACCGCGCTCACGGTGCTGTGCTCCGTCGTACTCCTGCAGCGTTTTGGTCCCGGTCACCACGAGATCGGCTCGCCCGATGAAGACGCCACGGGCATCGTGGATTTCCACCTGCGGCTCGACGTCGACCCCGCACGCGGTGTGCAGGATCCGCAGGACGGACTCCCAGGCGGACTCGGAGCGCCGGTCGCACCAGCGCAACGCCTCGCTCAGCCGACGTGATCCCGGTCGACCAGTGGCTGCGGCCGCCTGGAGATCGGCGAGCGTGCACTTCTCCAGATGGAGGGCGCTGTCGATCAGAACCACCAGATCCAGAACGCCGAGGTCGCGTGCGCAGGCAAGAGCTGCATCGGGCACCGGCGCGACCCGAAGATTGTCGAGCGAGATGGCTGCCGGTGGCCGCGGGTGTCGGCTGATCCGCAGCTCGGGCCGGCGTATCCGCGCGGACGACTCGTGGAGCGCCACGAAGACCGGCAGATCGTCGGGCACCGGTGGGAGCCAGAGGTCGTGGAGCCGCATGGCGGTCAACCCGGTGAGAACGGCCGAACCGGGAAGAACATCTGTCCACGCTGCCAGCCCTGCTCGCCACCTGGAGTCACCGTCGAGCCCCGCTGGCACGTACACGCCGTTCCCGACCCGCTCCCAGGTCGGACCCCGCCGCCGGGGTTGTCGCGGACGTCGTCGGCGGGTGGTCGTTCGCGGTGCGTCGCCTGTGAAGACCGTCGATGTGTCCTCGAGGGGGTGGCCTTCGATATCGATGAGATCCATGGGGCTCAGCATCCTCGCGACCACCGACATCTCTGGTCGACGGCCATCGAGAGTGGGCGAAAGTGGCAGGTTGGAGCGCGGTCTGGCTGTCACCTTCGCCCACTCGTATGTGGCACGGTGTCGGAATCGGCCTTTTCTGTTCGTGGAGTAGGTGAAACATCCTGTTCCAGCCGAAGGAGACAGTCATGGAGACCCACAACCTCGCAGAGATGTACGACGCCCCGCCGATGTCCTGGGCGGAGGTGACCGCTCGACTGGACCAGGGCTTCAACCAGGGGCCCGGGTCGCAGGAGGGCGAGCCCGGGCGCTACACGACCTGGGTGAGCACGATCAACGCCGACGGCGGTCCGCACGTGAACGCCGTCGGCGCGATCTGGCTCGACGGCAGCTTCTACCTGGTCACGGGACCTGGGACGCGGCGTGGCCGCAACCACGCCCGCGATCCCCGCTGCGCACTGTCGCTCTCGGTCCGTGAGTTCGACCTGGTCGTGGAGGGCCGCGTGACGCGGGTCCTCGGCGACGAGCTCGAGCGCGTGGCCAAGCACTACCATGACGACGAGGGCTGGCCGGCCGAGGTCGACGAGTCGGGCGAGGCCGTCACGGCGCCGTTCAACGCGCAGAGCGCGGGCCCGGCGCCCTGGCACGTCTTCCGCATCGACGCGACCTCCGCCCACGCGGTCGCGACCGTCGAGCCCTACGGCGCGACCCGCTGGAGGTTCTGAGATGACCGACCTGTTCGCCGGACTTCCGGTCGCGGACCTGGCCCGTGCGGCCCGTTGGTACGAGGCCCTGCTCGGCGGCCCGCCGGCCTTCTACCCCAACGATGTCGAGGCCGTCTTCGAGGTGGTCGAGCACGGCTACGTCTACGTCGAGGTGAGGCCGGAGCTCGCCGGCCGTGGCTTCGTCACCCTCTTCGTCGACGACCTCGATGCCCGCCTCGCCGCGATCGCCGACCGCGGCCTGCGGCCGGAGTCGCAGGAGACGTACGACAACGGGGTCCGCAAGACCATCTTCCGCGATCCCGACGGCAACGAGATCGGGCTGGGCGGTGGCCCGGCCTGATCAGGCCGGGACGCCGTGCTCCTTGGCGTAGGCACGTCGGCAGGACGCGGCGCAGAAGCCGATGGTCTCCCCGTCGTGCTCCATCGTGATCGCTCCGCGGCCGAGGGTGACCTGCATGCCGCACATCGGATCGATGACGACGCCTTCGGGGAGGTCGACCGCGCCCGCGCTGTGTCTCGCCCGGAACTCCTCGGTCATCCAGCTCGTCAGCTCGTCCGCCGTCGCCGGTCGGCCGTTGAGCCCGATGCTGCCGTCCGCGATCCCGACGAGGTTGACCCAGAGGTGCCCGCCCGGCCTGGTCCAGCCGTGGACGCGGTCGACCTTGCGTACGCCGGCACGGATGGCGCCGGACAAGGGGCGAGACATCTCCTCCCGCCACGCCTCGGGAACGGTGGCCGTGATGACCAGCGGCGGCGGGGCCGGCGGGCTCCACGCGCCGTCACCGGTCGTCCACCCGGCGAGCTCCCGGAAGGCGATGTGGGTCACCGCCCGGCCTCGAGCCATCGTCTCCTCCGGAGCGCTGACTCCCTCGTTGAGGAGCGAAGTCACGGCCTTTGTCAGCGTCGCGCGGTCGCCGTCGGTGAGTGCGCCGGCGGGAGCGGCGATCTCGATCAGGAACACGTCAGGCCTCCTCGTGGTGGGCGTCGGGATCGAAGCCGTCGGGGGCGCGATCGATGAACGCGGTGATCGCGGCGATCCGCCCTGACCGGTCCAGATCGAGGACGTCGGTGCCCTCGGCGAACGAGCCCTCCTCCTTGCGGATCTCCCAGCGCACGCGGACGTGCTTGTGGTGTGAATCGGGCTCGGCGCGGGCCACGAACGTGTAGTCGCCGACGCCCTCGGTGAACTGGCGGGTGAAGTCGATCAGCGCCTCGAGGCCGGTGGACTCGCCGATCGGCGTGGAGCGAGCGACGTCGTCGGCGAACAGGGTGGCGCCGAGGATGCGCTGCTCCTCGGCGGAGAGGTTCCAGAACGAGACGTACGCCTCGGCGGTGGCGGCAGGTGAGCGGGGTGTGGTTTCAGTGGTCATGGCCAAGACGATCCGCCTCCCGGTGAGCCCTGTCGATTACCTCTCGGGTAGTTGCCGCGCCGCGCTCCGCCCGGCAGCCTGGGTGCATGACAACGGCCCAGCTGAGCGTCGGAGACCTGCTTCGGGACTGGCGCGAGCGGCGCCGTCGCTCGCAGCTCGAGGTGGCGATCGCGGCCGACGTGTCGGCCCGCCATCTCAGCTTCATCGAGACGGGACGGTCGGGGCCGAGCCGGACGATGATCGAGCGGCTCTGCGAGGAGCTCGAGGTGCCGCTGCGTGAGCGCAACCGGCTCTATCTCGCGGCAGGGTTCGCGCCCGTCTACCAGGAACGGCCGCTCGACGACCTCGGCGTCGCCAGGTCCGCCGTCGAGGCGGTGCTCACCGCCCACGAGCCCTATCCGGCCTGCGCGGTCGACGTCCGCTGGGACATGGTGGCGACCAACCGGCCCATGGAGCTCTTCCTGGCTCCGCTGCCGGACGCGCTGCGGCAGCCGCGGCTCAACATGCTGCGCGCGACGTTGCATCCCGACGGCCTGGCGGCGCAGGTGCGCAACTACCCGCAGTGGCGGGCCCATGTCGTCGGCCGCATCCGCCGGCAGCTCGACCGCACCGCGGCCGACGGGCTGGTCGAGCTCCTCGAAGACGTCGAGGGCTATCCGGCGCCGCCCGGAGCCGATGTGGAGGCGCCGGCGGTCACGGCGAGGGACGGTGCCTTGCCGGTGCTGCCGCTGCTGCTGCGTACGAGCTTCGGCGATCTGTCCTTCCTCTACGTCCTCTCCGTGATCGGCGCGCCGCGCGACGTGACGGTCGACGAGATCGCGGTGGAGGCGATGTTCCCGGCCGACGACGCGACTCGAGAGGCTCTGCTCGCCATCAGCCACGAATGAGTGCGGCGCTGATGCGGGCGGGCCGCGTCTGCGCGGATAACCTTGAGGCGATGAGTGTCAAGGCCCAGCAGTACGCCGCGGAGGTGTTGCGGCGCGAGCAGATCACGCCCCACCTCGTACGTCTGGTGCTCGGCGGTCCCGGCCTGGCCGGGTTCGAGTCCACCGGGATCCCCGACGAATGGGTCGGGCTGATCGTCCCGGGGCAGTTCCAGTCGCGCTACTACACCGTCCGGTCCTGGCAGGGTGGCGAGCTGACCCTCGACGTCGTCGTCCACGATGTCGGTCTGGTGACCGAGTGGGCCACGCGCACCGACCCCGTGGGCCAGAAGGTCACGATCACCGAGCCCAAGGGCTCCTACGCCGCGCCCGAGGCCGCGCAGTGGCTGCTGCTGGTCGGCGACTTGACCGCGATGCCGGCCATGGCGCGGATCACCGAGACCACCACGCTGCCGACGCGGATCTGGGCCGAGGTGCCCGACGACCTGCCTGGCTATCTGCCCGGCACCGCTGAGGTCACCTGGTCCACGCCGCCGTCGGAGACCTCCTCCGACCTGGCGGCGGCCGTGGAGAAGATCGAGTGGCCCGAAGGCGACGGCTACTTCTGGATGGCCGGTGAGTCCAGCCAGATGCGGGCGATCCGCAAGCATCTGATGCGCGAGCGGAAGCTCGACTCCCACGCCTACGACGTGATGGGCTACTGGCGCGGTGGCGGCCAGAAGCGGCAGCCGCGCTCGGTCGATCCCGGACCGGTGTGGCGCGAGGGCAAGGCCCAGGGGCTCACCGACGAGCAGATCTGGCAGCGATACGACGAGCAACAGGAGCAACAGTGACCGAGCCAGCTTTCCGGAGCGGCTTCGTGTCGTTCGTCGGACGCCCCAACGCGGGCAAGTCCACCCTGACCAACGCACTGGTCGGCACCAAGGTGGCGATCACCTCCGACAAGCCGCAGACCACCCGCACCGTGGTCAAGGGCATCGTCCACCGGCCCGACGGCCAGCTGATCCTGGTCGACACCCCGGGCATCCACCGGCCGCGTACGCTGCTCGGCGAGCGCCTCAACGACCTCGTCGAGGCCACCTGGACCGAGGTCGACGTGGTCGCGATCTGCTTCCCGTGCAACGAGAAGATCGGCCCCGGTGACCGCCGGATCGCGGAGAACGCCAACAAGCTCAAGAAGGGCATCAAGCGGGTCGCGATCGCCACCAAGACCGACCTCGCCACCCCCGAGCAGATCGGGGAGCACCTGATGTCGATCCAGACCCTCGGGGTCGAGCTCGGCATCGAGTGGGCCGAGATCGTCCCGGTCTCCAGCGTCGGCGGCGACCAGGTCGACCTCCTCGG
Source organism: Nocardioides sp. NBC_00850 (assembly GCF_045207335.1). Classification (NCBI taxonomy): domain Bacteria; kingdom Bacillati; phylum Actinomycetota; class Actinomycetes; order Propionibacteriales; family Nocardioidaceae; genus Nocardioides; species Nocardioides sp. NBC_00850. The sequence continues at coordinate 2,669,746 of NZ_CP108845.1, forward strand.
TGACCTGCTGATCAAGCTCCTCCCCGAGGGGCCGCCGCTCTACCCCGACGGCGAGCTCACCGACTCGCCTGAGGAGATCATCATCGCCGAGCTCATTCGCGAGGCAGCCCTGGAAGGCGTACGCGACGAGCTCCCGCATTCCATCGCCGTCGTCGTCGAGGAGATGCGCCTGCGTGAGGACCGCCCGGAGGACAAGCCGCTGATGGACATCCACGCCTTCCTCTACGTCGAGCGCGACTCCCAGAAGGGCATCGTGATCGGCCACAAGGGCTCGCGCCTCAAGGACGTCGGTCAGCGCGCGCGCCTGCAGATCAAGGAGCTGCTCGGCATGCCGGTCTACCTCGACCTGCACGTCAAGATCGCCAAGGACTGGCAGCGCGACCCGCGACAGCTGCGCAAGCTCGGGTTCTAGTCCCAGGCGTCTCACCGGTCACAGCGCTCCGGTCTTTCCTGCGCTTCTCGGGTGTTGCAATGCCCGAGAAGTGCAGGAATACCCGGTTAACCGGGTATTCCAACCGCCCTAGCTCGGCGCCCAGCAGATCCCGTAGGTCTGCCCGCCCTGCCACTGCTCGGCGCTGGGGAACTCCCAGGACCACTCGTACTTGAGCGGGTCGTCGGCGACCTCGGCGGCAGCGGCCTTGCAGTCCTCGGCGCCGGCGCTGTTGACCTTCGACTCGCCGGGGTACTTCCCGGAGCCTAGGTCGATGACCGACAGGGCTCGCCAGCTGTGCTTGAGGGAGCACGGGACGCGCTTGAAGGATTCAGACTTCGGCGAGGCCGTGCCGCACATCCGGAACGGCTCGGCGGTCTTGGAGTCGCCCAGGACGCCCTTCATGTTGCCCTTGAGGGTCATCAGGGCCTTGGGGCCGGCGATGCCGATGACGTCGCAGCGGAACCAGTTGGCGCCGGCCTCGGACTCCTTGATCGTCGGCGTGAACCAGACCGGGCGCAGCATCGAGAGGCGCAGATCGTCGGCGTCGCCACCGAGATATTTGGTGACCTTGTTGGGGCACGCCTCGGCGACCTGGGCCGCGACCTGCTCCGAGTCGACCGCGACGAGGTGGCCGTCGACGACGTTCCTCAGCCGGCCCACGGCGTACGTCTGGGTGGTGTGCTTGCCCTTGCAGGTGACCGCGGTGCCGCCGGCGGTCGGGGCCAGCGCCTCGTCGTAGGTGAGGTTGTAGCAGGCCCCCTCCTTCGGGGACGGCGCCGCAGATGCGGAGGCGGACGGAGGCGCCGACGAGGGCGAAGGAGCCGACTTCGGCTCGCCGCCACCGCAACCGGCGAGAGCCATGGCCCCCACGACGACGAGAGCCCCCCACAGCGGCGCCGATCGGTTCGGGCTCCGCTTCAGCGTGTCTCGCATGCTCACTCCTCGGTCACCGCCCAGCAGACCGCCCAGCGGTTGCCGGCGTTCCACTCCTTCTCTCCAAACCATGTGTACCCGTAGTCGAAGCTTTCCGGGTAACCCAACCAGGCCTGGACCGAGCCCTTGCAGTACTGCGTGGCCTTCTTCTTGGACTCCGCGACACCGAGGAACTTGGTCTTGGCCTCGCCCAGCTTGATGGTCGTCACCGCGCGCATCTGGTGCGGCTCGGAGCAGGGCACCTTCGCGGAGGCGACGCTCTTGCCCTCGGCGCACACCATCCAGCGGTCCTCGACGTCCTCGACCTTCTTGACCTTGAGGAGGTTGCGGGTGGTGGTCGGCAGGTCGACGTACTCGGCGCCCTGCTGGCCACCGCCGACCACGTCGCAGCGGATCCAGCGAGCGCCCTCCTCCCAGGCCTTCTCCGAGGGTCCGAAGTAGACGTGGGAGAGCATCGAGCGCATCAAGAGGCTCTGGTCGGAGCCGACGTACTTCTCCAGCAGCTTGCGGCACTGGCTGAAGGCCCACTCGTTGACCTTCTCGTCGCCGTACTCCGCGTCCTTGAACTCGTCCGGGAGCGGTCCGGCCCCGAAGGTCTCGGCGTTGTGCGGCTCGTCGCAGGGGACGTACTTGTCGAAGTTGTAGGCCTCGGCGACATCCTCGTGGGTGAGGTTGCGGCACTTGCCGACCTCGGGCAGCGCGGTCGAGTCCACCTGCTTCGGGTCCTCGCCCTTGGCGGCAGCCCGATCACCACCGCACCCGCTGAGCGCGAGGACGGCAAGCACCACGATCAGGAGCGACAAAGATGTCGTACGTCTGGGGGTATGGCCGATCACGGGGATCGACTCTACTTGCGAATCCATGAGCAGGCCGAAAGGACAATCAGTCGAGGACGGCGGCCAGCGTGGCTCCCAGCTCGTACGCCGCCTCGACATGCGCGTCCTCGACGTCTCCCAGGACGTCGAGGATGTCGTAGGACTGGGCCCACCCGAGCGCGCCGACGATGGACTGCACCGAGCGGATCGCGCCGGTGGTGTCGTAGCGGCCGTGGACGTAGAGACCGTAGGGGCGCTTGGCGGTCTCGCCGGCAGATTCACCAGCGCCCCCGGAAGAGTCGAGCGCGCCTCCGACGGCCAGGAAGGTCGAGTCGAAGAAGTGTTTCAGGGCGCCCGACATGTAGCCGAAGTTGGCGCTGGTGCCGAGCACGTAGCCGTCGGCTGCCAGGACGTCGTCGGCCGTCGCCTCCAGAGCGGGACGTACGACGACCTCGACTCCCTCGATCTCGGGGTCGTTGGCGCCAGAGACCACCGCGTCGGTCAGACGCCGCAGCGACCGGGTGGGGGAGTGGTGGACGATCAGCAGCCTGGCCATGGTCACAGCCAACCATTGTTGTCGGCCGTGAGCACGGCCTCGGTGCGGTTGGCCGCGCCGGTCTTGCCGATCGCGGCGGAGAGATGATTGCGCACCGTGCCCTCGGAGAGGACGAGCCGGGCCGCGATCGAGGAGACCGGTGACCCGTCCCGGGCAGCGCGGAGCACCTCGGTCTCGCGCTGGCTCAACGGCGACTCACCGGCCACGAGGGAGTCGGTGGCGAGCTGTGGATCGACGACGCGCAGGCCCTCGTGCACGCGGCGCACGGCATCGGCGAGCCGGGCGGCCGGGGTGTCCTTGACGACGAACCCGGACGCACCGGCCTGCAGCGCCCGGCGCAGGTATCCGGGGCGGCCGAAGGTGGTCACGATCAGCACCCGCGTCCCTGGGGTGGCGCGGCGGACCTCGGCGGTCGCCGCGATGCCGTCGAGCCCGGGCATCTCCACATCCAGCAGTGCCACGTCGGGTCGGTGCTCCAGCACGGCCGGTAGGACCTCGGACCCGCTGCCGACCTCGGCGACGACCTCGAGATCAGGCTCGAGGCCGAGAAGGGCCGAGAGGGCGCCTCGTACGAGCGCCTGGTCATCGGCGAGCAGCAGCCTGATCGTCATGAGGTGACCTCCTTCTCGGCGGTGGTGGCCAGGTCGGCGGACATGACCAGCTCGAAGCCGGAGCCCGTACGCGTGGTCAGCACCGCGCCCATGGCGCCGGCCCGCTCCCGCAGGCCGGTCAGGCCGGACCCGTCAGTGGTTTCGCCGGCACCGTGGCCGTCGTCGTGGACGGTGACCGAGGTCGGGGCGAGCACGATCTCGCACCGGTGTGCACCGGAGTGCCGGATCACGTTGGTGACCCCCTCGCGGATGGTCCAGGCGAAGAGCTCACGCAGCCCGGAGGGCACCTCGTCGGTCGATTGGGGAAGCACCGGCTCGATACCGGCAGCCTCCAACGCCGCCCGCGCGCGGGCGAGCTCGCCCGGCAGGGTCAGCTCGCGGTAGCCCTCGACCGCGTGGCGTACGTCGGCGAGCGCGTCGCGGGAGAGCCGCTCCAGATCGGCCAGCTCCTGCTTGGCCCGGTCGGGCGCGACGTCGACCAGACGCTGGGCCAGCTCGGCCTTGACCGTGATGACGGTCAGCGAGTGGCCGAGGATGTCGTGGAGGTCGCGGGCGAACCGGTTGCGCTCGTCGGCCAGCGCCAGCCGGGTGTTCTCGTGCTGTGCGCCGATGAGGGCGACGTTGCGCCGCAGCACCGAACGCATGCCGAGCATCGCCGCCGACGCGGCGCAGACCGCGAACGCCGTACCGATCTGCGAATCCCAGCCCGGCACCAGTCCGGTGGTCGCCACGCCGCCCGCGATGCAGACGATCGCCACGTAGACCACCGGGGTCGGCAGCGTCATCACACAGGCGACCGCGACGTAGACCAGGCCCGCGATGCCGCCCTCGCCGAGGGTGGCGATCATGACCGCGGCCAGCAGGCCGAGCACGGCGAGGTAGGGCGCCACGAAGCTCACCGGTGGCTGCTCGACGATCCGGAGCATGCCACGCGCGCGCACCCAGATCACCATGTAGGCGACTGCGAAGCAGAGCGTCGCCGCGATCCCGATCACGCCCTCGGGAGTGTCGCGAGCCTGCCAGCCGACGTGGAGCGGGGTGAGCAGGAAGAAGAGCCAGATGAAGGCGAACCAGGGGCCGAAAGCGGCCCACCGCCTGCTCGCGGTGGCCGGCTGCGGCACTTGGTCGATGCTCATGGAGACAGGTTAATTAGTCAGGCGGGTTAGTCAGACCCGCGCCGTGTCCTTGCTCATTCGCCAGGCGGCGCCGGCGATGAAGATCAGGAACCAGGCGATCGCGTTGACGACGGCGTACCAGGGCAGCTCGTGGGTCAGCGGCGCCCGGGTGACCTCGGCGACGCCGTACATCGGGGTCCAGTAGGCGATGTGCCGCACCATCGAGGCGTACTGGCTCAGCGGGATGAAGAGGCCGCCCAGGAAGGAGAGCAGCGCCAGGCCGGGCCCGAGGATCTGCATCGCGTTCTCCCCGGGGACGACGTAGCCGACGAAGACGCCGAGCGCGGCGAAGGTGAGGGTGCAGAACAGGGTCACCACCATGGCCATGACCCACACCGAGACCGGCATCTCGGCCTTGCCCTGCAGCATGCCGATGAGGTTGACGGTCAGGATCGCCAGCGCGCCCATGGCGAGCGCGACGACTGCCTTGGTCAGGATGTACGCCACCGGGTTCAGCGGCGTGAGCCGCAGCTGTCGCGACCAGCCGACCGAGCGCTCCAGCGCCACCATCGAGCCGACGCTGGCCGCCGTCATCGCGGCACCGTACATGGCCATCGAAATCAGGATGTAGGCCGCGACGTTCCCTTCGCCGGCCGGCTGCTCCCACCCCGACTGGCCGCCGAAGGCGAGCGCCAGACCGGCCGGGAGGAGCAGCGTGAAGATCACCGTACGCCGGTTGCGGAGCAGCCGCCGCAGCTCGATCCTGAGCAGGGTGAGGTTGAAGCCGCCCAAGGGAGGGGTGCGGCGGTCGGCGATGGCTGTGCTCGTTGCGGTGGTGCTCACTGGTCGTCTCCGGTCAGGCTGAGGAAGGCTTCCTCGAGGTTCTTGGACGTGATCTCGAGGTCGCGGGCGGCGGTCTCGGTCAGGAGGAAGCGCGCGACCGCGTCGCTCTCCTTGGTGTGGACGACGACCTGCTCGCCGCGTACGTCGATGCCGTCGATCCCGCCGACGGCGCGCAGGCGTGCCTCGGTCTCCGCGGTGAACCCGTCGACCGTGGCACGCACGGTGCGGCCGGCGGCCAACGCGCGGATCTGCGACCCGGTGCCGTCGGCGACGATGCGCCCCCTGGAGATGAGCACGATCCGGTCGGCGTACTGGTCGGCCTCCTCGAGATAGTGAGTGGCGAACATGACCGTCCGGCCGCGCTCGGCGTCCGCGCGGATCGCGTTCCAGAACGTACGCCGCCCCTCGACGTCCATGCCGGTGGTCGGCTCGTCGAGGAGCAGCAGCGCCGGATCGGGGAGCAACGCCATCGCGAAGCGGAGCCGCTGCTGCTCCCCGCCGGAGCACTTGCCGACCTTGCGGCCGGCGATGCCCGAGATGCCGGCTCCCTGAAGCGCCTCCTCGACCGGCATGGTGTCGGCGAAGAGGCTCGCGGTGTATTCCACCGTCTCGCGCACCGTCATGTCCTTGAGGAGTCCACCGGTCTGCATCACCGCGGAGACGAGGCCGTGGGCGACCGCGTCGCGCGGGGTGCGACCGAGCACCTGCGCGGCGCCGGTGGTGGGACGGGTGAGGCCGAGGATCATGTCGATCGTGGTGGTCTTCCCGGCCCCGTTCGGCCCGAGGAACGCCACCACCTCCCCCTGGTCGAGGTCGAGGTCGATGCCGCGAACCGCCTCGACGTCACCGAAGTGCTTGGTGACGGAGTCGAGGCGCACGGCAGACGTGGTGCGAGTTGGTGTGGCAACGCTCATGCCGACAAGCGTGGCCCGAGGTCACCTGCGATGCCTCGTCCCTTCCTCACGACCGTGAGGTGACAAATGTCAGGGGCCCAGTCGGCGCCCGGTGACCTCCTTGGGGCGCAGCCGCACCCACAACGGACGAGGGCCGGCCGGCCAGGGGTGGAGGTTCTTGACGAGGTCGGGGATCTGGTCCTCGCGGTAGAGGATCTCCGCGTGGCCCTTGAACAGCGCCGACCAACCCACATGGGTGTCGGGGTCGAGGTCGTCGACCAGCAGCGCGACGGCGCTCTCGTCGATCTGCTCGGCCATCGAGGAGTGGGCAGAGGTGCGGATCCAGAGCGCTTCCTCGTGCACGACGTGGTTGACCGGTAGCACCACCGGGCCGCGCGGGCCGGTCCAGCCGATCCGGGACACCTGGATGTCCGTCGCGAGCCGCCAGGACTCCTCGACCGTGAGCTCTTCCAGTTGGGCCACGCCCGTTCCTCCCCTTCGTCGTCACTTCTGCGTCTCAGTGTTGAGGATCAATCGCCTGCCCGGCCAGTCTGCCAGTTCTGTTCTGTTATTGTTACCGAGTCATGATGCGCAGCCTCCTCCTTAGCTGCCGCAGCGGGGTCTGAGAAAGCCGGACTCCCTCGCTGCGGAGGTTCGACGTGCGCCGGCACTCGCTTCCATCTGTTGAGGATTCCGCATGACCAACCTGAGCAACTCCAGCAACCAGCAGAAGCCGTCGGGGATGCCGCACCAGCGCTATCGCGCTTTCGTGCCCGTCGACGTACCCGATCGCACCTGGCCGGCCAAGAAGATCACCAAGGCTCCGCGCTGGCTCTCCACCGACCTGCGTGACGGCAACCAGGCCCTGATCGACCCGATGACGCCGGCCCGCAAGCTGCGGATGTTCGAGCTGCTGGTCGCGATGGGCTACAAGGAGATCGAGGTCGGCTTCCCGTCGGCCTCGCAGACCGACTTCGACTTCGTGCGCAAGCTGATCGAGGACGACCGGATCCCCGATGACGTACAGATCTCGGTCCTGACCCAGGCCCGCGAGGACCTCATCTCGCGCACCGCGGAGTCGATCGCCGGCGCCCCGCGCGCCACGATCCATCTCTACAACGCCACCGCCGAGCTGTTCCGCCGGGTCGTGTTCAACGTGACCCCGGCCGAGTGCATCGGGATCGCGGTCCGCGGCACCGAGATGGTGATGAAGTACGCCGAGGAGCACGTCCCCGAGCTGATCGGCACCGAGGACTTCGGCTACCAGTACAGCCCGGAGATCTTCACCCAGACCGACACCGACTACGCGCTCGAGGTCTGCGAGCGGGTCTCGGACGTGTGGCAGCCGGAGGCCGGCCGGGAGATCATCCTCAACCTGCCCGCCACCGTGGAGATGTCCACCCCGAACACCTACGCCGACCAGATCGAGTACTTCGGCCGGGGCCTGACCCGCCGCGAGCACTCTGCCATCAGCCTCCACCCGCACAACGACCGCGGCACCGCGGTCGCGGCCACCGAGCTCGGCCTGATGGCCGGCGCCGACCGCGTCGAGGGCTGCCTGTTCGGCCACGGCGAGCGCACCGGCAACGTCGACCTGGTCACCCTGGGCATGAACCTCTTCTCCCAGGGCATCGACCCGCAGATCGACTTCACCGTCGGCGGCGGCATCGACGAGATCCGCCGCACGGTCGAGTACGTCACCAACATCAACGTCCACCCGCGCCACCCCTACGCGGGCGACCTGGTCTACACCGCCTTCTCCGGCTCCCACCAGGACGCCATCAAGAAGGGCCTGGAGGACCTCGACCGGATCGCCGCCGAGGCCGGCAAGCCGACCAGCGAGATCCCGTGGGAGGCGCCCTACCTGCCCATCGACCCCAAGGACGTCGGCCGCACCTACGAGGCCGTCATCCGCGTCAACAGCCAGTCCGGCAAGGGCGGCGTGGCCTACCTGCTCAAGACCGAGCACTCCCTGGACCTGCCGCGTCGCGCGCAGATCGAGTTCAGCCGCGTGGTCCAGCAGCACACCGACTCCGAGGGTGGCGAGGTCAGCCCCGAGGAGATCTGGTCGATCTTCTCCGCCGAGTACCTCGAGCGCGAGGAGCCGTACGCCCTGGAGAGCTGGTCCTCGGTGACCGACGCCGAGGGTGGCGACGAGCAGGTCGTCGACCTGCGGGTTCGCGGCGAGGAGCGCACCTACAAGGGTGTCGGCAACGGCCCGGTGGCCGCGTTCGTCGACGCGCTGAAGGAGGCCGGCGCCGAGATCCGGGTCCTCGACTACGCCGAGCACGCCCTCTCCGCCGGCGGCGACGCGGCCGCGGCTGCGTACGTCGAGTGCGAGATCGCCGGCGAGATCGTGTGGGGCATCGGCATCCACGAGAACATCGTCACCGCCTCCCTGCGGGCCGTCGTCTGCGCGGCCAACCGCGCCCAGGCGGTCACGATCCCGCGCGGCTGACCTCGGCGCCGCTGCGGGGGCGACCCCGCAGCGGCGACCCGCGCAGCCCGATCACCAGGCCCAGCGCGACGACCGCGGTGCCCAGCCACACCATCGGTCCGGGCACGATCCCGTTGAGCGGTACGCCGAGGGCGGCCGCGGACACGGGCACGACGCCGGTCAGCAGGCCGGCGCGGCCGGAGCCGAGGCGCTTGACGGCGGTGAACCAGAGCAGGAACGCGAGCGTGGTGACGACCACGGCCAGGTGGAGCGCCGCGAGTAGATCGCCGGTGTCGAGCGTGGTGACGGCGGCCGGTCCCTCGGTGGCGACACCGATGACGGCCATGCCGGCGGTGGCCATCCACACCGAGTGGAACGAGACGCCGAAGGCGCCCAGGCGCGGGAGGACGGGCACCGCTAGGAGCGTGAAGCCGGCCTCGCAGACCAGCACCAGGAGGGCGTAGCCGACCCCGGCCGCATCGGTCCTTCCGAAGCCCTCGACCACGACGGCGCCCGCGGTCACGACCATGGCCCCGATGATCACCGTGCGAGCCGGGAGCGTGCGGGTCGCGACCGCCGGGACGACCGCGAGAAGCATCGGGACCGCGGCGACGGCGACGCCGATCACCGCCGGCTCGGCATGGGCGACACCGCGGACGACACCGACGTTGAAGAGCACCAGACCGGCGGTCGCCACCCCGGCCAGCCAGAGCCACTCGCGACCGCGCGGCCGCGGCACCCGCCAACCGGTGACTCGCGCGACGGCGAGCAGGAGCAGGGCGGCGAGGGCGTACCGCACGCTCTGCAGGGTGAAGAGCGGGGCGTCGGTGATCGCGGCCGAGACGGCGACGCTGCTGCCGACGCAGACCATCCCGGCCGCGGCGAAGACGATGCCGAGCAGGGTGCCGCGGTGCAGTGCTGTTCTTCCAGCGGTATCGGGGTGCGGGATGGCTTCGGTGGTCATGTCTACGAGGTTCGCCCCAACTTGGTCTGGCAGACAGATCCAAACCACACGTGACAGAGTGGACCAAGTGACTGGCGCGGACTTCCTCCAGCTCGACCCGACCGGCGTACCGCCGGGTGGGCTGGCGGCCTGGCTGACTGGCGCACTGCGCGACGCGGTCGCCGATGGCCGGCTCGCGGTCGGGGCCCGGGTGCCGGCATCGCGCACCCTCGCCACCCAGCTCGGCGTCTCGCGCGGGGTGGTGGTCGAGGCGTACCAGCGGCTCACCGACGAGGGGCTGCTCTCGGCCCGCAGCGGCGGCGGCACCCGGGTGAGCGCTGTCCCCGGAGCCGTACGCCGCCTCGGTGCCGCCACCCGGTTGCCGACTCCCGATCTGGACCTCTCCCCGGGAGTGCCCGACCTCTCGGCCTTTCCGCGGGCCGCGTGGGCGAAGGCGTCGCGGGAGGTGCTCGCCGAGATCGGCAGCGCCGACCTCGGCTATGGCGACCCGCGCGGCGTGCCGGCGCTGCGGGAGGCGCTCGCGGTCTGGCTGGGCCGCACCCGCGGCCTCACGGTCTCGCCCGACGAGATCCTGGTGATCAACGGCGTCGCCCAGGGACTCGTGCTCCTGGCGCGCTGGCTGGAGGAGCGCGGCCGGACCAGGGTCGGCTTCGAGGAGCCGGGATCGTACGGCGGCCGCGTGCACCTGCAGCGGTGGGGGATGACGACGGTGCCCGTGCCGGTGGACGGTGATGGCCTGGACGTGGCGGCGCTCGATGCCAGCGGTGTCGATGCCGTCGTGGTCACACCCGCGCACCAGTTCCCGACCGGGGTCGTGCTCTCCCCGCAGCGGCGCCGGGAGCTGGTCGAGTGGGCCCGGGCGGTGCCGCACCGGCTGGTGATCGAGGACGACTACGACGCCGAGCACCGCTACGACCGGCCGCCGGTCGCAGCCGTGAAGGTGCTCGCCCCCGACCAGATCGTCCACCTCGGCAGCGTCTCCAAGACGCTCGCGCCCGCGATGCGGATCGGCTGGCTGGTCGCCCCGTCCGGGATGCAGGAGGAGCTCGTCGAGGCGCGCTACTGGCTCGACCTGGCCAGCCCGGCGCTACCTCAGATCACCCTGGCGCGGATGCTCACCTCGGGTGCCTTCGAGCGGCACCTGAGACTGGTCCGGCAGCGGCACAAGGCTCGCCGCGATGCGCTGCTCGAGGCGCTCGCCGAGCACCTGCCGACGGTTCGGGTCCGAGGTGTCGCGGCCGGACTGCACGTGCTGGCGACGCTGCCCGAGGGAGTCGACGACGCGGCCGTCGCCACGGCCGCGCTCGAGGCGGGCATCGCCGTCCACCCGTTGAGCCGGCACCGCGAGGGCGAGGGTCCGCCGGGCCTGGTGATCGGCTACGCGGCGACGACCCCTGACCGCCTCCGGGAGGCGGTCAGGCGGCTGGCGCCACTGATCTCCTAGGCGTCTCTAGGACTCGACGTCGTACTTCGCGCAGAGGCCCAAGCGGCTGCCGGCCATCCAGGCGGTCCTGAACGGTGGCTTGAACATCGTCGCCTCCGACGGGCAGCCGCCCAGCCCCTGGATGTTGGTCTCGCTCTGCTCGGGGTAGGCGTCGCCGGTCATCTCGAAGGTGTCGACGACGACGTAGTCGTGGGTGGTCCCGCAGCGGACGACCTTGTCGATCTTGCTGTCGACGCAGGCCCGCAGGTCGGCCGGGAACGGGTCGGGCACCGGGTCCTCGGGCAGGTCGATCATCGGCGCCCCCTGGACCGTCACCCCGACATCGCACCGGACGTAGCGGTCGCCATCGTTCCAGGTGGCCTCCGCCGGCCAGTACCAGCTCACGATGTAGGCGGTGCGGGCCAGCGTCTCGGGGTGCAGCCCGAGGCCGGTCTCCAGGCGGGTGAAGCAGGCGGCCCCGGCGGCCTCGTTGTCGTTGTAGGTCTTCACGTCGGTGGCGACGTGGAAGGTGTAGAGCGTGTGCGGCTCGGCGCAGTCCACCGGCTCCGTCTCGTCGACGAACTCGGTGGCCGCGGCGTAGTCGAGATTGCGGCACTCACCGGCCTCGGGTACGTCACTTCGCCCGTTGGTCACGAAGAAGATCAGCCCGGCGACGAGCCCGACGACCACCACCGCGGCAAGGCCACCGACCAGGAGACCGGTGCGCTTCCGCTTCGGCGGGTGCTGCGTCGCGATGCTGGTCGGCACCGTCGTCGGCTGCTCGAACGGCGATCCGGTCGGCGGGCCGCTGGGCGGACCGCTCGGGGGTCCGCTCGGCGGGGCTGCCGACTTCTGCCACGGCGAGGTGGGCGGCGGAGGCTGGGACGCGGAGTGAGGCTGCGGGCCAGGGGTGACGCGGGTGCCCTTGACCGCGCCGCGGAGCGCGTCGGCGAACGAGCGCGCATCGGGCCAGCGGTCCTCGGCCCGGGGCTCCAGCGCCCGGGCGATGGCCTGGCTGATCGGGGCCGGGAGGGGACGTACGGAACCTGCCTCGGGCACTCGGGAGGTGAGCCCAAGAGCGGGGGCGGGGGAGCGGCCGGCGAGCAGTGCCCAGGCGACCGCGCCCAGGGCTCGTACGTCGGCGCGGTGGTCGATCGGCAGTGACGGGTCGAGCTGCTCGGGCGCCATGTAGGACGGGGTGCCGATGTCGCGGGTGACCTCGTTGAGCGAGTCGAGCGAGCGGGCCACGCCGAGGTCGGCGATCATCACCCGGCGAGCGCCGGCGGTGCCGCCGGAGGTCTCGGAGGTGAGCAGCAGGTTGGCGGGCTTGATGTCGCGGTGGATCACTCCGCGAGCCTTCAGCGCCATGAGTCCGTCTGCGGCCTGCGCGACGATGTCGGCGACCTCGTGCACGTCCAGGCCGCCGGGGGAGCGCTTGAGCAGGTCGGCGACCGAGCCGCCGTCGGCGTACGACATCACGAAGAATGGGATGCCAGTGCTCGTCTGGCCGATGTCGTAGACACGCACGACATGGGGCGAGTCGACCGAGCGGAGCAGCCGTGCCTCCTGGAGGAAGCGCTTGTGGATCTCGGGGTTCGACACCCAGCCGGGGGAGAGCGCCTTGACCGCGACGTGGGAGTCGAGATCGGGGTCGTAGTAGAGCCACACGGAGGCGAAAGCGCCGGCGCCGATGTGGCGGACCTGTTGTAGCCGCCCGAGACTGGTCGGGAAGGTCGCGCTCATGGCCGAATCATGCCCTGAATCCGGCCCGGCGGACTGCGGTGACACCTACTTCAGCGGGTTTCGCAAAGAAATCGAGACCTACTTGCCGAACCGCTCCTGATCCCGCTTGACCGCGGTGTGATGGTCAGAGCCGATGTTCTCCCGCAGCTCCTTGGCGGACTCGCGGATGGCGTCGGAGATGATCTCGTGGACCCGCGGGTCGGCCAGGCCCTGGTCGACCAGGCGCAGCACCGTGTCGGCCACGAGCCGGACGACGTCGTCGTGGAAGGGGAGGTACCTCAGCTTCCCGGCCGCCTGGTCCTGACGGATGAGGTCGATGATGAGGGTGTCGATCTCGGCGCGGTTCTCCTCGATCGCGCTGGAGATGTGCCGGGTGTAGTTGCCGGTCTGGATCACCGCGATCACCTCGTCGAGCACCGCGACCGTGATCGGCTTGCGGATCGCGTTGACGATCGCGCCGGAGAACCTCCCCACCACGTACGCCGATACCCGGTCGCCGAACGCACGGTCGGCGGCGCGCATCAGCCTGAGCAGAATGAGCACGATCCGCAGCAGCCGGAGGCTGCGGAAGGCGGGGCTGGCGGAGATGCCGAGCGGGATCATGCCGAGCAGCTCGTACCAGTACATCAGCGGGAACTTCCAGCCGAGCGCTGAGCGGCGCCAGCGCCACGCGAACTCGATGGCGAAGATGGCGCACACGACGTAGTCGGCGGTGATGACCCGGTCGTACCAGACTTGCGACACGTCCCAGAACGTCACCCACACGGCCGCCGCGACCGAGAAGATGGCGAGCACCAGCATCAGCCAGTCGACGACGGTGACCGGCGGTCCGGCGGCGGTGCCGGGCTTGCGGTCGTCGTGCGCGGGGCGGGTCGGCACGGTCGCGATGCCTGTTGAGCTCATGACCGGCACGATAGGAGACGCATCCACCAAAGGCGACGACCCACACGCCTCGTTGCCGTCATGTGGGCCATCGGTCGGTCTGTCGCTGCCGCGGTTGTCGGTGCCGCACGGCAGAATGGGGTTGTGCCCCTCTACCGCGACGAGGCCATCGTGCTTCGCACCCACAAGCTTGGTGAGGCCGACCGGATCATCACCATGCTCACCCGTCACCACGGACGGGTGCGTGCGGTGGCGAAGGGCGTGCGGCGTACCACCTCGCGGTGGGGTTCGCGGCTGGAGCCGTTCACCCACGTCGACCTGCAGTTCGCCGAGGGGCGCAACCTCGACACGATCACCCAGGCCGAGACGCTCACCCTGTTCCATGCCGGGATCGGGCTGGACTACGACCGCTACACCGCCGGCACCGCGATGCTCGAGACCGCCGACCGGCTGGTCCACGAGGAGGGCGAGCCGGCGCCGCAGCAGTATCTGCTGCTCGTCGGCGGGCTGCGGGTGCTCGCCCAGGGCGACCGGCTTCCCCGGCACGTCCTCGACTCCTACCTGCTCCGCTCGCTGGCCGTCGCCGGCTACGCGCCGAGCTTCGAGGCCTGCGCACGCTGCGGGCTGGAGGGTCCGCACCGGTGGTTCAACGTGTCCATGGGCGGCGCGCTGTGCACGACCTGCCGGGTGCCCGGCTCGGCGACGCCCTCGCCCGAGACGCTCGGCCACCTCGGTGCGCTGCTCTCAGGTGACTGGGATACCGTCGGCGGCGCCGAGGACCGGACCAGCAGGCAGGCGAGCGGGTTGGTCGCCGCGTACCTCTCCTGGCATCTGGACCGCAACCTGCGCTCGCTGGAATACGTCGAGAGCTGAGGAACCGATGGCCCACTCCCACGGCCACTCCCACGGTGGGCACGACGCCGAGGTGGAGGTCGAGGCCCTGCCGCGGATGGTGCTGACCGTCTCGCTCGTGCTCGTCGCGGTCCTCACCGTGGTCGGGGTGGCGATGTGGTGGCCCGACAGCACCGCCGTCGACAAGCTCCAGGGATCGCAGGAGTTCATCGCCGACGGCGTCGTCTTCGAGACCGCCGAGGTCGTCTCGGTCGCCGAGCCGTGCAGCGCCGAGGGCACCCCGAAAGGCTGCGACACCGCCACGGCCAAGCTCACCAGCGGACCCGACACCGGCACCGAGGTCGGGGTGAAGATCTCGACCCCGATGGCCCGCTCCGGCCTGGAGTCCGGTGACGAGGTGGAGCTCTCCCTCACCGAGAAGGAGGGGGAGGCGACGTACGCCTTCTTCGACGTCAAGCGCGGGCCGCCGCTGCTCCTGCTGGTCGGCCTCTTCGTGGTCTGTGTCGTGGCGGTCGCGCGCCTGCGCGGGCTGATGGCGGTGCTCGGCCTGGGGTTCGCGGGGGCGGTGGTGTGGCTGTTCCTGCTGCCCGCGCTGCTCTCCGGCGAGCCCGCGGCGTGGGTCGCGCTGGTCTCCTCGGTGCTGATCCTCTACGTGGTGCTCTACACGACCCACGGGTTCTCGGTGCGTACGTCGGTGGCGCTCGCCGGCACGCTGGCCGGGGTCGCGGTGACGGCGCTGATCGGCACCTTCGCGATCGGTGCGAGCCGGCTCAGCGGGCTGGGCTCGGAGAGCGGCCAGACGCTCTCCTCGCTCGACGCCGCGCTCGACCTGCAGACCCTGCTGGTCGCCGCGGTGATCATCGCCGGCCTCGGCGCGCTCAACGACGTCACCATCACCCAGGCCTCCGCGGTGTGGGAGCTGCGCGCCGCCGGCCCGGACACCTCACGCTGGGACGTCTTCCGCGGCGCGATGCGGATCGGCCGTGACCACGTCGCCTCGACGATCTACACGATCGTGTTCGCCTACGTCGGCAGCGCGCTCACCCTGCTGCTGGTGATCCAGCTCTACGACCGCACGTTCCTCTCGCTGCTGACGACCGAGCAGATGGCCGGCGAGATCGTCGCCACGATGGCCGCGGGCATCGGGGTGGTGCTGGCGATGCCGATCACCACGATCATCGGCGCGCTGACCGTCCCCGGTCCGGCCGGGCGACCCGAGGAGATGGAGTACGACGCGCCCCGGCGCCCGATGGTCCCGCCCAGGCCGCAGCCTCCCGGGCCGCAGCCGCCTCCTGGCTATCGCCCGACTAGGGTTGCACCTCGTGAGCAAGCCGGTCCGTACCCCAACACCCCACCCGTCCGGGGCTACCCCGCCCCCGGTCCCCAAGGACCTCGTCCCGCACCACGTGGCGATCATCATGGACGGCAACGGCCGATGGGCCAAGGAGCGTGGCCTCCCCCGGACCAAGGGCCACGAAGAGGGTGAGTCCTCGCTCTTCGACGTCGTCGAAGGTGCCATCGAGATCGGCGTGAAGGCCATCTCGGCCTACGCGTTCTCCACCGAGAACTGGTCGCGCTCGCCCGACGAGGTGAAGTTCCTGATGGGCTTCAACCGCGACGTCATCCGCCGCCGCCGCGACGAGATGAACGAGCTCGGGGTCCGGGTGCGCTGGGCCGGTCGTGCTCCGCGGCTGTGGAAGTCCGTCATCAACGAGCTGAAGATCGCCGAGGAGATGACGAAGGACAACACCGTCTGCACGCTGACGATGTGCGTCAACTACGGCGGTCGCGCCGAGCTCACCGACGCCGTGCGGCGGATGGGGGAGGACGTACGCGCCGGGAAGCTGCGTCCGGAGAAGATCACCGAGAAGACCTTCGAGCGCTACCTCTACGTCCCCGACCTCCCCGACGCCGACCTCATCTGGCGCACCTCCGGCGAGCAGCGGCTGTCCAACTACATGCTCTGGCAGGCGGCTTACTCCGAGTTCGTCTTCACCGACGTGCTGTGGCCCGACGTCGACCGTCGCCACCTGTGGCACGCCATCGAGACGTACGCCTCCCGGGACCGCCGCTACGGCGGCGCGCTGCCGAACCCGGTCCAGCTCTAACGGCAGTCGGTGCAGGTGCCGAAGATCTCCAGGGTGTGGGAGACGTCGGTGAAGCCGTTGTCCTCGGCCATGGTCTTGGTCCAGCGCTCGACGGCAGGGCCCTCGACCTCGACGGTGCGGCCGCACTGACGGCAGACCAGGTGATGGTGATGCGTATCGGAGCAGCGGCGGTAGATCGTCTCGCCGTCCTCGGAGCGCATCGCGTCGACCGCGCCGGCCTCGGCCAGCGCGGTCAGCGTGCGGTAGACGGTGGCCAGGCCGACGGCACCGTCGAGGCGGGAGTGGATCTCCTGGGCGGAGTGGAAGCCGTCGTACGTCCGTAGCGCCTCCACCACGGCGAG
Organism: Nocardioides sp. NBC_00850; assembly: GCF_045207335.1. Lineage (NCBI taxonomy): Bacteria > Bacillati > Actinomycetota > Actinomycetes > Propionibacteriales > Nocardioidaceae > Nocardioides > Nocardioides sp. NBC_00850. Next base: position 2,686,695 of record NZ_CP108845.1, read on the forward strand.
CCGCTGCTTGGTGGGGCGCAAGCCGGACGGGTCAGTCGCCGAAGGATCAGTCGCTAAAGGATCAGTCGCCAAAGGATCAGTGCTCGTCATAGTGCTCTCCCTCCGCGCCGACGTGCGCCGCGTGCCGGTGGCCGTCGTGGATGTAGTCGACGTGGTCGCCGTGCTCGACCGCTACGTGGCCGCACTTCTCGCCGTGGTGGTGCGGGTGTGCCTCGTCGACCGGCTTCTCCACGGGCGCCGTCTCGGGGAACGGGGCCACGAGCGCTCGCCGGCGGCGTAGCCAGGCGCCGATCGGCCAGACCAGGAAGAACCCGGCCAGCGCGACCAGCACGATGCTGGGTCCGGGCTGGACGTTGGCGCCGGTGCGGGAGAGCGCGGCCGCCAGCCCGAGGCCGCCGACCGAGGCGACCAGGCCGGCGCCCATCGCGCCGAGCAGGGTCATCCGGAACGACCGGGTCAGCTGCTGAACGATCGCGACCGGCACGACCATGAGTGCGGAGACGAGCAGCAGTCCGACGGTGCGCATCGCGATCACCACGCTCAGGGCAGCGAGCACGGCGACGAGGATCGAGTAGAACCGCACCGGCAGCCCGGCGACCTTGGCGTAGTCGGCGTCCTGGGAGACCGCGAACAGCTGCGGCGAGAGGCCGACGCAGATCACGATCAGCACGACCGCGAGGGCCATCGTCACGAGCAGGTCGTCGACCGAGATGGTGAGGATCGAGCCGAAGAGGAACTCCTGGAGCCGGGAGGCGCCGGTGCCGGCGAGCCCGGTGACGAAGACGCCGCCGGCGAGCCCGCCGTAGAAGAGCATCGCCAGGGCGACGTCGCCTTCGGCATGGCCGCGCTCGCGCACGATCTCGATGACCACGGCCCCGGCGATGGCCACGACCACCGCGGCCCAGGTCGGCGAGGTCTGGGTCCACAGGCCGATCGCGACGCCGGTGACGGCGACGTGACCGATGCCGTCACCCATCAGCGCCAGTCGTCGCTGCACGATGTAGGTGCCGACCGCCGGCGCGGCGATCCCGACGAGGAACGCCGCGATCAGGGCCCGCTGCATGAACGGCACCGAGAAGAGCTCGAGGAGAGTCATCAGAGCTCCTTGAGTGGGGTCGGGACGGCGGCGTTGGGCGCGGCGGTCGAGCCAGCTGAATCGAGCCCAGTGTCGCAGTGGACGTGCCCGGCGTCGAAGCCCTGGGCGTGGACGTCGGCATCGGAGAGGGGCGGGCCGTCGTAGGCCTTGCGCCCGTCGCGCATGACGACGGCGCGGTCGACCAGCGGAGCCAGCGGCCCGAGCTCGTGAGCGACCAGCACGATCGTGGCGCCGTCGTCCTTGAGCCGGCCGAGGGCCCCGGCCAGCGCGTGCTGGTTGGGCAGGTCGACACCGGCGGTCGGCTCGTCGAGCAGCAGCAGCTCGGGACGGCCGGCGAGCGCCCGCGCGATCAGCACCCGCTGGTGCTGACCGCCGGAGAGCTGGGCGACCCCACGGTGCGCGTACGCATCCATCCCGACCACCTCGAGCGCGGCCCGGATCGCGGCCCGGTCGGCGCTGCGCAGCGGCCGCAGCAGCTTGCGGTGGGTGAGCCGGCCGGAGGCGACGACCTCCCAGACCGAGGCGGGTACGCCGCCTGTGGCGGTGCTTCGCTGCGGCACGTAGCCGACCCGCGACCAGTCGTGGAAGCCGGCCAGGGGGCGGCCGAACAGCTCGAGGCGACCGGACGAGAGCGGGTTGAGGCCCACCAGGGTGCGTACGAGCGTCGACTTGCCGGAGCCGTTGGCGCCCATCAGCGCGACGAACTCACCGCGCTTGACGGTCAGGTCCACCTCGCGAAGGACGGGACGTCCGGACAGGGCGACATCCCCGTGCAGGAGCTGCACGGGGACATCGGCGGGGACGGTGCTGTTTCCGGTCCCTGATCTGGTCACTGACAACCGTTGGCCGCCTTCAGGGCGTCGAGGTTCTGGCGCATGAGGGAAAGGTAGTCCTCTCCCTCGGTGTCTGCCGAGAGGCCCTCGATCGGGTCGAGCACGGCGGTCTTCAGGCCGAGGTCGTCGGCGAGGGTGTCGGCGAGCGCGGTGCTGACCAGACGCTCGGAGAAGATCGTGGTCACGCCGTGCTCCTTGGCGTGCTCGCCGATCTCGGCGAGCTGGGCAGGGTTGGGTTCGGCGTCGGGGGTCAGGCCGGCGATCGACTCGAACTCCAGGCCGTACTTGTCCAGATAGGCGAAGGCGTCATGCGAGACGACGACGTCCTTGATCTTGCACTGGGCCAGACCGGTCTTGAACTCCTCGTCGACCTTCGTCAGGTCGTCGGTCAGCGACTTGGCGTTGGCCTCGTAGGTCTCGGCGTTGTCGGGGTCGGCCTCGACCAGAGCGTCGCGTACGCCCTCGGCGTACTGCGCCATCAGCAGCGGGTCGTGCCAGAAGTGGGGGTCGGTCTCGCCGTGGGCGTGCTCCTCCTCGGCGGCCTCCTCGCCCTCGGCGTGCTCGTCCTCGTGGCCCTCCTCCTCGGCCTTGCGGAGGTCGACGACCTTCTCGACGTCGACGACCTCGCCCTTGACGTCCTGCTCGACCGCATCGTCGACGGCGGGCTGGAAGCCGTGCTCGGTGAGGATCAGGTCGGCGCTCTGCAGCGCCGCGGTCTGGTTGATGCTGAGCTCGAGGTCGTGCGGCTCGACGCCCGGCTTGGTGAGGGGAGTGACGTCGGCGAGGTCACCCGCTACCCGCTCCGCGACGAACTCCAGTGGGTAGAACGCAGCTGCGACCTGGACCTTCCCCGAGTCGGATCCGGAGGCGGAGGAACCGGAGTCGTCGGAGAGGGCGGCACAGCCAGAGGTGAGCAGGAGTGCGCCGGCGGCAAGGAGGCCAACGGAGCGGGTAGTGGGGGTCATGAGAACCATTCTCAGGCTAGTTGAGAATGGTTGTCAATTCCTTCCGGGATGCCGAAGAGCAGGGGTACGCCGGTCACGCGGGGAAGGTCGATGCGGTTGCACCGTTCCGCGAGCCCTGGATCGCCCGGCCAGGAGCCGATGATCAGCCCGTCGGGCTCGTGCCCACGAGCGCGCAGCGCGGCCACGGTCAGCTCGGTGTGGTTGAGGGTGCCCAGGCCGGCCGCGGTGACGACGACGAACGAGGTGGGAACGCCCCCGGCGAGGAGTGCATCGGCCAGGTCGAGGAGCGTGCCGCCATCGGTGTCCAGTCGCACCAGCAGACCACCTGCGCCCTCGACGAGAACGAGGTCGCTCTCGCTGGTCAGGGCCGAGATCGTCGGAGCGTACGCAGCAACCGGGGGGATCTCCACCCCGGCCCGCCGGGCGGCGGTGTCGGGTGCGAGCGGCTCCTCCAGGCTGGTGAGTTCGTGGACCTCGATCCCGGTCAGTCGGCGGATCTCGGCGGCGTCGCAGTCGCCGTCGGCGGTGCCGGTCTGCACGGGCTTCACGATCGCGACCTTCTCGCCGTTCGTACGCGCCCGGGCGGCCAGCGTCGCCGTCGCGACGGTCTTGCCGACGCCCGTGTTGGTGCCGGTGACGATCACCACCCGCCCGCTCATGCCGCGCCCCGGGACGCAGACCGAGGTACCTCGGTGTCGGTGCGCTTCCCTCGTGGAGTTCCGCGAAGGAAGTGAGCGCTGACCGAGTTACCTCGGTGAACATTCGGCAGCCCGCTCATCTGACCTCACCCACGATCGTGTCGATGGCCTTGGCCGCCCGATCCCACTCCTCGTCGGTGACGCCCGCGCCGGCGGTGATCCGCAGCCGGGAGATCCCGTCGGGGACCGACGGCGGGCGGAAGCAGCCGACGCGTACGCCCTCGCTGAGCAGGGCCGTCTGCGCGGAGACCGCCGCCTCGGGCGACGGCATCGACACCGACAGCACCGCGCCGGCGGGGGCAGGGACCTCGAGGGTCCGGGCCAGCTCGGTGACGCGAGCACGGATGGTGTCGGCGAGCTCCGGGCGAGCGCGCGCGACCTGCGCAGCGGCCAGGGCCGCGGCGGCGGAGGCGGGGGCCAGTCCGGTGTCGAAGATGAACGGGCGGGCGGTGTTGACCAGATGGTCGAGGACCGCTCGCGGCCCCAGGACGGCTCCGCCCTGGCTGCCCAGGCTCTTGGAGAGCGTCGCGGTGACGAGCACGTCGGGCCGCCCGGCGAGGCCGCACCGGTGGACGAGCCCCGGCCCGTGCACACCGACGCCGTGGGCTTCGTCGACGACGAGCAGCGCGCCGTGCTCCGCGCCGACCTCCGCCAGCTCCGTCAGCGGCGCCTCGTCGCCGAGGACGGAGTAGACGGACTCGGCCAGCACGAGGCTGCGTACGCCCGGACGCGCGGCGAGCGCTGCCCGGACCGCGGCCACGTCGTTGTGCGGCACGACAGTCAGCTGTGCCCGGGAGAGCCGTACGGCGTCGATCAGCGACGCATGGATGTGCGCGTCCGAGACGACGTGGGCGGTCCGGTCGGCCAGTGCGCCGACGACCGAGAGGTTGGCGTGGTAGCCGGTCGAGAACGCCAGCGCGCCAGGCTGACCGAGCCAGTCGGCGAGCTCGGCCTCCAGGTCGCCGTGCAGGGTCAAGGTGCCCGTGACCAGCCGAGACGCACCCGCGCCGCCGCCCCAGAGCATCGCCGCGTCGGCCGCGGCGCGGCGTACGTCCGGATGGCCGGACAGGCCGAGATAGTCGTTGCCGGCCAGATCGACGACGCTGTCATCAGGCCCGCGCGGCTGCAGCCGCCGGGTCAGCCCGGCCTCCTCTCGCGCCGCAGAGGCCTCAGCAATCCAGTCATCCCACATCACCGATCGGCCTCCGTCGGTCGAGCCGCGAGCGCTAGCGAGCGTGTCGAGACCAACACGGTTCGCTGTCGCGCTCGATGAGGACTGTGTTGGTCTCGACACGCCTCCGCCTAGCGGCTCCGGCGGCTCGACCAGCGAGATCCTGACCATCAGGCCACCTCCGCGGCTGCGGCGACGGCGCGGCAGATGCGGGCGAGGTCGTCCTCGCCGGTGATATAGGGAGGCATCGTGTAGATCAGGTCGCGGAACGGCCGGATCCAGACGCCCTCGCGCAGCGCGGCGTCGGTGGCCTTGGCGACATCGACCGGATGGTCGAGCTGGACCACGCCGACGGCGCCGAGGACGCGGACCTGGCTGACGCCGGGCACGGCGGTGAGAGGGGGGAGGCCCATCGAGAGCCCGGCGGAGACCCGGCGTACGTCCTGCTCCCAGCCGCGGGCGGCCAGCAGGTCGAGCGAGGCCAGCGCCACCGCGCAGGCGAGCGGGTTGCCCATGAAGGTCGGCCCATGCATGAGTACGCCCGACTCGCTCCGGGAGATCGCGTGCGCGACCTCGGTGGTGGTCAGCACCGCGGCCAGGGTCATGTAGCCGCCGGTGAGCGCCTTGCCGAGACAGAGGATGTCGGGGGTGACCAGCGAGGACACGAAGAGGTCGCCGGTGCGGCCGAGGCCGGTGGCGATCTCGTCGAAGATCAGCACCAGTCCGTGCTCGTCGGCGATCTCGCGGAGCACGACCAGGCAGCGGTCGTCGTAGACCCACATCCCGCCCGCGCCCTGGAGCCGCGGCTCGACGATGATCCCCGCCAGCTCGTGAGCGTGGGCCTCGGCAACCAGGCGTACGCCTTCGGCCCACGCCTCCACGTCACCACCCGGCGCCGGCGGGCGCTCCGCGAAGACCTGCGGCGCGAGCATCTCGGTGAACATCGAGTGCATCCCGCCGACCGGGTCGCACGTGCTCATGCACCCGAAGGTGTCGCCGTGGTAGCCGCCGCGCACGGTCAGCAGCCGCGTACGCTCCGGCCGCCCGCGGCCGCGCTGGCTCTGCAGTGCCATCTTGATCGCCACCTCGACGCTCACCGAACCGGAGTCGGCGAGGAAGACGTGCTGGAGGGGGTCCGGGGTGATCGAGACGAGCCGCTCGGCGAGGTCGATCGCCGGAGCGTGGGTCAGGCCGCCGAACATCACGTGCGCCATCCGGCCGGCCTGCTCGGCGAGCGCGGCGTCCAGCTCGGGCACCCGGTAGCCGTGGACCGCAGACCACCACGACGACATCGCGTCGACGACCTCGAGGCGCTCGCCGCCGTCGTCGAGGTGGAGGCGTACGCCCTCGGCGCCGGTGACGAGCCGCACCGGCGCCGGGTCGGTCATCGAGGTGTAGGGGTGCCAGATGTGCTCGCGGTCGAAGGCGAGCAGATCGTGGCGCCTGTCAACGCCCAGATCAAGCATTGGCAGCGACATCGGTCCCCGCTCCGCGGCGCCGGATCACCGGGCCGTCCTGCTCGTCGTGGCCACCGCAGGCCCCGCCAGAGGCAGAGCCGCAACCGTCGCCACAGCTGCTGCCGCAGCCACCGCCCGCGACGCGACCGGCAGCCTTGGTGCGGTGCTCCTCGACGAGCTCGTCGAACGCACTCTCGTCCATGCCGAGGATGACGAAGCCGTTGTCGCGCAGCATCTCCAGGTCGGCCAGCGCGTCCTGACCCTCGGAGGTCAGGTAGTCGCCGAGGAAGAGCGAGTTGGCGATCTGCAGCGCCGTGGCCTGCAGCGAGCGCAGGTGCATCTCGCGCCCGCCCGCGATCCGGATCTCCTTGTCCGGGCAGACGAAGCGCGCCATCGCCAGGATCTTCACGCAGCGGGTGGGGGAGAGCTCCCAGGTGTTCTCGTACGGTGTCCCGTCGAACGGCATCAGGAAGTTCACCGGGATCGAGTCGGCGTCGAGCTCCTTGAGCGCGAAGAGGGCCTCGACGAGCTGCTCGTCGGTCTCGCCCAGGCCCGCGATGAGGCCCGAGCACGGCGAGAGGCCGGCGTCCTTGGCCTTGCCGATGGTGTCGACGCGGTCCTCGTAGGTGTGGGTCTGGACGATGTTGTCGTGGTTGGACTCGGCGGTGTTGATGTTGTGGTTGTACGCATCCACCCCGGCTGCTTTGAGCCGCTCGGCCTGGCCGCCCTTGAGCAGCCCGAGACAGGCGCAGACCTCGACGCCCTCGTGCGCGTCCTTCAGAGCGGAGGTCATCTCGACGACCTTGTCGATGTCGCGCTCGGAGGGTCCGCGGCCCGAGGAGACCATGCAGACGCGGGTGGCGCCACCGCGCAGCCCGGCGCCGGCCTGCTCGAGGGTCTCGTCCTTGGAGAGCCAGGAGTACTTCAGGACCGGCGCCTGCGAGCCCAGCGCCTGGCTGCAGTAGTTGCAGTTCTCCGGGCAGAGGCCCGACTTGAGGTTGACCAGGTAGTTCACCTTCACGGTGTTGCCGAAGTGCTCGCGCCGCAGTCGCCCCGCCGCGGCGACGACGCCCATCAGCTCCGCGTCGGGCGTACGCAGCACGGCCACCGCGTCCTCCGCGGTGGCGGCCCCGCCGGACAGGATCCGGTCGGCAAGCTGGTCGAAGGCTGTCGTCATGCGGGAGTCTCCTCGGGATGGCTACCTGAACAACGTTCAGTTGAACGGTGTTCAGGTTAGGTTCTGCCGGGCCGTACCGCAACGTCGCCGTCCATCTGACCGGCATAGGATCGGCATAGGATCGGCTGGTGCACACCGAGACGATCCCCGGACTGGTCCTGATCGAGCACGAGATCGAGGTGCCCCTCGACCATCGCGGCGGCGGGCCGGAGACGCTGACCGTCTTCGCCCGCGAGGTGCGTCGTCCGGGCGATCGCGACGACCGCGACGCGCTGCTCTTCCTCCAGGGCGGCCCGGGCGGGGAGAGCCCGCGCCCGATCGACCTCCCGATGGCGCCGGGATGGCTCGAGCGAGCGCTGGAGGACTATCGGCTGATCCTCCTCGACCAGCGGGGCACCGGACGGTCGACACCGCTCACCGCGATGACCGGGATGAGCCCGCAGGAGCAGGCCGACTACCTGGCCCACTTCCGCGCCGACTCGATCGTCGAGGACGCCGAGCTCCTCCGCTCGTCCCTGGGGATCGAGCGCTGGTCGCTCCTGGGCCAGTCCTTCGGAGGCTTCTGCTCGCTGCGCTACCTCTCGGCCCATCCCGAGTCGCTGCGCGAGGTGATGTTCACCGGGGGAGTGCCGCCGGTCGGGTTGCCCGTCGACGAGATCTACGCCGCGACCTTCGCCCGCACCATCGAGCTCACCGAGCGCCACTACGCCAGGTTTCCCCGGGACCGCGACCGGATGCGGGCGCTGATCGAGCGCTGCGACGCCGGTGAGATCCGGCTCCCGCACGGCGGCCTGCTCTCCGCCCGCCAGGCACGGTCCCTCGGCAACCGGCTCGGCATGACCGGCGGCTCCGAGCAGATCCACTACCTTCTCGAGCGCGATCCGGCCGGACTCGGCTTCGGTCACGAGGTCGCGTCGCTGCTGCCCTTCAGCGGCCACTCGCCGCTCTACGTACTCGTCCACGAGGCCTGCTACGCCGATGCCCAGGCGACCCGCTGGGCCTCCGCGCGTGTCCAGCCCGCGGCGTACGAGGATCCGACCCTCTTCACCGCCGAGCACCTCTTCCCGTGGCACCTGACCGAGGACCCGCTGCTGGCTCCCTTCGCGGAGACGGCGGACCTGCTGGCCGAGCGCGAGTGGCCGAGCCTCTACAACCCGAGCGCGCTCGCCGCCGTCGACGTCCCGTGCGCCGCGGCGGTCTACTACGACGACCCCTACGTCCTGCGTGAGCACTCCCTCGCCACCGCCGAACTGGTCCCCACCCTCCGCCCGTGGGTCACCAACGCCCACCTCCACAACGGTGTCCAGGTCGCCCCCGAGGAGGTCCTGGACCGCCTCATCGGGATGGTCCGCGGGCGCGTCTGACGACGGTTCGTCAACGAAGGGCCAACATCCGCGGCAGCGCGCGACGGTGCCGGGCATCATGAGCGCATGAGCCTGCCCTCGACCGCTTTTCGTACCGCCTCCTTCGTCGTCACCATGGTGCTCGTCGGGCTCGCCTACCCGGTGCTCGCCGGGTTGGTCTACGTCGGTCTCCTGGTCGCATCCGTGACCGGCGACCAGGGGATGGGCGGACCGCTCGCGGGGCCGGTGCTCGTCCTGCTCGGTGCTGCCGTCGGGGCGCTCTGTACGGCCATCGCCGCGCCCGCGGCGCTCGCCGCCCGTGTCGTGGGTGGCCTCAAGGGAGTCCTCGCCGGCGCTGCGGTCCTGGTGTTCCTCACCGCCGGAGCCACCTGGCTGGCCTGGCTCCTCTTCGGGCTGTCCGGGAGCCCAGCGGTCACCGCCGCGGTCCTGGTCGTCGCCGCGACCCCGGCGGTGCTCGTCCTCGCGCTCTCCGACGCCGTCGCGGGTTCGTCACCGGCCTCCGCCTCCGGCCCCGTCCATTTGCCGCCGAAGTCTGAGCCGACCTGAGAGACTCTGGTTCCTGTGAGCATCGATGTAGTGGCGTACGACCCGTCGTGGCAGGACCGGTTCGAGAAGGTTGCAGCGGTACTGAGCGGCGCGCTGGCTGACGGCCCGGCCGCGAGCGTCGAGCACGTCGGCTCGACCTCGGTGCCGGGTCTCGCCGCGAAGCCCATCCTCGACATCGACGTGATCGTCGCGCCGGAGGACGTCTCCGCCGCGGTCGCCGCGCTCGTACGCATCGGCTACGTCCACCGCGGCGATCTCGGCGTCGCCGGCCGCGAGGCGTTCTTCGCCCCCGACGAGGATCCGAGACGCCACGTCTACGTCTGCGCCGCCGGGACGCTCAACGTACGCAACCATCTCGCCGTCCGCGACGTCCTGCGCCGCCGCGACGACCTTCGCGACGAGTACGCAGCGGTGAAGCTGGCGCTGGCCGCCGAACCGGACATGGACATCGACACCTACATCGCCCGCAAGTCCGACGTGATCCAGAAGGTCCTCGCTGCCTCCGACCTGACTGACACCGAGCGCCGCCAGATCCTCTCCCTCAACGACCCGAGCCGCTGATGCTGCCCACCCATGTCGGCGTGGTGATGGACGGCAACCGCCGCTGGGCGAAGAAGGCAGGATTCGCGAACCCGGGCGCCGGGCACGATGTCGGCGCCGACCATGTCGAGGACCTGCTGGGCTGGTGCACCCGGTGGCGGATCGACCACCTCACCTCCTACGTCCTCTCCGCCGACAACATCCGGAAGCGCCCGAAGTCGCAGGTCGACCACCTGTTCGGCATCCTCGCCGACAAGCTCCCGCAGACAGTCGTACGCAGCGACCGCTGGGCCCTGCACGTCTCCGGCGATCTCTCCCTGCTGCCCGTCGCCGCCGCCGAGGCGTTGCGCGCGGCCGAGCGGGAGACCGCCGACCGCCCGGCCCACCTGACGATGGCGATCGGCTACGACCCGCACGGTGACATCGTCGAAGGCATCCGCCGCGCGATCGCCGCTGGCGTCACGAAGATCGACGAGCGGGCGATCACGGCAGCGCTGCCCGGCGGCCCGGTCAAGGAGATCGACCTCGTCATCCGCACCAGCGGCGAGCAGCGCCTCTCCGGCTTCTTCCCCTGGCAGACCTCGAACGCCGAGATCATCGTCAGCGAGAAGCTCTGGCCCGACTTCACCGAGCACGACTTCGCCGACGCCCTTGGGCTCTACGCCGAGAGACGATCGGGCGGCTAGGTCAAAGCTGCAGCGCGTACGCCGCCATCCGGTACGCCACGGCAACGCCGTCAGGGTCGTGGGACGAGTCGTCCTGGAGGACGGACTCGGCGTGGGCGCGGATGCTCTGCGAGGGATCCTCGGTCAAGAGGTCACGGCAGAGGCCGTCGACGACGCCGCGAGCGTCGTGCTCGTCGAGGCCCTCGAGGACGTTGCCGAGGTCGAGCAGCATCGCCGCCTCGGCGAAGATCTCCTGGAGGGTCTCCAGGTCGGCTTCGGTGCCCGGGCGCGCGGCGGCCTCCTCGGCCAGGCCGAGGACGGGGAGGAGGCGAGGGTCGAGGTCACTCATCGGTCGAGGTCGTCGAGGTTCAGGCCCATCGGTGACTGGCCGGGGATCTCGCCGGAGGCGACCACAGCCTTGGCCAGTGGTCGCAGCAGCGCGATGAGCTCGTCGATCTCGGCAGGCTCCAGGGTCGCGTACGCCGTGGCAGCAAGCGCATCGGTCGTCGACTCGATCCCGGCCTTGGTCTCCCGGCCGGCATCGGTGAGGGACTGGCCGTCGTCGGTGACGAGCCCGCGGGATTGCAGCCCGGAGACGAGGGTGTCCCACTCGGTCTCGTGGATGTTGCGGGAGGTGGCGTAGACCGACGGGGAGGTGCCGTTGGCGAGGGCGTGGAAGACGTGCGACTCGCGGCCCCCGATCCCGGCAGCCAGCAGGGTCGCGACGTGACCGTCGCCGCGGTGTTCGCGCAGCAGAGTCGCCGAATCCCATAGGAGGGTCAGCGGGTCGTCGGAGACGGGGAGCGAGCGCAGCGCGGCGTACAGGGCCCGTCCCTCCGAGGGTGCGCCGAGAGCGGCTCGTGAGGCGAGCGAGGCAGCCCGGGTGACGTCATCGGCGAGTGGGCCGAGGTGACGGCGGAGCGCGGCGACGGCGCCGGTGCGGCGGGCCTCGTGCGCGGCCTCGGGCGGAGCGTACGTCCAAGCGTCGGGAAGTGCCCGGGAGACGTGCGAGAAGGCGAAGTTGTAGAAGACGGCATGGACGACCTCGGCCGGAACCGCCCCCAGCGGAGCGGACCGAGCGGCGAAGTAGCCCATCCAGTAGCCGCGGTAGCCGGCCTCCTTGAGCAGGGCGATCGGTTCGGGTGAGAAGTAACCCACCGCATGGATCGGCTCGAGCAGCTTCCACAGACGACGCGCGTTCGACTCCATGCTCAGCGACGCTATCGGCAGATGCCCGAGCAGCCGAGCGAATTGGCCCCGCGGGCGGCGTACATAACAAGATGACACCACGGATAGGATTTCCCTGTCGCTGTAGACATCCCCCTCAACACCAGGCCCGGCAGCCGGCCGGGCTCACCTCGAGCAGAGAGCATTCATCGTGGCAAAGCCGCCAGCATCGACCCTTGACCTCGTCGTCTCCCTCGCCAAGCGGCGCGGATTCGTCTTCCCCAGCGGCGAGATCTACGGCGGCACCCGGAGTGCCTGGGACTACGGCCCCCTCGGTGTCGAGCTCAAGGAGAACATCAAGCGCCAGTGGTGGAAGGCGATGGTCCAGCAGCGCGACGACGTCGTCGGCCTCGACTCGAGCATCATCCTGCCGCGCCAGACCTGGGTCGCCTCCGGCCACGTCGAGACCTTCAACGACCCGCTGGTCGAGTGCCAGTCCTGCCACAAGCGCTACCGCTTCGACCACCTCCAGGAGGAGTACGCGGAGAAGAAGGGCATCGACGACCCCGACACCGTCGTCATCAACGATGTCGTCGCCTGCCCGAACTGCGGCACCCGTGGCGCCTGGACCGAGCCGCGTGAGTTCTCCGGCATGCTCAAGACCCACCTCGGTGTCCTCGAGGACGAGTCGGGCCTGCACTACCTGCGTCCCGAGACCGCGCAGGGCATCTTCGTGAACTTCGCCAACGTGGTCACCTCGACCCGCCAGAAGCCCCCGTTCGGCATCGCCCAGACCGGCAAGAGCTTCCGCAACGAGATCACGCCGGGCAACTTCATCTTCCGCACCCGCGAGTTCGAGCAGATGGAGATGGAGTTCTTCGTCAAGCCGGGCGAGGACGAGGAGTGGCACCAGTACTGGATCGACGAGCGCACCCGGTGGTACACCGACCTCGGCATCAACCCCGACAACCTGCGCCACTACGAGCACGCCAAGGAGAAGCTGAGCCACTACTCCAAGCGCACCGTCGACATCGAGTACCGCTTCAACTTCCCCGGCTCCGAGTGGGGTGAGCTCGAGGGCGTCGCGAACCGCACCGACTTCGACCTCGGCACCCACATGAAGCACTCGGGCCAGGACCTGCAGTACTTCGACCAGGCCAACAACGAGCGCTACCTGCCCTACGTCATCGAGCCCGCGGCCGGTCTGACCCGCGCGCTGATGACCTTCCTCGTCGACGCGTACGCCGAGGAGGAGGCCCCCAACGCCAAGGGCGGTGTCGACAAGCGGGTCGTGCTCCGTCTCGACCACCGGGTCGCACCGGTCAAGATCGCCGTGCTCCCGCTCAGCCGCAACGAGGCGCTCTCGCCGAAGGCGAAGGCGCTCTCGGCCGAGCTGCGCGCCAATTGGGCCGTCGACTTCGACGACTCCCAGTCGATCGGCAAGCGCTACCGCCGCCAGGACGAGATCGGTACGCCGTACTGCGTCACCGTCGACTTCGACACCCTCGAGGACAACGCGGTCACCATCCGCGAGCGCGACACCATGAAGCAGGAGCGGATCCCGCTCGAGGGCGTGAGCCGCTACTTCGCCGAGCGTCTGATCGGCGCCTGAGGCAGTACTTCACCGCCGGGCCGTTACCACCTCGTAAACCTTGCAGGGGGCGTCCTGCTGCGCGATCTCGAGAGGCGTGCGGCAGGATGTCCCCATGCAACGAGCGGGGTCCGTACTCGCCGCATCCGTCACGGGTGCGGTCATGGCCATGTCAGTGATGGGGTGCAGCGGCACCGCGCCGAGGACGAACGCGCCCAAGCCGTCCGGGAGCGCATCCGCCTCGTCCTCCGCATCGCCCTCGGCGTCGGCCTCGCCCTCCGCCGGGGCGCTCACCGAGCCCGGTGCCGACCGCGAGCTCGGTGAGACCGCGACGGTCGAGTGGGCGCCCAAGGAGGGTGTCGACGGCAAGCTCTCGATCACCGTCACCAAGCTCGAGTCGACCTCCTACAAGCAGACCTTCTCCGGGTGGAAGCTCGACGAGGCGACGCTGGCCCGCGCTCCCTACTTCGTACGCGCCACCGTCAAGAACGACGGCAAGACCGACCTCGGTGGCTACGACGTACCGCTGTGGGGCCTCGACGACGATGGCAACCTGGTCGAGGCGGCCGCGTTCAAGGAGCCGTTCAAGCCCTGCGGCGGCAAGACCTTCCCCAAGCCGTTCGCGCCCGGCGCCAGCGTCAACGCCTGCCTGGTCATGCTCGTCCCCGACCAGGGCAAGCTCGTCGGCGTGAGCTTCCGGCCCTACGAGGAGTTCGACCCGATCACCTGGGAGAGCGAGCCGACGCCGTACGTGGCGCCGAAGCCCTCCGGCTCCCCGTCCGCCTCGCCGACTTCTTGACGCCGACCGCTTGATTTCGTACGGCGCGCCGCTGGCCGGACAATGGAAGGCATGTCCCTCCCTGGCCCCCTGAAGCTCGGCAGCCTGACCGTCGACACCCCTGTGGTGCTCGCGCCGATGGCCGGTGTCACCAACGCCGCCTTCCGGCGCCTGTGCGCCGAGCAGGGTGCCGGCCTCTACGTCTGCGAGATGATCACCTCCCGCGGCCTGGTCGAGGGCGACCAGCACACCAAGGACATGCTCGTCTTCGACGAGGCCGAGACCGTACGCAGCGTGCAGCTCTACGGAACCGACCCGGTCTACGTCGGCAAGGCGACCGAGATCCTCTGTGCCGAATACGGGGTGGCGCACGTCGACCTCAACTTCGGCTGCCCGGTGCCCAAGGTGACCCGCAAGGGCGGTGGGGGAGCCCTTCCGTACAAGCGCGGTCTGCTCGGCGAGATCCTGGAGCACGCCGTACGCGCGGCGGAGCCCTACGGCGTACCGGTGACGATGAAGACCCGCAAGGGCATCGACGACGCCCACCTGACCTACATGGACGCCGGCCGGATCGCCCAGGAGAGCGGCGCCGCCGCGATCGCGCTGCACGGGCGTACGGTCGCCCAGGCGTACTCCGGCACCGCCGACTGGGACGCGATCGCCGAGCTCAAGGCCTCGGTCGACATCCCGGTGCTCGGCAACGGCGACATCTGGGAGGCGGCCGACGCGATCCGGATGGTCGAGGAGACCGGTGTGGACGGTGTCGTCATCGGCCGCGGCTGCCTCGGACGTCCCTGGCTCTTTCGCGACCTGGCGGCCGCTTTCGCCGGTGAGACGGTCAACGTCCTGCCGAATCTCGGCGAAGTGACCGACATCATGCGGCGCCACGCCGAGCTGCTCTGCGAGCACATGGGCGAGGAGCGCGGCTGCAAGGAGATCCGCAAGCACATCGCGTGGTACCTCAAGGGCTTCGGCGCCGGTGGTGAGCTGCGCCGGACCCTCGGCCTGGTGAACAGCCTCCAGGACCTCGACGAGATGCTCGCCAAGCTCGACCGGAACGAGCCTTTCCCCTCGTCACAGCTGGGTGCGCCGCGTGGGCGGCAGGGTGCGCCGCGGGACAAGGTGGTCCTTCCGGAGGGGTGGCTCGACGACGCCGACGGACGCGGCTGCGGGTTCGCCGAGAACGTGTCGGAGACCTCCGGCGGCTGAGGCTCCGGGGCCCGTTCGGATGGGTCCTGAGGGGCGTTTTCAGCCTTCGGAATCAGTCGCTCGACAGGTACAAGACTACGCAAAAACTCGGTAAGGGAATTGGAATACCCCCTGTCGTGTGTGTTGTACTCATTGCCGTGCCGAGCCCCCACCAGCACAACCCTCGACGGGTTTCATCCGTTGAAACCGTGGGAAAAACTCGGGCACAGACCATGTAGTCGAGCAAAGGATTGCGTGTGGCCGGCAGCCACAGAGGCGACACTCGGGCCGTCCGTAAGACCAAATCCATAGTTGTCAGCGCAGGGGTCGCGGTTCTCGCGACAGGCGCCGCAGTCGGCGCCGGAGCCGCTTTCGCGGAGCCAACCTCCTCCCTGATCGCCAAGAACGCAGGCGCATCCGTCTCCTCGTCCAAGGCCAACGTGCCGAGCACCCGTGACGACGCGCGCGTCGCCGGCGACCGTCGCGAGACCGTCGTCAGCCGTGACGGAGGCGACCGCGAGTCGGTCTCCTCGGTCGAGACCCTGACCAAGGGCCCCGAGCAGGTCGAGACCGGCACCGCCAAGGCAGTCAAGCGCTGGACCGAGGAGACGCTCAACCTCTGGTCCGCCTACGGCAAGCACGCCACCCAGTCCGGTGAGATCGAAGCCGGCGAGCTGGTCTACGCGACCGGTCGCACCGAGTCCGGCCGCGACGAGATCCTCGTCGACGGTGAGGTCGCCTGGGTGACCGCCGGTCACCTCGTCGACGAGAAGCCCGAGGAGACCGGTGTCGCAGCCGGGGTCAGCACTGCCGCGTGCGGTGACCCCGCGGTCGAGAGCGGTCTGGTCGCCGACGCGGTCACCGTCTACCGCGCGGTCTGCAACGCCTTCCCCGAGGTCGCCTCCATGACCGTCGGCGGCTGGGACGGACACGGGGAGCACTCCTCGGGCAAGGCGCTCGACTTCATGCTCTCCGACAAGGCGCTCGGCGACTCGATCGCCGCCTACCTGCAGCAGCACGCCGCAGAGCTCAACCTCTACGACATCATCTGGTACCAGCGGATCTGGACGCCGGTGCGTGCCTCGGAGGGTTGGCGCTACATGGAGGACCGCGGGTCCACCACCGCCAACCACTACGACCACGTGCACGTCTCCACGAACTGACGCGACTGGCCTCGAAAACGCAGGTCGGCCCGGGCTCTCGAAGCCCGGGCCGACCTGCGTTTTCGGTCCGTCGGAAGATCAACAACTTCGCAAAAGTCTCCGACCCATCGTGGGATACCCCCGCAGGTGTGTGCTTGACTCAGGCGCTGTGCCCGGGCTCACGACCCAGCTTCAGCGGAAGTGGCGAAGGGCGTTCTCGGGCGATACCCCCACATTGTCGAGCGAAGGATTGCGCAGTGGCCACCAGCCACAGAGGCGATTATCGAGCTGTCCGTAGAACCAAGAATGCCGTGGCGACCGCAGGGATCGTCACGTTCGCGACCAGCGGTGCGATGGCCGCCGGGGCGGCCGCGGCGAACCCCGGCGTCGTGATCTCCGAGGTGGAGGAGAAGTCCGGACTCCGGCTGCCGTCACTGGCCGATCGGCGCATCGAGGCGGAGGCCGAGGCGAAGGCGAAGATCCCGGCGCTGCCGACGACCCGGGAGGACACCCGGATGTCGAACGACCGCCGCGAGGTCTCCGGCCGGGAGACGACGGTCAGCCGCAGTGGCGAGCGTGGGGGAGAGGCGGCGACCAACGCGCTGAGCGAGGTCGCCACGATCGAGTCGCTGATCGAGCGGCCGACGTCGGTCAGCGGCGGTGCCCAGAAGGCGGTGCTGCGCTACGTACAGGACGACGTCACTGTCTACGCCTCCTACGGAAAGCGCGCCAAGGAGCTCGGCGAGCTGAAGCTCGGGCGCGCGGTCTACTACACCGGCCGCGACGAGGGTGGCCGCCAGGAGATCGTCCTGGAGGGCAACCCGGTGTGGATCCCCGAGGGCAACCTCGGCAAGACCAAGCCTGAACCCCCGCCCGAGCCCACTCCCACGCCGACCCCGACGCCCTCCCCGACGCCGTCGGAGGACGCCCCGGCGGGCCTGGACTTCTCCGCCTGCGGCGACTCCTCGGTCGAGGACGGCCTGGTCTCCGACGCGGTCGACCTCTACCGCGCCGTCTGCAACGCGTTCCCCGCGGTCGCTTCCGGCACCACCTACGGCTACGACCCGCACGGCGAGCACATCAGCGGCAAGGCACTCGACTTCATGACCGACGACAAGGAGCTCGGCGACGCCATCGCCGCCTACGTCCAGGAGCACGCCACAGCGCTGAACATCTACGACATCATCTGGTACCAGCGCATCTGGACCCCGGTCCGAGCCGACGAGGGCTGGCGCCCGATGGAGGACCGCGGCGACCCGACGGCCAACCACTACGACCACGTGCACGTGGCCGTCAACTAGATCGCCGAGTCGGCGCGTCTTGACGCGCCGACTCGGCGGGATTTCTGGTCAGGACAAGCCGACTCGGCGGGCTTGGCGGCTCAGAGGACCGCGCCTCGTGGCGCTACTTCCACCGTGGAGATCCCGCGCGCGTACAACAGCAGCAGTCGGTCGCCGTGCCGACAGCGGATGACGCCGGTGTCGCTCGACAGCACGGTGGCGAGGTGGTCGATCGCCTCGGCCTCGCTCGCCGTCTCGACGTCGTCGTAGATGACGTCCATGCTGTCACCGCCGATGAGTCTTACGCGAAGGACGATGCCGGCCATGATGCCCGCCTCTCGACCGGCATAAAGCGGTGTCCGGATGGAGGCCTCAGGTCCGGTCAGTCACCCCAAATCTACGCCGGGCCGCCAAGGCGAGATCAGACCAGCGCGCTCAGAGGGGTGGGCTTGCGGCCACCGACCTGCTCGACGACGTCGGTGACGGTGGCGAGCTTGCCGAGCCGGGTCGCGGTGCCGAACGAGGTGAGCAGCGGGGCGATGAAGTCCGGGAGCCCGGCGGAGACCAGGCCGGCGGTGTAGGCGTCGTCGTCGACCTGGACGACCTCGACCGGCTTGCCGGCCTTCTCGGTGGCGAGCTCGGCCAGATCGGCCGCGGTGTAGGCGTGCGGGCCGGTGACGTCGTACGCCTTGCCCTCGTGTCCCTCGCCCGTCAGGACCCCGGCGGCGACGGCCGCGCAGTCGGCCCGGGTGACGTAGGCCGCGCCGCCGTCGCCGGTGTTGGTGACCAGCTGCCCGGTCGCGGCGGCCTGGGCGACGGAGTCGACCTGCATGTCGGCGTAGAGGTTGTTGCGAAGCATGGTCCAGGCCAGGCCGCTCTCGCGCAGCGCGTCCTCGGTGGCGGCGTGGTCGGCGACGACGCCGGCAGGGTTGTCCGCGGTCGGCCCGGAGACCGAGGTGTAGGCCATGTGGCGCACTCCCGCCTTGACGGCCGCGTCGATCGCGGCGAGGTGTCCCTCGACGCGGGCGCCGACGGCGTCGGTCGAGATCAGCAGTACGCGCTCGACGCCGGCGAAAGCCTCGGCCAGCTCGTCGGGCTTGCTGAAGTCGGCGGCACGGACGTCGGCACCGCGCTCGGCGTAGTCGGCGAGCTTGGCGGGGTCGCGGGTGAGGAGCACGACCTCGGCGGGGTCGACGGTCGTGAGGAGCTGGTCGGCGACGAGGCGGCCGAGCTGGCCGGAGGCACCGGTGATGGCGATGGTCATGGGAGTCCTATCGGTAGTGCCGTAACTGTAGTCACGGCGGTGACGGTTTTATAAATGTAGTCATACCGATGGCAATAAGGCAAGATGGGGGTATGGCCGCCCCGACGAACACCCGTTTCGCGGTGGCCGTCCATGTCCTGACGTACCTCGCCTCGTGCGCTGCCGCCGGCCGCACGACCCCCGTCAGCTCCGACGAGCTCGCCGGCAGCACCGCGGTCAACCCGGTCCATGTGCGCAAGGTGCTCGGTCCGCTGCGTACGGCCGGTCTGGTTCGCTCCCGTCCCGGCGCCCACGGGGGATGGGAGCTGGCGGTCGACCCCAAGACGGTGAACCTCGCCCAGGTGTGGCAGGTGCTGCAGGGCGACGATCAGGTCCTCGGCATCCATGGCCCCAACCCCGCCTGCGCGGTGGGCGCCAACATCCAGGGTGTCCTCGTCGACCTCGACCGCCGAGTGGCCCGCGCCGTCCTCGACGAGCTCTCGGGGATCACGCTCGACGACGTCATGTCGACGGCCGGTTTCAACGCGGAGGACTTCGCGATCCTGCTGCCCTGAGGGCCGTTTTCGCGCTTGACCGCAACGACCACAACGTCCGTTACGACGGCAACGTTGACCTGTGGTGCGCGTCACCCACAGTCTCGGGTGTCACCACGTGACGGTCAGCACACGGCGTAGAGAACCAGGATCGGCAATGCTCGTAGCACTCGGCTTCATGATGGTCGCCCTCTTCATGTTCCTGATCATGTCCAGACGGGCGACCCCGGTCGTCGGCCTCATCGCGGTGCCGGTGGCGTTCGGCATCGCCGCGGGCGCCGGGCTGGGCATCGGCGACATGATCGTCGACGCGGTCAAGGAGCTCGCGCCGACCGCAGCGATGCTGTTCTTCGCGATCATCTTCTTCGGGATCATGATCGACGTCGGCCTGTTCGACCCGCTGGTCAAGCTGATCCTGCGAATGGTCGGCTACGACCCGATGCGTCTGGTCGTCGGGACCGCTGTCCTCGCGATGGTCGTCTCGCTCGACGGCGACGGGTCGACCACGTTCATCATCGTGACCTCCGCGCTGCTCCCGCTCTACCTGAAGCTCGGGGTGAGCCCGGTCGTGCTCACCGTCGTGGCCGGCCTCGCCAACGGCGCGATGAACATCCTTCCGTGGGGCGGTCCGACGGCCCGCGCCGCTGCTTCGCTCGGTGTCTCCCCGTCCGACGTGTTCGTGCCGATGATCCCGTCGATGATCGCGGGTCTGGCTGTCGTGCTGGTCTTCGCCGTGCACCTGGGATACCTCGAGCGCCGCCGGATCGGGTCGCTGGAGCTGACCGAGATGACCCAGACGACCGAGGCGAGCGTGCTGGTCGGCGCCGGTGTCCCCGCCTCGGTCACGGCTGGTGCGGGAGGCGACTCGGGCCGCGGCTCGGGCCACGACGAGGAGAACGAGGACGCGGACTGGTTCGCGGACGGGCTCGACCCGAAGCGCTCGACGCTGCGACCGGGGCTGTTCTGGTTCAACGCGCTCCTGACCGCCACGCTGCTGGTCGTCCTCGTGCTCGACATCCTGCCGATCCTGGTGCTCTTCATGGTCGCCGCGGCCATCGCGCTGGTCGTCAACTTCCCGCAGGTCAAGGAGCAGCAGGAGGCGATCACCCGGCATGCGCCGAGCATCGTGTCCGTGGTGGCGATGGTGTTCGCCGCGGCCGTGCTGACCGGAGTGTTCCAGGGCACCGGCATGGTCGAGGCGATGGCGCGATGGCTGATCGACATCATCCCGCCCGCGCTGGGCCCGCACATGGCGGTGATCGCCGGCGTACTCAGCCTGCCGTTCACCTTCTTCATGAGCAACGACGCCTTCTACTTCGGCGTCCTCCCGGTGCTCTCCGAGGCGGCGTCGACCTACGGCATCGCTCCGGAGGAGATGGCGCGCGCCTCGATCACCGGTCAGACCTTCCACATGCAGAGCCCGCTCGTGCCGGCCATCCTGCTGCTGGTGACCTTGGCGCGGGTGCCCCTCGCCGATCACCACAAGAAGGTGCTGTGGCGCGCAGCCGCGGTGTCGCTCACGATGCTGGCCATCGGGGTGCTGACCACGGCGATCCCGTTGTAGCCGATAGCCTCCTGGATGTGGAGCTATATGGGGCCGCCGACCGCGAGCGGATCGTCGCCGAGCCGCCCAAGCGGGTGGTCGCGCCGGAGCGTACGCAGTTCGAGCGCGACCGCGCCCGCGTGGTGCATGCCGCCTCGACTCGGAGGCTGGCGGCGAAGACTCAGGTCGTGGGCCCGCAGGCCGACGATTTCGTACGCAACCGGCTGACCCACTCGCTCGAGGTGGCCCAGGTCGCGCGGGACTTGTCGCGCGCCCTGAACGGCCCGGACTCGCCGCAGCCCGACATCGCCGAGACCGCGGCCCTCGCGCACGACCTCGGGCACCCGCCGTTCGGGCACAACGGCGAGAACGTGCTCGCCGAGCAGGCGAAGGGGATCGGTGGGTTCGAGGGCAACGCCCAGACGCTGCGCATCCTGACTCGCCTGGAGGCGAAGACCTTCGACGCCGACGGGCGCTCGGTCGGGCTCAACCTGACCCGGGCGACGCTGGACGCGTGCACGAAGTACCCGTGGGGCTTCGGTGAGCGGAAGGGGTCGAAGTTCGGGGTCTACGAGGACGACCTGCCGGTCTTCACCTGGCTGCGCGCCGCGGACGCCGGACAGCGGCAGTGCGTCGAGGCGCAGATCATGGACCTCTCCGACGACGTCGCCTACTCCGTCCATGACGTCGAGGACGGCATCGTCGCCGGCAAGGTCGACCTCGCCCGCCTCGACCTCGACGGCGTCGCCGCGACCGTGGCCGACTGGTACGTCCCGGGCTTCGACCGCGCTGTCGCGGTATCGACCATCGCCGATCTGAGTGCCGCCGGCTGCTGGATCCCCGAGGGCGCCGCGTACGACGCCTCTCGCCGT
Source organism: Nocardioides sp. NBC_00850 (assembly GCF_045207335.1). Lineage (NCBI taxonomy): Bacteria > Bacillati > Actinomycetota > Actinomycetes > Propionibacteriales > Nocardioidaceae > Nocardioides > Nocardioides sp. NBC_00850. Next base: position 2,708,565 of record NZ_CP108845.1, read on the forward strand.
TCCCGGGCCATGCTCAAGAACCTGACCTCCGACGTCATCGGCCGGTTCTGCGGGGCGGTGCGGGAGGCGACGTACGCCGCCGGCGGCGGTCCCTACGTCCGCTACGGCGCGGACCTGGTGGTGCCGGAGCAGACCCGCCTGGAGATCGCGCTGCTGAAGGGGATCGCGGCGCACTACGTGATGCGCACCGACGAGCGGGCCGTGAAGATGGACCGCCAGCGCAACCTGCTCGGCGAGCTCCTCGAGCACCTCGTCGCCACCGGACCGGACGACCTCGACCGGCAGTTCGCCGACGACTGGCACGACGCGGCCGACGACGCCGCCCGGCTCCGCGTCGTGATCGACCAGGTCGCCTCGCTCACCGACATCACCGCGCTGGCCTGGCACGAACGGCTCTGCCGACGCCCTTGACCACCATTGCGGTCACGTCATTTAAGCGTTACCTTAAATGACGTGACCGATGTCTGGTACGCCGTCTCGGACTCCACCCGCCGCCAGATCCTGGCCCGGGTGGCCGCCGGGCCATGCTCGGTGGGCGAGATCACCGATGCCCTGCCGGTGAGCATGGCCGCGGTGTCCCAGCACCTCAAGATCCTGCGCGAGGCCGGGCTGGTGTCGATCACCCCGGCCGGTCGTCGCCGGATCTACCAGGCCCGGCTCGAGGGCCTGGCCGAGCTGCGCGCCGAGCTGGAGACCTACTGGACCCAGGCGTTGCATTCGTTCAAGCAGGTGGCTGAGGACAGCTACCGGGCAGAGACGACCGGAGCGAGGTCGGGCGGCGAGCTTGCTCGTCCGCACGCGCCGAGCGAGGGAGTCAGCGAGCACAGCGAGCAGAAGGAGCAGCCATGAGCACCACCCGCGACAAGACCTCCGTGGACCTGGAGATCACCGTCGACGTCCCGGTCGAACACGCCTTCAAGGTGTTCACCGAGGACTTCGACCGGATCAAGCCGCGCGAGCACAACATGCTCCCCGTCGAGATCGCCGAGACTGTGCTGGAGCCACGGGTCGGCGGTCGCGTCTACGACCGCGGTGTCGACGGCAGCACTTGTCAGTGGGCGCGCGTCCTCGCCGTCGAACCGCCCCACCGGCTGGTGATCTCCTGGGACATCACCCCCGACTTCCAGCTCGAGCCGGATCCGTCGCGGTGCAGCGAGGTCGAGTTCACCTTCACCTCAGTGGGAGCGGAACAGACCCACGTACGCCTCGAGCACCGGCACCTCGACCGGCACGGCGCCGGGTGGCAGGGCTGGCGTGACCGGGCCGCCGGACCCGACGCCTGGGGGATCTATCTGGAGCGATTCCGGGCTCTCGCGCAGGCGTGATCGGGGTGGACCGCACCGCGCTCGCGACGGCCGAACGGAAGGATCTCGCCGACTTCCTCGAGACGCTCGAGCCGAAGCACTGGGAGCGGCCCTCGCTGTGCAGCGGGTGGACGGTGCGAGACGTCGTCGCGCACCTGATCAGCTACGAGGAGATCGGGCTGGGCGAGTTCGCCGGGCGCTTCCTGCGCGCCGGGTTCCGGTTCGGCCGGATGAACGCCCGCCGGCTCGAGGAGTTCGGTGCCCGGGCTCCGGCCGAGCTGGTCGCCTACGTGCGGGCGCATGCCCGACCGTCCGGACCGACGGCGATGGCCGATGCCAGGATCGGGCTGACCGACGGCCTCATCCATCACCAGGACATCCGCCGGGCGCTCGGGCGGCCGCGCGAGGTGCCGGCCGAACGGCTCGCGCCGGTGCTCGACTTCGCGCTGATGGCCCCGCCGCTGCCGGCCAGGCGCAACGTACGCGGCCTGCGTCTGGTGGCCACCGACCTCGCCTGGTCCCACGGGAGCGGCCAGGCGGTCACCGGGCCGGGCGAGGCGCTGCTGATGGCGGTCTGCGGACGGGCAGACGCACTGCCCGAGCTCGCCGGGCCGGGGCTGGCGACGCTCGAGAGCAGGGTGCGGCGTACCGACTGACCCTGGAGCTAGGGAACGACGATCCAGAGCGCCGACGCGATCACGAAGACCGAGAGGCCGAGGGTGGTCTCCAGGACCGTCCAGGTCTTCAGGGTGGTGATGACGTCCATCCCGAAGAATCGGCTGACCAGCCAGAACCCGGAGTCGTTGACGTGGGAGAGGACGGTCGCGCCGGCCGCGATGGCGAAGACGAGCAGGGCGATGTCGAAGTTGCCCAGCCCCGCAGCAGCGACCTGCGCGGAGATCAGGCCGGCGGTGGTGGTCAGCGCGACGGTCGCGGAGCCCTGGGCGACCCGGAGCAGGGTCGCGATCAGGAACGCCTGCACGATGAGTGACATCCCGAGACCGGAGAGTGAGGTGGACAGCGCCTCGCCGATCCCGCTGATGCGCAGCACGCCGCCGAACATCCCGCCGGCGCCGGTGATCAGGATGATCGCGCAGATCGGGCCGAGCGCCTTGTCGACGATGTCGCTCGCCCGACCGATGGGGAACCGGCCAGGCGCGAGCACGAAGATCGCGACGAGCACGGTGATCAGCAGCGCGATCGGGGTCTGGCCGATGAGGATCAGGGCGCTGGCCCAGGTGGCGTCTTCGCTGACCGTCCCGGCGGCGACCAGCGTGCTGGCGACCGTGTTGAGGCCGATCAGGACGAGGGGCAGCGCCAGGAGGAGCACGACGGTGGCGAACGGCGGGGGAGTGGCGCCGCTCTCCAACACGTCGTCCGTCTCACCGGTCGCGAAGACGTTGGGCGGCTCCGGGTTGTATCGCGCGCCGAGCCTGGTGCCGACGAGGTAGGCGCCGGGGATCCAGGCCAGGACGGCGACCGGCACGCCGATCAGGAGGGTGAGGCCGATGTCGCCGCCGAGCTCCGTGGCGGCGGCGACCGGGCCCGGGTGGGGCGGCACGACCGCGTGCATCGCCGCGAAGGCACCGGCGGTGGGCAGGGCGTAGATGAGGATCGAGCCGCCGAAGCGCCGCGCGACCGCGAAGATGATCGGCAGGAAGACGACCAGGCCGGCGTCGAAGAAGATCGGGAACCCGAAGATCAGTGCGGCGACGCCGAGCGCGAGCGGGGCACGCTTCTCGCCGAACGCGCCGATGAGCGTGTCGGCGAGCACCTGCGCGCCGCCGGTCACCTCCAGCAGCCGTCCGAGCATCACCCCGAACGCCACCAGCAGTGCCACCGAGCCGAGTGTGGCGCTGAAGCCCGTCAGCATCGCCGCGGGCACGTCGGCGACCGGGATGCCGGCCACGACCGCGGTGACCGCGCTGACCAGCACCAGCGAGATGAAGGCGTGCAGCTTGACCTTGACGATCAGGACGAGGAGCACGGCGACGGCGACGGCGGCGATCAGGAGCATCACCCAAGTCGGGTGAGCGGGGGCCAGCGGATCCATGGCGGTCACCCTAGCGACGGGATGTGATTCAGGTCACCCCTACCGGGGTATGGGAGAGTCTCCCGGTGTGAGCGATCCCCTCGTCTGGCTGCCCTTCGACCCATCCGAGCTGGGCGAGGTGCCCGCAGGTCTCCGCTTCGAGCTCTTCGACCACACCCGCTTCACCGGTGGCGAGGTGGAGGTGCCCGACTCGGTCGGTGAGGTGGCCTTCTACCTGCCGCCCTACATGCTCGGCTCGCGCATCTTCGACGTCGTCAGCCAGATGACCTCGCTCCGGGTCGTACAGCTGCTCACCGCGGGGGTCGACGCCGCCCGCGGCCACATCCCCGAAGGCGTGACCCTCTGCAACGGCCGCGGCATCCACGACACCTCGACCGCCGAGCTCGCCGTCACGCTGATCCTGTCGTCGCTGCGGGGCATCCCCGGCCACGTACGCCACCAGGACGAGCACGCCTGGCGGCCGGGCTGGTTCCCGTCGCTGGCCGACAAGAGGGTCCTGATCGTCGGGTACGGCGCGATCGGCCGGGCCATCGAGGCACGGCTGCTTCCGTTCGAGACCGAGGTGGTCGGGGTCGCGCGGACCGCGCGGGAGGGTGTGCACGGCTTCGACGAGCTCGACACGCTCGTGCCCGAGGCCGACGTGATCGTGCTGGCCACGCCGCTCACCGACGAGACCCGCGGTCTCGTCGACCGGAAGTTCCTGGGACAGATGAAGGATGGTGCGCTGCTGGTCAATGTCGCCCGTGGCGGTGTCGTCGTCACCTCCGACCTGGTCGCCGAGCTCGCCACGGAGCGGATCCATGCGGCGATCGACGTCGCCGAGGCCGAACCGCTCCCGGCGGAGAGCCCGCTGTGGAGCTCGCCCAACCTGCTCATCACGCCGCACGTCGGTGGCGCGTCGAGCGCGATGTGGCCCCGTGCCTACCGGGTCGTACGCGAGCAGCTCGAGCGGTTCGCCGCCGGCGAGCCGCTCGCCAACGTGATGTCGGGCGCTTACTGATGCTGCGGATCGCGGTCGTCCAGGAGACGGCGGTGCCGGGCGACGTGGCGGCCAACGTCGCGACGGCCGCGGACCGGGTCCGCGAGGCGGCGGCGAAGGGCGCCCGCCTGGTCGCCCTGCCGGAGACGTTCACGACCTCCTGGGATCTCGACGCCTTCGACGGCCCGCTGCCCTCGCTCGACGACACCGCCTGGCTCGCCCCGGCGCAGGCCGCGGTGGACGAGACCGGCGCGGTGCTTGTCCTCAACTCGCCCCTCGCTCAGACCGGACGACGGGCGATCACCAGCCTGGTCATCGCGCCGGGGGAGGAGCCGGTCGCGGCGTACGACAAACAGCACCTCTACCCGCCGGAGGTCGAGCGCTTCGAGCCCGGCCAGCACGGCACGACGGTCGAGATCGACGGCGTCCGGGTGTCCCTGTCGGTCTGCTACGACGCCAACTTCCCCGAGCACGCCGCCGCGGCGGCCGCCGACGGCGCGATCCTCTACCTCAACACCGGTGCCTACTTCCCCGGCGGAGGTCACCGGCGGGATCTGCACTACGCCGCCCGGGCGCTCGACAACTCGATGTACGTCGCCTTCGCCGGTCTCGTCGGCGGGCCGCTGGGCCTCATCGGCGGCTCCGCGGTCTACGACCCGCTCGGCCGGCCGGTCGAGCGGCTCGACGACGCCACCCCTGGGATGGTCGTCGCCACGATCGACCCGGCCGAGGTCGCGCGCGCCCGGGATGAGCAGCGGATGTGGGCCGACCGCCGAGCCGACCTCGGCCCGCGGCGTACGCTCCGCCTCTAGCCGTCCGTCAGCCGTCCGTCAGCCGGCCGGCTCCTCGGCGACGAGCCTGCCGAAGGCGATCATCCGGTTGTCGGTGTGGAAGAGCTCGGAGCAGGTGGTGAGGGTGATCAGGCGCTGGCCCTCGACCTGCTCGGGCTCCACCCCGCCACGGTCGGGGTTGTCGGGAAGCGGGTCGGTGACCCAGGCGGAGGTGAACGGCACGATCAGGTCGTCGCCGTCGCTGGTGAGGGCATAGACGTACGTCTTCTCCCTGGTCAGCACGCGGATCTCGTCGCCTTCGCGGAGCTCGGGGAGGTCGCGCAGCGGCTCGCCGTGGGTGATCCGGTGGCCGGCGAGCGCGAAGTTGCCGACCTCGCCGGGCCCGGCGGTGCCGGAGAAGTGGCCGAAACCGGCGCCCAGGGCCCGGTCCGAGGTGCCTTCGAGGACTGGGATCCGGTAGTCCTCGCCGAAGCGGGGGATCTCGATGAGCGCCTCGGCCGAACCGAACTCGGTCGTGGCCTCGGCCCTGCCCGAGTCCCACGCCTTCTCGATCGTTGAGGTCGCTTCCTGCTGGCGTTGTTTGCTGACGATCGTGGTGCCGTAGAGCTCCCAGGCGGTGTAGCCGAGGAGCCCCACACCGGCCAGGACCATCACGAGGCCGAGCCAGAAAGTCGCCCGGCGGGCCCGCGTTCGGGCCGGCGGTCGGGCCGGTGTGGTGGTGGACATCAGGTCAAGCATCTCAGGCCGATCCACGGCCCCGTAGGATCAGGCGTTGTGGCGGGCCGCATCAAGGAGACGAGCATCCAAGAGGTGCGCGAGAAGGCGCGCCTGGACGACATCGTCTCCCAGTACGTCACGCTGCGCCGTGCGGGACCGGGGACCTACAAGGGCCTTTGCCCCTTCCACGACGAGAAGTCGCCGTCGTTCAACGTGAACCCGTCGCGGGGCTTCTTCAAGTGCTTCGGTTGCCAGGAGGGCGGCGACGTCATCGACTTCGTGATGAAGCTCGAGGGACTGAGCTTCTTCGAGGCGGTCGAGCGGCTCGGCGACAAGGTCGGCGTGCAGGTCCAGCGCGAGGAGGGCGACGAGGCGCCGGTGCGGCGCGGCCCCGGTCGCGGCAAGCTGGTCGAGGCCCACAAGGTCGCCGCCGAGTTCTACGCCGAGCAGCTGCTGACCCCGGACGCCGTCGTCGCACGGCAGTTCCTCGCCGAGAAGGGCTTCGACCGCGACGCGGCGCTGCACTTCGGCGTCGGCTTCTCGCCGCGCGGGGGAGAGGACCTCTACCGCCACCTGCGTGCGCGCGGGTTCTCGGACGAGGAGGTCGTCACCGGCGGCCTGGTGGCGCACGGGCGGTCGCACTACGACCGGTTCCGCGGTCGGCTGATGTGGCCGATCCGGGAGTCGGGCGGCGACGTGATCGGCTTCGGCGCGCGCCGGCTCTTCGACGACGACCGCATCGAGGCGAAATACCTCAACACGTCCGAGACGCCTCTCTACAAGAAGAGCCATGTTCTATACGGCATCGACCTGGCCCGCAAAGAGATGGCCCGCACCCGCGAGGCGGTCATCGTGGAGGGCTACACCGACGTGATGGCCTGCCACCTCGCCGGGATCACCACCGCCGTGGCGACCTGCGGCACCGCCTTCGGCGACGACCACGCGAAGGTGCTGCGCCGATTCATCTCCGACGACCAGCAGCTGCGCGGCGCGGTCGTATTCACCTTCGACGGCGACGCCGCCGGTCAGGCCGCGGCGCTGAAGGCGTTCAAGGGCGACGGCAACTTCACCTCGCAGACCTACGTCGCCGTCGAGCCCGACGGCCTCGACCCCAACGACCTGCGGATCAAGAAGGGCGACGAGGCGGTCCGCGAGCTTCTCGCCAACCGCGTCCCGCTCTACGAGTTCGTGCTGCGCAACGTCGCTTCGAAGTACGACCTGGACCGTGCCGACGGGCGGGTCGATGCCCTCCGTGAGGCCGCCCCGCTGGTCGCCTCCGTGCGGGACGAGTCCAAGAAGATGGGCTTCACCCGCGACCTGGCTCGCTTCCTCGGCGTCGATCCCGACGAGGCGGCCCGAGAGGTACGCCGCGCCGCGGGCCGTCCCGCTCCTTCGGCTGCTCCACCGCGGCGCGAGGCCGTCGCCGCTTCCGAGGCTCCCGCCGCGCCGCAGCGCCCGCCCATGCCGCACCCGCGCGAGCCGCGCTTCACGGTCGAGCGCGAGACCCTGAAGCTCTTCGTGCAGCACCCCGTCGCGCTGGGACGCACCACCGGCGAGATCACCCCCGAGGCCTTCACCCATCCCCTCTACCGGGCGCTGTGGGAGATCATCGCCGGCCTTGGTGGCCCCGGCGCCGGCACCGGCGACGCCGGGTGGGCCCAGAAGCTCGGTGCCGCCGCCTCGGACCCGCTCGTCAGCCGCATCCTCGCCGAGCTCGCCGTCGAGCCGATCCCCACCGCGAAGGAGCCGGATGCTGCGTACGTTCTGCAGTACGTCGTACGCCTCCTCGAGCTCCTCGACCAGCGCCGCATCGCCGAGGTGAAGAGCCGTCTGCAGCGCTCCGACGCGGCCGCCGACCCCGAGTCCTACAACCGTCTTTTCGCCCAGCTCGCCGCCCTCGAACAGCACCGTCGCGGCCTCCGCAACCTGGTCGCAGAGTGACGGCCTGCCGATTTCCGATCGCCGCCGCCGGGTTGCTAAGGTTTCACCCGCGCCGCAAGGTGCAATTCCCCTGTAGCTCAATTGGCAGAGCATTCGGCTGTTAACCGGAGGGTTGTTGGTTCGAGTCCAACCGGGGGAGCAAGAAACTCCGTCTGACCTGGTCAAACAGGACAGGCGGAGTTCGTTGTTTTGTCTGGTTCAGAGGCTTGGTCACACTTTGCAGCGCTCTTGGGGTCGGCGCGGGGAGCGGGCGCACCGAGTTCCGGGTCTGGGAGCAGGACGTCGTCGACGAGCGGCCGCCGGGCGAACACCGATACGTGACTTCTTCCCACGTACCTGATCGTTGAGATATCGTCGATATGTCATCATCTCTCGACAGATCCGGAGGCCGCTGTGGCACCGCAAGGTGGGGTCGTCTTCGAAGCCCTCGCCGACCCGACGCGCCGCGAGATCCTGCTCGCGCTGGCGGACGGGGAGCTCGCAGTCGGCGACATCGCCGACCGGGTCCAGGGTGTCGGCCGGACGACGGTGTCCAGCCACTTACGCGTGCTCCGCATGGCCGGCCTGGTGACCGAGCGTCGTGAAGGACGCTTCCGCCTCTACAGCATCGACCCGACACCTGCATCGCAGCTGGTGGGGTTCGTCGCCCAGGTCTACCGGGACTCGCTCGACGAGCTGAGGTCCGACGCCAGGGTGGCTCCGCGGAGCGCAAAAGGGCGTTCCACCGCTACCGGCTGACAGGGGTCGCCCATGGGCGAGATCATCCTCGCGGACCGAGAACAACTTCCGTGTCCACCCGAGCAGGCCTTCGATGTGATTGCCGGTGGCGGCCTGCCAGGCTGGCGCCTGCCGAGGCGTCAAGCGCTGCGACTCGGTGTGCCGGTGGCCATCCCGTTGACCCTCCCCGCCACGCTTGGCGGTCAGCGTGTCGAGATTCTCGGTCGCGTCGTCAGCGTTGACCGTCCACGGCGCTTCGTCGTTCACCACGACCTCCCGTGGACCGGGAGCGTGACGGTGAGCGTACGTCCCGATGGCCCTGCGCGTTCCACGGTGCGGGTGGCGGTGCAGTTGGACGAGGAGGTCTTGGGCTGGGCACGGCGGATGGTGGCCGCACCGGCTCCCGCGGCCGGCGACGTGTGGCGCCTCGGCCTGATCTCCAGCGGCACCGGCCCGGCAAGCGTGTTCTCCGTCGCGGCACGGAGCACCGCACGGTTGGCGGTCGAGCAGATCAACGCAGACGGTGGCGTTCTGGGTCGCCCGCTCGAGCTGATGACAGGCGACGACGGCACTCACCCGGGCCTCGGTGCGGCCGAGCTCGTCCGCCTGGCCCACGCCGGGTGCCGGGTGGTGCTGGCCAACGTCACCTCCGCGGTCTTCCAAGCGCTGCGCCCGGTGGCACGCAAGTACGGCGTCTTGATCATCCACACGCCGCTGAACGAGGGCGGTGCCGGCGCGCCAGAGCTCCTCCGTCTCGGCGAGCGCCCCGCCGCCCAGGCGACGGCCGCCATCCCGGCCCTGATGCGTGCGACGAGTGGGTCCCACTTCTACCTGGCGGGCAACGACTACTGCTGGTCCCGCGGCGCCAACCGGGCGGTTCGTAGGGTGGTCGAGCGGTCCGGCGGTTCAGTGGCCGCGGAGGCGTACGCCGAGCTGGGGACGACCGACTTCGCTTCGCTCATCGCCTCCATCCGCCGGAGCGGTGCTGATCTCGTCGTCTCTTCGCTCGTCGGCGCTGACGAGGTCGCGTTCGAGCAGCAGATGCACGCAGCTGGTCTCCGTCAGGAGGTGGCGACGCTGGCGCTCGTCCTGGATGAGTCGACACACGAGTTCATCGGGCCGGATGCCAGCGAGGGGCTTTGGACGGCGTTCTCGTACTTCGAGAGCCTCGACTCCGCGGCCAACAATGCATTCAAGACCGAGTACCACCGCCGGTTCGGGCCAGAGGCAGCGCCCGTGTCGAGTATGACCGAGGGGCTCTACGAGGCGGTGCATCTGGTCACCCGGGCAGCCGCCGACGGCGGGTCCTGGGATCCGGTCGTGGTCGGTGAACGGCTTCGGGTGGGCGTGACGTACGACGGTCCGCGGGGAAGGGTCCGTACGTCATGGCGGGGCCTGCATCAGCCGATCTATCTCGCCACCTCCCGGGGCGGGGCACTCCGCGTGACCGAGCAGCTCACGCATCTGGCGAGGTGAGCCGTACCTGCTTCCGGCGGCGTCGGAAGGGGAGGGTGAGGTGCTGTTCGAGCAGTTTGGGGAGTGGGGCACGCCCCGGCCCTCCCGCATGAACCCACGTGGCGATCGCCGCGTTCTCTTCGGGGCCGAGGATGCGTGCGAACCAGACCGGCCGGGCGCCGGAGCGCCGCGCACCGGCACCCGGTGAGACGACGATGACGTTGGCCGCGCCGCAGACCCACAGGCAGCCGGTCACGCGGAGCGAGGCTCGGCTTCCGAGACGGTCGCCGAGGTCGGTGACGAGCGCTGCGTGGTCCACGTCCGGATGAACCTCGGTGCTGCCGCAGCAGCAGCCACGGCAGACGGTGACGGTGCAGCGGTCACCGCCTGCCGCGGCTCTGGTGTGCATGCCGGTCGGCCGCTCAGACGGCCACAGGGCTGGGGTTTGCGTCTCGGCGCCGGCTTCGGGCGGTGAGCAGCCGGGTGGTGAGCACGCCGTGTGCAAGGCCGAGGACGCCCCACATGGCCGCAAGCTGCCCGAGCGAGGTGAGGCGGAACTCCCAGATGAGCGCTGCCGGGACCTCGTGCGGGATCTCGCTGTCCACCCGTGGGAACAGCGTGAGCAGGGCGACGGCGCCGGCGACGCCGAGTAGGCAGCCGACGACCCAGCGTGCTTCTGGGCTGACGCCGCGCTCGGCCAGCGAACGGGTGAGCGCGAACACTGCGATCGTGAGGAGGATCGTCAGCAGGATGACCAGAAGGTAGCCGGCCGTGCGCTGGTTGACCGTGTCCGGGTCGCCCACCGCAGGCGGGTTGGCAGGTAGGACCAGCGCAGGTGCGAGGGCGAACGCCGTGAAGCCGAGCACGCCGAGTGCGACCGAGCGGCCGACCTCTGACGAGCCGGGCAGGCGGTGTCGCACCCGGGTGTAGACCACGGCGAAGGCGAGCCCGAGCAGCGCGGCGACGATGATGACGGTGACTGCGCCGCCGATCTGCTGTTGCAGCCGGGTCACCAGTTCGCCGTGGTCATGCGCTCCCGCGGTCGCCTCGTGAGAATGGCCACCCGAGGTGCCTTTCTCGATGGCGATCGCTGCGTCGATGCGGGGCTCCACCGCCAGCAGGAGGACCGCTGTGGCCGAGAGGCCGGCAGTAGCGCCCGCGGCCAAGCCGGTGAGCATGCGGGTGCCCCAGCCCGCCTTCGCCGCGGACATCAGTGGCAGGGCACGCCGAGTGCGTGCCGTCCGTCGTGGGTGACCTCGTGGAGCCAGGTGGCGGCGTCAGCGGAGAGGATGGCGCCGTTCTCCTGGACCAGGAAGTACACCGCGAAGAGGGCGATGGCGGCGACCGCCCAGGCCCAGAGGGGGACGCTGGCGGCCTGGGTCGGAGCGAGCGATGTCGTCGAGTTGCTCATGGGATTCTCCTTCGGTGGATGGCTCAGTTGCGAGCTGGGTCGATGGCGATCGGCTCGAGGTGAGCCTCGTGGTGGTTGCGGTTGGCGGGTGTGGCCAGAACCTCTTGGGTGCGCTCCTCGACCGTCGAGGACTCGATGACCCCGGCCTCGCCGAGGACCGTCTCGAGGGCGGTGACCCAGTGCTCGTAGTAGGACCATGACGGGTCCGTGAGGCCCGGGTTCTGGGTCTCCCACTCCTTGATCGAGTCGATGAGTGCTCCCTGGAAGGCGGGCCACCGGTATTCGCCGGCCTTGTGAGCCGCGAGGGCCAGTGCGAACGCCCGGATCTCCCACGGCTGCTCGAAGGACAGCTCGCCGGGGCGACCACCCGGGAGACCACAGACAAGTTGCTCGACTACCTGACGGCGCGCGTCGACGGGGAGTGTGTGGAGGTCGGTCATGGTGGCAGTCATGACGCGGCCTTCACCGGGCCGACGCCGATCATGGAGTCGCGGGTCACGAGCTCGGCGAGCTGGTCCTCGGACCAGTCGTCGGTCCCAGCGGGACGTTGGGGCAGGACCCAGTAGCGCATCTCCGAGCTGGAGTCCCAGATCTGGATCTCGGTGGAGTCGGGGACGACGTACCCGAACTCGTCGGCGAGCACCTTGCGCGGCTCGCGCACGATCCGGGCGCGGTAGGCGGGCTCCTTGTACCAGTTCGGCGGGAGACCGAGCACCGGCCATGGGTAGCAGGAGCAGAGGGTGCACACGATGGCGTGGTGGACGTCGTCGGAGTCCTCCAAGACGACCATGTCCTCGCCCTGAAGGCCGCTGATGCCGAGGTCCTTGCATGCCTCGGTGGCGTTCTCGAGGAGACGGGCCTTGAACTCGGGGTCGCTCCAGGCCTTGGCGACGACCTTGGCGCCGAGCTGAGGGCCGACCTCGTTCTCGTAGATCTCGACCATCCGGTCGACCATCGAGGTCGTGATGACGCCCTGCTCGATGAGCATCGACTCCAGGGCCTTGACGCGCGCGGAGATCTCCTCCTGGCTGGGCACGAGACTGCTCATGCTGCTGCTCCTTCGGTGGTGGTGACGAGGGTGAGGTAGGGGTCCCAGGCGTCGAAGCACACCGTGCCGTTGGCATCGCCATGGACGCCCCACAGCTCGGTGGCGTCGAACTTGATCGTGTAGACGTGCTGGGGGTCCTCGCCGAGGTTGTTCCCGGCGGTGTCGGGGTAGATGAACGAGCCGTGGTGGGCGATGACCGTGCCGACCTTGCCGCGGGTGTAGCCCGCGATCCGGGTGTGGCCGAACGGTACGTCGGTGCTCATTCGGACGGTGTCGCCGACCTTGAAGCGGGGCTCCTTGTCGGTCGGTCGGAGGGCGCTGGCACCTGCGGGCACCACGGCGTTGGCGAAGTCGAGCAGCTCCTGGCTCTGCTCGTGCTCGGGGAGCGGAGCATCCGGGTTCGCCAGATAGTGGGCGGTGCGGCGGTCCAGCTCAGCGATATCGAGGTTGCCGGTCCGGGCGCCGTGGTACTCGAAGCTGGCCAGCCAGTGCTCGTAGTAGGGCGCCTTGAGGTAGACCGCGGGATCCATGTTCTCGATGCCGTGCCGGAACGCGTCCACGCCGAACCAGCCTGCGCGGAAGAGTGCGGCGAACATGGTGAAGATCGGCTTCTCCCACTCGGCGCGGAAGACCGGCTCCTCGGCAGGCGGATCGATCGGACCGATCCCATCGGTGCCGCCGAGATCGAACACTCCGTTCATGCGTTGCTCCTTACAGTGGTCGGCAGCGGGAAGCCCCCGACTGCGGTTTCCAGGGCCTGCGCGACTCGCAGGACAGTGGCGTCGTCGAACAATTTGCCGACGATCATCAGACCGACGGGCAGGCCGTCGGCGAGCCCGGCCGGCACCGAGCACGCGGGATGGCCGGTGACGTCGAACGGGCAGGTGTTGGCGACCATCTCCAGCGCGCGGCCGAGGACTTCCTCCACAGAGGCGTCCGGGCCGGGGATGACGCTGGCGCGGATCGGGACGGTCGGGAGGACGAGGACGTCGTACGTCGCGAGCGCCTCGTCATAGGCCTCGCGGAGTGACGCCTCCAGGGCACGCGCCATCGCGTAGTGACGGCCGTACTCCGTGCCGAGGGCGTGCTTGCCCGCGAGCGCGACGAGCTTGACGGTCTCTGAGAATGCGCCGGGGTGCTCGCGCCACTGGCGCCCGTAGTGAGCGATCAGCTCGGGGTCGTAGTAGCCCTTCCAGTTCATTCCGTAGCCGTTGCCCTCGACCATCTGGAAGGTGGCACCCTCGACGGAGATCACGTCCCAGATCGCGGCTCCGTGCCGGTGCCAGGGGATCGAGACCTCCTCGGCCACCAGGCCGGCACCCTCGAGCGTGGCGATGGCGTCGCGTACGGTGCCATCCACCTCCGGCTCGGAGTTCGCTAACCCGAAGCCCTCGGCAATGACGCCGATGCGCAGGCCCGTGGCCGATTCCTGCAGGGCCGCGACGTAGTCGACCGGGGCAATCGTGTCGGGCTGTCGAGGGTCGAGCCCGTCGGGGCCGGCGAGCACGTTCAGGGCGAGCGCCGCGTCGGCGACGGTGCGGGCGATCGGGCCGAGGTGGTCGATGGACTGTTCGATGGGGAAGGCGCCGGTGTAGGGCACGAGTCCGAAGGTCGGCTTGTGTCCGACCGTGCCGCAGAAGGCCGACGGGATGCGGATCGAGCCGCCCTGGTCGCCGCCGATGGCGAAGTCGACCTCCCCGCTGGCGACCAGCGCACCGCTGCCGCTGGAGGAGCCGCCCGCGGAGCGGGTCGTGTCCCACGGGTTTCGGACCGGGCCGGTCTTCGATGTGTGCGAGCCGCCCGAGAAGCAGAGGTCCTCACACACCGCCTTGCCTGCGATCGTGGCGCCTGCCTCGAGGAGCCTGGCGGCCACGGTGGAATCGGTCGCCGGGACAAAGCCCTCGACGGTCCTCGACCCGTTCATCATCGGGATGCCTGCGACTGCAGTGTTGTCCTTGATCGCCACACGCCGGCCGGCGAGCGGACCATCGGGAGCGCCGGTGATCTCGGTCGTGACGTACCAAGCGCCGAGTGGGTTCTCCTCCTCGGAGGGGCGTCTGCACACCCGCTCGGGGATCACGGGAGCGACCTCGGTATAGAGCTCCTCCACGACATTCCAGGACTGCAGCAGGCCGGTCGCGGCACCGAGATAGGTCGAGAGATCGGCGGGGTCGATGGCGAGCCGGTTGGCCGTCGCGAGGGCTTCGAAGCCCTGTGCATCTGGCTGGTCGATCGGCATGGGATTCCTCCAAAGGGTGATGCGTCGGGTGGCTGGGAACTCACCCGGTTGTTCGGAGACTGTGGCCCTGAACACAACGATATGTCAATGGTTGTCGACGTATTGGGATGAAAAGTCACCTCGACGAAATGCGCAAGCGCCGGGAAGGTGAGGCCTCGCTCAGGCGTCGGCCGGGACCTCGGCGTCGCGCATCATCCCCGTGGCTGGGTGGCAGTTGACGTACTCGAAGAGCTGCTGCCGCCCGTCGGAGACCGACACCTCGTGGTAGAGCCGGAGCTTGTCGAGGCGGGTGGCGACCTTGAAGAACGTGGTGAAGATCCGCAGGTGGGTGGGGTGGGACTCCGCCCATCGCTCGAGCCGGTCCAATGAGGCCCAGTGGCCGATGTTGTAGCTCTCGTCGAGCAGGTTCCCGTCCAGATCGATGCTCTGCACGAAGCGATTGCTGTAGCAGCCGACGTCGGCGCCGTTGTCCCGCAGGAAGTCCATGCCCGCCTGCAGCGTCGGCAGGATCTCGTCGAGATAGAGCGCCCGCTCCTCCGCGCCCGCCTCGATCCAGTCCTGGCCCGAGCGGATGAGGGCGATGTTGTCGTGGCCCTGTACCACCACGCGGCCGCCGGCGTCGGGGTCGCCGGAGACGACCGTCAGTGAACCGCGGCCCTGCATCCAGTCGGTCTGGGAAAGGGGAAAGCGCTCGCGCATCGAACCCCAGTAGCCGTGCTCGTTGATCTCGCCGCTGATCCCGTCCATGACTGCGCCGACGCCGGGCAACTGGTCCTGGAAGGCGTACAGCGTCTCGAACTGGTCAACCCGCGGTGCCACCACCTCACGGAAGTAGCCGAGCCCCTCGGCGAGGCGCTCCTCCGAGCTCCACCAGCCGGCGATCCTGTCGGAGAGCAGCCAGCGGCAGTACGCGGCGGGGTCGTTCCAATAGCCGACGACCATCAGGTTGTGGTGCCCTTGGTTGTCGACGTGGTAGGTGAGATCGTGGTGCGAGGCGCCGTCGGGGCCCTCGAGGCTGTCGACGAGACTGCGCAGTGCTGCGAGGGCGGATGGGCGCTGTTCCTCGTCGCGGAACTGCACACCCAGGTAGGCCATCACGACCTGCTCCACGGTGGCGTCGGCACGCCCGACCCACATCGGGAACGGTGGCTCGTAGCTGTCGGGGACGCGGCGGGACAGGGACCTCGGACAGGTCAGGTGCTGGTCGATCGCGGACTCCATGGCTTCCTCCTGGCGGTGTCGGGTGGGTCGTCGTGACCCCGTGACCGACACTAGGAAGACAGGCGCATGTCAGCGTAGGACGCGGCTATCCAGCCGTTGACGATGGCTGCACATTCGACCCTGGCAACGCCCCTGACGTCCGGCGAAGCTCCCCGGGCGGCAGGTCGAAGCGCGCCTTGAAGAGCCGACTGAAGTGCGATGGATCGACGAGCCCGCACCGATGGCCGACGGCGGCGACCGGCTCGCCCGGGTTGCGACCGCCCGCCAGCTCTTCGTACGCGGCCTGAAGTCGTCGCTCACGCAGGTAGCCGGCCACCGTCCAGCCGTCATCAGCGAAGAGCCGGTGAAGGTAGCTCACCGAGATACTGCAGGCAGCTGCGATGTCGGCAGGGGATAGGTCGGGGTCGCCGAGGTGGTGCTCGATGAAGGATCGGGCAAGCTGGCGATGGACAGCACCCGAAGGGGTCGGGACCGCCTCGGCAGGAAGGAGGGCAGCGAGAAACCCGACCAGCGTGTGCTGGAGCGCGAGTTGTCTTTCGGCCGCGTCGCTGATGGCGTGCCGGGCGAGCGCGCGGACCAAGTCGCGAGCGACAGCAGACAACCCTTCGTCGCCGCTGATGGCGCGGGCCGTGCCGGAACGCACGCTCAGCTCGGACACCGGTAGAAGGCGCTTGGGGAGAAGTGCGATCGTGTAGTCGAGGGCGTTCGGGGTGATGAATCGGAACGGTCGCGAGCTGTCGTAGAAGAGCAGGTCGCCCGGATGCAGTGTCGCGGTGCGTCCATCCTGGTCAACGCGGGTCACGCCACGGTTGAGAACCATGAAGTGGAGAACCTCGGGGTCGCTGCGGCGGATGTCGGCGGGGCGTCGTTCGAATTCGTGGCCGACGGCCCGGATGCGTCGGACGTGCGTCTGCGCCAATGTGGAACCGGTGATCCTCCCGCCGATGTCATCGCCGGCAGGCTGCACCCGCAGGGGGACGAAGGTGTCGCATACGTTCTCGCGCCAGTAGTCGGCACGCTCGGCCGCGGCGACCTGCTGTGTGTCGATCGCGACGAGCTGTTGCGATGGCATGGAAACTCTCCTCCCAGTCTGGGTGCTGGTATATGACCGTTAACCGTGCGCTTCTCCGGTGCTGCTGTCAACGCCCCCTCTGCACTCCTGAGGGAGATTTCACGGTGCCGAAACGTGCGGCGCTCGGGTGATCGGTCGGCCTCAGGCGCCGGCGGGTCGGGACGTGCCCCGCCGGAGGTCACGAGGTGAGGCGCCGAACCGGTTGCGCATGACGCGGCTGAAGTGGGCGGGATCGTCTAGCCCGCATGCGCGGCCGATCGCGGCGACCGACTCGAACCGGTGCGCGGGTGAGGTGAGCCGCTGCAATGCGGCCTGGAGCCGCTCCTCGCGGATGAGCGCTGCGACTGTCTCGTGCTCGCCGGCGAAGAGGCGGTGGAGGTAGCTGACCGAGATACCGCAGGCGGCGGCGACCGTGGTCGGCGAGAGATCCGGGTCAGGGAGGTGTCGCCTGATGTGGGCGCGGGCGATGGCGACCACAGCGTCAGTCGTTGGTGCGATCCCGGTCGTCGGGATCATTGTGGAGACGGCATGTAGGACCGATTCCTGGAGGGCCGGGGCACGGTCTGCGTCGGGTTCTCGTGCGTCGGGCCCGACGAGGGATGCCACCAGATTGCGGGTTGCCGCCCCTCGGGGATCACGGCAAGACTGCGGTCGCACCGTGCAGGTGGCGTACACCTGCTCGGGCAGGGCGAGGAGGTGTTTCGGCATCAGCAGGATCGTGTAGTCGAAGGGGCCGCGGCTGCGGAAGTCGAACGGCCGCGCGCTGTCGTAGAAGAGGAAGTCGCCGGGAGTCAGAATTGCGGTCCGGTCGTCCTGCTCGACCACCGTCGAGCCGCCGTTGAGAAAGACCAGGTTGAGCAGATCGGGCCCGCTGCTGCGGCGGATGTCCTGCTCGCGTCGCTCGAAGCGGTGCTCGGTTCCGGCGATGCGGCGAACCTTCGTCTCGGCGATCTCAGTGCTGCGGATGCGCCCGTGCATATCTCGGCTCGCCGGCGTTGCCAACAGTGGTACGAAGCTGTCGCAGACGCTGTCATGCCAGTAGTCGAGCCGCTCTCGCGCGGGGACGGTCCGGGTGTCGACGTCCATACATCGAGTGAACCACGCCGGGAGGAGGCAGAGGTTTCTTTCGAGTCACGGAACTTGTCGATACGTCGAATCATCATGACTCGTTGCGGGATGAGCCGGACGGTCGGTAGCGAGGCCACCTGAGCAGCGCAACAAGCGATGCCGGGTCGATGAGCGGGGGCGAGGCGTTCGGTCGCGTCTCGGATCTTGTCGATTTGCCTACTGGCATTGACGCATTTCCTCCGCTCTCTGAGAGTCGGATTCGCAGAGATTCTGCACGATCCGGAGGAGAGCTATGACTGAGGCCGAACCTTCAAACGGGGCTGCAAAGTGGCGCGTGGAGGTATCGCGGGCCTGCATCTCGTCGGGCATATGCCTGACGATTGCGCCCAACCATTTCGAGTTCGTCGGAGTCCGTGCAAGGCCGACTACGAGGTTGATCCACAGTGCTGAGGACGCCGAACTCATCAGGGACGCAGGGGATGATTGTCCGGTCGGGGCGATCTCGTTGCTTGACGAATCGGCCCGTTCCTGAGCTGGTCTGGCAGCCCGCTGTGTCGCGGGCTGCCAGTCGGTCACTCAGCTTCAGCACTCTTCGGGGCCGGCCAGTGCACGCCTACGCTTGTCATTCCCTCCATCACGTCCATGTCGGGGTGCTCTTTCAAAACATCCTTGAAGGACGGGCTGCCGACGACTACCGACTTGAACGAGCGAAGAAACTCGTCGATCTCACGAGCCTCCCTCTCCGGCAGGTTGAACTCCGCGTAGGCCGGGGTCACGATCTCGTCGAACAGTGCCGTCCAGTACTCCTCGGTGACGCCCATACCGCGGTGTGCGGTGGCCATGTCGGGACCGGTGTAGGTATGTGGGCCGCCCCAGTGCTCACCAAGGAACTCCACGAAGCCGCTGATCTCCTCTTGGACCTCGGCTTGGGTCTTGTGGTCCCAGATGTGGCCGATCGTCGGGTTGAGCATGGCTCGCTGCACCAGGGTCCGGGCCAGGAACTTGACGGTGTCAAGGCCGCCCAGCCGGTCGTAGAGGGTGGCGTCCTCGGTGGGAGTGGTCTGGTTCTGTGTTTCGGTCATACGTCGACCTTCGGAGCGGCACAGTGTTAGGTCAATGTCTTTAGACATATCGACAAGATCTAGGACGAGACAGTCAGAGTTGTCGCGTGTCACAGGATGCTTGGATGGCTGCCTGCCCGCGCCGCGCCGATGACGGGTCCGATGGCGACGCCAGGATCGGCTGACGCGCCTCTGATGCCGTTGCCTGACACGCCGACACGCGAAGCGGAGGTGCGGGGTCTCCGGAGCAGGTCGCGAGAACGTCAGGTTCTCGCGGAGAGCGCGTACTCGGACGCTCGGCAGCCGAAGCGCCGTCGAAATACCCTGTTGAGGTGGGACAGATCGCTGAACCCCCACTTGGCTGCCAGGTCGGTGAGGGTCAATCCGCCTGGATTCGCGAGGAGGTCTTCGGCACACTGCTCGGCGCGCAGCCTCATCACGGTCTGGCCGAATGTGGCGGGCCTGTCCTCGTACAGGAGGTGAAGTTTGCGGACCGAGATCCCGAAGTGCTGGGCGACCGCGGTCGGAGTGACCTCGCCGTACTGGAGGTGCCTGGCCACGAAGTGCTCGATGTTCTCCCGAAGCACCGTGCCGCCGACCGGGTCGGCGGCGAACTCGGTCGCCGGTGCGTTTCGGAGGAGCGCGGTCGCGAGCGAGACGACGGCGAGGCCTGCGCCATTGGCCTGGTCGTCGTCGAGTGTCGTTCCTGCGCGCCACGCGGCGCGCATGGTGTCAGCAAGGACCGAGGCAAGCCCACGGCTCGTGGCGTGGCGCACGGCGGTATCGGCATCGGCCACGCCATCAGGAACGAGCTCGAGCGGTATCCGGAACGAGATCGCGCGCCAGTCATCGAGGTAGTCAAGGCGGAATGGTCGGGTGGCGTCGACGATGGAGAAGGTGCCGGGACCAGACAGGCACATGGAGCCGCCCTGCGTGACCACGGATCGGCCACGAAGCATCAGGTTGACGAAAGCGACTCCCTCCTCCAACCGGTCGACCTCCGCCTTGCCGTGGTGGATCGTCTGGTCGCAGGTTCCGATCTCGGCGCCGTTCACCGCTCCGAACGGGTGCGTCTCCACCCAGCCGGACAGTCCCTCGCGATCCCAAGAGTCGCGGGCGCCGCGAGCCGTCGGTCGAAGCGGGGTGAACGCCTCGCATACGACTTCGCGCCAGTAGCTGTACTGCTCGGCTTGCGGACGAGTATTCGTCTGCCAACGCATCGAACGCCACCTCCCGCAGTTGATTGAGCCAATCAACGCATGCTCCGCCTACGACGGTGTTACTCCGGACGGCGTCTCGTTGTCAACGGCCCCTCACGGACTCACGCTGCCAGTTTGATGCACCGTGGTTCCGGTTGATGTGCACTCTGGTCCGCGGCAGCGCGCTTCGAAGTGGCAGAACGTTCTCCTATCTGCAGACACCGAACGAAGGAGCACCATGTCGATCGACTTCACCTTGTCTGAGGAGCAGCTCGGCCTGCGTTCCCAGGCCCGCGAGTTCGCCGAGGGTGTGCTCGCGGACGTTGATTCCGTCATCGCACCGATCAGTACGCCGTTGGAACGCTTCCGCGCGCTCAAGCCGTTCTATCAGCAGATGGTCGACGCAGGGTTCATCAAAGGCCTCATTCCCGCCGAGCACGGCGGTCAGCGCTTCACCAATCTCCAGTTCGCGCTGGCGGTCGAGGAACTGGCCCGCGTGGAGATCAACACTCCCACCGCCGTGCTCGGGACCGGTCTGGGCGTCTACCCGATCGTCGTCGCTGGCACGCCGGAGCAGAAGGAACGCTTCTTCCGGCCCTTCCTGGACGGCAGCCCGGCCCTGGGGGCGATCGCATTCACGGAGGCGGCCGGTGGTGCCAACTTCGATCACCCGGACCCCGACTTCGGCGTGCAGACCTTCGCCGTCCAGGACGGGGACGAATGGGTGATCAACGGTCGTAAGGCGTACACCACGAATGCCTCCGGCTGGGACGACGACGGCGCGGACCTCATCAGCGTGGTGTGCCGCATCGACAAGACGAAGGGTCCGGCCGAGTCGCTGGCCATCATCGTCGTCGAGAAGGGCACTCCCGGCGTGCAGATCACCGGAATGATCGACACCTTCGGCCACCTCGCGACGAACTCGCCGATCGTGGAGTTCAAGGACGTCCGGGTGCCGTTGTCGAACCTGATCGGGCAGCCCGGTGACGGCCTCAACCTGACCAAGGCTGCCTTCTCGTGGACCTGTTCGAGCATCGGCGCGGCCGCAGTCGGCAAGATGCGCGCGGCCTTCGAGATCGCCTACGACTTCGTCAAGACGGAGAAGCGATCCGGGCCCGTTCCGATCCTGGAGTACCAGAACGCGGGCTACATGCTCGCCGACATCAAGACGCGCATCGAGGCTGGGCGCTACTTCGCCTGGAAGGCAGCCGATCACTTCGACAAGACAGGAGGGGCGGACCGCGAGCTCTCCAACATGGTCAAGATCTACAACTCCGAACTGTCTGTCCAGACGGTGTACGACGCCATGCGACTGGTCGGCGTCGACTCCTACGGCGACCGGACGCCACTCGGCCGGATCATGCAGGACGTGCTCTGCTTCCCCGTCTACGACGGCGGGAACATGGGTGTTCGACGCCGCCACCTCCACGAGATGTTGCTGAACCCGACCTATGACCCGTTGGCAGTGGGCGAGAACCGCAACTCGGTCACCGTGTAGCGGGCATCGGTTCAACGGTGCGATGTCCAGGGCAGGATGATCTCCCTGGACATCGCAACCAGACCAGTCACGGAGTTGGTCACGGTCTTGGCGGCATCGACCTGCCCAAGTGGGCGTGGCCTGACAAGGTCGTGAGGCGTACGTGACGATCGTGAAGGTCTCAACCAGGCACCGAGCCACCCGACGGGATGACCTTGCCGGGGTTGAGGATGCCGTGCGGATCGAGTGCGGCTTTCACCGCGTGGTGGAGATCCAGTACCTCCGCGGGCAGTTCCTTGGCGAGCCCGTCCATCTTGAGTAGGCCGATACCGTGCTCTCCGGTGACCGTGCCGCCCAGCGCGATTGCTTCCTCGATGATCTCCTGAAAGGCCCGCTGCGCACGTTTTCTGGCCTCGTCGTCGCCACGCGGCGTGATCAGAAGGGGATGTAGGTTGCCGTCTCCGGCGTGGGCGATGTTGGCGATCAGGGTCTCGTGCTTCTTTCCGATCGCCTCGATCCGGGCGAGCATCTCCGGAACCGCCGCCTTGGGCACGCAGACGTCCTCGGTGAGCACGGGCCCCAGACGCTCAAGGGCTGGATACGCCAGGCGCCGCGCTTCGAACAGAGCGTCCGCCTCGGTCTGGTCGGTCGAGCGAGCCGCCCAGGTGGCACCCGCTCGCTCGAAGCAGTCGCGGATCGCGTCCGCCTCCTCGTCGCCTGCCGTCCCCGGGACGTCGCACCGGGCCAACAGGATGACGTCGGCGTCGACAGCCAGGTCCATCTTCTTCCACTGGTCGACGGCCTCGAGGCAGTGCCGGTCGATGAGCTCCAGGGCGGACGGGACGATGCCTGCCGCGCCCACGGCCGTGACAGCACGGCCGGCGTCCACGATGGACGAGAAGTAGCCGGCGACGGTGTGCTCTCTCGGCCGCTGAGGGCGCAGCCTGAGCGTGACCTCGGTGATGACACCCAGTGTCCCCTCGGAGCCGACGAGCAGCCGGGCGAGGTCGTACCCCGCGACGCCCTTGGCTGTACGCCGGCCGAGTCGGACCAGTTCGCCGGTTCCGGTGACGACCTGCAGTCCGAGCACGTAGTCCGCGGTGACGCCGTACTTCACGCAACAGAGGCCACCCGCGTTCGTCGCGACGTTGCCGCCGATCGTCGACCATGGCGCTGAGGCGGGGTCGGGTGGGTACCAGAGACCGTGCTCGGCACACGCGTTCCGAAGGTGGTCGTTGACGACGCCCGGCTGCACCACGGCCAGCCGCTCTACTGGGTCGATCTCGGTGATTGCCGTCATTGCCTCGGTCGACAGGACCACACACCCGTCGACAGCGTTCGCTCCGCCGGACAGACCGGTGCCCGCCCCGCGGGGCACCACGGGCACGTTGTACTCGATGCACGCGCGCACGACCTCTTGGACCTCCTCGGCGGTGCGCGGCCTGATGAGGACGAGCGGTGTCCCGTGGGGCGCCCACTCGGCCTCGTCGTGGGCATAGCTCGCCGTGACCGCGGGATCGAGCTGAATGCGATCAGCTGGGATCCGCTCCCGTAGGTGTTCGATCAGCATCTGAAGCCTCCGTATCGCGTCGCTACTCAACCGAAGCGACGAGGGTGTTGTCAGCACATTCGGCGGTCGGGTACGGGTGTCATCCCAGGACTGTGCCGGTGGTGTTGTTCCGGGGGCGCCGCCGGGAGTATGCGGCGAGGTCGATCTCGAGACCGGTTCGGGGGGCGAAGAAGGTGACCGGGTTGGTGTCGTGGTCCGCGCCGGCCTCGACCTCGCTGATCAGAGCGGCCATGAGTTGGCCGACGACCGGGGCGTTCTTGAACTGGTTGCCGCTGGTGCCGATGGCGACGTAGAACCCGGGCAGGTCGGTGCGGTCGTAGATCGGTGACCAGTCGTCGGCGACGTCGTAGACGCCGACCACACCACTCGGTCGGTTGGGGACGGCCAGCTCGGGAAGTCGGCGCGCGGCACGGAGGACCTGGGGCTCGAACACCGCCATCGTGGGATGAATTGAGACTCCGTCGACAGCGTCAGGATCGAGCCATTCGAGGTCGTCGCACTCGGGCTCGGTTCCGCCGACCAGAAGCCCGCTGCCGACTTCTCCCCGGAAATAGGTCCCGAGATCCAGGTCGGCGATGATCGGGCCGGGGCCGCCATCGAGCCGGAAGTCGTCCGGGGCCGCGACATGCGCCACCTCCTGTCGCATCGGGCGCACCCCGACGGTGAAGTCCGAACCCACCCCGGCGATCTTGTTCAGGGCGCCGGACCACGGTCCGGCCGCGTTCACGACGACGTCGCAGCCGATCCGCGAACCGTCGGACAACACCACTGCGCTCACCCTTCCCCGCTGTTTCTCGACCGCCGTGACCTGACCGCGAAACCGCATGGTGGCTCCATGGGCCTGGGCGGCGGCCGCCAGGTTCGCCGCTGCCAGTGCGGGGTCGGAGACATAACCGGCGTCGGGCGTGAAGACCCCTCCGAGGTCGCCGGTCGCGTCATTCCAGAAGGCCTGGTCGTCGACTCGCTTCGGTGGCCAGTATCGGCCCGTGTCCAGCCCCGACACGCGCCGCGCGAGGTCCGCACTGTCCCACTCCTCGTACGGCACTCCGTAGGTGTCGAAAAGCGGGAGCCACATCTCCCGCGGCGCAGCGTCGACGTCGAGCATGACCAGGCCCGTGGTCACGAAACGAGGCAGCTCGCCGACGTCGACACCCAGGTGAGCGGCCCAGTCCCTCCAGCCGAAGTGTGCCTCCCACGCCAGGGCAACGCCGGCGGCGGAGGTGAAGTTGAACCGAACCACAGCGCTGGACGCCGCGGTCGATCCCTGACCGGGGCCGGATGCCTTGTCCACCACCGTCACGCTATGGCCACCACGCGCCAACTCCAGCGCGATCGACGAGCCGATCACCCCTGCGCCGACGACCACGACATCCGCTCCGACTCCCATGCTGAAACCTTCTTCCGGTGATGCCCCGACTGTGATCCAGGGCTGGCACCGCCCATCCTCAGCCCCAACCCACAGGCAACGCAGTGCTCACCTGTCGCCGACCCGCTGGCGTGCGGACGACAGACGTCGACCGTGGGGCTCGGCGAGACGGTTGTCCATACGGCGTCGCGGGCGACAGGCGATCGCCCTCCTCGATCGACATCGGTAGCGATGGGCGGTCGGGCACGAGACGAATGTCTATTGTCTCCCTCTCGTGCCTCGGTGAGAATGTCGGGATACCAACGCGTGGCGAACAGGACGCGGTCGGCGAAGAGATCTGCCGGTGGAGGGAGCGTGTCGTGCCTGAGGACGAGCTGCAGGCCATCGTGGACGAGCTCGCCGAGCGGCTCCAGCGCTCGGCGGCGATCGATGGCCCCGACATCCGGCTGCTGGCCGCGAGCCGACACTTCGGCGACGAGGATCGGCTGCGCATCGACTCGGTACTCAACCGGTCGGTCCCGCCCGATGTCGTCGAGCTGATCCGCACCCACGGCGTATCGCAGTGGACCAAACCGGGCATACTCGAGCTGGGCGGCATCCTCGACGCGACGCCTCGGCTGTGCGCACCGGTGCGTTGCCATGGACAGCTCCTGGGCTACCTGTGGCTGCTAGACCGCGACGGCACGCTCAGTGACCAGGAAGTTGCAGCCGCCGGCGAGGCCGCCGAGCGCGCCGGCACCGTGCTGTACCGACGCCTATTGGTGCGGCAGCGCTCCCGGGCCCGCCACGAAGCCATCTTGCGGGACCTGGTCTCACCCGACACGATGATCCGGTCCCAGGCCATCGACGACATGCGCGCCGAGGGCCTGTTCCCCGACGGCCCCATGCATTTCACCGTGCTGGCCGTGCAATGCCGGTCCGACGACCCCACCCACACCGAGCGGGAAGTCGAATTGGAGGCCGCCGTCGAGGAAGGAGCCGGCGCGGTCACCGACGACGTCGTCCTGATCGCCACCCATCGGTCGCGGGCCTGGCTCCTCCTCGCTCAACGGCGACCCCCAACTCGCTACCTGGTCGACACCATCGCCGACCGGATCACAACCCGATTCAATGGCCTCACCCGCAGCACGTCGAAACCCGTCTTCGGTCTGGGCCCGACCGTGGACCGGCTCGACCAGGTAGCCGACTCCTACCGCAAGGCGGTGCGAGCCGCACGCACAGCGCTCCTCGTGCCCGGCGTGGGCAACCCCGCACGATGGGGCGAACTCGGACCGTACGAGCTCCTGATCACACTCGCTCCCGACGACCTGGCCGAAGCCTCCCGAACGCCAGACCTGGTCGCACTCGAGAACGCCGACGCCCACGGCGATCTCATCAACACGCTCACGACCTTCTTCGACCACGGCGGAAGCGCCCGACAGGCCGCCGACGCCCTGTGCATCCACCGCGCGACGCTCTACCAACGCCTCAGGCGGATCGAAAAGGTCACCGGCCGCAACCTCCGAAATGGCGATGACCGACTCGCCCTCCACCTCGGCCTCAAACTGCGCTCGCTCGCCATCGCCTTCCGTCTCAACCCGCACACCAACTGATCGTCCGGGCGCCATCGTGCGGCACCGGTGATCGTGCAGCAGTGTCAGGCCCCATGTCACCGCGTGTGGCATGCCTTGAGATAGCTGAGGAACGATGCCTGTACGCCGGTGACATGCGTCTCGCGCAACATTGTGCTGGACACGTGCTGGGACCTTCCTTTGCCCTCCAACTTCTCCATCGCGTCGAGAACGTTGCGTGCAAGTCCGCGATACACCGGGATGTCGCCGAACATCTCTGCTTCGTTGAGCGTTACGTGTAGCAGCCGAGCGTCTGGGGCCTCGCCGGATGCCGGGAGATCGTCGATCATCTCGAAGACTCTGCTGTCAGGACTGACGACTCCGGGACTACCCGCGCAGATACTCGCGAACAGCCCCGGTTCGCGAAGCCATGCGTAGAAGGAGAACAGCCCTCCGTACGAGTAGCCGAAGAGGCCATGGCCGGACTCGCTGACGCGAAACCGCGACTGCAACTGAGGGTGGAGCTCGTCGGTCAGGAAGTCGAGGAAGACGTCTGCATGCGTGTCGGCAAGCTCCAAGAGGTAGGCGTCCACGTGCTCCTGAGTCATTTGGCCCGCGTCGACAGCCCTCGTCAAGGTGGCCACAAGGTCGTCGCTGACCGGTTCCCCTGGCGGAACGAGATCGCGATTGCGAAGTCTCGCCCACTCCTGCGCCTCATCGCCTGCATAACCGACGCTCACCTGGATGTACGGAGCGATCGTCAGGTATGGATCCGACTGAGTCACGATGAGCGGCGCCGTCAGGCCAACGGCGAAGTTGGCATCCGTCACGTAGATCAGTGGCAACGAATCCGTTGATTCTGCATATCCGGGAGGTGTGGTGACCCACACGCCGTAGCTGTGCCCGGACTTTGCCGTGACTTCGAAGTACTCGGTGTCGGAAAGGCAACCGTGCAACATGCTGCTCATGAAATCTCCTCTATGACGAGCCTTCCCTTGACGCCAAGGGAAGGCATTCCTGGATAGGACGCATTGGCGCCCTGGGGTGGACCATGCCGAGCGACTTCGCTGGTCTGCCTGTCTGCTAGTTCAACCGGTTCTTGACGACTTCTCCGGCGCGCATGATCAGGTCCAAATTGCGTCCATCCGCAGCGAGCAGGCCGATGTCCTCCAGTGGGTCGCCGTCGACGACGATCAGATCCGCATGTGCGCCGGGTTCGATGCAGCCGAGCTTCCCCGCCTGCATGAGAATCTCGGCCCCGACAGAGGTTGCCTGACGCAAGATCTCGACCGGCGTGAACACGTCCCGACGGAGCTCGAACTCTCGACACTGCTGGGTGTAGAAACCAGCAAGCAGGTCCGTACCGAAAGCAATTTTGACGCCAGCGCTTCGCATCAGATCCAGAGCGTCGATCGACTCTTCGTAGATCGTGCGAACATCGTCGATGCGGTCAGGAGGAAGACCCATCTCGAGGCCGCTCTCGACAAGTGAGAAAAGGACGGACAGTGTTGGTACGACATAGGCCCCGTGCTCAGCCACGAAGTTCGCGGTCTCGGCATCGATCAGCGCAGCATGTTCGATGCAGCGGACGCCGAACTCGACCGACCTGCGCGTCGATTCGGCCGTCAAGCAGTGCGCAGAGACATAGGTACGCCGCTCGACACACTCTTGGACGATCGCGCGAATCTCATCTTCTCGAAACTGATTCATCCATATCGGATCGCTCGGTGACATGACACCGCCGGACGCGACGATCTTGATGCAGTGTGCGCCGCGGCGCAGCTCTTCGCGTGCCGCCTTGATGCACTCGTCGACACCGTCCGCGATGACGCCTGCCCAGTTCATCGAGGCGCAGGAACAGTACCCATGCGTGTGGTGCTTCTCGTTGGGTGTCCGGTAGTCGACGTGGCCGCCGGTCATCGACAGGATCTTTCCTGCGTAGAAGAAGCGCGGCGCTCTGATCAGCCCGTCCGCGATGGCGGCGGCGAGGGGGTAGTCGCCGCCGCCGATATCGCGCACGGTGGTGAACCCACTGTCAAGCGCATGGCCGAGTTTCTTGATCGCGTAGGCAGTTCGGTAGGGCGCATCTCGGTCGTTGAGAACACGGGGATCGAGATCGGAGAAGTAGGAGTGAACATGCATGTCGATCAGCCCGGGCATAAGAGTCTTGCCTGCGACGTCGATCCTCTGGGCGTCAACCGATTTGATCGGACGATCGGAGACCTCGCGGATCGTTCCATCTTCGACGAGTACCGTCATGCCCTCTGGGCATTCCTCGGACACGCCATCGAAGATTCGGGCGTTCTCCAGAATGAGCTGTGTCATCGTTGCAGCTCCTGCCCAACTTGGGTGGATGCGTGATCGGAATCCGGCTCACGGTACCAAACCACCACGACGGCGAGCGCCAGTACGGCCATCGCTGCGATAAAGGCCGGGAAGGCCAGACGGGAGCCGGTGGCGTCGGTGATCCACACCGCGACAAACGGCATGAATCCGCCGATTATGACGGTGAGATTATAGGCGGCGGTGCCGGCCGTGACGCGAACATTCGCAGGGAAGAGCTCGACGACATTGATGACAGCCGGGGTCAGAAACACCGACAGAGGGATGGCGAAGATCAGAGCTCCCAACAACCCTAGGGCGAAGGTTCCGGTAGAACCCAGCAGGAATGTCGGCACGACCCCCACAGCCATGGCGGTTGCACCACCGATCAGGATCGGCTTCCTTCCGATTCGATCGGCCAGACCGCCCGAGAGCAGGATTCCAGCGATGATCACGAGACCGGCGATGGTGTTGATCGTCAACGCTGCCCTCTCCGAGAAGCCGTTCGAGAGCATGTACGCAAGGTAGGCGGCGACACTGACGTAGACCGCGATCGAGTAGAACGTTCCGAATCCCAGGTACAGAAGGATGGCGCGCCCGTTCTGTCGCATGGTAAGCCAAAGGCTCTCCGAACTCGGTTCGGCCACCGTGGCGTTTCGCTGGGCGTGCATCTGCTGGAATTCGGGAGTCTCCTGGAGGGAGCGCCTGATGTAGAGGCCGACGAAACCGAGGGGGAGAGCGGTAGCGAAGACCACGCGCCACCCCCAAGATTGCATCTCGTCAGCCGGCAGCGCGACCGTGAGCGCGGTCGCCAGTGTCGAGCCGAGAACGATCGAACAGAACGTGCTCACGCCCAAGAAGCTGACCAACCTTGCCCGGCGATGCGCTGGCGCATGCTCGTATAGGAACGCCGCCGCACCAGCCAGCTCGCCGCCTGCAGCGATGCCCTGTGCGATGCGAGCACAGATCAGAAGGATCGGTGCGGCGATCCCAATGGTTGTGTACGAAGGGATCAGTGCGATACAGAATGTCGCGATCGACATCAGCGTGATCGTGACGTAAAGAATGTGACGTCGACCGTAGCGGTCACCGAGGCGTGCCAGGAATACACCGCCGACAGGCCGCACGAGGAACGAGATCCCGTACGCTGCCCATGTGTTCAGCATGGCAGCAGTTGGGTCGTCGGTGGGGAACATCGCCTTCGAGATGTAGGCGGCGACCACACCGTAGACGGCAAACTCGTACCACTCTACGAAGTTCCCGACCGACGCCGCGACAACCGTGCGGCGCAAGCTGGGTTCATTCGCAACACCTTGGGGCAGATCTACTTTCTCAACGCTCACGAGGCTTCCCTTCGCTACGCCACATGGCAATGGCTCGTCTGACCTCACCGGTTTCTGCTCGGTGCCTTGATCGTCGAAGCATGGCCTGTCTCGACCGCGGTGGGCAGTAGCCATGTGTCGTGACTTCAGGTGGGGTCGTTCGACCGATGTTGCGGACCGCCGTTCGTGTCGACCTGGTGGGCCCGGCAGACCCTTGACGACGAGCTGAGAGCCGTTCTACGATCATTCTGATATATGAGTTGTGTATCATTACCGGCAACCAGGAGCCCAGCATGACCATCAGCCCGCCAAGCTCGACCGCCGTTGCGTCCGTGGCGACCGTCCCCACAGCGACGACCAACGTGCTGACGCTGTCCTGTCAGGAGCGCCCGGGGATCATGCAGGCGGTCACGAGCTTCCTGTACGACCGCGGGTTCGACATCCTCGAGCACCAGCAGCACGACGACCGGGTGGGGGAGCTGTTCTTCCTTCGGACCGCGTTCGCGTCCGTTGACGGGGCCGACGTCGATGAGCTCACCGCTGCGTTCGGACCGATCGCGGACCGGTTCGGCATGTCGTACGCGTTCCACGACGAGCGCAAGCCGCGACTGCTGGTGATGGTCTCCAAGTTCGGCCACTGTCTCAACGACCTCATCTTCCGGTGGCGTGGGGGGACTCTGGGAGCCGAGATCGCTGTCGTTGCGTCCAACCACGAGGATCTTCGGCCCATGGCGGAGGCGGCCGGGCTGGAGTTCATCCACATCCCGGTCACGCCCGAGACCAAGCCGCAGGCTGAGCAGCGCATGCTCGACCTGGTCGAGGAGTACGACATCGACCTGGTCGTGCTCGCCCGCTACATGCAGATCCTCTCGGACGGCCTCTGTCGCCAGCTCGAGGGTCGCGCGATCAACATCCACCACTCGTTCCTGCCCGGCTTCAAGGGAGCCAAGCCCTATCACCAGGCGCACGAACGTGGCGTGAAGCTGGTCGGTGCCACCGCTCACTACGTCACCGCTGATCTCGATGAGGGGCCCATCATCGAGCAGGAGGTCAACCGGGTCGACCACACCTACACACCGCAGGCTCTGGCCACCGTCGGTCAGGACGCCGAGTGCCTCGCGCTCTCGCGTGCCGTCCGCTGGCACTGCGAGCACCGCGTCTTCATGCACGGCTCCAGCACCGTCGTGTTCCGCTGACCACCAACCCAGAATCTCAGGAGTTGCTCATGACGTCCTCGCCCCGAACA
The DNA here is from genome assembly GCF_045207335.1 of Nocardioides sp. NBC_00850. Lineage (NCBI taxonomy): Bacteria > Bacillati > Actinomycetota > Actinomycetes > Propionibacteriales > Nocardioidaceae > Nocardioides > Nocardioides sp. NBC_00850. The sequence continues at coordinate 2,739,694 of NZ_CP108845.1, forward strand.
GTCATCATCGGCGCCGGCATCGTCGGCACGAACCTCGCGGACGAACTCGTGTCGCGCGGGTGGTCCGACATCACGGTCATCGAACAGGGCCCACTCAGCCTGCCTGGTGGCTCGACCTCACACGCACCCGGTCTCGTCTTCCAGATCAACCCGTCGAAGACGATGACCCTGTTCGCCAAGTACACCGTGGAGAAGTTCCTGTCCCTGGAGAAGGACGGGGTGAGCTGCTTCAACCAGGTCGGTGGCCTCGAGGTCGCGACCACCGAGGCCCGCGTCGCTGAGCTCTACCGCAAGCTCGGCTACGCGAAGTCCTGGGGGATCGATGCCCGGGTGATCGGCCCCGCCGAGTGCAAGGACCTCTACCCGCACATCGACGAGTCGCAGGTCCTCGCGGGTCTGCACATCCCGAGCGATGGCCTGGCCCGGGCGGCCCGAGCCGTCGACATCCTCATCGAGCGTACGCAGGCTGCCGGCGTCACCTACCTCGAGCACACCGCTGTGACCGGAGTGCTCCAGGAGGGTGGCCGCGTCACCGGCGTCGAGACCACCGGCGGTGTCGTCGAGGCAGACATCGTCGTCTCGTGTGCCGGGTTCTGGGGTGTCGAGGTCGGCGCGATGGCGGGCACCAAGGTGCCGCTCCTCCCGCTCGCTCACCAGTTCATCAAGACCACTCCCGTCCCGGTCCTGCGTGGCAAGCACAAGGCTGCTGACGGCGCGACCCTGCCGATCCTGCGACACCAGGACCAGGACCTCTACTTCCGGGAGTGGGGGGAGGCCTACGGCATCGGCTCGTATGCCCACAAGCCGATGCCGTACGTCGCCTCCGATCTCGGTCCGACCCCGGAGCACGTCGATCACGAGAACATGCCGTCGCGGCTCGACTTCACCCCCGAGGACTTCGAGGGCCCATGGGACGAGTGTCGCAAGCTGCTCCCGTGCCTGCAGGAGACGGAGATCGCGGAGTCGTCGTTCAACGGCATCTTCTCGTTCACGCCTGACGGCGGTTCGCTCGTCGGTGAGTCCCGCGACGTCGACGGATTCTGGGTTGCCGAGGCGGTCTGGGTCACCCACTCCGCCGGCGTCGCCCGGGCGGTGGCCGAGGTGCTGACCACCGGAAGGTCGCAGTACGACCTCGCCGACCTCGAGCTCAACCGCTTCGAGGAGACCCAGCTGGCTCCGGCGTACGTCAGCGAGACCTCGCAGCAGAACTTCGTCGAGATCTACGACATCCTCCACCCGCTGCAGCCCAAGGACTCGCCCCGCGACATCCGGGTCAGCCCGTTCCACGCCCGCCAGGTCGAGCTCGGCGCCTTCTTCCTCGAGGCCGGAACCTGGGAGCGGCCGCACTGGTACGAGGCCAACGCGGCCCTGCTGGACGAGCTGCCGGAGGAGTGGAAGTCGCCGACGCGCGACGACTGGTCGGCCCGCTACCACTCGCCGATCGCGGCCGTCGAGGCCTGGAAGACCCGCACCGCGGTCGCCATGTACGACATGACGCCGCTGCGCCGCCTCGAGGTATCCGGACCCGGCGCCGAGACCCTGCTGCAGCGGCTCACCACCGGAGACGTCACCAAGAAGCCCGGTGCGGTGACGTACACCCTGTTCCTCGACGAGCAGGGTGGGATCAAGAGCGACATCACCGTCGCCCGACTCGAGGACGAGGTCTACCAGGTCGGTGCCAACGGCACGGTCGACCTGGCGTACCTCCGCCGGGAGGCCCGCAAGCTGCGGGCCGAGGATCCCGCCCTGTCCGCTCACGTCCGAGACATCACCGGTGGCACCTGCTGCATCGGCCTGTGGGGGCCGCTGGCCAGGGACCTGATCGCCAAGGTCAGCAGCGACGACTTCACCAACGACGGTCTGAAGTACTTCCGTGGCAAGCGGGCCACCATCGGCGGGATCCCGGTCACGGCCCTGCGGCTGTCCTACGTCGGCGAGCTCGGCTGGGAGATCTACGCCTCCGCCGAGAACGGCCAGAAGCTGTGGGACGTGCTGTGGAACGCGGGCCAGGAGCACGGTGTCGTCGCCGCCGGCCGGGCCGCCTTCGGCGCGCTCCGGCTGGAGAAGGGCTACCGGTCCTGGGGCGCCGACATGACCACGGAGCACGACCCGTTCGAAGCGGGCGTCGGGTTCGCCGTGAAGCGCGCCAAGGAGGACTTCGTCGGCAAGGCCGCGCTCGAGGGTCGCTCGGTGGAGACCTCGGCTCGCCGGCTTCGCTGCCTCACCGTCGACGACGGCAAGTCCATGGTGCTCGGCAAGGAGCCCGTGCTGTCGGACGAGACCGCGGTCGGGTACGTCACCAGCGCGGCGTACGGGTTCACGATCGGCAAGCCGATCGCCTACGCCTACCTGCCGGCGGAGATCGGAGAGGGCGACCAGGTCGAGATCGAGTACTTCGGCCAGCGGATCCCCGCGACGGTCACCCCTGAGCCGCTCTTCGACCCGGAGATGAGTCGCTTGCGCGGCTGACCGACTGGTCGAGATCGGGCGCCGGCCGGGTGGCCGGCGCCCGATCTCATGTTTAGAGAACGCAGTCAGAGAACGCGGCGGATCTCTGTCGCGAAGCCGTCGATGTGCTCGCGGGTCAGCCGCTCGGCACGTTCGGCGTCGCCGTCGGCGATCGCCTCCAGGAGCGGGGCGTGCTCGGAGATGTGGGACGCCAGGTCCGGGAGCTTGTCCACGACCAGGCACCAGATCCGGGTCGCCAGGTTGTCGTAGCGGACCAGGACGTCCTCGAGGTGTCTGTTGCCCGTGGCGCGGTAGATCATCCGATGCACCGACATGTCGAGCCGCATCAGGGTGGGCCGGTCGTCACCCGACGGATCGAGACCGCGAACCTTCTCGGCCATGGCGCGCAGCTCGGCCCGCATCTGGTCGGTCGCGGCGGTCGCCGCTCGGTTGGCGGCGAACGGCTCGAGCTGCTGGCGCAGGTCGGAGATGGCGCCCAGCTCGGTGACGTCGACCGGCGTCGCGAACGTGCCGCGGCGCGGGTAGGAGACGACCAGATGGTCGGTCTCCAGGCGTTTGAGGGCCTCTCGCACCGGAGTGCGGCCGAATCCGAGGGAGTCCGCGAGCCTGCCGTCGTTGATCGGCTCGCCCGGCCTGATGTCCAGCATGATCAGCCGATCCCGGATGCGCTCGTAGGCCGCGTGCGCCAGCGAGATCGTTGCGCCGATCGCCGGCGGGGCGGGCGCCTGAACGTCGGTCATACCAAGTCACCGCTTTCTGATCTGGGCCGTTGACAGGTGTTCGCTACCCAGCATACTGTTGATCCCGAACTGATATATCAATCGTACTTCAAGAGTTTGGGAGTTCATCGTGGTTGACGTCTTGACCGCCTCGCTCGCAGACCTCGATCCCGAGGTCAGCGAGCAGATCGACGCCGAGCTGAGCCGCCAGCAGACGACGCTGGAGATGATCGCCTCGGAGAACTTCGCTCCCGCCGCCGTGATGGAGGCTCAGGGATCGGTTCTCACCAACAAGTACGCCGAGGGCTACCCCGGCCGCCGCTACTACGGCGGTTGTGAGCATGTCGACGTCATCGAGCAGCTCGCCATCGACCGCCTCAAGGCGCTGTTCTCCGCGGAGTACGCCAACGTGCAGCCGCACTCGGGAGCCCAGGCCAACGCCGCCGCGATGTTCGCTCTCCTCGAGCCCGGCGACACCATCCTCGGCCTCTCGCTGGCCCACGGTGGTCACCTCACCCACGGCATGAAGCTCAACTTCTCCGGGCGCCTCTACCAGGTCGTTCCGTACGAGGTCAGCCGCGAGGACTTCCTGATCGACATGGCCGAGGTCGAGCGCCTCGCCCTCGAGCACCGCCCGAAGCTGATCGTCGCCGGCTGGTCCGCCTACCCCCGGCAGCTGGACTTCGCGGAGTTCCGCCGGATCGCGGACCTGGTCGGCGCCCGGCTCATGGTCGACATGGCGCACTTCGCCGGCCTGGTCGCGACCGGCCTCCATCCGAACCCGGTGCCGTTCGCCGACGTCGTCACCTCGACCACGCACAAGACCCTGGGTGGCCCGCGCGGTGGCGTCATCCTCACCAACGACCCGGCCATCGCCAAGAAGATCAACTCCTCGGTCTTCCCCGGTCAGCAGGGCGGGCCGCTCGAGCATGTCATCGCCGGCAAGGCGGTCGCCTTCAAGGTCGCCGCGGAGCCGGAGTTCCGCGAGCGCCAGGAGCGTACGCTCCGCGGTGCCCGCATCATCGCCGAGCGGCTGCTCGCCGACGACGTCGCAGCTGCGGGAGTCTCGGTGGTCAGCGGTGGCACGGACGTCCATCTCGTGCTGGTCGACCTGCGCGACTCCGAGCTCAACGGCCAGGACGGCGAGGACCGGCTCCACCGCATCGGCATCACCGTCAACCGCAACGCCGTCCCGTTCGACCCGCGTCCGCCGATGGTCTCCTCCGGCCTGCGGATCGGCACGCCCGCTCTGGCCACGCGCGGGTTCGGCGACAGCGACTTCAGCGAGGTGGCCGACATCATCGCGGCAGCGCTGAAGGACGACTTCACCGATGAGACGGCAGATTCGCTGCGCAGCCGGGTCACCGTCCTCGCCGAGAAGCACCCGCTCTACCCCCACCTCCTCGAGTCGAACGGAGCAGAGTGATGGCAGACCTGCTGCCCGAGCACCCCGACTTCCTCTGGCGCAACCCGGAGCCCAAGTCCTCCTACGACGTCGTCATCATCGGCGGCGGCGGACACGGCCTGGCGACGGCCTACTACCTGGCTAAGAACCACGGCATCACGAACGTCGCCGTCCTCGAGCGTGGTTGGCTCGCGGGCGGCAACATGGCGCGGAACACGACGATCATCCGGTCCAACTACCTGTGGGACGAGTCCGCGGCGATCTACGAGCACTCCCTCAAGCAGTGGGAGGTGCTCCCCGAGGAGCTCGACTACGACTTCCTGTTCAGCCAGCGCGGCGTGCTCAACCTCGCCCACACGCTGCAGGACGTACGCGACTCGGTGCGGCGCTGCGAGGCCAACCGCCTCAACGGGATCGACGCGGAGTGGCTCGACGCCGACCGGGTGAAGGAGGTCTGTCCGATCATCAACGTCAGCGACAACATCCGCTATCCGGTCCTCGGTGCGACCTACCAGTCTCGCGCGGGCATCGCCAAGCACGACCATGTCGCTTGGGCGTTCGCGCGCAAGGCCGACGAGCTCGGCGTCGACCTCATCCAGGACTGCGAGGTGACCGGGTTCGTCAAGGACGGCAACCGGGTGGTCGGCGTACAGACGAGCCGCGGCACGATCGCGGCCGGCAAGGTCGCGCTGTGCGCGGCGGGGCACTCCAGCGTCCTCGCCGAGATGGCCGGCTTCGACCTGCCGATCCAGTCCCACCCGCTCCAGGCGCTCGTCTCCGAGCTCCATCAGCCGGTCCACCCCACCGTGGTGATGTCGAACCACGTCCATGTCTACGTCTCCCAGGCCCACAAGGGCGAGCTGGTCATGGGCGCCGGTGTCGATGCGTACAACGGCTACGGCCAGCGTGGCGGGTTCCACGTGATCGAGGAGCAGATGGCGGCGGCCGTCGAGCTGTTCCCGATCTTCGCTCGCGCGCATCTGCTCAGGACCTGGGGTGGCATCGTCGACGTCACGCCGGACGCCTCGCCGGTCGTGAGCAAGACGCCGATCGACCAGCTCTACGTGAACTGTGGCTGGGGCACCGGAGGGTTCAAGGGCACTCCCGGGGCGGGCTGGACGATGGCGCACACGATCGCCCACGACGAGCCCCACGAGTACAACGCACCGTTCGCGCTGGAGCGATTCAGCACCGGTGCCCTCATCGACGAGCACGGCGCAGCCGCCGTGGCCCACTGAAAGGAGCCGACGATGATTCTCATCAGCTGCCCCAACTGCGGGTCCCGCGACGAGACCGAGTTCCACTACGGCGGCCAGGCCCACGTCCCCTACCCGGAGGACCCGAACACCCTCAGTGACGAGGAGTGGGGTCGCTACCTGTTCTACCGCGAGAACACCAAGGGCATCTTCGCCGAGCGCTGGGTCCACAGCTCCGGCTGCCGCAAGTGGTTCAACGTCCTTCGCGACACCGTCACCTACCGCATCGCCGCCGTCTACCGGGCCGGCGAACCGCGTCCCACCCTGGATGGAGGCCCACAGTGAGCACGACGTCGCACCGCCTCGCAGACGGCGGCCGAATCGACCGATCCACCCGTCTCACCTTCAGCGTCGACGGCCAGGAGTACGCCGGCCACGCCGGTGACACCCTCGCCTCGGCACTGATCGCCAACGGCGTGCTCGAGTGTGGCCCCTCGCTGTACCGACAGCGTCCCCGTGGCGTCCTCGCCGCCGGGCTCGAGGAGTCCAACGCGCTGGTCAAGCTGAGGCGTCCCGGCGACTCGGTGACCGAGTCCATGCTTCCCGCCACGACCGTCGAGCTCGTCGACGGGCTCGAGGCCGACTACCTCAGCGGCCTCGGCGAGCTCGACCCCGCCGACGACACCGCGATCTACGACAAGAAGTACGTCCACACCGACGTCCTCGTCATCGGAGCCGGCCCGACCGGGCTCACAGCGGCCCGCACCGCCGCCGCATCCGGAGCCCGGGTGATCCTCATCGATGACCAGCCCGAGCTCGGCGGGTCCCTTCTCTCCACACGCGGTCTCAGCATCGACGGCGTGGACAGCGACACCTGGCTGCGCGGCGCCACCGAGGAGCTCGAGGCTGCCCCCGAGGTCACGGTTCTCAGCCGGACCAACGCCTTCGGCAGCTACGACGCCAACTACGTGATCGCGCTCGAGAGCCGGCTGGACCATCTCGACGCGTCCGCCAAGGAGGCACTCACCGGGCTGTCGCGTCAGCGCCTCTGGCACATCCGGGCACAGCGGGTCATCCTCGCCACCGGCGCTCACGAGCGTCCCCTGGTGTTCGGCAACAACGACCGCCCCGGCGTCATGCTGGCCTCCGCGGTCCGCACCTACCTGAACAGGTACGGCGTGGCCGCAGGCGCACGGGTCCTGCTCGCGACCACGAACGACAGCGCCTACGAGGTCGCTGCCGACCTGACCGGCGCCGGAGTGACCGTGGCGGCCGTCGTCGATGCCCGCACCGAGCAGTCGGAGGCGGCCCGCCGCGCCGATGCCGCCGGCATCGAGGTCGTCCTCGGCTCCGCCGTCCTCGACACCGACGGTGACCCGAGGGTCACCGCCGCCACGGTGTCGGCCGTCGACGCCGACGGCGTCGCGGTCGGAGAACGGCGCGACATCGCCTGCGACGTCGTCGCCGTCGCCGGCGGATGGAGCCCCTTGGTCCACCTGCACAGCCAGCGGCAGGGCAAGGTCCGCTGGGACGAGGACCTGGCCGGGTTCGTCCCGGACGGCGAGGTCGCCGGCCAGCAGATCGTGGGATCGGCCCGGGGCAGCTACACCCTCGATGCGTGTCTCGCCGAGGGGCGGCATGCCGCAGCGATGGCGCTCCTCGCCGCCGGTTTCATCGGCGAGGCCGAGGCCCCGACCGGGCCGCTTCCTGCGGCGACAGGTGACGGCACGACCCGCGCTCTGTGGCTCGCCGCCGAGGCCGGCGTTCCGCTCGACGATCTGGTCGACCACTTCGTCGACTTCCAGCGCGACCAGACGGTGCACGACGTACTGCGTGCGACCGGGGCCGGCATGCGCAGTGTCGAGCACATCAAGCGCTACACCTCCATCAGCACCGCCAACGACCAGGGCAAGACATCCGGAGTCAACGCCATCGGAGTCATCGCCGCCGCGCTCAACGACGGTCTCAGCCCCGGCGAGATCGGCACCACCACGTACCGCGCTCCGTACGCTCCGGTCCCGTTCGTCGCTCTCGCGGGCCGCGAGCGTGGTGACCTGTTCGACCCGGCCCGGCTGACGTCGATCCATCCCTGGCACGTCGCGCACGGCGCCGAGATGGAGATCGTGGGGCAGTGGCTGCGGCCGTGGTACTACCCGCAGAACGGCGAGTCCCTGGACGAGGCCGTTCTCCGCGAGTGCGCCGCCGTCCGCGAGTCCGTCGGCATGATGGACGCGACCACGCTGGGCAAGATCGAGGTGTGGGGGAGTGACGCCGGTGGGTTCCTCAACCGGATCTACACCAACGCCTTCAAGAAGCTCGCCCCCGGCTCCGCGCGCTACGGAGTCATGTGCACTCCCGACGGAATGATCTTCGACGACGGCGTCACGCTCCGCATCGACGAGGGCCGCTACTTCATGACGACGACCACCGGCGGCGCCGCCAAGGTCCTCGACTGGCTCGAGGAGTGGCACCAGACCGAGTGGCCGACCCTGGACGTCAGCTTCACCTCGGTGACCGAGCAGTGGGCCACCGTCGCCGTCGTCGGCCCGAAGTCACGCGAGGTGATCGCCAAGATCGCTCCTGAGCTCGACGTGAGCAACGAGGCGTTCCCGTTCATGACGTTCCGCGAGACGACGCTCGCCTCGGGCATCCCGGCGCGGGTGTGCCGGATCTCGTTCTCCGGAGAGCTCGCCTTCGAGGTCAACGTCGAGACCTGGTTCGGACAGCAGGTGTGGGAGGAGATCCACGCCGCCGGCCAGGAGTGGGCGATCACCCCGTACGGCACCGAGACCATGCACGTGCTCCGCGCGGAGAAGGGCTACCCGATCGTCGGCCAGGACACCGACGGCACGGTCACGCCCCAGGACGCCGGCATGGAGTGGATCGTCTCCAAGGCGAAGGACTTCGTCGGCAAGCGGTCCTACAACCGGGCCGACACCGCACGCACGGACCGGAAGCACCTCGTCTCGGTGCTGCCCGTCGACACGACCTTCAGACTGCCCGAGGGCACCCAGCTGGTCGAGTCCGGTACGCCGATCACCCCCGCCGACGGGCCGGTGCCGATGCTCGGGCACGTGACCTCGAGCTACCACAGTGCCGCGCTCGGGCGCTCGTTCGCCCTGGCGCTCATCAAGGATGGCCGCAACCGCATCGGCCAGACCCTCGTCGCGCCGGTCGGGGACCGACTGGTCGACGTCGTCGTCGCTGAAACCGTCCTCTACGACCCGGAAGGAAGCCGCCGCGATGGTTGAGACCACGATCGAGCCGCTCGACAAGAAGATCTCCGCTCTGCGCGTCAGCCCGGCCCAGCACCTCCACGGCGACTTCGTCGACGCCGGCGTGTCGGGTGCCTTCGGAGTGCGGGTGCGTGAGGAGCAGTACCTCACCATGGTGGGTCTGCGGGTGCCGATCGGCTCGCCCGACCGAACGCGCCTGGCCCAGATCCTCGGCACCGAGCTCCCCGGTCGATGCGGCGAGGTCGCCACCGGCCACGACGTGGTCATCCTGTGGCTCTCGCCCGACGAGTACCTGGTCATCTCGCAGAGCGTGGCCGGGTCCACCCTGGTGTCCTACCTCCGGGCAGGCGTATCAGGAGGCGGTGCCGCGGTCGTCGACCTGTCGGCCAACCGCACCACCTTCCGGCTCGAGGGAGCCTCCGCGCAGGCGGTCCTCGAGAAGGGCTGTCCGCTCGACCTCCACCCGAGGGCGTTCACGACAGGCACGGCGGTCGCCAGCACCATCGGACGTGTCCCGGTGATCCTCTGGAAGGTCGACACAGACTCCTACCGGATCCTGCCGCGTGCCTCGTACGCCGACTACCTGGGCCGCTGGCTGATCGACGCCATGGCCGAGTTCAAGGTGCTGGGATCCGGCTGATGGCACTGAGCGTGTTCGACATGTTCTCCGTCGGCATCGGGCCGTCGTCCTCCCATACGGTCGGCCCGATGCGGGCGGCGGCGCAGTTCATCGATGCCCTGAAGGCGGGCTCGCTGCTCGACGCCGTCGCACGTACCCAGGTGGAGCTGTTCGGTTCCCTCGGTGCCACCGGTCACGGCCACGGCTCCGACAAGGCGGTGATCCTCGGGCTCGAGGGCAACCGGCCCGAGACCGTCGACACCGGCAACGCCGACGCCCGCGTGGCCGAGGTCCGTGCCAATCGGCGCCTGAGGCTCTCCGGCGCCCGGGACATCGAGTTCGACGTCGACGACGTCGTCATGCACCGCACCAAGACCCTCCCCGCGCACCCGAACGGCATGATCTTCCGCGCGTACGACGCCGACACGAAGGTGCTCCTGGAGAGCACCTACTACTCGGTCGGCGGCGGTTTCGTCGTGGACGAGCAGGCGGCCGGCGCCGATCGGATCGTCGAGGACGCGACCCCGATCCCGTACCCGTTCACCACGGGTGCCGAGCTGCTCGCGGTCTGCGCCGAGTCAGGCAAACGGATCAGCGACGTGATGATGGCCAACGAGCTGGCGTGGCGTACCGAGGACGAGGTGCGCGCCGAGCTGTTGCACATCTGGTCGGTGATGCAGGAGTGCGTGCACAACGGCTGCACCCGCACTGAGCCCACGCTGCCCGGCGGGTTGAAGGTTCCCCGACGTGCCCCTGGTCTCTACACCCATCTCCAGGGCTCCACGGACGAGACGGACCCGCTCAGGGCGATGGACTGGGTCAACCTCTTCGCGCTCGCCGTCAACGAGGAGAACGCGTCGGGCGGACGGATCGTGACCGCGCCGACCAACGGCGCGGCGGGCATCGTCCCGGCCGTACTCCACTACTACGAGAAGTTCGTGCCCAGCGCGGACGAGGACGGGATCGTGCGGTTCCTCCTCGCCGCGGCCGCGGTCGGGATCCTGTTCAAGATCAACGCGTCGATCTCCGGCGCCGAGGTCGGCTGCCAGGGCGAGGTCGGCTCGGCCTGCGCCATGGCTGCCGGAGCCCTCTGCGAAGTGCTCGGAGGCACCCCGGAGCAGGTGGAGAACGCGGCCGAGATCGGGATCGAGCACAATCTCGGGCTCACCTGCGACCCCGTCGGCGGCCTGGTGCAGATCCCCTGCATCGAGCGCAACGCCATCGCCAGCAACAAGGCCATCAACGCCGCCCGCATCGCCGCCCGTGGCGACGGCAGCCACCGGGTCTCCCTCGACGCCGCGATCAAGACCATGCGCGAGACCGGGGCCGACATGAAGATCAAGTACAAGGAGACCTCCCGCGGAGGCCTCGCCGTCAACGTCATCGAATGCTGACGTCACGGGTCTCGCGAGAAGGAGAAGTGCATGACCACCGCAGCAAAGATCGACGGCAAGCGCGTCGCTGCTGATCTGAAGACCGCGCTCGCCGTGCGGGTGAAGGCACTGCACGAGGCCGGGATCGACCCCGGCCTGGGCACCATCCTCGTCGGTGACGACCCCGGCTCCCGTTCGTACGTCGCGGGCAAGCACCGCGACTGCGCCGAGGTGGGCATCGCCTCGATCCGGATCGAGCTCCCCGCCAGCGCATCGCAGGCCGAGATCGAGGCAGCGGTGCAACAGCTCAACGACGATCCGACCTGTACCGGTTTCATCGTCCAGCTGCCCCTGCCGCCCCACGTCGACACCCATCGGGTCCTGCAGCTCATCGACCCGGACAAGGATGCCGACGGGCTCCATCCGACGAACCTCGGCAAGCTGGTGCTCGGCACTCCTGCTCCGCTGCCGTGCACGCCGCGCGGGATCATCGAGCTCCTGAGGCAGCACGACGTGCCGATCACCGGGCAGCGGTTCTGTGTCATCGGCTGCGGTCTGACCGTCGGCCGGCCGCTCGGGCTCATGCTCACTCGCCCCACCGAGCACGCCACCGTCACGCTGTGCAACATCGAGACCCGTGACGTCGCCGCCCATGCCCGGGCCTCGGACGTCATCGTCGCGGCGGCGGGTGTGGCCCACCTGGTCAAGCCCGACTGGGTCAGCCCCGGCGCCACGGTCCTGTCCGTCGGGATCACTCGCACCATCGAGGGCATCCTGGGTGACGTCGACCCGAACGTGGACGTCGTCGCGGGCAAGATGAGTGGTGCCACCGGTGGTGTGGGGCCCATGACCCGCGCCATGCTGCTGACCAACATCGTCGAGATCGCCGAACAGCATCTGGCTGCCAGGGAGGCGATCGCCGGGGCTCTGACATGAGCGAGCGTCAGCGAGCGACCACAAGGCTCAGGCCGCCGCGCCCGTATGATGGCGCTTGCGCTACGGGCGTGGCGGCATGAGTGCCACGCAGCTGCTCACCGAGGCAGCTCGGCGTTGTCAGGTGATGGGCATCATCAACGTCACCCCCGACTCGTTCTCCGACGGCGGCCGGTTCCTCGACGTCGACGCCGCCGTACGCAGAGGCCTCGAGCTCATGCGCGACGGCGCCGATCTCCTCGATGTCGGCGGCGAGTCCACCCGGCCCGGGGCCCAGCGGGTCAGCGCGGCCGAGGAGATCGCCCGCGTGATCCCGGTGGTCGAGGCCTTGGCCCGGGAGGGGTTGCCGGTCTCGGTCGACACCATGCGCGCCTCGGTCGCCCAGCGAGCCGTGGAGGCCGGTGCCGTCATCGTGAACGACGTCTCCGGCGGGCTCGCCGATCCCGGGATGCTGCCGTTCCTGGCCGAGGCGGAGGTCACCTGCGTCCTGATGCACTGGCGCGCCCACTCCATGCGGATGGACGACTTCTGCTTCTACGACTCGGTCGTCGACGACGTGTGCGCCGAGCTCCGCGGCCGGGTCGATGCCGCACTCGACGCCGGCGTACGTCCCGAGCGCATCGTCCTCGATCCCGGTCTGGGGTTCGCGAAGAACAGCGCGCAGTCCTGGGAGCTGCTCTCGTCCCTCAGCACGCTGAGAGACCTCGGCTTCCCGCTCCTCGTCGGAGCCTCCCGCAAGCGGTTCCTCACCGAGGTGGCGACGTACGGACGGCGTGATCCGGATGTCCCGGCCGACCGGGACGAGGCGTCGGACGCCGTGGCCGCGATCGCTGCCGCGGGAGGCGCCTGGGGAGTGCGCGTGCATTCGGTGTCCGGTGCCGCTGCCGCCTCCAGGGTGGCCGCACGCCTGCGTGGATCTGCGGTCGCAGCCGACGTGGTCGGTGCCCGGGCAGGGCGGCGATGAGTCGTCGCTCGGCCGCCGTGACCGTACGGAGGCTGCTGCTCGACGCCCGCTACGAGGTCCTGCCCACCGCGACGATCGAAGGGGTCGTCACCAGGTCTCTCCCGGTCGGTCGAACCGTCACGGTGACCGCGTCCCCGGCCAAGGGCCTCGAACGAACCGTGGACCTCTCCATCCGCCTCGCCGGACACGGATACGAGGTCGTACCCCATCTCGCCGCGCGCATGGTCACGGGCCGGGCCGAGCTCGCCGACATCGTCGGTCGCCTGAAGGCGGCCGGCATCGACAAGGTCTTCGTGCCCGCCGGCGACGCCGAGCGACCCGGAGCGTTCCCCAGCGCGCTGGAGCTCCTCGAGGCGCTCGTCGATCTCGGCGACCCGTTCAGTCACGTCGGTGTCGCCGGCTATCCCGAGGACCATCCGACGATCATCCACGACCGCCTGGTCCAGGCGATGTGGGACAAGCGCCATCACGCCACCGAGATCGTCAGCAACCTCACCTTCGACCACCGGGCCCTGACCGACTGGGTACGCCGCGTGCGCGCCCGCGGGGTCACGACGCCGATCATCGTCGGGCTGCCCGGCCCGGTCGAGCGCGCCAAGCTCCTCACCATGGCGACCAAGATCGGGGTGGGGGAGTCGACGCGGTTCCTCGCCAAGAACAGGGGCATGTTCGCGCGCATCGCCGCGCCCGGGGGCTACTCGCCTGAGCGGTTCCTCACCCGTGCGGCGCCGGAGCTGGACAAGCCGGAGGCCGCGATCGCCGGCCTGCATCTGTTCACGTTCAACCAGGTCGCCGAGACCGAGGCTTGGCGCCGCGACCTGCTGGCGCGCCTGGGCGGTGGACCCCAGTGACCGGCACGGGCTTCGACCTCGACGTCGAAGAGGTGGAGCGGCGGCTCCTCGCCCGCTGGCCCGAGACCAGGATCGCTCCGTCGCTCGAGCGCATCCGGGCGGTGACGGACGCGCTCGGCCGGCCACAATGCGATTACCGGTCGATCCACATCACCGGAACCAACGGCAAGACGAGCACCGCGCGGATGGTGGAGGCGATCCTGCTCGAGCTGGGCTCGGCGGTCGGCCGGTTCACCAGCCCCCATCTCGCCGACATCCGGGAACGGATCAGCATCGGCGGCCGGCCGATCCCGCAGGATGGCTTCGTCCGGGCTTACCGCGACGTCCTGCCCGCGGTCGAGGCCGTGGACCGCGAGAGTCCCACTCCGCTGTCTTTCTTCGAGATGACGGTCGCCATGGCCTACCAGGCGTTCTCGACCGCGGCCATCGACGTCGCCGCGGTGGAGGTCGGTATGGGCGGCATGTGGGATGCGACCAACGTCATCGACGCCCCGGTCGCCGCGATCCTCCCCATCGGCCTCGACCATGTCGATCACCTGGGGCCGACGACGCTCGACATCGCGGCCGAGAAGGCCGGGATCATCAAACCAGGTGCGCTGGCCGTCACGGCTCGGCAGACCCCAGATGTCGAGCAGCTCCTCCGAGCCCATGCCGACGCGCATTTCGCGAGGCTCATGGTCGAAGGCCGTCACTTCCGCCTGAGCGGTAGACGAGCGTTCGGCGATGGTCAGATCATCTCGGTCAACGGCCTCGCCGGTCACTATCCCGAGGTCCCGCTGTCACTTCACGGCCGCCACCAGGCGCACAACGCGGTGCTCGCCATCGCGAGCGTCGAAGCCCTCCTGGAAGACGTGATCCCGCTGGACGCACTGCGACGGGCGCTGGGCTCGGCCCGCTCGCCCGGGCGGCTGGAGGTGCTGCCCGGCTCGCCCGCGGTGATCCTCGACGCAGCCCACAACCCTGACGGTGCCCGGGCCCTGGCCAGCGGCCTGTCCGATCTGGGCCCTCGGCCGACGGTCGCCGTGGTCGCCGCGATGGGCGACAAGGACCTCGACGGCATGCTCGCCGAGCTCGAGCCCGTGGTGTCGAGGATGATCTGCACCCGGAACAGCAGCCCGAGGTCGCTGTCGTCCCGCGACACCGCCGCTGCGGCGCGCGGGGTGCTCGGGGCGGATCGGGTCGTGGAGATCGACGACCTCGCCGACGCCCTCCGCGAGGCCACCAGAGCGGCCTCGGCCCTCTCCGAAGAGGGTGGAGAACCGGCTCAGGTGCTGGTCACGGGCTCTGTCGTCACCGTGGGGGACGCGCGCCGCCTGTTGGGTATGTGAGACGGTCCTGCCCCTGACCGGTGTGGCCAGGGGCAGGACCGTCGGGAAGCCCGGTTGCGTCAGCGCACCATGCCGTGCGGGTCGATGACGTACTTGGTGGCCGCGCCCTGGTCGAACGCGGCGTAGCTCTCCGGCGCCTCGTCGAGGCTGATGGCCTTCGCGTTGACGGCGTCGGCGATGTGGGCCTTGTCGGCGAGGATCAGGTTCATGAGCTGGCGGTTGTACTGCTTGACCGGGCACTGGCCGGTCACGAAGGTGTGCGACTTGGCCCAGCCCAGGCCGAGCCGGACGCCGATCTGCCCCTGCTTGGCGGCATCGTCGACGGCGCCGGGGTCGCCGGTGACGTACAGACCGGGGATGCCGAGGGAGGCTCCCGCGCGCGCCACGTCCATGATGTCGTTGAGGACGGTGGCGGGCTGCTCGGCGGCGTCTCGGCCGTGGCCGCGGGCCTCGAACCCGACCGCGTCGATCGCCGCATCCACAACGGGCTCCCCGACGATGTCCGCGATGATGTCCGCCAGGGCGTCACCGGAGGACAGGTCCGCGGTCGCGCAGCCGAAGCTGGCGGCCTGCTTGAGGCGGTCCGCGTTCATGTCGCCGACGATGACCGTGGCGGCACCGAGCAGCTGTGCCGAGTACGCCGCGGCGAGCCCGACCGGGCCTGCGCCTGCCACGTACACCGTCGACCCGGTGGTGACGCCGGCGGTGTAGGCACCGTGGTAGCCGGTCGGGAAGATGTCGGAGAGCATCGTCAGGTCGAGGATCTTCTCCAGGGCCTGGTCCCGGTCGGGGAACTTCAGCAGGTTGAAGTCGGCGAACGGGACCATGACGTACTCCGCCTGGCCACCGATCCAGCCACCCATGTCCACATAGCCGTACGCCGCGCCGGCCCGCGCCGGGTTCACGTTGAGGCAGATGCCGGTCTTGCCCTCGTTGCACATACGACAACGACCGCACGCGATGTTGAACGGGACCGAGCAGATGTCGCCCACCTCGTGGAAGAGGACGTCGTCGCCGATCTCGACGATCTCGCCGGTGATCTCGTGGCCGAGCGTCTGACCCACGGCGGCGGTCGTCCGGCCACGCACCATGTGCTGGTCGCTGCCGCAGATGTTGCTGGTCACGAGCTTGAGGATCACCGCGTGCGGCGCGGCGCGCTTGATGCCCAGGCCGCTCACGACGTCCTGGGGAAGCTCCAGCTTCGGGTACTCGATGGACTCGACGGCCACCTCGCCCGGCCCCTTGTAGACGACGACTCTGTTGTCTGCCATGGCGTCTCTTCTTCCTGCCCCGGATGGGGGCGTCCGGCTTGCTCAGTTACGGGGGATGTTTCTCATAGCGAAACAAGAGCGCTATATGAAACAAACTAGACCGTCGGCGGCGTCGGCATCAAGACCTTGTTTCGACCGATTTCAGGGCTCTTGCGGAGGTGTCTGGTCGCTCGCGCCGCGGCTACCCGGCAGTAGGGGCGAAGAGGAGGATCTGACAAGGAGGCATACTGTTTCAGCATGAGCAACACGAGCGAAACACGGAGCACGACCGTTCACTCAGTGGACCGAGCCATCTCCATCCTCCAGGTGCTCGCCCGTCGGGGGGCTGTCGGAGTCACGCCGATCTCCGAGGAATTGGGCGTGCACAAGTCCACGGTCTTCCGTTTGCTGGCCACCCTCGAGGCGCGCGGGCTGGTGGAGCAGAACGCGAGCCGGGGGCACTATCAACTCGGCTATGGCGTCATCCAGCTGGCCGCCGGCGCGACCCGCAAGCACGACATCTCGGTCACGAGTCGCCCGATCTGTATGGCGCTGGCCGACGCGGTCGGTGAGACCGTCAACATCGTCATCAACGACGGCGAGGAGGCCATCACGATCGACCAGGTGATCGGGAGTGCCGAGATCACGTCGGTGAATTGGGTCGGGCAGCGCAGCCCCCTGCACACCACTGCTTCTGGCAAGGTCTTCCTGGCGACCATGTCGCCGGAGGACCGCCGGGAGATTCTCGAGGGTGGGCTGGAGCGCTATACCGAGGAGACCGTGATCGATCCGGCCAGGCTCGAGGAGCAGCTCGCCGAGGTCAGGAAGCTGGGCTACGCCTACTCCGTCGACGAGCACGAGATCGGCCTCGCCGGCGTGGCCGCGCCGATCCGCTCCCTGGGCGGCGGGGTGATCGCCGCGGTGGTGGCCTCGGGCCCGTCGTTCCGCATCACGTCCGAGAAGGTGCCCGAGCTGGCCGAGCATGTGCTTGCTGCCGCCGCCGCGATCTCCGAGCGGAACGGCTTCCCCAAGGCTGAGTGATCCGCGCCTGCCGAGGCGACGAATCGGCACCCTCGAAGTGGCCCGCATGCCTCGTGCATGCGGGCCACTTCGCGTACGTCGTAAAGCCCGCGTAAATCCTGCGGACGAATCCAGATCGACCCGTTGACAGCGTCTTCTTCGGCGCGGCAGAATCGTTTCACGCTACGCAGTAGTTGTGCAGAGTGAAACAACCGCCGTCTGGCGGACCGCCGTATCTGAACCCGGAATCTGCCCGGTTTGAGCGTGGGAGACATCAACGTGACGCGTATGAGCATCGAAACGACGCCGGTGGAGCTGGCGTCCCTGGCGGACAGGCGAGCATCCGGCTACAGCCTGGAGGCGCCCTTCTACACCAGCTCGGAGATCTACGAGCAGGATCTCGACGTCATCTTCGGTCAGCACTGGATCTTCGCTGTCGCCGAGGCGGAGATCCCGGACCCGGGTGACTACGTCACCATCGATGTCGGCGCCCACTCCGTGATCGTCGTTCGAGACGACGACGAGAACGTTCGCGCCTTCAGGAACGTGTGCCGGCACCGTGGATCACGACTGCTCGAGTCCGCGTGCGGCTCGATCGGCAACATCGTGTGTCCCTACCACCAGTGGACCTACCGGGTCGACGGCAGCCTCATCTTCGCCGAGTCGCAGACGGACACCTTCGAGTACGACAAGTTCGGACTCAAGCCGGTGAACGTCCGAGCGGTCGGCGGCCTGATCTTCCTCTGCCTGGCCGACGAGCCGCCGACCGACTTCGACGAGGTCAGCGAGTTCATCGAGCCCTACCTGAAGCCATACTCGCTCGCCACGGCGAAGGTCGCCCACCAGACCGACATCGTCGAGGAGGGCAACTGGAAGCTGGTGATGGAGAACAACCGGGAGTGCCACCACTGCGACGCCTCCCACCCGGAGCTGGTGACGGCGTACTTCCCGATCAGCCGCTACGAAGCCGCGGACGTGCCGCCGCGCATGCAGTCGGTCTTCGAGCGCTATCAGGAGGCGCAGGCGGAGCTGGAGAAGGCCCGCGAGGCGATCGGCTTCCCGCACGAGGAGCGCTGCGAGCTCGAGGGTCGTACGACGGCGTTCCAGCTCTCGCACCTGCCGCTCGACGGCGCAGGGGCCTCGTTCGGTCCTGACGGGCAGCAGCTCTGCGCGAAGCTGATGGGCTCCATCGAGGACCCCAGGTTCGGAGACCTGTCGCTGCACATGCAGCCCAACTCGTGGTTCCACTTCCTCGGTGACCACGCTGTCGTCTTCTCGGTGATCCCGCTGGCGGTCGACCGGACGCTGGTCCGGACGACCTGGTTGGTGAACCCGGAGGCTGTCGAAGGGGTCGACTACTCGGTCGAGTCGCTCACCTCCGTCTGGCGTGCCACCAACGACCAGGACCGCGTCCTGGTCGAGGGCACGCAGCGAGGAGTGGCGGACCCGGGCTACGTACCTGGTCCGTACTCCGTGGTCGAGGGTGAAGTGGATGCCTTCGTCACCTGGTACGTCCAACGCATCCAAGCCAGTGCCTAGCCGGAGTCCGGGAGGAAACATGACCATCATGGAGACCGACATCCCCAAGGTGTCGGAGCCCAACTCGTTCGGTCTGCAGAACGGCCGTCCGGCGCCAGTGCGCAGTCGGCGGATGCTGGAGCCCTGCTGGGCCGAGAGCGACGTGATGGACCTGGTGTGCAGCCAGGTTTTGGCGGTCACCCATGACGTGAAGACCTTCGTCTTCACGACCCCCGAGCGACGTCCCTTCGACTTCGAGGCGGGCCAGTTCATCACCATCCGGGTCGAGATCGGCGGCGAGCTGATGACCCGTTGCTACACGATCGCCTCGCCGCCGACCAGGCCCGACCGGCTGGCCATCACGGTCAAGCGGGTCCCCGACGGTGTGGTCTCGAACTGGCTCCACGACAACCTCGAGCCCGGGGCATGGATCTCGATGCACGCGCCGGCAGGTGCGTTCGTCCTGCCGGAGGACGACGCACCGAAGTACCTCTTCCTCTCGGCCGGCAGCGGCATCACGCCCGTGCTGTCGATGACGAGGACGCTGTACGACCTCGGCTCCGAGGCGGACATCCTCTTCGTGCACAGTGCGCGTACGCCGGCCGACATCATCTACCGCGGCGAGCTCGAGGCGATGGCACGCCTGATGCCCAACCTGCGAGTGGTGGAGATCTGCGAGGGCGATGCCCCCACCGAGCGTTGGATGGGGCTGCAGGGACGCATCTCCAAGCCTGTCCTCGAGATCCTGGCCCCTGACCTCAACGAGCGTGAGACGTTCATCTGCGGTCCGGCGGGCTACATGGCGGCGGCGAAGTCGCTGCTCGAAGAGCTCGACTACGACATGGAGAAGTACCACGAGGAGAGCTTCGACTTCGGCGCTCCCGCGGTCCCTGCTCCGACGGCGGCACCGCCTGTCGAGCAGAATTCCGAGGAGGAGGCCGGAGCCGGGTTCTCGGTCGAGTTCGCGCGCAGCGGCCGGATGATCACCTGTGGCCCGGACGAGACCATCCTGGAGGCGGCGATGGCGGCCGGCATGCGGCCGATGGCGGCCTGCGGTCAGGGCATGTGCGGGACCTGCAAGGTGTCGATGCTCTCCGGGGAGGTCGACATGCAGCACAACGGCGGCATCCGGCCCAAGGAGATCGCCAACCAGAAGGTGCTGATCTGCTGCTCGAAGCCTCTGGGTGACATCCAGCTGGACTGCTGAGGCGTCAGAGAACCTGGCGGATCTCGCGCTCGAAGCTCCCGATGTGCTCGAGGGTGAGCTTCTCGGCGCGGTCGGCATCACCGTCTGCGACCGCGTTGAGGAGCTGCGCCTGCTCGAGGACGTGGTGGGCCAGGTCGGGCAGGCGGTCGATCACCATCCACCAGATCCGGATGGCGAGGTTGTCGTACCTGATCAGGATGTCCTCGAGGTGGGCGTTGCCGCTCGACTGGTAGATCAGGCCGTGTGCCGCCTTGTCGACGCGCATCAGGGAGGTGCGATCTCCGTCGCCCAGCTTGCCCTTGCCGATCTGGGCCGCGAGGTCGCGCATCTGCTCACGTTGCTGTGTCGTCGCGCGTTCCGCGGCCGCCCGAGCGGCGTACGGGGCGAGCTGGCGCCGGATCTCGGCGATGGCGCTGAGCTCGGTCGCGTCGATGGTCGTGGCGAAGGTGCCGCGGCGCGGAAAGGAGTGGACCAGGTGGTCGGCCTCGAGCCGTTTGATCGCTTCCCGGACAGGTGTACGCCCCATGCCGATCGCTTCTGCGATCTGGCCGTCGTTGATCGGCGCCCCCGGGCGGATGTCGAGCATGACCAGGCGCTCGCGGATGTATCGGTAGGCCTGATCGGCGAGCGAGGTGGCGGGGGGCTGCTCCGTTGCTGCCAGAATCTCGTCAACTGTCATTGAGCTCGAGCCCCACTCGTTTGTTCCGATATGTTCGCTTTTTACCATCCTAGTCTGATACATCAGTCACAGGCCAATGGCCGTGCCGAACACCCGCAGCAGTCTCTCGGCCTTCCAGCCCGTCTCGGCGTACTCATCCTGCGCGGTCGATCGGACTGTGATCCCGCCTCCGGTGCCGAGCTCCCAGGTGCCGTTGCCAGGGGTCGTGAGGCTTCTGATCACGACGCCGAGATCCGCCCGGCCGTCAGGTGCGATCCATCCGAAGGCACCGGAGTACACGCCGCGCGGGGTGGTCTCCACGCGTCGGATGATCTCCATGGTCCGCAGCTTCGGGGCACCCGTCATCGAGCCGGCCGGAAAGAGGGCGCGCAGCGCCTCGATGCCGGTGACGTCGTCACGCAGCCGGCCGCGCACGGTCGTCACGAGCTGGTGCACCGAGGCGTAGGACTCGACCGCCATCAACGACGGAACCGTCACCGAGCCGGGGTTGCACACCATCGCCAGGTCGTTGCGGAGGAGGTCGACGATCATGAGGTTCTCGGCGCGGAACCTGGGGTTCGACGCCAGGTCCCGGCGCAGCTCCTCGTCCTCGTCGGCGCACGTTCCGCGCGGGGTGGTTCCCTTGATCGGCCGGGTCTCGATCCACCGGTTCCGGTCGATCGTGGCGTAGCGCTCGGGTGATGAGCTGAGCAGCCGGAACCCGTGATGCTGGATGAAGCCGGCGTACGGAGCCGGGTTGAGCTCGCGAAGCCGCAGGTACGCAACGGCCGGGTCGATGGCGTCCTGCACCTCGATCCGGTGCGTCAGATTCACCTCGTACGTGTTGCCGGCCCGCAGCTCCCGCTGCACCTCGTCGAAGGCCCGCGTGTAGGCGGTCGGGGCGATGCTCACGGACTGGGCCGGGAGGGCTCGTGCGGTGGGGCAGGCCGGGTGTGCGGGCGGCTGGTCGAGGATCATCGTGTTGCGGGTGCGCATCCAGATCGCGTCAGCCATCGCGGGCTCGCCCGCGCGCCGCGTCCTGGCCGGCAGGTCCGGACGACATGCATAGCCGAAGTAGCCGACCCAGATCTCGTCCCGGGGCGTGCGGGCGAGCTCGTCCCCGAGGACGGTGAAGATGTCCGAGCCGACCAGGCTGACATCTCCGCCGCGGTGTCGAAGCACCTCACCTCGCCCGGCGTCGTAGGTGAGGGAGATGTCGTCGTCGCGCAAGGCCCCCATGATCGACCGGGAGGCCTGCCCGGGCCCTGCGTCCAGCCAGAAGCAACGGGGCCGCGTGTTCGCCATCTCGGCGAACCGCTCCTCGGCGGTCATCTCGTGGCCGAGAGGAAGTTCGCGATCAGCGCGGCTCCGTGCTCGCTCAGGATCGACTCGGGATGGAACTGCACACCGAAGTGCGGAAGTGACCGGTGGCGTACGGCCATCACCACCGGGTCAACTCCATCGACTTGCGTCTCGGCGATGACCCGGAGCTCCGGCGGGATGCTCGTCGCAGCGAGGGAGTGATAGCGCACGGCGGCGAATGAGGAGGGAACGCCGGTGAATAGCTGGTCGCCCCGGTGCCGGACCCGCGCCACGCCGCCGTGTGCGGGTGGAAGCCGGTCGACCCGCCCTCCGTAGGTGGTCACGACGCCCTGCATGCCGAGGCACACACCTAGCACGGGAACCGTGCCTGCGCGGAGCACTTCGCCGCCGACGGCGAAGTCACCGGGATTCGCCGGGTGCCCCGGGCCGGGGGAGAGGACGGCGTAGTCGAACCCGAGCACGTAGTCGGCAGTGGTCGTGTCGTGCTGGACCACTGCCGGGAGTGCTCCCGTGACACCGGCGATCAGGTGGACGAGATTCCAGGTGTAGGAGTCGTAGTGGTCGACGACGACGACCCGCGGGGCAATGTCGTGCATGTGCGCCAGCTCTCTAAAATTCACACTAACGACAACTAGTATATCAGTGATAGTGTCAGAGTATGACGGATCGTTCGGGCCGGGTGCTGCGGCTGCTGAGCCCTCGTGGGTCCAGTGCGGCTGCGTCGGGGCAGGACGTGGTGCTGGCCGCGCTCGGCCTGTCCGTTCGTGAGGTCGCGCCCGTCGTGGCTCCCGTTCCCGCGGTGCGCGCGGGAACGCTCGTCTTCACATCGGGGCAGCTGCCGATCCGGGAGGGCGAGCTGCTCGCCACGGGCAGGGTCGGTGACGCTCTCGGCGTCGCCGACGGCCAGACCTGTGCGCAATGGTGCGTGCTCAACGCGCTCGCCGCGATCAAGTCGGAGATCGGTGATCTCGGGCAGGTGAAGCGAATCGTCAAGGTCGTCGTGTACGTCGCCTCCGGCACCCTCTTCGCGGAGCAGGCCGTGGTCGCCAACGGTGCCTCGGAGCTTCTCGGCAGGGTGTTCGGCGATTCGGGGCGCCACGCGCGCTCCGTGATCGGGGTCTCGGCTCTGCCTCTGGATGCCCCGGTGGAGGTCGAGCTCGTCGTCGAGATCGACCCTTGCCTTGTGTGATGCATCACATATAAGGTAACTAGTATATCAGCGTCTGGCCGCGTAGCGCCCCACTGTCGTGCCGCCACCCGGAGCCTCTATGGCACCGACAGATGCTGCTCATCCCAAGAGCTCTTTGATCGGAGTGCGTCATGAGATCCTCGGCACGTAGCGGAGACCTTTCCCCGGTAGCTCCGCGCCACAAATCTGTCGGCCAGAACGGAGGCCCGACCCATCCGGCCCTCGACTGTCCTCCTGAGGAGCCCGCCAAGGATGCCGGCGGTCTTGATCGCGTCGTCTTCGGGGTGACCGCGGTCATCGCGATCGGCTTCCTGGTCTGGGGATTCGTCAGCACGGAGTCGCTGGCGTCGGTCTCAGGGAAGTCGTTGTCCTGGGTGATGGCCAACCTGGGCTGGCTCTTCGTCACCGCGGCATCGACCTTCGTCGGCTTCGTGCTGTGGCTCGCCTTCGGCAAGTTCGGGAACATCCCGCTCGGCAGGGACGGCGAGGAGCCCGAGTTCCGTACGGTCTCGTGGATCACGATGATGTTCAGCGCCGGAATGGGGATCGGCCTGATCTTCTACGGTGTCAGCGAGCCGGTCAGCCACTTCGTCGCACCTCCGCCGGGCGCTGTCGGCGATGGTCAGTCCGAGAAGATCCAGACGGCCATGGCCACGACCCTCTTCCACTGGGGAATCCACCCGTGGGCGATCTACGCCCTGGTGGGGCTGGCGATCGCCTACAGCGTCTTCCGAAAGGGCCGCGGTCTGCTCATCAGTTCTGTGTTCGAGCCCATTCTCGGGCGCCACGCCCATGGCGCCGGTGGCAAGGTCATCGACATGCTCGCGATCTTCGCGACGCTCTTCGGGTCGGCCGCGTCGCTCGGCCTGGGCGCGCTCCAGATCCGCAGCGGTCTCGAGATCGTCGGCGGGCTGGGCAAGACGGGCAACGGGGTCCTGGTCGCCATCATCGCCGTCCTCACGGTCGGGTTCGTCTTCTCCGCAGTCTCAGGCGTCGCGAAGGGGATCCAGTGGCTCTCGAACATCAACATGGTGCTCGCCGTCGGGCTCGCCCTGTTCGTCTTCGTGGCCGGTCCCACCGTGTTCATCCTCAGCCTGGTCCCGACGACTGTCGGAAGCTACTTCCAAGATGTTGCGATGATGTCGGCGCGGACCTCGGCCGAAGGGTCTGCGACCGCCACCTGGCTCTCGGGCTGGACTGTCTTCTACTGGGCCTGGTGGCTCTCTTGGACGCCGTTCGTCGGGATGTTCATCGCCCGGATCTCGCGCGGCCGCACCATTCGTCAGTTCGTGACCGGTGTTCTCCTCGTTCCGTCGCTGGTCAGCCTGGCCTGGTTCGCGATCTTCGGCGGAGCAGCTCTCGACCTCCAGTTGGGTGGCGTGGACATCGCAGGCGCGGGCGGCGTCGAGACCCAGCTGTTCACGACCCTCGAGTCGTTCCCGTTCGCGACGGTGGCAAGCGTCGTGGTCATGATCCTGGTCGCGCTCTTCTTCATCTCGGGGGCCGATGCCGCATCGATCGTCATGGCCACGCTCTCCGAGCGCGGTTCCATCGAACCGGGGCGGCCGACGGTGATCTTCTGGGGAGTCGCCACGGGCGCGGTCGCTGCCGTGATGCTGCTGGTCGGCGGTTCCGACGCGTTGAGCGGCCTGCAGACCATCACCATCGTCGCGGCCGTCCCGTTCGTCGTCGTCATGGTCGGGCTGTGCGTATCGCTGGTGAAGGACCTTCGGGAGGACCCACTCGTGGTGCGCGCCCAGTACGCCTCCAAGGCCGTCGAGCAGGCCGTTGTCTACGGGGTCTCGGAGCACGGTGACGACTTCGTCATCCGGGTCTCCCGTGATCCCGATGCGCCTGCCGACGAATCGGCCGATGAACTGGCTGATGAATTGGCCGATGACGAGGAGGCCGAGCTGCCCAGGTCGGCCAGCTAGCTCGAGTCGCGAAGGGAACGGGTGTGGTGAAGCGAGACGCGGACGGCGCGTACTCCGTGGAAGAGCCGGTGGAGGCACTCAGTGTCACCGAGCCGAAGACCTGGGCCGCCGGCGTGCCGGCGGTGCGGAAGGCGATCGAGTATTCGCTGACGCAGACATCGGTGCGGCGTACGGCATTGACGCTGTTGAACCTCAACCAGGCCGACGGGATGGACTGCCCTGGGTGTGCGTGGCCCGAGCCGGGTCACCGGCACCGGAACGAGTACTGCGAGAACGGTGCGAAGCACATCGCCGACGAGGCGACGTCGCGCCGGGTGACGCGCGAGTTCTTCGCGCGTCACCCGGTCTCGGCGCTGGACGGCAAGTCGGACTACTGGCTCAACCAGCAGGGCCGGCTGACGGAGCCGATGGTCAAGCGGCCAGGTGCGACGCACTATGAGCCGATCACCTGGGAGGACGCGTTCCACACCGTCGCTCAGGAGCTCAACGGCCTGGACTCTCCCGACGAGGCGATGTTCTACGTCTCGGGGCGGCTCAACAACGAGGCCGCGTTCCTGCTCCAGCTCTTCGCCCGCGCGTTCGGCACCAACAACCTGCCTGACTGTTCGAACATGTGTCATGAGTCGAGCGGCTCGGCGCTCAGCGAGACGCTGGGGATCGGCAAAGGCAGTGTCCAGCTCGAGGACATCTACAACGCGGACCTGGTGTTCGTGGTCGGCCAGAACCCGGGCACGAACCATCCGCGGATGCTCTCTGCGCTGGAGGAGACCAAACAGCGGGGCGGCAAGGTGATCGCGGTCAACACCCTTCCCGAGGCGGGACTGATGCGGTTCAAGAACCCGCAGAAGGCCCGTGGAGTGGTGGGCAGGGGCACCCAGATCGCGGATCAGTTCCTGCAGATCCGCCCGGGCGGCGACCTCGCGCTGTTCCAGATGCTCAACCGTCGTCTGCTCGAGACCGACCGGGCCGAGGGTGGCGGCGTGCTGGACTGGGAGTACATCGCGGAGTACACGACCGGGTTCTACGCCTTCGCCGAGCAGGCCCGCACGATCACCTGGGAGGCTGCGCTCGAGGCCACCGGTCTGACCCGCGAGGAGATCGAGGCGGTCCACGAGCAGGTGCTGGCCAGCCGCTCGGTCATCGTCTGCTGGGCGATGGGGCTGACCCAGCACAAGCACGGCGTGCCGACGATCCGCGAGGTGGTCAACTTCCTCATGCTGCGGGGCAACATCGGCAAGCCCGGGGCCGGGGTCTGCCCGGTCCGCGGTCACTCCAACGTGCAGGGCGACCGGACGATGGGCATCTGGGAGAAGATGCCCGACTCCTTCCTGGACGCACTGGGTGCCGAGTTCAGGTTCGACCCACCACGCAGGCACGGGTACGACTCGGTGGACGGTGTCCGGGCGATGCGAGACGGGAAGGCGAAGGTCTTCGTGGGCGTCGCCGGCAACTTCGTCCGGGCGATCTCGGACAGCGACGTCGCCGAGGCCGCGTTGAGGAACTGCCGCTTGACGGTCCAGGTCTCCACCAAGCTGAACCGCTCGCACACGGTGGTCGGGGAGACCGCGCTGATCCTGCCCACGCTGGGCCGCAGCGACATCGATGTCCAGTCCAGTGGTGAGCAGTTCGTCACCGTCGAGGACTCGATGAGCTCCGTGCACGCCACCCGCGGCAGGCTCCAGCCCGCCTCGGAGCATCTCCTCAGCGAGGTCGCGATCATCTCGCGCCTGGCACAGTCCACGATCGGCGGCCGGTACGGCATCCGCTGGGCGGACTTCGAGGCGGACTACGGCCGGATCCGCGATCGGATCGCACGAGTGGTGCCGGGGTTCGAGGACTTCAACGAGCGGATCAAGAATCCGACCGGGTTCGTTCTCCCGAACCCGGTCAACTCCGGTGTCTATCGCACGCCGAGCGGCAAGGCCGTCTTCACGCGCAACGACCTGACGTGGTTGCAGGCCCCGCCGGGTCATCTGATCCTGCAGACGCTGCGCTCGCACGATCAGTGGAACACCATCCCGTACGCGATGGACGACCGTTACCGCGGCATCCACAACGCCCGCCGCATCGTGATGGTCAACCCGGCCGACATCGCCGAGCTGGGTCTGGCCGACGGCGACCGCGTCGACATCGTCGGGATCTGGGAGGACGGTGTCGAGCGGCGCGCCCCTGGGTTCACCCTGGTCGCCTATCCGGCGAGCCGGGGTTCGGCGGCTGCGTACTATCCGGAGGCCAACGTGCTCGTGCCACTC
This sequence comes from Nocardioides sp. NBC_00850, assembly GCF_045207335.1. Lineage (NCBI taxonomy): Bacteria > Bacillati > Actinomycetota > Actinomycetes > Propionibacteriales > Nocardioidaceae > Nocardioides > Nocardioides sp. NBC_00850. The sequence continues at coordinate 2,767,138 of NZ_CP108845.1, forward strand.
GACAGCGTTGCCGACGGCAGCAACACCCCGACCTCGAAGGGCGTCGTGGTGCGCTTGGAGATCGCCGCATCGGCAGAGGGGGCGAACCGCCTGCGGTAGGAGGTGGGCGTCGTCGCGAAAGCCGTGGCGAAGTTCTGCCGGAACGTCACGGCGCTGCTGAACCCGCACGCCTCGGCGATGCGGGTGATGGGCCAGGTCGTGGTCTCGAGAAGACGGCGCGCTTCGTCGAGGCGGCGAGTCAGGACCCATCGGGCGGGCGTGGTGCCGGTGACCTCGGCGAAGCGGCGGGTGAAGTTGCGCCGGCTCATCCGGGCGTGGGCTGCCAGGTCGTCGACGTGGAGTCGTTCATCGAGGTGGGCGAGGGCCCAGTCGATCGTCGGCCCGAGGTCGCCCACGCCTCCTGACTCGGGCATGGGGCGGTCGACGTACTGGGCCTGGTCGCCTTCGCGGTGGGGTGCGACCACGAGGTGGCGGGCCACGGTGGCTGCCGCGGTGGAGCCGAGGTGGGTGCGTACGATCGACAGGCAGGCGTCGATGGCCGATGCCGTGCCGGCTGAGGTGAGTACGTCGCCGTGGTCGCGGTAGAGCGCAGCCGGAGTGACGGTGACGGCCGGCCGCCGGCGGGCCAGCTCGTCGACCGCGCCCCAGTGGGTGACGGCATCTCGGCCATCGAGGACCCCGCTGTCGACGACGGGGAACGCGCCCAGACACAGGCCTGCGATGCGACTGCCCCGTGCCTGCGCGGCGCGGATCCTGCCGGTCAGCGCGGCGCCGGCCGGCGGGAGGTCGCTCGGCCACGACGGCAGGACCACGAGATCCGCGTCCTCGACGACATCGGGGCCCGCGACGTCGTCGACTCGCAGTCCCTCGGCCGTTCGTACGCCGTGTCCGTCCTCGGTCCACACCACGGGATCCCATCCCTCGGCCAGGCCCAGGCGGCCGATCTCGCCGAAGACCATCAAGGGTGCGGCGAGGTGGAACATGGTGATGCCGTCGAAGGCGTGTACGGCGATGCGCATCCTGGCCCGATCTCATCGTAAGTCGTCATTTGTGCCACTCACGGTAGCGCTTCGCAGCGACCAGAGTGAAGGGGAACGCCAACGCCACCCGAACAGAGGAATCCAGTCATGACCACGCCCCGCCGCGCCCTGATCGTCGTCGACGTCCAGCAGGAGTACTTCGACGGGATCCTGCAGATCCAGTCCCCAGACCGGGAGCAGGCGCTCGCCAACATCGTAGCCGCGCTCGACGTCGCCGATCGCGAGGATCTTCCCGTGGTCGTGGTCCGGCACGAGCTGCCCGAGGACTCTCCGGTCTTCGCTGTCGGAAGCCACAGCTGGACCCTGCACCCCGAGATCGAGCGGCGCGTCAAGCCGTCCTGGAAGCGCGTGACCAAGGACAAGAGCAGCGTCTTCGCGGGCACCGACGTCGCCCCGTGGCTGGCCGAGCAGGGCGTCGACACCATCACCATCGTCGGCTTCATGACCAACAACTGCGACATCGCCACGGCGGTGAGTGCCGAGGAGCTCGGCCTGGCCGCCGAGATCCTCTCCGACGCGAGCGGCGCCATTCACCTGGCCAACGAGGCCGGCAAGGTCTCGGCCGACCAACTCCACCAGACCCTGCTCGTCCTCCTGCACTCCAACTTCGCCGCGGTCGCCACCACCGCGGCCTGGACGGAAGCGGTCACTACCCAGGAGCCGCTCGCCAAGAGCGACCTCGGCACCTCCGCCATGCAGGGCCGCGCGGCCTTCGCCGGCTGAGGACTCGGCGGCGGACGTGCCGTTGTGGGGTCACGGTGTCCTCTCGGCTGACGTGGGTGTGGCCGAGGTCGGCAGGGTGTGCGTGTGTGCCGCTGCCGCAGCGCCCGCGTCGGCCAGGGTGCCCTGGGCGACCCGGTGACGCCCCATGATCACGGCCATCGCGACGCCGGCGAGACTGAACACCGCCATCACCCAGGACGCGGCGGCAAGGCCGGAGGACAGGGCATCGACGTTGGACCGGCCGTCTGCGGTCTGGCTGGCGATGACGTTGCCATAGATCGTCGCAGCCAGGGCAGTGGCCACGGCCGCGCCGACGTAGCGTGCCATGTTGGAGACACCCGAGGCCGCCCCGACCTGAGTTGCCGAGACGCACGCTGTCGAGGCTGACGTCGCGGGTCCGTTGGACAGGCCCATCCCGACCGCCGCCGCGACGAGCGGCAGCACGAACGCGCCGTACGCCCACGAGCCCTGGACGAAGCCGATCCAGCCGAAGCCGATCGCCGTGATCGCAAAGCCGGCTCCGACCACTGGGCGGCCGCCGAACCGCGCCGCTACCCGTGGCACCAGGGGAGCGACCGCGACGAGGCCGACGGTGGCCGGAAGTGTCGCCAGGCCTGCTTGCAGCGAGCTGAGCCCGAGCGTGCTCGGGTCTTGGAAGTAGAGGCTCACCAGGTACATCAGCGCGTTGATGGTGCCGGCGCCGATGAGGATGGCGATCGTGGATGCGACCAGGACCCTGTTGCGAAGCAGGGCCAGGTCGAGCATGGGGACGGCGACCCGCTTCTCCACCGCGACGAAGGCGAATCCCGACACCACGGCCACTGCCAGGCACCCGAGCGTGGCCAACGACGTCCACCCCCAGTCACTGCCCTCACTGAGCGCCAGGATGATCGGGGTGAGGGTGGCGGCGACCAGCACGCTGCCAGCGACGTCGATCGAACGCGGCCGGTCCTCGTCGCGGGACTCGGTCACCATGCGTGCGGTCATCGCCATGCACACTGCCGCGACGCCGGCGTCGAGCCAGAACAGTCCCTGCCAGCTAGTCAGCTCGACCAGGACACCGCCGAGCAGCGGCCCGGCCGCAGCACCCACGCCTGCCGCCGCGCCCCAGAGCGAGACCGCCCGCAGCTTGCCTTCTTCAGGTGTGCCGACCGTCAGCAGGCTGAGGCCACAGGCCAGGATCGTCGCGCCGGATGCGCCCTGGATGCACCGCCCGGCGATGACGGCTGCACCCGAGTTGGAGATGGCGATCAGCACACACGAAGCGATGAACAGCAGCAGACCGAGCTGGAAGATGCGCTTCCTGCCGAACACGTCGCCCAGCGAGCCGGAGGTCACGATGGTCGCGGCGCCCACCAGCGAGTAGCCCGTGACGGCCCACTGCAGCGTGGTGACATCCATGCCGGTATCTGCGCTGATGGCGGGGAGCAGGATGCTCACCGCCGACGTGTTGGCGTTGACCACCAGAGTCGACAGACAGGTGACGAGGAGGACACCACCTGCTCGGTTTGCGACCTCGGTGCTGCTCATCGGAACCCCTCACCTTCGTCAGGACGACTACGGGACGCCATGCGTCAACCACAGGAACCACGGTGGCCGCCTCGGTGGGCCGTGTCCTCCCCCTGTAGGGATGATCCCGACCCGCCCGCTCACAGACCTGACCCGTCGGGCTCATCTCCGGGCGGGATCGACGCGTGCCATGACCAGGCCATCGGGGAGCGGCGTGAGCCCGATCAGCATCCCGATCCCGGCCAGCACCATCGGAGCCGAGATCGCCCACCGGTTGAGGAGGTCGGGAAGCACGATGGCCAGCAGCAGGCTGGCACCGATCACCACGTAGGCAAGGTCGGCAGTCATGGCTACGTCGCCCCGATTCGTCGCATTGCAGGTCCAGCACGGCCAGCCTCCCCGAACCAGGTTACGTACGAACCAACCGACTCGCGGAGCATGCGAGGTGGCGTCGGGGGTTACCGGTCGAGTCATGAGTGAAGAGCAGCTTCAGCCGGAGGACACCCTCGACGACCGCGGTGTCGACGATGTCCTGGACGAGGGCTATTCGCCGCCCGAGCGGCCGCGGGGTGTCACCGCCAAGGGTGTGACGCCGCGAGAGGAGATCGAGGGGGAGACCATCGACGAACGGCGCGCTCAGGAGGAGCCGGAGGTCTGGGAGGAGGCCGAGGCCGAGGCTGACGCGGACATCTTGGACGGCCCGGTGACCGGGGAGGTGGGCGAGGCCCGCGCCGGTCGGCTCACCAGTCCCGACGAGGGCGTGCGTGAAGACGACGAGGGGAAGCTCATCGGGCACGACGAAGGCATCGACGGTGCCGGCGCCTCCGCTGAGGAAGCGGCCGTGCACATCGTCGACGAGCCTCCCGACTGAGGCTGAGTCTGCGCCTTCGGGGGTACCGGTGAGTGGCCGGATCCCTTTCAGCGCAGAGGAGAGTTGCCGTGTCCGAAGATGTGACCGACCTGATCATGCAGGACCACCGCGAGGTGGAGAGCCTGTTCGAGAAGCTTCAGCGAGAACCGGACGTACGAGCCGGGCTGACCCCGATCTTGGTGACACTTCTCGCCGCACACAGCCGCGCCGAGGAGGCCGAGGTCTACCCGGTCGCCCGGGACGAGGCGGGTGAGGCCGAGGACGTCGCGCACAGCCAGGAGGAGCACCTGCTGGCGGACCGCCTCCTCGCCGAGCTCAGCGAGTGTGACCCCTACTCAGCGGAGTACGGCGACAAGCTGGCGGAGGTGGTCGAGGCGGTCTCCCATCACGTCGAGGAGGAGGAGAGCACCGTGCTGCCGGGCATTCGCGACCGTCTCGACGACGCCCGTCGCGCCGAGCTGGGCAAGGCCTTCCTGAAGAGCCGGCAGGAGCACCTCGGCGACATGCCCCAGGACATCACCCGCGACGAGCTGCGCCGCCAGGCCGCCAACGCCGACATCCCCGTCGGGGACAAGGGCAAGGAGGACCTGCGGCGTACGCTCGATCAGCACGCCGACAGCTGACCCGCAACCGCCGAAGCCGTCAGCTCCCCGCCATGATCAGGCACGTCGCGACCGCGTGACCGATGACGCGGCCCGTCTTGTCGGTGATCTCGGCCTCGGCCGTCGCGGCGCGGCGGCCGATGGTCACGACGCGGCCCTCGCACGTGAGGGTGCCGCTGTCGAGGGTGGCTGCGCGGGTGAACTTGATGGTCAGGTCGAGCGATGTGTAGCCGGTGCCCGCCTTCAGCTTGGTGTGGACCGCACACCCGAGAGCCGAGTCGGCGAGGGTCGCCAGGATGCCGCCGTGCACGGTGCCGATCGGGTTGTAGTGCCATTCCTCGGGCGTGAGCTCGAAGACGGCCCGGCCGTCGCTGACCTCGACCAGGGCCATGCCGAGGGTCGCGTTGATCGGTGGCGGCGGGAGGTCGCTGTCTCCCAGCTGCTTGAAGAAGTCGAGCCCGTCGAGCTCCCGGGCGGCGGTGGCGAAGACCTGTGGGTCGGCCCATGAGTAGGTGCGTTCGCGTACCGCTCGGGTCTGCTCGGAGGTCGTGCTCTGGGTCGTGTTCTGGGGCATGGGAGGCTCAGATCCGCTCGATGATCGTGGCGTTCGCCAGACCGCCGGCCTCGCACATGACCTGCAGTCCGTAGCGGCCGCCGGTCTGCTCGAGGTTGTTCAGCAACGTGGTCATCAGCCGGGCGCCGGACCCGCCCAGCGGGTGCCCGATGGCGATGGCGCCGCCGTTGATGTTGACCTTGGCGAGGTCGGCACCGGTCTCCTTCTGCCAGGCGAGTACGACGGAGGCGAATGCCTCGTTGACCTCGAAGGCGTCGATGTCGTCGATGGAGAGTCCGGCGCGGGCCAGCACCTTCTGGGTCGCGGGGATGATGCCGGTGAGCATGAAGATCGGGTCGTCGCCGGCGACCGCGAAGGAGTGGACCCGCGCCCTCGGGGTCAGGCCGAGGCGCGCGGTGGCCTCCTCGGATGCGACCAGGAGTGCGGCGGAGCCGTCGTTGATGGGGGAGCTGTTGCCGGCCGTGACTCGCCAGTCGATGTCGGGGAACCTGGCCACGGAGTCCTCGTCCTTGAAGGCCAGTCGAAGGCCTGCGAGCGAGTCGGCCGTGGATGAGGGGCGGATCGTCTCGTCGACGCGCAGGTCGTTCACGTAGGTGACCTGCGAGTCGAAGTGCCCGTTCTTCCATGCCGCCGCGGCCCGCTGGTGCGACTCCGCCGCGAACTCGTCCAGCTCGGTGCGGGTGAGGTCCCACTTGTTGGCGATCAGCTCGGCCGAGATGCCCTGGAGGACCAGACCACCGTCGTAGCGGGCGTTCACCTTGCTGCCGTAGAAGTCCTTGCCCAGGAACTGCGACCCCATCGGAACGCGGCTCATCGACTCCACGCCGGAGGCGATCGCCACGTCGTACGCGCCCGCGATCACGCCCTGAGCGGCGAAGTGGAGCGCCTGCTGCGAGCTGCCGCACTGCCGGTCGACCGTGACGCCGGGGACCGACTCCGGGAATCCGGCGCCGAGCAGAGCCCAGCGGGCGGTGTTGCCCGACTGCTCGCCGACCTGCCCGACCGCGCCGCTGATCACGTCATCGACGACGGCCGGGTCGATGCCGGTGCGTTCGACGAGTGCGGCGAGCGTGTGCGCATGGAGGTCTACGGCGTGGATCTCGGAGTAGGCGCCGCCGGGCTTGCCCTTGGCTACGGGCGTACGGACGGCGTCGACGATGAAGGCGTTCGGCATGGTGGTCCTCTTTCTCGTTCAAGCGGTGGTTTGCGAGTCGGGTCGGAACAGCGAACGTGCTGGAGCGTGGCTCAGCGGGGCGCGACCATCAGCGGCTGCGCGACCATGGCGAAGGTGCCGTGCTCGTCGGCCATGTCGCCCTGGGCCAGGCCGATACCGTCCGGGCCGATGGTGCTGCGGGCGTCGAGCAGCATCCACTCGGTCGTGGGCGGTCGCTCGATGGTGACGGTCACGGTCGGCGGGATGAAGTACCACGAGGTCATCGGCAGCGAGCCGGAGAGGCCGTTGGTGGAGTCGGCCAGGGTGAGGAGGCGCTGCACCGGCGAGGCCTGCTCGCCGGCGACCAGCGGGACACGCAGGCGCGCCCACACCGTCGCCGGGCCGGGTTCGTAACCCCCGCTGATGAACCGCCAGTCGATGGCACGGCCATAGCCCCAGTCCGGGCTGACCCCGTCGAAGAAGCGCTCGGAGGAGGCCGCCGGGATGGCGGGAACCTTCTCCTCACGCCAGTGCTCGCGGGTCGACCCCGGCGTGGACCGGATCAGCCAGGCGCTCGCCTTGACGGCGAGCCGGTCGCCGGCCCACAGCGAGGCCTCGATGAGCTCGACGCGACGACCCGGCCGGACCACGTTCGCCTCGACGCGCATCGTTCCCTGAGGAATGCCGCCGAGCATGTCGGCCGTGAACCGGGCTATGGACAGGGCCGGGTCGGAGCGTACGGACTCGATCGCCCGGGCCAGCAGGGCAGCGGGAGGTCCGCCATGCTGCAACGAGTGGTCCCAGGGGCTGGCCGTCGCCGGGGTCGACTCGAACGTTCCGTCCTCGCCGGTCGGTAGGTAGAAGGCGTCGAACTCGAGGGTCATCAGCGTCTCCTGTGCGTGGTTCAGCGGGCCAGCTGCGGGTAGAGCGCCTCGATCGGCTGGGCGAGGCCGGCCTTGACGTCGGCGCTGATCTGGTCGGCGAGGATCTCGTACGCGTCGGCCTCGAGGCCGTCGTAGGCACTGCGGACCACGTCGGCCGGGTCGTTCTTCGGCTCGGTGATGCCGACGGTCATCGGGGTGTCGGTGTATCCCAGGTGCAGCGAGGCGACGTGGATGCCGTCGCCCGCCAGCGCGAGGCGCTGGGTGTTGGTCGCCGACCACAGGGCGGCCTTGGTGGCGCTGTAGGCGTCGCCGACGCCGTACCAGCTCAGGACCGAGAGCACGTTGAGGACGACCCCCTTGCTCGCGCGCAGCGACGGCAGGAAGGTGGTCGTGACATCGAGCGCTCCCCAGAAGTTGGTCTCGAAGAGGTCGCGCGCGGCGCGCAGGTCACCGGTCACGCTGGCGCCGTTGGAGCCGCCGGCGTTGTTGATGACGACCGTGACGTCTCCGGCCGCCGCGGCAGCCTCGGCGACCGAGTCGTGGTCGGTTACGTCGAGCCTCAGCGGCACGATGCGCGGGTCGTTCCACTCGCGGGGCTTGCGGGCCGCGGCGTACACCTTGGCGGCGCCGCGCTCGAGCGCTTGGTCGACGAAGTGGGTGCCGAGTCCGCCGTTCGCTCCGGTCACCAGGACGACCGCGTTCGCGAGAGTGGGCATGTGGTTCTCCTGTTCGAGGGCGCGGGCGCCGCTCCGTGATGAGTTGGTTTTTCCAACGTACTCGGGTTGGTTTGGTTTTCCAACTCGATTAGGATCGAAGCATGATGACGCAGGTACGTGAGTGCTCGGTGGCGCGGACGCTCGAGCTCGTCGGCTCCAAATGGACCCTGCTCGTCGTTCGCGAGCTGTTTCTCGGGAGCCGCCGGTTCGAGGAGATCGCCCGGTTCACGGGCGGCCCGCGCGACATCCTCACCGACCGTCTACGCAGGCTCGAGGCCCACGGACTGGTGACCCGGGTCCAGTACGAGCAGCGCCCGCCGAGGTTCGAATACCACCTGACCGACCTCGGGCGGTCGCTCGCGCCGATCATCGCCACGATGCGCGAGTTCGGCGACCGTCACCTGGCAGGCGAGGACGGCCCGCCTGCGAGGTTCGAGCACTCCTGTGGCGCGGAGTTCCACCCCGTGCTGGCCTGCAAGGCGTGCGGTGAGGTCGTACGCAGGGGCGAGGTCGAGATCGCAGACGCCGCGAGCTGACCGGGCCGCGGACCGGGTTGTGCAGGAGCCAGGCGAGCGGGTGATGTTCTACTTCGGCCTCGCTGCAGACGTGCACGCCTGCGAGAGGTACGCATGGAGCAGGGACTTGCGCAGCTGGACCACGTCGAGCGAGATCGCGCTCGGCGCGGGCCCGCCGGCTCCATCGACTCGGTGCACACCACAAGCTGGCGGTGATCAATCGATCCGGTCGGCTCGAGCACTACTGCACAGCGGTCGCGCCGCGAGAGCCCATCACGCTCTCCGGTGTCGAACAGAGTCATTGCGGGGGATCGCCCGCGCCGCCGAGCTTGTGGCGAGCTGAGACGGCGGCGACGTCACGTCGCCGATCACTGTGGACACGGGGAGGAGCCGGTGTGCGGCTCAACCATGCCCGAATATCTGACATCTGGTCGATGCCTCCCAATGTCGGGTCGACACAGAACGTCATGTGACACTTGTCACTCATCATATGTCTTACTACTCTTGCCTCGCACGCATGTTAGCGCTCACAAAGGAGCAGGCATGAACAATCAGAGTGGTGTGAAACGAGCAGTCGGCCGTGGGCGGCTCGCCCTTGCCGTCGGCGTCGCGAGCGTTGTCGCGGCGTCGGCGGCCGCAGGGTCCGGTGCGGCGGCAGTGGATGCGGCCGGCAGCGTTCCGGCCGCCGCTTCTGCGGACCAAAGCGACCGGGGCGGTCGCGCGCTCGATCGCCCGTTCGCCATGCCCGGTTACACCGAGCGGGACGACAACGGCGCACTGTACGTCGGGAAGGGGGAGAGCAGGTTCGCCCTGCGGGTGAACCTGTTGACGTCGGGCAATCGGCTGATCCGGGAGAACCAGGGTCTGCTGGCGCACGTCGCGGATGTCGGTCCCGTGACCACCGACGGCTCGTACTACGAGGTGCGGATCAGCAGCGATGACCGGACGATCACGCCGGAACGGCTCGGCGCGCTGCGGGAGATCCTCGCCGACCCTGATGCCTGGTCGCCGGACCAGGTGCGGGAGGCCCGGGACCTCCTGCCTGGCCTGGAGGCGAAGTACGAGCAGGTCCGCCGGGACGAGCAGACGATCGTCATCAGGTTCGCGCGCACGGCACCCAACACCCTGGTGGGGTCGGTCACCGCGCTCGAGGACGACACGACCGTGTTCCTCGAGACGGCGCCCCCGTGGAGCGAGCCGAGCAGCTACCACGTCGCCGGCGACGGCATCCGCGCCTCGAGCCCGGGCCTCGACGACCCCGATCTGACCGGGCACTTCGCACTGACACCCACGCAGCGTCCCGACGCCGGTGGGGCGTACGCCTCGATGGACGACCTGGTGGCGGCGATGGAGGGCGAGCCGGCGGAGCCGGGCGAGGCTGCCGCGGCACTGCGCTACTCGCTCGACGCGGACGAGACGATCACCTTCACCACATCGGTCTCGGGCGCCCCGCGAGCAACAGCCGCCGCCCCCCGTGGCGAGATCCTCGCGGCGCTCGACCGCGCCGAGGCCCGCGCCGACCGCGGCACGCTCAGCGGCAGCGGGCCTGCCGGCCGGTCCGCGACGGCGATGCGCAGCGGCATCGCGCTCAACGCCAACTACGACGAGACGCACCGCAACAGGTTCCTGGTGTGGGGCTGGGGACGCGGCGGTGCGGAGAACGACAACATCTTCACCGGCTGGGACTCCGCGTGGGACGCGATCATCGCGCTCACCGTCGACCCCGAGCTGGCCCGGCAGCACGAGAAGGACATCTTCGACGCCGGCGGCCCGCGCTACGACCAGCTCCACTCCGGACCGATGCACGCCTACGCCGTCAAGCGGATCTACGCAGCGACCGGTGACCGTGAGCTCGTGGAGCAGGCCTACCCCGAGCTGGCCGACTTCATCGCCAGGCTGCCCGAGTGGGACGTCGACGGCGACGGCCTTCTGGAGGCCCCGTACGACCCGGATCCGAGCAAGGTCGGCAACCACCTGGGCCTGGACGACCTGCCGCTCTACGCCGCCGCCGACCGTGTGCCGAAGGACGGCGGCAGCGGCGACGAGCGGGACAACACCGACCTCACCGACGTGGCGCTGACCTCGTACTACGCCCTCATGGCGCAGTCGATGGCCGAACTGGCCGACGCCCTGGACCGCCACGACGACGCGCGCCGCTACCAATCCTTGTTCGACAAGGTGAGGAAGGCCGCCAACAAGACCCTGTGGAACCAGGAACAGGGCATGTACCTCGACCGGCACCTCGACGGCCGCTGGGGCCAGGTCATCACGCCGACGATCTTCTACCCGCTCTTCGGGGGACTGGCGACCGACGGGCGGGCGGAGCGGACCGTGCGGGAGAATCTGCTCGACCCCGAGAAGTTCTGGGGCGAGTACGCCGTGCCGAGCATCAGCCGGAGCGCACCGGAGTATTGCGCGAACGGACTCGACCGACCGAACGCCTCGACCGGCTACCGCTACTACATCGGCTGGGGCCAGGAGAACTCCTGCGAGCAGTGGCGTGGAGCCGTGTGGCCGCCCATGAACGCCACGGTCTATGACGGCCTCAAGCGGTACGGCCTCGACGAGGCGGCCGGTGAGCTCGCTCAGAAGGGCACCACGATGTGGCTGGACAGCTGGGACGAGGACAGCTGGTTCCCTGAGTACTTCGACCCGGAGCCGGGCCAGGCCATCAGCTCGGCCGCCGTCGACAGCGCCTGGCGCTACTACACCTGGTCGAGCGTGATGCCGCTGATGGCGGTGCACGAGTTGGTGGCCGAGGACGCGTGGGGCCTGCCCGGGGCTGTCACGTTCGGATCGCACGCCCTGGAGGGCCGCAACACGGTCGACGACGTGCGGGTTGCCGGGCATTCGTACGCCGCGATGGTGAGCCCGGCGCGCACCGAGCTGCGGCAGGACGGCCGCAAGGTCTTCCAGGCCGCCGGCGGGCGGGTCGTGGTGCGCGACTTCGTGCCCTCCGCACGGCGCGCCTGCTTCGAGGTGAACGCGGACGCTTCGACAAGCCTGCAGGTGTTCGGGGGCGGCGGCGCCCCGCGCAGAACCACGGTGGGCGCGGGCCGTACCGAGGTGTGCCTCTAGCCAGGTCTCGCCGCGAACGATCCACGACCAGGCCATCGCCTGAAAGCATGAGATGCAAGGAGCAACCACGATGCGAGTCACCCATGCCCCGGAGCCCTCCGGGCCACGAGAACGAAGGCAGAACCGTCGACGCCTACTCCCGATGGCGTCGGTCATGGCCGCGGCGCTCCTGGTCGGGACCGCCCTGGTCGGTGGGACCGCGGCGGCCGCCCCGGTCGCCGCCACGGCGAGCTCGGCCGAGCACGTCACCATCACCGTCGACGGCGGGAGCGCGGGACGTACCTATGACGGCGTCGGGGCGACCTCCGGCGGCGGGGCGACATCCCGCCTGCTGCTCGACTACCCGCGCGAGGAGCGTGCTGAGATCCTCGACTACCTCTTCAAGCCCGGCTACGGCGCCTCGCTGGAGATGCTCAAGGTCGAGATCGGCGGCGACACCAACACGACCGACGGCTCCGAGTCGAGCCATGAGCACGTACGCGGTGAGGTCAGCTGTCACGCCGGCTACTCGTGGTGGCTCATGCGCGAGGCGGTCAAGCGCAACCCGAAGATCAAGCTCGGCGGTCTCGCCTGGGGCGCCCCGGGATGGCTCGGCGACGGCGAGTACTACTCGCAGGACACGATCGACTACTTCATCGACTGGCTCGACTGCGCCCGTGAGCACGACCTGACCATCGACAACGTCGGCGTACGCAACGAGCGCGAGTACGAGGTCCAGTGGATCAAGGACTACCGCGCCGCCCTCGACGCGGCCGGCTACGCGGACGTGCGGATAATCGCCTCCGACGAGGCTGCACGCAAGGGCGAGTGGCCGATCGCCGTCGACATGACCGACGACCCCGAGCTCTTCGACGCGGTCGGCCTGCTCGGCAACCACTACTCGCGCGGTCCCAGCTCGGCGACCGCCCAGGCGTTGGGCAAGCCACTGTGGATCTCCGAGGGTGGACCCTGGTCGGCCGAGTGGGGCGCGGGCGGATCGTCCGCCTCGGTCCCGTCGCTGATCAACCACGCCTACATCGACGGTCGCATCACCGGGGTCAACTTCTGGAACCTGATCACGTCCTACTACGAGGGCCTGAGCATCTCCGACGCCGGCCTGATGCGGGCGAACACCCCGTGGTCGGGCGCCTACCAGGTGCAGTCGGCGATCTGGGCGGTCGCGCAGACGACGAGGTTCGCCGAGCCCGGATGGCAGTATCTCGACACCTCCTCGGGCTACCTCGCGGCAGCCGACACGGCACAGGGCAGCTTCGTCACGCGCAAGGCACCGTCGGGCGGTGACTGGAGCACCGTGATCGAGACCATCGGTGCTGCCGCGCCCCGCACGGTCACGCTCTCGGTCGAGGGCGGACTGAAGGCGCGTGACCTGCACGTCTGGCGGTCGACTGCAGAGGACCGGTTGGTCCGCCAGCCCGACCTGCGCAGGAACCAGGACGGCACGTACGCCGTGACCGTGCCGGCGAACGCGGTCGTCACCGTCACGACCACGACGGCTAAGGGCTTCGGCGCCGCCGAGGGACGGCACGAGTCCGCCTTCCCGTTCCCGTACCGCAACACCCTCGCGGCCGGCGGAACGAGCGGTCAGACGCCCTACTTCTCCCAGATGGAGGGCGCCTACGAGGAGCGGCCTTGCCAGGGCGGGCGCAAGGGAACGTGCCTGACCCAGGTCTCCCCGCAGCCCGCGATCTCCTGGGCCGCCTGGAAGCAGCCGGCCGGGATCCTCGGCGACCTGAACTGGTCCGACTACACGGCCTCGGTCGAGGCGTACGTGCCCGAAGGAGGTACGGCCCAGGTGCTCGGCCGCGTCTCGAACGACGCGATGGCGCCGGTGCCGAACGGCTACGGGCTGAGCCTGGACGCCGACGGGACATGGACACTGGGCCGTGGCGTACCTGGTGGGAAGTCGTGGTTGGAGCTGACCAGCGGATCGACCGGTGCCACCGGCGCGGACTGGCACGACCTCGAGTTGTCGTTCGCCGACGAGGTGATCACCGCGTCGATCGACGGCACCCGGGTCAGCGAGGTCACCGACGACACCTGGACCTCCGGCATGATCGGGCTCTCGGGCAACTACTCGGCGGTGCAGTTCGCCGACCTCGCGGTCGACCCGCTGCAGCCGATCCAGACCATCGATGTCAGCCGTCACCGCGGATCCTTCACGGTCGAGTTCGAGGGAACCCAGGCCACGCTCGCTGGTCTGTCCGGTGCCCGTCCCGGCAGCGCGAGGGTATCGATCGACGAGAACGAGACCGTGGTGCTGCCCTATGGCGGCAACCGTGAGGTCGAGTGGCGGACCCCTGTGTTGGTGGACGGGGCGCACACCCTCCGCTTCGAGGTCCCCTCCGGCTCTCGAAGCGTGGGCGGCGGAGTCTCGGTCGACCGTGTCGAGGTGGTTCGTGGGAACGGAGGACCGAGCTCGGTGGACGACCAGAGCGAGGGCACCGGCCAAGGCCGCTTCGACTATCAGGGCGAGGGCTGGTTGAGCTGCCCCGGCTGCATCAACCGGACCGGCCTCTACCACTCCTCGGTGACCTCGACGACGGCCGCAGGTGACTCGGTCGACTTCAGGTTCACCGGCTCGTCCGTCGAGGTGTACGGGATGCGAGCCTCGAACCAGGGCATCGCCACCGTGCTCGTCGACGGGGTCGAGGTCGGCACCGCCGACTTCTACGGCCGCACCCGCATCGGCAACCAGCTGATCTGGTCCAGCCCCGCCCTCGGAGCCGGTGAACACACGCTGACCCTCGTGGCGACAGGCAAGGGCAACGACTCGGACTCGGGTCGGGGGATCAGCATCGACCGGATGCTCGTACATCCCTAGGTGGGTGGGTCCGGCCCTGTGAACGATTCACACGGCCGGACCCGCTGTCATAGCGGAGTGACGCCTTCGGTCAGCCGACCGGCGGCCCGGCGATGAGGGCGACAACGGTCAGCGCGGCGACGCTCGCGAGGCCGGCGGCCAGGCCGCGCACCGGGTTGCGGAGTAGCCACGCGAGCGGACGCTCGAGGGGGCGGGTGGGGGACTCGTCGATCAGCCGCCAGGTCGGGGCGAGCAGGCCGCGGCGCTCGGCGTAGCGCTCGAACCAGAGGGTGAGGAGCGGCGGGATCGAGGAGGCGAGACCGGCGACGAGGCGGCCGAAGGACCAGCGCTGGTCGACCGCGATCGCGACGGTGGTCACGCAGTAGGTGATGAACACGATCCCGTGCAGCATCCCGAAGATGCTGACTCCCAGTTCGGTCGTCTCGGTGACGTACTTCAGGAACATGCCGCCGAGCAGCCCGGTCCAGGTCACCGCCTCGGCAGTGGCGACGATCCGGAAGACACGAGACGGCGAGCGGAGAAGTGCGGACACGCGGTCGAGTTTATTCGCACCCGCGTACTGGTATGAATCGGGCGGCTACGGGTACCGATCGCGGCATGACTACTGAGACGCTGCACTACATGATCCCGGGGCTGGACGAGGGCGCTGCGCGCAAGACCATCGACCTGCTGCAGTCGCGCCTCCACGCTACGAACGACCTCCAGCTCACCCTCAAGCACGTGCACTGGAACGTGGTCGGACCCCACTTCATCGCGGTCCACCAGATGATCGACCCGCAGGTCGACGCGGTGCGCGCGATGGCCGATGCCCTCGCCGAGCGCATCGCGACCCTGGGCGGTGCCCCGCGAGGCACCCCGGGCGCGCTGGTCGAGGAGCGGGAGTGGAACGACTACAGCATCGGCCGGGCCACCACCCAGGAGCACCTCGCGGCGCTCGACGTGACCTATCAGGGCGTGATCGGCTCCTACCGCGAGGCGATCAAGACCCTCGACGACATCGACCTGGTCACCCAGGACATCCTGATCGGCCAGACCGAGCAGCTCGAGCTCTTCCACTGGTTCGTACGCGCCCACCTGGAGGACCAGGGCGGTCAGCTGCAGACCAGCGGTGAGGCCACGGAGGCGGGAGCGGCACGAGCCGCCCACGACTGAGGGGTTCGCATGCGGTGGTGGTTCACAGCGTTGGCGCTGCTCCTCCCGATGATCCTCACCGGATGCGGCTCAGGGCAGGACGAGGCCGTGCGCGACAGGGCCGCCGCCTTCCAGGACGCGGTCGCCGCCCAGGACTGGGGCGAGGCATGCGCGCTGCTTGCTCCGGAGACGCGATCCGAGCTGGAGTCTGCCGCCGAGAAGCCCTGCGACGGCGCCCTGGCCGAGGAGGATCTCCCCGCTCCGGGCGCCCCCGACGGCGTGGACGTCTTCGGGACGATGGCCGAGGTGCGCTACCGGGGCGAGACCGTGTTCCTGACCCGGTTCGCCGACGGCTGGCTGTTGCACGCGGCCGGTTGCACGCCGCAGCCGCCCAAGCCCTACGACTGCGCCCTGCACGGAGGCTGAGATGCGGGTCATGTACGTCACCTACCTGGCAGTCATCGGCATCGGACTGCTCTACACGTTCGTGCTTGCACTGAGGCACGGGTGAGGAGCCCCGATGCGCCGGTTCCTCAGGGAGAACTCACTGAGCCTCGCTTTCGGGGCACTCTTCCTGGCCAGCCTCGTCGGCCAGGCGTTCGCCGGCTGGCACCAGCTGAACGACGAGCTGTTCGCCGACGGTCTCCACCAGATCACGCTGGGCGGCTATCTCACCTCGGCGAACTTCGCCGTGGACGTGACGGAGAACTGGCAGAGCGAGTATCTCCAGTTCCTGCTCTACGTCGTGTTGACCGTCTGGTTGGTGCAACGGGGCTCCCCGGAGTCCAAGCCACTCAAGGACGCCGGTCAGGAGTCCGACGAGGTGCAGAAGGTCGGAGCGTACGCCCGTCCTGACTCGCCCAAGCTGGC
The DNA here is from genome assembly GCF_045207335.1 of Nocardioides sp. NBC_00850. Taxonomy (NCBI): domain Bacteria; kingdom Bacillati; phylum Actinomycetota; class Actinomycetes; order Propionibacteriales; family Nocardioidaceae; genus Nocardioides; species Nocardioides sp. NBC_00850. The sequence goes on from NZ_CP108845.1 coordinate 2,783,625, forward strand.
CAGGGCCGGTGGCCTGCGGACGTTGTTCTACTCCCGCTCCCTCGGCATCGTCATGGGAACCATCTTCCTGCTCTCCTGGCTGGTCCAGTCGGTGGCGGGGTGGGCGACGTACAACGAGTCCAGGCTGCGCCAGCTCCGCGACCCAATCCCGTGGGTCTCCTATCTGACGAACTCGGACTTCTGGGCGCGCACCCTCCAGAACTGGCAGTCGGAGTTCCTGGCGGTCGGCTCCATGGCCGTCCTCTCGATCTACCTCAGACAACGCGGATCCCCGGAGAGCAAGCCGGTGGGTGCGTCCCACGAGGCCACCGGGATCGAGGGCTGATGCCTCAGCGGTCGTCCTGCGTCAGCAGGCGCAGGACGGCGCGCTCGGCCGCGGCCTGGCGCGCCTGCGGGTTCGTGCCCACGCCGATGCGTACGCGGATCGTGCGGCCCTGCTCGTGCAGCTCGAGCACGCGGGGGTCGACGTAGGAGCTGCGGGCGATCGCCGGTGTGTTCCCGAGGTACTCCGCGACATCTTTGATCGCGGCGACCTGCTGCTTGCGGCGGGATCTGGCGGTCGGGGTCGAGCGGCCCGCGGCGTGCGGGTCCTCGGCCAGCGCGAGCGCCGCGAGCACGGTCGCGTGCCAGGTCCGGAAGTCCTTCGCCGACACCTCCAGGCCGCTCAGCTCGCGCATGTAGTCGTTGACCATGGCGGGCGTCAGCCGTTGCCACCGCCGCTCCTGACGGTAGGCGAGAAGCTCCTCGAAGCCGGCGCGGCGGCGACGCAGCTGCGCGATCGCCTCCACCGAGAGCGGGTCGTCGATGCGGATGGAGTGGTGGACGCCGGACTTCCCGGTGAAGTCGAAGACGTAGGCCTCGCCCCGCTTGCGTACGTGGCGACGCTCCAGCGTCGTCAGGCCGAAGCCACCGTTCTCGTCGGCGTAGGCGTCGCTGCCGATCCGGAAGCACCCCAGGTCCAGCAGCCGCACCGCGAGTGCTGATGCCCGGGCCGCGCTCATCCCGGTCGTGGTGAGATCCCGCTCCGTCCGCTCGCGTACGCGGGGCAGGACTGCCCCGAGCTCCAGCACCCGCTCGAACTTCTGCTGGTCGCGCTTCGCCCGCCAGTCGGGGTGGTAGAGGTACTGGCGGCGGCCGGCCGCATCGGTCCCGACCGCCTGGAGATGCCCGTTCTCACGGGGGCAGATCCAGACGTCCTCCCAGGCAGGAGGGATGGCCAGGGAGCGGATCCGCTCGATGGCGTCGTCCGGCAACCGGTCACCGGAGTCGTCGATGTACACGAAGCCGCGACCCGCGCGACGGCGGTTCCACCCCGGCTCCTCCGTCGAGACCCGACGAAGTCGAACCATCAGGGGCCCCTCTCACCCGCTGGTGTCGTCGCTGTCGCGCCCTCGCGCGGCCAGCAGCCGATGCGTACCGTCGCACCAGGGCTTGATCGCGGACCCGCCGCACATGCACACCGCGCTGACCGGGCGAACCGTGTGGTGGATCTTCCCATCGGGGTCCTGGATCTCGTGCTTCCCGCGAAGCAGCATCGGCCCGGCGGGGCACAGCACGATCGTGGCGTGCTCGAAGTCCGTCATGAGGCACCCCACTGGGTGAGCATCAGCCGAGCGTAGCGAGCCTCCAGGTCGAGGCAGGTGAAGGCGCCCAGGAGCACCTGGTCGCGCTCGCTCGGGTTCTCCTCCACGAATGCGCCGCACACGTCGCGTACGGCCACCTGCTCGTGGACGGAGTCGGCCTCGACGTGCTCGTCGTAGTAGGTCGCCATCTCCTCGGGGAAGTCCAGGCGACGCAGCCCCTGGGCGAGCTGCCGCGACGGCACCGAGCTGGTCGACTCGAACGCGGCGAAGTGGCCGAGCGCCGCTCCGCGGAGCCGGCGGTGGAGCCCGAACAGCGACAGCGCGTTGTTCATCTCGAGGATCTCGGCCGGCGCCTCGTCGACGTAGCAGGCGTGGTCGGTACGCAGCCCGGCCGCTTCGATCCCACGGCGGAACAGATGGTGATGCAGCCGGTTCGGGTCACCGTCGCCGTACTCGTCGAAGAGGATCTCCATCAGCGCGGCCTTGGGCCGGGTGTCGAGCCGAGGGACGACCCAGCTGGTCGGGTCGGCCTCCTTGAGGTGGTAGAGCGAGCGGTGCTTGAGGATCTCGAGCACCTGCTCCCGGTCGGCCCGGCGCTGTACGAACCGTGCCAGCGACGGGCCGTCGTGGCCGGCGACCAGACCGGACAGGTCCAGGTGGCGATCCTCCTGGAAGCCGCTGTGCTCCCATCGCCGCCGCAGCTCGGCCTCGAACGACCTCTCCAGACCGCGGCGCAGGCGCAGCAGGTCCGCGTCCCACTCGAGGTCGGGATCGACCTCGTCGAAGCCCCGGTAGTGGAGCTCGTAGAGCGCCCACAGAGCGACCTGGGCGTCCTCGGCTGACTCCGGAGTCGGCTCCAGATCAGCGGTGGCGCCGCTCTGCAGCGCGGTGAACACAGCGGCACTCAGGGTGCCACGCGACTTCGGCAGCATCTAGGCCCACCTTTCCCTCACGCCGTCCGGTACCCGACAGCCGAGTCCGACATGCTCGGCCGCGGTGCCCGGGCCATGTGCACGAGCACCCCTTCGCCCGGCGAGCCGCGGACCTCCTCGATCGTCAGGTCGCTGCCCTCGACCAGCTCCAGCAGGCGATCGGACTGCCTGGTCGTGCCGAGCTGGAGGACGGCGGTGCCGCCGGGGGAGAGGTGCCGGGCGGTCGTAGCCAGGCACATCTCGGCGACCAGCATCCCGTCGGCGCCGCCGTCGATGGCCGTCCGTGGGTCCTCGGGATACCGCTCGACCTGGGCCGTGGGCACCCACGGCGGGTCCGCGATCACCAGCCAGTAGCGCTCGTCCGGGTCCAGGGCCCGCTCCATGCTGCCCTCGCGTACCTCGACCAGGTGCGCCAGCCCGGCGCGCTCGGCGTTGGCCCGGGCGAACGCACAGGCGACCGGATCGGCGTCGACGCAGACCAGGCGGCGGCCGGTCAGGGCGGCGGCGAGCAGGCCGATCTGGCCGGCGCCGGAGCACAGCTCGAGGATCGGCCCGTCCGGCAGCTCCGCCGCCAGCTTGGCTGCCCACTCGGACTGACGGACGGTCCAGGTACGCGGGCTGAGCACGCGGTCGTCGAAGTCGATGTCGAGATGACCGAAGCGGATCATGAAAGCAGGTGCCTCCTGTTCAGGGGTGGGAAACTCAGGTGAGCTCGGCCAGCCGGACCACTGCGCGGTCCAGACGACCCTCCTCGTCGTGGATCCGGCGCTGGGTCGTGGATCCGGTGCCGACGGTGAAGATCCGGCCGATGCCCTTCTCGACGCGCACCAGGTCTCCGGTGTCACGCAACGCCGGGCCGACGTGTTCGAGCAGGCGTTCCACCACCTCACGAGCCGGCCTCGGTCGATGGGTCCGCGGGTCGAGCAGATCGCCGGTGATCCCGTGCCGTCCCGCCTGCCACATGGCGAGCCGCAGCACGGCCACCGACACCGGGTCGGGCGGCCGGCCCTCGGCCCACTCCCGGGCTCCGGTCTCGACCAGCCCCCGCGCCAGCGCGGCGACGAGCACGGTGTCGCGGGGGTCGAGGCAGACGTCGGCGACGCGAATCTCGAGCGTCGGGTAGTTGCGGGACGGCCGGGCGTCGAAGTACGCCATGCCCTCATCGAGCGGCACCCCCGTCTCGAGGAGCAGGCGCAGATTATCGGCGTACGCCTGCGCGCTGCCGAAGATCTCGGTCGGACCGTTCGTGGGCCACCGGGTCATCGCCTGGGACCGGTAGCTCGCGTAGCCGGAGTCGCCGCCTTGCCAGAAGGGCGAGTTGGCGCTCACCGCGAGCAGCACCGGCAGCCAGGTGCGGATCCGGTCGAGCGCCCCGACGGCCTCGTCGTCGGAGTGGACGGAGACGTGCACGTGGCAGCCGCAGGTGAGCTGCTCGGTGGCGGTCAGCCCGAACTGCTCGGTCATCGCCGCGTAGCGCTCGTCGTCGAAGGTCCGGGGACGCACCGGCAACGGGGTGGTGCCGCTGGCCAGGATCAGCGCGCCCGCCTCGGAGGCGGCCGCGCGAGCCTTGTCGCGCCACCGCCTCAGATCCTGCTCGAGGAGCCCGAGGTACTCCTCCGCCGGAGTATCGGTCTCGACCTGCTGCTCCTGCATCTCCGGCCCCACCGAGCCACCGGCCTCACCGGCTTCGACCTCGGTGTCGCCGTGCTGCCGCGCCACCCGTAGCACCTCGCTGGCCACCGATCGCGGTACGCCCGTCTGGGCGTCGACGAGGAGGAGCTCCTCCTCGACGCCGACTGTCCTGAGGTGGTGATGGGTACTGCTCGAATAGTGGCTCTTCACTGCTCACACCTGCCTCTGGAAGGAGCAACTCGACAATGTGTCGCCTGTTCGGATATGTGACCGAGTCCCCGTGTGCCGTGGCCGACCTTCTCGGGGAGGAGGGGCTGGCCGCGTTCACCTCGCTCACGTCCGTGCACTCCGACGGCTGGGGCATGTCCTGGCACGCGCCCGAGGGCACCTGCACGACGACCTCGCCGCGTTCGGCTGACATCGACGACACCTATCGCCGGCTCGTCGAGGCCCCGCTCTCCCATGCCGGGTTCGTGCATCTTCGCTGGGCGACGGGTGGTCTCGACGTACGTCCGGAGAACACGCACCCGTTCCTGACCGACGGTGCCGCGTTCGCGCACAACGGCCACATCTCGCCGATCACCGATCTCGAGGCGCTGCTGACCCCGGAGTCGCGTACGCGGCTGCGCGGCGACACCGACAGCGAGCGCTACTTCCACTTCGTGCACCAGAACGTCGAGAGGTACGGCGACGAGGCCGAGGGCGTCACCCGCGCGCTGGCCACGCTGGTCCAGAAGTTCCCGCGATGCAGCCTGAACGCGCTGATGCTCACCCGGACGCACATGTTCGCGATCCACATCAACTCGCGTGCCGACTCGCCTCTGCGCGCGCTGCGCGAGCTCTTCGACGACGAGGGCGACATCCCGCCGCGGCACACCACGGAGTACTTCGCGATGGACTACCGAAGGACCGACTATGGCCTCGAGATCGTCTCCAGCGGTCTGGGGCAGCCGGGCTGGACCCCGGTGCCCGCCGATACCGCGGTGATGGTCGATCTGGCCACCCGGGAGGTCACCAGGCTGGATCCGATCGCTCAGCTCCGCGCCGACGCGTTGCGCGCCCGCGACTGATGACGGGGTACCGCCGACCTGCTGTGGGGTGCGTTCGGGCATGCCCAGAGGTACCCCATCCGGTGTTGCTTCATTCCGGGCCGCGCTGACATTCCCAGCCAGTCCGTGCCTTCCTCACAGGAAGCCCACAGCGGGCGGGCGGAATCTTGAGGCATCAACCGCCTCAAGGAGGACCCGATGTCCCGCTCGCGCCGTATTCGTCACTCTCTCCTCGCCGTCCTGGCGATCCCGCTCGTCGCGATCCCGATCGCCACCCCAGCCCTCGCGGTGGCTGCGGTCGGCGCCACCAAGACGTACGCAGCCGAGTCCGGTCCCGGATACGGCTACGGCGGTTCCGTCGAGAGCTACGGCGGTGCCTATGGCGGGTCCTTTGGCGGGGTCTATGGCGGCGGGATCGTGGACCCCTACCGGCAGAGCCTCGGCACCTCGGCCGCGACCGTCGACTCCGAGCCCGCGACCGAGGCCGAGTCGACCGGCGTCGTGCTGATCAACACCACGGTCGGCTACGGCACCGGGCAGGGCGCGGGCACGGGGCTCACGATCACCGGCGACGGGATCGTGGTGACCAACCACCACGTCGTCGAGGGCGCGACCTCGATCACTGTGACGGACCCGAGCACGGGGGAGACGTACGCCGCGACGGTCCTCGGCTACGACGACGTCCATGACGTCGCGGTGCTGCAGCTCGAGGACGCCTCGGCGCTCTCGACGGTCGCGACCGACCGGGATGTCGCGGCCCAGGGCGAGGAGGTCACCGCAGTCGGCAACGCCGAGGGCCAGGGCTCGCTCTCGGCCGCCGACGGTACGGTCACCGACCCGAGCACGGCGATCACCGTCAACGACGAGGACGGCACCGCCGCCGAGCTCAGCGACCTGATCCAGACCGACGCCGATGTCGTCTCCGGCGACTCCGGCGGCGCGCTGCTCGACGAGGACGGCGAGGTCATCGGGATGAACGTCGCCGCGACCTCGGGCTCGGCCGAGATCTCCGGCTACGCCATCCCGATCGACACCGTGGTCGACATCGCCGCCCAGATCCTCGCCGGGGAGGAGTCGGGCGACGTCGAGATCGGTGGCTCGGCCGCCGCGCTCGGGGTTCAGGTCGACACGACCAGGTCGACGCTGGTCGTCGGCGTGGTCGAGGACGGTGCCGCCGAGGCCGGCGGGATCACCGAGGGCAGCACGATCACCTCGGTCGACGGGACCGCCGTGGCGAGCATCGACGACATCACCTCGGTGCTCGGCGACCACGAGCCCGGCGACGAGATCTCGGTCAGCTGGACCGACGCCGCAGGCGGGGCCCACACCGCGACCGTGACGCTCGGCGAGGGCCCGGTCGCCTGACCACCAGGGTCAGCTGCTCGGGCCGTCGTCGTCGCCGGGCCCGCCCGTCGCCTCGTCGGAGATCGGACGCTCCGCCCTGATCGGGATCGCGCCGGTGTAGCCCTCGCGCTCGAGGGCGATCTGCTGGACGCGGTCGCGGACGAGCCGCCAGCCGATCATCAGCGCCGGGATGATGATGACCAGGGTCGCGACCGTCCAGGTGCCGATCGGGTAGTCGAAGCCCATCAGGACCAGCACGGTCGCGAGGAACACGAGGGTGGCGTAGCCGGTCCACGGTGATCCCCACAGCCGGAAGTCGGGCCGGTACATCAGGCCCTTCTTCCAGCGCCGGTAGAGCTGGATCTGGCAGATCACGATGGTCGCCCAGGAGGCGATGATGCCGAGCGCCGACATGTTCAGCACGATCTCGAACGCCTGGCCCGGCACGATCGCGTTGAGGCCGACGCCGAGGAGCGTGATGCAGCCGGTGAGCAGGATCCCGCCGAACGGCACCCCGTTCCTCGACATCCGCGCGGTGAAGCTCGGCGCGCTCCCGCTCATCGCCATGGAGCGCAGGATGCGCCCGGTCGAGTAGAGGCCGGCGTTGAGCGAGGAGAGCGCCGCGGTCAGCACCACGAGGTTCATGATGGTGCCGGAGTTCGCGATCCCGAGCTGGTCGAAGAAGGTCACGAACGGGCTCTCGTCCGCCCGGTAGGTCGTGTAGGGCAGCAGCAGCGCGAGCAGCACCAGCGAGCCAACGTAGAAGACCGCGATCCGGGCGATGACGGAGTTGATCGCCCGGGGCATGATCTTGGCCGGCTCGGCGGTCTCGCCGGCCGCGGTGCCGACGAGCTCGACCGCTGCGTACGCGAAGACGACGCCGGAGATGACGATGACGAGCGGAAGGACACCGACCGGGAACAGCCCGCCGTTGTCGATGACCATGCCGATCCCGGTCTCCTGGCCGTTGAGCTCCTCGCCTCCGGCGAGCACGATCATCCCGAGCACGAGGAAGCCCAGCAGCGCGACCACCTTGATGAGCGCCGCCCAGAACTCCAGCTCGCCGAAGAGCTTCACCGAGATCAGGTTCATGGAGAGCACGACCGCGAGCGCGACGAGCGCGATCACCCATTGCGGGACGACCTCGAACGTGCCCCAGAAGTGCATGTACGTCGCGATCGCCGTGACGTCGACGATGGAGGTCATCGCCCAGTTCAGGAAGTACATCCAGCCGGCGGCGAACGCGGCCGGCTCACCCAGGAACTCCCGGGCGTAGGAGACGAACGACCCCGACGAGGGTCGGTGCAGCACGAGCTCGCCGAGCGCGCGCAGGATGAGGAAGACGAACACGCCGCAGAAGGCGTAGACGAGGAACAGGCCCGGTCCGGCCTCGTGGAGGCGGCCGCCCGCTCCCAGGAACAGTCCGGTGCCGATGGCGCCGCCGATCGCGATCATCTGCAGCTGCCGCGGGCTGAGGCTCTTGTGGTAGCCCTCGTCCTCGTCGGTCAGGCCGCTGACCTGGCCGCTGGTCTGGTCTTCGGTGTCTGTCATCGGCTCGCTCCCGGTCCGGAGTGCGGTGGCTCGGGCACGTCCTTGAACAGGAGCCACCCGCCGACCACGGCGACGACCGCCGCCACGGCGTAGCCGATCAGCGACCACCAGCCGAGATGCAGGTACGCCGTCACCCCGACGATCGCCAATGCGAGGAACACCATCGTCATGCCGATGATCGGCGTCCGTGGCCTGTATGGATCCCGTGCCAATGCGATCACCTCACCTGCAGGGCCCCCGATGGCCCCGCTCCGGGGACCAATTAGAGCGCATCGAGCGGGTTCTCGCGGTGACCGGACGTCGCCCGGCGTTTCCGTTCCGCAGGACGGCAAATAACAGTAAGGTCGCCTTACAGTTGACCCCCATGAAGGAGCGTTCGATGCGTAGCTCGAGGATCCGCACCATCCGCACCACACTCACGGCGACCGCCGCTCTGGCTCTCGTCCTGGTCGCCCCGCTCGCCGCGCCGGCCGCCGTGCCCGGCCCCGACGCGGGCAGCGCAGCAAGCCGCACCGGAGACGTCGAGGCGGCCGCCCTGACCTGGTCCGACGAGTTCGACGGGCCTGCCGGCAGCGCCCCCAACGGCGCCAACTGGAACTTCGAGACCGGAGGCGGGGGCTGGGGCAACAACGAGCTGCAGACCTACACCGACTCTCGCGACAACTCCGCCCTCGACGGCAACGGCAACCTGGTCATCACCGCTCGCCAGAGCGGGAGCGGCTACACCTCGGCCCGACTCACCACCAAGGGCAAGGTCCAGCCGAAGTTCGGCCGCCTGGAGGCGCGGATCCAGATCCCGCGCGGCCAGGGGATCTGGCCGGCCTTCTGGATGCTGGGCGGCCAGTTCCCGAACACGCCGTGGCCGAACGCCGGCGAGATCGACATCATGGAGAACGTCGGCTACGAGCCTCACCTGGTCCACGGCACCCTGCACGGCCCGGGATACTCCGGCGGCAACGGCATCACCGGTCAGTACATGCACCCGCAGGGCTGGTCCTTCGCCGACACCTTCCACACCTTCGCCATCGACTGGCAGCCCGGCTCGATCACCTGGTCCGTCGACGGGGTCGCCTACCAGACCTTCACCACGGCCAACACCGGCGCCAACCCCTGGGTCTTCGACCAGCCGTTCTTCTTCATCCTCAACGTCGCCGTCGGCGGCAACTGGCCCGGCAACCCCGACGGCACGACCCAGTTCCCGCAGAGCATGGTCGTGGACTACGTACGCGTCTACGACTCCCAGCTCTGAGTGACCTCAGTCGTTGGACCAGTTCAGTGACAGGACGGCCTGCCCTCCGGAGGCGTCGAGAACCTTCGCGGTCATGCCCTTGAGGTAGTAGGTCTTGCCGTCCCCGACGGGAAGGATCGTGGCCATTCCGCCCGTGCTCGAGGCGTCCGCTGCGGAGAGCGTCAAGCCGACCTCGGTGTCGCTGAGGTCCGTGATGGTGGCCAGCTGCCAGCTGCTCGCTCCCAGACCTGGGGTGGCTTCCCACTCCAGGTCTGGGTCGAGCTCGATCTCGGTGCCCTTCTCGACGAGGACCTCGCAGGTCGCGTCGAAGCATTCGTCGTACGCCGTCGCGTCCGCCGCGCTGAGCTCGTCGCCGCCCGCGGGGCTGCCGCCGGTGTCGCGGTCGCCACTGCCGTCACCGCACGCGACGGCCAGAAGGGCGAGGGCGACGATCCCTGCCGTGATGCCGAGTCTCTTCACGGGTTCCTCCGTCCGGAGGCTCAAGCGTAGCGGTCCTTCGTCACGCCGGGCCGAGGAAGCGGATGACGACGCCGTCGTCGTGGTGGACCCGGGCCCGTACGCCGTAGACCTCGGCGATGAGGGTCTCGGTGAGGACCTGCGCGGGCGGTCCGCCGGCCACGACGCGGCCCTCGGACAGCACGAAGACCTGGTCGCAGTAGGCGGCGGCGAGGTTCAGATCGTGCAGGGCGACGAGGCAGGTCGTGGGCATCCGGCGGACCAGTGAGAGTAGGGCGAGCTGGTGGCGTACGTCGAGGTGGTTCGTCGGCTCGTCCAGGAGCAGGATCTCCGGCTCCTGGGCGAGGGCGCGAGCGATCTGCGTACGTTGCCGCTCACCGCCCGACAGGGTCGAGAAGCGCTGGTCGAGGCGGTCGGCGATGCCGGCGTGGGTGGCGGCCTCCTCGACGACGGCGCGGTCGTGGGCGCCGTCGGGGGCCCAGGACGGGCGGTGGGGGATCCGGCCGAGCGCGACGACGTCGCGTACGCGGAGATCCTGGCTGGTCGCCGGCTCCTGCTCGACGACCGCGAGCCGGCGGGCCAGCCGGCGCCGGGACATGCCGGCGAGCGGGCTGCCGTCGAGCAGGACGTCACCGGAGTCCGGCGGCCGGAGCCCGGCCAGGATCCGGATCAGCGAGGACTTCCCGGACCCGTTGGGACCCAGCAGTCCGACGGTGGTGCCGTCCTCGACCTGCAGGGACACCTCGTCGACGACGAGCCGGCCACGGGGAGCCCAGTGGACCCGGCCAGCCTCCAGCGCGGTCATCGGCGCGCCCTCAGCAGCACCAGCGCGAAGGCCGGCACCCCGACCAGCGCGGTCGCCACCCCGACCGGCAGCTCCTCGGGATCGATCACCGTCCGGGCCGCGGTGTCGACCCAGATCAGGAAGATCGCGCCGAGCAGCGCGGTGGCCGGGAGCAGCAGCCGGTGCCCGACCCCGACCAGCGCGCGGGCGAGGTGGGGCAGGACCAGCCCGACGAAGCCGATCGCCCCGGACGTGGAGACGATGACGGCCGTCATCAGCGCCGTGAGCACGAGGAGCGCGGCCCGGATGCGCGTGACGTCGACGCCGAGCGAGGCCGCCGCATCGTTGCCGAACGCGAACGCGTCCAGCCACCCGGCGCCCGCGACACAGCAGAGCAGCCCGCCGAGCACGATCACCCCACAGACGAGTACGTCGGTCCAGCTCGCCGAGGAGAGCGACCCGAGCAGCCAGAAGAGCACCCCACGCGTCTGTTCGGCGTCGGCCGAGGTGAACACGATGAAGGACGTGAGTGCCGAGAAGAGCTGGGTGGCGGCGATGCCAGCCAGCACGAGCCGGTCGGTGGTGCCGCCGGCGAGCGAGGCCAGCAGCAGCACGAGCGCGAACGAGACGAGCGCGCCCGCGAACGCCCCGGTGGAGAGACCGATCGCGCCCGACCCGATGCCCAGCACGACGACCGCGACCGCCCCGGTGGAGGCTCCCGAGGAGATGCCGAGCACGAACGGGTCGGCGAGCGGGTTGCGCAGCAGCGACTGCAGGATCACTCCGCAGATCGCCAGTCCGGCCCCGCAGATCCCCGCCAGCAACGTACGCGGCAGCCGCAGGTCCCACACGATGCTCTGCTGGAGCAGGGTCAGGTCGGAGAGCCCGAGCCCGGCCCGGTCGGCCACGACGCCGTAGACGTCGGCGACGCTCAGGTCGGAGGGCCCGACGGTGATGGCGCCGGCGACCGAGGCCAGCACCACCAGCGGCGCCACCAGCAGGACGCCGGCGCGGGGGAGGCGTACGGGCATCAGCGGAGGTCTAGATCGGCCAGCTGGTCCGCGACGTTCTCGACCGCGTAGACGGTGCGGATCGAGGGATTGAGCTCGGCTCCGGAGAGCGTCACGAAGCGATCGTTCCGGACCGCCTCCATCCGCGCGGTGACCGGGTTGCTCTTCAGATAGTCGATCTTGGCGCGGGCGGTCTCGGCGGTCTGGCTCTTGCGGGTCAGGTCACCGACGACGATGACATCGGGGTCGCGCTCGGCGACGGTCTCCCAGTTGATCTGCGGCCACTCATCGGTGGTGTCGTCGAAGACGTTCTCGACGCCGAGGGTGCGGCCGATGATCCCCGGGCCGCCGCAGCAGCCGGCCAGATAGGGCGACTCGGAGTTGGCGAACCAGTACATCGCGCTCACCTCGCCCGCCGGTGCCTCGGTCCGGGCGGTCGCCAGCCGCTTCGTCAGGTCGGCGACGAGCTCCTCGCCCCGCTCGGGGACGCCGAAGATCCGCGCCAGATCGGTGATCTCCTGGAAGATCGTGTCGATCTCGAGGGGGTCGTGGCGGGTGCCGTCGTCATCGCCCTCGTTGTCTTTGAGGCACTCGGCGGGGGAGAGATACGAGCCCACGCCGAGCTTCCCCAGGTCCTCGGGTGTGGTCACCCCGCCCTCACCCAGGGTGCTGATGAAGGAGGCCGTGACGAAGTCCGGCTCGGCCTCCAGGACGCGCTCGTAGGAGGGCGCGTTCTCGGCCAGCCGGGGCACCTGCTCGTTGTCCGCGGCCAGCGAGCCGAGCACCGGGTCGGTCCAGGTCGCGGTGCCGGCCATCCGGTCGGCGAGACCGAGCGAGAGCAGGATCTCGGTGGAGCCCTGGTTGAGCGAGACGACGCGCTCGGGCGGTGCCTCGAGGGTGATCTCGCGCCCGCAGTTGGTCAGGGTGAGCGGGAAGCCTGCGGTGTCCGCGGCCGCCTGCTGTGCGCCGGAGGACTGGTCGGCGGCGCAGCCGGCCAGCGCGGAGCAGAGCACCAGGACGGTGCTCGCGGTGAACGTTCGGATGGTGCGGGAGGGGTGCACGTCGGTCCTCGAGCGGGTCGCGGGCTGGTGCGCGTCGCCCGTCCTGACCGGCAGCGGTCTGCTGCAGGGCCAGCAGGTCTTCGGACTCGGGATCGACCGGCGCGAGACGCCTTCCCAGGCCCGAGGGCCCAGTGGCACAGTGTCCCGTCCGTCACCCACACCGCTGCGCGTCAGTCCCGGACTCTCACCGGGTTCCCGTGCCGGGACTACGTCCCGAGCGGCTGGCTCCAAGACCGTAGCAGGCGGCTCCGCCCCTAGGGGGCACGACCTCAGCCCTCGCGATGGGCGCTCAGCCCGTCCTTCCCGGGCGCGACCGAGTCGTGGAGCCTGATCGTGTGGTCGTAGTGCTCCTCGGCCATCGGCCGGTAGTCGATCCGCGGCTCCGTCATCACGCCCTCGAGACGTACGCTCAGGTCGGACTCGATCCGGGCCATCACCTGGGCGTCGATGGTGTCGGTGTCGGTGATCAGGTGCGGGCGCAGCGGGTCCATCCCGGTGTACCAGAACGTGCCGTGCAGCAACGGCCACAGGACGTCCTCGATGTCGCCGCTGATCCCGCGCGGACCCAGGGTCGCGGACCGGTCACCGGCGGTGACGATCGTCAGCGCGCGCTTGCCGACCAGTCCGCCCTTGCCGTACTTGAGCGGCTTGCCGGTCTCCGGATCCGGTACGTCGAAGGCGAACCCCGACTCGAAGACCCGGTCGATCCAGCCCTTGAGGATGGCCGGCACCGAATACCACCACAGCGGAAACTGCACGACGAGCAGATCGGCCTCCCGCAGCCGGTCCTGGTGGCGGCGTACGTCGGCCTCGCCCCGCTCCACCAGAAGTGGATTGAAACCTTCTCGATAGAGGTCGATCTCGTCGACGCTCCAGCCGGCCGCGCCGAGCGCCTTCATGCCGACCTCGCGCAGCCGTCCGTTGAGTGATGACGCGTGCGGATGTGCCCATACCCAGAGTGCGTGCATGGAGCTTTGAACGCCGTCTGACGCGGCGGGATTCCCGGCTGGATGTGGGCGGGCGCCGACGCGGTCTGATGACAAAGTCCGGATCTCGCTCAAATTAGCGGCCTCAGAGTGTTGACGTATGTGATTGCCATCACTAGCGTAAACCAGGCTTGAAACCTTTCAATTCGAGGAGCTGCCCATGCCGGACACACCCGCCGCACTGGAGCTGCGGGACGTGGCCAAGTCGTTCGGCCCCGTACGCGCCCTCCGGTCCGGAAGCCTCCGGGTCGAGGCCGGATCCATCCACGCGCTCGTGGGGGAGAACGGTGCCGGGAAGTCGACCCTGGTCAAGATCGTCGCCGGGCTCTACCGCCGCGACGCCGGCGACTACCTGCTCTCCGGGGAACAGGTCGACTTCCGCAACACCGCCGACGCCAAGCAGGCCGGGGTCGCGGTCATCTACCAGGAGCCGACCCTCTTCCCCGACCTCTCGGTCACCGAGAACATCTTCATGGGACGCCAGCCGACCAACCGCTGGGGCAAGATCGACCGCGCCGCGATGCGCACCGAGGTCGTCGAGCTCTTCGCCAGGCTGGGTGTCCCGATCGAGCCCGACCGTCCGACCGAGGGTCTCTCGATCGCCGACCAGCAGCTGATCGAGATCGCCAAGGCGCTCTCGCTCGACGCCAAGGTCCTGATCATGGACGAGCCGACCGCCGCCCTGTCGGGCAACGAGGTCGAGCGGCTGATGAGTGTGGCACGCACGCTGCGCGACCAGGGCTGCGCCGTCGTCTTCATCTCGCACCGCTTCGATGAGGTGTTCGCGCTCTGCGACACGATCACGGTGATGCGCGACGGCGCCTACATCTCCACCGACCCCATCTCGGCGGTCACCGAGGACGAGATCGTCCAGCGGCTCGTCGGGCGCGAGGTCTCCGACCTCTACCCGAAGCTCGAGGCCACCGTCGGCAAGCCCCTGCTCGAGGTCAAGGGCCTCACCCGCACCGGCCTGTTCCAGGACATCAGCCTCACCGTCCGCGAGGGCGAGATCGTCGGCCTGGCCGGCCTCGTCGGAGCCGGGCGCAGCGAGGTCGCGCAGGCGATCTTCGGCGTCGACCCCTACGAGAGCGGCGAGGTCACCCTCGAGGGCCGGCCGGTCCCGCCGGGTGACCCGAGACGAGCGATCGAGATGGGGCTGGCGTTCGTCCCCGAGGACCGCCGCCAGCACGGTCTCGTCCTGGACGCACCGATCTCGCGCAACATCACTCTCCCGACGAGCGGCCGGCTCGCCCGCACCGGGCTGATCAGCACCGGCATCGAGAACCGCTCGGCCGCCGACTGGGCCGCCCGGCTGGAGGTCAAGGCCGCGACGCTCGACACCTTGGCCGGCACGCTCTCGGGCGGCAATCAGCAGAAGGTCGTCCTGGCCAAGTGGCTCTCGACCCGGCCCAAGGTGCTGATCATCGACGAGCCCACCCGAGGCATCGACGTCGGCACCAAGTCCGAGGTCCACCGCCTGCTCTCGACCCTCGCCCAGGAGGGTCTCGGGATCCTGATGATCTCCTCCGAGCTCCCCGAGGTGCTCGGTATGGCCGACCGCGTGATCGTCCTCAGCGAGGGCCACCAGACGGCCGAGCTGAGCCGCGCGGAGGCGACCCCCGAGGCCGTCATGCGCGCGGCGACGGCCCACCACTCCACCACCCTGAACGTCAGCGAGGCATCATGACCACCACGCTCGACGCGCCTGCCCCGGCCGCGCCGCAGCCACGCCACCGAGCAGCCAACCGGCTGACCTGGCTCCTGAAGCAGCGCGAGACCGGCATCGCCGTCGCCTTCGTCGCGCTGCTCGTGGTGACCACGGCGGTGAACCCCAACTTCCTGTTCAGCACGGACGGTTGGCGCGACCTCACCCTGACCCCCGCGATCCTCGTGTGCCTGGCGATCGGCCAGGCGATGGTGATCGTCACCCGCAACGTCGACCTCAGCGTCGGCTCGACCCTCGGGCTCACGGCGTACCTCGCAGGGCGGCTCTTCCTCGACACCGGGCTCCCGGTGATCGTGGTCGTCCTGATCGCCGTCGCCGCGGGCGCCGTACTCGGCCTGATCAACGGGGCGCTGGTCGCCTTCGCCAAGGTGCCGGCGCTGGTCATCACCCTCGGCACGCTCTACGTCTACCGCGGGATCATGCTCGAGTGGGCCGGTAGCGACCGGATCAACGCCTCCGACATCCCGCCCGGGCTGCTCGACTTCGGCACCGGATCGTTCCTGTTCATCCCCAACCTCGCCTGGATCTCGTTCGCGCTGCTGGCCGTCGCCATCTACCTGATGCGCTCGACCCGCGTCGGCCGTGAGTTCTACGCGATCGGCTCCGACCCCGACGCCGCCACCCTCTACGGGCTGCGCGACAAGCGCCGGGTCCTGCAGGCGTTCGCCACCTCTGGGGCGCTCGCCGGCCTCGCCGGGATCCTGTACGTCTCCCGCTACGGCACCATCAGCTCCGGTGTCGGCCAGGGCATCGAGCTCGAGGCAGTCGGCGCCGCGGTCGTCGGTGGCGTGGCCATCTTCGGCGGCAGCGGCACCGTCCTCGGGGCAGCCCTGGGGGCGTACCTCCTCACCACCATCAACCGGGCGCTCCCGGTCCTGGGCATCCCTGACTTCTGGCAGCAGGCCGTCGTCGGTGCGCTGATCATCGGCGCGATCGTCCTGGACCGCTACTTCGCCCGCCGTCAGCACGACAAGCTCCTCGCAGAGAGGGAAGATTCATGAGCCTCCTTGCCGAGAAGGCACCGACGAGGACGTACGCCGCCCACGCGAAGCCGTGGTGGCAGCGCACCCTGATGACCAGGGACTCGGCGATCATCGCCCTGCTCGTGGTCGTGTGGCTGTACGCCTCGATCGCGATCCTCAACTTCTCCGACCCGATCACGGTCTACTTCCTGGTCCTCGACATCGCGCCGATCCTGCTGATCGCGCTGCCGATGACGCTGATCATCATCACCGGCGAGATCGACCTGTCGGTCGCGAGCGTCGTCGGGCTCTCCAGCGTGCTGTTCGGGGTGCTGCACCGTGAGGGCCTCCCGATGGTCGCTGCGATGGTGATCGCCCTGCTCGCCTGCGCGGTCGCGGGAGCCCTCAACGGGGTACTCGTCACCCGCTTCGGACTGCCGTCGCTGGCCGTCACGATCGGCACCATGGCCCTCTTCCGCGGCATCGCGGTCGGCGCGCTCGGCACCACCGCGATCACCGACTGGCCCGACGCCTGGGGTGACGCCGTCCAGGCCCGGATCGGCGGCTCCCAGATCCCGCTGATGACGATCCCGCTGGTCGTCCTGATCCTGATCTTCGCCGTCATCCTGCACTTCACGCCCTTCGGGCGCGGCATCTTCGCGGCCGGTCTCAGCAAGGACGCGGCCCGCTTCTCCGGCGTCAACGTCGACCGTACGAAGCTGATCCTGTTCACCCTCAGCGGGCTGGTCTCGGGGCTGGCGGGCATCTACTTCACACTGCGCTACGGCAGCGCCCGTGGCGACAACGCCACCGGCCTGGAGCTCCAGGTCGTGGCGGCGGTGCTGCTCGGCGGGGTCTCCATCTTCGGCGGCCGCGGTGCCATCCCCGGGGTCATCGCCGGAGTCGTCCTGATCGGGACGATCGGCAGCGCGCTGCGCCTGGACGGACTCAGCGCCAACATCATCCAGATCATCACCGGCGTACTTCTCATCGCAGCGGTCATCGCGGCCAGCGTCCTCGGTTGGACCGGTCGCATCGTCGGCACCTATCGCCGGCAACACAGCTCGGACGAACCATCCTCAATGCAGTCTCCTCAAAGAAAACGGAGTGAGTGACATGACCAGCAAGTTCCGACGCGCAGGCAGTGCCGTCGCCATCGTTGCGGCCCTCGGCCTCGCCCTGTCCGCCTGCGGCGGCGGGAGCGACAGCGGCAGCGATGGAGAGGGTGGCGGCGACACCAGCAGCATCACCTTCATCCCGAAGAACCTCGGCAACCCCTACTTCGACGCCTCCGACACGGGCGGCAAGAAGGCCGCCGACGAGATCGGCACCAAGTGGTCGCAGGTGGGCCCGACCGAGTCGACCCCCGACTCCCAGGTCAGCTTCATCAACACCGCGACCCAGCAGCGTGCCGGTGCGCTCGTCGTCTCGGCCAACGACCCGACCGCCATCGGTGACGCCCTCGACGAGGCCCGCAAGGCCGGCACCAAGGTCGTCACGATGGACTCCGACACCGAGCCGCAGTTCCGCGACGCCTTCGTCAGCCAGGCCGACGCCGCCGGCATCGCCAAGAGCCAGGTCGACCTGATCGCCGAGCAGATCGGCGACAAGGGCGAGGTCGCGATCCTCTCCGCGGCGGCCAACGCCACCAACCAGAACGAGTGGATCAAGCTGATGGAGGAGGAGCTGGCCGCGAACCACCCGAACATCAAGCTCGTCCAGACCGTCTACGGTGACGACGACGACCAGAAGTCGTTCGACAAGACCGCCGGCCTGCTGCAGTCCCACCCGAACCTCAAGGGCATCATCAGCCCGACGACGGTCGGCATCGCCGCGGCCGCGCGCTACCTGTCCGACTCGGAGTACAAGGGCAAGGTCGCGCTGACCGGTCTCGGCACCCCGAACCAGATGCGGGAGTACGTCAAGGACGGCACCGTCAAGGCCTTCGCGCTGTGGGACCCCGAGCAGCTCGGCTACCTGGCCGCGTACACCGCCGACGCGCTCGCCTCCGGTGACATCGAGGGCAAGGAGGGGGACACCTTCGAGGCCGGTGACCTGGGTGAATACACCGTAGGCGCGGACGGCGTAGTCGTCCTCGGTGAGCCGACAGTCTTCGACGAGTCGAACATCGACGACTTCGACTTCTGAGCCTCCCGCCCCGTGTAACACGCTGTTCGTAGGACTACTCGCCCTATGGGAACGACCGGATAGTCCGACGAACGACGTGTTACCCGAGTTCGCCGCCGAGCTGTGAGAGCAGCTCGGCGGCGTTCGTCATGCAGCGCTCGGGGTCGGGCTCGAGGTCGGTGAGGGCGTGGACGGCGGTGGCGCCGGCACGCTCGGCCTCGGCGGGGGAGAGGGTGGTGCGGCCGCAGACGACGACGGCTGGGACGCCGTGCTTGTACGCGGCCTCGAGTACACCGAGCGGCGCCTTCCCGGACAGGGTCTGGTGGTCGAAGGAGCCTTCGCCGGTGACCACAAGGTCGGCGCCGGCGAGCGCCTCGGCGAAGCCCACGAGGCCGAGCAGCAGCTCGACGCCGCGCTCGACCCGCCCGCCCAGCACCGCGAGGGCGGCGAACCCGACGCCGCCGGCCGCGCCCGCGCCGGGCGCCTCGACGATCTCGGCGGGATCGCGTCCGGTGGTATCGGCGACGGCGGCTGCGTACGTCGTCAGGGCTGCCTCGAGAAGCTCCTGGTCCGCGGGGCCGGCGCCCTTCTGCGCGGAGAAGGTGGCGACCGCGCCGCGGGGGCCGAGCAGCGGGTTGTCGACGTCGCAGGCGACCACGATCTCGGTCTCCCGGAGCCGAGGGTCGAGGCGCGAGAGGTCGATCTCCGCGAGGCTTCGGAGCGAGCCGCCGCCCTCGGCGATCTCTGCGCCGGAAGCGTCGACGAGCCGCGCGCCGAGGGCGCGGAGCATTCCGGCGCCGCCGTCGTTGCTGGCACTACCGCCGAGGCCGATGACGACCGTGCGAGCACCACCTTCGATGGCGGCGAGCACGGCCTCACCGAGACCGCGGGAGGATGCGGTGAGCGGGGCGAGCCGGCCACCGGGCAGCCGCAGCAGCCCGCAGGTGTCGGCGAGCTCGACGACCGCCAGGTCGCCGCGTACGGCGTAGTGTGCCGCCACCGGCTCGAGGGTCGGGCCGGCGACCTCGACCGGCACCAGGTCGAAGCCGGCGCCGGCCAGCGCTGCCACCGTGCCGTCGCCGCCGTCGGCGATCGGCACGATGCGTACCTCTGTCTCGGGGTTCGCCGCGAGGATCCCGGCGGCCACCGCCTCGTCGACCTCGCGCGCGGTCAGGGAGCCCTTGAACTTGTCGCAGGCGATGACGACCCGACCAGCCGGCATCACAGGTGGGGGAGGACGAGGTCGCGGTAGCGCTGCGCCATGGTGGCGAGCACCTCGTCGGGGTCGCTGGCCCAGACCGCCTCGTTGAAGATCTCGACCTCGACGTCGCCGGTGTAGCCGGTCGCGGCGACCATCCGCGTGATCGACGCGAAGTCGATGACCCCGTCGCCCATCATCCCGCGCGCCAGCAGCGCGTCGGAGGGGATCGGCAGGTTGAAGTCGCAGACCTGGTACGCCGCGATCCGGCGCTCCGCGCCTGCCCGCTCGATCTGGGCCGCGATGTCCGGGTCCCAGAAGACGTGGAACGTGTCCACGACGACCGCGACCGCGTCGACCGGGTGCGGCGTGGCCAGATCGAGCGCCTGGCCGAGGGTCGAGATGACCGCGCGGTCGGCGACGTACATCGGGTGCAGCGGTTCCAGGACGAGCTTCACGCCGTGGTCACCTGCGTACGGTGCCAGCTCGCCGAGCCGCTCGGCGACCCGCTCCCGGGCACCGGCCAGGTCCACATCGCCCTCGGGGAGGCCACCGACGACCATCACCAGCGCGTCGGTGCCGAGCGTCGCGGCCTCGTCGATCGCCCGCTTGTTGTCCTCGAGGGCGCTGGCGATCCCGGCCTCGTCGGAGGCCGTCAGGAAGCCGCCGCGGCAGAGCGAGGAGACGCGCAGACCGGCGTCGCGTACGAGCTTGGCGGCCTTCTCCAGCCCGGCCTCGTGCACGCGGTCGCGCCACAGTCCGAGGGCGGGGATGCCGGCGCGAGCTGCACCGTCGACGGCCTCGGCGAGGGTCCAGGAGTTGGTGGTCTTGGTGTTGAGCGAGAGGCGTTCCAGCCCGGTGCTGCTGTCGGTCACTGGTCGACTCCTTGCACGGTGAGGAAGGCGCGCATGCGTGCGGCCGCGAGGTCGGGGCTGGTCAGCAGGCCGGCCGCGTCGGCCAACCTGAACACCTCGGCCAGATGGGGCACCGAGCGACCGGCGTGCAGGCCTCCGGCCATCGAGAAGCCGGGCTGGTGGCCGTTGAGCCAGGAGAGGAACGCGATCCCGGTCTTGTAGTAGTAGGTCGGTGCCTCGAAGATCTTGCGGCCGAGCGCCTGGGTGCTCTCCAGCAGGTGCTTGGCCGTCTCGGGATCACCGGCGTCGAGCGCCTGCAGCGCGGCCGAGGCGGCTGGGTAGATCGCGGCGAAGATGCCGAGCAGCGCGTGCGAGAACTCGCCCTCCCCGGTGCCCCCGCCGACGATCAGCTCGGGGTAGTTGAAGTCGTCCCCCGTGTAGAGCCGTACGCCGCCGGGCAGCGCCCGGCGCAGCCCGACCTCGTGCTCGGCGTCGAGGAGCGAGACCTTGACCCCGTCGACCTTGCCGGGACGGGCCCGGATGACGTCGAGGAAGGTCTCGGTCGCCTCCTCGACCGAGGAGGAGCCCCAGTAGCCCGCCAGCGCCGGGTCGAACATGTCGCCCAGCCAGTGCAGGATCACCGGGCTCTCGGCCTCGTCGAGAATGGTCGCGTAGACCTCGGCGTAGTCCTCCGCGCTCCGGGCGACCCGGGCGAGCGCGCGCGAGGCCATCACGATCGTGGTCGCGCCGGTGTCGGCGACGACCTTCATCTGCTCGCGGTAGGCGTCGACGACGGTGGCCAGGCCGGCCCTGCCCTCGGGTACGGCGTCGAGGGTGAGCTGGTCCGTGCCGGCACCGCAGGCGATCGACCCGCCCACGGTGGCCGCCTCGGCGGCCGAGCGGCGGATCAGCTCTGCCGCGGCGGCCCAGTTGACGCCCATGCCGCGCTGCGCGGTGTCCATCGCCTCGGCGACGCCGAGACCGTAGGACCACAGCTCGTGCCGGTAGGCCAGGGTGCGGTCCCAGTCGATGTCCGCGGGGGCGCCGGGCACGTTCTCGGCGAGCGTGCGGGGGACGACGTGGGCGGCGGCGTACGCGGTGCGGGAGGTGAACGGCGCACTCGGCTTCGTCCACTTCCTGGGGACCGCGAGCGTGTGGAGCTCGGTGCCGCCGTCGGGCAGCGGGAGGCGTACTGAGGTCACAGCTGGATCTCTCCGAGCTCGATCCGACGGCCCTCGGTCGAGGACGCGAGTCCGGCCTCGGCGAGCCTGACGCCGCGGACCCCCGCCATGAAGTCGTAGGGGTGGTCGCCGTCGCCCTCGACGTAGCGGATGAACTGCTCCCACTGGGCCTTGAAGCCGTTGTCGAAGGGCTGGTTGTCGGGCACCTCGCTCCACAGCTCGCGGAACCGGATGCTCTCGACCAGGTCGGGGTTCCAGACCGGCTTCGGGGTCAGGTTGCGGTCCTGGGCGACGCAGTGGTGCAGGCCGGCGACGGCGGAGCCGTGGGTGCCGTCGACGTGGAACTCGACCAGCTCGCCGCGGTTGACCCGCGTGGCCCACGAGGAGTTGATCTGCGCGACGATGCCGCCCTCGAGCTCGAAGATGCCATAGGCGGAGTCGTCGGCGGTGGCGGCGTAGGCGTTGCCCTTCTCGTCCCAGCGCTCGGGGATGTGGGTGACGACCTTGGCGGTGACGGCCTCGACCTTCCCGAAGAGGTTCTCCAGGACGTAGTTCCAGTGGGGGAACATGTCGGTGGTGATGCCGCCGCCGTCCTCCTTGCGGTAGTTCCAGCTCGGCCGCTGGGCGGGCTGCAGATCGCCCTCGAAGACCCAGTAGCCGAACTCGCCGCGCACGCTGAGGATGCGGCCGAAGAAGCCGGAGTCGACGAGCCGCTTCAGCTTGAGGAGGCCGGGCAGGTAGAGCTTGTCGTGGACGACGCCGCTCTTCACGCCCGCGTCGGCCGCCAGACGCGCCAGGCGCAGCGAGCCCTCGACGTCGTCGGCGATCGGCTTCTCGGTGTAGATGTGCTTGCCGGCCGCGACCGCCTTGGTGATGGCGGTCTCGCGGACGTTGGTCAGCTGGGAGTCGAAGTAGACGGTGTCCTCGGCGTCGGCGAGGGCCTCGTCGAGGTCGGTGGTCCAACGGTCCAGGCCATGTTCCTTGGCGATGTCCTGGAGCTTCTCGGCATTGCGTCCGACCAGGATCGGGTCGGGCAGGATCCGGGTGCCGTCGGAGAGCTCGACACCGCCCTGCTCCTGGATCGCCAGGATGCTGCGCACCAGGTGCTGGCGGTAGCCCATGCGTCCGGTGACGCCGTTCATGATGATGCCGAGCCGTCGTGTGGCCATGTGAGGGTTCCTCGTCTGCTGGAATCGCGGGAAAGCGATGGGGGAAAGCGCTTTCCAATACGGTATGGCAAATGTGATGGCCGTCGCAAGAGGGTGTTCCGTCAGGCCGGACTCAGGAACGCGGTGGAGTGCTCTCCCGCAGCACGACCTCGCCGTGGACGGACCGCTTGCGAAGCTCCGCCGACGGCTTGCCGAGGACGAGCTCGAGCGCGAGCCGGCCGATGTCGGCCAGGGGGAGACGTACGGTGGTCAGCCCGGGCGTCACGTCGCGCAGTGTGGCGATGTCGTCGAAGCCGGCGACGGCCAGATCGGGCCCGACCTCGACGCCGGCCTGCCGGCAGGCGGCCAGGGCGCCGACCGCCATCAGGTCGTTGACCGCGAAGACGCAGTCCACCTTCGGGCCGTCATCGAGCAGCCGGGTCATCGCCCGGCGTCCGCCGTCGCGGCTGAACTCGTCGGAGACGTACGCCGGCTCCGAGCCGGTCGCCTCCAGCCATCCCTCCGCGAAGCCGGCGTGACGCTCGGCCGAGACCAGCAGGTTCTCGGGGCCGGTGAGCACCGCGGCACGGCGGTAGCCGAGGCCGACCAGCCGCTCGGCCAGCGCCTTGGCGCCGCCGTGGTTGTCGATCACGACGGTGTCGACGGGCAGGCGCGGCTGGCTGATCGCGGCCGCCCGGCCGCCGCCGTCCAGGTAGGACGTCAGCAGGTCGGCGACCTCGCTGGTGTGGCGTACGTCGGCCGTGTCGCTTCCCGCCAGCACGATCGCCCGGCTGCGCTGGCGCCGCAGCGCGGCCAGGAACTTCTGCTCGCGCTCGGGCTGGCCGCCGGTGTTGCACAGCATCACCAGCAGGCCGTGCTTCTCGGCCTCGTCGGCCAGGCCGCCGGCGATGGTGGAGAAGTAGGGGTCGGAGATGTCCTTCACCAGGAGCCCGACCGTCTCGGTCGAGCCGCGCGCCATCGCCTGGGCGTTGGCGTTGGGCGTGTAGCCGAGCTTGTTCGCCGCGGCCAGGACCCGCTCCTGGAGCTCGGGGCGCACCACCCGGTCGCTCCCGTTCAACGCGCGCGACGCGGTGGCCAGCGAGACCCCTGCCTCGCGGGCGACATCGCTCAGCGTCGCTGCGCGCTCTCCGGTCAACTGACTCTCCTTCGGCTTCCGATCCTGGAGCCTAAGGCATCCGATGAAGACGTACGCCCGCTCCTGCTTCGGCCGACTCGACGGTCAGGGGCGTCCGAGGGTGGAGGCGCGGGCGACGAGCTCGGGGGTGAAGACGACCTGCTCGTGCTGGTGAGCGGGGTCGCCGACCTCGTCGAGGAGCAATTCGGCGGCGCGGCGGCCGAGGTCCTGACGTGGCTGGCGTACGGAGGTGAGCGGAACGGCCGCGGCGGCGGCGAACTCGATGTCGTCGTAGCCGACGATCGCGAGGTCGCCGGGTACGGTCCGGCCGCTGGAGATCGTCTGCTGGAGCAGTCCGAGCGCGAGCAGGTCGTTGGCGCAGAACGCGGCGGTCGGGCGTCGCCGGGCGGACAGCCCGACGAGCCGCTCGCCGGCGGCGCGGCCACAGGCGACGGTCGGCGCCTCGCAGGAGAGCACCACCAGGTCCTCGGGCGGCAGCCCGGCCTCGGCCCAGGCCTGCCGGGCGCCCTCGCCACGGTCGCGGACCTGTCCGATCGACTCCGGCCCACCGACGTACGCCACCCGCTTGTGGCCGGCGTCGATGAGGTGCTCGACGGCCAGCCGCCCGCCCAGGACGTCGTCGACGGCGACGGAGCAGAACGACGACCCGGCCCGGGTGCGGTCAACGATGACGACCGGGGTGCCCCGCTCGATCAGCTGGTCGAGCTGTGGGTCGTCGGGGTCGACCGGGGTGATCAGGATGCCCTGGACCCGCTGCTGCTGCAGGTGGGCCAGGTGGGCACCCTCGCGGGCCGAGCGGCCGTCGCTGTTGCACAGGAACAGCGAGAGCCCGGCCGCCTCGGCGGCCAGCTCGATGCCGCGGGCCACGTCGGTGAAGAACGGGTTGCCGGCGTCGAGCATGACGTAGGCCAGCGACTGGGTGCTGCCGGTGCGCAGGGAGCGCGCCGACTCGTTGCGTACGAAGCCGAGGTCGGCCATCGCGCGCTCGACCCGCTCGCGTGTCGTCCGGCTGACCCGGTCGGGGCGGTTGAGCACGTTGGACACCGTGCCGAGGGAGACGCCTGCGGTGGCCGCGACGTCCTTGACCGAGGCGCTACGCGGTGTACCCGCACCTGGGGTGATCGCCACCTGGGCTCCTTCCTGAAACGTTCAATCGCAGCATAGGCCGTGGACGGCGCTGTGACGAGGAAGGACGCTACCGGGATTGACCGATGTCGGACATGCTCATTAGCGTCCGTGTCTAAATCGTTTCATCGGAGGTTGTCATGGAGCGCGTCTGCTTCCAGCTGCAGGTCAAGCCCGAGCGCATCGAGGAGTACAAGCGGCGCCATGCCGCCGTCTGGCCCGACATGCTCCGGGCACTCGCGGAGACCGGATGGCACAACTACTCCCTGTTCCTCCGCCCCGACGGCCTGCTCATCGGTTACGTCGAGACCCCCTCCATCGAGGCTGCTCAGGCCGGGATGGCGGCCACCGAGGTCAACGCCCGCTGGCAGGCGGAGATGGCGGAGTTCTTCGAGGACCTCGACGGCGTCGCGCCCGACGAGGGCTTCCTCCGCCTCGAGGAGGTCTTCCACCTCGAGGACCAGCTCGGTCGCGACTGAATCCCTCGCCGGGTCGGCGCGTTCTAACGCGCCGACTCGGCGACGGTTGTGGTCAGGACGCGCCGACTCGGCGAGGACCGGAGCAAACTGAAACGCAACGAAACCCAGCCTCCTCTTGACGCAAGTGACGTGCGCCACTAACGTCGGATGCGCGCTTTGAAACCTTTCAACCGCACACAGAGAGGCTCTCCGATGACGACGTTCGACCAGATCTCGGGCGACCTGGCCGCCCTCGAGATCGAGGTCCCCTCGTGGGCCTACGGAAACTCGGGGACCCGGTTCAAGGTCTTCGGCACCCCGGGCACACCGCGCACCCCCGAGGAGAAGGTCGCCGACGCGGCCACCGTCCACCGCTTCACCGGCCTGGCGCCGAGTGTCGCGCTGCACATCCCGTGGGACAGGGTCGAGGACTACGCGGCGCTGCGCGGCTTCGCCGAGGACCAGGGGATCGCGCTCGGCACGATCAACTCCAACACCTTCCAGGAGGACGACTACAAGCTCGGCGCGCTCACCCACACCGACGCGAAGATCCGGCAGAAGGCGATCGACCACCACTTCGAGTGCATCGAGGTGATGCACGCGACCGGCTCGCGTGACCTGAAGATCTGGCTCGCCGAGGGGTCCAACTACCCCGGCCAGGCCGACATGCGCGGCCGCCAGGACCGGCTCGCCGAGTCGCTCGCGACCATCTACGAGCGCCTCGGTGAGGAGCAGCGCCTGGTGCTCGAGTACAAGTTCTTCGAGCCGGCGTTCTACCACACCGACGTCCCCGACTGGGGCACCTCGTTCGCCCAGGTCAGCGCCCTCGGCGACCGGGCCGTCGTGTGCCTCGACACCGGCCACCACGCGCCCGGCACCAACATCGAGTTCATCGTGATGCAGCTGCTGCGGCTGGGGAAGCTCGGCTCCTTCGACTTCAACAGCCGCTTCTACGCCGACGACGACCTGATCGTCGGTGCGGCCGACCCGTTCCAGCTCTTCCGGATCCTCGTCGAGGTGGTCCGTGGCGGCGGGTTCAAGCCCGTGGCCGAGGGTGGGGTCGCCTTCATGCTCGACCAGTGCCACAACATCGAGAAGAAGATCCCGGGCCAGATCCGGTCCGTGCTCAACGTCCAGGAGATGTCCGCACGGGCGCTCCTCCTCGACACCGATGCTCTCGCCCAGGCTCAGGAGGACGGCGACGTACTCCTGGCCAACGAGATCTTCATGGACGCCTTCTACACCGACGTACGCGCCGACCTCGGCGGGTGGCGTGAGGACCGTGGCCTGGCCGCGGACCCGATGCGCGCCTACCTCGCCAGCGGCTACCAGGAACAGATCGAAGCCGCTCGTGTCGGCGGCACCCAGGCCGGATGGCTGTGAACCAGATGGACGAGAAACAGATGACCACTGCAGAAGACCTGATCGCGCGCTCGAACCGACTCGGCGCGGATCCCAAGAACACCAACTACGCCGGCGGCAACACCTCCGCCAAGGGCACCGCGACCGACCCGGTGACGGGCCAGGACGTCGAGCTGCTCTGGGTGAAGGGCTCCGGCGGTGACCTCGGCACCCTCAAGGAGAGTGGCCTCGCCGTGCTCCGGCTCGACCGGATGCGCGCGCTCGTCGACGTCTACCCGGGCGTCGACCGCGAGGACGAGATGGTCGCCGCGTTCGACTACTGCCTGCACGGCAAGGGCGGTGCGGCGCCGTCGATCGACACCGCGATGCACGGTCTCGTGGACGCCGCCCACGTCGACCACCTCCACCCCGACTCCGGCATCGCGATCGCGACCGCGGCCGACGGTGAGGCGCTGACGACCTCGATCTTCGGCGACCAGGTCGTCTGGGTGCCGTGGCGCCGTCCCGGCTTCCAGCTCGGTCTCGACATCGCCGAGATCAAGGCGAAGAACCCGCAGGCGGTCGGCTGCGTCCTGGGTGGTCACGGCATCACCGCGTGGGGCGACACGTCGGAGGAGGCCGAGAAGAACTCGCTGTGGATCATCGACACGGCGGCTGCCTACATCGAGGAGCACAGCAAGGCGGAGCCGTTCGGTCCCGCGCTCGAGGGCTACGCGGCCCTGCCGGAGGAGGAGCGCCGTACGAAGGCGGCTGCTCTGGCCCCCACGATCCGTGGCATCGCCTCGGCGGACCAGCCGATGGTCGGTCACTTCAACGACTCCGAGGTGGTCCTCGACTTCCTCGCCCACGAGGCCCACCCGCGCCTGGCCGAGCTCGGCACGTCGTGCCCCGACCACTTCCTGCGCACCAAGGTCAAGCCGCTGGTCCTCGACCTCCCGGCGAACGCGACCGTCGAGGAGTCGATCGCTCGCCTCAAGGAGCTCGCGGTCGGCTACCGCGCGGACTACCAGGCCTACTACGACCGGCACGCCGACCAGAACAGCCCCGCCATCCGCGGCAAGGACCCGCTCATCGTCCTGGTCCCCGGCGTCGGCATGTTCTCCTTCGGCAAGAACAAGCAGACCGCCCGGGTGGCGGGGGAGTTCTACGTCAACGCGATCAACGTGATGCGCGGTGCCGAGGGGCTCTCGACGTACGCCCCGATCGACGAGTCGGAGAAGTTCCGGATCGAGTACTGGGCGCTCGAGGAGGCCAAGCTCCAGCGGATGCCCGCCCCCAAGCCCCTCGCGACCAGGGTCGCCCTGGTCACCGGCGCCGCCTCCGGCATCGGTAAGGCCACCGCGAAGCGGCTCGCCGCCGAGGGTGCCTGCGTCGTGATCGCCGACCTCGACCTCGCCAAGGCCGAGACCGCGGCCGCCGAGATCGGTGGCCCTGACGTCGCCGTCGGCCTCGCCGCCGACGTCTCCGACGAGGCCGCCGTGCAGGCGATGTTCGACGCCGCGGTGCTCGCCTTCGGCGGTGTCGACCTGGTCGTCAACAACGCCGGCCTGTCGCTGTCGAAGTCGCTGCTGGAGACCACCGAGCGCGACTGGGACCTCCAGCACGACGTGATGGCCAAGGGCTCGTTCCTGGTCTCCAAGGCTGCCGCGAAGGTGCTGATCGAGCAGGAGATGGGCGGCGACATCGTCTACATCTCCTCGAAGAACTCGCTCTTCGCGGGGCCCAACAACGTCGCGTACGGCGCGGCCAAGGCCGACCAGGCCCACCAGGTCCGGCTGCTGGCAGCCGAGCTCGGTGAGCACGGCATCAAGGTCAACGGCATCAACCCCGACGGTGTGGTCCAGGGCTCCGGCATCTTCGCCGGTGGCTGGGGCGCCAAGCGCGCCGAGGTCTACGGGGTCAAGGAGGAGGAGCTCGGCAAGTTCTACGCCCAGCGCACCCTGCTCAAGCGCGAGGTGCTGCCCGAGAACATCGCCAACGCCGTCTTCGTGCTCTGCGGCCCCGACCTGACCCACACCACCGGACTGCACGTGCCGGTCGACGCCGGCGTCGCCGCCGCCTTCTTGCGATGAGCCCTCATCTCCGGGTCGCGGCGGTCGACCTGGGCGCCACCTCCGGCCGGGTCATGTCCGGCCGGATCGGTGGCGACCGGGTCGAGATCGACCAGCTGCACCGCTTCCCGAACGGGGCGGTACGTGTCCGCGGCTCGCTCTTCTGGGACGTGCTCGGCATCCATCGCGAGGTGCTCACCGGCATCCGCGAGGTGGCCCGGACCGGACCGCTGCACGGCATCGGCATCGACTCCTGGGCCATCGACCACGGGCTGCTGGACCACGACGGCCAGCTCCTCGGCCAGGTCTTCAGCCACCGCGACGCCCGCGTCGAGGGGATCGCGGAGAAGGTCGTCGCCCAGATCGGCGCGGCGACGCTCTACGGCACCACAGGCATCCAGCAGCTCCCGTTCAACACGATCTACCAGCTGGTGGCGGCCCGCGGCACCACCGCCTTCGACTCCGCGGAGACGATGCTGCTGCTGCCCGACCTGCTCGGCTACTGGCTCACCGGTGCGATCGGCGCGGAGCGCACCAACGCCTCGACCACCCAGCTCTACGACGTACGTCAGGGCGCCTGGGCGGTCGACCTGTGCCGGGAGCTCGGGATTCCCGAACGGGTCCTCCCGCCCCTTCGGGACCCGGGCTCTCTCCTCGGCACGCTGCTGCCCGACGTCGCTGACGAGCTGGGTGTCACCACCGACGTACCCGTGGTCGCGGTGGGCTCGCACGACACCGCCTCGGCGGTCGTCGGCGTCCCGGCGGAGGTCGGCGACTTCGCCTACATCTCCTCGGGCACCTGGTCGCTGGTCGGTCTCGAGCTCGACCAGCCGGTGCTGACCGAGGAGGCCCGGCTCGCCGACTTCACCAACGAGGTCGGCGTCGACGGCACGATCCGCTTCCTCAAGAACGTGATGGGCCTGTGGGTCCTGTCGGAGTCGCTGCGCTCGTGGAGCGAGCGGCGCTACCAGGGCGCCGAGCTTCGCTCGCTGCTCGCGGCCGCGGCGGAGCTCGAGCCGCTGCGTACGGTGGTCGACATCAACGACCCGCGGCTGCTCTTCCCGAGCACGTCGGCCGACCCGATGCCGGAGCGGATCGCCGCGCTGGCCGCGGAGTCCGACGAGGCGATCCCGCGCTCGCCGGCCGCGATCACCCGCTGCATCCTCGACAGCCTCGCTGTCGCCTACCGTCGCCATGTCCGCACCGCCGCCGCCCTCGCGGGCACCTCGCCCGAGGTCGTCCACGTCGTCGGCGGCGGCTCTCAGAACGAGCTGCTCTGCCAGCTCACCGCGGACGCCTGCGGCCTGCCGGTTCTCGCCGGTCCGGTCGAGGCGGCCGCACTCGGAAACGTCCTGGTCCAGGGCAGGGCTCTCGGGGCCGACCTGCCTGACCTCCCCGCGATGCGGGACCTGGTCCGCCGCTCCTACGACGTACGCCGCTTCGAGCCGCGCGACGGCCTGGACTGGGCCGCCGCAGAGGCCCGCATCTCCTGATCCTGCTCCCCGAAGGCACCCTCATGACCGACTTCCTCTCCAACGCCCGGCTCAGCCGCCGCGCGCTCTTCGGCACCGCGGCCGCCACCATCGGCACCGCTGCCGCCGGCGTTACCGCGACCGCAGCCGTGCCCCCCGCCGGGGCCATGACCGCGACCGGCACCGCCGGGCTCCCGGACGCCTTCGTCAAGGCCTTCCGCAAGCCGGGGACCGCCACAGCCGCGGGCTTCCGCTGGTGGTGGCCGCACGGCCTCGTCGACCCTGTCGAGGTCGCGCGGGAGGTCGACCAGGTCGCCGACGCCGGCTTCGGCGTGCTCGAGGTCGCCGACGTCACCCACAGCCTGCGTGCCCGCAACATCGACATCGACGTCGCGACGCACGGGTGGGGGACGGCGCCATGGGTGGCCGGCGTCAAGGCCGCGCTCGCGCAGGCGGCGAAGCGGGACGTACGGGTGGACCTGACGGTCGGACCTTCCTGGCCTGCGGCCGTCCCGACGATCACGCCCGACGACGACGCGGCCTGCACCGAGCTCGTGCACGGACAGGCGGTCGTCAGTGCCGGTTCGTCCTACGACGCAGCGCTTCCTGAGCCCGTCGTGGAGCCGGCGTCGTCGGTGACCCGCGCAGAGCTGGTGACCGTGCAGGCGCACCGCGTCACCGGCTACGTACGCGACCGCAACAACAACATCACCAGCACGATCCTCGACCCGGCCTCCTACCTCGACCTCAGTGAGAGCGTCGAGGACGAGCACCTCACCTGGACCGCGCCGGCCGAGCCGGCCGGCGCCACCTGGGTCGTGCTCGCGACCTGGCAGCGGGGCTCGGGCCAGGAGCCCGAGGCCGGCCCGCACACCTCGCCGCGTGCCTACGTGGTCGACCACTTCAACCGTCGCGGCGCCCAGAAGGTCATCGACCTGTGGCAGGACCGGGTGCTCGACGGCGAGCTGCGTACGCTGCTGCGGGCCGCGGGCGGCTACCTCTTCGAGGACTCCCTCGAGATCGAGACCGAGGCGACGATCTGGACCCGCGACCTCCTCGACGAGTTCGAGGCGAAGCACGGCTACGACCTGCGGCCGTGGCTGCCGTTCGTGCTGGAGAAGGACGAGAAGTACCAGTTCTCGATCGCGGCCGCCGACCCGGCCACCGCCGACAACCTGCGCACCAACGAGATCCGCGACGACTACAACATCGTGCTCTCCGACCTCTACCGCGACCACCACCTGCGCCCGATGCAGGAGTTCGCGAAGACGCTCGGCATGGGCATCCGGATCCAGCCCTACGGCCTGGAGACCGACACCATGCAGCACGCGGCCGTGGTCGACGTACCGGAGACCGAGTCCCTGGGGTTCAAGAACCTGGACGACTACCGGGTGATGGCCGCCGGCCGCGACCTCGCCGGCCACAAGGTCCTCTCCTGCGAGGCGATCTGCTACAACGGCGCGGCCTACAACACGACCTGGGGCGCCAACAGCACCAGCCCGACCGCCCAGAACCAGGCGCTGTTCACGATCAACAGCATCTTCGTCGCCGGCGTGAACCAGCTGATGATCCACGGCTTCCCCTACGCGAAGGCGCCCGACGTCACCTGGCCGGGCTTCGCGGCCTTTTCGCCGTACTACAACAACGCGATCGGCTTCGGGGAGGCCTGGGGACCGCGAACCCCGCAGTGGCAGCACATCCCCGGCATCGCCGCCTACCTCGCCCGCACCCAGCTGGTGCTGCAGACCGGCGCCCCGAAGTACGACGTCGCGTTCTGGCGCCACAAGGGCTGGGCCTCGACCGGCATCGGCCCACAGTGGATCACCAACAACGGCACCAAGCTCGGCTGGTCGCACTCCTTCGTCAGCGCCTCGCTGCTCGCGCTCGACGGCGTCGACGTCGCGAACGGCCGCCTGGCGCCCGAGGGTCCGGCCTACAAGGCCGTCGTCGTCGGTCCCGACTCGCTGCGCAGCAACGCGTTCACGATGGAGATCGACGGCGCTAAGCGGCTGCTCGCGCTCGGCCGCAAGGGCCTACCGATCGTGCTCATCGGCGACTGGTCGCAGGTGACCGTCGCCGGGCGTGACAGCGAGGCGGCCACCGCGGAGGTGCGTTCGCTGATGGCCCAGGTCGGCGCCCTGCCGACCACCCGCACCGTCCCCGAGGCCGAGGTCGGCAACGCGCTGGCCGCGCTCGGTGTCGTACGCGACGTCGAGCACGCCGACTCGACGGTGATGCACGTCCGGCGCGTCACCGGGAAGGTCGACCTCTACTACCTCGCCAACGCCCGGCACGCCGAGAACCGGCGGCTCAACCCAGTGCAGCAGGACGTCTGGCTGACCGCCACCGACCGCGCCGCCGTGCCGTGGCTGCTGGACGCGTGGACCGGTGAGGTCACCCGGATCGCCGCCTACGAGCGTGCCGGTGACCGGGTCCGGGTGCGGGTCGATCTCGTTCCTGGCCAGTCCACCGTGGTCGCTCTCGCGGCCCCGGGCGCGGGCGTCGCCCGCTCTGTTCTCCCCGTCGCCACCGCTGGCCAGGCCGTGGTGGCGCGGGGCGCCAACGTCGCGCTGCGTACGACGACCGCCGGCACCTTCGAGCTCACCAAGGCCGACGGTCGGACGGTGAAGGTCGCCGTCGACCGGGTCCGCGAGCCGGTGACGCCGCAGTCGTGGGTCCTCGCGCTCGAGGACTGGAAGCCGGCGAACCCGGCCGACCCCAAGGACCTCGCGACGACGAAGGAGGTCGTGACCAGCGACCTCGCGGCGCCGCAGTCCTGGTCGAAGGTCGCCGGCCTCGAGGACGCCTCCGGCATCGGCCGCTACCGCACGAGCCTCGACCTCGGCACCGACTGGACCCCGGAGGACGGCGCCTACCTGGAGCTCGGCGAGGTGAACGACACCTTCCGGGTGCGCGTCAACGGTGAGCTGCTGGCGCCGTGCGACCCGATGGATCCGGTGGTCGACCTGGGCCACGCCCTGGTCGCCGGCTCCAACACGATCGAGATCGAGGTGGCCTCGACGCTGCTCAACCGGCTGCGCACCGTCACCCCGTCGGTCTACGGCGTGGCGACCAGGCAGAGCTACGGGCTCGCCGGGCCGGTGCGCCTGGTGCCCTACGTCGAGAAGGTGGTGGCCGGATGAGCGCGCTGTCCCGGTCGCGAGCCCGCCGATCGGCCCATCCAACGATCAGCGTCATGCTGAGACAGGAGTGAACCGTGGCGGCCTCGGGCGGCGTACGACCTTCCTCTTCGACCGACCTTCCATCGGACGAGGTGGAGGTGCTGGCGTTGTTCGCCCAGGGCTACACGATCGAGCGGATCGCGCGTGCGCTGGGCATCTCCGAGCGCACCGTGCGGCGCCGTCTCCGGGCGGCCGCGGACGCGCTGGGAGCGGGGACGAGTGTGGAGGCGGTCGTGCGGGCCGTACGCACCGGACTCATCTGAACTGATGTGATGGACATGAGAGAGACGAAGGAGGCCGCCGGATGCGAGTCGCGCTGATGGTCACGTGCATCAACGACGCGCTCTACCCGAGCACAGGTCAGGCCGTCGTACGCCTCCTGCGCAGGCTGGGCGTCGAGGTCGACTTCCCGCAGGCGCAGACGTGCTGCGGGCAGCCGATGGTCAACACCGGCTACCTGGACGAGGCGGTCCCGGTGGTGCGTACGTTCGTGGACGCCTTCGCCGGCTACGACGCTGTCGTGACGCCGTCCGGGTCGTGCGCGGGATCGGCCCGGCACCAGCACTCGATCGTGGCCCGCCGCTCCGGCGACGAGGCCCTGGAGCGGGCGGTCGCGGAGATCGCCCCGAAGGTCTATGAGCTCTCCGAGTTCCTCGTCGACGTGCTCGGTGTGACGGACGTGGGTGCCTACTACCCGCACCGGGTGACCTACCACCCGACCTGCCACTCGCTGCGGATGCTGGGCGTGGGGGACCGGCCGCAACGGCTGCTGGAGTCGGTGCGCGGGATCAGGCTGGTCGACCTGCCCGGCGCCGACCAGTGCTGCGGCTTCGGCGGCACCTTCGCGGTCAAGAACGCCGACACCTCGATCGCGATGGGCGCCGACAAGGCCCGCCACATCCGCGAGACCGGCGCCGAGATCGTGGTCGCCGGTGACAACTCCTGCCTGACCCACATCGGCGGCGTGCTCTCCCGGCAGCGCTCGGGCGTACGCACCGTCCATCTCGCCGAGATCCTCGCCTCGACCGAGGGGGTGGGCCGATGACCGGCACGTTCGTCGGCATGCCGGCCTTCCCGGAGGCCGCGCGAGAGGCCCTCGCCGACTCCCAGCTGCGCCACAACCTCGCCCATGCGACCGGCACCATCCGGGCCAAGCGGGCCAAGGTCGTCGCCGAGGTGGAGGACTGGGAGGAGCTGCGCCTGGCCGGTGCCGCGGTCAAGGAGCGCGCGCTGCTCGACCTCGACACCCAGCTCGTACGCCTCGAGGAGACCCTGACCGCCAACGGCGCGACCGTCCACTGGGCCCGTGACGGCGACGAGGCCAACGCGATCGTCGCTGCGATCGCGAAGGCACACGACGCCGAGGAGGTCGTCAAGGTCAAGTCGATGGTGACCCAGGAGATCGGGCTCAACGAGGCGCTCGCCGAGGAGGGCATCGCGGCCTGGGAGACCGACCTGGCCGAGCTGATCGTGCAGCTCGGCGACGACCTGCCGAGCCACATCCTGGTGCCGGCGATCCACCGCAACCGGGCCGAGATCCGCGAGATCTTCCGGTCGAAGATGGGGGCCGCCGGCCGTCCGGCGCCCGCGGACCTCACCGACGAGCCGGCCGTGCTCGCCGCCGCCGCGCGGGAGCACCTGCGCGAGAAGTTCCTGCGTGCGAAGGTCGGGATCTCCGGTGCCAACTTCGCGGTCGCCGAGACCGGCACTCTCGTCGTGGTGGAGTCGGAGGGCAACGGCCGGATGTGCCTGACCCTGCCCGACGTGCTGGTCTCCGTCGTCGGCATCGAGAAGGTCGTCTCCCGCTGGGAGGACCTCGACCCGATGCTCAGGCTCCTGCCGCGGTCCTCGACCGGCGAGCGGATGAACCCCTACACCTCGACGTGGAGCGGGATCACCCCCGGCGACGGCCCGCAGGAGGTGCATGTCGTGCTGCTCGACAACGGCCGCACCCGCGCCCTGGCCGACGAGGTCGGCCGCCAGGCGCTGCGCTGCATCCGCTGCTCGGCCTGCCTCAACGTCTGCCCGGTCTACGAGCGCACCGGCGGCCATGCGTACGGCTCGGTCTACCCGGGCCCGATCGGCGCCATCCTCAACCCGCTGCTGAAGGGCGTCGGGCACGACGACCAGACCGACTCCCTGCCGTACGCCTCCTCGCTGTGCGGCGCCTGCTTCGAGGTCTGTCCGGTACGCATCGACATCCCCTCCGTCCTGGTCGACCTGCGCGCCCAGGTGGTCGACGCCCACCGAGGTGGTGTGCCGAAGCCGGAGGCGGTGGCGATGAAGGGTGCGGCGTACGTCCTGGGGCGCTCGCGCCGCCTCTCCGCCGTCGAGCGCTTCACCGGTCTCGGCATGCGCTTCGCGCGCCGTTTCGGACCCGCCGCCTGGATCGGCGCGCGAGATCTGCCGGACGCGCCGGGGGAGAGCTTCCGCGCCTGGTGGCTGCGCACGGATGGCGGCCGCACCGACGGCGGCCGAAAGAGAGATGGCATCGATGACTGACGCACGCACCGAGATCCTCGCCAGAGTCCGCGAGGCACTGGCCGGCTCGGCGGTCGAGCTCCCGGAGACGTCCGTTCCGCGGGACCTCGCGCCCGTCGCGACCCCCGAGGTCGTCGACCTCTTCGCCGAACGCGTGGCCGACTACCGCGCCGTGGTCGAGCGCTGCGACGCCGAGGAGCTCGAGGACCGCATCGCCGCCGCGCTCCCCGCCGGCCAGGTGGTCGTCCCGCCCGGCCTGTCGGTCCAGGTCCCCGGCGCCATCGTCGACGACGGCACCCTCACCGCCGCGGAGCTGGACCGGATCGCAGCGGTCGTCACCGAGGCCCGGGTCGGCATCGCCGAGACCGGCACGATCGTCCTCGACCACGCGCCCGACCAGGGCCGCCGAGCCATCTCGCTGGTGCCCGACACCCACATCTGCGTCGTCCGCGAGGACCAGGTGGTCCCCGACGTACCCGATGCCATCGGCGTCCTCGACCCCGCCCGCCCCCAGACCTGGATCAGCGGCCCCTCGGCCACCAGCGACATCGAGCTCGACCGCGTCGAGGGCGTTCACGGCCCCCGCACCCTCCACGTCCTGGTGGTCGCCGGCAAACGGTGACCGGATCCGGCCACGACCCTTCCCGATCGTGTGACGGGGGTCATAGTCTTCGGAGTGCTCTGAAACGTATCAATCCCGCTCCGGAGGACCCCCATGAAGCTCCGCCTGGCCGCGATCGTGATCAGTGTCCTCGTCGTCGCGGTTCCGGTCCCGGCTGTGGCTGTCGACGGCGCGGCGGCCACCCATCTGACCGTCTCGCAGCTGCCCTCGCCGCGCGACGTGGAGGACCTCAGCTCGCCGCTGCTGGCCTGGCACGTTCCCTTTGCTGAGCAGAGCGCCTACCGCGTACAGGTCGCCCGGATCAGCGAGGGCATCGGAGCCGCCGGCGTCTGGGACTCCGGTCGCGTCAGGTCCTCGGCGAGCACCAACGTGCCCTACGGCGGTCCGGCGCTCGAGCCCGAGCAGACCTACCAATGGCGAGTACGCACCTGGGACGGCCGTGGAAAGGGCTCGGACTGGTCGAGCGTCTCCACCTTCACCACCGGTCCCGGTCAGGAGTGGGGCCAGGCCCAGCCCATCTGGCTCGCCCCGGCCCGCACGATCTCCTGGGGTGACGTCACCATCGACACCACCTTCCGGATCACTTCTCAGAACGCCACCATCGTCTTCCGGGCCGCGGACGCCAGCAACTACTACATGTGGCAGTTCCGCGGCGACGGGGTGAACACCTTCGCTCCCCACAAGCGCGTGGGCGGGACCTTCACTCAGCTCGACTCGGTGCCGCTGGCCGAGCCCCTCGTCCGCGACACCTCCTACCGGCTGCGCATCCAGGCAGAGGGCAGCACCATCCGCACGTGGCTCGACGACACCCTCATCGACACCCGCACCCTCACCGACTTCGCCGCCGGCTCGGTCGGCTTCCGCACGGGCGGGTCCGAGCGCAACGCGTGGGACGACCTGACCGTCACCTCCGCCTCGGGCGAGGTCCTCTACGCCAACGACTTCTCCGCCAGCAGTGACTTCGCCTGCGGCGCCGCGGTGGACGGCTGGCTCGAGGTCGGCACGAACGCCAACTGCGTCTACGGTGTCGAGTCGCAGGACTGGGCCTTCCTCCGGCACGAGTTCACGCTGCCCGACAAGCCGATCTCGGCCGCCACCCTCTATGCGACCGCATCCTCGACCGCGCCGGGCCGGCAGTACGTCTACAAGGCGTGGCTCAACGGCGAGTTCGTCGGTCTCGGTCCGACGCAGCCGATCCGCGGCGAGGCCCGATACGACGGCTTCGACGTGACCGCCGCACTGCGGCCGGGAGCGGAGAATGCGATCGGAGTGCTCGGCTGGACGAGCAGCGACCGGCGCTTCCTCGGCCGGCTCGTCGTGGAGTACGCCGACGGCACCCGTGAAGCGATCGTGAGCGGTCCCCAGTGGCGGAGTCGCTCCGGTGGGCTCGTCTTCCCCTCCGCCGGCAGCATCGGGACGTCGTTCTTCTCGGCGCCGAAGGAGAACCTGCAGTCGGCCCAGTGGCCCGAGGGCTTCGCCGAGCCGGGCTTCGATGACTCCGGCTGGAGCGACGCCGCGGTGCGTCCGGCTTTCAGCGACCTCCGCGCAGCCCCCACGGCGAAGGTGGAGCAGCAGCTGAGGGCGCCGGTCAGCGTGGTGGAGAAGGCGCCCGGCCACTACTTCATCGACTACGGCCGAACCTGGATCGGCGGTCTCTCCCTGGACGTCGACGGCACGGCGGGACAGGTGCTCGACCTCCGGTTCGGCGAAGAGCTGTCCGCGCCCCAGACGGTGCGGTACGCCATGCGGACCGGCAACACGTACCAGGACAAGTGGACGCTGCGCGACGGTGAGCAGCACCTGGAGACCTGGGGGATGCGGGTCTTCCGCTACGCCGAGGTCATCGGGGCTCCCTCCGGTCTGGGCGCCGCCGACTTCCCCGCCTTGGCGCAGGTCTATCCCTTCGACACCGACGAGGCGGTCTTCGACTCCGCCGCCGACGACCTCGACCGCGTGTGGGCGCTGTCGCGCAACACCATCGAGGCCACCAACCACGACCTCTACGTCGACTCCTGGAGCCGCGAGCGCGGTGCCTATGAGGCCGACAGCTACCTGCAGATGATGGCCAACTTCTTCGTCTCCAGCGACCCGACCCTGGGCAACTACTCCCTGGAGTACCTGCTCACCCGCAGGACGTGGCCGACCGAGTGGCCGATGTACACGATCCTGGCCTTCCACGACTCCTGGCAGCAGACCGGCGACACCGAGGCCCTGGCCCGCAACTACGCCGCCCTGCAGGAGAAGCTGCCGCTCAAGTGGGTCGAGCCGTCCACGGGACTCATTCGCAAGAACACCGGATCCAACGGCGGCAACTCCTGTACCGACTGCGACATCGTCGACTGGCCGGCATCGGAGCGCGACGGCTACGTCTTCCGCCCCTACAACACGGTCATCAACGCGATCGGCCACCGGTCGTTCCGCGACATGGCGGAGATCGCGACGGCGCTGGGCCACGACGACGACGCGGCGACGTACACCGCCATCGCCGACCGACTCCGGAACGCGGCCAACGACAGGTTGTGGGACTCGCTCAAGGGTGCCTACCGAGACGGCCTCAACGCCGACGGCACCCCGATCCAGCACTGGGCGATCCAGGCGAGCGTCTTCGCCACGGCGTTCGGACTCGCCCGAGGTGAGGCCGCGCAGCAGGCCGCGGACTACATCGGAACCCGTGGCATGGCCTGCAGCGTCTACTGCGCCGCTTTCGTCCTCGAGGCCCTCTACGACGGCGACCGCGGAGACGTCGCGCACCAGCTGCTGACGAGCACGGGACTCCGCAGCTGGCTCAACATGATCGCGGAGGGAGCCGGTGCCACCGCCGAGGCCTGGGACACCTCGCTGAAGCCCAACATGACGTGGTCGCACCCCTGGGCGGCATCTCCGGCCTACAACGTGCCCCAAGGCATGTTCGGCATCGAGCCCCTGATGCCTGGCTACGAGGAGTTCCGCGTCCGGCCACAGCCCGCCGGGGTCCCGTGGGCACACGTCACCCTGCCCACCCTCCGCGGACGCATCGGCGCGGCGTACGCCACGACCGACGGCGGCATCGACGTCGGCGTGAGTGTCCCGGGCAACTCTCGGGCCGAGGTC
Organism: Nocardioides sp. NBC_00850; assembly: GCF_045207335.1. Taxonomy (NCBI): domain Bacteria; kingdom Bacillati; phylum Actinomycetota; class Actinomycetes; order Propionibacteriales; family Nocardioidaceae; genus Nocardioides; species Nocardioides sp. NBC_00850. Next base: position 2,823,457 of record NZ_CP108845.1, read on the forward strand.
TTCTTGCCGGCGCCGTCCGGGGAGCAGGTGTTCCTCGACGGGCGCCCGGCGCCCGCGACGCGTGAGGGCTCCTACCTGGTGATCCAGGACGTGCCCGCCGGCTGCCATGTCATCAGCACGAGCTCGGGTGAGAGCCCGGAGATCGAGCGGCTTCGCGCCGTCTGCTGAACCCGAAGGCTGTGCCCGGATCCGGCCACAGCAACGAATCAACTCGCTCGGAGGAACCCATGAAGCTCCGCCTGGCCGCGATCGTCACCAGCGCCCTGGTCGTCACCAGCCTCGCGGCGGCAGTGACACCGACCGGTGCCGCGTCCGCCAACACCGCGCCCGGCTCACCCGCCGGTCTGACCGTCGACGACATCGCCCGACCGCTCAACACCGACCTGACCCCACGGTTCGGCTGGCTGCCCCAGGACAGCGACGCCAACGAGGTGCAGAGCGCCTACAAGATCGAGGTAAGCGACGCCGCCGGTGAGATCGTCTGGGACTCCCGCAAGGTCACCTCCGCGCAGCAGTCCTACGTCGACTACGCCGGCGAGACCCTCGAGCCCGGCAGCCGCTACACCTGGCGGGTGATGACCTGGGACCGCGGCAAGCTGCCGTCACGGTGGTCGGCGAGGGCTGCCTTCGAGACCGGGCTCGGCGACGGCGACTGGGCCGGCGCGAGCTGGATCAGGCGACCACCGGGCACCGCGACCAACCCCGCCCAGGAGCGCGACGAGTGGACCCTGGCCCGCACCGAGGTCGAGGTCCCGGACGGCAGGATCGTCAGCGCCCGCAGCTACCTGGCCGCCAGCCACACCGCCGAGCTCTATCTCGGCGGCGAGCAGGCCGACCGGATGAGCAACTTCGGCTACCCGAGCGAGGGCTACTACCAGGCCGCGGACGTCACCGACCTGGTCACGCCCGGCGAGACCCTCGCCCTCGGCCTCAAGCTGCACTGGTTCAGCGGCGGCCAGGGCCGCGCCGCGGGCATCCCCGGCGTACTCCTGAAGCTCGAGCTCACCTACGCCGACGGTGAGACGACCACGATCGTCACCGACGGCTCCTGGAAGGTCCGCCGCGGCCCGTACGTCATGGTCGGCACCCGCAACGGCGAGGGCCTGTGGATCGAGCACCTCGACGGCCAGACTGCCCAACAGATCGGCGACTGGACCGCGCCCGGCTACGACGACTCGCAGTGGTCCGGCGCCGTGGTGGTCGGCGCGCACCCGGTGGCGCCGTTCACCCACCTGGAGGGCCAGCAGACCCGGCTCGAGGAGACCGTCGTCCACCCCGAGCGCATCCTCGAAGCCGCCGACGGCACCCCGGTCGCCGACTTCGGCAGGATCATCCCGGCTCGGCCCGGCGTGCACTTCGAGGACGGAGTGGCCGGGCGACAGGTCCCGATCCGGGCCGGCTACGAGCTCGCCGACACCGGCCGGGTCTCGACCACCGGCCTCTCGACGCAGAGCACCAACATGTCCTTCCCCTACACCCAGGCCGCGGGCGCGCAGGACTACCTGGCGGTCGGCCACCTCGGCTTCCGCTACCTCGAGATCCCGGGCGCGGGGGAGGAGATCACCGCCGAGGACGTGACCGCGACCGTCGTCCACACCGCGTACGACGAGGACGGCGCCGCCACCTTCGAGAGCTCCGACGCGACCCTCGACGACGTGTGGGACCTGATGGACCGCTCGCTGCGCTACTCCGTCCAGGAGACCTTCGTCGACACCCCGACGCGCGAGCAGGGCCAGTTCCTGCACGACACCGCCAACATCTCGATCGGCCTGATGTCCTCCCAGCGCGAGCGGGTCGCCTCCCGCCAGGCGATCCGGGAGTTCCTGCTCAGCCAGGAGCGCTACTGGACCACCGGCAACGACGCCGGCCGCTACAACGCGGTCTACCCCAACGGCGACGGCAAGCGGGACATCCCCGACTTCACCGAGGTCGTCCCCGACTGGATCTGGCGCTACTACCTCGAGACCGGTGACAAGGCCGTCCTCGAGGACGCCTACGACAACCTCACCGCCACCGCCGGCTACATCCGCCGCCACATCGCCACCAGCGGCCCGACACAGGGTCTGGTCACCAACCTCTCCGGCGGCTCCGGCCAGTACCTGTACGGCATCGTCGACTGGCCCGCCCACGGCCGCTTCGGCTACGACATGACCACCGCCGCCAGGACCACGGTCAACGCGCTCGGCGTCGACGTGCTCCGCAAGGTCGCCCTGATCGGCGACGAGCTGGACCGCCCCGAAGCCGAGGTCGCCGCGCTCCGCTCGGACGCCGACGCCCTCGCGACGCGGATGAACCAGACACTGCGCAAGACCGACGGGACCTACGTCGACGGCCTGCTCGCCGACGGCACCCAGTCCGCCCATGCCGGACAGCACGCGACCTCGTACGCCATCGCCTTCGGCGTCGCACCGCAGCAGGACGTCCCCACGCTCGGTGAGCAGATCGCCGCCCAGGGGATGAAGCAGGGCCCGATGACCGCCCACGTGCTGCTCGAGGCCCTCGCCGAGGCAGGTGCCGGCGAGAGCGTCCTGAACCTGCTGACCAACGAGGACGACTACGGCTGGGCCGGCTGGCTCGCCGACGGCGGCACCTTCACCCCCGAGGCCTGGGAGCTGAGCGGCTCCGCCAACAGCGCCTCCCACGGTTGGGGCTCGCGCGGCATCGTCGACGTCACCGAGTCGGTGCTCGGCATCCGCACCACCGCCCCGGGCGCCGCCGAGGTCGAGCTCACCGTCCCGGCCACCGGCCTGACCCACGCCAAGGGCTCCGTGGCCACCCAGCGCGGCCGCGTCGCCTCCGCCTGGACCCGCACCGCCGACGGCCTCACCCTCCGCGCCACCATCCCGGTCAACGTCACCGCGGTCGTACGCCTCCCCGAAGGCTCCTACCTGGCCACCGGCCCCGGCAGGACCGCCCCGCAGCGCTTGGGGACCGAGAACGGCATCACCTCCTACCGGATCGGCTCCGGCGCCTGGACCTTCACGAAAGGGGCATGAACAGGTGCCGTGACTCCGCTAGCCTGCGGCAGTGCGCCGAATCGCCGTGCTCGCCGCGGGTCTCCTGGTCGGGTCGACCCTGGCCGCCTGCGGCACGAGCGAGCCGCACGAGACGGCCTGGCCCGACGGGCTGACGGCCTACCTCGACCAGACCCGGCTCCAGCGCAACACCGGTGAGGCATTCGTACGCCTCGTCAACGACACCGGCACCTCGATCGAGGTCTCGCGCGTCGAGGTGAGCAGCGACCGGTTCCGGGCCCGATGGGCGGGCTCGGAACCGGTCGACCCCGAGATGGACTTCGACTTCGACATGCCCCGCGGGAAGTGCGGCGAGGGCGGCGACGCCGCCCTCACCATCACCTGGCGCGAGACCGGTGATGAGGCGGGGGAGTGGCGCACCAGCACCGGCAAGGCCGAGGACAGGTACGCCAACGTCGACCGCCTCCTCGACCGCGACTGCGCCGAGCGCAGGCTGACGGAGGCCGCCGACATCACCGTCGGCGAGCCCCGGGTCGAGGGCGAGGGCAAGCAGAGCGTCTTCGTCCTCCCGGTCACGTTCGCCCCGACCGAGGCTCTCCCGGACGTCACCTTCGACGGCTGGGAGGGCACAGTGCTCTTCCAGCTCGCGGCCGAGACACCGACCTGGCCGCGAGCAACCCCGCTTCCGATGACGGGCGAGCCGACCACGCTGGAGCTGCGGGTCCTGCCCGCCCGGTGCGACCCGCACGCCCTGGCCGATGACAAGGTCGGCAGCCTCTTCCGCGTCCACGTCGGCGGCCCCGACGTCCCGGACGGCGCGAACTACTTCCTGCCGCTCAGCAAGGCGCAGAAGACCGCCCTCTACGACTTCCTGCCCGGCTACTGCGGCTGGGAGTGAGGCTCAGCCGAAGAGCGGCCCGAGCGCGGCCCGGGCGAGCAGGAACCCGACGATGCCCACGGCCCACGCCGTCGCGCTCGCGGCGTGCTTGACCAGCCAGCCGTCGAGGAGAGCCAGCGGTCGCGCCACCAGGGGAGCGGCGAAGACGCGCGCGGCGGTGAGCAGGAGCGCCGGAGCGATCATCACGGCGCAGTAGCCGAGCACCCACAGCCCCGACACCGGCCAGTCCGGCCCCTGGGTCCCGATCACCCCGATCGCGGCGAGGTAGGGGAGCATCGAGGCGGCCTCGACCAGCCCGGCGAGCACCGCCAGCGCGGCGAGCGCCGAGGCCGATCCGGACTCCGAGGCGACCGCCCGCTCGCGCCAGCGGAGCAGGCGTTGCGGCGGTTCCGGCGCCTCGGTCTGGCCCTTCGCCGACCTGGGCGGGTCCAGCTTGAAGCTCCATGCGAAGAGACCGACGCCGACGATCAGCTGTCCCCACAGGAACGGGCGCGAGTCGCGCAGCCCGGTGAGCGCATCGGCCACGGCCGAGCCACCCAGCAGGATCGCGATCCCGAGCAGCGCGTAGAAGCCGGCGATCGCGCCCAGGTAGACCAGGATCCGCCCGGGCCGCACTCGGCCGGGCGCCATCAGCAGCCACACCGGGATCAGCAGGGTGCCGAAGCTGGTCGAGTCGATCAGCGCCAGCACCGCCAGTGCGACGTACGTCGCGGTGCCGCCCAGATCACCAGTGAGTGGGCCGAGGTCGATGTCCATGTGCCGAGGTTCGCGTGCGGCCGGCCGCGTGCGCGTCGGCCGAACCGGTGATCCTTCGGCGCGGGGATACATCCTTCGGATGACCCCGGGGAGGCGGCGTACGTGCTGAGATGGTGTCGTGGACCGCCCGACCCTGCTGCAGCAGCTGCCCGCGGCGCTTCTCGGCGGTGGCACGAGCTTGCGCGCCGCGGACCGCCGGCTGGCCTGGCTCGACGCCGTGGTCGTCCTCACCGCCGGTCTCGCGCTGCATGCCCTGGGTCAGGTCGGGGGCGTACGCGGCCTGCACCCGTTCGGCATCGACCTGGACACCGTGCCGACCTGGTGGCATCTCGTCCCGCTCGCCCTCGCGGCAGGTGCGCTCGTGCTCAAGCGGCGCCGGCCGCTCGCGGTGCAGACCGTCGTCGCCCTCTGCTTCGGGGCAGATCTGCTGATCGGGGGCAGCATCGCGATGGTGGTGGTGCTCTGGGACGCGCTCTTCGCCGGCCAGCTGCACGGATCGCCGCTGGCGCGACGCATCGCCACCGTCGCCGTCGCGGTGGCCATCGCTGCCGCGGTCGTCGCCTCCGCCGCGGCCACCTCGGACCCACGCACCCCCGTCGTGCTCGCGCTCACCCTCTTCGCGATCGTCGTCACCCCGATGTGGTGGGGCAGCAACGTACGCCAGGGCAGCGAGCTCGCCGACGCCGCCGACGACCGGGCCCGGCTCGAGCGGGAACGCAGCGCCGCGCTGCTGCGCCTGGCCGATGCCGAGCGGCACGACGCGGTCCGGGCCGAGCGCTCCGCGGTGGCCCGGGACCTGCACGACGTCGTCGCCTCCCACCTGTCCGCCATCGCGCTGACCTCGGGGGCGGCGCTGGCCGGTGAGCACGACCCGGAACGCGACCGGGCGGCGCTGCGGTCGGTGCGGGCCGAGAGCCTGGCCTCGCTGGACGACATGCGCGCGATGATCCGCGTCCTGCGCTCCGACGGCGAACCCGGCGACGCCGAGGACCTCACCGCCGCCTCCCGCGCCGCCAACCTCGGCCCCGTCCTGGAGCAGGCGCGACTGGCCGGCCTGGCGCTGCGGGTCGACGACCCCGGCGGGCTCCTGGACGGTGCCGACCTCGCGCTGCCGGTCGCGGTCGACCACGCCGTCTACCGGATCGTGCGCGAGTCCCTGACCAACGTGCTCAAGCACGGCGGCGGCACCACTCATCTGCGTCTGATCCCCGGCGACATCCTCGAGATCGAGGTGAGCGATGCCGGCGCCGCGAAGGAGCCCGCGGCCGAGGCCGGCACCGGCACCGGGCTGGTGTCGATGCGCGAACGCGCCGAAGCCCTCGGCGGCACGTTCGAGGCCGGACCCCACGGCCCCGGCTGGCGAGTCCGGTCGATCCTGCCGCTCCCGGGAGCGGGCGCATGATCCGCGTCCTGCTCGCCGACGACCACGCCGCCATCCGCGCCGGCCTGCGCATGCTGCTCGCCACCGCCGGCGACATCGAGGTGGTGGGTGAGGCCGCCGACGGCGCGACCGCGGTCGCCAACGCGCGGGCTCTGCGCCCCGACGTCGTGCTGATGGACGTACGCATGCCCGGCACCGACGGCGTGACCGCGACCCGCCAGGTCGTGGAGGAGGGGCTCGCCGACGTACTCGTGCTCACCACCTTCGACCTGGACGAGTACGTCTTCGGTGCCCTCCGCGCCGGCGCGGCCGGGTTCCTGCTCAAGTCGGCGGAGGCGAACGACTTGGTCGACGCGGTCCGGCACGTCGCCGCGGGCGACGGTGTGGTCGCCCCGGAGGTGACCCGCCGGGTGCTCGCAGAGCTCGCCGGCGCACCGGACCGATCCGCCCCGGCGGCCACGCCCGGCGTACCTCTTCCCGCGGACCTCACACCCCGGGAGAGGGACGTGCTCGCTGCCCTGGGACAGGGCCTGTCCAACGCCGACATCGCCCAGCGGCTGGTGATCTCCGAGGCGACCACGAAGACCCACGTCTCCCGCGTCCTGGCGAAGCTCGGGGTCGCCTCGCGGGTCCAGGCTGCGATCGTGGCCCGCGAGGCGGGCATCGTCTGAAGACGCGCTCACACCCCAGAGTTCACCGGTTCGTGACCTTCGGAGCCCCCATCCGGACGCGCCAGGTAGCAGAATTACCAACCGTCCGTAACGCACACACTGGAGGATTCATGTCCGGGAAGAACCGCTCCGTGCTCACGATGATCAAGCTGCTCCTCGCAGGTCTCGTCGCCACCACCAGCCTGCTCGGTGGGAGCGTCGCGCTGGCCCCTGCCGCCCAGGCCGACTGGGTCGAGAGCTGCACCCACAAGGGCTGCGCCGAGGCCCTCGACTCCAACGAGGTCTGGGCCTCGCTGGGCTACCCGTCCAACCGTGGCTGGCACGACTGGCCGCCGACCGGCACCTGCAACTTCTCCGGCGGCACCTACAACAACTACGAGGGCGAGCTGCCCTCGGGCCACTCCTACCTCGAGTTCGACGTGACCCCGCGTGAATGCGGTGCGCAGCGCCAGGCCTACCGGCTCGTGGTCGACACCACAACGGGTGATGTCTACTTCACTCCCGACCACTACAGCACCTTCTACTTCCTGGTCTGAGTGTTCCCGCAACGGGCCTCTGACCTGGGCAGACACGGCATCGCCGGCCCAGGGCAGAGGCCCGTCGCCACGTCTCGAGCAACCTGAGACCCCGCTGAAACGTCCTGGACACGGAGCCGACGATCGCGTCGGGCCTGGGGGCCCGCCGTACTCTAGGAACGTTTGTGACCGCGGGAGGGGACAACTTGAGCTGGCAGGGCAATCCGCCTTACACACCCACGCCGAAGCCGAAGAAGAAGCGCGGAAGGAAGGTCCTGAAGGCCTTCTTCGTCGTGATTCTGGTGGGCGCGCTGATCGGCACCCTGGGTGTGATAGTGGCCTACAACGCCATCCCGATCCCCAGCGCCAACGCCGCGTACGAGAAGGAGACCTCCTTCGTCTACTACCGCGGCGGCAAGGACGAGCTCGGGCGCTACATCGCCGACTCCCAGGACCGCGACTCGCTGCCCTATGACGAGATCCCGCAGCTGATGAAGGACGCCGCGGTCGCCGCGGAGGACCGCACCTTCTGGACCAACAGCGGCATCGACATCAAGGGCATCCTGCGTGCGGTGGTCAACAACAACACCGGCGGCACCGAGTCCGGCGCCTCGACGATCACCCAGCAGTACGTCAAGAACCTCTACCTCACCCAGGAGCGCACCTACTCCCGCAAGGTGAAGGAAGCGGTCATCTCGCTGAAGATCAGCCGGCAGAAGTCCAAGGAGGACATCCTCGCGGGCTACCTCAACACCATCTACTTCGGCCGCGGCGCCTACGGCGTCGAGGCCGCGTCGAACGCCTACTTCGACAAGCCGGCCGCGAAGCTCACCCTCCAGGAGGCCGCCGCACTCGCCGCGATCCTCAACGACCCCAACGACCTCGACCCGAGCAACGGCGAGGAGTCGGTCGCCGAGCTCGAGGGCCGCTACCGCTACGTCATCAACTCGATGGTCAAGATGGACATGGTCGACGCCGCCGACGGGGAGAAGGCCAAGGAGTCGCTGCCGAAGTTCAAGAAGCCGCGCTCCGACAGCCGCTACGGCGGGCAGAAGGGTCACGCGCTCAAGCTGGTCCGCGACGAGCTCCTCAAGCTCAAGGACGAGCAGGGCAACCCGCTGGTCACCGAGGACGAGATCAACGGCGGCGGGCTCCGGGTCACCACCACGCTGACCAAGAAGACGATGAAGACCGTCGAAGAGGCGGTCGACGACGTACGTCCGGAGGACAAGAAGGCGTTCATCGAGGACGAGAACAAGAAGGACGACGAGCTCCACGTCGGCGCGGCGACCATCGATGTGAGGACCGGCGCGCTGCGGGGCTTCTACGGCGGCCAGGACTACTTGGAGTCACAGACCAACTGGGCGGCGACGGGTTCGATGGCAGGCTCGACGGTGAAGGCGTTCACGATGGCCGCGGCGCTGAAGGCGGGCTACTCGCTCAAAGACAGCTGGGACGGCAACTCACCCAAGGAGTTCGACGCCCTTCCCGGCCACCCGATCCGCAACTCGGGCCAGGACGCCGCCAACCCGAGCGGTCACAGCTACGGGTCCAGCATCAGCAGCCTCCAGGCCATGGAGGAATCGGTCAACACCGCCTTCGTCGAGATGTCCGACTCGTTGCCCAACGGCAGCGAGGACGTCTACGACATGGCGCTCGCGGCCGGCATCCCGCCGGTGAAGGCCGACCCGGCCCGCCCCGGCATCCCGATGACCACCGGCGACTTCGGTCCCGAGGACTTCCTGCTCACCCTCGGCAAGAACCGAACCAGCCCGATCAACATGGCCAACGCCTACGCCACGATCGCCAACGGCGGCGTACATAACGACGTCCACGTCGTCTCCAAGGTGGTCGACGCCGACGGCACCGTCATCTACGAGCGCGACGACTCCGCCAGGGGAAAGCGGGCGATGAGCGAGGACGTCGCGGCCGACACCTCCTATTCGCTCCAGCAAGTCGTCTCCAGCGGCACCGGCCAGGCGGCGAGCGCGGTCGTCCAGCCTGCTGCGGGCAAGACCGGCACAGCGACCAACGACAAGGACGAGGTCTCCTCGGCCTGGTTCGTCGGGTATACCCCGCAGCTCGCCACCGCAGTTTCCTACAGCCGCGGCAAGGGCAGCGGCGCCCTCGACGGCTGGCTCGACACCTACTTCGGCGCCGACTATCCGGCCGACACCTGGGTCGAGATCATGGGCCCGCTGACCGACGAGCTCGACTACGAGGAGTTCCCGGCCCCGGCCTGGCTCGACGGCGACGCCCCCGAGACCGGTCACGCGCCGTACGTACCTCCTGCGCCTGACCCGGAGCCCACCGGCGAACCGGAGCCGACGAAGAAGCCGACCCCGTCCCCGACTCCGACGCCGACCCCCACGCCGACGCCGACCCCGACTCCGACGCCGACCCCCACACCGACCGATCCGCAGGGTCCTCCCGATCCGGACGATCCGTCAACGGAGCCGGGCCCGAACGATCCGGGGCCGATCTGAGTTGCTCGGGGCATTGAGGAAGGGACCTCATTTCCCGCCACCTTGCCCGACACGGTTAGATAGTGCCCGTGTCTGTGATCGCCCCCGTCGACGTCCACGATGACACCGCTCTGAAGGCTTGGTACGCCGTGGAGGCGGCATCGATGGCCTTCGATCGACCCTACGCGTCGCATCGCACGTTCGAGGCGCTCGCCAACTCCGTGCGCATGCCGCACGACCACGGCCGCCGCGTACTCCTCGCCGCGAAGGAGCAGGGCGAGACGATCGGCATCGCCGAGCTCGACCTCCCGGAGGAGGAGCGGAGCCACGTCGTCGAGCTCGGCATCCACGTCCTCCCTGTCCACCGCTGGCGCGGGGTCGGCACCGAGCTGTGGCGAGCCGCCGATGACGTACGCCGCACCAGCGGCCGCACCCTGACGACCGCCGAGGTGACCATCCCCCCGAAGTCGTCCCTGGCCTTCGCGCGGGCGCTCGGCTTCAAGTCCGTACGCCGCGAGGACCACCTCGCCGCGGACCTCCCGCTGCCGCACAAGCCCTTCAACGTGCTCGGCTACGAGCTCCTGATGTGGGAGGACCGGACGCCGGAGAACCTGCTCGCCCAGTTCGTCGGCCTGCGCAACCAGATGGGCAAGGAGATGCCGGGCAAGTCCCAGGAGGACTCGGTCGCCCACACCGCCGACCGGATCCGGTCGGCCGAGAAGAGCACCGCCCGCTCCTACGACCGCATCACCGCCGCTGCCCGCGAGATCCTCACCGGCGAGCTGGTCGGCTACTCGGTCATCTTCCTGGCCCACGGCAGCGACGAGGCCATCCAGGACGACACCTTCGTCAAGTCCGCCCACCGCGGCCACAAGCTCGGCCTCGCCCTCAAGGTCGCCACCCTCGCCGCCGTCCAGCGGGATCACCCCGAGCGCACCAGCATCCACACCTGGACCGACCCGTCCAACGACGTGATGCAGCGCATCAACAAGCAGTTCGGCTTCCGCAAGATCGAGCTCATGCACGAGGTTCAGCGCACCGATCGTTGGTAGGCCGTGCGGGGCTCGAACCCGCGACCCAAGGATTATGAGTCCTCTGCTCTAACCGACTGAGCTAACGGCCCGCGCAGATCCTAGCGGGCGCGTACGGAGGATCGGTCACTCGGCGATGATCGAGACCTTCCAGCTCGACATCCGCCCATGGCTCAGGCGTCGTAGTCGACGGTGACCTCCGGCGTGGTCGGGCGGGACTGGCAGGTCAGCACGTGGCCGGTCTCGACGTCGGTCGAGGAGAGAGCGAAGTTCTGCTCCATAGCGACTGACCCCAGCGTCACCTTGGCCTTGCAGGTGCCGCAGGCTCCGCCGAGGCAGGCGTACGGCGCCTCGAGCCCGGCCTTCAAGGCGGCCTCGAGAACCGTGTCGCCGGCTGCCAGGGAGACCTCGTGCTGGCGGCCGCGCAGGCCGACGGTGACCGTGGCCGGAGCGAAGCCGTCGGCGACCCGGGGCTTGGCGTAACCGTGGAAGAGCTCGACGTGGACGCGGTCCGGCTCGGCGCCGCGTTCGAGGAGCAGGTCGCGTAGGCCGGCCACCATCTCGACCGGTCCACATAGGAACCACTCGTCCACCGATGCCACGGCCAACTCGGAGCCGAGCCACTGTTCGAGCTTCGCGCGGTCGATCCGACCGCGCAGATGTTCGGGGTGGCGCGGGTCGCGGGAGCGTACGTGGATGATCCGGAGCCGGTCGGCGTAGCGCGCCTCGAGGTCGTCGAGCTCGTCGCGGAACATCGTGCTGTCCGCGTCCTGGTTGCCGTAGATCAGGGTGAAGCGGCTCTCGGTCTCGACGGCGAGCGTCGTCTGCAGGATCGAGAGGACCGGGGTGATGCCGCTGCCGGCGGCGATCGCCACGTAGATCTTGGCGGCGAGCGGATCGACCGCTGTCCCGAACGAACCTGTCGGGGTCATCAGCTCGAGAGTGTCCCCGGCCTCCAGTTGCTCCATCGCGAAGGTGGAGAAGGCCCCACCCGGGATGTGCTTGACGGCGATCTCCAGGGTGTCGGAGGTGGCCGAGGAGCAGATGGAGTAGTTGCGACGTACGCCTTCCCCGCCGAGGTCGGTCCGAACCGTGACGTGCTGACCGGGCTCGAAGGAGAACTTCTCGCGCAGGTCGTCAGGCACGTCGAAGCGGATCAGCACGCTGTCGTGGGTCAGTCGCTCGACGCCGGCGACCGGGACCGGATGGAACTCCGCGGCACGAGCGGAGGACCGCCTCGGCATCCGCACCGGGAGGAGCCGCGCCATCTTGCCGTTCAGCGCCTTCCACTCGCGGTACTCGTCCGCGTCGAGCTGATGACCGAAGACGGTGCCGATCGCGGCGTCCCGCTCGAGGTAGGCCTCCTCGTTGCGGCGCCAGGCCGCGACGTAGCGGTAGAACGGGATCGAGGGATGCAGGTGGTGGACGAGGTGGTAGTTCTGCGAGAGGAGCAGGGGAGTCAGGACCCACTCTGAGCCGACCCGGTTGCGAGTGGCGCGGTAGCGGTTCTGCTGCTGGGTGTCCTCCAGGTCGTGGTGAGGCAGCCAGTCGAACCACCAGGCCAGCACGAACATCGCGAGCCGCTCGGGGATCAGATACAGGACCGCCAGCGTCCACAGATGTCCGGTGAAGCCCGCGGCGACGATCACGGCGATCGTCGTGCTCATCAGGAAGACCGTCTCCAGCACCTCTGCTCGCGGACGACGCCGAACATTGCGCGCCAGGAAGGACAGGTACGGCACGTCCATCAGCGGGAACCGGAACGGGACCTGCCACCACGGAGCGCCACTGACGAAGTGGTCGGGGTCGTTGTCGTCATCGTTGGTGTTGCGGTGGTGCTCGATGTGGATGAACGCGAACGACCGGAACGAGATCAGCGGCGAGACGAAGAGCATCGCGACCCGGCCGAAGGCCACGTTGACCCAGCGATGGGTGCTGATCGAGTAGTGCGCGGCATCGTGCAGCACAGTGAACAGCACGAAGATCGCCGCCGCACTGAGCAGGACCGTCACGGGGACGGGAAGACGCTCGGCCAACGCCGCCCAGGTCGAGATCGCGAAGACCGCGATCGCGCCGGAGAAGATGCCCACGATGGGCCAGGAGATCGTCGGGACCTTCTCACCCGGGTCGGGGAGCGCGTGGCGGGTGGCTGCGGGTTGCTCCGTCGTAGTTGACATGCTCGAAACGTACGAACGGAGAGCCGCACCCCGCGAGAGGTGCCGAGCCCATGTCGATGTGCGCGCAGCACATCCGGGTCAGTGCCCGGTCAGGCCTGGTCAGGCTCCGGTGCGAGCACGAGCGGGCCCAGCACACCGACCAGACGCAACGCGGCATGCAGCTCGGCAATGCGCTCGGTCGCTGGAAGCCCGCGTCGTTCCTCGGCCCGGCGGACGCGCTGCAGCACGGTGTTGCGGTGTACGCCGAGCTCGTCAGCCGCGGCCGCCAGTCCACCCTGTGCGTCGAGCACCGCGAGCAGCGCCCGCCGTTCTTCCTCCTCCCGGCGACCAGCGACCGCAAGCCCACCGAGCTCGGTCGCGACGAACGCGCGGGTCAGGTCGAGGTCGCCGCTCATCGTGTCCACGAGCGCCAGCTCGGCGTACGTCGAAACCGCTGCTCCGCGACCCGCGAGCTCGATGATCCGCCGGCCGCGCTGCGCCTGGACATGGGAGTCTCGGAAGCCGGGGGCACCCTGCGCCGGCGTGCCGAGCGTGACCCGGACCGTGTCCGGGATCTTCCCGGCCAGAGGCCTGAGGTCCGTTGCCGCGATGGCAGGAGCACCAGTCGTGGAGACCCAGCCCCACAGCGCCCGAGCGCCGTCCGGGACGAGCAGGGGATGAGAGGAACCGAGGTGTGCCCCGACCGCCTCACCCACACGCGCGAGATCGACGTCGTCGCTGCCGGTCCAGCAGACGAAGGCAGTCTGCCATCCGGTGAGCCGGTGGGACAGGGTGCGCTCCGCGCGGCGCAGGTCGATCCGTCCGCCGGCGATCAAGGTGCGGACCGCATCCGTCCGGGCCGCACGGGCCTGGCTCTGGATCCGGTCGAGCTCGGCGACGTACTCGGCGGCGACCTCACTGGAGATGCGGTCGACGTACGCGAACGCGTAGCGCTCCAGGTAGGACACCACCGCCAGGGCAAGAGCCGGGGCCTGCACGAAGTCGGTGATCCCGGCCAGGATCCGCTCACTGAAGTAGGCGTGGCCGATCCGGTAGAAGCGCAGCATCACGTCGACGCTGTAGCCGCGCGCGGCCATCGCGCGAGCATGCTCGAGAGCAGTGACTGGCGCTGAGGCGGCGCTGACGTCGATACCGTGCCGCACCATCGACAACGCGGCCTCGAGGTTCGAGGAGCACGACCCCAGCGTCAGGCCACGGAGCTCGTCATCAGCGCTCGCCTCCGGGATCCGCTCGAGGATGTAGGCGAGCATGTCATCGGCGTACGACGCCACGTCACCCAACAGCTCGGCAGCGGTACGGCGCAGCTCGACCACGACCGACTCGGGCAGGTCTTCCTGTTGTCCCGCGCTGACACCCATGTCCGGAGACTACCGAGCGTTCAGGTGCTCAACCCTCGCTGTCGGTGGACACTGCGCGCCCTCTTCCGGGGACCAAGGTATGGCCCGCGTCACATCGGGTACCGCCCGGGGTAATGGATGGTGGAGGGCCGTCCGAGGAGGGAGCACGAACATGTCTGTCACCACGCGCGTGGGAGCCGCTGTAGCGGCTGGCTATGTGCTCGGGCGATTCAAGAAACTTCGACTGGCTGTGGTCGTTGCCTCGGCGCTCAGCAACAGCGCCGTTCGCGACCGCAGTCTCGAGATGCTGAAGATCGGTACTCAGAGCCTTGGCGGCTCGCCCGACGTACAGAAGCTCGGACAGCAGGTCAGCGGAAAGCTCGTCGAGGCTGGTAAGGCAGCCGCGGTCGCCGCGGCCGCGGTCCAGATCGACAAGCTCAGCGATCGGTTGCACGAACGGAGCACGCTCTGGGGCGCGTCGTCATCCGATGAGGCCGCCGACCAGGAAACCGACGAGGACACCGACGAGGTTCCGGAGGACGAAGAACCCGAGGACGAGTACGAAGACGAGGCCGAAGACGAGGCCGAGGAAGAGCCCGAAGACGAGGCCGAGGGTGAGGAGCCTGAGGACGAGTACGAGGACGAGCCTGAGGACGAGGCCGAGGAAGAGCCCGAGGACGACGAAGAAGCGGAGGAAGAGCCCGAGGACGAGTACGAAGACGAGGACGCGCCCGAGGACGAGGCGGACCAGCAGGACGAGGACGACGAAGAGGAGAAGCCGCGCCGGCGCGCGCGGAGCTCCCGTCGTCGGCGCGCAGCAGCGCCGACAGGAGGTGCCTGAGTCATGACGGAACAGATTCGCAAGAAAGCGGCTGCCGACACGGAGGACTCGGGTCTTTTGTCGCAGTTACCCATCGATCGGCTGCGTAAGGAGGCCCTGGGCATCAGCCGCGCCTTCGGGAAGCGGAGCCTGAGCAAGCTGGGCAGCGGCGTCGAGGGGCTCACTGACCGACTGACCGGCTTCGCCGACGGTGTCCCTTCGAAGGCTTCCAAGGGTGGCTCGACTGTGAAGGCGGGGGCGAAGGCGGCCGTCGACAAGGTCACGGCACCGGTCGGCAAGGTGAAGAACACCGCCGCCCAGGTCAAGGACACGGCGACTCAGGTCAAGGACACCGTTGACAAGGTATCGGGCAGTCTCAACAAGAGCGAACAGTCCTCCGGCAAGAAGCTCAAGGTGACCAACATCGTCGAGACGGTCGACGTACCCGTCAGTCGGGACGTCGCCTACGAGCAGTGGACCCAGTTCGAGGACTTCCCGTCGTTCACGAAGAAGGTCGAGAACGTCACGCAGGAGGAGGACGAGGTCGTCACCTGGCAGGCCCAGGTGTTCTGGTCCCACCGCACGTGGAAGGCCACCATCCTCGACCAGGTCCCGAACGAGCACATCGTGTGGAAGAGCGAGAGCGAGAAGGGCCGCGTCGACGGCGCCGTCACCTTCCACGAGCTCGCGCCGAACCTGACCCGGATCCTGGTCTCGCTCGAGTACTACCCGAAGGGCCTCTTCGAGCACACCGGGAACCTCTGGCGGGCCCAGGGGCGTCGAGTTCGCCTGGAGATGAAGCACTTCCGGCGTCATGTGGCCAACCACACGCTTCTCCACCGCGACGAGATCGAGGGGTGGACGGGCGAGATCCACGACAAGGAGGTCGTGGACGACGGTTCCGGCGAGGGCACGGAGAACGGGCAGAAGAACAGCTCGGAGAAGAGTCGGGAGCAGAGCGGGAAGACGAAGGCCCGTACGGCGAGCAGCTCCCGGAGGTCCGAGAAGTCGTCGGGCAGCACGCCGGGCAACGGGTCCTCCAACAACAGGTCTTCCGGGAACGGGTCGTCCGGTGACAAACCGCAGGCGAAGAAGACGACCGCCAAGAAGACCGCGGCCAAGAAGCCGGCAGCCAAGAAGACCGCTGCGAAGAAGACCGCTGCCAATAAGCCGGCGGCCAAGAAGACCACGAGCACGCGGCGCCCGACGAAGCAGAGCGCGAGCAAGCAGAGCGCGAGCAAGCGGAGCCCGCGCAAGCAGAGCGCCAGCAAGCAGAGCACGAGCAGGCGTACGTCTTCCGGCTCCTCCACGAAGGCATCCTGACCATGGCCGATGACGACGAACGCCGTATCCAGGAGCTCGAGCGCGACGTCGAGGAGCTCATGGTGGAGGTCGATCGCTATCGGACCGCCACCGAGGACGCCTTGCAGCAGCTCGACTGGTGCATCGGCTACTTCGTCGGGTGCGGGAAATCCGGCCTGGCGAGGTCGCTCGGCGCCAACCGGGCCCACATCCGCAAGCACGTACTGAAGCGGGCCGAGCAACCCGTGCCCGCCGGCACCCCGGCAGAAAGCGACTGAGTCATGACCATCACCCAGCAGAACCGGTACCTCGACCGCCCGGCGCCGAGCAGCCTCGCCGACGTCATCGACACGATCCTCGACAAGGGTCTGGTGATCGACATCTACGTGCGCGTCTCGCTCGTCGGCATCGAGCTGCTGACGATCGACGCACGCATCGTGATCGCCAGCGTCGACACCTACCTGCGCTTCGCCGAGGCGGTGAATCGGCTGGACCTCACCGACACCCAGACGCACGGCATCCCGGAGCTGATCGAGGGGGTGACCGAGTCCGGGGCCAAGGGCAAGACCTCCGGCGCGATCGAAGGAGCCAAGGAGAAGCTGGGGAGCATTCTCGGCAGCGACGACGAGGACTCCGACAAGAACGCCGACGACGAAGAGGACGAGGACAAGGGTCGCAAGCAGCCCGCCCGCCGCCCCCGCAAGAGCACATCCAGACAGACCAAGGAGAAGGAGGACTGACCGTGCCTGTCCACATCTACGGAGTCACGGACACATCGGTCACGATCCCCGCGGACCGAAAGGGACGGTCGAAACGTCCACTGCGCCACATCGACGGCGACGGCCTTCGGGTGCTCGTCAGCGACGTGGATGCCGACTCGCGCGTGCTGCGCGAGGACCTGATGGCACACGCTCATACGCTCGAGGCGGTGGCCACCCTCGGGACGGTGCTGCCCATGCAGTTCGGCGTGGAGATGCCGGACGACGACACAGTGCGCCACGAGCTGATCGAGAGCCGCGGTGACGAGATCCGCCCGCTCCTGGAACGGTTCGACGGCCTGCTGCAGCTCACCGTCTCGGTCGACCTGATCGAGCAGGAAGCGCTCAGGGAGGCGCTGCGTCGGGACCCGGACCTCGTCGCGCTGCGCGACGAGGTCCGGCGGGCGAGCCCGCAGGAGCGGCATTCGGCGGAGGTACGCCTGGGCGAGGCCATCGCGGCCGCGCTCGACGTCCTACGGGTCGGGGTCGGTGACGGCGTCGTTGATCGGCTGGCCCCGACCGCCCGTGCCGTCTCCCTCGGCGAGGTCCGCGGTGCCCTGCAGGCGGCCGAGATCTTCCTGCTGGTCGAGCGCGACCGGCAGAGCGAGGTCGACGCGACGGTGACCACGCTGCGCGAGGACCTGGCGCCGCTGGCGTCGCTTCGGTACGTCGGTCCGCAGCCGCCGTACGCATTTCTCGACGCCGCCTCGTCGGGAGAGCTCGCATGGGCCTGATCACGCAGTTGCTGACCCTGCCCATCGCGCCCGTGCGAGGTGTGGTCTGGGTGGCAGAGCAGATCCGCGAAGAGGCCGAGAGCCAGTACTTCGACCCGGCCACGATCCAAGCCGCGCTCGAGGATGTCGATGCCCGCCGGGAGGCGGGCCTGCTGACCGAGGAGGAGGCGGCCGATCTCGAGGAGGTTCTCGTGCAGCGCCTGATGGCCGGAGGCTGGCATGAATGAGCCCAGCAAACCCACCCTGTCCTCGATCGCCGAGCATGTGCTCGAAGAGCTCGAGGCGCTCGTGGGATGTCCCGCCGAGGGCGTGACGGCAATCCGTCGCGACGACGACGGTTGGGTCGTCAACGCGGACATCCTCGAGCTGGAACGAGTCCCGGAGACGACCGATGTCCTTGCCTCCTACGAGGTGACGGTCGACCCGGACGGCGAGATCACGGGCTATCGCCGTGTCCACCGCTACGTCCGAGCCCAAGTGGAGGATCGATGACCGAGACTCAGCGCTCACCGATGTTCGTCAGCAACCGGCCCCAGTCCTCACCCGAGAGCCTCGCCGACGTGCTCGAGCGCGTCCTCGACAAGGGCATCGTCATCGTCGGTGACATCCAGGTCCGGCTGCTCGACATCGAGCTGCTCACCATCAAGGTGCGACTCATGGTGGCCTCCGTCGACAAGGCCCGCGAGATGGGCATCAACTGGTGGGAGGGCGACCCGTTCGTCAGCAACCTCGAGGACGAGCAGAAGCAGGACGAGGAGCTCGACCTCCGCCGGCGCCTGGAGGCGCTCGAGCGCAGCGTCGGCAGCCAGACCGAGATCGTCGAAGGTGAAACGAGCCGTGAACGCCGCTGACCCGACCACAGTGGTCCACGCGTACGGACTGGTTCCGGGCGATGGGCCGCTTTCCCTGCCCGACCGCGGCATCGCGGATTCGAGGGTACGCACTGTCGCGTTCCACGACCTCGAGATCGTCGTCAGCGATCTGCCCGCGGAGTCCTTCGGAGAGACCGCCTGGGCAGAGCACGGGGAGGACACGAGCTGGCTCACTCCCGTCGCCTCGGCCCATCACGACGTGCTCCAGCACCTGGTCGAGCATGGGGACGTACTGCCCCTGCAGCTCCCGGGGATCTACCCGAGCGACGAGGCGTTGATCGCCGCGCTGGAGTCGAGTCGCGCCCGCCTCGAACACGCCTGGCAGCTCTTGGCCGGTCGCGTCGAATGGTCGCTCCAGATCTTCCCGACCTCGGCTCCTGCCGCGCCGGAGAAGCCGGCGCCCCGCAGCGGCCGTGAATACCTCGAATGGCGCCGGTCGCAACAGGACGTCCGCAACACCGAACGCGGACGGCGCGAGGTCGCCGTCACGCAGACCCATGAGGCGCTGGCTCGCGGCACGGCCGCGAGCGTCGTGCGCGCCCCTCTCGACGCTGCCGTCACCGGCCGAGACGAGCCGATGCTGCTCAACAGCGCCTACCTCGTGGCGCGGGACGAGGAACAGCGATTCCTCAGCCTTGCCGAAGAGCTCCACCACCATCTGGTCGACACCGCCGCCATGCGTATCGAGGTGACCGGACCGTGGCCGCCCTACAGCTTCGTCGGTGCGGAAGAGCCGCACGACGAGGACCTGAGCGGGGTGGTGTCATGACGCTCGAGCGTTCCCCTGCACTCGACGAGACCTCGCTCGTCGACCTCGTCGACCGCCTGATCGACGGCGGCGTCGTGGTGGGCGGCGACATCGTCCTCTCGCTCGCCGGGGTCGACCTCGTCTACCTCGGCCTGCGCCTGGTTCTCGCCCCGGCCCACAGGGTTTCGCTACCCGGGTCCGGGAGGCAGCCATGATGCTCCTCTACGCCGTGGCAGCCAGAGACAGCGCAGACGAAACGGTCGACACCCCGCTGCAAGCACACCGCTCCCGCGGGCTCACCGTCTTCGTCGAACCGAGAACGCAGCCACCCGAGCGGTCGATGCACGAGCTGCTCGGGTTCGGACGAGCGCTCCACCAGCTGTGGTCGTACGTCCCCGTGCTGCCGATGCGCTTCGGGACCGTCGTGAGCGACAGCGATGAGCTGGACCAGCTGGTCGCGGAGCGCGAGAGCGAGTGGACCGACCGGATCGCCGCCGTGACCGGATGCAGCGAGTGCATCGTCCACCTCCCGCTGCCCGAACGTGTCCCCGAACGTGTCAAGGACGAGCAGACGGGTTCGGACTATCTCCGCCGGCGCGCGAAGGAGCTGAAGCAGCATGACGCCGAGGCCGCGGAGCTGCGGGCGTTGCTCGCTCCCTACGCCTCCGAGATCACGAAGCTCACGTCGATCCGTCCGCAGGAGGCACGGCTGTCGGTCCTGCTTCCAGACGAGCACGTGGAGGCTGCCCGGGCAGCCATCCGAACCTGGGGCGAGAGCCGGCCCGGAGTGACGGTCACCGGCCCGTGGCCACCGTTCAGCTTCTGTCAGGAGGAGAGCCCGTGACGCGGTCCGACAAGGCAGATCCATGGCCTCTGGACCTGGACGGGGAGACCGACCTGCCCTCCGCCCTGAGCAGACGCATCGATGCGGATCCGGAATCCGTCGAGAAGGGGCTCGTACAGCTCGTGCTCACCCTCGTCGAGCTGCTCCGGCAGCTGATGGAGCGCCAGGCGATCCGCCGCGTGGATGCGGGAGGCCTGAGCGACGAGGACATCGAGCGGCTGGGTCAGACCCTGATGCTGCTGGACGAGAAGATGACGGAGTTGCGTGACCACTTCGGGCTCACCCCGGAGGATCTCAACATCGACCTGGGTCCGTTGGGAAAGCTCCTCTGAGGAGTTGGCGCTCAGCCCTCGCTGTCGATGAGGTATTTCCCGTCGGCGTAGACGAGCCCCAACGTCACCGTGCCGCCGTCCTGGCGGCCGTCCTTCATCGTGTATTTGTAGGTGTAGGTCACCTTGAGCGGGTCGACGCTGGGGGAGACCGAGACGACGCGGGTGCTCGCAACGCTGCCCCACCAGTCGCGGTAGCCCTCGATCCCGCCGCTGCTGGCCTGGAACGCCGGGGTCAGCATCGAGCTGAAGGCGGCGTCGGGGTTCGCGGGCGCGGTGGTGAGATAGCTGCGGATGAAGGCGTCGATCCCCTCAGCGGTCGGGCCGGCGGTCTCGCTGGCCGAGGGGCTCTCGCTCGGAGACTCGCTGGCCGTCTCGCTGGGCGACGGCTCCTCGGACGCCTCCTCCGACTCCTCGGCGTCTGCGTCCTCGGTGGCCTTGTCGCTCGCCTCCGACAGCGGCGATCCGGACGCGACCGGCTTCGGCTTCGCACTCGGCTCCTCGCCGCGGTTGGCCCACAACGCTCCGCCGACCGCCAGCACCAACGCCGCAGCGACGACGAGCGCGATCGGCCACCAGCGGCGCCGGGTCGGAGTGCTCGTCGACTGGGCCAGTCCCGAAGGTGCGGCCGGCGCAGGCGCGGGAGCCGCGACCGCGGCGAGCGTCTGCGTACGCAGCGCCACCGGCTCCAGCTTCTCGGCCGCCAATCGCCCGGCCAGGAAGTCGACGACGTCCTCGGCCGACCACCGCTCGGCGGGGTCGTAGGCCATCGTGTGCTCCAGCAGCGGAGCGAGCCGACCGGCCAGCGGCGTACGAGGCGGGTCCTCGTGCACCACCCGATACAGCGTCGCCAGCGCGTTGTCGCCGATCCCGTAGGGAGGCTCACCGGTCAGCGCCTGGAAGAGCGTGGCCCCCAGGGACCACATGTCGCTGGCCGGGTTGGCCCGCCCACCGGTGGCGATCTCCGGAGCAAGGTACGCCGGCGAGCCGGTGACCTGCCCGGTCTGTGTGGTCTGGGAGTCGACCCCGCGCGCGATCCCGAAGTCGGTCAGCTTGGCGCGCTCGGCACGGCCGACCACGATGTTGGCGGGCTTCACGTCCCGGTGGACGATGCCGGCGGCATGGGCCGAGCGCAGGGCTGAGGCGATCTGACCGATCAGTCTCGCGGCGTCCTCGATGGGCAGCGGGCCGTCATCGCGCACCATGTGAGCAAGGGTCTTCCCCTCGACGTACTCCATCACCAGCCAGGGCTTGTCGTCGTCGCGCACCAGGTCGAAGACGGCGACGACGTTCGGGTGGACAAGTCGGGCGGCGAGCTGTGCCTCGCGTTCGACGGCGGCATCCGATACGCCGTCGAGTGCGATCAGCTGTTTGAGTGCGACCGAACGCCCCAGAACTTCGTCGGTGGCCAGCCAGACGGCTCCCATCGCTCCCCGGCCGAGCTCCCTCTCGAGCCGGTACCTCCCTGCGATCACCCAGGTCCCCTCAAAATCTCGTCGCGAACGCCAGTGGTCAACTCTAGGGGGTATCGCCTACTACCCTTGCTTCCGGGACAGCCCGTTCCGGGCCCCGGAAACACCATCTGAGAACGATCTGAGAAAGGCACCACGTGTCCATCGATCCCACACTCCTCGACGACCTCGAGTGGCGAGGCCTCATCGCCGACTCGACGGACCGCGACGCGCTCCGAGAAGCGCTCGCCGGCGGGAGTGTGAAGTTCTATATCGGGTTCGACCCCACCGCGCCGAGCCTGCACATGGGCAACCTTCTCCAGATCACCATGGCGATGCGCCTGCAGCGGGCCGGCCACACGCCCTATGTACTGGTCGGCGGCGCCACCGGCATGATCGGTGACCCGCGCGACTCGGGCGAGCGCACGCTCAACTCGCCCGAGACCGTCAAGGAATGGGTCGGGAGGGTGCGCAGCCAGATCGAGCGGTTCGTCTCCTTCGAGGGCGAGACCGCCGCGACGATGGTCAACAACGCCGACTGGACGGCGTCGTTGTCGGTGATCGACTTCCTCCGTGACATCGGCAAGCACTTCCCGGTTAACCGGATGCTCGCCCGTGACACGGTGAAGAAGCGTCTCGAGGACGGCATCTCCTACACCGAGTTCTCCTACATCCTCCTGCAGTCCATGGACTACCTGAACCTCTTCCGTACGCACGGGGTGAGTCTTCAGTTCGGCGGCTCGGACCAGTGGGGGAACATCACCGGCGGTGTCGAGCTGGTCCGCCGGGTCACCGGTGAGACCGTCCACGCCTTCACCACGCCGCTGATCACCAAGGCCGACGGCACCAAGTACGGCAAGACCGAGGGCGGCGCCCTCTGGCTCGACCCGACGATGATGTCGCCCTACGCCTTCCACCAGTTCTGGCTCAACGTCGAGGACGCCAAGGTGGGGGAGATGCTCCGTGTCTTCACCTTCCTGTCCCACGAGGAGATCGAGACCCTGGAGGCGCAGCACGCGGAGAAGCCGTTCCTGCGGGTGGCCCAGAAGGCACTCGCCGATCACATGACGACGCTCGTCCACGGGGCAGGGGAGACCGAGCAGGCCAAGCAGGCCGCAGCCGCGCTCTTCGGCGGCGGTGACCTGGCCACCCTGAGCAGTACGACGCTGGCCGCCGCGATCACGGAGGCCGGTGCCGTCGAGCTGGAGCGTGGTGAGGAGCTGCCGACCTACGTCGACCTCTTCATCGCCGCCGGCCTCGTCTCCTCCAAGGGGGAGGCCCGCCGGACGATCTCCGAGGGCGGGGCGTACGTCAACAACGTCCGTGTCGAGGACGCTGAGGGGGCGCTCGGCGAAAAAGAGTTGCTCGGTGACGGCTGGGTCGTCCTGCGCAGGGGCAAGAAGAAGTTCGCCGGCGTCCGCTTCAAATAGCCTCTGACCTGCGAGAACGCCCCGGGGAAGGTGACCGCCTTCCCCGGGGCGTTCCTCGATTTGGCAAGCGCGTCACTGAGGCGTAATGTTCATCTGGTCGCCGGGGTGCGGCGGGAAGCAAGTTCGAGTCTTCGAGCGGGTTTCCGGCCCCTGAGTCGGCCGCCAACATTCTCGAGCTTCAGCTCGGTTCAGAGTCTCAGTCAGGTCTTCGGATCAGGCGTCAAGACCGTGACGAACCGCAGTTTGATTGTCTTGTGCTGTGTCGGTGTGGATATCGTCTTTATCCGATAAGAGCGAGAATTCGCCGAATTGGACAACAAAGCGAGATCCGATAAAGTCCTCCAGGACGAGGCAGAAACACAGTTGCTAAACCAGGGAAAGCGCGGAACGCGCCGAATTGGGAAAGCGAAAGTGAGTCTGCTAAAGTCTGAAAGGCAAGGAGCCGATAAAGGTTCTGGAGCTGGCAAGGAAGCGCGAAACACGCCGAATTGCGAAAGCGAAAGAAAGCCTGATAAGGTTCAGCACGAAGCAGAAACAAGCAGTACGAACAAGTAGTATAAAACGAATATGGCCGCCGGACTGGCTGAGACGGATGTCTGAAATCTACCGGTGTGCGTGTGATTCTTGAGAACTCAACAGTGTGTCATAGTCGACGAATTAGTTTGTTATGCCCCGTCGACCACCATCCCTTAGTGGGGTGTTTGGTTGATGGTTTCTTTGACAATTGATTCTGGCAAACATCTGATCCCTTTGGGGGTTGGAACATGTCAGTGTCTCCTGTCAGGGCATCTCTTTTTCCAAGCATGTTGTTTGCAATGTGTTTGGTGTTGTTTTTCAACGGAGAGTTTGATCCTGGCTCAGGACGAACGCTGGCGGCGTGCTTAACACATGCAAGTCGAGCGGAAAGGCCCTTCGGGGTACTCGAGCGGCGAACGGGTGAGTAACACGTGAGTAATCTGCCCCAGGCTCTGGGATAGCCACCGGAAACGGTGATTAATACCGGATACGACAACCGATTGCATGATCTGGTTGTGGAAAGTTTTTCGGCCTGGGATGTGCTCGCGGCCTATCAGCTTGTTGGTGAGGTAATGGCTCACCAAGGCTTCGACGGGTAGCCGGCCTGAGAGGGTGACCGGCCACACTGGGACTGAGACACGGCCCAGACTCCTACGGGAGGCAGCAGTGGGGAATATTGGACAATGGGCGGAAGCCTGATCCAGCAACGCCGCGTGAGGGATGACGGCCTTCGGGTTGTAAACCTCTTTCAGCACAGACGAAGCGCAAGTGACGGTATGTGCAGAAGAAGGACCGGCCAACTACGTGCCAGCAGCCGCGGTAATACGTAGGGTCCGAGCGTTGTCCGGAATTATTGGGCGTAAAGGGCTCGTAGGCGGTCTGTCGCGTCGGGAGTGAAAACCAGGTGCTTAACACCTGGCCTGCTTTCGATACGGGCAGACTAGAGGTACTCAGGGGAGAATGGAATTCCTGGTGTAGCGGTGAAATGCGCAGATATCAGGAGGAACACCGGTGGCGAAGGCGGTTCTCTGGGAGTATCCTGACGCTGAGGAGCGAAAGTGTGGGGAGCGAACAGGATTAGATACCCTGGTAGTCCACACCGTAAACGTTGGGCGCTAGGTGTGGGACACATTCCACGTGTTCCGTGCCGCAGCTAACGCATTAAGCGCCCCGCCTGGGGAGTACGGCCGCAAGGCTAAAACTCAAAGGAATTGACGGGGGCCCGCACAAGCGGCGGAGCATGCGGATTAATTCGATGCAACGCGAAGAACCTTACCTGGGTTTGACATACACCGGAAAGCCGTAGAGATACGGCCCCTTTTAGTCGGTGTACAGGTGGTGCATGGCTGTCGTCAGCTCGTGTCGTGAGATGTTGGGTTAAGTCCCGCAACGAGCGCAACCCTCGTCCTATGTTGCCAGCAATTCGGTTGGGGACTCATAGGAGACTGCCGGGGTCAACTCGGAGGAAGGTGGGGATGACGTCAAGTCATCATGCCCCTTATGTCCAGGGCTTCACGCATGCTACAATGGCCGGTACAAAGGGCTGCGATCCCGTGAGGGTGAGCGAATCCCAAAAAGCCGGTCTCAGTTCGGATTGGGGTCTGCAACTCGACCCCATGAAGTCGGAGTCGCTAGTAATCGCAGATCAGCAACGCTGCGGTGAATACGTTCCCGGGCCTTGTACACACCGCCCGTCACGTCACGAAAGTCGGCAACACCCGAAGCCAGTGGCCCAACCCTTGTGGGGGGAGCTGTCGAAGGTGGGGCTGGCGATTGGGACGAAGTCGTAACAAGGTAGCCGTACCGGAAGGTGCGGCTGGATCACCTCCTTTCTAAGGAGTAAGTGGCCATGAATTCACACAACATTCGGTTGTGTGGTGATGGTGCTACTCGCTAGTGGAATCGTCGATGAACAACCGGCTGGTTGCCGGGTGTGCTTCTCAGTACTGTCTGCTCCTTCGGGAACAGGCGTGGAACCTGAAGCCTCCTGGACCTGGTCTGGTCTTGACACACTGTTGGGCCCTGAGGAATCACACAACACAGTTGAGTGATTGTCTCTCTGCCCCCTTCGCCTGAAGCACCAACTGGTGTGGATGGGGTTGTGCGGGCTGGCCGGCACCGAGAGGTGTTGGAGTTGATAGTTGGATAGTGGACGCGAGCATCTTGTTTAATAAGAATGCACACACCTTGTAGGCGCTTTGGCCGTATGGGTTTATTCCTGTTGGTTGGGGTGTTGGTGTGTGCGTGGTCTTCGTAGCGCAGACAAGCTCGATGATTGCATGTGTGTGATGCATGTGTGTGGTTGTTGGTTTGTTGTTTTTGTTGAGTGTTTGTGAGAGATAAGCTATGAAGGGCACATGGTGGATGCCTTGGCATCAAGAGCCGAAGAAGGACGTTGGAGCCTGCGATAAGCCCTGGGGAGTTGGCAACCGAGCGTTGATCCGGGGGTGTCCGAATGGGGAAACCCAGCACGAGTCATGTCGTGTTACCTGCGCCTGAATCTATAGGGCGTGTGGAGGGAACGCGGGGAAGTGAAACATCTCAGTACCCGTAGGAAGAGAAAACAATAGTGATTCCGAGAGTAGTGGCGAGCGAAATCGGATGAGGCCAAACCGGTTACCTGTGATAGACGGCAGTTGTTGGGTAGTCGGGGTTGTGGGATATGTCTTTCATCGTCTGCCGGCGGTGAGCTCAGTAAGAAACCAAGCATGAAGGTGAACCAGTTGGGAAGCTGGGCCGTAGCGGGTGATAGCCCCGTAATCGTATGTGTTTGGCTGGGTTGATGTACTTCCCAAGTAGGACGGCACTCGTGGAATGTCGTGTGAATCTGGCGGGACCACCCGCTAAGCCTAAATACTTCTTGATGACCGATAGCGGACCAGTACCGTGAGGGAAAGGTGAAAAGTACCCCTGGCGGGGAGTGAAATAGTACCTGAAACCGTGTGCCTACAATCCGTCAGAGCCCGGCCGGCCTTTTGGCAGTGGGGGTGATGGCGTGCCTTTTGAAGAATGAGCCTGCGAGTTAGCGGTGTGTGGCAAGGTTAACCCGTGTGGGGAAGCCGTAGCGAAAGCGAGTCCTAATAGGGCGATTGAGTCGCGCGCTCTAGACCCGAAGCGAAGTGATCTAGCCATGGGCAGGTTGAAGCGCCGGTAAGACGGCGTGGAGGACCGAACCCACTTCAGTTGAAAATGGAGGGGATGACCTGTGGTTAGGGGTGAAAGGCCAATCAAACTTCGTGATAGCTGGTTCTCCCCGAAATGCATTTAGGTGCAGCGTTGTGTGTTTCTTGCCGGAGGTAGAGCACTGGATAGCCGATGGGCCCGACCAGGTTACTGACGTTAGCCAAACTCCGAATGCCGGTAAGTGAGAGCGCAGCAGTGAGACAGTGGGGGATAAGCTCCATTGTCGAGAGGGAAACAGCCCAGACCATCAGCTAAGGCCCCTAAGCGATAACTAAGTGGAAAAGGATGTGGAGTCGCAGTGACAACCAGGAGGTTGGCTTGGAAGCAGCCACCCTTGAAAGAGTGCGTAATAGCTCACTGGTCAAGTGATTCCGCGCCGACAATGTAGCGGGGCTCAAGTTATCCGCCGAAGCTATGGCACTCCGGTTTTCCGGGGTGGGTAGGGGAGCGTCGTGTAACCAGTGAAGCAGCGGAGTGATCCAGCGGTGGAGGTTACGCGAGTGAGAATGCAGGCATGAGTAGCGAATGATGTGTGAGAAACACATCCGCCGATTGATCAAGGGTTCCAGGGTCAAGCTAATCTGCCCTGGGTAAGTCGGGACCTAAGGCGAGGCCGACAGGCGTAGTCGATGGACAACGGGTTGATATTCCCGTACCGGCGAAGTGACGCCCATGATGAGGCGCATGATGCTAACCATCTGAAGCATGCGTGACCGATCCCTTCGGGGTGAGGCGTGTGTGTGGAACATGGGACCCAAGTGTGTAGTAGTCAAGTGATGGGGTGACGCAGGAAGGTAGTCGAACCGTAGCGATGGTTGTCTACGGGTAAGCGTGTAGGGCTGTGTGTAGGCAAATCCGCACACTGTATGCCTGAGACGTGATACGGACCCGTTTGGGGAAGTCGATGATCCTATGCTGTCGAGAAAAACCTCTAGCGAGTCATGAGCCGCCCGTACCCCAAACCGACTCAGGTGATCAGGTAGAGAATACCGAGGCGATCGAGCGAACCATGGTTAAGGAACTCGGCAAAATGCCCCCGTAACTTCGGGAGAAGGGGGGCCCGGATCGTGAACCCACTAGCTGGGGGAAGCGTGAAGGGCCGCAGAGACCAGGCCCAAGCGACTGTTTACTAAAAACACAGGTCCGTGCGAAGTTGTAAGACGATGTATACGGACTGACTCCTGCCCGGTGCTGGAAGGTTAAGAGGACGGGTTAGCCTCACGGCGAAGCTCAGAATTTAAGCCCCAGTAAACGGCGGTGGTAACTATAACCATCCTAAGGTAGCGAAATTCCTTGTCGGGTAAGTTCCGACCTGCACGAATGGAGTAACGACTTGGGCGCTGTCTCAACCGTGGACTCGGCGAAATTGCACTACGAGTAAAGATGCTCGTTACGCGCGGCAGGACGGAAAGACCCCGGGACCTTTACTATAGTTTGGTATTGGTGTTTGGTTCGGCTTGTGTAGGATAGGTGGGAGACTGTGAAGCGCACACGCCAGTGTGTGTGGAGTCAACGTTGAAATACCACTCTGGTCGTACTAGATGTCTAACTTCGGACCATGATCTGGTTCAGGGACAGTGCCTGATGGGTAGTTTAACTGGGGCGGTTGCCTCCTAAAGTGTAACGGAGGCGCTCAAAGGTTCCCTCAGCCTGGTTGGCAATCAGGTGGCGAGTGTAAGTGCACAAGGGAGCTTGACTGTGAGACAGACATGTCGAGCAGGGACGAAAGTCGGAACTAGTGATCTGGCCACGGCATGTGGAAGCGTGGTCACTCAACGGATAAAAGGTACCCCGGGGATAACAGGCTGATCTTCCCCAAGAGTCCATATCGACGGGATGGTTTGGCACCTCGATGTCGGCTCGTCGCATCCTGGGGCTGGAGTAGGTCCCAAGGGTTGGGCTGTTCGCCCATTAAAGCGGCACGCGAGCTGGGTTTAGAACGTCGTGAGACAGTTCGGTCCCTATCCGCCGCGCGCGTAGGAAACTTGAGAAAGGCTGTCCCTAGTACGAGAGGACCGGGATGGACGAACCTCTGGTGTGCCAGTTGTACCGCCAGGTGCATGGCTGGTTGGCTACGTTCGGAAGTGATAACCGCTGAACGCATCTAAGCGGGAAGCACGTTTCAAGATGAGGTTTCCCACCCTTTATGGGTTAAGGCCCCCTACAGACTATGGGGTTGATAGGCCGGAGGTGTACAGCAGTGATGCCCAGCCGACCGGTACTAATAGGCCGAGGGCTTATCTTTCATAAACCCTCAACAAAAACAACAACCATCGAAGACTGAATCTTTGATGAGACTGTTCGCGTCCACACCAACTAGCAACGAATGCTAGAACTGAACAATGGCTTGGCCACCCCAAGCAGCTCTGCTCGGCAGCGAAAGCGCCAGCGGATGAGTGCCGGGGTGAGTCGATAGAGTTACGGCGGCCATAGCGAAGGGGAAATACCCGGTCCCATCCCGAACCCGGAAGTCAAGCCCTTCAGCGCCGATGGTACTGCAACCGAGAGGCTGTGGGAGAGTAGGACGCCGCCGGACAAAATTTCAGGTAGAGGCCGCCCTTTGGGGCGGCCTCTACTGCTTTTACTGGCACTGAGTTTGTCAAAGAATGGTCCGCGGATCGTTCGAAGTCGGCTGCGGGAAGCAGCAGTGAGGAAGGCAGCTATGGCTGACGAGCGCCGTAGCAACAGAGGCGGTAAGCCCGCTGGACGCCCCGGGCGTCCGAAGAGCTCGAGTTCATCTACCGGTGGCCGTGGCGGCCGATCGGGTGACAGCAAGCCGGGCGCTGGTCGACCGAGTGGTGGTCGACCGGGTGCTGGTCGGAGCAGCGATCGCCGTGATGGCGCCGCTGGCGGCGGAGGTCGCGGAGGCGACCAGCGTCGTGACGGTGGCCGCGGAGGCGACGAGCGTCGCGACGGTGGCCGCGGAGGCGACGAGCGTCGCGACGGCAAGCCGTCGACCGGACGCAGCGGCCCCCGCGCCGGCGGCCGCCCCGACGGCCCGAAGCGCTCTGACGGCCCGAAGCGTGGTGGCAGCAGCGACCGCAAGGGCGGCTACTCCAAGGACCGTGGCGGCAAGCCCGGTGGCAAGCCGCAGCGCCGCTTCGACGAGCCGCGCGAGGAGCGTACGGCCGATCAGCGGATCTACGACGGTCCGGAGCTGCCGGAAGAGGTGACCGGCAAGGAGCTGGACCGTGCGATCTCGGCCCAGCTGCGGGGCCTGCCCGAGAAGCTGGCGGCGCGAATCGCCCGCCACCTGGTCGCCGCCGACATGTTCATCGACTCCGACCCCGAGCTCGCCTACCAGCATGCCAAGGCGGCGAAGTCGCGTACGCAGCGGATCGCTGTGATTCGGGAGGCGCTGGGCGAGGCCGCGTACGCTGCCGGCCACTACTCCGAGGCGCTCGCCGAGTTGCGTGCGGCCAAGCGGATGAACGGCGCGACGGCGTACCTGCCGATCATGGCGGACTGCCACCGCGCGCTCGGCCAGCCCGAGCAGGCGATCAAGCTCGCACACAGCCCGTCGGTGGCGAACTTCGAGGCGCCGGCGAAGGCCGAGATGACGATCGTCGAGGCCGGCGCTCGTCGGGACATGGGTCAGTTCGACGCGGCCCTGCGGATCCTCGAGCAGTCGCCGCTCAACAACAAGGGCCGCGAGGCCTGGGTCGTGCGGCTGCGCTACGCGTACGCCGACACGCTCCAGGACGCCGGCCGGGACAAGGACGCATTGACCTGGTTCCACCGCACCTACGCGATCGACTCCGAGGAGATCACCGACGCCGCGGCGCGGGCCGAGACCCTCGAGAAGACGGTCGAGAGGGACTGAGGTCCGCCTCAAACGCGCAATCAGTGGCGATCGGCAGCGATGCTGGTCGCCACTGGCCGTTTTGCTCCGATACTGGAGATCCTGGGCGCGGTAGGTAAGAATAGACGCACAACTACATCCGTGTGATCACCGAAATGTTCCTTCACGCATGATCGAGCCCGCTGGGGAAGGCGTAGCTCGCGCCGCAACGAAGGAGATATTCGGTGACCACTCAGATCAAGGACCCGAGCGCCTCGCGTGGCATCGCACGAGGCGTTGTGTTCGTGCATTCGGCCCCCTCCGCGCTCTGCCCTCACATCGAATGGGCCGTCGCGGGGGTGCTAGGTGTGCCGGTGAACTTCGACTGGACGGCGCAGCCCGCCCAGGCCGGCACCTACCGAGCCGAGCTCTTCTGGTCCGGTGCGGTCGGTTCTGCAGCGGCGATCGCGTCGGCGCTGAAGGGATGGACGCATCTGCGCTTCGAGGTCACCGAGGACGGCACGTCGACCTCTGAGGGTGCGCGCTACTCCTTCACACCCGACCTCGGCGTCTTCCATGCCGTCACTGGGATGCACGGCGACATCATGATCCCGGAGGACCGGCTCAAGGCCGCGGTCGTCAAGGCCGCCCTCGGTGACACCACGCTCGAGCTCGAGGTCGACAAGCTCCTCGGCAAGCCGTGGGACGACGAGCTGGAGACGTTCCGTCACGCGGGGGAGGGCGCCCCCGTACGCTGGCTGCACCAGGTCGTCTGAGCGACCCCGTCGGCCGCAGAGCACGGCCGACGACGACTGAGGCCCCGGAGCGTGAGCTCCGGGGCCTCAGTCTGTGTCTGAACGGTGTCGGTCAGAGTGGGATGTTGCCGTGAGCACCCCGGCGTACGCCGACGGTCTGGATCGCGTCCTCGAAGGCGGCCGCGATCGCGCCGCGGGTCGCCGACGGCTCGATGACTTCGTCCACGACACCGATCTCGACAGCCTTGTCGACACCGCCGGCGAGACGCTCGTGCTCGGCCGCGAGCTCCGCCTCGACCTGAGGACGGAGGTCGGGCGCGACCTCGGCGAGCTTGCGGCGGTGCAGGATGCGGATCGCGGCGACCGGGCCCATGACCGCGACCTCCGCGCCCGGCCAGGCGAAGACCTTGGTCGCGCCGAGGGAACGGGCGTTCATGGCGATGTAGGCGCCGCCGTAGGTCTTGCGGGTCACCAGGGTGACCCGGGGGACCACGCACTCCCCGAAGGCGTGCAGGAGCTTGGCGCCACGGCGGACGACGCCGTCCCATTCCTGTCCGACGCCCGGCAGGTAGCCGGGGACGTCGACGACGACGATCAGCGGGACGCCGAGGGCGTCACAGAGGCGTACGAACCGGGAGGCCTTCTCCGCGGAGAGGGAGTCGAGGCAGCCGCCGAGCCGCAGCGGGTTGTTGGCGACGACGCCGACGGTGCGGCCGCCGAAGCGGCCGAGAGCGGTGACGATGTTGGGCGCCCAGCGAGCGTGCAGCTCCTGTGCGGTGCCCTCGTCGAGGATGTTCTCGACCAGCGGGTGCACGTCGTAGGCGCGCTTCTTCGACTCGGGCAGCTGCTCGGCGAGGTCCTTGTCCTCGACCGCGGCGACGTCGAGGCCACCCTGGGAGCCGAGGAGAGAGGCGACCGTGCGTGCCTTGTCGAGCGCCTCGCGCTCGGACTCGGTGAGGATGTGCACGACGCCGGAGCGGCGGCCGTGCGGCTCGGGACCACCGAGGCGCAGCATGTCGACGTCCTCACCGGTGACGGAGCGTACGACGTCGGGACCGGTCACGAAGATGCGGCCTTCGGGGCCGAGGATGACGACGTCGGTGAGGGCAGGACCGTAGGCAGCGCCGCCGGCGGCCGGGCCGAGGACGACGGAGATCTGCGGGATCTTGCCGCTGGCCTGCGTCATCGCGTGGAAGATGCGGCCGACCGCGTGCAGGGAAAGTACGCCCTCGGCCAGCCGGGCGCCGCCGGAGTGCCACAGGCCGATGATCGGGATGCCGTCTGTCATCGCGCGGTGGTAGGCGTCGACCACCACACGGCAGCCGAGGTCGCCCATCGCGCCGCCCATGACGGTGGCGTCTGAGCAGAACGCGACCGCCCGGGTGCCGTCCACCTCGCCGACGGCGGCCAGCATGCCGGAGTCGTCGTCGGGGGAGATGAGCTGGACGGTGCCCTCGTCGAAGAGCGCCCTGAGGCGGGTCAGCGGGTTCCGCGGGTCCTGGTCGCGAGGAAGCTTCTGCTGCTGTCTCGCGGGAGCAGGCGCCGTGATGGTCATCAGATGCTTCCGTAGACGACCGCTACGTTCGCGCCACCGAAACCGAAGGAGTTGTTGAGGGCCGCGATGTCGCCGACCGGCAGGTCGCGTGCCTTGGTGGCGATGTCGAGCTCGACCGCGGGGTCGAGGTTGTCGAGGTTGATCGTCGGGGGCGACTGGCGGTTGTGGATCGCCAGGACGGTCGCGACGGTCTCGAGGGCTCCGGCACCACCGAGCAGGTGGCCGGTCATCGACTTGGTCGAGGTGACCACGACGTTCTCGACCTGCTTGCCGAGGGTGGCGTGGAGCATCAGGCCCTCGGCGATGTCGCCCTGAGGGGTCGAGGTCGCGTGGGCGTTGACGTGGACGATGGTGTTCGGGTCGATGTCGCCGTCCTCGAGCGCGCGCTTGATGGCGCGGCTGCCACCACGACCCTCGGGGTCGGGCTGAGCGATGTCGTGGGCGTCGGCGGTCACGCCGGCGCCGAGGACCTCGGCGTAGATCCGGGCGCCGCGGGCCTGGGCGTGCTCGAGCGTCTCGAGCACGACGATGCCGGCGCCCTCACCGAGTACGAAGCCGTCGCGGCCGGTGTCCCAGGGACGGCTGACCGCGGTCGGGTCGCCACCATCGGGGCCGGAGGCGGTCTTGGACAGGGCCATCATGTTGGCGAACGCGGCCATCGGCAGTGGGTGGATCGCTGCCTCGGTGCCACCGGCGAGGACGACGTCGGCGCGGCCCAGACGGATCTGGTCGGCGGCCAGGGCGATCGCCTCGGAGCCGGAGGCGCAAGCAGAGATCGGGGTCTGAGCCGCGGCGCGGGCGCCGTAGATCAACGAGATGTTGGCTGCTGAGGCGTTGGCCATCAGCATCGGGACGGCCAGTGGGCTGACCCGGCGCGGCCCCTTGGCCAGAAGCGTGTCGTAGTTGTCGAGCAGGGTGGTGACGCCACCGATGCCGGTGGCGACAGCGACACCGAGGCGCTCGCCGTCGAGGCCGGCCTCGGTGGCCGTGCCCTCGAAGCCGGCGTCCTTCCAGGCCTCGGCCGCGGCGACCACGGCGAACTGCGCGGAACGGTCCAGGCGTCGCGCCTTGACCCTCTCCAGGACCTCGGACGGCTCGACGGCGACACGGCCGGCGATGCGTACGGGAAGGTCCTGGGCCCACTCCTCGGTGAGCTCGCGGATGCCGGAGCGGCCGGCGATCAAGGCATCCCAGGTGGTGGCTACATCTCCGCCTACCGGGTTGGTGGTGCCCAATCCGGTGACGACGACTCGGGTGCGGCTGCTCATGTGGTCTCCGTGTGAGGTGTTGGCGCGTTGGGTCAGGTGAAGCAGATCCGGCGGCTCGGCCTGGGAGGGTTGGCCGAGCCGCCGGGGCGCGTCAGGCGTTCGCGGAAGCCTTCTCGATGAAGCTCACCGCGTCGCCAACGGTCTTGAGGTTCTTGACCTGCTCGTCGGGGATGGAAACGCCGAACTTCTCCTCGGCAGCGACGACGACCTCGACCATGGACAGCGAGTCGACGTCAAGGTCATCGACGAAGGACTTGTCGAGCTGAACGTCGGCGACATCGATGCCGGCGACCTCGTTGACGATCTCGGCGAGGTCGGAGCGGATCTCTTCGGTGGTGGCCATATGTGGTGCTTCCTCTCGGATTTCTGTGTGGTGAAACTCTGGGGTGGTGCGAGACTACGGAACGACGACGACCTGCGCTGCATAGACCAGCCCAGCGCCGAACGCGATGAGCAGGGCGGTGTCGCCCGACTCAGCCTGACCCTCCTCGATCATCCGCTCAAGAGCAAGCGGGACCGAAGCGGCCGAGGTGTTGCCCATGGTGGCGATGTCGCGGGCGATCTTGACCGACTCCGGAAGCTTCATGGAGCGGGCCAGGGCGTCGACGATGCGCATGTTGGCCTGGTGCGGGACGAAGCAGTCGAGCTCGTCGGCGGTGATGCCGGCCTTCTCGAGCGCCTCCTGACCGACCTTGGCCATCGCGAAGGAGGCCCAGCGGAAGACGGCGTTGCCTTCCATCGTCAGCCAGGGAGTCTCCTTGGCTTC
Source organism: Nocardioides sp. NBC_00850 (assembly GCF_045207335.1). Taxonomy (NCBI): domain Bacteria; kingdom Bacillati; phylum Actinomycetota; class Actinomycetes; order Propionibacteriales; family Nocardioidaceae; genus Nocardioides; species Nocardioides sp. NBC_00850. The sequence continues at coordinate 2,858,775 of NZ_CP108845.1, forward strand.
GTTCGCCTCGAACCAGTCGGGGGTCTGGATGTGGTTGGCCTTGTCGCCCGAGGAACCCCAGACGACCGGGCCGATCCCGGGCTCCTCGCTCGGGCCGACGACCGCGGCGCCCGCGCCGTCGGCGAAGATGAAGGCGGTGCCACGGTCGTGCGGGTTCGTGATGTCGGAGAGGCGCTCGACACCGATGACGAGTACGTTGCGGGCGCTGCCGCCGCGGATGAAGTCGCTCGCCATCGCGATGCCGTGACAGAACCCGGCACAGGCCGCGGAGATGTCGAAGGCGGCCGGGTGGTCGGCGCCGAGCTCGTCGGCGATCAGCGCGGCGACCGCGGGCGTCTGACGCATGTGGCTGACGGTGGCGACGATGACGCAGTCGATCTGGTCGATGCCGATCTTGGCGTGTTCGAGCGCCTTGCGGGAGGCGGCGACCGACATCATCTGTACGGTCTCCTCCTCGCCCGCCCAGCGACGCTCGGTGATGCCGGAACGGGTGCGGATCCACTCGTCGGAGGAGTCGATCAGATCGACGATCTCGCTGTTGGGAACCACCCGGGTGGGGCGATAGCCGCCTACGCCGAGAATGCGGGCGTGCGGGGAACCTGTCGGGGCTGAGATCACGAGTGTTGGACTCCTGTCGGGTGCAGACGCAGCAGCGGCTGACCGGGGGATACGAGGTCGCCGTCCTCGACGAGCCATTCGATGACCTCGCCGCCGTGGGCGGACGTGATCGCGATCGTGTCACGGAGGCTGGCGATGGCACCGATCTCGGCGCCGGCCGGGATCACATCGACCCCGGACACGGTCTCGGAGAGCTTGAAGGTGCCCTTGGACGGGGAGACGACCATGCGCCAGGTCGGCGTGGTCTCGATCGGGTTGGCCTCGCCGTGCTTCTCGACGAACGCGCGGGCGTCGTCGAGCTGGTCGGGAGTCTTCAGGGCGAAGGTCTCGACGCCCTTGAGGGCGCGCTTGGCGATCCCGGTCAGGGTGCCGGCCGGCGGCATCTCCAGGATGCCGGTCACGCCGATGTCGGACATGGTGTCGAGGCAGAGGTCCCAGCGCACCGGGTTGGCGATCTGGCCGACGATCCGGTCCAGGGCCTTGGCGCCGTCGTGGACGATCTGGCCGTCCTTGTTGCTGATCAGGCGCGTACGCGGGTCGTGGGTCGAGACGCTCTGGGCCAGCCGGGCGAGGTGGCCGACGGCGGGCTCCATGTGCTTGGTGTGGAAGGCGCCGGCGACGCTGAGCGGCATCAGCCGGGCCTTGGCGGGCGGATCGGCGGCGAAGGCCGCGAGCTGCTCGAGGGTGCCCGCGGCGACGATCTGGCCGGGGCCGTTGTCGTTGGCGGGGGTGAGGCCGTGCTTCTCGATCGCGGCCAGCACCTCCTCGCGTACGCCGCCGAGGACCGCGGTCATGCCGGTCGGCGTCTTCGCGGCGGCCTCGGCCATGGCCTTGCCCCGCTCGCGGACGAGCACCATCGCCTGCTCGGCGCTGATCGCGCGTGCGCCCGCGGCGGCGGTGATCTCACCGACGCTGTGGCCGGCGACGGCCCCGATCTTGCCGAAGGCGTCCGCGGGCTGCGGGAAGAGCTCGAGCGCCGCGACCAGGCCGGTGGCGACCAGCAGCGGCTGGGCGATCTCGGTGGCGCGGATGGTCTCTGCGTCGGCATTGGTGCCGTAGTCGATCAGGTCGATGCCTGCGACGGTTGAGAGCCACTCCATACGAGCGGCGAAAGCGGGGTCCTCCAGCCACGGGGTGAGGAATCCTGGTGTCTGAGCACCTTGTCCTGGGGCGACAATGACGAGCACGCAACGATAGTCCCGTCTGGAGGGGTGTCGGTTCACCTTCAGCGGCAACGAATATCCCTCCCGCAATCTTGTAGGGGTCCTACAAGACCGGGTCTATGACAGGGTCAGTGGTCCTGTTGCCGGCCGAGGATCAGGGCAACCTGCAGGGCGAGAGCGTCGCGGGAGTCGGTCGGGAGGAACCCGGTGAGTTCTGCGACCTGCTTGAGACGGTAGCGCACGGTGTTGGGGTGTACGAACAGTGTGCGCCCGGTGGCCTCGAGACCGCCTCCGGCGGCGAAGTACGCCGCCAGCGTCTCGATCAGGGTGCTGCGGGCCTCCACCAGCGGCCGATAGAGATTCTCGATCAGGTAGCGGTGGGCCCACGCGTCGCCGGCCAGGGCACGCTCGGGCAGGAACGACTGGCTGCGTGCCGGGCGAGGCGCGTCGGGCCAGCCGGGCGCGGCCCGGTAGGCGGAGAGCGCGGCCCGGGCGGACTCGGCGGCGGTGGCTAGCCCGGCCGCCATCGGTCCGACGACGACGGGCCCGTCGGCGAACAGGTCGGCGATGCGCTCGGCGGCCTCCAGCGGGTCTTCGATGCCGCCGAGCAGGGCGACGAGGCGGTCACCCTGGACCGCGCACAGGGTGTGCAGGTCGTGGGCGCGGGCGCGGCGGCGTACCTCCTCCATGGCGGCGTCGAGGCGGACGCCGTCGGGGGCGTGGCCCAGCACCGCGCACAGCGGCAGGTCGGCGTCCCAGCCGAGCGCGCTGGCCCGGGAGAGGACGACCTCGTCGGTCTCGGCACGCAGGACCGCGTCGACCACGAGCGCCTCGAGCCGGGCGTCCCAGGCGCCGCGCTGCTCGGCGGCACGGGCGTAGACCTCGGCGGTGGCGAAGGCGACCTCACGGGCGTAGCGGCCGATCGCCTCGTGGACGTCGGCGGCGTCCTCGGGCCCGAGGAGGTGGTCGATGTTGGCCTCGACAACCTCGATGGAGAGGCGTACGAGATCCACGGTCTGCTGGAGCGTGATGATGCCGGTCAGCGCACGGGGTGCGACCCCGAACATCGACGCTGCCAGGTCGGGCTTGGCGGTGTCGGCGGAGGCGCCGCCGCCGTACCAGCCAACGAACTCCTTGATGCCTGCCTGCACGATCAGGCCGACGAGAGAGCGGTTCTTCGCGGAGAGGTCCTTGAACCACGGCATCGCGTCGTCCATCCGCGACGTGGCGGCCGTCGCCAGCCGGCCGGTCGCGCGTCGCAGCGCCGTTGCCGTCCGCCGACGCGTATCGAGGCTCGCCTGATTGGTCACACTGCTGATCCTTCCACCTGGAGATGCGGCCGGGGGCCCGGAACAGTCGTTCCGAGCCCCCGACCTGACGGACAGACGCTCAGGCGTCTCCGCCCTCCTGCATGATGCCCTTCGTCGACGTCGGGTCGTCGATGCGGTAGGTGTCGAAGGCCTTCTTCACCAACGCGGCGTCGATCTCGCCGGCCTCGGCCAGGGCCTGGAGGGCCTGGACGACGACGGACTGGGCGTCGATCTGGAAGAAGCGACGCGCGGCCGGGCGGGTGTCGGCGAAGCCGAACCCGTCGGCACCGAGGACGCGGTAGTCGTCGGGCACCCAGCGGGCGATCTGCAGCGGGACGGCCCGCATGTAGTCGGAGACCGCGATGACGGGGCCGTTGGACGCCGAGAGCTTCTCGGTGACGTACGGCGTGCGCGGGGTCTCACCGGGGTGGTTGAGGCTCCACTGCTCAGCGTCGATGGCGTCGCGGGCGAGCTCGTTCCACGAGGTGACCGACCAGGTGTCGGCCTTGACGCCCCAGTCCTCCTCGAGGATGCGGGCAGCCTCCTCGACCCACGGGAAGCCGACGCCGGAGGCCAGCAGGCGGACCTTCGGGCCCTCACCCTCGGCGGTCGAGACCTGGTGGATGCCCTTCAGGATCCCCTCGAGGTCGACGTTGTCAGGCTCCTTGGGCTGGCTGACCGGCTCGTTGTAGACGGTCAGGTAGAAGATGACGTTCTCGCCGTGCGGGTGCTCCTCGCTCGAGCCGTACATCCGCTCGAGGCCGCTCTGCATGATGTGCGAGACCTCGTAGGCGAACGCGGGGTCGTAGTGCACGACCGCCGGGTTCGTCGCCGCCAGCAGCGGGGAGTGGCCGTCGGCGTGCTGGAGACCCTCACCGGTCAGCGTGGTGCGACCGGCGGTGGCGCCGACCAGGAAGCCGCGGCCCATCATGTCGGCCATCGCCCAGATCGAGTCGCCGGTGCGCTGGAACCCGAACATCGAGTAGAAGATGTAGAACGGGATCATCGGCTCGCCGTGGGTGGCGTACGCCGTTCCGGCAGCGGTCGCCGAGGCCATCGCCCCCGCCTCCGAGATGCCCTCGTGCAGCATCTGGCCCTGCGCGGACTCCTTGTAGGAGAGCAACAACTTCCGGTCGACACTCTCGTACTGCTGGCCGCCCGGGTTGTAGACCTTCGCGCTCGGGAACATCGCGTCCATGCCGAAGGTGCGGTACTCGTCGGGTGCGATCGGGACGATGCGCTTGCCGATCTCCGGGTCACGCATCCAGTCCTTGAGGAGTCGGACGGTGGCCATGGTGGAGGCGATCTTGTTCTTGCCGGAGCCCTGCTTGAGCTCGGCGTAGATCTTCTCGCCCGGCAGGGTGAGCGGCTTGAACTCGACCCGGCGCTGGGGGAGCGGGCCGCCGAGCTGCTTGCGGCGCTCCATCATGTATTCGATCTCGGCCGACTCGGGACCCGGGTTGAAGAACGGCGCGGCGCCGGTCTGCTCGTAGGTCGCCTCGAGCTCCTTGTCGGAGATCGGCAGGAGCAGACGGTCGCGGAACTTCTTCAGGTCCGCCATGGTCAGCTTCTTCATCTGGTGGGTGGCGTTCTTGCCCTCCAGAGCGTCGATCGTCCAGCCCTTGATGGTGTGGGCGAGGATCACGGTCGGCTGTCCGACGGTCTTGGTGGCCGCGTCGAAGGCCGCGTAGACCTTGCGGTAGTCGTGGCCGCCGCGGGGGAGCTTGCGGATCTGCTCGTCGCTCATCTGCTCGACCATCTTGCGCAGGCGCGGGTCGGAGCCGAAGAAGTTCTCCCGGACGTAGGCACCGGTCTCGACCGAGTAGGTCTGGAACTGGCCGTCGGGGGTGGAGTTCATCTTGTTGACCAGGGCGCCGTCGACGTCCTTGGCGAGCAGCTGGTCCCACTCGCGGCCCCAGATGACCTTGATGACGTTCCAGCCGGCGCCGCGGAAGTTGGACTCCAGCTCCTGGATGACCTTGCCGTTGCCGGTCACCGGGCCGTCGAGCTGCTGCAGGTTGCAGTTGATCACCCAGACCAGGTTGTCGAGCTCCTCGCGGGCGGCGACCCGGATGGCGCCGAGCGATTCGGGCTCACCCATCTCGCCGTCGCCGAGGAAGGCCCACACACGCTGGTCGGAGGTGTCCTTGACGCCGCGGTTCTGCAGGTAGCGGTTGAACCGCGCCTGGTAGATCGAGTTGATCCCGGTCAGGCCCATCGAGACCGTCGGGAACTCCCAGAAGTCGGGCATGAGACGCGGGTGCGGGTAGGACGAGATGCCCTGGCCGACGCCGTGCTGAACCTCCTGGCGGAAGCGGAAGAGCTGCTCCTCGTTGAGCCGGCCCTCGAGGAACGCACGCGCGTAGATGCCGGGGGAGGCGTGGCCCTGGATGAAGACCTGGTCGCCGCCGCCGGGGTGGTCCTTGCCGCGGAAGAAGTGGTTGAAGCCGACCTCGTAGAGGCTCGCGGAGGACTGGTAGGTGGCGATGTGGCCGCCCACCTCCAGGCCCTTGCGGTTGGCGGAGGAGACCATGACGGCGGCGTTCCAGCGGATGAAGGCCCGGATGCGTCGCTCGATGTCCTCATCGCCCGGGAACCACGGCTCGCGGTCGGAGGGGATGGTGTTGATGTAGTCGGTGCTGCGCAGTGCGGGGACGCCGACGGACTTCTCTCGGGCTCGCTCCAGCAGACGCAGCATCATGTAGCGGGCTCGCTCGCGTCCGCTCGACTCGAGCATCGCGTCGAACGAGCCGAGCCACTCACTGGTCTCTTCGGGATCGATGTCCGGAAGCTGGGTCGGTAGACCCTCGTGGATTACGGTCGGCTGGGCGGGGGTCGGGCCCTGCGGACCACCAGTCGTCTCGGTGGATTCTTCGGTCACATCCTCAATGGTCGCACGCGGTCGAGAGCGGTCGCCCACCCGCGGTGGGTTACTGGACAGTAGGCGGTTTCTGCTGGTCAACCCCGGAAAATTCGTTCGTGCGCCGAGTTGCTAATCTGCCGCCGTGACTAGCCTGGATCGTGACAATGCCGCTGCTGACGTCTTGGTGGTAGGTGAGGCACTGGTCGACGTGGTCACGACGGCCGATGGCGTGACCCGGGACCACCCCGGCGGGAGCGGCGCCAACGTCGCGGTCGCGCTGGGCCGTCTCGGCCGTCCGGTGCGCTACGTGGCCTCCTACGCCGACGACGCCCGTGGGCAGGCGCTGGCCGCCCACCTGGTCGACTCCGGGGTCCGGATGGCGTGCGACCCGCACGTGCTGGCCCGCACCTCGACGGCGCAGGCCACCATCACGGCCGATGGGTCGGCGACGTACGTCTTCGACCTGGAGTGGAAGCTCGGCGAGATCGCGGTGGGGACGCCGCGGTTCGTCCACGTCGGATCGCTCGCGCCGGTGCTCTCGCCGGGCGCCGAGACGGTCTTCGCGCTGCTCGACGGACTCCCCGACTCCGTCCGGGTCCTCTACGACATCAACATGCGGCCCACGCTGACCGGAACCGGCCAGGAGGTCGTCTCGCGGATCGAGCGGGCCGCGGCGTACGCCGATGTGGTCAAGGCGAGCGATGAGGACCTGGAGACGCTGTACCCCGGGATCGGGCTCGACAAGGCGGCCGCGCGGCTGCTCGAGCTCGGTGCCGGTGCGGTCGCGGTGACCCGCGGCGGCGACGGCGCGAGCTGGATCACCGCGTCCGAGCGGATCGACGTCGAGGCCGAGAAAGTGACGGTCGTGGACACCATCGGCGCCGGCGACACCTTCTCCGCGGGCCTCGTCGACGCGCTCTGGGACGACTTCGAGCGCGACCGTCGAGAGGTGCTCGCCCACGGCGTCCGGGCGGCGGCGGTCACCGTCTCGCGTGCCGGTGCCAACCCGCCGACCCGGGCCGAGCTGAGCAGCTAGGCCAGCTCTTCGAGGCCGGCCCGGAGCGCTGCTCGGGCTCGATGCAGGCGTGACTTCATCGCGGGCAGGCTCAGCCCCAGGTGCTTCGCGACCGATCTGCCGCTGTAGCCGTGTACGTCGCGCAACAGCAGCACTTGCCGTTGGTCGGATGGAAGCCCCGCGATGGCCGCGGATACACGACGAGCCTCGATCTCTGCCAAGGCGGCTTCCTCCGCCGACGAGCTGGCTCCAAGGGGCAGATCGGTCGCCTCGGCGAGGACGTGCCTCCTGCTGATGGCCCAGCGACGAACGCATTCGTTGCGCACGATCGTGAACATCCACGACGCCAACGCTCCGGTCGCTCGCAGCGTCCCGATCTTGCGATAGAGGATGACCAGCGCCTCCTGCGTCGCATCCTCCGCGTCCTGTTCGCTCATGCACAGCGACGTGGCGAACCGCCGCACGTGTGGATGGGCACCTTCGATGAGCACCGAGATCGACGCCTCGTCGCCGGCCTGCGCTGACCGGACGACGGCCGTGTCGGGCCACGGGCGGCGCGTACCGCCGACGGTCATGATCACCCCGCGCGTTGAGGCAGGGCGTCGAGCGCCGCGAGAACCTCGCGGTGACGGTATCCGCCGGTGGGCATGGTGACGATGTCCGCGTACGTGACCCGGCCGGTGGCGTCCACGACGATGGTTCCGGACTGCATCATCGATCCGAGCAGGCGGCGGGCGAGGCCGAGGTCACCGTGGAGGCCGGGGACGACGGGGAACGGGATCTGCCGCCGGTCCGCCCAGGCCTGGGCTGCGGTTGCTTCCTCGGGGACGGCGATCAGGACCCGCACGCCTCGGTCGCGGAAGTCCTCTGCGTTGGACGTGAGGGTGCGTACGTGGGCGTTGCACATCATGCAGGTCGTGGTTCGCATGAAGTAGATGAGCGTGCCCCTGTGGCCCTCCCCGAGGAGATCGGCCGCCCTGCCGTCGCTCAACTGCACGGAGGTGTTCTCGATCGTGTGTCCTACGTCGATCACGTGTGGTCCTCTCTGTTCTGCCCGCGGCGCGGGCTGTCGCAGATAGGAGTGGTCCGGCAGGGAAAAGGATTCACCTCGGCCGCGGCCGGGATCAGTTGGTCCCGAGTGCGAGCCGCTCGGCGAGCGTACGTCCCAGCCAGGCCGCGGAGCGGATGGCGCTGCCGCAGTTGGCGACGAGGACGCCTGGGCTGGGCTCGTCGACCACCAGCGTCTTCTGTGCGGTGTCGACGCCCCAGAGGATGTCGTCGACGCGGGCATCGCGGAGCCAGGGGAGCGTCGTGGCGAGCCCGCTGTCGAGGATCTCCTTCCAGTGGTCGACGGGGCCCGAGGTGTCCCCGTCCTCGACGATGTCCTCCTGCCCGACGACGACGCGCAGCTGGCCGTCGATGAGCTTCACGAAGACGTAGCCGAAGCCGTCGCCGATCGGCACGATCGTGTGAGGCAGCTGCTCCCGTTCGGGGGGAACCGGGAGGTCGAGCACGAACAGCTGGCGCTTCTCGGCGTCGGCGCTGGTCTGCGGGAACACCGAGGCGTTCGCCGCGCCCATCGCACCCAGGACCCGGCGGGCGCGGATCGCGCCGCGCGAGGTCTCGACCACATGACCGCTGCCGTCAGGGCGTACGCCGGTGACGAGCGCGTCGACCAACGTCGCTCCCGCTTCCCGCGCCTGGTCGCGGAGCAGCCCGACGAGCCCGGTCGCGGAGACGTTGAGCGCGGGGATGTGCTCTCCGGTGTGCAGCAGGTGGTAGGTGTTCTCGATCATGTCCAGCTCCGCGCCGGCCGCGCCGCGGATGAACTGCTCGGTCTGGGTCGTCATCTCGCGCTTGACCGGATCGGGCCACGTCCACCGGATGCTGCCGCCCGAATAGCGGTAGGTCGCGACGTGGGCGGGGTCGTCCGCGGGGTCGTGGTCGATGAGGACCACGCGCAGGCCGGGCCGGGCCAGGAAGGTGGCTGTCGCAGCGCCGATCGGGCCTGCTCCACAGATCGCCACGTCGGCCTCTGCGGGCTGAGTCATGAGTTGGTCAGCGGTCAGGTCGGCGGGGAGATCAGTCAACGAAGTCCTTCCGGGAGGTACATCAGGCCTGTGCGCGAATATTCGTCCAGAAGGCTATCGGCTGGGGTGCGCCCCGCGCTCAGCAACTGGTCCAGACAGTCGAGATGGCCCGCCTCCGGCATGCCGGTGAGCGCCCGGCGGGCGGCCGCGAGCACCTCGCCGGCACCGGCGGAGATCTCGGGGTCGGCGAACGCGTCGGTCGCGGAGCGTTGGTGCAGGTCACGGCTGGGTTTGTCGGCAAGTCCAGGCAGGTCGTCGGTGAGGCAGACGCCGAGCGTCAGTGCCGCGCCGGCGAGCAGCAGGTCGCGGGAGAGGAAGGCGTCGTAGGCCTTGAACTCGATGCGTCCCTCCTCGCGCGGGATCCGCGGCGGGTGGACCATGGTCGTCTCGGCGCCGGCGGTCGTCTCGACGAAGCAGCGCGCCGCCACGCGTCGCCAGGTGCGCTCGTAGGTGCGCTTGCTGGGGCCGCGCCATGTCCGGCCGGCGTGGAAGGGCGAGCTGAAGCTGAACGGCACCATGAAGGGGCTGTAGTGGGTCAGCCGGCGGGTCACCTCGACGACCTGTTCCGCGGAGAACCCGGGGAAGGAGAGGTTGATGTCGGGGCCGTAGCTCAGGTTGGAGACCTCGGCGTGGTCGTACTCACGATGCTCGGCCCGCATCGTCCGCTCCCACTCGTTGAGCGGCGGGTCGAGGACGTACGCCTCACGGACCGGGTTGAAGCCGACGATGCCCAGGTGCAGGCCGATGGGAGCGAGGCGCTTGGAGATGTCGTCCTGCAGATCGATCAGCCGGTCGGCGGCCTCGGTGGTGCTCGAGCAGACCGGGGTGCGGATCTCCACCCCCTTGACCAGCATCGTCGTGAAGGTGCCGTCGGCGTCGAACCGCTCGTCGCCCTCGAGGTACCAGTAGCCGCTCTTGATCCCCAGGTCACCGCGGACGAGGTCCTCGTCGGTGGTGCCGGAACCGTCGGCAAGGGCGCGTTGGAGGGTGTCGAAGTCGAGATCCACGAAGTCATGGAAGGTGCCCATGTCGCGAAACGTGCCCGCGCCTACGTCGGGTGACTCCGTCACCAGGGCATACTCGAACTCGAACCCGGCGGAGTAGAGCACGGCGCAACTCTAGGGCAGTGCGCGGGCCATCATCCGCATTTCTTGGAAATTAGGTTAGGCTCCCCTCATGTTTCGCGCGGTGAAGCCGGAGACAAAGCCGGAGACGAGGGTCGTGGTCACCTCGACCCGGCGTCTCAGTGCTGGGATGACCCGCGTCCATCTCCGTGCCGAGGACCTCTCCGCGTTCGAGGGCAGCGTGTGCACCGACCGGTTCGTGCGTCTGGAGATCCCGGTCGGCGACGGCTCGACCGTCTGCCGCACCTACACGGCGCTGGACCCCTCGGTCGCCGAGGGCACCCTAGCCATCGACTTCGTGCACCACGGCGACGAGGGCGTCGCCGGCCGGTGGGCGGCGACGGCCGGTCCCGGTGACGTGCTCACCATGCGTGGGCCGGGTGGGACGTACGCTCCGGACCCGGCCGCCGACTGGCACCTGCTCGTCGGTGACGAGTCCGGTCTGCCTGCGATCCGGGCGGCGCTGGCTGCGCTGCCGGCCGACGCGGTCGGCTATGCGGTGATCGAGGTGCCCTCTGCGGAGCATCTCCAGCAGGTCGAGGCGCCGGCCGGGGTCGAGGTGCGCTGGCTGGACGCCACCGTCGACCCGCCCCTGGAGGTCGTCGTCCGCGAGCTGCCCTGGCTGCTCGGCCGGGTGCACGCCTTCGTGCACGGCGAGGCCGAGGTCACGATGCAGCGGATCCGTCCCTACCTGCTGCGCGATCGTGGGGTGCCGCGCGGCGACCTGTCGATCTCCGGCTACTGGCGCCGGGGGAACAACGAGGACAGCTTCCGTACGTGGAAGCGCAGCCAGGCTGCCGACCGCCAGGTCGCGCACGCTGCGCACTGAGACGGAGCCGCGGCCGCCCGGCGGGGCGGCCGCGGCGTACTCAGTCCGCGGCCAGCGGCGTCACCGTCATCCGGTCGAGGTTCGGGGCCCACGGTGACCGAAGGCCCAGCTCCGGATAGCGGTCGGAGATGTAGGTCTCACCGTTCCAGTCCGGCAGCTCCTCGGAGCGGAAGGACAGCGTGTTCTCGCCTGCCTTCAGCTCTGCGTAGAACGTCAACGTCCAGAAGCCGTTGTCGTGGAAGCTGTGCGGGAACCAGACCCGGCGGGCCTCGCCGCCGTTGACCCTGACGTCGGCGTGCCGGGCCAGCGGATCCGGGTTGTAGTGCGACGCCGGCGACTGCTCACCGTTGGAGTAGCGCACCGTGATCGCGTACGTCCCGGCCCGAGGTGCCGTGGTCGCCAGCGTCAGCGCATTGCCGTTGCCCGGGTCGCCACCGACACCGGTGACCGCCTTGCCGCCGTCGGCGAGCGGATAGGACGCGACCTTCGCCGAGCCCTCGAGCGCCCCGTCCTCGGCCTGGGTGGTCACCGATCTCAGCGCGCCCGCCGACGGACCGACACGGAGTCGGTCGATCAGCAGCCTGCCCTGCTCCGCGGTCAGGGTGACCTTGTTGATGCCGCCGGAGAGGAACACGTCACGCGACACCGACCGGGCGACGACCCCGAGGTTCTGTCCGTTCAGCGCCAGCCGGACGCGCCCGGACCCGCGGGTGTCGAACCGGAGGCGGTGCTCGCCGTCGTCGAGGGAGTAGACCCAGAACGTCGCGGTACCCCGGGCGAGGTCTGCGGCGCCGGACCCGGACACCCCGGTCTTCGAGTAGTCGGCCCGTGCTCCGTCGGTGAGCGTCGCGTCCTCACCCTCGTAGGTGCGTTGCGTGGCGGCAGGGTTCGACAAGGAGAGGTCGATCTTGTCGATGATCGCGTCTCCTCGGGTGCCCTCAGTGCCATCGAGGCTCCGGGCCGCGATCGAGATCGTGTGTTTCCCTGCGGTCAGGTCGACCGTGGTGTCGGCGTGGTCCCACACCACCCACTTGTAGCCGAGCGGCAGGTGGATCTCTTGCTCCTGCTTGCCGTCGACCGTGATGAAGGCGTTGGTCGCACCCTGTTCCTTGACCAGGCTGTAGGTGTTCAGAGAGTTCGCGAACACGCTCAGGTCGTAGGTCCCGTCTTTCGGCACGTCGACGGCGAAGTCGAGCTTCACCTCGGAGTCGGTGCGGATGCCGCCGACGTTGTAGGAGCCGGAGGTGTAGAAGCCGCCCAGGTTGGACGGGCTGCCCTCGGGGCCGTTGCGGGAGTAACCCGAGCCCGAGTGAGCGGCGTCCTCGGCCTCGTACGTCGCCCGCCACTGCTGCGGCGGCGCGGCCTCCGCGGTCGCGTTGGCGCCGGGGGTCACGATGATCTGGTAGGCGGACTCTGCCGAGAGGGCAGGGACGCCGTCCTTGCCGAACCAGAACCCGACACCGCCGTCACTGACCGGGACCTTCATCTCGGCGACCTCGGCCGGCCCGGTGTTGTCGCCGAGCTGACTCGACCAGCTGATCTCCTTGACGGCGACGTGCACGCTCGACCCGAACGTCGCGGGGTCGACGCCGGAGAGGTCGACGTACGACTCCCCGTCGGCGCCCCCGATGATCGCCTCTGCGCGTCGCCGGTCGCGATCGAGGGTCGCGACGCCCTGCAGCGTGTAGCTCTCGTTCGGACGGGGCGGGGTGAGCTTGACCGTCTGGCCGGTCATCTGGCTGTAGGCGTTCAGCAGCCACCACTGCCCGTTGGCCTTGTTGGCCTGGACGGCGGAGTCGGACAGGTTGCCATCGATGTTCCAGTAGGCGATGTCGCCGTCGACCTTGCTGTCCTCGAGCGCCGAGACCCACTGGATCATCTGTCCCGGGACGGACGTGTGGTAGTTGAAGGCGTACTCGTTGATGTTGATCGGCAGATGCTTCCCCGCGTACGGGGTGCCCTGGTAGATCGTGTCCTCCCAGCCGCGGAACCTGGCCACGTTGGTCCGGATCGAGGCCGGGTTGCTCAGCTCGTGCCAGGTGATCACGTCCGGCATCGTGTCGTTGGCGAGCGCGTGCTTCATGAAGCCCTGCACCTGGCCATAGAGGATGCTCGTGTTCGGGCCGGCGATCCGGGCGTCGGGGAGCTCGCTCCTGATGAGGGCGTGGACCTCGTCCCAGGCCTTGAAGTAGTGCTGCGGGTCGTCGAGCCAGCTGACCTTGTTGTAGCTCCACTCGCCGGTGCCGAACATGTTGCCCTCGGGCTCGTTGAACGGCACGAAGACGACGTGGCTGCGGTACTTCTCCGGCAGTGCCTTGACCTGCTCGACCTGGGTCCTGATCTTGGCCTTGAAGTCGTCCAGCTTGGCCTGCGGGGTGTCGCCCGGCCACTGGTAGGGGAACCCGCGGTAGATGTCGGTCATGTAGATGTAGACGTCGCCGCCGGAGCCGTCGACAAGCGGCTCGAGCACCTCGAGGGCGTCCGCGCCCGGGTGCTGCGGACCGTCCTGGGCCTTGGTCGACACCGTACGAAGGTTGATCCCGTCGATCAGGTTGCTCGAGGGGAGGTCCTTGCCGTAGACCCCGTAGAGCGTCCCGGACGCGCCTCCCATGACGTCGCCGGTGGGCTTGGCCAGGTCGATGTCGACCTGGTTCTCGTAGCGAACGGTCACCTCGGCCGAGACCGCTCGCCCGGCGGCGGTGCCGCTCACCGTGAACCTGCCCCGATCCGCGTACTTCGCCGGATCCACCTCGTCCCAGGTGATCGGTACGTCGCGGTCGTAGCCGTCGCTGAACGAGGCCCGCACCGAGGCCGGCAGGTCCGGCTCCGTTCCGACGTCGGTGTAGACGTCGAAGGAAGTCTGTGCCGGCTCGACGATCGTGGGAGGGGTGGCTCCGGTGGCCTGGACGAGCTGCTCCGGGGTGAGTGCGGCCCCGTAGACCGTCACGTCGTCGAGCGAGCCGCCGAACAGGTTGTCGGCGGGGAACATCGACCTGCCGAGGAACCCGCTCGTGGACGCGCCCTCGACGAGGTCGGAGGCGGTGATCTTCGTGGTGGCGGCCGCGACGGCTGCGCCGTCGAGGTAGGTGGTGAGCCGGTCCGACTCGGTGTCCAGGGTGACGGCGACGGTGTGCCAGGACTTCTCCGGGAGCGGGGCGTAGCCCGAGTTGGTCGCCTCGGCGCCGGTTCCCGCCACGGTCGCCGTACGCAGCACCGACCCGTTCGACGGCGTGAGGAACAGATAGCGACTGGTGTCCTTGCCCAGGTCGAGGATCCGCTGCCAGGAGCCGCCACCGCCGTCCCAGCTCACCCGCGCGGTGACCGTGAGGTCGGTGCGTCCCTCGAGGACGCCCTTGGGGAGAGTGACGTAGGCGCCGTCCGATGAGGACGGCCCGCCGGGCAGATGCAGCGCCTGGCCGCCGCCGTCTCCGGGGACGGTGTCGGCGGTGCCGCCGTTCACGAGGGTGCCGTCGAGCCCGTTGCCGGAGTCGTCGGCGACCGTTCCGGTGGCCGGGTCGTCGTCGAAGGCGTAGTGGACGACGGGGTCGGGCACGGTGACCTCGGCGGCACCGGCGCGGGGGACCGCCCCGGGTGCGGCCAGCGCAACGGCGGCGACCGCGGCCGCTGCGGCGGCAGTGGCCGTCCTGGTGGGTGGGGACGTGAAGGGTGATCTCATCGGTAGCTCCTTCTGTTGTGGGGTCAAGACCGCCGAACGTGATCGGCGGCGAAGAGGAGGTAGACCGCGGCGGTCCAGGTGTAGGCGCGGTCACGCAGCCCCGCGCCGGTGCGGGCGTCGAAGTTCTCGGCGAAGCCGGACTTCTCGCACAGCGCCCTGAACCGCTCGCTGACGACGTCGGCGACGGCCGTGAACCCGCTTCGGCGCAGGCCGTCCTCGATGAGCGCGGTCGACGGCGCCCAGATCGGGCCCCGCCAGTAGCCGTCGTCCTGGTAGTGGGGCGAGGAGACCGGCTCGGTGGCAGGTCCGTAGTCGGTCAGGTGATCGCCGAGCCGGTCCGCCATCGCCTCCCGGATGTCGGACGGGAGCCGGTCGCCGAGCACCAGCGGCAGCAGGTTCAGCAGGCTGGTTCCGGTGCTCCGGCGACCCGAGAGCGCGCCCACCGCGACGAACTCGGTTCCCGTCCAGAGCTCGTCGATCAGCGTACGGACGAGCTCGTCGCCGACCTTGCGCCAGCCGGCCGAAGGATGACCGAGCTCGTCGGCGAGGTCGGCGAGGACCTCGAGCTGGACCGCGAGGAACGCTGCGAGGTCGGGTGACTCGATGACCCGGTCGAGGTCGAACGTGGTGGAGTTGTCCCACCCGCTGTCGTTGCCGTGCTGGTAGTAGGGCAGGTCGTGGCCCGGCCGTCGCCTGGAGTCGATCCAGAACCGGCTCCATCGGACCAGGCCGTCGTGGATGCGCTCGAGCTCGTCGGTGTCGAAGGCCCGGGCCGAGGTCGCGCGCAGCCGACCCAGAGCCCAGCCGTGGATCGGCGGCTTCACGTAGTTGTAGAGGACCTCGGTGTGCGTCACCGAGTCCGGCAGTGCGCCGCGGTCGTCCTGGTGGTCGAACGGCGCGAGGAACTGGTCGAGCGCGGCGTCAGGGCGGCCGGGTGCGAGCGCCATCGCGTTGAAGCAGTGGTCCCAGCTCCACAGCTTGTCCATCCAGTGCTTGGACATCAGCACCGACTCCCGGCCCAGCAGACCGCTCGGGGCGACGGTCGCCGACCACAGGACGTACGCCGCCAGCGCCGCTGCCGGGGTGCGCTCGTCACGCCACGGGGCGAGGTCGTCGAGGTAGCTGGCGAAGTCTCCTGCCGAGTCCGCGACGACCTCCTCGAAGGTCGCTGCCTCCGCCGGCACCGTCTGCTGCGAGGTCGCCTCGCGAACCTCGGCCTCCCAGTCGCCGCCGTCGCTTCCGAGCAGGATCGACCTCGTCGCCTCGCCGAGCGCCTCGGCGCCCTCGACCGAGTTCTCCCCGCGGAGCATGGTGACGCGGTAGCGGTGACCGGTCTCGTAGCTGGTGAAGACGACGGCGCCGTCGCTCGGGTCGGTGAACAGATAGGTCCCGGTGAACGGGGTGAGCCCGGCAGCGGCATCGCCGAGCCGCAGCGCGAGGCCGGAGCCGCGGAGGCGTACGGCGTCCGGGCCGGCAAAGGCCGCCTCGACTCGACCGTCCTCCCGCGCCCAGCTCAGGACCGCAGGGTCCGCGGACCAGGTCGTCTCGACCGGCCGGCCGTCGCGCTCCGGACGCAGCGCGAGCACGCCGTGGAACCCGTTGCGATGGGAGACGAGGTGGATCGTGTCGGTGCGGGTGTGCAGGGCGACCACGGGGGAGAGGTCGAGCCAGGAGCCGCGCCGGGAGAACGGGATCTCCCGAACGTCGAAGGCGGCCTCGGTCGAGGTGTCGTGCAGCGGCATGCGTGGTGTGTCCTTCAGTCCTTGACGGCGCCCGCCGTCACACCGGCGGCGACGTACCGCTGGGCGACGACGAGCAGGATGGCGGTGGGGATCGAGGCGACGAC
Source organism: Nocardioides sp. NBC_00850 (assembly GCF_045207335.1). Classification (NCBI taxonomy): domain Bacteria; kingdom Bacillati; phylum Actinomycetota; class Actinomycetes; order Propionibacteriales; family Nocardioidaceae; genus Nocardioides; species Nocardioides sp. NBC_00850. The sequence goes on from NZ_CP108845.1 coordinate 2,875,309, forward strand.
GGCGGTCGCCATCAGCGGGCCCCACTCCTGGTTCTGGGAGCCGATGTAGTCGTAGAGCCCCATCGTGATCGGGCGCAGCGAGCCGCCCTCGCGGTTGAGGGTGGACGCGAAGATGAAGTCCGACCACGCCCACAGGAAGGCGAACAGCGAGACCGTCACCGCCGAGTTGCGCGAGATCGGCAGGACGACCTGGGTGAAGGTCTTCCAGTGGCTCGCGCCGTCGATGGCCGCGGCGTGGAGGAGGTCCCGCGGGATGCCCGCCATGAACGCGGAGAACAGCATGACTCCGAACGGGATCGCGATCGTGGAGTCGGCGACGATCAGGCCGGGGACGGTGTCGAGGATCCCGAGGTCGGTGTAGACGGTGTAGAAGCCCAGCGCCATCACGACGCCGGGGACCATCTGTGCCACGATGAGGCAGAAGTTGAGCACCCGCCGGCCCGGGACGAACAGCGACGACATCGCATAGCCGGCCGGGGCCGAGACGAGCAACGTGAGCGCGACCGTCCCGATGCCGATGACCAGGCTCGTCCCGAGATAGGGCAGCTGGTCCTGCAGCACCACCTGGTAGTGGTCGAGGGTGAACGCCTTCGGGAACAGACCGCCGCTGCGGATGGCGTCGCGCTGGGTCAGCGAGACGTTGACCATCCAGTAGAGCGGGAACAGCATCAGTGCAGTGAGGACGAGGCCGATGCCGGTCTTCACCCAGGCCGAGGCGGTCCGTGTGGTCCGTGTGGTTCGTGTCGAGGTGTCCATGTCAGGCCTCCTTGCGCTGGACGGCGACATAGACCAGCCCCATGAGCAGGGCGACGAGCAGCAGGATCGTGCCGACGACGGACGCCTGGGAGTACTCGATGACTGCCGAGGTGCCCTTCCCGAAGGCCATCCCGTACGCCCAGGTCGCCAGCGTCTGGGATGAACCGGCGCCGGCGGTCATGATCCAGATGATGTCGACGACCTTGAGGGTGTAGACGAAGCCGAGCAGCAAGGTGATCGCGCTGACCGGACGCAGCAGCGGGAACGTGATCGACCAGAACCGGCGCCACGGGCCGGCGCCGTCGAGAGCGGCCGCCTCGTAGAGCTCGGCCGAGATGTTCTGCAGCCCGGAGTAGAGGATGACCAGGTTGAACGGGATCCCGAGCCAGATGTTCGCGATCATCACGGCCCACAGCGAGTTGTCGGCGCTCAGCCACCAGACGGAGTCGATGCCGAAGGCGCCGAGGAACCGGTTGACGATGCCCGAGTCCGCGTCCATCATCCACTGCCACGTCGTCGCCGAGACGATGATCGGGAGCAGCCACGGGACCAGGAAGAGCCCACGCAGGAGCACCGACAGCGGGAAGTGGCGGTGGAAGTACGTCGCGAGGGCCAGCCCGATGACGTACTGGAAGACCAGCGAGCCGACCACGAAGACCGCGGTCTGCTGCACGATCGGCCAGAACTGTGGCGCGGTGAGCACCTCGCGGTAGATGTCGGTCCCGGCGAATGGCGCCTCTCCGGTGACGTACGTCGCCCGGGTGAAGCGGTGCAGGCTCATCGACACGTTCTCGGCCAGCGGATAGGCGTAGAAGACCACGAGGTACGTCACCAGCGGCGCGACGAACGCCACGCCGGCCCAGCGGCGGTGGTGGTGTCGGCGCCGGGGAGGGGGCGCCGAGGCCGGCACCGTATCCGGTGCCGTCCGGCGCTCCAGCGTCGAGACTGTGGGATTCCTGGTCACTGTTTCATCCGTTCTCCAGGGTCCGGTCGCGGGTCAGTTGCCCTTGGCTTCCTGAGCCGCGGACTCGAACGCTTCCTTGACCTGATCGGCGTCACCGGCGGCGTTGAGCGCGGCCTGCTCGGCCTTCGACAGTGCGGCCGAGGTCGCGAGGTAGCTGGTGCCGAGGTCGGTCGTCCGGCCCTGGGCGCTGGAGATGGCGTCCGCCCACGGCTGGTAGTGCTCCGTGGAGGCGATCTGCTGCTTGCGAGTGGCCTCGGTGGCGGTGAAGTAACCGAGCATGTCGTCGGTCTCGATCTGCGTCTTCGAGCCGAGCAGGCAGTCGAGCACTTCCTTGGCTGCCGCGTAGTGGGCGTCGCTGTTCTCCTTGTGCAGCGGCACCACACCGAACTCGCCGCCGGTCGGCACCGGAGCCGCGCCGCCGTCCTGGCTCGGGATGGGCATCATCTTGATGGGGAACTTCTGCTCGGTCGCTGCCTGGGCGAACCACGAGCCGTTCTCGGCGAACGCGTACTCGCCGGTGAGGAACAGGTCCCAGGACGCGGACTGGTTGTCGGTGACGGCCGACTTGGGGGTGTACCCCTTGCCGATCCAGTCCGAGACGAGCTGGCCCGCCTCGACGGCGTCGGCCGAGCCGATGTCGGACAGGTCGGCGCCGGATCCCCAGAACCAGGGCAGGAACTGGAAGGTGCCCTCCTCGCCGGGGACGCCCGCGAACGTGATGCCCTTGTGGCCGGCTCCGGTCACCTTCTCCAGCGCGGCGTTCAGGCTCGCCCAGTCGGTGATGCTCTCCGGGTCGACCCCGGCGTCGGCGAGGACCTTCTCGTTGTAGTAGAGGCCGAGGGTGTTGGCGCCGACGGGGACCCCGTACGTCTCGCCGTCCACGGTGCCGGGGCCGGCGAGGTTGGCGTCGGCGTCGGTCGCCTCCAGGCCGACCTCGTCGATGGGGGCCAGCAGACCGGAGGCCGAGGCCTCTGGCATCGCCGGGTTGTCGAGGAACACCACGTTCGGTGCGTTGTCCTCGCGGACGGCCGTCGTCAGGTTGTTGATCAGGTCGGTGTTCGGGGCGGCGGTGCGCTTGATGGTGGTGCCCTCCGGTGCGCACGACTTGACGTACTCGGCCCAGTCCGAGCTGTCGTCGTACTGCGGGTAGGGGTCCCAGAACCCGATCTCGGTGACCTTGCCCGACTCTTCCGAGGAGCCGCACGCCGCCAGAGACATGGTCAGCGCGGCCGCGGTGAGGAGGGCGACCGTACGACCGTGGGGGCGGCCTGGGGTGGGGGTGCTGTTCATCTCGTGTCCTCTCGCATCATTGCGTGGGTTGTTGAACCGGTTCGACAGTGGGCGCGACGAGGCGCTCCGTACGATCCCGGCGGTGGGTCAGCTGGTACTGCCGCGGTCGCGGAGCACCGGGGTGACGAACCGGACGATCGGCGGTCCGGCCGCGACCGGGTCGGTGACCCGGCCGATCAGCCGGGAGACCGCCTGGCGTCCGAGCTCGTCCGCGGCCGAGTCCACGGCTGTATAGGGGAGCGAGAACTCCTCGCCGAAGTCGCGCGAGTAGAGGCTGACCACGCTGAGGTCCTCCGGGACTCGCACCCCGCGTTCGCTCAGGATCGAGGGCAGCGCGGCGACCGTCGCGTCGTTGTGGACGATCAGTCCGGTCGCGGTCGGGTGCGCGTCGAGGATGCGGTTGACGGACTCGCCGATCGCGGGCTGGCGCGACTCGCCGTGGTAGCAGTGGATCTGGATGCCGTGTCGCGCCGCGCGCTCGACGGCCGCGTCGCGGAACCGCCAGGCATAGGTCCCGCCGCGCTCGACCACGTGGTGCGGCGGCGCGATCAGGATCAGCTCGCGGTGATCGCGTTCGTGCAGGTGGTCGACGAGCATCCTGGCCGCCTCGCCGAAGTCGAGGTCGACGAAGTCCAGGCCGGCGGTGTCGCGGGCGAGGCCGAGCAGGACCCCGGGCTTGCGGACCGCCCTCAGCGCCTCGAGGCGCGGGTCCTCGGCGGTGACGTCGAGGAGGACGATGCCGTCGACCATGCGGGAGTCCGCGATCCGGTGGATCGCGGAGGGGCCGTCGGGGTCGGTCACCATCAGGATGTCGTAGCCGAGCTCGCGGGCCCGCATGGAGATCGGCAGGACGTACTGCAGCATGGCCGGCGCGAACTCGTCCTCGTGGAACTGCAGCAGCAGTCCGAGCACCATCGTCTGCGAGGTGGCCAGCGCGCGTGCGCCGGCGTTCGGCGTGAAGCCGAGCTCGCGGATGGCGTGCTCGATCCGCTCCCGCGTCTCGGTCGAGATCGTGCGCTTGCCGGAGAGGGCGTAGGAGACGGTGCTCCGCGAGACGCCCGCGTGCCGCGCTACGTCTTGGATGGTGGCCAACTCGCTACCTGACTTTCGAACCGGTTCGACACTGGAATTGACTAGATTGTGATCAACATCACGCGTCGTGTCAAGGGTGTCGACAGGGCTCGACGCGGCGAAGGTGGTTGAGGTCAGCGGGAGCGGGCGGGTGGGACGATCTGGACCGGCCCGTCGACCCGGGCGGCGACCCAGGTGCGGTGGAAGTCGCTGCCGGGGGCGACCTCGGCGCGGCGCTCGGGTTCGTGGATCAGGTCGACGGGGCACTCGAGCTGCTGGCGTGGCGCGGGTGTGGGGCGAGGGCCGCTGTGCTCGGCGATCGCCTCCGCCAGCGCCTCGGCGACGGGCTTGCGCCGGTGGTCGACGGTGAAGAGTCCCAGGTCGTACTCCCGCTCGGGGAAGTCGACCAGCGATCGGTCCAGGTCGTGGGAGCACCACCAGGTGATGCCGAACAGCGCCGGGTTCTGCGCGACGTGGTCGACGGTGCCGGTGACGAACTCGCGCACGCTGTCGGGTCCGATCTCCGGCAGGGGAGCGCCGATCTCCTGGAGCCAGACCGGGCGCCCGGGCTCGGTGGCGTACGCAGCAGCAAGCTCGACCAGGTAGTCGGCATGCGTGAGCGTGGCCGGACCCAGAGGCGCGTCGATCGCGCCGACTCCGTTGAAGACCCATGAGTGCACGGTGCTGAGGTCGCCGAGCGTGGTGACGTCGGCGGGGCCGAAGGGGTGGTCGGGTGCGTAGAAGGCGTCGTCGAAGAGCGAGTGGAGGCAGAGCAGGCCGGGAGCGGCCTTGCGCGCGGTCTCGAGGAGCTCCTGGGCCCAGGAGCGGGACTCGGCGATGGTCGTCGGGTTCGACGGCCACAGGTTGTTGACCTCGTTGCCGAGGGTCAGCGCGAAGACGTTGTCCCGGGTGGCGACCGCGCCGGCGAGAGCGTCGACGTAGGTGCGCAGCCCCTCGCGCACCTCGGCGTGGCTGAAGAGCGATCGCTGGTGGTGGGTGAGCACCCAGGACGGCAGGAAGTCGAAGCTGGACAGGTGGCCCTGGATCAGGTCGACGCAGACGTCGAGCCCGCGGGCGGCGGCCAGGTCGATGGTGGTGAGCACGTCATCGACCGCCGCGGACCGGATCAGCGAGCGGTTGGGCTGGATCCAGGGCCAGACCGGGAAGATGCGCACGTGGTCGAGGCCGAGACCCGCGAGGTCGTCGAAGTCGCGGGCGATCTCGTCGGCGTCGAAGTCGAGCCAGGAGTAGAACCAGCCGGATGAGGGCACGTGGTTGGCGCCGAAGCGCAACGGGGCAGGGGCTGAGGGCGTCGGGAGAGCTGGCACCCGCGCAATATAAACCGTTTAAGTAAACCGAGGCAATCAGTGTCCGGCGGGCGGAGCCGTGCTCTCCCGCGGGACGAGCACCGGGGTGCTCGACTGATGGCGGACGGTGAGGGTCGGGTCGGCGATCAGCCGGAGCAGCCCGCGGGCGGCCTCGGTGGCCCAGCTCTGGGTGTCGCGGGTCAGCGCGGTCAGCGAGGGGTGGGTGAGCCGCGCCAGCAGCGAGTCGTCGAAGGAGAGGATGGAGAGGTCCTGCGGCACCCGTACGCCCATCTCGAGGGCGACGCCCAGGCCGGCCACGGCCATCACGTCGCTGTCGTAGACGATCGCGGTCGGCCGATCCCGACGTGACAGCACCCGGCGGGTGATGACCGCCCCCTCGGAGTCGCTGTAGTCGGTGGGGATCGAGACGACCTCGGCCAGCTCGTGGCGTTCCTTGGCCTCTGTGAGCACGTCCATCCGGCGCTTGGTGTGCAGGAACTGCGGCATGCCGGCGACGTGGACGACGTGGCGGTGGCCGAGCGCGGCGAGGTAGTCGACCGCCTCGTGCATGGCCTCGCTGTCGTCGGCCCAGCTGAAGCTCAGCGAGGTGTCTTCGAGCGGGCCGCCGAGCACCATCACCGGGACCTCGAGGGCCTCCAGCGCCGCGAACCGGGGGTCGTCGATGAGCGGGTCGAGGAGCACGAAGCCGTCGACCCGCCTCTCTGCGGTCCAGCTGCGGTAGGCGGCCATCTCGGCCTCCGGGTCCTCGACCACGAGCAGCTGCAGCGCGGTGCCGTCCTCGGCCAGGCCGGCCTGCAGGCCGGAGACGATCTGGCCGAAGAACGGCTCGAGGCCGAGCGTACGTGCGGGGCGGGACAGGATCAGGCCGACCGCTCCGGCGCGCGCGTTGCCGAGAGACCTGGCCGCGCGATGGGGGCGCCAGTTCATCTCGTCGGCGACCGCGAGGATGCGCCGCCGGGTCTCCTCGCTGACTCCCGGCCGTCCGTTGAGCGCGAACGAGACCGCGCCCTTGGAGACGCCGGCGCGCTCTGCGATGTCCGCGATCGTGGGTCGTGCCATCGACAAGTCCTTCCTGGGACGAGGCCGGAGGCGATTGTGGCGCCCCTCACACGGATGCCTTGACGGCACACCTCGTTCGGTGAATAGTACGGCCCGAACTTAACCGCTTTATCAAAAGCTTTCAGCAAGGAGCCAGAAATGAGCGTACGCCGGTTGGTGGGGGTCGCCGCTGGGTTGGCCATGGGCATCACCGCGATGACGGGTTGCGGGGCCGGTGACGAGCCGTCCGCCGGTGACCTCGAGGGCAAGATCGAGGGCAAGGTCTCGATCCAGACCTGGGCGCTGAAGCCCAAGTTCACCGACTACGTCGAAGGTGTGATCGCCGACTTCGAGAAGGAGAACCCGGGTGTCGAGGTCACCTGGCTCGACCAGCCCGGCGACGGCTACGACCAGAAGGTGCTCACCCAGGCGTCCTCCGGCGACCTTCCCGACGTCACCAACCTGCCGCCGGACTTCGCTCTTCCGCTCGCCCAGCAGGACCAGCTCCTCGACCTCGAGAAGACCGACGTCGACCTGGAGGGGACGTTCGTCGAAGGTGGCCTGGAGGGCTACCAGTACGACGGCCTCGACGGCACCTACGGCTACCCGTGGTACCTCGGCACCGACGTGAACTACTGGAACAAGGACATGCTGGCCGAGAACGGGCTCGACCCCGCCAGCCTGCCCACCGACCTCGACTCGCTGATCGAGCAGGCCAGGACGCTCAAGGAGAAGTCCGGTGGCAAGGTCTACCTGATGACCCGCAAGCCCGGGCTCAACGACCTGCAGCAGGCCGACGTACCGATCTTCAACGAGGACGGCACCGAGCTCACCTTCAACACGCCCGAGGCCGTCGAGCTCGTCCAGAAGTACGCCGACGCCTATGCCGAGGGGCTGCTGCCGAAGGACATCCTGACCGACACCTTCCAGGGCAACGCGGAGCTCTACAACCAGGAGAAGGCCGCCTGGACGACGGGCAGCTCCAACATCTCCGGCCTCGAGGAGGCCAACCCGACCCTCGCGAAGGGCACCGAGATCTCGCCGGCCTTCGGCGACGGCCCGCTCTACGTCCAGGGCCTCTCGGTGAACGCCAACAGCAAGAACCTCGCCGCCGCGAACGCGCTGGCCCAGTTCGTGACCAACCCGGACAACCAGCGCGAGTTCGCCAAGCTGGCCCCGGGTGTCTACCCGAGCACCGTCGCCTCGCAGGAGGACCCCTACTTCACCGAGGACGACGGTTCCGTCGCCGCCAAGGCGAAGGTCACCGGCCTGAAGACCCTGACCACCGCCATCCCGAACAACCCGAAGGTCTCGCCGGCGATGTCGACCATCATCGACCAGCAGATCGGCCTCGCCATCAGCGGTGACGCGACGCCACAGGAAGCCCTCGACAACGCCGTCGAGGAGTGCAACAAGCTGCTGGCGCAGTGACGGACTCCATCAAGATGAGCGGCCGGGTGCGTGAACACAAATGGTTCACGCCCTGGTTGCTCGTCGCGCCCGCGACCCTGTGGCTGTGCGTGTTCAACCTCTATCCGGCGTTGAACACGGTCTACATGGCCTTCACCAACAAGAAGCCGCTCGGCGGAGGAGACTTCGTCGGGCTCGCCAACTTCGAGCGGATGCTCGATGACGACCAGCTCGTCTACGCCCTGACCAACTCGGTCCTCTACATGCTGGTCTGCGTACCTCTGCTCACCATGCTGCCGCTGCTGCTGGCGGTGCTGGTGGAGAAGAAGCTGCCCGGCCTGACCTTCTTCCGGGTGGCGTTCTACACCCCGGTGGTCGCCTCGGCGGTGGTCGTCGCGCTGATCTGGAACTGGATGCTGGACGACCGCGGCGCCATCAACGCGATCCTGCAGGCGCTGAAGGTGGTCCAGGAGCCGCTGCCGTTCCTCACCGACCGCTGGCTGCTGCTGTTCAGCGCGATCAGCCTGACGGTCTGGAAGGGCCTGGGCTACTACATGATCATCTACCTCTCCGCGCTCGGGAACGTCGGCAAGGAGCTGCACGAGGCCGCCGCCGTCGACGGCGCGGGCCCGGTGCGCCGGTTCTGGAGCATCACGGTCCCCGGCGTACGCGGCACGATGCTGCTGATCACCATCTTGATCACGGTCTCCTCGCTGCGGGTCTTCTCCGAGCTGTACGTGATGACAGGCGGCACCGGCGGACCGGGAGGCCGGGTCAGCTCGGTGGTGATGCTGATCCAGATGTACTCCACCGGCTTCACCGGCCACCTCGGCTACGCCTCGGCGTTGAGCCTGCTGCTCTTTGTCCTCACCCTGGTGCCGATGGTGCTGCTGGCCCGCCTCAACAGGAAGGACGGCTGATGACCAACCAGAGGAAGCAGAAGTCGTACGCCTTCCACCGGATGTCCGTGGGGGAGGTCGTGCTGCGCTACGTGCTGCTGGCGGTGGTGCTCGTCATCACGGTCCTGCCGTTCGTCTGGCAGCTGTCGACGTCGCTGAAGGGGATCGACGAGAACATCTACACCTCGACCCCGCGGTTCATCCCGGAGGACCCGACGTTCGCCAACTACACCAAGGTCGCCGAGGTCGTTCCGGTCGTCGACTACGCGATGAACTCGCTGATCGTCGCGGTCCTGGTCGTGGGCGGCAACGTCCTCGGGGCCACGATGGCGGGCTACGCGCTGGCGAAGCTGCGCTTCCGCGGGAGCCGGCTGGTGCTCGGTGCGCTGCTGGCCACCCTGATCCTGCCGGGCGAGGCGACGATCATCGCCCAGTACGTCACCGTCCGCTCGCTCGGACTCACCGACACCCTGCTGGGCGTCGCGCTGCCGGGCATGATCGGGATGATCAACGTCCTGCTGATGCGGGCCGCGTTCACCGCGATCCCCGACGAGCTCGAGATGGCTGCCAAGGTCGACGGCGCCAACGCCTGGCAGCGGCTGATCCACGTCAACCTCCCCGGCGTACGCGGCATGCTCAGCGTCATCTCGATCTTCGCGTTCATCGGGGCCTGGGACGACTTCCTGTGGCCGCTGATCGTGCTGACCGACCCGGAGAACCTCACGCTGACCGTCGGCCTGCAGTATCTGTCGGGCACATTCACCAACAACCCCCGCCTGATCGCGGCAGGCACGATGATCTCGTTCGTCCCGATCGTGATCGTCTTCGCGGTGCTGCAGCGCTACTTCTTCCGCGGGGTCGAGGAAGGGGCCATCAAGGGATGACCGACCTGCAACTGACCTCCGCCGAGAGCGCCCGCTTCGAGGAGGAGGCCTCGCGCCTGCTGTCGTTCGCCCGGGCGTCCCGTCACGACGGCGGCGGCTTCGGGTGGCTCGACGAGCGCGGTCGGCTCTCTCCCGAGCGGCCCGTCGAGACCTGGATCACCTGCCGGATGACGCACGTCTTCGGGCTCGCGCAGCTGCGCGGTGACGCCTCGGCCGCGGCGTACGTCGACCACGGGGTCGCGGCGCTGACCGGGCTGCTCCACGACGACGACAACGGCGGCTGGCACTCCGCGGTCTCTCCGGGGACCGGCGAGGTGATGAGCACCGTGAAGGAGGGCTACGCCCACGCCTTCGTCGTGCTCGCCGCCACCACCGCGTACGCCGCCGGCCACCCCGGCGCGGAGGCGCTGCTCGACGACGCGCTGAGCGTGATGGAGGAGCGGTTCTGGCGCGAGGACGACGGCATGATCCTCGACGTCTGGAGCGCCGACTGGACAACTCTGGACGGCTATCGCGGCGTCAACGCCAACATGCACACCGTCGAGGCGTTCCTCGCGGTCGCCGAGGTGACCGGGCGTCGGCTCTGGCTCGAGCGCGCGCTGCGGATCCTGGAACGGGTCGTGCACGGCTTCGCGCGCGAGCACGACTGGCGGCTGCCGGAGCACTTCGACTCGTCCTGGCGGGTCGAGCTGGACTACAACGCCGACGAGCCGGGGCACCCGTTCCGGCCGTACGGCGTCACCATCGGGCACCTCTTCGAGTGGGCGCGACTGGCGCTGCACGCGCGCACCCTGCTCGGGGAGGAGGCTCCTTCGTGGCTGCTCGAGGACGCGCAGTCGCTCCTCGCCGCGGCGACCTCGCGCGGTTGGTCGGTCGACGGAGCTCCTGGTTTCGTCTACACGACCGACTTCGCCGACAAGCCCGTCGTGCGCGAGCGGATGCACTGGGTCGCCGCCGAGGCCGTCGCCGCGGCCTGGACCCTCTTCCGCGACACCGGCTCCGCCGCCGCGCTCGCGGACGTACGCCGCTGGTGGGCCTACTGCGAGGAGCATCTGATCGACCGCGAGCATGGCTCCTGGCACCACGAGCTCGACGCCCACAACCAGCCCTCGGCCACCGTCTGGCCGGGCAAGCCGGACGTCTATCACGCCTACCAGACCGTGATCCTGCCCCTGCTCCCCGCGAGTGCCAGCTTCGCCGGGGCAGCCCGCACGACCAGCGGCGGGGGAGTGACGTGAAGGGTCCTCGGGATCCCGTCGCCGCCCGTGCCGGGGTCGGCTACTCGTCGGAGGACGCCTGGCTTCTCGAGGTGGAGCCCGGGGCCGGCGATGTCGAGGCTGAGTTTCCGCTGGCGGCGCCGATCGAGGTGGCCGACGGGGACGAGCTGCGCTTCGTGGTCTTCCCGGAGTCGGCATCGACCGATGAGCGGCGGTGGGATTCGACGTACGTCTGTGTGGACGGGCTGCTCGACGACGGGCGGCGACTCAGCGAGGTCGGGCTGGTCGACCAGTACGGGCAGACGCTGACTCCGGCCGCGCAGGGGGAGGGGAAGCGGGCGTGGGTGGACCAGTGGAACCTGCGGCGGGTGGCTCTGACCGGGCTGGCCGGGTGCCGGATCGAGCGGCTCCTGGTCGTGGTCCGTGCCACTGAGGTGCCGCTGCGGGTGTGGGTCGACGACGTCGGCGTACGCCCCGCCCGCCCGCTCCCGGCGGAGCCGCTCGATCAGGTCGACATCCGCCGGGGAACGCACTCCAGCGACCGGTTCTCGCGCGGGAACAACGCGCCGCTGGTCGGTCTGCCGCACGGCGGCGTCTTCGGGCTGCCGATGACGAATGCCGCCGCGGGCAACTGGCCCTACGCCTGGCACGCGCACAACCGCGACACCGCCGGTGGGGCGAACCGGCCGGCGATCGAGGCGTTCGCGACCTCGCACATCCCGAGCCCGTGGATGGGCGACCACGGGGTCTTTGGGGTGATGCCGAGCCCGCTCGCCGAGCCCGACGACGACCGGCGCGCGCGGGCGCTGGGGTTCGACCATGCAGACGAGGAGGCTGGACCGCACCGCTACGCGGTCGCGCTCGACGGTGGGGTCACCGCCGAGCTCGTCCCCGGCGACTTCGCGCTCGGGATGCGGTTCACCGGGGCCCGCTCGCTCGTGCTCGACCACCATGGCGAGATCCGGTCGCTGACCTGCGAGAACGGCAGGGAGGGCCTGATCGTCCGCGCCCTCCTCGACGACCGCGAGGGCAAGCCCGCCCAGCACATCCACCTCCGCGTCGAGGGCACCTCCCAGCTGCGCCTGGGCGGGGGCCGGCTCCGCGGCCACATCGCGCTGAACGGGGCGGGGACCGTCGACGTACGTCTCGGGATCTCGACCGTCAGCGACGAGCAGGCGGCGGCCAACCTGGACGCCGCCGGGAGCTTCGACGAGATGGCCGCGACTGCCCGTGCCGCGTGGGAGCAGGCGCTTGCGACCGTCGAGATCGAAGGCGCCAGCGAGGACCAACTGATCTCGATCCGGTCCGGGCTCTACCGGCTCTTCCTCTACCCGAACCGCTACGGCGAGGGGCCCGCGCACGCGCACACCTCGCCGTACGACCTGACCGCGGTCAGGCACGCGCCGATGACGGTCACCCACGGCTTCTGGGACACCTACCGCACCGCCTGGCCGCTCCTCACGCTGCTCGACCCGGCCGGCGCCGGCGAGCTGGCGGAGGGCTTCGTGGAGCACTTCCGCGACCGCGGCTGGACACCGCGCTGGAGCGCACCGGCCGCCGAGGACTGCATGACTGGCACCACCTTCGACACGGTCCTCGCCGACCTGGCGCTGCGGGGTGTCCCCGGGATCGACCTGGAGACCGCCTACGCCTCGGCGCTGAAGAACGCGACCGTGCCGGCCGACGACGTACGGGTCGGGCGCAAGGGGCTGCGGCACGCGATCTTTCGCGGGTATGTCGACACCGAGACCCACGAGGGCATGTCCTGGACGCTCGACAACGCGATCAACGACTGGTCGATCTCCCGGCTTGCTCGGATAGTCGGGGATGAAACTGTCGGTCTACTGGCTGGTAACCGACCGGTTGATCCCCGACTATCCGGTGCCGCGGAGGATCTGGCGGCCGAAGAGGAGTACTTCTCGAGGCGGGCGCTTGGGTATCGGAAGGTCTTTGACACCTCGCGCGGGTTCTTCATCGGGCGTACGCCCTCCGGAGACTGGCGGGACTGCTTCGACCCCGACGAGTGGGGGCACGACTACACCGAGACCAACGCCTGGGGGACCGCGTTCACCGCGCCCCACGACGGCGCCGGGCTGGCCGCGCTCCACGGCGGCGGGGCGGCTCTCGGCGCGAAGCTGGACGACTTCTTCGCGCGCCCCGAGACCGGCGCGGCATCGCTGTCGGGTCACTACGGGGTCGCGATCCACGAGATGACCGAGGCCCGGGACGTACGGATGGGGATGCTCGGCCTCTCCAACCAGCCGGCCCACCACATCCCGTTCATGTACATGTTCGCCGGGCGCCACGACGACGCCCACCGGATCGTCCGCGAGTGCCTCGGCCGCCTCTTCGTCGGCTCCGACCTCGGCCAGGGCTATCCCGGTGACGAGGACAACGGCGAGATGTCGGCCTGGTACGTCTTCGCGACCATCGGCCTCTATCCGCTGGTGCCCGGCTCGGCCTCCTACGTGATCGTGCCGCCGTCGGTGCGGCGCACCGTGCTGCGGCCTGCCGCGGGCGAGGAGATCGTGATCGAGGCGGTCGGGAGCGGTGGATACATCCGCTCGGTGATGCTCGACGGCGAGCCCTGGGCCGAGATCTCGATCCCGCACGCCCGCCTGGTCGACGGGGCGCACCTGGTCATCGAGCTCTCCGAGGTGCCGTGCGGCTGGGCGAAGGACTCCCGGCCGCCGTCGGCCTCGCGGATCGCGCCCGGGCTGCCGGTGACCGACGCGGCCGTCGTGGTTCCCGCCTCGCTGACCGATGACACCGGCGAGACCACGATCGCGCTGAGGGCGGGGGAGCAGGTGGAGGTCCCGCTCGTCGGCGAGCGGTGGCTCTCCCTCTACACCGTGACCTCCGCCGAGCCGGGCGACCTGGCCTGGGCGCTGGACTACCTCGACGCCGGCGGCGCCACGCTGGCCCGTGAGGAGCGGGCTGCTGAGACGTACGTCTGGGCTGGTCAGACCAGGGTTTTCCGGGTCCGGCGCGGCGCCCCGGTCGTGGCCGGCGCCGTACGGTTCACCGCGTTGTCCGACTGCGTGCTCACGCAGCTGGAGCTCATCGAAGACGACCTCGAGAACAGACAGGACGAGCACTGATGCACGACGACGTACACCTCACCGAAGGCCGGGTGAGCCGGGTCCTCAAGGAGCGCCTGTGGCCGGCGGTCCACACCACCGCGGCGCCCGTGAGCGTCGAGTGGCACGAGCTGCCGGGGGAGCCGATCGCTCCCGCGGAAGGGCTGACCCTGGCGTACGAGAAGGTGGAGGTCGGCACCGACTGGGGCCCCGCTTGGGGGACGACCTGGTTCCGGATCACCGGGACGGTGCCCGCGGAGTGGGCCGGCAGGCGGGTGGAACTGGTCTGCGACCTCGGGTTCGACGTCAACATGCCCGGCTTCCAGTGCGAGGGGCTGGTCTACACACCCGACGGCGAGCCGGTCAAGAGCCTCAACCCGCGCAACCAGTGGGTGCTGGTGGCTTCGGAGGCGGTCGGTGGTGAAGAGGTCGAGCTCTTCCTGGAGGCAGCGGCCAACCCGGTGCTGCTCGACTACCACCCCTTCCTGCCCACCCAGGAAGGCGACATCCAGACCTCCTCGCCCAAGAAGCTCTACACGACCCGACGGATCGAGCTGGCCGTCTTCGAGAAGGACGTCTTCGAGCTCTGCCTCGACCTGGAGACGCTCCACGAGCTGCAGGTCGAGCTGCCCGAGGGGCCGCGCAAGTTCCGCATCCTGCAGGCCATCGACGACGCCCTCGACCGGGTCGACCTGCAGCGCATCGCGGAGACGGCGGCTTCGGCCCGCTCGGCTCTCACTGGGGTCCTCGAGGCGACCTCGCACGACTCCGCCCACCAGATCTCCGCGATCGGCCACGCCCACATCGACTCCGCCTGGCTGTGGCCGGTGCGCGAGACGATCCGCAAGGTCGCCCGCACCACCTCCTCGATGACCGAGCTGCTCGGCGAGGACCCCGACTTCCTCTACGGGATGTCATCGGCCCAGCAGTATGCCTGGCTCAAGGAGCACCGCCCCGAGGTCTACGCCAAGGTCAAGGCCGCGGTCGCCGAGGGCCGATTCATCCCGCTCGGCGGCATGTGGGTCGAGTCCGACACCACGATGCCGTCGGGGGAGTCGCTGGTGCGGCAGTTCCTCTACGGCCAGCGCTTCTTCGAGACCGAGTTCGGGATCCGCTGCAAGGGCGTCTGGCTGCCGGACTCGTTCGGCTATTCGCCGGCCCTGCCGCAGCTGATGAAGCGGGCCGGGTTCGAGTGGTTCTTCACCCAGAAGATCTCCTGGAACCAGGTCAACAAGTTCCCTCACCACACCTTCGAGTGGGAGGGCATCGACGGATCCCGCATCCTGAGCCACTTCCCGCCGATGGACACCTACAACTCCCGGCTCTCCGGCGACGAGGTCGCCAAGGCGTCGCGCCAGTTCCGCGAGAACCGGCTCGCCACCGGGTCGATCGCCCCGGTCGGCTGGGGCGACGGCGGTGGCGGCACCACCCGCGAGATGGCCGGCAAGGCCCGCCGGCTACGTGATCTGGAGGGCTCCGCCCAGGTGTCCTGGCGGCACCCCGACGACTTCTTCGCCGAGGCTCGCGAGGAGCTGGCCGAGCCGCCGGTGTGGGTCGGCGAGCTCTACCTCGAGCTCCACCGTGCCACCCTCACCTCCCAGCACCTGACCAAGCAGGGCAACCGGCGCTGCGAGCACCTGCTCGTCGAAGCCGAGCTGTGGTCGGCCACCGCCGCTCTACGTGGCCTGGCGGACTACCCCTACGACGAGCTGGACGCGCTGTGGCAGCAGATCCTGCTGCAGCAGTTCCACGACATCCTGCCGGGCACCTCGATCGCCTGGGTCCACCGCGAGGCAGCTGCCCAGTATGCCCGGGTCGCGGAGGCCGCCACCGCCCTGATCGACCGGGCGCTCACCGCGCTCGCCGGCGAAGGCACGGTCGCGCTGCGTGCCGACGGGCGCTCGGGTGCCGTCACGGCGGCCGAGCCCGTGGCGGCGGGATCCGTGGTCGAGCAGGACGGGACGTACGTCTTGGACAACGGCATCGTCCGGGTCGCCGTCTCCGCCGAGGGGCTGATCACCTCGGCGCTCGATCTTGCGACCGGACGCGACGCGATCCCTGCCGGGGCCGAGGCCAACCTGCTCCAGCTCCACCAGGACTTCCCGAACATGTGGGACGCCTGGGACGTGGACCGGTTCTACCGCAACCGGGTCACCGACCTGCGCGAGGTCACCTCGATCTCGGTGACGCCCGACGGGCTGGTCATCGAGCGGCCCATCTCCGCCGACTCCTCGACCATGCAGGTGCTCTCGCTCGCTCCCGGCTCGAGGGTGCTCGACATCTCGCAGAGCACCGAGTGGCACGAGACCGAGAAGTTCCTCAAGGTCGCCTTCCCGCTCGACGTCAAGGCCGAGCAGACGCTCGCCGAGACTCAGTTCGGCTACCACCGCCGCCCGACGCACACCAACACCTCCTGGGAGGCGGCGAAGTTCGAGACCTCGATGCACCGGTGGGTTCTGGCTTCGGAACCTGGGTTCGGCGTCGCGCTGGTCAACGACTCGACGTACGGCTTCGACGTCACCCGTCCTTCCGCTCTGACCACGGAGGTGCGGTTGTCGCTCCTGCGCGCGCCGCGTTTCCCTGACCCGGAGACCGACCAGGGCGTGCAGACCCACCGCTATGGCCTGGTCATCGGGGCCGACGTCGCGGCCGCGACCGAGGCGGGCGCCGCGCTCAACACGCCTCCCCGTCCTGTGTCGGGAGCCCGTGCGGTCGAGCCGTTGGTGACCGTCTCCGGCGAGGGCCTGGTGATCTCGAGCGTGAAGCTCGCCGCCGACCGCTCCGGCGACCTTGTCGTGCGTGTCTACGAGTCCACCGGCGCGCGTACGCAGGGGGAGCTGCGCGTCGGAGAGAGCTTCGGGCGGGTCGAAGAGATCTCGCTCGTGGAGGACCCGATCGCGGAGGTGAGCGCTGACGGCGGTGTCGTCGCGCTCAGTCTCGGTGCCTTCGAGGTCCGCACCCTGAGGTTCCACCGCAACTAAAGGAGATCAGCACCATGTCAGTTCCCCACATCTCGCGTAGACGCATCCTGCTCGGTGCCGGAGCGGCAGGCCTCGCGGCCACCGGTCTGGCCACGTCGGCGAGCGCGGCCCGTCCGCTCGCTTCGCCGACCCTGATGACCGGCTATGTCGAGGTCAACAACTACAGCGTCGGCAACGTCGCCAAGTACGAGCTCGCCGGAGGCGGCAACGTCTTCGACATCGGCCTGATCTTCGCCGCCAACATCAACTACGACGGCCAGCGGGCCTACCTCTACAACAACCCGCAGGTGCAGGCGCAGCTCGACGCCGCCGACGTACACATCCGCCCGGCCCAGGCCAAGGGCATCAAGATCCTGCTCTCGGTGCTCGGCAACCACCAGGGCGCCGGGTTCGCCAACTTCCCCGACCGCGCCGCCGCCGAGGCGTTCGCCGACCAGCTCGCCGACGTGGTCAACCGCTACGGACTCGACGGGATCGACTTCGACGACGAGTGGTCCAACTACGGCGCCAACGGCACCGGCCAGCCCAACGACTTCTCCTTCGTCTACCTCCTCGAGGCACTGCGCTCGCGGATTCCCGACAAGCTGATCACGCTCTACTTCATCGGCCCCACCGCCGAGCGGCTCTCCTACGGCGGAGTCAACGCCGGTGACCTGCTCGACTACGCCTGGAACCCCTACTACGGCACCTGGGGCGTCCCCGACGTCCCCGGCCTCGGCAAGCCTGCGCTGGCGCCCGCCGCCATCAACATCCAGGGCACCTCCTCCGCGACCGCCGCCAGCCTCGCCTCCCGCACCGTCTCCCAGGGCTACGGCGTCTTCAACACCTACAACCTCGGCTCCGCCGACGCGAGCGCCTACCTCTCGACCGTCACCCGCAACCTGTACGGCAAAGCGACCGTCTACACCGGCTGACCCATGGTCCGGCCGCCGCGTTCTGGGAGTATCGTTCGCCCACGAACCGCGGCGGCCGGTCGTGAGGGAGAAGAGGCGGCTTAGATGGGTGTCACGAGCGAGAGCGGGCGGATCGTCGCGGGTGGCCGGAAGGGCACCTACGTACGCCTGGCCGAAGGGCCGCAGGAGCGCCACATCTCGCGCACCGATCTGGCGCGTAGGCCCGAGGATCTCGGCGACCCGGTGCTGACCGTCGCGCACCTGTCCGACATGCACATCTGCGACCACCAGTCGCCGGCTCGGGTCGAGGTCCTGGACCGGCTCATGGACCCCGACACCGCGACCCGTGAGCTGATCGACGAGATCGGGACGTACCGGGCACAGGAGCTGCTGACCGCCCAGGTCGGCGCGGCGATGGTCGAGGCGGTCAACGAGATCACCGAGGGTCCCATCGGCGGTGGCCCGCTCGACCTGGCGATCGCGACCGGCGACAACACCGACAACGGGCAGTACAACGAGCTCGACTGGTATCTGACCCTGCTCGACGGCGGCCGGCTGACCCCCGACTCCGGCGACATGCTGCACTACGAGGGCGTCGCCGCCCTGCCGGACAAGCGCTTCTGGCACCCCCAGGGCGAGACGTACGACATGCGCCGGGGCGACCACGGCTTCCCGCTCGTCCCCGGGCTGCTCAAAGCCGTGCGCAAGGCGATCGACTCACCCGGGCTGGAGGTGCCGTGGCTGGCCGTCAACGGCAACCACGACGGGCTGCTGCAGGGCACCGTGCCGGACAGCTCCGCCATCGGCGAGATCGCGGTCGGCGACCTGAAGGCGATCGCCATGCCCGAGCACTGGACCGACGAGGCCAAGGCGAAGCTCATCGCCGGGCTGATCTCCGGTGACCCGGTGGCGCTCGGGATGCTGGCCGAGCTCGAGCCGTACGAGGTGACCCCCGACCGGCGTCGCCGGCAGACGACGCTGCAGGAGTTCGTCGACTCCCACGTGCACGACGAGGCGAAGCCGCCGGGCCACGGCTTCAAGGCAGGCGGCAAGCCCTACTACCGCTACGACGTCAACGACGAGGTCACCTTCGTCGTCCTAGACACGGTCAACCCGGCCGGCGGCTTCCAGGGATCGATCGACGCCGAGCAGTTGGAGTGGCTCGACGCCGTGCTCGCCTCCACCGACTACGACGAGCGGCTCGCGGTGATCGCCAGCCACCACGACGTGGCCTCGCTCGTCAACGACATGAGCGGCGCCGGCGGCAACCGCCGGGTGCTCAGCGACGAGATCGAGCAGACCGTCTCACGCCATGAGAGCGCCGTGCTCTGGCTCAACGGGCACACGCATCGTACGTCGGTGAAGCCTCGCGGCTCGTGGTGGGAGGTCACCGCTCCGTCCCTGATCGACTGGCCGCAGCAGGGCCGGATCGTCGAGCTCATCTCCGATGGGGACGTGCTCACCATCGCGACCACGATGCTCGACCACGCCGGTCCTGCGCGCTGGAGCGGCTCGATCGAGGAGGTGGGCCACCTCGCCTCGCTGTCTCGTGAGCTGTCCGCCAACGACTGGCAGGGACCGCAGGTGCGCCTCGCCGAGCACCCATCGGCAGGGACGGCGCAGGATCGCAACGTACTGCTCCATCTGCTCGATCCGAGGGCCTGAAAGGCCTCCGACACGCCGTTATCTAGCGAATGACAGGCGGGTGGGGTTGCGTGGACCAGCGTTCTCCGCTGGACTACCACCAACCAAGTTCACGCAAGCGGCGTGGACATCAAGCCTTTGGAGGAAAGACACGTGAGCTCGACCGCAGCCACAGGGCCTGCGGACCGGCTGGGCCTCAAGTCCGGCATGGTCATCCAGGAACTGGGCTGGGACAACGATACTGATGACGAGCTGCGGGTCGCCATCGAAGATTCCGTCGACGCGGACCTGGTCGACAGCGACTACGGCAACGTGGTGGACGCCGTGCTGCTGTGGTGGCGCGACGACGACGGCGACCTCGTCGACGGTCTCGTCGACGCGCTGACCGACCTCGTCGGAGGTGGGGTCATCTGGTTGCTGACGCCGAAGGTGGGCCGCCCTGGCGCGGTCGACCCGGCCGACATCGCCGAGGCCGCGCCGATCGCCGGACTGTCCCAGACCACCACCGCATCTGTGAGCAAGGACTGGGCCGCGACGCGTCTGCTGGCGCCGAAGACTCCTGTCTGATGCCGGCGATCCTCGGGGTCGCTGGACACCCACAGGAGATCTAGGTTGAGCCTGGCTAGACTCCCAACGGTGTTCTCGACTACGGCTGCCAAGGCGCGCACCGCCGGATCCGCGGCGAAGATCCTGGCCGGCTCCGGCATCGTCCGGCCGGTCAACCCCCTCGGGCTCGCACGGACCGGTCTGGCGCTGGCGCGCTGGGGCACCGGGCCGGCCGGAGGATTCATCGGCCTCGCCCACCGCTACCCGCGACGCACCGCGCTCATCGACGAGCTCGGCTCGTTGACGTACGCCGAGCTCGACCGCCGCTCCAACGCGATCGCCCGGGCCCTGGCGGCCCGGGGGGTCCGTGAGGGCGACGGGGTCGCGATCATGTGCCGCAACCACCGTGGGTTCGTCGACGCGACCTTGGCGGTCGCGAAGCTGGGCGCCGACGCGCTCTACCTCAACACCGCCTTCGCCGGTCCGCAGCTCGTCGGGGTGCTTGAGCGGGACAAACCCGCCCTGATCATCCACGACGAGGAGTTCACCGGGCTGCTGTCCTCGGCGACCTCGGCCGCGAGGCTGGTCGCGTGGGTCGACTCCTCGGACCCTGGTGAGACGACCGGAGCGAGGTCGAGCGGCGAGCTTGCTCGTCCGCTCGCGCCGAGCGAGGGAGTAACCGCGCGAAGCGCGGAGACGCTCGAGTCGCTGGTCTCCGGAGACGCCCGGCCGGTGCAGCCGCCGAAGCGACACGGGCGGATCGTGATCCTCACCTCCGGCACGACGGGAGCGCCGAAGTCGGCGCCGCGTCAGGAGGCCGGGGTCGACGCGGCGATCGCGCTGATGTCGCGGATGCCGATGAAGGACGGCTGGCGCTGCTTCATCGCCGCGCCGCTCTTCCACACCTGGGGGATCGCCCACCTGCTCTTCGCCGAGCTGCTCGGCACCACCATGATCCTGCGCCGCCGGTTCGACCCGGAGGACGCGCTGGCGACCCTCGCGGAGACCCAGGCCGACTCATTCGTGGTCATCCCGGTGATGATGCAGCGGATCCTGTCGCTGCCGGAGGAGACGCTGGCTGCGTACGACCTCGAGGGGATCGCCTCCCGGCTCAAGGCCGTCGCGTCCTCCGGCTCGGCGCTGCCCGGCGATCTCGCGCTGGAGTGGATGGACCGATTCGGCGACAGCCTCTACAACATCTACGGCTCGACCGAGGTCTCCTACGCCTCGATCGCCGACCCCGTCGACCTGCGGGAGGCGCCGACCTCGGCCGGCAAGATTCCGTGGGGCACACAGATGAAGATCCTCGATGGCGACGGCGTCCCGGTGCCCGATGGTGAGGCCGGCCGGATCTTCGTCGGCAACGGGCTCCTGTTCGAGGGCTACACCAGCGGCGGCGGCAAGGAGGTCGTCGACGGTCTGATGGCGACCGGCGACGTCGGGCGGTTCGGGCCCGACGGTCGGCTATACGTCGAGGGCCGCGACGACGACATGATCGTCTCCGGAGGCGAGAACGTCTTCCCGCAGGAGGTCGAGGACTGCCTCATCCGCCACCCGCTCGTCGCCGACGCTGCCTGTGTCGGGGTCGACGACGCCGACTTCGGCAAGCGGCTGCGCGGGTTCGTGGTGCTGGTTCCTGGCGCCGACGGCGACGTCGATGCGGCATTGAAGGACTGGGTCAAGGAGAATCTGGCTCGATTCAAGGTGCCGCGCGAGATCGTCGTGACCGACGCTCTGCCGCGCAACGCGACCGGCAAGGTGCTCCGTCGCGAGCTGGCCACCTGGGACAACGAGGCGGCAGAGTCGAACGGCGAGAGGGCGGCAGGGCAGTGAGTGGACTCGAGATCGGTGGTCCGGCTCCGGACTTCACGTTGCGCGACCAGTTCGGCGCCGACGTCACCCTCTCGGACTTCCACGGCAAGAAGGCAGTGGCGATCTTCTTCTTCCCGTTCGCCTTCTCCGGTGTGTGCACCGGTGAGATGAGCGGCCTGCGTGACCGGCTCGACGAGTTCGTCACCTTCGACACCGAGGTCCTGGCGATCTCGTGCGACCCGGTGTACGCGATGCGGCAGTTCGCCGACACCGACCGGCTCAACTTCTCGGTGCTCTCCGACTTCTGGCCGCACGGCGAGGTCACCCAGGCCTACGACGTCTTCAACGACCGCACCGGCGCCCCGCGACGGTCCTCCTACATCGTCGACAAGTCGGGCGTCGTGCGGTGGGCCGTGCACAACGACAACGCCGACGGCCGCGACCTCGACGAGCATCTCCGGCAGCTCCACGCGGCGGTGTGAGGAAGTAGTTTACGGATCATCAAAGGTCCGTTAACAGGCTGGTTACATGGCTTTTCCTATGCCCTGGGTGGGATCTACTCTTGAGGTGTTGAGCCGCTGATGACCCGAGACGTCAGCGGCTCAACTTCCATTTACGGCCCGGTTTCTCTGGCCCGCCCCTGATCGCGTACTCTTGGGGCGCTTCGGACGCATAGCTCAGTTGGTAGAGCGCCTCCCTTACAAGGAGGATGTCGGGGGTTCGAGTCCCTCTGCGTCCACCAACACCGCCGGTCAGCAGCACGTCCTGACTAGGCGGTTCTCTCATGAGATTCCCTGCGTCGGCCGTGAGCTCCGCTTCCGCTTCAGTGAGGCCGACGCCTGGCTGGCAGGTCTCGGCGGAGGCGCCGGGCGCACATCCTTGACTCACCTGTCGTTGACGGCGTCGGGACGGGCGAGCCATGATCGGTGGATTCGAGGTGTCGACTCGGAGTCCGCTCAGATTGTCGGGAGGTGCCATGGGAGTTCCCGCATTGGCGCGCCTGGCGGCGGATCGCGGTCGCGCTGTGCTGTTGGACACCGAGGACGCCGACCAGATCATCGACGCGTGCACCGGGGCGCTGCGCCCTCACTCACTTGCGGTACGCCAGGCCAGAGCGCGGCTCGCCACGACCCTGACCCACGTCCCGCTGCAGGACGCTTCGGTCAACCTGCTGCGCTATGGGGCCGAGGTCACGGTGAGCTCCGGTGACGGGGTCCTCGACGACTACCTCCTCACCCTCCCGGTCGCGGGGTCGGGCAAGTTCCGATACGGGGACACGGAGGTTCTGGCGGCACCGGGTCGCGGTGTCATCATCGGCCCGCATCGCGAGTTCGAGTTCATGTTCGACGAGTCCTGGGACCAGGTGGTCGTGCGCCTTGACCGAGCCCGAGTCGAGTCGGTGGCGGCTGGGCTGACCGGGGAGGTCGGACCGGTCCACTTCGACGTCGCCTTGGCCGAGGGCGTCATCAGCCTCGACGGTCTGCTGGAGTCGGCCGTCAGTCTCGTCGACTCGGCCGCGGTCGAGCATCGTCCGCAGCTGCTGTGGCAGCTCGAGCAGGTGATCATCGAGACCTTGCTGCTCGCCCAGCCGAACAATCGGACGACCGCCGCCGATCCCGGTCTTTCCCGGCCGGTGTCGCCGCGGTTGCGGCAGGCGATGGACTTCATGTTCGACCGGCTCGGTGAACCGGTGACCGTCACCGCGGTGGCTGAGGCGTGTGGGACGAGCGTGCGCAGTCTGCAGGCTGCCTTCCGGAGTGAGCTGGGGACGTCCCCGGTGCGTTGGCTGCGTTCTCAGCGGCTCGAGCGTGCTCACGCTCTGCTGGCCAGCGGCCCACCTGGGCTTTCGGTGACCGACGTCGCCTACAGCTGCGGCTTCTTCCACCTCGGCGAGTTCGGCACCGCGTTCCGCAGCCGGTACGGCGTTACGCCTTCAGCTGTTCTCGCCGAACGTCGCTGACCCACCTCCTCGCGCAATTCCGAGTGCGCGCCGTCGTCTTTCCGATATCGGGTGTGGTCCTGATCACAAGATCGTTGGGGCATGCAGATATCGCTCCTCCAGCTCGCCAGTCCGGACCATGAATCGGCCGAAGATCGCCTTGCCCGCGTCGACCGTACGGTCCGCGCCGAGCGCGCGTTGCACAACGTCGATCTTCTGGTCCTGCCGGAAATGTGGACGGCCGGCTACTTCTCCTTCGAGCAGTACGCCGAGCGCGCCGAGCCCTTCGAGGGCCCGACTCTCTCCGCGGCTCGCACCTGGGCCGCTGCGCTCCAGCTGTTCGTGCACCTCGGCAGCTTCGTCGAGGTCGATGCCGAGGGTCGGCTGCACAACACCTCCGTCGTCGTCGCCCCTGACGGCAAGGTCCTCACCCGATACCGCAAAATCCACCTGTTCGGCTACGGCTCCCGCGAGTCGGAGCTGCTGACACCGGGCGCCGACCTCGGCGTCGGGCCTGTCGCGGGTGCTGCCACCGGAATCACGACGTGTTACGACCTGCGCTTTCCCGAGCTCTTCCGGAGCCTGGTCGACGAGGGCGCGGAGCAGGTGATCGTCTGCGCCGCCTGGCCCACTGCCCGCCTCGATCACTGGCGCCTGTTCACCTCCGTGCGCGCCGTCGAGCAGCAGGTCAACCTGATCGCCTGCAACGCGGTCGGCGAACAACAGGGGGTCGCCCTCGGCGGCCATAGCCGCGTGGTCGCGCCCACCGGCGAGGTGCTCGTCGAAGCCGGTGCTGACGAGGGCTTCACGTACGCCGACCTCGACCCCGGCCTGCCGGGCCGGTTCCGTGCTGAGTTTCCCGCCCTGGCCGACCGTCGCTGGCCGGCCCCGCCCGTATCAACCCAGTCCACCCCGATGAAGGAGTACGCATGAGCACCACCGCGACGCGCCTCCGGCTCAGCACCACCGACGGTGCCGACGTCGAGATCGCACCGAGTCACCTCGTCGTGGCCGGATACACAGGCCGCGACCAGGAGGCGGTCCGCCACCACATCGACGAGCTCGCCGCGATCGGTGTGCCGGAGCCGGACACGATCCCGGCCTTCTACCCGCTCGAGGTCGACAGGCTGACCACCGCCGGCCAGATCGAGGTCAGCGGCGCCGAGACCTCCGGCGAGGTCGAGCCCGTGCTCATCCGGGCCAACGGCACCTACTACCTGACCGTCGGCTCGGACCACACCGATCGCGAGATGGAGACCGTCGGCATCCAGCTCTCGAAGGCGGCTTGCCCCAAGCCGATCGCCTCCACCCTCGTCGAGCTCGGTGACCCGCCGGCCCTCGTCGACTGGGACGCCATCGTCGTCCGCAGCTGGGTCGACGGCGACCTCTACCAGGAGGGCACCCTCGCCTCGATGCTCCCGATCACCCAGGTCCTGGCTGAGTGGGACCAGATCGGCGGCAGCGCCGACGTCGCCCTCGTCCTCTTCGGCGGAACCCGGCCGCTGATCGACGGCACCTTCCGCTACGGCCGCGACTGGCGCATGCAGCTCGAAGTCCCCGGCCACGACCCGATCGAACTCACTTACACCGTCTCTGTCAGGAGCAACTGATGCGCACCAGCACCGACTATCTCGCCTCCCTCGACGACGGCCGCCGTGTCATCGTCGACGGCAAGCCCGTCGAGCACGTCGCGAGCGACCCGGCCTTCGCGCCGATCGCCAGCACGATCGGCGACCTGCTCGACCTCGCTGCGGATCCCGCCAACGGGATGCAGGTCCACGACGAGACGGCCGCCCGCCCGGTCAACCGCCTCTTCCTCGCACCCCGCAGCGCCGCGGACCTGCAGTCCTGGCGCGACGCCGCGCAGGTCTGGGCCGACCACACCCACGGCTGGGTGGGACGCTCGCCCGACCACGTCGGTGCCTTCGTGGCCGCGTTCTCGGCCCATCCCGAGGCGTTCGCGACCGAGCGCGGCCTGGCCGACAACGTACTCGCCTTCCACCGCCGAATCGTCGAGAACGACCTGTACGTGTCGTACGCGATCATCCCGCCACAGGTCTCGCGCGCCACGACCGCGCACGCCTGGGAGGGCGAATTCATCCAGGTCGGCGTCAAGGAGGAGCGCGAGGACGGCATCGTCGTCAGCGGCGCCCAGATGCTCGCCACCGGAGGCGCGGTCGCCGACGAGATCCTGGTGTCGTGCATCAAGCCCCTTCAGGCCGAGGACTCCGACTTCGCGGTCAGCTTCACGGTCCCGGTCAACGCTGACGGCCTCAGCCTCTACTGCCGTCGACCGTACGCGCCCGGCGTGACGAGCGAGTACGACTACCCGCTCAGCTCCCGCTTCGACGAGACCGATGCTCTGCTCGTCTTCGACGACGTGTTCATCCCCTGGGAGAACGTCTTCGTCTACAAGGACGTCACCGGCCTCCGCAAGCAGTTCTTCGAGACCGCGGCCCACGTACTCGGCAACTTCCAGGCCCAGATCCGGTTCGCCACCAAGCTCAAGTTCCTCGCCGGCATCGCCCGCAAGATCGCCGCGGTCAACGGCGTCGACAAGTTCCCTGGCGTCGTCGAGAAGCTCGGCGAGCTGGCCAGCCTGGTCTCCGTCGTCGAGTCGGGTGTCAACTCCGCCCAGTTCACGGCTACCACCGATGCCCAGGGCCTCGTCCGTCCCGGCGCCCAGGCGCTCTACGGCGCCATGGGTCTCCAGGCTGAGATCCACCCGCGCGTCATCGGCATCCTGCGAGACCTCGTCGGCGGCGGGGTCCTGCAGGTCCCCTCGAGCGTGCACGAGCTCGTCGAGGAGGCCACTCGCGACGACATGGAGCGTTACGTCAGCAGCCCCGGCCTCTCCTCGATCGACAGGGTGAAGCTGTTCAAGCTGGCCTGGGACGCGATCGGCAGCGAGTTCGCAGGACGGCACCAGCAGTACGAGCTCTTCTACTCCGGTGCCCCCTTCGTCGTGAAGGGCTACGCGTTCCGCAACTTCGACTACGACGGCCCGCTCGCGTCCGTCGAGGAGTTCCTGGCGTCGTACGGCGTCACCGAGCTCGCCGCAATCACCGAGGGGGTCACCGCATGAGCAAGCCCGAGATCGAGTTCACGCCGATCACCGACATCGACTACACCCTGTGCCCGGGCGACAACCCGTTGATCAAGGAGCGGATCCTCGCAACCGACCCCGTCGGCGGCGTGGCCACCCGCATCCTGCGCTACGAACCCGGCGCCGACTCCACCGACCTGGGCGTGCAGAAGCACGAGTTCTGGGAGGAGGTCTACATCATCGAGGGCTCGTTCCACGACCTCACGCTGGACCAGACCTTCGTGGCGGGCGAGTTCGCCTGCCGCCCGCCCGGCATGCCGCACGGCCCGTGGCGCACCGACGAGGGCGTGACCACTTACGAGGTCCGCTACCACGCGCGGACCGAGGACTGAGGGAGATGGGAACGATGACCGCATCCTCGGTCGACTCGATGGCGATGCGCCAGACCATGGGCCGCTTCGCCACCGGCGTCGCCGTCATCACGACCGAGCACGACGGCGTCCCACACGGGATGACCGTGAACTCGCTGACCTCGGTCTCGCTCGACCCGCCGCTGCTCCTGGTCTGCTTCAACCACGGGGCCCGCAGCGCGGAGGCGGTGACCGCCGCCGGGCGGTTCGTGGTCAACATCCTGTCGTCGCGCCAGCAGCCGATCGCGCTGCGCTTCGCCCAGCGCGGCGAGGACCACTTCGCCGGCCTCGGCTTGGAGTACGACGGCCACCGAGCGCCCGTCGTACCCGGCGCGCTGACGCACGTCGACTGCGACGTCGAGCGAGTGGTCGAGGCCGGCGATCACACCGTCGTCTTCGGCGCGGTCGTCGACGTCTGCTCTCGCGAGGGCGAGGCGCTCGGATTCCACGGCGGACGCTTCGCCGAGGTCACCCCGCACGGGCACGAGCCCGAGCACTGGTTCTTCTAGCCCTTCCCGGCCAGAACGAGAAATGCCCCGGCGGCTGCGGCAACAGCCCCCGAGGCGAGGTCGCCGGACACGCACCCTTCAGGAGAGACCCATGTCCAGAACAACCCTCGATCAACCTAGCAAGCAGCCTCAGCGAACGTCGCACACCAGCCTCCCGGTCGTCGCAGGCTCGAGCCTCGCCGGCACAGCCGTCGAGTGGTACGACTTCTTCCTCTACGGCACCGCCTCGGCGCTCGTCTTCAACACCCTGTTCTTCCCGGCGTCCGACCCGCTCGTCGGCACGATCCTGGCCTTCGCGACGTACGCCGTGGGGTTCCTGGCGCGTCCGATCGGCGCCGTCGTCCTCGGTCACTTCGGCGACCGGCACGGACGCCGCGCCACGCTGATCGCGAGCCTCCTGCTGATGGGCGGATCCACCTTCCTGATCGCCTTCCTGCCGAGCTACGCGACGATCGGGATCGGCGCGCCGATCCTGCTCGTCGTCCTGCGGCTGGTGCAGGGCTTCGCACTCGGGGGCGAGTGGGGTGGTGCAGTACTCCTAGTCTCCGAGCACGGGGACGAGAAGCGCCGTGCGTTCTACGCCTCCTGGCCCAACATCGGCCCGCCCCTCGGCAATCTCGCGGCAGCGGGTGTGCTCCTAGCCCTCAACAGCATGCTCTCCGAGGCGGACTTCCTGTCGTGGGGCTGGCGCATCGCCTTCGGCCTCTCGGCGCTGCTCGTCCTCATCGGTCTCTGGCTGCGTCTCTATGTCGCTGAGACCCCGCTCTTCGAGCAGGCACAGAAGCAGGCCCATGCCCAGCCCAAGGGTCTGCCCGTGGGCATCGTCATCCGCAAGCACTGGCGGATGGTGCTGCTGGCCGCCGCCACCCGCTTCGGTGAGAACGCCGGCTTCTACATCTACTCGTTGTTCGTGATCACGTACGTCACCAAGATGCTCCACCTCGACCAGTCGACGGCCCTGACGGCCGTGCTGATCGGCCAGGGTGTCGCGGTCGTGGCGATCCCCTTGATCGCGGTGCTCGCGGACCGGATCGGGCGGCGGCCGATCTATCTCGCCGCGTCCGTGGCGACGATCGTGTGGTCCTTCGTCTTCTTCGGCCTGCTGGACACGAAGAACACGGCCCTGATCGTGCTGGCCGTCGCCGGAGGTCTGCTGATCTTCGCCGCCTTCAGCGCGGTGATCGGGGCCTTCTTCTCCGAGCTGTTCCCGACCGAGGTGCGCTACTCCGGCGTCTCGTTGGCCTACAACCTGGCCTCGGTCCTCGCCGGCTCGCTCGCTCCCATCATCGCGATCGCGCTCTACCAGAAGTTCGGCACCGGCTACGCGATCGCGGCCTATCTCGCCGCCATGGGCGCGGTCTCCCTCGTCGCTTCCCTGATCGCGAAGGAGACCCGGGAGACGGACCTGGCCACCATCGGTCAGGACTGAGCGGACTCGGGCTCAGGCCGTCGAAGCCCCGAGTTCGGCGGCCACCCCGGCCAACATCATCCGAAGGCCGCACTCGAAGGCAGCCTCTGCCCGGTGGGCGGCGTCGCGTTGAGAGGCCAATGCCTCGGCGAGACGAGGAGCCTCGACGCCCTCGGGAATCTCCCACATCACATCGGGTGCCGCGAGGTCGAGCGCGGACCCTATGACGAAGCTCTCCACGGCCGTCAGCACCTCCATGGCGCGGGCGACGGGGAAGCCGAGCTCCTCCAGGAGCGCGACCATCCGGTCGTACGCAGCGAGCACCTGCGGCGACCGGACGGTTGTCGTGGTGAGAAGGGGGACGACGCGGGGATGGGCGGCGAAGACCGCCCGGTAGGAACGGAAGAACGCAGGGATAGCGACGTCCCAGGGCTCCCGCTCGAGTGCGGCGGCATCCATCTGGTCGCTCACCTGCTCGCGCAGGAGCTCGATCACCCCGGAACGGCCGTCCACGTGGTGGTAGAGCGAGGAGGTGTGCACACCGAGCCGCTGGGCCAGCTCGGGGAGCGTGAAGTCGCCGGAATCGTCGACGAGCTCGAGGGCCGTGGCGCCGATCCGCACACGGTCCAGGACCGCCTTGCGGGGCCGCCCGACGCGTCGCTGCGTGATCTGGGTCACGAGAAGCCCTTCCCTTCAGAGGCTGGAAGTCGTACGCTACCGCACAACCCAAATCCAATCGATTTGGATTAATGAAGGAGGCCCCATGCCGACCACCCCAACCAACGCTTCAGCTACCGAGGCCGCGGTCCCTGGACTCAAGCGCGACGCTCTGGGAACGAGCGATCTCGTGTTCATCGTCGTTTCGGCCGCCGCACCGCTGATGGTGATGGTCGGCGTCGCGCCGCTCGCGCTGATGATCGGCGGCATCGGGGCACCGGCGGCCTACGTTTTCGCGGGCATTTCGCTCGCCATCTTCGCGGTCGGCTTCACGACCATGTCACGGCACATCGACAACGCTGGCGCCTTCTACTCCTACATCGCGGTCGGGCTCGGCCGCACGGCCGGCGTGGTCTCCGCGCTGGTCGCCCTCGTCTCGTACAACGCCCTCCAGATCGGCGTCTACGGACTCGCGGGCGTGGCCATCCAGGGAACCTTCGCCGAGGTGTTCGGGATCGACCAGCCGTGGTGGGTGTACGCGCTCGCCTGCATCGTCGTGGTCTGGTACGTCGGCTTCCGCAGCGTCAACTTCGGTGCGAAGTTCCTCGCGGTGCTGCTCACTGCGGAGACGGGCCTGCTGCTGGTCCTCGCCATCGCAATCCTCGTCCAGGGTGGCAGCAGCGAGGGTCTCGGCCTCGACTCGTTCGCCCCGGACAACATGTTCGTACCGCCGATGACCGTCATCCTGCCGACAGCCTTCGCCGCTTTCATGGGATTCGAGGCCACCGTGATCTATCGCCGCGAGACCCGCGACCCGCGGCGCACCATCCCGCGTGCCACCTACCTCGCCGTCGCAGTCCTCGCAGGCACCTACGCCTTCATCGTGTGGAGCATCGTCCAGGCCTTCGGTGCTGCGGGGGCGGTCGAGGCGGCCACCACGAACGGCGTCGGCATGTTCTTCGTCGCCGGCGAGACCTACCTCGGCACCTGGTTCACCACGGCCATGCACATGCTCATCGCCACCAGCGTGGTCGCGAGCCTGGTCGCCTTCCACAACGCCGTCACCCGTTACTCGCTCGCCATCGCCGCGGAGGGTCTGCTGCCCGCGGTCCTGACGAAGGTGCACCCGCGGACGCGGGCGCCGTACGTCGCCGGCCTCGCGCAGACCGCGCTCGCGCTGGTGGTCGTCGGAGGCTTCGCGATCGCGAAGGCCGACCCCTACACGCAGTTGCTGATCTGGGTGAACACCCCTGGCATCTTCGGCATCCTGCTGCTGCAGGTCGCCGCCGCGATCTCGGTCGTCGCCTACTTCCGCAAGCGGGCCACCGGGGAGGGGGCCTGGCGCACCGTCGTCGCGCCGGTCGTCTCCGCCGGCCTCATGGTGTTCGCGATCGTGCTGTCCGCGAAGAACATCTCGTTCCTGACCGGCACCACGGGTCTGGTGAACCAGGTGCTGCTGCTCACCATCCCCGTCACCTGCGCCCTGGGTGTGGTGTGGGCGGTCTGGCTGCGCCGCAACCGCCGCGACGTCTTCGACGGTGTCGCCGCGACGTGCGACAGCACCCCGGAGGTGGTGGCGTCGTGAGTGCCGACCTGCTCCTCGTCGGGACCACCGTCCGCACCCTCGACCCGGACCGCCCCGTGGCCCGTGCCGTGGCGATCCGTGGGGACCGGATCGTCGGGCTCGACGACGACGCGCTGGCCCTGCGGAACGCCGCCACCGAGGTCATCGACCTCGCCGGCGCCACGGTGACCCCCGGTCTGGTCGATGGACACCTGCACGCCCTGTTCGGAGTGACCGCCTTCGTCGGTGCGGATCTCTCCGGCTGCAGGGACCTCGACGACCTGCGTACCGCGCTCGCGGGCGCCGTGCCCGGCCTGGACGGCTGGGTGACCGGCTTCGGTCTCGACCACAACGTCTTCGGTGGTGCCCCGGCCACCAACAGCGTGTTGGAGGAGGTCCTCCCAGGAGCACCGGTCGTCCTCGTCCTGTACGACGGCCACTCGTCGCTGGCCAGCGACGAGGCACTGCGCCGGGCAGGTGTGACCGGCGCCCGCCGGTTCGAGCAGCGCGCCGAGATCGTGTGCGACACCGAAGGCCGGCCGACCGGGCTCCTGCTGGAGCACGCCGCGATGGAGACCGTGCGCGACCTCATCCCATCGATGGGGCGGGCGGAGCTCCACAAGCGGCTCATCGAGGTGATGGACGGCATGGCGGCGACCGGGCTGACGGGTGGCGTGATGATGGACGCCGAGGGCGACGCGCTCGACGTGCTCGCCGCGGTCGAGGACGCGGCCGACCTGCCGGTTCGGCTGCGGGTGATGCCGTGGTGCATGCCGGAGAGCGACCTCGCGGCCCTCGATGCGCTCCAGGGGCGCCGCGGTCGGCGCTGGGCCGTGAGCGGCGTGAAGTTCTTCATCGACGGAACCGTCGAGGGAGGCACCGCCTGGCTGGGCCACGCCGACTGCCACGGGCAGGGGACCGACGCGTTCTGGCGCGATCCGGCCTCCTACACCCGGGCAGTCCGGCACTTCGCCTCCGACCGGGTCCAGACGGCGACCCACGCCATTGGGGACGCCGGCGTGCGCCACATCGTCGAGTCCCTGGCCGGCGTCGACACCGGGGGTGTCCGGCACCGGGTGGAGCACCTCGAGACGCTGCCGCTGGCGGACGTCCGGCGGGTGGTCGGCGCGGGACTCGTCGCCTCGATGCAACCCTCGCACACCGGCTACGCCCGGGCCGACCACACCGACGAGTGGTCGACCCGGCTGGGTCCCGAGCGGGCCGCGCGCGCCTGGCCCTGCCGGGACGTACGTGACGCCGGAGGCACCCTGGTGCTCGGCTCGGACTGGCCCATCGCGTCGTACGACGCCCGCGAGGTGCTCGCCTTCGCGCAACTGCGCCGCCGCCCGGGGAGCGGCGACACGCCGATCACTCCCGACCAGGCCCTCACCGGGCTGATGGCCCTCGAGGGGATGACCACCCACGCGGCGCTGGCCGACGGCACCGAGGGCATCACCGGAAGCATCGCCGTCGGGCACCGGGCCGACCTCACCGCGTTCGTCGTGGACCCGGTCGAGGCGCCGGCAGATGAGCTCGCCGCCGCACCGATCCGGCTCACCGTCTCCAGCGGGCGGATCACCCACCGCATGGACACTCGATGACGGAAGTGACTGTCGCCAGCTGGCAGACGCACCCGCAGCTGCGCTGGGCCTTCCAGCACATGGATGACCTGTTCCCGGTGGCGGTCATCGCCAGGGGCGAGGGCGCCGCCGCGCCGCTGCGTCCGTGCGACGTCGATCAGCCGGTGCTCTCCATGCCGGCGCAGGACACCGACGCCTGGCTCATCGTGCACCGCGGGACGGTGGTGGCCGAGCAGTACGTCGGCACGATGGGCCCGGACACGCGACACCTGCTCATGTCCGTGAGCAAGTCGGTCGTCGGACTCGTGGCGGGGATCCTCGTGGGCGACGGCCGGCTCGACGAGGACCGGCCCGTGACGTCGTACCTCCCCGACCTGGCCGGTTCAGGCTGGGCCGGTGCGACGGTGCGCCACCTGCTCGACATGCGCGTCGGCATCCACTTCTCTGAGGACTACCTGGACCCGACCTCCGAGGTACGCCGCCTCGACGAGGCGGTCGGCTGGGCCGCACGTGGCGCGTCATCGCCCGCGAACCTGCGCGCGTTCCTGGCCGAGCTGCGCAGCGATCGCCCCCACGGCGGTGCCTTCGCGTACAGCAGCGCCATCACCGACGCCCTCGGCCTGGTCTGCGAGGCGGCGGCCGGCGGCGTCCCCTTCGCCGACCTGGCCTCGGACCTGCTCTGGTCACGGATCGGAGCCGAGCACGACGCCTTCGTCACCGTCGACGGCGCCGGCACCGCCATGTTCGACGGCGGCATCTGCGCCACGCTGCGCGACCTCGCCCGGTTCGGCGCGCTGGTCGCCTCAGGTGGCCGGTCGCTCACGGGGGAGCAGGTCGTGCCTGCCGCGTGGATCGACGACCTGTTCCGCGGTGGTGCCGAATCGGCCATGGCCTTCGCGGACGCCGAGCACGACTACGGCCTTCCCGGTGGCAGCTATCGTGGCCAGTTCTGGTCCCCGGCCGCGGGTGGCGACGTCGTGCTGTGCTTCGGCATCCACGGTCAGATGGTGTACGTCGACCGGGCGCGGGACTTCGTCGGCGTGAAGCTGTCGAGCTGGCCGCTGCCGGTCGATGACGAGAGGTCCCAGGCCGACCTCACCGCGTTCCGCGAGATGACGCAGCGTCTGCTGCGTCCCTACGGTCCTCAAGGCTGATCGTCCATCAGGTCGAGTGCTTCCCAGGCCTGCTCGATGAGGCCGGCGGAGCTGCGCCCGGCCGACTGCTCGAGCTGGGCGAGGATCGCGTGCACGACGGCGACCATCGCGGTCAGCGACGGGGTTCGTTCGACTCCCTCGATCGGGGTGATCACGACGTGGTCGGCGCTGGCGTTGAGCGGCGACGACTGCAGGTCGGTGAGGACGGCGACGGTTGCGCCCCTTGCGTGTCCTAGCTGGGTCAGCCCGCGCAGTGCCCGAGTGAGGCGCCAGACGTTGAGGACGACGAGACAGTCTCCCTCCTCCATCTGCGACACGGACACGGCCTGCGATGTGGCGGGTCCCGTTGCGAGCCGGATGTCATAGCCGTAGATCGAGGCGAGATAGCTGAGCACCTGTGCCGGTCCGGCGCCCGACCCGGTGGTGATCACGACTGTGCGGCGGGCGGTTCGGATGGCCTCGGCGATCCTGTTGATGGCTGCGAGGTTCGTCGGTGAGGCGACGGCTGCGAGGTTTGCTGTGTCCTGCCGCAGCATCCGGGCGGCGACATCGTTCGAGAGGTCGCGGCTCTTGGGGTCGGTTGCGACCAGCGAGTCGAGGTACTCCGCACGAAGCGCCGATCGCAGATCGCTCCAGCCGTCGAAGTCGAGCTGCTGTGCCGTCCGTACGACAGTCGAGACGTTGACGCCGGCGCGCTCGGCCACCTCGCGTGCGGAAGCGTAGGAGCCGAACTGCGGCATCTGCGTCAGAAGCTGCACCACCCGCTCGGCCTGAGAGCCGAGACCGGCACGTCCTGCTCGCGCTGCGAGCATCCTCTCGACTGTCACTCCGGAGTGCCTCTCTTATCGGGTGCGGCATCGATCTCATGTCGAAGCGACAAGGTGAAGCGCATCGGTGGTTGCCGTCACGTCGTTGCCCGCGATTGCCAGGATTCGTCGCGAGAACTCGTCTCGCTCTGGTGCAGCCTGCCATGCCTCGTACGCAGAGGGGTCCGGCCACTCCGCGATGACGACCACTGCTCCGGGGTCGTTCGGATCGACGCACAGCTTCGCCGACACCGCGCCGGAGACGCGGAGGATGTCGGCCGCCAGGTAGTGGTTGACGATGTCGTCTCGGCGATCGTGAGGGACGTGGAGGCTGAGGACCGTAAGCAAAGTCATGCACTAAGTGTTGCATAGACCACATTAGTGCATCTAACGTTGCATTCACGATCTAGTGCAATGGAGGTCTTCATGACCACAAACTTCGGCGGAACTGCCGCGCAACATGACGCATTGCTTTCAAGGCTGGACAACCTGGAGCCGGGGCGGCCGCATCGGCGCCTCATGATGATGGGCGGACTCGGCTACACCTTCGATTCCTTCGACGGGGCTTTGATGGGCTATGCGCTCTCCGCGCTCATCGTCATCTGGGCCATTCCCGCCTCTGTCTCGGGATGGCTGTTGTCATCGATCTTCTTCGGGTATCTGGTCGGCGCGTTGGTCGCTGGAGTGCTCGCCGATCGGTTCGGTCGACGCAAGCTGTTGATGACAGCGCTGCTCATCTTCTGTGCATGCAGCTTGCTGATGGGGACGGCTGGCTCGGTGCCGGAGCTCTTCATCTGGCGCGCCTTGGCCGGGGTCGGCATTGGAGCCGAGACGGCTCTGATCGCTCCGTACATCTCCGAGTTCCTTCCCGCTCGCGTACGCGGCAAGTTCGTCACCAGGACCGTCGGGTTCCTCGCGTTCGGCTACATCCTCGCGGGGGTCGCTGCCCCGATCATCATCTCTCCCAACCCGGAGATCGGGTGGCGCATCGCCGCTGTCGTCGCGGCGCTGCCGGTGCTCCTGCTGCTGTGGTGGCGGCGCTCACTGCCCGAGTCACCGCGTTACCTGCTGTCCAAGGGCCGCGTCGATGAGGCGACTGCGGTGATCGAGGACATCGAGCGTCGCAGCGGCGTCGATCCGCTGATGGCCGCGTCGCTGGCCGTTGAGCCGGCGCCCCGGTGGGAGGCGGTGTGCTCGAGGCACCTCGGTCGGTCGCCAGGCGCGGCGCGCTGTCCCAGCTGCTCGCGCTGTGGAAGGGGCCCCTGGCCCGGACGACAGCGGTGATCTGGTTGCTCTGGTTCATCTTCACGGGCGTGAACTACGGGTTCTCCGCGTGGCTCCCGTCTCTTCTCGTGATCGAGAAGGGGCTCACGCTGACGAACTCGTTCCTGGTCGCCCTCATCACCTCTGTTGCGCAGCTCCCCGGTTACTACGTCGCGAGCCTGCTGATCGACAAGATCGAGCGGAAGTGGCTCCTCGCCATCTACGCGCTCGGTGCTACGGCGGGCGCGCTCGTGGTGGCATTTGCCGAGCACACCTGGGTCCTCGTCCTCGGCTCTGCGGTGCTGGCGGCGTTCGCCAACGGCGCGGCCGGGATCTACTACACCTACACGGCAGAGCTCTATCCGACGGCAGTGCGCGCCACGGCGATG
The DNA here is from genome assembly GCF_045207335.1 of Nocardioides sp. NBC_00850. Classification (NCBI taxonomy): domain Bacteria; kingdom Bacillati; phylum Actinomycetota; class Actinomycetes; order Propionibacteriales; family Nocardioidaceae; genus Nocardioides; species Nocardioides sp. NBC_00850. Next base: position 2,911,847 of record NZ_CP108845.1, read on the forward strand.
GGCGTCGCCTCCGCCGTCGGCCGGGTCGGAGCGATCGCCGCGCCGATCGTGATCGGCTACCTCTTCGCTCGCGTCGGATGGGTCAACGTGTTCCTGGCGCTCGTCGTCGCACTGGCGGTGGCGGTGGCCGTGGTCGTGATCTTCGGTGAGCGAACGTCGGGTCGCAGCCTGAACGAAGACGTACCTCGAGTTGCCTGAAGGAGAAGGATCCATGCGTACCCGGATCATCAATGCCCATACCCTCGAGCCCGCCACGGGTGAGCGTCGAGCAGATGCGTGGATCGACATCGCCGACGGGAGGATCGCTGACAGTGGGGTAGGGAAGCCGCCGACGCCGCATGGCGATGCGCGCGTCATCGATGCCGAAGGCGGCACCGTGATGCCCGGTCTCGTGGACGCGCACGTACACATCACGGTCACGTCGACGGATCATGCCGATCGTGCCGGCTGGACGCCTGGCTACACGACGGTGAGGGCGTTGCGTTCCGCGGGCGACATGCTCCGACGCGGATTCACCACCGTGCGTGATGTCGGTGGTGCCGACTACGGCATGGCACGTGCACTGGATGAGGGGTTGGCCCCCGGGCCACGCCTGATCTTCGGCGGCAAGGCGCTCTCCCAGACGGGCGGGCACGGCGACTTTCGTCCGCTCATCGACGAGTCGCAGCCTTGCTGTCAGCTGAAGCCGGACTTCGGACGGATCGCCGACGGAGTGGACGCCGTGCGGCACGCTGCTCGCGACGAGTTCCGCAAGGGCGCCCACCACCTCAAGCTCGTCGTCTCCGGAGGAGTCGCGTCCCCGACAGACGAGATCTCCGCGGTTCAGTACACGGCGGAGGAGATCCGCGCGGCCGTCGTCGAGGCGGAGAACCACAACCGATACGTCACCGTGCATGCCTACCATCCGCGGGCGGTGAACCAGGCGTTGCGGGAAGGGGTGCGATGCGTGGAGCACGGCAACCTCATCGATGAGGAGTCCATCCGGCTGCTCGTCGAACGGGACGCCTTCCTCGTACCGACCATCATCACGTACGAGGCGATGTACGAGGCCGGCGCGGGATCCGGTCTGTCAGGCGGGTCGCTGCGAAAGCTGGATGAGGTGCGATCGGCCGCGATCGATGCTCTGGAGCAGGCACACCGGGCAGGAGTGAATCTGGTCTACGGAAGCGATCTGCTCGGAGACCTTCAAGTGCGCCAGCTCGACGAGTTCGCCATCCGTGCTCGTGTCCAACCGGTCATGGACGTCATCCGCAGTGCAACGAGTGTCGCGGCGCGCCTCCTCGGCATGGAGGGCGAGATCGGCACCCTCGAGCAGGGCGCTCTCGCAGACCTGCTTGTGCTGGATGGCGATCCTGGGGAGGACATCAGGATCCTCACCGCGCCGAAACGGCACCTGCGTCACGTCATTCGGGCTGGGGCCGTCGACTCTTGGCTCTAGTCGGCTCGGCGAGGTGGGGCAGGAGCGCGCGGGCGGCGGCGAACGCGATGAGGGTGATCGCGATGACCATGCTCGCGGTGCCGGTCCAGCCGGCCGCGAAGGCGAGGCCGCCGAGCCAGCCGAAGAGGCTGGAGCCCGCGTAGTAGAACAGCGTGTAGAGCGAGGTGGCCTGGGCGATCCCGGTGGTCGCCATCGGGCCCACCCAGCCTGACGCGATCGAATGTGCCGAGAAGTAGGCAGTGGTGAAGAGCAGCAGTCCGATCAGGACCGAGGGCAGTCGGTCGGGGATCGTCGATGCGGCTCCGGCGACCATGGTCAGCGACGAGGCGAGGAGTACGCGTCTGCGGCCGAAGCGTCCGGCGAGGGTGGCTGCGAGCCGGGCCGAGACGGCACCGGAGAGGCCGGCCAGGAAGATCACCGCCGTCAGCGCCGGCGGCAATGAGAACGGCTCCAGCTCGAGGCGGTAGCCGAGGTAGTTGAAGACGGCCACCTGTGCGCCCATCAGGAAGAACGCCTGTGCGTAGAGGGCGAGCTGGCCGGGGTTGGTGAGGTTGGCGACCATCCCGGGCCACACGCCGGCTGGTCGTGGCCGTGCTGTCGCGGGGCTGAGTCGGTCGCGGCGCTCGCGCGGCAAGGTGGTGACTGCGACGCCGGCGCCGAGCGCGCTGACGCATCCGGCCACGAGCGCCGCCACGCGCCAGTCGCTCACGTCGGCGATCGGAGCGGCGATCAGCCGCCCGACCAGGCCGCCGACGACCGTGCCGGAGATGTACGTCGCGCCCGCGGCCATCGCGTCGCGTCGGCTGACTTGCTCGCTGAGGTAGGCGAGGGCGAGCGCGGGGGTGCCGCCCAGGGCGATGCCCTGTGCGATGCGAAGGAGGATGAGGACGGGGAACGAGGTCACGAACGGGAGGGCCAGCCCTATGGCCGCCGCGGCGACGATGGCGATCGTCATCGCCCTGGCTCGGCCGATCCGGTTTGCGACCCACGACCAGCCGAGTGCGGCGACGGCGAGGCCGATCGTCGCCCCGGAGACGGTCAGGGCGGCCTGGGAGGCATCGACCGCGAAGTCACGGCTGATCGCCGGGATCAGCGCCTGAGGATAGTAGAGCTGCACGAACGTCGTCATCCCGATCGCGACCAGCGCGACCAGCACGCGTCGATGTCCCGGGTCGGTCGCAGCCTGATCGCTCACCCTCGTCACGCTAAGGAGCCCGAAACTGTGCGTCCAATGCATCAGTGACCCACGAGCAATGCGAATTCGCATAGTATGTCGAGTGTGGATGCCACCGCACGAAACGTCCTCCCGATGCTCCCGGCCCTCGTGGCCCTGGCCGAGACGGGGCAGACGCACGCTGCCGCCGATCTGCTGCAGATGCCGCAGCCCACGGTGAGCCGCATGCTCGCGCGCCTCGGTCGAGAGCTCGGCGTGGACGTGGTCGAGAGACACGGGCGAGGGCTGCGGCTCACCAGGGCGGGGGAGGCGCTGGCCCCGCACGCCGCCGCCGCGGTCGCGGCGGCCACTGCAGGCATCGAGGCGGTGCAGGCACAGGAGTCAGGCGCCCGCGGACGGATCGCCCTCGCGTTCCAGAGCACCCTCGGCGAGCGGGTCGTACCGGCGCTGGTGAAGGCCTTCCTGCAGGAGCATCCGGGCACATCGGTCGACCTGATCCAGACCTCGCGTCCGCGGTGCCTGGAGGCGGTCACCGACGGCACCGCCGAGGTCGCGCTGATCTCGCCGCTCGAGGAGGGCTCCGGCATGCGCCAGTGGCGGCTGCACACCGAGCCCCTGGTCCTGGTCGTACCGACAGGACACCGCCTGGCGACACGCGCCCGGGTGAGCTTCGAGGAGGCCGGAGCGGAGACGTTCATCTGCATGAAGCGCGGTTATGGGATGCGTACGCTGCTCGAGGGTCTCGCTGAGGCCAGCGGCGTCACGCCGACGGTCGGCTTCGAGGGCGACGACCTCGCCACCCTCCGGGGACTCGTCTCGGCCGGACTCGGGGTGAGCCTGGCACCCCGCGACCCGCACGGCGCCGCGGGCTGCGTCGAGGTCCCGTTGACGAATCCGGAGGCCGTACGTCACATCGGTGCCTGCTGGCTCGACCGCCGTCCGTCGACGCTCGCCGCCGCCTTCCAGGACCTGCTCCGGCGGCGGGGGCGGCGACTGACCGAGATCGGCCTGCGACCTCTGGGCGGCTGATCAGGAGTAGGTCGACGAGGTCTCCACCAGCACGTCGTGCAGGGCGAGCTCGGCAGCGCTTCGGACTCGACCCGTCCGGTGGGCGACGAGCACGCGCCGGGGCGGCGCGGAGTCGCCGAGGGAGATGACGCGTACGTCGGGATGCTGGTTGACGGTGGCCGTTCTGGGAGCGAGCGCGATGCCCAGTCCGACGCTGACCATGGCCTGGGCCTCCTGGTAGTCGTTGGCCTGGAACGCGATGGTCGGGTTGAAACCCGCGGCGACGGCGCTCCGCTGCAGCACCTCGACGACCGGGTGTCCTCCCGCGCGGATGATCCAGGGCTCCTCGGCGAGGTCGGCCATCCGGACCGTACGCCGCCGGGCCAGGCGGTGGGTGGCGCCGACGAGAAGCACGGTGGGGTCGGTGAAGAGCTCGGTCAGCACCAGCTCATCGTTGTCGACCCGCTCCCAGGCGTAGTCCCACAGCAGGGACATGGCGACCTTGCCCTCCTCCAGCATGCGCACGAGATCGTCTTCGCGGCCGCTGTGGATGGTCAGCGCGATGTTGGGGTAGAGCTCGCGGTAGCGGCGGACGGCCAGAGGCAGGAAAGAGCTGCCGATGGTGGGAAATGTGCCCAGGGTGACGCTGCCGCGACGTACGCCGGCGATGTCGGCGAGGTCCGACTCGGCCGCGGCCAGCTGGCGCAGGACCTTGCGGGCGTGGGTGGCGAGCACGAGGCCGGCGTCCGTCGGCGTCATGCCCCGCGCATGGCGGTCGAGGAGCGGCTGCCCGGCCTCGCGCTCGAGCCTGAGCAGCTGCTGCGAGATCGCCGAGGGTGTATAGCCCAGCGCCGCGGCCGCGCTGGTCACTGACCCTTCCTCCACGATCGCCAACAGGATCTGCAGCCGTTTGATGTCGAGCACGGCCCCAGTCTGCATGAAGTCGCGCTACATCGCCATGAAGGGGCATGCAGCGCTGCTTCAGCCGCACGTCGTCCCGGGTCGGCGCACACGCCCGAGTTGAGCGTGCAGTTCTGCTTCATGGTCGTGTGCAGATTCGTGATTGTGCTACACGTCACCCGCCTCCAGTCTGAGTGCGTCCGGAACGCCCGGACGACTCGGCCCAGGAGGCAATATGCGCGAGATCGCCGCGACTTGGATGCGGGGTGGCACCAGCAAGTGCTGGGTCTTCCGTCGCGACGACCTGAAGGTTCCGGACCTGTCCGTCGACGAGGTGCTGCTGCGGATCTACGGCAGCCCTGACCATCGCCAGGTCGATGGCGTCGGCGGCGGTACGTCCACCACGAGCAAGGCGGTCATCCTCGCCCCTTCGGAGGCGTCCGGGGTGGATGTGGAGTACACGTTCGCCCAGGTCGGCATCGAGGAGGCCAAGGTCGACTGGGGGAGCAACTGCGGCAACTGCTCCGCCGTGGTCGCGTCGTTCGCGATCCGCGAAGGATGGGTGCGCACCGGCACGCCGGAGACGGCCGTCCGGGTCCTCAACACCAACACCGACCAGCTCATCGTGCAGCGGGTGCCGACCCCGGGAGGCGTACTCGACGAGGACGCCTCCGAGGCCATCCCCGGCGTTCCCTTCCTCGGCGCTCCGGTGCGGATGGGCTTCGTCGACCCGGCGGGCCGGAGCACCGGACAGCTCTTTCCGACGGGTCATCAGCGCGACGTCCTGCCGGAGGCCGTGGGCGGGGTGACCGTCACGCTGATCGACGCGGGCGCGCCGGTCGTCGCGGCCAACGCCGCCGACTTCGGTGTGCGCGGCGAGGAGGACATCGCCGAGCTCGATCTGGTGCCCGGCCTCCTGGCCCGCCTCGATGCCGTACGCCGGGAAGCTGGCGTCCTGATGGGGCTCGCTCCGACTCCGGATGCCGTCGCCCGGGCCGTCCCGAAGCTCGCGCTCGTCTCCGCTCCCGATCCGGCGAGCGAGGAGAGCACCGACCTGACCGTCCGGATGCTGTCGATGGGGCGCTTCCACCCGGCGGTCCCGGTGACCGGCTCGGTGGCGCTGACCCTGGCCGCCGACGCGCCCGGCACCGTGGTTCACGACCTCGTCCCGGCAGGGCGGCCCGCCACCGGCCTGCGAATCGGAACTCCCGCGGGCAGCGTGAGCACCTTCGCCGAGGAGCACGACGGCGTCCCCGTCGTCGGCGTCGTACGCACCTACCGCCGTCTCGCCCACGGATCCGTCGTGCTGCCGGATCCGCCGCTGCTGCCGTCCGTCTCGGCTTAACCATCCAACCCCTTGACACGGGAAGCCCGTGTGGGGCTCGCTTCACCTGGAGGAATTCATGACTCAGCACCTCGACGAAGAGGACCTGACCACGGCAGGAGACGAGGACACCAGTCCACCGCAGGAGCCGCCGGAGCGGCCTGCGCCGACTCCACGACTCGCCGGAGCCGTCCTCGCCGGCTTCACCGCGTTGGCGGTGGGCGTCTCCGTCCTGGGCGGGGACTTCCTGAACCCGGCCGCCTCCACGGCCGACGGCGACTACTCGGGTGAGACCGTCGAGATGATGATCCCGCTGGCCGAGGGTGGTGGCACGGACACCTGGGCCCGGTTCGTCGGAGCCGAGCTGACCGAGGCGGTGCCCGGCTCCCCGGGCCTGGCTCCGGTCAACGACGACGGCGGCGAGGGGATCCTGGGCACCAACCACTTCATGACCTCGGCGAAGACCGACGGCACCGAGGTGCTGGTCAGCACCGCCTCGACGGTGGTGCCATACCTCCTCGACATGCCGTCCGTGCGCTACGACTTCAACGACCTCCGTCCCATTCTGGCCAACGGCACCGGCGCGGTGGTCTACGCCCGGACCGGCGCCGGGGTGCATGGCATCGAGGACCTGGTCGACCGGGACAAGCCACTCATCTTCGGGGGCATCGCGGCCACCAGCCTCGACCTCACGACGATGCTGGCCTTCGACCTGCTCTCCGCCGACATCGACTCGACCTTCGGCTTCGAGGGCCGGGGGCCGGTCAACCTCGCGCTCCAGCGCGGCGAGGTCGACATCGACTACCAGACGACCTCGTCGTACGAGCCCGCGGTCGAGCCGCTGGTCGAGGACGGCACCGCGGTGCCGCTCTTCTCGCTGGGGCAGGTCAACGAGGACGGCGAGATCGTGCGCGATCCCAACTTCCCGGACCTGCCGACCGTCGTCGAGGCGTACGAGAAGCTCCATGGCAAGCAGCCGGATCCCGAGGCGCTGGAGACCTACCGCGCCATCCTGGCGCTGACCTACACCTACCAGAAGGCACTCTGGGTGCCCGAGGACACACCGGACGAGGCGGTCGAGCTGCTGCGCTCGACGGCCGACGACATGGGTGCCGATCCCGCGTTCCAGAAGTCCGCCGCCGAGGTGCTCGGTGGCTATCCGCTCGACGCCTCACCCGACCTCCCCGAGCGGATCGGCGAGGCGTACCAGGTGGACGAGAGCGTCCGCCAGGACGTCCTCGAGCTGCTCGAGACCGACTACGACATCACGATCGACTGAGGGCAGACACATGACTGACGCAGCCTTCTCTGCCCTGGCCTCCCTGGCCGATCCCTCGCTCCTCATGATGCTCGCCGTCGGCGTGGTGGCCGGTCTGGTCATCGGCCTGATCCCGGGTCTCGGCGGCACCGGCGCGGTGGCGATCCTCCTTCCGATCACGTTCGGCATGGAACCCGAACCCGCACTCGCGATGCTCATCGGAGCACTGGCGGTGGTGCACACCTCGGACACGGTCGCCGCCGTCCTGCTCGGCGCGCCCGGCTCCGCCTCGGCGAGCGTGACGATGCTCGACGGCTACTCGATGGCGCGACAAGGACAGGCCAAACGCGCCCTGTCGCTCGCCTTCCTCTCCTCGATGGCCGGCGGCCTGATCGGAGCGGTCGGGCTCACCCTCGCGATTCCGCTGGCCCGGCCCCTGGTGCTGTCTTTCGGCAGCCCGGAACTCTTCATGCTGACCATCCTCGGGGTCTCGCTCGCAGCCGTGCTCTCGCGCGGCAACGTCGTCAAGGGCCTGACCGCCGGCCTGCTCGGACTTCTGCTCGGTCTCGTCGGCACCTCGCCCACGACCGCCGAGGAGCGGTTCTTCTTCGGGTCGCTGTTCCTCAGCGACGGCATCTCACTGGTCGCGGTCGCACTGGGTGTGTTCGGGCTCGCCGAGATCGCCAGCCGGGTCGGTCAGCGACGAGTCACCGAGAAGCCGGTGGAGCTCACCGGCGGCTGGGGATCCGGCATCCGCGAGTGGCTGACCCACTGGACTCATGTCATCCGAGGCGCACTGATCGGCATCTGGGCCGGCGTACTGCCCGGCGTCGGCGCCACCGCCGGCACCTGGCTCGCCTACGGGCAGGCCGTGGCCACCGCCAAGGACAAGCGGAAGTTCGGCAAGGGCGACCCCCGTGGCATCGTCGGTCCGGAGAGCGCCAACAACTCCGTCGAGGCCGGCGACCTGATCCCGACCTTCCTCTTCGGCATCCCCGGCGGCGTGCCGTCGGCGATGCTGCTCGGGATGCTGTTGACGTACGGCATCCAGCCGGGGCCGGCGATCGTCACCGACCATCTCGACCTCATGTACCTGATCGTGTGGGCGTTCGCGATCGCCTCGGTCGCCGGAGCTTTCCTCTGCTTCCTGGCCACCGGCTCGCTCGCCAAGCTCACCAAGGTGCCCTTCGCCGTGCTCGGGCCGGGTCTCCTCGTGGTGATGCTCCTGGGCGCGTTCCAGGAGGGTGGCCAGATCGGCGACCTGTGGGTGATGGTCGCGCTCGGCGTGGTCGGCTTCTTCCTCAAGGCCACCGGGATGCCGCGGGCTCCGTTCCTGATCGGCTTCGTCCTGGCCATCCCGATGGAGCGCTACTACTACCTGACCGCCAGCCTGTACGACGGTGCCTCCTGGGTCGCGCGACCCGGCGTGCTCGTCTTCGCCGCGCTGCTGATCGTGCCGCTGGCGTGGTCCCTGATCAAGAGGCTTCGGCGAGCCTCGGGGGCTGCCGACGACGGCCACCGGGACGAGCACGAGAACGACGACCAGGACGGCGACGAGCTCGAGGGTTCGCTGGCCCGTACGCCCTGGTCCCTCGCGGTCGCCATCGTCGCGGTGCTGGTCTTCGCCGGCGCGCTGTGGGTGAGTGGGTCGTTCTCCGCGGAGGCCGCGCTGATGCCGCGACTCGTGGCCGTCGGCGGCCTGGCTGCGGCACTCATCCTGACCTGGCAGGAGCTGCGCGCGAGGCGGCAGGTCACCCGGCGCGACACGGTCGATGACGGCCTCGAGCCGACGGGTGGGTCCGGTGCCACGATGGTCGCCACCCGTGTGGACCACGCGGTCGACGCCCGGGCCCTGGCTCGGCGTCACGACCTGGTGATCGCCATGCGCACCTTTGTCGCGATGGCAGGGTTCCTGGTCCTCGTCATGCTCGGGGGCTACCTCGCGGCGACCCTGGTGTTCACCCCGGTGTTCCTCCTGTACGCAGCCCGCACCCGGCCGCGTACGGCGATCATCTACACCCTCGTCCTGGGCGCGGTGCTGCTGGCCCTGCCGTCGCTGCTTCCGGTCGACCTGCCGATGGGACTGCTGCAGTGATCGCGCCGACCTCTCGCCCGTCCACGCCCCATCGAAAGGAACGCCGATGACCATCGTCGTCGCCTACGCCGACACCCCGCCCGGACACGCCGCCGTCACGGCCGCGGTCGCCGAGTCCCGAGAGGGAGAGACCGTGGTCATCGTGCCCGCCGTGCGCGGCGAGCGGGTCCCCGAGGTCGAGGAGCTCGAAGGTCGGTGGCCGGAGCTCGCCGGCCGGGTCGAGGTCGAGCGCGGAGACCTGGGTGACCCCAGCGACACCGTCATCCAGGTCTCCCAGCGGCTCGACGCGCGCCTGGTCGTCCTGGGCCTGCGAGCGCGGACGCCGGTCGGCAAGCTGGTCTTCGGCAGCACCGCCCAGCGGATCCTGCTCGACGCCACCTGCCCGGTGCTCGCGGTCAAGCCTTCGGTGGCCGGCACCTGACCGCTCCGGCCCCGCCGGCATCAGCCAAATGGATGATTCCTGGTTCAGTCCTGCTCGCGATGATCTGAGGCGCCGCCGCTGGTGGAGTTGTCGGCATGGCAGATTCTCTGGTTCGTACGCGGTCGGGTGCTCGTCCGCATCTCGCAGACAGGTTGACCTCCCGCCGTGGGGCCTGGGTGGCGCTCGGCCTCGCGGTGGTCGTGATGGGGGTGCTCTTCGGGGCCTTCGCCGGGGCGGAGGCCCCGTCGCGGACCGGGCAGGCGCCGGCGGGGTCGGAGTCGACGCGGGTGAGCGAGCTGCTGGAGGAGTTCCCCGGTGCGGATCGTGAGTCGGTGCTCGTCGTCGCCTCCCGCGAGGACGACGGTGTCCTCTCGGGAGGCGATCTCGACGGTCTCGAACGGCTCGGCGTCCAGGTCGGTGCGCAGGCCGCGCCCGACTCCGCCGGCCCGATGCTCAGCGAGGACGGGAAGGCCGCGGCTCTCGCCGTCCCGATCACGGTCGGCGCCGACAACGCCGAGACGGCGAGGGTGATCAAGGCGCTGCGGGCCGATGTCGCGGCGCAGGCTCTCGACGGGCTGGTGCTGCAGGTGACGGGCGGGCCGGCGTTCGGTGCCGATGCGGCCGCTGCCTTCGACGGCGCCGACTTCACGCTGCTGCTGGTGACGGTCCTGATCGTGGCGGTGCTGCTGATCCTCACCTACCGCTCGCCGGTGCTGTGGCTGATCCCGCTGGTCGTGGTCGCCCTCGCCGACGCGCTGGCCGGGCGGGTCACCGCGGCGGCGGGAGCGCTGTGGGACTTCGGGTTCGACGCCGGCGTGGTCAGCGTTCTCGTGTTCGGCGCGGGGACCAACTACGCGCTGCTGCTGATCTCGCGATACCGGGAGGAGCTGCAGCGGACCGAGGACGACCGGCTGGCGCTGAGCACGGCCTGGCGGAGGACGGTGCTCGCGATCCTCGCCTCCAACCTGACGGTGGTGCTCGCCCTGCTGACTCTGGTCCTGGCCACCATCCCGATGACCCGCGGGCTGGGGGTGCCCGCGGCGATCGGTCTGCTCATCGCCCTGGTCGCGGTGCTGTTCGTGCTGCCGCCGGCCCTGGCGGTGTGCGGGCGGCGACTGTTCTGGCCGTTCGTCCCTCGTCCGGGTGAGTCACGTGACCAGGGCGGGGTCTGGCGCGCGGTCGCTTCGCGGGTGGTGAAGCGTCCGGTGGCGAGCCTGCTGGGCGGGCTCGTGCTGCTCGCGGTGATGGCCTCCGGCCTCTCCGGTACGTCGGTCGGGCTCGATCAGATCGAGAAGTTCCGGGTGCAGTCCGAGTCGGCCGCCGGGCTGGAGACGCTCTCGGCGCACTTCCCGCCCGGCGAGGCCCAGCCGGTCTACATCCTCGCCGACACCGAGGCCGCCGCCGAGGTGGCCTCGGTCGCGGGTGAAGTGGAGGGCGTGGTGCGCGTCCAGCCGGCCGGAGTCACCGACGACGGGTCCCTGACGAAGATCATGGTGACCAGCGACTACTCGCCCGGCACCGAGCGGAGTCTCGACCAGATCACTTCCCTGCGGGAGGCGGTCCGCCCGATCGCGGGCGCGGACGCACTCGTCGGCGGTGCGGTCGCGACCGAGCTGGACGCCGCCGAGGGGAGCGAGCGCGATCTGTTGGTGATCGCGCCGCTGGTGCTCGCGGTGAGCTTCCTCGTGCTCCTGGTCCTGCTGCGTTCGCTGGTGGCGCCCGGACTGCTGCTCCTGGTGAACCTCGCCAGCGCGGTCGCCGCGATCGGCGCCGGCTCCTGGCTGAGCCGGGTGCTGTTCGATCAGCAGGCGCTCGACCTGCAGGTGCCGATCCTGGCATTCCTGTTCCTGGTCGCGCTGGGGATCGACTACACGATCTTCCTCGTCCACCGGGCGCGTGCCGAGGCGGCGCAACTCGGCACCCGAAAGGGCGTGGTCGAGGCGGTCGCCCACACCGGCGGTGTGATCACCAGCGCCGGCATCGTCCTCGCCGGGGTCTTCGCCGCCCTCGGTGTGCTGCCGCTGGTCACTCTCGGACAGCTGGGCCTGATCGTCGGTGTGGGCGTGCTCGTGGACACCCTGGTGGTGCGTACGGTGATCGTGCCGGCGATCTTCGCCCTGGCGGGCGACCGCATCTGGTGGCCGGGACGACTGCGGGCCGGGGGAGAATCGAGCACATGAGTGTCGTACACGTGCCGCTGAGGCGGCCCGGCGCCTCGCACCCGACCCCTGCCGCCTCGACGGTGCGGGCGATGGAGATCGGGCAGCACGTCATCGCGGTCGTGCTGACGGCGATCGGAGTCAGCAGGGCGATCGGCGAGGGGGTGGCGCTTCCTGCCGCGGTCGTCTCGGGCCTGGCGATCCTCGGGTGGCACACCGCCGGCACGATCCTGCCGGTCAGGACTGACTCGCGGCGGCTCCCGGTGTGGTGGCTGCTCGGCTTCGCGGTGATCTGGGTCGCCGCGGTCGCGGTCTCGGACGAGTTCGTCTGGCTCGCGTTCCTGCTGTGGCTGCTCGCCGGCCACCTGCTGCCGCTGCGCTGGGGCCTGGTCTTCTCGGCGGCGATCCTCGTGGTGGTGGTCGTGGCCCCGATCCTGCACCGTGGCACGACCAGCTACGCGGACGTCTTCGGACCGCTCATCGGCGGCATCTTCGCGTTCGGTATCTCCCGCGGATACCTGCAGCTCCTCCGCGACGCCGCCGAGCGAGAACGGCTGGTGACCTCGTTGCGGAGGGCTCAGCAGGAGATGGCCGAGCTGCAGGACGAGCTCCTGCTCGCCCAGCGCCACTCCGGAGCGATCGCCGAACGCACCCGTATCTCGCGAGACATCCACGACACCATCGCGCAGGCGCTCTCCTCGATCCGGCTCCTCACCCACGCCGGAGGCAACCGCACCACGGACCCGGAGTCCTCGCGCACCTTCGCGCAGGTCGAGGCGCTGGCGGGCGACAGCCTCGCGGACGTACGCCGGATCGTCGAGGCCCTGGCACCGGCCGAGCTCGAGGACGCCGCGCTCGCCTCGGCGCTCCGGCGCATGCTCGACCGCACGAAGGACGAGGCGGGGCTGCACGTCGAGCTCCATGTCGACGACACGCTCCCGCTGCTGCGGACCGAGGTCGAGGTCGCGCTGCTCCGCACCGCTCAGTCGGCCCTCTCCAACGTACGTCTCCACGCCGGGGCGACCCGGGTCGTGGTCACGCTGATCGACGACGGTGACTCGGTGCGTATGGACATCAGCGACGATGGCGACGGGTTCGATGTCGCCGCCTGGGAGCAGGACGCCGATGCCGGCTCGTCCAGCTATGGCCTGCGTTTCATGCGGGCTCGCCTTCGCGAGCTCGGTGGCGGTCTCGACGTGGAGAGCACGCCCGGTGAGGGCACCGCGGTCTCCGCGCATCTCCCGATCCACATCGAGGGGCCGCGATGACCACGGTGCTCCTCGTCGACGACCACCCGGTCGTACGCAGCGGCCTGCGCGCCGTGATCGAGGCCGGCGACGCCCTGACCGTCGTCGGGGAGGCCGCCACCGGCGAGGAGGCGATCACCCTCGCCGGTCACCTCCATCCCGACGTCGTGCTGTGCGACCTGCGTCTGGGGAGCGGGATCGACGGCATCCGGACCACGATCGCGCTCCGTGCCCTCAACCCCGCGCCGGCCGTCCTGATCCTGACCACCTTCGACCGCGACGCCGAGGTGCTCGGCGCGATCGAGGCGGGCGCCGCCGGCTACCTCCTCAAGGACGTCGACCCCGAGGTCATCGTCCAGGGCATCCACCGCGCCGCCGCCGGCGACATGGTCCTCGCTCCGGACCTGGCCACCCGGGTGCTCAAGGGCATGCGCAGCCCGCTGCCGCGGCTCACCGATCGCGAGATCGAGGTGCTGCGGCACCTCGCCAGGGGCGCGACCAACAAGGAGATCGCGCGCACCCTCTTCGTCACCGAGGCCACCGTGAAGAGCCACCTCGCGCACATCTTCACCAAGCTCGACGTCGACAGCCGCTCCCGCGCCATCCACGTCGCGCAGGAGACCGGCCTGATCTGACCGACCGGGCCCGCCTCAGGTCTCGACGAGTCCCGACTGGTAGGCCCACACGGCGGCCTGGAGACGGGACTTCACGCCGAGCTTGGGCATCATCCGGGCCAGGTGGGACTTGACCGTGGAGACCTCGAGGACGAGCGCCTGGGCGATCTCCTCGTTGGACATGCCCTCGGCCAGATGGAGAAGGATGTCGAGCTCGCGCGTGGTGAGGACCTCGCTGGCGCGTGCGGCGGTCACCGGCTGCGTACGCCTGCGGGTGACGACCTCGCGGAGGACCCGCCGGGTCAGCGAGGTGTCGAGGGTGCCGTGGCCGGCGGCGACGGAGCGGACCGCGGCAACGATGGCGTCGGGGTCGGCGTCCTTGAGGAGAAAACCGGAGGCGCCGGCCTCGAGGGCGCCGAAGACGTAGTCGTCGATGTCGAAGGTGGTCAGGACGAGCACCGGGATCGGGTCGGCGACGTCGGGGCCGCAGAGCTCGCGGGTGGCGCTGATGCCGTCACGGCCGGGCATGCGGATGTCCATGCAGACCACGTCGGGCCGCAGCGCGAGCGCCCGTTCGACCGCTTCGGCGCCGTCCTCGGCCACCGCGACGACCTCGATGTCGGGCTCGGTCTCCAGCAGCGTACGCAGCCCGGCACGCACCAGCGGCTGGTCGTCTGCCACCACGACCCGGATCATCCGGCCACCTCCGCGGTCGCGGTGGCGGGGATCCGCAGCCGCGTCTGCCAGCCGCCCTCGGCGGTCGGTCCGGCCTCGAGCTTCGAGTCGGTCAGATCGGCGCGCTCCTGCATGCCGACCAAGCCCAGGCCGCGCCGACGCGGCGTCCCCGCAGGGGTGATCGGCGGCGGCTCGTTGCGCACCGTCACCACCACCTCGGCCGGGTCCCGAGCGTCCAGGACCACCTCGCACCGGGCACCCGGCGCGTGCCGGGCGGCGTTGGCCAGGCACTCCTGCACGGTGCGATAGGCGGAGAGCTGGGCGAGCGGCCCGACGCTCCCGGTGACGGACTCGGCCCCCAGAGGGGAGAGCGACACCTCGAGCCCGGCACGACGGGCGTCGTCGACGAGCGACGCCAGCTCGGACAGGCGCTCGTGCCCGCTCGCCTCCTCGGCCTGCCCCGGACTCCGCAGCAGCGTGACCAGCCCACGCAGCTCGCGCAGCATCGCGGTGCTCTGGGTGCGGACCTGGCGTACGGACTCCTTCGCGCCCGCCGGGTCGGTGTCGATCTGCCGCTCGACCGCGCCGGTCATCACCGCGATGCCGGTCAGGTGGTGGGCGGCGATGTCGTGGAGCTCGCGGGCCATCGCCGTACGCTCCTCCGCGATCGCCGCCGCGATCTGGGCGGACTGCTCGCGGTCGACGGCGTCCGCGAGGTCTGTCCGGGCCGACCGCGCGTCGCGGCGTGCGCGCATGGTCGCGGCGAGCAGCGCAGGAGCGGCGATCACGCCCGCACCCTGGACGAGACCGGCCAGGACTGCGGTGCCGACCGGAAGCCCGATGCTCGTCTGGCTCAGGCAGGTGCCGAGCGCGACCAGCAGCCCGGCACCGGTCAGCGCCCCGGCGAGGGCCCGGATCCGGCGGGGGAGTGGAGTCGAGGTCACCGCCGACCACACCGCGACCAGCACGGCCGCCGAGGCGAGGCTGGTGACGTCGCCCGCGCCGCTGACCGCCAGCACGACCGAAGCGGCGGCCACGACCAGCAGCACCGCCAACGGCCGCGACCGCCGCTCGAGGAGCACCACCGCCTGGGCGGTGAGCACCACCAGCGCGACCCACCAGCCACCGCTGCCGAGCGCTGGGCTTCCGCCGATCTCGGCGTCGGCCGAGTCGAGGCTCGGCGCGGCCACCAGCAGCGCCGTGGTGACCAGCCAGACCACCACGGGTGGGATCAGTCGCGGCAGCATCCGGGTCGTCTCGTCGCTCACGCCATCATCCTTTCCGCAACCGGTCCCGGTCGCCAGCATCTTTCGATGCAACTGCGAAGGTTCGCTCTTTTGCCAGGCGCGACCGGTTCGGTCCCGTTCATAGGTTCAGGTCCGCCAGGAAAGCGACCCCGCCGAAAGGGAACGACCATGACCACGACCCAGCCAGAAACGCGGCCGGTGACCGAACCGGACCAAGGTCTACGAGGATTCGTACGCCGCCACCAGCTCTCCACCTTCTTCGTGCTTGCCCTGGCGGCGAGCTGGCTGGCCTGGACACCGTACGTCCTGTCCAACAGCGGCCTCGGCGTCTGGGACCTCACCTTCCCCGGCGGCATGATCGGCGGCCAGCTCCTCGGGATGCTCCCGGGCGCGTACCTCGGCCCGATCGGCAGCGCCGCGCTGGTCACCGGGATCGTCGGCGGCCGGGCGGGCCTGCGGGCCTGGGTCGTCGGGATGTGGCGCTGGCGGGCGAGCTGGCGCTGGTACGCCGGGATCCTGATCGGCGTCCCGGCCACGATCATCATCGCGACCCAGGCCGTCGGTGGGCAGATGGCAGCGCCGTCGCAGGCTTGGCTGATCGTGCTGGTGGCGTACGTCCCCGGGCTCATCCTGCAGATGATCACCACCGGCCTCGCCGAGGAGCCGGGCTGGCGCGACTTCGCCCTGCCCCGGCTGCAGCGGAAGGTCGGACCGCTCGGGTCCGCCTTCGTGCTCGGCCCGATCTGGGCGCTGTGGCACATGCCGCTCTTCCTGACCGACTGGGCCGGCTGGCCGGACGTGAGCTGGTATGCGCCGATCGTCTTCGCGGCCTTCTGCGTCACCTTCGGGATCGTGATGACCTGGGTCTTCAACCGCACCGGACAGAGCCTGCCGCTGGCGATGCTCCTCCACACCAGCGTCAACAACTACGCCTCGGTGGCCTCCACCGAGCTCTTCCCGGGCGTCGACGCCGACCGGTTCCAGCTCGCGGTGCTGCTCGCCGCGGGGATCGGCGCGGCGATCGTCATCGTCGCCACGCGCGGCCGGCTCGGCTACGACACAAGGCGTTAGTCGGCGGCCACCTGGACCGGCTCCCGGAGGGTCTCGGCCTCCGGGGCGCCGTCCTCGGCCGCGGTGAGCAGGAACCGGAGCCGGGTCAGCACCAGGCCCGCGGTGAGGGTGCCGCCGATCACGACGACCGCCCACAGGTGGCCGAGGCCGCTGCCGATGAGGGAGCCGGCCAGCGCCGGGCCGAGGATCTGGCCGAGGGTCAGGGTGAGACCGAGGGAGGCGTTGTAACGGCCGCGCAGGTGGTCGGGGGCGATGGTGTTCGCCAGCCCGGTCACGATCGGCGCCCACAGCGTCTCGCCCAGGCCGAAGATGGCCAGGCCGATCACGACGGCGGCCACCGCGCCGGCGACGGGCATCAGGTCGGCGGCCGCCAGCACGCTCCAGGCCAGCGACCAGGTCAGCACGGCGCAGGCCAGTGCGGTCGTACGCCGCCACCCGGAGGTGAGCCGCAGCAGGATCACCTGCCCGCACACGATCACGGCGGCGTTGGCGGCGAAGGCCCAGCCGAGCGCGGTCGCCGGCACCCCGGCCACGTCGACGGCGTAGGCGGTCGCGCCGGCCTCGAGCTGTCCGTAGCCGAAGGTCACCGCGAGCACGCCGCAGGCGACCAGGGCCACCGCCCGCCGGTCGCGCAGCACCTCGCCCCAGGAGCCGGCGGTCGCGTCGTCCGCGTCGCCCTGCGCGGGACGGGCGGGGGAGCGGACCAGGAAGGCGAGCACCGCGGCATAGACGAGATAGGCGACGGCGTCGCACAGGTAGAGCACCTGGAACGTCTCCGGACGGGCGACGTCGATGAGGAACGCGCTGACCAGACCACCCACGCCGATGCCCGCGTTCAGCCCCAGGAAGGCGAAGCCGTAGGCCCGTTCGCGGTCCTCGGCCGGGACCATCCCGGCCAGCAGCGTCGTCGTGCCCGGCCACAGGGGAGAGGCGCCCACGACCACGCCGGCCAGCACGGCCATCGTCGGCACGGTCCCGTCGACGAAGCCGAGCGACCCGATCGAGACGGACTCCACGACCAGCGCGGCGATCAGGACAGCGCGGGGCCCGAAGCGGTCGAGGAGCGCTCCGACCCCGGGGGCGGCCGCCAGGCCGACCAGACCCATCCAGGCGAACATCCAGCCGGCGGTCGATGACCCGAGGTCCTGGACCTGGGCCATGTAGACGTACAGGAACGGAAGGGTCAGGCCGTTGCCGAGGGAGGCGAAGGCGAATCCTGCGAGCACGCGGGTGGCCTGGGTGGGGGAGTGCGGCACGGGTGTGATCGTCCTCTCTCTGGCCCACCTGTCTGGCGGGGACGCGTTTAGGGTAGCCTCACTTAGGTTCGCCTAACCTAATCCCCCCGTGTCGAAGGAGACCAGTGAGCGCACCGCACTTGGAGCATCTGTTCCACCCCGACAATGCTCGTGAGTACACCAGCGGCATCACCGAAGCAATCCGGCTGCTCGTCGACCAGCTCGCCACCCTCGAGGGCCCCACCACCGGAATCTCGCCCGAGGAGGCAGCCGGACCTGTCGCCGAGGTCGACCTGGACAACCCCCTCGTCGACGGCGCCGCCGCGCTGGCCGAGGTCAGCAAGCTGTGGCTCCAGGATGCGGTCTGGTTCCACGACCCCTCCTATGCCGCCCACCTCAACTGCCCGGTCGTGATCCCCTCCCTCGTCGGGGAGCTGCTGATCGCGGCAGTCAACACCTCGATGGACACCTTCGACCAGTCCGTCGGCGGTACGTTCATGGAGCGTCGTCTCATCGACTGGACCGCCGCCCGTGCGGGCTACCCGGAGGCGACCCGCGACGGCATCTTCACCAGCGGCGGCAGCCAGTCCAACCTGCAGGCGCTGCTCCTGGCCCGTGGTGAGGCGGAGCGCCGCGGCGTACCTCTGGACCGGCTGCGCTTCCTGACCTCCGCGGACAGCCACTTCTCCATCGCCAAGTCGGCTCGCCTGCTCGGCATGGGCGACGCGGCCGCGATCGCGATCCCGACCGACGCCGAGCACCGGATGGATGTCGTCGCTCTGCGCGAGGCGCTCGACGAGTGCGTCGTCGACGGCCTCGTCCCGGCCGCGGTCGTGGCCACCGCGGGCACCACCGACTTCGGCGTCATCGACCCCCTCCACGCCATCGCCGACGCCTGCCAGGACTTCAACGTCTGGTTCCACGTCGACGCGGCGTACGGCGGTGGGCTGCTCGCCTCGTCGAAGTATCGCCACCTGCTCGACGGTATCGAGCGGTCGAACTCGATCACGATCGACTACCACAAGACCTGGTTCCAGCCGGTCTCCTCCAGCGCGCTCCTGGTCCGCGACCTGGCGACCATGCAGCACGCCTCCTGGTACGCCGACTACCTCAACCCGCGGGAGTCGGAGAACCCCAACCAGGTCGACAAGTCCCTGCAGACCACCCGCCGCTTCGATGCGCTCAAGCTGTGGCTGACGCTGCGCACGATGGGTCCCGACCAGATCGGCGCCTACCTGGAGACCGTGATCGACCTGGCGCGCGAGGTCTACGACATCCTCAGCGTGGAGCCCGACATCGAGGTCATCACGCCCTCCCAGCTCTCCACGGTCGTCTTCCGCTACGTCGACCCGCACCTGGACGAGACTGGTCTCGACGACGCTGGTCTCGACGACCTCAACCGACGCATCCGCGCGGAGATGTGGAGCGGCGGCCGCGGCGTCGTCGCCGCGACCAAGGTCGACGGCCGGCAGTTCCTCAAGCTCACTCTGCTCAACCCCAAGGCCTCCGTGCAGGACGTACTCGAGATCATCGAGCAGGTCCGTACGCTGGGCCTTTCTCTGGGCCGTGCCGTTCCGGAGGTCGCCCGATGAACCCACCCACCACTCCCGCAACTGTGTTCACAGCCACTGACTCGTCAGCTCGCGTCCACGACCTGATCGGGATCGGGCTCGGCCCGTTCAACCTCGGCCTGGCCGCCCTCGCCGACCCGATCGACGAGCTCGACTGCCTCTTCCTCGAGGGCCGCGACCGGTTCGACTGGCATCCCGGGATGATGCTCGACGAGGCCACCCTGCAGGTGCCGTTCCTCGCCGACCTGGTGACGATGGCCGACCCGACCTCGCGGTTCAGCTTCCTCAACTTCCTCAAGCAGACCGGCCGGATCTACCCGTTCTACATCCGCGAGAACTTCCTGCCCCACCGGCGCGAGTACAACCAGTACTGCCAGTGGGTAGCCGAGCGGCTCGACTCCGTGCGCTTCGGCCAGAAGGTCTCCTCCGTGGAGCACGACGGGGAGACGTACGTCGTCACCACCGCCTCCGGTGAGACCCATCGGACCAGGCGGCTGGTGCTCGGGACCGGGACGACCCCACGCGTCCCGGAGTGTGCGGCCGAGGCCGTGGCCGCGGAGGGGCCGGCGCTGCACAGCGCCGAGTACCTGGCCCGCAAGGACGAGCTCGTCACCCGACGCAGCATCACCGTCGTCGGCAGCGGCCAGTCGGCCGCCGAGGTCTACCTCGACCTGCTGACCGCCCAGCCTGACCACGACTACCAGCTGGCCTGGCTGACCCGCAGCCCGCGGTTCTTCTCGATGGAGTACACCAAGCTCACCCTCGAGCTGACCTCCCCGGAGTACTCCGCCTACTTCCAGGCGCTTCCCAGCGACAAGCGCGACCGGCTGCTGAAGGCGCAGCAGAGCCTCTACAAGGGCATCTCCGGCGACACCATCGACGCGATCCACGAGGCGCTCTACACCCGGTCGGTCACCGAGGCGGCCGAGACGACGCTGCTGACCAACACCGAGGTGCGCGGCGTGACCCGCACCGAGAGCGGCTACCACCTCGCGCTCCACCACGTGGAGCAGGAGGAGGACTACGAGATGGCGACCGATGCGCTCGTCCTCGCCACCGGATATCGCGCCGGTATCCCGGCCTTCCTGGAGCCCGTCCGCGACCGGCTCCGCCTGGACGAGCAGGGGCGCTACGCCGCCAGCTCGACCTTCTCGGTCGACACCGCCGACCGAGAGATCTGGGTGCAGAACGGCGAGGAGCACACCCACGGCTTCGTCGCCCCCGACCTCGGTATGGGCGCCTACCGCAGCTCGGTGATCCTCGCCGCCATCCTCGGCCGGGAGCCGTATCCGGTCGAGAAGCGGGTCGCCTTCCAGGAGTTCGGCGTCCCGGACCGCTTCAAGATTCAGCCTACGGAGGAGAACCGATGAGGATCACGATCGAGCCGCTCGAGATCGAGGCCCACCTCGCCACCGTCCACTCCTGGGTGACCCACCCGCGCTCGGCGTACTGGATGATGCTGGACGCCACGCTGGAGGATGTCGCCGCGGAGTACGCGCGCATCGCCGGCCACCCGCACCACGACGCCTGGCTCGGCCGGGTCGACGGCGTGCCGGCGTTCCTGGTCGAGACCTACGACCCCGCCCGCAGCGAGCTCGCCGGGATCACTCACGTGCCCGACCTCGCCGCCGGCGACCTGGGCATGCACGTCCTGGTCGCACCGACCTCAGGCGAGCCCGTCACCGGCTACACCACCCGGGTCTTCCGAGCGGTCATGCGGCACTGCTTCGCGGACCCCGGCGTGCGTCGCGTGGTGGTCGAGCCGGACGTACGCAACGAGGCGATCCGGCGCAAGAACACCGAGGCCGGCTTCGTCGAGCTGCGCGAGATCAGCATCGGCGAGAAGACCGCGATGCTCTCGGTCTGCACCCGGGAGATGTACGCAGCCGCGCACCTGCGCCCGGAGAACCTGCGCGTCGCGCACCGCCACCTGGTCGCCAAGGCGATCGCGGAGTTCAGCCACGAGCGGATGATCGCGCCCGTGGCGACCGACACGGGCTGGGAGCTGCAGGGGCCGTCCTCGACCTACTCCTTCACCGGGCGCCGCTTCCAGCTCGAGCACTGGGTGGTGGACCCGGCCTCGATCGTCCGGACGACCGGGGGTGAGGAGGCCGAGGTCGACGCGCAGGCGTTCGTCGCCGAGTTCGCGCCCGATCTCGGGATCCCGGACAAGCTGCTGCCGACCTACCTGGAGGAGCTGGCGGCCACGATCGCCTCCGCCTGCTGGAAGCTCGAGCACCAGACGCTGACCGCCGCCGACCTGGTCGACGCCGACCACCAGAGCGTCGAGGGCGCGATGAGCGAGGGCCACCCGGCCTTCGTCGCCAACAACGGCCGGATCGGCTTCGACATCGACGACCACGCGCGCTGGGCGCCGGAGACGAGCAACGACCTGAGCCTGCTGTGGGTCGCCGTCTCCCGGGACCAGTCCCACCTGGCCCTGGGACGTGGCGAGGAGGAGCAGGCTCTCTACGAGGCCGAGCTCGGCGAGGCGACGCTGGCCCGGTTCGCGGCGAAGCTGCGCGGGCTCGGGCTGGACCCGGACGGGTTCCGCTACCTGCCGGTCCACCCCTGGCAGTGGCGCCACAAGCTGGCGGTCACCTTCGCCACCGACGTCGCCGCGCGCCGGATCGTGCTGGTCGGCGAGGGCGAGGACGTGCACCGCCCGCAGCAGTCGATCCGGACGTACTTCAACACGAGTCGTCCCGAGCGGCACTACGTCAAGACCGCGCTGTCGATCCAGAACATGGGGTTCATGCGGGGGCTCTCGCCGGCCTACATGGCGGCTACTCCGGCCATCAACGACTGGGTCGCCGACCTGGTCGAGGGCGACGCGGAGCTGAAGGAGCGCGGCTTCGGGGTGCTGCGCGAGCTCGCCTCGATCGGCTGGACCGGCGACGTGTTCCACTCCCTGCCGAACCCGTCGCCCTACCGGAAGATGATCGCCGCGCTGTGGCGGGAGTCGCCGGTGCCGCGCCTGGCCGAGGGGGAGCGGTGCGCGACGATGGCGGCGCTGCTCCACCGCGACGCCGCCGGTGCCTCGTACGCTGCCGAGCTGGTCCGCGCCTCCGGGCTGCCCGCCCGCGAGTGGGTGCGCAGCTACCTCGACGCCTACCTGCGCCCGCTGGTGCACTGCCTGCTGGCGTACGACCTGGTGTTCATGCCGCACGGCGAGAACCTGGTGATGGTGCTGCGCGACCACGTCCCGGTGCGGATGTTCATGAAGGACATCGGTGAGGAGGTGGCGGTGATGGGTGATCTGCCGCTGCCCGAGGAGGTCTCCCGGATCCGAGGCTCCTTCCCCGACGACGTCAAGGCACTCGCGGTCCATACCGACATCTTCGACGGGGTGCTGCGCTACGTCGCCGCGATCCTCGATGATGAGGGGGTGCTGTCTGAGACCGAGTTCTGGGCCGAGACGCGGGCCTGCATCGTCGACCACGCCGCCGACCACCCGGAGCTGGCCGACGCGGTCGCGCGCTACGACTTCCTCCGCCCGCGCTTCCGCCACTCCTGCCTCAACCGGCTCCAGCTCCGTAACACCCTGCAGATGGTCGACATCACCGACCAGGCCGAGTCGCTCATGTTCGCCGGCACGTTGGCCAACCCGATCGCATGAGCGTTCTCCTTCGGGACGAGTGGGGCATCCCGCATGTGCGGGGTGCCTCGCTCGCCGAGGTGGCCCGGCTGCAGGGCTGGGCCACCGCGCGGGACCGCGCCTGGCAGCTCGAGATCGAGCGGCTGCGTGGCGAGGGCCGTACCGCCGAGCTGATCGGCCCGGCCGGGCTCGAGTGGGACGCCTTCGCCCGCCGCGCTCGGCTGGCGGCGGTGGCGCAGGCGGCTTACGAGCGGCTCGACGCGGAGACGCAGGGGTTCCTGACGGCGTACGTCGAGGGGGTCCGCTCCGGTCTGGAAGGCGCGGCCTGCCCGGAGCTCGACGGGCCGGACGGGCTCGGTCCCGCGCCGGGGACCTGGCAGCCGTGGACGCCGCTGGCGGTGTTCTGGGTGGCGCAGATCCTCTTCGGGTCGTTCCCCTCGAAGCTCTTCGGCGGCCGGGCGGCGCGGGTGCTCGGGGCCGACGCCGAGCTGTTCCGCACCGAAGGCCTGTCCGGCGGCTCCAACGCGTACGCCGTCGGCGGCGGCCGCACCCGGTCCGGTCTGCCGCTCGTGGCCGGTGACCCGCACCGGGTCTTCGAGGCGCCGAACGTCTATCTCCAGGTGCGGCTGGCCTGCACCGATCCCGACGACGCCTTCGATGTCGTCGGGATGACCTTCCCCGGCGTACCCGGTGTGCAGCACTTCGCGCACGCCGGCCAGGTCGCGTGGGGGATCACCAACGCGATGGCCGACTACCAGGATCTCTACCGCGTCGATCTGCGCTCGGGCGGCGATGTGGTGCGGCGGAGCGTGGAGACGGTGCTCGTCCGAGGCCAGGAGCCGGTCGAGGTCGAGGTGCTGGAGACCGACCGCGGGCCGGTCGTGCTCGGCGGTTCCGACGAGGGCTGGGGAGAGGTGCTGCGCTCACCCGGCCACGAGCTCGGCGACCTCGGCTTCGGGGCGCTGCTGCCGCTGCTGCGGGCCCGCTCGGTCGCCGATGTCGAGGCCGCGGTGGAGCACTGGGTCGAGCCGGTCAACAACTGGGTGATCGCCGACGTGGCCGGCGACGTCGTCCACGCCGTCGGCGGCCGGGTGCCGAGGCGGGACGAGGCGGGGGAGTGGACCGGCTGGGTCGACCCGCTGCCGCGGCGTACGGCGTCGGCGGATGGTTCTGTCGTGACGGCCAACGACCGGTGCATGCCGGAGTTCGAGGTGCTCGCGGCCGGATTCGCGCCGCCGTTCCGGGCGCACCGGATCGCGCACCTCCTCGCCGACGCCGGACCCCTCGACGCTGAGCAGGCGGTGGCGGTGCTCGCCGACACCACACAGACCGCGGGCAAGCCGCTGCTCGCGCTGGTCCCGGCCGATCTGCGGCCACAGGCACTGGCGGGGTGGGACGGCGCGATGGACGGCTCGCCGGGCGCAGCCTGGTACGCCGCGCTGCGTGCCGAGGTCGTGGACCGGATCTGCGCGGCACCGGTGCTCGCGCCGCTGCGGGAGCCGTCGGAGCACGGGCCCCTCTACGAGCCATGGTTCAGCCTGTCCGCACGGGTGGCCGGCGCTCTGCACATCATCCTGGCCGCGGATAAGCCCTTCGGTCTGGACCCGCGAGCGCTCGTCGCCGAGGCGGCGAAGGCCGTACGCGACGCCGGCAGCGAGCCGACGCCCTGGCCGGAGTGCCACCGCTTCTGGCCGCTGCACGCACTGGAGCAGTTCGACCTCCCGCACACGCGGACCGCCCCCGCCACCCCACTGTCCGGCGACACCGACACGGTCCGCTGCAACGCCTGGATCCCGGGCACCACCGTGACCGTCCGGGGCTCGGTGGCGCGCTACGCGTGGGATCTGGCTGACCGCGACAACAGCCGTTGGGTCGTACCCCTCGGTGTCAGCGGATCCCCGGACAGCCCCCATCACATCGATCAGCACGACGCCTGGGCCAAGGGAGGCGCGGTCCGCGTCGTCACCGACTGGTCCCTGCTCACCGAGGAGAAGACATGCCCCTGACCATTCGTGACCTTGAGCCGTCGGCCGACATCGACCTGTTGTGCGACTGGCTGCACGACGATCGGGCCCGGTTCTGGGGCATGGTCGAGAAGCCGCGCGAGGAGATCGAGGAGATCTACACGTGGCTGCAGGAGCAGCCCCATCTGGCTGCGTACATCGTCGAGCTCGACGGCGATCCGGTCGCGCTCTTCCAGACCTGGGACCCCGAGGTCGACGAGCTCGGCACCTTCTACGACCGGCGCCCCGGCGACATCGGCGTCCACCTCTTCCTGGCCGACACCCCGACCCGCAAGGGCCGGACGGAGGAGGTCCTCGAGTTCTTCATCGAGGAGGTCATCTCCAAGTCCGGCGCCCGCCGCGCAGTCGTCGAGCCCGACGCCTCCAACGAGGCCTCCCTCGCCAGGCTCGACGACTACGGTTTCAAACGGGGCCCTGTCGTTCAGCTTCCGCACAAGGTGGCCCAATACGCCTTCCTCGACCTTCCCTGACTCATGCCAGCTTCTGGGCGACCTCGTTGAGGTTCGCGCGGAGCTTGGTGCGGTAGGCGTCGTGCTGCTCGGGCAGTCGTGCGTCACAGAACGCGGCCAGGTCGGTCCCGGTGACCTCGATGACCGAGCGCCCGGCGGCGGCCTCGGTTTCGAAGAGGTCGAGGATTTCGCGGAGGGTGGCGACGATGTCCATGCCGTCGCCGGCGGTGAAGCGCCACATGTAGCTCTTCATCTCTGCGTAGACGGTGCGGTAGTCGGCGGGCAGTTCGGCGGCGCGGGCTTCCATGCGCTTCCAGTCCTTCTTGTCACCCACGAGGCGGCTGAGCAGGTTGTTCATGGTGGTGCTCCCTTTGGATCGGTTGGTGTGTTCCGGGCCCCTTGTGTGGGGCCGTGAAAGAAGCGTGCAGCCCTGACGTAGCGTCAAGGTCAAGCACCGATCCGAAGAAAGTTCTCGAAAGCCTCAGGCTGCGAGGATGTGATCGCGGAGTACGCGGCGCAGCCTGCGTTCTGCCGGCGACAGTGGTGGGTCCGGTGCCCAGGTGTCGGGTGGCGGGCTGATGTAGGTGTGCCCGGTGGGTGTGGTGGTGATGATGGTGCCGTCCGGTCCTGGCCTGGCCCGCCAGCCAAGGGCCTCCTTGGCCTGATTGCACCGTTCGCACAGCCCCTGCAGATTCTCGGCACGGGTCTCGCCGCCGTCGGCATGGCGTTCGACGTGGTCGATGTTGCGGATGGGTGCGTCACAGCCGTTGGTGCGACAGATCCCGACGTCCCGAGTCGCGATGAACTCGGCCAGCCCGTCGGGAGCTTTCCTGGAGCGGGATTCCATCGCGACCAATTGCCCAGCCGGGTCGGTGAACAGCCGGCGGACGAACACCTCAGCATCCGCGAGTGCGTCGCGGGCCCACGTTGCCGGGACGGGTCCGTAGCCCTCCACCAGCGCGGGCTGATCGGCGTTGTTAGCGAGGGAATCGGCGGTCATCACGATCTTGACCTCGATCCGAGGCTTCGCACCGGTGGTGCTGCGGCCGGTGATCCGGTCGACGAGGGTGTCGGCCATGACCTGGCCCCGGGTCCGCGCGTCGCCGGCAGCCGCAGCGGCCTTGGCCGCTTGGTCGAGTGCGGCGAAGACGGCGACGCCGTCCTTGACCGGGAGCAGGGCGCCGAGCCAGGTCATCGTGTCGGGTGCCGGGCGGAGGCTGACCCGACGGTCTTGCGTCGCGTTCGCGGCGCGTGCGACGACGGATGCTTGGTCCAGGGTGATGGCGAGTTTCTTGGCGGCGTTCTCGAGCTGTCGCAGCCCCATCGAGACCGCCTTTGCAGGCTGCGCGTCTGGGCCGGTGGCGCAAAGTTTGTAGTCGATGACGCGACGGTCGTCGAGGGAGAGACACGCGGTCTCGCGGGCCAGGATGGTGGCCTGCCACTGGGAGAACAGCCCCGCCTTCATCAGCGCGAAGGTGTGGGGCATTTCGGTGGTCAGGATCTTCGCCAGGCCGAGCAGTTTGGCGCCCTTCTCGGGCGAGACTCGCCGCGCGAGAGCGATCTGTGAGGCCACGCCCTCGCCAAGCTTCCGGGCAGGTACCCCGGCCTCGGATTGGCGTGCCCGGACGGCTTCGTCGAGACGTACCGCTGCTTCGGCTTGGACCGCTTCGGCGGTGCACTTGATCTTTTCGAGACGGCCGATCCAGTCGACCAACTCAGCCTCGGACGCACCCGAAGGCGGTCCAGCTAGGAGGTGGTCGATGGTCTCGGTCATGCGCCTTATTATATGCGATCGAGCACCCAGCCACGACCTATTTATGCTGGTCAGACCCAAGTTACGCAGTCAGCGAACAAGTAACGTTAGCTCCGCGCCACTCTCTCGCCGCCGCCCCGATACAGGCGAAATCTTTCTCGATCGGGTGCCGGGTCAAGGATGGCCGAAGGCCACCGCGAAGCGGCGGGCGAAGCCCGTCCTTGACGCGGCGCGCGATCGAGAAACAATCAAAGCAAGGGTCGGCGGCGAACCCTGAAACGAAGAACAGTCGCTAAGCGAGGTTTCCCCGAGATGAGGACCGTGTTGGTCTCGACACGCCTCCGCCTAGCGGCTCCGGCGGCTCGACCAGCGGAGCAAGGGCGGCTCGACCAGCGGAGCAAGGGCGGCTCGACCAGCGGAGCAAGGGCGGCTCGACCAGCGTGAACCGTCCCGCTATCCGGCCCATCAGCCCCACGAACGCCTCCAGCCCAACAGGTAGGGTCACGCTGAGACCTGCGACGTGCCGTCGTACGTCAGGAGGACATGTGCAACGTGGCGAAGTCTGGTGGGTGGAGTTCGACGAGCGACGGCCGGTCGTGCTGCTGTCGGGAGACGACGGGTCCGGGATCCAGGTGATGCAGGTCGTCGCCCCGGCGGGTGTCGACATCACCGGTCTGGGCGTCGAAGTGACAGTAGGCGCCACGGAAGGACTGCCGTTTGAAGGCGTGCTTCGGTTCGCGATCCCGCGCCCAGGCTTCACCCCTTGCACGTGGCTGACCACCCTGTCCCGAGAGGACCTGATCGAGCGAGCAGGCGCCCTGTCCTCCGCGAAGCTCAGCGAGATCGACGACGCCCTCCGTCTTGGTGGACTCCGGTAGACGAAGCTGACGGTGTCGACCAGCGGGTCAGTCGGCAACCATCTCGACGAGCCGCCCCATCGCACCGAGCTCAGCATCGTGAACCCCCTGATCAGGAACGATGACGAGCGACCACAGCCGACTCCCGACAGCAACATTGCCGACGACAAGATCCCCGTCATCGTGCGACTCGATACACACGAACGCCCGGTCCCCGATCTCAACCGGCGCCGGAGAGGAGATGCAGTCCTCCCGGCTGGCGGAGAGCCCAGCAGAGACCGAGGTGTCGACCAACGTCGTCACGAAGATGGCGCCCCGGTCGCTGGTGTAGGTGCAGACGTCCTCGTCGGCGGTATGCGACCAGGAGCCGGGGATGGCGCTGGCGACCTGACCAGGTTCGAAGAGACAGGGTCCGGAGGCTTCGACGGGGGAGGAGGTCGACGGGCTCGGGCCAGGGCTGCTGGTGGTGGGCTCCCCGGATCCGCAGCCGGCGAGAGCGGTCGCGGAGAGGACGGCTGCGACACTCAGCAGCTTCCTCGACACGTACGGCTCCTCGGGGTTTCGGGGGTTCCACGCAGTTTCTCAGGTCGAGCCCGGAAAAGGAGTCACGGGGGTTGCCTCGACGGGGCACAATCGCAACCGTGACCTCTGACCTGGCGCAGGGAAACCATCATCACGACGACACTCGGGCCTCCATTCGGGAGCGGCTCGCGGGTCAGCATGTGCTGCTCACGGGAGTGACCGGGTTTGTCGGCGAGGCGCTGCTGCATCTGATGCTGACCGAGGTGCCGGACGTACGTCTCAGCGTCCTGGTCCGGCCCAAGGGGTCGACGTCGGGGGCTGACCGGATCGCGAAGATGCTGACCAAGCCGATCTTCGAGTCCGTCTCGGACGCGGAGGTGAACGTCGTCGAGGGCGATCTCTCCGCTCCGCCGACGCTGCCGGCGGATCTCGACGCTGTGGTGCACTCCGCGGGCGATGTCTCCTTCGACCCGCCGGTCGACGAAGGCTTCGTCACCAACGTCGTGGGCGTCCGCGAGCTGCTCAAGCGGGTGGAGGAGACCGGCCGGGACATCCACTATCTGCACGTCTCGACCGCGTACGTCTCCGGGCGGCGCCGTGGACACATCCCCGAGGGGCCGGTCGACCACTCCGTCGACGTGGACGCCGAGCTGGCCTGGGGCCTGGGGCAGCGCGCGGCCGTCGAGGCCCGCTCGCGCGGTGTCGAGGTGATCTCCAAGCTGCGCAAGCAGGCCGAGCGCGAGCACGGTCGTGCCGGGCTGATGACCGCCGCCGCTGCCGCCGAGGAGGCGCGCAAGAAGTGGGTGAAGGACGAGCTCGTACGCCTCGGCACCGAGCGGGCGCGGTCGCTGGGCTGGACCGACGCCTACACGTTCACCAAGGCGCTGGGCGAGCGGGTGGTCGAAGCCCACGCCGCAGCAGGGCACCGGGCAACGATCTACCGCCCGGCGATCATCGAGTCGGCCGTCTCCCGCCCGTATCCGGGCTGGATCGAGGGCTTCAAGATGGCCGAGCCGCTGATCCTCGCCTACGGCCGCGGCGAGCTGCCGCTCTTCCCGGCCGCCGCCGACACGACGGCCGACATCGTGCCCGTCGACCACGTGGTCGCCTCGATCGTGGCGTGCCTGGCGCACCCGCCCGAGCACGGCGAGCCGGCCTACTTCCATCTCGCCTCCGGCGACCGCAACCCGTTGACGTTCGAGATGCTCTACGACACCGTGCGGGCCTACTTCTCGAAGGAGCCGTTCGCGGCCGGTGACCGGGGTGCGGCCAGGCTGCCGGAGTGGACCTTCCAGGGCGGGGCATCGGTCGAGCGGATGATGGCGACGGGGGAGAAGGTGCACAAGATCGCCGACACCCTGCTCGGACTGGCTCCGCGCAGCGACCGCACCCGCGGCTGGGCGCGCGACCTCGACCGGCGGGGCCGGCGGCTGCAGTTCCTGCGGCGCTACCTGGACCTCTACCAGGAGTACGCCCAGGCCGACCTGCGCTTCGTCGACGCCAACACGCTCGCGCTCTACCGGTCGCTGTCGCCGGCCGACCAGGAGACCTTCGCCTTCGACACCGGCGTGATCGACTGGCATGAATACCTCTACGACATCCACGTGCCCTCGGTGACCAAGCCGGTCCGTGAGCTCGACGAGCTGCGCAAGCTGCGGAAGAGGCCGGACTCCGGCCGGCTGCCGCGGATCTCGACAAGCTCGACCACCCAGGAGACGCGGGTCGCGGCCTTCTTCGACCTCGACGGCACCCTGATGTCCTCCAACGTGATCGAGACCTACCTGTGGCTGCGGCTCGGTGAGCTCTCCGGCACCCAGAAGGCGGCCGAGATCGCCCGGATGGCGAGCAAGGTGCCCGGCTACGTGTGGGCGGACCGCACCGAGCGCGGCACGCTGCTGCGTACGGTCTACAAGGAGTACGCCGGCGCAAGGCTCTCCGAGCTGGACGAGATCGTCGACGAGCACCTGACCACGCACATCCTCGGTCGGCTGGCCCCTGACGCGGTCCGGCGGATCCGGGAGCACCGGGCCGCGGGGCACGTGACGGTGCTGGTCACCGGCGCGATCCGGCCGCTGACCCGGCCGCTGATGCCGCTCTTCGACCACATCGAGGCCGCCGACCTGGCCGTCGACGACCGGGGGTTCTGCACCGGTCACATGGCCGCGTCGCCGCTGGTCGGGGAGTCGCGCGGGGCGTTCGTCCGCGAGTGGTCGCGCCGCGAGGGCATCTCGCCGTCCGACTGCTTCGCCTACGCCGACTCCCACTCCGACCTCCCGCTGCTCGCGGCGGTCGGGCACCCGGTGGCGGTCCGGCCCGACGTACCTCTGTTCCGGCACGCCAAGAAGTCGCACTGGACGATCGTCGACTGGGAGTCGCCGGGCCACGCGAGCCGGACCCTCGACCCGGCCGGGCTGCACCGATGAGGAGGGGCTGAATGCTCGCGCTCGAGATGTACCGCAGCGTCGCCAAGACGGCGCTGGGGAAGGTCGCCGGCGGGCGGCTGCCGCTGCTGCTGACCGGGGCGGCGGCACCGCTGCGGATGGTGACGCTCGACCCGCCGAGGGTCGAGCACGACGGATGGGCGCGGCTGCGGGTCTCCCTCTCCGGCATCTGCGGCTCCGACCTGGGGATGCTGTCGGGGAGGACGAGCCTCTACTTCCAGCCGCTGGTCAGCCTGCCGTTCGTGCCCGGCCACGAGATCGTGGGCGAGCTGCTCGACCCCTGCGGCGACCTGGAGGCCGGGACCCGCGTGGTCGTCGACCCGGTCCTGACCTGCGCCGCGCGCGGGCTGGAGGCGTGCGAGGCGTGTGCGCGCGGCGAGACCAACCGCTGCTCCCGGATCACCGTCGGCGACATCTCCTCCGGACTGCAGACCGGTTTCTGCCACGACACCGGCGGCGGCTGGTCGCAGCAGCTCTCGGTGCACCGCTCCCAGCTCCACGTGGTGCCGGAGGGCTACTCCGACGAGCAGGCGCTGCTCGCCGAGCCGGTCGCCTGCGCGGTCCACACCGCGCGAAGAGCCGCGGTCAAGCCCGGTGACCGCGTGCTCGTCTCGGGTGCCGGCGCGGTCGGGCTGCTGGCCACGCTGGCCCTGCGCGAGCTCACCGACGCCGGCGAGATCCTGGTCGTCGCCAAGCACGCTCATCAGCGCGAGCTGGCGCTGGAGTTCGGCGCCACCGAGGTCGTCGCGCCGTCGGAGACGCTGCGCAGGATCAGGCGCGCGACCAGCGCCTTCATGCTCGA
Source organism: Nocardioides sp. NBC_00850 (assembly GCF_045207335.1). Classification (NCBI taxonomy): domain Bacteria; kingdom Bacillati; phylum Actinomycetota; class Actinomycetes; order Propionibacteriales; family Nocardioidaceae; genus Nocardioides; species Nocardioides sp. NBC_00850. Next base: position 2,943,730 of record NZ_CP108845.1, read on the forward strand.
GCCGGAGATGCTCTCCTCGCCCTACCTTCTCGGCGGCGTGGACGTGACCGTCGACGCGGTCGGCTCGAAGGAGTCGCTGCAGACCTGCCTGCACGCCACCCGTGCGGGTGGACGCGTGGTGCTCTCCGGGATGCCCGCCTCCGCCGATCTGTCCGCGGCCTGGTTCCGGGAGCTCGAGGTGGTCGGGACGTACGCCTCCTCGCGCGGCTCCGGCGACTTCGCCACCGCCCTCGACCTGGTCGGCCACGACGCCATGTGCCGCCTGGCCAAGACCGTCGCGCCCTACCCGCTCCATCGCTGGCGCGAGGCCCTCGACCATGCCCATTCAGCCGGTCGGCTCGGCACCGTCAAGGTGGCGTTCGACCCCAGCCGGACCAGCTGAGCACAGCCGTCTTGAAGAAGGAGAGTCATCGATGACACGCCCAGGCTTTGTGCTGGAGGTCGACGACCGTACGCCGCCCCTGCTCGTCCACGAGGGGCTCGGGTTCCGGCTGGAGGAGTTCCCGCAGGGCACCCGGGTGGTCTACCCGCCCGAGTCGCTGCCGACGGTGCCGGACGTGGACGCGGCGATCCGGGAGTCGCTGGAGAACCCGGTCGACTCCGAGCCGCTGCGGGAGCTGATGTTCCCGGGGATGCGGCTGACGATCGCCTTCGACGACCTCTCCCTGCCGCTGCCGACCATGAAGGCTCCCGACGTCCGAGGCCGGATCATCGAGCAGGTGCTCACGATCGCGGCCGAGAAGGGCGTCGACGACGTCGAGATCATCGCCGCGCTGGCCCTGCACCGCCGGATGACCGACGCGGAGATGAAGCACATCGTCGGCGAGCGCGTCTTCCGCTCGTTCGCGCCGCAGGGGCTGCTCTACAACCACGACGCCGAGGACCGCACCAACCTCGAGCACATGGGCGTCACCGAGAAGGGCGAGGACGTCGAGATCAACAAGCGGGCGGCCACCTCCGACCTGCTGATCTACGTCAACGTCAACCTCGTCGCGATGGACGGCGGCCACAAGTCGGTCGGCATCGGGCTGGCGTCCTACAAGTCGATCAAGCACCACCACAACGCCAAGACGATGGTGCACTCGCGCTCGTTCATGGACCACAAGCACTCCGAGATGCACTCCTCGGCCTGGCGGATGGGCCGGCTGATCGGCGAGCACGTCAAGGTCTTCCAGATCGAGACGACGCTCGACAACGAGGTGTTCGGGAAGCCGTACGACACCCTGCTCAAGCGCGAGTGGGAGTGGTCGCTGCGCGACCAGGCCACTGTCCTCGGCCTGCGAAGAGGGCTGGCGGTCGCGCCGCAGAAGATGCGCCACAAGATGTTCCACGACCTGCGGTCCAACTACGGGCTGACCGGGATCACCGCCGGCGCCGTCGAGCCGGTGCACGAGCTCACCGTGCAGCGCGTCCACCAGCAGCAGCGGGTCAAGGTCGAGGGGCAGTCCGACGTGATGGTGATGGGGGTGCCCTATCTCGGCCCCTACAACGTCAACTCGACCATGAACCCGATCCTGGCCGCCTGCATGGGGCTGGGCTACTACTTCAACTCCTACCTGCGCCAGCCGGTCGTGCGCGAGGGTGGCGTCGCGATCCTCTACCACCCGCTCGATGAGGGCTTCAACACCCTGACGCACCCCTCCTACGTCGACTTCTACGAGGAGGTGCTGGCCGACACCACCGACCCGGCGCTGATCGGGCCGAAGTTCGAGGAGCAGTTCGCCACGGACCCCTGGTACGTCCACCTCTACCGCACCTCGAACGCCTACCACGGCGTCCACCCGTTCTACATGTGGTACTGGATCGCGCACGCCCTCGACCACCTCGGCGATGTCATCTGGGTCGGCGGCAACCCCAAGGCCGCGGCGCGGATGGGCTTCCGGTCGGCGTCGACGCTGCGGGACGCGCTCGAGATGGCGAGCTCGACCGTCGGCCCGTCCCCGTCGATCACCTACCTCCGCAACCCTCCGCACCTGCTGGCCGACGTGCGATGAGGTGGGTCAGCGCGTCGCGAGACAGCTGTAACACGCTGTTCGTAGGACTATCCGGTCGTTCTAATAGGGCGAGTAGTCCTACGAACGACGTGTTACACCGCGAGGAGGCGGAGCGATGAGCGGGTTCTGGAAGGAGACCGCCCGCGACGTACGGCTCTTCCAGCGAGGCTGGCGGTGGGGTCACCGGGCGCAGGTGCCGCGGTCGGCGGAGCCGTTCGTACCGCCGGCGACGACGACGGTCTTCGACAACGAGTGGTCGCGCAGGCCGGCCGCGCGAGCGGTCAGGGAGGTCGCGCAGACCGGGCTCGAGGCGGTCTTCCGGTCGCAGGTGAAGACCCAGGTCGAGGGCCTCGATGTGCTCGAGAGGCTCGACGGGCCGGTGATCTTCGTGGCCAACCACGCCTCCCACCTGGACACTCCGCTGATCCTGCTGAGCCTTCCGGACCAGTGGCGGCGGCGTACGGCGGTGGCGGCCGCGGCCGACTACTTCTTCGACACCTGGTGGCGGGCGGTGGGTTCGTCGCTGGTCTTCAACACGCTGCCGATCGACCGTCGCGGGGGCGCGCTCGCGAACGCGCCCGGTGAGGTGCTCGCCGACGGCTGGTCGCTGGTCGTCTTCCCCGAGGGCACCCGGTCCAAGGACGGCACCGTCGGCCGGTTCCGGTCCGGCGCCGCCTACCTGGCCATCGAGTACGGCGTCCCCGTCGTCCCGATCGCCCACCGTGGCACCTACGCGGCGATGCCGCGAGGGGTGAACTGGCCCGGCAAGGACAAGGCCGGGGGCCGCCGCCAGCTGACCGTACGCTTCGGGGAGCCGCTCCGCCCTACCGAGGGCGAGTCGATCCGCGAGTTCGCGCCCCGGATCCGGACGGCGGTGGCGAGGCTGCTGGATGAGGACGCCACGGACTGGTACGCCTCGATGCGCCGCGCCGCCGAGGAGCGCACGCCCGACCCCGCCGGCGAGGAGATCGCCGAGTGGCGCAAGGTCTGGGCGGCCACGGAGTCACCCGACCCCGACCCGGACCGGATCAGGGCCTGGCGCCGCTGAGGATGTGTTGCTGAGCCGGGTCACGCCCAGCGCAGCAGCGCTGCCACAGGGGCGTCGCCGAGCAGGCTGGCGGGCAGGACGTACACCTCCGCGTCGGTGAGGACCGCGGCGGCGATGAGCGCCTCGCCGGCCTCGACCGGACCGGAGACCGGGGCCTCTCCGAAGGTGAGGCCGGGATGATCCGCCGGGTCGAGCATGCGGCCGGCCAGCGCGCCGGGGTCGATCAGCAGGGTCTCGACGCGGCCGGTGACGAAGGCGTCGGCGACGTCGCGTACACCGGTGGCCGCGCGTTCGCCCCTGCCCCAGGCTTCCTCGAGCCGCCGGACCAGCGCTGTGCGATGGCGTACGACAAGGTCCATCAGAGCGCTACGGATCGCGTCGTCGCGAGCCTGGTCGCCGCCGTCCGCGGCACGCTGTCCGCTCGCCAGCTCGACCACCTCGACAGGTTGGCCGGCGAGCTTCTCGCGCAGTCTGCCCACCGTGGTCGGGTCGCCGCCGACGAGCACGAGCTCGTGGCCGTGGTCGCGGACCAGCCTGGTCACCTCCTCGGCGACCTTGTCGGCGTTGTGACGCCAGACGTTGTCGGTGGTCTGCTGCATGCGGAACGCCGCCCACCCGACGTTGTCGTGGACCTTGTGGACGTGCTCGAGCTCGTCGCCCTCCACGGTGGTCGTGCTCGTGGGCTGCGGCAGTCCCGAGTCCCACAGCGAGATCTCGCCACCGGTGTGGTCGGCCAGGACCAGCACGAACGGCATCGACGTCTCGCGCGCGGCGATCCAGGAGCCGAGGTCGGGCAGCATGTCCCAGGTCGCGACCGGGTTGGGGACCGCGGCAACGGCGACCTCGTCGTAGGCGATCCCCTCGGGCGTCGCGACGACGACCCGCGCGAGCGGGGCAGGCTGACGTACGTTCGCCTCCAGCCGGTCGGAGACCTGGGCGACGACGCCCGGGGGAGCGCCCTGGGCGGAGAGCTCCTCACAGGCGGCGCGCACCCGCAGCTCCTTGGCGTGGGCCGCGTTCTCCGAGTCCTGGCTGACATCGGCCAGCACGGTGGCGTACGGCCCGGGTCGGGTCAACAGGTTGGTGAATCCAGCAGTGTCCATATCGGTGTGGTACCCACCGACAGGGGATGTGACACGCGCTCGATCAACCGGCCGCGCAGCTGACCTCGGTGACCTGCCACTCCTCGTCCTTGCCCTCGCCGGAGCGGGTGACCACGAGGGTGAACACGGACCGGCCGCCGTCGGGGGTCAGCTCGACCGTGGCACCGGTCTCGGTGAGGTCGGTGGACGTGATGCGTACCTTCTCCAGGTGGCCGCGCGCGTCGGCCGTCTTCTCGGTGGGCGGTGTCTGGACCGAGGGGCAGGCCCGCGCCCACTGCGCCACCAGCTCCGGCTTCGCCTCGACCGTGGTCCAGCTCGTGGTCCGCGCGAACTGGCTGGCGGCGGTCTCGGACTGCTCGGTGGCGTGCTCGCGGAAGCGTGAGCGCGAGTAGCCGTAGCCGGCCACCGAGATCAGCACCCCGACCAGCAGCAGCACACCGACCTTGACCGCGATCTCGCGCCGCTCGCTGCTTTGCACGGGACGTTCCTATCACCACCGGCCCCAGGACCCGAACCGGCTCGCGGATGAGAGAGCTCTCATGGTCATCTCACGATCACCTCACCGCGGGCCGAGATGGTTCTTGCATGGCGCCGGGAACACCCGGGGCAGAACCTGAAGGGACGAATGATGAAGAAGCTTCCGATGATCCTCGGTACCGGCCTGGTCGGCGTTGTGGCGGCCGGCGTGTTCAGCTACCAGAGCGCTGCCGCTGTCGATGACGACGGCTATGCCAAGCGTGAGGAGAAGTCCAACACCCAGGTGACCACCGTAGACGATGACGACGACAACGACGCCGACGACGTCACCCGCGACGCCGCCGGCAACGACACCGCGACCAACGGCACCGGCGTGACCCGGGCGACCAAGGACAACACCCGGGACAACACCCGCGACAACGTCACGCGCGACGACCAGACCAAGGACAACAACACCAAGGACGACAACACCAACGACCGGACCCAGGGCTGAGTCGAAGATGACCGACACCTGGGGCCTGGTCCAGGGTGACGCGATCACCCCCGAGCTGACCGCGATGCGGCTGCTCGGGGGCGGCTCGTCGTACGAGGCCTTCCTGGCCTTCGACGAGATCACCTACGGGCCGGTCGTCGCCAAGGTCCTGCGACCGAACCTGATCGACAGCGAGACCAGCCGCAACGCGCTGCGGCGCGAGACCGACGCACTGACGCAGCTGCGTCATCCGGTCCTCGTCCGCGGCCTGCGCGAGGACCTCGACGGCGAGCGCCCGTACGTCGTGATGGAGCACGTCGAGGGCCCCCGGCTCTCGACGCTGATCCGCCGCCACGGGCGACTCCCGGAGCAGCAGTACCTGCCGCTGGCGCTCGACCTCGCCTCGGCGCTGCACTACCTGCGGCGCTCCGGCTGGGTGCACCTCGACATCAAGCCGAGCAACCTGATCATGGGCTCGCCGGCCCGGCTGATCGACCTCTCCGTGGCCCGGCCTGTCCCGGCGGCCGCCGCGCTGCGCCACGAGATCGGCACCGACGCCTACATGGCGCCCGAGCAGTGCCTGCCCGGCGAGCGCGGCGAGGTCGGCCCCGCCAGCGACGTCTGGGCCCTCGGCGCGACCCTCTTCCACGCCGTCACCGGCGAGCGGCCCTTCCCCCATGGCGACCCGGACGCTTCGGACCGCGCCGAGCGCTACCCGCAGCTCGTCTCCCGCCCCGGCCCTCTCCCCAGACGTACGCCGCCGGAGATCGTCAAGGTCATCGACGGGTGCCTCGCCCCCGCCGCCGGTGACCGGCCCGCGCCCGCCGAGGTCGCCGAGGTGGTCTCGCCCGCGCTTGAGCGGCTCCCGCGCGCCCCGCTGGGCGGGCTGCGGATCAGCTGATTCAACTTGCGCCGGCCCTCGGGGCATGAATGCTCGGCTGCAATGAGACTGCCGCTGCTAACAACATCCAGCACGGCCGGGTTCACCCGATTGGTCGCCGTCTACGGGTGCAAAATGCGATGGTTCAAGGGATTGCTTCGGGCCCATCTGATGGGGTTGGTCCGTTAAAGATCGATCTTGATTCGCCCTGGGTTTCGTTCCGACATCTTTGACAGGATTGGGAACGATGCCGAAGAAGTATTCCTCCGAGATGCGTGAGCGGGCGTTGCGGATGCTCGCTGAGGCCCGTCCGGAGCACCCGAACCAGATGGCCGCGATCCGTCACGTGGCGGGCATGCTGGGGATGAACGGTGAGACGTTGCGTGGCTGGCTGCGACAGGCCGAGGTCGACGGTGGGCTGGCGCCGGGTGTGACCACCGATGCTGCGGCTGAGATCAAGCGACTCAAGCGAGAGAACGCTGAGCTGCGGCGGGCGAATGAGATCTTGAAGTCGGCCAGCGTGTTTTTCGCCAAGGAACTCGACCGTCCCACGACGAGATGATCCGGTTCATCGATGAACATCGTGATCAGTTCGGGGTCGAGGCCATCTGCCGTGTCCTGGGTGCGGCGGTTCGTGGGTTCATCACTTCGCGTGGCTACCGGGCCGCGAAGACCCGGGCGCCCTCGGCACGGCGGCTGCGCGATGACCTCCTCAAACCCGAGGTCGCCCGGCTGCACGCTGAGAACTATGGCGTGTACGGGGTCCGGAAGATGCACGCCCTGTTGAAACGGCAGGGCTGGGCGATCGGCCGGGACCAGACCGCGAGGTTGATGCGGGAGCTGGGGCTGCAGGGTGTGAGGCGCTCGAGGAAGGTCTTCACCACCCGCCCCGACAAGACCGCTGATCTTCCAAAAGACCTGGTCAACCGGGACTTCACCGCACCCGGCCCAGGCCGGCTGTGGGTTGCTGACGTGACCTATGTGGCGACGTGGTCCGGGTTCGCCTACGTCGCGTTCGTCACCGACGTGTACTCGCGACGGATCGTGGGCTGGAACGTCGCCGCGACACTGAAGGCCGACATCCTCCCGCTACGGGCGCTGGACATGGCTGCCTGGGACGCGGCCCGTGACGGCCGTGACCTGACCCAGCTGGTGCATCACGCTGATCACGGGTCGAACTACCTCGCGGTCGTCTACACGGACCGGATCGCCGAGTTGGGCGCGAAGCCCTCGACCGGCACGGTTGGCGACTCCTTCGGCAACGCCCTCGCCGAGGCCGTCAACGGTCTGTACAAGACCGAGCTGATCCGCCGCCGTGGACCCTGGCGCACCGTCGAACAGGTCGAGCTGGCCACCCTGGAGTACGTGTGGTGGTGGAACAACCGCCGGCTTCATGGCGAGCTCGACTACCGCACCCCTATCGAGGTCGAGCAGGCCTACTACGCTGACCACGATTCAGCCCACCCGGTGACCGCCGGACAGGGAAACCGATAGGAACGAAACCCAGGGCGAATCACCGCTACCTCGACCCCTACGGCAACCTGCTGGCCAACAAGGCCGGCGCCCCTGCCCCCGGGACGTTGCCAGGTAGCCACGGCTACCTAAACCAGCCAGAGAACAAGGTCACCGGGTTCACAGAGCTCGGGGCACGGTTCTACGACCCCACCGTCGGCAGATTCACCTCCGTCGACCCGATTCTGGCCGACACCGACCCGACCGCAGCCCACGGCTACACCTACTCCGGCAACAACCCCATCGGCTACGCCGACGGCTCCGGGCTCATGCTGCTCGACAGCCCCGGCGGTGGTGGCGGCCCCGGCCACCCCAACCCCGTCCTACAACTGGACTCCGCCCAGCCACAACCCCAACTGGATGTACCAGCCGAGAGGTGACTCGGGAGGATCGAGTCGATCCTCGAGTTCTGGCGGGCGCGACTTCACAGCCGGTGCCATCTCGGGGATGGGCGACGGCGCCCGGGAAGTGATCGACTCCTTCAACCCGGTCTCGATCGCCAACAACATCAAGAAGCTCATCGCCGACCCGCCCGACGTGAAGACCTTCTTCAAGTCCATCGTCACCTCCTTCACCCACGCCGACGACTTCAAAGCCGCCTACGACGCCTGGAAGTCCGGCGACCAATACGCCTTCGGCAAAGCAGTCGGCAAACTCGTCGTCGAGCTCAGCGCCGACCTGGTCGGCCTGATCCTGGGCGGAACGAAGGCTGTCACCGGCATCACCAGAGCCCTCAAGGGAGCCACCGCAAGCAAGAAGCTAGACGTCGGAGGCGGAGCTGGAGCTTCGTGTGCGCTGAGATCGTTCTCCGGCGACACCCGCGTCGTCATGGCCGACGGTTCGCTGAAACGCATCGACCAGGTCCACATCGGCGACTACGTCAAGACCCGGAACCCCGTCACCGGTAAGACCTCCGCACATCCTGTGATTGCGACCTGGGTCCACTCTGACAATCTCGTCGCAGCCACCTTCACCGCAGTGCGCCAGGAGGATGAGGTCGCTGGCCGGCACAGCCAAGCCAACGGCGATGACCCAGCGAGCCACCGACTAGGCGTCGCCACCACGCGTATCGCGACCACGGAGGACCACCCATTCTGGAACGCGACTGACGCTCGCTACGAAGAGCTGCGGGACTTCGAACCCGGAGACAGACTCTCGGTGACACGCGGGGAGACAGCCGTCTTCACCGGCCTGAGTTCGGGTGATAGCTCAGTCGGCGTCGCCTTCAACCTGACGGTATCTGGTCCCCACACCTACCTCGTCGCCGAGATGCACGCCCTAGTCCACAACTGTGGCGACGGCGATGACACGGTGGACTATTCGCGACCCAGCAACTACCGTGCAGGAGTTCGGGAAAAGGTTTGGACCAACGCTGTTGAGGCGAGCACGAACCAGGTGCGGGACCCGGTAACCGGGAGGTTCATGAGCAAGGACCAGCCTTGGGATATGGGGCATGTGCCTGGTCATGAGTTCCGTCGGCACGCGGCAGACGCCGCGGATCGCGGAATTAGCCGGAAACAGTTCTTGGACGAGCACAACAACGTTGCCAACTATCGGCCTGAACTTCCTTCTTCGAACCGCGGACATAAAGGTGAGATGCTTGACTAAGCCCAAACTTCCTGAGTCTCGAAAGAGTGTGTCGGACTTCCTGCGTGAGCGTCTGGGAGGCGCTAACTCGGTGCATGCCTACTATGACGCAGACGAAAGTCACGTCGTCGCGGTTGTGGATGCCGATGGCACCCCTCACGCCACGCTCCAGACGTGTGTAACGGCCTCCCTTCACGCCTATCCCAACGAGCTTGAAGGCGAAGATATTCGCGTCGAGCTCCTCATGGTCGGGAAGTCTGGTAACCCAGAGATAGCTGAAATCGTCGCGACGTCAGCATTCTTTGTAATCAAAGATCGCTGGCTTGCGGCGCCCGGCGTCGTGTTCCGGGGCATGGTTCTCGAGCACGTCCCGACGACAACGACACCGAACTTGATGTGGCAAGAGCCGTTTGATTTCGACAACGTGGCCTCGCTCGAAATCGGTGGGGTCGATCCCGTGGTTCATCTCTTGCAGGGAGTTCCCCTGAGCGACTCAGAGGCCTCCTATCTCAGAGAGTTCGGGTTCGACGCGCTGACGACATTGCTCGAAGAGAAGAAGGTTGATCACTTTGACCTGTTTCGAGCATCGGTTGTTTAGGTCGGAGGGCAGAAATTCGAGAACCGTCCAGTTGGGGCCTCGATGGTGCAGTTCAAGGAAGCCTGTTCTAGGGTGGTGAAGTTGGCGGCGTCATTATGGGACATAATTGGCGACAATCGCATTTCGATGCATACGGAGAACGACGTCGAATCGGCGATTGAAAGAGTCCGTCTTCGGCTACAGGACCTCGACCCTGTCGAATTGAGTCAGTTCCAAGACGAACTCCACGCACGCCTCTTCGAACGGACCGCGAAGAGCTCGCCTCGATCTCGGTCATGCTTAGGGACGGAACACTCCTGCCGCAAACTAGCGACGGATTCCTGTACACACGGGCCGCGTGCATACTCGCTGGAAAGTACGCCTTCGAAGCTGCAACATCATCACTCGCAGACTTTCGTCCGATTCGTGGAGCCATTTGCGAACGCCGCTGAGTCTCTTCTGTATCTGGCACCGAACGAATACCTCCGCAAGACAGGGGAGGACATGGGGTCGCGATCGCCCTCGTATGAGTCCGGCTCGAACATGACTTATTGGAGTTCGTAATTGCGGTGTGGAATGGAAGCGTCTGACTGGTCGATGGAGAATCGATCTGGTGTCAACCATGCGCCGAGGTTGACGGCGCCGCCAACTCGATCCAACTTGCTACCCGAATGACGGCGCAATGACGGACTCTGATGGCTTGACGGCCAAGGCTTCTGGAGAAATTGCCAAAGCCTTGTGCGTTGCGTTCAAAGAAGACCTCAATAGTGAGCCAACTCTAGGTGAGTTCCTAGAGGTGCTCGACGCAGGATCTCGCGAGTACTACCACTCCGATGTCTCCTTCAGCGCCAACCTTTCCGGCAGTCAACGCTACAGGCCAGAGACGCAGTCGCGTGTCGTCGAACTCAATGATGCGGCCTTCGTCGACGCAGTCGATCTGCTGCAGTCGGTTGACCCGGCTGGAGCCGAAAGGGGAGATCCGCCCGCAGATCTTGGTCCACAGATCCTTGCTGCTCTCCGCGACGGACACGTGGATTTTTCTGACGTTCCTCTAGGCGACGTGTCGAAGATCTCGGTCGTTGCCAAGGCGCCCAAACAGCGCGTCAAGATCGGCGATTTGATCGCGGTTCCTGCCAGCTTGGGTGGCTACTACATGGGTGTTGCGCTCGAACGAAACCGTTGGGGCCTTGCAGTCGGCTTCTTCACGAGTCGGGCGCCAGTTCCTCGGATCCCGGCCCTGGGTTCGGCGGGAACTGTGATCCATACAGATGAAGAGAGCATCCGCGACGGGAGTTGGAAGATCATCGTGAACGCCCCCGATCTGATTGTTCAATTTCCGACCCCAGTGACCATCTATCACGACGGATTTGTTAAGGCTCCGGGGGTCGACTATGGCGAGTTCGGACTCGCCGAAACCTCCGCCGGATACCTTCGAAAGGTCGACCGCGAAGAAGCCTCTCGAGTTGGGCTCTTGGATCGTACCTATCGCCAATCTCGGATGAGCGAGACGATAGCCCCTTACCTTGACAGTTTGACTGACTAGCCCGGTTCGGTCACCTTTCCGCGGAATCGTGAACGATCCAGCCTGGGGCTTGGTACGCCAGAATGGGGTCGTATCTGCGATCAACTGGAGCCACATGGGAATGCTCAAGGACGAGCATGTGGATTCCCGGGTAGCGACGCGCCTGTGCAAGCGCTACCCCCGACGCTCGCCCGACTCGGCCAGCATCAGGCGATGGTGGTGTCGACGTGCTCCGTGAGACTCCGGCGGGAATCGATGCGTGGCAAATCAAGCAGCACGTGGCTGCGCCTTCTTCCGGCCACGGGTTCGGCCCACGCGGCGTCCGGGCTTCCGCCAGGTCGCCGGCCGTCGGGCTGACCGTGCCGCGGGGTCCCTGAACGAGGTCGAACCCGTCCTCCGAGATCAGGTGGAGTGGGCGGCTCGCCGGCGCGGCGCGATGGCTGGAACCGTAAAGACGTACCCTGAACGCATCGATTCCGACGCCCGGGTCAGGGCTGGAAGCGGTAGCCCATGCCGCGGACGGTCTCGACCCGGGCCGAGCCCAGCTTCTTGCGCAGGTAGCCGACGTAGACGTCGACGACGTTGGAGCCCGGGTCGAAGTCCATGCCCCAGGCCAGGTCGAGCAGCTGTGCGCGGGAGAGGACCTGCCCCGGATGCCGCAGCAGCACCTCCGCCAGCGCGAACTCGCGCGCGGAGAGGTCGCTCTCGCGCCCGTCGACCCGCAGCCGCCGCGTACGCAGGTCCAGACCCACCGAACCGGAGCGGAGCTCGCCCACCTCGGCGTCGGTGTTGTCCTGCTGCCGCAGGCGTACGTTGATCCGGGCCCGCAGCTCGGCGAAGCGGAACGGCTTGGCCAGGTAGTCGTCGGCGCCGCCCTCGAGCGCGGAGACGGTGTCGTGCACCGAGTCGCGGGCGGTCAGCACGACCACCGGCATCCGGGAGCCCTGGGCGCGCAGCTGGTCGAGCACCTCGAAGCCGTCGATGGTCGGCAGACCGATGTCGAGCACCATCAGGTCGAAGGCACCGCTGAGCGCCTCCTCGAGCCCTTCGAGGCCGTCGGCGACGGTGCTGACCTGGTGGCCGTCGGCGCTCAGGCCCTTGGCCAGGAAGGCCGCGATGCGGTCCTCGTCCTCGACGATCAGGATGCGGGCCATGCCTCTCCTTCGGTGCGTGCGGGCAGGGTGATCGTGAAGCGGGCGCCGGAGGGTGTCGCGTCCTCGACGCCCACGGTGCCGCCGTGGGCGGTGGCGATGGCGGAGACGATGGCGAGGCCGAGCCCGAGTCCCGGCCGGTCGCCGGAGCCGGTCTCGGCGCCGCGCGCGAACCGCTCGAAGATCCGGTCCTGGTCCTCGGCGGGCACTCCCGGTCCGGTGTCGCGCACCCACAGCCGCAGGGTGCCGTCGACGGTCGCCGAGCCGACCGCGATCCGGTCGCCGGGCGTGGTGTGTCCGGCGGCGTTGTCGCACAGCTGCAGCATCGCCTGGGTGACCCGCTGCGGGTCCAGGCGCCAGGTGCCGGGAGTGGCCGCGTCGAGGTGCCAGTCGCGGTCGGCGAGGGCGCTGGCCTTGGCCAGGATGTCCTCGGTGAGGGTGTCGACGTCGACCTCCTCCAGGGTGAGGAAGTCGGGCCGGTCGTGCTTGGCCAGCAGGATCAGGTCGCCGACCAGACGGCTCATCCGGTCGACCTCGTCGAGCGCGAGCCGCCGGGTCTGCTCGACCTCGGCCGGGTCGGACTCGTCGAGGAGCTCGAGGTGGCCACCGATGATCGTCAGCGGCGTACGCAGCTCGTGTCCGGCGTCGTCGAGGAACTGGCGCTGGTCGGAGAACGCCTGCTCCAGGCGGGCCAGCATGTCGTTGAAGTTCCTGGTCAGGGCGGAGATGTCGTCGTTGCCCGACTCGGGCAGCCGGGCGGAGAGGTCGCTGGCGTTGACCGCTCCGGTCGCCTGCCGGAGCCTGGTCAGCGGGGCCAGCAGCCGCCCGGACTGCCAGGCCGCGACCACGGTGACGAGCAGCGCGAGGAGGGCGGCCACGATCGTGTAGGTGCGCATCGTGCTGCGCAGCTCGGCACGGTCCTCGTCGAGGTAGGAGACGACCAGGAGGGCGCCCTCGGTGGTGCCCTGGGCGTTGTCCTGCCGCACCGGCTGGCTGGTGATGCGTACCTCGCCGTCCGCGGTGTCGAGATAGGTCGTCCCACCGTCACGGACCACGTCGCGTACGGCGCTGCGGAACCGTGGCGATTCGACCAGCGGGTCCTCGGGGAAGTGCGCGCGCGGCCGGCCGTCGACCCAGGCGACGAGGAGCTCGTCGTCGTCGGGCACGTTGCGGCTCAGGAACGTCCGCAGCAGGCCCTCCACGTCGTACGGCGCCCTGGTCTCGGGGTCGATGCCCTCGGTGCGCAGCCTGGAGAACTCGTCGAGCTCCTGCTCCATCTCGCGTGTGGTCGCAGCGTCGACCCGGCTGAGCTCGACGGCGTAGACGATGAGACCGGCGCCGGCCAGGGCGAGGGTGACCAGAAGGGCGACCGAGGCGGTGATCCGGGCGCGCACGGACAGCCCCCGGCGCCGCGGGGGCGGTGTGGTCCCGGGTGGCTGAGGGTCAGTCGTCGTCATGGCGGTCGTCGCGGTCATCGTCGTCGTCATCATCATCGTCGACGGGACCAGGGGTGACGACCGGGACACCCGAGGGATCCGTGCTCGATGAGGCGCCCGGAGATCCGGGCGAGGAGGGCGAGACGGTCTCCGAGGGCAGCACGACGGGCTCGCGCGGCGGCGGGTCGTTGTCGGAGGCTCCGGCGATGGAGCCGGCGAGGTAGACGCCGACCGCCACCAGGACGACCAGCGGGAGGACGAGTTTCAGGGTGCGGGACATGACCCTCCGATAGTGCCTGACCACCTGTCCGATGTGGGGGTCCATGAGAGACCTCTCATCGATACAGTGATCCGGGTCACCACTTGCACCTGGAGGTAACGCCCGTGTTCGTCCCGTTCAGCGTCAACGACTTCATCGACCGTGCCGCATCCGTCTACGGCGAGCGGGTGGGCATCGTCGACGAACCCGACCAGCCGGCGGCCTCCCTCGGGGAGGTGACGTACGCCGAGATGAAGTCGCTCGCCAAGCGGATGGCGGCGAGGCTCGACGAGCTCGGCATCGAGGTGGGGGAGCGGGTCGCGATCGTCTCCCACAACTCGGCGCGACTGCTGACCGCGTTCTACGGCGTCTCCGGCTACGGCCGCATCTTGGTGCCCGTCAACTTCCGGCTCCGTCCCGACGAGGTCTCCTACATCGTGGAGCAGTCCGGCGCCTCGGTGCTCTGGGTCGACCCCGAGGTCGACGAGGCCCTGAAGGACGTGACCGCGAAGCACCGGTTCGTGCTCGGCGACGACGCCAACCTCTACGCCGAGGAGGGTGTCGAGCCGAAGCCTTGGGAGCCGGACGAGAACGCGACCGCGGCGATCAACTACACCTCCGGCACCACCGCCCGGCCCAAGGGCGTACAGATCACCCACCGCAACATCTGGACCAACGCGCTGACCTTCGCGCTGCACGCCGGCTGCAACGACCGCGACGTCTACCTGCACACGCTGCCGATGTTCCACGCCAACGGCTGGGGGATGCCGTTCGCGGCGACCGGCCTCGGCATCAAGCACATCGTGCTGCGCAAGGTCGACGGGATGGAGATCCTGCGCCGCGTACGCGATCACGGAGTCACCTACATGTGTGCCGCGCCCGCGGTGGCGGCCGCCGTGCTCGACGCGCTCCCGCAGTGGCAGGCCACCGAGGGCGAGATCCCCGGACGGGACAGGGTCCGGATCATCATGGCCGGTGCTCCGCCGCCCACCAAGACGGTCGTCCGCGTCCAGGAGGAGCTCGGCTGGGAGTTCATCCAGATCTACGGCCTCACCGAGACCTCGCCGCTGCTGACCATCAACCGCACCCGCGCCGAGTGGGACGACCTCGACCCGATGGAGCGTGCCGCGAAGCTGACCCGCGCCGGCGCGCCCGCGATCGGGGTGAGCCTCGACATCTCGCCCGACAAGGAGGTCCTGGCCCGCTCCAACGTCGTGCTCGAGGGCTACTGGGAGAAGCCGGAGGAGACCGAGAAGGCGCTGGCCGACGGCTGGTTCCACACCGGCGACGGCGGCAGCCTCGGCGACGACGGCTACCTCACCATCTCCGACCGCATCAAGGACGTGATCATCACCGGCGGCGAGAACGTCTCGAGCGCCGAGGTGGAGGACGTGCTCTTCCTGCACCCCTCGGTCGCCGAGGTCGCCGTCATCGGCATCCCCAGCGAGAAGTGGGGCGAGACCATCCTGGCCCTCGTCGTCCTCGCCGAGGGCGCGCAGGCGACCCAGGAGGAGCTGATCGCCTGGAGCAAGGAACGAGCCGCGGGCTACAAGGCGCCGACGGTCGTCGAGTTCCGCGACTCCCTGGCGCGTACGGCCACCGGCAAGCTGCAGAAGTTCAAGCTCCGCGAGCCCTATTGGGGCGACCGCGAGCGCAAGGTCAACTGATATGTGCGAACCCTTGTCAAGGGCAGGGTGAGGCGCCGTCGGGGCTCGAGGCTTCCGGCGGCGCCTCTGCTTCGTCAGCTTGGCTCGGTGAGCGTGTCGTTGGCGACGCGCGGTCAGACTGATATGCGCGGGTTGGTTACCGCAGGACGGTGGTTCGGCTGGAGTGGTTCCGCGTGTCTAGGGACGGGCGTGGCCTTTGTCGATGGGCTGCTCATAGTTGAGTCGCGGGTCACTCCACGCGCTGCCATCGAGCCTTTGTGCCGGTGAAGCAGCACAAGGAGAGGGGGTCAATCCTCGTCGAGGACGGCCAGCGACCAGCACCAGCCGGCCAGCTCTCGCGCGATCGCGACGTTGGCGACGGTGCTGCGTTTGCGACGGTCGATGAACGTGACCCAGCGCTGGTGCAGTCGTCGGTTGCCCTCGTCGCCACGGGCCCGGGCCGGGGCGGGTGCGAGGTCCCAGCGCTCGCGCATGACCTTCCCGACCCAGTAGCGCGGGCGGTGGTGCCAGGCGGCCTCGACCAGGAGCCGTCGGGCGTGGCCGTTGCCGGTCTTGGTGATCGGCCCCAGGGTCCGTGAACTGCCCGAGGAGTACTCGGAAGGGACCAGCCCGACGAAGGAGCCGATCGAGTTGCCGCTGAATCGATGCCAGTCGCCGATCTCGACCGCGAGTGCGAACCCGGTCAGGGTGCTGACACCACGCAGGCAGCCCAGCCGCCGCACCACCGGGGTGAACTCCGAGTCTGCGGCCATCTGTTCGATCGCGCCGTCGAGTCGGTCACGGCGCGCCTTGGTCACCAGCACCGTCTCGTAGTCGGCGTCGAAGGTCAGACGGGTCGCCCGCGATGTCAGCTGTGTCAATGCCTCGTTCCTCAGCCAGGCGTCGTGCTTGCTGGTCCAGGCGTTACCGCCGTAGTAGACGATCCCGTAGCGCAGCAGCAGCTTCGAAAGTCGGTGCCGGGCACTCATCAGGTCACCGCGGCAGTCCTCACGGGCACGAACCAGATCACGGGCAGCCTCCTGGACCACCGTCGGGATCGCCACCGGGGTGTACTCGTCCAGCCGCAGCAGCCGCGCCAGGTGGACTGCATCCTTGGCGTCGGTCTTGACCCGCTCACCCGGTGGCTTCTGCAACTTCGAGGGCGCTACGACCTCGCACCGGATCCCGGCCGCGGTCAGGTGCCGGTACAGGCCGAATCCGGTCGGGCCGGCCTCATAGGCAACAGCGACCGGGCCCGGCAGACGGGTCAGCCAGGACTGGATGTGCTCGTAGGCTGGGGTCAGCTTGGTCTGGGACAGCTCGCCCGTGACGCCATCGATCGCTGCTGCCGCGACCGATCGGGCGTGCACGTCGAGCCCAACACTCGTACGCTCGGTAAACACCGGGGCCTCCCACAATTGTCGGAAAGGCCGAGCAGGCGGCCCCTGCTCGGTAACCCACGAATCTTGTGCGTGAGGCTCCGGCCCACAACCCCCAGGGCAGCCCTCGATCACCAGCCTCCGTGCCGTCGCGTCGGAGAGTGTCAACGTGGAGCACGCGCAGCGCAGCGAGCATGAACGACGTTGACACCGACCAGCGACAGCACACCATCAGCCATCGAGGCAGCCCAACAGATTGAACCGCGACCCTCAGTGGGTCACTCCATACCGTCTAGACGATCTGGCGCACGGGGTGAGCCTCGCGCTCACCCCGTGCACCGGACGGTGGGTCGCTCAGGCCATCGCCCTGGGGCGACGTCGGGCGGCCCGACGGATCACTGAGCCCGGCTTCGAGGCCAGGAGCGGGTCGAAATCGTCGGTGATCGGGGTCAGGTCGGCCTCCTCCACGAAGACCGCGCCGTCGCGTACCTCTGCGACGAGGTCGCGACCGAGCACGGCACCGGCGGTGCCCATGCCGCCCCAGATCGTGGCGTTGATGCCGAACATGTGCTCGGTGCTGCCGCCGGCGAGGAACAGCCCGGGGATGTGGGTGCTGACCCGCGGCCGGAAGGGGCCGAGGTTCTTGATCAGCGGCGCGATGCCGTAGCAGGAGCCGTCGCTGGTCAACGTGAATCGCTCCTGGGTGATCGGCGTGGAGGCCTCGCAGAAGACCATCCGCTCGCGGATGTCCGGGATCATCAGCTCGGCGGTGTCGAGCACCCGCTGGGTGAGCTGCTCCTTGAGCTGGAGGTAGCGCTCGTCACGGCCGTAGGACGCTCCGTCGGTCGGGTCCTCGGAGACGTTCCAGAACTCGTGGTCCTTAGGCGCCCAGCTGACCAGCTCGAGCGTGGAGTACCCCGCCGGTGCCGAGTGTGTACCCTCGGGGTCCTTGGCGGTGGGGCAGCTGATCCCGACGGGCATCTGGTCGGGACAGCGGCCTGCCTCGACCTCGCGGTAGTAGCCGTCGACGTCGTTGGTGGGCCACACCCACGCCAGCGGCGGTGTGCCGCGTTCGCGCAGGTCGACGTCGAGGGCGACGTAGACCGCGAACATCGGCAGCGTCATCTCGAGGTCCTTGAGCCGGCGCCGCAGGCGGCGGGTCAGGTGCTCGTCGCCGACCAGGTCGGCCCAGGTCTTCCTGAAGTCCGCGGCGGAGACGACGACTTCGGCGCGGATCTCCTCGCCGTCGGCCAGACGTACGCCGACCGCCCGTCCGTCCTCGATGAGGATCCTCTCGACGCGGGTCTTGGTGCGCACCCGGCCACCGTGCGTGGTGATCACGTCGGTGAGGTGGGCGCCGATGACCTGCCCGCCGCCGCGCGGGTAGTAGGCGCCGGCCTGGAGGTAGTGGTGGAGGAAGCCGGCGTGCATCGCGGTGGGCGTGCGGTAGGGCGGCCAGGTGTAGTCGCCGTTCTCTGCGAGGATCACGGCCTGCGCGTCGGCGCTCAGTCCGCAGGCGTCCATCAGCTTCGTGATCGGCCGGATGCCCCAGCGCAGCAGGTGGTAGAGGCGCAGCCGCGGCTGCTCCCCGGCGGAGATGATCCGCATGATCCGTACGCAGCGGCGCAGCCCAGCCTCCTCGCTGGGGAAGGCCGCGATGAGCCGGTCGAGGTACGTGTCCCAGCCGGTCGGCGTCTGGAAGGTGGTGCCAGGGATCATCACCTGGCAGTGGCCCTCGGGTCGCTGGCGCAGCCACTTGATCCGCTCGGTCAGCGCGAGGCCGGACAGCGCGGTCTGCATCCGACCGCCGGGGCCGCACTCGCCGACGTAGTGGGTGCCGACGTCGAACTCGAACTTGTTGCCTGCGCGGCGGAAGACCTGGGTGCTGCCTCCGACGACCTGGTTGGCCTCGAGCACCAGGACCCGCTTGCCGTTGGCTGCGAGGTAGGCCCCGCAGGTGAGGCCGCCCGGCCCGGCGCCCACCACTACAGCATCCCAGGTGTCGTCGTAGGCCTCATGGCCCGGAGTGGGGGGTGTCGCAGTCCGCGTCATCGCCGGTCGCTTTCGGAGCAGTAATTTGGAGTCGGACTCCAGTTAACTCGTTTCGACCCGTTCCGCCAAGACCCGCTGTCCGTCAGGCGGGAGGCGGAGCCTGGATCAGACCCTCGAGCAAGACCAGGCCGGCTTCGATCACGGCCAGCTCGACGCGCTCGGGCTCCAGCGCCAATGCGTCCCGGCGCAACGCCAGCGCGGCGACCCCGTTCCAGGATCCGAAGAGGAAGTAGGACAACAGCTCCGGATCCACCTTCCGGATCGCGCCGGAGTCCACCGCATCGCGGATGCT
Organism: Nocardioides sp. NBC_00850; assembly: GCF_045207335.1. Lineage (NCBI taxonomy): Bacteria > Bacillati > Actinomycetota > Actinomycetes > Propionibacteriales > Nocardioidaceae > Nocardioides > Nocardioides sp. NBC_00850. The sequence goes on from NZ_CP108845.1 coordinate 2,963,117, forward strand.
CTGCTCGAACTCGCCCCGCAGCTCGCTGAACCGCTCGACGACCTGATCCTCCACCGCCGACCGGGGGCCTCGTTCGCCGGTGACCATCAGGTACTTCACAACCGTCGGGTGCTCCAGCAGCAGCTTCAGGTAGGCCGACCCGACGCCGGCGAAGCGCTCGAGCGGAGTCGTCTGCGCGGCGTAGGCCGAGCGGAGGGTCTCGGTGGCCACCGTGAGCACTCGCTCAGTGACGGCTGCCATCAGCCCGTCCTTGGTGCCGAAGTGCACATAGACCGAGGCCGGAGAGATCCCCGCCAAGGCGGCGACGTCCTCGATCCGGATCTCCTCAGGGGCGTGCCGCGACAACAACTGCTCGGCGGCATCGAGCACCCGGGCGCGGGTTCGCTCCCGGCGACGCGTCCCGCGGGCCACGGCGTCGCCGGCCGGATCCTTCGGCTTCTGGGCGTCGTTCACCCGATCAGGGTAGGGCGCAGGCCGCGTGGCCACCTGGGGTGTCCCGCGCGCCTGGGACAGTAGCGCCGACTCGGCGGGGATCGTCTGGACGAGTTACTCGGTCGGGGGCTCCGGTGGGGTGCCACCGTCACCACCTTCGGGTGGGGTACCGCCGCCCGGCGCGCCGCCCATGGAGGCCTCGGTGGCGGTGTCGACGGCGACGGCGAGCGAGCCCCTGTAGCCGGCGCTCGGGCTGCCGGTGAACTTGCCCATCTCGAGGTCGTAGCCGTCGCTGAAGACGTTGTCGTTCTCGAGGCTTACCTTGGTCAGGTTCTCGGCCGAGCCCTCGTAGGCGTCGTCCTGGTAGACCTTGCTCAGCATCTTCTCCGGGAATGCGACCTGCGAGGTGGCGATCGCGTTCTCCCCGGTGGTGGCCGAGTCGGCGTCGGGGTAGACCTCGAAGTGCATGTGCGTCCAGCGGCCGTCGTAGCAGCCGGGCACGATCGTCTTGAAGGTCACCTGACCCTTGGCGTCGGCGACCTGGACACCGCGGAGGTACGTCTCGTCCTCGACGCCTTCGGAGTACATCGAGTAGCGGCCCAGCGCGTCGCACTGCCACAGGTAGACCGCGACCCCCTCGAAGGGCACGTTGTGATTGGCCATGTCGGTCACCGTGAAGGTGAACTCGAGCGGCACGCCCTCGACCGTGGTGCCGCCGTCGAGGCTGGAGGTGATGTCGCTGCGTACGATCCCGGACTCGGTCAGCACGTTGGTGCCGTTGGTCCCGTCGGCCGGGTAGGGGCCGTTGGTCTCCTGCGGGATCTCCCCGTCGGCGGTCGTGGAGGTGTTGGCGGCGGAGCCGCCTGTGGAGGTGCTGGAGGAACCCGACGAGCTCGCCCCACAGGCGGCCAGGGCGGCCGCCCCGACCCCGGCCCCGACGAGCCCGAGGACCCGGCGGCGGGTCAGCAGCGTCGAGATGTCGAAGCCGGCACCCTGGTCGACCACCTCCTCCTCCGGGCGGGCCAGCAGGCGGCCCTCATAGGCGGGGCCTTCAGGGGTGTTCTCGGGTTCGGGTACGCGGCTCATGGGTTCTCCTTGACGTCGGTCCTGGTGCGTTGACCTGACTCTGACGTCCGGATCCGTGAGGACCTCCTGCCCCGGCTGTGGGGTTCCTGTGAAGGCCGCCGAGGATCAGCCGACGCTCGGGCGCGGGGCGGACTGGAGCTGGTCGGCCTGCTCCTTGGACAGCTTCGAGGCGTAGCCGCAGTAGGTGCAGTCCATCCGGCGCGACTTGCTGACGGGGAAGAGCGGGATGAAGAAGAGTGTGAACTTGTTGACGACCTCGAACAGGCGCTGGGCTGCCTGCTGGCGGCAGTGTGGGCAGACCAGCGAGAGCGTGGCCAGCAGTCGCGTGTAGGTCTTGAGGCCGAAGATGATCACGCCGACGAGTCTTGCACGCGATCAGCGCCGATGGACCTCGCGACCGTCGACGTAGGTGTTCGTCACCCGGGTCCGGGCGAGGACGGTCGTGTCCTCGCCGAGGATGTCGTGGTCGACGACGACCAGGTCGGCTGCGTACCCGGTCTCGATCCGGCCCGTGGACCCTTCGAGACGGTTCAGGTGGGCGGTGCCGGTGGTGTAGCCGGCGAGGGCCTCGGCGACCGTCAGCGCCTCCTCGGGCAGCAGCGGGGTGGCGTCGGCGGGCTGGTCGGGGGAGCGGCGGTTGACCGCGACGTGCATGCCGAGCAGCGGCGCCGGGTCGGAGACCGGCCAGTCGCTGCCGCACGCGATCCGGGCACCCGTACGCAGCAGCGACCCGAACACGTACTGCTGCTTGCGCGCGGCCGGTGCCAGGAACGGCAGGGTCAGCACCTCCACCGCCTCGTCCAGGCACGCCCACAGCGGCTGGATGTTGGCGGTGACCTCGAGGGCGGCGAACCGAGGGACGTCGGCCGCGTCGACGACCTGGACGTGGGCCAGATGGTGGCGCAGACCGCTGGCCCCGTTGAGCGCCCGCGCGTGCTCGATCGCGTCCAGGCTGTCGCGGACCGCCCGGTCCCCGAGCGCGTGGATGTGCGCCTGGAACCCGTTGGCGTCCAGCGCCGCGACGTACGTCGCCAGGGCGTCGGCCGGGATGAAGGAGAGCCCGCGGTTGTCGGTGAGATGGCCGTGGGAGTCGAGGTAGGGGTCGAGCATGGCGGCCGTGTGCGTCTCGCAGACGCCGTCCTGCATCAGCTTCACGCTGCCCGCGTCCAGCCCCACCTGAGCGGCAAGAGCGCGGCGCGAGATCAGCTCGGGAAGCTGCTCCAGGCCGCGGTCGCGGTCCCACCACTGAGCGAGGACGACCTTCGCGGTGAGCACGCCGGAGTCGTTGGCGGCGACGTAGGTCGGCAGCGAGTCGGGCATGCCGAGGCCGGCGCCGACCAGCGCGTCCTGCCAGCCGACGATGCCGACGGAGTGGAGATGGCGCTGTGCGGTGAGCAGCGCCTCGGTCAGGTCGCCCGAGGTCGGGGCGGGGACCAGCGAGCCGACCAGCTCCATCGCACCCTCGTGCAGCGCGCCGGTGGGCCGGCCGGCCGAGTCGCGCTCGATGCGCCCGTCGGCGGGATCGGGCGTGCTGGCATCGACACCCGCGAGCTCGAGCGCGCGGCTGTTCACCCAGGCGGAGTGGTGGTCGCGGTTGGGCAGGAAGACCGGCCGGTCGGGAAGGAGCCGGTCGAGGGGCTCGGCACTCGGCACCCCGCCCGGGAAGGAGTCCATCGACCAGCCGCCGCCGGTGACCCAGGCGCGTCCCGGGTTGGCCGTGGCGTAGGACCCGATGGCGTCCAGGTAGCCCTCGAGGGTCGAGAGACCGGTCAGGTCGCACTGGTTCATCTCCAGCCCGGCCTGGATCGGGTGCACGTGGGAGTCGTGGAAGGCGGGCAGGACCCACTGGCCGTCGAGCTCCTCGACCACCGTCTCAGGGCCGGCCAGAGCGTCGAGCTCCTCGCCGATGGCCACGATCCGCCCGTCCCGGACGGCGAGAGCCGTGTCCGCCCAGCGGCCCTCGCGCAGCACGCGACCACCGCGCAGCAGCAGGTCCGCCGGGAGGGCGTCACCGCCCATCAGTTGACGGCCATGGTGTCGGTGACCGAGGAGCCCGAGCGCTTGAGCACGAGCGCCACCAGGCCGAGGACCAGGAGCGTGAGGACCAGCAGGATCGTGGAGACGGCGGCGATCTCGGGCTTGAGACCGGAGCGGACCGAGGAGAGCACGTAGACCGGCCACGAGGTCGTGCCGGAGACGTTGATGAACGAGGAGATCACCGTGTTGTCGAGGCTCAGCGTGAAGGCCAGCAGCCCACCGGCGAGCACCGCCGGTCCGACGAGCGGGATCGTGACCTTGAAGAACGTCGCCACCGGCCGCGCATAGAGGTCCGCCGAGGCCTCCTCCAGCGACGCGTCCAGACCGACCAGGCGGGCCCGGACGATGTAGGTGACGACCGCGGTCGCGAAGAGCGAGTGGCCCACCACGAGGCGTACGTAGCCGTTGTTGAACGGCAGCAGCGACCAGTCCTGCCCGAGCGTCACGAACCAGGGGAGCAGCGCGATGCCGTCGACGATCTCGGGCGTCACCGAGACCAGCAGCAACAGCAGCGTGAACGGGCCCGCCCAGCGGCCCGGGAACCGGGCCATCGCCATGCCGGCCAGGGTGCCGAGCACGCTCGCCAGCAGCGCGGCGACCACGGCGGTCTGCAGGGAGACGGCGACGGTGTGGCGTACGGTCGGGCGCTCGATGATCGCCGTGAACGGCTCCAGGCTGAAGCCGTCCCAGGCGGTGAGCAGTCGGCCGCCGTTGAAGGAGTAGATGCCGATCACGATGATCGGGGCGAACAGGAAGAGGAAGACGAGCGTGGTCCACGCGCCGAGCGCGAGATTGGTGCCGGAGGGTCTGCTCATGCCGTCACCACCTCCTTGGTGTGCAGCCTCGTGTCCGGAGGCGGGACGGTTCCGATGACCAGCTTGCTGCGCCTGTGCAGGAGCCATCCCACGCACCACATCAGGGCGATGGCGAGGACGACGATGAGCATGGTGAGCAGGATGAGGACGACCGCCATGGCCGAGCCCAGCGCCCAGTTCTGCGCGGTCAGGAACTGGCTGGCGATCAGGGAGCCGACCATCGTTCCCTTCGCGCCGCCGAGGACCGCCGGGGTGACGTAGTCGCCCATCATCGGGATGAAGACCAGGACGATGCCGGCGATGATCCCGGGCCGCGCCAACGGCAGGGTGACCTGGAAGAACGTCCGCACCCGGTCGGCGCCGAGATCCTTGGACGCCTCACCGAGGGCGTTGTCGACGCGGTCGAAGGCGACGTACATCGGCAGGATCATCAGCGGCAGATAGTTGTAGATCAGCCCCAGCAGCACCGCGCCTCGGGTGTTGAGCAGGTCGTGCGGGTCGGCGACCAGGCCGACGTCGGTCAGGAACCCGGCCAGGGCGCCCTCGGAGGACAGGATCACCTTCCAGCCGATCGTCCGGATCAGGAAAGAGGTCCAGTAGGGGACCATCACCAGGGCGACCAGCAGCCCGCGGCGGTGTGCGGGGACCTTCACCGCCATGAAGTACGCAGCCGGCAGCGCGATCAGCAGGCAGGCGACCGTGCCCAGCACGCTCATCCACAGCGTCGCCCGGAAGATTGTGAAGAAGGTCGGGCTGAACGCCTCGGCGTAGCGGTCCAGCGACATCACCGCGTTGCTGTGGGTGCCGAACATCCCGGGTTTCTCACCGAAGCTGTACCAGGCGATCTGCAGGAACGGCACCACGAAGAAGACCGTCAGCCACAGCCACGCGGGGACAGCGAGGACAAAACCGGGGAGACGCTTACGCACTGGCGGCGGCCTTCAGCTTGTCGTAGACCTCCGTACGCCGGTCCTGAGCCTCGTTGACAGCGCCGTTCTTCATGGTGGCGAGCTGCTCGTCGTTGAAGAAGATCATCTCGGGCAGCTCGACCTTGCGCTCCGCGGCCATCTCCTCGATGCCCAGCGCGCCGGTGTTGTAGCCGATGTAGTCCATCTCCAGGAACGAGTTCTCCGGCTCCAGCACGTAGTCGAGGAACGCGTGCGCGGCCTCGGGGTGGGGCGCACCGGTCGGGATGCACCAGTTGTCCATCCACAGCTCGGTCGTCGGGCCGGGCAGGACCCACTTCCAGCGGTCGGGCTGCTTGTGCTCGAGGATCCCGAGGCGGGAGTCGCCGTTCCAGTTCTGCATCAGCGCGAAGGTGTTCTGCTGCATCGCGCCGGTGGCCGGGTAGGAGTCGAAGCCGGCGATGTGCGGTGCCCACTTCTCGACCGCCTCGGCCTCGTAGGCGTCGTAGTCGGCCATGTCCTCGGTGTTCCAGTCGATGCCATTGGCCCAGAAGTAGAGGCCCGCGACACCCTGCGGGTCGTCGAGCAGCGAGGTCTTGCCCGAGGCCTCGTTCTGCATTGCGTCGATGAAGTCGTCCCACGTCGCCAGGTCGCGCTTGATCACGGTGGTGTCGTAGACGAACCCGGTGGTGCCCCAGCACTTGCACACCGAGTACTCGTTCTCCGGGTCCCAGTCCTGGCCGAGGAACTTCGGGTCCACCTTGGCCATGTTGGGGATCAGGTCCTTGTTGAGCGGGACGATGATCTCGTTCTCGATCAGTTGCGGGATGTAGACCCCGGTCGGCACGACGATGTCGTAGCCGCTGGTGCCCTCGGACGCGACCAGCTTCGAGATCAGCTCCTCGTTGGAGCCGTAGGAGTCGAGCGTCACCTTCGGGCCGGTCTTGCCGAAGGCGTCGATCACCTCGGGGGAGTCGTAGTCACCCCAGGTGTAGATCGACAGCGACTTCTCCACCGGCCCGCCGGTCGCGCCGCCGCCCGGCTCGACCGCGCTGGATGCCCCGCCACCGCCGTCCGAGCCGCACGCGCTCAGCGCGACGCCGGCACCGGCGAGAGCTGCCAGGCTCAGGAAGTGGCGCCGCGAGAGCTCCTGACGGATCGCTCGCGCGCCGGCATGGCTGGCCAGGATGCGTACGTTGCCACTCTTGTTTACAGGCTTGTTCACTGTGGGCTCCTAGCGGTGGACGGGTCGAGCGGAGTATCGAGAGGGAAGAGACGTACGTCCTCGGCGGCCCAGCCGCAGAGGACCGGGTCGCCGGGGGAGAGCCGGGCGGCGCCATGGGTGGGGCGGCGGATCAGCAGGCTGAGCTCGTCGGTGACCTTGACGAGGTACTGGATCACCTCGCCGAGCGGGGAGACCTGGAGGACCTCGCCGGCGACGGAGTTGAGGCTCTCCGTCGCCGTCCCGGACTCGGCCCGGGGCTCGATCGAGATCATCTCGGGGCGGATCGCGGCCTGGTGGGCTTCGCCGGGCTTCCCGTCGGGCTTCGCGGGACCCTCGACCACCACGAAGGGGGTCTCGACGGTGGTGCCGTCGGCGCTGACCTCGCCGTGCAGGAAGTTCTGCTGGCCGACGAAGCCGGCGACGTACGCGCTGGCGGGCTGGTTGTAGACGGTCTCGGCGTCGGCGAGCTGCTCGATCCGCCCGGCGCGCATGATCGCGATCCGGTCGCTCATCGCGAGCGCCTCGTGCTGGTCATGGGTGACGAAGACGAAGGTGATCCCGAGGCGGGACTGGAGCAGCTTGAGCTCGAGCTGCATCTCCTCGCGCAGCTGGCGGTCCAGGGCGCCCAGCGGCTCGTCGAGGAGGAGGACGCCGGGGCGGTTGACCAGCGCGCGGGCGAGTGCCACCCGCTGCTGCTGGCCGCCGGAGAGCTGGGCCGGACCGCGGTCGGCGAAGTCGAGCATCCGCACCATCCGCAGCGCCTCGACGACCCGTTCGCGGACCTCGGCCCTGGGTGTCTTGCGCTGCTGCAGGCCGTAGGCGACGTTCTCCGCGACGGACTTGTGCGGAAACAGCGCGTACGCCTGGAAGACCGTGTTCACATCGCGCTGGTAGGGCGCGAGCCTGACCACGTCCTTGCCGCCGATGATGATGCTGCCGGAATCGGGCTTCTCGAAGCCGGCGATCATGCGTAGCGTCGTGGTCTTGCCGCAGCCCGAAGGGCCGAGCAGCGAGATGAACTCGCCGGCCCGGATCTCCAGGTCCAGGCCGGCGACCGCCGTGGCCTGGCCATAGGTCTTGGTCAGGCCGGTGATGGTTACCGAGCCGGAGGGTTGGTCCGGGGTAGCTGTCGTGGTCATCGCTGCTCCAGTCGATTGTTCACTTAGCGCTGCATTCCACCACAGGATCCGGGGAAAAGTACGGAATCAGTTGTAAAAGAACGGTTACGAACTTGATTTCGTGTACGTCGCCGCCGCTGAGTGCGGCCCCGGTCTCGGGATCTAGGGTTTACCCCATGCCGACCCCGCCCACTCTGTCCACCGTCACCTCGTTGCTGGACGACTGGTACCCGCCCGCGACCGCCGACGAATGGGATGCCGTCGGGCTGGTCTGGGGAGAGCCCTCGCAGTCCGTCTCGAAGGTGCTTCTCGCCGTCGACCCGACCCTGCCGGTCGCCGAGGAGGCGGCCGCGTGGGGTGCGGACCTGGTCGTGGTCCATCATCCGCTGTTCCTGAAGGGTGTGCACGGCTTCGCCGCGACGACCCCCAAAGGGCGTACGCTCTCGACGCTGGTCTCCGCTCGGTGCGCGCTGCTCACCGCGCACACCAACGCCGACCAGGCCCTCGGCGGCGTCTCGGAGTCGCTGGCGCTCGCGCTCGGTCTGAGCTCGCTGCGGCCGCTGGTGCCGGGGCTCACCGACGATGTCGGGACCGGCCGGGCCGGGACCGTGGAGCCGACCACGCTGGGCGCCTTCGCCGAGTCCGTGGCAGCCGCACTGCCCGCGACTGCGGCCGGGATCCGGGTCGCCGGCGACCTCGACCGGCCGGTCTCATCGGTGGCGCTGTGCGGCGGCGCGGGCGACTTCCTGCTCGACCAGGTGGCTGCGTACGACGTCTATGTGACCAGCGATCTGCGCCACCATCCGGCCTCGGAGTTCCTCGAGAAGGGCGGTGCGCTGATCGACATCCCACACTGGGCGGCGGAGTGGACCTGGCTGCCTGTCCTGGCGAGGCGACTGAACGAGGCTTTGGGAGATACGGTGGAGACCCGGGTCAGCCAGATCGTCACCGACCCGTGGACGCTGCGTCTGTAAGAAAATCGTGTGTGAATAGCTGAGGAGAATCCGCTGAAAGCCGACCCGTTCGCCCAGGTGAAGCTGCTCGACGTGTGTGAGCTGGACTCGCGCGCGCTGCAGCTGCGCCACCGCCGTGCGCATCTGCCGCAGGCCGCCGTCGTGGCGGAGCTGCAGGCATCGAAGAAGACCACCGACGATGCCGTACGCGACGCCCGGATCACGCGCGACGACCTCGAGCGGGTGCAGAAGAAGGCCGACGCCGACGTCGAGGCGGTCAAGACCCGCCGCCGGCGCGACCAGGAGCGGATGGACTCCGGGGCGATCAGCAGTGCCAAGGACCTCGAGCGCATGCAGCACGAGCTGGCCACCCTCGACCGCCGGATCTCGGTGCTCGAGGACGAGGAGCTCGAGGTCATGGAGCAGCTCGAGGAGGCTCAGGCGAGCGTGACCCGGCTCGAGGCCGAGCTCGCCGAGATCACCGAGAAGCTCGCCGTCGCGGTCGACTCCGTCGACGTCGAGACCTCGAAGATCGACGGCGAGCTCGCCGGGGTCGCCGAGGAGCGGGCGCCGGCGCTCGAGGGCATCCCCGATGACCTGCTCGCCCTCTACTCGCGGCTGAGCGAGAAGATGGGTGTCGGTGCCGCCGAGCTTCGCGCCCGCCGCTGCGGCGGCTGCAACCTCCAGCTCGACCCCGCCGAGATCTCCCGCATCCGCGGCCTCGCCGCCGACGAGGTCGTGCGCTGCGAGGAGTGCTCCCGCATCCTGGTCCGCACCGCCGAGTCGGGTCTGTGAGCGAGAAGACCGCGCGCGGCTGGGGAGCCGGCGCGGCGGCGACGACGCTGGTTCTCGTACGCCACGGGGTCACCAAGCACACCGCCGCCAAGGCGTTCTCCGGCGGCCTCGGCGGCGACAACCCGCCGCTGACCCAGGAGGGCCGCGAGCAGGTGATGCTCACCGCGGAGTGGCTCAAGCCGCTCGCGTCCTCGGTCTCGACCGTCGTGACCTCGCCGGTCCTGCGCACCGTCGAGACCGGTGAGCTCGTCGCCGGTGCGCTCGGTGCCAGCCTGGTCGAGGAGCCCGCCTTCGCCGAGATCGAGTTCGGGGAGTGGGAGGGGCTCACCTTCGGTGAGGTCGCCCAACGGTTCCCCGACGAGATGAAGGCCTGGATGGGGGCCACCGAGGTCGCGCCCCCGGGCGGCGAGTCCTTCGACTCCGCTCAGGCCCGCGTGCTCGACGGCCTCTCGCGGGTCCTCGAGGCCCACGCCGGCGAGACCGTCGTGGTCACCTCACACGTCTCGCCGATCAAGCTGATCGTCGCCCACGCCCTGGGCGCCCCGATCGGCGGAGTCTTCAGCATGGAGCTCTCGCCCGCCTCCGTCACCGTCGTCTCCTTCTTCGCCGACGACCGCGCCTCGATGCGCCTCTTCAACGGCCTCCCCGTCTCCCGCGACCCCTTCGCCGCCGGACTCTTCTGACGCCGAGTCGGCTCGTTATAACGAGCCGACTCGGCGGGCCGTCGCCCCGCTGGTCGAGCCGCCGGAGCCGCTAGGCGGAGGCGTGTCGAGACCAACACAGTCCTTATGGCGACCGCTTGCCATGACGGCGAGCGAGGTCGTGCAGCCGGTCGAGGTCCCCGGCTATCAGTGCCTCGCGCTTGGCCCGGCTCCACCCTTGGACCTGTTTCTCGCGTCGGTAGGCATCGGCCATCGTCTGATGTTCTTCGGCGTACGCAAGGGTGACCGGTAGACGCCGAACCGTGAACTCGGCACCGAGGCCGGCGTTGTGCTCGGCGATGCGTTTCTCCAGGTCGAACGTGCTTCCGACGTAGAGCATGTGATCGCGGCAGCGGAGAATGTACATGTAAGGCATGTCCCGATTCTGGGCGCGACCACCGACAGTTTCGCCGCAGGTGACCGTGTTGGTCTCGACACGCTCGCTGGCGCTCGCGGCTCGACCAGCGGTTGCCGCGCTGGTCGAGCCGCCGGAGCCGCTAGGCGGAGGCGTGTCGAGACCAACACAGTCGCTATATGGCCGAACGGGCGGACCGGGACTCAGATCTCGGCGACGATGATGTCGAGCTGGGTGCCGGTCTTGGTGGCGGGGCCGGTCTCGACGGTCCAGCCGAGGTCGCGGAAGGCGTCGGCGAGCTTGGCGGGGGTGCGGGGGTTGGCGCCGGACTCGAGGAGGGCTCGGACGAGGCGGCCCTTGGTGGCCTTGTTGAAGTGGCTGACCACCTTGCGCTGGCCGTTGTGCTCGTGGAGGACGCGGACGGTGGCGGTGCGGGCGGCGACCTCGTCGGGGCGCCAGAAGGCGGCGTACGTCCCGGACCGGAGGTCCACGAGCAGGCCGTCGCCGAGCGCTTCGGTGATGCCGGCGCCGAGGTGGGCGCGCCAGTGGGCCTGGACGCCGCCGATGCCGGGGAGGGTGGTGTCCCCCGAGAGACGGTACGCAGGGATCCGGTCGGCCAGGCCGACGAGGCCGAACACGGAGCTGGTCACCATGACCCGGCTGGTCGCGCGGCGCTTGGCGGCGGGGGACAGGGTCGCGGGGGAGAGGGCGTCGTAGAGGACGCCGGTGTAGATCCGGTCGGCGCGCGCGGTGGGGGCCTCGAACAGTTCGGCGTTCAAGGTGACGAGCTCGAGCTGGGTCTTCGGGATGCCGAGGATGTCGACGGCCTCGTCCGGGCGCGTGGTGCAGAGCTCGACGAGCGCGTCGATGACCTTGGCGCGGGCCGGGTTGAGCCCCGGGAGGCGGAGGTCGTCGAGCGCGAGCGGGTTGCCGCGTACGGCCGCGGTCTTGCCCTCCGAGGGCGGCAGCAGGATCAGCACGGGGACTATCGTGCCGCCCTGGACCAGGATGGCCGAATCGAGGATTGGGTATCTTTCAAAGCGCCCGTGACCTGGGAGAATGCGCGAGCCTACCGTCAAGTCATGATCGTTCTGGCCGCCGAGACCGCCTCCGGGCCCAACCTCGCCGGCTTCCTCGTCGTGATCATCATCGTCGGCCTGTTCTGGCTGATCCAGGACGTCTCGAAGAAGGCTCGGGCGCGGTCGGAGCACCTCCGGGCGAGGCGGTCGCTGACCTCCTCCCAGCGCCGGGCGGTGGCGAAAATCGACAGGTCGGCGAAGGCGTACAACGGGTCCACGAAGCGCCTGTGGGACCAGTTCGGCGCCTTCAAGGGCAACCCGAAGGCGTTCGGCAAGGATGCCGCCGCGCTGCACAAGAAGTACAAGGACTCGAAGAAGAAGTAGCCACTACAGTTCTGGCCATGGGCTCCGCACGCATCATCCGGGTCGCCAGTGCCGACAACGGTGTCGCCGCCACCACGCTCCGCGACGGGATCGCCGCGCTCCAGGCCGAGCTGGGGGTGACCCCCGAGTTCCCGCCTGAGGTGGAGGAAGCGGCGGCCGCCGCCGCGGCCAACCCCAGACTCCCGGAGCTGGACCGCACCGACCTGCCGTTCGTCACGATCGACCCCGAGACGTCGATGGACCTCGACCAGGCGCTCCACCTGGAGCGCGACGGGGACGGCTACGTGGTGCACTACGCGATCGCCGACGTGACCGCCTTCGTGGCGCCCGGCGATCCGGTCGACCTGGAGGCCAACAAGCGCGGCGAGACGCTCTACGCCGCTGATGCGAAGATCCCGCTCCACCCCAAGGTGCTCTCCGAGGACGCCGCCTCGCTGCTCCCGGACCAGGTACGTCCCGCCCTGCTGTGGACCCACAGGCTCGATGCGTCCGGGGAGGGGACCGACACGTTCGTCGAGCGTGCGCTGGTCAGGTCGCGGGCCAAGCTCTCCTACGACGGTGTGCAGAAGATGTTCGACGGGGACGGGTTCGGCGAGACGGACTACGCCGACTCCCTCCAGTTGCTGAAGGAGATCGGCGAGAAGCGGATCGCCCTCGAGGCGGCCCGCGGCGGAGTGAACCTGCCGCTGCGCGACCAGGAGATCTCGGTCCAGGGCGATCAGTGGTCGCTGGAGTACCGCGACCTGCTGCCGGTCGAGGACTGGAACGCCCAGATCTCGCTGCTCACCGGCTTCGGGGCGGCCGACCTGATGGTCTACGCCCGCGTCGGACTCCTCAGGACCCTCCCCGAACCCGACCCCCGAGACGTCCAGCGGCTGCACCGCACCGCTCGCGCGCTCGGGCTGGAGTGGCCGGCGGAGATGCTCTACCCCGACTTCATCCGCTCGCTCGACGGCAAGAACGGCAAGCACGCCGCGATGGCGATCGCGTGCACCCGGCTGCTGCGCGGGAGTGGGTACGCCTCGTTCAACGGCGAGCTCCCCGAGCTGACCGAGCACTCGGCGCTGGCGAACGAGTACATGCACGTGACGGCGCCGCTGCGCCGGCTGATCGACCGCTACGCCGGCGAAGTCTGCCTGGCGCTCTGCGCCGACCAGCCGGTCCCCGGCTGGGTGACCAGCGCGTTCACCACCCTCCCGGACACGATGCGTGCCTCCTCGCGCACCAGCGGTGCCTACGAGCGCGGCGTCGTCGACCTCGTCGAGGCCGGGGTGCTGTCCAAGCGGGTCGGAGAGACCTTCACCGCGGTCGTCGTCGAGATAGACGACGAGGACAAGCAGAAGGGCTCGATCACCGTCGAGGAGCCCGCCATCGAGGCCCGGGTCACCGGCGCGACGGCCCTCCCGCTCGGCGAGGAGGTCGAGGTGCGGCTGGAGACGGCCGACGTCGTCGCCCGGAAGGTCGGCTTCACCCTCGCCTGACCTCCCGGACGTACGCCGGTCGAAGATCAGGAGATCAGCTCGTCGAGGCGGTTGTAGACCTCGGCGGAGCCCTCGATCACCCGGCTGTGCTCGCCCTCGATGGAGACGGGTACGTCACCCTGGACGGTGATGCGCCGGACCTCGCGCGGCAGCTCGTCGAAGTCGGCGACGGCGTAGTGCTGGGTGGCGCGGTTGTCCCAGATAGCGACGTCGCCCTGCTGCCAATGCCACCTGACGGTGTTCTCCAGGGCGGTGACCCGGTCCTGGAGGAGGTTGAAGAGGATCGCGCTCTCCTTCTGGTTCAGGCCGCTGAAGTGCTTGACGAAGTGGCCCAGGACGAGCGCGCGCTCGCCGGTCTCGGGGTGGATCCGGACCGCCGGGTGCTCGGTCCGGTAGATCGTCGAGACGAACTCCTCGCGCTTGCGCGCGGCCACGTCGTCGGTGGACTCGGCCTGGTCGGGGCGTACGTAGTCGTAGTCGTTGGAGTGGACCGCCCACAGGTTGTCGACCAGCGCCTTGAGCTGGGGGTGGAGCCGCTCGTAGGCGGTGGCGGTGTTGGCCCAGACGGTGTTGCCGCCGTACTCGGGGATCTCTGCGCCGCGCAGGATCGAGAACGCCGGCGGCCGGTCGACGAAGGTGACGTCGGTGTGCCAGGAGTTGGCGGCCATGCCGCGGTTGGCCTTGAGGGTCAGGACGCGGGCGCTGCCGGTGTTCACGGTCGGATGGGCCGTCGTCAGCGGCCCCAGGCGCTCGCCGAACGCGATCTGCGCGCGGTCGTCGAGATGGTTTTGGCCGCGGAAGAAGACGACCTTGTTCTCCAGGATCGCGGACCGGATCTCGGCGATCGTCTCCGCGGGGAGGTCGCCGGAGAGGGCGACGCCGTCGATGCGGGCGCCGATCCGGCCGCCGACCTTGTGGACGGTCAGCTCGTTGACGGGGGATGCTTCGGTGATGGTCATGCGTGGTCTCCTCTGTCGGCGTCGGCTTGATCTGAATAAAGTCTAGTGAAATACATGACTTAAGACCACGGGTGTCTCACGAGACGTTTGGGCACTCTGACCGGTGATGCGGGTGGGAGTCGGTCGATATCGTGCGCTCATGACGCACGCAACACCCGAGACCGTGTTCACCTATGGCTCCCCGCAGCTCAAGTTCGGCACCGGCGCATCGGCCGAGATCGGCTACGACCTGGCGTCGCTGGGCGCGCGCCGCGCCCTCGTGGTCACCGATCCCGGCATCTCCGCGACCGGGCTGCCGCAGCGGGTGGCCGAGCAGATGAAGGCGTACGACGTCACTGCCGTCGTCTTCGACGGCGTCCATGTCGAGCCGACCGACGAGAGCATGCGCCAGGCGGTCGAGTTCGCTCGCGAGAACGGGCCGTTCGACGCGATCGTCGCGGTCGGGGGCGGGTCGAGCATCGACACCGCGAAGGCGGTCAACCTGCTGACCACCAACGACGGCGACCTGATGGACTACCTCAACGCGCCGGTGGGTCGCGGACTCGCGCCGGCCAACCCGCTGCTGCCGCTGGTCGCGGTGCCGACCACAACCGGGACCGGGGCGGAGTCGACGACCGTGTGCGTGCTCGACGTGCTCTCGCTCAAGGTGAAGACCGGGATCTCGCACGCGCGCCTGCGCCCGACGCTGGCCGTCGTCGACCCCGACCTGATGATGACCCAGCCGGCCGGGGTGACCGCCGCGTCCGGGATGGACATCCTGTGCCACGCGCTGGAGAGCTACACGGCCCGGCCCTACACCTCCTACGACCGCAAGGAGCCCGCCCAGCGGGTGCCCTACTGCGGCGCCAACCCGATCTCCGACATGTGGTCGGAGAAGGGGCTGTCGCTGCTGGCGGGCTCGTTCCGGCAGGCGGTCGCGCACGGCGACGACACGCTCGCCCGCGGTGACATGGCGTTCGCGGCGACCTTCGCGGGCCTGGGCTTCGGCAACGCCGGCGTGCACATCCCGCACGCGTGCGCCTACCCGATCGCCGGGCGGGTGCGCGACTTCCACCCCAAGGACTACCCGGGCGACGAGGCGCTGGTGCCGCACGGGATGGCGGTCTCGCTGACCGCTCCGGAGGCCTTCCGCTACACCTTCGACGCCGCCCCCGAGCGGCACCTCCGCGCAGCCCGACTGCTGGCGCCCGGCTTCGACGAGTCGAAGGAGGAGCCCCGTGACGTACTGCCCCGGGTGCTGAGCGACCTGATGCGGGACATCGGCATCCCGGCCGGGATCGGCGAGGTCGGCTACGTCGCCGGAGACATCCCCGACCTGGTCGAGGGGGCGCTCAAGCAGCAGCGGCTGCTCGCCACCGCGCCGAAGCAGCCGTCGGCGGAGGACCTGACCGGGATCTTCGAGAGGTCCATCACGCTCTGGTGAGGAATGCCCGGCGGGACTACGGCGTTCGGTTGGTTGTCTAATTCAACCAAACTCTCCGGAGGTTCACTCGGTGACGTCAGTCCCGCCGCGGCTCTTGCTCGCGCTCGCCCTGCTCTCGGCATCCGCGCCGCTTGCGATCGACTTCTACCTGCCCTCCTTCCCGCAGATCGGCACCGACCTCGGCGCCGCGGCGAGCAACGTGCAGCTGACCCTCACCGCCTTCCTGATCGGGCTCGCGCTCGGCCAGATCGCCTGGGGGCCGATCTCCGACCGCTTCGGACGGCTCAAGCCGCTCCTGATCGGGTCGGTCGTGGCCGCGGCGGCCGGTGTGCTGGCCGCGCTGGCACCCACCGTCGAGCTGCTGATCACGGCCCGCTTCATCCAGGCGCTCGCCGCCGCGGCGGGGATCGTGATGGCGCGGGCGATCGTGGCCGACGTACTCCACGGCTTCGCCGCCGCCCGGGCGATGTCGATCATGATGTCGATCAGCGGGATCGCGCCGATCCTGGCCCCGGTGATCGGCGGTGCCATCGCCGGGTTCGTGCCGTGGCGCGGGGTGCTCGGCATCGTGGCCGCGATCGCCGTCGCGCAGGTCGTCTGCGTGCTGCTGGTGATCCGGGAGAGCCTGCCGGCCGAGCGCCGGACCAGCCGGGTCGAGTACGCCGACCTCGGCCGTCTCCTCGCCAAGCCCGCCTTCCTCGGCTACACGCTGACGCAGTCGCTCACGTTCGCCACCCTGATGACGTACGTCTCCTCCTCCTCGTTCCTCTACCAGTCGGTGATCGGTACGTCGGCGGCGGTCTACGGCATCGGGTTCGCGGTCAACGCCGCCTTCCTGACGGTCGCCGGGCTCTTCTCGGCGCGGCTGGCCAAGCGGCAGGTGCACCCGGCGCAGATCATCCGCTCGGCACAGCCGGTGCTGGCCATCGGCGCGCTGTTCGTGCTCGTCGTCGCGCTGGCGCCGGTGCCTAAGGCGCTCATCCTGCTGCCGATCCTGGTCGTCACCACCTGCGTCGGCTTGATCATGGGCAACACCGGCGCACTGGCCATCGAGCAGGCCCGTCCCTCGGTCGGCGCCGGCTCGGCGCTGATGGGCGGGATCATGTTCCTCGGCGGTGGCCTCGCCTCCCCGCTCGGCGCCGTCGCCGGTGAGCACACCGCGGTGCCGCTCGCGATCACCATGGTGGTCACCTCGGTCCTCGGCGCCGTCGCGTTCTCCCTCGCCCGGCGCTCGGTCGCCCGCAACCCGGAGTCCGAGGCGGCCTTCGCCACCGCGGCCTGACAACCCTGCCGAGGCGTCACTCACGTCGGCCGAGTGGGCACGGTGATGCCCACTCGGCCGACGTACCTGACGCCTCGGCCGACGCGGGCGACTTCTCGGCGCTGACTAGGCTTCGCGGAGTGAAGCTCCGTGTCCATCAGCAGCGGGCGCTCTCCGCCCTGGGCGCGGCCTGGGATGCGGGGCGTTCGCGGGCGTGGGTGGTGCTGCCGCCGGGGGCCGGGAAGACGCTCGTCGGGCTGGAGACGGCACGCGATGCGATCGCGGACGGGGCGAAGGTCGTCGTACTCAGCCCCAACACGGCCATCCAGGGGCAGTGGCTGCGCCAGGCGGCCGCGCTGGGTCTCTCGGCGTCCTCGTCGCGGGATCTGGAGGCGCCGCTGACGTCGCTGACCTACCAGTCGGTCGCGGTCTTCGGCGACCCCGACGACGAGGCTGAGACCGGGGAGAGTCACCTGGCCAGGCTGCACGACAACGGCCGGGCGCTGGTCTCGGCGCTGCGTACGGCCGGGCCGCTGCTGCTCGTGCTGGACGAGTGTCACCACCTGCTCGAGGTCTGGGGTGAGCTGCTGGGCGAGATCCTCCTGCTGCTGCCGGAAGCTCGGGTGCTCGGACTGACCGCGACTCCTCCTGAGGCGCTGACCAAGGAGGAGTCCGCGCTGGTCGGGCTGCTGTTCGGGGAGATCGTCTTCTCGACCTCGATCCCGGCCGTGGTGCGCGAGGGCGACCTGGCGCCCTTCGCGGACCTGGTCTGGCTGACCGCGCCGACGCCGAGCGAGCGGGCGTGGCTGCGGGGGAGCGCGGAGCGGTTCGAGGAGCTGCTCACCGCGCTGACCTCGGCCGATCTGGGCAGCGTGCCGTTCCTGAGCTGGCTGGACCGGCGGTACGTGTCGCGGCCGGCCGGAGCTCCGTCCTGGGCCGAGCTCGCGAAGGCGTGGCCCGATCTGGCCACGGCGGCCCTGCGGGCGCACCATCTCGGGCTGCTCGCCCTGCCCGAGGGGGCGACCCTGACCGAGGCGCACCGTCGCGACCCGTCGGCCGAGGACTGGGTGGCGCTGATCGGTGACTGGGTACGCGGGCATCTGGCCGCCTCCGAGGCGGAACCCGACCAGGAGGCGCTGGCCGCGATCAAGCAGGCGCTGCCGGCGGTCGGCTACTCGCTGACCCGGCGTGGCATCCGGGCCGGGCGCTCGCCCGTCGACCGGGTGCTGGCGCGCTCGGAGGCGAAGACGACCGCGACCGCGGCCATCGTGGATCACGAGCGGCTGGCGCACGGCGACTCGCTGCGGCTGCTGGTCGTCACCGACCACGAGCGGGCCTCGGCCACGCTGCCGGTCGACCTGCGTGGGGTGATCGCCGAGCAGTCCGGGTCCGCGCGGGCGGTGCTCGCGACGCTGTGCGGGTCCCACGATGACGTCCTGCTGGTCACAGGCGCCACCGTCGCAGGGCCGGCGGCGACCCTCGCCGCACTGGTCGAGCACATCGCCGAGACCGACCCCGCTCTGGCCGAGGGCCTGGAGATCGAGCCGGGGGAGGCGTACGCCACGCTCGTGGGGCGCTGGGGCAGTCGCCAATGGGTCGGGCACGTGACCCGGTTCTTCGAAGCTGGCGGCTGCCGGGTGCTGGTCGGCACGCGCGGGCTGCTCGGGGAGGGCTGGGACGCCCGATCGGTCACCGGGATCGTCGACCTCACCGCGGCCACGACCACGACGGCGGTCGTGCAGCTGCGCGGCCGGTCGCTGCGTACGGATCCCGCTCGGCCCGACAAGGTCGCGGTCAACTGGACGGTCGTCTGCGTCGAGGAGGAGCACCCGCGCGGCGACAACGACTGGAAGCGCCTGGTCCGCAAGCACACCGGCTTCTTCGGCGCCGACGAGGACGGCTCGGTCGTCGACGGCGTCGGCCACATCGACGAGACGTTCTCTCCGTACGCCGCCCCGCCGGAGTCCGACTTCGACGAGGTCAACGCCCGCATGGTCGCGCGTTCGGAGGACCGTACCGCGATCCGGGAGCGGTGGCGGATCGGGGAGCCGTACGCCGACGTCGCCGGCCGCACCGTCCGGATCCGGCTCCGCCGGGCGGGCGTGCTGCGCGCGCCGTCGGGGGCGGTGCTGGCTCCTCGGCCACCGGCGTTCCGGCTGCGGGAGGGCCGGGTGCCGGAGTGGCGCCTGCCGGCCAGGGCCGTCCTCGCGTCCGCGGCGCTGTTGAGCATCGGGCTGGTCCTGGCGCTCGCCTTCGGTGCTGCAGGCGGTGTCGCGGGGGCCGTCGGTGGCGTGGTCGGCGGGCTGTGGGCGCTGTGGGCCGTGAACGTCTATCGGGACGGCACTCGGATCGCCTCCCAGCTGCGCCGGCGCCCGAGCGTCGGCGCGGTCGGGGCGGCGGTCGCCGACGCGCTGAACACGACCGGACAGACCTCGGTCGGCGCTGCCGGGCTCGAGATCGCGGTGGACACCGACGGCAGCTACCGCCTTCATCTGGCCGGGGTTCCCGAGGAGGAGTCGGCGCTCTTCGCCGCCTCGCTCGAGGAGGCACTGGCGCCGATCGCCGCGCCCCGCTACCTGGTCTCGCGTCCGGTCGTGGGCGACCTGGACGCTCTCGAGAGGCTGAGGCTGGGCGTCTCTGGCAGGCACGCCGCGGACGCCGAGGCCTGGCACGCGGTGCCCGCCGCCCTCGGCCGTCGTGCAGCCGACGCGAAGTCGTTCCTCGCCGCCTGGGAGCACTGGGTCGGCGGCTCCGGCCTGCTCTACACCGGCTCACCCGAGGGCGCCGGCGTACTGGCCGCCCAACGCGGCGCCGACCCCTTCGACGTCACCGCCGTCATCCGCCGCCACTGGTCCTGAGCCGAGACGTCACCCCCGTCGGGCGAGACGGCACTTACGTCGGCCGAGACGGCACTTGTGACAATCGAGTTGTCAGTTATGGCGACGTACCGGAGTGTTGCCCGCATGGACTCGGATGTTCGGCACCGGCATGCGTCATCCTTCGGAGCGGCGGCGAACGCGTACGCCACCCATCGCCCCGACTACGCGCACGACGCGATCCGGTGGGCACTCGAGCCTGCGCCCGGGCCGCGGGTGCTCGATCTCGGCGCCGGCACCGGGAAACTCACCGCGACCCTGGTGCAGATGGGCGCGGCCGTCACGGCCGTCGAACCAGACCAGGCGATGCTCGCCGAGCTGCGAAGGGGCCTCCCGGAGGTCGCCGCGTCGTCGGGCAGCGCCGAGTCGATCCCACTCCCGGACGCCTCCGTCGACGCGGTCCTCGCCGGCAATGCGATGCACTGGTTCGACATGGCCAACGCCGGCCCGGAGATCGCCAGAGTGCTGGCACCGGGCGGGGTGCTCGCCGGTCTGTGGAACACCGTCGACGACGGCGTCGACTGGGTCGCCGAGCTGGCGAGGGTCAGCGGCCCCGCGGCGATCGGGCCGCGCGACACCCCGGACGCCTGGCGTACGGAGACGGCCGACCTGCACCTGCCGAGGACGGACGCACCCGCGAGGTTCGGCTCCCCGGAGCAGGCCGGCTTCCCGCACGGGCAGATCCGCACCGCCGACTCGCTCGTCGCGACGCTCGGCACCCGGGCCGGGATGCTGGTCATGCCGGACGAGGAACGGGAGTCCACCCTCGCCCGGATCCGGCGCCACCTCGCCACCAGGCCGGAGACGTCGGACGGCGAGTTCACCCTTCCGATGATGACCTGCGTGCTCCGCGTACGACGACGCTGAGGGCCACGGCTCGTTCTGGCTCCCAGATGACAGGTTTCTGGCAGTCCGCGGACACCTGTGTCAGATTCTGGACCGATCCCAGACGGTGCTGATCGGTTGGCTTGTCACGTCAACCACCAGCCCCACCGAAGGGACACCATCATGACCTCCACCATCACCCGACGCATGGTCGGCGCCGTCGCTGCCGTCGGCCTCGCCGCCACCGGCACCTTCGCCACTGCCAGCATCGCCAACGCCGAGGTCGGCACGGGCAACACTGCCGCCGCGGTCTCCGCCCAGGCGACCCAGAACTTCGGCCTCACCGCGACCGAGGCCAAGATCGTCCAGGGGAAGCTGCTGAAGAAGTTCGGCTACACGGGCAAGCAGTACCCGGGCAAGATCGACGGCAAGCTCGGCCCCAATAGCTGGAAGGCGTTCCAGGTGTACCTGAAGAAGGGCTACGCCTACACCGGCAACATCGACGGCGATCCCGGGAAGAACACCATCAAGGCGCTGCAGCGCCTGTTGAACGACCGCGTCCACAGCAGGCTCACCGTCGACGGTGTCGCCGGGCCGAAGACGCAGGCGGCGTTCAAGACGTACGCGAAGTGGCTCAAGACCCACTGATCCCGTACGCCTCGTGACACCCGGCCGCCGGCGAGATGCCGCGGCCGGGTCTCACATTTCCGAGGCTGGGGTCCAGGTCGGGAACTTGGCGGTGCGGCCGTCACCGGAGGAGCGGCCAGTGAGGCGGCGGTGGATCCAGGGGCCGACGAACTCGCGGTAGTAGGCCAGACCCTTCTTGCCCGCGGCGGCCTCGAAGTCGAGGTCCCACCAGCCCTCGGGGACATCTACGCCGAGCGAGTCGAGGACGCGGGCGGCGACGCGGTGGTGGCCCCGGCCGTTCATGTGGAGGCGGTCCTCGGACCAGAAGCGGCCGTCGGTGAGGGTGGTGTCGGGCCAGTTGTAGGCGCGCACGACGTCGTCACGGTGGGCGATCCGCTGCTCGACCAGGCCGACGAGCTCGTCGCCGCGACGCTGGAAGACCTTGCCGAGCGGGAGCCGGGCCGAGGGGTTGGCGCCGGAGAGCAGGATCAGCGTGATCCCGTTGGCGTCGCAGGCCTCGAGCACGGGGTTGAGGAGGTCGGCGATCGCGTTCGCGTCGGCCTTCGGGCGGAGCATGTCGTTGCCGCCGCCGTTGAAGGAGAGGTGGGTCGGCTTCAGCGCCAGCGCGGCGGGGAGCTGCTCCTCGACGATCGGGCGGATCAGACGCCCGCGGATCGCGAGGTTGGCATACTCCACTCTCGTCCCGGAGGCGGCCCAGCCCTGGGCGACCAGATCGGCCCAGCCGCGTACATGACCGTCAGGAGTCTCGTCACCGACTCCTTCCGTGAACGAGTCACCGATCGCGACGTAGCGCACTGCCTCCACGAGCCCTCCCAAGCACCAAACTGCGAATATCCATCGCCAGCCTCTGGATTCTAGTCCGCCCCGGGTCTGAGGAGCACATCCGTCCCCGGGCTGACGTCCGGGCCGCCTCGGCTCCTCTACGGTGGGTGCGTGGAGGAGTTGGTACGGCCCTGGCGGCTCGGCCCGCGTGGGCGATGGTGGTTCGACGTCCTGCTCGCGGGCACCCTGTTCCTGATCATCCCGTTCTACGCGATCCAGGCCCTGCTGGACGGCGGCGCGGCCCAGGACGTCTCCAGCGCCAGCCATGTCGTCGACCTGGTGCTCGTGGTGGTCCAGCTGGTGCCGCTGCTGTGGCGGCGTCGGCACCCGGTGATCGTCTACGCCGTCGTGGCCTCCGCGTGCGCGCTGCAGGTGCTCCTCCTCGACTACCCGCTCGTCTCCCAGGTCTCCTTCCCGATCGCGGTCTACTCGGTGGCGCGCTACGCAAGGCCACGCTGGGGCCTGGCCGCGCTCGCGGTCGGTCTCTTCGGGTCCGTTCTCGGTGCCTACGACTGGCTGGGCGCCGTCGACGCCGCGTCCAACAACGCGTCCCAGGACGCCATCAACTGGAGCACCTACGTCCCGGTCGTGCTCTCGCTCGCCACGTTCCCCGTGGCCGCCTGGGCGCTCGGTGCGCTGGCGCGAACCCGGACGGCGTACGTCGACTCGCTGATCCAGCGCAACGAGCAGCTGCGCCGCGAGGCCGAGCAGCGTGCCGAGCTCGGAGCGACCCAGGAGCGGGCGCGGATCGCGCGCGAGATGCACGACGTGGTGGCCCACGGGCTGAGCGTGATCGTGGTCCAGGCCGACGGCGCGCGCTATGCCGCCGAGCAGGACCCGGCCCTCGCCCCGAAGGCACTGGAGACCGTCGCGCAGACCGCCCGCGAGGCGCTGGCCGAGATGCGGCAGCTGCTCGGTCTGCTGCGCGACGGGGACACGCTGACCCGTCCGCAGCCGCGGCTGGGCGACATCGCGACGCTCGTCGAGGAGACCCGCGCCGGTGGGATGGAGCTGACCGCGAACCTTCCCGAGCCTGGTCTCGCCGTGCCCGAGGGTGTCGCGCTGACCGCCTTCCGGGTGGTGCAGGAGTCGCTCAGCAACGTACGCAAGCACGCCGGCCCGGGCGCCGCGGCCAGAGTCACCGTGACGGCCGATGACGGCAGCCTCACGATCGAGGTCGCCGACGACGGCCGCGGCGCGGCAGCGGACGCCACCGCGCAGTCGGGCGGCCTCGGCCTCATTGGGATGCAGGAGCGCATCTCCGCCCACAACGGAACGCTCGAGACCGGCCCGGCTTCCGGCGGCGGCTTCCGTGTCTACGCAAGACTCCCGCTATGACGATCCGTGTCTTTCTCGTGGACGACCAGGAGCTCGTCCGTGCCGGCTTCCGGATGCTGATCGACTCCCAGCCCGACCTGAGCGTCGTCGGTGAGGCCGGCGACGGCCAGGAGGCCGTCGCCGCGCTGGGCCGGACCGAGGCCGACGTGGTCCTGATGGACGTACGCATGCCCCGCATGGACGGCGTCGAGGCGACAGGTCTGATCGCCGGCCGCCAGGACGCACCCCGGGTGATCGTGCTGACCACCTTCGACCTCGATGAGTACGCCTTCGCCGCGATCCGGGCGGGCGCCGCGGCGTTCCTGCTCAAGGACGCCCGCCCCGAGGACCTGCTCACCGCGATCCGCACCGTGCACGCCGGCGACTCGGTCGTCGCGCCGAGCACCACCCGGCGCCTGCTGGAGCACTTCGCCGCCTCCGCTCCCGCGACCGCCGGGCCGGCGATCGAGGGGCGGCTGGAGGCGCTGACCGAGCGTGAGCGCGAGGTGCTCACGCTGGTCGGCCGCGGCCTGTCCAACACCGAGATCGCCGAGACCTTCGTGGTCGCCGAGGCCACCGTGAAGACCCACGTCGGCCGGCTGCTGGCCAAGACCGGTTCTCGTGACCGCGTCCAGTTGGTGGTGCTGGCCTACGAGACCGGCCTGGTCGGCCGCTGACCCCGGAGAGCCCTAGGCGAGGTGGTGCACCGGCGCTAGGTCGTAGACCGGCGTCTCGATCCCCTCGAACCGGGCCTTGAGCTGCAGCGCGAGGTAGAGCGAGTAGTGGCGCGACTGGTGCAGGTTGCCGCCGTGGAACCACAGCGCCTCCTGCTGGGTCGGCTTCCACATGTTGCGCTGCTCGCCCTCCCACGGCCCGGGGTCCTTGGTGGTGTCCGAGCCGAGACCCCAGCACTTGCCGACGCGATCGGCGACCTCCTGGCTGATCAGGTCGGCGGCCCAGCCGTTCATGGAGCCGTAGCCGGTGGCGTACACGACCAGGTCGGCGGGAAGCTCGGTGCCGTCCTCTAGAACGACAGCCGACGAGGTCAGGTGGGAGACCTGCCCCTGGGCGAGCTTCACGTCGCCGTTGGCGACCAGTTCGGCCGAGCCCACGTCGATGTAGTAGCCCGAGCCGCGGCGCAGGTACTTCATGAACAGCCCGGAGCCGTCGTCGCCCCAGTCGTGCCGGAACCCGGCCTTCTCCAGACGCGCATAGAAGTCGGCGTCGCGCTCGGCCATCTGCTGGTAGAGCGGGATCTGGAACTCGTGCATGATCCGGTAGGGGAGCGAGGCGAAGACCAGGTCGGCCTTCTCCGTGGTCATCCCGGAGGCGACCGCGCGCTCGGAGTAGAGGTCGCCGAGGCCGATGTCCATGAGCGTGTCGCTCTTCACGATGTGGGTCGAGGACCGCTGCACCATCGTCACATCGGCGCCGTGCTCGAACAGCGCTCCGCAGATGTCGAAGGCGGAGTTGTTGGACCCGATCACCACGACCCGCTTGCCCTCGTACGCGTCCGGCCCCGGGTGCTTGGAGGAGTGGTGCTGCTCGCCCTCGAAGATGTCCATGCCCGGCAGGTCGGGGATGTTCGGCTTGCCGGACATCCCGGTGGCCAGGATGAGCTGCTTCGGGTGCAGCGTGATCTCCTCGCCGCCGCGCGAGACGGTGACCGTCCACTCGCCGGCCTCCTCGTCGTAGGAGGCGCTGGTGGCCGTGGTCGAGGACCAGTAGGGCACCTCCATCACCTTGACGTACGACTCCAGCCAGTCGCCGATCTTGTCCTTGGGCGCGAAGACCGGCCAGTTGTCGGGGAACTTCAGGTAGGGCAGGTGGTCGTACCAGACCGGGTCGTGCAGGCACAGCGACTTGTAGCGGCCGCGCCACTGGTCACCGGGCCGCTCGTAGCTGTCGATGACGAGAGACGGCACTCCCAACTGACGCAGCCGCGCGCCGAGCGCGATCCCGCCCTGCCCGCCACCGATGACCACCGCGTACGGCTGCTCGGTCAGGCCCAGCGTCTCCGCCTCGGCCTGCCGCTTCTCGGCCCAGGTCACCCGGTCACGGTTGACGCCGTGCTCGGCACCCTTCGGGCGACGTACGCCGCGGGGCTCCTCGTGTCCTTTGAGTTCATAGAGCGTGGTCAGGAACGTCCACGCCTTCGGACGGTCGTCCTCGACCTTGAGGCGCAGCAGTCCGCGGCCGCGACCGATCGCGGTCTCGAAGGTGAACCAGGCGGTGGTCACCCCGTCCGCGGTCGCCTCCGGCTCCTCCAGCGCGAAGCCGGCGGGGTCGACGCGGTCCAGGGTGCTCTCGAGCAGGTCGGCGACCCCGGTGGGGTCCTCGACGGTGGTGAGGTTCCAGGAGAAGGCGACCAGGTCGCGCCAGAAGCTCTTCGTGGCGAAGAGGCCGGCGGCCCGGGGGATGTCGCGTTCCTTCAGGGCGGCCTCGAGGTCGGCGAGCCAGGTCTGCGCCGGGCCGCTCTGGACGGCCGGGGGAGTGGGTTCGAGTGTCTGGGTCATGCCCCCAGCACACCGCCGCGCGGGCGTAGGAGAAAGGGTTGCAGCCGATTGCATGTGGCGCCGGTCACAGCGAGGACCTACCCTCGGAGTCGGAGGTGGACGCCAGATGACAGTGACCGGAGCAGTCCCGGCGGGAGCAGACCTGCCGCGCCTCGCCCGTGATCTCGTACGCGTCCACGACGCCGTCCTGTCCGGCACCCGCCCACCGAGCACACCCCGGATCCTGGTCGAGCGCTCCTGGCGCCGCGTGATGAGCATGGGTCTGGAGCCCGGAAGCAGCAACGGCAGGCGTACGCCGTCGGCAGCCGAGTGCGCGACAAGAAGAGCACGCTCGCCGCTGGCGATGGTGATCGACGACCTGCGGGCGGTGCTGACCTCGGCCGCGGATGCGGCGACGTACCTGATGGTGGTCACCGACGACGAGGGCGTGGTGCTGTGGCGGGCGGGCTCGGCGCGGGTCCTCAAGATCGCCGACCAGCTCGGTTTCGTCGAGGGCGCGCTGTGGACCGAGCGCGCCGTCGGCACCAACGCGATCGGCACCGCGCTGGCCGAGGCGGCACCGGTCGAGCTCTTCTCCGCGGAGCACTTCGAGCAGGCCCAGCATCCCTGGTACTGCACGGCGGCGCCGATCCACGACCCCCGCACCGGAGCTCTGCTCGGTGTCGTCGACGTCAGCGGTCCCGCGCTGACCCTGCACCCGGCGATCGGCGCCCTGGTCGAGAGCGCGGTGCGCCTGGCCGAGATGTCGCTGTGGCGCCGCCACCAGGAGTGGCTCGAGCGGCTGCGCCGCGAGACCGACCACGTCGTCTCCGGCGTCGAGGGTCCGCTCCTGGTCGTCGACGACGACGGCTGGGTCGCCCACCACGCCGGGATGGCAGCTCGCGACCGGATCGCGGCGCCCCGACACGACAAGATGCTGACCGTCCCGGGCCTGGGGCTGTGCCTGCCCGAGCGGGTCGGCGAGCGCGGCTGGCTGGTCCGCCCGACCTCCTCCGGCGCCTCAGGAACCCTGACCGCGCGGCTCGATCCCGACGGCACTCTCGAGGTCGTCTCGGAGTCGGGTCGATGGCGCACCACCCTGACCCGGCGCCATGTCGAGATCCTCACCCTCGTCGACCGAGCCGGCCCCGCCGGGCTCACCGCCCGCGGGCTCAGCGAGGCCGTCTTCGGCGACGCCGAGCACATCGTCACCGTGCGCGCCGAGGTCTCCCGGCTGCGCCGCTCGATCGGCGCCCTGGTCGCGACCAACCCCTACCGGCTGGCCGACGGAGTCACGCTCACCCGGGGATGACCCTGAGCCGACCCTTGCCGATCCACCCCAGGTCGTACGCCGGGATCAGCCTCCAGCCCGATGCGGGCTGACGCCTCGCGACGAGAGGGTCGGTGGCATGACACAGACCTCTGTTCCCACGATGACGGCCGCCGCCCGAGCGGTGGGCCTGACCAAGACCTACGGCAAGGGTGCGACCGAGGTGCACGCCCTGCGCGGGGTCGACCTGGAGATCCGCAGCGGCGCGTTCACCGCGATCATGGGCCCGAGCGGCTCGGGCAAGTCGACGCTGATGCACTGCCTGGCCGGCCTCGACCGTCCGACCAGCGGTGAGGTGACGGTGGCGGGCCAGCCGCTGCAGAACCTCAACGACGACCAGCTGACCATCTTCCGCCGGGAGAACATCGGCTTCGTCTTCCAGGCCTTCAACCTGCTGCCGATGCTCACCGCCGGGCAGAACATCCAGCTGCCGCTGGAGCTGGCCGGCAAGCGGGTGACCGACGAGACCCGCGCCCGCGCGCAGATGATCGCCGACACCCTCGGCATCGGCCAGCGCCTGGGCCACAAGCCCTCCGAGCTCTCCGGCGGCCAGCAGCAGCGCGTGGCCATCGCCCGTGCGCTGGTCACCCAGCCGGCGATCCTCTTCGCCGACGAGCCCACCGGAAACCTCGACTCCGAGACCTCGGCCGAGGTGCTCGACCACCTCCGTCGCAGCGTCCGCGAGCTCGGTCAGACCGTGGTCATGGTGACCCACGAGGCCTCCGCCGCGGCGTACGCCGACGAGATCGTCACCGTGATGGATGGTCACATCGAAGGGGTGACGCGCTGATGCGGACGGTGCTGTTCGCATCCCTGCGGACATACGCCCGCCGGTACGCCGCGGCAGTCGTGGCGGTCGTCGCCGCGGTCGCGCTGATCGTGGTGACCAACGCCCTCACCTCGGCGACGAAGTCGGGCCTGTTCGCGGGCATCGACGCGCCGTTCCAGAACGCGGTGGGCGCGGTCGACCTCCCGTCAGACGAGGTCACCGACAAGTACGTCGAGAAGGGCGGCTGGGCGCTGGCCGTCTCGACGCAGCCGGTCCGCACCGACGAGACCATGCTCGGCCAGGACATCATGGTCGGCGCGGTCTCCACCGAGAAGCGCTGGCAGTGGCAGGACCTCGAGGAGGGCCGGTTCCCGACCCGTGCCGGGGAGGCCGTGGTCGACGCCAACGCCGCCAAGACCAACAAGGTCGCCATCGGCGACACGCTGAAGGTCGGCAGCGGCAAGACCGCGGTCGAGACCACCGTCGTCGGCCTGGTCGACGCCCCGTCGATGTGGTCCTCGCCGATCTACGTCACCGGGCCCGAGCTACAGGGCTGGGGGGACCAGTACGTCCAGGCCGTCATGACCGCCGGGACCGGCGACACGGACGACGGCTGGCTGAACACCGACGACTACCTCACCGAGCTGCAGACCCAGCTCAACAAAGAGGTCAACATCGTCGCGTACATGGTCCTGATCTTCGCCTTCATCGCGCTCTTCGTCTCCGTGCTGGTCATCACCAACACCTTCTCGATCCTGTTCGCCCAGCGGATGCGCGACTTCGCGCTGCTGCGTGCGATGGGCGCGACGAAGCGTCAGGTCCTGCGATCGGTACGCCGCGAGGCGCTCGTGCTCGGGCTCCTGGCCTCGTTGCTCGGCCTGGTGGTCGGCGTCCTGCTCGGCTGGGGGATCGTCGCGCTGGTGCGCCAGCTCGCCGAGACCGCGCCGCTGGGTGACGTCGCCTTCGAGTGGCCCTGGCTCGTGGGCGCGTTCGTCCTCGGCGTGCTCACCACGCTGGTCGCCTCGTGGCTGCCGACGCGCCGGCTGATGCGGCTGAGCCCGCTGGCCGCGCTGCGCCCGCAGGAGGGCTTCGACGTACGCGGCGCCGGGCTGTTCCGGATCGGCCTCGGCCTGGTCGTGGCACTGGCCGGCATCGCGACGATCTTCGTGGCCGTCGGTTGGGACGACGCGCAGACCGGGATGCTGATCGTGCTGCTCGGCTGCGGGGTCACCTTCACCGGCGTGATGCTCCTCGGCCCCGCGCTCGTGCCCGGCCTGGTGCGGCTGGCCGGGTCGGCGCTGGCAGTGGTCGCCGGCTCCCCGGCGAAGCTCGCCGCGGCCAACGCCGGCCGCAACCCGAAGCGCACCGCCGCCACCGCGGCCTCCCTGCTCGTCGGCGTCACCCTCACCACCGGTGTGCTGACCGGGATGGCGACCATCCGCGGCGCCACTCTGGACGAGATGGCGAAGCAGCACCCGATCGACATCGCGCTCCAGGCCGAGTCGAAGCCGCTGGAGGACTCGGTGGCCGGGGACGCGAAGGCGGTCCCGGGCGTCGCGGACGCGGTCGCCGTACCGGGGGCGATGGCATCGGTGCGCACCGACGGCAAGCCCGTCCCGCTGCCGGTCATCGCACCGCCGGGCGGAGACATCGCCCTGCAGGACATGACCGTGAAGCCCGGCACGATGGTCATCTCCCCGGTGGCCGCCTCGGCCTTCGTGGAGGACGAGTTCGAGGCTTCGGGCGAGAAGGTCACGCTGGTCGTCGGCGACCGGACCGCGACGGTGACCCTGGACGTACGCGAGATCGACGGGGCCCCGCAGATCTCCGCGGCCACGCTGCGGACGCTGACCGAGGACCCGAAGACGTACGCCGCCTGGGTCCGTGCCGACGCAGGCGCCGATCCGGAGGACCTGGCGGGCGCGATCGGGGTGATCGCACCCGACGCGGAGCTCACCAACGGCAAGGGTCAGCGTGCCTGGGTCGAGCTGCAGCTCGACGTGTTCACCTGGGCGGTGATCGGGCTGCTGGCGATCTCGGTGCTGATCGCGCTGGCCGGCATCGCCAACACCCTGGGCCTCTCGGTGCTCGAGCGCGGTCGTGAGCACGCGCTGCTGCGGGCGCTGGGCCTGACCCGGCGTCAGCTGCGGCGGACGCTGGCCGCCGAAGCAGTGCTGCTCTCGGCCGTGGCGGCTCTCGTCGGCACCGCGCTGGGCGTCTTCTTCGCCTGGGGCGGCAGCGAGATCCTGGTCGGCGACATCATGCCCGACGCCACCTTCCAGCTGCCGGTGCTGCAGCTGGTGGCGGTGGTCGCGGCCGCAGGTCTGGCCGGCCTGGTCTCCTGCGTGGCGCCGTCCAAGCGGGCCACCAAGGTCAGCCCCGCCGAGGGACTCGCGCTGGACTGACCGCGGGTAGGAACGTGTTGGTCTCGACACGGACTCGTTCGTTCCTCACGAGTCCGGCTCGACCGACGGGGTGGCCCGTCGGTCGAGCCGCCGGAGCCGCTAGGCGGAGGCGTGTCGAGACCAACACAGTCGCCTAGGCGTTCGTCTCCTCCAGGGCCTCGTTCTCCTCACGAGCCTGCGTGCGCGCGGAGGCGATCAGGCTGGTGGTGACGGTGACGGCGAGGATGCCGACGATGATCACCAGGGAGAGCCAGGTCGGGACGACGGGGACGCTGTCCCAGTGGCCGTGGGCCCAGTGCAGGCCGAGCTTGACGCCGATGAAGGCGAGGATCGCGGCCAGACCGTAGGAGAGGTGGACCAGCTTGGACAGGGCACCCTCGAGCACGAAGTAGAGGGCCCGCAGGCCGAGCAGGGCGAACGCGTTGGTGGCGAAGACGAGGTAGGGGTCGCCGGTGATGCCGTAGACCGCCGGCACCGAGTCGACCGCGAAGACGATGTCGGTGGCGAAGATGGCGAGCACCACGATGGCCATCGGCTTCAGGCCGATCTTGCGGCCGATGCGTACGGCGAGCATCTCCTCGGGGTCGACCTTCTGGTCGTGGCCCTGGAGCGCCTCGGTGAAGATCTTCGCGGCGGTGATCAGCAGGATCGCACCGAAGATCAGGAAGACGATGTCCCACTGGGAGAGCGCCGCTGCGCCCAGCGCGATGAAGATGCCGCGCAGCACGAGCGCGCCGACGATGCCGAAGAGCAGGACCTTCTGCTGCAGGTGCCGTGGCACCGCGAAGGCCGCGAGCAGCAGCATGAACACGAACAGGTTGTCGACGCTGAGCGACTTCTCGACGATGTAGCCGGTGTAGTACTCGAAGCCGGTCTGGCTTCCGTGGGCGTTCCAGACCCAGACGCCGAAGGCGAGCGGAAGCGCGATGTAGAAGGCCGACCAGCCGATGGCCTCCTTCATGGAGACTTCGTGGGGCTTGCGGGTCAGGACGAAGTCGAGGGCGATCAGCACCACGACGGCGGCGATGGTCACGGCCCACAGAGTGGGCGTGGCGATGGTATCGAGCATGCGGGTTCCTCAGGCGTGTCGATGAACGTCTGAGGTCTCCCTCACCCCGAGATCGAGGTGTCATTCCGGGACGGTGTCGGCACCGACGTACTGACCGGAATGAGCTTGGTGAGGTACTCCCCTCGAGGTGAAGCGTATCGGTTGGGCGGAAGGGGTTTGCAATCGACCGTCTCAAGACACAATGGGGGGATGACGACGGCGGCACAGATCTCCCTGGTCAACGACCTCGCCTCCCAGGTCTCCGAGGTGGTGACCGATGAGATCTCGCTGCTGGCGGCCTCGACCGACCGGTCCGGATCGGTCGCCGCCGGCCTGCCGCTGGCGGTGGTGAGGGCTCACAGCATCGCGGACGTCCAGGCGGCGATGCGGGTCGCCTCGGCGCACCGGGTGCCGGTGGTCCCGCGCGGTGCGGGCACCGGGCTGGCCGGGGGAGCGGTGGCCGGCACCGGCCACCTCGTCGTCGATCTCTCCGCGATGGACCGGATCCTCGAGCTCGACCCGGTCGACGAGATCGCGGTCGTCGAGCCGGGCGTGCTGAACGCACGCCTGGACGCGGCGGCGGCCGAGGTGGGGCTGAGGTACGCACCCGACCCGGCCTCGGCGGCGATCTGCTCGATCGGCGGCAACGTCGCGACCAACGCCGGCGGGCTGCGGTGCGTGAAGTACGGCGTCACCCGGGAGGCGGTCCTCGGCCTCGACGTCGTCCTCGCCGACGGCACCCTGATCCACACCGGCCGCCGCACCATGAAGGGCGTCGCGGGCCTCGACCTCACCGCGCTCTTCGTCGGCTCCGAGGGCACCCTCGGCATCGTCGTCGGCGCGACCCTGCGGCTCAAGCCACGGCCGGTCTCCACGTTGACTGCGTCGGCTGCGTACGCCTCGGTCGCCGCGGCCGCTCGCGCCTGCGCCGAGATCGCCGCCGCCCGGCGGCTGCCCTCCATGCTGGAGTTCATCGACCGGCGCTGTCTCGAGGCGGTCGACCGGTTCGCAGGCACCAGGTACGCCGAACGGGGCGATGCGTTGGTCATCGCCCAGGCCGACGGGCCCGCGGCGGCGACGGAGATCGAGGCCATCGCGGCGATCCTCGGCAAGGAGGCGACCTGGATCGAGCAGGGCGTCGACGAGGAGTCCTCCGACCGGCTGGTCGAGACGCGTCGCCAGGTCCTGCCCGCGATCGAGGCGGAGGGATCCTGGTTCATCGAGGACATCTGCGTGCCCCGGTCCCGGCTCGCCGAGGCGGTCGACCGGATCTCGGAGATCTCCGAGCGGCACGGCGTACGCACCTACACGCTCGCGCACGCCGGCGACGGCAACCTCCACCCGGTCATCGGCTGGGACCCGTCGCCGGACGACGTCCCGGGCGTGATGCCGCCGGCCGAGACCCTCGCCGGTGACGAGATCTTCGCCCTCGCCATCGAGCTCGGTGGCACCACCACCGGCGAGCACGGTGTCGGCCGGCTCAAGCGCAAGTGGCTCGAGCCCGAGATCGGCGCCGACTCCATCGACCTGCAGCATCGGATCAAGGCGGCCCTGGACCCGCTGGGGATTCTCAATCCGGGTGTCGGGTTCTGAACAGGGTCGTGACACCCTTGGCCCCGTGCGTGTCGGAATTGCTGCTGTCGTCCTGACCCTCGGCCTCGCGATCACCCTGATCGCCTGCGGCGGCGAACCGGAGGCCGCCGACCCCACCTCGCCCAGCGGGTCGGCCAACGTGGCGACGGTTGTCACCGCCATCAAGGGTGCCGACGGCACCTCCGCGACCGCGGGCGGCTACACGCTCGGCGACGTCAGCCTGCCCACCGAGGCGGGCACCCCGGGCAAGGTGAGCTTCACGATCACCAAGGATGCCGGCGATCAAGGGCACAGTCCGGTCACCGACTACATCGAGGAGCAGACCAAGGACCTCCACCTCTACGTCGTACGCGACGACCTGGAGGTCTTCCGCCACCTGCACCCGACCCAGGGCGAGCCCGGGGAATGGTCGGGCGACCTGACGCTGCCCGCGGGCGGCACCTACCGGGTGGTCGTCGAGTTCGCGGCCCGGACTCCCGACGGCAAGGGGGAGCAGGCGATGCTCGGCACGACGGCGAAGGTCGCGGGGGCATCCGAGGTGGACGTACCCGGCTCCGACGACGGCACCGTGATCGCTGCCCTGGAGGAGACCCCGAAGCCCGGGATCGACCAGGAGATCGGCGTCCTGATCTCCGACCCGGCCGGCAAGCCGGTCAACCTCGGCACCTATCTCGGGGTCTACGCGCACGTGACCGCGTTCAGCCGCGAGACGGGCGAGGTGATCCACCTGCACCCGCTCGGCGGCCCCGAGAACGGCGAGGACGGCACCCGCCTCGGCATCCACGTGAAGCCGCCGAAGGCGGGTGACTACGTCTTCTTCGTGCAGGTACGCGTCGACGGCATGATCCACACGCTCCGGCTCCCGGTCACCGTCTGACAGTCACTGCCTGACGGTCACTGTCCGACGGTGAACTTCACCAGCCCCAGCGGGCTCTCGAACTCACCCAGTCGCAGTCCGACGGTCGCCTCCCAGACGCCGCCCTTGGGCAGTACGACGTCTGCCTCCCAGGTGCCGGCAGCGACCGTCTTCAGAGCCAGACTGCCCAGGTCGACATCGCCGGACCTCAGCTTGGCGGTCGGGACCGCTGCCGCCTCGACGGGCTCGCCGGCCGCGTCCTGGATCTGCAGCCGGAGCACGTTCGGACCCGGACCCGACGGGGTCAGCGTCGCGTAGACCCGGTGGTCGTCGCCGAGCTCCGCTGCCTGGGTGTTGGTCTGCGCGACCGTGGCCGATCCGGTCCCGGTCGAGCCGGCCCCGGCCTGCGGCGGCTGGTCGACCAGGAAGCCCGTGACGCCGAGGACGACGACGAGCACGCCCGCCTCCATCAGCACGGCCCGTCGCAGCATCGAGCCGGCCTCGACGGTGTCGTCGTGGCCGGCCGCCTGACGGACGCGGGGGAGGACCAGCAGCCGGTTGCCGGCCGCCATCACCGCCACCGCGACGACCAGGGCGATCTTGGTCATCAGCAGGGTGCCGTACGTGCTGTTGAGCAGGTTGTCCCAGGAGCCGAGGATCCGCCAGCCCATCAGCACGCCCGAGACCGCGAGGGCGGCCAGGGACGCGGCGGCTAGGGCGGAGAACCGGGTGACGATCTCGGCCGCGACCGTGCCGCGCCGGGTGATCAGCGGCAGGGTCAGCGCGAGACCGACGAGGCCGCCGAGCCAGAGCGCGCCGGCGACGAGGTGGATGACGTCGGTGGCGGTGACCAGCCAGGCGGGTACGACCGCCCGGGAGTGGCCCACCAGCGCCGGGGAGCAGATCGCGACCAGTCCCGCGGCCGCGGCCAGGCGGGGCCGTTCGCGCAGCGCGAGCGCGGCCGCGATGCCCACGATCCCCACTAGCGCGCTGAGCCACTCCTTGCCGACCGAGGCAGGCGACCAGGCGTCGAAGGTGAGGATCGCCCCGGGTCCGCTCTCGCTCTGCAGCGCGCCGCTGGCCGGGGCCAGTGCAACCAGCGCGATCACCGCGACCATGCCGGCGAGGACCTCGACACGCTGCACCCGGGCGATCGCCCGGTCCGGGATGCGGCGCTCACCCACACTGTTCCCACCCAAGATGGCTGCGCGGAACCAGACCAGACCCACGACCAGCAGCAGTGCGGCGTACTGGAGGAACTGGAGCGCCCCGTGGATCACCGCCGTCGCCCTGGACGGCTCCGTCGACGGAGGCGGGGCGACGCTGAGGCTCGGGGCGCCGACCGCGAAGGTCAGCGAGCCCGAGATCGGGTGACCGTCGGCCGACACCGCGCGCCAGGCGACGACGTAGGTGCCGTCGCCGAGGCTGCTCGCCTCCGCGAGCGCGACCTGCATCTCGGTGCCGCTCGCGGTCGCCTCGGAGGTGACCTCCTCGCCCTTCGCGTCGTAGACAGTCACGCCCGCCGGAGGCAGCGTCACCGCCTCGTCGAAGGTGAAGGTGATCGTCTCCGGCGCTTGTTCCAGAACCGCCCCCTCCTCGGGGTCGGTGCCGATGAGCGTCGCATGCGCCTGGGCGGGAGAGGTGCTGAGCAGGACGGCGTACGCAGCGGCAGCAAGCACCACCAGCAGCCGCCCCACGGCGCGCCGGCCCGGGCCCCGGTAGTCGAGGCCGGGCCGGCGCGTCAGGGGAGCACTCACGCCTTACGACGCCCCAGCGCGAGGGCGGTCGTGCCCGCGATCAGGCCGAGGATGCCGGCGCCGGCACCGACAGCACCCCACAGGTTGCCGTCGTCGCCGTCCTCGATCTCCGCCGCGGCCGGCTCGGCCTTCTCGGCGGACTCCTCGGCACCGTGGCCGTGACCGTCCTCGGACTCGGCCGCGGTGACCTCGAAGGACGGAGCCGGGTTCTCCGGCTCCTCGGTGGCGCCCTCGGGTGCCTCCTCGACCCAGGCGGTCTCGCCCTTCACGCAGGTCTGGATGACCGGGAAGGCGAGCGTGCCCTCCTCCTCGGGCAGCTGCAGGGAGACCTCGAAGGCGTCGCGCTGACCGTCGGGCAGCGGCGTCTTGGCGGTGTAGACGACGGTGGCGTCGCGCTCGGTGAGCTTGTTGCCGTGGGCGTCCTCGATCGGCTCGGCGAGCTTCTCGGAGACGACCTTGACGTCGTAGAACGGCTGCCGCGTGGGAGTCACGTCGTTGATCCCCTCCGGGACCTGGATCGTGACCTGCTTGGTCGGCGATCCTTCGCAGCCGTGGCCGTTGCTGAAGGTCAGCACGGTGTAGGCGCCGGCCGCCGTCTCGGTCGGGGTGACCGTGACGTGCGCGGAGGCCGGAGCGGCGACGAGGAAGATGACGGCCGCGGCAGCGGCGGCGGGCGCGCCGAGGCGCGTGAGGGTACGTCGAGACATGGGTTGTTGCTTTCTGTGGAGTGTCTGCTGATGGGCGATGCCCAGTTGTCGGGGTCGGGTCCTCAGGCGAGGACCGGCGGACCCCGGCCGGCAGCGACGTACGTCCACAGCCCGGTGCGCGGCACGACCGGCTGCGCCTGGACCGGCAGGCGGAACGGGATCGGGTTCCGGGTCGTCGTGAGCGCCCGGGAGATGACCCGCCAGGCCCGGCGGTGCAGCAGCCACACGGCGACGGTGAGCACCGCGGCCGCGGTGTGCGCGACCAGCATCGAGGTGTCGCCCGAGCCGGCGTTGTGCATGTGGGCAGCCGGCGCCGCGTACGCCTCGAAGGCCTCGTGCATCCCCAGCTGCGCCGCTCCGGCGAGCAGCGCGCCCAAGACGATCCCGATCCGTCGTTGCAGCACGACGACCCCGGCGCCGAAGGCGGCGAACCCGGTTGCCACCAGCCACAACGCGTCCGGCAGCTCCCCGCCGCCGGCCAGGTGGGCCAAGCTGGACCCGGTGGTGATCTCCACCGCCGTGAGCAGCGCCAGCCACACGCTCCCACGCGTCGGCCGCACCACCCTCAAATCCACGCCGCACATTGTCGCAGATGCCGAGAAGGCCCGCGCGTCGACCGACGCGCGGGCCTTCTCGGGCGGTCAGCGGAGGATCGGAGGCTCGGTCTTCTCCTCGACCTCGCCGAACGTGACGCCGGGGGCGAGCTCGACGAGGCGCAGGCCCTCCGGGGTGATGTCGAGGACGCAGAGGTCGGTGATGATGCGCTGTACGACGCCGAGGCCGGTGTAGGGCAGCGAGCACTCGTTGACGATCTTGTAGGAGCCGTCGCGGGCGACGTGCTCCATCAGCACGACGACCTTCTTGGCGCCGTGGACGAGGTCCATCGCGCCGCCCATGCCCTTGACCATCTTGCCGGGGATCATCCAGTTCGCCAGGTCGCCGGCCGCGGAGACCTGCATGGCACCGAGGATCGCGGCGTCGATCTTGCCGGAGCGGATCATCCCGAAGCTGGTGGCGGAGTCGAAGAAGCTCGCCCCCTTGCGTACGGTGACCGTCTCCTTGCCGGCATTGATCAGGTCCGGGTCGACGGCGTCCTCGGTGGGGTACGCGCCGGTGCCGAGGATGCCGTTCTCGCTCTGCAGCACCAGCTCGACGTCGTCGGGGACGTAGTTGGGCACCAGCGTCGGCAGCCCGATGCCGAGGTTGACGTAGTCGCCGTCGGACAGCTCCGCGGCGGCGCGGGCGGCCATCTCTTCACGTGTCCATGCCATGTCAGCGGACCGTCCTCTTCTCGATGCGCTTGTCGGCGGCCTGTTCGGGGGTCAGGGGGACCACGCGGTGGACGTAGACCCCGGGGAGGTGGACGTCGTTCGGCGGGATCTCGCCGGGCTCGACGAGCTCCTCGACCTCCGCGATCGTGATCTGCCCGGCCATCGCGGCCAGCGGGTTGAAGTTGCGGGCGGAGTCCTTGAAGAGCAGGTTGCCGTGGCGGTCGCCCTTCCACGCGCGGACGATGCCGAAGTCGGCGACGATGGCCTCCTCCAGGACGAACTCCTTCTCGCCGTCAGGCGTCTCGAAGGTCATCACCGGCTTCTCGGGCGAGGTCTTGATGACGTTGCCGGCGTCGTCGTACTTCCACGGCAGCCCACCCTGCGCAACCTGTGTGCCGACACCGGTACGTGTGTAGAACGCGGCGATGCCGGAGCCGCCGGCGCGCATCCGCTCGGCCAGCGTGCCCTGCGGGGTCAGCTCGACCTCGAGGTCGCCGGAGAGGTACTGCCGCGCGAACTCCTTGTTCTCACCGACGTACGAGGCGACGACCCGCCGCAGGCGTCCGGCGCCGAGCAGCAGGCCGAGTCCCCAGTCGTCGACGCCGGCGTTGTTGGAGACGACCTCGAGGTCGGTCACACCGGCTTCGAGCAGAGCATTGATGAGCACCGAGGGGATGCCGCACAGCCCGAAACCGCCGACCGTGAGGGTCGCTCCGTTCGGGATGTCCGCGACCGCCTCGGCAGCGGAGGAGATGACCTTGTCCATGATGATCAGTCAAGGGTGGGCAGGCCGTTCGGTCAATAGATGAGCGCGAGTTCACGCTCGATCTTTCGTTGACCGACCCCGCTGCCGCAGATGCGTTCACTGAGTGGACGTCGCCTATCGTACGTCCCATGGAACCCGGTCCCGGCGCGACCCAGCCCAGCGTGATCCGCCGCAGCGCGCACCTGCTGCGGCTGCTCGCCGCCCGCGAGCCGGAGGGCGCGACGACCACCCATCTCGCGACGACCGCCGCGATCCCGCGCCCGACCGCCCACCGGCTGCTGAGCGCCCTCCAGGAGGAGGGGCTGGTCGAGCGCGACAACGACACCGGCACCTGGCACCTCGGCCCGGAGTGTTTCCTGCTCGGTGCCGCCGCGACCACCCGCCACGACATCACCCCGGCGGCCCGGGCGGCGGTGCTGCGCATCGCCCGGGAGACGGGGGAGAGCGCCTTCTTCTCGATCCGGCGCGGTGACGAGACGGTCTGCGTACTGCGTGAGGACGGCAGCTTCCCGATCCGCTCCCACGTGCTCCACGAAGGCATCCGGTTCCCGCTCGGCGTCGCCTCGGCCGGCCTGGTGATCCTCGCCTTCCTCCCGGAGTCGCGGCGCGAGGCCTACCTGGCCCGCACCGACCTCGTCGGCGCCTACGGCGAGCATCACTCCGCCGACGCCCTGCGCGAACGCGTCGCCGCGACCCGCGAGCGCGGCTTCGCGGTCAACCCGGGCCTCATCGTGGTCGGCAGCTGGGGCCTCGGCGCCGCCGTCTTCGACGCCCACGGCCAGCCCTACGGAGCGCTCAGCATCACCGGCATCGAGGCCCGCCTCGCACCCCCGCGCCAGGCCGAGCTCGGCCGCCTCCTCCTCGACGCCGCGCATGCGCTGACGGCCAAGGAGTGAACGGTCGAACAACGATCCGAATCGTGTGCAACCTTCCGGGACCGCCAGGCATCCACCGTGCGCCCGGCCGCTCATCGGGGGTTGCCGGAACGAAAGGATCCTAGAGATGAAGTCACCCCTGCTGTCCCTCGCCTGCGCCGTGCTCATCGTCACCTCGGCGACCGCGTGCGGCTCGACCGCGGCGACACCGTCCGCCGAGGAGACCGAGTCCGCGGCGGCGGCCTCGCCCTCGGCGTCGGCCTCGCCCTCGGTCGCTCCGGCGACCCCGTCGCCGTCGGCCGCTGCGACCGACACGGCGAAACCCGCGGACGAGGGCCAGAACGTGACCAGCCCGTGCCGTACGGACGACCTGAGCTTCAAGGTCACCGAGCAGTCCCAGGCGGGCGGCTACTACCTGATCACCGCGACCGCGAAGCCAGGTGTCTCGTGCACATTGAGGGGCGAGACCGCCGCGGTCGCCTTCGGCTCGGCGGAGGACGCCCACGCCGGCCCGGCCGAGCAGGCTGTGGGGCCGTCGGTCGAGGTCTCGGGGGACAAGAAGGCGTACGCCGGGGTGAGCCCGAAGTCCGGCAACGTCGAGGGCGGGGTGCTCTACCCGCAGATCATCGTCTCGGCGACCAACGACGACCCGAACCCCGTCTCGATCAAGCTCCCGACCGACGCAGAGGTCGCCGGTCCGGTCGCCACCAACTGGGTCGCGAAAGCCGGCGACGCCGTGCCGTTCTGAGGGAACCCCCGAAGGCCGGAAGGCTAGACCCGAACCTGGGCCCGAACCTGGGCCCGTCCGGTCATGATCCCGGCGAGCGCGGCGTCGGAGGCGAGCTGGGCGTCGCGGTCGTAGGTGGAGGTGAAGGCGAGGAGCTCGTCGGCTCCGGTGGCCTCGGCGAGCTGGTCGAGACGACGCCGGACGGTCTCGGCAGATCCCGCGGTCGTACGCGCCAGATGCGCCTCGACCCGTTCGCGAACCTGGTTCGACCAGGCCTGGTCACGGATCGTCGCGACCGGCTCGAGCGGACCGAACTCGCCGGTCTGCCGCGACCTGGCCATCGCCCACGCCTCCGGCAGAGCGAGCTCGGCGGCCTCGGCGTCGGTGTCGGCGACGAGCACGTCGACCGAGATCGTCACCGAAGGCTCGGAAGCCCGCGACGAAGGTCGGAATCCGGTGCGGTACGCCCCCAGCAGCTCGTCCAGCCGCGGGCTGTCCAGCACCGGACCGCCCACGACGACCGGCAGACCGAGGCGAGCAGCGAGGGCGACGCCCTTCCCGGTCGCCAGCACGAACATCGGGATCTGATGGGCGGCGGCCGGCCGGGCGGTGACGGCCGCGGTGCGGTCGAGATAGCCCCGGAGCTCCTCGATGTCCTCGGCGAACGTGTCCGGGTCGTCGAGATCCTGCCGCAGGGCGCGGCGTACGGGTGCGGTGAAGCCCAACGTGCGTCCCAGACCGAGATCGATGCGGCCGGGATAGAGCGCGTCGAGCATGAGGAACTGCTCGGCGACGACCAGCGGCTGGTGGTGCGGCAGCATCACCCCGCCCGACCCGAGCCGGATCGTGGACGTGTGCGCGCCGAGCGCACCGAGCAGCACCGGCGGCGACCCCGACGCGATCCCCGGCACCGCATGGTGCTCGGCGACCCAGAACCGGTGGTAGCCGAGCCGCTCGGCAGCCACCGCCCGCTCGATCGTGTGGGTCAGCGCAGCGCCCTCGGCGTACCCCACCCGCGTGCGGGACCGGTCCAGCATGGAGAGCTTCACAACAGCCTCAACCACGCCGGACCTCCGACACTTCCCGGCCCGTATCAAGCAATCAGGTCGGTGTCTCGCCGCTGAGGAACCACACGGTCGTGTTCGGCGGCAGCAGGTGAGCGTCGATCGGTGCGCTGGCGAAGAGGATCGTTCCTTCGGGCAGCGGCACCGGCTGTGAACCGAAGTTGGTGATGCAGTCCCAGCCTTCGGGTCGGACGAAGTGGAGCACCTGAGGTCGGGTCTCGTCGTGCCACGCGAAGCCACGACCTCGCAGCTTCGACCGGAGCGCCAACGCGCGTCGGTATATCTCGAGGGTGGAGTGCGGGTCGGCCTCCTCGGCGGCGACGGAGTAGTCGGCGAACCACTCGGGCTGTGGCAGATGTGGAGTCCCGCGCGAGAACCCGAACGACGGCCCGTTGCTGGTCCAAGGGATCGGCACTCGGCAGCCGTCCCGACCCTTCCGTGTGCCACCTGACCTGCGGAACTCGGGATCGTGGATGAGCTCCGTCGGGAGGTCCCCGACCTCGTGGAGGCCGAGCTCTTCGCCCTGGTAGAGGTAGACGGAGCCGGGCAGAGCCAAGGTGAGCAGGGTGGCAGCCCTGGCGCGCCGGAGCCCGAGATCACGGTCGAGCGGAGGCTCGGTGCCGTCGCTGAGCAACCAAGCGGCGGCCGTCTCCCGCGGGTTGTCCTCGGCCCCGGGCAGCCCGTATCGAGTCGCGTGCCGTACGACGTCATGGTTGGACAGGACCCAGGTG
Organism: Nocardioides sp. NBC_00850; assembly: GCF_045207335.1. Taxonomy (NCBI): domain Bacteria; kingdom Bacillati; phylum Actinomycetota; class Actinomycetes; order Propionibacteriales; family Nocardioidaceae; genus Nocardioides; species Nocardioides sp. NBC_00850. The sequence goes on from NZ_CP108845.1 coordinate 3,004,948, forward strand.
GCGGAGGCGCCGGCGCTCTCCGTGTCGGCGACCTGCCGGTCGATGCGGGCGCGGAACTCCTCGGCGTCCCAGGCGGCCTCGAGGAGATCGAAGTTGAAGGCCTGGTGGAGCCCGTCGACGCCTACGTACCGGTGCCTACGCGACGGCGCCACGCAGGCCTCGGCCACAGCCATCCGCGGCGGGTCGTACTCGTCGAAGACGCGGCGCCACTCGGCGTAGATGTCGTGGACCTCGTCGCGGTCCCACAGCGGGTGGGTGCCGTCAGCATCGGCCAGGTCGGGGAGCTCCGCCGTGGGCGTGAACGGCTCGGTCAGGTCTTTCGTGAGGCCATGAGCGACGTCGATACGGAACCCGTCGACACCACGGTCGGCCCAGAACCGCAGCGTGGTGAGGAAGTCGGCACGGACCTCGGGGTTGTCCCAGTTCAGGTCGGGCTGTTCGGGCGCGAACATGTGCAGGTACCACTGCCCGTCCGGGGCCTGAGCCCAGGCGGACCCGCCGAAGATGGACTGCCAGTCCGACGGCGGGCCGGCCCCGTCCGGGCCCGTGCCGTCGCGGAAGACGTACCGGTCACGAGCCGGCGAGTCCTTGGGCGCGGCCAGGGCCTCGGTGAACCAGGCATGCCTGTCGGAGGTGTGGTTGGGGACGAGGTCGACGATCACCCTGATGCCCGCGCTGTGGAGCGCGGCCACCATCTCGTCGAAGTCGTCCAGGGTGCCCAGTCGCGGATCCACGTCCCGGTAGTCGTCCACGTCGTAGCCGCCGTCGGCAAGAGCCGAGGGGTAGAACGGGCTCAGCCAGACCGCGTCGATGCCGAGCGAGCTCAGGTAGGGGACGCGGGACGTGACGCCACGGAGGTCGCCGAGGCCGTCGTCGCCGGAGTCGGCGAAGCTGCGGGGATAGATCTGGTACACGGCGGCATCAGCCCACCAGTCGGAGGTCATGGCAGTGGTCCTTGCGTGGTTGAGGTGGTGGAACGTCATCCCTTGGTGGCTCCCTGGAGGAGGGCCTTGGTGAACTGGCCCTGGAGCAGCAGGAAGACGATGATCGTGGGCGCCATCAGGAGCAGGGCGCCCGCGTTGAGCAGCACGATGTCGGTGCTGTACTTCGACTGGAACGCCTGCAGGGCGCCGGCCATCGTGCGCTTGTCGGGGTCGTTGACCAGGACCAGGGCGAGCAGGAAGGTGTTCCAGGTCGACAGGAACATCAGCAGCACCAGTGAGGTCACGGCCGGCGTGGCCAGCGGCAGGTGGACATGCGTCAGTGCTCGCCACGGTCCGGCGCCGTCGAGCGAGGCGGCCTCGGTCAGCTCCGCCGGGGCGTTCAGGAAGTGTGCTCGCATCCAGAACACGGCGAACGGCATGTTGAGACCTACCAGAGGCAGGATGAGGCCGAGCTGACTGTCGAGCAGGCCCAGCTGGTTGACCTGTTGGTAGAGCGGCACGATCACGATCTCGTAGGGGAGGGTGAGCGTGAGCAGCAGGAGGAGGTAGAACGCCCGGCCCAACGGGATCCTGAGCACGGTGATGGCGTACGCCGCCATGGTGGCGATGAGCACGGAGAGAGGCACCACGCCGAGCACGATGAGAACACTGGACTTCAGCAGCGTGGTGACGTTGGCGACGGTCCAGGCGTCGATGAAGTTGTGCCACTGCGGATCGGTCGGCCAGGACAGACCGTCGGGGATCGTTCCCTGCGGCGCCAGGGCCGCCGAGAGCATGCTGACCAGCGGGACGATGGAGTAGACGCCTGCGATGAGGATCAGTGCGATTCCGGGTCCCCGGCGGCGCAGGGCAGGTGCGCGGACTACGGACGGCGATACGACGGCCACGGGTCAGTCCTCTCGGAAGAGGCGTTGGAGCGGCAGGATGATGGCGATGATGAGCAGCGCCAGGACCACGGCGAGGGCGGAGGCGTCACCGAGCCGGCTCTCGCTGAAGGCGAGGTCGTAGACCTTGACCCCCGGGACCATGGTGGTGCCGCCGGGGCCGCCATGGGTCGCCAGGTAGACCACGTCGAAGCTGGCGAGCGCGCTGATGATCGTCACCGTCGTGCACACCCCGATCTCCTGCTTGAGACCGGGCACGGTGATGTAGCGGAAGCGTGCGACCGCACCGGCTCCGTCCAGACGTGCTGCTTCGTACAGGTGGGATCCGATCTTGCCCACGCCCGACATCAGCAGCAGCGTGCAGAAACCGGTCGACAGCCAGGTGCCGATGAACCCGACCGCCACCAGCGCCCAGTCGAAGTCGCCCAGCCAGGCACGGGTGAATCCGCCGAGGCCGATCAGGCGCAGGACCTGGTTGACGACGCCGTTGTCGGCGTACATCCAGGTCCAGGCCACGCCCGCCGCGGCACCGGGGATGATCTGGGGGAGGAACAACACGGTGCGCGCCAACGCCCCGGTGAACCGGCCCTGGATCGACTGCATCGTCGCGGCCGCCACCAGGCCGAAGCACACCGGGAGGACCGTGAAGAACAGGATCAGCACGAGCGCGTGGAGCAACGGTTCGAGCAGCTCGGGGTCGGTGAGGATGGCGACGTAGTTGTCCAGGCCGACCCAGGTGGACGGACCGATGCCGTTCCAGTCGTAGAGCGAGTACCAGACCGACTGGGCGACCGCGCGGAGATTGAAGAAGCCGTAGAAGGCCAGGGCGGGCAGCGCGAAGAGCCAGCCGCTCCAGCGCCGGGCCGCTGAACGGATCCGCCGGCGGGGGAGGGGCCGTCGTCCTGGCTCGGAGATCCTCGGCGACGGCGTTGTCGGGATGGATGTGCTGACGTCGGTCATCATCATTCCTACAAGCCGCTCTGGTAGGACTTCTGAAGGTGCTCGACCACGTCCTCGGGCTCGGCCTTGCCGCTGATCAGCAGCTGTAGCTGCGCCGGCAGGTCGGTGTTCACCGCAGGGACGGAGTTCTGGATCCAGGTGAAGAACCCGTCGGACGCCGTGACGGCGGCGTACCCAGCCTGGATCTGGCTCTTGGCGTCGGCGTCCAGCGTCAGCGGGTCCTGGTCGGTCGCGTTCGCCGCCGGGTAACCGTTGTCGGTTGCGACCGCGGCGGCCTCGGGCGAGGTGAGGAAGTCCAGGAACAGGGCGGCCGAGTCCTTGTGGTCCGAGCGAGCCGCGATGGAGAACGCCAGCGTGTTGGCGGTCATGCTGATGGGCGGACCGCCGGCCTCGACGGGCGGGATCGGGAAGACGCCGTACTCGCCATCGAAGGATTTCGGCAGGGACTGCGTCATCCAGGTGCCCTGGACCATGAACAGTCCCTCACCAGCGGCGAACCGGCCGTAGGAGGCGTCCTGGTTGATCGCGTTGGCGTCGGTGTTGAAGTAGCCGGCGTCCGCCCACTTCTGCAGGCGGGTGGTGGCCTCGGTCGCCTCCGTGGTGTCGAGAGCGGCACCGGGCTTGCGCCACGCTACGTCGAGAACCGACTGCGCCCCCATGTAGTCGCCCAGCAGCAGGTTGTACAGGTGCCCGATGAGACCGTCGGCGTTGGACGCGACGATCGGCGTGATTCCCATCGACTTGGCCGTCGCCATCACGGCCTCCCACTCGTCGAGGGTCTGCGGGATCTTCGTCATCCCCACCTTCTCGGCAAGGTCCCGGTTGTAGAACACCCCGGCCAGCGGACCGGCAGCACCGCCACCGACATAGAGGGAGCCGGAGCCGATCTCGCCACCCTTGACGCGTCCGGCGTCCAGGACGCTGGCCGGCACCTTCTCGCTCCACCCGTAGGCGGCGTCGTAGGCATCCAGGTTGGTGACGAGCCCGTCACGGACCGCGCCGCTGAGGTCGCCGACGAGAGCGAGGTCCGGCGGGCTGTCCGACGCGAGCAGTCTGGGCAGCACGGTGTTGTAGTTGTTGTCGGCTTCGACCTGGAGCTTGACCGTGATGGCCGGATGCTTCTTCATGAAGGCGTCGGCCAGCGCCTGCTGGTAGTCCTCGAGCCCGGCCGCGGTGAAGAGCGTGACTGTCGCTTCCTGCTCGCCGACGTCGGTTCGTACGTTCGTCGGACTCGCATCCGTCGCAGGCGCCTCGCCACCTGGCCCAGCGCACGCCGACACCGACGCCATCGCGACGATCGCAGCTGTCACCCCCAGGGCTCTAAGTCTGCGCATCAGCCTCATGTCTACTCCTGTCTGGATGGCCTGGAATCGTTTCCAGTCACAACTGTGATCCCGGTCACCAGGACTTGTCAAGGCCCGAGGGCGGAGCGTGAACACAGCCGCCCAGTTGGGTGGAAACGTTGCCAGCGGATCACGTACCATGCTCGACATGGACTCTGAGTTGCCGCGCGAGCTGACGTTGGCCGACATCGCCCGGATAGCGGGGGTGGGCCTCGGGACCGCCTCACGAGCACTCAGCGGCATGCCCAATGTCTCTCCTGCGACGCGGCAGAAGGTGCTGGACGTCGCGAAGAAGCATGCCTACGTCGTTTCACCCGACGCCTCGAGGCTCAAGAAGGGCTCCACGGGTCGGGTCGCGGTCGTGGCGCCGCATCTCTCGCGCTGGTTCTTCGGTGCGATCCTCGAAGGCATCGAGTCAGTGCTGCGCGAGTCCCAGTTCGATGTGCTGCTCTATCACGTCGGCAACCTGGAGGACCGCACGTCCTTCTTCGAGCGCCTGCCCGCCCGGCGGAAGGTCGACGCCGTCATCGTCGTGGGCTTCCCCGTCGAGGAGGCTGAGCGCCGAAGCCTCGAGCTGATGCTCGGCGTCCAGGTCGTCGCCGCAGGCGGCCAGCACGAGGTCTATCCGCACGTCTGCATCGACGACCTCAGAGCCGGCGGGCAGGCGATGGGACATCTCCTCGGGCTCGGCCACAAGCGGGTCGCGATGATCGAGGCGATAGACCCCGACCAGCCGCGCCAACCCTCCGGGCGAAGCCGCGCCTACCATCTCGCTCTGGCCGACGCGGGGATCAAGCCCGACCCATCGCTCGTGGTCACCACCGATTGGGGTGGCGAGGAGGGCGCTTCGGCAATGGCCCAGCTGCTCTCGGCGTCCGAGCTCCCGACCGCCGTCTATGCTCACTCCGACGAAGTCGCCTTCGGTGCCATGCGCACCATCCGGGACGCCGGTCTGCGGATTCCCGAAGACATATCCATCATCGGCATCGACGACCATCCACACGCCGCCCTCCTGCACCTGACCACGATCAGGCAGGACGCACGTCTGCAGGGCGTGCTGACCGCCCAGATGCTCCTCGGCCTGCTTCGCCACGAGGAAGACACCGCACTGTCTGTCACGGTGGACACCCAGCTGGTGGTGCGTCGAACCACCGCCGCTCCGCGGCCCGCCTGATCGCATGCTCATGTGTGGGGGAGCCGAGTGTGGCGAAGAACGCACTCCAAGCGCCTGCGATGCGGGACACACATCCGCTGTCGAAGGCCCGGATCTGGCTAGGCTGATGTCTTCGGTAAAAGGATGACAGGAGCGGCTGGGTAATGGATCAAGACGTGCTTCGGCACGCACCGCTTTTCAGCGAGCTGGACGACGAGTCGATGACGGCGATGCTCGCGATGATGGGTCAGACACGCCTCCGGCGCGGCGAGGTGTTGTTCCACGAGGGCGACGCCGCCGACCGGCTCTACGCGGTCGTGGACGGCAAGGTGAAGCTGAGCCGTGCTGCGGCCAACGGACAGGACAGCCTGCTGGCGATCCTGGGGCCGGGCCAGGTGTTCGGCGAGCTGTCGCTCTTCGACCCCGGTCGGCGCTCGTCCACCGTCACGGCCGTCACCGACCAGGTCGAGCTCGCCTCGCTGTCGCACGACGACCTGCTGCGCCTGCTCGACGGGCGCCCGAGCGTGACCCGTGGGCTGCTCGCCCTGCTGTCGGGTCGCCTGCGCCGGGCCAACGACGTGATCGGTGACCTGGTCTTCGCTGACGCACCCCGCCGGGTGGCGAAGGCTCTGCTCGACCTCGCCGAGAGGTTCGGGGAGCAGACCGAGGAGGGCCTCCACGTACGCCACGACCTGACCCAGGAGGAGCTCGCGCAGCTCGTGGGGGCGGCCCGGGAGACGGTCAACAAGGCGCTCGCCGACTTCGCGGCCAAGGGCTGGGTCCGGCTGGAGTCGCGCTCGGTGATCATCACCGACATGGAACGGATCGTGCGCAGGGCGGGTTGATCCCGCTGGTCAGAGGCTGACCCGCACCAGCTGGCGGAGCCGGCGTAGGCCCTCGGTGCTCGGCCGTTCGGCCGGGGCGAGGGCCTCCGCAAGGCGCTGCCGGACCGGGTCGGTCTCGAGCTCCAGGCCGATGGCCACGAGCTCGCTCGCCGGCTCGGGCATCCGCGTCGCCGCGGCGACATGGGCGCTGCGTCCGACCAGGTTCACCTGGTAGCTGCGCGGTCCCTGGCCGGTCGCGACGGCGACGGTCCCCTTGACCCGGTACGCCGTCGCCGGAGGCTCCTCGAGCAGGTCGACCAGTCGAGCCGGCTCGATGGTGCCCGGCGTGGTCACGGTGACCGCCCGGGCGTGCTGATGAGCGTCGTGCGAGGCGGCCGCCTCGCGCAACAGCGCGGCGATCGGCAGCTCGTCGGGCGGGTCCTCGGGCACGGCGGCGTCGTAGACGAGCCGCGGGTCGATCCGGCCACCCACGGCGTACGCCACATGGACCTCGGGATTGTGCTCCCGCACGCGCTGCTCGATGCGGGCCAGGACCTCGTCCCGGTCATCAGCCGGCACCAGGTCGGTCTTGTTGATCACGACCAGGGAGGCGGCCGCGAACCGGACCGGCGCCGGGCCTCGGCCGTCGTCGAGGGTGTCGAAGTACGCCGAGGCGTCGACGACCTCGATGAGCCCACCGCGGCGTACCCGCTCGACGCCGCTGAACCGGACCAGCCGGCCCAGCGTCCCGGGCTCGGCGATCCCGCTGGCCTCGACGATGACGACGTCGAGCGCGAGCCGCGGGTGGGTCAGCTTCTCGAGGGCATCGTCGAGACCGCCGGCGTCGGGCAGGCAGCACAGGCAGCCGCCGGCGATCGAGGCCGGCTCGTCGACCTGCCCCGTGACCAGGCCGGCGTCGACGTTGATGTCGCCGAAGTCGTTGACGACCACGCCCACGCGCGCGCCGGGCTGGCGCAGCAGATGGTTGAGCAGCGTGGTCTTGCCCGACCCGAGGTGGCCGGTGAGGATGACCACGGGAACCCGGTTGCTGGCGCTGGTCGGTGGCATCGGGCCATCGTAGGGCCCGATGAGAACAGTTCCTGTTAATAGGGTCACGTCTTGACGACCGAGGTGGCCAGACCTAGGTTGTGCCGCACAACTTCACATCCGCCACTTGAACCGCAGCGGGAGAGTCCTTGCCCATCCCGGGTGAGGCGCCGAAGGAGCAAACCTCCCCAGAATCTCTCAGGCCCAATGACCGCTGTGGTGAGGCGACCTCTGGAAAGACAGGATCCGCTGGATCCTGCACCCACGGTGCAAATCGCCCCTCCCGGGCGGTGAAGCTCTCAGGTAGCGATGACAGAGCGGGGAGGTCACCCGTCCACGGGTGCCGCGGCTGGCGGCACCCAACAGCAGGGAGCCTCCCGCACAATGACCTCACCCGTCCCTACCCCTCTGCATGAGATCCACCAGGCGCTCGGTGCCTCGTTCACCGACTTCGCCGGCTGGAGCATGCCGGTCCGCTACGGCTCGGAGACCGCCGAGCACAATGCCGTACGCACCACCGCGGGCCTCTTCGACCTGTCCCACATGGGCGAGGTCGAGGTGACCGGCCCCGAGGCGGGACGCGCCCTCGACCGTGCCCTGGTCGGTCGGCCGTCGAAGATCGGCCTCGGCCGCGCCCGCTATTCGATGATCTGCGCCGAGGACGGCGGCATCATCGACGACCTGGTCGTCTACCGGCTCGAGCAGGAGCGCTACCTGGTTGTCGCCAACGCGAGCAACGTCGGCGTGGTCGCTCCGGCTCTGGTCGAGCGGGCCGAGGGGTACGACGCCGTGGTCCATGACGCCTCGGCGGAGTGGGCGCTGATCGCGGTCCAAGGCCCTGCCTCGGCGGCGATCCTGGCCCCTGTGACCGACCTGGACGTCTCCTCCCTGACGTACTACGCCATCGACGCCGGCACGGTCGCCGGGGTCGAGGTCCTGCTCGCGCGCACCGGCTACACCGGCGAGGACGGCTTCGAGATCTACTGCGCGCCCTCGTCGGCCGCTGCGGTCTGGGAGGCGATCACCGAGGCCGGTACGCCGCACGGGCTGGTGCCCGCCGGGCTCGCCTGCCGCGACACGCTCCGGCTCGAGGCCGGCATGCCGCTCTACGGTCACGAGCTGAGCCGCGAGACGACTCCCTTCGAGGCCGGTCTCGGCCGGGTCGTCTCCTTCGACAAGCCCGACGGCTTCGTCGGCGATGCCGCCCTGGCCGTACGCCGCGAAGAGGGCCCGCGCAGCGTGCTCGTCGGCCTGGTGGCCGCCGGGCGCCGCTCCCCGCGCGCCGGCTACGCCATCGTGGATCCGGACACCGGCGACGAGATCGGCACCGTCACCAGCGGTTCCCCGTCGCCGACTCTCGGACGTCCCATCGCGATGGCGTACGTCAGGCCTGACCTCGCTGCCGCCGGCACCAAGGTCCACGTCGACGTGCGCGGCAGCCGCGAGGACGCCGAGATCGTCGTTCTTCCCTTCTACTCCAAGAAATGAGCACCGCCATGAGCAACCCGTCCCACCTGTCGTACACCGCCGAGCACGAGTGGATCGAGACCCGCGGCGATGTCGCGCGCGTCGGTGTCACGGCCTTCGCCACCGAGGCCCTGGGCGACATCGTCTTCGTCGAGCTGCCCGAGGTGGGCACCAAGATCACCGGGGGAGAGAGCTGCGGTGAGCTGGAGTCGACGAAGTCCGTCAGCGACCTCTTCGCGCCCGCCGACGGCGAGATCCTCGAGATCAACTCGGCCGTCGTCGAGGATCCTGCGCTGATCAACAGCGACCCGTTCGGCGCCGGCTGGCTCTTCGAGATGCGTGTCTCGGGTGCTCCCGACCTGCTCGACGCCGCGGCCTACGACGCTCTGATCGAGGAGTGAACCGTCGTGACCGCTGACCTCAGCGGCGTCGCGACTCCCGTCGTGGCGATGACCTTGAGCACCTTCGACCTGTACTCGATCGGCATCGGACCGTCCTCCTCCCACACCGTCGGACCGATGCGGGCGGCGAAGATCTTCGTCGACGGTCTCGTCGAGGACGGTCAGCTGGACGCGGTCACGCGAGTGAAGGCCGAGCTCTTCGGGTCGCTCGGCGCGACCGGGCACGGGCACGGCTCGGAGGGCGCGGTGCTGCTCGGCCTCGAGGGGGAGGAGCCGGCGACCGTCGACACCCGAGCCTCGTCCGGGCGGGTGGCGGCCATCCGCGAGCGCGGGGAACTGTCGCTGGGCGGTCACCGGCTGATCCGCTTCGATAGCCAGACCGACCTGGTGATGCATCGACGCAAGAGCCTGCCGGGCCACCCCAACGGCATGGTGTTCACCGCCTACGACGCCTCCGGGCAGGTGAGCCGAGAGCGGACCTACTACTCCGTCGGCGGCGGCTTCGTGGTCGACGAGCACGCGTCCGGCGCCGCCCGGATCGTGCCCGATCACTCGAGCGTCCGGTTTCCCTTCACCACCGGCGCCGAGCTGCTCGGCACCTGCGAGCGCGAGGGGTTCCGGGTCTCCGACCTCATGCGCGCCAACGAGCTGACCTGGCGTACGCACGACGAGATCCGCGCCGGTCTGCTGGAGATCTGGCGGGTGATGGCCGACTGCGTGCAGGCCGGCTGCGACCGTGATCCGGTCAGCGACGGCGTACTTCCTGGGGGTCTGCGGGTCCCGCGCCGGGCACCGCTGCTCTACCGCGATCTGGCGTCGGGAGCCGGCGCCCAGGACCCCTTCCGGGTCATGGACTGGGTCAACCTGTTCGCCCTGGCGGTGAACGAGGAGAACGCCTCGGGCGGGCGGGTCGTCACCGCTCCCACCAACGGCGCGGCCGGCATCGTGCCCGCTGTCCTGCACTACTGGGTACGTTTCGTGGCGCCGGCCGCCGGGCTGGACGAAGCCGAGATCGAGGACGGCATAGTCCGCTTCCTGCTCACCGCGGCCGCCATCGGGATCCTGTGCAAGACGAACGCCTCGATCTCCGGTGCCGAGGTCGGCTGCCAGGGCGAAGTCGGCTCGGCCTGCGCGATGGCCGCCGGCGCGCTCTGCGAGGTGCTGGGCGGCTCCCCGGAGCAGGTGGAGAACGCCGCCGAGGTCGGCATCGAGCACAACCTCGGCCTCACCTGCGACCCGGTCGGCGGGCTGGTGCAGATCCCGTGCATCGAACGCAACGCCATCGCCAGCGTGAAGGCCATCAACGCCGCCCGCCTCGCCCTCAACGGCAACGGCTCCCACAAGGTCAGCCTGGACAAGGCGCTGAAGACGATGCGCGAGACCGGGGCTGACATGAAGGTCAAGTACAAGGAGACCTCCCGCGGCGGTCTCGCGGTCAACGTCATCGAGTGCTGACGGGGACCGGTCTCGCCTGGCGATCTGTCAGGCAGGCCGGAGCACCCGCGCGACGAACGAGTCGAGGTTGCCGACCAGCCGGTCGACCTTCTGCTCGGAGCTGAGGGTCTCGTGGATGACCGGGGAGTCGAGCTTGCGCTTGTTGCGTGCCTTGAGTGAGCAGTCGAGGTCGGCGCAGATGTAGGTGCCGACGGAGTTGCCGTCCTGTCCGGAGCGACCGGCGCGGGAGGCGACCAGCAGCGCGACGTCACTGACCGACGCACACAGCGCGCACATCGTCTTGCGGGGCCCTCGCGACTCGCGCGAGGCGCGGAGGGCGACCCCGCAGAGCCGGCCGTCGTGCTCGGTGACGAGGTAGTGGTTCTGCGGTGCCTTCGGGTCCTGCCAGCCGAGGTAGTCGAGGTCGTCCCACGGCCGTTCGGCCAGGTCAGCAGGGAGGTTGAGGCGCTTGGTCGCGCCCTTGGTGAGGTTGACGAACGATGCGCGTACGTCGGTCTCGGTCAGCGGCTTCATGCCAACCATGCTAGGTTTCCTACAACTGTTAGGCAACTCGTTATTCGGAGGGTGTTGATGGGTCGCCCGGGGCTGAACCGGAGCGCCGTGATCGCGGCCGCCGCCGATCTGGCCGACGAGCTGGGCTTCGACGCCGTCACGATCTCGGTCCTCGCGCGGCATCTCGGAGTCAGGTCGCCGACCCTCTACTCCCACATCTCGGGAGCCACCGACCTCCGCACCGCCGTCACCGCGTACGTCCTCGACGAGCTCGCGGACGCCACGAGCACCGCGATGGCCGCGGGGGAGGGCCGCGACCTCCTCGTCGCGTACGCCGACGCCATCCGCGACTTCGCCCGCCGCTCACCCGGCCGCTACGACGCCACCACCCGCCAGCGCGTCCCACCCGCCTCCGATCCGACTGCGGAGATCACGGACTCGGTCGCGGCCGCCGTCACCGCCGGCCGCCGCAACGCCGACCTGGCCCTCACCGTCATCCGCAGCTACGGCATCGCCGAGACCAACGAGACGTACGCCGTCCGGCTGATGTCCAGCCTCATCCACGGCTACATCACCCTCGAGATCGCCGGCACCTTCGCCCACAGCGACCCACCGAGCGAGACCACCTGGCCCGAGGTCCTCGAGGACCTGGACCGCAGCCTGACGCAGACAGCGTCCGACCGGCCACGACCCACTCAGGTTCGATGAATCCCGTGGGGCAGGTCGGCACGTATACCTGGTATGAGACCTCCGACTTCGTACCTGGCAAGGGTCGTGATCGTGGCTGCTGCCACAGCGCTCGTCGCCGCGGGTTGCGGCAGCGACGACGGCGCGGACGGATCGGACGCCGGTGGGGGCGGATCGGGGCTCGTCTCGTCGGCCGAGGTCGACGGGACCAAGGTGCTTGCCGATGCCGAGGGGCACACGCTCTACACCGCTGAGGTCGAGAAGGATGGGCAGATCCACTGCGTCGACGCCTGCACGAAATTCTGGGCGCCGATCGTCGCCTCCGACGCGGACGTCGAAGCGGCGAACTCCACGCTGGGTGACGACTTCGGGACGGTGGACCGTCCGGACGGAAAGTCGCAGCTGACGCACGACGGCCTGCCACTGTACACCTTCGCCGAGGAGGGCGCCGGGGAGCTCAAGGGTGACGGCTTCACGGATGACTTCCAGGGCACCCAGTTCGTGTGGGCGGCAGCGCGGACCGATGGGTCCTCGACCCCCTCGGAATCGTCCAAGCCAGACGACAACGGAGGTGGCTTTGGCTACTGACGGCACGGTCTCGCTCCCGGCCGGCGGCGTACGGTCTTGTCGTATGACTCCCCGTCGCCCGACCGGATCCTAGGACCGCGCGGTGGCCGTGTCGGACGAGTCGCTGCTGGCCTCGATGGCCAGTGGCGACCAGGACGCGGCGGCGGCCTTCGTCCGCCGCCATCAGGCTCGCGTCTACGGCCTTGCCGTCACCATCGTCCAGCAGCCCGCCCTCGCCGAAGACGTCGCCCAGGACACCTTCGTCAAGGCGTGGCGACACGCTTCCACGTACGACCCGCGACGCGGGTGTGCCTCCACCTGGCTGCTGGCCATCACCCGGAACGCAGCGATCGATGCCATCCGCTACCGCCACGACGATCCGATGGACCCGGACCTGCTGGTGGCGCTGTTGACGGTACGAGACGAGAGTGACGCGAGCGATAACCTGGACACCAACCTCGCGCTGCGGCAGGCGTTGGCGGAGCTCCCCTCCGAGATGGCCGCTCCGATCGTGTTGATGACCTACTTCGGTCTGACCGCGCGGGAGATCGCCACGCGCGACGACGTACCGGCCGGCACGGTGAAGACCAGGGTCCGCCGAGGCCTGCAGAGGCTACGGCAACGAATGGGGGTTCGCGATGCCTGAGTCCGAACGCTGCCGGGAGGTGCGAGAGCTGATCCCGGAGCTGGCGATGGGGGTGGCGTCCGGCGAGTCGCGGGCCCGTGGGGTGGCACACCTTGCCGACTGCGCGAGCTGTCGACGCGAGCTCGAGGAAGTCTCAGGCACCGTCGATGCCCTGCTGCAGCTCGTGCCGGAGCGCGAACCGCCAACCGGGTTCGACGTCAGAGTGCTGGCGGCGCTGGATCAGCGCGCCCCCCGGCACAGGATCCGCACCGGCCTGCTCGCCGCGGCGGCGATGGTGCTGGTCGCGACCCTCGCCGCCGGACTCACCTGGTGGCGTGGCGCGGACGACCGCGACGTGGCCGACCACTACCGCGGCGTACTCTCCACCGCCGACGGGAGCTACCTTTGGGCAGCGGACCTTCAGATCGACGATGCCAGTGTCGGAAGCGTCTTCGCCTACCAAGGACGGCCATCCTGGCTGTTCATGTCCGTCGAAGACGCCCCGAACGGCACCTACCACGTACGCCTGGTCGACACCGACGGGCGCCTCCAGTGGCTCGGGACGTGCACCGTCCGAGACGGCACGGGTTCCTGGGGTACGTCCGTCGACCTGCCGATCCGATCCGTCGACCGGGTCGAGATGTTCGGCACCCGGCTCCCGACCATCGTCGCGAGTCTCGGCCGGACAGGCGAACCTACCCCGGAACGGTGATTCGCATCGTGGGTAGCCAGGCGCAGACTTCGGAGTGACTGTCCGGTCGATCTCGGTGCCAGAGTCTTCGGCCGCAGCTCACCAGGAGGCGTCATGAAGATGTCCAGACCCGCGCCGCGGCGAGCCCTTGGCGCGATGCGCCGGCTGCTCATGGCTCTGACTCTCTGCGTCGGACTGCTGGCTGCCGGCGCCTCCCATGCCTCGGCGGTCCCCACCGACCTGGACTCGTGCCCGACCGACAGGCCGACGTTGTACGACGTGACCATCGGCAACACGAACGTGGCAGACATAGCCAGCGACGGCCACGTCTGGGCCCTCGACTCGTATCTCCAGCATGTGCAGGTGTGGAAGATCGGTCAGAAACACTACTGCTTCCGCATCGAGTACGACGGCACCTGGACCAGCTTCGCGGGCGTGAGCCCGGGCGGCACCGGAACGATCAGCGAGGGCGTCACCGGCACCTTCCACGGCATGCGAATCCTCCGGCTGACCGGCGAGTTCAACCCGCAGTATCCGCTCAGCGGCCACGTCGCAGACTTCGACTGGCAGTGCGACGCAGACGGCACCTGCACCGGGCCCCGGCCATCGCCCGGCATGTACTTCTCGCCCATCACCAACGTCAACAGCACGTGGTACGAGTTCCACGCCACCAGCGCATCCAACGGCACCTGGCACGACACGACGTACGGCGATTCCGGCGACATCACCGACTGACCTCGCCAGTCTCTCGAGCAGTTGCCCGATCGAGCCGTCGCCCCCGGTGCAGGAGTTCATGTCTCTCCTGTCGCCTGCTCAGGCGCCCTTCCGGTCAACTCTCGTTGAGGGTCGCAATCCATGTAGGCAGCTCGGTGAGTGAGGAGATCCGGAGCGTCGAGATCTCGTCCGCAGTCGGGTCATGTTCCTGGATGACACCCCATGGCCCTCGGCGGATCAGCGCCGTTGCCATCCCGGACTCAGCGGCCGGCCGGATGTCGTTGTCGATTCGGCCACCGACGTAGAGGATCTCCTCCGCCGCGTACGGAACTGCCTCGATGACGTGCTCGAAGAAACCCAGATCCGGCTTGCTCACACCCCAATCGTCGGAGGTCGCGACCATGTCCACCGGAAAGTCCAGCTCCCGCAGGATCCGCCCCGCGCTCACGGTCTGGTTCCCGGCCAATCCCAACCACGACCCGTCCTCGCGCAGCGCCTTCAGAGCAGGACGTACGTCGGGATAGATGTCATCCTCCCCGAACCGCTCCGCCTGCCCGGCCTGCTCTCGCTTCCGCCGCTCCTCGGTCAGATCGAACCCAGGCTGGAACACCTGAAACGCCTCGCGATAGTCCATCCCACGAGCGATGACCGCCCCGAACACAGCCGAGAACGTATGCCGCGGCACCCCCAGCCAGTCCGCCCAGGTCCCGTACTCGCGGGTCTCGTCAACCAGGCACTCGCCGACGTCGAACACCACAGCCCGAATCATGGATTGGGATCCCTCCACACCATCTGTGTCATAGGCGGCGAAGTGACGCGCGTCGGGCGCGTGCGCTGATCGCGGCGGATCCGCGCTCCTACCTTCTCGGACGGTTGGCCCACTGCAGCAGAGAAGCGAACCATCCCGGACGCCGAGTGCGTCCGTCGAACACTGCTTGCTCGTCCTTGAAGCAGTTAATCACCGGATGTGGGAAATGGAAGAACTGCGATCGATAGGGGATGCCTTCCTCATGCCATTCGTATCGGACTCCGATGGAGCCCACGTAGGCGGCCATGATCCAAGTGGTGATGCGGTTCATCTCCCGGTCTGTTGCTGCGAAGTCTGGACTGATGGAGAGCCCGGACCCGAAACGCTTGTGGACCGCGTCGGTGGTTATCAACGCCATGTGCGCGTCGGGCATGTCGTTCGCGCCATCGAGGAACGCACGCAGAGATGCTGGTACTGGCAAACCGGCGCGGACTATGCGACAGCCGAAGTGCTTGGCGTAGTAGCGAGCCAAATTGAGCGTTGACTCCTCCCAGTCGCCAGCGAAGATCTCCTGGAAGTCGACTCCGGGCATGATGCGCAACGATGTCTGGCTGACGTGGGCGGAATAGGTCTCATACGCGGTGTCGAACGGCTTGGACCGCTTGTTGTTGCAGGTTTCGCAGAGCGACTTCGGAAACTTGATCACGCCGTAGCGGTCGCGGGTCATTCCGCTGGTTCCGCGGATCTCTCGTGTGTTCTTCCCTCGTTCACCCCAGATCAGCGACTCGCCGTCACTCATGAGGCGGGCGAGGTCGGTGCGCTTGAACTTGTGCTCACCCGTCGTGGCGGGTCGCTCTCGGCACCACCAGCACATCCCGTCCGCAGGGACGCGCAGATGTACGAGGTCATCCGGGCCAAGAATTGTGGGGTCATCGGGGAGTTGATCGGGCACAAGCGCATTTCACCACCCGGCGCCGACAATTGCGGCCGTTCTCGGTGGGCTACCAGGTCATCGAAAGTCTGCCGACTCCCCGAGCTGCCGCTCCGGGAGCAGACCCTTACGTCGTCGAGACCCATCCGATGGGGTCGTGAGGCTTCGGTGGGCAGCCGCTGTTCCACGTCGAGGTGTGCTAACTGAGCGTCGCCGTCGATGGCTCGTGGCGGTGTGATGCTGGCCGTGTCTCGACGGTATGACTTGCGTAGGTAGTGGTCGACTGGATGTCTCCGGCAGGGGAGAATCGTCGGATGCACTCGGCCAGCCAGAACATCTTCGAGGCTATCTTCCGTGCTGCTGGCATCGAGCCAGGAGAAGACAGTGCGGAACTGTCTCCGCCGGTGGACGTGGATCTCGATGCTTTCGTTGACCTGACGACCCCAGTGGTTCCACCCATTCACCACGGGTTTCCACAACTCGTCGACGAAGCACGCACGAGAATCTGTTCTGTCGACGCGGACGAGCCTGGCGGTCATCCGCTTCCCGACAGCGCTCGCTTGGTGCAGGGCGGGGTGATGATGCAGCTCGCGCGATACCCCGAGCCAAGGCCGGGGAGACCAGATCGCCTCTACGTTCTAGAGTTCCAAGGGCATCGGCGGCAGTACGTGATGTTCGGGCACACGACGAACCTCTCCCGTCGGCTCGCCCATCATCTGCTCGCGGCCAACCCGCACGGCTTTGCTCTCCTCCAAGGTTGGGTGTCGCCGGGACTAGCGAAGGCTCAGCAGCTCGAGCAGCTGGTCGTGGAGGTTGCTGGTTGGTGCCACGGCCCTAACCACTTCCACGAGAGGTTCTATGACATGCCCTTCGAGAAGGGTCTGAGCATCGGGAGAGCCTCATTCGAGCTTCATACCAATTGGCGCGGGCTCGCAGGTACGCCAGCGAGCATCAGATTGTAGGGAGGGTTGCGCCTCGCTCGGCGCGCGAGAACGACGGCGTGATTGGAGAGCTCACTGGCGGCGGATAGACGCATCCCTCGTCGGGTCGATCCGTGCAAACCAACGCGATCTCATCGCGGGGCGCTCCTCCCGTACAATCGTAGTCTCGCCTCACCCCTGGGGCGGACGGGCCACGGCAGGTTCCGACCCTGTGTGGCGACCGTGATCCGTAATCAGTGGTTCGACCACATCGGCAGGGGTTGCGGCGGGCCTCGGCCGGCGATCGTCGGCCGAGGCCCAGCCAACCGTGCGCTCGTTGTCTCGTGGCCGTGGAAGCTGCGAAGGCGCGCAGGTCGCCAGCGATAAAGCCATCCTCCTGCGCTTCGGGCCCCAACGCGTTAACGTGGCGAACAACCTCGGCGTCGGTCGGCCATTGGAGGCAGAGTGTGAGCGGGAACCTCTCGAGTCGAACATGCTATGCACTTCTCGGTGGCATGGAGTCCGACGTCCGAGACCTAATCGACTCGACGGCAGAAGAGGATGAGGCTGAGGCAGTCCTGGGCACGGAGTTGCTCGCGATCTGCACTGATCGGAGTGCCAAAGAGCGACGGGGGTCGGCGTCAACGCGCCTTTCAGCCTTGTTGCCCTACATCGACTTCGGCGACGCGATCCAGGTACTGAACAGGGTGAGCAGTCGACTGCCGTCAGAATTACGCGAAGGAATCCTCGGCCTGACCGCAAGATGGGAGCGGCTGGGTCAGATTCGCAATCGTGTTGCTCACAGTCGACCGCTAGAGATCGACGACCTTCCAATCGTCGTGGACTTTTCGCACGATCTCACCCAGGTTCCCGGCTGGTCGTGGGACCGGACATTGAGCGTGATCGCCGAACTCGACCGTGATCCGTCCTCGGTGTTTGGAATGAACGATATGAGCCTGCGTGCATCGAAATCTTTCATCCAGAATAACCTTCCGCCAGCGGATTTCGATGAAACCGGTTTTCTTGGTCGCCGCAAGCAGAGGGCCGACGTGACTAAGGCGTTGCTCGGGCCGTGGCCTGTCGTCTCCATCCTCGGCGATGGCGGCATGGGTAAGACGTCCTTGGCTCTCCAGGTTGCATACGACCTTCTAGATCGAGAAGATGTTCCGTTTGACGTGATTGTTTGGACAACCGCTAAGAACGCAACTCTAACGACAGCTGAGATCGTTAGGGTTGAAGGGGCGATCCAGGACTCGCTTGGCTTATTCTCTGGTGCCGCGAGCGAACTCGCTGGGGAGCTCTCAGGGCGAGATCCTATTGCTGAGGTTCTTGAATACTTGGAAACGTTTCGGGTTCTACTTATCCTTGACAACCTGGAGACGGTGCTGGATGACAATGTATCGGAGTTTCTAAGAGGGCTGCCGTTTGGCAGTAGAGTCCTCATCACGAGTCGAATCGGTGTTGGTACAGAGAACCCCATCAAACTGCAGCCGCTATCTGTATCTGAGGGCGGCCACCTGATGAGGACGCTCGCGAAAGTCCGAGGAGTGCAGGCTCTGGCCGCGTTGTCGGGCAGTGAGATGGATCGTCTCGTCGAGCAGATGAACTGTCATCCGGGGCAGATCAAGTGGTTTGTCTCTGGCGTGCAAGCGGGAGTTGAGCCCGACAGTCTGATCCACAACAATGAACTCTTACTTGACTACTGTATGGAAAATGTCTTCGATTATCTCAACCCAGATGCCCGGACCGTACTCACGTCGATGCAGGTGATACCCGGATCGCATACGCTTGCGGAACTTGCATACTTGAGCGACTTTCAAGCGCCGAGGCTGCAGAGTGCAATTTTGGAACTGACTCGGACGAACTTCGTAGCTCAAGTTGCTGGCTCCGGGTCGCTCTCGGGCTACGCGCTGACAGACTTTGCCAAGCGCTACCTGCAAAAACGTCACCCTGTAGAACCCGCCGAACGCGCCGTGGTTCAAGAAAGGCACAACGATCTCTACGTGGCGGGTGGCGATCTTCGAGACGCCCACGCGCGGGACCCATATGCAAGCGACACGATTGAGATCCGGAGTTCAGGTGACTTTTATGCCGCGCGTTGCCTTCGCTCTGCCTTAGAGGCCGTGGAACGCGGAGATGTTGATCGAGCGATCGACCAGTGCCGCGAGGCGGCTGACCTGGCCCCCGGGTACCACGAGCCTCACCGTGTGCTTGGATTCGTTTTTGAAACGACATCCAACTACGGCGAAGCTTACGAGGCATACGAACGCGCTAGGGATCTCGCCGCCGAGAGTCCTTATGTACACTACTTCTTTGGGCGATTCTTGTGCGCGACTCAGTACGGCCCTCGGGAGGGTCTACGCGAAATCCAAACGGCAGCGAATCTGGACCACAATAATCCTTCACTGAAACTTGAAGTTGCGCGCGCACACTTGATGCTTAATGCCGAGCAATCGGCGCTGGATATTTGCTGCTCAGTGCTGGACAGTACCGAGTCTTCGGATTTGTCCACGCATGAAGCCATCGACGTTATGCTTAGCGGACTCGTGGAGGGCAGTCATGCGAAGGTCGAGAAGACTGACTGGGCTGGCCTAGCTGAACTTGTCGAAAGCGTGCTCAGCACACTTGAGTCCCATTCGGGTGCATTGGACGGTCATGATCTAGATCGCCTGCTGTTGGTTGAGCGGGACTTGCGGCATGCGAGAGGAAGAAACGTAGTCGACTATATTTCCGAATCGTGCATAGGTTTCGCGAGTCGCATCCAGGCGCTACGGATTTCAGCCGACCCATTCCATGCTCGTCGCGTACTTGGAACGGTATCAAAGGTGAACCCTGACCGAGGTTTCGCCTTCGCGGTTGTCGATGGTGAGAGCTACTTTGTCCACGCCTCTGAGTTTTGGCAGCGGGAGTATTTTGACGATGTTCGTAAGGGTGCGGTCGTGGCGCTCACGCCTGGGATCCCTGTTCCGGACAAGAATGTACCGGCACTCGCCGTGAATTGGCTTCGTTAGTGCATCGACTTCCTAGGTCAGCGCGCGGTCTGGTTGTCTGGCGTGCCTATCTCTTGTCACGACCCGTCTTCCGACGTGTGTGGAGAGGTAGTCTCGACTGGGTGGGGTTGCGCCGTTTGGCGCTGCTATCTGGGCGGAGTGCGTGTCTTCC
Source organism: Nocardioides sp. NBC_00850 (assembly GCF_045207335.1). Lineage (NCBI taxonomy): Bacteria > Bacillati > Actinomycetota > Actinomycetes > Propionibacteriales > Nocardioidaceae > Nocardioides > Nocardioides sp. NBC_00850. The sequence goes on from NZ_CP108845.1 coordinate 3,024,963, forward strand.
GAATCGCAGAAGTCGGCACCAGCCGCGACGGGGACGGTGTCACCACCGCCATCTCGCAGTGCCTCCGCGACGCCCAGCCGGCCTGATCTGGCCAGTGGCCGCCAGCGTGAGCTGAGGCGAGGGGGACATGTTGACCAGCAATCGTCCATGAACTGGGATTGTCAGCTCTGGTTCGGCCCGGTTGGCTGTGTCCGTGACTCATGCATCAACCGGGCCTGCGCATTCGGATGGGGGTCCTCCCGCGTGGCCGAACGGTCCCTGGCTCCATCTTCCGGCTTTTGTCGATGGTGTTGATCTCGCGGCTATCAAGGTCGAGCTGGATCGGGCTGCTCTCGAGGCGGCCCGCCGAGATCTTGTGGTCCCCGAGATGGGGAGTACGCCGCGGCACATGTCGAATCTCTCGGCACTCGCCGTAGAGCGCACCTGCCCGACAACATGGCAGATCTATCAGGACCGTCGTGTGATCCGGGCTATCGAGTCGCACACCGCGGAGGCGCCAACGCCGCTCGTGGATGACATCGAGGCCGTTGTCGTCAACTACCTTCACCGATCCGGTGACACTCATGGAGCCCACGTCGATGACCACGAGGTTGCGTTCGTGTTGATTGTGGAGGCACCACCGCCAGGAGGTGGCGGCGAGCTTCTCTTACAGATGCCGAGCGGCGGCCCAAGGTCGGTGACTCTTGTGGCGGGTGATGCCTACATCCTGCACGCGGGTGCGGTGCGGCACGCGGTTGCGCCTGTGACGGCTGGGCGACGGATCGCCGTAGTCTGCGCCTACGACCTTGCTGGCCGTCCTCAGCCGCATCTGACTCGTTCAGCGGCGCTTCTGTATGGCTAGAGCCACCACCTCAACAGACGAGATGAGAATGAAGAGGTCAAATGCAATCCCACAACGTTGACATCCACACCTATGACGGCCTCGACCTGGAGGCCATCGCCACGGTGCCCGAGGGTGAGACGCGAGGCATGCTCGTCATGGCCCACGGCATCACGGTTGACCTCCATGAAGGTGGCATGTTCGACCGACTTGCAGAAAGTGTCAGCCAGCACGGATGGGCGACGCTTCGGTTCTCCTTCCGTGGACACGGGAGGAGTAGTGGCACGCAGAGAGGTGTCACGATCGCCGGCGAGGTCATCGACCTGGAATGCGCCATCAGTGAGGCGCAGCGCCGAGCGAACGGCGCCAGTCGCGTCGTGCTCTTGGCCTCGAGCTTCGGTGCGGTCTCGACCGGCATTCTGCTGCCCGCGCTGCTGCGACGCGAGGTTCTTGACGGTCTGTGTCTGTGGAATCCGGTCCTCGACGTCGCAGGCACGTTCGTTGCCGGCCGAATGCCGTGGGCGGCCGACAACTTCACACCGGAGACTCAAGACCGGCTGCTCGCTGACGGCTACATGGAACTGGACGGCACGTTCCAGGTTGGCTACGCGCTGGCGCAGGAGATGGGGGTCACTGACGCACGTGATGCGCTGGCCAAGTCCCCACTTCGTGGTCTGATCGTGCACGGGGATCGGGACGAGTCTGTCTCCTACGGCGAATCCGCGGCCTTGGCGTCGGCCAACGAGCACTTCCGTCTTGTCACGATCGAAGGGTCAGATCATGGATTCAGTGGCTCCGACTACGAAGCCCAAGCCATCAAAGCCACCGTCGACTGGCTTGCGGCGCCGTAAGCTGATTCCGCCGATCATCCAAGGCAACGTGACCGTCGGCGAGCACTGCGTGCTCGGGTCCCAGGCGGAGGTCCGGCTGAATTCGACCACGGAGTCGGTAGGCCTGATCGGAGATGGCTCGCTCCTGGGTAACTTCGTGAGTCTGTACGAAGGCGTCCAGCTTCAAGGAGACGTCGTTGTCGAAGACAACGTCCACATCGGCTACGACACAGTCGTTGGGGTCGGCACGAGGATCATGTACGGCGCCTACATCTGTGATCGCGTGCAGATCGGCGACGGATCCAGGATCGCGGGCTTCGTATGTGACACGAGCGTTATCGGCGATGGCTGTACCTCGATGGGCAACCTTGTGCACGCCTACAGCGACCCGGCAGGGGACTGGTGGGGACCGGATGAAGCCTCGCCCGTTCTACAAGACGGAGCTTGCATTGGCATGGGCGCGGTCGTGGTCGGCGGCGTCACGATCGGTGCAGGTGCCTACGTGGCCGCCGGGGCCATCGTGACGAAGGACGTGCCTGCCAACACCCTCGTGACCGGGACTAACCAGCATCAGCCGCGACCGCGGCCGAATGAGGCGTGACGAATCCGCTCAGCTCGGTGTCGCTACCCATGACATCCTTGGGATCCTGCAGGACGATGTCCGGCTTGCACGCGATTGCCTGCACATCGGAACCGAAGCGCGTAGCGACGTCGCGGCGCGGATGCTGGGTGTAGGTGGCGGGCAGAAACTCATCGACCGGGATGAGGTCGCGCCACGGTTCCATGGCGAGAAGTTTTCGGGCGCCTGACGCACTCAGTACGTAGCTGTAGGTGCAGTGGCTGTAGCCGGGATCGACCAGCCTGCCGTGGTCAGCGCGATCTGGGGCCTGCGGAACCCGGCCAAGATAGATCAGGTCGAACCGATGGCGCCGAGCCTCGGCGAGGATCTGTTGTAGGTCGTTAGCGAAGCTTGGGATCGGCTGAGCGTCGTCCTCCAGGAAGATCGCCTCCTGCTCACCCGATCGTACGAAGTCCTCCCAGCACGCGATGTGAGCAAGTGAGCAGCCGACCTCGCCCCACTTGAGAGGACGGGAGAACCACGGGTTCGTGGACGTCAGGTCCTGCCAGGGCGACAGGCTGACGCGCGGGTTCTCGGCGAGCAGGGCAGTCTGGCGCTGACCGTCGAAGTCCGGTGCCCAGTCTGAGGTGAAGACGACCGTGCTGAACTGGGCCAGGCGGGCGGCCATCCGCTCGCGCCGGTCAGCGCGTCGGGGCAGGTTGACGACGTAGGTTGGGGTCTCGATCGTCACAAGGTGAGCTTGTCGAAGGAAGCTGCGCCGGGCTGCTTGGCGTAGAGGATCCGCAGGCCCGCCTCGGCGAGAAGCGGTGGGTCGAGGAAGCTGCCAAGGCGGGGCGTGCGGAAGGCGAGCGAGAAGTCGGCCGTACCAACCTGATCGATCACCCATCGAATGTTGGGGCCGGCGATCGCTTGGTCGAGGAAGCATCGAGCCGCACCAAGCACGCCAGCGGTCAGGCAGCCACCGAGCATCTTGATCTGCTGTCCTGAGCGAAGGGTGATCCGCGAGAAGAGCGAGATGTCGGACTGCAGAGTCCCATCGGGGAGCCACTCTGGGTAGTGCAACGCGTCGCCATCGATCAGCGGATCGTCCTGCCCGAGCGGGTTGGCCTGAAAGCCGAGCGGTAGGGCGTGCTGGAGCTCGCGATACTTCGAGTTCCAGGGCGGGCCGCCGATGACGATGAGCTCGTCGGCTTGACTGTCGTAGTACTCACTCGGCGAGAAGTCACGGATATTGGACTCGGGCAGGTATCGCGCGAGCTGCGACCTCAGATAGATCAACGTATCCAGATCAGCGAACTTGGCGTACCGGAGATAGTTGCGGTCGCTCGGATGAGCAAAGTAGGGACGCTCGGACTCAGGTATCTCCGAGCACAAGATGTCGATGCGCAAAGCCTGTGGCCAACCCCAGAAGGTCCTCAGATCGGTTGGCGGATCGTGGGGCGCCTGAATGGAGTTCTCCTCAGGCATGAGTCGGCCCTCGAGCAATCGGGCCTCGGCCTCTCCGCTGCGAATGAAATGCGCCATCAACGCGACCGCTTCGGCGCCCCGTCGCCTGATCGTCTTGGCCGAGCACTTCAAGTCTCGAGCCAGGTCCTCTTCTCGATCTGACAATGTCCGACCGAGGTCTCTGCTGGACAGGTTGAACTGCGCGGTTGCGACCTGTCGCAGGTCATCTGGCATCAGCAGCAGAGTTGCTCGGATCAGGTCGACGCCGATACGGACTTCGTCTTCCGGTCTCGCCGTTGGCGACTTTCCGTTGGCTCGTGCGACGGTCTGTTTGAGAGTCTCGGCAAGTCCGAGGACTGCCGTCGGCTCCGCAAGACCGCGACCCTGTCGGATCCGCGCGAGCCGATCAACGACAACGTCAGTGCTCACTCTTTCGGACTCCTGGACAAGTCCCGGACAGAAGCCGGTCGGGTCTGGTCACCCTGTCCGGCGACCGTCGTGCTCGGAGGCTACCACGGTGCCCAGTGCTCGTGAGGTCATTGAACCAGGGCGCACCGCAGCGTCCCATCGATCTCACGAAGGCAAACGGAGGCAGCGGAGTGGTGACCGATCAGGCGACCAGCAAGACCAAGGAGCTCGTGCTGGAGGTCCTCGCCGATGGCGAATGGCACGGTCATCGCAAACTCGTCGGAGACCTCACCAGGACAACCCTGAGCGAATATGCGATCAGGAGAGCTCTCCGATCGCTTCGAAGCGCCCCGGAGATCGAGGCCGAGAGTCGCCGAGCGTCGTATCGGCACAGTCCATCCTGGTGGTATCGGCTCAGGGAAGTGAGTAATGGCGTAATCCTGCATCACCCAAATCTCAACTCGGAGGACTGATCTACGTGTGGGCCGAATATGACGTAGTCGATGCCGATAGCCACATCATGGAACCGCTCTGGCTATGGCAGGAATACCTCGATCCCGCTTTTCGTGAGCAGGGTCTTACAGTTCGGCGCGACGTGCTGGACGGCGACAAGTTGATCATCGACGGAATCCCGTCGAGGCTCGTCCGGAGACTAGGCGGGGTGCGCCCGGTCGCGGGTGAAGAGATCCGAGACTGGAACCACCTTCCCGCTGAGGGCGAATACGCGAGCTATCGCGAATCTTGCCTGCCGGAATCCTGGGACCCGATCACACGACTGGCGTGGATGGACGACAAAGGAATCGATCGAACGTGGCTCTTCCCCTCTCTCGGTCTTATCTGGCCTCGGGAAGTCGATCCCTTGTCGGCCTACGCGAAAGCCCACCACCGCGCCTACAACAGGTGGGTAGCCGAGATGGCGTCCGCCACGCACGGGCGCCTCGTCCCCGTGGCCCAGATGTCCCTTGGCACAGTGGAAGAGATCACGAGCGACCTCCAGGCCATCGCAGCCGCCGGCTTTCGACATGTCGCACTCCCATGGGGGTTGCGCCCGGGCCTGCGCCGCGAGTTCGTGACGTTCTGCGCTCAAGCGGAACGCAGGGGCCTCGCGATACACGTCCACAAGGTCGCAGTGCCACACTTCCTGCCCCTGGAGGACACGTGCGGAGTCAGTTCCGCTGACATGGGCAGGTTCTTCAACCATGTGAACGAGACTCTCCCGGGCCAGCTCTGCCTCGCCGGCCTGTTCGACCTGGGAATCCCAGATGCCTGCCCAGAGCTCCGGTGGGTATTTCACGAATGCAATGCCGGATGGGTGCCAGCTTGGTTGGACCGAGCGAACGAGTCATATGCAACGACTCGGGGTCAAGGCGCGAGCCCGCTGAAACACGAGCCGTCCCACTACATCCTCGAGAAGAAGGCGTTCTTCTTCTCGACGGGAACGGGTGAGCGGCTGGCGAACATCCCGGACGAGTTTCACGGGAACATCCTCATGGCGACCGACTTCCCGCATCCAGGCACACCCCTGGACCCGCGCAGCGACTGGATGGCAGCAATCGAAGAGCTGCCGGAGACATCGAGGGCCGACATCGTGGGAAGGACCGCGGTGGCGATCATGGGAGGCGAGTCGCGATGAGTGCACCACGGAAGCGCACCTGCGATCCCATCACCTTGCGCAATATCGACATGGTCCCGATCAGCGAGGTATTCCGGCTGGGTGCACTGCGCGACGGCATCAGGCTCGCAACGACGACGATCCAGTTTCCCATTCTGGGACAGGTCGTGCCTCGCATCGAGCTGGAGATCGGCACCGGAGAGGCCACGAAGAAGATCACCGTGCGCATCAACCAGGAATCTCCCTTCGTCTTCACAGGCAAGGAGCTATACGCCGAGATCAACGGAAGCCGCCACGAGATTCCAAGCATCCAGTACGTCGATCCGGAGCGAGCGCCGACCGGGATGTACAACTTCGGACTCCTCCGCGAAAACGGGATCCGCAGCTTCGTCTTCGACTACCACACCTACTGCGCCTACTCCTGCGACTTCTGCTTCAAAGAGAGCGAATGGGAGATCCTGGCGGTCGAGGGAAGACCCGCAGCATCCTACTCGGCCAACTTCGACACCTGCATGGAATATGTGTCAACGCACGCCGCGGACTTTCGCACCAAGTACGACATCGTCTGGCTGTGCACGGGAAGCATCCGCTCCGAAAGCCTCGAACTGGAGCGCCACTGCAAGATCGCCTCGGCGCTTCGAGATGTGGGCTACACCGGGGGAATCTATGTCTCCCAGGTGATTCCCCCAGGGATCCGATCCGATCGTGAGAAGAGGCTGGACTATCTCGAAACGTTGCGCGCTTCAGGAGTATCACGCTTCAACAGCGGGGTAGAGATCGTCAATGCTGAGTATCGGCGGAAGTACATTCGGGGATACAAGGGCGACCTGACCTTCGACGACTACGTAGGCATCTTCCAGGATGCTGTTGAAGTCTTCGGCCACCAGAACGTCGGCAGCTGCCTGCTTGCGGGAATCGAACCTGCGACCGACACGATTCACGGACTCGACACCATCGCCAAACTTGGAGTTGTGCCGTCCCCAACGGTGCTGACGCCCTTCATCGTCAAGCAGTCGGGGATCCCCTTCGAATACGATCTCGACACGCTCATCGAGGTCCACATCGACTTCAACGAAATCATCGACAAGTACGGGCTCCCCGTCTTCTCGGGCGTCTTCAGCCTCGCTTAAGGGGCTTATCGCAGTCAGGGTGTCGTCCCCGCCGACCATCGGCCCGGGAACGACACCCTCGCTGCGTGGAGCGCCTCCTCGCCCCCCGGGCCGGCTGCTCGGAGGAGACCTTGGAGGGTCCGGACCCGCTGACTGGTACGGACCCTCCACTCAGCCTACGGCGCGAGTCTGTGAAGGTCGCGCGGGAAGAGCGTCACCTCGCGGATGTTGGCCGCCTCGACAAGCCGTGCGACCCACCGCTCGAGACCGAGCGCGAAGCCGCCATGTGGAGGCATGCCGTGCGCGAAGGCCTGGAGGTAGGAGGCGTACGCCGAGGGCGATTCCCCTTGAGCCTCGATCGCGGCCACGTAGTCGGCATGACGATGCAGCCGTTGACCACCCGTGACCAGCTCGAGACCACGGAAGATGAGGTCGAAGCTGTTGCTCCAGCGAGAGTCGTCCGGCTGAGGATGCGTGTAGAACGGGCGCTTGCGCATCGGGTAGCCCTCCACCGCGAGAACATCGCTGTCGTACGTCTCCTTCGCCCACACGCCCAGAGCCCGCTCGTGCTCCGGGGCCAGGTCCGGCTCGTCGCTGGGCGCCCCGACCTTCGCGAGGGCGTCCCGGAAGTGGATCACCGGGAGCTCCTTCGGAATGACCGGGAGTTGGACACCGAGTCGCTCGACCGCAGCACCTGCGTGGTTCTCGATCTGCTCGACCATGCCAGCAAGTACGTCGCGGAGGACCTCAAGGACATCGTGGTGGTCGCGGATAAAGCCCAACTCGACGTCGAGGGAGACGTACTCGGCGAGGTGACGAACCGTGTCGTGCGGCTCGGCCCGGAAGACCGGCCCGACCTCGTAGACCCGCTCGAAGATACCGACCAGTTGCTGCTTGAAGAACTGCGGGCTCTGCGCCAGGTAAGCGGGGCGGCCGAAGTAGTCGACACCGAAAACGTTCGCTCCGGACTCAGTCGCGGACTCGACCATCTTGGGCGACTGCACCTCGGTGAACCCGAGACTGTCCAGGGTGTCGCGGAACCCGCGCAGGCTGGCCGCCGCCAGCTCCCACTTCGCCCGCTGCGCCGGGTGTCGCCACAGCACAGGCGCGTGGTCGAGCAGCGTGGGCAGTCCGGCACTGAGCGAGGGTCTCCACAGCTCGGCCGGCGGGGTGCGCGCAGGCTCCGTCAGCGGCGTCACCGTGGCTGCCGTGACTTCGATGCCTCCCGGTGCCTGCCGGTTCGCCGTGGCCATGCCTGTAACCTGCACTGCGGTCTCCTCGGGCGGAAGACCTTCGATCGGCAGTTCGTCCGGCCGCAGGACGACCTGGGCCAAGCCAGATCGGTCGCGGATCACCAAAAAGGTGACGGCCGCAAGCTCTCGGCGACGGTGGACGTGGCCCATCAGGGTCACAGCCGTGCCAGGCTCGACCCCGGCAAGCTCAGCGGTCAGGGTGCGTGGAAATTCAGGTGGTCTCATCGTTCCTCCAGGTAGCGGAAGCCCTGGAGGTGTGGGCGAGGGCCAAACCGCGGTGCCACCACACCTTCGCCGACATCACGTCGACCTCTCGTCGGAACGCCGGAACGCGCGGGCGGCGCTTGCCATCGACTGACGCCGAAGCCGAGGGTCGTCACTCCTCGCGCTGCCGCAACCTAGGTTAGCCGAACGAATGCTCGTCCACGAAGTACGAAAGTGACTGAAATCGCGGTCTCGACCGGGGCGCGGTGTCGAGGGATAGGAAGGCGTACCCCTTCGATGTCCGCGGGTCGGCTGACGGATGAAGCACGGTAAGGACCACCGGATGTTCGGGGAGTTCGTCGAGTCGCGCGGCGAGCTGGCTTCGTACGCCTTCGGGTGGACGTCGGAAGCGGATGAGGGGCGGATCTCGATTGGTAGCGGGGCCGGAAACGAAGGCGGCGGCACGTTTCATGCGGCTGTTGTCGAGCGTGACGGTCGCATCGGGTATGCGCTGATCGATAAGCCGTTCGAAGACGTGCCTCCCGGGATCCTGATGGCCTGCCGGATCGCCGTAGGAATGGCAGCATGGGCACCCCGTCACCAGGAGGCCCCATGCCCACCACAGCCACATTCGTCTCGCCGACCGATGGCACGGCGCTTGCGATCCAGACTTGGGGAGCGGAGCTGTCCGCGCCGCGGGGCGTCGTCCAGATCGCCCACGGCATCGCCGAGCACGGGCAGCGTTACGACCGGCTCGCTCGGGCTCTCGTCGCGGCTGGGTACGTCGTGCGGGCGGTCGACCACCGCGGTCACGGCGGGTCCGTCGCGTCGGCCGACCAGCTCGGTCACTTCGACTTCGAGGCGCTGGTGGCCGACGTCGCGGCCATGGGTGCCTCGCTGCGCGATGACTTCTCCGGGATCCCGGTGTTCCTGGTTGCGCACTCGATGGGGTCCTTTGCGGCGCAGACGGTGATCTTGGACCGGTCCGACCTGTACGACGCTGTGGTGCTGTCAGGCTCGACCGCCCTCGACGTACTCGCTGGTGCGCTCTCGAGCGCCGAGGGTCCTGTTGGGCTGGAGGCGTTCAACGCCGGGTTCGAGCACCGGACCGGGTATGAGTGGCTCTCGCGCGATGAGGCCGAGGTCGATGCGTACGTCGCAGACCCGTTGTCCGGGTTCGATCTGCCCGACACCGCCGTGCCTCAGCTGTTCGTCGGCGCCGAGCGTCTGGCCGACCCGGCAGCCATCGGTGGGATCCGCTCCGATCTGCCGATTCTCGTCGTCTCCGGCGACGCCGACCCGCTTGCCGGAGGCGGCGCCCTGGTCGAGCTGCTGGGGGAGCGTTATCGCGAAGCCGGATTGAAGGATGTGACGGTGACGCTCTACCCCGAGGCGCGCCACGAGATCTTCAACGAGACCAACCGCGATGCGATTACCGCCGACGTGATCGACTGGCTCACGGCTCATTCCTGACTGCTGCGCGGTCGGGGACAGATGGTTTCGCATATGCGAGACCATCCGTCCCGGCACAGCTCACCTCAGACGTACGGCGGGAGCGGGCCCAGGTGTAGTGGCCTGGACGGCGCGGGGGAGGTCGACGTCGATGCCGGCTGCCTCGCTGGCCTCGATGAGGTGGTCAGGTTGGGAGCCGCCAACCCGCCACCGTCTGCTGCCCATCGACGGCCTTCCTCGTTGCGCGCGCATGGTGGGCGTGTACGAGGCGCGCCACTTTGACGGCGGCGACGAGAGGGTCTCCAGAACAGTCACGGCGACGTCTTCAGGGCTCCTGTTGATGAACGGAAAGGTGAGGAAGACTTGGAACGCGGTGTCGTCGGCCATGAGGGACACGAGGAATCGGTCGGGCTCCCGGAAGTGGCGGGCGGCCCAGGAGAATCGCAGGTGATGCTCGGCCAGCCAGGCATGATCGAGTTGCTGGAGGATCAGCCTCGTGGCGGTGTCTGCGGGGCGCTCCCAGGAGCGATCGGTGATGAGCCGCTCGACCTCGGCGTCGTACTGCTCTGCGACGAAGCTCGCACCGCTCGAGGCCGGTTTCTCGAGCAGCCAATCCCAGTGAACGACGTCGCCGTCACGACGGATGAGGACATCGGTCGAGCCGCAGCCGTATGTCCCACACTCACATCGAGCGATCGGAACCTGCCGAGGCGTGGTTTCGGCACGGAGCTTGTTGACCGGAACGATCAGGTCGAAGGGGTCCATGCCCATTCCTGCACCTTTGGACGTCATCTCGACCTCGTTGACGAAGACCTGGAGTTCGAACCCGTCCGTTAGGTCCTTCGGAGCCGGGGAGATGGCGAACCTGATCACGTCGGTCGGCAGTCGGTCGTACACCTCCGAGGAGTGATCTCGTGCGGGGCTGTCTGCTTGCCCGGGGCGGGGGAGATCAAGCTCGTCGAGCGCGTCGACCAAGACCGCTTCTATCTCGTCACGGCGTAGGTCCGCAGTAAGCCCAGCAAGTGTGCGAAGAGCGGGAGAATCGAGATCGTCGACAAGCGCTTGTGTGGCTGCGTCGATGATGACCTTGTGCTCCTCTCCCTCATCCCAGCGCGCCGCCGCGTCGTAGAAGCGGGAACGGGGGCTGGGACCTAGCGCGAACACGCCGTCATTCTGGGCTCTGCCGGTGTTGCGGCGCCATCGGGTATTTCGCGACCTTCCGGTCAGGTCGGATGAATCGAGCGCGATGCTCGTATTCGGGTGGCTCGTGCTCGGAGGCTTACGTGACGATGACTATTCCTGGTTCACCTGACTGAAAGGGCGTGAAGTGAGTCGGACCTCGTTCGTGAGCAAGCTTCGGGACCAGGTCGTTCGGCCGCTGATTCACAGCGCGCTGGTGGAGCAGGAGATCCCCGAGGTCACCGTCGCGGTCGTGGTCGGCACCGAGTTCTACAACTCGCTTGGAGAGCCTTGGGACCAGTCTTGGACGTATCCCGAGGACGGGTATGAGTACGTATGGGCGTACGTCACCTATCTGCCCACGAACGAGCGTGCTGGCTGGCGGTTGGGGCGCTCGGAGGACCTTCACGATCCAGCCGAGTTGGTGAATGCGCTCTGGCGGCTGGGCTCCGATTTCGAGGACTGGGTGTGCGAGACGTCGTTCGCGTGGGGCGAGGAGCGCCATGCCCGGGTTCCGAAGATTCGAGATCTGCCCGAATGGTTGATCACCGGCGCCTGAAGTCGCTCAGGCGCCGGCGATCACCTCAGACGTACGGCCGGATGGCGTCAATGATGCGGGACCAGTTCTCCCCGCCGTGGCCGCGGGAGCGGGCCCAGGTGTAGTGGGCCTGGACGGCGCGGGGGAGGTCGACGTCGATGCCGGCTGCCTCGCTGGCCTCGACGAGGTGGTCGGCGGTGGCGCCCATCATCGTGATGGTGCTCAGGTGCCCGGGGTGCTGGCCGGCCTCCAGCTGGGCGCCGAGGTCCTCGCCGGCGGCGAGCATCGGCGGGATGCCGGCGAGGGTCTGCATCAGCTCCGGGATAGCGGCGGACGGCTTGATGCCACCCGTCTCGAGCAGCGCCACGGCGTGGAGCAGCGATGAGAGGGAGGTCAGGAAGATGTCCAGGTTGGCCTGGTACATCAGCTGCGCCAGCCCCGGATCCTCGCCCAGGTAGCGGACGGACCCGATCCGACCCAGCGCATCCTCGTGCCGCGACAGCACGTGGGCAGGACCGCTGACATAGACGTACGCATCGGGCGTGGCGACCATCGGGGCCGGGACCATCACGCCTCCGGTCAGGAAGTCGGCGCCGTGCTCGGCGGCCCACGCCGCACCCCGACGCGTCCCGTCCGGGGACTCCGAGCTGAGGTTGACGACCGTACGGCCCTTCAGCTCGTCGGTGGCTGAGCCGAGCACGTCGTACATCGCCTGGTAGTCGGTCAGGCTGAGGACGACCAGGTCGCTCGCCGCGACGGCCTTCGCCGGCGAGTCGGCCAGCTGGGCGCCCGCGGCGACGACCTCATCGGCTCGCGAAGCGGTGCGGTTCCATACGGTCACGGGATGCCCGGCGGCGAGCAGGCTGTGGACCATCGCCTGGCCCATGGGGCCGAGGCCGATGACAGTGACTGCGGTGAGAGGTTGATTCATGAAGACAATCCTCGGCGCTTACGTACGATGGCGGGAGTACCCACTATTTACTGGGGTACTTACCAAAAGGTTCGTGAGGAGCATTCCTGTGACGAAGTCGGCCCGAAGCGGTCCCTACATCTGCGGCATCGACGCCGCGCTCGACGTGGTCAGCGGCAAGTGGAAGGGGCTGATCCTGTGGGAGCTCGACAACTACGGCGTACGCCGCTTCGCCGAGCTGCGCCGCGGACTGCCCGGGGTCAGCGAGAAGATGCTGACCCAGCACCTGCGTGAGATGGAGCAGGACGGGCTGGTGCACCGGGAGGTCTATGCCGAGGTGCCGCCGCGGGTGGAGTACTCGCTGACCGAGCACGGGCGCACCCTCAACACCGCGCTCGGGCCGCTCGGCCGCTGGGGCATGGATCGCATCGCCCGCGAGCGAACCGAGCTCGTCGAGCATCGCGACGCCGGTTTGCTGCCCCGACCGTCATAGCCGGTCAGGCCAGTCGAGCCTCCGACGCAACGGGCCGTGTAGGCAGTCCCGCGGACGCCAGCAGAGCCAGGTTGTCCGCGTCCGATGAACCGGCGTCGGGGTGGTAGACGACGAGCATCAGGTCGTCGGTGCCGCTGATCGCCAACCGCTCGCGGTTGAGGGTGAGCTCGCCGACCTGCGGGTGGAGCATCTTGATCGGGGCGCCGGTCTGGGCGCGTACGTCATGGCGTCCCCACAGCTGCCGAAACCGTGGACTGGCCAGGGAGAGCTCGCCGATGAGCTCGATGAACCGCGGGTCATCGATGTCGGTGCCCACCGCCTGGCGAAGGTTGCCGACGAAGCACTCCGTCATCGACTCCCACTCCGGGTGGAACGACTGCTGGTCCGGGTCGAGGAACTGGTCCCTCAGCTGGTTGCCGCCGGCGGCGAGCCGTGGCGAGAGCGCACGAGCAAGAGCGTTGGCCGCCAGGATGTCGAAGTAGCGCCCCTCGATGAACGCGGGCTGCACCATCGAGTCGAGCAGCTTCAGCGCCCCCGGCGGGACGGTCTCCTTGCGCCGGCGCCGACGCCGGCGGCGCGGAGCCTCCGCGACCAGCGACATCATGTGGGCGGTGTGGTCGTCGTCGAGCTGGAGCACACGCGCGATCGACCCGAGCACCTGCGCCGACGGGTTGCGGTCGCGGCCGCGCTCCAGGCGCAGGTAGTAGTCCGCGCTGATCCCGGCCAGCATCGCGACCTCCTCGCGGCGCAGCCCGGGGACGCGACGTACGCCCGCAGCCGGGATGCCCGCCGCCTCCGGCGTCACCAGCGCTCGCCTGGCCTGCAGGAACGCGCCCAGCGGGTTCGTCACCTCACTCATGTGTGCAGCCTCATGTCTCCAGCCTAGGTCGGCCCCGAGCGGACAGCCGGGGCCCTGTCAGACCCCGGTCTGACCAGGACTCTGGGCGGTGGTCGCCGGGGTGCCTAGCGTCGAAGGCGGCCCGATCGGGCCGTCCTACGAAAGGAACAACGGGAATGACCGTCGCACTCATCACCGGCGCCAACAAGGGCATCGGCTTCGAGACCGCCCGCCAGCTCACCGACGCCGGCTATGACGTCTACGTCGGCGCACGAGACGCCGAGCGAGGCGAGAAGGCGGCCGCCGAGATCGGCGCGCGCTTCGTACAGCTCGATGTCACCGACGACGCGTCGGTCGCCGCCGCGCTGGCCACGATCGAGGCGGCCGAGGGGCGCCTCGACGTACTCGTGAACAACGCCGGGGTCCTCGTCGCCGACCCGCTCGACGGCCCGACCGCACTGCGGGTCTTCGACATCAACGCGGTCGGGATCGTCCGGGTCACCGAGGCCGCCCTGCCGCTGCTGCGCCGCTCGGAGAACCCGCGGGTGGTCAACGTGTCCAGCAGCATGGGCTCGTTCTGGGCCAACACCACCCCCGGCCGAGTCGAGCAAGGGATGTTCCTGCCGCTGTACGCCGCGTCCAAGGCCGCCGCGACCATGCTGACCGTCCAGTACGCCAAGGCGAACACCGACATCAGGTTCAACGCCGTCGAACCCGGTCCCACGGCCACCGACATGACCGCCGGCTTCGGCATCGAGGACATCGCCAAGTCGCCCGCGGAGAGCGCCAAGACAGTCGTACGCCTCGCCACCATGGATCTCGACGTCCCCACAGGAACGCTCCAGGACAAGGACGGGCAGCTCGCGTGGTAGTGGTCACATCCGGCGGTTATCGGCCGTTCGCGATTTGGGCGGGGAAGCGGAGACTTGTGAACCTGAAGTAATGAGTCAAGCTAAAAGTGAGACCGTCGCGAGCGATCCCGGCGACCGGTCTTTCCTGGGCCAGCCACGCGTACTGGCCAACCTGTTCGGCGTCGAGCTGTGGGAGCGGTTCAGCTTCTACGGCATGCAGGGCATCCTGGCGATCTACCTCTACTACTCCGCGGCCGAGGGCGGCCTCGGGATCAGCGAGCCGGTCGCGCTCGGCATTGTCGGTGCGTACGGCGGCGCGGTCTACCTCTCGACGATCATCGCGGCCTGGATCGCCGACCGCCTGCTCGGCGCGGAGCGTACGCTCTTCGCCTCTGCCTGGCTGGTCGTCTTCGGCCACCTCGGGCTCGCCCTGATCCCCGGCATCGCCGGGGTCGGGGTCGGGCTGGTGCTGATCGCGCTCGGCTCGGGCGGGGTGAAGGCGAACGCCTCGTCCCTGGTCGGCACGTTGTACGCCGCCGATGACGAGCGCCGCGACGCCGGGTTCTCCCTCTTCTACCTGGGCATCAACCTGGGCGCCCTGGTCGGTCCGCTGCTGACCGGACTGCTGCAGAAGCAGTGGGGCTTCCACGTCGGCTTCGGGCTGGCCGCGATCGGCATGATCTTCGGTCTGGTGCAGTACGCCATGGGCCGCAGCGCGCTTCCCGCCGAGAGCCGCGTCGTCCCCAACCCGCTTCCCGCCGCCGAGCGTGGTCGCTGGATCGCCATCGCCGTCGCCGCCGTGGCGGCGATCGTGGTGCTCTGCGTGACCGGTGTCATCACCGCGCCTCGACTGGCCAACATCGTGATCGGCATCAGCGCGGTCGCCGCGGTGGCGCTCTTCGCCGTCATCCTGCTGAGCAGCCAGGTCACCGCCATCGAGCGGAGCCGGGTGTGGGCGATGGTGCCCCTCTTCGTCGCCTCCGCGGTCTTCTGGTCGCTCTACCAGCAGCAGTTCACCGTCATGGTGGTCTACTCCGACCAGCGCCTGGACCGCGACATCTTCGGCTGGGAGATGCCGGTCTCGTGGGTCAACTCGATCAACCCGGTCTTCATCATCCTGCTCTCCGGGGTGTTCGCGGCTCTGTGGACCAAGCTCGGGTCCCGTCAGCCCTCGACGCCGGTGAAATTCGCGATCGGCACGATCCTGATGGGTATCGCGTTCTGGGTCTTCCTGCTGATGCCGAGCGGTGAGCACACCGTGCCGCTGATCGGCCTCGCGTTCATCCTGCTGCTCTTCACCCTCGCCGAGCTGCTGCTCTCCCCGGTCGGTCTCTCCCTGGCCACCAAGCTCGCCCCCGAGCGCTTCCGCACCCAGATGATGGCGCTGTTCTTCCTCTCCGTCGCCCTCGGCACCGCGATGTCCGGCCGGCTCGCAGAGTTCTACGACGTCAGCGACGACAGCGGCTTCTTCTGGTGGGTCGGCCTCGCCTCGGTCGTGGTCGGTGTCCTGCTGCTCATCGGCAACCGGCCCATCCGCCGGTTGATGGCCGGCGTGCACTGATCACTGCGGCGTACGCGTCCTAAGGGGTGTCTCCGGGCGAACGAAAATTCGTTCGCCCGGGACAGCGGCCAAAGGGCCGTGTGGGTCCTCACCACGCCTGGAAGTGTGGGTCAGGCGTTCTTCCTGCGACGGGTGAGGAAGGCCCCGATGCCCCCGATGCCGGCGAGCAGCCCGCCGACGGCGAGGAGCACTCCGTTCGGACCGCCCGTGTTCGGCAGGTTCCCAGCCAGACCGGCATCGATCCGGGTCGGGACCTCGGAGTCGGCCTTGGTGCTGGCGGCGTTGGTGCTGGCGGCCTTGGTGCTGGCGTCCTTGACGACCGCCGCGCACTTCTCCGACTTGTTGGTCTTGGTCTCGTAGACGGCCGGGATGACGACCGTGACCGAAGAGGCAGGCGAGTCCACCACGGTGACGTCCGATGCCGGGCTGTCCTCCACCGTGCGGGTGTCGACCAGGTCCCAACCCTCAGGCTCGTCGGCGGTCCAGGATGCGTCGGCCAGGTTCGTGGTCGGCTCACCGTCCTCGATGAAGTAGAGCGTGACGTCGGGGTCGGTGTAGGCCTCCTTCGTGATCACGGTCTGCTCGTACTGCTCGCCGATCTGGGACAGGTTCAACGGGTTGTCCTCGCCGTCCTGACCGTCCTCATCGGCCGGGGTGCCCGACGTGGTGGTCCAGGTGGTGAAGTGGTCCCACTGCCACGGGCCGAAGACGGCAGGAGTGGCCTCTTGGACCACGATGGTCTCGGTCCAGGCCTCCTTGTCCACTACGGTCTCGGTCCAGGCCTCCTTGTCCACTACGGTCTCGGTCCAGGCCTCCTTGTCCACGACCGTCTCGTCCCACGCCTCCTCGTCCACGACGGTGACGGTCTCGGTCAGGTCGCCCCCGGCGAAGCGGACCCAGCCCTTGTCGCCGTGCTCGTCCTCGCCGTTCCAGTCCGGCGTGTTCAGGTAGCGAACCTTGCCGGTCTCCTTCTGCCTGTAGGCGTAGCCGCGGTCCATGACGCGAGTCTCCTCGTGGGTGACCGCCTCGTGGTGGACGAGGTGCGTCTCGGCCGGGTGCTCGACCGTGTGGGTCTCGGCCGGGTGCTCGACCGTGTGGGTCTCAGCCGGGTGCTCGATGGTGTCGGTCACCGCGTCGGTGCCGGGCGTGTAGGTCCGGGTGTAGACCGAGTTGCGGAACTGGTCCTCGGTGACAGCCTCGTGGCTCTCACCCTTGACCACCTTCGAGAAGCGGGACTCCTCGTGGGACACCGCGTCGGCGTGCTCCACGTGCGTGACCGCAGGCGTGACCTCGGTGGTCTGCTTCTCGTCGGCGACCTTGACCTGAGAGGTCACGGTGGTCGTCTTGCAGTCCTGCGCGGCCTGAGCCCCAGGGGCTGCGACGACCGTGGCGACTCCGGCGACGGCTACAGCCGCGAGGCCGATCTTGGTGGAGTTGTGCATGTTCATGGGTCGGTTCCTTCATGGGTTGTTGCGGTCCGTGCCTGTGGTGAGCAGGCAGGGCTGAGGTACCCGAGACCGGGCGGGCGGACAGGGATGCCCGTCGCGGTCGGCCTGGGCCGATCTCGGGTGGATCGTGGGGACCTCTTGAAACCGAGGAGCAAGTGCGGCGCGTGGCCGCCTCGGCGAGGCCTGTGAGAGGAGCGTCTCCCGGCGCTGTCTCAGCGGGTTGAGGGACTTATCTTTACCTACCCAATATTGGGGTGGACGGGACCTTCGACCCTTGCATTCCCGACCCGGCTTGGGACCAGCGTCCTTCTTTCCGTACGTTCGGTCGCGCCTTCCGCCGCCAGTACGGCCAGACCCCGAGCTCCTGGGCGCGAGCCGCCGGGTGGTCACGGCATGGCAACACCCGGACCGGCCTCGAACCGGATTGGGGACGGAAACGGGCCGGCCGCCGGACGATCGAGATCGTCCGGCGGCCGGCTGTCGTCGCTCCGAGGACCTACTCGAACGGGTCGAAGTAGGCGACCGTGGCAGCGTCGAGGTTGCTGTCGAGGCCGGCGGGGTCGAACGAGGCGGTGCTCACCCCGGTGACGTACACGCGTCGCTTGCCGTCGGGCCCGCGGTCGATCGCCACGCCGTTCGCGCCGTCCGGTGCGGCGGTCGCGTCGTAGCTCGCCGACCACACCTTCTCGCCGTCGGTCATGTCATAGGCGATGGTGGTGTAGTCGTTCTTCGTCTCCGAGTCCGTCGTCTCGCCGGTGACGACCGCGTGGGTGCCGTCCTCGGAGATCGTCACGTCCCAGGGGACGTCGGTTCCGTGGGCAGTGCCGTCGTGGTGCGCCGCCCAGACCTCGTCGCCGGTCGTGACGTCGTACGCGACGGTGGCGTAGTCCATGTCGGTGGTGCCCTCGACGTTGCCGGTCACGAGGACGGTGCTCCCATCGGGGGAGACCGCGGTGGCCTGGGGTGTGTCGGTGCCGGCCCCGCCGTTATCCGCCGACCATCGCTCCTCGCCGGTGGCGAGGTCGTAGGCAACCGTGCTCCAGTCACCCTGGCGGTCCGTGTTGCTGACCACGCCGGACACGATCACGGTGTCCCCGGCGATCTGGACCTGGCCGGAGATGTCGATCTGCCCCTCGGATCCGTTGCGTAGGACGTCCCACAGCTGGTCGCCGGTCGCCGCGTCGTAGGCCACGGTGCCCCAGTCGGTGAGACCGGTGCCCTCGCCCCGGCTCTGACCGGTGACGACGATCGTGCTCCCGTCCTCGCTGACCGCGATGGCGCGGGCGTCGTCGGTGCCCTGCACCGGGTCGTCGTACCGAGAGGTCCACAGCTGCTCGCCGGTGGCGGCGTCATAGGCGACCGTGGCGTAGTCCAGCTGTGCCTCGCTCACGGTCTGGTAACCGGTGACGTAGATCCGCTTGCCGTCGGGGCTGACCACCAGATCGTTGACCGTGTCCCCGGCCTGGCCGGGGCCGTCGAGCCGGGTGTTCCACTTCTCGGTGCCGGTGGCGCCGTCGTAGGCGATGGTGACGAAGTCTCCGCCGCTCGTCCCTGCCACGTAGACCGTGTCGCCGTCAGGGCTCATCCCGAAGCCGCCCGGCTCGTCCGACCCACCGTTCGAGCCGTCCCACTGGACCTCCCAGAGCGGGTCACCGGACTCGGGGTCGTAGGCCGCGGTGAGGAAGTCGGTCACCAGGGTGCCCGGCACCGGCGGGGAGCTCAGGCCGCTCATGTAGAGCCGCGTCCCGTCGGGGTGCAGGAGCAGGTCGCTTCCGACGTCGGCGGAGGTGCCGAAAGCACCACGCGCACCGTCGTACCGGGTGGCCCAGTCCTCCTCGCCCGGGCGCTTGGCGCGCAGCACGATGGGGGAGCGGACCGTGTGTGACCCGTCGGTCCAGGACAGCTGGCCGCCGAGATAGCGGAACAGAGCGGCGTCCTCGAGGGTGAAGGTCGCGGTGAAGGTCGCGCTCTCGCCCGGCTCGATCGTGAGCGTGCTCGGCTCGATCGCGACATCGACACCTTCGAGCCCGGTCACCGATGCCTTGTAGGTCGCCTTCTTGCGGCCCACGTTGGTCACCGTGCGGGTCACGGTCTCGGCCTCGTCGAGCAGCCCGATCCCGATGGACGGCGTGTTCAGGTCGCTCGGGTCGAGGGAGCGGCCGGAGGCCTCGAGGTCGTCACAGGTGCTGTCGAGTACGCCGCTGGTGGATCCGCAGAGGAAGGCCATCCAGTCGTTCGTGCCGCTGTCGTAGACGAGGCCGGGGTCGGCGGCGGAGTTGGGCTGAACGTGTCCCGCGCCCTGCTTGAAGATCACCTTGGGGTCCGTGGCCGCACCGTCGCGTACGTCGGATCCGGTGGTCATCAGCGCGGACTTGATCGCCATCGGTGACCAGGAGGGGTGCAGGTCCTGCAGCAGTGCCGCCAGACCGGCGACGTGTGGTGCGGACATGGAGGTGCCGCTCATCAGGTTGAAGTCCATGCCGCCCTGTCCCGGGGGAGCGACCGCGGCCAGGATGTCCTGACCGGGCGCGATCACGTCCGGCTTGAGGAGGTCGCCGTTGCCCGCCACGAGCGGGCCGCGGGAGGAGAACTCAGCGGTGTAGGGCGCGTCTCCGCCACGCTGGATGGTGGCGGCCTCGATCGTCGCGGTGGCGCCCGATGTGGCGGCGTACGCGTTCACCGCACTCCACTCGGTGTCTGCCAGGTGCACGGTGGGGACCGAGTGGAAGTCGGAGTTGAGCGAGTTCTCGTAGGCGTTGACGAAGATCATTCCGACCCCGCCTGCCTCGGCGACCGCGCGGCTGGAGTTGACGCGCGCGATGTCACCGCCGCGCTGGCACAGGACGATCTTGCCGGCCACCTTGGCCGGGTCGAGCGCCGGCTTGCCGTTGTTGTCGCTGGCCGGATAGCAGCGCGAGCCCGCGCCGATCGACACTCCCGGCAGCCGGGCCGCGGCGCCGGCGACGAGAGGGGCCGGACCGACACTCTTGGTGGCGACCGAGGCACCGGTGTGGCGGCTGCCGTCGCCCAGCGTGACCGCTCCGGTGGTGGTGCGGTCGTGGGTGCCCGCGGCGACGGTGGTCAGCCACGGTCCCGGGTGCGCGACGGTGGACTCCGTCGGACCGGAGTTGCCGGCCGAGGCCGACACGAAGATCCCGGCCGCGGCCGCGTTGAGGAACGCGACCTCGGTCGGCTCGAGGAAGTCGGTGCTGGAACCGGAGACGGAGTAGTTGATGACGTCCACGCCATCAGCCACGGCCTGGTCGATGGCGGCGACCATGTCGGAGGTGTAGCCGTTCGCGGTGCTGCCGTCCTCGGCGGACCACAGGGCCTTGTACGACGCGATCCGCGCCCGGGGTGCGATGCCGGTGATCTCACCGAACGATGCCGCGGGGCCGGTGACGTCGACACCGTGGTTGCCGCCGGAGGTAGAGGCGGTGTGGGTGCCGTGACCGTTGTAGTCGCGCGGCGAGCTGAACTCCCAGGGAAGCTCTTCGTCGATGCCCGCGTCGCCTCCCCAGCCCTCGTTGAAGTAGCGAGCCGTGACCAGCTTGCTGTTGCACAGGTTGGCGTCCCAGGAGTCGTCGCCGACGGTCTCGGCCGATGCGCAGGTGCCTCGGAAGCCCCTCGGCTTGCCGATGTAGACCTTCTTGCCCGCCTTGTTGCGGTCCGAGAAGCTCTTCGACTCCGGCCAGATCCCGCTGTCGATCACGCCGATGACGACGTCCTCGCCCGCGCCACGCGAGTGCTTGCCACCTTCGGGCCCGCCGAGCTCGTCCCAGAGGCCGTTCCGGGCGTCGAGACCGAGGAAGCTGGCCGTCGAGGACGTGTCGGCCTCGACCTTGGTGTCCTCGTGGACGGCCACGACGTCGGGCTGCGCGGCGAGCTTGGCGGCCTGGGCCCCGGTGAGCTCGGCGGTGAAGCCGTCGAAGGAGTAGACGTACTGCTGGGTCGGCTCGCCGCCCTTGACCTTGGCCAGGGCGGACCGGTGCCGCCCGCGCAGGTGGTCGGCGTAGTCGACCGACGCGCTCGAGTCCGGGTCGACCTTGGCGCCCTTGCCAGGTCGCGTCGCCGAGAGGCCCTTGACGTCGCCGTCGTAGGTGGCGACCGGGTCGAGCGCCATCTGGACGATGTACGTCCCACGCTTGTCGGCCTTCGCCTTGGCCGCGGCGATGTCGGCCGCCTTCGTGACCTCGACACCGCCGGCGCCGCGGCTGAGCGCGCCGCTCGCGGGGCCGGGGCTGTCGGCGGTCTCGGCTGGCTCGTCGGCTCTCGCATCCGGCGCCATCGTCGTGACGAGGACCGTCGCGGCGGCCATCGCCAGCGAGCGACGGGCCCACCGTCGGATCGGGGGTTTGCGCTGCATCATCTGCTCCTCGCGTCCTGCTTCCACGGCACGTGAAAGGGGTTTGACGGAGGCTATGGTCGGAAACGGTACGGACACATCCGTGACCTACACTGATGATTGCTTAGATCAGTGGGGAGGACGCTTGACGAGCACTCCCAGATCCCCGGTCCTGGTCGGCCGAGACACCGAGTTGGCCCAGGTGAGGGCGGCAGTCGCGGCGTCGCCGTCCATCGTCGTCATCGAGGGAGAGGCCGGGATCGGCAAGAGCCGCCTCGTCCAGGAGCTCGTCGCCTCCGATGCCGGCGACGCGGTGTTCCTCCTCGGGCACTGCCAGCACCTCCTGGACCCCTTTCCGCTGGGGCCTGTGGTCGACGCTCTGCGCGGTCATGCCGACAGGATCGAGACGGCGCGGCTGAGCCCGGTCGTCGGGAGCCTGGGCGCCCTGATCCCAGAGATCGCCGACCGCCTCCCGGCTCCACCGGAGCCGCTGACCGACCAGCACGAGGCGAGGCACCGGATCTTCCGGGCGGCGACGGAGCTGCTCGGACATCTGTCCCCGGACGTGCTCGTCCTCGAGGACCTGCACTGGGCCGATCGCGTCACCTTCGACTTCCTCGCGTTCCTCGCCGCGCATCAGCCGCCGGGCCTGTCGATCGTCGTCACCACCCGCCCTGGAGCAGGAGGCCTGCCGGTCGGTGAGGCGTTCGCGCGGGCGGTGTCGGGACCAGCGCGCACCGTGACCCTCCGCGAGCTGGGGCCGGCATCGGTCGGCGAGCTCGCGCGGTCGATCCTCGATGCGGACGTGCCCGACGAGACCGCCGAGGCGCTCTTCGAAGTGACCGGTGGCGTCCCGTTCGTCGTCGAGGAGGTGCTCCGCACCATGCTCGAGCGACAGCCCGCCGCCGAGATCCCGAGGCATCCCGACGCGATCGCCGCGCTGTCGGTCTCGACCGCTCTGCGCGATGTCGTACGTGAGCGGCTGGCTGCCCTCGACGCCCTGGCCGTCGAGGTGCTCGGCGCCGCTGCGGTAGCGGATCTCACGGTCGACCCCGGCCTGGTCGCCGAGGTCACCGGTCACAGCATGCGCAAGGTCGCGCGTGCCCTCGATGCGGCGTACGCCATCGGCCTGCTCCACGACCACGAGGGACAGATCAGGTTCCGCCACGTCCTCGCCCAGCAGGTGATCTACGGCGAGGTACCGTCGCCGACGCGTCGCTGGCTGCACCTGCGCATCGCACAGATCCTGGAGGAGTCCGACGGCGCTTCCCAGTCGGCGAGGATCGCTCATCACTACCAGCTGGCCGGTCGTCCGGCCGAGTTCGTACGTCATGCGGAGGCCGCCGCAGACGAGGCGATCGAGCGGGGAAATGATGCCGTCGCCGCAGATCTCCTCCGCCAGGCGACGGCAGACATGGCGAGCCTGGCGCCCGACGTCCGGGTGCGCTTGGCGACGAAGCTCGGCCGAGCCGCGGTCGACGGCCTTGCTCACGCGGACGCGATGCCGATACTGGCCAGACTGCTCGATGAGGGCGGCCTTCCGGCGCTCGCCCGAGGCGAGCTCGGGTTCGCGTTGGGCAGGCTTCAGCGGCAGCAGGGACACGCGCGCGAAGGCTTCCGCACGATCGAGCGCGCCATCGTCGACCTCGACGGACGCCCCGATCTCCTGGCGCGGGCCCTCGCCGTCCTGGCGGTGCCCGAGACCGTGGTCGACGTCTCGATCGCCACCCATCTCAAGCGCTGTGAGCAGGCCGAAGCGGCGGCCGAGCGGGCGGGAGCGGCCGACGTCGGCTTGTCGGTGCGGATCACCCGCGGGTCCCTGCTCCTGGAGCAGGGACGACCGGAGGCCTGGGATCTGATCGACGCCGTACGCCGCGACGGCGTGCTGCTCGCCCACCCACGTGAACACGCGCGCGCCGCGGTGAACTGGGCCCAAGGGGCTCTCCACGGCGGTCACCTGCGCCGCGCCGACGAGCTCCTCGCCGAGGGCCGCGCCGTCGCGGAGGCGGCCGGGTTCGAGCGCGTCGCGGAGGTCTACGTCCTCGTCGGCGCGATGGCCGACTACGAGAACGGTCGCTGGGACGGTCTGGCCGAACGCGTGCGGGACCTCGCCGTGCCTGGGCTCGGCTTCGGAGCAGCCTCGCTGGACGCGCGTCTGCTGCACGGACTCGTACTGGCCGCGACCGCGACCGGGACCGACGCGCGCGAGCAGCTGGCCGGTGTGATCGCCGACTGCGAGCGGGTCGGTTCGGTGTGGCCGCTCGTTCCCGCCCAAGCCGCATTGTCCCGGCTTCTGCTCGCCACCGGTGACGCCCACGGCGGCCTCGCCCAGGCGCGGGCCGCGGTCGACCAGGCCGTTCGCAAGGGTCTGTACGTATGGGCAGCCGCCCCCATGCTCTGTCTGGTCGATGCTGCCGTTGCGATCGGGACGGTGGCCGAGGTCCGTGCCGAGGTGGCTGACCTGACCGACCACCTCGCCGATGTCGATGCACCGGCCGCGATCGCGGCTGTGCGGATCTGCGAGGCGCTGGTCGCGCAAGCCGACGGTGACGCGTCGGCCGTCGAGCGGCTGCTGGCATCCGCGCGCCACACGGCGGCGGCAGCGGGACTCGTCTACGTCGCTGCACAGGTCGAGGAGCGGCTCGGCGACTGGCGATGTGCGCACGGGACAGACACCGGCCCGGCGCTCCTCGAGGGCGCACTGCGCACCTACGGCGGACTCGACGCCCGGCGCGACATCGCCCGGGTCACCCAGCTCATGCGCCGCCACGGAGTGGCCGTTCCCTACCCCTGGCGAGGCGGACGCCGGGCGCTCGGCACGGATCTTTCCGACCGGGAGCAGGAGATTGCGCTGCTGGCCGCCGACGGGCGGACGAACCGTGAGATCGCCGCCGAGCTGTTCCTCTCGCCACGCACCGTCGAGACGCATATGTCGCACGCGCTGCGCAAGCTCGGCCTCCGCTCGCGCGAGGAGCTACGGCGAGACAGTGGCGTGGTCGCCCGGCGTAGCCTGGGAGCATGAGCGCGGACGACGACCTGTACGCCGAGATCCCATCCCTCGATGAGCGGTCACGGCGGGCGCTGACGGTTGCCGAGAAGTGGATCGGGGAGGGCATCGCGGGTGTCGCGATCGGTGCGGCCGAGGATGGGGGACCGGCGGTGGTGGTCTATGCCCTCGACCCGGCCTCGGCCGCGGTGCGGTCCTTGCCGCAGGAGTGCGAGGGGCTGCCGGTGCGGGTGGAGACCGGAGACGCCTTCAGATCCGAGGGCTGACGGCATCTCCGGGCTCTTCAGCCGATCACGGCCAGACACGCACCTGAAGGGCGAGCTGGACCAGCGCGATCGGGTTGAGGATCGTCGCCACGCTCGATCCCGCGAAGAGCAGCCCGACCGGGTTGTTCTCCAGGTCGAGCACCATCGAGCCGGAGTCGCCGCCGGCTGACATGTTGGTGGTGATGATCTGGTTGCAGAACTTCGCGACCTTGCCGCCGCCGTAGTTGACGTTCACCGTCGCCGCGATGGCGGTGACCCGGCCGGTGGTGAAGTTCGTGGTGCGGCCGGTCTTCTTGAGGAGCATCCCGACGGTTGCGGCCTTGGCGGCCGTTGCCGGGTAGCCGTTCCAGTAGACGTCGCGGTCGATCACGTGGAACGGCACCTCGGCGACCGCGGCGTCCACCGAGTTGCAGGTGCCGTCGAACCTGATCGGCACGAACCGGGCCAGCCGGCCGATCACGTCCGCCGGTGCCGTTCCACCGTCGAACGGGCCGGGCTGCAGGATCGGGTCGCCGATACTGGCGTCGTTGGAGTTCGCGAGCACGTGGTTGTTGCTCAGGATGTAGTAGCGCGGCGGGATCCCCGGAAAGGAGCGCAGGTCGTACGCGCCCGCGCCGATCGTCCCTGCGGTGATCTTGTAGTGCCCGACGCTGAAGCCCGGTCGAGCCGGACGGATCCGGGTCGCCAGCGTCTGGGCGTCGACCTCCTGGGTCTCCATGAGCTGCTGGCTTCCGCCGGCGAACAGATGCCCGACCTCGATGACGTCGGTCGGCTTGCCGTCGACCGTGTCCGGGATGGTGTCCGCGCTGCTGACCAGCTCGGTCGGCATCTTCTGGCTGACCAGCACCATCACGCTCGGCGTATCTGTCTGCTCGCCGTTCGTGATCTTGAGGCCGACCCCGACGCCGACCACGTTCTCCCTGCCGAGCAAATCGTCCTCGGCCGATGCCATCGAGTCGGCCACGGCCGAGAGCTCGTCCGGCACCGCGTCTGACTGTGCCATGAACAGATCTTCGTTGTTCATGATCATTCCCCCTGTGGGCTCCAGGTTCCGGACCTTCCAGAACGACAGCCGAAGCCTCACTATCGAGGAGCGGTAGCGGCAGGCTCTGATACGCGGGGCGGTATTCAGTGTGTGGTGGCGACGCAGAACTCGTTGCCCTCGACGTCGCGCAGCACCGTCCACTGGATGTCGAACTCGTCGTGCTCCTCGACGACAGTGGCGCCGAGCTCCCCTGGGGGAGAGGCAACCGCCATCGCCCAGGAGAGCTCGATCGCGGATACCTCCGGGGGTAGGCTCGAGAACATGGCTGCCCTCACCGGCGTCACCGGAACGGTCGTCACCATCCGGTCGCGACCGGTGATCCTGCTGCGTGGACGGTTCGACCCCGTCGCCTCGACCGCGTCGATCACCGACGCCGCCGAGATCTGCACCCGCGACCTGGCCGCGGCGTTCCCCGACCACAGCAGTCCAAACGTGCGCGTGCGCTGACCGCGCCCCTGAACCCCTCACCATCCATCACGACACAACCGAAGGAGACCGACGATGAGCATGATCAACAAGGCCAAGAACGCCGCCAAGGAGGCCCTCGGCAAGGCCAAGGTGGTTGCTGGGAAGACGACGAACAACCACTCCCTCAAGGCCGAGGGGAAGAGGGATCAGGCCAAGGCCTCGGCCAAGAACACCGTCGAGGACGTCAAGGACAAGTTCAAGAAGTAGCAGTCTCTCCACCTCACCCGGGACGTGTGGGGGCACCCGGGGAGGCATCGGCCGTCGCGACCTCGCGCCGCCAGGCCGCGACGGCGACGGCGCCGAGCAGCACCGGCAGACCCACGGTGAACACCCGCCACACGATCAGGCCGGCGACGGCCGCCGCCTCGACCTCGTGGCCACCGGCTTCGACCAGGGCAGCGAGGATGAGGGCGTCGACGATGCCGATCCCCCAGAGGGGGAACACGGTGAACGGGAAGGCGAACAGGTAGGCGATCGCGATCCAGACGAGGCTCACCTCGTCCGCCGTGACCCCGACGAAGCGCAGGCACAGAATCAGCGCCGCGAGGTCGACGACCATCATGCCGACCTGAGAGAGCACCGCCAGGGGGAACCCGCTGTGGAACCGCTCGGCAATGTCGGCACGGAAGCTCTGGCAGGCGTCGGCCCAACGATCGGGGTCGACCGACTTCCGGAACCGGCGGACGATGAGTCCGGTGCGGGTTCCGACGGTGCGCGCGAGCCGGTCGCTGCGTACGACCATGAGAACGGTCACGAGGATGGTGGCCGCGACCGCGATGCTGAGCAGCTCGAGCCACCGGAACGACGGGGCCTCGCCGACGGTCAGCAACAGGATGAATCCGAAGAGCGGGGCCGAGAACCGCGCGATGTAGAACGTCAGCGAGTTCATCACCGTGCCGGCGAGGCCTTTGGCGGGGCTGACTCCCCACGACTTGAACATCGCGACCCGTAGCGCGATGTCGCTCGGCGGTGGCGCGATGAGCGACATCAGCGTCGCGCCGAGGTCGTTGATGGTGGCCCGGTAGAACGTCACCCCGCGGATGAAGAACCTCAGCGGCATCGCCAGCAGGATCTGACGAGCCAGCACGACGGCGAGCAGCACGATGGCATGCCACCAGCTGAGGTGCGTCAGCGCGTCCCGGGCCGCCTCCCAGTCGACCCGCCCGACCAGGCGCACGACGGTGACGGTGCTGAGCGCCGCCACCACCAGCAGGACGATGCGCGTGATCCAGGCGCGACGTCCGGGGCGGGCGTCGCTTACGTCGGGGCCCTCCGGTGTGCTCACTTCGCGGCCGCGTAGGTCTCAGAACTCCACGGGATCACGGCTGATCGGGCAGGTCATACAGTGTCCGCCACCCCGGCCGCGGCCGAGCTCGGCGCCCACGATGGTGATGACCTCGACCCCCGCCTTGCGCAGCAGCGTGTTGGTGAGGGTGTTGCGGTCGTAGGTGAAGACCACGCCGGGCTCGAGCGCGACCGCGTTGTTGCCGCTGTCCCACTGCTGTCGCTCGGACTGGTAGACGTCCCCGCCGGTGTCGATCACCCGGATCTCGGGCAGTCCGAGGGCCTGCGCCACGACGTCGACGAAGGCCGCGTCGCCGTGGTCGATCACCTCGACCCCGGGCGACTTGTCGGAGGGCACCAGGGTGAAGGTGTGTACAGCGTCCATGATCGTCGGATAGAGCGTGACGATGTCGCGATCGACGAACGTGAACACGGTGTCGAGGTGCATGGCGGCCCGCAGCTTCGGCATCCCGGCGACGATGACCTTCTCCGCGGCTCCCTGCTCGAAGAGGGCCTTGGCGACCTGGGTGATCGCCTGGCGAGAGGTTCGCTCGCTCATGCCGACGAGCACCACTCCGTTGCCGACCGGCATCACGTCGCCGCCCTCGAAGCTGGCCTGACCCCAGTCCTTCTCGGGGTCGCCCCACCACACGGTCGAGCCGACGTAGTCGGGATGGTGCTGGTAGATGGCCTTGTAGAGGAGTGTCTCGTCCTTGCGGGCCGGCCAGTAGAGCGGGTTCATGGTCAGTCCGCCGTACAGCCAGCAGGTCGTGTCCCGGGTGTAGAGCGTGTTCGGCAGCGGTGGCATCAGATACTCCCGGGCACCGGTCGACTCCCGGGCGAGGCCGACGTAGTCGGAGCGGAAGTCGCCGGGCAGGTCGTTGGTCGCGAGACCGCCGATGAGGAACTCCGCCAGCTGCCGGTCCGAGACCGACTCGAGGTAGGTGCGGGTGTCGTCGACCAGCCCGAGACCGACCTGGTTCGGCACGATCTTGCGGTCGAGGATCCAGTCCTTGGCGCCGGCGACCGCGAGCGTCTGCGCCAGCAGGTCGTGCAGCTCGACGACCTCGACACCACGTTGGGTCAGCTTGTTCACGAAGTCGGCGTGGTCGCGTTGGGCGTTCTCGACCCACATCACGTCGTCGAAGAGCAGTTCGTCGTTGTTGCTGGGAGTGAGCCGGCGGTGGGCCAGGCCGGGTGCGCAGACGAGCACCTTCCTGAGCCTGCCGACCTCGGAGTGGACGCCGTACGCGGGCTCCTGCTCGGACATGGAGATGCCTTTCTGTTGGGGACGGGAGGTCAGAGGGAGATCCGGCCGGACCACAGGCCGAAGACGCCGAGCGCCGCTCCGATGAGGATCGCGCCGAACAGTGCGATCTCGGTGGGACTGAAGATCCGCCGGCCACGTTCGCTGCGGGCCTTGATGTACAGCAGCGACGCCGGCGCGAGGATCAGCGTCATCAGCAGCACGAACTTCAGCCCAGCGGCGTCGAAGAGGAAGATCGTGTACGCCGTAGCGATGCCGGCCACGATCGTCTCCTTGCGACGTACGCCGGCCGGCACCCCCTCGTACGCCTCGCCGGTCAGGCCGAGCTTGAGTGCGTACGCGGCGGCGAGGAGATAGGGCAGGATCGCCAGACTCGTGGCGAGATCGAGCATGAAGTTGAGCGCGTCGTTGACGAACAGGGTGAGGGCGAGGAGCGCCTGGACGCCCAGCGACGTCACCACGAGCGCGGTGATCGGGGTGCCGTTCCGGTTCTCCTGACCCAGGAAGGCGGGCATGTCGTCGGAGCGGGCCGGGACGTACATGACCTCCGCAGCCATCAGCGTCCAGGCGAGGTAGGCACCCAGGACCGACACGATCACCGCGACGCTGATGAACACCTCGCCCCAGTCGCCGACCACCGACTCGAAGACCCCGACCATCGACGGCTGCCGGGTGGCGGCCAGCTCCGGCTGCGGGACGACGGAGTAGCTGGAGAGGGTGACCAGCGCGAAGATCGACAGCACGCTGAGGAAGCCCAGCACCGTCGCCTTCCCGACGTCCTCGCGCTTCTTGGCGTAGCGGGAGTAGACGCTGGCCCCTTCGATGCCGATGAAGACGAAGGTGGTGATCAGCATCGTGTTGCGGATCTGCTCGTCGAGGCTGCCGAGATCGCCGTAACCGGTGGCTACCCAGTTGTCGGCGAAGACACCGGCGTCGAAGGAGATGAAGAGCACCACGATGAACACCAGGATCGGCAGCACCTTGAAGATCGTGACGATCCGGTTGATCACCGCGGCGTCCCGGACGCCGCGCGCGATCAGATAGTGGAAGAGCCACACGCCCACGGTCGAGAGCGCGACCGCGAGCACGGTGTCGCCGTCGCCGAACCCGTCGAAGAACGCGCCGATGGTGGCGCCGATGAAGACCCAGTAGAAGGTGTTGCCGGCCACAGAGCTGGCCCAGAAGCCGATCGCGGAGTTGAAGCCCGCGTAGTCGCCGAACCCGGCCTTGGCGTAGATGAAGACCCCGGAGTCGAGCTCGGGCTTGCGGATAGCGAGGCTCTGGAAGACGAACGCCAGCATGAGCATCCCGGCTCCCGCTATCGCCCAGGCGATCAGCGAGCCGAGGATGCCGGTGGCGACCCCGAACCGGGCCGGCAGCGAGAAGACGCCGGCGCCGACCATCCCGCCCACGACCATCGCGGTCAGGGTGGGGAAACTCATCTTCGCGGCAGCGGGGGCCTCGGTGGTGGCAGAGTCAGAACTCATGCCCTTGATCTGATGTCCGATCCGATCCGTCCACCTCACCCGGAACGTGTGATCCGCCCCGCTTCGCCTGCGACGACGCTGGGATGGTCCTGTGAAGGGAGACAACGATGGGCTTTCGAGACCGACGCGAGAAGCGCCAAGAGGAACGTGAGGCCTTCGGGCGCGGCGGGAGCGCCCACCGCTTCCAGATGCGCCAGAAGATGATTTCGATCGGCGACGACTACTGGATCGAGAACGAGGACGGCGACCGCGTCTTCCACGTCGACGGCAAGGCGTTGCGGCTGCGCGACACGTTCGATCTCGAGGACGCCAACGGCAACAAGATCTGCCGCATCCAGACCAGGGTCCTGCACATCCGGGACTCGATGGCGATCGAGGACGCCGACGGCGAACAGCTCGCCCTCGTGCACAAGGCCCTCATCTCACCGCTGCGCGAACGCTGGAAGGTCGACCGCAAGCAGGGGGAGGACTGGACGGTCCAGGGCAACATCGTCGACCACGAGTACGACGTCGAAGCCGACGGCCGCAAGATCGCCGAAGTGTCCAAGAAGTGGTTCCGCGTCCGGGACACCTACGGCGTCGAGGTCGCACCAGGCGAGGATCCTGCGCTCATCCTGGCCGTGACCGTCGCGGTGGATGCGATGGTCCACCCTGCGAAGTGACGGGGTCCGTCCAGGTTTCGCCGAGGAAAGGGAGTCGGCGCCCGCCGTCCGTCGCTAGGGTCGTGGTGATGAGCGACATCTGGCGCACTCGGGTCGCCCGCGCGGTCAGCATGCTGCGAGGGCAGCTGCGAGCGCCGTTCGCGGCGACGGCCGGCACCGTGGTGCTTCTCTGGGCGTCGCTGACCCCGTCACTGATGCCGCGGACGGCGCTCTTCCAGGCGCTGCTCACCGCGCTGTGCATGCTGGCGGGGTACGGCGCTGGCGCATTGGCCGGATGGCTGGTCCGCAGCTGCGGTGGCCGGCTGGCCGGCCGGGCGCGGGTGGTCGCGTGGCGGGTTCTCGCCGTCGTCGCCGGCGTCGGCACGCTGATCGTGCTGGGGCTGTCGTTGAGGTGGGAGAACGAGGTACGCGACCTGGTCGGGGCCGACCGGGTGGGCGTCTGGCACCTGGTGCTCGCCGTGCTGATCACCGCGGTGCTGTTCGCGCTGCTGCTGGGGCTGTCGCGGGGGATCAGGGCGCTGGGCCGCTCGATCGGCCGGTTCGTCGGCCGCTTCCTTCCCGCTGCCGCGTCCACTGTGATCGGTGGCCTGATCGCTGCCGTCCTGATCTATGAGCTGGCCATCGGAGTCGGCGGCAACCGGCTGCTGGGAGCACTCGACGCGAGCTTTGCCACGATCAACGAGGAGTTCACCACCGGCGTACCCGAGCCCACGACGCCCGAGCTCACCGCCGGCCCGGCCTCGTCCCAGGCATGGGAGGACCTGGGCCGCCAGGGACGGGTCTTCATCGCGAGCGCGCCCACCGCCGCGGACATCGGCGAGTTCACCCAGGAGCCTGCCGAACAGCCGGTGCGTGCCTACATCGGAGCTGGCGACGAAGGCGTCCACATCCGCAACGAGGCGCAGGCCGCGGTGGCCGAGCTCGACGCGCTGGGCGGGTTCGACCGGGCGGTGATCAACGTGGTGACCGGCACCGGCAGAGGCTGGATCAACGAGAACCAGGCCCAGGCGCTGGAGTTCATGTGGGGTGGCGACACAGCGACGGTCAGCCTGCAGTACTCCTACCTGCCGAGCTGGATGTCCTTCGTCCTGGACCGGCAGCGTGCGCAGGACGCGGGCCTTGCGCTCTTCGACGCCGTCTACGGACGCTGGCTGGAGATCCCCGAGGCCGAACGTCCACTTCTCGTGGTGAGCGGCGAGAGCCTGGGCAGCTTCGGCGGCGAGGCCGCCTTCAGCGGAGCCCAGGATCTCGCCACCCGCACCGATGGCGCCCTGTTCGTGGGCCCGACCGCCGACAACCGGCTCTGGAACCGGTTCACCGAGGAACGCGATCCGGGAACCCCTCAGGTGCTGCCGATCGTGGACGACGGCGAGGTCGTACGCTTCGCCGACCGACCCGAGCAGTGGGGGCTGCCCGGCGCCTGGGAGGGCACCCGGATCGGGTATCTCCAGCACGCGAACGACCCGATCACCTGGTGGTCGCCGTCGCTGGCGCTGGAGCGCCCTGACTGGCTGGAGGAGGAGCGCGGCCGCGGCGTCTCCCCGAACGTACGCTGGATCCCCGGGGTGACGATGTTGCAGCTGGGTGTCGACCAGTTCTCCGCCAACTCCGTGCCCAGCGGGCAGGGCCACCAGTTCGGCACCGCACCGGTGTACGCCTGGGCGGCGATCCTGCCGCCTCCGGGATGGACCGATCAACGCACCGACGAGCTCGCCGCGGTGATCGGCGACCGGGCGTGGCTGAGCTGACCGACTGCCCGGTCGGGTGAGCCATCCCGCCGTCGCGCTCAGCCCTGACTGATCAGGGCCTGGGCGACGGTGCGTACGCGGTCGATGGGGACGGCGAAGCCGATGCCGATGTTGCCGCTGGGGCCGCCGAGGGTGGCGATGGAGGTGTTGATCCCGACGACGCGGCCCTGAAGGTCGACCAGGGGACCGCCGGAGTTGCCGGGGTTGATGGCGGCGTCGGTCTGGATCATCTCGGGCCTCGATCCGGAGGAGCGGTGGGGTGAGCTGACGATGCCGGAGGTCACCGTGCCGTTGAGGCCGAGCGGCGAGCCGACGGCGATCACGGGCTGTCCGATCCGGAGGTTGCCGCTCTGACCGATGGTGGCGGCGCGTACGGCATTGGGGTTGGTGGCGATCACCGCGATGTCGTTGCGCTCGTCGCTGCCGATGACGCGGCCCGAGGTGGTGCTGCCGTCGGACAGCACCAGGCTCACCGAGTCGGAGCCCTGGACGACGTGGGCGTTGGTGACCACGTGGCCGACGCCGTCGATGGCGACTCCGGAGCCGGTGCCGCGGCCCGCGCGGACCTGCACCACGCTGGGCAGGATGCGCTGGGCGGCGGCCTCGGTGGCGTTGGTCGGCGCCCCTCCCTGCGGGTCTGGGGCCGGTGCGGCGATGGTGCCTGCGCCGGGCTCGCCGTCGGGGGCGACGAGGGTGATCGCGCCGCTGGTCGCCGCGCCCGCGACAACGGCCGCCGCGAGGGTGAGCGTGACGGTGCGGGTACGTCGCGGCCGCTTGGCCAGCGCGGCGGGCGGCTCCGGGTGAGCACCGGCCGGCCGGCCCTGTGGCGGGGTCGCGTCGGGGGAGCGTGGTGGGGCGACCAGCCGCACCCTGCCGTAGCGGTCACGCACCACACGTCGTGCCGGAGGGGGCGCCGACAGGGGGGTCGGGCTCGGCGCGGCCGGTGGTGCCGGCGGGGGTGCGACTGGTCGGATCGGGGGTGGTGGTGGCGGGGGCTGGAGCGGACGGAGGGCGCGGGCGGGCGGCGCCGACATGGTCCACTGCTGGGGTCCGGTGGGCCGACCGAGGCCGGGCCCGGGTGATGCGGTGTCGTTCACGAGAGTGCCTTCCTGTCCTGGATTTCGAGGTGGCTAGATGAGCCGGGCGAACCAGCGCAGGGAGAGCGCGGCAGCAGCGAAGGCGAGGACCATGGCGCCGATGACGACCCAGACGGTGATCTCGCGGTGTTCGACGTGGTAGCCGACGAGGGTGCCGATGTCGTCGTAGACCTCGCGGAGCTCGTCGGCGCTGGAGGCGCGGTAGAACTGGCCGCCGGTGGTGTCGGCCAGCTCGCGCAGCGTGTCTTCGCGGACCTCGACCGACTGTCCGCCGGGTAGGGCGGCGCTGGAGCCCTCGGTGCCGTAGGCGATCGTCGAGACCGGCAGTCCCGCCTCACGGGCGGCCTCGGCCGCGGCCACCGGGTTGCGACCGGCGGAGTTGCCGCCGTCGGAGAGGAGTACGAGGTGGGCCGGCGAGCCTTCCTCGTCGGTGTCGTCCGTGGAGCCGTCGGGCGAGGGTGAGGCGGACGGGCCGCCCGCGGCGGCTTCGTCCAGGATCTGCCGCAGGTCGTTGATCGAGGAGTAGACGGCCTCACCGATGGCGGTGCCGCCATCGGGCGGGCCGAGACCCTCGATGCTGCGGGCGACCAGGGCGTGGTCGGTGGTCGGGCTGGAGACGACGCGGGCACCGCTCGAGAAGCTGACGAGCCCGACGTTGTAGCGCGGTGGCAGCTGGTCGATGAAGTCGACGGCGGCTGCCTTGGCGGCCTCGAGGCGGTTGGGTGACATGTCCTCGGCAGTCATCGAGGCGGAGGTGTCGATGGCGACCAGGATCGTGGCGCGTTCGTACGGCACCTGCGCCCGGACCTGGGGCTGGGTGGTGGCGACCGCCAGCAGGGCCAAGGCGCCGACGACCAGCCCGGCGGCGAGGTGGCGGCGCCAGCGTGGACGGTGGGGGACGAGGCGCTCGAGCATGGGCGCGGTGGCGAACCGGAGGGCGTACTTGATCCGGCGGCGCTGCATCACCAGGTAGCCGATGGCGAGCAGGGCGATCGGGATCAGCGCGAGCAGGAACAGGGGCTGGGTGAGTCTCATCGTGGGCTCCTTCCGGTCAGTGGGTGGCCGTGGCCGCGCGTGAGCGGGCCGGTCGAGGATGCCGTGCCCGGCGGCGCAGCAGGCGGATGAGCAGGCGTGCCCAGTCGTCGTCGGTGGAGACCCTGAGGTGGTCCGCACCCGCGGTCCGGACGGCCTCCGCGTTGTGCTCGCGCAGCGACCTCATCGCCTCGGCGTACGCCGCCCGCAGCCGCGGGTCGGAGGTGTCGGCCTCGTGCTGACGGCCGGTCTCCGGGTCGAGGATCGTGACGTGGCCGACCGCGGGCAGGTCGAGCTCGCGAGGGTCCACGATCTCGACGACGATCACGTCGTGGCGTGCGGTGAGCCGCCGCAGCGCGGGCTCCCAGTCGAAGGGCCGCTCCCAGGTCCCGCCCGCGGGCAGCAGGTCGGACACGATCACCCGCAGCCCGGGGATCCGGGCGCGCCGGCCGAGCTCGACCAGCGCTGTCGCGAAGGTGACTCCGTTGGTCGCCGCGCCGCCGCTACGCGGCGAAGGTGGCTCCGAGGTCAGCAGCCGGCGGGCGACCCGGCGACCCGTGGTGGGCGGGCGCCAACGTACGCCGCCGGCATCGAGGATCCCGAGCCCGACCCGGTTGCCGGGGCCGTCGGCCACGATGCCGATCGCGGAGACGGTCGCCTCGGCGACCTCCACCTTCTCGGCGAGCGCGGTCCCGAAGGCCATGCTGGGCGTGCGGTCGACCAGGACCCAGGTCTCGAGCTCGTGCTCGGCCTGGGTGAGCCAGACGTGCGGGTCGCCGAGGCGGGCGGTGGCGTTCCAGTCGATGCGGCGTACGTCGTGGCCGGGGGAGTAGGGGACCAGCTCCTCGGCGTCGCTGCCCGGCCCGAGCCGCAGTCCTGCCGTCTCGCCCTGGAGCAGCCCGCTCACCCGGCGCTGGACGGTCAGGTCCAGCCTCCGGAAGGCGCCGTCGGGCGAACGCCGTGCCGGGTTCACGAGGCCAGCTCCGCATCGGGCGTCGGCTCGGCGGTCTCGGAGTCGTCGTCGCTCGGCGTCGCCCGCGGTTGCGGGACGACGGCGAGGACGGCGTCCACGACAGCGCGGGGGTCGACCCCGTCGGCCTCGGCGTCGAAGGTGAGTACCAGCCGGTGGGCCAGGATGTCGCCGGCCAGGTCGGCGACATCGCCGGGCAGCACGTAGTCGCGCCCGCGCAGCAGAGCCAGGGCACGACCTGCGGTGATGAGGCCCAGGCTGCCGCGGGCGCTGACGCCGTAGGCCAGCAGGCCCTCGAGGTGGCGGAGCCCGTAGGCATGCGGCGTACGCGTCGCCATGACGAGCTTGACGGCATACTGCGCGACGGTGTGATGGACGAAGACCTGGTCCGCGCGTGACTGCAGGTGCCGCAGCGCGGTGGCGTCGAGGATCTGCTCGGCACGCGGCGGATGCGTGCCCATCCGCTGGATGATGGTCATCTCCTCGAGCTCGTCGACGTGGCCGACGTCGACCTTGAGCAGGAAGCGGTCGCGCTGGGCCTCGGGCAGCCGGTAGACGCCGTCGTTCTCGATCGGGTTCTGGGTGGCGAGGACGAGGAACGGGTCGGGCAGACGGTGGCTGGTGCCCCCGATGCTGACCTGGCGTTCCGCCATCGCCTCCAGCAGCGCCGACTGCACCTTGGCCGGGGCCCGGTTGATCTCGTCGGCGAGGACGAGGTTGGCGAAGACCGGTCCCAGCTCGGTGTCGAACTGCTCCGCCGACGGGCGCCAGACCCGGGTGCCGACGATGTCGGAGGGCATCAGATCCGGGGTGAACTGGAGCCGGGCGAACGAGCCGCCGACGACGTCGGCGAGGGTGCGTACGGCCAGGGTCTTGGCGACGCCCGGCACACCCTCGAGCAGCACGTGGCCGCGGGCGAGCAGCCCGACCAGCATCCGCTCGATCATCAGGTCCTGGCCCACGACGACGCGCTTGACCTCGAACAGCACCCGCTCGAGGACGGCAGTGGTCCCGATGTCGGACCGGATCGGCTCGGTGATCGGCTGGTTCTGCTCTGTCTCCCACATGGGGGACCTCCCTGGCTGGCTGTGTCCTGGATGGGTCTGCTGAGCACCGATCACATCGAAGAAGGGCGAAAACCAGCGGAAACGGCACCGAAAGTGATCCGAAAGAGCTGGGCGGAACCGATACAGAGCGATTACGTCCTACGCATGGGCGCCGGCCCGGCCACGCGCTACCGTTCTTGAGCGTGAGGGTCTTGATCGTCGAGGACCAGGCGGGCCTGGTCAGCGCCCTGCGGGTCGCGCTGCAGCGGGAGGGGTACGCCGTCGACGGGGCCGGATCGGTGACCGACGCGTTGGAGAAGCTCGGCGTGAACGCCTACGACCTCGTCGTCCTGGACATCAACCTGCCCGACGGCAGCGGCTTCGAGGTCGCCGCGGCGCTGCGTACGGGGGATCTGGAGATCCCCGGCGAGGAGGCACCGCGGATCCTGATGCTCACCGCCCGCAACCGTCTCGACGACCGGGTCCGTGGCCTCGACGTGGGCGCTGACGACTACCTGACCAAGCCGTTCGAGCTGGCCGAGCTGACCGCGCGGCTGCGTGCGCTGCTGCGCCGGCCGAGCAGCGATGGCTCCGCTGTGCTGACGCACGGGCCGATCCGGCTCGACACCGCCCGGCAGCTGGCCCGGCGCGGTGACCGGGAGCTCGGGCTGACGCTCAAGGAGTTCTCGGTCCTGCGCTATCTGATGACCCGGCCCGCCTACATCGTCTCGGCCGAGGAGCTCCTCGAGCACGTGTGGGACGAGAACGCCGACCCGTTCACCCAGACCGTGCGGGTCACCGTCGGCACCCTGCGGCGCAAGCTCACCGTCGGCGAGGAGGCTCCGGCGCTCGAGACCGTCGTCGGCCGCGGCTACCGGCTCCGTGACCTGCCCGAGCTGGACCAGGGCGCGACCGCATGAGCGAGGGTCCGGGTCGGCTGGTGCCTCGGTGGCTTCGTACCGTGCGGGTGCGGCTGACCCTGACGTACTCCTCGCTCCTGTTCGGGGTGACCGCGCTGCTGCTCGCCGGGGTCTATCTCGCGCTCTCCAGCAGCATCAGCGCCGCGCCGCTGGACCCGGTGACGGTCAAGAAGTTCGAGACCGAGGACGGCCACATCGTCTACAAGCCTGGCCAGGAGTTCCAGGCCGCGGACTTCGCCGA
The DNA here is from genome assembly GCF_045207335.1 of Nocardioides sp. NBC_00850. NCBI lineage: Bacteria > Bacillati > Actinomycetota > Actinomycetes > Propionibacteriales > Nocardioidaceae > Nocardioides > Nocardioides sp. NBC_00850. Next base: position 3,063,380 of record NZ_CP108845.1, read on the forward strand.
TGTCCAGGAGGCGGTCAACTACGCCTCGCTCCAGACGTTGCGCAACTACTCGATCATCGCGCTGATCGTGATGTTCGTCCTCAGCCTTGCCATCGGCTGGTGGGTGGCCGGGCGCGCGCTGCGCCCGGTCGGCGCGATCACCCGCACCGCCCAGGAGATCAACGCCTCCGACCTCACCCGGCGCATCGGCGCGACCGGACCGCACGACGAGCTGCGTACGCTCGCGGACACCATCGACTCCATGCTCGCCCGCCTCGACCGGGCGTTCTCCGACCAGCGCCGGTTCGTCGAGGACGTCTCCCACGAGCTGCGCAACCCGGTCTCCCTCATCCACACCAACGTCGAGGCCGTCCTCGCCAACGACCGCTCCACGATCCCCGAACGGCGCGAGGCCAGTCTCGTCGTGCTCCAGGCGACCCGCCGGATGCGCCGCCTCCTCGAGGACCTGCTGGCCATCGCCCGCAGCCGCTCGGAGGCCTTCGCCGACCGTCAGGTCGACCTGGCCGGCGCGGTCACCGCGGCGGTTAGGGAGTACCGGCTGCCGGCGGAGGCACGCGGCCTCAGCGTGGTCGAGCGCAGCCATGGTGGGCCGGTCGTCGTCGGCGACCCAGACGCGCTGCAGCGCGTCATGGCCAACCTGCTGTCCAACGCGGTCAGACTCGCCCCGGCCGGCTCCACCCTCACGGTCGGCATGGGCAGCCGCGACGGCTGGGCCTGGGCCGCGGTCGCCGACGAGGGACCGGGGATCGACGAGGCGAACCAGGAACGCGTCTTCGACCGGTTCTACCGGGGGAACGGTACGTCCGGCGACGACGCGGTCGCCGACGGATCGGGCCTCGGTCTCTCCATCGCCCGCCAGATCGCCGAGAGCCACGAGGGCCGGCTCGTGCTGGTCAGCCACGGCACAGCCGGGAGCACCTTCGTGCTCTGGCTCCCCGACCACGCCATGAACCGTTCGGCCGGGCGCACCGACGCGCCACCCGAGGGTGACCCGCTGCTCGGCTGAGCGGCAGGGGTGCCCTGACAGTGCCTCCCACCGGGCGGCGTACGGACCTACCGTTTGAGGAGTGAGCATGAGAACAGCATCGACGTGGTCTGGCGTACGAGCTCTCGCCCCCGTGGTTCTGCTCGGAGCCGTCACCAGCGCCTGCATGAACGTCAGCGTCCAGGTGGACCCGGCACCGACGCCGCCCACCAAGCCGACGACCTACTACGGCACTGTCGAGAAGGTCGAGACGGTCGAGGAAGCCCGCTGGTCGACGACGTACGCCGACGACCGGACGTACGAGACGTGGGACGACTGCTGGGCGAGCTGAATCGGGCTCACCGCCAGCTGCCGGCTACCGCTTCCCGAGCAGCTGGCGTGCCATCACGAGGCGCTGGATCTGGTTGGTGCCTTCGTAGATCTGGGTGATCTTGGCGTCGCGCATCATGCGTTCGAGGGGGAAGTCCTGGGTGTAGCCGGCGCCGCCGAGGAGCTGGACGGCGTCGACGGTGATCTCCATGGCGGTGTCGCTGGCGAAGCACTTGGCGGCTGCTCCGAAGAAGGGCAGGTCGCCGGCGTGTCGTTGGGACTTGGCGGCGGCGATGTAGACGAGCTGGCGGGCGGCCTCGAGCTTCATGGCCATGTCGGCGAGCATGAACTGGATCCCCTGGAAGTCGGCGATGTGCTTGCCGAACTGCTGGCGCTCCTTCACGTAGGACAGCGCGTGGTCGAGGGCGCCCTGGGCGATGCCGACGGCCTGGGCGGCGATGGTGATGCGGGTGTGGTCCAGGGTGCGGAGGGCGAGCTGGAGGCCGGTGCCGGGTTCGCCGATGATGCGGTCGCCGGGCAGGTAGACGGCGTCGAAGATCAGCTCGCAGGTGGGGGAGCCCTTGATGCCGAGCTTCTTCTCGGGTGCGCCGATGGTGAACCCCTCGTCGCTCTTCTCCACGACGAAGGCACTCACGTTGGATCCTCGCCGGCCGTCGGGATCGGTGACGGCGAGGACGGTGTAGTAGTCGGAGATGCCGGCGTTGCTGATCCACGACTTCTGGCCGCTCAGCACCCAGTGGTCGCCGTCGAGGATGGCGCGGGTCTTCATGGAGGCGGTGTCGGAGCCGGCCTCGCGCTCGGAGAGGGCGTACGAGAACGTCGAGGTGCCGGCGGCGAGCGGCGGGAGATAGCGCTGGTTGAGGCTCTCGGAGCCGGCGAGGATGAGCGGGAGGCTGCCGAGCTTGTTGACCGCGGGGATCAGGGAGGAGGAGGCGCACACGCGGGCGATCTCCTCGATGATGATGCAGGTCGCCAGGGCATCGGCGCCCTCGCCGCCGTACTCCTCGGGCACGTGCGCCGCCTGGAGGCCGGAGGCGACGAGCGCGTCGTAGGCCTCGGTCGGGAATCTGGCGGCGGCGTCGACCTCTGCGGCGTACGGAGCGATCTTGTTCACCGCGATCGCGCGCACGGCCTCGCGCAGGTCGAGGTGGTGGTCGGCGAGCTCGAGGTAGGGAAAGTCGTCGGTCATGGTGCCTCCTGGGTCCAGTCGGTCTGGGGTCAGTAGTGGTAGAAGCCGCGGCCGGTCTTGCGGCCCAGCAGACCGGCGTCGACCATCCGCGCGAGGAGCGGGGGCGGGGCGTAGAGCGGCTCCTTGAACTCCTCGTAGAGCGACTCGGCCACGGCCTTGGTCGTGTCCAGGCCGATGAGGTCCGCGAGCGCCAGCGGTCCTTGGGGGTGGGCCGCGCCGCGTACGAGGCCCTGGTCGATGTCCTCGGCGGTCGCGAACCCGGACTCCAGCATCCGGATCGCGGAGAGCACGAACGGGATCAGCAGCGCGTTGACCACGAAGCCCGCCCGGTCCTGGGAGTCGATGGGGTGCTTGCCGAGGTCGTTCTCGACGAACGTACGCACGCGGTCGGTGGTCTCCGGCGCCGTCAGCAGGCTGGGCACGAGCTCCACCAGGGAGAGCACGGGGACCGGGTTGAAGAAGTGCAGCCCGATCACCTGCGCCGGCCTCTCGGTGGCGACCGCGAGCTTCATGATCGGGATGGAGGAGGTGTTGGAGGCCAGGACGGCCTCGGGGTCGGTGACGATGGCGTCGAGCCGGGTGAAGAGCGCAGTCTTGGCGGCTTCGTCCTCGACGATCGCCTCGATGACCAGGTCGCGGTCGGCGAGTGCTTCGAGGTCGCTGCTGAGGGTGATGCGCTCCAGCACCTCGGCGGCGTCGCTGATCTTGCCGCGCTGCTCGGCCCGTTCGAGGGAGGCTCGCAGCCGGTCGAGGCCGGCCTCGGCGGCCGCGGGGTTGGCATCGATGAGGACGACGTCCTTGCCGGCGCGTGCGGCGACCTCGGCGATGCCGGCGCCCATCAGTCCGGCGCCGACGACGCCGATGCGGTTGAACCCGTTCATGTGCAGCCTCCTGTTGTTGGTACGCCGTACCTTATAGACGGAACGGCGTACCAACAAGTAGGTTCAGATCATGAGCGAGAAGCCTCGATCAGCGACGACGAAGGATCGCCTGGTCGCCGCGGCGTACGAACTGTTCGAGGAGCGCGGATTCGACGCGACGACCGCCGAGGACATCGCGCGCCGTGCCGGCGTCGGACGCACGACCTTCTTCCGCGCGTTCGGGTCCAAGGACGACGTGATCTTCCCCGAGCACGAGCAGCTGCTCGGTCGCATCGACCAGCGTCTGGCCGCCGCGACCCCGGCCACGCGCGCAGTCGCGCTGAGTGAGGCGGCGCGCGTGGTGCTGCGTCACTACCTCGACGAGGGAGAGCTGGCGCGTGCGCGCTATCGCCTGGTCGGTTCGGTGCCCGCCCTACGCGCCCGAGAGACGGGTGGCATCCAGCAGTACCAGCGCCTGTTCGCGCGCTGGCTGCGGGAGTGGATGTCCCACCTGCCTGACGGACATCTGCGCGCCGATCTGCTGGCTGCCGACCTCGTGACCGCCCACAACTACGTGCTCCGGCGCTGGCTCCGGGACCAGACCTCCGACCCCGAGAGCGAGTTCGACCAGGCGATGCGGGTGGCCCTCGAGCGCTATCAGCCCTCAGGACTCGAGCCGTCCTCGGCCGTGGTCGTGCTGCGCACCTCGGCCACGCCCGCCGCGATCCAGGCGCAGCTGCAGCCGCTGCTCGACGACGAAGCGCCGTGAGCTGAGGTCCAGCTGAGCGGCCCCTCAGTCGATCGGGTCGATCCCGGTGAGTCGGAGCTCCTCGATGTCGAGGCGGGTCTGGATGTCTCGGGCGACGGAGTCGTCGATGGTGCCGCTGTGGCGCAGCCGCAGGAGTGCCTCGCGTTTGCGGTCGAGCATCGCGACGCGAAGGCGGGTGTACTCCTCGTTGCGTGCCAGCGGTGAGTACTCGTCGAGCTGGACGGTCAGCGGCGTCTCGGCGTCCAGCGCCAGGGCCTCCTCGCCGACGGGACCTGCGTCCCCGCGTTGCTCGAGCATGGCTTCGAGCAGGTCGTCATCAGGATCGCCGCGTCCGGCGCTCTCCTTGGCTTGCACCAGGGCGAGGTGTTCCTGATAGTCGCCGGCGAGCCGTTCGCGTACCTCGTCGCTGACGCCGTGCTCGTCGGCGAGATCGGAGAGTGCGGCCACGGCGACCTCGGTGATCTCGCGCTCCGCGAGCCGGCGCTCTTCCTCAGCGGCATGGTCCTCGGGCAGGTCGGCCCAGCGTACGACGGCGGGCAGGAGCGGGCCCTGCACCAGGAGCGTCAGCAGGATGACCCCGGCGGTCACGAAGATGATGTCCTCGCGGGCGGGGAACCCACTCCCGTCGTCGAGGGTGACGGGGACCGAGAGCGCGATCGCCAGCGAGATCGCACCCCGGAAGCCTGCGACGGCGCCGACCACGCGTGACCGGTAGCTCATCCGGCGTGCTCGTTGGGAGGGCCGCCGGTCCAGGAGCCGGATGACCAGGACCGCGAGCTGGGGGAAGACGAAGCGGATCACGATGAGCGCGATCCACACCGCCACCGCCAGACCGGAGAGGCGTACGAGGTCGGCGGCGTCGAGCTCGTGGGCGACGGTCTGCACCTCGAGACCGATGAGCACGAACAGGGCGCCATTGAGCAGATAGGAGCCCAGTGGCCAGGCGGACTCGGTCAGCCGGCGTGACGCGGCGGTGCTGATCCTGGCTGAGGTGTAGGAGACGATCAGGCCCGCGACGACGACCGCGAGCACACCGGAGGCGCCGACCAGCTCGGCCACGAGGTAGGCGGTGAACGGCACCAGCAGCAGCGCGATGTTGATCGTCAAGGCCTCGTGAAGCTGCCGCATCACGAGGAAGGCGAGACCCGCCACCGCGGCACCGGTTGCCAGGCCGCCGAGGTAGGAGAGCAGCACCAGTCCGGTGACGTCGAGCGTGGTGTAGTGCCCGCCGGTCGCGAGCCCCACGGCGACGGCGTAGATGACCAGCGCGGTGCCGTCGTTGGTCAGGCTCTCGGCCTTCAGCACCATGAACTGGCGGCGCGGCAGCGTACGTCCCAGCGCAGCCGCCGCGGTGGCATCCGGCGGGGCGACCGCGGCCCCCAGAACGAGCGCGGCCTCCCACGGCATCCCCAGCGCGTACGCGATCCCGGCGACGCCGAAGGCGCTGGCGACCACGAGCAGCGTGCTCATGATGACGATGCCGCGCAGGTCCCGCTTGATGGCCCGCAGCGAGGTGGTCAGGCTCTCCCAGAACAGCATCACCGGGAGGAAGAGCAACAGCACCGTCTCGGGCGGCAGCTCGACCTCGCGCAGCTCGGGGACGAACCCGAGCGCGAGTCCGAAGACCACCAGCACCAGCGGCACCGCGATCCGCAGCCGGGGAGCGAGCACCGTGCCGAACAGCACGGCCGCACCCAGCACGACCGTGATCTCGAGCCCGTTCATGCCGCCTCCTGAGTGTCCGGTCAAGCCCGCGGCCGGACGCGGAGCGTCGTCTCGAGCACGTCATCGCCGGTGACGGCGCCGACCGGACCGGGACCGTAGCGGTCGTACTTGGCGTGGTACGCCGCGGTGATCTCAGCACTCTGCTCGGCGGTCGGCTCGAAGGTCACGTCCTTCTCGACACCTCCCGAGCTGATCCGGCCGAGACCGCTCCGTACGGCGTGACGGAACCAGCCGTTGTCGGGCCCGCGCGCGGAGCGGATGTAGATGTCCTCGCCCATCCGCACCTGCCAGATCGGGATGGCGTCGCGCAGACTCCCGTCGGCACGCAGTGTCGAGACGTACAGCTCACGAGCCTCGCCGATGCGAGTCAGCTCGTCGTCAGTCCAGACTCCCATGAGGTGTCCTCTGTTCGTTCCGGTCGGATGTCACGCTTCGGGGATCTCGATGCCGAACGCGGCACGGGTGATGGCCTCGGGCTCCGGGCCGCCGCGGAGGCCGGTGTCGAGGGCGTCGATGGCGCTGAGCTCGTCGGCGGTCAGCTCGAAGTCGAAGACGTCGAAGTTCTCGCGGATCCGGGAGGGCGTGACCGACTTGGGGATGACCTGTCGGCCCTGGTCGAGGTGCCAGCGCAGCATCACCTGAGCCGGGGTCTTCTGGTGGGCTGCGGCGATCTCGCCGATCACCGGGTTCTCCAGGGTGCTGGTGTGCTTGCCGTCGCGGTAGAAGGTGATGCCGCCGATCGGGGACCAGGCCTGGTTGAGGATGGCCCGCTCGGTGTCGTAGGCGAGCAGCTCGGGCTGCTTGAAGTAGGGGTGCACCTCGATCTGGTTGACGGCCGGCACGATCTCGGTCTCCGCGAGGAGCCGGTCCAGGTGGCGGGTCATGAAGTTCGAGACCCCGATGGCGCGGACCCGGCCGTCGGCGTACAGCTTCTCCAGAGCCTGGTACGCGCCGATGGTCAGCTCGAACTCGTCCGGAAGCGCCTGGTGCAGGATCAGCAGGTCGACCTGGTCGACGCCGAGCTTGCCGACGGCCTTCTCGAACGCGTGCAGCGTCTGGTCGTAGCCGTAGTCGGTGATCCAGATCTTGGTCTCGATGAAGACCTCGTCGCGCGCCAGCCCGGAGTCACGGATCGCCTTGCCGACCTCGCGCTCGTTGCCGTAGGCCGCGGCGGTGTCGATGTGCCGGTAGCCGACCTCGAGCGCGGTGGCGACCGCGGCGACGGTCTCCTCGGGCGCGGACTGGTAGACCCCGAAGCCCAGGGCCGGGATCTCTACCCCGTTGTTCAACGTGATCGTCGGAATGCTCATGACCTACACGGTAGGTCGGTTCGGTGGACGCAGGGAGTCCCTGACGAACGGGGGACTCGCAGGACCTCCCTGAAGTGGACAGCGGTGCCTAGCGTGGACTCCCGAACCAGTCGGAAGGCTCCCACCGTGAGCACCAAGACACCGATGAACCCGATGAAAGAGGGATCTTGACCGTGGAACGCCGCCAGCTCGGACGGACCGGAGTGTCCGTCAGCCCGCTGTGCCTGGGCACGATGATGTTCGGTCCGTGGGGCAACCAGGACGAGAACGACTCGATCCGGATCATTCACCGAGCGCTCGACGCCGGGATCAACTTCGTCGACACAGCCGACGTCTACTCCGCCGGTGAGTCCGAGCGGATCCTCGGCAAGGCGCTGAAGGGCCGGCGCGACGACGTCGTGCTTGCCACGAAGTTCTTCATGCCCATGGGCGAGGACCCCAACCAGGGCGGCGGCTCGCGTCGCTGGATCATGCGCTCGGTGGAGGACTCGCTACGACGCCTGGACACCGACCACATCGACCTCTACCAGGTGCACCGCCCCAGCCCGGTCACCGATGTCGAGGAGACCCTGGGTGCGCTCACCGACCTGGTCCGGCAGGGAAAGGTGCGCTACATCGGATCTTCCTCGTACGCCGCCAGCCAGATCGTCGAGGCCCAGTGGACCGCCCGCGACCGCCACCTGCAGCGGTTCGTCACCGAGCAGCCGCCGTACTCGATCCTGGTCCGCGGCATCGAGTCAGACGTGCTCCCCACCGCCCAGCGCCACGGTATGGGCATCCTCAGCTACAGCCCGCTGGCGGGCGGCTGGTTGTCCGGGCGCTGGCGCAAGGATGCCGCGTCCGCTCCGACATCGGCAGCGCGGCCTCGCGCGCGCTTCGACATGAGCAGCCCGGCCAACCAGCAGAAGCTGGAGGCCGTCGAGCAGCTCGCACAGCTTGCCGAGCAGGCCGGCATGACCCTGATCGACCTCGCCATCGCATTCGTCATCAACCACCCGGCGGTCACCTCCGCGATCATCGGACCGCGCACGATGGAGCAGCTCGAGTCCCAGCTCACCGGCGCGGAGGTATCCCTCACCCCAGATGTGCTGGACCGGATGGACCAGATCGTCGCGCCCGGGGTGACCATCAACCCCGACGACAACAGCTACGGCGAAGCCGAGCTCGCACCGGCAGCACGCCGACGCTGATGCTGTCCCGCCGGTGGTTCAGTTCGTGGTCGCTACGGCTGACTCGGTGGGGAGCTGATCCTGGGAAGCGGCCCAGGAGGCGAGGAGCTTGAGCGCGTCGGCGGTGGGGGTGCCCGCGGCCGCGGTGTAGATGTTGAGCTGGAGGCCGGGCTCGGAGGGGAGCTCCATCGCTTCGAAGTCGAGGTCGAGCTGGCCGACTACGGGGTGGTGGAGGCGCTTGCGTCCGCTGCGGTGGAAGCGTACGTCCTGGGAGGCCCAGCGCTGGCGGAACAGCTCGCTGCGGGTGGACAGCTCACCGACGAGCTCGACGAGGGCCTTGTCGTGGGGGTTGCGGCCGGCCTCGAGGCGGAGCATCGCGGCGGCGTCACGGGCGATCTGGTCGTAGTCGACGAAGAACTCCTCGGCCGCTTCGGGCTGAAGGTAGACGAACCGTGTCGTGTTGGCCGGGCGCCGTGGGTCGGCGAGGACGGGGGAGTAGAGCGCTCGCGCGAGCTGGTTCATGGCGAGGACGTCGTGGCGGCCGTTGCGGATCCAGGCGGGGGCGTCGGTGATGGCGTCCAGAACCTGCTGGAGCACCGGGCGTACGTTGGCCGGGGCCGTCTTCTTGCGCCGCCGGCTGCCGGTGCCCGACTCCCGGGCCAGGGCGAAGAGGTGGTCACGCTCGGCCTCGTCGAGCTGGAGCGCCGAGGCGAGCGCGTCGAGCACGCTCTCCGATGCCCCGGCGAGGCTGCCGCGCTCCATGCGTACGTAGTAGTCGACCGAGACGCCGGCGAGCATCGCGACCTCTTCGCGCCGCAGCCCCTTGACGCGTCGGTTGCCGCCGTAGGCGGGCAGACCCGCCTGCTCAGGGGTGATTCGGGCGCGCCGGGAGCTGAGGAACTCCCGGATCTCCGAGCGCAGGTCGACTTCAGTCATGGCACCACGGTATGCGGGAGTCTCGAGGCAAGGGAGGCACTGGCAGTACCCGGACGAGCTCAGCGCTTGGCCAGGACGAGCGCGTACGCCTCCTCCGGATCGGCCCACCAGCGAAGGTCGCGGAATCCCGCCGCGGCGAGCTCGAGTGCGGCGATGCTTCGGCGGAACTTGCAGGACAGCTCGGTGAGGAGCTCTTCGCCTTCGTCGAACTTGATGACGAGGTCGAGCTCGCGCAGCTCCACGCGGGTGGAATCCTGTGCGACGAGTCGCATCTCGATCCGCTCCTCCTCGGTGTTCCAACGCGCCAGGTGCCGGAACCCGTCGGTGTCGAAATCGGCGCCCAGGCTTCGGTTGAGAACGCGCAGCGCGTTGAGATTGAACTCGGCGGTCACGCCGGCGGAATCGTCGTACGCGGCGACCAGCTGGCCGGGGTCCTTGACCAGGTCCAGCCCGAGCAGCAGACCTTCCCCGGGCTGCATGGCGTCGGCGACCGATCCCAGGAACCGTTCGCGGCCGGGGCGGTCGTAGTTGCCCAGCGTGCTGCCGAGGAGCGCGATCAGCCGGCGTCCTGGGGTCGGAAGCTGCCCGAGATGCTGGTCGAAGTCGGCGACGACACCGTGCAGCGCGAGCCCGGGCCGCTCCTCGGCGAGAGCGTCCATCGCCTGGGTGAGTGCGCTGGCGCTGACATCGACCGGGACGTACGTCGTCAGCCGACCGGTCTGCGTCAGCGCGTCGAGCAGGAGCCGGGTCTTCTCCGAGGAGCCGGATCCGAGCTCGAGGAGCACCTCGGCGTCGGAGGCCTCGGCGATCTCCCGCGCATGCTCGGTCAGCAGCGCCCGTTCGGTGCGGGTCGGGTAGTACTCGGGCAGCCGGGTGATCTCCTCGAACAGCTCCGAACCACGCTGGTCATAGAAGTACTTCGGTGGAAGCCATTTCGGCGCCGCGCTCAAGCCGGTGCGAGCGTCCTCCGCAAGGCTCTGACGCAGGTCCTCGGCGGTCAACAGGGTGGTGAGCCTGCCCCCGGCTGGTGTGCTGGTGCTGGTCTGGCCGTTGCTGTCGAGGGTCACGCGAGGTTCTCCTTCGGGTTGTGAAGCGGTGTGTCGAGCCGCCACCAGGTGGGTCCGCATGGGCTGAGGACCCCGATGGTGCGGGGCGGGATCGAGGTGGACGCAGCGCCGGCGAGCGGACGGTTGCTGACGACGTACTCCCAGGACGCGGGCTCGACCAGGTGGCTGCCCTCGTCGCCGGTCAGCAGGGCGAGGTCCTCCCCGTCACTGAGGAGAACCGAGAAGCCGCCCACCACGATCTCGTTGGCGATCTGGACCACGGCAGAGCCGACCGGCAGGCTTTCCTGCTGCGCCTTGTCGAGGATGAGCGTCCACGAGTCGTCGATGGTGCCGCTGACCGCGGCGGTCCATGATCCGACCTGCAGCGGAGCGGGGCAGTAGTTGTGATCACAGGCCCAGTCGACGTGCGTCTGGGGCGGTCCGAGGATGCCGCGATGGGCACAGGTGACGGCAGCCGACCAGGTCACGCACGACGCCCGTCGTCGGCGAGCCGGAGGCCGGTGACCGGCCAGCGCGCACCAGGCGGGAAGAAGTTGCGGTACGAGGCACGGGTGTGTCCCGGCGGGGTGAGCGCGCAGCCGCCACGGAGCACCATCTGGCTCGACATGAACTTTCCGTTGTACTCGCCGATCGCGCCGGCGGCGGGGTGGAAGCCCGGGTAGGGCAGGTACGCCGAGGACGTCCACTCCCAGCAGTCTCCGAAGAGCTGTCGCAGGCCGCCGGTCGAGGGGCCGGCCGCGCGTGGGTGGAAGCTGTCCCGGTCGGCGAGGTTGCCGGCCACCTCGTACGTCCGGGCGGCGTGCTCCCACTCGGCCTCGGTCGGGAGGCGCTTGCCGGCCCAGGTGGCGTACGCGTCGGCCTCGTAGTGGCTCAGGTGGCAGACCGGCAGTCCCGGATCGAGCGGTGACGTGCCGTGCAGGGTGTGCTCGAACCACTCTCCGTCGGCCTCGCGCCAGTAGAAGGGCGCCTCCCAGCCCTCGGCGTTGACCCGCGCCCACCCGTCGGAGAGCCACAGCTCGGGACGCCGGTAGCCACCGTCGGCCATGAAGTCCAGCCATTCGCCGTTGGTGATCAACCGGTCGGCGAGCCGGTACGGCTCCAGCCACTGCTGATGCCGTGGCAGCTCGTTGTCGAAGCAGAACCCACCACCCTCGGACCCGATCTCGACCAGGCCGCCGTCGAAGTCGACCCACCCCAGCCGGTCGGTCCCGTCACCCGCGACCGGACGCCCGGCGTACGTCGGCTGCAGCGGGTTGAGCGACAGCACATGCTTGATGTCCATCAGCAGCAGCTCTTGATGCTGCTGCTCGTGGTGGAAGCCGAGCTCGATGGTTGGAGCGAGCTTGGCGAACGTGCCCTCGTCCACGCGGTCGAGCAGGTCCCTGACCCGGTCGTCGACGTTGCGCCGGTAGTCGCCGACCTCGTACGCGCCGGGGCGGCTGATCACGCCACGCATCGGCCTCGCGTACCGCGGCCCGACCTGCTCGTAGTAGCTGTTGAAGAGGAACCAGTACTTGTCCTGGAACGGTGTGAAGCCGGGCTCGTTCTCCGCCAGCACGAATGTCTCGAAGAACCAGGTCACGTGCGCGCGATGCCATTTGGTCGGCGAGACATCCGGCATCGACTGGACTGTCTGGTCCTCGGGGGAGAGGGGTGCGGCGAGGCGTTCGGTGTCGGCCCGGACTTCGTCGAAGCGGGCGATCGCAGTGGTCGTGTCCATCTCACGTCTCCTGACGGTGGAGGTCGAGTACGGCGAGTGCTACGAACTACTCTGCCTGGTCGCCCAACCCGTGCCACGCGGTTTTAGCGGCGGCCACGACCGGGTCGATACCGGCCCCGGTGTGCAGTCGGGGCACCTAGAATCTGGGTCGTGCAGGAGCTTCGGACGGCGGCGTGGACACGCGGGCGCGCGCTTGCCTCGTCGCAGCGAGCCGATGAGTAAGCACCGAGCTGCACCTCGCCGCAAAGGTCGAAGACGTACGACAGGCGGCATCGCCGTTCTCGCCGTCCTCCTCACGGGAACGGCCGTGGCCGTCCCGCTGGTCTCGATGGCGCGGGACGGCCGCCCCACCGATGGCACCGAGCGCGTCGCGGTCGTATCGGATTCCACCTTGCCCTCGGTCACTCCGACGCCAGGGACCAAGGGGCCCAACGGCGAGGTCGCCGTAGCCGAGGGTCGCGTGCCTCGACCGAGCGGACCACCCGCATCGTCCGTGTCGATACCCGAGCGCGGGCCGGGCAGGTTCGACGTCGCCGCCGCCCCACCCAGCCCGATCGAGAACGCGACGACGTACCGGGTCGAGGTGGAAGAGGGCCTGCCCTACGCCGCCGAAGAGGTCGCACGCTTCGCCCAGACCACGCTCGCCGACAACCGTGGCTGGGCGGCCAAGCACCGGCTCGTACGCGTCGACGGTCACGCCGACCTACGGATCGTTCTCGCCACTCCCGAGACCACCGACGCACTCTGTGCGCCGCTCGACACCGATGGCCGACTGTCCTGTCGCAACGGCAGCAATGTCGTACTCAATGCCTGGCGGTGGCACTTCGGCGCCGACAGCTACGCCGACAACCTGACGGACTACCGCCGGTACGTGGTCAACCATGAGACCGGTCACGCCCTCGGTTACCCGCACGTGGAGTGCCCGGGCGACGCCGTGCTCGCCCCGGTGATGCTGCAACAGACCAAGGGGTTGGACGGCTGCGCCGCCAATCCGTGGCCGGCCCGCGCGGATCTCGCTGGGCACTGAGCTGGACGAGTTCCCGGCCGCGGTTCGCGTCTCAGCAGATGGCGTCTGCGGATGAGTCGCAGGCGCCGAGGATCCGCTTGGTGACCTCATCGACCTCGCCGAGGCCGTCGACCTCGACGATGAGGCCCCGGCTGCGGTAGGCGTCGATGAGTGGCGCGGTCTGTTCGAGGTAGATCTCCTGGCGACGGCGGATGATGTCCTCGGTGTCGTCGGCGCGGCCCTCGATCTGGGCACGCTGCAGCAGCCGCTCGACCACCTCGTCCTCGTCGACGACGAGGCTGATGACGACGTCGAGGTCGTGGCCGGCGGGGCTGATCATCCCGTCGAGCTCCTCGACCTGTGCAAGCGTGCGGGGATAGCCGTCGAGAAGGAAGCCGTTGGCCGCGTCGGGCTCGGCGATCCGGTCGCGAACCATGTTGTTCGTGACCTCGTCCGGCACGTACTCGCCGGCGTCCAGGTAGCGCTTGGCCTCCAGGCCCAGTGGAGTGGCCAGCGATACGTTGGCGCGAAAGATGTCGCCGGTGGAGATGGCCGGGATGCCGAAGTGTTGGGCGAGGTGCTTGGCCTGGGTGCCCTTACCAGCGCCCGGGGGACCCATGATGATGATCCGCATCAGACGTCTCCCATGATCCTGTGATCGCCGGCGGCATGGTGCGCGCAGGACCGGCACGTCTCGGGAGACGTCATGTCGACGGGGAGTTCCCAGAAGGTGTACCAGAGCGCTGTCGGTTCTCCGCAGGCCGTTCGCTGGGAGCCGTTCCTTCGGATGTGGACGGTGCCCCATGGCAGTCGGTGGCGAGAGTGCCGCGGCTGTGTCTGCGGCGCTGTCGCCAGCCACTGCATGCTCACGTTGCCGCGTGACTGGGGCCTGGGGAGAGTCGCAGGCGCTGGTGTCATCACAGGTCCAGCCAGCTACTTGATCTCGGCGATGACCGCGCCGTTGGCGACGGTCTCGCCCACAGTGGCGTTCAGGCCAGTGACGACGCCGGTCTTGTGGGCCTTGAGGGGCTGTTCCATCTTCATGGCCTCGATGACCACCACGACGTCGCCCTCGGCGACCTCTTGGCCTTCTTCGACGGCGATCTTGACGATGGTGCCCTGCATCGGGGAGGTGACGGAGTCGCCGGAGGCGGCTGCGCCGGCCTTCTTCGCGGACCGCTTGGGCTTCTTCGCCGCCGCGCCGCCGCCGGTGGTGAGGCCGCCGAGTCCGGCGGGTAGGGAGACGTTGAGGCGTTTGCCGCCGACCTCGACCACGACGGTCTGCCGCTCGCTGTCTTCGGCGGGTTCACCGGCGGCACCGGCGTAGGGGGTGATCTGGTTGTCGAAGTCGGTTTCGATCCAGGTGGTGTAGACCTCGAAGGAGCCGTTCTCGGCGGTGTAGGCGGGGTCGGTGACGACGGCTTGGTGGAAGGGGATCACGGTGGGCATCCCGTCGACCTGGAACTCCTCCAGCGCGCGGCGTGAGCGTTCGAGTGCTTGGGTGCGGTCGCGGCCGGAGACGATCAGCTTGGCGATCAACGAGTCGAAGGCGCCCGGGATGGTCTCGCCCTTCTCATAGCCACCGTCGAGGCGGACCCCGGGGCCGGCGGGGGGTGCCCATTGGGTGAGGGTGCCGGGGGCTGGCATGAAGTTGTTGCCGCCGTCTTCGGCGTTGATGCGGAACTCGATGGAGTGGCCGCGGACCTCGGGGTCGTCGTAGCCGAGTTCTTCGCCGGCGGCGATGCGGAACATCTCGCGGACCAGGTCGATGCCGGTGACTTCCTCGGAGACGCAGTGTTCGACCTGGAGGCGGGTGTTGACCTCGAGGAAGGAGATGGTGCCATCGGCGGCGACGAGGAACTCACAGGTGCCGGCGCCGACGTAGCCGGCCTCGCGCAGGATCGCCTTGGAGGACTCATAGAGGCGCTTGTTCTGCTCCTCGCTCAGGAACGGTGCGGGGGCTTCCTCGACCAGTTTCTGGTGGCGGCGCTGCAGGGAGCAGTCACGGGTGGAGACCACGACGACGTTGCCGTGGGTGTCGGCGAGGCACTGGGTCTCGACGTGGCGGGGTTTGTCGAGGAACTTCTCCACCAGACACTCACCACGCCCGAAGGCACCCACGGCCTCACGGACCGCGGATTCGTAGAGGTCGGGGATCTCCTCCAGGGTCCGGGCCACCTTCAGGCCACGACCGCCGCCCCCGAAGACCGCCTTGATCGCCACCGGGAGGCCGTACTCCTGAGCGAAGGAGACGATCTCGGAGGCGTCCTTGACCGGGTCCTTGAGGCCCGGCGCCAACGGGGCGCCCGCCTTGAGCGCGATCTGCTTGGCCTTGGCCTTGTCCCCCAGGGCGTCGATGGCCTCCGGCGAGGGGCCGATCCAGGTCAGACCGGCCTCGATCACGGCGGTGGCGAAGTCGGCGTTCTCGGCCAGGAACCCGTAGCCGGGGTGGACCGAGTCCGCACCGGACTGACGGGCGACGTCGAGGATCTTCTCGATGGAGAGGTACGACTCCGCCGGGGTGGCTCCACCCAGGGAGTAGGCCTCATCGGCCAGCCGCACGAACAGCGCGTCACGGTCGGGGTCCGCATAGATCGCGACCGAGCCGATCCCGGCGTCCTTGCACGCACGGATCACTCGAACAGCGATCTCACCACGGTTGGCGATCAGGACCTTTGTCAGTTCAGGCACGGTGTTCTGCTTTCTACGACGTTCAGTTCGGAAGAGCGCTGGCGCGCCAGGCGCCGGGGCCGGGGTGGAGTGGGGTACGCAGTTGCGGGGTGGCCCACAGGGAGCGCGGCTTCTTCTTCGGGGGCTCGCCGGCAGATCCCAGGGCTGAGAAGACGGCCACGATCGCGGCTACCTCTTCGGGGGTGGCGTTCTGGTCGATGACCTTGAGCAAGGGCTTCTGCTCAGCCTTGTGCTCAGCCTTCGGGTCTTCGGGCGCGGTCACAGCGGGATGTTCCCGTGCTTCTTGGCGGGCAGGGTCTCCCGCTTGGTGCGCAGCAGACGCAGCGCGCGGGTGACCTCGGCGCGGGTCTCGTGGGGTGGGATGACCGCGTCGACATAGCCACGTTCGGCGGCGATGTAGGGGTTGGCCAGGGTGGTCTCGTACTCATCGATCAGCTGGGCGCGTTTGGCCTCGACGTCCCCACCGGCGGCCTCGACCTCGGCCAGGGTGCGGCGGTGGACGATGTTGGCCGCACCTTGGGCGCCCATGACCGCGATCTGGGCGGTGGGCCAGGCCAGGTTGATGTCGGCGCCGAGGTGTTTGGAGCCCATCACGTCATAGGCGCCGCCGTAGGCCTTGCGGGTGATGATGGTGACCAGGGGGACGGTGGCCTCGGCGTAGGCGTAGATCAGTTTCGCGCCGCGGCGGATGATGCCGTTGTGTTCTTGGTCGGTGCCGGGCAAGAACCCGGGGACGTCGACGAAGGTGATCACCGGGACGTTGAAGGCGTCGCAGGTGCGCACGAAGCGGGCGGCCTTCTCGGAGGCGTCGATGTCGAGACAGCCGGCGAACTGCATCGGCTGGTTGGCCACGATCCCGACCGGGCGGCCCTCGACACGGGCATAGCCGATGATGATGTTGGGTGCCCACAACGGCTGGACCTCGAGGAACTCCCCCTCGCCGTCGTCATTGGTATCAACAATGTGGGAGATGACCTCGTGCATGTCGTAGGGCTGGTTCCCGCCATCGGGGATGAAGGTGTCCAGCTCCCGATCCAGATCAGAGATCTCCAGATCCGCGACCTCCTCGAACGCGGGGGGTTCCTCCATGTTGTTCGAGGGGAGGTAAGACAGCAGGGCTTTGACGTAGTCGATGGCGTCGGCCTCGTCGGTGCCCATGTAGTGGGCCACCCCGGACTTGGAGTTGTGGGCCAGGGCGCCGCCGAGCTCTTCCATGGTGATGTCCTCACCGGTGACGGTCTTGATCACGTCGGGGCCGGTGATGAACATGCCCGAGGTCTTGTCGACCATGATGGCGAAGTCGGTGACCGCGGGGGAGTAGACGTGGCCGCCGGCGCAGTTGCCCATGATCAGGCTGATCTGCGGGATCACCCCGCTCGCGTGGACGTTGCGTTTGAAGATCTCCCCATACAGCCCCAGGGAGACCACGCCTTCCTGGATCCGGGCGCCGGCGCCCTCGTTGATCCCGATCAGCGGGGACCCGGTCTTGATCGCCAGGTCCATGATCTTGGTGATCTTCTCGCCATAGACCTCACCCAGCGAGCCACCGAAGACGGTGAAGTCCTGGGAGAACACACACACCTGACGCCCATCGATGGTGCCGTACCCGGTGACCACACCATCCCCGAAGGGCCGGTTCTTCTCCAACCCGAACGCCACCGACCGGTGCCGGGCGAGCTCGTCGACCTCCTGGAAGGAGCCCTCATCGAGCAGCATCTCGATCCGCTCCCGCGCGGTCTGACGACCCTTCGCATGCTGCTTCTCCACCGCCTTGGCAGAACCAGCATGGACAGCCTCGTCAAGACGACGCTCCAGCTCGGCCAGCTTCCCGGCAGTCGTGTGCAGATCGATCTCGGCGCCCGAGGAATCGGGTGCGGTGGTGGGCTCGGCGCTCAACGGGACTCCTTGTGAACTTCAGTGTCAATGAATGAGACTAAGTGTCATACGGCATGATGTCCAGGGAACGATCCAAAAGGGAGAGTGATGGCAGCAGCGCGTGACGAGATCTCGGATGCGGCGTTCCGCCTGTTCGGGATCCAGGGGTACGCGACCACGTCCGTCGACGACATCGCGTCCGAGGCCGGCGTCAGCCGCAGCACCTTCTTCCGCTCCTTCGGGTCCAAGGAAGCGGTGATCTTCCCCGACCACGATGAGATTCTCGGCCGGGTCGAAGAGCGATTGCGTTCATCGCCCGCCGACGCGGGCCTTGCTGCCGTCACCGACGCGGTCAAGATCGTGTTGTTCCACTACGTCGCGGAGGGCGAGCGTGCGCGGGAGCGCTATGGGCTGACCTCCACCGTGTCGGCGCTTCGGGAGCGTGAGCTGGTGAGCGGCGCCCGCTACCAGCGCCTCTTCCGTCGATACCTGAGTCACTGGGCCGACGCCTCGCCCGAGGCCGAGCTCCGCGCCGAGATGACGGCAGCGGCAGTCGTCGCGGCACACAACCGCGTACTTCGCCGATGGCTCCGGCGGGAGTGCGCCGACCCGCAGCGGGAGATCGAGCAGGCACTGGCCGCGGTCCATCGCACCTTCGCCGACGAGAGCGAGGCATCCATCGGGATGCTCGTCGTTCCCGCCGGCGTTCCAGCCTCCGCCGTGGAGAAGGCAGTCAAGAGGGCGCTGGAAGGCATTGCTGTCCGAAACCTCGATCAATGAGGTCGGACGGCAATCGAGTCAGCCGATGCTCCGGAGTTGGCGGATGGTGATGCCGGTGAAGTCTGCTGGCCCGCCGTCGGTGTAGAGCGAGATGCCGGTGTCGCCCTCGGTGAAGTGCACCTGCTGGGAGAGCACGGTGTGGCCGGCGTTGACGAACACCTCGACGCTCTGGGTGTCGACGAAGATCCGCAGGTGCACTGATCGTGCGGCGGCGTCGATCGGCCCGGCCGCTCGTGTGTAGGGCGCCAGTGAGTACCCGGCGAGATCGGAGGGGGCTCGATCGACGTAGATCTCGGCCCCGTACTTGCCGATGTTGGTGTGCCGTGAGCCGTCGGCGGAGCGCCCGACGGAGACACCGACGTTGGTGGCGGTGTCCCAGGAGATGTCGAGCTCGAGCTCGTAGGCCCGTCCGTTCCAGGGGAGCACGAGGCTGCCGTCGACCGTGCGGTCTCCCAGAGTCGTGGTAGCTGTCACGTAGTCCGAGAGTGTGCTCACGGGGCTGCTGAGCAGGGAGTACCACCCGCCCGATTGCCGCTCGAGACGCAGCTCGCGCACGATCGAGTTCTGTCCGTTGTAGCCGTCGGAGGCATCGGTCGGCACGTCCCGTGCGGCGTACTTCCAGTTGTTCATCCAGGCGATGGCGAGGCGCTTGGTCTCCGGAGCATCTACGGCGGGCCAGGTGACCGCGGCGTACCAGTCCCAACCCCAGTCGAGCCACTGTGGGGTGAGGTCGTACGCGATGAACTCCTCGCCGTTCCAGGTGCCCATCCAGTAGGCGTACGTCATCGGCAGCCCGATGCTGTAGGCGTCCATGCTGGCGCCGAGCACCCAGTGTCGGGTGCCGTCGTTCGCGGTCATCTCGAACAGGTCAGGGCACTCGATGCCGCCGAGGGCGTGGTTCGGGTAGTCGAAGTTGCGCTTCAGCTGCCAGTCGATCAAGTTCGAGGAGGTGTAGAAGGCTGCGTACCGTGCCCGGCCGATCACGCACACCCACTCGCCGCGGGCTGCGTCCCAATGGACCTTCGGGTCCCGGAACCACTCGGCGTTCTCGATCTCGGCGGGTGTTGTCGCGGTGCGGCCGTCGGTGTTGACGATCACCGGATCGGGCCGGGGGGTGAAGGTGAAGCCGCCGTCGGTCGACCAGTAGAGATACTGCTCCTGATACTTGCGGATGCCGTCGGTGGGTTGCGTCGCGAGCGCGATGACGGCTCCGGCGCCGTATCCGGCCGTGTTCGCCGTGTCGACGACGGCCGACCCGGACCACACCGGGAAGTCGGGCTGAAGGGGCATCACGGTGCCGTGGTGGGTGAAGGCGACACCGTCGGTCGTCGTCGCGTGGTCCCAGCCGCCGGGGCCGTTGTTCTGCGTCGAGTGCAGGTAGTAGAGCTGGTAGGCACCGCGAGTGGTGACCGGGCGCTGCGGGTCGCAGAGCCATCCCGAGGGAGGCGTCATGTGGTAGACCGCCCGAAGTGACGTCTGCGCCGCGGCGTGCGCGGCGATCGGTGTGGCGTGCACCGCGAAGAACGCGAGCGAACCGGCGCCGGCGCCTTGCAGCAGACTGCGTCGTGAGATGGGGTGGGGCATGATGACTCCTTCGGCTCGGCCCGATGAGTCGGGCACATCGGCTGTTGTCACAGTGCGGTTGCGGGGTGATCCTGCAGAGCGGGGTGTGTCGCCGGCGCCGACTCGTCGCTCACGACGTCGACAGCGGTGTACGCGACTGATCCCAGGCGCTCGGTGTAGACGGTCGCGGCGATGGGTCCGCGGCCGAGGGGGACAAGGTTCGAGACAGTCGCCTCGCCGTCGTTCGCGAAGATCTCGAGCAGCGGTCCGTCGAGGCTGAGAAGCAGCTGGACCGGACCTCCGGTCCCCACCTCGGTGACGCTCGTCGAGGGGAAGTCGGCATGCACCGCCTCGGCCGCGGCACCGCGGCGGGTGAGCCGGAGCGTTCCTCCCGAGTGCTCCAGCTCGACGCACGCGTCGGCATCACCCTGCAGGCGTACGCTGACAGCCCCTGTGGTGTCCGGATCCCACCGCAGGTCGAGCACGCTGTGACCGCTGAGAGAGACCTCGACCGGCTGCTCGGCGAGGACCACCGTGGGCTCCGCCCGGGTGAGTTGCTCGAGAAGGAACGAGGGAGGCCTCTGGACGAGCCGGGGTCGACCCCGGACGGTGTGCAGAGCGAGCTGTCGCGGCAGCGACATCGCGCCCTTCCACGGTGTGGAGGGAAATGCTTCTGCGTAACGCCAGTTGCTCATCCAGCCGACCATGATGGCGGCGCCTTGTGGGGCATTGTCGAAGGTGACCCCTGCGTAGAAGTCGCGGCCGCTGTCGAGGCGGACGAGCTCTGCGGAGTCTGTGGTGAACCTGGTCCCGTCGAAGCTGCCGACGACGTAGCTCATCGAGGAACCGTCGCGATCCGCGTTGTCACCGACCGGGTTGGTGCTGAGGATCAGGACCCAGCGCATGTCATCGGGATCGCCGTCGAGCGGCAGTCGTACGAGATCCGGGCACTCCCAGACGACGCCGGTCGGGCCCAACGGACCGAAGGCACTTGCGTGCTCCCACGAGCGGAGGTCGTCCGAGGTGTAGAAGTGCACCTGTCGGTCCTCTGCCTCGACCGCGAGCAGAATCCAGCGAAGCCGTCCCGCTTCGTCGGTGTAGCGGATGACCTTTGGATCTCGGAATGCACTCGTGCCGCGGTCGAGCACCGGGTTGTCGGCGTCGAGCTCCCAGGTGAAACCGCCGTCGTTGCTGGTCGCTCGCGATTGGGCCTGACGGCCGTTTGCGTAGGCACTGGTGTAGTACGCAGTCAGCTCGGTGCCACCCTCGGTCGGGGTCGAGACGATCGAGCCCGAGAAGATCTGCTCGCCGTCGCGGAACCGCAGTGCGACCGGGTGCTCGGTCCAGTGCTGCAGATCGGTGCTGGTCGCGTGCCCCCAGCTCATGTTTCCCCACTCTGAGCCCTCGGGATTGAACTGGTAGAAGAGGTGCCAGCGACCGCCGTCGTGGACGAGTCCGTTGGGGTCGTTCATCCAGTTGCGCCGCGGGGTGAAGTGGAAGGTCGGCCTGGGCACGACGGGCACGTCGGACATCGCTCTCCTCAGATCGACTGACGTGGGACGGACGGGCAGGTGACGCGCATCAGCTGCTCGCCGGTGGCCGACGACTCGATGCCGAGGAGCACCCGGACGCCGGCAGCACCGAGGTCGTAGTGCGGAAGCGCGACGGTCGACAGTGGGGGGCGCAGGTGAGCGGCGATGACGTCCTGGTTGTCGAACCCGATGACTGCGATGTCGCCCGGGATGCTCAGCCCGTGTTCGCGCAGCCCGTCGTAGAGGCCCATTGCCACGCGGTCGTTGTGGCAGAAGACGGCTGTGGCCTTCGACTCGACGATTCGGGGTGCGGTGGCGTACCCGCCCTCCTGGGCAGGTTCGGCCGGGAACACGAGGGACTCGTCGAAGTCGATGCCGGCTGCCTCCAGAGCGCTGCGGTATCCGGCGAGGCGACCGCTCTGGGCCGGCGAAGGTGTCGTCGTGTTGATGAAAGCGATCCGGCGATGGCCCGCGGCCAGCAGCTCCTCGGTCGCAGTCCTGCCGCCCTGCTCCTCGTCCGGCACCACGGCGGGCAGTCCGCTGCCCTCGGCGAAGCAGTCGACGAGCACGGTGTCGGTCTGGTGCAACATCTCGGGCACGACGATCTCGCGGTGGTACCAGCTCGAGTAGAGGATGCCCCGCACCTGGTGCTCGAGCATCATCGCGATGGCCTCGTTCTCGGCTGCTTCGTTGCCGTCGGTGTTGGCAACGAGCAGCACGTAGCCGTGGGCCCAGGCCTCATCCTGCGCGCCGTGGATGATCTGGCCGGCGAACGGGGTGGTCGCGATCGCGTCCGCGACCAGGCCGATGAATCGTGAGCCGCCACGTGACAAGGTCTTGGCCAGGGCGTTGGGCCGGTAGCCGAGTGCTGTGACGGCCTCCTGCACCCTGCGCCTGGCGTCATCGCCGATACGCGCCCCGGGCTTGTTGTTGACGACGTGGGAAACGGTCGCGACCGATACGCCCGCGGCCTTGGCGACGTCCCGCATCGTCACATTCGAGCCAACCTTGTTGGGCTCAGGTTCGGAGGTGCTCATCCCTTGGTCGCCCCGCTCTCGAGGCCCTGGATCATCGCCTTGTTGAGGACGAGGAAGACCAGCAGCAGCGGCGTCACGGTCACGCAGACGGCTGCGAACGTGGCAGTCCAGTCGGTGTTGCCCATTGCCCCGATGTAGTTCTGCAGACCGAGCGGGATGGTCTTGAGCCCGTCGGAGAGCACGAAGGTGTTCGCGAAGATGAAGTCATTCCAGATGAAGATGCTGTTCACGAGTACGACCGTAATGATCGTGTTCGCGGAGAGCGGGAAGGTGATCTGCGCGAAGATCCGGTACGGCCCGGCGCCGTCGAGCGACGCGGCCTCGTACAGCTCGCGGGGGATGTATTCGTAGAACGACGAGAACAGGTAGACGGCCATCGGGAGCGAGAACGCGGCCAGCGGGATGATCATCGACAGATGGGTGTCGAGGAGCCCGATCTGGGAGTAGTCGATGAACAGCGGCACCAGCGCGATCTGCACCGGCACGACGATGCCGAGCAGGAACAAGGAGCGTACGACGCCGCTGAACCGGAACCCGAGCACCTGCAGGGCGTATGCGGCCATCATTCCCGCGACGACGATCAGCAGGCTCGCCCCCGCTGTGACGATGAAGCTGTTGAGGATGTTCAGCCACAGGTTGCCGGTCGCGAAGGCTCGTGTGTAGTTGTCCAGGGTGTAGTCCGAGGGCAGTGCGAACGGGCTGCCACCGGTGAAGTCCGCGGCGGTGCGAAAGCTTGTCAGGAAGAGCCACAGCAGCGGGTAGACCTGCACGATGACGATGAGCACGATCGTGAGCGTGAGGAGCGCGCGCTGCAGACGGAGTCTTGGCGGTCGTGCCGTCGCGCGGGCATTGGGCGGGGTCGGCACGCCGGCCTTCGGCGGTCGGGTGAGCACGGGGGTGGTCACGAGTCGTCCCTTCGACGAAGCAGCAGGAAGATGAGGCCGACCGCGACCAGACACTCCACGACGATGAAGACGGAGATCGCGCTGGCATAGCCGTAGTCGGTGTGCACGAAGGCGGTCTTGTACATGTACGTCGTGAGCAGCTCGGAGGACTGTCCCGGGCCGCCGTTCGTCAGCAGGTAGGGGATGTCGAACCCGCGCAGCGCGAAGGTCGTCGCCATGACCGTGGTCGTGATCCACACCGGGCGGATGTAGGGGAACCGGATACGCCAGAACGTCTGCCACCAGGATGCGCCGTCGAGTCGCGCTGCCTCCTCGAGCTCGCGGGGCACGGCGATCAGTGCCGCGTACACGATGAGCATGTAGAGCCCGGTGAAGCGCCAGCCCTCGGGAACGGAGACGGCTGCGAGGACCGTGTTCACGTTCGAGAGCCAAGCGGTCTGTGCGCTCTCGAGACCGACCCAGGCGAGCAGCTGGTTGAGCGGGCCGACCGGGTCGAAGGAGTAGATCCGCTGGAAGAGGAACGCGATCGCGACCGTCGAGATGACAGCAGGGAGCAGGTAGAGCGTCTTCACCAGCTCCCTGGCCCTTGGCAGCGCTGTCAGGAGCGCCGCTACGGCGAGGGCGCCACCGAGCTGCAGCACCAGGCAGATCACCAGGTAGCCGAGCGCGTTGCCGAACGCCGTCCAGAAGACATCGTCGCGGGCGAACATCTTGACGTAGTTGTCGAGGCCGACGAACTTCATCTCCGTGATGCCGTCCCAGCTGAACAGGCTGAGGAACAAGGACTGAACGATCGGAAGCAGCACCGCGACGCCGTACAGCAGCAGCGGAGGGATCAAGAAGACCGCCACCGAGAGCCGAGACCGACGCGGAAGCATCGACGTCGCCACTGGGCTCCGGCGTCTGCGCGGACCCGAACGGCCCGCGCCGGGCCTGGCTTGCGCGAGGTCAGCCATCGCTGTTCTCCGCCAGGGTCGCGTCCATCGTCTCGATGAACTCGTCCGGCTCGATGTCTCCCTGGACGAGCAGTGTCAGCTCCTGCTGCAGGCGCGTGTTCGTGGCGGGGTCGAGCTGGGTGTCCCAGGGCATCGCGCTGTCGGCACCGACCTCGTCGGCTTGTTTCACGGCCTTGGGGTAGAGGTCGGTCGCGTTCTCGGAGATCGAGGTCTCGACGTTCGTGGTGGGAGAGAGCGCACCAGTCGAGGCGTACATCTCCGGATAGCGCTCGAGGGCGTAGGCGAGGAAGTCGCGCACCAGCGGGTCATAGGTCTCCGCGTTGACCGCCATGCCGATGCCTGAGGGAGTGACGTACGCGTTGTCGTCGGTGACGGCACCGTCGACCGTCGGCAGGGTGAAGTAGTCGACCGATTCACGCACAGCCGGGTCGAGCGCATCCGTCGCGAGATTCGCGAGCTCCCAGGTCCCGATGTTGTAGATCGCGGCCTTCCCCGACGTGAACAGGCCCTGCGCGTCTGCGTACCCGGTCGAGGAGAAGTCCTCCTGGAAGCATCCGGCCTGGCCCAGGTCGTAGAGCCACTCGGCTGCGGCTCGGCCGGCGGGGTCGGCGAACTTCGCCTTGCCGTTCTTGAGGTCTTGGACGTACTCCGGACCGGCCATCCGGAACGGGTAGTAGGCCAGGTAGCGTTCCAGCGGCCACTGGTCCTGCCCGTCGAGGGCGATCGGGGTGACACCTGCGGCTCGCAGGTCCTTGCACAGCTGGGGGAAGTCGTCGAGCGTCTTGGGGACCTCGACGTTCGCGCGGTCGAGGAGAGCGGAGTTGTACCAGAAGAACTCGAGCTGGAACTCGAACGGCACCATGTAGAGGGAGCCGTCGTCGAACCGCTGGTAGTTCAGCGCTGCCTCGCGATAGTCCTCGGCAAGTCCGAGGTCCTTCAGCAACAGTTCGACGTCGAGCATGCGGCCCTGGTCGGCGAGCTTCTGGGCGAACGGCGTCGCATCGGTGTCGAACAGCTCGGGCAGCTTGTTGGCTGCGGCGAGCGTCTCGTACTTCTGGATGTAGGAGGGACGGTCGGGAGTCGTGATCAGGTTGAGGGAGAACCCCGGGTGGTCCTTGGCGTACTCCTCGGCGATCTGCTCCATCGCCGTGATCACCCCGCCGTCGGCCGGGCGCGAGAGCAGCCAGGAGATCTCGCGAGGCTCGACCTTGCCCTCGGGATCGATGTCGGTGGGGTCCGCGCTGCCAGCTGTGCCCGAGCAGCTGGTGAGCGCGAGCGCGGCGGCGGTCAGGGCGGCACACAGGGCCGTCTTGGGGATGGTCATGGGCATTGTTGGTCTCCGTTGACTTGGTCGGAAGTGGGCTGAGTCGGTAGGGCCGAACGGGGGAGAGGGGATCAGGTTGCGGCAGCGATCAGATCGTGGTTCGAGACGGTGGGCTCGGGACCGCGCTCGGCGCGGGCGAACACGGTGAAGGTGTCGACGGTGACCGTGCCTTCGCCGGCGAAGACGCCGAGGTGGCCCGTCGGCCGGTCGTAGATCCGAGTGCTCAGCACGGTCGCGTTGTCGAGGGTCGCCACGCAGAGATCGCCGTCGACGATGACATCGAGCTCGTGCACGCCGGGCTCGATCCGGCAGGGACGCTCCAGCTCGAGCGCGAACGGTACGTCGCCGGAGATCTGCCACTGCTCGGTGCCCGTGCTCCGGCGCGGCCAGCGGTCGAGGACGAGACGGCCACGCTTCGGTTCGAGACGAAGCACATAGCCTTCGTCCCCATCGGCGCTCGCGCGCAGCAGCAGACCGCACTCGGTCGTGCCGTCGGCGATGTCGAACCTGACAACGGACCGGAAGGCGCTCGGGGTCTCGGCCTGGGTCACCTCGACTGCGTAGCCGTCAGGGGAGCTCAGGACAGTGCCCGCATCGATCCCGACACCACCGATCTCGGCGTCGAACGTCTCGCGCAATGCAGCGGTCGGGTGGAACGCGAGGGTTCCGTCCTCGCGCTGGTCGGCCTCGAGCACCGACATCGTGCCGGCCCACTGCCATGCGCCGTCATCGCTGGATCCCTCTCGGGAGGCGATCCAGCCGAAGAAGAAGCGCCGACCGTCGCGGCTCGCCGACTTGGCGGCGTAGAAGGCGCGTCCGTCGAGCGTGTCGTGCTCCGGGACGATCCACGGGCCGTGCTGGCTGCGCGACATGCGGTAGCGAGTGGTGAAGGCGTCGCTGAACTCGGAGTACACGAGATACCACCACTCGCCCCACTGGAAGACCTCGGGGCACTCCATCGCGACGTATCGCTGCGGGTCCCAGAAGGGCGCGGCCGGCTCCCAGCGCGCCAGATCGCGCGAGAGGCACTGCGCGATCACGCCACGTCGCCGCGCCGGTCCCCTCGCGTGGCGTGCGGTGATCAGCATCCGCCACAGCTGGGCTTCCTCGTCCCAGAAGACGAAGGGGTCGCGCCAGTCGCCGGTCTCGTAGCCGTCGGTGGCGCCGAACGTCTCGCCTGGATGCCGCTGCCAGGTCTGCATGCCGTCGTGGCTCGTGGCGTGCATGACCAGCTGCAGCGGCCGACCATCCGTGCCTGTGTTGGCGGGGTTCTGGCCGGTGTAGAAGGCGTGATGGGTGCCATCCGGGCCGAGCACGATGCTGCCGGTGTAGATGTTGAAGTCAGCGGCCGAGGGACCGTTCGATGCGATGGCTTCGCCGAGCTCGCGAAAGCAGACGAGATCGTCCGTCACCACGCGGTGCCATGGCATGCCTTCGGCCGGATTCAGGCGAGTCTCGCGCAGGTAGAAGAGATGGAAGGCTCCGTTCTCTTGCCACGGGATGACATCTCCTACCCATGCCTCCTGCGGTCGGTAGAACCCCTGCTGACTCATGGCACCTCATCTATTGGTTAACCGGTTACGCAAGGAATCGTAGATGTGACGCGCCTCACTGGTCAAGCGGTTAACCAAGTTAACCAGATTGTCCCGCCGCCGCGGTCCACGGCCCTGGCCGCCGATCACCGCTCGGACGACACCCCAGTGCCTTTGTCGCTCCGATGACGGGGCGACGACTCCGGGACGTCCGGAGTCCCGGCCGGCGGCGCCGGCTCGCCCTCGATCGAGATGTGGGGGAGAACCTTGTCGAGCCACCGGGGCAGCCACCAGGCAGCGCGTCCGAAGATCACCAGCGCTGCCGGCGCAAGGGTGACCACGAGAATGCCCGCGAGCAGCACGGCGACGGAGAGGCCGACGCCGAACTGCTTGATCGTCGGGTCGAGGTCGAGGATGAAGCTGGCGAACACCGACGCCATGATGAGGGCCGCGGCCGTGGTGATCCGGGCGCTGGAGACCAGCCCCGAGTGGACCGCCTGCCGGGGTTCGGCCCCCTCGTGGACGTGCTGCTGGACGTGGCTGACGAGGAACACCTCGTAGTCCATCGAGAGCCCGAACAGGCCAGCGAACATCATCAGGGGTACGTAGCTGGCGATCGGCACCGTCGACGACGCCGTGTCGATGCCGAGCAGGTCGATGCCCCAGCCCCACTGGAACGCTGCGGTGAGGACGCCGAACGCGGCGGCCGCCGAGAGCAGGTTGGTCACCGCTGCCTGGAGCGGGATGAGCAGCGAGCGGAAGGCCACCATCAGCAACAGGAAGCCGAGCAGGATCACGGTCCCGATGACGAGCAGCAGCCGGGCCGAGATGAGGGAGGCCAGGTCGACGTAGGACGCCGTGTAGCCGCCGACGTACGACGTGATGCCCCCGTCCTTGTTCGTCTTCGGCAGCACGGAGTCGCGGACGTGCCCGACGAGGTCGGCGGTGTCGTCCGAGGCGGGGGAGGTCGTCGGCACGGCGGAGAGGAGGACGACGTCGCCCTTCTTGTTGATCTGCGGCGGGGTGAGGGTCGCGACCCCGTTGGTGCCCGAGAGACCGTCCTGCAGGTTCACCACGCGGAGGTCGGTGCCGCGTGCGTCGCCTCCCGCCGCGGTCATCATCTTGGTGAGCTCGTCCTGCAGTTGCTCGGCCTCCTTCTGCTCCTGCTGGGCCTGTTGCTGCTCAGCCTTGAGATCGTCGGCCTTCTGCTGGAGCTCCTGCGCCTGCTGCTCCAATGCGTCCCCCTGGCGGCGCAGTGAGGCGGCCTGCGCTTGGAGCTCGTCGCCCTGGGCCTGCAGCGAGGCTGCCTGACGCTCCAGCTCGGCCTTCTGCCGGGTGAGCGAGTCGGCCTGTCGTTGCAGCGTGTCGGCCTGTTGCTGGAGGCGCTGTGCCTGCGCCTGCAGCCGGCGTGCCTGTCGGGCGAGACCGCGTGCCTCCTGCTCCAGCGGCGCCAGCTTCTTCTGGACGGCGGCCTGCTCGGCCTCCACCGCGTCGAGGCGGGCCTGCAACCGTTCCACTCGGGCCTCGTCGCCGTCCTGCTCGGCGCGGGCGATGCGGCGTTCCAGGACGCGCTCGTGGGCCCGGAGCCGTACGAGCTCCCGGACGAGCGGCCGGGCCTGCACCGCCAGTCGTCGCGCCTCGCGCCGCAGCTGGTCCCTGCGGGCCTCGAGGCGTGCCTGCTCGGCCTCGAGGGTCCGCTGTTCGGCGCGGAGCCGGTCGGCCTGCCGTTCGAGGTTCGCCTGCTCTCCGCGCAGCGCGTCGGCCTGCTGTTCGAGGGCGACCTGCTGCGCCTGCAGCTGCGCGCTCTGTTGTTCCAGGGACGCCTGCTCGGCTTCCAGCTGTGCCTGCTCGTCCTCGAGCTGCTGTTGCTGCTCGGGCAGCTCCTTCTGCTTCTTCTCGAGGTCGGACTTGAGCGACATCGCCTCGTCGTACTTCTGGGTGTAATCGTCGCTCGGGGCCGCAGGCGGATCGAGGGACGAGGCGACCTGAAGCGGACCGTTGTAACCGACGCCCAGGCCCGCGCTGATCAGGTCGTACGCCTGCCGTTCGGTCGTCTCCTTCGAGGTGGCGCCGACGTCCTCCTGGCCGAGCTCGAGGCTGAACACCGGGATGATGAGTGGCACCAGGGCCGCGAGCGAGACGCCCGCGACCACCCACGGGTGGCGATGGACGACTCCGGCCCACCTCGCC
This sequence comes from Nocardioides sp. NBC_00850, assembly GCF_045207335.1. Lineage (NCBI taxonomy): Bacteria > Bacillati > Actinomycetota > Actinomycetes > Propionibacteriales > Nocardioidaceae > Nocardioides > Nocardioides sp. NBC_00850. The sequence goes on from NZ_CP108845.1 coordinate 3,092,831, forward strand.
CACACGCCCTGGTCGCGCCGACGTCCCGGACGCATGAACGCCGGCAGCGAGGCCCAGCGGATCCGGTGGCCCAGCAGTCCCAGGAACGCAGGCAGCAGGGTGATCGCCACCAGGACGGCGGCCACCACGGCCATGGCCGAGGCGTACCCGAGCGCGGAGACCAGCGGGATGCCGGCCACGCCCAGCGCGAGGAGGGCCACCACGACGGTGCAGCCAGCGAAGACGATGGCGCTGCCGGACGTCGCCACCGCGTGCGCGATCGACTCGCGGATCGGCATCCCGTCGCGCATCTGATCCTGGTGGCGGGTGATCAGGAAGAGGGCGTAGTCGATGCCCACGCCGAGGCCGATCATGGTGGCCAGGGTCGGCCCGGCGGACGGGATCGCGAGGAGGTGGCCGACCAGACCGACGGTGGCCAGGGCGACGCCGAGCCCGAGGACGGCGGTGATGATCGGCAGACCCATCGCCACCAGGCTCCCGAGCACCAGGCTGAGGATGATCATCGCCGCGATGATCCCGACGACCTCGCTGGTCCTGGACTCGTCGGTCGACAGCGTCGAGCCGATGGAGCCGCCGGCCGCGGTGGTGATGCCCGCGTCCTGTGCGGGGTGGGTGGCGTCCAGGACGTCGCCGGCGATCCTCTCCGTCAGGTCGCCGGACCCGACGTCCATCAGCACCGGCGCGAAGGCTGTCCGGCCGTCCTTCGACAGCAGGCCGGCGGTCTGTCCGTCGCTGCTCAGCGGGTTGGTGACGCTGTGGACGTGCGGCTGCTTGCCGATCTCCTTCACCGCGTCGTCGACTGCCTGCTTGTTGGCGGAGTCGGTCAGCTTCCCCTTGCTCACGTGGAAGACGATCGGGTTGACGCCGTTCTGCTGGGGCGGGAACCGGTCGGAGAGCAGGTCCTTCGCCTCCTGGCTGCCGGTGCCGGGCAGCGCGAGGTCGTTGCTGGTCTTGGCGCCGAGGCTCGAGACGGCCAAGACCACGGTGACGAGCACCAGGGCCCAGGCGCCGATGACGAGAAGGCTGTGCCGGGCACAGAAGCCCCCGAGTCGACCGAGGAGGCCTGCCACGACGCTGCTCCCTCCTGCGGCCTCGTCGTATGAGCCGCTTGGGCGCGTGTGCTGCCCAAGGACCGTAGCGGGATCTCGCGACAGGGGAGGAGGGCCGAGATACAGGTTCCTCGGAATCGGGGACCAAGGGTGAAGCGGACGGGCTGGCCTGTAAGCCGGGTTCTGTAGTCGGCGACCATCCATCTCGGGCCATCGTTGCCGATGGCCTCTAGCAACCTACCCGCGCACTCGGGCGGACCGCCCTCCCAGTGAACTAACACCGTCGTACGCTGTCTGGTCTTGCTCCGGGTGGGGTTTACCTAGCTCCTCGTGTCACCACGAGGACTGGTGGGCTCTTACCCCACCGTTTCACCCTTACCGCTACCTGGAGGGTAGAGGCGGTCTGTTCTCTGTGGCACTGTCCCGCGGGTCACCCCGGGTGGCCGTTAGCCACCACCCTGTCCTGTGGAGCCCGGACTTTCCTCGACGTATCTCTACGACGCGATCGCCCGGCCAGCCCGTCCGCAGTAAAAGTCTAGTGGGCGGCGGGCTCGATGTGGGCATCCGGACCGGGGAAGACGAGCGACTCGTGGTCGCTGTCGCTCCAGCGTACGAGGTAGGGCGGGCTGCCGTCGGGGTGGCTGACCTCGATGATCTCGGCCTCTCGCGTGTGGTCGCCGACGTGTGGGCCCATGACGACGAGGTGGTCACCTACTGATGCGTGCATGCGCGTTCACCTCCTAACCGTCACAATGGTGCTCCCAAGGCGGGTGCGGATGGAATACCGCGTGGGGGTATCACGTTCGGAGGGTGTGATGACGGAGAACGAAGAGTTCGAGTACGTAGCCCCGGCTGTCGTCTTCCCGGGCCAGAGCGCCCACGAGGTGGCCTACCGGACGGCCCATGACCTGCTCTCGCGGCGCTTCCCGGTGGAGGCGCTGGAGATCCTGGAGCCGGCGCTGGCCGACGACCCCGACAACTTCGGGCTGCGCAGCATGCGGGCGTGGGCCTACATGCTGCGGGCCCAGCTCGCGAAGGCCGAGACGGAGCTGCGCTGGCTCGTCGAGCGCGACCCGAGTGACGCCTGGAGCCAGCACTCGCTGGGCCGCGTCCTGGAGCGCCAGGACCGGCTCGAGGACGCGCTCGGCCCGCTGCGCCTGGCGGCCGTGATGAGCGACGACTACGACCATCACGCAGCCGTCTACCGCGTAAGCAACCGGCTCGCGCAGCGTCAGGAGTGAACCCAGCGGTGACCCGGATGACGCGGCGACCTCGGCGGTGGCAGGGTGGGGGTATGGAACCTGACACCACGACCCTCAACGCCGAGCAGGTCGCCCAGGAGCAGCTGGATGGCTGGACGTTCGACACCAGCGGCGAGGCCGACAGCATCGTCGCCCGCGTGGACACCGGCGACTTCATCACCGGTCTCGCGCTGGTCAACGCGATCGGGGCGAAGGCCGAGGAGGCCAACCACCACCCCGACATCGACCTGCGCTACCCGTACGTCGAGATCCGGCTCACCAGCCACGACGCCGGCGGGGTCACCAGCCGTGACATCGCGCTGGCGAAGGTGATCAACGGGCTCGCGGCGGAAAGCACGCTCTGAACAGAGCTAGGCGAGCCGGGTCATCTCGACGGTGACCTCGACGGCCGGCTCCTCGGGACCCGAGTAGATCCCGCCCAGCGGCTTGACGTCGGTGTGGTCACGACCCGTGGCCACACCGACGTACGCGTCGCCGGGCTCGGTGCCGGTCGCGGGGTCGATGCCGTGCCACCCGTTGTCCCACCACTCCACCCAGGAGTGGGCACCGCCGGGGTAGACGTAGCCGGAGACGTAGCGCGCCGGGATCCCGACCGTACGCAGCGCCCCGAGCAGCTGGTGGGCGGCATCCGGCGCCGGTGCTGACCCTTCGGCGACCGCCCGGGCGATCTCGACCGCGGCTTCGCCCGGAAGCGCCGCGGAGGCAGCGATGGTCTTGGCCCGGGTCGTGAGCTCCTCGTCGGGCACCACCAGCGACGGAAGGCCCAGGAACTCGACGAACCGGTCCGCGACCCCGGGCAGAGCGGCCTCCTCCCAGGTGAGCACCGGCGCGACCCTGGGCTTCCGGTCGACCCGGACGGTGCTGGTCGCGGAGACCTTCAGGGCCCGATGCGCCTCGAGCACCTCGATCGCGGTGACCTCGTTGCCGAAGTAGTCCTTGTACTCATACGTCCACGGCTTGGGCGAGACGTCGATCCGGTGATGGACCACGATCTGGTCGGGCGTGGTCAGGGGAGTCAGCCGCGCCTGGTTGTAGGAGGCGACCGCCGGTCCGTCGTAGGCGAACGTCGTGGTGTGCACGATGCGGAACTGCATGCTCATCTCGATCAGACTCCTCAGACCGGCTGCCAGGCCAGTGCCTCGGCACCGGCGAAGTAGCGCTTGGTGACCGCCTCGGTGGCCTCGGCGCAGGTGACCTGGAGCCGCTCCATCTCGGCGGGCAGGTCCGCCAGCAGATCGTGGAGCGAGCGATACTCCAGCGACGCCCGCATCCGGCCGATCAGCCGGTGGGCCTCGTCGGTGAAGCCCGCGCGGCGCGTGGTTCCCTCCAGGGTGTCCAGCGCCCCCTCGGCCCGCTGCAGCGCGTGCACCACCGAGCGCGGGAAGATCCGGTCCAGCAGCAGGAACTCGGCAGCCGCCTGCTCGGTCTCGACCCCCTTGTTGACGCGCAGGAACGCGTCGTACGCCCCGCAGGCGCGCAGCGTGGAGTTCCACTGCGACGCCCCGCCGGCGGCCGAGGTCAGCGACGTCGTCGCGACCAGCCGTGAGGTCATGTCGGCGCGCTCGACGTAGCGTCCGAGCATCAGGAACTGCCAGGACTCATCGCGCATCATCGTGGCGTCGGCGGTGCCGTTGATCTGGGCCACCCGGTCGCGCACCCAGCCGAAGATGAAGGGAGCCCGCATGTGCTTGAACTGGCCGGCCGGGATCGCCCGGTAGGTGGTGTTGAGCGCCTCCCACAACGGCACCGAGAGCGTCTCCCGGGCCCCGCGGGCCGACTCCCTGGCCGCGCCGAGCGCATAGGCCATCGAGGTCGGCTGGGTGGTGTCGTACGCAAGCATGTCCAGCATCTGCGGCAGACCGACCTTCTCCTCCTCGGAGAGCTCGATGCCCATCACCGCGAGCAGCGAGCGGCAGGCGGTCTCCTCGTCGGTGGCGGCGTCCTCGAGGATGTGCTGGGTCTGTACGTCGAGGATGCGTGCGGTGTCCTCGGCGCGCTCCACGTAACGCCCGATCCAGAACATCGACTCGGCAATGCGACTCAGCATCACGCAACCCCCTGCGCTTGAGACTGACCCGCCCGGCCGTGTGGCCGGGAGGACGTCGGTCCGGCGAGCACCCAGGTGTCCTTCGAGCCGCCGCCACGGGAGCTGTTCACGATCAGCTCGCCCTCTGCGAGCGCCACCCGAGTCAGGCCACCGGGAAGAACCCAGACCTTGTCGCCATCATTGACCGCGAACGGCCTCAGGTCCACATGCCGCGCCCCGAGATCTCCATCGGTGAAGGTCGGGACCGTCGAGAGCTGCACCACCGGCTGCGCGATCCACGAGCGGGGGTCGTCCAGGATCTTTCCGCGCAGCACGTCCAGCTCGCGTGCGGAGGCTGCCGGCCCGATCACGATCCCCTTGCCGCCCGAGCCGTCGACCGGCTTGAGTACGAGCTCGTCGAGCCGGTCGAGGACCTCCTCGCGCGAGGACGCATCGCCCATCCGCCAGGTGTCGACGTTGCGGATCACCGGGTCCTCGCCGAGGTAGTAGCGGATGATGTCGGGCATGTAGGTGTAGACGAGCTTGTCGTCGGCGACCCCGTTGCCGACCGCGTTGGCCAGCGTCACGTTGCCCATCCGGGCGGCGTCGATCAGCCCGACGCAGCCGAGCATCGAGTCGGGCCGGAAGTGCACCGGATCGAGGAACTCGTCGTCGATGCGCCGGTAGATGACGTGCACCGGGGCCAGCCCCTTGGTCGTACGCATCAGCACCTGCCCGTTGCGGCAGACCAGGTCGCGCCCCTCGACGAGCTCGACGCCCATCGTCCGGGCCAGCAGCGCGTGCTCGAAGTAGGCGCCGTTGTAGACGCCCGGGGTCAGCACGACCACCGTGGGGTCGGCGACGCCGGCGGGAGCGGCCGCGCGCAGCGCCGCGAGGAGCTTCTGCGGGTAGTTGGCCACCGGCCGGATCCGGTGCTCGGCGATCGTCTCCGGGAGCGCGGCCGAGATCGCGCGGCGGTTGGTCATGACGTACGAGACACCCGACGGGACCCGCACGTTGTCCTCCAGCACGCGGAACTCGCCGGTGTTGTCACGGACCAGGTCGATGCCCGAGACCTGGACGCGTACGCCGTTGGGCGGGTGCACCCCGGCGGCAGCGCGGTGGTAGTGGCTGGAGGTGGTGATCACCTCGCGCGGGATCACCCCGTCCTCGAAGACCTTGCCCTCGTCGTAGATGTCGGCGAGGAACAGCTCCAGCGCCTTGACCCGCTGCTGGACGCCCTTGTCGATCGTCGCCCAGCTGTCCCGCTCGATGACCCGCGGCACGATGTCGAGCGGGAAGGCCCGCTCCTCCCCGCCTATGTCGAAGGTGACGCCCTGGTCGAGATAGCTGGCCTGCATCGCCTCGACCCGGCTGATCAGCTCCGCCGCGCTGAGCCGGCGCAGCGAGTCGCCGAGCCGTTGATAGGGAGGGCGGAGCTCGCTGCCGACGAACATCTCGTCATAGGCCGGATCCCGAGTCTCGTAGGCGTCGAACATCTGGCTCATGGAGGCAACCTACTGAAATCCGTGTAACAGCGCTGTTGCCCACGCGAACATCTCGCGCAACGGTAAGTTGGCCACATGAGCGACGAGCACGCGGGCGAGTACTACTACTGCCTCAAGCACAAGACCGTCGAGCCGTACGAGGGCTGCAAGGCCAAGGACCGTCTCGGCCCCTACGCCTCCCACGCCGAGGCCTCCCGAGCGCTGGAGCACGTGGAGGAGAACAACGAGCGCTGGGACAAGGAAGACAAGGCCTGGGAGGGCGACGCGGGCACCGAGGACAAGTGATCCTCAGCTCTGGGTGACCCTCAGCGCGGGGTCACTCGGAGCAGCACGTCCTCGCCGCCGTTGTCGGTGGTGATCAGCAGGTCGCCGTCGGCGGCCAGCGAGACCGTACGCAGCCGCCCGTAGTCCTGCATGACCTCGGGCGAGCTGTCATCGGTGAGCTTGCCGGCCTCGTCGAAGGAGAGGATCCGCAGCTCCTGGTCCTTGAGCACGGCGACCGCGAGCGCCCCGCCGTAGGCGCCCCACCGTTCCTGGACCGGGATGAAGGTGCCACCGCCGGTGGCGATGGTCGGGTTGCCGGATTCCCAGGCCGCCTCGATCTGCTCTCCGGGCAGGTCCTGGTCGGTCATCGGCACCGACTCGTTGTAGCCCGCACCGGGATTCCAGCCGTAGTCGCCGCCGAGGGTGATCTCGTTGACCTCGTCGTCGCGGTCTGGGCCGTGCTCCATCGACCAGAGCGTGCCGTCTGCTCGCTCGGCCAGACCCTGCACGTTGCGGTGGCCGAACGAGGTGATGTAGCGCCGCGGCCCCTGGTCCCCGGCCCACGGGTTGCCGGGCCACGGCTTGCCGGTCTGCGGGTCGAGCCGGAGCGTCTTGCCGCCCAGGGAGTCGAGGCTGCGCGGGTTCTCCTCGTTGGCGGCGTCGCCGGTGCCGACCCACAGCGCCCCGTCGGCGCTGATCAGCAGCCGGCAGCCACCATGGCGTCCGCTGCTCGTGGGGAAGCCGTCGATCAGGGTCTGCTCCTGGGTCGCCCTCGTCAGCCCGGCGTCGAGGGTCCAGGAGATGACGCGTACGTCCTCGCCACCGTTCCAGCCCTGGCAGGTGTAGATGCGCCGGTTCTCGGCGAAGCCGGGGTCGATCTCGAGGCCCATCAGCCCGGTCTCGCCGGAGACCCAGATGTCGTTGTCCTCGAGGGGGATCTCGCGCCGATCGCCTCCCTCGATCAGCGACAGGACGGCCCGGTCGCGCTCGGTGACCAGGAACCGGTCCTCGCCGATGTCGGCGACGTCCCAGGGATGGTCGAGTTCGTCGTTGACCACCTCCACATCGAGCTCCGGGACCCGGTCGGACGTCGGCAGCACGGCCGCAGGGGCCGATGAGGAGGCGCTCGCGGAGGTGCTCGGCGAGCCAGACGGGTTCAGCGGTGGGGGAGTGGAGGCGGGAGAGGAGTCTCCGGCGCATGCGGCGGTCGAGAGCCCGAGCGTGATCACGGAGGCGAGGGCGATGGCAGCGCGCATGGTGCCGACGGTACTGGCCGGGTGGGCTTTAGGGTGTGCGGTTGTGACGAACGCTTTCAACACGATGCGGGAACACCCCTCCGCCGTACTGCTCGGTGGACAGCTGGTCGCCGTCCTGGCCTACCCGTTCCTCGACGGCTCGACCACCGGCCGCGCCGGTATCGGCGTGCTCCAGCTGTTGCTGCTGGTCGTCGCCGTCGCGGCCGTACGCCTCACCCCGGCCCTGTCCTGGGTGGCGATCCTGTTCGGTGCGCCGGCAACCGTCTTCGCGGTCTGGGAGGCGGTCGCGCCGAACGAGGGCTGGGTGGTGCTGGTCTCGGCGCTCTTCCATGTGCCGTTCTACCTGTTCGTCTCCTACGCGATGATCCGCTACCTCTTCCACGACGACGAGGTGACCCGCGACGAGCTCTTCGCGACCGGAGCGGCCTTCACCGTGGTGGCCTGGGCCTTCGCCTACCTCTTCGCGGCCGTGCAGGTGATCTGGCCGGGCTCGTTCGACACCCAGCGCACCTGGTTCGAGCTGCTCTATCTCTCCTTCACGACCCTGACCTCGCTGGGCCTCTCCGACATCGTCCCCGTCCAGCCCCACTCGCGTTCGGTGGTCATGGTCGAGCAGGTCGCCGGTGTCTTCTACGTCGCGCTCGTCGTCGCCCGCCTGGTTGGCCTCGCCCGGCCTGGCGGACGCTGACCGGCGGGTTTTCCACAGGCGCGTCGATTGCGGTGGCGGCAGACCTGACTTCGTCGCAGCGTGGGGTGCATGACGGAAGCGAAGTCACCGCGGGCGCCGCGCCGGCGCAGCGGCCGCTGGGAGAGTCTCGGGTCCGGGGTTCGGCTCGCGAGCGACGTCGGTGAGGAGGATCCGGTCTGGGCCAGGATGCGGGCCTGGGCGGAGCGGCTGCCGGACGGCACGGTCTTCACCGGGTTGACCGCGGCGGAGGCGTACGAGCTCTGGCTGCCGCCGCTGGCTCCGGACCGTCCCATCGAGATCTCGGTCCCGAGTGGGGTACGGGTGCGTCGGCCGCAGGTGGATGTCACCCGACACCCACTGCCCCCGCACAGTCACGGGATCGACGGCGTACGGATCGCGACGGTCGCCGAGACTGTGCTCGCCGCGGCTCCCCGCCTCGGGCTGCTGGACCTGGTCGTGATGGTCGACGGTGTGCTGCATGAGCGGGGTTGCACCCGCGAGGATCTCGAGGTAGCGGCGCGCGGTCGCCGGGGCGGGCCGCGGTTGCGCGAAGCGCTCGCTCTGGCCGACGGCAGGTCGGAGTCGCCGTGGGAGTCGTTGCTCCGGATGCTGCACGAGGCGTGCGAGGTGCCGGTGCAGCCTCAGGCCGAGCTGTTCGACGACGCCGGTCGCTTCGTGGCGCGGGCCGACCTGCTGATCACAGGCACCAGGACCCTGCAGGAGTACGACGGAGCCGTGCATCGCGATCGCAGTCAGTATGCCCGCGACCGACGCCGGGACTCGCGCCTCGCGGATGCGGGCTACGTACGCCACGGCTATGTCGCTCCGGATGTCCGCTTCCGCGCCGCGATGATCCTGCGGGAGGCTGACGACGCGCTCGGACGGACCTACGATCCCGCCCGTCTGGACGCCTGGTACGCCCTGTGGCGCGGCTCGCTATGGGAGCAGGATCCGAGAAGTGGTCAATTTGGGCCCGGCATCGAGCCGGCGGACGGCCCAAATTGACCACTTCTCAAGCGCGGACCGTCAGAAGGTGTGCTCGGGGCCGGGGAAGGCCGAGCCCTTGACGTCGGAGATGTAGGCCTCGGCGCCCTCGGACAGGACCGACTTCACGTCGGCGTACTGCCTCACGAAGCGGGCCATCTTGCCGCTGCGCATGCCGAAGGCGTCCTGCCAGACCAGCACCTGGCCGTCGCAGTCGGGGCCGGCGCCGATGCCGATCGTGGGAATGTCGAGCTCCTTGGAGATCTGCGCGGCGACCTCACCGGGCACCATCTCCATGACGACGGCGAACGCCCCGGCCTCCTGGACGGCCTTGGCGTCGTCGATGATCCGGTCGGAGGTGTCTCCGCGGCCCTGGACGCGGTAGCCGCCGAGCACGTGCTCGGACTGCGGGGTGAAGCCGATGTGGGCGATGACCGGGATGCCGCCCTCGACCAGCTTCTTGATCACCGGAGCCATCTCGGCGCCGCCCTCGAGCTTCACGCAGTGGGCGCCCGCCTCCTTCATGAACCGCACCGCGGTCAGGTAGCCCTGCTCGGGCGAGGCCTGGTAGGAGCCGAAGGGCAGGTCGCCGACGACCATCGCCCGCTTCACGCTGCGCGAGACCGCGCGGGTCAGCGGCAGCAGCTCGTCCACGGTCACCGGAAGCGACGTCTCGTTGCCGAGGACGTTGTTGGAGGCGGAGTCACCGACGAGCAGCAGGTCGACCCCGGCCTCGTCGAAGATCTGGGCGGTGTACATGTCGTAGGAGGTCAGCATCGTGATCTTGTCGCCACGCTGCTTCATCTCGCGAAGATGATGCGTGCGCACCTTCTTGACGGGCTTCGCGGGCGCATTGCCTGCGGCGCCGGAACCGTACGGTGCGGTCTCCTCAGCAGAGGGGTTCGTGCTCATCATCGAGCCTTTCTGGTGTCATCTCGCAGCTCCCTGATGGAGTCCACGGACTGTTCCCAGCGTATGTCGAGAAGATGTCGTACGCGCTGTGGTGGTGATCACAACCGGTCGAACGGAGCCGCGTAGGCGAACGCCCCGCGGACGGCCTGGTCGTACGCCGCCAGCGGCCGTGCCTGGAAGTAGTCGCCCCAGGCGGGCTCGGGTGCTTCGATCCCGAGGGAGGAGGCAGAGACGAAGCCGAAGCGGCCGTAGTAGGCGGGGGAGCCGAGGAGGACGACGACCGGCTCGCCCATCGCGTCGGCGGCACCGAGGATGGCGTGCATCAGCGCCGAGCCGACGCCGTCGCGCTGGCGGGCGGGGGAGACGCTGACCGGGCCGAGGCCGAGCGCGGGACGGCCGGCGAGCGTCCCGCGGGTGGCCGCGGCGTGGCCGACGATCTCGCCGTCGGCCTCGGCGACCAGCGAGAGCTCCGGGATCCAGCCCGGATCCTCGCGCAGCCACCCCACGAGGGTCGCCTCGCCGGGCGCCCCGTCGGGCTCGATCGGCGGCGCGGAATGCTCCACGCCGGAGAAGGCGGCGGCGGTGACCGCACGGATGTCGGCCACGTCCTCGGGACGTTCACGTCGGATCAGCACGATCCGACGCTAAACCGAACGACAGCCCCGGCGCTCCTGGTTATCGTCGCGTCCATGCGGGTGCGAGAGGCGACGGAGCAGGACCTCGACGCGGTGATCCACGTCGGCGTGACGACCTGGCGGGCGACGTACCCGCCGATCACCGGAGAAGCGTACGTCGAGGAGGGCATCGCCAAGTGGTGGGCTCCGGACGCCGTGCTCCCCGGGATCAGGGCCGGCACCGTCCTCGTCGCCGAGGTCGACGACCAGGTCGTGGCGATGGCCTCCTACTCGGTCTTCGAGGACCACCTGATGCTCTGGAAGCTGTACGTCCTCCCTGACTCCCAGGGCTCCGGCGCCGGCAGCGCGCTGCTGAGCGAGGTGATCGCCCGCGCCGGATCCCTGCCCGTACGACTCACCCACCTCGTCGGCAACGACCGCGCCCACGCCGTCTACGAGCGGCTCGGTTTCGTCGAGTCCGCCACGGTTCCAAGCCCCATCGACGACGGCCCCGAAGAGATCGTGATGGAGCGCCCGGCAGGCTGAGCCACTTTCGAAGGTTGTTCGCGAAAGTCGTTCGGAAACGGTTGAAAGTCGACGGCGGTCGACACTAGCATCCAGCGTGACGCGCATCACATCTCGCTCGGCGTCCTGACGTTCGGAGTCTCGATGTCCCACCTCCTCCACTCACGCCGCACTCGGACCCGGCTCGCCGTCGGGTCGGCCGTCCTCGGGATCACCGCACTGTGCATGGGCGGCCCGACCGGAGCTGCCTCCGCGACTCCTGCTGAGACACCCTCGACGACCACAACCTGCCCGGCACCCGATGCCCGCTCGAGCGTGGTCTTCCTCGATCTCGACAGCGGCGTCGCCAACAGCACCCTGCGTTCCGGCTGCACCATCAACGACGTCATCGACGACGAACGGACGTGGCCGACCCACGGGGCCTTCGTGACGCACGTCCGCGGCGTCACCGCCGATCTGGTCGCCACCGGTGAGGTCACGCGGGCCGAGGCCAGCCGGTTGCAGTCCGCCGCCGCCCGCTCGCAGGTGGGGAAGGTGGAGGGTTACGACTGGCTCTTCGACGGCTCGGCCGACTCCTTCGGCGACTGGGCGTACGCCGGCGACGGTGGGTTCGACCTGGTGCCGGACGGCACCATCCGCAGCCGTGCGGGCGCGGGTGGTGGGTTCGGAACCCTGTGGTACCCGGCACAGGAGTACGGCGACTTCTCGTTGCGACTGCAGTTCCGCGACGACGCGCCCGGTGCGGCCCGCGGAAACAGCGGCGTCCAGGTGCGCTTCCCCGAGCTGTGGGGCCCTGTCGAGGGGTGCCCGACGACGTTCAACGGCAGCGAGACGGGCAACCTCTCCTGGATCGCGGTCAACTGTGGCCACGAGATCCAGGTCAACGACTCGCCGGAGAGCGGCAGCAACGACCCCCGCAAGACCGGGTCGATCTACGGCTTCGCCGACCTCACCCTGGCCCAGGCGCGACCGACCCCGAAGGGCACCTGGAACGACCTCGAGATCCGCGTCATCGGGCAGCACTACACCGTGATCCGCAACGGTGTCGTGATCAACGAGTTCGAGAACCTGCCCGGGCTGCCGTTCCCCGGTCGTCCGAACGACCCCGATTCCAGCAGCCGAGGGTTGACCGGTCACGTCGGGGTCCAGGCGCACGGCAGCACCCCGGACGTGGTCTCCTACCGGAACATCCGCATCCGCGACCTGTCCTGAGGCCGTCGGTCGGCGGCGGGCATCGGCTGGCCGGGTAGCCGGTCGCGCCTAGACTCCGGGGTGTGGACTTCTACTCCGCCTACTCCCATGGCTTCGCGCGGGTCGCGGCGTGCACCATCCCGATCTCCGTCGCCGACCCGGCAGCCAACGCGCGCGAGGTGATCGCGCAGGCCCGCGAGTGCTCCGACGAGGGGGTCGCGGTGGCGGTCTTCCCGGAGCTGTGTCTCTCGGGCTACTCGATCGACGACCTCGTCCTGCAGCGGACCCTCCTCGACGCCGTGCACGCCGCGATCAGCGCGATCGTGGTGGCCTCCGAGGAGCTGCTGTCGGTGATCGTCGTCGGCGCCCCACTGCGCCACGGCGACCGGGTGCTCAACACCGCGGTCGTGATCCACGGCGGCGAGGTGCTCGGCGTGGTGCCCAAGACCTACCTGCCGACCTACCGCGAGTTCTACGAGAAGCGCTGGTACGGCACGGGCGACGGCGCCGACGGCACGATCATGCTCGGCGGCGAGGAGGTGCCGCTCAGCAACGAGCTGCTCTTCCGCTGCACCGACGTCAAGGATCTCGTCTTCCACGTCGAGGTCTGCGAGGACATGTGGGTCCCGGTGCCGCCGAGCGCCAAGGCCGCGCTGGCCGGCGCGACCGTGCTGCTCAACCTCTCCGCCAGCCCGATCACCGTGGGACGCTCCGACGCGCGCCGCCTCCTGGTGCAGTCGGCGAGCGCGCGGTGCGTGGCGGCGTACGTCTACACCGCTGCCGGCCAGGGCGAGTCGACGACCGACCTGTCCTGGGACGGGCAGACGATGGCGTACGAGCTCGGCGAGCTGCTGGGGGAGACCGAGCGGTTCCCGGACGGGCCGCGGCGCACCGTCGTCGACGTCGACCTGGAGCGGATCCGCGCCGAGCGGTTCCGGCAGGGCACCTTCGACGACAACCGTCGCGCCGAGGGGGCCTTCCACTCCGAGATCGAGTTCGAGCTCGCGCCGCCGCTGACCGGTGACGGCCTGCGGCGCAAGGTCGACCGGTTCCCGTTCGTCCCCGACGACCCGGAGAAGCTCGCGCTGGAGTGCTACGAGGCCTACAACATCCAGGTCTCCGGGCTCGAGAAGCGGCTCCAGTCGATCGGCCCGGACACGAAGATCGTCATCGGCGTCTCCGGCGGGCTCGACTCCACCCACGCGCTGATCGTGGCCGCCAAGGCGATGGAGCGGCTCGGTCGTCCGGCGAGCGACATCCTGGCGTTCACGATGCCCGGCTTCGCGACCTCGGACGACACCAGGTCCAACGCGATCAAGCTGATGGAGGCGCTCGGGACGACCTACGAGACGCTCGACATCCGCCCCACCGCCACCCAGATGCTCAAGGAGATCGGGCACCCCGCCGGCGACGGCGAGCCGGTCTACGACGTCACCTTCGAGAACGTCCAGGCGGGGCTGCGTACGGACTTCCTCTTCCGCATCGCCAACCAGCGCGGCGGCATCGTCCTCGGCACCGGCGACCTCTCCGAGCTCGCGCTCGGCTGGGCGACCTACGGCGTCGGCGACCAGATGTCGCACTACAACGTCAACGCCGGCGTACCGAAGACCCTGATCCAGCACCTGATCCGCTGGGTGATCACCACCGAGCAGTTCGACGGCACCGCCGACGAGGTCCTCCAGGAGATCCTCGACCAGGAGATCTCGCCCGAGCTCGTGCCGGGGGAGGAGCTGCAGTCGACGGAGCAGAAGATCGGGCCGTACGCCCTACAGGACTTCACCCTCTTCCACACCGTGCGCAACGGCTTCACCCCCTCGAAGATCGCCTTCCTGGCGTGGAACGCCTGGCACGACGTCGAGGCCGGGGAGTGGCCCCCGGGTTTCCCGGAGGAGAAGCGGACGGCGTACGAGATGAAGGAGATCCGCGCCTGGCTCGAGGTCTTCGTGAAGCGCTTCTTCGCCAACCAGTTCAAGCGCTCGGCGCTGCCCAACGGTCCCAAGGTCTCCAACGGCGGCACGATGTCGCCCCGCGGTGACTGGCGGATGCCCTCGGACGCGAGTCCCGCCGCGTGGCTGGCCGAGATCGAAGCGCGGGTCCCCGCGGAGTAGTTCGGGCGGAGCAGTTGACCCTCACACTGTGTCAGGCGATGGGCTGAACGTGTCATGTTGAGTATCGGAGACTTCGCCCGCTTCGCCGGGGTGTCGGTGCGCATGCTGAGGCACTACGACTCCCTCGGTCTGCTCTCGCCGTCCCGCGTCGACCCGCACAGCGGCTACCGGTTCTACGAGCCGGCGCTGCTGGCCCGGGCCGACGCGCTGGTGGCGTTCCGGTCGCTGGGCTTCTCGCTCGAGGAGGTCGGCGACCTGCTCGACGAGGGCCGTACGCCGGCCGAGCTCGCCGCGCTGCTGCACCGGCGCCGCGACGACCTGCGCTCGCAGATCGACGCCGACGGCCGGCGCCTCGGCGAGGTGGAGCGACGTCTCCGACTGTTGGAAGGAGATGCCATGTCCACCCTCACCTACACCGAGAAGCCGCTCGCGGCGCTCACCCTCACCCAGCTCACCGACCACGTCGACGAGATCGCCGAGGTCGGGCAGCGCGTCGGTCCCCTCTTCGGGCGGGTCTACGGCACGTTCGCGGCCGCCGGGATCGAACCGTCCGGACCGGCGATCGGCTGGTACGACGCCGTCGGCGACGGGATGACCTTCGGCGCCGGAGCCGACATCGGCGGCAAGGCCGTGGACGGACTCCAGGTCGGGACGCTGCCGGCGCACGACCGCGCCGTCACGGCGATCTACCGTGGCCCGATGACGGGTATCGGTGAGGCGTGGCAGGAGCTGTCCCGCCACGTCACCGACTCCGGTCTCGAGTTCGCCGGCCCGTGCCGTGAGGTCTACCTCGAGATGCCGGATGACCCCGATGCCTGGGTCACCGAGCTGCAGCAGCCGGTGAAGTAGACGGGTGGCGGGTCGGCGATGAATGCGGGAGCGCGGCACGCGGAGTAGCGATAGCGTCCAGGACATGTCGTCCAAGAGCGCGGTCTGGGCCGTGGTGCATGCCGAACGTCAGGCGTTGATCAGCGATCTCGAGGCGATCGCCCCCGCGCAGTGGGCGACGCCTTCGCTGTGCGTGGGATGGAGCGTCCACGACGTGCTCGCCCACATGATCGACGTCGCGACGACGACACGGCTGGGGTTCGTACGCCGCATGATCGCCGCCAAGGGTGACTTCGACCGGGACAACCAGACCGGCGTCGACCGGGAGCGCGCCGAGGATCCGGTCGAGACCTTGGCGGCGTTCCGCCGGGTCGCCGGTCGGACGGCGACCCCGCCGGCCCCGCTCGCCACCCGCCTGGTCGAGGAGTTCGCCCACGGCGAGGACATCCGGCGGCCGCTGGGGCTACAGCGCGACTATCCGGTCGAGCACGTCGTGACGGCGCTCGGCTACCTGGCCAAGACCTCGCAGAAGTGGGGCGGCGGCAAGGAACGCGCCCAGAGCGTACGTCTCGTGGCCACCGACGCCGACGCGGCGATCGGGACCGGTCCTGAGGTCCGCGGCAGCGCGATCGCGCTCGTGGTCGCGCTGTCCGGCCGCCCGGTGGGGCCCGGCGAGCTCACCGGACCAGGGGCGGCCGTGATGCCAACGGCCTCGCGCTGAAGGAGATAGCTTCACACGAGTCGAATAAAGCAAATACCTTCATCGTCTCAGAATGAAGGTATGATCTTCACATGGCTTCTGTGGCAACCGTGATCGGCGACCTCGTGGGCTCGCGCACCAAGGATGACCGCGCGGAGGTCCACGCGGCGTTCGCCGAGGCCGTCGAGGAGATCAACGAGAGGTGGCAGCCGGTCACCCCGCTGCGGATCACGGTCGGCGACGAGTACCAGGGAGCCTTCGAGACCGTCGGTGCCGCGATCCAGGCCACGTTCCGGCTGCGGATCGCGCTCGACCCCGTGGTCGGCGTACGTCACGGCATCAGCTGGGGCGCCACTCGGGTGCTCAGCGACGACCCCCGGGTCGAGGACGGGCCGGGGTGGTGGTCGGCGCGGGCGGCGATCGAGGCGGCCGAGAACGCCGAGAACAAGGCGGCCTCTCGCAGCGTACGGACCTGGTTTCAGCCGGCGGAGGACGCGGGCGGGCCGGACCCGGCCGCTGTCAACGCCGCTCTGGTCTCGCGCGACGAGCTCTTTTCTCGCCTGGACCGGTCCTCGGTGTCGGTGCTTTCTGGCATGCTCTCCGCCATGCCTCAGAAGGCCATCGCCGCCGAGCTCGACATCACCCCCTCCGCGGTCTCCCAGCGCGTCCGCCGCGACGGCATCGCCGTGATCGTGCGCGCCGACGAGCTTCTGGGGGAGGTCCGGTGAGCGAGCGCAAGCGAGCGAGCAATCAGGTCATCATGCCGCCGCGTCCGTATCCTGGCGCTTGCGCTACGGAGGCGGCGGCATGAGTTGGATCGCGTTGCTGCTGATCGGGGTCGGCACGGTCGACTTCGCCCACTCGATCATCGATCCGTTCAAGCGGATCCGCTGGGTCCCCGAGGCGATCGGGGCAGTCGCGGTGATCGCTTTCGGCCTGCTCTCGGCCCTCTTCGGAGGTGACCTGGCGGCCGTGATCGTGATCGCCGGGATCACCGTGCTGTGGGGATTCCTGGCCCATCCGCCCCAGGGCGCGGACGAGAACCCCCACCCGGGGATCCCGCTGGCTCTGCTCGGCGGGGCGATCTTCGTCGGGATCCTGCTGGCCCCGGTGGCCGGCGAGGTCGGCGGACCGGTCGCCGCGTGGGCGGAGCAGGCGCCCTGGGTCTGGGTCGAGGCGGCGCGCCCCGAGGCCGTGCTGCTCGTCTTCGGCGGCCTGCTGGTCCAGGTCTCGACCGGCAACGTCGTGGTGCAGCTCGTCCTCGACGTCGCCCAGGTGTCCAACCCGCTCGACGGGGTCGCCGGCAACAACCTGAAGGGCGGCAGGCTCCTAGGCCCGCTCGAGCGGCTGACGATCTTCGGGCTCGGTCTCACCGGCAACCTCGCCGCCGCCGGCCTGGTGGTCGCGGCCAAGGGCTTGATCCGCTGGCCGGAGCTGCAGTCGTTCCGCGGTGAGCACGAGGGGCCGAGCATCAACGACGTGACCGAATACTTCCTGGTCGGCAGCTTCGTCTCCTGGATGACCTCGCTGGTGACCCTCGCCCTGGTCATCACCTAGATTGCGGTGTCATGACTGTGGGTAAGGCTGTTGGGCTCCTGGTGGCCGCCGTGCTTCTCCTGGCCGGCGGAGCGCTGGCGCTGACCGGCATGGGCTATCTCGGCGGAGGCGGCACGAGCACCGCCTGGTCGATCCTCGGAGCGGCCCTGGCGGGGTTCGGGGTGGCGCTGGTGATCTCGATCTTCAGAGGTCCCGGGCGCTGACGGTGGCGCGGAGATCCCGCCTGTAACGTCCGACCGTTAGTGTTCACGCATGGGCAAGCAACAGGACTTCGTGCTCCGGGCACTCGAAGAGCGGGACGTACGTTTCGTGCGGCTGTGGTTCACCGACGTGCTCGGCTATCTGAAGTCGGTCGCGGTGGCGCCGGCCGAGCTCGAGAGCGCCTTTGCGGAGGGCATCGGCTTCGACGGCAGCGCGATCGAGGGGTTCGCGCGGGTGACCGAGGCCGACATGCTGGCCCTGCCGGATCCGAGCACGTTCCAGATCCTGCCGTGGCGTACCGATGGCCCGTCCACGGGCCGGATGTTCTGCGACATCGTGATGCCGGACGGCTCGCCGTCCTACGCCGACCCGCGCTACGTGCTCAAGCGCACCCTGTCCAACGCCGCGGAGAAGGGCTTCACCTTCTACACGCACCCCGAGATCGAGTTCTACCTCTTCAAGGACAACCCGCGGGACGGCAGCGAGCCGACCCCGGTCGACTCCAGCGGCTACTTCGACCACACCGCCCAGTCGATGGGCGCCGACTTCCGGCGTGAGGCGATCACGATGCTGGAGGCGATGGGGATCTCGGTGGAATACAGCCACCACGAGGGCGGGCCCGGCCAGAACGAGATCGACCTGCGCTACGCCGACGCGCTGAGCACCGCCGACAACATCATGACCTTCCGTACGGTCATCCGCGAGGTGGCGCTGAGCCAGGGCATCTGGGCGAGCTTCATGCCCAAGCCGTTCACCGAGCACCCGGGCTCGGGTATGCACACCCACGTCAGCCTGTTCGAGGGCGACGCAAACGCCTTCTACGAGCCGGGCGCTGAATACCAGCTCTCCAAGACCGGCCGCAGCTTCATCGGCGGCGTGCTCCGCCACGCCGGCGAGATCACCGCGGTGACCAACCAGTGGGTCAACTCCTACAAGCGCCTGATCGGCGGGGGAGAGGCGCCGGCCCACGTCGCCTGGGGCCACAACAACCGCTCGGCGCTGGTCCGGGTGCCGATGTACAAGCCGCTCAAGGGTCAGTCGACCCGCATCGAGGTCAGGAGCCTCGATGCCGCCTGCAACCCCTACCTGGCCTTCGCCGTGATCCTGGCGGCGGGCATGAAGGGGATCGAGGAGGGCTACGAGCTGCCGCGCGAGGCCGAGGACGACGTGTGGGCGCTGACCGAGCGTGAGCGCAAGAGCCTCGGCATCGACCCGCTGCCGGAGAACCTCGACGAGGCGATCGGGATGGCCGAGGACTCCGAGCTCCTCGCCGAGACCTTGGGCGAGCACGTCTTCGACTTCTTCCTTCGCAACAAGCGCGCCGAGTGGGCCTCCTACCGCGAGCAGGTGACCGCCTACGAGCGCTCGCGGATGCTGCCGGTCATCTGAGCCAGCAAACTGGTTGACAGGGAAACTCAAGCCCGATTCCACACTTCCGATCCGGTGCTGCGACACTAGATCGGACGGGAGAGTGGTGATGTCGTTGAGTCTTCCCCGAGTGCTTGTCATCCAGCACGAGGAGACAGTTCCGCCGGCGTTGTTCGGCCATTGGCTGGCTGAGGCGGGCATGTGTGTCGACGTCTGCCGGGCATATGCAGAACCGATTCCGCCGCTCTCGTCGTTGGACGCCTCCTACTCGGGGCTCCTCGTCATGGGTGGCTCGATGGACGCCGACTCCGACGCCGAGCACCCCTGGCTCCAGGTCACCCGCGAGCGGATCGCGCAGGCCGCCGACGCCGGTATCCCGACGCTCGGGATCTGCCTGGGACACCAGCTGGCCGCGATGGCTCTTGGTGGCACCGTGGAGCGCAGCCCGTTCGGGCTGACCGTGGGCGTACGCCAGGTGACCTGGGAGCCCGAGGTGCTCTTCGACCCGCTGATGCGCCTGCTGGCAGGCGACGACCGCGCCATGCACTGGCACCGCGACGTCGTCGGCCAGCTGCCCGAGGGCACCGTCGAGCTGGCCAGCTCTATCGACGGACAGGTCCAGGCGGCGCGGTTCGCCCCGACCGTGTGGGGCGTGCAGTTCCACCCAGAGGTCGACGCCGCCGCGGTTGCGGTCTGGGCCGAGGAGTCCGTCGAGGAGCTGGAGCAGATCGGACGCAGCGTCGACGACGTGGTCGCGACGGCCACCTTCGCCGAGAAGGAGCTGATCAAGACCTGGCAGCCGCTGGCCTTCGGGTTCGCTCGCCTGGTTCGTGAACGCAGCGCCGCCGTCGCCCCCGGCGGCACCCGTGGCGGGGTCATCCCGACCCCCAGGCCCTGGAGCGCGTGACGTCACCAAGGTGACAGAATCGGGGCCATGACGTTGCCAGGCAAGGGCGAGCTGCTCCGGCTCGGCTTCAACGACCCGGACACGGCCCTGGCGGATCTGGCAGGTCTCGGCGCCGGCACCCATGAGCTGTTGGCGATCCTGGGTCACGCCGCCGACCCCGACGCGGCGCTGGCCGGTCTGGTCGCGCTCGCCGAGTCCCAGGGCGACGGCTTCGTCGAGGAGCTCGCCGGCGACGAGGGCACCGCGATGCGGCTGGTCTCGGTGCTCGGCGCCTCGCCCGCGCTGACCGACCACCTGGCCCGCCATCCCGATCACTGGCGCGAGCTGGCCGACCCGACCCTCGGCACGACCAGGCCCGCTGCGTACGTCTTCCGGGCCTCGCTGCTCGAGGCCGTCGGCGCGAAGCCGACCGATGAGAGCCCGGTGGCCACGGTCCCGGACGCGGAGGCGGTCGACGCGCTGCGGGTGGAGTACCGCCGCTGGCTGCTCCGGCTGGCCGCCCGCGACCTGGCCCACCAGCTCCCGGTCGACGATGTCGCCGCCGAGCTCTCCGACCTGGCCTGCGCCACCCTCGACGCTGCGCTCGCGGTCGCCCGCGCGCGGGTGGGGGCGGACGCCGACAAGGTCCGGCTGGCCGTTGTCGCGATGGGCAAGTGCGGCGGCCACGAGCTCAACTACGTCTCCGACGTCGACGTGATCTTCGCCCACGAGGCCGCCGACGGAGTCGGCGACGACGTCTCGCTGCGGGTCGCCACCCAGCTCGCCAGCAACCTGATCCAGGTCTGCTCGGCCCACACGGGCGAAGGCACCATCTGGCCGGTCGACGCCGCGTTGCGTCCCGAGGGCAAGGCTGGCGCGCTCTCCCGCACGATCGCCGGCCACGTCGGCTACTACGAGCGCTGGGCGAGCACGTGGGAGTTCCAGGCGCTCCTCAAGGCCCGCCCGGCCGCGGGCGACCTCGCTCTGGGCCGGGCCTACGTCGACGCCGTCAACCCGTTCGTGTGGAAGGCCGCCGAGCGCGACGGCTTCGTCTCCGACACCCAGAAGATGCGGCGTCGGGTCATCGCCCACATCCCGACCAGGGAAGCCGACCGGGAGCTCAAGCTCGGAGCCGGCGGGCTGCGCGACGTCGAGTTCGCCGTGCAGCTGCTGCAGCTGGTCCACGGCCGCACCGACACCGGGATCCGCCAGCCCACCACGCTCTCCGCGCTGGCGGCGCTGACTCGCTCCGGCTATGTCGGGCGCGAGGACGGCGAGGCCATGCACGAGGCCTACGCGTTCCTGCGGCGGATGGAGCACCGGCTCCAGCTCTACCGGCTGCGGCGCACCCACGTCGTTCCCGACGACGAGGAGTCGCGGCGCTGGCTGGCGCGCTCGCTCGGCTACCTGCGCGACCCGGTCGTGCGGCTGGAGAAGGAGTGGGGCCACCAGCGGATCGAGGTACGCCGCCTCCACGAGAAGCTCTTCTACCGACCGCTCCTCGACGCGGTCGCCCGGATCCCGTCCGGCCAGGCCCACCTCTCCGCGAAGGCGGCCGAGGAGCGGCTGACCGCGCTGGGCTACGCCGACCCCAAGGCCGCGCTGCGGCACCTGGAGGCGCTCACCACCGGCGTCTCCAGGCGTGCCGCGCTGCAGCGGGCACTGCTGCCGGTGATGCTGGAATGGCTCTCCGAGGGCTCCGATCCCGACGCCGGGCTCTTCGGGTTCCGCCGGATCTCCGACGCCCTCGGCGCCACGCCCTGGTATCTGCGCTCCCTGCGCGACGAGGGCCTGGTCGCGCAACACTTCGCCACGATCCTCTCCACCTCGCGCTACACCACGGCGCTGCTGGAGCGGGAGCCCGAGGCGCTGCGCCTGCTCGGCCACGACCTCGCGCCGCTCTCGGCCGAGGCGCTGACCGACGAGATGGTCGCCCGCGCCGCCCGCCGGCGCACCACCACCTCCGCCGAGGAGGCCGTACGCCACATCCGGGCGATCCGCCGCCGCGAGCTGTTCCGGATCTCGGCCGCCGAGCTCCTCGGTGAGGCCGGGATCGACACCATCGGCGCCGCCCTGTCCCGGCTGACCGACGCCACCTTGGAGGCGTCTCTGCGCACTGTCGTGGCCGAGGAGGTCGCCCGCCGTGGGATCGACGGGCCTCCGACGCGGATCGCCATCATCGCGATGGGCCGCTACGGCGGGTTCGAGCTCTCCTACGCCTCCGATGCCGACGTGCTCTTCGTCCACCAGCCCGTCGAGGGTGCCGACCCGGGCGAGGCGACCCAGTTCGCGCTCAAGGTCATCGCCGACCTGCGCCGGCTGCTCGCCCTGCCGGGTGCCGACCCGCCCCTGGAGATCGACGCCGACCTGCGCCCCGAGGGGCGGCAGGGTGCGCTGGTGCGGACGCTGCCGGCGTACGCCTCCTACTACGCGAAGTGGTCGGGCATCTGGGAGTCGCAGGCGCTGCTGCGCGCCGATGCCGTCGTCGGCGACCCGCAGGTGCGCGAGGCGTTCACCGAGATGATCGACCCGCTGCGTTACCCCGAGGGCGGGCTGAGCGAGGACGACATCATCGAGGTGCGCCGCATCAAGGGCCGTGTCGACCACGAGCGGCTGCCCCGCGGTGCCGACCCCAACACCCATCTCAAGCTCGGCCGCGGCGGGCTCGCCGACATCGAGTGGACCGCCCAGCTGCTGCAGATGCGGCATGCGTACGCCGTCCCGGGGCTGCGTACGCCACGCACCGTCGAGGCGCTGCAGGCCGCCCGCGACGCCTCGTTGATCGAGGCGGACGACGCCGAGACGCTCATCGAGGCATGGCGGATGGTCAGCCGCGTCCGTAACGCGGTCACGCTCGCGCGCGGCCGCCCGGCGGACTCACTGCCCGCCGGACCCGTCGAGCAGCACGCCGTCGCGGCCATCCTCGGCTATCCGGCGGGCGCGACCGACGAGCTGGTCAACGACTACCTGCGGATGACCCGCCTCGCCCACGGTGTGGTCGAGCGCGTCTTCTGGGAGTAGGCCCCAGATGTACTCGGCCTAGGGGTTGTTGTCGTTGCGCGGCGGCAGCCAGCCCGGATTGCGCGGCGCCCGAGGCTGCGGCTGAGCCGGCGGCTCGTTGGTCGCCTCCTCGCCGGGCTGTCCACCCTGCGGGTTGAACAGGTCCGTCCGCCGCTCCGGGAAGCCGTTGGAGGGCTGCTGGGCGTAGGGCCGGGGCGTCCAACGTCCGTTCTGCGGGCGCAGCTGGGTCGGACGCTGCGGACGCTGGCCCGGGTTCTGCGGGCGCTGGGAGAACATGCTGCCGATGCCCTCGCCCGCGGGCTGGTTCGCCTGCGGGCTGCCGGAGGCGGCCGGCTGACGTGTCGGGAGCGGCTGCAGCGGCTGCCGCGGCTGCTGGAGCATGTCGGGCTCGTGGCCGGAGAAGGACGGCTGCCCCAGGGCCGGCCGCTGCGGCATCATCGCGTGGGCGCCGGAGTCGGAGGTCACCGCCCGCTGGTCCGGGGTCCACGGGTCCTCGAGGTCGTCGTTGATGCCTGCGAACATGGTGGCGAAGCCGATCACGATCAGCATGCCGGCCGAGATCGCGAAGATCGGCATCGCCAGGTAGACCGGGTCGGCACCGCTGACGTGCCCGAGCTTGTCGTCGGGGGAGCTGTGGATCTCGAGAGCGAGCATGCCGGTGTAGTGCATGACGCACACGCCGATGCCCATGATCACGGCAGCGCCCACGCGCATCAGCCGCGTGGTGACGTTGAAGGCGAAGAAGAGCGCGAGCGCCGAGGCGACCAGCGCGATCACGACGGAGGCTACGACGACCGCCGGCTTCCAGACCATCTTGGCGCTCATGTCCATCGCGTACATGCCGGTGTAGTGCATCGCGCACACGCCGGCACCGGTGACCAGGCCACCGACGATGTAGCCCGCGTTGCCCCGCATGGCGGTCGCGATGAGCATGCCGACCATCGCCGCGATGATCGCGACGGCGAGCGAGATGAGGGTGGTGCCGACGTCGAGGGCGTACGCCACGTGGCTGTCGAAGGCGAGCATGCCGATGAAGTGCATCGACCAGATCGCGCCGCCGCCGATCGAGGCGGCCGCGCCGAAGAGCCAGAGCCAGGCGCCGGCGCCCGCACCGCGCCGGCGGGCGCGGGTCGCACAGGTCAGACCGACCCATGAGCCGAGTACGGAGATGATGAACGACATCCCGACCAGGGGTTGGCTGAACGCCCCGATCGTGACTTCTTCGATGCTTGTCACGCTGCTTTGACTTCCTCTCGTTCCTCGCCGGACGGGGTGTGGGGGATCGGCGAAGTAGATCTGGAAACATGCGTGGATGCCCCAGGGGGTATCCGAGATGCATCCATAGCGGGCAATGGTGCCGGTGTCGCGGAGGTCACAATAGAGGAACAGGTCCCCCATTTCCACGTGGGGGGTAGGGTATCTCCGCTATGGCCGACGATGTATATGTGCTCGAGCTCGACGCGATGCAGCAGTCGGCTGTCGATCTGGGGGATCCGACCCGCCTCGTGTTCGACTACATGAGGCGTATCGGCGATGTTATCGACCGACTGCCTCCAGGGCCAGTGCGAGTTCTGCACATCGGCGGTGCCGCGATGACCCTGCCGCGCTACGTCCACGCCACCCGGCCACGCTCGTCGCAGATCGTGCTCGAGCCGTCGGTCGAGGTCATCGAGCGCGTACGCAGCGAGGCGCCGCTCCCGCCGCGCAGCGGCATCAAGGTGCGCCCCGTCGACGGGAAGAGCGGCATCGGCGGCGTACGCGACGGCTTCGCCGACCTGGTGATCCTCGACGCCTTCGACGGCGGTCGCACCCCGGACGAGCTCGTCTCCGCCGCCTTCGTGGAGGACGTACGCCGCGTGCTCGCCCCCTCCGGGGTCTTCGTCGCCAACCTCGTCGACCGGGCGCCGTTTCCCCAGGCGCGTGACTTCGTCGCGGCGGCCCGCGACCTCGGCGACATGGTCGTCGGAGTCGAGCCGGCGACGATGAAGGGCCGCCGCCCCGGCAACCTGGTGATCCTCTGTGGCACGGTGCCGGACTCGCCGTTCGGGTCGCCTTCTCCGATGGAGTACCGGATCTTCACCGACCGCGCCGTCGCCGACTCCTTCGGCGGCGGAACGCGCCGCTAGGCTGGCGGGCATGTCGATCGAGCTGGCCCGCACCCACCTGGACCGATTCGGACGCGGTGGAGACATCATCGAGTCGGTGGAGTCGAAGGCGACCGTCGAGCTCGCCGCGGTCGCTCTCGGGGTCTCGCCGGCGGAGATCGCCAAGACCATCAGCCTCTACACCGAGGACCGGTCCGCCGCGATCCTCATCGTCGCCGCCGGCGACGCCAAGATCGCCAACGCGAAGTTCAAGGCACACTTCGGCACCAAGGCGCGGATGCTCGCCGCCGAGGACGTGGAGCCGATGACGGGCCACGCGATCGGTGGCGTCTGCCCGTTCGGCAACCCGGCGTCGGCCGAGGTGTGGCTCGACGCCTCGCTGAAGCGCTTCGACGTGGTCTACCCGGCCGCGGGCAGCGCCAACACGACCATCGCGCTCACCCTCGGCGACCTGGAGACGATCAGCGAGGCCCGGGGCTGGGTCGACGTCACCAAGCTTCCCGAGTAGGCACCGACACCAAAAGGGGGACAGCCCCGCCCTGCCGAAGCAGGAGCGGGGCTGCCTTGCTGAAAGGTCAGCTAGGTCTTTGGTCAGACCGGGCGGACGTTCTCGGCCTGCGGGCCCTTGGGGCCCTGGGTGACGTCGAACTCGACGCGCTGGTTCTCGTCCAACGTCTTGTAGCCGTTGGTCTGGATCGCGGAGAAGTGCACGAAGACGTCGTCGCCCCCGTTGTCCTGGGCGATGAAGCCGAAGCCCTTGTCGCCGTTGAACCACTTCACGGTTCCCTGAGTCATGAATCTAATCCTTGTGTACACAGGGCGACTCCGTGCCGCCCTTTGGGCGTTGAATCCACGAGTCCTGATTTCTGCATATGCGGAAGACCAAGTGCTGCACGAACGGTCACCGAGAGCAACCGCGAAGCGCGTAGGGACGCCTCCTTCAACACTCATAAGCGTACATGCCACAGGCCGACTTCGGCCATCACCGTTAATTCGGCGTTTCAGGCTCTGGGTTCGGCGGAAAACCGCGGCAGGGTGGGCCCTCTGGTTTTGACAACCCCGAGCATCACATCGAGAGGATCGGGGTACTGATTGCCAACCGACGAGATAGGGGTCCACGTGGACCAGCCATGGTGGCGCGAAGCTGTCGCATATCAGATCTACCCGCGCTCGTTCGCGGACTCGAACGGCGACGGGCTCGGTGACCTGCAGGGGATCACCGACCACCTGGACTACCTCGCCGCGCTAGGCGTCGACGCGATCTGGATCTGCCCCTTCTACACCTCACCGCAGAACGACCACGGCTACGACGTCGCCGACTACTGCGACGTCGACCCGATCTTCGGCACGCTGGCCGACGCCGACCACCTGATCGCGCGCGCCCACGAGCTCGCCCTGAAGGTCATCGTCGACCTCGTCCCCAACCACACCTCCTCGGCGCATCCGTGGTTCGTCGAGGCTCTTGCTGAAGCGAAGCCCGAAGCGATGGGTACTGCCTCTGAGCCGGAATCCTCGGCGAGGGACCGCTACATCTTCCGCGACGGCCGCGGCGAGAACGGCGAGGAGCCGCCCACCAACTGGCGCTCGGTCTTCGGCGGGCCCGCGTGGACGCGGATCGAGGACGGGCAGTGGTACCTGCACCTCTTCGACGACGACCAGCCCGACCTCAACTGGCACAACCCCGAGGTGGTCGAGGAGTTCACCAAGATCCTCACCTTCTGGCTCGACCGGGGCGTGGACGGCTTCCGGGTCGACATCGCCCACGGGCTCTTCAAGGAGCTGCGCGACCAGGTGGTCCCCGAGGGGCTTGCGCTGACCTCGGACGCCGCGGTGATGTACGAGCGCGGCGTGACCGACGCGCCGATGTGGGACAACCTGGGCGTCCACGAGATCTACCGCGCCTGGCGCAAGCTGATCGACTCCTTCGACGGCGACCGGATGATGGTCGCCGAGGCCTGGACCCCCGGCCCGGCGGAGCTGCGGCGCTACGTACGTGCCGACGAGTTCAACCAGGCGTTCAACTTCTCCTGGCTGCAGGCGCCCTGGTCGGCCGAGGCGTTCAAGGAGGTCATCGGATCGACGCTGAAGGCGCT
Organism: Nocardioides sp. NBC_00850; assembly: GCF_045207335.1. Lineage (NCBI taxonomy): Bacteria > Bacillati > Actinomycetota > Actinomycetes > Propionibacteriales > Nocardioidaceae > Nocardioides > Nocardioides sp. NBC_00850. Next base: position 3,119,977 of record NZ_CP108845.1, read on the forward strand.
CGGTCCTTCGCGGGCGGCGCCGACCTGGGTCCTGTCCAACCACGATGTCGTACGCCACCGCTCGCGCTATGGCGACGGACTGCAGGCGCTTCACCGGGCGCGTGCGGCGACACTGGCGATGCTGGCGCTTCCGGGGTCTGCGTACCTCTACCAGGGAGAGGAGCTGGGTCTGCCACAGGTCTATCTTCCGCCGGAGTATCAGGAGGATCCGTGGTCGGAGACCGGTGAGGGCGGTCGTGACGGGTGCCGGGTGCCGCTGCCGTGGAGCGGGTTCGAGCCGCCCTTCGGGTTCAGCCAGGTCCCCGACGAGGACCTGCCGACGCAGCCGTGGCTGCCGCAACCGGCCGAGTGGGTCGACCTCACCGTGGCTGCCCAGAACGGTGTCCGGGACTCCACGCTGGAGTTCTACCGGGCGGCGCTGGCGGCGCGACGGGCCTTCGCGCTCGGTGCCGACGAGGACGTGGAGATCCTGGACGCGCCCGAGGGCGTCGTCTCGTTCCGGCGCGGCGGGGTCGGCGGTTCCCCGGACACCAGGACCGACCTGATCGTTGTCCTCAACTGCGGCATGGAGCCGACGTCGCTTCCCGAGGGTGAGATCGTGATGTACAGCGGCGACCCGGTCGTGGGCGACCTGCCCACCGACGCGGCGGTCTGGATCATCGCGCCCGCGGTCGAGTGATCCCGGGCTGGGCGACCGACGGGATCGGGCGCAGGAACTCGATCGTGGAGGCGGTCAGGTCGCGCAGGAAGCCGACCGAGCCGATGACCACGCCGAGCACGATGCCGGCGGCCATCGCGATGGCCAGGCCGGTGGCCCAGCCCCGGAGGGTGGCGCCGAGGTCGGTCCAGAACGCGGCCTCGCCGAGCTGGCCGAACAAGGTCGTGTTGGAGAAGCCGAACTGATACTGACCGCTGGCCACGGCGGGGATGATCGCGGCACCGCCCTGGGCGAGCTCGAGGTTGACGTCGAGACCCTCCTCCTTGAAGAACCCCTTCTCCACCCCCAGATAGATGGGAGCGACATCGACGATCGGGATCACGCCGACGGTGATCTCGGTGGCCCCGCCGGCACTCTCGTCGGCTGACTCACCACCACAGGCGCTGAGCGCGAGCGGCATGGCGAGAACGAGTGCGGTTGCCAGGCCACGGCGCGCGGCGCGGGCAGGGGAGCGATTCATCGGGGACTCCTCGTGGGCTGTGGGGTAGCGACCGCGGCACAACCTAGTGGTGCGCCCCCGTGGAGGCCATCGAGTCCGGAATTCAGTGCACGGAACGACGGAAGTGCTGGTGGTGATGGTGTGAGTGGTGGTGTCCCTTGCGGAAGACGAGCGCCCCGACCGCGATCGCGGCGAAGACCCACCACGGCACGCCCATCACGACCAGCCCGATCGCCACGAGCAGGAAGCAGGCGACCAGCGGGAACGCCCGCGGGCGGCCGCGGCGCGGACGGCGGACCGCCTGCGGCGGCTGTGGCGCGCTCTTCGGCAGGTCGGTGAAGAGCATCTCCAGGTCGGCACGGACCTTCGCGGACCAGACCGCGTCCAGGCGCTCGTAGTAGTCGTCGTCGGTGAGCCGGCCTGTCGAGTAGTGCTCGGCGAGCCTCGCCGACGCCTCCTCTCGATCGGCCTCGCTCACCCGCAGGTTGTCGAGGTTGCTCATGTCATCTCCCTTGTGAAAGCTGCATCGACTGTCGGCGTAGTGTCCCGATATATCGCGAGGGTACGCCTGAAGAGATGCCGCCGCAAGGGACTTTGGTCGGCCTCAGGTGAGCAACAGGACGACCAGCAGGATCGCCGGCACCGTGGCCAGCGTGCTGACGAAGATGACGTCGCGGGCCAGCAGGGTGGCCCGGTTGTAGCGCTGCGCGACCACGAACACGTTCTGGGCGGTCGGCAGCGCGGAGAGCACGGTCACGGCGAGCAGCGCCTCGGCGTCGAGGCCGAGCACGAACCGCCCGATGAGGTACGCCGCGACCGGCTGCACGATCTGCTTGGTCGCGACCACGGCGGCCAGGTCGAGCGCAGGGACGCCGCGGCCGGGCAGCGGGCCGAGCCGCAGCGCGACGCCGTAGGCGATCAGCATGGACGGGACCGCCATCCCCGCCACCAGCTCCAGCGGATCCGAGACCGCTGTGGGCAGGTCGAGATCGGTGACGGAGAGCGCCACCCCGATCAAGGAGGCGACGGTGATCGGGTTGGTCAGCGGGCGGCGGATCACGTCCCAGAACGACAGCTTGGTCGTGCTCGCGTCGGCGTCGAGCAGGACCAGCGCCAGCGGCTGGAGGATCAGCATCTGCAGCAGCAGCGTCGGCGCCACCAGGACCGGGTCGCCCAGAACGTACGCCGCGATCGGCAGGCCGAGGTTGCCGGCGTTCGCGTAGGAGCCGCACAGGACCGCGACCACGGTGTCGCCCAGGCCGCGGCGGCGCAGCGTCTCGACGGTGGCCACGAGCGTCGCGGCGACGAGCACGCCGCCGGCGACCGCGACCAGGTTGCCGGAGAGCACGAAGCCGAGGTCGCTGTCGTCCATGACCGTGATGAGCAGCGCCGGGCTGGCGACGTAGAACGCGACCGTCGAGAGTGTCCGCTGGCCGCGCTCGTCCAGGATCCGGAGCTGGGCGAGCAGGGCGCCCAGGCCGATGAGGACGGTGATCGTGGCGAAGCCGGTGAAGACCCCTGCCACGGACTAGATCTCGCGCCGCAGGTCGAGGAGTCCGCGGGCGGCGTGCTCGGTGACGATGCGCTCGGACTCTGCGGCGTCGCGAGCGCGCAGGGCGATCACGAGGGTACGGTGCTCGGCGTAGCGGTCGGCGCCGAACTCGTCGCCGGCGAGCAGGTGCGCCCGGGAGATCTCCCGCTGCCGTGACCGGCTCAGCGAGCGGGACTGCTCGAGGAGGCGTACGAGAACCGGGTTGTGGGCCGCGGCGTTGACCTGCTCGTTGAAGCGGCCGAGGACGTCGAGGAAGCGGTCGGCGTGCTTCTCGACCGGCTTGCCGTCGCGATGGCGTGCCCGGATCAGGATGACCAGGTCGTCGGCCTCGTCGAGCAGCCGGTCGAGCTCGTCGAGCTCGTCGTCGGTCGCATGCCGGGCGGCGAACCGGGCGGCCAGGCCGCGCAGTGCGACCTCCACCTCGGCCAGGTCGTGGCTGGCGTCCTCCTCGATCCGAGCCACCAGCGTCGTACGCGGGCCCACCCGCTCCACGAGGCCGTCGAGCTCGAGCCGCCGGATCGCCTCGCGGACCGGGGTCGGGCTGACGCCGAGGCGCTCAGCCATGCCTCGCTCGGTCACCTTGGCGCCGGGCACGAGCTCGCCGGAGCCGATCTGGCTGCGTAAGGCCTGATAGACGCGCTCGGCCACCGTCGTGGTCTCCGGGGTGGTCTCGGGGGAGGAGATCGACATGGTCCTGATCCTAGGCCACTTTTCCAACAGTGCCACCTCTTGACTGTTTTGCTGTAGCAAAACTACTGTGAGCGCCGCCACAGCCCGCAGGGTCCATACCGGGACCATGCAGAGATCACGGAGGTCCGTCTCGTGAGCACCACCATCCCCACCGCACCACCACGGCAGCTCGGGCCCCGCCGGATCACCCTCCTCGTCGCACTGGCGGTCTTCGCCCAGGAGTCGATGTGGAACTTCTACGACAGCCAGGTGCCACCGCTGCTGCGCGACCACCTCGCCAGCGCCGCCCTCGTCGGCTTCATCATGGGCATGGACAACCTGCTGGGCATCTTCATCCAGCCGTGGATGGCCAACCGGTCCGACCGGACGCGGACCCGTTGGGGCCGGCGGATGCCGTACCTCGCCGTCGGGATGCCGCTCGCGGCGCTGCTGTTCGTGACCCTGCCGCACACCGCGGACTCGCTGCCGCTGCTGATCCTCGTCATCGTCGCGTTCGCGCTGGTCTCGAACTCGTTCAAGCCGATCGGCGAGGCACTGGTGCCCGACTTCATCGCCCCAGAGCGCCGCAGCCGTGCCAACGCCGCGGTCAAGATCGCCTCCAGCCTCACCGTCATCGTCGCGGCCGTGGTCAGCATCGTGCTGGTCGACGACCATCCGGCCCTAGCCTTCGCGGTGATCGCACTGATCACCCTCGTCTCGGTCACCGTGCTGTGCCTCTCGATCCGCGACAGCTCCTCGCCCGGTTACCAGGCGGCCGTGGCCGAGGACGCCGCCGAGGAGTCGACGTCGGTCGGACAGGCGCGCATCCGCGACACCATCTGGGAGATCGTGCGCGACACCGACCGGAGCCGGCTGCTGCTGATCGTGTCGATCCTCGTCTTCGGCAGCGCCTGGGCCGGCTCGCGCGCGCTGGTCACGCCCTACGGCATGGAGACCCTCGGGCTCTCGCGCGGCGACGCGGGCGGGATCACCCTGCCGAGCGGGGTCGCGTTCCTGCTCGCGGCCTATCCGACGGCGCTGTTCGCCGAGCGCTTCGGCCGGCTGCGCACGATGATCGCCGGGATGGCGATCTTCGCGGCTGCCATGGTCCTGGGCACCCTGGTGCAGACCCCGACCGGCACGGTGGTGGCGTTCTGCATCGGCGCCGCCGGTGCCTCGGCCTTCCTGGTGAACGCCGTCGTCGTGCTGTGGAACCTGGCACCGTCGGCGCGGGTCTTCGGGACGTACGCAGCGCTCTATGCGGTGGGGTGGCAGAGCGGTGCCTTCCTCGGCCCGGCCCTGATCGGCGGGGCCGTCGACATCCTGGGCTGGCGGACGATGCTGCTCGACATCGCGGTCGTCGCGGCGGTCGCGGTCGCGATCGTGGTGCGGATCGACCGCCTCCAGCGGCGCGGCGACGTCGAGCGGGCGGTGTGAGCGCGGTGGCCCGGATCCTGATCACCACCGACTACCTGCGGCCCGGCGACGAGGTCGACGACCTCTTGCGCTCCCGGGGCCACGAGACCCGCTACCGGTCCGGAGATCTGGTGGCCGACCTCGCCGGGGTGGAGGGTGCCCTGGTCGGTCACGACCCGCTCACCGCCGAGGTCCTCGCGTCCACGGACCGCCTGCGGGCCGTTGTACGCACCGGGGTCGGCTACGACGCGATCGATGTCGAAGCGGCCGCGCGTGCCGGGATCACGGTCAGCAACCTGCCCGGGATCAACGGCAACGCGGTCGCCGAGTACACCATGGGACTGCTCCTCGCCTCCTCCCGCCGGCTGGTCGAGAGCGCGACCGGTGTCGCGGCCGGCGGCTGGCCACGCGAGGACGGTCGCGAGCTGCGCGGCTCCACCCTGGGCCTGATCGGCTACGGCGCCGCCGCCCGCGCGGTCGTGCCGCTGGCCCTGGCGTTCGGGATGAGCGTGCTGTGCACCACCGCCATCGCCGACGCCGAGCGGACCGACCCCGAGGTCCGGTTCGTCGAGCTGCCCGAGCTGCTGGCGGGAGCCGACTACGTCTCGGTCCACACCGCGCTCACCCCGCGGACGAGGGGTCTGCTCGATGCGGGCGCGTTCGCGCTGATGAAGCCGGGGGCGGTGCTGGTGAACACCGCCCGCGGCGCGATCGTCGACGAGGACGCGCTCGTCGCGGCCGTACGCGAGGGCAGGATCGCCGGAGCCGCGCTCGACGTGGTCGCCGAGGAGCCGCTGCCGGCCGAGAGCCCGCTGCGCGGGGTGCCAGGCATCGTCGTCCACTCCCACCTGGCCGGGCAGACCGACCAGGCCCGCCGGGCCGCCGGCCTCGAGGGAGCCCGTGAGCTCCTCGACGCGCTCGCGGGCTGCCCGAAACATGCTGTCAACGCCCACCTGATCGAGGAGAGAGCCAACAGATGAACAGCGACAACGCTGACTCCGTCAGCATCTTGGTGCCCAGCGGGATGCTCGGCGCCGGGTTCCCGGAGGAGACGATCACCCGTGGGATCGCACTGGGGGCGGACGTGATCGCCGTCGACGGCGGCTCCACCGACTCCGGTCCCTACTACCTGGGTGCCTCGAAGCCGAAGACCACGGCCGCCGCGGTCGCCCGCGACCTGCGGCTCCTGCTCCGCGCCGCGGCCGGGGCCGGGATCCCGCTCATCGTCGGCTCCTGCGGCACCAGCGGCACCGACGACGGCGTCGACTGGGTCGCTGGGATCGTCGCCGGCCTGCTCGCCGAGGAGGGCCTGTCGATGAAGGTCGCCCGGATCTACAGCGAGCAGCGCGCCGCCGACCTCAAGGAGCCGCTCCAGGCCGGCCGGATCCACCCGCTGCCGCCGCTGGGCGACCTCGATGGCGCCACCCTCGAGGACTGCACCCACATCGTCGCCATGATGGGCCACGAGCCGATCGCCGAGGCTCTCTCCGCCGGGGCTCAGGTGGTCCTGGCGGGGCGGGCGACCGACACGGCCAACGCCGCTGCGTACGCCCTGCTGAAGGGGATGCCCGCCGGGCCGACCTGGCACGCGGCCAAGATCGTCGAGTGCGGTGGTCAGTGCACGACCAACCCACGGATGGGCGGGGTCTTCGCGACCATCGACCGGACCGGGTTCACCATCGAGCCGCTCGACGAGAGCGCCGCGTGCACGCCGATCTCGGTGGCCGCCCACATGCTGTACGAGACGGCGAACCCGTTCGAGATGCGGGAGCCGGACGGCACGCTGGACGTGCGCGACGCCGTCTACACCGCGCTCGACGAGCGGCGGGTGCGGGTCGAGGGCTCACGGTTCCATCACGGGGAGCAGCACACGATCAAGCTCGAGGGCGCCCGGATCACCGGCTACGAGACGATGTCGTTCTCCGCGATCCGGGACCCCCTGATCCTGAAGGACATCGAGGGCTGGGCCTCGCTGATGCACGTCGTGTTCACCCAGCGGGTCGAGCAGACCCTCGGCCTGACCAGGGACGACTACGACTACGACCTGCGTCTCTACGGCTACAACGCGGTCCTCGGCGACCTCGACCCGTCCACCGAGCCGCCGCGCGAGGTCGGGGTGATGCTGCTCGTCAGGGCCGCCGACCAGGCCCTGGCCACCGCGGTCGCCAAGGTCGCCAACCCGTTGATGCTGCACCTGCCGGCCCAGGACATGGACTACCTGCCCAGCCTGGCGTTCCCCGGGTCTCCGGCCGAGGTCGAGCGGGGAGCTGCGTACGAGTTCGTGCTCAACCACGCCGTCGACAGCATCACGCCGACCGCGATGTTCCGCACCGAGTTCAGCACCGAGATCGGGGAGAAGCACGATGTCTGAGACCACCCTGGGAGACCTCGCGACCGAGGTCCGCTCCAAGAACGCCGGGCCGTTCTGGATCACGATGGAGCTGTTCATGCGCGACGCCGAGGGCTACCGGATCGCGGCCGATCAGACGTTCCTCGACGAGGACGTCGTCGCCGGTCTCTACCGGGTCGATCCCGGGTCGGTCCAGATCTTCCGGATCCCGTCGCTCAACGTCGTCAAGATCTCCTACCCGCGCCCGGTCTCGCAGGGCTCGCTGCGCGACCGCGACACCCACGCGGGCCAGCACCACGTACCGCTCGCCCAGCTCGTGGTGCCCAGCTAGAGATCGAGGTGGTCGCAGATCGCCTCCGCCCAGCGCTTATAGCCCGCCGGCGAGGCGTGGAAGCCGTCGGCGGCGAAGAAGGACGGCTCCGCGGGACCGAGATCGGCGGAGCTGACCCACTGCACCGACGTACGTCCGGCGCAGACCAGCCGCGCTGCCACGTCGAGCGCCTTCCCGCGCTCGGCGAGGTAGCGCCGCAGGGTGCGGGGGAGTGACGGGAACGCGCCGAACTCCGGGATCCCGGGGATGACCGTGTGCGCGGCGTGCTCCCGGAGGGTCTCGACGATCGCGGTCAGATCGCGTGTCCAGGCCTCGACCGAGCGGCGCGCGAGGATGTCGTTGACGCCCACCAGGAGCACGGCGAGGTCCCACTCGCCGGTGACCTTGGTGAGGATGCCGTGCCGGATCCGCTCGCTGGTCGCGCCGTACTTCCCGAGCGCCCGCCACTCGACCGGACGCTCGGTCCGCTTCGCGATCGCGCGCGCCATCGACCCGGCGAAGGCGAGGTCGTGGGTGGGTGCGCCACGCCCCGACGCGGACGAGTCGCCGATCACCAGCAGCCGCAGCGGAATGGATCCGTCCTCGGCGTCCGGTGCCGTCACGGAACCCTTCGTCGGTCCCTCCGGACGAGGCTCTTTTCCGATGGTCCGGTTGACGTACGCGGCCTGTGCGGCGACCAGTGGGAGCAGCAGTGGATTCATCGTCTCTCCCCGAGCGGTTCTGTCGTGACGTACGTGCTCTTCCGTCGTTCTACAGCGCGTGCTCCGGTGGGTCTCGGACGTTGGCTGAACGGTGGGCGAATGTCCCCGGAAGGTTTGACACAGGCACTCCTCATGCCGGTCACCGTTGGGGTACAAGACAAGGGAATCAAAGACACGTGACCCGACTCACCGCGTGCCAGCCCTAGCATCACGCCCAGTTGTGAGCGCTCGACCAAAACCCTCCCCTCACTCGAAGGAATGCGAAGCCATGTCCGACTTCATCAGCGGCATCTTCAACCGTCACAAGAACGAGCAGCCAAAGGCCGGGGAGGGGGAGTCGATCGACGCCTCCGCCCCCGGCTACGGCGAGAGCCTGGCCGCTCCCGAGGCCAGTGCGTACGTCACCGAGGCCCCTGCGCCGCCGGTTGCCGAGCCGGTCGCTGAGCCGGTTGCCGAGACCGTCATCGAGCCCCTCGCCGAGGTCCCCTCGGTCGACCCGCTCTCCGACCCCGAGCACGTCGTCACCGACACCGAGGAGACCCCGGCCGCTGAGGTGGCCGAGCTCGCCGTAGAGGAGGTCGAGGTGGGCAGCGACATCGTGGGTGAGGTGGCCGAGACCGAGCCCGTCGAGGCTCCTGTTGACGAGGTGCCGGCCGAGGCGGTCGAGACCGAGGGCACGTACGAGGCGCCGCTCGAGGGCGTCGACGCCGAAGCCCCCATCGACGAGGCCACCGAGGAGGTCGAGGAGACCGCTGCCGAGGAGCCCGCTGAGGATGCGCCGGTCGATGAGGCGCCGGTCGAGACCGAAGCCGCTGTCGACGCGGCCGACGCCGAGGTGACGGACACCGCGGACGAGGTCGTCGCCGAGGACGTTGTCGTCGAGGGTGCGACCGAGGACGTCGTCGAGGCGACCGAGGTCGAGGTCGACGCTGAGGACACCTTCGTGCCCGCTGACGTGATCGAGTCCGACGAGGCCGAGGAGACCGTCGTCGAGCCGGAGGGTGAGGCGCTCGCCGAGGAGGTCGCCGTCGAGGCGACCGAGGTCGAGGTCATCGAGTCCTTCGAGTCGTCCGACGCGACCGAATCGGTCGAGCCCGACGCCGAGGTGACCGAGGAGACCGTCGGTGAGGCGGAGGACGAGCTGACCGATGTCGAGGCAGAGGAGACGTTCGAGTCTGCCGACCTGGCCGAGTCTGAGGAGGTCGACGCCGAGCCGGCCGACGAGGTTGTCGACGAGGCTGCTGACGTGACCGAGTCGGTCGAGGGCGACGACGCGGAGATCGTCGACGTCGTCGAGGACGAGGCGCTGGCCGAGGAGGTCGCTGTCGACGAGATCGCTGCCGAGGAGGCGCCGGTGGAGACCGAGGACGTCGTTCTGGCTCCCGAGACCGACGAGGCGACCGAGGTCGAGGCCGAGGACACCGACGTGACTGCCGAGGCTGCTGAGGAGGCCGTTGACGAGCCTGCCGAGGAGGTCGAGGCGGCCGTCGAGCCGACCGACGTCGTCGAGGAGGCATCCGAGGAGACCGAGGTCGAGGCCGAGGACACTGAGGCGGTCGTCGACGAGGCGCTGACCGAGGACGACACCGAGGCGCCCGCCGATGAGGTCACCGACGCCGTCGACACCGTCACCGAGGAGACCGAGTCGGTCGACGAGCCTGCCGCGGTCGAGGAGATCGTGTCCGAGACCCCCGCGCCCGGCTTCGCGCCGGAGCCGGTCGTCGAGCCGGAGCCGACCGCCGACTCGACTCTGACCGGTGTGCTGCGCGCCGCCCGTGCCGCCCGCGAGGAGCGCGGGAAGTCGACGGTGAGCGAGGGTCTCGTCGAGCGCCTGGTCCACCACATCGTGGCCAAGGTCGAGGGCGTACACGCCATCGACGACGAGGGCACCGTGGTCGACATCGCCGATGACGTCGCCAACATCACGGTGTCCTACGTGATCGAGTACGGCACCCCGGTCAAGGCCAACGCCGTCACCATCCGCACCAACGTCATCGAGGCCGTCGAGGACTACTTCGACATCGACGTCGAGGCCGTGGACGTCAACGTGAGCGACTTCCACATCGCCTGATCCTCGCCGGATGTCATGAGAGAATGACCGAAAGCCTCGGAGCGCGGTGCGCTCCGAGGCTTTCGTGTATGACGACCCTCCACACGCGCCTCGATCTTCCCCGCCCCCTCACCGCCCGGCTCGCCCGGGCCGAGGACCATCTCGCCCTCCGCCATCTCTGGCTGCTCTTCCGGCACGACATGTCGGGCTTCAGTTCCACCCTTCCGTTCGCCGACGGGACATTTCGGTCCGAGCGGCTCGACGCGGCTCTTCGCGCCGACCCAGGTTGGTGCGCCTGGATTCTCACCGCCGACGTCCATCCCATCGGGTTCGCTCTGGTTCGGGATGCCGACCAGCGTGTACGGATCTTGAACAGCTTCTTTATCGTCGCCGGGGCTCGTCGGGGTGGGGTTGGGCTCCAGTTCGCCCGGGCTGTTCTCTCTGAGTATCCGGGGGAGTGGGGTGTGGCTTATCAGGAGCGGAATCGCGCGGCTGCTGGGTTCTGGGAGCGGGTCACGGCTGGTTGCGATCGGTCTTGGACTGAGACCGTTGGGGCTGGTGGGGTCGTGGATACCTGGATCTCGTTCTCCGTGGGTTCTGCTCGCTGGTCGAGCCGCCGGAGCCGCTATGCGACCGAGTGAGGTCGCCCGGCGAGCTTGCTCGTCCGGGCGCGCCGAGCGAGGGAGCACCCGAGCGAAGCGAGGGCGGCGGAGGCGTGTCGAGACCAACACGGTTCTCTTCTTGGGGAAACCTCGCTTACGGGCTGTGTTTTCGTTTCAGGGGTCGCCGCCGACCCGGTCTTTGAGTGTTTCTCGATCGCGCGCCGCGTCAAGGACGGGCTTCGCCCGCCGCTTCGCGGTGGCCTTCGGCCATCCTTGACTCGGCACCCGATCGAGAAAGATTTCGCCTATATCGGGGCGGCGGCGAGAGAGTGGCGCAGCACTCACGTTTCCTGTTCGCTGACCGCTAAATATGGGTCTGACCTGCTTAAATGAGTCGCGACATGTCGCTCGATCGCATATAATAAGGCCTATGTACGAGACCATCGACCACCTCCTCACAGGGCCGTCCCCGGGCGCGTCCGAGAGTGAGCTGGTCGACTGGATCGCTGGTCTCGAAGGAGTCAAGTGCACCGCCGAGGCGGTCCAGGCAGAAGCGGCGGTACGCCTCGACGAAGCCGTCCGGGCCCGCCAGGCCGATGCTGGGGTTCCCGCCCGCAGGCTTGGCGAGGGCGTGGCCTCCCAGATCGCGCTGGCGCGGCGGGTATCACCCGAGAAGGGCGCCAAGCTCCTCGGGCTGGCGAAGATCCTGACCGCCGAGATGCCGCACACCTTCGCCCTGATGAAAGCCGGGCTGTTCTCGCAATGGCAGGCCACCATCCTTGCCCGTGAGACCGCGTGCTTGTCGGTGGAGGACCGGCGGGTCATCGACCACGAGCTCTGCGCACCCGGTACGGGCGGAGAGCCGGCTCGTGCTGTGTCGATGGGGCTACGCCAGCTCGAGAACGCCGCCAAGAAACTCGCCATCACCCTCGACCAGGCATCCGTCGTCGCCCGCGCCGCGAACGCAGTGAAAGACCGCCGCGTCAGCCTCCGACCGGCACCCGACACGATGACCTGGCTCGGCGCCCTGCTCCCGGTCAAGGACGGCATCGCCGTCTTCGCCGCACTCGATCAAGCAGCCAAGGCTGCCCACGCAGCCGGCGACGAGCGGACCCGGGGTCAGGTCATGGCCGACACCCTCGTCGACCGGATCACCGGCCGCGAGACTGGTGGGAAGCCTCGCATCGAGGTCAAGATCGTGATGACCGCCGACACGCTCACCGGCGATGCCGATCAGCCGGCCATGGTCGAGGGCTACGGACCCGTCCCCGCCGCCTGGGCCCGCGAAGCACTCAACGATGCCGAGGTGTTCGTCCGGCGGTTGTTCACCGACCCCGCCGGGCGGCTGGTCGCGATGGAGTCCCGCTCCAGGAAGGCACCCGACGGGCTGGCTAAGTTCGTCGCGACTCGCGACGGGGGGATCTGTTGCACCAACGGCTGCGACGCCCCGATCCGCAACATCGACCACGTCGAACGCCACACAGACGGCGGCGCCACCAGCGCCGACAACCTCCAAGGGCTGTGCGAGAGGTGCAACCAAGCCAAGGAAGCCCTCGGCTGGCGGGCCAGGCCAGGACCCGACGGCAGCATCATCACCATCACACCCACCGGGCACACCTACATCAGCCCGCCACCCGGCACCTGGAAACCGGACCCACCACGACTGTCCCGAGCAGAGTTCGTGCTGCGCAACGTACTTCTCGACCACACCCTCGCGGCCTGACCCATGGCGCGCTCAGGCGAGGGGGAGGAGGTCGCGTTCGGCGAAGACCTTCTTGGCGGTGAAGGTGGCGTTCAGGGCGCGGGGGAAGCCGCAGTAGACCGCGGAGTGGAGGAATGCCTCGATGATCTGTTCGGGGGTCAGGCCTACGTTGAGGGCGGCGTTGATGTGGACCTCGAGCTGGGGCTCGCAGCCACCCAGGGCGGTGAGCATGCCGAGGGTGACGAGCTGTCGGTCCCGCGGCTCGAGGCCGGGGCGTGCGTAGATCTCGCCGAAGCCCCAGGCGACGACCTGGTGACCGAGCTCCGGGGCTATGTCGGCGAGGGAGTCGATGACTCGGGCCCCGGCCTCGCCGTCGATCGCGTCGAGGATCTCGCGTCCGTGGTCGTGGCGGACGGCGCGGGAGATGGGGTCCTGGGCAGGGTTCTCGAAGGTCATGCCGCGCACGCTAGGAGTTGGAGCGCACTCGAAGTCAACGGACCGCCGCGGGCCTCAGGAGGCGTACGCGATCTGCTCCTGGATCTCGAAGCGGAGGCCGTCGGCGGCGGCGATGTAGACGTCCTGGTCCACGAGGTTGCCGTGCATGCGCATCAGGCCGCGGGGGCTGGAGTAGCTGTGGTGGTCGGTGAGGCGCAGCGCGGGCTCGACGTCGAGCCCGCCGCAGGCGTCGCCGATCTGGCGCAGGAACATCAGCGACTCGTAGCAGGACTCGCCCACGGCGTTGAGGGAGGGCGCGTACTCACCGAAGCGGCGGTAGTAGCGCTCGGCCAGGCCGGCCGACTCGGGGGTGGTGAGGCCGTCGAAGTAGGCGGCGGCCGCGAAGACGTTGGCGTTGGCGCCGGCGCCACCGGCGAGCAGGGTGTTCTCCTCGACCGCGGGGCTCAGCCGGGTCAACGACGAGCTCAGTCCGGCAGCGGCGAACTGGCGGTTGAAGTGCACCGCGTCCTGCCCCATCAGCAGCATGATCACCCCGTCCTGCTCGCCGCCCTCCAGGCCGCGCAGCACGCCGGCGAAGTCGCGGGTCCCCAGCGGGACGTACGTCTCGCTCACGACCTCCGAGGGCGACCCGCGCAGCGCCGCCCGGGCCGTCGACCCGGTGACGCGCGGGAAGACGTAGTCGTTGCCGACCACCGCCCAGCGGGAGACACCGTGGTTGGCCCGCATCCAGGCGGTGGCGGGGAGCAACTGGTTGACCGGGCGCTCGCCGATCATGAAGACCCCAGGAGTGTCGTCGCCGCCCTCGTGCATGGCGGCGAAAGCGTAGAGGGTCCGGCCGCCGACGCGGGCGGTGATCGCCTGGCGTACGGCGGAGATGTGCCAGCCGGCGATCGCGTCGACCCGGCCGAGCTCGACGAGCCGAGCGACCTCGGCGGCGACCTCATGGGGAGCGCGCCCGGCATCGATCGCGACCAGCTCGACCGGCCTTCCGGCGATCCCGCCGCCGGCGTTGAGCTCCTCCGCGGCGAGCTCGCCGCAGGCCAGACAGCCGGGACCGTAGATGCCGGTCGGTCCCTGCATCGGGACCACGAACGCGATCGAGAGGGCGCCCGGCGGACGGGGCGCGAGGCCCAGCAGGGCATGGGACGCCGGGGTGAACGACGGCGGAGACATCGACACCTGCTCCCGAACGGAATGTTGTCCTGATGACTCACCATTGAGCCGTTGGGTGGTTAGGGTACGGCAGACAGCGATCGTGGGGAGGACTCATGGAGGTTGCCGAGACGGTCGGCGCGGATCTGGCCGTGCTGCTCGCCCGGGCGCAGCGGCGGATCGAGCGAGCGCTCGCCGAGGCGTACGCCGAGTTCGACCTCACCGCGGAGCAGTGGCGCATCCTCAGCGTGCTGCTCGACGATCCGGGGCAGACGATGACGCGTCTTGCCCACGGCGCCGCGCTCCCGGCCGGCACGCTGACCAGGCACGTCGACCGGCTGGTCGAGCGCGGGCTGGTGCTGCGCAAGATCCATGCCGAGGACAAGCGCCGCGCCGTGGTCGCGCTCTCGCCGGTGGGCGCCTCGGCAGCCCGGGAGATCCGCGCCCGCCAGCAGACCGAGGCCGTCGCGAGGGTCGCCCGCGACCTGCGGACCGTCCTCGACACGATCGCCTGAGAAGACGTTTCCGCCTGGAAACAAATCCTCACAGAGTCCGACACATCCGCGAAACAACCCGTCCCTAGATTCCTTCCATTCGAGAGCAATTGTCCGATGGAAGGACCCCCATCCCGTGCGTACGAAATTCTCGAGCCGCCTCCTCGCGGCCAGCTCGGTGCTCGCCCTGGGCATGACCGCGACCGCCTGCGGCGGCGCCAAGACCGGTGACACCGCGACCAGCGAGAGCTGCGTCGACACCAGCGGCGACACCATCAAGATCGGCTTCCTCAACTCCCTGTCGGGGACGATGGCGATCAGCGAGACGACCGTCTTCAAGTCCCTGTCGATGGCGGCCGAGGAGATCAATGCCGACGGCGGCGTGCTCGGCAAGAAGCTCGAGATCGTCAGCGAGGACGGCCAGTCCGAGCCGACCGTCTTCGCCGAGAAGGCGACCAAGCTGATCCAGGACGACTGCGTCGCGGCCGTCTTCGGAGGCTGGACCTCCAGCTCGCGCAAGGCGATGCTGCCGGTCTTCGAGGGCAACGACGCGCTGCTCTTCTACCCGGTGCAGTACGAGGGCCTGGAGTCCTCGCACAACATCTTCTACACCGGCGCGACCACCAACCAGCAGATCATCCCCGCCCTCGACTTCCTCAAGCAGGAGAAGAAGATCGAGTCGATCTTCCTGGTCGGCTCCGACTACGTCTTCCCGCGCACGGCGAACAAGATCATCAAGCAGTACGCAGCAGCCAACGGCATCGAGGTCCTCGGCGAGGAGTACCAGCCCCTGGGCTCGACCGACTTCGGCACGGTCGTCGACAAGGTCAAGGCCGCCGGCGCGGACGCGGTCTTCAACACCCTCAACGGCGACTCCAACGTGGCCTTCTTCAAGGAGTACAAGGGCAAGGGTCTGACCGCCTCGGCGATGCCGGTGCTCTCGGTCTCGATCGCCGAGGAGGAGGTCCCGGGCGTCGGCGTGGGCAACCTCGAGGGGCAGTACACCGCCTGGAACTACTACCAGACCATCGACAGCCCGGCGAACCAGAAGTTCGTGACCGACTTCAAGGCTGCCAACGGCGCCAAGGCGGTCACCTCCGACCCGATGGAGGCGGCCTACACGTCGCTGCACCTGTGGAAGGGCATGGTCGAGAAGGCGGACTCGTTCGCGGTCGAGGACGTCATCGACGCCTCCGACGGCGTCACCTACGACGCGCCCGAGGGCACCGTCGAGGTCGACGGCGAGAACCACCACATCGCCAAGACCGCGCTCATCGGCCAGGTGAACTCCGAGGGCCTGATCGACACGGTCTGGTCGAGCGACAAGCCGATCGAGCCGGACCCCTACCTGAAGTCCTACGACTGGTGGAAGAACTAGCCCGTTGGACGCGCTCCTCGCCCAGGTCTTCACCGGCATCTCCGCCGGTGCGGTCCTGCTCCTCATCGCCCTCGGGCTCACCCTGACCTTCGGTCAGATGGGCGTGATCAACATGGCCCACGGCGAGTTCATCATGGCCGGCGCGTACACCGCCTATGTCGTCTCGACCGTCGTCGCCAGCACCGAGCTGAGTCTGCTGATCGCGCTCCCCGTGGGGTTCGTGATCGGCGGGCTGCTCGGGCTGGCGCTCGAGGCGAGCGTGCTGCGGTGGATGTACGCCCGTCCGCTGGACACGCTGCTGGTCACCTACGGCGTCGGCCTCGTCCTGCAGCAGGTCGCGCGTGACATCTTCGGGGCTCCGGCCAAGGAGGTGCCCGCGCCGAGCTGGCTGGACGGGTCCATCCCGATCCTGGGCTACGACTTCCCGCTGACCAGGCTCTTCATCATCCTCCTGGCTGCCGCGTGCGTGGCCGCGCTGCTGGCGGTGCTCCGGTTCACCGCCCTCGGGCGGCAGATCCGCGCGACCGTCGGCAACCGCGACCTCGCCGAGACCATCGGCATCTCGACCCGCCGCACCGACCGGGCCACCTTCTTCATCGGGTCCGGCCTGGCCGGTGTCGCCGGGGTGGCGCTCACGTTGCTCGGGTCGACCGGCCCCAACCTCGGCACGTCCTACATCGTGCAGGCGTTCCTGGTGGTCGTGGTCGGCGGCATCGGGCACCTCAAGGGCACGATCGTCGCGGCTCTCGGGATCGGCTTGCTGCAGGCGTTCCTCGCCCACGCCCTGACCGGCTCGGTGGCCCAGGTGATCGTCTTCCTGGCGATCGTCGCGTTCCTGCAGCTGCGCCCGCAGGGCATCCTCTCGGTCCGGACCAGGAGCCTGGCATGAGCATGAAGAAGGTCTATCCGTACGCCGGCTGGCTGCTGCTCGCGGTCGCCCTGCTCGTCCTCGCTCCGGCGGTCCTGTCCGACTTCCGCCTCGGCCTGCTCGCGAAGTACTGCTGCTACGCCATCGCGGCGGTCGGCATCGGTCTGGCCTGGGGCCGTGGCGGGATGCTGGTGCTCGGCCAGGGGCTCTACTTCGGCATCGGCGCCTACGCGATGGCGATGCACCTCAAGCTCGCCGACGCCGGCCCCGGCGGGGTGCCGGACTTCATGGCGCTCTACGGCGACGCCACGGTGCCGGGTTGGTGGGAGCCGCTGCGCAACGGCGGGCTCGCGCTGGTCGTCATCCTCGTCCTCCCGGCACTGGTGGCGGGCCTGCTGGGGCTCGCGGTCTTCAAGCGGCGGATCAAGGGGGCGTACTTCGCCATCCTGAGCCAAGCGCTCGCTGCCGCCTTCGCGATCCTGCTCGTCGGCCAGGTGAAGACCACCGGCGGCGCCAACGGCCTCAACAACTTCCAGGGCTTCTTCGGGTACGCCCTGTTCGACCCGGCCAACAAGCGGATGCTCTACTTCATCGCCGCCGGGATCTTGCTGGTCTCGATCCTGGTGATGGCCTGGCTCTACGGCACCCGCTTCGGCGAGCTGCTGGTCGCCGTCCGCGACGGCGAGGAGCGGGTGCGGTTCCTCGGCACCGACCCGGCCAACGTCAAGCTCGCGGCGTACGTCATCGCGGCCGTCCTGGCCTCGATCGGCGGGGCGCTCTTCGTGCCGATCGCCGGGATCGTCTCGCCGGACGACGTCGGCGTGGTCGCCTCCATCGGACTGCTCGCCGGGGTCGCGCTGGGCGGGCGGGCCTCGTTGCTCGGCCCGGCCGTCGGCGCGCTGCTGATCGGCTATGCCGAGACCTCGCTCTCCGAGGCCTTCCCGGGGTCGTGGTCGTACTTCCAAGGCGCACTGTTCGTGCTGGTCATCCTGCTGTTGCCGGGTGGGCTGGCACAGCTGCTGGGGCTGGTCGGCCGGCTGAATGTTCGCCGAGGTAACTCGGCGAGCGACCACTTACCTCGTGGAGTTCCACGAGGGGAGCAGGGCGAGACCGAGGTAACTCGGTCGGCATCCGAGGAGGCGGCAGCGAGATGACCCTGACGGTGAGCGACCTGCGGGTCGAGTTCGACGGGTTCGTCGCGATCGACAGGGTCGACCTGACCCTGGAGCCTGGCCGGCTGCACTTCCTGATCGGCCCCAACGGCGCCGGGAAGACGACGCTCGTGGACG
Source organism: Nocardioides sp. NBC_00850 (assembly GCF_045207335.1). Taxonomy (NCBI): domain Bacteria; kingdom Bacillati; phylum Actinomycetota; class Actinomycetes; order Propionibacteriales; family Nocardioidaceae; genus Nocardioides; species Nocardioides sp. NBC_00850. The sequence continues at coordinate 3,138,144 of NZ_CP108845.1, forward strand.
CCCTGACCGGGCTGGCGAGCGGAAGTGGTGAGGCGCGCTATCGCACACGCGATCTGCTTTCGCTGGCATCGCACCGGATCACCCGCCTCGGGGTGGGACGTACGTTCCAGACCGCCACGGTCTTCGAAGAGCTCAGCGTGCTGCAGAACCTCGACATCGCCGCCGGGGTGCACCGGGCGCGTTGGCGGCTGATGCTGCCGCGGCGGGGGACACCCGAGCAGGTGGCCGAGGTGCTGGAGACCGTGGGGCTCACGGAGCTGGCGGACCGGCCCGCGGGCGTGCTCTCGCACGGGCAGAAGCAGTGGCTGGAGATCGGCATGCTGCTGGTGCAGGACTCCTCGGTGATGCTGCTCGACGAGCCCGTCGCCGGGATGTCGGCCGAGGAGCGGGAGGCGACCGGGGAGCTGCTGCGCCGGATCAGTCCGGAGCGGACCGTCGTGGTCATCGAGCACGACATGGACTTCGTCCGCAGGTTCGCCGACGTCGTCACCGTCCTGCACGCCGGGAAGGTGATCGCGGAGGGCACGGCTGCCGAGATCCGCGCCGATGCTGAGGTACAACGGGTCTACCTGGGCGACACCGTCGCCGGGGTGACCGAGACGAGCACGGGAACAGGGGAGGACGCCTGATGCTGAGGATCGAGTCGGTCACCGGCGGCTACGGCCGCACCACGGTGCTCCACGAGGTCAGCCTCGAGGTCCCGACCGGCGCCGCGGTGGCGCTGATGGGACACAACGGCGCCGGCAAGACGACTCTGCTCAAGGCGGCGGTCGGGCTGGTCCGGGCCAAGAGCGGCCGGGTGCTGCTCGACGGCGAGGACGTCACCGCGCTGCGACCGAGCGCACGCGTCAAGCGGGGCCTGGGCTACGTCCCGCAGGGCCAGCAGAGCTTCGGCGACATGACCGCACTGGAGAACCTCCAGCTGGTCGGCGACCGCGCCGGGATCAGCGAGATGCTCGACCTGTTCCCCGCGCTCAAGGACCTGCTCGGCAGGCGCGCCGGGCTGCTCTCCGGCGGACAGCGCCAGCAGCTCTCGATCGCGCGTACGCTGCTGACCAGGCCGCGGCTGCTCATCCTCGACGAGCCGACCGAGGGCATCCAGCCCAACGTCGTCGCCGAGATCGAGCGGGTGATCGCCGAGCTCACCGGTCGTGGCGACCTCACCGTGCTGCTGGTCGAGCAGCATGTCGGGTTCGCGCTGCGTACGGCCTCTGCCTACTACATCCTCGAGTCCGGCCGGATCACCGCGCGCGGTGACGGCGGCTCCGAGGCGCACGATCACGTCCGATCCCAGCTGGCCGTCTAGGCCGGCCGTCCAGAGAGTTGGCGAGATGCATCTGACCCCGTCCGACACCGAGAAGCTGCTGCTGTCCGTGGCTGGGATGGTCGCTCGCGACCGGCTCGCCCGTGGGGTGCTCCTCAACTACCCCGAGTCCGTCGCCCTGCTGTCCACTTGGGTGATCGAGCGCGCGCGTGAGGGCGCCCTGGTCTCCGACCTGATGACGCAGGGGCGTGCGGTGCTGACCCGCGAGCAGGTCATGCCCGATGTGGTCGACATGCTCGTCGAGGTGCAGGTCGAGGCGACCTTCCCCGACGGCCGCAAGCTCGTCACCATCCACCAGCCCATCGCCTGAAGCGGAGATGTCCATGCAGTCCAGCGGTCCCGGAGCCGTACGCGTCGCCGACGGCACCATCCGGCTCAACACCGATCGGAGCGAGTCGGAGCGGCGTACGTTGGTGGTCCTCAACACCGGCGACCGGCCGGTCCAGATCGGCTCCCACATCCACCTCGCCGAGGTCAACGCGGCCCTCTCCTTCGACCGTGACGCGGCCGAGGGGTTCCGGCTCGACATCCCGGCCGGCACCTCGCGCAGGTTCGAGCCGGGCGCGTCCCGCGAGGTCGCGATCGTCGCATTCAAAGGTGCTCGTCGTGTGCCCGGCATCCAGATCAAGGAGGCGTGATGGTGGAGATCAGCAGGAGCGAGTACGCCGCGCTCTACGGCCCCACGACCGGCGACCAGGTGCGCCTCGGTGACACCGACCTGTGGATCGAGATCGAGGACGACTTGACCGTCGGCGGCGAGGAGTCGGTCTTCGGCGGCGGCAAGTCGATCCGCGAGTCGATGAACCAGTCGACGGTCACATCGGCCGAGGGCGCCCTCGACACCGTGATCACCAACGCCGTCGTGCTCGACCACTGGGGCATCATCCGGGCCGACGTGGGGATCCGTGGCGGCCGGATCGTGGCCCTGGGCCGCAGCGGCAACCCCGACATCGCAGACGGCGTCCACCCCGACCTGGTCATCGGACCGGGCACCGACGTGGTCAGCGGCGAGGGGAAGATCCTCACCGCCGGGGCGATCGACATCCACGTACACCTCCTCTCCCGCTCCCAGATCGTCGAGGCGATCTCCACCGGCACCACGACCATCGGTGGTGGCGGCACCGGACCCTCGGAGGGCTCCAAGGCCACCACGGTCACCGGCGGGCCGTGGCACCTGGAGACCGTCCACCGCGCGCTCGACGACATGCCGGTCAACCTTCTGCTGATGGGCAAAGGCAACACGGTGTCCGCGGCGGGGCTCGCCGAGCAGGCGCTCGCCGGGGCCGCCGCCTACAAGGTCCACGAGGACTGGGGCTCGACCCCGGCAGCGATCGATGCCGCTCTCAGGGCCGCCGACGAGCACGGTCTCCAGGTGACGCTGCACTCGGACTCGCTCAACGAGGCGGGCTACCTGGAGTCGACCGTCTCCGCGATCGCCGGCCGTTCCATCCATGCCTTCCACGCCGAGGGCGCCGGGGGAGGGCACGCACCCGACATCCTCTCGGTCGCATCGCTGCCCCACGTCATCCCCGGCTCCACCAACCCGACCCTGCCGCACACCGTCAACACCGTCGCCGAGCACCTCGACATGCTGATGGTCTGCCACCACCTCAACCCGCGCGTGCCGGAGGACCTGGCCTTCGCCGAGTCCCGGATCCGGGCGACCACGATCGCCGCCGAGGACGTACTGCACGACCTCGGCGCGCTGTCCATCACCTCCTCCGACGCCCAGGCGATGGGCCGCATCGGCGAGGTCATCTGCCGCACCTGGCAGGTCGCCCACGTGATGAAGGCCCGACTCGGCTCGCTCGGTGGGAAGGCCGACAACATCAGAGCCAAGAGGTACGTCGCGAAATACACGATCAACCCCGCCATCGCGCACGGGATCGCGAGCGAGGTGGGATCCGTGGAGCCCGGCAAGATGGCCGACCTGGTGCTGTGGGACCCGCGGTTCTTCGGCATCCGGCCCGAGGTCGTCATGAAGGCCGGAGCCCTGGTCTGGGGCGCCCTCGGCGACCCGAACGCCTCCATCCCGACCCCGCAGCCGGTGCTCATGCGACCGGCGCTGGTGGGGCCGGGCGCGGACCACGCGGTCTCGTTCGTATCGCCGGCCGCACTGGACGCCGGACTCGCCGACCGCCTCGGCCTGCGCCGCCGCCTCGTCGGGATCGAGCCCACCCGCGAGATCGGCAAGGCCGACATGGTCAACAACTCCGCGACCCCCGAGATCCGGATCGAGCCGGAGACCTTCCGCATCCACGTCGACGGCGAGCTGATCGAGCCCGCCCCAGCGACCGAGCTGCCGCTGACGCAGCTCTACTCGATGTTCTGAGCGCGATGTCAGACGACCTGCTCATGATGCTGCTGGCCGACGCCCGCCTCCCTGTCGCCGGCCACACCCAGTCGGGCCAGCTGGAGGCGGCCGTACGCTCCGGGCTCACCGCCGAGCAGGTGCCGGTCTTCATGCGGTCGCGACTGGCCAGCGTCGTGAGGGTCGAGGCGGGCACGGCGGTGGTTGCGCTGCACCGGCTGCGCGCCGGCCTGCCGCTGGAGCCGGTCTACGACGCCTGGGCCGCCCGCACCCCGGCGGCTCCCATGCGGGACACCTCGCGCACCCTCGGTCGTGCGCTGTTACGGCTGGTCAGGCGCCTGTTCCCGGACTCGTCGCACGTCGCGGAGGTAGCCGGGATCGAGCGGCCCTGCCGCCCGATCGTGCTGGCCGCGGCGGCCGCCACCGGTGGCATCGCGCCGGCCTCGCTGGTCCGGCTGGTGGCGTACGACGACCTGCAGACGGTCGCCTCGGCATCCCTCAAGCTGCTGCCCCTCGACCCGCTCGACGCCACCTCGTGGGTGCACGATCTGCTCCCCGAGGCCGAGCGGCTCGCCGCCGAGGTCGCCCCGCTCACCGAGCCCCAAGACATCCCGGCGCCCAGCGCGCCCCAGCTAGACCTGTGGGCCCAGACCCACGCCCACACGACCAGGAGGTTGTTCAGTGCCTGAAAACACGACGAAGAACGACAGGGGGCTGCGCATCGGGGTGTGCGGTCCGGTCGGGACCGGCAAGAGCTCGCTCATCGCGCTGTTGTGTCGTGAGCTCTCGGCCGATCTGGAGATCGGTGTGGTAACGAACGACATCTACACCGACGAGGACGCCCGCTTCCTCCGCTCCGCCGGCGTGCTCGACCCGGCCCGCATCCGGGCCGTCGAGACCGGCGCCTGCCCCCACACCGCGATCCGTGACGACGTCACCGCCAACCTGATCGCCGTCGAGGAGCTCGAGGAGGAGTTCGCGCCACTGGACGTGGTCCTGGTCGAGTCCGGCGGCGACAACCTCACCGCCACCTTCTCTCCGGCGCTGGTCGACACCCAGATCTTCCTGATCGACGTCGCCGGCGGTGGCGACGTCGCGCGCAAGGGAGGCCCCGGCATCGAGCGTGCCGACCTGCTCGTGGTCAACAAGACCGACCTGGCCCCGTACGTCGGTGTCGACCCGGTCGCGATGGTCTCCGACGCGGGGTCGGTCCGTGAGGGCCGTCCGGTCATCGCGCTCTCGCGCACCGATCCAGCCTCGGTCGAGGCGCTGGTGAAGTGGGTGAGGTCCGAGCTGGCCCGGCACCGCGGCGGTGCCCTGGTTCCGGCCGACCCGGGTCCGATGGCGCCGCACTTCCACGCGGACGGCACCAGCCATGTCCACGACCATCAGCACGCCTGAGCTGGCCAGTGGCTCCCTGACCCGCGTGCGGGTCGGGGCGGTCGACGGTGGCCGGGTGCGCGTCGAGACCGACGTCACCGGACCCTCGACGGCGCCGGCGCTGCGGCCGATGCTGCTCTCCAGCGACGCCCGCTCGGCGCGGATCTCGCTGGTCCCCGACGGCGCGATGCTCCTCGCCGGCGACGAGGTCACGGTCGAGGTCGAGGTGGGGGAGGGCGCCAGCCTGACCCTGGTCGAGCCGGCCGGGACGGTCGCCTACGACATGGACGGCGGCCACGCGTCCTGGACGGTCGCGATCACCCTCGCGGCGAACGCCAGCCTGGTCTGGGCCGGGGAGCCCTTCGTGGTCTCCGCCGGCGCCGACGTCACCCGTGACACCCGGGTCACCCTCGCTCCGACGGCAAGGCTCGCCCTGCGCGAGACCCTCGTCCTCGGCCGTCACGGCGAGCGTCCCGGCCGGGTGGCCACCACCTGGTCGGCCCATCAGGCCGACGGGCGCCCGCTCCTGGTCGAGTCCCTCGACCTGGACGCGAGCTCGCTGGCGCCCGGGATCCTGGGCCCGCACCGCGTGCTCGCCTCGGTCACCGTGCTCGGGCGAGACGTACCGCCCGACGCCTGCGCCGACGGCCGGCTCGACCTGGAGCGCGGCGGCACCGTGTGGCGCCACCTGGCCGGCGAGACCCACGAGGTCCCGGCGGGGCCTTGGGAATGCGCCACGGCTGGTTGAGGTTTCAACAGGCGTGACTGACATCGAGTTCGGCCTGGACACCTTCGGCGGGGTCACCCGCGACGCCGAGGGCATGCCGCAGCACCACGCGCAGGTGATCCGGAACATCGTCGAAGAGGGTGTGCTCGCCGACCAGGTCGGGCTCGACTTCTTCGGCGTGGGCGAGCACCACCGCCGCGACTTCGCCGTCTCCAGCCCGGAGATGGTGCTCGCCGCGGTCGCCTCCCGCACCGAGCGACTGCGGCTCGGCTCCGCGGTGACCGTACTCAGCTCCGACGACCCGGTGCGGGTCTTCGAGCGGTTCGCCACTCTCGACGCGGTCTCGCAGGGCCGCGCGGAGATCGTCGCCGGACGCGGATCGTTCACCGAGTCGTTCCCGCTGTTCGGCTTCGACCTCGCCGACTACGAGGAGCTCTTCGAGGAGCGGCTCGAGCTGCTCGCCGCCCTGCTCAAGGAGGAGAAGGTCACCTGGGAGGGCCGCACTCGCGCAGCGCTCACCGACCAGGAGGTCTTCCCGCGCACCGAGAACGGCCTGACGGCATGGGTCGGCGTCGGTGGGAGCCCGGAGTCGGTCGTACGCACCGCTCGCCACGGCTTCGGCCTCTTCCTGGCGATCATCGGTGGTCCGGCCGACCGGTTCGCGCCCTACATCGATCTCTTCGAGCGCGCCCAGGACGAGTTCGGGGTGCCGCGGAAGCGCGTCGCCGTCCACTCGCCCGGGTTCGTCGCGGCGACCGACGAGCAGGCCCGCGAGACGGTCTACGAGGGCTGGCTGGCCATGCGCACCCAGATCGGCCGTGAGCGCGGCTGGCCGCCGCCCTCGCCCGGCGACTTCGAGCGCGAGATCGAGGGCGGGTCGCTCTACGTCGGCTCGCCGGAGACGGTCGCCCGGAAGCTGGCCGGCACCATCAAGGTGCTCGGCGTCGACCGGTTCGACCTGAAGTACGACCAGGGCCAGGTGCGCCACGAGGACCTGATGGGCTCGATCGAGCTCTACGGCACCCAGGTCGTGCCGCTCGTCAAGGACATGCTGGGCTGACCTCGACGGTCTCCAAGCGCGTCGCCACCACCTCGCCGGCATGCAGAACGGTCCGCGAGGTGGGGCTGGCGGCGATGGCCGCGGCGGGGGTCGGAACGTCGAGGACCAGCAGGTCCGCAGGCGCGCCGACGACGATGCCGTACGCCTCCAGCCCGAGCGCCCGTGCGGCCGCGTCAGTGACCAGGTCGAGCGCCACCGTCAGGGTCTCGTCGGTCCGGAACCCGGACTGGTAGGCGACCTGGCGCGCGATGGCGAGCATGTCACCGTCGCCGTAGGGCCACCAGGCGTCGCGGATGTTGTCCGAGCCGGCGAGCACCGTGGCGCCCTCCTCGCGCAGCGCCAGCACCGGCGGCATCGGCCCGGCCGGCCCGTTGGTCAGCACCGAGACGCCAGCCTCGGCGAAGAGCCCACCTATCCGGCGGGCCTCTTGGAGGGGGATCGAGCCGAGGCCGTACGCGTGGCTGACGTTCACCTTTCCGCCCAGGCCCTCGGCGCGGGTGCGGGCGGCGATCAGCTCGTACTGGCGTACGGCGCTCGCGCCCAGGTCGTGGAGGTGGATGTCCACGCCGGCGCCGTGCCGGGCGGCGAGCCCGAAGACGACGTCGAGGTGAGCCTCGGCGTCGCCGTCGAAGCCGTCCGGGTCGAGCCCGCCGACGACGTCCGCGCCCGCGGCCAGCGCCTCGTCGAGGAGCTTCTCGGTGCCGGGCGAGGTGGTGATCCCGCTCTGCGGGAAAGCCACGATCTCGATGCGCAGCCGGTCACGGAGCGCCTCGCGCACCTCCAGGACAGCTTCGAGCCCGGCCAGGCCGACCTCGGGGTCGATGTCCACGTGCGTACGCGCCGTCCCGGTGCCGAACGAGATCATCTGCTCCGCCAGCGCGCGAGCGCGCTCCACCACAGGCACGCCGACCTCGCCGCGCAGGGTGTGCTCGGCCGCGACCCGCTCGCGGACGGTCGTGCCGGGGCGGTGCGGCTGCCAACCGGAGCCGACCAGGGTCTTGTCCAGATGGGCGTGACCGTTGACTAGGGCGGGCAGGAGGAGCGCGCCGCCGAGATCCAGGTCTGCGCCGGCCGCCCCCGACGAGGCGGGCGAGATCCCCGAGATCCTCCCGTCGGCTACCGAGACATCGACTCGGGAGCCGTCCGCCAGGGTGGCGTTGCGAAGTGTCCTGCTGCCGGTCATGAGGTGACCTCCATGGTCTGCGTACGAATGCTTCGTTGCTCGTGCACGAGCGCCCCGGACCGGATCGAGGCCAGGACGGATGGGACCTGCAGTGCGACGAGACGGGGGTCCTCGGTGTCCAGGACCACCAGGTCGGCGACGTCGCCGACGGTCGTGCCGTGCGGGGCCCGTCCGAGGATCCCGGCCGGGTGGTCGGTGATCGAGGCGACGAGCAGATCCAGCATCTCAGGGCCGACCAGCTGCCGGGTCAGCCCGGCGGTCCACGCTGCCTGGAGCAGGTTGCCGTTGCCGTAGGGCGAGAAGGCGTTGTGCAGGTTGTTGTTCGAGACCGCGACCCGCACCCCGGCAGCGTGGGCACGCTCCAGCGGAGCCAGGCTGCGGCTGCCGGGCTCGCCGGCACCGCCGAGGTAGAGGTCGGTCGCCGGCATGACGACCAGCGAGATCCCGGCCTCCGCCATCAGGTCGTACGCCACCTCCTGCTCGTCCACCGGCATCGCCGCCAGCTTGGTGACGTGCCCGATGGTGACCTGGCCCTGCATGCCGAGGGCGCGGGTGCGCTCGGCGACGGCCGCGACCATCGACCCGGCCGGGTCGTCGTCGAAGTCGAGGTGCAGGTCGACGGGGAGGCCGAACCGCTCGGCCAGGCCGAAGACGGTGTCGAGGTGGGCCTCCTGGTCGTCGTCGACGTAGGGACACCCGCCGACGACACCGCCGCCGTGCCGCAGCGCGGCGCTCATCAGCGCGGTCACCTCGCGGGTGAGCCCGTTCTGCGGGAAGACCGAGAGCTGCAGGTCGATCCGCGCGGCGTTCTCCTCGCGCAGCGCGATGTGCAGGTCGAGCATGTCGAGCCGGATGTCGGCGTCTACCTCGACGTGCGCACGCGCGGCCACGACCCCGTGGCGCACCAGCGACTCCACGCCCCGCCGGGCGCCGACCTCGACGATCGCCGCGGGCTGCGTACGCCGCACCTCCTGCATCAGCGCGATCGCCGGGCCCACGCCCGGGCCGGTGGGCTCGAGTCCACCGGCGCCGAGCAGGTGTGCCTTGTCGAGGTGGACATGAGCGTCGACGAAGGCGGGCATCACGACCGCGCCGGCGGCGTCCAGCACGGTCTCCGGCCCGATGGGGGACGGGCCGGAGACCGTGGAGATCATTCCGGCGTCGATCCCGAGATCGACCAGGCCGGTGGACGTACGGGCCCCGAGAATGCGAGCGATCACAGTGCTTGCTCGATGTGGGGTCAACGCTTGATCTCGGGGTCGATGTAGTCGTTGGTGACCAGCTCGTCGCCGGTGATCTCCGGGACGTCCTTGCCGCCGTCCTTCAGCACCGCGGTCATCGTCTCGATCACGCTGTCGACGCGCGCGACGTCGAAGCTGCCGTAGGCGCCGTCCGGGCCGTTCGCGACGAGCCCCGCCTCGACCTGGACCTTCACCGAGTTCTCGTTGCCGCCGGGGGTGATCGGGGGACCGTCCTTGATGGCGTCGGCGATCTCGATCAGGGTGTCGTTGACCGGCTTCGGGTCTTTCAGGTAGTCGATCTCCGACTGCTGCAGCAGCGGCACCAGCTCCTTCAGGCACGGGCTCAGCGTCTCCTCATCGTCCGCCCGGACCGCGTACGCCTGCTGGTAGACCTGGTAGCCGGCGTCGTCGAGCATCAGGTGGGCGGTCGGCTTCGCCCACTCGGCGACGTCGTGCTCCCAGCGGTAGGGCTCGTTGCTGACGTAGCCCTGCTGGAACAGCGCGCCGTCGTCGGCGACGAAGCGGCTCGGGCTGCCGTCGAAGGAGCCGTCGAGCTGCTTCTCGTCGACGAGGCCCTCGTGCACCAGGTAGTCGACCCAGCTGACGCCCTGGGCGTGCAGGACCGGCGCGCCGGTTGCCTTCACGTCGTCCCAGGTCTTGACCTCTGGGAACTTGACCGGGTCGAACATCACCATGAACGGCGACTTCTGCATCATCGTGAACACCCCGCGGGTGGGGAACTTCTCGTAGTCGCGGATCGCGATGTCGGTCGCGACCACGCCGAGGTCGATGGTGTCGTCGGTGTACATCTGGGCGGTCACCGGCTGGCCGCCGATGAAGGGCCCGCCGAGCCGGATCTCGGCGGTGACGCCGGTGTCGCCGATCTCGCCGACGTAGGCGCCCTTGTCGACGTCGATCTCGCCGTCGGGGCCGATCAGGTTGTAGGCGGGCGAGCGCTCGGGGGTGGCGTACCAGTCGGTCTGGATGACCACGGTCGACGGGCAGACTGCGGCGAGCGATCCCTTCGGGGCGTCGGGGTCGCCGATCGCCTCCTCGCTGGTACCGCATCCGGTGAGCGCGAGCGCGGCCAGGGCGGTGGTTGCGGTGATCCGGGTCCAACGGGCGTACGTCATGGGGTTCTCTCCAGTGTGGGGGGTCAGCGGCGAGGTGAACGGTGGGCCTCGACGGCGCGCAGGATGGCGCCGAAGAGCAGGAAGAGGGCGATCCCGACCAGCGAGGAGGCGGCCAGGGCGGCCATCATCAGATCGGTGTCGAGGCTCTGCCGGTAGGTGTCGATCAGCCGGCCGATGCCGGGCTGTCCCTGCCGGAAGAAGAAGTCGGCGATGATCGAGCCGACCACAGCCATCCCGGCCGAGATCCGGAAGCCGGCGAGCGCGGCCGGGAGCGCGGCGGGCAGCTGCAGGTGGATGAGCCGCTGCCACCGCGAGGCGCGGAAGAGCGAGAACTGGTCGTGCAGGTTGTCGTCGACCGAGGCGATGCCGAACATCGTGTTGGTGATGATCGGGAACAGCGAGTGCAGCACGCACACGACCAGCCGTGAGGTGAACTCGTAGCCGAACCAGAAGCCGAGCAGCGGCACCATCGCCAGGATCGGGATCGTCTGCAGGATGACGGCATAGGGGTAGAACGACGCCTCAGCCCAGCGGGCCTGGCTCATCACGATCGCGAAGAAGACACCGATCGCCATCGCCAGCAGCAGACCCACCAGGGCGACCTTCGTGGTCGACCACAGCGCGGTGAAGATCTCGGTGCGGCCGGCCTGCTCCAAGAAGCCCGCCTCGAGCACCTCCCAGGGCGAGGGCAGCAGGAACTGGCGGGTGGGGGAGAGGAGCTGGGTGCTGACCAGCGTCCACACCCCGAGGACGACCACCAGGGTGAGGACCGGTGCGATCCAGCGTACGGTCCGGCTGCCGTGGCCCGGGTCGAAGCGGAGGAACGGGACCGTCGTCAGCGCGCGGGTCTCCGGCTTGGTCTCGACCAGCGTGGTCATGCCGCCTCCTCGGTGCTGCGGTGGGCGCCGGCGAGCGCGTCGGAGACCTGACGGCACAGCTCGGCGTAGTCGCTGCTGAAGCGCAGGCCCTCGGGGCGCGGCCGGGGCAGGTCGATGCGGAGGTCGGCGACGATCCGTCCCGGCTGGGAGGAGAAGACCAGCACCCGGTCGGAGAGGAAGACCGCCTCGGGGACCGAGTGGGTCACGAAGATCCCGGTGAACGGGTCGGTCGCCATCAGGGTGTCGAGCTGGCCGTTGAGGTCCTGGCGGGTGATCTCGTCGAGGGCGCCGAACGGCTCGTCGAAGAGGAACAGCTCCGGTCTCTGGACCAGCGAGCGAGCGATCGAGACCCGCATCCGCATCCCGCCCGAGAGCTGGGCCGGCCGATGGTCCGCGTACGCAGCCAGCCCGACGACCTCGAGCGCCGCGCGTGCCCGCTCCTCGGCCTCCGCCTTCCTCGTCCCGGCGAGCCGCAGCGGGAGGACCACGTTGCCCAGAGCCGTACGCCACGGCAGCAACGTCGCGTCCTGGAAGACGTAGCCGACCTCGCCGTCGCCACGCTCGACGCTGCCGCTGGTGGGCAGGTCGAGGCCGGCGACCATGCGGAGCATCGTCGACTTGCCACAGCCCGAGGGCCCGACGAAGGAGACGAACTCACCGGCGCGGATCTCGAAGCTCGCCTCGGCGAGCGCGGTGGTGCCGTTGGGGAACGACCTGGTGACGCTGTTGCCGGCCACCAGCACGGGCGGCTCCGTATACCGTTCGATCATTCTTGTATACAAACAGCGCGCGGTTTCGTCCCCGTTTCAGACGACGGCCGGTCTGGTTACGCCGGGTTCAAGGCGAGGTCAGGGGCGCTGGCGCTCCGCGCGGGCCACCAGCAGGTCGACGAGCAGGTCGGCGTCACGGGTAACATCGGCACGCATCGAGGACTCGGCCCGCTCCTGGTCACCGGCCAGGATCGCCTCGGCGATCTCCTGGTGGTGCTTCCACGACTGGCCCGAGCGCTCCTCGAGCTGCATCTCGAAGACCCAGCGCACCTGCATCCGCAGCGACCGGGTCATCTTGGCGAGCTCGTCGTTGCCCGAGGCGATCCCGACGGCGTCGTGGAACCGCGCGATCAGCTCCGGCAGTGCGGCGTAGTCGCCGGTGGCGGTCGCCCGGGTGCCGAGCTCGAGCACCTCGGTGAGCTCCTCGCCCTGGTCGCCGCCACGGCGCCGGGCCGCGAGCCCGGCCGCGAGGACCTCGAGGTTCTCCCGGATGACCATGAGCTGCCGGGTCCGCTGTGCCGAGGGGAACGCCACCGTCGCGCCGCGTCGCGGGACGGTGTCGACGAACCCCTCCTGGGCCAGCACGTGCAGCGCCTCCCGCGCCGGGACTCGGGAGACGCCGTACTCCGTGGCCAGCGCCTGCTCACGCAGCCGGTCGCCGGGAGCCAGCTCGCCGGCCATGATCTTGCGACGGATGTCGCGCGCGACCACCTCGCGCAGCGGCTGCCGGGTGGCCGGATCCGGCGCCCGCTCGCTCATCAGCCGATCCAGCTCGAGATCGGGTGGATCGCGAAGTAGACGGCGAACATGGCCGCGACCAGCCACATCAGCGGGTGCACCTTCTTGGCGTTGCCGCGGACGACCTGGATGAGCACGTAGGCCAGGAAGCCGGCGCCGATGCCGACCGAGATCGAGTAGGTGAACGGCATCAGCGCGATCGTCAGGAACGCCGGGATGGCGATGTCCGGATCGGCCCAGTTGATGTCCTTGACCTGCTGCATCATCAGGAAGCCGACCAGCACCAGGGCCGGCACCGCCGCCTCCGACGGGATCACCGTGACCAGCGGAGCCAGGAAGGTGGTCAGCAGGAAGAGCACGCCGGTGACGACCGCGGCCAGACCGGTGCGGGCGCCCTCGCCGACGCCGGAGGCGGACTCGACGTAGGAGGTGTTCGAGGAGACACCGCCGGCGCCACCCGCGGCGGCGGCCAGCGAGTCGACGACCAGGATCGAGCGCGTACGCGGCGGGGTGCCGTCCTTGCGCAGCAGCCCGGCCTCGGAGCCGATCGCGGTCATTGTCCCCATGGTGTCGAAGAAGTCGGCGAGCATGAGCGTGAAGATCAGCAGCACCGCGGTCACGATGCCGACGCTCTCGAAGGAGCCGAGCAGGTTGAACTCGCCCAGCGTCGCGAACGAGGGCCAGTCGACGATCTTGTCCGGCATGGCCGGCACGTTGAGCGACCAGCCGGTCGGGTTCTCGGCGCTGCTCGCGCCGAGGTCCGCGATGGCCTCGACGATGATGGCCAGCACCGTGGTCGCGGCGATCGAGATCAGGATCGCGCCCCGCACCTTGCGCACCCACAGGGTGATCACCAGGGCCAGGCCGATCACGAAGACCAGCACCGGCCAGCCCGCGAGCTGCCCGGTCGGGCCCAGCTGCACCGGAACGGTGGTGTTCGCGGCGTCGGGGATGCGGCGTACGAACCCGGCATCGACGAACGCGATCACCGCGATGAACAGGCCGATACCGACCGAGATCGCGGTCTTGAGCTCGCGCGGGACGGCGTGGAAGACGGCCTCCCGGAACCCGGTCAGGACCAGCACGAGGATCACCAGACCCTCGATCACCACCAGCCCCATGGCGTCGGCCCAGGTCATCTGGCCGGCGATCGAGAAGGCCACGAAGGCGTTGAGTCCGAGCCCGGTCGCCAGGGCGAGGGGATAGTTGGCGACGACGCCCATCAGGATCGTCATCACGCCCGCCACCAGCGCGGTTCCGGCCGCGATCGCGGCCAGGTTGTCGCCGCTGGTGCCGCCGAGGAGGTCGCCGTTCACGTCCTCCGCGAACCCGAGGATCAGCGGGTTCAGCGCGACGATGTAGGCCATCGTGAAGAACGTGACCACGCCGCCGCGGACTTCGCGCCCGACCGTGGAGCCACGGGCGCTGATCTGGAAGAACCGGTCAAGAGCGTTGGTGCGTGATGGCGTCGAGGTGCTCACGGCGGCATCTTCGCAGATCGCGCCGGTCAGTCGGTCAGGCGCATCAGCGCGCGGTACATCTGCCGAGGCGTGGGCGGCTCGGGAAGCGGTTGCGCCGCCTCGGCGGCGAAGGCCTGGATGAGAAAGCCGACCAGCCGTTTCCAGGCGTCCGGAGCCGCGTTGCGGGTCGCGTTGACCACTCCCGCGTTGGCCATCAGGATGAGTGGCACGTCCTGGTGGGTGAAGTCCTGCCGGAGCCTTCCACTCGCCTTGGCGCGATCCAGCAGTACGCCGAGTGCTTCGGCCGCGCGGTTGCGGTCGTCCTCGAGTGCTTTCGCAGTGGGGAAGGTGAGCGTGAGCACGTCGGCGAATCCCCTGTCGTCGGCCTGCATCCGGCACACCCGCTCGATGTAGCCGCAGAACCCCCGCCACGGATCCGGGTCGGCCAGCGCCTCGTCGGTGGCCGCGACGTAGGCAGCCATCCTGTCGGCGAACACCGCGCCGACCAGGTCGTCGCGAGTGGGGAAGCGGCGGAAGAGCGTCGCCACCCCGACGCCGGCGCGGCGGGCGACCTCGTTGGTCGAGGCATCCAGGCCCTGCTCGGCGAAGAGCTCGCGCGCGGCGTCGAGCACCCGCTCGCGGTTCCTCTCGGCATCTGCACGCATGGCGGCATCCTATCCACTGATGTGGAATAGATGTTCCACTTGCCCTGTTAGGGTCCACGAAACGGAGTACCCACTCCACTAATACGACTCCGAGAGAGAAGAACCATGAACGTGTTCCTGTGGATCCTGCAGGCCCTGCTGGCCGCGATGTTTCTGATGGCCGGGGTGATGAAGGCGACCCAGCCGAAGGAGAAGATCGCCGCGAAGCTGCCGTGGGCCGAGGACTACTCGGCCGGCACCGTGCGCTTCATCGGCATCGTGGAGCTGTTGGCCGCGGTCGGCCTGATCCTGCCCGCGGCCCTCGGCATCCTGCCCGTCCTGACCCCGCTGGCCGCGACCGGTCTGGCCGTCGTGATGGTGCTCGCCATGAATGTCCACCGCCGCCGCAACGAGCCGGGCGCGATCGCCTTCAATGCCGCGATCCTCGTCGTCGCGGCCGTCGTCGCGTGGGGCCGCTTCGGGCCGTACGCCTTCTGAGCTGCCTGAGGAGAGACGACCCGTGAACATCACCGTCTTCGGCGCCACCGGCGCCATCGGCCAACTCACCGTGGCCGAGCTGCTGGACCACGGCCACACCGTGACCGCCTACGCCCGCAACCCCCAGAAGGTCCCCGCCTCCTGGGCCGACAACGTACGTGTCGTCCTCGGCGAGATGTCCGATGCCGAGGCCGTCGACTCCGCGGTCGCCGGCGCCGATGCCGTCATCTCCACGCTCGGCCCGAGCATGGACCGCAGGGCCGTCGGCACACCTCTGGTTCCCGGCACTGGCTACATCCTCGCCTCGATGAAGAACCATGGCGTACGCCGCTTCGTCGGTCACGCCACCCCTTCGATCCTCGACCCGCAGGAGTCACCGACCGCGGTCAATCGGCTGACCAGCTTCTTGGCCCGGACCTTCCTTCCCCGTGCCTACGAGGAGCTGGTCGGCATGTCTGACCAGATCAAGTCCTCTGGCCTGGACTGGACGATCGTCCGGTTCATCCGGCCGACGGACAAGCCCAAGCAGCCCCGCGTACGCATCGGCTTCTTCGGCACGGACCGGCTCGGATTTCCCGTCTCCCGTGCAGATATCGCTGCGATCACAGCCGCTCAGGTCGAGGACGACGGGTACGTTGGACGTGCCCCAGCGATCAGCAACTGAAGCCGCCAGATCACGAATGGAAGTCACGAATGGAAGAAGTCTGATGGCGGGGATCGGCCAGAGTGCGACCGCTGAGGAGATCGACTCCGAGGAGCCCGGATCCTTCGGCCATGGCGTGCTGACCCGTCGACACCCGGAGTTGATTGCGAAGGTGAGGTCGGGCATCCCGTATCCACCGTCAGTCCAGCGCAACCTCGACCGGCTTGATGAGGTGATCCAGGGCGTCGTACCACCGTTCACCGAGCCCTCGGCGGACCGAGCCGAGTGGGAGTCATGGGCAGCTCCGTACGTGGGTCACACCTGGCTCGAGGTTCCGTTCCTGTGGGCGGAGTCGTACTTCTATCGCCTTCTGTTGCAGGCCACCGACTACTTCCGTGATGTTCCTTGGGCCGGGGTCGACCCGTTCAAACCACAGAAGGACGCCGAGCTCGGCTCGGCCGACCTTGTTCGTGACCTGGACCAGCTTGCTGGCGTCCTCTCCGCTCCAGAGGATGACGGGCTGCACAGTGCTCTGCTCGCCTCGTTGTGGGGCAACCGAGCCGACCTCGGGTTCCGCCTCTCGAAGCCGCATGCTGCCGATGCCGATCAGGTCGATGACCTCATCGCCGATGACTCGAACCAGGTCTGGGCTCATCTGGGTGAGCGTGAGCTGGTAAGGGTGGACCTGATCGCCGACAACGCCGGCCGCGAACTCGTCTCTGACCTCCTTCTCATCGACCGCCTTCTGAGCACAGGCCGGGCAGGACGAGTAGTCATGCACCTGAAGCCACGGCCCCACTTCGTATCCGACGCCACCGTCCATGACCTCCTCACGATCCTTGCTCACCTCAGCAGCCACACCGGGGCAACGGCCGACATGGCAGCCCGGCTCAGGGCAGCGATCACCGTCGGACGGATCGAGGTCCGGACCCATGCCTTCTGGTGCAGTCCGTTGACCTTCCACGACATCCCCGGCGACCTCGCCGATGAGATCAGGGAGTCCAAGCTCGTGATCATCAAGGGAGACCTCAACTATCGACGCCTCGTCGGCGACCGGCACTGGGCGCCCACCTCGAGCTTCACCGACCTCGTCCAGCATTTCCCGGCGCCGCTGGTGGCGTTACGGACACTGAAGTCCGACCTGGCCGTCGGTATCCCGGACGATCGCCTCGCGCTCCTGGAAGCGCACGAACCTGGCTGGCGCACCGACGGGACCCACGCGGTGATCCAGGCACGTCTCTCGTGAACCGCCGAAGCATGTGCTTGCGCTCCACTTATCGAGGCCAGAACTCAGCGTCGTCGGACGACCGATGATCAGCTGACTGTCATCACGACCGAGTCGTCGAAAGCCTGCCACGAGTGCCCTCCCACGGCAGCCCATGGCCCATCACGGCGTGGTGAGTCGGCGACCGCAAACTGGGACCTGTCAGTTGATCGTTCTCACGGGGCACTGCGCGACACCGGCTTTCGCGATGCGTACGTCGGCGGTGACGAGGGTGAGGTCATGTGACTCGGCGACTGCGACGTAGCTGGCGTCGTAGGTCGACAGGTTGCTGCGCAGTTCCCACATTCGGGTGAGGCACGGGCCGGTCGGTGCGGTGATCACAGTGATCGCCTGGAGCCAATGCAACGCCTGTTCGGCGTCCAGGTCGGTGAGCTTGCCGCCCAGAAGGAGTCCGCGAAAGACACTGAGCACCTCGGTGCGCCAGATCTCCGGGACGACCCATTCGGGGTCGTCGGCGAGGATCTTGGTCGCCGCGTTCACCCGGGAGTCGGTGTCGGGGTCTGCGAAGAGAAGAGTGACTGCGGAAGCGTCGGGGACGATCACGCGGCGCCCTGGGAGCGCTCGCCTCGAGCCGTGTCGCGTGCGGCGAGCACGTCCTCGGTGGTGAACTTAGAATCGCCCCTGCTGGCGATCACGCGGTCGATCAGGGCTTGGTTGTTGGCGAACGACGCCTCCCGGAGGACGACGTCCCGAAGGTAGGAGTTCAGCGACTGCCCACGGTCCTTCGCGCGCTGGGCGAGGACGTCGCGTACGTCATCGGGGATGTCGCGGATCTGCAGATAGGCCATGCACTCATTATGAGTGCATTATGAATTCGCATCAAGTGCAAGGTCAGTTGGTGTGGTAGATCGGCAGGTCCGCGTCCGCCGTGCCCCAGTCACGGTTCGGCTCGGGGCCGACGTCGATCCTGACGGTGCCGCCGCGGTTCATCACCGACTCGGGGAGCCACGACCGGGTGCGCGGGGTGCCGTCGAGGGTGACGGACTGGACGTAGATGTTCTCGGCGCCGGCGCCGGGGGACTCGATGGTGATGTCGACGCCGTTGCCGCGGTGGATCACCACCCGCTCGAAGATCGGGCTGGAGAGCAGCATCTCGGCGCGGGCGGGGTCCTGCGGGTAGATGCCCATCGCGGAGAAGACGTACCACGCCGACATGGTGCCGAGGTCGTCGTTGCCGGGGAGTCCTCGTGGGCCGGTGCCGTAGGCGAGGTCGGCCATCGCCCGCACCGTCTCCTGCGTCTTCCAGGGGGCGCCGAGCGCGTTGTACATCCACGGGACGTGGATGCCGGGCTCGTTGGTCGGGTCGTAGCGCAGCGCGTCGCCGCCGGTGTACTGCCAGGAGCCGTCGGCCTTGTGGAAGAACGCGTCCAGCCGCTGGATCGCCCGCTCCCGCCCGCCGACGGCCTCCGCCAAGCGGGCGACGTCGTGCGGCACCATCCAGGTGTACGTCGCGCTGCTCCCTTGCGCGAAGCCGGTCTGGGTCGACGGGGTGAAGCCGGGCACCCAGCTCCCGTCGGCGTTGCGGGCCTGCTGGTAGCCGTCCGTGGCCGTCGCGGCTGGGTTGAAGGTGTGCTGCCACCAGCCGGCCCGGTCCATCAGCGAGTCGGTCTCGGCCCGGTCGGCATCGAGGCGCCGGCCCCAGTCGGCGAGGGAGTAGTCGGCGACGGCGTCCTCGAGGGTCTCGGCGGCGCCGCCCCAGCAGCGGCAGGTGTCCTGGGGTGCGTAGCCCTTCGCGAGGTAGTCAGCCAGGTTCGGCCGCTGGCCGATGCACTGCCCCGGGCAGCCGTAGCTGGACAGACCGTCGGGGTGCGGCACCGTGGCCTGGCGGACCAGGGAGTCGTAGGCGCCTCGAGCGTCGAAGTTGCGCACCCCGAGCGAGTAGAAGCCGGCCAGCGTGGGCGCACTCGGGTCTCCGGTCATCACGTGGGTCCAGCCGCTGAGGTGGACCCAGCGGTCCCAGACGCCGCCGTGCTGGCGGGAGTAGGCGTGCAGGGACCGGGCGAAGTCACCGGCGACGCGCGGTTCCAGGAGCGCGAGCAGCTGGGTGTGGGCCCGGTACTGGTCCCAGCCGGAGAAGTTGCCGTACTGCGCCTGCTGGCCGCGCTCGATCCGGTGGACCTCCTGGTCGCTGCCCCAGTAGGTGCCGGCCACGTCGGAGATCACGTTGGGCTGCAGGTAGGAGTGGTAGAGGCCGGTGTAGAAGGCGGTCTGCTCCTCGTCGGTGCCGCCGGAGACCTCGATCGAGGAGAGCGCCCGGCGCCACTCGGCCTTGGCGTCCGAGGCGACGGCCGAGACGGTGTCGCGCCGCCCGATCTCGGCGGCCAGGTTGGCTTCGGCCGCGGACTGGCTGGTGTAGGAGATCCCGATCCGCATCCGGACGCTCTGGTCGCGGCTGGGGTCGAAGGCGACGTAGCCGCCCGAGCCCTGCCCCTGGCGGGCCGCGCCGGTCTCGTAGCCCTCGCCGCCGCGCGCCTCGGTGCTGCCCGGCTGGAGCTCGCCATTGACCCAGGTGCCGTGGCCGGAGAAGCCGCGGTCGAACTGTGCGGTGAAGTAGAGCCGGTAGTAGGAGCGCTTGTTGCTCCCGCCGCCGTTGCCGCGCCGGCCGCAGAAGGCGCCGGTGAGCACCGAGCCGCTGACGGTCCGCTTCGCCTCGTCGATCCGGGTCACCGCGGTCTCGCTGCCGTTGAGCGAGTTGGAGGTGCGGAAGAGCAGGTTGGCCGGCTTGTCGGCCGGGAAGGTCAGGTCGCTGACCGACGCGCGGGTGGTCACCGCGGTGTCTACCTCGGCGCCGTTGGCCAGACCCAGCCGGTAGCGTCCCGGCTCGGCCAGCTCGTCGGCGTGGCTGAAGTTCGAGGCGTACGTCCCATCGGTCACGTCCGCGGTGGGCGAGCCGGTCATCTCGCCGGTGTGCGGGAAGATCGGCACGTCCCCGGCGGCGCCGGGGTGGCAGCCAGCGCCGTTGACATGGGTCAGCGAGAAGCCGCGCAGCCGTGTGGTGTCGTAGGAGTAGCCGTTCGACGCGGCGGTGTTGGTCTGGTCGCCCGCCGTGGAGGTCGGGCTGAAGGAGAGCATCCCGAAGGGGCGTACGGCTCCGGGGTAGGTGTTGCCGCCGTTCGACGACCCGATCAGCGGGTCGACGAGCGCCACCGGGTCACCGGCGGGCGGCGCAGCGGCCCGGGCCGCCGAGAACGGAGTGAAAGCGCCGCCCAGCAGCGCGAGGGACAAGGCACACGTCGCGAGAACCCGCATGGCGGAGAACGATTCCAGAGGAACGTCCTCCGCCGTGCGGGTTCAGGTGAGAGCGAGTTGAACTCAGGCGGTCCACTCGGGGTAGTCGGTGTAGCCGGCCTCGCCGCCGCCGTAGAACGTCGACAGGTCGGGCTCGTTGAGCGGAAGGCTCTCCGCCAGGCGCCGGGGCAGGTCCGGGTTGGCGATGAACGTACGTCCGAACGCGGCTCCGTCGATCAGGTCGGCCTCGAGCAGGCGGGAGGCCTTCTTCGGGGTGTAGGAGCCGGCGGCCACGATCGGGCCGGTGTGGGCGGCGCGCAGCTGCTTGCGGTAGTCGTCGGTCAGCTCCGGACCGCCGGCCCAGTCGGGCTCGGACAGGTGCAGGAAGGCGATGCCGCGCTTGCCGATCTCGGCGGCCAGGTAGAGCCCCATCTCGGCGCCCTCGGGGTCCTCGAGTCCGTTGAAGGAGCCGATCGGGGAGATCCGGATGGCGACGTGCTCGGCGTCCCACTCGGCGATGACCGCGTCCAGCACCTCGAGGGTGAGGCGGGCGCGGTTGGCCAGCGAGCCGCCGTAGGAGTCGGTGCGCTCATTGCTGCTCGAGCTGGAGAACTGGTGCAGCAGGTAGCCGTGGGCGGCGTGGATCTCGACGAGGTCGAAGCCGGCCTCGCGGGCGTTGCGGGTGGCGCGGCGGTAGTCGTCGATCAGATCCGCGATCTCGGAGGTCTCCAGGGCGCGGGGCGTGGGGCAGTTGACCCGGATCGGGGTGCCGTCCTCGCCTCGTACGGTCGTGCGGTTGCGGTAGGGGATCGCGGAGGCGCTGACCGGGAGGTCGCCGTCGTGGAAGGACTCGTGGGAGACCCGGCCCGTGTGCCACAGCTGCGCCGCGATCCGGCCGCCGGCCTCGTGGACGGTGTCGGTGACGTGCCGCCAGCCCTCGACCTGCTCGGCCGAGTAGATGCCCGGGGTGTCCATGTAGCCCTTGCCCTGCGGCGAGATCTGGGTGCCCTCGGAGATGATCAGCCCCGCCGAGGCACGCTGGCGGTAGTAGTCGGCCATCAGCGGGTTGGGTACGTCGCCGGGCCGGCTGGCGCGCATCCGGGTCAGTGGCGCCATCAGGACGCGGTTGGGGAGGGTTGTCGAACCCAGGCTCAGCTGCGAGAAGAGTGAAGTCACATCGCGCCTAACTGAGCGGTTGCTCATATTGTTCCCGGCGACGCCGGAGCAGCCGACCCGGCGATCACCAGCGCGCCCATGACGCCCGCGTTGTCGCCGAGCTCGCTGGGGACCACGTCGAGCGCCGCGGCGGTGTCGGGCTGGGTGAAGCGGTCGATCGAGTCCTTGATGCCGAGGACGAAGGACTCCGACTGGCGCATCGTGTCGCCCACCACGATCAGCGCCGGGTTGAGGTGGTTGCAGAGGTCGGCCAGCACCCGGCCGACCGCGCGGCCGGCGTCGTCGAGGATCCGGTTGACCCGGATGTCGCCCTCCTGGGCGAGCTCGAGCAGGCGCTCGACGGTGAGGGTCTCGTCGTAGGCGGGCTGCAGCAGCTCGACCAGCCGGGACCCGCCGAAGGCCTTCTCCAGGCAGCCGCGGTTGCCGCACCGGCAGATCGGGCCGTTGTCCTCGAAACGTACGTGGCCGATCTCGCCGGCGATCCCGGTGATCCCTCGGTAGAGCTTGCCGGCGAGGACCAGGCCGGCGCCGATGCCGCTGGACGCCTTGACGTAGATGACGTCGTCGACGTCGCGCGCGGCGCCGTACTCGATCTCGGCGAGCGCGCCGAGGTTGGCGTCGTTCTCGATCTGGACCGGCAGGCCGATGCGGCGGGCGAGCTCCTCGCCCGGGGCCAGGTCCATCCAGTTCCCGAGGATGGGGGAGACGACGATGCCGCTGTGCGGGTCGACGGGGCCGGGAATCCCCATGCCGACGCCGAGGACGCGGTCGGTCCTCGGGTCGATGCCCACCTCGGCCAGGCACTCGCGCACGAGGGCCGCGGCCCGGTCGATGGTCTCGACCGCGGAGTTGTCGACATCGAGCCGGATCTCGTGATCGATGAGCGGCTTCGCGGCTAGGTCGGCGACCGCGACCCGGACGTGGCGGTGGCCGATGTCGACGCCGATGAGCGTGCCGGGAGAGCCACTGATGGTGAGGAGCGAGGGCGGTCGCCCGCCGCCCCGGGCCAGCGCGGCGCCGGTGGTCTCGACGATCTGCTCGGAGGCGAGCAGCTCCTGGACGATGCTCGACACCGTGCTGCGGGACAGCCCGGTGCGCTGGGCGAGCTCGGCGCGGCTGACCGGCGCCGACCGTCCCAGCAGGTCAAGAACCTGCGAACGGTTGGCGACGCGCAGCCGCGACTCCGGAGTGGTCATGGGCGTGACTGTAGGTGATTCTGTCGATTTGCGACAGATCTCAGGTTGAAAACGTCCTGCGTTATGCGTTGACTGGACAGAACGGAGGGGCGTACGTTTGCCCGGCACGCGACCGCGAGTAACCCAGATCACACACCGACGTGGCGGTCGCGCAACCGGAGGATCAAAGATGAACGCAACGCGTAAGGCCCTGGCCGCCGGCCTGGCCGCCCTGAGCCTGCTGGCGGTTTCCGCCTGCGGGAGCGACAGCGAGAGCGGCAGCACCGACGAGGTGGAGGTCTTCACCTGGTGGGCCG
This sequence comes from Nocardioides sp. NBC_00850, assembly GCF_045207335.1. Classification (NCBI taxonomy): domain Bacteria; kingdom Bacillati; phylum Actinomycetota; class Actinomycetes; order Propionibacteriales; family Nocardioidaceae; genus Nocardioides; species Nocardioides sp. NBC_00850. The sequence continues at coordinate 3,161,315 of NZ_CP108845.1, forward strand.
AGGGCAGTGAGAAGGCCGGGCTCGACGCCTTGGTCAAGGTGTTCGACGAGCAGAACCCCGACCTGAAGTTCGTCAACGGTGCCGTCGCCGGTGGCGCCGGCAGCGACGCGAAGAACGTGCTCCAGTCGCGCCTGCAGAACGGTGAGCCGCCGGCCACCTTCCAGGCGCACGCGGGCGCCGAGCTGACCGACTACATCAACGCCGGCCAGATCGAGGACCTCACCGACCTCTACAAGGAGAAGGGCTGGAACGAGCGCTTCCCCGAGGGTCTCCTCGACCGCCTGACCCAGGACGGCGGCATCTACTCCGTCCCCTCGAACATCCACCGCGCCAACGTGCTCTGGGCCAACCCGGCCGTCCTGAAGAAGGCCGGCATCGAGGCGAACAAGAGCTACGACTCGATCGACGCATGGATCGCCGACCTGGAGAAGATCAAGGCCAAGGGCATCATCCCGCTCTCGATCGCGACCGACTGGACGCAGGTCAACCTGCTCGAGACCGTGCTCCTCGCCGATCTGGGCGCCGAGGCGTACAACGGTCTCTGGGACGGCACCACCGACTGGGGCGGCAGCGAGGTCAAGGCCGCGCTCGAGGACTACAGCAAGCTCCTCTCGCTGACCAACACCGACCGCCAGGGTCTCGACTGGCCGGACGCGACCCAGCTGGTCATCGACGGTGAAGCCGCGTTCAACGTCATGGGCGACTGGGCCGAGGCTGCGTTCCAGGAGCAGAAGAAGACCTTCGGCACCGACTACACCGCGGTCCCGGTCCCCGGCACCGACGGCGTCTTCGACTTCCTGGCCGACTCGTTCACCAAGCCGGTCGACGGCCCCAACCCCAAGGGCACCGAGGCCTGGCTCGACACCATCGCCAGCGACGAGGGCCAGGTGGCCTTCAACAAGGCGAAGGGCTCGATCCCGGCCAGCACCACGGCCGACACCGCCGACTTCGGTGAGTACCAGCAGACCGCGATCAAGTCGTGGGGTGAGGACGAGATCGTGTCCTCGCTCGCCCACGGCGCCGCGACCTCGGTCAACTGGCTGACCGACATCACCGCCGCGGTCGCGAAGTTCGGCAGCAACAAGGATGTCGCCGAGCTCCAGGAGGGCCTCGTCGAGGCCGCCGAGGACAACAAGCCCGAGTGACCGGGGCTCTCCCGAGCCTGACGAGATCATCTGGTCCGAGGGGCTGCGGCCGCACCATCTGCCGTGGCCCCTCGGCCGCCCTTTGTGAAAGGACGGACACATGTCCTCCACGGTGCCCAGCGCCGTAAAGCGGCCACGACGGCCCAAGGGCCGCATCGGCGGCCACGGGTGGGTCGCACCCGTACTCCTGATCCTGCCGACCGTCATCGTCATCGGTGTCTTCGTCTACGGCCTGATCGGGTCCAACATCAACACGTCCCTGCAGGACCGCCACAACATCGGGCCGTCCCAGGGGTTCGCCGGTCTGGACAACTACCGCGACCTGTTCGCCGACGACGACTTCATCTACTCGCTGCGCAACCTGCTTCTCTACACCGCGGCGTTCCTCGTCGGCACCCTGTGCCTGGGGTTCCTGTGGGCGTGGCTGCTCGAGCGCAAGGCTCGCGGCGAGTCGCTGTTCCGGGCCATCTACCTGTTCCCGATGGCGGTCTCGTTCGTCGCCTCCGGTGTGGTCTGGCGCTGGCTGCTCAACAACGCCGAGGGTGACCGTGCCTCCGGCCTGAACCGGCTCTTCGAGACCCTCCATCTCGACTTCCTGCAGAACCCGTGGTGGACCCACGAGCGGTGGGGCATCCTCGCGATCGCGGTCCCCGCGATCTGGCAGCTCAGCGGCTACGTGATGGCGCTCTTCCTGGCCGGCTTCCGCGGCATTCCCGAGGAGCTGCGCGAGGCGGCCCGGATGGACGGCGCCTCGGAGTGGCAGCTCTACCGCCACGTCATCTTCCCGCAGCTGAGCCCGGTCGCGCTCTCGGCGATCATCATCATCGGCCACATGTCGCTGAAGGTCTTCGACCTGATCATGGCCATCGCGGGCCAGACCAACTACACGACCCAGGTGCCGGCCACCCAGATGTGGATCGAGTTCACCCGCGGCGACTATGCCAAGTCGGCCGCCATCGGCACCGTCCTGCTGTTGATCGTGGCCATCCTGATCGTTCCCTACCTCGTCTCGACCTACCGTCAGGAGCGCCGCCGATGACTACTGATGCCATCCCGGCAGCCGTCGCGACCAGGATCCCGGGCGAGCGCTCGCGCGGGATCTGGCGCGCCGTCAAGTACGTCCTGCTGATCACCTTCGCGCTGATCGTCCTGCTCCCGGCGTACGTGCTGCTCGTCACCAGCTTCAAGGGGCTCGGCGACGCGACCCCCGCCAACGCCTGGAAGCTCCCCGAGTCCTGGGAGACGGCCGGCTGGGCGCGCGCCTGGGAGCAGCTCGGGCCGGCCCTGGGACGTACCTTCGCCATGGTCATCCCGGCCTCGATCATCTCCTCGGTGCTCGGCTCGATGAACGGGTTCGTGCTCTCGAAGTGGCGCTTCCCGGGCGCCGACGTGGTGTTCACGCTGATCCTGTTCGGGATGTTCATCCCCTACCAGGCCGTGATGGTTCCGCTGGTCCAGCTGATGAGCAACCTCGGCGTCCCCTCGGGCGTCCCGAGCCTGATCGTGCTGCACGTGGTCTACGGCCTGCCGATCACCACGCTGATCTTCCGCAACTACTACGCGGGGGTCCCGGTCGAGCTCGTCGAGGCCGCTCGGGTCGACGGCGCCGGCATGCTCCGGACGTACGCCTCGATCATCCTGCCGATCTCCGCGCCGGCGTTCGTGGTGGTGCTGATGTGGCAGTTCACCTCGGCGTGGAACGACTATCTGTTCGCGCTCTTCTTCTCCACCTCGCAGAACGGGCCGGTCACGATCGCGCTCAACTTCCTGGCGAGCGGTCAGCTGCAGGACTACTCCGCCAGCATGGCGGGCGCGCTGATCGCGTCCGTCCCGACCCTGATCATCTACATCCTGCTCGGCCGCTACTTCGTGGGCGGGCTGATGGCAGGCTCGGTCAAGGGATGATCGAAGCGGACTCCGAGTGCCGCCGACTGGCCGGGTTCGCCCGGCCGTCGGCGGCCTCGCCGGCCGGCTTCTGGTGGCTGGACGAGTCGGGTCGCCCGGACCCGGCCGAGCCGGTGCACACCTGGATCACCGCCCGGATGACCCACGTCTTCGCCCTTGCCCATATGCGCGGGGACGTCGACGACGCCGCCGACCTCGCCGCCCACGGCATCCGGGCGCTGTCGGGTGCGCTGCGCGACGACGAGCTCGGTGGCTGGTACGCCTCGGTCTCGGCCGAGGGCGAGCCGGTCGACACCCTCAAGGAGGCCTACGCCCACGCGTTCGTGATCCTGGCCGCGAGCAGCGGCGTCGCGGCCGGTGTGCCCGGTGCGGACGCGCTGCTCGACGAGGCGCTCGGGGTGATGCAGCAGCACTTCCTCGACGAGTCCGGCCGGGTGGTCGACAGCCTCGAGCGCGACCTTCGTTCGGGGGAGGCCTACCGGGGCGCCAATTCCAGCATGCACACCGTGGAGGCGTTCCTGGCCGTGGGTGACGTCACCGGCGACGCGACCTGGCACCTGCGGGCGCTCGCGATCGCCGAGCACCTGATCCACCGGGTCGCCCGCGCCCACGGCTACGACCTGCCCGAGCACTTCGACCTCTCCTGGTCGCCGCTGCCGGACTACAACGCCGACCGTCCCGGCGACCCGTTCCGCCCCTACGGCTGCACGCCCGGGCATCTGCTGGAGTGGTCCCGGCTGCTCCTGCACCTGGACGCGAGCCTGCCGGACGCGCCGTCGTGGCTGGTCGAGGATGCGCGAGCACTCTTCGCGCGCGCGGTCGAGGTCGGCTGGGTCGATTCCGGCGACGGCCCCGGCTTCGTCTACACGACCTCATGGGACGGAACGCCGGTCACCCGGCTACGGCTGCACTGGGTGGCCGCGGAGGCGCTCGCCGCCGCCGGCGCCCTGCACACCCGCACCGGCGAGGCCGGCTATGACGAGTGGCGCCTGCGGTTCGAGGCGTACATCGAGACCCACCTGATCGACCACGAGCTCGGCAGCTGGCACCACGAGCTGGACGAGCACAACCGTCCTTCCCACGTGATCTGGCACGGCAAGCCCGACGTCTACCACGCCTACCAGGCCCTGCTGCTCGCCCGGATGCCGCTGGCGCCGGTGCTGTCGGTGCAGCTGCGTTAGGAGCGCAAGCCGGAGCTCAGGCCGCCTGGAACGATCGCCGGGAGAGCCCGAGGCCGTAGCCGTCCAGGGTCGTGGTGACCGGGGCCGCCGGGTCCGTGGCCGCGCCCAGGGTGACGAAGAGCGGGGTGAAGTGCTCGACGGTCGGGTGGGCGTACGGCATGCCGGGGGCGGCGGTGCGGAACCTGGCCAGCTCGGCGACGTTGCCGCGGTCCAGGGCGTCGGCGGCCCAGGAGTCGAAGTCGGAGGACCAGCCGGCGGGCTTGTTCTCGGTCATCATCTCGCGGGTGATGAAGGGCAGCCCGTGGGTCATGTGGCCCGAGCCGACCACGAGCACACCCTCCTCGCGCAGCGGCCGGAGGCGCTCGCCGAGGGCGAGCAGCTTGTCGGGGTCCTCGGTGGGCAGCGAGAGCTGCACGACCGGGATGTCGGCGGCCGGGTACATGATCTTCAGCGGCACCCAGGCGCCGTGGTCGAGGCCGCGGCGGGTGTGCTGGTGAGCGGTCTCGGCGTCCGGCATCAGCGCCGCGGTGGTGCGGGCGAGCTCGCTCGCGTCCGGGGTGTCGTAGCGCACCGAGTGGTAGATCGGGTCGAAGCCGCCGAAGTCGTAGACCAGCTCGTCGGGGCGGGTCGCGCTGATCGAGAGCGGCGCCGACTCCCAGTGGGCGGAGATGACCAGGATGGCCTTCGGCCGGGGCAGCGACCGCGCCCAGGCGTGCAGCGGGTCGAGCCACTCCGGGCTCTGCAGCGGCAGCGGGCCACCGCCGTGGGACAGGTAGAGGCTCGGCAGCGGCCCGTCGGCCGGCGTCCAGACGCGATGCGGGTCGGCCGCCTCACGCTTCTGGACCGCACGCAGGTGCTGGGCGAACGGATGAGTCTGCGGAAGGCGGGCGTCCGCGACGGCGGTCGTGCTCTCGGGTGCGGTGGTCATGGCGGTCTCCTGCGGCTCGGCCCAATAGTTGTTGCTTGAACTAACTCTAGGGGAGCGTTGTTTGTTCCGGGCAACTTTCTGCGGCACACTCCCTGGCGTGGAGGGCAACTGGCTGTCGCCGGCGGAGCGGGTGGCATGGGTACGCCTCATCGCCGTGCTCGAGCTGCTCCCGGGGGCTCTCGACTCCCAGCTGCGCCGCGATGCCGGCCTGACCCATTTCGACTACGGCGTGCTGGCCATGCTCTCCGAGGTGCCCGACCGGACCCTGCGGATGACCGAGCTGGCCGGCTACACCAACTCGACGCTGCCGCGGCTCTCCAACGTCGTCAAGCGCCTGGTCGACCGCGGCCTCATCGAGCGCCACACCTGTCCGGGCGACCGCCGCGCGACCAACGTACGTCTCACCGAGGCCGGCCACGAGAAGATGGTCGCCTCCGCCCCCGGTCACGTGGACGCGGTGCGCGAGTACGTCTTCGACTCGCTGAGTCCTGAGCAGGTGGGCCAGCTGGCCGAGATCGCCGGGACCATCCTCGATCGGCTGGACCCGACCGGCGCGAGGAGACCGCCCATCGACCCCGAGGCGGGTTGAGGCGTGAGGTTCGACGAACGCTACATCGCCCGGGTCGCCCTCGATCCCCGCCATGACACCGGTCGATACCCGTTCACCCTGCCGGTGGTCCGCGAGCTGGCCGGCGGGGACGGAATCGACTTCGACGAGCGGGTCACGTTCCTGGTCGGCGACAACGGCACCGGGAAGTCCACGATCATCGAGGCGATCGCGGTCGCGTCCGGGTTCAACGCCGAGGGCGGCTCCACCTCGTTCCGGTTCGCCACCCGCGCGACCGAGTCGTCCCTCGCCGACTACATCATGATCCAGCGGGGGCTCAAGCGACCGCGCACCGGCTACTTCCTGCGCGCGGAGTCGTTCTACAACGTCGCCACCGAGATCGAGCGCCTCGACCTGGCCTCCCCGGAGCCGCTCATGCCCGCGTACGGCGGCGCCTCGCTGCACGAGCGCTCCCACGGGGAGTCGTTCCTCGACCTGGTGATGCACCGGTTCGGGCCCGGCGGGCTCTACATCCTCGACGAACCCGAGGCCGCGCTCTCCGTCAAGGGCTGCCTGGCGCTGGTCGCGCGCATCATCGAGCTCGCCGACGAGAGATCACAGTTCATCATCGCCACCCACTCCCCGGTGCTGCTCTCGGTGCCCGGAGCCCGGATCCTGCAGTTCGACGAGGACGGGCGGATCGGGCAGGTCTCCTACGACGACGCCGAACCCGTCAACCTGACCAGGCGGTTCCTGGCGGACCCGGCTCGGTATCTGCGGTACGTCCTGGAGGACTAACGGCATGGCCACGGTTTCTGGTGCTGGCGCCTTGTGCCTGGGTTCCAGCGTGGGTGGGGCCAATACGTTGTTTGGTTGGGAGATTTAGAAGCAGGGTGCCTGGGTGGGTGCCATTTACCTGTCTTGCGGGCTTCCAGCAGCGGTCCGGGTTTTGGTTGGGATACCTGTCCCTGACTGGGTTCGATTGTTTTGCGTTGTGTGGTAGGCTCGGCGCAGGCGTAAACGTGAAGGCCGACCACCTCTCAAGAGGCGTGCCTTAGTCATCCGAGACACAACGGGTGTGGGGTAATCCAGGGGAACCAGGGGCGTGAACGCTGAGCTGCGAGGGTAAGTAATAGCCCGTACTGCCGGGCCTCCGAGACCAGCGAACCAACACACATCCGCATCAGCGGGTGTGGAGAGTTCGTACGTCGGGAGATGACCGGTTCGATGACCACGCTGCAACAGCCCCAGCACCCTGTGCTCGGGGCCGTGGTTTCGGTTACCGCCTCGCTTGGCGAGGTTGCGGAAGCAAACCCCTCGTTCATGGCCACCGACCAGAAGGCCGCCACCCTGCTCGAGATCGCCAGGGCCAAGGCGCAACTGGCTGAGCTCGAACTGCGGGTGCTCGCCGTTGCTGACGACGTCGCGGCCGAGAGTGCTGCGCGGGATGTGGCGGCGTGGTTGCATCACCACACCCGCCAGCGCCCCGAGACCCTGCGCGCCGACCTCCGCCTGGCCGAGGCCGTGGACCGGACCTATCACCAGGTCGCGGCCGCGATGCGCGCCGGTGCCTGCAACCCGGCCCAAGCTCACGTCATCGTGAATGCCCTCGACGACCTCCCTGCCGACCTCGACCTCGAGATCAAGACCAAGGCCGAGGAGACCCTGGTCGCCTACGCGACCCGGTTCGACCCCACCCAGCTGCGCCGCCTGGGCCGCCGGATCCTCGATCTGATCGCCCCCGAGATCGCCGAGGCCGAGGAAGCCCGACGCCTCGCCGCGGAGGAGGCCCACGCCCGGAAGAAGACCCGGCTCAGTATGCGGCGCCTCGGGGACGGCACCACCCGGATCTCGGCGGTGGTTCCGGATGCGGCCGCGGACCGGCTGGCCACCAACCTGGAAGCCTTCGCCTCACCCCGCCGCGACGACGGCACCCGCACCGAGACCGGCGAATACCTGCCCTACGACCGCAGGCTGGGTCGGGCGTTCTGCCAGATGCTGGAGACCCTCGACCCGGCCCGGCTGCCCATCCATGGCGGGGATGCCACCACGGTGATCGTGACCATCGATATCGATCAGCTCCGCAAAGAGGCTGGCGTCGGTGACATCGTTGGCGGCAGTCCGATCACCGCGGCCGAGGCCCGGCGCCTGGCCTGCACCGCAGGCATCATCCCCGCCGTCCTCGGCGGCGACTCCGAGGTCCTCGATCTCGGGCGCAAGGAACGCTTCTTCACCGCCGCCCAACGCCGTGCCCTCCTGCTGCGTTCGGCGACCTGTGAGGCCGAGGGCTGCGACATCCCCGGCACCTGGGCCGAAGCCCACCACTGGATCGAATGGGCCCAAGGCGGGGCGACCGACCTCGACAACGCCGCCCTGCTCTGCTCCCATCACCACCACCGCGCCCACGACGCCGCGTACCTCCACGAACGCCTACCCAACGGCGACATCCGCTTCACCCGACGCACATGAGCCGAGGTCGTGCTGAACTCCGTGTTCACCGTGTGGTTCTCCTGGTCATGCTCCTGTCAGGGCGAGGACTGACGAAGGCGGTTCCCGGACATCACTCCTAGTGGGCCTCGTGCTCGCGGTGGACCGAGACCTCGCCGTCGAGCTCGAGGACGATCACGGTGCACAGCGGGTCGAGGTCGTCGTCGGTGGTGAAGACGTACTCCCAGCCGGGGACCTCGTGGAGGCCGCCGATGCGCTGATGGTCGAGCTCGGTGCCGGTCCCGAGGACGTACGCCTTGAGGACCTGGTTGCGCAGGCCGCGGACCACGACGTAGTCGTTGGGCCGGTCGAGGACGTAGAGGAACAGGGTCCGGCCGTCGGCCGAGACCGCAGTGGGGCCGTAGAAGTGGCCGTGGGGAAGACCGCGGCGGATGCCGCGGACCGCGGGGGAGTGGCGGGAGACCCAGTCGCCGATCGCCCCGAGCCGCTCGGTCTGCTCGGGCGTGATGGTGCCGTCCTCGCGCGGCCCGACGTCGAGCAGCAGGTTGCCGCCACCGCCGATGGTCTCCACGAAGGTGCGCACGAGCTGGCGCGGTGACTTGTGGTTGTCGTCCTGCGGCTGCCAGCCCCAGGAGTCGTTGATGGTCAGGCACAGCTCCCACGGGCCGTCCGGCGGCACGATCGGAACGCCCTGTTCCGGGGTCACGTAGTCGCCGTGGCCGTGCATCCTGCCGTTGACGACCATCTCGGGCGCGAGCTCGCGCAGCTCCGCACGCAGCTCGCGCATCCGCCACTGCCGCTCGTCGCGCTCCCACTCGCCGTCGAACCAGAGCAGATCCGGTTGGTAGCGGGTCACCACCTCCCGGATCTGGGCGCGGTGGAACTCCAGGTAGCGCTCCCAGCGCTCAGGCGCCTCGGCGCCCGGCCGTGGCACGGCGTACGGGTTGTCCTGGACCACGGGATGCTGGACGACCGGCCGCACCGTCGCGTAGTCGGGGTGGGACCAGTCGAGGTGGGAGAAGTAGAGGCCGACCTTGAGCCCCCGGCGGCGTACGGCCTCGACGAACTCGGCGACGAGGTCGCGGCCCGCCGGGGTCCTGCTCGCCACGGAGAGGTCGTTGGCGTCGGTGTCGTAGAGCGCGACCCCGTCGTGGTGCTTGGCGGTGAGCACGGCGTACGTCGCCCCCGCCCGCTCGAAGAGTTCCGCCCAGGCATCGGCGTCGAACCTGGAGGCGGTGAAGCCGTCGAGCTGGGCCATGTAGTCGGCGTAAGGCACCCGGCCGTCGTAGAACGACCAGGACTCGGCGACGCCGTCGACGCTGTAGATGCCCCAGTGGACGAAGATGCCCAGCCGGGCCTCGGGGAACCAGGACGCGATCGACATGCCCGCTACCCCTCGTGTCCGGCGACGATGGCGCGGGTGTGCGCGAGGGCGTGCTCGCGCAGGGTGGTGCCGCCTCCGGTGACGATGCCGATGCTGAAGCCGTCCCACATCGCCCGCAGCCGCTCGGAGACGGCTTCACGATCTGGCACCTCGGGGAGCGCCGCGGCGAACAGGCGGACCAGGTCGGCGTGCCATTCGTCGTCCATCGCGCGCTGCGCGGCGGCGAGCTCGGAGTCGTACGGAGCCCGTGCCCACAGCTCGAGCCAGAGGAGCCAGCGCGGGTCGCGCTCGTCGAGGGCGAGGTAGACGTCGGTGAAGGACACCAGCGCGTCGACGCCTCCGGTGCCGTCCTTCTCGGCCTTCTCCAGGATGGGCGCCCGCTGTGCTGCGTACTCGTTCTCGCTCCATCGCAGGGTCTCCAGAAGCAGACCGTTGCGGGTGCCGAAGTAGTAGAGGAGGTGGCCGCCGCTGGTGCCGAGCCGGGCGGCGAGGGAGGCCATCGTCACCTTGGCGAGCCCCTGCTCGGCCACCATCTCCAGGGTGGTCGCGAGCACCTGCTCGCGCGGTCGTTCCAGGCGTCTGTTGGAGCGTGTGCGCGTCACCTCGACAGTGTCTCCTTGTGCTCGCGGGGTGAAATCTTCGGTCCCACCCCTTGACTCTAGCGGTGATCTGGGTCACTTTGAATGCCGTTCAAAGTTTTGTACAGCGTTCAAAACACGCTGTACCCTCATCACAAGGAGACCCGCGATGATCGAATCCATGCAGGTGAGCCCGGACGGGGTGAAGCCGGCGCACGAGCGGCGGCGGCTCGCGCGGGTCCTCGGACCCGGCGCCGCGGTCCTGCTGGTGCTGTCGTGCATCACGCCGGCCTCGAGCCTGTTCATCATCGTCCCGGAGCTGTTCGCGACGCAGGGGAGCGGCGCGGTGCTCGCCGTCGTCGCCGGCTTCGCGGTCTCGATCGCGATCGCCGCGTGCTACGCCGAGCTCGGCACCCGCACCGCCAGCTCCGGCGGTGAGTACGCGATGGTCACCCAGACTCTCGGCAAGTCGATGGGCTGGCTGACGTTCTCCCTGGCAGGCGTGCTGCTCTGGCTCATCCCGCCGATCTTCGCCCTCGGCACCGCCGACTACCTGGCCGACCTCGTGGAGCTGCCGCGGGCCGCGACCGGCGCGATCGTCATGCTCCTCTCGACCGCCACGGCGATCCTCAACATCAAGGCCAACGCCGTCGTCACCGGCACCTTCCTCGCGCTCGAGATGATCGCCGCCGCCGTCGTCGTCGTTCTCGGGCTCGGCCACGTCCAGCGCGGCCCTGGCGAGCTGGTCTCGCCGCACGTCATCGGCGAGAACGGCCTGGAGCCCTTCACCCTGGCGATCCTCATCTCCGGTCTCGCCGTGAGCACGTTCCTGGTCAGCGGCTTCGGCACCACCGTCTACCTCTCCGAGGAGATCGTCGACCCGCGTCGCAACGTCGCCCGCGTGATCTTCTGGACCCTCGGCCTGGGTGGCCTCGTCATCCTCATCCCGACCGTGACCACGGTCCTCGCGGTCGACGACCTCAGCGACCTCGCCTCGGGCAACTTCTCCCAGTGGGTCGCCGCCTGGGGCGGCCACCGCGTCGCGGTCGCCGTGAACGTCGCCATCGCCATCGCGATCCTCAACGCCGTCATCGTGATGGTGCTGCAGAACGCCCGGGTCGTCTACGCCTCCGCACGCGACCGCTCCTGGCCGGCACCGGTCAACGGCGTCCTCACCAAGCTGCACCCCCGCTACGCCACCCCGTGGCTGGCCACCCTCGTCATCGGCATCCCCGGCGCGATCCTCGCCGGCGCCGTCGAGATCGAGGCGCTGCTCGGCGTGACCTCGGTGGTCATCTCCACGATGTACGTCGTCGTGGCGATCGCCGCGCTCCGCGCCCGTCGCCAGGGGCCAGCTGCCCAGGGCTGGCGGATGCCGCTGTGGCCGCTGCCGCCGCTGGTCGTCATCGGCGCGATCGGCTACGCGCTGGCCGGCTCCGCGCGGATGGACATCCTGATCACGGCCGGCGTCGTGGTCGCCGCCCTCGCCTACTACTACGTCTACCTCGCCCGTCGTCCCGGCGAGCGGTTCCTCGTCGTCGACCCGACCGAGGAATAGAAAACATCCACCCATCACGAGAATCGAACGAGAGAGAAGAACGCCATGGCTCGCTACGGAACCCAGTTCGGCCCCGACATCACCTTCCTGGGTGTCGACCGGTGTGACTGGGCCGACCCCGCGACGTACGAGGGGGCCGATGTGGTCATCCTCGGTGCCCCCTTCGACGGAGGTACGTCGCACCGGTCGGGCACCCGGTTCGGCCCGCAGTTCATCCGGCAGACCTGCTACCTGCCCCACGACGGGTCGCGGCCCTCGCTCGCGATGCGGGTCGACGCGCTGCGGGATCTTCGCGTGCTGGACGCGGGTGACGTGGAGATGTACTCCGGCGACGCCGAGCGGTCGGTGCGCGACCTGCAGGAGGCCGTGCACGCCGTGACGAGCAACGGCGCCATCCCGCTGGTGCTGGGCGGAGACCACACGATCGCCTGGCCCGACGCCGCCGGCGTCGCCCAGCACCTCGGCCAGGGACGCGTCTCGATGATCCACTTCGACGCCCATGCCGACACCGGCGACATCGAGTTCGGCTCGCTGATCGGGCACGGCCAGCCGATGCGCCGGCTCATCGAGTCCGGCGCGCTGCGCGGTGACCGGTTCCTGCAGATGGGGCTGCGCGGCTACTGGCCCGAGCCCGAGACGCTCGACTGGATGGCCGAGCAGGGCATGCGGTCCTACGAGATGACCGAGATCGTGCACCGCGGCCTGGAGGAGTGCCTGACCGAGGCCTTCACCATCGCCACCGACGAGTGCGACGGGGTCTTCCTCTCGGTCGACATCGACGTCTGCGACCCCGGGCACGCCCCCGGCACCGGCACCCCGGAGCCGGGCGGCCTGACCGCGCGTCAGCTGCTCGACTCGGTCCGCCGGATCGCCTACGAGCTGCCGGTCGTCGGCATCGACGTCGTCGAGGTCTCCCCGCCCTACGACCACGCCGACATCACCTCGTTCCTCGCCAACCGGGTGGTCCTCGAGGCGCTCTCGGGCATCGCCCGCCGCAAGCGCGACGAGGCCGACGGGACCCGCTGGGACCCGAGCCTTCCGCTGCTCGCCCAGCGCCCTGACCAGCGGCCCACCGACACTGACAGACAGGAGAACTGACATGACCACCCACGACGTGATCGTGGTCGGCGCCGGGGTCACCGGCCTGACCGCGGCCTGGCGACTGGCCCAGGAGGGCCAGGACGTACTCGTCCTCGAGGCGCGCGACCGCGTCGGCGGCCGGCTGCGCACCGAGGCGCACGGCGCGCCCGGGGAAGAGGCCGACTTCGAGATCGGCGGCCAGTGGGTCTCGCCGGACCAGGACGCCCTGATCGGGATCCTCGACGAGCTCGGCCTGCCGACCTACCTGCGCTTCCGCGAGGGCGAGTCGCTCTACGTAGACAAGGCAGGGGTGGCGCACCGCTTCGGCGACGACCTGCCGGTCGGCGAGGCCACCGCGGCCGCCATCGCGCAGCTGACCAAGACTCTCGACGGGCTGGCCGCCGCGATGGACCCGGCCCGGCCGTGGGAGCTCGACGACGCCGACCACCTCGACAGCGTCTCGTTCCGTGCCTGGCTCGAGCAGCAGTGCGACGACCCGGTCGCGGTCGACAACGTCGCCCTCTACATCGGGCCGGCGATGCTGACGAAGCCCGCCCACTCGTTCTCCGCGCTCCAGGCCGTGCAGATGGCCGCCAGCGCGGGGTCGTTCAGCAACCTCGTCGACGCCGACGTGATCCTCGACCGCCGGGTCGTCGGAGGTCTGCAGCGGGTGCCGCTGACGCTGGCCGAGCGGCTGGGGGACCGGGTCCGCCTCGGGCAGGACGTCACGCTGGTGGAGTGGGACGAGGACGGCGCCGTCGTCCATGTCGGCTCCGAGATCCACGCCGCTCACCGGCTGGTCCTCGCCGTGCCGCCGACCCTGGTCAAGCGGATCCGGTTCAGTCCCGAGCTTCCGGCCGAGCACCGGATCGCCCGCGAGCACCAGTCGTTCGGGCTGGTCATCAAGGTGCAGGCGCAGTACGAGACACCGTTCTGGCGCGCCGACGGGCTCAGCGGCACCGGTTTCGCGCCCTGGCAGCTGGTGCACGAGGTCTACGACAACACCCCCGAGGGCGAGCAGCGCGGGACGCTGGTCGGCTTCGTCTCCGACGAGCGCGCGGACGCGGTCGGCAGGCTCTCCGACTCCGAGCGGCGGCACCAGGTGCTCGAGTCGCTGGCGGCGTACTTCGGGGAGGTGGCGCTCGAGCCGCTCACCTTCGTCGAGAGCGACTGGCAGCACCAGGAGCTCACCGGCGGTGCGTACGGGACGAGCTTCGATCTGGGTGGGCTGACCCGCTGGGGAGCGGTGCTGCGCGAGCCGCTCGGACCGATCGAGTTCGGCAGCAGCGACGTCGCCGGCCACGGCTTCCAGCACGTCGACGGCGCTGTACGTGTGGGCGAGGAGATCGCTCACCGGATCGGCGGCCGCTGACCGAGAGGTCGGGCAAAGGTCTGGCAGAGGTCTGACGGATGCAACGTGATCGCAGCGAAGCGACGCCTAGCCTCCGACCTGGCGCGCTCATCGTGGGGGTGAGCGCGCCACCCTCGAGAAAGGTCCACCCTTCGTATGCGCCTCCTCCTCATGGGACCGCCCGGTGCCGGCAAGGGCACTCAGGCCGCCGTCATCGCCGAGCGCTTCGCCGTGCCGGCGATCTCGACCGGCGACATCTTCCGGGCGAACGTCACCCAGCAGACCGCGCTGGGCGTGGCGGCACAGACGTACATGGATGCGGGTGAGTACGTCCCGGACGAGATCACCAACGCCATGGTCGCCGCCCGCCTCGCCGAGCGTGACTGCGCCGGCGGGTTCCTCCTCGACGGCTATCCGCGCACCCCGCAGCAGGTCGTCGAGCTCGACTCGCTCCTGGAGCTCACCGGCGTCGGGCTCGACGCGGTGGTGCTGCTCGATGCGGACCCCGACGAGCTGGTGAGCCGGCTCCTGGCCCGGTCCGAGGAGCAGGGCCGCGCCGACGACACCGAGTCGGTCATTCGCCGCCGGCTGGAGGTGTACGCCGCCGAGACCGGCCCGCTCGCCGACAGCTACGCCGAGCGCGACTTGCTCTCGAGGGTCGACGGCCTCGGCACGGTCGACGAGGTCACCGAGCGGATCCTGGCCGCCCTGACGTCGATGTCATCTCAGCGGACGGCGACCTCGGCGCCGTAGCGCTCGACGCAGAACGCCGAGAGCCGCTCGGCCAGGGCCGCGAGGGCCTCGGCGGCGTGATGCTGCGGGTCCCAAGCGGCGTACAGCCTGATCCGGACCCGCCCCGCCGGTGCCTCGATGTGCAGGGGCACGAGGCCGAAGCGCGGGTCGTCGGAGACGACCGCGATCCCGCGGCCCGAGGCCGCG
The DNA here is from genome assembly GCF_045207335.1 of Nocardioides sp. NBC_00850. Classification (NCBI taxonomy): domain Bacteria; kingdom Bacillati; phylum Actinomycetota; class Actinomycetes; order Propionibacteriales; family Nocardioidaceae; genus Nocardioides; species Nocardioides sp. NBC_00850. The sequence goes on from NZ_CP108845.1 coordinate 3,176,359, forward strand.
AGCGCCTGCGCGACCTGGGCGTTGGACACCTCGAGGACGTCGCCGTAGCCCACGGCGGCGTCCTCGACCGCTGCGTCCAGGAGCGGTCGCGGCCGCAGATCCTCGGTGAGGAGCACGAGCGGTCGCGCCACCAGATCGCGTACGTCCACGGACCCCCGCTCCGCCCACGGGTCGTCAGGCCGGACATAGGCCCACACCGGCAGCACGGCGAGCGCACGCGAGGCCAGGGACCGGGCCGGCGGCCGGGTGACGATCGCCAGGTCGGCGCCGGCGCGGACGGCCGCGACCGCGCCGCGCGGGTCGAGCTCGCGGACCATCGCGACCGGGTCGTCGGGCCCGAGTGTCGCCAAGAACGGCGCGAGCACGTCGGTGAGCGTCGTGGAGGGCACGGCGAGATGGAGCTCGTCGAGCCGGCCTGAGGCGAGCACCTCGACCGCGCGCTCGAGGTCGTCGGCGTGCGCGAGCAGGTCCCGGGCACGGGGGAGGAGATCCTCGGCCGTCCGGGTCAGACGCAGCCGCCGTCCCTCTCTCGCGAACAGCGGAACACCCAGGTTCGTCTCGAGCTGGCGCAGCTGCCGCGACAGCACCGGCTGGGTCACGTGCAGGACCTCGGCGGCGCGCGTCGCGGAGCCCGCGTCCGCAGTGGCGACGAAGTAGCGCAGTAACCGCAGATCCATGCTCACGAGACATGATTGTAGTAGTCAAAAGGTCTTGGACGACATGTGTTGCCGAGGCTCATGCTGAACCCATGACCGAGCCCTCGACCCTCGAACAGTCCCGTCTCCTGCGTACGCCGCTTCCCGGTCCGCGCTCCCAGGAGCTCATGGCCCGCAAGGTAGCGGCCGTGAGCCAGGGCGTGGCCACGACCATGCCCGTCTTCGCCGCGCGCGCGGCCGGCGGGATCGTCGAGGACGTCGACGGCAACCGCTTCATCGACCTCGGCTCCGGCATCGCGGTGACCACCGTCGGCTCCAGCGCCGCGAGGGTGGTCGACGCGGTCGCCGACCAGGTGGCGGCCTTCACCCACACCTGCTTCATGGTCACTCCCTACGAGGGCTACGTGGCCGTCGCCGAGCAGCTCGCCCGGCTCACCCCCGGCGACCACGAGAAGCGCACCGCGCTGTTCAACTCCGGCTCCGAGGCCGTCGAGAACGCGGTCAAGATCGCCCGCTCGTTCACCGGCAAGGACGCGGTCGTGGTCTTCGACCACGCCTACCACGGGCGCACCAACCTCACCATGGCGATGACCGCGAAGAACATGCCCTACAAGCACGGCTTCGGGCCGTTCGCCGGTGAGGTCTACCGCGCGCCGATGTCCTACCCGTTCCGCGACGCCGCCGAGATCGACGGCAAGCTGGCCGCGGCCCGGGCGACCTCCCTCATCGAGACGCAGGTCGGCGCCGAGAACCTCGCCGCCGTCGTGATCGAGCCGGTGCAGGGCGAGGGCGGCTTCATCGTCCCGGCGCCGGGCTTCCTCTCCGCGCTGGCGGAGTGGTGCCGCGCCAACGACGTGATCTTCGTGGCCGACGAGGTGCAGTCCGGCTTCGGCCGCACCGGCACCTGGTTCGCCGTCGAGCACGACGACGTCGTCCCGGACCTGGTGGTCAGCGCCAAGGGCATCGCCGGTGGCCTGCCGCTCTCCGCGGTGACCGGCCGCGCCGACGTCATGGACGCCGTCCACCCCGGCGGTCTGGGCGGCACCTACGGCGGCAACCCGCTCGCCTGTGCCGCCGCGCTGGCCGTGATCGAGACCATCGAGGCCGAGGACCTGCTCACCCGGGCCCGTGCGATCGAGGAGCGACTCCTCGGCCGGCTCCGTGACCTGCAGGCGAGCGACCCGCGCATCGGTGACGTACGCGGCCGGGGCGCGATGATCGCCGCCGAGTTCGTCGACCCGGCGACCGGCGACCCGGACGGCGCCGTGGCCAAGGCCGTCGCCGCCTACGCTCACAGCCAGGGTGTCATCACCCTGACCTGTGGCACCTGGGGCAACGTCATCCGCTTCCTGCCCCCGCTGAGCATCTCCGACGAGCTGCTCGACGAGGCCCTGGACGTACTCACGACCGCACTGGAGGAGACCAAGTGACCGCGAGCACCCAGCCCATGAACACCCAGCCCAGCTACCTCGACGCCCTCGAGCCCGGCAGCGGGGTCCTCGTCGGCGGGCGGTGGCGTCCGGGCACCGCCGGCGTCTTCGCGGTCGAGAACCCTGCCACCCGCGAGCTCGTCGCCGACGTCGCCGACGGCACCACCGAGGACGCGACCGCGGCTGTCGACGCGGCCGCAGAGGCGCTGCCCGCATGGTCGGCGCTGCCGCCGCGGACCCGCAGCGACCTGCTCAGCCGCGTACGCGACCTGATGCTGCGCGACGCCGACGAGCTCGCCGCCCTGATCGCGCTCGAGAACGGCAAGTCCCTCGCCGACGCTCGCGGCGAGGTCGTCTACGCCGCCGAGTTCTTCCGCTGGTACGCCGAGGAGGCCGTGCGTCCGCACGGCGACTTCGGTTCCTCGCCGGCAGGCGGCACCCGCACCATCGTCACCCACAAGCCGGTGGGCGTGGCCGCCCTCGTGACGCCGTGGAACTTCCCGGCAGCGATGGCCACCCGCAAGATCGCCCCGGCGCTCGCGGCCGGCTGCACGGTCGTGCTCAAGCCCGCCGCCGAGACGCCCCTGACGGCGCTCGCGGTCGCCCGGCTGATCGCCGAGGCCGGCGTGCCGGACGGCGTCGTCAACGTCGTTCCCGGCCTGGACGCTCCCGCCATCGTCAGCACCTGGCTCGCCGACGCACGCGTCCGCAAGATCTCCTTCACCGGCTCGACCGGCGTCGGCCGCATCCTGCTTCGCCAGGCTGCCGACCGGGTCGTGAACACCTCGATGGAGCTCGGCGGCAACGCGCCGTTCGTGGTGACCGCCTCGGCGGACGTCGAAGCAGCGGTCGAGGGCGCGATGGTCGCCAAGTTCCGCAACGGGGGACAGGCCTGCACCGCGGCCAACCGGCTCTACGTCCACGCCGACGTCGCCGAGGAGTTCACCGCCCGCCTCGGTGCCGCCGTGGAGGCGCTCCGCGTCGGCCCCGCCGAGCAGGGCAGCGACATCGGCCCGCTCATCTCCGCGAAGGCGTACGCCACCGTCACCGGCCTCGTCGACGCCGCCGTGGCCGCGGGCGCCGTGATCGCCCACCGCGCCGAGGTCCCCGCCTCGGAGGGCTACTTCTACGCGCCCACGGTCCTGACCGGCGTACCGGCCGACTCGCCGCTGCTGCGCGAGGAGATCTTCGGGCCGGTGGCCCCGATCGTGGTCTGGAACGACACCGAGGAGTTGCTGGCCTCCGTCAACGACACCGAGTTCGGCCTGGCGGCGTACGTCTTCGGCGAGCTGGACGAGGCGCTGCACGTCGCCGAGCGGATCGACGCCGGGATGGTGGGGGTCAACCGTGGCTTGGTCTCTGACCCGTCGGCGCCGTTCGGTGGGGTCAAGCAGAGCGGCATCGGGCGCGAGGGTGCGCGGGCCGGGCTGGAGGAGTACCTCGAGACGCAGTACCTCAGCGTCGCCTGGTGATTGCGCCCCAGGGATTGGCACAGCGCTGCCTCCATCCATGATGATGTGACTCAGACCACCTGCACACCCTGCGGGTGGTTCCTCGGGACAGCCTCACCCGACCGTCCCGGCAAACACTCCAGACGGACCACCAGCGCCGCCCGGCAGATTGAGGAGTCACCCCTATGACCGCAGTGTTCGAGCCCGGGACCTCGTTCGAGGCCTATGACCTGGCAGACCGCTATCGAGTCGGAGCCGGCCCGGTGTTGCTCACCGGGATCCAGGCGATCGCGCGGATGCTCGTGGAGCAGCGGGCCCTTGACCAGCGCCGCGGCCTGCGGACCGGCACCTTCATCTCCGGCTACCCGGGCAGCCCTCTCGGCGGTCTGGACCAGCTGCTGCTGGGTCTGCCGAAGGAGATGGCCGACGCCGACATCACCGTGGTCCCCGGCCTCAACGAGGAGCTCGCCGCCACCGCGGTGTGGGGTTCGCAGTCCGCGGTCACCCTCGACACCGAGCGCTACGACGGCGTGACCGGCGTCTGGTACGGCAAGGGTCCCGGTGTCGACCGCGCGCTCGACGCGATGCGTCACGCCAACATGTACGGCGCCCACCCCACCGGCGGGATGCTGATGCTGGTCGGCGACGACCCGGCCGCCAAGTCGTCCACCGTGCCCGCGGTCAGCGAGCGCACCCTGGCCTCGCTCGGCATCCCGGTGCTGTTCCCGCGCAACGCCTCCGAGATCGTCGAGTACGGCATGGAGGGCATCGCCCTCTCCCGCGCCTCGGGCTGTGTCGTCGCGCTCAAGATCGTCGCCGACGTCGCTGACGGCGCCTGGGTGGTCAACCCGGAGATCGGCGTCCTCGACCCGGTCACGCCCAAGACCCAGTGGGAGGGCGTCCCCTACACCTACGAGCCGACCAAGATCGAGCTCTTCCCCGACCGGATCGTCGGCGCCGAGGCGAAGCTCTACGGCCCCCGGATGGGCGTCGTGAAGGCGTACGCCGCCGAGAACCGGCTCAACCGGATCGAGGTCAAGGCACCGAACGCCAAGGTCGGCATCGTCGCCTCCGGCTCGTGCTACGACTCGATGCGCCAGGGTCTGAAGGACCTCGGCCTCGGCCACGACGACCTGATGGCCGCCGGGATCCGAGTGCTGCGCCTGGGCATGATGTGGCCGGTCGAGCCGACCATCGTCTCGGAGTTCGCCGACGGGCTCGAGGAGATCATCGTCGTCGAGGACAAGACCTCCTTCATCGAGCAGGGCATCCGCGAGATCCTCTACGGCGCGCCCTCCGCTCCCGTCATCATCGGCAAGAAGGACCGCAACGGTGTCCCGCTGGTCCCGCTCGACGGCGAGCTGACCGCCGGCCGCCTGCTCGCGCCGCTGCGTCGTGCGCTGAAGGGCCACGCCCAGCTGAAGGCCGCCGGGCCCGCCCGGATCGACCTGCCGCTGCTCTCGACCTCGCGCACCCCCTACTTCTGCAGCGGCTGCCCGCACAACCGCTCCACCGCGCTGCCCGACGGCTCGCTGGGCGGCGGCGGCATCGGCTGCCACACCCTGGTCACCGCATCCCAGCGCGAGGACAGCGCGGTCGTCGGCATCACCCAGATGGGCGGCGAGGGCTCGCAGTGGATCGGGCAGGCGCCCTACAGCCACGCCGGCCACACGTTCCAGAACGTCGGTGACGGCACCTTCTTCCACTCCGCGCAGCTCGCCATCCAGGCGTGCGTCGCGGCCGGGGTCAACATCACCTACAAGCTGCTCCACAACGACGTCGTCGCGATGACCGGTGCCCAGAAGCGGCAGGGCGAGGTCGCGATGGCGCAGCTGACCCACAAGCTGATGAACGAGGGCGTCAAGGCGATCATCGTCGTCGCCGACGAGCCGAAGCGCTACCGCCGCGCCCACTTCCCCGCAGGCGTACGTCTCTGGCACCGCGACCGCCTCGACGACGCCCAGCGGGAGCTGCGTGAGGTCGAGGGCGTGACCGTCCTGATCTACGACCAGCACTGCGCCGCCGACGCCCGGCGTCAGCGCAAGCGGGGCACCATCGAGGCCCGCAACACCAAGATCGTGATCAACGAGGCCGTGTGCGAGGGCTGCGGCGACTGCGGCGTGAAGTCCAACTGCCTCTCCGTGCAGCCGGTCGAGACCGAGCTGGGCCGCAAGACCCGCATCGACCAGACCTCGTGCAACACCGACTACACCTGCGTCGAGGGGGAGTGCCCCTCCTTCATGGCCGTCGAGACCGACCCGACCGTCAAGAAGGCGAAGAAGTCGACCCCCGAGCCGCCGACGGTGGCCGACCCGGGCTACGGCGAGCTGGAGCGGACGTACGGCGTCTTCATGGCCGGCATCGGCGGCACCGGCATCGTCACGGTCAACCAGGTGCTCGCGACCGCCGCGCTGCGCGCCGGCTTCGGCGTGGAGTCGCTCGACCAGGTCGGGATGAGCCAGAAGGCGGGCCCGGTGACGGCGCACCTGCGGTTCGGCCCGGGCGCGATCGACCCCTCCAACCGGGTCACCCCGGGGTCGGCCGACGCGCTGCTCGGCTTCGACCTGCTCACCCTGGCCGAGGGCAAGAACCTCGCCTACGGTGACCCGGCGCGCACCCGCGCGGTCGTGTCGACCAGCAAGACGCCGACCGGGCCGATGGTCTATGACAAGGACATCGCCTACCCGGCCGACGACGAGCTGCTCACCCGTGTGAACAGCGCGACGTCCTCGCTGCGTGCCTTCGACGCGCTGGCGGCGGCGGAGACCCTCTTCGGCAACACCGCCGCGGCCAACTTCCTGCTGGTCGGCGCCGCGTACCAGACCGGCGCCCTGCCGATCCCCGCCGAGGCGATCGAGGAGGCCATCGGCATCAACGGTGTCGCTGTCAGCGCCAACGTTGCCGCCTTCCGCTGGGGCCGCGCCTCGGTCGCCGCGCCGGAGGAGTTCGCCAAGGTCACCGGCACCGCTACCGCTCCTGTCGAGGAGATCGCCGTGCCGGCTCTGGACGCCGCGACGTTCGACGGCGAGGTACGCCGCCTCGCCGAGGTCCGCGCCCCGAAGCTCGTCGCCTTCCAGAACCAGGCGATCGCCCGTGACTACGTCGAGACCGTCGACCGGATCTGGAACGCCGAGCGCGCGGTCACCGAGGACACCCGCTTCTCCGAGGCGGTCGCCCGCTACCTGTTCAAGCTCACCGCCTACAAGGACGAGTACGAGGTCGCCCGGCTGCTCACCGCTCCGGCCGCCCTGGACGGTGTCCGTGCCGAGGTGCAGGGCAGGATCAGCTTCAAGCTCTCGCCGCCGGTGTTCGGGGCGTTCCTGAAGGGCCGCAAGATGACCTTCGGGCCGCGCACCCACTTCATGCTCCGCCTGCTGGCGACCATGAAGTTCCTCCGCGGCACGTTCCTCGACCCGTTCGGTCAGGCCCACGTACGCCGCACCGAGCGGGCCCTCCTCGCGCACTACTCCGCGCTGGTCACCGGCCTCGCCGCTGACCTCACCGAGGAGTCCTACGCCCGGGCAGTCCACCTCGCGGAGCTCCCGGACATGGTGCGCGGCTATGAGAACGTGAAGATGCGCAACGTCGAGGCCTACCGCGAGGCGCTCGCCGCCGAGGGGATCGACCTGACGGTCTAGAGCACCTTGTGGGTGCTGGACGGACCGTCACCCACGCCGAACGCCTCTGCCAGCCTCGACGGCGCACCAGCGCTGTCGAGGCTGGCCTCCACCTTGCGGATGTTGCGCGCCGACGGGTAGGCGAAGTAGGCCATCAGCGCCAGCGAGATAGCGCCACCGATGACGTACGTCATCAGCTGTCCCTCGGTGAGGACGAAGGCCAGGGCGAGGGAGACGAGCGCGACGACCTCACTGAGGACGAGCCGCAGGATCACCGACGTCTGGTGCTTCTGCAGACCCTCGCTGGTTGCCTTCTCCGGCGGGGTCCCGGGCGTGACCGGAGCGGCGCGGAAGCCGATCGCCGAGCACAGCACGGCCATGACGACGCCGGCCGCGACCTGCCCGCCGATGACGTACGCCGAGGGCAGCTGCAGGTCGGCGTCGGGGATGCTGAGCGCAACGATGACCCCCAGGCCCACGACCATGGTCATGAACGCGAGCGCCATCATCTGTGCCGTACGTGCCAGTGGTGCGGTCATCTGAGCTCCTCCTCGGGCTTGCGGTGACGGCAATCTAGCTGACGCCGGGACCGGTCGGCGCGAGGCCACTCCGGCCCGGGGCGCTGTCCGCGCCCCGGGCCTCGTGAGCTGGTCAGCTCCGCCAGGTGATGAGCGCGTCGAGCGCCTCGATCCGGTCTCCGGAGACCAGCAGCGGGTTGACCTCGAGCGACTCGAGCTCGTCGCCGAGAGCCACGGCGATCGCGCCGATCCTGGCCACCACGCCGGCGAGCGCGTCCAGGTCGACCGGAGCCTGGCCACGGGCGCCCCGGAGAACGGCGGCGCTGCGCAGCGACTCGACCGCCTGCCGAGCCTCGGCCTCCGAGACCGGTAGCAGGCGTAGCTGGGAGTCGCCGAGGATCTCGACCCAGACGCCGCCCATCGCGACCGCCAGCGTGAGACCCCACGACGGGTCGCGGACGACACCGACGAGCAGCTCCGTGCCGCCCGATCGCATCGGCTGGACGACGGTCGTGGTGCCGTCGTGGCCCGCCTTCGCGAGCGAGCCGGCGATCCGCGCTGCCGCGGTGCGCACCGACTCCGCGTCGTTCAGGCCGAGCTCCACGCCACCGAGGTCGCTCTTGTGCTCCAGGTCGTCGGCAGCCGCCTTCAGCACCACCGGGAAGCCGACCTCCTCGGCGTGGCGCGCGGCCTCGTCGGGGGAGGTGGCCACCCGGGACGGCACCATCGGGATGCCGTTGGCGGCCAGGAACGCGGACGCATGACGCTCGGTCCACGTCCCGGCGCGTGGTGGCAGCCCGTCCGCGACCGTCACCTCGACCGCGACGGGTGCATCCGCGCCGCCCTGATGGCGCCGGTAGGTCTGCGACCAGCGGACCGCGTTGCCCAACGCCGTCATCCCGTGCTCGATGCCACCCGCGATCTGCGGGTAGCCGGCCGCCTCCCGAAGGGCCCGCCCGGTCTCGCTCACGTCGATCAGGACGTTGCCCACGATCACCACCGGCTTCGGTGAGGAGCGGATCACCCCGGCCGTGTGCCGGTAGGTCTCCACCGCGAGGTCGAAGTCGGGTGTCGTCCGGGGCATGTCCTGCAGCAGCATGATGACGTCGACACCAGGATCGGCGGCGACGACGTCGAGCGCCTTCGACATGAGCTGGCGGTCGAGCAGCACGTAGCCGGTGACGTCGAGCGGGTTGTTCGGCGTGGCGAAGGGCGGGAGTACCTCCCGGAGGGCTGTCGTGGTCGCCTCGGCGAACTCCGGGAGCTCGAGCCCCTCGTCCTCGGCACGGTCGGAGATGATCTCGGAGGCGCCGCCCGAGGGGGTGACGACGCCGATCCGGTTGCCCGGGAGCGGGCCGGTCTCGGCGAGCATGCCGGCGGTGACCATCAGGTCCTCCAACGAGCCCACGCGGATCACGCCGAGCTGACGGAAGGCGGCGTCGACGGTCTTGTCGTCGCCCACCAACGCACCCGTGTGGGCCTGGGCGGTCCGGGATGCCTTGACGCTGCGGCCGATCTTGAGAGCCACGATCGGCTTGCCCGCCGCCAGCGCCCGCCGGGCGATCTCGGCGAACTCCTCCGGGTGCCGGATGCTCTCCAGGAAGAGCGCGATCACCTTGGTGTTCGGCGCCTCGACCAGCGCGTTCATCACGTCGGTCACCGACATCGCGGTCTCGTTGCCCATCGAGACCAGGAGCGAGATCCCGATGTTGCGGGCCTGGGCGAAGGCCAGCACGTTGCTGGCCAGCGCACCGCTCTGCAGCACGACCCCGACGGACCCGCCCAGGAGCGGCGGGGGAATCGGCAGCCCGTACGGCGTGATCGAGTCTGCCGCGTTGATGAACCCGTTGCCGTTGGGGCCGAGGACGGTCAGGTCGTGCCTGCGGGCGAGGTCGGCGACCTCCTGCTCGCGGACCGCGCCCTCCTCACCGACCTCGCCGTAGCCGGCGGTGAGGATGACGTAGTTCCGGATGCCGCGGGCAGCGCCCTCCTCGAGGACCAGCGGTACGACCTCGATCGGCGTCATGACGTAGACGAGGTCGACCGGTCCCGGGATGGCGGAGAGGCTGCGGTGGGTCTCGACACCGTGGACGACAGGCGTCTTGGGGTTCACCAGGTGCACGTCACCGGAGAAGCCGTGCTGGAGAAGGTTGTTGTAGGTGCTCAGTGACCAGCCCGACTTGTCGGTCGCCCCCACCAGGGCGACCGACTTCGGGCGGAAGAACTCCTGCAGCCGGTCGGCGTCGAGGGTGCTCATGGCGCCACCTCCGTAGCGCAGGCGCCAGAATACGGACGCGGCGCCATGAAGTATCCGATGTTCGCTCGCTTGCGCTCGCTCATGCCAACGACGCTCCCACCTTGACGTTGCCCTTGAGGAGGTTTCGGGCGATGGTACGGCGCTGGATCTCGTCGGTGCCCTCGAAGATGCGGAGCAGGCGCAGCTCGCGGTACCAGCGCTCCAGCGGGAGCTCCTTGGTGTAGCCCATCCCGCCGTGGATCTGGAGGACGCGGTCGACGACGCGGTTGGCCATGTTGGTGCCGTACAGCTTCGCGATGGAGGAGGTGTGACGGGCGTCCATCTTGTTCTCGACCTGCCAGGCGGCGTGCAGGGTCAGCCAGCGGGCGGCCTCCAGCTCGACGGCGCTGTCGGCGATGTGGCCCTGGATGAACTGGTAGTTGGCGATCGCCTGCCCCATCGAGTGACGGTTGTTGGCGTGCTCGATGGCCATCTCGAGCATCCGCTCCGCGGCGCCGATGGCCCCGGCCGGGATCATGAAGCGACCGTTGCCGATCCACTGCATCGCCAGCTCGAAGCCCTTGCCCTCCTCACCGAGGATGTGGTCGTTCGGGACGCGTACGTCCTGGAAGCTCAGCGCCGCCGGACCCCATTCGCCCATGGTCGGGATCGGCGTGGACTCCCAGCCCATCGCCCGGTCGACCAGGAAGCAGGTGACGCCGCCGTCGGCGCCCTTTTCCGGGTCCGTGACGGCGAAGACCATCACGAAGTCGGCCTCGTTGCCGTTGGTGATGAAGACCTTCTCGCCGTTGATCACCCAGTCGTCGCCGTCACGGACCGCCCTGGACCGGATGCTGCGGGCGTCGGAGCCGGCGCCGGGCTCGGTGATCGCGAAGCAGCTGCGGCGCTCGCCCTCGATGGTCGGGATGAGGTACTCCTGCTTCTGCGCCTCGGTGCCGGCGTAGAGGATGTTGTCCGCGCTACCGCCGAAGCGGAACGGCACGAAGGTGCGGCCGGCCTCGCCCGCGATGATCGCGGACATCACGGCTCCCGCGGCCATGCCGCCGTACTCCTCCGGGGTGTTGATGCCCCAGTAGCCGTACTTGCGGGCCTTGGCCTGCAGGTCCTTGAGCTGTCCCGGCTCGAGCGCAGGACGGCCGTTGCGCTCGTTGAGGAGGACCTGGTCCTCCAGTGGCATCACCTCCTTGGTGACGAACTGGCGCACGGCCTCCTTGACTGCTCGATGCTCTTCTCCCAGCGCGAAGTCGATCATTGCCCGCTCCTTCGGTTAGAGTGAGTTTCTAGAATCGTTTTCTAGAATGGACTATGAGAAGCGTCACGCAGTAGCGGTTCGTCGTCAAGAGGAATTGCGCATATTGTGAGAAGATCCCGGCACCACGACGAGGAGTGAACGATGGCCCTAGAGGTCGAATCGCAGCGCCCGGGAGGGCGTCGCTGGGCGAAGACCGAGGAGACGCGCCGTCAGCTCTTGGACGCCTCGCGCGAGGTCTTCGCGGAGAAGGGCTACGCGGTGGCCAGCGTCTCCGACGTCGTCGCCCGTGCCGGCTCCAGCGTCGGGAGCGTCTACCACCACTTCGGTGGCAAGGAGCAGCTCTACCTCGCCCTGTGGGAGGAGTACGTCGACAGGCTGGCCGCGGCGGCGGCCGCCAGCGTCGCGAAGGCGCGCAAGAGCGGCGTCGAGGCGCCGCTCGACCAGTTCGAGGCAGGTGCCCTGGCCTACCTCGACGCGGTCTGGGAGGACCGCGAGCTGCTGCCCGTCTTCTACGCCGGCGACGGCCCGCCGGGGTTCGAGATGATGCGCCGCCGCCGCAACATCGAGTGGATCCGCCGCAACCTGCAGGTGCTCGGCCTGGGCGTCAGCGACGAGAACCAGCTGCTCGGCGCGATCCTGACCGCACTCATCGGTGAGGCGGCCCGGATGACGGCCGCGTGCGAGACCAAGCGCCAGGCGCGGCGGGTGTCTCGGCACGCGATCGCGTTGGCCCAGCGGCTGTTCGTCGGGGAGGTCGCCGAGCCCGCGGCTCAGGTGGCCGAGTAGCTCTCGGGGAGCGGCGGAGGATCAGCGCCATGTGGCCAGCCCGCGGTCGATGACCACGGTGCCGTCCTCCTTCCTGGTCCGGAAGGCGGTCGTCACCTCGTCGACCCGCCACATCGCGACCCGCAGGGCCTCGCCGGGAAGGACCGGCGAGGAGAACCGGCCGGCCATCGAGGCCATCGCATCCCCGTCGCCTCCACTGATCGTGCGGATCAGCGCTCTGCCGGTGACCCCGTAGGTGCACAGCCCGTGCAGGATCGGGCGCTCGAAGCCGCCCCGCGCGGCGAAGCGCGAGTCCGAGTGCAGCGGGTTGCGGTCGCCGCTGAGCCGGTAGAGCAGGGCCTGGCCGGGCCAGGTCGGCATCGTCACCAGCTCGTCGGGATCGCGGTCGGGGATCGGCGAGGCGACCCTGGGCCCGGGGTCGCCGCCGAACCCGCCCTCGCCCCGGATGAACACGGAGCTGCGCGTGGTCACGACGGGTTCGCCCGTCGCCGGGTCGACCGCCTCGGCCTCGCTCGCGACCAGGGCTCCCGAGCCCTTGTCGTACATGCCGGTCACCTGGGACGTCAGTGAGACGGTCCCTTCCGCGGTCAGGGGCCGGTGCAGGACGACCTCCTGTTCGGCATGGACCAGCATGGCCGGGTTGAAGTCGCCCATCCTCCGTCCGCCGCGCCTGGCGCCCCAGGTGACCATCACCCCGAACGTGGGCAGCACCTTCTGCTCCGGGCAGGCGTCGTCGCCGTGCTCACTGGTGTAGCTCAGGTCGGTCAGCGGGTCGTCGTGGCCGGCGCCGACACCGAGGGCGTACAGCAGTGTCTCGGCACTGGTCCAGGACCGCTCCTCGGGATCGGAGCGTACGCCGATGACGGACTGGTCCAGACTCATGCCTCCGGGGTCCTTCCGCTGGTGAGCGAGTTCGCCCGTGCCTCCGCGATCATGCTGGGCAGCACCACATCGAGCTCCTCGACGGTCCAAGGGCCGTCCTTCTCCTCGGTCGGTCCGGCGACCCAGCCCTCGGCCACGCTCACGTGCCCGCCGCGTACGTTGAAGACGCGACCGGTCACCTCGCGCGCGGACTTCGAGGCCAGCCAGGCGACCACGGGGGAGACGTTCTCCGGTGCGCCCGGGTTCCACTCACCCTCGGCCACCTGAGGCCGGTTGGGGTTGAGGTTCTCGGTCATCCGGGTCAGCGCCGCCGGAGCGATCGCGTTGACGGTGATGCCGTAGCGGCGAAGCTCCTGGGCGGCGATCACGGTCATCGCCGCGATGCCAGCCTTGGCGGCGCCGTAGTTGAGCTGCCCCGGGTTGCCGTAGATCCCGGAGGAGGAGGTGGTGTTGATGATCCGGGCGTCCACGTCCTCGCCCTGCTTGGAGAGCTCGCGCCAGTGCTGGGCGGCCACGCTCATCGGCGCGAAGGTGCCACGCAGGTGGACCTTGATGACCGCGTCCCACTCGTCGATGGACATGTTGACCAGCATCCGGTCGCGCAGGATCCCGGCGTTGTTGACCAGTACGTCGACCCTGCCCCACTCGTTGAGGGCGTCCTGGAACAGCTTCTGGGCGCCCTCGGGATCGCTGATGTCGCTGCCGTTGGCGATCGCCTCGCCGCCGAGGGCGCGTACCTCCTCGACGACCTGCTGCGCGGGGTCGTCGGCCTTGCCGGTGCCGTCGAGGCCGGCGCCGAGGTCGTTGACCACGACCGCCGCGCCGCGGCGTGCGAACTCGAGGGCGTGCGCGCGGCCGAGGCCGCGGCCGGCGCCTGTGATGATGACGACCTGTCGGTCGGTGCTTGCCATGGGTCTGCTCCTTCGGGTGGTGGGGTCAGCGCTGGTTGGCGAGGATCAGGGTCGCCGCGCTCATGAACATGCCGCCGTTGCCGAGCACCAGGCTGGTGCCGACCCCGTCGACCTGCGCGGCGGCCTCGCCGCGCAGCTGGCGTACGGACTCCTGGATCGCGAACATCCCGTACATGCCGGTGTGGGTGTAGGACAGGCCGCCGCCGTTGGTGTTCATGGGCAGTCGTCCGCCGGGGGAGGTGTGCCCGTCGGCGACGAACGCCCCCGACTCCCCGCGGCCGACGAAGCCCATGTCCTCCAAGCCGTAGAGCGGGACGTGCGCGAAGGCGTCGTAGATCATCAGGTGGTCGATGTCGGAGGGGGACGTGCCCGACTCCTTGAACGCCGCCTGGCTGGACAGCGTGAACTGCTTGCAGCGGGTCATGTCCTCCATCTGCGAGATCAGCGGCGTGGTGGCCGCCTCGCCGGTGCCGAGGATGTGGACCAGCGGCTTGTCGCTCCCGTGCGCCTCGGCGAACTCGCGGGAGGCGACGACCAGCGCGCCACCACCGTCGGTCACCAGGCAGCACATCAGCAGGGTGAACGGGTCGGCGATCATCTTGGCGCCGAGGACGTCGTCGACGCTGACCTCCTCCCGGAACATGGCGCGAGGGTTGCGGGAGGCCCAGCGCCGCTGGGCGACCGCGACCTCGGCGAGGTGCTCGAGGGTGTTGTCGGTCTCGTGCAGGAACCGTCGGGCAGGCACGGTGAAGCTGGTCGGCGGTCCGGTGATCCCGTACGGCATCTCGAACTGCGCCATCACCGAGTCGTTGGCGCGCGGATGCATCGGCGCGCCTACCCGGGACCGGCCGGACTCGCCGTGGGTCACCAGCACCACGTCGGCGTAGCCCGCCTTGATCGCCGCCGTCGCGTGACGTACGTGGAAGAGGAACGAGGAGCCGCCGACGCCGGTGCCGTCGACATATGTCGGGGTGATCCCCAGGCTGTGGGCGACCTGGATCGGGCCGGGGATCGAGACCGAGGCGATGCCGTCGACCTGGTCCTTGGTCAGGTTCGCGTCCGCGAGGGCCCGACGGGCGCCCTCGACGTGCAGCTCGAGGGTCGAGGTGGTGGGCAGCTTGCCGATGTCTGTCTCGGCGGCACCCATGATGACGATGTCGCGGCTCATCGGGCGTTCTCCTTCGCCGGGGCGAAGACGGGCACGGCGACGCCGGTGCGCTGCTCGAAGCGCACCTCCACCGGCATGTCGAGCTCGAGCGCGTCCGGGTCGGCCTCGACCAGGTTGGTCATCATCCGTGGGCCCTCGTCGAGCTCGACCACGGCGATCACGGTCGGCACCGAGAAGCCTGGCGCGGGACGGTGGGAGACGACGTACGTGTGCAGCCGGCCCTTGCCGGAGCAGGTGACCCACTCGAGGTCGGTGGAGCCGCACCGTGGGCACGAGGAGCGGGGGTAGAAGAAGACCTGGTCGCAGGGGCGGCACCTCGGCAGGTCGAGCCTGCCGGCCGCGGTGGCGTCCCAGTAGGGCTGGGTCTCCGGGGTGGCCCGCGGCGCGAACCGCGCCTGCGGGGACACCTCCGAGGTAGTCATACTCATACGGTGCTGCCTTTCTCCCGCTTCCCGAGGGCGCGAGTGTCGAGGTAATGGAGGATGGCCTCGACCGAGGCCCGGGCGGCCGGACGACGCTGGTCGTCGACCTTGGCGTAGACGTGGTCGGTCACCTGATCGCGGGCGACGCCATCGGCCAGCAGGCCGGCGACCTGGTCGATCCGGCGCTGCCTGTCGGCGATCCGCGCCCGCAGGTAGGTGGTGGGCTCGCGTACCGCCGGCCCGTGTCCCGGCAGCAGGATCCAGTCGTCGTCGACCAGGCCGGCTATCCGGGCCATCGAGCCGAGCATGTCCGCGATGGTGCCGTCGGGGTGCGAGATGTAGGGGTTGAACCGGGCCAGCACGGTGTCCCCGGTGAGCATCACGCGGCGGTCGCCCAGCGAGAAGCTCACCCCGTCAGAGGTGTGACCGGGAGTGGTGAGGGTGCGGATCTCGGTGCGCCGGCCCAGGTCGATCCGGGTCCCGTCCGGGATGGTCCCGTGCTGGACCCGTGGCCTGATCGCCGCCTGCCAGCGTTCGGCCACCGCATGAGCGGCCTGGGAGTGGTCGCCGTGATGGTGGCTGAGGAGGATCGTCTCGACGCGGGCGCCGGCCCCGCGCACCACCTCGTCGATCCGGTCCAGGTGGTCGGGGTCGGTCGGGCCGGGGTCGATGACGACGGCCCGCCGCTCCCCGATGACGATCCAGGTGTTGGTGCCCTCGTACGTCCAGTGGTTGGCGTTCGGCGCGAGCAGCAGATGGACGCCATCGGTGACCTCCACCGGCTGCTCAGGTCGCGGCGGTGCCCCGCCGACGTCCCAGATCGCGTCGATGCGGCAGGAGTCGTCCCGACGGTACTCGTTCTGGACGGGAGGGCCGCTGCTCACTCCTGCTCCATCCAGACGTTCTGGAGCTCGCGGGAGCTGTAGTCCGGGTGCGGGTGGTAGTCGTGGACCTTGCCCGAGTACAGCGTCTGGGTGTCGTAGGCGTACAGCGGCAGCGGGGTGGAGATGTTCTCCATGATGTAGCGCTCGATGTCCTGCAGCGCCTTCTCCCGCTGCGCCTCGTCGGTGATGACTCGCTGGGCGGCGACCATCTTGTCGAGCTCCGGGTCGTCGACCTTCGACCAGTTGCGGGTGCCGGTGCTGGTGTACTCCGAGGTGAGGTACTCGTCGGCCGTCAGCATCGGGGTCTGCAGGCCGTACATGATGTCGTACTTGGTCTCCGGCCAGGTCGAGCTGACGTAGGTGGCGTAGTCCTGCTGGTCGATGGTCAGCTTGATGCCGATCTTGGCCAGGTCCTCCTGGACCCACTGTGCCTCGCGCAGGATGGTCTCGCCGTAGCCGTCGGTGGCGACCAGGTCTGCCGAGAAGCCGTTGGGGTAGCCGGCGTCGGCCAGGAGCTTCTTGGCCTTCTCGGGGTCGTACTCCAGCAGCCCGTCGACCTCGTCCTGGGGCAGCGCCCCGAAGAGGGTCGGCGAGATGGGACCGGTGAGCGACCCGCCCGAGCGCAGAGCCTTGATCATCCCCTCCTTGTCGATCGCGTGGGCGACCGCGCGGCGGACCTCGAGCTTGCTGAACGGCCCCTTCTGGGCGTTCATGAAGACCCGGGTCTGGGTGATCCCCTTCTCCGTACGCAGCTGCAGCCCGTCGATCTGGCTGAGGAGCTGGTCGACCTGGCGCTTCTCGGTGGAGAGCGAGGAGATCATGTCGAGCTTGCCGCTGCGCAGCGCGGCGATCTGCGCCTGCGCGTCGGGGAGCACGGTGGTCTGGATGCCGTCGAGGTGGGGAAGACCCTCGATGAAGTAGTCGGGGTTCTTCTCCATCACCCGCTCCTGGTCGCGATTCCAGCTCTTCAGCACGAATGGGCCGGTGCCGATCGCCTCCTCGGCCAGGTTGAACTCGCCCTTGGTGCCCTCGCAGGGGAGGATCGCCATGAACGGGTTGGCCATGGTCTGGTCGAAGGCGGTGTTCGCCGACCCGAGCGTGAAGACCACGGTGTAGGGGTCCGGGGTCGCCACCTTGGTGACGCCGGCGACCAGGCCGAGCTGGTGGCCGGGCAGGGTCTTGATCCGGTCGACCGTGCACTTGACGTCGGCCGAAGTGAACTCGCGCCCGTCGACCGGCGGCTTGTCATGGAACTTGACGCCCTGGCGGAGGTTGAAGGTCCAGGTCTTCAGGTCCTCCGACTTCGACCACTCCTCGGCGAGGTCGCCCTCGAGCTCGCTCGAGCCGTACTCGACGTCCTTGCCGGTCTTCGGTGCGACCAGCCGGCTGTAGACCGTTCCGACGGCGACGTGGGTCATGTAGGACGCCTCCTTGTGGATGTCCAGCGAAGGCGCGTCGGCGGTGGCCGCGGTGTGCAGGATGCCGCCGTCCTGGGGCGGTCCGGCGTCCTCGACGATCTTGCCTTTCCCAGCGGCGGTTCCGCCCGTTCCGCAGGCGGCGGTCAGGGCGAGGCAGGCAGCGGCCGCGACCGCACCGGCTGTCCGGACCTGTGATCTCGTGAGGCGAAGCATGGGGTGGGACATCACGGACTCCTTGGGTGGGATGGGGCTAGCGGCGCTGTTTGGGGTCGAGGAAGTCGCGCATGGCGTCGCCGAGCAGGTTGAACGCCAGGACGGACACGGAGAGGATCAGGCCGGGAACGACGGTCATCCACGGGGCGATCTCGAGCTGGCTGCGGCCTTCGCTCAGCATCCGGCCCCACGAGGGTGTCGGTGGCGGGGTGCCGATGCCCAGGAAGCTGAGCGCGGACTCGGCGATGAGGATGACCGCGAAGAGCAGCGAGCCCATCACGAAGAGCGGGGCCATCAGGTTGGGCAGGCCATAGCGGAGCAGGATCCTCGGGGTGCCGCAGCCGACCGAGCGGGCGGCCTCGAGGTACGGCTCCTCGCGGATGCGGAGCATCTCGCCGCGGGCGACGCGGTTGATCGACGGGATCACCAGCAGGCTGAGGGCGATCACGGTGTTGCGTACGCTCGGGCCGAGCAGGGCGGCCACGAACAGCAGCAGCACGATGGAGGGGATCGCCATCAGCGCGTCCATGATGCGCTGCAGCACGGAGTCGATCCAGGTGCCACCGAAGTAGCCCGACACGACACCGACGATCAGGCCGATCGCACCGCCGAGAGCGAGCGTGGCGACCGCGATCAGCAGGGAGGTCCGGGCCCCGTAGAGCGACCGGCTCAAGACGTCCCGGCCGAGCTCGTCGGTGCCGGCGAGGTGGCCGCCGACCCCCGGAGCGGTCAGGATGTTGACCCGGTCCTGGGCGAGCGGGTCGTACGGGGCGATCCAGGGCGCCAGGACGGCGACCACGACGAAGAGCGTGATCAGGAACAGCGCGATGGCGCCGAGGGGCTGCTCCCTGGTGAACCGGACCAGACCGCTGCGGGATCGTGGTCGGCGGGCCGCGCGCGCGGTTCCGGAGATGGCGATGCTCATGCGGAGGCTCCTTCGTAACGGATCCGCGGGTCGATGACCGCGTAGAGCAGGTCGACCACGACGTTGACGAGGATGAAGATGGCGCCGTAGAAGATGACGCAGCCGAGGATGACCGGGTAGTCGCGCTGCCCGACCGCCTCGAAGATCAGCGATCCCATCCCCGGGATGGCGAAGATCCGTTCGAGGATGACGGTGCCGCCCAGGATGTGACCGACCTGCAGGCCGAGCACGGTGAAGACCGGGATCAGCGAGCTGCGGCCGGCGTGCTTGAGCACGACCACGCGCTCGGAGGCGCCGCGGGAGCGGATCGTGCGGATGAAGTTGGAGCCGAGCACCTCCAGCAGCGAGGACCGCAGCATCCGGGCGATGCTGGCCATGGTCGCGGCACCCAGGGCGATCGCCGGGAGGGCCATGTGGACGAGGTTCTGGCCGAGATCCTCGGTGGGGGAGGCGTACACCAGTGGTGGGGACCAGCCGAACCAGAGAGCCAGGAAGGTGATCAGGAGGAGCGCCAGCCAGAAGTTCGGCAGCGACATGCCGATGACCGCCAGGAAGCGCATGATGTTGTCGACGACGCTGTGATGGCGGATCGCCGAGAGCATGCCGAACGGCACCCCGAGCAGGATCCCGAAGAGGATGGCCAGCAGACCGAGCTCGAGGGTGGCGGGAAGGCGCTCGAGGATCTTGGTCGTGACGGGCCGCTCGTCGTCGAACGAGTCGCCCAGGTCGCCTTGGACCAGCCCGCCCACGAAGTGGCCGAACTGGGTCAGGATCGGCTCGTCCAGGCCGAGCTCGGCGGTGCGCTGGTCGATCTGGGCCTGGGTGACGCCGGGGGCGTCGGCCAGCTGGAGCCGGACGGCGTCGCCGGGGATCAGTCGGATGATGAGGAAGACCAGAGTGGCGACGAGGGCGAGCACGAGCAGGCCGTAGGTCAGGCGTCGTCCGGCGTAGAGAAGCATGCGATCACCTCGCGGAAGTGGGGTCGAAGAGGTGGCAGGCGACGCTGCGTGCGTCGCTCGAGCTGCCGATGGTCAGCAGCTCCGGCTCGTCGCGGTCGCAGCCGTCGACGCTCTGGCTGCAGCGTGGGTGGAACCGGCAGCCTGACGGGGGCCGACGCGGGCTGGGGATCTCGCCGGCGAGTGGCGTACGCAGCTGGTGGTGGGCGTCGGGGGAGGGGATCGACGCCATCAGGGCCTGTGAGTAGGGATGTCTCGGCCGCTCGCTGATGTCATCGGCGTGGGCCACCTCGGCGAGCTTGCCGAGGTACATCACGCAGACGCGGTCGGAGATGTAGCGCACCACGTTGAGGTCGTGCGCGATGAAGAGATAGGAGAGCCCGAGCTCGCGCTGGACCTCCTTGAGCAGGTTGAGCACCTGCGCCTGGACGGAGACGTCGAGTGCGCTGACCGCCTCGTCGCAGACGATGAGGTCGGGGTCGGTGGCGAGCGCTCGAGCGATTCCGATGCGCTGCGCCTGGCCGCCGGAGAACTGGTGGGGGTAGCGCTCCAGCGCGAACGACGGGAGACCGACCAGGTCGAGCAGCTCCTTGGCGCGGTTGATCCGGCCTGCCCTGTCACCCATGCCGTGGACCACCATCGGCTCGGTCAGCACCTGCGCGATGGTCATTCGGGGGTTGAACGAGCTGAACGGATCCTGGAAGACGAGCTGCATCCGCTTGCGGAGCTGCGTGAGCCTGCTCTTCGAGAGCGTGGCGATGTCTTGACCGTCGAAGGTGACCGAGCCGCTGGTCGGCTCGATCAGCCGGAGGATCAACCGCCCGAGCGTCGACTTGCCGGAGCCCGACTCTCCGACCAGACCGAGGGTCTCGCCGCGCTTGATGGTCAGGGAGACGCCGTCGACGGCGCGTACGGGTGGGCGGTTCGGGGTGAACAGGCCCTTGCCGTCGCCGAAGTGCTTGACGAGACCGTGCGCTTCGACGAGGGGAGCGGCGCCGGGGACGATCATCGGGCCACCTCCGCCATCGGCGCGAGGGCATCGCGCTCCTCGTCCGGACGCCAGCAGCGGACCTGTCGGCCGACGACGTCGCGCAGCGGCTGGGGCGCATCGCACTCGGGGCCGGCCTCGGAGCAGCGGGTGACGAAGCGGCAGCCGCTGGGCATCTCGTTGAGGGCAGGCACGGCGCCAGGGATCGCCGGCATCTCCTGATCGCGCGGGGTGTCGCGTCGCGGGATCGCATCGAGCAGCGCCTGGGTGTAGGGGTGCTGCGGTCGGTCGAGGATCTCGTCGGCAGTGCCGGTCTCGACGACCTGCCCGGCGTAGAAGACGACCACCCGGTCGGCCATCTCGGCGACCACACCCATGTCGTGGGTGATCAGCATCAGCCCGACCCCGGTCCGGTCCTGGAGATCGCGGATCAGCGCCAGGACCTGGGCCTCGACGGTGACGTCGAGGGCGGTGGTCGGCTCGTCGGCGATGAGCAGGCGCGGGTCGCAGGCCAGTGCGCCGGCGATCATGACCCGCTGCCGCTGACCGCCCGAGAGCTGGTGGGGGTACGCCTTGAACTTGGTCTCGGGCTCGGGGATGCCGACAAGGTCCAGCAGTTCGACCGCGCGCTCGCGTGCCTTCCGCTTCGAGACGTCGTGGTGGATCCGGTAGGCCTCGACGAGCTGGTGCCCGATCGTGAAGAGGGGATCGAGGGAGGTCATCGGGTCCTGGAAGATCACCGAGATGTCCTTGCCCCGCACGGCGCGCATGTCGTGGTTGTCGGCTCCGGTGATGTCCCTGCCGTCCCAGGTGATCCGGCCGCCGCTGACCCGCCCGTTGCCCAGCAGGCCGAGCACGGCGAGCGCCGTGACGCTCTTGCCGGAGCCGGACTCACCGACGACGGCGACGGTCTCGCCCGCATCGATCCAGAGGTCGACGGCGTTGAGCGCCTCGACCGTGCCGCCCCCGGTCCGAAACTCCACGTGGAGGTCCTCGATACGCAGAAGTGGCTCATTCGCGGACCCAGTTGGTGCTCTCATATCGGACCCTCCCGTTCGTGTCCGCGACCGGCTGTCGGTCGCCGATGTTGGTGGCTCAATCTAGAATCACGCTCTAGGATGAGATTCATCATTGGGTCGCCAAACGAGTGTGTCAAGGGTCACAATCCGGATATCGGACTTTCTTCTCGCGACACCCGTTCGGCGCAGGGTCGTGCCGTGGCGTACGACGCAGGTGGCGCCGTCTCGCGCGGCGCAGGAGGTGGAATGAGCGAGTCCGAACCCACCGAAGTGACGGGCGCTGCGCGTTCCACCCTGATCGTGGTCTGCCTGGTCAGCGCGGTGATGGCGCTCAACGCGAGCTCTCTCAACGTCGCGCTGCCGACGCTGAGCCGTGAGTTCGAGGTGAGCTCGGCCGAGGGCAGCTGGCTCCTGCTCTCCTACATGGTCGCCAACACCGCCTGCCTGCTCCTCTTCGGCCGCCTCAGTGACGTCTGGGGACAGCGGAGTCTCTATCTGGGCGGGCTGGTCCTCTTCTCGCTGGCGAGCCTGCTGGCCGGCTTCGCTCCGAACGTCGAGGTGCTCATCGGGCTCCGGGTGGTCGCCGCCATCGGCGGCGCGGTGCTCATCGGCAACGGCGCCACCCTCATCCATCAGGCCTTCCCGCGCTCCTCCCTCGGAGGCGCGATGGGCCTGTACGCCGCCTCGTTCCCCACCGCCAACCTGGTCGGGCCGACGGTCGGCGGGCTGATCGTCGACCACGTCGGCTGGCAGTGGGTGTTCTGGTTCAACGTGCCGGTCTGCCTGATCGCCCTGGTGGCGGGACACGTGCTGCTGCCGCGCCCCGTGGTGGTCAAGCGCGCCGGCGGACTCGACCTCCCCGGCAACCTGGTGATCATGGTCGGCGTGGTCATGCTGACCCTCGGGATCACGTCGCTGACCGACCTCGGGTGGCTGCATCCCGTGGTGATCGGATGCGTCCTCGGAGCGGTCGTCCTGGTCCCGGTCCTGCTGTTCGTCGAACGGCGGGCGACGGCGCCGGTGCTCGACATCGCCGTCATGCGCCGCGTCGGGAAGCTCTTCCTCGCGGGCTTCTTCACGGGCGCCGGAAGGTTCCCGCTGATCGTGCTGGCCAGCCTCTACTTCCAGAGCGTCGTCGGCGTCGCCCCGGGGACGGCGGGGATGATGCTGCTGCCGATGCCGGTCGGAATGATCAGTGCCTCACTGACCCTCGGTTGGCTCTCGCGCCGCTGGACGCCGCATCAGATCATGTCCGGAGGATCGGTGGTGGGGACGTGTGGCGTCGCCCTGGTGGCGCTCGCCATCCATCTCGAGCTGACCTGGATGGTGATGGGGACGCTCGCGATCGTCGGCCTGGCGACCGGCCTGTTCATCGGGACCAATGCCACCGTCCTCCTGGAGCGCGCACCCGAGGACGCGCTGGGTGTCGTCAACGCGACGCGGCTGATGCTGCAGAACACCGGCAACGTCCTCAGCCTCGCCGTCGCCCTCACGCTCCTCACCGCGATCCTGCCGCCCGGGCTCGGTGAGGCGGTGCTCGCTGCCAAAGTCCCGGCCGACGGTGTCGATGCGGTCAACGCGGCCTTCACGCTGGTCTGCCTGTTCCTGCTCGCCCTCGGCGCGGTCGGAGCCTGGTACTCGTTCCCGCGCCGAGGCGATGTCGAGGATGCGATGCGGGGGTCAGGTGGTGACGTCGTGCGGCGCGGCGGGCCGCGCCACTCGCGACCGGGTGATGAGGAAGCCGAAGGCGGTGGCGAGGACGTACATCACGATGCTGTAGACCGCGGCCGGGATTGCGACGGTGGTGTTGTCGAGCACGCTGAGCGCGATGGTGAGGGCCACGGTGGTGTTGTGGATCCCGACCTCCATCGAGGTGGCGATCGCCTGCGCCTGACCGAGCTTGAACACTCGAGCGCCGAGGTAGCCGAGGCAGAGGCTCGCGCAGCAGAACAGCGTCACGACCACGCCGACCTCGCGGAGGTAGTCGGCGATGTTCTCCCGCTCCCCGAGGATCGCGCCGACCGAGACCATGACCAGTACGACGATCGAGAAGATCCGTACCGGACGATCCGCCCGTGCGGCGAACGTCGCTGACCGGCTCCGCACCAGCATCCCGATGCCGACCGGAACCAGCACGATCGCGATGACCTGGAGGACCTTGCCGAACTGCAGCCCCAGGGTGTCGCCGGCGTCGAAATAGCTGATCGCGGCGTTGGTGATCAATGGGATCGAGACCGCCGCGAGCACCGAGTTGACCGCCGTCAGCGTCACATTGAGCGCGACGTCGCCTCGGAACAGATGGCTGAACAGATTCGCCGTGGTCCCGCCCGGCGAGGCGGCCAGCAGCATCACCCCGACAGCGACCAGCGGATCCAAGTCCGCGACCACGACGAGTCCGAACGCGATCATCGGCAGAACCACGATCTGGAGCGTGAGCGCGACGAAGACGGCTCGCGGAGTGCGTACGACCCGGCGGAAGTCTCCCGGGGTCAGGCTCAGGCCCAGCCCGAACATGATGATGGCCAAGGCGATGGGGAGGCCGACCGAGAGTAGGGCCGAGTCGTTCACTGTGTTCCTCCAACATGCGGGGCCGCCGCCACGGACGGCCCGAAGAGACGTGCGTCACAGTGGACCATGCGGAAGAGCCGAACCACAGTCTTATCCCGACATTTTCGACCCCAGAAGAACGCATCCCCTGCCGCGAGCGGCCGTCTCGGCTCGCGACAGGGGAGGTGCGGGGAGCATCGCCGGGATCACGCGAGCTTCTGGGCGACCTCGTTGAGGTTCGCGCGGAGCTTGGCGCGGTAGGCGTCGTGCTGCTCGGGCAGCCGTGCGTCACAGAAGGCGGCCAGGTCGATCCCGGTGACCTCGATGACCGAGGTTCCGTTGGCGGCCTCGGTCTCGAAGAGGTCGAGGATCTCGCGCAGGATCTCGACGATGTCCATCCCGTCGCCGGCGGTGAAGCGCCACATGTAGCTCTTCATCTCGCCATAGACGGTGCGGTAGTCGGCGGGCAGTTCGGCGGCACGGGCTTCCATGCGCTTCCAGTCCTTCTTGTCACCCACGAGGCGGCTGAGCAGGTTGTTCATGGTGGTGCTCCCTTTGGATCGGTTGGTGGCTCCTGTTTGGGGCCGTGAAAGAAGCGTGCAGCCCTGACGTAGCGTCAAGGTCAAGCACCGATCCGAAGAAAGTTCTCGAAAGCCTCAGGCTGCGAGGATGTGATCGCGGAGTACGCGGCGCAGCCTGCGTTCTGCCGGCGAAAGTGGTGGTGGTTCCGGTTTCCAGGTGTCGGGTGGTGGGCTGATGTAGGTGTGGCCGGTGGGTGTGGTGGTGATGATGGTGCCGTCGGGTCCTGGTCTGGCTCGCCATCCGAGGGCTTCCTTGGCTTGGTTGCATCGTTCGCACAGCCCTTGCAGGTTGTCGGCGCTGGTTGCGCCGCCGTCGGCATGGCGTTTGACGTGGTCGATGTTGCGGATCGGGGCATCGCAGCCGTTGGTCCGACAGATCCCGCCGTCGCGAGTCGCGACGAACTCGGCCAGCCCGTCGGGGGCTTTGCGGGCACGTGACTCCATCGCCACCAACTGACCGGCCGGGTCGGTGAACAGCCGGCGGACGAAGACCTCGGCGTCGGCGAGCGCTTCGCGGGCCCAGGCGGCGGGGACGGGTCCGTAGCCCTCGACCATGGCCGGCTGATCGGCGTCGTTGGTGAGCGTGTCGGCGGTCATCACGATCTTGACCTCGATCCGAGGCTTGGCTCCCTCAGTACGGCCGGTGATCCGGTCGACGAGGGTGTCGGCCATGACCTGGCCACGGGTCCGCTCGTCGCCTGCTGCGTGGGCAGCCTTCGCCGCTTGATCGAGTGCGGCGAAGACGGCGACGCCGTCGTTGACCGGGAGCAGTGCGCCGAGCCAGGTCATCGTGTCCGGTGCCGGCCGCAGGCTGACGCGTCGGTCTTTCACTGCGTTCGCGGCGCGGGCGACGACGGAGGCTTGGTCGAGGGTGATGGCGAGTTTCTTGGCGGCGTTCTCGAGCTGCCGTAGCCCCATCGACACAGCACGAGCCGGCTCTCCGCCCGTACCGGGTGCGCAGAGCTCGTGGTCGATGACCCGCCGGTCCTCCACCGACAAGCACGCGGTCTCACGGGCAAGGATGGTGGCCTGCCATTGCGAGAACAGCCCGGCCTTCATCAGGGCGAAGGTGTGCGGCATCTCGTTGATCAGGATCTTCGCCAGCCCAAGGAGCTTGGCGCCCTTCTCGGGCGAGACCCGCCGCGCGAGCGCGACCTGGGAGGCGACCCCTTCGCCAAGCCTGCGGGCAGGAACCCCGGCCTCGGCCTGACGGGCACGGACGGCTTCGTCGAGACGTACCGCCGCTTGCGCCTGCACAGCCTCAGCGGTGCACTTCATCGCTTCGAGACGCGAGATCCAGTCGACCAGTTCAGCCTCGGACGCGCCCAGGGGCGGCCCAGCGAGGAGGTGGTCGACGGTCTCGTACATAAGCCTGATTATACGCGAGCGAGCACCATAGAACGACCTATTTAAGCAGGTCAGACCCAAGTTACGCAGTCAGCGAACAAGCAACGTGAACTCCGCGCCACTCTCTCGCCGCCGCCCCGTTATAGGCGAAATCTTTCTCGATCGGGTGCCGGGTCAAGGACCGCGAAGCGGCCGGCGAAGCCGGCGGGCGAAGCCCGTCCTTGACGCGGCGCGCGATCGAGAAACACTCAAAGACCGGGTCGGCGGCGAACCCTGAAACGAAGAACAGCCGCTATGCGAGGTTTCCCGAAGAAGAGAACCGTGTTGGTCTCGACACGCCTTCGCCTAGCGGCTCCGGCGGCTCGACCAGCAGGCAGGGCCGTCCGCCCATCGAAACGCCTCAGCGCCCCGATCCAATTATGTGTAGTAAATAGCGTTACATTACTACCTCGCCATTTTCGATCGCACAGAGGAGGTCCGCATGGAGCGGCTCATCATTTTCGCTCTCGTCGGTCTCGCGGCCCAGGCGGTCGACGGGTCACTGGGCATGGCGTACGGCGTCACCTCGAGCACGCTGCTGGTCGCGACCGGGGTCGCGCCCGCGGTGGCCTCGGCGTCGGTGCACCTTGCCGAGGTCGGTACGACGTTCGTGTCGGGAGTTTCGCACTGGCGGCTCGGCAACGTCGACTGGAAGGTCGTGGCCAAGATCGCGATCCCGGGCGGCATCGGCGCCTTCGCCGGCGCGACCGTCCTCTCCAGCATCTCCACCGAGAGCGCCACGCCCTGGGTGGCCGGCCTGCTGCTCGTCCTGGGTATCTACATCATCGCCCGCTTCGTCTTCGGCAAGCCGCCGGTCTTCATCCCGGGCCGTCGCCCGGGGCTCGGTCTGCTCGCGCCGCTGGGTCTCTTCGGCGGCTTCATCGACGCGACCGGTGGTGGCGGCTGGGGTCCGGTGACCACGCCGACGCTGATCTCCAGCGGCACGCTGCACCCGCGCAAGGTGATCGGCTCGGTCTCCACTGCCGAGTTCGTCACGACCCTCTCGGCGAGTGCCGGGTTCCTCATCGGTCTGGCTGGGGAGGCGCTCGACTGGCGCGTCATCGCCGGCCTCCTGGCCGGTGGCGTCATCGCCGCTCCGTTCGCCGCCTACCTCGTCAAGCACCTCTCGCTGCCCATCCTCGGCGGCCTGGTCGGCAGCATCATCCTGATCACCAACGGACGTACGCTGCTGCGCAACTTCGACGCCGAGTCGGTCGTCGCCTACGGCCTGCTCTTCGCCGTCGCCGCCGTCATCGTCGCCATCGCGGTGCGCAAGGCCGGCGGCAAGATCGCCCCGGCGCAGGAGCCGGCACCTGAGTCCGAGGCCGCCAACGCCTGAGCGCCGGCATGTCGGCGGCCGCGGAGGCCCGTGGAAAGTTCTTCCGATGTCCATGTCGAAGGAGAACGATGTGGTTCGACGCACATGTGTCGGCCACCGAGAAGCGGTTGGCCCCGAACTGAGGAGCACATCATGCCGCGTTTCATGGGTTTCGTGAGGATGGAAGAGGGAATCGGCCCGGTGCCGGAGGCCCTGTACAAGGCGATGGACGACTACATCGGCGAGCAGGCGGCCGCTGGCCACTTCCTCGACGGCGGCGGTCTCTTCGGCAGCGAGGACGCGGTGAACTTCGTCGTGGACAAGGGCGAGGTCACCCGGGTCGACGGTCCGTACGCCGAGGCCAAGGAGGTCGTCGGCGGCTGGGCGCTGACCCGCTACGACACCCTCGAGGAGGCGATCGCCGGGCAGCAGGAGTTCGCGCAGCTCCACGCGACGCACTGGCCGGAGTGCAAGGTCGTCGCCACCCTGCGCCAGATCTCCGAGGCTGACTAGACACCTTGGACTCACCCGCCGAGCAGGAGCGCGGCAACGGCCTCTGGGGCCTCATGCATCGCGTCGTGACCGGTGGGGAGGTCGTGGATCGTCCAGTCGGGATCGGCTTGGAGTCGGGCACGGAGCTCAGCGAACGGCGTGCGGTCTTCCCATCCCGAGCAGTAGATGAACTCCCGGCGGGCGACCTGGGCGAGCGTGCCGGTGAGCCGAATCGTCTGCAGGAACGAGGCGAGGGGATGGGGGCGGCGACGCGGATCGCCGCCGTCCGGCGGTCGGACGGTGTAGCCGGTGGTCGCCGCGCCGGCGGCGAACACTTCCCGGAAGTGCTCGTTCGTCGACGACCAGCACGACTCGCCGTCGCGCGGGACGTAGGCATCGAGCTGCACCAGCCGGGAGATCCGGCCGCCCGCGCGATCGGCCGCTGCGGCGGTCACCATCCCGCCGTAGCTGTGGCCGACGAGCGTTGCGTCGGTGATGTGGGCGCGATCGAGGAGCCGCAGCACGTCGCCGGCGTGCGCGTCGAGATTGGCGGTCGCGACGGTCGCCTCGTCGTCGTCCGGCCGCAGGCCGGTCAGGGTCAGGGCGTGAACGGTGTGGCCGGCACGTTCCAGCAGCGGAACCACCGCCTCGAACGACCAGGAGCCCTTCCACGCGCCGGGCACAAGAATGAACGTCGCCATGTGTCTCTCTCCATCTCTGAGCTGAACTCCGTATGAGGCAGTCTCGCCAGATCGAGACATGGCTTGCTACCGGTAGAATGCCAATCGATGCCTCTCAGCCGCCAGCCTCGCAGGACGGCCGGCGTGACGTCACAGGTATGGCCGTCCGGCGGGCGCCACCTGTGGCCGTCCGGCGGAACGAGCCCTGTCCAGTCGCATACGCAGGGACACCTCGTGTACGCGGCCAGCGGCGTCCTGACGGTTCACACCGAGCGCGGAACATCGATAGTCCCCGCCAACCGGGTCGCGTGGACACCTGCCGAGTTCACGCACTATCACCGCGCCCACGGCGACACCGATATGCGGATCGTCTTTCTCGCGCCGTCCCTTGCACGGCTCGTGCAGGATCGTCCGGCCGTGTTCCTGGCCTCCGGCCTCGCCCGCGAGGTCCTGCTCGCCCTGACCGGTCCACGCAACTACGACGACTCCGCGCCGGCCTACAGCCGTTCCGCGCGAGCCCGTCTCCTTCGCGTACTCGTCGAGGAGCTCCGGGAGGCAGACGAGCAGCCGCTGCAGTTGCCCGAGCCGCGGGACGACCGGCTGCAGGCGATCACCCGGATGCTGAACGAGACGCCCGCGGACAACGCCACGTTGGCCGAGCTCGGGAGGGCGATCGGCGCCAGCACTCGTACCCTCAGCCGCCTGTTCCGTGACGAGCTCGGTATGACCTTCTATGAGTGGCGTACGCAGCTACGCATCTACCACGCGCTCGTGCTCCTCGCCGAGGGCCACGATGCCACTCATACTGCCCACGCCTGTGGATGGGCCAACCCCAGCAGCTTCATCGCCGCGTTCACCAGCATCATCGGAACCACTCCGGGCCGCTACCGAACCAGCTGAGAGGCCGCCCAGGCGGGCGCATCTCATGGTCCCGGCCGGGGATCGCGGGAGCCCAGGCGCAGGGAGGCGTACGTCTCCTTGACGAAGCGGAGATGGCTCCAGGTCTGGACCTCGCGGACGCCGTCGAGCTCGCGGATGTGGTCGAGGACCCCGACGAGGTCGCCGGAGGTGGCGGTGTGGACCGTGAGCAGGGCGTCGTAGCGTCCCAGGGTGCGGGCCACGAAGGTGACCGAGGGGAGCCGCGCGAGCTGCTCGGCGATCGGACGGTGGGCGGCACCGTCGAGACGGAGGCCGATGCCGGTCGCCGTACGCCGCTCCTGACCCGAGTGGCGTACGACGGCGCCGACCCGGACGACGTTGCCGTCGAGCAGCCGGACCACGCGCCGGCGGGTGCCGGCGGGGGAGAGGCCGACGCTCGCGGCCAGGTCGACGTAGGAGGCGCGGCCGTTGGTCTGCAGGGCGCGCAGCAGGGCGTAGTCGGTCTCGTCGAGCGACCCGGCGGCGTGCGCGGGCCCGACCGGGGCGGCCACGTCGCGGATGACCTCGGTGTAGAGCAGGGTCTCGGTGGTGACGATGCCGTCGATCGCGCGCACCTCGGCGAGCGCGTCGTCGATCCGGCCGATGTCCGTCGCCCGCAGCTCCAGGACCAGCGCGTGCTGACCGCTGGTCATCGAGACCAGGGTGGTGTCCTCGCGCGCCGCGGCGGCCTGTGCGACCTGGGTCGCCGAGCCGTCCACCGTGACCGAGACGTGGGCGAGCACGTCATGCCCGAGAACGACAGGGTGGACGACACCCCGGACGTCGATGTGCCCCTCGGTCAGCAGCCGCTGGACGCGGGTGGCCGCTGCTGATCGGGAGAGGCCGACCTGGGCGGCGATCTCGCGGTGAGTGAGGCGACCGTCCTCCTCGAGCAGGACGAGGATCGCCTCATCGGTGCTGTCGAGGACGCCGGGCGTGATTTCGTTCGACATTTTTTGAGAGCGTCTCCAGGGTCGGATCGATCCTCTGGGAAGTGGATCTGATGCCATTATGACGGATCCGCCGGGTCTGACCGGCATATCGACAGCTATTACAGCCAGGTTAAGAACGAAACGATTGCGGCGGCGTTCCCGGTGCTCTTACAGTGACGCAGATCTCGGCCGACCCACAGATCCAGGAGGCCCGGTGTCCACGGAACAGATCACCGCCCCATCAGCCACGCTGACCGAGTCGCAGGTCCACGAAGCCGCCGACCGGCTCGTCGCGGCCTTCGCCGCGACCGACACCGCGGCCTACTTCAGGTGCTTCGCCACCGAGGCCAGCTTCGTCTTCCACACCGAGCCGCGGCGGCTGGACGACCGCGCTGCGTACGAGCGCCTGTGGGCCGCCTGGGTCGCGGAGGGCTGGCGGGTCGAGTCCTGCCGCAGCACCGCTCGCCTCGTCCAGGTCCACGGTGACACCGCCGTCCTCAGCCACGACGTCCTCACCACGACCTCGACGAACGGACGCGAAGAGACCACCCGTGAGCGGGAGACGATCGTCTTCCGCCTCATCGACGGCGACCTCCTCGCCGTGCACGAGCACCTGTCCGCCCAGCCGGAGGACGAGCGATGAGCACCGGTACGCAGCCCCAGCCGCCCAAGGTCACCGAGGTCGAGCAGCACGGCGTCGAGCCGATCCCCGACCTCGAGCGCAGCGCCCGTCCGCTCGACCTGTTCCGGCTCACCTTCGGCGGCGCCAACACGATCGCCACCGTGGTGCTCGGCAGCTTCCCGATCCTCTTCGGGCTCTCCTTCGCTCACGGCCTGCTGGCTACCCTGCTCGGGCTGCTGCTCGGCGCCGTCGTGCTCGCTCCGATGGCGCTGTTCGGCCCGCGCAACGGCACCAGCAACTCGGTCAGCTCCTCGGCCCACCTCGGCGTACACGGCCGGATCGTCGGCTCGTTCCTCTCCCTGCTCACCGCGCTCGCGTTCTTCTCGATCTCGGTGTGGAGCTCGGGCGACGTGCTCGTCGGCGGCGCCAACCGCGCGGTCGGGCTGCCGGAGAACGACCTGACCCTGGCACTGGCGTACGGCCTCTTCGCCGTGCTCGTCCTGGTCGTGTGCATCTACGGCTTCCGGTTCATGCTGCTGGTCAACAAGATCGCCGTGATCGCCGCGACGCTGCTCTTCCTGCTCGGCATCGTCGCGTTCGCCGGCGACTTCGACCCCGGCTACGCGGGCGCGTTCGGCTCCGGCTCGGAGGCGTTCGGCGAGCCCGGCTTCTGGGCGGCGTTCGTCGGCTCCGCACTGATCGTGATGTCCAACCCGGTCAGCTTCGGCGCCTTCCTGGGTGACTGGGCCCGCTACATCCCGCGCGAGACGTCCGGACGGTCCTCGATGGCCGCTGCGTTCCTGGCGCAGATCGCCACCCTCGTACCGTTCTGCTTCGGGCTGGTCACCATGACGATCATCGCCACCCGCGAGCCCGAGATCTTCGCCTCCGGCGCGTACGCCTCCGGCCTGCTCGCGATCGCGCCGGGCTGGTACTTCGTGCCGGTCGCGCTGATCGCCCTGATCGGTGGCATGTCGACCGGCACCACCGCGCTCTACGGCACCGGGCTGGACTTCTCCAGCGTCTTCCCGCGCTTCAGCCGCGTCCAGTCGACGGTGCTGATCGGGGTCTTCGCGATCGGGGTGATCTTCATCGGCCGGTTCGTCTTCGACGTGGTCTCCAGCATCTCCGCCTTCGCCGTCCTCATCGTCAGCTGCACGGTGCCCTGGATGATGGTGATGATGATCGGCTGGTACGTCCGGCGCGGCTGGTACGACTCCGACTCCCTGCAGGTCTTCAACCGCCGCCAGCGCGGGGGCCGCTACTGGTTCGCCCACGGCTGGAACTGGCGCGGCCTGGCCGCCTGGCTGATCGCGGCCGCCGTCGCGCTCACCTTCGTCAACCTGCCCGGCCAGTTCGTCGGTCCGGCCGCACCGCTGATCCCCGGCGGGGTCGACATCTCCATCCCGCTCGGCATGGGGCTCGGCGCGCTGCTCTACCTCGGCCTGCTCTTCGCCTTCCCTGAGCCGCGGGACGCCTACGGTCCCGAAGGAGCCCGGCTGGTGCCGACCGGACCGCCCGCGAACACCCCGGTCATCTCGGTCGACGACGGGACGGCACCGGCCGCCACCGTCGTCGGCTGACCGCTGACCCGAACCACCCCGCCACACCGCACCACGCAAGGAGAAACACCCATGCCCATCGGGCCCGTCGACGCCTCCAAGACCCCCCGCTACGCCGGCTTCGCGACGTTCGCACGACTGCCCCGCCTCGACCAGGTGGAGCACGCCGACATCGCGGTCGTCGGAGTGCCGTTCGACACCGGCGTCTCCTACCGCCCGGGGGCCCGCTTCGGCCCGTCGCACGTGCGGGAGTCGTCGCGGCTGTTGCGTCCCTACAACCCGGCGCTCGACGTCTCGCCGTTCGCCTCGGCCCAGGTGGTCGACGCGGGGGACATCGCGGCCAACCCGTTCCACATCGAGGAAGCGCTCGACACCGTGCAGGCCTCGGCGCTCGAGCTCACCGCCGGCGGCACCCGGCTGGTGACGATCGGCGGCGACCACACCATCGCGCTGCCGCTGCTGCGTGCCGCCGCCGAGCGCCACGGACCCGTCGCGCTGGTGCACTTCGACGCCCACCTGGACACCTGGGACACCTACTTCGGTGCCGAGTACACCCACGGCACGCCTTTCCGGCGGGCGGTGGAGGAGGGCATCCTCGACACCGAGGCGCTGTGCCACGTCGGCACCCGAGGACCCCTCTACGGCAAGAAGGACCTCGAGGACGACCGCCGCTTCGGCTTCGGGATCGTCACTTCCTCCGACGTCTTCCGGCAGGGCGTCGACGAGGTCGTCGAGAAGATCAAGAAGCGCGTCGGCAACCGTCCGGTCTACGTCTCGGTCGACATCGACGTCCTCGACCCGGCGCACGCCCCGGGCACCGGCACCCCCGAGGCCGGTGGGCTCACCTCCCGTGAGCTGCTGGAGATCCTGCGCGGCTTCGTCGGCCTGAACCTGATCGGCGCCGACGTGGTCGAGGTCGCCCCGGCGTACGACCACGCCGAGCTGACCGGCGTCGCGGCCTCGCACGTGGCCTACGACCTCGTCTCGCTGCTCGCGATGCGTCACTCGGGTCAGGCATGACGAGACGCAACGGCGGCGATGTCACCGTCGAGAGCCTGACCGCTCTCGGTGCGACGCACGTCTTCGGCATCCCGGGCCAGCACGCGTTGGGACTCTTCGACGCCATCCGCCGCAGCGACCTGACCTTCGTGTCGTCCCGGGTGGAGAACAACTCGGTCTTCGCCGCCGACGGATACGCCCGTACGACCGGCGAGGTCGGCGTGGTGTTCTGCTCGACCGGACCCGGAGCGCTCACCGCGCTGGGTGCGCTCCAGGAGGCGTACGCCGCGTGCGTCCCGATCCTGATGATCACCAGCCAGATCCCGCGCGACGGACTCGGCGGTGCCCGCAAGGGCTACCTGCATCAGCTCGACGACCAGCAGGCCAGCGCCCGCAACGTCACCAAGACCACGGCGGTCGTCCGGGACGCGGCCGCCATTCCCGGCGTGCTCGCCGATGCGTGGGCGACCGCCCAGGAGACACCGGCAGGGCCGGTGTGGGTCGAGATCCCGCAGGACGTGCTCCTCGAGGACGTCACGGTGCCGCCGGTGACCGGTCTGACCGCAGCTGTGCCCGCGCCGCGCCGGCCTCGTCCGGAGGTGGCTGCCGAGGCCGCCCGGTTGCTGGCCGGGTCCGAGCGCCCGGTGATCCTCGCCGGGGGAGGCGTACGCCGCTCCGCCGGAGCCCCGCAGGCGCTGGTCGCTCTCGCCGAGTCCCTGGACGCGCCGGTGGTCTCGACCTCCGGGGGCAACGGCTCGATCCCGCTCACGCACCCGCTGAGCGCGGGCGCGTGGATCGAGGACCGGTTCACCACCGACCTGCTCGACGACGCGGATGTCCTGCTCGCGGTCGGCACCTCCTTCGGAGAGGTGACCAGCAACTACGGCACCTTCGCCCCGCGCGGCCGGGTGATCCAGGTGGACGCCGAAGCTCGCGTGCTCGGCTCCAACCACGACGTGCTCGGCGTCCACGCCGACGCCGCCGCGGCTCTCGCCGACCTGGCCGCGGCGCTTTCCGGCGCCGGTTCCGAGCCGGGCCCGAGGCGGTCCGGTGCCCAGGTCGCCCAGGATCTGCGTACCCGGGTCCAGGCCCGGCTCGACGCCCAGGACCTCGCCGCCGAGCAGCGGCTGCTCGCCGACCTGCGGGCGGCCGTGCCTGAGGACACCGACACCTTCTGGGACATGACCATCGCGGCGTACTGGGCCTGGTCGGCCTGGGACCCGCGCACCGGCGGCTTCCACACCGCACAGGCGTCCGGCGGTCTCGGCCTCGCTTTCCCGGCAGCGATCGGCGCAGCGGTCGGAACCGGAAGGCGTACGTTCGCGGTCACCGGCGACGGCGGCGCGATGTACTCCATCGCCGAGCTCGCCACCGCCCGTCAGCACGACGCCGAGGTCACCTGGCTGATCATCGACGACGGCGGCTACGGCATCCTGCGCGAGTACATGACCGGGGCCTTCGGCGCCGCCACCGCCACCGAGCTCGCTCGGCCGGACTTCGTCCTCCTCGCCGAGGCGTTCGGCATCCCCGTCCACGCCGCGACCCCCGAGACCGTCGGCGAGATCGTCGCCGGCACCTTCACCACCAGCGGCCCCGCCGTGGTGGTGCTTCCGACCGTCCTCAGCATGTTCGCCCCCACCTGATCGGACCTCTCATGGATCTCGCCATCATCGTCATCTACCTCGCCGCCATGGTCGCCTTCGGCTGGTGGGGCAAGTCCCGGACCAAGGACAGCTCCGACTTCCTCGTCGCCGGCCGCCGACTGGGTCCGGTGCTCTACACCGGCACCATGGCCGCCGTCGTCCTCGGCGGTGCCTCGACCGTCGGCGGGGTCGCGCTCGGCTACGAGTACGGCATCTCCGGCGCCTGGCTGGTCGCGGCGATCGCGCTCGGCGTCCTGGCGCTGAGCCTGTTCTTCGCGGGCAGGATCCAGCGGCTGCGGATCTTCACCGTTGCCCAGATGCTGGCGCTG
This sequence comes from Nocardioides sp. NBC_00850, assembly GCF_045207335.1. Taxonomy (NCBI): domain Bacteria; kingdom Bacillati; phylum Actinomycetota; class Actinomycetes; order Propionibacteriales; family Nocardioidaceae; genus Nocardioides; species Nocardioides sp. NBC_00850. The sequence goes on from NZ_CP108845.1 coordinate 3,212,121, forward strand.
CGCTACGGCGTCGGAGCGACCGCGGCCTCGGGCGTGGTCATGATGGCCTACACGCTGATGCTCACGGTCACCTCCACGATGGCGTACGCGACCGTCTCAACGTCCTCTTCGGCACCGATCGGGTCGTCTCCATCCTGATCGGCGGCGTCATCGTGGTGATCTACTCCAGCATCGGAGGGATGTGGTCGATCACCCTGACCGACATGGTGCAGTTCGCGCTGAAGACCATCGGCGTCTTCTTCCTGCTCCTGCCCTTCACCTGGAACCACGCCGGAGGTGTGGACGGGATCAAGGCCCGTGCCGCGGACTCGGTCTTCGACCTCGGTGCGATCGGCACCGGGACGATCATCACCTACGTCGTCGTCTACACCTTGGGCATGCTGATCGGGCAGGACATCTGGCAGCGGGTCTTCACCGCACGCTCGCCGCAGGTGGCCCGCTGGGGCGGCACCGCGGCAGGTGTCTACTGCCTGCTCTACGGCGTGGCCGGCGCGCTGATCGGCGCCGCGGCCTCCACCTTCATCAACGTCGACAACCGCGATGACGCCTACGCCACCATCGCGGAGTCGATCCTCCCGGTCGGCATCAGCGGACTGGTGCTCGCCGCGGCGGTGGCCGCGATGATGTCGACCGCCTCGGGTGCCCTGATCGCGACGGCGACGGTGGCTCGCACCGATGTGCAGCCTCTGCTCGCCCGGATGGTCGGGCGCACGCCCGCGCGGGTCGAGGACGAGGCGGAGAACCCGGAGCACGACGTGCTCGCCAACCGGATCTACGTCGTCGTGATCGGCCTCGTCGTCGTCGTGATCTCGTCCCTCCTCAACGATGTCGTCTCGGGCCTGACGATCGCCTACGACATCCTCGTCGGCGGTCTGCTGGTGCCGATCCTGGGTGGCTTCGTGTGGCGGCGCGGGACCGGCGCCGGGGCGGTGACGGCGATGGCCGCCGGCACCGCCGCGACCCTGGCGACGATGGCGATCGTCGGCGACGTCCTCGCCAACGAGCCGGTCTACGCGGGCCTCGCGGTCAGCGCGGTGGCGTACGTCGTGGTCAGCCTGCTCACCCGCCCGACCGATCCGGCGGTGATGCGGGAGTGGACCGATCGACTCGCAGGTCGAGAGACCTCGGTCGGCTCGGGCCGGGCGGACGCCCTGGCTGCCCAGGAGCGCTCTGTCTGAAAGGCGGTGCAGAGCGGGCCGACGCCCCTGGAGAGCACGACGCTGATGCTCAGGGGCGTCGAGCCGGGACGGTGACCGTGGCTTCGAGCCACTGGTCGAAGCTCGGCCCGACCAGGTGCCCGTCCTCGCCGGGCAGCAGCACACCGTCGCGTACCAGCTCGCCGACAGGTGCGCCGTCGACCTGGACCGGGTCACCGGCCCGCTCGGCGTAGGCGGCCGACAGCCGGGCCAGCGTCTCCCGCCGAGGACCGGCGACCTCGACGAGGTCGCCCTCGATCTCGCCGGTGGCCACGGCGAGAAGCACCTCGACCATCGCGTCGACGGCCACGGGCTGCGTGACCAGGTCCGGCACGGTGGTGCGGTCACCGTCGCGGCCCCAGCCGATCGCCTGGCGGGCGATGTCGTGGAACTGGGCGGACCGGACCACGTGCGGGCCGGGCGCGTGGGCGACGCAGGCCAGCTCCTGGGCGTACTTGGCGCGGTAGTAGCCGTCGAAGCCGGTGCCCGCCTCGGTGTCGGACTCGGCGATCTTGTCCACGCCGATGATCGAGAGGACGACGGTGCGGCGTACTCCTGCCTCGTGGGCTGCCGCACCGAGGTTGGTGGCGGCAGCGGTGAAGAAGGCGGTGGCGCCCTCTTCGTCGAGCGACGGGCTCTGCACGACGTCGACGAGCGCCTCGGCGCCGGCCAGTGCGTCAGCGAGGCCGGCCGGCTGGAGCACGTCGGTGCCGGACTCCTTGGACAGCCCGACGACCTCGTGGCCGGCCGCCTGAGCGGCCTTGGCGAGTGCCGATCCGACGAGGCCGCTGACTCCGGCGATGGCGATACGCATGGTGGTTCTCCTTGTTGGTGGGACGTTCACGGCCCGATGAGGCCGAGCTGGATGGCGATGGGGGAGAGCGAGAAGCCGCCGGCGACGAGGACGGCGACGGCCATGGCGGCCGCCTTCGCTGCCTGACGCCGCTTGGCGGTCAGCGTCCAGCCGAGGGTCTGCAGGGAACTCCAGGTGCCGTGCCACAGGTGCATCCCGAGGACGAGCATCGCGGCGAGGTAGAGGGCGGTGGACCACCAGACGCTGAACGTGTCGACCACCAGGTTGAACGGGTCGTTCGTCGGGCCGCCGCGTACGTTGACCTTGCCGATCGTGAAGTTGGCCAGGTGCCACCCGAGGAAGAGGAAGATCACCAGGCCACCGGTGAGCATCGTGCGCGAGGCGAGCGACGAGGCGCGCCGCGGCGGCCGGGCGGCATAGCGGCCCCCTGCGCGGCGGGCACGTCGGGCGAGGACGATCGCGCTGGAGACATGCGCCACCAGAGCGCCGATCAGCCCGACGCGCATGATCCAGAGCAACCCGGAGCGGGGGAAGATCGGCTCGCCCAGGGTGCGCAGGTGCTCGGCGTACTCGTTGTACGCATCGTGGCCGCTGAACGCCTTCAGGTTGCCGTAGACGTGACCGAGCACGAACGCGATGAACATCAGGCCGCTGATGGCCATGACGAGCTTCAGCGTGATGGTCGAGGACCATGCCCGGCGTCGCGATATCGAAGTGTGCACACCCAGTTGACCGGGCAGGGCCGCCATCTGTGACACCTCGTCGCCGATCCATCTGAAAATGAGCATTGTCAAATTCGCTGGGTCGTCTTAGGGTCGGCGTTGTCCGGTTCGCCTGGAGAGAAGTGGTCTGTCATGGTCAAGCGTTCTGCTGTCATCCGTGCCGCCGTGGGGCTGCTCGCGGCCTCGACCCTGCTGATCGCCCCACCGGCGCAGGCGGCGGGAGGCGTCAACGACGCCGCGTGCCGGCCATCGGCCGACCACCCCAACCCGGTCGTCTTCCTGCACGGCCTGGGAGCCAACAAGGACGAGGACCTCAACTTCCTCCAGGCCGACGTGGCAGCGCAGGGCCACTGCACCTACAGCCTGACCTACGGCACCGGCGCGTACGGCCCGTTCGTCGGCGGGGTGGGGGACATCGCCAGGTCGGCGGCTCAGATCAAGGCCTTCGTCCAGGAGGTGCTGGCACAGACCGGCGCCGCGAAGGCCGACCTGGTCGGCCACTCCGAGGGAGGGTTCCAGACCCTCTACGTCACCAAGACCCAGGGGATCTCCGACCGGATCGACAAGGTCGTCGCCATCGCGCCGCCGACCCACGGCACCACCTTCGCCGGCATCTACCGGCTCGGCATGGCCCTGGGCGCAGACGAGCTGGCCGGACAGGTCCTGACCACCTTCGGCTGCATCGCCTGCACCCAGCTGGTCACCGACGGCAGCGCCGTACGCACCCTGACGAACGGCCCGATCGCGCAGCCCGGCGTGACGTACACGATCATCCAGTCCAGGTACGACGAGCTCGTCACGCCCACCGAGACCGCGTTCGTGCGCGAGCCGGGCGTCACCAACACCTACGTGCAGGACGTCTGCCCGCACGACCCGGTCGGCCACATCGGCGAGGCCTACGACACCAACGTCTGGCACCTGGTCGAGAACGCGCTCGACCCGGCCGATGCCGCCCCCTTCGCCTGCTCGGTCGGGTCGCCCGGCTGATGGCGCAGGAGGGCCGTTCGTACGGCGGGCTGACCCGCGAGGAGCGTGACGCCCAGCGCCGTCAGCGGCTTCTGGAGACCGCCAAGGAGATCATCGGCACGCAGGGCTACGCGGCGACCACGATCCCTGGTGTCTGTGCCGCCTCGAAGGTGTCGACCCGGCACTTCTACGAGATCTATCCCGGCAAGGAGGATCTCTTCGTCGACCTCTACGACCGGATCACCGCCGACTCCTACGCCCGAGTGGCCGCGTCGTTGGCGGCGACCGCCGGTGAGCCGATCTTCGAGCGGGTGCCGGCAGCGGTGCTGGCCTATCTCGACCCGATGCTCAAGGATCCGCGCGTCGCCCGGATCGCGTTCGTGGAGATCATGGGCGCGAGCCCACGCATCGAGAAGCTCCGGCTCGACTACCGCGAGACCCTGGTCGACATCGTGGGCACCGAGTGCGCCGCCTCCGTGGGCCGGGGCGAGATCCTCGATCGTGACTGGCGCTTCGCCGCGCTGGCCCTCGTGGGTGCGGTGACCGCCATCGTCTACGACTGGGCGCTGCATCAGCCGCGCTCGAGCCGCGAGGCGCTGGAGACCCAGCTGGCCGACCTCGCGCTCGTTCTGCTGACCGCCGACCCGCCGGGCTGAGGCCGCCCGTGTATCTCCTCGCCACGTGGGTACCGACAAGTTGTACAGCGATGAGGAGGAACACATGTTCAAGAAACCAGGATTGCTGGCTGCCTTCGGTATCGGCTATGTCCTCGGCGCTCGCGCTGGACGTGAGCGCTACGACGCGATGGTCGGCAAGGCACAGGAGCTGTGGCACGACCCGCGTGTCCAGGAGAAGGCGCACCGCGCTCGGATCGTGGCCGAGGAGAAGGCGGACATGGCCAAGCACACCATCCAGGACAAGATGCCTGGCGACTCCACGCCGCCGTCGGCATCCACCCCGACCACCCAGACGACGCCGAGCACCCCGCGTCCCCACACCACCACCACGGACCCGGTGACCGACATGCCGCGGGGGTGGGAGTCGTGACGCTTCATCATCAGACCGACGCATCGATGGGTGAGCTGGTCTCGCGACTCTCCACGGAGATGTCCAGCCTCATGCGAGGCGAGCTCGAGCTCGCCCGCCTCGAGCTGACCGAGAAGGCCAAGCACACCGGCAAGGGGGCCGGGGCGTTCGGTGCCGCCGGCCTGGTGGCTCTCTACGGCGTCGGGGTCCTGATCGCCGCGGCGATCCTCGCCCTGGCGCTGGTCATGGACGCCTGGCTGGCCGCGGTGCTGGTCGGAGTCGTGCTCCTGGTCATCGCCGGCGGCATCGGCCTGTTCGGGAAGAAGCAGGTCTCCGAGGGGACCCCGATGAAGCCCGAGCGCGCCACCGAGAACCTCAGGCGGGACGTGGACGCCGTCAAGCACCGCCACGCCGAGGACCACACCCCGAGGAGTACGCCATGACGAACCACCACGTCACCCGACCCGCCGGGACCGGCGACGACAGCATCGCCGCGGTCGAGGCCGATCTGGACACCACCCGACACGAGATGGCCGACACCCTCGACGAGCTCGCCGCCCGGCTGGACGTGAAGACACGGGGGAAGGAGAAGGCTCACGAGCTCAAGCAGCGTACGCAGGTGGCTGTCAGGTCTCGAGACGTACAGATCCGAAGCGGCATCATCGCCGCGATCGTGCTCAGCCTGATCCTGATGCTGGCCCGGAGGAAGCGTCGGCTCAGCGCCGCCGAGTAGGCCGGGTCAGTCGGTCGAGAAAGGCGACGAGGAGCGCCTCGCGCATCGCGGCGGAGGCCAGGTCGAGCATCGCGTTGACCTCGGCCATCCGCTGCGGTAGCGCGAGGTCGCCCTCTGCGCCAGCCGCACCGACCAGCCCGGCGGCGAGCAGCAGGCCGTCGAAGTCCTCCTCCGACAAGGAGAACGGGTCGAGGTCGCCGATGAACGTGGCGACGGCCGGGTCGACGGTGACCGGACCGGCCGCCACAGCGGCCGCGACCGCCTTGCCGAGAGCGGCGAGAAGCTCCGGTACGTGGGGGAGCGTCGCCGCGCTCACGGACAGGTGGATCGTGGCGGGGGAGCCGGCGAAGGACATCTGCGGCTGGACGTACCAGCCACGCGCCGCCATCTCGTCGCAGACCGTGAACGGGTCGCAGCTGCCGTCGGTCGTGAGCGCGAGAAGCGTCGAGTCGGGAGTGCTGACCACGGCGAGCTCGGGCATCTCGCCGACCCCGTCGCGGATCCGGTCCACCGCCTCGAAGACGTCGCGGGCGAGCCGCTCGTACCCCTCATCGCCCAACGAGCGCAGCACCGCCCAGGCGCCGGCCAGCGGTCCGCCCGACTTCGTCGACTGCATCGTGGAGTTGAGCATGGTGTAGCCCGGCCAGGCGGCCGAGGCGAAGAACTGCGGCCGCCTCAGCTCCGGGGTGCGATGCAGCAGCACCGAGGTGCCCTTCGGGGCGTAGGCGTACTTGTGCAGGTCGACCGAGATCGAGGTGACACCCTCGACCGCGAAGGTCCAGGCCGGTACGTCCCGCCCCAGCCGCGTCGCATAGGGCAGCACCCAGCCACCGATGCATGCGTCGACGTGGCAGCGGATCCCGCGCTCGGCCGCGGCGGCCGCGATCGCGGTGACCGGATCGACGACCCCGTGCGCGTAGGACGGCGCCGAGGCGACGACCAGCACGGTGCGCTCGTCCATCGCCGCGGCCATCGCGGCCGGATCCGCCCGGAAGTCGGGCCCGACCGGCACCAGCACCGGCTCGACCCCGAAGTAGTGCGCCGCCTTGTGGAAGGCGGCGTGCGCGGTCGAGGGGAGCACCATCCGCGGCCGCTCGACCCCGGGATGGGCGTCGCGCGCGGCCTGCACCGCGAGCAGCACCGACTCGGTGCCACCGGAGGTGACCGTGCCGACCACGGACTCGGGAGCGTCGAGGAGGTCGGCGGCCATGCCGACCACCTCGGTCTCCATCCGGAGCAGGCTCGGGAACGCGGTCGGGTCCAGGCCGTTCGAGCCGGCGTAGGCCGCGACCGCCTCGCGGCCGATCCGGTCGATGTCGGGCAGGCCGGAGTCGTAGACGTAGGCGAGCGTGCGGCCACCGTGCACCGGCAGGTCGGCTGCCTGCATCGAACGGAGCTGGGTCAGGGCGTCGGTCATACGGTCAAGGTCCCATCAACGTCGTCGGCAGTGAGCGAGTAGCGCCGCAGCCACAGCAGGCTGAGCAGAGCCAGGCAGGCCGGCAGCACCGAGAAGCCGAGCGTGATCGCGGTCAGTGCCGAGTCCGGCTGGGCGACGTCGGTCCCGGTCGAGGAGCGGTAGCCGCCGAGCGCGAGCACCGCGGCGTAGACACCGGGTCCGAGCGCGAGCCCGAGGGTCTCACCGGCGGTCCAGACACCGGTGTAGACGCCGATCCGGCTCGACCCGCTGCGCCGGGCGTCGACAGCGGCCGCGTCGGGGAGCATCGCCATCGGGAACACCTGGCACCCGGCGTACCCGGTCCCGACCAGCACCACCGCGGCATAGACCAGGGCCACCGGTGCGGTCTGCGCGGTCGCGGCGAGCAGCGCGCCGGCGGCGAGGACGACCGAGGCGGCGACGTACCCGTGCTTCTTGCCGATCCTGGCGCCGAGCGCCGCCCACGCGGGGGTGAGCAGCAGCGCGGGACCGACAAAGCAGACGAACAGGATGGTGGCCGCCCCGTCGCGGCCGATCACGTCGCCGGCGAGGTAGTCGACGCCGGCGAGCATCGCGCCGAACGCGACGGCCTGGATCACGAACGTGATGAGCAGCCGGCGGAAGTCGGGCGCCGCCGCGACGATCTTCAGGTGGTCGCGCAGGCTGCCCGGCCCCGGCTGGACGGTGTGGACCGGCGCCCGGCGGGTGCCGACGTACGCACTGAACACCCCGGCCAGGATGAGCACCGCCATCACCACGCCCATCACCCGGTAGCCGTCGCGGCCACCGACGGCGTCGCGGATCATCGGCGCGGTGGCGCCGGCGAGCAGGATGGTGAGCGCCAGGATCGCGACCCGCCAGGTCATCAGCCGGGTGCGTTCGTCATAGGACTCGGTCAGCTCGGCGGGCATGGCGACATAGGGCACCTGGAAGAACGCGTACGCCGTCGCGCAGGCCAGGAACAGGATCAGCACCCACAGCGCCTCGAGTCCGGTCGCCATCGACGGCGCCGCGAACAGCAGCGCGAACGTCACCGCCAGCCCGATCCCGGCCCGGCGCAGCCACGGTCGCCGCGGCCCCCTCGGGTCGACCGTCCGGTCGCTGATCCGGCCCGCGATCGGGTTCAGCACGACATCCCACGCCTTCGGCGCGAACACGATGAAGCCCGCGGCCAGGGCGGCGATGCCGAGGCTGTCGGTCAGGTAGGGGAGCAGCATCAGGCCCGGGATGGTGCCGAACGTGCCGGTCGCCACGGAGCCGGAGCCGTAGCCGATCCGTACGCAGAGCGGGAGGGTCGGGCTGGCGGGCATGCCGGACATAGTGCCGTGGGTGAGCCCCCGGCGTCCGGGATTTCGCCTCATCCTCACCACAGGTAGCGGCGTACGAAAGCCTCCTTGACCGGTCCGCCGTGGGCGAACGCGGCGTCCACGGTCTCCTCGAGCGTGAGTGCCGAGAACGAGGTGTCGCCGTCGACGAGAAGGTCCGCGTACGCCGCGGCTGCCTGCGTGAAGCTCACGTTGCGAGTCGGGTGGAGCAGGACGTAGCGGGTCTGAGGAGTCCACTGGTCGGGGTGGTTCCGCATCGTGAGCGCGAGGAGGTGATCGCGCCAGATCTGGCGCAGCCCGGTGTCGAGGACCTTGTCCTGCCAGCCCGGCTTGAACACGCCGGAGGACTCCGCGGCAGCGATCAGGAAGTCGGTCTGGTCCTGGTGGCGGGCGCCGGCATCCGGGCTGTCGGCCCGCGGCCTGGGGTCCTTGACGGAGTGCTCGTGATACTTCGTCTCGACGCCGATCACGGTCAGCGGCGCGTTCGGTCGCCCGAGCACCAGCGCGACGTCGAAGGCGGTGCGGTCACGGGTGTAGCGATCGCTGCCTCGTCCCGGAGACCATTCGAAGAGGATCGCCGGCATCTCGGCATCCGGCACGCCGAAGAGCTCCGCGAGCTGGCGCCGGGAGGCATGGTTCTCCGGCAGGGACGCCTCGCCGAAGAGGTTGAACGCCATCGGCATCGAGGACAGCAGGTCGCGATAGAGGCGTTTCGCGTCGAGGGTCTGGCGATCCTGCTTCTCCGCGACCCGCGCTCTGGCGATCCGGTGGATCTCCGGGGTGAGGAAGTTCGCGCCTGCCTCCGCGTCGCCGTCGTGGAGCCTGGTGCCGTTTGGGATGTCCTCGACCGGGGTCTCGTCGAAGGTCCGCCTCCCCGCGTGGGCGCCGAAGGAGACGATGCCGAGCTCATCGACCGCCCAGCGATGCTGCCGCCACCGGGCCTCCCGCTTGAACGCGGTCATCATCTGCCCGCCCGCCTTGTCGGCGTCGAACCAGCAGCCGGCGTCCTTCAGGTCATCTTGCGACGGCATCATCGATGTCACCGTGATCGTCCTTCCTCGGGGATGCCGTGATCATCGAGGCCCGAATCCTCCACGCGCGGCCGCACGAAACGGCTCATACCCCGCGTTGGGTACGTGGTGCCGATCCCGTCCATCGCCGGCCGGCTCTGCCTCGGGTCGTGGAGGTGCCGAGTAGGTTGGCGCCATGCCGCTCGAGACCGGTGCCGTCGCGCCCGACTTCACGCTCCCCGCCCAGGACGGTACGTCCGTCACCCTCTCGTCACTGATCGAGAAGGGCCCCGTGGTGCTCTTCTTCTACCCGGCCGCCGAGACGGCGGTGTGCACCAAGGAGGCCTGCCACTTCCGTGATCTCGCCGGCGAGTTCGAGGCGCTCGGCGCCCACCGGCTCGGGATCAGCAAGGACAGCGTGGAGAAGCAGGCCGGCTTCGCCGCCAACCACGACCTCGACTATCCCGTCCTCTCCGATCCCGCTGGGTCGGTCGCTGAGCTCTACGGCGTGAAGCCCAGCCTCCTCGGCAAGCTCGGGCCGCTGCAGCGTACGACCTTCGCCATCGGCACCGACGGACGGATCAAGACCGTCGTCGAGGCGATGCTGAAGGCCGAGATCCACGCCGACGAGGCCCTCGCCGCTCTCAGGGATGACGTGGAATGACAGCCACCATCGCCGTCACCGGGGCCACCGGCTTCGTCGGCGGTGCCGTCGCCCGCGCGCTCAGTGCCGACGCCGCACTCCGACTTCTCGTACGTGACACCGCCAGAGCCCCCGAGATCCCCGGATCCGACGCGTTCGCGGTCACCTACGGCGACAGGGAGGCCGCGGTGCGGGCGCTCGACGGCGTACAGACCGTGCTCATGGTCTCGGCCGCCGAGTCGGCCGACCGCCTGGAACAGCACCTCACCTTCGTCGACGCCGCCGCGTCGGCCGGGGTCGAACACATCGTCTACACGTCCTTCTTCGGTGCCGCGCCGGATGCCGTCTTCACGCTCGCGCGCGACCACTTCGCGACCGAGGAGCGGATCAAGGCGAGCGGGATGGGCTACACCCTGCTGCGCGACAACTTCTACCTCGACTTCCTCCCGTCGTTGGTCGGCGAGGATGGCGTCATCCGGGGTCCGGCCGGCAACGGGCGCTTCGCGGCGGTCGCACGGGCCGACGTGGCGCGCTCCGCGGTGGCGACGCTCACGGCGCCGCAGCATCACCGAGGGCTCACCTACGACCTCACTGGCCCCGAGGCGCTCACTATGAGCGAGGTCGCCGACATCCTCACCGAGCATCGTGGGAGTGAGGTGCGCTATCACGACGAGACGATCGAGGAGGCCTACGCGTCGCGCCGCCGCTGGGAGGCGCCCGACTGGCAGTACGACGCCTGGGTCTCCACCTATACCGCGATCGCCGCAGGTCAGCTCGACGGAGTCAGCAGCGCGGTAGCCACTCTCACCGGGCGGGATCCTCTGAGCCTTCGCGACCACCTCGCCGCCGGCTAGCCGGCGGCGTCATCCCCTGCGGACCAGGCTGACCGAGTCCATAGCGGGTCCGTCGACGCGATAGACCAGACCAAAGCCTTCGCCGTCGAGGTGGGCCAGCGTCCTGTCCATGTCGGCTCGCTGGCCGCGGATGGCGTCCGCGGGGATGACCCGACCCTGGCGTGAGGCGTTCCGCGCGAGACACTCCTCGAGCGAGACGTCGAGGGCGATGACGACCGTCTCGACCCCGACCCTCTCGGCCAGGTCGAGGTTGCGACGGCGGGCGCTCTGATGGACGTTGGTCGCGTCGATGACCGCGATCCTGCCGGCCTCCAGGCGTGCCTGAGCGATGTAGCGGACGAGCTCGAAGGCCTGCGGGGTGACCGACTGATCCTCTTCGGAGTCGGTGATGAGGGCACGACAGTGGTCGCTGGAGATGACCTCGTACGGCCCGAAGACTCGCTTGGCGAAGGTCGACTTCCCCGATCCCGACGGACCGACGAGGAGGACCAGGCTGGGAGCGCCGATCGTGAGGGTGCCACCGGCAGGTACGTCGATCACGCGCCAACCGTACTGGGCGCATCGTCGAAACCTCGTACGGGTCGCTTCCCGCTCCTCTACGGTTGCGGGGTTCGAATCACGAGGAGGACGCGTTGGATTACACGCCGGTTCAGATCGGTACGTCGACCATCCTGATCGAGTCGTCGGACGACGGGCCTGGCGGAGGGATCGACGGGTTCGGTGACGAGTTCGGCACCACCGAGACCGGCAGCCGGCTCGAGGACGCCTACGGATCGCTCAAGCGGATGCTTCAGGACGTCTCGGCGGATCTCGGGAGCGCGCTCGCGACGTCCCCGGACGGGCCGAGCTCGGTCTCGCTGGAGCTCGCGTTCTCGTTCACCAGCGGCGCCGACGTGTGGGTCATGAAGGCGCAGGGTCAAGGGTCAGTGAAAGCCACGTTGACCTGGGACTTCGACCGATCTTGATGGGCGTCGGCGAGCTGCTCGCGCAGGCGACCTGCGCGGTCCGGGCGAGCAAGGACGGACGTACGATCGGCACCGCCTGGCTGGGCACCGACGAGGGCCATCTCCTGACCGCGGGCCACGTGGTCGCACCCCTCGCGTCGCAGGGCGAGGTGTGGGTGAGGTTCCCCGATGCCGAGACCGACGAGCGCGCCACCTTCGTGATCCAGCCGGTCCACGACAAGCCCGCCGCGCTGGACTTCGCGGTGCTGAGGCTCGATCGGCCGAATGGCCGGCGGCCACTGCCGTTCACCCTCGTGACGCAGGCCGACGGGCTGGTGCGTGCGCGTGGCTACGGCGACAACCTCCGCAACGCGCAGAGCGGCGGCACAGGCGTGCTGACGCCCGCCGGGAACTATCTGCGCACCAGCAGCTCGTGGGCCTACTACTTCCAGTACGAGACGACGACCCTGGCGGTCACCGGGTTCAGCGGCGCCGCGGTCTACAGCGACCTCGCCGGCGCGGTGATCGGCATCCAGGTCGAGGCCGAGGGCGGCCGCCAGGCGTTCGCGATGCCGCTGGCCCGGATCGTCGACTACTGGGAGGAGCTCGTCGGCGCGGCGGTGCGACCGACCCGCGGTCGCTGCGTCCTGCTGCAGCCGAGCACCACAACCGAGGCCCAGCGCGACATCGTCCGCGAGCGGATCCTGCGTCCGGTGCTGGAGCAGCTGAACCTCGCTCTGTACGTCTCGGAGCCGTCCGGAATGCGAGGCGAGGACCTCAAGCAGCTCGAGCTCGCCGACGTCGTGATCGCCGACGTCACCAATGCCGACCCGGAGGTCGTCTATGAGCTCACCGTTGCCCAGGGCCTTGGCACCCCGGACGTCGTCATCAGGGACCGGAGCACGGACTCACTGGCCGGCCGGATCTTCGACGTCCTGAACCTGGATCTCGACGACGTCGATGCGTCGAGACGTACGGTCGAGCAGCGGCTGCTCTCGGTGAGGTCGATCTTCGAGGCGCTGGGGGAGAACCCGACGACCAACCCGATGACCACCTTCTTCAAGGCGCCGCTGACCCAGATCTCGGTCGCCAACGCCCTGGCCGCGGGCTACGCGAGGAACTTCGTGCTCCCCGTCGCCAACGCGCTGCTGGAGATCAGCACGGGACGAGGGCCGGGCGGCGTGACCGTCGACGGTGTCGAGCTGTCCGCCGAGCGGCTCCGGGACGTCACCGTCACGGTCGTGGTGCCGAAGCGGCTGGAGTGGTGCAGCGACGACTTCATCGATCTCGAGCTCGCTCAGACCGGCCTGGTCGTCCCCGCGACCGTGACCCACCCGGACTTCTCGCGACCACGGCCGCTGAAGTGCCTTCCGCTCGTCGACGGCGAACCGGTGCGACTCCTCGACGTCTTCCCGACCACCCTGTCCACCGTCGCCGAGTCCATCGACGAGCGCTTCGACGTCGACCCCCACCGGCGTACGAGCGACCACTGGATGGCGCTGGAGCAGAAGGAGATCGACCGCTTCCAGAGCAAGCTCATCAAGCGCATCCGCTCCGCTGGTGACCGCCGCGTCGGCCCCCGGTTCCTCCGCGACGTCATCCGCGTCTCCACCGCCGCGGCGGTGTTCCCGGACCTCACCTGACGTCGGGGGATGCTCGCCGCCACGTCGGGTACCGCCTCGGCATGGTTGCATTCGGATACACCCTGATGACCGAACAGGCGGGCCCGAGTGACCTCGTGCGCCACGCCGTCGCCGCCGAGGAGGCGGGCTTCGACTTCCTTGCGATGAGCGACCACTACTCGCCCTGGCTGGTCGAGCAGGGGCACGCTCCGTACGCATGGAGCGTGCTGGGCGCAGTCGCACAGGCCACGCAGCGGATCCCGTTGATGACGTACGTGACCTGCCCAACGATGCGCTACCACCCCGCTGTCGTCGCTCAGAAGGCCGCCACCGTGCAGGCGCTCTCGGAAGGACGGTTCACGCTCGGCCTCGGCAGCGGAGAGAATCTCAACGAGCACATCGTGGGCGCCGGCTGGCCGACCGTGCACACCAGGCACGAGATGCTTGCCGAGGCGATGGAGATCATCTCCGCACTCTTCGACGGCGAGCTCGTCGACTACCGAGGTGAGCACTTCGAGGTCGATGCTGCGCGGCTCTGGGACCTGCCCAGCACCCGGGTGCCCGTCGGGCTGGCGGTCGGCGGCCCCGAGGTGTCCGAGCGTTGCGCTGCCCTGGCCGACCACCTGATCGCCGTGGAGTCTGATGCGGCTCTGGTGAAGGCGTGGAACGACGTCGCAGGAGCGCCGAGTATCGGATCCGGGGGCACCCGGGCCATCGGCCAGACCCCGATCAGCTGGGACCCTGCCGACGCGGACGCAGCCATCCAACGGGCTCACCGCCAGTTTCGCTGGTTCGGCGGTGGCTGGCCGGTCAACAGCGAGCTTCCGACCACGGCGAGCTTCACCGCGGCATCGCAGTTCGTACGTCACGAGGACATCGCCTCATCGATCCCGTGCGGTCCCGACGTCGATGCGATCATCGAGGGGATCCGGCCCTTCTGGGAGGCCGGATTCACCGACGTCGCTCTCGTCCAGGTCGACGGGTCGACGAACGACCAGTTCCTGGCCGAGGCGGCCGGACCTCTGCTCGACGCGCTGCGCTCGGCGTCGGGCTGAACCTCAGCCTCCGCGGCTCCGGCGTCGGCGACCCTCACCCCCGGGAGAGGCTCGCCAGCACCTTGTGCGCGGCTTGCTCGCCCGACGCAGCGGCGTCGGCCAGCGACGGCATGTCGAGGGCATAGTCGCCGGCCAGGTGGACGGGCCCGAGGTTCTGCTTGAGGGTCTCGAGCGATGCCCAGCCGCCGGGTCCCCAGAACGGCACGACCCGCGGGTGTCGACGGAGGATGCCCGCGTCGATCTTGCCCTCGAGCTCCGGGTAGACCTCGAGAAGGTCCGCGGTGAACCGCGCGACGATCTCCTCGTCGGTGAGCTCGAAGAGCCTGTCGGCCTCGGCGCCTCCTGCGAAGCAGGCCAGTGCGCCGCCGGGCTTGCGGACGTTCCCGCGGCGTACCGCGGCCGCGTGGTTGAAGATCGCCTGGAACGAGCGCCCCGGGGTCGACACCGCGAGGAAGTCGTCCCAGCGCTGGGGCTTGCCCTCCTCGTGGGTGAAGAAGCCAACCACCACGTAGCGGCCATAGTGGATCGACTCGAACGCCGTCCGGTAGGCCGCCGGCAGCCCGGGCATGATCTTGACCGCGACGTCCGCGGGCACCGCCACGATCGCCTGGCGCGCCCTCAGGCGGGCTGGCCCGTCGGCGTCCTGGTAGTCGACGACCACGCCGTCGGCGGTCCACTCCACGGAGCTCACCGGTGAGCTGAGCCGGATCCTGTCGCCGAGATCCTCGGTGAGGATGTCGGTCAGCGTCTGATTGCCGCCATGTGGCAGCGTCAGGTTCGGCACCTTCTCGGGATCGGTGAGCAGGATGCCCATCGAGAAGACGAACTGCCGCGCTGCCGTCTCCTCGGGCTCACAGCCCATCCACTGCCCGGACCACGACCGCACCATCTCGCGTGTGAGGTCGGACGAGACGCCCTTCAGGACGAAGTCCGCGCGCCGGCGGTCGAGCTTTGCGCGGACACGGTTGGCCCACCGGTTCTTGTCGCTCATCTCGAGGAACGGCACGTTCGCCAGGATGCGAGTGCCGACCACCGCCAGGCCGAGTCGGTCGCGCCAGGTCATCTTCGACCGGAACATCAGGGCGAAGGGGTTCGAGGTGTCGACCTGCTTGCCGCCCAGGTGCAGGGCGACCGACTTGCCCTCCAGGGTTCCGAGCGGGACCCGGTGACGGTGGAGCGCCTCGATCAGCGGCCCGGTGCCTTCGGTGAACTGGGTGCCGACGTTGATCCAGTAGTCGCCCTGGCGGACGGTGTCGACGCGGCCGCCGGACCGGTTGCTCGCTTCGAGGACGACGACGTCTCGGTCGGCCAGCGTGGTCGCTGCCATCAGGCCGGCGATGCCGGCGCCGATCACGACGACCTCGTGGGTCTCGTCGCGGCGCTTGGATGGTGTGCCCATGTCGTCAGCTCGCCTTCGTAGCGGTGTGTTCGGTGCGATCGAGCGCCGCGGAGATCGAGGCGACGAGGCGCTCGGTCGCCTGCTTGCAGCTCGGGCTGACCGCGGTGTAGGAGATGTAGCCGTGGACCTGGCCAGGCTCGCGGTCCACCTGAGCGGGGACGCCGGCCTCCAGAAGCGCGGTCGCGTACGCGAGCCCGTCGTCGTGGAGCGGGTCGAACCCAGCCAGGTTGACGATCGCGGGTGGAAGTCCGGCCAGGCTGGAGGCCCGGTACGGTGAGACGCGCGAGTCCGCCGGATCGGTCCCCTCCGGCAGGTAGTTCTTGACGAACCAGGCGACCTGCTTGGCCGACAGCGCGGGGGATCCCGCGAACTCGTCCTGGGAGGGGCGGTGCTCCACCAGATCGGTCACCGGCTGGATGAGCACTTGGAGCATGGGCTGCGCGTCCTCGCCCCGCACCTGCTGGCACAGGACGGCGGCGATGTTGCCGCCGGCGCTCTCTCCGGCGACGACGATGCGATGCGGGTCCACGCCCCAGTCCGCAGCGTGCTCGACGACGTACCGCCAGGCAGCGACCGCGTCGTCCTGTGCTGCCGGGAAGGGCGCGTCCGGCGCCAAGCGGTACTCGACCGACACGACGTCTGCTCCGGTGCCGTGCGCGAACATGCGCGCCGGGGCGGTGTAGCTGGCGCGGCTGCCGATCACGAAGCCTCCACCGTGGAAGAAGAGGATCAGCCCTCGCGACGGGGTGCCGTTGCTGTAGCGGGTGAGCTGGACCTCGTCCGAGACCTCGATCTCCTCCTCGACGGCGCACGGCTCGACGCGGGACGCGAAGAGGATCAGGTCACGCTCTGTCGTGGCGCGGGCCTCAGCGGGCGGAAGGTCGCTGTAGTCCGGTCCGGACTCGCCCAGCTTCATGAGAAGGGCGACGTCGGGCGCCATGGTGTCGCCGGCCGTGTTGGTCGCGGTCCGCGCCAGCATCCGCTGCAGGCTCGCTGGCAGACGGCTCAGGAAGACGAGGAAGGCCCGCTGGAAGCGCTGGCTCAATGTGAAGTGTTCCCCGCTCATGAGGCAACCTCGACGCTGGTCAGGTGCGGGGCCGAGCGCTTCTCGGAGAACTGGATGTCCTGGTCGAGCAGCTTCCCCTTGAAGAGTCGGTTGTCCTTGACGAAGGTCGTGTGCATCTGCCAGGGCAGGCCGGTGCCCTGGCGCGGGAGCTCCGCCCGGGCCCGCTGCATGTAGCCGGCCGAGAGGTCGAAGAGGTCCTGCTTGGGCATGCCCTCCGGCGCGACGGGCAGGGCGATGTCGTAGCCCTTCCTGTCCATCTCGCGGATCAGCTCGATGGCGAGGCGGGCGACGTTGCGGATGCGGAGGGTCCAGGTCGCCTTGGTGAAGCCGAGCATCATCGCCCAGTTGGGAACGCCGGAGATCAGGGAGCCGCGGTAGAGCACCTGGTCAGCGATCTTGACCGGGGCGCCGTCCACGGTCGGCTGGATGCCGCCCAGCATCTGCATGACCAGGCCGGTCGCGGTGACGATGATGTCGGCCTCGAGCTTCTTGCCGGACTCGAGCAGGATGCCCTCGGGGACGAACCGCTCGATCTGGTCGGTCACGACGTCGGCGCTCCCGTCGCGGATCGCCTCGAAGAAGTCGCCGTCGGGGGTCGCACAGAGACGCTGCTCCCACGGGTTGTACGGCGGCGCGAAGTGGGTGTCGACGTCGAACCCCTTCGGGAGCTCCTTGGCGGTCATACTGCGCAGGAGCTTGCGCCCGAAGTTCGGGAACTTCACCAGCGTCGTCACGAGGAAGTGGTCGCGCCAGATGTTCTTGAACCGCGTGAGGCGGTACCCGAGCTTCTTGCCGAAGACCTTCAGCAGGAACTGGGCGATCTTGTCCACCTGGGGCATCGACGCGACGTAGCTCGGGGTGCGCTGGAGCATGGTGACGTGGCCGGCCGCTCCCTCGCCGGTCAGCATCGCGGGAAGCATCGTCACGGCGGTCGCACCGCTGCCGATGATGACCACGCGCTTGCCGCTGTAGTCGTAGTCCTCGGGCCAGTGCTGCGGGTGGAGGATGTCGCCCTGGAAGTCCTCGCGGCCCTCGAACCGCGGCTCGAAGCCCTCGTCGTAGTTGTAGTAGCCGGTGCCGCTGAAGACGAACCCGGCCCGGACGACCTTCTCGGACTCGTTGCCCGCCTCGTCGGTCACGGTGACGTGCAGGGTCCATTCCGCGTCCTCGCTGGACCAGTCGGCAGCGGTGACCTTGTGACCCAGGCGAAGGCTCTTGTCCAGCCCGAACTCGTCGACGGTCTCCCGGATATACCCGCGGATCAGGTCACCGCCGGCGATCGCCTCCTTGTGCAGCCACGGCTTGAAGTCGTAGCCGTAGGTGTGCACCGAGTCGTCGGAGCGGATGCCCGGGTAGCGGAACAGGTCCCAGGTGCCGCCGACCGAGGCGCGGGCCTCGAGCAGGAGGAAGTCCTTGTCGGGGAACGCCTCCGTCAGGTGCTTCGCCACGCCGATGCCGGAGAGGCCGGCGCCGATGACGACGATGTCGGCGTACTCCGTCGCGATGGTCTGGTTCATTGCTGCACTTCCTTCTCAGTGGTGGGTCTGGTGACTGGCGGTACGACGGGCGCGGGCGAGGCGGTCAACGGCGAGGAATGCCACGAACACCCCTGCCACTGCCACGACCGCGACGTACGACATCGCGTCGAGCGGTGGGGCCGGTGGGTTGACGAGGCCGTTGAGGTACATCCACGCCATCGCGGCGGCGCCGAGGCCGGCGCCGACGACGGTGAGCGGGCTGAGCCGTCCCTCGCGGCTGAGCAGTCGCAGGGCGCCGGCACAGATGAGCAGGTACGGGACGACCCAGAAGTAGACGATGAGCGTCGCGACCGAGTTGTAGACGCCGACGATGTCGTCGGGGTTGAGCGCGACCATGACCAGGATCGCTCCCAGGCCGAGGGCGCAGATCGTGAGGACGGCGACAGCGGGGCTGTGGTGGCGCGGGTGGATCCGGCCGGCGCGGGCGGGCAGCAGGCCGTCGGCAGCGAGGGTCGCGACGAATCGTGAGCCGTAGTTGACGAACCCGATGAGGGCAGCGAAGGTCGCGACCGCGAGCACCAGGTCGGTCGCGCTCGCCACCCTGCTGCCGAGCCCGCCCTCGACGGCGAGCGCGGCGGCGGGGGAGGTGCCGGCTGCAAGTGCGTCGCTCGCGGCGACGAGGGCGGGCACCTGAAGCAGGGTGGCCACGACGTACAGCGCGCCCAGGCCGACCGGCACGCACATGACCGCGAGCGATACGGATCGTCGGGCGTCCCGGGTCTCGGCGGCGAGCGCCGTGCTGCTCTCGAAGCCGACGAGGAAGACGGCGCCTGCGGCGACCCCTTGGAAGATGCCGCTCGGTGTGGCTCCCTCGAGGGACAGCTGGGCACCGAGATCGAGGCCCGCGCTGGCGGCGGCGGCCACGGTGATGACCAGCATCAGCGGCACGGAGATGACGGCCAGTGTGACCGCCGTACGCACCGAGGTGTCCAGCCCCCGGTAGGCGATCGTTCCGGCGATCAGCACGGCGGCGCTGTAGATCAGCATCTGCACGCCGACGTCGAAGCTCGCCTCGAATCCGAGGGAGAGCAGGAAGCTGCCGGAGAAGAGGCCCACCAGGAAAGCGATCGCGCCGATCTGCGCGACGTAGCCGAGGAAGAGCGCGGCGCCCGCCAAGATCCGAGCCCACGGGCCGAAGACGTGCGGCAGGTAGGAGTAGATCGATCCGGTGACTACGTAGCGTCGGGCGAAGGCGATGACCGAGAGCCCGACGAGGCTCGTGGCGACGGCCGCGATCAGAGCGCCCAGCCAGCTGCCGTTGCCGGCGGTGACGAGCACGAGGGCCGGGACCGAGGCCAGCCCGACGGGCGGGACGTACGACGCAAGCGCCAGCGCGACGAGCTGATTGCGGCTGAGATGGCCCCGGTCGAGGCGGTCGACAGGAGGAGCGTCCTCCGGTGCGACCGGCCCGCCGGGAGACGCGCTGCTGGTCGTCATGTCCTGATCCCTTCTGCCGAAGCAAAGTTAGTCATTTGATTATGTCGTATGACTAAGTGTGTGTCAGGGATCACGGTGCGTCAAGGGTTCGGGCGGCGTTGCTCGCTGATCGGTCGATCTCGCCCGGGTGGTTGACAAGGGAGTTCTTCGGGTCCACCATCTTAGCCAACCGATTGAGTCATGTGACTAAGAATGACGTCGGCCGATCAGTCAGGAAGGCCTAGAGATGACCGAGAGCACGACGATCGAGGCGCCGAGCGAGCGCTTCGACGCGATACGCATCGCGATCGAGGACGACGCGACGCCGCTGGTCCGCCTGATCGGGCGCACCCTGAGCCGAGCCTCAGGACCGGAGCGAACTGCCGAGGATCTGACTGCCGGCCTTGCCGGCACCGTCGCGATCCGATCCCACGACACCCCGCAGACGGCGACCATCGTGCTCGGCGACGGTGCCGTGGAGGTGACCAGCGGAGTCTTCGTCGAGCCTGACGCGACACTCGTGGTCGACCTCCACGCCCGGTTCGCGCCGACCCAGGATCCGGTCGGTGACGCCGACCTGGCAGCGCGTGTCCTGCGCGCACTGCGCCCACCGTTGCCGCACTGGCGCGAGGCGGCCGAGCGGTTCTGGGAGATGACCCGCGACATCGCCGGAATCCCCGACGTCCTGCTCGTGGAGGCTGCTGGGCCGGACGGCACCGAGCGGGACCGGTTCGGGGAGGGGACGACGACGTACCTGGTCGCCGGTCCCGCCGACCTCATCGCCGGCGTCTTCAGCGGCGCCGACGACTTCCTCGTCTCCCTGACCGCAGGCGTGCAGGTCCAGGGCACCTTGTCCCAGCTGTCCGTCATGACGGCCGCATCTTGGAAGGTCCGGTTCGATGTCTGAGCTCGCACAAGTCCGAGGGGCCGTACGCCTCGAGGCCACGAACCACGAGGGCAGCCTCCTCGGCAAGAACGTCTCGCCGCAGAAGTTCGAAGCCGGAAAGAACGCCGGCTTCGCCTTCGCCGACATCCTGTTCGCCATCGACCTCAACAACGAGATCGTCCTCGGCGACGCCTTCCCGGAGTGGCGAGGCAACCTCTACGACATCCAGATGGTCCCGGACATGTCGACCCTGGTGGAGTGGAAGCCCGGTCTGGACTCGGTGATCGGTGACTACTGGCTCAAGGACGGCACCCCGGTCCCGATCTGTCCGCGCAACCTCGTGCGGAAGCTGGTGGCCGGCCTCGCCGACAACGGGTACGCCGCCACCGTGGCCGTCGAGATCGAGGCGACACTCTTCGAGGAGTCCGTCCAGGAGGCCAGGGCACGCGGGTATCGGGACCTCACTCCGCTCGGCGGGAGCACCGGGGCGACGTACCACCTCGCCCGGTCCAAGGACTGGGTCGACTACATGGAGGCGGTCGTCGAGCGCCTCGACCGCGTCGGTATCGCATGGGAGGCCTGGACCGACGAGGCCGCGCCTGGCCAGACCGAGCTCAACCTCGCGCCGACCGACCCGGTCGAGCTGGGCGACAGCTGGGCGCGTACCCGCCAGGTGATGCGCGAGGTCGCCTTCGAGCGTGGCCACACGGTCTCGTTCATGGCCAAGCCGACCGCTGGCTTCGGCCAGGGGGCGCACATCAACCTCTCGCTCCAGAGCGACGGCGTGAACCGGTTCTTCGCCGAGGACGGACCGTCGGAGCTGATGCGGCATGCGGTCGGCGGGCTGCTCGCCACGATGGAGGGCAACACCTCGATCGCGCTGCCGCAGATCACCTCGTACCGACGGCTGGTCGACCTGACCGGGCCGCCGACGACGGTGAGCTGGGGCGTGAACAACAAGACCGCCGCGGTGCGGGCCATCACCGGCCACCCCAAGTACTCGCGTCTCGAGTACCGGCTCCCGGGCGCCGACGTGAACCCCTACCTGGCGCTAGCCGGCGTGCTGGCTGGAGTGCTGGCCGGGATCGAGCGACGGATCGAGCCGCCCGAGCAGGTCACGGACATGGCCTGGTGCCTCCCCGAGAGCGCTGGAGTGAGGCGGATCCCCGACACGATGTCGAAGGCCGGCGCGGCGCTGGACGCCGATCCGCTGCTTCGCGAGTACCTCGGCGACGAGTTCGTGGACTTCTGGGTCGCCTCCCGCCGATGGGAGTGGATGGAGTTCCACACCAAGGGCGGCGACCCGTTCGCCGACCTCTCCGCGTGGGAGTCCCAGCGATACTTCGAGTTTCCGTGAGCGCGCGCGACGAGGCCGGGGTGCTGCGGCCACTGATCGGCATCACCGGACGCCGGTTCCAGCTGTCCGTGCTCAACGGAGCCGACCCGCGCTACGGCGACCGCTGTATCGACACCTCGATGTCGGACTTCGCGACCCGGATCGCCGAGGCCGGTGGGCTGCCCGTGCACCTCTCCTACGACACCGACGTGGCGGCCGTCTGCGCCTGGCTCTCGGGTGTCGTGATCACCGGGGGTCAGGACGTACACCCCGCCTGCTGGGGCGGAGACACCTCCGTGGTGCGCGACATCGACCCCCGCACGAACCCGATGGTGCACGACGCCGAGCGGGACACGTACGAGATCGCGCTCGTCCGCGCGGCGATCGACCGGGGGATCCCGGTGCTCGGCGTGTGTCGTGGCCTGCAGGTGCTCAACGTCGCGCTCGGCGGCACCCTCGTGCCTCATCTTCCGGACGGTCCGGTGAGCCACCTCTCGGCCGAGATCGCGCCCACGGACGGCACCGTCGACCATGTCGTCACCTTCACGCAGGGCTCGATCGCCACCGACCTGTTCGGCAAGGACGCGATCACCAACTCCTGGCACCACCAGGCCGTCGACAGGTGCGGCGCCCGGGTCGTCGTGACCGGTCGGGCCGATGACGGCGTGGTCGAGGCGATCGAGGTCCCGGGACGCCCGGTCCTCGGCGTCCAGTGGCATCCGGAGTGGATGAAGAGCAACGACCCGGCGCTGACGTGGGTCGTCGAGCAGGCGGCGCAGCGGCTCGCGAACCACGAACTCGCCGGGCGAGAGCAGAGGAGCCCCCAGTGAACACGTACGTCACGACCGGGCCGGTCGTCGAGGCCGGCCGGATGAAGGACGATCCCGCCGTTCCGACGCTGAGCCAGTTGCTGGCGCAGCGAGCCCAGGACTCGGGAGACCGGGAGTTCCTGCGCTTCGGTGAGCGGTCGTGGAGCTTCGCCGAGATCGACGCCTGGACCTCCCGGCTGGCCCACCGGCTGATCGAGGTCGACGAGGTAAGCCCGGGCGACCGAGTCGCGATCATGCTCCCGAACATCGTGCACTGGCCGGTGGCATGGCTGGCCGTGCTGAAGGCCGGTGCGGTCGCCGTGCCGGTCAACTGCGCCTACCAGCGATCCGACCTCGCCTTCGTCCTGAAGGACTCGGGTGCCCGCGTCGTCTTCACAGACCCCGAGCGTTCTGGCCTGGTCGCCGAGGTGCTGACCGAGGAGCCCGAACTGGCCGGAGTCCGTGTCGTCGAGGTCCCCGATGACGGGTCCGAGCGCTTCCCGGTCACGGTGCCCGAGGTGCCGGTCGCCGCCGAGACACTCGCGAACCTGCAGTACACCTCGGGCACCACCGGGTTCCCGAAGGCATGCATGCTCAGCCACGACTACTGGGTCCGCCTGGGCTGGATCTGCGCCGCCGCCACCGGGCTCGGGGCCGAGGACGTACTCCTCACCTCGCAGCCGTTCTCCTACATGGACCCGCAGTGGAACACAGCACTCGCCCTGACGCTCGGTGCCCCGCTGGTCATGCTGCCGCGCTTCTCCGCCTCGACGTTCATAGCCGACGTACGCCGCCACCGGGCGACCTTCTTCTACGTCCTCGGCTCGATGCCCACCCTGCTGTTCAAGCAGCCGCCCACGGCCGAGGACCGGGAGAACGACCTTCGCATGGTGCTCTGCTCGGGCATCCCGGTCGCGCTCCACGCCCAGCTCGAGGAGCGGTGGGGTGCGCCGTGGCGCGAGGTCTACGGGATGACCGAGTCGGGGATCGACCTGGTCAGCTCGTTCGACGACGCCGCCGCCGTGGGCAGCGGCAGCCTGGGGCGGCCGGTGCCGACCAAGCAGGTGCGCGTCGAGGATCCGGTCGAGCCGGGCGAGGAGGTCCCGCCCGGTGAGCCGGGCGAGCTCGTCATCTCCGGGCAGCCGATGATGGGCGGCTACTGGAACCGTCCCGAGGCCACCGCCAACGCGCTGCGTGATGGCTGGCTCCACACCGGCGACCTTGTCGTCCGCCGTCCGGACGGCGGCATCCAGCTGGTCGGTCGGCTCAAGGACATGGTGCGGCGCGGTGGCGAGAACATCGCCTGTGCCGAGGTCGAGGCCGTCCTCGAGAGAGACGAGCGGATCGTCGCGGCGGCCGTCGTCGCCGTCCCCGACGAGGTCCTGGGCGAGGAGGTCAAGGCCTTCGTCCAGCTCAGGGAAGGGGTGCCGGGCGACCGAGCCACAGCGCAGGAGCTCCTCGAACGCGCGGGTGCCCAGCTCGCTCGGTTCAAGGTGCCCAGGTACGTCGAGTTCGTCGCCGATCTGCCGCGCACGCCGTCCGAGCGGGTCTCGAAGCCCGCGCTCAAGGCCCGGGCAGCCGCCGAGCCCGGCACCACCTATGACTTCGCCCGACCGAGGAGCTGACCATGACCATCCACGCAAACGGTGCCGATCACATCGACGTCGCCGTCGTACGCGACGTCGCGGTGCTCACCCTCGACCGCCCCGAGAAGCTCAACGCCCTCACCGTCGACATGCGGCTGCGCCTGGCAGCGCTGGTGCGTGAGCACGGAACCGGCGAGACCGTCCGTGGCATCGTCCTCACCGGGCGTGGCCGTGCCTTCTCCGCCGGAGAGGACCTGCAGCATGCGCCGACCACGGAGGCCGAGGTCCATGAGGCCTTCGAGAGCTTCCACGACGTCACCCGCGCGATCCTGCAGACACGGGTCCCCGTGGTCGCGGCGGTCAACGGCATCGCCGTCGGCGGCGCCTCCGAGATCACCCTGTGCTGCGATGCCCGGATCGGCACTCCGGTGACCGAGTACTTCCAGCCCGAGAACGCCCGCGGCCTCACCATCTCCAACGCGACCAGCCTGTTGCTCCGGCGCCTGGTCGGCAACCACGCGATGCGCATGGTCCTCGGGTCCCCTCGGGTCCCATCGGCGGAGGCGCTGCGGATCGGTCTGCTCGACGAGGTGGTCGAGCCCGACCAGCTGATCGAGCGCGCCGTCGACACCGTGCACGCCTGGACCCCCGAGGGGAACACCACGGCGCTCCACCTCGCGCTGCTGCGGCCCCTGCCCGCTGAGGTCGAGGCCGCCTTCGAGCGCGAGGACCACGCCGCCCACGAGGCCTGGGCGAGCGGACTGCTCACTGCCGGCGTCGCCGGCTTCTGGAACACGAGGGAGACCACCGCATGATCACCACCCGAGCTGCCGTGCTGAACGAGATCGGAGCACCGCTGGAGCTCACCGACATCCGCGTCGACGACCCCGAGCCGCACGAGGTCCGGGTCGCGGTCAGTCACGCGGGGCTGTGCCACAGCGACCTCCACTACATGACGGGGACCGTGCCGACGGACGTCCCGGTCGTCGTCGGACACGAGGTGGCCGGTGTGGTCGAGTCGGTCGGCTCGGCCGTGACCTCGTTGCGTCCCGGCGACCGGGTCACCGGCGCCCTTACCCCCTCCTGCGGCGGGTGCGTGAACTGCGACGCCGGTCGGTCGACCCAGTGTCTGCGCCTTGACGACGTACGCCGTCGGCAACGCTCCGCGTTCGAGACGCTCGACGGGCGGCCGATCGAGCGGCTCGCCGCCATCGGAGCGTTCTCGCAGCACATCCTGCTGCGGGAGAGCGCGCTCGTACGACTGCCGGACGACGTCCCTCTGCACGTCGGGTGCCTGCTGTCCTGCTGCATCGTCACCGGCGTCGGCGCCGTCTTCCGTGGCGCTCAGGTGCGCCCGGGCAGCACCGTCGCCGTCGTCGGCTGCGGTGGCGTCGGGTCGGCGATCATCCAGGGCGCCCGCCTCGCAGGGGCGTCGGCGATCGTCGCCATCGACCTGGATGAGGACCGGCTCAAGGCCGCCCGGACGTACGGCGCCACCCACGTCATCAACGGCGGCGACGGCGACACGGTCGCCGAGCTCCGCCGCCAGCTCGGCGACGGCGTCGACTACTCGTTCGAGGCGGTCGGCTCCGCCCGGACGGCGGAGACCGCACTCGCCCTCCTGCGGCCAATGGGCACCGCGTGCCTCGTCGGCATCGCGCCGGCAGGCACCGAGATCAGCGTGCCTGCCCTGGACTTCTTCTTCGAGGAGAAGCGGCTCATCGGCTCCTACATGGGATCGGGCCAGGCGCGAGAGGACATCGCCCAGTTCGCCCGGCTCTACCAGCAGGGACGCCTCCTCCTCGACGAGATGGTGACCCGGGTCGTCCCCTTCGCCGAGATCAACGAGGGCTTCGAGGCGATGAAGTCCGGTGATGTCACCCGCATCGTCGTCGACCTCCAGTCCCGACCCACGAATCCGTAGAGGAAGCCTGATGTCCAGCAAAGAGATCACCATCGCTCAGCCGGTCAACTACATCGCCGACGAGTGGAGCGAATGCACCACGGTCGACGACGCGTGGAACCTCGACCCCAACACGCTCGAGCCCGTCCACCGGACCGTCAGCACTCCGCTCGACGACGTCGAGCGCGCCCTGCGGCAGGCGGAACGGGCGTACGACGTCGGCCGCTGGGACGAGGAGGCCCGGCACGAGCGGGCCGAGATGCTCGAGCGCGTCGCCGAGCTCCTGGAGAGCAGGACCGAGGACATCGCGCGCACGGATGCGCTCACCAGCGGTACGCCGATCAGCGCCACCCGCACGGTGGCGTCCTTCCTGCCCTACCGCATCCGGGCCACGGCCGCTGACCTGCGGGAGATCCCGCGGGTCACCGCCCTGGCGGCCGGTGGCCGCGACGTACGCCTCTACAAGGTGCCGTGGGGGCCGGCGGCGATCCTCACCCCGTGGAACGGGCCGAGCTTCATCCCGGCCGCCAAGGTCGTCAGCGCCGTCGCGGCCGGCTGCCCGGTGATCCTCAAGCCCTCGGAGCATGCGCCGGGCAGCGCCCAGATCGTGGTCGAGTGCTTCGTGGAGGCCGGCCTCCCATCGGGTGCGCTGCAGCTGGTCCACGGCACCGGTGAGGTCGGCGCGCGACTGACCGCCGACCCACGGATCAAGGTCGTCTCGTTCACCGGCGGACCGGGAGCTGGGCGCGCCATCGCCCGCGCGGCGGCGGAGGACTTCAAGGTGCTGCAGCTGGAGCTCGGCGGCAACAACCCGGTGCTCGTGCTCGACGACGCCGATCTCGACGTCACCGCCGACGGCATCCTCGACGGCATGACCAAGCTCAACGGTCAGTGGTGCGAGGGGCCCGGCAAGATCCTCGCCCACCGCAGCCTGGTCGACCCCCTGCTGGACGCGCTGACCGAGCGGATCTCCAAGCTCACCGTCGGCCACTCACTGGACGAGGACACCCAGGTCGGACCGATCTCGAACGGGCCGCACTTCCAGACCCTGCAGAACCGCATCGCGGGGTTGCGTGAGCTCGGGGCGAGGATCCACCAGCCCGCAGCTCTCCCCGAGCTCGGCGGCTACTTCCTCTCGCCGACCGTCGCCTCTGGTGCCGATCCGCGCCGGGCGACGGCCGAGCTGTTCGGTCCGCTCGTCTCGCTGCACGCCGTGGACTCCGACGAGGAGGCGCTGCGGATCGCGAACGCCCATCCCTCGGGCCTGGACGCCTACGTGTTCGGCACCGACACCGACCGCGCCATCGAGGTCGGCTCGCGCATCGTGGCCGGTGAGGTGCGGGTCAACGGCGCCAAGATCGCCGACCTCGGCGACGACTCGGCCCAGAGCTTCTGGGGCCCGGCCGGCATCGGTGGCCATGGCCCGGCCGAGTCCGTACGCGTCTTCTGCGGCGACCGGGTCGTCGGTGTGGACTCCCCGGACCTGCCGCTGTGATCGCCGGCGCGGCGACGCCGATCAGGCCTTGGCCGGCGTCGCCGCGAGCCGGGTCGCCAGCCAGGTGTCGAGCACGGAGCAGTTGAGGTCCATCTGTGCCCGGGCGACGGAGGCGTCGCCGTACGTCAGCCAGTTGACGCCGAATCCGTCGGCGAGGGTGGCCAGGACGTAGGTGGCCTCGTCGATGACCTCCGGCGTGACCGGGTCGTCGGCGGATGCCTCCTGCAGCGCCTTGCGCACCGTGTCGAACGCCTGGTCGTAGACCGCGATGCCGCGGTCGCCGTGCTGACGCCGGGCCCAGTTGACGAGCTCGAAGGTCGCGGCGGTGAAGCTGGGCGAGTCGAGGTAGCACTCCATCACGCCGCGCAGGATCTGCCGGGCCGCGTCGGGGAGCGTGGTGTGCGGGTCGCTCCCTTCGATGACCTCGCGGTACTTGCCGGCCACGAAGGTGTAGACGTCCGCGAAGAGGTCCTCCTTCGAGTCGTAGCAGTAGTGCAGCATCGCCACGTTGGCCTTGGCCTGCTCGGCGATGCGGCGCGTCGTCGCGCCGTCGATGCCGTGGGCGGCGATGACCTCGACGGCGGCCTCGATGAAGTCGCGACGTCGCTGGGCGACGGGGATGCGTGCCATCAGTCCTCCGAGGGTGTCCGTGCGCCTCCACTGAGTTAGGCGCTTGATTAAGTCACGCCGACTATATCAGCGCGGCCTCCGGAATCCCCGCCAGGAAAAACTTAGTCAAACATCTTAGTCATAGATCTTGATCACATGACTAACTAAGCCGTAGCGTATGAGCCGGATCACACATCCCCGGATCGGAGACAACCCATGGCGCAGATCAACCAGCAAGCGGCAGCACGTCGCCGGGCGACGGCAGGACACGGGCCCGACAAGGGTCTGCTCATCGGCATCGGCGCGCTGATGGTCGTGCTGACCAACGCCGTGATCTTCATCCTTCCGCCGCTGCTGCCGGTGATCCAGGCGCAGTACGGGCTCGCCACGGTCGCCGAGACAACCTGGCTCTACACCGCCCTGACGCTCGGCGGGGGAGCGGGATTCATCCTGCTGCCGCGCCTCGCCGACCTGCATGGCGACCGGAACGCATCCGTCGCCGCGTCCGCCTTCCTCGCCGTCGGCGCGGCGGTCCCGGCGATCGGCGACTCATACCCGACGCTCTTGGCCGGTTGCACTCTGATGGGCTTCGGCTGCGCTGCGCAGCTGCTGCCGCTGGGCTTCCTGCGACGCAACCTCGGCGAGTCCGGCATCACCATCGGCGTCGCCGTCCTGGTGATCGCCACCGGCGCCGGCATCGTCGTCGGCATGATCGGCGGCGGCCTGATCGTCGAGACCCTGTCCCTGCGCAGCTTCTTCGTCATCCTCACCGCCGCCTGCGCTGCGACCACCCTCGCGACGTACCTCCTGGTCCCGCACGCCCCGCCGGCCGAGCGCACCGGCCGGATCGGTGTGGTCGGCACGGTCTGGATGATCGGCTGGGTCGCGGCGATCCTGCTGACCCTGACCCAGGGACTCGTCTGGGGCAACGCGGCCCTGATCCCGCTGGCGATCGGCATCGTCGGCGGCATCGCCTGGATGCGCGCCCAGCGCCGGTCGTCGACAGCCGTCTTCGACGTGGCCCTGATGCGTACGCCGCTGGTCACCGCCTCGTGCCTGTCCATCGCCCTGTTCGCAGCGGTGAACTCGGCCTTCCTGCTCCTGCTCAGCACCTACGCGCAGGTCATTCCCGAGGCCCTCCGCCCGGTCGACGCGTACGGCCTCGGGCTCTCGGCCCTCCAGACCGGCTGGCTGATGGTGCCCTTCGCGGTGACGTTCCTGGTCGGTGGTGCGGCGGTCGACCGTCCCGTCGCCAACGGCCGCGGCGTGCCGGTGTTCGTCGTGGGCGCCCTCATCAGCGCCGCGGGCCTCGCCTGGCTGGCGATGTTCCACGACCAGCAGTGGCACTACCTGGTCGGCGCCGCCGTCATGGGCCTGGGCTGCAGCATCGGGTACGCCGCCGGCTTCACCCTGGTGCAGTCGGCCGTGCCCGAGGAGAAGGCCGGTATGGCCGCCGGCGTCGCCGGCACCTTCATGGCCGTCGGCTTCGCCTTCGGGACGGCGCTCGTCAGTGCCGACCTCAGCGCCTCGCTGGTGCCTGTCCCCGGAACATCTCTCGAGGTCGCGGCACAAGGCCTCTACGCCGTCGGCTACTGGCTCTCGGGCGCCCTGGCCCTGGCCGTCGTGCTGACCGTGCTGGTCTCGAACGCCCGCTCGCGCCGGCGTACCGGCCGGGTCGCTGCCTGATCCGCTCCCTCCATCTCACCTGAAGGAAATGACATGAAAGAGCTGCTCTTCCTGCTGGCCGATCTGTGGATGATCGTCGTCGGCTTCACCTACGGATGGAAGTTCATCCGGCGCTACGACAACTACCTGCTCGG
Source organism: Nocardioides sp. NBC_00850 (assembly GCF_045207335.1). NCBI lineage: Bacteria > Bacillati > Actinomycetota > Actinomycetes > Propionibacteriales > Nocardioidaceae > Nocardioides > Nocardioides sp. NBC_00850. Next base: position 3,242,329 of record NZ_CP108845.1, read on the forward strand.
CCTGGAGTGGATGGTCGTCGCCACGTCGGGCTCGAACTTCCTGCTCTGGTCGCTCATCAGCGGCGACGAGGGCCACGTCCTGTACGACATCGCCTACTTCTTCGACGCCTTCTCGCGGTCGGTGGGCATCACGTTGATCGCCGTCCTCGGCCTGATGCGTGTGACCCACCGCTACAAGCCGAGCGTGACGGTCGAGGTCGGCGTCTTCGGGCTCGCGATCGCCGCGGGACTCTACCTGCAGCAGTTCCGCGGCCACGAGCTCCACGTCGGACCTGCGTCGTACTACCTGGCCGCCAACCTGCTCACGACCGCGTTCCTCGCCTACTTCTCGTGGCGTCTGTGGACCATCGGTGCCAGGGGCCACGCGGTCGCGGCCGGCCTGGCGAGCGCCGCGGCGACGGCGATCGCCCTCATGTACGACTTCTTCCCGTTCCCGGACGATGCGCACCGCACGGTCTTCTACATCCTGGCGCTCAGCACCTGGGGCTTCCAGATGTTCGTCTACTACCGCGCCTACGGTGCCTTGCACGACCACAACGTCGCCACGGGCATCGAGCCGGCCGGCGACGCTCACAAGGTGGTCCGCGCATGAACACCGACCACGTCACCTACACCGCCTTCACCGGGTGGGTCGACCCACCGACCGACGTCCAGGGCGCCCTCGACGGTGACCTCGAGTGCGAGGTCGTCGTCATCGGCGGAGGCATCAACGGGATGTCGACCGCGCTGCGGCTCGTCGAGCGCGGTCAGGACGTCGTGCTCCTGGAGGCCGAGTTCTGCGGCCACGGCGCCAGCTCGCGCAACGCGGGGCAGCTGGCGGGTGCGCCGGGCGGCGATCTCCAGCTGCTCAACCTGCTGTCGCGCAAGAAGATGCCGGGCATGATGCGGCTGGCCGAGCACGCCGCCCACCACGTCGAGGACTTCATCGCCAAGCACGACATCGACTGCGACTACGAGGCGACCGGCAACGCGTTCGCCGCGATCTCGCGCGGTCAGATGGGGCGGGTGCGCCGGGTCGCCAAGATCGTGACCCGGGCCGGCGGCCACGTGGAGGTCGGCACAGCTGCGGAGCTCGGGATCCCGCGCGGCCTGGTGGGTGGGATGCGCGAGCTCGTCGGCGGGATGATGAACCCGGGCAAGTTCGTCCTCGGCATGCGACGGGTGCTGCTCGACTCCTCCGCGCGGGTCTTCGAGCAGACCAAGGTCACCGACGTCACGCGCGACGGGGGCGAGGTCGTGCTGACGACCGCGCAGGGCAGGGTTCGGGCGAACAGGGTCGTCATCGCCACGAACGCCTACGCGGGGGAGTGGGACATCACCCCGAAGCACCTCTCCGTGCCGATCTACGTCATCGAGGTGGAGACCGAGCCGATCGCACCCGAGCGACTGGCCGCACTGGGCTGGACCAGCCGCATGGGTCTGGTCACCCAGCACGCGATCATGGAGAACTACCGCCTGACGCCCCGCAACACCATCGTGTTCGGCGTACGCCGCCTGGAGCGGGGCACGAGCTATCCGCTCCCGGAGAAGGTGCCCGACCCCGGACTGGTCGAGGAGCTGGCCGGGGCGTTCGCCACGCGCTTCCCATCGCTGGCAGACGTCGCGATCGACCGCGCATGGGGCGGATGGATCGCGATCACCTCGTCCTGGCTTCCGCTCGCCGGCCAGGTCGGCGACGACATCTACTACTCGATCGCCTGCAACGGTCACGGCCTGGCCCAGGCGCCGTACATCGGGACGCTCATCGCCGACGCGATCGTCGACGGCGAGCGGCACGAGGACCTGCAGACGCTGTGGCAGGAGAAGCCCAGCTTCCCGCGTCCGATGATGATGAGCGGCGCCGGACTCAGAGCGATCTGGGCCGTGGACCGCTTCAACGACCTGGTCAACGGCAGCCGGCGCCGCGCGCGGTTCAGGGCTTGAAGACGACCTTCACCATCCCGTCGGACTTCTCCTGGAAGGATTTGTACGCCTCCGGAGCCTCGCTCAGGGGGAGATGGTGGGTGGCGAACGAGTCCACGCCGAGCGGGTCGTCGTCGCCCTCGAGGAACGGCATCAGGTCCTCCGTCCAGGCGCGCACGTTGGCCTGGCCCATGCGGATGCTGACCTGCTTGTCGAAGAGCTGCATCATCGGGAACGGGTCCATCGCACCGCCGTAGACCCCGGCGATCGAGACGGTGCCGCCGCGACGTACGGCATCGAAGGCTGTGAAGAGCGCGGCCATCCGGTCGACGCCGGCTGCCTGCATCACCGGGCGGTTCACGGCTCCAGGCATTCGGGACAGCAGCTTGGTCATCCCCTCCACGATCGGTGAGCCGTGGGCCTCCATCCCCACGGCGTCGACCACGGCGTCGGCTCCGCGTCCATCGGTCAGGTCGCGTACCCGCTCGGCGACCTTGCCGGACTCGAGGTCGATCGTCTCGGCCCCGCGCTGACGCACCCTGGCGAGCCGCTCGGGCTCGCGGTCCACGCTGATGACCTGGTGGCCGGCGTCGAGCGCGAAGCGGCTCACCATGTCGCCGATGGGACCGGCGCCGAGGACCAGCACCGTGCTCTCCGGGTCGGGGTCGGCGTACCAGAGTGCCTGCCAGGCGGTCGGCAGGACGTCGGAGAGGAAGAGGAACCGGTCGTCGGGCGGACCGTGCGGGACCTTGATCGGCAACTGGTTGCCGAAGGGGACGCGCAGGTACTCCGCCTGGCCGCCCGGGACCTGGCCGTAGAGCGAGCTGTAGCCGAAGAGGCTGGCGCCGGTGCCCTGGTCGCGGTTCTGGGTGGCCTCGCACTGTGAGTGCAGGTCGTGACGGCACATCCAGCAGGTGCCGCAGCTGATGTTGAACGGCACCACGACGCGGTCGCCGACGCTCACCTCGCGAACCCCGGGACCGACCTCTTTCACGATCCCCATCGGCTCGTGCCCGACCACGTCGCCCGGGGTCATGAACCCGGTGAGCACCTCGTAGAGGTGCAGGTCGGAACCACACAGTCCTGTCGAGGTGATCTCGACGATGATGTCGTCGTCCTCGACGATGCGCGGATCGGGGACGTCGTCCACCCGGATGTCGCGTCGTCCTTGCCAGGTGACTGCCTTCATGGATGTGCCTCCTTCGGATCGAGTCACCTCTGCGGTACCCGGATCCGGCGATTCAAGCCTGGCGAGCGGCAGTGCTGAACCCGGTCGCGGTGGGTACCGGTGAGGCTCACACAGCAGACCGGCCGCAGGGAGGGCGTGGACAACATGAAGGTGGTCGTCATCGGTGGGTCGGGAAACCTCGGCAGCGCCACCATCCGGGCACTCACCGGGGACGGGGCCGCCGAGGTCGTGGCCGTCGCGCGCCGAGCCCCGGACGGCCCTCGGACCAGCCCCCATGCCTCCGTCGAATGGCGGGTGGCCGATGTGTCGACAGCCAACCTGGAGCCGGTGGTGGAGGGCGCCGACGCGGTCGTGCACCTCGCCTGGAAGTTCCAGCCCACACACCGCCCCGAAGAGACCTGGGCCACCAACGCGGTCGGCACCCGCCGGGTCCTCGAGGCCGTGGCCCGGGCAGGTGTCCCGGCGCTTGTGTGTGCCTCATCGGTAGCTGCCTACTCACCGGTCTACCACGACGATCCGGTCGACGAGACCTGGGAGACCGACGGGGCGTCTGCCGCCGCGTACTGCCGGGAGAAGGCGTACGTCGAACGTGCTCTGGACGCCTTCGCCTGCAACCACCCCGAGGTCCGTCTGGTCAGGGTTCGGCCCGCGTTCGTCTTCCAGCGCTCGGCGGCCAGCGAGCAACGGCGCATCTTCGGCGGCGCCCTGGCCAGACCCGCCCTCATGGACCGTCGGAGGATCCCGATGGTGCCGGTGCCCGCAGGCCTGCGCTTTCAGGCGGTCCACGCCGGCGACATCGGCCGGGCTCTGGCCACCGCGGCGACCACCGATGTGACGGGCGCGTTCAACCTGGCTGGTACGGGGGTGATCCGCCGCGACGAGATCGGTGAGCTGCTCGGTGCTCGAACGGTCGAGGTCCCCTCAGCGGCCATGCGTCACGGCCTGGATGCCGCCTGGCACGCGCGGCTGGCGCAGGTCCCCGGCAGCCTGCTGGGCGCGGTCATGCAGCTGCCCCTGATGTCGACCGCCCGCGCTGAGCTGGAGCTCGATTGGCGACCGCGCCACTCGGCCATGGACGCGCTCGAGGCTGTCCTCTCCGGGATCCCGACGAAGGCGGGCAGCCAGCTCCCGCCCCTACGTCCCTGACGTCCAGAGAAGGAGCAGCCATGAACGACGACATGTTGCACGCCTACCTGCAGCACCACTGGGCAGGGTCCAGCGCCGGGGCCGCGATGTTCGAGCGAGTCGGCCGCTCGCACTCCGACACCGACGTGGCCGCTCACGTACGACAGTTGGCGACCGAGATCAACGAGGACCGGGAGCAGCTGCGGCAGATCATCATGGCGACCGGAGCCACCCCGTCGCGCATCGCCGCCACGACGGGGCGCGCGATGGAGTTCGCCGGCCGGTTCAAGCCGAACGGACGGCTTGTGCGGCGCTCGCCGCTCTCCGACCTGTTCGAGCTGGAGGCACTGCGTGACGCGGTGACCGCGAAGCGGGCCGGATGGCAGCTGCTGCGCGCTGCCACCGAGGACGACGCACGTATCGACCCGCTGCAGCTGGATGAGCTCATCCGCCGCGCCGACGACCAGCTCGCCCGGCTCGAGGACCTGCACCTGAGGGTGGGCCGTACGGTGATCGGCGCATGACGGTGCTCGAGCGCCTCGACGCCGAGCTCAGCGAGATTGACGACACCGCCCGGATGCTGACCTACGACAAGGTCGCCGGCATCGGCGTCGTCGGCAACGAGGACGGCGCCCACCACGTCACCGCCGAGCTCTGCCAAGCCCTCAGCGACGTCGGCTTCACCATCCCCGCCAACGGCTCGACCTACTGGGTCGGTGAGGCCATGCAGGGCGTCGACTACAAGGACAAGCAGCCGACGCCCGAGAAGACCGCCGGAACGACCAAGACCATGGCTCGCAACCTCGCCCACCTCGCCGGGCTGCTGGTCGAGTCTCCGTATCCGGCAAGGGAGTGATCGGACCAGCGCCTGACTCGGAGGGATCGCTCAGCGGATCGAGCGAATCGCGTTCTCGATGAGTGCGAAGGTCTCGCGCGGGTGTGACTGGTGTGCCACATGCGACGACTTCACCCTCACGATCTTGGCGCCGCTCAAAGGCGTGTGCCGACCTTCAGCAGCCAGTACGCCCATGCGAGCGGGCCGCCGGTGGGTGCGGCTCCAGCGACGGCGACAAGGACGCCGACTTTCGCGCGGGACGCGCCGCGCCAACTGCCTGCGCCGGACGCGATCGCTCAGGAGAGTGCTGTCGGTGAGCGGACGTGACAGATCGGTGACAGCAAACTGACGCCCGCCGTACCTAGCGTTTGGTCCGACCACTACGCACAATCGGAGGGCTGAATCATGAAGTTCGATCAGTTGCCAGGCAGCATGCGCCGACCGAGACGGTTCGGCCGTCGGCGCTGGCTCGCGGCGATCGCTGTCATCGCATCGCTGACGGTTCTGGCGCCGACGTCCTCGGCCACGGCGACCGCCCAGCCCGCATCGGAGCGCGCTGCATCTGCGCCGAATCGGAGCGTGTCGGGCGTCGGTGTGGGGCCGCTGGCCTGGGAGCCGAGCATTACCCCGATCTACTACGGGCCGAAGTACGGGGAAGACAAGATCCAGAACAGGACCCGTGCCCAGCGAGATCACTACCTCTCAAACTGCGAGGAGGGGTACGCGTGCATCTCGGCGGGCGAAGGCAACGGTCTCTACACGGTTTTCAAGCTCTTCAGTTGCGTCCGGCGCGACACTCTCGCCTTCGTGAACGCGGGGAACATCGCGAACAATCAGGATGGCAGCCACCCGGCCGTGCTCTTGTATGACAAGAACCTCCACCTGATCGCGAAGTTCGGTGTCCAACCTGGGATCATCCAGGCGATCCCCGACACCATCATGTACAAGACGTGGTACGTCGACATCTGTTAGCCGCTGGCGGGTGACGGCAACCCGTGTTGGGAGTCAGCCGCACCTCGGCTCGTGCCCTTGCGAAGGTTCCTTCGCGAGGGTACGCGCGTTACGGTTCTGCGCGCCGGTGACGGGATCCGTACGCATCCCGAACGTGCTGGCTGGCGGGTGGCGACGGCGGAGACCGCGACCGCCTGAGCGCGGCGCCTTTCGAGGGATCTGAGCGACCTGGAGGGATGCCAGTCGAATGCTCTGAATTGTGGTTGCGCACGCACCTCGAGTGGCTAAAGTCGCGGTGGATCGGCTCGACTGAAAGGGAGCGTGGTGGTCGACCGCACGGCGTCCGACCTGCAGGTCAGCCTTCTCGGGGCCTTCGAGGTCACGGTCGGCGGCCGACCAGTTCTGCTTCCCCGTGGTCGTGGCCGCGTGCTGCTTGCGGCGCTCGCATTGGATCCCGGTCAGCCAATGACGGTTGAGGCACTTGCCCAGCGGGTCTGGGGTGAGAGTCCGCCACAGCACGTGCGCGCCGCGGTTCATACGGTCGTACGTCGCCTGCGCGGCCAACTGCCACCGGGGTCGATCGGTTTTCGTGCGGGCGCCTACGTGCTGAACGTAGCCGCGGAGCAGATCGACGTCGCCAGGTTCCGTAGGTTGACGGAGGCCAAGCTCGGAGACACTTGCAATGGGGAGACGTTGTGGTCCGCGATCCGCCTTTGGCGAGGCGTTTCCTTCGCCGGCGTAGACTCCGACGACCTCTACGTAGGGGAGGCACCGGCTCTGGCCGACCGCTATCTGTCCACGCTGGAACGCGTGGCTGACCTGTCCTTGGTGGGCAGCCGGTTCCCCGATCCGATCGAGATCACCGAGCTCACACAGCGGATCCGTGTCGCTCTCGAGGACCACCCCCTGCGCGAGTCGCTCTGGGTCAGGCATCTCCGGCTGTTGGATCTGGCCGGCCGCCGGGCGGAGGCACTGGCCGCGTACGAGGACGTACGCCGCTCGCTCGCCGACGAGCTCGGTATCGGCCCGGGCGCGGAGCTGAACGCCGTCTTCACCGACCTGCTCGGCGCTCCCGACGACCCCCGGGACGCCGGTCGCCGCTCCGGAGCGGCGACCAAGCCGGTCCCGCCGTCGGCACCATCGACTTTCGTGGGCCGCACCGACGCACTGGCGGGTCTCGATGAGCTGATCGCCTCAGGAGAGCAGGCGCCGGTCGTCGTGGTCTCGGGCTCCGCCGGGGTCGGCAAGACTGCGTTGGTGCTGCACTGGGCGCATCTGCACTTTGACAGGTTCCCCGATGGTGTCGTCTACGTCGATCTCCGCGGCTTCGATCCCAACCATCGGCCGATGGCGCTCGGCGAGGCGCTCCGGCTCGTGCTGGCCGAGCTCGGCGTCGATGCCCAGCAGGTGCCCAGCGACGTGCACCGACAGCTCACGCTCTACCGCTCGACTATCGCTGAGCGGCGCGTGCTCGTGGTGCTCGACAATGCGCGTGACGCCGATCAGGTTCGACCGCTGCTTCCGCCACGTACTGCCGCTGCTCTCGTGACCAGTCGGGACCAGCTCTTCGGCTTGGTCTCCCGGGAGGGCGCCTCGACGGTGCGACTGGGGCCGCTCAGCGGCGACGAGGCTCGTGATCTGCTCAGCCGCCGGCTCGGCGCGCGTCGTGTCGGGGCCGAGGACGGCGCAGTCGCTGAGATCATCGAGACCTGCGACCGGTTGCCGATGGCACTGAGTCTGGTCGCTGCCAGGGCGGCCACCAACCCGGCGTTCCAGCTGTCCGATCTGGCTGGCGAGCTGCGACCCGAGAGCGGCCGTCTCGATAATCTGAGCGGGCCGGATGAACACAGCGGCGTGCGCGCGGCCATCCGCTCCTCTTATCTCGCGCTGGGGCCCGAGGATGCCCGTGTCTTCCGGTTGCTTGGTCTGCACCGGGTGGCGGAGATCTCGCTTGCGGCCACGGCTAGCCTCGCCGGCGTGACGCTGACCGAGGCGAGCGCGACCATGGCCAGGTTGGCGGCGGCCAGCCTGGTCGAGGAGCGTCGGCCGCAGCGCTATGTCCAACACGACCTGGTCCGATTGCTCGCCGTGGACCTGCTCCGTGCCTCGGAGTCGCCGGAGGCGAAGCGGCACGCGGCGCTCGGGGTGCTCGGGCACTATCTGGCCACGGCTCGCGAGGCGGCGATGCTGATGGATCCGCAGCAGTACCCGATCTCGCTGCCGCCGATGGTCGACCAGGTGGTCGTCGAACGGGTCGCAAGCTATGACGAGGCGCTGGCCTGGTTCATCGCGATGCACGAGAGCTTGCTGGAGGTCGCCTGGCTCGCCCTGACGACGGGGTATACGGAGTACGGCTGGCGGCTGGTGTGGTGCTTGGTCGACTATGCCGACCGGCGAGCGGCCTTGTGGTGGCCGTGGGCGAATCTCGCCGAGCACGCGGTCGTCGTCCTCGCCGCCAAGGGCGACCGCGCTGGGGTGGCTCAGTGTCACCGGCTCGCAGGTCAGGCTCTCGCGCGCCTGGGGGAGTACGCCCGCGCCCATGAGCACTTCGCGCTCGCCTCCGAGGGCTTCGAGCAGATCGGCGACGACGTCGGCCGTTCGTATGTGCTGCGTAACGACACCTGGACCTGTGCCCGGGAAGGCCGGTTCGCTGAGGCGGTGGCGAGGATGGAGAAGCTTTTGGAGCTGTTCACCGGCACCGGCGACGAGGCCGGTCTGGGCCGCGCGATGAACTCCATGGGCTGGTATCTCGTCCACCTCGGTGACCTCGACCGGGCACTCACCACCTGTCTGGGCGCGCTCGAGCACGCGCAGACCAGTGGTGACCGTCCGGGCGAGGCCGACACCTGGGACAGCCTAGCCCTGGCGTACCAGCGACTGGGCCGGCTCGAGGATGCGCTTGCGGCGGCCGAGCGGGGAGCGGAGCAGTACGAAGCCCTCGGTGACCACGTCAGTGCTGCCCGCAGCGGTCTGCAAGCAGGCGACCTGTCCGAGGACCTCGGCGACCGATCGCGAGCCCGTGGAGCATGGCAGCGGGCCCTCATCGTCGTCGACAACGCCGACCCCGAGATCAGATCCACCCTCGCGCAACGACTCGGCGAGGCCAGTGGATAGCCGCACTGAGCGAACTGTCAGCAGTGGGGCACCCACTCCCAGGGGCGGCCCGTGTCGACGTAGTAGTCACTGACGTACCCGGTGGTCAGCACGCCACTGCTGTTCGCATAGACGATCCTGTCCCAGTACTGCCAGCCGTTGACGACGGTCCCCGTCGTGTAACAGGAGACCGCGACGAGCTTGCCGTTGGCCAGACGGTCTTTGGCGTCGTAGCCCGATCCGGGTCCGGTGCGGACGGTGAGGTAGCTCCCGGAGGCGATCCCGGTGACGTTCGCGCAGTCCGAGAAGGACTGATTGCGGATGGTGCACCTGCTGGTGTCGGCGGACGCAGATTCAGCGGACGCCAACGTGATGGCGGAGCCGCCGGCGGCGAGTGCCAGAGCCAGGACTGTGCTGCGGGCCTTCAGACCCATTCCTGTCGTGCCCATCTTTGACATGCTTGTTCCTCCTGAAGTCCAGATATGGTCCGCAGGCTTCGAACGCCCGCGCGGACCAACCGTAGGAAGCGGGACTGTCATCCCGCTTTCAGCGCCCTGTCACTCCCGGCTCGTACGAAATGGCCGAAGGCCCCGGGAAACCCGGGGCCTTCGGTGTCGGACAGCGGAGCGGTCGGCTCAGATGTCGTAGTAGAGCTCGAACTCGTGCGGGTGCGGGCGGAGCTGGATCGGGAGGATCTCGTCGTTGGTCTTGTAGTCGATCCAGGTCTCGATCAGGTCGGGGGTGAAGACGTCGCCCACGGTGAGGAAGTCGTGGTCGTTCTCCAGAGCCGACAGGACGGCACCGAGGGAGGTCGGCACCTGGTTGATCTCGGCCATCTCGTCCGGCGGAAGCTCGTAGATGTCCTTGTCGATCGGAGCGGGCGGCTCGATCTTGTTCTGGATACCGTCGATGCCGGCGAGGAGCAGGGCCGAGAAGGCGAGGTACGGGTTCGAGGACGGGTCCGGGAACCGGGTCTCGACGCGCTTGGCCTTCGGGTTGGTGCCGGTGATCGGGATGCGGACCGCGGCGGAGCGGTTGCGCGAGGAGTAGACCAGCGAGATCGGAGCCTCGAAGCCCGGCACCAGGCGGTGGAAGGAGTTCACCGTCGGGTTGGTGAACGCCAGCACCGACGGGGCGTGCTTCAGGATGCCGCCGATGTACCAGCGGGCCATGTCGGAGAGGCCGCCGTAGCCGGTCTCGTCGTAGAACAGCGGCTCGCCGGCGTTCCAGATCGACTGGTGGACGTGCATGCCCGAGCCGTTGTCACCGAAGACGGGCTTCGGCATGAAGGTGACCGTCTTGCCGGCCTCCCAGGCGGTGTTCTTGACGATGTACTTGAACTTCATGACATCGTCGGCAGCCTTGAGCAGCGTGTCGAACTTGTAGTTGATCTCGGCCTGGCCGGCGGTGCCGACCTCGTGGTGGGCGCGCTCGACGAGCAGGCCGGAGGCCTCGAGGTTCTTGACCATCGTGTCGCGCAGGTCGGCGAAGTGGTCGGTGGGGGAGACCGGGAAGTAGCCGCCCTTGTAGCGCGTCTTGTAGCCCAGGTTGTCCGAGCCGTCGGGGTTCTTGTCGGCACCCGAGTTCCACCAGGCCTCGACGGAGTCGATCTTGTAGAACGACTCGCCCTCGGAGGTGCTGTAGGCGACCTTGTCGAAGATGAAGAACTCGGCCTCGGGGGCGAAGAACGCGGTGTCACCGATGCCGGTCGAGGCGAGGTACGCCAGGGCCTTGCGAGCGATGTTGCGCGGGTCGCGAGAGTAGGCCTCCCCGGTGATCGGGTCGTGCACGAAGTACATCAGCGCGAGGGTCTTCGCGGCGCGGAACGGGTCGATGTACGCAGTCGTGACGTCCGGGTAGAGCGCCATGTCGGACTCGTTGATCGTCTGGAAACCACGGATCGACGAACCGTCGAAGGCCATCGGCTCCAGGTTGAACGACGACACGGGCACCGTGAAGTGCTGCTGGACGCCAGGCAGGTCGACGAAACGGATGTCGACGAACTCGACCCCCTCGTCAGAGATGAACTTCAAGAGTTCGTCGTCAGTGCTGAACATCAATCCTCCTTGGCTCACCCGGTCGGGCAGAGCCAGATAGGTCTCTCGCGATCGAGGCCGGACCCTCATGGATCCGACCGTGCCACGCAAATTACGAAGGGACGGTTGCACAGGAGTGTCGCAAATGTTTCAGGCATGTAACAGGTTGTGTGATTTGATCGGCAACCATCCCGGATCTCACCCCTCAAGACGTTGCCGCCTACCCTTACCGACGTGACCAGTTCCGCCACTCCTGCGACGCCCACTCTGCCTTATGACACCGCGAGCTGGGGCAGGCGCGTCCTGGCCCTGTTCATCGACTGGCTCGCGTCGTCGCTGGTGGCGTCGGTCTTCCTCGGCGTACGGGCGCTGCCGTTCGGGTCGCTGCTAGCCGGTGTCGACCCGCGGCCGACCGACAACCTGTGGATCCTGGTCGTCTTCATCGTGCAGACGGCGGTCTTCACCACGCTCGGCGGCGGCTCCTTCGGCAAGCTCGTCACTCGCCTGCGTACGGTGCGGGTCACGGCCGGTGAGCCGGACGTACGCCCGCTCGATCCGCTGCGGAGCATCGCCCGTCAGATCCTGGTCGTCCTCGTCGTACCGCCGCTGGTCTTCCGTCCTGACCGGCGCGGGCTCCACGATCTGGCGGCAGGTACGGCAACCGTCACGCTTCAGACCTATCGACACGTGTTTCGCCGGGTTGGTTGAGAGGCATCCGGGGGTAGGTTTGACCGGTCAGCCGCAAGCAGCGGCAAACACGAAGGGAAGCTCAATGACGCTCAACCGTACTCTCGGGCCACGTGGCCTCTGGCGCCGCGCCGCTGTGGCAGGCGTGCTGGCCGTATCGCTCTCGGGCCTGGTGGCCTGCGGTGGCGGTGGTGGGGCCGGCGGCGCCAGCGAGGGTGACTCGATCTCGGCCGAGGAGATGACCGAGGTGATGAAGAAGGCGACCGACATCGACACCGCCCACTTCACCACGAAGATGGACGCTAAGGCGTCGGGTCAGACGGTCTCGATGACCGGCGAGGGCGACATCCAGAAGGAGCCGCCGGCGCAGCACTCCACCATGAAGATGAGTGGTGGCTCGATGAACATGGATCTGGAGACGATCCTTGTCGACGAGAAGATCTACATCAAGGGCATGATGGGCGACTCGTGGGTGACCGCGAGCACCGAAGACCTCGCCAAGATGGGCGGCACCAGCCTGGAGTCGATGAGCAACCCGCTCGCGTTCTTCGAGGGTATGGAGGAGTCGATCAAGTCCTCCAAGTTCGAGGGCGAGGAGAAGGTGGACGGCACCGACACCAAGCACTACAGCTTCACCGTCGACTCCGCGGGGCTCGCCGAGAGCCTCGGCGCCGACAGCACCAAGGGCATGCCCAAGACGATCGACCAGGACATCTGGGTCGACGCCGATGGCTTGCTCCGCAAGGCCGAGGTCGGCATGGGCGACATGGGCACCGTCGAGATGCTCCTGTCCAAGCACGGTGAGGACGTGACCATCGAGGCGCCGCCGGCGGACCAGGTCACCGACATGCCGAGCATGGCCGGCTGACAGCCAGTTCGTACGCAGCAGGGCCGGTCCCCGAACGGGGACCGGCCCTGCGCCGTTCGTGGGACCGTGTCTGCATGACTCTCGACCCCGAAATCACCCGGCAGATCGAGGCCAACCGGGCCAACTGGGACGCTCGTACGCCGATCCACGTCGCCAGCGCCTTCTACGGCATCGACGGGTCGAGGCCCGCCGCGTCGTGGTTCGCCGACTACGAGTGGAGCGACCTCGGTGAGCTGTCCGGCCGCGAGGTCGTGCATCTGCAGTGTCATCTCGGCACCGAGACGGTGGCGTTCGCGCAGCGGGGAGCGGTGACGTACGGGCTGGACATCTCGGCCGAGGCGGTGGCCGCGGCGCGCCGGATCGCCGCCGAGCGCGGGCTGGCCGTCGACTACCACGAGGCCGACGTCCACGACGCCGTCGAGGTCCTGGGCGCCGGCCGGTTCGACATCGTCTACACGGGCAAGGGCGCGGTCTGCTATCTACCCGACATCGACCTGTGGGCGCGGGTCGTCCACGATCTGCTCAAGCCCGGCGGGTTCCTCTACCTGGCCGAGTTCCACCCGCTCCTCGACGCTCTCGGCGAGGTGCCGGAGCCGGGGCGGGAGGACTCCCTGGAACTGCGCCACGACTACCTCGCGGGCCGGGGCGCGATCGCGAAGGACTCGACCCACACCTACACCGACGGCCCGGCCCTGAGCACCGCCACGACGGCGTACGAGTGGCGTCACGGGGTCGGCGAGGTCGTCACCGCCCTCGCCGGCGCGGGCCTGCGGATCGAGGTCGTACGCGAGGACGAACGACTGCCGTGGCCTCGCTTCCCGTCCATGGTGGCGGGAGAGGACGGCTGGTTCAGGCTGCCCGAGCAGGCGCCCCGGATCCCGCTTCTCTACGCGATCCGGGCACGCCGGCTATAAGTGGATCAGCGGCCGCGGAGGTTGCCCCGCATGCCCTTCATCGAGGTCGGGACGGGGCCCTTCGGGATCGGCATGGTGCCGCGGGTGGCGTCGACGGCCTTGAGGCGGTTGAGGATGTCGGTGATCTCGGGGCCGGCGACCTTGCGGCCGATCTTGGTGACGTGCTTGGTCAGCTGCGGCAGCGGCACCTCGTCCTCACCGTTGCCGGCGACGACGGTCGTGATCGGCACCTCGCCCAGGACGCGGGCGTGGGTGCGCTTGGTGCTGGCCAGGAGCGAGCGCACCTTGCTCGGGCTGTTGCCCTCGCCGACGAGGACGACTCCCGGAGGACCGACCACGCGGTGGACCAGCGTCTGGCTGCGCGGCTCGACACCGACGGCCTGGGTGACGGTCCAGCCTCGGCGGAGCATGGTCAGCGCGGCGTACCCGCCACCGACCTGGCCCTCGAGCCGGGCGTACATCACCTTCTGCGCGCGCCGCGAAAAGACCACCATCGCGGCGAGGAGGCCGGCCAGCAGGGCACCGACGATCGTGAAGATCCAGGAGAAGATGCCCTCGCCGGGGAGGAACCAGAAGATCACGCCGGCGACCGCGGCGACGACCACGAAGATCGAGCCGAGGATGAGGCCGATCTTGGGGTCTGACTGCTTGGTGAGCTTGTAGGTCTCCACCATCTGCTGGCGGCGACTCATGGTGCTCGGGTCGGTCTGGGACATCTTCCTCTTTCAGTCTTCAGATTTCGTACGCTGCGTCAGGCTGTGGCAGCAGCGGTGTCTCGCGCCTCGATCGCCTGACGGTACAGCCGACCGGCGCGGTAGGACGAACGAACGAGCGGACCGGACATGACGCCGGAGAAGCCGATCTCCTCGGCCTCGGCCTGGAGCTCGATGAACTCCTCGGGCTTGACCCACCGCTCGACGGGGTGGTGGCGCACGCTCGGGCGCAGGTACTGCGTGATCGTGATCAGCTCGCAGCCGGCCGCGTGCAGGTCGCGCAGCGCCTCGGAGACCTCTTCGCGGGTCTCGCCCATGCCGAGGATCAGGTTGGACTTGGTGACCAGGCCGAAGTCGCGAGCCTGGGTGATCACGTCGAGCGAACGCTCGTAGCGGAACGCCGGACGGATCCGCTTGAAGATCCGCGGGACGGTCTCGACGTTGTGCGCGAGGACCTCGGGACGGGACTCGAAGACCTCCTGGAGAAGCTCCGGGATGCCGTTGAAGTCGGGGATGAGGTTCTCGACGCCGGTCTCGGGGTTGAGCTCGTGGATCTGCTTGACCGTCTCGGCGTAGAGCCAGGCACCGCCGTCGGCGAGGTCGTCACGGGCGACGCCGGTGATGGTGGCGTACTTCAGGCCCATGGTCTGCACGGACTCGGCCACGCGGCGCGGCTCGTCGCGGTCGAGGTCGGTCGGCTTGCCGGTGTCGATCTGGCAGAAGTCGCAGCGCCGGGTGCACTGGTCGCCGCCGATGAGGAAGGTGGCCTCGCGGTCCTCCCAGCACTCGAAGATGTTGGGGCAGCCGGCCTCCTGGCACACCGTGTGCAGGCCCTCGGACTTCACCAGCGCGGTGAGCTCCTTGTATTCCGGCCCCATCTTCGCTTTGGTCTTGATCCACTCCGGTTTGCGTTCGATCGGAGTCTGCGCGTTGCGGACCTCGAGACGGAGGAGCTTGCGACCTTCTGGGGCAGGAGCTTGAGTCACCCCACAAGGGTACGCCGCGTGGTGGTGGAACCTCGAAGGCAGGCGGCTACTGGTCGGTCACACCGACCATGGCCGGCCCGCTCAGCCCAGGCTGGGGGAGAGCAGCGGAACCCGCGGAGTCTTCGCCGGGTCCGGCTTGGCCTCGAGGCTCGGGCCCTGCTCGTAGTCGCGCCAGGAGAGCATCTCGGCGATCTGCGCGTGGAGCACCGGCATCGCCTCGGCGTTGCCGATCTGCCGTCCGGCCTCGATCGAGAGGGTGGTGACCCCGGCGTCGGAGATACCGCACGGCACGAACCGCTCGTACCAGCCCAGGTCGACGTCGCAGTTGAGCGCGATGCCGTGCATGGTCACGTGCTGGCTGACCCGCAGCCCGATCGCGCCGACCTTGCGCTCCAGGCGGCGTACGCCGTCCGGGGTCTCGCCCGCGGGCAGCCACACCCCACTGCGGCCCGGGACGCGGTAGGCGGTGACGCCGAACTCGGCGCAGGTGCGGATCATCGCCTGCTCCAGGCGGCGTACGAAGTCGACGACCTTGACCTTCTCCGGCAGCCGCACGATCGGGTAGGCGACGATCTGACCGGGGCCGTGGAAGGTCACCTCGCCACCGCGGTCGACGTCGATCACCGGGGCGCCGCCGGGATCCGCAGGCCGGTCCTCCGGCTTCGTACGCTTCCCCGCGGTGTAGGTCGGCGGGTGATCGAGCAGCAGCACCGTGTCGGGCTCTTCGCGGTCGACCACGCGCTGGTGGACCTGCTTCTGCAGCTCCCAGGCGTCCAGGTAGTCGATCGTCCCGACCTCAACGAAGCGCAGCTCAGTCACACCCGAGATCGTACGCCCCGGGCCGAGCCGCACGGGCAGCGCCCGGAACGGTGAACGCCGGCTCGACGGGATAACGGTTTGGCGATATCCCGGCGGGGGTAAAGAGATTGCGCGCAGAATGCGCGTGTTTCGACTGGCCGCGCTCGGGAGCGATCGGTCTTCGGATCAGTCTTGAAAGGCACAGACGTGCACACCATGAAGTACGGCCGCCGACTCGCGGCGGCCGCTCTCGCGCTCAGCGCGATGTCCACCCTCGCCGCCTGCGGGAGCGAGGACTCCGGAAAGGACTCGGCGGCCGAGGCGGCCGATGCGGCACCCGCCATTGACCCGGGGACCAAGCTCTCCGGCGACGAGGCGGAGAAGCTCATCGACACCGCCGTCGACGCGATGCCGACGGTCCATGTCGAGATGGGTATCAAGGCCGTCGAGGACGGAACCAGCGTCAGCGCCTCCAGCGTGGGCGACTACCAGCGTGAGCCAGTGGTCTCCCAGACGAAGCTGACGATGGACGAGGCCGACGGCCAGACCGTCATGGAGGTCATCGCCATCGGTGAGACGACCTACGTGCGGATGGACAACGACAAGGAGTGGATGAAGGACGACGGCATGTTCAGCGGGTTGGTCTCCGCGCTGGTGCCGAGCCCGTACAGCCTGTTCGAGGACCTGCGGGGAGAGGCAGCTGACGACTCGACCACCTATGTCGGGCAGGAGGATGTCGACGGGGCCGAGCTCGCCCACTACTCGTTCGCGGTCGATGAGGACGTCACTGGAGAGGGCGAGGGCACTCTCGAGGGCTGGTTCGATGCGGAAGGTCAACCGATCCGTCTGACCATGGCCATGGGGAAGGACAACGAGATCGAGATGGATCTCAGCAAGCACGGCGAGAAGCTCACCGTCATCGAGCCAAATGCCGAGGAGCTGATGGACGGCGCCTGAGGCGTACGCCTGATCCCACCCGAAATGGCAGACGCCCCGGAGCAACTGGCTCCGGGGCGTCTGTGCTCGCTCAGAGCTCGAACTGAGCAGCCTCGAGGCGCTTCTTGACGTCCTGGAGGAAGCGGCCGGCGTCGGCACCGTCGACCAGACGGTGGTCGTAGGTCAGCGCGACGTTGACCATGTAGCGCACCGCGATCGTCTCGCCGAGGTCCGGGTCGTCGATGACGACCGGACGCTTCACGACCGCACCCGGGCCGAGGATGGCGACCTGCGGCTGGTTGATGATCGGGGTGTCGAAGAGCGCACCGAACGATCCCAGGTTGGTGATCGTGAAGGTGCCGCCGGAGAGCTCGTCCGGGGTGATCTTGTTGTTGCGCGTGCGGTCAGCCACGTCCGCGATCTTCTTCGCGATACCGGCGATCGAGAGGTCGCCCGCGTCCTTGACGACGGGGGTCAGCAGGCCCTTCTCGGTGTCGACGGCGAAGGCGATGTTCTCGCGGTCGTAGTAGGTGACCGTGCCGGCCTCGATGTCGATACCGGCGTTGAGCTTCGGGTGCACCTTGAGCGCGTCGATCGCGGCCTTTGCGAAGAACGGCAGGTAGGTCAGCTTGACGCCCTCGCGCTGCAGGAACCCGGCCTTGTTGGCCTCACGGAGGCGGGCGATGTTGGTGACATCGACCTCCATGACCTGGGTCAGCTGCGCCGCGGTGTGCAGCGACTCGGTCATCCGCTCGGCGATCACCTTGCGCAGACGCGAGATCTTCTCGGTGGTGCCACGCAGCGGCGACGGGGCCGCGGGGGCGGCGGAGGAAGCGGCCGGAGCAGCCGAGGCCGCCGGAGCGGCGGCTGCCGGGGCAGCGGCCGGAGCCGACTTGGCGGCGGCCGCCTGGAGGATGTCCTCCTTGCGGATGCGGCCACCGACGCCCGAACCCTGGACGGTGTCGAGGTCGACGTTGTGCTGGGCCGCGAGCTTGCGTACGAGCGGGGTCACGTAGCCGCCAGGCTGGATGGCCTGGGAACCGTCGGTGGACGGCGCGGCGTGAGCCGGGGCGGCAGGAGCCGGAGCAGAGGGTGCGGGCGCGGCCGGAGCCGGAGCGGCAGGAGCCGGCGCGGGTGCGGGAGTGGGCTCCGGGGCAGGAGTCGGCTCGGGCTCGGGGGTGGGCTCCGGGGCCGGGGCGGCGGGCGCGGGCTCGGCGGCCGGGGCTGCGCCGGCGTCACCGACGAGCGCCAGCACGGCGCCGACCTCGACGGTCTCGTCCTCGGCGACCTTGATCTCGAGCAGGGTGCCGGCGACCGGCGAGGGGATCTCGGTGTCGACCTTGTCGGTGGAGACCTCGAGGAGCGCGTCGTCGACGGCGACCGTGTCGCCGACCTGCTTGAGCCAGCGGGTGACGGTGCCCTCGGTGACCGACTCACCCAGCGCGGGGAGAGCAACCTCGGTGGCGTTTCCGCCGGCGGCGGGCGCCGGAGCGGCAGGCGCGGCGGGCTCGGCGGGAGCCTCGGGCTCGGCCGGAGCGGCCGGAGCCTCGGGCTCGGCGGCGGGAGCGGCAGCCTCGGGCTCGGCCGCGGGCGCGGCGGGCTCCGAGGGAGCGGCATCGGCGCCGGCCTCGTCGGCAGCGCCGATGACGGCGAGCAGGCCACCGACCTCGACGGTGTCGTCCTCGGACGCCTTGATCTCGAGCAGGGTGCCCGCGATGGGCGAGGGGATCTCGGTGTCGACCTTGTCGGTGGAGACCTCCAGCAGGGCCTCGTCGACCGCAACCGTGTCGCCGACCTGCTTGAGCCAGCGGGTGACGGTGCCCTCGGTGACGGACTCGCCGAGTGCCGGGAGAGTTACTTCGGTGGCCATGGATTCCTTCGTTCTACGTCTGTTCGTTGCTCTACTTGTATGTCCGGACACGCGCGTCACCACGACCGAGCACGAGGGCTCGGCGAGGAGAGAGTCGCATCGGTCTGGGCCGACACCTGCCCGACGCACTCATGATGCCGCCAGACGGGCGGCCAAGGGCGTCGATCACGGAGCCCATCTTGTCACTACCCCCGCAGCGCTGTGTCAACCGGACCACTACTGATCGGTAGCCATCTCGCGTACGTAGTCCACCAGTGTTGCCACCGCCACACCCGTGCCTCCGGGAGTGAGATGGCCGGAGGCGCCGCCACTGTTGAAGGACGGTCCGGCGATGTCGAGGTGGGCCCAAGGGAGACCGCCGGTGAACTCGCGCAGGAAGGCGGCGGCGTACAGCCCACCGCCCCAGCGGATCCAGTCGTGCTGGTTGAGGTCGGCCACCTTGGAGGAACGGATTCGCTCGTCCATCCATTCCGGGATGGGCATCGGCCACATCTGCTCGCCGGCGACGTCGGCGGAGGCGAGAACACGGTCGACGACGTCCCCGGAGCCGAGTACGCCGCTGACCCGGTCACCCAGCGCCATCACCATGTGACCGGTGAGGGTGGCGACGTCGATGATCAGGTCCGGCGAGACCTCGGTGGCCCGCACCAGGGCGTCGGCGAGGATCATCCGGCCTTCGGCGTCCATGTTGGAGACCTCGACGGTCGTGCCGCCGTAGTGGGTGACCACGTCACCGGGGCGGTAGGACGAGCCGGAGACCATGTTCTCCGCCATCGGCACGAACGCGGAGACCTTCACCGGCAGCCCGAGGCGGGCGATCGCGAAGGTCGCCTGGGCCACCGCGGCGGCACCCGCCATGTCCGACTTCATCGTGGACATCGAGCTGCCCGGCTTGATGGTGAGGCCGCCGGAGTCGAAGGTGATGCCCTTGCCGACCAGCGCGATGTGGCCGCGCGCGTCGTCGGGGGAGTAGGTGAGCTCGACCAGGCGCGGCTTCGCCGCCGAGCCCATGCCCACCGCGAGGATGCCGCCGCAGCCGAGGTCGGCGAGCTGCTCCTCGTCGTACACGCTCGTCTCGACGCCCTCGACCAGCCCGGCCACGTGCGCGATGGCGTCGGCGAACGCCGGGGGAGTCAGGTCGGCCGGCGGGATGTTGACCCACTCGCGCGTGCCGGCGACCGCCTGGGCGAGGATCTGCGCCTCCTCGAAGGCGGTGACCGCGTCCGTACGCCGCGCGATCGCGCTCAGGATCGCGACGTCGCTCGGTCCGTTGCCCTCCCCGCCCGACTTGCCGCTGTTCGACTTGTAGGTCGTGTAGGTGTAGCCGCCGAGGACGTAGCCCTCGGTGACGGCACGCACCAGGTCGGGGGTGTCGGCGGGAAGGGATACGGCGACGGAGGTCGCGTTGGGCACGGCGCGGGCGGCGGTGCCGGCGGCGCGGCGTACGGCATCGGCCGAGTAGGCCCCGTCCGCACCGGGCTTGCCGAGCCCGACCAGCACGAGGAGCTGGGCGCCGATCTCGTTCCCTGCGGGCAGGCGGGTGACCTCGCCGGCCTTTCCGCTGACGCCGAGCGTCGCGAGCATCCCCCGCCACCGGCGACCGTAGGCGGCCTTGACGTCCTCCGCGCCGGCGGTCACCTCGACAGCCTTCGCGCCCTGGCCGATGCCGACGACGACCGCCTCGGCACGGGTCTTGGCGGGGGAGGCGGTACGCAGCGTGTAGGTGATGTCAGGCAGGGTCACGCCGTGCAGTCTAGGTGTGGCGCGCCCGGAGGGGGCGCGGACCGGGGAGTGTCGGCCTGGTGCGATAAGTTCGCGGTATGGCTGAAGAGACCTCCACGGGGGGCGGGTCGGAGCTGCTCCAGTCCCCCCTGCACGAAAACCACGTCGGGCTCGGCGCGAAGTTCGCTGAGTTCGGCGGCTGGTCGATGCCGCTGGAGTACTCCGGCGTCGTCAAGGAGCACACGGCGGTCCGTGAGGCCGTCGGGGTCTTCGACGTCAGCCACCTGGGCAAGGTCATGATCAGCGGGCCGGGTGCGGCCGACTTCGTCAACGCTTCCTTCACCAACGACCTCAACCGGATCAAGCCGGGCAAGGCTCAATACACGTTGTGCTGCGACGAGGAGACCGGCGGCATCGTCGACGACCTGATCGCCTACTACCGCGACGACGAGCACGTCCTGATCGTTCCCAACGCCGCCAACACCCCGGAGGTCGTGCGTCGGCTCCAGGAGGCCGCGCCCGAGGGGATCAACCTCGCCGACCACCACCGCGACTACGCGGTGCTCGCCGTCCAGGGGCCGAAGTCCGACGAGCTGCTCGAGGCGGTCGGGCTGCCGGCCGGTCACGAATACATGTCCTTCGTGGAGGCGGCCGCCCCCGACGTACTCGGTGACGAGATCGGCGTCGTGGTGTGCCGCTCCGGCTACTCGGGTGAGCGCGGCTACGAGCTGATCGTCGCCAACGAGGCCGCCGGCGCGCTCTGGGACGCGCTGCTGTCCCGGGGCGAGGAGCTCGGAGCCGTGCCGTGCGGCCTCGGTGCCCGCGACACCCTGCGTACGGAGATGGGCTATCCGCTCCACGGCCAGGACATCGCCCTCGACGTCACTCCCAACGAGGCCGGCCTCGGCTGGGCCGTCGGCTGGAAGAAGGATGCCTTCTGGGGCCGCGACAAGCTGGTCGCCGAGAAGGAGGCCGGCCCGAAGCGCGCCCTGCGCGGCATCGTCGCCGTCGGCCGAGGCATCCCACGTCCACACATGACCGCGTCCCTGACCGCCGACGTGCCGGTCGGCGAGGTCACCTCCGGCACCTTCTCGCCCACGCTGAAGAAGGGCGTCGGCCTGGTGCTCGTCTCGACCACGGTCAACCCCGAGGCCGAGATCGGCATCGACGTACGCGGCCGCCGCGAGATCTTCCAGCTCACCAAGCCTCCCTTCGTCCCTTCGCACGTTCGGGAGGGCTGATGAGCGAGCGCCAGCGAGCGACCATTCAGTCCTTCATGCCGCCGCGTCCGTATCCTGGCGCTTGCGCTACGGAGGTGGTGGCATGAGCATCCCGGACGTACCTTCGGTGTTCAAGCAGCCGTCTGCGGCCGACCGGCCGTGGTGGTGGCAGCTCGTCGACGCCTCGGGTGCGGAGGTGTCGGTCGACGGAGACCTCGCCGGCCAGCGCTTCGCCAACCAGAGCGACGCCGAGTCGTGGGTGGGCGAGGTCTGGCAGGACCTCCTGGACGCGGGCGTCGCCGCGGTGGTGCTCTTCGAGCACGACCGGCAGGTCTACGGCCCGATGAAGCTGACCGCCTGAGGCTCTCCGGCCACGGCTAGGCTCTCGCGCGTGAGTGCCTATGAGTTCCGCCAGGTCGACGTCTTCACCAACGAGCCGCTGCTGGGCAACCCGGTCGCCGTCGTACACGGGGCCGACGGCCTCACCGACGAGCAGATGGCTGCCTTCGCGCGGTGGACCAACCTGTCCGAGACCACGTTCCTGCTGACCCCGACGGACCCGGCTGCCGACTACCGGCTGAGGATCTTCACGGTCAGCGGCGAGCTGCCGTTCGCCGGTCACCCGACGCTCGGGTCGGCGCACGCGTGGCTGGAGGCGGGCGGGAAGCCCAAGGGCGCCAGCCTGGTGCAGGAGTGCGGCGTCGGTCTGGTCGAGCTGCGCAGTGACGAGCGGATCGCATTCGCCGCGCCGGAGCTGCGCCGGGGTGGCGAGGTCGACGAGGGCACCTTGGGTGCCATCGCCAAGGGCCTGCAGATCGAGCGCGGCGACATCAAGGACGCGCGGTGGTGCGACAACGGGCCGGGCTGGGTCGGCGTGATGCTCGCCGACGCGGGGGCCGTGCTGGCCGTGACGCCCGACCACGCCGCTCTGGGGAGTCACAAGGTCGGTCTCGTCGGGCGCTATCCCGAGGGCAGCGAGTGCGCGGTCGAGGTCCGGGCGTACTTCCCGGCCGACGGCGTCGCCTTCGAGGACCCGGTCACCGGGTCGCTCAACGCCGCGCTGGGACAGTGGCTGGCTGGGTCGAAGCTGCCGGACGCGTACGTCGCGTCTCAAGGGACCGTCATGAAGCGGCGGGGGCGTGTGTACGTCGAGCGGGTCGAGGACCAGGTGTGGGTGGGCGGAGACACACTGACCACCATCCATGGGACGGTGGAGCTCTGACCTAGGCTGGGGCTGTGCAGTCCTACCTCGATCTGTTGACCCGCATCCTCGACGAGGGCGTGGAGAAGTCCGACCGCACCGGGACGGGCACGATCAGCGTCTTCGGTCACCAGACCCGCTACGACCTCAGCGAGGGTTTCCCGCTGCTGACGACGAAGAAGGTCCACACACGCTCGGTCTTCGGGGAGCTGCTCTGGTTCCTGCGCGGCGACACCAACGTGCGCTGGCTCCAGGAGCGGGGGATCACGATCTGGGACGAGTGGGCCGACGAGAACGGCGACCTCGGGCCGGTCTACGGCTACCAGTGGCGCTCGTGGCCGACTCCGGACGGGCGCCACGTCGACCAGATCTCCAAGATCATCGACCAGATCCGCACCGACCCCGACAGCCGCCGGCACGTGATCAGCGCCTGGAACCCGGCCGACATCGACGACATGGCGCTGCCGCCGTGCCACACGCTGTGCCAGTTCTACGTCGCCGACGGCAAGCTGAGCCTGCAGCTCTACCAGCGCTCCGCCGACGTGTTCCTGGGGGTGCCGTTCAACATCGCCTCCTACGCCCTGCTCACCCACATGGTCGCTCACGTGACCGGGCTCGAGGTCGGTGACTTCGTGCACACGCTCGGCGACGCTCACCTCTACAGCAACCACCTCGAGCAGGCCCGCCTCCAGCTCACCCGCAAACCGGGACCGCTGCCGACGCTGCGGCTCAACCCGGACGTCAAGGACATCGACGCGTTCGAGCTCGAGGACATCACTGTGGAGGGCTACGACCCTGCCCCCGGCATCAAGGCCCCCGTTGCCGTCTGAGGCCGGTTCGGGGCGCATCGTGATGGTCGCGGCCGTCGCCGACAACGGCGTCATCGGCAACGGCCCCGACATCCCTTGGAAGATCCCCGGCGAGCAGGCCGAGTTCAAGGCGATCACGATGGGCCACACCCTCGTCATGGGCCGCACCACCTTCGAGTCCATCGGCCGCCCCCTGCCGGGCCGCACCACGGTCGTGCTGACCCGTGACGAAACCTGGTCGTACGACGGCGTGCTGGTCGCCCACGACATCGACTCCGCCCTCGCCCTGGCCGCGAAGGAGCAGGGCGACACGGTCATCGCCGGCGGCGCGCAGGTCTACGCAGCGGCGATGCTGTACGCCACCGAGCAGGTCATCACCCGCGTCCACCTGACTCCCGCGGGCGACGTCCTCTACCCGCCCTTCGACGAGGCGGAGTGGGTCGAGACGAAGCGGGAGCCCCACGAGGCGTACGACCGCGTCTTCCTCGTTCGCGCTCCCTGACGCGCGAGTAGGTGCCCGGCCCCTCTAAGGTAAACGGCATGGAGCTGCGCATCTTCACCGAGCCCCAGCAGGGGGCGTCCTACGCCGACATCCTCGCTGTCGCCAAGAAGGCCGAGGAGCTGGGGTTCGGGGCGTTCTTCCGCTCCGACCACTATCTGAAGATGGGCTCGGTCGCCGGACTGCCCGGACCGAGCGACGCGTGGACGACGCTCGCCGGCTTGGCTCGCGACACGAGCACGATCCGGCTCGGCACGCTGGTCACCTCGGCGACCTTTCGCCTCCCGGGTGTGCTGGCCATCCAGGCCGCCAATGTGGACGACATGTCCGAGGGCCGGGTCGAGCTCGGCCTGGGGGCGGGCTGGTTCGAGGAGGAGCACGAGGCGTACGGGATCCCGTTCCCGGCCCTGGGGGAGCGGTTCGACCGGCTGGAGGAACAGCTCGAGATCATCACCGGGCTGTGGGCGACCGAGCCGGGGGAGACCTTCGACTTCAACGGGAAGCACTACACGATCAAGGACAGCCCGGGCCTGCCGAAGCCGGTCCAGACCCGTGGCCATGCCGGCTCGATCCCGGTGATCGTGGGCGGCGGCGGCAAGAAGCGTACGCCGACGCTGGCCGCCACCTTCGCCGACGAGTTCAACGCCGCGTTCGTCTCCGTCGAGGACTCGCTGGCGCTGTTCGAGAACGTCGGTCGCTTCGTCGAGGCGGCCGGCCGGGACGACTCGATCATCTACTCCGCCGCCCAGGTGCTCTGTGTCGGCCGCGACGAGGATGAGATCGCCCGCCGTGCGCAGGCGATCGGCCGCGAGCCGGCCGAGCTGCGCGAGAACGGTCTGGCGGGCACCCCGGACGAGGTCGTCGCCAAGATCAAGCGGTTCGAGGACGTCGGCGCGACCCGCCTCTACCTCCAGGTGCTCGACCTGAGCGATCTCGACCATCTCGCACTCGTAGCCGACGAGGTCATGCCGCGCGTCTGACGATAGTCTGTACGCCATGACTGATGCTCCCTTCGGCACCGTGCTCTCCGCACTCGTCACGATGTTCAACGACGATGGCTCGGTCGACCTGGAGCAGACCCAGAAAGTCGCCAAGCACCTGGTCGATCACGGCCACGACGGCATCGTCGTCTCCGGCACCACCGGCGAGTCGCCGACCACCACTCCGGCCGAGGACGGCGAGGTCCTGGCCGCGGTCAAGGACGCCGTCGGCGACCGCGCCAAGATCGTGGCCGGCATCGGCACCAACGACACCCGCACCACCGTCGAGCTCGCCAAGCAGGCGGCGTCGATCGGCGCCGACGGCCTGCTGCTGGTGACGCCCTACTACAACAAGCCGGGCGAGCGGGGCATCCGCGAGCACTTCCGCACCGTCGTCTCCGCGACCGACACCCCGGTCATCCTCTACGACGTCCCCGGCCGCACCGGCTCCCCGATCACCCTCGACACCTACCGCGAGGCGATCACCTGGGACACCGTCGTCGCGGTCAAGGAGGCCGCCGGCGACTTCCCGCGCGGCACCAGGCTGCTCGACCTCGGCTACTCGATCTACTCGGGTGACGACGCGCTCACCCTCGCCTGGCTGGCGCACGGCGCCGTCGGCGTGATCAGCGTCGCCGCCCACGTGCTCGGCGACCAGACGCGGACGATGATCGACGCCTTCGCGGCGAGCGACATCGAGACCGCCCGCAAGACTTATGCGCGGATGCTCCCCGCGATCGACGCCATCATGGGCGTCCCGAACTACGGAGCCACCACTGCCAAGGCCGCTCTCGAGCTGACCGGCGTGATCGACAACCGCAACGTACGAGGGCCCCTGGTGGCGCTCGACGACGACGAGGTCGAAGCGCTGCGAGCCGGGCTGGAGGCCTCTGGCCTTCTTTAGAAGGAATGCCTTTGTCTCACCCACACCCGGAGCTGACCGAACCCGGCAAGCTCCCCAAGGGCGGCCTGCGCGTCACCCCTCTCGGCGGCCTCGGCGAGGTCGGCCGCAACATGACCGTCTTCGAGTACGACGGCCGGCTGCTGATCGTCGACTGCGGCGTGCTCTTCCCCGAGGAGCAGCAGCCCGGCGTCGACCTGATCCTGCCTGACTTCGGCCCGATCCGTGACCGGCTCGGCGACATCGAGGCGCTGGTCCTGACCCACGGTCACGAGGACCACATCGGCGCGACGCCCTACCTGCTCCGCGAGCGCCAGAACATCCCGCTGGTCGGTTCCGAGCTGACCCTGGCCCTGCTCGGCTCCAAGCTGCGCGAGCACCGCCTGCGCGAGACCGTCCAGCACAAGGTACGCGAGGGCGACACGATCTCGTTCGGGCCGTTCGAGCTCGAGTTCGTCGCCGTCAACCACTCCATCCCGGACGCGCTCGCGGTCGCGATCCGCACCGGCGCCGGGCTCGTGCTGCACACCGGCGACTTCAAGATGGACCAGCTGCCGCTGGACGGCCGGATCACCGACCTGCGCGCGTTCGCCCGGCTCGGCGAGGAGGGTGTGGACCTGTTCCTCACCGACTCCACCAACGCCGAGGTCCCCGGCTTCACGACCGCGGAGAAGAAGATCGCGCCCGCGATCGAGCAGGTCTTCCGCGAGTCCGACCAGCGCATCATCGTGGCCTGCTTCGCCTCCCACGTGCACCGCGTCCAGCAGGTGCTCGACAGCGCGGTCGCGCACGGCCGCAAGGTGGCGTACGTCGGTCGGTCGATGGTCCGCAACATGCAGATCGCCTCCGACCTGGGCTACCTGCACGTGCCCGAGGACGTCATCGTGGACGCCAAGGAGCTCGCCGACCTGCCGCCGGAGAAGGTCGTCATGGTCTCGACTGGCTCCCAGGGCGAGCCGATGTCGGCGCTGTCCCGCATCGCCAACGGCACCCACAACTTCGTGCACATCGAGCCGGGCGACACCGTCCTGCTGGCCAGCAGCCTGATCCCGGGCAACGAGAATTCGATCTACCGGGTGATCAACGGGCTCGCCCGCCTGGGCGCCAACGTGGTCCACAAGGGCAACGCCCTGGTGCACGTCTCCGGCCATGCGAGTGCCGGGGAGCTGCTCTACTGCTACAACATCGTCCGCCCGCGCAACGTGATGCCCGTCCACGGCGAGGTGCGTCACCTGCTCGCCAACGGTGACCTGGCCCGCCAGACCGGCGTCGAGAGCGTCGTCTACGCCGAGGACGGCGTCGTCGTCGACCTCATCGACGGCAAGGCGGAGATCGCGGGCAAGGTCGAGTGCGGCTACGTCTTCGTCGACGGCACCACTGTCGGGGACGTCACCGAGTCCGAGCTCAAGGACCGCCGGATCCTCAGCGAGGAGGGCTTCGTCTCGATCGTCGTCGTGGTCGACTCGGTCAAGGGCATCGTCGCCAGCGGCCCCGAGATCCACGCCCGCGGCCACGTCTGGCCCGACAACGCCTTCGAGCCGATCAAGCAGCCGATCGTCAAGGCGGTCAACCGCGCCATCTCCGAGGGTGCGACCGACACCTACCAGCTGCAGCAGGCCATCCGGCGTACGTTCGGGCGCTGGGTCTCCAGCACCCACCGCCGCCGCCCGATGATCGTTCCCGTAGTCATCGAGGCGTAGCGAGCGAGGTCGAGCACCGAGCTTGCTCGTGTGCTCGCGCCGAGCGAGTGAGCAAGGCGCGAAGCGCCAGGCCTAGGCGAGCGCAAGCAGTACGCCAGCCGTGATCAGCGCCTGGCCGACGTGATAGGTCACCATGATCTGCACGTTGGTCAGGCGCGGCGGCTCGTTGCCGTGCTCGGCGAGGTTGAGCCCGATCAGGGTGTCGCTGACGACGAAGATCAGCGCGCCCACGGCGATCCACACACTCCCGGTCATCCAGCCGAGCACGAGCATGGTGGCGATCACCAGCGAGTACGCCGCCAGGGCAGCCGCCATCGGCGTGCCGCCCATCTCCCGGGCGCCCCGGAGCACCCGGCCCATCGGGATCGCCAGCACGACCGCGACCGCGATCCCGGCCCAGGACCACGCGGGGGTCTCCAGGCCGAGGGCGAGGAAGGTCACGGCGTACGCCAGATGGCCGACGAAGAAGAGCGCCACGCCGCCGAGGAACCGCCGCGCGGAGGAGCCGATCATCGAGATGTCGCCGAGCATCCCGAAGAAGAGCGCGACGACCAGCCACCACGCCGCCGGCTCGCCGTCGCTGACGAGCCCCACCAACACCATCAGCCCCACCATCACCAGGGGCTTGGTGACGTAGTGGACCCGCCGCCAGCCGAACCACACGCAGGTCCAGTCCGCCACGGCATCGGCGGCGGTGAGAAGGGCGACGAGGACTGCCAGGCTCTGCATGGCGGCAAACTACACCGTTGCAACACACCCCCATGGGGGTCCCGGGCCCAGGCCGCTTGGTCGAATACCCTGCTTGTATGGCGACCCGTACGTCTTCCCCGCCGGGTTCGCGGAGCTCGACCACCACCAAGAGCACCCGTCCCCGGAGTACGACCACGACAAAGCGAGCAACGGCCACGAGCCGGGCCCGCTCAAAGGCAGCGCCGAACAAAGGCCAGAACAAGCGCCGTCCCGCCGCAAAATCGAGCAACCGGAAGACGACGAACCGTACGCCACCTCGTGCCGTACGCAACGGGCCCAGCCCGATCGCGGTCCTCTTCGACGCCATCTTCTCCACCATCGCGAGCCTGTGGCTGGCGATCGCCGGGGGAGTGGCGGCCATCTTCCGTGTCGGTGGCCAGGCCGCCAGTGACCTCGAGCCGGAGCACCGGCGCGACGGTGCGGGCCTGTTCCTGATCGGCCTCTCCGTCCTCGTCGCTGCCGGCGTCTGGTTCCAGCTCGGCGGACAGTTCTTCGACGTGGTCCGCATCGCCGTGGCCGGCGTCGTCGGCAAGGTCGGCTGGCTGGTGCCGGTCGGGCTCGTCGTCGCCGGTGCCCGGTTGATGCGCGACCCGGTCAACGCCGCTCCGGTAGGCCGGCTCGCGATCGGCTGGGCAGCGTTCCTGATGGCCACGCTCGGCATCATCCAGATCGCCAACGGCAACCCGCAGCCCACCTCGGGCGACAGCACCGAGCTGCAGTGGGCCGGCGGCGCGATCGGCTACGTAGTGGCCAGCCTGCTGCTCGACGTCCTGCGCTCGACGGCCGTGGTCGTCGTACTCCTGTCCCTTCTCGTCGTCTTCGGGATCCTGGTGATCACCGGGACCCCGCTCTACCAGGTGCCGAGTCGCCTGGTGGAGCTGCGCGACCGGGCGCTCGGCCTGACGCCGCCCGAGGAGATGAGCGAGAGCGGCACCAACATCCGGCGGGTGCGCCGGGGCAACAAGCTCTTCGCCGACGACGACACCTTCGACCCGGAGGGCTTTGAGCCCTACGAGACGCCGCTCCTCGAGGAGGAGAAGCCGAAGAAGAAGCGCAAGAAGGACGGGCTCGACATCGCGCTCGCCCTCGACGAGGACCCGGACGCCGACACCCAGCCCGACGAGGCGGTGCCCAGCGACGCGGCGGGCCTCATGCCCGCGGTCGCGGACAACGCCCCGAAGCCCGGCAAGCGGCGCGACCTCGAGCCGCCGCCGCACGCCGAGCTGCCGCAGCGCGTCGAGCAGCTCATGCTTGCCGGAGACGTGGCCTACACGCTCCCGGGCAGCGACCTGCTCAAGCCCGGCTCGCCGCACAAGGCCCGCTCCAAGGCCTCAGACGACATCGTCAGCCGGCTCCAGGCGGTGCTCGAGGAGTTCAACATCGATGCCGCGGTCACCGGCTACACCCGTGGCCCGACGGTCACCCGCTACATCGTGGAGCTCGGCGCCGGCGTGAAGGTCGAGAAGATCACCGGCATCCAGAAGAACATCGCCTACGCGGTGGCCTCCGCCGACGTACGCATCCTCTCGCCGATCCCCGGCAAGTCGGCCGTCGGTGTGGAGATCCCGAACATCGACAAGGAGATCGTCACCCTCGGCGACGTGCTCCGCTCCAACGCCGCGCGCGGCGACCACCACCCGATGATCACCGGGGTCGGCAAGGACGTCGAGGGCGGCTTCGTCGTCGCCAACCTCGCCAAGATGCCCCACCTGCTGGTCGCGGGTGCGACCGGTTCGGGTAAGTCGTCCTTCATCAACTCGATGATCACCTCGGTGCTGATGCGGGCCACGCCCGACGAGGTCCGGATGATCATGGTCGACCCCAAGCGGGTCGAGCTCAACTCCTATGAGGGCGTGCCGCACCTGATCACGCCGATCATCACCAACCCGAAGAAGGCCGCCGAGGCGCTGGCCTGGGTCGTACGCGAGATGGACATGCGCTACGACGACCTGGCCAACTTCGGCTTCCGCCACGTTGACGACTTCAACAAGGCCGTACGCGCCGGGAAGGTGCAGCTCCCGCCCGACTCCGAGCGGGTCCTGTCGCCCTACCCCTACCTGCTGGTCATCGTCGACGAGCTCGCCGACCTGATGATGGTCGCCCCGCGCGACGTCGAGGACGCGGTCGTACGTATCACCCAGCTCGCCCGTGCCGCCGGCATCCACCTGGTGCTGGCCACGCAGCGGCCCTCGGTCGACGTCGTCACCGGTCTGATCAAGGCCAACGTGCCCTCGCGGCTCGCCTTCGCGACCTCGTCGCTGGCCGACTCGCGCGTCATCCTCGACCAGCCCGGTGCGGAGAAGCTGGTCGGCCAGGGTGACGGGCTGTTCCTGCCGATGGGCTCCTCCAAGCCGATCCGTGTGCAGGGCTCCTGGGTCTCCGAGGCGGAGGTCAACGCGGTCGTCAAGAGCGTCAAGGGCCAGCTCGAGCCGTCCTACCGCGAGGATGTGACCGCCCCGGCGGAGTCCAAGCGGGTGCTGGACGACGACATCGGCGACGACATGGACCTGGTCATCCAGGCGATCGAGCTGATCGTCTCGACCCAGTTCGGGTCGACCTCGATGCTGCAGCGCAAGCTCCGCGTCGGGTTCGCCAAGGCCGGCCGCCTGATGGATATCCTCGAGTCGCGCGGCGTGGTCGGTCCCTCCGAGGGCTCCAAGGCACGCGACGTACTCGTCAAGCCGGACGAGATCGACGGCGTCATCGCAACAATCCAGGGGGAGATGTGAGCGAGAATTCACCGGCGGTCGAGACCGCCGACCCTGCCGAGGCAGTCGAGGCCGTCGAGACCCACGATGTCGACGTCGTCGAGGTGCGCCGCAACGGCCGCCTCGCGCTGGTGGTGGCGCTCGCGTCGCTGCTCGTCGGCATCGCCTTCGTGCTGCGCGGCGGCATCGAGGGCTACCTGGTCGGCCTGATCCTGCTCGTCGTCGCGGCGGTGCAGGGCTGGACGGCCTGGGACTCCCGGATGCCGCTGCTGCTCGTGGACGAGCAGGGCGTACGCCTCCGCTTCGGCCAGACCTGGCAGGGCATCCCGTGGTCGAAGATCGAGTCCGTCGAGCACACCCCTCGTCCGGACGGGATCGAGCGGTTCTGGAAGGACGGCCGCATCGGCGTGCTGCTGCACGACGAGGACGAGGTGCTCGAGGAGCTCTCGCCGACCGCCCGGCGCCAGGCGATGCTGACCGAGCGCCTCTACGGCCTCCCGTTCTCCCTCCCGCTCGGCCTCTCCACCCGCGTCCTGGGCGCCGGTGACGACGTCACCGAGGCCATCGCGATCGTCGCCGCCGACGGCGTCGAGGTCGTCGAGATCGACCCCGCGCTCGACGTGGAGGAGCCGGAGACGGACACCGACGAGAGCGCCGACGACCACACTGCCGAAGCCGCCTCGGACGACGGTGACACCGCGGTCCGCCCGCCCCTCTCCGAGCGGGCCGGAGACACCAACCCCCGGATGCTCCGGGTCTTGGACGAGCCTGATATCAATGCCGCAGACGTGGTGGACGAGGCGGAGCAGGACCAGGTGGACCGGGACACGAACCAGGACGAGACGACGCCGAAGACCGACCCCGAGCCCGAGCCCGAAGTGAATCTCGTGGCCGAGGCGAAGGCAGAGCCGGTCGCCCCGCTGCGCGAGCCCTCGACGGCGGTCCGGGTGGACGTACGCTACGTGCCCGAGGAGCCGCAGGAGACCATCGCCGTCCACGGCGCGAACGCGCTCCAGCTGGACCTGGCAGAGGCGGCGTTCGCCGACGCGGACATCGACGACGTGGATGTCGACGAGGAGACCCAGGTCTTCGCGAACGAGTCGGACGCCGAGGACTCCGAGCCCGAGGGCGTACGTCCGATCGCGGTGCCCGACGAGGGGGTCAAGGCGCTCGCCATCGACGGTGTCGACGACGAGCCCACCGAGGTGGTGCCGACCAAGGTCCCCGAGATCGGTGCCGAGATCGCCGCGGCCCGCCGCCGGCTGGCCCTGGACATGGACGGTCTGGCCGAGTGGACCCGGATCCGTCCGCACGTCATCGAGGCGATCGAGGTCGACGACTTCGGCCCCTGCGGCGGCGACTTCTACGCTCGTGGCCACCTGCGTACGCTGGCGCGCGTCCTCGGCATCGAGGTCGCGCCGCTGCTGCGCACCTATGACGAGAAGTACGCCTCCGGCCCGGTCAGCCCGCGCGCCGTCTTCGAGGCCGAGCTCGCCCACAGCGCGGCGATCCGTCCGGTCCGGCGGATGCGGGGCGGGCCGTCCTGGTCGGTCCTGGTCGCCGCGGTGATGGCGGTCATCCTGGTCTGGTCGGTCGCGCGCCTGGTCATCGACGGCACCCAGCACGAGCCCGAGGCCGGAGCGATCCAGCTCGACGGCTCGGCCGGCACCGACAGCCCCTACGGCAAGTCCTCGCCCGTCCCGGTGACCATCTCCGCCGCCGGTGGTGGTGCCCACGTGGTCGTCCGCGACTCGCGCGGCAAGGTGGTCTTCAGTGGTGACCTCGCCTTCGGCGAGTCCAAGGAGCTCCAGGTCACCCCGCCCCTGCGCGTACAGACCTCCGACGGTTCCCTCAAGGTCGCCGTCGGCGACGGCAAGGCCAAGGCCCTCGGCAAGACCGGCGAAGCCGCTCAGCGCACCTACACCGCCAGCTAGCACGCTCCCTACTCCACGCACGCCGAGTCGGCTCGTCATGACGAGCCGACTCGGCGCTGTTTTCGGTCAGAACGCGCCGACTCGGCGGGTTGTTAAAGAGATCGGGATTTGGTGACGCGGGTCACATCGGCTTTGGGACCATGACACACGAGAGAGCGCTCTCACGAGTCGCCGGACTCATCGCTCATTCATCGGGAAGCGAGTCATCATGAGAAGTCTCAAGGCATTAGGAGCCGCTGTGATCGCGGCCGGCGTGGTCGCAGTGGCGATTCCGCTGACATCGTTCGGGCAGGCGTCGGAGGCGTCGGAGCCGGGCACCCCGGCCGGCTGGACGAAGGTGTGGAGCGACGACTTCACCGGCGCGGCCGGGTCGCGGATCAACACCAACAACTGGATGTACGACATCGGCCACTCCTACCCCGGCGGCGCCGCCAACTGGGGCACCGGGGAGATCGCCTACCACAGCGACAGCACCCAGAACGTCTACCAGGACGGCAACGGCAACCTCGTCATCAAGCCGATCCGCGACGGCGCCGGCAACTGGACCTCCGGGCGCATCGAGACCACCCGTACCGACTTCCAGCCGCCTTCCGGCGGCGTGCTCCGCGTCGAGGGTCGCATCCAGATGCCGAACGTCACCGGCGCGGCGGCCCAGGGCATCTGGCCGGCGTTCTGGATGCTGGGAGAGCCCTTCCGTGGCAACTACTGGAACTGGCCGGGCATCGGCGAGATCGACATCATGGAGAACGTCAACGGCGCCAACCAGGTGTGGGGCACGCTGCACTGCGGCACCTCGCCCGGCGGCCCGTGCAACGAGACCACCGGCCTCGGCGGGACCCTCCAGGGCTGCCCGGGCTCGACCTGCCAGTCGTCATTCCACACCTACGCGATGGAGTGGGACCGCAGCGCCAGCCCGCAGCAGATCCGGTTCTACGTCGACAACACGCTCTACCACACGGTCCGCTCGGACCAGGTCGACGTGACGACTTGGAACAACGCGACCAACCACGGCTTCTTCATCATCCTCAACGTCGCGATCGGCGGCGGCTGGCCCGGCAACCCGACCTCGGCGACGGCCTCCGGCGTGCCGATGCTGGTCGACTACGTCGCGGTCTACTCCAAGGGCGGTGGCACCACCGAGCCGACCGACCCGCCCGCCCCGGGCAACCGGGACGCCTACTCCACCATCCAGGCCGAGTCCTACAACGCCCAGAGCGGCACCCAGACCGAGGCGACCACCGACACCGGCGGCGGTCAGAACGTCGGCTATCTCGGCAACGGCGACTGGCTCCGCTACGACGGCGTGAACTTCGGCTCGAGCGCCGCCCGTACGTTCTCCGCCCGGGTCGCCTCCGGCGCGCCCGCGGGGGTCAGCGGCCTGGTCGAGGTACGCCTCGACAACGTGAACAACGCCCCGATCGGCAGCTTCTCGGTGGCCAACACCGGAGGCTGGCAGAGCTGGCGTACGGTCCCGGGCAGCATCAGCGGGGTGACCGGTACGCACACGGTGTTCCTGCGGTTCACCAGCGGCCAGCCGGCCGACTTCGTCAACCTCAACTGGTTCACGTTCTCCCGGTGAGCGGGAGGCGATAGGTTCCACTCATGAACGAGACCCCGGCCGGCCGGCCGACGCTGGAGACGGTGGCGCGGGCGGCCGGGGCCTCGCGAGCGACGGTCTCGCGCGTCGTCAACGGCTCCACGACCGTGCGCCCCGATGTCGCCGAGAGCATCCGCCGGGCCATCGCCGACCTCGGCTACGTGCCGAACCCGGCGGCGCGGAGCCTGGTGACGCAGCGTACGGACTCCATCGCCCTGATCCTGCCGGAGTCCGCGACCCGGGTCTTCTCCGACGACGCCTTCTTCCCCGGCGTGATCCGGGGTGTCGGGGAGGCGCTGGAGAAGGCGGACAAGCAGCTGGTGCTGCTGCTCGCCTCGACGCAGTCGAGCCACGACCGGATCCTGCGCTACGTGCACGGCCGCACCGTCGACGGTGTCGTGCTGGCATCGATGCACGGCGCCGACACCCTGCCCGAGGAGCTGCGGGCGGCGGGCGTCCCGGTCGTCACCAGCGGGCGGCCGCTGGGCGAGGCGACGGTGCCGTTCATCGACGTCGAGCACGCCAGCGGCGTCGAAGCGGCGATGAACCACCTCGTCGGTCTCGGCCGGCGCCGGATCGCGACCATCGCCGGGCCGCAGGACATGGTCGCCGGGCGCGAGCGCCTGGCCGGCTACCTCACCGGTCTCCAAGCGCTGCCGGGAGCGGTGCCGCTGGTCGAGGAGGGCGACTTCATGCGCCAGTCCGGCATCGACGCGATGGAGCGGCTGCTGGAGCGCGATCCCGGCATCGACGCCGTCTTCGCGGCCTCCGACCTGATGGCCGACGGCGCCCTGCGTACGCTGCGCCGGCTCGGCCGCAGGGTGCCCGACGACGTGGCGGTGATCGGGTTCGACGACGTCGAGGCGGCCCGGTTCACCGACCCGCCCCTGACGACGGTGCACCAGCCGATCCACGAGATCGGCACCCGCCTGGCCGAGCAGATCCTCCGCCTGGTGGCGGGGGAGGAGGTCGAGGCCTCCGTCGTGCTGCCGACGAGGCTGGTGGTCCGCGAGTCCGCCTGAGGCACCAGCCTCAGGCGTCACCCGCGCGGTAGCGCCGCTCGGGTCGCCCGGCGGTGCCGTAGTTGAGACGTACGTCGATCCGGCCCGTGCTCGCGAAGTGCTCGAGATAGCGGCGGGCGCTCACCCGGGAGACTCCGATCGCGTCGGCGCACTCGGTGGCGCTGAGCTCGCCGGCTTCCTGCAGCGCGGCCAGCACGGCGCGGGCGGTCTCTGCGCTGAGCCCCTTCGGCAGCCGCTCACGAGTCTCGCGTGCGCCCTGGTGGCTGAAGACCTCGTCGATGCCGGCCTGGACCTCGTCGCGGTGCTCGGCACCCTCGGCTCCCTTGGCCCGCTGCCCGATCCGGGCTAGCGCCTCGCGGGAGCGGCGTACGTCATCGAGTCGGGCGGCGAGGTCCTCGAACGGGAACGGCTTCACCACGTAGTGGGCGGCGCCGCCGGCCGCGGCGGCCCGCACCGTGTCAGCCTCGCGGGCGGCGGTGATGACGATGACGTCGGCGTCGTCGCCTCGTCCGCGCAGCCGGCGCAGCAGCTCGATGCCGCTGAAGTCGGGAAGGTGCACGTCGAGGAGCAGCACGTCGGGGGAGAGGCGGGCGGTCTCCTCGAGCGCCTGGGAGCCGGTGGCGGCCACGCCGACGACCCGGAACCCCTCGACGCGCTCGACGAACCGGGTGTGGATCGAGGCCACCATGAAGTCGTCCTCGACCACGAGCACGGTGAGCTCTGGTGTGGACGTCATCGGGCCTCCTCGGGGGCAGTGGTGGTGGGTGGGGCGAGCGGCGCGGCGCCCGGCAGGGTGGCGATGAAGACCGCGCCTGGGCGCTCCGTCGACCCGCTATTCTCCACCTCGACCTCGCCGCCGCGTGCACGGCACACCAGCTGCACCAGCGCGAGCCCGACACCGCGGCCGCTGGCGTCGCGCGGCTTGGTGCTGAAGCCGCGCCGGAAGATCTCGGGCAGACGCTCGGCCGGCACCCCGCCGCCGGTGTCGGAGACCCGGACGGTCACGGTCTCGCCCTCGGCGGTCAGGCGTACGCCGACCCGACCGTCGAGCGGTCCGACCAGCGCGGCCGCGTCGACGGCGTTGTCGACCAGGTTGCCGAGGACGGTGACCACGTCGGCCGACCCGTCGGGGGTGAGCCGCGGCAGCGCGCTCGACGTCTCCAGGTCGATGCTCACCCGCCTCTCGGCGGCCAGGCTGGCCTTGGCGATGAGCAGCGCGGCCACCGCGGGGTCGTCGATCCGGGAGGTGATGTGGTCGCTCAGCGCCGCCCGGCGGGCGGTCAGGCCGGTGACGAACTGGCCCACCTCGGCGTACTCCTCCAGCTCGAGGAGCCCGGTGATGGTGTGCAGCTGGTTGCTGAACTCGTGGGTCTGCGCCCGCAGGGTCTCGGTGACGCTCTCGCGGGCGTTGAGCTCGCTCTGCAGCGCCACCAGCTCGGTGCGGTCGCGCAGCGTGGTGACGGTGCCGGCGGGACGGCCGTCGTGGTGGACCCGGTTGCGGTTGAGCACGAGCACCCGCTCACCGGCGACCAGCGGCGCGTCGTGCACCTCCTCGGGTCCGCTGAGCAGGGCGAGTGTCTCGGCGGGCAGGTCGAGCTCGTCGAGCCGGCGCCCGGTCGGGTCCGAGGTCAGCCCGAGCAGCTCGCGGGCGCTGTCGCTCATCAGGCTGACCCGCCCGTCTGCGCCCACGGCCAGCACCCCCTCGCGGATGGAGCGCAGCAGACCCTCGCGGTGGTCGGCGAGGGCGGCGATGTCGCGCGGCTCCAGCCCACGCGTACGCCGCTTGATCAGCCGTGCCAGCAGCCACGAGCCCAGCACGCCGAGCGCAAGACCGGCCAGGAGGACGGTGAGGGCGTCGGCCCAGGTGCGGGCGAGGCGCTCGGTCAGCGGCGGATAGTCCTCGGTCACCACGACCACGCCGACCGGACGCGGCGCCTCGGCGTCCGCACCGGTCGAGCCACCCCCGTAGACCGGGACCTGGGCGGCGATCGCCCGGCGGCCGGCGTCGTCGATGTCGCCCGACCAGGCCCGGCTCGTCTCGCGCCTGCCCAGGTCGAGGGTCTCGCCGACCCGGGTGGGGTCGGTGGCGACCAGGACGGTGCCGTCGAGCCGGGTGAGGTAGGCGGTGTCGGCACCCGCGTCCGCGGCCCGCGTCTGCAGGTAGAAGCCCAGCGCCTGCCGATCGGGAGCGCTGGCGCTGGTCAGTCCGTCCTGGACCGCCGCGATCCCGGCCAGGCTCTCCGCGGCGGCGCGTAGCCGGTCCTCGCGGGAGTCACGGAAGTCGGCGTCGCTCTGTCGCAGGGAGACGATGCTGGTCGCCACGACGACGAGCAGCAGCACCGAGAGCTGCAGCAGCAGCACCTGCCCGGCCAGCGACAGATGGCGCCGCGGTCCCTGTGACCACAAGTTACACAACCTCCTTTGGTTGCCGAATGGTGACGGCGGTCACCCCGGACTGTGACCATCGCCACTGACCGTTTCATCCCCCTGAGTCTGGAGGCCAGCCGTTGTCGACGCCGACATCGCAGTCCCCGCCCCGACCGCCGCTGCCGCCGCAGCGGGGCCGGGCAGCGAGCATACGCCGTACCCGTGCCCTCGCCGTCGTGCTCGTGACCTGCCTGCTCGCCGCGGCATCGGCCTGCGGCGTGACCAGTGGCGAGCAGTCCCGTGACCTCGACATGTGGATCCCGAACAGCCCCGGTGGCGGCTACGACCAGACCGGCCGGGCGGCCGTGGGGGTCCTCGACCGCGACAACATGACCGGCGGCGACATCCAGGTGACCAACATCCTGGGCGCCGGCGGCTCCGTCGCCATGTCCCGCCTGATGAGCGAGGAGGGCAACGGCAACCTGCTCATGACCATCGGTCTGGGCGTCGTCGGCTCCACCTACTCCTTCGGCGTGGACGCCCGTCCGCAGGACGCCACCCCGATCGCCCAGCTCATCGAGGAGCAGGAGGGCGTGCTGGTTCCGGCCGACTCGCCGTTCAAGACCATCGACGACCTGGTGAAGGCCTGGGCCGAGGACCCCGAGTCCATCGTGGTCGGCGGCGGCTCCTCACCCGGTGGCCCCGACCACCTCTTCCCGATGCAGCTGGCCGAAGCCACCGGCATCGACCCGAAGAAGGTCAAGTACGTCCCCTACGACGGCGGTGGTCCGCTCACCAGCGCGCTGCTGGGTCACAAGATCGACGTCGGTTTCTCCGGTCTCGCCGAGTTCGAGGGCCAGGTGGAGGCCGGTGAGCTGCGGGTCCTGGCCGTCTCGGGCGACGAGCGCGGCACCGGCGTCTTCGCCGACGCGCCCACGCTGACCGAGAGCGACATCGACCTGGTCTTCCTCAACTGGCGCGGCGTACTCGCCCCGCCGGGCATCAGCGACGAGCGCCGGCAGGAGCTGATCGACCTGCTCACCCGGATGCACGACTCGAAGCAGTGGCAGCAGGCCCTGAAGGACAACGGCTGGACCGACGCCTTCGTGACCGGCGACGACTTCGACGACCTGCTGGTTGAGCAGGACCAGCGCGTCGCCTCGACCCTGAAGGAGCTGGATCTGCTGTGAGCGTCCACGAAACCGAAACCCAACCCCCCGAGCCCAAGAGCCCGGCGCGCCGGATCGACGTCGCCCAGTACGGCCTGGCCCTGTTCCTGGTCGTCGTCGGGATCTACACCGTCATCGACGCCACCGGCCTGGAGGTCGGCTTCGCCGACCCGGTCGGTCCCCGCGCCTTCCCGTACGTCATCGGCGCCGGCCTCGTCGTCGTCGGTGTGCTGCTGGCTGTCGCCACCGCCCGCGGCTCCCAGCCGGAGCCCGAGGAGGGCGAGGACGTCGACCTGAGCTCGTCGGCCGACTGGCTGACGGTCCTCAAGCTGGTCGCGGTCCTGCTGTTCACGGTCGCGACCGTGAACCTGCTCGGCTGGGCGATCTCGGGCGCGGCGCTGTTCGCCGGCGCCGCCTGGTGCCTCGGCAGCCGAACGCTCGTGCGGGACGTGATCGTCGGGCTCGTCCTCTCGGTCGCCAGCTGGTACGCCTTCTACGTCGGTCTGGGCATCCCGCTCACCCCTGGCGTACTCGACGGGATCCTGTGAGGACTGACTGATGGAGAACTTCGAACTTCTCATGGGTGGGCTCGAGTCCGCCCTGACCCCGATGAACCTGCTCTACGCCGCCATCGGCGTGCTGCTGGGCACCTTCGTCGGCGTGCTGCCCGGTATCGGGCCGGCGATGGCCATCGCGCTGTTGCTGCCGGTGACGTACCGGCTCGAGCCGACCAGCGCGTTCATCATGTTCGCCGGCCTCTACTACGGCGGCATGTACGGCGGCTCCACCACATCGATCCTGCTGAACACACCGGGGGAGTCCGCCTCGGTGATGACGGCGCTGGAGGGCAACCGGATGGCCAGAGCGGGGCGTGGCGCGCAGGCGCTGGCCACCGCCGCGGTCGGCTCGTTCGTCGCCGGCACCATCGGCACCATCCTGGTGGCGTTCTTCTCGCCGGCCCTGGCCGACGTGGCCGTCAACCTGGGTGCGCCCTCGTACTTCGCGCTGATGGTCCTGGCCCTGGTCATGACCACGACGGTGCTCGGCACCTCGGCCCTGCGCGGCTTCGCCGCGCTGTTCCTCGGCCTGACGATCGGCCTGGTCGGTCTCGACCTCAACACCGGCCAGCCGCGGCTCACCTTCGGTGTGACCCAGCTCGTCGACCGGCTCGACATCGTGGTCGTCGCGGTCGGCATCTTCGCCCTCGGCGAGGCCCTGTGGGTGGCCGCCCACCTGCGCCGACGCCCGGCGCACGTGGTGCCGGTCGGCCGGCCCTGGATGGGACGCGACGACTGGGGCCGCTCCTGGAAGCCGTGGCTGCGCGGCACCGCCTTCGGGTTCCCGTTCGGCGCGCTCCCTGCCGGCGGCGCCGAGATCCCGACATTCCTCTCGTACCTGACCGAGCGGAAGCTCTCCAAGCGCGGCGACTTCGGCCGTGGCGCGATCGAGGGCGTCGCCGGGCCGGAGGCGGCCAACAACGCCTCGGCCGCCGGGATGTTCGTGCCGATGCTGGCTCTCGGTCTGCCGGTGACCGCCACCGCCGCGGTGATGCTCTCCGCGCTCCAGGGCTACGGCATCACCCCGGGCCCGCAGCTGATGACCGACCACGCCGACCTGGTGTGGACGCTGCTGGCCAGCCTGCTGATCGGCAACACCCTGCTGCTGGTGCTCAACCTGCCGCTGGCGCCGCTGTGGGCCCGGCTGCTGCGGATCCCGCGCCCGCAGCTCTACGCAGGCATCCTGTTCTTCGCCTGCCTGGGTGCGTACGCCACCAACCTGGACCCGTTCGACATCGCGCTGCTGGTCGCCTTCGGTCTGCTCGGGCTGATGATGCGCCGCTTCGGTCTGCCCGTGCTGCCGCTGATCCTGGGTGTCATCCTGGGGCCGCTGATGGAGACCAAGCTGCGTGAGGCGCTGACGATCTCGGGCGGTGACTACGGTGTGTTGCTGAGCGAGCCGCTCGCGGTGGTCATCTACATCCTGATCGCGTTGTTCATCCTCGGCCGGCCGATCATCTCCCGGGTACGGGCACGGGCCGAGCAGTCGGCCGACGTCGAGGACGAGAAGGAGAAGGTGTTGTGATGAGTGAGACTCCCGCAGGTGGCTGGGTGGTCGTGGCGT
Source organism: Nocardioides sp. NBC_00850 (assembly GCF_045207335.1). Lineage (NCBI taxonomy): Bacteria > Bacillati > Actinomycetota > Actinomycetes > Propionibacteriales > Nocardioidaceae > Nocardioides > Nocardioides sp. NBC_00850. The sequence continues at coordinate 3,283,932 of NZ_CP108845.1, forward strand.
GGGCGCCCGACGTCTACGGCTCGGTCGCGCTGGACTGGGCGCTCGCCGACGCCGAGCGTCGCGACCGCGGCGTCGTGGTCGTCAACGCCTCCCGGGGCGACGCCCTGGTCGATGACCGCTACGCGCTCGACGAGCAGGTCGCCGAGCTCGAACGCCGGCTCACCGAGTCGGGCCGGCCGCACGAGATCCGGCAGTCCATCGACCCGGACGTCGCCGGCGCCGTCCTCGACGCCGCCGAGCAGCTCGACGCCAAGCTGGTCGTGGTCGGTCTGCGGCGGCGTACGCCGGTCGGCAAGCTGCTGATGGGCAGCGTCGCGCAGCGGATCCTGCTCGGCGCGTCCTGCCCGGTCCTCTCCGTGAAGCCGGGCTCTGTGCCCGAGTGATCGACGCCGGTCCGGCGCGAGGGTTCGGTCTCCGGGGCGTGTGCCCGTCATACTTCACGGTGATGAGCACTGCCACCGAACCCTCCGCCGAGACCGCGCCGACCGACCAGCAGGCTGACCAGCCACTCGTGTCCGTCGCCATGGTGACCCTCGGGTGCACCCGCAACGAGGTGGACTCCGAGGAGCTCGCCGGCCGGCTGACGGCGGGAGGCTTCCGGCTGGTCGCCGACCCGGACGAGGCCGACACCGTGGTCGTCAACACCTGCGGCTTCGTCGAGCAGGCGAAGAAGGACTCGGTCGACACGCTGCTCGAGGCCGCCGACCTCAAGGAGACGGGCAAGGCGCAGGCCGTCGTCGCGGTCGGCTGCATGGCCGAGCGCTACGGCAAGGACCTGGCCGCCGAGCTCCCCGAGGCCGACGCGGTGCTCGGTTTCGACGACTACCCCGACATCGCCGCCAAGCTCCGCTCCATCCTCAGCGGCGAGGCCCACCACCCGCACACGCCCCAGGACCGGCGCCTGCTGCTCCCGATCTCTCCGGTCGAGCGCGACGCCTCCGCCATCTCGGTCCCCGGCATGGCCACCGTCGACCAGGTGCCCGGTTTCGCGGGACGTACTCGCCTCGATGACGCCCCGTGGGCGCCGCTGAAGCTGGCGAGCGGCTGCGACCGGCGCTGCACCTTCTGCGCGATCCCGCAGTTCCGCGGCTCGTTCGTGTCGCGGCGCCCCTCCGACGTGCTCCACGAGGGCCAGTGGCTGGCCCAGCAGGGCGTCAAGGAGCTCTTCCTGGTCTCGGAGAACTCCACCTCCTACGGCAAGGACCTCGGCGACATCCGGCTGCTCGAGACGCTCCTGCCGGAGCTGGCCGCCATCGACGGCATCGAGCGCGTACGCGTCTCCTACCTGCAGCCCGCCGAGACCCGGCCCGACCTGCTGAAGGTCATCGCCACCACGCCGGGCGTGACGCCCTACTTCGACCTGAGCTTCCAGCACGCCTCCAACGCCGTGCTGCGGCGGATGAAGCGGTTCGGCGACCCGGAGAGCTTCCTGGGCCTGCTCGAGCAGATCCGCGGCTACGCGCCCGAGGCCGGGGTGCGGTCCAACGTCATCGTCGGCTTCCCCGGTGAGACCGAGGAGGACCTCGAGATCCTGACCGACTTCCTGGTCGCCGCGCGCATGGACGTCACCGGCGTCTTCGGCTACTCCGACGAGGAGGGCACCGAGGCCGCCGGTTTCGACGACTCGCTCAAGCTGGACGCCGACGAGATCCGCGCCCGCGTCGAGCACGTCAACGAGCTCGTCGAGGAGCTCACCGCCCAGCGCGCCGAGGAGCGGATCGGCGAGCAGGTCGTCGTGCTCGTCGAGGAGGTCGAGGACGGCGAGATCCTCGGCCGGGCCGCCCACCAGGGGCCCGAGGTCGACGGGATGACCTCCCTCGAAGGAGACATCGAGGGCGTACGTCCGGGTGATCTCGTGAACGCGACCGTCATCGCCTCCGAAGGCGTTGACCTGGTCGCGTCGGTGAACGGTTAAGGTGCAGCCCGTGAACGAGCGCCAGCGAGCGAACCATGAAGTCATCACGCAGCCGCGTCCGTATTCTGGCGCTTGCGCTACGGAGGTGGCTGCGTGAACGCCGAGAATGCCGACGCTGTCGTGAAGACGAGCAACTGGAACGTACCCAACGCGCTGACCACGCTGCGGATCCTCGCGGTGCCGTTCTTCGCGTGGGCGCTGCTGGCCGACGGCGGCGACAACCCGACGCTGCGCTGGGTCTCCTTCGTGATCTTCGTGCTGGCGATGATCACCGACAAGATCGACGGTGACCTGGCCCGCAAGCACAACCTGATCACCGACTTCGGCAAGATCGCCGACCCGATCGCCGACAAGGCGGTCACCGGGATGGCCTTCATCGGCCTCTCGATCGTTGGCGACATCTGGTGGTGGGTGACCATCATCGTGCTGCTGCGCGAGTGGAGCGTCACGCTGCTGCGCCTCTCGGTGCTCAAGAAGATCGTGATCGCCGCCGACCAGCTCGGCAAGATCAAGACCACGGTTCAGGCGGTCGCCCTCGGCGGCCTGCTGCTTCCGCTGCCGCACGGTTCGGCCCACGGCGGTGCCTTCGGCGACGCCCTGGTCTGGGAGCTGCTCTTCTACGCCTTCCAGATCTGCCTCGCGGTCGCGGTCGCGCTGACGATGTGGTCGGGCGCCCAGTTCTTCCACGGCGTCTGGAAGCAGCGCGCCGCGCTCCACTCCTCGTAGTTCTCCAATTTCGGGTAGTTGTAACTCCGTTACCGGACGTTCATCCAAGATCCCCGCCGCGAGGGCGTACGCCGCGTTATGGTCGCGTGGTTTCGGTCGGTGCTGAATCGGGCAGACCGCCCATCGCCTTCTACTTCCATGCGGGGAGTCATCCATGTTCTCAGCACGTCAGGTGCTCGGTTCGGTGGTCGGCCTGACGGCCGCCGTCGCCGGCCTCGGAGCGGTCGCCATCCCGACCGCGCGCGCCGCCACGACGGCCGAGGCCGTCACCATCGCCGACATCCAGGGCACCGGCACCGCCAGCCCGCTCGTCGGTGAGACCGTCACGACCAGCGGCATCGTCACCGCCGCCTACCCCTCGGGCGGCTTCTTCGGCTTCTACCTCCAGACCCCGGGCACGGGCGGGTCGCTCGACCTCGGGTCCCACGACGCCTCCGACGCGGTCTTCGTCTACCAGCCCCGCTCGGCAGGTGCCGTCACGGTCGAGCCGGGTGACGCGGTGACCGTGACCGGTGCGGTGACCGAGTACGCCGGGCTGACCGAGATCTCGGTGCCTACGGCCGCCGACATCGTCACCGACGGCACCGGGTCGATCGACCCGGTCGTGTCGCAGTGGCCGGCGACCGCCGCCCAGAAGGAGTCGCTGGAGGGCATGCTCTTCGCGCCCCAGGGCGACGTCACGGTGAGCAACACCTACGGGGTCGAGAACTTCGGCGAGCTCGGTCTCGCCCAGGGCGACCACCCGCTGCTCCAGCCGACCGAGGTGGCCCGTCCCGGGTCGGCCGAGGCCGAGGCCGTCGAGGCCGACAACGCCGCTCGCGGGATCGTGCTCGACGACGGCTCCTCGACCACGCTGCGCCCGCCGACGAGCCGGACGATCCCCTACGTCTCCAACGCCGCGCCCGTCGTGGTCGGTGCCTCCGTCGACTTCCGCGGCCCGGTGATCCTCTCCGAGGGCGGCTCGCCCTCGGCGCCGACCTACCGCTTCCAGCCGACCCAGGTCGCGACCGCCGATCCGGCGTCGTGGCCGGCCGACTTCGAAGACGTACGCACCGACGCCCCCGACGAGCGCAAGATCGGCCGCCGTGCCGACGTGAGGATCGCCTCCTTCAACGTGCTCAACTACTTCACCACGCTCGGCGACGCCAACGACGACAACGTCGGTGACGGTGGCTGCACCGCCTTCAAGGACCGTGCCGGCGACGGCAACAACGTCAGCGGCGGTTGCGACCAGCGCGGTGCCTGGGACCCGGCCGACTTCGGTCGCCAGCAGTCGAAGATCGTCTCGGCGATCAACGCGCTCGACGCCGATGTCGTCGGTCTGATGGAGATCGAGAACTCCGCCCGCCTTGGCGAGACCCCGGACGAGGCGACCAACTCGCTGGTCGCCGCGCTCAACGCGGCCGCCGGGCGCAAGATCTGGACGGCCAACCCGTCCTCGGCCGAGCTCCCCGACGCGTCCGGCGCCGACGTGATCACCAACGCGATCATCTACAAGCGCTCGGCCGTACGCCGCATCGGTGAGGCCCGCGCGCTGGGCGACCAGAGCGGCGACGACCAGGCCTTCGGCAACGCCCGCGAGCCCATCGGCCAGATCTTCAAGCCCGCCGACGGCGGCGCGCCGTTCTTCTTCGTGGTCAACCACTTCAAGTCGAAGGGCTCGCCCGGCCCGTGGCCGGGCGACGGCGACACCGGCGACGGCCAGGGCGCCTCCAACGAGTCGCGGGTCCGCCAGGCCACCGCGCTGGTCTCCTGGGTCTCCTCGATCCGTTCCCAGACCGGGGTCGCCGACGTCGCGCTCGCCGGCGACTTCAACTCCTACACCCAGGAGGACCCGATGCAGGTCCTCTACCAGGCCGGCTACGCCGACTCCGAGACGCTCAGCGGCAACGACGAGTACAGCTACTCCTTCTCGGGTCTCGCCGGATCGCTCGACCACGTGCTCCTCAACCGGCACGCCCAGCGCCGCTTCACCGGCTCGGACATCTGGGGGATCAACTCTGGTGAGTCCCTGCTGATGGAGTACAGCCGCTACAACTACACCGGTGCCGACCTGCACACCGACTCGCCGTTCCGCTCCTCGGACCACGACCCGGTCGTGGTCGGGCTCCAGCGCAACGCCGGCTGACCGGGCTCGGGGCCCCGCGAGCGGGGCCCCGAGCCCGGTCGCTTGAGGAAGAATTTGCTCGGGCACTGACCTAAATCGGTTAAGGTCCTTCGCGAACCCCATTCTCGCGAGGGAGACGTGCCATGCGTAAGCGTTCGAGAACAACCGTCACGATCACGGCTTGGCTCACGGCGGCCCTGGCGGCCACGGCCACGATGTCGCCCCTGGGGCCGGCCTCGGCCAGCGCCGACACGGCGCCGACGAGCGCAGCGGCACACCCGCTCCCGACGATCTCACCGACGCCGCGGTCTGTGGCCCGGGCAGGTTCGGACGTGCCGGTTCCCGAACGGGTCGAGCTCGTCGTCGGCGACGACACCGACGCCCCGGCTCAGGAGCTGACCAGCCGGTTGTTGCGTGAGCACGGAGCGACGCGTCTGGACGTGGTCACCGACGTCACCGGCACGGCGCCGCTGACGGTGCTGCTCGGGTCGGCGGAGCGCAGCGACGTACGTCATGGGCTCGGTGACGTCGAGGTCCCAGCCGATGCCGAGGGCTACGCGGTCCTGGCCGACGCCTCCTCGGGCGGCGCCGGCACGGTGACGCTGGCCGGGCGCGACGGGGCGGGCCAGTTCTACGCCGCCCAGACGCTGCGCCAGCTCTTCGTGGCGGCCGCCGACGATTGGAAGATCGCGGGCGCTGAGGTGAGCGACGCCCCGAGGATGCCGCTGCGCGGGAGCATCGAGGGCTTCTACGGCAAGCCGTGGACCCACGCCGAGCGTCTCGACCAGCTGGGCTTCTACGGGCGGGTCAAGGCCAACACCTACATCTACGCTCCCAAGGACGACCCCTACCACCGCGAGCGCTGGCGGGAGCCGTACCCGGCCGAGAAGCTGGCCGAGCTGCGCGAGCTCGTGGCTGCGGCCACCGCGAACCACGTCCGGTTCACCTTCGCACTCTCGCCCGGCAACACCGTCTGCTACACCGGCACGAGCGATCGGGCGGCGCTGACGGAGAAGTTCCAGGCGATGTACGACATCGGGGTCCGAGCCTTCTCGCTGCCGCTGGACGACATCGCGCTCTCGTTCAACTGTGCGGAGGACACCGCGGCGTACGGGGAGGCGACCCAGGCCAGCGTCGGTCGTGCCCAGGCCGAGCTGCTGAGCTGGCTGCAGGAGTCGTTCGTCGCGACCCACGACGGGGTCCAGCCGCTGCAGACGGTGCCGACGCAGTACGGCGACCTGACCGAGACGCCCTACAAGCAGGCCTGGCGCGAGCATCTCGCCCCTGAGGTCGAGGTGATGTGGACCGGCACGGACGTGGTGCCCCCGGCGATCACCGTCGACCAGGCCTCGGCGGCCCGCGAGCTCTTCGGCCGCAAGGTGTTCGTCTGGGACAACTACCCGGTCAACGACTTCGGGCAGACCGCAGGCCGGCTGCTCCTCGGCCCGTACGCCCATCGCGAACCGGGTCTCTCCGGGCATCTTGCCGGCATCGTGTCGAACCCGATGAACCAGGCGTACGCCAGCAAGCCGGTCGTCTTCACGATGATGGACTTCGCCTGGAACGACATCGGCTGGGACCGGGTGACCTCCGCACGCCAGGCCGCACGCGACCTCGCCGGTGGCGATCCGCGGGTGACCGAGGCGGTGGAGATGTTCGTCGACCTCAATCACGCGGCTCCGACCTTCGGGCCGGACCTGTGGCTTCCGCAGTCACCCGAGCTCGCCGCGCGCATCGATGCCTTCTGGGAGACGTGGACGGCTCGCCCGCAGAGCGCGATCAAGGGCCTGCGACCCACGGCGCGGCTGATGGCCTCCACCCCCGAGACCATCAGGGCCGGGGTCGAGGACGGGTTCGTCGCCGACGCGGACCGGCATCTGCAGGCCACCGACCTGTGGGCGAAGGCGATGGGTGAGGCGCTCGCGGTGCTCGACGCCGTACGCCGCGACGACAAGGGCGCCGCCGCGGCCGCGCGGTCGCGGATGGAGGCGTTGGCCGAGGAGGCCTCGCAGATTCGCTCCGAGCCTGGCAAGAACCGGGTCGAGGGTCTGGTCATGATCGGTGACGGCGTGCTGGACGCCTTCATCGAGGACGTCGCCGCTGAACACGACTCCTGGCTGGGCCTGCCGCCACTGCGCAACATCTCCGAGGGCAAGGCGGCCACCCAGATCTCGGACTGGTCCTCGAGCTACGGCGCAGATAAGGCGGTCAACGGCAGCACCTCCGACTTCAGCACCACCTCCGGTAGCGAGGCGCAGCCATGGTGGCAGGTCGACCTCGGTGCGTCCTTCTCGCTCGAGACGGTCAAGATCTACAACCGGCTGGACTGCTGCGCCGAACGCCTCCGCGACTACCACGTCCTGGTCTCGGACTCGCCGTTTCCTGCCACCCTGGCCCAGGCGCAGGCCGACCCCGCGGTGACCTCGCACCAGGAGACGGCCCAGGCCGGGCGACCGACGAACATCGAGCTGCCCGCGAAGGGGAGGTACGTCAGGGTCTGGCTGTCCTCGCCGACCCCGACCGAGCTCAACATGGCCGAGGTCCAGGTCCTCGGCCGCGCTCGATGATGTCGATACTGTCTGTGGCATGAATCGAGTCGAGGAGCTCAACGGCGCTCTGCAGGAGGCCGGTGCCACCGTGGCGACCGCCGAGTCCCTGACCGCCGGCCGCCTGGCCGCGCTGCTCACCGACCCTCCTGGCGCCTCGAAGACGTTTCGCGGGGGTTTCGTGACGTACGCGACGGAGCTGAAGCACACCCTGCTGGGTGTCCCCGTCTCGGTGATCGAGACTGTCGGGGTGGTCTCCGCGGAGTGCGCGGCGGCGATGGCCGCAGGGGCGCGGGAACGGTCGGGGGCGACGTACGGAATCTCGACCACGGGCGTGGCCGGGCCGGAGGAGCAGGAGGGAAAGCCCGTCGGGACGGTGTATGTGGGCGTTTCCGGTCCGCACGGTGAAACAACGACGTGTCTCGGTCTGTCGGGCTCGCGCATGGAGATCCAGCGTGATACGTGTTTGTTCGCTGTTGATGAACTACTCGGACTACTTCGGCGGGAACATCGAAGGGTCAGGTAGCGTTGGAGCAAGACGTCACCCAGATGTCGGTGACTTGTGAACTGTAGGAGGCTGACCGCAATGGTGCTCTTCCGTCGACTTCTCGGCGAGGTGCTTCGTGCCCAGCGGCTGGAGCGTGGGATGACCCTGCGCGAGGTCTCCGCGCAGGCGCGAGTCAGTCTCGGCTACATCTCCGAGGTCGAGCGTGGCCAGAAGGAAGCCTCCTCCGAGCTCCTCGCCTCGCTCTGCAGCGCCCTCGACGTCGCTCTCTCCGACGTCCTTCGCGACGTCTCCCACGCGGTCGCCGCCGAAGAGGCCACCATCCTCCGGATGCCGGTCCGCGCCGCGGCCGACGCCGCCGCGGCTTGATTCTCTCCCCAATCTGGGGGAGTTTTCGTCACCCGTGTCTCAACACGGATCGTTCCGTCTCCTTGCCGATGTGAGCCCACCACGGGCTCGCGCATTCATGGGGAGATGGTGCGATGACCATGGCAGTCGAGAACGAGCTTCCAGACCTGACGGTGCCGTCACCGGGTCTCGAGGGCGACGTGGATTCCCCCGACCTGCTCGAGGCCGAGCTCTTCGGGCTGGAGGAGACCCTGAACATCCTTCGCGACGAGTTCACCTCGGTCGCTCCCGGCGAGCGGACGCATGTCGCCCGCCACATGCGTGACACCCGCGTCCGGATCGCCCAGATCCGGTTGCGTCTGCTGCACGGGCGCTAGGCCTGGCAGCTCGCGCAGTAGTAGGCCGGGCGCTCCTTGCCCGGAGGGCCGACCCGGGCGACGGTCACGGTGCCGCCGCAGCGTCGGCATGCCCGGCGGCCATAGACCCACATCTGCCGGGAGAGTGACCAGTCGGCCTGCATCAGGTCGCGGGTGCGCTGGAGGATGCGGGGGAGCTTGTCGCCGGCATCCGCGACCGTACGCAGCGGGTTGATCCCGGCGATGAAGCAGGTCTCGGCGGCGTAGATCGTGCCGATCCCGGCGAGGTTGGTCTGGTCGCGCAGCGCGTCGAAGAGTGGCCGTTCGGGTTGCCGGGCGAGGCGCTCGACGGCTGCGTCGGGGTCCCAGTCGTCGGCGAGGATGTCCGGGCCGAGGTGGGCGACCAGTCGCTCCTCCTGGTCGCGGGGGACGAGCTCGACGATGCCGAGGAGGAAGCCGACCGCCTCGGTCTTCTCGGTGCGGAGGACCACGCGTGCCTGGAAACCGGGCTTCGGCCAGCGCCGGCCCGCCTCGAATACCCGCCAGGATCCCTCCATCTTCAAGTGGGTGTGCAGCGTCCATTCGCCGGTGCGGTGGTCGATCCGGGTCAGCAGGTGCTTGCCGCGGGTCAGCGTCCCGCGCACGGTGCCACCGGACAGGTCCGCCGTGGCCAGCTGCGGCACCCGGAAGTCCGTACGCGTGAGCACCTGCCCCGCCAGCCCCTTGTCCAGCCTGCGGGCGGTCCGGAGCACCGCGTCACCCTCGGGCACGCGCTCACCTGCTCGGCGAGGTCAGGCGCAGGCCGCGCGGAGTGGCGACGAAGCCGGCGTACTGAAGCGCCTGGCGCAGCGGGGTGTCTCCCGAGCCGAGCAGCGGGGCGCCGTCCGCCTTCTCGACGGTGAGCCGTCCCAGCGCGCCTCTCCGGACGGCTTCGGCGAGCGCCTCGGCGCCGGGCTCGAGAAGGTTGGGGTCCTCGGACCAGGTCAGCAGGGTGCGGCCGCCACGCTCGACGTACATCGCCAGCTCGCCGTCGACCAGCACCACGATCGCGCCCGCCTTGCGGCCGGGCCGGTGGCCCTCCTCCGCGACCGGCCACGGGAGGGCCGCGCCGTAGGGATTGGCAGGGTCGGTCGCGGCGAGCGCGAGGGCGACCGGCTTGTCGGCCGGCTCGACCCGCGAGAACGTACGCAGCCGATCGACCGAGCCCGCGGTGCCGAACTGGGCCGCGCCCAGGCCCTCGACGAAGTAGCCCCGGCGGGCCCGGCCGGAGTCCTCGAACGCGCTGAGCACCTTGTAGACGGCGGCGAACCCTCCGGGGGTGCGCTCGGACTGCACCGCCCCACGGGTGACCACACCGTGGCGGTCCAGGAGTCGCTCGGCGGCCGCGTGGGCGCGCTTGGTCGGATCGGGATCGGGCTCGGGCAGGATCGTCCATCGCCCGGCCGTCTCCGGTAGACCGGCCCGGGCCGGCATCCGCGCACCGCCGGTGTAGCGCCCGCCGCGGGCGCGCGGTGGTGGCCGGCGGGAGCGGTGCGACGGCGTGCCGGAACGGGTCAGCGCGCGCAGCGGCAGCAGGGTGTCGTTGCTGACCCGCCCCGACCAGACCAGATCCCACAGCGCCGCGCTCAGGTCGGCGTCGCTCGGGGTCTTCTCGCTGTCGGCCACCAGCGTCCGGGCGAGCTGGTGGAAGAACCAGGCGCCGCCGGGCGCCAGGGCCTCGAGGAGCCGCCCGGCGAGCGGTCCTGGCGGCATCTCGGCGGGCGATGGCAGGGTCAGCTCGGCGGTGTCCGCCGGGTGCAGTGAGACCCAGCCGTCGGTGCCGGGCAGGGTGCCGTGGCCGGCCCAGAGCACCTCGCCGCCGGAGGTCAGCTCGTCGAGGAAAGCGGGCTCGTAGTCGACCACCCGGGCCGGCAGGATCAGGCTCTCCAGCGCGCTGGCCGGGACCGGGCAGCCGGCGAGCTGGTCGACCACGCTCAGCACCCCGTCGACCCCGCGCAGCGCGCCCTTGCGTACGGATGTCTTCTGCCACGCCGGCAGGAACCTGCCCAGCGCTGCCGGCTCGACGGGCTCGACCTCCTTGCGCAGCCGGGCCAGCGAGCGTCGGCGCAGCATCCGGAGCACGTCGGCGTCACACCACTCCAGCCCGCTTCCACCGGGCCGGAACTCCCCGTCGAGCACCCGCCCGCGCGCCGAGAGGCGCGCCAGGGTGTGCCGGACGACCGCCTCGCCCAGCCCCAGCCGCGAGGCCACGTCGGCGGCCGTGAACGGACCGTGTGAGCGCGCGTACCGAGACACCAGGTCGCCGACCGGGTCTTCGACGGGCTCGGTGAACGCCGACGGTACGCCCGGAGGAACCGCCACCCCCAGCCCGTCCCTGAGCCTGGCCACATCCTCGACCACCGCCCACCGAGCCTCCCCGGCAACCCGCACCTCGACCACCCGCCGCGTCGTAGCGAGATCTGCGAGCAAGTCAGGGACCCCACTGCCCTCGCTGGTCGAGCCGGATTCGTGAGGAACGAGCGAATCCGTGTCGAGACCAACACGGTCCCGGTCGGCGCTCGGATCGACTGTGTTGGTCTCGGCACGCTCGCTCTCCCTCGGGGTCTGAACGGAGTGGCCCCGACCAGCGGGGTGCTCGGTGCGGGCGGTGATCTCCTCGAGGGTCAGCGGGCCGATGGTGCGGATGACGTCGGTGATGCCTTCGGCGCCTCGGGCCCGTCGGCCGGGGGCGAGGCGCTGGAGCTCGGACTCGACCTCGGCGAGGACCTCGGGGTCGAGGAGCTCGCGGAGCTCGGCGCGGCCGAGCAGCTCGGCGAGGAGGCCCTGGTCGAGGGTGAGGGCGGCGGCGCGGCGCTCGGCGAGTGGCGAGTCGCCCTCGTAGAGGAACTGGGCGACGTAGCCGAAGAGGAGCGACTGGGCGTAGGGCGAGGGGGTCGGGGTGGCGACGTCGACGATCGAGATCTCGCGGCGCTCGATGCGGCGCAGGAGGCCGACGAGGGAAGGGAGGTCATAGACGTCGCGGAGGCACTCGCGTACGGCCTCGAGAATGATCGGGAAGCTCGGGTATTGCGAGGCGACCTCGAGCAGGGCGGCGGAGCGCTGGCGCTGCTGCCACAGCGGCGAGCGGCGGCCGGGGTCGCGGCGGGGCAGGAGCAGGGCCCGCGCCGCGCACTCGCGGAAGCGGCTGGCGAACAGCGCCGACCCGCCTACCTCGGTGGTGACCAGGTCCTCGATCTCGTCGGGCTCGAAGACGATGATCTCGCCGGTCGGCGCCTCGGCATCGGTGTCGGGCAGCCGGATCACGATGCCGTCGTCGCTGTCGATCGCCTGCCCGTCGACGCCGTATCGCTCCCGGATCCGCGCGTTGATCGCCAGCGCCCACGGTGCGTGGACCGGGCGGCCGTAGGGGGAGTGGACCACCAGTCGCCAGTCGCCCAGCTCGTCGCGGAAGCGCTCGACGACGATGTGGCTGTCGGAGGGGAGGACGTTGGTCGCCTCGGCCTGTTCGTGCAGGTAGGTGATCAGATTGGCGGCGGCGTAGGCGTCCAGGCCGTCCTCCTGCGCTCGCGCCTCGGCCTTCTTCGCAGGCAGCGCGGCGAGCTCGCGGGTGTAGGCGCCGACGGCCTCGCCGAGCTCCGCGGGCCGGCCGAGCGAGTCGCCCTTCCAGAACGGCAGGCGTCCCGGGATGCCTGGAGCGGGGGTCACCAGCACCCGGTCGTGAGTGATGTCCTCGATCCGCCAGCTCGTCGCGCCGAGGGCGAAGACGTCGCCGACCCGGGACTCGTAGACCATCTCCTCGTCGAGCTCGCCGACGCGCCTTCCGGTGCCTTCGCCGACGAGGTAGACGCCGAAGAGCCCGCGGTCGGGGATGGTGCCACCGCTGGTGACGGCCAACCGCTGCGCTCCCGGACGCCCGGTCACGGTCCCGGCGACCCGGTCCCACACGATGCGCGGCCGCAGCTCGGCGAACTCCTCGCTCGGATAGCGCCCGGCGAGCAGGTCGAGAGTGGCGTCATAGGCGGAGCGGGGGAGGGTGGCGTACGACGCCGTCCTCCTGACCAGCGTGAACAGCTCGTCGACGTCCCAGGTGTCCAGCGCCGTGGCGGCGACGATCTGCTGGGCGAGTACGTCGAGAGGGTTGGCCGGGAGGCTCATCGACTCGATCAGGCCCTGCCGCATCCGCTGCACGCTGACCGCGGTCTGGGCGAGGTCGCCGCGATGCTTCGGGAAGAGCACGCCGCGCGACACCTCGCCGACCTGGTGGCCGGCTCGCCCGACGCGCTGAAGTGCGGAGGCGACGCTCGGCGGCGACTCGATCTGGACGACGAGGTCGACCGCACCCATGTCGATGCCGAGCTCGAGGCTGGAGGTCGCGACCACCGCCGGCAGCCGGCCGGACTTGAGGTCGTCCTCGATCAGGGCGCGCTGCTCCTTCGACACGCTGCCGTGGTGAGCCTTCGCGATCACCTGAGCCGCGCCGTGCGACTGCCCCGACTGCGCCATCACCTGGGCGGGCGGCGGCCCGGCCTGGAAGACCCGGTCGGAGGCGATCTCGTTGAGCCGCGCGGTCAGCCGCTCCGCGATCCGGCGCGAGTTGGCGAAGACGATGGTGGAGCGGTGGGCAGTGACGAGGTCGGCGACGTGCTCCTCGACGTGGGGCCAGATCGAGGAGGCCCGCTGCGGGTCCTCGTCCTCCTCCTCGCCATAGGCGCTCGGCGCGGTCATGTCCTCGACCGGCACGACGACGCTGAGGTCCCAGCGCTTCTCGGCGGGTGGCGCGACGATCTCGACGGGCTGGGCGCCGCCGAGGTAGCGCGCGACCTCCTCCAGCGGTCGTACGGTCGCGGAGAGCCCGATCCGCTGCGCAGGCTTGTCCAGGAGCGCGTCGAGGCGCTCCAGGGTCAGCGCCAGGTGGGAGCCGCGCTTGGTCGCCGCGACCGCGTGGACCTCGTCGACGATCACCGTCTCGACGCTGCGCAGCGTCTCGCGGGCCTGGCTGGTGAGCATCAGGAAGAGCGACTCGGGCGTGGTGATCAGGATGTCCGGGGGAGTGGTGGTCAGCTTGCGCCGGTCGGCCGCGGTCGTGTCGCCGGACCGCACCCCGACGCGCACCTCGGGCGCCTCCACGCCCAGCCTCTCGGCGGTCTGCCGGATCCCCACCAGGGGGCTGCGCAGGTTGCGCTCGACGTCCACGCCGAGCGCCTTGAGCGGGGAGATGTAGAGCACCCGGCACCGCTGCTTCTTCTCGGGCACCGGCTCGCTCAGCAGCTTGTCGATCGACCACAGGAACGCGCTCAGCGTCTTCCCCGACCCGGTGGGCGCCACCACCAGCGCGTTGCGCCCCGCCCCGATCGCCTCCCAGGCACCGGCCTGAGCCGCGGTCGGCGCCGCGAAGGCAGCCGCGAACCACGTACGTGTCGGGTCGCTGAACTGCGCCAACGACTGGGATGTATCGCTGAAGCGGAGCCCGAAGCCATCTGGTTGGCTCATGGGGACAAACCTAGTCGCGACCACCGACACTCAGCGGCCACACTGAGCCCATGCATCTCATCAACCTCTTCGGCCCACCGGCGGTCGGCAAGATGAGCGTGGGCCGGGAGATCGCGGCACGCACGCCGTACCGCCTCTTCCACAACCACGCCACGATCGAGCCGCTGCTGGAGGTCTTCGACTGGGAGATGCCGTCGTTCGGAGTGCTCAAGGCCGAGTTCCGGCAACGGGTGATCGAGGAGGCGGTGGCCTCCGAGCTCCCCGGCCTCATCTTCACCTACGTCTGGGCGCTCGAGCTCCCCGAGGACGCGCAGGCCGTCACCAAGCTGGTTGCTCCCGTGGTCGAGGCGGGAGGGAAGGTCGACTGCGTCGAGCTGTACGCCGACATGCCGACCCGTCTGAGCCGCGAGGGCACCCCGGAGCGGCTGGCCGCGAAGCCGTCCAAGCGCGACACCGAGTGGGCGAGGGCGAACGCCGTGGACTGGAACGAGCGCCATGTGCTCTCGACCGGCCCGGAGATGCCGTTCCCTCTGCACTTCCCGCACACCGTGATCGACAACACCCGCCTGTCCGCGGCTGAGACCGCCGAGGAGATCATCACCCGCCTCGGACTGCCGACCAATCCATGATGTGTGTCGGCTGTCCTGAAACCCACGCGCGCTCGGCGCCCAGGTGTGGTCCAATCCCGCTGTGGACCTCGCGCTTGACCTGACCGACCGCGCAGTACGATCCGCGTCGCTCTATCAGGCGCTGCGCGACGCGCTCGGCGACGGCAGGTTGAAGGCGGGCGACCGGCTCCCCGCGAGCCGCGCGTTGGCCAAGGACCTCGGCATCTCCCGGAACACGGTCGCCACGGTCTATGAGCGGCTGGTCGCGGAGGGGTTCCTGGAGTCGCGCGTGGGCGCGGGGACGTACGTCGCGGAGACCACGCGGCAGCGAAAGGACCACGCCCCCGGGTCGCTGACCCCGCGCCCGGGCTGGCGCTGGGCGCCCCGGCCGACGAGCGCGGAGGCGGCGGTGCCGGCGTACGACCTGCGGGTGGGGATCCCCGATGCCGAGCTCTTCCCGTTCGACACCTGGCGGCGGATCCTCGCGGCCGAGTCGCGGCTACGCGGCCACAACCCCGGCACCTACGCCTCGCCCGCCGGTCTGCCGAGGCTGCGCGAAGCGCTGGCGCACACCGTGGCCTACCACCGTGGGGTGCGGGCCGACCCGGGGCAGATCGTGGTCACCAGCGGCACCCAGCAGGCGCTCGATCTCGTCGCCCGCGTCCTGCTGGAGCCGGGCGACGTCGTCGCCGTCGAGGATCCCGGCTACCCGTCCGCGCTCGACCTCTTCGCCTCTCACGGCGCCCGGGTCGTACCGGTCCCGGTCGACGAGGAAGGGCTGGTCGTCGAGGAGATCCCGGAGCAGGCCCGGCTGGTCTATACGACCCCGAGCCACCAGTTTCCGCTCGGCGTACGCCTCTCCCTCCCACGCCGCCGAGCCCTCCTCGCCTTCGCGAACACGCACGATGCGGGCATCGTGGAGGACGACTACGACAGCGAGTTCCGGTTCACCGAGCGGCCCCTGGAGCCGTTGCACGCCCTCGACGACCAGGGCCGGGTGATCTATGTCGGGACCTTCTCCAAGTCGCTGCTGCCGAGCCTGCGCACCGGCTACCTGGTCGCCCCGGGCTCGCTGGTCGACAGCCTGCTGTCCGCCAAGCAGCTTACTGACGGCTTCGGCCCCGTCCAGCCCCAGGCCGCCCTGGCCCGCTTCCTGGAGGAGGGCCTCCTCGCCCGTCATGTGCGCAGGGCGTCCAAGACGTACGCGGAGCGCCGCTCGCTCCTCCTCGAGACCCTCTCCACGTGGCCGGTCGAGGTGCTCCCGTCGGCCGCCGGACTGCACCTGTCCGCCTACGCGGAGCTCCCCGCCGACCTGCCCGAGCGTGCCGCGGCCGAGGGGCTGGCGCTGGACACGATCGCCGCTCATCGCCTGCTGCCTGGACGCGACGGGCTCTTCCTAGGCTACGGAGCCGTCCGGACCGACAGCCTGCCCCGCGGGCTCGAGCTGCTGGCCGACCTCGCGGGCTGGGCGTGACCGGCCTCGACGTGACGTGGCCAGCGACCAGACCAGACCGGCCCCGCCGCAGAGCACCGGGCCGAGCAGGTGGGCGCCGGTGAGGCCCAGCAGGAGCAGCGCCGCGACCAGCGAGCAGACCGCGGCCCACCACGAACGCCCGCCCCGCGGCAGCAGCCGCAGCGCGGCCGCCGCACCCACCACGTAGAGCAGCGAGAACGTCCCCGATGCCATCAGCAGCGCCGCGTCCGTCGAGGCGTCCGCAGCCCAGGTCACCGCGATGGTGCCGAGCGCCACGGCACAGATCGCGAGCAGCGATCGCCGCGGGATCGCGGACGCCGGAGCGGCCAGGGCGCGTGGCAGTCCGCCCTCACGGGCCAGCGACGCCCCGAGCCGCGAGCCGCCGGCGAAGTAGGCGTTGATCGCCCCGATGGTCAGCAGCACGGCGACCACGGCCGTTACCGGCCGCGCGGGCTCCCCGAAGCCCAGCACGAGCAGGTCCGCCAGAGGCGCGGCACCGGAGGTGGACTTGAGCGCGGCGACCGTGGCGAAGGCGATCCCGAGGTAGAGCACCGTGACGACCACCAGCGCGATGACGGTCGCCCTGCGGATGTCGCGCGCCGGGTCGCGATAGTCGGCCGAGAGGGACGAGAGGATCTCCCACCCCGCGAACGCCCACACCAACATCGCCGCCGCGGTGCCGACCGAACCCCACCCGTGCGGCGCGAACGGCGTCAGTCGCGCCAGCTCGGCGTGCGGCAGCGCCACCACGACCGCCACTGCGAGCAGCACCGCGATCGCCCCGGCGATCGCCAGCTGAACGCTTCCGGACACCTTGATCCCGAACCAGTTCATCGCGGTGACCAGCACGATGATCCCCGCCGTCGCCGCCAGCGACATGCCCTGGCCCCCGCCGAAGGCGTCGGCGACGTACGCCCCGCCGAACCCCGCCGCGACCGGCGCCCCCACGCCGATCGTCAGGTAGAACGCCCAGCCGACCATCGTCGCGACGTGCTGGTTGAAGGCGAGCCGTGCGTACGTCGCGACCCCGCCGCCGTCAGGATGCCGCGCCCCCAGCGCGGCGAAGGTCGCCGCCAGCGGCACCGAGAGCACGATCAGCGCCAGCCAGGCCACGAGCGAGGCCGGTCCGGCCTCGCTCGCCGCCAGCGCGGGCAGGGAGATGACACCGGTGCCGAGCACCGCGCCGAGGGTGAGAGCCGCGCCCTGGGGCACGGAGAGTCCGTTGTTCTTCACGAGCGTGACGCTAGTGAGCGCAGAGCCCTCCGCGCCCGGCCAATCAGGCCCTCATCTCCTGGGCCAATCTCCTGAGCCGATGCGGCCTAACGTACGTTGCGCCGCACCCGCTTCTCATACGCCGCCCGTGCCGCCGGGTCGACGCCGGCGAGCAGGTTGGACGCGTTGGTGGCACGGTCGACGAAGTCCTGGAACCGGCGCGGCATCGCCTGGGTGATCTTGGTCAGCGCCTGGGTCCAGTTGGGCACCCAGACCTCGGGCCGCGGTTCGCGGATGACCGACTCGATCGCGGCCGCGACGTCCTCGGGAGTGACCGGCTTCATCCCCTTCGCCTGCGGCACCCCGTCGGCGAGCTCGGTCTGCACCACCGCCGGCAGGATGAGCGAGACGTCGACCCCGGAGGGCGCCAGCTCCATCCGCAGCGCCTCCGAGAAGCCGACCACGGCGAACTTCGAGGCCGAGTAGGTCGCCGCGTCCGGCACCGGCACCCGGCCGACCGCCGAGGAGACGTTGACGATGTGGCCCTGGCCCCGCTCGACCATCGCCGGGGCGACCGCCTTGATCCCGTTGATCGGACCGTGCACGTTGACCTCGAAGATCGCCCGGGTGAGCGCGTCCTCCTCCTTCAGGACCGACCCGAGCGGCATGATCCCGGCGTTGTTGACCAGCACGTCCCACGGCCCCAGGTCCTCGACCGACTCGAGGAACGTACGCCAGGAGGCGGGGTCGGTGACGTCGAGATGTGCGGCCTTCACCCGCGTCCCGAACTCGGCGGTCACATCGTCGAGCAGGTCCGGGTCCAGGTCACCGACGGCGACCGAGGCCCCGGCGCGGGCCAGCCGCTCGACCGTGGCGCGGCCGATGCCACGTGCGCCTCCGGTGACGATGACGGCGGTTCCCTCGATCTGGCGTGTCATGACTCTCCTTCGGTCGTGCGGACCAAGCTGCGTACGGCTTTTCTGTCGGTCTTGCCCACGCTGGTGACGGGGATGGCGTCGAGGATGAGTACCTCGCGGGGGTACTTGTGCGGCGCGAGCCGCGTCTTGACGAAGGCGATCAGCTCCTCGGGGGTGGTGCGGGCACCGGGATGGAGGGCGACGGCCGCGACCACTTCCTCGCCTCGCTGAGCGTCGGGGCGCCCGACCACCGCGGCGGCGGTGACGGCGTCGTGGGCGAGGAGCGCGTCCTCGACGTCGCGGGGGAAGACGTTGAAGCCGCCGCGGATGATCAGGTCCTTGATCCGGTCGTCGACGTAGAGGTAGCCGTCGGCGTCGAAGTGGCCGATGTCGCCGGTGTGCAGCCAGCCGTCGACGACGGTGGCCGCGGTCTGGGCAGGGTCGTTCCAGTAGCCCTGCATGACTCCGGGGCCACGCACCCAGATCTCGCCCTCCTCGCCGGTCGGCACCGGCTCACCGGACGGCCCGGCGATGATCACCTCGGCGTGCGCGAGCGGCTTGCCGACGCTGCTGGGCCGCGACTCCTCGAGGGTCGAGGCGGCGATGACCGCGCTCGACTCCGTGCAGCCGTAGCCCTCCAGGATGGTCACGCCGAAGGCCTCCTCGGCCTTCTCCCGCAGCGCCGGCAGCAGCGGCGCGCCACCGCTGCCGAAGGAGCGCAGCGAGCTCAGGTCGTAGTCCTGGTAGGGCTGGTCGAGCAGCATCTGCAGCATCGACGGGACCACCGTGCTCGACTCGACCCGGTGCTCCTGGGCGAGCTCGAGCCATCCCTTTGCGTCGAACCACCGCTGCAGCACGGAGCTCTGCGGACGCGACGAGTGCATCCCGCTGATCACCACGATCAGGCCGTACGCATGGGAGAGCGGCAGCGGCAGCAGCCACCGTGTCGTGCCCTGGCTCTCCCCGACCCGGTGGAGGGCGTGCCCGGACTCCCACAGCCCGCGGTGGCTGAGCATGACGCCCTTGGCCCGCCCGGTGGTGCCGCCGGTGTAGAGCAGCGCCGCGAGGTCGTCGTCACCGCGCGGGGCGATGTCGATCGGGTCGGCGCCCTCCAGGCTCTCGTACGCCACCGCATCCGTTCCCTCAGGGACGTCCCCGGCCACGACGACGGTGAGATCGAGACCCTCGCCGGCAGCCTGCACCAGCGGCAGCAGCTCGGGCGTCACGATGGCCGCCCTGGCTCCGGAGTCCTCCAGGATGTCCCGCAGCTCGGGCGGGGTCTGCAGGAAGATCACCGGCGTCACCACCGCGCCGAGGCGCCACAGGGCGCGGTAGCTGACGAAGACCTCCGGGGTGTTCATGGTGAGCACCACGACCCGGTCGCCGGGCTCGATCCCGAGTCCGCGCAGTCCGCCGGCGACCCGCGCGGACCGCTCGGCGATCTCCTTGGACGAGTGCCAGGTGCCCTCGAAGAAGACCATCGGATAGTCGCCGTGGCGGGCGTAGGACTCCTCGGCGAGCACCGCCAGGTTGTGCTCGCCGGGCTGCGCACTCATCGGACGCCCAGCTTCCGCAGCGCCTTGAGCTGTCCGTTGCCGAGCTGTACGAACTTCTCGACCGTCTGGCCCTTGAACGGCCCGATCGGGCCCATTCGGGAGGCCGCGACGGTCTGGGCGTCGGTGAACTTCCGGATCCCGTCGGCGCCGTGGCGACGACCGAGCCCGCTCGATCCCATGCCACCCATCCCTGCCTCGATGCTCCCGGCCGCCAGGGCGGCGCCGTCGTTGATGTTCACCGCGCCCGCGCGGATGCGCCGAGCGATCATGTCGGCCTCGCGTACGTTCTTGCTGAACACGCTGGCCGAGAGCCCGGCCTCGCCCTGGTTGGCGATCCGGACGGCCTCCTCGTCGCTGTCGGCGCGATAGAGCGCGACGACCGGTCCGAAGGTCTCACCGAGACACAGGTCCATCTCGGAAGTGACGCCCTCCAGGACCGTCGGGGCGAAGGCGTACGGACCGACCTCGGCGAGCGGCTCGCCACCGGCCAGTACGGTCGCGCCCTTCGCGACCGCGTCGGTGACGTGGGCGGTGACCTTGTCGAGCTGCGCCTGCGAGGCCAGCGACCCGACGTCGGCCGAGTAGTCGAAGGTCTGCCCGACCACCTGGTTCTCGGTCTCGGCGACCAGCGCCTGGCGGAAGGCGTCGTAGACGTCCTCGTGCACCACCACGCGCTCGATGTGGACGCACATCTGGCCGGTGTTGGCGAAGGCCGCCATCACCGTGCCACGAGCCGCCTGGGCGAGGTCGGCGTCGCGGCGGACGATGAGCGGGTTCTTCCCGCCGAGCTCGAGCGAGGCGCCGATCAGCCGGCCCGCGGCGCGCTGGGCGACGATCCGCCCGGTGGCCGTCGAGCCGGTGAACGCGATGTAGTCGACGTTGTCGATGACCGCCTCACCGGTGGCCGCGCCCGGCCCGGCGACGACCTGCCAGACGTGCTCGGGGAGCCCAGCCTCGGCCATCAGCGCCCTCGCCCACAGCAGCGTCAGCGGCGCCTGCGGGTCGGCCTTGCTGATCACGGCCGCGCCCGCGAGCAGCGCCGGGATGGCGTCGCCGACCCCGAGATAGAGCGGGTAGTTCCACGGCGAGATGATCCCGACGACCTTCTTCGGCACCCGCAACTCCTTCACGGAGGTGATGCCGGGGATCGCCCCGCGAACGCGCTTGTCGGCCAGGTACGCCGGACCGCGCCGGGCGTAGTGGCGGGCGATCGTGCCGACCTGGAGGATCTCCTGCCAGGCGTGGAAGCGGGCCTTGCCCATCTCCCACTGGATCAGGTCGAGCACCTCGTCCTGGCGCTCGACCAGCAGGTCGTGGAAGCGGAGCATGACCTCGGCACGGTCCTGGAAGGCCAGGGTCGCCCAGTCGGGCTGGGCGGCCCGCGCCGCGGCCGCGGCCTCGGCGACGTCCGCGGCGGTCACCGAAGGCACCGGGACGGTCGGCTGGGCGTCATAGGGTGCGACTGCGGTCAGGGTGCCGTCACCTCCGGAGACCGGGCAGGCCACCCATCGGGTCCAGGAGGCGAGGCGTGCCTCGTCGATCCATCCGGGACGTACGCTTTCGGCCTCCGCTGTCTTCGTGGTCATCGATCTCCTCAGATCCGGGTCAATTGGATGGGGTTGCCGTCCTTCGGGAACGGCAGTGAGCTGTTGTCCAGGGGCGCGCGGTAGCCGGGGGAGACGCTCCATCGGTAGTCGCGCAGGAGCCGGTGCAGGATCGACTTGACCTCGAGACCGGCGAAGTAGAGCCCGATGCACTTGTGCACCCCGCCCCCGAACGGCTCCCACGCCATCCGGTGGCTCTTGTCCTCGCGCCGGTGCGGCGCGAAGCGCTCGGGGTCGAAGACGTTCGGGTTGGTCCAGTACTCCTCCATCATGTGGCTGAACTGGACCCCGACCATCACGCCCATGTCGGCCGGGATGCGGACCCCGAGGAGGCGGGTCTCCTTGACCGTACGCCGGATCAGCGCGGGCACGGGGGCACGCAGCCGCAGCGCCTCCCGCATCACCAGGTCCAGGCTGGTGAGGCTCTCGATCTCTTGCATCGTCGGCGCCTCGCCGAGCGCGAGGGACTCCTCGCGGCAGCGCTGCTGCCACTGCGGATGCTGGCCGAGGTACTGGAGCATCGTCGAGGAGGTGATGGTCGAGGTGTCGTGCGCGGCCATCATCAGGAAGATCATGTGGTTGACGACGTCCTCGTCGCTGAACCGCTCGCCGTCGTCGGTCTCGATGTGGCACAGCACCGAGAAGATGTCGTCGCTCGCGGTGGCCCGTTTGGCGGGCAGGTAGTGGCGCAGGAAGCCCTCCAGCACCTTCCGGCCGCGGAACGCCCGGCCCCAGCGAGTCATCGGCACATCGCCGCGTACGACACCGGCGGCCGCCTGCACACAGGCGATGAACGCCTTGTTGACCCGGTCCATCTCTGCCCGGCTGGTCTCGGCCGCACCACCCATGAAGATGTCGGCGGCGATGTCGAGGGTGAGCTGCTTGAGCCGCGGATAGGCCTGGAACGCGGGCGTGTTGGCCCAGCCGCGCATGCCCTGCGCGATCGCCGGGTGCATCGCGGTGGTGTAGGTGGCGAGCCGGTCTCGGGTGAAGGCCTCCTGCATGATGCGGCGATGGGCGTGGTGCTCCTCGAAGTCGAGCAGCATCAGGCCGCGGTCGAAGAAGGGGCCGACGATCTGCCCCCAGGCCGGCCCGTTGGCGAAGGCCTTGTCCTTGTTGCGCAGCACCGCCTCGCACGCGTCCGGTCCGAGCGCGACCACCCCGGCCTCGCCGGCACGGAAGAACGGCGAGACCGGGCCGTACGTCTCCCACTGGTGCCGATAGAAGCCGACCGGGTCGCGGGAGTAGTCCAGCAGCCGGCCGATCCAGGGGAGGCCGCGGTCGCCGGGCACGAGTCGCGGGATCTCGCGTAGCGCCTCGGTCGCTGTCATGGTGTCTGATCCATCGTGTCCGACCTCCCGGTCCCGAGTGACTCTGCCGAGGGTAGTCAAGTAGAACGTGTTCCCGCAGCCGTTCGGTGGGCATGGATGGGCCTCGTGCGTTGTTGAGGTGTCCGTGGAGAGCTACGAATCAGTGGTGATCGGTGCCGGTCAGGCCGGTCTGTCGGCGTCCTACCACCTCAGCCGGCTGGGCGTACGCCACGTCGTGCTCGACGCCGAGCGTCGCCCGGGTGGCGCCTGGCAGCACCGCTGGGACTCGCTCACCATGCACGACGTGCACGGTGTCGCCGACCTGCCGGACGGGCGCGCGCCGGGGGAGTCGGGGGAGCGGGCCAACGTCGCAGTGCCGGGATGGTTCGGGACCTATGAGTCCTTGCACGACCTGCCGGTCGAGCGCCCGGTGAAGGTCACCTCGGTGACCTCGGTCGGCGACCTGCTCGCGGTGAACTCGGCCGACGGACGGACCTGGTTCACCCGGACGCTGGTCAACGCGACCGGGACCTGGACGCGACCGTTCGTGCCGCACTACCCGGGGGCATCGACGTTCCTCGGGGAGCAGGTGCACACCCACGACTATCCGGGTGCCGCTCACTTCCGGGGTTCACGGGTCGCAGTGGTCGGTGGAGGAGCCTCGGCTGTGCAGTTCCTCGGTGAGCTCGCGCCGGTGACCGACGTCCTCTGGGTGACCCGGCGTGAGCCGGTCTGGCGCTCCGACTTCGACGCCGAACGTGGGCGCGAGGCGGTGGCGTTGGTGGCGGAGCGGGTCGAGGCCGGCCTGCCGCCCGCGAGCGTCGTCAGCGTCACCG
This sequence comes from Nocardioides sp. NBC_00850, assembly GCF_045207335.1. Taxonomy (NCBI): domain Bacteria; kingdom Bacillati; phylum Actinomycetota; class Actinomycetes; order Propionibacteriales; family Nocardioidaceae; genus Nocardioides; species Nocardioides sp. NBC_00850. Next base: position 3,307,442 of record NZ_CP108845.1, read on the forward strand.
GTCTCTCGCTGCGTCCGCAGGAGCAGGAGGCCGCGCGGCTCGGGGTCTACGAGCGCCGGCTGCCGATGTTTGCGCGGATCGAGCCTGACGGGCTCCGATGGGACTCGGGGGCTTTCGAGCGTGTCGATGCGATCCTGTGGGCTACCGGCTTCCGCCCTGCCGTCACCCACCTCGCTCCGCTTCATCTGCGCAGCTCGCACGGCGGGATCCCGCTGCTGCGCGACTCGGCGGACGTCCAGACCGCCGTCACCGCTGCGTACGACCCGCGTGTCCAGCTCGTCGGCTACGGCCCCTCCGCGAGCACCATCGGGGCCAGCCGTGCCGGCCGGGCCGCGGCCCGCGCGGTCCGGCGACAGCTGGCTGAGAAGGGTCAGCTCGTGGCTCGGTGAGCCTTCTTCACGGCGAGGTCACAGCGAGCCGAGGTCGGCAGAGATCCAGTGCTCCGGCGTGAGCCGGATCGTCACCTCGGGCGGAAAGTTCGCCGCCTGCGCCAGGTAGGCGTCGGCTGCCTCGGGAGGCAGGTACCGTCGGGCCATCGCTTCTGCTTCGCCCTCGGCGGCATCGGCGATCCGCACCGGCCCTTCGACCGAGACGTACCTGACCGTCGGCTCGAGGCGCTCGACCATCAGCGTGCAGCGTCCTGCTGCGCGGATCAGTCGCGTCTTCAGCGAGTCTTTTCCCGTGACGAACCATGCGTCGCCGCCGGGGGTGTAGTCGTACCAGATCGGGACTGTCAGGGGTGCTCTTCCGTCTTCTCGGGCTACTGAGAGTGCTGCGATCAGGGGTTGGGTCAGGAGGTCTTGGCGGTCTTTGAGTGGGATACCCATGTTTTCGACCGTACTTCTTGGTTGGTGTGGCCGCCGACCCGTTTTGGAGGGTCTTCTCGATCTGGTCCGGCGTCAAGGACGCCCTTCGGGCGCCGGCTTCGCCGGCCGCCTTCGGCGGTCCTGGACTCCGGACCAGATCGAGAAAAGATTTGGCTGGCTATCGGGGCGGCGGCCGGGGTGTGGCGCGGAGAGATTCTTTGCTCAGAAGGCTGGTGTTGATGGGGCGGAAGGGTGGCCCTGCGGGCCACTTACCATCCACAGAGACGAGGCCGTTCGCTCACCGCGAAAGCAGTGTTTGACCTGGGAAAATAGATGGCCAAGGAAGGGCTGGCGGCGTAGAATCAGAACCATCACAACACCTCTTTGAAGGGAGGATGGCGATGAGTCTCGGCCGCTCGATCGACCCCTGGGGCACCAACCCCGACGACGCGATCGACGCCGAGCTGACTGCCATCGAAACCTCCCTCGACAGGCTGCTGACCCGCGACCCCGCCTACTGGCGCACCGGACAAAAGAAGAACTCGCTGGAGCAACTGGAGAAGCTCCAGGCCAAACTGGCCGCGGTCAGACTCCGGGTGCTCGCATCTGCCGGCGACATCGCCGAAGAGACCGGCGCCAAAGACGCCTCCGGATGGATGCGGGCCGAGCTGTTGGTCGACAAGGCCGTGGCCCGCTCGCAGATCAAGCTCGCCGCAGGGGTCGCTAAGTACGACCTCGTCGCCGCTGGTCTGGCTGAAGGTGTCGTGTCCCAGGACAAGGCCCGGGTGATCACCCGGGCGCTCGACAAGATCGAGACCAACCCGGTCGCCAGCTCTGAGGACCTGGTGTTGGCGGAGAAGCTGCTGGTCGACTACGCCACCCGGTTGACCGCCAACGAGCTCCACATCGTCGGGAAACGGATCCTGGCCGAGATCGACCCGGCCCGGTTCGAAGACGCCGAAGCCAAAGCACTCCTCGCCGAGGAAGAACGCGCCCACCAGAAGACCGCCCTGCGGGTGTGGGACAACCACGACGGCACCATCGGCTTCGAGGGCGTCTTCCCGACCTCGATGGGGATGAGGTTCAAGCGGCTGGTCGAGGCCTGGGCCCAGCCCCGCAAACAGCAGCTGGTCGGCAAGGGTGCCCCGCTGCCTCCGTGGGAGCGGCTGATGGGCCAGGGCTTCTCGCGGTTGCTGGAGACCGTGGACCCGACAGCGTTGCCCCGTCACGGTGGCGACGCGACCACCATCAACGTGGTGATCTCGCTCGAGGAGCTCCGCAAAGACCTCGGGATCGCGATTCTGGGCTACGACGAGACCAACGGCACCACCATCTCCGCGGCGGAGGCCCGGAGGATGGCGTGCAACGCGACCATCATCCCCTGGGTCCTCGGCGGAGACGGTGAGGTGCTCGACGCCGGTCGAGGCAGCAGGTTCTTCCAACCGATTCAGCGCAAGGCGATGCGGCTGCAGCAGAAGTGCTGCCAGGCCGAGGGCTGCGACATGCCACCGGAGTGGTGCGACGCCCACCATCTAGAACCATGGGCTGCCGGCGGGAAAACGGACCTCAAGGACGGGGCGTTGTTGTGCCCGCATCATCACCGCTTGGCGCACAACCCGGCGTACGTCCATGAGCGGCTGCCGGATGGCACGATTCGGTTCACCCGCCGACCCTAGACACGCAACGCGGGAACAGTCTGCGCCGAAAATGAGTATCGGCGCTCACGCCAGGCCCGATGAGGCCGTCGAGACTGGCGAGGTGAAGACTCTGTGGGCCGTTCTGACCGTCGTTGCGCTGACTCTGGTCGCGGCTGTCGGAGGGTTCTGGGCCTGGGCTCAGGGGTCGCCGGCGGAAGCGCAGACGCATACGCGCGCGGTGGCGATCTTCAACGCGATGGAGACCTATCCCGGCATGACCGCCTACGAACAGGCGCGCGAGGGGGAACGGCAGGGAGAGGTGGAGATTCTGGTGGCGACCGACAGTCCCGAGGACGGCCGGCGGATCGTGCTGGCGATCACGGCGCACCACGAGTGCCGGACGAACTGGGAGTGTGCCACTCGGATCTGGCCCGACTCCACGAGCACCTACTCCGCCACCCGCTGCTTCGAATGGTCGGAGCCGCGCGAGTGGGACACCGCCGACGAGGTCGACTGTCCGAAGAAGCAGCAGATCGACACGACTCCCGCCGCGACCGTCGAGCTTCCGGAGGATGCCGAGACCCGGCTCGAGTCGGCGCTGCGTGGGGATGACGCGGCGGCGAGAGTAGGCGCCCTCAACGACCTCCCAGGGCTCGAGGTGCAGGAGGAGGGGACGAGGATCTACGTCGCGGCTGGTGGGGTCACCGGCTACTGGACCGGGCGGATGACCACCGACTGCCTGCTCGGGTGGAAGGTCGACGGCGAGGTCGAAGTCGTACGTCTCTCCGCAAGCCCCCACGAAGACCCGCTGAGCTGTGGCTGGGAGGGCGCTCGAGCCCGCGCGGAGGAGTGAACTCGCGCGGGGCGTTGCGCGGCGAATGCTAGAACCGGCACAGACGGTTTCCGCAATGCCAGGAGGTCACATGTCGAAGCCGAGCAGCGACGTACGAGCATTCGAAGCCCACGCGACCGACGCCGACCTCGACGACCTGCGGGCGCGTCTGGCTGCGGCGAGGTTGCCGGAGGCCGAGACAGTCGATCCCGCGGCGCGCGGCCGGGGTCGGTGGGAGCAGGGCGTTCCACTCGCCGACCTCGTCGATCTCGTGGAGCACTGGCGCACGGCGTACGACTGGCGGTCGTTCGAAGAGCGCCTGAACCAGGCCGGACAGTTCCGCATGACCATCGACGGTCTGGGAATCCACTTCCTGCACCGCAGGTCGCCGCGTGCGGACGCGACGCCGCTGCTCCTGACGCACGGGTGGCCCGACAGCATCGTCAGGTTCATCGACGTGATGGACGAGCTGGCGGAGCCGAAGGAAGCGGACGCTCCGGCCTTCCATGTAGTGGTCCCGTCTCTGCCGGGCTTCGGCTACAGCGACCGGCCGGCCACGACCGGGTGGGGCACCGAGAAGACCGCGGCCGCCTGGGTGGAGCTGATGGGACGGCTCGGCTACGCCCGGTTCCTGGCGCACGGCGGCGACTGGGGCGGCAACATCACCACGGTGCTCGCCGGCAGGTTCCCGGAGCACGTCCTCGGCATCCACACGACGTTCGCGGAGGGTCTGCCCGGGTTGACCATGGACGGGCTGACGCCGCGGGAGCGGACCTGGGCCGAGGGGACCCGTGACTTCTGGCGCAACCGGGCGGCATACGCGAAGCAGCAGGCCACCCGCCCGCAGACCATCGGCTACGCGCTCGTCGACTCTCCCGTCGGGCTGCTCGCCTGGCTACTCGACAAGTTCGCCGAGTGGTCGGACACCGACGACAGCCCGTTCGAGACCATCTCCCGCGAACGCATCCTCGACAACGTCACCCTCTACTGGCTGACGCGGACCGGCGCGTCCGCAGCCCGTATCTACTACGAGAGCCACAACGCGCTCGACCCCGAGCTGCGGGTCGACGTACCGTCGGCGATCACGATCTATCCCAACGACGTCGAGCGCTGTCCGCGTCCGTGGGCACAGCACCGCTACCGGCGCATCGTCCGCTGGGGGACACCCGAGGCAGGTGGGCACTTCCCGTCGATGGAGGTTCCTGATCGGTTCGTCGAGGATCTGCGCGAGGGCCTCGCGGCTGTGTTGCTCGCCCAGGGACACTGAAGGCATGCGAAGGATCGGCGTACTGGGCGGAATGAGCTGGGAGTCGACGGCGGAGTACTACCGCCTGCTCAACGAGATCACCGCGAAGCGACTCGGCGGGCTGCACTCGGCGGACCTGCTCGTACGGTCGGTGGACTTCGCGGAGATCGAGGAGATGCAGGCATCCGGCGAGTGGGAGCGAGCGGGGGAGCGCCTTGCCGCGGAGGCGGCGACGCTCAGCAGGGCCGGGGCCGAGGTGATCGTGCTGGCCACGAACACGATGCACAAGGTGGCCGGGGCGTTGGAGGAGACGTACGGGGATCGTTTCCTGCACCTCGGCGACACGACGGCAGCCGCGGTCCAAGCGGCAGGGGCCGGGCGGGTGGGGCTGCTCGGCACCGGGTTCACGATGTCGCAGCCGTTCTACGCCGACCGGCTCCGCGGCCACGGCCTCGAGGTGACCGTCCCGAACGAGCCGGACCAGGAGACCGTCCATCGGATCATCTACGAGGAGCTGTGTCTGGGGATGTTCCTGGACAGCTCCCGGCAGGCGTACCTCGAGGTCATCGACCGTCTGGTCGCCGCCGGCTGCGAGGGCGTGATCCTCGGGTGCACCGAGATCGAGCTGCTGCTGCCGATCGAGACGTACGCGGGTGTGCCGCTGTTCCCGACGACCCGGCTGCACTGCGAGGCAGCGATCGAGGCTGCACTCAGCCCCCGGGATCAGCGCAGCGCCCACTCCTCGGCGAGGATCGCGTAGGAGAGGCCGTCGAGCCAGCCGCGGGTGCGGTGCAGGGAGTCCTTGACGGTGTGCGACTCGCGCCGCATGCCGAGGCGCTCCATGAGTCGCCAGGAGGCCTCGTTGTCGGCGAAGCACTCCGCGACGACGCGGCGCAGACCCAGGGGACCGAAGCAGACGTCGAGCACGGCGCGTACGGCCTCGGTGGCGTAGCCGTTGCCCTGGTGGGCGGGGTCGATCGTCCAGCCGAGCTCGGCCTGGGTGCCGTTGGCGTGCTCGCGCACCTCGGTCTGCGACCACGGGTCGGTGATCCGCAGCATGAGGTCGCCGACGATGATCCCGTCACGCTCGATCACCAGGCCGGGCCCGATGACGTCGGGGTTCTCGAAGACCTTGCGGTAGGCCTCGAGGTCCGCGAACGCTGTCGTCACCCATTCGGCCACCTCGGGAAGCCCTCGGAAGGCCCAGGTCGGCTCGATGTCGGCGGGCGTCATCCGGCGGATCAGGAGGCGCTCCGTGCGTAGCGGCCAGTCGGCCTTCTCCAGCGGATCAGGTCGGGCGTCGATCATGCGCCTACTTTCGCATCCACCCGTTCCGGGACGCCACCGAGTTCTTCGGGGAGGGCGTCGTGTCGTACGACCAGGGAGGTGACCGCGCGGGTGAGGCAGACGTAGAGGCGGCGGAGTCCGGTGTCGCGGTCGGGCTCGCCGGCGACGATCCCGGTGGGGTCGGAGACGACGACGTGGTCGAACTCGAGCCCCTTCGCGAGCGAGGCGGGGACGAGATCGAGATGGGCATCGAACTCGGTCTCCTCGTCGGCCCCCACCCCGATCTCGGCGAAGGAGAGCCCGGCCGCGGTCAGCTCGGCGCGCACCGTCGCGAGCGAGGCGTCGGGCACGATCAGCCCCACCGACCCGGGGCGCTCCAGCGCAGCCCCGAGCGCCTCCACGACAGACGAGGTGGTGAAGGTGAGGTCACCACGCGTGCGGCGCACCGCGACCGGCGCCTCCAGGTCGGGGGCGATGTGGGGGAGGAGACGGGCCGCGTAGGCGATCACGTCGGCCGGGACCCGGAAGCCACGCGTCAGCTGCTCGACATGGCCGTCGGGCTTGCCGAGGTGCGCCAGGGCATCGGCCCACGACGAAGAGGCCCACGGCGTGGTCGCCTGGGCGAGGTCCCCGAGGATCGTCAGCGAGCCCGTGGTCGAACGACGGCCGAGCGCGCGCAGCATCATCGCGGAGAGGTCCTGGGCCTCGTCGGCGACGATGTGTGCCACCGACGGCGTGCGGTCGAGCAGGTCGGCGATCTCGTCGAGGAGCACCAGGTCGGCCAGCGACCAGCGCGCCGCGCCTGCCGAGCGCGGCGGCTTCTCCCAGATCAGGCTCGCCTGCTCCGCCTCCGAGAGGAGCCCGTCGGCGACCTCCGCCAGCCAGGCCGCGTCGGTGAACAGCCGGAACAGGACCCGGGCGGGCTTGAGATCGGGCCAGAGCGCGGCGGCGTAGTCCTTGACCGGCTTCGCCCGCGCCACCGCGTCGTGCACCCGGTCGTCGGGCGAGTCGCCCGAGCGCTCCATCTGCACCAGCACCCGGTGGGCCAGGGCGCGCGGGAGCAGCGCGCGGCCCGCCGCGTACCGCAGATCGTTGGCGCGCAGCCCCTCCAGCGCCTCCCGCGCCTCGTAGGTCGGCACCCGCCAGCGCCGCGAGCCACGCGGGACGACCAAGGCCTCCTCCGGGTCACCGACGTGGGACCAGACGGCCCTGTGGAGCACCTCGGCCATGCGTACGTCGCCCTTCAGCGTCGCCACCGGCGCGGGCTCCTCCGCGCGGACGGCGCCATGGATGGCGACCAGTTCCGCGATCGTCGCCTGCTTGGCCTCGATCTCACCCAGCGCGGGGAGAACGTCGCGGATGTAGCGCAGGAACGAGGCGTTGGGGCCGATGATCAGGACCCCGCGCCGGGTCAGCTGGTCGCGGTGCGCGTAGAGGAGGTACGCCGCCCGGTGCAGTCCCACGGCGGTCTTCCCCGTCCCCGGCGCGCCCTGCACGACGATCGTCTGGGACAGGTCGGCGCGGACCAGCACGTCCTGCTCGGGCTGGATGGTCGCGACGATGTCGCGCATCGGTCCCACGCGCGGCCGCTCGATCTCGGCCTCGAGGATCGCCGAGTGCTCCGGCCCGGCTCCTGCGTCGGTCAGCGACTCGTCCTCGAACGCCGTCAGCTCCCCGTGGGAGAACCCGTAGCGCCGCCTCCGCGCCAGCCCCATCGGCTCGGTCCGCGAGGCCCGGTAGAACGGGACGCTGACCGGGGCCCGCCAGTCGACCACCATCGGGTCGCCCGCGCTGTCGGAGATGTGGCGCCGGCCGATGTGGAAGGACTCTGCCCCCAGATCGGCGGTCCGGTCGATGCGACCGAAGAAGAGCGGCACGTCCGGATCGTCCGCGAGCTGCTCCAGCCGGCGCGCGAGGGTGGCGTCGAGGATCTCGGCGCTGACCCAGTTGCCGGCCGTGGAGGAGTCCAGCGACTCCACCTTCTTCCGCATCCGGGCCAGATCCTGCCGGGAGGCGGCCAGATGCTCGCGCTCGGCGTCGAGGTCGTCTATGGGCATGGCTGGTTCATCGCTTCTCCGTGGCGGCAGGTCTCGATGCGGGCGTGGGGTCAAAGGCTCCAACATAGGCGACCACGGAGTGGGCGCCCAACAGGTTTATCCGGGCGTGCGTTGGGCACCAGGATGCACAATTGCACCGTGAGCCTGTTCGATCGTTTCCGCCGCGGGACGCGCATGAGTCGTCCGACAGGCGAGAGCTACACCGGATCCACAAGGGTGCGCGCCGCGGACTCCACCGACCAACAGCATCTCGAGCAGTTCGTGAAGACCCGGCGTGGTGTCGAGGGGTTCGTCGAGCCGCGCACCGTCGTCAGCGAGGTGACCCTGCTGCTGGTCGCGCATGATGGCGAGTGGACCCGGCGGCGCGTGCCGTCGGCGCAGTGGGCGCACAAGTTCGCCAACAAGCACCAGGTCCCGTCCTACGACGCCGCGGTGGTCGGCGTACCGCAGCGGATGCGCGACTACAACCGGCGCAAGCGTCAACAGGGTTGATCTAGTCTTTGCCGACGTGGGTGAGGATCTGATGATCTCGGCGCGCGGCTTGCGCAAGTCCTTCGGCGACTTCGAGGCGGTGCGCGGGATCGACGTGTCGGTGCGCCCCGGTGTGGCCTTCGGTTTCCTGGGGCCGAACGGCGCCGGCAAGTCCTCGACGATGCGGATGATCTGCTGCGTCTCGCCGCCGAGCGGGGGAGAGCTGCGGGTCTTCGGGATGGATCCGGCCAAGGACGGGCCGAAGATCAAGGCGCGGCTCGGGGTGTGCCCGCAGGAGGACACCCTCGACGTCGAGCTCAACGTCTACGACAACCTCTTCGTCTACGGCCGCTACTTCGGGCTGCCGAGGGCCGAGGTGAAGGGCCGGATCGAGGAGCTGCTCGACTTCGTCCAGCTCACCGACAAGGCCAAGGCGAAGGTCGATGACCTCTCCGGCGGCATGAAGCGACGGCTGACGATCGCCCGGAGCCTGATCAACCGACCCGAGATCCTGGTGCTCGACGAGCCGACCACCGGCCTGGACCCTCAGGCCCGCCACGTCATCTGGGACCGGCTCTTCCGGCTCAAGCAGGCGGGCGTGACGCTGCTGCTGACCACCCACTACATGGACGAGGCCGAGCAGCTGTGCGATGAGCTCGTGGTCATGGACCAGGGCCGGATCGTGGCCCACGGGACGCCGCTGGGACTCATCCAGCAGCACTCCACCCGCGAGGTCGCCGAGCTGCGCTTCGGCGTCGGCGAGCACGAGGCGCTGGCGGCCAAGGTCGAGGACCTCGCCGAGCGGGTCGAGGTGCTGCCCGACCGGCTGCTGCTCTACAGCGACGACGGCGAGGCGGTCATCGAGGCCGTCCACAGCCGCGACCTGTCGCCGGTGGCCACCCTGGTGCGGCGCTCCTCGCTCGAGGACGTCTTCCTGCACCTGACCGGCCGGACCCTGGTGGACTGATGACCGACTACGCCGACTCGGGGCCGGCGACCCCGCCGACGGCGCCCGCGGGGCTGGTCTCCGGCGCGCTCCGGATGGGCGACTACTGGCTCACCGTCCTGGCGCGCACCTGGAAGGGCGGGGTGATCACGACCTTCGTGACGCCGTTCTTCTACGTGCTGGCGCTGGGCGTGCTGCTCGGCGGCTTCGTGGAGGCCGATCCGGCCACGCTGGAGGGCGCCGACTCCTATCTGGCCTTCGTCGCGCCGGGCATGGTCGCGGCCCACGCGATGACGATCGCCTTCTCCGAGATGACCTACCCGGTCTACGGGATGGTCAAGTGGCAGCGGATCTACTTCTCGATGATCGCCTCGCCGCTGACCGCCTCCCACATCGTGCTGGCCCAGCTGGGCTTCCTGATGCTGCGTACGCTGTTCGCCTGTGGGGTCTTCCTGCTGGTCCTGGCCCCTTTCGGCGTCTTCGAGACGTGGTGGGGCGTACTGACGGCGTGGCTGGTGCAGGGGCTGGTCGTGCTGGCGTTCGGGACGCCGGTGCTGCTGTTCTCGCTCTCGATCAAGGGCGAGGAGTCGTTCGCGCTGATCTTCCGGCTGGGGATGATCCCGCTGACGCTCTTCTCCGGCACGTTCTTCCCCGTCGCCAACCTCGGGCCGGTGCTGGAGAAGGTCGCGATGGCCTCGCCGCTGTGGCAGGGCGTCAACCTGACCCGGATGCTCGCGCTGGGCGAGATCGACTGGGCGCTGGCCGCCGTCCACGTCGGCTATCTAGGGCTGCTCGCGGGCGTCTGCTGGTGGCTCGCGGTGCGCAAGCTGGACGAGAGGCTGGTCTCCTGAGATGGCGCTCTTCACCGCTGCCGTGGGCGCCACCGTCGCCCGGCCGCTGCGAGGCGGCGAGGCCGCCCGGCTGCTGCTCTGGCGCAACATCCTGGTCTACCGGCGCGCCTGGCTGGTGTTCATCACCGGGTTCCTGGAGCCGGTCTTCTACCTCTTCTCGATCGGCATCGGCGTGGGCGCGATGGTTGTCGGCTTCGAGTACGCCGGGAAGCCGGTCGACTACCGCGAGTTCGTCGCCCCCGGGATGATCGCGGCCTCGGCGATGAACGGGTCGCTGCTGGATGCGACGTTCAACTTCTTCTTCAAGCTGAAGTACAACAAGCTCTACGACCAGATGCTGGCCACCCCGCTGCGTACGGTCGACATCGCGGTCGGCGAGATCCTCTGGAACCAGCTGCGCAGCGGCATCTACGTGACCGCGTTCCTGCTGATCATGGTCGCGATGGACCTGGTCCACTCCTGGTGGGCGCTCCTGGTGGTGCCGGCGGCGCTGCTCATCGGGTCGGCCTTCGGGGCCGTCGGCATGGCGCTGACGACTTACATGACCTCTTGGCAGGACTTCGAGAAGGTCACCCTCGCGATGATGCCGATGTTCCTGTTCAGCGCGACGTTCTTCCCTGTCACGGCCTATCCGGAGTGGCTGCGCTGGGTCGTGGAGGTCACGCCCCTCTACCGCGGTGTCGTGCTCTGTCGAGAGCTGACGCTCGGGGTGCCGTCGTGGGGCTCGCTGGTCTCGGTGGTCTACCTGCTGGCGTTCGGGGCGGTCGGCCTCGTCGTCGTGCGCCGCCGGCTCGACTCCCTACTCCTCACCTGAGCGGCAGCAACTCGCGTCTCACAGGCAGGATCTCCCTCGTGACGGCCGCGGTGGGCCGTCAAGATGGATCCCATGACCTATGACGCGATCAAGCCGGACACCAAGGACTGGACGTGGGTGCTCGACCGGCCCTGCCCGGAGTGTGGCTTCATCGCCGGTGCCGTGACCGCGGACCAGCTCCCCGAGATCGTGCGGGACAACGCCACCTACTGGGAGATCTACCTCGCTGCTGACAACGCCCGCGAGCGGCCCCGGCCCGGGGTGTGGTCGGCGCTGGAGTACGGAGCACACGTACGCGACGTCCACCGCATCTTCGGCGAGCGGCTGCAGCTGATGCTGACCGAGGACGAGCCACGCTTCGCCAACTGGGACCAGGACGTGGCCGCCCGCGAGGGCGACTACGCCGGCCGGGACCCGGCGGTCGTCGCCGAGGAGCTGATGGACGCCGCCGACGAGATCGCCACGATCTACGAGAAGGTCCCGCCTGACGCGTGGGGCCGTCGTGGGACCCGGTCCAACGGCGACGTGTTCAGCGTCGAGTCGCTGGGCCGCTACCACCTCCACGACGTCGTCCACCACCTGTGGGACGTACGCGCGGCCGCCAAGCAGGCGACCGTCGCCGCCTACGACGCAAGCGTCGCGACGTACGTCCAGGGCAGCTCGTTCTCCGAGGAGAACCGTTCGGTCCTGGACAGGTTCCTGGCCGTGCTCGAGCCCGGCGACCACGTGCTCGAGATCGGCACCGGACCCGGCCACGACGCGAAGGCGCTCGAGGCCGGGGGAGTGCGGGTTCGGCGCACCGACATCAGCGAGGGGTTCGTGGCGCACCTGCGCAAGCAGGGGTACGCCGCTGCCTGCCTGGACCCGCTGACCGACGATCTGCGCGACCCGGTCCACCCTGACGTCCCCTACGCCGCGGTCTGGGCCTCGGCGACGCTGCTGCACGTGGCCCGCGACGACTTCGGGACGGTGCTCGCCCGGCTCGCCGAGGTGACCCGCCCGGGCGGTGCGCTGCACGTGTCGATGAAGGAGGGCGACGGCGAGGAGTGGACCAACCGCGGTCACATCGAGGCTCCCCGCCTCTTCGTCTACTGGCGTGAGCCCGCGCTCCGGGCGGCGCTGGACGAGGCCGGCTGGGAGGTGCTCGAGGTCGGGCACGCCGACGGACGCCTCGGCGACGTCTGGCTCGACGTCCTCGCCCACCGGCGCGCCTGAGTAGCATTCGGGGCGATGAGACACACGGAGTTCTGGTCCCGGATGGACGAGGCGCTCGGCGCGGGCTACGCGCGAGCGTGGGCACGCCAGTTCGTCATGGGCGACCTGGGCGGGCGCACCGTCCAGGAGGCCCTCGACGACGGCGTCCCGCCCAAGGAGGTCTGGGCCGCTGTCTGGACGGCCCTGGAGCTGCCGGCGCGTGAGCGGTGACGCTGGTCGCACCGGCCTCGGTGGCCGCGGTCCAGAAGCGCACCATCCTCACCCTGGTCGCCACCCAGGCGGTCGGGGCGATGGGCATCACGATCGGCATCGCGACCGCCTCCCTGCTGGCGCGCGACCTGTCCGGCTCGGAGTCGATGGCGGGTCTCTCGCAGACGACCCAGGTGCTCGGCGCGGCCGTCGCTGCGTACGTCCTGGGGCGGGTGATGGACGCGCGCGGGCGCCGGTTCGGGCTGGTGGCGGGCTACCTGCTCGGGGCGGCCGGTGGGCTGCTGGCGGTGCTGGCCGGCGTGGTCGGCTCGATGACGCTGCTGCTGGTCGGCGCGGTGCTGCTGGGCGCGACCACCGCGGCCAACAACGGAGCGCGCTACGCGGCCACCGACCTGGCACCTGCCAGGAGCCGTGCGCGGGCGCTGTCGGTCGTCGTGTGGGCGACGACGTTCGGTGCGGTGATCGGCCCCAACCTGACCGGCGTCGCCGAGATCTTCTCCGACTCCGTCGGGATCCCGGTGCTCACCGGGCCGTTCGCGATCGGGTCGATGGGGATGCTGGCCGCCGCGCTGGTGGTCGGGGTCTTCCTGCGACCTGACCCGCTGCTGGTCGCCCGGGAGGGTGCTCCGCCGGCAGAGAAGGCGAAGGGCACGAGCTGGCGCCGGGCGATCGCGGTGATCCGGGAGCGGCCCGCGCTGGCGGCGGCGGTCGTCGGGCAGGCCGCGGCCCACGCCACGATGGTGGCGGTGATGGTGATGACCCCGCTCCACATGGAGCACGGCGGCGCCGGCCTGGAGATCATCGGGCTGGTGATCAGTGGGCACGTACTGGGCATGTTCGCCTTCGCGCCGATCGCCGGCTGGCTCGCCGACCGCGTCGGCCGGGCCGATGTGATGGCGCTGGGCGGCGGGGTGCTCCTGGTGTCCCTGGTCCTGTGCGCCGCGGCGCCGGAGGGCAGCTCGGGGCGGATCTTCGTCGGGCTCTTCCTGCTCGGCCTCGGCTGGTCGCTGGCCACGATCGCGGCGGCCACCTCGGTCGCGGACCACACCCCGCTCGAGGTGCGTGCCGATGTCCAGGGCACCGCCGACCTGATCATGGGCGTCGCCGCTGCTGTCGCCGGGGCGCTGTCGGGCGTCGTCGTCGACCTGGCCGGATATCCGGCGCTCGCGCTCGGCACGATCCTGCTGGTCATGGTGCTGTTCGGGGCTGCGTACGTGGCCCGTAAGTCGACCTGACAGGCCTGCATGATGGGCAGGGCCGCTGACGGCCCTGCCCATCAAGGCGTCCTCAGCCGAGGAGCTTCTCCATGGTGTCGATCTCGGCCGTCTGGGACTCGATGATCGTCCCGGCCAGGTCGACGGCGGGCTTGAACTCGCCCTCGTCCTGCTCGGTCTCGGCCATTTCGATCGCGCCTTCGTGGTGCTCGATCATCATCTTCAGCCACATGTCGCTGAACTCGGCGTCGGAGGCGTTCTCGAGGGCGTCCATGTCCTCGACCGACATCATCCCGGGCATGTCGTCGTCCATGCCCTCCATCGAGTCGGACATGCTGCTGTCCTCGTCGTCGCCGTGGCCCTCGTGGCCGCCGTTGACGTGGTCACGCATCGTCGACGGCACCTCCTCGCCCCACTGCTGGAGCCAGCCGGACATGGTCTCGATCTCGGGGCTCTGGGCCGCCCGGATCGAATCCGCCAGCTCCTGCACCTCGGGATCGAGGTCGCGGTCCATGGTCAGGTCGACCATCGACAGGGCCTGGGCGTGGTGCTGGATCATGTCGGTCGCGAAGGCGACATCGGCCTTGTTGTTCTCGGTCTCCGAGAGCTTCTGAGGAGCCTCGGCCTCCTCGCTGCCGCCACAGGCGGACAGGGTGAGCAGCACGGCCAGGCCGGCCGCCGCCCAGGTCGCGCGGAAGAGGGGACGTTGCGTACGCATCTGTTGTTTCTCCTTGTCAAGTGCTGATTACGGGCATCGCTGACCCACCTGCGGACCTCGGGCGTGGCCCGGGTCGCGGGGTGGGTCAGGCCGCTCAGCACCTGATGACGGAGTAGGCCCATACGGAGGGCGGGCCGGTCGCGGGACAGGTGAGCAAGGGCGCGAACCCGCTGGTCCGGGACCAGCCGCGGGCCCGCGAGAACCACCAGGCAGGAGTACGTCGCCACAGCCCGCTCAGCAGCAGCGCGCCGGCGGCGAGCAGGAACGCCGCGCACAGCATCATCGCCGTGTGTTCGTCGCCGCCCGGGTGCCCGGCGTCGTCGGCTGCTCCGTGGCCGGTGTGCTCGAGAGCGTGCGTGTGCTCGACGTGGGCGGCCGGCAGGCTCAGCGCGCCGTGCTCACCGTCGGTGTCGGTGCCGTGGAGGCTCAGCGCGTGCATGGCCAGCAGACCGGCGACCGTGACCACGACCGCTGCCAGCAGGCCGGCGCGCGCGACCGCACGGGTCCTCCGCTGTCGTCGTCGCGCTGCCGTCCACACACAGCACACCCTAAGGAGTCCTTCGTGGTTGGACAAAGTGAGGTCTTCGACCGGATGTCGCTTGCGAGTCATACCCCCATGGGGTATGAATGTCGGGTAGGCACAACGGACCGATCGATCAAGGGAGCGACATGACGTCGCATGACGAGCACCTGCACGCCGGACACGACCACGGCGGACATCAGCACTCGATGCACGAGGGCCATGAGGGTCACGAGGGTCATGACGGCGACCACTCGGCGCATGACGCGCACGGTGCGCACGGTGCGCACGGTGCGCACGGAGGCGGCGGGGTGAACGCGATGGCGGCCAGCGCCACGCTGCACTGCCTCACCGGATGTGCGATCGGCGAGATCGCCGGATTGATGATCGGCACCGCGATCGGGCTCAGCACCGGATGGACGATCGTCCTGGCCGTCGCGCTGGCGTTCGCCTTCGGCTACGCCCTCTCGACCCTGCCGCTGCTCAAGTCGGGCCTGGCCGTCGGTGCGGCGTTCAGCGTCGTGCTGGCCGCCGACACCCTCTCGATCGCCACGATGGAGCTGGTCGACAACCTGGTGATGGCGCTCATTCCCGGGGCGATGGAGGCCGGCCTGGTCAACGTCGTGTTCTGGATCGGGATGATGATCGCCCTCTCGGTGGCCTTCGTGGCGGCCTTCCCGGTCAACCGATACCTGCTCCAGCGGGGCAAGGGGCATGCGCTCACCCACCAGTACCACGGCGCGGAGCCGGTCCAGGAGGGCGTACGCCGCTTCATCCCGTCCTTCTCCAGCGGTGCCCTGGCGGCGGTGATCATCGCCTTCATGCTCGGTGGCCTGTCGGTCGCCGTCGCCGACGAGATGGGTGGCGGATCGGCTCCCGCCGAGCAGGTCGAGATGCAGGGCCACTGAGGATCCGACGACCTCGACACGCCCGAACAGGTGTTCACATCGAACGCTTGTTCGGGCTAGTGTGTGGTAGTAGGTGGAGCGTGGTTCGTGCTATCGGCCAGGCAAAAACAGGGTCGTGAAACACCGTGCCAGAGGGTCCCGTTCAAAACTGTCGGTGGTCCCGTCTAGCGTCTGCCTTGATGACGACGAAGACACGTGGACAAGCGGCAGGCAAGGGGAAGAAGTCTGCCCCTCAGGAAGGAAAGAACATGGCGGCAGGTGATCGCGAGAAGGCATTGGACGCCGCTCTCGCCAACATCGAGAGGCAGTTCGGCAAGGGCTCGGTCATGCGGCTGGGCGATGAGACCCGGGCTCCGCTGGAAGTGATCCCGACCGGCTCGATCGCGCTCGACGTGGCGCTGGGTCTGGGCGGTCTGCCCCGCGGGCGGGTCGTGGAGATCTACGGTCCGGAGTCCTCGGGTAAGACGACGGTGGCCCTCCACTCGGTCGCCAGCGCGCAGCGCGCCGGCGGCATCGTGGCCTTCATCGACGCCGAGCACGCGCTCGACCCGGAATACGCGAAGAACCTCGGCGTCGACACCGACGCCCTGCTGGTCTCCCAGCCCGACTCGGGTGAGCAGGCCCTGGAGATCGCCGACATGCTGATCCGCTCGGGTGCGCTCGACCTGATCGTCATCGACTCCGTCGCGGCCCTGGTGCCGCGGGCCGAGATCGAGGGCGAGATGGGCGACAGCCACGTCGGTCTGCAGGCTCGACTGATGAGCCAGGCTCTGCGAAAGATGACCGGTGCGCTCAACAACTCCGGCACGACCGCGATCTTCATCAACCAGCTGCGCGAGAAGATCGGCGTGATGTTCGGCTCGCCCGAGACCACGACCGGTGGTCGCGCGCTGAAGTTCTACTCCTCGGTGCGACTCGACGTGCGCCGGATCGAGACGCTCAAGGACGGCACCGACATGGTCGGCAACCGCACCCGCGTCAAGGTCGTGAAGAACAAGGTGGCCCCGCCGTTCAAGCAGGCGGAGTTCGACATCATGTACGGGAAGGGCATCTCCCGCGAGGGCGGCCTGATCGACGTCGGTGTCGAGGCGGGCCTGGTCCGCAAGGCCGGCGCTTGGTACACCTACGAGGGCGACCAGCTCGGTCAGGGCAAGGAGAACTCCCGCAACTTCCTCAAGGACAACCCCGACCTGGCCAACGAGCTGGAGAAGCGGATCCTGGAGAAGCTCGGCGTCGTGCCGACGGTCGACGCCCCGGCCGACGGTGAGGCGCCCGCGGCCGAGCCCGCCGGCGTCGAGGACTTCTAGGTCCACAGGCACCGGCTGACCCGTGGCTTCGTCAAGGCCTGACCGTTCGTCCACCCAGGATCCCTGGGTGGACGAACGGCCCGCGCCCGACTGGCTGGGCGACGTCTCGCTCGGCGTCGAGGCCTGGGCCGGCAAGACCCCGTCTCCGTCGTCGGTCGAGCCACCGCCCCCGTCGGTTGAGCCGTCGTCGCGACGAAGGAGCGACGACGTGTCGAAACCAACACGGTCGCGTCGACGACAGAGCCGCCCCGCAGACCCCGCGGACCCCAAGAACGACCCCGAGCCCGACCACGAGGCGATCGCCCGCAAGATCCTCCTCGACGCCCTGACCGGCCAGGCGCGCAGCCGCAAGGAGCTCGCCGACAAGCTGGAGAAGAAGGAGGTCCCCGCAGCCCTGGCGACGCGGCTGCTGGACCGCTTCGAAGAGGTCGGCCTGATCGACGACGAGGCCTTCGCCAGGGCCTGGATCGCCAGCCGACAGCCCGGAAAGGGCCTGGCCCGACGAGCCCTGGCCCAGGAGCTGCGCCGCAAGGGCATCGACGATGACGTGGCTCGCGATGCGCTCGACGAGATCGACCCCGACGACGAGCGTGAGGCCGGTCGGCGGATGGTCCGGCGCAAGCTGCGCTCCCTGGAGCGCTTCGACGACCAGACCAAGACCCGGCGCCTGGTCGGGGTGCTCGCCCGCAAGGGATACGGCGCCGGTGTGGCCTACAGCATCGTTCGCGAGGAGCTCGCTCTGGCCGATGACGATGGGGCCGGCGGTCTCGTGTCAGAATCCGATCTGTGAGTGAGCAGCAAGAGCGCGAGATCCTGACCTACGACCTCTTCGGCACCGCGGTGCGCGACATCGCCCAGAAGGTCGTCGACAGCGGCTATGAGCCCGACATCGTGCTCTCCATCGCCCGTGGCGGCCTGGCCCTCGGGATGGGCTTGGGCTACGCCCTCGACGTGAAGAACCTGTCCGCGATCAACGTGGAGTTCTACACCGGCATCAACGAGCGCCTCGACGTCCCGATCATGCTCCCGCCGACCCCCGCGGCCGTCGACCTCACCGGGATGAAGGTGCTCATCGCCGACGACGTCGCCGACACCGGCAAGACCCTGGAGATCGTCCACGACTTCTGCGAGGGCCACGTGGCCGAGGCCCGCACGGCGGTGATCTTCGAGAAGCCGTGGACGGTGATCAACGCCGACTACGTCTACAAGAAGACCGACCGCTGGATCGACTTCCCGTGGTCCTCCCAGCCGCCGCTCGTCGACCGCCGCGGCGGCCAGGCCCACTGACCCAGCGGCGTTAACCTGGGTGCATGTTCACGCCGGTTGCGGTCCATACCGGGACACACCGTCTCGGTGGGGTGACGCGCCCGGGGGAGAGCTGGGCAGCGGCGGCGACGAGGATCGCCGGGCGGCCTGCGTACGCGGTGGATCTCTCCGGTGAGGTGAAGGAGTTCTCCTCCGACCCGATGCCGGTGGTGGCGCTGCGGCCGATGACCCGCGGCGACCTGCCTCACCTGATCCGTTGGCTCAACGCGGAGCACGTGCACCGCTGGTATGCCGTCGACGGTGAGCCGACGCCCGAGTGGGTGACGGAGAACTACGGGCCCGACATCGACGGCAAGACCCCGGTGACGTTCTGGGTGATCGAGGTCAACGGACGGTCGATCGGCTTCTGCCAGGACTACCGGATCAGCGAGGAGCCAGACTACGCGTTGCTCACCCCCGACCCGGACGCGATCGGCTTCGACTACGCGATCGGCGAGCCCGCCTTCGTGGGCCGTGGGATCGGACCGCGGATGGCCTGGGTCTGGCTCACCTCGATCCCGCGCCGCTATCCCGGTGCGACGGCCTGCTTCGCGGCCCCCGACCACCGCAACGCCGCCTCGCTGCGGATGCTCGCCAAGGTCGGCTTCGAGCAGGGCACCTGGTTCGACGAGCCTCAGCCCGACGGCTCGACGACCACGATGGTCGGCTGCTCGCTGGATCTTCGGCGCGTTCTCGGCTGACCCGCCCCGGTGGCTCCTCTTGCGGGCCTATCGTCGACCCATGAGCCTTCTTGACGAGCTGCGGCTGCCGGCCGGACCGGTGGACCTGCGGAAGTACGACACCAACTCCGCGCCCGGCGTCGACGTCGACAAGGAGACCGGGAAGCAGGTGCTCGCCGAGCTGGGCCCGATGCTGCTCGAGCTGCAGACCAAGCTGTTCGCCTCCAAGGAGAGCGACGACCCCAGGCGGGTGCTGCTCATCCTGCAGGGGATGGACACCTCCGGGAAGGGTGGCGTGCTCAAGCACACCGTCGGGCTGGTCGACCCCGTCGGCGTGAAGATCACCAGCTTCAAGGCACCGACCGAGGAAGAGCGGGCCCAGGACTTCCTGTGGCGGGTCGAGAAGGAGGTGCCGGAGCTCGGCTACCTCGGTGTCTTCGACCGCTCCCACTACGAGGACGTGCTGATCGGCCGCGTCCGCGAGCTCGCCGCGCCCGAGGAGATCGAGCGGCGCTACGGCGCGATCAACGACTTCGAGAAGCGGCTGGCCGACGATCGCACCGTCATCCTCAAGTGCATGCTGCACATCTCGCCCAAGGAGCAGAAGAAGCGGCTCCTGGCCCGCCTCGAGGACCCGACGAAGCACTGGAAGTACAGCCCCGGCGACATCGACGAACGCCAGCTGTGGGACAGCTACCAAGAGGCGTACGAGATTGCGCTGGAGCGCACCAACACCGAGTACGCTCCGTGGTACCTCGTGCCGAGCGACAAGAAGTGGTACCGCAACCTGGCCATCGGCGAGCTGCTCCTGGAGACACTGGACCGGCTCGACCTCGACTGGCCCGCGCCTCGCTTCGACATCGCCGAGGAGAAGAGACGACTGGAAGAGGACACCATCTCGTGAGTCTTGAGACGGTGCGGGTGACGCGGTATGTCACCCCGCTCCGGGAAGGCGGTAGCCTGCCCGGCATCGTGGAGGCCGATGACCTCGGCACCTATGTCTGCAAGTTCCGTGGCGCCGGACAGGGGCTGCGGGTGCTGGTCGCGGAGGTGATCGTCACCGGCCTCTGCCGGGCGCTCGATATCCCCACGCCCGACCAGGTCGTGCTCGACCTGGATCCCGAGATCGCCCGCTACGAGGCCGACGAGGAGGTCCAGGACCTCCTCAACGTGAGCGCCGGGCTCAACCTCGGCATCGACTTCCTGGCGGGTGCCTTCGGCTACGACGCCGCTTACTCGCCCGACCCGTCGCTGGCCGGGCGGATCCTGTGGATGGACGCGCTGATCGCCAACGTCGACCGCTCCTGGCGCAACCCCAACATGCTGCTGTGGAACGGCGCGCTCTACGTCATCGACCACGGCGCATCGCTCTACTTCCACCACGTATGGCCGACGCGGAGCCCAAGGCAATCAGGACTGCCCGGCGGAGGCGGCGACCCGGCCCGCTATGCGGCGCAGCCGTTCGACACCTCCGAGCACATCCTGCGGGCCTACGCGGACGAGGCGATCGCCCAGAACGACGACCTCGCCGCGCGGCTCGACGACGCGGTGCTGGAGAAGGTGCTCGCCGACGTACCCGACGAGTGGCTCGAGCCCGTCCCCGGCTACGACACCCCGGAGTCGCTGCGCGAGCGCTACGTCGCGTTCCTGCGGGCGCGCCTCGACGGCGAGCGTCCGTGGCTGCCCGCGGCCGAGCCCGCCCAGGAGGCGTGATGGACGCCTACCAGTACGTCGTGCTCCGCTGCGTACCCCGCCCCGAGCGGGAGGAGTTCCTCAACGTCGGCGTCGTCCTCCACTGCCCCGAGCAGAAGTTCCTCGCCGCCCGGTGGGCCCTCGACGAGCAACGCCTCGCCGCCTTCGCCCCAGGCCTCGACCTGACCCTCGTACGGGCCGCCCTGGAATCGGTTGACCTGATCTGCGCCGGCGCCGCCCACGCCGGCTTCGGCGCGGGCGTCCGCGCCACGGCGTACGGCCTCCGGTCGCTCTCCGACAACGAGTCCGCCCGCTTCGGCCTCCTCAAGGCCCCGAAGAGCACGGTCCTCCAGCCCGGCCCCGTCCACGGCGGGGTGACGGCGAACGCTCCAGCCGAGCTGGACCGCGTCTTCAGCCACCAGATCACCTGAAATCCCGCCGAGTCGGCGCGTCATGACGCGCCGACTCGGCGGGGATTGTTGTCAGGATGCGCCGACTCGGCGCGGGCGGGTCGGATCAGACCGGGACGAGCTCGACGGCACCGACGGCGTAGCGGGCCAGGATGGTGCGGGCGACCTCGGGGTGGGCGCCCATCGGGTCGCTGACCGCGACGGCGCCGGCCTCGAGGGCGAGCTCCTGGGCTCGGTCGGGCAGCTGCCCGGGAGCCAGGAAGAGCATGCCGACGGCGATGTGGCGGCGGCCCTCGGCTCGGAAGGCACGGACTGCCTCGCCGGTGGCCGGCGGAGCAGCGGAGGCGTACGCAGCCACGACCGGGAGCTTGTGGTGGGCACCCCAGATCCGGGCCAGGCGGGCGACCGACTGGTTGGCCAGCGAGTCCGAGGAGCCGGCGGCGGCCAGGACGAGCGCGTCGAGCTCGCGCACCCGGGCGGCCTTCAGCGATGCCCGCAGCCGCTCGTCGAGCACCTGCAGGAAGACGCTCTCGAGGCCGAGGATCTCGCTGGTGTGGATGCGCAGGCCGGAGTGGCGCGCGGTGGCCTCGGCGATGACCGAGGGTACGTCGACGCGGGCGTGGAACGCCTCGGTCAGGAGCAGGGGAACGACGACGATCTCGTCGTGGCCGGCCTTGACCAGCTTGTCGATGACGGCCTGGAAACGCGGCCGGGAGTGGTCGAGGAAGGCGGCTTCGATGCGGAGGTCGGGGCGCAGGGCGCGTACCTCGGCAACGAGGGCGTTGATGGTCGCGGCGGACTGCGGATCGCGGCTGCCGTGAGCCAGGGCTACCAGTGCAGGAGCTGCCATTGTCTTCATCCTTCGGTGTTGCGGGGAAAGTCTGTGGTCTGGGGGATCAGGCGTGGATGCCGCACTCGGTCTTGCCGGTGCCGGCCCATCGCCCGCTGCGCGGGTCCTCGCCGGGGGCTACCCGGCGGGTGCACGGCGCGCAGCCGATCGAGGGATACCCGTCGTAGACGAGCGGGTTCACGAGCACTCCGTTGTCCTCGATATATCGCTCGACCTGCTCGTCGGACCATCGCGCCATCGGCGATACCTTGACCTTCTGGCGCTTGGCGTCCCAGCCGATGACCGGTGCGATGACCCGGTTCTTCGTCTCCGCGCGGCGAAGGCCGGTGGCCCAGGCGTCGTAGGAGGCGAGCGAGTCGGCCAGGGGCTTGACCTTGCGCAGCGCGCAGCACAGGTCGGGGTCGGTCCGGTAGAGGTCCTTGCCGTATTCGGCGTCCTGCTCCGCCACGCTCTGCACGGGCGTGATCGTGAGGAGGTTGACCGGCATCGTCGCCTCGACGGCGTCGCGGGTGCCGATCGTCTCGATGAAGTGGTAGCCGGTGTCGAGGAAGACCACGTCGATCCCGGGTACGACCTTCGAGGCGAGATGAGCCAGGACCGCGTCACCCATGGAGGACGTGATCGCGAACCGCTCGCCGAAGGTGGCGGCGGCCCACTCGATGATCGTCTCGGCCGGGGCGAGCTCGAGCTCGGCTCCCCAGTGGGAGACGATCTCGCGCAGTTCCTCGGGCGTACGTCCCTCGGTGTCCACCGCGCGGTTGGCCCGGGCAGCTGCTGTGCTGACGCTCATCGGTGCGCCTCCTTCGTGGTTGCCCGAGAGATCTGTCCAAGTGACTTCAGCTGGAAGGCGCGCAGGCAGGCGCGGCATTCCCAGGACCCGTGCGTGGCCTCGTGCGGCCACAGGTCGGTCTCGCCACAGAACGGGCAGTGGAACGGGGTGCTTGCGCGCTCGCTCATGCGGTCACCTCATCCAGGGTCTTCTCGCCGCGCAGCAGTACCTCGTCGGCCCGGGCGGTCCAGGCCGAGAAGGTCTCGCCCTGCTCGCGGTCGGCGAGGTAGTTGACGACCAGCGCGGAGATGTAGTCGTCGAGCCCGGCCGAGGTGACCTTGTGCGCGCGCAGCTTGCGCCCGAAGTTGGCGGTCAGCCCGGTCGCGCCGCCCAGGTGCACCTGGAAGCCCTCGACCTGGTTGCCCTCGTCGTCGAGGACCAGCTGGCCCTTGAGCCCGATGTCGGCGACCTGGGTCCGTGCGCACGCGTTCGGGCAGCCGTTGACGTTGACGGTGATCGAGGCGTCGAGCTCCGGGAACCGCGACTCGAGCGAGGCGATCAGGTCGCGCGCCCGGTCCTTGGTGTCCACGATCGCGAGCTTGCAGAACTCGATGCCGGTGCAGGCCATCGTGTTCTGGCGCCAGTTGGAGGGCCGGGCCGAGAAGCCGATGGCGTCCAGCGCGGCGACGAGGTCCTCGACGACCGCGGGGTCGACACCGATCAGCACGATCTTCTGGTACGGCGTGAGCCGGGCGCCCTCGACGGCGAACTTCTCCATGACGCCGGCGAGCTCGACCAGGTGGGTGCCGGAGATGCGACCGGCGATCGGTGCCAGGCCGACGTACTTCTTGCCGTCCTTCTGGTCGTGGATGCCGACGTGGTCGCGGTGGCCCACGGGCGACTCGGGCGAGGGGTTGGAGACGAGCTGACGGTCGAGGTACTCGTTCTCGAGGACCTCGCGGAACTTCTCCTTGCCCCAGTCGGCGACCAGGAACTTCAGCCGGGCCCGCGAACGGAGCCGGCGGTAGCCGTAGTCGCGGAAGATGCCCGCGACACCGGCCCACACGTCGGCGACCTCGTCGATCGGCACCCACACGCCGAGCTTCTCGGCCAGGCGCGGGTTGGTGGAGAGACCGCCGCCGACCCAGACGTCGAAGCCGGGGCCGTGCTCGGGGTGGACGGTGCCGACGAAGGCGATGTCGTTGATCTCGGGCGCCACGTCGTGGGACGGGTGGCCGGTCAGCGCGGTCTTGAACTTGCGCGGGAAGTTCGAGAAGGCGGGGTCGCCGAGGTAGCGGGACTCGATCTCGCGCAGCGCCGAGGTGCCGTCGATGATCTCGTCGGCGGCGACGCCGGCGACCGGCGAGCCGAGGAACGGACGCGGCGAGTCACCGCAGGCCTCGGTCGAGTGCAGCCCGACCTCCTCGAGGCGCGACCAGATCTCCGGGACGTTCTCGATCTCGATCCAGTGGTACTGGATGTTCTCGCGGTCGGTGATGTCGGCGGTGTCCCGCGCGAAGTCGACGCCGATCTGACCCAGGGTGCGCACCGCGGCGGGGGAGAGGAGCTTGCCGTCGGAGCGTACGCGCATCATGAAGTAGCGGTCGTCGAGCTCCTCTTCCTCGAGGATGGCGGTCTTCCCGCCGTCGATCCCGGGCTTGCGCTGGGTGTAGAGGCCGAACCAGCGGAAGCGGCCGCGCATGTCGGCCGGGTCGATCGAGTCGAACCCGCGCTTGGAGTAGGTGTAGAGGATCCGGTCGCGAACGTTGAGCGGGTCGTCGTTCTTCTTCGACTCCTCGTTCTTGTTCAGCGGCTCGGTGTAGCCGAGGGCCCACTGGCCCTCGCCCTTCTTGGGGCGGGGGATCTCGGTTCGGGTGGCGCGCTTGGCCTGAAACCGGTTGTCGCTCATGTCAGAGAAACCTTTGCGTCGGTCGTGGACGCACGGCGGAGCAGGGACGTGCTCGCGGCGGGCGCCCGGGATGTCTGTCGGGCGGCGGGCCAGCGGCTCGACGCGGGGGATGCGGAGCGCTGGGCGTCAGTGGCGCCAACAGATCGAGCTGCGGATGCGGCAATAGTCCACGTGGCGTCGAACCACGAGGTGCGCATGTGTTGCAGCAGTGACCATGTCAAGGAGTCTCAGGTAGCGGACGGCCCTCACGCAATCTGGAATCCCGATATATGAGACATCGGTCCGTTATATGGGACGTTCCCGCTTGTTCACGCGGGCGGTGTGGCCGAGGTCACCATCTGGTCACGGTCTCTTAACCAGGCTGAGCAGTCGGTCATTCCCGCGGGCGGTGATAGAGGACGTACGCAACGCACCGGGCGACCACGATGCTGCTCTCGTCCGCGCGGCTGACTACGCTGTGACCATGAGCGATCTGTCCGCCTTGACGAGTTCTGCCTACAACCAAGCCCTCGAGGTCATCGCCTCCGTGGAGCCCCGCATCGCCGAGGCGACCAAGCAGGAGCTCGCTGACCAGCGCGCCAGCCTCAAGCTGATCGCGAGCGAGAACTACGCGAGCCCCGCCACGCTGATGACGATGGGCACCTGGTTCTCCGACAAGTACGCCGAGGGCACCGTCGGTCACCGCTTCTACGCCGGCTGCCAGAACGTCGACACCGTCGAGCAGATCGCCGCCGAGCACGCCAAGGAGCTCTTCGGCGCGGAGTACGCCTACGTGCAGCCGCACTCCGGCATCGACGCCAACCTGACGGCGTACTGGGCCATCCTCGCCCACCGGGTCGAGGGCCCGTGGCTGGAGAAGATGGCCGTCAAGAACATGAACGAGCTCTCCGAGGCCGACTGGGAGACGCTGCGCGGCGAGCTCGGCAACCAGCGCCTGCTGGGCATGTCGCTGGACGCCGGCGGCCACCTCACCCACGGCTTCCGCCCGAACATCTCCGGCAAGATGTTCCACCAGAACCAGTACGGCACCGACCCGGAGACCGGGCTGCTCGACTACGACTCGCTGCGTGCCAAGGCCAAGGAGTTCCAGCCGCTGATCATCGTGGCCGGCTACTCCGCCTACCCGCGCCGGGTGAACTTCGCCAAGATGCGCGAGATCGCCGACGAGGTCGGCGCCACACTGATGGTCGACATGGCCCACTTCGCCGGCCTCGTCGCCGGCAAGGTGTTCCAGGGCGAGGAGAACCCGGTTCCCTACGCCCACGTCGTCACGAGCACGTCGCACAAGTCGCTCCGCGGCCCGCGCGGCGGCTTCATCCTGGCCACCGAGGAGTACGCCCCGAGCGTCGACCGCGGCTGCCCGATGGTCCTCGGCGGCCCGCTCTCGCACGTGATGGCCGCGAAGGCCGTCGCCTTCGCCGAGGCGAAGCAGGAGAGCTTCCAGATCTACGCCCAGGAGGTCGCCGACAACGCCAAGTCGCTCGCCGAGGGCTTCCTCAAGCGCGGCGCCAAGCTGGTCACCGGCGGCACCGACAACCACCTCGTCCTGCTGGACGTGACGAGCTTCGGCCTCACCGGCCGCCAGGCCGAGTCGGCGCTGCTCGACTCCGGTGTGGTCACCAACCGCAACTCGGTCCCGTCCGACCCCAACGGTGCCTGGTACACCTCGGGCGTCCGCCTCGGCACCCCGGCGCTGACCACTCGCGGCTTCGGCGCCGACGAGTTCGACCGTGTCGCCGAGCTCATCGTCGACGTGCTCTCGAAGACGACCCCGGGCACCACGAAGGCCGGCGGCCCGTCCAAGGCCTCCTACGCCATCGAGGACTCGGTCGCCGACAACACCAAGGCCGCCGCGGCGGAGCTGCTCGCGAAGTTCCCGCTGTACCCCGGTCTCGACCTCGCCTGATCCCGTGCCTGCTCCGAAGCGACCCAGCTCGATCCCCGGCGTCGGGGCCCCTGAGAAGGTGGTCCCGACGGCGCAGGTGCGTGTCGTCGTCGAGGACGAGTGGCCGGCGCTCAAGAAGGTGCGCCTCGCGGCTCTCCAGGACACTCCGCGTGCGTTCTGGGCGTCCTACGACGAGGTCGTCACCTGGCCCGACGAGCGTTGGCGCCTGTGGGCCGCCTCCGGCGCCGCCTACATCGCCTGGCTCGGCGAGAAGCCCTCAGGGCTCGCTGCCGGGATCATCCATGACGACGAGCACCACCTGATCAACATGTGGCTCGCCCCGGAAGCGCGGGGTCACGGCCTCGCCGAGGGGCTCATCCTGGCCGTCGCCGGCTGGGCGCGTCGTGACGGTGCCTCGGTGCTGACGCTGTGGGTCGTCGATGGCAACGAGTCCGGGCGCCGCCTCTACGAGCGTCTCGGCTTCGAGCTCACCGGTGAGACCCAGCCGTTCCCCGAGGGCGACCCGCGCACCGAGTCGAAGATGGCGCTCCGCCTCACCTGACCGCGATGGCCGACCCGCGAGAGGGCGTGACCCCCGACGGTCTGATCGTCACGGGGGCGCACCGCGACCGGGTGCCGTCCGCGTATGAGCCGGTCCTGGCGTACGTCCTCGGGCGGGTCGCGCCGGAGGTGTCGGTTCACGTCTACGGCTCGGTCGCCAACGGCACGGCCACCGTGCCCACCTCCGACGTCGACCTGCTGACGATCGGACTCCCGGTGGCCGACGCCTCCGCCCTGGGCGCCGAGGCGTCGGCGGCCTTCGCCGAGGTCTGCCGCGGCGTGGAGATCGCCGCTGTCTCCTCCGACGACTACACCGGGGAGGGCGACGAGGCCTACGGCAACCGGGTCTTCCTACGCCACTACTGCGCCCATCTCACCGGCCCCGACCAGGGCGCCGGCCTGCCCGGGTTCCCGGCGGACGCCCGTGCCGCCCGCGGCTTCAACGGCGACATCGAGCGTTCGCTGCGCAGGTGGCGCGCCGCCCTCGGCCGCGACGACCCGAGCGACCTCTCCCGCCGGATCGCGCGCAAGTCCCTCCTGGCCCTGGCCGGCCTGGTCAGCGTCCACGACGGCACCTGGACCACCGACCGCTCCGCGGCCGTCGCTCGTTGGAGCGAGATCGAACCGGTCCGCGCGCCCGAGTTGGCCAGGCTCCGGACTCTGTGCGACAGCGCCGGCGCGTCCGCCGACGAGACCGAGGCGCTGCTCGCCGCCGGGGGCCTGATCGAGACCATCGTCGCCCGGTTCGCGGCGGAGATCGGGCTGTGGCAGCCCTAGACTCGGCCCGTGACGAGTGATGAGGTCGAGGTCAGCGCCCTGGCGATCAATGTCGCTGTTCCCGAGGCACTGCAGTGGACGGACACCCGTCGCGACGTGGTCTTCCGGCTCAGCACCCTCAACGTACGTCTCCTGCCCGACGGGCGCCTCGCGGCCAAGGCCTACGGTCGTCCGGTCGAGGGCGGCCGCAGCGCCTACACCTCGTTCCCGGTCCCGGACCGGCCCGAGCTGACCGCGCTGATCGGCGAGGCCGCGCAGGTCGCTGCCGAGCGGTGGCGGACGGCGTACGCTCCGGAGGCATGACTCCGGACGAGGTCGACGCCTTCGTGTCCTCGCTGGAAGGCTGCCGCCACAAACCGCGCGGCTGGTACGTCCACGACCGCCTGGTCGCCAGGCTGGTCGACGCGACGACCTTGCTCGTCCGGGTCCCGATCGAGCGCCGCGAGGAGCTGATCGAACGCTGGCCGGACGCCTTCGGCATCCCGCCGAGGCTGGAGGCCCACCACAAGATCGAGGCCTACCTCGACCGCGCCCCGGCCAGGGCCGTGGAAGCGGCGATACGACTCGCCTGGGAGTTCCAGCGCTACTCCGGCTTGCGCCAGACCGACACGTGACTGGTTGAGTCGCTGGTGAACTCGGAGCGGTCCCAGCCGGCGTACCTCGCCTCCAGCGTCATCCCGGCCAACCGTGCCATCAGGTCGAGCTCGGAGGGCCACACGAACCGGAAGTTGTGTGGCCCGTACCGGAAGCGGCCGTCGGCCTCGCGGGTGTAGTGGTGCGAGATCGCCTGCTGGGTGACCAAGTCGTAGGTGTCGAACCCGAGATGCGCTGCGGAGACGTCGAACGGGATCGCCGGGCTGCCCGGGGGAAGCCGTCGCAGTCCGGGCACGCCGACCTCGACCAGGAACCGCCCTCCCGGCGCCAGATGACGAGCGGCATTGGCGAAGCAGGCGACCTGCTCGTCCTGCTTACGCAGGTTCCCGATCGTGTTGAAGACCAGATAGACCAACGAGTACGTCCCCACCCCGGGCACCTCGGCGGAGGCCATGTCGCCGATCACGACCGGGATCTCCTCCTCGGTGACCTTGCGCCGTAGGACGTCGACCATCGGCTGGGACAGCTCGATGCCGGTGACCGGCACACCCAGCTCCCGCAGCGGTACGCCGATCCGGCCCGTCCCGATGGCGAGCTCGAGCGCGGAGCCGCCGCCGGCGAGCTCGGCGAGGAAGCGCGCCACCGGCCCGGTCACCTCGGCTGCGTTGACCCAGTCGTCGGGGTCGTCGTAGCGCTCGGCGTCGTCGCGGGTCCACAGGTCGCTGCTGGTCATGGGCATCGACTCTGCCCGGCGACACATGCGGGGCGCGAACGATTTAAAAGCCTGTCGTCCTGTTCAGAGCCAGGAGTAGCCGACCTCGGGGCGGCCGCCGCTGGGCCCGTAACGGACCCCGCGGGCGGCCAGGCCCTTGTCGGCGAGGTGCTCGAGGTAGCGCCGGGCGGTCACCCGCGACGCGCCGACAACCGCGGCGACCTCGCTCGCGGACAGGTCGCGCTCGGCCTCGCGCAGCGCGGCCGTGACGGCCCGCAGGGTCTCCGCGCTCATGCCCTTGGGCAGCGGTGTGCTTCCGGTGGGTCGCAGCGACCCCAGCAGCTGGTCGACCTCGTCCTGGACGACCTCCTCGGGGGCGGCGTCCAAGCGGGCACGGTAGTCGGCGTACTGCTCGAGCTTGTCCCGGAACGTCGCGAACGTGAACGGCTTGAGCAGGTAGAGCACGACCCCCTGCACGACGGCCTGCCGCACCACCTTGGTGTCCCGTGCCGCGGTCACCGCGATCACGTCGCACAGATGCCCGGCGGCGCGCAGCCTGCTGAGCAGCCCGAGCCCGTGCCCGTCGGGCAGGTTCATGTCGAGCAGGATCAGGTCCACCGGAGTGCCTGCGTCGCGGGCCGCATCGAGCGCGCGAACAGCCTCGCGCGCCGACCGCGCGATCCCGGCCAGGGCGAAGCCCGAGACCCGCCCGACGTACGCCGCGTGGGCCTCGGCGGCGAGCGCCTCGTCCTCGACGACCAGCACCCTGACACTCATTCCGCCACCTCTGTCGCGAGGGTGACGATGAACTCGGCCCCGCCGAGATGCGAGCGGCCGATGACGACCTCGCCACCATGACGCCGGGCGATCTGCCCGACCAGCGCGAGACCCAGGCCGCGGCCCGTGCCGGGTTCGGCCTTCGTGGTCCAGCCGCGGTCGAGGACGCGCGCCGAGTCAGCGTCGTCCAGGCCAGGTCCGCTGTCGCCCACGCGCACCGTGAGGGTGTCGTGGTCACCGGTCAGGTGGACCTCGACCTGGCGGGACTCGAAGCCGGAGACGGCATCGAAGGCGTTGTCGACGAGGTTGCCCAGCACCGTCACCAGGTCGCGGGGCGGGATGCCCGTGCCTGGCGGAACCTCGCCGACGATACGGAACTCGACGCCCTGCTCGGCCGCCTCGGCCGACTTGCCGAGCAGGAGCGCGGCCACGACGGGATCCTCGACCGCGCCGACGACCCGGTCGGTGAGGAGCTGGGCGACCTGGAGCTCCTCGGTGGCGAACTCGACCGCGTCCTGCTCGCGGCCCATCTCGATGAGGGAGACCACGGTGTGGAGCCGGTTGGCGGCCTCGTGGTTCTGCGACCGGAGCGACTCGGTGAGGCGGCGTACGACCTCGAGCTCGCCGGTCACCGAGCGCAGCTCGGTGTGGTCGCGCAGCGTCACCACGGCGCCGACCTCGCGGCCGTCCCACAGCGCGGGCGCTGAGGAGACGACGAGGATCCGCTCGCCGGCGAGGTAGAGGTCGTCGGACTCGGCGGTGCGGCCGCGGGCGGCGGCGACCAGTCCGGGCGCCAGGTCGAGGTCCTCGATCCGGGTGCCGATGACGTCGTCCGGCAGCGCCAGCAGGCGCCGCGCCTCGTCGTTGACCAGCTGCACGCGCCCCTCCCCGTCGAGCAGGAGCAGACCTTCGCGGACCGAGTGGAGGACGGCGGAGTAGTACTCGTACATCCGGGCCAGCTCACGCTCGCCCATGCCATGGGTCAGCCGGTGCAGGCGTCTGCTCAGCAGCCAGGCACCGGTCAGCCCGACGGCCAGCATCAGCGCGCCGCACAGCAGCACGATCGTAACGTCGCGCCTGAGACCGCGGTTGATGTCGCTGACCGTGATGCCGACGGACACGAGCGCGACGACCTCGTCGCCGTCCTCGACCGGCACCACCGAGCGGACCGACGGGCCGAGCGTCCCGGTGTACTGCTGGGTGAAGACCTCGCCGTCGGGCGCGCCGCCGAGGTCGCCGACGAACTTTCCGCCGATCTGACGTGGATCGGTGTGGGTGTAGCGGGTGCGGTCCAGGTCCATCACCACGACGAAGTCGGTGTCGGTGTCGCGGCGTACCTGCTCGGTCCAGGGCTGGAGGGTCGCGGTCGGGTCCTCCCCGCGCAGCGCCGTGCTGACGGTGGGGGAGTCGGCGACCGTCTGGGAGACGGCCACCGCGCGCTGGGTGGCGCGGCTGTAGGAGTCGCGCTGGGCGTCGTAGGAGGCCATCAGGATGCCGGTGACGACGAGCAGCAGCACCGTGCCGAACTGGAGGAGAAGCACCTGCTGGGCCACCGGCCGATCGCGGAGAACGCGGGGGCGGAACGGGTGGACACGGGGCACGACAACATTCTGGACCACCACCGTTGCGTGGATGTGATCGCGGCCACGAACACAACGAACACAACAGTGACGGTCGTCACGTTCTCCCGGAGAGTTGCCCGAGTTGCCCCGGAGGGCAGGACACACCGGACCAGGAGGAACGATGAGTACGACCACCACTGAGACAAGACCCAAGAAGGACCGGACACACTATCTCTACATCGCGGTGATCGCTGCGGTGGTCCTCGGCATTCTGGTCGGGTTGATCGCCCCGTCGTTCGCGGTGGAGCTGAAGCCGATCGGCACGGCGTTCGTGAACCTGATCAAGATGATGATCCAGCCGATCATCTTCTGCACCCTGGTCATCGGCGTCGGCTCGGTCGCAAACGCGGCCAAGGTCGGCAAGGTCGGTGGCCTGGCGCTGGCCTACTTCATCGTGATGTCCACGGTGGCCCTGGCGATCGGCATGATCGTCGGCAACATCATCGACCCGGGCACCGGCCTCCAGCTGAGCTCGGACGCGTCCAGCGCGGGCCAGGAGGCTGCCTCGGAGGGGCACGCGAGCACGACCGACTTCCTCCTCAGCATCATCCCGACCTCGCTCTTCTCGGCGCTGACCTCCGGCGTCGTGCTGCAGACCCTGCTGGTCGCGCTCCTGGTCGGCTTCGCGCTGCAGCGGATGGGTGAGTCGGGCAAGCCGATCCTCAAGGCGATCACCATGATCCAGAACCTGATCTTCCGGGTGCTCGCGATGATCATGTGGGCCGCCCCGGTCGGCGCCTTCGGCGCCATCGCCGGTGTGGTGGGCGAGACCGGCATCGACGCCCTGAAGAGCCTCGCCGTCATCATGATCGCCTTCTACATCACCTGCGCGATCTTCGTCTTCGGCATCCTGGGCGTGCTTCTCAAGCTGGCGACCGGCGTCAACCTGTTCAAGCTGCTCAAGTACCTCGCCCGCGAGTTCCTGCTCATCCTCTCCACCAGCTCGTCCGAGTCGGCCCTCCCGCGCCTGATCGCGAAGATGGAGCATGCCGGTGTCGAGAAGGCGACCGTCGGTGTCGTGGTCCCCACGGGCTACTCGTTCAACCTCGACGGCACCGCGATCTACCTGACGATGGCCTCGATCTTCATCGCCGACGCGATGGGTGACCCGCTGAGCATCGGCGAGCAGATCGGCCTGCTGCTGTTCATGATGATCGCCTCCAAGGGTGCCGCCGGTGTCACCGGTGCCGGCCTGGCGACCCTGGCCGGCGGTCTGCAGTCCCACCGCCCGGAGATGGTCGACGGGGTCGGGCTCATCGTGGGCATCGACCGGTTCATGTCCGAGGCCCGCGCGCTGACCAACTTCGCCGGCAACTCGGTCGCCACCGTCCTGGTCGGCCACTGGACCAAGACCGTCGACCACAGCCAGCTCGACCGTGTCCTGGACGGTCAGGACCCGTTCGACGAGACGACGATGGTCGACGACCACGCAGCCCCGCCTGCGGCGGAGACCGACAAGGCGCTCGTCTAGACCCCACGACGACAGGCCGTACGCCGCGCGGACACGCGCGACGTACGGCCTGTCGTCGTCATCGGTTGCGGTAGAGGATCCGCGCCAGCTCGAACGGCGCGACGCGCCACGAGCCGATCGGCTCGTCGTCGAGCCCGATCCGGCCCAGGGCGGCGACGATCCAGGAGAACGCGAAGCAGCCGAGACCGGCGACGGCCCAGATCCCGACCGTACGCCA
The DNA here is from genome assembly GCF_045207335.1 of Nocardioides sp. NBC_00850. Classification (NCBI taxonomy): domain Bacteria; kingdom Bacillati; phylum Actinomycetota; class Actinomycetes; order Propionibacteriales; family Nocardioidaceae; genus Nocardioides; species Nocardioides sp. NBC_00850. Next base: position 3,340,712 of record NZ_CP108845.1, read on the forward strand.
GGCCAGGTCGCCGCCGAAGGCACGGAAGATGCCGATGACGGCAGCGATCACGGCGATCGCTCCGATCAGCCAGAAGAGGATCGAGCAGATGACAGCGGCCAGCCGGCCGGCCACGGCCAGCGGGTCGCGAGGCGGCTGGTGATGGGGCCCTTGACCGGGGCCTTGATGGGGAGGGTGCGGATAGTTCATTTGGGCGCTGATTCTGGCCTAACTCCGCCGCCGGAGCCACACCGGGATGGCGGGTCGTCATGGTGCCGGAGTGCGTGACAGGTATCGTCCTGCGCGTTCTCGGGTGAGTGTTCGACAATTTGCCCGGGACATCGATGGACCATAACGACTAATGTTATGGAGATCACATAACGAGGCGCTGCCTCGTGGACCCGACGCGGCCTGCGTGGCACGACTCCGTGGATCAAAACGACGATGGAGGGTGCAATCAGATGCACGTGCGAAAGTGGCAAATCGGAGCAGTAGTCGCAGGTCTGCTCGCTGTGACCGGCTGCGGCGTTCCCGGTGGCGGAGGCAGCAACGATGCCGGCGACACCGAAGAGGGAGACGGCAGCATCCAGATCCTCGGCGCGATCCCCGAGGGCGAGGCAGTTGGGCTCAACGCAGCCCTCGACACGTTCACCAAGGAGACCGGGATCGAGGTGACCTACACACCCTCCACGGACTTCACCACCGAGATCCGCACCAAGGTCAACGGAAACGACGCGCCCGACATCGCGCTCTTCCCGCAGCCCGGTCTGGTCGGTGACCTGACCGAGTCGGGTGACACGCTCCCGCTCGACGACCTCATCGACGTCGGCTCGCTCGACGACACCATGATCCCGGGCCTGATGGACTCGGTCGAGATCGACGACAAGACCTACGGCGTCCCGATCCGCGTCTCGATGAAGTCGCTGGTCTGGACCCCGAAGAACTTCGAGCAGTCCGGCTACAAGGCGCCCGAGACCTGGGACGAGCTGCGGGGCCTCGAGGACCAGATGATCGCCAAGGGCCAGACCCCGTGGTGCCTCGGCGCCGAGGCTGGTGCCGACACCGGCTGGGTCTACACCGACTGGGTCGAGGAGATCGTCCTGCGCCAGGAGGGCCCGGAGTTCTACGACGAGTGGGTCTCCCACGAGGTCCCCTTCAACGACCCGAAGATCGTCGAGGCGATCGAGACCATGGGCGACATCATCAACAAGCCGAAGAACGTACGCGGCGGGGCCGACGGCACCCTGAGCGAGCCCTTCGGCGACTCTCCGCTCCCGCTCTTCGACGCGAAGCCGGGCTGCCAGATGCACCGTCAGGCCAACTTCATCACCACCTTCTTCCCGAAGGACGTCCAGCAGGACCTGGCCGGCAACGTCGGCGTCTTCGCGCTGCCGGGCAGCATGGAGGGCGGCTTCGAGGGCAACCCGGTGCTCGGCGGCGGTGACATGGCGACCGCCTTCACCAACGACACCGATGTGGTGGAGCTGATGGAGTTCTTCGCGTCCCCCGACTTCGGTGCCGAGTGGGCCAAGGCCGGCGGCTGGCTCTCGCCGAGCGTCGAGTTCGACAACTCCAACTACGCCGACCCGATGTTCGGAGAGATCGCTACCCTGCTGCAGGACGCCGACACCTTCCGCTTCGACGGTTCGGACCTGATGCCCGCGCAGGTGGGCGCCGGGACGTTCTGGAGCGAGATGAACGCCTACGTCGGAGGTGAGAAGAGCGCTCAGGAGGCGGCCGACGCGATCGAGGAGAGCTGGCGAGGATGAGCGATGATCCTTACCTGAAGATCCTCAACGGCCTGATAGCGATCGTCCTCGGGGTCGGCGGCACCGCCGCCCTCTACTGGCTGCTCAACTTCCTCTCGGGCCTCCTGCCCGGCAAGTGGGACAGGCGCGTCAAGCCGTACGTCTTCATCGGCCCGGCCATCCTGGTGGTCACCGTCTTCCTTGTCTACCCGGCCGTGATGACGGTGATCTACAGCTTCGCCGATGACAACAGCATCAACTGGGTCGGGTTCGGGAACTACACGGCGCTCTTCCGGGACGATGAGTTCATCGGCACGTTGGTCAACAACCTGCTCTGGATCCTCATCGTCCCGGCGGCCAGCGTCATCGTCGGCCTGCTCGTGGCGGTGCTGGCCGACCAGCTCAAGGCGTTCCCGGAGCGGGTCGCGAAATCGGTCATCTTCATGCCGATGGCGATCAGCTTCGTCGGGGCGAGCACGATCTGGGGCTTCGTCTACGCGACCAGGTTCGCGCAGGGCGACAAGCAGATCGGGCTCCTCTCGGCGATCTCGACCAGTCTCGGGTTCGAGCCGGTCGCCTGGCTCCGCATCCAGACCGGCAACCTCAACGACCTGCTGCTGATCGTCATCATGATCTGGTTGCAGGCGGGGTTCGCGATGGTGCTGCTCTCCTCAGCGATCAAGGGTGTCCCCGACGACACCGTGGAGGCCGCGCGCATCGACGGAGCCAGCGAGGTCCAGATCTTCTTCAAGGTCGTCGTACCGCAGATCTGGCCGACGGTGATCGTGGTCTTCGTGACCATCCTCATCCTGGTGATGAAGGTTTTCGACATCGTCTACGTGATGACCGGTGGTCGGTCCGGCACCTCGGTGCTGGCCAACACCTTCGTCCTCGAGCTCTTCGAGTTCGGTGACGCCGGACGTGCGGCCGCGGTGGTCGTGGTCCTGATGGTCGCCGTGATCCCGGTGATGATCTACCAGATGCGCCAGTTCAAGAAGCAGGAGGCCGGTCGATGAGGAGCTTCACCCTCGGCAGCGTCGCTGTCCGTGTGGGCATCGTCCTGCTGTGCGTCCTGTGGTTCATCCCGACGCTGGGTCTGCTGATCTCGTCGTTCCGCGACGAGGCCGACGTGAAGTCGTCGGGCTGGTGGACGGTCATCACCGACCCGTTCTCCCAGTGGACCCTCGACAGCTACTCGCAGGTCCTCGAGAGCGGGATGGCCAACGCCTTCGTGAACTCGATCGTCGTCTCCGTCCCCGCGACGGTGCTGCCGATCATGATCGCCGCGTTCGCTGCGTACGCGTTCACGTTCATGCGGTTCCCGGGGCGCAACGTGCTGTTCATGGTGATCGTCGGGTTGCTGGTGGTCCCGCTGCAGGTGGCGTTCGTGCCGCTGCTCAACCTGTTCGGGCTATACGACCTCAACGGCAGCTTCCTCGCGGTGTGGCTGGCCCACACGGCGTTCGGGATGCCGTTGGCGGTCTTCATCCTGCGCAACTACATGGCGACCCTGCCGCAGGAGATCATCGAGTCCGCCGAGATCGACGGGGCCTCCCACTACCAGACCTTCTGGAGGCTGATCGTGCCGATGTCGGTGCCCGCGCTGGCAGCGTTCGCGATCTTCCAGTTCCTCTGGGTCTGGAACGACCTTCTGGTCGCGCTCATCTTCCTCGGGGCAGGTGACAACGAGGTCGTCACGATCACGTTGCGCGACCTGATCGGCGACCGTGGCCAGGAGTGGCACCTGCTCACCGCGGGTGCGTTCATCACGATGACAGTGCCGCTGATCGTGTTCTTCTCGCTGCAGCGCTACTTCGTCCGTGGGCTCACGGCCGGGTCCGTCAAGGGCTGAGTTCGGTCCGCAAGCGGCGGGCGTCATGTCTCCTCCGGGGGCATGGCGCCCGTTTCGCGTCCGGGGGGCCTCTACAGGGTCGGAGTCGCGCGCTGTACGACCGCCAACTGGTCGCCGCCGGCGAGCATGCCGTATGTCCCGCCGTGGCCCGGCAGGCGGCTGGCGCAGAAGATGTCGGCCACCTCCTCGGGGCCGTGCTGGACCAGGAGGCTTCCCTGGAGGAGGGTCGCCATGCTGCCGGCCAGACGCCTGGCTGAGCGCTCCAGCTCCTCGGGACTGGTCATCGACTCGCCCAGGAGGGAGAGGGTTGCGTCGACGGCCCGGTCGTAGCGCCGGTCGGCGCCCTTGGCCTTGCCGACCTCGGTGATCCACGCGTCGAGGACCCCGGGTTCGCGCTGGATGGCGCGCAGGACGTCGAGGGCGTTGACGTTGCCGGAGCCCTCCCAGACCGAGTTGAGCGGGGACTCGCGGAAGAGCAGCGGCATCACCGACTCCTCCACGTAGCCGTTGCCACCCAGGCACTCCAGCGCCTCCGCGACCATCGCCGGGGTGCGCTTGCAGACCCAGAACTTCGCCAGCGGCAGGCCGATGCGGCGCAGAGCCCGCTCGTGCTCGTCATCCGGTCGGTCGACGGCGGCGGCCAGGCGCATCGCCAGGGTCGTGGCCGCCTCGGACTCGACGGCCAGGTCGGCGACCACGTTCTGCATCAGCGGCTTCTCGGCCAGGGTGGCGCCGAACGCGGAGCGGTGGGCGACGTGCCAGCTCGCCTCGGCCACGGCCCGTCGCATCAGGGCGGCCGAGCCCAGCACGCAGTCGAGGCGGGTGGCGGCGACCATCTCGATGATGGTGCGTAGGCCGCGGCCCTCTTCGCCCAGCCGGTAGGCGGTGGTGCCGCGGAACTCGAGCTCGGAGCTGGCGTTGGAGCGGTTGCCGAGCTTGTCCTTGAGTCGCACCACGTCGAGGCGGTTTCGCTCTCCCGAGGCAAGGACGCGGGGGAGGAGGAAGCAGGTGAGGCCGTTGGGCGCTTGGGCGAGGATCAGGAAGACGTCGTTCATCGGGGCCGAGGTGAACCACTTGTGCCCGTGCAGCTCGTAGACGCCGTCGCCGACGGGATGGGCCTCGGTGATGGTCTCGCGCACGTCCGAGCCACCCTGCTTCTCGGTCATCCCCATCCCCGCCAGGGCGCCGAGCTTCTCGGCGGGGTCGCGGAGACCGAAGTCGTAGGTCGTGGAGGCGAGCCTCGGCACCCACTCCTCGGCGAGGGACTCGTCGGCGCGCAGCGCGGGGACTGCGGCGTACGTCATGGAGATCGGGCACAGGTGGCCGGGCTCGGTCTGGGACCAGGCCAGGAACCCGGCGGCGCGGCGTACGTGGGCGTGCTCATCGCCCTTCTCGGCCAGCGTCCAGGGCGTGGCCGCCAGACCATGGCCGACGGCCCTGTCCATCAGCCAGTGCCAGGAGGGGTGGAAGGCGACCTCGTCGATCCGGTTGCCGTAGCGGTCGTAGGGGACCAGCTCGGGGTGGAAGCGGTTGGCGAGGCGGCCGTGCTCCTGTGCCTCGGCGGTGCCGGCCTCGGCGCCCAGGGAGACGAGCGAGTCGAGGGTCTCCTCGCCTGCGTGACGCAGGACCGCCGCCGACAGTGCGGCATCCCCGGTGACCACGTTGTGACCCGCGAGCGCGGGCGCCTGGTTGGTGACACGGCGGATGTCGGAGGCACTCATGCAACAGACGATAGAGCGCGGCGGATAGGGTCACAGATGTGTCCGAGACATCTGCATACGCCCCGAAGTGGGCCGGTGTCGAGCAGGTCGCTCTTCCCGAGACGGTGCGGTCGCCTTGGTGGCAGCTCGGGCGCCGGCTGCTGGCCGCGCTGGCGATCCTGGTCGGGACGGTCCTGCTGGTCTATCTCGACCGCGACGCGTACGCCGACAACAACGATCCCACCGGCCAGATCAGCCTGGTCGACGCGATCTACTACACGACGGTGACGCTGAGCACGACCGGCTACGGCGACATCGCCCCGGTCGAGGCGCACGCGCGGATGATCAACGCGTTCATCATCACGCCGGCCCGCATCGCCTTCCTGGTGCTGCTGATCGGCACCACCCTCGAGGTCCTCACCAAGCAGGGCCGAGACCTCATCCGAGTCGCTCGCTGGAGGAAGAAGATGTCCCAGCACATCGTCGTCGTCGGTTACGGCACGAAGGGCCGTAGCGCCGTGGAGACGCTGCTCACCAGCGGAGCGGATCCCGAGGAGTTCGTCGTGGTCGACCCGGACCCGGTGGCGCGCTCGGATGCCCACTCCGACGGGATCGCGGTGGTCACCGGCGATGCGACCCGGCGCGAGGTGCTGATGCGGGCGGGCGTCAAGGACGCCGAGCAGGTCATCATCACCACCAACCGTGACGACTCCAACGTGCTCACGATCCTGACGGTGCGGCAGATCAACCCCGAGGCGTGGATCGTCGCTGCCGCGCGCGAGCGCGAGAACGCGCCGTTGATGAAGCAGTCCGGAGCCGACTCGGTGATCACCTCCGCCGACGCGGTCGGCCGGCTGATGGGTCTGTCCACCATCTCGCCGACCCTGGGGTCGGTCATGGAGGACCTGCTCAACTCCGGCACCGGCCTGGAGGTCGCCGAGCGCGACCTGCTGGTCAACGAGGTCGGCAAGCAGCCGCAGCAACTGGCCGACCAGGTGATCGCGGTCGTACGCGACGAGAAGGTCTTCCGCTACTTCGACCCGGTCGTCGGCACCCTGTCGCGCGGGGACCGGCTGGTCGTCGTGCGGGCCGCGAGGGAGCTGCCCTGGGCGCCGCGTCCGGGGACGCACGGCGAGGACACCGCGGAGGCGTAACACCCGCCGAAATAGAAGTCAGCCGCTGGCGTCTCGGGTCACCAGCGGCTGACATGGAAGAGATTAGCGGACGGTCCGGTGGGCTTCAAAGAGTTGATCTGCACTTTTATGAAGATGGCCCAGATGGGCTATGCCGGGTAGTTCGAGGCGGTGGTGCGTGGCGGTTTCGAGGCCGCTCGTCATGCCTGGGATGATGTACGCATGACCGAGGCGCCCCACAGCCCCGGGTCTGCCGACGGGCAGCCGGGCCTTTCCGAGAACGAGAAGCAACTGCTGGACTTCGAGCGCTCCTGGTGGTCGGCCGGCACCGGCCGCGACGAGGCGGTCCGAGAGCAGCTCGGGATGAGCGCCGCCGAATACCATCGAGCCGTCAACGACCTGATCGACAAGCCCGAGGCGCTCGCCTACGACGGCGTCCTGGTGCGCCGGCTGCGACGGCAGCGCGACGCGCGGCGTACGCAGCGCTCGAAGAACCCGCGCTCATAGCCCTCTTGGGTGGTCTGAGTAGCCCGGTCGGGTCATTTGCAGTCTTATGCATTGCAGATGCTTGCACGTGTTCGGGTTCGTCGGCTAACGTTCTTCTTGTCAGCCGCTGGTGACCCGAGACGCCAGCGGCTGACTTCTGTTTTGCCGCGCGAACTGACGCATCCGTCATGTTCCCATGGGTATTCATATGTTGTCGTAAATACGACTCCGTGCATTGCGCGGTTATGAACCACTAACCTGATTGACCGGCTGCGCGGCCGATCGCCACTGTCCATGGGTCAGCATCGGCTGCTCCGCTTCGGCGGGGCCGGCTCAAGGAGAGTCTGCGTGAACAACAGACGCGTAGCGCAGGGCCTGACCATGGCCCTCATTTCGGCAGTGGCCGCCATCAGCATGCCCACAGGCGTGCAGGCGGCCAGTGACCCCAAGCCCGGCAAGGAAGCCGCGGCGTCCCAGGAGACCGACGACGGCCGCGCGGTCGTCAGTGGCAAGGAGGCCAGGACCAAGGCGGAGAAGTCGGCATCGGCCTTCGTCGCCGCCGACCCCGCGGCGCTGAAGCTCGGCGCCAAGGACCAGGCCGTCAGGCTGAAGACGTACCAGTCCTCCGGACTGCAGTATGTCTCCTACGACCGCAACCACCAGGGCCTGCGCGTCGTCGGCGGTGACTTCGTCGTCGCCGCGGACGCCGAGGGCAACCTGCTGGGCACCTCGGTCGCCCAGGACGCCCCGGTCAAGGTCTCCACCACGAAGCCCGCGATCACCGAGGCGAAGGCCGAGAAGGTCGCCAAGGGCCAGGTGACCAAGCCGGCGGTCGAGTCCAGCGAGCTGGTCATCGTCCAGGGCGAGTCCGGTTCGGACCTGGCGTACGAGACGATCGTGACCGGCACCCGAGCGGGCGAGCCCTCCCGGCTCTCGGTGTTCGTCGACGCCGCCACCGGCAAGGTGCTCTCCACCAAGGAGCACGTCGTCGAGGGCACCGGTAACTCGGGCTACTCCGGGTCCGTGTCGATCTCGACGCAGCTCTCCGGCTCGACGTACTCCATGACCGACCCGTCCGCGACGACGCTCAAGTGCCAGAACTCGAGCGGCAACGTCACCTACACCGGCACCGACGACTCCTGGGGCAACGGCGACCCGACCAACCGGGAGACCGGCTGTGTCGACGCGTTCTACGCCGCCCAGCAGGAGAAGGGCATGCTGACCTCGTGGCTGGGTCGCTCGGGCATGGACGGCTCGGGCGGCTGGCTCCCGATCCGGGTGGGTCTGGCCGACGTGAACGCCTACTACGACGGCACCCAGGTGCAGATCGGCCACTCGCAGTCCGGCTCGCGCTGGATCGGCTCGCTCGACGTCGTCGCGCACGAGTTCGGCCACGGCATCGACGACCACACCCCCGGTGGGATCTCGGGTGGCAACACCCAGGAGTTCGTCGCGGACACCTTCGGTGCGGCCACCGAGTGGTACGACAACCAGACCGCCAACGACACCCCTGACTACACCGTTGGTGAGGAGGTCGACCTGGTGGGCGCCGGCCCGATCCGCAACATGTACAACCCATCGCTGGTCGGTGACGACAACTGCTACTCGTCCTCGACGCCGGGCGACGAGGTCCACGCCGCGGCCGGACCGGGAAACCACTGGTTCTACCTGCTCGCCGAGGGCTCCAACCCGACCAACGGCCAGCCGACCTCGCCGACCTGCAACTCGTCCACCGTCACCGGTGTGGGGATCCAGAAGGCGATGAAGGTTATGTACAACGCGATGCTGCTGAAGACCTCGTCGTCGTCGTACCTGAAGTACCGCACCTGGACGCTCACCGCGGCCAAGAACCTGTACGGCACCACGACCTGCACCGAGTTCAACGCGGTCAAGGCCGCCTGGAACGCCGTCTCGGTTCCGGCCCAGACCGGTGACCCGACCTGCACCCCGGGTGGCGGCAGCAGCCCCGTCACGGTGGCCTCGCCGGGCTCGAAGACCGGCACTGTCGGCACCGCGATCTCGTCCTTCACGGTCACGGCCTCGGGCGGCACCTCGCCCTACACCTACACCGCGACGGGCCTCCCGGCGGGCGTCTCGATCTCATCCTCGGGCGCGGTCTCCGGTACGCCGACCACGGCCGGCACCTACACGCCGACGGTCACCGCGACCGACGCTGCCGGTGTGACCGGCAGCGTGCAGTTCACCTTCACGGTCTCCGGCACCGGTGGCGGCACCTGCTCGGGCCAGAAGCTGACCAACCCGGGCTTCGAGTCCGGCGCGACCGGCTGGACCGCCTCCTCGGGTGTGATCGACAGCTCGACCAGCGCGCCGGCGCACGCCGGGTCGTACAAGGCCTGGCTGAACGGCTACGGGTCGGCTCACACCGACACGCTCTCGCAGTCGGTCACCATCCCGTCTGGGTGTGCGGCGACGCTGACGTTCTGGCTCTACGTCGACTCCGATGAGACCACCACGACCTCGGCTTACGACAAGCTGACGGTCAAGGCGGGATCGACGACCCTGGCGACCTACTCGAACCTGAACAAGGGTTCGGGCTACGTCCAGAAGTCGCTCAGCCTCAGCGGCCAGGCGGGTTCGACGGTCACCCTCACCTTCACCGGTACGGAGGACTCCTCCCTCGGGACGAGCTTCCTGATCGATGACACGGCAGTGAATCTGTCGTAGGGGAGACAGAGCACGGCGCCCCGCCTCCTGAGAGGGAAGCGGGGCGCCGTCGCGTTCGTCGTACGTCAATCGCGCGCCGTGAGGCTCTGCTTATGCTGCTCCCCTGGCGGTGAGCACGAGCGGCCCGTCCTCGGTGATCGCGACGGTGTGCTCCATGTGGGCGCCGCGGGAGCCGTCGGCGCTGCGCAGGGTCCAGCCGTCGGGGTCGGTGAAGATCTCGTCGGTGGTGTGCAGGAACCACGGCTCGATCGCGATGACGAGACCGGGCTGCAGCTTGAAGCCGCGGCCGGGGCGACCGTCGTTGGCGATGTGCGGGTCGCCGTGCATGGTGCGGCCGACGCCGTGGCCGCCGAACTGGGTGTTGATCTTGAGACCCTTGGCGCGCGCGACGGTGGCGATCGCGTGGGAGATGTCGCCGACCTTGTTGCCGACGCGCGCGGCGTCGATGCCCGCGGCGAGCGCCTGGGTGGTGGTCTCGATCAGATCGAGGTCCTCCTGGCGGGGCGTGCCGACGACGACGGAGAGGGCCGAGTCGGAGACCCAGCCGTCGACGCTGGCCGCGAAGTCGACGCTGAGCAGGTCGCCGTCCTGCAGGTTGTAGTCGAAGGGCAGGCCGTGCAGCACGCCGTCGTTGACCGAGGTGCAGAGCACCTTCCCGAACGGCATCGCGCCGAAGCTCGGGTGGTAGTCGATGTAGCAGGACTCCGCGCCACGGTCCTTGATCATCTTGTGCGCCAGCTCGTCGAGCTCGAGCAGGTTGACACCCACGGCAGCGTGCTCGCGGAGTGCGGTCAGGACATCGGCCACGAATCGGCCGGCGGGCTTCATCTGCTCGATCTGGGTCGGGGTGCGCAGTTCGATCACAGGCACAGCGTATCCTGAGAACGGTTCTCACTAGAATTCAGCGGTGCGTCAGCAGCGAGCATCGCGCAGCGCGGCCGCCTTCGACGTCAGGAAACGGCGCTCGGCGAGGTTGGTGGCCCGCACCGAGGCCAGATCGTACGCAGCGGCAGCACCGTCCAGGTCGCCGGCGAGCTCCAGCAGATGAGCGCGCACCGCCGGCACCCGCGGATGGTCGGCGAAGCCGGCGGCGCCGTTCTGAGCACAGTCACGCAGGAGCTCGTCGAGCAGCGCGAGCGCAGGGCCCGGGCCGTCGGCGTACCCGACCGCGACGGCCTTGTTGAGCGTCACGATCGGCCCCGGCGCGACCTTCTCCAGCAACCCGTAGAGCGCGGTGATCTGCAGCCAGTCGGTCGCCTCCGCGGTGGGTGCGCGATTGTGGAGCGCGGCGACGGCGGCCTGGATCTGGTAGGTCCCCGGCCGGCCGGTGCCGATGACGGTGTCGACAAGCGCGATCCCCTCGCGGGTGGCCTCGTGGCGCCACAGACTCCGGTCCTGGTCGGCCAGCGGCACCACGGCGCCGTGCGAGTCGATCCGGGCGGGGCGGCGAGCATCGAGCAGCAGCATCAGTGCGAGCAGACCGCCGAGCTCGCCGTGCGCGCTCCCCGTCATCCGGGCGAGCGCGGTGCGGGCGAGGCGGGTCAGCCGGATCGCCTCGGCGCACAGGTCGACCCGCTGCAGCTGGTCGCCCTCGGTCGCCACGTACCCCTCGTTGAAGAGCAGGTAGAGCACCTTCATCATCGCCGGGATCCGCGCGGCAAGGTCGGCGGCGCCGTCGATCCCGAGCGAGCGCCCCTTGATCGTCGCCTTCGCCCGAGAGATCCGCTGCGCCATCGTCTTCTCCGGGACGAGGTAGGCGTTCGCGATCTCCCGGGTCGTGAGCCCGCCGACCGCCCGCAGGGTCAGCGCCACCGCCGAGGCCGGAGTCAGGCTGGGATGACAGCAGAGCAGGAGTACGTCGAGGGAGTCATCTGCTGAAGCGGGGCCCGAAGCGGTCGGGTCAGCTCCGGAGGCCTCCTGCCCCTCGGGCTCGGCGAGAAAGTCGGCCTGCTCGCGGTCGCGGCGGCGCGACTCGCTGCGCTTGGCGTCGACGAGGCGGTGCATCGCGGTGGCGATCAGCCAGCCGCGAGCGTTCTCCGGGACGCCGCGATCCGGCCAGGTGCGTACCGCCTCGACGAGCGCCTCCTGCACGGCGTCCTCCGCGGTGTCGAAGTCCCCGCAGCGCCGGGTGACGACGGCGACGACCTGCGGAGTGAGGTCGCGCAAGAGGTCACCCGGCAACGCCTCGGTCACTCGATGCTCGCCTCGCCGAAGGCGATGGTGTCCTCGACGGCGGAGCCGTCGGTGCCGTGGTACATCCGGCGCACCTGGATCGGCTGCTGGACCGGCCGCCCGCCGGCGCCAGGAGCCGCGGAGTAGAGCCCGGCGATCTCCAGGCCACGCTCCTCGGTCTCGGCGTCGATGATCATGTAGCCGGCGACCCACTCCTTGAACTCCTGGAACGGGCCGTCGGTGACGGTCTTGTCGGCGCCGTCGGAGGTCACCACGAACGCCTGGTTCGGCGGCGTCAGGGCCTCGAGGTGCACCAGCTCGCCGGACTCGGTCAGCGCCTTGTTGAGCGCTTCGTAGTAGTTGGCATGGCCCTGCAGCTCATCAGCGGTCCAGCCGGCCATTCCACCGGGAGTCTCGTCGACACCACCGGAGTAGTTCAGGATCATCAGGTAGCGAGGCATGTCCTCACCCTTCCATTTCGAGCGCTCCTTGTAAGCGCCATTCACGAAGGGAACGGAGCCGGCTGCCCGATAACTACATGCTTCGGCGTACGACTTCGGCGTAGGTTTCTCGCCGTGCTGAAAGCCTATGACGAGCAGTTGCGAACCGATGCCGAGACCACCCGGGCGGTGTCGGTGACCCGGCACGGGCCGCTGCGGCTGGCCACCTTCGACGGTGGTCGAGGATTCATCTCCTACCAAGACCTCGACGGGGCCGACGAAGCCGCGATCGAGGAGCTGGTCGTCGCGGCGGTGGCGCACTTCGATGCCGACCGGACGGTCGAGGAGGTCGAGTGGAAGACGCGCGGGCACGACCACGCCCCCGGACTGCACGAGACGCTGCTGCGCCACGGGTTCGAGCCCGAGGAACCCGAGTCGATCATGGTCGGCGAGGCCCGGCTGCTGGCCGTCGACGTCCCGCTGCCCGACGGGGTCGGTCTGCGCACCATCACCGGAGAGGAGGACGTACGCGCCGCCAGCACCATGCAGGACGGTGTCTTCGGCTCCCCGGTCCTGGAGGCACGCGTGGACAGCCTGCTGCGCGGGCTCGCGGCGGGCGAGTCCGAGATGTGGGTCGCGGAGGCAGGCGGAGAGATCGTCAGCGCCGGCCGGATCGACATGGTGCCGGGAACGGAGTTCGCCGGCATCTGGGGCGGTGCGACGCTGGAGAAGTGGCGCGGCCGCGGCATCTACCGCGCCCTCACCGCCGCTCGCGCCCGCACCGCCATCGCCCGAGGCAAGCGCTACATCCACAGCGACTCCACCGAGTTCTCCCGGCCGATTCTCGAGCGCTCGGGGCTGGCGAAGGTCGGCACCACGACGCCCTACGTCCGGCGCAGCCCTCGCTGATCAGGGAGCGACCGACGCGTCCTGCCCCGAGGTGGCCAGCGACTCGGCGATCCGGCCGCTGGCTTTCAGGTCCTCGACCAGCTCGTGCAGAAAGCTCACAGTGGCAGGACGATGGTCGCGCGCGATCGCCACGGCCTGGCGGATCTGCATGAACCGCGGTTCGACCAGCCGCAGGCCGGGGTCGGCGGCGACGTGCCGGCTGAGGGGCTGGCGGATCCCGGCGGCGACCTCGAGCCCGAGCTCGCGGAAGGCGTCGATCCCGTCGGTGCCTCGTACGACCTCGGCGTTCTCCAGTGTGCGGGTCAGGAAGAGGTCGTAGGCGGAGCCCTCCTTCACACCGACCCGCACGCCGGGGCGGTCGACGTCGTCCGCGGTCCGGATCGGGGAGTCGGCCGCGACGGCGTAGACCCCCTCGATGAGGACGTACGGCGCGGTGAACTCGACCTCGGCGGCCCGGGCGGGCTCGACCGCGAGGAAGGCGACGTCGGCGGCCCCGGTCCGCAGCGCCTCGAAGGACTTGCGGGCGGCGTCGAAGCACTGGAAGGAGACCGGTACGCCGAGCCGGCTCGCCAGCTCCCGGGCGATGTCCACGGTGACCCCGCTCGGCGCCTCGGGGGTGCCCTGGGCGAGGACGGGATTGCCGAGGTTGATCGAGGTGCGCAGGGTTCCGGTCGGTGCCAGATCGGCGGCGAGCTGGATCGGGTCAGGCATCAGGGTCCTTCGGCAGGAGAGTACGGATCGGGTCACCGGCCAGCCAGGCGGCGATGTCCTCGACGGCGCCACCGTAGAAGCGGCGGTAGTTGTCCTCGGTGACGTAGCCGAGGTGCGGCGTCGCGACCACGTTCGGGAGGTGGCGCAGCGCATCGTCGGCGGGAAGCGGCTCGACGTCGAAGACGTCCAGGCCCGCTCCGGCGATCGTGCCGGAGCCGAGGTGGGCGATGAGCGCCTCGGTGTCGACCAGGCCGGCACGCGAGGTGTTGACCAGGTGGGCGGTCGGCTTCATCGAGGCCAGATCGGCGTGTCCGACGATGTGTCGCGTCGTCTCCGAAAGCACGAGATGGAGCGAGACGATGTCGCTGGTCTCGAACAGGATGGCCTTGTCGACCGCGCGCACGCCGAGCGGCTCGGCGCGCTCGGCGGTGAGATGGGGGCTCCAGGCGATCACCTCCATCCCGAACGCCTGCCCGACGGCCGCGACCCGGGCGCCGATCTTGCCGAGCCCGAGCAGGCCGAGGGTCCGGCCATGGAGGTCGCTCCCGACCGTCCGCTGCCAGCCGTGACCGGTCGCCTCGGTGACGACGTGGCGGGTCAGCGCGTGGATCAGCGCCCAGGTCAGCTCGACCGGTGGGTGCGGGCTCGACGGGGTGCCGCACACGGTGACCCCGAGCCGGGCCGCCGCAGCGAGATCGATCGAGGCGTTGCGCATCCCGGTCGTGACCAGCAGCTTCAGGTCGGGCAGCCGTTCCAGGACGGCGGCAGGGAACGGCGTACGCTCCCGCATCGCCACCACGATCTCGGCACCATCGAGCGCCCGGACCAGCGCGTCCGGCCCGAGATGCTCGGTCAGCGAGATCACCTCGACCCCGTCGAGAGAGTCCCATGCGGCGTACGTCCTCGCCACGTCCTGATAGTCGTCGAGAATCACGCAGCGCACGATCGCAACCTATCGGGTGGCTGGTGTTCTGCTGTGGGCAGATCTGCCTGCGGCAGATTCGCTGGAATCCGGCGTACGCCTGGATCAGGCTCGACAGCATGACCCAGACACCCATCACGGCCGGGCCGCTCGATGAGCAGCTCACGGCGCGACTGCAGAACCAGAGGATCATCGTGCTCGGCCAGGAGGTGGACGACGCGATCGCAAACCGGATCTGCGCGCAGCTGCTCCTGCTCAGCGCCGAGGACCCGCACCGCGACATCTCTCTCTACATCAACTCACCCGGCGGCTCGGTGACGGCCGGGATGGCGATCTACGACGTGATGCACCTGATCCCCAACGACGTCTCCACGCTGGGGATGGGGATGGCGGCGAGCATGGGGCAGTTCCTGCTCACCGCCGGCACTCCGGGCAAGCGCTACGTCCTGCCGCACACCGAGGTGCTGCTGCACAAGGGGTCCGCGGGGATCGGCGGCTCGGCGGCCGACATCGAGGTGCAGGCCGCACGGCTGGCGCGGATGACCGAGCAGATGCTCCGGATCACCGCCGAGCACACCGGTCAGAGCGTCGAGCAGATCGACCAGGACTCGCTGCGCGACCGGTGGTTCACCGCCGAAGAGGCGCGTGAGTACGGATTCGTGGACGAGGTGCTCAACGACGTGCAGTCGGTGACGCCGGTCCAGCAGCGCAGTGCCGCCTTCGGTCTCTCCGCGGCTGGGGGTGCCCGATGAGCGAGCGTCAGCGAGCGAACATTGGATCTTTCATCGGGCCGCGTCCGTATTCTGGCGCTTGCGCTACGGAGGTGGCCCGATGAGCTCGTACACGATTCCCTCGGTCATCGAGAAGACCCCACGTGGCGAGCGGGCGCTCGACGTCTACAGCCGCCTGCTCTCGGACCGGATCGTCTATCTCGGTACGCCGATCGACGACGGGGTCGCCAACGTGGTCATCGCGCAGCTGATCCACCTGGAGTCGGACGCGCCCGACACGCAGATCGAGCTCTATCTCAACTCTCCCGGCGGTGACCCGACCGCGATGCTGGGTATCTACGACACGATGCAGTTCCTGCGTTCTCCGGTGGCGACCACCTGCGTGGGCCAGGCGGCGGGCTCCGCGGCCGTGCTGCTGGCCGCGGGGGAGCCGGGGCGGCGTACGGTCCTCCCGCACGCGCGGGTCGTGCTGCAGCAGCCGGGCCAGGACGGTCAGCGGGGCGATGTCACCGACCTGCAGGTCGCGGCGAAGGAGATCGGCCGGGTGCGAGCCGAGATGGACGCGCTGTTGGCGCGCCACACCGGTCAGAGCACCGACCAGATCCACGCCGACACCGAGCGTGACCTCGTCCTGGGGGCCGAGGAGGCGGTGGCGTACGGGCTGGTGGACGCGGTGCTGGAGAGCCGCAAGCTCGCCTCGGTGTGACCTGGGGTGACCTGGCCGGCGGAGGTCAGGCGGCGAGAGCCATGGGGCCGGACGGGCGGGCGCCCGCGCGCAGCGTGCGGGTGACCCGCTCGGTGAGGTCGACGAGGCCGAGGCCCAGCGCACCACCGACCGCCTCGAGCACCTCGGAGCTCGGCTCCTTGCGGCCGCGCTCGATCTCGGAGAGATACTGCGTCGAGACACCGGCATCGCCGGCGACGTCGGCGAGCGTGCGCTCCTGGCGGGACCGCTCGTCGCGGATCACCTGGCCGGCGGCCTCACGCCACAGCGGTGCCGGCTTGTCGTGGTCCGGCAGCGGATGGCCGGGAAACCTGATCACTTCGCCCATGCCAACACAGTAGCGCTCCACACGAGGGCCGAACGGGCCGTTCGCGCCGGGCGAACAGACCTCTTACCAGGGGTTATATCGGTCGAACGATAGATGACAAGGACTTGCCAGCGAGGCCCGACACCCCGATAGTGGTCGCACAGTTTCGATCTTTGTAGGTCTACTGTGCACGACCAGAGAACTTGTCGAGTCGTTGGTATCACGGGGGAATCGTGTTGCATCGCAAGCAGATCGCCTTGGCTGGAATGGCAACGGGGCTGGCCATGACGAGCATCGGGATTGGTGGCCTGATCGTCGGCAACGCCGGAGCGGAAGAGCCAGGACACAGCTACGCCACGGACGAGTCCGGGGTCAGCCTGATCTCGCCGGTCTCGCCGGTGGCACCGTTGGAGAAGTCGTCCTCGACGCCGTCGCAGGCCGGTCCACCCAGCCAGATGGGTCCGGGGAGCGAGGTTCCCGAGGTTGCCGAGCCGGTCCCGGCGAGCCCGCGGTCGGTCGAGGAGTCGGCAGACAGCTCGATGTCTCCGCTACCGGCGCGCCCCACTCAGGTGCCGTCGGAGCCGAGGCCTTCGGGCAGGCCGACCGAGTCGCCGAGCGAGCCCAGCCAGTCGCCGAGCGAAAGCCCGAGCGACCCGAGCGAGTCGCCGAGCGAGCCCAGCGAGTCGCCGAGCGAGCCGACCGAGTCACCGAGCGAGCCCAGCGAGTCGCCGAGCGAGAGCCCGACCGACTGACTCCGGCTCCTCGAGCGCCGGCCGCGATGCCCCCGGGTGGGTAACGCTCGCGGCGGCGCTGCCCTACGCTGTGCGCCACACCAGGCGCGGGGCGGGTACAGGGAGTCGAGTTGCAGAGCAAGCAGGTCGCCGTGGCAGGCATCCTGACCGGCGCGGTCATGACCGGTCTCGGGGTGGTCGTCCTACTCGCCGGCCTGGCGGAGGCCGAGCGACCCGATCGTGACCCGGTGACGGGTTTCGAGGACGTCGGGAACGCCTATCCCGATGTGGATCCGCTGCCGCCGGCGCCCGGATCGAAGCTGTCCGACGAGCCCTCGGACGGCTCGCCGGCGCGCCCGCCTGGTTCGGCGGCCGATCGTGACGGCGCGACGCACGAACCGGGGGAGGCCGAACCCTCCACGGCTGGCGACCCGGACCGGCCGACGGCGTCGCGTGAGCCGGAGGAGCCAGCCGAGACCAGTGGCTCGACGCCCACCTCCAAGCCCACGCTCACGACGGAACCGGAGCCGACCGCCGAGCCGACCGAGTCAGCCGATCCGACCACGGATCCGACGCCGACGGAGACCGCGACCCCGACTACGGAGCCGTAGTCACCATCCTCGCTCGCGCCACTCGGCGAGGTGCGGACGTTCGGCGCCGAGCGTGGAGTCGTCGCCGTGGCCCGGGTAGAACCAGGTCTCGTCGGGCAGGGTGCTGAAGATGCGCTCCTCGACATCGTCGAGCAGCTGGGTGAAACGTACGGGATCCTGCTGCGTGTTTCCGATGCCGCCCGGGAAGAGACTGTCGCCGGTCCACAGATGAGGCGTGCCCTCTGGGTCGCGGTAGACGAGAGCGACCGACCCGGGTGTGTGCCCGCGCAGCGCGATGACCTCGAGCGTGCAGTCGCCGACGGCGACCGTGTCTCCGTGGGAGAGCATGCGAGAGACCGGTACGCCGGTGGCCTCCGTGATCGCGGCGGCATCGGGCTCTCCGGCGAGCGTGGCGGCGCCGGTCGCGGCGGTGACGTCGGCCAGGGCTCGGTGGTGGTCCCAGTGCTGGTGGGTGGTGACGACGGTGGCCAGCTCCTCGCCGATGAGGGGGATCAGGGTCTCCGGCTCGGCCGCGGCGTCGATGAGAAGCTGCTCGCCGGTCGTTCGGCAGCGCAGCAGGTAGCAATTGTTGGACATCTGCGCGTCGACGGCGACCTTCGTGATGGTCAGCCGGCCGAGCTCGCGTACGTCGGCCGGGCCGCCCGGTTTCACCGCGCCTGTATAAGTGGTAGGTGCATCGCTCATACGTCTATGCAAGCACGTCGGACACGACTAGAAGTAAAATGTCGGTGCTCCGTGAGAGGGTGCCGTCTGGGAGTCTTCCCGGCGTCGTATGATGCGAACATCTGTTCGACGCAGTAGCGCGATGCGATAAGCACTGGACGAGGAAAGAACGTGGCGGAGCAGCAGCTGATCATCCGGGGAGCCCGGGAGCACAACCTGAAGGATGTCTCCCTCGACCTGCCTCGGGACTCGATGATCGTGTTCACCGGCCTGTCCGGAAGTGGCAAGTCGAGCCTCGCGTTCGACACCATCTTCGCGGAGGGCCAGCGTCGCTACGTCGAGTCGCTCTCGGCCTACGCTCGACAGTTCCTCGGTCAGATGGACAAGCCCGACGTCGACTTCATCGAGGGGCTCTCCCCGGCGGTGTCGATCGACCAGAAGTCGACCTCGAAGAACCCGCGCTCGACGGTCGGCACCATCACCGAGGTCTACGACTACCTGCGTCTGCTCTACGCGCGCGCGGGCCGTCCGCACTGCCCGACCTGTGGTGCGCCGATCGAGCGGCAGACGCCGCAGCAGATCGTCGACCACGTGCTCGCGCTGGAGGAGGGGCGTCGCTTCCAGGTGCTGAGCCCGGTGATCCGGGCGCGCAAGGGGGAGTACGTCGAGCTCTTCAGCCAGCTGCAGCAGCAGGGCTACTCCCGGGTGCGGGTCGACGGCGAGACCCACCAGCTCGACGCCCCGCCGAAGCTCGAGAAGCAGAAGAAGCACACCATCGAGGTGGTCATCGACCGGCTCGCGGTCAAGGAGTCCTCCAAGCGGCGGCTGACCGACTCGGTCGAGACCGCGCTGGAGCTCGCCGGCGGGCTGGTCGTCTTCGACTTCGTCGACACTGGCGAGCAGATGAAGTTCTCCGAGCGGATGTCGTGCCCCAACGACCACCTGCTCGACACCGACGAGCTCGAGCCGCGGTCGTTCTCCTTCAACTCGCCCTTCGGCGCCTGCCCGGCCTGCACGGGCCTCGGCACCCGGATGGAGGTCGACCCCGAGCTGGTCGTCCCCAACCCGGCAGCCACGCTGGCCGAGGGCGCGCTGCAGCCCTGGTCCCAGGCCCACGTCGCCGAATACTTCCTGCGCCTCCTGGAGGCTCTCGGCGGTGAGCTCGGCTTCGACCTGGACACTCCCTGGGACGACATCCCGGCCGCCGGGCAGAAGGCGATCCTCGATGGTCACGGACGCAAGGTGCACGTGGTCTCGGTCAACCGCTACGGCCGCCGCCGCTCCTACGACGCCGAGTTCGAGGGCGTACGCCGCTGGGTGGAGCGGCGCCACAAGGAGGCCGAGTCCGACACCACCCGGGAGCGCTTCGAGGGCTACATGCGCCAGGTGCCGTGCCCGACCTGCAAGGGCACCCGGCTCAAGCCGGTTTCGACCTCGGTGACACTGGGGGAGCGGAGCGAGGGCGGTCTCAACATCGCCGAGCTCTGCGCGCTGCCGATCAACGAGGCCGCGGAGTGGCTCGACCAGGTCGAGCTCAGCGGCCGGGAGCGGCAGATCGCCGAGCAGGTCCTCAAGGAGATCCAGGCGCGGCTGCGCTTCCTCCTCGACGTCGGCCTCGACTACCTCTCCCTGGAGCGACCCTCGGGATCGCTCTCCGGCGGTGAGGCGCAGCGGATCCGGCTGGCGACCCAGATCGGGTCCGGCCTGGTCGGCGTCCTCTACGTGCTGGACGAACCGTCCATCGGCCTCCACCAGCGCGACAACCACCGGCTGATCGAGACCCTCGAGCGGCTCAAGCGGCTCGGCAACACCCTGATCGTCGTCGAGCACGACGAGGACACGATCAAGGTCGCCGACTGGGTCGTCGACATCGGCCCCGGCGCCGGTGAGCACGGCGGCCAGGTGATCCACTCCGGCACGGTCGAGGAGCTGCTCGCCAACGAGCAGTCGGTGACCGGTCAGTATCTGGCGGGCCGTCGTGAGATCGCCGTCCCGGCCGTACGCCGCCCCCGCACCGCCGGGCGCGAGCTGACCGTCCACGGTGCCAAGGAGAACAACCTCAAGGACATCGACGTCACCTTCCCGCTGGGGCTCTTCCTCGCGGTCACCGGCGTCTCCGGCTCGGGCAAGTCGACGCTCGTCAACGACATCCTCTACACCGCCCTGGCCAAGGAGTTCTACCGCGCCCGCACCGTTCCGGGCCGGCACACCAAGATCTCCGGCCTGGACAACGTCGACAAGGTGATCCACGTCGACCAGTCCCCGATCGGGCGCACGCCGCGGTCCAACCCGGCCACCTATACCGGCGTCTTCGACCACATCCGCAAGCTCTTCGCCTCCACCCCGGAGGCCAAGATGCGGGGCTACCTGCAGGGCCGGTTCTCGTTCAACGTCAAGGGCGGCCGCTGCGAGGCCTGCTCGGGTGACGGCACGATCAAGATCGAGATGAACTTCCTGCCCGATGTGTACGTCCCGTGCGAGGTCTGCCACGGCGCGCGCTACAACCGCGAGACGCTCGAGGTGCACTACAAGGGCAAGTCGATCGCCGAGGTGCTCGACATGCCGATCGAGGAGGCGGTGGAGTTCTTCGCCGCGGTGCCCGCGATCGCGCGCCACATGAAGACCCTGGTCGAGGTCGGCCTGGGCTACGTGCGGCTGGGGCAGCCCGCGACCACGCTGTCCGGTGGTGAGGCACAGCGGGTCAAGCTCTCCGCTGAGCTACAGAAGCGCTCGACCGGGAAGACGCTCTACGTCCTCGACGAGCCGACCACCGGCCTCCACTTCGAGGACATCCGCAAGCTCATCGGCGTGCTCTCCTCGCTGGTCGACAAGGGCAACACGGTGCTGGTGATCGAGCACAACCTCGACGTGATCAAGACCGCCGACTGGATCATCGACATGGGTCCGGAGGGCGGCAACCGCGGCGGCACGGTGATCGCCGAGGGCACTCCCGAGACCGTGGCCGAGACCCCTGGCAGCCACACCGGTGGCTTCCTCGCCCCGCTGCTCGACGGCAAGGCCGCCGAGCAGCCGCCGGACAAGCCGGTGAAGGCGAAGGCGGAGCCGGCCAAGACCGCAGCCAAGAAGACGGCGGCCAAGAAGAAGCCGGCGACGCGGAAGAAGGTCAGCGCGTCCTGACCCGAGATCGAGATTTGCCCGAAGGTTTACACACGGCGAGGGACGCGTGTTGCCGACGTGCCTATTCTGGGCGGCATGAGTGAATCTCGAATCACCCGGCGGAAGGTCGTCACAGGCACCGCGATGACCGCGGTCGGCGTGCCTCTCCTGGCGGCCTGCGGCAGCGGTGACGGCGACACGGGCACCGGCTCCTCGGGTGACACCGGTTCAGGTGGCAGCGGCCCGCTGGTCGCGACCAGCGAGGTCCCGGTCGGCGGAGGCGTGATCGTCGCCGACCGCAACCTGGTCGCCACCCAGCCGACCGAGGGCACGTTCAAGGTCTTCTCCGCGATCTGTACCCATCGGAGCTGCCCGGTCACGAAGGTCGCCGGCGGCACCATCGACTGCCCATGTCACGGCAGCCGGTTCTCGATCGAGGACGGCTCGGTGACGCAGGGCCCGGCGACGAGTGCGCTGGAGGAGGTCGCCTTCGAGGTCACCGACGGCGAGATCGTCCCCAGCTGAGCTGGCCTGGTCGAGGCGTCGCCCCCGCAGGCCGAGGCGTCACGTGCTGCCCACTCGACCTGCAGAAGTGACGTTTCGGCAGGATTGGATCAGGCTCGCGCGAGGGCCTGTGCCCGCCACAGCTCGTCGCGCGGCGAGCGACGGCGGTCGAGACGAGCGTCGAGCAGCACCCGGGCCTCGTCCCAGCGGTCGGCGCGGAGCAGGGCGGCGATGCGGGCCTCCTCGATGATCTCCCGCTGCGCGTCGGAGCCGCCGAGGCGGCGGATCGACGGCGCGAGTGCCGCGAGCCGGTCGGCGGCGGCCGAGTTCTCGTCGCGAGCCATCAGCCCGAGCGCCTCGGCGAGCGGAGAGACGACGGTGGCCATGGTCGGATGTACGTGCCCGGCGGCCCACGACCTCAGCTCGTCAAGCGCACCGGCGTCACCGGTGGCGAGGTGAGTGACCGCGGTGTGCATCGCCAGGAACGGGGTGGCCGGCCGGATCATCGTCTCGCGGCCGGTGACGCGTACGACCTCGGCGATGTCGGGCACGTCGTGAGCACCCGGCGTGAGCGCCCACCGGAAGAGCAGCGAGCCGGAGTCGACCAGCGCCCGGCAACCCAGCGCATGGCCGGGCTGGAGCTGGGTCTCGTAGCGGCGGCGTACGGCTTCCAGGTCGCCCAGTGAGAGCTCGTGCAGCGCGGCGTGCCAGGAGAAGTGGGAGAGCGAGTCGATCTGGGCGCCGTCGCCGAGCACCCACGACGACATCCACGTGAGTCCCGCCTCGTGGTCGCCGGTCTCGTAGTGCGCGTGCGCACGGGCATGGGCGGAGTGGCCGGCGCCGGGCTCCACCGCCAGCGAGGCACAGGAGAGCGACATCGCGTCGTCGAAGCGGCGCTGCTCCTGGCGTACGAAAGCGAGCAGGCCGGCGAACCACCAGTCGTCACCGTAGGCGGGCCTGGCGCGTTCGACGATCGCCCACGCCTCCTCGGGCACCTCGGTGGCCCCGGCGAAGGCGATGGTCGGCACCGCGGTCGAGAGCAGCAGCGCGTCTCGCGGGAAGGCCGCCAGGTGGTCGATCAGTGGCCGCGGGTTGCCGCCGATGTGGGCATCGACCGCGTGGACGTGGCTGCGTTCGCGCTCGGTCGCCCGCCGGGCGTGCAGGCGAGCCTGCTTCAGGCGAGCGCCGACGTCGACGGGCGCGCACATCTCATGGCCGAGCAGTGCCAGCGCGGCGTGTCCGAGCGCGAACGTCGGGTCGAGGACGATCGAGGCCGCGAAGGAGGCGAGGGCGCCGTCCCGTAGACGGAGCACGTCGAGCAGCCCCTGGGAGTAGGCCAGGGCAGCTTCGTCACTGGTGGTCAGCGAGTATCCGTAGCGGTCACGACAAGGCACATAACCATACTAGACCACTAGACTTTAAAACCCAGGCCGGCGCGGCAGATTTCCCCAGACTCAGGGAGTGTCGGTGCCCGCCACTAGGGTTGGAACGTGCCCGATCCGCAGAGCTATCGCCCGAAAGCTGGGAGCATCCCCACCCAGCCGGGGGTCTACCGGTTCCGCGATCCCAAGGGGCGGGTGATCTACGTCGGCAAGGCGATCAACCTGCGTCAACGGCTCGCGAACTACTTCCAGCCGATCCCCAGCCTCCACCCGCGCACGGCCACCATGGTGACCACCGCGGCCAGCGTCGAGTGGACCACGGTCAACAACGACATCGAGGCGCTCCAGCTCGAATACACCTGGATCAAGGAGTTCGACCCGCGGTTCAACGTCAAGTACCGCGACGACAAGTCCTACCCCTGGCTCGCGGTCACCGTCGGCGAGGAGTTCCCGCGGGTCATGGTCGGTCGCGGGGCCAAGCGCAAGGGCACCCGATACTTCGGCCCCTACGGTCACGCCTGGGCGATCCGCGAGACCGTCGACATCCTGTTGCGGGTCTTCCCGATGCGCTCGTGCAGCAACGGCGTCTTCAAGCGTTCGCAGCAGATCGGCCGCCCCTGCCTGCTCGGCTACATCGACAAGTGCACCGCGCCGTGCGTCGGCAACATCTCGCCCGAGGAGCACCGCGAGATCGTCGACGACTTCTGCGACTTCATGGCCGGCCACACCGCGACCTTCACCAAGCGGATCGAGAAGGAGATGTACGCCGCGTCCGAGGCCCTCGACTTCGAGAAGGCCGCGCGGCTGCGCGATGACCTCGCCGCGATGCACCGTGCCCTGGAGAAGCAGGCGGTGGTGCTCGGCGACGGTGCCGACGCCGACGTGATCGCCCTGGCCGAGGACCCGCTCGAGGTCGGCGTGCAGATCTTCTACGTACGCGGCGGCCGCATCAAGGGCCAGCGCGGCTGGGTCGCGGACCGGATGGACGACGCCGACACAGCCGGCCTGGTCGAGCACTTCCTGCTCCAGCTCTACGCCGGCGAGGACGCCGAGGCGATCCCGCGCGAGATCCTGGTCCCTGCGCTGCCGCCCGACCACGAGACCTTCGAGGAGCTGCTCTCGGACGTACGGAAGGCGAAAGTCAGGATCCGGGTCCCTCAGCGCGGCGACAAGAAGACGCTCCAGGAGACCGTCGCCAACAACGCCAAGCAGGCCCTCGCGCTCCACAAGACCAAGCGCGCCAGCGACCTGACCATCCGCAACCGGGCGCTCGAGGAGATCCAGGAGGCGCTCGAGCTCGACGAGGTGCCGCTCCGGATCGAGTGCTACGACATCTCCCACCTGCAGGGCACCGAGATCGTGGCCAGCATGGTGGTCTTCGAGGACGGGCTGGCCCGCAAGTCCGAGTACCGCCGGTTCATCATCAAGGGCCAGGACGGCTCCGACGACGTGCGGGCGATGCACGAGGTGATCACCCGGCGGTTCAAGCGGCTTCTCGACGAGCAGTCGACGTCGATCGTGTCGACCGAGGTGGAGGGTGCCAGCGGTCCGATGCTGGTCGACCCGGAGACCGGCCGTCCCCGCAAGTTCGCCTATGCCCCCGGCCTGGTCGTCGTCGACGGCGGGGCACCCCAGGTGGCGGCCGCGCAGCGGGCCCTGACCGAGCTCGGCATCAACGACATCCCGGTCGTCGGTCTGGCCAAGCGCCTCGAGGAGGTCTGGGTCCCCGACGAGGAGGACCCGGTGATCCTGCCGCGCAGCTCCGAGGGTCTCTACCTGCTCCAGCGCCTCCGCGACGAGGCGCACCGGTTCGCGATCACCCACCACCGCGGCCGCCGGTCGAAGTCCATGGTGGAGAGCCTGCTCGACGACGTACCCGGCCTCGGCGAAGTGCGCCGCAAGACGCTGATGAAGCACTTCGGCTCGCTCAAGAAGCTCAAGGCGGCGACCGTCGAGGAGATCGCTCAGGTGCCCGGCATCGGCCCCGGCACCGCGACAGCGATCAAGACCGCTGTGGAGCAGACCGCGAAGAATGGCAAGGTTAGCGCCATCAACGTCACCACCGGCGAGATCATCGAGGAGTAGGTCATGCACAAGGGGGAGGTCGTCGTCATCACCGGCATGACCGGTGCCGGGCGGAGCACCGCCGCCAAGGAGCTGGAGGATCTGGGCTACTACGTCGTCGACAACCTGCCGCCGAGCCTGCTTCCGCAGGTGGTCGAGCGGGTCGACGCGGCCCGCGGCCCGGAGCAGCCGGTGGCGGTCGTGACCGACGTACGTTCCGGGTCCTTCTTCGCCGAGCTCGAGGAGATCGTGGCGAAGGGCGCCACCGGGCGGCGTACGACCCTGGTCTTCCTCGACGCCGCCGACGACACGCTGGTCCGCCGTCAGGAGGCCGCTCGGCGGCCCCACCCGATGCAGCGGGGCAACGAGCGGCTGCTGGACGCGCTCGAGCGGGAGCGGGTGGTGCTGGCCAACCTGCGTGGCGCCGCCGACCTGGTCATCGACACGACCCAGCTCAACGTGCACCAGCTCACCGCGAGGATCGCGGAGGCGTTCGGCACCCCGGAGCGCACCACCCTGAAGGTGTCGGTGGTGAGCTTCGGGTTCAAGTACGGGATCCCGGTCGACGCCGACTTCATGGCCGACATGCGTTTCCTGCCCAACCCCCACTGGGTGCCGGAGCTGAAGGACGGCAACGGACGGGACAACCCCGACGTCGCCGCCTACGTCTACTCGCGCCCTGGTGCGGAGGAGTTCCTGAGCGGGTATGTTCCGGTGCTCATCGGAGTGACCAAGGGCTACCTCCACGAAGGAAAGAGGTTCATGCGCGTGGCGATCGGGTGCACGGGCGGCAAGCACCGCAGCGTGGCGATGGCGGAGGAGATCTCCAGGCGGCTGCGAGATGCCGGCCTGGATGCGAAGGCGATCCACCGAGACCTCGGGCGGGAGTGAGAGTGGCCGGGGCCGACCGACCCGGGGCAGATGCCCAGGCCGTCGTCGCCCTGGGGGGAGGGCACGGACTGCATGCGTCGTTGAGCGCGCTGCGGCTGCTGGTCGACGACCTGACCGTCGACCAGCTCACTGCGATCGTGACGGTCGCCGACAACGGCGGCTCCAGCGGCCGGCTCCGACGGGAGTTCGGCGTGCTCCCGCCGGGCGACCTGCGGATGGCGCTAGCCGCGCTGTGCGGCGCGGACCGCTGGGACGACACCTGGGCGCAGGTGCTGCAGCACCGCTTCGCGGGCGAGGGCGAGATGCGCGGCCACAACCTCGGCAACCTGCTGATCGTGGGCCTGTGGGAGCAGCTCGGCGACCACGTCGAGGCCCTCGACTGGGTCGGCCGTCTGCTGGGCGCCAAGGGCCGGGTCCTGCCGATGGCGCTGGTGCCGATGGACATCGTCGCCGAGGTCAGCGGACTGGTCCCGGGCGACCCGGAGGCCAGGCTGGAGATCAGCGGGCAGGTCGAGGTCGCCACCACCGACGGCCGGATCGAGTCGATCCAGCTGGTCCCCGACAACCCGCCGGCCGCCCCCGACGCGGTCAAGGCGATCTGCGAGGCCGAGTGGGTGTTCCTGGGACCCGGCTCCTGGTTCACCTCGGTTTTGCCGCACCTGATGGTCCGCGCCCTGCGCGAGGCCCTGGTTGCGACCTCCGCGAAGATCGTCGTCGTGCTCAACCTCGGCGAGCAGCCGGGGGAGACGACCGGCTTCGGCCCCGCCGAGCACCTCTCCGTCCTCCTCGAGCACGCCCCCGACCTCCGCATCCACACCGTCCTCGTCGACTCCTCCCTCGACGGTCTCGACGAGCTGTCGAGGGTGGCCGAGACGTGCGGTGCGCAGGTCGAGGTCGCCGATGTCGCCGTCGGCGACGGGACTCCTCGCCACGACCCGGAGCGGCTGGCCGCTGCGTACGCGAGGGTGATCGGGGCGGGTTAGCGCGGGCTCCGACGTGGAACCGATTCGAGGGTCGTTGACATCAATGAAAGACTCTCCGGCATGGCGATGACGGGACAGGTGAAGGCCGAGCTGGCCTCCACTCAGATCACCAAGACATGCTGCCGGAAGGCAGAGGTTGCCTCGACGTTGAGGTTCGCTGGGGGGATCCACATCGTGGCAGGCAGGATCGTGGTCGAGGCTGAGCTCGACACCGGTCTGGCCGCCAGGAGATTGAAGCGAGACATCGCCGACGTCTTCGGTCACGAGGCAGAGGTGGCTCTCATCCAGGCGAGCGGGCTTCGTAAGGGCAGCCGCTACATCGTGCGCGTGGTCAAGGACGGTGAGGCGCTGGCGCGTCAGACCGGCCTTCTCGACCAGCGTGGCCGGCCGGTGCGGGGTCTTCCGCCTGCCGTCGTCTCGGGCGGAGCCTGCGACGCGGTGGCCGCCTGGCGCGGTGCCTTCCTGGCCCACGGCTCGCTCACCGAGCCGGGCCGCTCCTCCTCGATGGAGGTGACCTGCCCGGGCTCGGAGTCGGCTCTCGCCCTCGTCGGCGTCGCCCGTCGTATCGGCATCTCGGCGAAGCCGAGGGAGGTACGCGGCGTGGACCGTGTCGTGATCCGCGACGGTGACGCGATCGGCCAGCTGCTGACCCGCCTCGGCGCCCATGAGTCGCTGATGGCCTGGGAGGAGCGCCGGATGCGTCGCGAGGTCCGCGCCACCGCCAACCGGCTCGCCAACTTCGACGACGCCAACCTGCGCCGTTCGGCCCGTGCGGCCGTCGCTGCCGGCGCCCGCGTCGAGCGCGCCCTGGAGATCCTCGGCGAGGACATCCCCGACCACCTACGCCAGGCCGGCAAGCTCCGCCTGGAGCACAAGCAGGCCTCGCTCGAGGAGCTCGGACAGCTCCACGACCCGGTGCTGACCAAGGACGCCATCGCCGGCCGCATCCGCCGCCTGCTCGCGATGGCCGACAAGCGGGCCGAGGAGCTCGGCATCCCCGACACCGAGGCGTCGCTGACCGCGGAGATGCTCGCCGAGGACGCCTGAGAGCAACATCCACGACCTGAAACCGGCCCGAGCCCCTCGACTGATCGAGGGGCTCGGGCCGTTTGCTACTCGTCCGTCTTTTGGAACGATCCAACCCAGTCTCCCGCTGTTCAGAGGCGCTGGGTAGTGTCGGCGTCAGCGGGTGATCCCGCGCACAATCTTTTCGACGCGAACCAGGAGTCCACGTGACAGTTCGAGTAGGCATCAACGGATTCGGCCGGATCGGCCGCAACTTCTTCCGCGCGGTGCGCGCCTCCGACCTCGACATCGAGATCGTCGGGGTGAACGACCTCAGCGACAACGCAACCCTCGCGACGCTGCTGAAGTTCGACTCGATCCTCGGCCCGCTCGGCGCCGACGTGTCCGCCACCGAGGACGCGATCGTCGTCGACGGCAAGGAGATCAAGGCGTACGCAGAGCGCGACCCGGCCAACATCCCCTGGAAGGACCTCGACGTCGACGTCGTGATCGAGTCGACCGGCTTCTTCACCGACGCGACCAAGGCACGCGCCCACATCGACTCCGGCGGTGCGAAGAAGGTGATCATCTCCGCGCCGGCGAAGAACGAGGACGCCACCATCGTGATGGGCGTCAACGAGTCGATCTACGACCCTGAGGCCCACACGGTGATCTCCAACGCCTCGTGCACGACCAACTGCCTGGCGCCGCTGGCGAAGGCGCTCAACGACGGCGTCGGCATCAACCAGGGCCTGATGACGACGATCCACGCCTACACCGCCGACCAGAACCTTCAGGACAACATCCACAAGGACATGCGCCGGGCCCGTGCCGCCGCGCTCAACGTCGTGCCCACCTCGACCGGCGCCGCCAAGGCGATCGGTCTGGTGCTGCCGGAGCTGAAGGGCAAGCTCGACGGCTACGCCCTGCGGGTTCCGGTACCGACCGGCTCGATCGTCGACCTCTCCTTCGAGGCCTCGCGCGAGACCTCGGTCGAGGAGATCAACTCGATCATGGAGAAGGCCGCGGACGGGAAGTACCTCGTCTACTCGACCGACCCGATCGTCTCCTCCGACATCGTCACCAACCCAGCGTCGTCGATCTTCGACGCCCCGCTGACCAAGGTGATCGGCAACCAGGTCAAGGTCGCGGCGTGGTACGACAACGAGTGGGGCTACTCCAACCGACTCGGCGACCTGGTGGCGTACGTTGGCGCGAGCCTGTGACCCAGCGACCTGCCTCACAGGTTAGGGTCTAGCCCGTTATGTCTCTGAATCTCACGCAGCTCATCGAGCAGGGTGTCGCGGGCAAGCGAGTTCTCGTGCGCTCCGACCTCAACGTCCCGTTGGAAGGCACCACGATCACCGACGACGGTCGCATCCGTGCCTCGGTGCCCACGATCAAGGCGCTTGCCGACGCCGGCGCCAAGGTCGTGGTGGTCGCCCACCTCGGTCGGCCGAAGGGAGAGCCGGACCCGGCCTACTCGCTGGCCCCCGTGGCGACCCGCCTCGGTGAGCTGCTCGGTGCCGAGGTCGCCTTCGCGACCGACACCGTCGGCGACTCCGCCAGCTCGGTCGTCGGCGGACTCGCCGACGGCCAGGTCGCGCTGCTGGAGAACGTGCGCTTCAACGCCGGTGAGACGAGCAAGGACGACATCGAGCGGGCGACCTTCGCCGCCGAGCTCGCCGCCCTGGCCGACGCCTTCGTCTCCGACGGCTTCGGCGTGGTCCACCGCAAGCAGGCCTCCGTCTACGACGTCGCCAAGCTGCTCCCGAGCGCGCAGGGCGGCCTGGTCGCGACCGAGATCGAGGTGCTCAAGCGGCTCACCGAGACCCCCGAGCGCCCCTACGTGGTCGTCCTCGGCGGCTCGAAGGTCTCCGACAAGCTCGGCGTGATCGACAACCTGCTCGGCAAGGCGGACAAGCTGCTCATCGGGGGCGGCATGGTCTTCACCTTCCTCAAGGCGCAGGGCTACGAGGTCGGCCAGTCGCTGCTCGAGGAGGACCAGATCCTCACCGTGCTCGGCTACCTCGAGCGCGCCGAGGAGATCGGCGTCGAGATCCTGCTGCCGACCGACGTCGTGGTCGCCGACTCCTTCGGCGACGAGGCCTCCGCCCGCGTGGTCGCGGCCAACGCGATCCCGTCCGACTCGCTCGGGCTCGACATCGGTCCGGAGTCGGCCCAGACCTACGCCGCCGCGCTCGAGGGCGCCAAGACGGTCTTCTGGAACGGCCCGATGGGTGTCTTCGAGCAGGCCGCCTTCGCCGAGGGCACCCGCGCGGTCGCCCAGGCGCTCACCACGATCGACGGCCTCTCGGTCGTCGGTGGTGGCGACTCCGCCGCGGCGATCCGCCAGCTCGGGTTCGCCGATGACCAGTTCGGTCACATCTCGACCGGCGGCGGTGCCTCGCTCGAATACCTGGAGGGTAAGACCCTTCCGGGCGTCGCCGTGCTGGACGAGGCGACCGTCGTCGGGGGACTGGGCTGATGGCGGCCAAGAAGCCGGCCACGGGGCGCACCCCGCTCATCGCCGGCAACTGGAAGATGAACCTCAACCACCAAGAAGCGGTGGTCCTGGTCCAGAAGCTCGCCTGGACGCTCTCCGACAAGCGCCACGACTTCGCTGCCGTCGAGGTGGCGGTCTTCCCGCCGTTCACCGACATCCGTTCGGTGCAGACGCTGGTTGATGGCGACAAGATGCGCATCACCTACGGTGCCCAGAACGTCTCCACCCAGGAGTCCGGCGCCTACACCGGCGAGGTCTCGGCCGCGATGCTGGCCAAGCTCGGCTGCTCCTATGTGATCGTGGGTCACTCCGAGCGTCGTGAGCACTATGGCGAGACCGACGAGATCGTCGCGCTCAAGGCCAAGATCGCGCTCAAGCACAACATGATCCCGATCGTCTGCGTCGGCGAGGGCCTCGAGGTCCGCCAGGCAGGCAACCACCTCGACCACTGCACCGCGCAGGTCGAGGGCTCGCTGGCCGGGCTCACCGACGCCGAGGTCGGCCAGGTCGTGATCGCCTACGAGCCGGTCTGGGCGATCGGCACGGGGGAGACCGCCACCGCGCAGGACGCGCAGGAGGTCTGCGCCGGCATCCGGGACCAGCTCGAGAAGAGCTACGGCGCGGAGATCGCCGATGGCGTACGCATCCTCTACGGCGGCTCGGTGAAGCCCAACAACGTGGCCGCGCTGATGCAGGAGGCCGACGTCGACGGGGCGCTGGTCGGCGGGGCGAGCCTCTCGGTCGAGGACTTCGCGGCCATCTCGCGCTACTACGACCTGCCGGTCCTCTAGGCCAGTGCTGTAGGTTTCGGGCTCTCCAGATAGGATTTCAGACGTGGAACTTCTCTTCACCATCATCCTGGTCATCGCGAGTGCGCTGATGATCCTGCTCGTGCTGCTTCACAAGGGCCGCGGTGGCGGACTCTCCGACATGTTCGGTGGCGGTGTCTCGAGCTCGCTGGGTGGATCGTCGGTTGTCGAGCGCAACCTCGACCGACTCACCATCGGCATCGGTGTCATCTGGTTCGCCTGTGTGATCGCGCTCGGCCTGCTGATGGCCTACTGAAACATTCCCCTTCAGCGCACGCGCGATAGCGTCTAAACTCATCGACGCTGGACGGAGATTTTGCCGTCCGATTCCCCCAAAGTGGCCTCTCGGGGCTGCGAAATTTAAGTTGAGAGAGGACACCGCAGCACCATGGCAGGTGGAGGGAACGCGATTCGGGGCTCCCGAGTCGGTGCTGGGCCGATGGGTGAGGCGGAGCGCGGCGAGGCAGCGCCGCGGAAGGCCGTCACCTACTTCTGCACCAACGCACATCGCTCGGTCATCACCTTCGCCGTCGAGGCGACGCCACCGGACTCCTGGGACTGCCCCAAGTGTGGGCTCCCAGCCGGTCTGGACGAGGAGAACGCGCCCCCGGCGCCGAAGATCGAGCCTTACAAGACCCACCTCGCCTACGTGAAGGAGCGCCGCTCCGACGCCGAGGCCGAGGACATCCTGGAGGAGGCAATCGCCCTCCTCCGCTCCCGCCGCAAATCCGGCGAGATCATCTTCTGACACCCGCCGAGTCGGCGCATCTGCTCCAAGCAGAGGCGCCGGCTCGGCGCATTCTGACCAAAACCCGCGCCGAGCCGGCCCGTTATGACGAGCCGACTCGGCGGGGGTCAGCAGGCGGCGCCGAAGATGGACTCGGCGTACTCCGGGTGGTCGATGAACGGGTTCCGGTTTCGCTGGTAGGTCGAGTAGATGGTGTTGTTGCGGGTGCGTTCGGCCGTGGTGACCGGGTCGGCGTTGTGCCAGCCGAGCAGGACGCAGACCTTGCCGAGGTAGTTGGTCGAGCCGTTGATGGAGTTGTTGACCTCCAGGTCGGCGAAGCCGTCGTCACCGTTGTAGCGCACGGCCATGTAGAGGATGCCGCGGGCGAGGTCGCCCTTGACGCTGTCGCGCGGCTCGAAGGAGTCGGCGTCGGTCCAGCAGTCGCTGCACTCGGAGACTGCCGATCCGCCCAGGTCGAAGTCCTTGTTGCCGCGGGTGGAGTTGACGGTGACGTCCTCGGGCCGCAGGTGGTGCACGTCGGTGCCGGGACCGTTGCTGGTGCCGAAGTCGCCATGGCTCTGCGGCCAGGTGTGCTCACGGTTCCAGTTGTTGGAGTCGCCGCCGTTGTTGGTCTTCGGGGTGGAGACCCCCGAGTAGAACTCGATGACGTTCGCGGAGTTGTTCGGGTCCTGGTCGAGGACCTTCAGCGCCTCCCAGACCGCGCTGTAGGACAGCGTGGTGTGGCCGTCGATGATGTTGTGCAGCGCCGACTTCAGCGACGAGCCGGACAGGCCGGCGGCCGAGTCGTAGTAGCCCGCCGGAATGTTCGGGTCCGCGGTCGGGGTGGCTGTCGGAGTCGGGGTCGGGGTCGGCGTGGAGCCGGCGAACGCGAAGGCGGTGGCGTTCTTGTGGCCGGGATGGGAGAAGTACGCCGTCAGGGTGCCGGTCACGTCGATCTGACGCCCCTTGAGGCCCGGGTTGGACCGAAGGCCCCATGCGCTGCGGAACGCGTCGGGGATCTGCACGTAGAGCATCTTGGACGTGCTGGTCTCAGACGCCGAGTCAGCGATCGCGAGAGCGTAGTCGTTGGGGTAGTTGCTGGTCACGACCGTGCTGGTCGCTGTGGGCTGGCCGACGACGTAGCCGCGCACGGTGGCCGTCGAGCCGTTCTGGGTGGCGATCGCCGTGGTGACGTTGATCGTGGCCGCCTGGGCCGGGGCGGTCGTGATCACGACCGCCATGAAGCTCGCCAGGGCGAGGGCAACGAGGCTGGCCAGGGTCAGGCCGAGCCGCCGAGAGGCGCTGAAGGACATGCTCGGATGGTGGCAGGTCCGCAGGGGTGCGCGGCACCCGATGCGGGAAAGATTTACCCGGCGTTAGCATGCTGGGTAACTGAATTCCCGAGACGTTCGCGCCGACTCGGCGTTCGGTCAGAGCTTCGAGGCGGCGGCCCGGTCCAGGAACCAGGTGGTCTCGGTGGTGCCGGTGACGCCGGTGGCGGGGATCTCGGTGATCGGAGCGCCGGCATGTGCCTTGGCCACCGCTTCGGCCTTGCCCTCGCCGCTGACCAGGAACCAGACGGTCGTGGACCGGCGCAGCGCCTCGAAGGTGAAGGTGATGCGCTCGGGCGGGGGCTTGGGGGAGCCGGTGACTCCGACGGCGATCGCGTCCTTCGCCTCGAGCTGCGGGAAGCCGGGGAAGAGGGAGGCGATGTGGCCGTCGGGGCCGACGCCGAGCATCAGGATGTCGAAGCCGCCGGAGCCGTGGCTGCGTACGTCCTCGGAGAACTGTGCCGCGGCCTCGTCGACGCTCAGGCCGGAGTCGGTGGCGGGCATCTCTTGGATGCGGTGATCCGGGACGCCGACCTCGGTCAGGAAGGCGGCGCGGGCCTGGCCGGCGTTGCGGTCGGGGGAGTCGGCGGCGACGTAGCGCTCGTCGCCGAAGAAGAACTCGACCGCGCCCCAGTCGACACCCGACTCGGGTGCGAGACGGGCGATCTCGCGATGGATCGCCTCGGCGATCGTGCCACCGGTGAGGCCGATGGTGGGAACGTCGCCGGCCGCCTGCAGGTCGGCAAGGCGGCTGAGGAACTCTCCGGCGACCGCCGAGGCCAGGGCCTCAGCGGTGTCGTGGACCTCGATGAGTGACTCGGGATGACCGTCGCTGGTCACTTGCGCTTCTCTCTGTAGTAGGCGATGAGGGATTGGGTGGAGGTGTCCTGCTGCTTGGCGGTGTCGGCGTCACCGGAGACCGCCGGACTGATCTGGACGGCGAGCTGCTTGCCGAGCTCGACGCCCCACTGGTCGAAGGAGTCGATGCCCCACACCACGCCCTGGGTGAACGTGATGTGCTCGTAGAGGGCGATCAGCTGGCCCAGTACGCCGGGGGTCAGCGACGGCGCCATGATCGAGGTGGTCGGCCGGTTGCCGGAGAAGACCCGCGCGTTGACGATGTTCTCCGCGGTGCCCTCGGCGCGCACCTGCTCGGCGGTCTTGCCGAAGGCGAGCGCCTGGGTCTGGGCGAAGAAGTTGGCCAGGAACAGCTCGTGCACGTCGACGCTCTGCCCATCGCTGGCGTCCGCGAGCGGATAGGCGGGGTTGGCGAACGCGATGAAGTCGGCCGGGATCACCCGCGTGCCCTGGTGGATCAGCTGGTAGAACGCGTGCTGTCCGTTGGTGCCGGGCTCGCCCCAGAACACCTCGCCGGTGTCGGTGGTGACCGCGGTGCCGTCCCAGCGGACCGACTTGCCGTTGGACTCCATCGTCAGCTGCTGGAGGTACGCAGGGAACCGGTGAAGCAGCTGGGAGTAGGGCAGCACGGCGTGGGTCTGAGCGTCGAGGAAGTTGACGTACCAGACGTTCAGGAGACCCATCAGCGCCGGCACGTTCTGCGCGAGCGGCGTCTTCGCGAAGTGCTCGTCGATCGCGTGGAACCCGCCGAGGAACTCGGCGAACCCCTCCGGCCCGATGGCGATCGCCAGGGAGGTGCCGATCGCGGAGTCGACGGAGTAGCGGCCGCCGACCCAGTCCCAGAAGCCGAAGGCGTTCTCCGGGTCGATCCCGAAGTCGGCGACCTTGTCCAGAGCGGTGGAGACCGCGACGAAGTGCTTCTTCACGGCATCGGCGGAGTCGACCTCGCTGTGCCCGTTCTCGGCAAGCGCGTCGAGCAGCCAGGTGCGCGCGAGGCGGGCGTTGGTCAGCGTCTCCAGCGTCGAGAAGGTCTTCGAGGAGACGACGAACAGGGTGGTGGCGGGGTCGAGCCCCTTCAGCTTCTGGCCGGCGTCGGTGGGATCGATGTTGGAGATGAACCGGCACTCGATCTCCGGGTGACGGAACGGCTCGAGCGCTTCGTAGGCCATCACCGGGCCCAGGTCGGAGCCGCCGATGCCGATGTTGACCACGGTGTGGATCCGCTCGCCGGTGACGCCCTTCCACTCACCGGAGCGGACCCGGTCGGCGAAGGCGTACATCTTCGCCAGGGTCTCGTGGACGGCGGGCACGACGTCGGTGCCGTCGACCTCGAGGGAGGCGTCGGCGGGAAGCCGCAGGGCGGTGTGGAGCACCGCGCGGTCCTCGGTGACGTTGATGTGCTCGCCGGCGAGCATCGCGTCCCGCCGCGCCTCCAGGCCGACCTGCTCGGCTAGAGCGAGCAGGCTGGCCAGGAGGTCGTCGGTGATGAGGTCCTTGGAGAGGTCGACGTGGAGGTCGGCCGCCTCGAAGGTGAAGCGTGAGGCCCGGCCGGGATCATCGGCGAACCACGAGCGCAGGTCTGGCTCGAAGCCGGCCCGCAGCTCGGTGAGTGCCTTCCAAGCGTCCGTCGTCGTCGCGTCGACCGGGCCTTCACTCACTTCTTGACCGCCTCGATCTGGGCGACGACGGTGTCGACGAGCTCGGTCCAGGAGACCTTGAACTTGTCCACGCCCTCGGTCTCCAGCACCAGGAAGACGTCGTCGAGGTCGACTCCGACCGAGCGGAGCGACTCGAAGACCGTCGCGGCCTCGGCGCCCTTGCCGGTGACGACGTCGCCCTTGACCTCGCCGTGGTCGGCGAAGGCCTCCATCGTCTTCTCCGGCATGGTGTTGACCGTGTCGGCCACGACCAGGTCGGTGACGTAGAGGGTGTCGGGGTAGGCCGGGTTCTTGACCCCGGTCGAGGCCCACAGCGGCCGCTGGGCGTTGGCGCCCGCACCGGCCAGGGCGGTCCAGCGCTCGCTGGCGTGGACCTCCTCGAAGGCGGCGTAGGCGGCGATCGCGTTGGCCACCGCGGCCTTGCCGAGCAGCGCGCTCGCCTCAGGGGTGCCGATCGCCTCGAGCCGCTTGTCGATCTCGGAGTCGACGCGGGAGACGAAGAACGACGCCACGCTGCGGATCGTGGACAGGTCCTTGCCGGCCGCCTTGGCCTGCTCCAGACCGGTCAGGTAGGCGTCCATCACGGCCCGGTAGCGCTCGACCGAGAAGATCAGGGTCACGTTGACCGAGATGCCCTCGGCGATCGCGGCGGTGATCGCCGGGAGCCCCTCGACGGTCGCCGGGATCTTGATCAGCGCGTTGGGGCGGTCGACCGCGGCCCACAGCGCCTTCGCGGAGGCGATGGTCGCCTCGGTGTCGTTGGCCAGGGTGGGCTCGACCTCGATCGAGACCCGGCCGTCGTCCTTGGTGGACTCGGCCACCGGCGCGAGGATGTCGCAGGCGTTGCGTACGTCCTCGGTGGTGAGGCCGAAGATGACCTCGTCGACGGACTTGCCGTCGGCCACCAGCGAGCGCAGCTGCTCGTCGTAGCGCTCGCCGTTGGCGATCGCGGCGGCGAAGATGGTCGGGTTGGTGGTCACCCCGACGACGGACTTCTCCTTGACGAGGTCGGCGAGGTTGCCGGTCTCGATCCGTTCGCGGGAGAGGTCGTCGAGCCAGATGGATACGCCGGCCTCGGCCAGCGCCTTGAGACGGTCAGACATATTTCATGCTCCCTTGTTGATGGCGGCGAGGCTCTCCTTGGCGGCCGTGACGACCGCCTCGGGGGTGAAGCCGTACTCCTTGAACAGCAGCGCACCGGACGCCGAGGCGCCGAAGTGCTCGAGCGAGACGATCCGGCCGGCGTCGCCGACGTACTCCCGCCAGCCCTGCTTCACGCCGGCCTCGACGCTGACGCGCGCCTTGACGTTGGGCGGGATCACCGAGTCGCGGTAGTCCTGCTCCTGGGCCTCGAACCACTCCAGGCACGGCAGCGAGACGACGCGGGCACCGATGCCCTCCTTCGCCAACTCGTCGCGGGCGGCGACCGCGTACTGCACCTCGGAGCCGGTGCCGAGCAGCACGACGTCGACGGTGCCGGTGGGGGAGTCGAGGAGTACGTAGCCACCCTTCGCCACGCCGCTGGTGTCGGCCCAGTGCTCACCAGTTTCGGCGTCCTTCCCGCGGGGGAAGGTCGGCAGCGCCTGGCGGGTCAGGATGAGCGCCGAGGGGCGGTCGTGGTGCTTGAGTACCTCGAGCCAGGCGGCGGCGGTCTCGTTGGCGTCGGCGGGGCGGACCACGTCGAGGCCCGGGATGGCCCGGACCGCGGCGAGGTGCTCGACCGGCTGGTGGGTCGGACCGTCCTCGCCCAGACCGACGGAGTCGTGGGTCCAGACGTGGATGACCGGCAGCTTGGACAGCGCCCCGACGCGTACGGCGCCTCGCATGTAGTCGGAGAACTGGAAGAACGTGCCGCCGAAGGCCTTGGTCGGCGAGTGGGCCACGATGCCGTTCAGGATCGCGCCCATGGCGTGCTCGCGGATGCCGAAGTGGAGCACGCGGCCGGCGTAGGGGTCACCCTTCCACTCATCGGTGGAGCGGTCCTCCGGGACGAAGCTGGGCGCACCGGCGATCGTGGTGTTGTTGGAGCCGGCGAGGTCGGCCGAACCGCCCCACAGCTCGGGCAGCACCGGCGCCAGCGCGTTGATCACCTTGCCGGAGGCGGCACGCGTGGCGATGCCCTTGGCGTCGGCCTCGAAGAACGGCAGTGCGTCGGCGATGTCGGCGGGGAGTTCCCCGGCCTGCAGCCGCTCGAGCAGCTTGGCGCCCTCCGGGTTGGCCTCGGCCCAGGCGGCCTCGTCGGCGCGCCAGGCCTCCTCGGCCTTCTCGCCGCGCTCGATGAGCTTGCGGGTGTGGGCGAGCACCTCGGGGTCGACGTCGAAGGACTTCGCCGGGTCGAAGCCCAGGATCTCCTTGGTCGCCGCGACCTCCTCGGCGCCGAGCGCCGAACCGTGGGCCGCCTCGGTGTTCTGCGCGTTCGGGGCGGGCCAGGCGATGACGGTGCGCAGCACGATCAGGGACGGCTGGTCGGTGACCTCGCCGGCGGCGTTGATCGCGTCGAACAGCGCCGGGACGTCCTCGGAGTAGCCGGTGCCGTCGTGGGTCCAGTCGACCTCCTGGACGTGCCAGCCGTAGGCCCGGTAGCGAGCCGCGACGTCCTCGGTGAACGCGACGTTGGTGTCACCCTCGATCGAGATCCGGTTGGCGTCGTAGATCATCGTGAGGTTGCCGAGCTTCTGGGTGCCGGCGATCGAGCTCGCCTCGCTGCTGACACCCTCCTGCAGGTCGCCGTCGCCGGCCAGGACGTACGTCTTGTGGTCGAACGGGCTCGGCTGGTCGACCGGGGTGTCCGGGTCGAGCAGGCCGCGCAGCCGGCGCTGGGCCATCGCGATGCCGACGGCGTTGGCGACACCCTGGCCGAGCGGGCCGGTGGTCACCTCCACACCGCGGGTGTGGCCGCGCTCGGGGTGACCCGGGGTCAGCGAGCCCCAGGTGCGCAGGCTCTCCAGGTCGCCGAGCTCGAGACCGAAGCCGCCGAGGTAGAGCTGGATGTAGAGGGTGACGCTGGAGTGGCCGACGGAGAGCACGAACCGGTCACGACCGAGCCAGTCGGTGTCGGCCGGGTTGTGCTTCATCACCTTCTGGAAGAGCAGATAGGCAGCCGGGGCCAGGCTCATCGCGGTGCCAGGGTGGCCGTTGCCGACCTTCTGCACGGAGTCCATGGCGAGTACGCGGACGGTGTCCACGGCCTTGCTGTCCAGATCGGTCCACTCGAGTACAGGTTTGGTGCTCACGAGGTGCCTTTTCAAATTCGTAGAGTCCACTTGGGAAGTTCTTGGGCTGGCCGTGGGGGCTGCCGAATCCGAGCCTACTCACGCCCCGGGTTAGACTGCGAGCCGCATGCTGTGAACTGCCTGTATGAGCCGCATGTGAAGCCTCAACCCGATCGAGAAGGATCTTCTCAGTGACGCACGTCGAACAGCCGGTCCCCGACCTCGACCAGCGTAGCGACCGCGCGTCAATGCGCGATGTCATCTCGGCGTACGTCTCCTTGACGAAGCCCCGCGTGATCGAGCTGCTGCTGCTCACCACCGTGCCGGTGATGTTCTTCGCCGCCCAGGGTGTCCCGGGCGTCGGCCTGGTCGCGGCCACGGTCGTCGGCGGGATCTTCTCGGCCGGCTCGGCCTCGGTCTTCAACTGCGTCTACGACCGCGACATCGACGAGCAGATGAGGCGTACGCGACGCCGGGCGCTGCCGCGCCACGTGGTCACCCCGCGGGCGGCCCTGATCTTCGGGTCGGTCCTGGCGGTCCTGTCGGTGGTCGTGCTCGGCCTCTTCGTCAACTGGCTCTCCGCGGGCCTGTCGCTGGCCGCCAACGCGTTCTACGTCTTCGTCTACACGATGCTGCTCAAGCGGCGCACCACGCAGAACATCGTCTGGGGCGGCATCGCGGGCTGTTTCCCGACCCTGATCGGCTGGACCGCGGTCACCAACTCGGTGAACTGGGAGCCGCTGATCCTGTTCATGGTCGTCTTCTTCTGGACCCCGCCGCACACCTGGGCCCTGGCGCTGCGCTACCGCGAGGACTACGCGCAGGTCGACGTGCCGATGCTGCCGGTGGTCAAGTCCGCCCGCCACGTGGGCGCTCAGATCGTGGCGTACTCCTGGGTCATGGTCGCCACCTCGCTGCTGCTGTGGCCCCTCGCCTCCACCGGCTGGCTCTACCCGGTCGCAGCCATCGGCCTCGGCGCCGTCTTCCTCGTCCAGGCCCACCAGCTGCACGCTCGTGCCAAGGGCACCGAGGACCTCACCAAGATCCGCCCGATGCAGCTCTTCCACTCGAGCA
This sequence comes from Nocardioides sp. NBC_00850, assembly GCF_045207335.1. NCBI lineage: Bacteria > Bacillati > Actinomycetota > Actinomycetes > Propionibacteriales > Nocardioidaceae > Nocardioides > Nocardioides sp. NBC_00850. The sequence goes on from NZ_CP108845.1 coordinate 3,381,337, forward strand.
ACCTCTACCTGAGCCTGCTCTTCGTCGCCCTCGCGGTCGACCCGCTCATCGGCTGACGGCCTCCCGCCGAGGCGTCAGCTACGTCGGCCCAAGCGTCAGTGGCGTCGGTCGAGTCGGCAGCACACTGCCCGCTCGGCCGACGCGCGTGACGCTTCGGGCAGCGGGAGCGACTTCTCGGCCGACCGGGGTGACGCCTCGGCGAGGGTGAGTCAGGCGGTGTGGGCTCGGGTGGAGACCAGGACGCGGGCGAGGCCGGCGGAGACGAGGGCGGCGCCGAGCATGTGGAAGCCGACGAGGAGGACGGGGAGGTCGGTGAGGTACTGGACCCAGCCGATCAGGCCCTGCGCGAGCTCGATGACCAGCAGGACGATCGTGACCCGGCGGACGTACGCGTTCTTGCGGCCGAGCCACAGCGTGACCAGGGTCGCGGCGATGAGCGCGTAGACGGCATAGGCGTGGATGTGGGACATCAGGGCCGGGTCGAGGCCGGTGCGGCGGGACTCGAGGTCGCCGGAGTGGGGGCCGGAGCCGGTCACGACGGTGCCGAGCCAGAGCGTGACCCAGCCGACGACGAGGGTGACGACGGAGGCGATGCGTACGCTGCGCGGCGCGGCCTCGCGCACCGGCGAGCGGAGCTCGTCGAGCAGCCAGACGCACACGCCGACCATCGCCATCGAGGCGAGCAGGTGCAGCGCGACGACGTAGGGGTTGAGCTGGCTGAGGACGGTGATCCCGCCGAGGACCCCCTGGAGCGGGACGCCGAGGGCGATGACGACCGCCAGGTTGCGGACGACGCCCCGGCGCCTCCACACCGCGATGACGACCGTGATCGCGATGGCGGCCAGGACGTAGGTCAGCAGCCGGTTCCCGAACTCGATGACGCCGTTGATCCCGAGCGCCTCGTGAGCCACGTAGGACTCCTCGGTGCACTTGGGCCAGGTGGGGCAGCCGAGGCCGGAGCCGGTCAACCGGACCACTCCGCCGGTCACCACGATCCCGATGTTGGCGATCAGGTTGGCGATGGCCAGGCCGAACGCGTGGGCGCGGAGCCAGGCGAGGACCTTGTCCTTGGCCGTGGGGGCCGGGCCGGTGGCGGGTTCGGTGGACGTCATTCCCACTTGAAGGTCCTAGCTGTGAGGGTGGAGCCGAGAACGGCCCAGATCAGGAGTACGCCGAGGTCTCGCCAGGCCGGGACGCCGTCGAGGAACGCGGTGCGTACGGCCTCTCCGAGCGCGCCCGAGGGGAGCCAGCGGGCGACGTCGCCGTAGGCGCCGTAGGCCGTCAGAGGCAGCACCACGGCACCGCCGGCCAGGAGAAGCAGGTAGATGAGGTTGGCCGCGGCCAGGGTCGCCTCGGCGCGCAGCACGCCGGCCACGAAGAGCCCGAGCGAGGCGAAGGCCAGCGTGCCCATCGCGATGGCGAGGAAGAAGGCGAGGACGGTGCCGAACCCCGCGGCGGGGGTCCAGCCGAGGATCTGGCCGACGCCGCCGATGACGAAGAGCTGGACGAGCTGTACGCAGCCGAGCGCGAGCACCTTGCCGGCGAGCAGGCCGATCCGGGGGAGCGGTGAGGCCCCCAGGCGCTTGATCACGCCGTAGCGCCGCTCGAACCCGGTCGCGATCGCGAGGCTGGTGAACGACGTCGACATGATCGCCAGGGCGAGGACACCGGGGGTGAGGAGGTCGACGAGTGGCCGGTCGGTGCCGAGGTCGAGGTCGATCGCGTTGCCCGCGGTGACTCCGCCGACCAGCACCATCACCGGGATCACGACGGCGAGGAGGAGCTGCTCGCCGTTGCGGAGCATCAGCTTGGCCTCCATCAGCGCCTGGGCGACCACCTGCCGGGTGATCGGGGCGCCGCCGGGCTTGGGGGTGAAGGTCCCCGTGGCCACCTCAGACATGCTCGACCCCCTCGGTGAGATGGAGCCCTCCGGTGAGGTCGAGGAAGACGTCCTCGAGGCTCCTGCGACCCAGGGTCAGCGACTCCGGGAGGACGTTGTTCTCCTCGCACCAGCGGCTCACCTTCGAGAGCGTGGTCGGGTCGGCCTTCCCGGTGACCCGCATCGAGCGCTCGTCGAGCAGGGTGACCTCGGTGTCCTCGCCGAGCGCCTTGCGCAGCGACTCGCGGGCACCGGGCGGGAACGGCTTGGTCACGACCAGTCTCACCGTGGCGGTCGCACCACCCCTGGTGAGCTCGAGCGGACTGCCCGAGGCGATCATCCGGCCGCGGTCGATGATGTGCACGTGGTCGGCCAGCTCCTCGGCCTCCTCCAGGTAGTGCGTCGTGAGCACGACGGTGACGCCGTCAGCGCGCAGCTCGCGCAGCAGCTCCCAGGTCATACGCCGCCCCTGCGGGTCCATCCCCGCCGTCGGCTCGTCCACGAACACCAGCTCCGGACGGCCCACCAGCGCCATCGCCAGCCCGAGCCGCTGCTGCTGCCCGCCGGAGAGCCGCCGGTAGGGGGTGCGACCGCACTCGCCCAGGCCGAGCCGCTCGGCCAGGTAGTCGACGTCGAGCGGATGCGCGTGCAGCCGGGCGATGTGCTTGAGCATCTCCATGGCGCGTACGCCGCTCCAGGCGCCCTGCCCCTGCAGCATCACCCCGATCCGGGGGAGCAGCTGCTTGCGGTCGGCGATGGGATCGAGCCCGAGGACGCGTACCGTCCCCTGCTGGGGCTTCCGGTAGCCCTCGCAGGTCTCCAGGGTCGTCGTCTTGCCGGCACCGTTGGGCCCGAGAACGGCCGTGATCGAGCCCTCCGCGACGCTCAGCGTGAGTCCGTCGACGGCCGTCTTGTCGCCATAGGTCATGCGCAGGTCGCGTACCTCGACAGCAGGCCTGGCGACGGAAGAGTCCACGGCGGCAGTCTAAGAAGGCGTACGCCACCGGCCCAATCGCGTAGGTGCGATCCTGTGGATTCTTAGGTGCCTGTAAGGACGTTGGCCGCCCAACTCCCACCGAAGGACGGCCAACGCGGGGATGAGACGCGATGCCCCTAGGCCTATGACGCGGTGTCTCAGACACAATTTCTGCTCAGAAGATCAACAGGCAAGGCGGTCAGGAATCGAGAAGCCTCAAAGGCCCCGGGATTCCTAAGGTCGAGACATGTTCACACTTGAGACCATCACCCTCGACGCAACCGACGCCACGGACGCCCAGGCGTTCTACGAGAAGGCCTTCGGGCTCACCGACCAGATCTCCGTACGCCAGGGCCCGGGCACCGGCACCGGCCGCCCGTTCACGATCTCCCTGGTCGTCAGCCAGCCCTCGACGGTCGACAGCCTCGTCGACTCCGCACTCGCGGCCGGCGCCACCTCGCTCAAGCCGGTAGAGAAGTCGTTCTGGGGCTACGGAGGCATCGTCCAGGCTCCCGACGGCTCGATCTGGAAGATCGCCACCTCGGCGAAGAAGGACAACGGCCCCGCCACCCGCGAGATCGACGACATCGTCCTGCTCCTCGGCGTCGCCGACGTCAAGGCGACCAAGCGGTTCTACGCCGAGCGCGGGCTCGGCGTGAAGCGGAGCTTCGGAGGCAAGTACGCCGAGTTCGAGGCAGCTCCCGGTGCCGTCCAGCTCGCTATCTATCCCCGGCGCGCCCTGGAGAAGGAGACCGGTGTCGCGGTCGACCCGGCCGCTGCGTACGGAATCCTCCTGGGCGGCGGCAGCGAGGCCTTCACCGACCCGGACGGGTTCACCTGGCAGGCTGGGGACCATGGCACATACGATCGCGACGAACACGACCGTTGATCTCGAGGGGCTCCTGGAGTTCGTACGTCCCCGCCACCAGATGATCCTGGTGACCAGCCGAGCCGACGGGTCCCCGCAGCTCTCGCCGGTCACCGGCGGGGTCGACGACGACGGGCGCATCGTGATCGCGACCTATCCCGAACGGGCCAAGACCCGCAACGCTCGCAGCCGCCCGCAGGTGAGCGTGATGGTCCTCTCCGAGGAGTGGAACGGCGCGTGGGTGCAGGTCGACGGCGAGGCCGAGGTGCTCGACGCGACCGCGGGGGAGGAGGCCCTGGACGCCTTCGTCACCTACTTCCGCAACATCTCCGGCGAGCACTCCGACTGGGACGAGTACCGCCAGGCCATGGTCGACCAGGGCAAGTCCCTCCTCCGGATCACCCCGAAGCGCTGGGGCCCGGTCGCCACCGGCGGCTTCCCGGCCCGCCTGGCCTGAGACCGAGCGGCCGCTGGCTTCTGCTGGCGGGTTCAGCGTCGCTGCCAGATCCCGAGGCGGTGGTTCCACGGCAGCCGCGGGCTCAGCTGGCGCGGCTCGGAGAGGTGGACCAGGTCGAAGTCGGGGCCGAGCGCGCGGGTCATGTGCTCGGGGACGTACGTCCATGGCGGGCCCGCCTCCTCGCTCGGCCGGTCGATCGGGAAGACCCCCGACGCGACCCGCCCGCCGGGGCGTACGACCGTGCGGGCCAGGTCACCGACGCGGCCGCGCCAGGCGGGCGGCAGCGCGCAGAAGAAGGTGTGGTCCCACATCAGGTCGACCGGTCCGCCGGTCGCGGCCAGGACGACGTCGACGTCGAATGCGTCGCCGACCACGTAGGTGAGGTCCGGGTAGTGCTCTGCTGCGTGGGCGGCCGCCGTGGGCGAGACGTCGACAACCGTCGTACGCCATCCGGCAGCCGCCAACCCCGCCGCGTCGTGTCCCCGGCCGGCCCCTGGCGCGAAGGCGGTTCCGGGCTCCCCGAACAGCGCCGCGTCCTCCTCGATGTATGCCAGGGGAGCGCCGAGGTCCCAGCCGGTCGTGCCGCGGACGTACGCGGTTTCCCAGTCTGTGGGGTCATTGACGGTCATGGGCCACAGTCTCTCGGACCGGCGCAGGGTGGCAGAGCAGGGCGCCCGGGCGAATCCGCGATTCCGCGATTCCAGGGCGGTTCCGTGTGCCGTCGTTGACCGGTACGCTTTCGAACATGAGATCGACTGGCGGCACGTCCCGGCGCGACGTACCGCTGCCGTTCGACATCGCTCCTCATGCGTTGCCAGCGCCCATCAAGCGATCATCGGCACCTGCGCCTGAAGAGGGGACGCAGGTCTACCGTCTTGTCGGCGCCCACCTCACCTCTCGCGGCCTCCCGCCGGGCTCCGACCTGATGATCAACCCCCGCCGACCCAAGCGCGGCGAGGTGGCGGTCGTACGCTCCGGCGGCCGCACCAGAGTCGGTGTCTTCGACCTCGAACGCGGTCGCGCGGTCCTGCGTTCAGACCGCGGCACCCGCTGGCTGCCGCCCGACGCCGTCTACGTCGGCGTCGCCGCGCTCGCCTCCCCGACCCTTGACGGGATGCCGACAGGCTGATCAGTGCTTCGCTGCTGATCGGGATGCGGTGGTGACGTACGACACGTTGTCGCTGCCCAATGAGCAAGTAAGGGTTGCCTTCGTTGAATCGCCTGGGGGAATAACGTCACAATGGTGTTGTGAAATTCGACGAGAGCACTCTGCAGCCCGCAGAGACCAGCGAGGAGAGCACCCGCCAGCGGGTCGCTCGGTCGCTGCTTGTCGACGGTCCGCAGACCGCTGCGACGCTGGCCAAGCGGCTCGATCTCACCCCGGCCGCGGTCAGGCGCCACCTGGACGCCCTGGCCGAGGAGGAGGCGGTGGAGCAGCGTGAGCCGCGCACCGCGTCCACGCGTGGGCGAGGCCGCCCGGCCAAGCTCTTCGCGCTCACCGACCAGGGTAGGGACGGCTTCGAGAAGAAGTACGACGACCTGGCGGTCGAGGCGCTGCGGTTCCTCTCCGAGGTGGCCGGCGAAGAGGCCGTGCGGGAATTCGCGGAGCGCCGCGCGGCGTTCATCAAGCAGGGACTGGACCGGATCGCTGCCAGCGAGACGGATCTCAGCCCCGCGCAGGTGCTTGCGAATGTGTTCACGGCCAACGGCTATGCGGCCTCCGTCAGGGAGCTGCCGCTGATCAACGGCCATGACGCAGGTGAGCAGCTGTGCCAGCAGCACTGCCCGGTCGCCCACGTCGCCCAGGAGTTCCCCGAGCTCTGCGAGGCGGAGACAGAGGCGATCGCGAAGCTGCTCGGCACCCACGTACAACGCTTGGCCACCATCGCCCACGGCGACGGAGTCTGCACGACGCACATCCCTCCTGGATCCTCCGGTCCCGGCGAAGTTTCGAAGAAGAAGGAGCAGGTCACGACATGACCTCCATCGAGGAGCTCAACCCCGAGCTGAAGGGCATCGGCAAGTACGAGTTCGGCTGGTCCGACTCGGATGTCGCCGGCGCCGCGGCACAGCGCGGTCTCAACGACGCCATCGTCCGCGACATCTCCGGCAAGAAGTCTGAGCCGCAGTGGATGCTCGACCTGCGCCTGAAGGGCCTCAAGCTCTTCGGCCGCAAGCCGATGCCCACCTGGGGCTCCGACCTCTCGGACATCGACTTCGACAACATCAAGTACTTCGTGCGCTCGTCGGAGAAGCAGGCCACCTCGTGGGAGGACCTGCCCGAGGACATCAAGAACACCTACGACCGGCTCGGCATCCCGGAGGCGGAGAAGCAGCGCCTCGTTGCCGGTGTCGCCGCGCAGTACGAGTCGGAGGTCGTCTACCACTCGATCCGCGAGGACCTCGAGGCCCAGGGCGTGCTCTTCCTCGACACCGACACCGCGCTCAAGGAGCACCCGGAGATCTTCCAGGAGTACTTCGGCACGGTGATCCCGGTCGGCGACAACAAGTTCGCCGCGCTGAACACCGCCGTGTGGTCGGGTGGCTCCTTCATCTACGTGCCCAAGGGTGTCCACGTCGACATCCCGCTGCAGGCCTACTTCCGGATCAACACCGAGAACATGGGCCAGTTCGAGCGCACCCTGATCATCGCCGACGAGGGCTCCTACGTTCACTACGTCGAGGGCTGCACCGCGCCGATCTACCAGTCCGACTCGCTGCACTCCGCGGTCGTCGAGATCATCGTGAAGAAGAACGCCCGCGTTCGCTACACGACCATCCAGAACTGGTCCAACAACGTCTACAACCTGGTCACCAAGCGCGCCGTCTGCGAAGAGGGCGCGACCATGGAGTGGGTCGACGGCAACATCGGCTCCAAGGTGACCATGAAGTACCCGGCGGTCTACCTGATGGGTGAGCACGCCAAGGGCGAGACGCTCTCCATCGCCTTCGCTGGCGAGGGCCAGCACCAGGACGCGGGCGCCAAGATGGTGCACGCCGCTCCGAACACCTCCTCGTCCATCCTGTCGAAGAGCGTGGCGCGTGGCGGTGGCCGCACGTCCTACCGCGGCCTGATCCAGATCAACGAGGGCGCGCACGGCTCGAAGTCCAACGTGCTCTGCGACGCGCTCCTGGTCGACCAGATCTCCCGTTCGGACACCTACCCCTACGTCGACATCCGTGAGGACGACGTCTCGATGGGTCACGAGGCCTCGGTCTCGAAGGTCTCCGACGACCAGCTGTTCTACCTGATGTCCCGCGGCATGGCCGAGGACGAGGCGATGGCGATGATCGTGCGCGGCTTCGTCGAGCCGATCGCCAAGGAGCTCCCGATGGAGTACGCCCTCGAGCTCAACCGCCTGATCGAACTGCAGATGGAAGGAGCGGTCGGCTGATGACCGCAGCTGTGCAGGAGGCTCTGGAGCTCGACAAGGTCGAGTCCCACCTCCACCCGGAAGGCTCTTTCGACGTCGAGGCGCACGAGGTACCGAAGGGTCGCGAGGAGATCTGGCGGTTCACCCCGCTCAAGCGCCTCAAGGGCATCCACAACGACGCCCCGTTCGCCGACGGTGCGACCAAGGTGGAGGTCGAGGCGGCCGCGGGCGTGACCGTCGAGACCGTGGCGGCCGACGATGCCGTACGCGGCAGCTCGGGTCTGATCCCGACCGACCGCGTCTCGGCGCGGGCCTGGGCGGCCAGCACCGGCGCGACCGTCGTGCGAATCCCGACCGACACCGTCGTCGAGGGCGCGACCGTGATCCGCCACCACGGCACCGGCTCGGAGACCGCCGGCGCCGGTCACGCGGTGATCGTGGCGGAGAAGTTCGCCAAGGCGACCGTCGTGCTGGTCTTCGAAGGCTCTGCCGTCGTGGCCGACAACATCGAGATCGTCGTCGAGGACGGCGCCGACCTCACCGTCGTCTCCGTCCAGGACTGGGCCGACGACGCCGTCCACCTCTCCACCCAGCACGCCAAGGTCGGCCGCGACGCCAACCTCAAGCACGTCTCGGTGAGCTTCGGCGGCGACGTGGTGCGCCACGACTTCTCGGCGGAGTACTCCGGCCCCGGTGGCTCCGTGGAGTCGCTCGGCCTCTACTTCGCCGACGCCGGCCAGCACATCGAGCACCGTCTCTTCGTCGACCACACCGCCCCGAAGACCAAGTCCCACGTGGTCTACAAGGGCGCGCTGCAGGGCGAGAAGGCCCACGCGGTCTGGATCGGCAACGTGCTGATCCGCAAGGAGGCCGAAGGCATCGAGACGTACGAGGAGAACCGCAACCTCATCCTCACCGACGGTGCCTGGGCCGACTCCGTGCCCAACCTGGAGATCGAGACCGGCGAGATCGAGGGCGCGGGTCACGCGTCGGCGATCGGCCGGTTCGACGACGAGCAGCTCTTCTACCTGCAGAGCCGCGGCATCTCCGAGACCGAGGCCAAGCGTCTGGTCGTGCACGGCTTCTTCAACGACCTGATCCGTCAGATCGGTGTCCCCGAGCTCGAGGAGAAGCTGACCAGCACGGTCGAGGCCGAGCTCGCCAAAAACATCAACATTCTTATCGAGAAGGACGCAATCGCATGAGCACGCTTGAGATCAAGGACCTCACGGTCTCGGTGAGCACCGAGGACGGTGCCAAGGAGATCCTCAAGGGCGTGACCCTGACGATCAACTCCGGCGAGACCCACGCGATCATGGGCCCCAACGGCTCGGGCAAGTCGACGCTTGCCTACTCGATCGCCGGCCACCCGAAGTACACCATCACCGGCGGCACCGTCACCCTCGACGGTGAGGACGTCCTGGAGATGTCCGTCGACGAGCGGGCCAAGGCTGGTCTGTTCCTCGCGATGCAGTACCCGGTCGAGGTCCCCGGCGTGAGCGTGGCCAACTTCCTGCGCACCGCGAAGACGGCGCTGGACGGCGAGGCCCCCAAGCTGCGTACGTGGGTCAAGGACGTCAACGGTGCGATGAACAAGATGCACCTGGACCCGACCTTCTCGCAGCGCTCGGTCAACGAGGGCTTCTCCGGTGGCGAGAAGAAGCGCCACGAGATCGCCCAGCTCGATATCCTCGACCCGGCCTTCGCGCTGCTCGACGAGATCGACTCCGGCCTCGACATCGACGCGCTCAAGGTCGTCTCCGAGGGGATCAACGACTTCCGCGCCCGCGATGGCAAGTCGGTCCTGCTGATCACCCACTACACCCGCATCCTGCGCTACATCAAGCCTGACCACGTGCACGTCTTCGTGGCTGGCCGGATCGCGGAGTCGGGTGGCCCGGACCTGGCCGAGGAGCTGGAGGCCAACGGCTACGAGAAGTACGTCGCGGCAGGGGTCTGACATGAAGGGTCTGCTGCCCGACCTGGATCTGGTCCGCAAGGACTTCCCGATCCTGGAGCGCACCTTCGACGGCGGCGAGACCCCGCTGGTCTATCTCGACAGCGCCAACACCTCGCAGAAGCCGCAGATCGTGATCGACACCATGGTCGACCACCTGGAGCGGCACAACGCCAACATCGCCCGGGCGATGCACCACCTGGGTGCCGAGGCCACTGAGGCGTTCGAGGGGGCGCGCGACACCGTCGCGCGCTTCCTCGGCGCGCCCGAGCGCGACGAGGTGATCTTCACCAAGAACGCCTCCGAGGCGCTCAATCTGGTCGCCAACACCGTGCCCCTGGCCGCCGGCGACGTGGTTGTCACCACCGAGATGGAGCACCACTCCAACATCGTTCCGTGGCAGCTCGCCACGCAGCGCGCGGGTGCGACGTTGAAGTGGTTCGGGCTCACCGACTCCGGTGACCTCGACCTGTCGAACATCGACGAGCTGATCACGCCGGCGACCAAGATCGTCGCGCTGACCTGGGTCTCCAACATGCTCGGCACGATCAACCCGATCGCCGAGATCGCCCGCAAGGCTCACGAGGTCGGTGCGCTCGTCGTCGTCGACGCCGCGCAGGCCGCCCCGGTGCTGCCGATCGACCTGGCCGGCATGGCCGAGGAGGAGCGTCCCGACTTCCTCGCCTTCACCGGCCACAAGGTCGTCGGCCCGACCGGCATCGGCGTCCTGTGGGGCCGGCGTGCCGCGCTCGAGGCGCTGCCGCCGTTCCTCGGCGGTGGCGAGATGATCGCCACGGTCACGATGGAGAAGTCGACCTACGCGCCAATCCCGCACAAGTTCGAGGCCGGAACTCCGCCGATCGCCGAGGCAGTGGGTCTCGGTGCGGCGCTGGAATACCTCATGCACGTCGGCATGGAGAACGTCCACGCCCACGAGCAGGCGATCACGGCCTACGCGCTCGAGCGCCTCGCGACCGTGCCGGGCGTGACCGTGCTCGGCCCGTCCGACGCGGCCAAGCGCGGCGGCGCGATCTCCTTCGAGCTCGACGGGGTGCACCCGCATGACGTGGCCCAGGTCCTCGATTCCAAGGGCGTCGCCATTCGCGCCGGGCACCACTGCGCCAAGCCTGCCCACCAGCGGTTCGGCGTACAGGCCTCCAACCGGATGTCGTCCTACCTCTACACCACGCCCGCCGAGATCGACGCGCTGGTCGAGGGGTTGGAATACGTACGCACGTTCTTCAAGTTGGACAAGTGATGACTGCCGCGAACCTCGAGAGCATGTACCAGGAGATCATCCTGGACCATTACAAGAACCCGCACGGGAAGGGTCTTCGCGACCCCTTCGAGGCGGAGGTTCACCACGTCAACCCCACCTGCGGTGACGAGATCACCCTGCGGCTCCACGTGGCCGGCGGCAAGATCGAGGACATCTCCTACGACGCCCTCGGCTGCTCCATCTCGCAGGCGTCGGCCTCCGTGCTCAACGACCTGGTCGTCGGCAAGACGGTGGATGAGGCGATGGTCATCCACGAGGAGTTCCTGCGGCTGATGCAGGGCAAGGGCCAGGTGGAGCCCGACGAGGACATTCTGGAGGACGGCATCGCCTTCGCGGGCGTCGCCAAGTTCCCCGCCCGGATCAAGTGCGCGCTGCTGTCGTGGATGGCCTGGAAAGATGCCGCCGCGAAGACTGTCGCTGAGGAGAACTGATGACTGAGACCGACCACGCTGAGCACAATCACGCGGGACACGACCACGCGGGTCATGACCACTCCGGTCATGACCACTCCGGCCACGGCCATGGCCACGGTCACGAGGCCCCGGAGTGGCAGGGGATGCGTACGTCCACGGTCGAGGGCGCGAGCCTGAAGATCGAGGACGTCGAGGAGGCGATGAAGGACGTCGTCGACCCCGAGCTCGGCATCAACGTCGTCGACCTGGGCCTGATCTACGGTCTGCACATCGAGGACCACTCCAACGTGGTCATCGACATGACGCTGACCTCGGCGGCCTGCCCGCTGACCGACGTCATCCAGGACCAGACCTCGCAGGCCTTGGAGGGCATGGTCAACGACGTACACATCAACTGGGTCTGGATGCCGCCGTGGGGCCCGGACAAGATCACCCCCGACGGCCGCGAGATGCTGCGCGCTCTCGGGTTCAACGTCTGAGGGTTCGCCCGACGTGGGAGTCCTGAGGTCACTGGGTGACCTCAGGACTCCCAGGTCATTTCAGGCAACTCTTCTAGCCCTCGCGATCGCTTCCTGGCTGCGCTTGTAAGGCTTCCGGCCCGGAGTTCTGGGGGTGTCCCGCGGCTTGCCGCTCTCCAGGAGAACACCGCCCCAGACTCCCCACTCCCGCCGGGCGGTCCCGAGCTCGAGGCAGGTCTGCCGCATCGGGCAGTCGGCGCAGACCTGCTGCGCCTCGGCGAGCTGGGTGAGGTCCTCGGGATGAAAGAGCTCCGGGTCCTCGCCCACGCAGGCCCACTCGTCGGTCCGGGGAGTCGGGTGCTTCAGCGTCAGCTCGTAGGTCTTCGAGCTGTTGCCCTCTCCGAAGAGTGTGATGATCTCCATCTCGTTCACCTCCTGGTGATGCTGCTGGACATGAGAAGGGCCGCTTCCGATTCGATCGGAGCGGCCCTGGTGGATGCGGTGAGCACCTACGTTCGTTGCGGCTCCGAGCGCGCAAACTCCACGTCCTGGACCGGTCGGCCCAGGTGGTTGCAGATCGTGGTCTCGCGCATGACATCAATGGTATTCACCCCGCCCCAGCCGGGACCACTGGTTTGTCGTGGGAAACGTGCCGGTGACGACGGCTTAACCGGCGGCGTACGCGGCCTCGCTAGCGTCCGGGATCCACCGTCCCCGACGCTTAGGAGACCCGATGAAGGTCTTGAAGTCCCCAGCCGTCCTGATCCTCGTCGGTGCGGTCGCCGGCATCGTCTTCGGCCTGGTGGTGGGGGAGTGGGCGGCGAACCTCAAGTTCGTCGGTGACATCTTCATCCGGCTGATCCAGATGTCGATCGTCCCGCTGGTCGCCTCGTCGGTGATCGTCGCGACGGGCGCGATGACCGGGGCGGGTGCCGGCAGGCTGGCCGGGGCGACCTTCGGCTGGATGCTGGGGTTCGCGGTGGTCGCCGCCTTCGTCGGCTGGGGGCTCGCCGAGCTGATCCAGCCGGGCTCGGGGATGCGCTATGACGGCGAGCTCGACCCGACCCTGACAGACTCGGCCGCGGCGACCGCGGTCGGCTGGCAGCAGACCGTGACCGGGTTCGTCTCCACCAACGTGGTCGAGGCGATGGCCACCGGGGCGATGGTGCCGATCATCGTCTTCGCCCTGATCTTCGGCCTCGCGCTCAACCGCTACACCGCGATGAACGGCCCGACCGTCGTGCTCACCTTCTTCGAGCAGATCCAGGCGATCGTCCTGCTGATGATCAGGTACGTCATGTTCCTGGCGCCCATCGGCGTCTTCTGCCTCCTCGCCGACCTCGCCGGCCGCGTCGGCTTCGGGGTGGTCACCACCGCGCTCGCCTATCTGGGCACGACCCTGGCCGGCGTGGTGATCATCTCCGCCCTCTACGTCGTCGTGGTCGTCGCCGTCACCCGGCTCAACCCGCTGCGCCTGCCTGCGAAGCTCGCCGAACAGACCGTCGTGGCCGTCACCACGACGTCGTCGGCAGTCACCTTCCCGACGGTGCTGAAGAACGCGGTCGAGAAGTTCGGGATCTCGAAGCGGGTCGCGGACTTCACGCTCTGCCTGGGGATGACGATGGGCTCGTGCGGCGCGGTGCTCAACTACACGATCGTGGTGCTCTTCCTCGCCCAGGCCTCCGGCGTCTCGCTCTCCCCGGGCGACATCGCGCTCGGGATGGCGCTCGCGGTGCTGCTCAACATCGGCACGATCACCGTGCCCGGTGGGTTCCCGGTCGTCGCGATCTTCCTGGCCACGTCCCTGGACCTGCCCATCGAGGCCGCCGGGCTGCTCATCGCGGTGGACTGGTTCACCGGGATCCTGCGTACGTTCCTCAACGTGAACGGAGACACCATGGTCGCTCTGCTGGTGGCGCACGGCGCGGACGAGATCGACCGGGACGTGTACGCCGGGACGAAGCCGGTGGTGGAGCCTGTCGCGGAGGCGGCGGCCTGACACGATGGAGGCATGGACGTAGCCGCCCGCACCGCAGCCAACCGCCGCCTGCTCGCCGACTTCTTCGACGGCCTCGACGAGTCCCAGCTGGAGACGCAGAGCCTCTGCTCGGCCTGGACGGTGAGGGAGGTGCTGGGGCACAGCGCGATGCCGTTCTCGGTCGGGATCGGGCGGCTGCTGTGGCGCACGCTGCTGGCCCGAGGCTCCATCGACCGGGCCTCGGCCGCGATCGCCGAGGAGCAGGCGCGTCGGCCGGTCGCCGAGCTGACCGGGATGCTGAGGACGTACGCCACCAAGCGGGTGCCGGCGCCCGGCGTCGGTCCGATGGGGCAGTTCACCGACCACTGCATCCACCTGCGTGACTGCACCCGGCCGCTCGGTCTCGACACCGACGTCCCGCTCGAGGACTGGCGCGCGGTGCTCGACTGGCTGCCGACCAAGCAGGCCTCGCTCGGGGTGGTCCCGGCCGGACGGCTCGACGGGCTCGCGCTGCGCGCGACCGACCAGGACTGGTCCTGGACTGCGGCCGACGGCTCGGCCGAAGAGGTCGCCGGTCCCAGCGAGGCCCTGGCCATGGCGCTCTCCGGCCGGTCGGTCGCGCTGGCGGATCTCGATGGACCAGGGGTGGCGACGTTGCGGGAGCGGATCGGCCCAGCCAGGTAGACCCAGCCGGGTAGGCTCCGCGGACGTGGAGGCTCCTGGTCGGATCTGGTTCGGGTACATCGCCGCGGTGGGACTCGCGGTGATCGGGCTGTTCACCCTGGATCCGCTGGCGTTCGGCTTGGCCGTCGCCGTGCTGGTCGCGACGGTGCTGGGGGAGTGGTACCGCGGCCGTCAGGCCGCGCTTTCCGCTGCCGCGGGGGACACCGACCTTGCGGACCTGGTCTCCCGGTGGGCCCGCGGCTGGGCCTACGCGCGGGGTTTCCCACGCCCTGCGGCGGTGCCCGGAGGCGTACGCGTGGAGGTGGGGGAGCCAGGGCGGCGGGTCGAGTGGGTGGCGACCGACGACGCGGACACGCTCGCCGGGCTCGTCGACACCGCCCGGGCCACGCCCGAGGCGTGGTTATCAGTGGTGACCGAGTCGCCCGCGGGCGTACGTCCCTGGTTCGTCGAGGCCGGGCTGGTGGCCAACGATGGCGAGGAGACGCTGATGTCGATCGACCTCGCGGACCACGCGTCCAAGCGGCTTCCGGAGGGTTACCGCGCCGAGGTGGAGCGCGACGGCGGCGTCATCACCGTGACGGTCAGCGCGGGCGATGCTGTCGCGGCCGGCGGGCGGATCGCCGTCATCGGCGCCGACGCCGTCGCCGACCGGATCCAGACCGAGCCCGACCACCGACGCCGCGGTCTCGGCGGCGCGGTGATGAGCCTGCTCGTCGCTGCCGCCCGGGAGGCCGGTGCCATCCATGGTCTTCTGGTCGCCAGCGAGATGGGCGAGCCCCTCTACGCCGGCCTCGGCTGGCGCGTCGAGGCACGCCTGGTGACCGCGCGATCAGCCACGCCGCGTACCTCCGTCGAGTCCCGGCACGGCTAACGCGAACTGTGATTGAGTGTCGCCTATGAGCGACGACGCCACGATCCCTGAGCCTGAGGCCCCCGTGTCCGACTCCCAGCAGGAGGCTGACATCGCCGCGTTCTGGGACGACGTGAAGCACCACGCCCACCTCAGCGCCGCGCCCGGCTACTTCGGGGCATCGCCGCTGGAGGCGCTGCAGCCGCCGGCCTGGGCCTTCGGTGGTACGCCGGAGGAGGCCGACGGTCTGCTCGAGCTCGTTCTCGAGGGGGTGAAGACCGCGACGGCCACTGCGCAGTGGGACTTCGAGAACGGAGACGAGCCGCTCCCGACCGTCGGTGGCATGAGCATCATCCTCGACGGTTCCGGTCACCCGCGGGCCCTGATCGCCACCACCCAGGTCGACGTCGCCCCGTTCCGGGACGTCCCTGAGGAGTTCGCCCGGCTGGAAGGCGAGGGCGACCTGTCGCTCGACTACTGGCGCGAGGTGCACGAACGCTTCTTCACCGAGTTCGCCGGTCCCGACCACGAGTTCAGCGAGGACATGCCAGTCGTGATGGAGCAGTTCGAGCTCGTCTGGCCGAAGCCTGAGTGATCCGAGAAGTCGGATGATGGGCACATGACACCGACCGAGCTGACCGAGCGGGTCCGGGAGATCTGCCTCGGGTTCCCGGACAGCGCCGAGCGGGTCACTCATGGTTCGCCCGGGTTCTTCGTGAAGAAGCAGTTCGTGATGCTGTGGCCGCAGGGACATCACGGGCGCGACGAGCCGCATCTGTGGGCGGCGGCTGCAGCGGGGGTGCAGGCCGAGGTCGTCGGTGACGATCCCGAGCGGTTCTTCGTGCCTCCCTACGTCGGTGGCCGCGGCTGGGTCGGCATGCGGCTCGACGGTGACGTCGACTGGGACGAGGTCGCCGAGATCTGCGAGGACGCCTACCGGCACATTGCGCCGCCTCGACTGCTGCGTGGCCTGGACCGGTAGCGTACGGACATGCCCAACGTCGCCGTCCCGGTCGCTCGGATCCAGCGCTGGGTCGACAACTTCGCCGGGCGCCACGGCGAGACCCGGCTCGCGGTCGACTCCGGTGCGCTGACCGGTGCCGCGGCCGACGGTTCCTCGTTCATCGCGGCGCTGCCGTTCGAGAAGTCCTACGCCGGGCCGGCCGAGGTCGAGGCGTTCATCGCCGCCGCGGCGGCGCCGCGGGACTGGGGCCTGCTGCTGGTGCGCAAGGGCGGCTTCGCGATCGCCCGGATGAGCGGCGGCGAGATCGCCGACCACAAGATCGGGCGGCGGCACGTCCAGGGGAAGACCAAGGCGGGCGGCTGGAGCCAGCAGCGCTTCGCCCGGCGCCGGGCCAACCAGGCCAGCGCTGCGTACGAGGCGGCGGCCGAGCACGCGGCCCGGATCCTGAACGGGCTGCGCGGCCCGCTGGTCACCGGCGGCGACCACGGCGGTGTCGACGACGTGCTCGAGGACCGGCGGCTGGCGTCGCTCGAGGTCACCGGACCGTGGCTGGCCGTGCAGGACCCCAACCGGGCGGTGCTGGATCAGGCGATCGAGGACGCCCAGAAGGTGCGGATCGAGGTCCTCAACGCCGACAGCTGACGCCTCCGCGTCAGGGGAGCTGCCAGACTCCCGGCGAGCCCTTGACCATCGATCCGTCGGTCAGGAGCGTCTGGCGGGCGCGTCGCGCTGCGTATCGCCAGCGGAGCTCGCCTTCCGGGGTGGTCTCGAAGTCGCCGGGGAGGAGGCTGTCGCCCAGCTGGCTCTCGAGCTCGTCGAGGACGGCGTCGGCGGACATCGAGCCGCCCGCGTTCTCGAGGATCTCGAGGATGAGCGGCGCGAAGGCGGCCGGCGGGGTCCACTTGCGGGGAGCGGACTTGGTGACGACCTTCGGCGCGGCGGCCGTCGAGCTCGTCGTGGTCTTGCGCACCCGGGTTGTCGGCTTCTTCACTGGAGCCGGAGCGGGCGGGGCCGGGGGCCGCCCATGGATGCACTGTGACTTCGGCAGGTCACACAGCTCGCAGTAGTCAGTCTCGGACATCGGCTCAACCATATCGGCCCCAGGATCAAACTCAGCATCCCGTCGTCGCATCCCGGCGGTGAGTGCCGCTGCGACCTGCGAGGATGCGCTACTTTGGCAAGCATGTGGCAGCCCGACCCAGGGTGGCTCGTCCTTCCCGGCGGCACCGGACCCTCCACGCTGGGGGTCTGGCGCACTGCTGTGGGCGAGGAGCAGGAGCCGGTCGTGGTCAAGCGGCTCGCGCAGCCGGGGGCTTACGATCCGGCCGAGCTGAGCCGCCGGCGGCACTTCGCCTACTGGCGGCGGGCGGCGGACGTCGCCACCTCGGGGCTGGTCGACGACACCCAGGGCATGATCGGCGCGCGTACGAGCGTCGCCGAGGACGACGAGGGCATCACCCTGACCAGCGACTGGGTCGAGGACGCCGCCAACTCCGGGCTCTTCGCGGCACTATCGATGGGCCGCTTCGCCGGCGCGGACCTGGGTGAGGCGCGCTGGCTGGCGCGCGACCAGTTCCGCGACCGGATCGCGCGGGTGGAGTACAACGGCGGCTGGCCGACCATGATGCGTACGACCGCCGCGGACATCGCCCACACCCTCTGGGAGCGACGCGGGCGCTTCACCAATCTCCTCGACGAGCTCCCCCAGGTCGCCCAACACGGGGACCCGGCGCCGCAGAACCTCCTCGGCCGCACCGACGACGGCGAGCGGCTGATCGCTATCGACTGGTCGAGCCTCGGACACGGCCCGGTCGGTGGTGACCTCGGGCTCTATCTGCTGCACGCCCGGGAGTCGTTCGAGCCGCTGCTGGAGGCGTACGTCCTGGGGCTTCCCTCCGGCGTCGCGACGCGCGACGAGGTGACGCTCGGTGCGCAGATCAGCGCCGTCTACACCGCGCTGAGCCGCGCCGAGTGGGCGCTGAGCCGGATCAAGCCGGGGGAGGGACCGCTGCTCGCGAAGTTCCGCCACCCCGCCGTCGCGCCTCACCTGCGGACCCTGCAGAAGCAGGCGCCATTGGTTGAGGCGCTGCTCGAGATGTGAGCCGCGCGGGTCACATGCGTCACATCTGCAACACGACTCAGGCAATCCCTGCACTTCTCGGGTGTTGCAATGCCTGAGAAGTGCGGGGATACCCGGTTAACCGGGTATCCCGCCCGGGGCCTACGGGTTGTCGAGATCCCGAGCCTTGAACGTGTCGCAGCCGGCGATCGAGTCGGGGGTGGTCAGGCCCTTCCTGAACCAGGCGATCCGCTGCTCGGAGGAGCCGTGGGTGTACTGCGAGGTGTCCACGCGGCCGGTGGTCCGGGACTGGATGTGGTCGTCGCCGACGGTCTTGGCGGCCGAGATGCCCTCGGAGATGTCCTGGTCGGTGATGTCCTCGATGAACTCGTCGCTCTCCGCGGCGGCGGTCCACATGCCGGCGTAGCAGTCGGCCTGCAGCTCGAGGCGCACCGCGTCGGACTCGGGACCCTGCTGGGTGCGCACCTGGCCCATGGTGCCGAGCAGGTTCTGGATGTGGTGTCCGTACTCGTGGGCGAGCACGTAGGCGCGTACGAAGGTGGTGTCCTGCCCGCCGAGCTGCTCGAAGATCGAGTCGAAGAATGTCGGGTCGAGGTAGATCGTCTGGTCGGCCGGGCAGTAGAACGGGCCGACGGAGCTCGACGCGGAGCCGCAGCCGCCGGTCTGGACCTGGTCGGAGAAGATGACGACCGCCTGCTCGGGCTGGAACCGGCCGGCGAGGTCGCGCTGGGAGTCCCAGTAGCCGGTCATCGAGTTCTCGAGGGCGACGAAGGCGCAGTTCTCGTCGTTGTTGGCGTCCTCGCCGGTCTGGCACGACCCGAAGTCGCCGGTCTCGCCGCCGTCGGCCGCCTGCATGCCGCCGAAGGTGCCGGTGCCCACCGAGGTCGAGCCTCCGCTGTCGCCGAGGACCTGCGGGCCGACGCCGGTGCACTGGGTGATGAGGAAGAAGAGCAGCAGCACGATGACGGTGCCGATGCCGCCGCTCGCCTTGCCGCCGGGGATCGGGATCCGGCCGCCACCCCCACCGAACCCGCCACCGCCACCGCCGCCAGAGGTCCGGCTGGTGTCGAGTCTGGCCTTCGGGTTGAACCGCATCTTGTCCCCCTGGAGGTGGTGATGTGTGGGACCGAGTGCCCCGCCCATACACTAGTGACGGAGATGATCACTGCCCATGACCTAGAAGTCCGCGTCGGCGCCAGACTTTTGATGGAGAACGTCACATTCCGAGTCGGACCCGGCGACAAGGTCGGGCTCGTAGGCCGCAACGGCGCTGGGAAGACGACCCTGACGAAGGTGCTCGCCGGCGACCACTTGCCTGCCTCCGGAACGGTGTCCAACACCGGTGAGATCGGCTATCTGCCCCAGGACCCGCGGGTCGGCGATCCCGAGGTGATCGCCAAGGACCGCATCCTCTCCGCAAGAGGGCTCGATGATGCCGTACGCCGCATGCGGATCGCCGAGGAGGAGATGGGCTCCGAGGATCCGAACGTCCGCGAGAAGGCGATGAAGCGCTATCAGCGCGCCCACGACGAGCTCGACGCGGGCGGTGGCTACGCCGCCGAGACCGAGGCTCTGCAGATCGCCCAGTCGCTCGGCATCCCCGACCGGATCATGACCCAGCCGCTGAAGACGCTCTCCGGTGGTCAGCGACGCCGGGTCGAGCTGGCGCGCATTCTCTTCTCGTCGGCCGAGGTGCTCATCCTCGACGAGCCGACCAACCACCTCGATGCCGACTCGATCATCTGGCTGCGCGACTGGATGAAGTCCTACAAGGGTGGCTTCATCGTGATCTCCCACGACAACGACCTGCTCGCCCAGACGGTCAACAAGGTCTTCCACCTCGACGGCAACCGCGAGGTGATCGACATCTACAACATGCCGTGGAAGCAGTACCTGACCCAGCGCGAGACCGACGAGGCCCGTCGCAAGCGCGAGCTGATGAACGCGCAGAACAAGGCCAAGACGCTCACCGACCAGGCCAACAAGATGCGCGCCAAGGCCACCAAGGCGACCGCCGCGCAGAGCATGCTCAAGCGCGCCGAGAAGATCATGGCGGGCGTCGAGGGCGAGCGGCAGCAGGAGAAGGTCGCGGCGATCAAGTTCCCCTCACCCGCGCCGAGCGGCAAGACGCCGCTCACCGCCAACGACCTGTCGAAGTCGTACGGCGCGCTCGAGGTCTTCACCGCCGTCGACCTGGCGATCGACCGCGGGACCCGGGTGGTCATCCTCGGGCTCAACGGCGCCGGCAAGACCACGATGCTGCGCATCCTCGCCGGCGTCGACCAGCCCGACACCGGGCAGGTCGTGCCGGGTCACGGGCTCAAGGTCGGCTACTACGCCCAGGAGCACGAGACCCTCGACACCAAGCGGTCGGTGCTGCAGAACATGCAGTCCGCGGCGCCGCAGCTCACCGACACCGAGGCGCGCACCGTCCTGGGGGCGTTCCTCTTCAGCGGTGACGACGTGCACAAGCCGGCCGGGGTGCTCTCCGGTGGCGAGAAGACCCGGCTGGCGCTGGCCTCCCTGGTCGTCTCCGCCGCCAACGTGCTCCTGCTCGACGAGCCCACCAACAACCTCGACCCGGCCTCCCGCGAGGAGGTGCTCAACGCGATCCGCCGCTACGAGGGCGCGATCGTGCTGGTCACCCACGACGAGGGCGCCGTGCACGCGCTGGAGCCCGACAAGGTGCTCATCCTCCCTGACGGCGTCGAGGACCTGTGGAACGAGGAGTACGCCGACCTGGTCTCGCTCGCCTGACGCTCAGGTCAGCGTTCGGACGAACGTCACCGACATCGAGGTCGGGTAGCGGTAGGAGAGCGAGTCGGTGTTGCGCTCGACCTGGTCGGCCGGCACCGCGAGGGAGACCTCGGGGAGACGCTCCAGGACGGTGCGTACGGCCGCCTGGACGATGATGGTGCCGGGCCGCTGGGCGGGGCAGGAGTGGGGGCCTGCGCTCCACGACATGTGGGCGCGGTTGCCGATCTCCAGCCACGGGTCGCCGCCCGTCATCAGCGGGTCGACGTTGGCGGCCGCGATGCACGGCACCACGGCGTCGCCCTTACGGATCAGCTGACCGCCGAGCTCGACGTCGCGCAGCGCGAACCGCGGGGTGATGTTGTAGCAGGGTGGGTCGCGCCACATGACCTCCTCGATGGCCTGATCGACGTCGAGGCGGCCGCCGCGCAGCCGGCCGGCGAAACGCTCGTCGGAGAGCATCAGCAGCAGGGTCTGGGTGATGGTCGCGATGGTCAGCTCGTTGCCGGCGATGATCATCACGATCATCGCCTCCATGACCTCGTTGTCGTCCCACAGGCCCGGGTCGTCGATCAGGTGCGAGGTGACGTCGTCCTGGGGCTCCCTGCGGCGCTTGGCGATGTGGTCGACGATCTCCACGGCCAGCTCGATCACCCCCTCCTGGGCGAGCTGGCCGCCACCGAGGACCTTGTGGGCGGCCTTGCGCATCGAGTCGCCGACCTCGTGGCCCATGCCGAACATCGCGGCGACCGACAGCAGCGGGATCAGGACGGCGTAGTCCTGGACCAGATCGGCCTCGCCGCGCTCGAGCATGTCGTCGACGAGTTCGTTGCAGATGCTGCGTACCTTCGCGGCGTAGCCGTGCTCGTCGACCCGCGAGAGCGCCCGGTCGACCGGCGAGCGCAGCCGCCGGCGGAGCTCGCCGTCGTTGTGGAATGAGTTCTGCCGGGTGGTCACGAAGGGGTAGATCGGCATGTCCGGCAGGATCTTGCCCTCCTGCACCGCGCTCCAGTTGTCGCCGTTGCGGGAGAAGACCTCTTCGTTGCGGATGACCTCGCTGAACTCGGCGTAGCCCATCGCGAACCAGAGGCGTACGCCGGGGGAGAGCTCGCCGGGGGCGACCGGGCCCCACTCGGCCCGGAGCCGTTGATGCACCTCTCGCGCGCGGGGCCCGACGGTCTCGGGCGCCTGGACGAGGTCGGTGAGGTCGGCGAGACGTACGGTGCGGGTGGGAGTCATCGCGAGGAGTGCCTGTCGGTCGTAGATCGGGGGTCAGTGCGTCTTCAGGGCGTGGCGCACGAGCGCGGCGAGCGCTCGGGCGCAGGCGTTGCGGTTCTTGGCGTTGCACACCACGATCGGGGTCTCGTCATCGAGGTCGAGCGCCGTGCGGATCTGGTCGGGCTCGTAGTTCGGCGCGCCGGGGAACTGGTTGATCGCGACCACGAACGGCAGGGACGTACGCGTCTCGAGCTGGTCCAGCACCTCGAAGGAGTCGGCCAGCCGGCGGGTGTCGACCAGGACCAGGGCACCCGCGGCGCCCTCGGCGAGGCCGGACCACAGGTCCCAGAAGCGGCGCTGCCCAGGGGTGCCGAACAGGTAGAGCGCGATCTCGTCGGTCAGGGTGATCCGGCCGAAGTCCATCGCGACCGTGGTCGTCGTCTTCTCCGGCGTCGCCGCGACCTCGTCGATCCCCTCGCTGGCCTGGGTGATCGTCTCCTCGGTGCGCAGTGGCTCGATCTCGCTCACCGAGCCGATCAGCGTGGTCTTGCCGACTCCGAAGGAGCCGACCACCAGGATCTTGACCGACTCGACGACCGTCGGCGCCAGATAGTGCTGATCGCCTCGGGCTCCGCTTCGGCCGTGGCTGTCAGAGGTGGTTGAGAGCATGCAGGACCTTCTGGAGGGTTTCGCGGGAGGGGCCGGCGGGGGTGTCGCTGTCGGGACGTACGCCGATCAGGCCGGCGTCGATCATGTCCGAGGCGATCACCGCCAGGACGCTGACCGGCTGGCCGAGATGGACGGCCATCTCGGCCATGGAGATCACGCCGAGGCACTGGGAGAGGACCTCGCGCTCCTGACGGCCCACCGACGAGTCCGTGGCCGCCGGGCTGGTGTGGCCGATCAGGAGCGTCGCCGGCGTCAGCCGATGGGACGGGCGGGCACGACCGCCCGTCCGGACGTAGGACCGGATCGGGTGGTCGACGTAGTCGTCAGAAGCCTCGGGCATCGGCTCGGATCTGCTCAGATCGAGCGTCTCGGGGTGCTCATGGCGCGCTCCCCGAGCATCAGGACGGTCGCCTGCATCTGCTGAGCGACCAGCGCCGGGTCGATGCTCATCTCGGTGACCACCGCGAGCCGGGAGCCGTCGCCGGCGCCCCGGATGAACAGGAAGCCGCCGTTGAACTCGACCATCACCTGACGAGGGTGGGCGTCGGCGCCGAACTGGCGGCTGATCCCGTGACCGAGCGAGGTCAGCCCGGCGCACGCCGCGGCCAGCTTGTCGGCCTCCTCGCGAGGGGTGTGGCTCGTGCGGACCCGGACGAGCCCGTCGGCGGAGAGGACCACGACATGACGTACGCCGCGTACTCCCGCGACCAGCTCCAGCATCCAGCTGTTCTCATCGGTCATGGTTCCTCCAGTGGTTCTCGGATGCGGAATCGGTCTCCGCGGCGGTGCTGCCGTCCATGGGGTCGACGGCCTGGTGGGGGATGGTCGTGCCGGCCGCGGGTGTGGCCGGGGTGCTGAGGAAGCTGCTCATCCAGGCGCCCGCCTGCTCGGCGGTCGGCTCCGGGCGCGCGGGGACGGGCTGGCTCGCCGCGAGCTGCTGTCCGGTCGCGAAGCGCTGGCCGCGCTTCGAGCGGCGCTGCGGCAGGCCGTCGGAGGTGAACAGCGACGGCTCGCGCTGCTCGCTCTGCTCGTGGTCCGGGACGGGATCGGGTGCGTTCGGGATGCTGTGGACGGGCCAGGCCGGCGGGGTTGTTGATGGGGGTGGTGCCTTCGGCGCCTTCGTCAGGAGCGCGGCGGGGACCGGGGTCGAGGTCGGCGTACGCGGCGCGACGGGCTCGAGCGCGGCCGGGCTCAGCGGGGTGGTCATCGCCTCGGGGACAAGCACGGCGACCCGCAGGCCGCCGTGGACGGACTCGGTCAGGTCGACGCGGAACCCGTGGCGGCGTACGTAGGTGCCGACCACCGCCAGGCCGGTCTGCGGGATCTCGCCGAGGTCGTGCAGGCGGACCTGCCGGGTGCCCGAGGCGATCTCACGCATCCAGGCCAGGTTGGTCTCGTCCATGCCGACGCCCGCGTCGTCGATCTCGAGGGCCGCGCCGCGGCGTACGGAACGGATCGTGACCAGCACCTCCGTCGCCGGCGGCGAGGACTGGGTCGCATTGGCGAGGAGCTCGGCCACGAGGTGGATCAGCGGCTCGACGTACGCACCCTGGACCGCGACCGGCGGGTCACCCTCCACCCGCACCCGGCGGTAGGCCGTGATCCGGCCGGCCGCGCCACGTACGACGTCGGCGATCGCGAGCGGGTCACGCCAGTGCTGCCCGGGCTGCTCCCCGCATAGGGTGGCGATGCTCTGTGCCAGCCGCGCCTGCTGCGCCGCCGCATGGTCGACCCGCATCCCCGCCTCGAGCACGTCCGGCTCGGCCGGGAACTTGGCCACCATCCGCGTCGACTCCTCCTGGATCCGGTGCGCCGACGCCTGCACCTTGCGCGACAGCGACAGCACCGCCACCCGCATCCCGGCATCCCCACCCCTCCCTGCCGAGACGTCAGGTACGTCGGTCGAGACGTCACCTGCGTCGGCCGAAAGGTCAGGTACGTCGGCCGACACGTCACTCACGTCGGCCGAGGTGTCATCCGGTGCCGCCTCGGCCGACGTAAGTGACGCTTCGGCCTGGGCGCCGGACTCTTCGACCGACGGGGGTGACGCCTCGGCCAACCGGGGTGACGCCTCGGCAGGGGTGTCGTAGGCCATCGCGGTGAGCCACAGGGTGAGGGCGACGACGGGTACGCCGGCGAGGATCCACGGCCAGAACCACTGGTCACCGGAGGCGGTGACGAAGATGACGGGGGAGAGCGCGACGAAGAGGAGGATCGCGGTACTGCAGAACCATGGACCGGCTCGGTGGAGTCGGGCCAGGAGTGGTCGGGTCATGTCAGGGCACCTGGTGTGGGGGTGAACAGTCAGGGCATGAACCCGCGGGTTCAGGGCAGTCTGGACGAATCCTGATCCAGCCCCCGGAGACCGGCGCACACACGCGCTCCACTTCATACCACCAACAGAGCGCTTGGTCACCTACCTGAGGTGATTTTGACCATATTTCGACGAACCGTCCCGAGGCGGCCGAACGTGGCCGGGCGAACTAAGGTGACGGGGTGTCACAAATGGGTCCAGGCTTCGGTGCGAGCGGCGGGGCGATGGGCGGCGGCGGAATCATGCGCAACCTGCGTGCCGACCGGACGGTTCTCCAGCGCGGGCTGCCGAAGGGCACGCTGAAGCGCGTCATCTCCTACGCCGGGCCTCACCGGGCCCTGATCAGCGCGTTCCTGGTGTTCACTGTCTTCGACGCCGCGCTCGTGGTGGTGACCCCGCTGCTGACCCAGCGCCTCATCGACGACGGTGTGCTCAAGCAGAACGTCTCGCTGGTGGTCTGGCTGGCCGCGGCGATGGCGTTGGTGGCCGTGGTCGACATGTGCTTCGGGATCGTCTCGGGCTGGCTCTCGACCCGCATCGGCGAGGGACTCATCTTCGACCTGCGCACCCAGGTCTTCGGCCACGTCCAACGCCAGTCGCTGGCCTTCTTCACGCGGGCACAGACCGGCGCGCTGGTCAGCCGCCTGAACACCGACGTGCTCGGCGCGCAACGGGCCTTCACCTCGACCCTGTCCAACAGCGTCTCCAACCTGATCTCGCTGGTCGTGGTCGGTGCCGCGATGCTGGTGCTGTCGTGGCAGGTGACGCTGATGTGCGTCGCGCTGTTCCCGATCCTGTTCCTGACCTCGCGCTGGGTCGGGCGCCGGCTGGCCGGCCTGACCCGCGAGCAGATGGACGGCAACGCGGCGCTGGCGACGACGATGACCGAGCGGTTCAACGTCGGCGGGGCCCTGCTGCTCAAGCTCTTCGGCCGGCGCGAGGAGGAGGACGCCGCCTTCGCTGAGCGCGCCGATGTCGTACGCCGCCTGGGGATCCGGATCGCGCTGCTGACCCGGCTGTTCGGGGCGACCATGCAGGTGGTCCCGGCGCTGGCGACCGCGCTGGTCTACGGCGTCGGCGGCTGGATGGTGATCCAGGGCGACGTCACGCTCGGCACCCTGACCGCGCTCGGTCTGCTGCTGGTGAGGCTGCTGGGGCCGCTGCAGGCGCTCTCCAACGTACGCATCGACGTGATGACCGCGCTGGTCAGCTTCGACCGCGTCTTCGAGGTCCTCGACCTGCCCTCTCTGATCAAGGAGAAGCCGGACGCGGCCGAGGTGTCGGCCGACGCTGCGTCGGTGCGGTTCCGCCATGTCGCCTTCACCTACCCGCGTGCCGACGAGGTCTCGCTCGCCTCCCTGGAGACGATCGCGCGCCCGGAGAGTCGGGAGGTGCGCGAGGTGCTGTCCGACATCGACTTCGCGGCTGAACCGGGGGAGATGGTCGCCCTGGTCGGACCCTCCGGCGCCGGGAAGTCGACGATCACCCACCTGATCGCGCGGCTCTACGACGTACGCTCCGGCTCCGTCGAGGTCGGCGGCCTCGACGTGCGCGACGTGACCCTGGAGTCGCTCGAGGCCGCGGTCGGCTACGTGACCCAGGACACCCACATGTTCCACGACACCGTGCGCGGCAACCTGCTCTACGCCCGCCCCGGCGCCTCCGACGACGACATCTGGGCCGCTCTGGAGGCCGCCCAGGTCGCGGGCGTCATCAAGGGCCTCCCGGACGGCCTCGACACCGTCGTCGGCGACCGCGGCTACCGCCTCTCCGGCGGCGAGCGCCAGCGGCTCGCGATCGCCCGGCTGCTGCTGAAGGCGCCCCACATCGTCGTGCTCGACGAGGCCACCGCCCACCTCGACTCCGAGTCCGAGGCCGCGGTGCAGACCGCTCTGGACGCCGCGCTGGAGGGACGTACGTCCATCGTCATCGCCCACCGGCTCTCCACCATCCGCGCCGCCGACCGCATCCTGGTCGTCGAGGACGGACGAGTCGTCGAGTCCGGCACCCACGAGTCGCTGCTCGCCGCGGGCGGGCTCTACGCGGAGCTCTACGAGACGCAGTTCCGCCGTTAGGCGGTCAGCTCTTCTCGCTGCGTTCCTTCTCGTACGCCGCCAGGTAGGCCGCCTTCACGGCCTGCTTCTGGGCGAGCTTGGCGGCCTTCTTGCGGGCGCGCTCATCGACCTCGTCGTCGGTCGGCGTGTCATCGGCCTGGGCGGGCTCGTCCTGGCGCTGCGTACGTCGCTCGTCGTACATCAGGTAGAAGAACCCGGCGATGGCGAGGACGCCGAAGAACCACCACTGGAGGCCGTAGAAGAAGTGAGGACCGTTGTCGAGCTCGGGGAGGTCGGCCTGACGCAGTTGGGTGGCGGGTTCGGGGGACTCGGTGTCGAGGTGGAGCCAGCCGGTCAGGAGCGGCTCGTCGACCACCTTTGCGACCTGGGTCGAGGAAAGCGCGCGGGTGGCGTGGTAGCCATCGACCTGGGCGACGTCGGTGGAGTCGCCGGTGCCGTCGGCGCGCACCCAGCCGGTGATGGTGACCTCGCCCGTCGGCGGTGCGGGGATGTCGTCGAACTTCTCCTGGGTCTCGGTCTGCACCCAGCCGCGGTCGACCAGCAGCGCGGTGCCGTCGGCGAGCACCAGCGGGACGACGACGTCGACGCCCTTCGCGTCGTCCGGAGTGCGGTAGCGCCAGATGATCGTGTCGTCGACCGCGTACGTCCCGGTCGCCGTCACCCGCCGCCACTCGTCCTTCTCGGCGACCTCCTGACCCGGGGCCAGCACGTCGGAGACTGGCGCGGGCTCGGCGTGCTCGTTGACGCGGACGATCTGGTTGCTGGCCTTCCGGTCCTCGAGACGGTCGAACTGCCACTGGCCCAGCCACCAGGTCCCGTAGGCCAGGATCAGCACGAACACCGTGAAACCGGCCCAGCGTCGGCTGAGCAGGAAACGGAACGAACTCACCCTATGAGACTAACTGGCATGCGGTCCTCACTCACGATCCGGGTCGAGCCTGCCTAGACTGGTGTGATGACGACCTCCCCGACAGATCAGACCCAGCAGAGGCTCGTCGACCGGTTCGACCGGGTCGCGACGGATCTGCGGGTCTCTCTGACCGACCGCTGCAACCTGCGGTGCACCTATTGCATGCCGGCGGAAGGGCTCGACTGGCTGCCCGGTGACGAGGTGCTCACCGACGACGAGGTGGTGCGGCTGATCGGCGTCGCCACGGGTCGGCTCGGCGTACGCGAGGTGCGGTTCACCGGTGGGGAGCCGCTGGTGCGGCGAGGGCTGGTTTCGATCGTCGCGCGCACCCGCGAGGTCGCTCCCGATGCGGAGCTCTCGATCACCACGAACGCGCTGGGGCTGGCCAAGATGGCCGGGTCCCTCGCCGAGGCCGGGCTCGACCGGGTCAACGTGTCGCTGGACTCGATCCGGCCGGAGATCTTCGCTGAGATCACCCGCCGCGACCGGCTGGCCGATGTGGTCGCCGGGCTCGAGGCCGCAGCCGACGCCGGCCTGGGGCCGATCAAGATCAACGCGGTCCTGCTGCGGGGAGTCAACGATGACCAGGCGGCCGAGCTGCTCGGCTGGTCGGTCGAGTGTGGCTACGAGCTGCGGTTCATCGAGCAGATGCCTCTCGACGCCCAGCACGGGTGGTCGCGCGACAAGATGGTGACCGCCGACGAGACCCTCGCGGCGCTGTCGGCGGCCTTCGAGCTGACGCCCGCGGAGGAGCCCCGCGGCAGCGCCCCTGCCGAGCTCTTCCACGTCGACGGTGGCCCGGCCAAGGTCGGCATCATCGCCTCCGTCACCCGCCCCTTCTGTGGCGACTGCGACCGGGTGCGCCTCACGGCCGACGGGCAGGTGCGCGACTGCCTGTTCGCGCGCTCCGAGTCTGACCTGCGTACGCCACTTCGTGCCGGCGCCTCCGACGACGATCTCGCCGCCCGGTGGGTCACCGCCATGGCCGGCAAGCGCGCCGGCCACGGCATCGACGACCTCGGCTTCCTCCAGCCCGACCGCCCGATGAGCGCCATCGGCGGCTGACCACCAGCCGAGACGTCACCCGCGTCGGTCGAGTTGGCGCCGCGTTGACGCCTCGGTCAGCGGGAGTGACGCCTCGGCCGACGTACCTGACCTCTCGGCAGGTCAGGAACCGACGCGGTCGACGGCGTCCAGGACGAGGTCCCAGTAGCCCTCGACGTCGAGGGTGATCGCGACTTGGGCGTTGGGCGGCTCGTCGAGGCGCCCATGGAGGTCGACGACGGTGGCGCCGCGGGTCCAGCGGCCCGCGGTCTCGGCAGCGACGAACGACTTGTGCCAGGTGATCAGGCCGGGGTCGATGAGGGCCGCGATGGTGCATGGGTCGTGGACGGGGGGAGAGGCGAAGTCGAAGACGTCGGAGTAGGTGCCGCCGAAGAAGCCCATCAGGTCGGCGCATGCCCGGCCGACCGGATGATTCATGGCCCGCATCCGCGCGACGACCTCGGGAGTGGCCAGCGCCTGGTGGGACAGGTTGAGCCCGACCATCCGGATCGGGAGGCCACTGGTGAGGACGAGGTCGAGTGCCTCGGGGTCGGCGTAGGCGTTGAACTCGGCGGCCGGCGTGGTGTTGCCGCGCTCGGTCGAGCCGCCCATGAAGACGATCTCGGCGACCTTCGCACCGACCTCGGGATGGTCGCGCAGCAGCACCGCGACGTTGGTGATCGGTCCGGTGGCGACGACGGTGACGGGCTCGGGGGCAGCCAGAAGGGACGTACGCAGGAACTCGACCGCCCCCAGCGCGACCGGGGGAGCGAGCGGCTCGGGAAGGTCGGGACCGTCGATCCCCGTCGCGCCGTGGATGAAGTCGCCGATGTGGATCTCGCCGGCCAGCGGCCCGGCGGCACCGGTGGCGACCGGGACATCGGGCCGGCGCGCCAGCGCCAGGATCCGCTGGGCGTTGTAGGTCGCCTTCTCCACCCGGCAGTTGCCGAACGTGGTGGTGATGCCGAGCAGGTCGACGTGCGGACTGCCCAGCGCCAGCAGGATCGCGATGGCGTCGTCGTGGCCGGGGTCGCAGTCGAGGAGCACAGGGATCGGGTTCATCGCACGACCTCTCCGGGGGGACGGCTAGTGAGGGACGACGTCCTTGAGGAATCCGCGCGCTCCCAGGAAGTCGCTGAGCGACTCCTTGTGCGTCTCGCACGCGAGCCAGATCTTACGCCGATCGGCCGTGTGGATCTTCGGATTGTTCCACTGCAGCTCCCACGAACCGGCGTCCTGGCAGCCCTTGGCCGAGCACAGGTCGGAGTCGAGCGCGCCCATCAGTCCTCATCCTTCTCACGCAGCTGCTGCTCGCGTCCGCTGGTGAGCTGACGGGGGCCGTAGGGCGAGTCCATCAGGTTCATCTCGTCGCTCTTGGTGTTGGTCGCGTTGGCCATGACGACGGCGATGTAGGGCAGGATCAGCGCCCCCGCGATCAGGATCGGCCACAACCAGCCGATGCCGGCCAGACCGGCGATCACTGCACCGATGAAGCACAGCGAGCGGATCGACATCGAGATGGCGTAGCGCTTCTGGCGGATCGCGATGTCCTCGGCGCGGCTACGCCCGGCGGTGGTGATCCTGATCGGTTGCGCCTTGGACATACCGCCAGTCTAGGTCGTGGCCGATGGCATCCGGTCAATGGTGTGGTCCCAACAGGGGCGCTCCGATGGGCTTTGGATGGTTCTCACAAGCAAATCCAAGACATTGGTCGTACGCCGAAGTAATCGCTACCGTCGCGCCTGTGACTGACAGTGAAAACCCCACAAGGCAGAGTCCATCGCCTCGCTCGGTGCTTGTCACCGGCGGCAGCCGCGGCATCGGCCGGGCGATCGCCGAGGCCTTCGTGGCCAACGGCGACAACGTGGCCGTGACCTCCCGCAAGGGCGGGGCCCCGGAAGGCGCCCTGGACCTGGTGTGTGACATCACCGACCCGGCCGCCGTCGAGGAGGCGTACGCCGCCGCCGAGGCCGCCCACGGACCCGTCGAGGTCCTCGTCGCGAATGCCGGGATCACGAAGGACACCCTCGTGCTCCGGATGTCGGAGGAAGACTTCACCTCCGTGATCGACACCAACCTGACCGCGTCCTTCCGGCTCGCCAAGCGGGCTTCGAAGGGCATGCTGCGGCTGCGCCGCGGGCGGATCATCTTCATCTCCTCGGTCGTCGGGCTGATGGGCAACCCGGGCCAGGTCAACTACGCGGCGTCGAAGGCTGGGCTGGTCGGCATGGCGCGCTCGCTCGCGCGTGAGCTCGGCTCGCGGGGCATCACTGCCAACGTGGTCGCGCCGGGGTTCGTGGAGACCGAGATGACCGCGGTCCTCACCGATGAGCAGCAGAAGGCGATCACGGAACGGGTGCCGTTGGGGCGCTACGCGTCACCGGACGAGGTGGCCTCGGCCGTGACGTGGCTGGCTGATGCGGGTTATGTGACCGGGGCCGTGATCCCGGTCGACGGCGGACTTGGAATGGGGCACTGATCATGGGTTTGTTGGACGGCAAGACTGTTCTCGTCGCGGGGGTCACGATGGACTCCTCGATCGGCTTCGCGGTAGCCAAGGTGGCCCAGGAGCAGGGCGCCCGCGTCCTGATCTCCAACTTCGGCCGCGCGCTGTCGATCACCAAGCGGATCGCGAAGCGGCTCCCTGAGGAGCCGCCGGTCCTCGACCTCGACGTGACCAACCAGGAGCACCTCGACGGCCTCGCCGACGCGCTCCGGGCCGAGGGCGTCGAGCGGCTCGACGGCGTCGTGCACTCGATCGCGTACGGCAACCCCGAGACGCTCCTCGGCGGCAAGTTCCTCGACGGGCCCTGGGAGGACGTCTCCCAGGCGGTCCAGGTCAGCGCCTACTCGCTGAAGTCGCTCGCGATGGCGACCAGGCCGCTCCTGTCTCCGGGCTCGTCGATCGTGGGGCTGACCTTCGACGCGACGATCGCCTGGCCGGCGTACGACTGGATGGGTGTCGCCAAGGCCGCGCTCGAGTCGACCTCGCGCTACCTCGCCCGTGACCTCGGTCCCGACGGGATCCGCTGCAACCTCGTCTCCGCGGGGCCGCTCAAGACCCTCGCCGCCAAGGCGATCCCGGGCTTCGAGGAGCTCGACGAGGGCTGGGGCAGCCGCGCGCCGCTGGGCTGGGACAACACCGACCAGGGCCCGACCGCGAAGGCCGTCTGTGCGCTGATCTCGGACTTCTTCCCGGCGACCACCGGCGAGATCATCCATGTCGACGGGGGCTATCACTCGCTGGGTGCGTGAGGTCATAGGGTTGCCGCATGCGGACCCTTGTCATCATGCGGCACGCCAAGGCGGAGTCGTCGGCACCCACCGACTACGAGCGTCAGCTGACCGAACGCGGCCATGCCGACGCGGTCGCAGCGGGGGAGTGGTTGGCCGAGCAGGGCGTGGTCCCGGACTACGTGCTGGTCTCGGCGGCCGACCGCGCCACCCAGACCTGGGAGGACGTCGCGCTCGGTGCGTCGTGGGACCTGACGCTGGCGGAGTACGACCAGGGTCTGTACGCCGCCGGCACCTCCACCGCCCTCGACCTCATCCGCGGGATCGACGACGGCATCTCGACGGTCGTGGTGATCGGTCACAACCCGACCGTGTTCTCGCTCGTGCAGCTCCTGGACGACGGCGAGGGCGACGACGAGGCCGGTAACGAGCTCGCCCTCGGCTTCCCGACCTCCGCCGTCGCCGTACTCACCTACGACGGCGACTGGTCCGAGCTCGACGAGGCCGAGGCCTCCGTCACCGCCTTCCACGTCGCACGAGCCTGACCCCGCCGACTCGGCGGAGTTTCGGTCAGGACTCAGATGAGGGGCGGGGCGGGGGTGACGATGCCGGCTTCGGCGTCGGCGGCCTCGATCTCCTCGCGGGAGATCCCGAGGAGATACATGATCGTGTCGAGGTAGGGGACGTTGATGGCGGTCCCGGCGGCCGAACGTACTGCGGGCTTGGCGTTGTAGGCGATGCCGAGGCCGGCGGCGGCGAGCATGTCGAGGTCGTTGGCGCCGTCGCCGATGGCGACGGTGGCGGCCTCGGGGATGCCGATCTCGGCGGCGAACTCGCGAAGCGCGCGAGCCTTGCCGGCCCGGTCGACGACCTCGCCGACGACCTCACCGGTGAGCACGCCGTCGACGATCTCGAGCTCGTTGGCGCGGGCGTAGTGGATGCCGAGGTCGGCCGCCAACCGGTCGGTGATCTGCGAGAAGCCGCCCGAGACGATGGCGAAGCGGTAGCCGAGGCGGCGCAGGGTGCGGACCATCGTCCGCGCTCCCGGGTTGAGCTGCAGGCCGGCGTACACCTCGTCCAACGCGGTCGCGGGGACGCCCTTGAGGTACTTCACCCGCCCCCGGAGGGAGTCCTCGAAGTCGAGCTCGCCGCGCATGGCCGCCTCGGTGACCGAGGCGACCTCCTTCTCGTAGCCCGCGTGGGCGGCGATCATCTCGATCACCTCGCCGTCGATCAGCGTCGAGTCGACGTCCATGACGATCAGGCGCATGCCACGACGGACGAGGTTGGCGGGCTGCACCGCGATGTCGACGCCCTGGGCGGCGGCCTCGGCCGCCAGCGTGACGCGCAGCTCGTCGGGAGAGGCGCCGGAGACGTGCAGGTCGAAGGCGGTGACCGGGTAGCGGGCCAGCCGGATGATCCGGTCGATGTTGCCGCCGGCCGAGGCGATAGTGCGCGTCACCGACGCGAGCGCGGCGGCCTTCAGCGGCAGACCCAGCACCGTCACCCGGGCGCGATCGGACGGCTCGCGCGGGGTGTCGCCGACGCCCTCCTCGATCTCGACGGTCATGTCGAGGGCGTGGGCGGTCTCCTCGATCGCGTGCTTGAGCGCGTCGGTGCTCGCCGCGTCGGCCGGCGCGGTCACCAGGAGCCCGAGCACGAGCCGCGCCCGCAGCACGATCTGCTCCAGGTCGACCACGTCGACCCCTGCCAACGCGAGCGTCGCCAGGGTGGCCGAGGTCAGCCCGGGACGGTCGTTTCCGGCGAGGGTGATCAGCAGGGTGTCGGGACGGCGCTCGAGCGCGTCGAATTCCTCGGTCATCGCTGCAAAGGATAGTGGAGCCGAGGCCCGCGTCTCAGTTCGGCGGCCACACCTCGGGCGATCCCGCCGCGGTGAGCGCCCTCCGCGCGGCGCGGCCGAGGCCGACCAGCGCCTCCCGCCGCCGCAGCAT
This sequence comes from Nocardioides sp. NBC_00850, assembly GCF_045207335.1. Classification (NCBI taxonomy): domain Bacteria; kingdom Bacillati; phylum Actinomycetota; class Actinomycetes; order Propionibacteriales; family Nocardioidaceae; genus Nocardioides; species Nocardioides sp. NBC_00850. The sequence continues at coordinate 3,415,724 of NZ_CP108845.1, forward strand.
CTCCGCGGCGGACACGGCGCCGCCCTCGTCCTCGAGCGCCACCGCGACGATCTCGCGGGCCTGTACGCCACGAGCAGCGAGCTCCACGCACCGCGGCGGCACTCCGGGAGCCCCGGCCAGCGAGGGCCGGTGGCGGAGGTTCATCAGCCGGTCGGCGACCTCGGGCCGCCACCGCGCGACGTCGAGCTCGGCGAGCGCTGTCGCGGACTCGGTCAGCGCGAGCCGGAGGGCCCGGTCGGCCTCGCCGACGTCGGGGAGCTGACGGCGCTCGGCCGGGTACGCCTGCCACTCGACGACCGCGCCGACCCGGACCGGCACGAGCCCGATCCCGGCGTCGCTCACCACCGCCTCAGCCGCCTCCATCGCGGCCGTGTTGAAGGCCCGGGGTCCGCCCAGCCCGACCGGGTCGCCCTCGGCAGGGAAAGCGACCCCGACACAGGTCGCCCCCTCCGTACGCAGCCGTCCCATCCCGCTGACGAATGTGTCCGCGACCCCGTCGGTGCCACCGAGCCCGAGCGCGGCGAGCCCGCTGACGGTGTGGGTCGCGTCGGGCCCGATCACCGCATCGAGCACCAGGTCGGTGACCGCCTCACCGCGCAGCCACGCCGTCACCCACCAGGCCAGGCGCAGGGCCTCGGGGGTGGTCTCGACCGACCCTGAATTCAGCTCCGCATCATCGACACTCACAGCCGCCTACCCTAACCCCGGGCCAGCCAACCCCTGCCGATAGATTTGCCGCCATGGCAGCCGTGCTGGAGTTCAACGACGTCACCGTACGCCGCGGGGGCAACGCCCTTCTCGACTCTGTGAGCTGGGTGGTCGAGGAGGATGAACGCTGGGTCATCCTCGGCCACAACGGCGCCGGCAAGACCACGCTGCTCCAGGCCGCTGCGGCCCAGCTCCACCCGACGTCGGGTGTCGTGAAGATCCTGGGCGAGCAGATCGGCCGCATCGACGTCTTCGAGCTGCGCCCGCGCATCGGCCTCACCTCCGCCGCGCTGGCCGACCGGATCCCGCGCCACGAGCTCGTCCGCGACGTCGTGGTGAGCGCCTCCTACGGCGTGGTGGGGCGCTGGCGTGAGCGCTACGACGACCTCGACCACGACCGTGCCCAGGCGCTGCTGATCGAGGTCGGCATCAAGCACCTCGGCGAGCGGAGGTTCGGCACGCTGTCCGAGGGCGAGCGCAAGCGGGTCCAGCTGGCCCGGGCACTGATGGTCGACCCCGAGATGCTGCTCCTCGACGAGCCCGCCGCCGGGCTCGACCTGGGCGGCCGCGAGGACCTCGTCTCGACGCTGTCGACGCTCGCCTACGACCCCGACAGCCCGGCCACCGTGCTCGTCTCCCACCACGTCGAGGAGATCCCGCCCGGCTTCAGCCATGTCCTGATGATGCGCTCCGGCCGGATCACCGCTCAGGGGCTCATCGAGGACACGCTGACCTCGGCCAACCTCTCCAAGACCTTCGGCATGCCGCTCGAGCTCGAGGCGAGCGATGGCCGTTTCTGGGCCAAGCGTCGCGCCCGCCACACCCGGTAGGCCCAACGTTAAGAAGTCGGTACCCAAACCTCCCCACAACGCGTGGCCCGTCTGGATAGGGTGACGCCCATGGACTGGCAGGACTGGGACTGGGCGATCTGGACGGCACTCGGAGCGCTGCTCGTCGTCGGAGAGCTCTTCAGCCTCGACCTGATCCTGCTGATGCTCGCCACCGGCGCCTTCGCGGGCGCGTTGACCGGCGCGTTCACCGACAGCTTCGTGATCCAGGCGATCGTTGCGCTGGCGGTCTCGGTCTCCATGCTCGCGGTCGTACGCCCGGGGCTGGCCAGGCGGCTCCACAACGGCCCGGAGATCCAGATCGGCGCGCAGAAGCTGATCGGCGTCCAGGCCATCACGCCGGTCGAGATCAGCGCCCACAAGCCTGGGCAGCTCAAGCTCGAGGGCGAGCTCTGGACCGCTCAGCCCTATGACGAGACGCTCGTGATCGCGGCCGGCACGCCGGTCGAGGTGCTCGAGATCAGAGGAGCGACGGCGTACGTCCATCCTCTTCCGGAGCTCGGGACTCCGTAGTTTCCGGGCAACCTGACGCACAACGAATAGACAAGGACTGATTGGCAATGGGTGGCATCATCCTGGCCCTCCTGGTCATCTTGGCGGTGCTGGTGATCACCACGCTGGCCAAGACGATCAAGATCATCCCGCAGGCGCGGGTCGGCATCGTGGAGCGCTTCGGCAAGTTCCAGTCGAAGCGTGACCCCGGCCTGAACGCGGTGATCCCGTTCGTCGACAAGGTGCGCTACATGATCGACATGCGTGAGCAGGTCGTCGCGTTCGCACCGCAGCCGGTGATCACGGAGGACAACCTGACCGTCTCGATCGACACGGTCATCTACTTCCAGGTCAACGACCCGGTGGCGGCGACGTACGAGATCGCCAACTACATCCAGGCCGTCGAGCAGCTCACCATGACCACCCTGCGCAACATCGTCGGTGGCATGACCCTGGAGGAGACGCTGACCAGCCGCGAGCAGATCAACTCCGGCCTCTCGATCGTCCTGGACGAGGCCACCGGTCGCTGGGGCATCAAGGTCAAGCGTGTCGAGATCAAGTCGATCGACCCGCCCATGTCCATCAAGGACGCGATGGAGAAGCAGATGCGCGCCGACCGCGACAAGCGCGCCGCGATCCTCACCGCCGAGGGTCAGCGCCAGTCCGCGATCCTCTCCGCCGAGGGAAACAAGCAGTCCGCCATCCTCAACGCCGAGGGTCAGCGCGAGTCGCAGATCCTCGCGGCGCAGGCCGACCGTGAGGCCGCGATCCTGCGCGCCCAGGGTGAGGGCCAGGCCATCCAGACCGTCTTCCAGGCGATCCACGACGGCCGCCCCGACCAGTCGCTGCTGGCCTACCAGTACCTCCAGATGATGCCGAAGATCGCCGAGGGCGACGCCAACAAGGTGTGGATCGTCCCGAGCGAGATCGGCAAGGCCCTCGAGGGCCTCGGCTCGACGATGAACAGCCTCCAGGGCATCCCGGACGAGGTCGAGGGCCCCGTCAAGCGCGTCGACATGGGTTCGGCCGAGCCGACGGTCGACCTCGAGCAGTCCTCCGCGGCCGCGGCCGTCCAGGAGGCGCTCGCCGAGGCCAAGCAGGCAGAGGCCCCCAACCGGCCGAAGCCTCCTGCCGAGCCGACCGCCTAGGTGGATCCTCTTCAGTCCGCCCTCATCCTGATCGCCGGGGTGGGGGCGGGCACCATCAATGCTGCCGTCGGTTCCGGGACGCTGATCACGTTCCCGACGCTGCTGGCCTTCGGCGTACCTCCCGTCGTCGCCAACGTGTCCAACACGATCGGCCTGGTGCCGGGCTCGCTGGCCGGCGCCTGGGGCTACCGTCGCGAGCTCGTCGGGCAGCGCGGGCGGATCCTGCGGCTCGGGGTCGCGGCGCTCATCGGTGGCGCGGTCGGCGGGATCCTGCTGCTGGTGCTGCCGCCGGGTGCCTTCGAGGCGATCGTCCCGGTGTTGATCGGGCTCGGTGTGGTCCTGGTGATCACCGGCCCGCGCATCTCCCGGTGGGTCGCCAAGCGGCACGGCGACCTGCCCGATGACGGTAGCGAGCGCTGGTGGGTCTGGCCGGCGATCGCGATGCTCGGCGTCTACGGCGGTTACTTCGGTGCCGCTCAGGGCGTGCTGATGATCGCCATCATCGGCATCGGGGTCGCCGAGACGCTGCAGCGTCTCAACGGGCTCAAGAACGTCCTGGTCGCCATCACCAACGGCATCTCCGGGCTCATCTTCGCCCTCGTCGCCGACGTCGACTGGAAGATCGCCGCCCTGATCGCCGTCGGCGCGACGATCGGTGGTCTCCTGGGTGCCAGGATCGGCCGCCGGCTGCCGCCCAACGTGCTCCGCGGTGTGATCGTCGTGGTCGGCATCACCGCACTGGTCATGTTTCTAATGGGCTGAGCCTGGTGGGCTGAGCCTGGGCTGAGTCTGCTGGGATGGAGCCATGGAGCTCTACGAGGCGATGCGGACCACCCATGCCGTACGCGACTTCACCGACGACCCGTTGCCCGACGAGATCCTCGCCAGGATCCTCGACAACGCCCGGTTCGCGCCCTCCGGCGGCAACCGGCAGGGCGGCCACGTCGTGGTCGTACGCAGCCAGGAGACCCGCGAGCGTCTGGTCGAGCTGACCGCGACGGGTGCCCGCAGGTACATGGCGCAGCAGAAGGCGGGGGAGATGCCGTGGAACACGGTGCACCCGACGGCGGTGACCGACGAGCAGATCGCCGCGACCCGGGTCCCGCATGCGATGACCGAGCCGCTGCGTACGGCTCCGGTGGTGCTCGTCTTCCTCGTCGACCTCGGCGCGGTCGCCTCCATCGACTCCCAGCTGGACCGGGTGGGTGTCGTCTCCGGCGCCTCGGTCTATCCGCTGGTGTGGAACACGCTCCTCGCCGCGCGCAACGAGGGCTTCGGTGGGGTGATCACCACGATGGTGGTGGCCGAGGAGCCGGCGGTGCTCGAGCTGCTCGGCGCCCCTGAGGGGTACGCCGTCGCCGCGGTCGTACCGCTGGGCAAGCCGGTCAAGCAGCTCACCAGGCTGCGCAGGCAGCCGGTCGAGGAGTTCGTCACCCTGGAGACGTACGCCGGGACCCCGCTGACAGACGACTGATGGCGGGGTCCCGGAGGACCCCGCCATCAGCTGCAGTGCCTATCGCTTCGGGCTCCGCTTCAGCAGCTCGAGGATCAAGCCTTGTCGGAAGGAACCGCGGTGACAGTGCCCTCGGCCGAAGCCGACTCGCCGCCGTTGCTGTGGTCGTCCTCGACGACCGCGAGCGCGAAGTCGTCACCGTGCTCGGTGACGCCGGTGATGACGGCCTGCTCGACCGCCTCTGCGGCGTACTGACCACGCACGATCAGCGGGTCATGGGCCAGGTCGCGCTGCAGCGAGACCGCCAGCCCGACCATGATCACCGCGAACGGCAGTGCTGCCACGATCGTGATCGTCTGCAGACCGGACAACGCGTCCGCACCACCGGCGATCAGGCCCAGGATGGCCACGACACCGGTCGCGACACCCCAGAAGACCACCGTCGGCCGGCTCGGCTCCTCGGAGCCACGCTCGGAGAGCGTACCCATCACGATCGAGGCCGCGTCGGCTCCGGAGACGAAGAAGATCGCCACCAGGACCATGACCAGGATGCTCATCACGGTGGCCAGCGGGAACTGGTCGAGCGTGGTGAACAGCTGCGACTCGACCCCGCCGAGACCGGCGATGTCGACGGTGCCGTCGCGCTGCAGGTCGATGGCGGTGCCGCCCATGATGCAGAACCAGATCACGCTGACGACGCTCGGGACGAGGAGCACGCCGGCGACGAACTGCCGGATGGTGCGCCCACGCGAGATCCTCGCGATGAACATGCCGACGAACGGCGTCCAGGAGATCCACCAGGCCCAGTAGAAGACGGTCCAGGAACCGAGCCAGGCCGAGGTCTCTTCGCCGCCGACACCGGTGCGGGCCGACATCTGGGCGAGGTCGCCGATGTAGGTGCCGAGCGAGGTCGGGATCAGGTCGAGGATGAAGACCGTCGGGCCGACCACGAACAGGAACAGCGCCAGCAGGAACGCCAGCACCATGTTGATGTTGGAGAGCCACTGGATGCCCTTGGCGACGCCCGAGACCGCGGAGATCACGAAGCAGACCGTCAGGACCGCGATGATCCCGATGAGGACGTTGTTGCCGACCTCGCCGAGCCCGGCCACGATCTGCAGGCCGCTCTCGATCTGGATCGCGCCCGTGCCGAGCGAGGTGGCGGAGCCGAACAGGGTCGCGAAGATCGCGAAGATGTCGATCGCCTTGCCCGTAGGTCCCTCGACGGTCTTCTTGCCGAGCAGCGGCGTGAAGGCCGAGGAGATCAGGCTGACGCGGCCCTTGCGGTAGGCGCCGTAGCCGATCGCCAGACCCACGACCGCGTAGATCGCCCACGGGTGCAGCGTCCAGTGGAACATCGTGGTCGCCATCGCATGCTGGATGGCTTCGGGGTTGCCCGCCTCGCCGGTGCCCGGCGGCGGGGTGACGAAGTGCGAGATGGGCTCGCTGACGCCGTAGAACATCAGACCGATGCCCATACCGGCGCTGAACATCATCGCGATCCAGGAAGCCGTCCTGAACTCCGGCTTCTCGTCGTCACGGCCCAAGGGGATGTTGCCGTACTTACTGACGGCGAGCCAGATGATGTAGATGACGAAGCCGCTGGCGGTCAGGACGAAGAACCAGCCGGCCTTGTCCAGCACCCAGGTGAGGGCGTTGCCTGCGACCTTGCCCATGCCGTCGGTGTTGATGAAGCCCCAGGCCATGAACGCGATGGCGATGGCCGCCGCGATGCCGAAGACGATCCAGTCGATTCCCTTGCGTTGGTCCTGTTCGCTCGAGATCGGCAGGTCCAGCGCGGGGTGGGGCACGACGTCGCCCGTGGGAGACTTGATGAGGCCAGAGGGGTGGTGCCCAGAGGGATTCTGGTTGGCGGATTTCGGACTGTCTGTCTTCTTCTCAGAAGTCACACTGTTGTCCTTCCGGTTGGGTTCGGGACCACAGCACCCTAACGCGCACTGTCTTTGCCTTCTGTTCACCGGGGTGGCGCGCCAGCCGATTGAAAACGAGTTCTGGATCGACTGTGTCTGGCTGGTTCGTGTGTTGTTCTGGCGCTGTGGTCCGCCGTGCTGCACTGGTGCCTGAGCCTCACACCGTGGAAATATTGCGGCTCTACCGTTGATCTCATGCGATACCGGCAGAGTCTCCACGGGCACGGCTTCGAGTTCGACGGTCTGGTGGAGGTGCTGGCGCGGGCGACGCCGCTGCGCTCCGGCGACGTCCTGGCCGGATGCGCCGCGCGGTCCGACACCGAGCGGGTCGCGGCGAGGATGGTGCTCGCCGACCTGCCGCTGAGCGTCTTCCTCGAGGAACAGGTGGTTCCGGCCGAGTCCGACGACGTCACCCGGCTGATCCTGGAGACGCACGACAAGGACGCGTTCGCGCAGGTCAGCGGCTTGACCGTGGGGGCTCTCCGGGAGTGGCTGCTCGCCGCCGCCGCGCGGCGTGACACCGCCGCGCTGACCGCCGTCGCGCCGGGGCTGACCCCCGAGATGGTCGCGGCGGTCTCCAAGATCATGCGCAACCAGGACATGATCGCGGTGGCGGCGGCGACCGAGATGGTGACCGGCTTCCGCACGACGATGGGCCTGCCCGGACGGCTGGCGACCCGGCTCCAGCCCAACCACCCCACCGACGACCCGGGAGCCATCGCGGCATCGATCCTGGACGGCCTGCTCCTGGGGTCCGGGGACGCGCTGATCGGTATCAACCCGGCCTCCGACAACCCGCGTACGGTCGCGGACCTGCTCCGGCTCGTCGATGACGTACGCCTCCGCTACGAGATCCCGACGCAGAGCTGCGTCCTGACCCACGTCACCACCACGATCGACCTGATCGAGGCGGGGCTGCCGGTCGACCTGCCGTTCCAGTCGATCGGCGGCACCCAGGGCGCGAACGAGGGCTTCGGGGTGACGCTGGCGATGCTGGCGGAGGCCGACGAGGCGGCCCGGTCGCTGGCGCGCGGCACCGTGGGGAACGAGGTGATGTACTTCGAGACCGGCCAGGGCTCGGCGCTCTCCACCGATGCCCACCTCGGCAGCGGCGGCAGGCCTGTCGACCAGCAGACCCTGGAGGCCAGGGCGTACGGGGTGGCGCGGGCGTTCAAGCCGTTCCTGGTCAACACGGTGGTCGGCTTCATCGGCCCCGAGTACCTCTACGACGGCAAGCAGATCATCCGCGCCGGGCTCGAGGACCACTTCTGCGGCAAGGTGCTGGGCGTGCCGATGGGCGTCGACGTCTGCTACACCAACCATGCCGAGGCCGACTCCGACGACATGGACAACCTGCTGACCCTGCTCGGCGTCGCCGGGTGCACGTACGTCATGGCCGTCCCGGGCGCCGACGACGTCATGCTCGGCTACCAGTCGACCTCCTTCCACGATGCCCTCTACGCCCGCCAGGTCCTCGGCAAACGCCCCGCGCCGGAGCTCGAGGAGTGGCTGGCCTCGGCCGGCCTGCTCGACCCGGACGGTTCCGTACGCGACATCGACCCGGCCGCCACGGTGCTGAAGGAGCTGGCCCGATGAGCGATTTCTGGGAGCCGTTGCGCCGGTCCACGCCGGCGCGGATCGGGCTCGGCCGGGCCGGCAACTCGGTCCCGACCGCCGAGGTCCTCGCCTTCGGCGCCGCTCATGCCGCGGCTCGCGACGCGGTCCATCTCCCGCTCGACGTCGAAGCGCTCGTCGAGGCGCTCGACGGCCTGGGACTGGGTACGCCGCGCGTGGTCGCCTCCGCGGCACCGGACCGGGCCACCTACCTGACCCGGCCGGACCTCGGCCGGGTGCCCGGCGCCGACCTGGAGCTCGGGCCGGGTGAGGCCGAGGTCGCGGTCGTCGTCGCCGACGGCCTCTCCGCCGAGGCGGTGGCGAAGCACGCGGTGCCGCTTCTGGAGCACCTGGTCCCGCTCCTCGACAACGCCACGACCCTCGCCGCGCCGGTGGTCGCGACCCAGGCGCGGGTGGCGCTGGGCGACCACATCGGCCGGGCGCTGGGCGCGCGGCTGGTCCTGGTGCTGATCGGGGAGCGGCCAGGGCTCTCCTCCAGCGACTCGCTCGGCGCCTACCTCACTTGGGACCCACAGCCGGGCGTCATCTCGACAAGCTCGATACATCGCCTCGACTCGGCCCGCAACTGCGTCTCCAACATCCGTCCACCCCACGGCCTGGACCATGCGACCGCCGCGCGCACCATCGCGAGCCTGGTCGCCGGCGCCCGGGCGCTCGGCGCGACCGGGGTGGCGCTCAAGGACGGATCTTTCACAGCGCCGTTACCTGGCGCGACCACGACCGCCACGGACCGTTTCTAGCCTCAGGCACATCCACCCCCACGAAATCCGGAGGCGTGCCATGCCCGAGGCACCTGAAACCGTCGAGCCGACCCAGCTCGACGACGAAGCACATCTCGCCCGTCTCGGCTACAAGCAGGAGCTGTCGCGCACCTGGTCGGGGTTCTCGAACTTCGCCATCTCGTTCTCGATCATCTCGATCCTGGCCGGGTGCTTCACCACGTTCGGCCAAGCCTGGAACAACGGCGGACCGGTGGCCATCTCGTGGGGCTGGCCGATCATCGCAGGCCTCATCCTGATCATCGGGTTCACCATGTCCGAGCTGGTCTCGGCGTACCCGACCTCGGGTGGCATCTACTGGTGGGCGGCCAAGCTCGGCGGCCCGGCAGCCGGCTTCTTCACCGGGTGGCTCAACCTGATCGGGCTGCTCGCGGTCACCGCGAGCGTCGCGTACGGCGCCGCCACCTTCCTCGACCTCACCCTCTCGACCCTGAGCGAGAGCTGGGCCGCGGGCTACTCCCTGGGCCGGGTCTATCTGATCTTCCTGGCCATCCTGGTGCTGGCCGCGCTCGCCAACATCTACTCGAGCCACCTGCTGGCCGTCATCAACAACATCTCGGTGTGGTGGCACGTCGCCGGCGCAGCGATCGTGGTCCTGGTGCTCATCATCGTCCCGGACGACCATCAGAGCATCAGTTACGTCTTCACCGAGCGGATCAACAACTCCGGCTATGCCGACGCGAAGTACTGGTTCCTGGTGCTCCCGCTCGGGTTCCTGCTGACGCAGTACACGATCACCGGGTTCGACGCGTCCGCGCACCTCTCCGAGGAGACCCAGGGCGCCGCCGACGGCGCCGCGAAGGGCATCTGGCGCTCGATCTTCTACTCCGCCGTCGGCGGGTACGTCCTGCTGCTGGCCTTCCTCTTCGCGGTCCAGGACCCCGATGGTGTGAGCGCGGGCGGCGGCGCGGTCGACGTGATCTTCGGCCAGGCGCTACCCGACTCCTGGCACTTCGTGGTGCTGCTGATCTCCACCGCCGGCCAGCTCTTCTGCGCCACCGCCTGTCTCACCAGCGCCTCCCGGATGACGTACGCCTTCGCCCGCGACGGGGCGGTGCCCGGCTCGTCGCTGTGGGCGAAGGTCAGCCCGACCAGGAAGGTCCCGGTGAACGCGGTGCTTCTGGTGGCGGTCGTCGGCGCGGTCATCACCCTCCCCGCGCTGTGGGGCGTCGGCGGCATCCCGCTGGCCTTCTACGCGATCACATCGGTCGCGGTGATCGGCCTCTACCTCGCCTTCGCCATCCCGATCTTCCTGCGCTGGCGGGCCGGGGACGCCTTCGAGACCGGGCAGTGGACCCTCGGTCGGCACTACAAGTGGCTCAACCTGGTCGCCGTCGCCGAGATCGCGATCATCTCGGTCTACTTCGTCCTGCCGTTCGTGCCGTCCGGCTGGATCACCAGCGACGACTTCTCCTGGGCGTCGGTCAACTACGCGCCGATCCTCACGGTCGGCTCGCTGGTCGTCCTCGGCCTGTGGTGGAGGCTGTCCGCGCACAGGTGGTTCAAGGGCCCGAAGACGACCCTCGACTGACCCGGCTCAGCCGGGCTCAGACGCCGTACGCCGCCAGCCACCGCTCGATCTCGGCGTAGGCCTGCTTGCGGACCTCGGGGCGCGACAGGATCACGTCGTGCTTCGCCCCGGGGACCGCGATGTAGGTGACGTGGCTGCCGATGGCGGTCGACCAGCGGCGGATCTGGCGCACGTCGAGGACGATGTCGGTCGAGTGCACGAGCTCGCCCATCGTCTTCGGCTTGCTGGAGCGGTCGGAGGAGAGCACCAGCACCGGAGCCTTCACGTCCAGACCGCGGTGGAGCCGGGCGTGGCCGTCGCGGATCGCCTTGAGCCAGCCGAGCCGGATCGGGTAGGAGCCGACCGGCTTGAGACCGAGGTCGAACTCCCACTCGCCGTCGTGCTCGACGTGGAGCGACATGGTGTAGAAGCCGCTGACGTCGCGGCCGAGCTCACGCATCGGGGCCCGGTGGCCGACCCGGCGCACGACCGGGGTGGCGACCGAGCGCAGCAGGAACGAGCCCTGCAGGTCGAGCCACGGGGAGTTGAGCACCATCCCGGCCAGCGCGTCGGGCTGGCGGTCGTCGGCCCACAGCGAGACCGTCAGCCCACCGGTGGAGTGGGCGCTGAGCATGATGTGCGAGTGGCCGTCGCGCTCGGTGATCCGCTCCCAGGCGGCATCGATCTCGTCGAAGTACTCGACGAGGTCACCGACGTACGTCCCCGACTGGTGCTCCCGCAGCGAGCGACCGTACTTGCGCAGGTCGAGGCCGTAGAAGTCGTAGCCGCGGGCGGTCCACCACTCGGCGTACTCCTTCTGGAAGAAGTAGTCGGAGAAGCCGTGGACGTAGAGGACGGCGCCCTTGGCCTCGCCGTCCGCCGGCCGCTTGACCAGCGTGGCCACGACCGTGCCCTCGAAGTCGTCCGCGAGCTCGATGGTCTCCACGGTGTAGGGCTCACCGAGTACGTCGATCGTCATGAAGGCATCTTCTCACCAGAAGGCGGGAACCAGGCCCCAGCGTCCGTAGACGGTTGTCACGATCTCCTTGAGCCGCTCGGAGTCGGGGACCGCGTCGGGGTCGAGCGCGCGGATGCCGAAGCTGCAGGTTTCCCCGACCTCGCACCACCACGACGTCACCCCGCCGCGCATCCGGCGCAGCTCGCCGCGGGTCGCGCCGAGCGCCAGGGCGCGGAAGACGATCGAGTCGGCGGGGACGCCGAACGGCGCCACGAAGTCGGGGTCGGGCCGGCCCAGGTTGGAGGCGAGACCGAGTGGCGTGACGACCCCCTTGAGCAGCGGCTTGGCGAGCTTGTCCGGGATCATCTGGGCCAGCGGCGCGATGTGGGCGATCGGGTCGGGGCGGGTGCCCTTGAAGAGCGCGGAGAACTCCCTCTTCGACCGCTCCCGGATGTGAGCCAGGTCGGTGACCCGGCCCACGCCGTCGCGCAGCTCGGTCTCGACCGCGATCGAGACGCCTGAGGTGGCGTTGGAGCGTAGGTCGCCCTCGCCGCGCAGCGAGACGGGCAGCGACATCTTGACCGGCTCGCCGGGGCGTACGATCCCTGCCTCGAGGAGCACCTCGACCGAGATCGCGACCTGCAGTGCGTTGGCGGTGCCACCGGCCCGCTCCGCGGCCGCGTTCCACTCCTCGACGGGGCAGTCGGCAGAGGCGTTGGCGACCTCGTGGACGACGCCGTCGTCGGGCTGCTGGGCCGGCACCGGCCGCTTCTCGGAGGACTGCGCCTCCAGGGCCGGGAGCTTCCCGGCCTTCCGGGCTTCCCGCAGGCCGCGAACGGCGGCGCGTGCCATCGTGCGTGCGTCGCGCCAATCCTCCTTGCGGGTGACCTCCGGCTCCGCTTCGGGGGCGGGGAGCTGCGGCAGGTGCTGGCGGCGTACGGCCGCGATCACGGCGCCGAGCTTCATCCCGCCGTCGCAGACGATGTGGGAGGCGTTGTAGGCGACGACCGTGCCGCCGTCGGTGGTGTAGGCCATGAAGAACGCCCACAGCGGGCCCTTCACCGGGTCGAACGGCACCTCGTCGGCGGTGGTGTCGAGCCAGCCCACCACCTGGTCGGTCTTGATCCGGTCGGAGTGCAGGCGGACCGGCTCGGCGGTCGTCGCCGGCACCCAGCGGGAGCGCGCGCCGATGACCTTGGGACGTACGACGAGGCGGTTGAGCGGGCCCTTGGCCAGCTCGTCGACCAGGTCCTGGACCGCCTCGACCGGGATCTCGGTGGGGAACCGCCAGGCGGTCTGGGCAACGACCGGGACACCGATCACGGTCGTGGAGCGGAGGAAGACCTCGTCGTCGTACGTCAGCCGGTTGGTGCGCTCGGGAGCGAACGGTGCCGGGCGGGCACCGAGGCTCGCGGGCGGCAGGGAGGTCAGCATCTCGGGCTCGGGCACGTCACCACACCTCGGCGGTCAGACCCCACGAGCCGAGCTCCTCTACGACCAGGTTCGCCAGGTTGTCCAGGTCGGGCACGCGGTCGGGCTCGGCGGCGACGAGGTTGAGCGTCGTACGCGGCCCCGACTGGATCAGCCAGGAGATGATCCCGCCGCCGACGTCGTAGGCGTCCTGGGCGGTCGCGTTCTGGTAGCCGGCGAGGCCGGCCACGAGGCGTACGTCCTGACCCATCGCGTAGCGGTAGTCGTCGGGGAGCTGGGGAAGGTTGGAGGCCATGCACGCCGCGGCCGGCGGCTGCGGGAGCTTGTCGAGCACGGCGTCGGGCAGCATCTGCATCATCGCCAGCGGCACCGGGACCAGCCCCGGTCCGGCTTGGCCGAGGCGGATGTAGGCCGCCTTGGAGAGCTTCTTGATCTCGGCGAGATCGCGCTTGTCGAGCACGTCACGGGGCACTTCGACCATGGCCACGCGCGTCGAGTTGGAGCGTACGTCCCCGGGCTGGAAGTCGCTCATCGGCAGCGAGACCGGGACGTCGCCCCGGTCGACCGGCACGTGGTCGATGCGGACGAGCAGGTCGGCGACGACGTTGATGAACCAGGCGTTGGTCGAGCCGCCGTGCTCGGCGGCGATCTTCGTCATCGTCTCGGTGTCGAACTCCGAGATCATCCGCGGCATCCGCCAGGCCTCGGGCGTCGGGTTCGGGGTGGCCTCCGGGTAGACGCGGGGCGCCTTGGTGGCCAGGGCCGCGGTGCCGTCCTTCTTCGCCTGACGGCGGGCCTTGGTCCAGTCGCGGACGGCGCGCCACTGCGCGCGACTGTCGGCGGCCTCGGCACGGAGGCGGTCCCAGCCCTTGGCGGGCGCGGGCGGCAGCCGCAGCGGCTCGCCGCGGGAGGCCCGGGACACGGCGTCGAGGACGGAGCCGCCGTCGCCGACCGCGTGGGCGAGCAGCATCGAGACCACCGAGGTGCCGTCGTCGAGGTTGATCGCGGTGAGCCGGTAGGTCAGACCCTCGTGCGGGTCGAGGTGGTCGCTGTGACGCTCCTGGAGCCAGTCGGTGATCTCGGCGACGGGGAGGATCTCCTCGTAGAGCTCGAGCGACGGCTCGCGGTCGGCGTTGGTCCACAGGTCGCGGGCTCCGGGGAACTTCGCCCGGTGCAGCTTCCGCGACAGCCCGCCCTCGGCCAGGCCGGCCGCGATGTAGCGCAGCCGGTCGGCGTCGTAGGGACTGTTGAGCCGCCAGATCCACTGGTTGGCGATCGGACTTCCGAGACCGCGATGGCGCCTGGCGAAGAGGTCGTCGGCGAACTGCAGGCGGCCGGAGTTGTCGATCGGTGCACGGGTGGCAGCGGGCATGGGGGAGTCCTCGAGATAGAGCGGGCAGCCGGGTGAAGGCGTATGGATAGCGCGCGCAGGGGGAGGAGTCAATCGGAGTTGATACGGCATGTAAACCCCCGGGGGCAATAAAGAAGTGTGGCGATTCCCACGTCCGGGGGCGGTCGAATTCGGGTGCGGACCTGTGTGCACAATAGGCCGCGACGTGGGACGACATCGCTGTCGTCCCAGGCTGGTCGCCTTCTCGGGCTACGGCGTTCTTGAGGTTCGTTCGGGTCCCCGAGATGGCGTTTTGCCGCAACGAGCCCCCCACCTCAGAGAGGAACTCCACCTCCGATGGAGTACACCGAGCTGTCCGCGTACGACGTACCCCCGGGCGAGGTGACCGCGTGGATCCCCACCGCGGAGCCGAGCGCCTGGGCCGACGACGACCGCAGACTGTCCCACAACCACGAGCTGCACCTCGACACCGCCGAGGCGGGCTCCTGGATCGGCTCGATCATGCGGTTGCACGGGCAGCTCGACACCGAGGCGCTCGGCCTCGCGCTCCGGGCCTGGATCGGGCGTCACGAGGCGCTGCGCGGGACCGTCGAGGAGACGCCGGCCGGCCGGCGGCGCCGCGCGGTCGCCGCTGCTGACGTGTCGGTGACCACCACCGTTCTCGGCCGGTTCGACGGCGAGGACGCCCGGGGCTGCCTCTCGGACTTCCTCGCCGATCACATCGACCCCTCGGCCTGGCCCTACGTCGTCTTCGCGACCGTGGCCGACGCCGACGGCTTCACCCTGGTCTTCGGTGCCGACCACGGCGTCATGGACGCCTACTCCCAGCTGCTCTGGTTCGAGGAGATCGCCTCGCTCTACGAGCGGGCCCTGGCCGGCGAGCCGTTCGCGGAGCTGTCCGCGGCCACCACCGGCAGCCACGTCGACCACGCCGCCGAGGAGCGGGTCACCGGCGGGGCGATGTCGCTGGAGAGCGACTCTGTGCGGGTCTGGCGTGACTGGCTGACCGGTCCTGACGGCACACTGCGGTTCGCGGACTTCCCGGTCACGGGCATCACCGACGTACCCGCCTCGGCGGAGCCGCTGCCGCAGGCCAGCCTCTCGCAGTGGCTCGGCGACCCCCGCCAGGCCCGGGCCCTGGGCGAGCTGTGCAAGGGTGCCGGCGTCTCCTTCCAGGCCGGGATGATGGGCGCGATGGCGTACGTCCTGCGGGCCCAGCACGGCGTGGAGCGGATGCGTTTCGTGGCGCCCATGCACACCCGCTACACCGCCGAGCACGCCGCCGCGGTCGGCTGGTACGTCGGCCTAGTCCCGATCACCCTCGACATCACCGGCGCGACCACGCTGCCCGAGGTCGCCGGCCGCGTCCAGGCCGCGCTCGCCGCGGCGAAGCCGCTGGTCCCGCAGCCGTTCGCGCGGGTCGCCGACCTGCTCGGGGTCGACGACGCCCCGCACTTCGTGGTCACCTTCGTCGACACCCGCTTCATCGCCGGCGCCGAGCGCTGGAACGACTGGGACGCCCGTACGCTGCGGGCCCCCGTCCGCGCCGACGACGAGGTCTACCTGTGGCTCGTGCGTGACCGGGACGGTCTCAACGTCTCGACGCGCTACCCCGAGACCGTCGCCGCCGAACGGGTCGTGCGCGACCTCATCGGCGGGATGAGCGGGCTGTTGGAGGAGATCGCGCAGCCCGAGACCGCCGAGCTGGAGGGGACCGCATGAGGATCGGGGCGCTCGCGGAGCTTTCCCCGGCTCCGGGCCGGGTGGTCGTGCTGCGCCCGACGGCGGAGTGCCGGGCCGCGGCCGATGCCGCGCCGGTCTCTCCCGGAGCCCCGTCCTTCCTGCAGGCCGACCATCTCAACGCCTACCGCGCCAAGGTCGCCTCCGGCGGAGTGCACCGGGCCTGGACCGGGACCTGCGGCGAGTTCGACGTCGCCTTCGACGAGGCGGCCTACATCGAGGCGCTGACCTCGTTCGTCGGTCGTCACGAGGGCCTGCGCACCTGGTTCGACCTCTCCGGCGCCACGCCGGTGCGACACCTCGTGCCCGCTGACGCGATCGCCTTCGAGGCCGTCGAGGTCGAGGCGCCGGCCGACTGGTCCGGTGGCTGGCAGGACCTGCTCGTCAGCCTGTGGGACGAGCAGTGCCGCCCCGACTCCTGGACGCCGTTCCTGCTCGGCGCGATCGTGCGCGATGAGGGCTTCACCTACTTCTGGGGCTGCGACCACGCCTTCACCGACGGCGCCTCGCAGTTGATGGTCCCGGCCGAGCTCGGCGCCGCCTACGCCGCGGCCCTGGGAGCCCCGTCGCGGGAGCTGCCGGAAGCCGACAGCTTCGTGACGTACGCAGCCGCCGAGCAGCAGCTCGCCGCCGAGTGCGACGCGGAGACACCGGCGGTGCGCGAGTGGGCCGACATCGTCTCGCGTCACGGCGGCCGGCTGCCGCGGTTCCCGGTCGACCTGGGGCTGGCCCCGGGCGAGACCGCGCCGGTCCGGATCCGGTCCTGGACCGCGCTCGATGGCGAGGCGGTGGACGAGCTCGAGGAGCTCTGCCGTGCCGCCGGTGGCCGGTTCACCAGTGGCGTCTTCGCGCTCCTGGCCCACGCCGAGCAGCGCCTGACCGGCAGCTCGGACTACCTGGGGATCACCGTGCTCGGCACCAGGTCGCAGCAGACCGCGATGTCGCACGGCTGGTTCTGCAACTTCGCCCCCGTCTCGATGCCGCTGGGGGAGACCTTCCCCGAGACCGTGCTCGCGGCGGAGAAGGCCTTCGGCACCGCCCGCGAGCTGGCCCGCACCCCGGTCCACGTTGCGCTGGGCGCGATGGTCGCCGGCGGCGTGCTCGCGCCGACCGAGCTGGCCAGCCCGCAGATGGTCTCCTACCTCGACGTACGCAAGTTCCCCGGTGCCGGGGCCACCCCGTTCGACACCGGGCTGCACTTCACCGGCGAGGGTCGCACCGCCAACGCGAGCCTGTGGGTCAACCGCTTCGCCGACCGCTTCGAGCTGGCCACCCAGAGCCCCGACACCGAGCAGGGCGGACGGGCGGTGGCGACCTTCTTCGAGGCGCTCCACGACGTGCTCGCTGACCTCGGCCTGGCGGTGCGCCCCGTCACTGTGTCGATCGCGCAGACCGGCGACCAGATCATCGGGACCGGACATGCTGGTCACGACCGCTGACCTGTGGGAGCCCCGGCCGGGCACGCTGCTCCGCTGGGACCTCTCCGCTCCCGCCCACGGCGCGCCCGCCGAGCTCTCGCTCAACCAGCGCAACCACCTCGCCGGCGCGATGGCCGGGGCGCCGACCGTCTGGCTGGCGGCCGCCTTCGACGTCGACGGGCCGATCGAGCCGGTCGCGCTCTCCCGCACCTGGCGCGCCTTCCTCGCCCGCCACGGCAGCCTGCAGCTCGAGGTCGTCGCCGGGTCCGAGGGGCTCCAGGCCCGCCGGCACCACCCCGGCACACTCACTTGGTCGGTGACCTCCGTCGGCCACACCAGCACCGTCGAGGAGACCCGCGCCGCGTTGCACGCCGCCCTCGACGAGCGGTGCGGGCCGTTCGCCTACCCGGCCTTCCTGCCGGCCGCGATCTCCCGCCCCGACCGCTCCACGATCGTCCTCGGCATGGACCACCTGCACTGCGACGCCCACTCGGTCGCCGTCGCGGTCGAGGAGCTCGCCCACCTGTACGCCACCTTCACCGAGGGCGGCGACGAGCCGTCGCTGCCGCCGGTGAGGTCGTTCCTCGAAGCCGTCGCCCACGGAGCCGACGGCCCCGCCCGGGTCGCCGCCGATGACCCGCTGCTGCGCGGCTGGGGTGAGTTCCTCGGCGGCCGCGGCCACCGGCTGCCGACCTTCCCGCTGCCGCTCGGCCTCGAGCCGGGGGAGCGGGCCGCCCAGGCCACCGCCGTGGTCCCGCTGGCCGACGCCGACCTGATGGACCGCATCGGCGTCCGCGCCCGCAACAGCGGCGCCTCGACGTACGCCGCCGTGCTCGCGGCCCTCGCCACCGCGATCTCCGACCTCGGCGGCGGTGACCGGCTGGACACGATGGCGCCGGTCTCCACCCGCTCTGCAGAACCGCTGACCCACTCGATCGGCTGGTACACCACCACCGTCCCGCTCACCGTGCCTGCCTCGCTCACCGATCTGGGCCTGGCCGAGGCCGGCGACGCGGTCCGTCATGGCGTACGCCTCGGGTCGGTGCCGCTCGACCAGGTCCTCGGCTCCCTCACCGAGCCGCTGGTACAGACCCGCGGCGACGTCTTCGTCGTCTCCTGGGTCGACTACCGCCACGTCCCCGGCGGCTCGGCCCACCTCGACCGCGACGCCCAGCACATCTCCGCCTCGACGCTGGCCGACGACGTACAGATCTGGTTCTCCCGCACCCACACCGGCCTCGCCGTCCGCGTCCGCTACCCCGACACCGTGGTGGCAGCGGCGTCCGTCGACGCCCTCCTGGACCGCCTGCGCCAGACCCTCGCCGAGCTCTCCCGTCAGCCCGACGACCTCGCGGTCCTGCGTGCCGAGTCCTGAGTCCCGCCAGGGTCAGCGCGAGTAGAGCTGCCGGATGACGTCCTCGATGTCGGGCTCGTGGATGGAGAGGTCGGCGACGTCGTACGCAGCGGCGACCTGCGCGACCAGCGGGGCGGCGGAGGCGCCGGCGGGGAAGGAGAGCCACTGGCGGGGGCCCTCGACCTTCACGACCCGAGCGCCCTCGATGGCGATGGGGGAGGCCTCGTCGACGAGGTCGACGACGAGGGTGCGGGAGGCGTCGCCGTTGGCTCGCAGGGAGGGCAGGGGGCCGTCGAAGACGGCGGTGCCGTGGTCGATGACGATGACCCGGTCGCACAGCGCCTCGATGTCCTGCAGGTCGTGCGTGGTGAGCATCAGGGTCGTCCCACGCTCGTGGTTGAGGGCGCGCAGGAACTCCCGCAGGCGGCCCTTGGAGATGACGTCGAGACCGATCGTCGGTTCGTCGAGATAGAGGATCTCGGGGTCGTGGAGCAGCGCCGCGGCGATGTCGCCGCGCATCCGCTGTCCCAGGCTCAGCTGCCGCACCGGGGTGTCCATCAGGTCGCCGAGGTCGAGCAGCGCGACGTGGTCCTCGAGGTTGCGGCGGAAGGTCTTGTCGGGGATCCGGTAGATCCGCCGCAGCAGCTCGAACGAGTCGCGCAGCGGCAGGTCCCACCACAGCGACGTACGCTGCCCGAAGACCACCCCGATCCGCCGGGCCAGCTCGCGGCGCTGGCGGGAGGGCTCCAGGCCCGCCACCCGCGCCGACCCGCCGGAGGGCACCAGGATCCCGGTGAGCATCTTGATCGTGGTCGACTTCCCGGCTCCGTTGGGTCCGATGTAGCCGACCATCTCACCGGCGTCGATCTCGAAGGAGAGGTCGTGGACGGCGTGCTTCACCACCGACGTACGTCTCAACGGACTGAGCCCATTGCCTCGGGCTTCGCTTCGGCGGACCTTCTTGCGGATCGTGAACTCTCGGGACAGGTCCCGCACCTCGATCAGTGCCACATCAGCTCCCGGTGGATCGATAACGACGAAGCCCCTGCCGCCACACGAGCGAGGTCAGACCGACCAGTACCAATGCGGCGAGGGGCGAGGCGAAGCGGAACCAGTCCGGGGCGCCGAACGGGTCGGTGCGGCCGAGCAGGAACAGGCACGGGTACCAGTTCACGAACGCCAGCGGCAGCAGGTAGGTCAGCGACCGGACGACCTCACGCGGGAAGATCGTCATCGGATACTGCATGATCGTGTTGCCGCCGTAGGTGAAGGCGTTGGCGAACTCCGAGGCGTCCGTGGTCCAGAACTGGATCGTCGAGAAGATCACGAACACGCAGAAGTAGATGACCACGCCCGAGACGAGCGCCACCACGAGCACCAGCAGCCGCTGCGGGTTCCAGTCCACGATCGGTGCCGCCCAGGCGAAGACCGCGATGCCCTGGGCGATCTGGCCGAGCCGGCGCAGCTCGAACCGGTCGGCGCACAGCTGCACCAGCACCGGGACCGGCTTGGTCATCATCGCGTCGAGATCGCCGCTGCGTACGTATCGGCCGATCTTCTCCACGCTCCCGACCAGCATGTCGGCGACCCGGAACGCGATCGAGGTGACCCCGTAGAGCAGGGCGATCTCGCGCAGCGTGAAGCCCCCGTAGGTGTCGATGTGGCTGAACATCAGCCAGATCGCCACGAAGTCGAGGAAGGTGATCAGTACGCCACCGACCGTCATCGTCCAGAACGAGACCGGATAGGCCATCGCCGCCCGGATCCACAGCGCCGCGATGAGCCAGTAGGCGCGCACCGCGTGAGCAACGTGCTCAACCACCCTGGACCACCACCTTGCGGGTCGCGGCACGCAGCACGAGCGCGCAGACGCCCAGAAGGACGACCGCCCACAGGACCTGCAACCCGATCGCGGCGAGCATGTCGAGCCCGGTGTGACGCCCCAGCCAGATGTCGGCCGGGGTCTGGATGTAGGAGGCGAACGGCAGCGCCAGCGCGACCTGGCGCAGCCCGTCGGGGAAGAGGTTGAGCGGCAGCGTCAGCCCGCTGAAGAAGGTGGCCAGCACGCTCAGCAGGACCCGCGGGCCGGTCGCGTCCAGGAGCCAGAACGCGCTGGCGGCGAAGAGGAAGCGGACCGCGAAGCTGACCACCACCGCGAGCGTGACGCTGACCAGGAACCCGACCGCGCCGGCGGGTGAGGGCATGACCAGACCGAAGAGCAGCGCGCCGACGATCGTCGGCGCCACGCCCCGGGTCGCGAAGTGGTAGAGCCCCCGGCCGAGGTCGGCGGCGAGATACCAGCCGAGGACGCTGACGGGACGGTAGAGGTCGACGGCGATGTCGCCGTTGCGGATCCGCTCGGCGAGGTCGTCGGTCGAGCCGCCGCTCCACAGCGCGATCGTCATCAGCAGCGCCTGCCCGATCCAGACGAAGGTGACCGCCTGGTCGGCCTGGTAGCCGCCGGCCGACGGGTTCTGCTCCCACAGCGCCAGGTAGGCGAAGCTGAGGATGATCCCGAAGACCGAGTTGGTGAAGATCCCGGCGAGCGTGGCCGCGGTGTAGGTGGAGTAGCGGCGGAACGAGCTGGTCGCGATCGCGGCGTACAGACTCAGCTGTGAATGCAGTGGCCCGGACACCTGACGTACGTTGGCACAACAGGGCCTGCGTACGCCAAGGGGTTTCCTGGAATAACGTTGATGCAGCAACTGTTTGCCGAGTAGTTCGGATTTCAACTATCGTGGAAGAGTCCACGAAAGGGGCAGGGAACCATGGGTATGCAGTTCGGCATCTTCACCGTCGGTGACGTCACGATGGACCCGACGACCGGTAGGACCCCGACGGAGCACGAGCGCATCAAGGCGACCGTCGAGATCGCCAAGCACGCCGAGGAGGTGGGCCTGGACGTCTTCGCGACCGGTGAGCACCACAACCCGCCGTTCATCGCATCCAACCCGACCGCCACGCTGGCCTACATCGGTGCCAAGACCGACAACATCATCCTGAGCACCGCGACCACGCTGATCACCACCACCGACCCGGTGCTGATCGCGGAGGACTACGCCAAGATCCAGCACCTCACCGACGGCCGCGTCGACCTGATGATGGGCCGCGGCAACACCGGCCCGGTCTACCCCTGGTTCGGCAAGGACATCCGTCAGGGCATCAACCTGGCGATCGAGAACTACGCCCTGCTGCGCCGCCTGTGGAGCGAGGACGTCGTCGACTGGTCCGGCCGGTTCCGTACGCCGCTGCAGGGCTACACCTCGACGCCGCGGCCGTTGGACGGCGTCGCGCCGTTCGTCTGGCACGGTTCGATCCGCTCGCCCGAGATCGCCGAGCAGGCTGCGTACTATGGCGACGGCTTCTTCCACAACCACATCTTCTGGCCGGCCTCGCACACCAAGCAGATGGTGCAGCTCTACCGGCAGCGCTTCGAGCACTACGGCCATGGCACCGCCGACCAGGCCATCGTCGGGCTGGGCGGGCAGTTCTTCATGCGCCACAACTCCCAGGACGCGATCAACGAGTTCCGGCCCTACTTCGACAACGCCCCGGTCTACGGCCACGGCCCCTCGCTGGAGGACTTCAGCGAGGCCACCCCGCTGACCGTCGGCTCGCCGCAGCAGGTCATCGAGCGGACGCTCTCGTTCCACGAGTACGTCGGTGACTACCAGCGTCAGCTCTTCCTGCTCGACCACGCCGGGCTGCCGCTGAAGACGGTGCTGGAGCAGCTCGACCTCTACGGCGAGATCCTGCCGACCCTGCGCGCGGAGTTCGCGAAGCTGCGCAAGCCCGGCGTCCCGGACGCCCCGACCCACGCCTCCCTGGTGGAGAAGGCCGGCGGTGCGAAGGACTCGACTGTCTACGCCGAGGGCGACTCCGCCACCGGCTCGTCCGACCGCACTGATCTCGATTTCGGGGCGACCGACCCGGAGGTCGCCAAGGTGCTCGAGGGGGAGCTGTGACCCGGATCGTCGTCGTCTCCGCGGGCCTGTCGGTCCCGTCCTCGACCAAGCTGCTCGCCGACATGCTCGGCGACGCCACGACCCGGGCCGTGCAGGCCCGGGGCGCGGAGGTCGAGGTCGAGCACGTCGAGCTGCGCGGCCTCGCCCACGAGCTGACCGACAACCTGCTCACCGGGTTCGCCAAGCCGGCGCTCCAAGCGGCCATCGACCAGGTGCGGCGTGCCGACGCCGTCATCGCGGTGACCCCGGTCTTCTCCGCGTCCTACTCGGGTCTGTTCAAGACGTTCTTCGACGTACTCGAGCAGGGCGTCCTCGACGCGAAGCCGGTCCTGATCGCCGCGACCGCCGGCACCGCCCGGCACTCGTTGGTGCTCGAGCACGCGCTCCGGCCGCTCTTCGCCTACCTGCGCGCGGTGGTCGTCCCGACCGGGGTCTTCGCCGCCACCGAGGACTTTGCCGGTGGCCCGGAGCTCCCCAAGCGGGTCGATCGTGCCGCCACGGAGCTGGCTGCCCTGCTGGCCGTGGGTGGCACGCCCACCCCGGCGCCGCATCGGACACTGGTGGAGGACGAGTTCGCCAACCCGACGTCCTTCGAGACGCTGCTCAAGCGAGCCTCCGAAGGGCCGCCGGAGTTCTGACCGGGCGGGGGTTTCGTTCGGCTACCGATGTGAACACGGACCCGAGATACCGGGGGTTTGCGAGGAAGTGCGACAGAATGCGTCTCGACCGCTACCCCCAGCACCGAGCGGAGCCGTTGTGCCCAGCTATGAGCCGAGCGTCGTCGTTGCCGACGAGTCGCCTCTTCTTCGTGCTGGACTCACGGCCCTGCTCGCGCGTGGTGGCTACCAGGTGGTCGCCGACGCCGGTGACGCCGAGGCGCTCGTCCAGGCCGCGACCGACACGCTGCCCACCTTGGTCGTGACCGACGCCCGGCTGGGCCCCGACGACGAGGGCATCAGCGCCACCCTCCGGCTGCACGAGAAGGTGCCGGAGATGGGCATCGTCGTGCTCGCCGACTCGGTCGACACGGCCTACGCGGCCGCCGTCTTCGCCAGCACCGGCACCGGCGGTCTCGGCTACCTGCGCAAGTCCCGCGTACGCACCGTTCCGCACTTCCTCGACGTCGTCGGCCGGGTGGCGTCGGGTGAGGTCGTCGTCGACCCGGAGGTCATCTCCCGGATGGTCGAGGCCTCGCCCGACGCCGATCCCGATGCGATCGCGAGGCTGACGATGCGCCAGAGCGAGGTGCTGGGCCTGATCCACGCCGGGTTCCCCGACCGCGCGATCATCAGCAGGCTCTTCAGCGGCAGGCGGCAGTTCGAGCGGTGCCTGAGCGAGATGTTTCTGGCGTTCGGGCTGTCCGGCGACGTCGAGCATCGTCGTACGCCGACGCTGCTGACCCACCTGGCATCCGGCTGAGGGTGGGAGCCCTGGGGTGACCCCAGGACTCCCATGTCTCAGTGCTGGTAAGTGCCCACCACGACGGCGCGGGCCAGGGCCTTGAAGGCCAGGTTGAAGGAGACGACGGCCGGGGTGACCCCGTCGTCCACACCCAGCGTCTCCTCGCCGACCGCGTGCACGACGAAGTAGTAGCGGTGGACCTGGTCACCGGCCGGGGGAGCGGCGCCGCCGAAGTCCTTGGTGCCGAAGTCGGTCGCGACGTGGAACGCCTTGCCCGGGAGCTCGGCGGTGCCGGCCCCGGCACCAGCGGGAAGCTCGGTCACGTCGGCGGGGACGTCAACCAGGGCCCAGTGCCAGAAGCCGCTGGGGGTGGGCGCGTCGGGGTCGAAGCAGGTGATGACATACGACTTCGTCCCCTCGGGCGCGCCGCTCCAACTGAGCTGCGGAGAGGTGTTGCCGCCGTCGTAGACCTGGTCCTGCTTCAGCGGCTGGCCGTCGGTCACGTCCTCGCTGGTCAGCGTGAAGGAGGGCAGGGCGGGCATGAGCGAGTAGGGATCCGGCTTCACCGGACGATCGAGTGCCATGGCCACCAACGTAGTCCGCGAATCGACCCGTTGTCAGGCTGCGCCCCGGTGTTGGGCGAGGATGTACCCATGAGTTCTGAGCATGCCGTTCCCTATCCCGCCGGTCTCATCCTGGAGGGGCGGAGGGTGGTCGTCGTGGGTGGTGGCCGGGTGGCGCAACGGCGCGTGCCGGCGCTGATCGCCGCGGGCGCGCGGGTCGAGGTCGTCTCGCCGTCGCTGACCCCTGCCCTGGAGGGCCTGCTCGGCTCGGGCGAGATCACCTGGCACCAGGCCCGCTTCTCGGCCGATGTGCTCGACGACGCCTGGTACGTCATCGCCGCGACCCAGAACGCCGACGTCAACGAGGAGATCTCGGCCGCCGCCGAGGAGCGACGGATCTTCTGCGTACGCTCCGATGATGGCACGCAGGCCACCGCCTGGACCCCGGCGACCGGACAGGACGGCGACCTGACCATCGCCGTGCTGGCCAACCGTGACCCGCGGCGCTCGGCGGGCGTACGCGACCGGATCCTCGACGGGCTGCGCTCCGGTGACCTGATCGCTCCGCACGAGCGTCAGCGCGTGCCCGGAGTGACCCTGATCGGTGGCGGCCCCGGTGACCCCGGGCTGATCTCGGTCGCCGGCCGCAAGGCCCTGATGGAGGCCGACATCGTCGTCGCCGACCGGCTGGCGCCGCGAGAGCTGCTCTCCGAGCTGCCCGCCGACGTCGAGCTCGTCGACGTCGCCAAGCTGCCCCGCGGCCGCTCGGCCCAGCAGGAGGAGATCAACCGGATCATCGTCGAGGCTGCCCTGGAGGGGAAGGCGGTCGCGCGCTTCAAGGGCGGCGACAACTTCATCTTCGGCCGCGGCTTCGAGGAGGTGCTCGCGTGCCGTGAGGCCGGCGTCCCGGTCCACGTCATCCCCGGCCTCACCTCGCCGGTGACCGTGCCCGGCGTCGCCGGGATCCCGGTGACCCACCGCGGCGTCGCGCACGAGTTCACCGTCATCTCCGGCCACGTCCCGCCGGGCGACCCCACCTCGCTGACCAACTGGTCCGCCGTCGCCGGCCTGGGCGGCACCCTGGTCCTCCTCATGGCCGTCCAGAACGCCCCCGCGATCGCGACCGCGCTTCTCGATGGCGGCCGCGAGCCCGGCACCCCCGTCGCGGTCATCTGCGACGGCACGATGCCCACGGAGCGTACGGTCCTGGCGACCCTCGAGACCCTCGAGAAGAAGTTGGCCGACGAGAACGTCCAGCCCCCGGCGATCATCGTCGTCGGCGAGGTCGTCCGCGTCGCCCACCCGGACGCGTTCTGAGGCTCAGGGACGATTGACGCGGCCGAGCCAGGTGGCTCCGGGCGGCAGCCTCAGGCCTGACTTCTTGGCCGTTGCGATCAGCTCGAGGAACGCCTGGCTCGCCTTGGCGAGGGGGCGGTCGGGATCCAGCACCACCCCGACCGTCCGCGTCATGACCGGCTCCACGAGAGGCCGGTGCTCGAGCCCGGCGAACGAGAGCAACGGGAGCACGAGGCTCGGCACCGCGGAGACGCCCTGACCGGCCGCCACCAGGCCGCCTACCGAGGCGATGTTGCGCGCCTCGGTCATCGATCGCGGCGTCACGCCTGCGCGTGCGAACGCGTCGTCGACGTGGGTGCGTACGCTGCTGGTCGGGTGGAACCCCACGAAGTCGACGTCGCGCAGATCTGACCAGGCCACCTGATCCTGGGTCGCGAGAGGGTGGCCGGGCGGAAGCACGCACACGAACTCGTCGGCGGCGATCGGACGCACCCACCCCGAGTCGGTCTGGGCGGCGCAGCGGGTCACCGCGAAGTCGACCTCTCCGGTCCGAACCTGTTCGAGCCCCTGCGCCAGGAGGCCGTCCTCGATCTGGACCGTCACACCCGGATGGGCCTCGCGAAAGCGGGTGACGAGCGGTGGAAGGAGCGTCGCGGCCAGGGACGGAAGAGTGGCGATGCGTACGGTGCCTGAACTGCCGTCGAGGAAGCCACGGAAGTGGTTCATCCCGCGGTCGAACGAGGCGACGACCTCTTCAGCCACTTTGGCGAACGCTTCGCCCTCCGGGGTGAGTACCACCCTCCGCGTGGTCCGCTCGAAGAGCCGCACGCCGAGCCGCCGCTCGACGTCGGCGACCGCACGGCTCAGCGAGGACTGGGCAAGGGTGAGTGAGTCGCCGGCCGCGGTGAACGAGCCGGTGCGGGCGACCGCCAAGACGATGCGCAGCTGGTGAACGGTCAGGTCCATCGTAGGCCTCCTGGTATGTGCGAAACACATTAGTTCAAGCCTGATTGGTATTGGACATGCAAAAGTGGCCGCGATCACAATCGAGGGACCCCATGACCTTCGGAAGGTGACAACGATGCTCGCTCTGCTCGGATTCGCGACGATCGGCGTGTTCCTCGCGCTGACGATGACCAAGCGGCTGTCGGTGCTGATCGCTCTGGTCCTGGTTCCCGTGATCGCGGCCCTCGTCGGCGGTTTCGCCGGCGACCTCGGCACGTTGATCGCCGAAGGCATGCTCACGGTGGCGCCGGTGGCGATCATGATCACCTTCGCGGTCCTCTACTTCAGCCTGATGGTCGACGAGGGGTTGTTCGACCCAGCCATCTCCCGGATCACGAGATGGGCCCACGGCGACCCGGTGAAGATCACCGTCGGCACCGCGGTCCTGACGCTGCTGGTGGCGCTGGACGGCGACGGCGCCTCGACGTTCCTGATCACGGTCTCGGCGATGCTGCCGATCTACCAGCGACTGGGCATGCGGCCGCTCGTGCTCGCCGGAGTGGTGTGCCTGGGGGCCGGGGTCATGAACATGGTGCCGTGGGGTGGGCCCACCGCGCGGGCCATGGCCGCTCTCGACGCCAACAGCTCCGACATCTTCGTGCCGCTGCTTCCGGCGATGGCGGCCGGGATCGTCTGGGTGCTGTTCGCGGCGTACGTCATCGGCCGGCGGGAGCGTTCCAGGATCAGCCTCGAGGGGGTGGCTGTCGCTGACGACGCCGCGGGTACGTCGGGTGGTGCCGTGCCTCACGGTGGCGCCGTCGCCGACACGATGACCGATGTCGACACCAGCACGGCGACGTCGCGGGGGCAGCGCGTTAGGTTCTGGTTCAACGCCTTGCTGACGGTTGCGCTCGTCGTCGCGTTGCTGATGCAGCGTATGCCGCTCGAGGTGCTGTTCGCGGTGGCCTTCGCGATCGCCCTGCTGGTCAACCGGCCGACGTGGCCGGGACAGCAGGCGCTGTTGGAGCGGCACGGCTACAACGTGCTGCTGGTGACCTCGATGATCTTCGCGGCCGGCGTCTTCACGGGCGTGCTGAACGGCACCGGCATGATCACGGCGCTGGCCGAGACGCTGGTGTCGACGATCCCGCAAGGTGCGGGCGGGGCGCTCCCGGTCATCACGGCGATCACCAGCATGCCGATGAGTCTGGTGTTCACGCCGGACGCCTACTACTTCGGCGTCATGCCGGTGCTGGCCGAGACGACCGCGGGCCTGGGTGGTGACCCGCACGAGATCGCGCGGGCGGCGATCCTCGGGCAGATGACCACCGGTTTCCCGCTCAGCCCGCTGACCGCGTCGACCTTCATCCTGGTGGGCATGACCGCGGTCAACTTCGGCGACCATCAGCGCTTCATCTTCGGGTGGGCATTCGGGACGACCCTGGTGATGACGGCCGTGGCCCTCCTGACCGGCGCGATCTCGATCTGAGGCCGACATGAAAGGACAGAGCTTGAGAATCGGAAGCGGTGCCGGATTCGCCGGCGACCGGATCGGCCCGGCGGTCGAGCTGGCCGAGCGTGGCGGGCTCGACGACCTGGTGCTCGAGTGCCTCGCCGAGCGCACTATCGCGGCCGGGCAACTGCGCCGGATGCGGGACCCTCAGCACGGTTACGATCCGCTGCTGCGGCGGCGCCTGGAGGCGCTGCTGCCGATCACCGCGGCTCAGGGAACCCGCGTGATCACCAACATGGGAGCCGCGAACCCGCTGGCCGCTGGGCAGGTGGCGCGAGACATCGCAGGCGAGCACGGGCTCGCGCTGCGGATCGGCGTGGTCACCGGCGACGATGTGCTGGAGAACATCGACCTCGACGCTCCGGCGCTCGAGGACGGCCGCCCGATCGCAGAGCACGGGGAGGTCATCTCCGCCAACGCCTACCTCGGTGCCGATGCGATCGTTCCGGCTCTCGTCAGTGGGGCGGATCTGATCATCACCGGCAGGGTCTCTGACCCCTCGCTCTTCCTCGCTCCGCTGGCGGAGCGGCTGGGTTGGGATCTCGACGACTGGCAGCTCGCGGCTCGCGGCACCATGATCGGACACCTCCTCGAGTGCGCGGGCCAGATCACGGGCGGCTACTTCGCCGACCCCGGTCGCAAGGATGTCAGCGACCTGGCGCGCCTGGGATTCCCCTTCGCCGACGTGCGGGCGGATGGATCAGCGGAGATCAGCAAGCTGGCCGGCACTGGTGGGCTGGTGAACCGATCGACCGTCCGAGAGCAGCTCCTCTACGAGGTGACGGACCCCTCGGCGTACCTCACCCCCGACGTCCAGCTCGACCTGCGGCAGGCATCCGTACGCGAGATCGGCCCGGACCGAGTCGCGGTCGAGGGAGCCATGGGGCGGCCGCGCCCGGACCAGCTCAAGGTCAGCGTCGGCTATCACGCCGGGTTCCGGTCAGAGGCGGAGATCTCCTACGTAGGCCCGAACGCGCTCGCCCGAGCCCGTCTCGCCGGCGAGATCGTGGCTCAGCGGCTGCGGGGTGTCGGCATCGACGTACGCCTTGACGTGGTCGGGAGCATCGGGATCGATGAGCAGGGGATCGACGACCTGCGCAACCATGAGTGCCGTCTTCGGGTCGCCGCGTTGGGCGACCGGGCCCAGGCCGACGACGTCTGCCATGAGGTCGAGGCGCTCTATACCAACGGGCCCGCGGGCGGGGGAGGCGTACGCACCTCCGTCACCGAGGTCATCGGCATCGTGTCCACCTACATCCACCGTGCGGCCGTCACCCCGCGGCTGACGCTGCTCGAGAGCGGAGACACCAATGCTCCTGCATGACATCGCCCACGCCCGCGCCGGCGACAAGGGCGACACCTCCACGTTGACCGTCATCCCGTTCAACGACGACGACTACGACCGGCTGGTGCGCGAGCTCACCGCGGAGCGCGTACGCGCCCATCTTGCTGGGTTCGTCAACGGAGAGGTCGTCCGCTACGAGCTGCCCCGCCTGTGTGTGCTGCAGTTCGTCTGCCGCAGCTCCCTGGGTGGTGGCGTCACCACCTCTCTCGCGGTCGACACCCATGGCAAGGGCATGAGCTCGAGGCTGCTGGCATTGGAGTTGGCCACGCGTAGCGAGTGAAGCGGTGGCTTCATTGGTTCGGCGCGGTGTCGGATCATTGCAATGAGTTGCCTCAACGTTCGTATGCATGAGGAATTGCAGGCACGCCGGGAGAGACGATGATCGCACTTGTGCGATCATCGCGCGGATGCGATCATGAGTATCGAGGTCGAGCTTCATGACGAGGTCATGAAGTGGCTGGATGCTCTGAGCGATGAGGAGTGGGGTCGAGGCGTGGTGATCGTGGATCGGTTGGCCGATCTGGGATTCCGCGCTCGGATGCCGCTCTCGCGGAGCCTGGGGGAGGGCCTGTTCGAGTTGCGTTTCACCCTGGGGTCGACTGCCCGGAGGATCACCTACAGATTCACGAACGATGCTCGGATCATCCTTCTGACGACGTTCCACAAACAACGAGACAACGAGCGCGGCGAGGTGGCCAGGGCCCGCAAGGCAGCGGCCGAGTGTGCCCGGCGCTATCCCTAGGGGGACAACTATGGCGAACTACTCACGCTGGTCCGAGGTCCGGGCCGAGCGCCCCGCCCCGTCCGAGGAGACGAGGGTCAGCGTCGAGCAGGATCTCGCCCTCGGGCAGTTGATCTACGACTTGCGTACGGAGGCAGGACTGAGTCAACGCGAGCTGGCCTCGCGGATGGGTACGACGCAGTCGGTGATCTCCCGCCTCGAGGAGGGCGGAGGGGCGCGCAACCGGATCGATACCCTGGCGCGGGTCGCGACAGCGTTGGGGCGACACCTGGTCCTTTCGTTCCCCGAGGAAGTGCCGGGGGACATGAAGGACTCGGTGCAGGTCGCCTGACCATGGCTGAACTCATCGAGATCTCCGACCCTGACGATCCCCGGCTCGCGGACTACCGCGACCTGCGCGACGTCGAGCTGCGCAAGTCCCTCGAGACGTCGGAGGGGCTGTTCCTGGCCGAGGGGGAGAAGGTCGTACGCCGCGCCGTGGCCGGTGGCTTCGAGCCGCGCTCGTTCCTGATGGCACCCAAGTGGCTCGACGGGCTCGCCGACACGCTCGCCACGACCGACGCACCGTGCTACGTGATGAGCGAGAAGGCCGCCGAGGAGGTGACCGGGTTCCACGTGCACCGCGGCGCGCTGGCGTCGCTGAAGCGTCGACCGCTGCCGTCGGTCGAATCGGTGCTCGAGGGTGCCCGCTCGGTCCTGGTGCTCGAGGACATCGTCGACCACACGAACGTCGGCGCGATCTTCCGGTCGGGCGCCGCGCTGGGGTTCGACGCCGTACTGCTGGCACCGCGTTGCGCCGACCCGCTCTATCGGCGCTCGATCAAGGTCGCAATGGGAGCGGTCTTCGCGCTCCCGTGGACCCGCCTGCCGGACTGGTACGAAGCGCTTCCGTCCCTCTCGGCAGCCGGCTTCACCACTGTCGCGCTGACTCTGGCCGACGACGCCGTCGACATCGAGAAGGCCGTCGAGGGCGTCGACAAGGTCGCCCTCGTCCTCGGGTCGGAGGGCCACGGCATCTCCCCGCGCTGGCAGCAGGCCGCCGACCGCCGCGCCATCATCCCGATGTCAGCCGGCATCGACTCCCTCAACGTAGCCGCCGCCACTGCGGTCGCCTGCTACGTCACCGCCCGCCGCTAGCGCGCCGAGGCGTCAGCCGCGTCGGCCGAGCCGTCACGTACGTCGGCCGAGTCGGCATTGATGTGCCAACTCGGCCGACGGGGGTGACTTCTCCGCGCTTCGCGCGGTTACTCCCTCGCTCGGCGCGAGCGGACGAGCAAGCTCGCCGCTCGACCTCGCTCCGGTCGTCTCGGCTAGAGCTGCCACCAGACGGTGGTGTCGCCGGGGAGGGCGGTGGCGCCGTCGGTGACGGGCACGGGGCCCGAGGAGGAGAGGAGTACGCGGCCGGGGGCGGTGATGCGTACCGGATCCTTGGTGGTGTTGACCGTGCAGGCGAAGCCGTCGCGCTCGAACCAGAGGACCCCGGCGGGGGCCTCGTCGTGCCAGGTCACCGCGTCGCCGGCGCCGAGGCCGGGGACCTCGCGGCGGGTGCGGATGGCGGAGCGGTAGAGCTCGAGGGTCGAACCCTCGACACTCGTCTGGGCCTCGACGCTCAGCTCGCCCCACTCCGACGGCTGCGGCAGCCACGAGCCACCGTCGCCGAAGCCGTAGGACGAGCCCGACCGGGCCCACGGCAGCGGCACCCGGCAGCCGTCGCGGAAGCCGTCCTGGCCGTTGGCGCGGTGGAACGACGGGTCCTGGCGGACCTCGTCGGGCAGGTCGGTGACGTCGGGCAGGCCGAGCTCCTCGCCCTGGTAGACGTACGCCGATCCCGGAAGCGCGAGCATCAGCAAGGTGGCCGCGCGAGCCCGCCGCAGCCCGAGCTCACGATCGCCCGGCGTTCGGATCTGGGTCCCCGACCCCGGCGGGTTCGCGAACCGGGTGGCGTGCCGGGTGACGTCGTGGTTGGACAGCACCCAGGTCGCCGGAGCGCCGACCGGGCGCATCGCGTCCAGGGAGCTGTCGATGACCTTGCGCAGCGCCGCGGCGTCCCAGGCCGTGTCGAGGTACTCGAAGTTGAAGGCCTGGTGCAGCTCGTCGGGGCGTACGTAGTTGGCCGACCGCGCCACCGTCGGGGTCCACGCCTCGGCGACGAAGATCCGGTCCGGGTAGTCCGCCAGGACCCGGCGCCACGAACGGTAGATCTCGTGGACGCCGTCCTGGTCGAAGAACGGCATCACGTCGTTGCCGAGCAGATGGAGCTGGTCCGAATGGCCGATGGAGGGCAGGCCCTCGGCCTTGACCAGGCCGTGGGCGACGTCGATGCGGAAGCCGTCGATGCCGAGGTCGAGCCAGAAGCGCAGGATGTCGAGGAACTCGGCGTGCACCTCGGGGGAGTTCCAGTTGAAGTCGGGCTGCTCGGGGGCGAAGAGGTGGAGGTACCACTCGCCGTCGGGCACCCGGGTCCAGGCGGGACCGCCGAAGATCGAGTCCCAGTCGTTGGGCGGCTCCTCGCCGTTCTCACCGCGTCCGGGCAGGAAGTGGTAGCGCGACCGCATCGGCGACCCGGGTCCCTCCGCCAACGCCTGCTGGAACCACACGTGCTCCGAGGAGGAGTGGTTGGGGACGATGTCGGCGATGAGCTTCAGGCCGAGCTCGTGCGCCGAGGCGATCAGCGCGCGGGCGTCGTTCAACGTCCCGTAGCGCGGGTCGACAGCCCGGTAGTCGGACACGTCGTAGCCCCCGTCGGCCTGAGGCGAGGCGTAGAACGGGCTCAGCCAGACCGCATCCACCCCCAGATCGCGGAGGTAGGGGAGTCGGGACCGAATCCCGGGAAGGTCACCGGTGCCGTCGCCGTCGCTGTCGGCGAAGCTGCGTGGGTAGACCTGGTAGATGACGGCATCACGCCACCACTCGGAGGACATCAACAGAAAACCTTTCAGCCCTTGACGCCGCCGGCGGTCAGACCGGTGACGACGTGTCGTTGGACGAGATAGAAGAAGACGGTGACGGGGATGGCGATGAGGACCGCGGTGGCGGCCATCAGGTTCCACTGCGCGTCGTGCTCGCTGACGAAGCTCTGCAGCCCGACCGCGAAGGTGTACTTCGAGTCGTCGAGCAGGAACGTCGAGGCGAACGCGACCTCCGCGAAGGCGGTGATGAAGGCGTAGAACGCGGCCACCGCGAGACCCGGGCGAGCCAGCGGCAGGATCAGCCGCCAGAACGTACCGAACGGGGTGAGTCCGTCGATCATGCCGGCCTCGTCGAGCTCGACCGGGATGGTGTCGAAGTAGCCCTTCAGCAACCAGGAGCAGTAGGGGACGATCGTGGTGCAGTTGACCAGGATCAAGCCGAAGTGCGAGTCGACCAGGTGGAGCTGGGAGAAGATCTCGTACATCGGCACGATCAGCACCGCGATCGGGAACGCCTGCGTCAGCAGCAGGACCCACATCAGCGGCCGGTGGCCGGGGAACCTCATCCGGGAGACCGCGTAGCCGGTCGTCGCCGCCGACATCACGCCGAACAGGGTCGTGCCCCCGGCGACCACCAGCGTCGACCACAGCCAGTTGAAGAAGGCGGTGTTGGTCAGCACGAACGAGTAGTTGTCCAGCGTCGCCTTCGCGAAGATCCCGCCGGGGTGGAGGTAGTCGTCCTTGTCCGGCCCCAGGGACAGATAGACGAGCCAGACGATGGGGAACAGCGCGATCAGCGACGCCACCGTGAGCGTCACGTGCGTGCCCACCCGCGCGACCGGGCCGAGTTCTCCGCGGCGGCGCTGATTCGTCCTGGGCGCGTTGAGGCTAGGCGAGCTGGTCATTGCGTTTCAACCACCGGTAGTAGAAGGACGTGAAGACGATCAGGATCGCGAGAAGGAGCACGCCGTACGCCGCCGACATGGCGAAGTCGCGAGGCTGCTGCCCGAATCCGAGTCGATAGGCCCAGGTGACCAGGATCTGCGCGTCAGGCGCGGTGTTGCCGAAGAGCAGGAAGATGATCGCGAACTGGTTGAAGGTCCAGATCACGCCGAGCAGCACGACGGTCGAGCTCACCGACGACAGCCCCGGCAGGGTGACGTGGCGGAACCGCTGCCAGGCGTTGGCGCCGTCGATCTCGGCAGCCTCGTAGAGGTTCTCGTCGATCGACTGCAGCCCGCCGAGCAGGGAGAGCATCATGAACGGCACGCCGCACCAGGTGTTGACCATGATCGCGGCCGTACGCTGCCAGGTCGGGTCCTCGAGCCAGCTCGGCTGAGCGAGACCGATCGTTTCGAGCATCGAGTTGATGACGCCCGCGTCCGCGAGCATGATCCGCCAGGCGAAGACGGTGACGAACGTCGGCACCGCCCAGGGCAGGATCAGCAGCAGCCGGTACGCCACGCGCCCGCGCAGCCGCTGGTTGAGCATCATCGCCAGCCCGAGGCCGATCACGTAGTGCAGGACGACGCAGGTGACGGTCCAGACGATGGTCCACACGAAGTGGGACCAGAAGCGGTCGTAGGCCGCCGGACCCCACAGGATCTCGGCGTAGTTGTCCAGACCGATGAACTTGTACGTCGCATCGATCGTGTTGACGCCGATGGTGCGTGCCGAGTTGAGGCTGTTGGCGTCGGTCAGGGTCAGGTAGAAGCCGCGCAGGAGCGGGTAGCCGACGAGCACGCCGAGCACGATCACGACGGGCGCGACCATCGCGTAGGCGTACCAGTAGCGGCGGTAGGAGTCTCGCGCGCGCTGGAGGGGGCGGGGCGCCCGCCGCCGAGACCGCGGGGTCTCGGCGGCGGGCGCTGGTGCTGTCAGAGTCATCGGATGACGTGGTCTTCCTGGCTCAGGTTCACTTCGAACTGGATCACTTGGAGAAGGCGGGCAGCAGGTCCGCGAAGGCCGTCTCCAGCGTGGCCAGACCCTTGTCGAGGGTCTCGGCGCCGGAGGCGATCTTCGGCAGCTCCTGGTCCATCGGACCCCACAGCGAGGAGTACTCGGGCAGCTCGGGTCGCGGCTGGGCGGCCGGGAGCACCGTCTGGAAGCCGGCGATGCCCGGGTCGGCCTTGACCTCGTCGGTGTAGGCGTCGTCGCGGGTCGGCAGGGTGGAGTTCTTCAGCGCGATCTGGGCCTGGGTGTCGGCCGAGGTCATGAACTTCACGAACGCCGCCGAGGCCTCCTGGTGCGCCTCGTCCGAACCGGCGTAGATCGACAGGTTGTGGCCGCCGGTCGGAGCGCCGGCCTCGCCGGTGGAGCCGGCCGGGACGGTGGCGATGCCGAGGTTGTTCTTGTCCTGGAACGCCGAGCCCTTGTAGAAGTTCGTGATCTCCCAAGGACCCTGGATGATCGCTGCGACCTTGCCGTTGACGAAGGCGTCCTGGATGTGGGCGTACGCGTCGGCGGTGGTGTCCGCCTTGTGCAGGCCCTCGCCGTTGAAGAGACCCTGCCAGGTGGTCAGGCCCTTCTTGGCCTCCGGGGAGGAGATGGTGATCTTCTTCGCCTCGGCGTCGACGGTGTCGGTGCCCTCGCCGTAGAGGAACGGCTGCGCGTAGTAGGCGGAGGTGGAGCCCCAGTAGCCGTCGACACCGGTCTTGGACTTGATCGTCGCGGCGTCGGCCTTGAGCTCGTCCCAGGTCTTCGGGGCGTCGGTGATGCCGGCCTTCTCGAAGAGCGCCTTGTTGTAGACCAGCGCGAGGGTGTCGGTGACGAACGGGACGCCGTACGTCTTGCCGTCGAACTCGGCCTGCTTGATCAGGTTGGGCTGGAAGGCGTCCTTCTCATCGAGCGCCTCGGTGTCGTCGAGGGGAGCGAGGAAGCCCTTCTGCGCGAACGCAGGGGTCCAGCCGACCTCGGCGCGCAGTACGTCGGGAGCGCCGCTGGCACCGGCCGCGGTGTCGAACTTGTTCTGTGCCTGGTCGAAGGGCACGTTGACGTACTTGACCTTGATGTCCGGGTTGGCCTTCTCGAAGTCCTTGACGAGGGCCTGGTACGTCGGCGCCTCGTTGGTTGCGTTCGAGGTGTCCCACCAGGTGATGGTGACCGGGCCGTCGCTGCTGTCGCCGCTGCCACCGCCACATGCCGTTGCCGCCAGGGCGAGCGATGCCGCCACTGCGGTGGCCACGATGCCACGTCGCATGAGTTCTCCTTCGATATGGGGCCGGGCGCGGAGTCCGCCCGGTGGTGTGACGAAGGTAACCCCGCGTCGAGGAGAATGTAAGAGTCTTTCAGCAAAAGTTGCAAACTTGCTGAAAGTTCTTGCAGGCCGTGTGAGGAGGGGGCATGATGTGACCGTGCCCATAACACCAGCCTCAGCCCGTCTTGCTGACATCGCGGCCCATGCGGGCGTGAGTGAGGCGACGGTCAGTCGCGTCCTCAACGGCAAGCCCGGGGTCGCCGCGGCCACGCGGGAGGCGGTGCTGGCGGCGATCGACGTCCACGGCTACGAGCGCCCGGTGAAGCTGCGCCAGCGCAGCGAGGGGCTGGTCGGCCTGATCACGCCCGAGCTCGACAACCCGATCTTCCCCGCGCTCGCGCAGGTCATCGCGCAGGGACTGACCCGCCAGGGCTACACCCCGGTGCTCGCCACGCAGACCCCCGGCGGCTCGACCGAGGACGAGCTCACCGAGATGCTCGTCGACCGCGGTGTCACCGGGATCATCTTCGTCTCCGGTCTGCACGCGGACACCACCGCCGACATGACGCGCTACGAGAAGCTGCGCGCCCAAGGCGTGCCGTACGTCCTCCTCGACGGGTTCACCCCCGACATCAAGGCGCCGTTCATCTCGCCCGACGACCGCGAGGCGATGCAGTTGGCGGTCACCCACCTCGCCACGCTCGGCCACTCCAAGATCGGCCTGGCCGTCGGCCCACGCCGCTTCGTCCCGGTCCAACGCAAGATCGAGGGCTTCGTGTCCACGATGGCCGACCGCTTCGGGCTGAGCGCCGAGGAGATCGAGAAGGGCCACATCCGCGACTCCCTCTTCACCCTCGAGGGCGGCCAGGCCGCGGCCTCCGCGCTTCTCGACGAGGGCTTCACCGCGATCGTGTGCGCGAGCGACATGATGGCGCTGGGCGCCATCCGTGCCGCCCGCTCGCGCGGCCTGCGGGTCCCCGAGGACGTCTCCGTGGTCGGCTACGACGACTCCCAGCTCATCGCGTTCACAGACCCGCCCCTGACCACCGTCCGCAAGCCCGTCCATGCGATGGGTCAGGCCGCCGTCCGCGCCATCCTCGACGAGATCGCCGGCACCGGAACGCCGCATTCGGAGTTCGTCTTCCACCCCGAGCTGGTCGTCCGCGGCTCCACCGCGTCTGGTCCGCGCGTCAACCCCTGACCGCCCGGAGCGGGCCGGCACGCGGCTGGCAGGATGGGCGCGTGACGATTGTGGCTGCTGCTGACGGTTCGGCGCTCGGGAACCCGGGGCCCGCGGGGTGGGGTTGGTATGTGGACGAGTCCACCTGGGCCTGTGGCGGGTGGCCGCACGGGACCAACAACCAGGGCGAGCTGACGGCGGTCCTCGACCTGCTGCGGCAGACGGCGCACACCGGCGAGCCGCTGCTGGTCTACTGCGACTCCAAGTACGTCATCAACTCGGTCACCAAGTGGATGGCCGGCTGGAAGCGCAAGGGCTGGAAGAAGGCCGACGGCAAGCCCGTCCTCAACGTCGAGATCATGAAGGATCTCGACGCGGCGATGCAGGGCCGCGACGTCCGGTTCGAGTGGATCAAGGGCCACTCCGGACACCCGCTCAACGAGGCCGCCGACAGGCTCGCCAACGGCGCCGCCCTGGCCTACCAGCAGGGCCGTACGCCGGACCCCGGTCCGGGTTTCGCGGGGGCCGTAGAGGCGCCCGCCGTCGCGCCGCAGGTCACGCGGCCCGAGCCCGAGCCGGACGACCTGCTCGGCCTGCTGAGCTCGGAGCCGGCGACGAGCGAGAAGCCCGCGGCGTACTCCTTCTCCGCAGACCAGAGCCGGATCGACCCCGACTGGGTGCACCGGATGCTCGCGCAGTCCTACTGGGCAAGCGACCGCACGCGGGAGGTGCAGGACGCGGCCAACAAGGGGTCGCGCTGCTACGGCGTCTACGACGCGGCCGGTAACCAGGTCGCCTTTGCCCGAGTGGTCAGCGACTTCGCCGCCTTCGCCTGGCTGTGCGACGTGATCGTCGACCCGGGCGCCCGCGGCCAGGGGATCGGCAAGCTGCTCATCGAGGGCATCCTCGCCGACCTCGAGCCCTACCGCATCCGCCGGACCCTGCTCGCCACCGAGGACGCCCACGAGCTCTACGCGAAGTACGGCTGGGAGCCGCTGCCCGCGCCCGAGCGCTGGATGATCAGGCAGGGCTGAGCCCGGCGTCCTTCTCGTCGGCGATGGCCTCGGGGGAGCGCCGTCGCCCGACCGCGACGACACCCCAGGCGACCAGGGTGAACGCGGCGGCGATGCCGACGACGTACGCGAACACGACCCCGTAGCCGTGCAGGTGGTTGTTGAGGAACGGGTAGGGATACCACCATGGGTCGCCGGTCAGAGGACTGACGACGTGCTCGCCGCGGACCAGGGTGTAGATCGCCCACACGATCGGGAACGCGATGACGGCCCCGACCGCCCGCCACGGCAAGCGGCGGCGCGGGGGAGCGACGAAGAGGTCGACGACCAGGAACAGCGGGCCGATGAGGTGCAGGATCTCGTTGGCCCACGGGTACGCCGCCGGAACGAGGCCGCGCAGGAGCAGGTTGTAGACCAGGCCGGTGATGGCCATGAACGTCGTTGCCGCCGCCATCAGTACCGCCATCCAGGTCGGTTCCTGGGTGTTGCGGGTCAGCGCCCAGACCCCTGCCGCGATGAGCGCCGCCGCCGCGAAGAGGTTCGACTCGATCGTGAAGTAGCTGAAGTAGTTCACCACCACCGTCGCCATGCTGGAGCCCGCGGCGGGCGTGGTGCCCATCGCTCCCCGGAACTCCGCCGTCATC
Source organism: Nocardioides sp. NBC_00850 (assembly GCF_045207335.1). Lineage (NCBI taxonomy): Bacteria > Bacillati > Actinomycetota > Actinomycetes > Propionibacteriales > Nocardioidaceae > Nocardioides > Nocardioides sp. NBC_00850. The sequence goes on from NZ_CP108845.1 coordinate 3,455,192, forward strand.
GCGGCGAGGATCAGCACGGCCATCACGAGTCGAAGGATCGACCAGGTCCTAGTCACGAGGTCACCGTAGCTGTCGAGATCACCAGAAGAGGCCGTTCTCGAGGTGAACGAACGTGTCGATGCCCAAACGAGCGAGGAAGGCGTCGTCATGGCTGACCACGACGAGCGCGCCCCCATAGGCATTCAGTGCAGAGATCACCTGCTCGACGGTGTTGATGTCGAGGTTGTTCGTCGGCTCGTCGAGGACCAGCAGCTGGTGGGGCGGGTCGACGAGGAGCATGGTGGCCAGTGCGACCCGGAAGCGCTCGCCGCCCGAGAGGTCACCGACCTTCCGGTTCACGACGTCGCCGCGGAAGCCGAACCCGGCCAGCATCGCGCGGACCTCCTCGGGCTCCGCTTCGGGCTGGGTGCGGCGTACGGTCTCGAGGATCGTGCTGGCGTCGTCGAGGTGGTCCAGACGCTGCGGAAGGTAGCCGATCCGGGCGGTGAGGGCGGTCGCGTAGGGCTCCTGGCCAGCCGGAGGCGGATGGATGAGGGTCTCGACGAGCACCGTCTTGCCGGCGCCGTTGCGACCGGTGATCGCGAGGCGCTCGGGACCCTGGACGACGATCGTGCGGCCGCTGCGGTCGTGCATCTCGGCCACCCGTCGACCCGCGGGCAGGCTGGGAGAGGGAAGCTCGATCGCGACCTGAGGATCGCGGCGTACGCGCTCGGCCGTCCGGTCGCGCAGATCGCGCGCCCGGTCGACCGATCGGTCGAGCTCGCCTCGCAGCTTGCCGGCTGAGACCTCGGCCTCGCCGGCTCGCGTCTTCATGATGGACTTCGGGCGGCGCTTGTTCTCGTAGTCGGTGCGGGCATAGCGCTGCCGACGGGCGAGCTTCGTCTGGGCCTCGACCCGCTGCCTCTTCTCCGTACGCAGCTTCTGCTCCGCCGTGGACAGAGCCTGCTCCGCCGCGACCTGCTCACGTTCGACGTGCTGGCGGAAGGCGGAGTAGGGACCGCCGTAGACAGTCAGCGAATCCTCGCGCAGCTCAGCGGTCTCGTCCATGAGCTCGAGCAGCTCCAGGTCGTGGCTCGCCACCAGCAGCGTCCCGCGCCAGCTCGCGATCAGGTCGTAGAGCCGCTGCCTGGCCTCGCGGTCGAGGTTGTTGGTCGGTTCGTCGAGCAGAGCGATCTCCGCCTCCGAGAGGCTGATCCCGGTCAGGGCCGTCGCCACGGTCTCGCCCCCGGACAACGTCGCGACGCGGCGGTCGAGATCGAGGTTCGGCAGTCCGTTGGACCCGAGCGCTGCTCGCGCCCGCTCCTCGACGGCCCAGTCGTCGGCGAGAACGTCGAAGTGACGCGGATCGGCGTCCCCGGACTCGATCGCCCGAAGCGCGTCCAGACGATCGCGCACGCCGAGCAGGTCGGCCACCGTGGCGCCGGTCTGCAGGGTGACGTGCTGGGGCAGGTAGCGGACCTGGCCCCTGACCGAGACCGAGCCTGCGGCGGGCTCGAGCTCGCCGGCGACGACCTCGAGCAGCGTCGTCTTGCCGGCGCCGTTGGTGCCGACCAGGCCGGTGCGCCCGGGGTTGAAGGCCGCGTCGAGGCCGGCCAAGGCGGTTGCGCCGTCGGGCCAGCGAAACGTGAGGCCGTCGAGAACGACGGCTGGGTGCTGCGTACTCATGGAGCTCCTGGGGTGTGTCAGCGGGACGCTGACATCGGAGCCCGAGGGATCTACGACGTCAGCGCACGAGGGCGTTGAGCGGGTCGCGGATCAGCATGATGAGTTCCTTGGGTTCGGGGACGGTGCAGGAACAGTCTCCGGTACGTCCCGGGGCGGCCGCAAAGGGTTATGACCTGCGCGCGCGGAAGTTCTCGATCACACCCTCCGGAATCGGGTCGTCCTCCGTCGGCTCGGGGAGGAACTCCCGAACCTCCTGCGCACAGCGACAGGCGGCAGCGCACTTGGCCGCCCACTCGAGTGCCTCCTCGCGGCTGGCGACGTCGACGACGATGAAGCCGCCGATGTGCTCCTTGCTCTCGGGGTAGGGCCCGTCGGTGACCACGCCGTCCATGCCGACGACGCTCGCATCCTCGTGGTCGCCCTTCAGCCCGCCACCGAAGACCCACACGCCTGCCTCCATGGCCTCGCGGGTCATCGCCGAGGCAGCCTTGGCGACCTCCGCCAGCTCCTCCTCGTCACGGAAGTCCATCGCCCCTTCGCGGAACGAGATCAGGTACTTGGTCATCTCAGCCTCCTGTTTTCGGACAGCGACCATCGCTACCCTCCACCTACTCCACGAACGGGTCCAACCACTTTCGACAGGAACGTACGTCCGGGAAGCCCTCACCGGTGCCAGAACCCGGCCAGCTGCCCTGCGACGTGTTGACCTTGGGCGTAGCCGGCTCGAGCTGCGGGGGCACGCGTGGCCAGGCTCATCATGTTGTCACCGAAGGCGGCGAGCGAGTCGGCGTCGGGAAGGATCGTCTCGACGCTGCTGCCGCTCACGCGCAGCTCGTCGACCTGCACGGCGAGATCGGTGCGCCACGAGCGTGGATGCCGGGTCCTGCCGCCGAGGGGCGAGAGCACGAGCACCCGTTCGTGCCCACCGGCAAGATCCGCGTTCTCGCTGGAGCGCCGGTAGCCCCCGTCGATGTACCACCGCTCCCCGATCCGGTACGCAGGGCCGCCCGCGCAGCTGGCGGCTACCGCGTCGACCAGGTCGATGCCACTGTTTCGGTCGAACACGACCGGGTCGCCGGTGTCGGCGTCGACCGCGGTGAGGTGCACCGGGTGCTTCGGCCACTCCAGGCTGGGCAGGCGCGCGGCGACGGTCTCGCGCCAGCGAACGAGTGCGGAGTCGCCTGCTTCCGCGGCCAGCTCGATGGCATCAGCGCCGGAGCGGCGGCGCATGTCGGCAAGGTCTGCGGAGGCGGCGATGATGGCGTTGGTCCGCTCCAGATGGTTCCTCCACGATGCTGCACGGCCGTCGGGGCGTACCGCATCGATCCGCTGTGGCGTTGGCGCGTCGAGGATCGCGGCGAGCAGGTCGGTGGGACTCGCGCCGGCGATCTGCGCTGCGGCCGTCGCTCCGGCGGAGGTGCCGATGACCAGGTCCGCCTCGGTCACATCGAGTCCGCCGTCGCCCAGCCCGGCGATCACGCCGATCAACCAGGCGTTGCCGGCCGATCCGCCACCGCCGAGGACCAGTGCACGCTGCGGTCGTGAGACAGATGTCGTGTTCATGGGAGTGCCTTTCGGGATTCGAGTCGGCGCTCCCGGCGGCGATCAGCTCGGTCGCCGGATCGTGGACTGCAGGGGAGCACCCGCTGTGGACGCTGCGTACACGGGACTCACCTCCTGCCGAAAGATCACGATCGCCGCGACGCTAGCACGGAGACGGCACGGTGTGCCCCGGATATTTCGAGTGCTCCCGATCGCATCCAGCACTCGGGTCGAGCGTCTAACGTGTCGCTTGCAGCAGGTCCGCGAGCATCCAGGAGCGCACCATGACATCCAGCCGCGTCGGTGTGGTCGGAGGAGGCATCGTCGGGCTTGCGGTGGCCCGCGAGATCCTGCTGCGTCGTCCTGAGGACACCGTTGTGGTGTTCGAGAAGGAGAGCAGCCTCGGGGCTCACCAGACCGGGCACAACTCGGGTGTGGTCCATGCGGGGATCTACTACAAGCCCGGCAGCCTCAAGGCCCGGCTCTGCACACGCGGGCGTGATCTGCTCGAGGAGTTCGCCGCCGAGCACCGGATCCCCTACGAGGAGTGCGGGAAGCTCGTCGTCGCGGTCGACGAGTCCGAGATGGGGCGCTTCGACGCGCTGGAGAAGACGGCGACGGAGAACGGCGTGCCGGGCCTGCGACGAGTCGGCCCCGAGGAGATCGTGGAGATCGAGCCGTACGCGGCGGGGCTGGCCGCCCTGCACTCCCCGAGAACGGCGATCATCGACTACGTCGCCGTCGCCGAGGCGCTCGGCCGGAGCGTCACGGAAGCCGGGGGAGAGGTACTCCTCGGCGAGGAGGTGACCGGCGTCCACCGCGTCACGGGCGGGATCGAGGTCGAGACGCCCGCCGGCCGGACCCGGGTCGACCACCTGGTCGTCTGCGGTGGCCTGGAGTCCGACCGGCTCGGTGAGCTGACCGGCGGTCCGAAGGCGCCGCGGATCATCCCGTTCCGTGGTGAGTACATGCAGGTCAGCGCCGCGAAGCAGGATCTCGTCCGGGGCATGGTCTATCCGGTGCCCGACCCGCGCTACCCGTTCCTCGGGGTGCACTTCACCCGCCGGGTGAACGGTGGCCTCGAGGTCGGCCCGAACGCCTTCCTGGCGCTCAGCCGCCGGCACTACGGCCGGACGTCCCTGACCCCGCGCGACCTCGTCGACACGCTGGCCTGGCCGGGGTTCTGGCGGTTCGCCGCCGAGCACTGGCGCACCGGAATCACCGAGCTTCGCGGCGTACTGTCGAAACAGGCCTACATGCGTGAGGCCCAGCGCTATGTGCCCGAGATCGGCGCGACAGACGTCACCCGCGCGGGGCTGGGGCTGCGCGCCCAGGCCGTCGAGCGCGACGGCTCGCTGGTTGACGACTTCGTCATCCACCATGCCGACGGCATCACCTCGGTGCGCAACGCGCCGAGCCCGGCCGCGACCTCCAGCCTCGCCATCGCCGAGTACGTCGTGGACCGGATGTGACCAACAGGTCGCGTCAAGGGCGCTGCGTACCGCGGAGCGCCTCTGCGAGCTGGGACATCATGTCCTCGTCACGCTTGTAGTGGATCCACTTGCCGATGCGCGTGGACCGTACGAGACCCGCTCGCTCCAGCGTTGCCATATAGGACGAGACGGTTGACTGGGCCAGCCCTGACTTGGCCTGGATATGGCTGACGCAGACCCCGACCTCGTCCCGATCGGCGATGGGTTCCCACTGTGAGAACTCGCCATGTGGGTCCAGCAGCCAGTTCATGATCTGCAGCCGCGCGGGGTTGGCCAGAGCCTTCAGGGCCTCGACCGTCTCCAGGGGGTCGGCGTTCGCCGGGTCTGTTGTGCGCGCCATCGCCACGGCCTCCTCCTTGTCATTCACACATCATCATATCCCGATGTGACGTACTGAGGCTGCACTATGTATTTACATATCGCGATGTGGCGATATGATCGTCTCCTAATCACGCCTGATGTGAGGGAAAACACGATGTCTGATGCCAGCAAGCCCTTGATCGTCGTCGCCGGTGCGACCAGCAAGCAGGGCAGGAGTGTCGTCACGTCCCTGCTCGACAGCGGGCGGTTCCGCGTGCGAGCGCTGACCAGATCCGCCGACTCCGTCCAGGCCAAGAGCCTCGCGGAGATGGGCGCTCGGGTCGTCACGGTTCCCCTGGAGCCGGGGCATCAGCGCGAGTTCGTGCAGGCGTTCGGGTCGGCTGATGGGGCCTTCCTCATGACGCCGCCGATCGCGCCGCCATCGACCGACGAGTTCGTCCTCGGATGCCAGCTCGCCGATGCCGCGGTCGAGGCCGGGGTGGGGCACGTCGTTTTCAGCGCGCTCGAAAACGTCGAGGAGAGGGCCTCGGGCACCAAGTACGCCCCACACTTCACGGACAAGGCACTCGTCGCCGAGCACATTCGGACCCTGCCGATCGGGCACACCATCGTGATGCTCTCGTTCTTCTACACCAACGCGCTGGAGTACTACGCCCCGCGCATCGAAGGCGACAAGGTGCTCATGCCCTTCTATCTCCCCGAGGACTTCCGTGCGCCGTTCGTGGACCCGCTCACCGCGACTGGCCCCGCAGTCCTAGAGGTGTTCTCCGATCCCGGCGCCTACCTGGGTGCCGTGCTACCGGTCGTCGGTGAAGTCATCTCGCCGAGAGAGATGGTCGATGCCTTCTCGCGCGTCACCGGCCTCGAGGCCGAATACCGCAGCGCCTACTCCCGGGAGGGCTTGCTGACGTACTTCCCCGAGCTCGGAGAGAACCCGCTGCTGGTCGACGAGACTCTCGGTATGGTCGAGTACGCGGTGGAGTACGGATACTTCGGCGACGGTCGCGACCTGGAGTGGAGCCGACGGATCGACGCTGGCGCGCTGAGCTGGGAGCAGTTCCTCCGTAGGACCGACTGGCGCGGCGAGCGAACTTCCTTCGGCGGCTAGTCGACGGCTTCGCCGACGGGCCACTCGGCGGGGAACTCCTTGGCCAGGCGGTCGTGCTCCTTGGTGAGCTTCTTGCGGGCCTTGGCGGAGATGCGGTCGCCGAAGACGGTGCCGTTGGTGTGGTCGGTCTCGTGCTGGAGGCACCGGGCCAGCAGGCCGTTGCCCTCGAAGTGGACCGGCTCCCCGTCGAGGCCGAGACCGTCGACCGCGGCCCAGTCGGGGCGGGCGCAGTCAACGAACGCGCCGGGGAAGGAGAGGCAGCCCTCCAGGTCGACGTCGAGCTGGCGGTCATCTCCCTCGGGCAGGGTCAGGACCGGGTTGCAGACGACGCCGACGGTGCGCTGCCCGGTGGCGTCGGGGCAGTCGAAGACGAAGATCGCGACGTCCTCGCCGATCTGGTCGGCGGCCAGGCCCACGCCCTCGGCGGCGTACATCGTCGCGACCATGTCGGCGGCCAGCTCGGCCAGCGCCGCGTCGAAGACCTCGACCTTCTTCTTGGGCCGGTGCATGACCGGGGTGCCCCAGCGCGTCATCGGACGCACCTTCCCGCCCTCGGGCAGGGCGCCGTGGGGCGCGAGCGGAGCACGGGATTCGAGCGAGGAGTCGGCCATGTGCCAAGCCTATAAATAAGTCGTTCGTCGTTTGTTACCGCCGTCACCACCCCGAACTGTAGACCGCGTTGTAACTCCCAGTTACAGTTCTACCCATGAGTATCCTCCAAGGCCTACGGGGCGGGATCGCGAACGGCGTCCCGTCCGGCGAGTCGCGCGATCCGATCGGGTTCGCCGTGGCCGGTCTGCGCAAGCTCTCGCAGAGCCCCGCGCTCGACCGGCTCGGTGTCCGCAAGCAGACCGAGCAGGTCGTCTTCACGGTGACCCGCGGCGGGTTCAAGACGATGGCGGCGACCAGCCGGGCGTTCAAGAAGAAGGGCAAGCGGGGCGCCCCGGGCGTACGCGTGCCCAACGCCATCCCCAAGGGCGTCTTCGACCTGACCCCGTCCGAGGACGAGCAGATGCTCGTCGACGTGGTCACCGAGTTCGCCGCCGAGGTCGTACGTCCCGCCGCGGCGGAGGCCGACGAGGCCTGCGCCGCGCCGGATGAGCTGCTCAAGTCGAGCCTGGAGATCGGGCTGCCGATCCTGGGTGTCCCCGAGGAGCTCGGCGGCATCTCCGAGACCCGCTCCGCGGTCGCCGGCACCCTGGTCGCCGAGGCGCTCGCCAAGGGCGACCTCGGTCTGGCCGTCGCCGCTCTCGCGCCTGGCTCGGTCGCGACCGCGCTGGGCCTGTGGGGCACCGACGAGCAGCAGCAGACGTACCTGCCGCCGTTCACCGAAGGGTCGGTTCCGGCCGCGGCCTTCGCCCTCAACGAGGACAAGGTCCTCTTCGACGTGCTCTCCCCGTCGACCACGGCGACCCGGACCGCCGACGGATTCGTCATCAACGGCGCCAAGTCGCTGGTCGCCCGCGGTGCCGAGGCCGAGCTCTTCGTGGTCGGCGCCGCCCTGGACGGCAAGCCGGTCCTGTTCCTCATCGAGTCCTCGACCGATGGCCTGATCATCGAGTCCGAGCCGGCGATGGGCGTCCGCGCCGCCTCGCTGACCAAGCTGACCCTGACCGACGTGAAGGTCCCGGCAACGGCGGTCCTCGGCGAGACCGACGGCTCGACCTACACCGAGGCCGTGCGGCTGTCCCGCCTCGCCTGGTGCGCGCTGTCCCTCGGCGTCGGCCAGGCCGTCCTCGACTACGTGACGCCCTACGTCAAGGAGCGCGAGGCCTTCGGTGAGCCGATCGCCCACCGTCAGTCGGTAGCCTTCATGGTCGCCAACATTGCGATCGAGCTGCAGGCGATGCGCCTGGTGACCTACAAGGCCGCCAGCCGGGTGGCCCAGGGGATCGACGCGACCCGCGAGATCGCGCTGGCTCGCAAGCTGTGTGCCGACAAGGGCATGCAGATCGGCCTCGACGGCGTCCAGCTGCTCGGTGGCCACGGCTTCGTCAAGGAGCACCCGGTGGAGCGGTGGTACCGCGACCTGCGTGCGATCGGGATCATGGAAGGCACGGTGCTGGTCTGATGGCCATCAATCTGGAAGACCCCAAGAAGCTCAAGCCGCTGCGCGAGCAGGTGCACCAGGTCGCGATGAACATGCTGCGACCGATCTCGCGCAAGTACGACAAGGCCGAGCACGAGTACCCCACCGAGCTCGACATGCTCGCCGCCATGGCCGACGGCCTGTCCGAGTCCGGCCAGGGCGAGGGCGCGGGCGCCACCGGCGTACGCCGCGACTCCAAGCCCGACGACGGCAAGGTCAAGAACGGCGCCAACATGTCCTCGGTCCTCTCCGTCTCGGAGATGTGCTGGGGCGACGTCGGGCTCACCCTCGCGATGCCGCGCCAGGGCCTGGGCAACTCGGCCATCGCGTCGGTCGCCAACGACGAGCAGCACGAACGCTTCGACGGCATCTGGGCCTCGATGGCGATCACCGAGCCCGGCACCGGCTCCGACTCGGCCAACATCAAGACCACCGCCACCCTCGACGGCGACCACTACGTGCTCAACGGCGAGAAGATCTTCGTCACCTCCGGTGACCGCTCCGACGCCGTGGTGGTGTGGGCGACGCTCGACAAGGAGCTCGGCAAGGCCGCGATCAAGTCGTTCGTGGTCGAGAAGGGCACGCCGGGGATGAAGGTCGAGCGGCTCGAGCACAAGCTCGGGATCAAGGCCTCGGACACGGCCACGATCACCTTCACCGACTGCCGGGTGCCTGCGGAGAACCTTCTCGGCAGCCCGGAGATCAACGTCAAGGAGGGCTTCGCCGGTGCGATGGCCACCTTCGACAACACCCGTCCTCTGGTCGCCTCGATGGCGGTCGGCTGTGCCCGCGCGGCGCTCGACTACACCCGCGACCTGCTCGAGAAGGCCGGCGTCGAGATCGACTACGACCGGCCCGCTCACCTGCAGTCGGCGGCCGCGGCGAAGTTCATCCAGCTCGAGTCGGACTACGAGGGGGCCTATCTCCTCATGCTCCAGGCCGCCTGGATGGCCGACAACCGCCAGCCCAACTCCAAGGAAGCGTCGATGGCCAAGGCCAAGGCCGGCCGGATGGGCTCGGACGTGACCCTGTCCTGCGTCGAGCTGGCCGGCACCATCGGCTACTCCGAGGGTGAGCTGCTGGAGAAGTGGGCCCGCGACTCGAAGATCCTCGACATCTTCGAGGGCACCCAGCAGATCCAGCAGCTGATCGTGGCGCGACGGGTTCTCGGGCTCTCGTCGGCGGAGCTCAAGTAGGTCAGTAGGGTTCGGCGCCATGAGTGTTCTCGTGGTGTCGGCGACCAAGGCCGAGGCGGCCCATGTTCCTTCCGGGCTCAAGGTGGTGATCACCGGGATGGGGAAGGTGGCGTCCGCCTCGGCCGTCTCGCGTGTGCTGGCGGCCGACAAGACCATCCGTCAGGTCGTCAACATCGGCTCCTGCGGCGCGCTGCGCGACGGTCACACCGGGATCTACGAGGTCGGGACCGTGCTCAACCACGACTTCTCGTCCGCCGCCATCCGGGCGCTGGGTCACCCGGTCGAAGACGTGCTGGAGGTCGGGGAGTCGGACATCGTCTGCGCCACCGGCGACCTCTTCGTCACCGACACGGTAGTACGCGCCGAGCTCGCCCAGCGCGCTCACCTGGTCGACATGGAGGCCTTCGCCGTCGCCTGGGCGTCCCGGGAGGCCGGCGTCCCGGCACGCGTTGTCAAGCACGTCTCCGACAACGCCGACGAGACCGCCCTCGACTGGGCCAATGTCGTCGACCGCTCGGCCCGCGATCTGGGAGCCTGGCTCGCCGCCAACGTGTGACCTGCGCCCCTGTCCGGGCGTGTCGGAGCGACCCGATGCCACGCCCTACTCGCCAGTAGCGTCACAATCCAGATGTGGACGCATTGCAATCGGGAGTGGTCGAGCTGCTCCGGTCCCGTCTGAACGGGAACAGTGATGATGAGGCGACGCTGGCTCTCGTGGTCGAGGGTGGCGGGATGCGAGGGATGCTGTCGGCGACGATGGCCGCGGTCCTCGCCGACCAGGGCCTGGTGGATGCGGTCGACCTGGTGGTCGGCACCTCCGCCGGTGCTGCCAACGCGACCGCGGTGGCGGCCGGGACCATCGGCGCCTTCAGCGAGTCGTACGCCTCGGTGTTCGCCTCACCCGAGTACATCGGCGCCGGGCGGATGCTGCGGCGCAAGTCGATGGTGGACACCCGGGGGATCACCGCCCGCTCGGCGGAGCTGTTCGAGTGGTCGCTCGCGCTGCGTGACGGCGCGCCGCGGCTGGCGGCGGTGGCCACCGACGTGGTGACCGCGAAGGCGGTCCCGCTCACCGACTTCACCGATCCAACCGACCTCGCCGACTCGGTGATCGCCTCGAGCCAGCTGCCCCTGGCCGGAGGACTCCCGGTGACCGTACGCGGCCGGCGCTGGCTCGACGGCGGGCTGGTCGAAGCGGTGCCGGTCGCCTCGGCGGCGGCGCTCGGGGCGACGCACGCGATCGTGCTGGTGACCCGGCCCTTCGGGACGGCGCCCACCTATGGGCCGGCCGACCGCGTCATCGAGCGCTACCTGCGCCGGGTCAACCCCGAGCTCGGCGATCTGTACCACAGCCGGCCGGACCGCTACCGCGCCTCGGTCGCCGAGATGAGGGCCGGGAACTATGCGGACGTGCACACGCTCACGTTCGCGCCCGATGCGGACGACCCGATCCCGGGTCGTACCGAGACCGACGTCGATCTGCTTCGCGCGGCCCGTCAGGCTGCGACCGGCACGGCGACCCGGATGCTGGCCGAGGCAGGCCTGATCTGAGTCCGGGCGATGCTCACCGAGTCACGTCGGTGAACATCGCGCCCGCCGACGGGCTGGCGATCAGGTGCCCCGGCGCGCCGTGGCCGGCCTCGGCGAAGGCCTTGTCGATGGCCGCGCTGACCGCCTCGACGGCGTCGGTGGGGAGGATCGAGACGATCGAGCCGCCGAAGCCACCACCGGTCATCCGGGCACCGTCGGCGCCGGCGTCGACCGCGGTCGCGACGGCCAGGTCGAGCTCGGGGACGGAGATCTCGAAGTCGTCGCGCATCGAGGCGTGCGAGGCGGCGAAGAGCTCACCGATCGCGGCCCAGTCACCACCACCGAGCGCGGTCACGGTCGGCTCGACGCGGGCGATCTCGGTGACGATGTGGCGGGCCCGGCGGCGTACGACCTCGTCGTCGAGGGACTCGACCTGGTCCAGGGTGGCCTCGCGCAGCGAGCGCAGCCCGAGATCGGCGGCGGCCTTCTCGCACTGGGCGCGCCGGGAGGCGTAGCCGCCGTCGGTCAGCTGGTGCTTGACCCGGGTGTCGGTGACCAGGATCGTGCGCTCGCCGAGGGCCAGCGGGACGTTGCGGTGCGCGCCGGAGTCGAAGTCGATCAGCAGGGCGCCGTCGGCCTCGGCGAAGACCGCGACCGACTGGTCCATCCCGCCGGTCGGCGCCTTGGCGACCTCGGTCTCGGCCCGGATCCCGGCCGCGACGACCGCCCGCTGCAGCTCCTCGTCGAGAGCGCGGCCGGCGATGCCCAGCGCCGCTGCCGCGGTGGCGCACTCGACCGACGCCGACGAGGACAGGCCGGCACCGAGCGGGACCGACGACTCCAGGTGCATGTCCAGGCCACCGGTGACGAGGCCGGCCTCGCGCAGCGTCCAGAGCACCCCCGCGACGTACGCGGCCCAGCCCTCGATCTCCGGACCGAGCTCGTCGATGTGGCCGGTGAACTGCTCCGGCTCCTGGCCCGAGGCGATCCGGATGACGCCGTCGGTGCGCGGCGCGGCCGCGGCGTAGGTGGCGTGGGGGAGTGCGACCGGCAGCACCAGCCCGGCGTTGTAGTCGGTGTGCTCGCCGATCAGGTTGACCCGTCCCGGCGCCCTCCCGACCACCGTGGCCTCGGCGCCGAAGGTGGTACGCAGCGCCTCGATCGCGCGCGCGGTGAGGTCGGTCGGTTCGAGCATGGTGCAAAGTCTGCCGCGTGCGTGCGGCCCGTGCGGACCCGGGTCGCTCAGTAGACCGCGATCACCCGGACGGTCGCGGTCCGGTCGGCGGTGCTGAGGTTGCGGAGTACGCCGACCACGACCACGTTGTCGCGGTGCTCGAGCTCGTCGAAGTCCTCCTGCTTCCCGCGACTGCCCACGTGCATGGTGATGGCGAGCCCATGGCTCTTCTGCTCCAGCGTGCCGGTGTTGTCGCGCCCATCGGTCGCCGGCGCGGGGACCGCGAGGATCGCCTGGCGCACGTCCGGTCCGGCGACGGTGAACTGGAGGAACTGGTCGTCTGAGGCGGTCTGCGCGACCAGGCCGGCGACCCGGTCGAGCTCGCCGTCGGGTTCGTGCAGCAGCCCGCGCTGCTGCAGTTCGGCCAGCACGTCGCCGACCAGGGTCTCCCGGGTGGGCCGAGCCTCCTGGGCGTACTTCCTGGCGACGTCGCGGACGTACTTGGTCACCGCCTTGACCGGCGGCACGTCGAGCCCGGCCTCCGCGCTGCCGGACGAGCTCCTGACGACCTCGCGAAGAACGGTTCCGACCTCGCCGCGAAAGAGCTGGGCGTGCAGCATCGCGATGCGGGTCTCGGAGAGGAAGTAGTAGGTGTGGATCGGTCGCCCCTCGATCCCGCGCGGTGGCGGCGGCCTGGATCCCGGCCGCTCGCGGCGGTTCGCGCGGACGGCAGCGGAGCCGGCGCCGATCGCGAGCGCGCCGACCGCACCGACGGCCCAGCCCCACGCGCTCGTGGCGACGGCGGCACCGGCCAGCGGCACGGCGAGGACCGCTCCGGCGGTGGTGAAGCCGGAGTTGATGATCGTGGTGAGCGTCGACTCGGGCCTACTGGTAGTCACGGATCTCCTGGAAGATCTTGCGGAGGTCCGCGGCGTCCTTGGCGACGACCTCGCGGCCGCCGGCGTGCTCGGCGAAGCCGACCAGCTGTTCGATGCTCGCGTCGGCCGAGGTGGCGGCATCGCCGACGAGCACCACGTAGAGCGGCACCCCGAGATCGCGGTAGGTCGCCTCGTACTTCTTGCTGAGCTGGGCATAGGACTGCCCGCCGTTCTGCTCGCCGTCGGTCATCAGCACGATCGAGGTGGTGGCGCCCTCCTCGGGCGAGGCCCTGATGTCGGCGTACGCGGTGTCGATGGCGTCGTAGTAGGCGGTGCCGCCGTGGCCTGACAGCTCGCCGACGCGGTCGATGAGACCGTTGAGCGCCTCGTCCCGCTCCGGCTGGTCCTCGACGACGAGGGACCCGAGGGACTCCGTCTCGTCGGCGTAGGTGTAGACCGAGAGCCGCTCGCCCTTGCGGAAGCGCTTGAACTGGCCGCTGATCGAGGTGTCGTCGCCGGCCAGCCCCTCGAAGGCCCGCCGCAGCTGGTTCATCTTGATCTCGTCCATCGAGGCGGAGGTGTCGAGCAGATAGGTCGTCCTCGTCTTGGGTGCGAACTCGTCGAAGTAGGTGAAGATCAGCTCGTCGATGGTGCCGAGATCATCAGGCAGCGGGAGCGTCTTGACGTCGTTGTCGGGTACGCCGGGTGAGGGCGGCACGCTCGCCCGACCCGGGCGGCGACCGCTCTTCTCACTCAGTTCCTCCTGGACCTCGACCGTGCGCAGCCACGCGACCGCCGTCTCGTACGCCTTCTGCTTCTCGGCGTCGACGAGCGTGAGCGGGTAGGTGGCTTCTGTGGTGCCGTCGCTGGGATAGACGATGTCGAGATCCTCGACCTGCTCTGCGAGCGTCAGCAGCTCGGACTCGTAGTTGAAGATCGCGTCGTAGGCGGTCGGATTCTCGCGGAACGTGTCCGAGAGCCATCCGGAGCTGGCCGCGCGGCCGAGCTGGCCGCTGAAGAGCTGGCGTACGTCGTCCTGGACCAGGCCGACGTCCTCGCTCTGCAACGGTGGCTCGGCATCGAAGGCGGTGGCCACACCGGCGAGCGTGGACAGGCCGGAGTTGGAGGAGGCAGGGCTGGTCATCAGGAAGCCGAGCTCGCCGTCGCCGGCGCGGCGGGCGATCTCCTCCCAGGAGACCTCGGCGTCGCCGGTCCAGCCCAGCCGGGTGGTGACATCGTGGTGCACGCCGAGCACAACCGGTGAGCGCATGATGGGGTCGGAGGAGGTCAGGTCGTCGGTGCCCTTGGCCGCCAGCGCGAGGCGCAGGTAGTCGTCGGAGGCGAACCAGGCGGCGTCGTAGCGGTCCGGGTCGGCGACGATCGCGTCGGCCGCCTCGAGGGTGCCGATGAACTCCGGCTCGAGCGCGACGTTGGTCTCCTCCCGGAGCCGCTTCACGAGTGCGCTCGGCTCACAGCGCACCGGCGTGCCGGTCGACTCTTCGGCCTTGCTGGTGCCGCCGGCGCAGAGGACGTCGTCGAGCTCCGAGCCGGCCGCGACCTTCAGGGTCACCGGGTCGGCCAGCCTGTCCGGCCCGGAACCGCCCGGGAGCGCGTTGGCGACCAGGAACCAGGCGAGCAGGACCAGCCCCAGACTTCCTGCGACGACGGTCGTCCACCCCGTGCGGTTCACCTGAAAACGCCTGCCTTCTGTCTGGATCGGGCAGAGTCTAGGGACGAGCGCCGAGACCGCTGGGCGGAATGGGACCCAGGCGAGGCAGATGTCGCCAGGCGTTCACCCGGCATTTGCCGAGGGCCTCAGTGGCGTGAGGAGTTCCGCGAGCGGCCGCGGACGATGCCGATGAAGGTCTGCACCCGCTCGTCGTCGTTGTCGATCAGCCAGGCCAGCCCGACGGTGGTGGGCTCGATGCCGGTCACGGGCCGGGAGACGGCGTCCTTGCGGTGGTACAGCCGCGCGATCGACATGGGCACGATCGCGATCCCGGTGCCGGCCGCGACCGTCTCGACCGCGTCTTTCTCGCTCATCGCGGGCCACTTCATCTGCTCCGCGGACGGCTTCCAGCCGCCGCGCTCGGGGAGGACCAGCTGCTCCTCGGCGAGGTCGTCGAGGGTGACCTCCTCGAGCAGCGAGAGCAGGTGCTCGTGGCCCATCACCGCGACCGGCTGCTCCTCGTAGAGCGGGATGCAGTGGAGGCCGTCGCGGTCCACGGGGAGGCGTACGAGACACATGTCGAGCTCGCCCTCGCGCAGCAGCCGCTCCTGGTCCTCCTCGGTGACCGGGACCAGCTCGAGCCGCTCACGGCTGCGCTCTCGCCAGGTACGGGCCCACTTGTCAGGGGTGGCTCCGGTGACGAAGCCGACGGTGAAGGTCACCTGCGCATCCTCTCATCGATCGGTGCTGAATCCCGTGCTGAAGAACGCAGCGTTCCTCGTTGCCGGGAAGTTTCTATCGTGTGACAGGTTTGCTAAGGTCGAAGACGTCAGCCGAGACCGGCTGCCGGACGAGGGAGCCGTACCCGGAAGCGCGACAAGACGGCCGTCTGGAGTGGTCATGTCCTGGCTTTTTCTTGTGGTATCCGGCGTTCTCGAGGCCGTGTGGGCACTCGCTCTGGGCCGCACTGAGGGGTTCTCGCGGCTGGTCCCGTCGATCGTCTTCGGCGTCGCCCTGATCGGCAGCCTGGTGGGTCTCGCGATGGCCATGCGCACCCTGCCGATCGGCACCGCCTACGCGGTCTGGGTCGGGATCGGCGCCGCGCTCACCGTCGGCTACTCGATGGTGGCGGGAGAAGAGGCGATCAGCCCCGTACGCGTCGTGCTGATCGTCGCGCTCGTCGGCTGTGTCGTCGGGCTCAAGCTCACGCACTGACCCCAAGCGCTGGTCAACCCGCGAGGGTGGACACGTCCTCTGGCGCTTGACTCTTTCGATATGAGTGCGAAACTTACCCTCTCCAATGTTATCTATCGCACGACAGAAAAAGGCGATGCCACGGTGTCACAGATCTCGCCGCGTCCGGGTCGCGGCCGTCCACGGCTGCTCCCAGGAAAGATTGCGGCGAACCCCCGAGATCAGATCCTCGCTGCCGCTGCCGAGCTCTTCGTGAGCCGCGGCTATGCCGGCACCACCACCCGCGAGATCGCGGACGGTGCCGGGCTGCGACAGGCCTCCATCTACTACCACTTCGGCAGCAAGGAGGAGATCCTCGCGGTGCTGCTCGAGCGCTCGGTCCAGGACCGGGTCGAGCAGGCCGGGAAGATCGAGGCCGGGATGGGGTCGGTCACGCCCGACGTCGGCCTCTACGCCCTCGCCGTCAGCGACATGAGCGCCCTGGTCGCCATGCCCTACAACATCGGCATGCTCTACCGCCTGCCCGACGTCATCGCCTCACCCGTCTATGACCGCTACGGCCATCTCCGCGGTGACCTCGTCGCCGGCTACAGCCGGGTCGCGGAGCGGGCCGCGGGGGATCGGGTCTCGGCGAGCAGCGGCGAGCCCGGGCTCGGCGAGCTCCTCGTGCAGATGGTCGAGAGCGTGGTCAGCCTCCGCCGCGAGGACCGGGTCGGCAGCACGACCGTCGCCACGATCGCCTCGGCGTGCCTGCGACTGTGCGGGGTCGCCGAGGACGCGATCGAGCAGGCGCGGGAGGCGGCACTCACCGCGCTCGCGCGGGCCTGACCTGTCCTCGGCGGGCCGGGGTCAGTGCATCCCCGGCTCGTGGGCCAGGTGCGTCTCGGGCTCGAGCTGGAAGGTGGAGTGCTCGACGTCGAAGTGACCGCTCAGGCAGGCCTGGACCCGGTCGAGGACCTTCGGTGCGCTGCCGTCGAGGAAGCACTCGGGAAGCAGGGTCAGGTGGGCGGAGACCGCGGGCAGGCCCGAGGTGACCGTCCACGCGTGCAGGTCGTGCACCTCGACCACATGGTCGACCCCGAGCAGGTGCCGGCGAAGGTCCTCGACGTCGACCTCGGCCGGCGCACCCTCGAGCAGGATCCGGCCGCTGTCGCGGAGCAGGCAGACACCGGCGTACGTCATCAGGGCGACGACCACGAGCGAGGCCACCGGGTCCGCGCGGGTCCAGCCGGTGAGCAGGATGACGATCGCGGCGACGAGGGTGCCGATGAAGCCGTAGAGGTCGGAGAGGACGTGCTGGTAGGCGCCCTCGACGTTGAGCGAGGTGCGGTTGGCGCGCGCCATCAGGGCGGCCGCGAGGATGTTGACGGCGCAGCCGACGAGCGCGACCACGAACATCGGCCAGCCCTCGGCGTCGGGCGGGTCGATCAGGCGCCGGATCGCCTCCACAGCCACGACCGCGGCGAAGACGAGGAGGGTGATGCCGTTGAGTGCCGCGGAGAGGATCTCGGCGCGCTTCCAGCCGTAGGTCCACTGGCCATGAGCAGGGCGCGCCGCCAGTCTCATCGCCCACAGCGCCGCCGCGATCGCCCCGACGTCGGTCAGCATGTGGCCGGCGTCGGCCAGCAGCGCGAGCGAGTCGGCGAGGATCGCGACCGTCACCTCGCCGATCAGGAACACACCCAGGAGCGACATCGCGGCGATCAGGTATCGCCGGTCCGCCGCGGGTGAGATGTGTTCGTGATCGTGGCCCATGTTCATCGATCCTAAGCCGGAAATCCGGTTCTCGGCTGCGCCGTCCCGTGGCATGGTGACCGGCATGTCGCTCGCCGAGAACTTCCTGTCGCTGCACCTGCCCGGACGCCCGCTGCTGATGCCCAACGCCTGGGACGCGGGCTCTGCCAAGGTCCTGGCCTCGCTGGGTTTCCCGGCGCTGGCCACGACCAGCAGCGGCTACGCCGCGACCCTGGGCCGTCTCGACGGCCAGGTCACCCGCGACGAGGTGATCGCGCACGCCACCGCGCTGGTCGAGGCGGTCGAGGTGCCCGTCTCGGCCGACCTGGAGGCGGGCTTCGCAGGCACCACGGCCGAGGTCGAGGAGACGTTCCGGCTCGCCGTGGCCGCCGGTCTGGCGGGCGGGTCCATCGAGGACTACACCGGGATCGAGAAGGACACGATCTACTCCGTCGAGGAGGCCGCCGAGCGGGTCGCCGCAGCGGCCGGAGCCGCCGGTGACGGCTTCGTCCTCACCGCCCGGGCCGAGAACCACATCCGCGGCCGCGACGATCTGGACGACACGATCGCCCGCCTCCAGGCCTATCAGGAGGCCGGCGCCGATGTGCTCTTCGCGCCCGGCGTCATCGCCGTCGAGGACGTACGCCGCCTGGTCGACTCCGTCGACCGCCCGGTCAACGTCCTGCTGCTCCCGGGCGGCCCGTCGGTCCCGGAGCTGGCCGAGGCGGGCGCGGCCCGCATCTCGGTCGGCGGCGCGTTCGCCTTCGCTGCCCTCGGTGCGGTCAAGCACGCGGCGGAGGAGCTGCTCGGCGCCGGCACGACCGGTTACTCGGAGCTGGCGGCCGAGGGTGCCAAGGCGTTTCGCAACGCTGGTTGACTGGGCCCGTGATCGATGAGCTGAGGGTCGTGCGCGCGGGGTTCGCGCCGATCAAGGGGACCAGACACCTGCCCTACAGCCGCGTGGTGCTCGACGCCCAGGGGGTCGTGGGGGACCGTGGCTTCGCGCTGGTGTCGGTCGACGAGACCGACCCGGGCCGCGGGCGAGTGCTGCGGACCGTGCAGCACCCCTCGCTGGTCGCGGTGCGCGCCGAGCTGGCCGGCGACCGGCTCGAGGTCGAGCTGCCCGACGGGGAGACCGCGTCGGCGGAGCCGGTCGCGACAGGCGAGCGGCTCACCTGCGACTACTGGGGCCGGGAGGTCGAGCTGGAGCTGCTCGGCGGCCCGCACGCGGCGCTGTTCTCGAGGTTCCTCGACCGGCCGGTGCGGCTGGCCCGTGCCCGTCGCGGTGACGTCGTGTTCGCGGGCGCGGTGTCCGTGGTGACCACGGCGTCGCTGCACGACCTCGCCCGGCAGGTCGGTCAGGACGCCTTGGACGCGGCGCGGTTCCGGCCGAACCTGGTGGTCGAGACCGACGAGCCCTACGCCGAGGACACCTGGCTCGGCCGGGAGATCCGGGTCGGTGGGGCGACGCTCCGGATCGGCGTACCCATCCCGCGCTGTGCCGTGATCGACAGCCATCCGGAGACGGGGGAGCGGGACATACGACTGCTGAAGACGCTCGCCTCGCACCGCCCGCTCAACCGGGCCGGCGAGCCGGCGTTCGGGGTCTTCGCCGAGGTGGTCACGCCGGGGGTCGTGGGCCGATAGCCGGCGGCACAGGCCACGCACAGGAACGCGCCAGCGCGGACTCAGGTGGAGTGCGTACGCTCCTGAGGGTGGATATGCAATCGCTGTTGTCGCGCGACTCCGTGAAGGTCGCCCTCGTCGTCAACGCCGGCTCACGCCGGGGACAGGACGCGCTGGCCTCGTCGGAGGAGATGCTGCGGTCCGCAGGGATCGAGGACGTGCGCTCCTACGCGGTCCACTCGGGGGATGAGCTGGAGGCCACTCTCGACGAGGTCGCTGCCGACAAGCCCGACCTGCTCGTCATCGGCGGCGGCGACGGCTCGGTGGGTGCCGCCGCGGCCCGGATCGCCGGCAGCGACGTCGTGCTGGCGGTGCTGCCGCTCGGCACCGCCAACGACTTCGCCCGCACGCTCGAGCTCGACCAGGACCCGCAGACCGCGGTCCAGCAGATGCTCGAGGGAAAGGTCATCAACGTCGACATCGGGCGGGCCAACGGCCACACCTACCTCAACGTCGCCTCCTTCGGTCTCTCCGTCGCGGTGACCGAGGCCCTGAACCCGCGCCTGAAGAAGCTCATCGGGCCGGCGGCCTACCCCGTGGCGACCCTGCAGGCCTACCGCCACCACAAGCCGTTCACCGCCCGGCTGGAGTTCCCCGACGGCGACCACGACACGGTCGAGCTCCACGACCTGCTCCAGGTCGCCGTCGGCAACGGCCGCCACTACGGCGGCGGCAACACCGTCTCGCCCACGGCCTCGGTGGACGACGACCTCCTCGATGTCTACGCCATCGTCCGGGGCCGTATGCGCGACCATGTCTCCATCGCGCGGCTGCTCAGGAGCGGCCACTTCATCGAGCATGACCACGTGCACCACGTGACCACCTCGGCGGTGCGGATCACGACCGACGAAGCGATGCCGGTCAACCTCGATGGCGAGATCCTCACCGAGACGCCGACCGACTTCACCCTCGAGAGCAACGCGCTCCACGTCGCAGTGCCGATCCGCAGCCGCGCCGGCCGCCTCGACGGTCCGCCGCCGGACGTCCAGAGCTGAGAGCGTCCCGCTAGGGGCGTCCCGCCCGGGGCACGTCGACCCGGATGGCCAGCAGCCGTGCCTCGGTGTTGGCCTTGCGTGCCTCCTCGAAGAAGTCGGGCGCGGCGCAGACGTACAGCGTCTTCCCGTCGCTGCCGCCCAGCATGCAGGCGAAGACGCCACCGCCCGGCTCGATCTGCTCGAGGATCTCGCCGCCCTCGGCGACCCTCACCAGCCGGCCGAAGACCGCGTCGGCGGTCCACACGGCGCCCTCCGCGTCCAGGCAGCAGCCGTCGGGCGCGAGCACGGCATCGCCCATCGCCTCCGCGAACGCGGTGTGCGTGCTGAGCTCACCGAACTTCGCCCACGTACGCCGGTTGCTCAGCGACCCGTCCCCCGCGATGTCGAAGGCGCTGATCCGGTTGCCGCAGGTCTCGTCGACGATGAGCGTGCCGTCGTCGGTGATCACGCTGCCGTTGGGGAACCACATGTCGTCGGCGACCTCGGTCACGGTCCCGTCCGGGTCGACGCGCAGCAGCACCGTCGGCGCCACGTCGGCACCGGCCATGATGTCGAAGCCGAAGTTCCCGACGTACGCCCTGCCCTGCTCGTCCACCACCATGTCGTTGAGGTGATGGCTGACATGGCCGCTGAGGTCGGCATGGGTCACCAGCGAGCCGTCCGACTCACGACGCAGGATCCGGCGATCGCGCATCGAGACGACCAGGAGGTGGCCGTCCGGGAGCCAGCCCAGCCCCGACGGCTGACCCGGCACGTCCGCCTCGACCCGGAGGTCGGACCCGTCCTCCTGCGCCGAGTAGACCTTGTGGGAGTAGAAGTCCACGAACCAGATCCGGTCCTGGTGCCACCGCGGGCACTCCAGGTAGTGCAGGTTCTCCACAACGGTGCTGATCTCTCGGGCCATCGCAATTGCTCCTCGGGTCGTCGTCGACTGCACCCATCATGCCGAGAAGTCAGGTACGTCGGGCGAGAAGTCACTGACGCGAATCGAGTTGGCACCGAGGTGGCATCTCGGCCGACGAGCGTGACGTCTCGGCCGACGGGGGTGACGCCTCGGCTACTCCTCGAGTCGCCAGGCCGCCTTGAGGGAGAGCTGGCCGCCGGTCTGGAGCAGGGCGCGGCTGTAGAGGCGCTCGGCGAGGCGTACGAGAGCTACGCCGAAGGCGAGGAGCAGGACCACGGCGATGATCGGCTCCCACCAGGCCGCGGTGCCCTCGACCAGGCGCATCGGCATGAGGACGGCCGAGAGCGGTGGGACGTACGAACCGATCTGCTCGCCGACGCCGTCGAGGTAGAGGGCGCCGAAGAACATCACCATGAGCAGCATCGTGATCGGGGTGGAGGAGGACTGCAGGTCCTCGGTGCGGGAGGCGAGCGCGCCCGCGACCGCCCACAGCGTCGAGAGCACCACGAAGCCGATCAGGAAGAAGACCACGAACCAGCCGATAGCGCCGGACAGGGCCGGTAGGGCGAAGCTGAAGTCGGTCAGGCTCAACCCGACCAGTCCGACGGCCACATAGATGAGCATCTGCCCGACGGCGATGACGGCGTTGCCGATGATCTTGCCGGCGAGCAGCTGCCGCAGCGGTACGGCGGCGGCGATCATCTCCACGATCCGCGACTGCTTCTCCTCCACGACGCTGTTGGCCAGCGTCATCCCGAACATGATCGAGGCGAAGTAGAAGACGATCGCGAGCGCGTACCCGACGACGTAGCGGATCGCGGACAGCTCGCTGTCGCCCTCGAGCTGCTCGACTCCGACCGCCGAGCCCTCGGTCAGCTCGTCCGCGGTGGTGCCGGCCGCGTCGGCGTTGCCGGCCAGGACGATCGCCTCGACCGACTGGCTGACCACGTCGCGCAGCTCCGAATCGGCGTCCTCGAGCGTTACCAGCGTCCAGCCGTCGGTGTCCGGGCGCAGATAGGCGTCGGCCTGCTCCTCCTCGAGCGCGTGCCGGGCGGCGTCCGCGTCGTCGACGGCGACCGGCACGATGCGTACCTTCTCGTCGATGTCGGAGGCGCGCTCGGCGATGCCCTCGACCATCGCCTGCGAAGCCGTGGAGGAGTAGGCGAGGTCGTAGGTCTTCTCGCGGCTCTCGCTCCACGCGGTGAAGCCGAGCACGCCCACGATCACCGCGAGCATCACCGCGGTGCCGATCAGCGTCGACTTGTCGGTGGCGCGGACCGCGATCTCGCGGCGGGCGACGATCTGCCACACGGGCTGGTTCGTGGTCTTCACAGTGGTCATGCGGTGACCTCCCGGTAGATCTCGGACAGACGGGGTACGACGCGGTGGAAGTCGAGCACGTTCCCGCGAGTGGTGGCCTCCGTGAGCAGCTTCTGCTCGGCACCGGTGGAGACGACCTCGATCTCGGCCTCGGGGCCGGAGACGTCGCGGACGTGGAGCCCCGGCAGGTCGCGTACCCAGCCGGCGTCGCCGTCGAGCACGAGCCGGTAGCGGAGCGCGGCGTCGGCGCGCAGCTCCTCACCCGTCCCCTGGGTGACCACCCGGCCGCGGGCCATCACCACCAGTCGGTCGCACAGCCGGTCGACGAGGTCGAGCTGGTGGGAGGAGAAGACGACGGGTACGCCGTCGCGAGCATGCTCGCGCAGCAGGTCCGCCATCGCGTCGATGGCGTCGGGATCCAGTCCGGAGAAGGGCTCGTCGAGGATCAGCGCCATCGGCGTGGGGACGAGCGCGGCGATGATCTGGACCCGCTGCTGGTTGCCCAGCGACAGCTTCTCCAGCGGATCCTTCATGCGACCGCCGAGGCCGAACCGCTCCAGCAGCACGGTGATCTCCCGGCGCGCGTCGGCGGTGGACATGCCGCGCAGCCGCGCCAGGTAGACCAGCTGGTCCAGGATCGGCTGCTTCGGGTAGAGGCCGCGCTCCTCGGGCATGTAGCCGAACCGCCGCCGGTCCTCGCGGGTGACCTCGTGCCCCTGCCAGGACACCGTCCCGGCGTGCGCGGCCAGCACCCCCATGATCATCCGCATGGTGGTGGTCTTCCCGGCACCGTTGCCGCCCACGAACCCGGTGAGCCCACCGGACGGGACCGGGAAGGACACGTCGTCGACGGCGACCATCTCGCCGAAGCGGCGGGTCAGCCCGCTGACCTCGAGCATCGAATCTCCTCTGCGTTGGGAACGAACAGGACCCACGCTATTTCAGCAGCGCGCCGGGCGGATCCGTCGCGAGGATGAGCTCGGCCTCACCCGTTGGGCGGGCCGGCCGGGAGCAGTCCGTGACGATGGATGAAGACCACGGTCTGCACCCGGTCGCGCAGCTGCAGCTTGGCCAGGCAGGCGGACACATGGGTCTTCACGGTCGCCTCGGTGAGGAACAGCCGGCGGGCGATCTCGTTGTTGCTCAGTCCCTCGCCGATGAGGAGCAGCACCTCGCGCTCGCGGGCGGTGAGCAGGTCGAGCTCCCGGGGCGGCTTCGGTCTCGGCGCCGACGGGGCGTTGTCGCTGGTCACCCGGCCGATCACGCGCATCGTGACCTCCGGGGCGAGCAGCGCATGCCCGTCGGCGGCGGCCCGCACCGCCTCGGCCAGGGAGTCGGGGTCGGCGTTTTTGAGCAGGAAGCCGCTCGCGCCTGCGGCCAGCGCGTCGAAGAGGTAGTCGTCGCGGTCGAAGGTGGTCAGGATGATCACCTTGGCATGCCCCTCGGCGACCACCGTGCGTGTCGCCTCGATGCCGTCGGTGCCGGGCATCTGTACGTCCATCAGCACCACGTCGGGCCGCAGCTCGCGCGCCTTGGCGATCGCGTCGGCGCCGTCGGAGGCCTCACCGACCACCGAGATGTCGTCCTCCATCGAGAGGATGAGACGGAACCCGGAGCGCACCAGCTGCTGGTCGTCGGCGAGCAGCACCCGGATCATCGCGCCGCTCCCGCCGACGCGACGGGGGAGTCGAGCGGGAAGCGCACCCGCACCCGGAACCCCTGCACGGCCCTGGGCCCGATGTCGACCTCCGCCTTCCGGACGGCCGCCCGTTCGCGTACGCCGAGCAGACCCAGGCCGCTGCCGGATGTGCCGTGCCGGGGTCGGCCGTTGTCGGTGATCTCGACCTCGGCGTACGGCGCGGCCGCCGCCCGGTCGACGCGGAGGACGACCTGCGCGCGGTCGGCGGTGGAGTGGCGGCGTACGTTGGCCAGCGCCTCCTGGACGATCCGGTAGACCGAGTGCGCCAGCGGCAGCGAGAGCTCCGCTACCGGCCCGACGGCCTCGTAGTCGACCCGCAGCCCGCTCTCGCGCACCTCGTCCAGGAGCGCGGGCAGGTCCTCGAGGCGCGGCTCCGGGCGGCGTACGCCTTCGGCTTCCGTCTCCGCGTCGCCGGCCGGGTCGCGCAGGGTGCCGAGCAGCGAGCGCATCTGGGTGACCCCCTCGCGGGCGGAGGCCTCGACGTTGCCGAGCGCCTCGGCGGCGCCCTCGATGTCATCGGGACGGCCGCGTTCGAGCAGCTTGCGCCCGGCGGCGGCCTGGACGCCCACGACCGCCACATGGTGGGCGACGACGTCGTGCAGCTCGCGGGCAATCCGCAGGCGCTCGTCGATCACTGCGCGGCGCTGGAGCTGGCCGGACTGGGCAGCGATGGTCGCGGCCTGCTCGGCGAGCTCGGCCTTCTGCCGTGCGCCGCGCCAGGCAACCTGGCCGCCGACGATCGCACCGGCGAAGTAGAGAAGATTCATCATCGTGGTGAGCAGCACGTAGGCCGTCACCGGACCGATGAGCGAGGAGCCCTCCGCGTCGGCGGTCGCCTCGCGGATCTCGTCGATACCGCTGCCGACCGCGAACTGCCAGGAGAGCCAGGCGAACATGAACAGGGTGATCAGCCCCATCACGACCACCATGTCCCGCCGGCGCCGTGCCCAGGCGGCTCCGGCGAAGAAGGCGACGAAGTAGATGATCTGCATCGGCAGCAGCCCCATCACGGTCGGGAGCCACACGCCGGTGACGAACATGTGCAGCCCGGCCAGAAGCGCGATCGTGAGCGGGAAGCGCCGCCTGAAGACGAGCAGCGCCGCGCCGATCACCACCGCCGTCCACTCGACCCAGGTCGGTGCGTCGCTGGAGTCGAGCGACCCGACTCCCCGGATCAGCTCCAGGGTGACCAGGCTCGCGACCAGCACGACCGCGCCGACCAGCCAGTCGCCGAGCGTGATCGAGCCTTCCCGCTCCCAGTCGTCGTCGGTCGCGAAGAAGGTCGCCAGCCGGCCGGAGGAGCCGTCGTCGTGCACAGTCACCCGGCCAACCCTAGTTCCAGGGTCGGGCGCCGTCCTCAGTCTGAAGTCGGAGTACGCCCCGCTGGTCGAGCCGTGAGCGCCAGCGAGCGTGTCGAAACCAACACAGTCCTATCGAGCGCGACGTCGCCCGTGTTGGTCTCGACACGGATTCGTTCGTTCCTCACGAATCCGGCTCGACCGGCGGTGGACGTGTGGCTCGACCAGCGGTGGCTGGGGTCAGCGGGCGCCGGTGGCGCGCTGACGCTTGCGGGCGCGCGAGCCGGGGCGGCTCTTCCGGTTGCCGGTGCCCTCGCCGGCGGGGCGGCGCGGGGGCTGGGCGACGACGGGCACGAACGGGCCGGGCCGGGTGCGCTCGCCGGGAGCCAGCTCGACCAGGATGGGGTGCGAGGGCCCGTCGAGACGGGTGGTGGTCGGCTTGATCCCGGCGGCGCGGGTGAGCGTACGGACGTCCTTGACCTGGTCGGGCAGCATCAGGGTGACCACGGTGCCGGAGGCACCGGCGCGCGCCGTACGGCCGGAGCGGTGCAGGTAGGCCTTGTGCTCGGCGGGCGGGTCGGCGTGGACGACGAGGGTGACGTCGTCGACGTGGATGCCGCGGGCGGCGATGTCGGTGGCCACCAGGGTGGTCGCCCGGCCGGAGTGGAAGGCCTCCAGGTTGCGCACGCGGGCGTTCTGGGAGAGGTCGCCGTGGAGCTCGACGGCCGGGATGCCGGCGCGGCCGAGCTGGCGGGCGACGCCCTTGGCGCCGTGCTTGGTGCGGGTGAAGACGACGGTGCGGCCGGGAGCGGCGGCGAGGTCGGCGAGCACGGGGATGCGGTGCTCGCGGGCGGAGAGGTGGAGCACGTGGTGCTCCATCTCGGCCACCGGCGACTGCGCGGAGTCGGCCTCGTGGACGACCGGCTGCTGGAGGAACTGCTTGACCAGCACGTTGACGCCCTTGTCGAGCGTAGCGCTGAAGAGGAGGCGCTGGCTGCCCTTCGGCGTCATCGCCAGCAGGCGCCGCACGGCAGGCAGGAAGCCGAGGTCGGCCATGTGGTCGGCCTCGTCCAGGACGGTGACCTCGATCGAGGACAGGTCGGCGTGACGCTGCGCGATCAGGTCCTCGAGCCGGCCGGGGCAGGCGAGGACGACGTCGGCACCCTTGCGCAGGCCGATGACCTGCGGGTTCTGCCCGACACCACCGAAGACGGTCTGCATGCTGAGGCCGGCCTCCGCGGCGAGCGGACGCAGCGCTTCCTCGATCTGGCGGACCAGCTCACGGGTCGGGGCGAGCACGAGCGCCCGCGGCTTGCCGGACTTCGCCCTGGCGCCACCCGCGAGGCGGGCGACGAGCGGAAGCAGGAAGGCGTACGTCTTGCCCGACCCGGTCCGCCCACGGCCGAGCACGTCGCGCCCGGCGAGGGAGTCCGGCAGGGTCGCGGCCTGGATCGGGGTGGGGGTGGTGATGCCGTGGTGATCGAGGACGGCGGTGAGGTCTGCGGGCACGCCGAGCGCGCTGAAGCTCTGCTGAGACAAGGAGTCAACTTTTCAAGCGATGTGTCTCGCCATAATGAGTTGATACCGAGAGCGGCCGGGGGCAAGACCGGAACGGGCCGCTGATGGATCAGATACTACTGGTAGGTGATCCGTCCACCAGAATCGTCGGTGCCGTGTCTCATGTCACGCCCACGGATCGACGAGGATCTTCGCGTGCGTCTCCGGGTCGGCCAGGTCCGAGAACGCCTGGGCGACCCCGTCGAGCCCGACGGTGCCGGTGTGCAGCGGCGAGGGGTCGACCTTCCCGCCGGCGATGAGCTCGAGCGTGCGCGCGAACTCGGCGGGGTCGTAGCCGAACACGAACCGCAGATCGATCTCCTTGTGGATCGCGATGGCGGGCCGGATCGTGTCCGGCTCCATGCACACCCCGACCACCACGACGCGCGTGTGCAGCGGCGCCGCGGTCATGATCTGCTCGAGCATCCCCGGCACACCGACGCACTCGAAGACGACCGGGCCCGTCGGCGACTGGCCGAGACGGTCGGCGTTGAGCAGCACCGTCTCCCAGGGGAGCAGCGGGATGCGGCGTACGACCTGCATCGCGTCGATCCCGAAGCCCAGGTAGTCGGTCAGCGAGCTGACCGGGCCGCGCTGCTTGTAGGCGTCCCACGGCGAGGACTCGCGCGGGTCGACGACCACGTCGGCACCGCACTGCACCGCGAGCGCGCGCCGCGCGGGGGAGAGGTCGGAGGCGACCACCGTCTTCACCCCCTGCGCCTTGAGCATGAGGATGACGGCCAGCCCGATCGGGCCACAGCCGATGACCACGGCCGGGCGCCGTGCGGAGACCGCCCCGCGGCGTACGGCGTGGAAGGCGACGGCCAGCGGCTCGGTGAACACGGCCTGGTCGGGCGAGACGCCGTCGGGCACCGGGAAGGTGAAGGCCTCCTGGACGACGCAGTACTCCGCGAAGCCACCGGGGGAGTCGACGTCGAAGCCGACCATGTGGACCGCCCCGTCCGTACGCAGCACCGGCAGCGCCGTCACCGAGGTGCCCGGCTCCCAACGACCGCGGGTCTCCGGGCCGTAGGCGACGACCGAGCCCAGGATCTCGTGGCCCAGGACGATCTCCTGCTCGGGCTTCATCGCGGTGGTGTAGCCGATCTCGGTGACCACCTCGTTGAGCTCGTCGGCGTGCTCTCGGACGTGCAAGTCGGAGCCGCAGATCCCGGCGCGCAGCACCTTGATCAGCAGCTGTCCTGGCCCGGGCGCGGGACGCGGGACCGACCGCACGGAGAGCTCGCCCTTGTGGACCACGGTTGCGCGCATCTGGTTCATCGGCGCCGACGCTACCTCACCCTGTCCTCATCCCGTCGGCAGTGATCCGGACGCGATCCGGTGCAGGTGAGCGGTGAACGAGTGCTGGTGGTCGACGCGCGGCAGCCGCAGCGCGGCGCCGGTGACCAGGTGCAGGGTGACGTCGATGCGCGGGTTGGCCTTGCGCTCGTCGACGACACCGGTGTCGATGCTGGTCACGTCCTCCCAGAGGATGACGTCGGTGTGCCGGGCATACTCCAGGACCAGGCCGCCTTCGTAGAGCCCGAGGTCCACCGCGAACGGGCGCCGCAGCCCGAGCCAGGCCAGCCGGAACCCCAGGATCAGCCCGCTGAGCGCAACCAGCCCCCCGGCCAGCACGAGCACCATCGGCAAGTGTGGCCGAGTGGCGACCCAGGCGCCGAGCGCGATGAGCGCCGGGCCGAGGACCAGTCCGACCGGCGCCAGCCGGGCCCGTCCGTGCGCGGGGTGGGTGCTCAGCCGGATGTCGAGGTCCTCGCTGAGCGTCTCCTCGCCCGGCGTACGCAGCCACGCCCGCCGCGTCGGCAGCACCACCAGCCCGAGCAGGGTCAGCGCGATCCCGCCCCAGAGCACCGGGTCTCGGCCCATCCCGACGATGCGGGCCGGCCACGGGTTGATCGCATGCTCTCCGTAGGCGTCGGAGTCGACCACCCACATCCGGAAGGTCGCCTTCGACGGGTCGGGGTCGCGGCCGATGTCGCGCAGCGTGCCGTGGATGCTTCCGGTGACCCGTTCGCCGTCGACGCGCCATTGGCCCCGGCAGGAGTTGATCTCGCCGGTGCCGCTGTCGAACTCGCACCGCTCCACCACGCTCACCTCCGCCCACTGCCCGCTGTTCCACCGGTCGGCGGCGTGCTGTGCCACGACGGTGGCCGGGAACAGCATCGCCAGCGCGCCGAGGCCGAGGGTTATCAGGACGGTCGCCATCGACGTACGTCGCTGTAACCGGAGGACCCGGCGAGACGGGTCGATGAGACGGGACTTGGGGCCGGTGGTGGGGAGCACGAGGCCTTTCACATGAAGGACTGGGAGGGACGTCGATCGAGGCGTCGGAAGTCTAGTCGGATGCCCATACGGGTTCACACGAACCGAGCCTGACCCCGCATCGTGCCTGACATCGCGTGACCCAGCGGCCCGGACCGTGGCCGGGGCAGGCGCCCGGCGCCGTGGTGGGCGCAGACGCTACTCGTCCAAGTCCCGGACGAGGCGTTCGAGGGCAGTGATCATCGCCGGTAGATCGTTGGCTGCAGTCGCCACCAGGGTCTCGATGTCGACGTCCCAATAGCCGTGAACGATGCGGTTCCGCATCCGAGTGGCACCGCGCCAGGCGATCTCGCGATGAGCGTCGCGCGTCTCGGCAGGGACTTGGGTCGCCGCTTCACCCAGCACGGTGAAGTGCCAAAGCAGCGCAGCGCGGCGGACGCTGTCGGACTCGATCGCCTCGGCTGTGTCTTGGCCGACGAGGTCGCGGATCGTCGAGGCTGCGTCGCGCATCTCTCGCAGCAGCAGAAGCTCACGCCGCATACAGTTCCCGAGCGTCGGCGAGGACCTGCTCGCGAAGGTACTTGTTGATCGCTCGGCGGCTCACCAGATCGACCTTGCGTCCGAATACCTCGGCGAGGTCATCCTCCAGGCCGAAGAGGTCGAAGCCCAGCCGAACCCCAGGCTTGAGCACGTAAAGGAGATCGACGTCGCTGTCGGGGCCGTCCTCGCCGCGGGCAACTGACCCGAACACTTCCAAGGACGCAACGCCATAGCGTACGCACACCTCGCGCAAACGCTCGATGTCCACTTCGGTGAGGTCCATGTCCGGAATTCTACTGGGAACACGGATTCGTTTGTGACTGCCGGACCCGGCCTCGCCGAGGCCGTGTCCTGGCTTGTCGAGGGGCTGCCGAGGGTTCGGGCAAATACCGATGAGCGTCGCGCGCTGCTGCGGAGACGGCTCCGCGGCGTACGGCATGAAGGGCAATGCCACGACTGATCCCAGGATCTCGTGTCCCAGGACGATCTCCTGCTCGGGCGTCATCGCGGTGGTGTAGCCGATGGTGAACAGAACTTTCACAGGTTCGACCCATCTCATAGCCAAGAGATGGAGCGTTTCGGAAGCAAAGTGATGGATACGTCTGATCCATGATGAAAACATGACCCAGACGCCTCAACCGACCTGCCTGCGCTGCGGTGCGCACCTCGCTGCCGGTGTGACCACCTGTCCCACCTGTGGGGATCCGCGATTCGGCCCGCCCACGCCGCCGGGACCGGGCATTCATGACGAGCCGACCCTGGTGCCGGGCTCATGGGCCCCGCCACCCCCGCCACCCCCGCTGCCTGCCCAGTGGGTGGCGCCGGGAACTCCTCTGCCAGGCTTCCCTGCGCCACGCCCCAAGAAGCGGACAGGACTGTGGATCGGTCTCGCTGCCGGTGTGGCGCTGCTCCTCGTCGCCGGCATCGGCATCACTGCATTCCTGCTCCTACGTGACGACGAGGGCGAGGAGCTGACCGCGGGGCCGGTGGCGACCGAGCCGCGCCAGAAGTGGTCGTGGGAGTCCGACGAGCCGGTCGCGTACGTCTACCCCGGGCCGGGGCTCAACCTGGTCAAGCTGGGTGGCGAGGAGTCCGGGCTCGTTGCCCTGGACGAGGACGGCAAGGAGCTCTGGCGTGACGAGCGGCATCCCTACAACTACGTCACCTTCTACGAGGACCAGAAGCTGATCACAGCGAGCTGGTACGTCGCCACGGCCTCCAGCGCGGGTAGCGACAGCGACAGCGGCGACGTCGTGTTCGCCTATGACGGCGAGGTCGTCTGGGAGAACATCGATCCGGAGGTCAGTCTCCACGACATCGCCGATGACGGCGACTACATCGTCCGCGCCGGGGAAACGCTGACGAAGCTCGATCCTGAGAGCGAGGAGGAGGACTGGAGCATCACCGGGCAGGACTTCGCCTACGCAGACGACGCGACCTTCGCCCTCGACGGCGACCAGCTGACCCGCTACGCCGAGGAGAGCGACGAGCAGCAGTGGAGCACTGAGCTGCCCGCGGGCCATGCCGAAGGTCTGGCAGAGGAGTATCTGCTCGGGGTTCACGCCAACGACGACTTCGTTCTGGTGGCGTCCGGCAGCCTGTTCGCCTTCGACCCGAAGACGGGTAAGAGCCTGTGGACCGACGACACCTCCGGTGACGTGAGGAGCATCGCGGGCAACAGGTACGCACTTTCGCAGCCGTACTCCTACGACGAGGCCACGGGCGTGTCGGTGAGCCCCAAGCCGCCCTTCCCGATCTACGGCAAGGAGGGCGAGGCGGGGAGCCTTGACATCGTCGAAGGCGGCTTCGGGTGGATGGCGGTCGAGGTCGTCGCGGTCGACGGGAAGGAGATGACTCTGCAGAGGTCGAGCGGCCGCCTCTACGACATCGACGGAGCCTTGGCCGAGGGCGGCTACGACCACGTCGCGGACACGCTCGACGAAGGTGTCTACACTGTTGACGGCGCGACGATCGGATACCGGGAGTGGGGCAGTGACGCGCCGGAGTGGACGCTCACGCTCGACGAGGTTGATTCGCTGGCGACGGAAGACGACCCGGGCCAGGATGTCGAGGTAGCCGCCGGGGCGGGCGCGATCCTCGTCAACGACGAGCACACCGTGTGGCGCTATGAGTGAGTCGGTCCGGCTGGCGGCAAGCGGCGCTTGATGCACGGTGTGCGCCACCATCTGGATACGATCGGCGTGGCCAAAGCCCACCCGAACGATGCCAGGAGAAATCGTGTCCGAGATCAAGATCGCCGTACTCACCCCCGACGGGCGCGAGGAACGGGCGGTCACTACGGGCACGAAGGCGTGGGAGCTCTTCGCGGACAACCCCGACGTGATCGCGGCCAGGGTCGGCGAGGACCTGAAGGACCTCTCCTACGAGCTGGTCGACGGCGACGCCGTCGAGGGCGTCCTGATCGACTCCAAGGACGGCCACGACATCCTGCGTCACTCGACCGCGCACGTGATGGCGCAGGCGGTGCAGGAGCTCTTCCCGGAGGCCAAGCTCGGCATCGGCCCGCCGATCACCGACGGGTTCTACTACGACTTCGACGTCGAGACCCCGTTCCGCCCGGAGGACCTGGTCAAGATCGAGTCCCGGATGAAGAAGATCATCAAGGCCAACCAGAAGTTCTCCCGCCGGGTCACCACCGACGACGACGCCCGCGTCGAGCTGGCCGACGAGCCCTACAAGCTCGAGCTGATCGGCCTCAAGGGCTCGGCTGCCGACGCCGCCGAAGGCGCCAGCGCCGAGGTCGGCGGCGGCGAGCTGACCATCTACGACAACCTCGACCGCAACGGCGAGATCGCGTGGAAGGACCTGTGCCGCGGGCCGCACCTGCCGACCACCAAGCGGATCCCGGCCTTCAAGCTGATGCGCAGCGCCGCGGCGTACTGGCGTGGCGACGAGAAGAACAAGCAGCTCCA
The DNA here is from genome assembly GCF_045207335.1 of Nocardioides sp. NBC_00850. Lineage (NCBI taxonomy): Bacteria > Bacillati > Actinomycetota > Actinomycetes > Propionibacteriales > Nocardioidaceae > Nocardioides > Nocardioides sp. NBC_00850. Next base: position 3,488,000 of record NZ_CP108845.1, read on the forward strand.
GCGCATCTACGGCACCGCCTGGGAATCCAAGGAGGCGCTCGACGCCCACCTGGTCCGGATCGAGGAGGCCGAGCGCCGCGACCACCGCAAGCTCGGCCGCGAGCTCGACCTGTTCTCCTTCCCGGACGAGATCGGTTCCGGCCTCCCGGTCTTCCACCCCAAGGGCGGGATCATCAAGCGGGAGATGGAGGACTACGTACGCGCCAAGCACATCGAGCACGGCTTCGAGTACGTCGGCACCCCTCACATCGCGCGTGAGCAGCTCTTCCACACCTCGGGTCACCTGCCCTACTACGGCGACGGCATGTTCCCGGCGCTGGACGTGGACGGCCAGGACTACCGACTCAAGGCGATGAACTGCCCGATGCACAACCTGATCTTCCGTTCGCGCGGGCGCTCCTACCGCGAGCTGCCGCTGCGGCTGTTCGAGTTCGGGTCGGTCTACCGCAACGAGAAGTCGGGCGTCATCCACGGGCTCACCCGCGTGCGTGGCTTCGCCCAGGACGACTCCCACTCCTACTGCACCAAGGAGCAGGCGCCGGCCGAGGTCAAGCACCTGCTCGACTTCATGCTGACCGTGCTCAAGGACTTCGGCCTCGACGACTTCTACCTGGAGATGTCGACCCGCGACGACTCCAACAAGGACAAGTTCGTCGGCAGCGACGAGGACTGGGCTGAGGCCACCAAGATCCTCGAGGACGTCGCGAGCGAGACCGGTCTCGACCTCGTGCCAGACCCGGGCGGCGCGGCGTTCTACGGGCCGAAGATCTCCGTCCAGGCCAAGGACGCGATCGGCCGGACCTGGCAGATGGGCACGGTGCAGTACGACTTCAACCAGCCCGCCGCGGACCGGTTCAACCTGGAGTACCAGGCCGCCGACGGCACCCGCCAGCAGCCGGTGATGATCCACTCGGCGAAGTTCGGTTCGATCGAGCGGTTCCTGGGTGTGCTGGTCGAGCACTACGCCGGCGCCATGCCGCCGTGGCTCGCCCCGGTCCAGGTCGTCGGGATCCCGGTCGCCGACGCGTTCGACGACTACCTCTACGAGGTCGCCGCCAAGCTGAAGGCCAAGGGCATCCGGGTCGAGGTCGACGAGTCCGACGACCGCTTCCAGAAGAAGATCCGCAACGCCCAGCTCCAGAAGATCCCGTTCATGCTGATCGCCGGTGGCGAGGACGTCGAGAAGGGCGCGGTCAGCTTCCGCTACCGCGACGGTCACCAGGAGAACGGCATCCCGGTCGACGAGGCCATCGAGCGGATCGTCGCTGCCGTGGAGTCGCACGAGCAGGTCTGACCCGAAACCTCCCGAGGGCGGTGCGTGACATGTCACGCACCGCCCTCGCGGCATTTCCGGGCGGTCCTCGAGCGGCGGAAAGATAAACGTGACACGAAGTCGCGCGTACTCTTGTTATCGGGACGCGTGTCCGGGTAACGTGGGTCACGTCGTTAGCAGCTCAACGTAGAACTCAACGGTGAAGGAGCGATCGTCATGACCGCCGTTCAGGATGAGAAGTCCACTGGATACGTCCGCCAGGGCAAGCAGGCCTACCTCGACACGCTTCGTACGCTGTCCGAGGCCTCGGTGGAGGTGCACTTCGACCCGTTCAAGGACATCGACTGGGACTCCGACGAGCTCGCTGTGTTGCCCGATGACGAGCGTTGGATCCTCAACGACGCCGACGAGATCGGTGCCCACCCGTGGTACAAGGCGCTGCCCAAGCAGCGCCAGATCGAGATCGGGATGTACCGCTGGGCCCAGGTCGCCAAGGTCGGCCTGCAGTTCGAGCAGCTGCTCATCGGCGGCGTCATGAACCACCTGGTCTGGTCGAAGAACAACAACCCGGAGTTCCGCTACGCGACTCACGAGGTGACCGAGGAGACCCACCACACCCAGATGTTCCAGGAGTTCGTCAACCGGGTGAACCCGGACGTGGCGGGCGCGCCGACCTACTTCAAGGTCCTGGTGCCCTTGATGGCCTCGGCGGGCGCGTTCTTCCCGGAGGCGTTCTTCACCGGCATCCTCGCCGGGGAGGAGCCGATCGACCACCTGCAGAAGGGCGCGATGCGCTCCGGCGGCAGCCACCCTGCGGCCAACCGGATCATGCAGATCCACATCGCCGAGGAGGCCCGCCACATCGGCTTCGCCCACCAGTACCTCGAGCAGCACGTGCCCGAGCTCGGCCGGGTGAAGAAGACCCTGCTGGCCTACATCTTCCCGATCATCATGCGCCTGCTCTGCGACGTGATCATGGTCCCGAGCAAGCAGGCCCGCCACGACATGGGCATCCCGGGCGAGGTCGCACGCGAGATCTGGTGGAAGTCGGAGGAGTCCGAGAAGCTGCTGCGTGACCTCTTCGGTGACGTACGCCTCCTGGCCGACAACCTCGGCATCCGCAAGGGCCCGGCCAAGCTGCTGTGGAGGATGACCGGCATCGACGGCCGCGCCTCGCGCTTCCGCGCCGAGCCGCGCGCGGCGTCCTACTGATCCCCTGAGTCCGACGCCCTAGAACGGTAGTCACAAAGTGCCTCATGTCGTCACTCAGTCGTGCTGTGCGGACGCCTCGTGCGTGGTCGCCTGCCCGGTCAACTGCATCCATCCCGCCCCGGGCGAGCCCGGCTTCGGCGAGGCCGAGATGCTCTACGTCGACGCCAAGAGCTGCGTCGACTGCGGAGCCTGCGTCACGGCCTGCCCGGCCGACGCGATCGTCCCGCACACGACCCTGACGGCCGCGCAGACGCCGTTCCTGGCGATCAACGCGGAGTACTTCGAGGTCTTCCCGCACAAGGACCGCACCCCGCTCGCCCTGGTCCACCCCCAGCGTCGGCTGACCCGCACCGGACCATTCCGGGTCGCGGTGGTCGGCGCCGGGCCGGCGGGGATGTACGCAGCCGACGAGTTGCTCAAGCACCCCGAGATCTCCGTCGACGTCTTCGACCGGCTGCCGACGCCGTACGGTCTGGTCCGGGCCGGCGTCGCGCCCGACCACCAGAACACCAAGCAGGTCGAGAAGCTCTTCGCGCAGATCGAGTCGCAGCCCGGGTTCCGCTACTTCCTGGGCGTCGAGGTCGGCAAGGACGTCTCCCACGCCGAGCTGACCGCCCGTTACCACGCGGTCGTCTACACCGTCGGCGCGGCGAGCGACCGCGCTCTCGGGATCGAGGGCGACGACCTGCCCGGATCGCTGAGCGCGACCGACTTCGTCGGCTGGTACAACGGCCACCCGGACAAGCAGGACCTGCCCGTCCACCTCGACCCGGAGTCCCTCCCGTCAGGGCGGGTCGTCCTGGTCGGCAACGGCAACGTGGCGCTCGACTGCGCCCGGATCCTCGCCGAGGACCCGGAGCGGCTGGCCGGCACCGACATCGCCGAGGGACCGCTGGCGGTCCTGCGCGACAGCGCGGTGAAGGAGGTCGTCGTCCTCGGGCGCAGGGGGCCCGGGGAGGCGGCCTTCACCGTCCCCGAGCTGGTCGGGCTGATGGGTCACACCGGTGTCAACGTCGTGGTCGACACCGGTGACCTCCCGCTCGAGGAGGCGCTCGCCGGGGGCGACACCACCACCCGGCTGCTGCGCGAGCTCGCCGGCCGCGAGGTGCGTCCGGAGCTGCGTACGATCGTTCTTCGCTTCCTCAGCTCGCCGGTGCGCGTGCTGGGCGAGGACCGGGTCACCGGGGTCGAGGTCGGCCGCAACCGCCTCCAGCGCGGCGAGAACGGCGTCGTCCGAGCGGTTCCCACCGGCGAGACCGAGGTCCTCGAGACCGGGATGCTGCTGCGCGCGGTCGGCTACAAGGGGCTGCCCGTGGCCGACCTTCCCTACGACGCCGCGACCGGCACCGTGCCCAACGAGCGCGGCCGGGTGCTCCCGGGCGTCTATGTCGCGGGCTGGGTCAAGCGTGGTCCCAACGGGTTCATCGGCACCAACAAGTCCGACGCCGAGGAGACGGTCGAGCAGGTGCTCGACGACCTCGACACGGACCGCATCCCTGCTCCGGTCGGTGACGCCGGCGAGATCACCGCGGTCGTACGCAGCCGCCAGCCCGGCATGGTCGACCTGGCCGGCTGGCAGGCGATCGACCGCGAGGAGAAGCGACGTGGCGCCGAGTCCGGGCGTCCGCGGGTGAAGATCACCGATGTCGAAGAGATGCGGGGCATCGCCGCGAAGTCGCGGAAACCCCGATACTCTCTTGGGCGTCGCAAGGAGCGCTGAGACGCTCTCGACAAACGTCACGGGAGCAGGGGGAGAAGCGGGTGGCCGGGGAGAAGCGCGATGGTCGGCAGGACCGGTGGAGCAAGCACAACGAGCAGCGCCGCCAGCAGATCATCGATGCCGCCATCGCGGTGATCGAGGCCGGTGAGCCCGGCGCCGACGTTCAGGTGCAGCAGATCGCGGTTCGCGCCGGGCTGTCCCGCACGGTCATCTACCGCCACTTCGAGGACCGCGCCGACCTCGACCGGGCCGTGCAGCAGGCGATCCTCGACGGGCTCTGGTCCGACCTGATGCCCGGGATCACCCTCGACGGCACCGTGCCGGAGATCATCGAGCGGATCATCGGCACCTACGTCCGCTGGGCCCGGGCCCATCCGGCGCTCCACCTCGCCGCCGACCACGACATCGACGGCGGCGACGACGGCCCCTTCCAGCAGGGGATGGAGCAGCTCGCCGGCCGGATCTCGGCGATCGTCGGCACCGCCGTCCTCGCTCTCGGGGGCAACCCCACCGAGGAGGAGGCCGAGGCCCTCGACCCGCTGATCTACGGCCTGGTCGGCGCGGTCTTCGGTGCCGTACGCCGCTGGCTGACCCGCACCGGCGAGCGCCTGCCGGCCGAGACGCTGGAGCGGCTCACCGCCCAGTCCATCTGGTTCGTCATCGACGGCCACGCCCGCGGTTTCGGCATCGAGCTCGACCCCGAACTTCCTCTGGAAGAACTCCTGTCCAAGGACATCCTCGCGGTATAACCTCCCGGTATCACCCGGCCACTTGGCCGTTCATTCCAGGAGAAGACCATGCCCCACATGCGCAGACTCTCGATCGCCGTCACCGCCGGCCTGGCGGCCACCGCCGGGTTCGCCGTCCCGCTGAGCCCGGTGACCGCGGCTCCGGGCAGCGGCTCCTCCGAGGGCACTGCCCGCGTGTTCATGGTGAACCCGGTCCAGTCCAGCAACGACCAGGGCCTGACCGACCAGAAGGATGCCGCCAGCGCCGTCCCGGACAGCGCCTACGCCCAGGTGCCGCTCACCCACCTGGACGGCTCGGGCTACCTCCGCGGCGACTACGCCGTCGTCGAGTCGAGCACCGGCACGCCGGCGTACTCCACGACCAACAGCTACTCCTACGACCGCCACCAGGACCAGTTCGAGCAGGTCATGGGCTACTTCTGGGTCACCCGGGCGCAGACCTACCTGCACACCCTCGGCTTCGGCGAGACGCTGCCGGGCGTCCTGAACCAGCCTTTCTCGGTCAAGATCAACCAGTACGGCGGCGACAACTCCTACCAGACCGACAAGCCCTACCGGATCCGGCTGGGCAAGGGCGGTGTCGACGACGCCGAGGACGCCGAGGTGATCGTCCACGAGTACGGCCACGCCGTCCACGCCAGCCAGGTGCCCGGCTACGGCAGCAGCCTCGACGCCGGCGCGATCGGGGAGTCGTTCGGCGACTACCTCGCCGTGACCGTCGGGCTCGACGCCGCCTCGGAGTACGGCTGGCCGGTCGCCGCCGACCCCTCCTGCCCGATGGACTGGGACGCGACCTCCTACACCGCCGCCCCGCACTGCATCCGCAGCTTCCACCTCGGCCTGACCCTCGAGGACCGCCGCAACCAGGTGCACTACGACGGCCAGATCTGGAGCCAGGCGCTGTGGGAGATCCGGGAGGGCTACCAGGCCCTCGGCCTCTCCACCCGCGACTGGGACACGACCCTGATCTACTCCCAGTTCTCCTACGCCCCGGACACCAGCTTCCAGGCCGCGGCCGCCGAGACGTACGCCGCGGCGGCGGCTCGCGACGGCCAGGTCGCCGCCGACCTTGTCCGCGACCGGTTCGCCGCCCGGGGGATCACCTTCTGATCCTCACCCGCGCGGTCCAACCAGCGCCTTGGACCGCGCGGGTGAGGGCATCGCGCGCTCGCCGATACGCCACCGCAGCACGAGAGCGGCGGCTTCGGCGGCGACTGCTGGGCTCATCTTGGACACGCCGGCGGTGCGCTCGGTGAAGGTGATCGGATGCTCGACGACGCGCAGGCCGAGTCGTTCGCAGCGCCAGGTGTTCTCGATCTGGAAGCCGTAGCCGTTGGAGGTCGTCCGAAGGACTCCGGCGTCGATGAGCGCCTCGGTGCGCCAGGCGCGGAAACCCGCGGTGGCGTCACGCGTGGACAGCCCGAGCATGCGACGCGCGTAGGCGTTGGCGCACCAGGACAGGACGCGCCGACGGAGCGGCCAGTTCACGGTGGCGCCCCCGCGGACGTACCGGGACCCGAGCACGACGTCGTGGGTGCCTAGCAGCGCGAGCATGGCCGGGATCTCGGCGGCGGGATGGGAGCCGTCCGCGTCCATCTGCACGACCGCGTCGTAGTCCCCGGCGAGCGCGGCTGAGGAACCGGCCCGGTACGCCGACCCGAGTCCTTCCTTGGAGGTGCGGACGAGCACGGAGAGCCAGTCTCCGAATCCCTCGTGGGCACGGACCACGTCTGCGGTGCCGTCGGGGCTGTTGTCGTCGATGATCAGGACGTCGAGAGCCGAGCTCTCGACCACGGGCCGGAGAGCGGAGAGCGTCGAGAGCAGGCCCGCGAGCGTGGCGGCCTCGTTGTAGGTCGGGATGAGGATCAGGCAGCGCATGTTCCGCACCGTAGGTCGGGGTGGATGAAAGCAGGATTAAGCCGACCCGTCGGGCTGCACCGAGGCAGTGGGCAGCAGCACGGTGACCGTCATCTCCGGCCCGTGAGCACACGCGATCGGCGTGGGCGAGCCGTGCGTGGTGTGCCGGCCGCCGTGACACAGCCTCAGCTCGCCGCCGGCCCGGGTGACCAGGGTGCTGACCAACGACAGTCCCAGCCCTGAACCGGGCCGCGAGCGCGCCTCCTCGGCCCGGGCGAAGCGCTGGGTCGCCGTGCTCAGCAGTCCGGCAGGCATCCCGGGTCCGGCGTCGGCGACCAGCAGGCGAGCCCACCCGATGGCGGGCTCGTCGACGCACACCTGGACGGGCGCGGCACCGTGGGCGACCGCGTTGTCGAGGAGGTTGGTGACCACCCGCTCCAGCTCGAAGTCGGCCATCGGGACCGGAACCGGCCCTTCGGGGACCGCGACGGTGAGAGCGGTGGCATGGTCGGGATCGGCGAGACGCCGCTGGTTGACCGTACGCGTCGTGACGGTCACCAGGTCGCCGCGGCCGGCATGGTGGCTGCCCTCGGCACGGCCGAGCTGCAGCAGCTGCTCCGAGAGCGTGGCGAGCCGGTCCAGGTCGACGGTGAGCTCGGAGAGGATGCGCTCGTGCTCGACCGCGCTGCGCGGTCGCCGCAGGGCGAGCTGGATGCGGCTGGTCAGCAGCGTGATCGGGGTACGCAGCTCGTGGCTGGCTTCGGTCACGAACTGCCGCTCGCGGTCGAGCGCGGCCTCGAGGCTGGTGAGCATGTCGTTGAAGGTGTCGCCGAGGCGCGTGATCTCGTCATCGCGCTGGGGCGGCACGTCCAGCCGGAGGCTGGTGTTGCCGGCGGTGATCGCGGCGGCCTGGCGCCGGTAGCGCTCGACCGGGCGCAGGGCGGCGCGGGCCAGCCGGTCGCCGACCAGCGCGGTGACGCACAGGGCGCCGATCCCGGCCAGACTGAGCTGGACGAGAAGCTCACGCAGCGCCTCGTCGCGGTGGTCGCGCCGCACCCCGACCAGCAGATAGAGCCGGGGGGAGGCCGAGAGCCGGACCACCTGGAGGCGGTAGGGCTTGGCGGCGACCGGCAGGAAGCGGCCGATGTTGAAGGTGCGTGGGGTCGTGGTGACCCGGTCGATCCGGGACGGGGCCAGCAGGGGAGTGTTGCCTGCGGCTCCGCCGCGGTCGATGACGGTGCCGTCCGCACTCAGCACCTGCCAGGGGACACCGGTGGCGTCGGCGGCGGACCGGCTGCCCACACGGCCGTCGGGTCCGACCAGGGGCTCGAGCGCGTGACGGGCCTGGGTGAGCTCGGTGTCGAGTCCACGGTCGAGCGCGTAGTCGACGCGCCAGTAGACGAAGATCCCGGCCGCGACCAGGACGACCAGGCTCGCGACGGAGAAGCCGGCGACGAGGCGTACGCGCAGCGGCAGCCGGGAGACGCGTGCCCTCAGGGCGCTCATCGTGTCGCCGGCGTGGTCTCGAGCCGGTAGCCGGCTCCGCGCAGGGTGGTGATCGTGTCGGTGCCGAACGGCTTGTCGATCTTGCCGCGGATCGCGGCGACGTGGACGTCGATGACGTTGCTGCGCAGGTCGGTCTCGCCGTCCCAGACTTCGTCGAGGATCCGCAGCCGCGTGACCACCTGGCCGGCGTGCGAGGCCAGCAGGTAGAGGATGTCGAACTCGCGGGTCGACACGGTGATCTCGACACCGCCGCGAGTCACCCGGCGGGCCCCGGGATCCACCACCAGGTCGCCGACCTGCGCGGGTGCCTCGCCGCTGAACCCGCCACGCCGGTAGAGCGCGCGCAGGCGGGCCAGGAGCTCGTCGAGATCGAAGGGCTTGGGCAGGTAGTCATCGGCGCCGGCGTCGAGGCCGTCGATGCGGTCGCGTACGTCGCCGCGGGCGGTGAGCATCAGGATCGGTGTGGCCAGCCCGAGGTCCCGCAGTCGCCGGGCGACGGTGACGCCGTCCGTCCCGGGCAGCATCCAGTCGAGGAGCGCGACGTCGAAGCCGGCGTCGCTGAGGAGGCGGTCGTAGGCATCCCGGCCGTTGTGGACCACCTCGACCTGCCAGCCGGCCTCGGCCAGTGACTGCTCGAGCAGGCCGGCGAGGCGTACGTCGTCCTCGGCGACCAGGATCCTCATCGCCTCGTCCCCCTGCTCGTTCCCTCGGCACTCCGGCGCTGCCAGACGTGCCAGTTGTCGTAGCTCACCCGTTCAACGTAGTGCCGCACGAGGTACTGCTGCGCGTTGTCGGCCTCCAGCCCCCACGTGTCGAGGCTGCCTCCGTCGACGACGACCCACCGCGGGGCCGACGGTCCGGCGAGCACGCCGCGCAGCCGGACGAGGTCGGGGTCGCGGACCCGGACGGGCAGGCTCCACAGGTAGTCGTACGGGCTGCTCAGGCCGCTCGCGGCGACGATCTCGGCGTGCCCGAACCCGACCACGACGCCGTCCTCGGAGTTGTGCGAGTGCTCGCGCAGGTAGGTGGAGACCTGCGCCTCGGGGGAGGGTGGGATCGGGGCGGCGACCCGATAGGTCCACATGGTGAGGGTGGCCGCGACGGTGTAGGCCACGGCCCGTGTCAGTGCACGCCCCGACCGCGGCGGAGCGGCGGCCACCAGCAGCACCAGGCCGGGAACGATGCCGGTCAGGTAGTGCAGCCAGTAGCTGCCTCCCGCGGCGACACCGACCAGCTCCCAGGCCGTCAGGGCGAGTACAGGCCAGGCAAGCGGGGTCGTCCGCCTGAGGATCGCCGCAGCCGCGACGACGAGAACGACGCCCGCGCCGGTACAGACGGCCGCCGCGGCGAGTTCTGCCCCGCGTACGAGGGTCGCGCCGGAGGCGGAGGCGTCGATCACCTCGGAGGCCTGACCGCGGAAGAGCACGACGGCTTCCCACAACCCGGTGACCGAGGTGCCGTGCGCCCAGGCTCCGGCAAGCGCCACGCCGAGGACGGTGATCGCGCCACCGGCGAATGCGGGGATGCGCCAGCCGAGCCGAGCCATCCGTCCGTGCGAGACCACGACGAGGACGGTCGCGAACACGAAGACGTCGACGACGTTCTGCTTGACCAGCGCCGCGGCCATGCCGGCGGCGCCGGCACTGACGGCGAGCCCGGCCGTACGCCATCCCCATGCCCCTCGTAGCGCCGCGATCAGGCACACCAGACCGCCCAGGACGAACGGCACCGCGAGCAGTTCGCCGTCGACCTCCGGCGTCCCGAACAACGGGCTGGACAGCAGCGCCGCGGCCAGCACGGCGGTCAGCACGACACGCGTACGGCGGCCGCGGCCCGCAGGCGCGACGAGCGTGGCCAGGACGCCGGTCAGTCCCACCGTCAACCCGCTGGCCACGGTGCCGAGTACCTTGAGGCCGGGCGCCACGAAGCCGGCCGTCGTCGCACCGCTCGAGCCGAGGTGTCCCGCCATGGCGAAGAGCCAGATCAGCAGCGGCGGCCGGTCGACCCAGAAGTCGCCGTACAGCGAGTGTCCCGGGCCCCACTGCTGCGCGAGCAGCATGAACCCGCTCTCGTCCGCGGTCAGCGGCCTGTCGAGAAACGGCAACCATGCGGCCATCGCCACCAGCGTCGCGAACACGACTCCGGCTGCCGCCCACCGTCGGGTTCGTCGGGTCCGCGTAGACGGCACGGTCGCCGGTGGCGCGGACGCCGGAGCACTGACGGGGAGGGTCACACCAGCACGCTAGGGAGCGGTGCATGAAGCCTGCATGAAGGCCTGATGCCGGGGGATCACGGTCTTCACCCTGTCTTCATCCGGCGGGAGCCATCCTCGCCGCCATGACGACTCAGACCATGCCCATCGCGACGGCGCCGCTGCTAGAGCTCACCCCGGGGACACCTCGGGTCGCGGTGATCACCGGCAGCTACGGCGCGGGCCACAACTCCGCCGCCCGCGAGATCGCTCGTGTCCTGACGGCCGCCGGCTGTGAAGTCGAGACCCACGACATCGTGACCCTGCTGCCCTGGCGGCTCGGCCCGATCCTGCGCGCCGTCTACTACGCGCAGCTGCGCCGCAGCCCCCGCTCGTGGGGCAGTACGCTGCGGCTGCTCGAACCGGGTCGACTGGCCTACCGGCTGGTGACCTGGCTGCTCGGGTGTGTCGCTGCCGGCACCGTCGAGGCGACGCGAGAGTGCGACCTCGTGGTCACCACCCATCCCTTCGGAGCGCAGGTGCTCGGACACGCCCGCCTGACCGGCGCGCTCGAGGTGCCGGTGGCCACCTACCTCACCGACGCGTCCGTTCACGCGCTGTGGATCCATCAAGGGGTCGACCTCAACCTCGCCATCCATGAGATCGCCGCGGCCGAGGGGCGAGCATGGGGCGGACGTACGGAGGCGGTGCGGCCGCTCATCCCGGAGCGTCCGCCGGCGTCGGCAGCTCTCTGTGGCGAACCGTGCCCCGGCGATATCGAGGGCCCCTGGTCCTGGTGACCGGCGGTTCCCTGGGCATGGGACAGCTGGAGGCCACCGCCCGTGACCTCCTCGCCCACACCGGGATGACGCCGGTGGTCCTGTGCGGGACCGACGCCCGGCTGCGACGACGCCTGAGCCGGATCCCGGGTGTGGTCGCGCTCGGCTGGCGCGACGACATCCCGGACCTGATGGCTGCCTGCGACTGCATCGTGCAGAACGCGGGCGGATTCACCTCGTTGGAGGCGCTGGCCTCCGGTACGCCCGTGGTCACCTACCGGCCGCTGCCCGGCCACGGTGTCGCGAACTCGGTCAACCTCGAGGCGGCGGGGCTGATCCCCTGGGCGCGTACGCCGGAGGAGCTGTCGGTGGTGCTGGCCGGCGCCCGCCTCGGCGAACGTCGAAGCCGCCTTCCGCAGGACGCCCCGGAGGTCGTCGACCTGCTGCTGGGGCGCGTGTCCGCGAGCGTGGCGGCATGAGCCCCCTCACGGCGGTCGGTGTGGGCGCCGCCATCGCCACGGCCGGGCCCGCGCTCACCGCGGTCGGTCCGCTGCGCCGCCGGTGCAACCCGAGGCTGTCGGGGGTCAGCAGCCGAGAGCACATCGCGCTCACCTTCGACGACGGTCCGGACCCGGCCAGCACCCCGGCCTTCCTCGATCTCCTCGCCGAGCACGAGCGGCATGCGACCTTCTTCGTGCTCGGCGAGCAGGCGGTCGCCCACCCTGGCCTGATCCGGCGGATCCGGCAGGAAGGACACGAGCTGGCCATCCACGGCTGGACCCACCGCTGCACGCTGGCAGCGCCACCTACCCGGCTCGTACGCGACCTCCGCGATGCGCGCGATGCTCTCGAGGACATCTGTGGAACCGTCCTCACCTGGTTCCGGCCGCCGTACGGCGTGCTCAGCGGAGAGGCTCTTCTCGCGTGCCGCGCCCTCGACCTGAGACCCGTGCTGTGGACGGCCTGGGGGCGGGAGTGGGAGCGCGACGCCTCGCCGGCCACGGTCGTCGCCACCGTCCTGCGTACGCTGCGACCTGGTGGGACGATCCTGCTCCACGACACCGATCGCCATGCGCCGCACGGCGACTGGCGGCGTACGTTGGAGGCGACCGAGCAGCTCCTGGCCGGCCCGCTGGCCTCGGCGAACCTCGGCCCTCTCGGTGACCACTGGCGTGACGGCCCCTGCGAGGATGGGTCCATGTGAGGCAGACATCATCACCCGAGGAGACGCCCGCGCTCGGGCCCCAGCCCTGGACCCCCTGGCGAACGGTCTTCGCCTTCGGCCTCGTCAGCCTCTGCGCCGACATGGTCTACGAGGGCATGCGGGCGATGGCAGGACCCTTTCTGGGCAGTCTCGGAGGCTCCGCGCTGACCGTCGGCCTGATCACCGGCGCCGGCGAGGGCATCGCGCTCGTGCTCCGGCTGGGGACCGGGGTGTGGGCCGACCGCAGCCACAACCACTGGCGGCTGACGGTGATCGGCTACGCCATGACCGCCGTCTGCGTCCCGTTGCTGGCGGTCACCCCGTTCATCGGCAGTGCTGGGCTCGCCGTCGCGGCAGCACTGATCCTGCTCGAGCGCACCGGAAAGGCCGTGCGAAGTCCGGCGAAGTCGGCTCTGCTCGCGCGGATGGCCGCCTCCACCGGCCGTGGCAAGGGCTTCGCCATCCACAAGGCGCTCGACCAGGTCGGCGCCTTCTCCGGACCGCTCCTGCTCGCCGGCGTCGCCGCCGTGACCGGGCTGATCTGGCCGGGCTTCGCCCTGCTTGCCGTCCCTGGTGCGCTCTCGCTCCTGCTGCTGGCCCAGCTGCGCCGCCGGGCGCCGATCGTGACCGAGCCGGAGGCCGAACCGGCCGATGGCGCCGAACCCGCCGCCCCGGCGGCGAGCGCGCTCGTCGCGCTCGGCAGAGCGGTGACGGGCAGTGACCTGCCGCGTACGTTCCAGCTCTTCTCCCTGGCCGCCGCGCTGATGACCGCCGGGCTGATGACGTTCGGCGTCATCTCCTTCCGAATGGTCGACGACGGTCTCCTCCTCGCGGCCGCCGTCCCCCTCGTCTACGCGCTCGCGATGGCGGTCGAGGCCGTCGCGGCGCTCGGCACCGGGCACCTCTTCGACCGCCGGGGCAGCCGCATACTCCTGATCGTTCCGGTCCTCGTCGCGCTGGTGCCGATGTGTGTCTTCGCGTCCCAGCTCTGGCTGGTGCTGGCCGGCGTCGTGGTGTGGGGCGTGGCCTACGGTATCCAGGACTCGACGGTCAAGGCGTACGTCGCCGACCTCGTCCCGGCGCCTCGCCGGGCCACGGCCTACGGGGTCTTCGCCGCTGTCCAGGGTCTCGGCGCGCTCGCCGGCGGCGGCCTGGCCGGTGCGCTGGTCACCGGCCACGTCCCGGTCCTGGCCGGGGTGATCGGCGGGCTGCAGGTCGCCGCCTTCGCGCTGCTCCTTCACGTCACCCGTCGCCGGACCAGCCCGGTCTAGGTGTATCCGGCCATCAGGTTGGTAGCAGGCGGCTGATCGGTGGTTTTCCTCCGAGTGCGCTGTGGCGGCGTTCAGTGTTGTAGTGCTGGATCCAGGGTGCAAGGGCGGCGGCTCGGGCGTCGTTGCTGGTGAAGGCCTGGCGGTAGGCCCACTCGGTTTGCAGGGTGCGGTTGAGGCGTTCGACCTTGCCGTTCTGCCAGGGGCAGTGGGGGCGGATGAACTTGTGTTTGGCGCCGAGTGCCGTGATGGCGTCGGCGACGTCGCGGGATCGTCGGTAGCTGAGGTGGTTGTCGGTGATGACCCGTTCGATCCGGCCGATCCCGTGTTCGGCGAAGTAGGCGGCTGCTCGGATCAGGAACGCTGCGCAGGTGGGGCCCTTCTCATCGGGAAGGATCTCGGAGTAGGCCAGCCGGGAGTGGTCATCGACTAGTGAGTGGATGTAGTCGTAGCCGTTGCCCCGGCCGCGGACCTCTTCGCTGCGGCCGTGGGCGCGCCAGCCGCCACCGTTGGGGATCTTGCCGAGTTTCTTGACGTCCATGTGGACCAGCTCGCCCGGCTTGTCACGTTCGTAACGCCTGCTGGTTGCTTGTGAGGCGCGGATGACCTTGCCGGTGATCGGGTCGCACTGGGCCAGGTAGGGCACCTGATTGCGGCGCAGGATCCGCGACACCGTGCGGGGTGGGATGCCGAGCTCAGGTCCGATCCAGTCCTGCCCGCGACGCTGGCGACGGCGTAGCTCCAGCACCTGCTGCTCGACCTCGTGGCTGGTCCGAGTCGGGCTGGTACGGGGACGCGAGGACCTGGTTTGAAGGCCCCGATCGCCTTCGGTGGCGTAGCGGTCGATCCAGGTCTTCACGCACTTGCGTGAGACACCCATCGCGGCAGCGATGTGGGCCTGTTTCCAGCCTGCCTGATGACGCTGGACGATGAGTCGCCGACCATGAACGGTCAGCCGGGCACTACCGTGGAACACGAGAACCTCCGGGTGGAAGTGGGCCTTAGACAAGCCACATCCCAACCGGAGGTTCTCCTTGGTTCAACCAGGCACGCCGCTACCAACGTCCTGGCCGAATACATCTAGGCCTCGCGCAGGTAGGCGAGGACGGCGGAGACGCGTCGGTCCGTGGTGGGGTCGAGCCGGAGCTTGGCGAAGATGTTGCCGACGTGCTTGCGTACGGCGGCCTCGGAGACGAAGAGCGCGGTGGCGATGCTGCCGTTGGTGCGGCCCTCGGCCATCAGCGCCAGCACCTCTCGCTCGCGCTCCGAGAGCACGTCGAGCGGACCGTCGGGCTGGTGCCGGTTGAGGAGGCCGCGTACGACCTGGGGGTCGACGACCGTCTCGCCGCCGGCCACCCTGTCCAGGCTGTCGAGGAAGTCCCGGACGTGGCCGACCCGGTCCTTGAGCAGGTAGCCGATGCCGCCGCCACCTGTGGTGTCGAGGAGCTCGGCGAGGTAGGCGTCGGCGACATAGGCCGAGAGCACCAGGACGGCCAGGTCGCGGTGCCGCCGCCGCAGCTCGGCGGCGGCACGCAGCCCCTCGTCGGTGTGGGTCGGCGGCATCCGGATGTCGGTGATGACCACGTCGGGCCGGGTGTGGTCGGTGAAGGCGAGCAGGGCGTCCGCGTCGCCGACCGCGGCGATGACCTCGTGGCCTGCTCGCTCGAGGATGGCGAGGAGGCCCTCCCGCAACAGCGCGGCGTCCTCGGCCAGGACGATCCTCAGGGGAGCACGGTCGGGCACGTCATCCTCACTTCCGTCGGTCCGCCCGGTGGGCTGGTGACCTCCAGGTGGCCGTCCAGAGCGGCCAGACGCGTGGCCAGACCGGCGAGACCGCCCCCGGGACGCACGGTGGCGCCGCCGGCCCCATCATCGCGTACGCCGACCTCCAGCCGGCCACTGGTGACCTGCCCCCGCACGCTGGCCGAGCGGGCCCCGGCATGGCGGACCGCGTTGGTGAGCGCCTCGGCGACCACGAAGTACGCCGCGGCCTCCACCGGCGCCGGCAGCCGGCCGCCCACCTGCAGGTCGACCGAGACCGGCAGCCCGGCGGCGTCGGCCAGCTCGCGGACGGCAGCGGTGAGCCCGTGATCGACCAGCACCCGCGGGTGGATCCCGCGGACGGTGGCCCGCAGCTCGGCCAGCGCGGTCTCGGCCTGGGTGTGAGCCTGCCGGACGAGGTCGAGCCCGGCACCCTCGGGCACCTCCAGCTCGGCCAGGCCGAGGGTCATGGTCAGCGCGACCAGCCGCTGCTGCGCGCCGTCGTGGAGGTCGCGCTCGATCCTGCTGCGTTCGGTCTCGAAGGCGTCGACGAGGTCCACACGGGACCGGCGCAGATCGGCGACGGCCGCGGCCATCCGGGTCTGGGCCGGTTCGAGGAGGAGCCGCGCCAGGCTGGCCTGGGCGGCGGCGAGGAGGGTGGCGGCGTACAGCCCGGCGATCAGCAGCACCAGCCCCGGGGCCACGGCGATCCAGGCCTCGGTGGGTGTGGTGAGCTGCCAGGGTCCGAAGGCGACGGGACCGTCGAGCTGGACCAGGACCGGAGCGAGTACGAGCACACCTGGGATGGTGATGATCAGGTTGAGCATGACGGCGTCGACCAGCCACATGACCGTGGCGAACAGCACGGTGTAGCCGACCTCGGGTCCGGAGACGCGCAGCCGGCGCAGTGCCCGGAGGCGGTCGCTCCAGGCGATCGGCGGAGGCTCGGCCGATCCCGGACGGGCCCCGGGCAGGACCAGCCGGAGGCGTACCCGCTCCACGTCGGCGACGAGCGCCGCCAGCAGCGGGATCCCGGCGAGGACCAGCACACCGACGAGGAGGACCAGGGTGAGCAGCCCGACGCCGACCAGCACGAACAGCAGGAACGCGACGACGAGACCGATCAGAGCGCCGGAGGCCAGGTAGGCCAGGGCGCGCCAGGGCCAGCTGGAGGCGAGCAGTCGCCAGGGGGAGGAGCGCAGCGCGGCCCAGACGTCGGGTGGAGGTCTCATCACCCTCGAGCCTAGGCACTCACGACCCCGCGGTGGGGTAGCGCACGCGCTACCTCGCCGTGGCGTCTGCGCCCGGGTGCGCGCCGCGTACGAGGCGTTTGCTGGAAACCATGACCGCCACCATCCCGGACGCCGTCCACGCGCCCCGGCCGCCCGGCCCGCCCGCCGTCGTGCTCGACGACGTCACCCGCACCTATCGCTCCCGCTCCGGCAAGGTCGACGCCCTGCGGGGCGTGAGCCATGCCTTCGCCTCCGGGACGTTCACCGCGATCATGGGTCCGTCGGGATCGGGCAAGTCCACGCTGATGCAGATCGCCGCCGGCCTCGACCGGCCCACCAGGGGCAGCGTCCGGGTCGCCGGCACCGCCCTGGCCGGCCTGAACCGGACGACGCTGACGAAGCTGCGCCGACAGATGATGGGCTTCGTGTTCCAGCAGTACAACCTGCTCGACGCTCTCACCGCGTACGACAACGTCGCCCTTCCCGCCCGCCTCGCCGGGCGGCGCCCGGATCGCGCTCAGGTGATCGGGGCGCTCGAT
This sequence comes from Nocardioides sp. NBC_00850, assembly GCF_045207335.1. NCBI lineage: Bacteria > Bacillati > Actinomycetota > Actinomycetes > Propionibacteriales > Nocardioidaceae > Nocardioides > Nocardioides sp. NBC_00850. The sequence goes on from NZ_CP108845.1 coordinate 3,505,291, forward strand.
CAGGTCGGCCTGCACGGGCTCGCCCGGCGGCGGCCGCCGGAGCTCTCCGGCGGCCAGCAGCAGCGCGTCGCCATCGCGCGTGCGCTGCACGCCCGGCCGGCGGTGCTCTTCGCCGACGAGCCCACCGGTGCGCTGGACCGGCACGCCGGGCGCGACGTGCTCGAGTTGCTGCGGAACCTCGTCGACGCTCCGGTGACCCACGGGCCGGCGCAGACGGTCGTGATGGTCACCCACGACCCGCTCGCCGCCTCGTACGCCGACAGTGTGCTGTTCCTGGCCGACGGCCGGGTCGTGGGGCAGATGGAGCGCAGCGACCCGGCCCGGATCGGCGCCCGCATGGCCGAGCTGGAGCCCGTGCGATGAGCGAGCGTCAGCGAGCGACCGTTGGCCCGATGAGCCCCGTCGCGATGGTCGCGCACAGCCTGAAGAGCCTGCGCCAGTCCTGGCCTCCGTACGCCGGGGCCGCCGTCGCCCTCGCCGGCGGCATCGCCCTGATCACCCTCGCCACCAACATGCTGGGAGCGCTCGGCACCGCCACCGACGGGCTGGACCCGCAGACCCGGACGCAGATCGACGACCTCGGGTCGTTGTTCGGGATCATGGCCGGCATCTCGCTCTTCCTGGCGCTCTTCGTGGTCTCCTCGACCTTCGGGTTCGTGGTGGCCACCCGGCGCCGCGAGCTCGGCCTGCTCCGCCTGCTCGGCGCCACCCCGCGCCAGGTGCGGACCCTGCTGCTCGGAGAGGCGCTCGCCGTTGCGGCTGTGGGCACGGTCGCGGGCTGCCTGCTCGGCACCGCAGTGACGGTGCCGGTGCTGCGCATCCTGCACCAGGCCGGGGTCACTCCGGTCCTGCTCGCGATGCCGAGCCAGGGCACCGGATGGGCGATCGCCGCCTCCTGCGGTGTCGGCGTCGCCCTGGTCGGGGCCTGGCGCGCGGGCGCCCGGGCGGGACGTACGCAGCCGGTCGAGGCGCTCCGCGACGCGGTCCTCGAGCGGCGACGGCCGACGGTGGTCCAGGGGCTGGTCGCGCTCACCGCGGCCGGCGCACTGGTCGCGACCGCCGTGCTCGCTCCCGAGATGCCGCTGCTGTTCGCCCTGCTCGTGGGCATGTTCCTGCCCATCGTCGCCGTGATCGGGGCCAACGCGGTGGGCGGCCTGCTCTACACCGAGCTCGCGGCGTACGCCGGTGCCACGGTGGCGCGACGCGACCCGGCGGCGCACCTGGCCCGCGACCTCGCCCGCACCAGCAGCCGGATGACCGCCGCGGTGGCGGCGCCGGTGGTGGCCATCATGGCGGTGGCCGGCTCGATGGTGCTCGCGGTCGGTGCGACCGCCGACTGGAGCGAGGGTGCCGACCGGGCCGCCCTCAGGTCGGAGCTGGTCGTCGAGCAGGCCGAGCGCCCCGAGCGGATCCAGGACGTGCCCGGGGTGGGTGTGAGCGACGTACGCCGCACTGCGCAGGTCGGGTTGGGGGGCGGTCCTGAGGACGTCGAGGTCGTCGATGTCTCCAGCGCTGCCGCGACGCGCAGCCTGCAGGCGACGCAGGGGAGTCTCGCCGACCTGCACGGCCGGGCGATGGCGGTCACCGCCTCCTACGTCACCGATCTCGGCGGCCGGATCGGCCAGACCCGCCGGATGCGCATCGACGGCCGGACCGTCGAGGTGCGACTGGTCGCGGTCGTCCCCGACGCCCCGAACCTGTGGAGCGACATCATCGTGCCCGACGACCTGCCACGCATCGACAGGGTCGCCCGCGACACCGGAACGGTCTTCGTGCGCACCGACGCCGGCGCGGACGTCGCCGGGACCGCACGGTCGATCCGGGAGACGGGGGCCGAGGTGAGCACAGGCGAGGAGTGGGTCGGAGCGGTCTCGGCGGAGGCGCGCGAGATGAACACGGTCGTGCTGTGGGTGATGCTCGGCCCGGCCGGGGTCTACGCCGCGATCGCGGCCGTCAACGCGGTCCTGATCGGGGCGAGCCAGCGCCGCCGCCAGACCGCCACCGCCCGGCTCGTCGGCGCCACCTCGGCGCAGGTGCGCCGGACCGCGCTCTGGGAGACGGTGTTCACCGGCGCCGGCGCTCTGCTGGTCGGCGGCGCGGTCACCGGGTTCACCGGCTGGCTGATGCGGCAGGCGGTCGTACGCGACGTGCCCGAGGCGCCGCTGACGTTCCCCTGGCAGGCACTGTCCGGGATCACGGCGGCCTGCCTGGTCGTGCTGCTCGCCGCAGCCGTCGCCGGGGCGTACGCGCTGCGGGGCGGGGAAGCGCCCGACTGAGCCTGTCCTGAATGGGCCTGTGAGGGGTTAAGTAGTGTTTGCCGCGTGACAGAGATGGACGGCGTACTCACCCAGGACGGCATCGGCGAGGGCGACGGTCTGGAGCGGCTGTGGACGCCCTACCGGATGGCCTACATCCGCGGCGAGAACAAGCCCACCGACCCCTCGGAGACGGAGTGCCCGTTCTGCCGGGTGCCGACGCTCGAGGACGCCGAGGGCCTGGTCGTACACCGCGGCGAGACCTGCTTCGTGGTGCTCAACCTCTATCCGTACGCCCCGGGCCACATGATGGTCTGCCCCTACCGCCACATCGCCGGCTACGTCGAGACCACCGACAAGGAGGCCGCCGAGATGGCGGTGCTGACCAAGCAGGCCGTACGCACCCTCGCCGGCGTCTCGCGGGCCGAGGGCTTCAACATCGGGATGAACCAGGGCACCGCGGGCGGCGCCGGCATCGCCGCCCACCTGCACCAGCACATCGTGCCCCGCTGGGTCGGCGACCAGAACTTCATGCCGATCATCGGCCGCACCAAGACCCTGCCGCAGCTGCTGACCGACACCCGCGACCTGCTCGCGAAGGCGTGGGCCTAGCCGGCTCGAGACCAACACAGTCGCCTCCGCGTGCCGGTCTCGCCCACGCCAGCACCGTTCCGCACGGCGTGACCATCGCTGATCTCTCGCAGACCGTAGGCGTCACCGGCCTGGCAACGTGGTTGCAGTCGCCGACCCACCACGTCGGGATGGGCCAGCGACCGGTCCATAGGATCGGGCTTCTACTCGAGAGACCCGATCAGGTTGGCCGCACGTCTAGCGGCCTCATCGATGCTGGCTTGGTCGGCCAGACAACTTCGCAGGCAGGCGGCCGCGATGATGGCCTCGATGGTCGGAGTGATCGGGTGCCCCTCAGAGCGCATCCCGATCACGACCTCGACCTGTTGCAACAGCAATCTGCTGATGAGGCTGCTGTCTGGGGTCATCGCCACCTCTGGTCGTGAGGCGGCCACCTCTGAGCCGAGTCGTGAGTACGCGGCCCGCAGCTCCTCCCGCGCGGTCCCGAATGGTTCGAAGACGTCCTTGCGCTGGACTTCTGGCAGTCCAGGCAGCACCCCGGCGTTGCGTGGGGCATCGGCGAGCGTGCGAACGTCGAGCACGACCAGCAGATACAACAGGACCTCGGGTCCGGCGTCGGTCTCGGTGCCGAGGACCTCGATCTTCTCGATCTTGTCGAGGGTGGGCCGGACAGAGCGCTGGAGCAGCTCGGCGAGCATCTCGTCCTTCCCAGAGGGAAAATGGTAGTAGATCGAGGCTTGCCGAATCCCGACCGCGTCGGCGATGTCCCGCGTCGAGGTCGCTGCGATACCGCGGTCCACGAACAGGCTGGCCGCGATGTCGAGGATCTCCTCACGCGGCTCCGTCCATGCCCGCCGCTCACGGGCGGTCTGTGGCAGCACGCGCGGGCGTCCTGCCCGGCGAGTAACGTGGTCACCGCGCTGGGCACGCGATCGATCATGCTCCCTCATCGCGGGCCGCCGTCCGAGTCGAGACTGCGGAGACCATCGAGAACCGCAACCAGGAGGTCCGGGCGAGGCGGTGACGTCACCGGACGGTCAGGGGCGGGCCAGAAAGAGGCGCCGACGGTGCGTGTCGGTAGGAGCGCCGCCACCCGCCTTTCCTGTGCCGAGTCCGCAGCACATCCGTGCACTCCGAGCCCGCGAGCCGGGGAGCGGGTCGTGTTGTCGCTGGTCATGGCCACGTTCCTTCGTTGTCTGAGTCGTAGGTAAACCCTTAATCTGTAGACAACCGCCAGAGGCGGTCGGGAACCAGAGCAGGACTGATGCAGCAATGGCGCATCAACGGTGCGAGATGGCGTTGACCTGCGGAAACATGTCAAGGGAGTGAGCAGTGGGGAAGACGACTCGGCGCCCCGCGCTGACGAAGCGCCGCAAGGCCGTCGGACACACGCAGGAATCGCTCGCAGAGTTGTTGGGAATCGATCGGTCCACGATCGTTCGCTGGGAGTCCGGAGTCACTGAACCCACCCCGGTGTACCGCCCCAAGATCGCCGATGCCCTTGGCCTATCGCTCGACGAGCTGGACCGCATCCTGACTGAATCCGCGGGGCTTCGAGCTCCAGTGGAACCCCGACAGCCGGTCGCGGTGTTCACGGCGCAGAGAGCGGCGAGCTGGTCGGTAGCGCCGTTCGCTGACGAGGCGGCGTCAGCGACGCACATTGCCTGGCTCATCGACAATTTGGGCGCCGCGAAACGGTTCGATGCAGAGCTGCTGGACCAGGGCATCTCCTCCGCCTGGCGCGTGATCTCCAGCGGTGACGCTAAAGCGATCCTGGCGGCGTTGACGCGCCACGCAGAGCTTGCGGAAGGCGTGGCCGACAGCAGACAGCTACAAGCCCTCGCGCTCCTCAGCATTGCGGTAGCTCGACGGCAATCCGACAGACGAGCGCTGGACAGTGACCTTCATCGTCCGTCGTTCAGGAGTGACTCCGCCGAGTCGGTCCTGTTTCAACTAAGGTTTCGCCGAGAGCGGCTCCTGCTCGCCAGCCACCACAATCCAGGGCGGGATTGGCGTCAGGAGCTCTCGGGCATGAGCGAGTTGCTCGTCGCCAGAGGCCGTCTTCTTCCGAGTGACGACGCCCGCCGTATGAAGAAGGTGTATCTGCACCTTCAGCAAGGAATCCATCTCCGGCAGGCGCGCGAGCTGACCGCAGCCGGGCAGCCGATGGATGTGGTTCCTAAGTCCCTGACCGACGCTCAGATCCAGTTGGCGGTCCACGCAGTCGATGGCTTGGTTGCGTCGTTACGAGACAGCTTCGACATTGCTGACCACGATGGCGACGACGTCACGTTCGTCAATGCCCACCGTCGCAAGACCGAAGCCGAGGGTGTCTTGCATCTTCTCAGCCGAGTGCGTCACCCGGATGCACTCGGCAACGCTCGCCGACTGCAACGCGACCTCAACCGGCTTGAAGATATCTACTTCGATGAACACGCCGACCTCCGATCGGACGTCTCTGTGCTGTGGTTGCTTGCGATGGCCGACCAGTGCGTGCGCCGAAACGAGACCGAACAGGCCAGGCACTACGTAACGATGGCGCTCCACTCGCTCCCCGAGGGGATCCCTCATCTGGCGATTCGGGCGGCCAACGTGGCGGCCAGCGTCGGAGATGTCGAGCTTGCGATACGACTGGTGCAACGAGTTCCGGGCAGCCACACCTGGCCCTCATACGTGAAGCACCTCGCGGGACGACTACAAACTGTGGACGGCCAGCAAGCCGACGGTTAGGCGGCCTGGTCAACCTTTCTGCGCCACGATCGCGGTGGCGTCGGGGTCTGAGGCAATCAGCGTGCTGTCGAACTGGGGCTCGGCGACGTCGAGGGCGATGTCGATGGTGGTGCGCTCCTCGCCGGTACCGTCGCCCACGAAGAGGCCCCCCGTGGCGTTTGCCAGACATATGCCCGCAGAACCGTCCCAGACTTTCTGCCGCTCTCGGTAGAACAGACCGAACGACTCAAGCGCAGGGTCGGTGAACGGAGCAAGGTCGACGCAGGTTCGTACCATGTCCAGTGTCTGTGAGGTGGTGCGAGTCTTGAGGTGATAGCCCCGAGCCAGGAGGCTCTCCTCGTAGCCGCGTGGCTGGGTCCCAGAACTCCTGGTCACCGATACCTGCTGCGGCCGTGCGGACGTCGATATGCCGGTGACGCCTTCACCGTTGATCTCAATCGGCTTGCCCCGCCCCGTGACGCGAACCGTCACGGGGCTACGGTCAGGTCCGATCTCCGGAGCCAGCACGAAAGCGGCAACGGGCTCACGATCCTCGATCAGGCACACCACAGTGCAAAACTCGCGGCCATCGGGTGCGACAAACTGCGACGTACCGTCGATCGGATCGATGATCCACACGCGACCGTTGGCCTCGGGCGGTGACCCGAGCAAGTGAGCACTCTCCTCGGCCACGATGAGCCCATCCGCGTCGACCGCCCGAATGCAACGAATGATCTGCTCTTGCACCGCGAGATCGGCCTCGGACAACAGTGTCCGGTCGGCCTTCTCCTCTACACGAAGTGATCCGAGTCTCGACCGAAACCCCCTGAGCGTGGGTAGCAGCACGGTCTCCAGCTCTTGCCATAGCGACTCGACATCCACACGCCGATCCTATGGTCGCCACCTGCGCGACGGCGACCTCGCAGTGGCCCGTTAATCGACGACCCGAGCGAGCTCCTGGCTGAGGTAGGGCGCCAGGGTGCGGGCGTAGCGCGAGGTGATGTGGTTGCCGTCGCGGTAGACGATGACGTTGCCGATCACCGCCGGGCAGACCTCGTCCCCGCAGAACAGGTGGGTCAGGTCGACCAGGTGCGCGTTGGGGTCGCGGGCGACCGCGTCGCGGTGCGGGTCCTTGACGAGTACGTCGGTGCGCGGCCGCCCGCACGCCTGGCCGGCGGTCTCGGGGGAGTGTCGCTGGATGCAGCCCAGCGTGGTGCGGAGGTAGGCGGCGTTGTCGGGCTCGAACATCGGGTTGTCGACGAGCGCGATCACCGGGACGTCCTTCGAGGGCCGGTGGCTCCAGGCCTCGACCAGACCGTTGACCGTGGACTCGTACGGCGTCTCGCCGCCCAGCGGCTGGGTCGTCTTGCGGGCCGAGTGGGTGACGATGATCGCGTCGAGGTCCTGCTGCTCGGGAGCGCGCAGGTAGGCCTCGAGTTGCCGGTTCCACTCCGCGCAGGCGGGGCGGTTGTCGGCGATGTTCCGGCCGAGCGGCCGGGTGTTCCAGTGGCAGGCGGCACGGGCGGCGACGTCGATGCGCCAGTTGCGCCGGTCGCCGATCAGGTCGAGCGCGCCGACCGGAGCCACGGCGTGCGAGTCGCCGACCATCAGCAGCCGCTTCTGGTAGCCCTCGACTGACCCGTTGGGGCAGGCGCTGAAGCGCACCGGACGCTCCTCGAAGGACCAGCACTGGCCCCGGTTCTCGTCGTCCGCGCCGATCGCGGCCACCGCCGGGATCAGCTCGCCTCGAAGGTCGGGGTTGGCGCACGAGCCTCCCGCGGAGCTCACCGCCAGCGCGGACGCACCGAGGCACTCGGTCGTGAACGGGTCGGCGGTGGCGAGGCGGGCCGCCGCCGCGATCGCCCTGTCCTCGGAGTGGTCGATCGCGGCCAGGCCGCTCCAGCCGGCGCCGACGGCGACCACGAGAGCAGCCAGGGTGGCGACCAGGGCGCGCGGGCCGCCGGGCCTGATGACGTACGTCTGGACCTGGCGGGTCACCAGCCGGTTGGTCGCCCAGGCGAGCAGCGTCGAGACGACCAGCACGCCCGCGGCCGAGGCGACGGTGAGTCGCTCCCCGCCGGTGTAGTAGAGCCACGCGATCAGCAGCGGCCAGTGCCACAGGTAGAGCTCGTAGGAGATGTCGGCGACGAACCGCAGCGGGCGGGTCTCCAGCAGGCGCCGCGGCCCGCGTGGCGACGGGGTGGAGCCGACCATCACCAGCAGCGCCCCGGCGACCGGCCACAGGGCCAGCGGCCCGGGGAAGTGGTCCGCGCCGTCCATCACGAAACCGCAGGTCACGACCAGGGCGAGGCCGGTCCACGCGGCGTACGGCTTGATCTTCTCGGGCAGGCTCAGGCGTCGCAGGGCGAGCGCGGTGAGGGCGCCGGCGGCGATCTCCCAGAAGCGGGTGACGGAGTTGAAGTACGCAGCCGCCTGGTCGGATCCGGAGACCTTGATCGCATAGGCGAAGGAGAGAACGAACGCCGCCGCGGTCAGCGCGAACAGCACCCGCGCGAGGCTGAGCCGCCCGCGGAGCCGGCCGGGCCCCACGACGCGAAGCACCAGAGCCAGCCCGACGACCACCAGCGGCCACAGCAGGAAGAACTGCCCCTGCACCGCGAGCGACCAGAAGTGCTGCACCGGCGTCGAGGACGGCCCCGCGGCGCCATAGGAGAGCTGGCTGGCGATGAGCTCCCAGTTGAGCGTGTAGGTCGCCGCCGCGATCAGCTCGCGGGTCGTCTGCGTCCACAGCGTCTGCGGGATGAAGACCACCATCAGCGCGGCCGTCGCGGCCAGCACGATCAGCGCCGGCGCGGCGAGCCGCGCGAACGTACGTCCGTAGTGCTCGCCGAGCCTCACCCGGCCGCGTTCGGCCCTGCCCACCAGCGACCGGGTGGCGAGGAAGCCGGAGATCACCAGGAAGACGTCGATCCCGCCCGAGACCCGGCCGTTGCCGAAGAGATGGAAGGCGACCACGAGCGCCAGGGCGATGCCGCGCAGGCCGTGGATCTCGCTGATGTGCCCGGAGTTCCGTCGGGCGGGGCTTTGCCCAGATTTGGGGCTGTTGGGATCGCTGTCTGCCCGGCTGGTCGTGGGCGTGCGGAAATCCGAGGTGGCGGTCACGTGATCGCTGTTCTAGTGGACGTGGGCGGGTGGGAGCCGTCGCAACGTAACGAGCATTGGTGACCTGAAGGCATACGGCCGTTATCAATCCGCTGTCGAGATCTCCTCAGAACCGCTTCACATCGCCGCTGAAGGAGATAGGTTGCACCCCGACGTGACTTAGATCACACCCAGGACTGAGGAGTTCGACGATGAACACGCACAAGATCGGCCGCCTGATGGCGGTCGCAGCGGTGGCGACCCTGTCGACCGCATCGCTCGTGGCATGTGGAGGCTCGGATGACGGTGGCGACTCGGGAGACTCGGGCGGCACCGACGTCGGAGTGATCCTCCCCGACGCGACCACGTCTCCCCGATGGGAGTCCCAGGACCGGCCCAACCTCGAGAAGGCGTTCGCCGACGCCGGCCTCGAGGCCACGATCCAGAACGCTCAGGGCGACACCGCCAAGTTCGGTCAGCTGTGCGACAGCATGATCAACGAGAACGTCAAGGTCATCATCATCACCAACCTCGACTCCGAGTCGGGCGCGGCCTGCCTGAAGAAGGCCGCCGACGCGGGCGTGACGAGCATCGACTACGACCGGCTGACGCTCAACGGCGGCGCCTCCTACTACGTCTCCTTCGACAACGTGAAGGTCGGCGAGCTGATGGGCACGGGCCTCGACGAGTGCATCACCGCCGCGGGCAAGAAGGGCGGCAACATCGTCTACGTCAACGGCGCGGCCACCGACAACAACGCGGCCCTGTTCAAGTCGGGCTACGAGAAGGCGCTCGAGCCGAAGATCGCCGACGGCACCTACAAGCTCGTCGGCGACCAGTCGGGGGAGTGGGACGCCACCAAGGCCGGGAAGGTCTTCGACCAGATGTACACCGCCAACGGCGGAAAGATCGACGGCGTGGTCTCGGCCAACGACACCATGGCCGGCGGCATCATCGCCCGGCTGAAGGCCAACAACGCCCAGGGCAAGATCCCGGTGACCGGCCAGGACGCCTCGGTCGAGGGCCTGCAGAACATCCTGCAGGGCTTCCAGTGCGGCACCGTCTACAAGAACACCGCGCTCGAGGCCAAGGCCGCCGCGGACCTGGCGATCGCGCTGATCGAGGGTGACAAGGACGCTGCCGAGGCGCTGGCCACCGGCAGCGTCGAGGACACCGAGGCGGGCACGGACGTGCCGTCGGTGCTCGCCGAGCCCGTCTGGGTCACCAAGGAGACCGTCGGTACGGTCATCGAGGACGGTCAGGCCGACGCCGCCGAGGTGTGCGCCGGGGCGATCGCCGACCTGTGCACCGAGAACGGCGTGCCTCAGTGAGTCCGCTGCTGGAGCTGCACGGCGTCGAGAAGTCCTTCGGCGCCGTGCAGGTCCTGCGCGGAGTGGACCTCACGGTGCAGGCGGGCCGGGTCACCGCGCTCGTCGGAGACAACGGTGCCGGCAAGAGCACCCTGGTCAAGGGGATGGCCGGGATCCATCTCTTCGACGCCGGTGACTACCTCTTCGAGGGAGAGCCGGTGAAGGTGACCAGCCCCAAGGACGCCGCCGCGCTCGGGATCGAGGTCGTCTACCAGGACCTCGCGCTGTGCGACAACCTCGACGTCGTCCACAACATGTTCCTCGGCCGGGAGATGAAACGGCTGCGGCTGGTCGACGAGGACACCATGGAGCAGCGCGCTCGCGAGACGCTCGACGGTCTCTCGGTGCGTACGCTGAAATCGGTGCGTACGCCGGTTGCCTCCCTCTCCGGCGGCCAGCGTCAGACCGTGGCGATCGCCCGGGCCGTGCTGTGGAACTCCAAGCTGGTCATCCTCGACGAGCCGACCGCCGCTCTCGGCGTGGCACAGACCGAGCAGGTGCTCCGGCTGGTGCGGCGCCTGGCCGACCGTGGCCTAGGCGTCCTGCTGATCAGCCACAACCTCAACGACGTCTTCGAGGTCGCCGACGACATCGCGGTCCTGTATCTCGGCGGCATGGTCGGCCAGATCGAGGCCGCCTCCACGACGCGCGAGCGGGTCGTGCAGGCGATCACCACGGGTGTGGTGCCTGAAGGAGGAGCGGCATGAGCGAGCGCCAGCGAGCGACAACAAGCCTCAGGTCGCCACTTCCGTATTCTTCGCCTTCCACTACGGAGGTGGCGGCATGAGTGTCGACGCCGATGACCCGACGATCGCCGCGGCACCGGATCCGGAGCCCGACAACTCGCTGGGCGGGATCTTCCGGGCCTACATGGCCAAGCTCAGGGGTGGTGAGGTCGGCTCGCTGCCCGCGGTGCTGGGCCTGATCGCGCTGGTCCTGGTCTTCTCTGCGCTGCGTCCCGAGCAGTTCACCAACTCGTTCAACTTCGCCAACCTGATCGGCCAGTCGGCGGGGGTGACCGTGCTCGCGATGGGCCTGGTCTTCGTGCTGCTGCTGGGCGAGATCGACCTGTCCGCGGGATTCGCGGGCGGCACGTGCGCCGGGGTGCTCGGCGTCTGCCTGACCCGGCAGGAGTGGCCGCTGATCCCGGCGCTGCTGGCGGCACTGCTCACCGGAGCGGTGATCGGCCTGACCATCGGGCTGCTGGTGGCCCGGCTCGGGATCCCGTCGTTCGTGGTCACGCTGGCCGCCTTCCTCGGGCTGCAGGGCGTACTCCTGACGATGATCGGTGAGGGCGGGACGATCCCCATCCGCAACGACTTCATCAACGGCCTCAACAACGCCAACCTGCCGGTCTGGCTCGGCTGGGTTCTCGGCATCGTCTGCATCGTGGGCTATGCGGGCTCGACGTACATCACCGATGCGCGTCGCCGCGCCAAGAACCTCACCGTGCAGCCGATCCTGCTGTGGGCACTGAAGACCGGGCTGCTGACGGTCGTGGTGCTCGTCGTGGTCGGCTACCTCTCCGTTGAGCGCAGCCGCAACCCGGCGCTGACCTCGCTCAAGGGGGTGCCGGTCTCGCTGGTGGTGATCGTCGGCCTGCTGATCCTGCTCACCTTCACGCTGACCCGCACCGCCTGGGGCCGGCACGTCTACGCGGTCGGCGGCAACGCCGAGGCGGCACGCAGGGCCGGGATCAACGTGTTCCGGGTGCGCCTGTCGTGCTTCGTCCTCTGCTCCACCATGGCGGCGGTGGCCGGCATCATGATCGCCAGCCGGACCAACTCGGTGAACCCGAACACGGGCGGCGAGACGACCCTGCTGTACGCCGTGGGCGCCGCCGTCATCGGCGGCACCTCGCTCTTCGGCGGCAAGGGCCGCGTCATCGACGCCGTCATCGGCGGCACCGTCGTGGCCGTCATCGACAACGGGATGGGCCTGCTCGACCAGCCCCAGGGCACCGTCTGGATGGTCACCGGCCTCGTCCTCCTGGTCGCGGCCAGCGTCGACGCGCTCTCCCGGCGGAGAGCATCGGCGACAGGGCACGTGTAGCGGGCGCGTTCCTCCGTCAAGGTATGCAGGCGAAAGGCGCACATCCCCAGCGGAGCTCCGCACGGGATGTGCGCCTTTCGCTGCATACCGTGATGAAGTCTCACGCCGGCGGAGCGGTGCTGCTGCGCTCGACCAGCTCGGCGGGCAGCCGCAGGTGACGCTCGGTCTGCTTGCCCTCGAGCAGTTCGAGCAGGAGCTCGAGAGCGGCCCGGCCCATCTCGTGGAGCGGCTGGGCGACGGTGGTGAGCGGGGGAGTGGCGTCGCGGGCCTCGGGTACGTTGTCGAAGCCGATCACCGAGAGGTCCTCGGGCACGCGCAGGCCCAGTGAGCCGGCGACCTCGATGACCTTGATCGCGGAGATGTCGTTGGCGGCGAAGATGGCAGTGGGGCGCTCGCCGGCGGGGAGCGAGAGCAGCTCGCGGGCCGGTGCCTCGGCGAGCTCGGGGTGGTAGCCGCCCACCCGGATCAGGTCGGGGGAAACGCTGAGGCCGGCGTCGTGGAGGGCCTCGCGGTAGCCCTGCTCGCGCAGACCTGCGGAGCGGAGGTCGGGGCGCCCGCCGAGGAACCCGATGCGCCGGTGGCCGAGCCCGACCAGGTGGTCGACGGCGAGCCGGGCGCCGGTGATGTTGTCGGCGTCGACGGTCATCGGGCCGTCCGGCCCGGTGTGGGGGTCGATCGCGACGACCGGGATGGTGGTCTCGTCGGTGATGATCATCGACGGCGTGACCACGATCGCGCCGTCGATCAGGGTGTGACCGAGGCGGGAGAGCGAGCGGCGCTCCCAGCCGGTGTGGTTGTGGGCGCCGGTGCGTCCGGCGTGGGCCAGCAGCTCGTAGCCGGTGCCGTCCAGGGCCGCCGAGATGCCCTTGAGGAGCTCGGCGGAGTAGGGCTCGAACTCGGCCACGAGGACGCCGATCACGCCGGTGGACTTGCGGCGCAGGCTCGAGGCGATCAGTGACGACTGGTAGCCGAGCTCGTCGATGACCGCGAGCACCTTCTCCGCTGTCGCCTCGCTGACACCGTAGCGCTCGTTGATCACCTTGGAGACGGTGGCCACCGAGACGCCGGCCTCGCGGGCCACGTCGGTGATGGTCACCCGGCGGGGGCGTGGCTGATCGAGCGTGCTCATGGCCTGACAGTAGCCCACTCGGGCCAAGTTCGATAACCATCTACGAAAACGTTATCGACAACGATTGACACGAGCATCTGGACGCGCCATGCTCGACCCCGACGATGTGGCGGCAGTCACATACCCATACATCCATAGCTGTGACGAAGAGGTCCCAAGATGTCGAGGAAGACACAAGCGCTCGCCGCGCTGTGCGCCGGATTGATGATTGCCGCCACCGGTTGTGGCGGCTCGGGCGACTCCGGTGGCGACGACAAGACCATCACCTGGTGGCATAACTCCAACAACGACCCCGGCAAGGGGTACTACGAGCAGGTTGCGAAGGACTTCGAGAAGGCCAACCCCGGCGTCGACGTCAAGGTCCAGGCCTTCGCCCACGAGGACATGCTGACCAAGCTCGACGCCGCCTTCCAGAGTGGCGACGTCCCGGACGTCTACATGGAGCGTGGCGGCGGCGAGCTCGCCGACCACGTCGAGGCCGGGCTCACCCGCGACCTCTCCGAGGACTCCAAGGACATCATCGACCAGATCGGCGGCAGCGCCGCCGGCTGGCAGGTCGACGGGAAGACGTACGCCCTGCCGTTCTCCATGGGCGTGGTCGGATTCTGGTACAACACCGAGCTCTTCGAGAAGGCCGGGATCACCGCGCCCCCGACGACGATGGAGGAGCTGTACGCCGCGTTCGACAAGCTCGACAAGGCCGGCATCACCCCGGTCTCGCTGGGCGCCGGCGACGGCTGGCCGGCCGCGCATTACTGGTACTACACCGCGCTGCGCGCCTGCTCCCAGGACGTGCTCGAGAGCGCGGTCGCCGACCTGGACTTCTCCGACCCGTGCTTCATCGAGGCGGGTGAGACGGTCGACGAGATCGTCGCCCAGAAGCCGTTCAACAAGGGCTTCCTCTCCACCCCGTCGCAGACCGGGCCGACCTCGGCCAGCGGCTTGCTGGCCACCGGCAAGGTCGCCATGGAGCTGGCCGGCCACTGGGAGCCCGGCGTGATGCAGGGCCTCACCGAGGACAAGAAGGGGCTCGGAGACAAGACGGGCTGGTTCCCGTTCCCGGCCGTCGAGGGCGGCGCGGGCGACCCGGCCGCCCAGCTCGGTGGCGGTGACGCCTGGGCGGTTTCCGAGGGAGCGCCCGACAAGGCCGTCGACCTGGTGAACTACCTGCTCTCCGACGAGGTCCAGAAGGGCTTCGCCGAGAACGACATGGGTCTGCCGACCATCCCGGCGGCCGGCTCCTCGGTCAAGGACCCGGCACTCGCCGAGCTCCTGAAGGTGCGCGACGAGTCGCCGTTCGTGCAGCTCTACTTCGACACCGCCTTCGGTGAGTCCATCGGCGGTGCGATGAACGACGAGATCGCGCTGCAGTTCGCCGGCAAGGCCACCCCTGAGGACGTCGTCGAGGCGACCCAGGAAGCCGCGGACAAGGAGAAGTGAGCATGGCTGACCGAAGCACGTTCTCGGGAGGCACGGTCGCCTCGTGAGTCTTGAAGCAACTACCGGTGCGGTCACCTCGGGGCGACCGCACCGGTCACGAGACGGCTGGCGTCAGTGGGCGGAGATCGCGTTCTTCGTCACTCCGGCCCTGGCCCTGATGGCCCTGTTCGTCGCCTGGCCGATCCTCACGGCGGCACGGTTCTCCCTCTACGACTGGAAGGGCCTCGGTCCGCTCGACGACTTCGTCGGGTTCGAGAACTACGCCGAGGTGCTCGCCGACAGCGTCTTCCGGGACGCGGTCGCCCACAACATGATCATCGTGGTCGGCTCGATCGTCGTGCAGCTGCCGCTGGGCGTGGCCATCGCGCTGCTCCTCAACCGCCAGATGGCGGGGCAGGGGGTGCTGCGGACGCTGATCTTCGTCCCGTACGTCCTGGCCGAGGTCATCGCCGGCGTCATCTGGTTCCAGCTGCTGCAGCCGCAGTACGGCCTGGTCGACGCCCTCATGAACGGGATCGGACTCAGTCCGCCCGAGGAGGGCTGGCTCGGCACCCCCGAGGTCGCCCTGTGGGTGGTGCTCGCGGTGCTGACCTGGAAGTACCTCGGCCTGGCGGTCCTGCTGTTCCTCGCCGGCCTGCAGGGTGTCTCCGAGGAGCTCTACGAGGCGGCACAGCTCGACGGTGCCAGCTGGTGGCAGACGCAGTGGCGGATCAGCATCCCGCTGCTCGGCCCGACGATCCGCACCTGGTGCTTCCTGTCGATGATCGGCTCGATCCAGTGCTTCGACATGATCTGGGTCCTCACCGGAGGTGGGCCCGCCGACGCGACGACCACGATGGCGACGTACCTGATCGACGAGGGCACCAACCGGCACAACTACGGCATCGCCGGGGCCGCATCGGTGGTCCTGTTCGCGATCGCGTTCGTGATGGCGCTGGTCTACCAGCTGGTCGTGCTGCGCCGTGACACCAAGGAGGCGGCATGAGTGTGACGACCAACCTGGCACCGCGCGCCAGGCGCGGTGGCAACAACGTGCTGGTCTATCTGGTCTCGCTGATCGTCGTGGCGATCACCGTCGGGCCGGTGCTCTACGGCGCGATGGGCGGCTTCCGCACCAACGCCCAGCTGGCCGAGAAACCGACCGGGCTGCCCGACCCGTGGGTCTGGACGAACTACGCCAGCGTGCTGAGCGGCGGGTCGTTCTGGACGTACGCGATCAACTCGACCGTCATCGCGGTCATCACCACGGTGGTCGCGGTGGTCTTCGGGGTGATGGCTGCCTACCCGCTGGCGCGCTACCGCTTCAAGGGGCGCGAGGCACTGTTCATGGTCTTCGTGCTGGGTCTGCTCTTCCCGGCGGCGGTGGCGGTGATCCCGCTGTTCATCCTGGTCACCCGCGACCTCGGGATGGGCAACACCTGGTGGGGCGTGGCGCTGCCGCAGGCGGCGTTCGCGCTGCCGCTGACGGTGGTGATCCTGCGGCCGTTCCTGATGGCGCTTCCGCGCGAGCTCGAGGAGGCGGCGCTGATCGACGGCGCCTCGCGGATCGGTGTCTTCTGGCGGATCATGCTGCCGCTGTCGATGCCGGGGGTGATCACGGTGGCGGTGCTCGCCTTCGTGACCTCCTGGAACGCCTACATCCTGCCGCTCCTGCTGCTGCAGGACGACATGCGCACGCTACCGCTCGGGGTGGCCGACTTCTCCACCGAGCACTCCGCCGACACCGCCGGTGTCCTGGCGTTCACGACGATTGCGATGATCCCCGCGCTGGTGCTGTTCCTGGCCCTGCAGCGCCGGATCGTCTCCGGACTGCAAGGAGCGGTGAAGGGATGACGGAAGCCCAGAAACGAGTCCAGGAACGAGTCCAACCGCGTGCATGGCCGCAGGTATCCACGCGGGTACGCGAGCTGCACGCGCGGATGAGGCTCGAGGAGAAGCTGGCGCAGCTCGTCGGCTTCTGGATCGACCACGGCGACGAGGTCGTCGCGCCGCTGGCCGACGAGATGACTGACGGTGCGCCCGAGCGGCTCGCCGAGGTCACCGAGCACGGCATCGGCCACTTCACCCGTGTCTACGGCACCCGTCCGGTCGAACCGGCCGAGCGGGCGGCGTGGTTGTGGGAGGAGCAGCGCCGGCTGCTGCGCGAGACCCGGCTGGGCATCCCGGCCCTGGTCCACGAGGAGTGCCTCACCGGACTGGCCGCCTGGAAGGCCGCCTGCTTCCCGACGCCACTGGCCTGGGGTGCTGCCTTCGACCCCGATCTCGTCGAGGAGATGGCGGCGCTGATCGGCTCCTCGCTGCGTACGTTGGGGGTGCACCAGGGTCTCGCTCCGGTGCTCGACGTGATCCGGGACCCGCGCTGGGGGCGCACCGAGGAGGCCATCTCCGAGGACCCCTACGTGGTCGGGACGGTCGGGACCGCGTACGTCCGGGGTCTGCAGTCCGCCGGCGTCCAGGCGACCTTGAAGCACTTCGTGGGCTACTCCGGCTCGCGGGCCGGCCGCAACCATGCCCCGGTCGCCGCGGGCCCGCGTGAGCTGGCCGACGTCTTCCTGCCGCCCTTCGAGATGGCCGTCTTGGACGGCGGTGCGAGGTCGGTGATGAACGCCTACAACGACCTCGACGGGCTCCCGCTGGCGGCGCACACCGAGCTGCTCACCGGGCTGCTGCGCGAGGAGTGGGGCTTCGACGGGACGGTGGTCGCCGACTACTTCTCGGTCGCCTTCCTCGCCCTCATGCACGGGGTCGCGGCTGACCGTGGCCACGCCGCCGCGATGGCTCTGGAGGCCGGGATCGACATCGAGCTGCCCAGCGGCGACGCCTTCCTGGGGCCGCTGGCCGGGCTGGTCCGGGCCGGCGAGGTGGACGAAGCGGTCATCGACCGTGCCGTCCTGCGAGCGCTGTCCGCGAAGGAGGAGCTGGGGCTGCTCGACGAGGAGTTCACCGCCGAGCCTCCGACCGACATCGACCTGGACACGCCGGCCCACCGCGACGTGGCCCGCCGCCTGGCCGAGGAGTCGGTGGTCCTGCTGGCCAACGACGGCACCCTCCCGCTCGCTCCGACCGCCGCCAGGCTCGCGCTGATCGGTCCGAACGCCGACCGCGCCGAGGCGCTGATGGGGTGCTACTCCTTCCCCAACCACGTCCTCGCCCACCATCCCGATGTCGCGCTCGGGATCGAGGTGCCGACGATCGCGGAGGCGCTGCGGGCCGAGCTGGACGGTGCCGAGATCGAGGTGGTCCGGGGCTGCGAGGTCGAGGGCACCGACACCGCCGGGATCGCGGCAGCCGTCGAGGCGGCCAGCCGGGCCGAGGTGGCCGTGGTCGTCGCCGGCGACCAGGCGGGCCTGTTCGGCAAGGGCACCGTGGGGGAGGGCAACGACACCGAGTCCCTCGACCTGCCCGGCGTCCAGCGCGAGCTGGTCGAGGCCGTGGTCGCCACCGGGACCCCGACGATCCTGGTCCTGGTCACCGGCAGGCCGTACGCCATCGGCTGGGCCCTCGACGGCCGAAGCGGAGCCCGAGGCGATCAGAATGGTCCCAACCGTCCCGCGGCGGTGCTGCAGACGTTCTTCCCGGGCGAGGAGGGCGGAGCCGCGATCGCCCGCGTCCTCACCGGCGCCGTCAACCCCTCCGGGCGGCTGCCGGTGACCCTGCCGCGCTCGGCCGGGGCCCAGCCCTACACCTACCTGCACCCCATCCTCGGCGGCCCCTCCGGGGTGACCTCCGCGGACTCCACGCCGGTGCGGCCGTTCGGCTTCGGGCTCTCCTACACGACCTTCTGCTACAGCGGGCTCTCGGCCGACCGTTCGGTCGAGGCCGGTGGCACGTTCGGGGTGGAGGTGACCGTCACCAACCTCGGGGATGTCGCCGGTGTGGACGTGGTCCAGCTCTACGGTCGCGACCTGCTGGCCTCGGTGGCCAGACCGGTCTCGCAGCTGCTCGGCTACCAGCGGCTCGCGCTGCAAGCGGGCGAGTCGGCGACGGTGCGCTTCGAGGTGCCCACGACCCGGCTGGCCTTCACCGACCGCGGCCTCGTCCGGATCGTCGAGCCCGGTGAGGTCGAGGTCTGGGTCGCGGCCTCGGCCGGCGAGAAGGTCGCCACCGGAGTCGCCGAGGGCATCGACGAGCTCTCCGACGTCGAGGTGGCCTCTGCCGCCGGCGAGTCGGGCATCGACAAGGCGCTGGTCACGGTCACCGGTGACGTCCACCGGGTCAGCACCGCTGACCGGCGGATCACGACGGTGACGGTCTCGCGCTAGGAGCGTTGGGCGGCTTGCCGGGCGAGGTGGGCGGCGGGATCGGCGATGACGCGGCGTACGACGGTCCCGGCCGCTCCGCGCACGGCGGCGTCGCTGCCGAGCCCGGAGACCAGCAGCCGGGGCGGTTCGACGGCACCGGTGTGGTGGCTGAGCGAGGCCGCGGTCGCCGCGGTCAGCCAGGGCGCGAGCGTGGCGAACGCGCCACCGAGCACGATCGCGGTGGGGTCGAGGAGGGTGATGACCGAGGCGAGCGCGACGCCGAGGTGCCGGCCGGCGCCGGCGACGGCATCGAGCGCCGTCTGATCGCCCGCCTCGCAGGCCCGGGTGAGGTCGGCCATCGTCGCCACCTGCGCGCGGGCGAGGATCTCCTGCTGCCCGGCCATCCGCTCCAGGCAGCCGTGGCCGCCGCAGCCGCACCGCGGGCCGTCGGGGGCCACCACGACATGGCCGAGCTCGCCGGCGCCCGCATGCGCGCCGCGGAAGACCTCGCCGCCGATCACGATGCCGCCACCGATGCCGATCTCGCCGGAGACGTGCACGAAGTCGCGCAGGGGAGCGCCGTCGTGCTCGTGACCGCCGAACCACATCTCGCCGAGAGCCGCCAGGTTGGCCTCGTTCTCGACATCGACCTCGAGCCCGGTGCCCTCGCCGACTGCGTCGGCGAGGTCGACCCGGGCCCAGCTCAGGTTGGGGGTGCGTACGACGGCGCCCTCGACGGTCAGGCCGGGCACCGCCACGCAGGCCCCTGACAGCGGCAGACCCTGGGTGGCGGCGCTGCGGGCGGCAGTGCGGGCCAGATCGATGAGGTCGGCGACCACCTCGTCGACCTCGCGGCCGCGGTTGTCGCGGCGTACGACATGGTGGTAGCGCGGCACGCCGGTCAGGTCGGTCACCACGGCGGCCAGGTAGTCGACGTTGACCTCCAGGCCGAGGCCGGCGACGCCTCCGGGAGCGAGGTTGAGCGCCGTGGCGGGCCGGCCACGCTCGGTCGCGGCCGGCGCGCTCTCCTGGATCAGGCCGGCGGAGATCAGATCGGACACCAGGCCGGATACCGACGACTTCGTCAGGCCGGTGCGCGCAGCGACCTGCGCCCGGGAGACCGGGCTGGTGCGGGCGACCTCGCCGAGCACGAGCGCGAGGTTGCTCGCCCGCATCCCGGCATGCTGGGCAGGCTCGCTTCTGACGGTCATGCACGGGATTAGACCAAGTTCTGAACTTTAGGTCAAGCGACCCGCTTACAGGTGTCCAAAGGGTTGACAATGTGACGGCCGTCGCGTTTCATGATGATCATATAGTCCGAGTCATGAACTAATGTGAGGAAGCAAGGCTATGACGGATTACACCCCCACCTCCGAGGACAAGTTCACCTTCGGGCTGTGGACCGTGGGCTGGAACGGGCAGGACGTGTTCGGCTCGGCGAGCCGGCCTCACCTCGACGTCGCCCACTCGGTGCACAAGCTGGCCGAGCTCGGTGCCTACGGCATCACCTTCCACGACAACGACGTCTTCGCGATCGACGCGAGCGACGCCGAGCGTCAGGCGGAGATCGACAAGCTCAAGGCCGCGCTGGACGAGACCGGCCTCAAGGTGCCGATGGCCACCACCAACCTCTTCGGCCACCCGGTCTTCCGTGACGGCGGCTTCACCTCGAACGACCGCGAGGTGCGCCGCTACTCGATCGCCAAGGTCGCGCGCAACATCGACCTCGCCGCCGAGCTCGGCGCCACGACGTACGTCATGTGGGGTGGCCGTGAGGGCGCCGAGTCCCACGCCTCCAAGGACATCGCGGCGGCGCTGGACCGCTACCGCGAGGCGGTCAACCTGCTCGGCGACTACGTGACCGAGCAGGGTTACGACATCCGGTTCGCCATCGAGCCGAAGCCCAACGAGCCCCGCGGCGACATCCTGCTGCCGACCATCGGCCACGCGCTCGCCTTCATCAACACCCTCGACCGCCCCGAGCTGGTCGGCCTCAACCCGGAGGTCGGTCACGAGGAGATGGCCGGGCTCAACTTCGCCTCCGGCGTCGCCCAGGCGCTGTGGCACGGCAAGCTCTTCCACATCGACCTCAACGGCCAGCACGGCCCGCGCTTCGACCAGGACCTCCGCTTCGGCGCCGGCAACCTGCGCGGTGCGTTCAACCTGGTCGACCTGCTGGAGTCCAAGGGCTACGAGGGCCCGCGCCACTTCGACTTCAAGCCGCCGCGCACCGAGGACGAGGATGGCGTGTGGGCGTCGGCCGCGGGCTGCATGCGCAACTACCTCGTGCTGCGTGAGCGGGCCAAGGCGTTCCGGGCGGACCCGGAGGTCAAGGCTGCGCTCGAGGCCTCGCAGGTCGAGGAGCTCTCCGTGCCGACCCTGGCCGAGGGCGAGACGCTCGAGGACATCCGCAAGGCGAACTACGACATCGAGAAGCTGGACCACGGCTACGCGTTCGAGCACCTCGACCAGCTGGCCATGGACCACCTCCTCGGGCTTCGTTAGGTTGCAGGGCATGCCGCTCGTCGCCGGGGTCGACTCCTCGACCCAGTCCTGCAAGGTCGTCGTCCGGGACGCGGAGACCGGGGCGCTGGTGCGCTCCGGCTCCGCGCCGCACCCCGAGGGGACGGAGGTGGACCCGGCGGCGTGGTGGACCGCCCTCGAGTCGGCCGCCGAGGCGGCCGGCGGGCTCGACGATGTCGCCGCCGTCTCCGTCGGCGGGCAGCAGCACGGGATGGTCTGCCTGGACGAGGCGGGAGAGGTCGTACGCCCGGCCCTGCTGTGGAACGACACCCGCTCGGCTGGCGCCGCCGCCGCGCTCAACACCGAGCTGGGTGCCGCGGCCTGGGCCGATGCCGTCGGGTCGGTGCAGGTGGCCAGCTTCACGGCCACCAAGCTGCGCTGGCTCGCCGAGCACGAGCCGGAGTCGGCGGCTCGGGTGGCGGCGGTGTGCCTGCCCCACGACTGGCTGACCTGGAAGCTCGCGGGCGCCCCAGGGCTGGAAGCGCTGCGTACGGACCGGAGCGACGCCAGCGGCACCGGCTACTACTCGGCCGTGACCGGCGAATACCGTCGCGACCTGCTCAAACGCGCGCTCGGGCGTGACGACGTCGTGCTGCCGGAGGTGCTCGCGCCCTCGGCCTCTGCGGGACGTACGCCGGCCGGGGCGCTGCTCGGCCCCGGCTGCGGCGACAACGCCGGCGCGGCCCTGGGCGTGGGCGCCAGGCCCGGCGACGTCGTCGTCTCCATCGGCACCTCCGGCGTCGCCTGCGCGGTCTCGGAGACACCCACCTCGGACGCGTCGGGCACCGTGGCGGGCTTCGCCGACGCCACCGGCCGCTACCTGCCGCTGGTGGCGACCCTCAACGCCGCGCGCGTCCTCGACGCGACCACCCGGTTGCTCGGGGTGAGCCACGAGGAGCTCTCCAAGCTGGCGCTCGAGGCACCCTCGGGCTCCGGCGGCCTGGTCCTCGTCCCCTACCTCGAGGGCGAGCGCACCCCCGACCGGCCGTCGGCTCGTGGCGTGATCCACGGGCTGACCCTCGCCACGGCCGAGCCCGCCTACCTGGCCCGCGCGGCCGTCGAGGGACTGCTCTGCGGCCTCGCCGACGGCATCGATGCGCTGAAGTCCCAGGGCGTCGCGGTCAACCGCGTCCTCCTCGTCGGCGGCGGCGCCCGCTCCGAGGCCGTACGCCGTCTCGCCCCCGTCGTCCTCGGTCACCCCGTCCTCGTCCCCGAGCCGGGGGAGTACGTCGCCGACGGCGCCGCCCGCCAGGCCGCCTGGATCCTCACCGGCGGCGCGGAGCCCCCGACCTGGGAGCTCGCCGGCACCCAGACCTACGAGGCCGACCCCGACCCCGCCGTCCGCTCCCGCTACGCCGAGGTCCGCGATCTGACCGAAGGAACCTAGCCGAGACGTCAGTTACGTCGGCCGAGACGTCACCCCGGTCGGTCGAGGCGTCACCTAGGTCGGTCGAGATGTCACCCGCTGACCTCTCGGCCGACGGGAGCGACACTTGGGCCGACGCGAGCGACGCCTCGGCAGACGTGAGCGACACCTCGACCGACGTGAGTGACGCCTCGGCAGAATGTGAGTGACGTTTCGGCGCGCGGGAGTGACGCCTCGGCGGGATCCGATAGCGTGGCCGCGCCATGTTGGATCACATCAAAGGCTTCGTTCAGGGAGTCGTCCTCGCGCCCATCGTCCGGCTGTTCGTGGCGCTGAAGATCAGCCCAGATGTCGTGACGCTCGTCGGCACCATCGGAGTAGCGGTCGGAGCGCTGGCGTTCTACCCGCGCGGCGAGCTGCTGGCCGGCACGATCTTCATCACCTGCTTCGTCTTCAGCGACCTGATCGACGGGGCGATGGCGCGTGCCGTCGGTCGCACGTCGAAGTTCGGTGCCTTCTGGGACTCCACCCTCGACCGGTTCGGCGACGGCGCGGTCTTCGGTGGCCTGGCGCTCTACTTCGCCGGCCCGGGTGACTCC
Organism: Nocardioides sp. NBC_00850; assembly: GCF_045207335.1. Taxonomy (NCBI): domain Bacteria; kingdom Bacillati; phylum Actinomycetota; class Actinomycetes; order Propionibacteriales; family Nocardioidaceae; genus Nocardioides; species Nocardioides sp. NBC_00850. The sequence continues at coordinate 3,528,668 of NZ_CP108845.1, forward strand.
GACCTCTATCTCGCACTGTCCCTGTGGTGCCTCGTCATAGGTGCGGTCACGTCCTACGCCCGCGCCCGCGCCGAGTCGCTGGGCTTCACCGCCAACGTCGGCATCGCCGAGCGCGCCGATCGTCTGGTCCTGGTCCTGGTGATGACCGGCTTCGCCGGCATCTTCTCCCTCGACCTGCTCATCTACATCGCGCTGTGGATCCTCGCCGTCGCCTCGACCGTCACCGTCGGCCAGCGCATCTGGACCGTCCGCAAGCAGGCCCTCGCCGAGGAGGCGGCCTCGTGACCGCGCCGACCGAGGCAGACGTACGCCTGGCCGCGGAGCTCGTCCGCGGCGCCGGCTCGCTCGCCGCGAAGATGCGCATCGAGGGCATCGGTGACTCGATCGAGACCAAGACCTCGGTCTCCGACCTGGTCACCGCCGCCGACAAGGCCGCCGAGAAGGCGATCGTCGAACGGCTGACAGTCGAGCACCCCGGCGACGGCATCCTCGGCGAGGAGGGCTCGGCCCGCGAGTCGACCACCGGCCGGGTATGGACCATCGACCCGGTCGACGGCACCTACAACTTCGTACGCGGCCTCGACTGGTGGTGCTCCGCGCTGGCGCTCACCGACGGCGACGGCATCATCCTGGGTGCGATCTACTCACCCGCGGAGGACGCGGTCTACGTCGGCGGCCCCGAGCTGCCCACGACCCGCAACGGCGTCCGGCTCGACGCGATGCCCGACACGCCGCTCGCCCTCGCCTGCCTCACCACCTACCTCCACCCCTCGAAGCTGAAGCACCCGGTCGGCGAGGCGTACGTCCGCGTCGCTAGCGGCGCCGCCTCGATCCGGATCCTCGGCTCCGGCTCGATGGATCTCACCGCCATCGCTCAGGGCAAGCTCCACCTCTTCTGCCAGCACTCCGTCCCCGACTGGGACCGCCTCCCCGGCGCCGCCCTCGTCCTGGGCGCCGGCGGAGCCACGACCCAGGTGGAAGCCGGTGGGGTCACCTGGTCGCTGGCCGGCACCCCCACCGCGGTGGCCGAGGCCGCCGAGGCGTTGGCCGGGTAGCAGTCCACTTGGAGCAGTCCACTTTGGGAACAGTGGCCTGACCAGGGCTTTCCGAGGGTGGCGTACGCCTTGTCCCGACCTACGATCGCCCCATGGCAACAAGCATGAATGAGACGGGAACCTCGCGGGTCAAGCGCGGGATGGCGGAGATGCTCAAGGGCGGCGTGATCATGGACGTGGTCACCGCCGAGCAGGCGAAGATCGCCGAGGACGCCGGGGCGGTGGCGGTGATGGCGCTCGAGCGCGTTCCCGCCGACATCCGCGCTCAGGGCGGCGTGAGCCGCATGTCCGACCCCGACATGATCGACGGCATCATCGAGGCCGTCTCCATCCCGGTCATGGCCAAGGCCCGGATCGGCCACTTCGCCGAGGCCCAGGTGCTGCAGAGCCTCGGGGTGGACTACATCGACGAGTCCGAGGTGCTGACCCCGGCCGACTACGAGAACCACATCGACAAGTGGGCCTTCACCGTGCCGTTCGTGTGCGGCGCGACCAACCTCGGCGAGGCTCTGCGCCGTATCACCGAGGGCGCGGCGATGATCCGCTCCAAGGGCGAAGCCGGCACCGGCGACGTGTCCAACGCGGTCACCCACATGCGTACGATCCGCCGCGAGATCCGCCGTCTCGGCGCCCTCGCCGAGGACGAGCTCTACGTCGCCGCCAAGGAGCTCCAGGCTCCCTACGAGCTGGTCAAGGAGGTCGCCGAGAACGGCAAGCTCCCGGTCGTCCTGTTCACCGCCGGCGGCATCGCGACCCCGGCCGACGCCGCGATGATGATGCAGCTCGGCGCCGAGGGCGTCTTCGTCGGCTCCGGCATCTTCAAGTCCGGCAACCCGGTCCAGCGCGCCGAGGCGATCGTCAAGGCGACCACCTTCCACGACGACCCCGACGTCGTCGCCAAGGTCTCCCGCGGCCTCGGCGAGGCCATGGTCGGCATCAACGTCGACGAGCCGGCCAGGTCGATCCAGTTCGCGGAGCGCGGCTGGTGACCACCGTCGGCGTACTCGCCCTCCAGGGCGACGTCCGCGAGCACTTCGCCGCCCTCGACCGCCTGGGGGTGAAGGGGACGTCCGTACGCCGCCGGGAGGAGCTCGACGCGTGCGACGCGCTCGTCATCCCCGGCGGTGAGTCGACGACGATGTGGCGCCTGGCGCGTACGTTCGAGCTGCTCGACCCGCTCCGCGAGCGGGTCCGGGGCGGGATGCCGGCGCTCGGCACCTGCGCCGGGATGGTGCTCCTGGCCGACCGGCTGCTCGACGCGGCGCCGGGCCAGGAGACCATCGGCGGGCTCGACATCACGGTCCGGCGCAACGCCTTCGGGCGGCAGACGGAGTCGTTCGAGACCGACCTGGAGCTCACTGGCCTCGACGGCACGATCCACGGCGTCTTCATCCGGGCGCCCTGGGTCGAGGAGATCGGCCAGGGCGTGGAGGTCCTGGCGAGCGTGGGGGAGCACCCCGTCGCCGTACGTCAGAACCAGCTCATGGCGACGAGCTTCCATCCCGAGGTCAACGCCGATGACCGGCTGCACCGGCTGTTCCTGGATACCTGCTGCTGACGGTGACGCACCGCACGTAGTTAGAATGGACACCTGCTGCCCTGTGACGTCTTCCGGTGGTGGCACGACAGCATCAGCGACGACGCGGGGCAAAGGACGGTTTCCAGATGAGCGGCCACTCCAAGTGGGCAACGACGAAGCACAAGAAGGCGGCGATCGACGCCAAGCGCGGCAAGCTCTTCGCCAAGCTCATCAAGACGATCGAGATCGCGGCCAAGACCGGCGGTCCCGACCCGTCGGGCAACCCGACCCTCTACGACGCGATCCAGAAGGCCAAGAAGCAGTCGGTCCCCAACGACAACATCGACCGCGCGGTCAAGCGCGGTGGTGGGCTCGACGGCGGCGGGGTCAGCTACGACACGATCATGTACGAGGTCTACGGCCCCCAGGGCGTCGCGCTCCTCATCGAGTGTCTGACCGACAACCGCAACCGGGCGGCGATGGAGGTGCGCACCGCGGTCACCCGCAACGGCGGCACCATGGCCGACCCGGGCTCGGTCTCGCGACTCTTCGACCGCAAGGGCGTCGTCGTCGTGGCCAAGGCGCAGGAGGGCAAGGAGATCTCCGAGGACGACCTCCTCGAGGCCACCCTCGACGCCGGTGCCGAGGACGTCAACGACCTCGGTGAGTCCTTCGAGATCGTCTCCGACCCGTCCGACGTCGTCGCGGTCCGCACCGCGCTGCAGGACGCCGGCATCGACTACGACTCCGCCGAGGTCCAGTTCGTCGCGAGCATGGACATCCCGGTCGCCGACGCCCCGTCCGCCGAGAAGGTCTTCAAGCTCATCGACGCCGTCGACGACCTCGACGACGTACAGAACGTCTTCTCCAACGCCGACATCCCCGACGAGGTCATGGAGACCGTCGACGCCTGAGCACCACCGGCCGAATCGGTAGTTTCGGCGGGTCGAATCGTTGGTTGTGGGCGACGAAACTCTACTTTCGTCGCCCACAACTGCATTCTCGGCAGGGCGTGTCAGGGCTGGGGAGACAAGCCCTAGTCTGTACGCTACGAACAGGCGTTCGATCGGACGAAGGAGTGGGCGTGCGGGTGCTTGGGATCGACCCCGGCCTGACCCGGTGCGGGATGGGCGTGGTCGACGGGTCGCTCGGCCGGCCGCTGTCGATGGTGGACGTCGGAGTGATCCGTACGTCCTCCGATCTTCCCGTCTGGGAGCGGCTGGTGAGCATCGAGAAAGGCATCGACGCCTGGATCGAGGAGCACCAGCCCGACGCGGTCGCGATCGAGCGGATCTTCGCGCGCTCGAACGTCTCCACGATCATGGGTACGGCCCAGGCCAGCGGCCTCGCCATGGTCTGCGCCGCCCGGCGCGGTCTGCCGGTCGCCCTGCACACGCCCTCGGAGGTCAAGGCCGCCGTCTCCGGCAACGGCCGGGCCGACAAGCAGCAGGTGACCGCGATGGTGACCCGCATCCTGCGGCTCCCGACTCCGCCGAAGCCTGCCGATGCCGCCGACGCGCTCGCGCTGGCCATCACCCACCAGTGGCGCGGAGGCGCCCAGAACCGCATCGAAGCCGCGGTGGCCGCGGCCGGAAAGGTACGCAGATGATCGCGTCCGTGCGCGGCAAGGTCGCCGCCGTCAGTCTCTCCACCGCCGTCGTCGAGGTCGGCGGCATCGGGATCGAGCTGCTCTGCACGCCCAACACGCTGGCCACGCTCCGGACCGGCGAGGAGGCGCACCTGCCGACCAGCCTGGTCGTGCGCGAAGACTCGCTGACCCTCTTCGGCTTCACCGACACCGACGAGCGCACCCTCTTCGAGCTGCTCCAGACCGCCTCCGGCGTCGGCCCGAAGCTCGCCCAGGCGATGCTCGCCGTCCTCTCGCCCGACGGCATCCGCCTGGCCATCGCGGGCGAGGATGCCAAGACCCTCACCAAGGTTCCCGGCATCGGCCAGAAGGGCGCCCAGCGGATCATCCTGGAGCTCAAGGACAGGATCGGCGCACCGACCGGCACCGCTTCCGCCCCAGCGCGCGCCACCGCAGCGGCGCCGTGGCGCGACCAGGTCACCGAGGCCCTCGTCGGCCTGGGCTACAACGCCCGGGACGCCGACAAGGCGGTGACCGCGATCGAGCCCGAGGCCGGCGACCAGGCCAACATCTCGTTGCTGCTCCGGGCAGCTCTACGCACCCTTTCGAAGGCGTAAAAACAATGCACGAGGACGACCTGGACCGGGCCGAGGAGGACTCCCGCTTTGATGGGTACAGCTCCTCGCTCACCATCGCCGAGGCCGACGGCGACGACCGGGCCGTCGAGGCCGCGCTGCGCCCGAAGACCCTCGACGAGCTGATCGGCCAGCAACGCGTCCGCGAGCAGCTCGGCCTCGTCCTGGAGGCGGCCCGGCAGCGTGAGCGGGCCCCCGACCACGTACTCCTGTCCGGGCCGCCAGGCCTCGGCAAGACCACGCTCGCGATGATCATCGCGGCCGAGATGTCGGCGCCGCTTCGGATCACGAGCGGCCCGGCGATCACCCATGCCGGCGACCTGGCCGCGATCCTGAGCGGGCTCAACGAGGGCGAGGTGCTCTTCGTCGACGAGATCCACCGGATGAGCCGACCCGCCGAGGAGATGCTCTACCTGGCGATGGAGGACTTCCGGGTCGACGTGGTCATCGGCAAGGGCCCGGGCGCGACCGCGATCCCGATCGACCTGCCGCCGTTCACCCTGGTTGGCGCAACCACGCGCGCCGGCCTCCTTCCCGGCCCGCTCCGGGACAGGTTCGGCTTCACCGGCCATCTCGAGCTCTACGACCCGGCCGATCTCGAGCTGATCGTGCGCCGTTCCGCGGGCCTGCTCGAGGTCACTCTCAAGGACGACGGCGCCGCCGAGATCGCCGGCCGCTCCCGCGGCACCCCGCGGATCGCCAACCGGCTGCTGCGCCGCGTACGCGACTATGCCCAGGTCAAGGCCGACGGCACGGTCACCCAGCAGATCGCCGAGAAGGCGCTCGATCTCTACGAGGTCGACCCGCTCGGTCTGGACCGCCTCGACCTGGCCGTCCTCGACGCCCTGTGCCGGAGGTTCGGTGGCGGGCCGGTGGGCATCTCCACCCTCGCCGTCGCGGTGGGGGAGGAGCGGGAGACGGTCGAGGAGGTGGCCGAGCCGTTCCTGGTGCGTTCCGGCTTCCTGGCACGTACGCCGCGTGGCCGGGTCGCGACCCCGGCAGCATGGGAGCACCTCGGCCTGCCGGTGCCGGCCAACGCCGAGGCTGCGGCCTGGTCCAAGGAAACGCTCTGGGATGAGGCCTGATTCACAGTCTCAACCAGGTGCCTGGTTAGACTTGCACGTCGCCGTGCGCCTGCCGGTGACCACTCAGACTGTCGGAGCCGAACCCCCGTGGAATTCCTTCCTTTTATCGTCATCATCGTCCTGTTCTACTTCCTGTTGATCAGGCCGCAGCAGAAGCGTGCGAAGCAGGCTCGTGAGCTCCAGCTCAACCTCCAGCCGGGTGACCGGGTGATGCTGACCGCCGGGTTCTTCGGCACGGTGACGGAGGTCGAGGAGACCACGACGAACATCAAGGTCGAGATCGCCGACGGCGTCGTCATCCAGGTGGTGCGCCAGGCCGTGGCCCAGAAGGTCACCGAGGCGCCTGCGGAGGAGTCCGACGAGGAGACCGGCGAGGAGCGCGAGGTCGAGGCTGCGGCCGACGAGACCTCCGCCGACGCCGAGAACGTCATCGTGGACCTCGACAAGAAGGACTGACCAACACATGGCACGCAAGACAGCGCGCCCCGGCCGGACACTCGCACTGCTCTTCTTGGCCATTGCGATCATGTTCGGCGGCATCGCGTTCGCCGGCACCTGGAAGCCCGAGCTGGGCCTCGACCTGCGCGGCGGCACCGAGATCTCGATGACCGCGGAGAACTCCGAGGGCGGATCGGTCCCGAGGGAGAGCCTCGACGAGGCCAAGTCGATCATCGACCAGCGGGTCAACGGCTCCGGCATCACCGGCGGCCGAGTGACCACCGAGGGCAACGACGTCATCAAGGTCTCCATCCCCGGCACCGGCAAGGTGCAGCAGGAGACCGCCGAGCGGGTCCGCCAGACCGCGAAGCTCCGCTTCCGCCTGGTCGCCTGCAGCCCGCAGAAGACGTGTGGCGCCGCCGACCCCAGCGGCTCGATGGTCCAGGACCCCTCGACCGGCACCGTGCCGGGCACCTCGCCGCGCGCGGCGTTCGGTGGCGAGACCGCCAGCGCCTCCGAGACCGCGAGCGCGTCCGACAAGGCCTCCGAGAAGGCGTCCGAGAGCGCCGACCCGAGCGCCAGCCCCTCGGCCTCGGCGGGCGCCAAGCCGGAGAAGCAGAACGAGAACAAGGTCGTCAAGGTCGACGACGCGGTCGAGTTCATGCGCAACGTGCCTCAGGAGTGGGCGACCGCCTACAACTCCTTCACCTGCCCCGCCCCGGGCGCCGAGCCGGCCGAGGACATCCCCGGTAAGCCGCTGCTGACCTGTGACGAGGACGGCGTCCCCTACCTGCTGACGCCTGCCGTCATCGAGGGCACGGAGATCAGCGAGGCCTCCTACGGCATCCCGCAGCAGCAGGCCAACTACGTGGTGACCCTCGACTTCAAGTCCGAAGGCAACAAGGTCTTCGCCGACACCACCGGCGCCATCGCCGGCACCGGCGAGCAGTTCGCGATCGTCCTGGACGCCAAGGTGATCTCGGCCCCGACCGCCGACTCGCGGATCAGCGGAGGTGCCCAGATCAGCGGCGACTTCACTCAGGAGTCCGCCGCCGCGCTGGCCAACAACCTGAAGTACGGCTCACTGCCGCTCGACTTCCCCGAGGACGGCATCCAGACCCGGGTCATCGGCCCGACCCTGGCCGGCAACCAGCTCACCGCCGGACTCTGGGCCGGTCTGGTCGGCCTGATCCTCGTGGTGATCTTCTCGATCCTCTACTACCGCGCGATGAGCATCGTGGTGATCGGCTCTCTGCTCGTGGCGGGCGCATTGACGTACGGGATGATCCTGCTGCTCAGCGAGACCGCCGGCGTCACCCTGGACCTTCCGGGCGTGGCCGGTCTGATCGTCGGTATCGGCATCACCGCCGACTCCTTCATCATCCTCTACGAGAGGATGCGTGACGACATGCGTGAGGGCCGCTCGATGCGGGTGGCCGTCGACACCGCCTGGGTCCGGGCCCGCAACACCTGCCTGGCCTCCGACGGCGTCTCGTTCCTGGCCGCGTTCGTGCTCTACGTCTTCGCGACCAACGAGGTCAAGGGCTTCGCCTTCATGCTCGGCCTGACCACGATCATCGACGTGCTGGTGTTCTTCTGGTTCACCCACCCGATGACCAAGCTGATGGCCGGCTGGGGCTTCTTCAACAAGGGCCACGTGCTCTCCGGCATGGACAAGCGCGCTATCGGCACCGTCGACGCCCCCACGGGCACCACTCTGGTCGGAGGCAAGGCCTGATGAGCAAGTTCTCCTTCTCCCGGCTCGGCAAGGAGCTCTACACCGGCGAGAAGTCCTTCGACTTCGTCGGTCGCCGGATGGTCTGGTACGCCGCCTCCGCGGTCGTGCTCGTCGCGGTCGTCCTCGGTGTCTGGCTCCAGGGCATCAACCTCGGTATCGACTTCACCGGCGGCACGCGCTACACCGTGACCGTCGCGCAGGCCGACCAGGAGCTCGCCGACGACCTGCGTACGGCGGTCGGTGACACGGCGGTCGAGGCGGCCGACGGCGCCACGGTGCGCACGGCCGGACCCAAGTCGATCGTCATCGAGACCAAGGCGATCGCTGATGGGTCCGAGGCCGACGACTCGATCATGGGGGCGATCACCAAGACCGCCGACGTGGCCGAGGACGACATCAGCCGCACCGGCATCGGCCCCAGCTGGGGCCAGCGGGTCGCCTCGAAGGCGGCCCTCGCGCTGGGCATCTTCCTCGTCGGCGTGGTCCTGTTCATCTGGATCTACTTCAAGGAATGGAAGATGTCGGTCGCGGCCGTCGTCGCCCTGGCCCACGACGTGGTGATCACGGTCGGCGTCTACGCGATCGTCGGCTTCGAGGTGACCCCGGCAACGGTCACCGGGTTCCTGACGATCCTCGGCTACTCGCTCTACGACACCGTGGTGGTCTTCGACAAGGTCAAGGAGAACACCCGCAACCTGTCGCAGAAGAAGCAGACCTACGCCGCCGCGGCCAACCTGGCGATCAACCAGACCCTGGTCCGCTCGATCAACACCTCGATCATCGGTCTGCTGCCGGTCGTCGCGATCCTCTACGTCAGCACCGTCCAGCTCGGCACCTCCTCGCTGAAGGACATCTCGCTGGTCCTCTTCATCGGTATGGCCGTCGGCACCTACTCCTCGATCTTCATCGCCACCCCGCTGCTGGTGCACCTGAAGTCGAAGGAGAAGGACGTCGTCGACGCCGAGAAGCGTGCCGCCGCGCGGATGAAGGAAGCCGACAAGTACGCCGCGGTGCCGGTCTTCGACGAGGGCATGCCGGTCGCGGAGGGCGACGAGCCGGACGAGCTCCGTGACGCCCCCTCCGAGGACCTTCACGAGGCCGGCGTGAGCCGGGGCACCAGCCCCAACCGCTCCGCGACCGGCCGAGGCCGCAACGTACCCGACCAGCACCGTGAGGTCTCCGACAGCGGCGCCGCCGGGCGTCCGCAGCCGAAGCGCGAGTCGAGGTCGAAGCGGAAGTGACTGTCTCCGAGACGGCCGCTGGTGGCCGGTCGCTCGAGGAAACCCTCGAGCGGCTGGTCGCCGACGTTCCCGACTTCCCGGAGCCGGGTGTCGGGTTCAAGGACATCACCCCGCTGCTGGCCGACCACGCGGGCTTCACCCAGGTGGTCGAGGCGCTCGCCGCTCCGGCGCGTGACGCCGACGGCAACGTGACCGTGACCAAGGTGCTCGGCATGGAGTCGCGAGGCTTCATCCTCGGCGCCCCCGCGGCCCTGCACCTCGGCGTGGGCTTCGTGCCCGTCCGCAAGGCCGGCAAGCTGCCCCGCGAGACCCACGCGGTCTCCTACTCGCTGGAGTACGGCGAGGCCACCCTGGAGATCCACACCGACGCAGTCGCGCCGGGGGAGCGGGTGCTGGTCATCGACGACGTCCTCGCGACCGGTGGCACCGCGGCGGCCACGATCGAGCTCGTCGAGCGCTGCGGCGGTGTCGTCGCGGGCGTCTCGGTTCTGCTCGAGCTCGGCTTCCTGGACCCGCGCAGCAAGCTGCCGGACACGCCGGTGCACGCACTGCTCACCAGCTAGCAGGTGGCCCGCAAGTGTCCAACCCGCAAGTGTCGTCCTAGCCAACGCTCCGGGTCGGGCCGGTAGACTCTGGCTATGGCAGAGGATCGCATCGTCGCGCAGCCTCGTGCGCACAACATCGAGGCGCGGGAGAGCAGTGGCCCGGCCCCGTCGGGCCGCAGTGTCCGTGCGCGCCTGGCCCGGATCGGCGGCCGCGGCACGCCGGGCAATCCTGTGCTGGAGCCGCTGTTCCGGGCGGTGAGGTCCAACCACCCGAAGGCCGACCTGGCGCTACTGGAGCGGGCGTACGTCACCGCCGAGCGCCTTCACGGCACGCAGATGCGCAAGAGCGGCGATCCCTACATCACCCACCCGCTCGCGGTGACCACGATCCTCGCCGAGCTCGGCATGACCGAGCCGACCCTGGTGGCGGCGCTGCTGCACGACACCGTCGAGGACACGCCCTACACGCTCAAGGAGCTCACCCGGGACTTCGGCGAGGAGGTCGCCCACCTCGTCGACGGCGTCACCAAGCTCGACAAGGTCACCTACGGCGACTCCGCGCAGGCCGAGACGATCCGCAAGATGGTCGTGGCGATGTCCCGCGACATCCGGGTGCTGGTGATCAAGCTCGCCGACCGCCTGCACAACATGCGTACGCTGCGATACGTCCCGCAGAAGAGCCAGGAGCGCAGCGCCCGCGAGACCCTCGACATCTACGCGCCGCTGGCCCACCGGCTCGGCATGAACACCATCAAGTTCGAGCTCGAGGACCTCGCCTTCGCGACCCTCTACCCGAAGATGTACGACGAGCTCGTCCGCCTCGTCGCCGACCGCAACCCGTCACGGGAGAAGTTCCTGGCTCAGGTCATCGACCAGGTCGAGCGCGACCTGCACGAGGCCCGGATCAAGGCGACGGTCACCGGCCGACCGAAGCACTACTACTCGATCTACCAGAAGATGATCGTCGGCGGTAAGGACTTCTCCGACATCAACGACCTGGTCGGCATCCGGATCCTGGTCGAGGACGAGCGTGACTGCTACTCCGTCCTCGGCATCCTGCACTCGCGGTGGAACCCCGTCCTGGGCCGCTTCAAGGACTACATCGCGATGCCGAAGTTCAACATGTACCAGTCGCTGCACACGACCGTGATCGGCCCGCAGGGCAAGCCGGTCGAGCTGCAGATCCGCACCTTCGCGATGCACCGCCGCGCCGAGTTCGGCGTGGCCGCGCACTGGAAATACAAGGAGGACGGCCGCGCCGGTGTCGACACCGACCGGCCGATGGACAACGACATGAGCTGGGTCAAGCAGCTCATGGACTGGCAGTCGGAGGTCAACGACCCCGGCGAGTTCCTGGAGTCGCTGCGCTTCGAGATGAAGCGCACCGAGGTCTACGTCTTCACGCCCAAGGGCGACGTGATCGCGCTGCCCGCCGACGCGACCCCGGTCGACTTCGCGTACGCCGTCCACACCGAGGTCGGCAACAAGACCATCGGTGCCCGAGTCAACGGCCGTCTGGTGCCGCTGGAGTCGACCCTGGAGAGCGGCGACGTCGTCGAGGTCTTCACCTCCAAGTCGCCCAACGCCGGTCCGTCGCGGGACTGGACCTCCTTCGTCAAGTCCAACCGGGCGAAGGCGAAGATCCGGCAGTGGCACACCCGCGAGCGCCGCGACGAGGCCATCGAGAAGGGCCAGGACGCGATCGCCCGGCTGATGCGCAAGGAGGGCCTGCCCCTCAAGCGGCTGATGTCGCGCGAGTCGCTCATGCTCGCCGCCGACCACTTCGACCTCGCCGACGTCGACGCGCTCTACGCCGCGGTCGGCGAGAGCCACCTCTCCGCCCAGGCGGTCGTACGCCGCGTCATCGAGGACCACGGCGGCGACGACGGTGCCGCCGAGGACCTCGCCGAGGCCATCAACGTCGGCCGCAGACGCCACGGCAAGGTCTCCACCGCCAACTCCGACGCCGGCGTGATCGTCAAGGGCTCCCCGGACGTCTGGGTCAAGCTCGCCAAGTGCTGCACACCGGTGCCTGGCGACGACATCCTCGGCTTCGTCACCAAGGGCGGGGGAGTCTCCGTCCACCGCACCGACTGCACCAACGCCGCCGAGCTCCGCTCCCACCCCGAGCGCCTGCTCGAGGTCGAGTGGGGCTCAACGTCCAACTCGGTCTTCCTGGTCAACATCCAGGTCGAGGCACTCGACCGGGCCCGGCTCCTGTCCGACATCACGATGGCGCTCTCCGACGCCCACGTGAACATCCTCTCAGCCCAGCTGACCACCACTCGCGACCGCGTCGCGAAGTCCCGCTTCTCCTTCGAGATGGCCGACTCCAAGCACCTGGACACCGTCTTGAAGCAGGTACGCACAGTCCCCGGCGTCTTCGACGCCTACCGCGTCACCCAATGAGAAAGTGAGCAGTCGATGGACCCGTTCACCTGGTTTCTGATTGCCGTAGGCGTCGTGATCGTCGGCGCCGTCGTGTGGCAAGCGGTGAGAAAGTCATCTCGAGGCGTCGACGAATCTGTGGCCAACCGGAACAGGGGTCAGGCTCTGGGCAACGCCGAATACTACGGCGGCAAACACCATGGCAGCTCCGACGGCGGCTCTGGCGGCCTCGGCTTCTGAGCCCTCCGCCGACTGATGTCCCGATCATGGGACATCAGTCCCGACTCGATCGTTATCAGTGAAACAGCTGCGTCGACTCGGGCGCCTGAGAGAGGGAGCACAGCATGTTCACCTGGATCCTCATCATCGGCGGCGTACTTCTCCTCGCAGGCATCGTCTGGACCGCCCTGGGCAAGGGAGGGAAGCCCGTCGACCACAACGACGTGCGCCAATCGAAAATCCGCAACTCCGGGAAGGGCGACTACTACGGCGGCGCCGGCCTGTAACCCCATGCCGAGTCGGCGCGTCATGACGAGCCGACTCGGCGGATATTTCCGTCAGGACGAGCCGACTCGGCCGGATTCTGCGTCAGAACGCGCCGACTCGGCGCGCCTGAGTGGGACAGACGCGCCGAGTCGGGGTTGGGTCGTCAGCTGAAGTCGGCGCTGGCGCGCTTGGCCATCTCGAGGAACTGACGACGCGACTCGAGGTTCTCCTCGAGGCTCTTGATCTTGCGGGCGTCACCCGAGGCCTGGGCCTTGGCGAGGTCGCTCTCGACCTGGGCGATGGCCTCCTCGAGCTTGGCGATCATGTCGTCGGCTCGAGCGGACTTCTCCGGGTCGGACTTGCGCCACTGGTCGTCCTCGGCGGACTTGATGGCCTGCTCGACCTTACGCATGGCGCCCTCGAGCTCCTTGATGCGGTCGCGCGGGACCTTGCCGGCCTCGTCCCAGCGGTCGGCGATGTCGCGGAAGGACCGCTTGACCGCGTCGAGGTCGTCGCCCTTCTCCAGCAGCGGGAGAAGCTCCTGTGCCTCGGCGAGCAGACCTTCCTTGACCACGGCGTTCTGCGCGAACTCGGCGTCGAGCGCCGCGTTGGCGGCGTCACGGGCACCGAAGAAGACGTCCTGGGCGGCCCGGAACTGCTTCCAGAGCTTGTCGTCGACGTCCTTCGGGGCCGGCCCGGCGGCCTTCCAGTCGCGCATCAGGTCGCGGTAGCGCCCGGCGGTGGGGCCCCAGTCGGTGGAGGTGGAGAGCTGCTCGGCCTCGACGATGATCCGCTCCTTGATCCCCTTGGCGTCCTCGCGCCGGGCGTTGAGCTCGGCGAAGTGGGCCTTGCGGCGACGCGTGTAAGCGGTGCGCGCCGTCGAGAAGCGTCGCCACAGCGCGTCGTCGGACCCGCGGTCGATGCGGGGGAGAGCCTTCCACTGGTCGAGCAGCTCACGCAGCCGGTTGGCACCGTTGCGCCAGTCGTTGCTCTGGGCCAGCTTCTCGGCCTCGTCGACGAGAGCCTCCTTGGCGACCTTCGCCTCGGCCGCCTTCGCGGCCCGCTCGGCCTTACGGGCCTCGCGCTGGGTGGCGATGACTGGCGCCAGAGCGTCCAGCCGTGCCACCAGCGAGGCCAGATCACCGACGGCGTTGGCGTCGGTCACCTTCTCCACGACGGTCTTGACCGCCGCGGTCGCCTCGTCGGGCGACGTCTTGCCCGCATGCACGCGCCGCTCGAGCTGCTCGACCTCGAAGGCGAGCTGGTCGAACCGGTTGGTGAAGAAGGCAAGCGCCTCCTCTGGCGTGCCTTCCGGGTATTGCCCCACGGAACGCTCGCCCTCAGCGGTCTTCACGTAGACCGTTCCGTCTTCCTCGACCCGACCCCACTGCTCGCTGGTCACAATGTCCCTACTCTTCGCATGAGGCGCTAACCTCTTATGAAATCTCCCCCGCCGGACACCGTGCTCGTCACAGTCCCGGTCGGCTCAACTTGCAGGTCCCCGTGGCGTCCCGGCACACCTCGGGATGCCCATCGTAGTCAGACGCCACGATGCGGCGCTGCACTGTACCGCTGGATAGGGTGTTTCTCGTGTTGATCGCAGGCTTTCCCGCCGGTCCGTGGGGCACCAACTGCTACGTCGCCGCCACCGGTCCGGGCACCGAGTGTGTCGTGATCGACCCCGGGAAAGACGCCGCCAAGGGCATCGAGGAGATCGTCCGGGAGCAGCGTCTCAAGCCGGTCGCCGTGCTCCTCACCCACGGCCACGTCGACCACATGTGGTCCGTGACCCCGGTGAGCAAGACATACGACTCGACGGCCTGGATCCACCCCAACGACCGTCACCTCCTGGCCGATCCGCTCCAGGGCATCTCGCCGGAGTCGGCGCAGATGCTGCTCGGCATGCCGCAGGGGACCTACGACTTCGTGGAGCCTGACGACGTCCGCGAGCTCGCCGACGGCCAGGCCATCGACCTGGCCGGGATGAGCTTCCTGATCGACCATACGCCCGGGCATACCGAGGGGTCGGTCACCTTCCGGACCCCCTACCCCGATCACGCCGAGGTCAGTGACGTGATGTTCTCCGGCGACCTGCTCTTCGCGGGCAGCATCGGGCGTACGGACCTCCCCGGTGGTGACCACGCCACGATGCTGCAGTCCCTGACCACCAAGGTGCTGCCCCTCGCCGACGACATCGTGGTGCTCCCCGGACACGGCGAACAGACCTCCATCGGTCGCGAGCGTGCGACGAACCCATTCCTTCAGGACCTGATCACCACACCATGAACAAGCCAACACCGCTCTCCGGGTTCCCGGAGTTCCTGCCGAGCCAGCGCACCGTCGAGCGCGAGGTCATCGCGACCCTGAGCCGCACCTTCGAGCTGCACGGCTTCGGCAACATCGAGACCCGTGCCGTCGAGCCGATGGACCAGCTGCTGCGCAAGGGCGACACCTCCAAGGAGGTCTACGTCCTGCGCCGCCTGCAGGAGGAGGACAACGCCAGGGACAAGGGGATGGGGCTCCACTTCGACCTGACCGTCCCCTTCGCCCGCTACGTGCTGGAGAACGCCGGCAAGCTGGAGTTCCCCTTCCGCCGCTACCAGATCCAGAAGGTCTGGCGAGGCGAGCGTCCGCAGGAGGGCCGCTTCCGCGAGTTCGCGCAGGCCGACATCGACATCGTCGGACGCGACACGCTGCCGTTCCACCACGACGTCGAGGTCGCCCGGGTCATGCTCGAGGCGCTCGGCAAGCTGACCTTCCTGCCCGGGTTCACGCTCCAGGTCAACAACCGCAAGCTGATCCAGGGCTTCTACGCCGGTCTCGGCGCCCCCGACGTCGAGGAGACCATGCGGCTCATCGACAAGCTCGACAAGATGCCCGCAGAGGAGGTCGGCAAGCTGCTGGTCTCCGAGGCTGGGCTGACCGACGAGCAGGCCGCCAAGTGCCTCGAGCTCGCCACGATCACCGCCACCGACGACTCGTTCGTGGAGAAGGTCCGTGCCCTCGGTGTCGAGAGCGAGCTGCTCGAGGAGGGCCTGACCGAGCTGGCCACGCTGATCACCGCCACCGCGCCGCTCAACACCGACTCCGTCCGCGTCGTGGCCGACCTGAGCATCGCCCGGGGCCTGGACTACTACACCGGCACCGTCTTCGAGACCCGCCTCGACGGCTACGAGTCGCTGGGCAGCATCTGCTCCGGTGGCCGCTACGACGCGCTCGCCAACGATGGGAAGACCACCTACCCGGGCGTCGGGATCTCGCTCGGCGTGAGTCGCGTCCTGGTGCCGCTCGTGCAGAAGGGCGTGCTCGACGGCGACCGCAAGGTCCCGAGCACCGTGCTGGTCGCCGTCTCCGACGAGGAGAGCAGGGCCGAGGCCGATTCGGCGGCCCAGCAGCTGCGCGCTCACAATGTTGCCTGCGAGGTCTCGCCCAACGCCGCCAAGTTCGGCAAGCAGATCCGCTTCGCGGAGCGCCGCGGCATCCCGTACGTCCTCTTCGCGACCGAAGGCGGCTACGAGATCAAGGACATCCGCACCGGCGACCAGGTCCCGGCCGACCCGGCCACCTGGACGCCGCAGAACGAGAGCGACCTGAAGCCCCAGGTCGTCGCGAACAACGAGGAGAAGAAGTGATCCGCACCCACGACGCCGGCACCCTGCGTGCCGAGAACGTCGGCCAGACTGTGACCCTCGCCGGCTGGGTAGGCCGTCGACGCGATCACGGCGGGGTCGCCTTCCTCGATCTGCGTGAGGCCAGCGGCGTGGTCCAGGTCGTCGTCCGCGACGAGGAGATCGCCCACGCGCTCCGCAACGAATACTGCATCAAGGTCACCGGCGAGGTCGTCGCGCGCACCGAGGAGAACCGCAACCCCAACCTCGCCACCGGCGAGATCGAGGTCGTCGCCAAGGAACTCGAGGTCCTCAGCGCCGCCGCGGCCCTCCCGTTCCCGATCGACGACCATGTGGAGGTCGGCGAGGACGTACGTTTCAAGCACCGCTACCTCGACCTGCGCCGCACCGCGCCCGGCGCCGCCATCCGCCTGCGCTCGAAGGCCAACAAGGCCGCGCGCGACGTGCTGGCCGGTCACGACTTCGTCGAGATCGAGACCCCGACGCTGACCCGCAGCACCCCCGAGGGCGCCCGTGACTTCCTGGTCCCGGCCCGCCTGCAGCCGGGCTCGTGGTACGCGCTGCCGCAGTCCCCGCAGCTGTTCAAGCAGCTGCTCATGGTCGGCGGCATGGAGCGCTACTACCAGCTCGCCCGCGCCTACCGTGACGAGGACTTCCGCGCCGACCGGCAGCCGGAGTTCACCCAGCTCGACATCGAGATGAGCTTCGTCGAGCAGGACGACGTGATCGCCCTCGGCGAGGAGATCGTCGCGGCGCTGTGGAAGCTGATCGGCTACGACGTGCCGCTCCCGCTGCCGCGAATGACGTACGCCGACGCGATGGCCAAGTACGGCTCCGACAAGCCCGACCTGCGCTTCGGCATCGAGATCACCGAGTGCACCGACTACTTCTCCGAGACCACGTTCCGCGTCTTCCAGGCGCCCTACGTCGGCGCCGTGGTGATGCCGGGCGGCGCGAGCCAACCGCGGCGTCAGCTCGACGGCTGGCAGGACTGGGCCAAGCAGCGCGGCGCCAAGGGCCTGGCGTACGTCCTGGTCCAGGAGGACGGCTCGCTGACCGGTCCGGTCGCCAAGAACCTCTCCGAGACCGAGGCTGCCGGACTGGCCGCTCATGTCGGCGCCAACCCCGGGGACTGCATCTTCTTCGCCGCCGGTGCGCCCAAGTCGAGCCGCTCCCTGCTGGGTGCCGCCCGGCTGGAGATCGGCAACCGCCTCGACCTCCGCAAGGACGGCGCGTGGAGCTTCCTGTGGGTCGTCGACGCGCCGCTCCTCGAGCCGGCCTCCGAGGCCGTCGAGTCCGGTGACGTCGCTGTCGGTGCGGGGGAGTGGACCGCGGTCCACCACGCCTTCACCAGCCCGCAGGACGTCGAGGGCTTCGACAAGGACCCCGGCAACGCGCTCGCGTGGGCCTACGACATCGTCTGCAACGGCAACGAGATCGGCGGCGGGTCGATCCGTATCCACCGCGAGGACATCCAGAAGCGGGTCTTCGACCTGATGGGGATCGGCGAGGAGGCGGCCGAGGAGAAGTTCGGCTTCCTGCTCGACGCGTTCAAGTTCGGTGCCCCGCCGCACGGCGGCATCGCCTTCGGCTGGGACCGCGTCGTCGCCCTCCTCGCCGGCACCGACTCCATCCGCGACGTGATCGCCTTCCCGAAGACGGGTGCCGGTTACGACCCGCTCACCGCCGCTCCGGCGCCGATCACCCCCGAGCAGCGCAAGGAGGCGGGCGTCGACGCACGGCCCGCTCCGGCGGCGTCCGCCGAGGGCGAATCGGCGAACTGAGCGCGCTTCACGTAGAGCCAACGTAGAGCCAACAGAGTCTCCGGGACCGGTCCGCCGGTCCCGGAGACTCTCGTCGTTCAACGGTGAATGGCAAGAATCCCTCCCGATCTGCCGTATCACTGGTTGAAATCGGATCGTTACCGGTACGGGGCGCATCCGGGCAAAAGGATCACATAGAGTTCCATCCGTCGACCTCGTGGGTCGGACGCTGCCGTGCGACGGCGGCACCCACAAATACGACTAGACAGAGGAACCATGAGCGAATCGGCCACCGTGTTCGAAGGTGAAGAACTCTCGGGTGGATCGACACCTTCTGCTTCGCCTGAGGAGGCGAAGAAGTTCGCCGGCAAGTCACCGATGAAGCTGGCATGGATGCGGCTTCGCAAGGACAAGCTGACGATGGTGTCGCTGACGGTGGTCATCCTGGTGGTCTTGGCCGCTGTGCTGGCCCCCCTTCTCGTCAAGATGGGCGTGCTGGACCCGTTCAGCTACAACCAGGATCTGCTCGACGCCAACACCATCCCCGAGGGCAGGTTCAGCGGCGCGAGCGCCGCACACCCGCTCGGCGTGGAGCCCGGCACCGGCCGCGACGCGATGTCCCGGTTCTGGTACGGGATCACCTTCTCGCTGGCGATCGCGCTGACCGCGGCGATCCTCTCGGTGGTCATCGGCGCGGTCGTCGGGATCGTCTCCGGCTTCAGCGGTGGCTGGATGGACGCGGGCCTGAGCCGCTTCACCGACCTGACCCTCTCCTTCCCCTCGACGCTGATGCTGCTGGCGCTCTCGGCCCTCGGCCTCGAGCTCGTGCAACAGGTGACCGGGCTGCCCAACGGGCCACTCGCGCAGGGGATCTACTGCACGGTGGTGCTGGCTATGTTCGGCTGGACCAGCACGGCTCGGGTGGTCAGAGGTCAGGTGCTCTCGATCAAGCAACGTGAGTTCGTGGAGGCCGCGATCGTTCTGGGTGCCTCCAAGTCGCGGATCTACTTCAAGGAGATCCTGCCGAACCTGTGGGCTCCGCTGCTGGTCCTGGTCACCTTGATGATGCCGGCCTACATCTCGGCCGAGGCGGCGTTGAGCTACCTCCAGGTCAGCGTCAAGCCACCGACGCCCACGCTCGGAAACGTCCTCGCGGACTCTTTGAAGTACGCGCAGGTCGACCCGTTCTACTTCTTCATGCCCGCGATCCTGATCGCGACCATCGTGATCTCGTTCAACCTTCTCGGGGACGGGTTGCGAGACGCCCTTGACCCCAAGGGTGACAGGTGAGCCTCGGGGCTCCGAACACACACAGGTGACCCGTCCGGGACACCGATACGGCGTCAGTTGTCAGAGGCTGACGGCGACCACACCAAGGAGAAACGAATGCTCAAGAAGCGAGCGAAGTACGTTGCGGTCAGTGCCGCCGGCGTGCTCGGGCTTTCGCTGGGCCTGGCTGCCTGTGGCAGCGGCGGGGACGGCGGTGGCTCGGACGCCAAGGGCCTGACCATCGTCAGTGAGGACCCGTGGGACCACCTGGACCCGCAGCGCATCTACGTGGGTGAGACCATCTCGCACACCACGCGACTGGTCTACCGCAAGCTGCTCTCGAACCCGTCATCGACCGACCCCAAGGTTTCGAGCAAGCCGATCCCCGACCTGGCGACCGACGAGGGCACCTCGAGCGACGGCGCCAAGACCTGGTCGTTCACCATCAAGGACGGCGTGACGTGGGAGGACGGCTCCGAGATCACGTGTGAGGACTTCGCCTACGGCGCCTCGCGCAACTTCGCCGCCGACGAGCTCACCGGTGGTCCGGGCTTCTACCTGACCGCGAAGCTCGCGCTCAAGGGTGAGTACCCCGGTCCCTACACCGCGACCCCCGAGCAGCAGGCCGACTTCGACCAGGCGGTGACTTGCGATGGCAAGACCATCACCTACAAGTTCAAGTCGCCGTGGCCGGACTTCCCGCTGGCGATCTCGTCGCTGCACATGATGGACCCGTACAAGAAGTCCTTCGACAAGGGTGCCAAGAACGACGACAAGATCTTCTCCAACGGCCCCTACAAGGTGAAGGACTGGAACGCCCAGAAGGGCGGCACCCTGGTCCGCAACGACGAGTACGACCCGGAGACCGACGACAAGTCGCTCCGTGAGGCTCTTCCCGACTCGATCACCGTCAAGTTCGGTGAGAAGGCGACGACCAGCTACGAGAAGCTGTTCTCGGACAGCCCCGACTCGCAGACGACCATCGTCAGCGGCTCGCGCGTCCCGCCGGAGTTCTACCCGCGTCTCACCGAGGCCGGCGTCAAGGACCGCTACGTCCAGGTCCAGTCGCCCTACGTCGACTACCTGGTGCCGAACCAGAACCAGATGAAGGACCCGAACGTCCGCAAGGCGCTGGCCCAGGCGACCGACGTCGAGTCCTGGATCGCCGCCGGCGGTGGCGAGAAGGCCTACACCCCGGCCGACTCGATCGTGAACCCGGCCGTTCCGGGCTACGTCGCCAACCCGGCGTACAAGGACCGCAACCTCAAGGGCGACCCGGCCGCGGCGAAGAAGACCCTGGCTGACGCCGGTGTCAAGACGCCGTACCCGATCACGTTCACCTACCCGCAGAGCGACACCGCCGACAAGCAGGCGTCCGCTCTGGTCGAGGGCTGGGAGGCCGCCGGCTTCAAGGTCACCCTGGACCCGCTGGGCGACGTCTACTACTCCAACATCCAGAAGCCTTCCAACAAGGCCGACGTGATGTGGGGCGGTTGGGGTGCCGACTGGGGCTCCGCGATGACCGTCACTGCCGCGCTGTTCGACAGCCGTCAGATCGAGAAGACCACCAACGGTCAGAACTACGGCAACTACAAGAACCCTGCGGTCGACAAGCTGTTCGACCAGGCCGCCAACTCCGCCACCATCGAGGAGCAGAACAAGTTCCTCCAGGAGGCAGACGCGGTCATGGGTGAGGACGTCGCCTACATCCCGCTGGAGATCGCGACCTTCAACTGGGTCTACGGCTCCAAGGTGAAGGGCTTCGTCACGACCGATGCCTCCTCGTCCTACCCGGACCTGGCGACCATCGACGTCGAGGACTGATCCTTCAGCTCCGCAACACCGTCGGACGGCCCTGAGCCGTTCCGACCTTGGAGGCGGGGCTCGCCAGAGCCCCGCCTCCCCCCTTGTACCTGGACACGATTCCCCCCGGACGACACCCCACGACGGTGGTCCGGCCGATCCCAATGAAGGTGAGACCCACCGATGGTCGCCTACATCATCCGGCGCGTGATCGTCGGCTTGCTCATGCTGGTGGCGATGAGCTTCATCGTCTTCGCACTGTTCATGAAGAACCCGGTCGACCCGGCACAGTTCTCCTGCGGCAAGAACTGCCCCCCTGAGCGCATCGAGGAGACCCGTCAGGCCCTCGGCTACGACCAGCCGCTGTTGGTCCAGTGGGGCAACTTCGCCAAGGGCGTCGTCGTCGGCCGCGAGTACCCCGCCGACGAGGCGATGCGCGAGGCCAACCCCGAGCTGGTCACCGAGTGCGCGGCGCCCTGCCTGGGCTACTCCCAGCAGCTGCAGATGACGGTCAACGACGAGATCGCCGAGGCAGCGCCGATCTCGATCTCGATCGCCATGGTCGCGGTCACCATCTGGGTCGTCTTCGGTGTTCTGTTCGGCGTGCTGGCCGCGATCGTCAAGGGCTCTCTCCTCGATCGTGGCGTCGTCGGAGCAACGCTGGCGCTCTATGCGTTCCCGACGTTCTTCGTGGGAGCACTGCTGATCAACTTCGTAGCCATCAAGTGGGGGATCTTCCCCGCGCCGGGATACGTGTCGATAGCCGAGGGTGGTGTCTGGCAATGGCTGGTCCAGCTCACGCTGCCCGGATTCACGCTCGCGGTGGTCTACATGGCGGGCTACGTACGCATGACCCGGGCGTTCGTGCTCGAGTCGATGAGCGAGGACTACATCCGCACCGCGAAGGCCAAGGGCGTCAAGAGCGGCAAGGTGCTGTTCAAGCACGCGCTGCGCGCGGCGCTGACCCCGCTGGTGACGATGTTCGGTCTCGACTTCGCTGCCGTCCTCGGCGGCGCGATCATCACCGAGGACGTCTTCAACTACTACGGTCTCGGAAAGCTCGCGGTGACCGCGAACGAGACCTTCGACCTTCCCACCATCGTGGGCCTGGTGCTGCTCCTCGGGGCTCTGGTGATCCTCGCCAACATCATCGTCGACGTCCTGTACGCCTTCATCGATCCGCGCGTGCGCGTCGCCTGAGGAGGATCTGATCCATGACTGACCTTTCCATGACGCCCGAGACGACGCCCGCCAACGATGGCGCGTTCCTCTCGGTGCGGGACCTGAAGGTCCACTTCTCCACCTCCGACGGCATCGTCAAGGCGACCGACGGCCTCTCCTTCGAGCTCGAGCGCGGCAAGACCCTCGGCATCGTGGGTGAGTCCGGCTCCGGCAAGTCGGTCTCCAGCTCGGCGATCATGGGGCTGCACCGCGGCACCAACGCCATCCTCAGCGGCGAGATCATGCTCGACGGGGTCGACCTGCTCAAGGTGAGCAACGAGGACATGCGTAAGCGCCGCGGAAGCGACGTGGCGATGATCTTCCAGGACCCGCTCTCCGCGATGCACCCCTACTACTCGGTGGGCAACCAGATCATGGAGGCCTACCAGGTCCACAACAACGTGACCAAGCGGGAGGCGCGCAAGCGCGCCATCGAGATGCTCGACCGCGTCGGCATCCCGCAGCCCGACCGTCGTGTGGACGACTACCCGCACCAGTTCTCCGGCGGTATGCGCCAGCGCGCGATGATCGCGATGGGACTGATCAACAACCCGAGCCTGCTCATCGCCGACGAGCCGACCACCGCGCTGGACGTGACCGTCCAGGCGCAGATCCTCGACCTGCTCCAGGACCTGCAGCGCGACTTCGACGCGGCGGTCATCATCATCACCCACGACCTCGGTGTCGTGGCGGAGATGGCCGATGACGTACTCGTGATGTACGCCGGCCGGGCGGTCGAGTACGGCCCGTGCAAGGAGATCCTCACCCACCCGCAGATGCCCTACACCTGGGGACTGCTCTCCAGCGTGCCGGACCTGACCGCGTCGACCGAGGCCAAGCTGATCCCGATCCGAGGCAACCCCCCGTCGCTGCTCAACGCACCGCCGGGATGTGCCTTCGAACCGCGCTGTGACCACGTGGCGAAGGTGGGCGGCGACCTGTGCCGGACGACCCTTCCCGACCTCACCCCGGCCAGCAGCGGTGGCAACCACACCAAGCGGTGCCACATCAAGAACGCCGACGAGGTCTACGTGGCAGAGATCCTGCCCGAGATCGCCCCTGACCTGGTGGAGGACTGATGAGCGACACCACGACTGCCACCGCGGCCTCGGTCGCGCCGGCGAGCACGGAGACCGTGCTCTCGGTCGAGAATCTGAAGATGCACTTCCCGGTCAAGGGCAGCGGCGTGATCCGGCGTACGGTCGGGCACGTCAAGGCCGTCGACGGGGTCTCCTTCGAGGTGGCCAAGGGCAGCGCCCTCGGCCTCGTCGGTGAGTCCGGCTGTGGCAAGTCCACCACCGGGCGGATGGTGACGCGGCTCTACCAGCCCACCGAGGGGAAGATCAACTTCGAGGGCACCGACATCGCCAACTACTCGGGTAGGAAGCTGCACCCGATGCGCCGGGAG
Organism: Nocardioides sp. NBC_00850; assembly: GCF_045207335.1. Classification (NCBI taxonomy): domain Bacteria; kingdom Bacillati; phylum Actinomycetota; class Actinomycetes; order Propionibacteriales; family Nocardioidaceae; genus Nocardioides; species Nocardioides sp. NBC_00850. The sequence goes on from NZ_CP108845.1 coordinate 3,552,479, forward strand.
ATCCAGATGATCTTCCAGGACCCGTCGACCTCGTTGAACCCGCGGCACACGGTCGGTTCGATCATCGGCGCGCCGCTGCGGATCCACAACATGGTGCCCAAGGACAAGGTGCTCAGCCGGGTCCAGGAGCTGCTCGAGCTCGTCGGGCTCAACCCCGAGCACTACAACCGCTACCCGCACGAGTTCTCCGGCGGCCAGCGTCAGCGCATCGGCATCGCCCGGGCCATGACCCTGCAGCCGAAGCTGCTCGTCGCCGACGAGCCCGTCTCCGCGCTGGACGTGTCGATCCAGGCCCAGGTGATCAACCTTCTGCAGGACCTGCAGAAGGAGTTCGACATCTCCTACCTGTTCATCGCGCACGACCTCGCCATCGTTCGTCACTTCTGCCCCGAGGTCGCGGTGATGTACCTCGGCAAGATCGTGGAGATCGGTGACCGCGAGTCGATCTACGAGCACGCTCACCACCCCTACACCCAGGCGCTGCTCTCCGCTGTGCCCGACGTGAAGCAGGCCGCGATCGGCGGCCGTCGTGAGCGGATCCGGCTGGAGGGCGACGTACCTTCGCCGATCAACCCGCCCTCGGGCTGCCACTTCCGCACCCGCTGCTCCCTCGCCAAGGACATCTGCTCCGTGGTCGAGCCGCCGCTGCTGCAGATCGGCAAGAAGCACAAGGTCGCCTGCCACTTCCCGGGTGAGATCCACCAGCACCCGGAGAAGCCGATCACCGCGCCGCTCCTGGGCGTCGACGAGTTCGGTGCGCCGGACCCGGGCGCCAGCCCGGCCGAGGTCCCGGGCGACGGTCCCGGGTACGCCGACACCTGGTACGACCTGGCGAACAACTCGCGGGGTCGCGCCTGAGAATCTCCCGCGTCTCGGCGAGATTACGAAAGACGGTCCGCAGCCTTTGGCTGCGGGCCGTCTTTGTTACGTGTGTGTCACACGTCACCGTCGGTATCGAACCGTTACCTGTAGTCCCGCCCGAACCGCTGCAACTTGGCATAACTTGATGCAGCGCGCTGGCTCGGGGCCGCGCGAAGTGGTCTGGTCTTGGGCGTACCGAGCCTTGGCATCGAACGGAGATCCGAGCGTATGACTGTGTCCGAAGTGTTGATCCAGGGTCCTGATCCCGAGATCAATCCGGAACCGAGGACGGGCGATGTCGCCGGCCGTTCGCCGATGCGGATCGCGATGGACCGCCTCCTCTCGGACAAGGTCGCGATGATCTGTGCCGGGATCGTGCTGCTCTTCGTCCTGATCGCGATCTTCGCGCCGTTGCTGTGCAAGCTGTTCGGCGTCGAGGTGCGTGCCGGTGACCCGGTCGCCGACACCGACTCGTTCAACTACCCCGTCATCGGCCCGCCCAACTACGGGTTCACCTGGGAGGCGCCGCTCGGCCTGGAGCCCAACTCCGGCAACGACCTGCTCGCGGAGTGGTTCTACGGCGCGCGTACGTCCCTGCTGGTCGCCACGATCGCCACGGTCGTCTCGACCGTCGTCGGCGTGGTGCTCGGCCTGATCGCGGGCTACAGCCGCGGCTGGGGCGACCGGGTGATCACGTTCGTGATCGACCTCTTTCTCACGCTGCCGTTCCTGCTGGTCGCGATCGCCATCTCGCCGATGCTCGTGGAGCGCTGGCGGGAGAACCCGGCGATGCTCGACAACGCCTCGCTGATCGCGCTCATCGTGATCCTCTCGATCTTCGGATGGATGGGCCTGGCCCGGCTGATCCGCGGTGAGGTGATCTCGCTGCGTGAGCGCGAGTTCATCGAGGCTGCCCACGTCCTCGGGATGCCGACCCATCGGATCCTGTTCAAGGAGCTGCTGCCCAACCTGGTGGCGCCGATCGTCGTCTCGTTCTCGCTGAGCCTGCCGGCCACGATCGCCGCGGAGGCGACGCTGGCCTACCTCGGCGTCGGTGTGACCGGACGCCCGTCCTGGGGACAGACGATCCTGCGCGCCCAGAGCTGGTTCGACGAGTACCCCTTGTACCTCTACGCGCCGATCGTCGGGATCGTGGTCCTGGTCTTCGCGCTCAACCTGCTCGGAGACGCCATCCGCGACGCCTTCGACCCCAAGTCTTTCCGGTGAGCACGTCGTCGGAGAGAGGCATCAACCATGGAAGGTGGACACCTACGATGCAATTGAAGAGAACAGTGATCGCCGCCAGTGCGATCGCTGCGCTGACGCTCACCGCTGCTTGTGGTGGCGGGGGCGGCGGTGGCGAGGACCCGGCCGGCGAGTTCAAGGCCGGCGGCGGAGCCGGAGCCGGCAAGGACGCCACGGCCGAGGGGCCGCTGGAGATCCCGTCCGACGCGAAGAAGGGCGGCACGATCACGGTGCTGTCGAACAACGCGCCCGCCACGCTCGACCCGACCCGGACCTACTACACCGACTCGGGCGCGATCATGTCCGGCTTGGTGACCCGCTCGCTGACGCAGTACGTCTACGACGAGGAGAGCGGCGACTCCATCCTCGTCCCCGACCTCGCCACCGACCTCGGTCAAGTCTCCGAGGACGGATTGACCTGGACCTTCGAGCTGAAGGACGGGATCAAGTACGAGGACGGCACCGACGTCACCGCCGAGGACGTCGTCTACGGCATCAAGCGCTCGTTCGCGACCGACACCCTGACCGACGGCCCGACCTACCAGACGACGTTCTTCAAGGACGGTCAGAAGTACAAGGGCCCGTTCGCGGACACCGACGCGGAGCTGAAGAAGCTCGCCGACTACGACCCCAGCGCCGGCTGGTACGGCGGTGAGGACTACGACGGCGTCGAGGCCGACGGCAACAAGGTGATCATCCACCTCGCCCAGGCGTTCCCCGAGCTCGACTACTACGCCTCGTTCCCGGTCTTCTCGCCGATCCCGAAGGCCAAGGACAAGGACCCGCTGGCCTACGAGAGCCACCCGATGTCCACCGGGCCCTACAAGTTCGAGTCCTACAAGCCCGGCACCTCGCTGACGCTGGTCAAGAACGACCAGTGGGACCCCGACACCGACCCCGGCCGGTTCCAGGCCGCCGACGCGTTCGACTTCAAGTTCGCCCAGGACACCGCGAAGCTCGAGAACCAGATCCTCGGCGACAAGGGCGCAGCGCAGACGATGATGACGTACGACGACGTCACGCCTCCGACCTACAAGTCGATCAAGGAGAGCGCGCCGGACAACCTCGTCGAGGGCACCTCGCCGTGCACCTACATGTACCGTCCGGACCAGACCAAGATCACGGACAAGAAGGTGCGCGAGGCCATCAGCTGGGCCTACCCCTACCAGGCTGCCTGGAAGGCCTCCGGTGAGATCATCGGCGTCACCATCCAGCCCGGCACCTCGCTCCTGCCCCCGGGCACCGCGGGTCGGGTCGAGTACCAGTACCCGAAGGGCCAGGACGGTCAGACCACCGACCCGGAGAAGGCCAAGGCGCTGCTGAAGGAGGCCGGCGCCGAGGGCTTCGAGATCAAGTGGTACTACGAGCGAGACGACGAGCAGTCGGTGGCCAAGAAGGACCAGATGGTCAAGGGCTTCGAGGCCGCCGGCTTCAAGGCGACCCCGGTGGCCTCGACCGACGAGACCTACCGCGACGACCAGAGCAACCTGGACGCTCCGATCAACCTTCGCTACGGCGGCTGGTGCTCCGACTGGCCCTCGGGCGGCTCGTGGTTCCCGGCTCAGTGGATCGGCTCGAACGCCAACAAGCCGGGCATGCCGAACCCGACCAACTTCAAGGAGGCCGACGCTGACGCGAAGCAGGCCGAGATCCTGAAGATGGACGCCGACGAGGTTCCCGCGGCCTGGGGCGAGTTCGACAAGTGGATGCAGGAGACCTACATGGTCGAGATCAACGCCGGCTACGACGCGAACGCCTTCATCAAGGGCTCGCAGGTCGGCGGGGTCGTCAACGACCCGGTCAAGGGCATGCCGAGCTTCTCCATCATGTACCTGAAGTGAGGTGATCCGGCCGGCGTGGGTGCACACCCCACGCCGGCCGGACCCGCACACAGGACACCGCAACTCTGGGCCAGCGCCCGTGGACACCTTCTAGGAAGCGAGACCTCCGTCCCATGATCGGTTTTGTCGTACGCCGGTTGATCTCGGCGATTCTCGTGCTGTTCGTGATCTCGGTGGCGGTCGTCGCGCTCTTCACCTATGGCCCGAGCGACCCGGCGGACGCGATGTGCCCGGAGCCCAAGTGCACCGCGGAGCGACAGGACGCGATCCGGGAGGCGCTCAACCTGGATGCGCCGCTCCATGTTCAGTACACCGAGTACATGACCGGCATCTTCACGGGTCGCGAGATCGCCTTCGGCTCCGAGGCGTACGACTGTGAGGCCCCGTGCTTCGGGGTCAGCTTCATCTACCGGGTCAACGTCTGGGACGACATCAAGGACCGGATCGGGCCGACGGTCTCGGTCGCGGTCGGCGCCGGCGTCACGATCCTGCTCATCGGCGTGCCCATCGGGATGTTCGCGGCCAGACGCCGGGGGACCTCGGCGGACAAGGCCGTCATCGGCGCGACGCTGGTGATCGAGTCGATTCCCTACTATCTGTTCGTCCTGCTCGCGTTCCTCTATCTCGCGGTCAGTGCCGGGATCTTCCCGCAGGAGGGCTACCACCCGTTGACCGAATCGCCTCTGAAGTGGGCGTGGGGCCTGATGCTGCCCTGGCTCGCGCTCGGCCTGGTGAACTCCTCGAAGTACGCCCGGTTCACCCGCGGCTCGATGATCGAGTCGTTCAACCAGGACTACGTCCGGACGGCGCGCGCCAAGGGCCTTCCGGAGCGGCGGATCGTCAACAAGCACGCGCTGCGCGCGGCGGTCGTGCCGATCGTGACGATCTTCGGCATCGACTTCGGATCGCTGCTGACGGGCACCATCTTCACCGAGCTCATCTTCGGCATCCCCGGCCTCGGTCTGCGGGCACTCAACGCGGTCAGCCAGAGCGACCTGCCGGTCATCGAGGCGACCACGCTGATCTCCGCCTTCATCATCGTGGTCACCAACCTCCTGGTCGACCTCTTCTACAGCGTGCTCGACCCACGCGTACGCCTCACCTGACCCCCCACCCTGTCGGCTGAGTCTGTCGGTGCCGGCCACTAGGGTTGGCGTGTGGACGGGTTGTTTGAGATGGGGGCTGCTGCCGGCGCCTCGCGCGGCGGGTCGCTGAGTCACAGCGACCATGCGGCAGCGCCGCTGGCAGTCCGGATGCGACCGCGTACGCTCGAGGAGCTCGTGGGCCAGAGCTCGCTCAAGGCGTCCGGGTCGCCGCTGCACCAGGTGGTGGAGGGCGGGCAGTCGCTCTCGCTGCTGCTGTGGGGGCCGCCGGGGACCGGGAAGACGACCATCGCCTCGATCGTGAGCCGCTCCACCGACCGTCGGTTCGTCGAGGTCTCCGCGGTCTCGGCCGGGGTCAAGGAGGTTCGCGCGGCGATCGACTCGGCCCGCGCCGAGCTGGTCGCGACCGGCAAGGAGACGGTCCTCTTCGTCGACGAGGTCCACCGGTTCAGCAAGGCGCAGCAGGACGCGCTGCTGCCGGGCGTGGAGAACCGCTGGGTCACGCTGGTCGCCGCCACCACGGAGAACCCCTTCTTCTCGGTGATCTCGCCGCTGCTGTCGCGCTCGCTGCTGCTGCGGCTCGAGTCGCTCACCGACGACGACATCCGTGGCGTACTGCTGAAGGCGGTCGAGGACGAGCGTGGCCTCGGCGGCTCGGTGACACTGACGGACGAGGCGCTCGACCATCTCGTACGCCTCGCCGGCGGCGACGCGCGCCGGTCGCTGACGTATCTGGAGGCCGCTGCGGGAGCTGCGTCGGGTGGGAAGATCACCCTTGAGGCCGCCGAGCGGGCGGTCGATCAGGCGGCGGTGCGCTACGACCGGCAGGGCGACCAGCACTACGACGTGGTCAGCGCCTTCATCAAGTCGGTGCGTGGGTCGGACGCCGACGCGGCGCTGCACTACCTGGCGCGGATGATCGAGGCGGGGGAGGACCCCCGGTTCATCGCCCGCCGGCTGATGATCCTCGCCTCTGAGGACATCGGCCTGGCCGACTCGACGGCGCTTCAGACCGCGGTCGCCGCGGCCCAGACCGTGCAGCTGATCGGGATGCCCGAGGCCCAGCTCACCTTGGCGCACGCGACGATCGCCCTCGCCGTCGCGCCGAAGTCCAACGCGGTCACCAACGCCATCTTCGCCGCTCGCGCCGACGTCTCGGCCGGGAAGATCGGCAACGTCCCGCCACACCTGCGCGACGCCCACTACGAGGGCGCGAAGAAGATCGGGCACGGGGAGGCGTACAAGTACGCCCACGACGAGCCGTTCGGCATCGCGACGCAGCAGTACGCACCCGACGCTGTGGCGGATGCGGAGTACTACCAGCCGACCACCCACGGAGCCGAAGCCGGAGTGAAGGAACGTTGGGAGCGTGTCCGGAAAATCGTGCGCGGACAGGATGGATAGGGTAGGCGCACCATGACGAACTCGAGCATGCCCGGGTGGGCGCTGGTGGCGACGCTGACCGCGGTGGGGGTCCTGGTCCTCATCTCGCTGGTGGCCGTGCTGCTCGCGCTCCGGGCGCGCCGAGCCGCGCGGCGCCGGCTCGAGGAGGCCGAGGCCAGCGAGGCCGAGCTGCGCGAGCGGCTCGAAGCGCTGGAGAAGCGGCTGACCCCGCCCGAGCCGGCCGGGCGACGGCGGCGCCGGGACGTCGCCGAGAGAGAGTATGTGATCACCTCCCTCGGGGAGGACGGCGAGCCTGCCGAGGTGGAGCAGGTGGTGCAGCGTACGTTGACCGCACCCGCCTTCGCGGACGCCGTGTTCCGGGAGACCGTGGTGCACAGTGCCGCGCTGGTCCACGGGGTGCGCCGGGCGCTCTCGCCCGAGGTGCGGTTCAAGATCCGCTACGAGATGCACCGCGAGGTCAAGCGGGCACGCAAGGACCGGAAGAGCGAGATGCGCGAGGCGCTGCGCGAATACCGTGCGCGCCAGCGCGCGGCAGTTGACGAGGACGTACGTATGGAGGACTCCCTATGAGGGGCGCGATCTGGTTCGTGGTCGGTGCGGGTGCGGGCGTGTACGCGATGGTCAAGGGGCGGCGGGCCGCGGAGGCCTTCACCGCCGACGGCCTGCGCGACCGGGCCCAGGCGCTCGGCGTCGGCGCGCGGATCTTCCGCGACGAGCTGGCCACCGGCAAGGCCGAGAAGGAGCTCGAGCTGCGCGAGTGGATCGAGGCCAGGACCGCGGGTCCGAAACAGATTGGCGCCGCAGGTGCCGAGCAGCAGACACTTGGATTGAACGGGCCAACCGAGGACCCGAGGCAGAACACGGAAGGTAGTACCCCCTGATGGAGTGGTTGAGCACGGCGGAGATCCGCCGCCGTTTCACGGCGCATTTCGCCGAGAACACGAGTGTCGGCGAGCACACGGTGGTGCCGTCGGCATCGCTCCTGCTCGACGACCCCAACCTGCTCTTCGTCAATGCAGGCATGGTGCCCTTCAAGCCCTACTTCCTGGGTCAGGCCACTCCGCCCTACGACCGGGCGACCTCGGTGCAGAAGTGCATCCGCACGCCCGACATCGAGGAGGTCGGCAAGACCACCCGGCACGGCACCTTCTTCGAGATGTGCGGCAACTTCTCCTTCGGTGACTACTTCAAGGAGGGCGCGATCACGCTCGCCTGGGAGCTGGTCACCAAGTCGGTCGCCGACGGCGGCTTCGGCTTCGACGAGTCTGCCCTCTACCCCTCGGTGCTCAACGGCGACGAGGAGGCGGTCGCGCTCTGGAAGAAGATCTCCGGCCTGCCCGACGACCGCATCGTGCGGCTGCCCCCGAGCGAGAACTACTGGTCCATGGGCGTGCCCGGACCGGGCGGTCCGTGCTCGGAGATCCTGATCGACCGCGGCCCGGAGTTCGGCGCCGATCGTGACTGGGACGCCGGCGACCGCTACCTGGAGTTCTGGAACCTGGTCTTCATGCAGGACAACGTCGTCGCGGCGCGGTCCAAGTACGACGTCGACATCGACGGCGCCCTGCCGCAGAAGAGCATCGACACCGGCCTCGGCCTCGAGCGTGTCGCCTACCTGATGCAGGGCAAGGCGAACATGTACGAGACCGACGTCGTCTTCCCAGTGATCGAGAAGGCGATGGAACTGACCGGGAAGAAGTACGGCGCCTCCTACGAGGACGACGTCCGCTTCCGCGTGGTCGCCGACCACGTGCGCTCCTCGCTGATGCTGATCAGCGACGGCGTGACCCCCGGCAACGAGGGCCGTGGCTACGTCCTGCGTCGGCTGATGCGCCGCGCGATCCGCAACATGCGCCTGCTGGGCTACGAGGACCCGGCGATGCCGGAGCTGCTGCCGATCTCCCGCGACAAGATGGGGGAGACCTACACCGACCTGCACACCGGCTGGGACCGCATCAAGCGGGTCGCAGACGCCGAGGAGGAGGCCTTCCGCAAGACCCTCGCGGCCGGCACCCAGATCTTCGACCTGGCCGCGACCGAGGTGAAGTCGAGCGGATCCACCACGTTCACGGGCGCCAAGGCGTTCCAGCTCCACGACACGTACGGCTTCCCGATCGACCTGACCCTCGAGATGGCCGCCGAGGCGGGCCTCGAGGTCGACGAGCCGGGCTTCCGCGGGCTGATGACCGAGCAGCGTGAGCGGGCCAAGGCCGACGCGCGCGCCAAGAAGGGCCAGCACGCCGACGTGTCGGTCTACCGCGGCATCCTCGACAGCAACGGGCCGACCGACTGGCAGGCCTACACGACCCTCGACACCGAGTCGAAGGCGATCGCCCTCCTCAAGGAGGGCAAGCCGGTCGACGTGCTCGGCCCCGAGGAGATCGGTGAGATCGTCCTCGACCGCACCCCGTTCTACGCCGAGTCCGGTGGCCAGTCCGCCGACGCGGGCATCATCGAGTTCGACGGCGGCCGGCTCGAGGTCGTCGACGTGCAGCGGCCGGTCAAGGGCCTCGTGGTGCACCAGGTCCGGGTCGTCGACGGCGAGTTCTCTGCACACGGGTCGGCCGGCGAGTCGCTCGTGCACGCGCAGGTCGACCCCGAGTGGCGTCTCGGCGCCCGCCAGGCCCACTCCGGCACCCACGTGGTGCACGCGGCGCTGCGCGAGGTGCTCGGTCCGACCGCGCTGCAGTCGGGCTCCTACAACCGCCCCGGCTACCTGCGTCTCGACTACGGCTGGACCAAGGGCCTGACCCCCGAGCAGATGCACGAGATCGAGGAGGTCTCCAACCACGCGCTGCGGGCCGACCTGCCGGTCTCGTGGGACTACATGACGCTCCCGCAGGCCAAGGAGTGGGGCGCGATCGCGCTCTTCGGCGAGACCTACGACGACTCCAAGGTGCGAGTCGTCGAGATCGGCGGCCCCTGGTCGCGCGAGCTGTGCGGCGGCACCCACGTGGACCACTCCGCCCAGATCGGCACGATCGTGGTCACCTCCGAGGCCTCGGTCGGCTCCGGCAACCGGCGCATCGAGGCATACACGGGCGTCGAGGGCTTCAACTACCTCGCCCGTGAGCGCGACGTGGTCTCCGAGCTCAACCTGCTGCTCAAGACGAAGTCCGACGACGTCGTCGGCAGGGTCTCCGACCTGATGGAGCGGCTCAAGGCCGCCGAGAAGGAGATCGCCCGGGCGCGTACGGCACAGCTGCTCGCCTCCGGTGGCTCGATCGCGGCCTCCGCGGTCGACGTCAACGGCGTCCAGCTCGTCGCCCAGCGGGTCCCGGGTGTGGGCGGCGGCGACGCCCGCACGCTCGCCCAGGACGTACGCGCCCGGCTCGGGGACGCGCCGGCGGCTGTGGTCCTCATCGGTGACGCCGACGACAAGGTCGCGGTCGTGGCTGCGGTCAACTCGGCTGGCATCGCCAAGGGCGTGAAGGCGGGTGACCTGATCAAGGAGCTCGCGCCGGTCGTCGGCGGTCGTGGCGGCGGCAAGCCGGACTTCGCCCAGGGCGGCGGCACCGACGTCTCCAAGATCGACACCGCGCTCGGGATGGTCCCGACGCTGGTCGCGCAAGCCTGATGCGGCACGGCGTACGCCTCGGTCTCGATCCTGGCGACGCCCGGATCGGCGTCGCCAGGAGTGACCCCACGGGGTTCCTGGCGACGCCGCTCGAGACGGTCAAGAAGGGTCGCGGAGACCTCGCGCGTCTGCAGGCGATCGTCGCCGAGATCGCCGAGGAGTCGACGATGCTCGAGGTGGTCGTCGGGCTGCCCCGGTCCCTCAAGGGAGGGGAGAACCCGGCGACTGCTAAGGTCCGGGACTTCGCCGCGTCCTTGGCGCGGCGAGTGGCCCCGGTCCCGGTTCGCCTCATCGACGAACGACTCACCACAGTTTCCGCGGAGGCTATGCTCCGAGACCGGGGGCGCAAGGGCCAGGACCGCCGAGCCGTGGTGGACATGGCCGCGGCGGTTGTGATCCTGCAACACGCATTGGACAGTGAGCGCGCTTCGGGGACCGCGCCTGGAGAGATCGTTGAGGTCGGTCATTGAGTGAGCGCTACTACCCCCCGGACCCGCGCGACCCGCGTCGCCCTGGCCAGGGGTCATATGGTCGCGATCCGCGCGGTGGCCACCCGCCACGGCAGCAGCCTCCGCAGGATCCCCGCGACCCACGCCGGATGCCGCCGCAGATGCCGGGTCAGATGCCTCCGCAGCAGGGCCAGCCGGGTCGGCGCCCGGGGCCTCGTCCGGTGCCCGGTGCCGGCACGCCCCCGCCGGGCTACGGCCGGCAGGAGCCACCGCAGCGGCCGGGCGACTACGGCAGGCCGACCTACCAGCAGCAGCCGGCCTTCTTCGAGGGTGGTCCCTCCGATCACGATCCCTACTTCGACGAGGAGCCGCCCAAGCGCAAACGACGCTTCGGTGGCTGTCTGGCCGTTCTGGTGGCCATGGCGGTGGTCGTCGGTGGGTTCTACTTCGTGGGCGACCGGGCGATCGACTACGTCAAGGACATGGTTGCGCCGCCGGCCGACTACCCCGGACCCGGCACCGACCCCGTCTCCTTCGAGGTGCACGAGGGTGACTCGGTCTCAGCGGTCGGCCGCAACCTGAAGGAGATCGGCGTCGTGGAGTCGGTCGACGCCTTCATCGAGGCGGCCAACGCCGAGGGACTGACCGTCCAGGTCGGCTTCTACCCGCTGAAGAAGCAGATGAAGGCCGCCGACGCCGTCGAGATCCTCGCCAACCCGGAGAACATCGACACGGTCAACGTCACCATCACCGAGGGGTCGCGCGCCAAGGCGATCTACAAGGTGCTCGCCGAGAAGACCGGGAAGAAGCCGGCCGAGTTCAAGAAGGCCGCCCAGGACGCTGAGGCGATCGGGCTGCCCGACTACGCCGAGGGCAACGTCGAGGGTTACCTCTTCCCGGCGACGTACGCCTTCCCGCCCGACGCGACGCCGACCGAGATGCTGGCGATGATGGTCGACCGATGGGAGCAGGCCCTCGGTGACAACGACATCGAGGCGCGCGCCAAACAGCTCAAGTGCGGCGGCGGCAAGGCATGTACGCCCGAGCAGATCATGACCGTGGCCTCCCTCGTCGAGGCGGAGGGTCGTGGCGACGACATGTCGAAGATCGCCCGGGTCATCTACAACCGTGTCGAGAACCCCGGCACGGCCGGCCAAGCGGGCTTCCTGCAGATCGACGCGACCGTCAACTATGCGCTCGGGAAGTCTGGAAGCACCGAGCTCGGTGGCGTCAACGTGCAATCCGTCGACTCGTCCTACAACACCTACACCAACAAGGGTCTGCCTCCGGGCCCGATCGGTGCACCGGGTGATGAAGCGATCCAGGCCGCGCTCAACCCGGCGGAAGGTGACTGGTACTACTACGTGACCGTCAACCTGAAGACCGGCGAGACGAAGTTCGCCAAGAACTATGACCAGTTCTTGAAGTTCAAGGCCGAGTACAAGGACTACTGCGCAACCGAGTCCAAGAGCTGCTGAGGAGAAGACCTGAGTGAAGTGCGCTGTCCTGGGTGATCCGATCGATCACTCGCTCTCCCCGACCCTCCACCAGGCCGCGTACGCCGAGCTGGAGATGTCCGACTGGTCCTACACGTCCACGCGCGTGCAGGCCGGCGGCCTGGCGAAGTACGTTGCCGACCTCGGTGGCGACTGGCCGCCCAGCCGGTGGCGTGGGCTGTCGGTGACGATGCCGCTCAAGCGGGAGGCGTACGAGCTGGCTCGGTCGATGTCGCCGCGGGCGCGGCTCGTGGGGGCGGTCAACACGCTGGTGCGCTCCTCGCACGGCTGGGCGGGGGACAACACCGACCTGCCCGGCGCGGTCGCGGCGATTCGGGAGCGCGCGGGCGAGGGATTCTCCTGCACGTCCGGCGCGATCCTGGGCGCCGGCGCGACTGCGGCCTCCACGGGCCTCGCGCTGGCCGAGCTGGGTGCCTCCCGGATCACGTTGCTGGCGCGGAACCCGGGTGCGGCGGGGGAGACGATCGAGATGATCTCGCGTCACCCGAGCAAGCCGGTCGTCTCGGTGCTGCCGCTGGACTCGGCTGCCCGGGAGTCGGTTACCAGTGGCGTCGACGTGGTCGTCTCCACGGTCCCGGCGAAGGCGCAGACTCCGGAGCTCATCGACCGCTGGGCCTCGACGCCGGTCGTCTTCGACGTCGTCTACGACCCGTGGCCCTCGCCCCTGCTGTCGGTGACGCCTGGCGTCGCGGTGAGCGGTCTGGACCTGCTCGTGCACCAGGCGGTGCTGCAGTTCGAGCTCTTCACCGGCCGGCCGGCACCTCTCGCCGCGATGCGGGCAGCGGGGGAGAAGGCGCTGGCCAGCAGGGAGTCCAGTATGGAGCCGTCACCGGCATGAGTCCCGGGGCGGTCGTGCTGGTGAGTGCGGCCGTCGCCGGTCTGCTCGCTCTCGGGGTGCCGGCACTGCTTCGCCGGCTCCCCGAGCCGGTCGACGATCCGCCGGCGGTCTCCTATGCCACCGTGGCCGGGTGGCCCCCGCTCCTGCCTCTTGCGGTGGCCGTCTCCGCGGCGCTCGCCGGGCTGCTCGCCTGGCGGGTGGAGCCCTCGCGACTGATGGTGGCGCTGGTGCCGCTCACACCTGTCTGGGTTCTGCTGGCCTATGTCGACTGGCGCGTCCAGCGGCTGCCGAAGTTGCCGATCCTGGTGGCGACCGCGGTCGGGCTCGGCCTGCTCGCCGCCGAGTGGCTCTGGACGCGTGACACCGCGGCGGCACTCGGCGCCCTTGCCGGGCTGGTGATCGCGCGCTCGGTGTTCTGGCTGCTGTGGCGGATGCTGCCGCACGCGATGGGCTTCGGCGACGTACGGCTGGCGGCGCTCGTCGGCCTGGTCCTCGGTCGGCTCGGCTGGGAGCAGCTCGCGGTCGGGCTGTGGGCAGGGCTGGCGATCTTCGGTGTCTGGGGCATCGGACGCGCCGTCGCGCAGCGCTCGCGCACGGCGATGCGCGAGCCCCTGGCGTACGGGCCGTTCATGATTCTGGGCATGCTCGTCGGTGTGCTCGCCGTCTCGCTTTGAGCCCGGGTGCACGGGGTTGCGTGACCGGGATGAAACACTGGCCTCATGTTGCGTTGGCTCACTGCGGGCGAGTCCCATGGTCCGTCCCTGACGGCCGTGATGGAGGGTCTGCCCGCCCACGTCCGGATCACCTCTGACCACATCGCGGATGCCCTGGCCCGGCGGCGCCTCGGCTATGGCCGCGGTGCCCGGATGAAGTTCGAGAAGGACCAGGTGCGGATCACCGGCGGCGTACGCCACGGGGAGTCGCAGGGCGGTCCGGTCGCGATCGAGGTCGGCAACACCGAGTGGCCCAAGTGGGAGACCGTGATGGCCTCCGACCCGGTCGACGCCGACGTGCTGGCCGGCCAGGCCCGCAACGCGCCGCTGACCCGTCCGCGGCCCGGTCACGCCGACCTGGTCGGGATGCAGAAGTACGACTTCGACGATGCCCGTCCGATCCTGGAGCGGGCCTCGGCCCGCGAGACCGCGGCCCGCGTCGCGCTCGGGGCCGTCGCCTCGGCCTTCCTCGAGCAGGCGATCGGCGTCCGGTTGGTGTCCCACGTCCTGGAGATCGGCGGAGTCCGTACGCCCGGCCGCGAGGTCCCCGCTCCCGAGGACGTGGCGCGCCTGGACGAGGACCCGGTGCGGGTGCTCGACCCCGACGGCTCCAAGCAGATGGTCGCCCGCATCGACGAGGCCCACAAGGAGGGCGACACCCTCGGTGGTGTCGTCGAGGTCGTCGTCCACGGGCTGCCGCCGGGCCTCGGCTCCCACGTCCACTGGGACCGGCGCCTCGATGCGCGCCTGGCCGGTGCGCTGATGGGCATCCAGGCGATCAAGGGTGTCGAGGTCGGCGACGGCTTCGAGCTCGCCGCGACTCCGGGCTCCAAGGCCCATGACGAGATCGTTCCCTCTGCTGACGGCATCCGCCGCGCCTCCGGCCGCTCCGGAGGCACCGAGGGCGGCATGTCGACCGGCGAGATCCTGCGCGTGCGCGCCGCGATGAAGCCGATCGCGACCGTGCCGCGTGCCCTGCGCACCGTCGACGTGGCCACCGGCGAGGAGGCCGTCGCCCACCACCAGCGCTCCGACGTCTGCGCGGTGCCCGCCGCCGGTGTCGTCGCCGAAGCGATGGTCGCGCTCGTACTGGCCGAGGCGGCGCTGGAGAAGTTCGGTGGCGACTCGGTCGCCGAGACCGCGCGCAACGCCAAGTCCTACCTCGAGAACCTGAGGCTGCGTTGATTTCCCGGGCTCTGATGCCGGCTGTCGTGCTCGTCGGCCCGATGGGCGCGGGCAAGTCGACCGTCGGTGCGTTGCTCGCCTCCCGTCTCGGGGTCACTCTGCGCGACACCGACGAAGACATCGCGGCGGCCGCCGGTAAGAGCGTGCAGGACATCTTCGTCGACGAGGGCGAGGCGCACTTCCGTGCGGTCGAGGCCGACGCGGTCGCCGCCGCTCTCGCTGAGCACGACGGGGTCGTCTCCCTCGGTGGAGGCTCCGTTCTGGCCGATCGGACCCAGATCCTGCTCAAGGAGCACACCGTCGTCTACCTGCGCGTCGGGGTCGCGGACGCGGTCAAGCGGGTCGGGCTCGGCTCGGGCCGTCCGATGCTGCTCGGCAACGTACGCGGCCGCATCAAGACGCTTCTGGAGGAGCGGGCACCGATCTATGAGTCGGTCGCGACGCTGGTCGTCGACACCGACGGCCGCTCGGCCGACGACGTCGCCGCCGAGCTCGCCACCGCCCTCACCGCGCTGAACACCACGGAGTAGAAGTGACCGAACCCGTCAGCACCGTCATCAGGGTCGAGAGCGCCGCGGCGTACGACGTCGTCATCGGCTCCGGCCTCGCCGGCCGGCTCCAGGGACTCCTGGGTGAAAGCGTCGAGCGGGTGGCGTTCCTCTACGCCGCCGAGCTCGCCGAGTACGCCGAGCCGGTGCTCGAGGAGCTGCTGAAGCACTACGACGTGCTCGGCCTCGGACTGCCCAGCGGCGAGGACCAGAAGACGGTCGCGGTCGCCAACGACTGCTGGGAGGCGCTGGGGGAGCGCGGCTTCACCCGCTCCGACGCCGTCGTCACCTTCGGTGGCGGTGCGACCACCGACCTCGGCGGGTTCGTCGCGGCCGGTTGGCTGCGCGGCGTACGCGTCGTCCACGTGCCCACCACGGTGCTCGCCATGGTCGACGCCGCGGTCGGCGGCAAGACCGGCGTCAACACCGGTGCCGGGAAGAACCTCGTCGGTGCGTTCCACGAGCCCGCCGGCGTGCTGTGCGACCTCGCGCTGCTCGAGACCCTGCCGGAGGCCGACCTGATCGCCGGACTCGGCGAGGTCGTCAAGTGCGGCTTCATCGCCGACCCCGAGATCCTGCGCCTGGTCGACGAGACGGACAAGATCACCGCCGACTCGCCGGTCCTGGCCGAGTTGGTCGAGCGCGCGATCCGGGTCAAGGCCGAGGTCGTCGCCGCGGACCTGAAGGAGACCGGCGGCGCCGACGGCCACCCCGGTCGCGAGACGCTCAACTACGGCCACACGCTCGCGCACGCGCTCGAGAAGCACTCCGGCTTCTCGATCCGCCACGGTGACGCGGTCGCCGTCGGGTGCGTGTACGCCGCCGAGCTCGCCCGGCTCGCCGGAGTCCTCTCCGACGACGTCGCCGCCCGGCACGCGCCGACCTTCGCGAAGGTCGGCCTCCCGACCACCGTCAAGGAGCTCGGCGTCGAGGCCGGCTTCGACGACCTCATCGGTGCCATGCGTGTCGACAAGAAGGCCCGCGGCTCCGTCCTCCGCTTCCTCGTCCTCCACGACCTCGCCGCCCCCCGCATCCTCACCGGTCCGTCCGAGGAGCAGCTGCGGGAGGCGTACGCGGTCGTCGCCGGCTGACCACGATCGCCCGGCTGGTGCCGGTCGGCGTGGAAGGAAAATTCCTTCCGCGGTTCAACTCACTTCCCGGACCAGCGCGCGATGTCCTCGTCGGTGACCGCGACGGGGCCCTCGACACGCTGGGTGGCACGGATGTGGTTGCCGAAGGGGTCGCGGAAGGCGCAGTCGATGCCGTAGGGCTGCTTGGTCGGCTTGTCGGTGAACTCGACGCCCTTGGCGGCGAGGTCCTCGTAGAGCTTGTCGCAGTCGTCGGTGTTGAAGATGACCACGGCGCCCATGGCTCCCTTGGTGACCAGGTCGCGCAGCTGGGCGGCCGTCTCCTCGCTGTGGGCGGGTGAGCCGCCGGGCACCTCGAGCAGCAGCTGGTGGTCGGGGTCGCCGGGAAGGTGGACGGTGAGCCAGCGCATGAAGCCCATGTCGACGTCGCTCCCGACCTCGAGCCCGAGCTTGCCGACGTAGAAGTCGAGCGCCTCGTCCTGGTCGAGCACGTAGATTCCGGTGATGTTGATGTTGGTCAGCATGCGACCAGTCTGCGGCGTGTTCGACGCCCGCGCTTCTCCGAAACTGCTCAGCTCGCCGGCCGCATCCAGGCGCGGGTCACACACCCCGGAACGGCCGGGCTGTCGGCCCGGGCGCGGTAGTCGGTCGGTGAGGTGCCGACGATGTCGCGGAACGTACGGCTGAAGGTGCCGAGGCTGGTGAAGCCGACCCTGAGCGCGACATCGGTGACCGGGGTCGCGGTGTCCCGCAGCAACGCCATCGACCGTTCGATCCGCCGCCGCTGTAGGTAGCGGTGCGGCGTCTCCCCGAAGACCGCCTTGAACCGGCGGCTGAAGTGCGCCGGTGACACATGGGCGACACGCGCGATCGCTGCGACGTCGAGCGGCTCGGCGTAGTGCCGGTCCATCACGTCACGCGCCCGCAGCAAGCGGCGATTCTCGTCCTCGCGCGGCGTCATGCCCTCGAGCCTATGCCGAGTCGGCTCGTCATGACGAGCCGACTCGGCAGGGCTTCTAGCAGGTCACAGACCCATGTCCTTAGCAATAATTAGCTTCATGACCTCGGAGGTGCCGCCGTAGATCCGGTTCACGCGGTTGTCGGCGTAGAGGCGGGCGATGGGGTACTCGTTCATGTAGCCGTAGCCGCCGTGGAGCTGGAGGCAGCGGTCGATGACGCGGTGGGCGACCTCGGTGCAGAAGAGCTTGGCCGAGGCGGCCTCGGCGGCGGTGAGCGTGCCGAGATCCTCGGCCTCGATGGCGCGGTCGACCACGGCCTCGGCGGCGTCGACCTCGGCCTTGCAGGCGGCCAGCTCGAACTTGGTGTTCTGGAACGAGGCGACGGTGGTGCCGAAGACCTTGCGCTCGGCGACGTACTTCTTGGCGAACTCGACGGCGGCCGCGGCCTGGGCGTAGGCGCCGACGGCGATGCCGAGACGCTCGACGGGGAGGTTCTGGCCGAGGTAGGAGAAGCCCTTGCCGACCTCGCCGAGTACGTCCTCGACCGGGACCTGCACGTCGGTGAAGGAGAGCTCGGCGGTGTCGGAGACCTTGAGGCCGAGCTTGTCGAGCTTGCGGCCGACCTCGTAGCCCGGGAGCGAGGTGTCGACGGCGAGCAGGGTGATCCCGCCACGTCGATCGTCGGCGGAGGCCGGCGCGGTGCGGGCACAGACAATCACCCGGTCGGCGTTGACACCCCCGGTGATGAAGGTCTTGGCGCCGTTGAGGACGTAGTGCTTGCCGTCCTCGGTGAGCTTGGCGTTGGTGGTCATCCCGGCGAGGTCGGAGCCGGTGCCGGGCTCGGTCATCGCGATCGCCCACATCTCCTCACCGGCGACGAAGCCGGGCATCCAGCGCTCCATCTGCTCCTTGGTGCCGAGCTTGAGGAGGTAGGGCAGGCAGAGGCCGACGTGGGTACTCGAGCCGCCGAAGGAGACGCCGGCGCGGGCGAGCTCCTCGGTGATGACGGCGGAGTACTTGAACGACTCGATCCCGGCGCCGCCGTACTCCTCGGGCACCTGGATGCCCCACACGCCGAGCTCACCGAGCTTGAGGTAGAAGTCGTGGGGGACGATCCCGGCCTCGTACCACTCGTCGTAGACGGGGGTGACCTCCTTCTCGATGAACGAGCGGATGGTCTCGCGGAAGGACTGGTGGTCCTCGGTGTAGATGGTGCGGCGCATGGCGGTGTTGTCTCCTCGGTGCTTCCTTGTAGGGGTCAGGGGCGGGCGCCGACGGCGCGGAGCGCCAGGTCGGCATAGAAGTCGGCGAGGGCCTCCGGGGTCCAGGAGCCGTCGTCGCGGTACCACCGGGCCAGGTCGATGCCGAGCGAGAGCAGGGCGGTGGCGGCCTTGGCGGGGTCGGGGGTGTCGAAGTCGCCGCTGCGTACGCCTTCCTCGACGACCTCACGCATGACGGTGTCGATGGCGCGGCGCAGTCCCGCGATCTCCCGGAAGTGCTCCTCGGTCAGCGCGGCGAGCTCGTAGTTGATGACTCGAGCCGTCGTGTGGGAGCGCGCGTGGAAGAGGACATAGGTGCGTACGGCGGCCGCGACCCGCTCGGCGGGCGTGGCGTCGGCGCGGGTTGCGTCGGTGACCGCCTCGAGGATCACCTCGTGGCCGCGCACCGCGATCGCGTGCAGGAGCTCCTCCTTGGAGCGGTGGTGGACGTAGACCGCGGCCGGGCTCAGTCCGGCCGCAGTGGCGATGTCGCGGGTGCTGGTGCCGTGGAACCCCTTGGCGGAGAATGCCTGGACCGCCGCGTCGAGCAGACGGGCGCGGCTGCGGTCGCCGCGCGCCTGGGTGCTGGTGCGGAGTTCGCTCATCGGCCATCCTCGTGTCGGAGTCTCCTGGTGTCGGATCCAGTGTCGCACAATATAAGTGAGCGCTTAGATTGGGATCGCCGTCACCGGTGTCGAGACGGCCCGGAGACCGCCCGGGGCCCGTGACAGGATGACCGGGTGAGCAAGAAGCTACAGCCGGTCCTGGTCCTCAACGGCCCCAACCTCGGTCGTCTCGGGAAGCGTCAGCCCGAGATCTACGGGCACACCACCCACGACGAGCTCGCCGCGATGTGCGTCGACTGGGGTCATGCGCTCGGCTTCGCCGTGGACGTACGTCAGACCAACCACGAGGGCGACATGGTCGACTGGCTCAACGCCGCGGCCGACAAGGACATCCCGGTCGTGCTCAACGCCGCCGCCTGGACCCACTACTCCTACGCCATCTACGACGCCTGCGCGCAGCTGACCGCTCCGCTGGTCGAGGTGCACATCTCCGACCCGACCCAGCGCCCCGAGGTCTTCCGGCACACCAGCGTGGTCACCGACCACGCGGTCGCGGTCGTCGCGGGCAAGGGCATCGACGGCTACCACGAGGCGCTCTCGGTCATCGCCGCGAAGCTCGGCGACGCCTGACCTGACCCATATTGGCGATCGCCGCCCGGGGTTCCCGGGCGGTCGCCGATGCCGGGGCCACCGTGGTCCCATGGGTCGGCTGGCGACAGGTCTCGCGCGGGTTCTCGCCGTGCTGCTCGCCGGTGGCGTGCTCGGTGCGTTGATCGGCGGCGTCGGCGGGCGGGTCGTGATGTTCCTGCTCATCCGGCTGACTCCGGCGGCCGACGGGATCACCAGCGACGACGGGTTCGAGATGGGGCGCTTCACCCTGAGCGGCTCGCTGAACCTCATCGTCATCTGCACGATCCTCGGCGTCGTCGGCGCGGTGCTCTACCTGCTCATCCGGTGGCTGCTGTTCGGGCCCTGGTGGTTCCGGGTCCTCAGCGTCACCCTCGCCGCCGGTGTGGGGGTGGGCAACCTCCTCGTGCACACCGACGGCGTCGACTTCACTCTGCTCGAGCCGGCCGTGGTCTCGGTGCTCGCGTTCGTGGCGGTCCCCGCGGCGTACGGTGCCGCGCTGACCGTCGTCGCAGAGCGGTGGATCCTGGCCGCATGGCCGGTCCCGCCTCAGACGGGGGCCGCGGGGAGCGCCACGCTGTGGGTGCTGCGAGCGCTGGCGCTGGTCGTCGGCGTACTGTCTCTGGTGGATCTTGCCGGGAAGACCGCGGTCGTTGCTTGATTCGGCCCTGTGCGGACTCGCGGATAGGATTCTCCGAGGCCCTCAGGGGCCCTGCGAACCTTGACTGACATTGACAATTGAAGCCTGCATCGGTGCAGGTCAAAGAGACGAAGGCTGACGGACGGTTATGGCGACGACGAACGACCTCAAGAACGGCATGGTGCTGAAGATCGAGGGCCAGCTCTGGCAGGTGGTCGAGTTCCAGCACGTGAAGCCCGGCAAGGGTCCGGCCTTCGTCCGCACCAAGCTGAAGAACGTCGAGTCGGGCAAGAACGTCGACAAGACCTTCAACGCCGGCACCAAGGTCGAGACCGCCACGGTCGACCGCCGCTCGTTCCAGTACCTCTACAACGACGGCAGCAACTTCGTCTTCATGGACGTGGCGGACTTCGACCAGGTCGAGGTCGACCCGGAGATCATCGGCGATGGCGCCGGGTTCCTCCTGGAGAACCAGGAGGTCATCCTGGCCACCAACGAGGGTCGGGTGCTCTTCGTCGAGCTCCCGCCGTCGGTCGAGCTCGTCATCTCCTACACCGAGCCCGGTGTCATGGGTGACTCGGCCACCGGCCGCACCAAGCCCGCCACCCTGGAGACCGGCGCCGAGATCCAGGTGCCGCTCTTCATCGAGCAGGGCGAGAAGATCAAGGTCGACACCCGCGAGGGCGGTTCCTACCTCTCTCGCGTCAAGGGCTGACCTGTGGCTCACGTCGCCACCGCCCGCACCAAGGCCCGTAAGCGCGCGCTCGACCTGCTCTTCGCCGCTGAGGCCCGTGGACTCTCCGCCGGTGATCTGCTCGACCAGCAGATCCGCGAGGGTGAGGTGCCCAACAACCCCTTCACGGTCAAGCTCGTCCGTGGCGTGGTCGCCGAGTCCGAGCGCATCGACGCTCTGATCGCCGCCTTCGCCAAGGACTGGTCGCTGGCCCGGATGCCCGCGGTCGACCGCAACGTCCTCCGCCTCGGCGTCTGGGAGCTCCTCGACGGCGATGTCGCCTCCGAGGTCGCGATCAGCGAGGCCACCGCCCTGGTGACCGAGCTGTCCACCGACGACTCGCCGTCCTTCGTCAACGGCGTGCTCGCCGCGGTCGCGAAGGACCTCGCCAAGGCCTGATCGGCATGAGACGTACGCCTGTCCGGGACCGTTCCGGGCAGGCGTAGCGTCATTTCGGGTGCGGCGCGACGCGTGTGTTTTCCGGTTATCGACGATTGCTTCGGTCGGGACCGTATGTTTGGACCCAAGGCTGTGATGGAGGCCGTAACCAAGCACCCGTATTCGGAGAGCGCATGACGCAGGAGAACAACCCCTACGACGAGCCGGACTCGCGCACCCGGCCGGCCGGCGCACCCTCGCACTGGGTGACGCCGCCCCCGCCGAACACGGCGGGAAGGCCGACGACGCCCCCCACCCAGCCCCATCCGGACCCGAGTCAGGAGGCGACTCGCATCACCAACCCACAGGTCACCACGACACCCGCCCCGCCCCCTCCGGTGGCGGTGACGCCGCCACCCCCGGGCGTACACGGGCAGGAGGTCCCCAGCGCGACCGACTTCCTCGACCGGCGCGCGGAGTCGGCCGGTTTCGGCCCCGCGACCTGGGGCTGGCGAGGCGCGATCCGCAGGATGTCCGGCGGGTTGATCAGCCCGAAGATGGGGCAGGACGAGGTCGCCTACGAGCAGGACCGGGCGATGATCCAGCGCGACTTCGACGGACCGCGCACGATCGTGTTCATCAACCCCAAGGGCGGCGCCGCCAAGACCACCGGCGTGCTCGCGGCGGGCTACACCTTCGGCACCGTGCGCGGTGGCGGGATCGTGGCCTGGGACAACAACGAGACCCGCGGCACCCTCGGCATTCGCGGCATGCGGAGCACCCACCGCAACACCACCCGCGAGCTGCTCGACAACCTGGCCGCGTTCAACAACGTCTACCAGTCCCGCATCGGCGACCTCGGTGCCTTCGTACGCTCCCAGGGCGACGCCCACTTCGATGTGCTCGCCTCCGACGAGCGGCCCGATGTCACCGGCCAGATCCACGCCGACGACTTCGGGCAGGTGCACCAGCTGCTGGAGCGCTTCTACAAGGTGATCCTGGTCGACACCGGCAACAACATGCGTGCCGAGAACTGGCTGGCCGCGGCCGACACCGCCGACCTGCTGGTGGTCACCTCGACGGTGCGCGAGGACACCGGCTACAGCGGCCTGTGGATGCTCGACGCGCTCCAGGAGTCGGGCTACGCCGACCTCAAGCTGAAGACGATCACCGTGCTCTCCGACCCGTCCCCGAAGGTCGACACCAACCTGGCCCGCGACCTCACCGAGGTCTACCAGCAGCGCACCCGCGGGGTCTACCGGGTGCCGTTCGACCCGGTGCTCGTCGCAGGGTCCACGGTGCAGTACTCCCAGCTCTCGGAGGACACCAAGATGTCGTGGCTGAAGGCCTGCGCTGGGATGGCGCACGCGCTCTAGCCATGGGCCGCTAACGTCGGAGTCATGCGCGCAGTCGTCTACTCCGAGAACGGTTCCTCCTCCGCCATGCGTCTGACCGAGCGCCCGGTGCCGAAGCCCGGCCCGGGCGAGGTCCTGGTCAGGCTGGTGCGGGCGGGGGTCAACCCCACCGACTGGAAGGTACGCGCCGGCATCAGCGCGACCCTCACGACTCCCGAGGCGACCCCCGGCCAGGACGGCGCCGGCGTGATCGAGGAGATCGGCGAGGGCGTCACGACCCACGTCGTCGGTCAGCCGGTCTGGCTCTTCATGGTCCAGCACGGGCAGGCCTGGGGGACCGCGGCGGAGTACGTGACGGTGCCGGCCCACAAGGCCGTCGAGCTGGCCGCGGGCGCCTCCTACGACCTCGGCGCCTCGCTCGGGGTCCCGGCGATGACTGCGCACCGGGCGCTCACCTCCGGCGCGGTGGAGCGGGTGGCCCCCGAGTCGTTCAACGGCCTCGCCATCCTCGTCCACGGCGGTGCCGGAGCGGTCGGCAACGCCGCCATCCAGCTCGCCGTGTGGGCGGGAGCGACGGTGATCACCACGGTCAGCTCCGCGGAGAAGGCGGCGCTGGCGAAGGCCGCGGGGGCCCACCACATCGTCAACTACCGCGAGGGCGACCCGACCGCCGAGATCCGCGAGATCGCACCCGACGGCGTCGACCAGATCGTCGAGGTCGCCCCGGCGGTCAACAACGACCTCGACCTCGCTGTCATCGCCAATCGCGGCACGATCGCGATCTACGCCAACAACGGCGGCGACGAGCTCACCCTGCCCGTGCGGGCGACGTTCTCGCTCAACCTGCGCTACCAGTTCCTCCAGCTCTACCGCATCGAGCCGGCGCAGATCCAGGCTGCGGCCGAGGACGTCGCCGCCGCTGTGGCGGCAGGGGCGCTGCGGGTCGGCCCGGAGGGTGGCGTACCCCTTCACCATTACCCGCTCGAGGAGACCGCCGCCGCCCACGACGCGGTCGAGGCGGGTGCCGTCGGGAAAGTGCTGATCGACCTGGAGTGAGGATAGGGTTGGCCCGATCCTTTAACGAGCCGTCCCGTGAGGCGGAGAAGGAGACCACAACCTTGTCTGATGTTGTCCAAGAGCCTGCGGCCGAAGGCCGCGTCGTGCTCGATGCCCGTGACATCTCCCGGGCGCTGACCCGGATCTCCCACGAGATCCTGGAGCGCAACCGCGATGCGGAAGACCTGGTGCTGCTGGGTCTGCACACCCGCGGAGTGCCGCTGGCCAAGCGGATCGCCGCGCGGATCGAGGCCGCCGAGGGTCACCCGGTCGCGCACGGCGCGCTCGACGTGACGATGTACCGCGACGACCTGCGCACCCATCCCACGCGCGCTCCGCACCACACCGAGATCCCGCCCGGCGGCATCGACGGCAAGACCGTGGTGCTGGTCGACGACGTGCTCTTCTCGGGCCGCACCGTCCGCGCCGCGCTCGACGCCCTTGCCGACTACGGCCGCCCCGCCGTCGTACGTCTGGCCGTTCTCGTCGACCGCGGCCACCGGCAGCTGCCGATCCGGGCCGACCACGTCGGCAAGAACCTCCCCACCGCCCGCTCCGAGCGGGTCGGGCTGAGCCTGGAGGAGATCGACGGCATCGACGAGGTACGCATCGTGGAGCTCGAGGGGGTTCCGGCATGACGAAGCATCTGCTGTCCATCGACGACGTGAGCGCGGAGGAGATCCAGCGGCTCTTCGCGACCGCCGCCGAGATGCACGACGTCCAGAAGCGTGAGGTCAAGAAGCTGCCGGCGCTGCGCGGGCGTACGGTTATCAACCTCTTCTTCGAGGACTCGACCCGCACCCGGTCCTCGTTCGAGATCGCGGGGAAGTGGCTCTCGGCCGACGTGATCAACCTGTCGGCGAAGGGGTCCTCGGCCTCGAAGGGGGAGTCGCTGCGCGACACCGTGCTGACCGTGACCGCGATGGGCGTCGACGGCCTGGTGATGCGTCACTCGGCCTCCGGCGCGGCCCATCAGGTCGCCGGCTGGCTCGACATCCCCGTGATCAACGCCGGCGACGGGATGCACGAGCACCCGACCCAGGCTCTGCTCGACGGCTACACGCTCCAGCGCCAGCTCGGCGGGTTCGGCTCCCTGGAGGGCAAGCGGATCGCGATCGTCGGTGACCTGACCCACTCGCGGGTGTTCCGGTCGAACGTGAAGTCGCTGACCAAGCTCGGAGCCTCCGTGACCGCCGTCGCCCCGCCCACGCTGATGCCCTCGGGCATCACCGAGTGGGCCAAGGCCGACGGGTTCGCCACCTCCTACTCGTTGGACGACGTGTTGCCGGAGGTCGACGCGGTGATGATGCTGCGCGTCCAGCGGGAGCGGATGAGCGGTGGCTACTTCCCGACGTCGAGGGAGTACACCGTCGGCTACGGGCTCACCCGTCAGCGGCTCGGCATGCTGCGCGAGGGCGCGCCGATCCTGCACCCCGGGCCGATGAACCGCGGCCTGGAGATCTCTCCCGAGGCCGCAGACGCCGCCTCCTCGCGGATCCTCGACCAGGTCTCGGCCGGGGTCGCGATCCGGATGTCCGTCCTCTACCACCTGCTTGCCGGCGAGGAGTCCGCATGAACGAGCGCAAGCGAGCGAGCAATCAGAGCATCATGCCGCCGCGTCCGTATTCTTTCCGCTCTGTCACGGAGGTGGCGGCATGAGCCTGTTGATCAAGGGAGTCTCCGTCCTCGGGGCCGAGCCGACCGACGTACACGTCGACGGGGGAGTGATCCGAGAGATCGGCACGCTCTCCGCGACCGTCGACGAGGTCGTTGACGCCTCCGGCCTCGTCCTCCTTCCGGGGCTGGTCGACCTGCACACCCACCTGCGCCAGCCGGGACGCGAGGACGCCGAGACGGTCGCCTCGGGCGCAGCGGCGGCTGCCGCCGGCGGCTTCACCGCAGTGCTGGCGATGGCCAACACCTCGCCGGTCACCGACACGGCCGAGGCCGCGGTCTCGGTGTGGGACCTCGGCCGCGAGGCCGGGCTGGCCGACGTGTTCCCGGTCGGCGCGGTGACCAAGGGACTGGCCGGTGAGGAGCTCGCCGAGCTGTCCCTGATGAACCGTTCCCGGGCGGGCGTCAAGGTCTTCTCCGACGACGGCCGCTGCGTCTCGGACCCGCGGGTGATGCGACGGGCGCTGGAGTACGTCAAGGCGTTCGGCGGCGTGATCTCCCAGCACTCCCAGGACCCGTCGCTGGCGCCCTACGGCTCGGCCTGCTGTCACGAGGGTGAGCTCTCCGGGCGGCTCGGTCTGCCCGGCTGGCCGGGGGTCGCGGAGGAGGTCATCGTCGCCCGCGACGTGATGCTCGCCCGTCACACCGGCTCGCGCGTCCACGTCGCCCACGCCTCCACCGCCGGCACCGTCGAGGTGCTGCGCTGGGCGAAGGCGCAGGCGGAGAAGGACGGCAGCTGGGCGGTGACCGCGGAGGTCACCCCGCACCACCTGCTGCTGACCACCGACCTGCTCGCCGGCTACGACCCGACCTTCAAGGTCAACCCGCCGCTGCGCCCCGCCGAGGACGTCGAGGCCCTGCGTACGGCGCTGGCTGACGGCACCATCGACGCGGTCGCCACCGACCACGCCCCGCACGCTCGTCAGGACAAGGAGCACGCCTTCGTCGACGCGGCCTTCGGGATGCTCGGGCTCGAGGAGGCGCTCTCGGTCGTCTCGACCGTCATGGTCTCCTCGGGCCTGCTCGACTGGGCCGGTGTCGCCCGGGTCATGTCCTCGACCCCGGCCCGGATCGCCGGCCTCGAGGAGCACGGGCGTCCGATCGCGGTCGGAGAGCCGGCCAACCTGGCCCTGGTCGACCCGGCCGCGACCTACGTCGTGGATCGCGACCGTTCGCTCTCGCTCTCCCGCAACAACCCCTGGCACGACCGCAAGCTCACCGGTCGCGTCGTCGCCACCTACCTGCGGGGGAAGCAGACCTACGCCGGTTAGGCTCCACCGCCATGACCGACGTCTTCTCCGACAAGCTCGCGCAGTGGCGCGCCTACACCGCGACCCCATGGGGCCGGATCCGCTACACCGTGATCGAGGAGATTCTCCGGCGCCAGTGTGCGGAGCTGGGTGAGGGGCTGCGGATCCTCGATGTCGGCGGCGGGGACGGGATGGACGCGCTCCCGCTGGCACTGGCCGGTCACGACGTCACGATCCTCGACCCCTCGGAGTCCTGGCTGGCCGAGGCGAAGCGCCGGGCAGCGGATGCGGGCACGTCGCTGATCACGCTCGTCGGTGGCCTCGACGACCTGCCCGAGGGGGAGTGGGACCTGGTCCTGTGCCACTTCGTGCTGCATTATCGGTCGGCTGCCGCCGGAGACGTACGCCGCCTCGCGGCCGCCGTGCGCCCGGGCGGGCGCCTCTCGGTGATGGTCCCCAACCCCGCGAGCATGGTGCTGCGCCAGCTGGTCACGGGTGGACCCGAGGCCGCGCTCACCGAGCTGCGCGCGGACACCAAGCGCACCGTGACCTTCGACCATGACGTACGCAAGGTCCCGATGGCCGACCTCGAGGCCGAGCTCGGCGCCGCGGGGCTGGAGCTCACCGGCCGCTTCGGCACCAGGATCGCCAACGACCTGCTCACCGACAACGACGCCAAGAACGACCGCGCCTACTTCGACCGTCTCCTCGAGCTCGAGCGCGAGCTGTGCGACCAGGAGCCGTTCGTACGCATCGCCGGGATGTACCAGCTCGTGGCGGAGCGACCGGGTTAGGCTCGGGAACGTGGATAACCTCGAGCGCGTCTACAAGATGCCCTTCGGCTCCGTCTACCCGCACTATGTGACGAAGGTGGAGAAGAAGGGCCGCACCACGGCCGAGCTGCACCAGGTGATCACCTGGCTGACCGGCTTCGACGACGACGCGATCGCGAAGCACATCGAGGCGGGAACGAGCTTCGAGGAGTTCTTCGCCGCGGCCGAGCTGAACCCGAGCTCGGAGCTGATCACCGGTGTGGTCTGTGGTGTGCGGGTCCAGGAGATCGAGGACCCGGTCATGCGCCAGGTGCGCTACCTCGACAAGCTCGTCGACGAGCTGGCCAAGGGCAAGGCGATGGAGAAGATCCTGCGCGGTTAATCGGTTGGACTGCGCAGCCGTCGACCGCGTATTCTTTACTCATCATGAAGTTCTTGCGCTGACCTCCGACCCGCGCCCGAGGCACATGCCCGGCGGGTCGTCCTCGAACCCGAAGGCCAGCGCTCTCATGTCATCTTCCATCGTTTCCGGACCGATCGTCGTCCGCGACCTCTCCGTCTCCTTCCGCAGCGGCTCCGTCCTCGCCGGGATAGACCTCACCGTCTCCCCGGGCGAGCGGATCGCGCTCGTGGGGGAGAACGGTGCCGGCAAGTCGACGCTGCTCCGCGCTATCGCAGACCAGCTTCCGCGCACCGCCCAACGCACAGGCACGCTCGAGGCGCCCGACGACCTCGTCTGGCTGCCGCAGGAGCCGCCGTTCCGCGACGCGGCGAGCATCGAGGACGTACTCGCCACCACTCTGCGTCCGCTCCGGGAGGCCGTCGCCACGGTCGAGACCCTCGCTGACCGTCTCGACGACCCCGCGGTCGCCGAGACGTACGCGAGCGCGCTCGACTTCGCGGTTGCCCATGACGCGTGGGACGCCGACAGGCGGGCCATCCTGGCCGCTGAGCGCCTCGGCCTCAGCGGCCTGGACCGCGAGCGCCCGATCAGCACGCTCTCCGGCGGGCAGCGGACCAGGCTGGCGCTGGCGACCGCGATCACCCGCCGTCCCGACGCGCTGCTGCTCGACGAGCCGACCAACCACCTCGACGACGAGGCGGTCGCGGTGCTGGGGGAGTTCCTGCGCGACCTCCCCGGCGTCGTGCTGATGGCCTCCCACGATCGCGTCTTCCTCGACGAGGTCGCCACCGGCCTCTTCGACCTGGATCCGACCGCCTTCGGCACCGATGGTGCCGGCGGCCGGCTCTTCGGAGGCGGGTGGAGCGCCTACGAGGAGGCTCGGCAGGCCGCTCGTGAGCGGTGGGAGCAGACGTACGCAGAACAGCAGGACGAGCTCAAGCGTCTCCGCACCGCGACCAAGATCGGCAACGACGCGATCGCCCACAACCGCGGCCCGACCGACAACGACAAGTTCATCTACAAGTTCAAGGGCAGCAACGTCGAGCGCACCGTCGCCCGCCGCAAGAAGGACGCCAACCGCCGGCTGGAGGAGGCCGAGGAGGCACAGGTACGCAAGCCACCGCCGCCCCTGCGCCTCAACGCCGCGCTGTCGGCTGCGGGCACGAGCGGGAGGATGGTCGTCGTACGCGACCTGGTGGTCGAGGAGCGGGTCAGCCTGCCGGTCCTCGACATCATGGCGGGGGAGCACCTGCTGATCACCGGGCCCAACGGCAGCGGCAAGTCCACGCTGCTCGGAGTGATCTCCGGGCGCGTGAAGCCGACCTCGGGCGAGGTCCAGGTCAGCGCGCGCCATGTCGAGGAGCTCACCCAGGACCCGCAGTTCGGGGACCTGCGCCGCCGGGTCTCCGACGTCTACCTGGAGTCGGTGGGGGAGGTGCTGGCGACCCAGGTGCCGCTACGTGACCTCGGCCTGGTCCACCCGCGCGACCTCAACCGGCCCGTCGGCGCGCTGAGCGTCGGCCAGCGTCGGCGGCTCGACCTGGCGATCGCCATCGCCACCGGCCCGGACCTGCTGCTTCTCGACGAGCCCACCAACCACATCTCGCTCACCCTGGCAGGCGAGCTGGAGGAGGCGATCGGAATCACCCCGGGCACCATCGTTGTCGCCTCCCATGACCGCTGGCTGCGGCGCCGCTGGTCGGGTCCGGAGCACCGTCTCGTGCCCTGAGGTGCCGCGGGCGGGCCACTTGCGGGCGAAACCCTGTGGATGAGCAGAGTTATCCACAGGCGCCGAGATCGTCGTTGTCCTCCTCGACGGGCCATGGTGCCTTTGACCCATGACCGACAAGATTCCGTACGCTCCAGTCCTCCGCACCCAGGCCGACGTCGAGGCCGCCTGGCGACACCTGATCAATCCACTCGGCTGGCCCGAGCCGCGGCTGTGGTTCATGCTCGTCGGGGCAGACGGCGTTCCGTTCCCACAGCTGTGCCAGATCGAGAAGGTGCCTGTCGAGATCGGCGACGACGGCGCTGCCAACGTCGCCACGATGCTGCACGACCTGATCGATGAGTTGGGCCTCGACCGGGTCGAGCTCCTGTTGTGTCGGCCGGGCGGAGGCCCGCCGAGCCTGCCGGACCGGAAGAACGCCGCCCATCTCTACGGAGCGTGTGCGGTGGCGGCGGTGCCGATCGATGTCATCCACCTCGCGACCGACCAAGACTTCTGGCCGGTCCCGTTGGACGCGCTCGGCGAGCTCAGAACTCCAGCGTGACCTTCGTGTCGCCGAGCTCGCGCGAGACGATGCGGTCGAACTCCGCCGAGGCGGCCTCACGCTCGACGAGGTCACGCAGCGCGTGGTCGATCGCAGCCTGGTTGGTCGTCGTCCCGGCGATCTTCCTCGCCTCGGCCAACAGCTCTTTGTCGATGCTGATCGACGTCTCGGTCATTGCGTACCCCCGCACGGAAATCTGGATGAAACATCGAAACGCTAGCGGTGCACAACCATGCAACGCAATGACCTGCGACAACCGTCACATCGTGTCGCACTCACCTGGCGCCGCACCTGGCCGGGATGTCGGTGCTCGCCTCTATGGTCCACAACCATGAGCCCGGAGGACCGACTGCTGACCGACATCACGATCATGGTGGACTCGATCGAGCCGATCGACCCGGTCGAAAGCGGTCACATCGCCGACGCGTCGGCGTGGTTGTGCGTGACCAACGACGTGTTCCGGCGCACCACCGCCCCGACCGAGCCGGCCAAGCACCTGGTCTCCTACTTCCTGCTCGTCGATCCGGTGAGCGGCCACATCCTGCTGGGAGACCACCGCAAGTCGGGCCTGTGGCTGCCGTCGGGAGGTCACGTCGAGCCGGGCGAGAATCCCGCCGAGACCGTTCGCCGGGAGTGCGTCGAGGAGTTGGGTGTCGAGGCACGGTTCCACTCCGACCTCGGGCCGCGGCCGTTGTTCATCACTGTGACCACGACCCGGCCCGACCGCCCGGACCCGCACACCGACGTCAGCCTCTGGTTCGTCCTAGCCCACGACCACCAAGCCCCGTTGGTGCCGGACGAGCGGGAGTACGCCGATGTGCGCTGGTGGACACCCTCCGAGATCCGTGCCGCCGACCCGAGTTCTTTCGACCCGCACATGGGTCGGATGCTCGACAAGCTGAAGACCCTCGGAGCCTGACCGTCACTCAGGACCACTCAACTCCTGCTGGAGTCGCTCGACACTCGGCAGGCTGGCCCGCAACTGATACTCGGCTACTCCGAGCGGCTGTGTTGAACCGCGCAGCGAGTACTCCGCGACGACCTGGTTGCGGCTCTGGCACAGCAGGATCCCGATCGTCGGAGCGTCGTCGGGATGTGCCATCTCTCCGTCGACCGCCGCGAGATAGAAGTTGAGCTGCCCCAGGTGCTCGGGCCTGAACTTCCCGGCCTTGAGCTCGATGACGACGTAGCAGCGCAGCCTGAGGTGATAGAAGAGCAGGTCGATGAAGAAGTCCTCTCCGCCGACCTCGAGCAGAACCTGACGTCCGACGTACGCGAACCCGACGCCGAGCTCGACCAAGAACTCGGTGACGTGGTCGACCAGAGCCTTCTCGATCTCGCGCTCCATGGCTTCGCCGCCGATGCCGAGGAACTCGAAGTTGTAGGGGTCCTTGACGATCTCTCGAGCGAGATCGGAGGTCTCCGGCGGAAGCGTACGTTCGAAGTTGCTGATCGCTCGTCCGGATCGCTCGAGGGTCCGGAGGCTGATGTGATGGACGAGCACGGCCCTGGACCAGCCGTGTTCGACTGCCGCGGCGGCGTACGCCAGCCGTTCATCGGTGTTCTTCAGCTTGCTGAGCAACTCGATGTTGTGGCCCCAGGACAAGTTGTCCAACGGCCGTTGGACAATTGCCTCCCGGGTCCAGGCCGCCGCGAACGAGCGCATGTACATCAGGTTTGCACGTGAGAATCCGGTCATCCCCGGGAAGGCCTGCCGCAGATCGCCGGCGAGTCGTTCGACGACCTTGCTACCCCAGCCTTCGGCTTCTTGCTTGACGACGATCTCGTGGCCGATGTCCCAGTAGAGCCGGATCATGGCTGCGTTGAGCGCGACTGCCGCCTGTTGCTGTGCGCTGCGGATATGGGTCTTGAGGTCGCTAAGCCAGGTGGCGTAGCCGTCGGGCAGCGAAACAGAGTCGGTCATGGGTCGTTCTCCTTGGAGGCGTACGAATCACCGCCTGCGATTGCAGGCGGTACGTTCGCCGCTCCTGGAGGCGCCTGTGGCGCTATTACTTACCCTCGCGACTGGCGGCCCCTTCTCGCAGACCTGGCTGGCCCGGTACTTCGGAGTGATCGCCTGAGTTGCCTTGATTAGATCATCTGTTCGTCGCCGGAGACAGGAGGCGCGGCGCGGGCGAGGCGATCGACGCGTCGCAACCATCTGAGTACGTCGAGCGGGTCGGCCTCGGCGAGGACGGCCGCCAACGCGGGCAGCTCTCGTTGGTAGAACCTGCCAGGGGCGTAGTCGGCGACGGTATCGAGCCAGGTCGTATGTTGCCCGATGATCGAGCCGAACCCTGGCTCGTCACTCACCACCAGGGCGGCATGCCCCCCACCGGATGGCGGGTAGTGGACGTCGGTCGCCCCGAACCTGGTCGTCACGGTCACAGATTAGGGCGGCCGGGTGGAACACCGGTGAGTCGCGCATCAAGCACATGCCAGGATGGAGTCGAGAAGGACCGATGTGGGTCCGTGAACGCAAGGGTTAGAGATGACGGACGCAGCGTGGTACCCGGACCCGACCGGACAGGCCGAGCTTCGCTACTACGACGGGAGCCAGTGGACCGAGCACGTCTCCACAGGCGGGCAGCAGTCGACGGCACCCCTGGCGCCGCCTCAGGCCACTGTGGAGCAGGAGGCGCCGACGCAGGTCGGGTCGGCGCAGGCGGTGCAGGCCGCCTACGGCGAGAGTGCCCAGGCGCAGCCGGCCCAGGCAGCGTCGGCCCAGTACGGGCAGCAGGCCGCCCACGCGCAGGCTCACGCCCAGGCCCACGCCCAGGTCCAGCCCCAGCCCACGGGCGACCCGTTCGCCGGGATCTCGGGTGACCTGATCGACGGCCGCTTCGCCGAGATCCAGGGCGACGGCGCGGTGCTGCAGAACAAGAGGCTCCTGCGCGTACGCGTCGGTGAGCCGTTCCAGGCGCGCCAGGGCTCGATGGTGGCCTATCAGGGCAACGTGCAGTTCAAGTACCAGGGCGGCGGCGTGGGGAAGTTCCTCAAGCGGGCCGTGACCGGTGAGGGCCTCAGCCTGATGGGCGTCGAGGGTCAGGGCGACGTCTTCCTGGCCGACGCGGCCAAGGAGGTCCACATCCTCCAGCTGAACAACTCCGGCGTCTCGATCAACGGTGACCACGTGCTCGCCTTCTCCGGCGGCCTGCAGTGGAACATCGAGCGGGTCCAGGGCGCCGGCATGCTCACCGGCGGTCTCTTCAACACCACGCTGCGCGGCACCGGCTGGATCGCCGTCACCACGGAGGGTGACCCGGTCGTTCTCAACGCCGGCGATGCGCCGACCTTCACCGACACCAACGCGGTCGTCGGCTGGTCGCTCGGCCTGCAGACCAGCCTGCAGAAGTCGTTGACCGCCGGTGCGCTCATCGGCCGGGGCAGCGGCGAGGCGTTCCAGGTGGCCTTCCACGGCGCCGGCTTCGTCATCGTCCAGCCGTCCGAGGGCGGGGTCGTGCCGCCCCACTCGCACAGCTGAGCCCGACCACAGCTGGGCGAATGCCGCGTACGTCACAGTGCTGGCGTACGCGGCGGACGCCAACTGCCGTCAACCGGCATCTGCTTGATACTGTCACCAGCAAGTTGACCGACATCCTTTAAGCACCGTCCCGTGAGGCGGAGAAGGAGGTACGGCGTGCCGCTGCATGCCCACAAAGAAGCACTCCTCGTACTCGAGGATGGTCGATCGTTCCGGGGGGAGTCGTTCGGTGCCGAGGGTGAGACCTTCGGCGAGGCGGTCTTCTCCACCGGCATGACGGGCTACCAGGAGACGCTGACCGACCCGAGCTACCACCAGCAGGTGGTCGTGATGACCGCCCCGCACGTCGGCAACACCGGCGTGAACGACGAGGACCCCGAGTCCCGCCGGATCTGGGTGGCCGGATACGTCGTACGCGACCCAGCCCGGGTCCCCTCCAACTGGCGCGCCCAGCGCAGCCTCGACGACGACCTCCGCGACCAGTCCGTCGTGGGCATCGCGGGCATCGACACCCGCGCCCTGACCCGCCACCTGCGTGAGCGCGGCGCGATGCGCGTCGGGATCTCGACGATCGAGACCGACCCCGAGGTCCTGCTGAAGAAGGTGCTCGCCTCCGCCGAGATGAGCGGTGCGAACCTCTCCGACGCGGTCAGCACCCAGGAGGCGTACGTCGTCCCCGCGAAGGGCGAGAAGCGGTTCACCGTCGCGGCCCTCGACCTGGGCATCAAGGAGATGACCCCGGAGCGGATGGCCGAGCGCGGCATCGAGGTCCACGTGCTCCCGGCGACCGCGACCCTCGAGGACGTCCTCGCCATCAATGCCGAATCTGGGGGCATCGACGGGCTCTTCTACTCCAACGGCCCCGGCGACCCGGCCGCGACCACCGGCCAGGTGGAGCTGCTCAAGGAAGCCCTCGCCGAGAACATCCCCTACTTCGGCATCTGCTTCGGCAACCAGCTCTTCGGCCGCGCGCTTGGTTTCGGGACGTACAAGCTGAAGTACGGTCACCGCGGGATCAACCAGCCCGTCATGGACCTCACCACGCGCAAGGTCGAGGTGACCGCCCACAACCACGGCTTCGCCGTCGACGCACCCATCGGCGAGGAGACCACGACGCCCTTCGGCATCGCGACCGTCTCCCACGTCAACCTCAACGACGACTGCGTCGAGGGCCTCGAGCTCAAGGACGCCGAGACCGGGAAGCTCAAGGGCTTCTCCGTCCAGTACCACCCGGAGGCAGCGGCCGGCCCGCACGATGCCGCCTACCTCTTCGACCGTTTCATCTCTCTCATGGCGAAGGAGGTCTGAGCGATGCCCAAGCGCGAGGACATCAAGTCCGTGCTCGTGATCGGCTCCGGGCCGATCGTCATCGGCCAGGCCTGCGAGTTCGACTACTCCGGCACCCAGGCCTGTCGCGTGCTGCGCGAGGAGGGGATCCGGGTCGTCCTGGTCAACTCCAACCCGGCCACGATCATGACCGACCCTGAGTTCGCCGACGCGACCTACGTCGAGCCGATCACCCCGGAGTTCGTCGAGAAGGTCATCGCCAAGGAGCGCCCCGACGCCCTCCTGGCCACCCTCGGCGGCCAGACCGCGCTCAACTGCGCGGTGGCGCTGGACGAGCGCGGAACCCTGGAGAAGTACGACGTCGAGCTGATCGGCGCGAGCATCGACGCCATCCAGCGCGGTGAGAACCGCGAGGAGTTCAAGAAGATCGTCGCCGAGCTCGGCGGCGAGAGCGCCAAATCGGTCATCTGCCACAGCATCGACGACCTGCTCGCGGGCGCTGAGCAACTCGGCTACCCCGTGGTCATCCGGCCGAGCTTCACCATGGGTGGCTCGGGCTCAGGCTTCGCGTACAACGAGACCGAGCTGCGGCGTCTGGGTGGCGCCGGCCTCGCGGCCAGCCCCACCACCGAGGTGCTCCTGGAGGAGTCCATCCTCGGTTGGAAGGAGTACGAGCTCGAGGTCATGCGTGACCGCAAGGACAACTCGGTCATCGTCTGCTCGATCGAGAACCTCGACCCGATGGGCGTGCACACCGGCGACTCGATCACCGTCGCCCCGGCGTTGACGCTGACCGACCGCGAGTACCAGAAGCTGCGCGACCTGGCGATCGGCATCATCCGCGCCGTCGGCGTGGACACCGGCGGCTGCAACATCCAGTACGCCGTCAACCCGGCCGACGGCCGGATCATCGTCATCGAGATGAACCCCCGAGTCTCGCGCTCCTCGGCGCTGGCCTCCAAGGCGACCGGCTACCCGATCGCCAAGATCGCCGCGAAGGTCGCGATCGGCTACACCCTCGACGAGATCGAGAACGACATCACCGCCGGGCCGAACGGCTCGACCGCCGCGTCGTTCGAGCCGACCCTCGACTACGTCGTCGTCAAGGTCCCGCGCTTCGCCTTCGAGAAGTTCCC
Organism: Nocardioides sp. NBC_00850; assembly: GCF_045207335.1. Lineage (NCBI taxonomy): Bacteria > Bacillati > Actinomycetota > Actinomycetes > Propionibacteriales > Nocardioidaceae > Nocardioides > Nocardioides sp. NBC_00850. The sequence continues at coordinate 3,588,701 of NZ_CP108845.1, forward strand.
GGGTGCCGACACGACCCTGACCACCCACATGAAGAGCGTGGGCGAGGCGATGGCGATCGGCCGCAACTTCACCGAGGCCCTCCAGAAGGCGCTGCGAAGCCTGGAGAAGCCCGAGGCGGTCTTCGACTGGACGCAGGAGGTCGTCGAGCTCGACAAGCCCGCGCTGCTGGAGGAGATCAAGGTCCCCACCGACGGCCGGCTCAAGCGGGTCATGGACGCGATCCGCTCCGGAGCGTCGCCTGAGGAGATCTTCGAGAGCACCAAGATCGACCCCTGGTTCATCGACCAGCTCTTCCTGATCAACGAGATCGCCCAGGACATCATCGCGGCGCCCGAGCTGACCGCCGACGTGCTCCGCTACGCCAAGCGCCACGGCTTCTCCGACTACCAGCTCGGCAAGATGCGCGGCATGACCGCCGACGTGGTCCGAGGCGTACGCCACGCGCTGAACATCCGCCCGGTCTACAAGACGGTCGACACCTGTGCGGCCGAGTTCGAGGCGCGTACGCCCTACCACTACTCCTCCTACGACGAGGAGACGGAGGTCGCGCCCCGGGAGAAGGAGGCCGTGATCATCCTCGGCTCCGGACCCAACCGGATCGGGCAGGGGATCGAGTTCGACTACTCCTGCGTGCACGCCTCCCTCGCGCTGAGCGAGGCCGGCTACGAGACCGTGATGGTCAACTGCAACCCCGAGACGGTGAGCACCGACTACGACACCTCCGACCGGCTCTACTTCGAGCCGCTCACCCTCGAGGACGTGCTCGAGATCGTCCACGCCGAGCAGCAGGCCGGACCGGTCGTCGGGGTCATCTGCCAGCTCGGCGGCCAGACCCCGCTCGGGCTCGCGCAGGCGCTCAAGGACAACGGTGTGCCGATCGTCGGCACCAGCCCCGAGGCCATCCATCTCGCCGAGGAGCGCGGTGCCTTCGGCCGGGTGCTCCACAAGGCCGGCCTGGTCGCGCCGAAGCACGGCATGGCCACCACGTTCAACGAGGCCCGCGAGATCGCCGCAGAGATCGGCTACCCGGTCCTGGTGCGTCCCTCCTACGTCCTCGGCGGCCGCGGCATGCAGATCGTCTACGACGACGACGCACTGCGCTCCTACATCGAGGCCGCCACCGAGGTCACCCCCGACAAGCCGGTGATGGTCGACAAGTTCGTCGACGACGCCGTCGAGATCGACGTCGACGCCCTCTACGACGGCACCGAGCTGTTCCTCGGCGGGGTCATGGAGCACATCGAGGAGGCCGGGATCCACTCCGGTGACTCCTCCTGCGCGCTGCCGCCGATCACCCTCGGCGCCGCCGAGGTCGAGCGCATCCGCGTGGCGACCCTGGCGATCGCCGAAGGCGTCGGCGTACGCGGCCTGCTCAACATCCAGTACGCCCTCGGCTCCGACGTGCTCTACGTCATCGAGGCCAACCCGCGCGCCTCCCGCACGGTCCCGTTCGTCTCCAAGGCGACCGCGACCCCGCTGGCCAAGGCCGCGGCGCGGGTGATGCTCGGCGAGTCGATCGCGGAGCTGCGTACGGCCGGTGTGCTCCCGGCAACGGGCGACGGTGGCGCGCTGCCGCCCAACCAGCCGATCGCGGTCAAGGAAGCGGTCATGCCGTTCAACCGGTTCCGCACCCCGGAGGGTCAGCAGGTCGACACCGTGCTCGGCCCGGAGATGAAGTCGACCGGCGAGGTGATGGGGCTCGACTCCGACTTCGGCCGCGCCTTCGCCAAGAGCCAGGCCGGTGCGTTCGGCCCGCTGCCGACCCAGGGCCGGATCTTCGTCTCGATGGCCAACCGCGACAAGCGCACCATGATCTTCCCGATCAAGGTGCTCGCCGACCACGGCTTCGAGATCTTCGCGACCGAGGGCACCGCCGAGGTGCTGCGCCGCAACGGTGTGCCCTCGCGGCTGATGCGCAAGCACTCCGAGGGCACCGGGCCCGATGGCGAGAAGACCACCGTCCAGCGGATCCTCGACGGCGAGGTCGACCTGGTCATCAACACGCCCAACGGCACCTCCAACGCCAAGTCCGCCCGGATGGACGGCTACGAGATCCGCACCGCCGCGGTGATGGCCAACATCGCCTGCATCACCACGGTCCAGGGCCTCGGCGCCGCCGTGCAGGGCATCGAGGCGCTGCGGCGCGGTGAGATCGACGTACGCAGCCTGCAGGAGTGGCGCGACGTCGTCGGCCACCACGACGGCGGGGTGTCGGCCAAGTGAGGGCTTACCGGACCCTGTTCGACAAGGTATTGACGAAGACGGATCCGGAGCGTGCCCACCAGCAGGCGTTCGCCGCGATCCGTGCGGCCGGCCCGGCGCTGTCCAGGACACGTACGCCGGGATCCCCGGTGCACGCGATAGGGCTCACCTTCCCGAACGTGATCGGCCTGGCCGCGGGCTTCGACAAGAACGCGGTCGGGATCGACGCGCTGGGCGGGCTCGGCTTCGGGCACGTGGAGATCGGCACGGTCACGGGGGAGGGGCAGCCGGGCAACCCTGCGCCGCGCCTCTTCCGGCTGCCCGCCGACCGCGCCGTGATCAACCGGATGGGCTTCAACAACGACGGTGCCGAGGCGGTCGCCGCCCGGCTGGCGAGCCGTCTGGAGCGCCGTGGCACGGCCGCCGGCGGGCCGATCCTCGGCATCAACATCGGCAAGACCAAGCTCGTGCCCGAGGATGACCAGGCGGCAGTCGAGGCCGACTACGCCAAGTCGGCCCGGCTGCTGGCTCCCTACGCCGACTACCTGGTGGTCAACGTCTCCTCGCCCAACACGCCCGGCCTGCGCAGCCTGCAGTCGGTCGAGAAGCTGCAGCCGCTGCTGGAGCACGTCCGCTCCATCGCCGACCAGGTCACCAAGCACCGGGTCCCGCTGCTGGTCAAGATCGCCCCCGACCTGGCCGACTCCGACGTCGTCGAGGTCGCCGACCTGGCCGGCGCGATCGGCCTGGACGGGATCATCGCGACCAACACCACCATCGGCCGTGAGCACCTCGCCTCGACGCCCGCCGAGATCACCGCAGCCGGTGCCGGCGGACTCTCCGGCGCCCCGCTGAAGGCGCGCGCGCTCGACGTCCTGCGGCTGCTCCGCAGCAGGGTCAGCCCCGAGATGACGCTCGTCGGTGTGGGTGGCATCGCCACCGTCGAGGACGCCCGCGAGCGCCTCGCCGCCGGTGCCGACCTGCTCCAGGGCTACACCGGGTTCATCTACGAAGGTCCCGGCTACGCCCGCCGGATCGCGAACGGAGTTTCTCGATGACCTTCGGCGCCCGCTACGCCGCCGCTCTCGCCGAGCGGGGGCGGCTCTGTGCCGGGATCGACCCGCACGCCTCGTTGCTCCTCGACTGGGGCCTGAACGACGACCTCGCCGGCCTGGAGAGGTTCGCCCTGACCGCGGTCGAGGGCCTGGCCCCCTATGTCCCCGTCGTCAAGCCGCAGAGCGCCTTCTACGAGCGTTTCGGCTCGCGCGGTGTCGCGGTGCTGGAGCGGGTCATCGCCGAGTCGAAGGCCGCCGGCGCGCTGGTGCTCCTCGACATCAAGCGCGGCGACATCGGCTCCACCAGCCAAGCGTACGCCGACGCCTACCTCGATCCCGCGAGCCCACTCGGCAGCGACGCGGTGACCGTGAGCCCCTATCTGGGCTTCGGTTCGCTGACGCCGTTCGTCGAGACGGCCACGAAGTTCGACGCCGGGTTGTTCGTGCTCGCCCTGACCTCCAACAAGGAGGGCCCCGAGGTGCAGCACGCGACGGTCGAGGACGGCCGCAGCGTCGGCCGGGTCATGCTCGACCACCTGCGCCGGCTGAACGAGTCCGAGACGCCGTTGGGCTCCTTCGGTGCGGTCGTCGGTGCGACGATCGACGGCGCGGACGGTGCGGGGGTGGCGTACGACTTCGGCTTCAATGGGCCGATCCTGGCTCCGGGCTTCGGTGAGCAGGGCGGCACCCCGGGCGACCTGGCCCGGATCTTCGGGTCCGCCAATGCCAACGTGGTCGCCAGCACCAGCCGCGGACTGCTGCGCAAGGGCCCGGACGTGGCCGCGCTGCGCGACGAGGCCCTGAGGCTGCGAGACGAGCTCGGCTGACACACTGGCGCCATGACCAGTCTCCGGATGGCCGCTCAGCTCCTCGTCCTGCCGATCCTCGCCACGAGCCTGAGCTCGTGCGGTGATCCGATCGACGACTACTGCGAGTCCCTCGAGGGGCACCAGGAGGAGCTGACGAACACCCTGGGGGAGGACGGCACCAGCGGGCTGATCGCCGCCCTGCCGATCTTCGAGGACCTCGAGCGCAACGCGCCCGACGACATCGCGAAGGACTGGAAGACGCTCACGGGGGCGATCTCGGGGCTCAGCACGGCTCTGGAGGACGCCGGTGTCTCGGCCGACGACTTCGAGAACGGCGAGCCGCCCGAGGGCGTCAGCGACGCCGAGGCGAAGGCGATCGCCGACGCGGCCACCAAGGTGAGCAGCACGAAGACGCAGGAGGCGTCCGTACGCGTCCAGCAGCAGGCCCGGGACGTCTGTCACACGTCCCTGACCCTGTGAACCGAATGGACACCAGTTAGGCGACCCCGATTGCCGCCCCGGCAACGTAATGGCTAGATTGGCGCGAGCGCTTACTTTCAGCGCTCAGCCGGGGGGCACGATCCCTGTACCGCGCGACCCGGTTGCCCTGTCGACTACACATTGATCGTGAAAGGGAGTCTTCGTGGCTCTGCCTCCGGACATCACCCCTGAACAGCGCGCTGCCGCGCTCGTCAAAGCCGCGGCCTCGCGCCAGGAGAGGGCTGCTGTCAAGAACAAGGTCCGCACTGGCGGCATGTCCGTCCTCGAGGTCATCGAGGAAGGGAAGAAGAACGAGGTCGTCGGCAAGATGAAGGTCATCGACCTGCTGACCTCCCACCCCGGCCTCGGTGAGGTGCGGGCAACCCAGATGATGGAGCGTCTCGGCATCGCGATGAGCCGCCGTGTGCAGGGCCTCGGCCCCAAGCAGGTGGCCGCGCTGGTCGAGGAGTTCGCTCGCCGATGAGTCTGATGACGGACGAGAAGACCCCGGCCGGCGCCGGCGAAGGCCACGAGAAGCGACTGGTCGTCCTGGCCGGTCCGACCGCGGTCGGCAAGGGCACCGTCTCCGCGGCGGTGCGCGACGACCACCCCGAGGTCTTCTTGTCCGTCTCGGCGACGACCCGGAAGCCTCGCGCGGGCGAGGTCAACGGGGTGCACTACCTGTTCGTCTCCGACGAGGAGTTCGACGCGATGATCGCCGGTGGCGAGCTGCTGGAGTGGGCCACGGTCCACAACATGGCGCGCTACGGCACCCCTCGTGGTCCCGTCGACAAGGCGCTGGCCGAGGGACGCCCGGCGATGCTCGAGATCGACCTGCAGGGCGCCCGGCTCGTGCGCGAGACCATGCCCGAGGCGATCTTCGTCTTCCTGGCCCCGCCGAGCTGGGAAGAGCTCGTACGCCGGCTGGTCGGTCGAGGCACCGAGACCGAGGCCGAGCGGGAGCGCCGCCTGGAGACTGCGCGGGTCGAACTGGCGGCGGAGAAGGAGTTCGACGTCACGATCGTGAACCACGAAGTTCATCAGGCAGCCGATGAGTTGGTAACCTTGATGACGCTCGGGCTTCCGAGCAAGAAATCCGACCAAGCCGACAAGTGAGGCTCACGTGGCTGCCCCTCAGATCGACGCCCAGGGCGTGACCAACCCCTCGATCGACGACCTGCTGACGAAGACCGACAGCAAGTACAAGCTGGTTCTCTACAGCGCCCAGCGGGCTCGCCAGATCAACGCCTACTACTCCCAGCTCGGCGAAGGCCTCCTCGAGTACGTCGGCCCCCTGGTCGACACCCACGTTCAGGAGAAGCCCCTCTCGATCGCGCTGCGCGAGATCAACGAGGACCTGCTGACCTGCGAGGACATCGACCCGGCCGAGCTGGCCGCCCAGGCTGCGGCTCAGGCTGCCGCTGCCGAGGCGCCTGCCGGCGACGCCTGATCGTCCAGGTCCTCCGCTGTCCACCAACAGCACCACTTCGGCCGCTCCCCTCGAGGGGGAGCGGCCGCGCGTGGTCTTAGGGGTCGCCGGCGGCATCGCCGCCTACAAGGCGGCCGAGCTGCTACGCCGGTTCACCGAGTCCGGCCATGACGTGACCGTGGTCCCCACGGCCGCCGCCCTCGAGTTCGTCGGCGCCCCCACCTGGGCGGCGCTGTCGGGCAAGGAGATCGCCACCGGCGTCTTCGAGAACATCACCGAGGTCCCGCACGTACGCATCGGGCAGCAGGCCCACCTCGTCGTGGTCGCGCCCGCGACCGCCAACACGCTCGCCCGCGCGGCCCACGGCCTCGCTGACGATCTGCTCAGCAACGTGCTGCTCACCGCGCGCTGCCCGGTCGTGTTCGCCCCGGCGATGCACACCGAGATGTGGGAGCACCCGGCGACCCAGGCCAACGTCGCCACCCTGCGCGAGCGCGGCAACATCGTCATCGAGCCCGCCGAGGGCCGGCTGACCGGCAAGGACACCGGCAAGGGTCGCCTGCCCGAGCCGGCCGAGATCTTCGAGCTCTCCCGTGCCGTTCTCGCCCACGGCGGGCGTGCCGACCTCGTCGGTCGTCGCGTCGTCGTCTCGGCGGGCGGCACCCGGGAGTATCTGGACCCGGTCCGCTTCCTCGGCAACCGCTCGTCCGGACTCCAGGGCTATGCCATCGCCCGTGCCGCGGCCGCCCGCGGTGCCGAGGTGACCCTGGTCGCCGCCAACGTGACCCTGCCCGACCCGGCCGGCCTGAAGGTCGTACGTGTCGGCACGACCGCCGAGCTGCGCGACGCCGTGGTCTCCGCGGCCACCGGTGCGGACGCGATCGTCATGGCCGCCGCCCCTGCCGACTTCCGGCCGACAGGGGTGAGCGAGGCCAAGATCAAGAAGGCCGCCGACGGGTCGGCGCCCACGATCGAGCTGATGCAGAACCCCGACATCCTCGCCGAGATCTCTCACCACCGGACCAAGCCCGGTCAGGTCGTCGTGGGATTCGCGGCGGAGACGGGCGATGAGACCGGCTCGGTGCTCGAGCTCGCCACGGCCAAGCTGAAGCGGAAGGGCTGCGACCTGCTCGTCGTCAACGACGTCAGCGGCGGCGCGGTCTTCGGCAGCGAGGTCAACAAGGCAGTCATCCTGGGCGCCGACGGAGGCCACGTCGACGTGCAGGAAGGGGCGAAATCCGCCCTCGCAGAGGTGATCTGGGACCAGATCTCCTTACGCCTGGATGAACAACGTACAAACTGACGACACGCCACGCGCCACGATGAGGACCACCCCAACGGTCCTGGGGTTCGGGGTCTATGTTTGTCGACCAGAACGATTGACGTTTGCCTACCTGTTCAACCCACACGAACCTTTGAAACGGAGCTACACGTGACCGGACGTCTCTTCACGTCGGAGTCGGTGACCGAGGGGCACCCGGACAAGATCGCCGACCAGATCAGCGACACCGTGCTCGACTACCTGCTCGAGCACGACCCCAAGAGCCGGGTGGCTGTCGAGACCCTGCTCACCACCGGCCTTGTCGTCGTCGCCGGCGAGGTGACCACCGACGCCTACGCGCCGGTCGCCCAGCTCGTGCGCCAGAAGATCCTGGACATCGGCTACGACTCCTCCCTCAAGGGCTTCGACGGCCACTCCTGCGGTGTCCAGGTCGCCATCGGCGCCCAGAGCCAGGACATCGCCCAGGGCGTCGACACCGCCGAGGAGCACCGCCTCGACAGCTCGGTCGACGAGCTCGACCTGCAGGGTGCCGGCGATCAGGGCCTGATGTTCGGCTACGCATGCGACGACACGCCCGAGCTGTTCCCGCTGCCCATCAAGATGGCGCAGACGCTCGCCGAGCGGCTGACCGCGGTCCGCAAGGACGGCACGCTGGACTACCTGCGTCCCGACGGCAAGACCCAGGTCACCATCGAGTACGACGACGAGAACAAGGCCGTCCGCGTGGACACCGTCGTCCTCTCGACGCAGCACGCCGAGGAGACCACCCAGGAGCAGTTGCACGCCGACATCAAGAAGTACGTCATCGAGCCGGTGCTGGAGCAGTTCAAGTCGTCTGTTCCCTTCGACGGCTACAAGCTCCACATCAACCCGACCGGTCGCTTCGTCGTCGGTGGCCCGATGGGTGACGCCGGCCTGACCGGCCGCAAGATCATCGTCGACACCTACGGCGGCATGGCCCGCCACGGCGGCGGTGCCTTCTCGGGCAAGGACCCGTCGAAGGTCGACCGCTCGGCTGCGTACGCCATGCGCTGGGTGGCCAAGAACATCGTCGCCGCGGGCCTGGCCCGTCGCGCCGAGGTCCAGGTCGCCTACGCCATCGGCAAGGCCCAGCCCGTAGGCGTCTTCGTGGAGACCTTCGGCACCCACACCGTGCCCGAGGCCAACATCCAGAAGGCCGTCCTGGAGGTCTTCGACCTCCGCCCGGCCGCGATCCTGCGCGACCTCGACCTGCTCCGCCCGATCTACGCCAAGACCGCTGCGTACGGTCACTTCGGCCGCGAGCTCCCCGAGTTCACCTGGGAGCGTACTGACCGCGCCGACGCCCTCAAGGCTGCTGCCGGCGCCTGATCCACCGCACCCCCTTATCGCCGAGTCGGCGCGTTCTAACGCGCCGACTCGGCGTGGTTTTTGGTCAGGACGAGCCGACTCGGCGGTTTGTCGGCGCGGGCTGGTAGGAATGTCGGTTGTGAGCCGGGGACCGCAGGAGGCAGCCGGGGCAGCGGAGCTGGAGCTGCCCGGGCTGGTGCGCGACCGGGTCAAGGAGGGGCGGGCGAAGGCCGCGGCGACGCGGGCACGGAAGGCCGCCGAGGCGACGATCGCCGAGGTCGATCCGGTCGCCAAGGTCCTGGTCGACCTGCCGATGGCCCACCTGGACCGGCCCTTCGACTATGCGGTCCCGGCCTCGATGGCCGAGGAGGCGCAGCCCGGGGTCCGGGTGAAGGTGCGGTTCGGCCCCAAGGACGTCGACGGGTTCGTCGTGGCGCGGGCGGAAGCCTCCGAGCACGCGCACCTGCAGCCGCTCAAGCGGGTCGTCAGCTCCGAGCCGGTGCTCACGCCGCAGGTGGCGGCGCTGAGCGAGTCGGTCGCCTGGCGCTACGCGGGCGCCCGGGCCGACGTCCTCCGGCTGGCGATCCCGCCCCGGCACGCGTCGACCGAGAAGGAGCCCTCAGCGGTCGCCCCGGCCGGGCGGCCCTTCAACCCCGCCGCCGCGGCAGCGGCCTGGGCCGGTCACGAGCCGGCGGCAGCGTTCCTACGACATCTGGCCTCCGGCGGGGCTCCGCGCGCGGTCTGGCACGCCGCCGCCGGCACCGACCACGCCGACCTGATCGCTCACGCCACCGCGACGACGCTGGCCTCCGGACGCGGCGCGCTGGTCGTGGTGCCGGACTGGAAGGACCTCGCCCGTCTCGACACCGCGATGACCAAGGTTCTGGGGGAGGGGCAGCATGCCGTGCTGGCCGCCGACGCCGGTCCCGCGTCGCGCTACCGGGAGTTCCTGCGGGTCGCCCGGGGCGCGGTGAAGGTCGCGATCGGCACCCGCGCGGCGGCCTTCGCGCCGGTGCACGACCTCGGACTGGTGGTCGTCTGGGACGACGGCGACGACCTCCTCGCCGAGCAGCGCTCGCCCTACCCGCACGCGCGCGACGTACTGCTGCTGCGCGCCGAGCAGGAGCAGGCGGCAGCGCTCGTGGGCGGCTTCGCGCGGACCGTGGAGGCCGGGTTCCTGGCCGAGACCGGCTGGGCGCAGGAGATCCGCCCAACCCGGGCGCTGGCCCGCGAGCGGGTGAGCATCGAGATCACCGGCGACACCGACTTCGACCTCGAGAAGGACCCGCTCACCCGCGCCTCGCGGGTGCCTCGCGAGGCCCACGAGATCATCCGGACGGCACTCACCACCGGACCCGTCCTGCTGCAGACGCCGCGGCGCGGATATGCGGCCTCGCTGGCCTGCGACAGGTGCCGTACGCCGGCCAGGTGCTCTGCCTGCCAGGGGCCGCTGCAGCTCGGCGGACCGGCCGCGCCGCCGACGTGCGGCTGGTGCGGTCACGTCGAGACGGCGTGGGCGTGCGGAGCCTGCGGCGGGTTCGGGCTGCGGGCGCCGATCATCGGCGAGGCGCGTACGGCCGAGGAGATGGGCCGCTCCTTCGCCGGGGTGCGGGTGGTGACCTCCTCGGCAGGGGCGGTCAAGCAGACGGTGCCGGGCACACCGGCGATCGTGGTCGCGACCATCGGCGCCGAGCCCGTCGCCGAGGGCGGCTATGCCGGGGTGCTGCTGCTCGACACCTGGCTGCTGCTGGGGCGGCCGGATCTGCGTACGGACGAGGAGGCGCTGCGCCGCTGGAGCAACGCCGCGGGGCTGGTGCGGCCCGGTGGGCGGGTGCTGGTCGTCGGCGACCCGGCGCTGTCGGTGCTGCAGGCGCTGGTGCGCTGGGACCAGCCCGGGTTCGCCCAGCGTGAGGCGGCCGCACGGCAGGAGGCCCACCTCCCGCCGGCGTCGCGGCTGGCCACCATCACCGGCACTCCCGGAGCGCTCGACGACGCGCTCACGCTGCTGGCGCTGCCGCCGGGCGCGGAGGTGCTCGGGCCGGTCCCGGCCGAGCCCACCTCGACCGGTGAGCCACGGCTGCGCGCGGTCGTACGGGTGCCGCGACCCCTCGGAGTGAGGCTCACCGAGGCGCTCGGGGAGCTGCAGCGGGTGCGGTCGGCGCGCAAGCTCGACCCGGTGCGGGTCCAGGTGGATCCGCCGACGCTCTGACCCACGCTCTGCCCACGTATTGTGGTCCCGACACGCTCGACCACCTAGGAGAACAGTGGCAGTCCAGCCCATCCGACTCTTCGGCGACCCCGTGCTGCGCAAGCCAGCGATCGAGGTCGTCGACTTCGACAAGGAGCTCCGCAAGCTCGTTGCCGACCTGACCGACACCATGCTCGAGGCGCCCGGCGCCGGACTGGCCGCTCCCCAGATCGGAGTGAGCCTGCGGGTCTTCACCTGGTACGTCGACGGCCAGGTGGGTCACCTGATCAACCCGGACCTGACCCTGTCGGAGGAGACTCAGGACGGGGGAGAGGGCTGCCTGTCGCTTCCCGACATCACCTTCGACTGCCGCCGGGCCCTGTCGGTGGTGGCGAAGGGCTTCGACATGCACGGTGAGCCGGTCACCATCGAGGGCTCCGAGCTGCTCGCCCGGGCCATCCAGCACGAGACCGACCACCTCGACGGCATCCTCTTCATCGACCGGCTCGACGAGGCCGCGCGCAAGGCGGCGATGAAGGAGATCCGGGAGTCGGAGTGGTTCGGCCTGGAGAAGCCCACGGTGAAGGTCTCGCCGCACGCGACGAACGGGTTCGGGTTCTGATGAGGGTCGTCTTCGCAGGTACGCCCGAGGTGGCCGTCCCCTCGCTGGACGCGATCGCCGCCTCGCGCCACGAGCTCGTCGGTGTCGTCACCCGGCCCGATGCCGCCCAGGGGCGCAGCAAGCGGCTGGTGCCCTCGCCGGTGGCCCAGCGGGCCGAGGAGCTGGGGGTGCCGGTGCTCAAGCCGGAGCATCCCCGTGAGCCCGAGTTCCAGGCGGAGCTGAAGGCGCTGGAGCCCGACTCCTGCCCGGTGGTCGCCTACGGCGCGATGCTGCCGCAGTCGGCGCTGGACATCCCGACGCACGGCTGGGTCAACCTCCACTTCTCGCTCCTGCCCGCCTACCGCGGCGCCGCTCCGGTGCAGCGTGCGGTCTGGGCCGGCGAGGAGATCTCCGGGGCCACCACGTTCCGGATCGTGAAGGCGATGGACGCCGGCCCGGTCTTCGGCACCATGACCCAGGCGCTGGCGCCCGACGAGACCTCCGGGTCGCTCTTCGAGAAGCTCACCGAAGGTGGGGCCAGGCTGCTGGTGTCCACGCTCGACGGCATCGAGGACGGCTCCCTCGAGGCGCGCGAGCAGCCCACCGAAGGCGTCACCTACGCCGACAAGATCACCATCGAGGACGCCCAGATCGACTGGACGCATAACGCCGTCGCCATCGACCGGCAGATCCGCGCCTGCACCCCCGCCCCGGGAGCCTGGACGCTGCTCGACGGCGAGCGGTTCAAGGTCGGGCCGGTCACGATGGCCGAGGACACGGTGGCTCCCGGGGAACTGGTCGTCCGCAAGAACGAGGTCCTTGTCGGCACCGGCACCACGGCGGTCCGGCTCGGCCGGGTGAAGGCCTTCGGCAAGAAGGAGATGCCGGCGGCTGACTGGGCCCGCGGCGTACGTCTGGAGTCCGGTGTCGCCTTCGAATAGGGAACAGCCGGGTAGGCGCTCAGGCCCCGGCCGGCGGCCGCAGGGACCGGCTCGATCGGGGCCGCGCGGCAGCACCAAGCCCGCCGATCCGGCACGGCTCGCCGCGTTCGAGGTGCTCAAGGCGGTGCGGGTCGATGAGGCGTACGCCAACCTGGTGCTGCCCCACGTCCTCGGCCGCCTCGGGCTGGACGGTCGCGATGCGGCCTTCGCCACCGAGCTCGCCTCGGGGACGCTGCGGCAGCAGGGGACGTACGACGCCGTGCTGGCCGCCTGCATCGACCGGCCGCTGGCCAAGGTCGAGGCGAAGGTGCTCGACGTGCTGCGGCTGGGCGCACACCAGGTCCTGTCCATGCGGGTGCCCGACCATGCCGCGATCTCGACCAGCGTCGACCTGACCCGGTCGAAGGTCGGTCAGGGTCCGGCGGGGTTCGTCAACGCCGTGCTGCGCAAGGTCACCCGCAAGACCCTCGACGAATGGGTCGCCGAGGTGACGCCCGCGCGCGAGAAGGACCACGACGGCTGGGCCGCGATCGCCTTCAGCCACCCGCGCTGGGTCGTCCAGCGGCTCGCCGAGGCCGTGGGCCGCGACCAGATCGATGCGCTGCTCGAGGCCGACAACGTGCCGCCGTCGGTCACTTTGGTTGCTCGTCCCGGGCGGGCGACGGTCGACGAGCTCGGCGGCACGCCGACGCCCTACTCGCCCTTCGGAGTCACCCTCGACTCCGGCTCACCGGCCGGCATCGCCGCGGTCGCGGAGGGGCGCGCCGGGGTGCAGGACGAAGGGTCCCAGCTCGTCGCGATCGCTCTGGCCGAGGCCGACCTCGACCGGCAGGACTCCGGGACGGAGTCGTGGCTGGACCTGTGCGCCGGGCCCGGCGGCAAGTCGGCGCTGCTGGCCGCCCTGGCGGCGCAACAGGACGCTGCGCTGGTCGCCAACGAGCGCCAGCCGCACCGTGCCGGACTCGTCCTCGCCAACCTGACCGACCGGTCATCCGGTTCGCACGTGGACGGGTCCGCCGGGGTCGTGGCCGGCGACGGGACCAGGCCGCCGTTCAAGGACGCGACGTTCGACCGGGTCCTCGTCGACGCCCCGTGCACCGGCCTGGGAGCGCTGCGCCGCCGCCCGGAGGCACGGTGGCGACGTGCGACGGCCGACCTCGACGTACTCGTCGACCTCCAGCGCTCCCTGCTCGACCGGGCGATCGACCTGACCCGGCCGGGCGGTGTCGTGCTCTACGCCACCTGCTCGCCGGTTCTGGCCGAGACCGAGGGCGTGGTGCGGAGCGTGCTCGAGGACCGATCCGATGCGATCCTCGAGCCGATCGGCGCCACGGCCGGCACGGTGCCCGACAGCGCCGGGCCGATGGCAGGCACCGTGCAGCTGTGGCCACACCGCCACGGCACCGACGCGATGTTCCTGGCGCTGCTGCGGCGCACCCCGTAGCGGCTCAGTCGGTCCACCTGAGCGAGCCCGCGAGCGCCTCGAGCTCGGCGTCGGTGGTGCCCTCCCCGCTCTGGACGCTGATGAAGATGTCGCCGTGCACCTCGGTGAGGTAGGCGCCCGAGCCGGGGCCTGCCTTGTCGGGGCTGGCGCTCCACACCTGGTAGTCCTCCGCCGGGCGGATCACCAGGCCGGCCACACCACCGTCCTCGGACGTGCAGGAAGCCCCGTCGTCGATCAGATACCACTCACACGTCCAACCGGCCGGCTGCTCGACGGGAACCTTGTCGACGAGTCCTTCGCGCGCGCCCTCGGTGGCGATCCTGACCCCCGGATAATCCTCGAGGAGCGTGCCGTTGCTCCAGGTCTGCTCGACCGCGCCGGCCGTCCCGGACAGGACGATGGTGAAGCCGGTCCCGTTGCCCGCAAGACCGCTGACTGCCTGCACCGTGATGTCCATCGTCTTCGCCTCGTCGTTGGTGACGACCATTCCGGTGACCCCGTCGCCGAGGTCGAGACGCTGCCCGGAGGCGAGCGGCGCAGTCGATGGCGAGGCCGACGCGGACGGTGCGCCGGCAGCGCCGAGGGGAGCCTGGTCGACCGCGGTCGTGGTCAGGAGCTGGGAGAGCCCGAGCCCACCTGCGGCGAATGCGCCGACGGCCGCAGCGGCTCCGGCGGTCACGGTGATGCGCCGGCGGCGACGGATGCGAGAGCCCGCGCTGATCGCGCCGGCCGAGATCCGGGCGTAGTCAGGGTGCTGGTCGGCGACCTGCTCGTGCAGTGCCGTACGGAAGCTGGTCTCTGGGTCGTTCATCGGGTGGTCCTCTCCGGGAAGATGTCCGCAACCAGCGGGCGCAGCCGTTCCAGGGCACGCTTCGAGCGGGTGCGGACCGCCGTCTCGGTCAGTCCGAGGTCGGCAGCTGTCTGGGACACGGATCGGTCCTCCCAATAGCGTGCGACGAGCACGGCCCGGTCGGTCGGCGACAGCCGCTGGAGGGCGGCAAGCAGGTCGATCCGGGCGCTGGGGTCGGCATCGCTGCCCGGATCGTCCGGCAGCGTCGAGGTCGGCGTCTCGGCGTTGCGCCGGAGCCGTCGGTGGGAGATGAATCCGTTGAGGAGCACACGTCGTGCGTAGGCCGTCGGGTTGTCCGCCCTGCTGACCCGCCGCCAAGACGCGAAGACCCGGGCGTACGTCGTCTGGGTCAGGTCCTCGGCGAGGTGATGGTCACCCGTCAGCAGCAGCGCGGTGCGGTAGAGCGCGCCGCCCGTCGCGTGGACGAAGTCGGCGAACTCCTCGGCGGGGGTCATCGCGGTCGATGTGCTCACATCCCTTCGACGCCTCGGGATGAGGTCCACGTGACACCCCCGTGAGGATCTGGATCAGCGAGTTTCGTTTCACCGCATCATCTCAGCGCCTACGCTGGCGAGCATGGCCAAGGCATCGCCGTCGGTGGAGATCGAGGTGGACAACCGCGTCGTCAGGATCTCCAACCCCGATCGGGTCTACTTCCCATCCCAAGAAAATGGCAGAGCCGGGGCGACCAAGCTCGACGTGGCGCAGTACTACCTCGCCGTTGGGCCGGGGATCGTCAACGCGCTGTGGGAGCGGCCGTGCATGCTGCACCGGTTCCCCAAGGGCCTGGCGGGGCCGAAGGTGCACCAGAAGCGGCTGCCGCAGGGGGCGCCCGACTGGATCGAGACCGTACGCCTCTACTTCCCGCGCTGGGGCCGCACCGCCGACGAGCTCTGCGTGACCGAGCTCGGCGCGGTGATCTGGGCCGTCCAGATGTCGACGGTCGAGTTCCACCCCTGGAACAGCCGCCGCGAGGACACCGAGAAGCCCGACGAGTGGCGTATCGACCTCGATCCCGGTCCCGAGTGCCCGTTCTCGACCGTGCAGACGGTGGCGGGCGTCGTCCGCGAGATCCTCGACGAGCTGGGCGCGGTCGGCTACCCGAAGACGAGCGGTGGCTCGGGGATGCACGTCTATGTCCGGATCCCGGCGGAGCACGGGTTCGGTGACGTACGCCGCGCCGCGCACGCCTTCGCCCGCGAGGTCGAGCGCCGGGCACCCAAGCTGGTCACCACGGCCTGGTGGCGCAAGGATCGCGACCCGGCGCAGCTGTTCGTGGACTTCAACCAGAACACGAGGGACCACACGATCGCGTGTGCCTACTCGATCCGCGGCGTCGCCGACGGCCGGGTCTCCACCCCGATCACCTGGGAGGAGACCAAGGACGTCGACCCGCGCGAGTTCACGATGCGTACGGTGCCGGCACGGTTCGCGGAGATCGGTGACCTGCACGCCGACATCGACGACCATCCGTTCTCGATCGAGCCGCTGCTCGAGTGGGCCGACCGCGACGAGCGTGACGGCGCCGAGACACCACCGGAGCCCGACGACGCCGGGTGAGCGTCACCAGACCTCGAGGCGCTCGCCCAGGGTGCGACCGAGCTCCTTGGAGTAGGTCGCGGTGAGGTGGTGGCCGTCGCGGTGGGTGATGGTGTCGCCGACGACGGTGGTGCAGATGCCGACGCTGTCGCAGAACATGTCGTCGAGGTCGACGGTCTCGACCCGAGCCGCCTTGGCCGCCTGCATCTGCAGGTCGGCGCCGTCCTGCTGGCTCTCGAGCGGCTTGTAGGTGCAGGGCGAGAGCGTCTTGTTGCTGCTCAGGCACGTGGCCGGGTCGAACTCGAGCGCCGGTACGTCGCGCACCCACACGGTGCGCTTCGCTGCGGGCTTCACCTGGGACAGCAGCCTCTGGTAGCCGCGGTAGACGGCACGGCGTACGTCCGCGCGGTCGGTGTGCCGGCCCGAGGAGTCGTGGTAGGCGGCGCTGATCGGGCGCGAGGAGATCAGCAGCAGGTCGGGGCGGAGCTTCTTGACCGAGGAGAGCATGAAGTCGTGGAAGTCGTCGCACGACGTCATCGGGTCGGTGCTGTCGATCTTGTCGGGCGTGACCAGCGAGACCGTGCACTGCGGCATCGCCAGCATGTAGGCGCGGTAGCCGGAGCGCTCGGCGATCTCCTCGACCGCCGGCGTCCAGTGGCGGGCGTGGGAGTCGCCGATGACCACGATCGTCTTCTCGGCGTCCGCGTCACCGCGCGGGCACAGCTTGCGTACGTTCGTCGCGTAGTAGTTGCACTCGCCGACCTCCTCCACGTCGTCGGAGAGGTTGGTGAGGCCCGGCTTCAGGTTGGTGGGGATCGCCTGGTTCTTGCGCGCCGCGAGCACCGAGGCCTTCACCAGCGCCGGGAGCGGGTCGGGCTCCTGCGCCTTGGCGGCGGGCGGCGCGGCGCTCGACCCGGGCCGGTCGGGCTGCTTGGACTGACCGGAAGGCTCGGAGGAATCGGCCTCCGCCAGCGTGATCGCCGGCTGGTAGCCGTCGCGGGCGGTCCCGGTGGCGTAGGTGTTGGCCCCGAAGCAGGTCACCGCGACCAGGGTGATGCTCAGCGGGTAGAGCGCCACCGGGCCCAGCGACCCGGCTCGGCTGAGCACCGGTCGGTGCCACAGGACGCCGCGCCGGAACGGCTCCTCGACGTAGTGGTAGGAGAGCCCCGCCAGACCGAACGCCAGCGCGACCAGGAGCACCTGCTCCCACCAGCGCAGCTCGCGGCCCAGCTGCAGCTCGGCGAGGACCAGCACCGGGAAGTGCCACAGGTAGAGCGAGTAGGACCAGTTGCCGATGACCTGCAGCGGCGGCACCGACAGCAGCCGGCCGACCACCGTCGGGCCGTGCCACAGCGTGCCGGCCACGATGATGAAGACGCTGCCGAGCACCGGCACCAGCGCCGGGGTGCCCGGGAACGGGGTCGCGTCGTTGAACTGCAGGCAGGCGCACACGATGAAGAACATCCCGAACGCCGAGAGCACCTGCGCCCGCCACCGCGCGGTGGCGTCCTGTGGCCCGTCGTCGCGGAACGCGATCGCCGCGATCGCGCCCAGACCGAGCTCCCAGGCGCGGGTGAACGGCGAGAAGTACGCCGCCTCCGGGCTGGTCCGGGTCAGCACCGCCGAGGCCAGCAGCGATGCCACGATGACGACGCCGAGGGCGATGACCAGCACGCGCCTGCGCCCGCGTTGGTCGGGCTTGACGGGGCCGTCCGCCACCTTCTCGCTGCGCCGCTTCATCGCCCACAGGCACCCCAGGATCATCAGCGGCCACACCAGGTAGAACTGCTCCTCCACCGCGAGCGACCAGAAGTGCTGCAGCGGCGAGGGCGGCAGCGCTGCCGAGAAGTAGTCGGTCTCCAGCGACGCGAACCGGAAGTTGGCGGCGAACGCCGCCGACCACAGCGCGTCGAGGGCGATCTCCCGAGTGCGTACGAAGCCGAGGAAGAGGGCTGCGTAGACGACCGTCGCGAGGAGCACCACGGTCGCGGCCGGCAGGATCCGGCGGGCTCGGCGCGCGTAGAAGCCGAGCAGACTGACCCGGCCCTCGGTGCGTACCTGCCGCATGAGCTGCTGGGTGATCAGGAAGCCCGAGATCGCGAAGAAGACGTCGACGCCGACGAAGCCGCCGGTCAGCGATCCGAAACCGACGTGCAGAGCGACGACCGCGAGCACCGCGATCGCCCGGAGCCCCTGGATGTCGGGACGGTGACGAGACGAGGTCGCGCTCCCGCTGGTCGAGCCGGTGGACGTGTCCGTCGAGCCCACGAGCAGCCGCACCTCCTCAGCCAAGCGCATCCGTCACATTCGTCGCGACGATAACTCCCGTAACCGGCCGATCCTGGTAGACGCGCCTAGGCCGTGTCTCCCAAAGACACGGCGGCGCGAGCGGCGTTTCGGGCCGATCTGGCAAGGCGGCGCTGCGAAGGCATCCTGGAGGCTGTCGAGCGGCGGCAACGCAGCCAGATCGGATGCGAAACGTTGCGTAGCGGGCGTGGATTTGGGAGACACGGCCTCGGGCCCTAGTCGAGATCGACGTCGTCTCCGGCGGCGACGGGGCCTGCGGTCGCCGGGAGCGGGGGAGGAGTGCCTCCGAAGGCCGGGCACAGCGACTTGTGGGCGCACCATCCGCACAGCCGCCCCGGGTTCGGCTGCCACTCGCCGGTCTCCTGGGCGGTGCGGATGGCCCGCCAGATCGCCTCGGCCTTGCGCTCGGTGGCCAGCAGGTCGGCCTCGTCGGGTACGTAGCGCAGGATGTCGCCCGAGCCGAGGTAGATCAGCTGCAGCATCGCCGGCACCACGCCTCGGGTGCGCCAGATCACCAGGGCGTAGAACTTGAGCTGGAACAGTGCCTTCGCCTCGTACGCCTCGCTGGGCACGCGTCCGCTCTTATAGTCCACCACGCGGATCCGGCCGTCGGCGGCGACGTCGACACGGTCGATGAACCCGCGCAGCAGCAGTTTGGAGTCGAGCAGCGCCTCGACGTAGTGCTCGCGCTCGGCTGGCTCCAGGCGACGCGGGTCCTCCAGGTCGAAGTAGCGCCGCAGCACCTGCCGGCACGACTCCAGCCAGCCCTCCTCTGCCCCCTCTGCCCCCTCGGCCTCGGAGGTGAACAGCGTCGCCAGGGTCGGGTCGAGGCTGCGTACGTCCTCCCACGCCTGCTCCACCATCGACTTCGCCTGCCGGGGCGTGCGCTCGGGAGCGGGCAGGTCGAAGAGGTCCTCGAGCACCTTGTGCACCACGGTCCCGCGTGCGGCCGCCTCCGAGGGTGGCTCGGGCAGCTGGTCGATCGTGCGGAACCGGTAGAGCAGCGGGCACGAGGTGAAGTCGCTCGCGCGGCTCGGTGAGAGCGACCCCAGCACATTGACGCCGTCGACCGGGGTCGACAGCGATTCGGCGGGTGAGGTGCTCATGGACATCGAGACTATTCGCAGGCACCGACAATCCAGGTCGCCACCACCTGACAACCGCCGCTCAAGTACGCTCGGAATGTGGCAGACCCTGACCCACGCCCCGGCGGCGACAAGCCGGTCGAAGAGGCGGAGCCCACCTCCCGAGTCCCGGGCACGATCAAGGTCGGCTCCATCGCCGGCAGCGACGTCCTGGTGACGCCGTCCTGGTTCCTGATCGCCGCGGTGATCGCCTGGGTGATGGCGCCCCAGATCGATGCCGTGGAGCCGGGCCTGGGCTGGTTGACGTACGTCGCCGGCTTCGCGTTCGCGATCGTCCTCTACGGCGCGGTGCTGCTGCACGAGGCGGCCCACGCGATCGTCGCCAAGCGGCTCGGCTACCCCGTGGGCGTGATCATGCTCCACTTCCTCGGCGGCGCGACCGCCGTGGAGAAAGAGGCGAAACGCCCCCGCGACGAGTTCTGGATCGCTGTCGTGGGCCCGCTGGCCTCGCTGGCCGTCGCCGCCGCTGCCTTCGGTGTCTCCTTCCTCACCTCCGGCGGCCTGGTCGGGCTGTTCGTCACCGGCCTGTGGTTCACCAACCTGTTCGTCGGCGTGCTCAACCTCGTCCCCGGCCTGCCCCTCGACGGCGGCAGGTTGCTCAAGGCGGGCGTGTGGGCCGCGACCGGCAGCATCAACCGCGGCAGCATCGTCGCCGGCTGGGCCGGCCGGGTCCTCGCGGTGATCGTGCTGCTGTGGCCCTTCATCCAGGGGCAGATCCTCGGCAACGAGCCGCAGCTCAGGCACTACGTCTTCGCTGTCATCATCGGCGTCTTCCTCTGGAGCGGTGCCTCCGCGGCGATCATGTCGGGGCGGGCGCGCATGCGGCTCCCGCTGCTCGTCGCCCGTGACCTCGCCCGCCGCACCCTGGCCGTACCCGCCGATCTCCCGCTCGCCGAGGCCGTACGCCGCGCGCAGGAGGCCGAGGCCGGCAGCATCGTCACCGTGAGCAGCGGCGGCGAGCCGATCGGTCTCGTCCACGAGGGCGCGCTGCTGGCGACCCCGGAGGACCGTCGTCCCTGGATGGCCACCTCGACGGTCACCCGTCAGCTCGAGGACGGCCTCACCCTCCCGGCCGACATCGACGGGGAGTCCCTGATCCAGGCGATCTCGAAGACTCCGGCACCCGAATACCTCCTGGTCGAGCCCGACGGCTCGATCTACGGCGTACTGGTCACCTCCGACGTCGACGCGGCCTTCCGCGCGGGAGCGTGAGCCGCGGTTTGCCGGGTTGGCCAGGGAAACGGGTAGCCTCGGCGGGTGTCAAGCGCTGATATTCCAGACATCCCGGCCGAGGCCCGAGCGGGCGTGCACCGCGGGCCGCTTCGCGAGGGCGAATGGGTGCGGCTGACCGACACCAAGGGTCGCCGCCACAACTTCGAGCTCGTCGCCGGCAAGCGCTTCTTCTCCAACAAGGGCCACATCGACCACGACGAGCTGATCGGCCGCGAGGAGGGCTTCACCGTCACCGCCTCCACGGGCGGTGAGTACCTGGTCTTCCGCCCGCTCCTGTCGGAGTTCGTCGTCTCGATGCCGCGCGGCGCCGCCGTGGTCTACCCCAAGGACGCCGCCCAGATCGTCGCCATGGCCGACATCTTCCCGGGTGCCTCGGTCGTGGAGGCCGGGGTCGGCTCCGGTGCCCTGACCTGCTCGCTCCTGCGCGCGGTGGGCCCGTTCGGCAAGGTCACCTCCTTCGAGCGCCGCGAGGAGTTCGCCGAGGTCGCGCGCAAGAACGTCGACCAGTTCTTCGGCACCCCGGCGGGGGAGTCCCACCCGAGCTGGTCGCTCAACCTGGGCGACCTCCAGGAAGAGCTGCCGCGCCAGCAGATCCGCTGCGACCGGCTGATCCTCGACATGCTCGCGCCGTGGGAGTGCGTCGACGCGGCGGCCGAGGCGCTCTACCCCGGCGGCATGGTCTGCGCCTACGTCGCGACCACCACGCAGCTGTCCCGCTTCGTCGAGACGGTCCGCGCCCACGGCGGGTTCACCGAGCCGCAGGCGTGGGAGTCGCTCGTTCGCGACTGGCACGTCGAGGGTCTCGCGGTCCGGCCGGGTCACAAGATGATCGGCCACACCGCGTTCCTGGTGACGGCGCGAAGGCTGGCGCCGGGCGAACGCGCGCCGCGCAAGACGCGCCGACCTGCCCCCGGGGCGTACGGATCTGATTACACCGGCCCGCGCCCGGCCGACATGCCGGCTCCCGAGCCCGTCGTGGAGGTCCTGCCCGAGACTCTGCCTGATGCTGGCTTCGAAGTGGACTGAGTCCGCTCTGCAGAACGTGTGCCACGGGTTGACACGAACTTGGCCGTTGTCGACGAATAGTGTCCAACACCGGTAAATCCTTCTCCGCTCCTGCCCCTCACCCTTGTAGGGTCGAGGGAGTAGAGGAGGTGTGCTGATGTCGACATCCGATGGATTCCATTCCGAGGGGCGCAGCCCCGAGGAGCTTGAGAGTCATGTCCGTTTCCTCGAAGCTGAGGTGACCGACCTGCGGCACAGACTGACCGAGATGCCCGGATCTTCGCGTGGCCTGGAGGCGCGGCTCGCTGACGCGCAGCGCTCCCTGGCCGCCGTGACGTCGCAGAACGAGCGACTCAGCGTGACGCTTCGGGATGCCCGTGACCAGATCATCAAGCTCAAGGAGGAGGTCGACCGGCTGGCACAGCCGCCAGCAGGCTTCGGCACCTTCATCGAGCGCAACGAGGACGACTCGATCGATGTCTTCACCGGTGGGCGCAAGCTCCGGGTGACCGCATCGCCCAACGTCGACCTCGACGAGCTGCGCTATGGCCAGGAGGTCATGCTCAACGAGGCGCTGAACGTCGTGGCCGCGATGGAGTTCGAGAAGGTCGGCGAGGTGGTGATGTTCAAGGAGCTGCTCGCCGACGGTGAGCGCGCCCTGGTGATCGCCAATGCCGACGAGGAACGGGTCGTACGTCTCGCTGAGCCGCTCCTGCAGGACGCGATCCGCGCGGGTGACTCGTTGCTGCTCGAACCACGATCGGGCTATGTCTACGAGAAGGTGCCGAAGTCCGAGGTCGAGGAGCTCGTCCTGGAGGAGGTGCCCGACATCTCCTACGAGTCGATCGGTGGCCTCGCCGGCCAGATCGAGCAGATCCAGGACGCGGTCGAGCTGCCGTACCTCTACCCCGACCTCTTCATCGAGCACCAGCTCAAGCCGCCCAAGGGTGTGCTGCTCTACGGTCCTCCGGGCTGTGGCAAGACCCTGATCGCGAAGGCTGTCGCCAACAGCCTCGCGAAGAAGGTCGCCGCGAAGACGGGAGCGGACGGCAAGTCCTACTTCCTCAACATCAAGGGCCCCGAGCTCCTCAACAAGTACGTCGGTGAGACCGAGCGCCACATCCGCCTGGTCTTCCAGCGGGCTCGTGAGAAGGCCGCGGCCGGCACCCCGGTGATCGTCTTCTTCGACGAGATGGACTCGCTGTTCCGTACGCGTGGCACCGGTGTCTCCTCCGACGTGGAGAACACCATCGTCCCGCAGCTCCTCTCCGAGATCGACGGTGTCGAGGCTCTGGAGAACGTGCTGGTCATCGGTGCCTCCAACCGTGAGGACATGATCGACCCGGCGATCCTGCGCCCGGGCCGTCTGGACGTGAAGATCAAGATCGAGCGTCCCGATGCCGAAGGTGCTCGTGACATCTTCTCGAAGTACCTGGTCCCCGACCTGCCGCTGCACCCGACCGACGTGGGCGAGTTCAGCGGCGACAAGCAGGCCACCGTCGACGAGCTGATCCGCACGGTCGTCGAGCGGATGTACACGGAGTCCGAGGAGAACCGCTTCCTGGAGGTCACCTATGCCAACGGTGACAAGGAGATCCTCTACTTCAAGGACTTCAACTCCGGCGCGATGATCCAGAACATCGTCGACCGGGCCAAGAAGATGGCCATCAAGTCGTTCCTGGACTCCGGCGAGGACTCCGGCCAGAAGGGCCTGCGGGTGCAGCACCTGCTCCAGGCCTGCGTGGACGAGTTCAAGGAGAACGAGGACCTCCCCAACACCACCAACCCCGACGACTGGGCCCGCATCTCCGGCAAGAAGGGCGAGCGGATCGTCTTCATCCGCACGCTCATCACCGGCAAGCAGGGCACCGAGCCCGGCCGTTCGATCGAGCAGGTCTCCAACACGGGTCAGTATCTGTAATCTGTGTCGACCGCACAATCGGCCCGCCACCTGCGAAAAGGGTGGCGGGCCGATTGCTGTCTGCAGGTGATTTCGGTTGGGCTCGACAAGTTCTCGTCGTCCGTGCCGCACCTCCTTGACCGTGAGGCCCTGACTTCCCGTGCCAGCACCGTGTCAACACAGCCTCTTGCGGGCCCGGACCGTGCCCGCAAGAGGCTGGAAGATTGTGTTGACGGAGGAGGGGCGCCGACGCAATCTCACGGGTGATGAACTTTTCGCCACGTGGCTCGAGGCGATGGACCTGGGACGCATCACCGTCGAACTCACCCAGCAGACAGTTCGGCATTACCAGTTGAACTACGAGAACGACATCTGCGGCTTCCTCGGCCCCCGCGACTGTGGGCTGGTCGATCGCGACGACATCGAATCGACTACACAATCGATATTGTCAGACTAATGCCTGGATGCCAAGGTAATCATCGAGTCGTCTGGCCCGACCCTCAGGCAGGGCCGCTTCCGGCAGCGTACGCTGGCAGCTCGGCGCCCCAGGAAGCGAGCAGCTTGAGGCGGTCGGCCGAGGGTGAGCCGGGCTCGGCGGTGTAGACCATCAGGACCTGCCCGTGCTCGGCAGTAACGGCCAGCTCCTCATAAGCCAGGGTGACCTCGCCGACCTCGGGGTGGTGGAAGCGCTTGGTGCCGGCACCGTGCTGGCGTACGTCGTGGGCACCCCACAGGCGGCGGAAGGTGTCGCTGCAGGTGGAGAGCTCGCCGACGAGGTCCTGGAAGACGCGGTCGTGGGGGTCGCGGGCGGCCTCGGTCCGCATGATCGCGACGCACATCTCGGCGAACAGATCCCAGTCGGGGTAGAAGTCGCGCGATGCGGGGTCAAGGAACTGGAACCTGGCCAGGTTGGGGGTGCGACCGCCGTCGCCGATCATCGGTGTGTAGAAGGCTCGTCCGAGGGGGTTGGTGGCGAGCAGGTTCTGGTGGCTGTCGCGGACGAACGCGACGCCTTCGGTGATCGAGTCGAGTGCCCACTGGAGCGAGGGTCGCGGGGGCGCGGGCTTCGACGGTCGGCGCCGGGCTCGTGCTGAGGTGGGGATGCCGTCGGCGGCGCGGGCGAGGTCGAGCAGGTGGGCTCGTTCGGTGTCGTTGAGCTGGAGTGCGTTGGAGATGGCGTCGAGCACGGATGCGGAGGCGCCGCCGATCGCGCCGCGCTCGAGGCGGGCGTAGTACTCCACGCTGACGCCGGCGAGCAGTGCCACCTCGGAGCGGCGCAGTCCGGGCACCCGTCGGTTGGGGCCGGGTGGGAGCCCGGCGTCCTGCGGAGTCACCTTGGCCCGACGGGTGATGAGGAACTCGCGTACCTCTGCTCGGTTATCCATTCTCCCAGGATAAACGGCACTTTGCCGGCGAGGGGTGCCCTCCTGGTGCACCCCATGACAGTGCCTCTCGTGTTTGGCTGAAGTGACGTTGACTGATGGTCGTGGGGGAGACCCCACGACGAACTTTGACGGAGGAGCAGCATGCGTGGAGTAGTGATGCACGGGCCCGGCGACGTACGCGTCGAGGACCGCGAAGACCCGAAGATCGAGGCACCGACCGACGCGGTCATCCGGGTGACCGCGGCGTGTGTCTGCGGTTCGGACCTGTGGCCCTACCGCGGCCAGGAGCCCGCCGAGGGACTGCTGATGGGGCACGAGTACGTCGGTGTGGTCGAGGAGGTCGGCGCCGAGGTCACCACGTTGAAGCCGGGCGACTTCGTCGTCGGGTCGTTCGTGATCTCGGACAACACCTGCGAGATCTGCCAGGCCGGCTACCAGTCGCGTTGCGTGCACGCCGAGTTCGTTCACGGCGGCATCGGCACCCAGGCCGAGAAGGCGCGCATCCCGCTGGCCGACGGAACCCTCGTGGTCGTTCCCGGCGAGCCGACCGAAGAGCAGGCGAAGAGTTTGCTGGCCGCCTCGGACGTGCTGGGCACCGGCTGGTTCGCCGCCGTCGCCGCCGAGGCGGGCCCGGGCAAGACCGTCGCCGTGGTGGGCGAAGGCGCCGTGGGTCTCCTCGGTGTGCTGGCCGCCAGGCGGCTCGGTGCCGAGCGGGTCATCGCGATGAGCCGGCACGCCGACCGCCAGGCCCTTGCCCGGAAGTTCGGTGCGACCGACATCGTCGAGGAGCGCGGCGACGCCGGCGTGGAGAGGATCAAGGAGCTCACCGGTGGGCTCGGGGCACACTCGGTGATCGAGGCCGTCGGCACCCAGGAGTCGATGAACCAGGCGATCCGTGCCACCCGTCCCGGTGGCCACGTCGGCTATGTCGGTGTCTCCCACGACGTCTCGCTCGACGGTCTGGAGCTGTTCTTCTCCGGCATCCACCTGCACGGCGGCCCGGCGCCGGTACGCCGTTTCCTGCCCGATCTGGTCGAGCTGATCATGAGCGATCAGATCAATCCGGGCGAGGTCTTCGACCTGACCCTCCCGCTCGAGTCGGCGGCCGAGGCGTACGCCGCCATGGACAAGCGCCAGGCCACCAAGGTCCTGCTCACCACCGGCGCCTGAGAACGGGAGGAGTCAACCATGCAGATCACCCGAAGCTCGATCGACACCTTCAAAGGTCCCACCGACTGGTTCACCGGCGACGTCTACGTCGACCAGGTCGCCGCCGCGCCGGCACCTTCACGGCTCACTGCCAACCTGGTGCACTTCATGCCGGGCGCGCGGACCCACTGGCACCGGCACCCGTTGAGCCAGACCGTCTTCGTCACCGAGGGTGTGGGCCTGTGCCAGCGCCGCGGCGGTCCGATCGAGGTCATCCGGCCCGGTGACCGGGTGCTGTTCGAGGCCGATGAGGAGCACTGGCACGGCGCGTCTCCCAACCGGCTGATGGTGCACGTCGCTATCAACGAGGGCGACGAAGACCACCCGGTCGTGCACTGGATGACGCCGGTGACCGACGAGGAGTACGCCGCCGCACCAACCGTCTGATCCCGTCCGTTTCGGCTGGCTTTCGCGGCCCGCCGCCACAGTGATCACCCCTTGCCCGAAACTCGTGAAGGAGCATGCATGTCGACAGAACCCACCGCCGAAGAGCAAGCAGGTCAAGGAGGTCTGTCGCGGCGTACGTTCATCGCGGCCTCGGGCGCCACGACCGCGGGTGCGGTAGCGGTCTCCGCGGGGGTGTCCGTCGCGGCGGGCCCGGCGGCGGCCGACGGACCGAGCAGCACCGTGACGCTGCGGGTCAACGGCCGGCGGCATGTCGTCGACGTCGACAACCGCACCTCCTTGCTGGATCTGCTGCGTGAACACCTGGACCAGCCCGGTACGAAGAAGGGCTGCGACGCAGGCGCGTGCGGCGCGTGCACCGTCTTGGTGGGCGGGCGACGGGTCAACGCCTGCCTGACGCTCGCGGTGCGCATGGACGGTGCCGAGGTCACCACGATCGAGGGGCTGGCCGACGGCGACCAGCTGCACCCGCTCCAGCAGGCGTTCATCGACAACGACGCCCTGCAGTGCGGCTTCTGCACGCCGGGCCAGATCATGTCGGGCGTCGGGTGCATCCGGGAGGGCCACACCGGCTCCGAGAACGAGATCCGGGAGTGGATGAGCGGCAACATCTGCCGCTGCGGCTGCTACGTGAAGATCGTCGACGCGGTGCAGCAGGCCGCAGCCAAGGGGGCGTGAACCGATGTATCCGTTCGAGTATCTGCGGGCCGGAAGCCCTCGTGCGGCCATCGCGGCCGCCCAGAACGGTGGCCGGTTCATCGCCGGCGGCACCACCTTGGTCGACCTGATGCGCGAGGAGGTCGAGCGGCCCAGGGCACTGGTCGACATCTCCGACCTGCCTCTGCGGCGGATCAGGCAGACGCCTGGCGGCGGTCTGATGATCGGCGCGCTGGTGACCATGTCGGAGGCCGCGGCCGACCGCCGTGTCCGCAACGAGATCCCGGTCGTCTCCGAGGCCCTGGAGCTGAGCGCCTCGGCGCAGCTGCGCAACATGGCCACCATCGGTGGCAACATCATGCAGCGAACCCGCTGCACCTACTTCCGCGATGTCTCCGCGGCCTGTAACAAGCGTGATCCGGGTTCGGGATGTGCGGCGCTCGAGGGTTACAACCGCACTCACGCCATCTTGGGAGGGTCGTCCTCGTGCGTGGCCACGCATCCTTCGGATCTCGCGGTCGCCCTGGTTGCGCTGGATGCCGTCGTGCACCTGCAGGGTTCACGCGGGCGTCGGATCGTGACGCTGGAGGACTTCCTGCTCCGCCCTGGTCGCCACCCCGAGCGGGAGCACGATCTCGGCGAGGACGAGCTCATCACCGGCGTCGAGATCCCGGCCCAGCCGAAGCCGCTGCGCTCGGGCTATCTGAAGGTCCGCGACCGGCAGAGCTATGAGTTCGCGCTGACCTCGGCGGCGGTCGCCCTGAGCGTACGCGGCGGGGTGATCGAGTCTGCGAAGGTCGCCGCCGGGGGAGTAGGGACGGTGCCCTGGCGGCTCCGCGGTGTCGAGAAGGCGCTCGTCGGACGCCGTCCGAGCGATGAGCTGTGGCGTACGGCGGCGGCACATGCCGCCGAGGGCGCAGAGCCGCTCTCTGACAACGAGTTCAAGGTCGACCTGCTCCAGCGCACGGTCGAGCGTCAGTTGCGAGTGGTAGGAGGACGCCGATGAGCAGCCAGCCCGAGGTAGTCGTCGGCGAGCCGAAGGTCCGCATCGACGGGCGCCTGAAGGTCACCGGCAAGGCACCATACGCAGCCGACCACGGCCACGAGCACGGCATCGAGAACATGGCGTACGCCGCGATCGTGGACGCCACCATCGGTCGCGGCCGCATCACCGGGATCGACACCTCAACTGCCGAAGCACATGAGGGCGTTCTGGGAGTGGTCAGCCACGAGAACGCGCCGAAGCTGCCCTACCGGGAGAACGCGGGCTCCAACAACCTTCCCGGTGAGCGGATCCGCGTCTTCCAGAACGACCGGGTGCTCTTCTTCGGCCACCCGATCGCCGTCGTCGTCGCCGAGACCCTCGAGGCCGCACAGCACGGTGCCCGCCTCGTGGAGGTGACCTACGACGAGGAGTCGCCGACCACCGAGCTGGAGGACGGCACCCCCGACGAGCCGACCAACTACTCGCGTGGTGACGTGGAGGCCGCGCTGGCCGACGCTCCGGTCCGGCTCGACCTGACCTACAACCTCTCGCGCAACCACCACAACCCGATGGAGCCGCATGCCACCATCGCCCGCTGGGAGGACGACAAGCTCACCGTGTGGGACAAGACCCAGTGGGTCGGCGACGGCACCCAGGTCGAGCTGGCCGCGGTCTTCGGCCTGGCTCAGGACGACGTCCGCGTGCTGTCGCCCTATGTCGGTGGGGCCTTCGGGAGCGGGCTGCGCACCTGGCCGAACACGGTCATCGCCGCGGTGGCGGCCCGCGAGGTGGGTCGCCCGGTCAAGCTGGTGCTGGCCCGGCGACAGATGTATTTCAACACCGGCTTCCGGCCCGCCTACCGCTACCAACTGACGGTGGGCGCGGATCGCGACGGTCGCCTGCTCGCGACCGACCACGTCGTGCGCGCGGAGACGTCGAGCTATGAGACCTTCTCCGAGGCGGTGCTCTCGGCAGGGCAGATGAAGTACAGCACGCCGAACGTGCGGCAGGACTACCGCACCGTGCCGCTGGACGTGAACACTCCGATCTGGATGCGTGGCCCCGGGGCGGCGACCGGTGACCATGTGATCGAGACCGCGATGGACGAGCTCGCCTACGAGGTGGGCATCGATCCGATCGAGCTGCGCCGCCGCAACGAGCCGACCGAGGACGAGTCGTCTGGTCTGCCGTTCTCGACCCGTCGGCTGCTGGAGTGCTACGACGTCGGTGCGCGTGAGTTCGGCTGGTCGCGACGCAACCCCGAGCCGGCCTCGACCCGTGACGGCGACTGGCAGGTCGGCATCGGCATGGCCAGTGCCCTCTACCACACCGCGGCCGCACCGGCCCGCGCGCGCGTCAGGCTGCGGATCGACGGCACCGCACTCGTCGAGTCGGCGACCAGCGACATGGGGCCGGGGACGTACACCTCGATGACCCAGGTTGCGGCCGACGCCCTCGGCCTGACGCTCGACGACGTCGACTTCCGGCTCGGTGACTCCGCCATGCCCGCCACCCCGCCACACGGCGGTTCGATGACCATGGCCAGTGTCGGCTCGGCTGTCCAGAACGGCGCCGACAAGGTACGCCGCGAGGCCATCAACCTCGCGGTCAACGACGCGGCCTCACCGCTGCACGGCGCAGACGCGGACGACATCGTCGTACGTCGGGGGCGGCTGCACGTGCGTAACGATGCCAGCCGTGGCGAGACCTACCGTGCGCTCATGGCGCGTAACGGCCGGACCCGGATCCAGGCCACCGGCCTCTTCTCCCCGCGCGAGGAGGCGACGAAGTCGGCCTGGGCCTACGGTGCCGTCTTCGCCGAGGTCGGCGTCGATGCCCAGCTCGGCCTGGTGCGGGTGCGCCGCATGCTCGGTGTCTACGACGCCGCGCGCATCATCAACCCGCGGCTGGCCGAGAGCCAGGCGCTCGGTGGCATGGTCGGGGGCATCGGCAAGGCGCTGCTCGAGCACACGGTCACCGACCACCGCGACGGCCGCATCGTCAACGCGAACATGGCCGACTACCTGGTGCCCGTCAACGCGGACGTGCCGGACCTGAAGGCGATCTATCTCGGTGGCCGCGACGACTACCCCGACCCGATCGGCGTCAAGGGACTCGGTGAGGTCGTCATCTGCGGAGTTGCGCCGGCCATCGCCAACGCTGTCTTCCATGCCACCGGGCGCCGGGTGCGGGATCTGCCGATCACCATCGACAGCCTCCTGTGAGCCACACATAAGGCGGGCGGGGCCAGCGGCCCTGCCCGCCGGGGAGCGAGGTCGGTGATCGGGCCATGCGTGCTCGTCGACATCCAGGTGAAACATCTCCGGCGTACGGTCCCCGTGTGTCGACAAGCAACAACCCGTCGAGGTCGTCCACATCAGGGCGGCCGCGCCCTTCGTTGCGGTTCCGGGACAGTTCGGTGTTCGACGGGGTGGCCCGCCGTCAGGTCAGTGGTCTTGACCTGACGGCCCACTCTGTCGCAGTCCTTGTGCCGTCGCTGACTGCTCTGGGTTCGGGATTGGCCTTCCCCTCGATGATCGGGCCAGGGTTCTGGGTCAGCACGCTGCTGGGGTTCGCCATCGTGGGACTGTTCGTCCTGGTCTTCAATCAGTTCGCAACACGGTTCAGGTCTGCCGGAGGGCTGTACACGTTCGTTGCCAAGGGACTGGGACCGTTGCCGGCCCTGGTCGTCGCTGGTGGTCTCGTGATCGGGTACTCGGGGATGATCGGGTTCGGTCTTTCGGATGCTGCGGGCCGGACCGATGCCGCGTTGAGCTCTGCCGGGATCGGCGTGCTCGGCGGTCCGGGACGTGAGCTGATTCTGCTGGGAATCGGTGCCGTCATGTGCCTGTACGCGATCGGTCGCGGAATCCATTGGTCGACGCGCGCCGCGCTGCTCGCGGAGATCGTGAGCTTCGTGATGCTGGGTGTCGTGCTGTGTACCTGGACCGCGCGCTACGGGTTCCCGTCGTCGGCGGAGTTCTCGCTCGAGGGGGCCTCAGTCACCCGAATTCTGATGGGAGCAGGCTTCATCGTGGTGCTCACCTTGGCGTTCGAGAGCTCGGCTTCGCTCGGGTTGGAGTCGAAGCGCCCGTTCATCGAGGTGCCCTTTGCGTTGCGCTCGGGTCTGGGACTCGCTGCGGTGCTGTTCGGATTGGCCAATGTGGTGGCATCGGCCCGACCTGCCGACGCGCCATCGGTGTGGACCTGGCGCTGGTTCGCGCCTGGTGAGGATCGCTCTGTGATCGATGCGCTGGTTCTGCTCGTGCTCGCCTGGTCTCTGGTCGCACTGGCGTTGTGTATGTGGTGCGCCCTTGCCCGACTTCTGTTCTCTCTCGCCCGCGAAGGTGTCCTTCCCGCAGTGCTCGGACGGGTCAATGCTCGCGGGATTCCGATGGTGGCGGCTCTGACGGTGACACCGCTCGCGGTCCTTCCGTCGATCGCCGCAGTGCTCGTCGGCGATGGAGTCGGAGCGTTCTCCTGGGATCTGAAGGAAGCCACCGGCGTGGTCATCTGCACCGCGTACGCACTGACCGCAGTGTCCTTGGTTGCCTTTCTCAAGGCGATCGACGAGGTCTCCGCGCTCCCTGTCATCGCCGCTGTCGTGGCTGGTACAGCCGCTGCTGCCGTCGCTGTCAACGAGTTGCTGACGGAGATGCGTCAGGGTGCCTACCTCGGGGTGGGGATGCTGGTCGTCGCCTCCGTCGTCGGTTTGATGCTGAAGTGGGGCAGCAGCCGGGGTGCAGGTCGCGGTGACGATGGCCGTTACGTCGGAATGCACGACGAAGCGCTCGCGTCCACCGTGCGACTGCCACCCGACGCGCGGGGCTGCGAGCATGCCGAGGTCTGATTCCCACGGCTTCCTGGCGCGTCAACCCGGCGCGGTCGACAGCGCGTTCACGGTGCTCGAGGCGGTGGATCGGATCGGGCCGGGGGTGACGGCTCGTCAGCTGGTCGAAGCGCTGCCGATGTCCCAGGCGAGTGTCTATCGGATCATCAAGCACCTGGTCGCCAACGAGTATCTGGTGCGTACCCCAGACCTTCGCGGGTTCGTGATCGGAGAGCGGGTGCGCGTGCTGGGGACATCGCGGCCCCGCCCGGGTCAGGCTTCAGGTGTGAACCTTCCTGCCGAGGCGTAGGCACTGGCCTCGGCGGTGCCGGCCCGATGGTCCTGTTCTCATTTGGAACCACGTGGACTCAACCTCCGTGCAACGGCTTGGTGACTCGCGCTCGATCTACTGATCGCGGCAACCCGACCGGGTTGCCGCGAACACGTGGACGGTCGGACGTGGGCTCAACGTTCATGAGCGCACTCGGAGCGCTGCCGACGCCCGCACACGGAAGGGCAGTGACACTCCATGAAGAAAAGTCGAAGGGGTCGGTTCCACAGGCGACTCGTGGCCCCAACACTGGCGGCGGTCGTCGTCGCCGGCACGCTGTTGACCACCCCTGCTGCGCAGAGCCTCACCTCTGTCCCGACCACGAGCGGCGACAGCTGGAACGTCCACGACTCCGCCATTCCGGGGCTCGACACCGGCAGCGTACGGAACACGGCCGCCAATGCCCTTCAGGGTTTCGGCGGTCTGCGGGTGCGAGTCCGCGGAGGGAAGAGCCCGCTGAACGGCATCCTCCTGCGCGGGTTCGGGATCACAGGCGATGGACGTGACACCTTTACCACCACCCGCGGCGTCGAGGTCGACGGCGTGGTCGTGCAGCGTGAGCTGGCGCTCAACGGCTCGGAGAGCTACGGCCGTTTCTTCGACTCGTTCACCAACACCAGGCGTACGCCGGTCAAGATCGAAGTCGCCTTCGGCGGTCAGCTCGGATACGGCACCGGTGTCAACAGGGCCGTCCTCGCCGGTACGTCGTCGGGAGATGACGCCATCACCGACGCCGACTCCTGGGCGTCATGGTATTCCCCGTCAGCCGGTGCCGGCTCCGCCAGCCAGAACGGTCCCTCGGCCACAGTGGTAGGCACGCCCGGCCGGACCGAAGCATTCAAGACGCTCGGCAACTTCCTACGCGACCCGTTCCGCAACGCGCTGCCGACGACCGGCGACGAGGCCAACCACCCAGGGCTCGTGAGCCAGCTGGTGATCAAGCCGGGTGAGACCGCCTCGCTGGCTCACTTCGTGGTCATCGGACGCTCTGAGGTGCGTGCCCTCGCAGGTAACCCCATCCCTGCGGCCGGCACGGAGGTCGCCGCGGTGCAGGCCACAGCGGCCGACCTGGCAGCCGACCCGGATCTCGCCGGTCTCAGCACTGGTGAAGTCTGCTCGGTGGTCAACTTCGACGCCCGAGCTCTCGGCGTACGTCCGAAGACCTGCGCTCGGACGACGCACAACGCGATCCGCATCCCTGTCGCCGGAGCGACGCCGGCCAAGGCATTGGTGACGACGTCGCCGTACGACGTCGTCGGCAAGAGCATCGCGCAGCTCACCGCTGACATGGAGGCGGGCGCCACCGACGCCCAGCAGATCACCCGCGCCTACCTCGACCGCATCGCCGCCTACGACCGCGGCCCGTTCGGTCTCCATGCCGTCCTGGCGGTCGCCCCCGACGCGATGAGGCAGGCAAAGGCTGCTGACGCCGCTCGAAAGCGTGGCGACGAACGTCCACTTCTCGGCATCCCGATCCTGGTCAAGGACATCATCGACACCAAGGACATGCCGACCACCGGCGGCTCGTTGCTGTTCGACGGTTGGACCCCACAGAACGACGCGTGGCAGGTCCAGAAGCTGCGCGATTCAGGCGCGATCATCCTGGGCAAGGCCAACCTGTCGAAGTTCGCGAACAGTGGTCACTTCAGCGAGAGTGACTACGGCCAGGTCTGGAACGCCTTCGACAACTCCCGCAGCTCTATCGGCTCCAGCGGTGGCTCAGCAGTCGCGCTGGCCTCGAGCTTCGCAGCCGCCGTCATGGGCACCCAGTCCGGTGACTCGTTGTGGGGTCCGGCCGGTGCGGCGAGCCTGTACTCGCTGCGCGGCACCGACGGCATGCAGTCCAGCGCCGGCACCATGCCACTGGCGCTCATCCAGGACTACGTCGGTTTCATGGGTCAGTCCGTCGGCGACCTGGCCTCCCTGCTCGACGTCGCTGCGGTCGACAACCCCGAGGACGTGCTGGACGACGTGGCCAACGGCCACCGCCCGGCTGACTGGTCAGCGGAGCTGTCCGATGACGCGCTGCGCGGCAAGGTCATCGGCGTCCCCGCGCACGCGTTCGACGACCCGTTCGGCTCCCACGAGACCAGTGACGCGCTACGTGCGAAGTTCGCCGTGTTCGAGAAGGCCGGTGCCACGATCAAGGACATTCCCGCTGCCCCCGCCGCGCCCTCGATGGGTGATCTCGGGAGCGTCTGGTCGGAGGGGAACTATGAAGGCTGGAAGCAATGGCTCGAGGCCCATCCTGACTCTCCGGTCGGCCTCGACCAGCTGACCAGTGCCAGCTCTGGTTGGACCGAAGAGGAGCAGCGGGCGGTCGAGGCTGTGCGGGTCGACTACCGCAACCGACTCGCCGCCTGGATGGACGACAACGGCGTCGATGTGGTGCTCTACCCGACCGAGCTGAGCGACGTGCACCTCAACGACAGCTCCGGGAACAGCTTCGGACGTCGAGACCCGCAGTCCTCTGATGCGGGCGTTCCGACGATGATCTTCCCCGCGGGGGTGAACTCTCACGACCAGGTCGTCGGGTTCCAGCTGCAGGGCAAGGCATTCCAGGACGCCGAGCTGCTCGGGTTCGCCTACGCCTACGAGGCGGTGGACAACGGTCGGGTGCTCCCGTCCATCGCCCCGGCCCTGAAGTACGACAGGCACGCCAATCCCCGCGCGATCACCCCGATGGATCCGTTGGCGGACCGCCGTACCGCCGTCCGCGATCGAACTCTCGAAGGGCGAGTGTCGTGACCCATACCAGCGACCGTGCCGTCAGCCCATCGATCAACAGCAACAGCAACAGCCAAGGAGAAGACATGTCACGCCTACAGAAGCGGCGACCGTTCGTCACCGCCCTTGCCGCCACCACGGCGCTCGTCGCACTCATGGCGCCGCTCTCGGCGGCAGCCAAGACCGCGCCGTCGGCCACCGGACCCTCGGCGGCCAGCATCGTTGCCCGGTACCAGGTGCCCGACTTCCCGGAGACGCCGATCGGGCCGAAGCGCGACCCGAAGAAGCCGGACATCGTCGTGATCGACGCCGGCGGGACCTTGACGTCTCGAGCGCGCGACCGGATCAGCTACCTGCACTACCAGGGGTCGGTCGATGGTGGTGTGCAGACGATCCTGGAAGACATGTATCCGGAGCTGGCCCAGGTCGCCAACCTCACCGTGGTGCGCACGTCGTCCCTGGGGTCCTCGGGTGCCGTCAGCAACAAGACCCTGTACGACGTCTCGCGCACCGTGGACGAGCAGCTCCGCAAGAGCCGGGTCGATGGTGTGGTGGTGACAGCGGGGACCAACGTGTTGGAGGAGGACGCCTACTTCTTCGACCTGACGGTCCAGTCGAGCAAGCCTGTCGTGGTCACCGGGTCGATGCATCAGTACGGGACGTTCACCTACGACGCGTACACCAACCTGTTCAGCTCGATCCGCCTGGCGGCGAGTGGCAAGACGACATGTTTCGGCACGGTCGCCCTGCTGAACGACCAGTTCTTCGCGGCCCGCGACGTCACCAAGACCGACGGGTACCGGATGGACACCTTCGAGTCACGTGCCTACGGCGCTCTGGGTGTGGTGAACGAAGACAACATCCGCACGATGCGGGCCCCAGCCCGAGTCATGGACTGCGGGACCAAGGCATGGCGGACGCCGTTCGACCTGCGTGAGACCACGCCCGACGACTTGGCCCGCGTAGACATCGTGGGTGGGTACGTCGAGGCCTCGGCCGCGACGATCGCCGGTCCTGTGGCAGACGGTGCGCAGGGCATCGTCACCGCTGGGCACGGCCCGGGGAACATCTCCTACGCCCAGTCGCCCGCCCAACGGGCCGCCATCGCCGACGGTGTCCTCTTCGTCTCCGCGACCCGCACCGGCGGCGAGGGAACCTATGACACCGGCACTGCCGGAGTCATCGGCGCCGGCGACCTCCTGCCGCAGAAGGCACGGATGCTGCTGCAGCTCGGCCTCACCTTCGGCGACGACCAGGAGCAGGTTCGGGACTGGTTCACCACGATCGGCAACCCGGAGTTCGATTTGAGCACCTACCGGGACTGAGGCTGGTTCTGGGCCAACGGACCGAGCCGTCCAGTTCTGCCGCCGAGCTCTCGCTCGGCGGCAGAACGGTCAGCCGATCATTGGGAGCTGTAGAGGCGTATCGAATCGGCGGAGCTTGGCGCTAAGAATTCGCACAACGAGAGTCAATCTTGGCGCCACTGGTGGAATAGCGATGGGCTGGTCATCGAGGCGACCGACCACATCGGGGTCACTGCGGTACAAGTAGGAACTGGTGCCGGGCCCTAACCGGGAGGCGTCGACGAGGTCCGGCCGCCAGGACGAGCGCCACCCCTGCCCGCACCAGCCAGTACGACCACTGCGGCGATGATCGCGAGGCCGGCGTACCCGAGCGCGATCGTCTCTAACGTCAGTCCCTCCGCGGCGAGGCGTCCGGAGATCAGGCTCGGCACTGCGGCACCGCAATAGGAGAACAGGTAGACGGTCGCCATGAGCCCGGCGCGCTCGGCGGGGCCGATGCGCTGTAGGAGGCTCCGCATGGATCCGGTGAACGCCGCGCCTTGAGCGGCGCCTGCGACGATGCCGCACAGGATGACGGTGACGATCTCGCCGTTGCGCAGACCGATGACGACGCCCACCACCGAGAAGGCGAACACGACCATGCCGGCGCGCTGCGCTCGGACCGGTGAGAGGGCGCCGGCGAGCGGACCACCGACGACGTAGGGCGCCATGAAGGACGCGAAGACGACGCCGGCGATCAACGTGTTCGTGGTTCCGAGGCTCTGGGCGGAGATCGTCGGGCTGAAGGCCTGATAGAAGCCGCCGAAGGCCCAGGTTCCGCAGAATACGGCAATCGCGGCGGGCAGCAGGGGGCGGATCCTGTGTGGCAGATGTACGTGCGGGCGTAGCGACGACAACGCGCCTGGACGGCGCGCAACTGCTTCGGGAGAGACCATCAAGAGCACGGCGCAGGCGGCGAGCAGGGCTGTCACCGTCAGGTACGGCGTCTGCTCCGGCGAGGGGGCGTACTCGGCCAGCGCACCTGAGCCGATCGCCCCGACGGTCAGCCCGATCAGCGGGGCGCCTGAAACCAGAGTCGCGGCCAGCCATCGGGGTTTGGCCGGGGCGAGGTCGACGATGTAAGCGGCGACGGCCGATGAGCCCAGCCCGCAGGCCAGTCCATGGAGGGCCCGCCCGGCCATCAGCACCGGCAGTCCGGTGACGTCCAGCAGCGCGAGCGACCCCGCGGCGGCCAGGCTCACCGCGGTGACAGCGAGGGCCTTGCGCCCGACGTGGTCGGAGAGGCGACCGAGCACGACGAGGGCAATCATCACCGCGACGAAGTAGGTCACGGCGGCGATCGAGAGATCACCAGTGTCCAGACCGTCGGCGACCCGGTAGCGCTCGTAGAGCGGGATCGGGGCGCCTGAGGCAACGAACACAGCCACCAAGGACGCGGTCGCGCCAACGAAGCCTAGCCGGCGTCCCATGGGCTTGGCGGGCTGCTGGATGGTGCTTTCGATGCTGGACGTGGCCGTCTCCTCAACGCACTGTGCTTCTGGTTCGCTCCCATGTAACCGCTGATGTCTCCCGGGAGGGTTACCCACTTAGTGCAGGTATTGCGAGAACCCCTTTGCGATCGGCCTGGACGGAGTCGCACGATTCGCTCCCATACATGATGCGGTGTTCTTTGTCGGCGGGCAGCCCCCGCTGATGGACGTACTCACAGGGTCTCCCTCAGGCGCCACCCGAACGCCTAGCGTTGACGGCGTGAAGATCACCGGGACCCGGGATCTCATGACGAAAGGAACACGATGACCACAGTCGCCATCATCGGCGCCGGCGCCGGGCTCGGGCAGGCTGCTGCGCGCCGCTTCGGTCGCGAGGGGTTCTCCATCGCGCTGATCTCCCGGACACAGTCCAATGTCGACCAGTTGGCCGCCGAGCTGACCTACGACGGCGTCACCGCGCGCGGATACGCGGCGAACGTCCGCGATGCGCAGGGGCTGCGCGAAGCCCTCGACGCCGCGGCTACGGACCTCGGCCCGATCGAGGTCCTGCAGTACAGCCCTGTCCCTGCGCGCGAGTTCATGAAGCCGGTGCTCGAGACGACGGCGGAGGATCTTGTCGGACCCGTCGAACAGTCGGTGTACGGACCGGTCACCGCGGTGCAGCACGTGCTGCCGGGACTGCGGGAGCTTGGCCGCGGGACGATCCTGTTCATCAACGGCGGCAGTGCTGTCCGTCCGAGCGGGGGCGTGGCCGGCACCTCGGTCGCCTTCGCCGGAGAGAGCGCCTACGGCCAGATGCTGCACGAGGCCCTCGCGCCCGAGGGAATCCATGTCGCGCAGCTGATCATCCCCCACGGCATCGGCGGCGGCGAGCCCGACCACGAACCCGACGCTCTAGCCGACCGCATCTGGTCCCTCCACCGTGACCGCGGCGCGTTCCGATCCTTCGTCGGCGAATGGACGGCATGAGGATCCCGCCCGTCGTCGCATGTGGCCTGCCCGCGCTGCTGGTACCGGTCCTCGCCGCAGCGGTGCTGGCCGGCTGCGCGGCCTCGACGGATCAGGCGCCTTCGACGGATCCGAGTCAGACGCCTACAACGGCGCTGCCGGGTGGTACGGCGTCATCCAGCGGGAATGTCGACACCGTTGCGTCGGGCCTCGACGTTCCGTGGTCTATCGCCTTCCACGGCAACGCCCCGTTGCTCAGCGAGCGCGACTCCGGCAGGATCCTCGAGTTGGCCAGCGACGGAACGTCCCGTGAGGTCGGCGTGATCGACGGTGCGACGCCAATGGGGGAGGGAGGCCTGCTCGGCATCGCGGTGCACGAGCAGCACCTGTATGCCTACTTCACCTCGGGCGACGAGAACCGCCTCGAACGGTACGAGCTGCGCGGTGCGCCCGGGTCGCTCGGCCTTGGCGAGCCCGAAGTGCTCCTCGACGGGTTGGACGCGGCGTCCTACCACAACGGCGGGCGGATCGCCTTTGGCCCCGATGGGATGCTTTACGTCACCGTCGGGGACGCCGGGAACGCCCAGGCCGCGCAGGACCGCGACTCGCTGTCGGGCAAGATCCTGCGCCTGACGCCCGAGGGGGATGTGCCGCGCGACAACCCCTTCGACGACTCTCTGGTCTACAGCTACGGGCACCGCAACCCGCAAGGCCTGGCCTGGAGCGAGGACGGGACGATGTACGCCAGCGAGTTCGGCCAGGACACCTGGGACGAGCTCAACGTCATCGAGGCCGGCGGCAATTACGGCTGGCCCGAGGTCGAGGGCATCGCTGAGGACAGCCGGTTCATCGACCCGGTGCAACAGTGGGCTCCGGCGGACGCGAGTCCCAGCGGAATCGCGATCGCGGATGGGTCGATCTGGATCGCGAACCTGCGCGGAGAGCGGCTCCGAGAGGTCCCGCTGGATGACTTGGCGTCGTCGACGGAGCATCTCGTCGGCGAGTACGGACGCCTCCGCGACGTCGCTCTCGCCCCCGACGGGTCGGTTCGGATGCTCACCAGCAATACCGACGGTCGCGGCGACCCCGGGTCCGACGACGACCGCGTCCTGCGGTTCGACCCCGCCGCGTAGACGGTAAGTGAGACCCCCCGTCGCGCATCCTGATCACCGGCGCGGAGGCGCCGAGCGCACCGGCTCGATCTGCCGCGCGACTCACCTCTGGTCCTGATAGTTCACAACAAGGAAAGGCCGGTTCGATGACACCATCCCCGCGCTCGGGCACGGTCATCCGCTTTGCCACCGCCTCCGGCGGCTCGATCGACGTGCACGTCGATGAGGACAACCCCGCCGTCCGTGACCTGCTGACGATGCTGCCGCTGACGCTCTCGTTCGAGGACTTCAAGGGAGTGGAGAAGATCGCCTATCCGCCGCGGGAGATCCGAACCGCCGGGTCTCCGCCTTCGAGCGCCGGGGCCGGCGACTTGGCCATCTACGTCCCCTGGGGCGACATCGCGTTCTTCTACAGGGGCGAGCGTGGTGCGCCATCTGCCAACATCGTCCGTTTGGGCGTCTATGACGCGTCTCGCAAGCAGCTCGAGGCACTCGAGGACGGCGAGGTCACCGTCACGATCCTGGACCGAGGTCTCACAGCACGCAACGACTCTTGAGGACTGATGATCACTATCACCGCACGCCGAATTCTGGCGGCGTCCGCCATTACGCTCATGGCGACTCTCGCCGTGGGATGCACCGGCGCCGACGAGTCGGTTCCGTACGTTGACCGGGGTTATCCAGCCGCACCCGCCCAGGACTTGGCCGACGCCGCTCGCGCGGGCACCGGTCTCAGCGGGAGACCGATAGCCAGCCTCCCGGATCCCGCCTGGGTGTCTCGTACGGCTCAACGCACCGGGATCCCCGAACGCGTGCTCGCAGCATATGGCGGGGCTTCGCTGAGGCTCTCGGTGGACCGCCCCGGCTGCGGCATCGGGTGGAACACGCTCGCCGGGATCGGCACCGTCGAGTCGCTCCATGGCAGCTACAACGGCGCCACCGTCGGCTCGGCTGGCACGGTGACGCCACCGATCACCGGGGTGCCGCTCAACGGCAGCGATGGTGTGATGGCGATCCCAGACACCGATGAGGGAGCACTCGACGGCGATGCGGAGTGGGACCGCGCGGTCGGCCCCATGCAGTTCATTCCGACGACCTGGCTGCGATACGCCCAGGACGGCAACGCTGACGGCGAGACCGACCCGCACCAGATCGACGACGCCGTCCTCACCGCGGCGACCTACCTCTGCGTTCGAGGTGAGGACCTCGCCACCGATGACGGTTGGAACGCAGCGATCGCCGCGTACAACCGTTCCCTTCCCTACGCACGCGACGTCGCTGACCACGCGGCCGCGTTGACGCAGCCATCGACTACCGGCGCCTGACAAGTTCCGACCGACCGAGAAGACCCACAACCAGCAGATTGCAGGAGAACCATGAAGACCGTCCCATTCGGAGCCAACGGCACCACGGTGCCCAACGTCGTCACGGGCATGATGCGCATCGCCGGCAACACCGACGAGGAGATCCGTGCGCTGTACACCGCCTCGCGCCACGTGGGCATCGATTTCTTCGACCACGCTGACCTGTACGGGTTCAATCATCCCGGCGGTGGCCCCCACCTGTGCGAGCGCCGGTTCGCCGAGGCGCTGCAGCTCAGCAGTTCCGAGCGCGAGCAGATCAGGCTGCAGACGAAGACGAGCATCATCGATGACCCGTGGGGCTACGACCAGTCCTACGAGCACATCGTCACCTCCGCAGAGCGATCGCTGAAAGCGCTGGGCACCGATTACCTCGACGTCCTGCTGCTGCACCGCCCGGATGCGTTGGTGGAGCCCGAGGAGGTCGCCCGAGCGTTCGACCACCTCGAGTCCAGCGGCAAGGTTCGCGCGTTCGGCGTCTCGAACCACACGCCGCGCCAGATCGACCTGCTCAAGACCGCTGTGACCCAGCCGATCCTCGCCAACCAGGTGCAACTGTCCATCACGCACTCGACGATCGTCGCCCAGGGACTGTCGTCGAACATGGCGGGTCAGGAGGACTCGATCACCCGCGACGGCGGCGGCATCGTCGACTATGCCCGGATCAACGGGATTACATTGCAGGCGTGGAGCCCGTTCCAGAAGGGCTTCCAAGACGGTGTCTTCCTGGGTTCGCCCGACTACCCGGAGCTGAATGCCGAGCTCGAGCGTCTGGCGACGAAGTACGACGTCACGCCCACCGGGATCGCGGTCGCGTGGATCACGCGGCACCCCGCGGGCATCCAGGTCGTGCTCGGCACCACGAGGCCGGGCCGCGTCGCTGACGCCGCTGCCGGCTCGGACATCCCTCTCACTCGCAGCGAGTGGTACGGCCTCATCCGTGCCGCCGGCCACAACGTTCCCTGACCCCCGCCCGGGGTGCTCCCTGGCGATGCCGCGCGTGAGGGACACCCTGCGAGTACACCCATCAGGCGGGACTCTCGCGGGCGCCGGAATGGTGGTGTCGTAGTGGCGTACGAGAAGACGACGTCAATCCCAGGAAGGCTCCTGTGCAATCCACACCCTCCGACCGTCCCGCCACCCGCAGGGTCGGTCTTGTGCTCGCCACGCTGCTCATGCTGCTCACCGTGTTCGGGCCGATCTCAATGGACCTCTACCTCCCGGTCCTTCCGGCGCTCACCGACGACCTCGGTGCTGCCACA
Organism: Nocardioides sp. NBC_00850; assembly: GCF_045207335.1. Taxonomy (NCBI): domain Bacteria; kingdom Bacillati; phylum Actinomycetota; class Actinomycetes; order Propionibacteriales; family Nocardioidaceae; genus Nocardioides; species Nocardioides sp. NBC_00850. The sequence goes on from NZ_CP108845.1 coordinate 3,631,446, forward strand.
TCCGCCGCCCAATTCACCCTGACCGCCTGCCTGGTCGGCCTCGCCGTCGGACAGCTGATCGCGGGGCCGCTCTCCGACCGGTTCGGACGTCGACTTCCGCTGCTGGCCGGGATCACCGCGTACGTGGTCGCCTCGGCCCTGTGCGCGTTCAGCCCCACCATCGAGACCCTCGTCCTTGCTCGCCTGGTGCAGGGCCTTGCCGGAGCCGTGGGCATCGTCATCGCCCAAGCCGCGGGACGCGATGTGTACGAGGGTGGCGCGCTGATTCGCTTCTACGGACGGCTCACTGTCATCGGCGGTTTCGCGGCCATCGTCGGGCCCGTTGTCGGTGGTCAGCTGGCCAACTTCACCGACTGGCGTGGGCTCTTCCTCTTCCTCGCCGCGATCGGCGTCGTTCTCCTCGTCGCTGCCGCCGCGTTGTTCGGCGAGACTCTTCCTGTCGCGCAGCGCACCACCGGTGGGCTGCGTCAGACCGGTCGTGACTTTCGTACGCTGCTCTCGGACCGGTTGTTCGTCGGATCCGTGCTGATCTGCGGCCTGACCTACGCCGCTCTGTTCGCCTACCTCAGTGGTGCGACGTACATCCTTCAGGGCACCTACGGTCTCTCCCCGCAGGGTTACTCGATCGCGTTCGGCGCCAACTCCCTGGGCTTCATGGTCTTCGGCTGGCTCGGCGGCCGTGCGGCCGAGCGCTGGTCCGAGCGTGGAACGCTTGTCGTCGGCATCGTCATGTCTGCCGGCGGCTCTCTCGGTCTTCTCGCCACCGGCCTGTTCGACCTTGCCCTGCCTGTTGTCCTCGTCTCTCTGTTCGTCCTGGCTTCCGGCACTGCCGTCGCGGCGCCGCCGACGACTTCACTGGCCCTTGCTGACTATCCCGAGCTCGCCGGAACCGCATCCTCCGTGCTCGGCATGGCGCGCTTCGGTTTCGGCGGCATCTCCGCGCCACTGGTTGGTCTCGGGGGCGCGGAGGCTGTCCTGCCGCTGGGCATCGTGACTGTGGCATCGGTCGCGCTCGCCGCGGTCGCCCACGTAGCGCTGGTCCGGCGCACCACCACAGCCAGTGAGAACAATGCGGGCCACGTCGATCCGACCGGTGCCCTGGCCCCGGCGGCGGAGCGTGAGCCGGCCGGCCTTCCTGTCTGCTAGTGACCCAGGAGTCGTAGTTTCGGCGGTGGACTCCGCAGTCTCGCTGTACGACAGAAGTCCCGACGGCAGTAGCCGTCGGGACTTCTCACCTGGGCGAGATCAGGACTCGGTCGTCGGGCGGTCACGACTCCACTGTCGAACGTAGGCAAGGTGGTCACGCATGGCTTCGGCTGACGCCAACTCGTCGCCGGCCTCCACGGCCTTGATGATGTGGGCGTGCTGGAGGATGGTCTCGTGCCCCACCTCGGGAGTGAGGTTGAGGTAGGTCACGGGCGCCGTGCAGGCGTGGAGGGCGCCGACGAAGGCGACCAGCAGCCGGTTGCCCGACGCCTCGGCGATGATCCGGTGGAACTGCTGGTCCAGCTCAGAGACCTGCGGTGAACTCAGATCGATCCGCTTCTGTTGCGACACGATGTCGCGGGCGGCGTCGATCTGCGCCTGATCGGCATGACGCGCCGCCAGCCGTGCGCAGGGGACTTCGAGGACCTCGCGGGCCTGGCTGACCTCATCGATCTCGACCGACCCCAGCTGGAGGACGTGGCTCAGCGAGTCCTTCAGCATCCGCCCGAGCGCGTTCGTGTCGACCTCACGTACAAACGAGCCGCCGCTGGCGCCTGGGATCTTGCGTACGAGGCCGGCGGTGGCCAGCGCGCCTAGCGCCTCGCGGACGGTCGGCCGGCTGACACCGAACATGTCTGCGAGAGCATTCTCGGACGGCAGCTTCTCGCCCTGGGCGAATGTGCCGTCGTAGATGGCGGCCTTGATCTGCGCCTGGACCTGCTCACGTGGACGCATCACCTGCTGAACCACAAAGCCTTGGGAAGCTGACGCTGCCATGTCTTGCTCCAGATCGTTGGGAAAGGAAATTCTAACAGGCACTCCATTGCCAGACTGTTTCCTGCGCATCTCGTACTCGGCGGGAGAGGCGCGGAATGTCGACTCGTGATTAAATGTCGGACACTTGTCGCGATGTCAGGTCTGTGGTCTTCTGTGGTGAGGCCCACGCGGGCACGAGGCCACGCTGGCCCGGCCCGCCTCGCCTCCCACCGCATCACCGATTCCCGGGTTCTCTGAGAAAGAAGGGCGCCATGTCCCACTCCAGCACCACCACCGCTGACGTCAGGAGGGTCGGACTCGCAAGCTTGATGGGCACGACCATCGAGTACTACGACTTCTTCATCTACGGGACGGCAGCCGCGCTCGTCTTCGGCGAAGTGTTCTTTCCCAACTCCGATCCGTTGACCGGGTCCCTGTTGTCCTTCGCCACCTTCGGCGTGGCATTCGTCGCCCGGCCCCTCGGGGGCGTCGTCTTCGGACACTTCGGCGACCGCGTGGGCAGGAAGGTCGCTCTGGTGACGACGCTGTTGACCATGGGCACGGCAACGGTGGGGATCGGCCTCGTGCCTTCGTACGACGCCATCGGAGTCGCGGCCCCGACTCTGTTGGTGGTCCTGCGGTTCGCGCAAGGCATCGCGCTCGGTGGCGAGTACGGCGGCGCTGTGCTCATGACGGTCGAGCACAGTCCTGCGGGCAAGAGGGGGTTCTACGGCTCGTGGGTCCAGACGGGCGCCCAGTTCGGCCTCATCGTCGCCAATGTCGTGTACCTGATCGTCGGCTCCAGCATGGGAGACGAAGCATTCAGATCGTGGGGTTGGCGCGTGCCGTTCTGGATCAGCGTCGTGCTCGTCGTACTCGGGCTGGCGATCCGGCTACGCCTCGAGGAGAGCCCTGAGTTCACCGCTCTGAAGAAGTCGAACGACATCCAGCCCGCGCCCGTGATCGAGGTGCTGCGCCGCCACAAGACCGAAGTGCTTCTCATCGCGGGTGCGGCCGTCGGCAACTCGGTGACCTTCTATGTCGCGGCCGTGTTCGGTCTCTCCTACGGTGCGGGGCAGGGCTTCAGTCGCAACCAGATGCTGGTCGTCATCATCGCTGCCGCGATCTGGGTAATCGTCGCGAGCATCGCCGTCGGTGCGATCAGCGACCGAGGCGGGCGCAAGGCGATCTTCATCGCTGGAAACCTCGCGATCGCGGCCACCATCTACCCGTGGGCTGCGGCGATCGAATCCGGGAGTCTTGGCCTGGTCATGGTCGCCTACATCGTGATGCTGACCGGCTACTCCATGACCTGGGGAACGATCGGCGTGTTCTTCGCCGAGGCGTTCACCGGGGCCGTGCGCTACACCGGTCTGTCGGTCGGCTTCACGATCGGCGTGATCGTGGGCGGGGCCGTGACCCCGCTCGCCCTCACGAAGCTGGTGGACAGCTACTCCTCGGCCATCCCGGTCGTCCTGTGGGTCGCCGGGGCGACCGTGGTCTCAGCGTTGTGCGGGATCCCGCTGCGACGCGCGGACCGGGCTGACAAGGTCGGCCCGGCCATAGATTCGCTCGCGGTCTGACGAGCCTGGTGCCGCGGCCGTCCGGCCGCGGCATCGGGGGCTTAGAGAATTCCTTTGGTCTGCGCCGGCTCAGAGGCCTGCGCGATGCCAGGGAGCGCGATGGCGGCTACCTCGTCGGGAGTGAGGTCCGGGAGCCGGCTCACGAGCGACAGGAAACGCTGCTGGACATCGTCGGCGATCGCACCATCAGCCAGCCCGGCGAACTTGGCCACGTACTCATCACGACCGAAGGGACGCGCCCCAGCCGGGTGAGCATCTGCCACAGCGATCTCCTCGACGAGCACCGACCCGTCGGCCATGGTGATCTCGGCACGACCACCGAACTGGCGTTTGGCCGGATCTGGTTCGTGGTAGAGCCGGGTCAGCTCGGGGTCTTCGACCGTGCTGATCTTCTGCCACAGCTCGACGGTATCCGGCCGTGTCGCCCGACTCCGCTCGTAGGAACGGACGTGATGCAAGCCCTGGTCCTGGAGAGCCACGGCAAAGATGTAGGCGAGCGAGTGGTCCAGGGTCTCCCGGCTGGCGTTGGGATCCCACTTGTGCGGGTCTCCGGAGCCAGAGCCGACGAAGTTGTGCGCGTCGCTGTTGACGTGGAGCACGACCCTCTCGATCCTCCCACTATCGCTGACTCGCTGTCCTGCATGCCTGGCCAGGTCGATGAGTGGCTGAATGAGGAACTCCGCCGAGTACTCCTTGGGATAGGTCTCCATGATCGCGCGCTTCGGCTCTCCCGGTCCGGGGAGCGACACCGAGTACGTCGCGTCAGGCCCGTCGAGCATCCAGGCGATCACCGCGTTCTGGCCCTCGTAGATGGGGGTGGGAGAGGTCATACCACGCATGGCGCAGTCGATGGCTTCGATGGCGACCTTCCCGGCGAATCCGGGGGCGAAGGCCTTCCAGGTCGAGATCTGTCCTGTCCGTGCCTGCCAAGTCGTCGTCGTGCAGTGGAGCGCCTGCCCGATCGCGTGGTAGACGGTCTCGTTGTCCAGGTCGAGCATGGCCCCGATCCCGGCCGCCGCGGAGGGTCCGAGGTGGGCGATCTGGTCGATCTTGTGCTGGTGCAGGCCGATGCTCTTGCAGAGGTCCACCTCGACCTCGTAGGCCGCGGCGATCCCGCGCACCAGGTCTGCGCCGGAGAGACGACAGTGCTGCGCTACCGCCAGGAGTGCGGGGATGTTGTCTGCCGGGTGACCGTTGTCCACGGCGTGAACGGTGTCGTGGAGGTCGAGCTCACGCACGGCAACGGCGTTCGCCCACGCAGCCCACTCGGCTGAGACTCGGGTCTGTTCCGAGGCGCCGAAGACCATCGCTCCCGGAGCGGCCGGATGCCTAAGCGCCTGCTCTCGTGCCGCGACCACGGGGCGGCGCGCCAGTGCTCCCGCCGCGCACGCGGCGTTGTCGATCAGCCGGTCGACGGCCATGTCCACGACGTCCGCCGGGACGGCGACCGGGTCGATCGCCATGGCTGCGAGCTTCCAGGCGAGCTGCTCTTCGCGAGGCAGTTTCTCCGACGACGGGCGGGTTCGTACCGTATGGCTGATCATCTGACCTCACTATTTCGTTGGGCTCCGGCCATGGGGACGCCAGGGGCTGGTGCCGACGGAAGGATCTAGGACTTGTAGTCCTTGAGCAGCGAACGGCCGATGATCATCTTCTGGATGTCGCTGGTGCCCTCACCGATCAGCATGAACTTGACCTCGCGCATGATCCGCTCGATCTCGTACTCCTTGGAGTAGCCATAGCCGCCGTGGATGCGGAAGGAGTCCTCCACGACCTCGTTGGCGTACTCCGAGGCGACCATCTTGGCCATCCCGGCCTCCACGTCCATCCGCTTGCCGGTGTCCTTCAACCGCGCGGCGCGGACCATCATGTTGTGGGAGACCTCGACCTTGGTGCCCATCTCGGCAAGACGGAACAAGATGGCCTGGTGCTCGGCGATCTTCTTGCCGAAGGTCTGACGCTGCTGGGAGTAGGCGATACCGAGCTCGAAACCACGGATCGCCAGGCCGCAGGCGCGGGCGGCGACGTTGACCCGGCCGACCTCGACACCGTCCATCATCTGGAAGAAGCCCTTGCCCGGGGTACCACCCAGGATCTGGTCGGCCGAGATCTTGTGACCCTCGAAGATCATCTCGGTCGTGTCGATGCCCTTGTAGCCCATCTTGTCGATCTTGCCCGGCACCGTGATGCCCTGCGCGGTCTCGCCGAAGCCGGGGGTCTTCTCCACCAGGAAGGTGGTCATGTTCTTGTAGACGCTCTCGGCGCCCTCATCGGTCTTGGTCAGCACCGCGACCAGCGTCGAGGAGCCACCGTTGGTCAGCCACATCTTCTGGCCGGTGATCTCATACGAGCCATCAGCCTGCTTGGTCGCCTTGGTCGACACCGCCGACACATCCGAGCCCAGACCGGGCTCGGACATCGAGAACGCGCCACGGACCTCACCGGTGGCCATCTTCGGCAGGTACTTCTGCTTCTGCTCCTCGGTGCCGTGCTGCATCAGCATGTAGGCCACGATGAAGTGAGTATTGATAACACCGCTCACACTCATCCAGCCGCGGGCGATCTCCTCCACGCACAGCGCGTAGGTCAGCAGCGACTCACCCAGCCCGCCGTACTCCTCCGGGATCATCAGACCGAAGATGCCCAGCTCCTTGAGACCCTCCACGATCTCGGTCGGATACTCATCGGCATGCTCCAGCTCCTGGGCCACCGGAATGACCTTCTCGTCCACGAACTGACGGACGGTCTTCAGGATCTCTTCCTGAATATCGGTGAGACCTTCGGTCTCGGCAAGGCGGGCCATCTACGCTCCTCGGTGGGTCAACACTTGACTGCCGTGCATGATGTCAGACATTATTCAGACATGTCCACAGTAGCTGTCGTAACTGGAGCCGGGCGGGGTCTAGGCGAGGCAATCGCCCGCGAACTTGCTGCTGCCGGCACCGCCGTCGCACTTGCCGGCCGGTCCGTCGAGCAGTTGGAGCAGGTGCAGAAGGCGATCGAAGCGGAGGGCGGGAAGGCGTTCGTGCATCCGACCGACGTGACAGACGCAGACGCGGTCGCGGGGTTGTTCCGGGCCGCGGAGGGCGAGCTGGGTGCGGTCGACGTTCTCGTCAACAACGCGGGGATCGCTGCGCTGTCCAACCTGGTCGACCTCGACGAGGGGGAGTGGGACCGCATCTTCGACACCAATGTTCGCGGCATGTTCCTGTGCAGCCGAGAGGCCGGCCGTCGATTCGCCGAACAGGGGCAGGGGCGTGCCGTCAACATCGCCTCGGTGTTCGGTCTGGTGGGGCGTCCCGGATATTCGGCCTACGGCGCATCCAAGGGCGCCGTCATCAACTTCACCCGTGCCGTCGCTGCCGAGTGGGCTAGGTTCGGCGCGCAGATGAACGCGGTCGCGCCGGGCTACTTCGCCACCGACATCAACGCCGAGCTGCGCGCGGACGAGGCAGCTATGGCGAAGGTCCTGCGCCGGATCCCGGCTCATCGCATGGGCGATCCGGATGAGTTGGCCAACGTCGTGCGCTACCTCGCGCTCGAGGCGCCGGACTTTCTGACCGGCCAGACCATCGCGGTCGACGGTGGAGAGTCGAGCGTCTGAGATGGGAGCGAACAACATGACCGAGGCGGTCATCTGCGAGCCGATCCGCACACCCGTCGGTCGGTACGGGGGCATGTTCAAGGACGTGTCAGTCGCGAGCCTGGCCTCTACCGTGGTCAAAGGCCTGGTCGATCGCACCGGCATCACAGCCGACGACATCGATGACGTCATCTTCGGCCAGGGGTACGCCAACGGCGAGGCCGCCGCGATCGGTCGCATCGCGGTGCTCGACGCCGGGCTCGACGTGACGGTGCCGGGGCTCCAACTCGACCGCCGGTGCGGTTCGGGTCTCCAGGCAGTGCTCTACGCCTGCATGCAGGTGGCCACAGGAGGCTCGGACCTGGTCCTGGCCGGCGGTGCGGAGAGCATGAGCCAGGCTGAGTACTACGTGCCGAACATGCGATGGAACGCCGGTGGGGCGCCGCGCATGCTGGACCGGCTGGCCCAGCCGCGCACGAACTCCGGTGGCTGGCGCTTCCCGGTCGAGGGCGGAATGATCGAGACGGCGGAGAACGTCGGCCGCGAGTTCGGTGTCACCCGTCTCGAGCAGGACGAGTGGGCGGTCCGGTCGCACGCTCGCGCGGTGGCGGCCATGGAGGCCGGTCTGTTCGAGGACGAGACCGTTCCGGTGACAGTGCCTCAGCGCAAGGCTGACCCACTCGTCATCACCCGTGACGAGCACCCTCGCCCGGGCACGACGGTCGAGTCCCTCGCCCGGCTGAAGCCGATGCTCGCGGCAGGGCGTCCGGATGCCACGGTCACGGCGGGAAACTCGAGTGGCCAGAACGACGCTGCTGCGGTCGCCATCGTGACCACCCCCGAGAAGGCGGCGTCGCTCGGACTGCGCCCGCTCGCTCGGCTGGTCAGCTGGTCCTTGGCCGGAGTCGAGCCGCGGATGATGGGCATCGGCCCGGTGCCGGCAGCCCAGCGCGCACTCAAGCGGGCCGGCTTGTCGTGGGCCGACATCGATCTGATCGAGCTCAACGAGGCATTTGCCGCCCAAGTCCTGGGCTGCTTCCGTGGATGGGGCCTGACCGACGCCGACCTCGAGCGGGTGAACGTCAACGGGTCTGGTATCTCGCTGGGCCACCCGATCGGTGCGACTGGCGGGCGCATCCTGGCCAATCTCTTGCGGGAGATGGACCGGCGGGAGTCTCGTTATGGCATGGAGACCATGTGCATCGGCGGCGGCCAGGGCATCGCGGCGATCTTCGAGAGGATGCCCTGATGCCGAAGATCCTCTATCTGAGCATGTCGCGCGAGGAGTACTCGCCGAACTACTTCCCGTTCCTGCGGGACTACGTGGACCAGGTGAAGTCACCCGGCACCGAGGTGGACCTGAGGGGCACCCGCGTCGGCCGTATCGACAGCTTCCGCTTCTTCGAGACGCTCGATTGGATCTCGATCCTGGACTCGGTGATCGGCGCGGAGCAGGACGGCTACGACGCGGTCGCGATCGGAAACATCCTCGATCCCGGGCTGCGTGAGGCGCGCTCCATGGTCGACATCCCTGTCCTCGGCCTCGGCGAGACGTCGATGTTGACCTCCTGCATGATGGGCAGCACGTTCTCGCTCGTAGGAGTCAACCCCTACTTCGGCGGACGGTTCGAGGAGAACGTGGCGAAGTACGGCCTCCGTGGCCGGCTGGCGAGCATCGAGTGCATGGGCCTGACCCCGCACGAGCTCGACGCCTGTTTCTCCGACGAGTCCGGTCGCGAGAAGGCGATCGAATCGTTCACCGCAGCGGCGCGCGCGTCGCTCGAGAAGGGCGCCGAGGTCGTCATTCCCGCCGGGGGCCGACTCACAGCCTTCTTGAACGCGGTCGGTCTGCGCGAGATCGACGGAGCACCGTTGCTCGACGGCACGGTGTCGCTCGTCGCAGCGGCCGAGAGCGCGATCCGCATCCGCCAGAAGTCGGGCTCGTTCGTCAGCCGTCGCCGCCTCTACGCGAAGGCGCCCGCGGACTCGATCCGGAAGGCGGCGGGGGAGTACGCCGAGGGCTACAACCTGCCCGCACTCGGACGTCTCGCATCGGATTCCACCGACATCACGAAGGACTGAGCCAGTTGAGCTATGACTACCCGTTGAGCAAACAGGACACGTTCGTATCGAACCTCGACCGGCTGCGGGAGACCGCACCGGACGTGGCTACCGCCTTCCGTGGGCTCCGCGTCGCCGCGGACGCCTTCGGTCCGCTCGATGCCAAGCAGCGGGAGCTGACGCTGCTCACGGGCTTCGCGGCCACGAAGAACGAGGGCGGGTTCCGGGTGCACTGCACCCGCGCCGTCGATGCCGGAGCGACGCTGGCGGAGATCGAGCAGGTGGTCATCCTGCTGTTGGGGACGACCCTCGGACTGGCACCAGCCGTCGAGGCGCTCGGTTGGGCACACGACGAGCTGACCTAGACCAGCGACGCCGGCCCGACCTACACGCACGCATTCGAAGACTCTGGAGGCACGAAGTGAAGCAGTTTCACCATCTCTACATCGACGGCAAGTGGGTTGAGCCATCGGGCGAGGAGACGCGGACGCTGATCGACCCGACGTCCGAGGAACCGTGGGCAACGGTGACCTCCGGGGCCGGTGGAGACGATGTCGATCGCGCGGTCGCGGCGGCGAAGCACGCGTTCCCAAGCTTCTCGACGACCTCGATCGACGAGCGGGTCGCGCTGATCGACCGGATCATCGCGGCGTACGAACGTCGCGAGGCGGAGCTGTCGCAGTTGATCGCGCAAGAGGTCGGTGTGCCTGTCTCGTTCAAGGCGCAGGTGACCGGCCCGGCAGGGCACATGAAGGTCGCCCGCGATCTGATCGCGACCTACGCCTTCGAACAGCAATTGGCAGACACGATCGTCAGGCGCGAGCCCATTGGTGTCTGTGCGCTGATCTCGCCGTGGAACTGGCCCATCCAGACATCGGTGATCAAAGTGATCTACGGCATCGCGGCCGGCTGCACGATGGTGCTCAAGCCTTCGGACGCCTCGCCTGCGTCGGGTGTGGCGCTGGCCGAGGTGATGGACGAAGCGGGCGTCCCGCCCGGAGTCTTCAACTTGGTCATCGGTCGTGGCAGCGTCGTAGGCGAGGCGCTGTCGAGCCATCCGGACGTCGACATGGTGTCGTTCACCGGGTCGACCGTCGCCGGATCCCGGGTGGGACAGTCAGCGGCACAGACCGTCAAGCGGGTCTGTCTGGAGCTCGGTGGCAAGTCGGCCAACATCGTGCTGACCGATGGCGACCTGGAGAAGGCCGCCCGCTGGAACATCCAGCGCGGCTTCTCCAACACCGGCCAGTCGTGCCATTCGCCCAGCCGGCTCCTGGTCCACGAGAGCCAGGTCGAGGACATCCTGCCGTTCCTCGAGGACGAGATCGCGCGGATGCGCGTGGGCGATCCACGCAACCCGGCCACCACACATGGCCCGCTCGTGCATGCCCAGCAGTTCAAGAGCGTGCAGAACCACATCGACGTCGGCCTCGAGGAGGGCGGCCGCCTCGTCGTCGGGGGACCGGGCCGGGTGGACGGGTTCGACCGGGGCTTCTTCTGCCGACCGACGGTACTGGCGGACGTGACCCCCGAGATGACGTTGGCCAAGGAGGAGATCTTCGGTCCTGTCTTGGTGGTCATGCCTTACCAGAGCGAGGCGGAGGCGCTGGACATCGCCAACGACTCGATCTTCGGGTTGGGCGGCTATGTCTTCAGCGAGGACCGCAGACGCGGCTATGAGTTCGCCTGCGGCCTGCGGGCCGGTCGCATCTCCTTCAACGGCGCCAACACGAACTCGCTGACCCCGATGGGCGGCTACAAGCAGTCCGGCATCGGTCGGTCGATGGGCGTGTTCGGCCTCGAGGAGTACCTGGAGGTGAAGTCGATCTACGGCTTCGAGGAGGAAGCACACGCCCTTCCCTCGCTCTAGCGAGGCAGCGGCATCACCAAACGTCGTCAAGGACCCGTTCAACCCGCGCTCCGCGAGCGTCGCAACACAGGAGGACCCTCATGTCAGACAGCAGCGAGACCCATACAGCCCTGGTAGTCGGTGCCGGCTCCGGCATCGGACGCGCAACGGCGCTGAGGCTCGCCGCGTCCGGCATGCAAGTAGTCGCAGCCGACCTCAATGACGAGGCGGTCGCCAAGCTGGCCGCCGAGCACGAGGGCATCGTGGATCTTGGAGAGGCATGGGATGCGACCAGCGCCGAGGAGTGCCGCCGGCTCGTAGCCGCCGTGGTCGCCGAGACCGGCAGGATCGACCATGTCGTCTCGACGGTCGGCTGGACGGCGATCACGCGGTTCCTCGAAGAGACTCCCGACTACTGGCGTCGCATCATCGACGTCAACCTGATGTCTGCGATCCATATCAGCGCCGCGGCCGGAGAGGCCATGCGAGAGATCGGCGGCACCATCGTTCTCACCAGCTCCGAGGCGGGCATGGTCGGCCAGTCGGGGGAGGCGGTCTACTCGGCTGCGAAGGGCGGCGTCGTGGCATTGGCCAAGGCACTGGCCCGGGAGTGGGCACGGTTCGGGATCCGGGTCAATGTGGTCGCTCCGGGTGTCACCGAGACGCCGTTGCTCGAGAGCCAGGGCGGGGAGACCCTCTTGTCCAGCGTCGTACGCGCCATCCCGCTGCGCCGCGCCGGAAAGCCGGAGGAGATCGCGGATGCGATCGCCTACCTGACCTCGGCTGAATCGAGCTACGTCACCGGACAGACCCTCTGCGTGGGCGGCGGGCTCACGATGAGCTCCTAGCGGGCCGTCGCAGCAGGTGCGGGTGGAGATCCATGTCCCGTGCCGCCGTGCACCAGCAAGTACAAGAATCCACCGCATAACAGGACGAGGCGACGAACATGCAGAACAAGACGGTCATCATCACCGGGGGCTCGCGCGGAATGGGCCAACGCCTCGCGCTCAAGCTCGCCGCCGAGGGCGCCAACATCGTGATCAACTACCGTCGCGACGACGAGGCCGCGCAGCAGACGGTCAAGGACGTCGAGGCAGCAGGGGGTGCGGCGCTCGCTGTCCGGGCCGACGTGTCCGACACCGAGGCCGTAGCGGCGATGGTCGAACAGGTCGTCGAGCGGTTCGGCAGCATCGACGTCGTGGTGGCCAACGCCGCGGCGAGCGCGTTCAAGCCGCTGATGCAGATCCACGGGCACCACATCGACAAGACCATGGGCATCACCGTCCAGGGCTTCCTCGACCTGGTGCGCCTGAGCCTTCCGCACATGCCGGCGGGCGGGCGGGTGCTCGCCGTCAGTGGCTGGGACAGCTTCCGGGCGTTGCCGGGTCACGGCCTGCTCGGTGCCGCCAAGGCAGCGATGGAGGCGATCGTGAAGTACCTCGCGATCGAGCTGGCAGGCCAGGGCGTCACCGCTGTGGGCGTATGCCCCGGCCCGATCGACACAGACTCGTTCCGCTACTACGCCGGCGAGGCGTGGGAGGACTACGCCAAGCAGTGGCTGGCCCAGACTCCCTCCGGGGCGTACCCGACGCCGGACGAGGTCGCCGACGTCATGGCCTTCCTGTGCGAGCCGCGCAGCAGCGCGATCAATGGCCAGACGATCGTGGTCGACGGCGGTCTTTCGCTGGCGACCATGCCGATCGGCTTCGGTCAGGACTGAGCGATGGCCGTGAACTCCGCCTCGGTCGCCCAGACCGTCGTCCAGCTGATGAGCCAGGTGGAGCGCAGACCGGCGCAGCACTTGGCCGTGGAAGACGCCGCCGGCGAGCGTCGCTACACGATCGCTCAGCTGAGTGATGCGTCCAACCGCCTCGCCAATGCCTTCATCGGGCTGGGCCTTCGCCCCGGGGACCGGGTGGCGTACGCCGCCCAGAACCACGTCGAGTACGTCGTGCTGGAGTTCGCTCTCCTGAAGGCCGGCCTCGTCAAGGTCCCGCTGAACCACCGCTTCGCACCGCACGAGCTCGCTCGATGCATCGAGCTGGCGGAGGTCCGGCTCGTCGTCGCCGACGATGCCTCGGCTACGGCGCTCGACGAGGTGCTCGTCGACGGCGAGGTGCTCAAGTCGATCATCGGCTCCCGCGACGGCTGGCTCTCGTTCGCCGACTTGGTGGCGGGCGGCTCCGGTGCGCGGGTGCAGGTGGCGACCGGCCCGGACGACCTGTACCACATCCGGTTCAGCTCCGGATCGACCGGCCGCCCCAAGGGCATCCCGATCTCCCACCGTGGCGCGCGGGCGGCCATGCTCGGCAACACCTGGGTGATGTGCTCCAGCGGCCCGGTCGCCGCTCCCCGCACGCTGCAGGTCGCCCCGTTGGTCTATGCGGGAGGCTGGAGCGTACTTCCGACGCTCGTGTGCGGTGGCACCAACGTGATCATGGAGCGCTTCGACGCAGACGAGATGCTCCGCGTCATCGCGGAGCGCGGCATCACCTGGATTTTCGCGGTTCCCACGATGCTCCGCCGGCTGAGCACCTCGCCAGAGCTGCCGAGGCTGCGGGGCTCGGCACTCTCGTGCCTGATGCTCGCCGGTGAGCCGGCTGCCCTCCCCGCACTCGAGGTCGTCAGCGAGCACACCGATGCCATGGTGCAGTGCTGGGGACAGACCGAGGCACCGGCTTCGACCACCCTGCTCTCGAAGCCGGAGATGCGCAGCCGCGAGCTCTGGTCCTCGATCGGCCGGCCCGTGCCGGGCGTGGAGTTCTCCGTCCTCAAGGACGGGGTGGTGCTGGAGCGGCCCGAGCCGGGGGAGGACGGCGAGCTCGTCATCCGTACCCCGAGCGTGGCGCCGACCCTGCTCGGCGGTGAAGCGGAGCATCGCGAGCGCCTTCTGGACGACGGCTGGTGGCGCACCTCGGACCTCGGCCACATCGACGACGCCGGCAGGATCTACATCGTGGGCCGCGCCAGCGAGACCATCATCACCGGAGGTACGAACATCCAGCCGGTGGAGATCGAGCGAGCCTTCGAGTCGCACGACGACGTACGCGAAGCGGTGGTCGTCGGCGTACCCGACCAGCGATGGGGAGAGACGCCCGCCGCGTACGTTCACGTCTCGGCCCTCACGGCGAACACGGCCCAAGAGCTGGATGGCTGGGTCAAGGACCGGGTGGCCGGCTTCAAGCGTCCAGGGCATGTCTACCTGTCGGCGGACCCGATACCTCGAGCCTCCGGCGAGTCGAAGATCGCTCGGGGTGACATCAAGAAGCTCGTGCGCGGATGGGTCGAGGACCCGGCGTGCCTACCGAAGAACGTGACGAAAGTGGTGAGGACGCGTGGATGACATCGTCGTCAGCTCGGCTGATGGGTGTGGCACTGTCAGGATCAACCGTCCCGACCGAGGCAACTCGGTCACGCCCGACGTCGTGCGCCGGATGGGGGAGGCTGTTCAGGAGCTCGCGGATACCGACGGCGTAGGTGCCGTCGTGCTCACCGGGACCGGGCGCGTCTTCTGCGCGGGTGCTGACGTCCGCGAGATGTACGACGTCTACACGGCCGACGGTCCGGACGCGTTGATGGACTATCTCGCCGACATCTGGATGCCGGCGGTCCAGGTGACGGTGCGCCAGCTCTGGAACGCTCCGCTTCCGGTGATCGCTGCCTACAACGGGGCGGCAACCGCGGGCGGTCTGGACTTCGGGCTCGCCTGTGACCTCCGCATTGCGGCGTCCACGGCGAAGTTCGCCGAGAGCTACGTCAACCTCGGGATGGTCCCCGTTGCCGGCGGTGCGTACCTCCTCCCACCTCTGATAGGTCTCGCGCCGGCGTCCCGGATGATCGCCAGCGGCGCCTTCATCACCGCGGACGAGGCGCTCGAGCTCGGAATGGTCAGTGAGGTGTGCTCGGTCGACGACCTCGACCGACGTGCCCGCGAGGTCGCGACCGAGATGATGCACGGCCCGGTCGCGACCTATGCACGGGCCAAGCGGGTCGCGCGCGCCGCGGCGACCGTCGAGCTGGAGGCGGCGCTCCAGGAGAGCCTTGCTGCCAACATCGACCTGATCGCGCGGCCCGAGGTACGCAAGGGCATCCTCGCGGTCATGGAGAGGTACAGCCAGTCTCCAAGTTGAGCCGATGTGCGCTGCTGGCAGCGCGGGGGCCTTCAACCAAATGGCGTGTGGCCTACCTCCACCGGAGGTAGGCCACACGCCATTTGTCATGTCTACATGCCGGCGTCGACCTGGATGTTCTGGCCGGTGATCAGGTCCGACTGGGAGGTCGACAGGAACACCGCGAGGTTGGCGATGTCGACCGGCTCGATGCGCCGCTTGATGCTCTGGTTCTCCAACACCCACTCGTGGTACTCGTCGCGCTTGTCCCCACGCTGGGTGAACTCGGCGTCGGAGAGTACGGCGCCCGGCGAGATGCCGTTGACGTTGATCAGGTGCTCGCCCAGCTCGCGAGCCATGCCCTTGATCAGTCCGTACATCGCGCCCTTCGACGCGATGTACGGGACGTAACCCTCCCAACGCCCGGTCAGTGTCAGTGAGGTGATGTTGACGATCTTGCCGTAGTTCTTGGCCTTCATGTGCTTCGCGCAGGCGCGTGAGAGGACGAATACGGCAGAGGAGTTCACCCGAACCTGATCCTCGTACTCCTGGATGGAGAACTCCTCGTGAGGCTTGAAGATCACCAGGGCTGCGTTGTTGATTAGTACGTCGATCCCGCCGACCTCGTCAGCCAGCTCCGTGGCCGTTTTCTCGAGCTCCTGCAGATCGCCGAGATCGCAGCCCACGAAGCGAACGTCCGGGGCGATGGCGTCCAGGATCTTCTGAGCGTCGGGCGCATCGGGACGGTCGAGCGCGATGATCTTGGCGCCCTCCTCGGCATAGCGGGCGACCAGGGCTTGCCCGATGGTGCCCAGCGCGCCGGTGATGAGGACGGACTTGTTGCTGAGTGCTGGCATGTTGTCTCCTTGTTGAATAGGTGATCGAGGTTGAGTCGACGGTCCGTCAGCGAGTCTTGGTGCGGATCCTCGCCAAGGACGTGTAGGCGGCGATGGCGACGAGCAGGATGAGCCCGTAGAGGATCTGCCGCCAGGCGTCGGGAATGTTGAGCAGTGGGGTCACGTTGTCGAGGGTCGCCAGGAACAGGGCTCCGAGCATGGCGCCGATGAAGGATCCGCGACCGCCGGTGAGCACGGCACCGCCCAAGAAGACGGCGGCGAAGCATGGGAGCGTGTAACCGGCGCCGACGGAGTTGGAGCCCATGCCTGTCTGAGCGGCCAGGAACACGCCTCCGATCACTGCTCCGAGGGTGCAGGTCATCAGTGCGCCGGTCTGGATCCAGGCCACCCGCTCGCCCAGACGGAAGGCGGACTCGCCGTCGTACCCGACTGCCCGCAGCGCCAGCCCGCGCCCTCGCCGGTAGAGCCAGTACTCCATACCGATGGTGAGCGCGACGAGCGCGATGAAGGCGTACGGGATGTAGCCGAGTCCGTGCACGACCCCGGCGACGAACTCAGGAGCGATCACGCCACCGGGTTCGGGCCTGAGCAGGATGGCGATCCCCTGAACGATGCCCATCGACGCGACGGTGGCCACGATCGCGGGAACTTTCAGTACGACGATCAGCAGGCTGTTGAACCCGCCCACCGCGATGACGACGCCGGCCAGCGCCAGGGCAGTTGTGAGGACGGAACCGGACGAGAGGTCGGGCAGTGTCATCGACACGATGACGACGGTCAGGCTCATCACCGACCCGATCGAGAGATCGAAGAGTCTGGAGAGCATGTTGAACTGCTGTCCCAGCGCGACGAAGGCGAGCGGCAGTGAGAGGAGGAGAAGGTTGGAGAGGTTGAACGTGGTCCAGAAGAACTCCGACCGGCTCTGGGCGTAGAAAGCGAGGATGGTGATCAGCAGCAGCAGAACCGGTGTGGAGACGTGCGCGATGCCCCGCTCCAGGAGGCGACGCCACCTGCTGCCACGCGCCGTGTCGGTGGCACCCCGTGCCTCTGCCGCGTCCGTGGCGCTGACGAAGCTGTGTACGATCTCGCTCTCGGTGGTGGGCTGGCTCAGCTCCGTGACCACGGAGCCACGCGACATCACATAGACGCGGTCACACAGACCTTCGAGCTCGGCGGAGTCGGAGGAGTTGATGAGCACTCCGATCCCGTCGTCGGCCGCGGCGCTCAGGACTCGGTAGATGTCCAGGCGGGCCCGCGCGTCGACGCCTTGGGTCGGTTCATCGACGATCAGCACCTTCGGGTTCTTCAACGACGGGCGTGCCAGGACGGTCTTCTGCTGGTTTCCCCCGGACAGGGAGCTGATCGGCTGGAACGGGGATGCGGACACGATGCCGAGGTCCCGACTGGCCTTCGCGAAGGCCGGACGCCGCCGCCCCAGCAGAGAGGTTCCCGCCGGTCCAGCCTCTGGCCCCAGCTGAGCGGTTGCGTTGTCCATGACACTCACCGGGGCGAAGATCGACTCGGCGGCCCGGTCGCCGCTCTGAAGGCTGATCCCGGCGGCCAGTGCAGTTCCGGGTGTGACCCGATGCAGGCTTCTTCCGTTGACCGCGACGGTGCCGCCTTGCCGATCGATGCCGATGATCCCGCGGAGCAGCGCCCGTTGCCCGTTGCCCTCGGCGCCTGCAACTCCGACGATCTCGCCGGCACGCACCTGGAGGGACACCGGCCCGAACTCGTGGCCGCGAAGCTCACGTACCTCCAACCGTAGGTCGGTGCTGGTGGGCGTCGCACGCTTGGGGAACTCGAGCTCGGTCGGGGCACCGACCATCAGTTCGACGATGTCGGCCACCTCCCAGTCCTTGGAGCTGAAGGTGCCTTGGCGTACGCCGTCGCGAATCACCGTGAGCCGGTCCGCCAGACGACGAACCTCGGCCAGACGGTGACTGACGAAGACCACTGCGGTGCCCGCGTCACACGCCCGCTTGACCAACTCCTCGAGATGAGCAGCCAGACGCATGTCGAGGGCGGCCGTGGGCTCGTCCAGCATGAGCACGCCCGGCTCGGTGACCATGGCTCGTGCGACCTCGAGCAGCTGGCGTGCCCCAGGGCCGAGGCGTGATACCAGATCGGTCTGCTTGAACGGGAGGTCGAACCGGGCCAAGGTCGCGTCCAGGTCGGCCGGCTTCCTCATGCCGATGGCATTCAGCGAGAGACTGATGTTGTCCGCGACGCTCAGGTCCGCGATGAGCGCGGTGTCCTGGTAGGCCGTTGCCAGACCCAGCTGACGGGAGCGTTTGACGCCGCCGCCGGTGAACCGCTGGCCACCGATCGTGACGGTTCCGCTGTCGGGCGTGAGGACCCCCGAGGCGACCTTGATCAGCGTGGACTTCCCGGACCCGTTCTCGCCCACCAACGCGTGCACCTCACCAGGAGCGCAGTCGAAGTCGACCTCCGAGAGGGCTCGGACGCCGGGAAAGGTCTTGGTGACGCCGCGGAGGCATACGCCTTCATGCGTTGGTGACTCGGGTGGAAGCGCTGTCTCGTGCTCCAAGGAAATGGTGTTGTCCATCAGAAACCTTCCGGATTGGGCCGAGGTCCCGGGCGACGTCTGCCGCCCGGGACCCGCTGCGGGAGTGTCAGGACCCGGCCGCCAGGACCGAGGCCGCCGTCTCGGGGCCGAACAGGGTCGGGACCGGAGCGTTAGCCGGCATCTTCGGGTCGAATGACGGAAGGATCTCGTCGGCATCGACCATCGGGTACGGGATGGAGATGTCATGTCCGACGTCCTCGCCGAGCACCTTCATGATGCCGGCGGTCAGCCCTGCCCGGCCGTACCAGACCCTGCTGTTCGCGATCATCGCCTTGGCGTCGATGCCGTCAGCCTGCGCGTCACGCAGCTGCCCCAGGTAGGAGTAGTTGATGGCGTCGGAGATCATCAGCGGAGGCGTCTCGCCGGCCTTGAGGAACGGGGCGGAGAAGTACTCCATCGTGTAGTCGTACGCCACCGCTGCCGGCTTGGTCCCCGATGCGTGCAGCGCGTTGCCCTCCTGGGTCATGCCCTGGGGGGTCCACTGGGTGAAGCCCTCGTTGACCTTCTTCCAGTCGGCCGACTCGAGACCCTTGACGAGACAGGGCTGCCACTCGGCGGCGCTCGCATTGCCGGGGATTCCCGTGTAGAGGCCGTATCCCGAGGGCTCGGGAATGAGGTCAGTCACCTGCTTCGCACCGTCGGTGTAGGCGGCGCAGAGGTCGGAGGTGGCCTGGACGTCGACGAGCTCGGCGACCTCCTTGGGAAGGTTCGTCTCCGCTTGAACCACGGTGATCCCGGCCGCCTTCGCCTGTCTCACCGCAGGGGCGATGGCAGCGCCGAAGATCGAGTCCATCACGATCACGTCAGGTTGCTGGGCCACCAGGCTCTTGAAGTTGGCGAGCCAGCTCGCGGTGTCGGTGCCGAGGCTGTAGATGATCTTGGCCACGTCGGGGGAGGCGATGGCCTGGGCAGTGAGCTCGGCACGGAACGTCTGTCGCCATGGGTTGATGTTGTCGTTCGGGAAGGCGACCGTCAGGGAGCCGCGTCCGGTCTCGCACACGTTCTTCGACAGACACTCCTGGAGCTGCTTCTCCATGTCGGGAGTCCACTCCTGAGCAGCGACCTTCATGGTCTCCTGGATTGCCGGATCGAGGTCGTCCAGCGGGATGTCCTGAAGGAAGGCGCGCTGGATGACAGAGGTGACTGCCTCATCGCTCACCTCCACTACGGCCATCTCGGCACGTGGCTCGTTACTGCCGCCCCCGGTCGAGCTGGGACCACAGGCCGCGAGGGTCCCGGCCAGCGTGGTGGCGAGTGCGACGACGCCGAGTCTCGTCCATCTCCGTCGGAGGCGCATACCGCCTCGCCTAGTCGTTGTCATTTCTGTCTCCATTCAGGGATGAGGTCGAGATTGCTTGCTCGTCCGCCCGAGCGCGGGGGAGTGGATCGTGGTGGTCCGAGGCAGGATTCGAGGATCGACGGCCGCCGAGACGTAGGCCTCGGCTGAGACCGGATGCGCTGTACTGCCCCATCGTGATGGCGCCCACGGCGAGGACCAGTACGAAGCCTTGAACCATGACGCGTGAGCCGGCGCCCAGGCCGAGTAGCGCCAAGAACTGGTCGAGCAGCTGAAGGAACACGGCGGCGCTGACGACGCTGGCGACGTTGGCAGGGCCGCCACCGAACATCGCACCCGCGATTCCCACGACGGTGATCGTGGCCAGTTGATAGACGGCGCCGGACTGCACGTCAGGTGTCCCGAGGTACCCGGCGAGGAGGACGCCGGCGATGCCGTAGAGCAGGCCGGCCAGCGCGAAGGTTCCGAGCTCGGTCCGCACGACCGAGATGCCCAGCACGCGCGCGGCGCGTCGGTTCGACCCGACGAACGCGATGCGCTGGCCGAATCGGGTCTTGCCCAACATCAAGGTGAGCAGCACCGCGATGACGAGCGCATAGACAAAGATCGCACTGACCATGCCGAGGGCGGGTTGGGCGAATGAGGTCAAAGCCTCGGGCGCGCGGCCGGTCACCGACAGTGAGACGCCGGTCCAGAGCCGGATGGCCCCGGTGATGATCCCGAACGTGGCCAGGGTCACGATCAGCGGGTTGAGTCGCAACACGCTGATCAGGACACCGTTCAGCAGACTCAGCAGCACCGGTACGAGGACGGCGGCGGCGATGACCAACGGGATGTTGGCGTTCTCGCCGCCGTAGTGGACGACCACTCCCGCTGCCACCGACACGATCGCTCCGACCGAGAGATCGAGCGCGCCGACCATGATGACGAGCATCTGGCCCAGGGCGGCGACGACGAGTACGCCGGCCAAGGCCGTGACTAGCTCGACGGAAGGGCCGCTCAACGCCCGCGGCGTGACCGGCACGATGACGACCAGCAGCACGACCAGGGCGGCCCAGCTCGCGCGGTATCGCGCCGGCCAACGGTACTTGAGATCGGTGATACGGCTGGCGTTACGCCCTTGCCTGTCCACCCCTGATGACTGTGTCGTGGCGCTCATCACGCGCCCCGTACCTCATGCATAGCAACCCTGCTCTCCAGCCGAAGGTCCCGACGCCTGCGCCAATTGTTTGACTTTATGACGAGTGTCACATCACATTCCTACTAGTGAAACATTAAGCAGTCAAGGGATTGATGTGACTTACTTCATACGAGGTAGTCCGCCGAGGCCTGTGCCAGACGATGCTCAGGGAGGGCACCTGTTCGGGGGCGAAGGGTTGGCCGTCGCTTGCAGCAGGTCGCCTGGTGGGTTGCGATGCGAGGTGTCGTGGTGTTCGAGGGGTCGTCTGAAATGCGAGAAGGGTCGGACCCGCTCCGGCAACTACCAGAGTGGGTCCGACCCGCGATTCCTGGACGCTGTCAGGAGGTCGCGGCACTCCGTAGCAGGCGGTTCGCCCGGTAGCGGGTGTCGTGATAGGTCGACCACAGCTGGTCGAGCAGCTCGAGGACCGTGCTCGGTCCCCAGTCCCGCGTCCAGGCGAACGGGCCGACCGGATAGTTGGTCCCAAGTTCCATGGCGACATCGATGTCGTCCGGCGTCGCGACCCCGTGGAGCGCGGTCTCCCAGGCCTCGTTGGCGATGACCGCGAGCGTGCGGGCCACGACGAGGCCCGGCACGTCGTCGACCTCGTAGACGTCGACCCCTGCTGCCGCGAGGAGACCCGCGACGCCGGTGAGAGTCTCCGGGTGGGACGTGGCGGCTGCGATCGAGGTTGCGGCTCCGGCGTCGATGCACCGGTCGATGACGACGACGGGTGCTCCGTCACGAGCCGCGGATTCCTGGTGGGCGGTCAGCCCGCGGGTCACGACGACCACGATCCCATCGTTCGGAAGGGTCGCCGATGGACTGGCGCCGTCGGAGTCGCTGATGTGATCGACGTCGACCGCGCTGCGCGAGAGCAATGTCGAGAGTTGCGCGCAGTCGCCGGTGAGTATGACCTTGTCGGGGGTCCCGCTCGCAGGCACGGCCACGGGCTTGCCCGGCTGGGTGTCATCGACGTAAGAGTAGAAACCGTGGCCGCGCTTGCGGCCGTAGTGGCCGGCGGCCACGAGCTCGTCCTGGATGCGGGATGGCTCGAATCGCGGATCGAAGTTGAAGGCCGTCCAGACCGATCGAGTCACCGCGGCGTTCACGTCGTTGCCGATGAGGTCCATCAGTTCGAACGGCCCCATGCGGAAACCGGCGCCACGCATGACCTCATCGACGGTTGCTGGAGACGACACCTGCTCCTCGACGAGTCGCAGCGCCTCGCCGTAGAAGCCACGAGCGACTCGGTTGACGATGAACCCCGGGGCGGACTTCACGCGCGCGACCTGCTTCCCCCAGGAAGTGGCGAGGTCCGCGATCTGGTCGGCAATCGCCGGATCGGTCTGGACTCCGGACACGACCTCGACCAGCTTCATCACCGGCACGGGATTGAAGAAGTGCATGCCGACCACGCGCTCCGGTACCGGGGTGCCGGCGGCGATGGCGGTGACCGAGAGCGACGATGTGTTGGTCGCGAGGATGCAACCGTGGCCGAAGTGCGCCGCTGCATCCTGGAATACGGCGGTCTTGACGTCCAGTGACTCCAGCACTGCCTCGATCACCAGCGTGTCCGAGTCTGGAGGGGTGGCGTCGATGGAGGTGAAGGTTCCGAGGTGCTCGCCCAATGCGGCGGCAAGTTCGGGCCGGCGTCGCGCCAGTCGTTTCGAGATCTCATGTCGTGCTGCGTGGAGTTGATCCTCCTGGGGGTCGACCAAGCTGACGCGATGCCCGGCAGCCAGGGCGACCTGGGCGATTCCACGCCCCATCGTTCCGGCACCGACCACGCAGATCGGGATGGTTGTCGTCATGCTCTCGCTCCTCGCCGTGGCGCTCGCTGATCTCCGGTTGAGCTCTGCTCGGGTGCTTGCCCGTATGTGTAAGACAATGTACGTTGTTGTCAACTAATTGCCAATCGGAATGGTTCGCCACGACGGTCGGCCCGAGTGTTGATGGAGAGCGGATGAACTACGAAGACATCGTCGTCACTGTCGAGGACGGAGTGGCGACGATCGTGATCAACCGGCCCGAGAACGCGAACAAGCTCCGGTTCCAGACGGCGCGTGAGCTTCTTGATGCGTTCCGCATGGTCCGGGAGACGCCAACGATCGATGTCGCCGTCCTGACTGGCGCAGGGGAGAAGTTCTTCTGCATCGGCGGGGAGCACGAGGAGCTGGAGTCGCTCGACTACTCCAGCGTCATGCCGGTGATCGATCTCTACGAGTTCATCGACACCATGCCGAAGCCGGTGATCGCCGCGGTCAACGGGTTTGCGGTCGGCGGCGGCAACGTCCTGCACGTCGTCTGCGACCTGACAGTCGCAGCACCGCACGCGGTGTTCCGGCAGGTTGGCCCGATGGTCGGCAGCTTCGACGCCGGCTACGGCACGTGGTATCTCGAGGAGACGATCGGCCGGCGCCGAGCGAAGGAGATGTGGTACCTCAACCGCAAATACTCCGCTGATCAGGCTCTCACCATGGGCCTGGTGAACGATATCGCCGACGACCCGGTCGCCCATGCGCTGGAGCTCGCGCAGACGCTGCGCCTTCGTGGGCCGTTCGCGTTGAGCGCGCTGAAGACGGCGTTCTCCGGGCGTCACACGGGAGTGGCGGGCCAGGCTCGCCTCGCCCACGACCTGCTGCTCACGGCGTACCGGAGCACCCAGGAGGCCGATGAGATGTCGAAGTCGTTCGAGGAGCGTCGCGAGCCCGACCGGTCGAGGTTCAACCAGTGAGCTCGTCCAGCAGTGAACTCGACAGCTTCCTGGACGTCGTCGCGAAGGTGGCTGCCTCGGTGGCCGACGCGCCGGGTCCGCTTGCCGACTCCCGCAACGCGCTGGCCGGTGCCGGCCTGCTGGACCTCGGACGCGACACAGCTGATGAGCCCGATGCCCTTCACTGGCTGACTCACACCGTCCGAGTCGCCGCCGAGTCGTCGCCGTCACTGGCGTACGTTCTGGCCGCCCGCTACGCCGCTGATCTGGTTCACGGCTCAGCCGGCGAGGCATCTGAACCCGCGTTCGCACTGGCAGTGGCGACGTCAGCGCCGGTCGTTCCCACGGCGCTCGGGCCGCGGCATGTGGTGGTGCTCGACGCCGATGCCGGAGAGGCCAGAACGATGGCCTGGGAGGACGTGGCCGACTCTGCCGACGCATCGCCGCGAACCGGCCTACGACTCGCTGGGCTGGTCACGTTGAATGTTCCCGAAGCCGCCGCTGGGGAACCACTGGCCGCCCCGGAGGCACTGGGGCACTGGGACCTGCTCACCAGCGCAGTCCTCATCGGGACTGCCCACCGAGCGGTTCGCGAAGCCGAGACCTACGTCATGGAACGGCACCAGTTCGGTGTGCCGATCGGTTCGTTCGCGGGCCTACGTGCCCTCGTTGCCGACATGGATCTCAAGGTCAAGGGCGCCAGGGCCCTCTTGGACGCCGCCCTCGACCGCGGATCGACCGAGACCGTGTCGGCTACGGCGGGTCGGGCAGCGGTCGAGACCTGCGTCGCGGCCATCCAGGCACATGGAGGTTACGGCTACATCGATGAGTATCCGCTCGCCGAACTTCTGCGCGACGCGATCAGCGTCCAGGCACGGGCGGGCGGGCGCCGGCTGCACATCGCTCGCGTCGCCGCGCGCGCCTTGGGCCCTCGCGACGGGTCGCCGTCATGACCGCGGGCCATCAGTGGCCTCACCTCGAGCACGCGTGGCGCTGCTCGACCGAGAACCGAAGGACGGACAAGACATGAACACAGGCACGGGACCACTCGACGGGGTGCGTGTCGTCGACATCGCCTCCTCGTACGCAGCGCCGACCATGTCCATGTACCTCGGTGACATGGGGGCCGACGTCGTCAAGATCGAGCCGCCGCGAGGCGATGACGCGCGCGGCTGGGGACCGCCGTTCCTCAACGGGGAGGCGGCATGGTTCCTGTCCGTCAACCGGAACAAACGCAGTCTGTGCGTCGACATCCGCGATGAAGAGGGTCGCGAGGTGCTGTTCAAGCTCCTCGAGACCGCGGACGTGTTCGTGGAGAACCTCAACCCGGCAAAGCTCGAGAAGCACGGTCTCGGCCTCGACGAGCTTCGACGTCGCTTCCCCCATCTGGTGATCTGCGCGTTCTCAGGCTTCGGACTGGACGGTCCGGACGCCGCGCTCCCTGGATATGACCTGATCGCCCAGGCTCGCTCCGGACTCATGAGCGTGACCGGCGTGGACGGCGTCCCGCAGCGAGTCAGCACGGCGCTCTCCGACGTAGCAGCCGGCACTGTCGCGGCCTTCGCCGTGGCCGCCGCTCTGGTGCGCCAGCAGCGGACCGGAGTCGGCGAGATCGTCGATGTCTCGTTGCTGGAAGCAGACCTCGCCTTCATGTCTCCGCGCGTGGCGAGCTTCCTCGCCGGCGACCCCGAGCCGAGCCCGTGTGCCGGCACCGACTCAGTCGTGGCGATCTACCAGTCCATGCGCACCGCGGACCGCCCGATCGTCGTCGCGATCGGCAATGACCGTCACTGGCAACGATCGTGTGCCGCGCTCGGCCTCGCCCACCTCGCGGAGCGCGAGGATCTGGCCACGAATGCGGGACGACGGGCCAAGCGGGAGGAAGTGGTCGGTGCGTTCCAGGAGCGTTTCGAGACGATGCCCTCAGACGAGGCGTTGAAGGTCCTCCAAGACGTGGGCGTGCCATGTGCCCCGATCAAGTCCCTCTCGGAGGTGGTCTCCGATCCGCAGGTGCAGGCGCGTCGGTCGATCGTCGACTACGAGCACCCCGTGGCAGGTGTGTTCCGAGGCGTCGGGGCGCCGTGGCGGCTCTCCACCGATCCCGAGGATCGTCAAGCTCGACTCCCTGCCCCGATGCGCGGTGAGCACGGTCGCGACATTCTGAATGACATCGGCCTCGCGAGCGAGGACATCGCACGGTTGAAGGAGAGCCAGGTCGTATGGGTGCCCTGATCGACATCACACAGGACGGACGAGTGCTCACGCTCGAGCTCAACCGTCCGAAGCAGATGAATGCCCTCAACTCGGAGGTGCTGCGGCTCCTCCTCGGCGCGTTCGAGGACATCCAGGACGACTCCTCGGTGGGGTGCGTCGTGATCCGCGGGGCGGGAGAGCGTGCCTTCAGTGCCGGGGCTGATCTCGAGGAGATCCGGGGCCTCCGCGTAGAGGACGCGCAAGCATTCATCCAGACAGGTCATCGAACGATGTCAGCGATCGCGTCGTCCTCCGTCCCGGTGATCGCGGAGGTCGACGGATTCGCACTGGGCGGCGGATTCGAGATGATGCTTGCGTGCCACCTCGTGATCGCTTCGGACCGTAGCCGGTTCGGACTCCCCGAGGCGCGGATCGGCTGCATTCCTGGCTTCGGGGGCACCCAGCGTCTGGTTGCCTCGGTCGGAAAGCCGGCCGCCATGCATCTCATGCTGAGTGGAGAGCCCATCGAGGCGGACCGCGCCTGGCAGATCGGGCTGCTTTCGCTGCCTCCTCTCGACCCGGCCGAACTGCCGCAGGAGACAGGACGTCTGGCGTCTCTGATCGCTTCCGGCAGCCGGACCGGTCTTGCCAACATCCTCGAAGCGGCACGGCCTGCCTTCGCCCCGGCCGCATTGGCGCAGGAGGCTGCCCTGGCTGCGATCTCCATCGCGTCTCGTGACGGACAGGAAGGCATCACGTCCTTCGCTGAGCGCCGCGACCCCGACTTCCACAAGGAGAAGCCATGAACACGCCATGGGCCACGGTTGACGCAGAGGTGATCGAGCGCGTCGACGAGGTGATCGCGCGAACGATCCGTCCTATGGCCGCTGAGGTCGACGGTGCTTCGGTCTTCCCTGCCGACGCTGTGGCTGATCTGGCGGCTTCGGGGCTGGGCGTGATGCTCATGCCGGCTGAGCTGGGCGGCACCGCCACGAGCAGCGCGACCTACGCCGAGGCGATGATGCGCATCGCCGCCGAATGCGGCGCGACATCGACGGTCTACATGACCCAGATGCACTGCGCGCATCCGATCCATCTGCAGGGCAGCAAACCGCAGATCGAGAGCTGGCTGCCGCGGATCTGCGATGGGTCGGCGGTCGGCGCCATCGCGCTGACGGAGCCCAGCGCGGGGTCCGACGTCGGAGCGATGAGAACGGTTGCTCGACGGGACGGCGACGCGTACGTGGTCAATGGGGAGAAGACATTCATCTCCAACGGAGACCGGGCCGATGTCATCGTGCTGTTCGCGACGGTGGACCCGGCCCAGGGCAAGCGCGGCGTGACGGCATTCCTCCTGGAGACGGCGGGCCTCGAGGGGTTCGAGGCCGGGCCGCCGATGAAGAAGCTCGGACAGAAGGGTGCATCGACGGTCACGCTGGCCTTTCAGGACTGCCGCATCCCGGCGAGTGCACGAATGGGCGCCGAGGGGGAGGGCTACCCACTTCTGCTCCGATCCGTGGTCAGATCACGGATCAGCGCTGCGGCGCAGGGAGTCGGGTTCGCCACCGGTGCCTTCGATGCCACCGTCGCCTGGGCGGCCGAGCGCGACATGCTCTCGTCTCGCACCGCCGCGGCCCAGGACCTTCAGTTCGAGCTTGCGAGGCTACGCGGTGAGATCACCGCGGCGAGGGCCATGCTGCTCTCCGTCTGCGACCTGGTCGACGCCAGGGGCGACGACGAGCCGGTGGCCGAGGTCTCGCTGGTCAAGCTGCACTGCACGGCTCTCGGAACGACGGTGGCGGCCGCGTGTGTCGAGCTGCTCGGTCCCGACGGCGACCTGGTCGCAGCCGGTGCTGAGCGGAGGCTGCGCGACGCCAAGATCGCCGAGATCTATGACGGGACCAACCAGATCCAGAGCATGCTGGTCGCTCGGGACATCAGACAGTCCGTGACCGCCACCGCGGCCCCAAGGGCGACGTGACGGGAACGAGCGCGGCGCCGTTGAGGGGCGTACGGGTCGTCGAGGCCGCCACCTTCGTAGCAGGTCCCTTCGCCGGCATGGTGATGAGCCAGCTGGGGGCGGACGTCATTCGTGTCGATCCGCCGGGCGGCGGCAGCGACTTCGGGCGGTGGCCGCTGGCCGCAACCGGTGCCAGCCTGTTCTGGGCGAACCTGAACCGGGCCAAGCGGTCCGTCACGATCGATCATCGCCAACCCGAGGGACGTGAGCTGCTCCTCGAGCTCATCTGTGCCCCGGGCCCGGCCGGAGGCGTGTTCGTCGACAACATGGTCGGCGGCCGGAGAATCAAGCACGAGGACCTCGCCGCCCGCCGCTCCGACGTCATCCACGTCCACATCGAGGGACGCCGTGACGGCAAGCCCGCAGTCGACTACTCGATCAACGCCGAGGTCGGCGTGCCGCTGATGACCGGCCCGAGCGACGCCGCCGTCCCGATCAACCATGTGCTGCCGGCGTGGGACCTGGTGACCGGGATGCTGGCGACCACGGCGGTGTCGGCCGCGTTGCTCCAGCGAGATCGCACCGGAGAGGGATCCTACGTCGAAGTGGCCCTTGCCGACGTAGCGCTCGCTGGCGTCGCCGGGATGGGCTGGGTGGCAGAGGCCGGGGAGAGTGGATCGGCCCGGGATCGCATGGGCAACCACATGTTCGGCTCCTTCGGGGTCGACTTCGAGACCTCCGACAGACGCCGGGTCATGGTGGTCGCGCTGACGGAGGGGCAGTGGAAGTCGCTGCGGAAGGTGACCGGTACCGAGGCGGTCTTCGAGGCGCTGGAGAACACGGTTGGTGCCGACCTGGACAACGAGGGTGACCGGTTCCGGCTCCGCGAGACGATCGCGTCGATCCTGCGCCCGTGGTTCGCCTCGCGTGACTACGCGACCGTCAAGGGGCTGCTCGACGAGGCCAAGGTGCTGTGGAGTCCCTATCGCGACATGGCCGAGGTGGTCGAGACAGAGCTCAGCGATCCCGCGTCGATCATCGAGGAGATCGAGCAACCCGGGGTTGGTCCGATGCTCAGTGCAGCGTCTCCCTGGCGCTGGGGTGGCGAGCAGACGAGGCCGACCCCTGCGCCTTCGATGTCGGCCGATACGGACGACGTCCTGAGCGAGTTGCTGGGGCTGTCTCAGCGCGACCTGGGCCGACTGCGCGACGCACGGATCATCGGCTGACTACTTCGAGAAGACAGGGGACTGATCCCGCAGTGAGGGTCGAGACGACGAGAACGCCGGTATGAGCGGCTGGTTTCCACGGCTGCTGGTGGTGACGGCGACCACCATGATCGTCGTCTTCATGCTGCGCCCCCTGCTCACCTACCAGGCGCTAGCGGTCGGAGCCTCGACCGCGCAGCTGGGACTGGTGGTCGCGTCGTTCTCCGTCGTCTCGCTGGCGGCATCGATCCCGATCGGACGGGGCATCGACCGGCGGGGCGAGCGCGGCTATCTCCTTGTGGGCGCCGCTCTCATCGCACTGACCGTGCTGTTGCTGGCCGCTGCCTCCGACCTGTGGGTCATCGTCGTCGGTAGCGCCGCGCTCGGTCTCGGCCAGCTCCTGGCGATGATCGCCTGCCAGACGATCATCGCCAACGGCCGCGACGAGGTGAGGCGGGACGCTCGCTTCGCCACCTTCACCCTCGTCACCTCCTCGACCCAGTTCGCCGCGCCGGCCATCGCCGGCTTCCTGATCGCTGACAGCGTCGGACGCGAAAGTGGCTCGGGGATGAACCTGACCGGGGTCTATCTCCTGATCGCCACCGTTGCGTTCGTCGGAGTGGTGGCTGCGGGCACACTCTTGTGGCGTCCTGGCGCGTTGTCGGTTCGGCCCCAGCACTTCGGCAAGGCGGCTCCCGGAGCAATCCGTGAGGTGGTCGGCGAGCGAAGCGTCGTCGTTGCGCTCATCGTGGGCTTCGCGGTGCTCTCAGCCGCGGATCTACTCGTCGCGTTCATGCCTGCCTACGGCGAGGAACACGGCGTGGCACCGGAGATCGTGGGCATGCTGATCGCAGCCCACGGTCTCGCCTCCGTGGTCGTGCGCATCTTCCTGATGCCGTTGCTACGTCGACACACCAGGCGCGCGCTGCTCACAGTGTGCTTGGTCGTGGCCGCGCTCAGCCTCGCGTGGGTACCGTTTGTCACGTGGATGCCTGGGTTGTTCCTGCTCATGCTCCTGAGCGGAGCAGGGATCGGCCTCTGCCAACCGATCGCGATCGGCTGGGTGGCGGGTGCGGTGAGGCCGGAGGTGCGCGGCACCGCGATGAGCGTGCGGATGGCCGGCAACCGCCTGGGGCAGACCCTGGTCCCGCTCGGGGTGGCCGCGCTGGCCGGCGCCGCAGGTGTGGCCGCAGCGTTCGTCGGGCCGGCCGTGCTTCTCCTCGGGGCTGGTGGGCTGGTCTTCTGGGCCCGCGCCGAGGAGAACCAGAACTTCGTGTCTGACGAACCCGCGGCGCCCCCTGATGAGCGACGAGACGGATAGGACCGCCGATGTCGGGTGCTCAGTGAGGCAACGAGTACTGAAGTACGAAGTCGAGGTGCTCACGCATGGCCTCACCGCTGCGTTCGGGATCGCCCGACTCGATGGCGGCGACGATCTCGATGTGCTGCCGCACCGTCTTCTGAGCGACCTCAGGGGTCACGTCGAGGAACTGCGCCGGGTGGGTGGCATCGTGGACGGAGGCGATGAACGCGGCCAGCAAGCGGTTGCCGGATGCGTAGCCGATTGCGGTGTGGAATCGGAGGTCGTACTCGGGGATGTCGGGGTCGTCGATCGTGGTGGACTTCTGCTGCGCGACCACGGCCTTCATCGCGGCCAGGTCGGCATCGCTTCGGTTCTTGGCAGCCTGCTCGGCAGCCGGGATCTCCAGGACGCGACGCACCTGAGTGATCTCCGCGATGTCGAGGGCTCCTATCCGGACGATGGTGTCCATCGACTCGCTCAACATCTGACTCAGCGAGTCGGGGGTGACCGTGTTGACGAAGCTCCCGCCGGCGACGCCCGGGATCTTGCGGATCAGGCCAGAGCTGACGAGCGCACCGAGTGCTTCACGAACCGTCGGTCGACTCACCCCGAACTGTGAAGCCAGCTCGGTCTCAGGCGGGAGCTTCGCCCCCTGGGCAAAGTGCCCGTCGAGGATCGCATCGCGAAGCTGCTGCTCGACCTGGTCCCGTGGCCGCATGACCTGTCGTGCCTTGAATTCCTTGCTGTTCGCTGATGCCATCCCGTTCCCCTGTCCCTCGACAACTTGCCTCTGCGGCCTGTCTGCCGCCGAGACAATTGTCCTACATTCTGTCCTCGTCAGTCCTGTGTGGGGCTGTGTCGAGGTCCATATCTCGGAGATTCCCCCGATTAGGTGAATATTACTGCACCATTGGAACAGTCTGACAATGTTCAACGTGGTCGAGGAGGAGCCTAGTGCGCGAAATACGCCGGACGACGGCGAGGAGCCCGTACTTCGACGAGCTGGAGGTCGGCCAAGAGTTCGTGACGGCACCGCCGGTCACGTTGACTTCGGGTCTCCAGGCGACGCATGGCGCCATCGTCGGGAATCGGGTCCGAGTGGCCTCGGACCACCACTGGGCCACCGAAGTCGCTGGAGCGCCTGTCGCGGGTCCGGCACTCGTGTGGGACGTGTCGATCGGTCAGTCGACGGTGGCCACACAGCACGTCCGAGCCAATCTCTTCTACCGCGGCCTGTGGTTCTCGAGGCAGCCTCGGATCGGCGAGACACTGCACACGACGACCACGGTTGAGGCCCTGCGAGAGAACTCACGCCGACAGGACCGTGAGCCTACCGGCCTCGCGGTCCTCCGGATCACGACCGTCGACCAGCTTCAGCGGACCATCCTGGACTATCGGCGGTGCGCGATGCTGTTGTTGTCGCCTGGGGCTGGGCCGACCGGTCGCGACGACGAGATCGCAGTCCCTCAGTCCCGTCCCGACGCCGCCGGTCTCTTCGAGTCCGTCGCCGACTGGGACCTCGGTGCACTCACTGGAATGCCCAGTACGTCCGTACACGCTGGCCAGCGCTTCGACGTGCTGGGAGGGGACGTGGTCTCGAGCGCCCCGGAGCTCGCCCGGCTCACCGGAAACCTGGCCCGGGTCCACCACGACGCCGGTGCCGCCGGCGGAGCCCGCCTGGTATACGGCGGCCACACGATCGGTCTCGCCTTCCATCATGTCTGTCAGGCACTGCCCGACATCGTCACCGTCGCCGGGTGGCACGCCTGCGACCACCTCGCTCCAGTGCATGAAGGTGATGTCCTCACCTCGTCGCTGACAGTCGAAACGGTCGATTCCCACCCATCGGGCATCTCCGCCCTGGGCCTCCAGGTCACGACGTCGCGGATGGCAGCCGGTGGAGAAGAGGAAGCGGTCCTCTCCTGGAGTCCGGTGGTGATCGTCGCATGAATGCCCAGCCCCTCATCGAGTCGGCACGGACCTTCCTGTTCGTCCCGGCGACGCGGCCCGAACGTTTCGTCCGCGCTCACGAGTCCGGTGCCGACGTCGTGATCCTCGACCTCGAGGACGCGGTTGCGCCGGACGAGAAGCAGGCGGCGCTGGACGCGGCACTGCGCTGGCTCACCGGCGTCGATCAGCGGCCGACGACCATGGTCCGAATCAACGGGTCGGACACCGCGTGGCACGGCGCCGAGGTGGCGGCACTGGCCGGCACCGGTGCGCCGCTGCTGCTGCCGAAGGCGGAGTC
Organism: Nocardioides sp. NBC_00850; assembly: GCF_045207335.1. NCBI lineage: Bacteria > Bacillati > Actinomycetota > Actinomycetes > Propionibacteriales > Nocardioidaceae > Nocardioides > Nocardioides sp. NBC_00850. The sequence continues at coordinate 3,664,145 of NZ_CP108845.1, forward strand.
GGCCGAGCAGGTCGAGGATCTACATGCCCGAGCGGGCCGCGCACCGGTGGTCCCGCTCATCGAGACCCCGGGAGGCGTGGTCGAGGCGACGTCGGTCGCCGGTGCGGCCGGAGTGGTGCGTCTGGCACTCGGCCACCTGGACCTGGCGGCGGTGCTGGGAGTCGATCCCGACTCCTATGAGGCATTCCGATGTACGCGGTCACAGCTCGTGCTGGCCAGTGCGTATGCGGGGCTTCCTGCGCCGGTGGACGGAGTCACCACTGCGCTCGACGATGAGGAGCGGCTCACTCGCGACGTACAACATGCGGTGACGCTGGGTTTCGGCGGCAAGCTCTGCATCCACCCGCGGCAGGTGGGCGTCGTGCACGACGCGCTCCGTCCGGCGGACGACGAGGTCGCCTGGGCCAGGCGAGTGGTCGGTGCCGCGGCGGGCGGGGGAGCGGTCAGCCTCGATGGTCGGATGGTCGACCCGCCGGTGGTCGCGCGGGCGCACAGAGTTCTCCTGCGGGCGCGTGTCGACCCGGACACTGGTGTTGGGTCCGGTTGCTGACTATGCGAGTGGGCTCTGCTGGTTGATCACGAGCTGCGACAGCCGTGACAGGCCCGCCGATGAAGCCGAGCCGGGCTCGGCGGCGTAGGTCACCATGGTGAGCCCGGGGTCGGCTGCGATGTTCATTGCCTCGAGGGCGAGCAACAGCGTGCCGACGTCGGGGTGTTCGATGAGCGTGGTCTCGGCAGGGGATTCTCGGACATTGTGTGCCGCCCAGAGTCTCCGGAACGTATCGCTACCTTCGGCGAGCCGATCGATGAGTTGGTTGACACCCTCGTCGTCGGGGTTGCGGCCGAGCTCTGCTCGCAACAGCGCCATCATTCCTTGCGCCACTGCGGACCATTCTGGAAAGAACACTGGCGCCCGCTCGTCCAGGAAGCAGAAGACCGCCAGGTTCGGCGGCTCGTCGGCGCGGTCGAATGCCGGCGCGTACAAGACGCGGCCCATGGCGTTCGAGACCAGAACGTCCAACTTGGCGTTGCGTACGTAGGCGGGACACGGGCTCATCGCGTCGAGCATCCAGGTGAGCGCCGGCCGTACGACGACGCTCTCTGCGTGTGACTGTCGATCTGCTGTCTCTCCCCTGGCGGCGCGGGCCAGGTCGTGGAGATGGGCGCGCTCTGCCGGGTCGAGCTGGAGTGCTCGTGCGATCGCGTCGAGAACCGGTGCGGAGGCCGTCTTGAGGCGCCCCTTCTCGAGTCGTGTGTAGTAGTCGACGCTGATTCCGGCGAGGAGCGCCACCTCCTCGCGTCGGAGTCCGGACACCCTTCGACGGGTGCTCGTGGCGTTCAGGCCGCTGCTCTGCAGACTCAATCGGGCACGCCGGCTCTGCAGGAACTCTCTGGCTTCGGTCCGCAGGTCCACCTGCTAAGAGTAAGGCCTTTTCCTTCGGGTTACAGCGGGGTTACGGCATACCCTGGAAAAGTTTGACCTTTCGCAAGTAGCCAAAGCGAACGAGACTTCCGTCACACGCAGTCGAGAGAACGGTTGAAGACATGGGAAGTCTCCAGGGCAGGTCGATCATCGTGACCGGCGCAAGCAGCGGGATGGGCGCGGCCACGGTCAAGCGAGCGTTCGCCGAGGGCGCGTCGATCGTCGCAGCCGACCTCAACAAGGCGGGCCTCGACATCCTCGCGGAAGAGCTTGGCGACCCGTCGCGGGTGCTGACGGTGCCGACGGACGTGACTGATCCAGAGCAGACCGAGGCGCTGGCCGATGCTGCGGTGGAGCGCTTCGGCACTCCGTACGGCCTGGTCAACTCCGCGGGCATCACGTGCGTCGGATCGGTGCTCGATGTCGACCCCGACGACTGGCGGCGTGTCATGGCCGTCAATGTCGACGGGACGTTGAACACGACCCGCGCGGTCGCGCGACGGATGGTCGACGCCGGGGTACGCGGAGCGATCGTCAACTTCTCCTCAGGCGCAGGCGTCCGTGGCGTCGCCAACCGGGTCGGCTACGTCGCATCGAAGTTCGCGGTCACAGGCATGACGTACACGATGGCACTCGATCTGGCGCCGTTCGGAGTTCGAGTGAATGCCGTCGCGCCGGGGATGGTCCGGACCCCGTTCACCGCCTACATGCTCGACGACGAGGAGAACGCCCGCCGGATCAACGCGGCACAGCCGATCGGCCGGGTCGGCGAACCGCACGAGATCGCGAACGCCGTGGTGTTCCTCCTGACCGACGAGGCCAGCTTTGCCGTCGGGTCCGTGGTGTCGATCGACGGTGGACAGACGGCCGGCATCTGAGGCTTCCGGGAGCCAGCTCATTCGATAGGGCCGCAGCTCGGACGGCGAGTTCATGAGAGAGGACGAACATGAGGTCACTTCGTAGAAACACCGCGACGATCGCGGTCGCCGCCGGCGCGCTGGTCTTCACCGCTTGTGGAACCGGCTCGACGGGGGCGTCGTCGGGCGAGGCTCTGAACGACGCCGAGCTCGCCTCGCACCAGAAGGTCGTTGACCAGGCGACGGCGCCGGTGACGGAGTGGAACGGCCCGACTTCGGCGCCGGCTCCGGTCAAGGACAAGGAGATCGCCGTCATCGAGTGCGCGGCAGTCGTCTCGGGCTGCGTACGCCAGGCGGAGGGCATCAAGCAGGCGGGCGAGCTGCTCGGCTGGAGCGTCTCGGTCTACGACGGCAAGGGCGACCCCGTCGAGTGGAACAGGGCCGCAACCCAGGCGATCAACAGTGGTGTCGACGCGATCATCCTGGCCGCGGCCGACCCGGTGCCGATGAAATCGGCTCTGGACCTCGCGGCGGAGAAGGGAATTCCCGTCGGCACCACCGGGGTCGGGATCGCCGCGGGAGGCGGCGTCGCGTTCGACGTCGGCGCCGACTACGGCTACTGGGGCGAGGCCCTGGGCAGCTGGATCGTGGCCGACTCGCGGGGTTCGGCGAAGGTTCTCCAGACGGTGGACAAGGAGTTCGCGAGCCAGGGCGACATCCAGACCGAGATGAACCGCGTCATCGACTCGTGTGCCGGGTGCGAGGTTGTGGCAACGGAGCAGTTCGTGGTGACGGATATCGGCAACGGCCTGGGCCAACGGATCGCGAACACCTTGCAGCGGAACCCCGACATCACGTACGTGAACGGTGCCTTCGACTCCGCGGCTGCCGACATGATCCCCGCCATGAAGGCGATCGGGCTCGGCGACCGGGTGAAGGTCGTCGCGAGCGTGGGCGCCACCCAGAATCTCGGGTTCGTCGCGAGTGGCGACATGCAGAAGGTGGACGTCGTCCAGGACGACCTCTACCTCGGGTTCGCCGCGGTGGACCAGCTCAACCGACTCCTAGCCGGTCAGCCCCTGTGGAAAACGCCCGGCGAGACCAACGAGAAGCTCCTCTACGCGCAGGGAGCGCCGAGCAAGCTCCTGACCGAGGAGAACGTCGGCGATCCCGAGAAGCCGTGGGTGGCGGAGAACGACTATGTCGCCCATTACATGAAGATCTGGGGCGTGTGATGGTGGCGGGGACCCGGTTGGCGGTGCGTGATCTCACCGTGTCGTACGGGGCGCATCAGGTCGTACGCCAGATCTCGTTCGATGTCGCGGCCGGCTCCACATCGGCGCTTCTGGGCGCCAACGGGTCGGGAAAATCCACGACCGTCAAGGCGCTGACTGGGATCAACAGAGCGGGCGAAGGCTCCTGTGTCAGCTTGAACGGCGACACGATCAAGGCACGGGACCTCGCTCCGCGCGAAACGCGCCGAAGGGGGATCCGGGTCGTCCATCAAGAGGCTCCGCTCATCGCGAACCTGACGGTCGCGGAGATGATGGCACACCACACCGGGTTTCCTGTGACGGCGGGGATCGTCAAACGGCGTGAGCTGATCCGGGACGCTGCGGAGACCCTTGGGGAGTTCGACGTCCACGTCGATCCGAACCGATTGTGTGGCGAGCTCGACGCTGGCGACCGGGCACTCGTGTCGCTTGCCATCTCCATGGCCGGCATCCCGGTCGACTCGGCACTGCTGATACTCGACGAAGCCACGGCCTCCCTCAGCTCCGCCGACGCCGATCGGCTGTTGCGCCGTGTGCACGATGCGACGCAGCGCGGTCTCTCCGTGCTGATGGTGACGCACCGGCTCTCTGAGGTGTCCTCCTACGCCGACGAGACACTGGTCCTGCGCGACGGCCACATCGCCCGCACCTTCGTCCGCGAGGACTTCTCGGAGGACGAGGCGATCGCCGCGATGGTCGGGGTCAAGCACATCGAGGGCGAGGTCGACCGCCGCGGCGCACATGAGGCCACGAGCATGCCGGCAGACGCCGACCTTCGGGTGGAAGGCCTCTCTGGACGCCAGGTGTGCGGGGCGACATTCGGCTGCGCGGCCGGAGAGATCCTGGGTGTCACCGGTCGCAACGGGGCAGGCGCCTCCGAGCTGCTTCGCCTCGTGGGGGGCGTCGCGCGTGCGACGGCTGGTCGCGTCACGATCGGCGGCGCCGATCTCGAGCCCGGTTCCCCGCGCAGCGCCATCTTGGAAGGCGTCTACTTCCTGTCCTCGGACCGGATCAACGAGGGTGGGGTTCCGCTGATGACAGTCGGCGAGAACATGCTCCTCCCGCGGGTGGAGCGTTATGGACTGGGTCGGCGCCAGGCACGGGCCGATGTCGACCGGCTCATGGACGAGCTGGCGGTGAGTCCCGGCGACCCGACGGTGCCCTTCGGCAGCCTGAGTGGTGGAAACCAGCAGAAGGTCCTGCTCTCACGCTGGTTGCTGATGTCGCCCCGCGTGATGCTCCTGGACGACCCCACCGCAGGCGTGGATCCGAAGACCCGAGAGGTCATCTTCGGCCAGCTCAGGGCGCTCGCGGACCAAGGAATCTGCATCGTCATCCGCTCGAGCGAACCCGAGCACCTCGCCCGACTGTGCGACCGCGTCCTGGTGATCCGGGACGGACACATCGCAATGCAGCTCGACGGAGACGATCTGACGTTGGAGGAAGTAACTCATGCAACTTTCGCGTGAATCATCGAGCCCCGTGGGGGCCACCACGACCGCAGCCGGGATCCCCGACGCGACGGCGGTGCCTACACAGGGTGCCGGGTCCAGGACGAAGCTTCTTTCCGGCCTGCTTCAGCGTCACAGCATCCTGCTGCTCATCGTCGTCCTGATCATCGTCTTCTCCGTCCTCGCCCCAGATACGTTTCCGACGGTCGCCAACTTCCAAGGACTGGCGCTGCAGAATTCGGTCGCCACTCTGCTCGCCCTGTCCGTGTTGATGGTGGTCGTGATCGGTGAGTTCGACCTTTCGGTCGGCTACACCTTGGGACTCGCGGCGGTTCTCGCGGCCAAGCTCTCGAGCGAGCTCGGGATGAGTGTCGGGATGACGCTCCTCATCACCATCGGGGTGGGCACACTCGTGGGCCTGGCCTCGGGGCTCCTGGTCGCCCGGCTCAAGGTGGTGTCCCTGATCGCGACCTTGGGCGTGGGTCTCGCGGTGAGCGGGATCACGGTGGGGGTGAGCGGGGGACAGACGATCTCGATGAACATCCCGCCGTTCTTCTCGGATCTGGTTCAGACCAGGATCCTGGGCGTGGCGTCGGCCGTCTGGATCGTCATGGCAGTCGCAGCAGTCATCTACATCGCACTGACGAGAACCCCGGCCGGCAGCAAGATCTACGCGACCGGAGGCTCCGAGCGCGTCGCAGAGATGGTGGGTATCCGGGTCCCGCTGCTCAAATGTGTGATGTTCGCCCTCGCCGGCGCGACAGCGGCACTCGCCGGGATCCTGCAGCTGGGCCTTGCCGGAGCGGCGAACCCATCGTTCGGTGCCAACCTCCTGCTGCCGGCGTTCGCTGCCGTCTTCCTCGGTTCCACCACCGTTCGCCCGGGCATCTTCAACGTCGTGGGAACGCTCTTGGCGGTGACGCTGCTGGCCGTGGGCTTCTCCGGGCTGAGCCTTCTCGGTGCGCCGTTCTGGCTGCAGCCGGTGTTCAACGGCGGTGCGCTCATCGTGGGAGTGATCCTGTCGAAGCTGGTCACGTCGGCGCACGGCCAACGCAGTCCCCAGCGCTAGTCCCGCACGGACGTATTCAAGGAAGGAGAGCAACCGCATGATGACCACGTTCGAAGTCCACGCTCTTCGGTTGGGCACGATCCGAGCCGACAAGAGCGGGACGGTCTATGGACATCCGGAGGGGACCGTTCTCGCTGTCCCGATATGGGCCGCCGCGATCGAGGGTGGCGGCCGCAGGATCCTGGTCGACACCGGGATCCGCGACGCCGACAAGTGGTCGCGGATCCAGCCCCACACGATCGCTCCGGAGGAAACGATCGACGCGGCGTTGGCAACGCTCGGCTGGCGCCGGCGCGACGTCGACATCGTCATCAACTCGCATCTGCACTACGACCATGCCGAGAACAACCTGGCCTTTCCACAGGCGCAGTTCTATGTGTCCGACGAGGAGTGGCGATGGGCGTCGGACCCGAGCAGCGAGCAGGCGTGGGCCTACGACATCGAGTGGACCGGCGACGACGTCACCTTCATGAACTACTGCCTCGTCCAGCGCGACCACTACGACGTCCTGCCGGGGCTGCGGATCATCCAGACGCCGGGGCATACGCCCGGGCACCAGTCCATCCTGGTCAACACCGAGGAAGGCCTTCTCTGCGTGACGGGTGACGCGGCCTGCATGATGGACAACTTCACGCTACCGGCCCCGCCCGGAACGCATGTCGGCTCGGCCGCCTCGCTGGCGTCGCTGAAGAAGATCTCGAATCTTTCCGACCGCGTGCTCATGAATCACGACCCCGAGCTGTCCAGTTATCAGAGCTCCGGGTTTCCGGTCGCTCCCGAGATGGGCGCCCAGACGCCCATCGGCGAGACAACACACCACTGAAACACAAGCCCCGAGGCGGGATCACCCGATCTCGGGGGAGGAGGAAGATCATGACAAACATCGACGGTCGACACCGTGTTGGCTACATCTCCGCGCGAGGCAACATCGTCCCGGACAAGGGGGAGTACCTGCCTCTCGAGAACCCGGCGACGGGCGAACAGATCGGGGAGGCGCTCGAGGTGGATGCGGGGACGCTCGGCGAGATCATCGCCGATGCGCGGGCGACGTACGAGAAGTCTTGGCGCAGGGTCGCTCCCGACGTACGCGGCGCGATGATGTTCCGATGGGCCAATCTGATCGAGCAGCGCCGTGACGAGCTCGCCGAGCTCGAGATCACCGACGTCGGTCACCTGCGGAAGGAAGCACTGGGTGACATCGACACCAGCGTGCGCCTGATCCGCTACTACGCCGGGATGGCCGACAAGATCCAGGGCAACACCTTCTCCCAGTTCCCCGACCGGATCGCCTACGGAGTGCCGGAGCCATACGGCGTCGTTGGCGCCATCACGCCCTTCAATGCGAACGCGGTCATGGTGGGCCTCAAGGCGGCTCCGGCGATGGTGGCCGGCAACTGCATGGTGCTCAAGGCTCCCGAGACCTCGCCGTTGCTGATGTTCAAGCTGATCGAGCTGGCTGTCGAGGCGGGGATCCCGCCGGGCGTCCTCAGTGTCGTCACGGGCCGCGGCCACGTCGTGGGGCCGATGCTGATGGACAACCGCGGCATCGCAATGATCTCGTTCACCGGCAGCGTGGGCGCGGGGCGATCTGTCATCAAGCAGTCGGCCGAGAACATCATGCCGGTCGTCCTGGAGCTCGGTGGCAAGAGCCCGGTCATCCTGCTGGACGACGCCAACCTCGACTTCGCCGTCCCGTCGGCCGTCCACTCGAACTTCGTGAAGAGCGGTCAGAGCTGCGTGGCCGGCTCGCGCATCCTGGTGCACAGCTCGATCTATGACGAGGTGTGCGCCCGGGTCGCGAAGTTCGCGAGTGAGATCCGCGTCGGTCTGCCCACCGACCCCGAGTCCCAGATGAGCACGCTCATCAGCAAGCCCCAGCGCGACCACGTCGACGCCCTGGTGTCATCGGCGGTATCCGCCGGCGCCACTCGACTGGCCGGTGGCGCCCCCGCCGACTGGGCGCCGCTCGACGGCGGGGCCTTCTACCAGCCGACGGTGCTCGCCGACGTGGAGGACGACAACCCGGCAGCCATGCAGGAGGCGTTCGGTCCGATGGCGAGCCTGCTCAGGTTCGACACGGTCGACGAAGCGCTCGCCCGCGCGAACGCGTCCGACTTCGGGCTCAGCGCCCAGGTGTGGGGCAACGACGCGATGGCCTTGCAGCACCTGGTCCAGAACATCGAGGCCGGGGCTGTCTGGGTGAACACCTACCGTGCCGCACACCCGACGTTGCCGCTGGGCGGGATGAAGCACAGCGGCTACGGGGTCGAGTACGGCTTCGAAGCCGTACTCGCCTACACGAGGCCGAAGTCCGTCATGTGGGACCTCACGACCGAGCGCACGCTTCCGTACGCCTGAAGTCCTGCCCCATCCCATCGCGTTCAGAGAGAATCGCCATGACCAACCAGACGAACAACAAGCCGGGAACGCCCCCAATCGGGGGAAGCCCGGGTGACGGCGCCGGGGTCACCTCGGACGTCCCCATGATCAGGGTCGCGGTTGCGAGCCTGATGGGGACCGTCATCGAGTTCTACGACTTCCTGATCTTCGCCGCCGCGGCGGCCCTGGTCTTCGGCCACGTCTTCTTTCCGGCTCTTGGCGAAGCCGCCGGAACTGCTGCCGCCTTCGGCACCCTGGGCGTCGCCTTCATCGCACGTCCCATCGGTGCGGTCCTGTTCGGTCACGTCGGTGATCGCCTGGGCCGCAAGCGAACCCTGATCGTCACCATGCTCGTCATGGGGTTCGCCACCGTGGCGATCGGACTGTTGCCGACCCCGGCCACCATCGGCGCGGCCGCGCCGATCCTGCTCGTGACCCTCCGTCTCTGCCAGGGCCTCGCGGCTGGAGGCGAGTGGGCAGGGGCGGTTCTCTTCACCTCTGAGCACGCTCCGGCGGGCAAGCGCGGCTTCTGGTCCATGTTCACCAACCTCGGCGGCGCCATCGCGAGCCTCCTTGCGCTCGGCACGTTCTTCATCGCGGACCTCGCCATGAGCGATGCCGACTTCCGGTCGTACGGGTGGCGCATTCCGTTCCTGCTCAGCGCCCTGCTTCTCCTCTTCGGGCTCTGGATCCGGCTGAAGACGAGCGAGACGCCCGTCTTCGAGCAGGATCGTGCTCGCCGCGAGAAGACGGAGCTCCCTGTCATCGAGGCCATCCGGCGTCAGTGGCGCGAGATCCTGCTCGGCGGTGGAGCTCTGCTCATGCCCTTCGCGCTGTACTACATGGGTGCGTCCTACCTGGTGAACTACGGTACGTCGGCCCTCGACCTCGGCTCGTCGTCGGTGCTGGGCGCCGCCGTGGTCGGCGGGCTCACCCTGGCTGCCGGGGTGGTCGCCGGCGGTGCGTTGTCCGACCGCATCGGTCGACGCCGGGTGATCCTCACGGCCAGCTGTGTCGCTGTCGGCTGGTGCCTGGTGCTGTTCCCCCTACTCGACACGCGGTCGCTCCTCATCTTCTGGGTGGGACTCTGTATCAGCACGCTGATCTCAGGATTCGCCTACGGAGTGGCGGGGTCGTACCTCTCGGAGCTCTACGAGACGCGATATCGGTACACGGCCGCGGCGATCGCCTACAGCTTGGCAGCGATCTTCGGGGGAGCGCTGCCTCCGCTTGTGGCGGCTCCGGTCACCTCGACGGAGGCCCTCGGCAGCTACGGGATGTCGCTCCTGCTCGCTCTCCTGTGCCTGGTGAGTGCCACCTGCACGTTCGTGGTCAAGGACACCAGCAAGCGCGATCTCACCGACATCGCCGCGGTGTTGGTCGCCGGGAGCCGCCCATGACGAACGCCCCGACCCCGGGGCACGCCGCCGTTAAATCCTGGTTACCTATTGACGTCGGCACGGAAGGATCAATAGTTTGACAAATAGCATTGGTGTTCATTGGGTGACAATTAGTGAAGCGCTCGCCGAGGCCGGCAGCAGCGAGCTTCGTCGCCGCCAGCATGAACCGATGACCGTCCATGGACGCCATGTCGGGCTTGTTGATGCCACGCCGAGCAGATTGAGGAAAACGATGAACGCTCCCGCACGCACGGTCATGCCGGACCTGACCTTCACAGAGGGGGCGCGGTGGCGTGACGGCCGTCTGTGGTTCTCGGATCTGTACACGTACCAGGTGCTGTCGTGCCTCGGGGACGGCAGCGACCTTCGGGTCGAGGCGACTGTTCCGCATCAGCCGTCCGGACTGGGGTGGCTTGCCGACGGGCGTCTGCTGGTGGTCTCGATGATGGATCGCACATTGATGCGCCGCGAGCACGACGGGACGATGGTGGTCCATGCCGACCTCGCGCAGCACGCCGCGGGATATCTCGGTGATCTCGTCGCCGATGACCATGGCCGTGCGTACCTCGGCAACTTCGGGTTCGACATCTACGCCGATGAGCCCATGGCTCCGACGTCGATTCATCGGGTGGACCCCGACGGCACCATCACCGAGGTGGCCAGGGACGTGTGGTTCCCCAATGGGTGCGCGATCACTCCGGAGGGCTCCCTGCTGGTCAACGAGACGTTCGGGAACCGGATCACGGCCTTCGACCTCACCGAGGGTGGTGATCTGGTCAACCGTCGGGTGTGGGCGCAGTTTGGTCCGCTGCCCACCTCGACCCGGCCCGACGAGGCTCTGAAGGAGGTCGCTGTCGCTCCCGACGGCTGCTGCCTCGACGCCGAGGGCGGTCTGTGGATCGCTGACATCAGGAACAACCGAGCGGTACGTGTCGTGGAGGGCGGTGCCATCACGGACGAGGTGCGACCCGGCGAGAACACGAATGTCTTCGCCGTCGCCCTGGGTGGCGAAGACGGTCGCACACTCTTCCTCTGCACGGCCCCTGACTTCGACGTGGAGACTCGCCAGAGCACTCGTGCCGCGAGCGTCATGGCGGTACGCGTCAGAGTGTCCGCCTGGCCCGACCTCCACGTTGCGCCGTAGGGCGAGGGGCTCGGCACCAGTCGTCGCCCCGTCGCCGACCGGACGCGTGATCGCCGGCGCAGCAGTCGGTCGCGCCCGTCGTAGTTCGGTCAGATAATTGTCCACTTGTCATTGTTCGTTTAACGTCGTATAGATGCTCGGGGTCACATCAGTGACGGCATGACGCCTCAGACGATGCCGGTCTGACGCACCGAGTTCGGTGCGGCACCGCCATTCCGAGGAGAATGTGATGACGACAGGTTCACCCCCGCACAGCCGTTCGCAGTCGAGCGGGAAAGGATCATCACAACAGATCAAGGCCGTCGCGAGCGGGTCTCTGGGCAACGCGCTCGAGTACTTCGACTTCGCCATCTACGGTGCGCTCGCTGCGACGATCTTCCCGAAGCTCTTCTTCGGTGGGATGGGTGAGACCGGCGCTCTGCTGGCTTCGTTCGCGACGTTCGGAGTGGGTTTCGTGGCGCGCCCTGTGGGCGCACTGGTTCTCGGGCACCTCGGCGACAAGTTCGGTCGCAGGCCGATCCTCTTCGCCACCCTGGTCATGATGGGCGGAGCATCGATACTTATCGGTCTTCTGCCCACGGATCAGGGGATCAGTATCGCTGTCGTGTTGGTGCTGTTGCGCGCGATCCAAGGCTTCTCGCTGGGTGGTGAGGTCACCGGGAACAAGCTCATCGTGATGGAGCACTGCGATGCGACGCGTCGCGGCTTCTTCGGATCCATCATGACCATCGGCTCGCCCATCAGTCAGGTCCTCGCCAACCTGACGATCGTGGTGCTGAGCGCAACCCTGACCGACACCCAGTTCGAGAGCTGGGGATGGCGCCTGCCGTTCCTCGGCAGCATCGTCATCGTGGCCGTCGCGTTCTTCATCAGGCTGCGGGTCTCGGAGACGCCCGCCTTCGAAGCGAGTGCGAAGGAGGGTCGCTCCGCGCCGGATGCCGAGTCAAAGGGGTGGCGAGTGCTCCTGACTCATCCGCGCCAGGTCGCGCTGCTCACCATGGCTTGGGCAGGAACCACGCTCAGCTTCTACCTCGTCGCCGTCTACGGTCTGAGCTACCTGACGTCATCGACCATCGGGATGTCGTCTCAGACTGCGTTCCTGATCCTCATGATCGCCCACGCCGTCTCTGTCGTCGCGGCCCTGCTCGGAGGCCTCACCTGCGACCGGATCGGGCGAAAGCGGGTCTGGTATCTAGGGCTGACCGGCTGTTTCGTCGGCGTCGCACTGTTCTTCGGCGTCGCAAGCTCGAGCCCGATCACCATGGGACTGATAGTGACGCTCATCCTGTCGTCCATCCAGTTTCTCAGCGGGGCTGAGCCGGCTCTGTTCGCAGAGCAGTTCCCGACGAACGTCAGGTTCTCCGGGGCGGCGCTCTCTTACACGATCACGAACCTTCTCTTCTCCTCGCCGGCGCCGTTCATCGCCGCAGCGCTTGCGGCCGTCGGTGGCACGTCACTGGTCGCGTTCGCGAGCTTGATCGTGATCGTGGTCTCGGCGGTCGCCGTATCCAAGCTCGAAGAGGGAGGCGGGCGCGACCTCGCCGCCTTAGGCCATCCGGGCAAGGAATCAGCCGTGCTGGAGGGGGCGGATGCCGAGAGATGGTGAGTGGTCGTAGCGAGACAGAACCCAGAGATCAGATCGTAGATGGGAATCAGATGACGAAGTACCGCCTGATGGTCGACGGAGCGTGGGACGAGCCCGAGGGTGGCGAGTGGCTTGCCTCGATTGACCCGTACAGCGGGGAGGAGTGGGCGCAGATTCCTCGAGGCAGTGTCGGTGACGTCGATCGTGCCGTCGCCGCCGCGAAGCGGTCGATGACAACCGGCCCCTGGGCGAGTCTCAGTGCGTCCGGACGTGGCCGCGTACTCAGGAACATCGGTGACGCCATCGCGGCGAACAAAGACCGGCTGGCCGACATCGAGGTGCGCGACAACGGCAAGCTCCTCGCAGAGGTCCAGGGGCAGCTGACCGCCGTCGCTGAGGCCTGGTACTACTACGCGGGCCTCGCCGACAAGATCCAGGGGACCACGATCCCGCTGGAGAAGCCTGACTCCTTCGCGTTCACTACGCGGGAACCGGTCGGCGTCGTCGCGGCGCTCACCGCCTGGAACTCGCCGCTCTGGTTCACCACCGTGAAGTCCGCTCCCGCTATGGCTGCAGGGTGCGCCGTTGTGGTGAAGCCGTCGGAGTACGCCTCGATCAGCACACTGGCGCTCGCCGAGATCATGGTGGAAGCAGGTCTGCCGGCTGGGGTCTTCAACGTCGTGACCGGCCTCGGGCCGGAGGCTGGCTCCGCTCTGGTGGATCATCCCGACGTCTCCAAGATCGCCTTCACCGGCTCGGAGGGAACCGGGCTCGCGATATACGCGCAGGCGGCCCGGACTGGAAAGCGCGTGGCGTTGGAACTGGGAGGCAAGTCGCCGAACATCGTGTTCGAGGACGCTGACCTGGACCTCGCGGCCACCGGGGTGATCTCAGGAATCTTCGGCGCCGCGGGACAGATGTGCGCCGCTGGTTCGCGGCTGCTCGTACAGCGCTCGGTCAAGGAGGCGTTCCTGGCCAAGTTGGTCGAACTGGCCGGCGACATTCGACTCGGAGACCCGCGGGACCCGAGCACGAACGTCGGGCCGATCGCTACCGCGCCCCAGTATCAGAAGGTGTTGAGCTATCTCGACGTGGCGCGGGCCGACGGTGCTCGTTGTCTCCTGGGGGGCGGTCCCGCGACTGCCAGTGGCCTGTCCGGCGGCCAGTTCGTCGAGCCGACGATCTTCGTTGACGTGACCAACGATATGAGGATCGCGCGCGAAGAGGTCTTCGGTCCGATCCTGTCGGTCATGGACTTCGAGGAGGAGACCGACGCCGTGCAGCTGGCGAACGACAGCGAGTACGGGCTGGTGGCCGGGGTGTGGACGACCAATGTCGGTCGCGCCATGCGCATGTCGAAGGCCCTGCGGGTCGGCACCGTGTGGGTCAACACCTATCGGACGTACAGCTACATGGTCCCGTTCGGTGGGATGAAGCGCTCGGGCATCGGGCGCGAGCACGGTCTCGACGGGATCGAGGAGTTCCTCGAGACCAAGAGCACGGTGATCGCCACCAACGAGACGGCGCCCTCCAACCCCTTCGTGATGCGATGACGGCGGCGAGACGAGGCATGGGAGGTCGGCGGATCCTGGTCACCGGCGCTGCGGCCGGGATCGGGCGGTGCACGGCGAAGCTCCTCGCCGAGGACGGGGCAACGCTAGGGCTCCTCGATCGCGACGAGGAAGCGCTGGAGGAGGTGGCGCGTGACACCGGCGGCGCTGCGCTCGAGGTCGACATCACGGACGAGGACGCTGTCCGACGGCGCGTCCAGGATTTCGGGGCGTCCGGTGGTATCGACGGCCTCGTCAACGCCGCCGGGATCATGTTCCGGGGCGCTGCGGCCGACGTGCCGGCGGCGGAATGGCGTCGCGTGCTCGACGTCAACCTGACTGGAACCTACATCGTCGCGCGAAGCTCTCTTCCCTGGCTCTCGCGAGAGGGTGGCGCTTCGATCGTGAACATCGCCTCGGCACAGGGACTGCTTCCGAACGCGCCCGGCTACTCCGCGTACGCAGCATCGAAGGGTGGCGTCATCGCGCTGTCGAAGGCACTGGCCGCGGAGCTCGCGCCAGCGGTTCGAGTAAACGTGATCTGCCCCGGGATGGTGGACACCGCCATGGCTGACGGGCAGCGCGGCAATGTCGAGAACTACGCGTTGAAGAGGCTTGCTGACCCGATCGAGATCGCGCACACCATCCGCTTCCTGCTGTCCTCGGACTCCTCCTACGTCACCGGCGCGGCATTGGCGACCGACGGCGGCCGGTCATTCCACTGATCTTCCATGGATGACGGTCCGAGAGGGCCGCGCACGACTTCGGTTGTACGGAAAACTCTTCAATGCTATCGGTCAGACAGTTGCCACCTTGAATAATCGGGGGTACGTTGTAACCACTGTGCTCGGGGTCACATTCGACTGTTTAGGAGACACCAATGGCTTGGAAGAGTCGTGCACGACGAAGGGCAGGGCGACCGACATTGGTATGTGCGGTGATCGCCAGTCTCAGTGTCATGACCGCAGGCTGCGCCGGGTTCGGTGGCGGCGGAGGTGGTGAGGTCAGCGCAGACGTATCGAACACGCAGAAGGCTCTCTATGAAGATGCGGTGGACGCCGGTGGTGAGCTCAGTGTCTTCGTCGGCACCTCGAGCAACTCCGAGCTCGACCAGCTGGTCGAGCTCTTCAACGAGGAGTTCCCTGGCATCAACGTCAGTTACGTCTCGGGCACAGGGGACGAGGTCTCCGAGCGTGTACTGACTGAGAAGCGATCGGGCCTGTCGAACGCCGACGTCCTGATGCTCGCAGGGATGTCCGCTTTCGAGCGGATCAACGATGAGGGTTACATCGAGACGTTCACGCCCGAGGACATCGAGCTTTTCACTCAGGAGGAGTCGACCTACATTCCTGACGCGGTCTACTCCTTCAGCGACCTGGTCAGCGGCGCGTGCTACAACCCGGACAACGTCTCCAAGGAGGAGGCGGCTCTGCTCAAGACCTATGAGGGCTGGACCGATCCGACTTGGAAGGGTCGCGCGGCGGTCGTTAACGTCGACGGCTTCGGCTATCGCTTCGCCATGACGGAATGGGTCTACGGTGACAAGTCCATGGGGAAGCCCTGGCTCGAGGACCTCGCGGCGCTTGACCCCACCGTCTACAACAGCGGGAATGTTGCCGTGCCGCAGACGATCGCCGGCGAGTACGACGTCGTATACAACGTGATCACGGGCTACGGCGCCCGCGCCCACACCGGTGGGGAGCCGCTTGAGTGTGTCACTGCGGAGTTCGCGCCCTATTACACCTTCGGCTCGGCGCTGGTGACAGATGCACCGAACTCGGCTGCAGGAAAGGTCTTCATCAACTGGCTCTACTCCGAGTCGGGTCAGGCGGCGGTCCAGGAGACCTTGGCGTGGTCGGCTCGGCGTGAAGGGTTCGACACTCCGGTGAGCGATGCCCCGTGGTGGCAGGAGCCGAAGGATCCGCGCCTCGTACAGGAAGACGTCGTTGAGAAGAACTACGACGATCTCTACGAGACCTTCAACAACGTCATGGGTGCCGCTGAGGAGAAGTGAGCCGGTCGGTGGTGCCAGGGCAACCGCCCTGGCATCACCGACAGCCAACCTCCCATTCGCGAAGGAATGAGATGTCTGCATCAACGCCCACACTCATCGACAGGGTCCGCGGAAAGTCGGACGTCACTCTGTCGACTCCCGTTTACATCGTCACGCTCGCCCTGATCGTGCTTCCACTCGGCTACTTGGTCTATGCAGCGCTCCAGACCGACTCGCCGGGGTCGCCCACGTCGGAGTTCACCTGGGACAACATCACGACGGTGGCGACCACCGCGTCGTACTGGACCGCTCTGCGCAACTCGCTCTGGCTCGGGTTCCTCGTCAGCCTCTTCTCCGTGATCCTGGGCGTCTCGTTCGCCTGGATCCTGGGGCGAACCGACGTTCCGTTCCGCGGCCCGCTCTCGGTGCTCGTCTCGCTCCCCATCTTCCTCTCGCCCTTCGCAGGTGGCGTGGCCTGGGTTCTGCTGGGGTCGAAGAAGTCTGGCCTCATCAACGGATTCCTGACCAAGTGGTTCGGTGAAGGCGCCGGCATCGTGAACATCATGAGCTTTCCGGGCCTGGTCTTTGTGATGGTGCTTGCGTTCGCGCCTCTTGCGTACCTGTTCACCCTCGGGCCGATGCTCAACATGGACGGCAGCCTCGAAGAGGCCTCGCGCGTCGGTGGGGCCTCGGTGTTCCACACGATGCGCAAGATCACGCTTCCTGTGGTCCTTCCGGGAATCCTGTCCGCGGCCCTGATGGTGTTCGTCCTGGCGGCGGAGATGTTCAGCATCCCCGGCCTCATCGGAACCGCGGCCGGCTACCGGACGCTGCCGTTCTTCATCTATCAGAACACGACGGCCGCGCCCCCGAACTGGGGCGGCGCGGCAGCCGCGGGACTCGCGCTTCTGCTCATCATGCTGGTCGGTACGCTGCTGCAGGCGCGGGCGACGAAGACCAGTTCGCGGTTCGTCACCATCAGCGGCAAGGGGGCGCGCCCCGTCACCCTCAAGCTGGGGCGTTGGCGGTGGGTGGCGTTCCTGATCCCCGTCTTGTACGTCCTCGTCGGGGTCGTCCTCCCAGCGGCAGCGCTGCTGTTGACCACGTTTTTGCAGTACTACACTCCGAATCTTTCCTGGGACCTTTTCACCCTGCAGAACTGGGAGACCACGCTGGCGTCGCCGCGGTTCCAGATCGCGGTCCAGAACACCATCTTCGTCGGCTCGGCGACCCCCACCATCGCGGTGGTGATCGCGTTCGCGCTGTCCTACATCCGGAACCGGACCCACGCGCCGTTCCGGGCCACGATGGAGGCAGTCGGCATGCTGCCCGTTGCCATCCCCGGCATCGTCTTCGGGGTAGGGGTCCTGTGGGCGTACGTCGGGAGCCCGGTGTACGGCACGGTATGGCTGCTGCTGATCGCGTACTGCGCCAGGTTCCTGCCCCACGCCCTGCGCGTCATCTCCTCAGGCATCGTCCAGGTCGACAAGGGGCTCGAGGAGGCATCTCGCGTGGCCGGCGCCGGCGTCACGAAGACGATGCGCTCAATCACGATCCCACTCCTCAAGCCGACCGTCCTGTCGGGGTGGTTGCTCCTCCTCATCTACTGCACCCGCGAGCTGAACGTCGCGATCATGACCTACACCAGCAAGTCGGTCGTCGTACCGGTCCTGATGTGGAACGAGATGAGCGCCGGGGCGTACCAGAAGGCTGCGGCCCTCGCGATCATCGAGTCCACTCTCATCCTCGCGGCGGTGACCATCGCGGCGCTGGTCTTCCGAGTCAACCTGTTCCCGCGTGGCAAGTAACGTGCTCGCCGCTTCTGAGAGGCAAAGCTGATGTCCAAAATAATCATTGATGACGTTGTCAAGGACTACGGCACCTTCGTAGCGCTGCGCGGCATCTCGCTTCAGGTCGAGGAAGGCGAGTTCGTCTCCCTTCTCGGGCCCAGCGGATGCGGCAAGACCAGCCTGCTCCGGTCCCTCGCCGGCCTTGAAGACATCCAGGGTGGAAGTATCACCGTCGGTGAGAAGGTGCTGTCCCGTGAGGGCTACACGGTGCCGCCCGAGCGCCGCAACGTGGGTCTGATCTTCCAGTCCTACGCGCTATGGCCGCACATGACCGTGTTCAAGAACATCGCGTACGGCCTGAGCCTGCGCAAGTGGGACAAGAAGCGCATCAAGGCGCGTGTCTCCGAGGTCCTGGGCGTGGTCGGTCTGGAGGGTCTCGAGGACCGGTTGCCCGCCCAGCTTAGCGGTGGCCAGATGCAGCGTGTGGCGGTGGCCCGCAGCTTGGCGGCGGCACCTGGGGTCCTGCTGTTCGACGAACCGCTCAGCAACCTGGACGCCAAGCTTCGCGAGACCATGCGTTTCGAGCTGCGACGGATCCAGAAGAGCGTAGGAACGACGGCTGTCTACGTCACCCACGACCAGGCTGAGGCCATGGTCATCTCGGACCGCATCGTCTTGATGAACGGTGGTGAGATCGTTCAGCAGGGCACCGCTCGGGAACTGTACGAGACTCCAGCGTCGGAGTTCGCCGCCAAGTTCGTCGGATTCAGCAACCTGCTCCCGGCACGTGCCGAGACGGTGGGAGTTTCAGGAGGGGTCTCGACCTACCGGCTCGATTCCAAGAGTGCCCAGCTCGTCGCGGGCAGGGTCCGGCCAGGGATCGCGACCGGTGAATCGGTCATGCTCTCGGTCCGGCCCGAGTGCATCCGAATCAAGCGGCTATCCGAGGTCGACTCCAACGACTCGGTCGTTGCGCTGCCGTCCAGGATTCGCGACATCGTGTACGCCGGAAACCTGTGTGACGTCTTCTTGACGGTCGGTGAGTTCAAGGCTCGT
Organism: Nocardioides sp. NBC_00850; assembly: GCF_045207335.1. NCBI lineage: Bacteria > Bacillati > Actinomycetota > Actinomycetes > Propionibacteriales > Nocardioidaceae > Nocardioides > Nocardioides sp. NBC_00850. The sequence goes on from NZ_CP108845.1 coordinate 3,683,116, forward strand.
GCCCAGGTCCTCCCCACCGAGATCGAGGGCTTCTCCCCGGGAGAGGAAGTCTGTGCCGTCTTCGACAGCCGCAGCGTGTGGCCGGTGCCCCGCGACGTGTCCGCCGGGGATCTGGACGACACCCCGCCTGCGCCGGCGGCCGCCGTTGCCGGCGCCGAGGCGGCCAGTCCGGCGCCGGGTATGGAGACGACCGTGCTTGGACAGAAGTGATCGCGGTGGTGTTCTCGAACCTCACACGCAGACAACGCATCAGAGAGAAGGAAGCATGGATTGGCAAGGCCGTTCGGATCTGTTCATCGATGGGGCCTGGGTCACAGGTTCGGGGGAGGCGCTGGATGTCGTCTCTCCAGCGACGGAGGGGGTGCTCGCCCGTTTCAAGGCCGGGTCGCCAGCCGACATCGATGCGGCGGTGACCGCGGCCCGGCGTGCGTTCGATGAGGGCCCGTGGGCGCGAACATCGCTCGAGGAGCGCGTCGCCCTGATCGTCGATCTGCGTAGGCTGCTCCAGGAAGAGCAGGAATCGAGTGCGCAGCTCATGACCGACGAGATGGGCTGCCCGATCACACAGTCGCGCGCCATCCTGGCAGGCGCACCCCTCGACATCATCGATGCCTATCTCGACGTCGCTCGCGACTTCCCGTTCCAGGAGATCCGCAGCGCTCGCACGGGCAGGGCGCTGGTGTCCCATGAGCCCGTCGGCGTGGTTGCAGCGATCGTCCCCTGGAACTCGCCACTGGGGATCAGCGTCCAGAAGGTGGTGCCGGCGCTCTTGGCCGGATGCACCGTGGTGCTCAAGCCCGCACCCCAGACGGCGCTCACCGGTTTCCTCTTCGCGGAGCTCATCGAGCGTGCGGGCTTTCCGCCCGGGGTGGTCAACGTCGTGCCGGCCGATCGTGAGGCGAGCGAGGCCCTGGTCGTGCACCCCGGCGTCGACAAGGTCACCTTCACCGGTTCGACGGCCGCAGGCCGTCGCATCGCCTCGCTGTGTGGGCATGACCTGCGCAGGGTGAGTCTCGAGCTCGGCGGCAAGTCAGCGGCGCTCGTGCTCGACGACGCGGGCCTGGACCAGACTGTCGAGGCCCTACGGATGGGTGCGTTCCGCAACAGCGGACAGGTGTGCACCCTCAAGACTCGCGTCCTGGTTCCCGAGCGTCATCGAGACGAGCTCGTTGGCCGGCTCGAGGCGATGGTGGGATCCCTGTCGGTCGGGGATCCGCACGACGAGGCCACGCAGATCGGGCCCATGGTCACCCAGGCTCAGTTGCGTCGAGTCGAGGGCTATATCGCCGCTGGAAGCGAGCAAGGGGCGAAGCTCGTCACCGGTGGTGGACGCCCTGCCGGACAGCCGCGGGGCTGGTTCGTCGAGCCGACCCTCTTCAGCGATGTCGATCCCAACATGTCGATCGCCCGGGAGGAGATCTTCGGGCCGGTCCTCTCCGTGCTCACCTACGCCGACGAGCGCGAGGCCGTCGCCATCGCCAACGACACCTCCTACGGTCTGAGCGGCGCCGTTTTCTGCACCGACGTCGAGCGCGGGCTCACCATCGCCCGGCAGTTGCGTACCGGCGCGGTGGAGCTGAACGGCTCCGCGATCGGGCTCGGTGCTCCGTTCGGCGGCTTCAAGGAGAGCGGTCTCGGTCGGGAGAACGGTCCGGAGGGGCTCTCGGCCTACACCGAGATGCGCTCCATCGGGCTGGCGCCCGATGTGGAGATCGCTCTGTGAGCCAGCGGCCCCGCGGTGCACGCGCCCCACAGCGAGCGCCCTACCACCTCCGTGCATGCCGGTTCCACTCCGGCCGAGCGAAAGAAGACACTTGATGACCGTCACCCATCCACTCAGGGAGATCGCCGACTCGGTGGTCCGAGATTTCACCTCGTTCGTCACTCAAGTGAGCTACGCAGATGTGCCTGAGACTGCTCGCGCGGCGGCGAAGCGCTGTCTCCTCGATGCGGTCGGATGCGGTATCGCAGGAGCGCAGACCGACGTCGTCCGAGCGCTGCGAACCGTTGCGGCGACGGCGACGAGCACACGTCCGGCCACGCTGTTCGGTACGTCGATCCAGACGACCCCCGAGATGGCGGCATTCGTGAACGGCTCGGCCATCCGATGCCTCGACTTCAACGACGACTACTTCGGGACGGACGAGTCGAACGCCCATGGGGACACGGGCCCGCACCCGAGCGACAACATCGGGGGAGTGCTGGCCGCCGCTCAGATCGCCGGCGCCACTGGTGCAGAGACGATCCTTGGCCTCGTGATCGCCTACGAGGTCTGCGGCCAGCTGGTCGACGAGGTCGTGATCCGGGGCAACGGCTGGGACCACCCGACATTCCACAGCATCGCCACCGCGGCCGCGGCCTCCAGGCTCCTCGGGCTCTCGTCCGAGCAGGTGGCCAACGCCCTGCGCCTGGCCGTCGTACCCAACATCTGTCTCTACCAGTCTCGGGTCGGTTCGATCTCGAACTGGAAGGGCTTGGCCGGCCCCAACGGAAGTCGCAACGGCCTCTTCGCCGCTCTGCTGGCAGAGGCGGGGATCACCGGACCGGAGATGGCCTTCGAGGGCTCCCGTGGCTTCATGCGTCAGCTTGATCACCAGTTCTCCCTTGGCCCGTTCGGTGGACCGGATCACCAGTTCCGGATCGAGAACACCTACTTCAAGCACCTACCACTGCGCTACGAGATGCAGCTGCCGGTGCAGATGGCCATCGAGGTGAGAGAGACGATCGACCCACTCGAGATCGCGTCGATGAAGGTCTACATGGAGAGCAAGTCGGTCGTCACCCGCGACTCGGAGCCGGCGATCTGGAAGCCGACGAACCGCGAGACCGCTGATCACAGCGGTCCGTACCTGATCGCCGCGTCTCTGCTTGATGGCAACATCACGCACGAGACGTTCGAGCCCACGCGATTTCAGGCCGAGGACGTGCTGGGAGTGACCGACACGATCGAGCTCATCGAGGACCCGGACTACACCGCCAGCTTCCCGTGGAAGATGGCCTGCCGTTTCGAGATCCAGCTGAAGGACGGCAAAGAGGTGGTTCTCGAGGGAGTGAACCCCAAAGGTCATCCTCTGACGCCGATGAGTGAGGAGGAGTTCACGGTCAAGTTCCTCGGTCAGACGCAGTCGCTGTTGGGACAGCAGCAGGCGGACGAGCTGTTGCGTGCCATCGGCTGTCTCGAGGCCGAGTCCTCCGTGGACCGGATCTTCGCGCTCACCGTGCCGCGCATGTCCTAGGCCGAGCCCAACGGATCCTCGGCGAAATCAGAAGCGGTCCGAGTCGTCCCGCCAGGGATGACTCGGACCGCTCCGTCGTTCAGATCACTTCTGCGCGCGATACCACTCGATGACAGCGCGAAGCCCCTCGTCATGTGTGGTCTCGGGGGTGAAGCCCAGCACGTCCCGCATGCGGTCCTGGCTCACCCGCTGATACCGGGTGCGCTCACCGCGCCAATCGATCTGCGACGGGTCGTGCCCGTAGAGCTCGATCAGCCGGCGACAGAACTCCTCGGTCGTCACCGGTGCTCCGACCACGTTGACCGCCAGATTGGCCTGCTCGGCGGAAAGCGACGCAAGGATCGCCTTGGCCACGTCGTCGACGTACACGAAGGAATGGATCGAGTCAGGGGTCCAGGCCAGTGACGGCCGCTCGCCGGCGTCGAGGGCCTGGAGGATGTCGATCGACATCGATCCGTTCGAGCCGGGACTCACCCGCGGGCCGTAGATCGGGCCGATCCGCAATGCGAGGTACGACGGCCCTCCGAGCCCGGTGAATGCCTCCAGATAGGCCTCGCTCGCCAGTTTCGTTGCGGCGTACATGTTGATGCCGCGACACACCCACGGTTGATCTTCGCTGAACGGGGCGGCATCGGCGTCGGCGTAGGGGCCGTAGAGCGTGTTGGTGGATCCGAAGACGAACCGCGAGTGCCCGTGCCGGGTCGCGAGTGTGAGCAGGTCGTAGGTCGTGCCCACGTTCACGTCGTGCGCGTCCTTGGGCCGGGCTGCGGCCGCCTGGGTGCGTACGGCCGCCAGGTGGACGATCGCATCGGCCTCGCCGACGATCGGATCGAGGGCTTCGACGTCTCGCAGATCCGCGGCACGGAACTCGACGTTCGGGAGTCGAGAGATCTCCTCGGACCGGGCGTTCTGAGCTACGTCGAGCGCGATGACTCGGTGGTCGGTCCTCTCCGAGAGGAGTTCTACGACCCTTGAGCCGACGAAGCCTGCGCCGCCGGTGACCAGGACGGTCAGCGGGCGGGCATCGGACGCCGTGTCAGGGGATGGGGCGGGTGACATTCTGGATCCCTTCATAGGTGGCGAGGTCAGGTGCGGCTTGCACGCCTTCGTTGCGGTTTGAGTGACAGAGGGGCCTGTCGGCTAGACGCGGCGAACTATCGCGGCGACGTCTGGGACCGACTCGAGGTCCCGGACGAGGTCGATCACGGACTCCACGTTCGCGGGGGTGGGTGGGTGTGCGGCGACCGCCGCGCACTCTCGGAACTTCTGGGCCAGCTGGTCCCAGCTGGTCGGTGCCTGCTGGCTGCCCGGATAGTCCGAGCCTTCCCGTTGGAACTTGCGGCCGTCGTTGGTGACGACCTCCACGCGTCCGGGAGGGAGCTCGAGCTTCCAGTCCAGCGACGCGTCGAGGACCGGCGTGACCTTGGCGGCCAATGAACGGACTCGGGCATCGTGCAGGCCCGCATCGGTGAAGTGCGCCACCCGCACTGATCGGTGAACCGCTGCCAGAGCTACCAAGAAGGGAAGGCTGAACTTCGCGTCGACCAGCGTCTCGGGCGCCCGTCGAGCATCGAGCGGAGTGCACATCACATCGTGATAGTCGCCTACGAAGACACGGATCTCGTCGATGTCCTCAGGCTCGAGATGGTGTTCTGCCAGGAGCTCGATCGTCGCGTGGATATGGCTGTGTGAGGTCCCCACCGATGGCCACAGCTTGTAGAGGGTGCCTGCTCCGCGAAAGTCGGTGCCAAGGTCGGCGAGCATCGCGTCACGGTCGTGGCGACCACCGAAGTAGGTGTTGAACACGCCGTACGGTCCCTCGAACAGCATCTCCACTCCAGTGAGACCCCGTTGGGCCAAGAGCGCCGCGGTGACCGCGCCGCGGGCGGAGAAGCCGGCGTACACGCACCGCAGGTCACTGCCCGTGCCGGTGATCACCTCCGCAATGCCTGCTGACTGCTGGCTGGCGATCCCGAGGGCGTGATGCAAAGTGGTGCTAGGCAGATCGAGCACTCGACCCGCGGCCGCGGCCGCGGCATAGACGCCGGCGACGCTGGACAGGTTCCAGTCCTTGCGCCAGCCGACGTGACAGCGGAGGCGGGCGAAGATGTCCTGACCGGCCGCCACGGCGGCGATCAGATCAGCTCCGCGGACGGTTCCGACGCGCTCAGCAACTGCCAGGGCCGCGGGTACGACTGAACTGGAGGCATGCTGGCCCCAGGGGGTCTGGTCGTCGAAGTCGAGGCAGTGTGCCATCGCCCCGTTGGCGAACGCGGCGTTGGTTGCAGGCACTCGAATGCCACGACCCCAGACGGTGGACTCCGCTCGTCCGCCGTCCTCGCCGACAAGATCGACGAGGCCCTGCACCGCGGGTTCGACACCGCTAGCCGCCAGGGCCACGCCGAGAGTGTCGAGGATGCTCATCTTGGCCGCCTCGAGCGCCGGTCCGCTCAGCGCGTCGAGCGTGACGGTTGCTGCCATCTCCGCCATGGAGCGGGAGACGTCTCGTGCATCTGCGGCCATGCCTTGCCTCGATCCTGTCTGGTACGTCACTTCACAATGTGACTATAGTCTGACAGTATACGAGATGTGACGACAACCACTGCTTCGGGGAAAGATGCCGGACATACCGTTCGTGACAGGGCTGCCTGAGCACTTCTTCTTAGCTGTGGGCCACGTGCTGCTCGTCGACCGCAGAGGCGCCGCTTGGGTCCGGCCAGTTCGGCGATGTCAGACATATAGGAAAGGGACGTAATGGGCATGGACACGATTGGGTTCATCGGCGTGGGCGCGATGGGCGCCGCGATCGCCAGCCGGTTGCTCAAGCACGAGCTCCTGGTCAACGATCGCAACCCGGATGCTGCCGCGGAACTGGTGGTGGCAGGTGCCCGGTTCGCGGACACGGATGAGATCGCCGAGAAGTGCCGGACGATCTTCATCTGCCTTCCGGGTCCACCGCAGGTGACCGACCTGCTGCTCGGCCCTGATGGACTCGCCGCGCGGCTTGCTCCTGGCACCACCATCATCGACAACACCAGCGGAACGCCGACGACAGATGTCGAGCTCGTCGCGGCGTTGGGGGAGCGTGGCGTCACCTACGTCGACTGCCCCATCGCCGGTGGCGTGCCGCGCGCGTACGAGGGCACGGCTCTGCTCATGGTCGGGGCGGATCACGACGTCTTCGCCCGCGTGGAGCCCCTGTTGAAGGAAGTGACCGACGAGGTCGTTCACGTGGGGCCTGTCGGAGCCGGACATGCAATGAAGCTCGTCAACAACCTGCTCAACGCGTGCAACCGGTTCGCCGCATTGGAGACGATCCGTCTGGGAGTCGCGGCCGGTGTGGCGCAGGAGGTCGTCGTCGACGTCATCAACAAGGGCAGCGGCCGCAACTATGCGACAGAGGTCACCTATCCTCGGCTGCTGCTCTCCGGCGAGGGGTACAAGCCCCAGAACTTCACGCTCGAGCTCATGCTCAAGGACGTACGCCTGGCCACCGAGCTGGCGGAGTCACTGGGACACGAGATGCCGGTCGGGAACCTCGTCCGCAGGTCGACCGAGCTGGCAGTAGAGCGATTCGGGCCGAAGGCCGACCAGAGCCAGCTGATGGCCGAGTGGTACGTCGAGAGCGCGGACGACCAGACGAACAGCTAGGCACGCGAACTCATGGAGAGGTAGGAAACGCTGTGGATCTGAATCTGAGTGGTAAGACCGCGCTGATCTCAGGCGCGAGTGCCGGCATCGGCCGGGTGACGGCGAAGACGTTGGCGCGCGAGGGCGTGCAGACGATCGTGGTGGCCCGCAAGGCCTCCGCCCTCGAGGAGCTGGCTGAGGAGATCAGTGCGGACGGTCACCGGCCGCCGTTGGTGATCGTCGACGATCTTCTCGACGGAGACTCCTTCGATCGGGTCACGGAGAAGGTCATGGGCGAGTTCGGCGGTGTCGACATCGTCGTCAACAACCTCGGGCAGGCCAGGCCCTTCGATCTCGATACGACGGAGGAGGAGTGGAGCGAGGCCTTCAGGCTGAACTTCGACACCCCTCGACGGCTGACGACGCCCTTCATCGCCGGGATGCAGGAGCGGGGCTTCGGACGGGTGATCTGTCTTACCGCCACCTCCGAGCCCTCGCACGTCAGCGGGTCGCTGACCTCCAAGGGTGCCGTTCTGATGTGGGCGAAGGGGCTTGCGCGCATGGTGATGAAGGACGGGATCACCGTCAACTGCGTATCGCCTGGCTACCTGATGACCGAACAGATCCGGAACAACTTCATTCCTCAGTTCGTCCCCACGGCGGAGGACCAGCAGGCGTGGCTCGAGCGAGAGATTCCTGCGCAGCGCTTCGGGGATCCGGCCGACGCGGCGAATCTGATCACCTACCTGGCCTCGCCGCTCGCTGGCTACGTCACAGGTCAGCGGGTCTACGTCGATGGCGGCTGGAACCGGCACGTCTGATCAGTCCCCGGCCACGCAGGAATGCGCCTGGTCGGTATGCAACGAAGACAGGTATCGAAGGAGTATCACGTGAACGTGAAAGTTGTCAGTGACCGTCGGAAGCTGATGGGAGGTGCTGTCGGCAACTTCGGCGAGCAGTTCGACTACACGGCGTACGCTCTCCTGGCGCCGACGCTGGCCGTCCACTTCTTCCCCCAAGCCGATCCCGTCGCGGCGATGCTCAGCACCTTCGCTGTCTATGCGCTCTCGTTCGTCGCCCGTCCGTTCGGCGGAATGATCTTCGGCTATGTCGGGGACCGGTTCGGCCGGCTCTCGGTGCTGCAGTGGACCGTCGTCCTGATGGGTGGCGGGACGATGCTGATGGGCTTTCTCCCGACCTATGCCAGCATCGGCCTCGTTGCGCCGGCGCTACTGGTGTGCTGTCGGCTCCTCCAAGGGCTTTCGATCGGCGGGGAGACGACTGGTGTCGAGAGTTTCATCACCGAGTCTGCGCCCGACGGACGGCGTGCGACGTGGATGACCAGGGTCATGGCGTGGGCGTACTGGCCGGCCGCGATCGTAGCGGTGGTCATCCTCGGTATCCGACTGATCCTCGGCGACCAGGCCTTCGAGGAGTGGGGCTGGCGCATCCCATTCCTTGCTGGTGGCCTTGTGGCGGGTATCGGCTATTACCTACGACGCACGCTGGAGGACCCTGAGGAGTTCGTCGAGGCGATGGCCGAGGCTCGGTCCAAGGACTCTGCTGGGTCCGACCAAGCGAGTCAGGGGCTCGGCGCCGCGGTTCAGGTCCGGCGCTCGGTATTGCTCGTGACCCTGCTGCAGCCGCCCATGGCGGTCGGGGCCTACCTGCTCACTGGGTACATGTATACGTTCGTGGCGGTCGAGGGTGGCCTGTCTCCGACGCGGGCCCTGCTGTCGAACGCGGCCGCTGTGGCCACCTTGGCAATCCTCCTGCCGTTGATGGGACGGCTCAGCGACCGGTTCGGGCGACGCGCGATGTTCGCTGCCGGGGCTGGTTGGCTCTTCGTGATGGCCGTGCCCGCCTTCCTGCTCGCGGATGCGGGCAGTCTGGTGACCGCGTTCCTCGGTCAGGCGCTTCTCGCGATCGGTGTCGCTATGTACGGTTCGGCCGCCTTCGTCGGCTGGGTCGAGCTCTTCCCAACCGCGATGCGATGCCGCGGCCACGGCATCGCCTACAACGTGTCGGTCGCCCTGTTCGGCGGTACGACGCCACTGATCGCGACCGCACTCATCGGTCTCACCGGAAGCCCTGTGGCTCCAGCGATCTACGCGATGGCACTCATTGGGACGTTTGGTCTGGCTGGTGTGCTCCTCGTCCCGGAGACGAAGCATCTGAACCTTCGGTCCTCGATCTACGACGATTCCGCCTCGCGAGGAGCTGCTGAACAAGCGGCTGTGGCCAAGGGCTGAACCAAAAGCGGGAAATGAGAGGGAATGATGAAGGGCATACTGTTTCACGGCGAGCGAAAGATCGAAGTTGCGGAGTTCCCCGACCCCGTACCTGGGGACGGCGAGGTCGTCATCGCGATGCGGGCCTCCGGCATGTGCGGATCGGACCTGCACACATACCGCGGTCCTCGACGTGAGCAACCACTGATCGGCGGCCACGAGCCGGCTGGCGTCGTCGCCAGCGTGGGCAGGGGTGTCCCGGACGAGTGGATCGGCCGCGCTGTGATGGTGCACCACTACTTCGGATGCGGTCGTTGCGACCAGTGCCGGTCCGGATGGACTCAGATGTGTCGTGACGGCGCGACGGCGATGGGCGCGACCGCGCAGGGCTCGCACGCCGACTTCATGACCGTGCCGTTCACCTCGGTTCTCCCCATGCCTGAGGGGCTGTCGTTCCTCGCTGCTGCCGCCATCGGCTGTGGGACGGGCACGGCCTGGGGCGCGCTCCGCCGGCTTCAGCTGAGCGGTGAGGACACCATTGGGATCTTCGGTCAGGGTCCGGTCGGGCTTGCGGCGACGCAGTTGGCCTCGGCCATGGGCGCGCGGGTGATTGCTCTGGACATCGCACCGTCGAGGCTCGAGAGGTCGCGTGACTTCGGCGCCTCCCTGACCATCAATCCTGCCGAGGTCGACTCCGTCGCCGACGCCGTCCGCGACCTCACGGACGGGCGCGGAGTCAGCAAGAGCCTGGAGACCTCGGGGGCGTCGTCCGCGGCCCAGGACGCCCTGCACGTCCTCGACCTCTGGGGCACCGCCTGCTGGGTCGGAGTCGGATCGACGATCCAGTTCGACCTGACCGAGCACCTCTACAAGCAGATCAAAGGCGTGACCTCCTGGACGATGTCGATGGCCTCGATGGAGGACTGTGCGCGATTCGTGGTCCAGCGCGGTATCGATGTGGACGCGCTGTTCACCGAGACGTGGCAGCTCGCCGACGCGGTCGAAGCCTACGAGCTCCTCGACCGCCAGACCTCGGGCAAGGGCGTGTTCGTCCCCTGACCCATGGCACTGGAGAGGATGGAGGACACGATGTTCGACCAGGGTGAGGAAACACAGGTGGTTCAAGCCGACCAGCGCCGTGTCGACACGCTGTTCGGCGCACTCGAACGGTGGGGCGAGCACGCTGAACCGGGCCGACGGACACTCACCGGGCTCCGTAACGGCGAGGAATGGGTCGAGCTGTCGTACGAGGACCTGCTCTCGGACATCGTCCGAGTGAGCGCTCATCTCGCGGACCTGGGACTCGGCAGAGGCGACGTCATCTGTCTTGTCCTCCCGAACTGGACCGAGGCTGTCATCTACACCTACGCAGCGTCCCGGATCGGAGCGGTCGTCTGTCCGGTCACCACCATCTACCGCCGTCGCGAGCTCGGGTTCGTCCTCGAGCGAACACACTGCAAAGTCGTCGTGGTGCCGTCGGTCTACCGCGGCTTCGAATACGCAGCGATGGTGAGCGAGATGGCCGCCGACCTTCCGGACCTGACGACGATTGTGAGCGTCGGGGACAATCAGGAACCCGGGGTGGTGTCGAGCAAGGAGCTGTTGGCGACGACGCCGACCCCGGTGGAACCGGCAGACGTGACGGTCGATGACGTCGCTGTCCTCGCGTTCACGTCTGGGACGACGGGCGAGTCGAAGGGCGTGATGCATTCCCACGCCACCATGCACGCTGTGATCGACGACCTCGTCGAGCACGCCGGGTTCGGCGGCGGGCTCACCTCGCTGGTGATGTCTCCATTCGGCCATCTGACCGGCTTCACCTGGGGCATCCTGATGCCCCTGCGAGGCGGTGGTGACGTTGTTCTGCTCGAGTCGTGGGACCCGGAGAAGGCACTCGATCTGGTTGACCGATACAGGGTGACCTTCACGATGGGGGCGACCCCGTTTCTCAATGACCTGCTCGAGCGTGCGGGCAAGCGGGCGCGTGTGGTGTTCCCCGACGTGTTCGTGTGCGGTGGTGCCCCGATCCCGCCGTCGCTGGTCGAACGTGCCGTTCAGCGCTTCGGGTGCCGGGTCGTGGCAGTGTGGGGGATGAGCGAATACTGCGTCGGCACCGCCACCGCCGTGCAGGATGAGCCGGTGCTCGCCAGCACGAGTGATGGCCGCCCCGTCGGGTCCGCCGACGTCAAGGTCGTGGATCCCGAGGGCAATCCGGTTGCAGTTGGTGAGGAAGGTGACCTGATCATTCGGGGACCGGGCCGTTTCCTCGGTTACTACAAGCGCCCTGACATCGACGCCGGAAGCCTCACCACGGATGGCTATCTGAAGACGGGCGATCGCGCGCGACTCCTCGACGAGCGAGGGCACATCCGCATCTGCGGCCGCACCAAGGACATCATCATCCGAGGCGGTGAGAACATCCCGGTCGTCGAGATCGAGAACATCCTGGTCACCCACCCTGACATCAAGGACGTCGCTCTCGTCCCGCTTCCGCACGAGCGACTCGGCGAGACGGCATGTGCTTGCGTGGTCCTGCAGCCGAACGCTTCAGGCCTGACCGTCGAAGACTTAGGAGCGTTCCTCGGCGCCCACGATGTGGCCAAACAGTTCTGGCCGGAGGCGGTACGGGTGCTGTCCGAGTTCCCTCGCACGCCGAGTGGGAAGATCCAGAAGTTCGCGTTGCGGGAACGAGCGCTCTCCTAAGAGGCTGCAGTGGTCGAGGCGCTCCTCCGTTCTCTTGCCGTACCAGTCACGTGTAGGCCAGGAGCCTGCCTGCGACCGTGACACCTGACCACGATGTGAGGGAGATGACCGCGGCGAAGCGGGCGGCGGCGGGGGTCGGTCGGTCGACATCCCAATCGGTCACGTTGCGGTAGGTGTGTCTGTGAAAGATCAGGATGTTCAGACCGGCCAGCAGGATGAGGCCGAGCTTCCACGGTGCGCTGCCGCGGTCGGCGAGCAGGTTCGCGCCAGGCAGGAACATGGCCACACCGGTGACGGCCGCGATCATGAAGCCGAGGTGTGAGAGGGGGAGGAGGTGTTTGGCCGCGGTCGTCACCCGTAGTGCCTGTCGGCCGAGACCCAGCAGCCGAAGGTCGAACGCGGCCGCTGGGCCGATGAGGAGGGCGATGCCGATGATGTGCACGCTCTCGAGCATCGGATACAGGTAGGCCGTGCCGCGGATCGCCTCAGCGAGCGAGGTCTCCTCCAGCCAGGAGTAGATGCCGTCCATCGCGGACCCCATCATCCTCGGCGCGAGCGCGCGCGCATGTAGACAGCTCCGGCGATGATGACGACGAGAAGTGCGGCACCGAGCGTGGCCCATACAGCAACCGGGGACGTAGCGTCGGACTCCGATGCGGTCGGGACATCCTGGTCGGTGTCGGTCGACGAGGACTCTGCCGGCGCGTCACCCTCCGGGTAGGGGGTCGGCAGCGGGGTTGCGGGGAGCTCGCTGCCGAGCACCTGGTTGACAGGGTTGCCGTCCTCGACCCAGAACACGACCGGACGGAACTCGTCGTCGTGGCTCTCGCCGACGTAGCCGACGGCCTCGACCCGTTCGCCGTCCTCGAGCGGGCGGTCGAGGCCCCACATTCCCGTGAAGCTCGGAGGCGCGATCGTGACCGCCAGCGCGTCATGAGACCCGCTGTATGACGGCGCGGCGTCGATGGGGCCGCTGTCCTCGGGGGCCTGCAGCTGCTCAGGGAGGTCAAGCTCGGGCGTGTCAGCGGGCATGTCGCTGTTGACCGTCACGGTGAAGTAGGAGTGGGGCTCGCCCCAGCGGACATCCGAGACGGTGCCTGAGATGTAGTAGAGGCGGTCGGTGTCGAAGTCGTCGAAGCCGTGATGCGCCTGCGCGGCACCGGGCGTGAGCGTCAGGAGCGCCGTCGCGGTGGCCAAGGATGCAGCCGCCAGTCTGAGGTGGCGGGAGCTGATGGTGATGAAGCGCATGTCGAGTCGTTCCTTCCAAGGTTTGAGATTGGCTCCAGAAAACTGCATCTCGCAGGAGGCGGGGAGTCCCTGTCCTGAGGTGTACTGAGAGGGCAACCTTCTGCGGGAGCCTCGGGTGCAGGGTCACTCGAAACGGTCGACGTCGACCGTGACATCGCCATCCATGCGCGCGAGGCGTTCGGGGGCGTCACCTTCGAACTTGCCGAGGACGACGATGCCGTCGTAGTAGGACTGGTTGCCGTAGTAGAGGACGAGGTCGTTGCCAGGGGCGTAGTAGCCGACGTCTCCTACGTCGGGGTCGGCGCCGGACGACTGTCCGTCCAGGGAGAGCTCTGATGGAAGAGCGCCGGTCTTCTCGACGCCGCCGTGATCGGTCATGTCCAGAGTCAGCGGCAGTTGGGCGATCAGGTCGCGGCTGGCGGCGCTGTCAGTGAGCGTCGCCTGGAAGCGCTCGCCTTCAACGCTGATCTCGATCCTCATGTCAGCCTCCTGGGGAGCCGTCGCAGTTGGCGTAGGGCTCTGATGGTTGGGGGTGGGGCTGTCGGCGGTGGTCGGTGCGCCGGTTGCCGTGCTGGGCCGGCTCTCGGGCGTGTCACTGGTTCCGCAGGCAGTCAGCCATCCGCTGGCGATGGTGACCAGAAGCGCTGCGGTGGTGAAACGGGCTGTCCTCATATTTCTCCGTTCGGGTCCGGGGCCTCACGTCAAACTGACCCCGGTGCGTTGTGCGTACGCGGCGAGCAGGTCGTCCTGCGCCCGTGGGTCGTGAACCGCTGGATGGACCTGGGTCTCTGGTTTCTGATGGAAGAGGAAGTTGCCGGTGATCTGACGCGCCGCTTCGGTGCCTTCTGCCAGCCAGACCTGGGTCATGTAGCCGGCGCGCAGGTCGTCTGGGGCGTAGGGGCCGTTGTGGAATCCCATCTTGGTCGGCACCCAGCCCGGTGCGACGGCATTGACCCGGATGTCGGGCCGGCGGCGAGCGACAGCGATCGCGAGCGTCGCCATGTGGAGCTTGCTGTCGTCATAGGTGATGTGAGCGCCGTCGCCGCGAAGCTCATCGAGCTCGAGGTCACCGCCGAGGTGCAGATCTGAGGTGAGATAAACCAGTGCATCCGCGGGTGAGTTGACCAGGCTTGTCAACAGGTAGGGCGACAGCGAGTTGGCGTTGAGGATCTGGCTGTTCGCGATGCCGTACTCGCCGGCGTTGTGGATGATGACGTCGAACCTTGGCAGCTCGTTGATCTGAGTCGCGAGCGCTCGGGTCTGATCGAGGTTCAGAAGGTCACCGATGACCACGTCCTCGACGGCGGGCAGGTCACGGCGTACGTCGGCCGCTCGCTGCTCATTGCGCGCGTGGGCGACGACGCTGTGCCCGCGGGCGAGGAGGTAGGCGGCGGCGAGCTGACCGATTCCCCCGGTCGAGCCGGTGATCAGAACGCGCTTGGCGTCGGTCCTCGGGCGCGGACGGATGTTCTCCTCGATATAGCGCAGCTCGTCCGCGACTTCCTGGGTGTTGTAGGTCCCGACACCGAACCTGCCACTGCGCGCTGTCGCCTCACCACTGTTGGACGGTTGCGACCTGGTACAGGCCGCCACGGTTCCCACGCCCACCGTGGCGGCGGACATCAGGAGCGTACGTCTGGTCATGCTGTTCATGGCGGTCTTGCGTCCTGTCTTCGTGGCGGAGAGAACGCACGACGCTCAGCCGGCGTGCGTGCGGAGGAACCTCGTGCTGCGGACCATGGAGTCGTCGAAGCGGGGCCCGAAGGAGTGACGCTCGCCTTCGTACCACTCGATCTGCGCGTCGACGCCTGAGGATTGGAGGGCATCGAAGGTCGCGCCCGCCCATGCTTCTGGGCACTGTTCGTCCTCGGTTCCGTGGATCATGAGCACCGGCTCCGTGATCCGGCCGAGCTGGGGACGGGTGGAGATGCCCGTCCAGAACTCGGGGTTCTCCTCGGGCGTTCCGTAGAGGTCGGCGGCTTCGGCGGCGTAGTCGGAACCAGGGCCCGCCCAGCGGCGGTAGTTGTCCGACTCCAGGGATGACTGACCGGAATAGACGATTCCGGCCTGCACCAGGCCGGGGGAGATCTCGAGCGCCTGGAGCACGACGTTGCCTCCCATGCTGCGGCCCATCAACGCCACGCGGGCAGGGTCGATCGGTAATTCACTGCCGCGAAGAGCGTGCACCGCGTTGACGGCGTCGACCGCATAGCCGAGGTACATGTTGCGCACCAGGTCTGGGTCGCGGTCGGAGTCGGCGTGGTTGCGGTAGTCGATATGGAAGGCGATGAACCCCTGGTCGGCGAGGTGGCCGCGTTCGCGTGTCATCCCCTGACCGCTCGTATAGGCGTCTGGCTCGATCCAACCGTGTGCGAGGACCACAGCGGGGAACGGGCCGTCGCCGTTCGGGACGTTGATGACCCCGGAGACGGTCAGATCCTCGCTGCGGTAGGTGGCGTCATAGGAGGTGTAGCCGGTTGTGCGTTCCCTGACGTCGCCGAGGCGGAGGCGTGTGCCGCTGTACTCGCGGTCGAAGTAGTCGCGCAGCGCGACAGGCGTCTCTGTCGGTTCCCCGGACCGGGCCGGCGCCGACGGGCCGGACGGTCCGGTCGACCCGGGCGCCGAGGCGGCAGTCCCGTCGCCCTGGCTTGCGGGGGATGAGTGATCCGTCCCGGGAAGCGAGCAGCCTGCCAGCAGAGCGGCAAGGAGAGCCGTGTGCAGCAGTCTTCCGACCGGTGCGCCTCGGATCAAGGATGTCATCGAAGGTCTCACAGGCGTTCGTACGTCGCGCGCCAGCCCTCAGCGGGGTTCGGCGGCGTCAGAACCAGCGTGTCGCCACTCACGTCATACGACCGGGTCAGGCTCTGCCCGATCAGATCGCGCACCAGGGAGGACTCGATGGTCACCTCGAACGTCCCGGCCGGCTTGTCGACGACGAAGTCCCCGTAGAAGGCCTCGTAGCCGTTTCTCGTATAGGGGGTGTCCGGGGCGCTCGGGTCAGGGTTCATCGCCTGCACCGACATGGTGCCGGCCTTGGAGAAGACGATCTGGCCCGAGTAGGGAACCGGCTCGAGGTTGCCCTCGGTGCCCGTCTCCAACGAGGTCATCCGCCACACGCCCACCAGTGAGCCAGCAAAGGGCGCGGCCGCTGCTTGGCGGTTGTCACCACGCCCTGCTGCGTTTGACCCCGTGAGCGGCACAACAGCCAGTACGAGTGCAATGATCAGTGCCACGCCCAGGACCAGCGGAGCGATCATGGGTTTTCTTGTCATGGTTTCTCATCTCTATCCGTGTGGACTTCCATGGAAACCGTCTTGTCCCGGTCTCGGGAGTCCCCGTCGTAGCGTGTACTGACAGAGCACCCCAGTGGTCCTTCTGCGTACGCGCAGGTTGTCGCTACGTGCCACCGCACCGGGGCCAATGCCCCGGTGCGGTGGCAATCTGAAGCGCTCAAGAGCACCGTGGCGTCCGGCTGCCCCACTGTGGAGCTCACAGACGTCGGCTTGAAGATCGCAGCCGAGTACCTGAGGGGCCTGCCGCAGCGGGGCATACCCCCGACGTACGTCGGAGTCGTTCAGCCCACACGGCTCCAGGCGCCGACCAGCTGGACGAAGTTGCCGCCGATGACGGAGCTGGCCATGCAGGAACCCTCGTTGTAGTCCTCGATGTGAGTGACGTGGTCACCGGACTCGGGCTCGGTCCAGCGCACCACGTAGAGGCCATCGCGGACCTTGACCGTGGTGTAGTCCATTGTCTCGGTGGCGCCCTTGATGGCTCCACCGGTGACGAGGAACGTGACGCTGGTCGGGGAGTTGAAGGTGATCTCGGCGGTGAAGTGGCCCAGCGGTGTGTCGGGGCCGAAGTCCGCCAGCCAGGTTTCGCCGACGCTGGGGAGGGTTGCGTTCTTGTCCACTGCTCTACTTTCGCTTTCGTGAATTGACTGGGTACGGGTCGAGCTGTTCGACCGTTCCTCTTTCACGATGGCACCGTGATCTCGCGTTTGGCAGGGAGAGATGCATCCCTGGTTGGTGCTCGCCCGGTCTGCGGGTGAGACGCGGGTCGACGTGTTGCTTCCTTCGCAGTGGTTAGGTCGGGATCAGTGGTCCAGATCGGCGGATTGCTCCCCGCTGGGCGCCGGGGAGGGAGCGTCCCACGACGCGAGAAGGCGGAGCTTGTCGCTGCTGGACGTGCCGGGCTCCGCAGTCCAGGCGATGATCTGGAGACTTGGGTCAGACGCCCAGGTGAGTGCGCTCCAGTCGAGGTGGAGGTCCCCGACGAGCGGATGGCGCAGGTGCTTGGCGCCAGCATCGCGGTTGGCGACGTTGTGGTGCGCCCACCACTGGCGAAACTCGGCGTACTGGAGCGACAGGTCGCCCACGACGCGGGCGAGCATGCGATCACCAGGGTTGCGGGTGTTGTGCATGCGCATCTGGGCGATGGAGAGCCTGGTGACGCCTTCCCAGTCAGCGTAGAGCTCTCGCATCGCGGGATCGTCGAACAGCAGCCGGATGTAGTAGCGGTCGTTGACAGGGATGCGCGAGAAGTCGGTGATCAGGGCAGCGGCCAGCGAGTTCCAGGCGACGATCTCTGTTCTTGGCCCGATCACGAACGCCGGGGTGTGTGCCATGTTGTCGAGCAGCCGCTGGAGCTGCGGCTGTGGCCTGCGGCGCGGTCTGCGGGATGGTGGCCTGAAGTCGTCTCGAGAGGCGAGGTCGTAGAAGTACGCCCGTTGGTCCTCATCGAGCTGTAGCACTCGCGCCAGCGACTCGACAACCGAGGGTGACGCCTGTATGCGGCCCTGCTCGAGACGGGTGTAGTAGTCGGTGCTGATAGCGGCCAGCACGGCGACCTCTTCGCGCCTCAGGCCCTTGACCCGCCGTCGCTCTCCTTCCGGGAGACCGACCTGTTGGGGTGAGAGCTCGGAACGTCGTGCTCGGAGGAATGTCCCGAGTGCTTTGGCGGCGTCCGAGTTCCGTTCGTCGTTCATGCGCGGTCTCTCCGTTCGCCGGGCCGCTTCCGGGGGCTCATCATTGCGCGCCGTCGGCAAGTTGGTGATGTCCACGTTGCCATGCGAGATGAGCCCATGGGAGGGAGCGAACAGTCCCTTGTTGGGGATCGTGATCCCGAAGAGCCTGATGGCAGGTCATCTGTGGCAAGGAAAAGTCTGACAAGAAGGGGAACTTCATGAAGATCGCTGTCCTGGGGACAGGCATGGTCGGTCGCGCTCTCGCCGGACGGCTGTCCGGCCTGGGTCACGAGGTCGTCATCGGCACTCGCGACGTCGAGGCCACGCTCGGGCGCACTGGGACTGATGCGATGGGTACGCCGCCGTACGCACAATGGCAGTCCCAGCATCCCGATGTGCACCTGGTGCCGTTGGACGCCGCAGGGGATCATGGAGATCTCGTGGTCAACGCGACCTCTGGTGTCGCGTCGCTCGAAGCCATCGACGCGGTCGGCCCGCAGCGGCTGGACGGCAAGGTCCTGCTCGATCTGGCTGTGCCGTTCGACTTCTCGCGTGGCATGCCGCCCACTCCGACGATCCCCAACACCGACAGCATCGCCGAGCGGATCCAGCGCGCGGTGCCAAGGGCACGAGTGGTCAAGTCTCTCAACACGGTGTTCTGCGACGTCATGGTCGATCCCAAGCGGGTTCCTGGCGCCCACACCCTCTTCGTCTCCGGCGACGACGCGGCCGCGAAGGCCACCGTGACTGCGCTACTAGGAGAGTTCGGCTGGTCAGCTGACTCGGTCCTCGATCTCGGTGGCATCCAGACCGCCCGCAACGTCGAGATGTACATGCTTCTCTACTTCAACCTCGCCGGAGTGCTGCAGACCTTCGACTTCAATATCGCTGTGGTTCGCGGCTGACGAATAGGCCGGGCGCCGCACCGACCACACGTCTTCTGCCCGCGACGTGGAGAGCGTGGGGAGTCTCCACCGATAGGACCGTCGCCAGCAGGGGAATGGGTCCAAGACCCTGCACCACCCTTCGGGCGTATCGAGCCGCCGGAAACGACTGGAGCGAGGGGAGACTACGCGGCCGCCCTGATTCTGGATCTTCAGCCGTGGGGGCGCCGCGTCATGCCTTGCCCGGCCCTGACACGAGAGATAGAGAGAAAAGCATCATGCGCGCCACCATAATCCACGCCCCCGGTGACATCCGGGTGGAGGACGTGCCCGAACCCAAGATCATCGAATCGACCGATGCGGTCATCCGTACCGTCGTTACCTGTGTCTGCGGGTCCGACCTGTGGGCCTACCGTGGCCTTGAGCCTGTCGGCCAGCCGCACCCGATGGGTCACGAGTACGTCGGGATCGTCGAGGCGGTCGGGAGCGACGTCAGGTCCGTCAGGCCCGGCCAGTTCGTCATCGGCTCGTTCGCCACATCGGACAACACGTGCCCGAACTGCCTGGCGGGCTACCCGTCCAACTGTGTGCACCGGGAGTTCATGAGCACATGCCAGGCCGAGCACATCCGCATCCCCAACGCCGAGGGCACCCTCGTGGCCACTGACGAGCACCCGGCCGACGAGCTCTTGCCCAGCCTGCTGACACTGTCCGACGTCATGGGCACCGGCTGGTACGCCGCCAAGGCCGCCGAGGTCAGGGCTGGTTCCACCGCCGTCGTCGTCGGCGACGGCGCGGTCGGCCTGTGCGGCATCATCGCCGCCAAGGAGCTTGGCGCCGAGCGCATCATCGCCATGAGCCGGCACGACGACCGGCAGAGGCTCGCCCTGGACTTCGGCGCCACTGACATCGTCACCGAGCGTGGCGCAGAAGGCATCGCCCGCATCAAGGAACTGACCAACGGCGTTGGCGCCGACAGCGTCCTGGAGTGCGTCGGCACCCCAACGAGTCGATGCATCAGGCGCTGCACTCCACACGCCCGGGCGGCAACGTCGGCTTCGTCGGACTACCGCACGGCGTCGCGATCGACGGCCAGGAGCTGTTCTTCTCCCACGCCGGTCTGCGCGGCGGCCCGGCTCCCGTGCGCGCCTACCTGCCCGACCTCATCCAGCGGATCTTCGACGGCCGGATCAACCCTGGCAAGGTCTTCGATCTCACTCTGCCCCTTGAACAGGTCGCCGAAGGTTACCAGGCCATGGACGAGCGCCGCGCCATCAAGACGCTTCTGAAGCCTTGACCAAGTTCTGCTCGCACTGATCCATTCTCTTTGGGGGAACTCACCTTGCTCGGTTTGGAACTCGTCGTGCTCCTGGGCGTGGCCGTGCTGGTCGGCAACGCCGTGGGGCAGCGCTTCGGCATTGCCCCACCCATCATCCTGCTCGCGTCGGGCGTCCTCCTCGGAGTCATCCCGGCGGTGCGCGAGGCGGAGTTGCCGCCTGAGGTCGTGCTGCTCCTCTTCCTGCCGGTGCTGCTGTACTGGGAGAGCCTGACCACCTCCCTGCGGGAGATCCGCACCAACCTGCGCGGCATCGTGCTGCTGAGCACCGTCCTCGTCATCCTCACTGCCTGGGCCGTCGCCGCCGCCGGGCACGCCCTCGGACTGCCGTGGGGACCGGCCTGGGTACTCGGCGCGGCCGTGGCACCCACGGACGCGACAGCAGTCGCCGTCCTGGCCCGCGCCCTGCCGCGCCGCCAGGTCACTGTCCTACGCGCGGAGAGCCTGATCAACGACGGCACCGCCCTGGTTATCTTCGGTCTCGCTGTCGGCATCACGGTCGGCGAAGAACACCTGAGCGTCCAGCACGTCGGCGGGCTATTCCTGCTCGCCTACGGCGGCGGAGCCGCGGTCGGGGTGGCGGTCGCGTGGGTCAACATGAACCTGCGGCGCCGTCTGACCGACCCCCTGCTGGGCAACCTCGTCATGATCCTGGCACCCTTCACCGCCTACCTGCTCGCCGAGCTGATCGAAGCCTCCGGCGTACTCGCGGTGGTCGTCAGCGGCCTGATCATGAGCCAGGTCGCCCCTCGCATCATCCGTGCCGAACACCGCACGCAAGCGATGGCGTTCTGGCCGCTCGCCACGTTCCTCATAAGCGGGACCATGTTCGTGCTGGTGGGGGTGGAACTGCAATCGGCCGTCCGCACCCTCAGCCGTGCCGACCTCGAGGACGCACTGATCGCCGTAGGCGCCGTCTGCGGGCTGCTCATCGCCGTGCGCTTCGCGTTTCTATTCGTCTCGACCTACGTGGTCCGCATGCTCGACCGCAGACCCCAGCAGCGCCTGCTCCGGATCAGTCACCAGGCACGTGTGGTCAGCGGGCTGGCTGGATTCCGGGGCGCGATCTCACTCGCGGTCGCGCTCTCGGTGCCACAGGCGCTCGACTCCGGTGAACCGTTCCCCGACCGCGACTTCATCGTCTTCGTCACCTCCGGCGTCATCCTCGTGACACTGGTGACGCAAGGACTCCTGCTGCCCGCGGCGGTGCGCTGGGCGAGGCTGCCGCCCGACACGTCGGTCGACGAGGAACATCACCTCGCCGAGACCACCGCCGTAGAACAAGCACTCCAGGCCATGCCCGAACTCGCCAACGACTTGGGCTCCGAGACGAAGATCGTCGAGTGGTTGCGCCATGAGTACGAAGCTCACCTGGCGACCGCACGGGCTAGGGTCGGGGGCGCCGCCGACGACCCGGTGCTGGTCCAGCACCGGGACTACGTCGCGCTGCGTCTTGCTCTCATCGACCACAAACGCACGACCATCGTCCGTCTCCGCGACGAACGCCGAATCGACGACACCGTCTTGCGCCGCCTGCAGGCCGACCTCGACAACGAAGAGGTCAGCCTATCCGGAAGTGCGACGGTGGAGTGACCCCTCCCTGTAGAGGACGCCGACCGCGGTGAGGACCTTCTCGTCGTCGTGGATATCGGCGTAATCAACGCGGGAGTGGTCGTTGATCACGGTGTGCCGAAGCATTTCCGGTGGTTCGGCTCATAGCGCTTGGTTTCGCTCCGGTGCGATCGAGGGTTGCTTGTCGGTTCGCCCGGCATTGCTCGGTGCTGACGATCCGCCACCGCCACCGTCGGGGATGTTGCCGAACCTGGTGACATCGACGTGGATCAGTTCGCCGGGCCGTTCGTAGCGGCGTGCAGGTTCGCCGGTGACTCGGTCGAATGTAGGGCAACCGGTTGAGTCGGCACCGGGCCAAACCGCATGCACGGCCTTCCGGGCCGAGATCCGGGAGCGTGCGGCGCGACCCGGTCGCGACCCGGAAGGCATCAGGGTCCTGCCGGGGCTGCTCCCCAGCGACCTCCTTCGCGTGTGAGCACCCTCGCTGCCAGGTTTCACGCTGACTTCTGGGAGTTCGGCTGGCCTCGCCGAATCGGTATACGACGTTCACTGGGCCACATGCAGAGCCACGCAACTCTGGACTGGGCGTGAGGTCGCGGCCCGGGCATCGGGCGACGCCAAGCAGTGCAAATTCGCGGCGGCGCGCATTGACGAAGTCTCATAATGCTGGATATCGTCAACCCACTGCACTGGTTTGTGGTGCTCATCACAGGTAAGTGCGGTCACTTCGCGGCAGCCTGTTGGGGACGAGTCGGGTGTGCCTACCTGACGATTCGCAGCCAGCCGGCAGTGCTCCTTAGTCAAATCTGCGTTCGCTTCGTACGGGATCGAGTACCAAGCAAAGGGTGGTATCCGGCATGACCAGACATCTTCGAACGAACCCACGCGAGGCTCGTGTGCCGATCTGGGCCGACCCCAATCGCGGCATGTGGGGCGCGGCATCGACCCCGGCCTCCGGGGGCAACTTCTACGCGACCGACGCCTGGTGCACATCGAGGGCGACCCGATCAGGGGGTGTGGACAAATGAGCGCGCGCGTGAATGCGAGCCAACGGCTCGACAACCTCCCGATCGGCAAGTTCCACCGACGCCTAGTAGTGCTGGTCGGCCTCGGAATGTTCTTCGACTCGTTCGACAACACGCTCTCGTCGGCGGTGCTGGCGTCGATGCTCCCCATTGGCTTCTCGACCCTCGAACTGAACTCGCTCTTCCTGTCGGTCACCTTCGCCGGGCTCGCGGTCGGAGCGGCGTTCGCTGGCTGGCTCAGCGACCGGGTCGGGCGTGGCTTCGCGTTCCAGTTCAACCTCGCACTCTTCGGTGTCCTCGCGCTGCTCGCGGCAATGGCGCCTTCGATGGAGATACTCATCGTCCTACGAGGAATCATGAGTATCGGTATGGGCGCCGAGTACGTCATCTGCTACGGCATGATCACCGAGTTCATCCCACGAGGACACCGCGGCCGATACCTGGGCGTGCTCGGCATCTTCGCCGGACTGGGGGTGTCGATGTCGTCCTTGCTGGGCTGGGTCGTCATCCCCGAGTTCACCTGGCGCGGGATGTTCGTCATCGGGGGCGTTGGAGCTCTGGTCGCCTGGTGGCTGCGCCGAGGAATGCCGGAGTCGCCGAGCTGGCTGGAGTCCCGGGGTCGGTACGAGGAGGCGGAGACTGCAATCCAGCGGATCGAGAGGGAAGCCGGCGTCCTGACTCCGGCGGGTAACCCGACATCGGTTGACCAGCACGTCCAGCCCGAGGATGAGAAGGCCGAGTGGGTCCCGATCACGGTGCTGTTCTCCCGGCCGGTCATCCGACGCACGTTGATGGCTCTGATCCTGACGGTCACGTGCCTGTTCGGCTCGTACTCGATCACTGGCTGGATGCCGACGTTCTTCGTCGAGCAGGGGATGACGGTGTCGAAGTCTCTGGGCTTCAACGCGGCCATCATGTCTGGATACGTCGCCGGGCCGCTGTTGTGTGCGTTCATCGTCGACGGCGTCGGTCGTCGCCGCAGCATCGTCATGTTCGGAACGTTGGCCGCGTTGTTCGCCGCCATCTACCCCTTCATGAGCGACCCCAGGCTGGTGATCGGCGTCGGATTCGTCCTGGTCGCCATGGTCGCGTCGTTCCTCACGCTGGGCCTGGGAACGTGCCCGGAATACTTCCCCACCGCGTTCCGCTTCCGCGGCGGCGGCCTCGCTCAGGTGGTCGGGCGGGTCGGTTTGATCGTGTCCCCGTTCATCGTGCTGGGACTTTTCTCCAACTTCGGGGTCGTTGGTGTGATCCTGGCGGTCTCCGGGATGTACCTCGCCGTGACCGCGCTCAATGCCTTCGCGGGAGTCGACACCTCGGCCGAGGCACTCGAGGAGATCGCTCCCGGCGAGGATGCTGGTCAGTCCGAGGTTCGCGGAGCGACCTCATGACCGCACCCAACAGCCGCCCAGCCGACCTCGAGACCATCAAGGAGCAGTGACAATGAAGGCAGTAGTTTTCCTGGGCGAGGGCAAGCTCGACATCCGCGAGGATCCCGACCCGGTCCCCGGCCCGGATGAGGTGGTCCTTCGGATGAAGGCTTCCGGCATGTGCGGCAGCGACCTCAATCATCTGCATGGCCCTCTGCGTACCGGTGATCAGTTGGTGATCGAGGGCCACGAACCCTGTGGTGTCGTGGAGGCTGTCGGCGATGCCGTACGACCCAGCGAGGCCAAGGTCGGGGATAGGGTCATGGTTCACCACTACGACGGGTGCCGTACCTGTCGCTACTGTCGCTCCGGCTGGACGCAGTACTGCCCGAATGCGCGCAAGGTGTTCGGCGGGCTGGACGGCGACGGTGGGCACGCGGACTTCATGAAGGTCCCCGCACACACACTGATCGCCCTGCCCGATTCGCTCTCGTTCAAGACTGGTGCGGCGATCTCGTGTGGCACCGGGACGGCATACGGCGCGATCAAGCGGGTCGGGCTGACGGCTGATGAGACCGTTGCGATCTTCGGGCAGGGGCCGGTCGGTCTGAGCTGCACGATGTTGGCCAAGGCGTTCGGTGCCAAGGTTATCGCGCTCGATGTGGAGCCGTCTCGGTTGGCCATGGCAGAGAAGTTCGGCGCCGACCACGTCGTCAACTCACAAGAGATGGACCCCGTCGCCGCTGTTCGTGCCCTGACCCATGATGGCGATGGCGCGGACAAGTCCATCGAGTGCAGCGCCAACGCCGCCGTTCGTCGCCAGTCGGTGCAGGCACTGCGACGCTGGGGTACCGCATGCATGGTCGGCGTCTTCGGCAAGCTCGAGCTGGACAGCGAGGAGCTGATCCAGATGCAGAAGACGGTCCTCGGCTCGCTCACGTTCAGCAAGAACTTGCAAGAGGAATGCGCCCTGTTCGTCGCCGAGCGAGGCCTGGATGTGGAATCGCTCTTCACCGACGAGTTCAGGCTCGACGAGGCAGAGCGGGCCTACGAGCTGTTCGACCAGCGCCAGATCGGCAAGGGCGTCTTCGTCTTCGGCTGACGGATCATCGACGATCCGGTGAGAGGAAACCAGTGACTACCACCACCCAGCAGCCCGTCGCGCTGTGCGACCAGGCTCAGCGCTACCTGTTCCAGGAAGCGCACGATCACTTCATCGACGGTCAAGGCGTCCCGTCGGCGTCCGGGCAGACGATTGCCACTGTCAACCCCTCGACCGGCGAGGTTCTGGCGAACCTCGCCGCCGGGGACCAGGCCGACGTCGATCGCGCGGTTCAAGCCGCGCGCCGAGCGTTCACGGGAACGTGGAGCGGCTGGACGCCCTATGAGCGTCAGGCGTTGTTGAGGTGCGTCGCGGACGTGCTGGACGCTCGGTTCGAGGAGCTCATCCAGATCGAGGCCATGGATATGGGAGCCCCGGTCTCGAGGCTACGCAACACCAAGCCGGCCATGATGAAGATGCTGTCGTTCTTCGCCTCTCAGGCAACGAACATCTCCGGTGAGACCCTCATGAACGGCATCCCGGGTCCGGTGGCAACGATGACGCTGAAGGCTCCCGTCGGTGTCATCGGTGGGATCATCCCCTGGAACGGCCCTCTGAACAGCCAGTTCTGGATCATCGGTGCTGTCTTGGCCAGCGGATGCACGGCGGTGCTCAAGCCCTCGGAGGATGCATCGCTCTCGGTGCTGCGAGTCGCCCAGATCCTCCACGAGGCAGGGGTGCCCGAAGGGGTCGTCAACGTCGTCACGGGCAGGGGGTCGGAGGCGGGACACGCTTTAGCGGCCCACCCCGACGTCGATCGGATCGCCTTCACCGGTTCGACCCAGACCGGACGCAGCATCATCGAGGCGTCGACGGTGAACATCAAAAAGCTTCAGCTGGAGCTGGGCGGCAAGTCGGCAGACATCGTCTGCGCGGACGCAGATCTGGACAAGGCAGTTCCGGGGGCAGCCATGGGTGTCTTCGCCAACTCCGGCCAGATCTGTTTCGCCGGCACCCGAGTTCTCGTCCAGCGGCCGATCGTCGATGAGTTCACCAGCCGACTGATGACGTTCATGGACACGCTGCGGGTGGGACGGAGCCTCGATGAGGCAGCGACTCTGGGACCTCTCATCTCCGAAGCTCAGCTTGAGAAGGTCCTCTCCTACATCGAGGTCGGACAAGACGCAGGCGCCGAACTGATACGCGGAGGCGAGCGGTTGGGCGGAGACCTCTCGAGCGGATACTTCGTGAAGCCGGCCGTCTTCGGCGGCGTGACCAACCAGATGCGTATCGCTCGCGAAGAGATCTTCGGTCCAGTTCTGTCGATTCTGCCGTTCGATGATGTCGACGAGGCCGTCGCGATCGCCAACGACAGCGAGTACGGCCTAGGGGGCGCGGTGTGGGCGCAGAACTTGTCCACCGCGCTCCGGGCTGTTCGAGGCGTACACACCGGCACGATGTGGGTGAACTGCTATGGCCACATCGACCCCATGATCGGGTTCGGTGGGACGAAGATGAGCGGGTACGGCTCGAAGGGAAGCTCCGCTCACATGGACACCTACCTCTACACCAAGAGCGTCTACATCGAGATCTGATCCGGGCACACATGCCGCGCGAGACAGACGACCGGCGCGGCCACTGCTGCGGATGCGCTTGGCGGCCGATGAATGTGTGGCAGGAGTTCCATATTGCGGGATATCGTTCGGGTGTGACTGAGACGGTGAACGCAGAACCCGAGAGCAGCCTGGGCAAGATGCTCCAGGTCCTTGACCTGTTCAGCGAGTCCGAGCCCGTCTGGTCAACGGCTTCGATCATCGACGCTCTGGAAGCGTCAAGGTCGACAGGCTATCGCTACATCAAGACCCTGCATGACGCGGGACTGCTCAACGCGGTTCGAAACGGCTACTACGCTCTCGGCCCACGGATCATCGAGATGGACCTACAGATGCGCCTGACCGATCCGCTGCTGCTGGCCAGCGAGGGCGTGCTCGATGAACTGGTGGACAAGATCGGGCATTCGGCCCTGCTCTGCACGGCATTCCGCGACTCGGTGCTGTGCGTCGGTGAAAGCCGTGCCCCACTCAGCCCCGAGAACCGCTTCAGCCGGGGGCAACGTCGGCCGCTGTTCCAGGGAGCGGTCTCCAAAGTGATCCTCGCGTACCTTCCGCATCACCGTCTCAAGGCCATCTATCCACAGCAGTGCAAAGAGATCGAGAGCGCCGGCCTGGGGAGCACATGGAGCGAATTTCGTACGTCACTCGGCAGGATCAAGAGAGACGGCTACGCCCTGACCGTGGGTGAGTTCAACCCGGGTGTCTACAGCGTGGCGGCGCCAATTCTCACCGACCAAAGGACTGCCCTTGGCAGTGTCGGGGTCGCGTGGGATGAAAACGAGCGGCGCGATGTCGATGTCGAGCATGCGGTGCTAGCCGTCAGGGGCGCGGCAACGACCATTTCGGAGCGCTTGACCATGCAGTAGGCAGGTTGAGGCGACGCTGGGCGGAGCGGCACCGCGGTGGGTCCGAGTCGCGTCCGTGAGGCAACCCACGAACAGTTCTGGCGCGTCCGATGGCTCCAGCGTCATCGGCAAACAGACCGCCCCTCGCGAACTTGTCGAGACCAACTATCCGGGCCCGGCCGCCAGGGAAGGTTGTGCAGGTACGCCTTGCCGGAGCGTTCTGGGACAGTCTGTTTGATTGGACAGTTTCAACATGGACGCGTGCCCGACTAGGCTGAAATGAGTTGTGGCCCTTCCTGAGGCTCCCAGGTTGGGGCCACAATCCACTGTGCGCGAGGGGACATGAACCCGCCGTGGCGTCCGGAGTCAAGCGATGCCTTCGTCTTCAGGAGCTGTTGACGGTGTCAACGCCGAGGTTGATTTCGGGAGGTCTCCGACGACGTCCCGACGCCTGATGAGCCGCCTGAAGCGCCTTCGCGCAGATCGTCTTCATCCGCGCGCTCATCACCGGAAAGCAGGGCACCGAGCCCGGCCGTTCCATCGAGCAGGTCTCCAACACGGGTCAGTATCTGTAACCTGTGTCGACCGCATAATCGGCCCGCCACCTGCGAAAAGGATGGCGGGCCGATTGCTGTCTGCTGCCATGCGAGGGCCGCCAGGGCGTTGATCCCTAAGGCGGGAACGTTAGGACAATACCTCGAATCGAGGTATTGTTCGGTGGCGTGAGCATCATCGACGTCATGGTCCTCGGCTTCCTGGCCGAAGGACCCCAGCACGGCTACGAGCTGCGCCGGAAGATCGAGCAGCTGTACGGCCACACCCGACGGATCAGCGACGGCACGCTCTATCCCGCGACCGACCGACTCGAACGCAACGGCTACGTGACTAAGGAGTCCGAGCCCGGACGCGGGCGGGCCGGTCGACACACACTCACCCTCACCGACGCAGGACGGACTCATCTGCTCGAGACGATCCGCACCGCCGACGGCCATGACATCACCGACGCGAGCCGGTTCTTCGTCATGCTCACCTTCCTGTCGCTGCTGCCGCACCGTTCCGACCAGCACGCGGTCCTGCGCCGACGACTGGAGTTCCTGGAGACGCCGGCGAGCTTCTTCTACGACGGCGACCGCCCGGTCCGGGCCGAAGAGGTCGCCGACCCCTACCGACGCGGACTACTGCTGACCGCCCGTGCCACCAGCGCCGCCGAGAGGGCCTGGATCAGAGAGGAGATCGACTCGTGAACTCGAGCGAGACCATGCGAGCTGTTGTGCTGGAGGCGCCCGGACCGGTGGAGGCCCTGCAGGTCCGGGACCTGCCCCTCCCGGAGCCCGAACCGGGCTGGGTGCGGATCCGGGTCAAGGCGTTCGGGCTCAACCGCTCGGAGCTGCACACCCGACTGGGGCTCGCCGGGGACTCGGTGACGTACCCGCGGGTGCTGGGCATCGAAGCCACCGGCGTCGTGGATCTTGCGCCGAGTGGTGAGTTCGAGCCCGGGCAGCAGGTGATGACGATGATGGGTGGGATGGGACGTACGTTCGACGGCGGCTACGCCGAGTACACCTGTGTTCCCGCGGGACAGGTCATCCCGTTCCGCTCCGACCTCGACTGGGCGACGTTGGGGGCCGTGCCGGAGATGCTGCAGACGGCCTACGGCTCCCTGACCGTCGGAGTCGGCATCGAGGCCGGTCAGAGTCTTCTCATCCGAGGCGGCACCTCGTCGGTCGGGATGGCGGCAGCGGTGCTCGCCAAGCGGAAGGGCCTTCGCGTTCTCGCCACCACCCGGAGCGCGGCCAAGGCCGGGGCGCTCGAGGCGATCGGGGTCGATGACGTACTGGTCGGCGACGGCGACGTCGCGGCTCAGGTGCGGCGGCTGCTTCCTGAAGGGGTCGACGGCGCGATCGAGCTGATCGGTACGCCGACGCTCCCCGACACGCTACGGTCCACCCGCGTCCACGGCACGGTCTGTTTCACCGGGATGCTCTCGAACGTGTGGACCGTCGAGGAGTTCTACCCGATCGACTATCTCCCCACGGGGGTTCGGCTCACCGCCTACGCCGGTGAGGCCGACGATCTCCCGGCCGACATTCTCCAGGGATTCCTCGACGATGTGGCCGCCGGTCGTGCGGTGGTGCCGATCGACACGACGTACGACCTCGACAGGATCCGTGAGGCTCACCAACGGATGGAGGAGGGCACGGCCAGCGGGAAGCTCGTCGTGGTCCTTTGAAGCCGGTAGCGGAGTCTATTCGGCTGCGGGTGGGCGGCTCGCGGGCTAGTGTTTGAGCGTTCGCGCGCCGGTGAGAATGGGGGAGCCAGATGGCAGCGTGGTTGCTGATCGTTGCCGGAGTAGTGGCACTCGTCGTAGTCGTCGTGGTGGTAGCTGTCGTGGCGCTGATCGCGGCGCTGTCCGGTCGAGCCGAGCGAACCAACATTCAGCACAACGTCGGGGACATCGACCCCGGCATCTGATCCCCTAAGGTTGATCGACGTGGCAGACGAGATGGCGCGCAAAGACATCGAGGCAGGGCTGGAGACCCGCCATGAGCTGGGCGATGCGTTCGACGCCGAACTGGTCGCCGGCTTCGCCGACCGCATCGAGAAGACCGTTCAGGAGCGAGTCGGCGCCACCGCCGCCGCGCGCACCCTCGCCGAGCGCAACGAGTCGCGCACCTCGGTCTTCCAGTTCGTCCTAGGCGCAGGCTCCGCCGTCGCCGGCATCCCGATCAGCATCACCCTCGGCGTCACCGACAATCTCGGCGCCCTGGTGATCTCCTGGGTCGGCCTCGTCGGCGTCAACGTCGCCCACGCGCTGCGTACGCGTAAGCGCTGAGGCGCCGGGGTGTTCCTCCGTCAAGGTATGCAGACGAAGTAGAACATCCCTTGCGGACCTCCGCTGGGGATGTGTGCCTTGACCTGCATACCTTGACGGAGGAACACGACGTACGTCGGTGCCACCTGCCGTCCACCCGGCGGTTCGATCCAGGGTTATCCACAGGGT
The DNA here is from genome assembly GCF_045207335.1 of Nocardioides sp. NBC_00850. Lineage (NCBI taxonomy): Bacteria > Bacillati > Actinomycetota > Actinomycetes > Propionibacteriales > Nocardioidaceae > Nocardioides > Nocardioides sp. NBC_00850. The sequence continues at coordinate 3,713,818 of NZ_CP108845.1, forward strand.
GGGGGAATTGGGTTTCCTGCCTCGAGCCGCAGCGTGAAGGTTGCGGCTATGGATGCACTTCACTACTTCATCGAGCGAGACGGCTTCTTCACCACCCAGATGGCGCTGGAGGTGGGATACGCGAAGCGGGACATCACTCGTATGGCACGTTCGGGCGAGTGGCACCGGATTCGTCGCGGTGCGTACGCGCCAGGCGCCATGTGGCTCGAGCTCGACCCGGTGGCACAGCATCAGGTCAGGGCTCGAGCGGTGATGCGGTCGCTGGGCGACTCGGTGGCGCTGAGCCACATCTCTGGCGTGGTCGCCCACGGCATCGACGTCTGGAGCCTGCCGCTCGACCGGGTTCACGTCACCCGTCTCGACGGTGGCGCCGGCAGGATCGAAGGTGACGTTGTCCACCATGAAGGCTTCAGTCTGGACCACGAGGTGGTGGAGGCCGACCGGATGAAGGCGATGCTTCCGGAGCGATGCGTGCTCGAAGCGGCGTCTCGCGTCGACACGGAGACCGCGTGGTGCCTGCTTGACGCCGGGCTGCGGAGCGGAACGTTCGATCGAGACCGCCTGGAGGCGGCGTACGAGGTTATGCAGCACTGGCCGTTCATGCACCGAGTGAGAGGTCTGGTTCCGTTCGCAGACGGAAGATCGGGCTCGATCGGAGAGTCGCGCGGCAAGCATCTGTTCCGTTCCTTCGGCCTACCGCAGCCGGAGCTTCAGTACGAGGTGCGTCGAGCCGACGGTTCGATCGCGGGAGTGACCGACTGGGCCTGGCCCGAGTACGGGCTGCTGGGCGAGTTCGACGGACGGATCAAGTACGGCCGCCTGCTCAAGCCGGGCCAGGATCCCGGGGACGTGGTCTTCGCAGAGAAGCGGCGCGAGGACGAGCTGCGCGAGATCACTGGGTTCTCGATGATCCGCTTGATCTGGAGCGACTTCGCCAACGCCGCGATGACCGCCGCACGCGTACGCCGGGCCCTGAGCCTGTCGAAAGGTATGCAGACGAAGTGACACATCCCGTGCGGAACTCCGCCGGGGATGTGGGCATTCACCCGCATACCTTTACGAAGGAACCGCGCGCCCGACCGAGAGATACCCCCACGGGCGCGAGAGGGAGGGCCCGGGGAGGTAGGACTGCTCCAGACGGTCGAGGGTGAAGCCGGCGGCCTCGACGAGCCGCGGGATGTCACGGGTGAGGTGGCAGCCGCCGAAGAGGCGCTGCTGAAGGCCGTCGAGGCGATGCTGCCAGCGGGCGACGCCGGGGTCGGGGGAGAGGCCGTGCTCGGCGAAGCCGATGGTGCCGCCGGGACGCAGGACGCGGCGCAGCTCGGCCAGGGCGCCGGCGACGTCGGGGATGGTGCACAGCGAGAAGGTGACCAGCCCCGTGTCGACCGAGGCGTCGGCGAGCGGGAGCCGGGCGCCGTCGAGCCCGACGCGGCTCACCGGGACCGATGAGCCCGAACGACGCGACGCAGAGAGCTGCCAGGCGACGTCGGAGGGCTCGACGGCGACGATCTCGGTGACCTCGGGCGGGTAGAGGCCGATGTTGCTCCCGCTGCCGAAGCCGATCTCGACGACTTGGCCGCGGAGGCCGTCACAGGCCTGCTCGCGCAGCGGCTCGAGCTGCGCGATGCTGCAGGTGCGGTCCACGATGTGTGGCACCACCCGCGCTTCCCAGAGTCCCATGGGAGCTCACTCTTCCATCTCGCCGGTCCATTGGACACCGAGCAGCATCGAATCCTCGCCCTCGACGAGCGTCGTGAAGCCGATGCGCCGGTAGAACCCGATCGCGCGGGTGTTGCCGGCGGCGACGCCGAGGTGCGCGCCGCGTACGCCGGCGACGTGGAAGGCGCCGAGCATCATCCCGATCAGCTCCTTGCCGACGCCTTGGCCCTGGGCGCGGGGGAGCAGGTTGATGTGCAGGTGTGCCGGGAACTCGCTGAGGATCTCGCCCAGCATCCGCGGCGGGCGGTGGATCTGGGAGCGTAGCCGGGCGTTCCAGTCGCTGCGGTCGTGATCGGGCCCCGGATCGGGGTTGACGACGCGGAGCGCGGGCCACCAGTCCTCCTCGCACTCCTTCTCAAAGGCGCGGGTGAACGGGGTGCCGACGACGTAGCCCACCACGCCCTCGGAGTCGACCGCCACGAACCCGAGCCCGAGACGCAGCACGATGTAGGGAGCGGCGTAGATGTTCCCCGGCAGTCGGGGGTCGTCGTAGAACTCGGTCGCGTCCTCGCCCGATGCCCCCGTGAGCAGGCAGATCGAGAAGATGTCGTCGAGGTCGTCGGCGGTGGCGCGCCGGATCTCAGGAGTTCCCATGGCCCAACCTCACCATGACCCGCTTCCGCCGACGACATACCCCCGGACATCGCGTTTCACTAGCGGTCTCCTCCTGGTGCCGCCCAGCCGAACAACCTCGGGCAAACCTCAGCGTGGCGTATGGATGCTCACGTGCCTTCGTGCACGTGGCCGGTAGCCTTGCAGGCATGAGCGTACGACGGGTGATGGGCACGGAGGTCGAATACGGAATTTCCGTGGCCGGACAGCCCCAGGCCAACCCGATGGTGGCGTCCTCGCAGGTCGTCAATGCGTACGCATCCTCGACATTGAACGCGAGGAGAGCGCGCTGGGACTTCGAGGAGGAGTCGCCGCTGCGCGACGCGCGCGGGTTCGACATGTCGCGGCAGGTGGCCGATCCCAGCCAGCTCACCGACGAGGATCTCGGACTGGCCAACGTCATCCTCACCAACGGCGCCCGGCTCTACGTCGACCACGCCCACCCGGAGTTCTCCTGCCCCGAGGTGACCAACCCGCTGGACGCGGTGCGCTGGGACAAGGCCGGTGAGCAGGTGATGCTCGACGCCTCCCGCGCGGCCGCGCGGCTGCCGGGCAACCCGCAGATCCACCTCTACAAGAACAACACCGACAACAAGGGTGTCTCCTACGGCGCGCACGAGAACTTCCTCATGCGCCGCTCGACCGCGTTCGCCGACATCGTCAAGCATCTGACCCCGTTCTTCGTCTCCCGGCAGGTCTTCGCCGGCGCCGGGCGGGTCGGGATCGGCCAGGAGCGCCCCAAGCACGGTTTCCAGATCTCTCAGCGCGCCGACTTCTTCGAGGTCGAGGTCGGGCTGGAGACCACGCTCAAGCGGCCGATCATCAACACCCGCGACGAGCCCCACGCCGACCCGGAGAAGTACCGCCGCCTCCACGTGATCCTCGGCGACGCCAACCTCGCCGAGATCTCGACGTACCTCAAGCTCGGGAGTACGTCGCTGGTGCTCGCCATGATCGAGGACGGCTACATCACTCGTGATCTCAGCGTCGACGGCCCGGTCTCGGCGTTGCGCGCGGTGTCTCACGACCCATCGCTGAAGACGCTGATCACGCTCAAGGACGGTCGCAAGCTGACCGGTGTCCAGCTGCAGATGGAGTATCTGGACCTGGCCAAGAAGTTCGTCGAGGAGCGCTACGGCTCCGACGCCGACTACCAGACCAAGGACGTCCTGGAGCGCTGGGAGTCGGTGCTCGACCGCCTCGAGCGCGACCCGATGGAGTGCGCGACCGAGCTCGACTGGGTCGCCAAGTACAAGCTCCTCCTCGGCTACCGCGACCGTGACGGTCTGGAGTGGGACGACCCCAAGCTCCACCTGATCGACCTGCAGTACGCAGACATCCGCCCCGAGAAGGGCCTCTACCAGCGTCTCGTCCGCGCCGGGCGGATCCAGCGCCTGCTGACCGACGACCTGGTGGAGAAGGCGATGCACGAGCCGCCGACCGACACCCGGGCGTACTTCCGCGGGCGCTGCCTGGAGAAGTACTCCGAGAACGTCGCCGCGGCCAGCTGGGACTCGGTCATCTTCGACCTGCCCGGGCGCGAGTCGCTGCAGCGGGTGCCGACCATCGACCCGCTGCGCGGCACCAAGAAGCACGTCGGTGGCCTGCTCGACTCCTCCGACACCGCCGTCGACCTCTTCAACCGGCTGACCGGTTCCTGAGCGTCGAACGCGACTCGTGCCACATCTCGGCCCAACGTTCGACTTCTGCTTCCTCCCGTAGCGAAATCGGGCATTGTTTCCTCAGGTTTGTCGGTGCTAGTGGATAGGTTGAAGACATGGCACAGGAGCAGAAGCAGCCGAAGAAGTCCTCCGAGACGGAGGAGTCCGTCGAGACCGCGCCCGAGACCGATGTGAATGAGCGCAAGGAAGCGCTTGACTCCGACGTCGACGACATCCTGGACGAGATCGACGACGTCCTGGAGACCAACGCCGAGGACTTCGTGAAGTCCTTCATCCAGAAGGGCGGGCAGTAGTAGATGTCCGAATCCCGTATCCCGGCTGCCTACATGACGCCGGGCACCTCGTCCTTTGCCGATTTTCTGACGGCCCAGTCCCCGGAGCTGCTCCCGCGACGCGACGCCGTTCCGGGCAATCTGAGCGACATCGCCCCGCACGGCACCACGATCGTCGCGGCCACCTTCCCCGGTGGCGTGATCATCGCCGGTGACCGGCGGGCGACCCAGGGCAACCTGATCGCCGAGCGCGACATGCGCAAGGTCTTCCCGTCCGACGAATACTCCGCGGTCGGCATCGCCGGCTCAGCGGGGCTCGCGGTCGAGCTGGTCAAGCTCTTCCAGACCGAGCTGGAGCACTACGAGAAGATCGAGGGCACCACGCTCTCGATCGAGGGCAAGGCCAGCCGGCTCTCCGCCCTCGTCCGGGGCAACCTCCCGATGGCCATGCAGGGCCTGGTCGTGGTGCCGCTCTTCGTCGGGTTCGACCCCGAGGCCGGCAAGGGAAAGATCTATGGGTACGACCCGACCGGCGGCCGTTACGAGCAGACCGGATACTCCGGTGTCGGGTCGGGCTCGCTGTTCGCCAAGGGGGCCCTCAAGAAGCTCTACCGGGCTGACCTCGACGAGGCCACCCTGGTCGCGGTCCTGGTCCAGGCGCTCTACGACGCGGCCGACGACGACTCGGCCACCGGCGGCCCGGATCTGTCCCGCAAGCTGTTCCCGCTGGTCCACGTGATCACCGCGGACGGTGGGCGCACGCTGCCCGACGCCGAGGTCGCGGCGGTTGCCGAGGCCGTCATCACCGGGAGGCTGCAGCGGCCCGACGGTCCCATCGCCGAGCTGGAGGGTGGCCGATGAGCACTCCGTTCTATGTCTCTCCCGAGCAGCTGATGCGCGACCGCGCGGACTTCGCGCGCAAGGGCATCTCCCGGGGTCGGGCGCTGGTCTCGCTCCAGTACGCCGACGGCATCGTGTTCGCCTCCGAGAACCCCTCGGCGGCGCTGCACAAGGTGAGCGAGATCTATGACCGGATCGCCTTCGCCGCGGTCGGGCGCTACAACGAGTTCGAGAACCTTCGCATCGCCGGGGTGCGGCTGGCCGACATGCGCGGCTACGCCTACGACCGGCGCGACGTCACCGGGCGTGGCCTGGCCAACGCCTACGCCCAGACCCTCGGCACGATCTTCTCCTCGGGCGGGGAGAAGCCCTACGAGGTCGAGCTGTTCGTCGGTGAGATCGGTGACTCCGCGGAGGACGACCAGCTCTACCGGCTCACCTACGACGGCCAGGTCGTCGACGAGCACGGCTTCGCGGCCATCGGTGGTGCGGCCGAGGCAGTCGGTGGCTACCTCAAGGAGCGCTACACCGAAGGCGCCTCGCTCGAGGACGCCATCAAGCTGGCGGTCGCCGCGTTGGGCCACACCGACACCGACGACCGCGAGATCGCCGCCAAGGACCTCGAGGTCGCGGTCCTCGACCGCAACCGCACCCAGCCGCGCAAGTTCCGCAGGATCCGGCCGGCGACGCTGCTCGAGATCCTCGGTTCGGCCGTCGCGGAGGTCGAGGCAGCCAAGCCGGCCGCCGTCGAGCCGCCCGCCGACAAGCCGGCGGAGAAGCCGGTCAGCGACGCGCCCTTGGCCCCGCCGGCCGACGACGATGGCGAGCCGCCGATCGCCCCGCCGCTCGACTGAGCCCAGAGACGTGGGAGTGCTGAGTCACCAGGTGACCTCAGCACTCCCATGTCGCATTTCCAGGTGTCAGCCGACCTGATCCGAGAGCGAGACGACGATGCCCTCGGGCCCGCGGACGTACGCCATCCGCACGATGTCCTCGTAGACGCCGACTCCGCCGACCAGCCCGTAGCCCTTCTCCGCCAACTCCGCGAGGACCGCGTCGAGGTCGTCGACCTGGAAGCAGACGTTGCGCAGTCCCAGCATGTTGGCCATCGCGTCAGGCGTGCCGGGCACGTGGTCGGGACGTACGAACCGGGCGAGCTCGAGGGTGGTGTCGCCACCCGGCGGGCGCAGCATCACGACCTCGCAGCGTGATCCCGGGATCCCGCAGACGGTGTCGATGAACTCGCCCTCGACGAACGTACGTCCCTCGATCTCCAGGCCCAGGCCGACGAAGAACTCCGTGGCCAGATCGATGTCGGCGACGGTGATGCCGATGTGGTCGAACTTCAACAGGTGTGTCATGACTGCCATCCTCGTACTGTGCTCGTCGTTGTGGCGGGTGCTTTCGACGAGGGAACGAGGCCGGCGCGCCGATCTCTACATCGTCGGCGACACGAATTCTCCGCGCCGAGGTCAGTGACCGCTGAGCTGACCGGTCAGCCGCTCGTGCCGGTCGGCGCTGGAAGGGTTCAGGCCGACGATGCGTACGGACTTGTTCTTGGTCGCGTACTTGTGGGTGATCGCGTCGAGCGCCGCGACGGTGGAGGCGTCCCAGATGTGGGAGTCGGAGAGGTCGATGACGACCTCGTCGGGGTCGTCGGCGTACTCGAACTGGGTGTAGAGGTCGTTGCTGGAGGCGAAGAAGAGCTCGCCGGTGACCCGGTAGACGGCCCTCATGCTGCCGTCGGCGTCCTCGACGAGCTCCCGGTGCGTGTGGGTCAGGTGGGCGACGCGGCGCGCGAAGAGGGTCATCGCGACCAGGACCCCGACGATGACGCCGATCGCGAGGTTGCGGGTCGCGACGGTGACCGCGACGGTCGTGAGCATCACCGCGGTCTCCGAGAGCGGCATCCGCCGCAGGGTGGCGGGCCGGACCGAGTGCCAGTCGAAGGCGCTGACCGAGACCATGATCATCACCGCGACCAGGGCGGCCATCGGGATCAGCGCGACGGTGTCGCCGAAGCCGACGACAAGGATGAGCAGGAAGACCCCGGCGAGGAAGGTGGACAGGCGCGTACGGGCGCCGGAGACCTTCACGTTGATCATCGTCTGACCGACCACCGCGCAGCCGCCCATGCCGCCGAAGAAGCCGGTGATCAGGTTCGCGAGACCCTGAGCGCCGGCCTCGCGGGTCTTGTCGGAGTGGGTGTCGGTGATGTCGTCGACGAGCTTGGCGGTCAGCAGCGACTCGAGCAGGCCGACCAGCGCCATGCCGAGGGCGTACGGGGCGATGATCTGCAGCGTGTCGAACGTGAGAGGTACGTCGGGAAGGAACCAGGTCGGCAGGCTGTCGGGCAGCTTGCCCTGGTCGCCGACGTTCGGTACGTCGACCGCGCCGATGACGGTGAAGGCGGTGAGCGCGACGATCGCGACCAGCGGGGCCGGGATGACCTTGTTGATCCGTGGGAACCCGACGATGACGGCGATGCCCACGGCGATCATCGGGTAGACCGCCCAGGGCACGTCGACCATATGGACGATCTGCGCCTCGAGGACGAGGATCGCGAGCGCGTTGACGAAGCCGACCATCACCGAGCGGGGGAGGAAGCGCATCAGCCGGGCCACCCCGGCCAGCGCCAGCCCGATCTGGATCAGGCCGCCCAGGAGCACCGTCGCGATCAGGTAGTCGTAGCCGTGGTCCCGCATCACCGGGGCGATCACCAGCGCGACCGCGCCGGTGGCCGCCGAGATCATCGCAGGCCGTCCGCCGAGGAACGAGATCGCGACGGCCATGGTGAAGGACGCGAACAGCCCGACCCGCGGGTCGACCCCGGCGATGATCGAGAACGAGATCGCCTCGGGGATCAGCGCGAGCGCGACGACGAGACCCGCCAGCACCTCCGTACGCAGCAGCCGCGGCGAACGCAGCGCCGCGAGGACGCCCGGTTCGTTGCTGGCGGAGGAGGAAGGCAGCGGTGAGGGCACGAGCCGCAATCCTACGGCTGGCCGTCCTCGTCGCCGGCTTCGTGAGCGATGTGAGGTTCGACCCTTCCGGCGCCGGGTCGCGGTCGGCGTGCCGGTGGACGGCGCGCCCCGCCGTGTCGTACGTCTGAACGCCTCCGGAGTGACCGTCGACCGTCTAGGGTTTCAGGTATGGACAGGCGCATCTTCGGCATCGAGAACGAGTACGGCGTGACCTGCACGTTCCGCGGCCAGCGGCGGCTGAGCCCGGACGAGGTGGCCCGCTATCTCTTCCGCAAGGTCGTGAGCTGGGGCCGCAGCTCGAACGTGTTCCTCAGGAACGGCGCGAGGCTCTACCTCGACGTCGGCTCCCACCCCGAGTACGCCACGCCCGAGTGCGATGACGTGATCTCGGTCGTCACTCACGACAAGGCGGGGGAGCGGATCCTGGAGGGGCTGCTCCTCGACGCCGAGCAGCGGTTGCACGACGAGGGCATCGCCGGCGACATCTATCTGTTCAAGAACAACACCGACTCGGCCGGCAACTCCTACGGCTGCCACGAGAACTACATGGTCAGCCGCGCCGGGGAGTTCTCCAAGCTCGCCGACGTGCTCATCCCGTTCCTGGTCACCCGCCAGCTCATCGTCGGCGCCGGCAAGGTCACCCACACCCCGCGAGGTGCCGGGTTCGCGGTCTCCCAGCGCGCCGAGCACATCTGGGAGGGCGTCTCGTCGGCGACGACACGGTCCCGGCCGATCATCAACACCCGCGACGAGCCGCACGCGGACGCCGAGAAGTACCGGCGCCTCCACGTCATCGTCGGTGACTCGAACATGTCCGAGACCACCACGATGCTCAAGATCGCCAGCTGCCACCTGGTGCTGCGGATGATCGAGGAGGGCGTCGTCCTGCGCGACATGACGATGGAGAACCCGATCCGCGCCATCCGCGAGATCGCCCACGACCTGACCGGCCGGCGCAAGGTGCGGCTGGCCAACGGCCGCGAGGCCAGTGCCCTGGACATCCAGAACGAATACCTGAGCAAGGCTCGCGAGTTCGTGGATCGCCGCGAGATCACCGACCCGACCATGCTCGCCGCCCTCGACCTGTGGGAGCGCGGCCTGAAGGCGATCGAGTCCGACGACCTCTCCCTCGTCGACCGCGAGATCGACTGGGTGATCAAGTGGAAGCTGATCGATCGCTACCGCGCCAAGCACGGCATTCCGCTGGGCCACGCGCGCGTCGCCCAGCTCGACCTCGCCTACCACGACATCCACCGCAACCGCGGCCTCTACTACCTGCTGGAGAAGAAGGGCGCGGTCAAGCGGGCGACCACCGACCTGAAGATCTTCGAGGCCAAGTCGGTGCCGCCGCAGACGACTCGTGCCCGGCTCCGCGGCGAGTTCATCAAGAAGGCGCAGGAGCGCCGCCGCGACTTCACCGTCGACTGGGTCCACCTCAAGCTCAACGACCAGGCCCAGCGCACCGTGCTGTGCAAGGACCCTCTCAAGGCGTACGACGAGCGCGTCCAGCGGCTGATCGACGGCATGTGACACCCCTGCCGGGGTGGCTTCGCTGCGGGGTAACCACCGGGCGGATATGGTGTGCTCCGCTGTCGTCTGTCTCTATTTCACGTCACGAAGGTTTGCACTGTGCCCACTGCTCCTCGGCCTCGTCTGCGCCACGCGCTGAGCGCGCTGGCCGTCACCCTGCTCATCCCGGCTCTGGTCGCCTGTGGCGGCGAGGAGAAGACGGGGTACGGCGATGAGACCGTCTCCGGCTTCGACGGCGTCACGGTCTCAGCCGCGGTCGACAAGGCGCCCACGCTGAAGTGGGAGTCCGCGATCGCCTACCCCAAGGACCCCAAGGTCAAGACGCTGACCGAGGGCAAGGGTGAGGAGATCCCGGAGGGCCGCGGCGTGTTCGCCAAGATCTACATCGGCAACGCCACCACCCTGGACAAGGAGTGGGCCTACGAGAGCCAGGCGCCCGAGGGTGAGGAGCTCCCGGCGGAGAAGCCGTGGAGCACCATCCTGAAGGGCGCCAAGGTCGGCGACCGGATCGAGGCCATCGTCGGCTCGGCCGACCTGCTCGGCGAGGGCGGCAACCCGCAGATGGGCATCGGCAACCACGACACGCTGCTGGTCGTCGTCGACGTGGTGAAGCCCGCCGCCGACAAGACGCCGAAGGACGTCGACGCCTCCGAGCTCCCGAAGGTCGTCGAGAAGAACGGCAAGCCGACCGGCTTCGACTTCACCGGCATCGCCAAGCCGAAGGCCGACGACGGGCTCAAGCGGGCCATCGTCACCGAGGGCGACGGCGAGGAGATCACCACCGACCAGACGGTCACTGCCAACTACCTCGGCATGACCTACGGCGCCAAGAAGCCCTTCGACGAGAGCTTCAGCAAGGAGGCCGTGCCGTTCGCCCTCAACCAGGTGGTCGCGGGCTGGACCAACGGCCTGGAGGGCGTCAAGGTCGGCAGCCGTGTTCTGCTGCAGATCCCGCCGGAGCTGGGCTACGGTGCAGAGGAGAAGCCGGGCCAGGGCGGCACGCCGGGGATCCCGGCCAACAGCACGCTCTACTTCGTCATCGACGTCGTCAAGGCCGAAGCCACCCCGGCGCCGCAGTAGAAGAGTCTCTAGGGGGAGAACACCGTGGCGGCGGGTAAGACCGAGCGGTTGATGAACCTGCTCATCATGCTGCTCGTGCAGCGTGACAACGTGTCGAAGGAGCGGATCCGCGAGGTCCTCTACCCGTCGTCCCACGGTGAGGCGTTCGAGAAGATGTTCGAGCGCGACAAGGAGGAGTTGCGCAGCCTCGGTGTGCCGATCGAGACCGGGGTGATCGACTCCTTCTTCGAGGACGAGATCGGCTACCGGGTCAGCCCCGAGCAGTTCGCGCTGCCGCCGATCACCCTCGAGGCCGACGAGCTCGCCGTGGTCGCCCTGGCCACCAAGGTCTGGGAGAACGCCTCGATGGCGGAGGCGACCACGGAGGCCGTACGCAAGCTCAACGCCGCCGGGCTCGAGACCGATGTCTCGGCGCTGGAGATCGTGCAGCCGCGGCTGGCCGCTGAGGAGGGCTCCTTCGACGTCTTCGTGGCGGCGACCCAGGACCGGCAGATCGTCGAGTTCGACTACCGCGGGTCGCGGGCGGCCGAGCCGTCCCATCGGCGGCTGCAGCCGTGGGGCGTGGTGCGCTACTCGGGCCGTTGGTACGCCGTCGGCCACGACGTCGACCGCGACGACACCCGCATCTTCCGGCTCTCCCGCGTCCTGGGGGAGGCTCGGGCGGTCGGCGAGTTCGATGCCTTCGAGGTGCCGGCCGAGGTGGACGTACGCGATATCGCACGAACCCTGGCGCCGGCACCGCCCACCGGGAAGGCGGTCCTGCTGCTGCGGCAGGGGAGCGGCTACACCCTCCGCCGGGCCGCCGACTCCACCGAGTCCGGAGTGACCGGACCCGACGGCAGCGACGACTGGGACCGCGTGGTGCTGACCCGGGTGCCCGCCGACCTGGTCGGGGCGGTGCTGGGCCACGGCCCCGACGCCTACGTCGAGGAGCCCGAGGACCTGCGCCGCGAGGTCGGCACGCGGCTGGAGCAGCTGGTGGCGCGCCTGGACGGAGCCGCACGATGACCGCGACAGGTGCGAGCGGCGCCAAGGGCCAGGTCGGGCGTCTGCTGACGCTGGTGCCCTACCTCTACTCCCAGGAGGACGACGTACGCCTCGACAAGGCGGCCGCCGACCTCGGCGTCGAGGAGAAGCAGCTGGTCAAGGACCTGCAGGTGCTCTTCATGTGCGGCCTGCCCGGCGGCTACCCCGACGACCTGATCGACGTCGACATCGACGCCTTGACCGAGCCCGACGGCGACCGGGTCATCCGGATCTCCAACGCCGACTACCTCGACCGCCAGCTGAGGTTGACCCCGATCGAGGCCACCGCCGTGATCGTCGCGCTGCGCGCGCTGCGGGGCGGAGCGGTGAGTGCGGAGACCAAGGAGGTCGTCGACCGTACGCTGGCCAAGCTCGAGCAGGCGGCCGCCGAGGGCGCCGCGGCGCGTGTCGACCCCGGCGAGGAGCTGATCGACACCTCGCTCGTCCAGATCCATGCCGCGATCGCGACCGCGATCGACCAGGGTCGCCAGGTACGCATCGACTACTGGGTCCCGGCGCGCGACGAGGAGTCCTCGCGGGTCATCGATCCGCGCGCGCTGGTCTCGATCCGCGACATCGAGTATCTCGACGCTTGGTGCCACACCGCCGAGGCGCCGCGCAGCTTCCGCCTCGACCGGATCAGAGGCGCCGAGGTGCTCGACACCCCGGTGGCCACAGACCCCGAGGACGGCGCGAGCGCCGAGGACGCGGCCGGGTTGCTGGAGCGTACGGACTACGGCACGGTCGTCCGGGTGCGGCTGGCTCCCGAGGCCCGCTGGGTCGGTGAATACTATTCGGTGATCGACCCGGTCGAGCTGGCCGGTGGCGGGCTCGAAGTGGGGCTGCGGGTCTACGACCAGCGCTGGCTCACCCGCTTCCTGCTCCGGCTCGCGCCCCATGCCGAGCTCTTGCCTGAGGACGCCCGAAGCGTGGAGGCCGACGCCCGAAGGGCGCAGATGAGCACAGAGTTCACTGAATCGTTTGCCGCGTCTGCGCGGCAGGCACTCGGCCTGTACCGTACGGGCGCGTAGACTTCTGGCGTTCCCCCTAGACGTAGATGAGGTAGTTCATGTTCACTCCATTGATCGGTATGCCGCAGGGAGCCGAGTGGCTCATCATCTTGGCGATCGTCATCCTCGTCTTCGGCGCCGCCAAGCTTCCTGAGCTCGCCCGCGGCACCGGTCAGGCGCTGCGTATCTTCAAGACCGAGACCAAGGGTCTTCGCGACGAGGACGAGAAGGAGAAGGGCGACAAGGCCGAGAAGCCGGCCGAGCTCACTGCCTCCGAGCAGGAGCGGATCGCCGAGCTCGAGCGTCGTGAGGCCGAGATCAAGGCCGAGCGCGAGCGCCTCTCCGGCAACTGAGGCCGACCTTGTCCATCGCCGGTGTTGTCGCGGTCTTCCGCGGCACCCCCAAGCACGCCATCGGCGACGACGGCCGGATGGCGCTCTCCGACCACCTGCGTGAGCTCCGCGCGCGGGTGATCAAGGCTGCCCTGGCTCTGGTCGTCGGTTTCATCGTCGCGCTGTTCTTCTTCGAGCAGCTCTTCGGCCTCGTCATGGACCCCTATCTCAAGGCCGTCGAGATGATGGACACGAACAGCGGGGCCGAGTCGCTCAGCTCCGTCAACGGGGCAGCGGGCGGCTTCATGCTCTACCTGAAGCTGTGCGGCTTGGCCGCCTTCATCGGCACGAGCCCGATCTGGCTCTACCAGATCTGGGCGTTCCTGATGCCGGGGCTGCACCCCCATGAGAAGAAGATGTCGCGGATCTTCGTGGCCGTCGCCAGCCCTCTGTTCCTGGCCGGTGTCCTGCTTGGCTACGTCACCTTGCCCAAGGGCTTGGAGATCCTGTTCGGATTCATCCCCGATGGGCTGACCAACATCGTCGAGTTCAGCGACTACCTCAGCTTCCTGAGCCGTACGCTGCTGGTCTTCGGCATCGCCTTCGAGATCCCGGTCTTCGTGATCATGCTCAACCGCATCGGGGTGCTGCCTGGAGCTGCGCTGGCGAAGTACCGCGCCTGGATCATCGTCGGCTCCTTCGTCTTCGCCGCCATCGCGACCCCGTCGGGTGACCCGTTCACGATGACGATCATGGCCGGCCCGATGGTCGTCCTCTTCGGGATCTCCGAGGTCATCGCCCGGGCGCACGACAGGCGGAAGGCCAGCAAGCGCAAGGACATGATCGGGGATCCTGACGTCCCGTCGGTGATCTGACCACTAGTCTTCACCGGGTGACGCGCCAGATCGCCCTGCTCGCCAACCCCACCGCCGGCCGTGGCCACGCCGACCAGATCCTCGATGCGGTCACCGCGAGGCTGGTGGCCTCGGGGGCCGCGGTCGAGCACCTGATCGGCGACGACGCCGAGCATGCTCTCGAGCTGGCCCGGAAGGCGGCTGCCGATGGGGTCGACACGGTCGTGACCCTCGGCGGCGACGGCATGGTCCACGTCGCGGTCCAGGCACTGGCCGAGACCGGGGTCAGCCTCGGCGTCGTCCCGCTCGGGACCGGCAACGACTTCGCGCGGGCGCTCGGGATCCCGGCCGGAGACCCGCTCGCCGCAGCCGACGTGGTCGTACGCAACCACGCCCGTCGCATCGACCTCGGCCGCAGCGGGGACACTTGGTTCGCGACCGTCTTGGCGGCCGGGTTCGACGCGGCGGTCAACGAGCGGGCCAACGCGATGAGGTGGCCCCACGGCGACCTCCGCTACACGTTCGCCGCGCTGTCGGTGATCCGCAGCTGGAAGCCTGTGCTCTACCGGCTCGAGATCCAGGACGCGACCGGCGCGACCACGGTCCGCGAGCAGGAGGCCATGCTACTTGCGATCGCCAACACCGAGTCGTACGGGGGAGGCCTGAGGATCGCGGCGGAGTGCGACCCCGCCGACGGCCTGCTGGACGCCATCCTCATCAAGCCGGTCTCGCGGCTGGAGTTCCTACGCGTCTTCCCGGGCGTACGCCAGGCCAAGCACCTCACCCATCCGGCCTTCGAGCGCATCCGTGCCCGCCGGATCAAGGCCTCGGCTCCCGGCGTGATCGCCTACAGCGACGGCGAGCGCCTCGGGCCGCTGCCGCTCGACGTCGAGTGCGTGCCGTCCGCTCTCGGCGTACTCGTGCCGCCGCCGTCCTGATTGTCGGTGTCGGTCGATAGGCTCGGGACCATGGACGCCTCGCCAGCGGAGAAGTACGCCGCTTTCAAGCGTGACAAGGACTACCCCGTCTTCCGGGACTTTGCCTCGCTCTACGACTTCGGGCTCGACGACTTCCAGGTCGAGGCGTGCAAGGAGATCGAGGAGGGCAAGGGCGTCCTGGTCGCCGCGCCGACCGGGTCGGGCAAGACGATCGTCGGTGAGTTCGCCATCCACCTGGCGCTCGCGACCGGCCGCAAGGCGTTCTACACGACCCCGATCAAGGCGCTCTCCAACCAGAAGTACAACGACCTGGTCAAGCGCTACGGCCCCGATCAGGTCGGCCTGCTGACCGGCGACAACGTCGTCAACGGCGAGGCGCCGGTCGTGGTGATGACCACCGAGGTGCTGCGCAACATGCTCTACGCGGGCTCGCACACCCTGGTGGGTCTCGGGTTCGTGGTCATGGACGAGGTCCACTACCTCGCCGACCGCTCCCGCGGCGCGGTCTGGGAGGAGGTCATCATCCACCTGCCCGAGTCGGTCTCGGTCGTCTCGCTGAGCGCGACCGTCTCCAACGCCGAGGAGTTCGGCGAGTGGCTCACCACGGTGCGTGGTGAGACCACCACGATCATCGAGGAGAAGCGGCCGGTGCCGCTCTACCAGCACGTGATGGCCGGCCGGCGGATCATGGACCTGTTCGCCTCCTCCGACGTCGACGCCGCGGCCGGGTTCGTCAAGGAGGGCGCCCCGGTCAACGGCGAGCTGATGAGGCTGGCGCGCGACGACTGGGCGGCCGGACGGATGACCGACCGGCGTACGCCCAAGGACAAGCGCAAGGGCAACGGGAACCGGCGCGTGGGCAACGGGAGGCGGGTCTGGATCCCGTCGCGCGTGGAGGTCATCACCGCCCTGCAGCGCGACAACCTGCTCCCCGCGATCAACTTCGTCTTCTCCCGGGTCGGCTGCGACGCCGCGGTGGGCCAGTGCATCCAGGCAAACCTGCGGCTGACCACGCCCGACGAGCGTGACGAGATCATCGCCTACGTCGAGGAGGCCTGCGCCGACCTGCCCGACGAGGACCGCCACGTCCTCGGCTACCACGACTGGATCGACGGCCTCAGCCGCGGCGTCGCCGCCCACCACGCGGGGCTGCTGCCGGCGTTCAAGCAGGTCGTCGAGGAGCTGTTCCTGCGCGGTCTGGTGAAGGCCGTCTTCGCCACCGAGACGCTCGCGCTGGGCATCAACATGCCCGCCCGCACGGTGGTCATCGAGAAGCTCTCGAAGTGGAACGGCGAGGCCCACGTCAACCTCTCGCCGGGGGAGTACACCCAGCTCGTCGGCCGCGCCGGCCGGCGTGGCCTCGATGTCGAGGGCCACGGCGTCGTGCTCTGGCAGCAGGGGCTCAACCCGCGCGAGCTCGCCGGCCTCGCCTCGACGCGTACCTATCCGCTGCGCTCGAGCTTCAGGCCGTCGTACAACATGGCGGTCAACCTGGTGCACCAGTTCGGCCGGGCGCGCTCGCGCGAGCTGCTGGAGCAGTCGTTCGCGCAGTTCCAGGCCGACAAGGCGGTCGTCGGGCTGGCCCGCCAGGTGCGCAAGGCGGAGGACGCGCTCGAGGGCTACCAGGAGGCCGCGACGTGCGACCGCGGAGACTTCATGGAGTACGCCGCGATCCGCCGCAAGATCTCCGACGTCGAGAAGTCCTCCTCCCGCGAGCGGCGCGCCGACCGCCGCGAGGAGATCATCGAGTCGCTCTCGAAGCTGAAGATCGGTGACGTGATCGACGTGCCGACCGGCAAGTTCGCCGGCTATGCCGTCATCCTCGACCCGGGTTTTGATCCCGACGGTCCTCGTCCCTACGTGATCACCCAGGACCGGCAGGCCCGGCGCCTGGCGATGATGGACTTCAACGTGCCGATCGTCGCCCAGACCCGGCTGCGGGTGCCGAAGTCGTTCAACGGCCGCAACCCGCAGATGCGCCGCGACATGGCCTCGCGGCTGCGGGAGAAGACCCTCGATCTGCGTCCGGTGCCGTACGAGGGGTCGCCGACCTCCCGCAAGGAGCGCAAGAGCTCGGTGGAGACCCAGATCTCCGAGCTGCGGCGCGAGCTGAAGATGCATCCCTGCCATGACTGCCCCGACCGCGAGGACCACGCCCGCTGGGCCGAGCGCTGGTTCAAGCTGTCTCGCGACACCGACACGCTGCGTCGCCGGGTGGAGGCGCGTACGAACACCGTCGCGCGCACCTTCGACCGGGTCTGCGAGGTGCTGGTCGCCCTCGACTACCTCGAGGGCGAGACGGTCACCGAGCGCGGCACCCGCCTGATGCGGCTCTACTCCGAGATGGACCTGGTCGCCGCCGAGGCGCTCCGCGAGGGGCTGTGGGACGACCTGACCCCCTCCGAGCTCGCAGCCGCCCTCTCGGTGCTGGTCTACGAGGCTCGTCGCTCCGACGACGCCACCCCGCCCCGCCTCCCCGGCGGCCGGGTCAAGGACGTCATCGCCGAGACCGTGCGGCTGTGGGGCCAGCTCGACGCCCTCGAGCGCGACCACAAGCTCGACTTCCTCCGCCAGCCCGACCTCGGCTTCGCCTGGGCCGCCTACCGCTGGGCCGAGGGCGACGAGCTCGACGACGTCCTCAGCGAGGTCGAGCTCGCCGCCGGCGACTTCGTCCGCTGGGTCAAGCAGCTCATCGACCTCTGCGGCCAGGTCGCCGACGCCGCCGGCGACGTCCCCCTCCGCCGCACCGCACGCCAGACCATGGACCTGATCAAACGAGGCGTAGTGGCCTACTCCTCCGTCGTCGAGTAGCCCCGCTGGTCGAGCCGCCGGAGTCTTTAGGCGGAGGCGTGTCGAGACAATCCCATCGACCGCGACAGGGGCCGTGTTGGTCTCGACACGCTCGGCCGCGGGCGGCCTCGCGGCTCGACCAGCAGGGGCGGGCGTTTGGTCTGTGGCATAGACGGTGAAATATGATGGGCGGGTGGATGTCTCTCCCTACGATGCCCTGCTGTTCGTCTCTTTCGGGGGGCCGGAGAAGACCGAGGACGTGGTGCCGTTCCTGGAGAACGTGACCCGGGGGCGGGGGATCCCGCGGGAGCGGCTGGTCGAGGTGGGGCAGCACTACTTCGATCGGGGCGGGAAGTCGCCGATCAACGACCAGAACCGGGCCTTCCTGGCGGCGCTGCGCAGCGACCTGGCGGAGAACGGGATCGACCTGCCGGTCTACTGGGGCAACCGCAACTGGGACCCCTACCTGAGCGACACGGTCGCGCAGATGCGGGCCGACGGGATCAAGCGGGCGGCGGTCTTCGCGACCAGCGCCTACTCGTCCTACTCCTCGTGCCGGCAGTACCGCGAGAACCTCTTCGAGGCGTGCGACAACGCCGGTGGAGTCGACCAGACGCCGGTGCTCGACAAGCTGCGGCGCTACTACAACCACCCGGGCTTCGTGGCGCCCGTCGTCGACGGCGTACTCGCCTCTCTCGAGGACCTGCCCGAGGACGATCGTGATGGTGCGCGGATCCTCTTCGTGACCCACTCGATCCCGACCTCGATGAACGACAACGCCGGCCCCGACGGCAACGCGTACGTCGCCCAGCACCTCGACGTGGCCAAGGTGATCGCCGAGCAGGTCGCGCAGCGGCGTGGGGTCACCCACGAGTGGGACCTCGTCTACTGCAGCCGCTCCGGCGCGCCGCACATCCCGTGGCTCGAGCCGGACGTGAACGACCATCTCGAGGACCTGGCGGGCAAGGACGTCGCGGCCGTGGTGATGTGCCCGGTCGGCTTCGTCTCCGACCACATGGAGGTCGTCTACGACCTCGACACCGAGGCCATGGCCACCGCTGAGAAGCTCGGCATCCACGCCCGCCGCAGCCCGACCGCGGGGGAGGACCCGCGCTTCGTGGCTGCCGTACGCGAGCTGCTCCTCGAACGCGCCGCCGCAGAGCGCGGAGGGGCCCCTGAGCGGCCCACCGTGGGTGACTTGGGCCCCGGGCCCGACCGCTGCCCGGCAGGCTGCTGCTTCAACCAGCGCTCGCCGCTGCCGACCCTGTCCGGAGAGGACTCGCCCCAGTACTCCGAGTGATCAGGTGATCAGCCGCGGCATAGGGTCGGCCCCATGACAGAGCATCCAGCGCCGGCTCAGCCCGCACCGCAGTGCCCAATTCCCAAGGCCGGAGACCTGCTCGCGCTCGCGGTGGCGACCGCCCGCGCGGCCGCCGATCTCGTTCGCGAGCGGGCCGCCGGCGTGGTCGAGGTGGCGGCCACGAAGTCGACCGCGACCGATGTTGTCACCGAGGCCGACCGGGACACCGAGGCGCTGATCCGGCGGCTGATCTCCCAGGAGCGTCCGGAGGACGCCTTCTTCGGTGAGGAGGGCGAGGAGACGATGGGCACCAGCGGGGTTCGCTGGATCGTCGACCCGATCGACGGCACCGTCAACTTCCTCTACGGCCTGCCGAGCTACGCGGTCTCGATCGCGGCCGAGTACGCCGGCGAGGTCGTCGCCGGTGCGGTCGTGGACGTGCCCCGCGGCACCCTCTACGCCGCCTTCCGGCAGCCCGACGGATCGGTCGCCGCGGTCAAGAACGGCGAGCCCATCCGCGTACGTCAGCCCGCCGAGCTCGGGCAGCGACTGATCGCCACCGGGTTCTCCTACGACGCCGAGCTCCGCCGGGTTCAGGCCGAAGCACTGGTCCGGTTCCTGCCGGTCGTACGTGACGTTCGTCGCATCGGCTCGGCGGCCCTGGACATCTGCGGGGTGGCCGAGGGAACGCTCGACGGCTACCTCGAGGAGGGGCTGCACCTGTGGGACCATGCCGCGGCCGGCCTGGTCGCGGAAGCCGCCGGTGCTCGCTGGGAGGCGACGACCGGCATCGGCGGTCGCCGGTTCGTGATCGTGGCACCAGCCCACGGCTACGATGAACTACGGAAAGCTGCTGTTCAGGCCGGTTTTCTGCCAGTTGACTCGCTCCCGGGTGTCGTACCCGACTGAAAGCCGCTGGTTGATGTAGATCTATGACCGGCCGGGGGCCGGGAAGGTCCCGGAGCCCCGTCGGTACAGCCGCGTTCACCCACCCGAAACTCGATGCTCATCTATACCCGTGATAGGGAATACCGCCAGATGACAGAACGTTTCGGCGACGCGGATCCGGTTGAGTGTGCGAAATCCGCGTTGATGGTGCACAATCACGGGCCGTGCCGCTGCCCTCGGGGGCGCGCGGGGGGACTGAAGATGAGTGAGAAGGGGAGTGGCGCATATGGCGACGGACTACGACGCACCGCGTAAAAATGAAGAGGACCAGTCCGAGGAGAGCATCGAAGAGCTCAAGGCTCGTCGTCACGACAAGAACTCGGGCAAGGTTGACGAGGACGAGGCCGAGGCGGCCGAGTCGTTCGAGCTCCCGGGAGCTGACCTCAGCCACGAGGAGCTCGCGGTCGAGGTCAAGCCGAAGCAGGAGGACGAGTTCACCTGTATGAGCTGCTTCCTGGTCCACCACCGCAGCCAGTTGGCTGACGAGAAGAAGATGATCTGTTTCGACTGCGCGTGAATCGCAGTCAAAAGCCGCCGAGTCGGCGGGTTTGCATAGCTTGCGCTAGCAAGCGCTCTGTGCAAACGCGCCGACTCGGCGGAAAGCCCGGCGCGAGCCAGGCCGAAAGAGGAAGGCCGCACGGAACCCGTGCGGCCTTCTTGCTATCTCAGGATCTGCTGACTCAGCGCTCGTCCTTCTCCAGCTGCTTGGGCAGCCGACCGACCGACTTGACGTAGTAGTTGGCCGCACGCCGCTGGGCGAACATCCGCGCGAGCGCGACGGTGGCGCCGGTTGCAGCCGACCAGAGCACGGCCTCCACGAGGCGTATGTCGGGGTCGGCGGGGTTCGCCGGTGGCTTGCGTCCGGTGGACGCCTTCCAGCCGGTGGAGAGGACCTTGTTCGTGACCTTTGCGGCCCCGATTCCGCTGACGAGGGCCATGATCGCCCAGACCTTGTCAGCCTTGTCGGCTTTGTCAGCCTTGGTGGACTTGGACATAACTCGAGCCTAGGCCATGGCCGGGAGGTTGCCGCTCAGAGACTCGCTCGGAGCGCGTTGACGGTCTTCGCGAGCGCCACCGGGTGGCGGGTGAAGAGCAGCCAGTAGGGCGCCGGGTCGGCCGGGTCGTCGATGGCGACCCGCACCGCGCGCTTGAGGTAGGGTCGAAGGAGCAGGTACGCCCTGGCGTCGGCGTCGCGCCCCGCCAGGTGATGTGCCTCGGCCTCGTCGAGGGCGACCGCCTCGCCGAGGAAGCGCGCCTCGATCCGGGCGGGCCCGGCACGCAGGACGCCGTCGGCGATCGTGATCCTGGCGTTGCCGTAGACGATCATGGCCAGCGCGAACAGGCCGACGATCGCCGCGGTGATGCCCCAGGCGAGCGCGGCCGGAACCCACAGGATGACCGCGATCCACAGGGTCGCCAGGAACATGACGCCCTGGACCCACCACCGCAGCGGCACGGTCAGTCGCTCGTCGTACGCCGGGGTGCTCACGAATCGTGAGTTTTTCACGTCGGTCAAGGGAGTCACGAATCGGGTGAGCCGTAGAGCATCTAGGGTGCGGGTTGTGTCTGATCTAGAAGTAGCCCTGGTCCGTCTCGACACCGAGCTGCCGCCACCTGCGTACGCCCACCCGGGCGATGCCGGAGCCGACCTGCGGACGACCGTGGACGTGAGCCTGAAGCCGGGGGAGCGCGCACTGGTGCCGACCGGGATCGCGATGGCGCTGCCGGAGGGGTACGTCGGCCTGGTGCACCCGCGCTCCGGGCTGGCCGCCAAGCACGGGCTGTCCATCGTCAACGCCCCCGGCACCGTCGACGCCGGCTACCGCGGCGAGGTGAAGGTGGCGCTGATCAACCTGGACCCTGTCGAGGCGATCGAGCTGTGCCGCGGCGACCGGGTCGCCCAGCTGGTGATCCAGCGCGTCGAGCAGGCTCGGTTCGTCGAGGTCTCCGAATTGCCCGACTCCGTTCGTGGAGATGGGGGATACGGTTCTACAGGGGGCTTCTCCAAGCGCTGAGGGATCAGTGTTAGATAAGTCTCCTCAGAGAATCACCGCAACCTGAAAGCAGATGGTCGTGAAGTTCCGTCGCAAGTCCACGCCCTCCCACCGGGGAGAGCCATCTGCACCGGTCGAGGACGGGCCGATGGCTCCCGAGCGGCCGGTGCCGGCTGCTCCAGAGGTCGGGCCGTTCGACATCGACTCCGTCCCCGACGGGCTGATCACCGGCGACTGGGTGGACCTCGGCTCGATGATGCTCGCGCCGGCGCCGGGCAAGGAGCTGCGCCTGCAGGTGGACGAGAAGTCCGGGCAGATCGCGGCCGTGATGCTGACCGCCGAGGACGGCGCCATGGAGCTGCGTGCCTTCGCCGCGCCCCGCAACGGCGACCTGTGGACCGAGTCGCTGCCGATGCTGCGCGAGGACGTCCAGCAGCGCGGCGGTGCGACCGCCGACCTGGAGGGCCCGTGGGGCACCGAGCTGATCACCCAGATGAAGGTCAAGCTGCCCGACGGCCAGCCGGCCGTCCAGCAGACCCGCATCATCGGCGTCAACGGCCCGCGCTGGATGCTGCGTGCCACCATGATGGGCCGTCCCGCGATGGAGCCGACCGCCGGCAAGGAGTGGGAGAAGCTCCTCGAGCGGGTCGTCGTGCGTCGCGGTGAGGGGGCCAAGCCCAAGGGCGAGGCGCTCGAGGTGAAGCTGCCGCCCAACGCGCGTCGCGTGGAGAAGTGAGCCAGTAGTGTCCAAGGGCCGGCTGCGCGCGAAGCTCAGTGAGTGGGCGAACACCGCCTCGATCGACGCGAGCGAGATCCGTGCGGCCTACGTCGCCAAGGATGTCGCCTCGATCGCCGACGCGCCCGACCGTGAGCCGGTGCGACTGCGGGGGACGTTGCGTACGATCACACTGCGGCCCCGCGGCGGTGTCCCCGCCCTGGAGGCCGAGCTGTTCGACGGCTCCGGCACCCTGACGCTCATCTGGCTGGGACGCCGGCGCATCGCTGGGATCAGCCCGGGCCGGTCCCTGCAGGTGCAGGGCCGCATCGGCCGTACCGATGGCCAGCGCATCATGTTCAACCCCCGCTACGAGCTGATACCGGACCCCAACGAGTGAGCCAACCACACGTGAGCCCCACCTCTGAGCCCCCTGCCGACGGCCAGGGCGATGAGCACGACCACAACCATCCGACGGTCGACACCGTCGAGGCGGTCGTACGCCGCCAGATGTCGGCCGGGCTGGGCGGTGTGCGCGGCATGCTCGAGGCCGGCGTACCCGGCCTGGTCTTCACCATCGCCTGGCTGGTGTTCAAGGACCTCAAGGTCGCGCTGATCGCCTCGGCCGCGACCGCCGCGGCCTTCCTGCTGGTCCGGCTCGTGCAGCGCTCGAGCCTGCAGTACGTCGGCAACGCCATCTTCGGCATCCTCATCGGCTTCGCGGTGGTGCGACTGGCCCAGTCCATGGGCGGCACGGCCGAGGAGCAGGCGCTGGCCTACTTCCTGCCCGGCATCCTGATCAGCCTCGGCTACACCGTCGTGGTCGGCGGCCTGTGCCTGATCGGCTGGCCGATCTTCGGCTTCTTCATCGGCGTCGCCAGCGGCGATCCGCTCGAGTGGCACCAGGACAAGCAGATCGTCAAGCTGTGCTCGCGGCTGACCTGGCTGTTCCTGGCTCCCGGAGCGATCGGCGCGGCCATCCAGGGCCCGATCTGGTTCCTGGCCTGGAGTGGGACCATCGACCGCGACTGGGCGATCCTCGCCCTCGGCATCCTCCGCACCGGCCTCGGCTGGGTGCTGCGGATCGCCTGCTACGGCACCATGATCTGGCTCCTCGCCCGCAACCACACGCCGGTCCAGCAGGCTCGATGAACCTGCGCTGGGCCGTCGTCGCCGGCGCTCTCGTCTCGCTCTCGATGGCCGGATGCGAGAGCCCGACCGCGAGCGGCGGCGGCAAGCAGCCCTTCTCGCTGCCCGTTGGACCGACCGAGTGGGACGCCACCGCGCCGGCCTGGTACGCCGACGGCACCCTGCACGTGGGGGAACGGACGGTCGACCTCGGTGATCGCGTGGACCAGTTCGTGCTGGGCGCGACCGGCGCCTACTGGATGCGTGGCGAGACGCTGTGGTTCACCAGCGCCGAGGGCGAGACCGAGAAGGTCGAGAAGGTCGGTTGGGGCAACTTGGCGGTGTCGGCGGATCGCTCGGTCTTCGCGACGGTGGACCAGTCGCGCGGCCCGACCGACGAGTTCGGCACCCATGTGCTCCAGGTGGCGGCGTTCGACACCCGCACCGGTGAGCAGCTCTACCGAACTCCCGACCAGGAGCCCGACGGCGGCGCCGATCTGGCAGATCTCTATGGCGAGATCATGCCCCTGCTGATCGGGGTGAGCGACGAGCGCCTCTTCTTCGACCGAACCACCATCGATCTCGAGGACGGCTCCACGACGCAGGCGAGCGAGGGCCCCGACGGGGAGGTCTACGAGGGTTTTGCCGAGACCCTCTTCCCCGATGGCTTCCACGTCTATCTCGAAGGCGAGGGCCGGCGCCGGGAGGTGGCCGACACCTGGCTGTCCGGGCTGGGGCTGCTCTCCCCGGACCGCAGCACGATCTTCGACACCAGCGAGTGGCCCACCCAGGCCGTCGCGTACGACGCAGCGACCGGGGACCAACGCCCGATCGATGCTCCCTGGGGTCATTTCACGCTGGCCGGGTGGAGTGACCAGGACACGTTCTTCGGCGTCGCGCAGCGCATCGACCAGGACGCCCTCAACGTACTGCGCGCGCAGCAGGTCGTCAGCTGCGAGGTGCGGACCCTCGCGTGCACGCCGGTGAGCCCGGTGATCCCGACCGACGACGAGGACCAGGGTCAGTATCCGACCTTCCTCGTCGAGGGCGCGGCCAACGAGCTCTGAGCGCGCCGTCGGGATACGGTGCTGCGCGTGGAGCTGCGAGTGGTGAGGCCGACGCGTGGAAGCGTGTCGCTCTCCCTGCTCGCCACGCTCGAGATCATGACCGGTGCGGCCCTGGCCCACCTGGCCGCGGGCGGCGCGCTGCCGAGCGCCGGCTGGCTGGCCGCGGCGGCCCTGGCCGTCTTCGGCGCCGGCATCGTGGTGCTGCAGCGCCGGGTCAGACTCCTCGCCGGTGCCGTCCTGGCCGGACTGTCCCAGCTGGGGCTCCACGAGGTCTTCGCGGCGTTCTCCGCGGCCCCCGGCGCCGAGCACCATCACGCAGTCGGCACCTCGCTCGGCTCCGCCGACGGCGCCGCGATGCTCCTGGCCCACGCCTGCGCCGCCGTCCTCTCCGTCGTCGTCTGGGTGCTGCACCGCAAGGCCCTCGCCGTTGCCGTACGCAGCCTCCCGATGCCGCGGGTCGCGGTCGCCGGCCGCCTGCTCGCCGAGTCAACACAGTTCGTCCCACGACCGGCCCTGTGGGCCCATGTCTCTCCGCGAAGGGGACCGCCGAGGCCGGCCGGCCTCTGAGATCCCTCTGCGAGCACCACCGGGTGAGTCCCGGTGGCTGTCTTGCGTACCCGAAGATTCGCGAGAAGAGAAACCTCGAATGTCCGTTCCGACGCAGTTCCAGACCGCCCCTCCAGCAGAGTCACAGATCGAGCCGTCGAGCCCCGGGCCCGGCTGGTGGCCGATGATCCGTCCGCTCGTGCTGCGGCTGCACTTCTACGCCGGGGTGCTGGTCGCCCCGTTCATCCTGGTCGCCTCGGTGACCGGGCTGCTCTACACGATCGCCCCGCAGGTCGAGCAGATCGCCTACCGCGACCTGACCCACGTCACCCCGTCAGGAGATCAGGCAACGCTGGCCGAGCAGGTCGCCGCGGCCCGCGCCAGCCACCCCGACGGCGACATCCTCCGCGTCGACGTGCCGCCCGCCGCGGACCGAAGCACCCGGGTGGTCTTCGCCGACGAGACCGTGCCCGACGACTATGCGATGTCGGTCTTCGTGAACCCCTATACCGCCGGTGTGGAAGGCCAGGTACGCAGCTACGGGCAGTGGCTCGGCTTCCGCGCCTGGCTCGACGAGTTGCACCGCAAACCTCCACCTGGGCGCCTTCGGGCGCCACTACAGCGAGCTCGCCGCGAGCTGGCTGTGGGTGGTGGCCCTCGGCGGGCTGATGCTGTGGATCGGCAAGGGACGCCGAGACCGGCGGATGAGCCGGCTGGCCACGCCCGACCCGGCGGCCACCGGACGCTCCCGGGTGATGTCGTGGCACGCCGTCATCGGCGTGTGGGTCCTGCTGGGCGTACTGGCGCTGTCGGTCTCGGGGCTGACCTGGTCACGCTTCGCCGGGGCGAACATCGGCGAGGTGCGTACCGCGCTGTCGTGGACCGAGCCCACACCGGCCACATCCCTGCACACCGGCGGCGCCTCGGACGAGCACGCGCACCACGGCTCCTCGGGGCCGGCGGCAGGCGTCGAGGACCCTGATGCGGTCTTCTCCGACGGGGCCGGTGTCGACGGAGTCCTCGCCGCCGCGCGGGACGCCGGGCTGGGCGACCCGCTCTACCTGGTTCCGCCGGCCGACGGCGCCAGCGCATGGACGGCGGCGGAGAACAAGCGCGACTGGCCGACCGGCTACGACGCGATCAGCGTGGACCCCGCCACGGGCAAGATGCTGGACCGGGTCGACTTCGCCGACTGGCCGGTCATGGCCAAGCTGACCGACTGGGTCATCGGCGCCCACATGGGCATCCTGTTCGGCATCGCCAACCAGCTGGCGCTCGCGGCGCTGGCGATCGGGCTGATCGTGATGACCCTGCTCGGCTACCGGATGTGGTGGCTGCGGCGGCCACGCGGCGCGAGCCGGCTGCGGTTCGGCCGGCCGGTGCCGCGCGGCGCCTGGCGCCGGCTGCCGGTGCCCGTGCTCGTGGGCGGCATCGCGGTGACCGCGCTCGTCGGCTGGTTCGTCCCGCTGCTGGGGATCAGTCTGATCGCGTTTCTGATGGTCGACGTCGCGCTGGGCGCGGTGCGTCGGCGCAGCTGAGTCAGGAGGCGGCGCAGGCGGCGCAGAGGCCGAAGATCTCCACGGTGTGGTTGACGTCGGTGAAGCCGTTCTGCGCCGCCACCTTGTCGGCCCAGGTCTCCACGGCCGGGCCCTCGATCTCCACGGCCTTGCCGCAGCTGCGGCAGACCAGGTGGTGGTGATGGGTCGTGGACGCGTCGCCGCACAGCCGGTAGGTGGACTCACCGTCGGGCTTGTGGATCACGTCGGCGAGTCCGTCGTCGACGAAGATCTGCAGGTGGCGGTAGACCGTGGAGAGGCCGATCTTCTCGCCGTTGGCTCGCAGCGTGGCGTAGACGTCCTGGGCGCTGCGGAAGGTGTCCTCGGCGGCGAGAGCTTCCTTCACCGCGGCGCCCTGGTTGGTTGCGCGCCGCTTGACCTGCTGGGTTGGTGCCATGGGCGTCATGTTAGTCGGTATCGGTATGGATCCCCTGCCCAGTGGCACCGTCAGCAGGGCGGTCGATGACACCGCATGCGGCGCCTGTGCCATAATGGGAACGATTCCCAATAAGACGAAAGGCTGCCATGTCACGCACGTGTCAGGTCACCGGAGCCCGCCCCGGCTTCGGCAACAACCGCCCCTGGTCCAAGAAGGCGACCCGGCGACGCTGGGAGGTGAACCTGCAGAAGAAGACCTACTACGTCCCCAGCCTGGGTCGGAAGGTCACGCTGCGGCTCAGCACCCAGGCGATCAAGCGGATCGACGTACGCGGCATCGACGCCGTCGTCGCCGAGATGCTCGCCCGAGGGGGATGCGTCTGATGGCCAAGAAGTCCAAGATCGCGGCCGAGGCCAAGCGCCGCGAGATCGTGGAGCGGTACGCAGCACGCCGGGCCGAGATCAAGGAGCGCATCCGCACCGCCGAGCCGGGCTCGGCCGAGCAGGCCGAGGCGGTCCGCGCCCTGTCCCGTCTCCCGCGCGACTCCTCACCCGTACGCCTGCGCAACCGCGACCAGGTCGACGGCCGGCCGCGGGGCTATCTGCGCAAGGCGGGCGTGTCCCGGATCCGGTTCCGCGAGCTCGCGCACAAGGGGCATCTGCCGGGGATCACCAAGTCCAGCTGGTGAGTTCCTAACGAGAATCGTTCCGAGTCGGCGAGGCGCAACCCGGCCGTCATCGGGCTGTGCTAAAAACCTGCTCCATGAGTACGAAGACCCCAGTGCGGACAGCCGAGAAGCCTGGGTTCAGGCTGGGGCAGACAGAGGTCGTGGCGATCGTCCTGCTCGTCATCCTGCTCTCCCAACGGTGGCTGCTGCCGCTGCTGGACCATGACCTGTTCAACACCTGGGGCACGATCTTCGTCGCCATCGTGGTGCAGTCGGCTCCGTTCCTGCTCGGTGGCGTGCTGCTCAGCGCCGTCATCTCGACCTTCCTCTCGGAGAAGGCGCTGAGCAAGATCGTGCCCAAGAGCCCGGCGCTCGGTGTCCCGGTCGCCGGCCTGGCCGGGATCGGGCTGCCGGGCTGCGAGTGCGCCGCGGTGCCGGTGACCAACTCGCTGATCCGCCGCGGGGTGGCGCCGGCCGTCGCGCTGACGTTCCTGCTGGCCGCGCCCGCGGTCAACCCGGCGGTGCTGGTCTCGACCGCAGTCGCCTTCCCCGGCCAGCCGGTGATGGTGCTGGCGCGCTTCCTGGCGTCGCTGATCACGGCGGTCGCGGTCGGCTGGATCATGCTCGCCCGCGGCAAGCTGCTGCTCGAGCGGCTGACCAACCTTGGCCGCGACGAGCACGCCCACGGGCGTTCGTTCCTCGGCAACGTCAGCCACGACTTCCTGCACGCGTCCGGCTTCCTGGTGCTCGGCGCCATGCTGGCCGCGGCGGTCAACACCTTCGTACCCCGCTCGGTGGTCAACACCGTCGCGGGTCAGGCGGTGCTGGGGATCGCCACGCTGGCGCTGTTCGCGTTCATCGTGGCGCTCTGCTCGGAGTCCGACGCCTTCGTCGCGGCCTCGTTCACCGCCTTCTCCGACACCGCGAAGCTGGTCTTCCTCGTCGTCGGTCCGGCGATGGACATCAAGCTCGCCTCGATGGAGGCCGGCCAGTTCGGCATGGGCTTCGCGCTTCGCTTCGTACCCTTGGTGATCATCACGGCGGTCGCCTCCGCCGTCGGCATCGGATGGTGGCTGCTGTGACACGTACAACTCAGGCCTTGGTCGTCGGCTTCCTCGGGGCGGTCCTGCTGCGGCTCTCCCTCGGCGACGGCTATCTGAGGTACGTGACCGGCTGGATGAAGTGGCCGCTGGTCGCCACCGGCGTGGTGCTGCTCGGGCTGACCGTGTGGATGCTGCTGCGCCCCGCGCCGGGCGAGCACGACGGCGAGGGCGGCGACGACCACGATGCCCACGACCACAAGGTCCCGGCGATGACCTGGCTGGCGATCATTCCCGGGGTGATCGTCTTCGTGGCCAGCCCGCCGTCGCTGGGCGCCTACCTCGCCGAGCGGCGTGCTGACGACCCGGTCGCGGCGGCCCCCGATGCCGAGATCCTGCCGCTGCCCGCGTCCGACGGGCCTGTCGACGTCGAGGTCGCCGAGTTCATGTGGCGTGCCGGGGTCGAGGACGGCGCGACGATCAAGGACCGCGACGTACGTCTCACCGGCTTCGTCAGCACCGACGAGAGCGGCAACTGGTACGTGACCCGCATCGCCATCGCCTGCTGCGCCGCCGACGCGAGCGCCTCGCGGGTGCGGGTCGAGGACTACGACGACGCCCCGGAGCGCGACTCCTGGGTCGCGGTCACCGGTCGCTGGGTCGAGGGCACCGCGCCGGGCGGCAAGTCGGAGACGGCCATCGAGGCCGCCTCCGTCGAGCCGCGCGAGGCGCCGGCCAACACCTACCAGTGAGCGCCCCGGTGAGTCGCGCCCCGAGTGACCCGAGGCGCTCCGGCAACCCCGCCCGCCGGGCCGAGGCGCAGCGTGAGCCGACCTGGCGGGACCGACTCCCGCACCCGCCGCGTGCGCTCATCGTCGGTGTGCTCATCGCGGTCGCGATCGGTGTCGTGGTGCTCACCCGCGACCTCGGCGGTGGAGACGCTCCGGCGGTCTCCGCCCCCTCGGGTGCGCCCTCGTCGGCCGCTCCGGTCGCCGCGGGGCCGGTCGCCTCGCTGGAGGAGTTCTGCGGCGCCGTACAGACCATGGCGAACGCCCACGCGACCCAGATGTCCACCCCGAACGACGAGAACGAGACCGCGCTCGGTCTGGCGGCGACGAGCCTGCAGTCGATGGGTGTCCCGGAACGTACGCCGGCGGCCGCTGTCGAGGGCGTGCGGATGATGATCGAGGACGCTCTGCGCACCGGCCGCGGTGAAGACCCGCTGGAGCGCGGCGAGGCGCAGAACCTCGCCTACGAGCGCCTCGGCGAGTTCCTCACCGAGAGCTGCGGCGCCGCCTGACGCTCCACCTGGCGATCACCGGTGACGGAGCAGGACCACGGCGTCCTCGAGGGTGGATTCCTCGCCGGACGGGGTGGTCACGGGACGGTGCCGGTGCTCGAGGACGACCGTCTCCCAGCTCTCCTCGGGCAGGCCGAGCTCGGCCAGCTCCTCCTTGGCGTCGAGGAAGCGGTGCTCGTGCGCGGCCGCGTCGGCCCACGGGGGTGCGGCCGCGTGGGAGGTGACCAGGAGGTGTCCGCCCGGGCTCACCAGCTCGGCCGCGCGCCGCAGGATGTCGGTGCGCGGCAGCTCGACGGGGGAGTGGAAGAAGCTGGCGGTGACCAGGTCGTAGCTCCCGTCGAGGTCGGCCGGCGAGGAGAGGTCGGAGACCACGAACCTCGCCTGGTCCTCGCTCAGCCCGGCAGCCCCCGCGGCCTCGCGTCCGCGCGTGACGGCGTTCTCGGAGATGTCGATGCCGGTGGCTCGCCAGCCCTGCTGCGCCAGCCAGATCACGTCGGCGCCCTCCCCGGAGCCCAGGTCGAGGGCCGTCCCGGGCTCGATGCCGGAGGCGATGTCACCGAGCACCGTGTTGACCTTGCCGGACCAGATGCGGTCGCTGCCGGCGTACCTCTCCTGCCAGAAGTCCACCGCGGCGGGCTCGGCCTGCGCGCGGTCGAAGTCGTCGGTGACCAGGGTCATGTTCACGACGCTGCCGGCCATGGTGCCGGCGCTCATGCTGATCGGGACGTTGGCCATCGGGTTGGAGACGTTGCCGACCGCCCAGATCCGGTCGCTGCTGGTCTTGCCGGTCGCGTCGACGGCGAGGAAGCTGCCGACCGGTGTGTCGGAGCGGTCGAGGCCGAGGTGGGTCAGGAAGTCGTCGTGCGGGCGCAGAGTGCCGGCCGTGAAGATGGCGCCGACCTCGGTGGTCAGCCCGTCCGCGGTGCGCACCGCGGTGACCCGGTCGCCCTCGCCGAGGACCTCGGTGACCGGAGAGGTCACGAGGGTGATCCCGCGCGACAGCAGCCGCTGCTCGTCGGCTTCCTCGAGTGGGCCTAGCCCGGCGGTGAAGACGACGACGTCGTCGCTCCACTGCCGGATGAGCTGCGCCTGGTGCATCCCGAGCGGTGAGGTGGTCAGGACGCCGATCCGCCGGTCGCGCACCTCCCAGCCGTGGCAGTAGGGGCAGTGCAGGACGGTGGCGCCCCAGCGCTCGGCCAGGCCGGGGATGCCGGGAAGCTCGTCGGTGACGCCGGTGGCGACGATCGCGATCCGGCCGGTGAGCCGCTCGCCGTCCTCCAGGAGGACGCTCACGCCGTGCTCGGTCTCGTCGAGGCGGGCGACGCGCCCGGGACGGATCCCCACGTCGTACGTAGCCAGCTCCTCGCGTCCCTTGCGCAGCAGGTCGGTGGGGTCGATGCCCTCGTGGCCGAGTACGCCGTGCATGTGTGCCGCGAAGCGGTTGCGGGGGAGGCCGGAGTCGACCACGAGGGTCCTGCGGCGGGAGCGGCCGAGCATGAGAGCCGCGGAGAGGCCGGCGGCACCGCCGCCGATGACGATCGCGTCGAAGTGTTCGGGGTGTTGGGTCATGCCTCCAGTTCAGTGGCACAATGAAAGAACGGCAAGGGTTCTTGCGGAAATGGCAAATGGGAGATGGAGCACATGATCGACGAGCTCAAGCAGGTCGGCCCGCGGATCCGGGCGATCCGGCACAGCAAGGGATGGACGCTGGACCAGCTGGCCGCGATGGCGGAGATGTCGCCGAGCACGCTGTCCCGGCTCGAGTCGGGCAAGCGGCAGGCGAGCCTGGAGCTGCTGATCCCGCTGACCCGCCACCTCGGCGTGGGTCTCGACAGCCTGGTCACGCCGTCGGTCCCGGACCCGCGGGTGCGCCGGCCGGTGATCCGCCGTGACGGCATGGAGATCGCGCCGCTGACTCCGGAGGGATCGCCGGTCAACACCTTCAAGATCACCTACGAGCCGGTGACCGAGGTGCCGGAGCCGCGGGTCCACGACGGCTACGAGTGGCTCTACGTCATCTCCGGCAAGCTGCGGCTGCTGCTGGGCGACCGCGACCTGGTCCTGACCCGCGGCGAGGCCGCCGAGTTCGACACCCGGGTGCCGCACGCGATCTTCGCGACCGGGTCTCGCCCGGCGCAGGTGCTGAGCATCTTCAACAGCGACGGCGTACGCATGCACACCCACACCGCCGACGGCTGAGTCGCGCCTCGATATGAGCGGAACGCCACCCTGTGTGTAGAATGAGAACCGTTATCATTAACCACAACGGGAGGTCCCCATGAAGCAAGGCATCCACCCCGTCTCCGGGCCGGTCGTCTTCCGCGACCGCTCGGCGGACACGCTCTTCCTGATGCAGTCGACGATCCTCGAGCGTCTCGCCGACGACCACGAGCGGGTCACCTGGGAGAACGGCGAGACCTACCCGGTCGTCGACGTCGACGTCTCCAGCGCCAGCCACCCGTTCTGGACCGGACGCGGCCGCGTCGTCGACACCGAGGGACGGGTCGAGCGGTTCAAGCGCCGCTACGGGCGTGGCCGATGAGCGAGCGTCAGCGAGCGACAATCGAAAATCTCAGCGCGCCGCGTCCGTATTCTGGCGCTTGCGCAACGGAGGTGGCGCGATGAGCACGCCTCGGCCGCGGTCTCCCCGCAACCTCTCGCGCCCCAAGGTGCCGGTGATCCTGGTGAGCGGGGTCGCGGAGAGCGCGATGCTCTCGGCGACCATCTCGCTCCAGTTCGGCCTCCCCGACGCGGTCATGGTGCGCCACATCATCGACCCAGAGCGCCAGCTCCTCACCCGCGTCGTCAGTGACCTGACCGGCGTGATCGAGCACGAGGAGATCAACCTCGCCCACGCCTGCGTGGCCTGCGCGATCCGCGAGGACATCGTGCCGACGCTCGAGCGCCTGGCGGCACAGGGTCGATGGGGGAGCATCGTGGCCTGCCTGCCGGTCGCAGCCGAGGCGATCCAGGTCTGCCGGGTGCTCGCCTGGGCCCCGCGGATGGCTCCGCACATCTCGATCGCCGCCGTCGTCGCGGCGCTCGAGGGCGCGACCGTCGCCGAGGACCTGCTCGGTCCCGACCTTCTCGACGAGCGTGGGCTGGCCACCTCCGAGGACGACCGGCGCGGCGTCGCCGAGGCCGCCAGCGCGATCGTCGAGTACGCCGACGTCGTCAGCATCACCGAGACCCCCGATCCCGAGGAGGAGTCGCTGGTCGCGACGCTCGCCCGGCCGGGTATCCCGGTGGTGACCGACCCCTCGCTCCTGGATGCGGCCGGCCTGGTCGCCGGCGGGCACCGCCACCACGCGGTCGAGGCCTGGGTCGCAGAGGTGCGTCGCAACGCGCTGCCGCCGCTGCCCGAGGGTGGCGCCTGGCGGCTCGACCTGCGTTCGGAGCGCCCGATCCACCCGGTCCGGTTCCAGGAGGAGCTGGAGCGTCTCGGTGGTGGCCCCCGCCGCTCGCGCGGCTGCTTCTGGGTGCCGACCCGCCCCGACGACATCTGCGTCTGGGACGGGGCCGGTGGCCAGGCGAGCGTGGGCTCGACCCAGAAGTGGGGTCGCACCGAGCGGCTCACCCGGATCGTCGTGATCGGCATCGACGACGAGGCCGACGAGATCCCGCGGGCCTTCGAGCGCGCCCTGCTCACCGACCAGGAGATCGCCCAGCGCGGCCAGATCTGGGAGGAGTCCTGGGACGGGCTCGAGGACTGGCTCGGCCCTATCGGCCGCGCCGCCTGAATCGCATCCACCACCCCGAAGGAGGCCGATATGGCCGTACCCAAGCGCAAGATGTCGCGCAGCAACACCCGCCACCGCCGGTCTAGCTGGAAGGCGACTCCGGTCGCGCTCGTGCCGGTGACCGTCGACGGCCAGAGCTATGACGTGCCCCGTCGTCTGGTCCGCGCGGTCCAGCTCGGCTACGTCGACCCCGCCAGGCTCCGCTGAGAGCCTCTGCTGAGAGGAAGCCGATCCGATGCCCAAACGACCGCCGTCTCCCGTCCGCAAGCGGCGCAAGCCACTGCTGGCGCCGGACGTGACCTACGTCGACTACAAGGACGTGCAGCTGCTGCGTACGTTCATCTCCGACCGCGGCAAGATCCGCTCGCGCCGCGTCACCGGACTCACCCCGCAGCAGCAGCGCGCGGTGACCAAGGCGATCAAGAACGCCCGCGAGGTCGCGCTGCTGCCCTACACGAGCACGAAGGGATAGTCCCATGAAGGTCGTCAACTCCATCCGGTCGCTGAAGAACCAGCCCGGCTCCCAGGTCGTACGCCGCCGCGGCCGGGTCTTCGTCATCAACAAGCGCAACCCGCGCCTCAAGGCACGCCAGGGCTGACTCCGGCCCGCCCTGAAGGTCGGCCCCGCAGCTCTGTGAGCTGCGGGGCCGACGTCTGTCTGCTGGATCTCCGTCAGCCAAGTTGCAGATGGGAATCATTCTCATTTAGGGTTCGGCGCGTCACCTGACTGGAAGGCACCAAACATGCACATCCGCCCCCACCTGCGAGGCGTCGCGGTCCTCGCGGCCGTCGTCCTCACGGCGACCGCTTGCGGCTCACGATCCGCGAGCCCGACCGACACGCTGCGCATCGCCGGACCGTTCGAGCTGCACAGCCTCGAGTCGTCCGCGGACGGCTACTTCTTCACCCGGCTCCAGGTCACCGAGACCCTGGTGACCGCCGACGTCGACGGTGCTCTCGCGCCCGGCCTGGCCACGTCGTGGGCGGCCGAGGACGACAACAGGACCTGGACCTTCGACCTGGTCGAGGACGCCGAGTTCCACGACGGCGAGCCGATGACCGCCGAGAACGTCGTCGCCGTTCTCGAGAAGGTCGAAGCCGAGGCTGCCAGCCCGCTGGCCGATGTCGGCGTCGAGGCGATCCGCGCCGAGGGCGGCTCGGTGGTGATCGAGCTCGCCGACTCCTACGTCTCCCTGCCTGCGGTGCTCAGCCACTACAGCACCGCGATCCTGGCCCCCTCGGCCTACGACGAGGAGGGGAAGGTCGAGGACGTCATCGGCACCGGGCCCTACCGGATCGAGACGATCCAGATGCCCTCCCGCATCGAGACCGTACGTGTCGCCGACTGGCGTGGCGAGGAGCCCGACGTCGAGAAGGTCTCCTTCCAGGCCGTCGGCCGCGCCGAGAGCCGCGCGGTGATGGCCACCAGCGACCAGGCCGACGTGGTCTTCGGCCTCGAGCCGGCCGGTCGCGAGCGGGTGGAGAAGACCGACGGCGTGGACATGGCCTCGACCCTGCAGCCCCGCACGATCCACATGAAGATGAACGCCGGTGACCCGGCGCTGAAGGACGTACGCGTCCGGCAGGCGATCAGCCTGGCGCTGGACCGGGAGGCGATCGCCGAGGCGGTGCTGAGGGAGAAGGAGCTCGCCGCGACCCAGCTGATGCCGCCGACCCTGAAGGACTGGGACGCCGACCTCGAGCCGCTGACCTACGACACCGAGGGTGCAAAGGCGCTGCTGGCCGACGCGGGTTGGAAGGCCGGCGCCGACGGCACTCTCACGAAGAACGGCGACCCGCTGCGGCTCGAGCTGCTGACCTACCCCGACCGGCCCGAGCTGCCGGCGCTGGCAACCGCCATCCAGGCCGAGCTCGCCAAGGTCGGCGTGCAGGTGGACGTCGAGGTCTCCAACTCCAGCGAGATTCCGGCCAAGCACGCCGACGGCACTCTTCAGATGGCGCTCGTCGCCCAGTTCTTCGCGCTGGTCACCGACCCGCTGCCCACCGTCGCCGACACCTTCGGTGAGGGTGGGTCCGACTGGGGCGCGATGGGCTGGAGCGACCCCGCCGTCGCGGAGGCCGTGGCCGCGCTGACGACGGGAGCCGAAGGTGCCGAGGGCTCCGCGCACCGCGAGACGATCGTGCGGGCGGCTCAGGAGCAGCTGCCGCTGGTCCCGGTCGCGTGGTACCGGATGAACGCCGCGGTCAGCGACCGGGTCGACGGGTTCGTCCTGGACTCCCTCGAGACCACCTGGCGGATCACCGACGTCGAGCTGGCGTCGTGAGGACGCGGGTCGTCGGGGGCGTCCTCGTCCGGCGGGCGGCGCAGGCTCTCACGGTGGCGGTCGGCGTATCGGCGCTCTGCTTCGTGATCACCCAGCGGTTGCCGGGGGACATCGCCTACCGGATCGCGGCGGGGCGCTACGGCTACGACATGGTCGACGCGGCCGCGGCCGCCCAGGTGCGCGACGAGCTGGGACTCGACCAGCCGCTGTGGCAGCAGCTCGGCGCATGGGTGGTCGACCTCCTCCAGCTCGACCTGGGCCGGTCGCTGGTCACCTCCCAGCCGGTGCTCGAGGAGGTCGGGTTCTACCTGGCGGGCACGCTGCAGCTCGCCGGGCTCGCGATCGTGATCGCGGTCGTCCTGGGTGCCGGGATCGGGGTCGTGGCCGCCCGCCGGCCGGGCGGGATCGCCGACCGGTTCGCATCGCTGTGGGTCGCCGGCGTACGTGCCGTGCCACCGTTCCTGCTGGGGCTGCTGCTGATGATCGTGCTCTCGGCGCAGCTGGGGCTCTTCCCGGCGGTCGGGCACGGCGGCGGGAGCATCGTGCTGCCCGCACTGACCCTGGGGCTCGGACTCTCCGGGCTCATCGCGCGGGTGACCAGGGACGCCGTCGTGGAGGTCCGCGGCTCGGCGTACGTGGAGTTCGCCCAGACCAAGGGGCTGGCCGAGAGGTGGGTGCTGGTCAGACACGTGGTGCGCAACGCCGCGGTCGTGCTGGTGCCGTACCTCGGGGTGCAGTTCGTCGTGCTGATCGAAGGAGTCGTCGTCGTGGAGAGCCTCTTCGCCTGGGACGGGCTGGGCCACTCGCTGGTCCACGCCGTCTTCTGGCGTGACATCCCGGTGCTGCAGGCGTCCGCGCTGGTGCTGGCGCTGCTGATCGTGCTGGTCAACACGCTGGTCGACCTTGCCGTCGCCTGGCTCGACCCGCGGCCGCGGGGACGGGCGGTGGCCGCATGAGCATGCTGATGCTGGAACAGACGCTCGGCACCCGGCCGCAGCGGTCGTGGACCCGGATCGCCGCTGTCGGTGGGCTGGTCCTGATCGCCGCGTTCGCGCTGGTCGGGCCGCTGGTGCTGCCCGACCCCGCGAGCCAGGACCTGGCTCGCTACCTGCAGCCGCCGTCGCTGTCGGACCCGCTCGGGACCGACGACTACGGGCGTAGCGTCGCCTCCCGGGTAGCGCACGCCACTCGGGTCTCGCTGCTGCTCGCGTTGGTGTGCGTGGCGACCGCGCTGGTCCTCGGCTGCGTCGCCGGGGTCGCCTCGGCCTGGTTCGGCGGCTGGGTCGACGCGCTGCTGCGCTCGGTCTCGGAGGCTTTCGTGGCAGTACCGGCGCTGCTCGTGGTGCTGCTGGTCTCGGCGCTCGCCGCACCCGGGAGCATGGTGGCGCTCTACGTCGGGCTCGCGCTGGTGCAGTGGGTGGAGTTCTTCCGGGTGGTGCGGGCACGCAGCGCCCTGGTGCTCGGCTCACCCGCCGTGGAGGCGGCCGGGCTGCTGCAGCTCGGCTGGACCCACGTCGTCCGTCGCCACCTGTGGCCGGCACTGCGCCCGCTGCTCGTGACGCTGGCCTCGCTCGGCATGGTCACCTCGATCCTGGCGATGTCGACGCTCGGCTTCGTCAAGGTCGGCCTCCAGCCGCCACGCGCCGAGCTGGGCCTGATGATCACCGAGTCGTTCCCGTTCTACGACGCGGCGCCGTGGATGCCGCTGGCCCCGGTCGGGGTCCTGTTCCTGCTCACCGTCTGCCTGCTCGGGCTGCGATCCCCGGAGGAGGGGCGATGAACCTGAAAGCCACCGGAGTGGTCGTACGCACCGGATCGCTCGTCCTCGCCGACGTACCCGAGGTGCGGATCGAGGCCGGGCGTGCGCTCTCGATCGTCGGCGAGAGCGGCTCGGGCAAGTCGGTGCTCGCCCACGCGCTCATGGGTACGCTTCCGGCAGAGCTGGCTGCCGAGGGGTCGCTGACGGTCGGGGACGAGTCCTTCGACCTCGCCGACAGGGACGGCCGGCGGAAGCTGTGGGGCCGCGAGGTCGCCCTGCTTCCGCAGGAGCCCGCGCTCGCGCTCGACCCGACCATGCGGGTGCGCGCCCAGGTCGCCGAGGGCGCACCGGGCTGGTCGCCACGCAGCCTCTCCGCGGCCCGGGCCGCCGACCACCGGCTGGGCCAGGTCGGGCTGGCCGACGCGGGCGGTGCCTACCCGCACACCCTCTCGGGCGGCATGGCCCAGCGGGTCGCGTACGCCGCGGCGACCATCGGCGGGGCCAGGCTGCTGATCCTCGACGAGCCGTCCAAGGGCCTCGACCGGGCGTCGGTCGACCAGCTCGCCGACCTGTTGCTCAGCCACCTCGACGAGGGTGGCCTGCTGCTCACCATCACCCACGACCTGCGCCTGGCTCGCCGGCTCGGGGGAGAGGTGATGGTGATGCGCGAGGCGGCCGTGGTCGAGTCCGGGCCGGCCGAGGATGTGCTGACCACGCCCACCGGCGACTACACCCGACGCCTGCTGGCCGCTGAGCCCTCACGCTGGGACCACCCCTGGATGCGTTCGCAGGCGCCCGGCGGGAGCGAGCTCCTGGTCGGCGCCTCGGGCCTCGCGAAGGCGTACGCCCACGGGCCGGTCTTCGAGGGCCTCGACCTCGAGATCAAGGCCGGTGAGCGGGTCGCGATCACCGGGCCCAGCGGCGCGGGCAAGACGACGCTCGGCAACGCGCTGCTCGGGCTGACCCGGCTCGACGCGGGGTCGGTGACGTACGGAGAAGGGGTGGGCCGGGGAAGGCTGCAGAAGCTCTACCAGGACCCGGCGCTCTCCTTCCCGCAGCAGGTGAGCCTGGAGAAGGCGCTCGGCGACGTGATGCGGCGCCATGGTGTGGGCGAGGCGGAGGTGCGTGCGTCGCTGGAGCGGCTCGGCCTGCCCTACGAGATCCTGCGCCGCCGACCGGGACAGGTCTCCGGTGGTGAGCTGCAGCGGATCGCGGTCGTGCGGGCGATGCTGCCTCGTCCTGCGCTCGTCTTCGCCGACGAGGCCACCTCGCGGCTCGACCTGGTCACCCAGGAGCAGACCGTCGACGCGCTGATGAGCGAGATCGACGAGAGCGGGGCCTCGCTGCTGCTGGTCACCCACGACACCGACCTGTCGGCTGCCGTGGCGGACCGGGAGATCGCGCTCTGAGAGCAATCCTCTGAGAACAGTCATCAAATGAAGGAAAGGCCGGGTCATGACGACCCGGCCTTTCTTAGGTGTCCAGGGACTCAGCCCTTGGCGACCCGCTCCTTGAAGGCGGAGCCGGCCTTGAACGCCGGGCCACGCGAGGCCGGGATGTTGATCTCGGCGCCGGTCTGCGGGTTGCGGCCGGTGCGAGCCGAGCGCTCGCGCGACTCGAACGTACCGAAGCCAGGCAGCGTGACCTTGTCGCCGTTGGCAACGGCCGCGCTGATCGCCTCGATGGCGGCACCCAGGGCGGCGGAAGCCTGCGTCTGGGTGATCTCGGCCTGCTTGGCGATTTCGCTCACCAGGTCGGTGCGGTTCATGCGATCTCCTTTAATCGTTGATCCGAGCCGCAAAGGTTGACGAGATGCGGCTCGTCGCCAGCGTAGGCCAGACCTGGGGATCTTCAACGTTCACGCGCGGCGTGTTCCGCGTGGTTACGGGCTCTGCGGGCCCTCGAGGAGCCGCCAGCCCTCTGCTTGCGTACGTTCGCGCCAGAAATCGAGGTAGCGGCCGCCGTGAGCCAGGAGTTCGGAGTGGGAGCCGCGCTCCACGATCCGGCCGCCGTCGAGGACGACGATCTGGTCGGCGGCGACGACGGTCTGGAGGCGATGGGCGATGACGATGACCGTACGGTCGGCGGAGAGGGCGGTGAGCGCCTCCTGGACCGCGGCCTCGTTCTCGGCGTCGAGGGCGGCGGTGGCCTCGTCGAGGAGTACGACGGGGGCGTCCTTCAGCAGCGCCCGCGCGATCGAGACCCGTTGCTTCTCACCGCCCGAGAGTGTGGAGCCGGCCTCGCCGATCCGGGTCTGCCAGCCGTGGGGGAGACGGTCGACGATGTCGTCGACCCGGGCCAGCCGGGCGGCCTCGAGCAGCTCGTCGTCGGTGGCGTCGGGCCGCGACATCATCACGTTGTCGCGCAGGGTGCCCTCGAAGAGGTAGACGTCCTGGAAGACGATCGAGACGCGCCGCATCAGCGCCTCGGTGCCGAGATCGCGTACGTCGACCCCACTGAGCATCACCGAGCCCGACGTGACGTCGTGGAACCGGGCGACCAGGCGCAGCAGGGTGCTCTTCCCGGAGCCCGACGGCCCGACCACGGCGGTCAGCGAGCGTGGCGGCGCGGTGAGGGAGACCTCGTCGAGGACCCGGGTGGTGCCGTCGTAGGAGAAGACCGCGCTGCGCAGCTCGATGCCGCTGTCGGCCGGCTCGCCCGGCGTGGACGGCTCGGGGAGCGGCTCGAGGGCGAGCACGTCGAGCACACGTCGCAACGAGCCCTCGGCGATCCGCAGCGCGCTGGAGAGCTCGCCGTAGTCGATGAGCGACTCCACGAACCGCACCGTGAGGACGAGGAGACCGATCGCGGTCGCTGGGGCGAGGGTGCCGCCGAGACTGAGGTGGACGGCGAGCGCGATCACCAGGGTGAGCAGCGCCTGGATGGAGAGCAGCTGGATCCCCAGGCCGCCGAACCCGGTCACCAGCAGCCGTCGCGACGCCCGCTTCTGCTCCCGCAGGGCGTTCTCGACCAGCTCGTTGCCATGGACGGTGCGGCCGAAGACCCGCAGCGCGGGCTGGTTGAGCGCGAACTCGACCACGCGCGCCGAGCCCTCCGCCATCGCGGCGTCGTAGGCGCCCTCGCCACGGCCGACGATCGTCGCGAGGAGCCGGGTCGTGGCCAGCACCGCGACGACCCCGACGAGAAGCGCGAGCGCCAGGCGCCACTCCAGGAACGCCATCGCGACGACCACGGTGACCGGGCTGACCA
This sequence comes from Nocardioides sp. NBC_00850, assembly GCF_045207335.1. Taxonomy (NCBI): domain Bacteria; kingdom Bacillati; phylum Actinomycetota; class Actinomycetes; order Propionibacteriales; family Nocardioidaceae; genus Nocardioides; species Nocardioides sp. NBC_00850. The sequence continues at coordinate 3,755,121 of NZ_CP108845.1, forward strand.
CGGCGGCGATCAGCGGCCGGAGCAGGTGTCCGGGCACCGAGGCGATGTCGGTGGCGCCCTTGGACGCCATCCGGGAGAGCTGACCGGTGCGGTCCCGGTCGTACCAGCCGAGAGGCAGCCGTACGGTGTGGTCGCCGAGCCGGGCCAGGGTGATGTCGAGCAGGTCGCAGGCCAGGTCGTAGCCGTCCAGGTTGCCCACCGTCAGCGCAACGTGGTGGACCACGAAGAGGCCGGCGAGCACGCCCAGCCAGGCGGTCGCGGCGTCCCAGTCCTGGCGCAGCGCGGCGTCCAGGACCGGCACGACACAGCCGAAGGCGAGACCCTGGAGCACGCCGGTGGTGACGAACATCGCCACGACGCGGCCGAGCTGGCGCCGATGAGCGTGATCGAGGAGGTCGGCGAGCAGGCGGACGATGGTGATCATGCCGACTCCTCCTCGGCCCAGCCGTCCGCCGGGTGGGCGCGCTGGTCGGCGGCCCAGAGCCGCGCGTAGCGCCCGCCCCGGGCGAGGAGCTCGTCGTGGGTGCCGAGCTCGGCGACCCGGCCCTCGTCGAGGACCACGATCTGGTCGGCCGCGGTGACCGTCGAGAGTCGATGCGCGATCACCAGCAGCGTACGTCCGGCGACGAGGCGGGACAGGGCCCGCTGGACGTGCGCCTCCGACTCGGGATCCGCCGCCGCGGTGGCCTCGTCGAGGACCAGGATCGGGGTATCGGAGAGGAGGGCGCGGGCGATCGCGACCCGCTGCCGCTCGCCGCCGGAGAGCTGGCCGTCCTCACCGACCACCGAGTCGTAGCCTCGCGGGAGCTCGTCGATGCGGCCCGCGATCTGCGCGGCCTCGGCCGCGCGGCGTACGTCCTCGTCCGGTGCCTCGGGATGTGCGAGCCGGATGTTGTCCCGGATCGAGGTACGCAGCAGCCCGGTGTCCTGGAAGACGAAGGAGACCTGCTCGTAGAGCTGTGCGCTCGTCATCTCGCGCAGGTCCACCCCGGCGATCGTGATCCGGCCGGCGGTGGGGTCGGCGAAGCGGGGCAGCAGCTTGGCCAGCGTCGACTTGCCCGAGCCGGAATGACCGACGAGCGCGGTCACGGTGCCCGGTTCGAGGACCAGGTCGATGTCGTGGAGCACCGGTGACGCGCCGGGGGAGTAGGCGAAGGAGACGTGGTGCAGCGCGACCCGGGCCGAGCCCGGAGTCGGGGAGGGGACGGCCGGCTCCGGAAGCTCGGGCTCGGCCAGCAGGCGCTGGATGCGCCGGGCCGCCTCGGTGGCCTCGCGCAGCTCGCGGGCGGCGTAGCCGGCGACGGTGACCGGCGCGGTCATGGCTAGGCCGAGGACGAGGAACGGAACCAGGTCGGCTCCGGTGATCTGGCCGGCCCGGAGCATCCAGACCCCGGCGCCGAGGACGAGCACCAGGGTCAGCGCCGGCGTCAGAGCGAGCTCCATCAGCAGCATCCCCAGGGCGGAGTGTCGCATCCAGGCCCGGTTGAAGCCGCCGAACCGGGTGGCGACCTCGGCCAGGCGCCGGTGAGCCTGCCCGGTGGCGCCGAAGGTCTTGATCTCCGCGATCCCGCCGGTGTTCTCGACCGTGGCCGCGGCGAGCTCGGCCAGCCCGGCGTCGTAGTCACGGTAGAGCGCGGCGGCACCCCGCATCGAGATCCGGAACCCGACCAGGCCGAGCGCGAGCGGGACCAGGGTGACCAGGGCGAGCGGCGGGGAGACGATGAAGAGGTAGCAGGCCACAACGGCCGGCAGCGTGATCGCCGCGGTCAGCTCCATGACCGAGTGGGCGACCAGGTGGTGCAGCGCGGCGACGTCGTCCTGCACCGCCTTCTTGACGGTGCCGGAGTTGCGTTCGGTGAACCACGCCAGCGGCACCCGGCCGAGCCGAGCGACCAGCAGGCGGCGCAGGTGGATGGAGAGGTCGAGGTCGGCGACGTGGGAGAGCCACGACGAGCCGAGCACCGTCGCCAGGCGCACCAGCAGCGCCGCCACGCTCACCCAGACCACGACCCAGGCACGGCCCGCGTCGACCGCGGCCCCGGACGCTGCGGGCAGCAGGATCCGGGCGAGCTCGACGATCCCGACCAGCGGCACCAGCCCGGCGACGGTCGAGACGACCATCAGCAGCAGGCTGGCGACCAGCCTTCCCCGGACAGGACGAAGCGTCTGGAGGAGGGGGGAGCGAGCCAACTGTTGTCCTGCCGAGATCGTCGGGTTGCTGCGTACGGAATCCTCGGCGTCAGCCGCCGTGACCGGTGGGGGCGAGAAGACGCTCGAGCTCGTCCTCCTTCTCGGTGGGCACGACGAAGAGGAGCTCGTCGCCCTGCTCGAGAGGCTGCTCGGGGGTGGGTACGTAGACCTGGCCGTCACGCAGCAGCGTGACCAGGGCGCAGTTCTCCGGGAACGGCACCAGACCGGTGGGCTTGCCGACGTAGGGCGAGTCGGCGGGCAGGGTGATCTCGACCAGGTTGGCCTGGCCCTGCCGGAAGGTGAAGAGGCGCACCAGGTCGCCGACGGTGACGGCCTCCTCGACCAGCGCGGACATGATCCGCGGGGTGGAGACGTTGACGTCGACGCCCCAGGCCTCGGTGAAGAGCCACTCGTTGTTGGGGTGGTTGACCCGGCCCACGGTGCGCGGCACGCCGAACTCGGTCTTGGCCAGCAGCGAGCAGACCAGGTTGGCCTTGTCGTCACCGGTCGCGGCGATGACCACGTCGCAGTTGTCGAGCCTGGCCTCCTCGAGCGAGGAGAGCTCGCACGCGTCGGCGAGCAGCCACTCCGCGTCGGCGACCCGCTCGGGCTTGATCGAGCCCGGGTTCTTGTCGATGAGGAGCACCTCGTGGCCGTTGGTGATCAGCTCACGGGCGATGGACCGGCCGACGGCCCCGGCTCCGGCGATAGCAACTCTCATCGTCAGTCTTCCTCGGGGCCGTTCTTGATCGTCTTGTACGCCTGCGCGGTGTTCTCCTCGCGCATGACGATGTGGAGCACGTCGCCCTCCTGGATCACGCTCTCGCGGACCGGGAGGACACCCTCGCCGAGCCGGTCGATCCAGGCGATGCGACTGCCGGACTGGTGCTGGAACTTGATGGTCCGCTGGCCGACCCACGACTCGGGCATGATGACCTGGTCGATGCGGATGTTGCCCGACATGTCGCGGAAGTCGGGCTCGGCGCCGGCCGGCAGCAGCCTGCGTAGCACCTGGTCGGCGGTCCACTTCACCGTCGCGACCGTGCTGATCCCGAGGCGCTGGTAGACCTCGGCGCGGCCGGGGTCGTAGATGCGGGCCACGACCTGCTGGATGCCGAACTCCTCGCGCGCCACCCGGGCGGAGATGATGTTGGAGTTGTCGCCGCTGGAGACCGCCGCGAACGCCTCGGCGCGCTTGATGCCGGCCTTGAGCAGGACCTCGCGGTCGAAGCCCATCCCGGCGACCTTGTCGCCGTTGAACCCCGGTCCGAGGCGCCGGAACGCCTCGGAGTTCTGGTCGATGACCGAGACCGTGTGGTTACGGTCCTCGAGGCTCCTGGCCAGGGTCGAGCCGACGCGGCCACAGCCCATGATCACTACGTGCACCGTGTCATGATTGCACTCGCCCGGGCCGCGCGTCGCCTACGCCCTCGAAGTTGGCGTGTTCGGATGCGCGCGGCGATCCGGAAGCGCGAGGAAGCCGCGATGTGCCGTAGCGTCTGCGGTTGTGGGTGTTGGTGATGTCTCCAAGCGGATCCTGATCGGTCGCAAGCTCCGTAGCTCTCAGTTGGGCGAGACGCTGCTGCCGAAGCGCATCGCGCTACCCGTTTTCGCCAGCGACGCCCTCTCCTCGGTCGCCTACGCGCCCGACGAGATCTTCATCATGCTGGCGGTGGCGGGAGCCTCCGCGTACGCCTGGTCCTGGAAGATCGGCCTGGTCGTCGCCCTCGTGATGCTGACCGTGGTCGCCTCCTACCGGCAGACGGTGCACGCCTACCCGAGCGGCGGCGGCGACTACGAGGTCGCGACCGTCAACCTGGGTCGCAACGCAGGCGTGACCGTGGCCAGCGCCCTGCTGGTCGACTACGTGCTGACGGTCGCGGTGTCGATCTCCAACGCCGCGCAGTACGCCGCCAGCGCGATCCCCAGCCTGATCGGCCACGAGGTGCTGGTCGCCTCGATCGCGATCGTGCTGCTCACCGCGATGAACCTGCGCGGCGTACGCGAGTCCGGGACGTTCTTCGCGGTCCCGACCTACCTGTTCATGTTCGCCATCCTCGGGATGGGCCTCTACGGCCTGTTGCTGCTTGTGAACGGCAACCTGCCCGAGGCGGAGAGCGCCTCCCTTCACATCAGGCCCGAGGAGGGCTGGGAGGGCACCCTCAACCAGGTGGCGCTGGTCTTCCTGCTTGCCCGCGCGTTCTCGTCCGGCTGTGCGGCGCTGACCGGTGTGGAGGCGATCTCCAACGGCGTACCCGCCTTCCAGCGGCCGAAGAGCAAGAACGCCGCCACCACGCTGCTGCTGCTCGGCCTGATCGCGGTCACGATGATGATGAGCATCATCGTGCTGGCCAACCAGATGAGCATCCGCTACGTCGACCCGCACGCACTCGACAACCTGCGCACGGTCGCCGGCGACGCCGTCCCGGACGGCTATGAGCAGCACCCGGTGATCTCCCAGATCGCGGCCGGCGTCTTCAACGACTTCCCGCCGGGCTTCTACTTCGTCATCACCGTCACCGGCATCATCCTGGTCCTGGCTGCCAACACCGCGTTCAACGGCTTCCCAGTCCTCGGCTCGATCCTCGCCAAGGACGGCTACGCACCACGGTCCCTGGGGGCGCGCGGCGACCGGCTCGCCTACAGCAACGGCATCGTCTTCCTGGCGGTGCTGGCGATCGCGCTGATCGTCATCTTCGAGGCGCAGACCACCAAGCTGATCCAGCTCTACATCGTCGGCGTCTTCGTCTCCTTCAACCTGAGCCAGCTTGGCATGATCCGCCACTGGACCCGCCACCTCGCCACCGAGCGGGACCCGAGCGAGCGGCGCCGGATGCAGCGTTCGCGGGCGATCAACACCTTCGGTCTCGGGATGACCTCGGTCGTCCTGGTGATCGTGCTGATCACCAAGTTCCTCGCCGGCGCCTGGATCACGATCCTGGCGATGGGCTTCTTCTACGTGGTCATGCTGGGGATCAGGCGCCACTACGACAACGTCGCTCGCGAGCTGGCCGCGGATGAGCAGGACAAGGTCATGCCGACCCGGGTCCACGCGATCGTGCTGGTCTCCAAGCTCCACAAGCCGACGCTGCGAGCGCTGGCCTTCGCCCAGGCGACCCGGCCCAACGCCCTCGAGGCCGTGACGGTCTCGACCTCCGACTCCGACACCGCCGAGCTGCTGAAGCAGTGGGACGAGCGCAACCTGCCGATGCCGCTGAAGGTGCTCCACTCGCCCTACCGCGAGCTGATCCGCCCCGTCGTCGAGTACGCCTCGGCGATCCGTGACGCCAACCCGCGCGGCGTCGTGGCCGTCTACATCCCCGAGTACGTCGTCGGCCGCTGGTGGGAGCAGCTGCTCCACAACCAGACGGCGCTGCGGCTCAAGGGCCGGTTGCTCTTCACTCCGGGCGTCATGGTCATCTCCGTGCCCTACCAGCTCGCCTCCGGCAAGGAGCGCGCCGAGGAGTTGCGCGAGGAATACTGGCTCGCGCCCGGCCTGCGCCGCGGAAGTGGACGCCGATGAGCCGTCCGCAGCGTTCCGCGCCCCGTGGGCGGCGGCCCCGTCCGAAGGCGTCGAAGGGCGAGTCGTACGTCGGCCGTCGCTTCGAGGTCGAGGTCGGCCCGGTCGCCCACGGCGGCCACTTCGTCGCCCGCGTGCAGATCGAGACTGGCACGTCCAGGGAGGGCTCCCGCGTCGTCTTCGTACGCCACGCCCTGCCCGGTGAGCAGGTGGTCGTCGAGATCACCGAGGGAACCGCCGGCGACCGGTTCTGGCGCGGCGACGCGGTCTCGGTGGTCTCGGCCGCACCGGAACGGGTCGTTCCGCCGTGCCCGTACGCCGGCCCAGGCCTCTGTGGCGGCTGCGACTTCCAGCACGTCTCCCTGTCCGCCCAGCGAGAGTTGAAGGCGACGGTGCTTCGCGAGCAGCTGGTCCGCCTGGGTGGCCTGTCCGCAGAGGACCCGCTGGTCGCCGGCCTGGTCGTCGAGGCGGTCCCCGGCGACGAGGACGGGCTGCGCTGGCGGACCCGTCAGCGCTACACGACCGCCCCGGGTGGCGGCCGAGGCATGCGGAAGTACCGCTCCCACGACGTCATCCCCGTCGACGACTGCCTGATCGCCACCACCGACGCTCGCGAGCCGGGTGCCGGGACGGTAGTGGAGCAGGTCGCCGTCGGGGGAGCGGAGCACTCCTTCGAGGTGTCCGCAGACGGCTTCTGGCAGGTCCACCCCGGCGCGCCCGCGACGCTGGTCTCCGCGGTGCTGTCCGCCCTCTCGCCGGCCCCGGGCGACACCGTCCTCGACCTCTACGCCGGCGTCGGCCTCTTCTCCGCCTTCCTCGCCGACCGGGTCGGTCCCACCGGACGTGTCGTCGCCGTCGAGGGCGACCCGACCGCCTCCGCGCTCTCGGTGGGCAACGTCCCCACCGCCGAGATCAGTGCAGGTGATGTCGCCACCGTGCTGGGACGCCTCGAGGAAGGCCCCTTCGACCTCGTCGTCCTCGACCCGCCACGCGAGGGTGCCCGACGGAAGGTCGTCGAGGCCGTCGTCGCGCGTTCGCCTCGGAAGGTCGCGTACGTCGCATGCGACCCCGCCGCTCTGGCTCGTGACGTAGCGATCTTCGCCGAGCACGGCTACCGCCTACAGTCCTTGCGTGCCTTCGACCTGTTCCCGATGACGCATCACGTCGAATGCGTCGCTCTTCTCGAGAAGACTGACTCCGAACAGCGGCGCAGCAATTCGCGATGAAGGCGTGGATCTCCGCGGAGCAACTCCAGCGGCGAAGGGGCGGTCGACGAGACCGTGCCTGCCCTGGCGTTGACGCCAACTCTGCTGCCTGCCCGTAGCCCTGCGCCTCGCCCGCAGCGGGTGAAGCGACGGCGAGCTGGGCCTGCGACGGTACAGAGAGACAGTTTCCTCAGCTAGGTGGTGCCCCATGACCAGTCTGACGTTCGCGGTCCATCTCGTCGGCCAGGTCACCTCGCACCCGCCGAGGATCGAGCTGACCGAACGCATCGAGGAGGCGAGCAACCGTGAGCCCGGGTGAATCCCAGGAGCCACCTACGGACTCGACGCCGAAGACGAACTGGTTGCCGCTGGTGGCGTTGGCCATCGCCCAGTTCGTCATGGTGCTGGACCAGTCGGCGATGAACGTCTCGATCAGCGCGCTGGTGGCGGACTTCGACACGACGGTGACCACGATCCAGGCGGTGATCACGCTCTACTGCCTGGTGATGGCCATGTTCATGCTGACCGGCGGCAAGATCGGCGACATCATCGGTCGGCGCAAGACGTTCGTCATCGGTCTGGTCATCTACGCGTGTGGTTCGGCGATGACGGCGTTGGCGCCGTCGGTGGCCATCCTGACGCTGGGTTGGTCGGTGCTGGAAGGGCTCGGTGCGGCCCTGGTGCTTCCGGCGATGGTGGCGCTGATTGCAGGCAACTTCGAGGGCGCCTCGCGGAAGGCGGCCTACGCCGTGATCGGCGGGGTCGCCGGTGCCGGGATCGCCGTGGGGCCGATCCTGGGCGGTTGGGCGACCACTGAGTACTCGTGGCGGATCATCTTCGCCGGTGAGGTGCTGTTGGTGGCCCTCATCCTGGTGATGACCCCGAAGGTCGCCGACGCGGTGAGGACCGGCCCGGCACCGAGACTCGACATCGTGGGCACCGTGCTGTCTGCCACAGGCCTCGGTCTGGTCGTGCTCGGGGTGCTGCAGTCGAGCACCTGGGGGTGGGTCAAGCCGACAGACGACTCCCCGGTGACGCCGTTCGGCTTCTCGCTGACGGTATTCGTGATCGGCTTCGGGGCTGCCCTGTTGTGGGGCTTCAAGGCGTGGCAGGCTCGCCGAGAGAGTCGGGGACGCGACCCGCTGGTGCACCTGGTGCTGCTGAAGATCGCCCCGCTGCGCTCCGGCCTGGTCGGCCTGTTCAGCCAGAACCTGATCCTGATGGGCGTCTTCTTCACGATTCCGTTGTATCTGCAGTTGGTGATCGGGCTCGATGCCCTCGATACAGGCCTCAGGATGCTGCCTGTCTCCATCACCATGTTCCTCGCCTCGGCAGCCGGGTCGCGGCTGTCGCGCCGCTTCCCCATCCGGTCGATCGTGCGGGCCGGTCTGGCGACCAGCATGGTCGCAGCCGTGCTGCTCATGGCCACGATCGAGCCGGAGCTGGACAACTCGAGCTTCGCCTGGTCGATGGCGGTGCTCGGCGTGGGGATGGGTCTGATCGCATCGCAGCTCGGCAACGTCGTGCAGTCCTCGGTCGACGCCTCGGGTCGGGGAGAGGCCGGCGGGCTGCAGTTCACCGGCCAGCAGCTCGGCTCGTCACTGGGCGTGGCCCTGCTGGGGGCGATCGTGCTGTCGGGGCTCACCAGCGCTTTCGTGTCCAACATCTCTACCGATGAGCGGATCAGCAGCGCGGTCTCCGAGCAGGTCGGTGTGGCTGTCGGAACCGGAATCGACTTCGTGTCCGCTGACCAGATCGGAGCAGCTGCCCAGGAGGCTGGGCTGGACGAGCCGACCGCCGAGGCGCTCGTCGAGGGCTACGAGTCCGCACAGCTACAAGCGCTCAAGACCGGGCTGCTCGCCGCGGCATTCCTTGCCCTGCTCTCATTGGCCTTCACCAGGGATCTGCCGCATGAGGTGCAGAAACAGAAACCGGCCCCAGACGAGACTGCGGCGGGAAACGTCTAACGCCTACTTGGGCGGTCGGGCATGGGTGCGTGCACACCATCGGGCTGTCCGCACTGCCACGCAGCCGCGGGTCGTGGTGACCTGGCGGCTGCGTGCAACGTGGGGCGGGAGTTCGTGCGTCAGTTGATCTCGCGACGCACCGTGCGGACGAGGCCGACGGCCAGCGGCGCCGCCACCCACAGGGCCACGGCGACGAGGATCTGCGCCGTGTGGCCGGACCATTGGCCGTTGAGCAGCCAGTTGAAGGCGGTCGAGTAGTCGAGCCAGTTGGCCACCACCTGCGATGCCGTGCCCAGAAGCGCGAACCCGATGGGCAGCACGAAGGAGGCGACGATCGCGGCCGCCGAGTTGTGCACCAGCGCACCGAGCGCCACGCCCGTCATGATGTTGAGCAGCACGTAGGCCAGGAAGGCCACCGCGAGGCCGATGCTGAGGTCGGCCTCCAGCGTCCGACCTGACGCTGCGGCAACGCCGAGACCCACAGCGGTGACCAGCGCGCCGAACACCGCCGCACCGACACCAAGCATCAGGGAGACCACGATCTTGGCGATGACGACCCGCATGCGCCGCGGCTCCTGGGTGAACGTCGTGAGGTTGGTGCGCTGGCTCCACTCGCTCGTCAGGGTCAGGATCGCCACCACAGGCAGCAGGATGCTCAGGGCGACCGCCGCGAATCCGAGGTAGCTCGTGTAGGACTGCTCGATGCTCGACGGCGACACGATCGGCACCAGCATGAGGCCGACTGTCGACGCCGCGACCGCGGCGAGCAACCATCGCGAGGCTCGGGTGTCGGTCGCCTTGCCCCATTCGACACGGAGCAGACGGCTGAACGGGATGGCGGGGAACATCACGTCCGGGGACGTGGAGTCGGCGGTGCCGAGGGGTCGAGTCATCGTGGTGGTCATGCTGCTGCCTCCTGGGTTGGTGCCGCGTCCGCGGCGGTGAGTGAGAAGAAGAGCTGTTCGAGACCGCCCGCGTCGGAGTGGCGCAGCTCGGTGAGAAGCACCTGCTTCTCGAACGCGATGCGCGCCACCGCCTCTGTGGTCACGGCACCGCCGACCACGTCGACGACGAACGTCTGGTCCGGACCGGCGACGTAGTCCACACGGGCGGCGCGGAGGGCTGCGGCGAGGGCTTTCGGGTCGTCCGTGCGCGCCAACAGGCTCGAGCTGGCCAGCAGCTCGTCCATCCGGCCGGACGCGACCACCGCGCCCTGGGAGATGACGACGAGATGGTCGGCGGTCGCCTGCACCTCGTGCAACAGGTGACTGGAGAGCAGGACGGTGCCACCACGGTCGGCGAAGTCGCGCAGCAGCCGGCGCATCCAGGCGATACCTTCGGGGTCCAGCCCGTTCGCCGGCTCGTCCAGGATCAGCACGTGCGGGTCGCCGACGAGGGTCTGGGCGATCCCCAGGCGCTGCCGCATGCCGAGGGAGTAGCCGCCCACTCGTCGGTCGGCCGCATCTGCCAGTCCGACGCGGTCCAGCAGCTCGTCAACCCGATCGGTCGACACACCAGCCATTCGCGCCGCGATGGTCAGGGTCGCGCGACCGGTACGTCCGGCGTGCATCGCCGACGGGTCGAGCAACGTCCCGACCACTCGCGTGGGGTTGGGCAGCTCGACGAAGGGGTGACCGGCGATCAAGGACGTCCCGCGGTCGGGTCGAGCCAGACCGACGAGCATCCGCATGGTGGTGGACTTCCCCGCGCCGTTGGGGCCCAGGAAGCCGGTGATGGTGCCGGGTTCGCAGTGCAGAGAGACATCACGTACGACGGGGGCATTGCGGTAGCTCTTCGTGAGAGCGGTTGTTGTGATCATGTCGGCAAGCGTGGCCGCTGGACAGGTCTTCGCACATCGGGCGGCGGGCTACGATCGCACCTCCGAAATGAGCTCGCGAGCCCGAGCGAATGACGCCTTTCGTCGCGGGGTCGCGTCGACCTTCGTCGGTGTCACGGGCGCGAACGGGCCGCCTATACTGAGGTCATGTCAGGCCACGAATGATCTGGGCCAAGCAGCTGATGCCGGTGTCACTGGCGGCACAGTTCGATCCAGCACTGCTGGACAGGGTTGGTCCCCGTACGGCGCGCGACTGGGTCGTCGACACCGTCGGGTTCCTCGTCGCGGTCACGTTCGGCGTACTCATCCTGATCCAAGGAGTGCACGACACCGTCCGTCCGCTCACCGGCTCACAACTCATCGTCGACGCCGTGTGCGGGGCCATCTGCTGCCTCGCGTTGTGGTGGCGACGCCGCTGGCCGCTCGGTGTCGCGCTCCTCTGTGTCGTGCTCGGTGTGTTCTCGGCGGCCGCGACCATCGCCGGCCTCCTCGCGCTCTCCTCCTTGGCGGTGCACCGCAGTGTCCGGCAGGTGCTCCTGGTCGCGGTGTTGTGGATCCCGCAGGCCATCGGCTACGCGATCTACAGCGGACGGACCGACGCACCGACGGTGTTGCTCCTGGCCCTCGCCATGGTGCTCGCGGCCACTGCTTGGGGGATGTTCGTCCGTGCCCGACGTCAGCTCCTGCACACCCTGCGCGAGCGTGCGCTGCATGCGGAGGCCGACCAGTACGTGCGCACCGAGAACGCACGTATGGCCGAACGAACCCGGATCGCCCGCGAGATGCACGACGTACTCGCGCACCGGATCTCGCTGATCGCCCTGCACGCTGGCGGCCTGGAAGTCCGGCCCGATCTGCCGACGGAGAAGGTGCGTGAGACTGCCGTGCTGCTGCGCTCGACGGCCCGCCAGGCTCTCGATGAGCTACGCAGTGTCATCGGGGTGCTGCGCGCGGAGCCCGGCCACGAGGTCGCAGCAGCCGTACCGCAGCCGACGCTGACGGACATCCCTCGCCTGGTAGAGGAGACTCGGCAGACCGGTGCGAAGATCGACTTCGAGATGCGGGTCGACCGAGCCCACACCGCGCCCAGCGCACTGGGCCGAGATGCCTATCGCATCGTCCAGGAAGCCCTGACCAACATCGGCAAGCACGCCCGCGGCACGGCGGCGCGGGTGCGTGTTCGTGGTGCGGCAGGCAGCGGGCTGCATGTCAGTGTCAGCAACCCACTGCCCGTTCATGCGCATGCCCGGCCGGAGCTTCCGGGTTCCGGCGCCGGTCTCCTCGGGCTCCAGGAACGTGTCACCCTCGCCGGCGGCACGCTCGTGCACGGGCCAGACGGATCAGGCGACTTCGTGGTCGACGCCGAGCTGCGGTGGTGAGGATGCGAGTTCTGCTGGTCGACGACGACGCCTTGGTACGAGCCGGGCTACGAACGATCCTGTCCTCGGCCGCGGACCTGGAGGTGGTCGGCGAGGCGTCCGACGGCGTCCGCGCGGTTGCTGCGGTCCGCCAGCACAGGCCCGACGTCGTACTGATGGACATCCGGATGCCGGAGATGGACGGCATCACCGCCACCGCTGCGCTGCGCCAGCTGCATCCACCGCCTCACGTGATCGTGCTGACCACCTTCCAGGCGGACGAGCAGGTGATGAGCGCCCTGCGTGCCGGCGCGGGCGGGTTCCTGCTCAAGGACACCCCGCCGGCTGAGATCGTGGGGGCGATACGCCTGGTCGCCTCGGGCGAGGCGATGCTCTCGCCGTCAGTAACCCGCACGCTGCTGTCGCACGTCGGTGACGCCCAGGCCTCGGACCGGCGCAGGTCTGCCGCGGATCGACTGGCCGCGCTGTCCGATCGCGAGCGTGAGGTGGCGCTCGCGGTCGGCTCCGGCGCGTCCAACGCAGATGTGGCAGCGTCGTTGTTCATGAGCGAGGCGACCGTGAAGGCGCACGTGTCTCGCCTCTTCACGAAGCTCGGCGTCGTCAACCGGGTGCAGGTCGCGATCGTCGTGCACGACGCAGGCCAGGCCTAGCTCCCGGGTCGGCCAATCGCCCACGGATTCCTGAACCGCTGAGTCCGGCCGCGGGGCCGGGCCAGTCAGAAGTTGTAGCCGCCGGAGACCTCGATCTCCTGGGCGGTCACCCACCGTCCCTCCTCGGAGGCCAGCGCTGCGATCATCAGCCCGACGTCCTCGGGCTCGCCGATCCGGCCGAGCGCCGTCTGTCCGGCGATCGCGGGGATCATCTCGGGATGCTTGGCGAACGCGTCATCGCCGAGCCGGGTGCGGGTGACGCCGGGGGAGACGGCGTTGACCCGGATCCCGCGCGGGCTGAGCTCCTTGGCCAGATAGCGGGTCAGCGTCGCCATGCCACCCTTCGAGATCGCGTACGCCGAGTAGCCCGGTGTGAGCCCGGCCCCGGTCGCGTTGCTGGTGACGTTGACGACCGCCCCACCGTCCGCGAGCAGTGGCAGAAGCGCCTGGGTGAGGAAGTAGGGACCACGCAGGTTGACCTGCATGAAGGCGTCGAACTGCTCCTCGGTGGTGTCGGAGAACATCAACGGGACCCCGCCGACGCCGGCGTTGTTCACGAGCGCGGTGAGGCGATCGGTCTGCCAGTGCTCGGACAGCGCCTCGCTGACCCGGTCGCGGAACGCCGGGAAGGACTCCGGGCGGACGATGTCCAGCGGGAGTGCGACGGCGACGCCGCCGAGCTCGGTGATCTCGTCGGCGACCTGGTGTGCGCCGTCGGGGTTGCGGTTGTAGGTGATGACGACTCCGGTGCCACGAAGGGCGAGCTGGACTGCGGCGCCACGTCCGATCCCGGAGCTGGCGCCGGTGACCACGGCGACGGGGACGGTGGGCGTTGATGATGCGGACATGTGGTCGGTCTCTCTGGTCGGTTGGATGAGTTGTCATCCAGCCAACCGTCCGGAGCGCTTCAGAGGTAGACGGATCCTCCTCACCTCTTGCCTGATCCTGCTTGGTGAGGCACGAACCGGCATGTCACCTGGTTCACTGTCCACATGTCGATGGAGCAGTTGCGGAGCCTGATCGCCCGGCACGCCCGGCGGGGGACGAGGACCGCCGCGGAGGGCGTTCTGGTGTCGATGGTGACCGGTCCCGGTGATCCGGCGGCGGTGTCTCTCTCCGGCACGGTGTTCGCCCTGATCGCTCAGGGGCGCAAGACTCTCTCTGTCGGCGACCGGGTCCATGAGTACGGCCCCGGTGAGTTCCTGGTGACCTCCCTGGACCTCCCGGTGAGAGGTCATTACACGGAGGCGAGCGTGCGGCACCCCGCGCTCGGCTTCGGCCTGCGGTTGCGGTCATCGGTGATCGCAGAGCTGTTGCTCGATTCTGCGGCCGAGCCGATCTGGCGCCGCTCGAGCGATGCCGCGCCCGCGCTCGCCGTGAGCGCGGCCGACGAGGATCTGATCGACGCCGCGGTCCGCATGCTGCGACTGTTGGATCGCCCCCGGGACATCCAGGTGCTGGCTCCGCTGATCGAGCGGGAGATCCTGTGGCGGCTGATGACGGGGGAGCAGGGCGCCACGGTGCGGCAGCTCGGTCTGGCAGACAGCCGCCTCCACGACGTCGGCAGGGCGGTTCGCTGGATCCGGGACAACCCCGCCGACCCGGTCTCGGTCGCGGAGCTCGCGCGGATGGCGGGGATGAGCGAGTCGGCCTTCCATCGCACCTTCCGCACGGTGACAGGCATGAGCCCCATCCGGTTCCAGAAGCAGCTGCGCCTGCATGAGGCGCGAGTGATCCTCGCGGCGCGGGCCGGCGACGTCACCGGGGTCGCGCACGCGGTCGGGTATCAGAGCGCCTCGCAGTTCAGCCGGGAGTACCGGCGCCAGTACGGGGTGCCGCCGAGCGCGCATGTCGGTGACGCGGGTGCGGCCCTCACGGACACATAGTCCGTTGCGGGTATGGCGAGATGCCGGTACAGATTCATCCTGTGAGTGATGACCTGTGGGGGACCGACCGGCTCGACCTGACGGCGTATCTGGGCCGGATCGGGGTGACCGAGCCGCCCGGCCCGTCGCGGGAGGCGCTGGAGGAGATCTACGACGCCCACCTGCGCACCTTCACCTTCGACAACATCGACGTGCTGCTCGACCAGCATCCCGGCGTCGACCTGCCTGATGTGCAGGGAAAGTTTGTGGGTCGGGGGAGAGGCGGCTACTGCTTCGAGCACGGCACGCTGTTCGCGGCGGTGCTGGACCGGCTGGGCTTCGCCGTCGAGCGGCGGCTCGCGCGGGTGGGCACCGACCCGACTGCTGCGGGGCGTACGCATCTGGTGGTCGTCGTCGATCTGGACGGGGAGCGGCTGCTGGCAGATCCCGGGTTCGGGCTGAGCGTCTGGCGCCCGATCCCGCTGGTCGACGGCGCGGTCGACGAGGTCCGGGGCATCACCCACCGGGTGCGGTGGGGCGAGCACGGCTGGGCGCTGGAGCGGGCCAAGGACGATGGCTGGGACCTCATGCACACCCACGACGAGGCGCTGGTGGTGCCCAGCGACGTCGCGCTCGGCCACCACTACACCAGCACCCACCCGACGGTGCACTTCCGTCACCGGATGATCGCGACCAAGCTCCTCGAGGACCGACACCTCAGCCTCACCCACAACACCGTCACCATCCGCCGCGAGGGCGAGGAGACCGAGCACCGCGAGATCGGGCTCGATGAGGTGATGGCCTACATCGAGGAGCTCGAGGTGCCGCTCACCGAAGACGAGCGGGCCCGCCTCGGCGAGCGGCTGAAGACGCTGGACTAGCGACTGGCGTCGTCGGTGATGACCCGCATCGCCATCGTCGGGTCCTCGGAGAGGTCGGTGATCAGCTGCCGGCGGTCCAGGACGGCCTCGTCCAGGTGCGGCCCGAGCGTGCCGAGCAGCTCACCGGTCGTCGTGGCCGGCATCGCGTTGAGCACGCGCGGCGTACGGCGCCCGGAGTAGGGCACCACGCGAGCCAGTGCCCCGGCCACCGACCGGGTCGCCTCCGCGAAGGGTGCGGTGATCGGGTCGGTGATGGGGCCGAGCCAGTCGGCGGCACGCTCGGCCTCGGCGAGGGATGTGCGCGCCTTCAGGTCCGCGAGGCGTACGTCCTCCAGGGCCCGCTCCAGACGACGCTGCTCCAGGAAGGCGAGAGCGACGACGACACCGGCGCCGAGCACACCGAGCAGCGCGAGGCTAGCGACCAGCATGGACCTTGACCTCCGCCACCACGCCCTCGTCGGCGAGCCGCTCGCGCAGTGACTCGGCGGCCTGGTCGTAGACCATCTTCGAGAGCAGCGCCGGACGTACCTTGTGCAGCATCGTCGCCGCCTTGGTCTGGGCCGAGGCCAGCTCGAGCGGGTTGAGGATGCGGATGCTCAGCAGCCGGTCCTCGGGCGGGAGCTCGGCGTAGGCGGTGCGCGGGGCCGAGATGTCGGCCTGCTCCAGTCGCCACAGCAGACCGATGGTCTCGGCACGCAGCGCCTTGTTGGCGCGCCGAAGGCGCCAGGCGACAGCGGCGGCGGCCACGGCGATCACCAGCGCCACGACGGCGATCAGGGTGCTCAAGGCTCTCCTCGCATCACTAGTGCCCGACGAGTAGCGGCCCGCCGAGATCCGGTCGGACCAATCATGGAGCATCCGAGGATCGCTGTCAGCGGCGGTGGTCACAACACGGCGCGCCGGGGGTGATTCGAAATGTCGTTCGACATCATGTATCTTGATATCAAGAGATCGACGGCGAGTCCGTCGCAAAAGGTTAGGTGAGCCTTTGTTTTCCCGGCGTAGGTAGCCGGGGCAGGATGGGCCTCAAAGACTTGAATTCGTACGTCACTGTGGACGCGAGCAAGGAGATGAACGCGTTGGCCAGCAAGGACAGCTTCGGTGCCAAGAGCACCCTGGACGTGGACGGTAAGTCCTACGAGATCTTCCGCCTGGATGCGGTCAAGGGTGAGGGCCTCGACGTTGCGTCGCTGCCCTTCTCGCTGAAGGTGCTGCTGGAGAACCTCCTGCGCACCGAGGACGGCGCGAACATCACCGCCGACGACATCAAGGCGCTCGCGGGCTGGGACGAGACCGCCGAGCCCGACAAGGAGATCCAGTACACGCCGGCGCGCGTGATCATGCAGGACTTCACCGGCGTGCCCTGCATCGTCGACCTCGCCACCCTGCGCGAGGCCGCGGCCGAGCTCGGTGGCGACCCGACCAAGATCAACCCGCTCTCGCCCGCCGAGATGGTCATCGACCACTCCGTGATCGCCGAGGTCTTCGGCACCCCGGAGGCCTTCGAGCGCAACGTCGAGATCGAGTACGAGCGCAACCGCGAGCGCTACCAGTTCCTGCGCTGGGGCCAGACCGCCTTTGAGGACTTCAAGGTCGTCCCGCCGGGCACCGGCATCGTCCACCAGGTCAACATCGAGCACCTGGCCCGCACCGTCTTCACCCGTGAGGTCGACGGCGAGCTGCAGGCCTACCCCGACACCTGCGTCGGCACCGACTCCCACACCACCATGGTCAACGGCCTGGGCGTCCTCGGCTTCGGCGTCGGCGGCATCGAGGCCGAGGCCGCGCTGCTCGGCCAGCCGGTCTCCATGCTGATCCCGCGCGTGGTCGGCTTCAAGCTCAACGGCGACCTGCCCGAGGGCTCGACCGCGACCGACCTGGTGCTCACCATCACCGAGATGCTGCGCAAGCACGGTGTGGTCGGCAAGTTCGTCGAGTTCTACGGCGACGGCGTGACCGCGCTGCCGCTGGCCAACCGCGCCACCATCGGCAACATGAGCCCGGAGTTCGGCTCCACCATCGCGATCTTCCCGGTCGACGAGGAGACCATCAACTACCTCAAACTCACCGGCCGCTCCGAGGAGCAGCTGGCGCTGGTGGAGAAGTACGCCAAGGAGCAGGGTCTCTGGCACGACCCGGCCGCCGAGCCGCGCTTCTCGGAGAAGCTCGAGCTCGACCTCTCCACGGTCGTCCCCTCGATCGCCGGCCCGAAGCGCCCGCAGGACCGCGTCTCGCTCACCGACGCCAAGACCTCCTTCGAAGGTCACCTGCCGACGTACACCTCCAAGGCGACCGACGCGAAGATCCCGGTCACCCTGGCCGACGGTCAGCAGTTCGAGCTGGAGAACGGCGCGGTCACGATAGCCTCGATCACCTCCTGCACCAACACCTCCAACCCGTCGGTCATGATCGGCGCGGCGCTGCTGGCCAAGAAGGCCGTCGAGAAGGGCCTGACCCGCAAGCCGTGGGTCAAGACCACGCTCGCGCCGGGCTCGAAGGTCGTCACCGACTACTACGACAAGTCGGGCCTCACGCCCTACCTGGAGAAGGTCGGCTTCAACCTGGTCGGCTACGGCTGCGTGACCTGCATCGGCAACTCGGGCCCGATCATCCCCGAGGTCTCCGCCGCGGTGAACGAGCACGACCTCGCCGTCGTCTCGGTCCTCTCCGGCAACCGCAACTTCGAGGGTCGGATCAACCCCGACGTGAAGATGAACTACCTCGCGTCGCCGCCGCTGGTCATCGCCTACGCCCTGGCCGGCAACATGAACCTGAACCTGTTCGAGGACCCGCTGGGTCAGGACCAGGACGGCAACGACGTCTTCCTCAAGGACATCTGGCCGACCCCGGCCGAGGTCGAGGAGACCATCGCCACCGCGATCTCCTCCGACATGTTCACGAAGGACTACGCCGACGTCTTCGCGGGCGACGAGCGCTGGCAGAACCTGCCGACCCCGACCGGTGACACCTTCACCTGGGACGAGGAGTCGACCTACGTCCGCAAGGCGCCCTACTTCGACGGCATGGCCAAGGCCCCGGCCCCGGTCACCGACATCGAGGGTGCTCGCGTGCTGCTGAAGCTGGGCGACTCGGTCACCACCGACCACATCAGCCCCGCGGGCAACATCAAGAAGGACTCGCCCGCCGGCAAGTACCTCATCGAGCACGGCGTCGAGCAGCGGGACTTCAACTCCTACGGCTCGCGCCGAGGCAACCACGAGATCATGATCCGCGGCACCTTCGCCAACATCCGGATCAAGAACCAGGTCGCCCCGGGCACCGAGGGTGGCTACACCCGCGACTTCACCCAGCCCGACGCGCCGGTCAGCTTCATCTACGACGCGGCGCAGAACTACGCCGCGGCCGGCACCCCGCTGGTCGTCCTCGGCGGCAAGGAGTACGGTTCCGGCTCCTCGCGCGACTGGGCCGCGAAGGGCACCTCGCTGCTCGGTGTCAAGGCCGTCATCACCGAGTCGTTCGAGCGGATCCACCGCTCCAACCTGATCGGTATGGGCGTCATCCCGCTGCAGTTCCCCAAGGGAGAGAACGCCGACAGCCTCGGCCTGACCGGTGAGGAGACCTTCTCGATCTCCGGCATCACCGCGCTCAACGAGGGTGTCACCCCGAAGACGGTCAAGGTCACCACCGACACGGGCGTCGAGTTCGACGCGGTCGTCCGCATCGACACCCCCGGTGAGGCCAACTACTACCGCAACGGCGGCATCCTGCAGTACGTCCTGCGCAGCCTGGTCAACGCCTGAGTCTGACCTGACGAACGGCCCGTCACCCCGAGTGGGTGGCGGGCCGTTCCGCATTTGTCGGTACGACGGGGAGTTCGGCAGGGGCTACCCGCCGGTAGCCCCTGCAGAACTCCCCGTCGTATCCGAAGCCGGGCAGGCCTGTGGATAACTTCTGCAGGGTATTTCGGATCGGGTGATGATCTCGGCATGCCCGTTCCCACCGAGCTCTTCGAACCGCCGGCCTTTCACGTACGCAGGCCGGGGCTCGTGCGTCCTGTGCGCATCGATCGTGCCGGGACGCTCGGGCCGACCCGCGGCCAGGCGGCCGGCAAGGGGTGGCGGCGGACGAGTCGCGGCCACTATCTGCCTGCGAGGTTCGCTGCTGACACCGCGGAGCAGCGGATCGTCGAGGCCGCGATGGGTCTTGGTGCGGACGATGCCGTGACCGGGTGGGCGGCGCTTCGCTGGCTCGGTGCGGTCGAGTTCGACGGCGTCGGCCCTTCGACGATCTCAGGACTTCGCGTCGACCGCGAGCTTCCGGTGCCGCTACTCGTGGACGATCATCGCGTAGACCCGCCTCCGGGCGCGTTCATCACGGCGGAGCGGCGCCAGGTCGATGATCGGCGGGTCGTCGACGGCTTGGCGGTCACACATCCGCTGCGGTCGGTCTGCTTCGAGATGAGGTTCGCTCGTACCCTGGTCGAGGCGGTCAAGATCTTCGACCTCGCTGCGCAGTCCGACCTGGTGTCGAAACAGGAGGCCGAGACGTACGTCGCCCGTCTGTCCGGCTGGACCGGAGTAGGTCGATGCCGCGAGGCCATCGCACTCGGTGACGAGAACACCTGGTCACCGATGGAGACCGAGATGCGCCTGCTGTGGCGCGACCTCGGCCTGGTCAACCTCGTCAGCAACCATCCGGTGTTCGACGAGGCCGGCAACCACATCGGTACGCCGGACCTGTTCGACCTCGACCACGGCGTGGTCGGCGAGTACGACGGCTCGCTCCACCTCGAAGGAAGGCAGCGAGCCAAGGACATCCGCCGCGAGGGGTCCTTCCGTCGCCTGGGCCTCGAGTACGTGACCATGGTCGCCGCCGATCGCCGCGACCACGCTGACTTTCTGCGGCGCACCCTGGACGCGTGCCGGCGGGCTGGCCGCGACCCGATCCGTCGCTGGACGGTGACACCGCCCGCCTGGTGGGTCCCGACCACAACGGTCGAGGAACGACGTGCGCTGACATCGGAGCAGCGGTCGAGGATCCTGCACCGGCGAGCCGGATGACTAGAGCCGGCTACGACGGGGAGATCGGCAGGGGTTACCGGCGAGTAACCCATGCCGATCTCCCCGTCGTACCTGGAGGCGGCTCAGGTCAGCGAGGCGATCCTGGCGCGGCTGTCCTCGCTGAGGGTAGCCAGGAGCGCGTCGGCCGCCTCGCCGTGGTCGCCGGTGGCGGCAACCACCTCGGCCAGGGTCTCGTCGGAGAGGCCGGCGAGGATCGGGTCGAGCACCGAGGTGTCGTCGAGGAAGAGCGCCACCTGGAGGATCTCGGGGCCGGTGGCGCCGTCCATCACCTGGAGCGAGGTCTCGGGGCCGACGACGCCGGTGAACCTGGCCAGGGTCAGGACGTGACCGTCGGCGAGGAGCCGGCGGCCGACGTCGACGACTAGCGCCCGGTCGAGCTTCGCGATGATCGCCCCGACCCGGCTCGGGTCGAGGTGGACCGAGAGCTCGGCGAGGAACTCCGGCTTCAGGTGGCCGGCCAGCTTGGCGGCGTCGGCCGGGTCCATCACCGCCGCGACCCGGGCGCTGAGCATGGGGCCCATCGCGATCTCAGTGATCTTCGCGGTGACGGCCGCCGGGAGCTTCTTGCTGACCGCGGCCAGCCCCTTCACCCGGGACTCGTGACGGCTGAACATCGCGTGCGAGACGATCCCGCGCAGGTCGCGGAGGTCATCGGGGGAGGTGGTCGCGAGGAAGGCGAGCTCGGACTCGTCCACGTGCATCTCGTGGGCGAGCTTGGTGATCTCCAGCGCGCTGGTCAGGGCGGTCATCGGCCACCTCCGAGCATCTTCTGGACGACCCCGCGCAGCATCTTCGGCACCAGCTTCAGCGCCTCGTCGAGAGAGGCGTCGAACGCCTTGTCCTCCGCGACCATCGCGCCCCGGACCAGATCGTCGAACCGGCCCAGCTCCTGGTCGTCGTACGCCTCCAGCGGCGCGAGCCGCGTGGCCGGCACGCCCAGCGTGGCAGCGAGCCGGTCGAGTCCCTCACTCATCGGTTCCTTCCCGCCGGCGGTGCACCTTCGGCCCCCGGCGGCGCCACTATATGCAGGCCGCCGAAACGTTTGGATAGTGTTTCGACATGCTCGTCGCCTTCTCGATCGCCCCCACGACCACCGACGACCCTGATGGTTCGGTGGCCGCGTCTGTCGCGGAGGCGATCCGCATCGTCCGCGAGTCCGGACTGCCCAACGAGACCAACGCCATGTTCACCAACCTGGAAGGTGAGTGGGACGAGGTCATGGGTGTCATCAAGCAGTGCGTCGACGCGGTCGCCGTCGTCTCCCCGCGGGTCGGGCTGGTGCTCAAGGCCGACATCCGGCCCGGCTACACCGGCCAGCTCACCGCGAAGGTCGAGCGGATCGAGCAGGAGCTCTCCGGAGACTGACCGAGGCTAGAGACCCCGGGCCATCGCGTCCTGTCCGGTCTTGATGGCCTCCCGGATCCGGGAGTACGTCCCGCAGCGGCAGACGTTGCGGATCGCGTCGAGGTCGGCCTCGGTGATGGCGCGGCCCTCCTTGCGGACCTTGTTCACGAGGGCGACGGCGGCCATGATCTGGCCGGGCTGGCAGTAGCCGCACTGGGCGACGTCGTGTTCGAGCCAGGCCTCCTGCATCGGGTGCAGGCCGTCGCCCGGCGCGGTGTCGGCGAGGCCCTCGATGGTGGTGATCTCGTCGTCGGCCCCGATGTCGGCGACGCGCACCGAGCACGGGTTGAACGCCTTGCCGTTGATGTGCGACGTACAGGCCTTGCAGACGTTGATGCCGCAGCCGTACTTCGGGCCGGTGACGCCGAGGACGTCGCGCAGCACCCACAGGATGCGTACGTCGTCCTCGACGTCGACGGTGACGGTCTCGCCGTTGAGCTGGAAGGTGTGAGAAGGCATCGAAGACCTCAGAACGTGTAGGCGAGGCCGTCGGTCGGCGACTCGGGAACGGACGGGATGAAGGACTTGGGCTCGAAGTGGAGCGGCTCGTGGAAGTTGATCGGGAACTCCGTCGGCATCTTGCCGGTGGCCCGGGTGTAGGCGCAGGCGACGGCGGCCATCGAGGCGGCCACACCGGCCTCGCCGACACCGCCCGGCTGGCTGCCGTGCGACTCCATGACCTCGCACTCGAACTCGAACGGCACGTTCCACTGCCGGGTGTAGGCCGAGTTGTCCCAGCTGGCCTCGAGGAAGTGACCGTCGACCAGGTGGTTGCCGTAGGTCAGCGCCTGGCACATCCCGTCGGAGAAGCCACCCATCATCTGGGCCTTGACCCCGGCCGGGTTGATCACCAGGCCGACGTCGGCGACCACGACGGCCTTGGTGACCCGCGGTCCGGTGACGGCGTCGCGCACCTCGCGGTTGACCGTCTCGGGGCGGCAGTCGATCTCGACGAGGACGGCGGTGGCGCCCTTGTACTCCTTGTGGATGGCGATGCCCTGCGCCGTGCCGGCGGGCATCGAGCGGCCCCAGTCGCCGAGCTCGGCGGCACGGTCGAGAACACGCTTGACGGTGTCGCTCTTGAGGTACCTGCGCCGGAAGGCGACCGGGTCCTGCTTCAGCTTCTTGGCGAGCTGGTCGACCATCAGCTCGCTGGCTGTGGCGACGTCGGGGGAGTAGATGTTGCGCACCGAGCTGGTGTTGAACCGGTCAACGGCGGGCTTGGGCTCGTTGAGCAGCTGGGTGACGACCCCGAAGTTGTAGGGCAGCTCGGTGGCGAGCATGAAGATCGTCTCCGAGAAGCTGAGGTTCGACAAGCCGGTCGGCAGCGCCGCCACCTCGGCGGTCAGCCGCTCCCCGAGCCCATGGGTGAAGTCGCAGGCCACGCTGGCGTGGCGCTGCTCGAAGGTGAGGATGCTGCCGGCCAGCACGGTCGCCCGGATCTGGGAGACCGCCATCGGGTGCACCCGACCCTGGCGCGGCTCGTCGGCGCGGTGCCACATCAGCTTGACCGGTGCGCCGAACGCCTTCGATGCGTGCGCGGCCTCGAGAGCGGCGTCGAAGAACAGCTTGCGGCCGAAGGAGCCACCGCCCTGGACGACGTTCACCGTCACGTCGGTCGGGAGCAGGTCGAGGGCCGCGGCGATCTTCTCCTGGGCGGTGATCGGCGACTTGAGTCCGCCCCAGATGGTGGCCTTGCCGTCGCGTACGTCGGCGACCGCGCAGTTGGGTTCGAGGGCCGAGCCGCTGCGGAAGTGGAAGGTGAACTCGCCGTCGACCGAGGTCGCCCCGATCTTCGGCACCGCCAGCGGGATCTGCCCGGCCTTGAGCTCTGCCTTGATGTGCTTGGCCGACATCGTGGTCACGGTGCCGGAGTTCCAGGTCACGTCCAGCGCGCGTACGGCGTCGATGCACTGACCGAAGGTCTTGGCCCGGACCGCGACGCCGGTGGGGATGATCGCGACGTGGGTGACGCCGGGCATCGTCTCGACGTCGCCCTTGTTGTTGATCGAGTCCGGCGTGCCGTTGAGCTCGGGTGCGCGGCAGACCATCGTGGGCAGCGCGTCGGGGACGTCGAGGTCCATCGCGAACTTCTTCTTGCCGGTGACGGCGTCGCGTGCGTCGACGCGGCGATGGGGCTTGCCGACGACGGTGTGCTCGGAGGTCTCCTTGAGTTGGACCTCGACCTTCTCGGTCGTCGGCGCTGCCGCCTTGGCGGCCGCCTCGCCGTACGTCACCGAGGAGCCACCGGGGACGCTGATCACGCCGCCCTTGGCGACCAGCTGGGCGACCGTCGTCCCGAGCAGGATGGCGCCGGCCTCGAGCAGCGCCTTGCGGGCGATGGCGGCGGCGACCCGGACCGGGGTGTAGACCGAGATGATCGTGTTGGACCCACCGGTCAGCTGGTTGAAGAGCAGCTCGGGACGGGCCGGCGCCAGGGTGACGTGCACGTGGTCGACCGGGAGCTCGAGCTCCTCGGCGATCAGCATGGCCACGGCCGTGGTGATGCCCTGGCCGACCTCCATCCGCGGCAGGGCGAAGTGGGCGTGCCCCTTCTCGTCGACCTCGATCGCGATCAGGTTCGACGTCGGCATCGCGCAATGGGTGAGGAAGTCGTTGAGGTCGTAGACCTCGGGGACCTGTGGCACCGACGGGATCGGTGCGGCGTGGGCGGCCGAAGGAGCCAGGCCCAGGTCTGCGGCTGCGATCAGCGTCGTACCGCCGATGACGTATCCGACGAACGATCGTCTGGAGACCCGAGCAGGGCCTTCCGGGTTGTGCGTCCCCATGTGTAATCACTCCTGGCTTGGGCAGGGTCCGAGTTTTGTGACCCCCGACACATAGCACCATTCACCAGCCAGATCTCGGTTGGGAAGGGCGCGTCGAGAAATGTGTGAGGGCGCGACAACGCGGATGGAGACAGATCACAAACCCGTTGGAGCGTGACTGTCGCCACACTCGCGCGTTGATCTGGTTGACGCCGCAACCGCCAGCGAAACACCGAGGGAGCGCGATGAGCATGGAGCCGATCAAACGCATCGTCGCGGGCATCAGGGAGGACCTTCCGCACACCGTGGAGCTGTTCCTCAAGCACAACTGGGACCAGGTGCCGGCCTACGCCGTCAGCCCCGATCCCGAGCTGCGCAAGGAGGTCGGCGATCACGCCGAGGCCGTCTTCCTCGCGGTGCTCACCACGCTGGAGGAGGGACGTGCGGCCGTACGCGAGGACTTCCAGTTCACCGTGGACCAGGCGACGCGCCGGGTTCGCCAGGGGGTCGCGCTCGCCGACTTCCTGCAGGCGTTCCGCATCGGCCAGGTGGCGCTGTGGGAGCGCATCGTCGAGATCGCTGCCGCCGACCCGGAGACCAGCCGCGCGGCGCTCCCGGTGGCCTCGCACGTGATGCAGGTGATCGAGGTCGGCAGCACGGTCGCGGCGGAGGCCTACCTCGCCGCCCACCAGGTCGAGCTCGCCGAGGGCGACCGGATCCGCCGGGATCTGGTCGAGGACCTGCTCGCCGGGCGCGGGGCCCGGCCGGGCCCGATGCTCGAGGTGGCCCGCCGGTGCGGGCTCGAACCCGACGACCGGATCGTCGTCCTGGTCGCAGTGCCGGTGCGGCCGCTTCGCCCGGGACGGAGCCTGCGGGAGGCGCTGCGGCACGTGCGCACCGTGCTGGGCCCGGCGCGGGAGGGGGTCACGGTGATCCGCCAGGAGCAGCTCGTCGGGATCCTGCCCGTCGCCACCGACGACGTCAGGACGATCGTGCCCGACCTGAGACGCATCTACCGCCAGCTCGCCCGGGAGGGATTCGAGCTGGCCGTGGGCGCCAGCACCGTGCACACCGGGTTGGGTGCGGCGCCGGCTGCGTACTCAGAGGCCGCGATCGCTCGCGACGTCCTCGGTGCGGATCCGGGCGTGGTGGCGCTGCCGATGATCTCGACGATCGACTACCTCGTGCTGCGCGAGGATCCGACCGCTCGCCGCCTGGTGCGCCCGGCGCTGCGCCAGTTCGTCGAGGAGGACCTCGCGCGCGACTCCGTGATGATCGAGACCATGCTGGCGTACGTCGCCTGCGACCTCAACGCCAAGCTGGCCGCCGAGCGTCTTCACGTCCACGTCAACACCGCCTACCACCGGCTCGAGCGGATCGCCGAGCGCACCGGGTGCGACCTGCGCCGGTTCGCCGACGTCGAGGAGCTGATCTTCGCGATCCGGCTCCTCACCGAGCCTCGCGGCGTGGCGAGGGCCTAGGCGGCGGCCGGCTTGCGGCCGTAGAACCAGTAGACCGCCGCGCCGAGCAGGTTGGTGCTGCCCCACAGCCGCCACAGGGTCCGCGGCCCGCGGATCTCGTCGTCCGAGCGTGTCTGCAGGTCCCGAAGGATCACCGGAGCGACCGCCGCCTGAGCCACGAGCGCGCCGGTGGTCAGGATCGTCTTCTGCTTCTTGGTCAGAGCCATGTGGCCAGTCTTTGCCTTGGTCTGCGTTGCGTCAAGCGCGAAACTCTTCTCCAGCCTCGTACGCCGTCGGGTGCCGTGGCTGGTAGATCTGGATGTCATCGGCACCGGGCACCTGCACCATGGCGACGAGTCCGTACCCGTGGTCCGCGATCTCGCCGCTGAACCTGGCTCCTCGCCCTTCCAGCTCGGTCTTCGTCTCCTCGATGTCGTCACAGACGAACGAGATCAGGTGCTGCCGCGGCGAGGAGTAGGAATTCCCGTCATGGACCCCGCCGGTCGGGTGCACGCCGAGCTCGCTCGGTCCGGTCCCATAGATCAGCCAGCCCTCACCCGCATCCACATGCGGGAGTCGCAGCACGTCCTTGAGGAACCCACGGGTGGCCTCGACATCGTCGGAGTAGATCAGGGTGTGGCAGGCGAGGATCATGCTTCGACGCTACCCCTGGTCGCCCGGCGACGTTCCGCGCAGCGCCTCACAGCAGGGTCGGCAGGTCGGCGGTGGAGGGAAGGAGGTGGGTGTGCGGCTCGGTGGCGAGCCGGTCGTGGGTGAAGGAGCCGGTGGCGACGCCGACGACGAAGCCGGCCCCGGCGTTGGTGCCGGCGCCGAGGTCGTTGGGGGTGTCGCCGGCGACCAGCACGCGGCGTACGTCCTGGACGTCCGTGGCCTCCATGCAGTGGAAGACGAGATAGGGAGCGGGGCGGCTGGCGGCGACGAGGTCGGAGGTGACGAGAGCGTCGACGGTCGACTCCGGGCCGGGGCCGACGGTCCAGCCGAGGCCGTCGAGGATGGCGGCGGCGATCTCGGTGGAGTAACCGGTCTGCAGCGCGACCTTGACGCCTCGCGAGCGCAGCGTCGCGAACATCTCGGGCACGCCCGGGAACGGCTGCGGCGGGGTCTCCCGGTAGGCGGTGACGAGGCGCTCGCCGAAGCCGTCGAAGATCTTGTCGACCTGGGCGGTGGTCGGGTCCTGGCCGAGCCCGCGCAGCAGTCCCTGGATCGCCTCCCACTTCGAGGTGCCCTTCCACTGCAGCAGCAGGTCGTGGGGGACCGGCTCGCCGGCGGCGTCGGCAACGGTCGACTCGAGCACGTCGTAGACCAGCCCGCCCTCGTCGACGGTGGTGCCGGCCATGTCGAGGGCGGCAAGATCGAAGCGGAGCCCGAGACGGTTGGCGGGGTCGTAGGCGGTCACGAGATCTCCTTGAGGATGCGTACGTCGGTGCGGATCCCCGCCGCGGACGGGCGGGCGTTGTCGATGGTGAACGTGACTCGGTCGGGCCGGTAGCGGTCGTCGGCGTACTCCAGCGGCGTGCCGTCGGTGGCGGTCGCTCGGCGGCGCTCTCGCAGGAGCGGGCTGCCCACCGCGATGTCGAGCAGGTCGGCGTCGGTCTCGTCGGCCGCGACCGCGTCCATGGTGTGGCGCGCGGCGTGCAGGTCGACGCCTGCGGCCGTCAGATACCCGTAGAGCGAGCCGGTGTCGGGGTCGAAGTCGAAGAGCAGCCGCCCGACGCGCTCGACGAAGGTGCTGCGCTCCAGCATCGCGGGCTGGCCGTCGAGCAGACGGAGCCGGAGCACGTCGACCACCGGGTCGCCCTCACTGATGTCGAGCGCCTCGGCGGCAGCGGCGGTGGCGCCGCGCCGGGCGACCTCGATGGTGCGCTGGCCGGGGGTGTGGCCGATCTGCTGCACCCACGCGCTGAACGAGATCAGCTGTTCGAAGGGCTGCCCGAGCGCGGTGTCGCGCACGGTCGGCGGACGCCCCTGGCCGCCGCTGAGCAGGCCCTCGCGGCGCAGGCTCGCCAGCGCCGTACGGATCGTGCCGCGGGAGGCGCCGAACTGCTCGCACAGCTGCGCCTCGGAGGGGATCGGGGCGCCGGTCGGCAGCTCGCCGGCGATGATCCGGGCGCGGATGGCCTCGGCGACCTGGACGTGCAGCGGGCTACTCATGGGCAGCAGGCTACAACTTGATCAGACAAGTGTGATGAAGCGATTCGTGAACGCCCGGAAAACGCTCAGAGGACCAAACGGTGCGCAGGAAAACGACCGGTTAACTTGTATGTACATGTTCATCGGGACTGTTGACCGGGGCTGCCGCGAGACTGAAGTGTTCGGGCCGTGCCAACTCACACGACCACACCCGACGGTGCCGCCGACCTTGTCGTCGTCGGTGCCGGGATCGTCGGCCTCGCGCATGCCGTCGAAGGGCTCGCGCGCGGCCTGAAGGTCCATGTCATCGAGCGGGACGAGCGCGCCGTCGGCGCCTCGATCCGCAACTTCGGGCACATCTGCGCCACCGCCCAGTCGGGCCCGGCGCTGGCCTATGCCCTCGCGGCCCGTGAGCACTGGCTCGCCCTCGCCGCCAAGGCGGGCTTCGGTCTCCGTGAGGCCGGCACGGTCGTCGTCGCCCGGACCGAGGCCGAGATGGCCGTCCTCGAGGAGTTCGCGGGCATCCGCGGCACCGAGCAGGCCCGCCTGCTGGACGCCGACGCCACCCGCGAGCTGTTCCCGCCGGCCACCGCGGAGGTCCTCGGCGGCGCACACCTGCCGCTCGACCTCAGGGTGGACCCGCGCGAGGCGCTGCCGGCGATCGCCGCGTGGCTGGAGTCCGAGGGCGTTCGGTTCAGCTGGGCGACCCATGTCGGGGCCATCGACCCGGGCGCCGACACGATCGACGTCCGCACCAGCCGCGGAACCATCCGTTCCGCCCGGGTCGTCCACGCCGCCGGCCATGACATCGACCGGCTCTTCCCGCAGGTCGCCGAGGAGGCGGCCGTACGCCGCTGCCGGCTGCAGATGCTCGAGGTCGCGCCTCCGGCTGATGTCGAGATCGGGCCCGCGGTGCTGACCGGACTCTCGATGCTCCGCTACGGCGGGTTCGCCGAGACCACGGCGGCCGCCGACGTACGCACACAGCTCGAGGCGACCGCGCCCGAGCTCCTCGACGTCGTCATGAACCTCATGCTCACCCAGCGTCCCGGGAGCGGCGGCAGACCCGGCTCGATCGTCCTGGGCGACACCCACCACTACGACCGCACCCACCTGCCCTTCGACGACGAGCACGTCGCCGAGCTGGTGCTGCGGGAAGGGGCGCGGCTGCTCGGGGCTCCGCTCACCGTCCGACGTCGCTGGCGAGGGGTCTACGCGGACTCCCCGCGGACCGACTTCCTCGACACCGAGCCGTTCCCGGGCCTCCGGGTCGTCTCGGTGACGTCGGGCATCGGCATGACCACCGCACTGGGCCTCGCGCCCACCGTCCTCGACCAGTTGTTCTGATCACAGGAGAAACCGAAGATGTCCCCCTTGCGCTCCCTCACCGCCCTCGCCGGCGCCGCGACACTGACTCTCGCCCTGGCCGCCTGCGGCAGCGAGGCGACGACCGACAAGGCCGCCGCCGGCGGCGATGTCGGACCCGACCAGATCTGCCCCGACGGCACCCTGACGATGGGCGTCGAGCCCTTCGAGGACCCCAAGAACCTGATCCCCGTCTACGAGACCCTGGGCAAGGCCCTCGGCGAAGAGCTCGGCTGCGAGGTCGAGGTGCAGATCTCCGACACGTACGTCGCCGAGATCCTGGCCATGCAGAACGGCAAGCTCGACATCGGCCAGTTCGGGCCGTTGGGCTACGTCTTCGCCCAGAAGCAGGCCGGCGCCACGCCGTTGGCCTCGTTCGCGGGCGAGGACGGCAAGGTCTCCGCCTATACCGGTGGCATCTGGGTGCCCAAGGACTCACCGATCGAGTCCGTCGAGGACCTCGCTGGCACGACTCTGGCGCTGTCCGAGTCCGGTTCCACCTCCGGTGACGCGGTGCCGCGCAAGGCGCTCATCGACGCCGGGATCGAGAAGGACGTCACGGCCGAGTACGCCGGTGGCCACACCGAGGCGCTGCTGGCTCTGGTCAACGGCAAGGTCGACGCCGCCGAGATCAACAGCCAGACCCTGGCCTCGGCGACGGCCGAGGGCCAGTTCGACGAGTCGGCCTTCCGCCAGATCTGGAAGTCCGAGCCGATCCTGAACGACCCGATCGCGGCGGGCCCGAACATGACTCCCGAGGTGTCCGAGGCCGTCCAGGAGGCGCTGCTGAACCTGCCTGCCGACTCGGTTGCAAAGATCGGCGAGTACCTCGACTTCACCCCGCCCGCCGGCAAGCCGGCGCTGGTGGCGGTCACTGAGGAGGACTACCAGCCGGTGACCGACCTCGCCGAGGCCCTCGACCTGACCACGGACGACCTGTGATGCTGCGTATCGACGGCCTGAGGAAGGCGTTCGGGGAGAAGACGATCCTGGACGGCTTGGCCTTCGAGGTCGCCTCCGGGGAGGTGGTCAGCCTCCTCGGAGCCAACGGTTCCGGCAAGTCCACCTCGCTGCGATGCGTGGTCGGTCTGGAGCGACCCGACGGAGGCACGATCACCGTCGACGGCGTCAGAGCCAAGCCCGGCGAGGCGGTGCCGACGGTGGCGATGGTCTTCCAGAAGATCCATCTGGTGCCCCGTCGCAGCGTGCTCGACAACGTCTGCGCAGGAGCGCTCGGGCGGCTAGGCCTGAGCCGGTCCTGGTCGGTGCTGGCCTTCCCGAGCGAGGTGCAGGCCGAGGCGATGGCCTGCCTGGACCGGGTCGGTCTCGCCGACCGGGCCCGGGAGAAGGCGGGTCGCCTCTCCGGCGGCCAGCAGCAACGGGTCGCCGTCGCTCGCGCACTGTGCCAGCGCGCCAAGGTGCTGCTCGCCGACGAGCCGGTCTCGGCGCTCGACCCGGCCGCCTCCGAGCAGGTGATGAACCTGCTCCGCTCGCTGGCCGACGACGACGGCCTCGCCGTGGCCGCGGTGCTCCACCAGCCCGACCTGGCGCGCCGCTTCTCCGACCGCATCCTGGGGCTGGCCGGCGGTCGGCTGGTCTTCGACAGCAGCAGCGCCGAGGTCACCGACGAGACGGTGGCCGGCCTCTACCGGCCCGCCCTGGAAGCACTGGAAGCCGCCGAGATCGGGGTGCCCGCATGAGCAGCCTGACCAAAGCGCCTGAACCGCGCCTCGACATCCCACCCCGCTTCCGTCCGTCCGGCATCGCCATCGCGGCGGCCATCACGATCGCCCTGATCCTCGTGCACTGGTACGCCGCGGTGCAGACCAACACCTCGCCCAAGGAGCTGCTCGAGGGCTGGCGGGGCCTGTGGAACTTCCTGTTCGGGGTCGACCGCACCTACCCGAACGGCAAGACCATCCATCAGGACGGTGCCTTCCCGCTCGACCTGCGCTGGTCGGAGACCATCCGGCCCGGCCTGGAGTACTGCCTGCTCACGATCTGGATCGGCCTGCTCGGCACGACCCTGTCCATACCGGTGGCGCTCCTGTTCGCGGTCATCTCCTCGCGTACGACCAACCGGTTCGTGCCGCTGTGGCTGCTGGGCCGCGCGGTGATGTCGGTGCTGCGGGCCGTCCCGGAGACCGTCTATGCGCTGATGTTCATCGCCGCCGTCGGCTTCGGTGCCTTCCCGGGCGTGATCGCGCTGGCGATCCACAACGTCGCGGTCATGGGCAAGCTGTGGTCCGAGGCCATGGACGAGGTGGACCAGGGGCCGGTCGAGGCGCTCCGCGTGGCCGGAGCCTCGCCCGCGCAGTCGGCCGCGCACGCCGTGCTGCCCGCGGTCATGCCGTCGCTGCTCGGTCTGCTGCTCTACCGCTTCGACACCAACGTACGCAGCTCGGTCATCCTCGGCACGGTCGGAGCCGGCGGTATCGGGTTCTTCATCAAGACAGAGGTGGACAGCTTCCACTTCGACACGATGATGACGTACGTCTGCATGGTGATCGTCCTGATCATCGTCATCGACCTCTTCTCGGCCTGGCTGCGCAAGAAGGTCGGCGCGGTCTGATGGCACGGCTCGCGGTGTGGCGCGGTGGCGCCGAGGTGACGCTGGAGACCGTGGACCTGCCGGCGCCGGGGCCGGGGGAGACGCTGGTCGAGATCGACCTCGCGACGGTGTGCGGCTCCGACCACCACACGGTCTCCGGCCGGCGTCCCGGTGCCTGCCCGAGCGTGCTCGGGCACGAGGGCGTCGGCCGCATCGTGGGCACCGGCCGGCGCGTGGTCTGGGGTGTCACCGTCTCGTGCGGGACATGCGACCGCTGCAGACGAGGGCTCACCGCGAAGTGCCGCTCTGTGCGCAAGCTCGGCCACGAGCCCTACGAGCCGGCCTGGCCGCTGTCGGGCACGTACGCGACCCACGTGCTCCTGCCCGCCGGCACCGCGGTCGTGCCCGTCCCCGAGACCCTGGCCGACGAGGTCGCCGCGCCGGCCGGGTGCGCGACCGCCACGGTGATGGCGGCCCTGGAACGGGTCGGCTCGCTGCGCGGGAGGCGGGTGCTGGTGGTCGGCGCGGGGATGCTCGGGCTCACCGCGGTCGCCGCCGCGGCCGACGCCGGGGCGGCCGAGGTCGTGGTGAGCGACGTCGAGGCCGCTCGGCTGGACCTGGCCGTCGGCTTCGGCGCGACGTCGACGCTGTCCGCGGGCCAGGCGCTTCCGCCGGTCGATGTGGCGATGGACTTCTCCGGCGCCGCGTCCGCGGTGGAGGCGGCGCTCGGGGCGCTCGACATCGGTGGCTCCCTCGTCCTGGTGGGGTCGGTCTCGCCGGGGCGCGCGATCTCGGTCGACCCCGAGGCGATCGTGCGGGGCTGGCGGTCGGTCAGCGGCGTACACAACTACGAGCCTCGCCACCTGGAACAGGCGGTCGGCTTCCTCGCCGCGTCCGATCGTCCATGGGCGGCGCTGGTCGAGGAGCCCGTCGGGCTCGAGCAGGTCGGTGACGTACTGACGAGCGAGCTGGGTAGGCCGCGGGCATCGGTGCGTCCGCGCAGCAACTAGGCTCGCGCCTCATGACCGAGTTCGCCGCTGTGATCCTTGTCGACCGTCGTGGCTGGGTGCTGCTCCAGGAGCGCGACGAGCGCCCCGTGATCGCGCCGGAGAAGTGGGCCTTCTGCGGCGGCCACCTGGAGCCGGGGGAGGACCCGCTGGCCGGCGCGGTGCGCGAGCTCGAGGAGGAGACGGAGGTCCGGCTGAGCCCTGCCGACCTGGAGCTGGTCACCGTCCAGGACCTGCGCCACCCCGAGACCGGGACCGACGACAAGATCCACCTGTACGCAGCCGGCGTCGACCTCACCGATGCCGACATCGTCTGCCACGAGGGCCGACAGATCGTCTTCGTCGACCCTGCGAAGGCGCCTGACCTGGACCTCAGCGACTCGGCCCGGATCGGGCTGACGCCCTTCCTCGGATCGCCACAGCACGCGGCGCTATCCGAGTCGGTGGAGCTCAGGGTCGAGAAGTAGAATCCGGGCCATGGGTCTCCTCGAACGCATCGCCGCGCCGCAGGATCTTCGTGATCTCTCCGACGACCAGCTCGAGCTCCTCGCGAGCGAGATCCGGGACCTGATGATCCGAACGGTGGCCACCAACACCGGCCACCTGGGGCCGAACCTCGGCGTGGTCGAGCTGACCCTGGCCATGCATCGGGTCTTCGACAGCCCTCGCGACAAGATCGTCTTCGACACCGGTCACCAGTCCTACGTCCACAAGCTCGTCACCGGCCGGGCCGGCGACTTCGGCACGCTGCGCCGCGAGGGCGGGATGAGCGGCTACCCGAGCCAGTCCGAGTCCGACCACGACGTGGTCGAGAACTCCCACGCCTCCACCGCGCTCTCCTACGCCGACGGCCTCGCCAAGGCCTACACGATCCGCGGCGAGGACCGCCACGTCGTCGCGGTGATCGGCGACGGCGCGCTGACCGGCGGGATGGCCTGGGAAGCGCTCAACAACATCGCGATCCAGCACGACTCCAAGCTGGTCATCGTGGTCAACGACAACGGCCGCTCCTACACCCCGACCATCGGTGGCCTGGCCACGGCGCTGACGGCGCTGCGGACCAACCCGCGCTACGAGCTGGTCCTCGACATGGTCAAGCGCCGCCTCAACGCGGTGCCCGGGATCGGCGCGATGGCCTACGACGCGCTGCACGCGGTGAAGAAGGGGCTCAAGGACGCGGTCGCGCCCCAGGGCCTGTTCGAGGACCTCGGCCTGAAGTACGTCGGCCCCGTCGACGGCCACGACCGTCACGCCGTCGAGCAGGCGCTGACCTCGGCCAAGCGGTTCGGCGGCCCGGTGATCGTGCATGCGATCACCCGCAAGGGCTACGGCTACGACCCCGCCGAGCGCCACGAGGCCGACCAGTTCCACTCGCCGGGCCCCTTCGACGTCCAGACCGGCGCCGAGAAGCCCAAGGGCCGGATCTGGACCGACCACTTCTCCGACGCGATTGTGCGGCTGGGGGAGAGCCGCCAGGACATCGTCGCGATCACCGCGGCGATGATGCACCCGGTCGGCCTCGACACGTTCCAGGCCAGGTTCCCCGAGCGCACCTTCGACGTCGGCATCGCCGAGCAGCACGCCGCCACCTCGGCCGCCGGCCTGGCGATGGGCGGCCTGCACCCGGTCTTCGCGGTCTACGCGACCTTCCTCAACCGTGCCTTCGACCAGGTGCTGATGGACTGCGCCCTGCACCGGGCCGGGGTGACGTTCGTCCTCGACCGCTCCGGGGTGACCGGCGACGACGGCGCCTCCCACAACGGCATGTGGGACATGTCGCTCCTCCAGGTCGTCCCCGGGCTCCGACTGGCCGCGCCGCGCGACATCGCTCGCCTCAACGAGCTCCTCGACGAGGCCGTCGAGGTCGACGACGCGCCCACCGTCGTACGCTTCCCGAAGGGCCCGCCGCCGGAGGACATCCCCACGATCGCCAAGCTCGGCGAGGCCGACGTGCTTGTGCGCAACGGCACCAAGGACGTCCTGGTCGTCGGCGTCGGCTCCATGGCCGAGGTCGCCGTGGGCGTCGCCGAGCGGCTCACCGCCCAGGGCATCGGCGTCACCGTCGCCGACCCCCGCTGGGTCAAGCCGATCGACCCGGCTCTCATCGAGGCGGCCGCCGACCACAGCCTGGTCGTCACCATCGAGGACAACGGCGTCGCCGGCGGTGTCGGCGCGTCCTTCCTGCAGGCGCTGACCGCCGCCGACGTACGCACCCCGGTGAAGATCCACGGCATCCCGCAGGAGTTCCTCGACCACGCCAAGCGGCCCAAGATCCTGGAGAGCATCGGCCTGACCCCCCAGGCGGTCGCGCTCGACACCATCGAGCGCCTGGGCGCCCTGACCCCCAGCCCGCTGCCCCGGGACGTCAGCCTCTGACGCCCCGAAAGGCCGAATTTTGACCCTACGGGGTCGGTCTCTCTGGTCGAGCCCCTGGCGAAGATCGATCGTTCTGGGCTTAGAGTGGGGTCTGTCGGGGGCGACGAGGGCCCTCGGTATCGTCACCACACAGCACTCGGGGGATTCAATGCTCTATGACGACCTCGTGGCCGAGTTCCGTTGGTCACCTGAGCAGATGTCGGCGCCGTTCGACCTCAGAGCGGCGGACGAACAGATCCGCAAGAAGATCGAGGGCCGGCGCGGCTCGGCGCAGGCCTCGGGTCGCCAGCAGCGACCCCGCACGCGGCAGAACATGGGCACGCCGGAGACGGCGGTCGGAGGCGGCAAGGTGGCCACCGACAAGGCCTGAGTCCCTGCTGAGGTACGTCCGGGCCTGACCCCGGCCCAGCATGGGACCGCCCCCGACCGATCAGATCGGTCGGGGGCGGACTTGCTACGGTCAGTGGAACTTCTTGCCGGTGACCTTCTCGGAGATGCCCTCGCGGTCGAGGAGCTGGGTGATGCCGCCGTTCCAGAACTGGAAGCCGGCACCGGTGATCATCGCCAGGTCGATGTCCTCGGCGGCCTGGGCGACGCCCTCCTCGAGCATCCGGCCGATCTCGTCGGCGATGGCCTCCAGGGCCTGCTGGCGGGCCTCCTCGGCGGTCTTGACCACGTCGCCGGAGACGAGCAGCGCCTCGACCTCGGGGTCGAGGGTGCGCCCGTCGGGACCGAAGAAGGAGCTCTTCTTGGCCTCGACGACCCGGTGGAGGTTCTCGGAGAGGTGGAACCGGTCGGGGAACGCCTTCGCGAGCGTCTCGTTGTTGTGGTAAGCGATCGCCGGACCGACCAGGCCGATCAGCGCGAACGGGCCCATCGGCGCCACCCCGGCGAAGGCGGACTCGACGACGTCGATCGGGGTGCCCTCGTCGGCGACCTTGGAGACCTCGCCCATGAAGCGGCCCAGGAGCCGGTTCACGATGAAGGACGGGCTGTCCTTGACCAGGATCGAGGTCTTCTTCAGCGACTTCGAGACGGAGAACGCCGTGGCCAGGGCCGCGTCCGAGGTCTTCTCGCCGCGGATGATCTCCAGCAGAGGCATCACCGCGACCGGGTTGAAGAAGTGGAAGCCCACGACCCGCTCGGGGTTCTTCAGGTCGGCCGCCATCTCCGTGATCGAGAGGCTCGAGGTGTTCGTGGCGAAGACCGCGGTCTCCGGCGCGACGGCCTCGGCGTTGGCGAAGACCGTCTTCTTGACGCCCATCTCCTCGAAGACGGCCTCGATGATGAAGTCGGCGTCGGAGAAGGCCTCCGCGTAGTCGATCGACGACGTCACGAGTGCCTTGAGGCGGTTGGTCGCGTCCTGCGAGGCGCGGCCCTTGGCGAGCTTCTTGTCGAGCTCGGCGTGGACGTACGCCACGCCCTTGTCGGCACGCTCCTGGTCCAGGTCGACCATGACGACCGGCACCTTGAGACGCTGGACGAAGAGCAGCGCGAACTGCGAGGCCATCAGCCCGGCACCGATGATGCCGACCTTGGTGACCTTCTGCGCGAGCGCCTTGTCGGGCGCGCCGGCGGGACGCTTGGCGCGCTTCTGCACCAGGTCGAAGGAGTAGAGCGAGGCGAGCAGCTGCGGGGTCTTCGACATCGCCACGAGCGCGTCGTCCTCGGCCGCGAAGCCCTCGTCGCGGGTCGCGGTCTTGGCCAGGGTGAGCAGCTCGACGGCCTTCTTGGCGGCCGGGGAGGCGTCGCCGGTCTTGGCCCAGGCGAAGAAGCCGGCGTTCTTGGCGGCCTCGTCCCAGGCCTCGCCCCGGTCGATCTCCTCACGGTTGACCGTGACGTCACCGGACAGGACGCCGTCGGCCCAGAGCAGCGACTGCTCGAGGTAGTCGGCGCCACCGAACATCGCGTCCGCGATGCCGAGGTCGAAGGCCTCGGTGCCCTTGAGCACCTTGCCGTTGTTGAGCGGGTTCTCGATGAAGACCTTGGCGGCCTTGGCCGGACCGATCAGGTTCGGCAGCAGGTAGCCACCGCCCCAGCCCGGGATCAGACCGAGCATGACCTCGGGCAGGCCGACGGCCGGCACCGAGTCCTGGATCGTGCGGTAGTCGGCGTGCAGCGCGACCTCGAGGCCACCACCGAGCGCGAGCCCGTTGATGAAGCCGAAGGACGGCTTCTTGACGCCGTCGGCACCGTCGCCAAGCTTGCGGAAGACCGCGTGACCGAGCTCGGCGATCGTACGGATCCCGTCGGGTCCGCCCGCCTGCAGCGAGGTCAGGTCGGCACCGGCCGCGAGGATGAACGGCTTGCCGGTCACCGCGATCGCGTCGATCTCGGGGTCGGCCAGGGCCGCGTCGTACGCCGTGTTGAGCTCGACCAGCGACTTCGGCCCGAACGTGTTCGGCCGGGTGTGGTCGTGGCCGTTGTCGAGGGTGACCAGGCCGAGGACCTTGCCGGAGGGCAGGTTGACCTTCGCCAGCTTGGCCGCGGTCACGACCTCGTCGTCGGAGAAGAGCTTCTCGACATCAGCGAGAAGCGTGTTGATGTCAGTCACTTCGACTCC
Source organism: Nocardioides sp. NBC_00850 (assembly GCF_045207335.1). NCBI lineage: Bacteria > Bacillati > Actinomycetota > Actinomycetes > Propionibacteriales > Nocardioidaceae > Nocardioides > Nocardioides sp. NBC_00850. The sequence continues at coordinate 3,793,302 of NZ_CP108845.1, forward strand.
CCAGTCCAGTTCGGGTTCTCCCAGATGACCGTGCCGCCCATACCCAGGCCGATGCACATGGTGGTGAGGCCGTAGCGGACCTCGGGGCGCTCCTCGAACTGGCGCGCGAGCTGGATCATCAGCCGCACACCGGAGGAGGCCAGCGGGTGGCCGAACGCGATCGCGCCGCCGTAGGGGTTCACACGCTCGTCGTCCTCGGCGATGCCGAAGTGGTCCAGGAACGCGAGCACCTGGATCGCGAACGCCTCGTTGACCTCGAAGGCCTCGATGTCGTCGATCGTGAGACCGGCCTTGGCCAGCGCCTTCTCGGTCGAGGGGATCGGGCCGACGGCCATGACCTCGGGGGCGACGCCGGCGAAGGCGTACGACACCAGCCGCATCTTGATCGGCAGGCCGAGCTCGCGGGCGACGTCCTCGGAGGCCAGCAGCGAGGCGGTCGCGCCGTCGTTGATGCCCGCCGCGTTGCCCGCGGTCACGCGGCCGTGTGGGCGGAACGGGGTCTTCAGCTTGGCCAGGTCCTCGGTGGTGGTGCCGGGACGCATCGGCTCGTCGGTGGTGGCCAGGCCCCAGCCGTTCTCGGCGGAGCGGGTGGCGACGGGGACCAGGTCGGGCTGGATCTTGCCGTCGGCGTACGCCTTGGCCGCCAGCTCCTGGGAGCGGACGGCGAATGCGTCGGTGCGCTCCTTGGTGATCGCCGGGTAGCGGTCGTGGACGTTCTCGGCGGTGTTGCCCATGACGAGCGCCGAGGGGTCGACGAGCTTCTCGGAGATGATCCGCGGGTTGGGGTCGACGCCCTCACCCATCGGGTGGCGGCCCATGTGCTCGACACCGCCGGCGATGACGACGTCGTAGGCACCGAAGGCGATGCCGCCGGCGGTCGTGGTGACGGCGGTCATCGCGCCGGCGCACATCCGGTCGATCGCGTAGCCGGGGACGGACTGCGGGAGCCCGGCGAGCAGGCCTGCGGTGCGGCCGATCGTCAGGCCCTGGTCGCCGATCTGCGTGGTCGCGGCGATGGCGACCTCGTCGATCCGCTCGGGGGGAAGCTCGGGGTTGCGGCGCGTGAGCTCACGGATGAGCTTGACGACCAGGTCGTCTGCGCGGGTCTCGGCGTACTGGCCCTTGGCCTTGCCGAAAGGTGTGCGTACGCCGTCGACGAAGACGACTTCTCGCAGCTGTCGGGTCACCGTGTCACTCCTACTAGGTGGTGCTGAGGTGCGGGCACGGGTGGTGCCCGCCGACTACATTACCCGCTAGTAACAACGGCCGCACCGAGGGGGAGGTCACACCGGCTGTCGCAGGGTAGATCGCCGGTCTCCGCGCGTCGGCTTGGGAATAACTGGGGCGTCCAGGATGCTGCGCTGTCGTCATGTGGAAGCGTGTATTGAGAAGGTTGAGCCCCAGGGTCGCGATCCCTGGCGAGGCGAGCGACGACGAGGTCCGCGAGGGCCGTACGCAACGGGAGGAGACACCGATGGCCGGATCACGACTGGTGCACATCGTCGACGACCTGCCCGAGGAGATCATCCTTGCCGGAGGTGACCAGCTGCCGCTGGTGGTCGTCCTGGACGGCTTCCTCGACGCGGGCAAGGCCGCCGAGCGGGCCGCGGCCCATCTGATCCAGACCTCGAGGCGAGCGCCGGTGGTGGCGACCTTCGACGTCGACGAGCTCCACGACTACCGGGCTCGCCGCCCGGCGATCTCGTTCGTCAGCGACCACTACGAGTCCTTCGACGCGCCGCGGCTGGTCGTCCGGCTGCTCAAGGACACCGGTGACAACCCCTACCTCCTGCTGCACGGCCCCGAGCCGGACAACCGCTGGGAGGCGTTCGCCGGCGCCGTACGCGAGGTCATCGAGCGCCTCGGCGTGACCGAGGTGATCTCGCTCGCCTCGGTGCCGATGGCGGTGCCGCACACCCGCCCGCTGACCACGACCAGGCACGCCAACGACCCGGCGCAGGAGCTCGCCGGCCAGGTCTGGGAGAGCCAGTGGAAGGGCGAGATCCGCATCCCGGCCTCCGCCCAGGCCCTGGTGGAGGTACGCCTGGGGGAGTGGGGCCATCCGGCCGGCGGCTTCGTGGTGCACATGCCGCACTATCTGGCCCAGAGCGACTACCCGGCCGCGGCGGTCGTGCTCGTCGAGGAGCTGGAGCGCGCGGCCCGGCTGACGATCCCGGTCTCCGACCTGGAGGCCGAGGCGCAGCGCCGCGAGGAGGAGATCGCCTCCTACATCGAGGACAATGCCGAGGTGCGGGAGGTCGTGGCCGCTCTCGAGCAGCAGTACGACACCTTCCAGCGCGGCGAGGAGTCCGGACGCTCGCTCCTGGCGCCCGACGAGCCGCTGCCGACCGGTGACGAGCTCGGTGAGCAGTTCGAGCAGTTCCTGGCCGGGCTGAACGGTCCCGACCCCGATGACAACCCTGAGAAGGATTGAGAGAAACTCAACGCATGACGACCGACGCCGTAGCGGCGGATCAGGCAGTGGCAGAGCTGGTAGGCGTGCTCGACCTGGTCGAGATCGACAAGGACCTCTTCCACGGTGCCACCACGACCCGCAACTCGCGCGGTCGCGCCTACGGCGGCCAGGTGGCCGCTCAGGCGCTGATGGCCGCGGTGCGGTCGGCCGACCCGGCCTTCACGGTGCACTCGATGCACTCCTACTTCCTGCTGCCGGGCGACCCGTCCTACCCGATCGTCTACGACGTCGAGCGGATCCGCGACGGGCGCTCCTTCGAGACCAGGCGGGTCCGGGCGCGCCAGAAGGGGCGCGACATCTACTACCTCACCGCCAACTTCCAGCGTGAGGAGACGGGCTTCGAGCACCAGGACGCGATGCCGTCGGTCCCGGCGCCCGAGAAGTGCATCGACTTCCTGAAGATGATGGCCGACTCCGGCAGCCCCGAGGCCGTCTCGCTGGCGCGTGAGTGGGAGGCGGTCGAGGTGCGTGCCGTCGGCAACTCGCTGCTCGGCATCGAGCCCGACCCGACCCGTCCCGCGCAGCAGCGCCTCTGGATCCGGCTGGGCGCCTCGCTCCCCGACGATCCCGACATCCAGCGCGGTGCCTTCACCTGGGCCTCCGACATCTCGCTGCTCGGCGCCTCCCTGGCGGCCCACTCGCTGGACCACATGGGCATCCAGATGGCCTCGCTCGACCACACCATCTGGTTCCACCGCCCCTTCCGCGCCGACGAGTGGTGGCTCTACGACCAGGAGAGCCCCTCGGCCTACGGCGGCCGCGGCCTGTCCATCGGCCGGGTCTTCACCGCCGACGGCATCCTGGCGGCCACGGTCGCGCAGGAGGGCCTCATCCGCCCGCCTCGCGGCTGAGCTCTGCTCGGGGCCGGCGCCGCTTCTCTGTCGCTGTCCCTAGAGATAGGCTGGCGCACTATCGCACACCCTGGTTGCCTGCCGCGATAGCGCACCCGACCCGCGGGCTAAGGTGGCGCCGTGGACCAGATCACCGTGTACGAGAAGCCGACCTGCACGACGTGTCGGAACCTGTTCGTTCTCCTCGAGGAGGAGGGCGTCGACTTCGAGAAGGTCGACTACCACGTGCTCGGCCTGCGCACCGAGGAGGTCAAGGACATCCTCGCCAAGACCGGCCTGAGCGCTCGTGACGTGCTGCGGAAACGGGAGCCGGTCTTCAAGGAGCTCGACCTGGCCAACCGCGACCTCTCCGAGGACGAGCTGGTCGCGCTGATGGTCGAGCACCCCGCCCTGCTGCAGCGCCCGGTCGTCCTCAAGGGCGACCGCGGTGTGCTCGCCCGGCCGATCGAGAAGGTCCGCGAGCTCTTCTGAGCCTCAGGCGCGCAGCCGCTCGACCGGCTGGCCGGTCGTGCGGGTGATGAGGTCGACGTCGTTGTCGGCGTGGAGCACGGTCAGATCGGCCTCCTCGGCGACCGCGGCAACCAGCAGGTCCGGCACCGACGGCGCCCGGTGGCGGCCGTCGCGCAGCACGATGCGCTGGATCTCCAGCGCTCGTGCCTCGGTACGCGGCGTGAGGGTCGCGAGCGGCATGTGGATCACCGGCACGTCCTCGACGAGATCGGACCATTCCCGCTCCGAGCGGGCCAGGTGGCCGATCTCGAGCAGTGTGGTGGTGGTGATGCGTACTTGTCCCAGCTCGATCAGGCGGGACCACTTCTCAGCGTCGGGGCTGGTGGACATCCGGGCGAGTGCCGACCGGTGCATCAGCCAGGGTCGCCTCACGACCATGCGTCACGCATCAGACCCCGGTCGGCGAGCGGGGCGAACTTCGCGAAGTCGCCGCCGGCCACGGGTCGCGCCGGTGGCAGCGGACGCAGAGCGTCGGGCGTGAACCATCGGCGGAGATACTCGTTGCGGGTGAGCCCGAGCCGCGTCGCCTCGGTGTCGATGCGCGCGAGCTCGTCATCCGAGAGACCCCGGATCAGTACGTCGGACATGTCTGTCCACCTCCTGGACGCAAGATGGTAGCCGAGGGCAGGGCGTCGAAGTGGGATCAGGGCCGGGTCGCCCGGTGGACCCAGGTGGACTCGACCTCCATGCCGACGTGGAGATAGAGGTCGAGTGCGCCTGTGCGGGAGTCCGTCGACAGGGTCGCGCGCGTCGCTCCGTGGGCGCGGGCGACGCCGAACGCGTCGGCGAGGAGCGCCTGGGCCAGGCCGCGGTTGCGCTGGTCCTTGCGGGTGGCCAGCCTGCTGACGTACCCCTCCCGGCCGTCCTCGGTCATCACCAGCACCGCGGCGGCGACCACGGCACCGTCCGCGCCGGTCACCACGCGGACGTTCCACGGCTCGGCGCCCGGCCGCTCGATGGTCGTGGCGACCCAGTCTGCGTAGGGTTCCCGCTCGCGCTCGGACCACTCCAGGAAGGCGTCCTCGATCACGGTCCACACCTGCTCGTGGTCCTGCGGCGTGGCAGCCCGGATGGCGTACGCCTCGGGCAGCTCCCGCACGGGAATCGCCGCGTCCGGCGGCAGCGCCAGCACCCAGGACTCCCAGCGTGGGAACCAGTCCAGGGACTCCAGCAGCCGGTCGCCGGGCGAGCCCTGGGGGACCGGCATGCCGATGACCGGTTCCCCGAGCTCGGCCGCGCGGGCGCTGATCCAGCCGGCCAGGGCGGTGCCGATCCCGCGATCCCAGTGCTCGGGGTGGACTGCCGCGTCGGCACGGGCGCCGCCTGAGCACTCCGCGTAGCCCACCAGCGCGGTGTCGGGTCCGAACACGCCGACCGTGGCCGCACCGACGTCGAAGGAAGGCCGCTGCCACTCCGCGACGATGTCGGCCTCCTCGATGAGGATCTCGCCCACGGTGGCCAGCTCGTTCGCCGCCATCAGGCGGGTCACGGCGGCGGCATCGGCGAGTGTCAACGGCCGCTCGGTGTATCGCGGCGGGAGCTGAAGCGGGGCAGGCATGCGAGCACCGTCTCACCTGCGAGACCAGGGCCGCCACGGGTTAATCGTGGCGGCCCCCGAAGTCACAGAGTGGTGGTGCGCCCCACCAGGTGGAGCGTGTCCGAGCCGCGCTTGTGGAGTGAGAAGTCGTAGCCGTCGAGGTGCTTGAGCGACCCGAACGCGACCGAGGAGGGCAGGAAGACCGGCTTCTTGAACGCCACGTCCACGCGTACGGCATCGCTCAGCCGGTTCTCCAGCGCTGCGATGCAGCGCGCCTTGGTCCACATCCCGTGCGCGATCTGCCGCTTGAAGCCGAGTGCCTTCGCGGTCAGCGGGTAGAGGTGGATCGGGTTGTAGTCGCCGGCGACCTTGGCGTAGCGCCGGCCCAGGTCGGCCTTGAGCGGGAAGACCGGCCCGGACGGGTCCACTTCGATGAGATCTCGGCCCGGAGTCGGACCCAGCCAGGAGACGTCGGAGTTGCGCTTCCCGCGGACGAGGTACGTCGAGGTGGACTCCCACACGACCTCGCCCTCGACGGTGGCGACGGTCAGGAACCGGTACGCCTTGCCGACCGGGTGTGGCTCGGGCTGGCCCACGGTCGCGGTGACCGCGACTGCCTCGCCGACCGAGATCGGGCGGTAGCCGCTGATCGAGTTCTCGATGTGGACCATCCCCATCGCGGGCGAGGGGAAGTCGGGCGAGGACATCAGCGCCATGTGCAGCGGGAAGGCCAGCATGTGTGGGTAGGGTAGCGGCACGGTGTCCTTGATCGGGAAGCCGCACAGCTCGGCGTACGCGTCGACGGCCTTCCGCTCGAGGGCGACCGGCTCGCGGGTGAGGCTGAGCTCCTCGTAGGCGACGCCGGTCTTCTTGATCCCCGGGAGCGCGTTGATGCCCGGGATGGCCGGCAGTGCCGCCCGGACGAGCAGGGCGGGACCGGACCTGCCGGTGAAGCTGGGTTCGGTCTTGGGCGTGCTCATCAGGCCCCCAGCATCATCTGGCCGCAGACCCGCACGACGTTGCCGTTGACGCCGGTGGAGGCCGGCGAGGCGTACCAGGCGATGGTCTCGGCGACGTCGACTGGCAGGCCGCCCTGGGCCATCGCGTTGAGCCGCTGCCCGACCTCACGCGTCGCGAACGGCACCGCCGCGGTCATCTGGGTGATGATGAAGCCCGGCGCGACCGCGTTGATGGTGATCCCGTCGGGAAGCTCCTCGGCCAGCGAGTCGACGAAGCCGATGACGGCGGCCTTCGAGGCGCCGTAGGAGGTCTGGCCGAGGTTGCCGGCGATGCCGGCGATCGAGGAGACGCCGATGATGCGGCCGTTTGGCCGGACCAGCTTCTGCTCGAGCAGCTCGGCGGTGATCCGCTCCGGTGCGGTGATGTTGATCTCGAGCACCTTGCCGAAGCGGTCGGCCTTCTGGTTGGCCAGCTTCTTGTCGAGGGTGACGCCGGCGTTGTGCACGACGATGTCGACGCCGCCGAACTTCTCCTGGAGGTAGGCGGCGATCGTGGCCGGCGCGTCCGCGGAGGTGATGTCGGCGGTGATGTAGTCGGGGGTGACCTTCTTCAGGTCGTCCTCGGCCGGCGGGATGTCGAGACCGACGACAGTCGCGCCGTCGCGCTGCAGGACCTTGGCGATCTCCTCGCCGATGCCGCGCGCGGCGCCCGTGACGAGCGCGACCTTGCCGGTCAGCGGCTTCTTCGGGTCCACCTGCTCGGCGGCGGGGGAGGCGTTCTTGGTGCCGATCCGCACGACCTGGCCGGAGACGTAGGCGCTCTTCGGGGAGAGCAGGAAGGCCAGCGTGGAGAGCAGCGAGCCCTCGAAGCCCTCGGCGACGTAGACGAGCTGGACGGTGCCGCCCTTGCCGATCTCCTTGCCGAGGCTGCGGGTGAAGCCCTCCAGCGCGCGCTGGGCGACCCGCTCTGCGCCCTTGAGCTGCTCGGGCGGGGTGCCGATCACGACCACGCGCGGGTTGTTCTCCAGGCTGCGCAGCACCGGGGTGAAGAACTCCTGCAGCGCGACCAGGTCGGCGGTCGAGGTGAGGCCGGTGGCGTCGAAGACGAGCCCCTTGAACCGGGTGCCGGCCGTCGCCGTCTCGGTCGAGGTGACGTCCAGCTCGCCGAGGAGTCCGCCCAGCGACTCCGCCAGACGACCACGTCCGCCGACGAGGACGGTGCCCTTCACGAGCGGGGCACCGGCTGCGTACCGCTCGAGCTTGGCGGGGCTCGGCAGCCCGAGGTTCTTGACGAGGACCTTGCCGATCGTCGACTGGGTGAAGCTCTGGTACTTGTCGCTCATGGTCTCTCTGATCCTTCTGGACGTGGTCTCTGAGGCGTACGTTGGTATGTTACTGACCAGTTGTAACTAGGCGTGTAACTCGGTGTCCACTTTTCGTGATCTCCCTGACATACCCTTCTCCAAAGCGCTTCATCAGACAAGGATGAACTCATGACCACCACTCGTCGTGTCGCCATCGTGGGCGGCAACCGTATTCCTTTCGCCCGCTCCAACGGTGCGTACGCGACCGCGTCCAACCAGGAGATGTTCACCGCCGTCCTCGACGGGCTCGCCGCTCGCTTCGGCCTCGGCGGCGAGCGCATCGGTGAGGTCGCCTCCGGCGCGGTGCTCAAGCACTCGCGCGACTTCAACCTGACCCGCGAGTCGGTGCTCGGCTCCAAGCTTGCCCCCGAGACGGCCGCCGTCGACCTGCAGCAGGCCTGCGGCACCGGCCTCCAGGCCGCGACCTACATCGCCAACAAGATCGCGCTCGGCCAGCTCGACTCCGGCATCGCAGGCGGCACCGACACCACCTCCGACGCGCCGATCGCGCTGGGCGAGAAGCTCCGCAAGGTGCTGCTCGAGGCCAACCGCGCCAAGACCAACATCGACCGCGTCAAGGCCTTCGCCAAGCTCCGCCCCGCCGACGTCATCCCCAACATCCCGGCCAACGTCGAGCCGCGCACCAAGCTCTCGATGGGTGAGCACGCCGCGTTGACCGCTCAGGAGTGGGGCATCACCCGCGAGGCCCAGGACGAGCTGGCCGCCGCCTCCCACCAGAAGCTCGCCGCCGCGTACGAGGCCGGCTGGTTCGACGACCAGATCACCCCGTTCCGCGGTCTGGAGAAGGACAACAACCTGCGCCCGGGCTCGACCGTGGAGAAGCTCGCGACGCTCAAGCCCGTCTTCGGGGTCAAGGGTGAGAACCCGACCATGACGGCCGGCAACTCGACGCCGCTGACCGACGGCGCCTCCGCCGTGCTCTTCGCGAGCGAGGAGTGGGCCGCCGCCAAGAACCTGCCGGTCCTGGCCTACTTCGTCGATGCCGAGGTCGCCGCTGTCGACTACGTCGCCGGCGGCGAGGGCCTGCTGATGGCTCCCGCCTACGCCGTCCCGCGCCTGCTCGCCCGCAACGGCCTGACCTTCGACGACTTCGACTTCTTCGAGATCCACGAGGCGTTCGCGTCGCAGGTCCTCTCCACCCTCGCCGCCTGGGAGTCCCCGGACTTCTGCAAGGACAAGCTCGGCCTCGACGCCCCGCTCGGCACCGTCCCGCGGGAGAAGCTCAACGTCAAGGGCTCCAGCCTCGCCGCCGGCCACCCCTTCGCCGCCACCGGCGGCCGGATCATCAACAACCTCGCCAAGCTGCTCGACGAGAAGGGCTCAGGCCGCGGCCTCATCTCCGTCTGCGCCGCCGGCGGCCAGGGCGTAGTCGCCATCCTCGAGAAGTAACCCTCGCGCCGAGGCGACCCGAATCAGCCGAGGCGTCACCCGCGTCGGCCGAGACGTCACTCCCGTCGGCCGAGTTGGCACCCGACTGCCAACTCGGCCGGCGTACGTGACGCCTCGGCCGTTGCTAGCCCGCCGAATCGGCAGAAGTGGCGGCCGAGAATGTAGTTGTGGTCGACGAAGTTCGAGTTTCGGCGCCCGCAACTGCAATCTCGGCGCCCACAACTGACGTCTCGACCGACGCAACTGACGTCTCGACCGTCGTACGTGACGTTTCGGCCGACGTATGTGACGGCTCGGCGCTATTTGGCGGTGAGGGCCAGGGCGGAGGTGACGAGGAAGTCGCGGACCTGGTCGGGGGAGACGGAGCCGACGGTGGGTACGCCGGGGGCGGACTCCGAGACGAGGATGCCGACGCGGGCGAGCTGGAGGGCGCCGAGGCCGGAGGCGTAGAGGGTGTTGGCGAGCAGGTTGGCGTCCTTGACGTGGAGCTCGCCGGAGGCGGCGCCGTCCTCGAAGACGGTGGTGAGGATGGTGAGGCAGCCGTTCATCGCCCGGCCCAGGCGGAACAGGGCGCTCTCGGAGAGCTCGTCGAGCAGGTCGGAGCCGCTGCGGCGCATGAGGGTCTGGGCGCAGTCGACGAAGGCGGGATGTTCGATGCCGTAGTCGACGAAGGTGCCGACGACGTCGCGGACCACGTCGGTGGGGGCGCTGTCGCCCTCGGTCGCGGTCAGCATCCGCTCGCGGAGCTCGTCGAGGTAGCCGACCAGGGTCAGCGCGAAGATCTCGTCCTTGCCGGTGAAGTGCCGGTAGACGATCGCGCGGTTGATGCCGACTGCCTTGGCGATGTCCTCGATCTGGGCGTCGCTCACCCCGCGCTCGTCGAAGAGCCTGCGGGTGGCGGCGACGATGTCCGCCTCGCGGGCGCGGCGTCGGGCCGCGGCGGCCGAGCGGCGGCCGTCGGACCCGGAGCCGTGGGCCGAAGCGGAGCCCGAGGAGGAGGGGGAGGTGCTTGGTCGGGTGCTCACAAGCACACTGTACGCGGCGTGCAACTCCGAGTTGCACTATCCGTGTCCGTGCTCACATCGGGCTAGTGGAGCAGTGCGCGCCGGGCACCCACGACGTCGTCGGTGGTGACGTAGTCGACCCCCGCGACAGCGGCGCGGAGCACGGATGCGGTGCCGACCGCCGGCCAGGTGCCGACCTTTGCCCCTTGGCGGCGGTAGCGGTCCACGAGCGCGGCGTCGAGCAGCCGGGTGTGGAGGTGTACCTGCGCAAAGCCTTGGCCATAGACGTCCGCGGGATCGGGCTCGTCCTTGACCGCGACCTTCTCCATGCCGGTCCTCTCGACGCCAGGGAAGTCGAAGTGGCTCGCCTCGAAGCTCATGAAGATCGCCTTGTCGTCGTGGCCCTTCCTGGAGACCCAGTCCGGACGCAGCGAGACGACCTTGCGGTAGAGCGCGCGCATCTCGGCGGCGCTCTCGCCCTTGAGTTCGACCACGAGCCGGACCCGGTGGCCGTGCAGCCGCTCGGCCGACTCGATGGCGTCGAAGGTCTCCTCGATGGTCGGCACCCGGACACCCCGGAACTGCGGCCCCATCCATGAGCCCGCGTCGAGCGACTGCACCTCGGCGCGGGTGAACTCCCGCGGACTCGCGTTCCGGCGCTCGGGGAAGCGGGCCTCGACGTCGGTCGTACGCCTGAAGTCGCCGTCGTGCAGCAGCACCCACTCGCCGTCGGCCGTCGGCTGGAAGTCCATCTCGATGAAGTCGGCCCGCTGCCGCACCGCGCTGCGGAACGCGTCCAGGGTGTTCTCCGGATAGTTGAGCGAGTCGCCGCGCCAGGCCATCACCCCGACCGGCCTGCTGCCGAGGGCGTAGACCGCCGCCGAAGAGCCCACGAACGCCGGCGCCCCGTGATGCGCCCGGGCGATCGTCCGGAACCGCGTCTTCGCCACCCCCCGGGTCCTGAAGACGTACGTCGCATGGCCGGTCGGGCCGGTGGTGAGGTTGGCGACGTTCGTCCATCCGTTGCCGCTGTCGCGCTGGAGGGCGAGCACCCGTCCGGGGCGGGCCGGAGCGGCGAAGAGGGTGAGCCGCACCGCGCTCCCGGCGCGCACCGACCTCGCCATGCTGGTCGTGACGGCCTGCGGCTGCCCGAAGAGCGTACGTGGCGCCGTGACCCGCTCTGCCCAGTTCCGCCCCTCCTGCTCGACTCCGGGGGCGAGGACCCGCCAGCGCATCCGCCACGACGACTGGCTCACGACGAAGGAGTAGTGTCCGGTCCGCGCGGCGACCTGCTTCTGAACCGATAGCCAGTCGCCGTCGTGGTAGCGCTGCAGCCGAACCACCCGGCTCACGCCAGGCCCGAGCGAGCCGCTCAGCCTGAACGACTCGCCCAGGATCGGCCGGGAGACGCTGGCGCCCGGCGCGGCGACCGAGAGGTCGGTGGAGGCGCCGGTGGAGGCGGGGGCCGGGTTGACGGCGGCGGGCCCCAGGATCATCGTCAGCGTCGCGAGAATCGCAACGAGGCGGGCATAGGCGTGTGGGGGCACGCGTAGTGAGGTTAAGGGATCGGTCGGGGCCACCTGCACCCGGTATCCCGATCAGGTCACTGAAGATACATTCTGACGGTATCTATCGTGTCGGCCTCCGCCGGCGTCTTGTCCTCGCGGTAGCGCACCACCCGGGCGAACCGCAGCGCGACGCCACCCGGATAGCGCGTCGAGCGCTGCACCCCGTCGAAGGCGATCTCGACCACCTGCTCGGGGCGGACCTCCACCTGCCAGTCGTCGGTGCCCCCGACGGCGAGCTCGGTGAAGCGCTCGGTCTGCCAGGCCAGCATCTGGTCGGTCATGCCCTTGAACGTCTTGCCGATCATCACGAACTCGCCGTCGGCGCCCCGGGCGCCGAGGTGGATGTTGGAGAGCCAACCCTTGCGGCGTCCCGAGCCCCACTCGATGCCGATGACGACCAGATCGAGGGTGTGGACGGGCTTGACCTTGATCCAGCCCGAGCCGCGCCGCCCCGCCTCCCAGGGCAGGCCGACCCCCTTGACGACGACGCCCTCGTGGCCGGCGGCGAGCACGTCGGTGGCGAACCGCTCCGCCTCCTCGGTGTCCACCGTGACCAGTCGCGGCGCCCGATGCCGCTCGGGGACGACCCGGTCGAGCTCGGCGAGGCGTTGGTCGAGCGCCAGGTCGATGAGGTCGCGGCCGTCGACGTGGAGGATGTCGAAGAAGTACGGCGCGACGACGGTGTCGGCGGCCGACCGGGTCGCGGTGCGCGAGGCGGTCTCCTGGAACGGCCGCGGCCGTCCGTCCGGGCCGAGCGTCATGGCCTCGCCGTCCAGCACGAGCGTGTCGGCCGGGAAGGAGGCGACGATCTCCGCCACCTCGGGCAGCCGCGCGGTGATGTCCTCCAGGGTGCGGGTCGCTATGCGAACGTCCGAGCCCGACTTGTGGGCCTGGATCCTGATGCCGTCGAGCTTGGTGTCGACCACGACCGCCTCGCCGAGCTTGGCCATCGCCTCCTCGACCGAGCCGGCCGACGAGGCGAGCATCGGCAGCGCGGGCCGTCCCACGACCAGGCCGACCTCGGCCAGTGCCTCCTCGCCGTCGAAGGCGAGGCCGGCCACCACCACGGTCGAGCCTGCCAGCATCGCGGCGCGGCGTACGGCGGGCAACGGCACACCGGCAGCCACCGCGAGCGCCTCCTGCACCAGCGAGTCGAGCGCCCCCTGGCGTACCTCCCCGGTGATCACGCCTCGCAGCCACATCTGCTCCGCCGTGGTCGCCGCGCCGAAGAGCGTCTCGGCCTCGGCCGCCCGGGCAACCTGTGAGCCCGAGCCCGCCAGCAGCGACATCCGCTCGAACGCCTCGTGCACGTCGCTCACCGTGAGCGTCGCCTCGGCCGCGGGCGAGGGGAGTGTGGTGAGCGAGCGCCACCCCAGCCCCGTACGCCGCTGCAGCAGGGTGCCGGCGAGATAGGCGGTCACCACCGGCAGCTCGTTGCGCGTGGCCGCGCCGAGGCACTCCGCCAGCGCGGCGACCTTCGCCTTCCGCGACCGGGTCGCGGCGACGGCGTTCGAGGTGGACACGATGTCGGCGAGCAGCATGCTCCCAGTGAACATCACGCCACCGACATCCGAGTCTTGCCCGGCGCTTGCGCCGGGCAAACGGGAGGAGGTCGAGCGAGCGCAGCGGGTGAGCCCGCGAACCCGCGAAGCGGGTCGAGACCCACGTTGCGCTAAGCGGCCGCCGGCTGGTCCGGATTGCGCCCGAGGAGGCGCAGCGCGTCGCTCCAAGGGTCCTTGCCGCCCTCGGCGAGCGGCGCGGCGAACACCGGCGTCCCGCCCGGTCTCGCGGCGATCTGCCGGGCCATGTCGAGGACGACGGTGACGGTGGCCTCGGTCGGCCGGTAGGTCTGCCCGAGCGCCGTCGCGACGTCCCAGGCGTGCACGGCAGCGTCGAGGAGCTGCATGCCCAGTGCGACCGCGACGGTCGGGCGGAAGCCGAACTCGGCGAGGTGCACGGTCGCCTCCGGGTCGGCTGCGCCGAATGCGTCCCGGACCCGGGTGGCCGAGTCCTGCCACGTCTGGGTGACGTCGTCGGTGCCGACGGGCACGGACTCGTACGCAGCCACCGGCGCGTCGCCGTCGGCGACCGCAGCGGCGAAGCCGAGGTTCTGTCCGACCATGTGGCCGAACAGGTCGGCGAGGTCCCAGCCCGCGCACGGCGTGGAAGCCGTCAGATCGCCGGCCCCGGAAGCCAGCACTGTGATGTCGTCGAGGGCGCGGTCGTAGGCAGTGAGCATCTCGCTAAAAGTAAGCATGCGTAGATCGTAAGCAGACGTAGACGATATGTCGAGCGGTTAGGATTCTGCGGTGGATCGACCCGAGCTCGGCTTCCTGCTTTCCCGTCTCATGCGCGAGGTGATGGCCCGCGAGAAGCCGATCCTCGACTCCGCGGGGCTGGAGATGTGGGACTACGCGGTGCTGAGCGCGCTGGCCGACTCGGACGCGCCCACCCAGGCGCAGCTCGCCGCCACGACCGGCCGCGACAAGACCCGCCTGATCGGCAACCTGGACCGCCTCGAGGCCCAGGGCATGGTCGAACGCGAGCCCGACCCGGCCGACCGCCGCAACCGGATCGTGTCCCTGACCCCGGCTGGCTCTCGGGTCCTCCGCAGCTGCCGGGATGCCATCGGGGCCATGGAGACCGAGCTGCTGGCCGATCTCGACCGGGCCGACCGGGCCGCGTTCGAGCGCGCCCTGACAACTCTCGCCGACACCGAGCGCTGAGCCGCTCCGCCTATCCTCGCCCCATGTCGCTTGCCGCCGCCCGCTCCTGGATCGAGTCCGAGCTGCCCGCTCTGCTGGCGCGTCGCCGCGTGCCGGCGGCCGCTGTCGGAGTGCTCCAGGACGGCCAGGTCATCGACCACGCCTGCGGCATCCTCAACCTCGAGACCGGCGTGGAGGCGACCACCGACTCGCTGTTCCAGGTCGGCTCGATCACCAAGCTGTGGACCACCGACCTGGTGATGCAGCTCGTCGACGAGGGCCGGGTCGGCCTCGACGACGAGATCAGGCGCCACCTGCCGGGATTCGCGGTCGCCGACGAGGAGGCGTCCGCGACGATCACGATCCGTCAGCTGCTCTCCCACACGGCCGGCTTCGAGGGCGACATCTTCACCGACCACGGGCCGGGAGATGACGCGGTCGAGCGGTTCGTCGCGTCCATGGGCGACCTGCCGCAGATCTTCGCCCCGGGGGAGCGGTTCTCCTACTCCAACGCGGGCTTCGCCGTGCTCGGGCGCCTGGTGGAGGTGCTGCGCGGCACCACCTGGGACCGGGCGCTCTAGGAGCGTCTCGCCGCCCCGTTGGGTCTCACCCACATCGCCACCACGGCATACGACGCGATCAGGTTCCGTGCGGCGATGGGCCACATCGACCCCGCTCCCGACCATGTCCTCCGACCGGGACCGGCGTGGGGGATGGCCCGGGCCAGCGGCCCGGTCGGCGCGATGCTGTCGATGCGCGTACGCGATCTGCTCGGTTTCGCCGCCATGCATCTCGCCGGCGGGACGGCCCCTGACGGCACCCGCGTCGTCTCGGCGGCATCCTGCGCCGAGGTGCTCACCCGACAGGTCGACCATCCCGCATCGACCCGTTCCGACGCACGCGGCCTGGGCTGGTCCCTCGACGACCTCAGCCAGGGGCTCGTCGGCCACGACGGCCAGACGATCGGGCAGTCGGCCTTCTTCAGGATGGTGCCCGAGCACGGGCTGGCGGTCGCGCTGCTCACCAACGGCGGCGACACCTACGGGCTCTATCACGACGTCGTCGGCCACCTCCTCGACGACCTCGCGGACGTCCGGATCGCGCCCGACCCGGTGCCACCGCCCCAGCCGCCCTCCGGCTTCGACGCCCGCCGGCTCCTCGGCACCTACCGCGCCCGCATCGTCGACTGGACGCTGCGCCACGAGCCCGACGGCCGGCTGTGGGTCGAGGAGATCCCTGGCCCCGAGGGCGCCGCCATCGGCGATGAGCCGCAGAGCTACGAGGTCCTCCCGTACGCCACCGACCAGGTCGTCACCGCCGACGCGCTCCACGGCGCACACCGTGTCTTCGGCTTCACCGGCCGCGACCCTGCTGGCCGGGCCACCCATCTGACCACCAGCCGGGTCTTCCCGCGGGCTAACCTCGAAGCATGAGCGCGCAGCGGACGGTCCGGCCGGGCTACGCCGTCGGCCTCGCCTCGATGCTGCGGCCGCTTCGTCGTGGGCTGGGCGACCCGACGTACAAGATCCTCGGCGAGGACCACTGGCGAGCCGTCCGTACGCCGCAGGGCCCCGCCACGCTCAGGCTGCGCCAGCGCGACGTCGAGGTGGAGTCCGAGGCGTGGGGCGAGGGCGCGGAGTGGGTGCTGGAGCACGTGCCCGGGCTGCTGGGAGCGGGCGACCGCCCCGAGGAGTTCCACACCGACGACCCGCTGCTCGCCGGCCTGCTGGAGCGCTTCGAGGTGCCGCGCTTCGGGCGCACGGGACTGGTGATGGAGGCGCTGGTGCCCTCGATCATCGAGCAGAAGGTGACAAACAACGAGGCGTTCCGCGGCTTCGGCAACCTGGTCAGGCGGTTCGGTGAGGTCGCTCCGGGCCCGGGCGCCGATCACGGGCTGCGCCTGCAGCCGACACCCGAGACGCTCCGGACCATCCCCAGCTGGGACTGGCTGCGCCTACCGGTCGACCCGGCCCGGTCCAAGGCCGTCCTCCAGGTCGCCCGGGTCGCGACGGCGGTCGAGCGGACCGCCGGCCTCCCGGGTGACGAGGTAGAGCGCCGGCTCACCACCATCCCGGGCATCGGGGAGTGGACCGTCGCCGAGGTGCGACAGCGGGCGCTCGGCGACCCCGACGCCGTCAGCTTCGGTGACTACCACCTCGCCAAGGACGTCGGCTGGGCGCTGACCAACGACGCCTGGGACGACGACCGGCTCCGCGACTACCTCGAGGGCTTTCGCCCCCACCGGGCCCGCGTCGTGGCGCTGATCTACCGAGGTGCCGGTAAGCGCCCTCGTCGGGGCCCCAAGATGTCGCCGCGGACGCATCTGCCGTCTTGACTGCAGGCCTCAGAGCAGCGGCCGCAGAGGGGTCAGGACCAGCTCGGTGAACTTGCGGTGGATGTCGCGGGCGGCCCACTCGTCGGAGGTCAGCTCGAGCGCGTTGGACTCGTCGCGGGCGAAGATCTCCTCCATCTGCTTGGCGACGTCGCGGTCGAAGATCTCCAGGTTGATCTCGTAGTTGCCGGTCAGCGAGAGCCGGTCGATGTTGGCGGTGCCGACGGTCGACCAGAAGCCGTCGACGGTGGCGGTCTTGGCGTGGATCATCGAGTCCTTGAACCGCAGGATCCGCACTCCCGCGCCGAGCAGTTGGGAGAAGTAGCCGCGCGAGATCCAGTCGACGACGATGTGGTTCGACTTCAGCGGCAGCAGGATACGTACGTCGACCCCACGCTGTGCCGCGGCCTTGAGCGCGTCCACGAAGTCCTCGTCGGGGACGAAGTAGGCGGTGGTCAGGTAGATGTTGCGGGAGGCCCGGTTGATCGCCTCGAGGTACATCGACCGGATCGGGAACATCCACAACCGGGGCACGTTGCGGTGGAACCGGAGATCGGGCTCCCACGACGGTGCGGTCTCGATGAGCAGCGGTCCCTCGGCGCCCTGGTGGGTCAGCGGGTGCGGCCGCCGCCGGTTGAGGTTCCAGAAGTCGGCGAACGCGCGGCGCAGGTCCCACACACCGGGGCCGGTGATGCGCACGTGCGTGTCGCGCCACTCGGTGGCGTACGCGGTCCCGATGTTGTAGCCGCCGACGAACCCGACCGTGTCGTCGACGACCAGGATCTTGCGGTGGTCGCGGCCGTAGCGGGAGAGGTCGAAGAAGCGCCACCCCGCCGCGTAGGTGGGGTAGCGCAGGACGTGCATGCCCTCGGGGAAGCGCTTGAACCGGGAGGGCACCACGAGGTTGGCGAGCTCGTCGTAGATGCAGTAGACGTCGACCCCGCGCTCGGTCGCCGAGGCCAGCGCCTGTTTGAACCGCTGACCGACCTCGTCGCCCTTCCAGATGTACGTCTCGAGGAAGATCTGCTTCTTCGCGCCATCGATGGCGGCGATCATGTCCTCGTAGAGGTCGTTGCCGAAGGTGTAGGTGGTGACCGTGCCGTCGCCGACGCTGTTGGTCAGCGGTGGAGTCACCGGGAACGGCTTGCCCCTTCGGCCTCGCTTGCCGCGGCTGCGGTAGCCGTCGACGAGGCTCATCACGACGGCCAGCGCCACCGGCACGCCGAACACGGCGAGGAGCAGGCGGCGTAGGAACCTCATGACGCCCCCCGGCGACAGTCTCATCACAGTCCCCAATCTAACCGGCTCGGCACGGCGAGACACACCGGTGCGGACTTCTGGCCCCGTCGAGGGCCCCGGCGCGCGCGATCACGCTCGGGACCAGCATGCGAGAACCGACCTTCTCGGGCCGCGGGGAAGAGGTGGAGGATCCTGTGACCCGCGTCACCTACCGGCGGGTAAGTCGTTGGACCGGAATACCTCCCACCCTGTTCCCGGGCATGTCGCGGCGGGTCGTTGCCCTCAGAACTGAAACATGTTCTACTACAGGCTTGAAACGTGAGCCGAGTCACAAGACCACGCGAAAGGTGAAGGATGGCAGTGCAGTTCGCATCGCTGGTCCGAGGTGTCGGCGGGATGGGCCTGATGACCGGAGAGGTCGTCAAGGGGACGTTCACGACCAAGTTCCAGATGCGGGAGTTCCTCGAGCAGGCCTGGTTCATCACGAGCGTCACGTTGTTGCCGGCGGTGCTGGTCTCGATCCCGTTCGGGGCGGTCATCTCGCTGCAGGTCGGCAACCTCGCCGGCCAGCTCGGAGCACAGTCGTTCGCGGGGGCGACGGCCGTGCTCGCGGTGGTCAGGGAGGCGGCGCCGATGGCGGCCGCGCTGATCATCGCCGGGGCAGCCGGGTCGGCGATCTGCTCCGACATGGGATCGCGCAAGATCCGTGAGGAGATCGACGCGATGGAGGTGCTGGGCATCGACCCGGTGATCCGGCTGGTGATCCCGCGGGTCCTCGCGTGCCTGTTCGTCTCGGTGATGATCAACGGGATCGTGATCGCGACCGGGATCGGTGGCGGCTACTTCTTCACCGTGATCGTCCAGGGCGGCTCGGCCGGCGCGTTCCTGTCGAGCTTCACCGCGCTGGCGAGCCTTCCCGACCTCTACATCTCGATGGTCAAGTCGGCCCTGTTCGGGTTCCTGGCGGCGATCATCGGCGCCTACAACGGCCTCAACGCCCAGGGTGGTCCCAGCGGCGTCGGTCGAGCGGTCAACGAGGCCGTGATCATCGCGTTCATGATGCTGTTCGTCCTCAACTCCATCATGACCGCTGTCTACTTCCAGATCGTTCCTCAGGACGGGTTGTGATCCCCCGGTGACCAACACGCTCGCCCAGGTGGGCAACCAGATCGTCAAGGAGCAGCGCCATGCCGTCGAGGGCTATGGCGACCAGCTGCTCTTCTACGTCAAGGCCCTGGCCTGGGCTCCCCGCACCATCCGCCGCTACAAGCGCGAGGTGCTCAACATCCTGGCCGAGGTCGCCTTCGGCGCCGGTGGCCTGACGATGATCGCCGGCACCGTCGGCGTGATCGCGTTCATGGCCTTCTTCGCGGGCTCCGAGGTCGGTATCCAGGGCTACGCCAGCCTGAGCCAGATCGGTGTCGCGAAGTTCTCCGCGTTCATCTCGGCCTTCTTCAACACCCGCGAGGTGGCCCCGCTGATCTCCTCGATCGCGCTGGCCGCGACCGTCGGCTGCGGCTACACGGCGAGGCTCGGCGCGATGCGGATCTCGGAGGAGATCGACGCGCTCGAGGCGATGGGCGTGCCGAGCCTTCCCTACCTGGTCACCACCCGGATGATCGCCGGGTTCCTGGCCGTCATCCCGCTCTACATCGTCGCCCTGTGCGCCTCCTACCTCAGCCCGCGGCTGATCACGACGCTGATGTACGGGCAGTCGGGCGGGACGTACGACCACTACTTCCTGGCGTTCCTGCCGCCGATCGACATCCTCTACAGCTTCCTGAAGCTGATCATCCTCGCGGTCGCGATCATCCTGATCCACTGCTACTACGGCTACACCGCCTCCGGCGGCCCGGCCGGGGTCGGCATCGCGGTCGGCAAGGCGATCCGTACGTCCATCGTCACCGTCGTCGTCGCGGACTTCTTCCTGAGCTTCGCGATCTGGGGCTCGACGACCACGGTCCGGATCACGGGATGAGGTGGGCAGCCAGATGTTGATGGGCATCCAGCGCGACACCCGCGCCGAGCACACCAAGCTCTTCGTCTCCGGGATCGCCTTCACGGTGACCCTCGCCCTGCTGATCACGCTCTGCATCGCGATCTACCAGAAGGCGTTCGTGCAGTTCACCACCGTCAGTGTCGAGGCCGACCGGGCCGGCCTGCAGCTGCCGCGCTACGGCGACGTACGCATGCACGGCGTCATCGTCGGCCAGATCCGCGAGATCGACCAGGACGGCAAGAAGGCTGTCATCGAGCTCGGCCTGGAGCCGGAGCAGGCCGAGCAGATCCCCGCCAACGTCAGCGTCGCGATCAAGCCGACGACGCTGTTCGGGCAGAAGTACGTCGAGTTCATCGACCCCGAGGGGGAGCGCACCGGTGCGCTGAGCGACGGCACCGTGATCCCCGCCGACCGGGTCCGCACCAGCGTCGAGCTCGACGTGATCCTGGCCCGGCTCTTCCCGCTGCTGAAGTCGATCCGTCCCCAGGACCTCAACAGCACTCTGCACGCCCTCGCCACCGCGCTCTCCGGCAACGGGGAGAAGCTCGGCGAGACCATGGTCCAGCTCAACGACTACCTCGAAGAGATGAACGTCCACCTCCCCACACTCGAACGCGATCTCGAGGACATGGCCGACGTCGCCGAGACCTACTCCATGGCCGCACCCGACCTGGTCAAGGTCCTCGAGAACACCACGACCACCGCCAACACCGTCACCGAGCAGCGCGCCCGCCTCGGCGGCCTGCTGACCTCCGTGACAGGAGTCGCCGACACATCCAAGAACCTGCTCGCCGAGAACGAGAAGGCGATCAGGTACGAGACCGAGCTGGCCGTCCCGCTGCTCAAGCTGCTCTCCGACTACTCGCCGGAGTACACCTGCCTACTCAAGGGCCTCGACGACTACACCGAGCTGCTGGCGACCGTCTTCCAGCAGAACCGGGTGCGCCAGACGATGGTCCTCGACGGCACCCAGAAGCCGGCGTACGGCCGCGACGACCGCCCCGAGTGGGGCGAGATCGGCCACGGCCCCTGGTGCGACGGCCTGCCGAACCCGCAGGTTCCTGCCGGGCCCAACGAACTGGAGAACGGCACCGAGGACGTCCCTTGGGCACCCGGGAACGGGGGTCTGCAGTGAACAAGCGCGATCTGAAGACCGCGGTGGCCGGGACCAAGCTGGTCATCTTCACCGTCCTCTCGATCCTCGTCACCGGCACGCTGGCCTCGATCATGGGCAACGTCGGCTTCGGCGACCGGGTGCCCTACCGCGCCGAGTTCACCACCGCCTCGGGCCTGAGCGAGGGGGACGACGTACGCGTCGCCGGCATCACCGTGGGGGAGGTGCTCGCCGTCGAGATCGAGGGTGGCGACCACGCGATGGTCACGTTCCGGGTCGACAGGACGGTGCCGCTGACGACCGCCAGCGGCGCCCAGGTGCGCTACCTGAACCTCGTCGGTGACCGCTACCTGGCGCTGACCCAGGACGCCGGTGCGCAGGAGGCCGGAGCGGATGCGTCCCCGTTGCGGCAGGGACAGGCCATCGCGATGGCCAACACCACCCCGGCGCTCGACCTGACCGAGCTCTTCAACGGCTTCCAGCCGCTCTTCCAGGCGCTGCAGCCCAAGGACGTCAACAAGCTCTCGCTCAACCTGATCCGGGTGCTGCAGGGGGAGGGTGGCACGGTCGCGAGCCTGCTGTCCGAGACGGCCGAGCTGACCAGTGCGCTCGCCGAGCGAGACCAGCTGATCGGCGACGTGATCACCAACCTGTCCAAGACGCTCAACACCGTCAACGAGCACCACACCGAGCTGGCCGAGCTCATCCAGCAGCTCAGCGGCTGGATGAAGGACCTGGCCCGCGACAAGGAGGCGATCGGCGACTCGATCTCCTCGATCGGCGACCTCACCGACGAGCTGGCCGGGCTGCTCACCGACGTACGCCCGTTCCTCAAGGAGGACATCAAGCAGCTCAAGCGGGTGGTGGACATCCTCAACAAGCCCGGCAACCAGAAGCTGCTCGACAGGACGCTCGAGCGGCTCCCGGAGACCCTCGAGTCGCAGGCGCGGATCGGCAGCTACGGCTCCTGGTACAACTACTACCTCTGCGACCTCGACTTCTCGATCAAGCTGCCCTCTCTCGGTGAGCTGCTCGACAACTCACCGGCCGTCAAGGCGATCCAGAAGCAGCTCGACAACGTGGCCTTCTACAGCCGGGCCGAGAGGTGCAAGCTCTGATGGCACACCACTCGGACACCCAGCTCAAGCGCACCGGTGTGATCACGATCGTGGCGATCGCGCTGGCCCTGACCGCGGCGTTCAACCTGCGCAAGCTCCCGTGGTTCGCCGGCACCACCTACCAGGCCGAGTTCTCCGACACCAGCGGCCTGCACGTGGGCAACCGGGTGGAGATCGCCGGCATCCGGGTCGGCCGGGTCAGCGACATCGAGATCGAGGGCGCCAAGGTGGTCGTCTCGTTCTCGGTCGAGGGCACCGAGATCGGCCATCGCAGCGAAGCCTCGATCGGCGTGCTCAACCTGCTGGGGGAGAAGTATCTCGACATCACCCCGCAGGGCGGCCGCACGCTCGATGCCGGCTCGAAGATCCCGCTGGCCCGCACCAGCGCCGGCAGCGACATCGTCGGCACGTTCGGCGATCTCGCCGAGACGACCGAGGCGATCGACACCCAGCAGCTGGCCAAGGCGCTGACCACGATGTCGGGCACTCTCGACAAGGCCGGGCCCGAGGTACAGGGCGCCTTCCAGGGCATCGCCGCGCTCTCCCAGACGATCGCCGCCCGCGGCGACGAGCTGGAGTCGCTGCTGGAGGACGCCGAGAAGGTCGTCCAGCTCGTCAACCAGCGCAAGCAGGACATCATCAGCGTGATGGAGAACGGCGACCAGGTCTTCGCCGAGCTCATCCAGCGCCGCCAGGCGATCCACCAGCTGCTGGTCAACGCCACCGCCCTGGCCGAGCAGCTGCAGGCCCTGGTGAAGGAGAACCAGAAGCAGATCGGGCCCGCGCTGGACGCGCTCGACCAGGCGCTCAAGTTTCTCAACGCCCGCGACGAGGACCTGACCAAGACCATCCAGAACTACGGGCCGTACGCGTCGATCCTGATCAACATCATCGGCACCGGCCCCTGGTTCGACGCCTACCTCGCCAACCTGACCGGCATCGTGAGCGGCGAGTTCGTGCCCGGACGACGACCAGGGATCGTGGAATGACAAAGAACTTCTGGGGCCGAAAGTGGGCCGCACTGCCGATCGCGCTCGTGCTGATGTGCGGGCTGCTGCTCGTCTCCGAGGTCGCTGCCCCCGACACCAAGATGGTGACCGCCAGCTTCCCGCAGGCGGTGAGCGTCTACGAAGGCTCCGACGTGGTCATCATGGGCGTCAAGGTCGGCAAGGTCGCCTCGCTCGAGCCGAAGGGCGACCACGTGGACGCGGTGATCGAGTACGAGAGCGACTACAAGCTCCCCAAGGACGTCAAGGCCGCGATCGTGACCCCGACGCTGGTCGCCGACCGGTTCGTACAGCTGACCCCGGCCTACACCGGCGGGCCGGCCATGGCCGACGGCGGGGAGATCCCGATCGAGCGCACAGCGGTCCCGGTCGAGCTCGACCGCATCTACGCCAGCCTCTCCGAGCTCACCACTGCGCTGGGACCCAACGGGGCCAACAAGAACGGGGCGCTGAGCGACGTCCTGCGTGAGGGCGCCGACGCCCTGGAGGGCAACGGCAAGATCGGCAACCAGGCGATCGCCGACATGTCCGAGGCAGCACAGGTGCTCGGCGGCAACTCCGAGCAGCTCTTCAGCACCCTCTCCCAGCTCTCGGAGGTCACCCGGACGCTGGCCCGCAACGACGACACCACCGAGAAGTTCCTGACCGACCTCGGGACCGTCTCCACCCAGTTGGCCGGTGAGAGCGACGAGCTCGACCAGGCGCTCGCTGCGATCGCGCAGGCGGTCAAGGTGACGAAGTCCTTCGTGGAGAACAACCGCGACGCCCTGGTCGGCGACGTCAAGGAGCTCAACAAGACGCTCAACATCCTGGCCAAGGAGAAGGAGACCCTCGGCACCGTCATCGACCTGGCGCCGCTCGGTATCGGCAACCTGGCCGAGTCCTTCGACCCGGCGTCGGGCTCGGTCGGCTTCCGGCTGCAGGTCGGGCCGATCGGCTCCGACCTCTCCAACATCCTCTGCATGGTCGTGGAGAACGACAAGATCCCAGGAGCCAAGGAGATCTGCGCACTGTTCAAGGCGCTGCTGCCGACCGGGTCGACCGCGCCAGCCGGCAAGGCGCTCACCGATGCCGCGGCACCCACCGACCGTGACACCGCCACCGGGCTGCCGCTCGACACCGGCACCCAGGCGAAGCAGTCGGAGGTCGAGCCCGAGGTGGTCACCCAGGGCGGCATCACCGAGCTCAGCGGATCGCTCCAGGACCTGATGTCGGGAGGCAAGAGATGAGGACGCGTGTCTTCCTGGCCATGGTCGGCCTCGTCGCGATGGCGAGCGGGTGCGGCGTACAGGCCTATGACCTACCGCTTCCCGGCAAGGAGGTCGGTGAGGGCGACGGCTACGTCGTCACCGCGGAGTTCAACGACGTCGTCGACGTGGTGCCGCGCACCAAGGTGATGGCCAACGACGTACCGGTCGGCCAGGTCGACAAGGTCGAGCGGGAGGGCTGGCACGCGAAGGTCACCATGACTCTCCGCAAGAACATCGAGCTCCCGGCCGACGCGCTGGCCAACGTACGCCAGACCAGCCTGCTCGGGGAGAAGTACATCGCCCTGGTGGCACCCGAGGGGTCCACCATCGCCAGCGCCGGCAGGCTGGGCGACGGCGCCACGATCGGGCTCGACCGCACCAACCGCAACCCCGAGGTCGAGGAGGTGCTCGGCGCGCTCTCCTTCCTGCTGGCGGGTGGCGGCGTCGGGCAGCTGAAGACGATCAGCGACGAGCTCAACACCATGATGGACGGGCGCACCGGCGACATGCGGGCGCTGCTGGGCAACCTGGAGACCACGGTCGCCTCGCTCAACCAGCAGAAGGGCTCGATCATCAGGGCGATGGAGCAGGTCGATCGGCTGACCCGCACCCTCAACAAGGAGTCCGAGAAGATCGAGGCGGCCATCGACTCCTTCGGCCCGGCGCTCGAGGTGCTCCGCCAGCAGCACGCCGACCTGCTGAAGATGATGAAGGCGCTCGACCGGCTCGGGGTCGTCGCGACCCGGGTGATCAACCAGAGTGGCGCCAACCTGACCACGGCGCTCGACGAGCTCGCACCGACGCTGCGCGAGCTCGCCGACGCAGGTGACTCGCTGCCGCGCGGCCTGATGATGGCGGCCAGCTTCCCCTTCCCCGAGAACGCGTCGGGGCTGGCGATGGGTGACTACTCCAACGCGCTGTTCCACATGGATCTCGACCTCGGCAAGCTGGTCGGCAGCCTCACCAACGGCAAGTCCAGCGGCATCATCCCGCAGGTCTTCCAGATCTGCCTGTCCTACTCCAAGGGCTGCGAAGCGATCCAGCCGCTGGCCAAGGCGCTGTGCGACCTGACCAACCTGCAGCTGGTCTGCTCGGTGGTCGGCAAGGAGGACACCGCGGCGAAGCCGGGGGAGAAGACACCGAAGCTGCCCGACATCTCCGACCTGCTGCCCAAGAGCTCGACCTCGACCAAGACGCCGGGGCTCAACGACCTGGTGCCGGAGATCGCCGAGGGCCTCTCGAGTCCGACCGACACCGAGTCGCCCACGGCCGAGCCGACGACCGGGGGCCTGGCCGGCCTCCTCGGGCTGCTGGGAGGCGGTAGCTGATGACACGGAGCGTCCGCAACAAGCTGGTCATCTTCCTCATCCTCGCCGCGGTCGGGATCTTCTACGTCTCGGCCGCCTACCTCGGCGTCGTCGACCGGGTCCTGGGCCGCCACGTGGACGTCTCGGTCGACCTGCCGGCCTCCGGCGGCCTCTACGAGGGCAGCGAGGTCAACTACCGCGGCGTCAGCATCGGCCGGGTCGCCTCGATGACCGTCACCGACGAGGGCGTACGCGCCGAGCTGGAGCTCGACCCCGGCACCGAGGTGCCGCGAGACGCCGAGGTGGAGGTCCACAACCTGTCGGCGGTCGGGGAGCAGTACATCAACTTCATCCCCGACTCGGCCGCCGGTCCCTACCTCGCCGAGGGCGACGTCGTGACCGCCGGGCCGGAGTCGATGCCCGGCACCACCGACGAGCTGCTCACCGAGCTGAACAGCTTCACCACCTCCATCAACGGCGAGGACCTGAGCACCGTCGTCGCCGAGCTCGGCACGCTGTTCCGCGGCAACGCCGAGAACCTTCGTACGCTGCTCGACTCGGGCTCCACGCTGGTCGACCAGGCCTCCGCCCACCAGAAGGAGACCGTGCGGCTCCTCAACACCAGCCAGACGGTGCTCCAGACGCAGAAGGAGCACAGCGGCGACATCCGCGAGTTCGCCGACGGGCTCGAGGAGGTCACCGCGACGCTCGACAAGCGCGACCCGGAGCTGCGCGAGATCCTGCAGGGCGGCGAGGCGACCGCGGTCCAGGTGCAGTCGCTGCTCGACGGGCTGCAGCCGCTGCTGCCGGTCTTCCTGGCCAACCTCAGCACCGTCAACGAGGTGCTGACCGCACGACTGCCCGCGCTGGAGCAGACGCTGGTGACCTTCCCGCGCGTCGTGGCGACAGGGTGGACCGGCTCGCCCGGTGACGGCTACGGTCACCTGTCGATGGGCTTCGTCTACACCACACCGCCGTGCCAGGAGGGCTACAAGCCCGCCGACCAATGGATCCCTGGCACCGTGATGGAGGACCAGCCGCTCTACCCGGCCAAGTGCACCGACGAGCGCGCCCAGCCCGGCTACGAGGGCGACAACCCGATCATGCAGCGCGGTGTCAACATGGTCCCCGAGCCCGAGGGCGTGGGGAAGTACGTCACGACCTACGACCCGAAGACCGGGCGCACCAACCTTCCCGATGGAAAGACGGTCACGATGTCCACCCCGACCGATGACGGAGGCCTGGTCTCCGCCCTGTCCGACGACTCCTGGCGATCGATGATCCTGGGAGAGGAGTGAGTCCGGTGCCTGAACTCGACGTCAAGCTCTCCCTGGCCAGGCTGGGGCGGGTCAACACCGTGCTCGCGGCGGTGGTGGTGATCCTGGTGGTGCTGGCCGCGGCCGTCTTCATCGGCGGCGCCCGGGTGCTGCCCTGGACGACGCCTGCCGAGGCCGCGGCCGCCGACTACGACGAGGTGAAGGCGGTCGCCGAGGACGGCGTGATCGCCTTCCTCGACGTCGACTACCGCGACATGGACCCGCGGATCCAGGCCGTCAAGGAGATCTCCACCGGCACCTTCGGCAAGGAGTACACCGCCATCGCCGAGCAGATCCGGCAGGCCGCGATCCCCGCCCAGACCATCTCCAAGGGCAAGGTCAAGCAGGTCGGCATCCGCGCGATCGGGTCGAAGAAGGCGGTCGTGCTGGTCGCCGTCGACTCGGTCGTGACCAGCAGCCAGACCGCTGAGCTGAAGAAGAGCGACACCTGCCCCTACGACGGTGCGCGGTGCTCGAAGTACCGCTTCAAGGTGTCGCTGGCCAAGACGAAGGACGGATGGCGCATGTCCGACCTGGCAGGAGTCAACTGATGACAGGCGTACGAGCGAACGGATCGGTCTCCACCGGCCAGAAGGAGTGCCCCTTCTGCGCGGAGACGATCAAGGCCGCCGCGATCAAGTGCCGTTACTGCGGCTCGGACCTGCTGCCTCCGGCCGACGAGCAGGACAAGGACGTACGTGACGAGGTCGCTGCTCCGGAGGAGAGCGAGGCCGGCGGCGCCGAGTCCGAGGACGCCGAGACCGGCACCGCAGAGCCTCAAGCTGAGGTTGAGGGTGAGGGTGATTCCGAGGGGCGTGCCGGGCTCGCCGAGCGGTGGCTGGGTGACGGTAGCCGGGTGCTGACGGCCGTTCTCGGCGTACTCGTCCTGGTGGCCGGTGGTGTGCTGTGGCTGGCCGTCGACCTGGCGTCGAACGACGATGTGGCGCCGAACGGTGAGCTGACCGCGGCCGGGTCTCGGGCGGCGATCATGGAGCACTCGGTCGATCTGGCGCAGACGGTGATGTCCTACCAGGCCGCCAGTGCGGAGAAGGACATCGCGGCGGCGAAGAAGCTGATGACGCCGGCGATGCAGAAGGACTACGAGAAGACGCTGCCCGGCGAGGACAAGCGCAAGGAGCAGGCCGACCTCGGCATCAAGGTCGACGCCGAGGTGGCGCCGCTCTCCGAGGAGGGCGCGAAGGCAGCCGAGGAGGGCAAGGCCTGTGTCGACGAGGACTGTGCCGCCTCCATCATCTCGGCGACCGAGGACTCGGCGAAGGTGCTGCTCTTCGTCAACCAGAGCGCGACCGCGCCGAAGACGAAGAACACCGTGGTCAGCCCGACCTGGGAGGTGCTGACGCTGGTCAAGGACGACGGTGGCTGGCTGATCTCCGAGATGAAGGCCGCGTCCTAGTCGAAGCGGAGTCCGAGGCGATGGGCCTAGTCTCACGATGAGGCCCCTCCACGGGACCTCTCCACCCTGTTATGGTAGAACGTGTTCTAGTTTCACTGCTCGAGGAGGGCACATGGCCGGCTCACGCCAGTCCGTACAGCTGACCGACGCCGAGATCGAGGATTTCCTCGGCTCGCAGATGAAGGTGCAGGTCGCGACCGTCGGTCCCGACGGCGCTCCGCACCTGACCACGCTGTTCTACGTGCTCGACGAGGGCAGGATCGTCTTCTGGACCTACGGGTCCTCGCAGAAGGTCCGCAACCTGCGGCGTGACCCGCGGGTCACCTGCCTGGTCGAAGACGGCGTGGACTACTTCGAGCTGCGCGGGGTGAGCGTCACCGGGCGGGCGCGACTCGTCGAGGACTACGACGAGATCAAGGGCATCGGGTCGCGGGTGATGACCCGGATGGCCGGTGGAGCCGACCTGGGTGAGCTCGGCGAGGACCTGGTCTCGAAGCAGGCGCACAAGCGCGTCGGCATCGTCATCGAGCCCGACAAGGTCGCAAGCTGGGACCACCGCAAGCTGGGCGCGTTGCCCGGCCAGGGCTGAGTTCAATCACGGCGAAGACAGAGGAGACGGACATGGCAAAGGTGATCGCGGACTTCGACCTGTGCGAGTCCAACGGGATGTGCGAGGCGTTCGCTCCCGACGTGTTCGAGATCGATGACGACGACTACCTGCAGATCGAGGACCCGACGGTCACCGACGAGAACCGTGGGCGCATCGAGCAGGCCGTGGCCGGCTGCCCCAAGGCGGCCCTGAGGATCGAGGAGTAGCACCACGTGAGCGTTGACCTGGATGGAAAGACAGCGATCGTCACCGGCGCGGGTGCCGGTCTCGGGCGCGCCGAGGCGGTCGCCCTGGCCCGGGCCGGTGCCCGGGTAGTGCTCAACGACCTGCCGGGCGCCGCCGAGGAGGCGGCCGAGGAGATCCGCGGCTTCGGTGGCGAGGCGGTGATCGCGGCCGGCGACGTGAGCGAGCGTGCCACCGCCGACGCGATGATGGCTGCCGCCGTCGACGGCCTCGGCGGGCTCGACATCGTGGTCAACAACGCGGGCATCACCCGCGACAAGATGCTCTTCAACATGTCCGATGAGGAGTTCGACCTCGTCGTACGCGTGCACCTCCGCGGCCACTTCCTGCTGACCCGCAACGCCTCGGCCCACTGGCGCACGGTCGCGAAGTCGACGGGTGCACCGGTGGACGCCGCCGTGGTGAACACCTCCTCTGAGGCGTTCCTGTCCGGACCTCCGGGACAGGCCAACTACGGCGCCGCGAAGGCCGGGATCACCGCGCTGACGATGTCGACGGCGCGCTCGATGGGCCGTTCCGGCGTACGCGCCAACGCGATCTGCCCGCGAGCCGCGACCGCGATGACCGAGGGCGTGCTCTCGGGTGACTTCTACGGCCCCGAGCACGTGGCGCCACTGGTCACCTACCTCGCCTCGCCGGCCGCCGCCGCGATCACCGGGCAGGTCTTCGTCGTCTACGGCGGGATGATCGCCGTCCTCGCACCGCCCACGGTGGCCGAGCGCTTCGACAACGCCGCCTGGGACCTGGACTCGCTCGACAAGCAGGTCGGCGGCTGGTTCGCCGACCGCGACCCCGCGGCCGGGTTCTCGGCCGACTCGATCATGCAGCTGAAGCTGAAGGACTGAAGGAGCAGTGATGGCACGTCTCGAGGGCAAGACCGCGATCGTCACCGGTGGTGCGCAGGGGCAGGGAGCCGCCATCGCGCGTGCCTTCATCTCCGAGGGCGCCAGGGTGGTGATCGCCGACGTGGCTGATGAGCCGGGCAAGCTGCTCGCCGACTCGCTGGGGGAGTCCGCGCTCTTCGTGCACCATGACGTCAGCTCGGAAGAGTCCTGGACCGCGCTCGTGGCGCAGACCGCCGAAACGTACGGACCGGTCAACGTCCTCGCCAACAACGCCGGCATCCTGCGCTTCGGTGAGATCCTGACCCAGCCGGTCGAGGAGTTCGAGCTGCTGTGGCGGGTCAACACCCTCGGCTGCTTCCTCGGGATGCGCTCGGTGATCTCGATGATGAAGGAGAACGGCGGCGGCTCGATCATCAACGCCTCCTCGATCGAGGGCCTGGCCGGGATGGCCTTCGTGGCTGGCTACACCTCGACCAAGTTCGCAATCCGCGGCATGACCAAGGCCGCCGCCCTCGAGCTCGGCCCCAGCGGCATCCGGGTCAACTCCGTACACCCCGGCATGATCGACACTGGGATGACCCGCGGCGTCGGTGCCGATGACGCCGCGATGGAGTTCGGCGCCGCCAAGGTGGCGCTCAAGCGCGTCGGTCACCCGGAGGACATCGCGCCCCTCTACGTGTATCTGGCCTCTGACGAGTCGGGTTTCGTCACCGGCGCCGAGATCGCCATCGACGGCGGCGCCACCGCCACCCACGCCTTCGGCGGCTGACCCACCCCCGCCCGACGCGTCCCACGCCTCGGCGTGGGTGAGTCGGCCACGCGAGAGGCTCGTCTCCGGCATACTTCCGCGGGAAGGTTTCAGTCAGCGGGGACGAACCGAAGGCCATCAGAACTTGTCTCGACGACGCAGTGCGTTCGCCACCGTTGTGGTGCTGGGTGTGTTCGCGTGCCTCTACAGCCTGGCCCTCGCGATCCCGGTCTACATCGGCGATATCTCGGCTCTGTGGAGCGCACGGGGACATGCCTGGTTCGGGGATGTGCTCGGCCGGATGGTGGACGGGTTCTCGTTCCTGTGGGGATCGGCGGTGATGAACGAGGGCTATCCCGTTGCGCCCGCGTCCGGTTGGCCGACGGTGGTGTTCGTCGCCCTGCTCGTGGCGCTGGTCTACGCGAGCCTGCGGACCGCCTCGGACGCCGTCTACGCGGTGGCCGGCCGGGTGCTGTGCGCGAGCGTCCTCGCCGGAGGCCTGACGAACCTCTTCGTGGTCGTCCAGACGGTCCTGGGGATCCGTGGTGGGCTCGAGTCCTTGCCGACGGTCATCTGGGCGGTGCCCGACGACGGGATCTGGCTCGGTCTCGTCGTGGGAGTGTTCGGCGGGTATGCGGCGTACGCGGCGGCTGCGTTTGCTCGGTTCGCCGCCCTCGCCCTGCACAGTGAACGCGAAACCGATGATCCCGCCACCGCTACGGAGCGCGGCTGGCCACGGGCGGTGCAGGTTGCGACCTGGGGTGCGCTGCCGACACTCGTGCTGGCACTCGTCGGCGGGTTCGTCTGGGACTACGGCCCGGACGCCGACCCGTTCGGGGCGGACATCGACCCGCGCCAGGCCTGGGTGCGCCTGGTCTGGTTCGCCCACGCCAGCCTCTCGGCGCCGCACAACCCTCATTCGCTCAGTGGCAGCTTCGACACGTCGGTCTGGTTGCCGCGTACGTTGACCTCGGCCGTTCTTGTCGTGCTTGTCTGGCTGATGGTGGCGCTCGTCGTGGCGGGCTGGCAGCGCAGCGGCAGGCCGGGTGGGTTCTGCGTCGTGGTGCAGCTCTGGGCTGTAGTTACCGTGCTCGCCGGGATCGTCGGCCTGCTCGAAGGCGCACTCGTGCCGCAGGACGACTTCGCGATGGCGAGCCACTACTGGGCACTCGACACCGCTGCCCAGGGCATTCGGTTCGGGGCCTGCTTCGGCTGGATGACCGGCATCGCCGTGTTGCTCGCCCTACGACTCTCGAGAGGAGCACGGACCGATGTCGAAGAAGAGGTCTCGTGAGACCGAGACCGACGAACTCCGGCAGGGGCGGCTGGCGTCACTGGTGAGGAAGCCGGCCACCTGGGTTGTCGGGGTGATCCTGGTTGCGCTGGGCGCGACCTTCAGCTCCGGACTGCAGAGTCTGTTCGCCGGCCTCCTGCCCGACGGCTGGAGCGAGCCGGGCAGCGGCATCAAGGTCGTGGACGTACGCCGTAAGCCGCTGAGTGGTCCGGTGCTGATCCCGCAGGCGGAGTCGGTGAAGTTCAGTGACCAGACCGATGCGCGCGAGAAGGTCAACGACCCCGAATGGGAGGCGCAGCACGAGTGGTACGCCGCCGGCCGCATCACCTGGGAGGTGACGCTCGTCGGGCGACACAGTGATCCGGTGGTGATCACGGACATTCGTCCATCGCGGACCGGTGCCTGCACGACGATGATCCGCCAGGGCACCCTCGTGGATGACGTTCCTCAGGGCGAGGGCAAGAAGATCGAGCTGACGACCGCCATCGACTCAGAGGTGCCGGAGCTGACCTCGGTCGATGACGGCTCGGCGTACTTCGACGACGGGACGGTCACACTCGCGAAGGGCGAGACGGTGGTCATCTCCATCCAGGCGACCAGTGCTGGGCCGACGTGCCAATGGGTGCTCGAGGCCGACTACGTCGACCACGGCAAGCGCGAGACGATGACGATCAAGGCGCCCGGAGATCGCCCCTTCCGCATCACCGGTTCATCAGAGGGCAATCCCTACGAGCTCACCTGGAGCGTCGTCTGCGATCAGTCGATGACGCCCGAGGACTGGGCTGCGCGCAAGAAGGACCAGGACTACTGCCCGAGGTGATCCTTCAGCGCAGCAGCAGGCGTACGGCTACGTCGATCGACTTCTCGACGTCCTTCTCGTCCATGCGACCGGTGACCCAGGAGATGAGGGCGGAGAGCCATACGTCGGAGATGATCCGGATGATGGCGGCCTCCTCCTCGGTGACCTCGCCGTGCTCGGGGGTGCCGTGCATGGCGCGGGCGATGACGGTGGTCAGGCTGGTGCCGACCTCGTGGATCTCGCCGGTCACCGACTGGTCGGCGAACATGAAGGCGCGGACGAGGGCTTCGGTGAGCTTGGGCTGCTTCTGCAGGGCGCGGGTGCGGCGGTTGAGGACGTACATGATCCGCTCGTGCGCGGTGTCGCCCGGCGTAGCCCGGATGGCGGAGCGGTCGACGTCCTTGGTGAACTCACGCGCCAGCGCGGAGACCAGCAGGTGGATCTTCGAGGGGAAGTAGCGGTAGAGGGTGCCGAGCGCGACCTCGGCCTGCTCGGCGACGGCGCGCATCTGCACGGCGTCGAAGCCACCCTCGGCGGCGAGGCTGATCGTGGCGTCGAGGATGCGCCGGCGCCGCTCTCGCTGCGCCGCGGAACCGCCGGTGGGTGCGGTGGCCGGAGTCGGGCCATCGGTGTCGCGTGGCTCCGTGCTGACGGACGTCACTGGTTGTCCCCCTAGGACTATGACCGGATCTCGATCTGTGGCTCTCAGACTAACCGCAACGGCGCCCGAGAGTGAAACACGTTCCTTCGTGAGTCTAGACTTGTAACACGTTCTACATCAGTCTCTATTCCTGAAGGCCGCGGAACCAGACGGAAATAGTAGGAGGTCCCTGTGCCGATCGGCATCACCGACGAACACCAAGCCCTCAGCGAGAGCCTGCGCGACTGGGCCAAGGGGCTGGGTGGCATCGCGATCGCCCGTGCCGCAGAGGACACCGCCTCCGCGGACTTCGACGAGGTGTGGCGGGGTGTCGAGGAGTACGGCGTCGCCGCCATCGCGGCGCCTGAGCCGAACGGTGG
Organism: Nocardioides sp. NBC_00850; assembly: GCF_045207335.1. NCBI lineage: Bacteria > Bacillati > Actinomycetota > Actinomycetes > Propionibacteriales > Nocardioidaceae > Nocardioides > Nocardioides sp. NBC_00850. Next base: position 3,827,341 of record NZ_CP108845.1, read on the forward strand.
TGGCGGGACGCTGCTGGATGCGGCCGTCGCGCTCGAGGCCTGTGCTCATGAACTGCTGCCGGGCCCGCTGCTCGGCAGCACGGTTGCCGCCTTCCATGCGGGAGCGGCCGGGCCCGGCGACGTGGTCGGGGCCGTCACCGCCGGCGGCTGCGGGATCGCGCTCGACCCGGTGCTCGAGCTCGGCGACCGCCTCCGGGGAACGGTTCCTGTCGTCTACGACGGTGGCGGGGCGGCGCAGCTGTTGCTCGGTGCCTGCGGCGCCGACGGCGAGGAGCGCTGGTTCTTCCTGGCTGCCGAACAGGTGGACGTACGTCCCCAGGTGGGCCCCGATCTGACCAGGCGAATCGCCGAGGTGCGGGTCGACGTCGATGTCAGTGAGGCGGTCGAGGTCCCGGGCCTGCACGGCGAGGCGGTGCGGCGTACGGCCCTCACGCTCGCTGCCGCGGAGGCCTCCGGGATCGCGCAGTGGTGCCTGACGACCGCCGTCGAGTACGCGAAGGTGCGCGAGCAGTTCGGGGCGCCGATCGGGTCGTTCCAGGCGATCAAGCACCTGTGCGCCCAGATGCTGGAGACCGCCGAGGCGGTGGCTGCTGCCGCCTGGGACGCGGCGGCGTCGGCCGAGGGCGGCGACGCCGACCAGTGGACCTTCGCGGCCGAGGTCGCCGGGGTGACCGCGCTCGACGGAGCGGTCAGGGCGGCCCAGGACTGCATCCAGGTCCTCGGCGGCATCGGCTTCACCTTCGAGCACGACGCCCATCTCTACCTGCGGCGTGCGGTCGCCCTGCGAAGCCTCCTCGGTGGCGGCGACGCCCACGCGGTCGCGCTGGCCGGACACGCCGTGGCCGGGATCCGCCGCGCGGCCCGTGTCGACCTCGACGGCAAGGACGAGGCGATCCGCCCCGGAGTGCAAGAGACGATCGCCGCGATCGCGGCGCTTCCCGAGGCGGAGCGCCGGGACGCGCTCGTCGACGCGGCCCTTCTCGCGCCGCACTGGCCCGCTCCGTACGGGCTCGGTGCCGGTCCCGTCGAGCAGCTCGTCATCGACGAGGAGCTCGCCGCCGCCGGGGTGTCGCGGCCCGACATCAAGATCGCCGGATGGGCCGTGCCGACCATCCTGAAGCACGGCACCGACGCCCAGCGCGAGCGGTTCGTCGGGGCCTCGCTGCGCGGCCGGATCGTCTGGTGCCAGCTCTTCAGTGAGCCCGGTGCCGGCTCCGACCTGGCCTCTTTGGCGACCCGCGCCGAGCGTGTCGAGGGCGGCTGGCGGCTGACCGGCCAGAAGGTGTGGACATCGCTCGCGGCGGACGCCGACTGGGCGATCTGCCTGGCGCGCACGAACCCCGACGTCCCCAAGCACAAGGGCATCACCTACTTCCTGGTGGACATGCGCAGCGAGGGGATCGACGTCCGCCCGCTGCGTGAGCTGACCGGCGACGCCCTCTTCAACGAGGTCTTCCTCGACGGCGTCTCCGTGCCCGACGAGCTCGTCGTCGGCGAGGTCGACGGCGGCTGGCGCCTGGCCCGTACGACGCTGGCCAACGAGCGGGTCGCGATGGCCTCGACCAACCTCGGCGGCAGTGTCGAGCGCGCGGTGGCGCTCGCCGGCGGTCGCGGTGAGGCCGATCTCGCCAGGGTCGGCCATGCGGTCGCGCTCTCCACGGTCTGTGCGCTGCTCGGCGTCCGCTCCACGCTCAAGGCGCTCGCCGGGCGCGGGCCGGGTGCGGAGTCCTCGGTGGCCAAGCTCTTGACCGTACGCAACCGCCAGGACGCCTCCGAGCTCGTCGTCGACCTCCTCGGTCCGCTGGCGCTCACCGACGACCCGCAGGTCCGCGAGGACCTGCACCAGTCCCAGCTGACCCGCTGCCTCTCGATCGCGGGCGGCACCACCCAGGTGCTCCGCAACGTGGCTGCCGAGCAGATCCTCGGTCTGCCGCGATAGGACAGCGAGCCCTCTCGCGATCAGAACTAGAACACGTTACAGTTTGGTTCATGGGAGACGAGACGCTCGATGCCGTACGCAGCGTGGTGGCCGAGGTCCTTGCCCGAGAGTCCGACCGGAACGACTGGTCGGCCTGGGCGAGCGCCGGCCTGACCGCACTGCCCGTGCCGGAGGCCCAGGGCGGTGAGGGGTTCGGGCCGGCGGAGGTCGCGGTGCTGCTGCGGGAGGCCGGGCGCCATGCGGTGCGGGTGCCGGCCTGGGAGACCCTCGCTGTCGGCGCGTTGACGCTGGCCGGTCACGGGACGCCGGAGCAGCAGGGCGCGATCCTGCCCGGCGTGGCGAGCGGCGAGACGCTGCTGACCCCGGCGTGGCTCGAGCCGGGACGCCCGCAGACACCCTCGGCCAGCTACCGGGACGGCACCGTCAGCGGTCGCAAGACCGGGGTGACGTACGCCGCCGAGAGCTCCCGCCTCCTGGTCACCGCGACCGCCGCCGACACCGGGGAACCGGTCGTGGTGCTCGTCGACCCGAGCGGTCCGGGCGTCACGCTGGCTCCCGCGAGCGCGTCGGGCGAGGTGCCCCAGCACACCGTCGTGCTCGAGGACACCCCGGCAGAGCCGCTGGGCCCGGGGGCCTTCGAGGCTCTGACCGGTCTCGCGACCGCCGGGCTGGCGGTGAGCGCCGCGGGTGTGCTCTCCGGTGCCCGGGACCTGACCGCCGCCTACGTGAAGAACCGGCAGCAGTTCGGCCGCGCTCTCGCGGAGTTCCAGGCTGTCGCGCTGCAGTTGGCCGACGTCTACGTCACCTCGCGCACGCTCGACCTCGCCGCCGACAACGCGGTCGCCGCCATCGCGGACGGGCGAGCTGCCGCGGTCGACCTGAAGGTCGCCGCCTACTGGGCCAGCCAGGTCGCGCCGTACGCCTTCCGCACCTGCCACCATCTCCACGGCGGCATGGGTGTCGACGTGACCTACCCCCTGCTCGCGTTCACGACCTGGGGCACCGACATCGCCCACCAGCTCAACACCTCGGCCTCCGACGTCCCGGTCGAGACCGCGGAGGCCAAGAACCTCGAGCTCACCGAGGCGCAGCGCAGCCTGAAGTCCGAGGTCAGAGCCTACTTCGCGGGCCTCTCGCACGAAGGTGAGCCGGGCGACCCCGGCCCCGAGGGATCGTGGGACCGGCACGGACCGACCTACCAGAAGCTCATCAAACAGCTCGGCGACGACGGCTGGATGGGCGTCGGCTGGCCCAAGGAGTACGGCGGCCACGGCCTCGGGGAGGTCGAACAGACGATCTTCGCCAACGAGGCGCAGTACGCCGACGTGCACCTGCCGGCGGTGACCCTGCAGACGGTCGGCCCGACGCTGATCCGCTACGGCACCGACAAGCAGAAGGAGATGTTCCTCAACCGGATCCTCGCCGGTGAGGTGCACTTCGCGATCGGCTACTCCGAGCCCGAGGCGGGCACCGATCTGGCCTCGCTGCGCACCACGGCCAGGCGAGACGGCGACCACTACGTCGTCAACGGTCAGAAGCTGTGGACGACCGGCGGTCATGCCGCCGACTACATCTGGCTGGCCGTACGCACCGACCCGGACGCCCCCAAGCACAAGGGCATCTCGATCCTCATCGTCGACACCACCGACCCGGGCTTCTCCTGGACCCCGATCATCACCGCCGACGGCTCTCACCACGTCAACGCGACCTACTTCAACGACGTCCGCGTCCCGGCCGACATGCTGGTGGGGGAGGAGAACAAGGGCTGGAAGCTGATCACGACCCAGCTCAATCACGAGCGGGTCATGCTCGGCCCGGCCGGCCGGATCGAGGGTCTGCGCGACCGCGTCTTTCGCTGGGCACAGTCCCAGGGCATCACCGACAGCCCGGACGTACGCGCGCTGATCGGGAAGACCACCGCCGTCTTCCGGGTCAACGAGCTGCTCAACTGGGAGGTCGCCAAGGCCGCGGAGGCCGGGGACATCGAGGTCGCAGACGCGTCCTCGTCGAAGGTCTTCGCCGCCGATCAGGTCCAGCACCTGCTCGCCGACCTGATCGCACTCGTCCATCGCCACGGCGACCCCGGGGATCCCGTCACGAAGAGCCTGCTCGACTATCTCGACGCCCAGGCGAAGCGGAACCTCGTGCTCACCTTCGGCGGCGGCGTCCAGGAGGTCCAGCGCGAGCTGATCGCGATGTTCGGCCTCGGGATGCCGAGGGTGCCGCGATGAGCGAGAAGCCCCGAGATGTGCACAGCCTGGTGGACGAGGCCGTCCACGAGAAGATCATGGCCGCCGCCGAGGAGATCAAGGCGTGGGGCGAGGCCGCCGAGCGCGATGCCCGCGACCTGGTCAACCAGCCCACGATCAACAACTGGCTCGAGGCGATGGGCCTCGAGTCCGAGCGGTTCCACCAGGGTGAGGCGCCGCCGTCGATGGCGCAGGTGTGGACGATGTACGGCCAGAGCGGCAAACGCCCCGACCGCGATCCGCTCCACGCGATCATGAACGTCCTCACCGACGCCGGCTTCAACGGCGTTCTCGGCACCAACTCCGAGCAGAGCTACGACCGCTACCTCCGCGTCGGCGAGCAGGTCCGCATCACCACGGCGCTCGACTCCGTCGTCGGCCCGAAGAGCACCGGGATGGGCGTCGGCTACTTCGTGACCTCGAAGAGCACCTGGTACGTGGGCGACGAGCGGGTCGCGACGATGCTGTTCCGCGTCCTCAAGTTCATCCCCAAGGTGACGGCATGAGCAGCCCGGTGCGCCCGGTGATCGGCCGGGACAACGCGTACTTCTTCGAAGGCACCGCCAAGCAGGAGCTCCGGATCCAGAGCTGCAACGCCTGCGGCACCCTGCGGCACCCGCCGGGCCCGGCGTGCCTGAGGTGCGAGGCGTACGACCGCGGACATGTCGTCGCCCGGGGCGAGGGCACCGTCTACTCGTTCACCGTCGTCCACGCGCCGAAGCTGCCCGGCAAGGTGCTCCCGCTGGTGGTCGCCCTGCTGGATCTGCCCGAGGGCGTACGCATGGTGGCCGAGGTGACCGGCGTGCCGCCCGAGGGTGAGGACGGCCTGCGGATCGGCGAGCGCCTGGTGGTCGACTGGAACGTCATCGATGAGGAGCTGACGCTCCCGATCTGGAGGAGGCCCTGATGAAGGCTGGCGACGAGATCCCGGTCTGGGAGCTCCCGATCACCCCGACGCTGGTCGTCTCTACGGCGATCGCGACGCGGGACTTCCAAGACGTGCACCACGACCGCGACCGTGCCCAGGGGGCCGGCTCGAAGGACATCTTCATGAACATCCTGACCTCGACGGCGCTCTGCGAGCGCTACGTCACCGACTGGGCGGGCACCGACGTTCAGATCAAGGGCATCTCGATCCGGCTCGGCGCCCCGGCCTACCCCTACGACACGCTGTCGTTCTCGGGCGAGGTCACCGACGTCACCGACGGGATCGCCACGATCAGCGTCACCGGCGCGGTCTCGCTCGGGGCGCACGTGACCGGAACGGTCAGGGTCGCCGCATGAGCTTGAGCGGGAAGGCCGCGATCGTCGGCATCGGCGCCACCGAGTTCTCCAAGGAGTCGGGGCGATCCGAGCTCCAGCTGAGCGTTGAGGCGACGAGAGCTGCTCTGAAGGACGCCGGTCTCGCCCCCGCCGACGTCGACGGGCTGACCACGTTCACCATGGACACCAGCTCCGAGATCGCGCTGGCCCGCGAGCTCGGGCTCGGCGACCTGAGGTTCTTCTCGCGGATCAACTACGGCGGCGGCGCGGCCTGCGCGACGATCCAGCAGGCCGCGATGGCGGTCGCGACCGGCGTCGCCGATGTCGTGGTCGCCTACCGCGGCTTCAACGAGCGCTCGGGGCAGCGCTTCGGGCAGGTGCAGCCGTGGGCCGCGCAGCAGGTCAACACCAACGGCATCGACAACGCCTGGACCTACCCGCTCGGTCTCTCGACGCCTGCGGCGACGGTCGCCATGCAGGCGCGCCGCTACATGCACGACTACGGCGTGACCAGCGCGGACTTCGGTGCCGTGGCCGTCGCCGACCGGCGCCACGCCGCGACCAACCCGGCCGCGTTCTTCTATGAGAAGCCGATCACCCTCCAGGACCACCAGGCCTCGCGGATGATCGCGGACCCGCTCCACCTGCTCGACTGCTGCCAGGAGTCCGACGGCGCCGTCGCGATCGTCGTCACCAGCCCCGAGCGGGCCCGCGACCTGCCGAATCCGCCGGTCACCATCGCCGCGGCCGCCCAGGGCAGCGCTGCCGACCAGTACGTGATGACCTCCTACTACCGCGACGAGATCGGCATCCCCGAGATGGGCGTGGTCGCCAAGGATCTGTGGCGCCAGTCCGGCCTCACCCCGGCTGACATCGACACCGCCGTCCTCTACGACCACTTCACCCCCTACGTACTCATGCAGCTCGAGGAGCTCGGCTTCTGCGGCAGGGGAGAGGCCAAGGACTTCGTACGCGACGGGGCCATCGAGCTCGGCGGGCGGCTGCCCGTCAACACCCACGGCGGCCAGCTCGGCGAGGCCTACCTGCACGGCATGAACGGCATCGCCGAGGGCGTACGCCAGGTGCGCGGCACCTCGGTGAACCAGGTCGCTGGCGCCGCCCACGTGCTCGTGACGGCGGGCACCGGCGTACCGACGAGCGGACTGGTGCTGACAGCACCCTGACCGCATCGGACCGCCGACGCGCGGTTCTGAAATTTTGCGCAAAGTCTTGCACCCCTGGGTTACGCCCGGGGGTGCTGCTTTGAGATGTCTGCACGTCAGGGGTTGACGTGTGACCGGCATCACTCATACGGTCGGCCTGCAAGATCTTGCAGCAAGATTCAGCCGCGCTGTGTCACCCCCCCCACCACCCCCATCCGGACACGGCGCGTTGCCTTCGACCTAGGAGGATCCATGCCCCGAAAGTCCATGGCTGCCGCACTTGCCCTCTCGGCGGGAGCTGCTGTCGCGCTCACGATCCCGGTCTCGGCCCCGGCACAGGCCGCGCCACCGGGAGACAAGGACGTCACCGCGGTGATGTTCGAATGGAACTTCGCCTCGGTGGCCCGCGAATGCACCAGCACCCTGGGCCCGGCCGGCTACGGCTACGTCCAGGTCTCCCCACCCCAGGAGCACATCCAGGGCTCGCAGTGGTGGACGTCCTACCAGCCCGTCAGCTACAAGATCGCCGGCCGGCTGGGTGACCGCACCGCCTTCAAGAACATGATCGACACCTGTCACGCCGCCGGCGTGAAGGTCGTCGCCGACGCTGTCATCAACCACATGTCCGCGGGCGCCGGGACCGGCACCGGCGGCTCGTCCTACAGCAAGTACGACTACCCCGGCCTCTACTCCTCCAACGACTTGGACAACTGCACCGCGCAGATCAGCAACTACCAGGACCGCACGAACGTCCAGGAGTGCGAGCTGGTCGGTCTCGCCGATCTCGACACCGGCGAGGACTACGTACGCGGCAAGATCGCCGGCTACCTGAACGACCTGCTCTCGCTCGGCGTCGACGGCTTCCGGATCGACGCCGCCAAGCACATGGCCGCCTCGGACCTGGCCAACATCAAGTCGCGACTGACCAACCCGGACGTCTACTGGAAGCAGGAGGCGATCTACGGCGCGGGCGAGGCCGTCTCGCCCAGCGAGTACCTCGGCAACGGCGACGTCCAGGAGTTCCGCTACGCCCGCGACCTGAAGCGGGTCTTCAACGACGAGAACCTCGCCTACCTGAAGAACTACGGCGAGGGCTGGGGCTACATGTCCTCGGGCAGCACGGCCGTCTTCGTCGACAACCACGACACCGAGCGCGGCGGCGACACCCTCAACTACAAGGACGGCGCCAACTACACCCTGGCCAACGTCTTCATGCTGGCCTGGCCCTACGGCTCGCCAGACATCCACTCCGGCTACGAGTGGAGCGACAAGGACGCCGGCCCGCCCAACGCCGGCGCCGTCAACGCCTGCTGGCAGGACGGCTGGAAGTGCCAGCACGCCTGGCCCGAGATCAAGAAGATGGTCGCCTTCCGCAACACCGCCCGCGGCCAGGCCGTCACCAACTGGTGGGACAACGGCGCCGACGCCATCGCCTTCGGGCGAGGCAGCAAGGCGTACGTCGCGATCAACCACGAGTCCTCGTCGCTGACCCGCACCTTCCAGACGTCGCTGGCAGCTGGCACCTACTGCGACGTACAGAGCGGCAAGAGCGTCGCCGTGAACGGCTCCGGCCAGTTCACCGCCACCCTCGGGGCCAACACCGCCCTCGCGCTGCACGTCGGCGCGATGACCTGCAGCTGATCCCGCGTCCGACCGTCCGGCGCCGACCCCCATGGGCGCCGGACGGTCGGTCTCCACCGCATGCCCCCGCACAATCCAGAGAGGCCCCTCAAGGTGAATCGAAGAAGTGGCGCACACGGCGCGCCCAGGATCGCAGCGACTGTGCTGGCGACCGCACTGCTCGCCACGGTGCTGCAGACGGCCACGTCGGAGTCGGCGACCGCCGCCGCCCCGAAGCCGCCGTCGGACGCCAAGCTGGCCGCCGAGCCGACCCGTCACGAGGCGACGAAGGAGCAGTTCTACTTCGTGCTGCCCGACCGCTTCGCCAACGGCGAGAGCGGTAACGACAAGGGCGGCCTGACCGGAAGCCGTACCGAGACCGGGTTCGACAGAGGCGACAAGGGCTTCTACCAGGGCGGCGACCTCCAGGGCCTCACCGATCGGCTCGACTACATCAAGGGCCTCGGCACCACTGCCATCTGGATGGCGCCGATCTTCAAGAACAAGCCCGTCCAGGGAGAGGGCGCGAACGCCTCGGCCGGCTACCACGGCTACTGGATCACCGACTTCACCCAGGTCGACCCGCACTTCGGCACCAACGAGGACCTCGAGACCCTCGTCGACGAGGCCCACGCCAAGGGCATGAAGGTGTTCTTCGACGTCATCACCAACCACACCGCCGACACCGTCGACTACGCGGAGAAGAAGTACGGCTACCGCCCCAAGGGCGCCTTCCCCTACCTCGACACCGAGGGCCGTCCCTTCGACGACGCCGACCCGTCCTCGGACAGCGTGAAGGTCGACGAGGACTCGTTCCCCTACACCCCGGCCAACACCGGCGAGATGGTGCCGTCCTGGCTCAACGACCCGACGCTCTACCACAACCGCGGCGACTCCACCTGGGAGGGCGAGTCGACCACGTACGGCGACTTCAGCGGCCTGGACGACCTGTGGACCGAGCGCCCCGAGGTCGTCGAGGGGATGACGAAGATCTACCAGCGGTGGGTCCGCGACTTCGACATCGACGGCTTCCGCATCGACACCGTCAAGCACGTCGACCTGGACTTCTGGACCGAGTGGGCGACCGCCCTGGACGCGTACGCCGCCAAGCAGGGTCGCGAGGACTTCTTCATGTTCGGCGAGGTCTACTCCGCCGACAGCGACATCACCTCTCCGTACGTCACCCGCGGCCGTCTCGACGCCACCCTGGACTTCCCGTTCCAGGACGCCGCCCGCGCCTACGCCTCGTTGGGCGCTCCGGCCGACCGGCTCGCCAAGGTCTTCGCCGACGACTACAAGTACGCCACCGACAAGGCCAACGCGTACGAGCAGGTCACCTTCCTCGGCAACCACGACATGGGCCGGATCGGCACCTTCCTCGCGGCCGACCACCCCGACGCGACCGACGCCGAGCTCGTCCAGCGTGCCCGGCTCGCCAACGAGCTGATGTTCCTCTCCCGCGGCAACCCGGTCGTCTACTACGGCGACGAGCAGGGCTTCACCGGCGCCGGCGGCGACAAGGACGCCCGTCAGACGCTGTTCGGCTCGAAGGTCGCCGACTACCTCGACGACGACCAGATCGGCACCGACCGCACCCATGCAGACGACGCGTACGACACCAATCACCCGGTCTACAGCGCGATCGCCGCGCTGGCGAAGCTTCGTGAGGACCACCCGGCGCTGACCGACGGCACCCAGCAGGAGCTCTACGCCAAGGACTCCGTGTACGCGTTCTCGCGCACCGGAGAGGACCGCGAGTACGTGGTCGCGGTCAACAACGCCACCGAGGCGAAGACCGTCAGCCTGCCCGTGGAGTCGGCCGCCTTCGAGACGATCTACGGCGGCGACGCCACCGAGACCGCGGCCGACGGCACGATCGAGGTGACCGTCCCGGCGCTCTCCTCGGTCGTCCTGCGCGCCGACGCGGAGCTCCCGGAGGCCGCCGCGAAGCCCACCCTGTCGCTGACCGCCCCGGCTGCCGGCGCCACCGGCACGGTGACCCTCTCCGCCGACCCGGGGGAGACCGCCGGTGCCCGCGTGGTCTTCGCCGCCCAGGTCGGCAACGGCAAGTGGCGCACTCTCGGCTTGGTCGACCACGCCCCCTACAAGATCACCCAGTACGTCCCCGCGACCGTCGCCGCCGGCACCGCCCTGCGTTACAAGGCCGTGGTGGTCGACCGCGACGGACGCACCGCGAGCGACCTGGCCGAGACCACGGCAGGACAGGCGCCCGAGGCCGAGAACCCGAGCGCCGTCGATCGCGACTACGCGGTCGTGCACTACCGGCGGGCCGACGGCGACTACACCGGCTGGACCCTTCGGGCCGGCGGCGCAGCTGGCGAGGGAAGCGGCGAGTTCAGCGGCCGCGACGCCTATGGCGCCTTCGCCTGGGTGAAGCTCCCCGACGGCGCGTCCTCGGTGACGTACACGGTCGAGAAGGACGGCACCGCCGACGGCGGCGAGCGGACGATCGATCTCGCCGAGACCGGCGAGGTCTGGGTCGAGGCCGGCAGCGACGGCCAGCAGACCACGAGGCCCGACGGCGTCTACCCGGCGCCCGACACGTCCAAGGCGGTCATCCACCTGCACCGCGCCGACGGCGACTACGACGGCTGGGGCCTGCACACCTGGACCGGCGCCGCCAGCCCGACCGAGTGGTCCAAGCCGCTGCAGCCCACCGGCGAGAACGCCTACGGCGTCACCTTCGAGGTGCCGCTGGTCGACGGCGCCACCTCGCTCAACTACATCGTCCACAAGGGCGACGAGAAGGACATCCCGAACGACCGCTCGCTGGACCTGACCACGTACGGCCACGAGGTGTGGCTCAACTCCGGCGACACCGGCTACCTGCTGCCGTCGGTCGGCTCGGCACCCGAGCTCGACCTCACCAAGGCGCAGGCACAGTGGATCGACCGAGAGACCGTGGTGCTGCCGAAGGAGATGGCGAGCGGCTCGGCGCTGTCGACGCAGCTGGTCTACGACCGCGACGGCGGCATCACCGTCGAGGACGGCGCCCTCAGCAGCGAAGGCCGCTGGCTGCGGCTGCAGGCCTCGACGCTGAGCGACGAGCAGAAGGCTCGGTTCCCGCACCTGAGCGACTACACCGCGTTCATCGTCGACACCCGCGACCGCGACCGGATCCGGGAGGCGCTCTCCGGCCAGGTCGTGCTCACCCAGCGCATCGGCAACGGCGCCCTGGTCACGGGCACCGGTGTCCAGACGCAGGGCATCCTCGACGACCTCTACGCCGCGAAGGCGAAGACGGCGTCGCTCGGACCGGTGTTCAGGGGCGGCAGGGTCACCCTGTCCGTCTGGGCGCCGACCGCCCACGAGGTCTCGCTCGAGCTCGGTGGCAAGAAGGTCCCGATGCGCCGTGACGACGCCAGCGGTGTCTGGTCGGCGACCAGCTCCGCCTCGGCCTGGCGCGGCAAGGAGTACCGCTACGCCGTGACCGTGTGGGCGCCGAGCGTGCAGAAGCTGGTCACCAACAAGGTGACCGACCCCTACTCGGTCGCGCTCACCGCCGACTCCGAGCGCAGCCTCGTCGTCGACCTCGGCGACAGGTCGCTCGTTCCCAAGGGCTGGACCACCCTGAAGAAGCCGAAGGCCGTGGCCATGAAGGACGCCCAGATCCAGGAGCTCCACATCCGCGACTTCTCGGTCGAGGACGAGACCAGCGACCATCCGGGCGGCTACCTCGCCTTCGCCGACGAGGACAGCGACGGGGTGAGGCATCTGCGCAAGCTGGCCGAGGCCGGTACGTCGTACGTCCACCTGCTGCCGGCCTTCGACATCGCCACGATCCCGGAGAGGAAGAGCGACCAGACCACGCCCGACTGCGACCTCGCGTCCTACGCGCCGGACAGCGAGGAGCAGCAGGAGTGTGTCGCCGCGGCGGCGGCCAAGGATGCGTACAACTGGGGCTACGACCCCTACCACTACACGGTTCCGGAGGGCTCCTATGCCACCGATCCGGACGGTACCGACCGGACGGTCGAGTTCCGGCAGATGGTGAAGTCGCTCAACGAGGACGGTCTGCGCGTCGTCATGGACGTGGTCTACAACCACACCACCAGCAGCGGCCAGGCGAAGACGTCCGTGCTCGACAAGATCGTGCCCGGCTACTACCAGCGGCTCCTCGCCGACGGCTCGGTCGCCAACTCAACCTGCTGCTCCAACACCGCACCCGAGAACGCGATGATGGGCAAGCTCGTCGTCGACTCGATCCTCACCTGGGCCAAGGAGTACAAGGTCGACGGCTTCCGCTTCGACCTGATGGGTCACCACCCCAAGGCCAACATCCTCGCCGTACGCAAGGCCCTCGACGCCCTCACGCTCGAGAAGGACGGCGTCGACGGGAAGAAGATCATCCTCTACGGCGAGGGCTGGAACTTCGGTGAGGTCGCCGACGACGCCCGCTTCGTCCAGGCCACCCAGAAGAACATGGCGGGCACCGGCATCGCCACGTTCAGCGACCGCGCCCGAGATGCCGTACGCGGCGGCGGTCCGTTCGACGCCGACCCCGGCGTCCAGGGCTTCGCGAGCGGTCTCTACACCGACCCCAACTCCTCGACCGCCAACGGCACCGAGGCGCAGCAGCGGGCGCGGCTGCTGCACTACCAGGACCTGATCAAGGTCGGGCTGTCCGGCAACCTCGCCGACTACGCCTTCACCGACACCGCGGGAAACCAGGTGAAGGGCTCGCAGGTCGACTACAACGGCTCGCCGGCCGGCTACGCGGACGAGCCCGGAGACGCGCTCGCCTACGCCGACGCCCACGACAACGAGTCGCTCTTCGACGCGCTCGCCTTCAAGCTGCCCGCCTCGACCAGCGCCGCGGACCGCTCCCGGATGCAGGTGCTCGCCATGGCCACGGCCGCGCTCTCACAGGGCCCGGCGCTCTCCCAGGCCGGCACCGACCTGCTCCGCTCGAAGTCGCTGGACCGCAACTCCTACGACTCCGGCGACTGGTTCAACGCCATCCACTGGGACTGCGACGCCGGCAACGGCTTCGGTCGCGGTCTGCCGCCGGCGGCCGACAACGAGGACAAGTGGCCCTACGCCAAGCCGCTGCTGGCCTCGACCTCGGCGCCGGGCTGCTCGGAGATCGACGGTGCCTCGGCCGCCTACCAGGACCTGCTGAGGATCCGTACGGACGAGCCGGCCTTCCACCTGTCCACCACCGGCCAGGTCCAGGAGAAGCTCGGTTTCCCGCTCTCGGGGAAGGACGAGACGCCGGGAGTGATCACCATGCGCCTCGGTGACCTCGTGGTCGTCTTCAACGCGACCACGACGACGCAGCAGCAGACGGCGAAGAACGCCGAGGGCGCCGGCTACCGCCTGCACCCGACCCAGGCCGAGGGCTCGGACGAGGTCGTGAAGTCGTCCTCGTTCGAGGCGGGCTCGGGCACCTTCACGGTGCCTGCTCGGACGGTGGCGGTCTTCAGCCGCTGATCCGGACCGGTCGAGAAACGTACGCGGCCCCGGCTCATCGAGCCGGGGCCTGCGGTTTCCTTGCCAGAAAGCTCAGGATCAGGAAGGGCTGTTGCCGGCGATTGCGCCGACCACCACGAGCGTGATGACAACCAGGGCGGCGATGACCATGAGGCCGGCCGGGCTCCGGAAGTCGAACATGGGGATTCCTTTCGGCTAGTTCGGCGACAGGCGTCGACTGGGGACCGATGGCCTGCGGACGCGGCGGGGGAGCCAGCACCGGCGATGCCCGTGGCGTCGCGTATACATAACCAGCCCGGCTCGCGATGCGCGTAGGGTCGAAAGGCCCAATTTTTACCAAAGCCATTCACGTCTGCAGAGTTATGTGATATGGCAACAGTTCGCTTGGTGAGCGTCTGTAAAGACTAGCCGGAACCTGGGGTCGGCCGGCGATCGGTCTCGCCGGACGACCCCAGGTTGTGAGGCCCGTCACCCGTGCCGGTCAGTCCAGCCCGGCCGCATGGCGCCCGGCGCGCCGGCCGAAGTAGGAGCCGTCGCCGAGCTGCATGCCGGATGCGTAGCCCTTGGCGTCCTGGGCGAGGTTGGCCGCGCAGGCACCGGCGGCGTACAGGCCCGCGATCGCGGAGCCGTCCTCGCGGCGTACCTCTCCTTCGACGGTGGTCGCCAGACCACCCATGGTGAACCCGGCGTACATCGCCTTGCCGAGGGAGAGGTCGTAGGCGCCCCACGGGCCGGTGTCCTGCGGCTCGGTCCACTCCGGCGCCTTGTGGAGCTCGGGGTCCTCGCCGTCGGCGGCGTGGGTGTTGTAGGAGGTCAGGGTCGCGTTCAGAGCCTCGAAGGGTACGCCCAGGCCGGTCGCCATCTCCTCGACCGTCTCCCAGCCGTCGATGAACGGGCACAGCGGCATCTTCGGGTGCTCGATGTGCGCCGAGTCGACGATCAGGAACGCCGCCGAGTCCGGCTGCTCCATGACGAAGGCGGCCGTACGCGCGTGGTAGGAGTCCTCGGCCACGAACCGCTTGCCGTGCTTGTTGACGATGATCCCGGTGAGCAGGATCGAGGGTGGGTAGAACGGCGCGGTCTGGAACGGCTCGTCCATGAACCGCCAGCGGCCGCCTGCGGAGGCGCCCAGGCGCAGCCCGAGGCCGTCGTCGTAGGTGGAGGCCAGCGGGAAGAGCTTCTCGCCGAGCCGGGGCGTGTGCTCGGCGACCATGTCGGCGTTGCCGACGAAGCCGCCGGCGGCCAGGATCACCGCCTTGGCGCGGAACGCGCCGCGCTCCTCGAACCGGCGCCAGGCTAGGCCGACGACGCGGCCGTCCTCGATCACCAGGTTGGTGGCACCGGTCTCGTAGCGGATCACCGCCGACGTCTCGGCCAGCCGGTCGGCCATCCGGTCGACGACCAGCTTGGCGCCGCCGGTGTCGCCCGGGACCGGCACCTTGTGACCGCGCGGCGCCGGGACGGCGAGGTCACGGAAGGGGTGGACCTTCTCATTGCCGGTGTACATGAGTCCCTCGGTGCCGGGCTGGATGACGGCCTTGCCCGGCCAGAAGGTCCGCTCGAACTCGAAGCCGAGCGCCTCGAGCCAGTCGAAGTGCTCGACCGAGTCGTCGCAGTAGGCCCGGATCTTGTCGTCCTCGGGCTCCTTGGAGACCGCGCGGATGTAGTTGAACATCTCCTCGGCCGAGTCCTCGATCCCGGTCGCCTTCTGCACCGCGGTGCCGCCGCCGAGGTAGAAGTGGCCGCCGGCCATCGCCGAGGTGCCACCGGGCTCGGCAGCGCGTTCCAGGAGGATCGTGCGGGCGCCGGCCCTGGCCGCCTCCAGCGCCGCGGCCCCGCCGGCCACGCCGAAACCGACCACGATCACGTCGGTCTCCTCCGACCAGCCGCCGAAGCGCTCCTCGACGTCGGCGGGGGAGAGTACGTCGGGCAGTGCTGTTCCGCTCATGCCGTCCCCCCGTGTAACACGTCGTTCGTAGGACTATCCGGTCGTTCTAGTAGGGCGAGTAGTCCTACGAACAGCGTGTTACAGCTCGCGCGGCTCATCGCACCTCCAGGTAGCAGTCGGCGAGGACCGGGGCGCCGTCGCGGGCCGCGTCTGCCGACGAGATCGTGGCTCTGATCAGGATCTTCCCGGCCTGTTGACCAGTTTCGTCCCAGGCCTCGATCGAGATCGTCTCGCCGGGGAAGACGATCCCGGCGAACCGGGCACCGAACCCGGCGACCCGGGTGGCGTCCCCGTCCAGGAGCAATGCGGTCGCCTCGCGCAGCACGATGCCGTAGGAGCACAGCCCGTGCAGGATCGGCTTGGGGAAGCCGGCCTTCGCGGCGAATGCAGGGTCGGCGTGCAGCGGGTTGCGGTCGCCGCACAGCCGGTAGAGCAGCGCCTGCTGCTCGGTAACGTCGTACGCACCCACAGCATCCGGCGCGCGGTCGGGAACCGGCAGCGACGTCGACGGCCCGCGCTCACCGCCGAAGCCACCCTCGCCGCGTACGAAGATCGAGCTCCTGACCGTCCACAGCGGATCGCCGGACGGGGTCGTGGCGACGCCCTCCTGGACGATGACGGCGGCCTTGCCCTTGTCCCAGACCTCGGCGATCCGGGTCGAGACGACGGCCTCTCCCGAGGTGGGGATCGGGCCGTCGACGTGGATCTCCTGGGAGCCGTGGAGCACCGAGGCCAGGTCGATGTCGCAGCCCGGCAGGTCGAGGGAGGGTGGCTCGGTGACGTGGAAGGTCGGTGCCACGACTCCGAACGACGGCAGCACCGTCAGAGCGTCGGAGTCCAGCGTGTAGCGCAGCGCTGCCGGGTCGGTCGCGTCGCCGGGACGCGAGCCGGCGCCGATGCCCAGGTGGTAGAGCAGAACGTCGGACGAGCTCCACGAGAACGACTGGGACGGCAGCTCCGCGCCGATGGCCTTGGTCGGGTCGATGGGCATCAGCTGTGCTCCTTGTCCTGGGGGTTCTGGGGCTTCTCGAGCGAGACGGCGCAGTCCTCGGCGGCCAGATAGCCGAAGACCAGGGCGGGGCCGATGGTGGCGCCGGGGCCGGCGTAGGTGCGGCCCATGACGGCGGCGGAGACGTTGCCGGCGGCGTACAGGCCCTCGATGACGGAGCCGTCGGGGCGCAGGACGCGGGCGCGCCTGTCGGTGACCAGGCCACCCTTGGTGCCGAGGTCGCCGGGAGCCATCTTGACGGCGTAGAACGGCGCCTGGTCGATGACGTTGAGCGAGCAGTTCGGCTTGACGGTGGGGTCGGAGTAGTACTTGTCGTAGGTCGACTCGCCGCGGTGGAAGTCCTCGTCGACACCGGACTCGGCGAAGCCGTTGAACCGGGCCAGGGTCTCGCGCAGGCCGTCGACGGGCACCTCGATCTTCTCGGCCAGCGCCTCCACCGACGAGGCCTTCACCACGACCCCGCTCTTGAGCCAGCGGCCCGGGAACGGCTGCCCGGGGCCGAGGCCGGCGAAGATGTAGCGGTTGCGGTAGCGCTGGTCGAAGACCAGCCAGGCCGGGACGTGCGAGATGCCCGTCTCCTGGCCCTTGTAGATCTCGTGGACGGCCTCGACGTAGGGGAGTGCCTCGTTCATGAACCGCTTGCCCGCGCTGTTGACGATGATCGAGCCGGGCAGGTTGCGCTCGGCGAGCGCGAACCACGGCCGACCAGGGAACGGGATCGTCGGACCCCACCAGGACTCGTCCATCAGGTCGGTGTCCGCACCGGCCGCGATCCCGGCCAGGATCCCGCCGCCGGTGTTGGAGAAGGCGCCGGTGGTCCATTCGACCGAAGTCGGGGCGGGCAGGTACTTCTCCCGCATCTCCAGGTTGCGCTCGAAGCCGCCCGAGCCGAGGATCACGCCGCGCCGGGCCCGGATCACCGTCGTCGGACCGGACTCCCCATGGCGCACCTCGACGCCGACGACGCGGCCGCCCTCGGTGACCAGGCCCACGAGCTCGGTCTGGTAGCGGACCTCGACGCCGGCATCCAGGAGCCCCTTGCGCAGCCCGATCGCGAGCGCCGCGCCCATGGCGTACATCTTCTTCCCGAGGAGTCCGGCGAGGATCCGCGCGACCGCGATCTTCACCATCGTGATCGGGCCTCTGATCGTGCGCATGCCGAGGCTGATCTTTCGGAAGTCTGCCTGGGTGACGACCATGTTGGCCGGCGACTTCGTATAGGGCGGATGCAGCCGCGAGAGCTCCTCGCCGATCACCCGGGCATCGAGCGGGACCGGCTCGACGGAGCGGCCGGCGCCGCGGCCGCCCGGGGCCTCGGGGTGGTAGTCGGCGTAGTCGGGGACCCAGCTGAACCGCACCGGCGTCTTCTCGCAGACGAAGGAGAGCACCTCCGGGCCGCGGTCCAGGAACGTCTCGCGCCGGTCGCTGGGCACGACGTCGCCGACGATCGACTCGAGGTAGAGGCTGGCGGCCTCGGGGGAGTCCTTCTGGCGGGCCGCCTCCAGGGCGTGGTTGCGCGGGATCCAGACCCCGCCGCCCGAGCGCGACGTCGACCCGCCGAAGTAGGCGCTCTTCTCGATGACGACGGTCTCGAGCCCGTGGCGGCGGGCGGCCGCGAGCGCGGCGGTCATCCCAGCGCCCCCGGCGCCCACGACGACGACGTCGTAGATCTCCTCGCCGTCGGCTGCCTCAGTCATCTTTCCCATGGTGCTCCCTCAACCTCGCCTATCCCAGAACTGAAACACGTTCTACCATAGACGACGGTCGACGAAACACGCCCAAGGACTCGACAAAACTGAAACGTGTTCTAGTATTGATCCATCGGCAGCGCACGAACCGCGCCGTCCGAGGACATTGGGACACCATGCAGGAAGGCAGAGCGGTGAGCGAACCGACACAGCGCCCCCACAAGGACGCACAGACCGTCAAGGACGGGGTGCAGGACCTGCTGCCCACGATCAGGGAGCGGGCCGAGGAGACCGAGCGTCTCCGGGTCGTGCCCGAGTCGAGCGTCAAGGAGCTCGAGGAGGTCGGCTTCTTCAAGCTGCTGCAGCCGGTCCGGTTCGGCGGTCTCGAGGCGGACCCGGTCGACTTCTACACCTGTGTGCGCGACATCGCCTCGGCGTGCGGATCGACGGGCTGGGTCTCCAGCGTCCTGGGCGTCCACCCCTGGCAGATCGCGCTCTTCGACGACGAGGCCCAGCAGGCGGTCTGGGGCGAGGACCCCGACACCCGGGTCTCCTCCTCCTACGCGCCGATGGGCAAGGCGGCGATCACCGAGGGCGGCTTCACGCTCTCCGGCCGCTGGTCGTTCTCCTCCGGCTGCGCCCATGCCACCTGGGTGCTGCTCGGCGGCCTCGTCTTCAACGACGAGGGCCAGGTGGTCGACTTCCGTACGTTCCTGGTGCCGCGCGAGCGCTACGAGATCGTCGACGTCTGGAACGTCGTCGGCCTCGCCGGCACCGGCTCCAACGACATCGTGGTCGAGGACGTCTTCATCCCGGAGACCTTCACGCTCTCGATGGCCGAGACCGGCCGCTGCAAGGGTCCCGGGCAGGCGGTCAACACCGGTGACCTCTACAAGCTGCAGTTCCACTCGCTGTTCACCACCACGATCACCACGCCGATCATCGGCATGGCCCGCGGCGCCTACGAGGAGCACGTGACCATGCAGCAGAACCGGGTCCGCGCCTCCTACGGTGAGAAGGCATCCCTGGACCCCTTCGCCGCCGTGCGCGTGGCGACCGCCTCCTCCGACATCGACGCCGCTTGGGCGTTGCTGATGGGCAACATCCGCGAGCAGCAGGCCTACGTCGCCCGCGGGGAGAAGATCCCGATCACCCAGCGGCTGCGGATCCGCCGTGACCAGGTCCTCGGCACCCAGCGCGCGATCGACGCGATCGACCTGCTCTTCGAGGCCTCCGGCGGTCGGGCGCTGGCCAACGGCACCCCGCTCCAGCGGGCCTGGCGCGATGCCCACGCGGGCCGCGTCCACGCCGCCAACGACCCCGAGCGGGCGCTGCAGATGTACGGCGCCTCCGAGTTCGGGCACAAGGTCGACCCGGGGATGTACTGAGATGGCGCTCGTGAAGGATGACGTCGCCCACGACGTCCGGATCAAGACCGAGGCGGCGGGCGAGATCTCGCTGCGCTACTACGACCTGGGTTCAGGCGGGGGCGACCGGCTGCCGCTGGTGATGCTTCACGGCGGGGGTCCCGGGGCCTCGTCGTGGTCCAACTTCGGCACCGCGCTGGAGGGCTTCGCGGCCGACTTCCGCACGATCCTGGTCGACCAGCCGGGTTTCGGCGCCTCCGACAAGCCGGAGGTGGTGGGCAACTACTACCGCTTCGCCGGCGATGCGGTGATCGCCCTCCTCGACGAGCTGGGCCTGAAGAAGGTGCACCTGCTGGGCAACTCGCTCGGCGGCGGGACGGCGATGCGGATCGCGCTGACCTACCCGGACCGGGTGGGGCGGCTGGTGCTGATGGGGCCGGGCGGGCTCTCGCTCAACCTCTTCCATGCCGATCCCACCGAGGGCGTACAGCGCCTGATGGACTTCTCCGGCGACCCGACCCGGGAGGCGCTCAAGGCGTTCATCTCGACCATGGTCGTCGACCAGAAGCTGGTCACCGACGAGCTGGTCGAGGAGCGGTTCGCGGACGCGACCGCGCCCGGCGCGCGCGAGGCGATGGCGTCGATGGGGTGGTCGTTCTACAACCCCGAGACCGCCGAGGACGGCATGCTGTGGCGCGAGGCGCACCGGCTCAAGCACCACACCCTGCTCACCTGGGGTCGCGAGGACCGGGTCAATCCGCTCGACGGAGCGTTCCCCGCCCTGAAGCTGATTCCCAAGGCACAGCTGCATGTCTTCCCGCGTTGTGGGCACTGGGCACAGATCGAGGCGGCCGACGAGTTCCGCGAGGTCGCGGTCACGTTTCTAAAACGGCACAGCCTGAAGCGGCACCGCGAACGTACTCCCAAGGAGAAGTCATGACGATCGACCTGAAGTCCATGGGCTACGTACGCGTCACCAGCACAGACCTGGAGGCGTGGCGTACGTTCGCCGGCAAGGTCCTCGGTCTGATCGAGGCCAAGGGCCCGAGCCAGGAGCGCCTCTACTACCGCATCGACGAGGTCTCGGCCCGGCTGGTGATCGAGCCGGGCGAGGTGGACCAGCTCAGCTGTGTCGGCTGGGAGGTCGCCGACCACACCGCGCTGGCGCAGGCACGCGAGCACCTGGAGAAGTCCGGGGTCGAGGTCGAGGAGGGCACCCCCGAGGAGCTCGCCGAGCGGCGGGTGCAGGAGATGCTGCGCTTCCGCGACCCCTTCGACAACGTCTTCGAGCTCTTCCACGGCATCACCTACGAGCGCCGCCCCGCGGTCTCGCCCTACGGCCACACCTTCGTGACCGGCGAGCAGGGGATGGGCCACGTCGTGATCCCGGTCTCCGACGACGTCGAGGCGCTGGAGTTCTACCGCGACACGCTCGGGTTCCGGCTGCGTGACTCTATGAGCATGCCGGGGGAGTTCGCCGGCAAGGAGCCCGGTACGAAGATCTGGCTGCGCTTCCTCGGGATCAACCCGCGTCACCACTCGCTGGCGTTCCTGCCGTTCCCCAACGACTCCAAGTGCGTCCACATCATGCTCGAGGTCGACAAGCTCGACGACGTCGGCCGGGCGCTGGAGCGGGTGAAGAAGTACGGCGCGAAGCTCTCGGCGACGCTCGGGCGGCACATGAACGACGAGATGGTCTCCTTCTACGTGAAGTCGCCGGGTGGTTTCGACATCGAGTTCGGCACCGAGGGACTGCAGGTCGACGACCAGAAGTGGGTTGCTCGGGAGTCCACGGCCGTCTCGTACTGGGGTCACGACTTCGGCGTAGGCCAGTGATCGGGTATGCGTATAGAGGTGCCTGATGGGATGTCTCCCGATGCCGCCGAGAGCTGGCCGCATCCGGAGCTGATCGAGTCCTTCCACGGTCGCTTCGACTTCGAGGCGCCACCGTCTCCACCGGAGACCCCTGCCGACGCGGAGGCGGACGCCCGGTTCCGTACGGTGCTGGGCCGGTTCGCCTCCGGGGTCACCGTGATCGCAGCGCAGACCGCGGAGGGCCCGGTCGGGATGACCTGCCAGTCGTTCTCCTCGGTGTCGCTGCGGCCGCCGCTGATCCTCTTCGCACCGACCAAGTCCTCGCGCGCCTGGGCCCGGATCCGTCGCGCCGGGCACTTCTCGGTCAACATCCTCGCAGCCGGCCAGGAAGCCGTCTCGAACCAGTTCGCCTCACGTGCCGCGGACAAGTATGCCGACATCTCCTGGACCCCGTCGGCCCATCACGGCGACCCGCATCTCGACGGGGCCGTCGGCTACCTCGACTGCGCGGTCCACTCGGTCCACGAGGAGGGCGACCACTATCTCGTCGTCGGCCGCGTCCTGGACCTCGAGGAGGGCACCGCCACCGAGCCGCTGCTGTTCTTCCGCAGCAACTACCGGGAGCTGGACTGACCGGTCCTACCATGGTTCAGCTTTTACTGAATACACGTTTCGATGTACTGTCACGGCATGGTCACCGCCACCACCTCTTCTCTGGATGCGCTCGCCCGGTTCGGGCACGCCCTCTCCGATGCCACCCGGGCCCGGGTCCTGATGCAATTGCGCGAGGGTCCGGCCTACCCGGCCGAGCTGTCCGAGTCGCTGGGTGTGACGCGCCAGTCGATGTCGAACCACCTGGCCTGTCTGCGCGGCTGCGGCCTGGTCGTCGCCGTCCCCGAGGGCAGGCGCACCCGCTACGAGCTCGCCGACGGCCGCCTCGCGCATGCGCTGGCTGACCTGCACGACCTGATCCTGGTCACCGATCCGGAAGCGTGCCGCGACTCCGCCGAGCAGGGCTGCTGCTGATGGGCCACGGACACGGACACGGGCACGGCGCCGCTGTGGGCCACGCCGGCGGCAGGCACCGGTGGCGGCTCGGCGTCACCTTCGCCATGGTGGCGGCGTTCCTGGTCGTCGAGCTCGTCGCCGGCCTGTGGTCGGGGTCGCTGGCACTGATCTCGGACGCCGGGCACATGACCGCGGACGTCGTCGCGCTGGGTGCGGCGCTGGTCGCGACCCGGATCGCCACCCGCGCCGATACCACCGGACGCCGCACCTACGGCTCCTACCGGGTCGAGGTGTTCGCCTCCGGGCTGACCGTCCTAGTGATGCTCGGGGTCGCGGTCTACGTCGTGCTCGAGGCGATCGGCCGCATCGGGGAGGGATCCGAGGTCCAGACCGGGGCGATGCTCGTGGTCGGCGCGATCGGCCTGGCCATCAACCTGGTCTCGATGCTGCTCCTGCGCGCGGGGGCGAGCGAGTCGCTCAACCTCAAGGGCGCCTACTTCGAGGTGGTCTCCGACGCCGCCGGCAGCGTCGGTGTGATCGTGGCGGGACTGCTGGTCGCCGCCACCGGGCAGCCGTTGTGGGACACGGCAGTCGCCGTCGCGATCGGGGTCTTCGTCGCCGTACGCGCCATTTCCCTGGGCCGTCAGGTCCTGGCGGTCCTCGGCCAGCACGTCCCCGAGGGCATGGAGGTCGACCAGGTCGTCGCCGACCTCGAAGCCGTCTCGGGCGTGGACGGCGTCCACGACCTGCACGTGTGGACGTTGACGTCCGGGATGCACGTCGCCACCGCGCATCTCGTCCTGGATGCCGGCGCCGATGCCCAGACCGTGCTGGCCGAGGCGCAGACCGCGCTCGCCACCCGGCACCAGATCGAGCATGCCACCCTTCAGACCGAGACCGCCCCGACCCGGCAGTGCCATGAGGTGAACTGGTGAGCTCCGAGCTTCCGATCCATGTCATCGGCCGACGCGAGGATGTGCCGCCGCCGGTCTCGGGCCACGATCCGTCTCGGCGGGCTGTCCTGGTGCGGCGGGTCCGCCTCCTGGTCGCCTTCACCATCGCCTACAACGTGATCGAGGCCGTGGTGGCGATCACGGCCGGAGCGATCGCCGGCTCCGCGGCGCTGCTCGGCTTCGGTCTCGACTCGGTCATCGAGGTCTCGTCCGCTCTCGCGGTCGCCTGGCAGTTCGCCGGCCGCGATCCCGAGGCCCGCGAGAAGGTAGCGCTGCGGATCATCGCGCTCTCATTCTTCGGGCTCGCCGCCTTCGTCTCCTATGACGCCGCCACCAGCCTGATCGCCGGGAACGCCGCCGACCACTCCGGTCTCGGCATCGGCATCGCCGCGCTGAGCCTGCTCGTCATGCCCGCCGCGTCCTGGATCCAGCGCCGCGCCGGCAACGAGCTCGGCTCCCATTCCGCCGTGGCCGACTCGAAGCAGACGCTGCTGTGCACCTACATGTCCGCCGCGCTGCTCGTCGGCCTGCTCGCCAACAGCGCCTGGGGCTGGTGGTGGGCCGACTCGGTCGCCGCGCTCGTCATCGCGGCACTGGCCGTGGGGGAGGGGATCAACGCCTGGCGCGGTGAGGTCTGCTGCACTCCGGCCGGGGCCCTCGCCGGCCATGATGGCTGCGACAAGGGCTGCGCCTGCTGCTGACCGAGCAGTCGTGGGGCGCCCCGGGATGGCGCTCACAGCTCGTCGAGGCGCTTGATCGCGGCTGCTTCCTCGGGGTCGGGCTCGGTCTCGTCGAGGAATGCCTGGGTGACCTCGACTGCGACGTCGGGGGCGAGGCGCTTGAGGCTCATCGCCAACACGTTGGCGTCGTTCCACAGGCGCGCGTTGCGGGCGATCCAGGGCTCCCAGGCGAGGGCGGCGCGTACGCCGGGGACCTTGTTGGCCGCGATCGCCGTGCCGGTGCCGGTCCAGCACATCACCACGCCGACGTCGGCGCGGCCCTCGACGACTGCCCGGCCGATGCCGGCGCCGAGGTCGGGCCAGGATTCGGTCTCGATGACCTCGACGTCCCCGCGATCCCGCAGCTCGGCGAGCACGGCTCGGGTCGTCTCGTTCTCGTCGTCGCTTCCGAAGGCGATCCGCATGGTGCCGAACCTACCGCCGTTCTCAGGCGTGCGTGGCCGGTCCG
Organism: Nocardioides sp. NBC_00850; assembly: GCF_045207335.1. Taxonomy (NCBI): domain Bacteria; kingdom Bacillati; phylum Actinomycetota; class Actinomycetes; order Propionibacteriales; family Nocardioidaceae; genus Nocardioides; species Nocardioides sp. NBC_00850. The sequence goes on from NZ_CP108845.1 coordinate 3,852,005, forward strand.
CCGGGTCCGGTCAGTTTGGCGCTGGGCTGGTCCTTCAGGCTGGTGGTCAGCTCCCAGGTGCGCTCGTAGCCGGTGTGGGCGATGCGCCAGCCGAGCGGCGTACGGGTGTAGCGGTCCTCGTAGAAGGCGGCGCCTTCGAGGGCGAACTCGTAGGCGGGGGCGAAGACCTTGTCGTAGAGATACCAGCGGCCGGTGGCCGCATCGCCGTCGATCGCGATCTCCGGGTGGTGGAGGTGGTGCATCGTGATGATCTCCGCGGGCAGGTTGGTCCGCATGTAGTCGACCAGCTCGGCGGGCGAGGTGAACGAGAGCCCGGCGTAGTCGGCGGTGGCGTCGTCGCTGAAGCAGGTGGCGAACTCGTCCCACTGCTTGGTGTCGAGGAGGCGTACGTAGCGGTACTTGAGCTGCTCTATCTCGCTGATGTCACTCATGGGCCGACCATAGTAGAACGTGTTCTATTCTGGGTGGCGTCTACGTGAGCTGTGCGGTGACGTTCGACCACCGGTCGGCCGTACGTCATGACGAATACCGCCGTCGAGGTGCAGGATCGCGGTGTGGACGGGATGGTCGAGCTGCGCGAGCGGCGGGCGGCGCTGTTGGCGAACCGCCGTCTGACCTGGGTGTTCGGAGCGGACGACCCGGGCGTGGTGGCGCGCGAGGCATGGGTCGGCGAGATCCGGCTGCGGGTCCACATCCCGCGAGCCCACTCGACCGAGGGGCGGCCGGTCGTGCTGGCCTTCCATGGCGGCGGCTGGTGCTGGGGATCGCCCGAGCAGTCGCGCTGGATGGCCGGCCGGATCGCGGCCCGCACCGGGGCGATCGTGGTCGCGCCTGCCTACCGGCTCGCCCCGGAGCACCCCTATCCGGCGGCGGTCGAGGACTGCTGGGCCGTGCTGACGTGGGTCGTCGCGAACGCCGGCGAGCTCGGCGCCGATCCGACGAGGATCGCCGTGCTGGGTGACAGCGCCGGCGGCACGCTGGCCGCGGTCCTGGCGCTGCGCGCCCGGGACGAAGGTGAGTCCCGGATCCGCGGCCAGGTGCTGATCTATCCGCTGGTCGATCTCGTCGGCCTGCGCGGTCGGGGGCTGGGTGAGGTCGTGAAGAACTACCTCGGCGGCGACGGGTCGCTCGCCGAGGAATGGCAGGCCTCGCCGCTGCGGGCGAGATCCCATGCGGGACTGCCGTCGGCCCTCGTGCTTACCGCACGGTTCGACCCGCTGCGCCCGCATGCCGAGCGCTACGCCGCGGCGCTGCGTACGGCTGGGGTGGAGGTGGCCTTGCATCGTCCCCGGTTGGCGACCCACGCCTACCTCACCCTGCCGGGCATCTCGCCGGCCTCGCGAGGCGGCCTTGCGCGGATCGTCGGCTTCCTGCGCGAGCGGCTGGGCTGATCAGCCGAGGTCGAGCCTGCCCGCGAGCTTGTCGAGGTAGGTGAGCACGCCGGCCGGCTCGGTGTCGGGGACGCCCCAGATCAGCTCGTCGGCCACCGACCACTCGGCCAGGTCGTCGGGTGTCGGCCGCTTCGCGACGAGCACGCGGACCTCGGGCTTGCCCTCGCGGCCGGCCGACTCCCACTCGTCCTGCAGCGTCTTCACCTTGTCGCCGATTCCGGCTTCGGTCGGGGTCGACATCCAGCCCTCCGCGTTGTGGGCGATCCAGCGCAGCGTCTTCGGGCCGCCGCCGGCGCCGACGATCGTCGGGATCCGGCCCTGTGGCGGCTTCGGGTAGGCCCACGACGGGCCGAAGGAGACGAACTCGCCTTCATAGGCCGCCTCCTCCTCGGTCCACAGTGCGCGCATCGCCTCCAGATACTCCTTCAGTGCGGTGCGCTTACGGTCGCCCGGGATGCCGTGATCGGCGAGCTCGTCGGTGTTCCAGCCGAACCCGACGCCCAGCGAGACCCGGCCGCCGGAGAGGTGGTCGAGGGTCGCGATCGTCTTGGCGAGCGTGATCGGGTCGGACTCGACCGGCAGCGCGACGGCCGTCGAGAGCCCGATCCGCGTGGTCACCGCGGCGCAGGTCCCGAGCGTGACCCAGGGGTCGAGCGTACGCAGGTAGCGGTCGTCGGGCAGCTCGGTGCCGCCGGTGGGGTGCAGGGCGTCGCGGCGCACCGGGATGTGGGTGTGCTCGGGCACGTAGAACGTGTCGAAGCCGCGCTCCTCGGCGGCGGAGGCGAGCTCGGCGGGCGCGATGCCGCGGTCCGAGGTGAACAGGACGATGCCGTGGCGCATGACACAACAGTAGAACGTGTTCTAGTCTTTGTGGAAGGGATCGCCGGGAGAGAGAAGTGAACATGGAAGCCGACTACATCGTCGTAGGCGCCGGGAGTGCGGGCTGCGCCACCGCCCGCAGGCTGGCCGAGAGCGGTGCCAGCGTGATCGTGATCGAGGCGGGCACCAAGGACACCGCCTTCGGGATCAAGAACCTGCTCGAGCTCCCCGGCGCGGTCGCCGCGATGCTCTCCACACCACAGCTGAAGAAGCTGGTCGACTGGGGCTACAAGTCGGTCCCGCAGAGTGCCGCCCTCGACCGGGTGATCCCGATGACCCGCGGCAAGGTGCTGGGCGGCTCGTCCTCGATCAACGGCATGCTCTGGGTGCGCGGCAACCGCCAGAACTTCGACGACTGGGCGCCCGACGGCGCGACCGGATGGTCCTACGACGACGTGCTGCCGGCGTTCAAGCGGATGGAGGACTTCGAGGGCGGCGGGGACGAGTTCCGCGGCCGGGGCGGGCCGGTGAAGGTGCGCTACCAGAAGGACCTCACCCCGGCGACGCAGACCTGGCTCGACGAGGCGCCCAAGCGGCTCGGGGTCAGCGCCCTCGACGACTACAACGGCAAGGAGCAGGAGGGTGTCGGCGTCGTCCAGCTCAGCGCCTCCGAGGGGCGCCGCTACTCGGCCTCGAAGGCCTACCTGCGCGAGCAGCCGCTGGACAACCTGCTGATCCTGACCAAGGCCCAGGTCACGCGCGTACGGATCGAGGGCTCGCGCGCCACCGGTGTCGAGGTCGTCGGTGCCGACGGCGACAAGCAGACCATCCGGGCGACCCGCGAGGTCATCGTGGCGGCAGGCGTCTACGGCTCTCCGCACCTGCTGATGCTCTCCGGAATCGGTCATTCCGACCACCTCCGCGACCACGGCATCCAGGTCCACGCCGACCTTCCCGTCGGCGACAACTTCCACGACCACCTCTTCGTGCCGGTCTCGTTCCGGATGGATTCGGCGCTGCGGCGGCCCACGCCCGCCTACTTCGCCGCCGGCTTCGCCAAGTCGCGGCTCACCCGCAAGGGCTGGGCTGCCGGCTCGCAGTTCGAGGCCTTCGGGTTCGTACGCAGCGCCCTGGCCGATCGGGTCCCCGACCTGCAGCTGCACGTCCTCTATTGGGTCTACCCGTTCCCGAACCAGGACGGCGACAAGGCCATCCGGCCGCCGACGAGCAAGCCCGGCCTGTGCATCCTGCCGACGCTGATCTACCCCGAGAGCCGCGGCACCGTACGCCTGGCCAGCGCCGACCCGCTCGCGCACCCGCTGCTCGACCCGGCCTACCTGAAGTCGGGCAAGGACACCGAGGTGCTCCTCGACGGGATCGCGAAGGTGCGCGAGATGATGGTCGGTCTCGGGGACAACCAGGGCGAGATCTCGCCCGGCCCGTCGTACGCCACCCCGGAGGCGACCCGTGAGCTGCTGCCCAACATCGTGCACAGCGTCTACCACGGCGTCGGCACCTGCCGGATGGGGTCGGACGAGCGCGCCGTGGTCGACCCGTCGCTGCGGGTGATGGGCATCGACGGCCTGCGCGTCGCCGACGCGAGCGTGATGCCCTCGATCACCGGCGGCAACACCAACGCGCCCGCCATCATGATCGGCGAGCGCGCCGCCGACCTGATCCTCGGTCGATAGGAGACACATGTCAGACCTGCTGCTGAGTCAGGACCGCGACCGCGTCCGTACGCTCACCCTCAACCGTCCCGACCAGCTCAACGCATTCAGCCAGGCGCTCTACGTCGCCCTGGCCGAGGCGCTGTGCGAGGCCGACGAGGATCCGGAGGTGGCCGTCGTGCTGCTGACCGGGGCCGGCCGCGCCTTCTCGGCGGGCACCGACCTGGTCGAGATGAAGGAGACCGCCTCGGGTGGCGACGAGAGCGCCGCCCACGGGTTCATCGGCCTGGTCGACTCCCTGGCGGCGTTCTCCAAGCCGCTGATCGTCGCCGTCAACGGCCTGGGTCTGGGCATCGGCGTGACGCTCCTCGGCTTCGCCGACCTGGTCCTCGCCTCGACGAAGGCGAGGTTCAAGACACCGTTCACCACGCTCGGGGTCGCGCCGGAGGCGGCCTCCAGCTTCCTGTTTCCGCGGCTGATCGGACGTCAGAACGCCGCCTGGATGCTGATGTCGGGGGAGTGGCTCAGTGCCGAGGAGGCTCACGAGATGGGGCTCGTCTGGCGGGTCACCGAGCCCGAGGAGCTCCTCGAGGTCGCCTGGGGCCACGCCGCCACGCTCGCCTCGAGGCCGATCAGCAGCCTGGTCGCGGTCAAGGAGACGATGACCGCGTCGCTGCGCCCCGGGATCGAGGCCGCCCGGGAGCTCGAGAACGCGAAGTTCGCCGAGCTGCTCGGCGGGCCGGCCAACATCGAGGCGCTCGTCGCCTTCGCCGAGGGGCGAGAGCCCGACTTCACCAGGCTTCCGCCTGGCTTCTGAGCGGGCTCAGCGGGCTCGGTGGGCTCCGTGGGGCCGCTGGTCGAAGCTTCCGTACCGGTCGCTGCCGTCGAGATGGTACTTGCGCTCCATCGCGGTCAGGTCGTCGTCGATCTGACGGCTGCGGCGCCGGTCCAGGAGTGCCGCGATGAGGGTCAGGACGCTCCAGAACAGGATCATCCCGACCACGACCGCGACGATCGTGCCGTTCATCGATGATCAGCTCCTCCGTGGGTCGATCTGCTCGTGGTCGGGTCCGCCCGGACCGGGCTCGGCGCTGAGCATGATGTGGTCGACGATGTCGAGGCCGGTGTCGTGCTCCCGGACGACCTCGATGACCGTGGCCCGGCGCTCCTGGGAGGCCACCTCGCCTGAGACGACGAGGTGGTCGCCGCGTACCTGGATCCGGATGCCCAGCTCGTTCGTGCGCGGGTCGGTCGCGATCGCGCGCTCGAGATCTCGCGCCTGCTGCTCGTTCATGCCGACCTCCTGGGGAAGACGTCGTAGACACGGAACGCTGCCTGGATGACGGGTTGGGCGACGTTTCGTACGGGCACCCCGGCCGGGGTGAGACCCTTCTCGCGCCCGGCGTGGGCGTGGCCGTGGACTGCCAGGTCCACACCCGTCTCGTCGATCGCCTCGCCGAGCCGGTAGTTGCCGAGGAACGGCCAGATCTCCTTCGCCTCGCCGATCAGCGTGTCGTCGACCGGGGAGAAGTGGGAGAGCGCGACGGTGACGTCCGGCTCCTCGGCCGCGAGGTCGTCGAGGGCCTGGCGCAGCAGGCCGGCGGTCTCGATGCCGTGCCCGGTGAAGGCCTTCATCTCGGGTTCGCCGAAGTCCGCTGCGCACCGGCCGACGAAGCCGAGGCAGAAGCCTTTGATGCCGGCGACGCCGAGGCGGCCGGAATCGGTGTCGAGGGTGGTCGAGGTGCCCTCGAGGACGGTCACCCCGCGGTCCTCCAACAGGTGGACGATGTCACGCTCGGCGCCGGAGTGGTAGTCGTGGTTGCCGAGCACGACGAGAACCGGTACGTCGGCGGCGTCGAACTCGTCGGCGAACGCCTCCGCCTCCTCGAGCGTCCCGTGCTGGGTCAGGTCTCCGGCGACCAGCAGCGCATCGGCCTCCTCGGAGATGTCCGTGAGCAGCGGCGCGTAGCGGCCGCGCAGGTCGTCGGCCAGATGTACGTCACCCACTGCTGCCACACGAATCGGGTCAGGCATCATCGCCTCCAATACTGCTTCCTTCCATGATGGCGAGCGCGTCCAGCAGGCCGATCGCGGTCTGCGCGAAGGGGCTGCGCTTCGCCTCCTGTCGCACCAGCCGCCAGTCGATCTGCTCGCGCAGGGCTCGGGCGGAGCCGAGAATCGGGGATAGGTCGCAGGCGTGCTCGCTCAGGGCCAGCATGCGCGAGATGAGCAGGTCCGTCGCGGACATGACGGGCATGGTGACGGAGTCGACCGGCAGGTCGGTGCACCGCGCCAGCAGGTCGTCATCGACGGGCCCGGTCGGGAGCCGGTGGATCAGGTCGACGACCACGGTGTCGCGCCCGACCTTCACCAGCCAGTCCTCCGGGGCGGCGACCGGATCCATCCCGTTCAGGACCAGAGCGCGCACGGCGTCCTCGACGCACTCCTGGGGGAGCACGAAGTCCACGTCGTGGGTGCTCTCCGGCCCGCCTCGCGTCCAGACCGCGTACCCGCCGGCGAGTGCGAACGGGATCTCGGCGGCCTTCAAGGTCGCACCGACCAGCTTGAGGACGTCGCGTTGTCGCTGGAGCTCCTCGCCCAGCACGTCTGTTCTCGGCATGAAGGTGCGGTACCCCGATTCGGTCGCCTTCACCCCTTGCCCGAAACGAGAACGTGTTCTAATCTGGACACGTGTCCAGCGCAACGAGCACCCGCCAGGCGGAGACGGTCGAGCGAGTATTCGCGGCAGGTCTGGCGGAGCTGCGGGAGGTCGGGCACGAGGCGCTGACTGTCCGTTCGGTCGCTGCCCGGGCCGGGGTCTCCCCGGCCACGGCCTACACCTACCTCGCCTCCAAGAACCATCTCTTCGCCGAGCTCTTCTGGCGCCACCTGGCCGAGACGCCGACGGTCGAGGAGACCGGATCCCGCGTGGAGCGGGTGCAGGCGGCCGTACGCAGCCTCACGACCCGGATCGCGGAGGAGCCGGCGCTCGCTGCGGCGGTCACGCCGGCACTGTTGGGCAGCGATGCCGATGTCGAGCGGCTGCGGCTGCGGATCGGGGCCGAGTTCGCTGCCCGGTTCGAGGCGGCGCTCGGCGAGGGTGCTGCCGAGGCGGAGCGAGAAGCCCTGCTGCTCGCCTTCTCCGGGGCGCTGCTGCAGGCGGGCATGGGCCTGATGACCTACGACGAGATGGCCGACCGGCTCGCCCCGGTCGTCGCCGTGATCGTCGGTGAGGAGTGAGATGACGAGCACCACCACCGAGATCTTCGACCCCTACGACTACGACTTCCACGAGGACCCCTACCCGGTCTATGCCCGGCTGCGGGACGAGGCGCCGCTCTACTACAACGCCTCCGACGACTTCTGGGCGCTCTCCCGGCATGCCGACGTGCACGCCGCGGTGAAGAACGACGTCACCTTCTCCAACCGGATGGGGGTCTCGCTCGACGCCAGCGCCTGGAACGCCGACGCCCATCGGGTGATGTCCTTCCTGGCTCTGGACGGCAAGGAGCAGACCCGTCTGCGCAAGCTGGTCTCAGCCGGGTTCACGCCGCGCCGCGTACGCGAGCTCACCCCGCAGATCCAGGCGCTCGCCGACCACTACCTCGACGGTTTGATCGCGGCCTGCGCCGAGACCGGAGAGGCGGACTGGATCGCCGAGCTCGCCGGCAAGCTCCCGATGGACGTCATCTCGGAGATGATGGGCGTCCCCGTCGCCGACCGCGACGAGGTGCGCCGCTTGGCCGACCTGGTGGTGCACCGTGAGGACGGCGTACGCGACGTACCGGAGGCCGGGATGACGGCCGCGCTCGAGCTGATCGGCTACTACGCCGAGATGGTCGCGCAGCGGCGCAAGCAGCCCAGCGAGGACCTCACCTCGGCACTCATCGAGGCCGAGGTCGACGGCGACCGGCTGCTCGATCACGAGGTGATCGCGTTCCTTTTCCTGATGGTCGTGGCAGGCAACGAGACCACCACCAAGCTGCTCGGCAACGCGCTCTTCCACCTCGGCGCCCACCCCTCCCAGCTCGCCGAGGTCTTCGCCGACCCCGAGGACACCGCGCCGGTCGGCGCATGGATCGAGGAGACCCTGCGCCACGACACCTCCAGCCAGATGCTGGCCCGCTACGTCGCCGAGGACGTAGAGCTCCACGGCCAGGTCGTTCCGGCCGGGTCGAAGCTGCTCGTCCTGCTCGGCTCGGCCAACCGCGACGAGCGCGTCTTCACCGCCCCGGACGTCTTCGACATCCATCGCCCCTCCGACGAGCTCGGCAGGATCATGAGCTTCGGCGTCGGCCGGCACTTCTGCCTCGGCGCCAACCTGGCTCGGCTCGAGGCCCGAGTCGTGCTGGCGGAGCTGGTGCGGCGTACGTCCGGGTTCGAGGTCCACGCCGACCGCGCTGTCCGCGTGCACTCCACCAGCGTGCGTGGGTTCGCCGAGCTGCCTGTCACGTTCACCCGGAGGGTGCGATGAGCGGGGCGGATGCTCACCGAGGTAACTCGGTCAGCGCGACGGATGCTCACCGAGGTACCTCGGTCGGCAGTCACCTACTTCGTGGAACTCCGCGAGGTCAGTACGCATTCGCCGAGTTACCTCGGTCAGCATCCAGGGAGGACGCGTGAAGTACGCACAGCCCGACCGCCGTCCGGCGGTGATCACCGGCGCCTCCTCCGGGATCGGCGCGGAGACCGCGAAGTCCCTGGCAGCGGCTGGATTCCCGGTCGCGCTCGGCGCCCGGCGGCTCGACCGGGTCGAGGAGATCGCCGCCGCGATCCGGGCCGACGGGGGAGAGGCGGTCGCGCATCCCCTCGACGTGACCTCGGACGAGTCGGTCGCCGAGTTCGCCGCGAAGGCGGTGGCGGACCTGGGCGAGGTCGAGGTCGTGGTCAGCAACGCCGGCGTCACCCATCCGGGCGCGACCGTAGACGTCTCCACCGAGACCTTCGGCGGCCAGGTCGACATCAACCTGCTCGGCGCCCACCGGATCCTGCGCGCCTTCGGGCCGGGGATGATCGAGCGGCAGCGCGGCGACCTGGTCTTCCTCTCCTCCGACGTGGCGGTCAAGCCGCGGCCGTTCATGGGAGCGTACGCAGCCTCCAAGTGGGGCCTGGAAGGCATGGTCAGCGCGCTCCAGATGGAGCTCGAGGGCACCGGCGTCCGGGCCTCCATCGTGCGACCCGGTCCGACGCACTCCGACATCGGCAACGAGTGGCCCGCCGAGCTCGGCGGGTTCGTGCTGGAGCAGTGGGTCAGGTGGGGCCTCGCGCGCCACCCGCACTTCCTCAAGGCCCAGGCGCTGGCCGACGCGATCACGTCGGTCGTGACCGCCAAGCGCGGTGTCCACATCAGCACCATCGACGTCAACCCCGAAGCCCCTGTGCAGGAGCCACGATGACGATCCCCACCGTCTCCACCGTCCTGGACGACCAGGACCCGAGCGTCCCCGAGATCATCCGCGGCACCGGACACCTGCCCGAGATGCGGGTCGACCCGATCTCACTGTTCTCCCGCGTCCGCGAGGAGTGCGGCGACCTCGGGCGCTTTCGCCTCGCTGACAAGGACGTCGTCCTGGTCACCGGTGCCGAGGCAAACGAGGCGTTCTTCCGGGCGCCCGACGACGTACTCGACCAGGCGGCGGCGTACCCGTTCATGACCCCGATCTTCGGCAAGGGCGTCGTCTTCGACGCCTCTCCGGAGGAGCGCCAGCAGATGCTGAAGAACCAGGCGCTGCGCGGCGACATGATGCGCGGGCACGCACAGACGATCGAGGCCGAGATCCGCCGGATGATCGCCGGCTGGGGCGATGAGGGCGAGATCGACCTGCTCGACTTCTTCGCCGAGCTGACCATCTACACCACCTCGGCGTGCCTGGTCGGGAAGCCGTTCCGCGAGGAGCTCGACTCGTCCTTCGCCCAGCACTACCACGAGCTGGAGCACGGCACGGACGCGATCGCGTACGTCGACGCCTACGCCGACATCGAGAGCTTCCGGATGCGCGATGACGCCCGGGAGAAGCTCGTCGCGCTGGTCCAGGCGATCATCGACAAGCGGGTCGCGCGGGGCAAGGTCGCTCGCGAGGAGCGCGACCTCCTCGACGTGCTCATCTCGATCGACATGGACACCGACACCATCACCGGGGTCTTCATCTCGATGATGTTCGCCGGCCACCACACCTCCTCCGGCACCGCGTCGTGGGCGATGATCGAGCTGCTGCGGAACCCATCGGTGATGGCCGACGTCGTCGGCGAGCTCGACGACCTCTACGCGGATGGCTCGGAGGTGAGCTTCCAGGCGCTGCGCTCCATCCCGGTCCTCGAGGCGGCGCTGAAGGAGACGCTGCGGCTGCATCCGCCGCTGATCATCCTGATGCGGCTGGTGCAGGAGGACTTCGAGCTGCTCGGCGAGACCATCCCGGCCGGCACCCTGCTCGCCGCCTCGCCGCGGGTCTCCAACCGGATCGAGGACGACTTCCCGAAGGCGGAGTCCTTCGACCCGAGCCGCTACATCGACCCGCGCCAGGAGGACATGCAGAACCGCTGGACCTGGATCCCGTTCGGCGCCGGCAAGCACCGCTGCGTCGGCAACGCGTTCGCGATGATGCAGATGAAGGCGATCTTCTCGGTCATCCTGCGCGACTACTCGTTCGAGGCGGCGCAGCCGCTGGAGTCGTACGCCGACGACTTCACCAAGATGGTGATCCAGCTCCAGCAGCCCTGCCGGGTCCGCTACCGGCGGCGGTCGTCGTGAGACTCGTTGCTGACCTGGGGCTGTGTCAGGGGCATCAGGAGTGCCTCGCCGAGGCCCCGGAGCTCTTCGCCTTCGACGACGACGCTTACCAGGTCGTCGTACGCATCACTGAACCGTCCGAGGAGCAGCTTCCCGCCGCCCGCGCGGCTGTGAAGTACTGCCCCGCTTTCGCTCTTACCTTGGAGGACTGAATGGACCGCGCCGAGATCGAGGGGTTCTGGGCCCACTGGCTCGACCTCAACCGGAAGGCGGAGGCCGACGGCAACTGGTCGCCGCTGGCCGACGTGTATGCCGAGGACGCGACGTACGGCTGGATGTACACGCCCGACGAGCACTTCATGGCGGTGGGCCGCGAGCAGATCCGGGAGTGGGCGCTCGGCACCGAGATGGCCGGGCTCGAGGGCTGGCACTACGACTACCAGGCGACAGTCATCGACGACGTCAACGCCATGGTGATCGGCTTCTGGCGGCAGCGGGCCGGAATCGTCGACGACGCGACCGGCGAGGAGTACGAGATCCTCGGGATCGGCGGTTCCTGGTTCGGGGTCGCACCGCGGCCGGACGGCGACGGGCTGGAGTTCGCCTGGCAGCGGGACTGGTTCGACCTCGGGTCCACCGCGACCACCTTCCTCGACATCGTCAAGGCCAAGAAGGCCACCGCCGGGCTGCTGGAGCGGATGTCGCTGAACGGCATCGAGCAGCCCGGCCACTACCGACTCGCCGACCTGCCCTCGACCGTCTGGCCGCCGCCGGTGGCGGCCGGGAAATTCGTGACCCAGGAGCCCGTGTGACGACCCGAACCCCCACCAATCCGCCCGCCCAGCAGCTCGTCGACGGCAAGCTCGGCGCGGCCAGCTCCGGCGAGACGTACGCCATCCTCAACCCGGCCACTGGTCAGGAGATCGGGCGCGCGCCCGACTCGACGGCCCAGGACATGGACGTCGCCATCGCCGCCGCGCGCAAGGCCTTCGACGAGACCGACTGGTCGACCGACGTGGGCCTGCGGATCCGGTGCCTGCGCCAGCTCCACCAGGCGATCCTCGACAACGCCGAGGCGTTGCGCGAGCTGACGACCGCCGAGGTCGGCGCGCCCGCGTTCCTGGTCGCCGGGCCGCAGTTCGACACCCCGGTCGAGACGTTGAAGTGGACCATCGACCTCGCCGAGTCCTTCGAGTGGGAGCGGGACCTCGGCGTCGGAGTCACGATGGGCATCTCCTCGCGGCGTACGGTGCGGCGCGAGGCCGTCGGTGTCGTCGCGGCCATCACGCCCTGGAACTTCCCCAACCAGATCAACCTGGCCAAGATCGGCCCGGCGCTGGCGGCGGGCAACACGGTGATCCTCAAGCCCGCCCCGGACACGCCGTGGCTGGCCGCGGAGCTGGGCCGGCTGGTGGCCGAGCACACCGATCTTCCGCCTGGCGTCTTCAACGTCGTCACCCCGCGCGACAACCGGGTGGCCGCGATGCTGGCCGAGGACCCACGGGTCGACCTGGTCTCCTTCACCGGATCGACGGCCACCGGCCGGGCGATCATGGCGGCCGCTGCACCCAGCCTGAAGAAGGTCTTCCTCGAGCTCGGTGGCAAGTCCGCGGCGATCGTCCTCGACGACGCCGACGTCGCCTCGGCCGCCTCGATGGCGGCCTTCTCGGTGGCCGTTCACGCAGGTCAGGGCTGTGCCCTGACCACCCGGCTGCTGGTGCCTCGTGAGTCCTACGACACGGCCGTCGAGGCGGCAGCGGCGACGATGTCGTCCCTCGGCGCGGGCGACCCGGCCGATGCCGGCACCATCTGCGGCCCGGTGATCTCCGCGGTCCAGCGCGACCGGATCCTCGGCTACCTCGCGCTCGCCGTGGAGGAGGGTGGCCGCATCGCCACGGGCGGAGCCGTCGCGGTCCAGGACGGCGACCTCGCCGGCGGCTTCTGGATCCAGCCCACCGTCGTCGCCGGCCTCGACAACACCGCCCGCGTCGCCCGCGAGGAGATCTTCGGCCCCGTGCTCACGGTGATCCCGCACGACGGCGACGACGATGCCGTACGCATCGCCAACGACTCGCCCTACGGTCTCTCCGGCTCCGTGGAGTCCGGGGCGCTGGAGCGCGCGAAGTCGGTCGCCGCCCGGATCCGCACCGGCACCATCGGCGTCAACGGTGGCCAGTGGTTCGGCCCCGATGCGCCTTTCGGCGGCTACAAGCAGTCCGGCCTCGGCCGGGAGATGGGCGTCGAAGGCTTCGAGGAGTACCTCGAGACCAAGCTGATCGCGGAGCCCGCATGAGCACAGGAGAGACCATGAGGTTCAAGGACAAGGTCATCGTCGTCACCGGCGCCGCCCAGGGGATCGGCGAGGCGTACGCGAAGGGACTGGCCACCGAGGGCGCCGCCGTCGTCGTCGCCGACCTGAACGAGGAGAAGGGGCAGCAGGTCGCCAAGGAGATCGAGGCGGCCGGCGGAGTCGCCAGGTTCGTACGCTGCGACGTCTCCGACCACGCGTCGGCGGCGGCGCTGGTGGCCGAGACGACCGAGGCGTACGGCGGGATCGACGGGCTGGTGAACAACGCCGCGATCTACGGCGACATGGCCTTCGACCTGCTGATCACCGTCGACTGGGACTACTACGAGAAGTTCATGAGCGTGAACCTCAACGGGGCCCTGGTGATGACGCGCGCCGTCTACCCGGCGATGCAGAAGCGGGGCGGCGGGGCGATCGTCAACCAGTCCTCGACCGCCGCCTACCTCTACTCCGGCTTCTACGGGCTGGCCAAGGTCGGCATCAACGGGCTGACCCAGCAGCTCGCCCACGAGCTCGGCGGGATGAACATCCGGGTCAACGCGATCGCGCCGGGGCCGACCGACACCGAGGCGACGCGCACCCAGGCCGGTGACGCGGCCAAGGAGATGACGAAGCAGATGGCGATCAAGCGCCTCGGCACGACCGAGGACATGGTCGGGACCGCGAAGTTCCTCCTCTCCGAGGACTCCTCGTGGATCTCCGGCCAGATCATCGCCGTCGACGGCGGCGGGACGTTCCGGCTGTGACCGCGGTGCCCAGGACGCGCGCCGGGTTCGTCGGGCTCGGCAACATCGGCAAGCCGATGGCGCTCCAGCTCGCCGGCACGGACGGGATCGAGCTGTGGGTGCACGACATCGCCGAGGAGCCCGTCGCCGAGCTCGGTGCCGCCGGTGCGAAGGCGGCAGGCTCGGTCGCCGAGCTGGCCTCGGCCGTCGACGTACTCAGCGTGATGGTGCGCGACGACGACCAGGTGCGCCAGGTGCTCGCCGAGGTGCTCACCTCCGTGGGTGACCGTCCGGGGCCAGACCCGCTGACGGTCCTGGTGCACTCCACGGTGGCCCCGGAGACACCGGCCGAGCTGGCCGCGATCGCCGAGCCACACGGGGTGAACGTGCTCGACGCCCCCGTCTCCGGCGGCCCGATGGGAGCCGCCGAAGGCACCCTGGCCATCCTCGTGGGCGGCAGCCCGGAGGCGTACGCAGCGGCCGGCCCGGTCCTGACCGCGATGGGCTCCAAGGTGGTCCATGCCGGCCCGGTCGGCGCCGGGACCAGGTTCAAGCTGGCCCGCAACCTGCTCCACTTCGCCTCCTTCACCGCCGCCACCGAGGCCCAGCGCCTCGCTGAGGCGGCCGGGCTCGACCTGGTGGCGCTCGGCGACGTCGTACGCCACACCGACGCGATCACCGGTGGCCCGGGCGCGATCATGCACCGCGACACCACCGCGCCGATCGAGGAGACCGACTTCTGGCACGGCGTCTTCGGCCACGTGGTCGCGCTGGGGGAGAAGGACCTCGGGTTCGCGATCGCGCTCGCCGACGAGCTCGGCGTCGAGGTGCCGCTCGCCCGGCTCGCGCTCGAGCGCCTGGCACCGGGGCTCGGCCTCCCCAAGGACTCATCCCACTGATCAAGGAACCATGGACATGAGTACAGAACACATGAGTGAAGGCCCCGACAAGTTCGCCGACCTCCCCGAGCAGCGCGCCAAAGGCCTGCGCAAGATGGAGGAGGTCTACGGCTTCGACATGGCCGACGGCGAGGGCGACTTCTTCCGCTACACCGCCGACCATCTCTTCGGGGACATCTGGCAGCGCCCGGGCCTGACCACCCGCGACCGCCGGCTCCTGCTGATCGGCCTGCTCGCCGGCCAGGGCGCCGCGGACGTCCTCGGGATCCAGATCCCCGCGGCGTACGCCAACGGCGAGCTCTCCGAGGACGAGCTGCGCGAGATCGTGGTGTTCCTGAGTCACTACGCGGGGTGGCCGAACGGTGCCAGGATGAACACGGTCGTCGAGGAGGCGATCGGCAAGGCCCAGAAGACGGCTCAGCGGAAGGCTCAGCGCTCATGACGTACGTCATCACCCAGTCGTGCTGCAACGACGCCTCCTGCGTGGAGGTCTGCCCGGTCGACTGCATCCACCCCGGGCCCGACGAGCCGGGTTTCGGCGCCGCCGAGATGCTCTACGTCCATCCCGACGAGTGCATCGACTGCGGAGCCTGCGAAGACGCCTGTCCGGTGAACGCGATCTTCCCGGACTACGAGGTCCCGGACGCGTTCGCGCCCTACGTCGACATCAACGCCGCCTTCTTCGAGTTCACCGGCGAGCAGGAGGAGCCCGCGCCGCTGCCGCCGCCGGGTGCCAAGATCACCGGCACCGGCCCGCTCAAGGTGGCAGTGGTCGGGGCCGGCCCGGCCGGCTGGTACGTCGCCGACGAGCTCGCCACCACCCGTCGCTGCGACGTCGAGATCACCGTCATCGACCGGCTCGCGACCCCTTACGGTCTGGTCCGCTACGGCGTCGCACCGGACCACCTGGACACCAAGGAGATCGTCTCCGGGTTCGCGAAGACGGCCCGCCACCGCCGCGTGCGGACGCGCTACAACGTCGAGATCGGACGCGACGTCACCCACGAGGAGCTGCTCGGCGCCCACCACGCGGTCGTCTACACCACCGGCGCCGGCGAGGGCCGCAGCCTCGGCCTGCCAGGGGAGGAGCTGCCGGGCTCGACCTCCGCGGCGGAGCTCGTCGGCTGGTACAACGGCCATCCCGACCGTGCCGAGCTCACCTTCCCGCTCGCGCACGAGCGGGCCGTCGTCATCGGCAACGGCAACGTCGCCCTCGACCTGGCCAGGCTGCTGCTGGCCGACGAGGCGGCCCTGACGGCTTCCGACCTGGCCCCGGCCGCGCTCTCCGCCCTGGCAGCCAGCGGCATCCGCGAGGTCGTCGTCACCGCCCGCCGCGGCGCCGAGCACGCCGCCTTCACCAGCCCGGAGCTGCGGGCACTGGCCGACTCCCCGGGCATCGACGTCGTCGTCGACGAGGCAGACCTGGCCGCCCTGCCGACCGAGGCGGACACGACCGAACGCAACGCCCACACCTTCGGGGCGCTCCAGAAGGCCGACCTGCTCCGCGACCTGGCCGCCCGGCCGCGTACCGACGCCGCGAAGCGGCTGGTCCTCCGCTTCGGCCTGACGCCCACCGAGATCCTCGGCACGGAGACCGTCACCGGAGTGCGCTTCGCCAGCGGCGAGGAGATCGAGGCCGGGCTGGTGGTCCGGGCCACGGGCTACCGCTCCGCGGGCGTCCCCGGCGTCCCGAACGAGGCGGGCACCGGCCGGTTCCTTCACGAGGCCGGCCGGGTGATCGGGGCCGAGGCCACCTACACCGCGGGCTGGGCGAAGCGCGGTCCCAGCGGTGTGATCGGCACCAACCGCGCCTGCGCAGCCGAGACCGTACGCACCCTCGTGGACGACTACGCCGCCGGCTCGCTCGCCGACCCGGCCGGAGAGTCCCTCGACGATCTCCTGGCCGAGCGCGGCGTGATCGTGGTCGACCAGACCGGCTGGAACACGCTCGACACCCACGAGTGCGAGTCGGGCAAGGAGATCGGCCGGCCGCGGGCGAAGGTGACCGACCGGGAGGAGCAGGTGCGGATCGCGGCCCTCGCTCGCGTTTGACCGGTTCTCGTTGGGGATGTCTGCAAGAGTGGTCGAAAACCGATTCCTCGGGGGAAAGGCACTCCATGTCAGGCAGCGACTACAAGGACTGGAACCAGTCGATCATCGATGAGTTCCGCTCGAACGACGGCAACGTGACCTCGGTGCCGTTCGGACGCGGGCTCGTGCTCGTGCACCACACCGGCGCCAAGACCGGCACCGAGAGAGTCTCGCCGGTGGCCAACCTCCACCCGGATCCCGACACCTGGCTGATCGCCGCCTCCAAGGCCGGCGCGCCCGAGAACCCGGCGTGGTACCACAACCTCCTGGCTCACCCGGAGACCAAGATCGAGACCCCGGACGAGGGGGTCGTCGAGGTCGAGGTGACCGAGCTGACCGGTGCCGAGCGCGACGACGCCTGGGAGCGCTTCAAGGCGATGAGCCCCGGGTTCGGCGAGTACGAGGCGAAGACCGACCGGGTCATCCCGGTCCTCGCGCTGCACCGCCGCTGAACCTCAGACCGGCGTGATCGGCAGCGACCGGCGCGGCTCGAAGTCGAAGTCCGCGCCGGTGCTGAACCTCACCACCGCGACCTCGGAGGCCTCGGGAGCGGGTTCGGGACGGCGTACGACCTCGACCCGCCAGCCGCCCTCGACCGCACCGACCTCGACGTCGAGGTGAGGGTCGAGAGCCTGCACCGCAGCCCGGAGCGGAACGAGCCATTCCGGCCCGATCAGCGAGACCCAGGCACCGTCCTCGTCGGCGGCCGACGGCCGGACGACCAACGCGTCGGTATCCACCTCGACCGAGACGTACGCAGCGGGGTTGAGCATCGGATGGAGCGCGAGCAGCCGCAGGGCGCCCTTGGTGTCCGGCGGCAGGGAGAGCGCCCGGGCGAGGCGTGAGCCGGCGATACCGGCGACCCCGACCAGCTGCTTGCGGCGGATGTCGCCGAGCTGCTCGGGCGAGGTCACCCGGGACTCCAGCGCGAGGGTGAAGCCGCGATCGAGCAGCGCCATCTGCAGGCAGACCTCGTCGGCGATGCGCACCAGCGCCGAGTGGGAGAAACCGGCCAGGTCGAGGTCGGAGACCAGCGGCCCGGCGTAGTCGGCGGCGCCGTCGTCGGACGGATCGATCGGCGCGAGCTCGAGCCGCGCTGCCCGGGAGAGCTCGTTGACGGCCAGCTCGGGGATCGCCACCGCCTCGGGATGGGCGTCGTCGATGGTCACGGTCCAGCGGCAGTGGGGCGTCCGGCCGGCCGGCGTCCGCGGCGGCCGGTGGACCGGGCGCACCTGGGCCCGGGGGTGGGTCGCGATGGCGGTGGCGTCGAAGGTGGGGTCCTCGATGTCGTGGCACATCCCGCGGACGTACTCCTCGCCCATCGGCTCGACGTCCATCAGCGCGCCGCAGTGGTCGAGGTGGAACTCGCCGTGGCGGGCGTCGTGGACGGTGTAGCGGAAGTCCATGAACTGCGGCGGCGCGCCGATGTCGAGCTGGAGGCCCTTGAAGATGGTCGGTACGTCACCCTGCCCGGCAACGGCCGGCGCGTAGCCCAGCGCGGTCTGCATCCGCCGGGTGTAGATCGGCGAGGCGGCGGCCCACTCGACGATCGCGATCCGGAGCATCTCCTCGCGCCCGAAGGCGGAGATGCACCACGCCATCCCGGAGCGGTCGATCAGCTGGCCGATCAGGAGGAGCTCGCGGACGACCTCGGCGAGCTCCTCCCGGGTCAGCTCGGCATAGCGGGAGACGGGCTTCAACGGATGTGGAGCTTCCGCATCCAGCGCAGCGACGCCTGCATCTGCTTGGCGTAGTCGTCGAAGGTCTGCTTGCCCTGCGGCCCCATGACCTGCTTCTTCAGGGTGGCGACGTTCTGGGTCTCGGTGTACTTCAGCAGCCCCTGGTCACCGTGACGGGCACCGACACCGGACTGCTTCATGCCGCCGGAGGGGGTGGACTTCGAGGCGTACGCGGTGGCGAGGCCGTCGTTGATGTTGACGTTGCCCGACTCGATGCGTGCCGCGATCGCCTGGGCGCGCTTGAAGTTCGTGGTCCACACCGACGCGTTGAGCCCGTAGTCGGTGTCGTTGGCCAGCTCGATGGCCTCCTCGAGGGTGGAGTAGCGGTGCAGCGAGACCACCGGCCCGAAGGTCTCGGTCACCCCGTGGAGCATCTCCTTGGTGGTGCCCTCCAGGATGGTCGGCTCGAAGAAGGTCGGCCCGATGTCGGGGCGCGCCTTGCCGCCGGTCAGCACGGTGGCGCCCTTGGCGACCGCGTCCTCGACGTGCGACTGCACCCGCGCCAGATGGTCGGGGGAGACCAGCGCCCCGAGGTCGGGCCCGAAGGCGTACGCCGCCTCGATCCGCATGCTCTCGACGGCGGCCACGAACTTGTCCCGGAACTCGTCGTACATGGCCTCGGGGATGTAGATCCGCTCGATGTGCATGCAGATCTGGCCGGTGTTGCCGAAGACGGCGAACATCGAGCCGCCGACGGTCTCATCGATGTCGGCGTCGTCGAGGAGGATCATCGGGTTCTTGCCGCCGAGCTCGAGGCAGGCGCCGATCAGGTTGCGCCCCGCCTGTTCGCCGATCACCCGGCCGGTCGCGGTCGAGCCGGTGAACATCGCGTAGTCGACGTTGTCCAGCATCGTCGGACCCACGTCCGGGCCCTCGCCGCAGACCACCTGGAACAGGCCCTTCGGCAGGCCCGCCTCCTCGAGCAGCGAGATCCCGAACAGCGGCGAGAGCGCAGTCTTGTTGTCCGGCTTGAGCAGCACCGCATTGCCGGCCATGAGCGCCGGGATCGCGTCGGAGAGACCGGTCGCGAACGGGAAGTTCCACGGCGCGATGATCCCGACCAGACCCCGCGGCGGGTGGCGCTCGATCGAGCTGGACAGCACCGGCATCACGCCAGGACGCTTCTTGTCCTTGAGCAGCTTCGGCGCCCGCTTGAGGTAGTGCGAGATCACCATCGGCGGGTCGCAGACCTCTTCGAACGCGATCCGCCGGGCCTTGCCCGACTCGGCCTGGATGAGGTCGGCGATCTTGTGCTGGTTGCGCAGGATCAGCTCGTGGGCGCGCTTGAAGACGGCCAGCCGCTCCCGGAGCGGGGTCGCCGCCCATGCGTGCTGGGCAGCCCGTCCGGCCTCGGCGGCCCGCTCGACGTCTGCCGGTGAGGACTGCGGCAGCGCCACGAGCACCTCACCGGTGTAGACCTCGGTCAGCTTCCAGGACGCACCCGTCGAGGACGGGACCCGGGAGACCAGCTCGGCCAGCAGCTCCTCGGTGATCCAGTCGGGGCGGCGTACGTCTGCTGTCTTCGCGGTGTCAGTGCTCATGTCTGCTTCCGATCAGCGGTTGTCGAGGACGGCTCTACAGATTTTCGTCGAGAATGAAGGTCGCGCAACGGTCACCGATCATGACCGCGGGAGCGTTGGTGTTGCCGCCGATGATCGACGGCATGATCGAGGCGTCGGCGACGCGGAGGCCGTCGATGCCGCGTACGCGGAGCTGCGGGTCGACCACGGCGCGCTCGTCGACGCCCATCCGGCAGGAGCCGACACCGTGGTAGATCGAGGTCGCGCGGTTGGTGACCTCGTCCTTCATCGCCTCGGCGTCGATCGCCTTGCCGGGGTGGATCTCCGACTTGACCTGGTCGCCGAAGGCCGGGGCGGCCATGATCTCGCGGATCATCTCCACGCCCTCGAGCAGGACGCGCTTGTCGTCGGGCTCGGCGAGGTAGTTGAAGTCGATCAGCGGCTCGGCGGTCGGGTCCGCGTTGCGCAGCCGCAGCGTTCCGCGCGAGCGCGGGTAGATCAGCGACGACATCACCGTCAGCGCCGCCCGCGGGTCGACCTCGTGGCGGATCGGCGCATCCTGGTTGGGGGAGGGGTAGGCCCAGGGGAGCACGTGCAGCTGCAGGTCGGGTACGTCGGTGGCCAGCGAGGTGCGTACGAAGCCGACCGTCTCGAAGACGGTGTGGCCGAGGATCGACCTGCCGACCGTCTGCTCCTTGAGGACCGCCTTGCCGAAGTAGCCGGCGGTGCCGTGGTGCAGCGCGGTCGGCATCTCCCAGGTGGTCGGCACGAACATGTGGTCGTGCAGGTTGTCGCCGACCGGCAGGTCGTGGACGG
This sequence comes from Nocardioides sp. NBC_00850, assembly GCF_045207335.1. NCBI lineage: Bacteria > Bacillati > Actinomycetota > Actinomycetes > Propionibacteriales > Nocardioidaceae > Nocardioides > Nocardioides sp. NBC_00850. The sequence goes on from NZ_CP108845.1 coordinate 3,872,710, forward strand.
TCTGGATCCCGTGCTCGGCGAGGTGGGCGGAATGACCTATTCCGGAGAGCATCAGCAGCTGCGCGGAGCCGAAGACGCCCGCGGAGACGATGACCTCCCGGGTTGCCGAGATCGTCTGCGGGCCCTGCCTGGTGAGGATCTCGACGCCCTTCGCACGGCCGTTCTCGATCACGATCCTCGAGACGTGCACCTGGGTGAGCGTGGTCAGGCTCGGCAGCTCCTGGTCGTGAAGGTAGCCCCGCGAGGCCGAGTAGCGCAGCCCGTCGATCGCGCTCTGCTGGAACGTCGAGACGCCTTCCTGCTCGGCGCCGTTGTAGTCATCGAGCACCTTCACGTCGAGGGTCTCGGCTGCGGCGCGCTGGAAGGAGAGCGACGCCTCGGTCGGCCGCGGGTGCTTCATGACCTTGATCGGCCCGCCTGTGCCGCGGTAGTCGGAGCCACCGCCCTCGTAGTCCTCGACCCGTCGGTACGCCTCGTTGACCGAGTCCGCGTCCCAGCCGGTGTTGCCCTCGGCCGCCCAGGCGTCGTAGTTGGCCCGGTTGCCCCGGACCCACAGCAGGCCGTTGATGGAGGAGGAGCCGCCGAGCACCTTGCCGCGCGGCTGGGGGAGCTCGCGGTTGCGGGCGTGCTGCTGGGGGACCGTGTGGTAGCCCCAGTCGACGAGCTTCTTCAGCCGCGGCTCGGCGTGGAGCGGGCCGATCATGCCTGGCTTGGTCACCAGGTAGTTGCGCCTGTCGTTCTTCCCGGCCTCGAGGAGGATGACCGACTTGCCGGCCGCGGCCAGGCGGCCGGCGACGGCACAGCCGGCCGAGCCGGCGCCGACGACGACGTACTCGGCCTCGGTGAGTTTGGACTTGGGCACGATCAGATCCTCTCGATGATCGTCGCGGTGGCCTGAGCGCCACCGGCGCACATCGAGACCAGCGCGGTGCTGGCGTCGCGACGCTCGAGCTCGTGCAGCGCCGCGGTGAGCAGACGGGTGCCGGTCGAGCCGACCGGGTGACCGAGCGCGATCGCGCCGCCGTTGACGTTGATCTTCTCCTCGGGGACCTGATGCACCTTGGCCCAGGACATGACGACGCCGGCGAAGGCCTCGTTGACCTCGGCGATGTCGATGTCGCCGATCGTCATCCCGGTGTCCTTCAGCGCCTTCTCGGTCGCCTGGACGGGGCCGTCGAGGTGGTAGTAGGGGTCGGATCCGACCAGGTTGGAGGTGACGATCCGGGCCCGAGGCTTGAGCCCGAGCGAGGCGGCGACGGCCGAATCCATCAGCAGCAGCGCCGAGGCGCCGTCGGAGATCTGCGAGGAGGTGCCGGCGGTGTGGGTGCCGCCCTCGAGCACCGGACTGAGCCCGGCCAGCTTCTCGAGCGAGGTGTCGCGGATGCCCTGGTCCTCGGTGACGGTGCGTACCTCTCCGGTGGGCTTGCCCTCGTCGTCGAGCATGGGGGCTTCGACGGCGAAGATCTGGCTCTTGAAGTGGCCGGCGTCGCGCGCCTGGCGCGCCTTGACCTGCGACCACAGGCCGAACTCGTCGACCTCGTTGCGGGAGAACCCGCGGTTCTTCACGATCCGGTCGGCGCCCTCGAACTGGTTGGGCAGATCGATGTTCCAGTCTGCGGGACGGGGATCGCCGGCGCCCTTGGGCACGTTGGCGCCCAGCGGGATGCGTGACATCGACTCGATGCCGCAGGCGATGCCGACCTTGATCTGGTCGGAGGCGATCATCGCGTTGATCAGGTGCGTGGCCTGCTGGGCCGAGGAGCACTGCGCGTCGATGACGGTGGACCCGGTGTGGATCGGCAGGCCCGCGTGGAGCCAGGCACGACGGACCATGTTGTTGGACTGCTCGCCGGCCTGGGAGACGCAACCGCCGATGACCTGATCCACCAGGTCAGGGTCGATCCCGGCGCGCTTGAGCACCTCGACCTGGGCGGCGCCGAGCAGGACGCCCGGGTGCAGGCCCGCGAGCCAGCCCTTGCGCTTGCCGATGGGGGTACGGACGGCTTCGACGATGACGGGCGTGCCCATGGAACCTCGCTCTTCGGGGGTTTCGACAAGTCGCTGGTGCGCGGGCGCGCACCGCCACGCCTGATGACGTGACACCGGTTACACTCGATTGTTCCAAAGTAGAACGTGTTCTCGTTTGGCGCAACCCTTGTGTGATGCTGGGCACTGTGTGAACATAAACTAGAACGTGTTACAGAAAAAGACCTCGAAGGAGCACACCCGTGACCGCTCTCCCCGTGGATTTCGATCCGACTGATCCCGTGCTCAACGAGGAGCGCGTCCCGCTCCAGGAGTTTCTCGAGCTCCGCAAGTCCGCCCCGGTGTGGTGGGTGGAGCAGACGCCGGAGGCACGCGCTGGCTTCCTCGACACCGGGTTCTGGGCGGTGAGCAAGCACGAGGACATCCTTGCCGTCTCCAAGGACAGCGAGAACTTCGGCACCAACGAGAACGGTGTGATCATCCGGTTCGCGCCCGACATGACCCGCGAGCAGGTCGAGCTGCAACGCGCGATGCTGATCCACCACGATGCGCCCGACCACACCAAGCTGCGCCAGATCATCAGTCGCGGGTTCACGCCGCGTGCGATCAACGCTCTCAAGGACCGTCTGGTCGAGCGGGCACACAGCATCGTCGACGACGCCCTGGCCAAGGGCGAGGGCGACTTCGTCGCCGAGGTCGCCGCCGAGCTCCCGCTCCAGGCGATCGCCGAGCTGCTCGGCGTCCCGCAGGAGGACCGGCGCAAGCTCTTCGACTGGTCCAACCAGATGCTCGCCTACGACGACCCGGAGTACAACGCGGACCCCGAGGCCGCCTCCATCGAGATCCTGACGTACGCCATGACGCTGGCCGCCGAGCGCAAGGCGGACCCCAAGGACGACATCATCTCCAAGCTCGTCAACGCCGAGCTGGAGGGCGGGGCGCTGGGCGATGACGAGTTCGGCTTCTTCGTCATCCTGCTCGCGGTCGCCGGCAACGAGACCACCCGCAACGCGATCTCCCACGGCATGCAGGCCTTCTTCGACAACCCCGACCAGTGGGAGCTGTGGAAGAAGGAGCGCCCCGACACGATGGTCGACGAGGTGATCCGCTGGGCCACCCCGGTCACCGTCTTCCAGCGTACGGCGCTCAACGACGTCGAGGTCGGTGGCCAGCTCGTCAAGAAGGGCCAGCGCGTCGGCATCTTCTACGCCTCCGGCAACCACGACGAAGACGTCTTCGACGACCCCGACACCTTCGACATCACCCGAGAGCACAACCCCCACCTCGCCTTCGGTGGCCACGGCGCCCACTACTGCATCGGCGCCAACCTGGCTCGGATGGAGGTGCGGATCATGTTCGACGTGATCGCCGACCGGATGCCCGACCTGAAGCCCAACGGCGCACCGCGCCGCCTGCGTCACGCGTGGATCAACGGCATCAAGGAGCTTCCGGTCACCTACGCCTGACCAGGGATCTTCACATTGGAGAAGTGGGGCCGGCGAAACGGATAATTCGCCGGCACCCACTTCTTCAGCGCTTCGTGGACCACCTCGTAGAGCCCCTGCTCGTACGCCTCGGTGGTCACCCACCAGCTGACGTCGACGTCGTAGGCGGCCAGCTCCTCGCTCAGCTCCTGCCGGACACCCAGCGGGTAGAGATAGGCACACCCGACGTAGCCGAGCCCGGGCGTCTCCAGGACGTAGGAGAACGACTTGTTCTCCTTCCACTCGCCCTCATGCCAGACCAGGTCGATGTAGTCGTCCTCCTCCGACGTCGGCCCCTCCGGCCACCCGCCACCTCTGGTCGCGTTGATCAGGTCGCGGTCGGCGTTGATGGCGCGTACGTCATCGGCCAGGCACTCACGCGACAGCGGCCGCGCCGTCAGGTCGCCGTGGGTGAGCACCCGCGGCGCCTCGAACCCGTCGGGGACGACCAGCAGCTTGCTGAACCCTGCGTAGCTCATGCACACGAACGATAGGGCCCGGCGAGGAACGCCGGGCCCTATCGGTGGGTGTCTCAGTTCGAGGGTGGCTGCGACCCCACGACCCACATGGAGAAGAACTGCGACCCGCCGCCGTAGGCGTGCCCGAGTGCGCGTCGGGCGCCGCCGACCTGATGCTCGCCGGCCCGGCCCCTGACCTGCAGGGCGGCCTCGGCGAAGCGGAGCATGCCGGAGGCGCCGATGGGGTTGGAGGAGAGTACGCCGCCGCTCATGTTGACCGGGAGGCTGCCGTCGAGGGCGGTCTCGCCGGCCTCGGTGAGCTTCCAGCCAGAGCCCTCGGCGGCGAAGCCGAGGTTCTCGAGCCACATCGGCTCGAACCAGGCGAACGGCACGTAGATCTCGGCACAGTCGATCTCACGGGCCGGGTCGGTGATCCCGGTCGCCTTCCACAGTGCGGCCGCGGCCTCGCGGCCCGCCTGCGGGTTGACTTGGTCGCGTTCGGCGGCCGAGGTGGGCTCGGAGCGCATCACGGTGCCATGGATCCAGGCGGGCGCCTCGTACGTCTTGGCGACGTCCTCGGCGGCGATCACCATCGCGCAGGCACCGTCGGAGGACGGGCAGGTCTCGTCGTAGTGGATCGGGTCCCAGAGCATCTGCGAGGCCAGGACCGACTCGACCGTGGTGCCTTCGTTGTGGAGGTGCGCGTAGGGGTTCTTCAGCGCGTTGTTGCGATCCTTGGCCGCCACGATGGCGCCGATGTGCGAGGGCGCCTCGGAGCGGCGGATGTAGGAGCGTACGTGCGGAGCGAAGTAGCCGCCGGCGCCGGCGTGCACCGGCATCACGAACGGAATCGGCACCGAGAGCGCCCACATCGCGTTGGACTCCGACTGCTTCTCGAAGGCGACGGTGAGGACCTTTTTGTGTACGCCGGCCTGCACCAGCGAGGAGGCGACGATGGCGGTCGAGCCGCCCACCGAGCCGGCGGTGTGCACCCGGAGCAGCGGCTTGCCGGCCGCGCCCAGCGCCTCGGCGAGGTAGAGCTCGGGCATCATCACGCCCTCGAACAGGTCCGGTGCCTTGCCGATGACGATGGCGTCGACCTCGTCCAGGGTCAGCCCGGCGTCCTCGAGGGCCCGGTCCATGGCCTCACGGCACAGCCCGGCCATCGAGACGTCCTCGCGCTTGGCGCGGTGGTGGGTCTGGCCGATCCCGATCACGGCCGCGGGAACCTTGCTCACTTGCCACTCCCGTTCTCTTGGGCTTCCATCACGCACACGAGGTTCTGCTGCAGTGCCGGACCGCTGGTCGCGTGGCCGAGCACCTTGTCGGCCGACCCGTCCCAGATCCGCTTGGCTGCCTCGCCGATCCGGATCGCGCCGGCGCTGAACATCGGGTTGGCGGCGAGCGCACCACCCGAAGGACTGATCTGTACGTCGTCACCCAGCCCGAGCGCCGAGCGCAGGACGAGTTCCTGGTGGCTGAACGGCGCGTGCAGCTCGGCGACCTGGACGCCCGCGGTGCCGCCCACGGCGGTAGCTGCCCGCTGGGCCGATCCGGAGATCGTCAGGTCGCGCGTGCCGAGGTGGAGACCGTCGGAGCTGTGCGCGATGCCAGTGATCCAGGCCGGACGCTGGTTGGCGTCGTACGCCCGGTCGCCGGCGGCGAGCACGATCGCGGCCGCGCCGTCGGTCACCGGAGCGCAGTCGTGCTTGCGCAGCGGGTCGGCGAACATCGGCCGGGCGAGCAGCTCGCTCACCGAGGAGCCACCGGCCCGGACGGCGTACTCGTTCTTTTCCGCATCGGTCAGCGACCGGTTGACGACCTCGGCCAGCGCGGCCTCGTCCCAGAGCCCGGCGTCGAGCCCGAGGCGCGCCTGGAGCGCGGCCAGGGAGACGGTGTCGGGCCACAGCGGCGTCATCGTGTAGGGGTCGAGCTGCAGCGACAGCGTACGGCGCAGCACGCCGGCCGACGCCTTGCCGAAACCGAAGACCAGCGCGGTGTCGACCTCGCCGGTCTGGATCTTGATCCAGGCCTCGTAGAGGGCCCAGGCGGCGTCCATCTCGACGTGCGACTCGTTGACCGGAGGCAGCACCCCGATCGCGTCGATCGCGCTCACGAACGAGAACGATCGGCCGGCCAGGTAGTCGGAAGAGCCCGAGCACCAGAACCCGATGTCCTTCTTGGCCCATCCGGTCTGCTCGTAGCACTCGGCCAGGATCGGCACGAGCAGCTCGGCCATGCTCGGCGACCCGTCGAAGTCCTTCATCTGTCGCTGGGCGAACCCGACGACGGCAACGTCTCTCACTGAGCGCTCCTCACAGGTGGTGCTTGTAGCTGTCGAAGTCCGCGTCCGGCTCACCGGTCGGCGCGAAGTGGCTGATGTTCTCGATGCTGGTGCCCCACTCGTCGCGCGGCTTCCAGACCGCCTTTACCCGCATCCCCATCCGGACCTCTTCGGCCGGGATGTCCAAGATCAGGTGCTGCAGCGCGATGTCGGCGCCGTCGAGGAGGACGTACGCGGAGACGTACGGCGGTTTGATCTTCTGTCCCAGGAACGGGACGTTGACGACGCAGAAGGTGGTCACCGTGCCGACCTGGGAGAGCTCGATCTCCTCCGCGGTCGGCACCCCGTCGGTCGGGCAGGCGCCGCGTGGCGGGACGTAGACCTTCCGGCACTTCGGGCACCGCTGGCCCAGAATCCGGCCTTCGGCCAGGCCGCGGAAGAACGATGACTCCTCCGGTGAGGCCGCATAGTGGTAGTCGAGGCTGACCGGGGTCACGATCAGGCTGACGTCCTCGCCTCCGGCGGGCGCCGGGGTGCCTGGCTGGTCGCCGCCGTCGGCCTCGAAGACGAGGTCGTTGACCGAGCCGGTGCGCTCCTCGGCCCATCTGGCTCGGACCCTCATCCCGGTCTCGATGTCGTCGGGGGAAGCGACGTCGACGGCATGCAGCCACGGGGTGTCGGCGCCGTCGATGGTGATCAGGGCGTACGCGAACGGCCTCTCGAACGGCTGTCCGGCGACGGGCTCGCTGACCCAGGTCCACGAGGTGACCGTGCCGGTGTCGGGGAGCTCGACGAACTCGGTGACCGCCTGGTGTGTGACCGGGTCGTACTCAGGGGGTGGGACGGCGACTCGACCGTCGCCGAGCCGGCCGCCGACGATGGTGGTGTCTCGCAGTCCGGTGAGGAAGCGGCCGATCACCGGGCCTGTGGATCTGGTGTAGTCGAAGGCGACCGTCACGGGTGCCTGCAGGGTGCGACTCATGACAGAAAGTGAAACACGTTCTAGTATTGGCCACAACCCGTAAGAGGCGACGAAGGAGTCGATGAGAGTGAAGTTGGGGCTACAGCTTGGCTACTGGGGAGCACAGCCACCGACCGGTGTCGGCGAGCTCGTCGCCGCCGCGGAGGAGGCCGGGTTCGATGCGATCTTCACCGCCGAGGCGTGGGGGAGCGATGCGCTGACGCCGCTGGCCTGGTGGGGCCGGGAGACGTCCCGGGTCCGTCTCGGCACCTCGATCGTGCAGATGTCCGGGCGTACGCCCACCTCGATCGCGATGCACGCGCTGACGCTCGACCATCTCTCGGGCGGCCGGTTCGTCCTCGGGCTCGGCGTGAGCGGTCCGCAGGTGGTCGAGGGGTGGTACGGCCAGCCGTTCGGCAAGCCGCTGGCCCGCACCCGTGAGGTCGTCTCGATCATCCGGCAGGTGCTTGCCCGGGAGGCGCCGGTGACCAACGACGGGCCGCACTATCCGCTGCCCTTCACGGGCGAGGGCTCGGTCGGGCTCGGGAAGCCGCTCAAGCCGATCGTGCACCCGCTGCGCGCCGACATCCCGATCTGGCTGGGCGCCGAAGGCCCCAAGAACGTCGCCCAGACCGCCGAGATCGCCGACGGCTGGATCCCGATCTTCTACACCCCCAGGTCCGCTCCGATGTACGCCGACTGGCTGGCCGAGGGCTTCGCGCGACCTGGGGCGCGGCGTACGGCCGACGACTTCGAGATCGCCGCGACCTGCCACCTCCAGGTCGTCGCGGACGCGGAGGAGAAGCAGGCCGCGCTCGAGGCGATGAAGCCGTTCGCGGCCCTCTACATGGGCGGGATGGGCGCCAAGGAGCAGAACTTCCACAACCAGGTCTTCGAGCGGATGGGCTACGCCGAGCTCGCCGGGCAGGTCCAGGCGCTCTACCTGACCGGCGACAAGACCCAGGCCACCGCCCTCATCCCCGACGAGCTCGTCGACGACCTGCACATCATCGGCACCGAGGACGAGGTACGCGACAAGGTGGCGCAGTGGGAGGAGACCGGTGTGACGACCCTGCTGCTGAGCCTCGGCTCGGCCGCCGAGGTCCACCGCATCGCCGAGGTGCTCGGATGACGACGGCGCCCCTCTTGGGCGACGCCCGCTGATGGCGGTCTACGCCGTCACCGGATCGGCCTCGGGCATGGGGGCCGCGGTGGTCGAACGGCTCCTCGCCGCCGGAGACCGGGTCGTGACCGTCGACATCGCCGAAGCCGATGTCGTCGCCGACCTGTCGACAGCGGAGGGCCGTCGCGACGCCACCGAGAAGGTGCTCGCCGCCTGCGGTGGCCGGCTCGACGGCGCGGTCCTCGCAGCCGGGCTCGGGCCGGCGCCGGGGCGCGACCGGCCCGCGTTGATCACGCAGGTCAACTACCTCGGCGTCGTCGAGCTCCTCGAGGGCTGGCGCGAGGCGCTCGCCGTCACCGGGAACGCCAAGGTCGTGGTCTTCTCCAGCAACTCGACCACCACGATGCCTCTGATCCCGGCACGGGCGGTCGCGGCGCTGCTCGAGGGCGACGCGGAGCGGGCGCTGAAGGCGTACCGGATCTTCGGGAAGGGGGCGCCGGCGATGGCCTACGGCGCCTCGAAGGTCGCCGTGACCCGCTGGGTGCGGCGACGGGCGGTCGAGCCGGAGTGGGTGCGGGCCGGGATCCGGCTCAACGCGATCGCGCCGGGCGCGGTGCTGACGCCGCTGCTGGAGAAGCAGCTCGCGACGCCGGGGGAGGCGAAGGCGATCCGGTCGTTCCCGGTCCCGGCCGGCGGCTACGGCGACCCCGGGCTCCTCGCCGACTGGGTGATCCACATGCTCGGCCCGGCCGCGGACTTCATGGTCGGCAGCGTCGTCGTGGTCGACGGCGGCACCGACGCCTGGTTCCGGGCCGACGACTGGCCGCGGCCAGTGCCCGGCAGGCGGCTGCGGGGCTATCTGCGCAGGATGCGCGAGTTCAGGAAGGTGCGTCGATGACCGACTCGTCGACCGACCCGCTCGCTCCGGCGAGGCTGGGTCCGGTGACCCTGCGCAACCGGGTGATCAAGGCGGCGACCTTCGAGGGAGCCTCGCCCCGGGCGCTGGTCTCTGACCGGCTGATCGACTACCACCTCGCCGTCGCCGAGGGCGGCGTCGGGATGACCACGGTCGCCTATCTCGCGGTGTCCCCGGAGGGACGTACGCATGCCGACTGCATCTACTGGCGCCCGGAGGCGCTGGCCGGGCTGCGGCGGCTGACCGAGGAGGTCCACGCGACCGGCGCCAAGATCTCGGCCCAGATCGGTCACGCCGGTCCGGTGGCCAACGCCAAGTCCAACGGGGTGCCGTCGCTGGCGCCGACGCGGTCGTTCAACGCGCTGGGGATGGCGTTCAACCGCGCTGCGACCGCGGCGGACCTCGCCCGGGTCGTCGAGCAGCACGCGGACGCTGCCCGGATGGCGGTCGAGACCGGCTTCGACGCGATCGAGGTGCACTTGGGCCACAACTACCTGCCCAGCTCGTTTCTCAGCCCGCGCCTCAACCCGCGCACCGACGAGTTCGGCGGGTCGCTGGCCAACCGGGCCTCGTTCCCGCGCCGGATCCTGGCCGCGGTGCGGGAGGCGGCAGCCGAAGCAGGTGGCGGTCAGGTCGCCGTGCTGGCCAAGATGAACATGCGCGACGGCTACCGCGGCGGGTTCGACCTGCCGGAGTCGGTCGAGTTCGCGCGGCTGCTCGAGTCCGATGGCCACCTCGATGCACTCGAGCTCACCGGCGGCTCCTCGTTCATGAACCCGATGTATCTCTTCCGCGGAGATGCTCCCTACCGCGAGATGGCCGCCAACATGCCGCTGCACCCGGTGATCAGGATGGGCATGCGGATGGTGGGCAAGGGCTTCTTCAAGGAGTACCCCTACAAGCCGCTCTACTTCCTCGACAACGCCCGCGAGTTCCGCCGTGCGCTGAGCATGCCGCTGGTTCTCCTCGGCGGGGTCACAGACCTGACCGGGATGCGGACCGCGATGGACGAGGGCTTCGAGTACGTCGCGATGGCCCGCGCCCTGCTTCGCGAGCCGGACCTGGTCAACCGCCTCCGAGCCGATCCCTCGGCGGTGTCCCGATGCACCCACTGCAACCTGTGCATGTCGACCATCTATCCGGGGACCCACTGCCACCTCGATGCCGAGCACGTCTACGGTGAGGCCACGCCGTCGCCTCCGTAGCGCAAGCGCCAGAATACGGACGCGGCGGCGTGTTGTGCTGATGGTTCACTCGCTGACGCTCGCTCACCCGATCCAGGAGACGAGGACCTAGATGTCGATGCACTATGGACGAGCCCACCACCCGCAGGCTCCGGCCGGATACGTCCACGACGACATGACCGACGCTGAGGTCAAGGAGCGTGAGGCCACGCTGGTCCCGCTGACCGACTCGGTGCGCGGGCTCGTCGACGCCGTCGTACGCACCCAGGTCTCGGACTCGGTCCTCGATGACGTACGCCGCCGGGTCGAGGCGCTGACCGATGAGCTGCTCGCCGAGGCGCTGCCCGGCCCGCACGGGGTCCGGTTCGGGGCGGACGGCGGCTTCCGCAACTACGGCAACCCGGTGGTCGGGAAGGGCAACGCCTTCGCCCCGCCGCTGGAGGTCCAGCGCGACGGCGAGGACGTCTCGGCCGACTTTTCACTCGGGCCGGCCTACGAGGGCCCGCCAGGACTGGTCCACGGTGGTGTCTCGGCGCTGATCCTCGACCAGCTGCTCGGCGAGGCCGCCTCGGCGGGTGGTCGCCCCGGGATGACCGGCACCCTGACGATCGTCTACAAGCACGGGACCCCGCTGGGGCCGCTGCGCGGCGAGGCGCGGATCGCGTCGACCGAGGGAGTGAAGGCGGTCGTACGCGGCCGGCTGCTGACCCGGCCCGCCGACGGCTCCGAGCCGGTGGTGTGCGTCGAGGCCGAGGGAATCTTCATCCTGCCGCGCTGGGCACGCGAGGCGATGGCCGCCGCCGACCGGGACCACGTCGGCGACGCCTGATCGGCACCCGACGCAGCAGCCTTTCCCAGGGCTAGAACACGTTCTAGTTTCGCGGTAAGGTGCGGGCATGGATACCAGCCGCATCGGTCCCCACAACGGTCATCTGATGGTCTCGGCGCTGGAGCGCCACAAGAACCGTCCAATCATTCATCTCGGAGACGTGAGTCTGACCGGCGCGGAGGTGGCGGCGCGGATCAGCCAGTACGTCCAGGCCTTCGAGGCGCTCGGCGCCGGCACCGGCTCGGCGACCGCGTTGCTCGCGCTCAACCGCCCCGAGGTGCTCTTCATCCTCGGCGCCGGCCAGACCCAGGGATTCCAGCGCACGGCGCTGCACCCGCTGGGCAGCGCGGAGGACCAGGCGTACGTCATCAACGATGCCGGGATCACCGGTCTGATCATCGACCCGTACTTCGCCGATCGCGCCGTCGAGCTGCTGGAGATGTGCCCGGGGCTGAAGCGGGTGCTGACCATCGGGCCGGTCCCGCCGCAGCTGGCGGATGTCGGCGTCGATCTCGTCGCCGCCGCGGAGACCTATCCGGTCGAGCCGCTCGCGGCGAGGCTGCTCCCGCCCGACCACGTTACCTCGATCACCTATACCGGCGGGACGACCGGGAAGCCGAAGGGCGTGATCGGGCTGTCCGGGTCGTTCGCGACGATGACCCAGGTGCAGCTCTCGGAGTGGGAGTGGCCCGAGGCGCCCCGGTTCCTGATGTGCACACCGCTCTCGCACGCCGGTGCCGCCTTCTTCGTGCCCGTCGTGATCAAGGGCGGCACCCTCTTCGTGATGCCGAGGTTCGACCCGGCCGCCGTCCTGGAGACCATCGAGCGCGAGCGGATCTCCTCGCTGATGGTGGTCCCGACGATGCTGTACGCCCTCCTCGACCACCCGGACTCCCGCACCCGCGACCTGTCGTCGCTCGAGACCGTCTACTACGGCGCCTCCGCGATCAACCCGGTGCGCCTGGCGGAGGCGATCGGGCGGTTCGGGCCGATCTTCGCGCAGTACTACGGCCAGTCCGAGGCGCCGATGGCGATCACCTACTTCGCCAAGGGCGACCACGTCGACGCCGACGGGAAGCCGCTCACCCATCGGCTCACCTCCTGCGGCCGGCCGTCCGCCCTGGTCCGTACGGCCCTGCTCGACGCGGACGGTCAGCCGGTCGCTCCTGGCGAGCCCGGTGAGATCTGCGTCGCCGGACCGCTGCTCTCCGGTGGCTACTGGCAGCTGCCCGAGGTCACCGCCGAGACCTTCCGGGACGGCTGGATGCACACCGGCGACGTCGCCCGGGAGGACGAGGACGGCTTCTGGTACATCGTCGACCGCACCAAGGACATGATCGTCACCGGCGGCTTCAACGTCTTCCCCCGTGAGGTCGAGGATGTCATCGCGACCCATCCCGCAGTCGCCCAGGTCGCCGTCATCGGCACCTCGCACGAGAAGTTCGGCGAGGCCGTCACCGCCGTGGTCGTCCCTCGTCCCGACGCCGTCCTCTCGGACGAGGTCGTCGCCGAGATCCAGGCCCTGGTCAAGGAGCGGAAGGGCTCCGTCCATGCACCGAAGTCGGTCATCGAGATCGACGCGATCCCGATGACCGCCCTCGGCAAGCCGGACAAGAAGGCCCTCCGCGCCCGCTTCTCGCAGTGACGTACGTCAGGGGTAGCGCACCAGGTAGCGAAGGTGGGTCACCCCGCGCCCCTCGAGGCGCCGGGTGAGCTCGAGCTCGACGGGCCCGACGCCGTCGCCGGGAAAGAGCCGTCTGCCGGCGCCGAGGAGCACCGGCACCAGATGGATCTCGATCTCGTCGAGCTGGCGCGCGGCGAGGAGCGCCTGGGCGAGCCCGGCGCCGTGCGCCATGACGACCTTGTCGCCGGACGCCTGCCGGGCCTCGTCGGCGCACCGGTCGACGTCGGTGAAGTAGCGGGCGCTGCCCGGCGGGACGTCGTCGGGGTGATGGGTGAGCACGTGGATCGGCACGCCGTCGTGATGGTCGCCGCCCCAGCGGTCGGCGAGCTCATAGGTACGCCGCCCGGAGATCAGTGCCCCCGTGGCGAGGTACTCGCGATAGACGTCGCCGTTCACGCCGGCGCCGTGACGGTCGTCGAGCCAGTCGAAGATCCGCCCGCCACCCCGACCGAGCCCTTGGCCGTGGCGGTCGTCCGGCCCGGTCACGAAGCCGTCCAGGGTCATGGACATGGACAGACGGACGAGTGTGCGTGAGGTGCTGGACATGGATCCTCCTGGTGGGTGGTCAGGCACCGCGGACGGCGGCGCTCACCAACACCACGATCGGAGTCCTGTCGATCCGACACGATGAGCTCGGCGGTCCCGCTACGCTGCCTCCTGATGTCAGGCGCGTCGGCAACGGGCTATGGGGTCGTCGCCAAGACCCTGCACTGGCTGACCGTCGCCGCCTTCGTGCTGCAATTCGTGGTCGGCTACGCCATGTCGACAGAGACCGACTCGACCAGCCGGGGGAGGACCGCAGCGGCAGTGACACCTCCGACGCGGAGGAGGAGCGGATCGACCGCCTCGAAGAGGCCTGCGAGGCCCGGGTCGGCGACGAGGACTCGCTCGGCACTGCGTGGTCCGACCTGTGGGGCGGAAGCATCGCCGCCCACATCGCGTTCTTCGTCGCGCTCGGCGCCCATCTGCTGCTGGTGCTGCGGCGTGAGTTGCTTCCGCGGATGCTGCCAGGGGCTGCGTACGTCAGGAAGGGTGGGGTCTGACGGAGTCTCAGCGTCCCTTGAACTCGGGCTTGCGCTTCTCCAGGAAGGCCTTGGGGCCCTCCTTGGCATCCTCGGAGGCGAAGACGGCGGCGCCGACCTTGGCGTCGTCGGCCCAGGCCTCCTCCTCGTGCTTGCCCTCGGACTCGCGCATGGTGCGGAGGATCGCCTGGACGGCCAGAGGCCCGTTGGCGGCGATCATGTCGGCGAGCTCGTGGGCCTTCTCGAGCGCGGTGCCGTCGGGGACGACGTGGCCGATGAGGCCGAGCTCCTTGGCCTCGGGGGCGAGCAGCGTACGTCCGGTCAGGAGCAGCTCGGCGGCGACGGTGTAGGGGATCTGGCGGGGGAGACGGACCGCGGAGCCGCCCATCGGGTAGAGCGACCAGCGGGCCTCGGCGACGCCGAACTTGGCCGACTCGCCGGCGACCCGGATGTCGGTGCCCTGCAGGATCTCGGTGCCGCCGGCGATGGCGGGACCCTCGACGGCGGCGATCAGCGGCTTGGTGAGCCGGAAGCCCTTGAGCAGGCCCTTGATCACCGTCGGGTCGAAGCCCTCCTCGAACGACTCCGAGGGCGGCTTCTCGTCGGCCTTCTTCAGGTCCATCCCGGCACAGAAGTAGCCACCCGCGCCGGTCAGGATGCAGACCCGGATCTCGGGGTCCGAGTTCACCCGGTCCCAGGCGTCCTCCATGATCCGCAGCATCTCGGAGGAGAGGGCGTTGCGGCGCTCGGGACGGTTCATCGTGACGATGAGCTTGTGGCCGTCCTGCTCGACGATCGCGTGCGGCTGAGCAGAAGATTCTGTGATCGGCATAACATCAGACCCTAGCGGAAAACTGAAACGTGTTCTAGTCTCGCAGTCATGGCGCTGAACCTTGCTGACCTCTTCGAACACGCCGTCGACGCCGCGCCTGCGAAGGTGTCGGTCCAAGTCGGCGACCGCAAAGTGACCTACGCAGAGCTCGAGCGTGAGTCCAACAAGCTGGCCCACTACCTGGCGGGCCAGGGGATCGGAAAGGGCGATCACGTCGGGCTCTACTCCAAGAACTCCGTCGAGCACGTCGTCGCCCTGCTTGCGATCCTCAAGATCCGTGCCGTCGCGATCAACGTGAACTATCGCTACGTCGCCGGCGAGCTGGAGTACCTCTTCGGCAACGCCGACCTCAAGGCCCTGGTCCACGACCGCGTCTACGCGCCGCTGGTCGCCGAGGTCTCCCCGAAGCTGGAGGGGCTGAAGACGTTCGTCGCGGTCCCCAACCCGATCGAGCCCCACGACGACTCCGACCTGAGCCCGTTCGGCGGCATCACGCTCGAGGAGGCCCAGGCCGGGCAGTCCGACGTACGCGACTTCGGCGAGCGCAGCCCCGACGACATCCACGTCATCTACACCGGCGGCACCACCGGCTTCCCCAAGGGCGTGATGTGGCGCCACGAGGACTTCTGGCGCGTGCTCGGCGGCGGCATCGACTTCATGACGGGCGTGCCGCTGGAGGAGTACGACCAGTCCAAGCAGGCCGCCGGCGACGGGCTCATCACCCTGCCGCTCAGCCCGCTGATGCACGGCGGTGCCCAGGCGAGCCTGCTGATGCACCTCTTCGCCGGCCAGGTGACGATCCTGGAGCCCAAGTTCGACCCGGTACGCACTTGGGAGATCGTCGACCGCGAGAAGGTCCAGATGATGTTCATGACCGGTGACGCGATGGCGGTGCCGCTCATCGACGCGTACGAGGCCGGTCCCGGCAACGGGCAGAGCTTCGACGGCCAGTCGCTGTTCGCCATCGCCTCCTCGGCCGCGATCTTCTCCAAGTCGGTCAAGGAGCGCTGGATGAGGGCCTTCCCGAACGCGGTCTTCACCGACTCGATCGGCTCGACCGAGACCGGCTTCCAGGGCACCGGCCTGCAGGACGCCTCCGCACTCTCGACCGACGGCCCCGTGGTGACCGCGGGTGCCCACACCGCAGTGATCGGCGACGACGGCCACCCGCTCGACCTCGCCACCGACGTCGGCAAGATCGGCCGCACCGCCCGCAAGGGGCATGTGCCGGTCGGCTACTACAAGGACCCCGAGAAGTCGGCGAAGACCTTCGTGGAGATCGACGGCATCCGCTACGCGATCCCGGGGGACTACGCCCGGATCGAGACAGACAACCGCCTCACCCTCCTCGGACGAGGCTCAAACTGCATCAACACCGGCGGCGAGAAGGTCTACCCCGAGGAGGTCGAGGCGGCCGTCAAGGCGCACCCCGACGTCTACGACACGCTCGTCGTCGGCATCCCGGACGAGCGCTACGGCCAGGCCGTCGCCGCGGTCATCCAGCCGCGACCGGGCGCGACCATCGAGCTGGAGGGGCTGCGTACGTTCCTGCGTGCTCACCTGTCCGGCTACAAGCTGCCGCGCGCCCTGACCATCGTCGACGAGGTGCCCCGCAACGCCACGGGCAAGGCCCAGTATCCCAAGGCCAAGGAGATCGCCCTGGCCACCCAAGCGACCGCAACTGAGCAGGACCCCGAAGGAGCAAAGGCATGATCCGTACGGCACTGTGCGAGGCGTTCGGGATCGACTACCCGATCTTCGCCTTCACCCCCTCGGAGCACGTGGCCGCGGAGGTCTCCAAGGCCGGCGGGCTGGGCGTGCTGGGCTGCGTACGCTTCAACGACGCCGAGGAGCTCGACCGCACCCTGACGTGGATGGACGAGAACACCGACGGCAAGCCCTACGGCGTCGACGTGGTCATGCCGATGAAGGTGCCGACCGAAGGCACCTCGACCGACCTGTCCGCCTACATCCCGGCGGAGCACACCGAGTGGGTCGACAAGACGCTGCTCTCCCTGGGCGTACCGCCGCTGCCGGAGGGGGAGGGGCGCGAGGGCGTGCTCGGCTGGCTGCACTCGACCGCGCGCTCGCACGTCGACGTCGCGCTGCAGCACCGGCCGGTGCTGATCGCCAACGCGCTCGGCACCCCGCCCAACGACGTGATCGAGAAGGCCCACGAGCACGGGGTCAAGGTGGCTGCCCTCGCAGGAGCCCCGAAGCACGCGGTGTCGCACGTCTCGAACGGCGTCGACATCATCGTCGCCCAGGGCTACGAGGCCGGCGGGCACACCGGGGAGATCGCCTCGATGGTGCTCCAGCCCGACATCGTCGATGCGGTCGGGCCGGACGTGCCGGTGCTGGGTGCCGGCGGGATCGGCTCGGGCCGTCAGATCGCCGCCTCGCTGGCGCTCGGTGCGCAGGGCGTCTGGACCGGCTCCATCTGGCTCGGGACGAGCGAGTATCGCAACCTCAACACCCACGCCGGCTGGGAGAGTGCCTTCACCCGCGCCACGTCCGCAGACACCCGCCGGATGCGGATCTACACCGGCAAGCCCGCCCGGCTGCTGAAGTCGAAGTGGACCGACGCCTGGGAGGCCGAGGGCTCGCCGGCGCCGCTGCCGATGCCGCTGCAGAACCTGCTCGTCTCCGACGCCCACAACCGCATCAACGCCGCCGGCGATCCCGACGTCGTCGCGATGCCGGTCGGGCAGATCGTCGGCCGGATGAACGAGGTACGCCCCGTCGCCGCGGTCATGGCCGACCTCATCGCCGAGTTCGAGGCCACCGTCAAGCGCCTGGACGCGATCGCCGAGGGATAGTCCGAAAGCACCACGAAGGCGCCGGCTCGTCGACCGAGCCGGCGCCTTTCTCATGCCGTGGTTCCTTTGCGCCTTACCTCAGCGCGCTATCGCACACCCTGGTCGCTGCCGCCGCTAACGCACGCCGCAACCCCGCCGCAGAGGCGGGAGAGGCACTGACAGGATGGCCGCGTGACGATCTCGAGCTACGTACGTGATGGACTCACCTTCGACGTGATCGACTCCGGCCCGGCCGACGGCGACCCGGTCGTGCTCCTGCACGGTTTCCCGGAGCGGGCGACCTGCTGGCGCGAGGTGTCACCGATCCTGCACGAGGCCGGCTTCCGCACGATCGCCCCGGACCAGCGCGGCTACTCGCCGGGCGCCCGGCCGCGTACGCGTCTCGGCTACGGCGCCGGCAAGCTGGTCGAGGACGTGGTGGCGCTCATCGACGAGATCGGGCGGCCGGTGCACCTGGCCGGCCACGACTGGGGGAGTGCTGTCGGTTGGGGAGTGGCGGCCAAGCGACCCGACCTGGTCCGGAGCTGGACCGCGATGTCGGTGCCGCACCCGGTCCCGTTCGTGCGGTCGATGAAGGGTCCGCAGCGGCGCAAGTCGGTCTACATGGCACTCTTCAACATCCCGCTGCTGCCCGAGCTGGTCTCCGGGCGAGGCGGCCGGATGGAGCGGATGATGCGGGGGAGTGGCTGGAACGACGACGACGTCGAGCGCTTCCGGGAGGAGATCGTCGACTACGGCGCTCTCCCCGGCGGTTTGGGCTGGTACCGGGCCATGTTCCTGGCGCGGCGCGTCGGCCGAGTCTCGGTCCCCACGACGATGCTCTGGAGCGATGGCGACGTCGCGATCGGCCGGACGGCCCTGGAGGGCAACGAGGACTGTATAACCGGACCCTACGAGTTCATCGAGCTGACCGGGGTCAGCCACTGGATCCCCACCAAGGCGCCGCAGGCGGCCGCCGACGCGATCCTCTCGACCATCGTTAGGGCGACTCGGTCGTGAGTCAGGGCTCAGCCCTCCTCGGTCCCGCCGACCGTCGGAGAGGTCGACCGGGGCGTGGTGTCGCGAGCTGTGATCGCATCGCTGACACCGCGGATCGCCGTACGAATCATGTCGCCGTACGGCCCTTGCGGCAGCGCGGCCACACGCTCCTCTGCCTTGCCGATCTGCTCGGTGGCTGCCTCGAAGGAGCCCAGGCGACGCAGGTTGCGGCGATGTTGAGGTGCAGGCTCGGATAGAAGCCGGCGACCTCGAGGCCGGCATGGTGCTCACCGGCCCGATGGTCGGTGAGGGCGCTGGCGGCGTCGAGGGCGCGTACGTCCCAGATGAGTGCCTCGGCCGGATCGGGATACAGGTCGGCGAGGTAGTGGGCGAGCGTGCAGCGGTGAAGCGAGTCGCCCAGGACTCCGAGGTCTTCCCAGATGGCGAGCAGCTCCTGACGTGCTCTGGCGGTCTCGCCTTGGTGGCCGAGGGTCACGGCGGTGGTGATGGCGCCCATCGTGGGGTCAACTGCAGGGGTCGCGGTCATGTCTCGATGCTGGGGCTTCGACCGACCTGAAGGTCAAGAGTTGAGTACGCGGGCTCATCACGCCACGCCGCGGCGCCGCGAGACTCGTCGCATGCTCGCTTTCGACCGCCCGGCCAGTGTCCGCTGGCGCATCCGGGTTCCCCGTCACCACGGCTCTTGCGTCCGTCGTGGCTCTTCTCGCCATCGGGAATCTGGCCATGAACTGGCTGGACGTCTATCTCGTCTTCTTCGGTGAGCAGCCGGAGATCGACCCGGCGAACATCGCCGCGTACCGCGTCTGGGGTGCGATCGCGCTCGCCGCGCTCCTGTGCGGCGCGCTCGCCCACACGCTCAACCCCGACCGCCGAATGCTCGGGACCTTCTGGCAGGGCCTGTTGGTCATCGTCGGTACGGCGATGGTCCTGCTCTCCTACATCCCTGGCGCGGTGGATCTACCGGCGCCGGAGCGGGAAGATGACGGGTATCGCGCCCCGCCCTGCTACTCCGGCGGCGACAACGACGAGTGTGTCGGTGGCTGACGCTGCCGACCGTCCTTTCAGTTGCCGTCAGGCGCGGTCGTGGAGCGTGATCTGGTAGCCGTCGGGGTCGGCGAAGGTGAACGTACGCCCGAAGGGGCCGTCGATCGCGGGGGAGACGATGGTGTGCCCGTCGGCGACGAGAGCATCGTGGATGGCCTGGACGTCGGTGGCATGGAGCCAGATCGCAGCACCGATCCCAGGCTGGGCGACAGACGCGAGATCGGTGCCCGGCACGACCTCGCGAAGCGCGAACGCGATCGGCTTGGTCTCGAAGACGACGGCATGCGGAGGCCCGGCCGGCGAGCGGACGAGGCCGAGGTAGTGCTCGTAGAACGCCTGCGACGCGTCGAGGTCGCGCGCCTGCAGGGAGATGAAGTCGGGGCCGGTGACGGGCATGATGATGCTCCTTCGATGTGTGTCAGTTATCTGACACAAAGAAGCTATGTCAGAATACTGACATGAGTCAAGACGGCGTCGACCTGGACAAGTCACTGGGCTACCTCCTGAAGGAGGCGTCGAGCGCCCTGCGCGCCGCGATGGAGGAGGTTCTGCGCCCGCTCGGGATGAGCGTCACCCACTACGCCTGCCTCGAGCTGCTGGCGCAGCGGCCCGGTCTGTCGAACTCCGAGCTTGCCCGAGGAGCGTTCGTGACGCGCCAGACGATGAACGTGCTGCTCCGCTCCTTGGAGCGAGACGGCGACGTGACCAGGCCGGCGGAGGCCCCTGTCGGAAAGGTCCTCCCCGCGCGGCTCACGCCCCAAGGCCGGCGGAAGCTCGAGGAGGCCACCGTCGCGGTCCGATCTGTCGAGGTCAGGATGCTGACCGGCATGAGTCCGACCGATCAGTCCGACGCGTTCCGGATCCTGCAGGGCATGATCCACTCCCTGCGCGATGGTGGCGTCGGCGCCTGACCGACCTGCGGCTGCGAGGAGCTACGAGCGGACCCTCGAAGCACGCCAGAGCGCAGCGGCAAGCCATAGCGCCGCGATGGCGACGAGTACGCCCCAGACGATCCGCCAAGCGTGCGGGAGGAAGTACTGGGGGAGCATGGTGACCAGGAGAGCGGCGAGCGGGACGGCGCTCCAGCGGGGCAAGGTGCCCGAGCGCCAGACCGCGATCGAGGCGAGTACGGCGGCGACGGCGATGAGCAGCAGTCCGATCGCGAAAATGGTCATCGCGGTCGGGTCGAGGCGGAAGTCGTTGCCCACGTCGGTCAGGCTGGGGTCGCCGTCGGCCACGGCGCGCTCGCCGATGGCCTTGAGTCCGTAGACCTCTGCGCCGTAGTAGGAGATGGTCAGACCGGAGCCGATGTAGCCGATGACGGCCGCGAGGTGCGCGGTCCTCTCCTGTGGTGTGCCGTCGAGAAAGCCACGGATCGCCCCATAGCCGAGCGGAATGAGAATGAGGCCGACGATGGCACTGATGTGCGCGATGGCCCATCCGGCGGAAGCCCACGCCGCCGCTCCGTCGAGCGTGGTCTCGTCGGCGCGTGGGGCAACGACCTCGTAGACGGCAAAGAGGACACCGGCGATCGCGAACGCGACGGCGCCCATCTGGGTGCGGCGGTCGGGGTAGACGTGGGGGACAGGCACTGCGGAGCTCCTAGGTGGATGCAGTGAGAGCAGTGCTCTCAATTGCGAGCGATGATGACATGCATCCGCCTGCACCGCACGCGATTTGACCGGCATTCGTCCGAGACCGATCCGGTCGGCCTTCAGTAAGCGACGGATAGGCCGAGGCGCTATTGCACACGATGGTGATTTGGCGCGATACAGCACAGACAGCCGCCACGAAGATGGGGAATCGCGTCCATGCGCGCGTGTCTGATGGGCAGGCGGACATGCGGCCCCAGGTGATCCTGGAATCTCTATGTGCGTCTGGTGAAGCGGATGTCGCCGTTGGGTAGGCGTTCGTGGAGGTATGCGGTGTCGTGGGCGCGGTGGTGGTGATGGGAGCAGAGCAGGGCGGCGTTGTCGAGATCGGTGGCACCGCCTTGGGCCCATTCGATCCAGTGGTGGGCCTCGGCCCAGGTGCCGGGGATGTCGCACCCCTCGGCCTCACAGGTCGCCGAGCGCAGCAGGAGGGCGCGGCGTTGGGCGGCGGTGAAGAAGCGGTCCTTGCGCCCGAGATCGAGGACCTCGGAATCACCCCCGAGGACAGCCGGAATGATGTTGGCGGTGCAGGCCAGGCGTCGAGCCTCGGCGGCGGTGATCTGAGTTCCGCCAACGATGTCGCCGACGCCAGCCTCTTTGCGGAGCTGGTCGGTATCGATGGTGACGATCACCGTGGTGGCGTCCCCACCGTGGATCGGTAGCCGGGTCGGGTCGAGGGTTTCGAGCATTTGGCACAACGCCCGACCCAGGCGCCGGTCGTAGGGCAGGTATTCGCCGGTCTCGGTGCGGGTGCCGTCATCGCGCCGGGGTGAGGCGAAGGCCTCGAGGTTGGTGGCGAGCCGGTCCGCGGCCGCATCCGGGATGACCGCGGAGATGCGGGTGGTGCCGTCCCCGAGTCGGCGCATGGCCAGCCGGGTCTTCTTGCGGGCGTGGGTCTCCTCTGCGGCGAGGCGTCGGGCTTCTTCGGCCTCGGCGATCTCGGGCGCGATGACATCGAGGATCCGGCGACCGAGACGACGCAGTTGGGTGGGGTCGAACCGGGTCGCGTAAGCGACCAAGGCCTCCTCGGCCTTGGTCTTGATCTCGGGGTCGAGGTCGGCGGGCAGGTCGTCGAGGGCGTTGACGATGACGTGGGCTTGGGCCGGGTTGCAGTCCCCGCGGCGCATCGCGGCCGCGACCAGCCCGTAGGAACGGTCCAGGGCCTGGGCTAGCCGGAGGTCGGCGCGCAGGGTCTCGGGGCGTTGGTGGGTGTGGTGGTGCAGCCATGCCGCGACATCCCGGGCAGCGGACTCGGCGGCTACGTCATCGGCGGCCACCATCACGCGCAGCTCGAGCTCAGCCAACTGCGCCTTCGCGCGGGCGATCTCGAGCAGCGTGGCGGCCTTCTGATCGGTGGCCATGAACGAGGGGTTTCCGTCCGCAACCTCGCCAAGCGAGGCGGTAACCGAAACCACGGCCCCGAGCACAGGGTGTTGTGGCTGCTGCAGCATGGTCATCGAACCGGTCACCTCCCGAGGTACGAACTCTCCACACCCGCGCACACGGATGTGTTCTGGTTCGCTGGTCTCGGAGGCCCGGCAGTACGGGCTATTACTTACCCTCGCAGCTCAGCGTTCACGCCCCCGGTTCCCCTGGATTACCCCACACCCGTTATCTCCCGGGTGGATGGGGCACGCCTCATTCTGAGGTGGTCGGCCTTCACGTTTACGCCTGCGCCGAGCCTACCACATCAAAGCAAACCAAGGCCACGAAAAATTCTCGGGAACCCAATCAGGGACAGGTATCCCAAGCCAAAGCCAGACCGCTGCTGGAAGCCCGCAAGACAGCCAAATGGCACCCAACCCAGGCACCCTGTTTCTAAATCTCCCAACCCAGACAACGTATTGGCCCCACCCGCGCTGGAACTCCGCACGAGACCAACGGACACACATCCAGATCCCCACTCGAAGGCGTTCAGCCCTGGACGAGGAATTGACTGTGGTCAATAAGACGAAGCGCTATCGCACACAATGGGGACTTTCCGCGATACAGCACAAACACCAGCCACAAAAGAGAGGCCCCGGCAGCCGCCGGGGCCTCTCATGACGTCGGTACGAATCAGGACGCAGCGAGAGATCGTCCGATCCGCAAAGCCTGCTCGGTAGCCCCGCCAAAGACGAACTCGAAGCGCTTGGCGGTCGTGAAATAGCGATGGGCCTCGCCGTCGAGGTCGATGCCGACACCGCCGTGGACGTGGACGGTGGTGTGGGCGAGGCGGTGGGCGGCGTCGGCGGCCCAGAGCTTGGCGACGGCGACCTCGTCGGCGGCGGGGAGGCCGGAGGAGACCCTCCAGACGGCCTGCCAGAGGGTGAGTCGCTGGGCGAGTACGTCGATGAACCCGTCGGCCAGCCGCTGGGAGACGGCCTGGAAGGTGCCGATGGCGCGGCCGAACTGCTCCCGGGTCTTGGCGTACGACGAGGTGAGCGAGAGGGCTCCTTCGGTGATGCCCAGCAGCTCGGCGGCCGCCGCCACGGTCAACAGCGAGCCGAGCCGGGCAGCGGCCGAGGAGTCCCCGACACGTCGGGCGGGGGCCGAGGCGAACGAGACCAGCGCAGTGACGTCGCCGTCGCTGGTGTGCTGCGCACGGCGGTCGACACCCTCGGCGGATGCCTCGACCAGGAAGACCCCGATGGTGCCGTCCGGGGATGCCGCGGTCACCAGGAAGGCATCGGCGATCATCCCGGCCCTGACCAGCGTCTTCACGCCGGTGACCGTGTCCCCCGTGGCGACGACCATAGGGACGTCGGGCAGGTGGGAGTGCTCCTCGGCGACCGCGGCTGTCAGGATCCGGGATCCGTCGGCGACGCCGGTCAGTGCGTCCGCGGCGGTCTCGGCGAGGAACAAGCCGCACGGCCCGTGCGCGGCGAGCGGCACCGGCGCGACCTGCCGTCCGGCCTCGACCAGTACCCGGCACAACTCGACGAGCCCGAGCCCGGCCCCGTCGTACGTCTCAGGCAGATGCAGCCCGAGCAGCCCGGCCTCGCCGAGGGCGGACCAGAGGGAGGCGTCGAAGCGGCCGCGGTCGCCGGCAGCCGCCTCGACCGTACGCAGCCGGTCGAGCGAGGTCGCATCGCCGATGATCTTGGCCGCGAGCTCGGCGGCGTCGTCGGATTCGGTGGTGAAGGAGAAGTCCATGGTGTTCTCGCAATCGACTGTGTTGGTCTCGACACGCTCGCTGGCGCTCGCGGCTCGACCGACGGGTGGATGGGTCAGCGCTTGGCGGCGGGGAGGCCGAGGCCCACGTAGCCGATGATGTCTCGCTGGATCTCGTTGGTTCCGCCGCCGAAGGTCATGACCAGCGAGGAGCGGTGGAACCGCTCCAAGCGGCCGGCGAGCACGGCGCCGGGGGAGTCGGCCGTCAGGCCGGCCTGCGGTCCGACGATCTCCATCAGCGTGCGGTAGACCTCGGTCGCGAGCTCGGAGCCGTAGACCTTGGTCGCCGACGCCTCGGCCGGCGAGAGCGCGACCCCGTGGTCGGCGTCCGAGGCGAGCTTCCAGTTGATCAGCGAGAGCGCCTCGATGCGTGCATGCGCTCGCCCGAGGGCCAGCTGGACCCACTCGGCGTCGATCACTCGGCTGCCATCAGGGAGCACCGTGGTCAGCGCCCACTCCTTCACGAGTCCGAGCGAGTGGACCAGCGGTGCCGCCGAGGTGAGCGCGACCCGCTCGTGGTTGAGCTGGTTGGTCATCAGTGCCCAGCCCCCGCCGCGCGAGGAGACGAGGTTCGACGCCGGCACGCGCACGTCGGAGTAGTAGGTCGCCGAGGTACCCACCCCGGCCACGGTCTGCACCGGCGTGTACGAGAACCCCTCGGAGGACGTCGGCACCAGGATCATCGACAGCCCCTTGTGGCGCGACGCCTCCGGCTCTGTCCGACAGGCGAGCCAGATCCAGTCCGCATACTGGATCAGCGAGGTCCACATCTTCTGGCCGTTGATCACCCACTCGCCGGACCCTTCATCGAGCACCGCGCGAGTCTGCAGCGAGGCGAGGTCCGTCCCGGAGCCCGGCTCGGAGTAGCCGATCGAGAAGTGCAGCTCGCCTGCGAGGATCTTCGGCAGGAAGTACGCCTTCTGCTCCTCGGTCCCGAACCGCATGATCGTCGGTCCGACCGTGTTGAGCGTGAGATAGGGGATCGGCACCCCGGCCACGGCGGCGGCGTCGGTGAAGATCAGCTGCTCCACCATGGAGCGGTCCTGGCCGCCGTACTCCTTCGGCCAGCCGATCCCGAGCCAGCCGTCCGCGCCGATCTGCCGGATGGTCGAGAGGTAGACCTCCTTGTCCGCTTCATCCCCGAACTCGCCCGAGGCCCGCGCGAGAGCAGCCCGGCGCTCCGGCGTGACCAACTGGGCGAAATAGGAGTTGAGCTCTGAGCGAAGTTGCTCCTGGGCGGGTGTCAAGGCCACATGCATGTGATAAAACTAGAACAGGTTCCACTTCTTGGATAGACCCCAGCGGAAGGTACGACGATGGCCGACCCCACCACCCAGACCCGCACGCTCGACCACGGCTCCCAGCCGGAGCGCTTCGCGCGCGGTTGGCACTGCCTGGGTCTGGCCAGCGAGTTCAAGGACGGCAAGCCCCACGCCGTCGAGGCGTTCGGCGGCAAGCTGGTCGTCTGGGAGAACACCAAGGGCGAGCTGGGCGTGCTCGACGGCTACTGCCGCCACATGGGTGGCGATCTCACTCAGGGCACCGTGAAGGGCGACGAGGTCGGCTGTCCGTTCCACGACTGGCGCTGGGGCGCCGACGGCCGCTGCAAGCAGATCCCCTACGCCCGCCGCGTCCCGCTGCGCGCTCGCACCAAGGCGTACGAGACCGTGATCCGCAACGACTCGCTGCTGATCTGGCACGACCCCGAGGGTTCGAAGCCCGACTACGACATCCTGCCGCCGGAGCTGCCCGACGTCAGCAACCGCGAGGTCTACACCGACTGGATCTGGAACACCGTCCCGATCAAGGGCAGCCACTGCCGCGAGCTGATCGACAACGTGGTCGACATGGCGCACTTCTACTACGTGCACTTCGCCTTCCCGACCGACTTCCGCAACGTCTTCGAGGACCACACGGCCACGCAGTACATGGCCTCCCGAGGGCGGCCGGACGTGTCCGGCGGCTACGGTGACGCCGAGATGTTCCTCAAGTCCGAGGCGACCTACTACGGCCCGGCGTACATGATCAACTGGCTCGAGGTCGACTACAAGGGCTTCGTGACCGAGGTGATCCTGATCAACTGCCACATCCCGACCGGCCCCGACTCGTTCCTCCTGCAGTACGGCATCACCGTCAAGAAGCCCGAGGGTCTCGACGACAAGACCGCCAACTTCATCGGCAAGAAGTACGCCGACATGTTCGGCGACGGGTTCCTCCAGGACGTAGCGATCTGGGAGAACAAGGCGCCGGTGCAGAACCCGCTGCTGTGCGAGGAGGACGGCCCGGTCTACCAGCTGCGCCGCTGGTACGAGCAGTTCTACGTCGACGTCGCCGACATCGAGCCCGAGATGCGTGCCCGCTTCGAGTTCGAGGTCGACACCACCAAGGCCAACGAGTTCTGGCACGAGGAGGTCGCCGAGAACCTGCGCCGGATCGAGGCCGAGGCTGAGTCGTCAGCGAAGGGCGAGAACCCTGAGTCGAGTGACGCAGGGGTCAGTTGATGGCCTCGTTCGTCCCGACGTCCGAGGACACCGTCGAGGACCAGCGGCTCTACACCCAGGCCCGCCTGGTCGAGGTGGAGTGCCTCGACTGCCTCGCCTGCGTCGGGGTGAAGAAGAACAGCGAGCACCAGACCTCCGTCCAGTGGACGGCCGAGGCGCAGGCCCAGTGCCCGGACCTCGTACGTCGCAAGGCCGCCGCCAACGGCGAGCGGCTCGTCCACGCCCGCTGCCCTCGTCTGGCCGCGTCCATCGAAGCAGCCGTCGCCGACGGCCGGATCCAGATCGGAGCCGAGGATGGCTACTGACTCTTTCCTGCTGCCCGTCAGCGACGTGGTCAAGGAGACCGCCGACGCCCACTCGATCGTCTTCGAGGTCCCCGAGGACGTGAGGCACGCGTTCCAGCCGAAGCCGGGCCAGTTCCTCACCGTCGCCGTGCCGAGCGACCGGGACGGCCTTGCGGCGCGCTGCTACTCGCTCTCCAGCGCCCCGGGCGACCCGCTCACGGTCACCGTCAAGCGCACCGTGGACGGCTACGCGTCCAACTGGATCTGCGACAACCTCCGCCCCGGCGACACGCTGCGCGTGCTGCCGCCGAGCGGGATCTTCACCCCTGCCGACATCGACGCCGACTTCCTGCTCTTCGCCGGCGGTTCGGGCGTCACCCCGATCATCTCGATCGCCCGCACGGCCCTCCGAGAGGGCACGGGAAGGATCGTGGTCTTCTACGCCAACCGTGACGAGCGCTCGGTGATCTTCGCGGAGGAGTGGGCGCGACTGGCCAGCGAGCACCCGGACCGGCTCCAGGTGGTCCACTGGCTCGAGTCGATCCAGGGCCTGCCCACCGGTGAGCAGCTCAAGGCGTTCGCGGCCGACCGTCTGACGTACGACGCCTTCGTCTGTGGGCCGGCGCCGTTCATGAAGGCGACGATCGCGGCGCTCAAGGAGCTCGAGTTCCCGCGGGCGAGGCGGCACCAGGAGAAGTTCGCCTCCCTGGGCGGCAACCCGTTCGGCGAGGTCGCCCCGGTCAAGGAGGCGGAGACCGAGGTCGTCGACGACGGCCCCAAGCAGCCCGCCACGCTCGAGATCGAGCTGGACGGCACCACCACGACGTACGACGACTGGGACCCCGGCACCCCGATGCTCGAGTTCCTCGAGGCGAAGGGTGTGAAGGCGCCGTACTCGTGTCGCGAGGGCGAGTGCTCGGCGTGCGCGTTCCGGCTGCTCGAGGGTGAGGTGAAGATGGTGCGCAACGACGTGCTCGAGCAGGAGGACCTCGACGACGGGATCCGGCTCGGCTGCCAGTCGTTGCCGACCACCGACACCGTCCGCGGCACCTACTCCTGAGGGACTCGCGAGAGACACAGATCACCAACCGGTTGCCAGGTCGAGACGCGCGGCGCGATAGTGTCGCGCTGCCCGAACCACATCCCACCGTGTCACCCCGAGGAACGTCGTCGGCTGACCGGTAGGGCTCAAGCGAGGTTTCCCCCAACGTGTTCAATCGCAACTTCTACGCCGCCCAGGACGATCGGCGCTTCGTCGTCGGCTATGCCCTCGACCTCGGCTTCCGAGTCTTCGATGCCTACTCGGCACCTGGCCAGCCGTTGACCGAGATCACCACGACGGCATCAGCCTCGCTGCTCGCCGCGAGGCCCGCGTTCAAGCTGTACGCCCCCAACACCGGCCCCGAGCCGGTGATCACCCGGGTCGAGCTGGAGGAGTCGGAGTTCGGTCCCTCGGCCTTCGAGTACCGGTGCAACGGCTGGGGTCTGATCGGGCTCAACTTCGGTGGCGTCGTCGGTCTCGGCGGCCTCGGCTGGAGCACGCTCAACACGATGGCCGAGGCCCGTGCGGCTCGCTGGCACGCTGTGGAGCCGATCGGTGCCGCTCCCTCGGAGTGGAACTGGCCGGCTGTCGACGACGCCGCGATCAAGATGTTCGAGGCGATCGCCTCGATGGCCGGCTCCGCCGTGGGCGACAGCCCGATCCTGGCCGCCGCGGGCCAGCTCATCAAGGACAAGGGTCTGCTCTACGAGTCCGGTGGCGGGCTGCACGCCCGTCCGGGTCTCGGCTGAGCGCGCCGCGCGGAGGTTGATACGCCGGGCGTATCAATCGCCCGCGAATCGATACTTCCCAACAACAGGTCGGCGATCCTAGATTCTCGGGCATGGACGCCACCTACGAACCCATCCGAGTGCACCACGTCGTCTCGGGCCGGCCGGACGGTCCGGTGGTGGTGCTGTCCAACTCGTTGGGGGCGACCCACGCGATGTGGGACGAGAACCTGCCCGACCTCGAGCGGCACTTCCGCGTGGTGCGCTACGACACCCGGGGACACGGTCGCTCGCCGGTACCTCCCGGCCCGTACTCGATCGACGACCTGGCCGACGACGTCGTCGCCCTCCTGGACCGCCTCGGTGTCCAGCGGGCCCACTTAGTGGGCCTCTCGCTCGGTGGCATGACCGGGATGCGCCTCGCCACGCGCAACCCCGAGCGCGTCGACCGCCTCGTCCTCCTGTGCACCGGAGCACATCTGACCCCTTCCTCCGCCTGGCACGACCGTGCCGCCACGGTGCGAGCCGACGGCACTCAGGCCGTCGCCGAGGCGGTCGTCGCCCGCTGGTTCACGCCGGGCTTCCTCGAGGCGAACCCCGAGGTGAAGGCGACCTGCGAGGCCACGGTCGCTGCCACCCCGGACGAGGGCTACGCCGGCTGCTGCGAGGTCATCGCCGCGATGGACCTGCGCGGCGACCTCCCGGCGATCACCGCCCCGACCCTGGCCATCGCCGGTGCCGACGACCCCGCCACGCCGCCCCCGCACCTGGAGGCCATCGCCGATACCGTCCAGGACGGCCGGCTCCTGGTGGTCCCCGACTCGGCGCACCTGGCCAACGCCCAGCAGCCGGAGATCATCACCCGCGCCATCATCGACCACCTCGAGGCGCGTTGACGGACCCAGGAGCGATGTCAGCCCTCTGCCGGGTCCTGCGTGAGCACGTCGAAGACCACTTCGTCCTCGGTTCCTGAGGCCAGGCGCCAGACCGCGCCGGCGAGCTCGTCAGGGTCGAGAGTGGCGTAGGGGGCGGGGGTGGCGGGGTCGGTGAGCATCCGGTGGATGTCGCCGCGCTCGATCAGGCCGCCGACGACGAGGGAGCCGACGTGCACTCCGTCCTCGGCTGCGGCGGCGGCCAGCGTGCGGGCGTAGGTGCGCAGGGCGCCTGAGGCCGGGGCGTAGGGGCCGAGGAAGGGCAGGGGGACGAGTGCGCTGAGCCCGGAGACGTACACCAGCGCGCCGCGGCCGCGCGAGCGCATCGTGGGGAGGGCCAGGTTGGCCACCTCGACGGCCGGTTCGAGGGTCTCGGCCATGGCACGTCGGATGTCGGCAGGCTGGGTCTCGAGGATCCCGACCGTGGGTGCGCTCAGGTTCTGGGCGCCGGGGCCGTGGTAGACGACGTCGATCGGTCCGAGAGCCGCCGTGATCTCCGCGAGAGCATTCGCCGCGGCGCCTGGAGCCCGCAGGTCAGCGGCGACCGCGACAGCGGGTACGCCGCTCGCCGACAGCTCCTCCAGGTAGCCCGGGTGCCGGTCCGTGCTGCGTGAGACCAGCCCGACGGCGTACCCCTCCTTGGCGAACCTCCTCGCCACCGACATTCCGAGGCCGGGGCCGGCGCCGAGGACCGCGATCGTGCTCATCTTCTTCTCCCTCATGGATAGGTTGCTGATGTCAGCAACCCTCGCCGCCGAGCGGCGTTCGCGGAAGAAGGCACTTCAATGTCAGATGGGAACACCGATGTGCCCCGGCACATCGTGAGCGCGGCGCTCGGGCCAGGACTGCCGGCGAAGGTCCCGGCGGGTGAGTACGAGGACTGTCCGGTGACGCAGGCCGTGCAGATGCTCGGCGACAAGTGGACGCTGCTGATCGTGATGATGCTGGCCGAGCGCCCGCATCGCTACAACGAGCTGCGGCGCCGGGTCGAGGGGATCAGCCAGCGCATGCTCACCCGGACGCTGCGCGTCCTGGAGGAGGAGGGGATCGTGACGCGTACGGTCTTCCCGACGGTGCCGCCGGGTGTGGAGTACGGACTGAGCGAACGCGGCCGGGAGCTGTTGGTGCCGCTCTCCGGGCTCGCGGACTGGGTGATCCGGGGTCGCGCGGCCTGAGGGTTCAGAAGCCGCGGGTCCAGAAGACCTCCTCGTGGAGGTGGCGCGAGCGCCAACCCTCCGGCGTACGCACGAAGAAGTGGCGGTAGCGACCGCCCACCTCGACGACGCGCTCGCCGCCGGACCCGTCGGAGATGACCATCGGGTTGTCGAAGTACGCCACGACCTCTGCCGAAGCGAAGCCTGAGGCATCCGGTGCCGCGCCCTCGTCCGTGAACGTGATGCCGACCTGACCGATGGTGTGCAGACGCTTCTGGGAGAACGCGGGCAGCATCTCGGCGAGCCACTTCTTGACCTCGGCGAGCTCGCCGACCGTACCGCCGGACTCGGAGTAGTCGATCGTCGCGTCGGCGGCGAAGACCGTGTCGAGCGCGTCCCAGTCGCCGTCGTCGACGGCCAGGGTGTAGCGGGTCAGTGCGTCGGTGATCTCGGCGCGGTCGATCAGCTCTTGAACGTCCATGAATGTCTCTCCTTCAGCGGGGCGAGAGGACGATGACCGGGATCTCCCGGTCCGTCCAGGTCTGGTAGGTCTCGAAGTCGGCGTACGTCTCCAGCAGCCGCGGCCACAGCGCGGCCCGCTCCTCGGAGTCGGCGACGCGTGCCCGGACGAGCCGGCGCCCGCGACGAGGGACGCGGACCGCCACGTCGGGCTGAGCGCGCAGGTTGGCGACCCACTGCGGGTCCTTCGGAAGCCCGCCCTGGGAGCCGACGACCACGAGATCGGAGCCCGAGCGCATGAACAGCAGGGGAGTGGTGAAGGTGCGGCCCGACTTGCGGCCGATGTGCTCGAGCAGTAGGACCGGAGCGGGCTTGCGCCAGCCGGCCATCACCCGCCACGTGCCGCCGATCCGGCCGTTGGTCAGCTTGAACAGCGCGGTGTTGGCGCGGGCGGCGTACTTGATGAATCTCGCCGTCAGCGGCGAGTCGAGGCCTGCGGGACGTTCGAGAGAAGGCGACATGACGAACACTCTGGCAGAAACTTAGAACGCGTTCTAGTGTTGGCACATGCGCTTCACCTATGCCGAGGCAATGACGCAGGCCGACTACTACGCACCGCTCGCCCAAGCGGCGGAGGCCGCCGGCTACACCAGCATGACGGTGGCCGACAGCCTGATCTATCCCGAGGAGTCCGACTCCACCTATCCCTACACCGATACCGGCGACCGGGAGTTCCTGCAGGGCAAGGAGTTCATCGAGGCGTTCATCCTGTGCGCCCATCTCTTCGCGGTGACCACGACGCTGCGCCTGACGCCGTTCGTGGTGAAGCTGCCCGTACGCCCGCCGGTGCTGGCCGCCAAGCAGGCCTCGAGCCTCGCCTTCCTCTCCGGCAACCGGCTCGGACTCGGCGTCGGCCTGTCCCCGTGGCCGGAGGACTTCGCCGCCCTCGGCGTCGACTGGAAGCGCCGCGGCAAGCGGATGGACGAGTGCATGGACATCCTGCGCGGCCTCACCGATCCCTCCGGCGACTTCTTCGGCTATGAGGGCGAGTTCTACGAGTTCGCCCCGCTCCAGCAGCGCCCCGCGCCGACCGAGAAGATCCCGCTCCTCGTCGGCGGTCACGCCGACGCCGCACTGCGCCGAGCGGTCCTCAAGGGCGACGGCTGGATGCACGCCGGCGGCGACGGTGAGGAGCTCGACCGCCTCCTGGTCCGCCTCGCCGAGATCCGGCGCGAGGAGGGTGACACCCGGGACGATTTCGAGGTCCACGTGATCAGCTACGACGCGTACGACCTCGACGGGATCAAGCGGCTCGAGGACAAGGGCGTCACCGACTGCATCGTCGGATTCCGCGACCCGTATGTGAAGGGCGCCGACCCCGAGCCGCTGGAGAAGAAGATCAAGCACCTGGAGTGGTACGGGGAGAACATCATCGCGAAGGCTGCACAGTGACCGAACAGAGCGCGGCGTACGGCCTGACCGAGCCGCTGCAGCGGGCGATCGCGGAGGCGGAGGAGCTGATCGCGAACGCGCAGTTCATCCGCACCGAGGCAGACCGGCTCGAGGGATATGAGTATCTCTCCGGCCGGATCCGGATGGCGATGCAGACGGCGTTCGACTACGACCTCGAGCAGCCGCTCTTCGTGAATCCGACCCACCAGTTCTCCAAGCAGGGTCTCGACAACCCCGACGCCATCTACTTCAACGCCTACCTGCGAGAGGGCGTCGAGTACGTCGTCCGCGGGCGGCGCGGGACGAGCGCCGACCTCTCCTTCCAGGTGATGGGCGGCGCCTACACCGCGGACTCCGCCGCGACCAGCCTGATGGCGTTCGACGACCGCAAGCTCCAGCTCGACGACAACGGGTCCTTCGAGTTCACCTACACCGCCGAGCCGGGCGCGAAGACCCTGATCGTGCGCGAGGTCTTCAACGACTGGGACACCGAGACCCGCGGCACGATCACCATCGAGCGCCCCGACACCCTCGGCCGGCCGCGCCGCCCGCTCACCCAGGAGCTGCTCCGGAAGAAGTACGAGGTCGCCGCCCGGTCGCTGACCGGCTCGATACAGACCTGGTTCGCCTTCCCCCAGTTCTTCCAGTACAAGGAGCCGGTCAACACCCTCACCTTCCCGGCCCGGACGCCGGGCGGGCTGGAGTCGCAGTTCTCCTCGATCGGTCACTACGAGCTGGCCGAGGACGAGGCGCTCGTGGTGGAGGTACCGCGCTGTGACGACTGCAGCTACCAGGGCATCCAGGTCGGCTCCGACTGGTACGCCTCGACCGACTACGAGACCCACCAGACCAGCCTCACCAAGGCCCAGGCCGTCACCGATCCCGACGGCGTGATGCGCTTCGTGATCTCCGAGCACCCACCCCTGGATGGCAAGCCGATCGCGAACTGGCTCGAGACCACCGGCCACCGCACCGGCTCGCTGATGCTGCGCTGGCAGCGGCTCGAACGCGACCTCACTGCCGCCGACGGGCCCGTGGTGCACAAGGTGGCCATGGATGACGTACGCGACCTGCTGCCGCACACCGAGACGTTGAGCCCCGGGGGGTATGCCGAGCGGATCACTGCACGTCAGCGGTCGGTTGCGCGCAGGATGCTTAGCTGAAGCGGTAAGCCCGAAGCCATTCAATTCAGCTGAGGAGGGGGCGCGACGCGAAGGCGTAGGACGCCTATGCTTGCCGCCCATGGCCAGTCCCCACCACGAGCCACCGACGATCCCGGGCTTCCGTCATCGTCGGCTGATCGGCGCAGGCGGCTCCTCCGAGGTCTTCCTCTACGAGTGGCCGCAGGAGAAGGTCGACGTCGTCGTCAAGGTCTGGAACGACCGGCTCAGCGGCGAGACCCAGGACGCGCTCGCCAAGGAGACCAAGGAGGTCGCCGAGCTCGCCGCCCATCCCCATGTGCTGCCGCTGCACGCTGTCGGCGTCAGTGACGACGACCGGTGCTTCGTGGTGATGGATCATCGCGCCGGGGGCGATCTGCAGGCCCGCTGGCAGCGCGAGCGGCTCTCGGTCGCCGAGGCCTTGAGCATCACGATCAAGATCGCGGGCGCGCTCGACGTCGCCGCTCGGCACGGGATCCTGCACGGCGACGTCAAGCCGGCCAACATCCTGCTGACCAGTGGCGGTGAGCCGCAGCTGGTCGGCTTCGGAGGTCTCTCCTCGGCCGGGCGCCCCGGCGGCACCGATTCGACCTCGCTGCCGTGGATGGCTCCGGAGATGCTCTCCGATCCGCCCGAGCCGAGCGGCTGGGCGGACATCTGGAGCCTGGCCGCGACCTGCTACACGCTGTTGGCGGGACGTACGCCGTTCGAGGGGCCGGGCGGTGGCAACGCCCCCGCGGCGCTGTCGGAGCGGATCCGGGAGTACGACCCGCTGCCCATCGAGCGCGACGACGTCCCGGCGTCGTTCGACGAGGCGCTGCGCAAGGCGATGTTCAAGCGCCGGGCCGGACGGCACTGGAGTGCCGCCGACTTCGCCAAGGCTCTCCAGGCGGTCGAGGAGGAGCTCGGGCTGACGGTCACGCCGCTCGCGGACATGTCCGAGCCTCGGGACGATGTGATCGAGGTCGCCGAGGTCGCTCCGGACCCGGTCGTGTCGCCGACCGAGTCGCCGGGGGCGGGGGACACGGCCGAGGTGCCGATCGTCACCGGCCCTGTGATCGAGCCCGTGATCGAGCCCGTGATCGAGCCGGTGGCGGCACCCGTGATCGCCCCCGCGCCGGTGCTCGACCAGACCGACGACGACGTCCTCGGACACCGGGCCGACGTCGACCGGCTGGCCCGCCTGCTCGCCTCCGCGCGCACCCAGCTCCCGATCTCGGTCGCCGTCCAGGGACAGCCCGGCAGCGGCCGGTCGACCTTCCTGCGGAAGGTCCAGGAGCGCATCGAGTGGCTCGCCGAGAACGACGAGACCTACCCCGCCCGCACCACCCACGTACGTATCGACGCCCGCCAGTACGCCGAGGGAGACGTGGCGGGCGCGGTGCTCGAGAGTGTGCGGAGCGCCGGGAAGAGCGAGCCGCCGCCGCTGGTGGCGAAGCATCAGGCCGCACAGCGGCGGACCGCCGAGCTGCGGGCCGCGCTCGCGGGCGTACCGGAGGACGACGGGCACCGCGGGAAGCGGCGCGCGCAGCCGATGAGCACCACGATGGCCCTGGCGGCCATGGACCGTGAGGTCGCGGCCTACGAGGCAGCGCTGCGGGCAGCCCCGCCCGGACCACCGCCGCGCCCGCCGGCCGGCTCGCCGAGAGGGCCGGTGGCGAGCCGCACCATCGTCTACGTCGACGACCTGGACAGGTGCGACCCGGCCACGGCGGCCGGGGTGCTGCAGGCGATCGACGAGCTGAGCAGCCAGGAGGGTGTCGCGGTTGTGGCGGCCGTGGACGCCCAGACGCTGCGTCGAGCGATCGGGGGCCGAGTGGCGGAGCCCGCGGCGTACCTCTCCCGGGTCTTCGACGTGCCGTTCGGGCTGCGGGCGTTCGCGGGTGACCCCGCGGTGCGGTTCATGCGGTCGCTGATGCGTCAGGCGGTGCCGTCGTGGCCGGCCGCGCTGGCCGCCGGCACGGGCGATCGGACCGGGCGTACCAGTCCGGTCGAGAGCTTCGAGATGACCCCGGGCGAGGCGCTGTTCGCGAGCGAGCTGGCCAGGTTCTGCCCGACGCCCGGAGCGGCCCGGAAGCTGCTCGCGGTCTATCGGCTGGCGCGCACGGCCCCGGTGGCGAGCGTGAGCACCGAGCCGGCCGGCCACCAAGCCCTCGGGATCCTGATGGCGATCCTGGTCGGGGCGCCGGCGCAGGCCGTCCAGGTGCTCGGGGCCGTCGTCGAGTCGCTGGCGGCGGGCGAAGACGGGACGACGTTCCGGAAGCTGCTCGAGAAGGTCGCGCGCGAGCACACCGCGGGCTGCGGGCGGGCCACCTGTGGCTCGTGCGCCGACTGGTCCCGTGTGCTCCGTGCCCACGCCGACCTCGTCAGGGCTCAGCAGGTGCCGCAGGAGGTCGGGGCGTACGCCGCCTGGGTCGACGAGGTCGCCAGGTTCAGCTTCCCGACCTGACCCCTTCCGCAAAAGTGAAACACGTTCTAGTCTAGGCGCCATGACTGGACTCCTGGATGGCAAGGTCGTCGTGCTCTCGGGGGTCGGCCCCGGCCTCGGCCGCTCGCTGGGCGAGCAGGCTGCGCTGATGGGCGCCGACCTGGTGCTCGCCAGCCGCACCGAGAAGCGACTGCAGAAGATGGCCGGCGTCATCGAGGAGCATGGACGACGTGCGCTGGTGGTGCCGACCGACATCACCGACGAGGATGCGCGCCGACACCTGGTCGACGCCGCGCTGGAGGAGTTCGGGCACGTCGACGTGCTCCTCAACAACGCCTTCGGCATCCCGCCGATGGATCCGCTCACCCAGATCCCGCTCGACGCGCTCCGGCTGGCCCAGGAGTCCAACGTGTACGCCCCGCTTCGGCTATCGGCGCTCTTCGCCGACACGCTCGCGGCCACCCCGGACAAGCCGGGTGGCGCGATCGTGATGATCAACTCCGCGGTGCTCTACCAGAGCCAGCCGGAGTTCGCGGGCTACAAGCTCTCCAAGGGCGCCCTCGCCCATCTGGCCTCCTCGCTGGCCACCGAGCTCGGCCCGCGCGGCATCCGGGTCAACTCCGTCGCGCCGTCCTACATCTACGAGGACGTCAACAAGGCCTACTTCGACTGGATGGCCTCGGAGTCGGGGCGTACCCACGAGGAGGTGTACGCCGAGAAGGCCGCTCCCACCGACCTGAAGCGCCTCGCCACCCCCGAGGAGGTCGCCCGGGCGGCGCTGTTCCTGGGCAGCGATCTGGCCTCCGCGGTCACCGGGACGGTGCTCAACGTGGACTGCGGGGAGTTCCATGACTGAGGCGGCGCCCCGTGAGCGGGCGGATGTCGGGACGTACGAGGACATCTGCGCCGCCGCTGTCCGCACCACCGGGCTGAGCACCTTCGGCGGGACCGACCACGAGGAGGGGCTTCGGCTCCTGGTCGAGGACCTCGCCTCGCCCGAGGCCGGGCTGACCCCGGTCGGCAACTACTTCCATCGGTCCCAGGTGAAGTCGGCCCTCGTGGGCCGGCTCATGACGCAGGCCCGGCTCGCGGAGTTCCCCCAGCACCAGGACGTACGCATCGAGCGTCCGATCTTCGTCACCGGCCTCGTCCGCACCGGCACCACCGCCCTGCACCGGCTCCTGGCCGCCGACCCCGCGCACCAGGGTCTGGAGACCTGGCTGACCGAGTTCCCCCAGCCACGACCTCCGCGCGAGACCTGGGCGCAGGACCCGGTCTTCAACGCCCTGCAGGGCGCCTACCGGCAGCACCACGTCACCAACCCCGAGTTCATGGGGATCCACTACATGGACGCCACCAGCGTCGAGGAGTGCTGGAGGGTGCTGCGCCAGAGCGGCAAGTCGATCTCGTTCGAGTCGCTGGCCCACGTCCCGCGCTACTCGGCCTGGCTGGCGAAGCAGGACTGGCGCGATGCGTACGAGCTGCACCGCCGCACCCTGCAGCTCATCGGGCTCAACGACACCGACAAGCGGTGGGTGCTCAAGAACCCCTCGCACCTGGTCGCCCTCGAGGCGCTGATGGAGGTCTACCCGGACGCGCTCGTGGTGGTCACCCACCGCGACCCGGTCGTCTCGGTCGCCTCCGGCTGCTCGCTCTCCGCCGAGGCGACCACTGGCATGTCGACCACGTTCGTCGGGGAGACCATCGGCCAGACCCAGCTCGAGATGCTCTCCCGCTCGTGGCGCTCCTTCGGTGAGACCCGGAAGCGGTACGACCCGGCGCAGTTCCTCGACGTCGACTACCGCGGGTTCGTCAAGGACCCGGTCGGCACCGTCGAGAACATCTACGCCCACTTCGACATCCCCTGGAGCGACGCGGCGCGAGCCGAGGTCTCCCGCATCGACGCCGAGTCGCGTTCGGGGAGCGCCCGGCCCAAGCACGCCTACAGCCTGGCCGACTACGGGCTGACGGAGGACGAGGTTCGCCAGGCGTTCACCCTCTGATTCCGCACGGCGTCCACCACTGCTCCATCGAGGTGTCCTACGGTTCGACGCGAGCTCACGGGGGTGCGGCTCATGACGCCGTCCGACCACGGGAGCCATGTGATGAGCCATGCCGCTGCGGTGCTGAGCGCCGAGCCGACGGACGCGCCCGCCAGGCCGTCGGCCAGACTGGTCACGGTGCTCGCCCTGCTGGCCGCGTTCGCGGCCTCGATGAGCCTCTACGTCGCCACCACCCAGGCGCTGTCGTACCACGCGCGTGACGAGGGCCCGAACGCCTCGTACGCCATCTCGCTCCACGCGGGCGACCTGCCCACGATCGACACGCCTGTGGCGCACGATCGGGACCGCTTCCCGCAGATCACCCGGGGCGCGAACCGGGAGGAGTTCGATCGCCACCGGTTGATCTGGACCGCCAACCACCCGCCGCTCTACTACCTCCTCGGCGCGCCATGGGTCGCCCTCGCCGACGCGCTCGACAGCCCGCAGGTGCTGATCGCCGGGATGCGGGCGATGAGCGCTCTGGCGTACGCGGTGCTGGTGTTCCTGGTCGGGCTGATCGCCTTCGAGGTCACCCCACGGCGCCCGGCCGCCGCGATGCTCGCCACCGCGATCACGGCCTCGCCGGCGGTGCTGGCGATCGCGGCGGGGTTCATCATGAACGA
Organism: Nocardioides sp. NBC_00850; assembly: GCF_045207335.1. Taxonomy (NCBI): domain Bacteria; kingdom Bacillati; phylum Actinomycetota; class Actinomycetes; order Propionibacteriales; family Nocardioidaceae; genus Nocardioides; species Nocardioides sp. NBC_00850. The sequence continues at coordinate 3,911,945 of NZ_CP108845.1, forward strand.
CAGCATGGCGGTGGCGGCCTCGTCGCTGACCGTGCTCGCGACCCTGCGCATCCTCCGCCTCGGGGTCACCCGGAACCGGATGATCGTGATGGCTGTCGCCGGCACCCTGGCCGCCGCGACGAAGGCGCCCGGCGTGATCACGGTGATCATGTGCGGTGCCGCGCTCGGGGTGACGCTGCTGCTTCGCGACCGCACCTGGAAGGGCTTCCTCCGGGCGACCTGGCTGACCGCGATCGCCACCGGGGTGCCCGGCCTGGCGATCGGCTGGTTCTACGTACGCAACATCGTGCTCTACGGCGATGCGACCGCGAGCTCGGCGCTCTTGGAGCGCTACCAGCGGGTGCAGGTCGACACCTGGTTCGAGGTGATGACCGCGCCGCGCTTCTGGCACGGCTGGTACGACCACCTGTGGGTGCCGATCCAGCTGCGCGGCACGTCGCTGCACTGGGTGATCGACGCCATCACCTTCGTCGCTCTGCTCGGACTGGCCCTGGGGGTCGTCGCGCGTCTGCGGGACCACGGTCGCGAGCGGGGTCTCGTCGTCAGCGCTCCCCGAGTCCCCTCGGTGGCGACCGTCGGTCTGCTCGTGCTGATCGCGCACGCCTTCGTCATCATCGTCAACCTCGCCCAGTTCCGCTCCGGCGGCGGCAACCCGCACGAGCGCTACCTGATGACGATCATGCCGCTGGTAGCGATCGTGCTCTCGGTCGGCCTGCTGGCCATCGTCGACGCGCTGCCGTGGGGCGAGATCCGTCGGCGTGAGGAGATCGCGGCAGTGCTGATCTCGGCGTTCCTGGTGGGGATGGCGGCCGCCACCTTCGCCGTCTGGGTGCGCACCCAGATCCGTCTCGGGGTCGATCTCATGCTTCCCGAGATCCGACCGGTGCCGTACGTCATTCTTCTAGTTGGCGCATTCTGTGCGCTCGCTGCCCTGCTCCTCCCGCTCGCCTGGCGGCCGCGTGGTGATGCTCCGGGAAACAGCACGGGTCTCGACCCGCTTCGCGGGTTCGCAAGCTCACCCGCTGCGCTCGCTCGACCTTCTCGCGTTGCGCCGTCGCTCGTTCCTCGCGACGGCGCAGGCTCGAATGTCGGTGGTCCCGCGTAGCCTGGTTGTCATGCGTCCTGTCACCGATCTCGAGCGTCGTGTCGCCCCGTTCAAGGTGGTCTCCGACTACCGGCCCTCGGGCGACCAACCCGCCGCGATCGCGGAGATCACCAAGCGGATCGAGGGCGGCGTCAAGGACGTCGTCCTGCTCGGCGCGACCGGCACCGGAAAGACGGCGACGGTCGCCTGGACCGCCGAGCAGCTGCAGCGCCCGCTGCTGGTGCTACAGCCCAACAAGACCCTCGCCGCTCAGTTCGCCAACGAGCTGCGCCAGCTCTTCCCGGACAACGCGGTCGAATACTTCGTCTCCTACTACGACTACTACCAGCCTGAGGCGTACGTCCCCCAGACGGACACCTACATCGAGAAGGACTCCTCGATCAACGAGGAGGTCGAGCGGCTGCGCCACTCGGCCACCAACTCGCTGCTGACCAGGCGCGACGTCATCGTGGTCTCGACCGTCTCCTGCATCTACGGCCTCGGCACCCCGCAGGAGTACGTCGACAGGATGCTCCGGCTGCGGGTGGGGGAGGAGCACGACCGCGACTCGATCCTGCGGCGACTGGTGGAGATCCAGTACACCCGCAACGACCTCTCCTTCACCCGGGGCACGTTCCGAGTGCGCGGCGACACCCTGGAGATCTTCCCGGTCTACGAGGAGCACGCGGTCCGGATCGAGTTCTTCGGCGACGAGATCGAACGGCTGATGACGCTGCACGCCGTCACCGGAGAGGTCCTCACCGAGGACCAGGAGCTCTACGTCTTCCCCGCGACCCACTACGTCGCCGGCCCCGAGCGCATGGAGCGCGCTATCAACGGCATCGAGGCCGAGCTCGACCAGCAGCTGAGCACCTTCGAGAAGCAGGGCAAGATGCTCGAGGCGCAGCGGCTGCGGATGCGTACGAACTATGACATCGAGATGATGCGCCAGGTCGGGTCCTGCTCCGGGATCGAGAACTACTCGATGCACATCGACGGCCGTGAGCGGGGCTCGGCGCCCAACTGTCTGCTCGACTACTTCCCGGAGGACTTCGTCCTCGTTGTCGACGAGTCCCACGTCGCGGTCCCGCAGGTCGGCGGGATGTACGAGGGCGACATGTCCCGCAAGCGAAACCTGGTCGAGCACGGCTTCCGGCTGCCCAGCGCCCAGGACAACCGCCCGCTGAAGTGGGAGGAGTTCCTGGAGCGGATCGGCCAGACGATCTACCTCTCCGCGACCCCGGGCAACTACGAGCTGGACCTGGTCAGCCGCGACGGCGGCGACCCTGATGTGGTCGAGCAGATCATCCGCCCGACCGGCCTGATCGACCCCGAGGTGATCATCAAGCAGACCAAGGGCCAGATCGACGACCTGATCGGCGAGATCAACGACCGGGTCGCCAAGAACGAGCGCGTCCTGGTCACCACGCTCACCAAGAAGATGTCCGAGGACCTCACCGACTATCTCCTCGATGCCGGGATCCGCACGCGATATCTCCACTCCGAGGTCGACACGCTCAAGCGGATCGAGCTGCTCCGCGACCTGCGGCTGGGGGAGTACGACGTCCTGGTCGGCATCAACCTGCTCCGTGAGGGTCTCGACCTTCCCGAGGTGTCGCTGGTCTCGATCCTCGACGCGGACAAGGAAGGCTTCCTGCGCTCGGACAAGTCGCTGATCCAGACCATCGGCCGTGCGGCCCGAAACGTCTCCGGTCAGGTGCACATGTACGCCGACAAGATCACCCCCTCCATGGAGTCGGCGATCGAGGAGACCAACCGCCGCCGCGCGATCCAGACGGCCTACAACGAGGCCAACGGCATCGACCCGCAGCCGCTGCGCAAGAAGATCGCCGACATCACCGACATGCTCGCCCGCGAGGAGGAGAGCACCCAAGAGCTGCTCAACACCTGGGCTGGCACCGAGGCCAAGGGCCGCGCCGGCAAGACCGCTGCCAAGTCCCCGACCCCGATGCTCGGCGACGCCGCCCGCGAGGCCCGCGAGCGCGGCCTCGTCGGCCTCCCCTCCTCCGACCTGGCCCAGCTCATCGGCGACCTCACCGAGCAGATGAAGGGCGCCGCCGCCGAGCTCCAGTTCGAGGTCGCCGCCCGTCTGCGCGACGAGATCTCCGACCTCAAGAAGGAACTCAGGCAGATGATGGAAGCAACGAAGTAAAACCGCTGGTCGAGCCGCCGGAGCCGCTAGGCGAAGGCGTGTCGAGACGAACACGGTCCCATCGGCGCTCGATGGGACCGTGTTGGTCTCGACCCGCTCGCTCACCCGAGGGTCTGAACGAAGTGGCCCTCGACCAGCGGGGTGCTGGATCAACCAGCGAGCATGGACTCGATCAGGTCCGCGGCGCGACTGGTGCCGCCCTCGGCGATCGCGTCGGCACGCAGCTGAGCCGAGCGCGCGGCGCGGTCGGGGTCGTCGAGCAGCTCGAGCAGTGCCGTACGCAGTGCAGCGGCAGTGACGTCCTCGGCGTCGATCCGGCGGGCGACGCCGAGCTCGACGAGACGGTCGGCGTTCATGAACTGGTCGACCGCCTGTGGGACGGCGACCATGGGGACGCCTGCCATCAGACCCTCGCTGCTTCCACCCATCCCGGCATGCGTGACGAACGCGTCGGCACGGGCGAGGACGGCGCGCTGCGGCAGCCAGGAGTGGACCTCGACGTTGCCGGGGAGGTCGCCGAGGTCGGCCGGGTCGAGCTGGGTGCCGATCGACATCACGACGTGCCAGCCGGGGAGGGCGGCGTACGCCTCGATGCAGGCGCGGAAGAAGCCCGCGTCGGCGGTGTAGGCCGAGCCGAGGGAGACCAGCAGGACGCGATCGGCGCCGGCGGGGCGGGTCCAGGTCTCGTCGGAGTCGAGCGCGAAGCACGGTCCGACGAAGGTGACGACCTCCTCGTCGACCTTGTCGGCGTTGGGCTGCATCGCCCGCGGAATGAGGGCGAGGGCCCGCTTCGGTGCCCCGGCGAACGTCTCCGGGTCACGAGTGCTTGCCCCGGCGTCCGCGAGCCAGGCCCGGAACCGGTCCAGGTAGCCGCCGTAGCCCGGCAGCTGCCGCACCTGGGCACCGACCTCCTCGGCGTACCCGTCCCAGGCGACGAACGTCGGCGAGAGCTGCACGAACGGACGCTGCTGCTTCTCCGCGAGAGCCCGGGCGGCATAGCCGCCGATGTCGTAGAGGTAGAGGTCGGCCGGCTCGGCTCCGTAGAACGCCTCCAGATGCGGGAGCACCTGAATGGCGTCATCGAGGAATACGCCCATCCCGGCGACCGGGTCCTCGGGCCAGAGCCGGTCCTCGACGGGCAGCACCGTCGGCACCGGAACCAGCTCGGCCCCGGTCGGCTTGATCGCGTCGGACATCGACTCGTGGGTGGCGTAGGTGACCCGGTGGCCGCGCGCGACCAGCTCCTTGATCAGCTCGACACTCGGCAGGAGATGGCTGATCGCGGGGGAGGCGACCATGGCGATGTGGTGCGGCGACGACCGCTGCGGTGAAGTAGTCATGACACCTCCGGACGCTATCGGCCCGTCAAGGACCGATGCGACCGAGTTTTGCGTCAACCTTCGCTCACCCTCCCGTCGCGTGCTGTTCACCGCCCGTGAGCCGTGGCTCGTGTGTCTCGTCAGTTTCGGCGATTACCGTCGTTGGCGTGACTGTTCCACGGGTCTCGATGTCCCAATCCACGATCTGCGTCCTGCTGCTGGGTGTGCTCGGCTTCGCGATGAGCGCCCAGGTGGCGATCGCGATGCCGGCCCTGTTCAAGGCCGACGAGCGGGCCCATGCGGCGTACGCGGTGGCGCTGTCCCAGGGGACTCTGCCGACGATCGACACCGACATCCCCGACGACCCGGCGCGCTACCCGCAGCTGGCCGAGAGCCTGTTCGGGGCCGATGAGGCTCACCGCGACATCTGGGTCGCCAACCACCCGCCGCTGTTCTACGCGATGAGCCTGCCGCTGGTCTGGCTCGGCGACGCGGTCGGATCGCCGGGCCTGACGCTGCTCGGGATGCGGCTGCTCAATGCCCTCGGGTTCGCATTGACCACGATCATGGTCGGCCTGCTGGCGCGCGAGCTGGTGCCACGACGCCCGGCGGTGCCGGTGATCGCCTCGGCGATGTGCATCGGCTGCGGCGCGATGACCTTCGTGGGAGGCGGGATCTACAACGACGGCTGGTCCTCGGCGGCGGCGTTCATGACCCTCTATCTCGGGTTCCGGATGATCCGCCGGGGAGTGACCCGCGAGCGCCTGATCGCCGCGGCCGCGGTCGGTGTCGCGGCCGCCGGGTTCCGCTCCACCGGCCTGGTCGCGGTCCTCTTCCTCGGCGTCTGCGTGCTGGTGGCCATGTGGCTGCGGGAGCCGTCGCTGCGTACGTTCCTGCGCGGTACGTTCTGGCGCGCTGTCGGGATCGCGGCCTGTATCGGGATGGCGCCGGTGGTCGTGTTCGGCTGGTTCTACGTGCGCAACATCCAGATCTACGGTGACCCGACCGCGTCGGGCTCGCTCTTCGAGAAGTTCGGGCGCGAGCCCAACGGCACCACCCTGTTCCAGCTGGTCAACCCGGAGTTCTACGGGCATCTGCTCGGCAGCCTGTGGACCGACGGCAACATCGCCAACACCTGGAGCCAGGCGGCCGTCATCGTGCTGACGCTCACCGTGGTCGGCCTGGTGCTCGATGCCGCCGCGAAGGCCAACCCGCGTCGTACGGGAGTCCTGCGGCGCATCCAGCTCGCCCCGCAGAGCACGATGCAGCACCGCCAGGACCTGGCCATCTGGGCGCTCCTGGGTGGCTACTGCCTGCTGATCCTGGTCAACGTCGCCGGCTTCATCGCCGGGGGCGGCTGGATCCATGCTCGCTACGCGGTGCCGTTCCTGCCGTTCCTCGCCGCCGGCGCCGGGATCGCCGCGCTGCGCCTGGGACGGCTCCTGCCGCTGCGGATCCCGACCGGCTCGCGCACCGGCGTCACCGCGATCGACGAGGCGCGCGACCTGCGTATCGGCCTGGGTGTCTCGCTGGCCTTCATGGTCGTCGGCCTGGTCTGCCACCTCGACACCGAGCAGTACGTCGACGGGCCGGTCAGCAGCACCTTCGCGCTCGTCGCCCTGGTGGCCGCCGACCTGGTGATGTTCGCGGTCGCCGCGTACGTCGCCACCGAGCTGCGCCGGCGGATGCGGCCGAGCACCTTCGACACTCCCCGCACTCTCGCCGCGCCTGTGACCGAGATCGCGCGTCCACGCCAGGACGCCCGTACCTCGACGGGCCAGCAGGCAAAGTAGCCTCTCTATGTGAACGAGCACGATCCCCAGCAGACAACACGAGCATGGGTCGTGTGGGGTATCGCCCTCGCGGTCTACGGCTTGGCCGTCTTCCACCGCAGCAGCCTCGCGGTGGCCGGTCTGGTGGCGACGGAGCGCTTCGGGATCGGCGCCGGACAGCTGGCGACCTTCGTCATGCTGCAGCTGCTCGTCTATGCCCTCATGCAGGTGCCGGTCGGACTGCTGGTCGACCGGTTCGGTTCGCGTACGGTCCTCTCCGCGGGTGCCCTGATCCTGGCGGTCGCTCAGGTGGGTTTCGCGTTCGCGGACTCCTACGCGCTGGCTCTGCTCGCACGTACGTTCGTGGGGATGGGCGACGCGATGACGTTCATCTGCGTGCTGCGCCTGGTCCCGTCGTGGTTCCCGCGTCGACGGGTGCCGCTGATCAGCCAGCTGACCGGCACCGTCGGACAGCTGGGCGCGATCGCGGCCGCGGTCCCGATGACGTGGGCACTGAGCCATCTCGGCTGGACCCGGGCCTACCTCACGGCCGCGTTGATCGGCCCGGTGCTTCTCGTGCTGCTGCGCCTCTTCGTCCACGACGGACCCGGTGACCGGCACCGCCGAGGCACCACCCTCAAGCCGCGCGAGCTCAGCCGGAGCCTGATGGCGTCCTGGTACCAGCCGGGCACCCGCCTCGGGTTCTGGATCCACTTCTCCACCCCGTTCAGCTCCCACCTGATGGGGCTGCTGTGGGGCTTCCCGTTCCTGGTGACCTCCGAAGGGCTCTCCGACACCCTCGCCGGCACCCTGCTCTCGGTCACCGTCGTCGCCGCCCTGGCCGCTGGTCCGGTGATGGGCATCCTCGCCGGACGCCACCCGTGGCACCGCTCGACGGTGGCGCTGACGATGATCGCCGCGCTGGTGTCGGTGTGGACGCTCGTGCTCGCCTGGCCGGGCGAGGCGCCGCTGCCGGTGCTGCTGCTCCTGATGGCCGTGGTCGGCTTCGGCGGACCCGCCTCGATGATCGGCTTCGACGTCGGCCGCACCAGCAACCCGCCCGCGCGGATGGCGAGCGCCAGCGGGATCATCAACCAGGGCGGCTTCGTCGCGGCGCTGCTCGTGATCGTGCTGGTCGGCTGGATCCTCGACTGGCGTACGCCGGGGGCCTCGACCTCCTACACGCCGGAGGCGTTCCGCTGGGCGATGTCGGTGCAGTACCTGTTCTGGGGCCTCGGGGTGGTGCAGATCTGGCGTCACCGGCGCGACGTGCGGCGGCGTACGACCAGGGAGCAGGTCGCCTCTGGCTCCTCGATGGTCGCCGACCGAGGCTAGGCCCGATAGGGAGCGAAGAGTTTTCGCCCACTCGTCACCTGAGCGCAAACCACGACGGCGGCTGAACGACGTCTGGGCCCACTAGCTTGTCGAGGTGCTCACGCCCTCGCGCTCGCTCTCCCAGGTGACCTTATGCCTGCTCCTGCTCGGGGTGCTCGGCTTCGCGATGAGTGCGCAGTACGCGATCGGGATGCCGGCGCTGCTGAAGGCCGACGAGAAGCAGCACGCTGCCTACGCCATCGTGCTGTCCCAGGGCGTCCTGCCCACGATCGACACGAACACACCTGCCGACCCGGTGCGCTACCCGCAGTTCGCCGAGGCGCTCTTCGGTCTCGACGAGCCGCGCCGCGACATCTGGGTCGCCAACCACCCGCCGCTCTTCTACGTGATGAGCCTGCCGCTGGTCTGGCTCGGCGACGCCGTCGGCAACGTCGGGGTGACCCTGCTCGGAATGCGGCTGCTCAACGCGCTCGGCTACGCGCTGAGCATCATCCTGGTCGGGCTGCTGGCGCGCGAGCTGGTGCCCAGACGTCGGGTGGTCCCGGTGCTCTCCGCGGCGATGGTGCTCGGCTGCGGTGCGGTGACCTACGACGGGGGCGCGATCTACAACGACGGCTGGGGCACGGTCGCCGCCTCGCTGACCCTGCTGCTCGGCTTCCGGATGGTCCGCGAGGGCGTCACCCGGGACAGGCTGATCTGGGCGACGGTCGCCGGCGTCGCGGCGGCCAGCTTCCGCTCGACCGGCCTGGTGGTGGTGCTCGTGCTCGGCGCTTGCGTGCTGGCCGCACTGTGGCTGCGCGACCCGACGCTGCGTACGTTCCGCCGGGGTGTGGTCCTGGCGATCCGGATCGGGCTGGCGCCGGTGGTGGTGATCGGCTGGTTCTACGTACGCAACATCGTGCTCTACGGCGACGCGACCGCCTCCGCGGCACTCTTCGAGAAGTTCTCCCGCCAGACCCACGGCGACACGCTCTTCCAGCTGGTCAACCCGGAGCTCTACCTCCATCTGTACGGCTCGCTGTGGGCCGATGACGTGATCCCGAAGATCTGGATCCTCGCCGCCGCGGCCACGCTGGCCGTCACGGTCACCGGCATGGTGCTCGACGTCAACGCGAAGGCCCGGCCGAGACCGGACGGGCTGATGCGCCGCGTCGTGATCGCCGGGCCGGAGCAGACGCCGCTGGAGCGCCGGCTCGAGCTGGCCGTGCGGGTGCTGATGGGGATCTACTGCGTGATCATCGTCGTCAACCTGGCCTCGTTCCACGCCGGCGGCGGCTGGATCCACGCCCGCTACGCGGTGCCGTTCCTGCCGGTGATCGCGGCGCTGACCTCGCTCGCGATCCTGCGGGTCGGCCGCCACTGGGTGCGCGGCGTCGATGAAGAGGGAGTGGATCTGCGCATCACCCTCTATGCCAGCGTCGGGTTCATCGTCTCGGCGATGGTCGCCCACCTCCACATCCAGCAGCGGATCGACGGACCGGCCGACGCCTCCTGGCTGTTCGCGCTGATCGCGGCCGACCTGGTGATGTTCGTCGTCGCCGCGTACGTCACCGCGCAGCTTCGCCGCCGGCTGCGCCCGGACGGCGAACTCTTCGCCCGCCGGTCATCTGGCGACCAGTCACCTGTTGCCGCGGCGAACATCTGAGCCGCGATGGTGGCCGTCCACCCCCACGTCAAGGAGCTTCTGTGGTTGACATCGATCGTCGTCGGTTCCTAGGTCTCGCCGGCGGCGCAGCCGCGCTGACCATGCTCGACCAGAGCATCGCGCGAGCCGCCTCCATCCCCGCCGCCCGCCGGACCGGCACGATCCGGGACATCGAGCACGTGGTCGTCCTGATGCAGGAGAACCGCAGCTTCGAGCACTACCTGGGCACCCTGCGCGGCGTACGCGGCTTCGGCGACCCGCACCCGGCGATCCTGCCCTCGGGCAAGCCGGTGTGGCACCAGCCGAACGGTGACGGCGAGCTGCTCCCGTTCCACCCCGAGGTCGACGACCTGGGCGCCGCCTTCCTCGAGGGCCTCCCGCACGGCTGGACCGACGGCCAGCAGGCGATCAACGGCGGTCGCTACGACCAGTGGGTGCCGGCCAAGGGCACCACCACGATGGCGTACCTCCAACGGCAGGACGCCGCCTTCCACTTCGCGCTGGCCGACGCGTTCACGGTGTGCGACGCCTACTACTGCTCCTTCATCGGCAACACCGACCCCAACCGCTACTACATGCTCTCGGGCTGGACCGGCAACGACGGCAAGGGCGGCGGGCCGGTGCTCTACAACGACGAGGCCGGCTACGACTGGACCACCTACGCCGAGCGGCTCGAGAAGGCCGGGGTCAGCTGGAAGGTCTACCAGGACGAGGGCACCGGCCTCAACGCCGAGGGCGACAACTGGTGGGGCTGGACCAAGGACGCCTACATCGGCAACTACGGCGACAACTCGCTGCTCTACTTCAACAGGTTCCAGGACGCCCAGCCCGGAGACCCGCTCTTCGAGAAGGCTCGCACCGGCACGCGTGCGATCGACGGCCAGGACTACTTCGAGATCCTGCGTGCGGACGTCGAGGCCGACAACCTGCCCTCGGTCAGCTGGATCGCGGCGCCGGAGGCGTTCTCCGAGCACTCGAACTGGCCGACGAACTACGGCGCCTGGTACATCGCCAAGGTCCTCGACGCGCTCACCTCCAACCCCGAGGTGTGGGCCAAGACCGCGCTGTTCATCACCTACGACGAGAACGACGGCTTCTTCGACCACCTGGTGCCGCCGCACATCAACAGCCCGCTGGTGCCGGGGGAGTCGACCGTCTCGACCGAGAACGAGCTCTACACCGGCTCCCACGGCGACGGCCACTACGGCCTCGGGCCGCGGGTGCCGATGTTCGTCGTCTCCCCGTGGAGCGTCGGCGGCTGGGTCTCCTCGGAGACCTTCGACCACACCTCGATCCTGCGGTTCATGGAGAAGCGCTTCGGTGTCGCCGAGCCCAACATCACGCCCTGGCGTCGCGCCGTCTGTGGTGACCTGACCTCGGCCTTCGACTTCTCCCGCACCGCCGAGCCGCCCGCGCTCCCTGACACGAGCGGGTGGGAGCCCGCCGACCGCGAGCGTCACCCGGACTACGCCCCGGAAGCGCCGGCGAACGGGACGATGCCGACGCAGGAGCGCGGCACCCGCCCGGCTCGTCCGACCCCCTACCGGCTCGAGGTCGTCGAGACCGCCGCCGTCGGCGAGATCGCCGTCGAGATCCACAACACCGGCAGCGTCGGCGCCCACTTCCAGGCTCGGCTGCTCGCCCCGGAGGGTGCGCCGCACAGCTACACCGTCGGCGCCGGCGACACCCTCTCGGTGCGCTGGCCGGTCAGCGGCGACTACGAGATCCACCTGCACGGGCCCAACGGGTTCTTCCGCTCCTACACCGGCACCGCAGGCGCCGACCCCGCGCCCGCGAACCTGCGGCGGGAGGGCCGCTCGCAGCGACTCACCGTGACCGCGCCCCGCAAGGCCGAGATCACCAGTGCGTACGCCGGCCCGATCCGCTCCCGCCACCTGGACACCCGCGCCACCGGGGGCTGGTACGACCTGACCCTCACCGTCCCGGGCACCACCTGGGCACGCGGGTTCGCCGGCCACCTGGAAACCGGACGTCCCTCCGTGAGCGACCCGCAGCTGGGCGCTTAGGTGGGATCGCCGGGCCGGTCCTTTTCGGGCTGGGCCGGCGGGTCGAGGATCGGGGCAGCTGTCTCGGGGGCTGCCTCGATCTCGGCCTTGGCCGCCTTCTTCGCCGCCTTCTTGGCGGCCTTCTTCTCGAGGCGGTGCACCTCGCGCTGGACGATCGCCTCGCGGCGTACGCCGGTGCCGACCAGGTTCACCACCAGGAACAGCATCGGGTAGATCGGCCACGGATGCCCGTCAGGGGCTGCGGTGAACAGCCAGATACCCCAGGTGATGAGGCTGACCATCAAGAAGGTGGCGATCGCCTCCTGGAGCTCCTTGCGGTACGCGGCCGCGCCCTGCTCGCGGAAGCCGAGGGTCTCGGGCAGGTTCGCTCCGGGTTCGCCGGGAGCGGGTTCGACGATCCCCAGATCGTCCACGAGCCCGGGCAGTTCCCCGAGCGTACGGGCCTCGAGCAGGGTGCCGATTCGCTCGTCGTGCTCCTCGCGGGTCAGCCTGCCGTCGGCGAAGGCATCGGCGAGAACGTCGCGCACAACCTCCCGATCGGCATCGGAGGCGCGCATGCGTGCGTTGTCGGCCTGCCTCGGGTCGAGACGGAACCGGGTCCAGAAACCCTCCACACCACCAGCCTAGACGCCAAGCCCGACACCGTCTGTTGAAGCGCCTGCATTAGAGTGACTCGCGCTGGCTACCTGCTAGTATAGAACACGTTCTAGTTTTGCTCTGCCTAGGTTTGAGGGAGGTGGCGGATGCGGATCGCTCTGCTGTCGTATCGCAGCAAGCCGCACGTCGGCGGTCAAGGCGTCTATATCCGCCATCTGAGTCGGGAGCTAGCCAAGCTCGGGCACACCGTTGAGGTCTTCTCCGGTCAGCCCTATCCCGATCTCGACCTCGTAGGGGAGGGCGTCACCCTCACCAAGGTGCCGAGCCTGGGCCTCTACGAGGAGCCCAACCCGTTCGGCAACCCGAAGCTCTCCGAGCTCCGCGACCTGGTCGACGTCGAGGAGTGGGCCCGGATGCGTACGGGCGCCTTCCCCGAGCCGCTGACCTTCGCCAAGCGCGTCCTGAAGGTGCTGAAGGAGCGGAAGGACGACTTCGACATCGTTCACGACAACCAGACGCTGGCCACGCCCCTGCTGAGCATCGAGCCCGAGGTCGGTCTGCCGCTGGTGACCACGATCCACCACCCGATCTCCTTCGACCGACGCATCGAGCTGGACAGCGCGGTGGGCTGGAAGAAGAAGTTCGGCGTCTGGCGCTGGTACTCGTTCGTGAAGATGCAGGCGAAGGTCGCCTCGCAGCTGCGGCACGTGATCACGCCCTCGGACAACTCCAAGCGCGACATCCTCACCGACTTCGGCGTCCCCTCCGAGCGGGTGCAGACCGTGCATCTCGGCGTACCGGAGGAGTTCGTCCCGCCGACCGGACCCCGCATCCCGGGCCGGATCCTGGCCATGGCCAGTGCCGACGCCCCGCTGAAGGGCATCGCCTTCCTGCTCGAGGCCTTCGCCAAGCTGCGTACCGAACGTGACCTGGAGCTGGTCCTGGTCTCCAAGCCCAAGAAGGGCGGTCCGACCGAGCAGCTCATCGAGAAGCTCGCGATCAAGGACCACGTACGTTTCGTCAACGGCATCTCCGACGCCGAGCTCGTCGAGCTGATGGGCTCCGCGGAGATCGCCTGCGTGCCCTCGCTCTACGAGGGGTTCTCGCTGCCCACCGCCGAGCTGATGGCGTGCGGCACCCCGCTCGTCGTCTCCCGCGCCGGTGCGATCCCCGAGGTCGTCGGCCCCGACGACCTGTGCGCGAAGCAGGTCACCCCGGGGGAGACCGAGGAGCTCGAGCAGGCCATCGCGGCGCTGCTCGACGACCCCGAGCGCCGGGCCCGTTACTCCGCCGCCGGACGCGCCCGGGTTGAGGAGCACTTCTCCTGGCACGCCGTGGCCGAGCGGATGACGGCCCTGTATCAGCAGTCCATCGACGAGTTCACCACAGACGAGAGGAAGTGAGCCGTGCTCACCGTTGACTTCGACCGCCTTGGCCTTCAGGCCGGAGAGCGCGTGCTCGACATGGGTGCCGGCGGTGGCCGGCACGCCTTCGAGATGTACCGCCGCGGCGCCGACGTGATCGCGTTCGACCAGGACGCCGAGGAGCTGGCCAAGGTCAGCGACTGGTTCTTCGCGATGCGCGACGAGGTCCCTGAGGGCGCGAACGCGGAGGTCAAGGAGGGCGACGCCCTGTCGCTGCCCTTCGCTGACGGTGAGTTCGACCGGATCGTGGCCGCCGAGGTGCTCGAGCACATCCACCGCGACGTCGACGCGATCAAGGAGCTCGTCCGGGTGCTGCGTCCCGGTGGCACCCTCGCCATCTCGGTGCCGCGGTGGCTGCCCGAGGTCGTCAACTGGAAGCTCTCCGAGGACTACCACAACACCACCGGCGGCCACATCCGCATCTACACCGACCACGAGCTCATCGACAAGGTCACCAAGGCCGGCCGGCCCAACGACGGCACGCCCGGTGAGGCGATGATCTTCGAGGGCAAGTCCTACGCCCACGGCCTGCACGCGCCCTACTGGTGGCTGAAGTCGGCCGTCGGCGTCGACAACGACAAGCACGTCCTGGTGAAGGCGTACCACCAGATCCTGGTCTGGGAGATCATGAAGAACCCGCTGCCGCTGCGCCTCGCCGGGAAGGTCCTCGACCCGATGATCGGCAAGAGCATGGTTCTCTACTTCCGCAAGCCGGGCCCCATCGCCACCGACCCCACCTCGGCTGCCTGATTCGCGGATGAGAGTCGAGATCCCGTACGTCGACGGGGTGCTGACCCCTGCCCAGATCGTCGCCACGGCCGGGTCGATCGCCCGCGCTCAGGAGGCGTCGGGCGCGATCCCGTGGGTCCCCGGTCAGCACACCGACATCTGGAACCACGTCGAGGCGGCCATGGGCCTGCTCGTCGGTGGCCTGGTGGAGGAGGCCGAGGCTGCGTACGACTGGATCCCGTCCCTGCAGAACGGCGACGGGTCCTGGCCGATGAAGATCGTCGCCGGCTCGGCGGTGGAGACGATCGGCGAGTCCAACATGTCGGCCTACTTCGCGGTCGGGCTCTGGCACCACTGGCTGATCCGTCGTGACCGTACGTTCGTGGAGCGGCTGTGGCCCTCGGTGCGCGCCGGACTCGACTTCGTGGTCGGCCTGCAGCTGCCCTTCGGCGGGATCGCGTGGACCCCGCGCGACCCGTTCGCGCTGCTCACCGGCTCGTCCTCGATCTACCAGTCGCTGCGTGCCGGGGTCGCCTTGGCAGACCTGATGGACGACCCGCAGCCGGAGTGGGAGATCGTCGGCGGCAGGCTCGGTCACGCCCTGCGCCACCACCGTGACTCGTTCGAGGACAAGTCGCACCACTCGATGGACTGGTACTACCCGGTCCTCGGCGGCGCCGTCGTCGGTGCCGACGGGCACGACCTGATCGCGTCGCGCTGGGACCATTTCGTACGCCCCGGCCTCGGGGCTCTCTGCGTCGACACCAACCCGTGGGTGACCGGCGCGGAGACCTGCGAGCTGGCGATGGCGCTCGACAACATCGGCGACCACCGCCGCGCGCTCCGCCTGCTGACCGAGATGCAGCACATGCGCGCGGACGACGGCGGCTACTGGACCGGCTGGGTCTACGAGTCGCCCGACTACCCCAACCCCAACCCCAACGCCTACTGGCCCGAGGAGCACTCCACCTTCACCGCCGCCGCCGTCATCCTGGCCGCGGACGCGCTGGGGGAGCGCTACGGCGGGTCCACCCCGGGCTCCGCCATCATGCGCGGCACCTCCCTCGCCGCTCCGTTCGAGGAGCTGGCGCTGGAGTGCGGGTGCGAGACGAGTTCGGCTGGGATACCCCGATCGATGTGACTCCTGTTGCGCCTGGGTCAGCTGAGCCGACGCAGGACCCGCAGCGACCCGACGGCGTCGATCTCCTCGAACTGCTTCGAGGCGAGAGCGGGGAGGTAGATCTCCTCGTACGGCGGCCGTCCGCCTTCGGCCGGGTCGGGGAACACGTCGTGGACCAGGAGCAGCCCGCCGGGCATGACCTTCGGGGCCCAGCCGCGGTAGTCCAGCTGCGCGGGCTCCACGCCGTGGCCGCCGTCGATGAACAACAGCGAGACCGGCGTCGTCCACCACCGGCTCACCGTCGTCGAGGCGCCGATCACCGCGACCACCTCGTCCTCGAGGCCGGCCTGCTCGATCGTGCGCCGGAAGGTCGGCAGCGTGTCCAGCCGCCCGGTGCGCTCGTCGACCAGGGTCGTGTCGTGGTGCTCCCAACCCGCCTGGTTCTCCTCGCTGCCGTGGTGGTGGTCGACGGTGAACACCGTGCCTCCGGTCAGCTTCGCCGCGGCGCCGAGATAGACCGACGACTTTCCGCAGTAGGTCCCGATCTCGACCGCCGGCCCGTGCGGCAGTCGCTCCACGGCGTACTCGAACAGCGCCATGCCCTCCTCAGGAGGCATGAACCCCGTCGCGTCGAGAGCGTGCTTCAGCAGTTCCGCGGGCATCTCAGGCGTAGACACCCGGGCACCTTAGCCGAGTGGCGCGCGGCCTGCGTCGAGTGGTCATCAACCTGGGGTCACGGCGAGAATCCCGCCATGAGCAGATCCTCCGCCGGACACTCGGTGATCGTCGTTCCGGTGCCCGAGCTGGAGGCGTACGTCCTGGAGCGGACGCGCCACTATGACGACTCGTTCGTCTCCGCGGACCCCAGGTTCGTGCACGCGCACATCACGCTGCTCGCACCGTTTCTGACCTCACCGACCTCCGACGATCTGGAGGGGGTCGGCAAGATCGCGGCCGCGGCGACCGCGTTCGGCTTCGTGCTGGACGACGTACGCCTCTTCGCCGGCGGCACTATCTATCTGCATCCTGAACCCGCGGAGCCCTTCGCGGCGCTGACCGCCGAGCTGAGCGCGGCGTTCCCGCAGTGCCCGCCTTATGACGGCCTCTTCGAACCGGTGCCGCACCTGACCGTCGACCACATCGCCGGGGGAGTGGACCTCGACTCGACACGTACGTCCCTGGCGCCGTTCCTCCCCGCGCGATGTCACGCGGACCGAGTCAGCCTGCAGTGGTACGCGAACCACGGCTGTAGGACTATCGCCGATTGGCCGCTGGGACGATCACCGCGTCAGGGCGAAGGGGCGGACATCGCCTGCATCACGTAGCCGACGGCGACGAGCATCGTCAGGCTGCTGATGGCGATGCCGGCGACCGCGGCCCAGCGGCCGCGACGCTTGTCGTCGGCGGTGCGGGCCAGGCCGATGATGCCGAGGATGAAGCCGAGCGGGCCGCACATCAGCACGCTGGCGAGCAGCGACGCGACCGAGACCGCGTCGAGCGGCACCGAGTAGAGCGACCAGGCGTTGGCCGGCTTGTCCGCGGACGGTGCGGTCTGCTGCTGCGGGGCAGCCGGCTGCGGAGCCACCGGCTGAGGGTTCGGGTGGTGTGGCGCGGCGGGCTGGGCCTTCATCGTCTGCTGCTCGACGGGCTGTGAAGGAGGCGGCTCCGTCACGGTGTGAGGAGGCTTCGGCGCCGGGGTCCGCTGTCGCGAGGACAGCGCGGCGTTGGCCGCTCGGGCCTGCCGCGTGGCCTGCCGCAGCCGGTTGGCCGACGGTCGCACCCGGGCGGGCGGAGGAACAGGGGCAGGCGAGCTGCCTCCGGGCGCCGGGGCGGGCCGCGGAGTCGCGGCACCCCACTCGGCTCGCCAGCGCCGGTCGCGGCTGAGCGGCGGAGTAGAAGAAGCAGACGCGGGCGCCTTCCCCGCGGCCGCCGAGGCAGCGGCCTTACGGCGGCGCCGGGCGAGCTCCTCATCGAGGGTGGCTCTGGCGACCGGGTCGAGCAGCACATCGCGCGCCCTGTTGATGCGCATCATCAGCTCGCCGTCGGCGGCACGACCGCCACGGTCGGGATGAAACTGCTTGGCGAGCTCACGATGGCGAGCTCGGACGGCCGCGTCGTCCGCGTCCGGACCGATCTCGAGCACGGCATAGGCGTCGATGAACTTCCCGCTCACTCAACGCCCCCCACGCACAGTCCTTCGGTTGTCGGCTTCGCCTCCGGGCTGACCCACACCCGGTGCACAAGAATCCCAGAACAGTGAAATCCTAGAGCAGTTGCGGCGAGATGCTGGTTTCGCCACGGGAAATTGATCGAGGGCCGCCCGATCGGGCGGCCCTCGAAGTGGAGCGGACGACGAGGCTCGAACTCGCGACCTCAACCTTGGCAAGGTTGCGCTCTACCAACTGAGCTACGTCCGCTTGCGAGAAGAACAGTAGCGGATGTGGTCCGTTCACCTCCAACTGGGGTCCCGCGTGTCACGCACCCTCTTCCGGCACATCGGGTGGTGCCGTACGCCGCTCGATCTGCTCCACCAGCTGCGCGACCTGGGCCTGGTGTGCCGACCGCAGATCCTCGAGCCGTTCGCTCGCATGGGCGCGTTCACGGTCCAGCTCGGCGCGGGTGGCATCGCGATCCGCCTTCGCCGCCGCCTCGCTCCCGCGAAGGTCGGCCACCTGGTCCCGCAGGGCGTCGATCTGCTCGCGGGCGGCGTCGCGCTGCGTACGCAGCCCAGAGATCGTCGCCTCCGCACTCGCCGCCGCCTTCTCAGCGGCCTTCTTCTCCGCGATCAGCTGCTCCTGGAGCCGTGCCATCGCCTTCTCGGCGTGATCGGCACGCGCGGTCTCACTCCGCCGGCGCTGGACGGCCGAGGCGTGCTCGGCCTGCAGCGCCTCGAGCTTCTCGACGAGGGCATCGTGCGCCGAGGCCGTCTCGTCGAGACGCCCCTCGAGGGACGCGATCGTCGCGGAGGCGGTCTTCGCCGCGGCTGCCGCGTCGGACTCTGCTCTCTCCCGCGCCGCCTGCGCGGCCTGACGGGACTCCTCGGCCGCGGTCGTGGCGGACAGCGCCTCCCGCAGGATCTCGGCGGAGCGCTCCGACTCCTCCACCGCCTCCGCAGCAGCGGCGTCTGCCTCGTCGCGCTCAGCCTCGGCCGTACGTTGCGCCTGCTCGGCGCGCACGGCACGAGCGCTCGCGGCGGCGATTTGCTCCTGTGCCTCGCTCTGCACGGTCGCGATCTGGGCCTCGGCAGCGGTCAGGTCGCCGAGCGTACGCAGCTCATCGAGTGCCTTCGGGAGCTGGTCGAGGAACCTGTCGGCGAGCTGGGTCAGCTGGGTGGTGATCTCCGCGGCCCGCTGCTGGGCGGCCTGCACCGGTCGCGCGGTCTCCTCGGGATCCCGTGTCTCGACGAGCCGCTGCAGGCGCTTCCGCTCGCGCCAGGCGGCGGCTCGGTTGTGGGTGGGGTCGTCGCAGTACTCCGGCGGCCGGCCGCTTCCGCTCTCCGACGCCGCCGCGGGCAGCGGACAGCCGGGGAAACGGCAGAGCTTCTCATCGACAGCAATCGCTTCCGTCATTACGTCAGCATAGCGTGACGAAAGACGTAACGAATACTCAATGTCCTCCAAATGAGATCCCGATGAGGCACACAACATAACCGGCATTATGATGTGTGGCGTGAGCACGCTCGAGCACCGTCCGCAGACCCCCTCCACAGACCTGGCTGTGACGGAATCCGTCAGAGAGCTGTTCCTCGAAGACCTCAGGGAACTGCCCCGCGAAAAACGTGCCGAGGCTCTCGCCAGAAGGTTCCTGCTCTCGTACGCAGGGCACACCCGCGCGGCGTACGGACGAGACCTCGCCGACTGGTTCGGCAGGTGCGCCGCGCTGGAGATCGACCCGCTCGCCGCCAACCGGGCGATGGTCGACGGCTACGCCCGTCATCTCGAGACGCGACGGAGCCCGGCGACGATCGCCCGACGACTGTCAGCGATCGCCGGCTTCTACCGCTACGGCGTGGCGGAGGACGTCCTGAGCGCCTCACCGGCCGAGCACATCAAGCGCCCCAAGACCAGCAACGACTCCCAGACCCTGGGCATGGACAGGGGAGAGGCGCGCGCCTTCCTCGCCGCCGCGCGTGACCACTCCAGCCGCGCCGCCGCGCTGGTGACCCTCCTGCTCCACGACGGCCTGCGCATCTCCGAGGCCCTGGGCGCCGACGTGACCGACCTCAGCCACTCCCGCGGCCACCGCATCCTGACGATCACCCGCAAGGGCGGCGCCCGGCGCGACGTCGTCCTCAACCCGGCGACCTCCCAGGCGCTCGACGCCTACCTCGACGCCCGCGCCGACGGCCCGGTCTTCATCACCGGCACCGGCAACCGCTGGCACCGCTCCGAGGCCTTCCGGCTCATCCGCAAACTCGGCGCCTCTGCCGGCATCGAGCACGGCGACAAGCTCTCCCCGCACAGCCTCCGCCACACCTTCGTCACCCTGGCCCGCGAGGCCGGCGTACCTCTCGAGGACGTTCAGGACGCCGCCGGGCACGCCGACCCCCGCACCACCCGCCGCTACGACCGTGGCCGCCACAACCTCGACCGCCATCCCGCCTACGCCCTGGGCGCCTTCCTCGCCGACTGACCCCACGCCGAAGCGTCAGATCTTGACCGCGAGACGTCAGAAATCCTGACTTCTCGCGATCAAAAACTGACTTCTCGCGATCGAGAAATGACGTCTCGACGGACGGTAGGCTTTCGGAAGCCCGTCATCGTTGACGAAGGAGATCCGGTATGAGCCAGGAACTGACCAGCGACTACGTGGTGGTGGGGGCCGGATCGTCAGGGGCCGTGCTCGCGGCGCGTCTCAGCGAGGACCCGAGCGTCAAGGTGACGCTGCTCGAGGCGGGACCGCGCGACAAGAGCATGAACATCCACATCCCGGCGGCGTTCTCGAAGCTCTTTCAGTCCGAGCACGACTGGGACTACTCCACCGAGCCACAGCCTGCGCTCGGCGGCCGGCGGATCTACTGGCCACGTGGCCGGATGCTCGGCGGCTCGTCCTCGATGAACGCGATGATGTGGGTCAAGGGCCTCCAGGCCGACTACGAGGAGTGGGGCGCGGCGGCGGGGCCCGAGTGGGGCTGGGACGTCGTCAAGAAGACGTACGCGAAGCTCGAGGACGTCGAGGACGCCACCGCGCTGGACGGCACCGGTGGTCCGGTCCGCGTCGAGCGGCAACGGAGCCCCCGTCCCTACACCGAGTCCTTCCTCCAGGCCGCCGAGCAGGCCGGCTACCGGCGCGGACGGGCCAACGGCCCCAACCCCGAGGCGTACGCCGAGACCATGGTGACCCAGCGCCGAGGCGCCAGGTGGAGCACGGCCGCGGCCTACCTCAAGCCCGCCGCCAGGCGCGCCAATCTGAACGTGGTGACTGGCGCCCTGGTGTCGCGGGTGACCTTCGACGGCACCCGCGCCACCGGTGTCGAGGCCGTCGTCGACGGCCAGCAGACGACCATCACCGCCCGGCGCGAGGTGATCCTCTCCGGCGGCGCGATCAACACCCCGCAGCTGCTGATGCTCTCGGGGATCGGTCCGGCGGCCCACCTGAAGGGCCTCGGCATCGATGTCGTCCGTGATGCGAAGGAGGTGGGGGAGAACCTCACCGACCACCTCGTCGCCGGCATCGGCTGGGAGGTCGAGCAGGGTTCGCTCGCGACCGCGGAGTCGGCACGTCACCTGCTCAACTACCTCCTGCGCAGGCGCGGGATGCTCACCTCCAACGTCGGCGAGGCGTACGGCTTCATCCGCTCTCGCCCCGACCTGGAGGCGCCCGACATCGAGATGATCTTCGCCCCGGTCGGCTTCTTCGACGAGGGTCTGATTCCGTACGTGGGTGAGGCGGTCGTCGCCGGTCCGATCCTCGTCGACCCGGCCAGCCGCGGCAGCGTCACGCTCACTTCCAAGGACCCGGCGGCCAAGCCGATCATCGACCCCCGCTACCTCTCCGACCCCGAGGGCCGGGACCGCGCTGCCATCGTCGAAGGTGTCCGGGTGGCGCTGGAGATCGCCTCCCAGCCCGCGCTCAAGCCGTTCCTCGGCAAGTTCCTGCGCCCCGACGTCCCGGTGGACTCGTCCGCGGAGGAGGTCGCCGACGCGCTCCTGGCACGTCACGCCCACACCCTCTACCACCCGACCGGAACCTGCCGGATGGGCACGGACGAGGCCAGCGTGGTCGACCCCCGCCTTCGCGTACGCGGCGTCGAGGGCCTCCGCGTCGCCGACGCCTCGGTCATGCCCAGGATCGTGCGCGGCCACACCAACGCGCCCGCGATCCTGATCGGCGAGCGCGCTGCGGAGCTCATCACCAGCGACTGACACCCTCAGCTGACCCTTGGAACCCACCCGTGACTCAGGTCACACTGGGCTCATGACGGATTCCTACGCTGCCGGAGAGACCACCACCCCGCTGCTGGAGGAGACGATCGGCGCGAGCTTCGACCGCACCGTCGCCAGATGCGGTGACCGGGAGGCCTTGGTCGAGGTGGCGTCCGGTAGACGCTGGACGTACGCCGAGATGAGCCGTGACGTCGACGCGCTGGCCGTCGGGCTTCGCAAGGCCGGGATCGGGAAGGGCGACCGGGTCGGCATCTGGGCACCGAACTGCGCGGAGTGGACGCTGACCCAGGTGGCGACCGCGAAGATCGGCGCGATCCTGGTCAACATCAACCCGGCCTACCGCACCCACGAGCTGGCGTACGCCCTGACCCAGTCGGGCATCAGGCTGCTCGTCTCCGCGCCCGCGTTCAAGACCTCCGACTATCGCTCGATGGTGGCCGACGTCCGGGGCGACTGCCCCGACCTCGAGCAGACCGTCTTCATCGGCGACCCGGAGTGGACCGCTCTCCTCGAAGCCGGCGCCGGGGCGCGGCTGACCGACCACGTCACCTATGAGCTGAGCCCCGAGGACCCGATCAACATCCAGTACACCTCGGGCACCACCGGCTATCCCAAGGGCGCGACGCTGAGCCACCGCAACATCCTCAACAACGGCTACTTCACCACCGAGACGATCAGGTTCACCGAGAACGACCGGCTGGCGATCCCGGTCCCCTTCTACCACTGCTTCGGGATGGTGATGGGCAACCTGGGCTGCATCACCCACGGAGCCACGATGGTGATCCCGGGCCCCGCCTTCGATCCGGCGGCCACACTGAAGGCGGTCCAGGACGAGCGCTGCACGGCCGTCTACGGCGTACCGACCATGTTCATCGCGATGCAGAGCCATCCCGACTTCGCCGCCTTCGACCTCAGCACGCTGCGCACCGGGATCATGGCAGGCAGCCCGTGCCCGGTCGAGGTGATGAAGCGGTGCGTCAACGAGATGCACATGAGCGAGGTCTCGATCGCCTATGGGATGACCGAGACCTCGCCGGTCTCGACCCAGACCCGGATGGACGACGACCTCGAGCACCGCACCGCCACCGTCGGCCGGGTGCACCCGCACGTCGAGGTACGCGTCGTCGACCCGACCTCCGGCGCGGTGCTGCCCCGGGGCGAGGCGGGCGAGTTCCAGACCCGCGGCTACTCGGTGATGCTCGGCTACTGGGCCGACGAGGAGAAGACCCGGGCGGCGATCGACGAGGACGGCTGGATGCACACCGGCGACCTCGCAGTGATGAACCCCGACGGCTACTGCAACATCGTCGGCCGAATCAAGGACATGGTCATCCGTGGCGGCGAGAACATCTACCCCCGCGAGATCGAGGAGTTCCTCTACACCCACCCCGACATCGAGGACGTCCAGGTAATCGGCGTGCCCGACGAGACCTACGGCGAGGAGCTCTGCGCCTGGGTCCGCCTGCGCCCGGGCGCCGAGCGGATGACCGCCGAGACCCTGAAGGCGTACGCCACCGGCAAGCTCGCCCACTACAAGATCCCGCGCTACGTCCTGGTCGTCGAGGAGTTCCCGATGACCGTGACCGGCAAGGTCCGCAAGGTCGAGATGCGGGAGAAGACGGTCTCCGAGCTCGGACTCTAGGGGCTCTTCACAGCCTCAGGTCAGCGAGGCCGCCGCGACCGCGGTGTCCTCGCCGACCAGGGTGATCTCGACCCGCTCGACGTCGGCGATCGGCACCGCGGAGGAGGCGTCCAGCCCGAGCGTCTCCCCACCCGACCAGGTCCACGACCCAGCGACGGTGCGTGCGCCGTCACGGCCGACCAGCACCAGGTCGTACGTCACCGGCTCACCCGGATAGTCGGACGGCCCCGGCGGGCTCTTGCCGGGCTCGGGCGGGTAGTGGCAGCTCCACTTGAGCTTGGTGCCCCAGGAGGTCGGGGTGACGACGAGCTGGGCCCACATGTCGACGCTGCCCACGGGGCGCAGGTCGACGGTGCGTACGTTCGCGCCCGCAGAACCCGATGGCGTGGCGGAGGTCGACGGGGCCGCGACCGGCGGCTGGGTGCCGTCACGACCGAGCGCCAGACCGCCGATCGCCGTGCCGCCGGCGAGGAGGATGACGGCGGCCGCGACCGCGAACACCCGGCGGCGCAGCCGCGACCTGCGTACGGCTCCGGCCAGCTCCGCCAGCGGCGGAGTCACGACGGCGGCAGGCTCCTCGAGCAGCTCCTCGGCCTCCTCGCGCGAGAGCGCGCCGAGCAGCCCGGGCATCCCGGCGAGCTCGGCGACGGCGTCGTGGCACACGCTGCAGCTGGTCAGGTGCCGCTCGTAGGCCCTCCGCTCGCTCGGGCTCAGCGCCCCGAGCACGTAGGACGCGTCCCAGTCGGCGTACGTCTCGTGTGCGGAGGCGTCCAGGTCGTCGTTCATGAGGTGACCCCCTTCTCTTGCAGGGCGAGACGCAGGGCTCGCAGACCGTAGTGCAGCCGGGACTTGACCGTGCCGGGCGGGATGTCGAGCTCGTGGGCGAGCTCGGTGACCGACCGGCTGCCGTAATACGCCCCCACCACCACCGCACGGTGCTCGGGGGAGAGGGCGAGCAGCGCATCGGCGACGACCCAGGAGTCGAGCACCGCCTGGGTCTGGTCAGCTCGGGTCTCCTCGGGCGGCGACTCGGCGGCGTACTCCCGCTTCCGGCGGGCGCTGCGCAGGTCGTCGATGACGAGGTTGCGGGCGGTGGTGAACAGCCAGGCGCGTACGCCCTCGTCGGGCCGCTGCAGCACCTCCGGATGACGCCAGGCGCGCAGCAGCGTCTCCTGCACCACGTCGCGCGCCTCCTCGGCGTCACCGGTGCGGCGTACGACGTAGCGGTAGAGCGCCTCCGAATGGGCGTCGTGCACCGCTACGAGCAGGTCGTCCTCCGCACCCATGTCACCTCCCGCCACGCACCCAGGATCCCAGAGACCCGGATCAGCCCTTGGCCAGGTCGAGGGAGAACTCGACGCTGCCGGTGTCCTCGACGCTCACGAAGCCCAGGTTCGGCGCCTCGACGCCGAAGTCCGCGAAGGTGATCGGGACGCTGCCGACGACCTGGAGCGCGTTGGTGCCGTCGCCGCCGACCTCGGCGTCGACGGTCACCGACTTCGTCTCGCCGTGGACGGTGAGGTCACCGACCAGCTCGACCTCGGTGGCGCCCTCCTCGAGTGCGGCGGGCTCGGTCAGCTCGAAGGTGGCGGTGGGGAACTGGTCGGCCTCGATCGCGTTCTCGCGGAAGTAGCCGTCGCGGTTGCCGGAGTCGGTGGCGATCGTGGCCACCTTCACCTCGATGTTCGCCTCGGTGACCTCACCCTCGGCGATGGTGACCTCGCCGGTCACGTCCTCGGTGCGGCCGGTGACGGTGACGTCCTCGCCCTGCAGCACCTCGTCGAGGCGGTAGCCGGCGTAGGAGCCGTCCGAGACGGTCCAGGTCCCGCTGCTGTCGGCGCCATCCGCGGGCGCCGCCGACGCGCTGAGGCTGGGCTCGTCCGCGGCCGCGTCCTCGGCTCGGTCCGCGTACCAACCGGGTCCGAAGATCACCGCGGCGCCTCCGACCACGACCACTGCCGCACCGATCCCGACTGCTGCTTTCGTACGTGTCCGCACGCCGTTTCCTCTCGCCTGGAGGCTGACCCGATGCCGGCCTTCACCCCTACTACGGAGCGCGGTGGCGAACGGTTCAAACGACTTCCAGTGACGGGTGACACAATCGGCAGCGCCCTCTCTCGACCCAAGGAGACCCCATGCCCCAGACCCCGCTCGAGCTCTTCGGCACCGAGGCCCTCATCGGCGATGAGGACCGCGCGATCCGCGACACGGTGAGATCCTTCGCGGAGAAGGAGATCAAGCCGCACCTCGCGGGCTGGTTCGAGGCCGGCGAGGTCCCGGTCCGCGAGCTCGCTCCCGAGCTCGGCAAGCTGGGCGTGCTCGGGATGCACCTGGAGGGCTACGGCTGCGCCGGCACCAGCGCCACGGCGTACGGCCTGGCCTGCATGGAGCTCGAGGCGGCCGACTCCGGGATCCGCTCGCTCGTCTCCGTGCAGGGTTCGCTGGCGATGTTCGCGATCTGGAAGTGGGGGAGCGAGGAGCAGAAGCAGGAGTGGCTGCCGCGGATGGCCGCCGGCGAGGCGATCGGCTGTTTCGGGCTCACCGAGCCCGACTTCGGCTCCAACCCCGCCGGGATGCGGACCCGGGCGCGCCGAGACGCCTCGGGCGACTGGATCCTGTCCGGCACCAAGATGTGGATCACCAACGCCCCGGTCGCCGACGTCGCGGTGGTCTGGGCCCAGACCGACGAGGCACCCGACGGCAAGGGGATCCGCGGCTTCGTGGTCCCCACCGACACCCCGGGGTTCTCCGCGCCGGTGATCAAGCAGAAGCTGTCCCTGCGTGCCTCGGTCACCGGCGAGATCGTCCTCGACGACGTACGCCTCCCGGAGTCTGCCGCGTTCCCCGACGTCAGGGGCTTGAAGGGTCCGCTGTCGTGTCTGAACGAGGCCCGCTTCGGCATCGTCTTCGGCGCAGTCGGCGCGGCCCGCGACTGCCTCGAGTCCGCGATCGCGTACGCCGGCTCCCGCGAGATCTACGACAAGCCCCTGGCCGGATTCCAGATCACCCAGACCAAGCTCGCCGACATGACTCTCGAGCTCGGCAAGGCGATGCTCCTCGCGCTCCACCTGGGCCGCCTGAAGGACGAAGGCACCCTCCGCTCCGAGCAGATCTCCCTCGGCAAGCTCAACAACGTCCGCGAGGCCATCGCCATCGCCCGCGAGTGCCGCACCATCCTCGCCGCCGCCGGCGTCACCCTCGAGTACCCGATCCTCCGCCACGCCAACAACCTCGAGTCGGTCCTGACGTACGAGGGCACCAGCGAGGTCCACCAGCTGATCATCGGTCAGGCGCTCACGGGGGAGTCCGCCTTCCGCTGACCCGTTCTCGCTCGCTCAAGTACCGCCTCACGGGGCGAACGAAAATTCGTTCGCCCCGTGAGGCGCTTCGATCAACTCACCGCAGGTGAGTTGATCGGTGAAAGAAACATTTCTTTCAGCGCCAGGACCCTTCTCCTCGAGAGGAAGCGGCAAGCGAACGAATTTTCGTTCGTTACAGAGTGCCGCTCGCGACGGCCGCCCCGTGCATCAATCATCTAGGGCAACTTGATCCCCGTCAGCTGTACGTAGAGCGATGCCGCACCGACAAGCAATGCGAGGACAGCGACAGGGCCGCCGATGACAGCCCATCGTTTGACCGATTCAGCGGATGGGTTCCAGCGCGTGAGCCTGTGACTAGCGCTGAGTGCGGCAGGTATCGTGATTGTGCTGGTCCATCTCGGGGTAAGGATGACATCGATCATCCAGAAGAATGACAGCGTCACCACACCAACCGTGATCCAGCCGGTCGGACTAGTTTTCGGGTTGCCCTCTGCGTCGACGGGGAACCAAGAGAGCCTGGGCGGCCCGCAGCAGCAACTCGGCGGTACGCGGATCTGAATGCCTGATCGTGGTGGTCGTGATCGCGCGCCGCCATCGAACTTGAGCACCGACGTCGACCTGAACGCTGCCCCTCGTCCCTGCAGCACGCAGATCGCAGCGCAATGCGCCAACGTACTTGGACTCTCCGCGCGGGCGCTTTAAAGGTCTGTCGAATGGACCCGCGTCCCGAAGGCCAGCAAGCGACTCGACGGTCTCCTTGAAAGAGAAATTGTCGCTGAGGACCGCGCGTACGGTCAGATCGTCTCCAAGACTTGATGATGCGGTCTCGACGAACTCAGCCAGTTCATCTATCGGCACGCGGCCGCAGATCTGGGACGTCCGACGCAGCTGTACTCGCACGACTGACGATCTTAGATGCACTCGGCCCGCTCTCTGACCGATCGACGCTCCGAGCCTCAGACTGCAAGAATCTCGGAGCTTGGGATGGAGGCATCAGCGGGCTTGCGCGTCTCCCAGAGGATCAACAGGCCGCTGATCGCGATCACTACGGCGGTCAGGCCATGGATGCCGAGGGCGGCCGCGACGGTGCCGTCGTGGGTCAGAACGTTGATCATGTCGCCGAACGGGGCGACGGCCTCCATCAGCAGGACCAGACCTAGGGCACGGCGATGGCCGGTCACCAGCAGGATGGCGAGCACCAGGCCCATCGAGAACTCGCGGATGCCCTTCATCACGAGGAAGCCGTCGCCGTCGCCCTCGGGCCAGGTCGGCAGCCCGACGCCCGGCGCGGACGACTCGGGGATCAGGATGAACGACAACCCGAGGTAGAGCACGAACAGAACGACGATCGCGGCCAGGACGGTGTTGATCTTCTTCAATGACATGGGGGCTCCTCAGCAGGAAGGGATCACATCTAGCGGCGCTAGCAGATGATGTGACGCTAGCACTGCTATCGCTCGGATGTCTAGCAATGCTAGGATGGACTCATGTCCGTACAGGAACGCAAGCAGCGCGAACGCGCCGACCGGGAACGCCTCATCCTCGCGACGGCCCGCGAGCTCGCCGAGCAGCAGGGCTGGGACGCGGTGACCACACGCCGGCTCGCCGAGCGCATCGAATACAGCCAGCCGGTCCTCTACAGCCACTTCCGCGGCAAGCGCGAGATCATCGGCGCCGTCGCTCTCGAGGGCGCCTCGGAGATGGCTGTGGCGATGCGGTCGGCGACGGCCGCCGCGAGCACCCCGCGCGAGCGGGTCGCCGCCCTCGCCCGCGCGTATCTCGACTTCGCCGAGCGCAACCCGGCGGTCTACGACGCCCTGTTCCAGCTCGACGGCGGCCTGGCGTACGCACAGGAGGACACTCCCGAGCAGCTGAAGGATGCCTTCGCGGCGCTGATGGAGACGCTGGGCGAGGTCGCCGGCGACGGCGTCGCGCCGGAGCTGTTCACCGAGGTCTTCTGGGCGTCCCTGCACGGAGTGGCGACCCTGACCCGGTCGAGGCGTCTCCTGCCGGAGGACGCCGAGCGCCGGATCGAGCTGCTGGTCGACCGCCTCGCCGTGCTCTGACGCGCCGCCTCAGTCGCGCGGCACCAGGAAGGACGCCCGCCAGAGCTTGCGGTCCTTCTCCGAGACCATCCCGTGCTCGGTGAGGTACGGCATCATCTTCTCGCCCATCCAGGCCAGCGTCGCGCGGTAGTGCTCGTTGCCGAGCGCCTCGCGGCGGGCGGCCATCGGGTCGAGGCCGACGGCCGCGTAGCAGTCCGGGTGGACCAGCGAGCGCGCCATCACGTAGGCCGAGCGGGCGGTGAGGTTCTGGTGCATCCGGAGCTGCGTACGCCCCATCTTCTGCGACATCGCCGCGGCGAGCTCCTCGCGGGCGAAGGTGACGTGGCGGGCCTCCTCGGTGACGTGGATGCGGGAGGCCATCCGGGTCAGCGGCTGGCAGCGCTCGTCCTTCATCAGCTCGCGCTGCCATCGGTCGAGCGGCTCCTCGCCGACCAGGGTGGCGGAGAAGACGCTGGGTCCGTGCAGCAGCGGAGCGAACTTCCCGATGCGCAGGACGGCGGGCCGGGGGCCGTACGCCGGTGCGCCCATCGCCGCGATCGCCCGGCCGAACATCACCGAGTGGCGGGTCTCGTCCCCGATCTCGGTCAGCGCGTACTGGGTCCGCGCCGTGCGCGGGTCCGCGCCGTAGACCTCGCGAAGCAGCAGCTGCATCAGCAGCACCTCGAACCACAGCCCGACGCTCATGATGCTGGCCAACTCGTGCCGAGAGAGCTCGATCTGCTGCTCCTGGCTGAGCCGGTCCCAGGTCGGGGTGCCGTAGAGGGAGACGCGCTCGGGCTGCATCCACCACAGTCCCTCGACCGGCGCGGCATCCCAGTCGAGGTCGACCTCCGGGTCGTAGGACTGACGCGCGGTGGAGCGTAGGAGCCGGTCGGAGGTCGGGTCGGCGATGGTCATTCTTCTCCCTGACTGAGCGGTCTGACTGAGCGATGGAACTAGGTGTTACCCAGAGTTACGGGTAGTTGCTAGAGTGCAGGACATGACACGGAAGGTCAAGGACGACGGCCGCTCCTCGCGCTGGGACGCCCACCGCGAGACCAGACGGGCGGAGCTGGTGGCCGCAGCCGTACGCGCCGTCGACTCGGCGGGGGCGGAGGTGTCGATCGCCGACATCGCCGCGGAGGCCGGGGTCAGCAAGCCGGTGCTCTACCGCTACTTCGCTGACAAGGCCGAGCTGCACGGCGCGGTGGGGATGTGGGCCGCGCGGCAGATCCTCGACGCGGTCGTCGACGCCGTGCTCGCCCCCGCACCGACCCGCCAGCGGGTCGAGGCCGGGGTCGCGGCGTACGTCGAGACCATCGCCGAGCACCCCAACGTCTACCTGCTCCTGGTGCGCCAGCACACCGGCGGCACCGACCCGCTGGCGGACGGCAAGCAGCTCATCGCGGCGACCTTCGCGCGGCTGCTCGGCGACACCTTCGGCCGTCTCGGCGTCGACGCCGCCGGCGCCGAGCCGTGGGCGCACAGCCTCGTCGGGATCGGTGAGTCCGCTGGCCAGTGGTGGCTCGACCGGCGCACCATGTCCCGCGCCGCGTTCACCCGCTATCTGAGCGAGTTCGTCTGGCACGCGCTCGAGGGCACCACTGCCGAGTACGGCGTCGACCTGAGCGCCCTGGACCGTCCCGCGATCGTCACCCCGCTGCGAAAGAGCCCCCGATGAGCGACCACGAGCCCCAGCACCTCTACGACGGTCCCGCGCGCCTCGAGTCCGAGCAAGGCACCTGGGAGGTCGATGTCGCGCTGCGCGGCGTCTTCCAGCCGATCGACGGCCACTTCCACTGGTACGGCCGCGTCGGCACGGCCCTCGACGGCGTACGCAACGGCCAGACCGTCACGGTCCGCACCGACCACGGCGAGGCCGAGGGGCGGCTCTCCGACATCGACCCCTGGGGACGGTTCCGTGTCTCCGGGACGGGAAAGCCGCCGTTCTGACGCCCAGAAGAACCTCAGCGCACGAGCATGAGCGTCGCGGCGCCGATCCCGACGACGACGATCAGTGACCTCAGGACCGTGGCCGGCAGCCGGCGGCCGATGTGCGCCCCGACGTACCCACCCACGACCGATCCCGCGGCGAGCAGGCCGACGGCCCGCCAGTCGAGGTCGGCGATGGCCACGAAGATCACCGTCGCGACCACGTTCGAGGCCATCACCGCGAGCGTCTTGAGCGCATTGACCGTACGGAACTCCAGGTCGGTCCCGAGCCCGAGCACGGCCATCATCATCACCCCGGAGCCGGCACCGAAGTAGCCGCCGTAGGCGCCGGTCAGCGTCGCGAAGACCGTGGTGAACCCGGAGATCCGTACCCGCGGCTCGTCATCGGTGGCGTGCTGGCGCAGGAAGCGGCTCAGCCGCGGCTGCGCGCCCACGAGTACGCAGGTGCCCAGGATCAGCCACGGCACGACCGCCTCGAAGACCGATCCCGGCAGCCACAGCAGCAGCAACGCTCCGGCGATGCTGCCGGCGCCCGCGGTGATCAGCACCGCGGCGGTCGCTCCCGGATGTTCGGCCAGCTCGCGCCGGTAGCCGAAGGAGCCGCTGAGCCCGGCCGGCGTCATCCCGACCGTGTTGGACGTGTTGGCCACGACCGGCGGGAGACCGACCGCGACCAGGACGGGAAAGCTGAGCAGCGAGGCGACGCCGACGGTGGAGGTGAGGATGCCCGCGCCCAGGCCCGCGGCGAGCACCACGAGCTGGTCGAGCGGCGTCATGCGTCGCGGAGCAGCGCCACGTCGCTGACCATCATGACGTGGCCGTGCATCGCGGCGGCGGCACGTTCGGCGTCACCGGCAGCGATCGCGTCGGCGATCTTCCGGTGGCCGGCGAGCGAGGTCCGAGGGCGGTCGGGCTGGGAGAGCGACTCGATGCGGGTCTCGCGGATCAGCTCGCTGATCTCGGACATCATCTGCTCGAGCAGAGGGGAGTGGGCCGCCTGGGTCACCGCCCGGTGGAAGAGCTCGTCGCCGTGGACGCCGCGCCCGCCGCCCGTGATGTCCTCGTCCATCGCCTTCAGCGCCGCATCGATGCGGTCCAGGTCCTCCTGCGTACGCCGCTGCGCCGCCAGTGCGGCGAGCTTCGTCTCCAGCGCGTCACGCGCCTCGATGACGTCGGGGATCCGCTCCGCGTGCGCCCGGATCGCATCGGTGATGCGCTCGACCCGCGGCTTGTCGGTCAGCACCGTTCCGTCGCCGTGGCGTACCGCGACGACGCCGATGACCTCGAGCGCGACCAGGGCCTGGCTGAGGGTCGCTCGGCTCACGCCGAGGCTGGTCGCGAGCTGTCTCTCCGGCGGCAGACGGTCTCCGGACTTCAGATCGTTCTCCGAGATCCAGGCCGTGATCTGCTCCGCGACCTGCTCATACAGGCGGGTTCGCTGCAGTGGACGTGGAAAGCGCGCGGACTCACTCATGGCTACAGGGTATTGACGTTCGGCCGATTGTCCTATTGGCTAGGCCACTGAGCCGAGGGTGATGCGAGTCACACCGGTGCCAGACGGGGGCCAAACAGAAGGGAAGTCCGATGGGACCGGAATGGGTGGCGATCATCGCGCTGGTCGCCTTGTTCGTGGCAGGCACGTTACTGCCGATCAACATGGGAGCGCTCGCGTACGTCGCAGCGTGGCTTGTCGGGATGTTCGCGCTGAACCTCGACGAGAAGGAGATCCTGGCCGGAGTCAGTGCCGACCTGATCCTGACACTGATAGGCGTGACCTATCTGTTCGCGATCGCGAGGAACAACGGCACGGTCGACCTGATCGTCAGCAGTGCCGTACGCGCGGTGGGCGGCAGGGTCGCCCTGATCCCGTGGGTGATGTTCGGCGTGACCGCACTGTTGACCGCCATGGGTGCCGCCAGCCCGGCGGCCTGCGCGATCATCGGGCCGGTGGCGCTCGGGTTCGCGGGCCGCTACAAGATCAACCCGCTGATGATGGGCATGTTCGTCGTCCACGGTGCCCAGGGCGGTGGCTTCTCGCCCATCAGCATCTACGGCACGATCACCAACTCGGTCATGGTCGACAACGGCCTGCCCGCCAGCGAGATGACGATCTTCGTGGCCAGCCTGGTGGTCAACCTGATCATGGCGACCATCCTGTTCTTCGCCCTCGGCGGACGATCGCTGATGAGCATGCGGCTCGACCCGGCCGAGGCGGCCAACGCCGCCGCCGGCGTACCGAACGAACTGAACGAGGGCGGCGTGACCGTCCCGGCCCGCGGCTACGGCACCGTCGCCCCGACCGGGACCAAGCCTGGCATCCGCACCGAGCAGGTCCTCACCCTGGCCGCCTTCGTGATCGTCGCCGCCGTCGCCCTGTTCTTCGACAAGAACATCGGCTTCGCCTCGATCACCGCGGCGACCGTCCTGGCGGCCCTCTCGCCGAGCCAGCACAAGGACGCCATCCGCCAGATCGCCTGGCCGACGGTCCTCCTGGTCGCCGGCGTCTCGACGTACGCCACGATCCTCAACACCGCCGGATCGCCGGAGTTCGTGGGTGGCTGGGCGGCGGGCCTGGGCGTCGCGGCCATCGGCGCGCTCATCCTCTGCTACGTCGGCGCGGTCGTCTCCGCGTTCGCCTCCTCGACGGCACTGCTCCCCATCATCATCCCGATCTCGGTGCCGCTGATCGCCGAGGGCGGGATCGACGCCGCCATGTTCGTGGCCGCGCTGGCGATCTCCTCGACCATCGTCGACGTGAGCCCGTTCTCCACCAACGGTGCGCTGATGCTGGCCAACCGGCCCGACACCATCACCGAGGAGCGCTACTACAAGCAGATCCTCGGCTACAGCGTCATCGTGGTGCTCGTCGGTCCCCTCCTGGTCTGGGCCACCATGGTCCTCCCGGGCTGGTGACGGGCATGCGTGGACCACTCGACGACGTCGTCGTCCTCGACCTCTCCCGCGCCCTGGCCGGGCCGCACGCCGCGATGATGATGGGCGACCTCGGCGCCCGCGTGATCAAGGTGGAGGCGCCCGGGCACGGCGACGACACCCGGGGCTGGGGACCGCCGTTCGTGGGGGAGGAGGGGCAGCGGGAGGCGACGTACTTCCTCTCCGCCAACCGAAACAAGGAGTCGATCACCCTCGACCTCAAGGACACCGACGACAAGGACGTGCTGCTGCGCCTGGTCGACCGGGCCGACGTGCTCATCGAGAACTTCCGCACCGGCGTCCTGGACCGGCTCGGGCTCGGCATCGACGAGCTCCAGGCCCGCAACCCGCGCCTCGTCGTGCTCTCGATCACCGGGTTCGGCCACGACGGCCCCGAGGGCGGCCGGTCCGGCTACGACCAGATCGCGCAGGGCGAGGCCGGTCTGATGTCGCTCACCGGATCGGGTCCCGACGACCCCCAACGGGTCGGCACCCCGATCGCCGATCTCCTGGCCGGGATGTACGGCGCCTACGGTCTGCTCGCCGCTCTCCACGAGCGGGACCGCAGTGGCCACGGCACCGTCGTACGCACCTCGCTGCTCTCCGCCGTCGTCGGCGTCCACGGCTTCCAGGGCACCCGGTGGACCGTGGCAGGCGAGGTCGGGCGAGCCCAGGGCAACCATCACCCGAGCATCTCTCCGTACGGCCTGTTCCGCTGCGCCGACGGGACCGTGCAGATCGCGGTCGGGAGCGAGGGGCTGTGGCGGAGGTTCTGCACCGCCTTCGACATCTCACCGGACCTCGAGGGAATGGCCACCAACCCCGAGCGGGCCGCCAACCGGGAGAAGGTCGTCGAGCTGGTCGAGGCGCTCTTCGCGCCCTGGCCGGCCGAGGAGCTGCTCGCCAAGCTCGCCGAGGCCGGTGTCCCGGCGGGCAAGGTGCGCTCCCTGGACGAGGTCTACGCCTGGGAGCAGACCGCCAGCCAGGGTCTGCTGATAGACGTCGACCACTCCACCCTCGGCCACCTGACCCTCCCCGGACCGCCGCTGCGGTTCTTCTCTGACGGGTCGGAGGTCACTCCCACCAACCATGCCGCGCCACCCACCCTCGACCAGCACGGGCCCCGGCTGCGTACGTGGGTGGCGGACCAGCCTGAACCCGGCCCCTGACTGGGATACTGCTCGCACCGCGTCTCTGTCGCCGAGGGAAGGAGCCCGATCATGAAGGAATCCACGAGTGATCGGGCTCCTCTCCGGCTGGGTACCGCCCGGGGCCGCTGGGTGCTGGCGACGACCGTGCTGGGCTCTGGCCTGGCGATGCTCGACTCGACCGTCGTCAACGTCGCCCTCGGCCGGATCGGGGAGGACCTCGACGCGGGCTTCTCCGGTCTGCAATGGACGGTCAACGCCTACACGCTGAGCCTCGCGTCCCTGATCCTCCTCGGCGGTTCCCTCGGTGACCGCTTCGGACGGCGCCGGGTGTTCCTCGTCGGTGTGGTGTGGTTCGCCGTCGCCTCGCTGCTGTGCGGGCTCGCTCCCGACATCGAGCTGCTGATCGCCGCGCGGGCGCTGCAGGGGGTCGGCGGCGCGCTGCTGACACCGGGGAGCTTGGCGATCATCGCCGCGTCGTTCCATGTCGACGACCGTTCCGCGGCCGTGGGCGCCTGGTCGGGTCTGAGCGGCATCGCGGCTGCGGTCGGACCGCTCGTCGGCGGCTGGCTGGTCGAGATCGACTGGCGGCTGGTCTTCCTCATCAACGTGCCGGTCGCGGTGCTCATCGTCATCGTCGCCCTGCGCCACGTCCCGGAGAGCCGAGACCCGGACGCCGCCGGCCGGCTCGACCTGATCGGCACCCTGCTCGCCGCGGCCGGGCTCGGCGTACTCACCTTCGGGCTGACCCGGGCGGGCGACGTGGGGTTCAACGGCTCTGTGGCGCTGACCGCCGCAGCCGGAATCGCCTGCCTGGTCGCCTTCGTCGTCGTCGAGGCCCGCTCCACCCACCCGTTGGTTCCGCTAGAGCTGTTCCGCAATCCCCAGTTCAGCGCGGCCAACGCCGTCACCCTGCTCGTGTACGCGGCACTCGGCGTGATCTTCGTGTTCCTCGTCCTGCAGCTCCAGGTCGTCAGCGGCTGGTCGCCCATCGCCGCGGGATCGGCGCTGCTGCCGGTGACCGTGGTGATGTTGCTCTTCTCGTCGCGTGCGGGCGCGCTGGCGCAGCGCATCGGTCCGCGCCTGCCGATGACACTCGGGCCGCTGCTCGCGGCCGGCGGCGCCCTCTGGATGGGGCAGATCGGCCCGGAGGCGTCGTACGTCGGCGACGTGCTGGCGCCCGTCCTGCTCTTCGCCATCGGGCTGACGCTGCTGGTCTCGCCGCTGACCGCCACCGTGCTCGACGCCGCAGACGACCGGCATGCCGGGATCGCCTCGGGCGTCAACAACGCGGTGGCCCGGACCGCCGGGCTGCTGGCAGTCGCGGTCATCCCGGCGGCGGTCGGGATCGCCGGCGACGACTACACCGACCCGCAGACCTTCGACGAGGGCTACGGCATGGCGATGATCATCAACGCCGCTCTCCTGATCCTCGGCGCGGCACTCTCCGTGGTGTTCGTACGCCGCCCCCTCGCCGCCGGATCCGAGGCCGAGGAGCACCGGGTGCACATCGAGACCTGTGCGCACTGCGGTGTGACCGGCACCCAGCTGCACCCCGCCGACCACGACCACTGACATCACGGTCTCGGTGGAGTGGGGGGAGTCGGGGAACGAGTCTGGGCCCGGACGAGCGACGCCACCACCACGATGTTGAAGACGATCATCACGCACACCAACGCCCGCGCGATCTGACCCTCGGCGTGGACATCGCCGTACCCGACCGTCGTCATGGTGCTCAAGGTGAAATAGAGAGCATCGGTCCGCGTATCCAGACCGGTGATCTCGTGAGGACGAATCTGGTCGAGCAGGAAGAAGGTCAGGGATGCCGCCATCACCAGCACGATCAGCAACATGGCCAGCACCCGCGTGCTGCGTCCAGGCGCGCCCCTGCGGACGGAGCCGAGCTCTTTGACCATCACCGTCCCGACGAGTGAGAGTGCCCCCACTGTCGCCAGCAAGCTCGTGCCAACGGCCAGCACCGAGTCTGCCGCCCACCTCAAAGGGAAAGCGTAGTAAGCGACCAGTAGGCCGACGAAGATCCAGATCGGACGCCACTTGGCTTTCCCCATGGAACTCTCGATTCATCGTACGACTGAGTCCTCAGGATGCGTTCGCGGGTCGAGTGACGCGTCACCCGTCCTGGGTGACACCGGATCCAGTCAGCCGAAATGCAGGGTCGATCACCGGACAGACCGGCACTAAGGTGTGCGCATGGCTCTGACCCATGACTACACGGTCTCGGTTGAGTGGACGGGCAACCGAGGCACCGGGACAAGCGGCTACCGCGACTACGCCCGAGACCATGTCGTACGCATCGAGGGCCTGCCCGACATCCTGGGCTCGTCCGATCCGACCTTCCGCGGCGACGCGAGCCGGCACAACCCTGAGCAGCTGCTGCTGACCTCGCTGGCGCAGTGCCACATGCTCTCCTACCTGCACCAGGCGGTGACGGTTGGCGTGGTCGTCCTCGACTACCACGATGCCGCGACCGCCACCATGGAGACGCAGGGGACCGGCGGCCGGTTCACCCGCGCCGTGCTGCACCCGGTCGTCACCGTCGCGGACGCTGCGATGATCGAGGCCGCGACCTCCGCCCACCACCAGGCCCACCTGGACTGCTTCATCGCGAGCAGCGTGAACTTCCCCGTCGACGTCGAACCGACCGTGATCGTCGGTGGACTGACGCCGTAGTCCCCTCTTCCGGGGGTAGGGCGGGTGTCGGCCTCGCGACGATGATGACCGCCATGACTGGATCGACCTCGACCGACGCCCTGCTCGCCGCCCGGGACGCGCTGATCGCCCAGCGCCTGGACTACGCCGAGGCGCTCGACACCTTCCGCTGGCCCGACGTCGGGGAGGGCTTCAACTTCGCCCACGACTGGTTCGACCCGATGGCGCGGGGCAACGACGCTCCGGCGCTGGTCATCGCCGAGTCGGACGGGGCGCGGGCTGCGTACTCCTTCGACGAGCTGGCGCGTCGCTCGGATGCGGTGGCCCGCTACCTTCGGCGTCTCGGCGTCGGCACGGGCGACAGCGTGGTCGTCATGCTGGGCAACCAGGTCGAGCTGTGGGAGACGATGCTCGCGGCGATGAAGGTCGGTGCGGTCCTGATGCCGACGACGACCGCCGTCGGCACCGCCGAACTGGTCGACCGGCTCGCCCGGGGCCGGGCCAAGGCCGTGGTCTGCAACGCCGAGGACGCGGACAAGTTCGACGGCGTCCCCGGCGACTACGTACGGATCGGCGTTGGGCTCAGTGCGGGGGAGCGGGAGGGCTGGAACGACTACGCCGCGGCCGCTGCCGAGGCCCAGGAGCCGCTCGAGCACCCCGGCAATGCCACCACCGATGCTCTGCTCCTCTACTTCACCAGCGGCACCACGAGCCGTCCGAAGCTGGTCGAGCACACTCACTACACCTACCCGGTCGGGCACCTGTCGACGATGTACTGGCTCGGGCTGCGCCCCGGCGACGTCCACATGAACATCTCCAGCCCGGGGTGGGCCAAGCACGCCTGGTCGAACTTCTTCGCGCCGTGGCTCGCCGGCGCGACCGTCTTCGTCCTCAACTACGCGCGCTTCGAGGCGGCCACGCTGCTGCAGCGGATCCGCGAGGAGCACGTGACCAGCATGTGCGCTCCGCCGACCGTGTGGCGGATGCTCATCCAGGCCGACCTCTCCGGCGGCTGTGGCTCGCTGCGCGAGGCGATCAGTGCCGGTGAGCCGCTCAACCCCGAGGTGATCAGCCAGGTCCAGCGCGCTTGGGGCCTGACCATCCGCGACGGGTTCGGGCAGACCGAGATGACCGCGACGATCGCCAACAGCCCGGGCCAGCCGGTACGTCCGGGGTCGATGGGCCGGCCGCTGCCCGGTGTCCCGGTCGTGCTCGTCGACCCGATCGAGGGCAGCGTGATCGAGGGGCCGGGTGAGGGCGAGCTCTGCCTGGACCTCTCGATGAAACCCGCCACCCTGATGACCGAATACCGCGACGACGAGAAGCGCACCGCCGACGCGATGCGCGGCGGCTTCTTCCACACCGGCGACGTCGCCAGCCGCGACGAGGAGGGCTACATCACCTACGTCGGCCGCACCGACGACGTCTTCAAGGCCTCCGACTACAAGGTCTCGCCCTTCGAGCTGGAGTCGGTCCTGATCGAGCACCCCGCGGTGGCCGAGGCGGCGGTCGTACCGGCCCCGGACCCGGTGCGACTCGCGGTCCCCAAGGCGTACGTCTCACTCACCGCCGGCCACGAGCCGACCGCCGAGACCGCCCGGGCCATCCTCGAGTTCGCCCGCGACCACCTGCCGCCCTACCTCCGCGTACGCCGCCTGGAGTTCTTCGACCTGCCCAAGACGATCTCGGGGAAGATCCGGCGCGTCGAGCTCCGGACCCGCGAGCAGGAGGCCGTCGACCAGCGGCCGCCGGGGGAGCACCGCTACGAAGACTTCTTCTCCCGTCAGTCCTGAGCCACCAGGCGCCGGACGCTCTCGACGACGATCTCCCGGCACCGAGCGCGGCTGGGCCGGCGCACCAGGGCCAGCTCGGGCGTGTGCAGGTGCCAGCTCATCGCCAGCGCGCGAACCTCGGTGAGCAGCTCGAGCGGCGAGTAGGCGGTCGTCAGCTTCCCTGCCTGCTGCGCCTCCTCGATCTTGGCCAGCTTGGCGTCGTTGGAGGCGACGATCGCCGGGAGCTTCCCGGTCGGGCGCTCGAGCTGGTACCAGGTCGTCAGCCGTAGCGTCGTGGGGAAGCGCTCGTAGAGGTCGAAGGACCGCCCGGCGTAGGCGGGAAGGTCGGTGGCGTCGAACTCGACCTCGTCGACGAACGCGAGCACCCGGTGGGCGAAGACGGCGTCGAAGAGCTCGTCCTTCGTGCCGAAGTACTTGTAGATCAGCGCCTTGTTCGCCAGCGCCGTCTCCGCGATCCGGTCGACGCGCGAGCCGGCGATGCCGTACGCCGCGAACTCGGCCTCGGCGGCGTCGAGGATGCGTGTACGGGTCGCCTCGGAGTCTCTGGCCATGCGTCCACCCTAAAGCAAGTAACTAGTTAGTTGCATTTCGTGGCACTCAGTGCTTCACTGAAATAACCAACTCGTTAGTTACTTAGGAAGTGCACACATGTCTCCGACACCCCCGCGCGCCGGTGCCCGTCACCGGGCGGTGGTCCTGATGGTGATCCTCGGCTGCCAGCTGATGATGACCCTCGACGCCTCGATCGTGACCACGGCGCTCACCCACATCAAGGCGGAGCTCGGCTTCACCGACTCGTCCTTGTCGTGGATCCAGAACGCCTACGTGCTCGCCTTCGGCGGGCTCCTGCTGCTCGGCGCACGAGCCGGTGACCTGCTCGGTCGGCGCCGCGTGTTCATCGCCGGGACGGCGCTCTTCACCGCAGCCTCACTCCTGGCCGGGCTCGCGCCGTCGGCCGAACTTCTCATCGTCGCGCGCACGCTGCAGGGGCTGGCGTCGGCCTTCGCGATCCCGTCCACGCTGGCGCTGCTGATCACGAGCTTCCCCGAGCCCGAGGAGCGCACCCGGGCGATCGCGATCTACAGCGCGGTGATCGGTGCCGGAGGCAGCGTCGGGATCATCGTCGGCGGCGTCTTCACCGAGTACCTCTCCTGGCGCTGGGGTCTCCTGGTCAACGTCCCGCTCGGGATCCTGATCCTCGCCCTCTCACCGCGCTACCTCCCCGAGACCGAGCCCCGGCCCGGCCGGGTCGACATCCTGGGCGCGCTGAACGTCACCGTCGGCATGTCGGCGCTCGTCTACGGCCTCGTCGAGGCAGCTGAGATCGGCTGGGGCAGCGCCCGGACCCTGCTCCCGCTGACCGCGTCAGTAGTCCTGCTCGTCGCCTTCGTGCTCATCGAGCTGCAGGCCGCCCAGCCGATCGTGCCGATCCGGCTCTTCTTCAGCCTGCAGCGCTCCGGGGCGTACCTCGGCCGGATCCTGATCGTCGGCGCGATGTTCTCGACGTTCTACTTCCTCTCGCAGTATCTCCAGAACGTACGTGGTCTCAGCCCGCTCGCCACCGGACTCGTCTACATCCCGATGACCGGCATGTTCTTCGCCATGGTCTACGCCGTGCGCTGGGCCGGACCGAGGATCAGCAAGCCCGTGCTGCTGCTGACCTCTCTGGTCACCGCGGGGGTCGGCATGGCCTGGCTGAGCCGGATCGACGCGACGACCCCGGTGGCGTCGATCCTGCCGCCGCTGCTCGTGCTGGGCATCGGCCAGGGCATCGCGATCATCCTCCTCACCGACTTCGGGATGGCCGAGGTCGACCCGGGTGACGCCGGGGCCGCCTCCGGCCTGGTCAACACCGCCCACCAGATCGG
Source organism: Nocardioides sp. NBC_00850 (assembly GCF_045207335.1). Classification (NCBI taxonomy): domain Bacteria; kingdom Bacillati; phylum Actinomycetota; class Actinomycetes; order Propionibacteriales; family Nocardioidaceae; genus Nocardioides; species Nocardioides sp. NBC_00850. Next base: position 3,952,926 of record NZ_CP108845.1, read on the forward strand.
TGGCTCGATCGGACTCGCGCTCCTCACCGTCGTCTACGGCAGCGCGGTGCACCACGACTCCGCGCCGGGCGCCGTCGCCCAGGCCCATGGCTACTCGACCGTCTTCGACGTCGCGACCGGCTTCTACGCCCTTGCCGTGATCGTCGCCCTGGTCATGCTCACCGCCCAACGGCGTGCCAGCAGGTCGACCGCGCCGGTCACGGTCGCGGCCGCCAGCTGAGCCGTCAGGGACGGACCGTCAGGCACTGCGTACTGACGCCGAAGGCGCCCTGCTCGTCATGGAGCACGGATGTGGTCACACCGGCTCCCTCCGGGCCGAACGAGACGGTCGTGTCGAGCCCCAACCAGCCGGGAGCCGGAGTACGGAACAGGTGCGCGGTCAGGTCGAGATTGGGGAAGCTGACGACCTTCGGGTCGACCCGGACGGCGACACCGTTGGTGATGTCGAGCAGCCCGGCGACCTGCGCCAGCCGGCTCACCTCCTCGTCGGCGACGAGGGGGTGAGCCGTACGCACCCAGGACTGTGCCCGCCCAGGACCGAGGTCGTGGCGGCGCACCTCCACCGAGGCGATGAAGCCCCCGTCCCACAAGGTGGTCATGTCCCAGGCCGGCACCTCGTCCGGTGCGGACATCGGCAGGTGGCGGGTGCCCTCGAGCTCCGCGGTCGGGTAGCCGGCGGTCAGCCAGGCACGCAGGAGCACCACGGGCCGGCCGCCGTGGCAGGCTCGGGCCTCGACGAGCTCGATGGTGCGCCCGGCGCGGAGCACGGTGACCTCGATGTCGACCGGCTCGAGCGGGACGGTGCCAAGGATGTCGTAGCTGATCCGGGTGATCTGGAGCCCGTCGCCGCGGCGGGCGTCGCGGTCCCGTTCGACCTCGTGCGCGAGCACGCCGAGCAGGGTGGCGATGTGCTGCGTGTCCAAGTCCCACGCGCCGCCGACGTGCTCGGTCGGGGCGAAGGTGCGCGGACCGGTTCGGTGCCAGTACGTCATCGGCCGCTCAGAGCCCGAGCAGAGCGACGCTCTGCTCGCGCATGTCGATCTTGCGGACCTTGCCGGTCACTGTCATCGGGAACTCGTCGACGAGCAGCACGTAGCGCGGTGCCTTGTAGTGGGCGAGCTTGCCGCTGGCGAAGGCGCGGACGGCCTCGACGTCCAGCGGCTCGGCGCCGGGTCGCATCCGGATCCAGGCGCAGAGCTCCTCGCCGTACCTCTCGTCCGGGACGCCCACGACCTGGGCCTCGGCGATGTCGGGATGGGTGAAGAGGAACTCCTCGATCTCGCGCGGGTAGATGTTCTCGCCACCACGGATCACCATGTCCTTGATCCTGCCCACCACCACGCAGTAGCCGTCCTCGCGCATGACCGCCAGGTCGCCGGTGTGCATCCAGCCGTCGGCGTCGATCGCGTCGGCGGTCTTCGTCTCGTCGTCCCAGTAGCCAAGCATCACCGAGTAGCCGCGAGTGCAGAACTCACCCGCCGTACCGCGCGGGACCACCTCACCGGTGGCCGGGTCGACGATCTTGATCTCGACGTGCGGGGCAGCGCGGCCGATCGTCTCGGTACGCCGCTCGAGGTCGTCGTCGGTGCGGGTCTGGCAGGAGACGGGCGAGGTCTCGGTCATCCCGTACGCGATCGCGACCTCGCTCATGTGCATCTCGCTGACGCACCGCTTCATGACCTCGATCGGGCACAGCGCCCCGGCCATGATCCCGGTACGCAGCGTCGAGAGGTCGTAAGAGGCGAAACCCGGGTCGTTCTGCATCGCGATGAACATCGTCGGCACACCGTACAGCGCCGTGCACCTCTCGTCCTGGACCGTCTGCAGCGTCGTAGCCGGGTCGAAGCCGGGTCCGGGGATGACCATCGTCGCGCCGTGGGTGGTGCAGCCCAGGTTGGCCATCACCATGCCGAAGCAGTGGTAGAAGGGCACCGGGATGCAGAGCCGGTCCTGCTCCGTGAAGTGGATCGTCTCGGTGACGAAGAAGCCGTTGTTCAAGATGTTGCGGTGCGACAGCGTCGCGCCCTTCGGGAAGCCCGTGGTCCCGGAGGTGTACTGGATGTTGATCGCGTCATTCGGGTCGAGCGTGTAGTCGACGTGATCGGCCAGCCGCTCGCCACGGCCGGCGGCCAGCAGCTCATCCCACTGCGGCGTACCCAGGAAGATGGTCTGCTCGAGAGCGCCGCAGTCGCCCGCCACCTCGCCGACGAGCGAGACGTAGTCGCTGCTCTTGAACTCGGTCGCGCTGATCAGCAGCCGCACCCCGGACTGGTTGAGCGCATAGGCGAGCTCGTGGGTTCGGTAGGCGGGGTTGATGTTGACCAGGATCGCGCCGATCTTGGCCGTGGCGAACTGGACCATCGTCCACTCGGCGCAGTTCGGAGCCCAGATGCCGACGCGGTCACCCTTCCCGATGCCGGCCTTGCGCAGGCCGACCGCGAGGGCGTCCACGTCGGCATTCAGCTCGGCGTAGGTCCAGCGTCGTCCGGTGGCGATCTCGACGAGCGCCTCACGGTCTCCGTGGCGGGCGACGGTACGCTCGAAATTGGCTCCGATCGTCTCCTCGAGCAGCGGAACGTCGATGTCGCCACGAGCCGACGAAGCGGTGATGGATGAGGTCTCGGTCATGCCGCGAGCATGACCGAGACCGCGGTGGCAGCCACACCCCCGAAAGAGGGTGAGCGGTGCCGGATCAGGCGAGTGCTGGCTCCGCGTCTAGCTCCACGCGGCTGGTCTCCTTGGCCACCAGCAGGCAGCCGATGCTCAGCACGGCCAGGGCGCTGAGGAAGTACGCGATGCCGTCGGTGCCCCACCGGGCCAGCAGGTCCTCGGCGATGACCAGCGGGACGGCGCCGCCGAGGATGCCCGCGATGTTGTAGCCCAGACCGGCTCCGGTGTAGCGGTACTTCGCCTGGAACATCTCGGGCAGGAACGCCGCGATCGGACCGTAGTTGAGGCCGAGTACGCACAGCATCAGGCTGTTGCCGAGGGCGAAGCTCGCGAAGCTGCCGGGCTCCATGATGGCGAACGACAGCGGGCCGGCGACGAGGCCGAAGGCGGCGCCGATGAGCAGGACCACGCGGCGGCCGAGCACGTCGGAGAGCCACGCGGAGGCGATCACCGTCACGCTCATCGCGAAGGCCGCGACGATGACGCCGAGCAGGGCCTGGCTCATGCTCAGGCCGAGGGTGCCGACCGCGTGCGCGACCATGAAGCTGGCGCCGGTGTAGAAGGCGCCGAAGACCACCGCCATGATGCCGCCGCCGAGCAGCACCTGCCGCCACTGGTCACGGATGCAGCCGACGAACGGCAGCGCGCTGCGGGTGCCTGCCGACTGGACCTTCTTGAACGACGGCGTCTCGGCGATCTTCAGCCGGACCCAGAGGCCGACCGCGATGAGGACGGCGCTGGCCAGGAACGGGATCCGCCAGCCCCAGGCCGCGAACGCAGCGGGCTCCATCAGGCGGAAGGTGATGAGCATGGCTGCGGCGGCGAGGATCAGCCCCAGGCTGGGGCCGAGCTGCGGGAACATGCTGTAGCGCCCGCGCTGGCCGCGGGCGGCGTACTCGGTGGTGAGGAGTGCCGCTCCCGCCCACTCGCCACCGAGCGCGATGCCCTGCAGTGCGCGCAGCAGAACGAGGATCACCACGGCGCCCTTGCCGATCGAATCCACGCTCGGGAGCAGGCCGATCGCGAAGGTCGAGGTGCCCATGATCATCAGGGTGGTGATCAGCGTGGCCTTGCGACCGATCCGGTCGCCGTAGTGGCCGAACAGGATCGCTCCCAATGGGCGAAAGACGAACGCGACGCCGAAGGTCGCGATCGAGGCCAAGGTGCCCTCGGGTCCGCCCATCGACGGGAAGAAGACGGCATTGAAGACCAGGGCTGCCGCGAGCCCGTAGATGAGGAAGTCGTAGAACTCGATGGTGGTGCCGGTCAGTGACGCCGTCGCGACGCGGCGCATGGTGCGCCCGTCGACCTCGGCTCGGTCAGCCGCGATTTGGGCCATGATCGTGCCTCCTACTCGGATTGGTGAACCGAGTGTGGGACCGACACCACCAGCCCGATACCCCCGGACGAGTGCCCTCGAAAGAGGGGGTACGCCTCTTGTTGCCTGTGATCGTCGTCACTTACGCTCAACACCATGAGCACCACCGCCATCGCCCCAGAGGCGCCGTACGACGGGTCCCGGATCGCCCAGACGCTGGCCTCCTTCCGGACCGCGTCGGGGCTGGACCTCGCCTTCGGTGGCCCGGTGCGCGGTGACGGCACGGCCATCGACATCACCGCGACCTGTGGCGCGAAGGGCGCCTCGCTGCGCGGCCTGCGGGTGGTCAACGGGGAGGGCCTGGGCGGCAAGACCCTGCAGACCCGGCAACCCGGCTCCGTCGACCACTACTACACCGCTCGCGGGATCACCCACCTCTACGACACCGCCGTCGCTCAGGAGCAGATCCAGACCGTCGCCGCCCTGCCGATCATGGTCGACCGGGCCCCGCGGATGCTCATCTACCTCGCCTCCCGCTCGCGGCTCGGTCTCGGCGGCGTCTGGTTCGACTCGCTTCGTCCGCTGATCCGCACCCTCGAGCGCGAGATCCTGATCGACGACGAGGTCCGCAACCGGCTCTCCCGGCTGGCCCCCGCGCCGAGCCGGGCTCCTCGCCCGGACGAGACGGCCGCGAAGCGCGATCTCGCCGAACGCCGGGAGATGGCGGCCGAGCTCACCGATCTGGCCGGCCAGGTGGTCGACCCCGAGGTCCGCAGCCGCCTCGAGGCCATGGTCCTGCGGCTCACCGCCGCACCGGGGGAGAAGCAGCCGGCTCAGCTCGCTCCGGCCGTACGTCTGGCCGCCCGCGAGCTCGACGTCCTGCGCCAAGTGGCGCTCGGCAGCAGCAACCGGCAGGCCGCCGAGGCGCTCGGGATCGTGGAGAGCACGGTGAAGTCCTACCTCAAGAGCGCCACCCGCAAGCTCAACGCCAACAACCGCGTCCACGCCGTCCGGATGGCGCGCGAGGCCGGCCTGATCGACTGACGCCCCTCGTACGGGGGTACCGCTCGGCCCGTGACATACGCAGTATCACGGCATGACGCATGGGGACTCGGGCGACGTGTCGGAGAGGTGGCGGACCGCGCTGGCGGCCGCCTTCGCGGGCTTGCAGTCGGAGCGGTTGCCGCCCGGCCTGCACGTGGTGTCCGGGCCGTTGGCAGGGGCGATCGAGCACGCCAGCCTGGGACGCGTCGACGCGTTCCGGGTGGGCGGCACCCCGCAGGTCGTACGCCGCACCCGCCGCTCCCTCGCGGACGTACCCGACGATCCGTTCAAGGTGTGCATCCAGCGCCGTGGGCAGTCGGTCGTCCGGCAGGGTGACACCGAGCTCGTCCTGGCGCCCGGGGACATCGCGATCTACGACACCAGCCGCCCCTACGAGCTGCGCTTCGACGAGGGGTGGGAGTGTCTCGCGATGACGCTTCCGCGCCGTGCACTGGCGGCGTCGGACGCCGTGATCGAGCGGTCGATGTCGCGCGGCTGGACGTCGCTCGACGGCCGGACCGGGGTACTCGGGCATCTGCTGGGGAGCGCCGTTCGCGAGGTGCCGCAGGCCGGGGGAGCGGCGCATCTGGGCGAGGCCGCCATCCAGCTGCTCTCGTGTCTGGTCGGGGGCGTGGACCAGGGCGACCCGGGGGAGGCGCTCCGCACGCGAATCATCGCCTACGTCGAGGCGCACGCCTCCGACCCCGACCTCGGCCACGATGCGGTGGCGGCCGCCCACGGGCTCTCGCCGCGTAGCCTGCACCGGCTCTTCGAGGACCAACCGCGCTCCGCGATGGCCCATCTGCGGGAGTTCCGGCTGCTGGCGATCCGGGACGCGCTGCTCGACCCGGCTTACGCGTCCTATTCGACAGCGGCGATCGCCGCCCGTTGGGGCTTCCTCGACCCATCGCACTTCGCCCGGACATTCCGGGCACGCTTCGGAATCACACCAGGCGCGCTCCGGCGCGAAGGTGGCGCGGAAAGTCAACGAGGTTGGCGTTCCATGGCGACACAGGTGTGACGGCGCGCACATAGCGTGACGGGGACCCGACCGGACCAACGGAGGTAACCGCCTTGTCAACACATCCCGAGACGTCATCAGGCCTGTCGGTATCCGGCCTGGCCGAGCACGAGATCGGACGCCGTCGCTTCGTCGGCTACCTCGTGGCCGCTGCCACCGTCACCGGCGCGGCCCAGCTCGGGATCGGCCTCGGCAGCCCGGCCGCGGCAGTCGTCCCGGGGGTGCCGCAGCCGGCCGACCTCTACGACCTCAACGACCTGCTGACCGATGCCGCCCGCCCGACCGCGAACCTGATCCAGGTCGTTGTCGACAAGGACGGCACCGCGTCGTTCGAGCTGCCCCGCGCAGAGGTCGGGCAGGGCATCACCACCTCGATCGCGATGCTGATCGCCGAGGAGCTCGACCTGCCCCTCAGCAAGGTGAACGTGACCTTGTCGAAAGCGCGCCCCGAACTCATCTGGAACCAGATGACCGGCGGCTCCAACACGATCCACGCGATGTACACGCCCGTACGTGTGGCCGCCGCCATCGCTCGTGGCGCCCTGCTCGACGCCGCGGCGATCGCGCTCGCGCAGCCGCACGACACCCTCTCCGTCTACGAAGGGGTGATCACCGCACCCGGCGGTGCCTCCATCTCCTATGGCGAGCTCGCCACCTCCGCCGCGGCTCTGGTGACGAAGGTCGTCGACGTCGACCTCAAGCCGAAGTCCGACTTCGCGGTCATCGGCACCCCGCAGCGCCGCAAGGACGCCATGGACGCGGTCACCGGCACGAAGCAGTTCGCCATGGACCTGGACGTCCCCGATGCTCTGCCCGCGATGGTCTGCCGCGCCCCCGAGCACAACGGCACGGTGCGATCGGTCCGCAACCAGAAGGACGTCGAGGCGATGCCGGGTGTGACGCATGTCGTCACCATCCCGACCGGGGTCGCCGTACGCGCCGGGACGTTCGGTCAGTGCATCAACGCCGTCCGTGCCCTCGATGTCGAGTGGAATCCGGGTTCGGTGAGCGGCAGGTCCGACGCCGATGTCCTCGAGGAGCTCCGCGGCATCCAGCGCCCGATGCTGGTGCCGGACGTGGACGAGCTCCTCGGCACGGTGACCGACGCGGTCGGCGGCCTGACCGGTGGGCTCGGCGCGGCCGACGTCAAGACGCTCGACACCGACTTCGTCTTCTACACCCGCAGCGGCTCGCCGCTGGAGACCAACTGCGCCGTGGCCGATGTCCGTGCCGACGAGGCGACTATCTGGGCGGGCTCGAAGACGCCGATCGTGGCTGCCGAGGACATCGCGCTGAAGCTCGGCCTGCCGCCGACGGCGGTGACGTTCAACGTCGTGGAGTCCGGCGGCTCCTTCGGCCGCAAGCTCTTCTGGGACGCGGCGCTCGAGGCCGCCCTGATCTCGCAGAAGTGCCAGGCACCGGTCCGGCTGATGTGGCACCGCGCCGACGAGCCACGCCAGGGCCGCAACCATCCGATGGCGACGTCCCGGGTGCGTACGGTCTGGGCGGGGGACAACATCCTCTCCGTCGAGCAGCAGCACACCTGCACCGCCACCGACTACCGCCACGGCTTCGGCGAGATCCTGACCTCGTCGGCCATCTCGCTCCCGGCCGGGGTGAGCAACCTGGGCGTGTCGGAGACCATCTTCGTGACCTCCCAGCAGGTGCCGTACGACTTCGGCGTGACCACCCAGGGACTCATGGAGACGACCAGCCGCGCGATCAACTCCGGCGCGGTGCGCAACGTCTACTCGCCCGACGTACGCACGGCGCTCGAGCTCACGATCGACCAGGTCGCCAAGAAGATGCGGCTGAGTCCGGTCGAGTTCCGGCTGAAGTACGCCAAGGAGGACCGCCTGCGGCGAGTCATCAAGCAGGTGGCGGCTGCCGGCAACTGGGGCAGGTCGATGCCCGCCGGCACGGCCCAGGGGATCGCGGTCCACCAGGAGTACAAGGGCTACTCCGCCTGCCTCGTCGAGATCGACTGCCGTCCCGAGACCGTCAACCGCAAGGTCTACAACGGCGTCACGGGTCCCCGGGTCACCAAGGTGACCTTCGCGATCGACTGCGGCGAGGTGATCAACCCAAAGGGCGTCGAGGCGCAGATGCAGGGCGGGATCATGGACGGCATCGCGCTCGCGCTGACGGCGAGCACCCACCTGGAGGACGGTCACTACCTCGAGGCCAGCTGGGACAACTACTTCTACACCCGCCAGTGGAACACCCCACCCGACGTACGCGTCTTCGTGATGGACCCGGTCACCGACATCCCCGGCGGGGCGGGGGAGGCCGGCGTCGCCGCGTCGTTCGCGGCGGTGGCCTGTGCGTACGCCCGGGCGACGGGCACCACGCCGACCTCGTTCCCGATCAACCACCACGACCCGATCTCCTTCGAGGTGAAGTCCTTCGCCCCGCCCGTGCCCGCCTCGCCGACCGACGGCCTCAGCTACACCTACTGACCAGAGACTGATCGAAAGGGATTGGCCAATGCCCAACTACACCTTCAAGCTCAACGGGGAGAAGGTCACGGTCGACGTCGAGGACAGCGAGCGCCTGCTGTGGGTGCTGCGCGACGTACTCGGCGTGCGTGGCCCCAAGTACGGCTGTGGCATCAACGTCTGCAAGGCCTGTACGTCGCACATCAACGGCAAGGCCTTCAACCCCTGCGCCACCCCGATCAGCGCCCTCGACGAGGACGACGAGATCACCACGATCGAAGGCCTCGCCGCCTCCGTCGGAAAGGATCTGCACCCCATGCAGGAAGCCTGGCTCGACGTCGATGTCGCCCAGTGCGGCTACTGCCAGCCCGGTCAGATCATGGCCGCTGTCGCGACCGTCAACAAGGCTCACGCCGAGGGCCGTTCGGTCACCGACGCCGACATCGACCAGATCCGCAACATCTGCCGCTGCGGCACCTACGTACGGATCCGGGAGGCGATCAAGGCCGGCGCCGGCAAGATGGGCTGACCCCTCGGCCCCGGTCCCCGTCACGTACGCTCGCGGGGTGGCCATCGTCGGAGTCATCGCCTGCGCTGCAGGAGGCGTGGAGCAACTCTGCGACGAGCTGGTCACCCCGCTGGCGGAAGCCGGCCACCAGGTGCCGGTGACCCTTACCCCGACGGCCTTCACCTGGCTCAGGGCGAACGGCGAGGCCGACCGGATCGAGGCGCTGACTGGGTTCCCCGTGCGGGGACCGAGCCGCCTCCCGTGGGAGCCCCGCACGCACCCGGCACAGCTCGACGCAATCGTCGTCGCCCCCGCGACCTTCAACAGCACCGCCAAGATCGCCCTCGGCCTGGCCGACAACCAGGCCCTCACCGTCGTCACCGAGAGCCTCATCACCGTCCCGGTCGTGCTCTTTCCCCTCATCAACGCCGCCCACGCCGATCACCCCGCCTGGCCCTCCCACGTGGCAGCCCTACGCGCCGCCGGCGTCGACGTCATCGAGGGCCCCGACGTCTGGCCCCTCCACCCGCCCCGCCAGATGCCACCGGACCAGAAACTGCCGTGGGAAGCGATTGTCGGGGCCACCCAGCGGGGACTCAAAACAGCCGGACAGCGTGGGTGACCGCGTCCAGCCTGGTGTTTAGCCGCCGCAGCCGCTGGTGATCGTCCCGGCTCCGTCGGTGTCGATGCCCCACTCGCAGAGCCACCCGTCATGGCCGCCGCTCGCTTCGAGCAAGAGCAGGCACCAGGCGAGGAGAAGCAGGCCGACGGCGAGGCTCACCCCCCAGACGGCCACCTTGACGAGCGTCTTCATGCCAGCAGTCTCGTGGCACCGTCGCGCGCGGTGCCCGACTTCGCACCCTAAGTCCCGAATCCCGGGGAGGCGTCGCTTCCGCAGGCGCCGGACCGGCGCACAAGGCATGGACGACGTCTTTTCGCGATCTCGCGACGGAAGAGCGCTCCGGAGATGCACTTAGTCAGGCACGTAGTCAGGCATCGCTCAAACGTACTTTCGACGGCTGAAAACGAACTGACCCCTGACTCGCGTTTCCGCAGGTCAGGGGTCAGTTTCTCGGTGGACGATACTGGGTTTGAACCAGTGACCTCTTCCGTGTCAAGGAAGCGCGCTACCGCTGCGCCAATCGTCCGGGGTTATTCAGTTTATATCAGGGTGGTGCTTCGAGGTGGGTACGGGATTTGAACCCGTGTACACGGATTTGCAGTCCGTTGCCTCGCCTCTCGGCCAACCCACCGCTGGAGGCAATGCCTCCGGTGGAGACCTACTCCGAGCGGACGACGAGGCTCGAACTCGCGACCTCAACCTTGGCAAGGTTGCGCTCTACCAACTGAGCTACGTCCGCTTGCTGCTTCAGGCCCGGTTTCCCGTGCCCTTGGCGACGAGAAGAACATTATCTGAGCCGGTGCCCGAGGCCAAATCCGGGGTCACCTGCGTGTCATTCACTTGTCATCTCCAAGGTCACACCGGCGCGCTTTCCGGCCTCTGACCAGGGACGTTTTAGAGTTGCCGCATGCGCGCGTGGATCGATGGTCAGCTTCTCGACAACCCAACCGCCCCGGCGGTCTCCATCAGAGACCACGGTCTGGTGGTCGGCGACGGCGTCTTCGAGACGCTCAAGGTGATCAAGGACCAGCCGTTCGCGCTCGCCCTTCACCTCGACCGCCTCGAGCGCTCCGCGAGCGGCCTCGGCCTGCCGACCCCCGACCGCTCGCTCATCACCAAGGGCGTCGAGGCCGTGGTGGGCGCGGCGCCGACGGCGTATGGACGGCTGCGGATCAACGTCACGGGCGGGCCGGCGCCGTTCGGGTCTGGCCGCGCGGACGTGGCGCCCACGATCATCATCGGCCTCGAGGACGCGGACCCCACCCCGGCCGAGACCAAGGTCGTCAGCGTGCCGTGGCGCCGCAACGAGCACGGTGCGACGACCGGCCTGAAGACGACGTCGTACGCCGAGAACGTCATCGCCCTCGCCGAGGCCCGTAAGCACGGGGCCAGCGAGGCGATCTTCGCCAACACCGTGGGCGATCTGTGCGAGGGCACCGGGAGCAACATCTTCTACGTGCTCGACGGCGCACTCAAGACTCCGAGGCTCTCCAGCGGCCCGCTGGCCGGGATCACTCGCGCCCTGGTGCTGGAGTGGTTCGGTGCCGAGGAGACCGACGAGCCGCTGGCCGAGGTCGAGGAGTACGCCTCGGAGGTCTTCCTCACCTCCAGCCTGCGCGACGTCCAGGCTGTGACGGAGTGGGGCACGCGCACGCTCCCGCACGGCCCGGTCACCCGGGCGGCGCAGGAGGCGTGGCGTACGAACGAGCCGAGCCTGCTCGGCCTCTGACCTGACTGGAGCCGAGCTCAGCCCGTGAAGAGCTGCGCCGCACGGCGCAGCGTCTCGATGACTCCGTAGGCCAGCGGGATCCCGACCAGGGCCCAGGCACCTGCGATCTTGGCGTTCATGCTGCGCTCCTCTCGGTCTCGGTGGAGTCGGCGGACTTCGGCTCGTGGAACCGGTCGGGGACCTGGTGCACCAGCAGGTTGGCGATGAAGCCGACCGCGAGGACGCCGACCATGGTCAGCAGCGCCGGCCGGTAGGCGGCCGCGGTGAGCGTGCCGGGTTCACCCTGCGCGTCGAGAAAGGCGTTGATGATGAGCGGTCCGGCGATGCCGGCAGCCGACCAGGCGGTCAGCAGCCGGCCGTGGATGGCGCCGACCTGGAAGGTGCCGAAGAGGTCGCGTAGGTAGGCGGGGACGGTGGCGAAGCCGCCGCCGTAGAAGGACAGGATCACGACGGCGAGCAGCACGAACAGCGCCATCGAGGTGTCCCCGATGGTCGCCAGCAGGAGATAGAGCACCAGTCCGACCCCGAGATACATCATGTAGATCGGCTTGCGACCGATGACGTCGGAGGTCGAGGACCAGATGAACCGGCCGCTCATGTTGGCGATCGAGAGCAGCCCGACGAAGCCACCGGCCGCGACCGCGCTGACCGAGGAGACTCCGTCGGTGCGGAAGAAGTCCTGGATCATCGGAGCCGCCTGCTCGAGGATGCCGATGCCGGCGGTGACGTTGCAGAAGAGGACGATCCACACCAGCCAGAACGACCGGGTCCTGATCGCGTTGTTCGCCGAGACGCTCGCCGTGGTGACGAGCTTCTTCTCCTTCACGCTGGCCGGGTCCCAGCCCGCCGGCGTCCAGCCCTCGGGTGGGACGCGGACGGTGGCCGCGCCGAAGGACATGAAGACCAGGTAGACGACACCGAGGGTGAGGAAGAGCATCATCACCGCGTGGCCGTCGGGGACGGTGCTGGCGTCACCGGTGTAGGACGGGTCGTAGAGCGCCAGCAGCCGGCCGCTCAGCGGGCTGGCGATCATCGCGCCGCCGCCGAAGCCCATGATTGCCATGCCCGTGGCCAGGCCCGGTCGGTCCGGGAACCACTTGATCAGCGTGGAGACGGGGGAGATGTAGCCGATCCCGAGTCCGATGCCGCCGATGACGCCGTAGCCGAGGTAGACCAGCCACAGCTGGCCGGTGCCGATGCCGAGGGCGCCGACGAAGAAGCCGGAGGACCAGAAGATCGCGGCCGCGGTCATCGCCGCACGCGGTCCGTTGCGGTCGACCCAGGTGCCCATCACGGCGGCCGAGAGGCCGAGCATCACGATCGCGATCGAGAAGATCACCCCGATCGCGGTCTGGCTCGTGTCGAAGTGCTCGACCAGGGCGGACTTGTAGACGCTGGTGGCGTACACCTGGCCGATGCAGAGGTGTACGGCGAGGGCGGCGGGCGGGATGAGCCAGCGACTGAAGCCGGGACCGGCCACCGTTCGCTCGCGAGAAAGGAAAGCTGGCAGCACTGTGACCTCCGAGGTGGTGGTGCGGGTGACGCACATCACTACCACAGTTGACGTGGCAACGGCGAGCGATCGCTTCCGACCAGCGAAAAGAACGAACCCTCCAGCCCCGGGGAATCCGGGACGGGAGGGTTCGTGAACGAATGAGCAGGCGGGCGGAGTGCCTACTCAGCGTCGAACGAGCTGCCCAGCAGGTCTGCGATCAGCGCGTCGAGATCCAGGTGCTGGCTCTCGGAGCCGACCGGAACGGCCGAGAAGGACTTGCCGAGGAACATCTGCACCTCGCGCGAGTCGGCGGTCGCGATCAGGCGGCCGTCGGGGGAGCTGAAGTCGAAGACGGCGACGGCCTTCGCGTCCTCGTCGATGCTGGGGTAGATCTTCACGTCGCCCTCACCGGCGGGGGCGGCCAGGCCCTGCAGCATCAGCGTGCGCGACACGACCCACTCGACGTCACCGGCGCCGGAGTGGAAGGTCAGGCTCACTGCGTACGGGTCGTTCTCGCGGTAGCCGAGGGTCGTCGGCACCTCCACGGTCCGACCCCAGGGGTCGAGGCACGAGATCTTGATGTCCTGCTGCACTGCCGGGTGCTTGATGTCGCTCATTCGTCCGCTCCTTCTTGGTGGTCTTGCCAAGGAGACGGAGCGGTACGCGGCTGATGATGCCGTTTCTACGAACTTTCTGAATCGAGTTGTGGAGACCTGTGTCACGCCCGCGCGAGAGCGGCTTCCAGGCGGGCGACCGGGGAGGCGAGGTTGTACGTCGCGGCCAGCTCGTGCAGGCGTTCCGGGTCGGCCGGAGCGCTCGGCAGAGCGGTGCCGGTGCGGTCCAGCGGGATGTCCCGAGCGACCGCCACGACCTTCGGCGCGACCGCCAGATACTCGACGGCGTCGATGAACTTCTGCCGCTGCGCCTTGGTGATCGGGGTGGTCGGGTCGGCGACGGCGGCGATGATCCCCTCGAGGTCCCCGTACTGCTCGAGCAGCTTGGCGGCGGTCTTCTCGCCGACGCCCTTCACCCCCGGCAGCCCGTCGGAGGTGTCACCACGCATCGTGGCGAAGTCGGCGTACTGCGCCGCGCTGATGCCGTACTTGGCGAGCACCCACTTCTCGTCGACAAGATCCGGGTCGCTCACGCCCCGGGTCGGATAGAGGATGCGTACGCCGGCAGCGTCGTCGACGAGCTGGAAGAGGTCGCGGTCGCCGGTGACGACGTCGACCGGCATCCCCGCGCCGGTCGCGAGGGTTCCGATCACGTCGTCGGCCTCGTAGCCGTCGGCGCCGATGACGCAGATCCCGGCCGCGGCGAGCACCTCGCGGATGATCGGCACCTGCACCTGCAGCGGGTCCGGGACCTCCTCGACGTCGGGGGCGGTCTCGACCTCCTCCACCACCCGGTGCGCCTTGTAGGACGGGATCAGGTCGACCCGCCACTGCGGTCGCCAGTCGTTGTCCCAGCAGCACACCAGGTCGGTGGGGGAGTAGTCGTTGACCAGCCGGGAGATGAACTCCAGCAGGCCGCGGACGGCGTTGACCGGAGTGCCGTCCTCGGCTCGGATGTCGGGCACGCCGAAGAAGGCGCGGAAGTAGAGCGACGCGGTGTCCAGCAGGAGCATTCGAGGTTCAGCCACGCTCTGCACATTATCCGCTGACGCGGAGGGCAAGCCTAGTGAATCGCCCTCGTCGTATCGCTCGGGTCGGACGAGAGTCGCTGGGCGAGCCAGATCGGCGCGACCGAGACGACGATCATGACGACCGCCACGACGTTGACGATCGGCGCCTGACCGGGTCGGAACAGGTTGGTCAGGATCCAGACCGGCAGCGTGGTCACACCGGGGCCGGCGGCGAACGTCGTCACGATGATCTCGTCGAAGCTGAGCGCGAACGCCAGCAGCCCTCCGGCCAGCAGCGCCGAGCGCAGCTGGGGGAGCGTGACCAGCCGGAACGTGGTCCACATCCCAGCCCCCAGGTCGGCGGAGGCCTCCTCGAGGTTGCCGCCCATCCGCCGCAACCGCGCCTGCACGTTGTTGAAGACGGTCACGATGCAGAAGGTCGCGTGGGCCACCACGAGCGTGAAGAACCCCAGGCGTACGCCGAGGATCGAGGAGAACGCGTTGGACAGCGCGATCCCGGTGACGATGCCGGGCAGGGCAATCGGGAGCACCACCAGCAGGTTGACGGTGTCCTTCCCGAAGAAGGAGTAGCGCTGCATCGCCAGGCCGAGCAGGGTGCCGAGGAGGAGCGCCATCACGGTCGCGCACGCGGCCACCGTCAGTGAGGTGAGGATCGCGTCGTGGGCTCCCGGGTTGACCGCCGCCCGCTGCCACCACTGGGTGGTGAAGCCGCTGGGCGGCCAGGTCAGCGCCTGGGAGGTGTTGAACGAGTTCACCACGACCAGGGCGAGCGGCGCGTAGAGCATGGCGAGCACCAGGCCGGTGATCACGGCGAGCAGGCGCCGGGTCGATCTCGAGATGGTCATAGGTTCTCCAGAGCTCCGGTGCGGCGTACCAACGCCAGGTAGATCATGATCACGACGATCGGGATCAGCGCGATCGCAGCAGCCAGCGGCAGGTTGGACCCCGAGTTGATGAAGACGAGGTTGCCGAGCATCTGGTTCGCGCCGCCGACGATGTTGACCGTGATGTAGTCGCCCATGGTCAGGGAGAACGAGAAGATCGAGCCCGCCACCAGCCCCGGGACGACCAGCGGCAGCACCACCGTGCGGAACGTCAGCGCCGGCCGGGCACCGAGATCGCCGGCGGCGTCGAGCAGCGAGTCCGGGACACGTTCATAGGACGCGTAGACGGGGAGGATGACGTACGGAAGCCAGATGTACGCCTGGGTGAGCACGATCGCGGTGAGGCCGAATCCCGGCGTACCGAGACCGACCAGGCCACCGGCCCAGTCCAGCAGTCCGCCGTTGGACAGCAGCGAGCGCCAGGCGAGCGCCTTGACCAGGTAGGACGCCCACAACGGCATGAGGAACGCGATCACCAGCAGGTGGCGCGAGCGCCGCGAGGCGACCTTGGCCATGTAGAAGCCGACCGGCAGCGCGATCAGGCAGTCGATGAGCGTCACCAGGAGGGCTACGCCGATGGTGCGCAGCGTGACGGTCCGGTAGAGCGCCTGACCGGTGATCTCACGGATGTTGTCGAGGGTGAAGGTGCGCTCGAGCTCGTTGGTGAAGGAGTCGATCGTCCAGAAGGCCGTCACCAGCAGCGCGGCGAGGGCGACGACGTAGACGAGCACCAGCCAGGTGAGGGGTGCGGCCAGCAGGAGGCCGAGGCGGAACCCCGGCCTCCTGCTGAGCGTGCTGCTGACAGAGCTCAAGGTCACCCCTTGATCTCTGCCCAGGCCTTGGTCCAGTCCTGGTAGTCGGTGCACTTCACGTCGGTCCGGCCGTCCAGGCACTTCTCGATCGGCGTGTTCCAGAACCAGATCTTGCTGGCATAGTCCTCGTCGCCGGCGTGGAAGGTCTCGCAGTGACCCTCGGAGGCGAACTCGCAGGCCTCGTCCGAGTTGGGCGCCTCACCGAAGTACTCGGTCGCCTGGGCGTTGGTCTCCGGGTCGGAGATGTGGTTGAGCCAGGCGTAGGCGCAGTTGGGCGACTTCGCGTTCGAGGAGACCATCCAGGTGTCGTTCCACCCGGTCGCTCCCTCGGAGGGGAGGATCGCCTCGACCGAGGCCTTCTTCGGGTCGATCAGGTTGGCGATCACCTGCCAGGTGGTGCCGACCACGGTGTCACCGGTCTCGAAGGAGGCCTGCGTCTTCGTGTAGTCGGACCAGTACTCACCGACGGAGGCCCGCTGCGACTTGAGCAGATCGACGGCCGCCGCGAGCTGCTTCTCGTCGAGCGAGTAGGGGTTCTCGATGCCCAGGTCGGGCTGGTGCGCCATCAGGTAGACCGCGGCGTCGGCGATGTAGATCGGCGAGTCGTACGCGGTGACCTGGCCCTTGTGCTTCGGCGCGTCCTCGAAGACCGCCTTCCACGAGGTCGGGGCCGGGGTGACGTCCTTGGTGTTGTACATCAGCAGGTTCGCGCCGTAGCCGTGCGGGATGCCGTAGTTCTTGTCGTCCACGGTGTTCCACTCGCGGTCCTTGAGGAAGTCGTAGATGCCCTCGTAGTTGGGGATCAGGTCGGTGTTCACCTCGGCTGCCTCGCCCGCCGCGATCATGCGCAGGGTGAGGTCGCCGGAGGCGGCCACGACGTCGTACTCGCCCGACTTGGCCAGGTTGAAGGCCTCGTCGGAGGTGCCGTAGACCTTCGCGGTGACCTGACAGCCGGTCTCCTCCTCGAAGCCGGAGACCCAGTCGACCTCGGGGTCGGTCGAGCCGTCCTCGACGTAGCCGGGCCAGGCCAGGATCGAGACCTCGCCCTCGTTCTCGCCGAGCTTCTCGACCGCTCCGGTCGAGGAGTCGCCGTCGTCCCCACCACAGGCGCTCAGCGTGATCAGGGACAGGGCCGCTAGGGCGCCCCCGATGGTGTGTCTGGTTCGGATGTTTCGCATGGTCAACCTCTCTGGTGTTCTCTGGCTCATCGGTGTTGCACGGCACGGGACGAATCGGTGCCCAGGGGGACCAGGTCGCCCGGCGACCAGGAGGCGACCACGCGGTCGCCCCGAGACTCTGGTTCGGAGGCATCCGGGTGCAGCGAGCCACGGCTCTGCTCGAGGGCGACCAGCCTGGTGCCGTCCTCTAGCTCGATGTGGACTCGGTGCCCGGTGCCGATGTAGATGGACTCGGTGATCACGCCGGCGGCGGTCATCGCGCCGACCGGGGCGCTCTCGGTCTCCGGGGACAGCAGGATCTTCTCGGGCCGCAGGGCGAAGGCGCCGTCCATCTTCAGCATCCGCTTCGACGCCTGCTCGTCGAAGACGTTGGAGGTGCCAACGAAGTCGGCGACGTACTGCGAGGTGGGCCGCTCGTAGATCTCCTTCGGCGTGCCCAGCTGCACGATCTGGCCGCTGTCGAAGACCGCGATCCGGTCGCTGAGGGTGAGCGCCTCCTCCTGGTCGTGGGTGACGAAGACGAAGGTGATCCCCAGCTCGCGCTGGATCTGCTTGAGCTCGACCTGCATCTGCTCGCGGAGCTTGAGGTCGAGCGCGCCGAGCGGCTCGTCGAGGAGGAGCACCCGAGGACGTACGACGATGGCGCGAGCCAGCGCCACCCGCTGGCGCTGCCCGCCGGAGAGCTCGGTCGGCTTCCGGTTCGCGACGTGGCCGAGGCGGACCATCTCCAGCGCCTCGCGTGCCCGGGCGCTTCGCTCGGCCTTCGGCACGCCACGCACACGTAGGCCGTACGCGACGTTCTCGAGCACGTTGAAGTGCGGGAAGAGCGCGTAGTCCTGGAAGACGGTGGTGACATCGCGGTCGAAGGGCGCCAGGGCGGTGACGTCCTCGCTGCCGAGGCGGATGGTGCCGGAGTCGGCGTGCTCGAAGCCCGCGATCAGGCGCAGCACGGTCGTCTTCCCGGAGCCGGAGGGCCCGAGCATCGAGAAGAACTCACCATCGCTGATGGTCAGGTCGAGGGCGTCGACAGCCATCACGTCGCCGTACGCCTTGGTCACAGCTTCGAGCTGGATCTGCGGAGATTCGGTCGGTCCCATTGCTGAATCATATGGAACCAGATCTTAGATTTTAAAGGGTATCTGCGTAAGTTCTTTGTAAACCCACTCGAAGGAGGGACCCGGATCGTGGCCAACGCCCGTGCGATGACCTCGCGCGCCCGGTCGGCGATCTTCGCGCCGATCGGCGACGAAGGCAGAGCCGTACGTGTCGAGAACCGTCTGGCGGAGGCGATCCGCTCGGGCGTGCTCGCCGACGGTGACCGGCTCCCGAGCGAGCAGGAGCTCGCCCAGATGCTGGGAGTGGCCACGGTGACCGCTCGGGAGGCGCTGGTCTCGCTGCGGGCACAGGGCCTGGTGGTGACGACACGAGGCCGCGGCGGTGGCTCCTTCGTGCGTGCGCCCGACCCCGGCGACGTCGTGAAGGGGCGGCTCGCCACCATGTCGCGGGTGGAGCTGCGCGACCGGGCGAGTCTCTATCAGGTGGTGCTGACCGGCTGTGCGGAGCTCGCGGCCGAACGAGCGGCCCCCGACGAGGTCGAGGACCTCCAGGACCTGCTGATCCCGATGGGCGAGGACGACCTCGGTCGGTGGCGCGACGCGGAGAGCGAGCTCTATCTCTCCGTGGCGGCGCTGACCCAGTCGGCGCGGCTCACCCGGGAGGTGGTGCGACAGGAGGCCGACTTCGGTACGTTGCTGCGCGTGCCGCTGAGCGAGTCGGACTTCCGTCAGGCATCCGCCGCGCGGCATCGGGCGCTCGTCGCCGCGCTGGAGACGGGCGATGTCGCCGCGGCGCGGGGGAGCGTACGCGACCACGTGACCCACGCCGTTGAACGTCTGACCGAGATCCATGAGGTGGTACGACCGTGAACATCGATGTGTCGGCCGACTGTGCCGTCCGGATCGAGCAGCACTTCGGTTCCATCCTCACCGAGCTCGAGCGGGTGCGCGCCCAGGTCGGCGCGCTCTTCGCCGCGGGACCGGTCACCTCGGACGAGCTGATCGCGCAGGTCGAGACGAGCACGCTGGCCTTCCTCCAGGACCCGAGCCTCCTGGGCGGCGGGTTCGTCGTCGCACCAGACGCGCTCGCCGACCGGCGGCTCTACCTGGCCTGGTGGCAGGGTGCCGGCCGTGACTTCCTCGGTGACGCAGTGGTGCCGGCGACGGGCGAGGTCCTCGATTACACCCGGCAGCCGTGGTTCCGGATCCCGGCGCGCACGGGAGCGCTGCACCTCGCCGGGCCCTACGTCGACTTCGTCTGCACCGACGAGTACGTCATCACCATGACGCTGCCGGTCTACGCGGACGGCCGGATGGTCGGTGTCGCCGGCGCCGACACCTCGGTCGAGACGCTCGAGCGGATGCTGCTGCCCGGCCTGCGCGAGGTCGTTGCGACGCTGGTCAACTCGCACGGTCGGGTCGTCGTCTCCGCCGACCCGCACCTGGCCACCGGCGAGGTCATGAACGCCGCCCCCGACAAGGCTCGTGGCGAGCGGCTGCTGTCGGTGGTCCAACCCTCTGCGGACGGTCACGGCGACCTGAAGACGCTCGCCGGCTGGCCCTCCTGAGGCCGGAAATCTTTCGACATCAACTACTTTTTTGGACGTTACGGCGGAGATATTGCTGTTGTGGGTACGCTGTCGCCGTGACTGCACCTGAGATCGAGGCCACCGACCGTAAAATCCTCCAGCTTCTCGCGGAGGACGGTCGGATGTCCTACACCGACCTGGGCAAGGCGACCGGCCTGTCGACCTCGGCGGTGCACCAGCGCGTCAAGCGGCTGGAGCAGCGCGGTCTCATCACCGGCTATGGCGCCACCGTCAACTACGCCGCGATCGGCGTGCCGCTGACCGCGTTCGTCGCGGTGCAGCCCATGGACCCCTCCCAGCCCGACGACACCCCTGAGCGGGTGGCGGACCTCCACGAGGTCGAGGCCTGCTGGTCCATCGCCGGCGTCGAGTCCTACATGCTCAAGGTGCGCGTCGCCACGCCCGAGGCGCTCGAGGAGCTGCTCGGCCGGATCCGCTCGGTCGCCAACGTGTCCACGCGCACCACGATCGCGATGTACACCTACTACGAGAACCGCCCCACCATGACGCACTGAGACCCGGCGCCCAGCGCCGGGTCCCAGTCACGCCCGGGTCACTCCCCGTGCGTACGCCACCACTCCTGGCCCGACTCGGGCAGGGTGTGGATCGGGTCGTAGTACTCGTAGGTCCTGGTCAAAGCCTCGGAGTCCGATGCCTCGATCGAGGTGCGATAGTTCTTGGTCCAGTAGGAGATGCCGCGCTCGGTGTCGTAGTCGGCGATCTGGTGGACCCAGCGCTTGCCGACGAAAGGTACGTCGCACACGATGCGCGGGGTGGCGAACCCGGGCAGGTAGCCCATGATGTCGTGCTGCAGCCGCTGCGCGTCGGCGACCGAGACCCGCCAGTGCTCGCTGAACGGGATCATGTCGCACATGTAGAAGTAGTAGGGCATGATCTGCGCGCCGTCGAGCAGGCGGAAGCTCAGGTCGAGCAGGCTGTGGCTGTCGGCGTTGACGCCGGCCAGCAGCACTCCCTGGTTGCGTACGTCGCGAACCCCGGCCGCCAGCAGCGCCTTGGACGCCTCGGCGACCAGCGGAGTGACCGAGTTGGCGTGGTTGGCGTGGGTGTGTATCGCCAGCGAGACGCCGCGCTCACGGGCGATCGTGGTCACCCGGTTCATCCCCTCCAGGAGCGGCTCCTGGAGCCAGTGCTGGGGGAGACCGATCAGGCCCTTGGTGGCCAGCCGGATGTCGCGGATGTTGTCGATCGCCATCAGCTTCGTGAGGAAGTCCTCCAGCCGCGGCCAGGGCAGGTTGGCGACGTCGCCGCCGGAGACGACCACGTCGCGCACCTGCGGGGTGTTGCGGAGGTATTCGAGCATCGCCTCGTGGCGGTCGACCGGCTTGCCGGTGAGCTTGAGCTTGTCGATGACCGGGGTCGAGTTGCCGACGAGGTCCATCCGGGTGCAGTGGCCGCAGTACTGCGGGCAGGTGGAGAGCAGCTCGGCGAGCACCTTGGTCGGGTAGCGGTGGGTCAGCCCCTCGGCGACCCACATGTCGTGCTCGTGCAGCGAGTCGCGGCTCGCCTGCGGGTGTGACGGCCAGTCGGTGCGGCGGTCGGAGAAGACCGGGATCATGTAGTGCCGGATCGGGTCGGCGTAGAACGCCGCGGTGAACTCCTCGCCCGCCGACGCGCCCGAGGGCACCATCGTGTTGACCATCTGCGGCGGCACCAGCATCGACATCGTCGCCCGCTCGGCCATGTCGCGCTCGAGGTCGGCGTAGAACCGCTCGTCGAGAAGATCGCCCATCAGCGCGCGGAGCTGGCGGATGTTCTTGATGCAGTTGACGCGCTGCCACTGCACGTCGCGCCACTGCTCGTCGGTGATGTCGGCCCAGCCTGGGAACCGGGTCCAGTCAGGTTCGACCAGCTCTACGCGCTGGTAGGCGTAGGGCTGTCCGTCTCGGGTCGTAGGCTCGATGGTTGCCGTCATGTCCTCCACCATAGCGGGAGATCCTGCGGCATCTGCAACCATCGGCCGCAATTCTTCCCGCAACCGCTGGTAGGGTCCGCCGTGAGATGGACGCAAGGAGGCGTACGACGATGACCACTTCTGACCCGACAGGCCTGCACCGAGTGCTCGATGAGCCGGTGAGCGGCTCGTTGCCGCTGCCCCAGGCCGCCAGGAGACTCGACACCCGCAAGACCTTGTGGCCCGACGAGGTGCGGATCCGGGTGGAGCGTCTGAACCTGGACGCCGCCTCGTTCCGGCAGCTCGAGTCCGCGCACGACGGAGACGGAGAGGCCGTACGCCGCGAGGTGCTCGACATCGTCGCCGAGCGCGGCAAGATGCAGAACCCGGTGACCGGGTCTGGCGGCATGCTCGTCGGTGTCGTCGAGGAGGTCGGCCCCGAGTCGCCTCTGGGGCTGAAGGTCGGGGACCGGGTCGCGACGCTGGTGTCGCTGACGCTGACGCCGTTGGTGATCGAGGACGGGCTCGTCGGCTGGGGCGGTGATTCCGAGCAGGTGCCGTGCGACGGCTACGCGATCCTCTTCGGCCGCTCGATCGCAGCCGTCCTGCCCGACGACCTCGCCCCCGAGCTCGCGCTGTCGGTGATGGACGTGTGCGGTGCCCCGGCACTGACCCGGCGGGTCGTCTCGGAGCGCTACGCAGGGGGCGTCGTCGCAGTGATCGGTGGCGGCGGCAAGTCCGGATCGCTGTCGCTGGCCGCCGCCCGCGACGCGGGAGCCGGCCACCTGATCGGCATCGTCCCGACCGAGGCCGAGGCCGAGCGGCTTCGCGACGCCGGCCTGGCCGACGAGGTCGTGATCGCCGACGCCCGCAACCCGGTGGCGCTGCGCGACGCGGTCGCCAAGGCCGCGCCTTTTGCCTCGGGCTCCGCTTCGGCAGGTGGCCCCGCCGACGTCACCGTCGTCTGTGTCGACGTACCCGGCTGCGAGGGCGGCGCCATCCTCGCCACCGCCGACCGCGGCACGGTCATCTTCTTCTCGATGGCCACCTCCTTCTCCGCCGCCGCGCTCGGCGCCGAGGGCCTTGCCGCGGACGTCACGATGCTCGTCGGCAACGGCTACGTCCCCGGGCACGCTGCGTACGCACTGGATCTTCTCCGCGCGCACGCGGGCGTTCGGGCGCTCTTCGAGGGCAGACTGGCGCCGTGACCCGCATCCTCCTGCGCAACGGTGTGTTCCACACCGGCCTCGCTTCGGGCGAGCCGGTCTCGGCGATGGCCGTCGAGGGCCGGCGCATCGTCTGGACCGGAACCGACCCCGGTGCCTTTGCCGGCCCCGACGAGGTGGTCGACCTCGAGGGGCGCCTGGTCACGCCGGCCTTCGTGGACGCTCATGTCCACGTCGTCGAGACCGGAGAGCAGATCCTCGGGCTCGATCTCGTCGGCCTCTCCAGCCGCGAGGCGGTGCTCGAGAAGGTCGCGGCGTACGTCACCGACCTCGGACCCCAGGACCTGGTGCTCGCCCAGGGGTGGGACGAGACCCTCTGGCCGGACCCGACCCTGCCGACCGCGGCCGAGCTCGACCGCGCCTCGGACGGGCGCAAGGTCTATCTCAACCGCATCGACGGTCACTCCGCCGTCGTCTCCACCGCACTGATGGCCCAGGTGCCCGGCATCGCCGGGCTCCCGGGCTGGGCGGCGGACGGACGGGTCGAGCGGGAGGCGCTGCGCGCACTGCTGCCCCTGCTCGCCGACTTCACCCCGGCCGGCCACGCCGAACGTGGTGCGCGAGCGGCGCTGCAGAGCATGGCTTCCCTGGGCATCGGTGCCTTCCATGACAACGCCGGACCCGCGATCGGCCCCGAGTCTGACCTCGAGGCCGTGCAGTCGGAAGCGACCGCGGCCGGCCTGCACGGCACCTACTACTGGGGCGCTCACCTCGGGTTCGGCGACCTCGACCGCCTCCGCGACATCTCCGGTCTCGCCGGCGATCTCAGCGCGGACGGCTCCATCGGATCCCGAAGCGCGGCCCTGACCAGCGACTATGCCGACCTGGCCGGACATCGTGGCCACGCCTACCTCGACCCCGAGGAGCTGGCCGAGCACATCATCGGCTGCACGCGGCGCGGCATCCAGGCCGGCTTCCACTGCATCGGCGACCAGGCGATCGACAACATCGCTCAGGCGTTCCGGCTCGCCGAGGCGGAGCTGGGCGCCGAGACCGTGCGAGCCCGGCGCCACCGCCTCGAGCATTGCGAGCTGCCCTCGCCGACGGCGATCAAGACCTTCGCCGACCTCGGGGTCATCGCGAGCGTGCAACCGATGTTCGACGGGCTGTGGGGCGGCCCGGAACGGATGTACGCAGCCCGGCTGGGGGAGCGCTGGCAGGAGATGAACCCGTTCCGGACCCTGCTCGACGCCGGTGTCCGCGTCGCCTTCGGCTCCGACTCGCCGGTCACGCCGCTGGACCCGTGGGCGGCCGTCCACGCGGCCGTGCATCACCGCACGCCCGGCCAGGGCATCACCCCGGCCGAGGCGTTTGCGGGCCACACGGTCGGCGGCTGGTACGCGGCCGGCGTCGACGATGCCGGCACGCTCGCGCCCGGGCAGCGGGCGACGTACGCCGTCTGGGACCGCGCCGCGTTCCCCGACCTGACCTCATCCGACGTCGCCGACGTCATCACTCCCTGCCTGCAGACCGTCGTCGACGGCAGAACCGTATTCGAGAAGGAGGGTGTCCGGTGAGACTCGATCTGGACCCACGCACGATCGCCCAGGCCCGCGCGCTGGCCGCGAAGGTCGGCGACCCGATCGTCGAGATGGCCAAGAAGCACACCACGGTCGCCGTCGAGCGAGCGACGCTGCGCCTGGCCGGGCTCGCCGGAGCCGACCCGGACGGCACCCCGTGGGTGAACCACCTGGTCGACGCGGTGCGCGCCGACATCGGGCTGGAGCACGGCGTCGCGCTGCCGGTGTGGCAGGCGCTGGCCGCCCACGAGACGACCGGAGTGAGGCCGAGCGGCGAGCTTGCTCGTCCGCTCGCGCCGAACGAGGGAGTAACCGCGCGGAGCGCGGCCAACGATCTCTCGCGGCTCGCCGAGGAGGCCGCCGCCGGGCAGGTGACCTTCAACCTGCCCGAGGGCGCCGAGGCCGAGCTGGCCGCGAAGCACGCCCGCGAGGCGGTCGGGGTCGGCATCGCCCGCCTCGACGCCAGCCGGGTGGCGCGCGAGCGGATGATCGCCGAGATCGGCGACGCACCCCGCAAGCCGTGGATCTACCTGATCGTCGCGACCGGCGACATCTACGAGGACATCCCGCAGGCGCAGGCAGCCGCGCGTGAGGGCGCCGACATCATCGCGGTGATCCGCTCGACCGGCCAGTCGCTCCTCGACTACGTGCCCGAGGGCGCCACCCGGGAGGGGTTCGCCGGGACGTACGCGACCCAGGAGAACTTCCGGCTGATGCGGGCCGCGCTCGACGAGACGAGCCGCGAGCTCGGCCGCTACGTGCGGCTCACCAACTACGCGAGCGGGCTGTGCATGCCCGAGATCGCCGCGCTGGCGGGCATGGAGCGTCTCGACATGATGCTCAACGACTCGATGTACGGGATCCTGTTCCGCGACATCAACCCGGTGCGTACGTTCGTCGACCAGCGGCTCTCGCGCCAGATCCACGCCCGGGCGGGGATCATCATCAACACCGGCGAGGACAACTACCTCACCACCGCCGACGCGGTCGAGGCGGCGCACACGGTGACCACCTCGCAGCTGCTCAACGAGTACTTCGCCAAGGAGGCCGGCCTCGAGGACTGGCAGCTGGGCCTGGGCCATGCCTTCGAGATCAACCCCGACGTACCGGACTCGTTCCGTCTCGAGCTCGCGCACGCGCTGCTGGCGAAGACGATCTTCCCCGACGCCCCGCTGAAGTGGATGCCCCCGACCCGGCACATGACCGGCGACATCTTCAAGGGCTACCTGCTCGACGGGTTCTTCAACCTGGCCGGCGCGATGACCGACCAGGGCATCCTGCTGGTCGGGATGATGACCGAGGCGGTGGTGACGCCGTGGATCTCCGACCGCGACCTGGCCCTGCAGAACGTCCGGTACGTCATGGACGCGGCCGGACGTCTCGGCGAGGACTTCCACCCGGCCCCCGACGGCTTCATCGCCAACCGGGCGCGCGACGTCCTGGGGGAGTCGATCGACCTGCTCGGAAAGATCATCGACGAGCCCAACGGGCTCCTCGACGCGATCGCGGACGGCACCTTCGGCCTGATGAAGCGCCCCGCCGACGCCGGCAAGGGCCTCGAGGGCGTGGCCGTGAAGTCCGAGGCGTACTACAACCCCGCGAGCACCATTCTGGAGGGCGAGGAATGAGCATCATCAGGCCGTACGGCGACACCACGGGCGACGGGATGGTGCAGGTCTCCTTCACGTTGCCGATCAAGCACTCGAAGGTCGCCGACGGCGCCGCGCTGCAGCTGGCCAACAAGATGGGCATGGAGCCGGCGATGGTCGTCCACTCCAAGCCGATGGGCGACGACTTCACCTTCTTCGTCGTCTACGGGCAGGTGAACCATCTCGTCGACACCGACAAGGTGCAGGTCGTCGAGCGTGACTTCCCGCTGCTGACGCCGAAGGAGGCCAACGCGGTGATCAAGGAGACGCTGCGGCGTCCGATGGTCGTCGTCGGCGCCTGCATCGGCACCGACGCCCACACCGTCGGGATCGACGCGATCCTCAACATCAAGGGGTTCGCGGGGGAGAAGGGGCTGGAGTACTACAAGGAGATCGAGGTCGTGAACCTCGGCGCCCAGGTCTCCGTGCCCTCTCTGGTCGAGGCTGCCGTCACCCGGCGCGCCGACGCCGTGCTCGTCTCCCAGGTCGTCACCCAGCGTGACGCGCACCTGCTCAACACCCGGGAGATGTCGGCGGCGTTCCGTGAGGCCTATCCGGCGGGGGAGCGGCCGCTCCTGGTCGCCGGTGGTCCACGATTCGACGAGTCCATGACCGCCGAGCTCGGCGTCGACCGTATCTTCGGCCGCGGCACCACCCCCGCCGAGGTCGCCTCCTACCTCGTCCACCGCACCACCTCGAAGGAGCCCGCGGCATGAGCAGTCCCAAGGTCGGCCCCGAGATCGGCACCAAGGTCGTCCACCGCCGCTACGTGCCCTACTCCCACGCCCACTACGCCGGGAACCTGGTCGATGGCGCTTACAGCTTGGGACTGTTCGGCGACGTCGCGACCGAGATGTGCATCCTCACCGACGGCGACGAGGGTCTGTTCGCCTCCTACGACGACGTGCAGTTCAAGGCACCCGTGCGGGCGGGCGACGTCCTGGAGATCACCTGCGAGCTGATCAAGGCCGGGACCCGGTCCCGGGTGATGGAGTTCGCCGTGTACGTCGTCGCCCGAGGGGCCGCGACCGAGGCCCGTCCTGGGGCCGCTGAGATACTGGGGGAGCCGCTCCTGGCCACCTCCGCACGCGGTACTGTCGTCGTTCCGTGAGTGCTGTAACGAGTACGCGAAGGCGACACGCCGAAGTTCCTCGATAATTCGTCACTTTCTCGCGCTCCGCAGGCTGTGGTTGACCTGCGGAAACACATGTTTCCGCAGGTCAGAGGCTTGTTGACTTCTGCGGAGCCAGCGGGTGATGGTGGCAGCGTTCGCCCATGCAGAGTTGCGGTCGGCGGACCGGCGCTCGACGAATCGGGTCGGGGGGTGTCGAGCCAGGCATGCCTTCGACGCGTTTTCGTGGGCGCGGTCAACGGCCGCGAGGGCAACGCGGGAGGGCCAAGGCGCCCTTAGACAACGATCGTCCCCTTGCCGCCAGCAGGGATCGGAACGGCCCGAAGAACGTCTTGCTCCTCCCGCGCTCTGTCTGTCTGCGATCGCCTCGCCATCGCGCCGTCCCGCTCGATCGGGATCTTGGGATCAACCGGTGGGCGGATATCCTGTGATCTCCACCCCCATTCCTTGACAAGGCCGGCGTACGTGACGAACGAGCAGCTTCCACCCTGGACCGAGATCGGCCGGGCGGTGATGGTCATCCCGACCTACAACGAGGCGGACAACCTCGCCTGGATCGTCGGGCGGCTACGCAAGGCGCAGCCACGTGTCGATGTGCTGATCGTCGACGACGGCTCGCCCGACGGAACCGGCACGATCGCCAACGAGCTGGCCGACAACGACGAGCAGATCCATGTGCTGCACCGCACCGAGAAGGCCGGGCTGGGGGCTGCGTACCTGCACGGCTTCGGCTGGGCCCTCGAGCAGGGCTACGACGTCGTCGGGGAGATGGACGCCGACGGCTCGCACCAGCCCGAGGAGCTCCACCTGCTGCTCGAGGCGATCAGCTCCGCCGACCTGGTGATCGGCGCCCGCTGGATCCGCGGCGGCTCGGTGGTCAACTGGCCGCTGTCGCGCCGCGTGCTGTCAGTGGGCGGCAACTTCTACGTCCGGCTCCTGCTCGGCATCGGCGTCCACGACGCCACCGCGGGCTACCGCCTCTTCCGGCGTACGACGCTGGAGAAGCTGCAGCTGAACAGCGTCGAGTCGACCGGCTATGTCTTCCAGACCGAGATGGTGACGCGTACGCTGCGGGCCGGCCTGACCGTCAAGGAGGTCCCGATCCAGTTCATCGAGCGGGTCCGGGGCGAGTCGAAGATGAGCCCCGCGGTCGCCGCCGAGTCGATGCGCCGGGTGACCCGCTGGGGCCTGGCCGAACGTCGCGACCAGATGCTTCGCCTGCTGCGCCGATTCGGGCTGGACCGTTTCGTGGGGGGCCGTCGATGACGACGCGTCGCCGCCGGTTCTCCTGGGTGCTGGTGCTGCTGTTCCTGGTGATGCCGCTGGCCGAGCTGTTCGTGCTCATCCAGGTCGGCCAGGTCATCGGCGTGTGGTGGACGATCCTGCTGCTGGTCGCCGACTCGATCTTCGGTGCGTGGTTGATGCGCCGCGAGGGCTCCCGGGCCTGGTCGGCGCTGTCCACGGCGCTCTCCTCGGGCAAGCTGCCGTCCAATGAGATCGCCGATGGCGCGCTGATCCTGCTCGGTGGCGCGCTGATGCTGAGCCCCGGGTTCGTGACCGACATCTTCGGCATCGTGCTGATCCTGCCGTTCACCCGCCCGTTCTTCCGCCGCATCCTGGCCAAGGTCGTGCAGAAGCGCCTGGTGGCCGCCGCGATGCCCTCCACGTTCGGTGCCGGAGCCAGGCCGCGCAACGACGACATCGTCACCGGCGAGGTCATCGACAAGGACAACCTGGCCTGACGATCTGGCCCGAGATACGCCGAAGGCGGCCTTCCTGATGGAAGGCCGCCTTCGGCGTATCTGGCTGTGTCAGAAGTCAGGCGTTGGCCTTCTTCTTCCCCGGTCCCTTGCGGTGCAGGTGAGCCGGGCCGATCTCGCCACCGCGAAGCAGGTCGAGGCGCTCCTTGAGGATGTCCTCGAGCTCCTTCTCGGAGCGCCGCTCCAGGAGCATGTCCCAGTGCGTACGCGCCGGCTTCTCGGCCTTCTCCTCCGGCTTGGCACCGGAGAGGTTGAGAGCTTCCATGCCGCAGCGCGGGCACTCCCAGATGGCCGGAACCTCGGCCTCGTCCGACATCGTGATCTCGAAGTCGTGACCCTGCGGGCAGCGGTATGCCACCTGCTGACGACCCGCGAACTCGATCCCGCGTTCGTCCTCAAAACTTTGTCCGCCCAGTCGGGCGCCGCGCAACGTGCGCTCGGCCATGAAGCACCTCCTGAGTCGATCGTCCCCCGTTGAATGAGCTGAAGAGCGAAGCGGTCTGCGGACTCATGACGCAGGCCGGTCAGGCCTCTTCACATCGTCAACGGTACAGAGGAGGTGATGATTCCGTGAATTGTCGAGATCCTCGCCGTGTTGTTCGACACAGGACCCGCCTGACCTGCGGATCTCTCTGAGAAAGTCCTGAGCGGCCGATGTCCCGAACCCGCCAGCCGCCCGGCGCGGTCTGGCACCCTCCGGGCGCCTTGCTCCCTCAGACTCGTTCGGGCGCCCGGTTGCCCGCCTGCTCGATGCCCTTCGCGGTGTTCACCAGCGCGAGCAGCCCGCCGCCGAGGACGAAGAAGGCGATCAGGGCCAGGATCGCGGGCCGGTAGGAGTCGGTGATCTGGTAGACGAGGCCGAAGACCAGGGTGCCGAGCCAGGAGGTGCCGCGGTCCATCGCGTGGTAGAGGCTGAAGTACTCCGCCTCCTTGCCCGCCGGGATGAACAGCGAGAAGTAGGACCGGGCCAGCGCCTGGGTGCCGCCCATGACCAGACCGATCCCGACCGCGACAACCAGGAGCGGCAGCAGGGTCTGCTCGGGCACGAAGTAGGCCGCGACGACGATGACCATCCAGCCGACCAAGCCGCCGAGGATCACCCGCTTGGCGCCGAAGCTCTTGGCCAGTCGACCGAAGAAGATCGCCCCGCCGACGGCGACGAACTGCACCAGCAGATAGATGCCGAGCATCGTGCCGGTCTCGAACCCGAGCTCCTCGACGCCGTAGATCGACGCCGAGCTGATCACCGTCTGGATGCCGTCGTTGAAGAAGAGGTACGCCAGCAGGAACGTCAGCGCGACCGGATACTGAGGCAGCTCCCGGAGCGTCACGAACAGCTGACCGAAGGAGCGCGCCACGACACCGCCGGAGACGTCCTCGACGTCGGCCGGCTCACGCCGGCGGATCCGGCGCCACGGGATGATGATGAACCCCGCCCACCACAGCCCGGCCGAGAGCATCGAGATCCGCACCGCCAACGCCGTCCCGAGCCCGAGTGGGTCGGCGAAGGTGACCAGGAGGAAGTTGATCGCGAGCAGCAGCCCGCCACCGGCGTACCCGTAGGCCCAGCCGATCGAGGAGACCCGGTCGCGCTCGTCCTCGGTCGAGATCAGCGGCAGGATCGAGTCGCTGACCACCACCGCCGCGCCGGCGCACAGGTTGGCGATGATGAACATGATCGAGCCGAACCACCAGTTGTCCCCGGTCATGAAGAACAACAGCGCCGCGCAGAGCGCGCCGGCCCAGGCGAATCCGGCCATCAGGTCCGGCTTGCGCGAGGTGCGGTCGGCGATCGCGCCGACCAGCGGGTAGATGATCGCCGACAGGATCGTCGAGAAGGTGATGACGAACGACGGCAACGCGCCGGGCGCGATCGAGAGCCCGAGGACGTCGATCCGGTTGTCGACGGCAGCTGCCTTCGCGATCTCGATCAGGTAGGGCGCGAACAGCACGCCGGCCACCGTCGTCTGGAAGGCGGAGACGGCCCAGTCGGTGAAGAACCAGCCCTTCTGCTCCCGCGCCCGCTCGACCGGCGTGAAGTCGCCGATCCCGGCTGATGTGGTCACTTCTCGGGCTCCTCGTTGTTTTCGCTGGGCTCAGCCCGAGACGGCTCCGCGCTTCGCGCGGTCACTCCCTCGCTCGACTCGGGCGGACGAGCAAGCTCGCCGCCCGGCCTCGCTCCGGTCGTAGCAGCCTCCCATAGGCCACGTTCCTCCAGGAACGCTTTCAGTACGTCGGTGCGATCGGTCATCAGACCGTCGACATCGCGCTCGAGCAACCGCTCCATCTCGGCCGGGTCGTCGACGGTCCAGACATGGACCTCCTTACCCGCCTTGTGGGCGCGGCGGACGAGACCACGAGATGCCACCCGGATCGACAGCGGCCCGCGAAGGCGCTGGTGATGGGGGATCTGGAAGGCGTCGAACCGTGACCCGACGAGTCTCTTGGCGATCCCGGTGGTCGGCGCCAGCAGGTAGGCCAGCACCTCGCGTGGATGCGCCGAGGTCCGCACCCGCCCCTCGGTCAGCCGGCGGAACGCCTTCAGTCGCCGGACCGAGAACGAGCCGACGATGACCTGGTCCTCGTGGTCGGTCGCGGCGAGCAGCTCGGCCACCGCGCCGACCGCGCCGTCGGACTTGAGGTCGATGTTGAAGGTGACCTCGGGGAACGCCTCGAAGAGCTCCGCCAGCGTCGGTACCCCGTGCAGACCGCCGATCCGGGCGGCCCGTACCTCGGCGTACGTCATCTCCGCGATCAGTCCGCTCACGTCGGTCACCCGGTCGAGCGCCTCGTCGTGGAAGGCGAGCAGGACACCGTCGCGGGTGACGTGCACATCGGTCTCGAGATGGGTGTAGCCGAGCTCCACCGCATGCCGGAACGCCTCCATGGTGTTCTCCATCCCGACCAGGTCGGGATGGAGCGCTCCACCACGGTGCGCATAGGCGCGTACGCGTCGTTGCTGCTCCCTCACGGGGAGCATCTAACCACCCGTGAGTCCCGGATCACATGAGCCCGCAGACTCAGATGTCGCCACAACCCAGCAAGCGCGTCGAGTCGGCTCGTCCTGACCCAAAATCCAGTCGAGCCGGCGCGTCATGACGCGCCGACTCGACGGGGAACTCGGTCAGGATGAGCCGACTCGGCCCGATCTTCGATCAGATGTCGCGGAAGGCGGTGATGTTCGCGCCGAGCTGGTTGAGCCGCTCGGCGAGGTCCTCGTAGCCGCGGGCGATGACGTAGGTCGAGCGGAGCACGGAGGTGCCCTTCGAGGCGAGCATCGCGAGCAGCACGACGACGGCGGGACGCAGCGCCGGCGGGCAGACGATCTCGGTGCCGGAGAAGTGGGTCGGCCCCTCGATCATCACCCGGTGCGGGTCCATGAGCGTGACGTTGCCGCCGAGCTTGTTGAGCTCGGTCAGGTAGATCGCCCGGTTCTCGTAGACCCAGTCGTGCAGCAGCGTCTGACCCTGCGCCACCGCGGCGATCGCGGCGAAGAACGGCAGGTTGTCGATGTTGAGGCCCGGGAAGGGGAGCGGGTGGATCTTGTCCAGCGGGGCGTGCAGCACCGAGTGCTTGGTGTTGATGTCGACCAGGCGGGTCTTGCCGTTGAGCGCCAGGTACTCCTCGGAGAGGGTGTAGTTGAAGCCCATCTCCTCCAGCGTCGCCAGCTCGATCTCCATGAACTCGATCGGGACGCGCTTGATGGTGATCTCGGAGTCGGTCACGATCGCGGCGGTCAGCAGCGACATCGCCTCGATCGGGTCCTCGCTCGGCGCGTAGTCGACATCGACGTCGATGACCTCGCGGCCGGTGACGCGCAGCGTGGTGGTGCCGATGCCCTCGACCTCGACGCCCAGCTTCTGCAGGTAGAAGCAGAGGTCCTGGACCATGTAGTTGGAGGACGCGTTGCGGATCGTGGTGGTGCCCGGGTGCAGCGCGGCAGCCATCAGGGCGTTCTCGGTGACAGTGTCGCCACGCTCGGTCAGCACGATCGGGCGGCCCGGCTGGATCTCCCGGTTGACGCTCGCGTGGTAGGCGCCGTCGGTCGCCTTGACCTCGAGGCCGAAGGGGCGCAGGGCCGACATGTGCGGCTCGACGGTGCGGGTGCCGAGGTTGCAGCCGCCGGCGTAGGGCAGCTCGAAGGTGTCCAGGCGGTGCAGCAGCGGACCGAGGAACATGATCACCGAGCGCGTACGGCGCGCGGCGGCCTCGTCCACGGCGTCGAGGCGCAGCTCCTTCGGCGGCACGATCTCGAGGTCGTTGTCGTCGTTGAGCCAGCGGGTCTGCACGCCGATCGAGTTGAGCACCTCGATGATCCGGTTGACCTCTTCGATGCGTGCGACCTTGCGCAGCGTCGTACGGCCTCGGTTGAGGAGAGAGCCGACCAGGAGGGCGACCCCGGCGTTCTTCGAGGTCTTGACCGTGATCTCACCCGAGAGCGTCGTCGGGCCGGTGACGCGCAGGTGCGTGGGGCCGGCGCCGATGTCCACGAGGGAGGAGTCCAGAGCGGCACCCACCCGGGCGATCATCTCGAGCGACAGGTTCTGTTGCCCCTGCTCGATGCGGTTGATCGCGCTCTGACTGGTGTTGAGAAGGTCGGCGAGCTGTGCCTGGGTCAGGCCCTTGTGCTTGCGCGCATCGCGAATCAGATTCCCGATACGACCTTTGTATCCGTCGGTCATGGTGCACCACCGTAACTCATATATGAGATAAGCCTGGATTCCCCGCGAAGTGTCGGCGTTTCGTTTCAGGTCTGTTGCTCCGGAGCCCGCGAGGGCCACCATGTGCAACATCTCGTACGCCGGGTGACAGGATGCCACCATGCGCGCGACGACTATCCATGGGGTGGGCGACATCCGCTTCACCCAGGTACCCGATCCTGCTCTTACGAAGCCCACGGACGCAATCGTGAAGGTCGTGGGCTCCTGCATCTGCGGCTCCGATCTGTGGAACTACCGCGGCTCCAACGGCGACATCGAGGAGCCGCGCACCATCGGCCACGAGTGCATCGGCGTGATCGAGGAGGTCGGTGCCGACGTACGCGACTTCAGGGTCGGCGACTTCGTGATCGTCCCCTTCGACCACTGCGACAACACCTGCCCGCACTGCCTGGCCGGAGTCCAGTCGGTCTGTGAGAACCTCGGGTTCACGGTCAGCGGACAGAGCGAGTACGCCCTGGTAAACCAGGCCGACGGCTCGCTGGTCAAGCTCGACGAGACGCCGGACCCGTCGATGTACCCCGACCTGCTGGCGCTCACCGACGTGATGGCCACCGGCTGGCACGCCGCGGTCATGTCCGGCCTCGGCAACGGAGCCAAGGGCGGCACCGCGGTCGTGGTCGGCGACGGCGCGGTCGGTCTGTGCGGCGTGCTGGCTGCTGCCCAGCTCGGCGCCGAGCGGGTGGTGGCGATGTCGCGCCACGAGGCCCGCCAGGAGATCGCCAAGAAGTTCGGCGCCACCGACATCGTCGCGGCCCGCGGCAAGGAGGGCGAGGCGGCCGTACGCGAGCTCACCGGCGGCATCGGCGCCGACTACGTCCTGGAGTGCGTGGGCACCGACCAGTCCTTCAAGACGGCCTCCAAGGTGGCTCGCCCGGGTGCGACCGTCGGGTTCGTCGGCGTCCCGCACGACGTCAACCTTCCGGTCAACGCGCTCTTCCGCACCAACGTCGGCCTCAAGGGCGGAATGGCGCCGGTACGCCGCTACCTCCCCGACCTCCTGCGCCTGACGCTGGAGGGCACGATCAACCCCGGTCTGGTCTTCGACAAGGCGCTGCCGTTCTCCGAAGCCGCCGAGGGCTACCGCCTCATGGATGAGCGGCTCGCGACCAAGGTCCAGCTCACCTACTGATCCACGCTGATCCCGGGCGGGGGATCGGCCGAGCGCCTCATCTGAGAGACTCGACCGATGCCCCGCACCGACACCATGCGCCTGCGCCCGCTGTCACCGGGCGACGAACACGTCTTCGCCGACTGGGCACACGATGAGGAGTTCCGGGTGGCCAACGGCTGGCCGGAGCGCGACCGTGACGGTCACCTCCGCCACTGGCGCCGGTTGATCGATGCCCCGCCGCCCGAACTGATCAGGCTCGCGGTCGAGCTCGACGAGGAGGTCGTCGGCTACGCCGATCTCCACGGCCTGGCCCCCGACACCCGCGAGCTCGGTCTCGCCATCGGCCCCAGCTCGCGGTGGGGCCATGGTCTCGGTCAGCGAGCCATCAAGACCGCGCTCACCTACGGCTTCTCCGTCCTCGACCTGACCCGGATCTGGGCCGAGACGCACGAGACCAACACCCGCGCCAAGAAGCTCTTCGACGCGACCGGCTTCATCGAGACCGGCCGCCACGGCTCCGACACCTACCGCGGCGAGGACGTCAGCCTCGTCCAGTACGCCGTCGAGCGCCCCTACTAGTCGCCGATGCGTACGGGCTTCTTCTGGGGGTAGCCCTCGGGGAGGAGCATGGTGCCGTCCTGGTGGCGGTAGAGCACCTGCCAGTGCCAGTACAGGTCGTACGCAGCGGGGGACCGCTTCATCTGCTCGGCGTAGGCCCTGACGGCCGCCACGTAGCGGTCTGAGTGGTTGTAGGACCACAGGGCGCCGGCCATGTCGCCGGGAGCGCCGTTGTTGGCGAGCATGCGGCCGGCGGCCATGATCGCGTCGGCGGGGTCGTTGATGTCGCCGCCGGCGCCGTACTGGGCGAAGGTCGAGGGCAGGAACTGCATCGGGCCCTGGGCGCCCGCGGTGCTGGTGCCGCGGATGCGACCCATCCGGGTCTCGACCAGATGGACGGCGGCGAGGTACTCCCACGGCGTCCCGGTCTCCTGCTGCGCCGTGCGGTAGAGCGGGCGCAGATCGTTCGGCGTCGGCGGTGTCAGGATCCTCCAGTCCGGGAGCTCGGGCTGAGGGTCGGTCATCACCATGAGCTCGCGCGCCGCGGTGATGTCTGACTCGAGCTGGGCGCGGTCGGCGCGGCCCAGCGCACCCAGCACGTCGTCGGCCTTCGCCTTCGACCCGCGGGCGAGGTCGCGGGCGGTCGTCTGCTCGAACAGCGCGGCGTCGCGTACGTCCTCGGCTCCTGGCTCTCCAGCGGCGACCGTCGCCATCGCCTGGGTGAGGCGGTCTGCCAGTGGCACCGACGCGTCGTCCAGAGGGACCGTCGTCGGTGACGGGACTGGCGTCGAGGACGGGGCGCGCGATGATGCCGACGGGCTGCCGGCCGGATCCGAGGTCGGCTCACCGCCACAGCCGGCGACGAGCGCCAGGGCTGTGACGGTGGTCAGGGCAGCGAGCCGAGTGCGCACGCGATCGACGCTACCCGACGGCCGCCTAGGCGCCGCTGCGGCCGACGCTCTGCCCGATGATGGCCGCGAGCTCGGCCGGCTTGGTCAGCTGCGGCCAGTGTCCAGTGGGCAGGTCGACGAAGGTCGCGTCCTTGTGCTTCGGGATGGCGGCGACCGACTCGGTGCCCTCAGCGATCCACCCCTTCAGATCGGCTGCGGTGTATTCGGGGCAGACGAACACTGCCGGGACCGAGTAGCGACGTTCGTCGCTGAGCTCGAACGGCTCGGAGGTGAGGCTGGCGGGGGAGGGCCGCAGCAGCGCCTCGAAGGTGGCGCGGTCCAGGTCGCGTACGTCGGCCTCGTCGAACTCCTCCCACGGCACCGGCGGCAGGTCGGCGCCGTCGGTGGGGAAGTTCTTGGCCGGGATCATGCCCGGCTCGGCCGGCCAGCCGCCGACGTAGACCACGGCGGCGACCTTGTCGACGCGAGCATCGAGGGCGGCGCCAGCCACCGCGCAGCCCATCGAGTGGCCGACGAGGATCACCGGCGCAGCCGACTCGTCGATGGCCGCCACCACTGCGGCGACCTGGTCAGCGACATGCACGTCGGATCGGTCCGTCTCGGCCGACTCGAGGCCGGGCAGGGTGAGCGGCCGCGGAGTGTGGCCGGCGTCGGTCAGATGGGGGACGACGAGGTCCCATGAGGAGGCGTCCAGCCAGAGGCCGGGTACGAGAACGATGTCCATGAATCGATCCTCCACCTGGTTGCGGACGATCTACTTCCGCCACCGAGCCGTCTTTGAGATTTCCGGCTTTCGAACAAAAGAACGGTGACCACCGCGACTGCGGTGGTCACCGTTTCTGGACGCCCGAGACAGCTGACGCCAGTGGTTCAGCGAGCGCCGGCGACCTCCAGTAGCTCCGCTACCTCGTGGGCGCGGCAGTCGCAGTCGGAGTCGCACGGCAAGAAGCGGTGACGTGCGTGACCGCAGTCGCGGCACGGCATGTCGTGAGAAAGCGTGAAGCTCTGCACCTCAACGGTGTCCCACATAATTAATTCATCCCCCAGAGAATGTTGGTCGGTCTTTATCGGTGAAGCTGCCTGATATGTAACACGATAATCCGCGAGTTCGGAAGAGCTCGGACAACACGCCGAGACATTGTTTTCCCTGGTCAGTCGACCGATATGATTATTCGGTCGACCGATAGATAAACTCATAAGGGGCTGCTGTTGATGCCGTGTGGACGTCCGCTTTACCGGGCGCACGAACGTGCTCCTGCGTGTTGATGGAATGAGAACAGAACGCAGAACTGCAGGTCACCACCGACAAGCTGGTGTCAGTTCGGAGCCGATTCCGGAGTGCAGAACAGTCAGAGGCGAAGGTCCCAGCCGCCCTGGGCCACCCGACCCGGTCGTCGTCTGCGGCCGCTCTGAGGGAATCCTGGCGGACTGTTGAGAGTTCTACTAGTCGTGAAGAACATCGGATTCTTGTCTTTCGGCCACTGGACACCGTCGCCCTACTCGCAGACGCAGTCGGCACGCGACGCGCTGATCCAGGGGATCGAGCTCGCGGTCGCCGCAGAGGAGCTGGGGGTCGACGGTGCGTACTTCCGGGTTCACCACTTCGCCCGCCAGTACGCCTCGCCCTTCCCGCTGCTGTCCGCGGTCGGCGCCCGCACCTCGAAGATCGAGATCGGCACCGGTGTCATCGACATGCGCTACGAGAACCCGCTCTACATGGCCGAGGACTCGGCGGCCGCCGACCTGATCTCCGGCGAGCGCCTGCAGCTCGGGATCAGCCGCGGCTCACCCGAGCAGGTCATCGAAGGCTGGCGCTACTTCGGCTACGACCCCGGCGAGAACGCCTCCGAGGCAGACATGGCCCGTGCTCACACCGAGACGTACCTCAAGATCATCGAGGGGGCGCAGTTCGCCGAGCCCAACCCGCGGCCGATGTTCCCCAACCCGCCGGGCAAGCTCAGGGTCGAGCCCTACTCCGAGACGCTGCGCGACCGGATCTGGTGGGGTTCGAGCTCGCTGGCGACCGCGCGCTGGGCCGCGGGGCTCGGCATGAACCTGCAGAGCTCGACCCTCAAGAACGACGAGAACGGCAAGCCGTTCCACATCCAGCAGCGCGAGCAGATCGAGGCCTACCGCGAAGCCTGGAAGGAGGCTGGACACGAGCGTGAGCCGCGCGTCTCGGTCTCGCGCTCCATCTTCGCCCTCGTCAACGACGAGGACCGGCGCTACTTCGGCCTCGACCGGCAGACCAAGGACCAGATCGGCAACATCGACGACCAGACCCGCGCGATCTTCGGACGCTCGTACGCCGCCGAGCCCGACGTCCTGGTCGATGAGCTCGCCGAGGACGAGGCGATCCAGGCCGCGGACACCCTGCTGCTCACGGTGCCGAACCAGCTCGGCGTCGACTACAACGCGCATGCCCTGGAGAGCATCCTGACCCACGTAGCCCCTGACCTGGGCTGGCGGTAGAAACCTGTGGACCGCGCAACTTCCGGGTCACAAAAGGGCGCATAATCGTTGTCAACCGCCCCACGTAGCCGCGCTATTGGCTACCGTGCACGGCGACCGTTATTCAAGGGGGACCCCTGTTGGCTACGTACGCTGAGCTGCTTGACGTCTATCTTCGCGAACCGAGCCCGGAGTCGCTGAGAGCCCTGCGGGAGGCGATCCTCGAGGCTCCGAACTTCCGGCCCGATCTCGAGATCACCGAGATGATCGCTCCGATGATGTCGGTCGGTGACTACGCCGGCGCGATCGCCGCCGTCCACGGGCTGATGCCCGGCGCGATCTTCAGCCCGTCGGCCCACGCCGCCCTCGCCGACGCTCAGCGCGGCCTCGGCAACCTCGAGCAGGCCCAACGCGAGTCGATCCTGGCCCAGTCAGCGCTCGACAGCATCATCAGCACCGGAGAGGGCACCGAGTCCGAGCCGTGGTCGGTGCTGCGGACCAGCGACGCCTACGACGTGGTGCTGGCCTCGGGCAAGACGCCGCGTTCACAGGTCGCGGTCGGCAAGCTCGACCGGATCGTGTGCACCGACTCGACGGTCTGGTTCTTCGACACCAGCAACGACTTCGCCAGGGCCTGACCGCGGCGTGCCGAGATCCGTACTGATCACCGGCGCGGCCGCCGGCATCGGCCGGGCGACCGCGCTGCGTTTCGCCCGTGAGGGATGGCTGGTCGGCGCCTACGACATCGACCTCGGTGGCCTGGCATCGCTGGCGACCGACGTCGAGCCGCTCGCCGGGGAGCTGGTCACCGGAACCCTCGACGTACGTGACGCCGTGTCCTGGCAGACCGCCTTGGACGGCTTCGTCGCCGTGAGCGGCGGCAGCCTCGACGTACTCGTCAACAACGCCGGCATCATCCAGATCGGCAAGTTCGCCGACCTGCCGCTGGACCGGCAACAGGCGATCATCGACGTCAACGTCAAGGGCTTGGTGAACGGCTGCCACCTCGCGCGCCCGTTCCTGCGGCCCGGCTCCCACGTCGTCAACCTCGCCTCCGCCTCGGCCATCTACGGCCAGCCGGGCATGGCGATCTACTCCGCCACCAAGTTCGCCGTACGCGGCCTCTCCGAGGCCCTCGACCTGGAGTGGTCCGGCGACGGGATCACGGTGACGGCTCTGTGGCCGCTCTTCGCCGACACCTCCATGGTGTGGGGTCATGACTTCCCGGCGCTGCGGCGGCTCAAGGTCTCGCTCACTCCCGACGACGTCGCGGAGTCTGTCTACGCCGCCGCGACCAGCGGCCACGGCCTCCTCGGTGGAGTCCATCGCGGCGTCGGCACCAAGGCGCGCGTCCTGCTCGGCCTCTCCGGAGTCACCCCGAGCTGGGCCAACCGGGTGTTCAACCGGCTGATCTCGACCTGATCGACGCCTCCTGATTGTTCACCGGGTTGTTGCCGGTAGGGACGGTGTGCGTCGGGTTCCTGACGGGCCCGGCGCGCACGCTCGGGAGCATGATGAGTCGCACCTTGCGGATTCTGCTCGCCGGGATGGTTGCCGTCGTACTCGCCTCCGCGGCGCTGAGCGCGGCTACGGCCGACGAGCCCCGGGCCTCCGACCAGGAGCAGGTCGTGTTCGACCGTCACGAGGTCCCGCCCGAGGATGCGCGGCCGGGCGGTGGCGCGGCGCCCTTCGAGACCGGCGTGGTCATCGTGCTCAACACGCTGCTCCTCGGCGGGCTCCTGGGCGGGATGCTCTGGGCCCGACGGCGGCTCGGCTGCGCCGACTCGACACTCCAGCGCGTGTCCGTATAGTGATATTTACGTCTCACCTTTCGGGATTCTACGCGTAGAGTCGATGCATGTCGACCTACACCCATGGCCACCACGAGTCGGTCCTGCGCTCGCACAGGTGGCGTACGGCGGAGAACTCCGCTGCGTACCTGCTGCCCCGGCTGAGCCCTGAGCAGCGGCTGCTCGACGTGGGTGCCGGACCGGGGACCATCACGCTCGATCTCGCTGGCCGGGTCGCTCACGTGACCGCCACGGAGATCGGGGAGCCCGAGCTCGAGCTCTCCCGGCAGTCCGCCGAGGCCGGGGGAGTCACGAACGTCGACTTCCGGGTCGAGGACGTGCACGCACTGAGCATCGAGGACGATACGTACGACGTGGTTCACGCCCATCAGGTGCTGCAGCACGTGAAGGACCCGGTGCAGGCGCTGCGGGAGATGCGACGGGTGACGAAGCCCGGAGGCATCGTGGCGGCACGGGACAGCGACTACGCGGCCTTCGTCTGGTGGCCGGAGTCGGCCGAGCTGGCCGAGTGGCTGCGCCTCTACCGTCATGCCGCGCGGGCCAACGGCGGTGAGCCCGACGCCGGGCGCCGGCTGGTCTCCTGGGCGCGCGCGGCCGGGTTCGACGACATCGAGGCCACCTCGAGCACCTGGTGCTTCTCCACCCCCGAGGACCGGGCCTGGTGGGGCGGGATGTGGGCCGACCGGTTCACCGACTCGGCGGTCGCTCGCCAGCTCGTCGACTCCGGAGACGCCACGACCGCCGACCTCGCCCGGGTCGCGGACGGGTGGCGGTCGTGGGCTGAGGCGGAGGACGGTTGGTTCTCCGTCCTCCACGGCGAGATCCTGGCTCGCGCCTGAGGGTCGTGGCCGAGCCTCAGCGGCGCAGGATCCGCGCCGAGAGCGTGTTGCCGAGCAGCTGGATGACCTGCACGAGCGCGACCAGGATGAGCACGCAGACCCAGGTGACGGTCGGGTCGTACTGCCGGTAGCCGAAGGTCTGGGCGAAGCTGCCCAGACCGCCACCCGCGATCAGGCCGGCGACGGCCGACATGTCGACGACCGCCACGAAGGCGAAGGTGAAGCCGAGGATGATCGGCGCCAGCGCCTCGGGAAGGACGATGGTGGCGGCGATCCGGGCACGGCTCGCACCCATCGCCCGGGCAGCCTCGATCACTCCCGGCGGGACGGTCACGAGGTTCTGCTCGATGATCCGGGCGATGCCGAACATCGCGGCGAGGATCAGCGAGAACACCACCGCCGGCATGCCGATACCGGTGCCGACGACCAGCCGCGCCGCCGGTTGGACGGCGGCGATGAAGATGATGAACGGGATCGGCCGGAAGAAGTTGACCAGGACGTTGAGGACGACCGAGACGACGGCGTTCTCGTACAGCCCACCCTTGCGGGTCAGGTAGAGGCCGAGCGCGAGCAGCAGACCCAGGGTGCCGCCGATCAGCATCGTCAGCGCGACCATGAGCAGCGTCTCGCCGGTGGCCTGCCAGATGTCCGGCCACAGCTCGCCGAGGCGGGTGTCGGTGGGGAGAGCGGTCAGCATCACACCTCCTTGGTGGTGACGAGGGCGGCCAGCTCGCGTACGGCCTCGTCGACCGAGGTCGCAGGACCGTCGAGGGCAAGCGTCAGGTTGCCGAAGGTGGCGCCCTGGATCTCCTCGATGCCGCCGAAGACGAGCTCGAAGGCAATCCCGCGCTCGAGGAGGACCGAGAAGATGTCAGTCTGGCGGGGCCCGCCCTCGCGCAGCTCGACCTTCACGAACCGGCCGGGATGGCGGGACCGTAGCGCCGCCAGCGCCTCGGGGGCGGGCTCGTCGTCGACGACAGTGCCGACGAAGCGCCGGGTCACCGGCTGTCGCGGCGCCGAGAAGACGTCGTAGACGGCTCCGGACTCGACCACGCGCCCGTTCTCCATGACCGCGACGTGGTCGGCGAGCTCGCGTACGACCTCCATCTCGTGCGTGATCGCCACGATCGTGGTGCCGAACTCCTCGTTGACCTTCTTCAGAAGGCGCAGCACCTCGTGGGTGGTCTCCGGGTCGAGTGCGCTGGTGGCCTCGTCGGCAAGCAGCAGGGAGGGGTTGGTCGTGAGCGCGCGGGCGATGCCCACGCGCTGCTTCTGTCCGCCCGAGAGGTTGCGCGGGTAGGTGTGGGCCTTGTCGGGGAGCCCGACGAAGTGGAGCAGCTCGGAGATCCGGCGCTGCTGCTCGTCCTTGGCGATGCCGGCGATCTGCAGCGGGTAGGCCAGGTTGCCCCAGACCGTACGCGACTCGAAGAGGTTGAACTGCTGGAAGATCATCCCGATGCCGAGGCGGATCGGCCGCAGCTGCCGCTCGTGCAGGCCGACCAGCTCGGTGCCACCGACCTGGATGGAGCCCGAGGTAGCCGGTTCGAGGCCGTTGAGCAGCCGGACCAGGGTGGACTTGCCGGCCCCGGAGTAGCCGACGATCGCCTGTACGTCACCGGCGGCGATGTCGAGGTCGACGTCGACCACGGCGTGGACCTCGTTGCGCCCCTTCGCCGCCGGGTAGGTCTTGGTGACGTTGCGGAGCCGCACCAGCGGCTCCGCAACGGTGGCCGAGTGCGTCACTGACGCTCCTCGACCTGCTTCTCGGTGTCATCGAGCGACTTCTGCAGGTCCTCGACCGGGATCTTCACCAGCTCGGCGGTGTTGCCGGAGGTCTCGTAGACCCCCTGCTGTACGTCCTCGTTGGTCTGGAAGATCTCGACGAGCTTCTTGTAGGTCGCGTTGTCCTTGTCCTCGGCGCGTACGGCGAAGATGTTGACGTAGGGGAGCGCCTTCGGGTCGGAGGGGTCGTCGGTCGCGAGCGCGTCCTCGAACTTCAGGCCGGCGTCCTCGACGAAGTCGTTGTTGATGATCGCCGCGGCGACGTCGGGGAGCGAGGAGGCGGTGATCGAGGCCTGGACCGCCCGGACCTTCACCTTGGACGCTGCCGTGTCGACCTCCTTGATGGTGCTGAACGGGGTGCCACCGTCGGTCAGCTCGATCAGGCCCTTGGACTGCAGCAGCACCAGGCCGCGGGCCTGGTTGGTCTCGTCGTCGGGGACGATCACGGTCTCGCCGGCCTTGATGTCGTCGAGCGAGGTGTACTTCGAGGAGTAGAGACCCAGGGGATAGGTCGCGGTCGAGCCGAGCGCCACCAGGTCGTCGTCGTTCTGGACGTTGTAGTCGGCCAGGAAGATGATGTGCTGGAACTGGTTGAGGTCGAGCTCGCCCTCCGACAGCGCCGGGTTGGGCTGGTTGTAGTCACCGAAGTTCTTGACCTCGAGGTCGATGCCCTCCTCGCGAGCGGCATCCTGGAACGTCTTCCAGTAGGGGTCGTCGGCGCCGACGACGCCGATGGTGACCTTGGTCAGCTCGCTGCCGGCGTCGTCGTCGCGGGTGAGGAAGAAGGCGAGGCCGCCGATCACGATGGCGGCGGCGACGACGATCCCGATGATCAGCGGGAGCTTGGACTTGGGAGCCTCGATGAGCGGGGTGGGCTCAGGCGTGCTTGAGGACACGGGTGGGAACCTCTTCTGGATGTCGAAAGTGCTGAGACAACGCGGTTGTTGTCCACAAACACAGTAGACTTAACGAAGATCACA
Organism: Nocardioides sp. NBC_00850; assembly: GCF_045207335.1. NCBI lineage: Bacteria > Bacillati > Actinomycetota > Actinomycetes > Propionibacteriales > Nocardioidaceae > Nocardioides > Nocardioides sp. NBC_00850. Next base: position 3,997,297 of record NZ_CP108845.1, read on the forward strand.
CTCGCGTACGCGGCCACACCCCGAGATCATGTCAACGACATGCCTCGAGGTGTGTTAAGCGCCGTTCACGCGAGGTCGCGTCGCCTCATCACGACCACCGCCGCGGCCGCGGCGACCAGGACGTACGCCGCCACGGTGATCAGCGCCCGCTCGCCGGAGATCGCGTCGAGGACGCCCGGGGTGCCGTTGGGTCCGCCGATGATCGCGCCGGCCAACGAGCCTCCGGCGGTGCCCGGAAGGGCGTCGGTGACGGTCTCGATGCCGGGGAGCAGGCTGCCGACGCCGCGGAGCAGGTTCTCCACCACCAGCGACCAGACCAGGCCCAGTCCGACGGCGAGCGCCGGCCCCTTGGCGAGCACGCCGACGAGGAACCCGAGCAGCGCCCACATCTCCAGCACCAGGAACCCGGAGCCGAAGGACTGCGCCAGGTCGCTCAGGGCCGGCATGGTGATCGACTGGCCCTCGGTCGCCGCGATCGCCACCGAGACGCCCGCGCACAGAGCCAGGGTCGCGGTCATCATCGCGAAGATGAAGATCGTCACCGCGGTCAGTGAGCCGCCGACGGCGGCGAACCGGCTCGGCCCCTGGGTGAAGACGGTCTTCCAGGTGCCCCACCCGAACCCGTTGCCGGCCACCAGCGCACCGACCACCATCGCCAGGGCCCCGCCGAACATCGGCAGGCCGCTGACGATGACGTCCGGGATCGCGCTCGGCATCAGCTCGGCCAGCAGCTGGGCGTTGCTGGCACCGTCGCCGGCGAAGTTGTCGTCGCCGGTCTTGTATGCGACGTAGTTGAAGACGTACCCGAAGGAGAGCGACAGCGCCAGCCAGGCCCCGACGATCACCCAGATCGCCGACCACTTGCGAAGTCGCAGCAGCTCAGCGGAGGTGCTGTTCATCCAGCTTCTTGCATTCAGCGCATTCATGACACGAGCTCCTTGTTGCTGGTCATCTCAAAGAAGACGTCCTCCAGGGAACGCTCCGCGACGGTGACCTCGTGGACATCGATGGAGTGGGCGACCAGCTGACGTACGACGTCGGGAGCCGCGGTGACGGGCAGGTCGACCTCGAGCGTCTCGTTGCCGATGCGGCGTACGCCCTCGTCGCCGGCCATCCGCATCAGAGCCGCCAGGGCGGCGTCCTCGGGGGTGGCCCGGACGCGTAGGGTCGCGCCACCGCGCAGGTCGGCGACGGTCGACTCGCGCAGCAGACGGCCGTTGTCGATCACGCCGACGCGATCGCAGATCTCCTGCACCTCCGCGAGGATGTGGCTGGAGAGGATCACCGTCTGACCGGCCTCGGCGAGCGCGACGACCAGGGCCCGCATGTCGGCCATGCCGGCCGGGTCGAGCCCGTTGGTGGGCTCGTCGAGCACCAGCAGGTCCGGTGAGCCGAGCATCGCGGCGGCGACGCCGAGGCGCTGCTTCATCCCCAGCGAGTAGCCCTTGAAGGCGTCCTTCGCCCGGTCCGCGAGGTCGACCATCTCGAGCACCCGGTCGACCTCGGTGTTCGGCAGCCCCTGGTAGCGGGCCATCGTGCGCAGGTTGTCGCGGCCGTTCAGGTAGGGGTAGAAGCCGGGGCCCTCGATCAGGGCGCCGATGCGGGCAGTGACCTCGGGTCGTCCGGCGGGACGGCCCAGGACGCTGGCCGATCCGGCGGTGGGCCGGATCAGGCCGAGCATCATCCGCAAGGTGGTCGTCTTGCCGGCCCCGTTGGGGCCGAGGAAGCCGTACACCTCGCCACGCATGACGGTCATGCTGACCCGGTCTACAGCGAGCCTGTCGCCGTACCGCTTGGTCAGCCCGTCGGTCTCAACCACTCGTTCGTTCATGCCTCTCACGCTCTCGTGACCGCCCCTGGGTCGCATCGGCGTCGGCGATGCTCCCGGTTACGCAGATCTGCGTAGGCGGCTGGCCGCATTTGTCGTACGCCTCGCGCGGCCGCGCGAACTAGGGTCGGGTCCATGTCCCGGATCCGTCGCCACTGGCTGCCGTGGCTGGTCGTCGTGGTGGAGCTGGTCGGCTCGCTGGGCAGCAACGCCCGCACCGACACCCGCGGGCCGGCCCTCCTCGGGGCACTGCTCGCCCTCGTCGCCGTCCTCCCGGTGCTCCTGCAGCGGCCCCGCGGCTGGATGCTCGCGGTCAGCGGGCTGTGCGCCGGGGCCTACTTCACCGCGGGCTATGCCGAGGGACCGATCTTCATGGCGGTGCCCGTGGTCACCTTCGCGGTGGCACTGGCGCTGCCGCCGCGACGCTGGATCGGGTGGGCGGCCGTTGCCGCGACGCTGGTCGCGACCGGGATGGTGCTGAACCCCGAGAGCCCTCAGTTCGACGGCGGTCCCGGACGAGGGCCCTGGGGACAGGGTGGCGGCCCGGAGGGTGACCTCTCGCTGTGGCAGGCCTTCGGGCAGGTGGCGCTCATCGCCGCCTGCGGTGCGATCGCGAGCGCGCTGCGCTCACGCAACGAGGCCCGGGCCCAACGGCAGCGGCGGGTGGTCAGCGAGGAGCGGGTGCGGATGGCCGCCGACCTGCACGACGGCGTCGGTCACGGGCTCGCGGTGATCGCGATGCAGGCCGGTGCCGCGCTGCACGTCCTCGACCGCGATCCCGGGGCGGCCCGCCGCAACCTGGAGGCGATCCGTGCCGAGAGCAAGGAGTCGCTCGACCTGCTGCGCCGGCAGCTGGCCCGGCTGACCGACACCGAGACCGGCGCCGGTTCGGCCCCGCGGGCACCGGAGCACGGGCTCGCCGACCTGCCTGCTCTCGTCGAGCGGGTGCGCACCGGGGGACTGGAGGTCTCGCTCCGCCTCGAGGTGGATTCGGCGTCGGCCGAGGCCGAGCGGGCCGCGTACGCCGTGGTCCAGGAGGGGCTCACCAACGTGCTGCGGCATGCCGGAGCGACGCGAGCCGAGGTGGCGATCGTCTCGACCCCCGCGGCCGAGATGGTCGTGACAGTCGACGACGACGGGCGGGGATCGGACATGTTGAGCGGGGAAAGGCGTCCTGGGATGGGAATTGAGGGAATGCGGTCGCGCGTGGAGGCACTTGGGGGCACCCTAGAGGCGGGGCCGGAGGTACGGGGCTTCCGGCTGCGGGCTTCCCTCCCGCTTTCAGGGTCCTCGGCGGGTGGCGCGGAGGGGCTGGCATGAGCATCACCGATCACACGCTGATCAGGGTTGCTCTGGTCGATGACCAGCCCCTCGTGCGCATGGGCCTGGCGACGATGATCGGCGCCGAACCCGACCTGGAGGTCGTCGGCGAGGCCTCCGACGGCAGCGCGGCGCTGCCGATGCTGCGCCGCACCCACCCCGACGTGGTCCTGTGCGACATCCGGATGCCGGTCCTCGACGGCCTCGGCCTGCTGGAGCAGGTCACCCGCGACCCCTCGTTGAAGGACGTACGGGTGGTGATGCTGACGACCTTCGAGCTCGATGAGTACGTCTTCGAGGCGCTGCGGCTGGGAGCGAGCGGGTTCCTGCTCAAGGACGCCGAGCCGGTCGCGCTTCTGGACGCGATCCGGGTGGTCGCTGACGGTGGTTCGCTGCTCGCGCCGACGGTGACCAAGCGGGTGATCGAGGAGTTCGGCTCGTCACGCCGGGCGGCGAACCCGCATCCTCGTCTGGGGGATCTGACCGAGCGTGAGCGGGAGATGGTCGCCTGGGTGGCCACCGGCCGCTCCAACGCCGAGATCGCCGCCGAGCTCGTGGTCAGCCCCGACACGGTCCGTACGCACGTCTCGCGTGCGATGGTGAAGCTGCATGCCCGTGATCGCGCCCAGCTCGTCGTCTTCGCGATCGAGTCGGGCCTGAAGGTCTAGGCCGCCAGCGGGACGCTGCCCGGCATCACGACGGGCGCACAGCCGCAGGTCTCGCTGCAGGCGAGGTAGGTGTGCACCTCGTGGCCGCACCGCGGGCACGGCAGGAAGTGCGACATCGGGAAGCTGCGTACGTTGGTGTTCTCTGAGTGCTGAGCTGTGTCCCACATGACTTTCTCCTATCCGCGTTTTGTTCCTTCACCTACTCCACGAATGGCAGCACGTGTTTTCGACATCGTCGGCTCGACGAGTTCTGGCTTCCCCAAAATGGGCTGCCTCGAAATGCGAAGATCCTGTGGTGACGACGAAGGCCAGTGGTGGGCAGAGCCAGGAGCAGCGCCTGCGCGACCTCAAGCTGCTGCGCAAGGTCAAGGACCGCATCGACAGGGAGTACGCGCAGCCCCTGGACGTGGAGGCTCTCGCCGCTGGCGTACACATGTCGGCCGGCCATCTGAGCAGGGAGTTCCGCAAGGCCTACGGCGAGCCGCCCTACTCCTACCTGATGACCCGCCGGGTGGAGCGGGCCATGACCCTGCTGCGGCGCGGCGACCTCAGCGTCACCGACATCTGCTTCGCGGTCGGCTTCGGGTCGCTGGGGACGTTCTCGACCCGGTTCAGCGAGCTCGTCGGGATGTCGCCGAGCCTCTACCGCGAGAAGGCCACCGAGGGTGGCGGCGGGATCCCACCGTGCGTCTCCAAACAGGTCACCCGGCCGATCCGGCGCAGTTCGATCAGGAATGAAGAAGCGAAGGTGCCGGACCCCTACATAGGTTGAGGTCCATGGACATCAACATCTGCCACAGCTACCTTCCGCACACCGACCCCGAGGCCTCGCTGAGGTTCTACCGCGACCTGCTGGGATTCGAGGTGAGGAAGGACGTCGGGTACGAGGCGATGCGCTGGCTCACGATCGGGCCGCCGGCGCAGCCCGCCGTGAGCGTCGTGCTCTACCCGCCGCTGGCCGACCCGAACATCAGCGAGGAGGAGGGCCGGGTCATCCAGGAGATGATGGCCAAGGGCACCTTCGCCAGCCTGATGCTCTCCTCCACCGACGTCGACGCCGCGTTCGAGAAGATCCAGGCCGGTATCGAGGCCAGCGGCGGCGAGATCATGTCGGAGCCGACCGACCAGGACTGGGGGATGCGGGACTGCTCCTTCCGTGATCCGGCCGGCAACACCATCCGGCTGCAGCAGGTCAAGTGAGTCGGAAATGTGCAGGCCTGGATTCACGCCTCCGACTAGCCTGATCGCCATGACCGACCCCGGCTCGAACGAGCACAGCGCAGACACTCACGACCTGATCCGAGTCCAGGGGGCACGGCAGAACAACCTCAAGGACGTCTCGGTCGAGATCCCCAAGCGCCGGCTCTCGGTGTTCACCGGGGTGTCGGGGTCAGGGAAGTCGTCGCTGGTCTTCGGCACGATCGCGGCGGAGTCGCGGCGGCTGATCGACGAGACGTACTCGACCTTCATCCAGGGGTTCATGCCCAGCCTGCCGCGACCCGAGGTCGACGCGATGGAGGGGCTGACCACCGCCATCCTGGTCGACCAGGAGCGGCTCGGCGCCAACCCGCGCTCGACGCTCGGCACGGTCACCGACGCCTACGCGATGCTCCGCAGTCTGTTCAGCCGGCTCGGCGACCCCTATATCGGCGGTCCGACCGCGTTCTCCTTCAACATCCCGACCACCCGCGCGAGCGGGGTGATGACCGGGCCCAAGGGCGAGAAGACGATCGTCAAGGACGCGGTCTACCTCGGCGGCATGTGTGCCGAGTGCGAGGGCCGCGGGACGATCTCCGATCTCGACCTGACGGTCATCATCGACGAGTCGAAGTCGCTGGTCGACGGGGCGATCCTGGTGCCCGGCTACACCGCCGACGGGTGGATGGTGGCCGCCTACAAGGTCGTCGTGCCGCCGGACGTCCCGGTCAAGGACCTCACCGAGGAGCAGCGCCACGACCTGCTCTACGCCGAGCCGCGCAAGATCAAGCTCGAGGGCATCAACGCGACCTACGAGGGCCTGATCCCGAAGATCCGCAAGTCGATGTTCAGCAAGGACGTCGAGGCGCTGCAGCCCCACATCAAGAAGTTCGTGGAGGCGGCGGCGGTCTTCCAGCCGTGCCCGGCCTGCGGTGGGACCCGGCTCAACGAGTCGGCGCTCTCCTCGAAGATCCGCGGCAAGTCGATCGCGGACGTGTGCGCCATGCAGGTCACCGACGCCGCAGAGTGGCTCAGGACGATCGACGATCCCGGGGTGGCGCCGCTGGTCGCCGGGCTGCTGCATCTGTTCGACTCGTTCGTCGAGATCGGTCTCGGGTATCTCTCCCTCGACCGGCCGTCGGGCACCCTGAGCGGCGGTGAGGCGCAGCGTACGAAGATGGTCCGTCACCTCGGCTCCGCGCTGACCGACGTGACCTATGTCTTCGACGAGCCCACCGTCGGGCTGCACCCGCACGACATCCAGCGGATGAACAAGCTGCTCCTCGACCTGCGCGACAAGGGCAACACCGTGCTGGTCGTCGAGCACAAGCCGGAGACCATCGCGATCGCCGACCACGTCGTCGACCTCGGTCCGGGGGCCGGCAGCGACGGCGGCACGATCTGCTTCGAGGGGACCTTCGAGGGGCTCGCCGAGGCCGACACCCTGACCGGGCGCCACCTCGGGCACCGCGCGTCGCTGAAGGAGTCGGTCCGGGTTCCGAAGGGGCACCTGGAGATCCGCGGGGCGACCTCCCACAACCTGCGCAACGTCGACGTGGACGTGCCGCTCGGTGTGCTCACGGTCGTCACCGGCGTGGCCGGTTCCGGGAAGTCGTCGCTCATCCACGGTTCCATCCCCGCCAGCGCCGACGTGGAGTTCGTCGACCAGAGCGCGATCAAGGGATCGCGGCGCAGCAACCCGGCGACGTACACCGGACTTCTCGAGCCGATCCGCAAGGCGTTCGCGAAGGTCAACGGGGTCAAGCCGGCGCTCTTCTCGGCCAACTCCGAGGGCGCGTGCCCGACCTGCAAGGGCAACGGGATGATCTACACCGAGCTCGGGTTCATGGAGACGGTCGCCTCGCCCTGTGAGGACTGCGGCGGCAAGCGGTTCCAGGCGCTGGTGCTCGAATACCGTCTCGGCGGGCTCAACATCGCCGAGGTGCTCGACCTCTCGGTCGCCAAGGCGCACGCCTTCTTCTCCGAGGGCGAGTCGAAGGTGCCCGCGGCCGCCAAGATCCTCGAGCGGATGTCCGACGTCGGCCTCGGCTACCTCAAGCTCGGCCAGCCGCTCAACACCCTCTCCGGCGGCGAGCGGCAGCGGATCAAGCTGGCCATGCATCTGGGGGAGAAGGGCGGGACGTACGTTCTGGACGAGCCGACCACCGGTCTCCACCTCGCCGACGTCGACAACCTGCTGGCGCTGCTCGACAAGCTGGTCGACGCCGGCAAGTCGGTGATCGTGATCGAGCACCACCAGGCGGTCATGGCTCACGCCGACTGGATCATCGACCTCGGCCCGGGTGCCGGTCACGACGGAGGTCTCGTCGTCTTCGAAGGTACGCCCGCCGAGCTCGTCGCCAAGAAGTCGACGCTCACCGGCGAGCACCTGGCGGCGTACGTCGGGGCCTGAGGCCTAGCAGCTGGACGGGTTCGGGTGGCGGGAATCACGCCTGTTTGAGGGCATCTGGATGCGGTCGACCGTGAGCGGTGCGCTTAGTGTGCGTTGGTTGCAGCATCAACGAAGGAGCAGCCGCGATGACCCTCTACGTTCCCGAGCACAGGCGTACGCCCGGGCAGTCCGAGCACACCGCTTGGACCCGTCCGGCCCAGCCGGCGGTGGAGATGACTCCGGTGCGGGAGCGGCCGGCGCCGGTATGGCCACGCGGGCTGGTGGCCACCGCCATCGCCGCGGTCGCCACCAGCCTGATGGCCGTGACCGCCAAGGCGACCGGGGTCGACTTCGGCAGCAGCGTGGGGGACGTACCGCTCTCGGCGTTCCCGATGCTCACCGTCTACTGCTCGCTGATCGGCATCATCATCGCCGAGGTGATGATCCGGGTGGCCACGATGCCCCGCTCGACCTTCCAGATCACCATGATCGTGCTCACCGGGCTCTCGCTGGTCCCCGACGTGCTGCCGTTCCTCGAGTTCGATCTGGCCTTCGTCGGGGTCCTGTGCCTGACCCACATCGTCGCCGCCGCGATCGTGGTCCCCATGATCGCCGGGCGGATGGAGGAGCGCCGCGGCCTCGGGCTGCCCGCTCCCGCTCATCGCCGATAGCGGACGCCGACCGTCCTGTTTCGGTGTCATGGTGGAGCCATGGCACTCGAGACCCGCACCTTCCAGGTCACCTTCGACGCGCACGACCCACGCGCGCTCTCCACGTTCTGGCGTGATGTCCTCGGCTACGTCCACCCGGGTCCACCGGGGGTCGACGTCCCCGAGGGCAGCGACCCGCTGGATGCGTGGGACGAGTTCCTCGCTCGCGTCGGCGTGCCGGAAGACCAGCGCAACAACGCCTCGGCGATCGAGGATCCCGCAGGCACCGGTCCGCGCGTCTTCTTCCAGCGCGTGCCGGAGTCGAAGACCGCCAAGAACCGCGTGCACCTCGACGTCCGGGCCGCTCCCGGGCTGCAGGGTGAGGACCGGATGGCCGCACTCGAGGCGGAGTGCGAGCGCGTCGTCGCGCTGGGCGCCACCCGCGTACGCCGCTTCGAGCCCGACCCGCCGATGAGCCTCGGCTTCATCGTCATGCAGGACCCCGAGGGAAACGAGTGGTGTCTCGACTGAACTTCTCCCTATCCTCCGGGCATGAGGATCAGGGCGGCTGTAGTCGGTGACGCCGAGGCGTTGACCGACCTCCATCTCGACGTGTGGGAGGAGGCGTACTCCGGCCTGATGCCCGACCGGATCTTCGCCGAACGGAGATCTCTGCGGTCGGTGAGGGTCGATCGCTGGCGTACGAACATCGAGACCGGTCCGATCTCCAACCTGGTGGTTGAGGGCGACGAGCCGGGGCGACTGCTGGGCTTCGCCAGCTCCGGGCCCGCTCGCGAGCATGACCCGGGGTTGCCACCGCTCGAGCTCTCCGCCCTCTATGTCCGCTCGGAGAGGTATGGCACCGGTCTTGGCCATGCACTGTTCGAGGTCGCCGTCGGGGGTTCCGCGGCGTACCTCTGGGTACTCGACGGCAACCAGCGCGCAACGGCGTTCTACGAACGCCAGGGCTTCCGGTTCGACGGCGAGAGCAAGGCCGACCTCGTCGGCATCGAGCGCAGGATGGTCCGCGACTGAGGACCCTGCCCTCGGCGTGAAAGGAATTTTTCTTTCACGCCGGTAGGGCGCGGCGGGCGAGCAGGGTCGAGTCGTCGATCTGGACCGGGACGCCGTCGCGGATGGTCAAGCGGGGGCGCTGCTCGACGACGATCGGCTCGAAGCCGTCTGGGAGGCCGGGGACCAGGTCTGAGGCGAGGAACATCGCGTTGTGATGGCCATGGCGCGCGAAGACCTCGGAGGGCGCGTGGCCGACGACGAGGAGGTGGCCCCCGGGAGCGACCGCGGTGGCCAAGCGGCCGGCGACGTCGACCATGCTCCCGTCCGGGGTGTGCAGGAAGTGGCAGGTGACCAGGTCGAACTGCCGGCCCTCGGCGTCGAAGGTGCGCGCGTCGAGCTGCCACCAGGACGTACGGTCCGCGACCCCGGCGTTCTCGGCATGTCGCCTCGCCCGGGCCAGCCCGTTGGCCGAGAAGTCGGCGCCGGTGACCGTCCAGCCCTGCTGCGCGAGCCAGATGACGTCGCCGCCCTCGCCGCAGCCGACGTCGAGCGCCGTGCCGGGCGTCAGCTCGGAGACCTCGGCGACGAGCTGGGGGTTCGGGTTGCCGCTCCAGACCTTCTCCTCGCCGGCGTAGCGCTCCTCCCACGACTCCGGCTCGAACATCCTGCGGTCCTCGTCCTCGCTCATGGTGCTCAATCTATCCGCCGCCACAGTCAAAACCCGGTGCGTTCGGAGCATGCCGTGTGGTTGCATCGCCGGCGATGATCACGCTGAGCGAACCACCTCGCCTGGTCCGTCCGACGACGGCCGTACGCACCTCCTATCTCACCGGCGAACAGGCCGACTGCCTCCTGCGCGGCACCGACACCGACTGGCTCGGACCGGCCAGCAAGGACTTCGACGCGTTCGTCGCCGCCCGGGACCACGACAAGGAGCGCTGGGACGTGATGTCGACGGTCTACTGGTACGTCTCCGAGGAGCACTATCTCGGCACCCTCGTCGTGCGCCACACGCTGACCCCCGAGCTCGCCGTCGACGGCGGTCACATCGGCTACCACGTCGTCGCCCCGTGGCGGCGCCAGGGCCACGCGACCCGGATGCTCGAGCTCGGCCTCGAGAAGGCCCGCGAGCACGGCGTATCCCGTGCCCTGCTCACCTGTGTCCCCTCCAACGAGCCGTCCCGGCGGGTGATCGAGAAGAACGGGGGCGTGCTCGACGAGCAGCTCGGCAACGAGCTCCGGTTCTGGATCGGGTAGGGATACTTCACCCATGCACGCTCTCGTACGCCGCCCCTCGCCCCGCCTCGCCGAGGGGCTCGTCACCCACATCGAGCGGAGCCCGGTCGACGTCGGCCTCGCCCACGAGCAGTGGGAGGCGTACGTCGCCGCGATGCGCTCCGCCGGCTGGACCACCCACGAGGTCGATCCCGCCGAAGACTGCCCGGACTCGGTCTTCGTCGAGGACACGATGGTCGTCTTCGCGGACCTGGCCGTGATCAGCCGGCCGGGTGCGCTGGAGCGGCGCCCGGAGATCGACGCGGCCGAGGACGCCGTCCGCGCGCGGGGCTACCGGATCGCCCACATCGAGGCGCCCGGAACTCTCGACGGCGGCGACGTGCTCAAGCACGGGGACACCGTGTGGGTGGGGGAGGGCGGGCGTACGAACGCCGAGGGGATCGCCCAGCTCCGGGCACTGCTCGGACCCCTCGGCGCCGAGGTCGTCGCCGTCCCCCTCACGAAGGTGCTCCATCTCAAGTCGGCCGTCACCGCGCTGCCCGACGGCACCGTCATCGGCCACGAGCCGCTGGTCGACGACCCGAGCGTGTGGGGAGCCCGGTTCCTGCCGGTCCCCGAGGAATCGGGCTCCCACGTGGTCGTCCTCGACGACCACACGCTGCTGATGGCCGCCTCGGCACCGCTGAGCAGAGCGATGTTCGAGGAGCGCGGCTATACGGTCGTGCCGGTCGACATCTCCGAGTTCGAGAAGCTCGAAGGCTGCGTCACCTGCCTGTCCGTGCGGCTACGCGCGGCTCAGGGCTGAGCGGGCATCGTCGCGCAGTTGGATCCGGCGGCGACGCCCTTGACCCGGTCGGTGATCCAGTTGATCGCGGCGGTCTGGTCGACGAGCAGCGGGGTGACGTGGTTGGTGACCAGCCCGTCGCCGAGGTTGGGCAGGATGACCGCCTGGTAGGTCACCTTCGCTCCCCGACCACACCAGTCGACGGCCAGCTGCCGAGACTGCTCGTGCGGGACGATGTCGTCCTGGGTGCCGGTGGCCAGGCGTACCGGGATCCGCGGGGCCACGTGCCCGAGCTTCTGCTCGGAGATGATCGACCGCACCGCCGGCTCACGCTCGATGATGTCGTCGAGGCTCTCGCCGGTCGTGGTCCAGCTGGTGCTCCGCTGGAACGGGTAGCCGAAGATCCCGTCCGCGACGCACGCCGTCGAGAGGTCCTCCAGCGCAGCGTGGCCGGCCTCGTTGAGGTTCTCGTCCAGGATCGGCCGCAGCTCCGGGTTGGACTGGGCGAGACCGTTGATGGTCCAGGCCAGCGCAGCCACCAGCGCCGACCCGTCGATGCCGATCGCGGTCGCGCGCAGGTCGGCGGGCGGAGCGCCCACGTAGGCGCCGACGAGGTTGATCTCGGGAGCGTACGTCGGGGCGAGCTCGGAGGCCGATCCGGTCGCGCCACCGCCCTGGCTGTAGCCGTAGAGCGCGACCCGAGACCCGGCGGTCACCGATGCGTCCGAGACCTCGCGCGCTGCCCGCGCTGCGTCGAGGACGGCGTGACCTCCGTCGACGCGGTCGACATAGGTGTGGAGCCGGTCGGTGGCGCCCAGGCCGACGTAGTCGGTGACCATGACCGCCACGCCGCGCGCCAGGAGACGGTAGATCCCGATGTCCTCGTAGCCCACCGAGACGGTCTTGCCGTTGAAGAGGATCGGGCGCTCCAGGCCGAGCGAGGCCGAGCACTGGTCGCCCTGGCCCATGGTGCCGGGAGCGACGACCACGAGCGGCCGGTCGCCGGCACCGCTCCAGGCCGCGAACGGCTCGATGTAGGCGCCGGTCACCGCGGCCGGGGAGCCGTTGTTGTCGGTCGTCTTGTACATGACCCGGGTCGCGGTGCCGGGCAGCGAGCCGATGCCCGGGATCGAGAGGCCGACGCCGAGGGGGAGGGGCTCGGTGCGTACGAGCGCACCGTCGGCGTCAGGAAGCGTTGCCGGTGGGTTGTAGAACTCCGGGATCTCGACGCCGCGGGAGACGACGGCGGTGCTCTGGTCGGCGGCCTCGGCCGGCGCGGCCAGGGCGGTGGGCATGACGGCGGCGACGGCCAGAGCCGTCACCAGGGTGCGTACGGCGTGCCTGCCGGGACGCTTCACGAACAGCCTCGATGCGTGCTGAGCCATGGGGGGACTCTCCTCACGTAGGCGGGACCGCTGCGTCCCGAGTTACTGAAGAGTAATGTGAGCGCCGTCACGCTGACAAGGGTTTCAGTCCACACTTGTACACCGAGATTCGCGGAGCCTACGAGGCGACCGGCTGACGCAGGATCGTCCGAAGCTTCGCGGGCTCCACCCGCCGCGGGTCACCCAGATAGATCTCGTGGTGCTTCCCGGTCATCCGCAGCCCGTTCTCGGGGATGAACCGCTCGTGCAGCTCCTCGAGCACCGGCCCCTCGTCGTCGTAGGACCCGATGTGCAGCGTCTGCACGCAGGTGCCTTCCGCGAGCGTCTCCAGGCGTACCTCGCCCAGGCTCGCCGGGCGGTCCTTGGCGCCGACCTTCGCGACCGCCTCGTCGAACATCTGTGCGGTGACCCAGTCGGGCGTCATGATCATCGCGGTCCAGTCCCAGCGCGACTTGTCGCGTGCCCGGGTGAACGCGTCCATGTCCTCGGCCCACCACAGCGCTTCCAGCGGCGGCACCACATAGTCGCGGCCCTCGTTCTTGCTGGCGAACTTCAGCTTGTACGCCACCGGGTAGAGCGCCGCGAGCGCATCGGCGTACTCCTGGGAGGTGTTGGGATCACCGTGCCCGTCGACCATCAGGTAGGGGAGCGGTGGCACCTCGAGCACCCGGAACTCACCCTGACGTGCCCGATAGCTGTCGAGCGTCCTCTTCAGATCCACCTTCGCCGCCATGAGGTCATGATGTCGCGGTGGCGAGGCCGATGGGCGCGAAACTCGGGTGCCGTCGGGGGAGTCTGCGCCTACGCTCCGAACATGGCAACCGTGGCGGACGTCCGCTGGCTCGGCTCGAGCCTGGAGCGGTCCTACGAGGTCTTCGTACGCGGCCGGCTGAAGTTCCGGGTCGGCTCGATCGTCTATGTCGCCTTCTCCCTGGACGAGACCGAGATGGGGTTCGGCTTCCCGAAGGAGGAGCGCGCCGCACTGGTCGCCAGCGCGCCCGACAAGTTCCACCTGCCCCGTGAGTCGGAGATGCGGTTCAACTGGGTGGAGTCGTCCCTGGCCGCGCTCGACCCGGTCGAGGCGTGTGAGTTCGTCGTCGACGCCTGGCGCCTGTGCGTCCCGAAGAAGGTCTCCGCCGCCTACGACCTCACTCATCCCGACGGCCCCGGACCGGACCGTCCAGAGACCGGGCCCGAGACCGGGGGAGAGCGATGATCCTGGCCAAGGAACGCGACCCGCGCCTGATCACGGTCCGCCGAGGCGGCACGCTCACCGACGCCGACCACCAGCTGCTCGCGCTGTGGGCCGCGACCTGCGCAGAGCACGTCCTCCCGCTCTTCGAGGCGGAGTGCCCCGACGACGCGCGGCCGCGGGAGGCCATCGAGGCCGCGCGCGCCTGGACCCGCGGTGAGCTGAAGATGATGGAGGCTCGTGCACTCGGCGGTCACGCGATGGGCGCGGCCCGGCCCTTGCGTGGGGCCGCCCGCAACGCCGCCTACGCCGCCGGACAGGCCGGCGTGGTAGCCCATGTCGCGGCCCACGACCTGGGCGCGGCGGCGTACGCCATCAAGGCCGTACGCGACGCCGCGCCACCCGGCGAGGCCATCGAGACCGGGCGCCGGGAGTGCCGCTGGCAGCGCGAGCAGCTCCCGGAGCCCATCCGCGAGCTCGTCCTCGACGACCAGCGAATCCGCAACGAGATCTGCTGGTCGGTCTTCGACTGAGGACGTCTCAGAGAGCCTCGACATCGGCGGCAACGTGGCGATAGCCCCACGATTCGAAGACGACGACCGTCACGTACGGCGCAGCGGCGATGATCAGCAGCGACCAGCCGAGCGAGACACCAGCTGTTGCCGCGACCACCCCGAGCGCCAGGACCGCGACCATGCCGAGGGCCAGGTTGACGTGCAGCATGTCGACGCGCCCCATCAGCGATGAGTAGATGCCGAAGTAGGCGATCGTGAAGACTCCCAGCGGGATCGCGACCGAGAGCACCGCCCCGAGCACGCCGATGGTCGCCTCGCCCTCCATGACGTACGCCGCCACATGGATGCCACCGCCGAAGGCTGCCACCGAGGCGAAGATGATGATATGGCCGTAGGCGAAGATCCAGGCCCGTTGTCGATGGCGCTCGATGAAGTGCGCGAACGGAATGATGTAGTAGTCCCACCAGATCCCGAAGGCCAACAGTGTGCCGGCGACCACGAGCAGGATCGACTCCTGCGACCAGCCGACATGCTCGACCGCCGAGGCCACTGCCGCGACTGTTCCGAGGATGACCTCGCCCAGCGTGATGATGAGCAGCAGCCCGTAGCGCTCCGCGATGTGCTCGGCATTCCAGGGCATGCCCCAGCGGCGTTTGGCGTAGATCGGGCCGATCATCTCGATGCCGTAGAAGACGACCGACGCGAGCACTACCAGGGCCACCGAGCTCGTCTGAGCCACCGCGAGGCACACCCAGCCGATCTGCGCGACAAGGATCGAACCAGCGTAGGTGAGCGCAGTATTACGGTAGGCGGGGGATTGCGACGCAGCCCGGAGCCACTGGGCGACCATCGCGACGCGCATCACGATGTAGCCCCCGACCAGGACGCGGTTGTCGAGCACTCCGCCGTGGTCGATCGACTCGAACAACGGCGCGACGCCGAGAGCCACAACGATGGCGCCGGCCATCTGCACGATCGTGAGAGCGCGGAAGACCCAGTCGTCGGTGTCGAACCCGGAGGCGAACCACGCGAAGTTGATCCATGCCCAGCAGATCGCCACGACGGTGAACAGGAACCCGCCGATCGCGGGCCCCAGGTGCTCCTCGGCGACCAGGTGAGCGAACGCGTTGCCGGCTTGCGCGAACGCGACGACGAACGCAAGGTCGAACAGCAACTCCAGGGGAGTGGCGGAGCGGCCCTCCTCGTCGGGGTCGCGCCCGCTCATCCGCATCAGCCGATGAGGTTGCACCACGGTCATGGCGAAGATCTTGCCACCACGGCGCCGTCGCGGCGAGAGGGTCAGGCCGACAGACGACCCTGGACAACCAGGCTCCAAGCCAGACATCCGAACGCGGCGGTCGTCGTGAGGGTCCGTACGACGTTCCAGCGGACCCATCTCGCCTCGTCGAACGCCGCGCGGACCTGGCCGAGATCGGCGATCCGGTCCCGGTGATCCGGCCGCCTTGAGCGCATCGTTGAGCGGGAGATCGACCGCGATTCGGATTACCGTCGACCACATGGATCAACCGCGCGAACGGCTCGAGGCGGAGCGCCGGCAGACGCTCGCGCGCCTGGCGGACCTCAGCGACGACTTCGACGCCGTCGTCGCGGCCTCGCGCGACACCAACGCCGACGACGAGCACGATCCCGAGGGCGCCACGATCGCCTTCGAGCGGTCCCAGGTCCAGGCGCTCGTACGTCAGGCCCGCGAGCATCTCGCCGAGATCGACGCGGCGCTGGGGCGCGTGAGCGCGGGCACGTACGGGAACTGTGAGGACTGCGGCCTGCCCATCGGCGCGGGCCGCCTCGAGGCGCGCCCGGTGGCGCGCACGTGCATCAGCTGTGCCGGGAAGCCGAGGGAACGGCTGCGCTAGCGGCGATGCCGACCGGGCTGGTCACGCATCTCGACGAGATCGTCGTGGATCCGGCGTGCACGCCGTCTCTCCAGCCTCGCCACCAGGAAACCGGCTGTGGCCGCGAGCACCATCAGGACCAGGAGCACCAGCACCGTGGCGCCCACCATGTCCAGGACGGAACTCGTCATTGCGGGCAGGTACCCGATGTCGCCTGCGTTCATGCGCGAGGCTCTTGGATACGGTGGCCGTCATGTCAGGTGAACCCGAAGACTCGATCCGCCTGTGCTGCCTCCTGTGGGCGCGCGGGGGAGAGGCCGAGGCCCTCCACGCCTACGAGGACCGTGTCCTGAGGCTGATCTCGGAGCACGGCGGGGAAGTGGTGCACCGGGCGATCGCCGACGACGCGCCCGGGCAGCCCGACGAGGTCCAGCTCTTCCGGTTCCCGGACCAGGCCTCGCTGGACGCCTACATGAACGACGAGCGGCGTACGGCACTCAGCGCCGAGCGCGACGCGGCCGTCGCGCGCACCGAGGTGTTCCCGGTTCGGTTCTGAGGATCCGTTACTGTCAGCCTCATCTGGTGCTCGAGCACCCAACCCGGAAGAGGTCTGTGATGGTCGTTGCTGGATTGGTGCTCGCCGCCCTGGCCGCCCTGGTGCACGTCTACATCTTCGTCATGGAGTCGTTGACCTGGACGAGCCCCAAGACGCGGGCGGTGTTCGGGATCGGCGCCGAGGAGGCCGAGGCGACCAAGGAGCTGGCCTTCAACCAGGGCTTCTACAACCTGTTCCTCGCCATCGTCACCGCGGTCGGCATCGTCCTGTACCCGGTGTGCTCCGCAGCGGTCGGCTCGGCTCTGGTCTTCGCCGGAGCCGGCTCGATGGCGGCTGCCGCGGCAGTGCTGTTCATCTCCTCGCCCGACAAGCGCAGCGCGGCTCTCAAGCAGGGCGTCATCCCGCTGCTCGCCGTCGTCGCCCTGGCGATCAGCGTGGCTCTGAGCTAGCCAGGAACTCGAGCAGGAGCTGGTTGGTCTCCTCGGGGCGCTCCTGCTGGACCCAGTGTCCACACCGGGGGAGTACCACCGAGCGAGTGAGGCCCGGCAGGGTCTGGTCGAAGCGTTCGATCTGGCGGCGGCCGGTGATCGCGGGCCCGTCGTACTCGCCCGCGACGAAGAGCGACGGCACGGTGATCGGCACGTCGCCGAAGGCCGCGAGATCCTCCCAGTCGCGGTCGATGTTGCGGTAGCGCGCGAGCGGTCCGAAGAAGTCGGAGTCGGCGAACTCGCGCGCGTAGAAGTCGACATCGGCCCCGGTCAGCCACTCGGGCATCTCGGTGGGGTAGATGAACTGGTCCGAGAGCCGGTCGCCGCGTGGCACCAGCCCGAGCGCCCCGCGCGGATCCCCGCCGGCGGCGAGCACGCCGTCGCCCGAGATCGAGTAGTACATGCCGAGCAGCCAGCGGCGTACGTCGGGCAGGATCTCGGCCTCGACGACACCCGGGGTCTGGAAGTAGGAGATGTAGAAGTCTTCGTCGTCACCGCCGGCCTGTGCCATCGCCTCGGTGGGCCGACGGCGTCCGGAGGGGCTGAACGGCACCGACAGACCGGCTACGGCGGTGAAGACGTCCGGCCTCAGCTGAGTCGTTGTCCAGGCGATGGGAGCGCCCCAGTCGTGCCCGACGATGGTGGCCGTCTTCGCGCCCAACGTGTGCACCAGACCGACGTTGTCGCCGACATGGCGCAGCATCCGATAGTCCTCGATGGCACTCGGTTTCGAGGAGCCGCCGTAGCCGCGGACGTCGATCGCGACCGCCCGGTAGCCTGCGTCGGCGAGCGCGGCGATCTGGTGGCGCCAGGAGTACCAGGACTCCGGAAACCCGTGCACCAGGATCACGAGCCGGCCGTCCGCCGGCCCTGACTCCACCCAGTGCAGGTCGATTCCGTTGATGTGTTCGGTGCGGTGAGTTACAGCGGTGTCGGCCACGGCTGGAGTCTGCCACCTCGCCGGAATTCCGCGATAGTACCCCCTATCGCAGAAATGTTCGAAAAGACTGTAATATCGGGGGATGTGAGCGTACCTGACGATGGTGTGATGTTCGGCGACGTCGTCGAGGACTTCCTGACCGACCGGGCAACACTCACGCGTCGCGGACTCAACGACAAGTCCCGCAACGCCTACCGGCAGGACATCGCCGCCTGGGCACGGCAGCTGCATGTCGACGCGGGCGGCGAGCCTGATGCCGAGGTGCTGGCGCTGGTGCCGATCTCGGCGCTGACCGACCAGAACGTACGCATCGCCTACAGGTCGCTGCGGGAGAGCTCGGCCGCAGCGACCTGTCAGCGCCGCGTCGGCACGCTGCGGCTCTTCACCCACTGGCTGCAGCTCGAGGGACACCTGCTGGTGGATCCCACGTTGCGTATCGAGGCACCCGAGCGGCCCAGCCGGCTGCCGGCGGGCTGGAGCGTCGACGAGCTCCGCCGCCTGGCTCGGGTCGCTTCGACTCCGCGCGATGGCACCGACCGGCGCCGCTGGCCGGCTCGAGACCGGGCGATCTTCGCGGTGCTGGTCACCACCGGCGTACGCGCCGCGGAGCTGTGCGGTCTCACCATCGGCGCCATCCGGCGCGAGCCCGACGGCGAGACGCTGGTGCGGGTCATCGGCAAGGGCGACAAGCAGCGCAACCTGCCGCTGCCACCCGAGGCCGTGGATGCGGTCGACATCTACCTGGCCGAGCTGGAGGCCCGCTTCGGCGCTCGTGACGCGGGCGACAACCTGTTCGTGCTCACCTCGGGCAAGCAGCTGCGTCCTGGCGCGCTCAACCATCTGGTCGAGACCTGGATCCGCCTTGCCGGCGTCCCGAAGCAGCCTGGCGAAGCCGCGCACGCGTTTCGGCACAGCGCGGCCAAGGGACTGATCCGTTCCGGCGTACCGGTACCTGCGGTGCAGGGGTTGCTCGGTCACGAGGACCTCAAGACCACCGGGATCTATGTCAAGGCGACCGCCGCCGACACACGGGACGCCGTGCTGCTGTCACCGGCGCGCGAAGTGCTGCGAGAGACGGCTGTGCCACCGCCTTACTGAACGCGGCGCTCACACGCGTGGCTTGACCGCGCGGGTTGCGATGTAGGCGGACAGGTGCTGGGCCGTGACGTCTGCGTGATGCGGCGCTTCGCTGAGGTGGGTCAGGACGAACCCGGCCGCCAGCTGCCCGCCGATCTGCTCGGTCAGCGAGTGGCTGTACTCGATCGGGCCGCTTCCGTAGGCACGCATCCGGTCGGACTCGGAGAGGTCGAGCGAGCTGAACGGCAGCCGGTGACGCACCACCAGCTCCTGCCGGTCGAGCGCCACCTCGTCGAAGATGTAGACGTCCGGGTTCATGAATCCGACCATGAGCGTCCCGCCGGGGCGCAGCACGCGGAACGTTTCCTCCCAGACCGGCGTCAGGTCGGGACAGAACACGTTCGACACCGGGTTGACGATGACGTCGAAGCTGGCGTCGTCGAAGGCACCGAGGTCGCGCATGTCGCCGAGGACGGTACGAAGCTCCAGCCCGTCACGAGCGGCCACCTCGTCATCGCGCGCCAACTGCTTGGGCGAGTTGTCGAACACGGTCACCCTGGCGCCAGCTGCCGCGAGGACTGGACCTTGCTGGCCACCGCCGGAGGCAAGGCAGAGCACCCGAGCACCGGCAAGGTCGGACGGGAACCAATCACGCGGGATCGGTTCGTGACCGATCAGAACCACCGACCAGTCGCCTTGACGAGCCTTCGCGATGATCTCGGGACCAACCGGCCGAGACCATTCGTTGTCATTGTCGACCAGTTCGTCCCACGCGACGCGGTTGTGCGCGGTCGGGTCGAAGTCTTCAGTCACAACAGCGAACCCTAACGCCCCCTGTTTCGACCGCTGGCTTATTCGCCGATAATGCACATTATGTCAACTCACGTCGCCTTGGGTCCCCTCTCGCGACCGCTCCCGTGTACCGGAACTCGATGACGTGGCGTCGCCGGACTGGTTGCTGCGACTGCGGCGGATGACGCTGGCGTCATGACATCCATCGACGAACTTCGCAAACAAGTGACGCGGGTCATCGTGCCCGACGATCCAGACTACGAAACGGCTCGAGCCGTTTGGAACGGAATGATCGACCGTCGTCCGGCCGCCGTCGTGCCGGCCACAAACGTCAACGACGTCATCGCCGCAGTGAACTTCGCACGCGACGCAGGCCTGCCGCTGGCCGTACGTGGCGGCGGGCACAGCGCACCCGGTTACGGCACGATCGACGACGGCTTGGTCGTCGACCTGTCCCCCATGCGTTCCGTCGAGGTCGATGCCACCGCGCGAACCGCTCGCGTGGGCGGCGGCGCCACCTTGGCCGATCTCAACGAAGCCACCCATGCACATGGCCTCGCCGTGCCTGGCGGGATCGTGTCGACGACCGGCGTCGCCGGCCTCACGCTCGGCGGCGGCATCGGCTACCTCACGCGTGGTTTCGGTCTCTCGATCGACAGCCTTCGCTCAGCCGACGTCGTCACCGCAGACGGACAGCTCCGTCGCGCCAGCGAGTCCGAGAACCCCGACCTGTTCTGGGCGCTCCGGGGAGGCAGCGGCAACTTCGGGGTCGTCACGAGCTTCGAGTTCGACCTGCATCCTGTGGACCAGGTCGTCGTCGGACTCTTCTTCTACGAGCTGGAGCACGCCGGCGACCTGCTGCGGTTCTTCCGCACCTGGGTCCCCGAAGCCGACGAACGATACGGGGCCTTTCCGGCGTTCCAGGTGGCCCCTCCCCTCCCCTTCCTCCCGGAGGACCGCCACGGCGACACGCTCTGCGCCGCCGTCGTCCACTGGAGTGGGCCGGTCGAGGAGGGCGAGGCGGCGATGCAGCCGTTCCGTGACCTCGCGCCGCGCGTCGGCGAGATGGTCGGGCCGATGCCGTATCCGTGGCTCAACAGCGCGTTCGACGACCTGTTCCCCCGCGGCGTACGCAGCTACTGGAAGGGCAACTACGTCACCGAGCTGACCGACGAGGCGATCGAGGTGCACCTGGCCCACGGCCCGAAGGCGCCGAACGCGAGCTCGACGATGCACCTGTACTCGATCAACGGGGCTGCCTCCCGTGTCGGCGCGACGGACACCGCGTTCTCCTACCGCCACGCGACGTTCTCGACGGTCATCGTCTCCGCCTGGCCGGACGCCTCCGACGACGCCGCCAACATCGCGTGGGTCCGCGAGTACGCCGACGCGCTCACCCCGCACTCCGAGGCAGGCGGGTACGTGAACTTCATGTCCGACGACGACCAGGGCCGCGTCACCGACACCTATGGCAGCAACTACGCGCGACTCAGGAAGGTCAAGCAGGCCTACGACCCGGGAAACCTGTTCAGCCACAACCAGAACATCGCGCCCTGACCGCTGATCCCTGGATCCAGGACGAGGGCCGGGTGCGGCACCGCACGAGGCGGCACCGCACCCACGGAGTCACTCCTTGATCACTTCTTGATGAAGTCGAGGATGTCCTGGATCAGAGCCTGCTGGTATGCGCCGAAGATCCCGTGCGGGGCGCCCGGGTAGACCTTGAGCGTGCCGTCCTTGACCAGCTCGATCGACTTCAACGCCGCGTTCCCGATCGGCACGATCTGGTCGTCGTCGCCGTGCGCGATGAAGATCGGCACATCGAGAGCCTTCAGGTCCTCGGTGAAGTCGGTCGCGGAGAAGGCCGCGACACACTCGTACGCCGCCTGGATCCCGGCGAGCATGCCCTGGCGCCAGAAGTCGTCGATCGCGCCCTGCGACGTCTCGACACCGTCGCGGTTGAAGCCGAAGAACGACGGCGCGAGCTCGCGGTAGAAGTTCGAGCGGTCGGCGAGCACGCCGGCCCGGATCCCGTCGAAGACGTCGATCGGAAGCCCCTCGGGGTACGCCTCGGTCTGGAGCATGATCGGCGGCACCGCTCCGATCGTGACGACCTTGGCGACGCGGCCGTTCCCGTGCTGGGCCGCGCAGCGGACGACCTCTCCCCCGCCGGTCGAGTGGCCGACGAACACCGCGTCGCGCAGGTCGAGATGCTCGACGAGCTCGGCGAGGTCGCGCGCGTAGGTGTCCATGTCGTTGCCCTGCCAGGGCTGGGCGGACTTACCGTGGCCACGGCGGTCGTGGGCGATCACCCGGTAGCCGGCGTCGGCGAGCGTCTTGCGCTCGAGCGACCAGGCGTCCGAGCTGAGCGGCCAGCCGTGGCTGAACACGATCGGCTGACCGGTTCCCCAGTCTGAGTAGTGGATGTCGGTGCCGTCGGACGTGGTGAAGAAGGGCATGGTGCTCCTGTTGGATCGGTACAGCGAGGACACCACCATCCTCGCTGCGCACATCGCCCCGAGTCGCCTGCCGGATCGGCCGCGAATCCCTCGGAATCGGACGCGTCAGGCCAGGGCGAGCCGGTCCACGTAGGCGTTCGCCGACTCGCGCAGCTCTCGCCGCGACGTCGCCGTGGCCCCGGCCTGGATCAGAGCCTGCGAGAAGAGCAGAATCTCGCGCGCCAGCGTGCCTGCTCCGGTGCCGGTTCCGATGCGGGCCGCGATCCGTTCCTCCATCACGTCGAGAGTCCGCCTGCAGATGCCGACCACCTCGGGGTCGCGGTCGGCGAGCTCTGCGAGCGACCGCACCATGAGGCAGCCGAGGCGCCGCGGATCTCCGGTGCAGTCGTCGGCGATGCGCAACAGGTAGCGGCGTACGGCTTCACGGGCTCCGCCCTCCCCCGCCAAGGCGTCGGTCGTCAGGGTGATGCGGCCACCGCAGTACGCCTCGAGGGCTGCGAGGAAGAGACCGCGCTTGCTCCCGAACGCCGCGTAGATGCTGCCGTTGCCCGCGCCGGTGTGCTCGGCGAGGTCATGCATGGAGGTTCGCTCGTAGCCATGCTCACGGAACACGTCGAGCGCTGCGTCGCGTACCGCCGTGACTGAGATCTCCCGAGGTCTGGCCATCCCCCGAATCTACCGGTCTTCATGACCACGGTTGTGGAATACTCAATCCACAACTAAGAGAGGATGTCGATGGCTGGTACGAGGCGACGGATCGGGTTCCTCCTGTTCGACGGCGTGAAGGCGCTGGACTATGTCGGTCCCGCTGAGGTTTTCGTGGAGGCCAACCAGGGGACAGAGGCGTACGAGGTGGTCCTGCTCTCGCCTACGGGCGCCGCGGTGACCTCGTCGATCGGCGGCGGTGTCGCCGTGAGTGCTGCCGCAGCCGACGCCCCACCGCTCGACACGCTCATCGTCCCGGGCAGCGAGCGTGCGCCGTCGGTCTTCGTGACCGAGGAGCTGCTCACCGCGGCGCAGACGCTGGCCGACCGGGCCAGACGCGTCGTGTCGATCTGCAGCGGGGCGTTCGTGCTCGCGGAGCTCGGCCTGCTGGACGGGCGCAGCGCGACCACCCACTGGAAGTTCACCGACGACCTGGCACGTCGGTTCCCCCTCATCGACGTGCAGCCGGACCGGATCTTCGTACGCGATCGCCACGTCGCGACGTCCGCCGGCGTCGCCGCCGGCATCGACCTCGCGCTGGCCCTGGTCGAGGACGACCTCGGCGCGGCAACCGCCCGGCGTGCCGCGCAGGGGCTGCTCGTCTACCTGCGGCGCTCGGGCGGACAGACCCAGTTCTCCGCTCCCCTGCGCGCTGTAGGGGTGCCCGAAAGCCCGTTGCGCGTCATCACCGAGCTCATCGCCCAGGACCCGTCGTACCGGCACAGCGTCATCTCACTGGCCCGTCACGTCAGCATCAGCCCGCGCCACCTCACGCGCCTCTTCCAGGACGAGGTCGGGATGAGCCCAGCCGAGTACGCCGCCAGCGTACGTTTCGATCTGGCGCGGAGCTGGCTGGAGGCCGGCCGCTCGGTGGCGCAGGCGGCCTCCGATGCCGGGTTCTCGAGCGCCGAGGCCCTCCGCCGCACCTTCGTCGCACGCCTGGGTGTCTCGCCCTCGGCCTACCGCCGCGGCATCCGCACCCAGATCGGTGTCGCGACGTCAGGGCCGGCGACTCTCACCTTCGCGAAGGGCAAGGATCGTGCGGGCGTCGGCAGCGGTAGCGACCGCCAGCGCTGACGCGGCGATCTTCGGCCCGATGTTGCCCTCGCTGCGGGCGAGGCTCACGCAGTACGCCGCGATCGCCACGTTGAGCCCGGCGCGAGCAGCCATCCACGGCAGTCTGCGGCGACCCGCCAGCAACCCGGGCACGAGCGCCAGGTCCGCGACCCCGATCGCTCGCAGCGCCGTGGGGTGGTCGCCGAGCTTCAGTGCCCGGCTCACCCGCTCCGGCGCGAGGAGGATCGCTGCCCCGATCGGCAGCGTGGCCAGTCCTACGAAGGCGGCCGAGCGCCGCGCACTCTCGTGGTCCATGAGAACCATCTTGTCCGACGGCTGGTGATCTCCCGCGCCGGATGTAGAGACGACGCGAACGTCTCCGTTCATGGAGTGAATGCGACCAGCCGAGGTCGCCACATCCGAGGAGACGCAGATGTCGAACACCATGCGGCCCGGCGAGATCGACGAGGTCCTCAGCCGTCCGCTGAGCCAGGAGCTCCTGGCGCGTGACCTGACCCGACTGGCGTACGTCGCCAAGGACGGCACCCCGAGGAACGTGCCGATCGCGTTCACCTGGAACGGCTCAGAGGTCGTCATGTGCACCACACCCAACTCCCCCAAGCTCATCTCGCTGCGCCACAACCCGGTGGTCGCGCTGACCATCGACACCGAGGTGCACCCACCCAAGATCCTGTTCATCCGCGGCACGGTCGAGCTCGACCTCGTCGAGGGAATCCCCGAGGAGTACCTCGAGATGAACGGCTCCTACGAGATGACGCCCGAGCAGCGGGTCGTCTGGGAGGCCGAGGTCCGCTCGCTGTACGCCAGCATGGTCCGGATCGTCGTCACGCCGACCTGGGCGAAGCTGATCGACTTCGAGACCACACTTCCGACCCAGGTCGAGGAGCTGGTCCAGCAGCGCGCCGAGCGGGAGGCCACCCGTTCTGGTAGTTTCTGGACATGATGTCCAGTAACGCCGGGTTCGTGTCTCGGGTCCTCGCTTCCGCCGAAGCGCTCGTTCCCGACCTGGTCGAGCTTCGCCGGAGCATCCACGCCCAACCAGAGCTCGGACTCGACCTGCCGGCCACGCAGCGTCGAGTGTTCGAGGCGTTGTCCGGCCTGGACCTGGAGATCACCGAAGGACGATCACTGTCGTCCGTCACCGCCGTGTTGCGCGGCGGGATGCCCGGTCCGACCGTGCTGCTGCGCGCCGACATGGATGCATTGCCGATCACAGAGGCGGTCGAGGTTCCCTACCGATCCACCAACGGGGCGATGCACGCGTGTGGTCACGATCTGCACGTCGCCGGCCTCGTGGGCGCAGCCCGGCTGCTCGCCGAAAGCCGCGCTGACCTCGCCGGAAACGTCATCCTGATGTTCCAGCCGGGCGAAGAGGGGCACGGCGGCGCGAAGCTGATGATCGACGAGGGCGTGCTCGACGCCACCGGCGACCGGCCGGTGGCGGCGTACGCGATCCATGTCGGCAACGCGCCGCGCGGGATCTTCCTCACCCGGCCGGGCACGGTGACGGCGAGCTCGACGCATCTGACGATCGACCTCGTAGGTCGTGGTGGGCACGGGTCGCGCCCCCACGAGGCTCTCGATCCGGTCCCGATCGCGGCCGAGATCGTGCTGGCCCTGCAGACCTACACCGCGCGCCGCTTCGACTCCTTCGACCCGGTCGTCATCTCGGTGACGAACCTGACCGCCGGCACCGGCGTCGACAACGTCATCCCGGAATCGGTCCACCTGACCGGCACCGTACGCACGGTCGAGCCGAACACGCTGTCCAGGATCGAGCGAGAGCTTCCCCAGCTCGTCGAGGGCATCGCGGCCGCCCATGGCCTGGTCGCGCGGGTCGGGCTCGAGACGGGCTACCCCAGCGTCGTCAACGACGGCGAGAACACTCAGCGCGCGATGGGGACGCTGCGCAACGCCTTCGGGCCGCGCGTGGTCGAGGTGCCACGACCGACGATGGGAGCCGAGGACTTCTCGTTCGTCAGCCAGCAGATCCCGACCACGATGGTGCTGCTGGGCGCTGCCCCGAGCGCGGATGCAGCCCCCAACCACTCCCCTGGCGCCGCCTTCGACGACAGCGTCCTCGGCGACCAGGCGGCGGCACTCGCGCTGCTCGCGCTCGACGCTCTCACTGCCGAGCGGGAGTGACAGGCCTGGCTAGGACGCGCTCGACGACGGCCCGCCAGGCCCCTTGGCGCGGACCTTCTCGACATTGACCAGCGACTCCTGCAGCTCGTCGAGCCACTCGCTCGAGTGCTGCTGTACGAGCTTCACGCACCAGCCGAGCGCGTCGCTCCGACTCCGGGCGACGCCGCCGGAGACGAGCAGGTCGAGAACCGCACGCTCCGGCTGACGCAGCCGGGTCATCACCGGCGCGGAGACGGTGGTGAACATGTGCCGCTCTCCCCCGACCTCCACGCCCCAGGAGACCTTCCGGTCGAACCGTCGCTCGGCCTGCCGCGCGACGGCCATCCGGTCCTCACGGGTGCGCTCACGAAACTCGCTCGCCCGCCCTTCGTACGCGGCAGCCTTCTCCTCGTCCGAAGCGCCCTCGGCTGTCTTCGGCTCCTTGATCCTCCCGACGACGGTGATCTCCTCGCGGTCGACCACGACATCGACGATCTCGTCGTACACACCATCGGGCAGTCGTCCGGTGAACCACCCGCGCAACTCAGTTGTAAGCATGTAATCATGCTTACTCTCTTGCCCCGGGAAATCAAGGGGAGCTACGGCAGTTCAGTGATCCCGGCCACCTCGACGACAGCGATCGCGGCGGCGACTGCCGCGGTGACGTGGACGCGGCGGCGCCCCAGGAGCAGGTACGCCGCCAGCGCGGCCACCACCAGCGCCGCGCCGAGGCGCCACCACAGGTGGCCGTCGGCCAGCGGGTGGCGGACCACCACGAGCGCGGCGACCACGAGTGACAGGTGCGTACGCCGCCAGGCGAGCTCGGTCCGCTCGGGCTGCAGCCCCGGGTCGCCGCCCGCACCGGCCCCGTTCACACCAGCAGCGCCATCGAGACGACCGCGACCGAGCCGAGCACCCCGAAGACCAGGGGAAGCGGTGCTCGGCGGGTCGGGAGGGCGTCGCGCCGGCGGATCGCCCGCTCGCTGCGTACCCAGCTCCACCAGGACCACGCAGCGCACCCGGCCGCGAGGATCGCGAGGCTGAGTGGAGCGAGCACGGCCAGGGCCGTGCCGCCGCCCACCTCGAGAGTGTCGACCGCGACCGCGACGGCGAGGAACGCCAGCGAGGTGCGGATCCAGGCCAGGAACGTACGCTCGTTGGCCAGCGTGAACCTGACGTCGGGCTCGTCGGTCGAACTGTAGAGCCAGCCGTCCAGCCGGCCCCGGCGTTCGCGGGTCACGAGGCAGGCTGCGTGACGGCCCCGGCCTCGGCGTCCGTGTCGGTCCGGGAGTGGCGACCGGTCACGCCGGGGACGAGTGCCGCGGTGATGGTGAACAGGACCGTCGCCACCCAGGCGATCGTCATCCAGCGCTCCCAGCCGCCTGTCGCCTCGACCACTCTCGGCGCGAAGAGGACCGTCGCCAGGATGAAGGTGCGGTTGAGCAGGTGGTTGAGGCCGAAGGCTCGGCCCTGGATGTCGGGGTGGACCTCCTCGACGTGCTCGGAGAAGCTCGCCATCCACGGCCCGAAGATCGACGCGAGCGCCACACCGATACCGACGAACAGGACGATCACCACGCTCGCGGACGCTTCGCTCCCCTGACCCATGAGCGCCAGGAAGGCGCCGAGGAAGATCGCCGCGGCGACACCGCCGCCGACCATGAGGGCCTTGCGCCGCTGCGTACGGTCCGAGAGGCGGGCGAAGACCAGGCTCATCGCCAGGTTGCTCAGCCAGAAGACCATCGTCATCGCCGAGGCGGCACGGACAGAGACGCCGAACTGCTGGACGAGCATCGTCTGGGCGTAGGCGTTCATGGTCGCCAGCAGGACATAGAGGAACGACATCGCCAGCACGTGGGTCCAGAAGGCGCGGCGCGCGAGGAGGAGGCCCAGACCCTTCCCGCCCTGCGGAACCTCGACGGTGTGGGCCTCGCTCTCGGTGAGGCGTACGGCGCGGCGGACCTCCGGGGCGAGGTCACGCAGGGTGAGTGCGATCACGACGGCACCGACCAGAGCGGCCCCGGCCATGATGAACAGCTGTGAGCGCCACTGGTTGCCGAAGACACCCAGGGTCGCCGAGGCCACGGCGGCGGCGAAGAAGTTGGCGCCGACCGAGCCCCAGCTCCAGAAGGCGAACGCCTGCGCGCGGCCCATCCGCGGGGTGAAGTCGCGGATCAGTGGCTGGGTGCCGGCGACGGCCACGCCCTCGACGAACGCGAGCACGATCCTGGCGAGCGCGAAGTGGGCCACCGAGTCCGCGGTCGCCATGAACAGGCAGGCGGCGGCGGAGAGGAACATGAACGGCACCAGGATCCTCACCCGGCCGATGCGGTCGGCGAGCTCCCCGCCGAGGTAGCCGGCGAGGGCACCGAAGATCAGCGACGCGGCCGTGATGAGGCCGTACGTCTTGAGCGACATCCCGAGGTCGTCGAGCAGCAACGGCAGAACGGGGGCCAGCTGGCCCTCGAACGCCGAGATGAACAGTGCGAGCACGACTACAGCCAGCAGCACGCGACGGCGCGCTCCGACTGGGTACTCGGTGAGCAGGGTGCGGTAGGACACGGAGATCCGCCCTTCAAGATATTAGACAGAGCGTCTAGTAACGGTCGTCACGTCCGACTGTAAGGTCAGTGACCCGCGACACACAAGACACCCTGTCCAAATCAGCACCGCCACTCAGCGCGCGCCCGGGTCGAATCCCGTCGCCCAGAAGCGTCCGCGGCGCGAGAGCTCGACGAGCGTCTCGACGACCTGATCGGTGGCCGGCCGCGGCTCCGGGGCATCCAGCCACCACAGCAGCACGGCCATCTGCTCACCGACCCACGCCCGCGCCAGCACCTGAAGATCCACCCGCGGGCGGACGGCGTGTGCTTTCACCCGAGCCGTGAAGATCTCGTGGGCGGCGGCGCTCCAGGCGTCCTCGAACGCGCGCAGGCCGCGCCCGTCCCCTTCACCCCGCAGGATCATCCGGTACGCGTCAGGCTGCTCGGTCGCATGCCGGAACACCTCGGCCACCGGCTCTCCGGTGAACCCGGCGTCCTCCGGGGCCAGCACCTCGGCCAGTCGCTCCTTCAGGTCCAGGAGGACCGATGACACCACGTGGTCGTAGAGCGCCTCCTTGTCCTTGAAGTGTGTGTAGAAGGTCGCCCTGCCCACGTCGGCCGCAGTGACGATGTCCTCCACCGTCACCGCGGCGTAGCCACGCTCGAGCACCAAGGAGACGAGCGCATCGCGGAGCGCTCCTCGCGTTCGCCGGCTGCGCCGGTCCTCAACCACGGTCATGGGCACTGTTCTAGCACTTTGCCGAACGGCTGGACTGTTTCTGGACACGCTGTCTATGATCTCGGTGACCGCGCTCACAGCAGCGAACCCGACAACCAGGAGGGCATCCGTGAATCTCGGCAGCTATCTCACCCGCACCGCGACCTTCACCCCCGACGCCACCGCCCTGGTCTCCGGCACCGACCGATGGACCTACCGCCAGCTCGAGGACGACACCAACCGGCTCGCCGCTGCCCTCATCGCCCGCGGCTGCACGCCGGGCACTCCCGTCGCCACCCTCGCCACCAACCGAGGCGAGCTCGTCGTCGCGGAGATGGCGACCTGCAAGGCGGGCGCGCTCCGCGTCCCGATCAGCGCCCGGCTCGCCGCCGCCGAGGTCGAGCACGTGCTCCTCGACGCGGCCGTGAAGGTCGTCTTCACCGGCGGCGCCCACCTCGAGCTGGTCCGCAAGATCGTCGACGCTCATGGCCTGGAGTGTCTGATCATCGATCTCGACAACCGCGCCACCGTAGCCACGGCGTACGACGCGCTGCTCGCCGAAGGCTCCACCGACACGGTCGCCGTCGACGTAGAAGAGGACGCTCCGGCAGTCCTCAACTTCACCTCCGGCTCGACCGGGACTCTGAAGGCGGCGGTCCAGACCGTCGGCAACCGGCTGGCCAACATGCGCAAGCTGGCGATGAACCCCTACGGCTCGCTCTCTGCCGAGGCCGTCTACCTCGCCCCCGGACCGATCACCCACGCCAGCGGCATGGTGATCCTCGGCTGCTTCTTCCGCGGCGCGGCCGTGGTCGTGCTCCCGGCCTTCGAGGTCGAGGCCTACCTCGACACGCTCGAGCGCGAGCGGGTCACCCACACCTTCGTCGTGCCCGTCATGCTCAACCTCGTCCTCGCCTCCCCCACCCTGCGCGAGCGCGACCTCTCCGCGCTGCGGAGCATCACCGTCGGCGGCGCCCCGGTCAGCCCGGCGCGGCTGCGCGAGGCCGTCGAGGCCTTCGGCCCGGTGGTCAACCAGGGCTACGGCCAGGGTGAGACGACGAGTGCGATCACCTTCCTCAGCTCCGAGGACGTCGTACGCGGCATCGAGTCCGACCCGGAGCTGCTGCTCTCCTGCGGCCGTCCGGTCTACGACACCGAGGTGATCGTGGTCGACGAGGACCACAACCCGCTGCCCGCCGGCGAGATCGGCGAGATCGTGGCGCGCGGCCCGGACTGCGTCCGGGAGTACTTCCACGCACCCGAGGCGACCACCGAGACCTTCCGCGACGGCTGGGTGCACACCGGCGACCTGGGCCGGATCCGCGAGGACGGGTTCGTCTTCATCGTGGACCGGAAGAAGGACATGATCATCTCGGGCGGCTACAACGTCTACTGCTCCGAGGTCGAGGCCGCGCTCTACGAGCACTCGGCCGTCGGCGAGGCCTGCGTCGTCGGCGTGCCCAGCGAGAAGTGGGGCGAGACGGTGAAGGCGTACGTCTCCCTCGCCGCCGGCGCCACCGCGACCGAGGAGGAGCTGCGCGACTTCTGCCGCACGCGTCTCTCGGGGGTGAAGGTGCCCCGGATCATCGAGTTCGCCGACGCCCTCCCTCTCAACCGCAACGGCAAGGTCGACCGGCGGGCACTGCGCGAGCGCGACTGGGCCGGCACCGAGCGGAAGGTCGGCTGAGATGACCTTCTCCCTCACCCCGTCCTACCCCGACAATCCGCGCCTCGACGAGCTGGTGACCCGGCTGCGCGACTACCTCGACGGTGAGCTCGCCGACTACGAGCGCGGCCTCGGCCTCGGCCCGGAGACGCCGCTGGACCGCTCGATGCTGGAGCCGGTCTGGCAGCGCAGCCGTGAGCTCGGCTTCTACGGCATCCACCTGCCCGAGTCGCTCGGTGGGCAAGGTCTGAGCTTCACCGAGCTCGCCGCGCTCAAGGAGGAGATCGGTGCATCCGGTCGCCAGCTCGCCACCAGCGTGCTCGGTGACATGGGCGGACCGCTGCGGGTCGGCGCGATCTTCGAGCACGCGACCGAGCACCAGGTCGAGAAGTACCTGATGCCGGTCGTCCGCGGTGAGCGCGCCGGCTGCTTCTCGATGACCGAGGACGACGCGGGTTCCGACGTACGCCGGATGCGGACCACCGCCACGCCCACCTCGGGCGGCTTCCTGGTCAGTGGACGCAAGGTGTTCAGCACCGGCGGCACCTTCGCCGACTTCGCGATCCTGGTGGCCCGGATGGCCGGCGAGGAGGAGTCGTACGCCGCGTTCTTCGTCGACCTCGACTCCCCCGGCTGCCGGGTGCTGCCCGGCGACCTGCCGCTGTCGGGTCAGAACATCGAGAGCGACGTCGTGCTCGAGGACTGCTTCGTGCCGCAGGAGAACCTGCTCGGCGAGGTCGGCGAGGGGCTGCGGATCGCGCTCGGCCGGGTCACCGCCAACCGACTGCTGCACTGCCCGACCGCGCTCGGTGCCGCCCGCCGCGCGCTCGCGCTGGCGCTCGACTTCGCCGCACACCGCACCGTCTTCGACGGGCTGCTGCTGGAGAAGCAGGCGATCCAGCACCGGCTCGCCGACATGGCCACCGACTACTACGCCGCCCGGTCGATGACCTACGACGCCCTCGCAGACCTGGACGCCGGCAAGCGCCCGCGCATCGAGTCGTTCATGTGCAAGCTGTTCGTGGCCGAGCGGTCCTTCGAGATCGCGGACGCGGCGCTGCAGCTGCACGGCAAGGCCGGCATGGTCCGTGGCGCGGAGATCGAGGTGATCTGGCGGCGGCTGCGGATGTTCCGGGTGCTGACCGGCTCCTCGGAGATCCAGCGCAACGGCGTCATCCGCGACCTGGTGAAGTCGCTGGGGGCGTGATGACCAACTTCCACCAGGAGGAGGCCGACGCCCACCGTGGATTCGTCGCGGCGCTGAAGCCCGGCGTCGTGACCAGGGCCGACGGCACCGTCACGTTCGACGCGGACGCCACCGCTTTCCTCGACTCCCCCGCGCCGGCCACCGCACACGCCGGGCTGTGGCAGCACAGCCGGCTCACCTCGCTGCAGGGCCTCTTCGAGGTCACCGACGGCATCTACCAGGTCCGCGGTCTCGACCTCGCCAACCTCACGATCGTCGAGGGCGATCGCGGGATCATCGTCATCGACACCCTCACCACGGCCGAGACCGCGACCGCCGCACTGGGGCTCTACCGCGAGCACCGTGGGGACCGCCCGGTCACCGGGGTCGTGCTGACCCACCCCCATGCCGACCACTTCGGCGGCATCGGCGCCGTGCTCGCGGCAGCCGATGGTGACGTACCTGTCGTGGCGCCGGAGGGGTTCCTGGAGCACGCGGTCTCGGAGAACGTCTATGTCGGGCCGGCGATGGGCCGGCGGTCGGGCTTCATGTACGGCAGCCTGCTGCCGGTCGCGCCGGAGGGACACGTGGGCTGCGGTCTCGGTCCCAGGCTCGCCTCCGGGACCATCGGGCTGGCCGAGCCGACCGACTCGATCACCCGCACCGGGGAGACGCGCGTCATCGACGGCGTGGAGATGGAGTTCCAGCTCACGCCGGGCAGCGAGGCGCCGGCGGAGATGAACATCCTCCTTCCCGGACGCCGAGCGCTCTGCCTGGCCGAGAACGCCGTCCACACGCTGCACAACATCGTCACGCTGCGTGGCGCCGAGGTGCGCGACGCCCGGCTGTGGGCGCGCTATCTGACCGAGGCGATCGACCTGTTCGCCTCGCGTTCCGATGTCGCGTTCGCGACGCATCACTGGCCGACCTGGGGTGCGGAGCGGATCGAGGCGTTCCTCGCCGGGCAGCGTGACGTCTACGCCTACCTGCACGACCAGACCGTACGTCTCATCAACCGTGGCCTGACGCCGAAGGAGATCGCCGAGGAGCTGGTCCTGCCGCCGGCCCTCGACGCGCAGCCGTCGACGCGTGGCTACTACGGCTCGCTGAGCCACAACGTGAAGGGGATCTACCAGCGCTATCTGGGCTGGTACGACGCCAACCCGGCCCACCTGTGGGAGCTGCCGCCGAGGGCGGAGGGCGAGCACTGGGTGCGCCTTCTCGGTGGCGCGGCCGCTGCCGTGGACCACGCCGCGGCGCTGGTCGCCGGCGGAGCGACCGACGACCTGCGGTTCGCCGCCACTCTGCTCAACCATGTGGTCTTCGCCGAGCCGTCGGAGCGCGCTGCGCGGGAGCTGCTGGCCGACGTCTACACCCGGCTCGGGCACGGCGCCGAGAACGCCACCTGGCGCAACATCTACCTGACCGGCGCCCGCGAGCTCGTCGACGGCCCGGAGGTGCCGCCGCGCGGTGGCGGGCGCGGGCTGTTGGCCGCCCTCACCGTCTCGCAGTTGCTGGACTCGCTCGCGATCCGCGTGGACGGGCCTCGTGCGTGGGACCTCGATCTGCGCATCGACTGGCATCTCACCGATCACGACGGCACTCCCGAGGGTGGCTGGTGGCATGCCCGGCTGCACAACGGTGTGCTCGTGCACCGGCGTGACAGCGATCCGGACCCGGAGGCGGAGCTCACCCTGACGCTCACCCGTCCCCAGCTCGCCGGCCTGATGGGCAGGCGGAGTCTCGACGGGATCGAGCACTCCGGTGACCTCGGCGTGCTCCAGCGGCTGCTGGGGGTGCTCGAGGCACCCGAACCGGCATTCCCTATCGTGACCGCGTGACCGACGACACACCCGCCACTGGACTGACCGAGCTCCACGCCCGCCGCTTCCTGACGACGGACGCGGCGCGATCCGACAAGGTCGCCCGGTGGCACGCCAAGGGGCGGCGTACCGCTCGGGAGAACATCGCCGACCTGGTCGATCCGGGCTCGTTCGTCGAGTACGGAAGGTTCATCACCGCGGCCCAGGAACGCCGCCGTGACCTGGCCGAGCTAGTCGTCGAGACGCCCGCCGACGGGATCGTCGGCGGGACTGCCACGGTCGCCGGGAAGCCGTGCGCGGTGCTGTCCTACGACTACCTGGTGATGGCCGGCACCCAAGGCATGCGCGGGCATCGCAAGTCGGACCGGCTGATCGAGGTCATCGGGCGGATGCGGCTGCCGGCGGTCTTCTTCACCGAGGGCGGCGGCGGTCGTCCCGGTGACACGGACATCCCGCTGGTCTCCGCGCTCGACGTCGGCTCGTTCGCGCTCTGGGGTGAGCTCGAAGGCGTCGTGCCGCGGATCGCCGTCGTCTCCGGGCGGTGCTTCGCCGGCAACGCGGTCCTGGCAGGCAGTGCCGACCTCCGCATCGCCACCCCGGACGCCAACCTCGGCATGGCCGGTCCGGCGATGATCGCCGGCGGCGGGCTCGGCAGCTTCGCACCTGAGGAGATCGGGCCGGTCAAGGACCAGACCGCCAACGGCGTCATCGACCTGCTCGTCGAGGACGAGGCAGCAGCAGTCGAGGCCGTACGCAGCATCCTCTCCTACCTCGAGCCCAGCGCCGAGGCCGGCGAGGCCGGCGAGGCCGTCGACCAGACCGATCTACGGACGCTCCTCCCCCACAACGACCGCGAAGCCTTCGACGTACGTCCGGTCGTCGAGGCCCTCGCCGACATCGACTCGGTCACCTGGCTCCGCGAGGCGTACGCCCCCGAGCTCGTGACCGCGCTGGCGCGGATCGACGGGATCGCGGTCGGCGTGATCGCCAACCAGTCGACCCACCTTGCCGGAGCGCTCACCAGCGAGGCATCGGTCAAGGCCGCCGACTTCCTCGCGCTCTGCGAACGCTGGGGCCTCCCGGTGGTCTCCCTGGTCGACACCCCCGGGTTCATGGTCGGCCCCGAGGCCGAACGCGGCGGCCTGGTGCGTCACGCGTCCCGGATGGTCGTCGCCGGCGCACAGCTGTCGACCCCGCTGGTCGGGGTGGTCCTGCGTCGTGGCTACGGGCTCGGCGCGCAGGCGATGCTCGGCGGCAGCACCCACCGCCCGCTGCTCACGGTCGCCTGGCCCGACGCCCACCTCGGCCCGATGGGCCTGGAGGGTGCGGTACGCCTCTCCATGGCCGCCGAGCTCGCCGAGATGCCCGAGGCCGAGCGTGAGGAGCGAGTCAGCGCACTCACCGACGAGTACCGCAAGCAGGCCAGCGCGCTCAACGCCGCACGGATGTTCGAGATCGACGATGTCATCGACCCTGCCGAGACTCGCAGCGTCATCGCTGCGACGCTACGCCGCGCCTAGGAGGCACCGCCTTCGTCGTCCCAGATCTGCTGGCCGATCTCGCTCTGGTCGGGACCGTCGAGGCCCAGCAGCTGCGCCGGGCTGTGGGTGTTCCGGTCGTCGGCCGCCTGCTCCATGATCCTCTCGGCGCGCTCGGGGGCGGCGTCGTGGGGCACCACCAGCAGACGCAGCCGGTCCCCGGTGGCCATCGACAGCACCACGAGGTGGGTGTCGTCGGACGGGAACGAGCCGACCTTCACGATCCCGCGCGCGGCGCGGATCTTGCGGACGCTCGGCGCCCCGGCGACCGAGTCCCAGTCGGGCCGGGAGAACAACAGCCGCGAGATCCGGCCCACGCGATGGGGAAAGTGGTCGATCAGATCGGCAGCCTCGGCCTCAAGGTCGCGTGACTGCGGCCACCAGGCTCCGTCGAGCGGACCGGACGAGAAGCTGTTGTCCAGGCGGATCCGAAGATCGACGCGAACCGCGGTGATGAGTTCTACTGTCGGTGACGTCGTCATGACGCCCACCCTTCGTGCTGCCCTGCAGACTCGACGAGTCCGGCCGGCAACGTGGTTAGAACAAGTGTACTACGCCGCCAGCCGGATCCGTCTTCCTAGACCTCCTTCAACCGCGGCACCAGGTCGACGAGCGAGGTGGTCCACGGCACCGGGTCGACGTACGGCGTCGGCATCAGCCCGACGAGCGTGATACCCAGAGCGGCGTACTCCTCCATCGACTTCAGGAAGGCGTCCGGGTCCTCGACCGAGGGGCCTTGGAAGAGGATGGTCTTCTCGATCGCGTCGTAGTCGGTGCCGAGGTCGTCGCAGTGGCCGCGGAGCACCTCGAGTTTGTGCCGGACGGACTCGACCGCCTCGGGGCCGGGGCCGCCGAAGAGGTTGGTGCCCTGTCCGTACTTGGCGACCAGGCGCAGCGTCTTCTTCTCGCCTCCCCCGCCGATCAGGACCGGGACCGTGCCGTTGACCGGCTGCGGGAGCGAGATCGTCTCGGCGAGCTGGTAGTGCTTGCCCTCGTAGGCGCCGTCGTTCTCCGACCACATCTGGCGGCAGATCTCCAGGGTCTCCTCCAGGCGCTCGAACCGCTCCGCGGTCGGCGGGTAGGGCACGCCGAGCCCCTGGTGCTCACGCTCGTACCACGCCGCGCCGATGCCCAGCAGCGCGCGGCCACCGGAGAGCCGGTCCAGGGTGGTGACGATCTTGGCGAGCAGCCCGGGGTGGCGGTAGGTAACTCCGGTGACGAGCAGGCTGAGACGTACGTTGTCGGTGATCCCGGCGAGGTAGCCCAGCGTGGTGTAGCCCTCGAGCATCGGTTCGAAGGGGCCGCCGGCCTGCTCCATCTGGAACCAGTGGTCCATGACGGTGAGCAGGTCGACGCCGCCCTCGTCCGCGATGCGGGCCGTCTCGGTCAGCTTGTCGGCCAGCGTGGTCTCCCACTCGGGGTGGGTGAACGTGAAGTAGTGGAGTCCAAGATCCATACCTCTGACGCTATGTCTTCGAGCGCGCTCGAAGACAAGGGCCATTGGCCGATTACGGCCGCATTCTCCGCTCCTGACGCAGGTCACGCTTGTCGAGCTTCGCGTCGTAGGTGGCCAGCGGCTTCGCCTTCGACGCGTCGGCCTCGACCGCGGCGGTCGCGACTCCGGCCCACTCCAGGATCCGGGCCGTGGCGAGCTCGCGCTCGTCGGCGACCAGGCCGGCAACATTGGCACCGTGGTTCATGCCCGGCGCGGTGAAGACGTAGGAGTCGTTGGCGAAGATGCCCGGGCGGAAGCGCTCGGCACCCCACGGGTCGGCCTCTCCGTAGACGAAGAGCATCTGGTTGGCGTGCTTGCGCACCCAGGAGTCGACGTCACGCATCGCGGACGGGTCGAACCGCATGTCGATGTCGCGCGGGACGAAGCTGCGCGGCGGCTGGTAGCCATAGCGGATCAGCTCGTCCTCGATGTGCGGGAAGCCGATCGTCGGCGCACCGAGCTCGGTGCCTGCCTGGTAGTAGTAAGGCGTGTAGGGGCTCAGGCCCTGGTCGGTGTAGAAGCTGAAGCCCGAGTAGTAGTTGATCGAGTCCCAGATCGCCTGGTCGCTGGCGGTCGCCGCGTCAGCGGGGATGTTCGAGCACTCGGCGGTGCCGGCGTACTGCCAGAAGGCCCACACGTAGTCGAGCACGACCATCTCGTACGCAGCGTCCAGGCTGCCCACGGTGTCGAAGGTGTATCCCTCGGTGTCGGCGAGGTCGGCGTAGGTCGCCTTCAGCGCCTCGCGGCGGACGAGCGCCTCGCGCTGGACGCCGTTGAGCCGGTCGCGGCAGTCCTCGGTGCCGACGGAGGCG
The DNA here is from genome assembly GCF_045207335.1 of Nocardioides sp. NBC_00850. Classification (NCBI taxonomy): domain Bacteria; kingdom Bacillati; phylum Actinomycetota; class Actinomycetes; order Propionibacteriales; family Nocardioidaceae; genus Nocardioides; species Nocardioides sp. NBC_00850. The sequence goes on from NZ_CP108845.1 coordinate 4,035,330, forward strand.
AAGAACTTGTCGTAAGCGGAGTCCTCGCGGTTGACCACGTCGTTCGGCGCGACGTAGGCGACGATGCCGTCCATGTCACGGGGATAGAACCGCTCGAAGTAGGTCGCGGTCATGCCACCCTTGGAGCCGCCGGTGGCGAGCCAGTTGGCGGAGTAGATCGGCTTCAGCGCCTTGAAGATGGCGTGCTGGTCGCTGGCGGCCTGCCAGATGTCGAGGTCGTCCCAGTCGGCCGGGTCGGGCCGCGACGGGGTGAAGAATCGGTATTCCATCGAGACCTGGTTGCCGTCGACGATGCGGGTCGGCTCGCTGCGGCCGGGGTTGGTCGAGACGTTGTAGCCGCTGGTCTGGAACACCGTGGGGCGGGCGGTGTCCTTGTGCAGCACGGTGAACCGCTGCTGGAAGGTGTCACCGTCGGGCCGGCGGTGGTCGACCGGCTGGGTGAAGTTCAGGACGAAGTAGCGGTAGCCCTGGACGGGCTTCTCCTGGATCAGGCTGACGCCCTCGATCGCGAGCAGGCGGTCGAGGATGTCGTCCTCGGCGGCTGCCGCGGGGCTGGCGGGTGTGACGAGGAGCAGGGATGCCAGCCCCATCGCCACCAGAATCCGGCCGATCAATGCACGCATGTGGGGTCTCCTTCGGTGCGGGTCCTCGGCAACCTAGCCGGTCCGCGCGCGGCGCACCTCTGAATTAGGAACCGGGAAGGAAGTCGTGCCCGGTGGCCTTCTAGAAGGCAACGACCACACGGGCGACGCCCGACGAGGAGGCGCTTCACCATGACGTTCGACGCACACGAGCTGCTGGCCACCACCCGCCATGGGATCCTGGCCACGATCAAGGCCAACGGCCTGCCACAGCTCTCACCCGTGTGGCAGTTCTACGACCGCGAGCGCAGCGAGATCCTGATCTCCACCCGCGAGGGGCTGGTGAAGACCAAGAACCTCCGCCGCGACCCGCGCGCGGCGATCGAGGTCGACGGCCCCGGAGGGCGATCCTGGGCGACGGCCGAGGGCACGGTCACGCTGACCGGGGCCGGCGCCTCCCCCGACAGTCCCGAGATCGACGCGCTCGTCGACTACTACCGGCGTGGCGCCGGCGAGCACCCCGACTGGGACGAGTACCGCCAGGTGATGGTCTCGGACCGCCGGGTTCTCATCACCATCGCGGTCACCAAGGTCTACGGCGCGGACATCGGCTGATCCAGCGGGCGGAGGGCCGGCCGAGCGCTTCTCGCTCGGCCGGTCGGTGACGGTTCCGCGGGCTTACCTACGCGGATTGAACAACGTGCCGAACCCGGACGCACCGAGTCCGCACAGCATGATGACAGCTCCGACGATCACGTTGGAGGCGATCATTCCAGCGGTGGTGTCGACGCCGTTCATGAGCCACGGCGAGACGATCGCCCATGCACCCATGAGCGGGACGGTCCAGGCCAGACCGTGTGTGCGGCCGAACGCCGACGCGAACCCGAGCGCCAGCAGAGCGACAGCGAGGCCGATGATCAGGTTGCTGACCATCAGTGGTGACGCCGTGGTGTTGAAGCCCACGACCCACGGCGATATGGCCAGATAGAGACCGGCCATCATCGTGACACCGTCGACCACCTGGGCGGTGGCGGAGGAGCCGGTCAGATCGAACCGGTCCCGGAGTGCCGCGATGTCGGGATGTTCCTGAATGGACATGTGTTCAGACGACATTTGAATTTCACCTCCTCAGCCCAATGCCAAAGGAAGAACGACTGTCCTCGCGATCAATTCTAGGCCCGCCAAGCGGCAATTGACCCGACTGAAATCGCCGGCCCGGGCGGCCTCCAACGGTGGCACCATGGTCGCCATGGACGTGACGTCGCTGCAGGCCTACTGCCTCACCAAGCCGGGCGCCTGGCCGGACAACCCGTGGGATCACGAGCACCCGGTGATCAAGGTCGGGCCGGGTGAGCGCGGCAAGATCTTCGCCTTCCTCGGCGACGCGAAAGTGGGGCTGAAGTGCGGGCCGTCCCGGGAGATCGCCGACGAGTGGCTGCTGCGCTATCCCGACGATGTGACCGTCACCGGCTACATCGGCCGCTCGGGCTGGAACGACCTCGCCTGGGGCGGCTCGATCCCGGACGAGGAGATCCTGGAAGCGGTCGACGAGTCGTACGCCACGGTCGTCTCGAAGCTCCCGAAGAAGCTCCGTCCGGAGGGCTGGGACGCCTGAACGCGGCATGCCGGGCTTGAACGAGGCCGATCTGTGAGGAATGGTGGAGCGGGTACTCCGTACCCAACCATGGAAGATCTCGACATGCTTCAGCTGACCGAGAACGCCACCACGATCGTCCGCTCGATCTCCGAGCAGTCCCAGGGCGCCGGCCTCCGGCTCGCCTCCAACGCAGAACCGGACGGCGCATTGAGCGCCGCTCTCGTCCCGACCGCCGAGGCGGAGGACCAGGTCATCGAGCAGGAGGGTGCGCGGGTCTTCCTCGACCAGGGCGCTGCCGCCGAGCTCGACGACAAGGTCCTCGACGCCGGGATGGATGCCTCCGGCAACGTACAGTTCGGGATCTCTCAGCAGGGCTGATCCCGTGCTACGCCGGGGTGTGCCGCAGTCGCGGTGCACCCCGGCGTACGTCGTTTTCGGCCACATCCGCCTCGACGCACGCGTAGGGTCGCGGACATGAGCACCACCGGCGAACCTGCCTGGTTCCACCTCTTCCTAGACGTCCCACGGGAACGATGGGAGGAGGCGGTCGGATTCTGGTCCGCGGCGACCGGATGGGCGATCTCGCCGCCGAGGGGCGAGGACGGGCAGTTCCTCACGCTGGTGCCGCAGACGGGCGATTCCTGGCTGAAGATGCAGGCTCTCGACGACGGCGAGCCGCGGATCCACGTCGATCTCGACGCCGCCGATCGTGAGGCTGCGGTCGAGCGATCGACGTCGCAGGGAGCGAGTCCGGCGTGGAACTACGACGGTGTTCCGGTGATGCGCTCCCCTGGCGGCATGCTCTTCTGTCACACGCTCGGCGAGGGGTCGCGTCCCCGCTTCGCGCGCTCGGAGCCGGAGCGGGTCCTCGACCAGGTGTGCATCGACATCCCTCGCTCCCGCTGGGACCAGGAGGTCGCCTTCTGGGCTGGGGTCACGGGACGAACGCCCGAGCAGGCCAAGACCCCCGAGTTCGTACGCCTCGCCGACCCCGACCCGCACGGCGGGCTCCGGATCCTCCTGCAGCGGCTCGAGGACGAGGACGGCGAGGTCGGGGCGCATCCCGACGTGGCGGTCGCCAACCGTGCCTCGGAGACCTGCCGTCACGAGGCGCTCGGCGCCGACACGGTCGGCGTCTTCGAGTGGTGGACGGTGATGCGCGCGCCGTACGGGCAGATCTACTGCCTCACCGATCGCGACCCGGTGACGGGTCGAGTGGCTTAGCCTGGGGAGATGCGCCTCGCATCGTTCAATGTCGAGAACCTCTTCGCCCGGCCGAAGGCGATGGACGCCGACGAGGCCGATGCCGCGACGCGTCGAGCGGTCCTGACCGCTCACGCCCGCGTCTCCACCCTTCTCGCCCAGCCCAGCTATCAGGGCGATGAGCAGGAGATCCTGGACAACCTCGAGAAGCTGGGGCTCCTGAAGAGCGACGAGGGCGAGTTCGCGCGGCTGCGGAAGATGCGCGGCAAGCTGCTCAAACGCCCGCGCTCGGGGCCGGTGCAGCTGGTCGCACAGGGGCGCAACGACTGGGTCGGGTTCGTCGAGCTCAAGACCACCGCTGTCGACGAGGTCGCCACCGAGAACACCGCGCGCGTCTTCGCTGAGCTGCGGGCCGAGGTCGCGGTGGTCGTCGAGGCCGACGACCGGCCGGGGCTGCACATGTTCTCCCAGACGCTGCTGCCGGAGGTCGGCGCCGAGGCGTACGAGCAGGTGATGGTCGTGGAGGGCAACGACGAGCGCGGCATCGACGTCGGCGTCATGGTCGGCGACGGCTATCGCCTGGTGCAGCTCCGCACACACATCTTCGACCGCGACGAGGAGGGCGTGATCTTCTCCCGCGACTGCTGCGAGTATCACCTCGACGCTCCCAGCGGCGCGCGGATCGTGGTCCTCGCCAACCACTTCAAGTCCAAGGGCTACTCGGAGAAGGGCGACCCGCTCGGCGCCAAGCGGCGCGGCCGGCAGGCGAAGCGGGTCGCGGAGATCTACCAGGGACTGCTCGAGGAGGGGATCGAGCACGTCTGCGTAGCCGGCGACCTCAACGACTCCCCCGCCAGCGAGTCGCTGAAGCCGCTGCTGTCCGTCGAGGGGCTCGCCGACGCCAGCGAGCACGAGCACTGGGACTGGAACCACCGACGTGGAACGTACGGTTCCGGCAACGAGGACGACAAGATCGACTATCTGCTCCTCTCCCCCGCGCTGCGCGCGAAGCAGACCGGCGGCGGCGTCTTCCGCAAGGGCGTGTGGCACGGGCCGCGGACCAAGGATCCCTGGGACCTGTTCCCGACGCTGACCGCGGAGCAGCACGCGGCCTCCGACCATGCCTGTCTCTACGCCGACTTCACCGACCTTTGATCTGAAAGCCTCCCGTACGCCGCTGGGATCTGCGTGAAATAGGGGCCATGTGCCTCGGACAGCAGCACGGGACTCTTCGGTCGATGAGCGGGCCGCTCACGCGGCGTACGGCCCTGGGAGCGGCGGGAGCCGGGCTCCTGCTGGCGTCGATGTCCTCGTCGTTCACGGGTGCGGCGGCCTCGGCGACCGCTCGGTCCGGCGTCGGGGCGAGCCGGCTGTCGCGGCTCTCGTCCGGGACCACGCTGGTCCATGCCGACCTGCACAACCACACGCTGATGTCGGACGGCGACGGCGACCCTGACCTCGCCTTCGACTCGATGCGGAGCGCCGGGCTCGACGTCGCGGCGCTCACCGACCATGCCACGGTCTCCGACCACATCCTCGGTGATGCGCTCGCGGGGCTGCTGCCGGCGGCGTACAAGCAGATCGGCGGCATCACCCGCTCGGACTGGGCCCGGACCCGCGAGCTGGCCGATGCGGCCAACGCCGACGGCACCTTCACCGCGATCCGAGGCTTCGAATGGTCCGAGCCGTTGTTGGGTCATATCAACGTGTGGGGAAGCGAGCACTTCACCGACATCGTCGACGTCGGCGCGATGCGGCCGTTCTTCGACTGGCTGATGCGCTCGCCTTCCACGCCGCTGATCGACGGTGGGGCTGACGGGATCGCCGGGTTCAACCATCCCGGGCGCGAGCCGTTCCGGTTCCAGGAGTTCCGCTACGACGCGCGAGCCCGAGAGCGGATGGTGTCGCTGGAGATGTTCAACCGTGGCGACGACTACCTCTTCGAGGGGTACGCCGACGGGAAGACCTCACCGCTGTGCCAGTGCCTCAACGCCGGCTGGCGCACCGGGATCAGCGGGGTCACCGACGAGCACGGCACCGACTGGGGCCACCCGGAGGGCAAGGGACGTACGGGGCTGTGGGTCGCCTCCCACGACCGTGCCGGCGTCTTCGAGGCGATGCGGGCGCGGCGGTTCTTCGCCACGCGCACCTCGGGACTCCGGGTCGACGCCGTGGCCACGCTGGACGGCGTCGAGCACCGGATGGGCTCGGTGGTCCCCGGCCGCGGCGGTGACATGCGGTTCACGCTCGACCTGGCTCGCGACGAGGAGTGGGTGGGCAGGGAGCTCCACCTGCAGGTGCTGCGCCCCGGTCCGTCTGTGCCCGTCGTGGCCTCCGTCGTCGCGTTCCGCGTAGGCGACCCGGTCTCGGTCACCGTGCCGGTCTCCGTCGACGACGGCGACTGGGTGCTGCTGCGGGTCAGCGACCCGACCCAGGCCAACGCGACGCCAGGGCCGGACGGCCATCCCTGCAACGACCTGGGCATCGCCTACACCAGCCCGTGGTGGCTGCAACCCTGACGTGTTTCCTGAGAAGGCGGCCCGCAGCCTGAAGATGCGCTGAAGGCGGGCGTCCTGGCGGTGGTTGCGGGCCTCGACTGTGGCACGCTGGCGACGTGAACGAGGTGTGGTACGTCGTCGGGCTGGTCGCGGTCTCCGTGGCCGTGCTGGCGCTCGGGGTGTGGTTCGTGCGGCGTGAGATCAGGGACGAGGTCTCGCCGGCGCCGGTGCTGTGGGCCGGCTACGCAGTCGTGACGGCGTTCGTCGTCTTCGGCGTCCTGCGCACCTCCTGGGTGGTGCTCTCATGAGCACGCGCGCTGATCTGTTGGGCTGGATCGGTCTCGTCGGCCGCCTCTACCTCGGCTTCGTGTTCCTCGCCGCCGGGCTCGCCAAGCTGCCCGAGCCGGCGATCACCGAGCAGGCGGTGCGCGGCTACCAGCTGCTGCCGTGGCAGCTGGCCCCTGCGTACGCGATCGCCATGCCGATCGCCGAGATCGTCCTCGGCGCGCTGCTGATCCTCGGGCTGTTCACCCGGACGGCGGCGGTGGCGACAGCGCTCGGCCTGTGCTCATTCCTCGTCGGGATCACCTCGGCCTGGGCGCGCGGGCTCAACATCGACTGCGGCTGCTTCGGGGGCGGCGGCGCCTCGGCCGACCCCGCCTATCTCGCCGACACCCTCCGCGACCTGGGCTGGCTCGCGATCGCGGTCTACCTGATCGTCGTACGCCGCACCAAGCTCGCTCTCGACGACCTGCTGTTCCGGCGGGACGCGCCGCCGGTCGACGACTACAGCGAGAGCTCGAAGAAGACCGAGTTGGGATCGAGCACGTAGCTGCCGAAGGGCGGGCGCTCGGTGAAGCCGTTGCCCGCGTAGAGACGTCGGGCGGGCTCGTAGAAGCCTTCGGTGCCGGTCTCCAGAAGCACCCGGTGACCGCCGCGTGACCTGGCCTCGGCCGCGGGCGGCGGCCGTGGTGCGCATCGACTTGAGCTCGTAGTCGCCCTCGCCGAGCGACTTCAGCGCGCCGCAACCGACGAGCTCGGTGGCCTCCCACGCCGACCAGAACGCGATCTCGGGCACCTTCAGTGCCTCGAGATCGAGCGCATGCACCGACTCGGCCGGCGTCACCGAGTACATGTCCTCGAGGTGGTCCTCCAGGAGCCCGATCACCTCGGGCCGGGTCAGGTCGTCGAGCTCGAAACGCAGGGAAAGCACAGGCACGGCTGGAGGCTATCCGAGCCCTCCCCTGTCGTGGCGAATGGGTGAGGTGAGGCTGGTGCAGTATCGCGGGCGACGACGATCGTGTGCGATAGTGCGTGGCCCCAACGCTGGCAGAAGATGCCACCGGCATCGCCACGCGGGGTCCGTCGCGGAATCGTTCGGACCGCTCCCCTAGCATCTGGGCATGCCTTCTCGTGCGCTCCCGGCCGTTGCCGCCGCTGCCCTGCTCCTGACGCTGTCCGCCTGTGGTTCCGACGATGGCGGGTCCGGTTCCGGCGAGGCCGCGGAGAGCAAGGGCCCGAAGTCGAGCGAGTCCAGCGACTGGAAGTCGATCGTGAAGCCCGGCTCGACGAGCTGCGACTACGCCGAGGACCCGATGGGCGCCTCCAAGGAGGTGGACAAGCCGGAGAAGACCGCGCAGTACACCGGCAAGGTCGCCGCCACCATCAACACCTCCGTCGGCCCGCTCGCGATCACCCTCGACGCCGACAAGGCGCCCTGCACCGTCAACTCGTTCCTCTCGCTGGCCTCGCAGGACTACTACGACGGCACCAGCTGCCACCGCCTCGGCGCCAACCCCGGCTTCGAGTTGCTGCAGTGCGGCGACCCGACCGGCCAGGGCACCGGCGGCCCCGGCTACACGATCCCCGACGAGTTCAAGGACAGCGACACCTTCCCCGCCGGCACCCTCGCGATGGCCAACACCGGCCAGCCCAACTCCGGCGGCAGCCAGTTCTTCATGGTCTTCGGCGACACCCAGCTCCCGCCCGCCTACACCGTCTTCGGCACCCTCGACGAGGCCGCCATCAAGACCCTCCAGGAGGTCGGCGAGGCCGGCGTGGGCGAGGCCGGCCCCGACGGCACCGGCGCCCCCAAGACGCCTGTCGAGTTCGAGACGATCACCGTCGGCTGATCACCCTCGAGCCGAATCCGCACGTATGGCGCGTCGAATCGGTAGTTGTGGGCGACGAAACTCCAGTTTCGTCGCCCACAACTGCATTCTCGGCACGCAGCTTCTACCGATTCGGCGGGTCAGGCGCGGCGGCGGGGTGGGTCGCGGCGCAGGACCTTGGGGAGGTACGCGGCGCCGGGGCTCTGGGCCGCCGCGGCGTCGTTGGGATTGGAGATGCCGCAGCGCTGCAGGGACAGGCAGCCGCAGCCGATGCAGGAGTCGAGGTTGTCGCGGAGGCGCTCGAGGGCGTGGATCTGCTCCTCGAGGCGGCGGCGCCAGTGCCTGGACATGCGCGCCCAGTCGGCCTTCGTGGGGGTGCGGTCCCCCGGCAGGCAGTCGAGCTCGGCCTTGATCTCGTCCAGGGAGAGCCCGACGTTGGCGGCCGCTCTGATGAAGGCGAGCCGGCGCAGGACGCTGCGCTCGAACGTACGCTGTCCCCCGGCCGATCGCTCGGCCTGGATCAGGCCCTGGCTCTCGTAGTAGCGCACCGCGGAGGCGGCGTAGCCGCTGCGCCGGGTCACCTCGCCCATCGTGAGCAGGTCGTGGGTGTTCATCTCACTCTTTTCTGTCACAGCCCTTGATCTCAAGTTCACTTTAGGTTGAATCCTAGGGGGCATGAACAGATCAGACAACGAAGTAGCCGTCATCACCGGCGGTTCCGCAGGGCTGGGACTCGCCCTCGCGACCTCCCTCATCGACAAGGGCTGGAGCATCGTCACCGACGCCCGCAACGCCGACCGTCTCCATGCCGCCCTGCCGGACAGCGCCCGGGTGACGACGCTGAGCGGCGACGTACGCGATCTCGACCATCAGGACGCCGTGGCGGCCGCGGTCGCCCGCCACGGGCGCCTCGACCTGCTGGTGCACAACGCCAGCGAGCTCGGCCCGATGCTGCCGCTGGCCGAGGTCCCCGAGAGCCTCTTCTCCAGCGTGCTCGCGACAAACGTACTGGCCCCGCTCTCGCTCACCCAGCGACTCCTCCCCTACCTGATCGCCTCGCGCGGCACCCTGGTGGGCATCTCCAGCGACGCGGCGGTCGAGCACTACCCGACCTGGGGAACGTACGCAGCGAGCAAGGCCGCGCTCGACCACCTGATCCTCACCCTCGGCGAGGAGAACGGCATCCGCGCGTACGCCGTCGACCCCGGTGACATGCGCACCGCGATGCACCAGGCCGCCTTCCCCGGCGAGGACATCTCCGACCGGCCGCTGCCGGAATCGGTCGTTCCGCACCTGCTCGCACTGCTCTCCGGCGAACAGCCGTCCGGGCGCTACCGCGCCACCGAACTCGTATCCGTAGGAGCAACCCGATGACCATGCTCGCCGAACGACCGACCACCACGTTCCCCTTTCCCGACGAGACCACCGCTCCCGCGCCCGCGGAGTGGCGCGGCATCGAACGCGACGGGGTGCGCCTGCTCGTGGCGTCCCCGGGCGGCGTACGACATGCCCGGTTCCGCAACCTTGCCGACCACCTCTCCCCCGGCGACCTGGTCGTGGTCAACGACTCGGTGACCGAGGCCCGCCAGCTCGACGCCGACCTGATCGGGCGCGGCCGGGTCGTGCTCCACCTCGCCCAACGCCTCGACACGGGCTGGGCCGTGGAGCTCCGTTCAGCTCCAGACGCCTCCCGGTCCGTGCTCGACGCCGCCGAGGGGGACGTGGTCGTGACCGCGGGCCTACGGGTGACCCTCCTCGAGCCGTACCCGGACGGGCGCCCCTCCTCCCCCACCGGCGAGGGCAACCGGCTGTGGCGCGCCCGCGTCACCGGCGACGTGACCGCCGAGCTCGAGCGGGCCGGACGCCCGATCGCGTACGGCTATCTCGACCGCCGCTACCCGCTCTCCGTCTACCAGACTGTCTTCGGGCACCGCCCCGGGAGCGCCGAGATGCCCTCGGCGGCGCGCCCGTTCACCCACCCGCTGGTCACCGAGCTGGTCACCCGCGGGATCCAGGTCGCGCCCATCACCCTGCACACCGGCGTCTCCTCCCAGGAGGCCGGCGAGGCCCCCGGCGCGGAGTGGTTCGAGGTCTCCGAGACCACGGCCCGGCTGGTGGAGCAGACCAGGTACGCCGGGGGCCGCGTCGTCGCGGCCGGCACCACCGTCACCCGCGCCCTCGAGTCAGCGGTCATCCCCGCGACGGGCGCGGTCAGGGCGGCGAGCGGCTGGACCGACCGGGTCATCACGCCCGCCAACCCGCCGTACGTCGTCAACGGGCTCATCACGGGCTGGCACGACCCTCAGGCCAGCCATCTGCTGCTGGTGGAGGCCGTCGCCGGCCCCGAGCTCACCCAGGCGGCCTACGACGCCGCCGTCGCCGACGGCTACCTGTGGCACGAGTTCGGCGACTCCGCCCTCCTGCTCCCCTGAGCGCCGAGGCGGGCTAGGAGAGGGCGCCCTCTCCGTAGCTCACCGGGGTGCCGACGGCGACGGTGCGGCCGACGGTGCACAGCCGGGTCTCGGACTTCTTGATCGCGTCCGGGAGGACCTTGCGAGCGGCGTCGCCGGCCTCACCCTCGGGGAAGGTGATGTCGAAGGTGACCGCGATGTCGACCAGGCGGTTGCCCTGCTCGTCGCGGATCTTCCGGGCCGCGGCGAGAGCCTCGAAGGTCTCCATCGGGGACCGCTTGCCGGTGATGAAGTCGACGTCCAGGGCGCTGCAGCCGGCCAGGGCGGCGAGGAGCAGCTCGACCGGGGTGAAGTCGGGGTCGTCGCCGTGGCCGATCACCACGCTGCCGCCGCGCGCGTTGGTCGCACGGAAGCGGTGCTCGCCGATCTTCTCCAGAGATACCGAGCGCAGGTCTGCAGCAGAGTCAGTCATGGGGAAAGAGTGCCATCCGCCCGTTAGCCTGTGCGACGTGAGCACCCAGAGCCTGCCCCTGCGCCGAGACGAGGCCGCCGCCCGTGCCAGCCTGCTGAAGATCGAGGACTACGACGTACGCCTCGATCTCGCCTCCAGCGAGGAGACGTTCGGCTCCGTGACGACGATCCGGTTCACCTCGAGAGGCGGACCGACGTTCCTCGACCTGAAGCCGGTCTCGGTCGAGCGGATCAGCCTCAACGGTGCTTCGATCGACCCGGCCACGCTCGCCAAGGGGCGTCTCCCGATCAGCACGCAGGAGGGCCCGAACGAGCTCGTCGTCGAGGCCACCATGCCGTTCCGCAACGACGGCGAGGGACTCCACCGCAGCGTCGACCCGGCCGACGGACGGGCCTACGTCTACGGGATGTGCTTCATGGACGCCGCCCCGACGATCTTCGCCTGCTTCGACCAGCCCGATCTGAAGGCGCCCTACACCTTCCACGTGACCGCGCCGCACGACTGGACGGTGATCGGCAACGCTCCGGGCACCCAGACCTCCCCCGGGACCTGGGAGTTCGAGCGGAGCCAGCCGCTCTCGACGTACTTCGTCACGCTCGTCGCCGGCCCGTGGCACATGATCCACGACGAGCACGACGGGATCCCGCTGTCGCTGAGCTCACGGCAGAGCATCGCCGCCGACCTCGACAAGGACGCCGAGGAGCTCTTCACGATCACCAAGCAGTGCTTCGACGAGTTCCACCGGCTCTTCGGCATCCGCTACCCGTTCGGCAACTACCACCAGGCGTTCGTGCCGGAGTTCAACGCGGGCGCGATGGAGAACCCGGGCTGCGTGACCTTCCGGGACCCGCTCGTCTTCACCTCGCGCGTGACCCGTGGCATGCGGATCCAGCGCGCCACCACGGTCGCCCACGAGATGGCTCACCAGTGGTTCGGCGACCTGGTCACGCCGGAGTGGTGGGACGACCTGTGGCTCAACGAGTCGTTCGCCGAATACATGGGCAACCGGGTGACCGCCGAGGTCACGGAGTACGCCGACGCCTGGGCCGACATGTCCTACGCCCGCCGCCAGTGGGGTCTGACCGCCGACCAGCGCGGCTCGACGCACTCGGTCGCCGGCAACGGCGCCGAGGACGCCGTCTCCGCGCTGCAGAACTTCGACGGGATCTCCTACTCCAAGGGCTCCGCGATCCTGCGCCAGCTCGCCGCATCGCTGGGCGACGACGTCTTCTTCGCGGGCGCGATCGACCACTTCACCAAGCACCGGTTCGGCAACGCGACGATGCACGACCTGTTCGGCTCCTGGGACGCCGCTGCCGCCGAGGCCGGGGTTGAGTTCGACCTCGACACCTTCACCTCCCAGTGGCTGCTCAAAGCCGGCCCGGACACGCTCTCGTGGGACCCGGCCAAGATGGTCGTCAACCGCACCGCTCCATCGCGGCACCCCGCCGACCGCTCGCACACCTTCCGCGCGGCGATCCTCAACGGCACCCAGTGGACCACCGAGGAGATCACGGTGAGCGGTGACCAGACGCCGCTCCCCAGTTCTTCAAATGCCAGTGCCGCCAACGCCGTCGTGCTCGACCCCTACGACGACACCTGGGCCTCGGCCATCCCCGACTGGGAGACGGTGCAGGCGCTCAAGGCGGCCCTCCCGGAGATCACCGACGACGGCCTGCGCGCGGGCGTGTGGAACAACCTGCGCAGTGCCTGGTTCAACGCCGCGGTCGACCCGGCCGACGTCATCGACATCGCCGAGGCGTCGCTGCCGGTCGAGGACCTCGAGGACACCCCGAGGCGCACCATGCCGTGGCTCTTCGGCTCGGTGGTGCCGCTGGCACCTGCGGGGGCGCGCGAGCGGCTCCACGAGGCCGCCCTCCGCAAGCTCGCCGAGGTCGCTCCCGGCTCCGAGCTGCAGCTGTCGTCCTACCGCGCGGCGATCCGCTCGGCGTCGTCCGAGTCGCTGCTGCGGGAATGGCTCGCCACTCCCCCGGCCGGGATCGAGACCGACCTCGACCTGCGCTGGCGCATCCTGGCCAAGCTCGCCGAGAACGGTTTCGCGGATCGTCCGGAGCTGCAGGCTGCCTATGACGCCGAGCCCGCCAACGAGGCCCGCATCCACCTCAACGGCGCCCTGGTCAGCATCCCCGACGCGGAGGCGAAGGCGTACGGCTGGTCGGTGTTCACCGGCGAGACCGACCTGCCCAACTACGACATCCTGGCCGCCGGACGGGCGTTCTGGACCGGTCCGGCCGAGCTCACCGCGGGCTATGTCGAGCGCTACTTCGCCCAGCTTCCCGCCACCGCCGAGAAGCGGTCGGGCTGGAGCCTCGCCGAGGCCGCCGAGGCGTTCTTCCCGAGCGGCTCGGTGACCGAGGAGACTCTCGCTGCCGCGCGGGCGGTCATCGAGCTGGATCTCGACCCGGGCGTACGCCGCCGGGTGTCCGACGCAGCCGACAACCTGCAGCGGCAGCTGGCGATCAAGGTGACCTATCCCGCGTAGCCGACGCTCCGGCGGTGAGTCGGGGGCAAGACTGTCCGTGCTCACCGATAGTTTTCGTTTCATGCGGATCCTGCACACCTCCGACTGGCACCTGGGCCGGTCCTTCCACCGGGAGGGCATGCTCGGGCACCAGGCGGCGTACGTCGACCATCTCCTCTCCGTGGTGGAGCAGGGATCCGTCGACGTGGTCTGCGTATCCGGCGACGTCTACGACCGGGCGCTTCCGCAGGTCGACGCCGTGCGGCTGGCCTCGGAGGCGCTCTCGCGGCTCGCGGCCTCGAGGGCGAAGGTCGTCATCACCAGCGGCAACCACGACTCGGCCCAGCGCCTGGGCTTCGGCTCCGAGCTGATCGACGCCGCCGGCATCTTCATCCGCACCGACCTGGCGGGGGTCGGCCGCCCGGTGATGCTCCCCGACGAGCACGGCGAGGTGGCCTTCTACGGACTCCCCTACCTCGATCCCGACGCCGCCAGGGCGTCGTGGGGGCTCGAGTCGCGCTCCCACCAGACGGCGCTCGGCGAGGCGATGCGGCGGGTCCGCGCCGACCTCAACCGCCGAGGTGGCCGCAGCGTGGTGATGGCCCACGCCTTCGTCACCGGGGCGGAGCCCTCCGACTCCGAGCGCGACATCTCCGTCGGCGGCGTCTCGATGGTGCCCGCCAGCCTCTTCGAGGACATCTCCTACGCCGCCCTCGGCCACCTCCACGGCCGCCACACGATCACCGACACGGTGCGCTACAGCGGCTCCCCGCTGGCCTACTCCTTCTCCGAGGCCAACCACCTCAAGGGGTCATGGCTCATCGATCTCGACGAGTCCGGCTTCGTCGCCAGCGAGTTCGTGGAGGCGCCGGTCCCGCGCAACCTGGCCAGGCTGCGGGGCACGCTCGAGGAGCTCCTGAGCGACCCCCGCCACGAGGTCCACGAGCAGTCGTGGCTGCAGATCACCCTGACCGACCGGATCCGCCCGGCCCAGGCCATGGAGCGGCTACGGCGGCGGTTCCCGCACACCCTCGTGCTGGGGTTCGAGTCGACCGCGCCGGTCCTGGGTGCCCTGTCGCAGCCCGACCCGTCCCGGCCGCGGCGTGACATCGACCTGGTCACCGAGTTCGTGGCCGAGCTCCGCGGCGAGCCCGCAGCCAAGGCCGAGCTGGCGCTGCTGCAGACCGCCGTGGACGCCTGCTGTGAGGATCCCGAGGCCGACTCGCTCGACTCGCGCTCCGGCGTCGCCGAGGAAGAGGAGTGGCTCGAGGTGCTCTTCTGATGCGCCTTCACCACCTGGAGGTCGCCGCGTTCGGCCCGTTCACGGGCACGGTGAGCGTCGACTTCGACCAGCTCTCCGAGGCGGGGCTCTTCCTGCTCTCCGGCGCCACCGGCGCCGGGAAGACGAGCGTCCTGGACGCGGTCTGCTTCGCGCTCTACGGCGACGTCCCCGGTGACCGTTCGGTCGCGAAGCGGCTGCGCAGCGACCGGGCCCCGGCCGAGGTCGCGACGCGGGTCGTCCTGGAGGCGACGCTCGCCCAGCGACGCTTCCGGATCACCCGCTCCCCGTCCTGGGAGCGCCCCAAGCGGCGTGGCGCCGGCACCACGACCCAGCAGGCCTCCGTCGTGCTCATGGAGCAGGTCGGCGAGGAGTGGCGCACCCTCACCACCCGCCTCGACGAGGCAGGCCACCTGGTCTCGGACCTCCTCGGCATGACGCTCACCCAGTTCGTGCAGGTCGCGATGCTCCCCCAAGGGCGTTTCCAGGCCTTCCTCCGCTCCAGCGCCGAGGAGCGCAAACGGCTGCTCGAGCGGCTGTTCCGCACCGAGCGTTTCGCCGATGTCGAGCGCTGGCTGCGTGAGCGCCGCGTCGAGCTCCGGCGGCGCTCCGAGGAGCTCAACGCCGGCGTCGCCGAGGTGGTCAGCCGGATCAGCGAGGCCGCGGCCGTCACGCTCCCCGACGACTGGGACGTCCACGACCTCGGCCTCCCCGCCGGCGACGGCACGATCGCCACCTGGGCCCGCGCTCTGGCCGAAGAGGCCACCGAGTCGCAGGCCGTCACCTCCGGCGCCGCTATGGAGGCTCTGGCCGCGGAGTCGGAGACCCTCGCCGCCCTCGACGCCGCTCGGGCGATGGCCGAGAAGCAGCGCGGCCTCCGGGCAGCAGCCGCCGCCGAGAGCCGTCTCGTCGCCGCTGCCGAGGAGCAGGAGGAGCGCGTACGCCGCGTCGAGGCCGCCCAGCGGGCCGAGGCCGTGGCCGGGGTCAGCGAGCTGGCCGACCAGGCGCGGCGCGAGCACGCCAGGGCCACCTCGCTCGCCCCGAGCGACCTGACCCTGACCGATGCCAAGGCGGCCGTGGACCGGATCTCGGCCCGTCTCGCCCAGGCCCGTGCCCTGGCGCCGGTCCAGCAACGTCTCAGCGAGGTCACCCGCGAGCTCGCGGCCACCGGCATCCAGCGGGACCGGCTCCTCACCCAGACCCGCGAGCAGGCCCGGCTCGCCGAAGAGCTGCCGCAGCAGGCCGAGGCCCTCACCGCGGACCTCGCGGCGGCCACCGAGGCCGCCGCGGCGATCCCGGTGCTGCGTGCCCAGGTCGCCGCCGTCACCGAGCTCGGCCGGCTGAGCCGGGAGCTCGTCGACGCCCGAGCCCGGCACGAGTCGGCCAGGACGGCCGCCATGGAGGCGCGCACCCACTATCTCGACGTACGCCAGGCCCGGCTGGACGGCATCGCCGCCGAGCTCGCCGGGGCCCTCGCCGTCGGTGCGGACTGCCCGGTGTGCGGGTCCCACGAGCACCCCCACAAGGCCTCCCCCGCCGACGGCGCCCCCGACGCGGCTGCCGAGAAGGCCGCGCAGGCGACCTACGACAACGCCAGCGCCGAGGAGCACGCCCGCGACCAGCACGTGCGCGACCTCACCACCCGTCTCCAGCTCGCCCAGGAGGCTGCTGGGGAGACCGGCGAGCCGGCCGCGTCGATGGCCGAGCGCCTGGCCGGTCTGGAGCGTACGGCTGCCCGCGAGCCGAGCCTGCGCGCCGAGCTCACCGCCGCCGAGGAGACCCGGGCCCGCTCGGCAACGCTCCGTGCCGAGCTGGAGACCCGCGCCGCCGAGCTCGAGACCACCCTGCGTCACCTCACCGAGGAACGCGAGCGTCTCGAGGAGCAGCTGACCGACGTCCGTGGCGACCACCGGGATCTCGACGCCCTGCTCACCACGCTCGATCGCGACCACCGCGCCGCGACCACGAACCTCGAACGCCTCGAGGCCGCCACCCGCGCCGCCGAGGCGCTCGCCGGGGCCGAGCGCACCCTCACCGCCACCGCGGTCCGGGCCGGCTTCGACACCCCCGAGAGCGCCCTCGCGGCCGCACTACCGCCGGAGCGGGCCGCGGCGGTGAACAGCCAGATCAAGACGTACGCCGACAGCCTGGCGGCCGCCCGAGCGACCCTCGACTCCCCCGGCGCCGCGGATATCCTGGCCACCGAGGAGCCGGACCTGCCGGCGCTCGCCACCGCCCACCGCAAGGCCGCCGACGCCGCCGACGCCGCCCGCTCGGCGGCCGACACCGCCGCCAACCGGGCCGCCCGCCTCGACTCCCTGCAACGCGACCTGACCCGTGCGCTCTCGACCTGGGCCCCCGTACGTGACGACCTCGAGGTCGCCGTCCGGATCGCCTCCTTCGCCGAGGGGAAGAGCAGCGACAACCAGCTCCAGATGAGCCTGTCGGCCTACGTCGTCGCCTACCGTCTCACCCAGGTCGTCGCCGCCGCCAACGAACGCCTGGCGAAGATGAGCGACCAGCGCTACGCCCTGGAGCACTCCGCGGCCAAGGGCGCCGGCGACCGCCGCGGCGGCCTGGCGCTGATGGTCCGCGACGACTGGTCCGGCGAGTCGAGGGACCCGGCCACCCTGTCGGGCGGAGAGACCTTCGTGGTCTCCCTCGCCCTGGCGCTGGGCCTGGCCGACGTGATCATGAACGAGGCCGGCGGCCAGATGCTCGACACCCTCTTCGTCGACGAGGGCTTCGGCTCCCTCGACGCCGACACCCTCGATGACGTACTCGACGTCCTCGACACGCTCCGCGAGGGCGGCCGCATCATCGGCGTGGTCAGCCACGTCACCGAGATGCGCGAGCGCATCCCCACCCAGCTGGCAGTCGCCAAGGGCCGCGAAGGCTCCACCCTCACGATCCAAGCCTGACCAAGACCTCGCCGAGTCGGCGCGTCATGACGCGCCGACTCGGCGGGAGGTCACTCGGCGAAGGACTCCACGGGCGGGCAGGAGCAGACCAGGTTGCGGTCGCCGTAGGTGTTGTCGATACGGGCCACCGGAGGCCAGTACTTGTCGGGGTCGATGCCGCGCGGGAAGACGGCCTCCTCCCGGGAGTAGGCACGGTCCCAGTCACCGACGAGGGCACGGGAGGTGTGCGGGGCGCCGCGCAGGACCGAGGTCTCGGCGGTCCACTCACCCGTGGCGACCCGGTCGATCTCGCCCTTGATCGCGATCATCGCGTCGATGAACCGGTCCAGCTCGCCGAGGTCCTCGGACTCGGTGGGCTCGACCATGAGCGTGCCGGCGACCGGGAAGGACATCGTCGGGGCGTGGAAGCCGTAGTCGATGAGCCGCTTGGCGACGTCGTCGACGGTGACACCGGTATCCTTCGTGATCGGCCGCAGGTCGAGGATGCACTCGTGCGCGACCAGGCCGGTCTCGCCACGGTAGAGCACCGGGAAGTGCTCGTTGAGGCGCGAGGCGACGTAGTTGGCCGACAGCACCGCGGCGGACGTCGCCCGGGTCAGACCCTCGGCGCCCATGAGCCGGACGTACGCCCACGAGATCGGCAGGATGCCGGCCGAGCCGTACGGAGCAGCCGAGATCGCGCCGATGCCCGAACGCTTCGAGGTGTCCGGGTGCAGGGAGTGCGAGGGCAGGTAGGGCGCCAGGTGGGAGCGGACCGCGACCGGACCGACGCCCGGACCACCACCGCCGTGCGGGATGCAGAAGGTCTTGTGCAGGTTCAGGTGGGAGACGTCGCCACCGAACTCGCCGGGCTTGGCGTAGCCCAGGAGCGCGTTGAAGTTGGCGCCGTCGATGTAGACCTGACCGCCGGCCTCGTGCACCAGCGAGCAGACCTCGGTGATGCCCTCCTCGTAGACCCCGTGGGTCGAGGGGTAGGTCACCATGATCGCGGCGACGTTCTCGCCGTGGGCGTCCAGCTTCGCCCGCAGGTCGTCGAGGTCGACGGTGCCGTCCTCGGACGACTTCACGACCTCGACCTTCATCCCGGCCATCACGGCCGAGGCGGCGTTGGTGCCGTGGGCGGAGGAGGGCATCAGGCAGATCTTGCGGTGACCCTGGCCCTGGGCGTCCAGGTAGCCGCGGATCGCCATCAGGCCGGCGAACTCGCCCTGCGAGCCGGCGTTCGGCTGGATGGAGACCTCGTCGTAGCCGGTGACCTCGGCCAGCCACCCCTCGAGCTCCCCGACGAGGCGCGTGTAGCCGGCGGCGTCCTCGGCGGGCACGAACGGGTGCAGGTCCGCGAAGCCGGGCAGCGAGATCGGCTCCATCTCGGTGGTCGCGTTGAGCTTCATGGTGCACGAGCCGAGCGGGATCATGCCCTTGTCGAGCGCGTAGTCGCGCGCCGCCAGCTTGTGCAGGTAGCGCAGCATCTGGGTCTCGCTGTGGTGCGCGTTGAAGACCTCGTGGGTGAGGTAGTCGGTGGTGCGCAGCAGGCCGTCGGGCAGCGCGCTGGCCGTGGTGCGGTCGATCTCGTCCAAGTCCGCACCCGAGATGCCGAAGGCGTTGAGCACGGCAGACAGGGTCGAGCGAGTGGTCGCCTCCGAGGTCGAGATGCCGACGGTGTCGGCGTCCACGAGACGAAGATGTACGCCGAAACGACGCGCCGCGGTGACGACATCGGCCGCCCGGCCTGGGACGGTGACACCCAGCGTGTCGAAGAAGGTCTCCGAGACCAGGGGGAGCCCGGCCGACTTGAGCGCGGCGGCCAGGACGGCGGCGTAGCGGTGGGTGCGGGTCGCGATCGTCCGCAGCCCGTCGGGGCCGTGGTAGACGGCGTACATCGAGGCGCCGACGGCCAGCAGCACCTGGGCGGTGCAGATGTTGGAGGTCGCCTTCTCCCGGCGGATGTGCTGCTCGCGCGTCTGCAGCGCGAGACGGTACGCGGGCCGCCCCTCGGCATCGACCGAGACGCCGACGAGACGACCGGGCAGGTGCCGCTCGATCCCCTCGTGGACGGCCATGTAGCCGGCGTGCGGGCCGCCGTAGAAGAGCGGGATGCCGAAGCGCTGGGTGGAGCCGACGACGACGTCGGCGCCGAGGGTGCCGGGCGCCTCCAGGACGGTGAGCGCGAGCAGGTCGGCGGCCACAACGGCCAGCGCGCCCCGCTCATGGGCGGCGTCGATGACCGGCTTCAGGTCGGGCACGCGACCGGAGGCGCCGGGGTACTGCACCAGCACGCCGATCACGTCGCCCTCGGGCAGACCCTGCGAGAGGTCGGCCACGACGACCTCGAGGCCCATCGCCTCGGCGCGCACCTTCACGACCTCGATCGACTGCGGCAGGGCGTCGGCGTCGATGACGAACGGAGCCCCGCCATTTTTCTGGGAGACCTTGCGGTTGGCCCGGTGCACCAGCGCCAGCGCCTCGGCGGCCGCGGTGCCCTCGTCCAAGAGCGAGGAGTTGGCCACCGGCAGGCCGGTCAGGTCGCCGACCATGGTCTGGAAGTTGATGAGCGCCTCGAGACGACCCTGGGAGATCTCGGGCTGGTAGGGCGTGTAGGCGGTGTACCAGCTCGGGTCCTCGAGCACGTTGCGACGGATAACCGGTGGCGTCACGGTGGCGTGGTAGCCGAGTCCGATCATCGCCTCGCCGGGCTTGTTGGAGGCCGCGATCTCCCGCGCCAGCGACGCGACCTGCGCCTCGCTCAGCGCGGCCGGCAGGTCCAGCGACTCGACCGAGCGGATCCCGGCCGGGACGGCGGCGTCCATCATCGCTGCTACCGAGTCGTACCCGAGCCGCGCGAGCATGGTCGCCTCGTCGGCGGCCGAGAGTCCGACGTGGCGCGCCACGAACGGGGAGGCGGCGTCGAGCTCGGACAGAGTGGGCGTGTCGGACACAGTGGCTCCTGAGGGCATCTAAGACAACTCGTACGCCCTCCCCCTCTGTCACCGCACCTGCGCCGCTTCAGAGTTGCCTGGTCCGCACAGTCGTGGATGCCTGAGAGTTTCCGGGGAGGAATTGCCCCTTCGGCGCCCCTTCGAGAGGAGCTCTCCCGTGCGGGATGGTCAGCACCACCAGCATAAACGACTCGACCCCGAGCCCCCGCCTCAGCGGGGACCTCGGGGTCGAGTGTTACGTGAGGTTTACTTACCCGGCGTTGCGGGCGGCGCGGCGGGCGGAGAGCTCGTCGGACATCGAGGCGACCTGCTCGCCGTCCTCGGCCGCACGCTCGCTGGGGAGCTCGGAGAGGGTGCCCTCGATCTCGCGCCAGACGCCACCGATGGCGATGCCGAAGACGCCCTGCCCGCCCTGGAGCAGGTCGATGACCTCGTCGTTGCTGGTGCACTCATAGACCGAGGCGCCGTCGCTCATCAGCGTGACGCGGGTCAGGTCGTCGGTGCCCCGCTCGCGCAGGTGCTGCACGGCAGCACGGATCTGCTGCAGCGAGATGCCGGCGTCGAGGAGTCGCTTGATGACCTTGAGAATCAGGATGTCGCGGAAGGAGTAGAGCCGCTGGGTGCCGGAGCCGGTGGCCCCGCGCACGCTCGGCTCGACGAGACCGGTGCGGGCCCAGTAGTCGAGCTGGCGGTAGCTGATCCCCGCAGCGTTGCAGGCCGTGGGCCCGCGGTAACCGGTGTCGCTCGGCAGGGGCGAGACATCGTCGGTGAAGAGAAGGCCCTGCTCGTCAGCCTGCTCCGCCGCGCGTTGCGCGTCGTCGGCGCCGTGGCCGGGCTTCTGTTCGTGGTCGAACACGATGTCCTCCATCGTCTACTCCGTTGTGCGTAACTCCACTCGGGGAATGAACGGCTGCGGCGGGGGGACCACATCGTTGGAGTTACAACAGAGACAACTACAAGGTAAGCGTCGCAAGGGCCCTGGTCAAAGAACCCTCTCCGGCGTGTCGTCGGGGCTAACCCTCACGTAGAGCCTGAGGCTTTCGGCGTCTGGCGGTCGCAATCAGTGCGGTCAGCACCAGTACCACGGCTCCGACGAGGAGGCAGACCCGCATCCCGGGAAGGGTGAGGATCCCGCTCGCGCCGGCTCCCAGACCGCCGAAGACGGCGACCGCGATCGCGCCGCCGGTCTGCCGGAACGTGCTCAGCGCGCCGGTGGCGACACCCACCCGGGCGGGCTCGACGGCATCGATCAGGTCGGCGGTGACGAGGGTGATCGCCAGCGCGCCGCCGGTTGCGAGCGGGACGAGCAGCACCAGGACCAGCCAGACCGGCGTGGTCGTCGAAAGCGGGAACAGGGCGAGCATCCCCACCGCGAGGATCAGCTGGCCGCCGACGATGAGCGGGCGCCGGCCCACGACATACGCCAGGCGCGGCGCCACGACATTGGCGCAGGTGGTCATGGCCGCCGGGATGACGAACATCAGCCCCGCCTCGGCACCGCTCCAGCCCCGCACCTGCTGGTAGTAGAGCCCGAGCAGGAAGATCCCACCGTAGAACCCGAAGTTGATGCCGAACCCGGAGACCAGCGCGACCGCCACCCTGCCCCGAGCCACCAGGCCGAGCGGCAGCACCGGCGCCGCGGAGCGGTGCTCGACCACCACGAAGGCGCCCGCCGCCGAGACCGATATCGCCGCTGCGAGCAGCGCGCCCGCGTGCCAGCCGCTGTGGCCGGCCTCGATGACGGCGTACGTCAGAGCCGACAGCGCGACCACGGCGAGCGCCTGGCCAGGGAGGTCGAGCGGCGACCGGCGCCGCACCGCCCGGATCCGCAGACCGGCCAGCAGGGCCACGATGAGGATCCCGACCGGGACGTTGACCAGGAACACCCAGCGCCAGCCGGCGTACTCGCTCAGCAGGCCTCCGGCCACCGGACCCAGCGCCATCGCCGCAGACCCGCCGATGGTCCACACGGCGATGGCCTGACCCCGGGCCCGCGCGTCGTCGTACGCCACCCTGACCAGCGCCAGCGACGCCGGCATCACCAGCGCGGCGGCAGCACCCTGGAGCACCCGCGCCGCGATGAGTGCCGGCATCACCGGAGCGGCCGCGCAGGCCACGGAGGCGACGGTGAACAGCACCACCCCCAGGGCATAGGCCCGTACCGGGCCGACCCGGTCGGTCACCGCGCCCGCCGAGAGCATCAGCGCCGCGAACATCAGCGTGTACGCGTCCACGACCCACTGCAGCCCGGCCATCCCGCCACCCAGGTCCCGGTGCAGATAGGGCAGCGCGATGTTGACCGCGGAGACGTCGACGGTGATCACCGTGAACCCCAGGAGAGCGGCGAGCAGTGCTCGAACGCTCCCCGCCGGCGCCGCTGCCGGGCCTCCGCTCGGCACCTCGTGGGCAACTGCGGTCATCGTGCTCCTCCTCCAGGTCGTTGTCCCCGAAAGTCTGGTCTCGCCTCGCGCGCAGAGGCAGACCGCGCGATGCCGGGGTGTCACCAGGGGTGGGTGTGACACGGCCCCTCACCCGAGCCGGACCTGCGGCACACTGGTAGGGATGAGCGACATGGCTGCGACCGAGCTGGGGCGCTACCTGCGCGCCCGCCGGGCACGGGTGACCCCGGAGGAGGCAGGCCTGCCCGCCGGCACCGGCGTACGGCGTACGCCTGGGCTGCGGCGCGAGGAGCTGGCTGCCCTCGCTGGCGTCTCGGTCGACTACTACACCCGACTGGAACGCGGACGGGAGACCAACCCGTCGACGGCGGTCCTGGACTCCCTGGCCCGCACACTGCGCCTGAGCGGCGATGCCCACCAGCGCCTGCACGAGCTGGCCGAGGTCGCCTCGGGGCGCGCCAGCGTGCCCCAGGCGACGACCGACACGACCGTACGTCCCTCGGTGCTCGTCATGCTCGAGCAGCTGGGCCCGCTGCCGGCCTTCGTGTTCAGCAGGCACAACGACGTCCTCGCGGCCAACCGGCCGGCCCGGCGGCTCTACCCGGGCCTGTGGGACGGTCCGCGGGAGCACCGGAACCTGACTCGCTACCTCTTCCTCGACCCGATCGGGCGACACCTGCTCGACCCGTGGCACCAGACGGTGACGAGCTCGGTCGCCCACCTGCGCGCCGTCGGTGGCGCCGATGTCGACTCACCCCGGTTGGCCGCGCTGGTGGGCGAGCTGCTGCTCAAGTCGCCGGAGTTCGCCGCGATCTGGGAGCTCTACGACGTGTGCGAGCGCAGCGGTGGCACCAAGACCTTCGAGCATCCGCGGGTGGGCCGGATGACGCTCACCTACGAGGTTATGCAGCTGGCCCGCACCGGCGGTCAGCGCATGATCGTCTACCAGGCGGAGGCAGACACGATCGACGAGAAGGCGATGCTCGCGCTGAGCGACTGATCTTGCCGAGCGTCAGTGGGACTCGAAGTCCTCGGGCGTGATCTCGTCGAGGAACTCGCGGAACTTCTCGATCTCGTCCTCCTGCTCGGCCGGGACAGCGAGCCCCGCCTCGTCCAGGACCTCATCGGAGACCACGATCTTGGTCCCGGTACGCAGAGCCAGCGCGATCGAGTCCGAGGGCCGCGCGCTCACCTCGACACCCGAGGCGAAGACCAGGTTGGCGTAGAAGACGCGGTCGGTGACCGAGGTGATCTGCACCTCGGTGAGCTCGTTGCCGGTCGCCTCCAGCACGTCCTTGAGCAGGTCGTGGGTCAGCGGCCGCGGCGGCACCACGCCCTGCTGGGCGAAGGCGATCGCGGTCGCCTCCACCGCGCCGATCCAGATGGGCAGGTATCGCTCACCCGCCACCTCGCGCAACAGCACGATCGGCTGGTTGGAGGGCATCTCCACTCGGACTCCGAGCACATCGACCTCGCGCATGACATCCACCCTACCCGTCTCCGGGTCGCGACAGCAGCCCGGTTGACCGGCGACATGGACCGAGTCAGCGGTCGCGCAGTCCTGACTTCACCAAGGTGGCGTGCAGACGGACCGCCAGGGAGGCGATCTCGCTGCCGATCTCCTCGGCCCGGCCCTGCGCTCCGGCGTTCCCGGGGCGCCGCAGCGGCGCCACGATCTGCTCGATGAGACCGACCTCGCGGTCGGCGGCGGCCTTCATGCCACGCAGGTGACGGGGCTCGATGCCGAACTCGGCCAGCTCCTTGGCCGTGCGCGCGATCGCGAGGGCGTCGGTGTCGTAGTGACCGCTGCGCAGCGGCACCACCAGCGCCATCTTCTCCAGCTCGGTCAGCAGCGCGTCGTCGACCTCGGCCACCTTGAGGAGCTCGCGCCGCGAGATCCGCATGTTGTCCGTACGCCGGAACGACTCCGCGCCCGGCGCGCCGCTGGGCGTCAGGGCCACCGTCGGGACCGTGGGCACGGTCGCCTCGATCGCCGGCGGCTCGAGGCCTCGGTCGATCGCGTCGAGGTGCTCGCCGATGACCTTGAGCGGCAGGTAGTGGTCGCGCTGCATCCTCAGGACATAGCGAAGCCGCTCGACATCGCGGCGGGAGAACTTGCGGTAGCCCGCAGGCGTGCGCTCCGGCTTGATCAGTCCCTTGTCCTCGAGAAACCGGATCTTGGGGATCGTGACCGTGGGAAAGTCCGGACGCAGCTGATCCAGGACCTGCCCGATGTTGAGCCGCTCCCCCGAGTCGCTAGCCGGCCGTTGAGGGTCAGGCATCGCGGCGGCGGCCATCGGCTACGCCCCTTCGTGCCCGGCGTAGAAGACGAGCCGGAACTTCCCGACCTGGACCTCGTCGCCGTCCTTGAGGACGACCTTCTCGATCCGGTCCCGGTTGACGTAGGTGCCGTTGAGGCTGCCGACGTCGGAGACCTCGAAGGTGTCGCCGGTGCGCGCGAACTCCGCGTGGCGACGCGAGACGGTGACGTCGTCGAGGAAGATGTCGCTGTCCGGGTGACGACCCGCGACCACGGTGTCCTGGTCGAGGAGGAAGCGGCTTCCGGCACCGGGACCACGCTGCACGACGAGCATGCCGTTGCCCCGCGGCAGGGCCTCGACGGTTGCCGCCTCGACCGGGCTCAGCACCCGGTCAGAGGTGTCGGCGTCAGCCCCGAGCTGAATCGTCGAGGTCTGGTCGGTCCCGGTCAGGCTTACGCCACACTGCGAGCAGAACCGCGCTTCGTCGGGGTTCTGGCTGCCGCAAGCGGGGCACACGGACATTTTTGAGCTCCAGGTTCATCGAGGGCCGGGCACCTACCCTCAAGTGAACGTTGAGGGATGGTATCCGCAACCTATCAGGTCGGCCCAGGTGTTCGGTTGAGTTACGCGTCGAGTGATGCCTCGTACGCCGCGGCGTCGAGGAGGCTCTCCAGCTCGGCAGGATCGGACGGAGTGACCTCGAACAGCCAGCCCCCGCCGTAGGGGTCGTCGTTGACCAGCTCGGGCGTGGCGTCGAGCGATCCGTTGACCGCGACGACCTCGCCGGAGATCGGCGCGTAGATGTCGCTGACCGACTTGGTCGACTCCAGCTCGCCGCAGCTCTCGCCGGACTTGATCGTGTCGCCGAGGGCGGGCATCGACACGTAGACGATGTCGCCGAGGGCGTCCTGGGCGTAGTTGGTGATCCCGATCCGTACGGAGCCCTCGGTCTCGCCAGGGTTGCGCAGCCACTCGTGCTCGCTGGTGTACTTCAGGTCCTCGGGGTACACGGCCATCTCCTCATCAGGCGTACTGGTCTGGCCGCGGAAGATCGTCCCGCGAGCCGGTTGTCGAAACCCTACTGCGCCCCACCGACGAAACGGTCAGCGGGACACGGTGTGAATCGACTCGATGTCGATCTTCTCCTCCGACTCCACCTTTACCTCGGCGCCCTGCTCCTCGAGCTGGTCCTGCGGGCCCTGGTAGAAGTCGATCGCGCCGGCCAGCGTGTCGGGCGGGCCGATCACCTGGAGGCGGTAGGGCGGGCTGATCAGCTCGCCGCCGACGTTGAGTCCCTCGGCGGGCTGGCTGACCTCGATCGAGGACGACGCGACCAGGCGTACGGCCTCGCCGTCGGCCCCCTCGATCTCCATCGCCTCGGCACCGCTCGTACGCAGCTCCTCGATCAGGTCGAGGAGCGCGGTGAGCCGTATCGGGTCGGCGCCGGGCTCGATCTCGATCGTGATGCCCGGACCGCTGACCGGCACCGTCCCGGCGATCACCCGGAGCGTGTCGACCTGCTCCTCGGCACGCTGCAGCGCGGTCTGCTGCTGGAGGGTCTGGTCCTCGAGCTCGTCGCGGGTCGCCTCGAGCTCCTCGATCTGCTCCTGGGCCTTCTGCGTGGTGCCGGCCAGGCCGGAGAGGATGTCGATCAGCTCCTGCTCGCGCAGACCGGCGTACGTCGAGTCCTCGGTGTTCGTCTGGACCTGCACCACGGCGGCGTAGCCGAGTACGCAGAGCAGGACCGCCACGGCCACCTGGCCGCGCCGGAAGTGGGTGAGCGCGTCGAAGAGCCGCGCCCGGCCGACCAACGGCGCAGGCTCCTCCTCGGGCTCGTCGGACTCCTCGGGCTCGTCGGACTCGTCGGGCTCATCCGACTCAACCGAATCATCCGACTCGTCAGTCTCCGCGGCCTTCTCGTCTGCAGCCGTGTCCTCGACCTCGTCGAGCTCTGTGACCTCAGCGACCTCGTCGCCCTTCTCGACGTCATCGGCGGCCGGCTCCTCGGCCTCCGCCGACTCGACAGGCTCTACAGGCTCTACAGGCTCAGCGGGCTCGACGAAGTCGACGGGCTCGACAGGCTCGACATCGTCCGCCTTGTCGGTGGGCTCGACCGATTCGTCCTCCGCGACCCCCGCGTCGTCCGACTCTTCGGGCTCCTCCGCGGCGCTGTCCTCGGCCACCGGCTCCTCAGGCTCGTCGACAGCCTCATCGGACGCGGATTCATCGGACTCAGCCTCAGCGGGCGCGTCCGCCTCCGGCGGCTCCTCGTTCTCGGCAGCGTCGGTCGTCTCGACAGACTCCGCCGGTGCCTGCTCAGCAGGCGGCGTACCAACGTCTGAGGCCTCGGGCGTGGCGACGTCCTCGGTGACGGTCTCCTCCGGAGGCGTGGCGGGCTTCTTCGCCGGTGCCTTCTTCGCAGGAGTCCGCTTGGCCGCGGTGCGCTTCACCGGTGGCCTCCTCTTCCGGTCAGGCATGGAAGATGTGCCTCCGGATGGCTGCGACGTTCGTGAAGATGCGGATGCCGAGGACAACGATGACGCCGGTGGACAGCTGGCCGCCGACGCCGAGGCGGTCACCGAGGTAGACGATGCCGGCGGCGATGACGACGTTGCTGATGAACGAGACGACGAAGACCTTGTCGTCGAAGATGCCGTCCATGAACGCGCGCAGCGCACCGAAGACGGCGTCCAGCGCGGCGACGACGGCGATCGGCAGGTAAGGCGCCAGGCCGACAGGCACCTCGGGCTGGAAGAACAGTCCCAGCACGATGCCGATCACTAGGCCGATGACGGCGATCATTCTTCGCGGTCCCCTTCGCTGTTCTCTTCGGAGTCTTCGTCGGTGTTGTTGGTGGGCTTCTCGGAGCCCTGGGTGCCCTTGTCCTTGGACTTGGCCCCGAGGTGGGTCAACTCCAGCAGATCAGGAGGCGCCGCGGGAAGGGTCAGCCGGTCGATGTTCTCGACGTCGTAGGGCATCCCGTAGTCCTGCGTCGTGGTGTGAATCATCGCGCCGGAGACCGTCTCGGCGAAGCGTGCGGCCAGCGTACGCGTGTCGCCGACGGCCGACACCTCATAGGGCGGCGAGAGCGAGACGTCGTTCATCCGGAGGGTGGCACCGGAGGTGATCACGCCGCTGCGCGGGGTGACCCGCTGGCCGTCGACGGCGACGGCGGTCGCACCCGCCTGCCACAGTCCGTTGACGATCACGGCGAGATCGTAGTCGCGGACGGTGCCGCCCTCGCTGCCGTCGGCGGCGTTGTCGATCGTGATCCTGATCCCCGAGCCGGTCACCGGGGCGAACCCGGTCTCCTCCGCGGTCGTCGCGGCGGACGAGGATGCCGACTCGGCCCGCAGGCCGAGCGCGTTGAGCGCCGCCTCGCGGCTCTGGTTGCTCTCCCGCAGCTCGGAGATCTGCTGGTGCAGGTCGGAGATCCGGTCCTGGCGCTGCTCGATGCGGTCGACCAGGACCTGCCTGCTGGTCTGGCGGATGTCCTCGTTGCGGGAGGTCTGCACCGCGGCGGTCGTGGCCAGCAGCGCGAAGAGCCCGACGACCACCATCGCCCACAGGCCCGGCCGGCGACGCCGCGTCGGCTCCTCCCCCGTGGGCTCGCGCCGCGCGGCGGCGGCCATGTAGTCGGAGTCGATCGCCTGGTCGGTGATGCGGTCGAGCAGTGGCTTGGTGACGTAGGCCCGCAGGTCCTCGGAACCGGGGATCTGGTCAGGCACGGGTCGCCCCGCCCTTCTCCAGCGGCGGCGTGGTGGCCATCAGGCGCCGCGCCTCCTGGGCGTAGAGCACCAGGCTCCACCACAGCAGCAGGATCCCCCACAGCGCGAAGGCCCAGCCGAACGCCTGCGCCACCTGGATGGGCAGGCTCGGCTCCAGGCCGAGATCGAGGGTCTCGGGGATGTCGTGGCTGAGGTAGAGCAGCGGGAAGGAGGCCAGCATGCAGAAGGCGGCCACCTTGCCGAGAAGATGGACGGGCAGCGTACGCACTCCGCGGCTGCGCAGCGCCGGGATCATCGCCAGCAGGCCGACGAGCCGCAGCGGCACCAGCAGCGCGATCGGCCACGGGATCACGTCGATCTGCCAGAGCGCGAGCGTCGCCGCCAGGACGAAGACGGTGTTGGCCACCACGTCGAGCAGCTCTCCCGAGCGGCGGCTTCCGAGCTGCTTGCGGTTCAGCCAGCTGTCGAGGAGGTCGGTGACGATCGCGAGACCGAACGCGGACAGCGCGATCGTGTCGTCCCCGGCGATCATCACCGCCCACAGCATCACCGGCGCGTAGACCAGCCGCAGGATGCTGAGCAGCTTGCCGAGCACGGGCTGGTTGCGGTCGGCCGAGCCCTGCGGTCGCCGCGCGTCCCGGCCATGTTGCAGGCGGGGATCACCGGATCGACGGTTGGGCATCTGCGGGCTCTCCTTGGTCACCAGACGCGGCACGAGCCAACCCTAGTCGGTAGCCGTTGAGTCGTCGGCGTGGGCGGCGTCGCGGATCTCGCCGACCAGCTCCTCGATGACATCCTCCAGCGTCGCCAGCCCGATGGTGCTGCCGTCGTCACGGACGACCCGGGCCAGGTGGGCGCCGCGGCGCTGCAGGGTCTCGAGGGTCTCGTGGAGCGCGTCGTCGGGAGTGACCGTCGCGAACGGGCGGATCCACTTGTTCTGGACGGGCTGCCGGCGGCGTACGTCATCGGGCTCGAGTACGTCCTTGATGTGCAGGTAGCCGACCAGGTCACCGTTGTCGCCCGCGACCGGGAACCGGCTGTAGCCGGTCGAGGCGCACACCGCCTCGATGTCGGAACCCGAGGCACCCCGCGGCACGATCGTCCAGTCCGAGATCGGGATGGTGACCTTGGCGACGGTCTTCTCGGTGAAGCCGAGCGCGCCGGCCAGTCGGCCGTACTCGTCCTCCTCCAGGAGCCCCTCGCCGCGGGACTCCTCGACCATGGCGGCCACCTCCGCGCGGGTGAAGGCGGAGCTCACCTCGTCCTTGGGCTCGATGCCGAGCGCTCGGACGCAGACGTTGGCGGCGTAGTTGAAGGCGACGATGATCGGGCGCAGCACGTAGACGACCGCGTAGATGGCCGGGCCGAGGACCAGGGCGGCCTTGTCGGGGCCAGCCAGTGCGATGTTCTTCGGCACCATCTCGCCGACCACCACGTGCAGGTAGGTGACCACGAGCATCGCGATCACGAAGGCGACCGGGTGGTGGAACGCCTCTGGCAGTCCGATCAGGTCGAAGCCGGGCTCGAGCAGGTGGGCCAGCGCCGGCTCGGTGATCGCCAGCAGCAGCACCGAGCAGACGGTGATGCCCAGCTGAGCACCGGCCATCATCAGGCTGATGTTCTCCATCGCGCGCAGAGTGATCCTGGCCATCTGCGAGCCGGCCTGGGCGGCGGGCTCGATCTGGCTGCGCCGGGCCGAGACCAGGGCGAACTCCGAGCCGACGAAGAAGGCGTTGGCGAGCAGCAGCACCAGGCCGAGCACGAGTCCCATAGTGGTGCTCATCAGCCGATCACCTGCATCGAGATCCGGTCGATCCTGCGCCCGTCCATGATCTCCACGGTCAGCTTCACGTACCTCGCGTAGACGTCGTCATCGTCGGAGTCGGGCGGCGGAGTGCCGGGCACCGTCAGCTCGGCGCTCGCTCCCGGCTCGGGGATGCGGCCCAGCAGGCTCAGCATCAGACCGGCGACGGTGTCGTAGTCCTCGCTCTCCGGCAGCGCGACACCGGTGATGTCCTCGACCTCGTCGGGCCGCAGCAGGCCCGACAGCGACCAGCCGCCGTCACGGCGCAGCCGCGCGCGGGCGCTGAGCGGGTCGTGCTCGTCTGCGATATCGCCCACGATCTCCTCGATCACGTCCTCGAGGGTGACGATTCCGGCCTGATCGCCGTACTCGTCGAGCACCACGGCCAGCTGGAACCCCTCGGCGCGCAGCAGCGCCATCAACGGGTCCAGGCGCAGCGAGTCGGGCACGACCACCGGCGGCACCATCAGGTGCTTGACCTTGGCCGTCGGCCGCTCGTGCACCGGCAGCGCCACTGCCGCCTTGACGTGCACGGTGCCGACCACGGCCTCGTTGTCGTCGAGCACCGGGAAGCGGGAGTTGCCCGTACGCCGGGTGAGCTCGATCAGCGCCTCGGCGCGGTCGTTGTGGTCCAGGCTGTGGACGCGTACGCGCGGGGTCATGATCTCCCCCGCCGTGCGGGTGCCGAACTCGACCGAGCGCTCCATCAGCTCGGCGGTGTCGGCGTCCAGGGTGCCCTCGTGGGCGCTGCGCTGGATCAGCGAGGAGAGCTCGGCCGAGCTGCGCGCCGAGCGCAGCTCCTCCTGCGGCTCCATGCCCAGGCGGCGCACGATGGCGTTGGCGGTGCCGTTGAGCACCTTGATCGGGCCACGCATGAGCCGGGTGAAGGCCCGCATCGGGCCCTGGGTGACGCGCGCCGTCTCCAGGGGCAGGGCCAGCGCGAGGTTCTTGGGGACGAGCTCACCGAAGAGCATCGTGACGATGGTGGAGAGGGTCAGCGCGATGGCCACCGCGATCCCCGCCACCGCGGCCTCGGGCAGGCCGGTGGCGAGCAGCGGGGCGTCGATCAGCTCGGCGATCGCCGGCTCCGACATCCAGCCGATGCCGAGGTTGGTCACGGTGATGCCGACCTGCGCGCCGGAGAGGTTGCTGGAGAGCTCCTTCATCGCGCGGAGCACGCCTTGGGCGCGCTTGTCGCCCTGCTCGGCGGCCATCTCCACCTGGGAGTGGTCGACCGTGACCAGAGAGAACTCGGCAGCCACGAACACGCCACACGCGGCCACCAGCAGCAGCGCCAGGAGGATGAACAGGACCTCGGTCATCGCACCAACCTCGACGGGCACGGCTGCGAATCACTCAGCGGGCATGGATATTGGCCGGGTTGCGGTCCGTCCATCGGGGTTCAGATCGTCCTTAGCTGTTGGAAGTGCGGTCAGCCTACATGGCTGTGGTTGCGCCTCCTGCGTTGCTGTGCCGGGCTCTCCGGGACGTGTCGCGTTCCGGACACAGTTGTCCAGAACGGGGCTGTGAACCTTGACACACCTCGCCCGTTCGTCAACTCTTACGCGGCAGTAACCGACGATTCACGAGCCGAGGGAGTCCCCTTGACCATGTCCTCTGCCTCACGACGTACGTTCCTGGCCGGTGCTGCCGGCGCCGCCGGTGCCGCCGCGACCGGGCTGCTCGCCGGGCCGGCCGCAGCCACCTCGCCCCGTCGCGTACGACTGGTGCGGGAGGAGCACCGGGCGGTCGTCATCGGGTCCGGGTTCGGTGGCGGGGTGGCCGCGCTGCGGCTGGCCGAGGCCGGCGTACCGGTGACGGTGCTCGAGCGCGGCCGCCGCTGGCCGACGGGGCCGGACGCGCAGACCTTCCCGACGGTGCGCTCGCTCGACAAGCGGGTGCTGTTCCACACCACCGCACCCGAGGCGCTCAAGCCGCTGCAGAGGCTGCTCGGCACTCCCCTGAACTTCGGCCCGTACGTCGGCCTGCTCGAGCCCGTCCTCGGCCAGAACATGCTGGCCATGTGCGCGGCCGGCGTCGGCGGTGGCTCGCTGGTCTACCAGGGCATGACGCTGCAGCCCTCCGCCGAGGTCTTCAACACCTGGTTCCCGAACGAGCTCGACTACGAGCTCATGGACAGGGTCCACTACCCACGCGTGGCCAAGATGCTCGGCGCCGCGACCGCACCCGACGAGCTGATCGCCTCGGACAACTACCGGGTCTCGCGTACGTTCGGCGAGCGCGTGGAGGCTGCCGGCTATGACCTGCGGAAGATCCCGATGCCGATCGACTGGTCGTACGCGCTCGCGGAGCTGCGCGGCGAGATGGCTCCCTCCTATACCAACGGCGACTGCGCCCTGGGCGTCAACAACGGCGGAAAGCACTCCGTCGACGTCACCTACATCGAGCAGGCCGAGGCCACCGGCCTGGTGCACGTCGCCACCCGCCACAACGTGACGAGCGTGGCCCGGGCCGCCGACGGCCGCTGGGAGGTCCACGTCGACCGCACCAACGACGCCGGCGACGTGGTGGAGCAGAAGATCCTGACCACCCGCGCACTGGTCATGGCGGCCGGCTCGCTCAACACCAGCAAGCTCCTGGTCCGCGCCGCAGCGACCGACACCATCCCGGATCTTCCCGAGAAGCTCGGCCAGGGCTGGGGCACCAACGGTGACCGGATCTACATGTGGCGCCCGTTCGACGAGAACCTGACCGGTACACAGGGTGGTCCCGTCGTCTACCAGAGCCAGGACTGGGCCGATCCGACCACGGCCAACACCGTCATCCAGGCATCGCTGCCACCACTCCCCCTCGGCCTCGACCTGGGCGCCACGATGCTGGTCGGCTTCGGCGTCAGCGCCGACCGCGGCAGCTTCCGCTACAGCTCGCTGACCGACTCGGTGAGCCTGCGCTTCCCCTTCAGCGGCGACTCGGCGAGCTATCGCGCCATCCACGAGCGGGTCTCGAAGATCAGCGGCGGCCTCGGCGCCCTGATCGACACCAACAGCATCGTCAACAGCACCTGGCACCCCCTCGGCGGCGCCAACATGGGCACCGTCTGCGATCTCGACGGCCGGGTACAGGGCCAAGACGGCCTCTACGTCCTCGACGGAGCGCTCATCCCCGGCACCACGGGAGCGTGCAACCCGTCGATGACCATCGCCGCCGTCGCCGAGCGCGCGATGGACAACATCGTCGCCAAGGACGTCGGGGCGGTCATCTGACGGGTGCCGCGTGGAGCCGTTTCGGTCTCGCCAGGATCTTGCAATGCAAAATTCTGCAGTTTTTGCCGAAAGGGGGTGACAACCCCTTGGGTGATGCGGCAGCATTGTTCTTGCCCCGCTGGTGACCCGAGACGCCAGCGGGGCTCTTACGTTTTCCCGCCACCTCATGCCAGCTTCTGGGCGATCTTGTTGAGGTTGGTGCGGAGCTTGGTGCGGTAGGCGTCGTGCTGCTCGGGCAGTCGTGCGTCGCAGAAGGCGGCGAGGTCGGTCCCGGTGACCTCGATGACCGAGGTTCCGTTGGCGGCCTCGGTCTCGAAGAGGTCGAGGATCTCGCGGAGGATGGCGACGATGTCCATGCCGTCGCCGGCGGTGAAGCGCCACATGTAGCTCTTCATCTCTGCGTAGACGGTGCGGTAGTCGGCGGGTAGTTCGGCGGCGCGGGCTTCCATGCGCTTCCAGTCCTTCTTGTCCCCTACGAGGCGGCTCAGCAGGTTGTTCATGGTGGTGCTCCCTTTGGATCGGTTGGTGTGTTTCCGGGCCCCTTGTGTGGGGCCGTGAAAGAAGCGTGCAGCCCTGACGTAGCGTCAAGGTCAAGCACCGATCCGAAGAAAGTTTCTCGGAAGCCTCAGGCTGCGAGGATGTGATCGCGGAGTACGCGGCGCAGCCTGCGTTCTGCCGGCGACAGTGGTGGGTCCGGTGGCCAGGTGTCGGGTGGTGGGCTGATGTAGGTGTGCCCGGTGGGTGTGGTGGTGATGATGGTGCCGTCGGGTTCTGGTCTGGCCTGCCAGCCGAGGGCTTCCTTGGCCTGATTGCATCTTTCGCACAAGCCCTGCAGGTTGTCGGCGCTGGTGGTGCCGCCGTCTGCGTGGCGTTTGACGTGGTCGATGTTGCGGATGGGGGCGTCGCAGCCGTTGGTGCGGCAGATCCCGCCGTCGCGGGTGGCGATGAACTCGGCCAGCCCGTCGGGTGCCTTCCTGGAGCGGGATTCCATCGCGACCAGCCGTCCGGCGGGGTCGGTGAACAGTCGTCGGACGAACACCTCCGCATCAGCCAGCGCCTCGCGGGCCCAGGCGGCGGGGACGGGGCCGTAGCCCTCGACCATGGCCGGCTGATCGGCGTCATTGGTGAGCGTGTCGGCGGTCATTACGATCTTGACCTCGATCCGAGGCTTGGCTCCGGTGGTGCTGCGGCCGGTGATCCGGTCGACGAGGGTGTCGGCCATGACCTGGCCCCGGGTCCGCTCGTCGCCTGCTGCGTGGGCAGCCTTGGCCGCTTGATCGAGGGCAGCGAAGACGGCGACGCCGTCCTTGACCGGGAGCAGGGCGCCGAGCCAGGTCATCGTGTCGGGTGCCGGCCGCAGGCTGACCCGGCGGTCCTTCTCGGCGTTCGCGGCCCTGGCGACGACGGATGCTTGGTCGAGGGTGATGGCGAGCTTCTTGGCTGCGTTCTCGAGCTGGCGTAGCCCCATAGCCACCGCCTTGGCAGGCTCACCATCCGGACCGGCGGCGCAGAGCTCGTGATCGATGACCCGCCGGTCCTCGACCGACAAGCAGGCGGTTTCGCGGGCCAGGATGGTGGCCTGCCATTGCGAGAACAGCCCGGCCTTCATCAGGGCGAAGGTGTGCGGCATCTCGTCGGTCAGGATCTTCGCCAGCCCGAGCAGCTTGGCGCCCTTCTCGGGCGAGACCCGCCGTGCCAGCGCGACCTGGGAGGCCACCCCTTCGCCAAGCCTCCGGGCAGGAACCCCGGCCTCGGCCTGGCGGGCCCGGACGGCCTCGTCGAGACGTACCGCCGCTTCTGCCTGCACGGCCTCAGCGGTGCACTTCATCGCTTCGAGACGCGAGATCCAGTCCACCAGCTCACTCTCGGACGCGCCCGGAGGCGGCCCTGCGAGGAGGTGGTCGATGGTCTCGTACATGCGCCTTATTATATGCGATCGAGCACCCAGCCGCGACCTATTTACGCAGGTCAGATGACAGTTACGCAGTCAGCGAACAAACACATGAACTCCGCGCCACTCTCTCGCCGCCGCCCCGATACAGGCGAAATCTTTCTCGATCGGGTGCCGAGTCAAGGACCGCGAAGCGGCCGGCGAAGCCGGCGCCCGAAGGGCGTCCTTGACGCGGCGCGCGATCGAGAAACACTCAAAGACCGGGTCGGCGGCGAACCCTGAAACGAAGAACAGCCGCTAAGCGAGCCTTCCCCAACAAGAACCGTGTTGGTCTCGACACGCCTCCGCCTAGCGGCTCCGGCGGCTCGACCAGCAGAGCAACGGCGGCTCGACCAGCAGAGCAACGGCGGCTCGACCAGCAGAGCAACGGCGGCTCGACCAGCAGAGCAACGGCGGCTCGACCAGCGGAGCAACGGCGGCTCGACCAGCGGAGCAACGGCGGCTCGACCAGCGGAGCAACGGCGGCTCGACCAGCGGAGCAACGGCGGCTCGACCAGCAGAGAGCCTCAGCCAGGCGGACGCCCAGCACCCGGCACTGGCGGAAGGGTCCTCAGCTCCTTGACCTTATCCGGCGGAGCGCTGCGCAAGGCGTACCCGATCCGCGACTCCCGTACGTGCCAGCCCATCAGCTCGGCGGCGCGGTCGCAGTCACCCGCGTCGATGGCGGCCAGGATGCGCCGATGGTCGGGCCAGAGCCGCTTGCCGCGGGAGAAGGTGTCGAGGGCGTAGAGCCACTCGATCTTGTGGGAGAGCTGACGCAGCAACGTGGCCAGGGTCTTGCTGCCGCTGAGCTCGGCGACCAGGATGTGGAAGCGGTCGTTGAGCGCGACCAGGGGCTCCAGATCGTCACGGGCGACCCACTCATCCCCCTCGTCGAGGATCTGCGCGAGCTCGCGCCGGATCTCGAACCAGGCCTGGTTGGGCTCGGGCTGGTCGAAGAGACCTCTGGCCCGTTCCGCGGCACGGCGTGCGGTCGCGATCTCGAGCGCCTCACGGACGGCGAAGAGGTCGTCGGCCTCGTCGAACGGGACGTGGCCGACCTTCGACCCGATGTGCGGCGTGGACTCGATGAACCCCTCCGCCTCCAGTGCTCGCAGAGCCTCACGCACCGGCACCCGGCTGACGCCGTAGCGCTGCGCCAGGAACGCCTCGGTCACCCTGGTCCCGGGGGTCAGCTCCCCGGCGATGATGTCGCGGCGTACGGCTGCGGTCAGGGCACCGGCCGGGCGACCTCCCTCAGCCTGCGAGAGCCGCACCGGGGATCGCTTCCAGCAGCTCGGCGGTGTAGGCCGAGGTCGGCGCGGTGAAGATCTGGTCCACGGTGTCGTGCTCGACGACCCTGCCCTTGTGCATGACCACGACTCTATGTGCGATCTGGCGTACGACGGCGAGATCGTGGGTGATGAACAGGTAGCTGAGACCGAGATCGCGCTGCAGGTCGGCCAGCAGGGTGAGGATCTGGTCCTGGACGAGCACGTCGAGGGCGGAGACCGCCTCGTCACAGATCACCAGCTCCGGGTCGAGGGCCAGCGCGCGGGCGATCGCGACCCGCTGCCGCTGGCCCCCGGAGAGCTCGCTGGGTCGTCTACCGGCGACGGACTCAGGCAGCGCAACCTGGTCGAGGAGCTCGCGTACGCGGCCCCGCCGGTCCTTCCGCTCGCCGACCCGGTGGATGTGCAGCGGCTCGGCGACCAGCTGGGCGACGGTGAAGGTGGGGTCCAGGGAGCTGTAGGGGTCCTGGAAGACCGGCTGTACGCGTCGGCGTAGATCGGCCCGCTCCGCGCGCGATGCCCCGGCGATGCTGCGGCCGTCGATCCGCGCGGTGCCGGAGGTCGGTGTCTCCAGGCCGAGGACCATCTTGGCGATGGTCGACTTGCCCGATCCCGACTCCCCCACGACCGCGGTCGTGGTGCCGCGCTCGACGGAGAAGGAGGCATGGTCGACGGCACGGAAGGTCCCGCTGCGACGGCCGCGGAGCCTGAACTCCTTGACCAGATCCTCCACCACGAGGATCGGATCGGTGCCCTCCCGACGTGGCGGCGTGCTGCCCTCCCGCTCCAGCGACGGGGACGCCGCGATCAGCCGCCTGGTGTAGTCGTGCTGCGGGTCCCTGAGGAGCTGGGCCGCCGGCCCGGTCTCGACGATGCCGCCGTCGTGCATCACGACCACCCGGTCGGCCCGGTCCGCCGCGAGCCCCAGGTCGTGGGTGACGAAGAGCAGCGAGGTGCCGTGGGCGCCGACAAGCGTCTCGAGGTGGTCGAGGATGCGCCGCTGCACGGTCACGTCCAGCGCGCTGGTGGGCTCGTCGGCGATCAGCAGCTTCGGCTCGCGGGCCAGCGCCATCGCGATCAGGACGCGCTGACGCATACCCCCGGAGAACTCGTGCGGATACTGTCCCGCCCTGCGCTCCGCCTCGGGAATTCCCGCCTCGGTGAGCAGCTCGAGTACCCGCGCCTCGACCGCGGCGCCGCGCAGCCCGGCGGCGACGAGCGCGTCGGCGATCTGAGCACCGACCCTCATCGCGGGGTTGAGGTTGGTCATCGGGTCCTGCGGGACCAGGCCGATTCGCTCGCCCCGCAGCCCCCGCCAGGCCTTCTCCGTACGTCCCGTCAGCTCGTCGTCGCCGAGCCTGATCGAGCCGCCGGTGACATGCCCCGTTCCGGGCAGCAGGCCCAGGATCGCCGCGACCAGCGTCGACTTCCCCGAGCCCGACTGGCCGACGACGGCGACCCGCTCGCCGTGACCGACGGTCAGGTCGACGCCATGGAGCACCTCGGTGCGGCCGAAGGCCACCCGGAGGTCGGTGACAGACAGCATCTCAGCGTCCGACGGCATAGCCCTGTGCCCCTCTCGGGTTGGCGGCGGCCGAGAGCGTCCCGGTCGCCGGGTCCCTGGTCACCGCGGAGAGCCGGCCCAGCGACCAGTCGCCGGCCGCCTCGACAGCATGGCCGCGCTCGCGCAGGCTCGCGATGAGTGCCTCGCCGAGCCTGTCCTCCACGACGGCTCCCGCAGGCGTCCAGGTGCGCGGCCAGAAGGACCCGGGGAACGAGGTCGAGTGGAGCGCGGGCGCGTCGATCGCCTGCTGCGGCGTGTAGCCGCCCACGAGAGTGCGCAGCAGGTAGAGCAGCTGCCATTGGTCCTGCTGGTCACCGCCGGGAGAACCCACCGCGGTGACCGCCTCACCGTCGCGCAGCACCAGCGTCGGGGTGAGCGTCGTGCGCGGTCGGCGCCCGGGCTGCAGCGTGGACGGAAGACCGGGCTCCAGCCAGGTCATCTGCAGCCGGGTGCCGAGGCAGAACCCGAGAGCCGGGATCGTCGGCGAGGACTGCAGCCAGCCGCCTGACGGGGTCACCGCGATGATGTTGCCCCACCGGTCGGCGACATCGATGTGGCAGGTGTCGCCGCGTACGTCCCCGGTCGGCGAGACGGTGGGCTCACCGACGCCGGCCGCCGCGGCGGCCGGATCGTAGGTCTCCCTCAACGGCGGGAGCTCCTTGGCGTCCAGGCCGGGACGGACCTCCCGGCTGGCCACGTCGCCGATCAGGGCACGGCGGGTGGCGGCGTACTCCTGGGAGAGCAGGACCGCCATCCGCTCCGCGTCGGCGCCGTCACCGTAGTGGGCGTCGCGGTCGGCGAAGGCCAGCTTGGTCGCCTCCAGGATCGTGTGCGCCCCCTCGGGCGTGCACGGGTCGAGCAGCGCGTCGTCCAGCGGGTCGAGCAGGTTGAGGATCTGGAGCAGGACAGGCCCCTGCGTCCAGGCCCCGGCCTTGGCGATCGTGTGACCCCGGAAGGACGTACTCACCGGCGTCTCGTACGCAGCGGAGAACCCGGCCATGTCGGCTGTTGTGATCACCCCGGAATGATCGGTTCCGGAGGCGTGGCGGTGGGGGGTGCGCACGAACTCCTCGATCGCCTCGGCGACGAAACCGCTCCCCCAGGCCGCCCGGGCGGCATCGATCCGCGCCTGTCTGGTCGCGGCCCCCTCGCCCGCGGCGACCAGCCGATCCAGCACCGAGGCGTAGGCCTCGTTGCGGACCATCGTGTCGGGCTCCGGCAGCTCGCCGTCGACGAGCCAGTGGTCGGCCGAGGTGGGCCAGTGGTCGCGGAAGAGGTCGGCGACCGTGGCGATCGTCGAGACGGTGCGGCCCAGGATCGGGTGACCGTTGCGGGCGTAGTCGATCGCGTAGGCGAGGATGTCGCCGAGCTCCCAGGTGCCGTGGTCGCGCAGCAGCATCAGCCAGGCCTCGACAGCACCGGGGACGGCGGCAGCGAGCGCCCCCGCCCCGGGGACCAGCTCGAGCCCCTCGGCGCGCATGTGCTCGACCGAGGCTCCCGCCGGAGCGGGCCCCTGACCCATCAGGACCGTCGGCTCGCCGCCGGAGGTCGCGAAGATCCCGACGAGATCACCGCCCGGTCCGTTGAGATGGGGCTCGACGACGTGCAGCACGAAGCCACCGGCCACGGCAGCGTCGAAGGCGTTGCCGCCACGCTCCAGCACCGCTTGCGCGGCCCCGCTGGCCAGCCAGTGGGTCGAGGCGACCATCCCGAACCTGCCGAGCAGGTCTGGTCGGGTCTTGAACTCGGAGGCAGGTGTGTAGGTCATGACGTCCTCTCGTCGTTGGCCGGGTCGAGGCTGTCGCGCAGCCCGTCCCCGAAGAGGTTGAAGCTGAGACAGATGATCGCGATCAGCGCACCGGGGAAGACACCGAGCCACGCGTCCTGGGCCAAGTATTGCTGCGCGTCCGAGAGCATCACCCCGAGGCTCGCCTCGGGCGGCCGGATACCGAGCCCGAGGAAGGAGAGCACCGCCTCCCCCAGCACCGCGGAGGGCATGATGATCGTCGCCTGCACGATGATCGCGGACATGGCGTTGGGCAGGATGTGTCGTCCCATGACGCGCAGGCTGCTCGCGTTCATGGTCACCGCGGCCGCCACGAAGTCGGTCGTCCGCAGCCGCAGCGCCTCGCCGCGTACGACCCGGATCATCTGCGGCACGTGCGCGATCCCGAGCGCCAGGACCGCGTTGGACAGGCTCGCCCCACGGATCGCGGCGAGGCCGACCGCCAGGATCAGGAACGGGAACGCGAGCGCCACGTCGGTGAACCGGGACACCAGCGCGTCGGCCCAGCGCCAGGACCCGGCGATGAGGCCGAGCGGCACCCCGACGACCGTCGCGAGCAGCACCGACAGCACCCCGACCTGCAGGGACGCTCGAGCCCCGTAGAGCATCCGCGAGAGCGTGTCGCGGCCCAGGTTGTCGGTGCCGAGCGCGAACCCGATCGTGCCGGGCCGTTGGAACGGTGCGTCGAAGTGGGTCGTCGTCGGGCCGTAGGGCGCGAGCACCGGCGCCAGCACGGCGGCCAGCACGACAAGACCGAGGACCACGCCGCCGGCCATGGCGGTCCGGTTGGACCGCATCCGTCGCCACCAGGTGCTGGGCCCGGCGTACGCCTGTGTCGTGGTCACGGTCTTGGTCTTGGTCACGGTCGTGGTCATGCGGCACCTGCCACGCGGATCCGGGGGTCGAGGACGGAGTAGAGCACGTCGACGGCCAGGTTGATCAGGACATATCCGACGGTGATGATCACGACGACGGCCTCGATGACCGGATAGTCGCGGGTGAACACGCTGTTGAGCGTGAGCTTGCCGAACCCGGGCAGCCCGAAGATGCTCTCGGTGACCACCGCCCCCGAGATCAGCCCGCCGAGCTGCAGCCCGACGATGGTGACCACGACCAGGAGCGAGTTCCGCAGGCCGTACGCCAGCAGCACCCGCCGCCCGCCCAGCCCCTTGGCGCGGGCGGTGCGGACGAAGTCCGAGCCCATCGTCTCGATCATCGAGGCACGGGTCTGCCGCATCACCGCGGCGGCGATCGCGAGCGAGAGGATCAGCGCCGGCAGGGTCAGGTGGTAGATCGCATCCACCGGGTTCTCGAGCATCGGCACGTAGCCGGAGGCCGGGAAGAGCGAGAGCCGCACCGACAGGTAGAGGATCGCCAGCAGCCCGAGCCAGAAGCTCGGCACCGAGAGCCCCACCATCGCGACCCCGTTGGCCAGGAACTCCGGCCACCGGCCGCGGCGCCGCTCCGCGACGACCCCGAGGGCGAGCCCCACGACGACGGCGATGAGCAGCGCGTACGCCGCCAGCCACAGGGTCACCGGGAGCGTGCTGCCGAGCAGCTCGGTCACCGGCGTGCCGGTGCGCAGCGAGCGCCCGAAGTCACCGTGGACGTAGTTCTGGACCCAGGTGGCGTACTGCACCCAGAGCGCCTGGTCGAGGCCGAGATCGGCGCGGACCGCGGCGACCCGCGCCGGGCTCGCCTCCTCCCCCGCCATCGCCAGCGCGGGGTCGCCGGGCAGCATGCGTACGCCGGCGAAGATCACCACCGAGGAGAGCACGATCGTGAGCAGCGAGTGCCACGTCCTGGTGAGGAGATAGGCCCCCATCAGCCGGCCAGGTAGGCGGCGCCGCTGATGCGCACCACGCCGTCGGAGAAGACGGAGACGCCGGCGATCTGCTTCGACAGCCCGGTCAGGTTCCGCTGACGGTAGAGGTAGACGATCGGGTTGTCCTCCTGGACCTGGGCGATCGCCTTGCCATAGAGATCGGCGCGCTTGGCGGTGTCCGTCTCCGAGGACGCGTCGGTGAGGAGCTCGTCGACCTCGGCGTTGCTGTAGCCCATGGTGTTCTGGCCCGCGCCGGTGGTGAGGAAGTTGAAGGTGTTGCCGTTGGGGTCGACGCGGCCGGACCAGCCCAGCTGCATGGCCTCGAAGGCACCGCGGTCGTTGTTGTCCAGGAGCGTGGTGTACTCCACCGGCTCGATCCGCAGGTCGAAGCCCGCCTCCTTGACCTGGGCCTGGAGCGCCTGCGCGAACTGCAGGCT
Source organism: Nocardioides sp. NBC_00850 (assembly GCF_045207335.1). Lineage (NCBI taxonomy): Bacteria > Bacillati > Actinomycetota > Actinomycetes > Propionibacteriales > Nocardioidaceae > Nocardioides > Nocardioides sp. NBC_00850. Next base: position 4,078,071 of record NZ_CP108845.1, read on the forward strand.
GCTGGGGGTGTTGGAGGTCTGCATCGTGACCTTCAGCGGGGTCGTGACGCCCGCCTCCTCGAGCAGCTTCTTGGCTCCTGCCAGGTCGTGCTCCGGGCACGCCTGGGATGCGTCGGTGGCGTACTCGCTGCTGTCGGCGATCGGCGAGCAGGTCGGGTCGTAGTAGCCGTGGAAGACGCTCTGGACCAGCTGCTCGCGGTCGACCGCCATCGAGAACGCCCGGCGTACGTCCTTGCTCTTCGCGATCGGGGTGCCGATCTGCGCAACCGGGGTGCCGACACCGTTCTGGTTGCCGATGTTGATCTGGACGCCCTGGTAGCCGAAGGAGCCCACCTGCATCATCGACAGTTCGCTGTCCTTGCGGAGGTCGGCCATGTCCGCCGGCGCGAGCGAGTCGGCGACCTGGACGTCGCCCGACTTGAGGTTGGCCGCCCGGATCGAGGCGTCCGTCATGATCCGGTAGACGATCTTGTCGAGGTGGACGTTCTCAGCGTGGTAGTAGCCGGGGTCCTTCTCGACCGTGATGGAGGTGCCGGGCACCCGGTCGACGAACTTGAACGGCCCGACACAGGTCGGGTGGTCGGCGAAGTTGTCGCCCAGGTCCTTCAGCGCTGTGGGCGACATGATCATCCCGGCACGGTCGGCAAGGGAGGCCGTCAGCGGCGAGAACGGCTCCTTGAACGTCAGCCGCACCTCGTACGGCCCGCTCGCCTCGACCTCGCTCAGCGTCCCGAGCTCGCTGGCACGCGAGGAGTCCGGCTTGGTGAGGTTCCGCTTCAGCGTGGTCACCACGGCTGCCGCGTCGAACGGCGTCCCGTCGGCGAACTTCACGCCTTCCTTCACCGGGAAGGTGGCGACCAGCCCGCCTTCGGAGAGCTCGGGCAGCGCGGTGGCCAGCATCGGCACGATTCCGCCGTCGGCGTCGATGTCGTAGAGCTTCTGGCAGACGGTCTCCATCACGTAGCGCGTGTAGAGCGAGGACGACGTGGTGGGATCGAGCGCGTCCGGGTCGGCGGAGAGGCCCATGGTGAGCGTCCCACCCTCCTTGATCTCCTTGTCGCCGATCCCGATCGTGGTGACGACGTCACCCGCGACCTTGTCGGAGGACTCGGTCGAGGTCTTCTGGACCTCGCTGCAGGCACTCGCGCTCAGGGCGAGGGCGAAGACGGCGGCGTACGCAGCAAGGCGGGGTATCCGAGGCATGGCTGCTCCTGGGGGGGGTGGGGGAACGCGGGCAACGAACTGAATGCAATCATCAAGGATTCACCACGGTTGTATACAACGTGTGCCGATTGGGTAAATCCGCCGAAGCGACCCCCTGGCGGTTAAGGTCGCCCCATGAGTGCGCCAGCGGTCCGGGGCCGCCTGCAATGGTCATTGGTCGTGCCGATCCTCGCCCTGGTGGTGTTGGCCTTCGCGTGGCTACGCCACGACCATTGGACGATCCTGGCTGTGGTGGCGGCGGTGCTGATCGGTGCGGTGCTGGGCGCGGTCCACCACGCCGAGGTCGTCGCTCACAAGGTCGGCGAGCCGTTCGGCTCGCTGATCCTCGCGATCGCGGTGACCGTGATCGAGGTCGGCCTGATCGTGATGCTGATGACCAGCGGTGGCGACAACACCAGCACCTATGCCCGCGACACCGTCTTCGCCGCGGTGATGATCACCCTCAACGGCATCGTCGGGCTCTCGCTCATGGTCGGTGCCCTCAAGCACGGGTTGGTCAGCTTCAACGCCGCCGGCACCGGGTCGGCGGTCGCGACCGTCATCGCCCTGGCCGGTCTCACCCTGGTGCTGCCGAGGTTCACGACGTCGGCGCAGGGCCCGCAGTACTCGACGTCGCAGCTCGTCTTCGCCGCCATCGCCTCGCTGGCGCTCTACGTCGCCTTCCTCTTCACCCAGACGGTCCGCCACCGCGACTTCTTCCTCCCCGTCACCAGCGACGAGCACGGCCGGATGACCGGGCTGGTCGACCTCGACAAGGACGGTCACGCCGACCCGCCCTCGGCGGGCGAGGCCGTCCTCAGCCTGGCCCTCCTCCTGGTCTCCCTCGTCGCCGTGGTCGGCCTGGCGAAGGTCCTATCCCCCACGATCGAGAGCACCGTCAAGAGTCTCGGGTTCCCCTACGCGGTCGTGGGCGTCGTGATCGCTCTCCTCGTCCTCGCTCCCGAGTCGATCGCCGCGGTCCGCAACGCCTCCCGGGACCGGGTCCAGACCAGCCTCAACCTCGCCTATGGCTCCGCGATGGCATCGATCGGACTCACCATCCCGGCCCTCGCCGTCGCGATGATCTGGCTCACCGGCCCTCTCGAGCTGGGCCTCGAGCCGACCCAGATCGTGCTGCTGGTCATCTCCGTCTTCGTCACCGGGCTCACCGTCGTCCAGGGCCGCGTCTACGCCCTGCAGGGGTTCGTCCACCTGGTCCTGCTGGCCGCGTTCCTGTTCCTCTCGATGCAGCCCTAGCCGGTCACGAGGCCGGGACCTCGTCGAGGCCGACCTCGAGCTTCGGGAACGAGTGGCCCTCGGCGTCCTTGAGCACCGTGTACTGCACGTCGACGTGCGGCTCGATGGCGCTGTGCTTGTCGTTGGGGGCGCCGATGATGAGCTGGAAGCCGAGGCCCCGCCACGCGCCGATCGCGCGGCCGGTGAAGCGGGCGTCGGCCTTGATCAACGCCTCGTCGAGGAAGACCGGTGCGTAGCGCGGCCGGTCGGCTCCGGCGTCGCCGAGCTGGTAGCGAAGCGCGGCGCCGACGATGAAGGCGACCAGCTCCTGCGACTCGCCGCCGGACTTCTCGCCGATGTGGTCGTAGAGGGCGACGTGCTCACCGGTGTCGGCGGTGACCTTCTCGGCGCTGACGCGGACGTGGTTGCGTACGTCGATCAGGTCGGCGAAGTCGGGTGCCGTCCGCCGCATGCGGTCGATGAGCCGGGACATCCGGGTGTAGGCCTGCTCCCGGGTCTCGTTGGACGAGGACTTCTCGATCAGGTCGCGCACGGCGCGGAGCTCCTTGCGGAAGCGGCCACGCACCGCCGACTGGCCCTCCTGGGTGTCGATCCGGAGCCGGTGGCCATCGTCGTTGAACGGCAGCTCGGCGAGGATCTGGTTGATCGGGTCGATCCGGTCCCGGATCTCACGCACGGCCCGCGACAGGGTCGAGTCGAGGTTGGTCAGGTCGTTGCCCGACAGCTTGAGCAGCGAGTCGCGCCACTCGACCTCGAGCTCGTGCAGGCCGCTGGTCTGGAGCTCGTCGAGGAGACGGTCGAAGTCGGCGTAGGAGGCATCGGGATCGGTGTGGAGGTTGGGGTTGGGCCAGCGCTCCAGGAACGCCTCGAAGGTCTGCCGCAGCTGGACGCGGGCGGCCCCGATCGTCTCCTGTGCGGCGTCACGGTCGGTCTCGAGGCTCTCGCCCGCGCGGGCGAAGACGGCGTCGAGCTCGGCGAGCGCGTCCTCGCGCCGGCCGGCCTCCTCGCCACCTGCCGCCTTGAAGAGCTGCTCGAGATAGTCGGCCTGGGCCGGGGCGACATCGGTGCCCGACGCCGCCGCGTCCTCCAGCGCGTCCTTGGCACGGTCGACCTGCTCGACGACGTCGCTCCAGCGCACGTCGAGCTCCTTGACGGCGCTCTTGGCGGCACCGATCCCCTCGCGCAGCGAGTCGACCTTGGCGCGGGCGCTCTTCAGCCGCTCCTGCAGCGTGGCGATCTCCGGGTTGTCGGCGGTGACCTCCTCGATCACCGAGGCCCACCGGTCCCGCTCGGCCTCGGCACCGGCGACGTCGACCTGGTCCCAGGTGAGCGCGGTGACCGCCTTGAAGGACGTACGCCGCAGGTCGAGCTCCTTGATGGCGCGCTCGGCCTCGGCGACCGCCATGCTCGCCGTCTCCGCATCCTTGCGCGCCGTCTCGAGGAGCTCGGTGAGCTCGGCGACGCGGCGGGTGTTGGTGAAACCGAGCACGTTGCCGGCCCCGTGACCCCCGTGGGCCCCGCGCGTCCCCTGCGAGACCTGGCCGGTCACGGTCAGCGCCATCCGGTGCTGAGCGAGCAGCGCGGGCGTCTGCACGCACACGTAGCCGTGTCGCTCCGTCAGCCGCTGCTTGAGCCAGCCGGTGAACACGCCCCGGCGGTAGTCGAGGCGCCCCGGAAGAGTGCCCTCGTCCAGACTGTGCACACCGTCCTGCATGCCGGTGCGGACGGCCTCGTAGCGGATCCGGGTGCGCTGCCGTACCGACTCGATCGCCGCCCGGAAGGCGCCGACATGAGCGGCGTCGACGAGCATCGTGGTGGCGAACCCGCCCAGGGCCAGGTTGAACGCCTCGCGCCAGGCCTCGTGCTCGGTGCGCACCTCGACCAGCTCGCCGACGAACGGCATCTCGGCCGGGCTCAGCCCGGCCGCCTCCGCCAGCACCGCACGGGCCGCGCGCAACGGCTCGGGGATGTTGTTCTTGGTCTTCTCGGCATCGGCGAGCTCGCTCTCGAGCCGGCCGACCAGGCCGATCGCTTCCGCCTCGGCCGAGCGGGCGGCGGCATAGGCGTTGAGGGCGGTCGTGCGAGCGCCGTCGTCGACCAGCGCCTCCTGCGCGGTCGCCTGAAGGGTCTCGAACTCATCCGGGGTCGTGGCCACCGCACCGAGGACGGCGAGCTCCTTGTCGAGCGCCTCGCGGGCGCGGCGTACGTTGTCGACCCGGGTCTCGGCGGACCTGATCTCGCGGGTGGCCTCCTCGAGGCGCCGGCCGCCGGAGGCGGCGACCGTGACCGCGAGGCCGTCACGCTCGGACTCGGCGGCGTCGATGAGCGCCTGCTTCTCCGCGACCGCCTTCTCCGCGGCGTTCTTGCGGGCGCTGAGGTCCGACTCCAGCTCGCTGAGCAGGTCGACCCGCTTGCCGGCCCGCCAGAGCCCCGCGGGGGTGGCCTCGTCATCGAAGACGCCGATCCCGTCGATCACCTCGAGCCTGGCGGCGGCGTCCTCGATCGCCGACCTGTGCTCGCGGATCGGCGTCAGCGCACGCACCTGCTGCTGCGCGGTGACCATCCGGTCGCGGGTCGCGGAGAGCTCGTCGAAGTGGGCGACGACCCCGTCGGCGGTCGCGAGGGTCTCGGGCTCCTCGAGCACCATCTTCTTGTAGAGGTCGTCGACCGTGGTGATCTGCTGCCCCGCCTGGATCCGGCCGAGCAGGTTGACCGCCTTCTCACCGTCGCCGGCGGCACCGATCCCGAGCGCAGAGTGGATCCGGGCGGTGAAGTCGCGGTCGGTGTCGATCGGGGTCAGCCCGACCTCGGAGACCGCGGTGCGCGTGAACCGGTGGGCTGCGACCGGCTCCAGATCGCGTACGTCGAATCCCGCATCGGCCACGGCGCGGAGCTTCGTCACGTCGTCGAGATTCTTGGCGGACGCGGGGACGTACCAGGCGCGGACCGCGGTGAAGCGGGCCCCGGTCTGGTCCTCCCAGGTCATCGCGATCGCCGACCAGGTGTCGCGTCCGTCGCCACGCAGCACCCGGATCTTGGTGCCGTCGGCGGTCTTCGCCTCGTCGATCTTGCCGCGCGCGTAGGAGAGGATGTTGCGCTGGTCCTGGCCACGAGGACGGCCCACGACGCCGCCGTTGGAGGCACCGTTGAAGGGCGTCGTGTGGGGCATGATCAACGCGATGTAGGCGTCCATCAGCGTCGACTTGCCCGACCCGGATCCTCCGGTGAGCAGCGTCGCACTCGGCGAGAACCGCACCCGGTGGGCGCCGTCGTAGCCGCCCCAGTTGACCAGCTGCAGCTCGCGCGCGACCCACTGCCGGCCGTTCGAGCGGGCGGGGATGAGGCCGAAGAGGCTGTCGATCATGTTCACTGCTCGGTCTCCTCTTCGTCGTCGGCTCTCACGGCTCGACCTGCGGATTCCTTCAGCCACGCCTTGAGCTCGGCGAGCTTCTCGACGCTCAGCACGATCTCGACGAGCGGGGTGATCCGGTAGCGGTCCTCGGACTCCTCCTCGATCAGCCCCTCGCGGGCGAGCCGGTCGACCGCCCGGCGGATCTCGCGGCGCGCGGCGGCGTCGCCGCTGGCGACGTCGAAGTAGGTGAGCACGGTCTGCTCCAGCTCGTCGGCGTCAACCCGCGCGGAGTTCTCCCCCGCACCACGCTCGCGCTGGAAGACGGTGCGGAGATGGACCAGCACGAGCGTCTCGGCCCGTGAGTAGGCGTCGTCCTTGAGGAGCACCGGCACGTCGAGCTCCTCCGAGCGCACCTGTCGCTTGTAGGCGATGCCGCGGTCGTGGTCGACGACGAGCCGGATGAACAGGTCATGGAGCCGGGACTCGATCACCGCCTGGTGGTCGAGCAACGTACGCCACTGCCGCGGGCTCTTCTCAGCCGTGATGAACCGGCGGCGCAGCAGCTGGACCAGCACCCGGCGGATGTCGGCATCGAGGACGCCGCGGTCGCCGACGAAGAGCTCGGTCGGGTCGTCCTCCATCGAGACCGGCTCGATGAAGCCTTCCGGCTCGCTGCCGTAGGCCACAGCCTCAACCTCAACCTGAGGGTCAACCTCAGCCTCGGCCGGTTTCACGGTCTCACTCAACGCCCATCCCCTTTGCCATCCGCCGCCATCAATGCGCTGAGCCTCACTGCGCCGAACGCGAACCGTCGCCGCACCCCGTCGGCCCGGACCGCCTCGATCGTGGAGATCTCCCCCGTCTCGGCCATCCCGCGGCGATGCGCGATCTCGAGCAGCCCGAGCAGGTCGACCGGTCGCCGGATCTCCTCCGGCGCGGCCGCGAAGACCTCGGCCAGGTCGACCGGCTCCTCGGGACCTCGGGCCGCGAGATAGGCGTCCAGGTGGGCCTCGATCGCCCGGTAGCCCGGACCACCCCAGGCCTTGGTGTCCTCGACCGCGCTCTCCACGTCGCCCCAGTCGGCGAGCGGCGCCGGCGGCTCGGGCGGTCGCAGCTCGCTGACCGACTGGCGCAGGTGACCGAGGTCGGCGACGGGCAGCCGGCGCAGCGGCTCGACGGACTCCGCCGGCCGCGAGGTCGGCATCCAGGCCTGGAAGCCGACCATCACATCGCGCAGCAGGTCGTCGACCTGCCGGTCGCGGGCCGGGTCGTGCGTACGCACCTGGGTGGTGATCACGTGGGAGGCGGTCTGCTGGGCAGCCAGGACCTCGGCGACGCCCGTCTCGATCCGGCGTCCGACCGCGGCCAGCTCGGCCCGCTCGGGCGGACCCATCTGCCTGGTGAACCGGTGTCGCAGCACGGTGTGCAGGTTGGTGGCGAGGTCGTCGAGGCGACGCGGGTCGCCGATCATCCGCAGCGCACCGGCGAACGCCTTGCCCTCCGGCGTGGAGGCCATCACGTCCTTGCCGCGCTGCAGGTACTCACGCAGGACCTCGCCGGCCGGGCGTACGTCCTGGCGCAGGTCGGTCACCACGTCACGCTGCATCGCCCGGATCGACTCGACCACCCGCGCGAAGTCGGCGGGGAGCTCACGGGTCAGGTGGAGGATGTTCTCGGCCTGCTCGAGCAGGGTGTCGTCATCGACGGTGTCGACGACACCGGTGCGGTCCAGGCGGGCGATCTCGGCGCGCCGCTCGGCGATCTCCTCGGTCAGCCGCGCCACCCGGGTCAGTACGTCGGGGTCGGCGTCCAGGGCGAGCCGCTCGACCGCCTCCAGCAGCGTCCTGACGCGTGACTCGGAGACCCGTGCCCGCGACCCGCTCGCCCGGCCGGCGATCTCGAGGGCGCCCACCGCATGCGCGGAGAGCCGGTAGACCTCGTCCTCGCCCTCGATCTGGCGCAGCAGCCACCCGGCGCGCACCCACTGGCGGCACAGCTCGCGCGCCGTGCCGACCGGCAGCATCACCTCGCCACCCTCGCTCTCGGCGTGGCCGGTCGCCCGGAGCCGGTCCAGCATGTCGCCGATCTCGGCGTGCGCGTCCACCACGGGCACGGCGGCCCGCTCGGAGGTGAAGGTCACCGAGAGCACCGCCACCACGAACGGCGCGAACCGGCCGTGCAGGAGGTCGAGCATCGGGTTCTTGAAGGCGGCCAGAGCCCCGGCGTACGCCGCCTCGACGCGAGTGTCACTCATCGGCAGATACCGTACGTGGCAGCACCGACAACACCACAACCTTCAGCACACGCGCGGACACGCCGAGAATTCGGTTGCCGCCTACCGCATAGTTATCCCATGCGGGTTCGTCCTTTTCCTGTCGTAGTGGCCGTGGTGGCCCTGATCGCACTCTCCGGCTGCGCCGGGAACTCAGAGAGCCCGGAGTCCGCCGCGAAGGGCGAGTCGGCCAGCGCCTCGCCCTCGGCGAAGCCCCTCACCGCCACGATCTCCCCCGCCGACGGCGCCAAGGACGTGCCGGTCGACAGCACCGTGACGGTGACCGCGACCTCGGGCGAGTTCACCAGCGTGAAGGTCGCCAAGCCCGACGGACGCACCGTGCCCGGCTCGCTCTCCGAGGACAAGAAGACGTGGACCGCCAACGACCTGCTCGACCCGGCGCTGCGCTACACGGTCACCGCGACCGGTGAGACCGGCAAGGTCACCAGCAGCTTCACCACCCGCTCGCTCTCCCTGGCCCAGCAGACCTTCGCCACGATCGTCCCCGTCGACAAGTCCGAGGTCGGCGTCGGGATGCCGGTCGCGGTCTACTTCGACGTGCCCGTCAAGGACCACGCCTCCTTCGAGAAGCGCATGCACGTCACCTCCACCCCGGCCCAGACCGGGTCCTGGTACTGGGTCTCCGACACCGAGGCCCGCTACCGCCCGCAGGCCTACTGGAAGCCCGGCACCACCATCAAGGTCGACCTCGACATCAACGGCGCCTCCGCCGGCGGGGACGTCTACGGCCAGCACAGCCGCACCGCCACCTACAAGGTCGGTGACGCGCACGTCTTCAAGGTCAACGCGCGTACGCATCAGATGAAGGTCTTCAGCAACGGCAAGCTGCTGCGTACGATCCCGATCACCACCGGCAAGCCCGGCTTCACCACGCGGTCGGGGATCAAGGTCATCTCCGAGAAGCACCGCGTCAAGGAGATGCGCTCGGAGACGATCGGCATCTCCGACCAGGGCTCGAGCGACTACTACTCCCTCGACGACGTCGAGTACGCCATGCGGATCAGCAACTCCGGCGAGTTCATCCACGCCGCGCCGTGGTCGACCGGGTCCCAGGGCTACGCCAACGTCTCTCACGGCTGCACCGGCCTCTCCACCGCCAACGCCGCCTGGCTCTACGGCCTGGCCCGCATCGGCGACGTCGTCGAGACCACCGGCACCGACCGGAGGATGGAGTGGGACAACGGCTTCGGCGACTGGAACCTGTCGTGGGCCGAATACCAGAAAGGCTCGGCGCTCTAGACCGCTGCGACCAGCCCCTCTCGGCAGCCGAGCATCATCTGCCGGTGGTTCCAGGCCAGCACCGGCCTCAGCAAGGACGAGGCCAGGCCGAGCAGGCCGTCTACGACGACCTCCTGCTCGAACACCATCCGGCTCCCGCCCGGCGCCGGCGTCAGCGTCCACCGCGCGAACCCGTCCAGGTCGCCGCCGAGACCGACCTCCAGCGTCGGCAGGTCGCGGCTGACCGCGTGCAGCACGATCTCCAGGTCGTACGGCAGCGCCGAGCGGCACACGAGCAGGGCATCGTCCTCCCCCAGCTTCGCCACCGCCCGCACCTGCGGCCACCACTCGGGATAGCGCTCCAGGTCGACCAGTACGTCGCGCACGACCTCTGTCGACATCGGCAGGTCCCAGGTCTCGGCGAACGCGTAGCGGGCGGGCACATCCACAAGTGTGCCAACACCGCCCGAAGTCCGTTCGAGATCGGTCACATGCCTGCTGTGCGCGACTGCGTTCTGCCGGATGCGACGAGGCTTACTACGGCTATGGCTCCGAGCGCCATCACTGCCGGCGTGACGTACGCCGGGACGACGGGAATCTCAACGCTCGTGCCGTCGGTGAGCTCGCAGCTGAACCCGGGCGGGATGACGTCGACGTCATATCCCGCAACCTGCAGCGCACGTGCTTTGTCGAGGTGATCGCGGCACGGAGGCGGTGGCGACGAGCTCGTGCCTCCGTCCGCCGCGTCCAGCCAAGCTCCGGCAACATGGACGAGGCCCCAGGCGTACATGCCCAGCGCAAGCCCGCCAGCCAAGAGGCCGAGAGCACGCAACGCCGCACCCGGCACCGTCCAAGTCGCTGGCGTGGCCACGTCCACTGCACCCCGCAGGATCATCACGACAATGGTGAGCAAGCCGACCAGAGCCAGGAGCACGATCACGGGAACTATCCACACGAGCCCGGACGATAGCCCCGCCAGGCGGGCGGCGCACCGGCTTTGGTCGGAGCCACCTCCAGCGATGCGGTCGCCGGCCGGTCACCCCAGGATCTTCGCGACCGCCTCGCGGCCCTGCTGCGGTGACAGCGCGCCAAGCGCGGCCTCGGCGGCTTCGTCGCACAGTCCGGCGGTCACGGACTCGAGCCGGGCACCGACGGCAGCCACGGCCGCGGGGGCCATCGACAGCGAGGTGACGCCCAGCCCGACGAGCACGGGCGCGAGGAGCGGGTCGGCGGCGGCCTCGCCGCAGATGCCGACGGGGTTGCCGGCCGTACGCCCGGCCTCGGCGGTGATGGCGATGAGCTGCAGCACCGCCGACTGCCAGGGATCGGTGAGGTGGGCGAGGTCGGTGGCGAGCCGGTCGGCCGCCATGGCGTACTGGGTCAGGTCGTTGGTGCCGATGGAGAGGAAGTCGACCACCTCCAGCATCCGGTGGGCCATCAGCGCGGCCGCCGGCACCTCGACCATGACGCCCGGCTTGAGGCCGCGGGCGCGGACCAGGGCGGCGAAGTCGGCGGCCTCCTGGACGGTGGCGACCATCGGCGCCATCACCCAGGTGTCCGCTCCGGTGCGCTCGGCGGCGATCGCGATGGCGTCGAGCTGGCGCTCCAGCAGGCCGGGGTTGTCGGCGGCGAGCCGCAGGCCGCGTACGCCCAGGGCCGGGTTCTCCTCGCCCTCATGGGTCGCGAAGGCGATGGGCTTGTCCGAGCCCGCGTCCAGGGTGCGTACGACGACGTGGCCGCGGGCGGCGAACGGCGCGAGCACCTCGGCATAGACGTCGGCCTGCTCGGCCACGGTGGGCTCCTCGCGACGGTCGAGGAAGCAGAGCTCGGTGCGGAAGAGGCCCACGCCCTCGACCTGGCCGGCGGCCGCGTCGCGTGCCGAGGAGCCGTCGGCGACATTGGCGAGGAGCGCCACCGGATGGCCGTCGGCGGTACGTCCCGGCCCGGTCCAGGCGGCCACGGCCTGGCGCCGAGCGAGGTCGGCCTCGGCGCGGGCGGCGGCGTCAGGGCCCGGCTCCAGGTCGACGATCCCGGCCTGGCCGTCGACGAGCACAGGGGTCCCCGCGACGATGCCGGTCGCGCCGGCCACGCCGACCAGGCACGGGATGCCGAGCTGGCGCGCGATGATCGCGGTGTGGCTGGTGGGGCCGCCCCGCTCGGTGACCAGCGCGACCACGCGGGCCGGGTCGAGAGCGGCGGTGTCGGAGGGCGCCAGGTCGGCGGCCACCAGCACGCACCGCCCCTCGGGCACGTCCACGCCGGGCTCGGGCTCGCCGGCGAGGTGGGCGAGGACCCGGCGCTCGATGTCGCGCAGGTCGGTGACCCGCTCGGCCATCAGGCCACCCATCCCGCTGAACAGCGTGGCGAACTGCTCCACCGCCGCCACCACGGAGGCGACCAGTCCCTCCCCCGCGCGCAGGTGCTTCTCGACGGCGACCCGCAGCCCCTTGTCCCGGGCCAGGCCCGCGCTCGCGCTCAGGACGGAGGCTGCTGCACCGGAGGCGGTCTCGGCCCGGCGGGCGTACCCGTCGGCCACGGCGGTGGCGGCCGCCTCGTAGGCCGCGAGGGCGTCCTCGGGCTGATCGAAGCCGTGCCGCTCGAAGGCCTCCAGTGCGGCGGGATCTACCTCGGTCCGCACCACGTGGACGGGCGCCAGCACGATCCCCGGGACCACCGGAGTGCCGGAGAGGACAGATGAGTGAGACGTGACCATGACCACAAATATCTGCCCTAACCCCTTGACGAGTCAACACATTCGGGCCTAAAACAACATATGTGGGCATTCACAACGCCGAAACCCACCTGAAACCACACCGATCATGAAGGAGGCCGCGATGTACGCCGAGGAGCGACAGATCGCGACGGCCCGTCTCGTCGCCGAACGCGGGCGGATATCCGTGGCCGACATCGCCGAGCGGTTCGAGGTCACCACCGAGACCGTGCGGCGAGACCTCTCCACCCTGGAGCGACGTGGCCTGGTCCGCCGGGTCCATGGTGGCGCGGTGCCGGTGGAGACCATGGCCGTGCTCGAGTCCGCGCTCGGCGAGCGCGAGCAGACCTTCACCGCACAGAAGGACCGCATCGCCCGGGCCGCGCTCGCGCTCCTCCCCACCGCCGGCGGCACCATCGCGATCGACGCCGGCACGACGACCAGCAGGTTCGCCCACGCTCTCCCTCGCGACCACCAGCTCACCGTGGTGACCCACGCGGTCCCCGTCGCGGCCATGCTGGCCGGCAGCCCTCAGATCGAGCTCCACCTGCTGCCCGGTCGCGTCCGTCCGGCCACCCAGGCCGCGGTCGGCGCCGAGACGGTGGACGCGCTGAGCCGCCTGCGGGTCGACGTCACCTTCGTGGCGACCAACGGGCTGACGCTGGCCCACGGCCTCTCCACCCCGGACCACGAGGAGGCCGCGACCAAGCGCGCGCTGGTCAACGCCGCCCGCCGGGTCGTGTGCCTCACCGACTCCAGCAAGATCGGCGTCGAGACCACGCTCCGCTTCGCCGCGCTGGGCAACGTCGACGTGCTCGTCACCGACAGCGACATCGACGACGACGTCGCCGACGAGCTCCGTGAGAGCGGCCTGGAGGTGCTGATCGCATGATCGTCACCCTGACCGCCAACCCGAGCATCGACCACACCGTGATGCTCACCAGCCCGCTGCGCCGCGGCGAGGTGCTGCGCGCCCACACGACGACCTCGCAGCCCGGCGGCAAGGGCGTGAACATCTCCGGAGCCGCGTACGCCGCGGGCGTTCCCACCCGCGCCGTGCTTCCCTGCCCCGACCTCGACCCGATGGTCACCGAGCTCCGGGCCTCGGGCCTCGACGTGGTCACCGTCGGACCCGCCGGCCGGCCGCGGATCAACACCACCGTGACCGAGCCCGACGGCACCACCACCAAGCTCAACGGACCGGGCGCCACCGCGACCCCGGCGCTGCTCGACGCCCTGGCGGCCCGGCTCGTCAAGGAGGCCGAGCAGGCCCGCTGGGTCGTCCTCGCCGGATCGCTGCCGCCCGAGGCGCCCTCCGGTTGGTACGCCGAGGTCGTGAGCGCGCTCCGCGCCACCGGCACCCGCATCGCCGTCGACACCAGCGAGGCACCCCTCGAGGCGCTCGCCGCCGGGCTCCCCGCCGGCGCGCCCGACCTGCTCAAGCCCAATGCCGAGGAGCTGGCCTCGATCACCGGTTCCGACTCCCTCGACGACCCGGCCGCGGCAGCCGCGGCGGCCCGGACCCTGGTCGACCGCGGCGTCACCGCCGTGCTCGCGACCCTTGGCGGAAACGGTGCCGTCCTCGTCTCCGAGGAAGGCACCTGGCACGCCACGCCGCCGCCCACCGAGGTCGTCAGCACGGTCGGTGCCGGCGACAGCTCGCTGTTCGGCTATCTCCTCGCCGACCTGCGCGGACTCTCCGCCTCCGAACGTCTCGGGCTCGCCGTCGCGTACGGCAGTGCAGCCGCCGGCCTCCCCGGCACCACCCTCCCCACCCCACCCCAGGTCCGTGCCGACCTCGTGTCCGTACGCGACCTCGACCCCATCACCGGAGGACTCTGATGTCCGCACTCATCGCCCCCGAGCTCGTGGCCCTCGACGCCGATCTCGGCCATGACAAGCACGACGTCATCCGTGCCCTGGCCCAGCGCGTGGCCGACTCCGGCCGGGCCGCCGACCTCGACGCGCTCGTCGCCGACGCGCTGGCCCGCGAGGAGGTCTCCGCCACCGGCCTCCCCGGCGGCCTGGCCATCCCGCACTGCCGTACGTCCGGGGTCGACGAGCCCGTGGTCGCCTTCGCCCGGCTCTCACCCCCGGTCGACTTCGGCGGCAAGGACGGCCCCGCCGACCTCGCCTTCCTGATCGGGGCACCGGCGGGCGGCGACGCCACGCATCTGACCATCCTGACCAAGCTGGCCCGTGCGCTGGCCCGTCCTGAGTTCGGCCAGACCCTCCGGGAGACCGACTCGGCCGAGCACGCTGCCCAGACCATTCTCGACGCGGTCGGCGAAGTGCCGGTCGCCGCTCAGAAACCGGCGCCGGAGCCCGAACCAGCCCAGACCGCGACAGAGAAGCGCACCCTGGTCGCGGTGACCGCCTGCCCCACCGGCATCGCCCACACCTACATGGCGGCCGAGGCCCTCGAGGCCGCGGCCGCGCGGGCCGGCGTGGAGATCGCGGTCGAGACCCAGGGCTCGGCCGGGGCGACGCCGTTGCCCGCCGAGACGATCGCCCGCGCTGACGCCGCCATCTTCGCCGTCGACGTCGGTGTCCGCGACCGGAGCCGCTTCGCCGGCAAGCCACTGGTCTCCTCCGGCGTGAAGCGTCCGATCGACGACGCCGACGCGATGATCGCCGAGGCGCTCGCCGCCGCCGCTGACCCGAACGCCGCCCGCGTGGAGTCCGGCAGAGGCGACTCGTCGGAGTCCGCCGGCACCGCCTCGGAGAGCTGGGGCGGACGGACCCGCCGAGTCCTGATGACCGGCGTCTCCTACATGATCCCGTTCGTCGCCGCCGGCGGCCTGCTGATCGCGCTGAGCTTCCTGCTCGGCGGCTACGACATCACCGACGTCTACGGCGCGGTCATGGTCGACAACACCCTGACCAACCTCCCCGACGTACAGGCCCTCGGTCTCGACCACGCCCTCTTCGACAGCGGCCTCGCGGTCTACCTCGGCGCCCTGTTCTTCGTCATCGGCAAGACCGCGTTCATGCTGTTCATCCCCGCGTTGGCGGGCTATATCGCGTACGCCATCGCCGACCGCCCCGGCATCGCCCCGGGATTCATCATGGGTGCGCTGGCCGCCAACCTGTTCGGCGTCGTCAACGCCGACGGCGTCGCGGCGCCGGCGACCGGCTTCCTCGGCGCGATCGCGGGCGGTGTCCTCGCCGGCGTGATCGCCCACTGGGTCAGCGGATGGCGCGTCCCGAGCTGGGCGCGCGGTCTGATGCCCGTGCTGGTGATCCCGCTGGTGACCTCGATCCTGGCCGGCCTGGTGATGATCATCGTCCTCGGCAAGCCGATCAACTGGCTGATGGAGCAGCTCACCGACGGCCTCGCCGCCCTGGACGGCACCAGCGCCGTCGCCCTCGGCGCCGTGCTCGGCCTGATGATGGCCTTCGACATGGGCGGCCCGCTCAACAAGGTCGCCTACAGCTTCGCCGCCACCGGCGTCGGTGCCGCCTCGCTCGCCGCCGACTCCCCCGAGCTGCGGATCATGGCCGCGGTCATGCTCGCCGGGATGGTCCCGCCGATCGCGCTGGCGCTGGCCACCGTCGTACGCCCCCAGCTCTTCACCCCCGCAGAGCACGAGAACGGCAAGGCCGGCTGGCTGCTCGGCGCCTCGTTCATCACCGAGGGAGCGATCCCCTTCGCCGCTGGCGACCCGATGCGCGTCATCCCGGCGATCATGGTCGGCAGCGCGGTGACCGGCGGCCTCTCCCAGCTCTTCGACGTCGGCGTCCGCGCACCGCACGGCGGCATCTTCGTCCTCTTCGCCGTCACCAACGTGCTCGGCTACCTGATCGCGCTGGCCGCCGGTGTCATCGTCGGCGCCGGCATGGTGATCGCCCTCAAGTCCGTCGGCCGCGCTCCGGTGCCGGCCGCCGCGACCAGCTGACCCCTTAAACACACCACCGAAGGAGCATCATGCCCACCCAGACCGTCACCGTCGGCTCCGCCGTCGGCCTGCACGCCCGCCCCGCCGCGATCATCTCCGAGAAGGTCGACGAGCTCGGCGCCGAGGTCACCCTCGCCGTTCCCGGTGGCGAGCCGGTCGATGCGGCCTCGTCGCTGCTGATCATGACGCTCGGCGCCGCCAACGGCGACAAGGTCGAGGTCACCGGCCCCGACCAGGCCGCGGTCGACACCATCGCCGCGCTCGTCGCGCAGGATCTCGACGCCTGAGCCAGCCGTTTGCCGCACCGCGGCACCGATATCGGCGACCGGCCTCCTCGGCGGCGTTGCGGTAGTACGTTGTGGGTGTGGTCGATCCTCCCTGGGACCTTCTGCTGACCGTCGCGTTCGTGCTCACCGGCACCGCAGGGATCTGGATCCTCGTGGTCTGCCCACCGTCGGGCACGGAGACCGTTCTCCACCTCAACCACGCCGTGATGAGCGCGGCGATGATCCTGATGATCTGGGTGATCGTCTCGGACGTCGCCGTCTGGGCGCAGGTCGCGCTCTTCGCGGTCCTGGCCCTGGCGCTGCTCCCGGCCCTGCGGGGCGCGAGCGACAGGGCCCGGCGCGCGGACCTGCTCGGTCATCTCGGCCTCAACGCCGCGATGATCTGGATGCTCGCCGCGATGCCGCTACTGATGGCTGACGTGGGCGGTCTCGAGGGTCATGCGGGTCATGGCAGCGCGGTGGCGATCGCACCGGCCGGCCACCCTCCTGGCTGGGCGATCGCGGTCAACTCGCTGTTCGTCGTGGTCTGCGCGGCCGGAGTGCTGTGGTGGCTGGTGCGGGCGACCGCGGTGCGCGAGCACCGCCTGCCCGCCCTCGGCCACGGGCTGATGGCCGCCGGGATGGGCACGATGCTCGTCCTCCTTCCCGCGTGAGGGTGTGACGTACCGACGGATCAGACTCCCGCGAGCGGGCGGCCGCTGTCGCGCCAGCCGAGGACGCCGCCCTCGAGGTTGTAGGCCCGACGACCCGTCGCGGCGGCGCGAGCCGCGAACCGCGCCGACCGGTCACCCGTCGGGCAGACGAACACCACCCGGGACGCCTCGGAGAACGGCATCCCCGCCGCCATGACCTGCTCGAGCAGGTCGTCGCGGAGGTTGATCGCCCCCGGGATGTGACCGGCCTGGAACGCCAGCGCCGTGCGTACGTCCACCACGACCACATGCTCACCCGCCGCGGTCCACGCCTCGATGTCCTCAGGCACCGCTGAAGGCGCCTCCTCGGCAGGAGCGGGGCTCGCCGCGCCGAACAGGTCAGGACGACGGTGGCGGTAGTAGGAGAGGTACGGCTCCATCCGGTCGCACGCGATGACGACCGCCGTGACCGGGCCCCCGGGGCCGGACAGGAGCCGTTCCCGAGCGGCGGCATAGGCCGCCCCGGTGGTGGGGCCGGCGAGCACGCCGTGCCGGGTGGCGAGCTCGAGGCTCGCGGAGATCGCGTCGGCCGAGTCGACGGCGGCGATGGCGTCGTAGAAGCCGGGGTCGAAGAGCCCGACCTCCCACATCTCGGCCGCCGAGCGGATGCCGGGGATGAAGTCCCCCTCCGCCGCGACGACGCCGACGACGGCGGTCTCCGGGTTGCGCTCGCGCAGGTACGTCGCAGCTCCTCGGGTGGAGCCGGTGGTGCCGAGCCCGCCCACGAGCAGGTCGACCGGGCCGGCGTCGCGGTAGATCTCGCGACCGGTCTGCTCGTAGTGGGCTCGCAGGTTGTCCTCGTTGGTGTACTGCGAGGTGTGGTGATAGCGGCCGGGCTCGCCCGCCATGAGGTCGCCGATCACCCCGAACACGTCGTTGGGCGCGGTCGGGTCCGGGCACTCCGAGAGTCCGGGCATCTCGGTCACCTCGGCGCCCAGCAGCGACAGCATCTCGCGGACCTCGCGCACCCGGACCCGGTTGGTGAAGGCCCTGAACCTGACCCCGTGCATCGAGGCGATGATCTGGAGCGCCTTCGCGGTGTTGCCGCTCGATGCCTCCAGGACGACCTGATCCTCCTCGACGATCGTCCCGATGTGGTCGCGCAGCAGCGCCCAGGCGACCCGGTCCTTGACGGAGCCGAACGGGTTCGCCGACTCCAGCTTCAGGAAGATCTCGGCCTCGGGCACTCCATGGGCGGCCGGATCGAGCCGCAGCAGCGGGGTGTCGCCGATCATGTCGAGCACGCTGTCGTAACGCATGGTCAGCTCCCGTGGTGGTCGTCTGCGACGAAGGCGAACCGTTCGCCGTCCCAGACCGCCGCGACCTTGGGCGGCGGCGGATGCCCGCCGGCGGAGGAGGCCGACAGGTCCATCTGATAGGCGGCGGTGTTGACGAACGCGAGTACGTCGCCGCTGCTCGGTTCGGACTCCAGGAACACCTTGCGGCGGCTCACCAGGTCGGACTCCAGGCACAGCCGGCCGGCGAGGAACACACCCTCCGCCGGAGGCTCACCACTCCCGCCGACGAGCACCGGGTCCAGCAGGACCTCCTGGTCGGCGGGGGTCACCTGGTTGCGGGAAAGGTCCAGCACGACCAGGTCGCGCCCGGCGGCGCGCTTGCGGTAGAGCACCGAGGCCAGGGTGACTCCGGCGTGGTCGACCAGGGCCTTGCCCGGTTCGATCCACAGCGTCAGCATGCACTCGCGCAGGACCTCGGCGACGGGTCGCCGCTCGATCTCGGCGGCCAGGAACCGCTCCAGGACGTCGGTGGCGGGGCGGTGGTTGCCGTACTTGTGCGCGGCCGGTGCCCCGGCCACCGCTCCAGCTCGCCGGAGCCCGAGGTCGTGACCGGGCCACACCAGCTCCCCCGGTGCGGTGGCAACCGCCTGCGAGTAACGCTGGAACGGCTCGGGCTCCTCGACGAAGCGCTGGCGGAATCCGCCGCCGATGTCGATCACCGAGGGCCGCAGGCCCTTCCGGTGGGCGGCCGCCACGACCGCCATCGACTCGGTCAGCGCGTCCACCCGGGCTGCCGGGTCGGCCGTGTCGAGATGGAACGCGACACCGCGCAGATCGAGGCCGGGGGCACGGCGTACGGTCTCTAGGGCGGCGTCGGCATCGGCGAGTTCGATCCCGAACCGGGACTGCGGCACCGCCGGCGAGGCGAACCCGGAGAGCCGCAGAAGGACCGGGACGGCGCTGCCGGCCGGCGCGGCAGCGGCGAGCCGGTCGAGCTCCCAGAGGTCGTCGGCGTTGGCGGTGACCCCCAGCGTGGCGACCCGCTCGATGAACGTCGGCGACTTCGGACCTGTCGCCTCGATCCGGTCCGGCGTGAACCCCGCGGCCAAGGCCCGGTCGAGCTCGGCCGCGGAGGCCACGTCCGCACCGAGCCCGGCGGCGGACGCCTCGGCGAGCAGTGCGGTGGAGGCGTTCACCTTGTGCGCATAGAAGATCTCGTACGGCACGCCGTGACGCCGCAGGACGCCCGCGAGCGCAGTGGCGTTCTCGGCCATGACCTGGGGAAATACCACGTGGAGCGGTGACCCGAACCGCTCGATCGCCTCGGCCACGGCAGCAGCGTCGGCGAGGAAACGGGCGGCGATCGGGTGCCGCGCGGCCGGGAGCGGGAAGCGTTGGCTCACCCGTCGGCCACCG
The DNA here is from genome assembly GCF_045207335.1 of Nocardioides sp. NBC_00850. NCBI lineage: Bacteria > Bacillati > Actinomycetota > Actinomycetes > Propionibacteriales > Nocardioidaceae > Nocardioides > Nocardioides sp. NBC_00850. Next base: position 4,097,636 of record NZ_CP108845.1, read on the forward strand.
TGTAGCCGGAGTCGCGCAGGTCGGCGAAGACCCGGTCGCGCTGCCCGGCGTCGGTGAACCTGGCCCGCACCCGCTTCCCGTGCAGGTCCACCTCGATCAGCTCGGCCGCCTGGGCGTCGAAGACGGCCGTGATCGTCACCCGACAGTGCCGGCAGGTCATGTCAGGGACCCCGAACTCGTGCTCCCCCGCCGCGAAACGTACGTCCCTCGCGGCGGACTCGGGGATCTCGGCGATCCGCACCGACTCGACCGCGGACCGGAACGCCCCGGTGAGCGCCTCGGCGACGGCCGCGAGCGGCTGGACGCGCTGCCCGTCGACCTGATGGGCCCGCTGCCCGAGGCAGACGGGCCGCTCCCCCGCCGGCAGCAGGGCGTACTGTCGCGAGATCTGGTCGAGCTCGACGTGGTAGCGCTGGATGGCGGCACGCACCCCCAGCCCCTCTTCGCGGGCTCGGTCCATCACGTCGTGGGCGTCGGCGATGGTGCGGCGCTTCATCTCGGCGAGCAGCGCGACGGTGTCGGCGGTGTAACGCAGCCGGCCGCCGGTCCCCTCCAGGCTCGCGGGGATCATGCCTCTGCGGTAGGTGGAGGCCTGCAGCTCCCAGAACCAGGTCGAGGCCACCGTGCCGTAGAGCCCGGAGTCCCACATCGCCTCGGCGAACTCGACCGGGTCCTCGATCCCGACCTGTCCGGCGAGCATGCCGTGCTGGACGAGCGCTCGGCCGGCGGCCTCGGCTCCGACGCGGAAGATCTCGGCAGGCTCCTGGTCGGTGGTCGTGTCGGCCAGGACGTCGAGCGCGTCGTCGTCGAGCGCGTCCGAACGCGCGGTGACGGGATCGGCCTCGGCGATCGCGTCACCGACGGCGATCACGGCCTCTCGGGCCGCGATCGGCAGGATCGGGCCGAGCGGGCCCGGCCCGATGTGGCCGCTGTTCGCGATCCCACGGGAGTCGCGCCAGGTGATGCGGTGCGTCGCGCTGACGACCTGGTCGGGTCGGCACGGCCGCATGTAGGACTCCAGGTAGCGCCGCTGTCCGGTCGTCAGCGGTCCCCCGGGTTCCGGGCTGAGCTCCTCGACGCGGTAGTCGACCGACACCTCGGCGACTGCCGGGGCCGGGCCGGCCAGGAAGTCGGCACCGGCGACCTCGGCCAGGATGCGGGCGGCGTCGGCGCGGTCGTACCTGATGCCTTCGTTCTGCACGTGTCAGTCCCTTTCGGCAGCGGCGGCGAGGCCCTGCAGGAGTCGGTCGACGTCGTTCTCGTCGTTGTACAGGTGGAAGCTCACCCGGACCGCGTCCTCCCGCGGCCCGTCCAGACAGTGGTCGCCCGCGCGTACGTACACACCGTGGCGTTCGAGGGCGAAGGCCACGTCGGCGCCCGCCTGGCCGTCGAGGGAGAAGGCGGCGATGCCGCTGTGCGGTCGGCCAGTGTCGACCGGCGGCCCGAGGAGGGCGACGCCTCCGATCCGGGCGGCGCCGTCGGCGAACCGGGCGGTGAGCATGGCGAGGTGGCCGCCGACGCGGTCGAGGCCGATGGTGTCGAGGAACGCTGTCGCGCTCGCGAGCGCCGCGGCGCCGGCGCCGTCGAGGCTGCCCTCCTCGGCGGCGTCGGTGAGCGGCGAGACGTGTCGCGCCGGCCCGCTCCGCGCGGCCGCCCGGTCGACCGCGATCCGATGATGCTGATCCCGGCGTACGTAGACCGTGCCCGTGCCGGGAGGCCCGAACATCTTGTGGCCCGAGACGACGGCGAGGTCGGCCCGGGATTCGGCCAGACGCAGGGGCAGCCGCCCAGCGCTCTGGGAGCAGTCGAGACAGACCGTCGCTGCCGGCGGGATCGCCAGGGCGTCGAGGTCGGCCCGGGTGCCGTGGAGATTGTGTACGTCGGTGACGACGACGACCGAGGTGCGGTCGCTCGCCGCTCGGGCGAAGTCGTCGGGGTCGATGCGCCCCAGCCGGTCGCGACGGTACGCCACCGCCCGGACGCCCTGGTGTCGCATCCGCTCGGCGAGCCGGAGCCACGGCCGAACCGTCGAGAGGTGGTCGCCGGGGCAGTAGAGGATGTCCCCACCGTTCGCTAGAGCCGCGGGTCCCCAGCGGTCGGCGAGGAACGCCATCGCGCCGGTGGCGCCGCGGGTGAAGGCGACCTCGTCGGCGAACGAGGTGCCGAGGAACGCGGCGACGGTGGCGCGTGCCTCCTCGAAGCGGCGCAGCGCGTCCCGGGCCCACGGGTGTCCGCCCCTGCCGGGGTTGGCGACGGGCCCGCGCAGCTCGGCGGTGAGCTGGGCGATGACCGGCTCGGGACAGGGGGTGCCGGACGCGGCGTCGAGGTAGACGAGATCAGGTTCGGCGGTGAGGGCCGGAAAGTGCTGACGGGAGCCGAGGCCGGGCACGGACGACTCCTCGGCCGGTCAGGGTTCGCGAGCGATCGTGAATCCGGCCTTGGCGAGCGTGGATCTGACGACCCTCGGCTCAAGCGGTCCGTCGGCGGTGACGCGGGCGCTCGACACGGCACCCGGGTTCAGGTCGACCACGACCCCCTCGACGCCCTCCAGGCCACCGAGAGCGCTCGTCACGGTCTCGACACAGCGGTGACAGGTCATTCCATCGATGCGCACTTCGAACTGAACCGACATGAAACTGCCCTTCAGTAGGACTTCGGTGGTCGCCCAAAAATATCACCGAACGAGTGGCCGCGAGGTCGGTTCGCGTCGGTCGGCGCTCAGGCTGTGACCTGTGCGAGCCCGCGACCGACGAACAGCACGCCGAAGGCGAGGAGCACCACGATGCTGATGACGTGGTTGTGGGCGAGGAGCCATCCGGTCGCGGACCGGAGCCATCCCCGGGGGAAACCGGTTCAGTCGCCTGTGCGCGCGACGCAGCGGAACCCGACGTGCGAGGTCGTGTCCCGCACCCCGTGCCCCTGGCGCGCGGCGGGCCGGTAGCGGCGGCAGTACTGCGGCGAGCACAGGTGCGACCCGCCCTTCGTCACCATCCGATCGGTCTCCTTGACCTTCTCGGCGCCGGTGCCGGGGCGCTGGCTTCCGCCGCAGCAGGAGGGCGCAGCGACGTCGACCTGCCGCGAGGGCGCACCCGCCCCGGCCCTGCCGTGAGGTGGGGCGATGAGGTCACGGTGGTCGGGCGTCCACGGAGTGCGGGTCCATTCCCACACGTTGCCGACCATGTCGTAGAGACCATGCCCGTTCGGCGAATAGGAGGCGACCGGGCTGGTGCGGTCGTGGCCGCGCGGGTCTTCGCTGCGCCACGGCCACTGTCCCTGCCAGGTGTTCGCCATCAGGCGCCCGCCCGGGGCGAGCTCGTCACCCCACGCGTAGTCGGCGCCGACGAGGCCACCGCGGGCGGCGTGCTCCCACTCGGCCTCGGTCGGAAGCTCCTTGCCGGCCCAGCGGGCGTACGCCACGGCGTCCTCCCAACCGACGTGCACGACCGGGTGGTCCGGGACCTCGGTCCAGTCCGCCACCTGGCGTCCGGGCCGGCTCCCCACGTCGGCTGCGGGGCCGTCGGGGTGGCGCCACTGGGCACCGGGCTGCCAGCGCCACCACCGGGTCCAGTCGTGCAACGGGACCGGACCCGGCGCCTGCGTGAACACCTGCGAACCGGGCACCAGCAGTGCCGGGTCGGCACCCGGGAAGTCGGCGGGGTCGAGATCGCGCTCGGCGACGGTGACGTACCCGGTGTCGTCCACGAAGGCCGCGAACTGCGCGTTCGTCACCGGGTGCGGATCCCACCACACATCACTCACGGCGACCTCGACCACCGGGCGCTCCTCGGGGTAGAAGCGATCGCTGCCCACCAGATCCAGGCCGCCGGGGACGAGCACCTGCCCGGTCCTGGCGGTCGGTGAGGTCTCGACCTGATGGGAGCCCATCTCTCAACATCCTCCGGTAGAAGCGTGGGGTATCGCGATGCGTCGAGCGTAGGAACGGGGCGGTCCCCGACGCACCACCCGAGACGGGTGAGGCGCCGGGCAGGGCCGGGGCCGCAATCCAGCAGCGCGGCGAGGTGGCCGGCTACGGTCGAGGGATCCAGGCCGAGGGCGCCCTGGCCGACCGTCATCTCGGTCACCATCCGACCCGGTTCCTCGGCCGCCGTCCAGGGTCTGCTGAATGCGAGCGACTGCTCCTCCAGCTCGGCGAGGAGACGGGTGTTGACCTGGTCCGGGTCGCCCGCTGCGTACAGCAGGAAGGTGTTGGTGTGCGGCACGGGTGGCTGGACGGTGATGTACGCCGGAAGCGCGGCGGCCAACGCCCTCCCCCAGATCACGCACTGGCCGATGTGCGGGAGCCGGTCCCGCAGGCCGACCAGCGCGGCGACCGCCTCGGCGGTGGACCGGTAGAGGGTGCCACCCATGCGGTGGCGCCACAGCCGGGCCTGCGCGACGAAGTCCTCATCGCCCAGCAGCGCGGCGCCGGCGAGCCCGCCGAGACCCTTGTAGAAGCTGGTGTAGACGGTGTCCGCGAGGCCGGCGATGTCAGCCAGCGGCTTGCCGAACCACTGCTGCGACTCCCAGATCCGGGCGCCGTCGAGATGGAACGCGGTCCCGCGCTCACGGCACGCCTCGGCCAGCTCCGCGAGCTCGTCGAAGGTCGGCAGCAGGCAGCCCGCGTCGCGCAACGGGATCTCGACCAGACACGCAGCCAGCGGCCCCGGGATGGCGTCCAGGTGAGCCTTCGTGGGAGTCGTACGCCCGGTGGTGAGGTGTTCGATCAGCAGGTCCTGGAGGATCCTCGGCCCGTCGTCCTCGTGGACGAGCAGGTGCGAGAGGTCGGGCATCGCGACCCGTCGGTTGCCCGCGTTGTCCGCGTGGATCCGCAGCGCCACCTGCTGCGCCATCACCCCCGAGGGGAAGTACGCCGCCGGCTTCCCGAGCAGCTCGCCGACCTCCGCCTCGAGCCGCGCGACCGGCCCCCGCTCGGCATAGACGTCCCACTCCTCGATCCCCAGCTCCCGGCACGCCTCAGCCAGCCCGTCGAACACCTCCGCCGGGCTCGCATACGCCGGGAACACACTCTCGCGGCAGGCGATCATCGCCGCCCGTAGCCGCTGCTCCAGAGACTGCTCAGTCGCCGTCCCCACCGCCGTCGACCGCCTCTCCGCCACCTTCGGGGCCGCGCGGGATCACATCCTCGAGCTGGTAGGCGATCGTCTCCTCCAGTGGCACCGACGGCGGGAGCTTGCTGAAGTCTTCCGGGGGCTGGTTCGTCATCCTCCGAGTATCGCCCCAACTCGGCGCTCCGTGCCCGGAATTCCCGGCAGCTGCCCCATGGGTAGATCGACCCACTACCCACCGCAGGCGAATGCGCCATTCGACCGACGCGGAGCCGCGACGTGCGGACCTAGCGTCATCAGCATGGACACCACACACATCGAGACGATCATCATCGGCGCCGGGCAGGCCGGCTTGGCCACCGGCTACCACCTGCGGCGCCGTGGCCGCCCGTTCGTGATCATCGACGCGAACGCGCGGGTCGGCGACAACTGGCGGCGCCAGTGGGACTCGCTCCGGCTCTACTCCCCTGCCAAGTACGACTCCCTGCCGGGCCTGGCTTTCCCGGCGAAGAGATGGTCGTTCCCCGGCAAGGACGACGTCGCCGACTACCTGGAGACGTACGCCCGGACCTTCGAGCTGCCGGTGCGGCTCGAGACCCGAGTCAGCGGACTCGAGCGGGACGGTGACGGCTTCCGGGTGACGACGGACCGGGGCACCTGGACCTGCGACAACGTCGTGGTGGCGACCGGCTCCTTCGGCCGTACGCCGAACGTCCCGGCCATCTCGGCGCAGCTCGACCCGTCGATCCTGCAGCTCCACTCCAGCGAGTACCGCCGCCCCGGACAGCTGCGCGAGGGCCCGGTGCTCGTCGTCGGCGCCAGCCACTCCGGCTGCGACATCGCCTTCGAGGTCGCCGAGTCCCGGCCGACGATCCTGGCCGGCCGAGACTGCGGCGAGATCCCGCCGCGTCTGGACTCGCCGGTGATGCACGTGATCTTCCCCGTGCTGCTCTTCGCGTGGCGGCACGTCATCACCCGGCGTACGCCGATCGGCCGCAAGGAGATGCCCGAGGTGCGGCGTCACGGCGGGCCGATGCTGCGGGTGAAGCGCTCGGACCTGGCCGACCGCGACGTCGAGCGGGTCACCTCGAGGGTCGAGGAGGTCCGCGACGGGCTTCCCGTGGTCGACGGCGCTCCGCGCGAGGTCGCCAACGTCGTGTGGGCCACCGGCTTCCGGCAGGCCTTCGACTGGATCCATCTTCCGGTCCTCGACGAGGACGGCTGGCCGCGAGAGATGCGCGGTGTGGTGGCGGAGGCCGACGGGCTGTTCTTCTGCGGCCTCAGCTTCCAGTACGCCTTCAGCTCGATGCTCCTCGCGGGCGCCGGCCGCGACGCGGCCCTGGTCGCCGACCGGGTCACGGCCCGGATGCGGCAGGCCGCACCCCACTCGCTGGCCGCCTGATCCGAGTACGCTCTCCAGTGGAGGTGCCTGCCGTGGCCGACATCCTGCTGGAGAGCGCCCGCGCCGACTTCGTCCGCGGTGACTGGGGCGCGGCGTACGCAGCCTGGTCGGGAGCCGACCCGGAGGTGCTCTCGGCCGAGGAGCTCGAGGACTTCGCCGTCGCCGCCGAGCTGACCGGACACCACGACGACACCGTCACCGCCCTGCACCGGGCCTTCCGCAAGAGCCAGGACGCCGCCGACCTCGGCCGCTCGGTTCGCTGCGCCTTCCGGATCACGATGACCGCCCACGTCCACGGGGAGAGTGCCCTGGCCCGCGGCTGGACCTCGCGGGCGGAGAACCTGGTCGCCGACCTCGACGACGGCGTCGAGCTCGGCTGGGTCGACTTCCTGCGGATGTTCCGGGCGCTGAGCGCCGGCGACTTCGCCACGGCGGGCGGCTTCGCCGACAAGGTCGCCGAGCGCGGCCGGCGCTACGACGACCCCGACCTCACCGCGCTGGGGCTCTGCTCCCAGGGCCGGATGGCGCTCTACTCCGGCCGGGTCGCCGAGGGCCTCGCCCTGCTCGACGAGTCCATGATCCGGGTGATCGCGGGCGAGGCCTCCCCGGTCGTGGCCGGGCACGTCTACTGCACCGCGATCGAGGGCTGCCAGGAGATCAGCGACTTCGGCCGGGTGGCGGAGTGGACCGCGGCCCTCGAACGCTGGTGCGCGGCTCAGCCCGGGCTGCTGACGTTCACCGGCCAGTGCGCGGTCCACCGTGGCCAGCTGCTGCGGCTCCACGGCGAGTGGCAGCAGGCCCTGGAGGAGTTCGAGCATGCGACCCGCCGCTACCAGGAGGTGAACGCACCGGATGCGGCCGGGCTGGCGGCGTACGAGGCCGGCGAGGTGCTCCGGCTGCGCGGCGATCACACCGAGGCGGACGCCGCCTACGAGCGCGCGGCCGACCGGGGGTTCGACCCGCAGCCCGGCCTCGCGCTGCTCTGGTCGGCTCGCGGCCAGGGCGCGGCGGCGCTCGCCGCCGTCGAGCGGCTGCTGGTGGAGACCGATGGTCCCGTGCAGCGATGCCGGCTCCTGCCGGCCGCCGTCGAGGTGCTGCTCGGTGCCGGCGAGGCCGACCGGGCCCGACAGGTCGCGGACGAGCTGGACGGGCTCGCCGGACACTTCGGTTGCGTCTGGCTCGAGGCCGCCGCCGCGCACGCGCACGGCGCGGTCGAGGTCGCCGCGGGAGACCCCGCCGGTGCCCTCCCCTACCTGCGCAAGGCCCAGCAGCTGTGGGCCCGGGCCGAGGCCACCTACGAGCGGAGCCAGGCGCGGCTGCTGACCGGGCGCGCACTGGCCGGCGTCGGCGACACCGAGTCGTCCCGGCGCGAGCTCGAGGCGGCTCGTACGGTCTTCCGCCAGATCGGCGCCCGGCCCGCCGCCGACGAGGCCGACGGTCTGCTCGCACCCGCGTCCCTGCCCGCCGGCCTCACCGCCCGCGAGGCCGAGGTCTTGCGCCTGGTCGCCTCCGGCCGCAGCAACGCCCAGATCGCCGCCGACCTGGTCCTCAGCGAGAAGACCGTCGCCCGCCATCTCTCCAACATCTTCACCAAGCTCGACGTCCGTTCCCGCACCGCCGCCACGGCCTTCGCCTTCGAGCACGGCGTCGTCTGAGCACGAGGGTTTCCGGCAGCCGGTGCAGTTGGATTTCACCCGGACCGGATGAGGACGCCACGACCTGGCCCGTCGAGGATGACGGTGCCTAGGAAGAGGGAGGGTGGCCGCCGCCATGGACCAGGTACTGACGCGTCGGTCGACCCGGCTCAACCGCGTCGCCGCCGTCGCCTTCGTTCTCGGTGGCTCGTTGTTCGCCCTGGGGGCGGCTTTCGCCCAGCTCGGCGTGACCAGCCTGCCCACCGTCAACATCACGTACCTGGTCGGGGGCTGCTTCTTCTCGCTCGGCGGCTACGTCTCGATCCTGCTCGCCGACAACGCCGACACCGATGAACGCATGCGCCCGCGGGGCCTCCGGTCGCGCCCGCGCAGCTGGCTGAGCGCGTTCGTGCTGTTCGTGGGGACCCTGTTCTTCGCCGTCAGCCTGATCGCCGCCTTCGCCGCCGGCCTGACGCCCCGTCAGTCCGACGGGTGGATCTGGTTGCCCGACATGACCGGCTGTGTCTGCTTCCTGGTCTCCGGTCACCTGGCGATGCTCGACGTGGGCGCGGGGCACGTTCGGGTGCTGACCCACCTGGTCGGCTGGTGGGTCGTCGCGGTCAACCAGGTCGGGTCGGTCCTCTTCTTCCTCGCCGGCATCGCCGCCTTCACCCGCCCGGCGACCTCGAGCGCGATCGATACCGGGCTCGTCAACTGGGGGACGTTCGCCGGAGCAGCGTGCTTCGCGGTCGGCGGGGTCATCCAGGCATTCGACACACCCACTACGACAAGAACGGTGGTTCAGCAATGACACGACTCAGCGACACAGAGGCCGAAGGGCTCTACGGCAACCGGTTCCTGACCGAGGCCGCCCCGTCGACCGTCTTCCCCGAGACCGGAATGCGCCCCGTCGAGGCGATGCGCCTGATCGGCGAGGACCTGGTCATGGAAGGTGACCCGCAACGCAACCTCGCGACGTTCGTGACCACGTGGATGGAGCCGGAGGCGCAGCGGATCATCGCCGAGAACCTGCACCGCAACTTCATCGACCACGCGGAGTACCCGATCTCCGCCGAGATCGAGCAGCGCTGCGTACGGATGCTCGCCGACCTCTACCACGCCCCCGGCGAGACGACCGGCTGTCGCACTCAGGGCTCGTCCGAGGCGATCATGCTCGGCGCCCTGTCCTTGAAGTGGAAGTGGAAGCAGCGCCGGCAGGCCGCGAACGCCTCGGTCGACCGGCCGAACCTGGTGTTCGGCGGCGACGTCCACGTCGTGTGGGAGAAGTTCTGCCGGTACTTCGACGTCGAGCCGCGGATCGTCCCGCTCGAGGAGAAGAGGTACACCATCGGCCCCGATGACGTGGCGCCCCACCTCGACGAGAACACCATCGGCGTGGTCGCCGTCCTGGGCACGACGTTCACCGGACACATGGACGACGTCGTCGGGATCAACCAGCTGCTGCTCGACGTCAAGAACGACAAGGGCCTGGACATCCCGCTGCACGTCGACGCGGCCAGCGGTGGCTTCGTGTGGCCGTTCCTCTACCCCGACTCCCCCTGGGACTTCCGCCTCGAGCAGGTCCGCTCGATCAACGTCTCCGGACACAAGTACGGGCTGGTCTACCCCGGGATCGGCTGGCTGGTGTTCCGCGAGAAGTCCGACCTCGCCGAGGAGCTGGTGTTCTACGAGAACTACCTCGGCAAGACCGACGCGACCTTCACCCTGAACTTCTCGACGGGTGCGGCGATGGTGCTGGCGCAGTACTACAACTTCGTCCGGCTGGGTCGCGACGGCTACACGTACGTGATGAAGCAGATGCAGCAGAACGCCAAGGCGCTGGCGAAGAACCTCCGCGACAGCGGCCGGTTCGAGGTGATCGGCGACGACCTCGAGCAACTCCCGCTCGTCGCGTTCCGGCTCACCGGTGACCGCACGACGTACGACGAGTCCGACATCGCCTGGCAGCTCTCGGCCGAGCGCGGCTGGATGGTCCCGGCGTACACGCTGCCGCCCAACGCGGAGAACGTGAAGATCATGCGCGCGCTGGTCAAGGAGACGATGAGTCGCGAGCAGGTCGAGCGGCTCACCCGCGACCTCGCCGACGCCTGCGCGACGCTGGACGAGAAGGGCGGCGCCCATCCGTCCGAGCGGGCGCAGGTCAAGCGAGGGACCGGGTACTGAAACTCGGTCAGAGGCCACGGATCCGGCAAAAGATCAACGTTGTCTTTACCCAGGCCGCCGCTCATAGTTGACCCCCGGAAACGGAAGGCGGGGGTACGTGGGCGAGCAGGGCAGGGTCGGTCAGGTCGAGGAGGAGCAGCGGTCGGTCGACGCGATGTACGCGCTTCTCCACGCCGAGGTGAGCGCGAGACGGGCAGCACAGGATCGGGCGGTCGCGGCGCCTGTCGATGGGCCTAGTGAGCGGTATGCCAGGGATCTCGAGGTCGCGCAGCTGACCGAGAGCATCCGGCAGCTGCAGGCCGCGGAGCACTCGCTGTGCTTCGGGCGGATCGACCGCTCCGATCAGGGCGAGTCGCTGCACATCGGTCGGATCGGGCTGCGCACAGAGGCCGGCAACCCGCTGCTGATCGACTGGCGGGCCGAGGCCGCGCGCCCGTTCTACGCGGCGACGATGGCCGCACCGATGGGCGTACGCAGGCGCCGGCACCTACGGCTCGACGGGCGCGAGGTCGTCGACGTCAACGACGAGATCCTCGACGGTACGTCGCCGACGGCCGTGGACCTCGTCGGAGACAGCCCGCTGGTCGCCGCGCTGAGCACGGCACGGACCGGACGTATGCACGAGGCCGCGGCGACGCTTCAGGCCGAGCAGGACGAGATCGTACGGTCTCCCCATCGCGGGGTGATGGTCGTCGACGGCGGTCCCGGCACCGGCAAGACCATCGTCGCCCTGCACCGCGCGGCCTACGTGCTGTACGCCTTCGCGTCGATCGCCGACCAAGGTGTGCTCGTCTTCGGGCCGAACCGGCGGTTCCTCACCTACATCTCCGAGGTGCTGCCCTCGCTCGGCGAGAACGACGTACGGCTCGCGACCATGTCTGATCTGGTGGGCGTCGAGGCGACGCGGACCGAGCCGGACCACGTCGCGCGGATCAAGGGGCGCGCGGCGCTGGCCGATGCCCTCGCCCGATCGGTGCGGGACCACCAGCCCCACGGCGTACCGCTGGAGCTGAAGACCACCCATGACACGGTGAGACTCGACCCGGCCGTGGTCGACGCCGCCCGGCGCCAGGCGCTGCAGGGCGACATCGGGCACAACCGCGCTCGTGAGCTCTTCATCGAGTACGTCGTCGACGACCTGGTCAACGAGCTGGAGCGGCGTACCGCGAAGGAGGTCTCCGACTTCGAGGAGGAGCTGGAAGCGCACCTGGGCATCGATCTCGACCGCTTCACGGGCAACGATCCCTCCACGGATGATCTGGACATCGACTGGGACAGCATCCGCGAGGATCTCCTCGGCGACCCGTCCATCGATCGAGCGATCACCAGGATCTGGCCCCGACTCGCCGCCGACGATCTCGTCCGCGACCTGCTGAACGAACTCGGCGTCGGCCCCAGCGACGGGTGGAGCGACGCAGACCTCGCCCTCCTGGACGAGGCCCGCGCCCTCGTCGACGGGGCCCCGGAGAGCAGCTACGGCCACATCGTGGTGGACGAGGCCCAGCAGCTCACCGAGATGCAGTGGCGCGCGCTGATGCGCCGCTGCCCGAGCCGGTCGATGACGGTCGTCGGCGATCTCGCCCAGGCGGGCCCTTCGACCACCCTTCGGACCTGGGACGAGGCCCTGAAGCCATTCGTCGGCGAGCGGTTCGCTCACCACAGACTGACGGTCAACTACCGTACGACGACCGAGATCCTGCTTGCCACCGAACCGCTGCTGGCCGAGATCGCCCCGGATCAGCAGCTCTCCAGATCCATCCGGCACGGAGAGCAGCCACGCATCCTCGACGTGACCGAGGAGAGCCTCCGCTCCACGCTGAGCACCCTGATCACCGAGATCGCCGACGAGCACCCGGGCGACCTGATCGGAGTCATCGCCACCACCGAGCGCTCGCTCGCCATGGAGGCCGATGTGGACGGGGCCGGCGCCACCATCGTCGCCGCGCCCGAGGCTCGTGGGCTGGAGTTCGACACCGTGATCATCATCGACCCTGCGGGCGTACGAACCGCCGGTGACGCCGGTCCGCGCGACCTCTACGTCGCTCAGACGCGCGCGACCAAACGCCTCCTCAGCCTGCAGCTGCACTCTTGATCGTGAAGCGGCGGCTCACGCCGTGTCGGCGAGCCTCCCGAAACCGCTGCGGTGGAAGATCAGCGGGCTGCCGGCGTCGGGGTGAGCCACCGCGTGCAGTCGAAGCAGCACGATGATGTGGTCACCCGCCTCGACCTCGCGGTAGATCGTGCAGTCGAAGAGGGCCAGCCCGTCATCGAGTGCGACGGCGCCATCCTCGGTCACGGTGTACGCCGCGCCGTCGAAGCGATGCTCGACAGGTCCCGCCAGCCGGCGGCAGGCGTCGCCCTGGTGCTCGGCCAGCACGGTGACGCCCAGATGCGAGGCCCGGCGTAGGTCGGGCCAAGTCTTCGATGTCGCGGCGACCGAGAACGAGACCAGCGGTGGATCGAGGCTCACGCTCGTGAAGGAGGAGGCAGCCAGGCCGGTCGGCCGACCATCCACCTGCGCGGCCACGGCGACCACCCCGGTCGGGAAGATGCCGAACGCCTTGCGCAGGGCAGCGGGGTCGAGGTCCTGGTTGGTGGGCAGGGGCGAGACGGTCATCGGAAGTCTCCTACGCCTTGTAGACGATGGCAGGGAGGTCGCTGCCGAGCTTGAGCGACTCGAGGAAGGTGACGATCGTGGCCGCGACGGAGCGGTGCGAGAGGTCGTTGAGGATGTCGTGGCGCCCACCGGCGACGAGCCGGCGGTGGACGGCGGGGGCCTCCGCGTACGTCTTGATCACCTGCTCGGCGGGAGTGACCGGGTCGGCGTCGCCGTGCACGACCAGCACAGGTTTCTCGGGGACCGGGAGGCTCAGGTCGGACCACTCGCCGGGAAGGTTCGCGCTCAACGCTCCCCTGCCGAAGCCGTCGTCCTCCCCGATCACTTTGCGGTGGACCGGGCAGGCGCTGCGGGCCTCGACCTCGTCCTCCCAGCCGTCGATGGTGGCCGAGTCAGGCAGCGCGATCCCGGCGATGACGGCGGCGTCCGCGGTGACGTCGTTGATCACGGCCGCGGCCAGGGTGGCTCCCGCATCGCTGCCGACCAGCACCTTGGGCGCCGGCAGGGACGCGTCGGCCAGGTGTCCTTCGATCTCGGCGCGTGCCGCGCCCAGGTCGCGCAGGTCGGTCTCGACGAGCCGCACCTTGTAGGCGTCGGCGGAGAGTCGTCTGCCGAAGCGCTGGTAGGTCGCCGCGGTCTCCCCGCGTCCGGTCAGGACGATCAGGGTGCCGCGCGGGGTGCCCCCGGGCGGCTCGTCCCATGCGGTGGGGATGGTGGTCTCGGTGACGATGGTCATGTGTTGCTCCTGTCAGATCGCGACGCGGGTCCGGGCGGCGCGGTGGGCGAGCTCCTGGCGGACCAGCGGGAGCAGGTCGCGGCCGTAGTCGATGGCGTCCTGGAGCGGGTCGTAGCCACGGATGAGCACGGTGTTCACGCCGATCTCGACATAGTCGAGGATCGCGGCGGCCACGGTCTCCGGTGACCCGACCAGGGCGGTGGAGTTGCCGCCTCCACCGACGGCCTTGGTGGTCGGAGTCCACAGGCAGCGGTCGTGGAGGTCACCGGTCTCCGCGACCGCGAGCAGCCGCTGCGAGCCGGCGTTCTCCGGGGCGGCCCCCTGCGGATGCAGCTTGTTGACCTTCTGCTTGAACTGGGCGCCGATCTCGCCGTTGACCGTGTCCAGGATGCTGTGGGCGCGCTCCCAGGCCGCCTCATCGGTCTTGCCGAGGATCGGCCGGAAGGAGACCGAGACCCTGGGGCGCTGCGTACGTCCGGCCCCGGCGGCCTTCTCGGTGATGGTGGCGATCTGCTCGCCGGTCTGCTTCAACGGCTCACCCCAGAGCATGTACGTGTCCGCGTGCTTGGCCCCGACCCCGTACGCCGCCGGGGAGCTGCCGCCGAAGAAGAGCTCCAGGTGGCGCTCCGCGTAGGGGAAGACCTGGGGCGTGAATCCCTCGAAGCGGTAGTAGGTGCCCTCGAAGTTCCGCGGGCCCTTGGTGTCCCATGCGGCCCGGAGGATCTGGAGGTACTCGTCGGTGCGGGCGTACCTCTCGTCGTGGGGGACGAAGTCGCCCTCGCGTCGCTGCTCGATGTCGCTGCTGCCGGTGACGATGTTGAGCGCGACCCGGCCGTTGGAGAACTGGTCGAGCGTGGTGAAGGTCCGCGAGGCCAGGGTCGGGTGCACGACTCCGGGCCGGTGGGCGATCAGCAGGCCGAGCCGCTCGGTGCGGGCGGCGGCGTACGCGGCCACCTGGGTTCCCTCGGACCAGCCGGAGCCGTAGCCGATCAGGACGCGGTCGAAGCCGCCGTCCTCGTGTGCCTGGGCGAAGCGGGCGGTGTAGTCGGGGTCGATGACGGTGCCGTCGGACGGACGGATCTCGGAGGCGTCGGCGGTGCCGATCATGCCGAGGATCTCGACGTTGTCGTAGGTCATGCTCGGTCCTTTCGTCTGCCGGCGGAGTGCCGGAAGGTCGCTGACGGTGAGTTGGTGGTAGGACGGCTCAAGCCGGTTCCCTGGCGAGCCAGGTGGCGGCGACGTGGCAGGCGGCGCTCCGCTCGGCGGCACCCGGCAGCGGCAGGGTGGACGGCTGCTGCCGGCAGGCGTCGTGGGCGAACCGGCACCGGGTGGCGAACACGCAGGCCCCGGGTCCGTCGGGGAAGGGATCGGCGTCCGGCGCGGGCCGGATGTCGGCCGGACGGAGCCGGTCCTCGTGACCGACCGAGGGCGCGGAGGCGGTGAGGAGCCCGGTGTAGGGATGCGCCGGGCGGGTCAGGACCTCCTCGACGGGGCCGGTCTCGACGAGCCGGCTGCGGTAGAAGACAGCGATCCGGTCGGCGATCCCGGCCAGGGAGGACAGGTCGTGGGCGATGATCACGACGGCGAGGCCGAGCTCACGGCGTAGCCGGTCCAGCAGGCTGAGGACGAGGTTGCGGTTGGAGACGTCCAGGGCGCTGACCGGTTCGTCGCAGAAGAGCAGCTTGGGGCGGGTGACGATGGCGCGGGCCAGCGCGATGCGCTGCCGCTGACCGCCGGAGAGCTGGCGCGGGAGCCGGTCGCCGATGGCAGCGGGGTCGAGGCCGACTAGCCCGATGGCCTCCTCGACCCGGGCGCGCTGCTTGCTCCGGGGTACGCCACCCACGGCCAGCGGCTCCGAGACGATCTGGTTGACGGTCAGGTCGGGGTCGAGGGAGCGCAGCGGGTCCTGGAAGAGGAGCTGGACCTGGCCGCTGCGACGGAACCGGCGCTGCGCGGCCCCCGTCAACCCGCCGATGTCGGCCCCGTCGAAGACGATCGACCCGGTTGCCGGCGCGACGAGGCCGACGGTGGCGCGGGCGAGGGTCGTCTTGCCCGATCCGGTCTCGCCGACGATGCCGAGGATCTCGCCGGTGCGGACCTCGAGGCTGACGTCTCGCAGTGCGGCACCGGTGCCGAGGTGCGTGCCCTGGCGCGGAGGCGCGTAGGTGACCGAGAGGTCGGTGATGCTCAGCAGCGGCGTACTCATGCGGAGGCCTCGATTCGATCCGGGATGGGAGAGGCGTCGGTGACCAGCTCGTCCAGACGTACGCAGCGAGCACTGCGCCCGGGCCCGATCTCGGTCAGGGGCACCGGAGCCCCGAGGCACGCCTGGGCCGCGTACCGGCAGCGCGGGGCGAACCGGCAACCCGGCATCCGCTCCCCCGCTGCCGGCGGCTGGCCGGGGATGATCTCGAGGGTGCGACGGGACCAGTCGCCGATGGTGGCCACCGAGAGCAGGGCCCGGGTGTAGGGATGGCGAGGGTCGGTGAGCACCTGCTCGGTCGGACCCGACTCGACGATCTCCCCGCCGTACATCACCAGGATCCGGTCACAGGTCTCGGCGACGACCGCGAGGTCGTGGGTGACCAGCAGCAGGGAGAGCTCGTGGTCGCGGCGAAGCCGGGCGATGAGCTCGAGGATCTCGGCCTGGATGACGGCGTCGAGGGCGGTGGTGGCCTCGTCGGCGATGAGCAGCTCGGGATCGCAGGCGACGGCGATGGCGATCAGCACGCGCTGGAGCATCCCGCCCGAGAGCTGGTGGGGGTAGTGGTGGAAGACGCCCGCGGGGTCGTGGAGGCCAACCTCGCCGAAGAGCTCGACGGCACGTGCGCGGGCCTCGGTCCTTCCGAGTCCGCCGCGGACACGGAGCTGCTCGACGAGCTGGCGGCCGACGCTGATGCTGGGGTTGAGATAGGAGCCGGGGTCCTGGAAGACGGCGCCGATGCGGGTGCCGCGGACGCGGTCCCAGGTGGGGCGTGCGGCGCCGGTGAGGTGGACGGCGGCGGCTCCCTCGCCGAGGGTGATGGTGCCGGCGTCGACCTCACCGGTCTCGGGCAGCAGCCCGAGGACGGCGCGGCAGGTGAGGGTCTTGCCGCTGCCGGACTCGCCGACCAGGCCGACGGCCTCGCCGCGGCGGATCTGGAAGGAGACGCCCTTCACGGCGACGAGGTGGTCGCCGACGCTGACCTGCAGGTCCTCGACGGTGAGGGTGCGGGGGCTGGTGGCGTACGTGTCGAACTCAGACTGCGACATCGACGGTCTCCTTCCGCGAACGTGCCCGGGACGGGCGGCGGCGCTGGGTGCCGGCGTCACGGATGCCGTCGGCCAGGATGTTGAGGGAGCCGACGGTCGCCATCATCAGGAGCGCCGGGAAGATCGGTGCCCAGCTCTGCTGGGCGAGGTAGCCGAGGTCGGCCGAGAGCATCCCGCCCCAGGTCGGGGCCGGCGGCTGGACGCCGATCCCGAGGAACGAGAGCGAAGCCACGACCAGCAGGCTGGCGCCGGTGGCATGCGCGGCGGCGACGGCGACGTTGGGAAGCACCTTGCTCCAGATGTGCTTGCGCAGCGTCCACCACTGGCTCGCACCCATCAGCTCGGCGGCCTCGACGTACTGCGTCCGGCGAAGGCCGAGGGCCACCGCCCGGGTGACCCGGAAGAAGATCGGGCTGATCAGGACGCCGACCGCGACCATCGCCTGCTGCAGCCCGTTGCCGATGGTGCCGGCCACGGCGATGGCGAAGACGGTGAACGGCAGGATCATCAGGGTGTCGGCGATCCGCAGCGAGACCCACTCCCCGACCCTGCCCATCCAGGCCGAGGCCAGCCCTGACGGGACGCCGAGCACAGCCGCGATCGCGACCGCCTCCAGGGCGCCGACCACCGAGAGCCGGGTGCCGGCCATGAGCCGCGACAAGACGTCGCGTCCGACATAGTCGGTGCCGAGCAGGTGCTTCCCGGACGGGGCCTGGAGCACCTCGTCACTGAACTGCCGCAGCGGGTCGTACGGCGCCAGGGCGCCGCCGAAGACGACCAGGAAGGCGATCACGGTCAGGACCGCGAAGGCGAACCGGCTGGCGGGCTGGGCCCACAGGGCCTTGAGCGTTCTCATCGCCTCCCGCCCTTCGTGCCGCGGGCGGCCGGGTCGAGCGCGGCCTGGGCGACGTTGACCACCAGGCTGGCGATGACCACGACGACTGCGGTGACCAGCAGGGTGCCGAGGACCACGGGTACGTCCCCCTTCTCCGAGGACTGCAGGGCGAGCTGGGCGATGCCGGGCAGGCCGAAGAGTTTCTCGGTCATGACGGCACCGCCGATGACGAGCGGGATCGCCAGGCCGATGACGGCCAGCGTGGGGGCCGCGGCGTTGCGCAGGACGTGACCGAACAGGACCCGCCGGCGACCGAAGCCGCGCATCTGGGCGCCGATCGCATAGTTCTCCCGCAGCGCCCCGACCAGCGAGGTGCGCAGCTGCCGGGCGATCGAGGCCGCCACGTCGAGGCTGAGCGCGAGGGAGGGCAGGATCGCGAAGCGGAGCCACTCGGCCGGGTTCTCCCCGATCGGTACGTAGCCGCCGGCGGGAAGCAGCTTGACCTTGACCGCGAACACCACGATCAGCGCCATCCCGATCACGAACGGCGGCAGCGTGCCGAGCAGGGAGCAGACGACGGTGACCGCTCGGTCGACGACTCCCCCGTTGCTCAGCGCCGCGCCGATCCCGGCCGCCCCGCCGATCAGGATCGCCAGCACGATGGCGAGCAGGGCGATCGAGAGGTCGACCGGCAGGGCCTGGGCGATGCTGTCGGCGACCGGGACGGTCGTGAACCAGGAGACCCCGAGGTCGCCCTGCAGCGCTGAGCCGAGCCAGTCGGCGTACTGGACCACGAGCGGGCGGTCGAGACCGAACTGGTGGTCGAGCCGGGCGATGTCGGCCTCGGTCGCGGTCTCGCCGAGCACCGCCGCGGCCGGGTTGGTCTTCGCCATCGCCCCGAGCGCGAAGGTGATGACCGAGGCCAGCAGCAGCACGGCTGCGGTGATCGCGACCAGGTTGAGGATGCGGCGGACCCAGCCGCCGACCGCGCCGGCGGTCGGTCGTGCCGCTGCTGCGTCCGAATGCGAGTCGGCGTACGCGGCGTTGGAGGAGGCGGCTTGGGCCACGCTCACGAGGTCGTCACCCCCTCGAAGCGCTGCAGGCTCGGCGAGGCGGGCAGCGCGGAGGCGTTCTTGCGGGCGATGATCCGCGGCGCGTTGTAGAGGAAAGTGTTGGGGAAGCTGGTGATCGCGATCTTCGTCGCCTCCTGCAGGACCGAGGGGTAGGCGGGGTCGTCGGTCGGGGTGGCCCGGACCTTCTTGAGCTGCGCCTCCAGGTCGGGGTTCGTGGCCCGGTTCGGGTTCATCAGGCCCTCCTTGCCGAAGAGGACCTGGAAGGCCTGCACCGGCGACTCGCGGCCGGCGAAACCGTCGTAGGTGAGCGCCTGGGAGTGCTCGATGTAGACGAGCTGGGTGTGCTGGGTCTGAGGGATCGACTTGATCGTGAGCTCGATCCCGATCTCCTTGAGCTGGGCCTGGATCAGCTCGACGGCGGCCGCGGCCTGGCCGCTGCTGGTGAACTCGCCCTTGACCGGGCCGGTGTGGCCGGCGTCCGCGAGGACCTGCTTCGCCTTCTCCGGGTCGTACTCGTAGACGCCCTCGAGCTCGGGGTTGTAGCCGACGTACCCCTTGGGGAAGGGCTGGTAGTTGACCTCGCCGATGTCGAAGTTGGCGACCTTCTTGATCTTCTCCCGGTCGATGCCGAGCTTGAGCGCCTCGACGACCGCGGGGTCGTCGAAGGGCTTCTTCCCGGCGTGTACGTCGAGGCAGGAGACGAACATCGAGTCGAGGATCTGGACCTCGAGGCCGGCCTGCCTGGCCTGTTCGACCTGGGCGCCGGAGATGCGGGCGACGTTGTACTGGCCGGACTGGACCGAGGCGACCGCGGTGGCCGGATCGGGCTGGGGGTAGAGATGGAACTCGTCGACCTCGATCTCGTCGGCGAGCTGGAAGTGGGCGTTCTTCACCAGCTCCGCGTGGTCGTTCTGGACGTACGTGGTCAGGCTGAACGGCCCCGAGCCGGCCGGCTTCGTGGCCAGGGAAGCGGCGTCCTTCTCGAAGGCGGCCGGGTTGACGACCATGCCCGTCTTGCCCGCGAACAGGGCCGGGATCTGGTAGTCGACCTCGGCCAGGTCGAGCACGACGTCGAGGTCGCCGGAGGCGGTCACCTTGGTGATCCCGACCATCTGGGGCGCGATCAGGGAGCCGTCGGTGGTCCGGCCGCGCTCGATGGACTTGACCACCGCCGCGGCGTCCAGTGGGGTGTCGTCGCTGAACCTCAACCCCTTCTTCAGGGTGAAGGTCACCTGGGTCCCCTGGGAGTTGTACGTCCACTTCTCGGCCAGCCACGGCACCGGGTTGCCCTTCTCGTCGAGGCCGGTGATGGCCTCGTAGACGAGCGCCAGCATCTGGACGTCGGAGCCGGCCGAGGAGGTAACCGGGTCCCAGGTGGTGGGCAGCTGCCAGGCCCAGGTGATCCGTCCACCGGACGTACTGGCGCCGGTTTCGGAGCCGCAGGCCTCCAGGGCGAACACGGCCGCGGCGCCGAGGGTGAGGCCGAGCAGGCTGCGCCGGCTCAGGGTCGGCGTGGATGACGTGGTCGAGAGCTTGCGCGTGGGAGCGGGTGCCTTGTTGGCCATGGGAGTGATCGGTCTTCCTGTGTCGTCTCTGGCGGTGAGGTGGGTGTGGGGTCGGCGCCCGAGCGCTCTGGAGGTCAGCTCGTCGCGGTGCGGCGAGCGAGGGTGTAGCGGTTCTCCGGGACCGGAAGGCCGAGGTTTCCGCGCAGGGTGGTGGCCTCGTACTCGCGGCGGAAGACGCCGCGCTCGGTCAGGATCGGGATGACCTCCTCCACGATCCGCTTGAAGTTGGCCGGGTGATCGACGCCGATGTTGAAGCCGTCGCAGGCACGCGCCTCCCACCACTCCTGCAGCTTGGTGGCGACGGTCTCGGGGCTGCCGACGAACTCCGACTTGCGAAAGACCCGGGTGGCCTCCACGGTCTGGCGCAGCGTCCAGCCGTTCTCGACCGCACGCTGAGTGACCTTCTGGGCCTGGGTGAAGAAGGACCGCTCGCCGTGCTCGAGCGCCTCGGCCGGGAACGGTGCGTCGAGGTCGTACTGGCGGAAGTCGTGCCAGCCGAAGGGGCGGCCGAACTCGGCGAGGGCCTCCGCGAAGCCGTGGTCGCGCTCATGGTCGGCGGCCTCGATCTCACGAGCCTCCTCGTCGGTGTCGCCGACCACGACCTTCACCCCCGGCATGATCACGAGCTCGTCCGGGTCGCGGCCGAAGCGGCGGGCGCGGGTCTTGATGTCGTCGTAGAACGCCTGGCCGCTGCCGATGTCGGGAGCATGGGTGAAGATCCCCTCCCCTACGGACGCACCGAGGTCGCGGCCCTGGTCGGAGTCGCCGGCCTGGAAGATGACCGGATGTCCCTGCGGGCTGCGCTGCAGGTTGAGCGGGCCGGCGACCTTGAAGTAGGTGCCCTCGTGGTTCAGCGCGTGCTGCTTGTCGGGGTCGAGGAACCGGGCGGTCTCACGGTCGCGTACGAACGCGTCGTCCTCGTAGGAGTCCCACAAGGCCCGGGCGAGCTCGACGTACTCCTGGGCGCGGCCGTAGCGGGTGTCGTAGTCGTAGTGCTCATCGAGCCCGTAGTTGGTCGCGGTACCGGCGTCACCGGTGGTGACCACATTCCACCCGGCGCGACCGTGGCTGATCAGGTCGAGGGAGGCGAAGCGGCGTACCAGGTTGAACGGGCTGTTGAAGCTCGTGGTCGCGGTGCCGACCAGACCTAGATGCTTCGTGTGGGTGGCCACCGCGGAGAGCAGGGTGAGCGGTTCGAGACGGTTGAGGTAGTGCGGCGGGCTGTGCGGGGTGATGAACTGGCTGTCCACGACGAACATCAGGTCGAAGCGGCCCTGCTCGGCGAGCTTGGCCGTCTGGATGAACCAGTAGATGTCCACGCTCGCGTCGCCCGGGATCTCCGGGTCGAGCCAGAGCCGGTGCTGGCCCGGACCGCCGGTGCCGTACGGAACGGCGCCCAGCTTGATCGTGCGTCGGGACATGCTGCCTCCGTGGTGGTCAGCCGCGGCCGGTTGTCAGCCCGCGGTGGCCCTCTTCCCAGAGAGCCTTATGTCTATGAGTTTGATAGACAAATGCCACCGGGTCCAACGACGTTCCACGATGCTGAACCATCACGAACGCTCATCAATTGTGTATTACTCTGATCGACATGAGTCAGAATCTGGATATCGCCCCTCTGCGCAGCCTCGTCGCCGTCGCAGACTTCGGCGGCTTCCAGCGGGCCGCCACCGCGCTGCACCTGACACAGAGCGCCGTCAGCCAGCACGTACGCCGCCTGGAGTCCGCGATCGGACGCACGCTGGTCGAGCGGCAAGGTCGTGGGTCCCGGTTCACCGCGGACGGGGCGGTGCTCCTGACGCAGGCGCGCCGGATCATCGCGTTGCATGATGAGACCGTGGCGAAGTTCCGTCCCTCCCCCGCCGACACCCCGGTCACGGTCACCATCGGGTCGACCGAGCACGCCGCCGCGCAGCTGTTGCCCAACGTGTCCAGAGCGCTGGCACAGTCGGTGCCGAAGCGCGACTTCCGATTCCGGATCGACCGCGGCAACAAGCTGCGCGAGGGCCTCAGCACCGGTGGCGTCGACCTGGCCCTGCTGATCCAGCAGGCCGACGATCCCCGGGCCCTCTATGTCGGAGACCTGACCCTCACCTGGTTCGCCTCCCACTCCTGGCGTCGCCCGGCGTCGACCGGCCCCGTGCCCGTCGTCGCCTTCGACGAACCGTGCGCGCTTCGTAGCCGGGCGCTGGAGACGCTCGCCGATCACTCGATCCCGGCAACCATCGGTGCCGAGGCCATCCAGCTGGCCGGTGTTCAGGCAGCTGTCGGCGCCGGCCTCGGCGTCGCACTCATGGCCACCCTCGGCGAGACTCCTGAAGGCCTGGTCCGGGTGCCCGACCTACCGACACCCGACCCGCTGCCGCTCTACGTCTGTACCCGACCCGGCCTGCCCAAGGAGACGGCCGCCCAGGTGGCCGCGGTCCTGCGACCACTGCTCGCCCTGCCGGGCAACGACCCCGTCCTCACCTTGGCCAAAGGAGCCTGATGTCCGCCGTTCACGTACCCGCCGGGTCCTCCGAGGGGGACTACATCCGTACTCCTAGCGGTGTCCTCGTTCCCGCCGAGATCGACGCCTTCCATCGGCATCTCCACCACGTGGCTCCCTCCGGTCTGGTCGACCAGACCGGGCAGACCTCCGGGATGCGACGACTCGAGGCGGTCAGCGGCAAGACCGTCGGCGCGAAGAACCTGTGGATGGGCCAGACCCATGTCCCCGCCTCGACCGCCTCTGCCAACCACCACCACGGCGCCTCCGAGACCGCGATCTACGTCGTCTCCGGCAACCCGGTCTTCGTCTTCCTCGACACCGAGGGAGACGAGCCCGTCGAGACCCGCGTGGAGACCGGCCCCGGCGACTACGTCTTCGTGCCACCGTGGGTCCCCCACCGCGAGGAGAACCCCGACACCGACACCGAGGCCGTCGTCGTGATCGCCCGCACCACGCAGGAGGCGATCGTCGTCAATCTCGACGGCCTCGACTGGTCCGAGGTCCGTCTGCGCAACGATTGATGGACGAACGTACGCTTCTTGCCGCGCTCAGGTGGAGGCCAGGAGGTCCTGGGCGGAGCCGGTGGACATCAGTCGAGGGGATATCAACGTCGTCGGTCTCGGCGGTCGTCTCGGCGGTCCTCGCGGCGATCACCCCGCCGGCGTACACCGTGGGTGACGACGGCGGCGGTACCTACGACAGCGGCCGTTCTGGCAACTGGTGCGGGGCCGATGACTCCCCGTCGTGCCCTGCGTCGCAATGGCATGTCAGTCCTCCTCCTCGAGATCTGCTTCGATAGCGGCCAAAATCGCCTGAACGGGGATACGGCCACTCGCGACGAGCTGTCCCCCGGCGTGACGCACCGCGGATCCGAACGGTGCGGCCCAGGTGTTCTCCCAGACCAACAGCGCGGCGGTGCTGCCCGGCTCGACGGCCGCCGAGACGGACTCCACGTCCTCCTGGCTCAGCAGGTTGGCCATCTCGGTCTCGTAGTCCCGGATGCCCCCGATCTCGCCCTCGTCGAGGTCGCTGATCTCGAACGCATCGAACGATCCGTCCTCGTCCTTACGGATCATCAGCAGGTCGAGGATCCGGATGATTCCTCGGTCGACGAGGTCCATCAGTGTCGGCGCGATCTCGCCGTTGAACCGGCTGCCGGGGAACTCCACCACGATCCAGTCGACAGGGCCGAGCTCGTCAAGGGTTTCACTCTCGTGCACGGTCATCTGGTCGGTCATGCCACCACCTCCTGCTCTGCTGGTTGCAGGCACCCCTGAGGCGCCACGTCCTTGCCATCATCGGCGGCGGAGCCCTGTCCACGCGTCATCCGATGTGGATGACTCGGGCGGCGTTCCGACGCGGGTTACCCAGGATTGGCACCACACGTCAGGGCGACGGAGTCGCGATTCCCTGGCCACCCTGCGGGTTTCGTCAGCGCTGCGGGGAGTCCGACTGGGCGCGGTTGAGGAAGTCCGAGAGTGGTCCCGGCATCTCAGCGCTCCGGTCCCCCCAGTCATAGACAACACAGGTCTTGGCGATCAAGTCGTGGACAGAACGATGTTCACGCTGCACCACGATCAGGAGCAGGCCGATCCCGAAGAAGATCACGCTGAGGGGAAACACCAGCGTCCTGACGAACATGGTGCGCACCCCTGGTGCAGTGCCGTCGGCGCGTACGACGCGCAGTCCGGTCAGTCCCTTGCCAATCGTCCGGCCGGTGATGGCGAGGCTGATGAAGACGTAGGAGAAGGCCCAGATCGCGAAAGCAGCGATCCCCAGCAGGGTCGAGCGGTCGCCGGTGAGCGACGTGGACGTGAACATGTCGAGCAGGTAGCCGAAACCGGCGACGCCCAGCGTGTAGAGGCCGGCGATGAGAAGGCCGTCGATGGCAGCGGCAACTGCCCTGCTGATCGCTCCCGCGTAGTGTCCGGACACCGAGCGGCGCACCCGGCGGGTCATCGTGCTGCCGTTCCTGGGTCGGACGCCCCTCGCTGGGCCGCAACCAGGTTGGGCGGCCCTTCCCGTCGCTCGTCCTCGCTCCGACGCATCAGCCGATCCACGACCCGGTCGACGACGACGTCGAGCCCCACCAACTGTCGCCGGGCGAGGTCGAGGGCGGAACCAGCCATCGAGTAGGTGCTCTCCGCGACGATGTCGGGGATGCCGGAGCGGCGTACGAGCGCCTCGAGGTCGACGTTCCTCAGCAGGGCGTCCAGGTCTACGTCGGCGAGGAGCGTGTTGAGGTCGACCCGTGCGAGCAACGCATCGATATCGACCCGCGCCAGGACCGCATCGAGGTCCACCCGGCTGAGCAGCGCGTTGAGGTCGACGTGTTCCAGGACGATATCGGGGTCGACGGTGACGACGACCCTTTCCGTCACCGCGCCGGCGACCCGACCGAGGAGCCTCTTGCCGTTCTGCCGACCCTCGGTCATGACTTCGCCGGCTCGGACACGCGGAGCGTCACGGCAATCAGCCGGTCAACGACTCGAGGGCGACGACCGCACCGGAGACGTCCTCGATCCCGAAGTCGTCGCTGATCGATGCCAGCTTCTGCCTCATCCGGAGCCGACGCACGTCTGGGTCGTCGCCTCGTCGTGCGCGCAAGATTCGCATCGCAGGTTCCGCCTCCTCCAGTCGTGGATCGCTGGAAGCCTAGAGCCGTCTGAGCTTTCTCTCATCACCCACGTCGGGTGATTCAGCGGTCTCGAATTGGCCAGTCGTTGACGCGTGCGGCCGCCGCTTCGACGCCTCCCGGAGTCGGTATCTGGTTCAAGGAACAGAAGCGCCTCTGACCGGCGTACACGCAGGTCTTGAGCCCTCAGACCCCTCCGCTAGCTACGTCATTCCAGCGCACGGGCAGGCGAAGGTGAGAACTCCTGCAGTTCCTCGTGGCCACCCTTGACGATGAGGCAGGAGGACTCCGGCACTTCCCGCCACGCCCCCCGCAAGTCCCCCAACGGCTCGGACACTACGAGGCGTGCGTCATCGGAGAGCTGATGCAGTACTGGGTTGTCGGGGTATTGGAGACGGAGTGTGGCGACGTCGGTGTTGTGGAACAGCGATCGGGACCTGCCCTCGCTGGAGTATCGGAATGCCCACGTGGTGTCCCCGTCGGTGGTCGCCACCGACATCTGGATGGGGTATTCGACTCCGTGGCGTCGCCCCGTCTCCTCGATGAGGCCAACTGCCTGAGCCACCGCTTCCGGCGGGTTCTCTTGGAGTCCGAAGGTCAGGGCGAGGAAGAAGAACAGCTCCGAGTCCGTCGATCCCTCGATGTCGGGGAACAGCCCGGGGCCGACGGCCAGGGTCAGGTCGCGCTTCAGCAACGGGAAGTCGGCGATGGCCCCGTTGTGCATCCAAAGCCAGCGGCCGTGACGGAAGGGATGGCAGTTGGTCTGCTGGACCGCCGTGCCGGTCGTCGCTCGGATGTGCGCGAAGACCCGACCGGCGGAAGCGTGGGCCGAGAGCTCTCGGAGGTTGCGGTCGTTCCAGGCGGGCTCGATGCTGTGGTAGGTCCCTGGGGTGTCCTGGGCGCCGTACCAGCCGACACCGAAGCCGTCACCGTTGACCGCCTCCACGCCCAGCCGTGCGTGCTTGCTCTGCACCACGAGCGAGTTCTCCGGCTTGAACAGAAGGTCCTCCAGGAGCACCGGCGAACCTGAGTATGCGAGCCAACGACACATGTCAATCTCCCTTCTCCGCCCCCGACACACATCGGAGCGCGACTGCTCCAGTACAACCGCGAAGACGGGCCCAGCGGATCACCCGTTGCGGATGGAGACGCATTTCGACCTCGTGAGCCCAGAATGGGCCCATGGCCCCACCAACGGGCAACGTGGTGAACTCGCGGACAGACGCAAAAACGCCCCTGACCTGCATGAGCAGGTCAGGGGCGATCTGTCGGGCTGACAGGATTTGAACCTGCGGCCCCTTGACCCCCAGTCAAGTGCGCTACCAAGCTGCGCCACAGCCCGAAACTGCGAGTGGATTTCTCCGCTCGAAGCGATCCGAACATTACCGCACGGCGTCACACGCTCACCAATCGGTATCCCCGTCCGGCGGGTCGTCAGCGGAGGCGAGGGCCTCGGCGGCTTCGTCGATGATGGCGCGCATGGCTTCCTCAGCGGCTGCCGGGTCGCCGTTGCGCACGGCGATCGCTACTTTCTCGTGCAGCTCGATGGCAGTTGGGTTCGGCTTGTCGGGCATCAGGTGGTGGTGCGTACGTCCGGCGAGGAGCTCGGCGACGAGGTCACCGAACGCGGCGAGCATGTCGTTGCCGCAGGCGTTGAGCAGGACTCGGTGGAAGGTCGTGTCGGCCTCGAGATACGCCTCCAGGTCGCCGGCGGCGGCGTGGACGACCATGTCGGCGACGGATCTGGCGAGGTCGCCGTGGTGCTGAGGCTCGGCCCGCTCGGCGGCGAGCCGGGCCGCGATCGGCTCGAACCCGAGCCGCAGCTCAGAGAGTGACAGCAGCTGCTCGCGCCGGCCCTCGCCGTCGAGCCGCCAGCGGATGACCAGCGGGTCGAAGACGTTCCACTCCTGCCGCGGGAGAACGGTGATCCCGACACGTCGCCGGGTCGTGACCATGCCCATCGCCTGGAGAACGCGCACCGACTCGCGTGCGACCGGGCGCGAGACGTCGTACGTCGCCTGGATCCCCTCCAGCGTGAGAACGGCCCCTGGTGGCAGCTCGGCGGAGACGATCCTGCGTCCGAGCGCGTCTCGGACGCTCTGGTGCAGTCGATGTACGGCATCACCGCTGGAAGTCGTCACTGCGGCATCGTCGCACAGTCCGAACGCGACGTAATCAGAATCCTTTATGACATCCCGCCTTGCCAAACGGATGCCTTTTGATGCACCCTGTGACGCGTGACACAGAACCCCCTCCTCGTCGTCATGGGAGTCTCCGGCTCCGGCAAGTCGACCGTCGGCGCTGCGATCGCCCAGCGCCTCCGGGTCCCCTTCGCCGACGCCGACGACTTCCACCCGCCGGAGAACATCGCCAAGATGGCCTCGGGCCGTGCGCTGAACGATCACGACCGGCAACCCTGGCTGGAGACGCTCGGCGGCTGGCTCGCCGAGCACGAGCAGACCGGGGCGGTGCTGAGCTGCTCGGCGCTCAAGCGCAGCTACCGCGATCTGCTCCACAGCCGCGCCCGCGGCCTGCGGCTCCTCCACCTCAGCGGCACCCCGGAGGTGGTCGAGGCACGCCTCGCCGCCCGCGCGGGGCACTTCATGCCGCCGTCGCTGCTCCGCTCGCAGTTCGCGACCCTCGAGCCACTCGCTCCCGACGAGCAGGGCACGACCATCGACATCGACCAGGACATCGACGCGATCGTCGACCGCTACCTCACCACCGAGAACCTGACCCCCACCATGATCTCCAAGGAGTCGGCATGAACGAGCGCAAGCGAGTGAACATCAACATCAGGCCGCCGCGTCCGTATTCTTCGCTCTTCACGACGGAGGCGGCGGCATGATCCTCCTCGCTGCGCCAGAGCCGGTCGCACCGGTCGCCTCCGGCGGCGTACTCCTCGCCGCCGCGCTGGCCTCGATCGCCCTGATCGTCATCCTCATCACCTACGTGAAGCTGCACCCGTTCCTCGCGCTCCTGCTCGGCGGCGTCGCGGTCGGTGTGCTGGCGGGACGCAACGTGATGGACGTGATCACCTCCTTCGGCGAAGGCTTCGGCGCGACAGCGACCAGCGTCGGCCTGCTGATCGCGCTGGGCGCGATGTTCGCCAAGCTCCTCTCCGACTCCGGCGGTGCCGACCAGATCGTCGACACGATCGTGGGCAGGTCCTCGGTTCGTACGCTGCCGTGGGCGATGGCGCTCGTGGGCGCGATCATCGGCCTGCCGATGTTCTTCGAGATCGGCCTGGTGCTGCTGATGCCGGTCATCTACCTGGTCGCCCGTCGCGCGCAGGTCTCGCTGATCACCGTCGGCATCCCCACCCTCGCGGGCCTCTCGGCGATGCACGGCCTGGTGCCGCCGCACCCGGGTCCGCTCGCCGCGATCGGCGCGCTGCAGGCCGACCTCGGCACGACGCTCGCGCTCGGCGTACTGGTCGCCATCCCGGTCATCGTCGTCAGCGGGCCGTTGTTCGGCAAGCTCGCGGGCCGCTGGGTCGTCGTCGACGCGCCGCACACCTTCGACGCCACTCCGGTGACCAACCCAGAAGGCGACACCCGTCGCCCTTCCTTCGGCGTCACCCTGTTCAGTGTCCTGCTGCCGCTCGTGCTGATGCTCGCCAAGGCGATCGTCGACATCGTCATCAACGACCCCGAGAACAATGTCCAGCAGGTCTTCGACGTGATCGGCTACCCGCTCGTCGCGCTGACCATCGCGGTCATCGTCGCCATGTTCACGCTCGGCCGCGGGTCCGGGATGGATCGCCGCCAGATCGCCAAGACGGTCGAGATGTCGCTGCCGCCGATCGCGGGCATCTTGCTCATCGTCGCCGCGGGTGGCGGGTTCAAGCAGTCGCTGATCGACACCGGCATCGGCACCCAGCTCGCCGATTGGGCCCAGGGTTCCGGCGTGTCCGCGATCGTGCTGGCCTGGGTGCTCGCGGTCCTCATCCGCCTCGCCACCGGCTCCGCGACCGTCGCCACCATCACCGCCTCGTCGCTGGTGGTCGACCTCGTCGCCAACATGCCCGCCGCCGAGGTCTCCCTCGTCGTGCTCGCGGTCGGCGCCGGCTCGGTGTTCTTCTCCCACGTCAACGACGCCGGGTTCTGGCTGGTCAAGGAGTACTTCGGCCTCGACGTCGGCCAGACGATCAAGTCCTGGTCGCTGATGGAGACGGTGCTCTCGGTGTCCGGTCTGGTGTTCGTACTGGCGCTCAGCATGGTGATCTGACACCCGCCCTCACGAAACTGTCGGTGCTGTCCGACAGAATCACTCCTGACACATGGATCACACCCACCACAGGAGCTCACCGTGTCGGACTTCCCCCTTGCTGACAACACAGCCCCGGGCAACACAGCACCAACCAGCAAGCTCGACCCGATCTCCCGCAAGGGCACCCCGGCCCATCGCACCAAGTCCAAGCGGGAGGGCGCCGGGCGGCGCCAGGGCATGCCGGTGCAGGCGATCAGCCTCTCCGTGCCGGCATCCCTGGCGGCGCAGTGGAAGACCTACAGCCAGGAGGTCCCGCGCTCGCTGGTCGACGTCATGCTCGACGCCGTCGCGGCGACCCGCCCCCGGCTGCCGGTCCTGCTGCGCGCCCACCAGGCAGCGCTGCGCGAGAAGACCAGGCCCGTATCCGACGGCACCTTCATGCGCACCGTCCCACAGCCGAAACGGCTCGAGGACCCGTACGTCACGATGCCCCTGCGTCTGCTGGCGACGAATGTCGACGTGCTGGACGCCATGGTCCACGAGATGGCCGCGGAGTCCCGCTCGCAGCTGGTCGTCGTGGCGCTGACGGCGTGGCTGGCCGACCGGAGGGCCGAGGAGCAGGTCTACGCCGAGCAGCTCGAGCTCGAGGTGCCCGAGGACCCGTTCGACCGTCCCTGAGCGCGGCCGGGACGGGCCACTCCGCCGTACCTTGGCCCGTCCCGGCTGCGCAGGGTCTCAGAGCACCTTGGTGCCGTACATCTCCCCCAGCGGGTCGGCGAGGAGCTCGAGCCGCTCGCCGTCGGGCCCCATGAAGTAGAGCGACGACTTGGACTCGACCATGTAGTCGACGCCGGCGACGTCGAGCTTGGCGCGCAGATAGTCCCACTTCTCAGGCGTCACGGAGATCGCGATGTGGTGCAGCCCGCCGAGCACCTCGGCGTACGGGCCCAGGTCGAGCCCGGGAAGCGTGAAGAAGGCCAGCAGGTTGCCCGCCCCGACGTCGAAGAAGAAGTGGTCGGAGCCGGCATAGTCGCGGTTCTCGAAGATCTCGGTCAGCGGGAACTCCAGGAGGCCCTGGTAGAAGTCGATCGACCTGCGTACGTCCGAGGAGAGCAGCGCGGCGTGGTGGATGCCGCGGGCCGTGCTGGCCGGGCGGGTGCCCTCCTCGCGGAGGTACTCCTTCCTGATCCGCTCACGGTCCTTCGTGATGAAGTCCATGTCGATACTCATCGTGCTCTCCTCATGCCATGACGTCTCAGATCCAGTCTAGTTTCTGCGTCAACAGTTGCCGGAGGCGGGCGGCGGTGCTGAAAGCGCGAGCTACGACTCGGTAAGGTATGCCTCATGGATGAGGTCAAGTGGCTCAGTAACGACGAACAGGTCGCGTGGCGTGCCTGGCTCGCCGTCAACGCACAGCTCACCTCGCGGATGAACCGCGACCTCCAAGCCAAGAACGGCCTCTCCCTCGCCGACTACGACGTCCTCGTCAACCTGACCGACGTCCCCGACCGCTCGCTGCGGATGTACGAGCTCGGCGACAAGCTGCAGTGGGAGAAGAGCCGGCTCTCGCGCCAGGTGATGCGGATGGCCGCGCGCGGCCTCGTCGAGCGCCGCGAGTGCCTCGATGACCGGCGTGGTGCCTTCGTCGATCTCACGCCGGCCGGGCTGGAGGCCATCGAGGCCGCTGCTCCCGAGCACGTGAAGCTGATCCGCCACGTCATGTTCGATGCATTCACCGCCGAGGAGGTCGCCGCCCTGACCAAGCTCTACCAGGGCGTGCTGGAGCGTCTCGAGGTCAAGCCCCCGTCGGTCGCCGCGGACGGCTCCGCCGCCTGAGCCCGGTCCGAAGACGTACGTCAGGCCCGCAGGTCACCACCGGTGACCTGCGGGCCTGAACTCTTGTGGGCTGCTAGCGCTTGACCCCGAAGGCCGAGACGACCTTCTGGGTCACCGTGTTGCCGGCGTCGTCCCGGGCGGTGGCCCGGAGCGAGACCAGGTCCGCGCCGCGGGCTGGGATCCGCAGGCGCGTCTCCCAACGGTCACCGTCCTTGCGCAGCTTCACCGCGGTCCAGGTCGAGCCACCGTCGTAGCTGACCTCCAGCGTCGCCGCCTTCACCGAACCGGCGCGCTCGGCGCCCGGCACCGTGTAGGGCACCACCGCGAACGGGACCTCGGAACCGGCGCGCACCGTGCCGTCCAGCGCCGTGTCGACGTCGTAGTCGAGCTGGAGCAGCGGCAGCGGCGTACCGGCCTCACCGTCCGGGACCGGGTCCGCCTGATCAGCGACGAACTCCCAGGACGTACGGGTGCTGGTCGAGTAGCGGTGCGTCTCGGCAGCCGCGTCGGTGTCGATCTCGAACCGGTACGTCTGTGGCCCCTCGGCAACCGGAACGCTGGTCTGGACCGCCTGACCGATGTTCTTCCGGATGAGGGTGTCGCCCCTGTAGAGCCGCGACTCGACGGGGGTCTCGCCCCACGGGAACCCGCCGGTGATCCCGGCCGGGCCGCTGGCGTTGGCCACGTTGACCGCGAACCAGTCACCGCTGTGCCGCGGACCCCAGTAGCCGTCGCCCGTGCGGGGCGCGGTCACCGGAGCGAACCAGTTGCGCACGGTGGTGGTGCGCGGCTCGTAGGCCTCCCGCACGCCGCGCTGCTCCCAGGTGCTCTCGTGCTCCACGGCCTCGTACCAGGTCACGTCGTCGTAGGTGGAGACGTAGTCGGTCCGCTCGGTCGCCGTGGGCTGCAGCGCAAACAAGGAGAGACACGGCGGCCACTGGTAGCCGCGGCAGTCGGCGCGGTTGTCGACAGCCAGACGCTGCTCGGTGTCGTTGTAGCGGCTCTTGACCGTGGCGAGCTGCCGCGAGGTCGGGGCCAGCGCCAGGTCCGCCGGGATCTCACCGGGCCAGCTCTTCGCCACGTCGTAGAGGTAGGTGGGGAACTCCACGGCATCACCGGTCAGGGTCACTCGCCCCTTCTCCGCCGCGGCGAGCAGCTTCGCGCCCTGTGCCTGCGACACCGAGACGACCGGCAGGTCAGCCTGGGTGGCGTAGTCGACCAGGGATCCGGGGCGGTCGTTGACGACCACGAGCAGGGCGGCACCGGCTGCCTGGGCGGCAGCCTCCCGCTCCGCGGCGGTGACGGCGTCGTCCCGGGTCACGAGAACAGCCCGATCCTTGGCGTCGACGCCTTCATAGTCAGCACTCGCCCCCTTGCCGGCCGCGACAGCCCGCAGCGAGACGCGACCGTCGAGCTTGGCCGAGCCGACCTGGTAGACCGGGTCGAACGCAAGCGGCCGGGAGCTCTTCGCGGTCACGTCGAGTGCCGGCTCGGTGGCCCTCCAACGTACGGCGAAGTCGAACTGCTCGCTGTCGACCTCACCCGTGGGTACGGCATAGAACGAGTCGACATCGGCCGGTACGGCGCGCGAGGCACTGAGGCTCGAGAGCGGGTCGTCGATACCCGAGTCGTTGAAGAACTGGAAGCGGCGGTAGTCGACGTCGCTCTCCTTGGGCGTCTCGAGAGTCAGCTCGGTCGCCTCGCTCGCGTCGAAGACGCGCGACTGGTCCGCGTCGGTGATGACGATCTGCGGGTCACCGACCAGCGCGACGCCGGTCGAGCCGTCCCCTTGCGAGCCCTCGACCTCGAGGAACGCAGTGGCCGAGTAGACGCCGGGCTGCAGGCGCTGCGCCGCGACCTTGCCGGTGGCCGGGTCGATGGGCAGATTGCTGACGTACTCGTCGCCGTAGTGGTAGAAGGTCACGTAGCCGCTGGCTGGTTCGCCGGACCGGTCGAGCAGAGTGATGTCGAGGCCGTAGCGCTCCTCCTCCTTGACCAGCGCGGTCGCGGTGCGCACGGTGATCTCGCCGGAGGCGTCCGTCGCGACGACGGCGCCGCTGTACTTGCCGGTGAGCGGAGCGGCGTCGGCGTCCGCCGTGATGGTGACCTCGGCGCTGCCGCCGGCCGGGACGACCACCTGGTCGGCCGAGAGCGAGACGAGGTCGCTCGCCTTGCCGTCGGGCCCGACGACGTCGGTGCTCAGCGCGAGGGTCACGTCGGCGTCGGTGGAGTTGGTGTACGTGACGGTCTCGCTGACGGGCTCGTCGCCCTCGTGCGGCCAGCCGTAGAAGCCGAGGAACCCGTCGCCGGAGCCGTCCACGCCGTCGAGAGCGGCGGGCACGTCGAGGCGGCCGGTGCCGACCTCGTACGCCGGTGCGTCGATGTCCGCGGCTGAGGAGACCAAGACGTTCTTGAGCTGCTCACCGGTGAGGTCGGGGTGGGCGCCCTTGATGATCGCGGCGGCTCCCGCGACGTGCGGGGTGGCCATCGAGGTGCCGTCCATCGAGCGGTACCAACCATCGCCGGACGACTGCTGGGAGCGGGCCGCGACGATCCCGACCCCGGGCGCGGTCAGGTCGGGCTTGATGGCGTGGTCACCGACCCGAGGGCCGTAGCTGGAGAAGTCGGCGCGTACGTCACCGTCGTCCACCGCACCGACCGTGAGGGCGGCGTCCGCGGTGCCGGGGCTGCCGAGCGATCCCTCGGCGTAGCTGTTGCCGGCCGCGACTACGAACAGCGCACCCGTCTCCTCGCTCAGCGCGTTGAGTGCCTGCGCCATCGGGTCGGTGCCGTCGTTGAGGCTGGAGTCGCCGAGGCTCATGGAGACGATGTCGGCGTTCGCCGCACCCCACTCCATGCCGGCGATGATCCAGGAGTCCTGGCCGTAGCCGGCGTTGTCGAGGACCTTGCCGACCAGCAGATCGGCGCCCGGGGCGACGCCCTTGTAGAGACCCTCGCTGGCCGAGCCGGTGCCCAGGACGGTCGAGGCGACGTGCGTGCCGTGACCGTGCGCGTCGCTGGTGGCCTCCTACCCCGGAACGAACGACTGCGCCTCGTCGACCTGGTCGGCCACGTCGGGGTGGGTGGCATCGATGCCGGTGTCGAGGACCGCGACGGTCGCACCCTTGCCCTCGAAGCCCGCGGCCCACGCCTCGGGCGCACCGATCTGCGCGGTGCTGCGGTCCAGGGTCGTCTCGGCCTTGCCGTCGAGCCAGATCTTCTCGACGCCGCCGCCGAGCTTCCCGGCCGGACCCGCGGCGCGCGCGGACGCCCCGCCGTCGGTCGCCGCCACCGCGGACCAGAACGCGGACGACTTCTTCTTGCTCACCGCGACGGCGTCGGCGTCGATGCTGGGCAGGTCGAGCGTACGCTCGGCGCCCGGCAGCTTCGCCGCCTTGGCACGGGTCGAGGTCTGCTCCAGGATCAGCGGAGTGGCGTCGACGGTCTCGTCGTCGTAGCTCATCTCGAGGAGCCCGGTGACGTCGAACAGCCGGCGGTCGACGGTGCCCGCGGCCAGGTAGGGCTTGGCAGCGGTGGGGATCGTATAGAGGTGATCGCCCACCTGCTGGGTCTCGATGGCACCGCCGGCGGAGTCGAACCCGAGGGTCAGGACGCCGTCGTCGGTCGCGGTCACGTCGATGACGTCGCCGGTCACGAGGGTGATCGTGGTCCGTCCGTCGTCGAGGGCGGGCGTACGTGGCGCCGTGCCGGCCGTGGTGGCGCCGGCGTCGGTCTTGGGGGCCTCAGGCGTGGGGTCGGCGCCTGGGGTCGCGTGCGCACTGGTGGCCATGGTCGCGACCAGGGCAGTCGCGGCAGCTGCAGCCGCGACGGCCTTGGTGGCGGCCGAGCGGCCGGATCTGGTTGGGGGTCTCATGGAGATGGACCTTGTCAATCGGACGCGACAGGCGACAAGAGCCATGTCGTGGCGGTTTTACGGCATGGCGAGCCTCCGTCAGCGGTGGAACGCACTCGTTCTGTCGTAGAAGTGACATGCTCGGCGACGTGCTCGGTCTGACCCCTGATGAGACCCTCGCCTACGGCGAGCTCATCTCCATGCCCTCCGCCACCGCCGCCGAGTTCGCGGCCGCCCTCAGCGCCTTCGGCACCTCCCCGGGAGAGGCTCATCTACTGCTGCGCCGGCTCGAGGAGCACGGCCTGGCCGCTCGGATCACCGGGGACGAGCGGCGCTTCGCCGCCGCCCCGCCCGCGATCGCGCTCGGCGCACTGCTCGCCCGACAGCAGGACGAGGTGCGGCATGCCGAGATCGAGCTCAGCCGCCTCGACGAGGCCTACCGGGTGGCCGCCGCCGGCCGTGGCCCCACGGACGTGGTCGACGTCATCCATGGCGAGGATGCCGTCCGGCACCGGTTCGAGCAGGTCCAGCTCGGCGCGCGCGAGCGCGTCGACGCGTTCGTCCGCCCGCCGGTGATCGTGACCTCCAGCCAGGAGAACTCAGCCGAGAACAAGGCGGTCGCGCGCGGCGTGCTGTACCGCGTCGTCGTGGAACGCAGCATGCTGGAGAGCCACGACGTGACGGTCGATGAGGCGATCGAGGCGACCGACGCGGGCGAGGAGGTCCGGTTCGCCGATCAGGTGCCGCTCAAGCTCATCATCGTGGACCGGCGGCTCGCCCTGATGCCGCTGACCTCCTCCGGCGACGTCGTCGGTGCGCTGCTGGTCCGGGAGAGCACCCTGCTCGACGCGCTGATCGCCCTCTTCGAGAACGTGTGGGACCAGGCGACACCGATGCTGGTGGGCACCTCAGGGCTCACCGGCGACGTCGCCCAGCAGGTGGACGACGAGGACGCGCAGGTCCTCGGACTGCTGCTCGCCGGGCTCACCGACCAGGCAGTCGCCAAACAGCTCGGTACGTCGCTGCGCACCGTGCAGCGCAGGGTGCGGGCGCTGCTCGACCTGGCCGGCGTGGAGACCCGGATGCAGCTCGGCTGGCACGCCGCGAACAACGGCTGGGTGCAGGCAGGGGCGGACGGTCAGCTGACGCCCGCCCCACCTGAGGACTAGCGCTTGCGCTTCTCCCGAACCCGCTGCTGGAGCACGATCGGTGTGCCGACGAAGCCGAACTCCTCGCGGAGGCGACGCTCGATGAAGCGCTCGTAGGAGGCCTCGAGCTTTCCGCTGGTGAACAGGACGAACGTCGGCGGCGCGGTCGAGGGCTGGGTGCCGAAGAGGATCTTCGGCTGCTTGCCGGACCGGACCGGGTGCGGGTGCTCGGCGACGAGGCGGCCGAGGAACGAGTTGAGCGCACCGGTGCCGATCCGCGTCTCCCAGCCCTCGAGGGCCTTGTCGAGAGCGGGGACGAGGCGGTCGACGTGCCAGCCCGTGCGGGCGGTGATGTTGATCCGCGGGGCCCACTGCACCTGGACGAGATCGCGCTCGATCTCGCGGTCGAGCTGCCAGCGGCGGTCCTCGTCGACGAGGTCCCACTTGTTGAACGCGATCACCAGGGCGCGGCCGGCCTCGCGGACGGTCTGCAGGATGCGGATGTCCTGCTCGGAGATCTTCTCGCCACCGTCGAGGACGAGCACGGCCACCTCGGCGCGGTCGATCGCGGTGGTGGTGCGCAGGGAGGCGTAGTACTCGTGGCCCGAGGCCTCCTTGACCCGCTTGCGGATCCCGGCGGTGTCGATGAAGCGCCACTCGCGGCCGCCGAGCTCGATCAGCTCGTCGACCGGGTCGACCGTGGTGCCGGCGACGTTGTCGACGACCGCCCGCTCCTCCTGGGCCAGCTTGTTCAGCAGGCTCGACTTGCCGACGTTGGGCTTGCCGACCAGCGCGATCCGACGCGGGCCACCGATCTCGGTGCCCTCGGGAAGCGGCGGCGGGTCGGGGAGCACCGCGAGGATCGCGTC
Source organism: Nocardioides sp. NBC_00850 (assembly GCF_045207335.1). Lineage (NCBI taxonomy): Bacteria > Bacillati > Actinomycetota > Actinomycetes > Propionibacteriales > Nocardioidaceae > Nocardioides > Nocardioides sp. NBC_00850. The sequence goes on from NZ_CP108845.1 coordinate 4,135,041, forward strand.
GAGCATGTCGCCCGAGCCGCGGCCATGCAGCGCGGAGACCGGCCAGGGCTCACCGAGCCCGAGGTTCCACAGCGCGGCGGCCTCGGCCTCGGTGCGCATGTCGTCGACCTTGTTGGCGGCCAGGACGACCGGCTTGCCGGACTTGCGCAGGATGCGTACGACTGCCTCGTCGGAGTCGGTGATGCCGACCGTCGCGTCGACCACGAAGAGGACCGCATCGGCCAGCGAGACCGCGATCTCGGCCTGGGCGGCGATCCGCTCGGCCAGGCCCTGGGCGTCGGGGTCCCAGCCGCCGGTGTCGACCAGCGTGAACGCCTTGCCGTTCCAGTCGGCGTCGTAGGAGACGCGGTCGCGGGTCACTCCGGGGACATCCTGGACGACGGCCTCGCGACGACCGATGATCCGGTTGACCAGGGTCGACTTCCCGACGTTCGGGCGGCCGACGACCGCCAGCACCGGCAGCGGGCCGGTCGGGGTCTCGTCGGTCTCGGTCAAGTTCCGTACGTCCTCGTACGAAACGTCGGGGTCAGTCATTGTTCTCCTCGCTAGGTAGCGGACCGGGCAGTTCGCGACCGGTCAACGCCAAGGCATGGTCCTGTTGGACCTGCATGTGCTTCTGGATCAAACCCGAGACAAGCCCGACTTGTTCCCTCGTACGCGGCCAGCCTACGCGCTCGACGGCGAAAGGCTCGCCATAGACGATGTCGATGCGCGCACCCTTGTGCGGCAATGACGAGATGGCACCGCCCGGCTCGCGGCTGCCGACCATCGTCACGGGCACCACGACAGCACCGGAGGCGAGGGCGAAATAGGCCGCTCCGCGGTTGAACCGCACCAGGTCGCCCGCGCCGCGGGTGCCCTCGGGGTAGATGCCCATCGCGTTGCCCTCACGCAGCACCCGCAACGCCAGCTTCACCGCCGCCGGGTCGCTGCCGAACCGGTACAGCGGGATCTGGCCCGCCCAGCGCAGGAACGGACCGAGGAACCAGTGCTCGAACATCTCCGACTTGGTCAGCGCATGCACCGGACGCGGCGTGAAGATCGCCAGCAGCGGACCGTCGATGATGCCGACGTGGTTCGAGGCGAAGACCACCGGCCCCGTCTCGGGGATGTTGGCCGTCTCGTGCAGCCGGACGTCGAAACGGCGCCGGATCAGCCACCGGGCGTAGACGTTGAGGTGATAGAGCGCCCACCGGCTTGGATGCGGCACCTCATCCAAGAACGGGAGCTCGGTGCGGGGCGTACCCGCGTGCGGGCTCGCGCTCACTCCCCCGCCTTCTGGACGAGATCGACGACGAGGTCGATGACCTCCTCCAGCGTGTAGGGCGTCGTGTCGAGGTGGGTGGCGCCCTCCGGCACCGCCGCACCGCCCTTCGTGGAGTCGATCCTGTCGCGGTTCTCCAGCGACGCGCGGACGGCTTCTGCGTCGGTGCCGCCCTCCTCGGCCGCGCGCCGGGCGGCGCGGGCGGCGGGGTCGGCGGTGACGTACAGCTTCAGGGTGGCCTCGGGCCAGACCGCGGTGCCGATGTCGCGGCCCTCGACCACGATGCCGGAGCCGGCGGCGAGCGCTTCCCGGATCTCCTGCTGCTGAAGCGCGACCAGCCGGGCGCGGACCTCGGGGACGGTGGCGACCGGTGACACCGCCGCGTTGACCCGGTCGCTGCGGATCTCGACCGAGACATCGGCCCCGTCGAGGGCGATCGTCGGGCCGAGCGGGTCGGTGCCGGAGGTGATCACCGGCTTGCCGGCCGCGGCGGCGACCGCGTCCGCGTCGTGCACGTCGATGTCGTTGCTGAGCATCCACCAGGTCATCGCCCGGTACATCGCACCCGTGTCGAGGAAGCGCATGCCCAAGCGGTCGGCGACCCCGCGCGAGGTGCTCGACTTTCCGGAGCCGGAGGTGCCGTCGACGGCGATGACGATGCTTGCGGGGTCAGTGGTGGGATTGCTGCTGCTCACGGGCGGGAGCCTACCGGTGAGCGACCCAACCCCGGGACTCCAGAACCGTCTGCATCCGGTCGGCCGCGTCGTCGGCGACGATCAGCTCCATGACACCGACCGGGCGGCCGGGGTCGTGGTCGATGCGTACGTCCTCGATGTTGACGCCGCTCTCCCCCGCGTCGGCGAAGAGACGGGCCAGGTTGCCGGGCTCGTCGGGCACCGTGACGTAGATGGTCGCCTGCGCGGTCTGCGGCCGGCCGTGCTTGCCAGGGATCGCCCTTGTCCCGGCCTGACCTTCTTTGAGCAGTACGTCCAGGGCGGCCGCGTCACCGGTGCCGACCGCCGCGATCATCTCGTCGAGCTGGGCGCGCACCTCGGTCAGCAGGTCGGTCACCGCGCGGGCGTTGCCGGCCACAATCTGGCCGTAGAGGCCGGGGTCGCCGGCGGCGACGCGGGTCACGTCGCGTACCCCCTGGCCGCTGAGGCCGAGGTGTCCCTCGGGTGCCACCGCGAGGCGGCCGGCCACCAGGGCGGCCATCAGGTGCGGCACGTGCGAGGTGCGGGCGACAGCCTGGTCGTGGTCCTCCGGGCTGAGGGTCAGCGGAACGGCTCCGCACAGCGTGGCGAGCTCGCCGACGAGCTCGGTCGCCTCGGGGTCGGCCTCCGCATGCGGCGTGACCGCCCAGGGCCGTCCCTCGAACAGAGTCGCGGTCGCGGCCAGCGGCCCGGAGCGCTCGCTGCCGGCCATCGGGTGCCCGCCGACGTAGCGTCGTACGTCGTCGGGGCTGTGCTCACGGACGTAGGCCAGCGGCGAGGCCTTCACGCTGCCGACGTCGGTCACGACGGCGTCGGGGCTGTCGGCGAGCGCTCGGGCGATCACCTCGCCGAGGTGCGCCGGCGGGACCGCGACCACGACCAGCTGCGGCGTGTCGCCGGGCTTGCGGCGGCGGCCGGCGCCGAGGCCGGTCGCGGTGCGTACGTGGCTCGCGACCGAGTCGCTCAGCAGCACGTCGAGGCCGGCGGAAGCGCAGGCGAGCGCGACCGAGGTGCCGAGCAGGCCGACACCGACGATCTCGACCGGGCCGGTCAGAGCCGACAGCCCTCCCCCTGCGTGCCCGGTCTGTGTCATGCCTCCAAGGCTAAAGGGTCGGTGCCTCCGGAGCCTCCTCGTCTCAGCGCCTGTGGTGCGCTATCGCGGTCGGCGACCATGGTGTGCGATATCGCCTGGCGATCACGATGGCTGGTAGCTGCCGATGGACCAGGAGTTGCCCTCGGGATCGGTCACGGTGCCGCCGCGGCCGCCGTAGTCCTGGTCGACCATCGGCCGGTCCACGGTGGCGCCGGCGGCGACGGCCTTGTCGAAGACGGCGTCGGGGTCGTCGGTGACCAGGTAGGCGGAGGACGCACCGGTGTTCTTGATGCCGCCGTCCTCGCGTACCTGTCCGAACATCAGCCCGCCTCCCCCGGGCCAGAGCCACTCCGCGTGGTGCACGATGCCGCCCTCGCGGTAGGTGGCGTGCTCGACGAAGCCGATTGCGCTCAGCCACGTCATCATCGTCTCGGCGTCCTGGAACGCCATCGACTGCCAGTACTTGATCTTCGCTACGTCGTTCGTCTGCTCAATGGTCATGCATCCGAGTCAACCCCTGACGCCTCGGCCACGTCTTGAACGAATGGGAACTCCTCGCGCAGCCAGGTCGTCGGTGTGCAGCCGGCGAACTCCTGCCACTCACGGGTGAGGTGCGCCTGGTCGGCGTAGCCGCAGGCGGTCGCCGCCCGGGCCAGCGGCATCCGGCCGACGAGTCCGCGGGAGCGGTCGAAGCGCGCCAGCCGCTGGAACTGCTTCGGCGCCACCCCGGTCTCGGCGCGCACCAGGTCGCTGATCCGCCGGCGGCTGTAGCCGACGTCGTCGGCCACCTCCTGCACCCCGGCTCCCCCGGTCAGCAGCGCCAGCGCGCGGCCCACCTCTGCCCTCGGTCTGGGCTCACCGTGCCGCGCCAGCGCCTCGACCAGACCGCTCACGACCAACCGCGCCCACTGCCGCGGATCAGCCTCGGCCAGCCGCTCCGGAAGATGACGTACGCCACCGGGTGCCGCGACGTCGTCGAGGGCGAGGAGCTCGCCACGCCACGCCGCTGCCGGCATCCCGAACAGCCCCCGCACGCCGGCCGTCGTCAGCCCCAGCTGTACGCCCCGCTGGTAGCCGTGATGATGGATCGCCGCCGGCCGGGTGTGCAGCCCTGAGACCAGCGACCACGCCGTCACCGGCTCGGTCCCGCTCCCCCACGAGGTCACCAGCGGCTCATCGACCGCCAGCACGAAAGTGATCTCGGTCGACGGCATCCCCCGATGCACCCCGGGCGCCCCGAAATCCACGTCGTAGGTGACCAGCGAGGTGACATAGGGCCGCAGTACCTCCGGCACGGTCATATCTCGATGGTGCCACGGTCGGCGCGGGTTGCCCATGCACTATCGCGCTGAGCGAAGATTGTGTGCGATAGCGCTGGGCGTTGTGGCGCGTTGGCTGGTGTCCGCGGACCCGTTACGGCCCAGATCTCACCAGGACATCTCAACCGCCCGAGACATATACGCCGCCTTCATCACCCCCACGAGATCGTCGACATCGACCCGCCGCTCGACACCGGCCCCGACGTCGCGTACCTGAACCTGGCCAGACCCAGCCTCGACCGCCCCGATGACCGCGATCAACGGTTCACGCCGACGACGAGACTCGCGGATCCTGCCCCCGAGCGAGCCGCCCGCGTCCAGGCGCGGACGGAGGCCCTCGGCGACGAGCGCGTCGACGAGCCTGTGGGCCGCGGGGTCCTGAGATGCGGAGACCGGGAGGACGGCGATCTGGGCCGGCGCCAGCCACAGCGGGAGACGACCCTGGTAGCGCTCCAGGAGGGCGGCGGTGACGCGCTCCATCGAGCCGACGGTGCCGCGGTGGACCATCACGACCCGCTGCTGGGAACCGTCGGCGGCGTCGTAGGTGAGGTCGAAGCGCTCGGGCTGGTTGAAGTCGATCTGGACGGTGGCGATGGTCTCGTCATGACCGGCTGGGTCGATGACCTGAAGGTCGAGCTTGGGTCCGTAGAAGGCGGCCTCGCCAGGCGCCACGACGACCTCGACGCCGGCCTCGGCGGCCGCCTTCCTCAGCGCCTCCTCGGCGCCGTCCCACTGCTCGGCGGAGCCGAGGTAGGACGGGGAGGCGTCGCGGAGGGAGAGGCGGACGTAGTCGACCCGCAGACCGAGGATCTCCTGGGCCTTCAGCGCCGAGCGCAGCGCCTTCCCCGCCTCCTCGGCGACCTGGTCGGGGCGGCAGAAGACGTGGGTGTCGTCGAGGTTGATCTGGCGTACCCGGCTCAGCCCCGAGAGCACCCCGGAGCGTTCGGCACGGAACATCGGGGCGAGCTCGTGCAGCCGGATCGGCAGCTCGCGATAGGAGTGCTGGCGGGCCTTGTAGACCAGCGCATGGTGAGGGCAGTTGGCTGGACGGAGCACGAGCTCGTCGCCACTCTCCCCCGCCGGACCCGAACCCACGGCCATCGGCGGGAACATGTCCTCGGCGAACTTCGCCCAGTGACCCGAGCGCTCGAAGAGCGCACGCTTGCCGAGCACCGGGGTCTTGACCGGTACGCAGCCGTCGGCCCGGGCCAGGTCGGCGGCGAGCCGCTCCAGCTCGGCGAAGATGACGGCCCCGTCGGGAAGCCACAGCGGCAGCCCGGATCCGGCCAGCGGGTCGGTGGCGAAGATGTCGAGGTCACGGTTGAGCTCACGATGATCGAGATTCACGGGTAGATGCTCCTTAGGTCGGTGCCCGGAGCACCGCCACCAGAGACGAGAACCGCCCCGGAGCAATGCTCCGGGGCGGTCTGCGAAAAGTGGACAGCAGGTCAGCGCCAGAGTGGGTCCGGCGTCGTCGTGCTCATCGCGCGCTGCTGCATGCCGATCACCTTAACGGCTCAGGCCCACGTACGCACCAGGGTTTCCGACCCGTCAGAGCTCGGTGGTGTCGAGGAGCTCGCCGAGCTCCTCGCGGGAGAGGTCGCGCATCTCACCGGGCTTCATGGTGCCGAGCCGTACCGGGCCGATCCGGGTGCGGGTCAGCCGCGTGACCGGGTGGCCGAGGTGGTCGAGGAGGCGGCGCACGATGCGGTTGCGTCCCTCGTGGATGACCAGCTCGATGATCGACTTGTCCTTGCGGGTCTCCATGATCCGGGCCTTGGTCACGGTCACCGGGCCGTCCTCGAGGGTGACACCGGCGAGGAGCCGCTTGCGTACGTTGGGAAAGATCTCGCCACTGACCTCGGCGACATAGGTCTTGTCGACCTCGTAGCTGGGGTGCGCCAGCCGGTGGGCGAAGTCACCGTCGTTGGTGAGGATGATCAGGCCCTCGGTGTCGGTGTCGAGGCGGCCGACGTGGAACAGACGCTCCGGGCGGTCGGCGACCAGGTCGGAGAGGTTGCGGCGCCCCTCGGGGTCGCTCATCGTCGAGACCACGCCACGCGGCTTGTTGAGGGCCAGGTAGACCTTGCCGGAGATCGGGGGGAGCCGCTTGCCGTCGACGCGTACGACATCCTTGCCGGGGTCGACCTTGGTGCCGAGGCGGGTGACCACCTCTCCGTTGACCTCGACGGAGCCGTTGAGCATCAGGATCTCGCTGCCGCGTCGCGACGCGATGCCGGCCAGGGCCAGCAGCTTCTGGAGCCGGATCAGGCCCTCGTCGTCCAGCGGCAGATCGTCTCGCTCAGGCAGGTCACTCACGCTTGCGATTCTGCCGTATCCGCCGAGTCATCCCCATTTGCCGCGCTCTCTTCGGGCTGTGCGGCGAGCGCCTCCTGGCTGACCTGCTCGGTCAGCTCCTCCTCCATGTCCGCGAGGTCGGGCAGATAGGGAGCCAGCTCCGGCAGCTCGCCGAGGTCGGTGATGCCGATCCGCTCCAGGAAGTAGCCGGTCGTGCGGTAGAGGTTGGCGCCGGTCTCGTGGTCCTGGCCGGCCTCCTCGACGAGACCGCGGGTGAGCAGCGTACGCATCACGCCATCGACGTTGACGCCACGGATCGCGGAGACACGGGCGCGCGAGACGGGCTGCTTGTAGGCGACCACGGCCAGCGTCTCCAGGGCCGCCTGGGTCAGCCGGGCCTGCTGACCCTCGAGCACGAAACCCTCGACGACGGCGGCGTACTCCTCGCGGGTGTAGAACCGCCAGCCGCCCGCGACGTTGCGCAGGTCGAAGCCGCGGCCCTGCTCGGTGTATTCGGCCGCCAGGGCCTCCAGGGCATCGATCACCGCGGCCGTCGGGTGTCCCACCGCCGAGGCCAGCGAGGCCGCCGCCAGCGGCTCGTCGGCGACCATCAGCACCGCCTCGAGCGCGGGCCGCAGGTCGGCGAACTCGATCGCAAGGGTCTCCTCGGTGGTCTCCCCTGTCGCAGCCTCAGTCATCGTCCTTCTCCCCGTCATCGGCGCCGCCCTCCGCGGGCGGCTGCCCCTCGAACTCGTCCTGGATCAGCTCATCGACATCGAGCGCCTCATCGCCGGTCCAGCGTACGGTCAGCTCGCCCAGCGCGGTGACCTGGTCGAAGGCGACCGCACCCTCGCGGAAGAGCTCCAGCAGCGAGAGGAACCGGGCCACGGTGGTCAGCGTGTCCGGCGAGTCGGAGCACAGGCCACGGAAGGTCACCTGTCCCCCGGCGCGCAGCCGCTCGATGACCAGCGCCGCCTGCTCCTTGACCGAGGCCTTCGAGCCGTGGATGTGGGCGAGCCCGATCTCGGGCGGCCCCGGCTTGGGGGCCATCGCAGCCGCGGCGAGCTGGGCGAACTGCTCCAGCCCGATCCCGATCAGCACCTCGGGCAACAGCCCCGCATAGCGCGGCTCGAGCTGCACCGAGCGTGGGTGTCGCTTGGACTCCTTCGCGAGCCGCTCGCCAAAGACGGCCGCGACCAGCTTGAACGCCTTGTACTGCAGCAGCCGCGCGAAGAGGAGGTCGCGCGCCTCGAGCAGCGCGAGGTCCTCCTCGTCCTCGACGTCACCCTGCGGCAGCAGCCGAGCCGCCTTCAGGTCGAGCAGCGTGCTCGCGACCAGCAGGAAGTTGGAGGTCTGCTCGAGGTCCCAGGACCCGCTGTCGGCGGCGCCCTTCTTGACGTAGGCGATGAACTCGTCGGTCACCGTGGCCAGGGAGACCTCGGTGATGTCGAGCTTGTGCTTGGCGATCAGGCTGAGCAACAGGTCGAAGGGACCTTCGAAGTTGCCGAGGTGGACCTCGAAACCCCCGGTGCCGCTCGACTCCTGCTCGGCCCCCGCAGGGCCATCCGTCGTCGGCCCAGCCGGCATCTGCGTGACCGTCACTCGGCGAGCCGGTGCACGAGGGCGCTGTCGTCCCCGTACTCCTCGAGGTCGGCCAGCACGATCGCGAGCGCCTCGCGCACCAGTCGGCCGCGGTCGACCGCGATGCTGTGCTTGGCCCGCAGGTTGAGCCGGGCGTGCTCGAGGTCGAGCAGCTCCTCGGAGGTGATGTAGACCGTCATCTTCTCGTCATGACGTACGCGGCCGCTGGACCGCTTCTTGGCGGCAGGCGTCTCCTCGGCCGGCTCGGGCACGGCGTGCACCGGGCGGGCCTTCGCCTCGGCGGCAGGCCCGGCGGCGGCAGCGCCGTCGGACGTACGCCTGAAGAGGTCGTCGGCTGCCGGAACCCTCACTCGCCGCGTTGCCATCGGGCCAGCACCTCCTTGGCGAGCATCCGGTAGGAGTCGGCGCCGGTGGAGCTGGAGGCGTACTCGGTGATCGGCTCGCCGACCACGGTGGAGTCGGCGAACTTCACGGTGCGGCGGATGACGCTGTGGAAGACGCGGTCGCCCCAGCCGTTGACGAGGGTCTCCATGACCTCGCGGCTGTGCATGGTGCGGCTGTCGTACATCGTGCCCAGTATCCCGTCGATCTTCAGACGCGGGTTGAGCCGCTCCTGAACCTTGTCGATGGTGTCCTTGAGCAGCGCGACGCCACGCAGCGCGAAGTATTCGCACTCCAGCGGCACGACCACGGAGTCGGAGGCGGTGAGCGCGTTGACGGTCAGCAGGCCCAGGCTCGGCTGGCAGTCGATCAGGATCACGTCGTAGTTGGCGACGGCCGGAGCCAGGGCGCGGGCCAGGGTCTGCTCGCGGGCGACCTCCTGGACGAGCTGCACCTCGGCGGCGGAGAGGTCGATGTTGGCCGGGAGCAGGTCGACGCCGTCGATGCCGGAGGGGACGACGACGTCGTCGAGCGTGATGTCACGCTCCATCAGCAGGTTGTAGACGGTCAGCTCGATCTCGTTGGGCTGGAGACCCAGACCGACCGAGAGCGATCCCTGCGGGTCGAAGTCGACCATCAGGACCTTGCGGCCGTGCTCGGCCAGCGCGGCACCCAGGTTGATGGTGGTCGTGGTCTTGCCGACGCCACCCTTCTGGTTGACCATCGCGACCGTGCGCGCGGGGCCGCCGGTGGCGGGGCCGGGCTCGGGGAGGTTGGGCCAGGGGCGACCGGTGGGGCCCTTCTTGTTCTTGCCCGGGCCGTCGAACGAGCCCGCGTCGGGCTCGGGGGCGTTGGCGCGCAGCCGGGCCGAGGGCGGATAGGCCGGCGGCGGGGCTGCCGGCGTCTGCGGAGGCATCTGCGGCGCGGTCGCGCCACCTGCTCCGAAATAGCTGTCTTCCATTCCTCCACCCCCGGTTCAGTTGCCGCGGCCCTGGGACGATCACGGCTAGCGGGTCTATATGTCGACACGGCGACTCTAAGACCCGGATCTGCGCGACTGTAGGAGCCGCGCCGGGCGTGTCACAAGGCAAATCCGGGTGATTCTGCTACGCGACCGGAATCTGTTGATGACCTGTGCACTTGGCGCACCGCCAGCCCCACAGGAAGGGCCTTCGCTGTGGAGAAACCTGTGGATGAATCTCCGCTCGAACAGCCGGTCTCAGTGCGACCGACGGCGCTTCTGGAACTGGTCGTAGGCCTTGCCCGCAGCGTCCTTGATCTTCTTCTGGTTCTCGGGCTTGCGAGCCTCGTTGGCGATCTTGGCGATGGCCGCGACGACGACGGGGTTCTTCAGTAGCTTGCGCACGCCCCAACGCTAGCGGAACGGAGCAACCCGTCACAGCCGACGCATCGCCACCGTCGCCAGGACCAGCTCGCCGGCCTCGTCGCTCGCGTCCAGGTCGGCCACCGCCTCGATCACCCAGTCGTGGTCGCCGGCCGGGTCGTCGAGGGTCTGAGTGACCCGCCAGATGCGGGTCTCGTCGTACGTCTCGTCCTCCTCGTCCACCCCCGCCGGGGCGCCGCGCTCGGCGGTCCAGGTGAGCAGCTTGGGCGAGCGCGAGTCGGCGGAGATGCCCACGTCGTCGTGCTCGGCGAAGTAGGCCTCGAGGGCGTCGTCCCAGCGGGACCTGGTCATCACGACGTCGCGCGACGGCTCGACCCGGTCGGCGGCGGAGCGCTCCAGCGACATCAGCGTGTCGAGGTCGTCTCGCGAGACCGCGTCGACCCGGGCCCACATCGCGTTGCGGACCATGATCTCGAACGCACGGGTCTGCTGGGACAGCGACCGCGGCGGCGGTGGCGCCTCGTGGTGGGCGACTGCCGACGGGATGTGCTCGGGGTCGGAGAGCGCCTCCCACTCGTCGAGCAGCGAGGAGTCGGTCTGCCGGATGGTCTCCCCCAGCCACTCGATCAGGTCCTCGATCTCGGGGCTCTTGTGGGTCTCGGGGAGGGTGTGCCGGAAGGTGCGGTAGGCGTCGGTCAGGTAGCGCAGCACCAGGCCCTCGGAGCGGGCGAGCTGGTAGCGACGTACGACGTCGGTGAAGGTCATCCCCTGCTCGTACATCTCGCGCAGGATCGACTTCGGGTCGAGGGCGTCCTCGGGCAGCCACGGGTGGGTGCCGCGGTAGACCTCGAAGAGCGCCTCGAGCCGCTCGGCCATCGGCTTGGGCCAGGTGATCTCCTCGATGAGCGCCATCCGCTCGTCGTACTCGACGCCGTCGGCCTTCATGTTCTCGATCGCCTTGCCGCGGGCCTCGTGCTGCTGGGCGAAGAGGATCTGGCGCGGGGGCTCGAGGACGGACTCGATCACCGAGACGATCTCGAGGGTGTGCTCCGGGGACTCCGGATCGAGCGTGTCCAGCGCGGCGAGGGCGAAGTGAGCCAGCGGCTGGTTGAGCGCGAAGTCGGCGGGCAGGTCCTCGGTGAGGACATAGCGCCGCCCGTACGCATCAGGCTCGGCGAGCCTGGTCAGGACCCCGCTGTGGACCAGCGAGCGGGTCAGGCGCAGGGCCCGGCGGGCGAGCTTGAGCTGGGTGCGCCGCTCCTCGTGGTTGTCCATGGTGATCCGGCGCATCACCTCGAAGGCGTCCTCGTCGCGGGCGACCACGTTGAGGATCATCGAGTTGTCGACCTTCATCTTGCTCTGCAGCGGCTCGGGCGCGCCGTCGACGAGCTTGGTGAAGGTCGCCTCGGTCCACACGACCGTGCCCTCGGGCGGCTTCTTGAGCTGGGCCTTGGAGTTCTTCTTGCCCGCCTTGCGGCGCTCCTCGGACTTCGCCTTGGCCTTCTCGTTCTCGATGATGTGCTCAGGCGCCTGGACGACGACGTAGCCCTGGGTGTCGAAGCCCGCCCGGCCGGCTCTTCCTGCGATCTGGAGGAACTCCCTGGTGCGCAGGATGCGCTGGCGGCGCCCGTCGAACTTGGCCAGGCCGGTGAAGAGCACGGTGCGGATCGGGACGTTGATGCCGACGCCGAGGGTGTCGGTGCCGGCGATGACCTTGAGCAGCCCGGCCTGGGCTAGCTGCTCGACCAGCCTTCTGTATCTGGGGAGCATGCCGGCGTGGTGGACGCCGATGCCCTTGCGCAGCAGCTTGGAGAGGGTCTTGCCGAAGCCGGCGGCGAAGCGGACCGGCTCGAGCCGCTTGGCGATCTGGTCCTTCTCCTCGTTTGAGAGCTTCAGCCAGCCGGCGTTGAGCAGGGAGGTGCCGTGGGTGACGGCGTCCTTCTGGGTGAAGTGGACGACGTAGACGGGCGCCTGGCCGGTGGTGACGAGCTCCTCGAGGGTCTCCTGGAGCGGCGTGAGGCGCCAGTCGAAGGTGAGCGGAACGGGTCGTTCCGCCTGGTCGACGAGGACGGTCTCGCGGCCGTTTCGCCTGGTCATGTCCTTGGCCAGGGCGCTGGTGTCGCCGAGGGTCGCGGAGAGCAGCAGGAACTGGGCCTGCGGGAGCTCAAGCAGCGGCACCTGCCACGCCCAGCCGCGGTCGGGCTCGCCGTAGTAGTGGAACTCGTCCATGATCACGAGCCCGACGTCGGCGTGTTTTCCTTCTCGCAGCGCGAGGTTGGCGAGCACCTCGGCGGTGCAGCAGATGATCGGGGCGTCGGCGTTGACGCTCGCGTCGCCGGTGAGCATGCCGACGTTCTCGGCGCCGAACGTCTCGACGAGGTCGAAGAACTTCTCGCTGACCAGCGCCTTGATCGGCGCGGTGTAGAAGGAGACCTTGTCCTCGGCCAGCGCCGCCGCGTGCGCGCCCGCCGCGACCAGCGACTTCCCCGAGCCCGTCGGCGTCGCCAGGATGACGTTGTCGCCTGCCAGGATGGACATGATCGCCTCGTCCTGATGGGGGTAGAGGCTGCGGCCGCTCCCCTCGGCCCACGCCACGACCGCCTCGTAGACGTCGTCGGGGCTCGCTCCGACCTTGGGGATCCAGTCGCCGGGTTTGGTCGAAACGGTCACAGGGCCCTCGGGTGTGCGGTCGCGAAGACCTCTCGGAGATTGTCCACGGTGACAAGAGTGTAGATCTGCGTCGTGGTCACCGACGCATGGCCCAGCAGCTCCTGCACGACACGTACGTCGGCGCCGCCGTCCAGCAGGTGGGTGGCGAAGGAGTGGCGCAGGGTGTGGGGCGAGACGTCCTTGTGGATCCCGGCGCGCTCGGCGGCACGGGTCAGGACGGTCCAGGCCGACTGGCGGGAGAGGCGGCCGCCGCGGGCGTTGAGGAAGAGCGCGCCACCCGAGCGGGCGGCTGCGAGGTCGGGGCGGGCCCGGGTCAGGTAGGCCTCGACCGCCTCGATGGCGTAGGAGCCGACCGGGACGATCCGCTCCTTGCCGCCCTTGCCTCGCAGGAGTACGACGTGGTCGACCCGGTCGAGGTCGTCAACATCGAGGCCGACCGCCTCGGAGATGCGGGCGCCGGTGCCGTAGAGCACCTCGAGGAGGGCCCGGTCGCGCAGCGCGAGCGGCGTCCCGGGCGCGCCCGCCGCCTCCAGGATCGCCTCCACGTCGGCCAGCGGGAGCGCCTTCGGGAGTCGCTTCTCCGCGCGCGGGGGCTTCACGTGGCCGGCCGGGTTGGCCTCGACCAGCCCGTCGGCCACCGCGAACTTGTGGAACCCGCGCACCGCGACGACCGTCCGCGCCGCCGAGGTCGCGCTGAGCGCCGGATGCTCTTCGCTGCCTTCGCGCAGGTGTGCCAGGAACCCCGACACCGTCGCCTCCGAGACCCCGGCGAGGTCATCGACGCGTTGCTGGGCGAGGAACTCGGCGTACCTCCTCAGGTCGCGGCGGTAAGAGGACAGCGTGTTGGCCGCGAGCCCTCGCTCGACGGTGAGGTGGTCGAGATACGTACGCATCGCGTGCTCCACCGCTGAAGCGGAGCCCGAGGCATTGGATACCGCCGAAGCGGAGCTCGAGACGTTCGATGCGGCGGTCACGGGTCCATCCAACCAGGGGTGGTGGATCCGGTCGGGGAGGAATACCCGGTTAACCGGGCCCTACTAATTTTTATGGCCGGCACTTCTCGGGCAGTGCAATGCCCGAGAAGTGCCGGAATTGCCTGTACGGCGTGACTCCTGTGACTCCTGAGGAGATCAGCCGAGCACGTCCGCGAGCGCGACGGAGTCGATGCCGACCGCCTCGCCGACGGGACCGTAGGTGAGCTGGCCGGCGTGGGTGTTGAGGCCCTTGGCGAGCGCGGCGTCGTCACGCAACGCCTGGGCCCAGCCCTTGTTCGCCAGGGCGACGGCGTACGGCATCGTCGCGTTCGTGAGCGCGTAGGTGGAGGTGTTGGGCACCGCGCCGGGCATATTGGCCACGCAGTAGAAGGTGGAGTTGTGGACCTGGTAGGTCGGGTCCGCGTGGGTGGTGGCGTGGGAGTCCTCGAAGCAGCCACCTTGGTCGATGGCGATGTCGACGAGCACCGAGCCCGGCTTCATCCGCGAGACCAGGTCGTTGGTGACCAGCTTCGGCGCGGCCGCGCCCGGGATCAGCACGGCGCCGATGACCAGGTCGGCCTGGAGCACCTGCTCCTCGAGCGCGAGCTTGTTCGACGCGAGACCGTGGACCTGGTTGGAGTAGCGCCAGAACGACATCCGCAGCTTCTCCAGGTCAGTGTCGAGCAGCGTGACGTCCGCGCCCATCCCCAGAGCGATGTTGGCGGCGTTCTGCCCGGAGACGCCGGCACCGATGATGACGACCTTGGCGTTGGCGACACCGCCGACACCACCCATCAGCGTGCCGCGGCCGCCCTGGGCCTTGAGCAGGTTGTAGGCGCCGACCTGCGGCGCCAGGCAGCCGGCGACCTCCGACATCGGGTAGAGCAGCGGCAGCGCCCGGTTGGGCAGCTCGACGGTCTCGTACGCGATCGCGGTGACCTTCTTGGCCAGCAGCTCCTGGGTCAGCGGCTTGTCGGCGGCCAGGTGGAGGTAGGTGAACAGGGTCAGGCCCTCGCGCAGGCGGTGGTACTCCTCCGCGACCGGCTCCTTGACCTTGAGCACCATGTCGGCGTTGCCCCAGGTCTCGTCGGCATCTCCGAGGATCTTGGCGCCGACCGCGGCGTAGTCGCTGTCCGGGATCGAGGAGCCGACGCCGGCACCGGCCTCGACGAAGACCTCGTGGCCGTTGGCCACCAGCTCGTGGACGCCCGAGGGGGTGATCGCCACCCGGTACTCGTGGTTCTTGACTTCCTTGGGTACGCCGATTCTCATTGTGTTTCTTCCCCTGAATGTGGTGGTCCGTGGGTCTACGGGTCAGCCGGATGTGCGCCGCCTGACGCGGCATGTCTAACCCGGTGTGGCGCAAGTCACCAAAATCACGTCGCTCGGTCCTGACCAGACCCCCTGATCAGACTCTGCCACGAGACTTGAGAGCCGCGTACGCAAGCACGGCCTGGACTACCGGCGAGTCGGTCGCCCGGCCGCTCAGCACGGCCTCCAGGAGCTCCTCGAAGGGCACCCAGTGGACGCTCATCTCGGCCTCCTCGTGCTCGAGCTCGAAGCCGTCGCGGTCACTGGCGGTGAGGCCGCGGGCGAGGAAGAAGTGGTGGATCTCCTCGGTGAGCCCGGGCGAGGCGTACGTCGAGAGCAGCGGCGTCCACTCGGAGGCCTCGTGGGCCACCTCCTCGCGCAGCTCGCGCACGGCGACGTCGACCGGGTCCTCGCCGGGATAGTCGATCAGGCCGGCCGGCAGCTCGACGAAGCGCCGTTTGGCGGGATGGCGGTACTGGGTGATGACCAGGGCCCGCTCCTCCTCGTCGAGCGCCAGCACGACCGCGGCGCCCGGGTGCTCGACGACCAGGCGGCGGAACGGCTCCTCGTCCTCGTGGCCGGGACGGTTGATCCGGTCGGCACGCAGCGCGACCACCCAGCCGTCGCGGTGGAGGTCCTCGCTCGAGGCGACCGGCCAGCTCTCCGGGACGTCCCACTCGGTGAGCGGTCCCTGGTCCAGCGGCACGGGCGAGTCGGAAATTCGTGCGTCCGATGTCATGGCCCGAGGCTACCCTCGGCTCATGTCTCAGACCTCCCCCGCCGCCCCTGCCTCTCTCACCCAGGAGGAGGCGGCCGCGCGGGCCGCCACGGTCACCGTCGAGCGCTACGACATCTCGCTCGACATGACCGGCCTGCTGGAGGGCGAGACGCTCTCCAGCGTCTCCACGATCACCTTCTCCGCCACCCCCGGCTCGAGCACGTTCGTCGACTGCGTGGCGGAGGTCAGCGCGGCCACGCTCAACGGCACGGAGCTCGACCTCGCCACGATCAGCGCCGGCCGGATCCCGCTCGAGGACCTCGCCGAGACCAACACCCTGGTCGTCACCGCCTCCCAGTCCGACACCGCCTCCTCCGAGGGCGTGCTGCGCACCGTCGACCCCTCCGACGGCAACGTCTACGTGTGGACCTCCTTCGAGCCCGACGACGCCCGTCGGCTGTGGGCCTGCTTCGACCAGCCCGACCTCAAGGCCGTGCACGGGTTCACCGTGACCGCGCCCGAGCAGTGGACGGTGCTCTCCAACTCCGCACCCGCGAACGTCTCGGACGCGGCGGACGGCGCGCGGACCTGGGTCTTCGAGGACACTCCCCCGCTCTCGACGTACGTCGTGGTGGTCAACGCCGGGCCGTTCGTCGAGGTCCGCGAGGAGCGCGGCGGCTACGACCTGGGGCTATACGCCCGTCAGTCGCTCCGCAGCCAGCTCGAGCGGGACCAGGAGGAGATCCTGCAGGTCACCGAGCACGGGCTGGCCTGGTTCGGAACCAAGTTCGGGATGCCGTTCCCGCAGCGTCGCTACGACCAGATCTTCGTGCCCGACATGGGCGGCGCGATGGAGAACTGGGGCGCGGTCACCCACAGCGACGTGTTCCTCTACCGCACGGCACCGACCCACGCCGACCGGACCGAGCGCACCAACGTGGTCCTCCACGAGATGGCGCACATGTGGTTCGGCGACCTGGTCACGATGCGCTGGTGGGACGACCTGTGGCTCAACGAGGCCTTCGCCTCGTGGGCGGCCGTGTGGGCCTCGGCCGCGCTCCCCGACTACGCCGACGTGTGGGCCTCGATCGCGCTGACCGAGAAGAAGGCGGGCTACGACATCGACGCGACGCCGGCCACCCACCCGATCCGTGGGGTGGTGCCCAGCGTCGACGTCGCGATGGCCAACTTCGACGCGATCACCTACATGAAGGGTCAGGCCGTGCTGCAGCAGCTGCACGCCTACATCGGCGAGGAGGCCTACCTCGCCGGGCTGCAGTCCTACTTCGCCGAGCACGCCTACGGCAACACCGTCCTCGACGACCTGATGGGCGCCTTCGGCGCGGCCGCGGGCAAGGACCTCTCCGCCTGGACCACCGCGTGGCTCGATCACGCCGGCACCGACGTGATCACCCTCGCCGACGGCAAGGTGTCGGTCACCAGCCCGGACGGGACCGTACGTCCCCACCGGCTCGACATCGCCTCCTACGACGCCTCCGGCGCCCTGCTCGCCACCACTCCGGTCACCGTGGCCGGCGAGCCCGTCGCGGTCTCGCTCCCCGATGCCGCCGCGCACCTGGTCAACGCGACCGACGTGACCTTCGCGGCGGTGCGCTCGGACGATGCCAGCGAAGCCTGGCTCGGCCAGAACGCCGGCCTGCTGCCCGATGCGGTGGCGCGGGCGGTCGCGGTCAACAGCGCCTGGACGGCCCTGTTCCGTGGCGAGATCGCCGGTCCCGAGGTCGTCTCGCGCGTCCTCTCGGTCCTCGAGAACGAGCGCAACCCGCAGGTCACCGGCGAGTTCCTGGGCATGGCCGTCACCGCTGCCGAGCTGTGGACGGCGCCCGAGCGGGTCGCCGAGCAGCGCGCGCTGGTCGCCGGAGGGGCCGCGGCGCTCGCCGAGGACCCGGCCAACCGCGACACCGCTCTGCGCGTCCTCGCCTCGCACGCCTCCACGCCCGAGCAGCTCGCGCTGGCCGAGGAAGGGGCCGCCGAGGACGTACAGGTGGCCTGGCGGTTGCTCGGCCGGCGCGCCGAGACGGGCGACTACGACGCCGAGGCGGTCGCCGCTCTGGAGGCACGCGACCCGGACCCCGAGTCCTGGGTCAGTGCTCTGGGTGTACGCACCGCGCAGCCGCTCGCGGAGGCCAAGGAGGAGGCCTGGCAGGTGTCCATGATCGAGCGCCGGTTGCCGCGCACCGACGGCGGATACGCGTTGAGCTCGGCGTTCTGGCGGCCCGGCCAGGAGGAGATCCTGGCTCCGTACGCCCACCGCTATCTCGACGCCGTCGCCGCCATCAGGGGTGGCGGGCTGCTCGCCTACGGGCTCCAGCTCCGCTTCTACCCGGTGCAGGCCGGTGAGGAGGTCGCCGCTGCCGCACGCGCCGCCTGTGAGGGCGACACGCTGGTCCCCTTCGTCCGTCAGACGATCATCCGCATGGCCGACGTGCACTCGCGGCAGGTCGCGGCCCGCGCGCTGTAGCGCAGCCAGAATCCGGGCCCGAGAAGGTATGGCCCGCGAAGACGGCGGGTACCCCTCGTGTCGTACGCAATCGAGAGGAGACACGACATGAGCACGATCGAGAAGAGCGTCCAGGTCGCGGTCCCGGTCAGCACCGCGTACGACCAGTGGACCCAGTTCGAGTCGTTCCCCCAGTTCATGGAGGGCGTCGAGTCGGTCAAGCAGCTCGACGACAAGCACCTGCACTGGAAGGCCGAGATCGGCGGCGTGACGCGCGAGTGGGACGCCGAGATCGTCGATCAGGTTCCCGATGAGCGGATCACCTGGCGCGCCGTGGAGGGTGCCCAGAACAAGGGGACGGTGTCGTTCACCCAGGACCCGATGGCGAAGACGACCCAGGTGACGCTCCGCCTGGAGTACGAGCCCGAGGGCGCGGTCGAGAAGACCGGTGACGTTCTCAAGATCGTCGACATGCGGGCCAAGGGCGACCTCGATCGCTTCAAGAACTTCATCGAGCACCGCGGCACCGAGACCGGTGCCTGGCGCGGCGAGGTGAAGCCGACCGGCGAGGTACGTCGCTGACACACAGACACAGAGCCCCTGGATCCGGAAACACCGGTCCCAGGGGCTCTGTCAACTGATACTCAGGCGTCAGCCGTCTCCGGCAGCTCGACCTCGCTGACCTCACGGCGCAGGTTGGTCTCGTCGATCGGGAACCGCTGCTCCTTCTGCCGGTCGAGGGCCGCCTTCACCAGCCCGGCGAAGAGCGGGTGCGGGCGGGTCGGCCGCGAGCGGAGCTCGGGGTGGGCCTGGGTGGAGACGTAGTAGGGGTGTACGTCGCGGGGCAGCTCGACGAACTCGACGAGCTGGTTGTCCGGCGAGAGGCCGGAGAAGACCAGGCCGGCGTCCTCCAGCTGGTCGCGGTAGGCGTTGTTGACCTCGTACCGGTGGCGGTGACGCTCCTCGATGGAGGTCTCGCCGTAGACCTCGGCCGCGATCGAGCCCTTCTTGAGCTCGGCCGGGTAGAGCCCCAGGCGCATGGTGCCACCGAGGTCGCCCGCGCCCTCGACGTACGCCTTCTGCTCCTCCATCGTCGCGATGACGGGCTCGGGGGTCTCGGCGTCGAACTCGGTGGAGTCGGCCTTCTCCAGGCCGAGCACGTTGCGGGCGTACTCGATGACCATGCACTGCAGACCCAGGCACAGGCCGAGCGTGGGGATCTGGTGGATGCGGGTGTAGGTCAGCGCGCCGAGCTTGCCCTCCAGGCCGCGGATGCCGAAGCCGCCGGGGACGCAGACGGCGTCGACGTCGTGGAGGTTCTTCGCGGCGCCCTCGGGGGTCTCGCACTCGTCGGAGGGGATCCAGCGGATGTTGACCTTGGCCTCGTTGGCGAAACCGCCCGCGCGCAGCGCCTCGCCGACGCTCAGGTAGGCGTCGGGGAGGTCGATGTACTTGCCGACCAGGGCGATGGTGAGCTCTTCCTTGGGGTGGTGCACCCGGCGGAGCAGGTCTTCCCACAGCGCCCAGTCGACGTCACGGAAGGGCAGGTCGAGCTTGCGTACGACATAGGCGTCCAGGCCCTCGCGGTGGAGCACCTTCGGGATGTCGTAGATGCTCGGGGCGTCGGCGGCGGTCACCACGGCGTCCTCGTCGACGTCGCACATGAGCGCGATCTTGCGCTTGATGCCCTCGGGCAGCTCACGGTCGGCGCGGCACACGATGGCGTCGGGCTGGATGCCGATCTGGCGCAGCGCCATCACCGAGTGCTGGGTCGGCTTCGTCTTGAGCTCCTTGGACGGGCCGATGTAGGGCACCAGGGAGACGTGCACGAAGAAGACGTTGTCGCGGCCGAGGCGCTGGCGCACCTGGCGGGCGGCCTCGAGGAACGGGAGCGACTCGATGTCGCCGACGGTGCCGCCGATCTCGGTGATCACCACGTCGATCTCTGGGCCGTGCATGGCCAGGACCCGCTCGGAGATCTCGTCGGTGATGTGCGGGATCACCTGGACGGTCTCGCCGAGGTAGTCGCCGCGGCGCTCCTTGGCGATCACGTTGGAGTAGACCTGCCCGGTGGTCACGTTGGCGTGGCCGACCAGGTCGGTGTCGAGGAACCGCTCGTAGTGGCCGATGTCGAGATCGGTCTCGGCACCGTCGTTGGTCACGAAGACCTCACCGTGCTGGAACGGGTTCATGGTGCCGGGGTCCACGTTGAGGTACGGGTCCAGCTTCTGCATGGTCACGCTCAGACCACGCGAACGGAGAAGACGGCCGAGGGACGATGCCGTCAGGCCCTTTCCCAATGAGGAGGCGACGCCCCCGGTGACAAAAATGTGCTTGGTCAAGCTCGCCGACTTCATGGGCCTCAATCCTATCAACGCTTCAGCAGGCCACCGAAACCTGACGCACCGAAATCGCCACCTTGTTGACTCATCTGTCGAGCCAGCGCGAGCGGAGCGGCGACCTGACCGGTGCTGGTCTCGATGCCGTCGACCGACGCGAACCAGCCCGGCCAGTCGTTGGCGCGGAGCGTCTCGAGGTCCTCGGAGCCCGTGGGGGCCGTCACGACCAGGCCTTTCGTGGTCGCGCCGAGACCCTCGACCAGGCCCTCGACCGCGGTCGTGTCCGCGCTGTCGTCGCCGAGGACGACCAGGACGAGGCCGGCCGGTCCGGTCGGTCGTCCCTGGGCCTTGACCAGGTCGCCGGTGAGCAACGCCACAGCGGCGGTCTTCGCGGGCTGGTCGAACGCTGTCGGCGGCTTCGTACCGGCGTAGGTCTCCCCGATCACCTGGCCCATCCGCTGATAGGTCGCCTGTTTCGTGTCGCCCCGGCCCAGCTGCTTGACCAGCTGGGTGGCCAGGCTGTCGACGTACTGCTTGCGGTCGGGGTCCAGCAGATTCGGTCGTACGTCGAGCACCCCTGTGGTCTCGCCGCCGGCCGTCTCGATATTGCCGGTGAGCGCGTCGACCGTCTTCCGGTCGGCGCCGGGAAGGGTGACGACGGCGACCTTCTGGCCGGTGAGCGTGCCGGGTAGGAGCGCGTCGCCGGCTTCGGCGACGAACTGGGCCTCGGCGCTCTGCTGGGGGTCCTTCGCGGCCTTCGTCTCGCTCTCGCCGGAGGTGGGGCTCGCCGCCGCTCCGTCGCCGGCTCTGTTCGCGATTCCCGTGCCGATCGCGGTGAGGTCGTGGTCGGCCACCCAGACGCCGGCGGGTACGCCGATCGCCAGCGCCGTCACCGCCGCCAGGACCGGAAGGACGAGCCGACGGCTGCGGGGCTCCTTGCGGCGCACCGCCGGAACCGCGGACGCGTCGATCAGCGTCGGGCCGAGGGCGAGCCGGGTCAGGTAGGTGCCGGCCAGGCCCGGGCGCTGGTCCTCGAGGAAGTCGGTCAGCGTGGTGCTCAGCCCGGCCCCGACCACCAAAGAGGGGTGCTGGGCGTAGGCGACCAGGAGGGCGGCGTCCTCGGGGGCGAGGGCGGACTCGAACCGCTTCGGCTGCACGCCGATCCGGTCGAGGAGCTCGGTGGCGTTCTCGCTCGCGGAGGCGCCGGGGGCGAGGACGACCTCGGCGGCGCTGGTGAGCACCTTCGGTTCGGGGTAGCCGTCGGTGTCGGGGCCCAGGACGATCACGGCGTGGCGTACCTGCTTCTTGGTCAGCCTCTTCGCCGCGGGGCCCACCGCGATGACGGCCGGGCGCTGCTCGCGCAGGAAGCCGGAGAGGTCGCCGAGGAGCCGGTCCAGGTCGGGGTGGTCGGCGACCACCACGACGGGCCGGCCCGCCAGGGGCGTGTCGAGAGGAGGTACGCCGTTGCCGTGCAGCAGCACCTCCTCCTCGCGCTTGAGCAGCTCGCTGCTGTTGTGGGTGAAGAGATCCAGGTGGGAGCTCAGGCCCCGCTTGGCGTCCTCGAGGTCCTTGTCGAGGGACTCCTGGTCGACCGCACGGCCCGAGGTCAGCAGCTGCTCACCGTCGAAGATCTCGCCGTCGAGGATCCGGGCCTTCCGCCCGTCGACCAGCTTCTCCAGCCCCGCCTCGCCGATCTTGTCGATCAGCTCGATCCCGGCGTCGGCCAGCGTCTGCGGGCCCCGGTTCGGGTAGCGGCCCGAGACCAACGGCTGGGCGTTGACCACGGCGATCACGCCCTTGGCCACGATCGCCAGCGCGGTGCTCCGGTCCAGGTCGACATGGTCGATGACCGCGATGTCGCCCTCTTTGAGCCGCGGGATCAGGGCCCTGGTCGGCCGCCCCGCGCGGAGCGTGCCGCGGATGCCTGGCAGTACGGAGGGAATCTGGCGAGTAGGCAGTCTCATGTCCCGCCAATCCTCCCCCGTCGCCGGCGCGCGTCCCAGGATCTCCCATCCGGCGAGTCGGTCGTCGTGGCGGCCGAATGCGTACGTTTGGCGGCCGAGTCGGTCGTTGTGGCGTGTGTCGTTCGCCACAACGACCGACTCGGGTCGCCAGAACTGAGGTTTCGGCGGGGTCAGACCTTCGCGGCGCGGGCGACCTCGAGGAGCTCGCGGGCGTGCGCGATGGCGGTGTCGGAGGCCGTGAGCCCGGCCAGCATGCGGGAGAGCTCGCGCTCGCGGGACTCGTCGTCGAGGACGGTGAGGCCGGAGCTGGTGACCACGCCGTCGCTGGTCTTCTCGACTGCGACGTGGTGGTCGGCGAAGGCGGCGACCTGGGGCAGGTGGGTGACGACCAGGACCTGGGCGGTGCGGGCGAGGTGGGCCAGACGACGGCCGATCTCGACCGCGGCGGTGCCACCGACGCCGGCGTCGACCTCGTCGAAGACGAAGGTCGGGACCGGGCTGGTGGCCGCCAGGACCACCTCGATCGCCAGCATCACCCGGGAGAGCTCACCGCCGGAGGCGCCCTTGTGGAGCGGGCGGGGCTCCGAGCCGGTGTTGGCGGCCAGCAGCAGCTCGACCTCATCGAGGCCGTTGGAGCCGTAGCGCAGCCAGCGGTGGTTCTTGCCCGAACCGACCTGCCCCGATCCAACCAGTAGCGGCGCGTGCGGCTCGTCCTCGGATGCGGGCGCGTCGGTCTCCTTCTGGCGTACGTCGACCACCAGACGCGCGTGCGGCATGGCCAGTCCGGTGAGCTCGTCGCTGACCGCCTCGGCCAAGGCGCCGGCGGCGTCGGTGCGGGCGGCCGACAGCGCCATGCCTGCGTCAGCGAGGGCGGCTCGCAGCCGGGTGCGCTCCCCGCGGAGCTCCTCGATCCGGTCGTCGTCGGAGTCGAGCTCGAGCAGGCGCTTGGCGCCGGTCTCGGCCCAGGCGAGCACCTCGTCGATGGTCTCGCCGTACTTCCTGGTCAGCGCGGTCAGCGCCGCACGGCGCTCGGAGACCACGGAGAGCCGCGCCGGGTCGGTCTCGATCGCGGTCGCGTAGGAGGCGACATCGGCGGCCAGGTCGGAGAGCAGGTAGGAGACCTCCGCGAGCCGGTCGGCCAGGGAGGCGGCGTCGGGGTCGTGGTCGCGCACGCCGTCGAGGGCCTGGCGCGCGGCCGAGATGGCGCCCAGCGCGTCGGGGGCGTCGACCTCCGAGGAGAGCGCCTCTCGGGCCTGCTCGGCGGCGGTGCGCAGTGTGTCGGCGTAGCCGAGCTTCTCCTCCTCCTGGGCGAGGGTGACGTCTTCGCCGGACTCCGGTGAGACCTCCTCGACCTCACCGAGGCCGAAGCGGAGCAGGTCGGCCTCCTGCGCCCGCTCGCGGGCGTGGGTGGTGACCTCGTCGAGCTCGCGCTCGACGCCTCGGAGCTCGGCGTGGATGTCGCCGTAGGCCGCGATGAGCTTGGCGACCGCGTCCCCGCCGAAGCGGTCCAGCGAGTCGCGCTGGGCGCGCGGCTGCAGCAGCCGGTGCTGGTCGGACTGTCCGTGGACGGCGACCAGCGGTGAGGTCACCGAGCCGAGGGTCGCGACCGGGACGGTCGCTCCCCCGACGTACGCCCTCGCTCGGCCTTCGGCGGCGACGGTGCGGGCCACCAGGACGCGGCCCTCCTCGACCTCTCCCCCGGCCTCCTCGGTCGCCTCGATGACGCTGGGCAGCGACCGGGCATCGATGACGCCCTCGACCCGGGCCGCCTTCTTGCCCTTGCGGACCGAGCCGGCGTCGCCGCGGCCGCCGAGCAGCAGCCCGAGCGCGGTCACGATCATCGTCTTGCCCGCGCCGGTCTCACCGGTCACCACGGTCAGCCCCGGTCCGAGCTCCAGGGTCGAGGACTCGATGATCCCGAGTCCGGAGATCCTGATCTCCTCAAGCATTCTCGCCTCCGTTCATCCTGAACGGACGCCGTTCCGCGGCGCCTCGCCATCCCTCCACAGACAGTCCGAACTTCCGCACCAGACGATCCGTGAACGGGGCCTGATGCAGGCGAACGAGTCTGACAGGCTCCACCCCCCGGGTGACCTCGATCCGGGCACCTGGGCCCAGGTCGTAGGAACGCCTACCGTCGCACCAGAGCACGCCGGCGCCGTCGGCACGCGAGATGACCTCGACGGCCAGCACCGAGGTCGGCGCGACCACCATGGCCCGCGCGAAGAGCGCGTGGGCGCTGATCGGGGTCAGCAGCAGCGCCTCGACGCCCGGCCACACGACCGGGCCACCGGCGGAGAAGTTGTAGGCCGTCGAGCCGGTCGGGGTCGCGCAGACGACGCCATCGCAGCCCCACCTCGACAGCGGCCGGCCGTCGATCTCGACGACGACCTCGAGCATCCGCTCGCGCGCGGCCTTCTCGACGCTGGCCTCGTTGACCGCGAACGTACGGAAGACCTTCTGACCGTCCTCGAAGACGCTGACCTCGAGCGCGAGGCGGTCCTCGGAGGTGTAGCGACGCTGCACGATCGCCTCGATCGTCGACTCGACGTCGTCGTACTCCGCCTCGGCCAGGAACCCGACGTGTCCGAGGTTGACCCCGAGCACCGGGGTGCGGTGGGGCTGGACGATCTCGGCCGCGCGCAGGATGGTGCCGTCGCCACCGATGACCAGGGCCAGCTCGCAGTCTCGGCTCGCGTCGTCCTCGTCGGCGGCGAGCTCGAGCTTCGGTTCGTACGCCTCCGGGTCGATGCCCAGGTCTGCCGCCTCGCTGGCCAGCACCCTGACCACGATCCCGTGGACCGCCAACGACTTGGCACAGGCGAGGCCGACCTCGCGGGCCTCCTCGCGCCCGGTGTGGATGAGCATGAAGACCCGCCGAACCTCGGCTGGGTCCACAGGCGTTGGGTCCACCGGAGCGGTGTCGGCATCGGTCACGGATCAACCTTCTCAGACGGCACCGACACAACCCCGGTGGCGGGGCTCTCCAGGCCGCGCTGCTCGCGTACGGCCTCCTCGATCTCCGCCTCGGTGACGGTGGCCTCCCCGCGGCGCAGCCACAGGAAGAACTCGACGTTGCCCGACGGGCCCGGGAGCGGGCTGGTCGTGACCGCGCGTGCGCCCCAGCCACGCCTCGCGGCGGCCGCGGCGACGGCGTTGACGGCCTCGGCTCGCAGGACGGGGTCGCGGACCACGCCACCCTTGCCGACGCGGTCCTTGCCGACCTCGAACTGCGGCTTGACCATCAGCGCCAGGTCGCCGTCGGGGCTGGTCACCCGGATCAGCGCGTCCAGGACGAGCTCGAGGGAGATGAAGGAGAGGTCGCCGACGACGACGTCGACGGGTTCGCCGACCACGTCGAGGGAGAGGTCGCGGATGTTGGTGCGGTCGTGGACGACGACCCGCTCGTCCTGCTGCAGCCGCCAGGCGAGCTGGCCGTAGCCGACGTCGACGGCGACGACCTGCCGGGCCTCGTTGCGCAACAGTACGTCGGTGAACCCGCCCGTCGACGCGCCGGCGTCGAGGCAGCGGCGGCCCTTGACCGAGAGGCCGAGCGGCTCGAACGCCGCGAGTGCTCCGGCGAGCTTGTGCCCGCCGCGGGAGACGAAGTCGGGACGGTCGGGGTCTTCGCTGACCACGATCGCGACATCGGTGGTGACGCCTGTGGCCGGCTTGGTGGCTCGGTTGCCCGAGACCGTGACCCGCCCGGCGGCGATCAGCTCACTGGCGTGCTCGCGAGACCGGGCCAGCTTGCGCCGGACCAGCTCGGCGTCGAGACGCAGGCGGCGAGGGGGCATGCGCTCGCCTCTCAGGGCTGGTCGGTCGGCTGGGACTCGCCGGAGGCCGCGGCGATCCGGGCCATCGCGTCGTGGGCCCCGGTGTCGGGGTCCAGGGCGCGACGCAGCTCGGTGTGAGCGGCCTCGAAGACACCGACGTGCTCGGCCAGCGGCAGCTCGTCGAGCCGGTCGAGCGTCTCGAGCACCGCGTCGACGCGGGCGACACCGGTGTGCGGCGCCGTGCCGGCGCCACCCCGCCCGGCCGAGGCCTCAGCCGGAGTCTCGTCGAAATGCTGCTCGCTCATGAGGCTGAGACTACCGTCCCGCCGTCGGCATCCGGGCCAGGCGGCACGGCCTGTGCGCCGATCGTGGCCACTGATCCGGTGGCGTCCAGGTGTGCCCAGGCGCTGGCCGCGGCGACCCGCCACCAGTCGTCGGGTCTCCCTTCGCCGGTGACCTGCAGCTCTCCGTCGTGTACCTCTGCCGTCCAGCCGCCGAGCCGCGCGGTCGTGCCTTCGGTCTCCGGCGCCGGGTGGGTCTCCAGCAGCCCGCCCAAGTCGGCGGAGATGTAGGAAGGCCGTCGCTGCGGGTCTGCCGCGACCAGATCCTCGAGCCCGGTGACCCCGGTGAGCACCAGCAACGTGTCGATGCCGGCGTTGCGGCCGCCCTCGATGTCGGTGTCGAGCCGGTCGCCGACCATCAGCGGGTGATCGGCCTCGGTGCGCCGGATGGTCTCCTCCAGCAGCGGTCGCGAAGGCTTGCCCGCCACGACCGGCTCGACGCCCGAGAAGCGGCGCAGCGTGTCGACAAGGACGCCGTGGCCCGGCGCGATCCCGTAGGCCGCCGGGAAGGTCATGTCGGTGTTGCTGGCGACCCAGAAGAGCCCGTCCTTGATCCGCACCGCCGCGCGCAGGATGTCCTTCCACAGCAGCTCGGGGTTGTATCCGGTGACGATCGCCTCGGCGTCCTCGTCGACGGCCACCGGCACCAGGCCGGCCGCCTCGAGCGGCTCGCGCAGGCCGGCGGCACCCAGGTTGACGACCTTCGCCCCAGGAGCGAGCCGCTCGGCCAGGACACGCGCGGCGGCCTGGGCCGAGGTGACCACGTCCTCGGCGGTAGCGTCGATCCCCAGGTTGCGGATGTTCTCGGCGACCTTGGCCGGAGGCCGGGCGGCGTTGTTGGTGATGAACGCCAGCCTGAGCCCGGCCTCGCGTGCGGCGGCGAGCGACTCGGGGGCGCGCCGGACCGCTGTGCCCCCGATGTAGACCACGCCGTCGAGGTCGAGCATCGCCACGTCATGGGCGGCGGCGAGCGGCTGGGCTGAGCCCTTCAACTGATGGCCGGTCAGCACACGAAGTTCCTTCTCTGAGTCGGGGGTTCGGCGAATGGCACCAGTGTGACCCTACGATGTGCGGATGGACGATACGGGTGTGGTCAGGGCGCCGTACCTCGGGCGTCCGCTGCGCCTCGAGCCGTTTCGAGCGCTCTCGTTGGCCCCTTCACGGATCGGGGACCCGACCTCCGCACGGCTCTACTCCCGCCCCTATCGAGGGGTCGCCTCCCGGATCAGCTCGTGGCTGGCGCGTGGCGATCTGCGCCAGCACCAGGAGCTCGCGCTCTACCTCCACGAGTACACCGCCGCCGGAATCACCGTGCGTGGCGTCGTCGGAATCCTCGACGTCTCGCACCGCACCGACGACCCCGCTGGTGCCGCGGTCATCCCCCACGAGGGCGTACGCACCGCCCAGGCCGAGCAGCTCGCCTCCCGGATGCGGCAGATGCGGGTGCATCCGGCCCCGATCCTGCTCACCTACCACGCTCCCGACGGAATCGCGGCCCTGCTCGACCGGGTGCAGAGCGGCACGCCCGAGGAGCAGTACGACGACCACGGCGGCCAGCACCATCGCGTCTGGGCGATCACCGACGAGGCGCTGATCGGGCAGCTGCGCACCGCATGGGCAGATCAGCAGGCGCTGATCGCCGACGGACACCACCGCTACGCTGCGTACGCCGAGCTCCAGGGTCTCGCCGAGCCCGGCGACGGCGCCGCGACCGACTTCGGTCTGGCGATGCTGATCGACCAGGACGACACGCCGTTGCAGCTCGGGGCGATCCATCGCGTGCTGGCCGGGGTGAACCTGCGCGACCTACGGGCCGCGGCCGAGTCCGTCGGCGCCGAGTGGACCGCCGGCAGCCGCGACGCCGCTTTGAGCAGGCTCGGACCTGGTGTCATCGTGCTCAGCGACGGCCGGGGCTGGGCAACCCTCGACGTCGACACCGCCAACAGCCCGATCACCGGCGATGTCGGCTATCTGCACGACCGCGTCCTCCCGGAGCTGCGCCGGCAGCCGTCGCGGGTGCTGCACGCCCACCAGGTCGACGCCGCTCTGAAGCGGGCCCGCCCGGGTCGCGACGTCGCGGTGCTGTTGGCGGCCCCGACCTTCGACACCATCCTCTCCTCCGCCTCGATCGGGCAGCTGCTCCCGGAGAAGGCGACGTCCTTCCAGCCCAAGCCGCACCCGGGCGTGCTCATCCGTCTTCTCGACTCGGCACGGCTGGAGAAGTCGCGCCACTAGCTGGCCTGCCTGGTCGCGGCGGCTGCCCGGCTCACCCGTCTGGCCGACGACACCTCCACCTCGGTCATCGACTGCAGCCGGCCGCCGGTCTTGAAGAACCGGCGACGCAGGGAGCCGTTGACCTCGATGACGTCGCCGACCTGCCAGGTCATCGCCGCTCGCCGGACCCGGGCGACCCAGGTGTGACACTCGAGCGCGTCGATCTGCACCCGGCTGCTCCCCCGGCGTTTGTCGCGTGGCCTGTTCACGACGACCCGGAACGCGGTGAGCTGATCTCCGCTCGGCAGCTCCTTCTCCTCAGCGGCCAGCGACAGCCGACCGATCAACCGCACCTCGTTGACCGTCGCCAGCCCGCCGGCCGGCCCCATGCGCTCGCCATCGTCCGGTGATGGCTCCTTCTCTACCCTTGCGACCGTCATCTCGATCACCTCCGACCACCATCCTGATCAGGGGCACCGACAGTCCCGCCCGGGCCTATGCGGCCTGTGGAGAACCGCGGTCCGAACCGGGCCTGTGGACGGTCATCGGCCCGTCCGGCCAGCTATCGGAGGGCTTTCGCCGGCCGGTAGGGCGAAACCGTCGGGTCACCTGAGACCCAGAACCGCCAGGGACGGTCCGGAGCCAGACGCAGCCCGACCCGCGGTCCGGCCGCGACCTCGATCCCCGCCCACGTCTCGGCCGGCGCCAGGTCCAGCTCGAAGTCGGTGGTCCCGTTCATCGTCAGGTCGATCCCGAGCGCCGAGCAGAGCCGCGCTGGTCCCCGGGCGAGATCGACGTCGCGTACCGCTCCACGTCGCTCCCGAGCGACCTCGATCCCCTCGATGATCTGGCCGGCGCGCAGCAGGATCCCGCCGGGCTCACCCTCCGGATGGCAGACGAGGTTCGAGCAGTAATGCATTCCGTACGTAAAATAAACGTAAAGCCGCCCCGGCGGACCGAACATCACCCGGTTGCGGTTCGTCTCACCCCGGAAGGCGTGCGAGCCGGGATCGTCGGCCGCGTACGCCTCCACCTCGGTCAGAGCACCTTCACGCCGTCGAAGGACAGCGTCGCCCCGAGGAGCCGCGGAGCGGTCACCTCGGGGCGCTGGTTCAACAGGCTCGCGAGCACTACGACGGACGGAACCCGGCTGCCTTGGCCCGGAGCTCGGCGAGCTGCTCAGCGACCCGGTCAGGAGCCGTGCCACCACGGCCGTCGCGGGACGCGACCGAGCCTTCGATGGTCAGCACCAGGCGTACGTCAGGGGTCAGCGCCGGCGAGATCGTGGCGAACTCCTCGTCAGTGAGCGCGTCCAGCTCCACACCGCGCTTCTCCGCCGCCTGGACACAGGCACCGGCGAGCTCGTGCGCGATCCGGAACGGGGTGCCCTGCCGGACCAGCCACTCGGCGATGTCGGTGGCCAGTGAGAATCCCTGAGGGGCGAGCTCGGCCATCCGGTCGGTGTTGTAGACCAGCGTGGCGACCTGGCCGGTGAAGGCAGGGAGCAGCACCTCGAGGGTGTCCAAGGAGTCGAAGACCGGCTCCTTGTCCTCCTGCAGGTCGCGGTTGTACGCCAGCGGCAGCGCCTTCAGCGTCGTCAGCAGCCCGGTCAGGTTGCCGACCAGGCGTCCGGCCTTGCCGCGGGCGAGCTCGGAGATGTCGGGGTTCTTCTTCTGCGGCATGATGCTCGAGCCCGTCGACCACGAGTCGTGCAGCGTGACGAAGTCGAACTCCTTGGTCGCCCACAGGATGATCTCCTCGGCGATCCGGCTGATGTCGACCCCGATCTGCGCGCACACGTAGGCGAACTCGGCGACGAAGTCACGCGAGGCGGTCCCGTCGATCGAGTTGGCGCTCGAACCGGTGAAGCCCAGCTCGGAGGCGACCAGCTCGGGGTCGAGCCCGAGCGACTGCCCCGCGAGCGCCCCGGACCCGTACGGCGAGTCGCATACGACCCGCGCCTGCCAGTCGTTGAGCCGGTCGACGTCGCGCAGCAGCGACCAGGCGTGGGCCATCAGGTGGTGGGAGAGCAGCACCGGCTGGGCGTGCTGGAGGTGCGTACGTCCGGGCATGATCGCGCCCATATTCTCGTCGGCCTGCGTGGCGAGCGCGTCGATGAGATCGAGCACGAGCCCACGGAGCACCCGCTCGTGGTCGAGCAGATAGCTCCGGAACAGGGTCGCGATCTGGTCGTTGCGCGAGCGCCCGGCCCGCAGCTTGCCGCCGACGTCGGGGCCGATCTCCTCGATGAGCAGCCGCTCCAGCGCGCCGTGTACGTCCTCATCCGAGGCAGCCGGAAGCAGCCGTCCGGCGGTGAACCGGTCGGCGAGGACGTCCAGGCCCCGGTGGATCTCGTTCTCCTCGTCACCGGTGAGCAGCCCGGCCGCGCCCAGCGCCTTCGCATGGGCGTGGGACCCGGCGATGTCGTAGAGCGCCAGCCGCCAGTCGAACTGCGTCGAGCGCGAGAGCGCCTCGAGCTCCGGCGATGGACCACCGGCGAACCGGCCGCCCCAGAGCTTGCCCTCGTTGGTGGTGTTGGCAGGTGTGTTCGACATCAGTCGTTGCCCGCCTCCAGCGCGGCCTCGTCCAGGATCGTGTCGTCCAGGACGGACGCCTCGACCGGAAGAGCGGCCGGGAGCGGCTTGCCGTCGGTGGCGGCGATGCGGTCGAAGCCGCCGGCGGGCAGCTCGCCGAAGAGGGTGCCGTGCTCGACGAGCACCGTTCCCTGGTCCAGGGGGTGCCCGGCGTAGATCTCCAGCTTGGAGCGGGAGTCGGCGATGTCGAGGTTGCGCATGGTGAGCTGGCCGATGCGGTCGACGGGACCGAAGGCGGCGTTCTCGACGCGCTCCATGGAGAGCTTCTCGGGGTGGTAGGAGAAGTGCGAGCCCTCGGTGTTGAGGATCGTGTAGTCCTCGCCGCGGCGCAGCCGAAGCGTGACGGTCCCCGACACCAGCGAGGCGATCCAGCGCTGGATCGACTCGCGCAGCATCAGCGCCTGCGGGTCGAGCCAGCGGCCCTCGTAGAGCAGCCGGCCGAGCTTGCGGCCCTCGTTGTAGTAGTTGGACATGGTGTCCTCGTTGTGCACCGCGTTGAGCAGCCGCTCGTAGGCCGCCCACAGCAGCGCGATGCCCGGCGCCTCGTAGATGCCGCGGGACTTGGCCTCGATGATCCGGTTCTCGATCTGGTCGGACATGCCCAGGCCGTGGCGGCCGCCGATCGCGTTGGCCTCGTAGACCAGCTCGACGGGGTCGGAGTAGGACTTGCCGTTGATCGCCACCGGGCGGCCCTCGACGAAGGACACCGAGACGTCCTCGGTCTCGATGGAGACCGACGGGTCCCAGAACTTCACACCCATGATCGGCTCGACCGTCTCCAGCGACACGTCGAGGTGCTCCAGGGTCTTGGCCTCGTGGGTGGCCCCCCAGATGTTGGCGTCGGTGGAGTAGGCCTTCTCGGTGGAGTCGCGGTAAGGCAGGTTGTGCGCGACCAGCCACTCCGACATCTCGTGGCGTCCACCGAGCTCGTGGACGAAGTCGGCGTCGAGCCACGGCTTGTAGATGCGCAGCTCGGGGTTGGCCATCAGGCCGTAGCGGTAGAACCGCTCGATGTCGTTGCCCTTGAAGGTCGAACCGTCGCCCCAGATGTTGACGTTGTCGGCCTGCATGGCCCGCACCAGCATGGTGCCGGTCACCGCACGCCCCAAAGGCGTGGTGTTGAAGTAGGCACGGCCACCGGAACGGATGTGGAAGGCACCGCAGGCGAGCGCGGCCAGGCCCTCCTCGACGAGCTGCGGCTTGATGTCGATGGCGCGGGCGATCTCGGCGCCATAGGCCATCGCACGGTCCGGTACGCCGGAGATGTCGGGCTCGTCGTACTGCCCGATGTCGGCGGTGTAGGTGCACGGCACCGCGCCCTTGTCGCGCATCCAGGCGACCGCCACGGAGGTGTCGAGACCTCCGGAGAAGGCGATGCCGACGCGCTCACCCTTGGGAAGGGAGGTCAGGACCTTGCTCACGAGATGTTGCTCCTTGCTCTGAAACTTTACGGAATGTCTGTGGTCTTGCCGGCGAGGCTGAGGAAGCGGTTGACGAGCGCAGCGCCGCCCTTGGGCTCGCGGCCGATGACGAGCACGGTGTCGTCGCCGGCGATGGTGCCGAGGATGTCGGGATATTCGGCCCGGTCGATCGCGGAGGCGAAGTACTGGGCACCCCCTGCAGGAGTACGCAGCACCACGAGGTTGCCACTCCCGTCGGCGCTCACCAACAGCTCGCGGGCGAGTCGGCCGAGCTTGCTGCGACCGCTGGCCGACTCCCCCGGGGCGACCGCGGTGCGATCACCACCCTCACCGGGAACCGCGTAGACCAGCGCACCCGAGGGCGCCCGCACCTTCACCGCGTCGAGCTCGTCCAGATCACGCGAGAGCGTCGCCTGGGTGACGTTGACCCCGTGGGCGAACAGCGCCTCGGAGAGCTCGGTCTGGGACCGGATCTCCTTGCCCCAGATGATGTCGACGATCAGGGACTGGCGTGCGCCCTTGGTCGCGGGCCGCTGGGTCTCGTTGGTCGTCATCGTCGCTCCCACAGGAAGGCCAGGATCGCCTTCTGGGCGTGGCGCCGGTTCTCCGCCTCGTCCCACACCAGGCTGCGCGGACCGTCGAGCACCTCGGCCTCGATCTCCTTGCCGCGGTAGGCGGGCAGGCAGTGCAGCACGACCGCTTCGGGGTCGGCGTGGCCGAGCAGGTCGGTGGTGAGCGCGTACGGCGAGAAGACCGCGACCCGCGCGGCCGCCTCGCTCTCCTTGCCCATCGAGACCCA
Organism: Nocardioides sp. NBC_00850; assembly: GCF_045207335.1. Lineage (NCBI taxonomy): Bacteria > Bacillati > Actinomycetota > Actinomycetes > Propionibacteriales > Nocardioidaceae > Nocardioides > Nocardioides sp. NBC_00850. The sequence continues at coordinate 4,168,638 of NZ_CP108845.1, forward strand.
GGTGTCGGTGATGAGTACGTCAGCCCCGGCTGCCGCCGCGACCGGGTCGGAGGTCACCGTGACCGAGCCGCCGGTCTCCTCGGCGATCTCCTTGGCCCTGACCAGCACCTCCGCGTCGGGCGCGTAGCCCTCCGGCGCACCGAACCGGACGTGCATCCCGGCGATCGCTCCGGCCAGCGCCCAGGAGTTGCCCATGTTGCAGGCGGCGTCGCCGAGGAAGGCCGCGGTCAGGCCCGCCAGCGATCCCTTGTGCTCGCGAAGCGTCTGCAGGTCGGCGAGCAGCTGGCAGGGGTGGAACTCGTCGGTGAGCGCGTTGACGACCGGAACCCCGGAGTGGGCGGCCATCTGCTCGAGGTCGGTCTGTGCGAACGTACGCCACACGATCTCGCCCGCCTGACGGCCGAGCACCCGGGCGACGTCGGCGACGGACTCCCGCTCGCCGATCCCGGCCAGGCGGCCGTCGACGAGCATCGAGTGACCGCCGAGCTCGGCGATCCCGGAGGAGAACGACGCCTGGGTGCGCAGCGTCGGCTTGTCGTAGATCGTGGCCACGGTCACCGGGCCGGCGAGCGGCTTGGCGGCGTAGGGGTCCTGCTTCATCGCTGCCGCGAGCGCCAGCACCTCGGCCTGCTCGGCCGGGGTGAGGTCGTCGTCGCGGAGGAAGTGTCTGGTCATTTCGCCCCCGTTTCCTGGGCCGCGTCGAGGATTGCGGGCCACGCGGCCAGGAGGCTCTCGGCATCGTCCTCGGTGAGCACGAGCGGCGGCACGATCCGGATCCGCTCAGGCGTGGCGTTGTTGAGGATGAAGCCCGCCTCGAGGGCGGCTGCGGCGACAGCGCCCGAGTCGAGACCGGCGAGAACCACTCCGATGAAGAGGCCATCCCCGTCGACCCTGGTGACCCGCGGATCGGCGGCGAGGCCGTCGCGCAGCTTCTGGCCGAGCACGGTGACGTGCTCGAGGAGCCCGTCGGCCTCGATGGTGTTGATCACCGCGAGACCTGCCGCGCAGGCGACCGGGTTGCCACCGAAGGTGGTGCCGTGGTTGCCGGGCTCGAAGAGCGTCGCAGCCCGGCCCAGGCCGATGCAGGCACCGATCGGGAAGCCGCCACCGAGGCCCTTGGCGAGAGTGACGATGTCGGCGGTGATGCCCGAGGTCTCGTGGGCGAACCAGCGACCCGTGCGGCCCAGGCCGGACTGGATCTCGTCGAGCCAGAGCAGGGCGCCGTGCTCGTCTGCCACGGCCCGCGCCGCCGCCAGGTAGTCGGCGGGCGGCATGATGACGCCGGCCTCCCCCTGCATCGGCTCGAGGATGATCGCCGCGGTCTCGTCGGTGACCGCCGCCGCCAGCGCCTCGGCGTCGCCGTAGGGAACGAAGGTGACCTCGCCCGGCAGCGGCTCGAACGGCGCCCGGTAGGCCTCCTTGGCGGTCAGCGCCAGGGCGCCCATCGAGCGGCCGTGGAAGGCGCCCTGGGCAGCCACGATGTGCTTCCGCCCGGTGCGCCGGGTCAGCTTGAAGCCCGCCTCGTTGGCCTCGGTGCCGGAGTTGGTGAAGAAGACCCGCCCGGTCTCGCCACCGGGGACCCGGGCGAGCAGCGCCTCGGCCAGCTCGACCTGCGGGTGGGAGGTGAAGAAGTTGGAGACGTGGCCGAGGGACTCCATCTGGGAGGTCACCGCGGAGACCAGCGCCGGGTGGGCGTGGCCGAGCGCGTTGACCGCGATGCCGGCCAGCAGGTCGATGTACTCCTTGCCGTCCTCGTCCCACACGTGGGCACCCTCGCCTCGGGTGAGGACCAGCTTGGGAGCACCGAAGGTGTTCATCATCGCGCCGGCGTAGCGCTCAGAGTAGGTCGTCATTTGTCGAGCTCCCTTGCCTTGCGGGTCTTCGTGGTAACGCCGGGGAGCACCTGGGTGCCGACCCCCTCGGCGGTGAACAGCTCCAGCAGTACGGCGTGCTCGGCGCGGCCGTCGACGACGGTGGCGCGCTTGACGCCGCCCTTGACCGCCTCCAGGCAGGCGCTCATCTTCGGGATCATCCCGCTGGCCAGCTCGGGCAGGATGCCCTCCAGCGCCTCGGGACTGATCTCCCCGATGACCTCCTCGGGGTCAGGCCAGTCGAGGTAGAGGCCCTCGACGTCGGTCAGGACCAGCAGCTTCTCGGCTTCGAGCGCGACCGCCAGGGCCGAGGCCGCGCGGTCGGCGTTGACGTTGTAGACGGCGCCGTCGATGTCGGGCGCGACGCTGGAGACGACCGGGATCCGGCCGGCCTGGATGAGATCGAGGACCGATTCGGGACGTACGTCGACGACCTCGCCGACCTGGCCGAGGTCGATCTCCTCACCGTCGATGACGGTGCTGGCCGGCTCGGCGGTGAAGAGTCCGGCGTCCTCGCCGGAGAGCCCGACGGCCAGCGGACCGTGCTCGTTGATCAGCCCGACGAGCTCGCGCTGGACCTGGCCGACCAGGACCATCCGGACCACGTCCATGGCCTCGGGGGTGGTCACCCGCAGCCCGCCGCGGAACTCCGACTCGATGCCGAGCCGGTCGAGCATGCTCGAGATCTGGGGGCCACCGCCGTGCACGACGACCGGCTTGAAGCCGGCGAACCGCATGAAGGCGATGTCCTCGGCGAAGGCACGCTTGAGCTTGTCGTCGGTCATGGCGTTGCCGCCGTACTTCACCACGACGATCTTGCCGTGGTACTCCTTCAGCCATGGCAGGGCGCCGGCGAGCGTACGCGCCTTGGCGGGGTCGGGGCGCCCGGGCTCGTGGGCAACGGTCTCGAGGTCGATCACGGGGCTACTCCTACCGTCGTCAGGCCCGTGGTCTCCTCGAGACCGAGCGCGAGGTTCATGCACTGGATCGCTCCCCCGGCGGTGCCCTTGGCGAGGTTGTCCTCGGCACCGACGACGACCAGCCGCCCGGCGGCCTCGTCGACGGTCACCTGCAGGTGGACAGCGTTGGAGCCGAGCACGGCCTGGGTCTGGGGCCACTGGCCCTCGGGCAGCAGGTGGACGAAGGGCTCGTCGCCGTACGCCTTCTCGTAGACGGCACGCGCATCGGCAGCCGTCACGCCGTCGCCGAGCTTGGCCGAGCAGGTGGCCAGGATGCCGCGCGGCATCGGCACCAGCACCGGGGTGAAGGAGACCGACACCTCTCCGTCGACCAGCGTGGAGAGGTTCTGGACGATCTCGGGGGTGTGCCGGTGGACGCCGCCGACGCCGTAGGCGCTCACGTTGCCCATGACCTCGGCACCGATCAGGTGCGGCTTGGACGACTTCCCCGCGCCGCTGGTGCCGGTGGCGGCGACCACGACGACCTCGGGCTCGACGATGCCGGCCTCGACCGCCGGGGCGAGGGCCAGGGTGGAGACAGTCGGGAAGCAGCCCGGCACCGCGATCCGGTTGGCCGAGGAGAGCGCGGCCCGCTGCCCGGGAAGCTCAGGAAGCCCGTAGGGCCAGGTGCCGGCGTGGTCGGTGCCGTAGAACTTCGTCCACGTCTCGGCGTCGGCGAGCCGGTAGTCGGCGCCGCAGTCGATCACGACCACGTCGTCGGGAAGGCCGGCCGCGATCGGCCCGGACTCGCCGTGCGGCAGCGCCAGGAAGACGACGTCGTGACCGGCCAGGGTCTCGGCGGTGGTGGGCTCCAGGACTCGTTCGGCGAGCGGGATCAGGTGGGGCTGGAGGCTCCCCAGGGTCTTGCCCGCGCTGGAGGCGGCGGTCAGGGCGCCGATCTCCACCTCGGGGTGGGCCAGCAGCAGCCTGAGCAGCTCACCTCCGGCATATCCACTGGCACCGGCGACGGCGACGCGCTTCTTCGTCATGTGCATGAACATACGTCAGACTGCATGTATGTCGCAAAACCCGTTCGGAGATTGAGACGTGGGCGCCTAGTGTTCGCTCCATGACAACCCGCCTCACCCCCACCGCCTACCTCGACCACATCCGGTCGGAGTCGGCGCGCTTCCGTGCCGTACTCGCAGACACGGATCCCACCACCCCGGTGCCGACCGCACCGGAGTGGACCGCCGCCGACCTGCTGTGGCACGTCGCCGCCGAGGTTCAGCACTTCTGGGCATACGTCCTGGAGACTCGGCCGGCCGAGCCCAGCAGCGAGACCTACTCCGAGCCGGAGCGCCCGGAGGACGCGACCTACCAGGACCTGCTCGCCCACTTCGACGAGCTCAACGCCAAGTTCCTCAAGACCCTGGAGCAGACCGGGCCCGAGGAGCCCACCTGGTCCTGGTCGCCGGACCAGACCGCCGCGTTCACCTACCGCAGGCAGGCGCACGAGATCCTCATCCACCGCCTCGACGCCGAGCTCACCGCCGGCGCCGTGACGCCGCTCGACCCGGCCCTGGCCGCCGACGGGATCGACGAGATCCTCGACGTGTTCTACGGCGGCAAGCCCGAGTGGGCGAGCTTCGCCGGAGGCGGTCAGTACGTACGCGTCGACGCGGTCGACACCGACACCCAGACCTGGGTCGAGCTGGGCCTCGTGTCCGGCACCCGCCCCAACGGCGACAGCCTCGAGGACGAGCCCGACCTCAGCGTCGTCTCCCAGGACGAGATCCCTGGCGGCACCGAGCCCGACGTGGTCATCGCGGGCACCGCGGCCGACCTGGACGCCTGGCTCTGGCGCCGGCGCGACGACGCGGGCATCGAGGTCACCGGCGACAAGGACGTCTACGAGCGCTTCCGCGCGTTGACGAACCAGGCGATCACCGACGACGACTAACCTCACGCCCATGATCAAGCACCTGGCGGTCTTTCTCGGCTCCCGCGACGGCAACGACCCGGCGCTCTCGGAGACGGCCTACGAGGTCGGCAAGGGGCTCGCCGAGCGCGAGATCGAGCTGGTGTACGGAGCGGGCGGCGGTGGCCTGATGGGCCAGATCTCCCAGGGCGCGATCGACGGCGACGGCAAGGTCTTCGGCGTGATCCCAAGGTTCATGGTCGAACGCGAGTGGGGTCGCGTCGAAGGCGCGCCGGGGATGCAGACGGTCGTGGTCGACACCATGCACGAGCGCAAGGCGCTCATGGCCGAGCGCGCCGACGCGTTCCTCGCGCTCCCCGGCGGGATCGGCACCCTCGAGGAGCTCTTCGAGGTCTGGACCTGGCAGACCCTCTCGCTGCACGGGAAGCCGGTCGGCCTGTTCAACGTCAACGGCTTCTGGGACCCGCTCGTGGAGATGATGGAGCGCGTCGCCGCGGCGGGCTTCCTGCACGGCTCCCCCGCGGAGTCGCTGGTCGTGGGCGACGATCTCGACGACGTCCTCGACCGCCTCGACGCAGCCCGCTGAAACCGGCTACTGAAACCGGGCCGGCAGTCGTGAAACCACGGTGAAGGCGCCCTGAAACCGGCGCCCCACACCCTGGGAGCATGACAACAACCACCGAACTGGCCGTATCGGCCTCAGGTCTGGTCAAGACCTTCGGAGACTTCACCGCGGTCGACGGGGTCGACCTCGAGATCCGCCGCGGAGAGGTCTTCGGCGTGCTCGGCCCCAACGGCGCCGGCAAGACCACCACCTTGAAGATGCTCGCGACCCTGCTCCCGATCGATGCCGGCAAGGCTGAGATCTTCGGGGTCGACGTCAAGGCGCACCCCCACCAGGTGCGTCAGCTCGTCGGCGTGACGGGGCAGTATGCCTCCGTCGACGAGAACCTCACCGCCACCGAGAACCTGGTCCTCTTCGGCCGCCTGCTCGGCATGTCCGGCAAGTCCGCCCGGGCCGCCTCGGAGGAGCTGCTGGAGTCCTTCGGGCTCCAGGAGGCCGCCAAGCGGCAGATCTCGAAGTTCTCCGGCGGCATGCGCCGTCGCCTCGACCTCGCCGCCTCGCTCCTGTCCCGCCCGCCGCTGATCTTCCTCGACGAGCCGACCACCGGCCTGGACCCACGCACCCGGGGCCAGATGTGGGACACCATCCGTACGCTGGTCGCCGGCGGCTCCACCGTCCTGCTGACCACGCAGTACCTCGACGAGGCCGACCAGCTCGCCGACCGGATCGCGGTCATCGACCGGGGCGTCAAGGTCGCCGAAGGCACCTCGGAGCAGCTCAAGACCTCCGTCGGCAACTCGACCCTGCACCTGCGCCTGAGCGACAAGACCCAGGTAGCCACCGCCGCGGCCGTGGTGGAGAAGGTCACCGGCGATCACCCGGTGCTCACCCCCGAGGCCGGCGGCGTCAACGTACCGCTGGCCGATGCCGACCGGGCCGCCGACGTGCTCATCGGCCTTCGCCACGCGGGCATCTCGATCACCACCGCCAACGTGCAGCAGCCGACCCTGGACGAGGTCTTCCTCGCCCTGACCGGTCACGGCACCGAGAGCTCACAAGACTCAGCGCACACCGACGTCCACACCGACATCAACACCGAGGAGGTGGCCTGACATGGCTGCACTGATCTCCACGTACGCCGTCGCCGACCGCCCGCTCAAGGCCCGCCCGGGCGTGGGCGAGACGATCGGCCAGACGCTGACCATGGCCCGCCGGGCGTACATCAAGATGATGCGCAACCCCGAGCAGTTCTTCGACGTGACGATCCAGCCGCTGCTGTTCACCGCGATGTTCGCCTACATCTTCGGCGGCGCGATCTCCGGTGATGTGAAGTCGTACCTGCCGACCATCATCACCGGCATCCTCGCCCAGACCGCGCTGACCGCCTCGATGGCTCGCGGCACCCAGCTGCGCGAGGACATGGACAAGGGCGTCTTCGACCGGTTCAAGGCGCTCCCGATCGCCCGGATCGCGCCGCTGGCCGGACCCGCCGTCGCGGACCTGCTCCGCTACGGGATCGCGGCGACGCTGACCATCGTGGTCGGCCTGCTGATGGGCTACCGGCCCGGTGGCGGCGTCGGCGGGGTGCTCGCCGGCTGGGCGCTGACCATCTTCGCCGGCTGGTCGCTGAGCTGGATCTTCACCTGGCTCGGCACGGTCCTGAAGACCGCGGGCGGGGTACAGGGCCTGGGCATGATGATCATGTTCCCGCTGACCTTCCTCTCCCCCGCCTTCGTGCCGAAGGAGACGATGCCGGACTGGCTGCAGCACTTCGTCGACGTCAACCCGGTCACGCTGGTCATCAACGCCACCCGCGACCTGATGAACGCGGGCGACGTCACCATGAGTGTCGTATGGGCGCTCGTCGGCTGCGCCGCGGTCGTCGCGATCTTCGCGCCGCTCTCGGTGTGGAGCTACAGCAAGAAGCTCTGACGGCTCTCAGGTCTCAAGCCAGGCGCGCGATGACGCCGCGGGCCTCGTCCAGCAGGGCGAGCCCGCGGCGTTCGCCGTACTCCTCGCAGACCCGTTCCAGTACGCCCGGCGCGAGCCGGTCCGCGTCGGCGACCGCACGCTCCCAGCGCATGTCCAGGAACGAGCGGGAGTAGCCGAACCGGTCGGCCAGCACGACCAACCGCACCGACTCCTCGCGCGGCAGCGCGTCCCGCAGCAGGCCCCACAGCCCGAGCGCGAGCAGCACCATCCCGGTGACGGGATAGTCCTGAGCTCGGCGCTCCTCCGAGACCAGGCGCGGCGCCTTGCCCATCAGGGCCTCGAAGAGGTCGGCGCCCTCGGCGCCCTCATCGTGCCGGGCGGAGGCGACCACGGTGACCGCCTCCGCCGCCACGCGCCACGGCACCAGGTCTGGGTCGTCGGTGAAACCCGGGAACGGCATCTCGCCCATCGTCGCCACCACCTCGCGGAACAGCGCGAGCCCCTCGCCGACCCGTCCCTGGGCGAGGAGGAGCTGCGCCCGGGCGCCGTGGACGGCGCCCCGGGAGCCGAAGCCACCGCGAGGCTGCTCGTCGGCGAGCTCGGCCAGCATCTCGGCAGCCTCCTCGAGGCGGCCCTGCTCCACGGCGTACGTCACCAGGATGGCGTTGGTCTGGACGAGGTCGTCGTCGGCACCGAGACGGCGCAGGACCGGGACGGCCTCGCGGGCGTGCTCGGCCGCCTCGCCGAGACGGCCGAGCTGGGCATAGAGGCCGCTGAGCTGGGCGTGCAGCATCGCCTGTGGCCAGAGGCCGCCGTCGGTGCCGGTCAGGCGCAGCGCCTCCCTCCCCGCGGCGACCGCACCCTCGGGGTCGCCGAGGTTCTCCCGCTCGTGGCTGAGGAAGGTGTAGGCACGAGCGCGTACGTCTTGGTCGGGGTCGGTGACCAGGTCGGCCAGCTCGTTCTCCAGCGGCGGGCCGGTTCCGCCGGCGACGCTGCCCGCCATCGCCTGCATGACCTTCAGCATCACCCTGAGCTGCGGGTCCGCGGCCTCGGCGCCGACCCGGTCCAGGATCGTCATCAGCCGCTCGAGACCGGAGCCACCGGTCACGGCGGCGCCGAAGAGCAGCAGGGCCAGCACGAGCCGGGTCTTCTCCAGCAGTTCGGGCGGCGGTTCCCACTCGGCGAGCAGATCGGCGACCGGTCCGGCCAGCATGATCACCCGCTGGTGCTCGCCCGCGATGGTCCAGAAGACACCCATCGCGCAGAAGAGACGGATCACCGACTCGGCCTCGTCGTCGGCCAGGACCTGGCGCAGGATGTCGGCGAGGTTGCTCTCCTCGGCGCGCAGCTCGTCCATGGCGTCGAACTGCTCCGGGGAGTAGATCCGGCCGGCGCTCGCGTCGGCGTAGTCTCGCGCCCACGCCCGCTGCGCGGCTCGGGCCGCGGCGTCCTCGCCGGCGTCGATCAGCTGCATCCGGCCGAACTCGCGGACGGTCTCGAGCATCCGGTAGCGGAAGCCGAGCGGTGCGTCGACGACGGTCAGCAGCGACTGGTCGACGAGCTCCTCGATCGCGGCGAACGTGTCGGCGCCGAGCATCGCCTCGGCCGCCGCGAGGGTGAACCCGTCGTGGAAGACCGAGAGCCAGCGCATCGCCCGCCGCTCGCGTTCGGAGAGGAGGTTCCAGGACCAGTCGATGACCGCGACCAGGGTCTGGTGGCGATCGGGAGCGCTGCGGTCGCCACCGCGCAGCAGCTCGAACCGGTTCTCCAGCCGCCGCGCGATGTCGTCGACGGACATCGCGCGCACCTTCACGGCGGCCAGCTCGATCGCCAGCGGCAGGCCGTCGAGCCGGGTGACGATCTCGTCGACCCGGCCCTCGTCGAGGTGAACCCCGGGCCGCGCGGCGACGGCGCGGCGCCGGAACAGCTCGCTGCCGTCGTACGTCCCCAGCCGGCCGAGCGGGTAGACCCGCTCCGCGCCGATGGCGAGCGGGCTCCGGGAGGTGGTGAGGACGGTCAGGTCGCGCACGGTCGCGACCAGGAAGGCGACCAGGTCGGCGACGGCGGCCACGATGTGCTCGCAGTTGTCGAGCACGAGCAGGGTCGGCACGCCGTCGAGCTGCTGCGCGATCCGCGACCGCACATCGGCCCGCTGATCGGGAGTGAGCCGGTCACGGTGGGCGACCGAGTCGCGCACGCCGAGAGCCGAGCCGACCTCGCTGACCAGATCCTCGGGAGCGGTCACGCCGACCAGCTCGACGAAGTGGACCACCGGCTGCTCGGCGCCGTGGGCGATCACCTGGGCCAGGCTGGTCTTCCCCAGCCCGCCGGGGCCGAGGATCGTGACGACCCGCGAGCCCTTCAGCAGGGCGGAGACCTCGGCGGCGTCCTGCTCGCGTCCGATCAGCACGTCGGCGTCGTGACGCAGCCCCGAGCGCACCGGACGGTCGCGCGCGAGCAGCTCGGTATGGACGGCCCGCAGCCGTGGGCTCGGGTCGACCCCGAGCCCGTCGGCCAGCCCGGTCCGGTACGTCTCGAAGCGCTCCAGCGCCGTCGGCACGCCGTGCACCGCGGCGAGCGCCCGCAGCACCGCCTCGGTGACCTCCTCATCGGGGTCGAGCCCGACGAGCCGTTCGAGGAGCGGGAGCGCCTCGGCGTACCTCTTCTCGGCGGCCAGCCTCAGCGCCTCCGGACGGAGCGACCAGGCGTCGACGTCGCTGGTCTGGAGGTTGAGGCGGTAGCCCCGCGGCGTACGTTCGATGGCGCTGGAGTCGGTCGCCGTCCGGGCCCGGGAGACCACCACCTGGAGTGCCTTCGAGGGGTTGGCCGGGACGTCGTCACGCCCCCAGACCTCCTCGACCAGAGCAGCCTCGGAGGCACCTCGCGGACCGGCCTCGACCAGTGCGCGCAGCAGCGCCCGGGTCCGCTCGCCGGCCACCGGCGCGCCCGCCCAGGTGACCTCGTCCAGCACACTCAGCGTCGTCACAGCCGCCATTCTGTCATAGCGATATATCGCGTACGTACGGGATAGATTCCAGCCCTCCTCGACGCGCCGCCCGCATGTAACACGTTGTTCGTAGGACTGCTCGCCCCATTAGATAGGGCGAGTAGTCCTACGAACAACGTGTTACCCCGCGTCCTAGCCGGCCGCGTCCAGCTCGATCAGGTTCTTGACGGCATCGACGCGGCGCGTCGACTCATCGGGGTCGACGGTGCGGCGGTCGATGAGGGCGAGCTCCTGGTTGGCCTCGACGAACGGACGCATCCGCTTCTCATAGCCGACGAAAGCCTCGCCATGATCTGCGGCGCGACCGAGCTCGAGGGCGAGCACGTAGGCGCCGACGAGGGCCAGGCTCGTGCCCTGGCCGGAGAGCGGCGCGGCACAGTGAGCCGCGTCGCCGAGCAGGACGATGCGTCCGCGCGACCAGGAGTCCATCCTGATCTGCGCCATCGAGTCGAAGTAGAAGTCCTCGGCGGTCCACATCCGCTCGATGAGGTTCGGGACCTCCCAGCCGAACCCGGTCACGTGCTCGGCAACGAGCCGCCGCTGCGCCTCGATGTCGTGGTGGTCGTAGTCGATCGGGTCGGCCGCGAAGCCGAGGAAGATCCGCAGCTCCCGGTTGTCGCGCACGGTCATCACGGCACCGCCGTCGCGGCCGTTGTTGATCCAGGTCTGCCAGTGGTCCATGCCGAGGAAGTTCTCCTGGCTGAACACCGACAGGTACGTGCCGAGGTGATGGATGTAGTCGCCCTCGGGCCCGAAGACGAGGCGGCGGGTGTTGGAGTGGAGGCCGTCGGCGCCGACGACGAGGTCGAAGCGGCGCGGGGCGGCGTGCTCGAACTCGACCAGGACTCCGTCGGCGTCCTCGCGGATCGCGGTGATCGAGTCGCCGTAGAGGTACTCGACGCCGTCGAGACGCTCGTGGACCAGGTCGACGAGATCCTCACGGAGGATCTCGATGTCATCGGAGTCGAGCTGCCCCGAGGAGAGCGCGAACTCCTCCGAGCGCATCAGCTCGTTGCCGTCGGCGTCGAGCATGTTCATGCCGTTCGACTCGTTCTTCAGCGCACGCGCCGGGGCTTCGAGCCCCATGCGGCGCAGGACGGTGAGGGCTGCGCCGCGTACGTCGACGGCCTGGCCACCGCGACGAAGTGCCGGCGCACGCTCGACGACGACGGGAGTCAGGCCCTGCTCGCGGAGCCAGAAGGCGAGGGCGGCGCCGGCGACACTGGAGCCGGAGATGAGGACAGTGGTCATGAGAGTTCCTTCGGATACGGCGTATATCTGGATCATCAAGGACCGTAGCGAATGTGCTTCTGACCTGGCAAGATATAATTTGTTCTGGACTAGAACAGTGGTTCTCTGGCTAGAATCTGTCCTAGCACAGAGAAGAGGAGGGCCACTATGGCCGGCTCGACCGAACCGACCTACGTCCGCATCGCCACCGAACTGACCCGACGCATCGAGGCCGGCGAGATCGCCCCCGGCGGCAAGGTGCCCTCGACCCGACAGGTCGTCCAGGAGTTCGGTGTGGCGCTCGCGACCGCGACCAAGGCGCTCGACGTCCTACGTGCCGGCGGGCTGGTGATCACCCGCCCCCGTTCGGGCACCGTGGTCGCGCCCCGCGACGACGCCTCACGGACCCCTGGGGCGAAGGCCCTCACCCGCCAGCGCATCCTGGCCGAGGCGGTCGGGATCGCCGACGCCGAGGGGCTGGACGCGGTCTCGATGCGCGCGGTCGCGGGGCGCTGCGGAGTCGCCCCGATGTCCCTCTACCGCTTCGTCGAGGGCAAGGACGAGCTGGTCGCGGCGATGGCAGACGCGGTCTACGCCGCCTCGCCCTTCACTCTCGATCCCGACGCCCCCTGGCGCGAGCGCGCCGAGTCCCTCGGCCGCGAGCTGTGGCGGCTCCACCGCAACCACCCGTGGCTGGGCCGCACCCAGCCGCTGACCCGGCCGATGATGCTCCCCAACCTGCTCCGCTTCGGCGACCGGCTGCTCGGCGCGCTCGAAGGTCTCGGGCTGCCACCGAAGACGCAGTTCGACATGCACGTGCTGCTCTACAACCACGTCGCGGCGCTGGCCGCGAACATCGAGCGCGAGGACGAGGCGATGTCCCAGACCGGGGTCTCCGCGGACGAGTGGACCGACCGCCAGTACGTCCCCCACTTCAGCGACGACGCCTTCCGCACCCGCTTCCCCCACGTCGCCCGCCTCTTCGGCCCGGCCGCCCTGCTCGCCGACGGCTACGACATGGACATCGACGAGCTCTTCGAGCTCGGCTACGGCCTTCTCCTCGACGGCATCGAGGCGTACGCCCGACGGCATCGCGAGCGACCCGCTGACCGAGCCGACTGATTGGGCCGACCAGGCGGCGGCCAGAATGGGTCCGTGACCGTCGAACTGCGCTCTGACAACGCCGCCTCCGTCTCCCCCGCGATCCTGGAGGCGATGGCCGCCGTCAACTCCGGCTCCGCGCTCGCCTACGGAGGTGACGAGGTCACCGCCGCGCTCGAGGCCCGCGTCCGGGAGGTCTTCGAGCACCCGACGGCGCGCGTGTTCCCGGTGCTGAGCGGCACCGCCGCCAACGCGCTCTCCCTCTCCGCACTGACCCCGCCCTGGGGCTCGGTACTGTGCCACGAGACCGCGCACATCCTGAGCAGCGAGGGCGGCGCCACGTCCTACCTGAGCGGCGGCGCGGTGATGACGGGTCTCGCCGGCGAGGGCTACAAGATGGCGCCTGAGGCCCTGCAGGCCCACCTGGACGGCGTACGTTGGGGCGACCCGCACCACTCCCAGCCGGCCGTCCTCTCGCTGACCTCACCGTCCGACTACGGCACGGTCTACTCCGTCGCCGAGATCTCCGAGCTCACCGGGATCGCCAAGACCCGCGACCTGCGGGTGCACCTGGACGGCGCCCGGTTCGCGAACGCCGTCGTGGCCACCGGCGCCGCTCCGGCGGACCTCACCTGGCGGGCCGGCGTCGACGTACTCTCCCTGGGCGCGACCAAGAACGGCGCCCTCTCGGCCGAGGCGATCGTCTGCTTCAGCGACGCTCCCGCCGACGAGCTCGTCTACCGCACCAAGCGCAGCGGCCACGTCACCTCCAAGATGCGCTACCAGTCGGCCCAGCTGCTGGCCTACCTCACCGACGACCTCTGGCTCGACAACGCCCGCAACGCCAACGAGCGGATGGCCGACCTTGCCGCCGGCCTGGAGAAGGCAGGCGTACGCATCACCAACTCCGTCGACGCCAACCTCGCCTGGGTGGATCTCCCCGAGGAGACGGCCGACCGCCTGGAGGCAGCCGGGGTGCTCTTCCACCGGCTCGGCGGCCAGGTCAGGTTCGTGACGTCGTGGCAGACCACGAGCGAGGACATCCGCACCGTCCTGGAGATGCTGGGCAGCGCCTGATACCCGCGGGGGCCATGCGCTGTCGACGGGGATTGCTAGCCTCATGTGCCTATGTCTTCCGACATCTCGGTCCCCTCCCCCGCCCCCGCCGCCCCAACGGCTCCCCCCAAGGCCCCCGCAAGGCAGCTGCGCGGCGACGTCCAGGGGCTACGCGCCGTCGCCATCCTCACTGTCCTGGCCGCCCACGCAGGAGTGTCCTGGTTCGCCGGCGGGTTCGTCGGCGTCGATGTCTTCTTCGTCATCTCGGGCTTCCTGATCACCCAGCAGCTCGTCGGTGAGCTCGGCCGCACCGGCCGGATATCGCTGAGACGCTTCTACGCGCGCCGGGCCCGGCGCATCCTCCCGGCCGCCACCCTCACCCTCGCGGGCACCGTGGTCGCCGCGGTGGTCCTGCTGGGTCCGGCGCAGGTCGCCCCGCTCGCCGTCGACGCGGTCTGGGCCTCGGCGTTCGCCGCCAACATCCGGATGGCCATCGCCGGGACCGACTACTTCCATGCCGAGCTGCCGCCCTCGCCGGTCCAGCACTTCTGGTCGCTGGCGGTCGAGGAGCAGTTCTACCTGGTCTGGCCGCTCGTCGCGCTGATCTGCATCCTCCTGGCGAGCAGGATCGGCGCCTCCCGGGGCGGCGGCGAGCGCGACGTCCAGCAGGGCTCGGCACGGGCTCGCCGCTACCTCCTCGCCGCGATCGCGCTGATCACCCTCGCGAGCTTCGTCTGGTCGATCGTCCACACGCCGGGCGAGGCGACCGCGGCCTACTTCTCCTCGCTCACCCGCGCCTGGGAGCTGGGGATCGGCGCGGCGCTGGCGATCCTGGTCACCAGCGGCCGGGTGATGCAACGGCTCGGGGGCACGCCCCTGGTCCGGGAGGTCCTCGTCCTGGGCGGGCTGGCCGCCATCGTCTGGGCCTGCCTGGCCTACGACGAGTCCACCCCGTTCCCCGGCTACCACGCCGCGCTCCCGGTGCTCGGCTCCGCGGCCGTCATCCTCGCCGGCGCTCTGCCCTCGGGCGAGACGACGATCGGCGCCCGGCTGCTGTCGGTGGCGCCGATGCGGGCGATCGGCGACTGGTCGTTCTCGCTCTACCTGTGGCACTGGCCGCTCCTGGTGCTGCCCGAGATCGTCCTCCAGCGCGAGCTCACCTGGCCCGAGCGCGGTCTGGCAGTCGCGGGCGCGTTCGTGCTGGCGTACGTCTCCTTCCGGCTCGTCGAGGCGCCGTTCCGTGAGGGCGCGCTGTGGCGGCCGACCCGGCGCGCGCTGACCTTCTACCCGGTCAGCATCGCGCTCGTGGCGACCATCGCGTTCGGCGGCACCGCCTACGCCGACTTCGAGGCCACCCGTGGCTCCTTCCAGCCGGCGATCACCCTGGCCAGCGCACCCGCCGCCCCTCCGTCGCTGGACAAGCAGGAGGCGCTGGTGCGGGCGTCGGTGCTCGCGGCGCGCGAGGACACGCCGGTCCCGACCGAGCTGCGTCCCGCGCTCACCGAGCTCGACTCCCTCAAGCCGAGCCGGACCAGGTGCGACTACACCGACGACTCCGAGCGTGACCTGTGCGTCGACGGCGACCCCGACGGAGAGAAGACGATGGTGGTCTTCGGGAACTCCCACGCCCTGCACTGGGTCCCGACCCTGAACCGGATCGCGAAGCAGCACGGCTTCCGGGCCTACTTCCTGGTCAAGAATCGCTGCGTCTCGGCCTCGATCACCACCGACCGCGGCGGCGAGAAGGATCCCTACACCGAGTGCGACGACTTCAACCGGTGGGCGTTCAAGCAGTTCCGGCGTCTCAATCCCGACCTGACCGTCGTCTCCACCGCCCCGCCGATTAAGGGCGTCTTCGACGAGGACGACCGCTGGGTCGGCGAGACCAGCAAGATCGACGAGCTCATGCGTCCGGCCTACACCGACTTCCTGCGCCGGGTGGACAAGCACACGAGGCGTACGGTGCTGATCCGCGACATCCAGGGCTTCGACGCCAACGCCGGCACCTGCCTGTCCCGCCCGGGCGCCACCCTGGGCGACTGCTTGATGGGCGCGGTGGAGTCGCGGGAGCGGTCGATCGACGTGCAGGTCCGGGCGGCCGAGGAGGTCGGTGTCGACGTCGCCGACATGAGCTCCTACTTCTGCTGGGACGGGTCCTGCCCAGCCGTCGTCGGCGACACCATCACCCACTACGACGGCACCCACATGTCGCGCCAGTACGCACCCCAGCTCGCCGAGCCGCTGGCCCGAGAGCTCGGCATCCGCGGCCGAGGATAGCGGCCGTACGCAGACGGGGAGGGCCGCTCGCATCGCGAGCGACCCTCCCCGTACTGGTCAGAACCTCAGCGCTGGACGGCGCCCGTCAGCTCGGCCGCCCTCGCGACCGCCGCATCGCGTGCGGCCGCGGTCTCCTCGGCCTTCAGCGTGCGGTCGGGAGCACGGAAGCGGAGCGCGAAGGCGAGCGACTTCTTGCCCTCGCCGACCTGGTCGCCCTCGTAGACGTCGAAGAGCCGAACGGTCTCCAGCAGCTCGCCGGCACCCTCGCGCAGCGCGGCCTCGACGGCGGCCACGGTGACGTCTACCGGCACGGTCAGCGCGACGTCCTCCTTCGCGATCGGCATGGTCGAGAAGACCGGGCCGGCGGCGGTGGCGGGCACCTTCGAGATCAGGAAGTCGAGGTCGATCTCGACCGCTGCCGAACGGGCCGGCAGCCCGAACGCCTTACACACGTTGGGGTGCAGCTCGCCGGCGTGGCCGAACTCGACACCGTCGACGGAGACGACCGCACAGCGCCCCGGGTGCCACGGCGCCCGCGAGGCCGAGGCGACCTCGACAGGGACTCCGAGCTCGGTGCCCAGGCGGCGTACGACGTCGATGGCGTCGGCCCATGAAGCGGTCTCGGCGGCGCCCCACCAACCACCGCGCGTACGCTCCCCGGCGAGCACGACGGCGAGATGCAGCGGCTGGCGCGGGATCGCGGCGAGCAGCTTCTCGAGCTCCTCCTCGGTCGGGCGCCGGTCGACGCCGTAGATCGGCGCGGCCTGGTCCACCGGGAACGCGACGGTCGCGGTCTCGAAGAGAGAGACCCCGTCCTGACCTCGGGAGACGTTCCGGGCGGCGACCTTGAGGAGGCCCGGGAGCAGCGTCGTGGTGTAGCCGGGCTCCTCGCTGCTGAGCGGGTTGGCCAGCTTGACGGTGTGCCGCAGCACGTCGTCGGCGGGCAGCCCGAGGCGATCGAAGTCGGCCTCGCCCACGAACGGGAAGTCGACGACCTCGACCAGCCCGGCACCGGCCAGGGCACGCCCGATCCGGCGGCGCAGCTGCTGCGCGCGGGTCAGACCACCACCGGTCGCCCGGCGCGGCAGCACCGAGGGAACCTTGTCGTAGCCGACGATGCGGGCGACCTCCTCGACGAGGTCGTAGGGGTCGGTGAGGTCGACCCGGTAGCTCGGGATGGTCGCGCGCAGCGAGTCACCCGACACGGCGACCCGCGCGCCGATCAGCTCGAGCGACTTCACCACCGTCGCCTCGTCGATGTCGAGCCCGATGATCCGGGCCGGCAGGTCGACCGGGATCGTGATGGTCCGGAACGGCTCGCGCGTCTCGAGCGAGGCCCCCGGCCCGACCTCGGAGACACCGACGGCCTGGCCGCCACCGTGCTCGACGAGCAGCTCGACGACGCGCTGGGCCGCGGCGGGCGGCAGCAGCGGGTCGACGCCGCGCTCGAAGCGCTTGGACGCCTCCGAGGGAAGCTTGTGGCGCTTCTGGGAGCGGAAGACGGTGGTCGGGTCGAAGTGCGCGGCCTCGACCACGATGTCCGTGGTCGACTCCGAGATCTCCGTCGACGCCCCGCCCATGACACCGGCGATGCCGATCGGGCCGGAGTCGTCGGTGATCAGCAGGTCCTCCTCGGAGAGCACCCGGACCACGTCGTCGAGCGTGGTGATCTTCTCGCCCTCGCTCGCGCGTCGCACCACGATGTCGCCGGACAGCTTGGCCCTGTCGTAGCAGTGCGTCGGCTGGCCGAGCTCCATCATCACGTAGTTGGAGACGTCGACAGCCAGCGAGATCGAGCGTACGCCGGTGGCCTCGAGCCGCTTCTTGATGAACTCGGGCGTCGGCGCGGCCGGGTCGAACCCGGTGATCACGCGGGTGACGAAGAAATCGCAGCCGTCGGCCTCGAGCCGGACCGGGTAGCCCGAGCCGTCGGCGACCGGGTAGTCGACCTGCGCCGGGTCGTGGAACGGTACGTCGAAGCCGAGCGCCGCGTCCCGAGCGATGCCGCGCATCGACAGGGCGTAGGCACGGTCCGGGTTGATCTCGAACTCGATGATCTCCTCGCCGAGCCCGAGCACCTCACGCGCGTCGGTCCCGGGTGCGGGAGCGTCGGCCGGCAGCACGATGATGCCGTCGGCCTCCTCCCCCAGCCCGAGCTCGCGCGCGGAACAGATCATTCCGGCCGACATGTGGCCGTAGGTCTTGCGGGCCGAGATCTGGACCCCGCTTGAATTATTTGGCCCCGGCAGCACGCCCCCGGGCAGGATCACGACGACCTTGTCGCCCGGCTTGAAGTTGTGCGCGCCGCAGACGATCCCCTGCGGCTCACCAGTGCCGTTGGCGTCACCGACGTCGACGGTGCACCAGTTGATCGTCTTGCCGTTCTTCTGCGGCTCGGGCTCCTGGGTGAGCACCTGGCCCACCACGAGCGGGCCCTCGATGCCTGCGCCGGAGGTCTCGATCGCCTCCAGCTTGAGGCCGAGCGCGGTCAGCCGGTCGGTGATCTCCTCGATGCCGAGATCGGCCGGCAGGTCGACGTACTCCTTGATCCAGGAGAGGGGGGCCTTCACAGTTCACTCCCGAATGCAGTAGTAAGCCGGACGTCGCCCTCGAAGAGGGTGCGCAGGTCGGACAGGCCGGTGCGGAACATCAGGGTGCGGTCGATGCCCATGCCGAAAGCGAAGCCGCTGTACTTCTCCGGGTCGACACCGCACGCGACCAGGACGCGCGGGTTCACGATCCCGCAGCCGCCCCACTCGATCCAGCCCTCGCCCTTGCAGGTGCGGCAGGTGACGAGCTGACCGTCTCCGGCGTCGACGACCTGCGCGCCACGGCAGACGAAACAGGTCAGGTCGACCTCCGCAGACGGCTCGGTGAAGGGGAAGTACGACGGCCGGAACCGGGTCACGATGCCCTCGCCGAACATCTGGGTGGCGAAGTGGTCCAGGGTGCCCTTCAGGTTCGCCATCGAGATGCCTTCGTCGATGGCGAGGCCCTCGACCTGGTGGAACATCGGCGAGTGGGTCGCGTCGTACTCGTCGGTGCGGAAGACGCGTCCGGGGCAGACCACGTAGATCGGTGCTTCGCGGGTCAGCATGGTGCGCGCCTGCACCGGGCTGGTGTGGGTCCGGAGAACCACGTGGTTCTCGGCGGGCTCGGTCCAGAAGGTGTCCTGCATGGTGCGGGCCGGGTGGTCCGGGCCCAGGTTGAGGGCGTCGAAGTTGAGCCACTCGGCCTCGATGAGCGGGCCCTCGGCGACCTCCCAGCCCATCGCCACGAAGATGTCGGCGATGTACTCGGCGCCGGTGGTGAGCGGGTGCCGCCCACCAGCCGGGAGCCGGTCGGTCGGGAGCGTCACGTCGACGGTCTCCTCGACCAGCATCCGCGCCTCGTGCTCGGCCTCGAGCACCTTCTGCCGCGCGGCGAGCGCCTGGTTGACCGCGCCGCGCGCCTTGCCGACGCGCTGGCCGGCGTCCTTGCGCGCCGCCGGCGGCAGCGCGCCGATCTCGCGGTTGGCCAGGGCCAGCGGCGAACGGTCGCCGGCGTGGTCGAGCCGTGTCTGCTTGAGCTCCTCGAGACTGGTCGCGGCGTCGATGGCCTTGAGCGCGGCGTCGCGCGCGGCCTCGACCTCCTCAGCCTTCAAGGGGGTGACCTCTACCGGGTCATAGTCGGTGTTGGGACCGGACATCACTGGCTTTCGTCGCATGAGTGTGTGAGCGACAGTCTAGGAATCCGGCGGCCCGCGACGCGAACCGGTAACCGGTGAAGGGTGTCGCCGGTTCCAGATTTAGCCGATCGCATAGTGGGCCCCTCTGGACAGCGCCCGATTTAGTTAGGCTAGCCTCACCTCATGCCCCCAGCCCTTTCCGGCCATGACCTCGTGCTCGGCTATGCCCGCGCCACCGTGGTCCATGGAGTCTCGATCGGTCTCGAGTCGGGGCGGGTGACCGCGCTGATCGGGCCGAACGGCTCGGGGAAGTCGACCGTGCTGCGCTCCCTGGCGCGGCTGCACCGGGTGACCTCCGGGTCGGTCCAGCTCGAGGGCGCCGACAGCGCGCCGCTGAACGCACGCGCGTTCGCGCGCAAGGTCACGCTGCTCTCCCAGTCCCGCCCACACCCCTCCGGCCTGACCGTCCGCGACGTCGTCGGATTCGGGCGCCACCCCCACCGTCGGCGGTTCGCCGCCCTGACGGAGGAGGACCTGGAGAGCATCGACCGGGCGATGGAGCTCACCGGGACCGCCGCGATGGCGGAGCGGGCCGTCGACCAGCTCTCCGGTGGCGAGCTGCAGCGCGTCTGGCTGGCCAGCTGCCTGGCCCAGGACACCGGCGTACTGCTCCTCGACGAGCCCACCAACCATCTCGACCTGCGCTACCAGGTCGAGATCCTTGACCTGGTCCGCGATCTCGCGGACCACCACGGGACGGCCATCGGCGTCGTCCTGCACGACCTGAATCAGACCGCCGCAGTGGCGGACCAGGTCGTACTGCTGCACCACGGCGATGTGCACGCCGCCGGCGAACCCGCTGACGTGCTCACCGCCGAACACCTCTCTGAGGTGTACGGGCTCCCGATCGAGGTGACCTCCGATCCGGAGACCGGGCGCGTCCGGGTCGAGCCACGCGGCAGGCATCACGCCCGGCTCTGACGCCGGCGGACACGAAGAGGAAAGACGATGTTTCGACGTACGACCACTGCTGCCCTGACAGCGGCCGGCGCCCTGATGCTGGCCGCCTGCGGACAGACGACGACCGCTGCCGAGTCCGGCGAGCCCGAGAAGAAGGCCTCCGCCGGCTGCGAGGGCGTCGCGACCTCCACCGGCCCGGTCAGCCTCACCGACTCCTTCGGCAACAAGGTCGAGCTCGACAAGCCCGCCGAGCGGGTCGCGGTTCTGGAGTGGCAGCAGACCGAGGACCTGCTCAGCCTGTGCGTGGACCCGGTGGCGGTCGCCGACGGCAAGGGCTTCCGCACCTGGGACACCGCGGAGGAGCTCCCCGAGAGCGCCACCGAGGTCGGCACCCGGGGCGAGCCGAACCTGGAGACCCTGTTCGGCACCAACCCCGACCTGATCATCGTCGAGGCCTATACCGCCGAGGACGAGATCCTCGAGCAGCTCGCCAAGTACGACGTCCCCGTCCTCGCCACCAAGGGCGCCGACGCCAAGGACCCCGTCGCCAACATGGTGACCACCTTCGAGATGATCGCCGAGGCGACCGGCCGCGAGGAGCAGGCCGAGACGGTCGTCGGCGAGTTCGAGGACAAGCTCGCCGACGCCAAGAAGGCGGTCGAGGAGGCCGACGCCGCGGGCACCGAGTTCGTCTACTTCGACGGCTGGATCGACGGCGCCAACGTCGCGATCCGCCCGTTCGGCCAGGGCTCGCTGATCGGTGAGCTCGGCGAGGAGATCGGACTGAAGAACGCCTGGACGGGCGAGGTCGACCCTGCGTACGGCCTCGGGCAGACCGACATCGAGGGCATGACCACCCTCGGTGACGCCACCTTCTTCCACACCGGCACCGTCGACCCCGCCGGCGACATCAACGCCGAGCTGGCCCAGAACAAGGTCTGGAAGTCGATCCCGGCCGTCAGCGAGGGCCGCACCCACGCCTTCCCCGAGGGCATCTGGACCTTCGGCGGACCCCGCTCGGCCGAGCAGGTGCTGGACGCGTACGTCGACCTGCTCAAGTGACCGATGCCCTCAAGGCCCCGCGAGCGGGTGCCGGAGGCGCCTCTGTCGTCCTCCTGTGCCTGCTCGCCGGGCTGCTGCTGACTGCTTCCTGGCATCTCACCCAGGGCACCTCGGGCGTAGGGCCCGCCGACTTCCTCGACGCGCTGCTCGGCCGTGAGCAGTCACACGGCGCGACCGCGTCGACGATGGAGATCATCACCGGGTCGCGGATCCCCCGCCTCGCGGCGGGGATCGCGGTCGGGTTCGCCCTCGGCGTCGCCGGGGCGCTCCTGCAGTCGCTCGCGCGCAACGCGATGGCTGCCCCCGACACCCTGGCGGTGACCGGAGGCGCCTACTTCGCGGTCACCCTGGTCGCCGCGTTCGGCCTGTCGGTCCCGCTGTGGGCCTCCGGCATCACGGCCTTCCTCGGCGGCCTCGTGGCCGCCGGGATCGTCCTCGCCCTCGCCGGTGGCGCAGGCACGTCGACGACCCGGCTCATCCTGGCCGGCTCGGCGGTGGCGCTCGCGCTCCAGGCCGCTACCTCGACGCTGCTCATCCTCTACTCCGAGGAGACCACGAGCCTGTTCGCCTGGGGCAGCGGATCGCTGAGCCAGCTCGGGCTGCAGGCGTTCTGGCAGGTGGCACCGGTGGTCGTGGTGGCGACAGTCTGCGGCCTGCTGCTCGCCCGCCGGCTCGACCTGCTCTCCGCAGGCGACGACGCCGCCTCGGTCCTCGGCGTACCGGTCCGCTCGACGCGGGCGATCGGGACCGTGCTCGCGGTGCTGCTCACCTCGGCAGCGGTGACGCTGGCGGGGCCGATCGGCTTCGTCGGGCTCTGCGCCCCGGTCCTGGTCCGCCTGCTCGGCCGGGTCGTCCCGGCGCTGAACCGGCACGCCGTCCTGATCCCGGCCGCCGGTCTCGTGGGCGCCCTCGCCGTGGTCGTGGCGGACGTCGTCGTCCGGGCGGTGCTCGGTGCGGACGAGGCCATGTCGGTGCCCACCGGAGTGACGACGACGATCGCCGGTGCGGTCGTGATGGTTCTCCTCGCCCGTGGCGGACGCGACTCCGGGCCCACCCGCCGGCCACCCGGCGCCACCGTCACCATCCGCAGCCGGCTCCGGTTCCTGGTGGTGCTCGTCCTGCTGCTCGCACTGACCGTCGGGGCCACCGTCGTCAGCCTGCTCGCCGGCCATCAGTGGCTCTACACCGGCGACATCGTCGCCTGGCTCCAGGGCGAGGGCATCCCGCTGGTCCAGTTCGCTCTCGACGAGCGTGCGCCCCGGGTCGCCGCGGCGGTCCTCGCCGGTGGCGCCCTCGCACTCGCCGGCACCTTCGTCCAGGCCACCTGCCGCAACCCGCTGGCCGAGCCCGGGATCCTGGGCATCACCGGCGGCGCCGGCGTGGGCGCGGTCATCGTGGTGACCGGCCTCTCCTCGGGCTGGAGCGGCGGCAGCTCGGCCGCGGCCTCGACGACCACCATGCTCATCGCCGCGACCGTCGGCGCGCTGGTCGCCTTCGGCGTCGTCTACGGCCTGGCCTGGCGGCACGGCATCGACACCGACCGCCTGGTGCTCATCGGCATCGGCGTCTGGTACGGGTCGGTCTCGCTCAGCACCTTCATGCTGGTGCGCTCCAACCCGTGGGACACACCGCGGATCTACACCTGGCTGTCCGGCTCGACCTACGGCCGCAGCTGGGAGCAGGTCGTCCCGGTCGCGGTGGCGCTGGCCGTCGCGATTCCGATCGCCTTCGTGGTGCGTCGCGAGCTCGACCTGCTCGCGCTGGACGACGACACGCCACGGCTGGTCGGCGTCCCCTCGGAGCGGGTGCGCCTGCTGATCCTGCTGACCGCCGCGGTGCTCACCGCGATGGCGGTCTCCGCCGTCGGTGTCGTCGGCTTCGTCGGTCTGGTCGCGCCGCACATCGCGCGCGCCCTCGTCGGCGGGCGCAGCGCGCGGGTGGTCCCGGTAGCCATCCTGGTCGGGGCGTTGCTCCTCGTGGCCGCGGACGCCATCGGCCGCACCGCGATCAGCCCCGCCCAGATCCCCGCGGGTCTCGTCGTCGCGCTCATCGGCGCGCCGTACTTCATCTTCCTGCTGGCCCGGTCCAGGCCGTAGGAACGGTGTGACCCTACGCCGACGGCGGATTCCGGGGCCAGGAGACCTCGATCCGAGCCCCGCCGCCGTCGGCGTCGGCGATCGTGACCGAGCCGCTGTGGGCGCGGGTGAGGCCGCCGACGATGTAGAGCCCCAGACCCGAGCCGCCGCGGGCGCCGTGCTTCCAGAACTTGGTGAACACGCGCTGGCGCAGCTCGGCGGGGATGCCCTCGCCACGGTCCTCGACGACCAGCAGGACCTGGTCGGCGTCGTCCGGCCGCACACCCAGGCTCACGGTGACGACGCCGTCTCCGTGGCGTACGGCGTTCTCGACGAGGTTGGTGACGACCTGGGTGAACTTGTCCGGATCGGCGTGGATCTCGAGCTCGTCCTCGCCGGCGGAGATTTCGAGCTCGATCGGCCTGGAGGTCGCCGAGCGCACCGACTCGACCACGCGGGTGACCAGCACCGTCGCGTCGCTGGCGCGCGGGTAGAGCTGCAGTCGTCCGGTGTCGATCCGGGCCACGTCGAGGAGCTCGGCGATCAGCCTCGAGAGCCGGTCGGAGTCGGAGGCGACGGTCTTGAGCATCAGCTTCTTCTGATCGTCGTTGAGCCGGTCCCACCGGTTCAGGAGCGCCTGGACGAACCCCTTGACCCCGGTCAGCGGCGAGCGCAGCTCGTGGGCGACGGTGGCGACCAGGTCGGAGCGCTCCCGGTCCAGGCGCTTGCGGCCCCGGCCCGAGCGCAGCGAGATCGAGACCTGGTCGACGTCGGCGTCCAGGGACGGGCGCCGGATCGTCGAGACGACCAGCACCTCGGTGCCGTCGGGCAGCAGCCAGGCCTGCTCCGGGGTGCCGGTGACGGTCCGCAGGGTGTCGTAGGGCCGGTTGGCATCGGCCCAGGTCTGCCCCTCGGTGTTGCTCAACGTGAGTACGTCACCCAGCGGCTTCCCCAGGCTCGAGACCGCGTCGACGCCGAGCATCCGCCCGGCCAGGGCGGAGACCAGGACGACCGCGCCATCCGCGTCGGCGACGACGACACCGTCGGGCAGGGCATCGGCGAGTTCTCTGGCGTCCACGCCGCCACCCTAGACCGACCGACGTTCTGGGGCCGCTACTCCGGCCGATTGCTCAGCGGCAGCGTGATCGGCGCCGGGTCGCCGGGCGAGAAGTAGATCTTGATGAAGGTGTGCACCGCCTCAGGGAGCAGGTTGGAGACGAGCGGGATGTTGGGGACCGTGCTCTGGTAGGAGGTCACCAGCAGCGGCACGGCAGCCGCCCAGACGGGGGCGAGCACCGGGTCTTTGTCGAAGGCGATCATGTCGGCGTACGCGTCCCCGATCACGTAGCGCCCCAGCGACTCCAGCTCGTGGCGCAGCAGCGGGTTGCCCTCGCCGATCACGGCGTCGAGCAGCGCCTGGGCGAGCTCGACGCCCTCCCGGGTGCCGCCGGTCGCCGGGCCCATCACCTGGTCGTACTGCGCGTACGCCGCGGCCCAGTCCTTCGGCAGATACTGCTCCTGCACGCCGAGGAGGTGGAGGTCGACGTTCCAGGCGTGCAGGAAGGCGTCGGCGAGCTCCTTGCTCGGCGCGATGTCCCACTCGGTGAACTTCTTCATCACCCAGGTGCCGAGGCTGTGGAAGGTGACCAGGATGTCGGCCTGGCTGATCGGGATCTCCTGGCCGGCGCCGACCTTCGTCCAGTGCGGGGACTGCGGCAGCAGGTGGCGTACCGCGGCGTGGACCATCCGGGTCTTGACCGAGTCGACCATCAACCGGCCGGACGCGGTCCAGCCCTGGGCGTCCATCACGTCGTAGCCGAGCACGGTCGTCTTGGCGATCCGGTCGCGCATGTTCGCGCCACCGTAGGAGTAGTAGACCGACCACGCCTCGCGCTTGATGGCGCAGCTGATCAGGCCGCTGCCGAGGGTGTAGAGGAGCGCGAGGAAGAAGCCGTACCTCTCCTCGTTGAATGTACCGGCCAGCTGCAGCTTCCCCTGGTCGGCCCAGGCGGGGAGGCGGCGCGCCTCTTCGATGAAGTCAGCCAGGTAGCCCGGCAGCCCGTCCGGAACCGGCTGGTCGTTGGTGGTCCAGCTCTTCAGGATCTCGTTGACCTCGGCGACCTTGTCGATGCCTTCGCCGTAGAGACGCTCGATGACCGGGTCGGCGCGGACGTCCCAGACGTACTCGGGATCCAGCCCCTCCCCTGTGCCCGCGATCGACGCGCTCGGCGACCACGTCCACAGCGGGAAGGTCGCGCCCGCGGCCGCCGCCGCGCCGCCCGAGGCCAACAGTCGTCGTCTGCTCACGTTCGTCATGCCGTGCTCCTTCGCATCGCCCTGAGAGAACCCCCGCATCCCGAGTGAAACAGATTTACCTTTCGTGTATCAGACCCTCTGGGGTATCTGGCGAGGCAGCCGGGCGACTCCGGCGGCGGCCGGCACGGTGGCCAGGAGCAGTGCGGCGATGGCGGCAAGAGCCAGTCGTACGTCGACCCCAGCCGCCACACCCAGCAGCGGCGTCGCGAGCAGTACCGGGCCGGTCTGGGCCAGTTGGGTCAGGCTCGAGAACCGGGCGAGCATCTCCGGCGGGGTGCGGGCGACATAGGCCGGGAGGAGGTAGCTGGTCAGCATGGTGGTGCCGACGCCGACGAGGCCGACCGCGAAGATCCCGGCCCAGATCTCCGTACGCAGCCCCAGCAGCACCACCCCGCCGGCCGCGAGCACCGGGCCGGCGACCGCGACCGGTGCGCGCGGCGCGCCCCACCGGGCGACGGCGAGGGTCATCACCAGTCCCCCGGCCACCCAGGCGCCGGAGACGAGACCCGTCTCGGCGGCCGTCCAGCCGCGTTCGCGGCCGGCGAGCGGCAGTGCGAGCATGACCAGCGGGAGCACCGTCGCGGCGAGACCGGTGATGGCGACCAGGACCGGTATGACGCCGGGCGTGCGCACCGCCGTCCTCGCACCGTCGGCCAGGCTGCGCCAGACCGAGCCCTGGGCGGGCTCGGGAGCCGGCTCGTGCGGTGGCCGGACCAGGAGGAGCGCGACGAGGACGATGGCGTACGTGGCCGCGTCCAGGCCGGCGGTGAGTGGCAGGCCGCCGTGGCCGATCAGGAAGCCGCCGGCCGCGGGTCCCGCGGTGCGGGCGATCTGGTGGGCCGAGCCGACCAGGGCCATCCGCCGATCCAGATCCTCGGCCCCGAAGAGCCGCGGGAAGACTCCCTCAGCGGGCCGCCGCAGGGCCTGGATGGTGCCCGAGAGGGCACCGACCGCGACCAGCATCCACAGTCCCGCGCCACCGATCGCGCCGACCGCGAACGCGGCCATGACCAGCACCATCGCGGCGTCGCAGGCGGCCATCGTCCGCCGGATCCCGACCCGGTCGGCCAGCACTCCCCCGGCGAGCACCAGTACGGCCAGCGGGATACCTTCGATCGTCAGCACCAGGCTGGCCGCGTCGGCGCCGAACCCCGCCGCCGCCCAGCCGATAGCGAAGAAGGTCACCGAGTCCCCGAAGACCGATGCGGTCGACGCTGCCAGCCAGGGGCGGAACCCCTGGCCCTGGGCCACTCCCACGGACTCAGCCTTCGGGGCTGTGTCGCACGGGCATGACCAGCGCGGTGAACCCGGGCTGGTAGGGCGAGATCACCACCACCGGCCGGTCCGGCGCGGTCACCGCCAGCTGCACCTCGTCGCCCAGGCACACTGCCAGCGCGCGACCGAACAGGGCTGTGCCGAGCCGGAGCCGGCTCGGCGGGCCGGTCACCACGCCGCGTACGTCGCTCTGCTCGGCAGCGTGCGGCGAGCGGAGCCGCGTCTGGTCGCCGAGGAAGAGGTCGACCTCGACGTAGGCGGCCGCGTCGAGACCCGCGAGCAGGTCGGCCTTGGCGAGGACCGCGCGGGTGACAGGCGGCTCCAGGCCGGCCAGTACGAGCCGGTGCGCCGGGTAGGTGGTGTCGCGGCCCAGCTCCTGCCCGGCGAGGGTGAGCGTGCCGTCGGCGATGCGCACCTCGGCGGTGGTGATCGCGTCCAGTCGGTCGGCCAGCGCGGCGGCGTCGGGCAGGGACAGGACCGCCCGGCCGCCGTCGCCCTCGGCGGCCGCCGGAAGCTCCCGCACTGCCATCCAGTAGCGGTTGGTCGCCACCACGTCCACGCCCGATCCACCGCTATCGCCCCCGACGTCGATCAGGACAGAAGCGAGCTCGGAGGCCGGATCGGACTCCGCTGCGTGCCGCACCTGCCGGATCGCCGCGGCCAGCACGGGACCGGGCATCTCGACGAGCGCCGGCCTGGCCGCGGGCCCGGCGTCGACGGCGGCCAGCACGCCGCGTACTGCCTCCTCGGCCCGCGCCGTGCGCGCGCTCTGGTCCTCGAGGAACTCCGCCAGCGCTGCCCTGGCCTCACCGGCCGGTGAGTCGAGCACCACCCGCATCGTCTCGATCGGTACCCCGGCCTCCCGCATGCCCACGATCAGCCGGGCCCGGTCGGCGAGCTCGGGCGTGTAGTAGCGATAGCCCGTCCCGGAGTCCACCTCCGCCGGCACCAGCAACCCGCACTCGTCGTAATGCCGCAGCGCGCTCGCGGTCAGGCCCACCGCCCGCGCGAACGCCCCGATCGTCAACAGTGGCTCGTCCATGCCGCAACCATCGTCCTTCACGCGAGTTGAAGGTCAAGCCCCCGCCGAAGCGTCGCGCCGGTCGGCCGAGGCGTCGCGTACGTCGGCCGAGACGTCACCGAGATGCCCACTCGGTCGACGCGAGTGACGTCTCGGCCGGCAACGTTCACCGAGTTACCTCGGTGAGCATTCACGCACGCTGCGCCCGCGCCGAGGCGTACACACACAGCGCGGCGGCGGTGGAGAGGTTGAGCGACTCGGCCTTGCCGAAGATCGGGATGCTCACGATCTCGTCGGCCTCGGCGGCGAGCTCGGGCGGGAGGCCCCACGCCTCGTTGCCCATCAGCCAGGCGGTGGGCCGGGCGAGGAGTGCGTCAGCGCTGAACAGGTCGGCGGTGCCGTGCATGTCGGCGGCCAGGACGGTAAGGCCGGCGGCCTTGGCTGCCTTCACCGCGACCAGCGGGTCCCGCTCGATCGCGATCGGGAGGTGGAAGGCGGAACCGACCGAGGCCCGGATGGTCTTGGGGTTGTAGAGGTCGACCGAGTCGCCGGCCAGGATCACCCCGGACGCGCCGGCCGCGTCGGCGCAGCGGATGACGGTGCCGGCGTTGCCGGGATCGCGTACGTCGGCACAGATCACCACGAGGGGACCCGCGATGTCGCCGAGCGGCACATCGAGGAACCGGCACAGTGCCACCACCCCGGCGGGAGTCACCGAGTCGGAGAGGCCGGCCATCGCTCGGTCCTCGACCAGCGTGACCGGTTGGTCGGCCAGCACCGAGGCGTACGTCTCGGCGCCGGCTTCGGTCGCGAAGATCTCCTGCACGCAACCAGGAACACCGAGCGCACCCTCGACCGCCTTCGGACCGTCGGCCAAGAAGACCTGCCGCTCCGAGCGAACCGCACGTCGCGCGAGCTTGCGGATCTCCTTGAGGCGCGAGTTCCCCGCGGACAGCTTCACGTTCTCCCCCGACTCATTCACTGACGAAGACTCCCACGTCGCAACAGAGAACGACGCCCCCAGCCCGGCACAGCGGCCGGTGGGGGCGTCGTTTCAAACGCAAGCTCAGGCGTTCGCCGGGGCGTTGACGTCCTCCGGCAGAGCAGCCTTGGCCTGGGCGACGATCGCGTTGAACGCGGCCACGTCGTTGACGGCGAGCTCGGCGAGGATCTTGCGGTCGACCTCGATGCCGGCCAGGTTGAGACCCTGGATGAAGCGGTTGTAGGTCATGCCCTCGGCACGCGCCGCGGCGTTGATCCGCTGGATCCACAGCTTGCGGAAGTTGCCCTTGTTCTTGCGGCGGTCGTTGTAGGAGTAGACCAGCGAGTGGGTGACCTGCTCCTTCGCCTTGCGGTAGAGGCGCGAGCGCTGGCCCCGGTAACCGGAGGCCCGCTCGAGGGTGGTGCGACGCTTCTTCGCAGCGTTCACTGCGCGCTTGACGCGTGCCATTTCAGTGCTCCTTGAATGCTCTGGGGAAAGTTCGGGTGATCAGCGGTCTCAGCGACCGAGCAGCTTCTTCGCGCGCTTCACGTCGGCGGGGGCGAGCTCCACCAGACCAGCGTTGCGACGGTGCTTCTTGCGCGAGCCGGTCGTCGGCGCGGAGGCGAACGCAGCGCCGGACTTACGGCCGGCCTGCAAGCGCTGGATCTTCCCGGAACCGGTCACCTTGAAGCGCTTCTTGGAACCGGAGTGGGTCTTGTTCTTCGGCATAGTTCTTCCTTCTCTCGTCGTCCGGCCGGTCACGGGGCGCCGCGGCGGCGGAAGTCTCTTGCTGGGCCCGGGAGGCTCAGACGTCGATGTCGGGGTCGAGGTTCTCCGAGCGGCGCTTGACCTTCGGGGTGGAGGCCGGACGGGCAGCGTTCGCAGCCGTACGCTCCGCCTTCTCGGCGGCCTCGTCGGCGGCGCGCTCGGCGGCCTTCTCCTCCTTGGCCTCCTTCGCCTCGACCTTGGCGTCGGCCTTCTTCTTGTGGGGGCCGAGCACCATGATCATGTTGCGGCCGTCCTGCTTCGGCGAGGACTCGACGAAGCCCAGCTCCTGGACGTCGTCGGCCAGCTGCTGCAGCAGGCGGAAGCCGAGCTCGGGACGGTGCTGCTCACGACCGCGGAACATGATCGTGATCTTCACCTTGTCCCCAGCGTTGAGGAACCGCACGACGTGACCCTTCTTGGTCTCGTAGTCGTGCTTGTCGATCTTCGGACGAAGCTTCATCTCCTTGATGATCACGTTCGTCTGGTTTCGACGGGCTTCACGGGCCTTCTGGGCGTTCTCGTACTTGAACTTCCCGTAGTCCATGAGCTTGCAGACCGGCGGCTTGCCCTGCGGGGCGATCTCGACGAGGTCGAGGTCGGCCTCCTGGGCCAGGCGCAGCGCGTCAGGGGTCGGCACGATGCCGACCGTCTCTCCGTTGGGACCAACGAGGCGGACCTCGGGAACCCGGATCCGGTCGTTGATACGAAGCTCAGTGCTGATGTGTCCTCCAGTTGTTGTGGCTGCGGAGGCTCTGGATCTCGGCTTCCGGGCCGCGTGCACGGGCGGTCCGGAAATCGAAAAAGGCTCCCGCTGGATTGTCACAAGCGGAAGCCAGTCAAGACGCTCACCCGCGAACGGGCTCGCACCACCGAATCCATTGACCCCTGGAACTCTGGGGCACTGTCTTCGGGACCGGACCCGACGACCTCTGTTGCTGGGCGGTCGATGCGGGTGGGAGAACGCTGTCGTGATCTCCGCTTGTTGGATCAAACCGACGGCGTACGTCGGCTGATCGGTCAACACGGAACACTACTGCAACATTCCCCGCTGTCCCAATCCTCAGGCCCAATCGTCAGGGCCGCACCCAGGCGGTACGCGGCCCGACGGTCGCCAGCTGCCAGCCCTCGGCCACCTTCTGCAGGTCGTCGCCCTCGATCGCGAACGGGACCGGGCCGGCGAGATCGAGCACGAGCGCGTCGGCGCCGTCGTGGACGGCGGCCTGAGCCGCGTCACGCAGGGAGACCGGAACCGGGCGGGCGTCGGTCTGCCACGCCTGCAGCGGCGCGGTGCCGGTGAACCCGAGCAATGCCTGCCGCCCGTCGGCGCCGGTGAGCAGCACGGTAGCCATGTCGGAGGTCTTGTCGTGGGCCAGACCGGCCTCGTCGACCTCGACCTCGCCCAGCACCGCGACGACCGGGACGAGCACACGGGCAGCGGCCAGGGTGGTGAGCACATCGGCGTGCGTGGCCTGGCCCGCGGCGTACGACCTCATCACGGTCGCGACCTCAGGGCTGGTCTCGCCGGTGTCGCCGGGAAATGCCGTGCCGAGGAGTCGTTTGTCGTTCATCGCCTCCCCATTCAACAACAGAGCAACATCAGGGCCGATATCGGGGACAGTCCGGGTGCCAGACGACCACGACGGTGGAAGACTGCAGGTATGGACCAAGGCGCCTACCTCGCACTAGCCGCCGCGCTCACCGTTCTGGGCGCGATCTGGACCTGGGTCGCGTTCCGACGGCGCGGCCTCGGAGCCGGCGTGAAGGCCGCGGGGTGGACGCTGCTCGCCCCGGCGGCCTACCTGACCGGCCTGCTGCGCGCCGGCGGCCGGATCGTCGACGCGATCGCCGACTGGGCCGCGCGCCTGGTCTTCAGCCCGACCGTCTGGATCGGGTTCGGCATCGCCGCGCTCGCGATCGTGCTGATCTTCGTCGCCCGCCTCCTGCCCACCAAGGAGAAGCCGAGCCGAGCGGCCCGGAAGGCCGCCGCCGGCGCCGCGCCCGGCGGTTCGGCAGGCCCGGCCTCCGTCGCGGCTCCGAAGACTGCCAAGGGCCCGGTGGTCGACGACGATGACGAGGACATGGCTGACGTCAACGACATCTTGAAGAAGTACGGCATCTCCTGAGTTGACCGACTCCCCGACGACAGACCTCCTCGCGATCGCGATGAGCCGTCCGGCCACCCTCGGCCCCGGACGCCTGATCTGCGTCGACGGCCCCGCCGGCTCCGGGAAGACGACGCTGGCCGCCGCCCTGGCCGAGATGACGCGGGCCCCGGTGGTCCACATGGACGACCTGTACGCCGGCTGGGACGGCCTCGCCGACGGCATCGCCCAGCTCGAGACGATCCTGCTTCCCCTCGTCGAGGGAGCCCCCGGCTCCTACCGCCGCTACGACTGGCACGCTGGCGAGTTCGCCGAGACCGTGCTGGTCCCACCGAGCCCGCTGCTCGTCATCGAGGGCGTCGGCAGCGGCTCCGCCGCGTACGACGGCTTCCGCACCGCCCTCGCCTGGGTCGACGCGCCCGAGGAGGAGCGCCGGCGACGCGGCATCGACCGCGACGGCGACACCTTCGCACCCCACTGGGACGCCTGGGCGGCAGCCGAGACCGAGCACTTCGCCCGCGACCTGACCGCCGCCCGCGCCGACATCATCGTGACGACCTAGCCCCCGTCGGTTTCAGGAGATCAGCTCGTCCAGGCGGCTGTAGGCCCGCGCGTCGCCCTGGAGGACCTCCGAGCGACGCCCGTCGACCGAGACCGGCACGTCACCCGCGACCGTGACCCGGCGCATCTCGCGCGGGTGGTGGTCGAAGTCGGCGACGGCGTAGTGCTGGGTGGCGCGGTTGTCCCACATCGCCACGTCGCCGGGCTGCCAGGCCCAGCGGATGGTGTTCTCCAGCTTGGTGACCCGATCCTGGAGCAGGTTGAACAGGTGGATCGACTCGGTGGAGGTGAGGCCGTCGAACCCCTTGACGAAGCTGCCCAGGACCAGCGACCGCTCCCCCGTCTCGGGGTGGACGCGGACGACCGGGTGCCGGGTCTCGAAGTGGACCGAGGCGAAGTCGTCGCGGGAGTAGTTGGCGTCGGGCTGGTCGTGCTCCTCGTCGCGCTGGGCGTAGTCGTAGGAGTTGGTGTGCACCGCCCACAGCGCGTCGGCCAGGGCCTTCAGCGGCTCCGGGAGCCGGTCGTAGGCGGCCGCGGTGTTCGCCCAGATCGTGGTGCCGCCGTAGGGCGGCAGGGTGACCGCGCGCAGCACCGAGATCGCCGGGACCCGGTCCACGAAGGTGACGTCGGTGTGCCAGGCGTTGGCCGCCATGCCGGCGTTGGCGGTGACCCGCAGCACGCGCCCGGAGCCGGTGTTGACCGTCGGGTGCGCGGTCGTCAGCCCACCGAACCGGGCCGCGAAGGCGCTCTGCGCCTCGTCGGTGAGCCCGTCCTGACCCCGGAAGAAGAGCACCTTGTGGCGCAGCAGGGCGTTGCGTACGTCCTGGATCTGGGTGTCGTCGGCCTCGGCCAGGTGCAGGCCCTCGATGACGGCTCCGATCCGGGCGCCGGCGCGGCGGACGCGCACGCCCGAGGGCGTCTCGATGACGTCCGCGGGGCGATGCAGCTCGGTGATGGTCACAGTCGTTCTCCTCCGATCAGGGATTTCGGGTCAGGCGGGGGTGGGCTCGGGCTCGGGAGTCTTGGCACGGGCTCCGCGGCCGAGCTTCGGCCACCAGGACGGCACCAGGCCACGCTGGCCGCCGAGCGCAGCCGAGACGCGGTCGAGGTAGATCGCGATGACGACGACGGCCAGACCGCCTTCGATCGAGGCGCCGATCTGCAGGCCCTGGACCGCGTTGACGACGACGCCGCCGAGGCCGGAGCCGCCGACCAGGCCAGCCACGACGACCATCGAGAGGGCCAGCATGATGACCTGATTGACGCCGGTCATGATCGACTCCTTCGCCAGCGGGAGCTGGACCTCACGCAGGATCTCCCAGCGGCCCGCGCCGAAGGCGGTGGCCGCCTCGACGGTCTCGGCGTCGACCTGGTTGATCCCGAGCTGGGTGAGCCGGACCGCGGGCGGCAGCGCGAAGACGATCGTCGCGACCAGGCCGGGCGCGTCGCCGACACCGAAGAAGAGGATCGTCGGCAGCAGATAGACGAAGACCGGCAGCGTCTGCATCAGGTCGAGGACCGGCCGCAGCGCCGCCCGCAGCGGTGGCGAGAAGGCCGACCAGATGCCCAGCGGGATGCCGATCACCAGCGCGACGAGCGTCGCCACGAGCACCGAGGTCGTGGTCTGCATCGTCTCGAACCACAGGTCCATCGACTCGATCAGGAGGAGCCCGGCGGTCAGCACCAGGGTCAGTACGACCTGGCGGGTCACGAGGAGCGCGATCACGGCGAGCACGATGATCATCGCGAGCGGCGGCAGGCCACCGAGCACGTTGTAGACCATCCGGAGCAGGAAGTTGAGCGCCTCCTTGATGCCGTCGAAGAACGGCCCGAGGTTCTCGGTGAGGAAGTTGATGACGTCCTCACC
Organism: Nocardioides sp. NBC_00850; assembly: GCF_045207335.1. Taxonomy (NCBI): domain Bacteria; kingdom Bacillati; phylum Actinomycetota; class Actinomycetes; order Propionibacteriales; family Nocardioidaceae; genus Nocardioides; species Nocardioides sp. NBC_00850. Next base: position 4,203,174 of record NZ_CP108845.1, read on the forward strand.
GATGTCGCCGATGTCAAGGTCAGGCATGGGCCACCTCCGCGGCCTCGTCGTCGACGGTGTCGTTCACGGTGGAGAGCGCCGAGAGGATCGCGCCCCGCGGCACCACGCCGCGCAGCCTGCCGTCCTCGTCGAGGACGGTGACGGGCACGACCTGGCGGCCCGCCAGATGCATGAAGTCGCCGATCACGTCGCCCTCCTTGACCTTGTGGTAGTCCTCCCCCAGCGCGCCATGGACGCTTTTGGCGCCGCGGCGGGTCAGGCTCACCAGCCGGTCGTCGGTCACGACACCCAGCAGCCTGTCGTCCGCGCCGGTCACGAACGCACCGGTCACCTCGTTCTCCCCCAGCCTGCGCAGCGCGTCGTGGGGCGTGATGTCCTCGGGGAGTACGAGGCGGGCCGGCCGGATCAGGTCGGCGGCGCTGAGCACCCGGGCCCGGTCGACGTCGGAGACGAACTCGCTGACGTAGTCGTCGGCAGGATGGGCCACGATCTCGGGCCCAGGAGCGAGCTGGATGACCCGGCCCTCGCGCATCACCATCACCCGGTCGCCGATGCGCATCGCCTCGTTGAGGTCGTGGGTGACGAACACCGTGGTGCGCTGGTCCTGGGCCTGGAGCTCGACCAGCAGATCCTGCATGTCGCGACGGATCAGCGGGTCCAGCGCCGAGAACGGCTCGTCCATCAGCAGGATCGGCGGGTCCACTGCCAGCGCGCGGGCGAGACCGACCCGCTGCCGCATGCCGCCGGAGAGCTCGTGCGGGAGCTTGTCGCCGCGCCCGCCCAGGCCGACCCGCTCCAGGGCGGCGGCGGCCCTCTCGAGCCGCTCCGGCTTCGCGATGCCGCGTACCTTCAGGCCGTACGCCGCGTTCTCCCGCACCGTCCGGTGCGGGAAGAGCGAGAAGTGCTGGAAGACCATCCCGATGCCGTTGTTGCGGAGCTCGCGCAGTCGCTGGTCGGAGACCTTGGTGATGTCCTCGCCGTCGATCAGCAGCTCGCCGGCGCTGGGCTCGTTGAGCCGGTTGATCATCCGCAGCACGGTCGACTTGCCCGAACCGGACAGGCCCATCACGACGAACATCTCGCCCTTGGCGATCTCGAAGTCGATCTCGTGGGCGCCGAGGTAGCCGCCCGCGGCGGCCGCCGCGGCACGCGGGTCCTGGGCGGCCAGTGCCTTCTCGGCCTGCCTCCTGCCGAGACCGTAGACCTTGCTCAGGCCACGCCCGACGATCGCGGGCTCGGTCGTCTCGTCAGCTTGGAACGTCGTCTCGCTCATCAGATCTCCGCCTTCTCTCCGTCTGCGTCCTCGACCCCGTCGAGGAACTCGGCGACCTTGTCGGGGTTGTCGTCGATCCACGCCTCGGCGATGTCGGCGAGCTCCTTCCCGGACTTGTCGTGGTCGTAGTAGAACTGCCCGGCCTCGTCGGTGGTGAAGGTCAGGTTGGAGAGGAACTCGGCGATCTCCGGGTTGTCGTCCTCGAACCCCTTGCGGGTGACCGTGCGGATCTCACCGGCGCCGCCCCACACCTTGTCGGGGTCCTCGAGGAAGGCGGCGTCGAACCGCACGGTCATCCAGTGCGGGCTCCAGCCGAGGAACACGATCGGCTGGCCGGCCTTCTGCGACTTCTCGACCTGGGCGAGCATCGCCGGGGTGCCGCTGGCGACCAGCTTCCAGTCCCCCAGGCCGTACGCGTCCTCGTCGATCGCCTTCTGGATCGTCTCGTTGCCCGGGGAGCCGGCCTCGATGCCGTAGATCTTCTTCCCGAACCTCGCGGCGTTGGCGTCGAGGTCGGCGAGCGAGATGATGCCGAGCTCGTCGGCGACGTCGCCGGGGATCGCCGGGGCGTACTCGGTGCCCTTCACGATCGTGGAGAGCACCTCGACGTCGCCCTCGTCGATGGGGTCGCCGAAGCTGGGCTCCTGAGAGGGCCACCAGTTGCCGAGGTAGGCGTCGATCTGGCCCGAGGAGACCGCGGTCGCCGCGTTCTCGACGGACAGGTTCTTCTTGATGCTCGCGTCGTAGCCCAGCTCCTGGAGGATCTGGACCGCGATCTCGTTCTCGACCTGTAGGTCGACCCACGGCTGCTCGGCGAGGACCACCGAGTCCTCGGCTCCTCCCGAGTCGCTCTGGGCGAAGCCGTCACGCTCGCTCGCGGTCGTGCAGGCGGTCAGGGTGCCGGCTGTCGCCGCGATGGCGAGTGCGGCCACAGCAAGGCGGTGGGGGCGGCGCATGCGTGCTCCATCCAATCGGTTCATATATGTCTAACACACTAGACATTCGCCTTCTGGGTGTTCCAGCACGTCCACGCAGCGAGCAAGACAAAGATCGAGATGCTGCGATAGAGACTCTCTATAGATGGGTCATTGGTCGGTGAGATCCTGGGCAAGCGCGACGAACTGCTCGACCAGCGCGTCGCCGCGTTCCTCCAGCCACACCAGAGACACGCTCACCCGCGTCACCGGGGTCAGCGGAACGACCTTCGCCCCGGCTCGCGACGCCGCACCTGCCATACCCTCGGTCAGCATCGCGACCCCGGCCCGTGCCAGCACCAGCGGGATGATCGAGGCGACATGGGCCGTCTCGATGGCGACCTCCGTGGGCAGACCGGCGGCCTCCAGGCGGGCATCCAGGAACGTACGCAGCGCCGTCCCGGCCGGCGTCGCGATCAGGCCGACCTCGGCGAGCTCCTCGATCCTGATCTCCTCCGGCGCCTCGGCCGAAGGCGGCAGGACCGCCACCAGCTCGTGCTCGGCGAGAGGGTGCGAGCCGAAGGGGCCGTGCGGCGTCGCGCCGTCGATCAGCCCCACGTCGGCCTCGCCCTTGCGCACCTGGTCCAGGACGTCGGAGCGGTGCTGCGGGTCGGTGACGACCACCTGCGCGCCGGGCTGGATCCGCCGGAACTCGGCCAGCACCGGCACCAGCGGCTCGACCGCCCAGACCGTGCTGGAGGTGATCCGCAGCCGCCCGAACCCCTCGTCGGAGACCGACCGGACCGCACCCGCGGCGAGCTCGAAGCCACGTACGACCCGGCGGGCCGGCCCCAGCAGCGCCGAGCCCGCCGGCGTGAGCCGCACTCCCCTGCCGTGACGCTCGAAGAGCGGACCGCCGAGCTCCCGCTCGAGCCCGCGCACGGCGTACGACAATGACGGCTGGGCGACGTGCAGCCGAGCCGCGGCGCTGGTGAAGCTGCCCGCCTCGGCGATCGCGAGGAAGAACTCCAGCTGTCGTCGCTCCATGGCCCGAGGCTAACCCGACCGGCCACCGGGGTGGACCGGCCACCTCGATAGCCTGTGACCGTGCTGAGACCGAGTGGAGAGCAGTTCACGATCGACGGCGGGGGCTACTCCGCGACGGTGACGGAGAGTGGCGGCGCGCTGCGGCTGCTGTCCTACGAGGGGCGGGAGCTGATCGCCGGGTTCGGCGACGACGAGCAGTCCAGCGGCGGCAAGGGTCAGCTGCTGGCGCCGTGGCCCAACCGGATCCGCGACGGCCGCTACGAGTTCGGCGGGAAGACCTACCAGCTCGGGCTCACCGAGGTCGCGCGCAACAACGCCTCCCACGGGCTGGTGCGGTGGTCGCAGTGGCTGCCCATCGACGAGGCCAAGGACTCGATCACCCTGGCCACCCGGTTGATGGCGCAGAGCGGCTATCCGTGGACGCTCGACCTCGAGGTGACGTACGCCATCGGGCCGGACGGGCTCACCGTGACCCAGTCGGCGACCAACCACGCCGCTTCCCCCGCGCCCTACGCCGCCGGCGCGCACCCCTATCTCACCGTCGGGGCCGGTCCGGTCGACGAGTGGACGCTCACTCTTCCGGCGCGGACGCGCCTGCTCTCCGACCCCGAGCGCAAGCTGCCCACCGCGAGCGAGGCGACGGCTGGGACGGCCTACGACTTCACCTCCGCCAAGCCCATCGGCGACGTCGTCCTCGACCACGCGTTCACGGACCTCGACCGTGGCGAGGACGGGCGAGCGACGGTCACGATCCAGGGCCCCGACGGCGGCGTCTCGCTCTGGGTCGACGAGCACCACCCGTGGCTGATGGTCTACAGCGCCGACGACCAGTCGCCGGCCCGCGGCGGTCTCGCCGTCGAGCCGATGACCGCTCCCCCGGACGCGTTCAACTCCGGCACCGACCTGGTCTCGCTCGCCCCCGACGAGCGCCTCGAGGTCACCTGGGGCATCACCGCGCTGACATGACGCTGCTGACCGTCTCCGGGCTCAGCAGGACCTACGGCGACCACGCCGTCCTCGACGGGCTCGACCTCACCCTCGCAGCCGGCCGGGCGATCGCCCTGACCGGTACGAACGGGTCGGGCAAGTCGACACTGTTGCGTTGCGTGGCCGGGGCCGACGAGCCGACCGCCGGCGAGGTGCTGCTGGACGGCAGGCCGTACGACGAGCGCTCTGCGCAGATGCGCCGCGACGTCGCCGCTCTGCTCGACGACCTGGACCTCTTCCCAGACCTCGCGGTGATCGAGCATCTCGACCTGGTCGCGCACGCCCATCGGGTCGAGGATCCCGAGGGCACCGTCGACGGCGTGCTGGACGAGGTCGGCCTCAACGACCAGGCCGACCAGCTGCCCGGGTCGCTCTCCTCGGGTCAGCGTCAGCGGCTCGCACTCGCGCTCCTCCTGGTCCGGCCCCGCCGGCTGCTGCTCCTCGACGAGCCCGAACAGCGGCTGGACGCCGAGGGCGCCATCTGGCTCGCCGACCTGCTCCAACGGGAGAAGGAGGCCGGGGTCGGCATCCTCTTCGCCAGCCACGACGCGGCCCTTGTGGAGGCCGTGGCCGACGACGTCGTACGCCTGGGCTCCTCCTCCGACGAAGCATGAGCACGGAGACACCGGCGCCGACGCCGGCTGAGATCCGCGGACTGGTCCGCGAGTGGCGTCGCGGTCACGTCACCGCACCCTGGGGCGAAGTGCTCTACCAGGCCTACCTCGCTCTCCTGACGGTCCTGATCTACGGCTCGGGGCTCGTCAGCGCGGTGGTCAATGCCGGGCAGGCGGTGGAGGGATGCACCACCGGGGCCTGCGTCGGCACCCGCGCCGCCGGACCGGTCCTTCTCGTGCTGATCTGGCTGGCCCTGGGCGCCGCGGCGCTCCGGCTCCTGGGACCGCTCATGGCCTCGCCCGCGACCTCGGCGCTGGTGCTCTCCACGCCGGTGGACCGTGGCCGCTGGCTGGGACGGCAGTACGCGACAGTCCTGACCCTAGGAGCCCTCGCCGCCGCGGTCCCGGCCCTCCTCGCCGCCGTGACCGCGGGCTGGCCGCTGCTCACCGGAGGCGCGCTGGCGCTCGCCGCGGCGCTGCTGGCACCGGCGACGTACGCCGCGGGGACCGTCGCGCAGGCGCGACCGGGGTCGGCATGGCGGATGGTCGGGCCGGTGACGGCGCTTGTCGCCCTGGCCGCGGTGGCGGCCGCGGCCGCCGGCGTCACGGCCCAGCTGACCCCGCCCGCGGACGCGCGGTGGTGGCTGGTGCCGGCTGTGCTCGCGCCGGTGACCGCCGGGGCCGCAGTGCTCGCGCGCCGGCGTCTCGGTGACCTGCACCGTCGTGACCTGACTCGCGGACATGGGCTGGCCAACGGCCTCTCCGGCGCCCTCGCCGGGATGGACACCGCCCTCGCCTACGACGTCGTACTCCAGCACACCAGCAGCCAGCGTGCCGTCGTCCGGGCGCGTCGCCTCCGGGGTCCTCGCGGGCCGCTCGCGCTCGTCACCGCCGATCTCGTCCGACTGCGGCGGGCGCCGCTGCGCGTCCTGGCACCCGCCGCCGCGGTGGTGCCTGCGTACGCCTTGGCGGAGGCGGGCGCGGGTGCGCTGGTAGTGCCGGTGATGGTGGTGCTCGGCTTCGGGGCAGCCATCCCGCTCGGCGCCGGGCTGCGGGTGCTGTCGCGATCGAGCAGTCTCGCACGGCTGCTGGGCACCTCCTCCTGGCAGCTGCGGCTCGGCGCGCTGGTGGTGCCGACCGTGCTGCTGATGGCCTACGGGCTGGGCTGTCTGTGGGCCCTTCCACACCCGCTGCTGGCTCCAGCGATCGGGCTCGGCGCACTGGCCACGCTCACCCGGTGGCTGGTCGCTCCCCCGCCCGACTATGCCTCGGCGATGGTCTCGACGCCGATGGGGGCGATGCCGGTCTCGCTGTTCGGCAACGCGGTGCGCGGCTTCGACATCGCCGGGCTGGTGAGCATCCCGGCGCTGTTCGCCCCCGACGCCCTCGGCGCCACCATCTCGATGGCGATCTCGGTCGTGACGCTCGGGGTGCTCGTCGGCCGCCGCTGAGCCGGCTCAGCGGTCACATTCCAGCAGCTCCAGATCGAACGCCTCGGCCATCGCCGCATAGCCGGCGTCGCCGGGGTGGAGGTGGTCCCCGGAGTCGTACGCCGGCAGGAACCGCGCCGGTCGCTCGGGGTCACGCGTGGCCGCGTCGAAGTCGACGATGCCGTCGAACTCGCCGGAGGTCCGGATCCACTCGTTCACCGCGACCCGCACCCGGTCGCGCGCGGGGGTGTAGCGGCTGCCGCCCTCGTACGGGGTCAGGGTGGCGCCGACGACGCACACGTCCTCGGCGCGCGCCTGCGCGATCAGGTCGCGGTAGGCAACGATCAGGTCGGAGGCCTCGTCGGCATCGTCCCAGCGGATGTCGTTGATCCCCTCCAGCAGCACGACCGTGGAGACACCGGGCTGGTCCAGGACATCTCGCCGGAAACGGTCCAGACCGCGCTGGCCACCGGTGCTGTCGACGAGCACGCGATTGGCGGAGATGCCCTCGTTCATCACCCCGAACCGGCCGGCGTACGAGCTCGCCGCCACCCGGTCGGCCAGCACGTCAGGGTAGCGCTGGTCGGCTCCGATCGTGGAGCCGTTGCCGTCGGTGATCGAGTCACCGAAGAGCACCACGGTCTTGACCCGGCGCGGCTTCTCGACGACGACGCTCTCGACCCAGTACCAGCTGGAGATCTGGGTCGTGAACGCAGCGCCCGACTCCTGGCCGGCCACGTCCGCGCCGGCTGTCCCGGAGAGGTAGGAGGTCTGGGTGGCCACGTCGTGCCCGGTGATCGGGCCGCTCTCGCCGACGACATGGAAGCTCACCGCCAGGGTCGTATCAGCCGGCACCGTCGCGTCGACCGGGTCACTGAGCACCTCGGTGCCGGGGGCGACGGTGACCTGGTCGGCGCCGCCGAAGGTCAGCGGTCGGTTCGTACCGCGCACCACCGCGGCTCCGTCCCCGGCCAGACCGATGTGTGCCGAGGCGAACGTCACCGGACGACCGCCGAACACGTTGGACAGGGTGATGCGTACGCCGGAGCCACCCAGCGAGGTGTGCACCAGGTTGCGCACCGACCGGTCCGCCAGGCCGGCGGCGCCGGTCGCACCGCCCACCTCGTCGGCCGAGGCACCCCAGGTGCCGACCGGGTGCACCGGCGCGGCCTGAGCCGGCACGGTCGAGATCAGAGTGAGGACGGCCGCCAGCGCCGCGAGAGCACGAGTCCATGAGATCACGCAGACACGTTAAGTCGCCGCGGGCGCCGAGATCCGCGGTTCGGCCGAGTCTTCCCCGAAGCGTAGTAAGTGGTTCGCCGGAGGGTCGCTGCTAGGACAGCTGTTCGGCCAGCGTGCGCAGCGTGCGTACGGCCTTCCTCGATGCGCCCCCGTCGGAGGCCTGGATGCCGAGGACGGAGATGTTGTGGCCCGAGGCCAGGTCGATGGTGGGCCACGGCGCACCACGCGGGAAGTTGATCGCGAGGACCTCTGCCCACTCCAGGTCGCGGCGCTTGTAGCCGTTGACCACGGTCAGACCGTCCTCACGGGCGACGACCCGCGACCGGGTCACCGCGTGCACGCAGGTCAGGATCAGCAGGCCGACGAAGCCGAAGGTGAGCCGTTCGAACATGGTCACCTGCGCCTTGATCTCGGGCGTGAAACCTACCCAGACCATCGTGCACATGATCGCCAGGGCGGTCACGAGGAACCAGCCCATGACGCGCGCCCCGAGCGGACGCCAGGTGTGCGGCAGCTTCACCGGCAGGTCGGATCCTGTGGGCTTCGGTCCGGTGGCGTCAGATCCGGCAGGCATTGATCTCCGTCAGCAGGATCGCGCGGGCACCCACGGCGTACAGGTCGTCCATCAGCTTCTGCGAACCGGCACGCGGCACCATCGCGCGGACGGCGACCCAGCCCTCGCGGTGCAGCGGGCTGACCGTCGGCCCCTCGAGGCCGGGCGTCATCGCGGAGGCCTCGGTGAGGTCCTCGGCGCGGATGTCGTAGTCCATCATCACGTAGCTGCGCGCGATCAGGACGCCGTCCAGGCGGCGCTTGAACGTCTCGTACGCCTCCGGCAATTGCGCCCCCGACCGGGTGATCACGACGGCCTCGGAGCGCATGATCGGCTCGCCGAAGATCTCCAGGCCGGCCTGTCGCATCGTGGAGCCGGTCTCGACCACGTCGGCGATCGCGTCGGCGACACCGAGCTGGATCGACGTCTCGACGGCGCCGTCGAGCCGGGTGACGCTCGCGTCGATCCCCTCGCGCTCCAGGTAGGCGGAGACGACCCCTACGTAGGAGGTCGCGATCCGCTTGCCGCGCAGTTCCTCGGCCGAGGTGAAGGCGCCGGCGCGGCCGGCGAAGTGGAACCGGCTTCGGCCGAAGCCGAGCCCGATGACCTCGTCGGCCTTCGCGCCGGAGTCGAGGAGCAGGTCGCGGCCGGTGATGCCGATGTCGAGGGTGCCCTCGCCGACGTAGAGCGCGATGTCGCGCGGGCGCAGGTAGAAGAACTCGACGCCGTTCTCCTCGTCGATGAGGGTCAGACGCTTGGAGTCGTCGCGCTGGCGGTAGCCCGCCTCGCGCAGCAGCTCGGAGGCCGCGACGGAGAGCGAGCCCTTGTTGGGCACGGCGATCCGGAGAAGCTTTTCATCGGTTGTCATGAGGTTCCCCTACAGGTGTGAGTAGACGTCGTCGATCGAGATCCCGCTGGCGAGCATGAGCACCTGGGCGTGGTAGAGCAGCTGGGAGATCTCCTCCGCGGTCGCTTCCTTGCCCTCGTACTCGGCCGCCATCCAGGACTCGGCGGCCTCCTCGACCAGCTTCTTCCCGATCGCATGGACCCCGGCGTCGAGCTGCGCCACGGTGCCGGATCCTTCAGGTCGGGTCCGGGCCTTCTCACTCAGCTCGGCCCAGAGCTCGTCGAACGTCTTCACGAGCGTCAAGCCTAGGCCGTACGCGACCCGGCCCCCGAATCGTCTCAGCGAATCGATAGCAGTCCTGCTATGGACAGTCATAGCAGGACTGCGATATCTTCGATTTCATGAGCACCGACGACGAGGACACCGCGTTCTATGTCGGGATCGCCGCGCAGGTCACCGAGCACCGGGTCGCGCGGGGCCTCTCCCAACGCGAGCTCGCCGAGCTCTGCGGCACGACCCAGTCGGCGATCGCACGGCTGGAGTCCGGGTCCCGCCCACCCAAGATCGACACCCTTCTCCGGGTGGCAGCCGCCCTCGACTGCCGCCTCGAGGTCGGCTTCCACGCCCGCACCCGAGCCCACAGGAGCACGCCATGAAGACCCCCATCTCCGCCGATGAGGTCGAGTCGACCCGCAGCGAGCGGTTCCTGGCGGTCGCACTGACCGCCTTCCTGCTCGTCGGCACCGTCTGGTTCTACGTCAAGGTCGCCGGCTGGTGGCCGCTCTACATGGACTGGGACCAGTGCAACAACGGCCAGACGGCGTGCGAGATCCCCGGCCACGAGGCGATCCAGATCGGCATCCGCCTCGGCTTCATCATCGTGCTCTGCCTGGTCGGATTCTGGGTCCTCTACCGGCTGCGCCGCAGCGGCTCCCGTTTCCTCCCGCTCGGCTTCGCGCTCGCCGCGACCGGGGTGATCATGGCCCTGGTCTTCGCCTTCCACTACACCTTCGAGTACGCCGACTTCGGCCCGCTCATCCTGTCGCTGTTCGGCGCCGCGGCCACCGTCGGGGTCTTCGTCGCCGTCCAGCGGCTCCTGGCCAAGCGGATCCCGGCCATGCGCGTACGCAAGGGCGACTGCCCCTACTGTGGCTACCCGGTCCGCGGCAAGCACTGCGAGGGCTGCGGCCGCGAGACCATCGCCCCGTGCGCGACCTGCGAGGCAGACCGCCGGGTCGGCTCGCTCCACTGCGTGGCCTGCGGCGCCGACTGACCCTCCACCTCAGGGTGAGGGTTATACCGGCCGCACGGTTGCGCGGTGCAGCTTCATACTGTGCTCTTTCATGAGGGCGACGTAGCCGGGCGCGTTGAGCTCGAGGATCGCCGCGGGGTTGGTGCCGGGCTCGATCGTGCCGCGGATCTTGGCCGGCACGCCCATCACCAGGCTGTGGTCGGGCACCTCGGTCCCCTCGACCACCATCGCGCCGGCCGCGATCAGGCAGCCGTCGCCGATGACCACGGCATCGGAGACAACTGCCCCGTTGCCGATCAGCGACCCGGTCCCGATCCGGTCGCCGTGCACCACGCAGCCGTGCGCGACCGTGCTGTGCGGGCCCATCTCGAGGGAGGAGCCGGGGCGTACGTGCAGCACTGAGTTGTCCTGCACGTTGGAGCCCTCGCCGATGATGATCGGCCCGACGTCGGCACGCAGCACCGCGCCGTACCAGACGCTGGCGTTCGGCCCGAGGCGTACGTCACCGATCAGCGTCGCTGTCGGCGCCACCCAGGCGTCGGGATGGATCTGCGGACTCTTGCCGTCGAATTCGAAGATGTTCATCGACGCAGATCCTAGGTGTGCGCGCCGTCGGGGCTGACGTGGAGGACCACGCTGGTCAGCCGCGGCAGTGCCTCCAGGAGATGCTCCTCGGCGTGATGGGCGATGTCGTGCCCGGCAGAGACGGGCAGCTCGGCTGACACGGTGATGTCGCCGTCGGCGTGGAGGGTGTGCCCGATCCACCGCAGCCTCAGGCTGCGGACCTCGAGCACGCCCTCCACCGTGCCGACCGCCTCCCTCGCCCTGCGTACGTCATCCGGGGTGACCGCGTCCATCAGCCGAGCGCCGACCTGCGTGAGCGCCGAGCGGAGCACACCGAGGATCGCGATGGCGATGAGCAGCCCGATCACCGGGTCGGCCCACGGCATCCCGACCGCGACCCCGGCAGCACCGAACACCACGGCCAGCGAGGTGAAGCCGTCCGTACGCGCGTGGAGCCCGTCCGCAACCAGGGCAGCTGAGCCGATCTGGCGGCCCACCCGGATCCGATAGCGCGCGACGATCTCGTTGCCCAGGAACCCGACCACCCCCGCCGCCGCAACCGCCCAGACGTGCTCGACCTCGCGCGGATGGAAGAGCCGGTCGATGGCCTCCCAGCCGGCGAGGATGCTGGAGAGCGCGATCATGGCGACGACGAAGAGACCGGCGAGGTCCTCCGCCCGGCCGTACCCATAGGTGAACCGGTCGTTGGCTGGACGCCGAGCGAGCCAGAACGCCACCAGCAACGGCACCGCCGTCAGCGCGTCGGCAACATTGTGGAGCGTGTCCCCCAGCAGAGCCACCGACCCGGTCAGGCTCACGACGACTGCCTGCAGTCCCGCCGTCAGCGCGAGCACACCGAGGCTGATCCACAGCGCCCGCCGGCCGCGTACGTCAGCCTCCAACGCCTCGTCGACCTGATCCGCCGCATCATGGGAGTGAGCCCCGAAGACGTCCGAGACCGCATGCTTGGCGCGCGCCCACCGCCCATCGTGCGTATGGCCGTGGTCATGATCGTGACCGTGTCCATGGCCGGCGTGGGCGTGGTCACGTGGGTGATCGTGCAACGTATGGGTCATGCCGGCTCCTCCCCCGACCGGTGGTGCGCAGGGACCTGATCCAGGAGATGCTCCACGTGTCCGATCGTGTCGAGGACCAACTGGCGCACATGCCCGTTCTCGACCCGGTAGAGCACCGAGGTCCCCTCCTTCCGCGTCGTCACGAGCCGAGCCATCCGCATCTTCGCCAGATGCTGCGAGACCCCGGGCACCGGCTTGTCCAACATCGAGGCAAGCTCGGAGACCGACCGCTCCTCATCCAGCAACAGCCCCGCCATCTGGAGGCGTGTCGGATCAGCCAGCATCCGCAGCACCTCGACGGCAAGAGTGACGACGTCGTCCTCCCACACCGGAGGTTGCGTATTTGCATGCATGCGCAAATTGTAGCGCCACGACGCGCTCCGAGGGCACGCCGTCCAACAACGCCGAGTCGCCGTGCCCCTCACACCCAAGTGGAGCGGAGGCAGGACTCGCAGCAGCCGAGCAGTAAGCCATTCACGCCGGAGGTATGAAGCCGCAAGTGCGCGGCGGTGCCCGCTTCCCGCGGGGCGCGGCAGGCACTCTGACCCGAATCCGTGGCATGGGGCAGACGCGCCTGTTCGACCTAGTCGGGCGGTTGTTGTGCGCTCGGCTGGCGCGGTGTGAATCGCTGTGATCGGTCGACCTATGTGCGTCTGGTGAAGCGGATGTCGCCGTTGGGGAGGCGTTCGTGGAGGTACGCGGCGTCGTGGGCGCGGTGGTGGTGATGGGAGCAGAGCAGGGCGGCGTTGTCGAGGTCGGTGGCACCGCCTTGGGCCCAGGCGATCCAGTGGTGGGCCTCGGCCCAGGTGCCGGGGATGTCGCAGCCCTCGGCCTCACAGGTCGCCGAACGCAGCAGGAGGGCGCGGCGTTGGGCGGCGGTGAAGAAGCGTTCCTTGCGCCCGAGATCGAGGATTTCCGAGGCGCCGCCGAGGACGGCGGGGATGATGCCTGCGGTGCAGGCCAGGCGTCGAGCCTCGGCGGCGGTGATCTGAGTTCCGCCAACGATGTCGCCGACGCCGGCCTCTTTGCGGAGCTGGTCGAGGTCGATGGTCACGATCACCGTGGTCGCATCCCCACCGTGGATCGGCAGCTGGGTCGGGTCGAGGGTTTCGAGCAGTTGGCACAACGCCCGCCCCAGGCGCCGGGCGTAGGGCAGGTAGTCGCCGGTGTCGGTGCGGGTGCCGTCGTCGCGGCGGGGTGAGGCGAAGGCTTCGAGGTTGGTGGCGAGCCGGTCCGCGGCCGCATCCGGAACCACAGCGGAGATCCGGGTGGTGCCGTCCCCGAGGCGCCGCATGGCCAGCCGGGTCTTCTTGCGGGCGTGGGCCTCCTCCGCGGCGAGGCGTCGGGCTTCCTCGGCCTCGGCGATCTCGGGGGCGATGACATCGAGGATCCGGCGCCCGAGACGACGGAGTTGGGTGGGGTCGAACTGGGTCGCATAGCCGACCAGCGTCTCCTCCGCCTTCGCTCGGATCTCGGGATCAAGGTCGGCAGGGAGCTCGTCGAGGGCATTCACGATCACCTGGGCCTGGACGGAGTTGCAGGCACCGGCCCGCATCGCGGCCCCGACCAGCCCGAAGGAACGGTCCAGAGCCTCGGCGAGTCGGAGGTCGGCGCGCAGGGTCTCGGGGCGCTGGTGGGTGTGGTGATGCAACCACGCCGCCACATCCCGCGCGGCACTCTCGGCCGCGACGTCGTCAGCGGCGGCGAGCACTCGCAGCTCGAGCTCAGCCAACTGCGCCTTCGCCCGAGCGATCTCGACCAAGGTGGCGGCCTTCTGATCGGTGGCCATGAACGCCGGATTCGCCTCAGCGACCAGACCAAGCGAGGCAGTAACCGCGACCACGGCCCCGAGCACAGGGTGTTGTGGCTGCTGCAGCGTGGTCATCGAACCGGTCACCTCCCGACGTACGAACTCAAGGGTTTCTGCCTGTGCAGAATCCCGGTTGGTTCGCTGGTCTCGGAGGCCCGGCAGTACGGGCTATTACTTACCCTCGCAGCTCAGCGTTCACGCCCCTGGTTCCCCTGGATTACCCCACACCCGTTGTGTCCCGGATGAATAGGGCACGCCTCTTTCGAGGTGGTCGGCCTTCACGTTCATGCCTGCGCCGAGCCTACCACACAACGCAAAACCAATGAACCCAATCAGGGACAGGTATCCCCCGAAAACCCAGACCGCTGCTGGAAGCCCGCAAGACAGCCAAATGGCACCCAACCCAGGCACCCTGCTTCTAAATCTCCCAACCCAAACAACGTATTGGCCCCACCCACGCTGGAAGTCCGCACAGACACTGCGCCGCAGCAGAACCCGCTACCCTCTGTCACCAATGACCATGACCGAGATCGGCGCAGCCTACGACGGCCGCGCAGCCGAGTACATCGACCTGTTCGGAACGATCGACCAGCTCGCCGAGCGCGACCGCGAGACGATCACCACCTGGCGAGACACCACGACCGGCCGCCTATTAGATGCCGGCTGCGGCCCGGGCCTCTGGAGCCAGGAGCTCACCAAGGCCGGCGTACGCGAGGTGTTCGGCCTGGATGCCTCGGCCGAGTTCGTCACCGCCGCACGAGCGCGGTACCCAGACGTCAGCTTCGAGCGAGCGGATCTCGCCGCGCTCCCGCTCAAGGCCAGGTCGATCGGCGGCATCCTGGCGTGGTACTCGATCATCCACACCCCGCCCGCTGACCTTCCCGCGATCCTCGACGAGTTCGCCCGCGTGCTCACGCCCGGCGGGTCGGTGCTGATCGGGTTCTTCGACGGCGAGCCCGGCGAGGCGTTCGACCACGCGGTGCACACGGCCTACTACTGGTCCGCCGAGGCGCTCGGGAACCTGCTGGCACCGCATGGGTTCATCGTCGAGCAGGCGTCAGCCCGGCAGGACCCGGGTGCGCGCCGCCGGCAAGGCGATCTGGTCGCGAGACTCGTCGTCTGATCCCCGGTCGGCTTGACCCTCACGCAACGTGAGGCTGAACGATTCCGGGCATGAGCGACTACTACGATGCGTTCGAGGTCAGCCCCGTGCCGCTGCCGGGACCAGACGCGGTGGCCCCGGAGCCGTTCCGCGGGATCTACGGCTTGCCTCAGTTCCTGACCGTTCCATGCGCCGACCTGGCCGCCTCGATGGACTTCTGGGTTCGCTGAGTCGACAGCACCGCCGGCCACGAGCGTCAGCTTCTCCTGCGTACTGAGCCAGATCGACCAGATCGCCGAGAACTGCCGGGCGATCGCCCCCGACAGCGTCGAAGGACCGCGCGACACCTACTGGAACACCCGCGACATCGAGGTGATCACGCCCGAGCGCACCCGAGTGGTCTTCACAGCCGCGAAGCAGTACGACGGCACGAGCCAGGGAAGCCCGCAACCTCGACTCGATGGGCATCCCGGCACCGAACGAGACCCGAGGGCACAATGACGTACGTGGCTGAGCGACCGCACGACACCGGCCTGACGGTCGGCGACACCGCCGCACTGATCGGCGTGACCGTGCGGACGCTGCCCACTGGGACGAGATCGGCCTCGCGAGACCATCGGCTCGTACGCCGGCGGGATACCGCCTCTACACCGACGCCGACCTGCAACGGCTGAGCCGGATCATCGCCTACCGGGAGACCGGCCTCGGGCTGGACGCGATCCGCGGCGTACTCGATGACGCGGCCTCGGAGATCGGAGCCACCCTCGAGGCGCAGCGCGAACGGCTAGCCGCGCGGATCGCCGACCTGCAACGGCTCGAGGAACGACTGGCCACGATGGCCGAGGCGCACGAGCACGGGATCCCGTTGAGCCCCGACGAGCAGGAGACCTGCTTCGGGCCCCGGCTGGGATCCGCATCGGAACGTCGCCGAGCTTCACCGTGAGATCTTCGGCAACTTCTTCCCGATCACACGCCAGATGCAGGTCTGCCTCGGACGGATGTTCGAGGCAGACCCGGGATTCGCGGCCCACTACGACGGCATCCGCGACGGTCTGGCGAGCTGGTTCCGCCAGACCGTCGACGAAGCGGCGAGAACACACGGCATCGACCCCGACCTGGCCACCTGGCGGTGACGGCGTCTCAGTAGTGGCGCACGCAGTCGCGCAGGGCGAGCGCGGTCTCCATGGCCGCCGCGGCGGCCTCGTAGCCCTTGTCCTCGCTGGACCCCTCGAGCCCGGCCCGGTCGAGCGCCTGCTCCTCGTTGTCGCAGGTCAGCAGGCCGAAACCGACGGGGATGAGGTGGTCGATCGCGATCCGGTTCAGTCCGTCGGTGGCGGCCGAGCAGACGTAGTCGAAGTGCGGGGTGCCACCGCGGATGACCACGCCCAGCGCGACGATGGCGTCGTAGCCCGACTTGGCGAGCGCGGCCGCGGCGACCGGAAGCTCGAAGGCGCCCGGGACCCGGACGACCGTCAGGCCGCCGACTGCGGCGTCCTTCAGTGCTCGCTCGGCGCCGTTCAGCAGGCCGGCCATCACCTCGTCGTGCCAGCGCGCGGCCACGACGGCGACCCGCAGGTCGCTCGCGTCGACGACCTCAGGGGTCGGGGCTCCCTTGCCACTCATCGGTTCTCCTCAGACAGATCGGGCAGCGCGTGACCCATCCGGTCACGCTTGGTCAACAGGTAGGCGAGGTTGTGCTCGTTGGGCCGCGGGGTGAGCGGGACCCGCTCGGCGACCTCGACACCGTACGCCTCCAGGTGACTCACCTTCTCGGGGTTGTTGGTCATCAGACGTACCGAGTCGACCTTGAGGTCGCGCAGGATCTGGGAGGCGGCGCCGTAGTGTCGCGCGTCAGCCGGCAGACCGAGATCGAGGTTGGCATCGACGGTGTCGCGACCGCCGTCCTGGAGCTGGTAGGCCTGCAGCTTGGCGAGCAGCCCGATCCCGCGGCCCTCGTGGCCGCGCAGGTAGACCACCACACCGCAGCCCTCCGCCGCGATCCGCGAGAGAGCCTCCCGCAGCTGCGGGCCGCAGTCGCAGCGCCGTGACCCGAAGACATCCCCGGTCAGGCACTCCGAGTGCACTCGCGCGAGCACCGGATCGCATCCGGCGATGTCGCCGTAGACCAGCGCGACGTGCTCGACGTCGTCGTCGATGGTGCGATAGCCGTACGCAGTGAAGTCACCGAACTCTGTTGGCAGCCGCGTCACCGCGCGCCGCTCGACCAGCACCTCGGTACGCCGCCGGTAGGTGACCAGGTCGGCGATCGAGATCATCGCGAGACCGTGCTCGTCGGCGAACTCCCGCAGCTGCGGCGCGCGCTGCATGGTGCCGTCGTCGTTGACCAGCTCGACCAGCGCACCGGCGGGCTCCAAACCGGCCAGCCGGGTCAGGTCGACCGCGGCCTCGGTGTGACCGACCCGCACCAGCACTCCCCCGTCGCGTGCCCGCAGCGGGAAGACGTGGCCGGGCCGGGTCAGGTCACCCGCCACCGACGACGGACCGGCGAGCAGCCGGGTCGTGAGCGCCCGGTCGGCCGCCGAGATGCCGGTCGAGACGCCCTCGCGGGCGTCGACCGAGACCGCGTAGGCGGTCTGCTTGCGGTCCTCGTTGACACGAGTCATCGGCGGCAGGTCGAGAGCGTCGAGCCGCTCCCCCGGAAGCGCCACGCAGATCACGCCCGAGGACCAACGGATCGCGAACGCCATCACCTCCGGGGTCGCCAGCTCGGCGGAGAAGATCAGGTCGCCCTCGTTCTCCCGGTCCTCGTCGTCGACGACCACGACCGGCTTGCCGGCCGCCAGGTCGGCGATAGCGTTCTCGACCGGATCCAGCCGGACCCCCACGTACTGCTCGGTGCCGTTCTCGATGCTGCTGTGCTCGATACTCACGGCTGAACCCCTCCCAGAAGCTTCTCGACGTGCTTGGCGATGATGTCGGTCTCGAGGTTGACCTCGTCGCCGACGGCCCGGAACCCGAGCGACGTACGCGCCAGGGTCTCGGGGATGAGGCTGACCGTGAACGCATCGTCGGTCACGGAGACGACAGTGAGGCTGATCCCGTCGACCGCGATCGAGCCCTTCTCGACGACGTAGCGCGCCAGCTCGGGCTCCAGGGAGATCGTGACGACCTCCCAGTGCTCGCTGGGCTCACGGGAGACGACGCGCCCGACGCCGTCGACGTGGCCCTGGACGATGTGGCCACCGAGCCGGGTGCTCGGGGTGACGGCGCGCTCCAGGTTGACCTGGTCGCCTACCGAGAGCGCGTGCAGGCTGGTGCGCTTGAGCGTCTCCAGCATCACGTCGGCGGTCCACTCGTTCTCGCCCAGAGTGGCGACGGTCAGGCAGCAGCCGTTGACCGCGATGGAGGCTCCCAGCTCGGCGTCCGACAGCACGGTGGCGGCGGAGATGGTCAGGCGTACGGCGTCGCCCTGGTCCTCGATCCCGGCGACGGTGCCGAGCTCCTCAACAATCCCGGTGAACATCACTGCTCCCCTTTCTGTGGTTCCAGAATGCTGTGTGGTTCTAAAATCAGGCGAACGTTCGGCTCCTCGCCCGGTGCGGCCGGAGAGAGCACGTCGACAGAACGCACCCGCGGCCGGAAGGCGTCGGAGATGGTGGTGATCCCGAGGTCGGCGACGGCCGAGCGACCGGCGCCGAGCAGGAACGGGGCGACGTAGACGACGATCTCGTCGACGAGGCCGGCGTCCAGGAAGGCCGCGGCCAGCGTCGGCCCGCCCTCGAGAAAGACATGGCGGCGCTCGCGCTCCCACAGCGCGGCGAGCGCCTCGTGCGGATCGCGCGTACGGAGGTGCAGGGACGGCGCCTGCGCGTCGAAGATCCGGCGGTCCTCGGGAAGGTCGCGTTCCCCCATGACGACCCGGAGAGGCTGTACGCCGACCGGCCGGTCCTCGAGGTCACGGACCGTCAGCGCGGGGTCGTCGACCTCGACCGTGTTGGTCCCGACCAGCATCGTGTCGCTCAGCGCCCGCAGCTTGTGGGTGTCGAGCCGCGCGGCGCGCGAGGAGACCCATCGCGAGGTGCCGTCGGCGGCGGCGCTGCGCCCGTCGAGGGTGGTGGCGAACTTCCAGGTGACGTAGGGGCGCTGCAGCTCGGCCGCCCGGGTCCAGACCCGGTTGAGCTCACGGGACTCCGCTGCGTACAGGCCCTGCTCGACCTCGATGCCCGCCTGCTTCAGCGTGGCGGCACCGCCGGCGGCGACCGGGTTGGGGTCGGCCTGCGCGTAGACGACGCGGGTGACGCCGGCCTCGATCAGCGCCTGCGAGCAGGGGCCGGTGCGGCCGGTGTGGTTGCACGGCTCGAGCGTCACGACTGCGGTCGCTCCCCGAGCAGCCTCACCGGCCTTCGCCAGCGCATCGACCTCGGCGTGCGGCGTGCCGGGCCCGCGGTGGTAGCCCTCGGCGATCATCGATCCGTCAGGCGCCAGGAGTACGCAGCCCACCCGTGGGTTCGGGTAGATGGCAGGTCCCGGGGCGCCGATCGCAGCGGCCAACTCCAGGGCACGACGCATCGCTCCCGGCTCCGGGTCACGCTGGTCCAAGCACTTCATCTGATCCCCTCTGGTCCGTCTCACGGACTCCGGGGTCAGGCCGAGACATCGCGCCGCGCCCTGTTGCTCCAGGGCGGTCACGACGAATCGGGCTGCGTGCGTCTTCCCATCCGGACTTTAACCGTCGGTCCAGGAGTTTCACCTGGTCAACCGATGACTGGCTGCCATCGGGTCGCGGACTTCTGAACCCCACAATTTGTAGAGGGATCCAGTCACCGCCGGCTCGGAATTTCACCGACCCCAGAGCACGCGAGCACAAGCTCGTCTACGACCAGTGTGCCACACACGTGGCACGAGACCGGATCAGGCGTCGACTGCTGAGACGGCCTTGTCGCGCAGCGCGTTGACCATCGCATCCGGGTCGGCGGCCGAATAGACGGCAGAGCCGGCGACGAAGACGTCGGCCCCGGCCTCGGCGCAGCGCTCGATGGTCTCCAGCGAGACGCCGCCGTCGACCTGCAGCCAGGTCTCGACGCCGGCCTTGTCCATCATCGCCCTCGCACGGCGGATCTTGGGCAGCACCAGGTCGAGGAACTTCTGCCCGCCGAAGCCGGGCTCGACGGTCATCAGCAGCACCATGTCGAGCTCGGCCAGCATGTCCTCGTAGGGCTCGATCGGGGTCGCCGGCTTGAGCGCCATCGAGGCGCGCGCGCCCTTGGCACGGATCTCGCGGGCCAACCGGACCGGGGCCTTGGTGGCCTCGACGTGGAAGGTCACCGAGCCGCAGCCGGCCTCGACGTACGCCGGGGCCTCGCGGTCGGCGTTCTCGATCATCAGGTGGGCATCGAGCGGCGTGTCCGTGGACCGTGCGAGCGCCTCGACCATCGCCGGACCGAAGGTCAGGTTGGGCACGAAGTGGTTGTCCATCACGTCGACATGGACCCAGTCGGCGCTGGGGATCCGGGCAACTTCCGCCCCGAGGGCTGCGAAGTCGGCGTTCAGGATGGACGGAGTGATCTGGATGTGGCCCACGGAAGGTCACATTAGTAGGTGCCTCCGGCAGACCCGTCACCACGAGGGGGTCGACCACCCCGTCCGATCGCCGGGCACCCTCATACAAGCCACTCCGCCCCTCGGGCCGCAGCGAAGGCGGCGCTGAAGGTGGACAGGAGATGAGGTGAGCATGGACAGAAATTGGCCTGGAAATGGCCGCCGGATGGCCATGTACGGGATGAGGTGACGTACGGGATTGGTACGGGTTTTGGCCGACGCGGTCGACCCCCAGGCTCCGTCTCAAGGAGCCTGGAGAAGACCAGGACCCGACCCGATCGGAGAACGATGAAGATACTTCGGATCGCAGTGGCCTTGGTCGGTGCGCTGCTGATAACCGGCCTGCTCGGCAGCCCCGCCAACGCTCAGGCGGGGGATGTCGTGCTCTACCACGACGGCCAAACACTCACCGAGCTACGCACCAACGACTGCACAAGCTCCCGCGCTCAGACGCTGCTCTACAAGGGGCCCTTTCCCCGTGCCACAGACATCGACGTCTACTGGGGACCCGACACCAGCGGCTGCAAGATGCGCGTCCGGGTGAAGTACGTGAGAACGATCAACGGCCCCGTCATCACCTCTCCCTACTACTACACGACCGGCGGGGATCGGATCTCGTTCACCAACATCTACCGCTGCTCGACCACGGTCGGCCTGCGCCGCAAGGACGGCACCTACTTCACCAGGACCCAGACCGGTGGCAGCGCGGACGCTGCCGGGTGCCCGTGATGACGCGCGGACGAAGCCGCCTCGCGGTCGCGGCCTGCCTGCTTCCGCTGGTTGCCGTAGGCGCGGCCACCGTGGGCGCCGCTCCCGCCTCGGCAGCCGACAAGTCCTGGACGTACGGCGATGGCTGGGTCAAGTACACCGACAGCACGAACAAGCTCTGCTTCTTCGCCTACAACACCGAGGGACGCCGCAGCGTTCGGAGCGTCCGCTTCCTCGAGGACCGCAACACCTACTGGCCCACCGGCGGCACCTCCGGCGCCACCTGCAAGACGCTCAGGGAGCCCGAGGGGGCGAGCATCAGCTTCCCGGTCGACACCTATTGGGGTGAGCGGGGCACCTGGGTGTCACGAGGCCAACATGTCGTCATCATCTAGGCCCCAGGAGATGATCGGTCACTGATCGATCAGCGAACAGGGACCGGCAGGTCGCTCATCACCACTGGCGCAGCCAGGAGCGGCCTGCCGGTCCATGTCGGAGGTCGCGGTCAGCCGAGGTCGGCGTCGAGACCGGCCAGGTCCGCGTACGTCAATCCCTCGAGCGTGTCGCGGAAGACCCGGCGCTCGCCGGGGGCGACGGGGACATGGTTCTCGACCACCAGGACGGTGCAGCCGGCGGCCTCGGCAGAGCGGGCGCCGGTGTTGGAGTCCTCGACCGCGATGGTGTCCTCGGCCGCGACACCGAGGGCGGCGGCCGCGGTGAGGTAGGGCTCGGGATGGGGCTTGCCGTTGCGGACCATGTCACCGGTGACGATCACCTTGAAGGTGCCCTCCGGGAGCTCCTGGAGGATGGGGCCGACGAACCGGGCGTACGACATCGTCACCAGCGCGCACGGCACACCCTGCTCGAACAGGTCGGTGAGCAGCTCGCGTGCCCCCGGCCGCCACGGGACCTCGCGCTCGACCTGCTCGACGACGCCGTCGAGGAGCATCTCGACGATCTCCTCCGGCTCGTGAGGAAGGCCCATGCCCTCCTTGACCAGCCGCGCCGACTCGATCAGCGCGTTGCCGACCAGCTCCATCGCCTGCTCCTCGGACCAGGTCGCCCCGAAGCGCTCGGCGATGGCGTACTCCGCAGCGATCCAGTAGGGCTCGGTGTCCACCAGAGTGCCGTCCATGTCCATGAGAACAGCCGCAGGTTTCATGGCGGGAATCTTGCCACAGCGCCTTTGCTTGGAGACCGTCGCGCCGCGTCAGCGGACGTACTCGTCGAAGGTCCGCTGGCCGAGGAACGGGGCGACGTGCTGAGCGACGATCCCCACAGGGACGGTCTCGCGCTTGAGGACGCCGTACTCCTCGGGCCAGCTGCCGTCGCGCGGGAGCTTGAAGGAGCCCATCAGCATGTCGATCACCGGCAGGTGGATGGCGTAGTTGCGGTCCCAGTAGTCGAGGTGACGGGCGTGGTGCCAGTGGTGGTAGCGCGGCAGCACGATGAGGTACTCCAACCAGCCGAAGCGGATGCCGAGGTTGGCGTGCGCGACGACCGCCTGGATGCCGACCAGCACGGCGTACGCGTTGACGACCGAGGTCGAGAAGCCGAGGAACAGCAGCGGCAGCAGCACGATGCTGCGGGTCAGCACGGTCTCGACGAAGTGCACCCGGGAGCCGGCCAGCCAGTCGAGCTCGGGGCTGGAGTGGTGCACCGCGTGGAAGCGCCACAGCACCATGATCCGGTGGTAGCAGCGGTGCAGCACCGCCTGGGCGAGGTCGGCGAGGAAGACTGCGAGCAGGAAGGCCACGAGGAACGGCAGGCCGTCGATCCAGGCCTGTACGCCCGGCACCTTCACCGACGAGACCACCAGCGACGTCGAGGTGGTGACCAGGATCAGGATGAGCTGGACCAGGACGTGGCTCATGAAGAAGTAGCAGGCGTCGGTGCGCCACCCCGGTCGGAAGACCGGCACCGGGCGGCGGGCGAAGGCGTGCTCGAGCGGGATGAAGACCAGCGCGGAGAAGAACAGGGCGAGCACGAACCAGTCGAGGCCGAGCGAGAACGGCGAGTCCTCGACCGGGCCGTCGAACGGGACCTCTGTGCCGCCGAGCAGCACCGCGGCGGTCGCTGTCCCGACGCCGATGAAGGCCATCCGCTTGTGCTGGTCGCGCAGCACCGCGATCGTGCCGGCGAAGAATGCGGCCGCCAGGCCGACGAGCAGCAGCGTACGCGCGAAGTCCTCGGTGTAGACGGCGCGGAACTCACGGGTGGTCAGCAGCTCCGGGAAGTGGAAGCAGAGCACCGTCGCCAGGCTCAGGACGCCCAGGAAGCACGAGGCGGCCGGCGCGAGCAGGTGGTGGCGCAGCAGGGCGAAGCGCGGGCGCCGGGTGGCGCGTTCGGTCTCGGGCATGGCAGCAGTCTGGCCGCCGACGCACCCTCACCGCCTGAGTCCACGTACTCAACTCGTTCGAGTCATTCGCGCAGGCGGCGCTTGACCATCTTCCCGGTGGGCGTCCGCGGGAGCGAGTCACGGAAGTGGATCTCGCGCGGGACCTTGTAGTGGGCGATCCGGTCACGCGCGTACACGGTGAGCTCCTCCGCGAGCTCGGGACCGGCAGCGGCGTCCGGGGCGGGCTGGACGAAGGCGGCGACCCGCTCCCCCATCTCATCGTCCGCGACACCGATGACGGCGATGTCGGCGACGGCCGGATGGAGGCTGAAGAGATCCTCGATCTCCTGCGGGTAGATGTTCACGCCGCCGCTGATGATGGTGAACGCAACT
The DNA here is from genome assembly GCF_045207335.1 of Nocardioides sp. NBC_00850. NCBI lineage: Bacteria > Bacillati > Actinomycetota > Actinomycetes > Propionibacteriales > Nocardioidaceae > Nocardioides > Nocardioides sp. NBC_00850. Next base: position 4,226,883 of record NZ_CP108845.1, read on the forward strand.
CGGTCGGTGAGGTAGAGGAACCCGTCCTCGTCGAGATAGCCGACGTCGCCTACCGTCGTCCACGACGGATGCTCCGGGTGCTTGGCGGCGTCGGTCTTGGTGGCGTCACCGAGGTAGGCGAAGCTGCGGTCGTCGCGCTCGAAGTAGATCGCCCCGACCTCGCCAGGACCGACCTCACGCCCGTCCTCGCCGACGATGTGCGGGACGCCGATGATCGGCTGGCCGACGGAGCCGGGATGCTCCAGCCAGGTCGCGGAGTCGATCGCGGTCGCGCCCATGCCCTCGGTGGAGGCGTAGTACTCCTCGATGATCGGGCCGAACCACTCGATCATCCGGCGCTTGACCTCGACCGGACAGGGCGCGGCGGCGTGCACCACGCACCGCAGCGAGGCGACGTCGTAGGAGCGGCGTACGTCCTCGGGCAGCTTGAGCATCCGCACGAACATCGTCGGCACCATCTGGGTGTGTGTGACGCCGTAGCGCTCGATCGTGGCGAGAGCCTGCTCGGCGTCGAAGCGCTCCATCATCACCAGGGTCCCGCCGTAGGCGTGCACCACGCCGCCGAACCGCAGCGGCGCCGCGTGGTAGACCGGTGCCGGCGAGAGATAGACCGAGGAGTCGTCGAAGGCGTACGTGGTGCCGAAGACGAGCGGGTACACATACCCCGGCTCGCCGACCGTGATCTCCGGCAACGGTGACCTGATCCCCTTCGGGCGCCCGGTCGTGCCCGAGGAGTAGAGCAGGTCGTCGCCGTGGGACTCGGTGAACGGACCCTCGCCCGCGGTCGCCAGCGCCAACTCGTAGGAGGCATAGCCGGCCACCTCGCCGCCGAAGGCCAGCCGGTGGGCCACCTCGACATCCAACGTCGCGACGGCAGGGACGTCGGCCGAGGCGACAAGGGCCTTCGCGCCGCAGTCGGTGACGATGTAGGCGACCTCGTCGGCGGAGAGGTGGCTGTTGACGGCGGTGACGTAGAGCCCGGAGCGCAGCGCCGCCCAGTAGACCTCGTAGGCCTCGGGCCGGTTGTCGGTCAGCAGCGCGACCACGTCGCCGCGCCGCAGCCCGCGGGCGTGCAGGTGACGCGCCAGTCGGAGGCTGCGCTCCTCCAGCTCCTGGTAGGTGAGCACCCGACCCGAGCCCGCCATCACGATGGCGGGCTTCTCGGGGGTGCGAGCGGCCCAGACTCCGGGGAACACGGCCCGCCTCAGCCCTGGGTCCGCAACTCGGTCTTGCGGACCTTGCCACCGGCGTTGCGCGGCAGCACCTCGAGCAGGACGAGGTCCTTGGGAAGCTTGAACCGGGCCAGCCGGGTGGTCAGGAACTCGTTGAGGCTCTCGAGGTCGATCGACCCATCCGGCTTCGGCACGACGTACGCCACCGGCACCTCGCCCCAGCGCTCGTCGCTGCGGCCGACGACGGCCGCCTCCAGCACCGCCGGGTGGGCGTGGATCGCGTTCTCGACCTCGGCGCTGTAGATGTTCTCGCCGCCGCTGATGATCATGTCCTTGGCGCGGTCGACGACCCAGACGAAGCCCTCCTCGTCCTGGCGGACGAGGTCGCCGGAGTGGAACCAGCCACCGACGTACGCCTTCTCGGTGGCCTCGAGGTTGTTCCAGTAGCCCCGGGTGACCGAGGGGCCGCGGTAGACGATCTCGCCGACCTCTCCGACGGCCACATCGTTCATCTCGCCGTCGACGATCCGGTACTGGATCGTCGGGATCGGCCGGCCGACGGAGCCGAGCTTGCGCAGCGACTCCTCCCCACGCAGCACGCAGGTGATCGGCGAGGTCTCGGTCTGCCCGAAGACGGCCACGTTGAGCGCGTTCGGGAAGGTGTCGGCCATCGCCTCGAGCAGGGTCTCCGAGGCCGGGGCGGCGCCCCAGGAGATGACCCGCAGCTTCAGGTCACGCTCCTTGATGCCCGGCAGCGCACAGATCGCCTGCCACTGCTGGGGCACGTTGAAGACGACGGTGGCGCCCTCGCGCTCCCAGGCGTCGACGACCTCGCCCGCGTCGAAGGCGCCGAGGGGATGGATCACGCTCGGGATGCCGAGCACGAAGTTGGCCGCCAGCGAGCCCAGCCCGGCGATGTGGAAGAACGGCGCGGTCATGAACGCGATGTCGGACTCGTCGCCGACGTCGTTGGCGCGGATGCAGGTCAGCGCCTGCATCTGCATGTTGTGATGCGTCAACATCGCGCCCTTGGGCTTCCCGGTGGTGCCCGAGGTGTACATGATCAGCGCCACCGAGTCCTCGGAGATGTCGCCGAGCTCGATCGGCTCGTTGGCCTCCACCAGGCTCTCGTACGCCTCCATCCCCTCGGCTTCTCCGATGACGATCCGGGTCTCGAGGGCGGGCTCGAGGCCGGCGACGGCCGCGGCCAGCGGGGCGAGGAGCTGCTCGGTCACGATGACGGTCGCGCCGCTGTCCTCGACCAGGCCGACGATCTCGGGCGGAGCCAGGCGAGCATTGACCGGCACCGCGATCGCACCGAGGCTGTTGATCCCGAAGACCGCTTCGACGAACTCGGGCCGGTTGAGGGTCAGCAGGATCACCCGGTCGCCCTGCTGGACGCCGCGCTCCCGCAGCGCGCCGGCGAAACGCAGCGATCGCTCGTGCAGCTGCTGCCAGGTGGTGTCCACGCCGAGAAAGCGCAAGGCCGTCGCATTCGGCCGCATCACCGCATGACCGGCGGTCTGGCTCATCCAGTGACTGCGGAACGTCCAGGCCGGGGCCTGCGCAACTCTGTCGGTCATCGGTCTCCCTCTCCCTGTCGGAACCATGCTGTGTGGTTTCCGTCACAGCATTTTTTAATACAGATTCATATTCCAGCGCAAGGGTCGTCTCGGACAGAGGCCCCCGACCGGGTCAGGCGGAGGCCGGACCCGGTCGCGTCGAGCCCTGGTCGCCGGTGAGCGCAGGGACGGTGACCCGGACCAGACTGACCAGCGTGTCGCCGAGCATCCGCTCCAGATGCCCTCGAGGAGCGTCCGCACTGAGCAGCCAGCGCCGGGTCACAGTCGTCGCGAAAGCCGAATAGCCGTGGAGCGCCGTCCTCACGGCCGGGTGCTCACGGACCGCATGCAGCCCGGCAAGCTCGCAGATCTGGTCCACCATACGCTCGATGTAGTCCTCCAGGATCTTCGAGATCTCCTCATCGCGGGACTCACCGACGAAGCCGGAGACGGCAAGCCAGGCGTCCTTGCGAGCGACGACCATGTCGACCCACTCGGCCACGCTGCGGCCGATTCGGTCCTCGACGGTTGCCCCCTCGACGTACGCAGGCATCGGGAGTCGCGGCACGTCGACCAAGCGGCCGATGACGGCGAGGTAGAGATCTCGCTTGGTCGGGAAGTAGTGACTGAGCAAGCCTCGACTGACTCCGCAGGCTCGGGCGAGCTCCGTGGTGGAGACGTCGTCGTAGCGACGCTCAGCGAAGACGTGCGCCGCCGCCGCGACGATCAGGTCGCGCCGTCGGTCGGCCTGCATGCGCACTCGCGGAGTTGCCATCGCCCCATCCTCCCTCAGTCGAGCCAGCCACGCCGTCCCGACACACTTTATCGGCACATTGCCAATTGCTACTGGCAGTTTGCCGATAGTGGCTCTACGCTATCAGGGCCGAAGTGACACGGATCACTTCGAGGACTCGATGATGAGGAGTGGTGGCAATGGCAGACCTCAGCAGACGAAAGCTCTTGATCACGGGCGGAGCGGTAGGCGCCGCCGCGTTGACCGCGCCGCTGTGGACCTGGCCCGTATCGGCGTCGATCGCACGGGTCGGGGCAGGCGCCGACCCGGCGACGGTGTGGGACCCCGAGGCCGACCAGGTGGTCGCCGACCTGATTCAGCACGGCGACGTGGATGCCGTCAACGACGCCCTGCGCGGCTGGACACGCAACGATCAGCCGACCCCGACCTCGCTGCCCAGCGATCTGTACGCCTTCATCGAGTCGGCACGACAGCTTCCGCCATGGGCGAATCAGGCCAAGCTCGCCGACGCCTTCGAGTTCACCGAGCGCTGGGGGCTCTACCTCGGCGTCCTCTACGGGATGAACAGCGGCATGATGTCGACCGCGATCCCCCGCGAGGCACGGGCGGTCTACTACTCCTACGGCGGCAGCGACATGCGCGACCGGATCAAGAAGACCGCCAAGCTGGGCTACGACATCGGCGTCGACGGCCCCTACGGCCCGCGCGGCGAGATGATCGTGACCTGCGTGAAGACGCGCCTGATCCACGCTGCCGTCCGCCACCTCCTCCCCCAGTCGCCGCACTGGGTGGCGGCCGCCGACGAGGAGATCCCGATCAGCCAGCGCGACATCATGGTGACCTGGCACAGCCTGGCCTCCTCGGTGTGGCAGAAGCTCGACGAGTGGGAGGTCGAGCGGCCCGCCGACCTCAGTGAGGGCTACCTACACGTGTGGCAGGTGACGGCTCACATGCTGGGCGTCCGCGACGAGTACATCCCCGCGACCTGGGCCGACGCGCTCAGCCAGCGCGAGCAGGTGCTGGTCCCGCTGCTCGCCCACACCGAGGAGGGCGTCGCGCTCGCCGACATCCTGCTCGACTTCGGCGCCGAGATCGACGGCACCCTCTTCACCCGCCCCGCCCTGGAGTCGATGAGCCGGTTCATGCTCGGCGACCAGGTCGCCGAGTGGCTCGAGCTCCCCCGCCACCCCGCCCTCGACACGACCATCAAGGTCGGCTGGCCCGTGTTCGTCGCCTTCCGCGAGTCCGGCCAGCCACTCTCGCTCGCACCCCCGACCTACTGGATGTTCGACGAGTTCCTCCGCAAGGCCGTGCTGCTCTTCCTCGCTCGCGGCGAGCAGATCAGCATCGAGATCCCCACCGGCAACAACCCCAACTACCCCAGCTGACCGAGGAGCATCATGCACGAGCTCAGCCGACGTAAGTTCCTGATCGCCTCCAGCATCGCCGCCGGGACGGTCGCCTCCCTGGGCGGCCCCATGGCGGCGGCGCGGGCCGCCGTCCCCTGGACCTGGGACCCGGCTCTGTCCGTGGCCGGGACCGGCACCGGCATCGACCCTCAATGGCTGTGGGACGACGAGATCGACCACCTCATGGGCGCCGTCCTCGATCGTGGCGACGTACCCGCCATCAACGCAGCCATCCTCGGCTGGAACCACAACAGCCAGCCGCTCCCCGACGGGCTGCCCGGTGACGTACGTGACTGGATGGCTCGGGCACGCCGCCTGCCCGAGTGGGCGGACATGGCCAAGCTGCGCGCCGCCGCGGCGTTCAACACGTCTAACGGCCTGCTCCTGAACCTCTGCAACGGGCCCGGCGGTGGGATGCTCTCGACCGCGATCCCGCGTGAGGCCAGAGCTGTCTACTACTCCAAGGGCGGGGCGGACATGGAGGACCGGGTCGCCAAGACCAGCATGCTCGGCTTCGCTGTCGGTGACCCCAACGCGTACGAGCCCGACGGCAAGGCCCAGGCGCAGGCCGTCAAGACCCGGATGGTGCACGCGGCCGTACGCAACCTGCTGCCCGAGTCGCCGCACTGGGTCGAGACCAGCGGCGGGCAGCAGATCCCGATCTCGATCGGCGACATCCTGATCACCTGGCACAGCCTGGCGACCTGGACGATGCGCAAGCTCGTCGACTGGGATCTGGACATGACCTCCGCACAGAAGGAGGGTTACCTGCACAACTGGCAGGTCAACGCCTACATGCTCGGTGTCCCCGCCGAGTACATCCCCGCAACCTGGGCAGCCGCGAACCAGCAGTCCGACCAGCTGCTCGACCCGGTCCTGGGCCCGACCTCGGAGGGCGTGGTTCTGACCGACATCTTGCTCGGGCAGCTCGCCGAGCAGACCAGCCCTGGCTCGTTCTCGCGGCCGGCTGTGGACGCTTTGGCCAGGTTCCTGGTCGGGGACCGGGTCGCCGACTGGGACGGCATCGACCGGCATCCGTTCTGGGAGTCGGCGATCCGGACCGCCTGGCCGTGGTTCATCAAGATCCGCCAGGGTGCGGTCAGCCTGCCGTTGGCGCCGGCGCTGGCCTGGACCATCGACGAGGTCGCCCGGCGGTACCTGATGTTCTACCTGACCAAGGGACAGGGCACCGCGATCACCATCCCCGACGGCAACCGCGGCTTCTGACCGTGGAGCAGCTGCGCAGACGCACCTTCCTCGGCTATGTGCTCGCCGCCCCGACGCTCGTCGCGGCGGCCGAGCTCGGCCTGGCCGAGCCCGCCGGGGCGACCAGTCCGGCCACCGACGGCATCCCGTGGCCCGAGCCGACCGAGATCCTCGACCTCAACGACATGATGACGGTCGCCACGATCCCCACGGCGAGCCTGATCACCGTCGAGGTCGGCACCGACGGCACGGTGAGCTTCGCGCTCCCTCGCGCCGAGGTGGGCCAGGGGATCACCACCTCCTCGGCGATGCTGATCGCCGAGGAGCTCGGTGTGCCGCTCGACCGGGTCCATGTCACCCTCGCCGACGCCCGGCCCGAGCTGCTCTTCAACCAGCTCACCGGCGCGTCGAACACCACCATCGCCACCTACATCCCGATCCGGGTCGCCGCGGGAATCGCCCGCGCCCGACTGCTGGCGGCCGCCGCGGCCGAGCTCGGCACCCGCACCGCGGCGCTGACGATCACCGACGGCGTGGTCGTGGGCGGCAGCCGGCGGATCTCGATCGGCGACCTGGCGGCTCGGGCCGCGAGCGTACGCACCGAACAGGTGAACGTGACCCTCAAGCCCGACGCCGACTTCACGGTGATCGGCACTCCGCGCAACCGGGTCGACGCCCGGGCCGCCGTGACGGGGCACAAGAAGTTCACGATGGACCTCGAGGTGCCCGACGCGCTGCCGACGATGGTCTGTCGCCCTCCGACCATCAACGGCACCGTCCGCTCGGTGGCCAACGCCGAGGACGTTCGCACGATGCCCGGCGTCACCGACGTCGTCACGATCTCCACCGGGGTCGCCGTCCGGGCACGCACCTTCGGCCAGTGCATCGACGCGGTTCGGGCGCTGAGGGTGACCTGGGGAGCAGGCACCGCCGAGGGCAAGGACGACGACGCGGTGCTCGAGGAGTTGCGACGCGCCGAGGCGCCGCTGGGGCCGCCACCGCTGACCCCCACGGTGGAGGCCACCTTCACGTTCCGGTTCCGCTCCAACAGCGCCCTCGACACCAACTGCGCCATCGCCGACGTACGTCGCGACCGAGCCGAGATCTGGTCGTCCCTGAAGTCGCCGATCGTCGCCCAGGAGACCATCGCCGCCCGGCTCGGCCTGCCGGTCCCGGCGGTCAAGGTGCACGTCACCGAGGGCGGCGGGTCGTTCGGCCGCCGGCTCTTCTTCGATGCCGCACTGGAGGCGGCCGAGGTCTCCCAGAAGTTGGGCAAGCCGGTCAAGCTCATGTGGCATCGGGCCGACGACTCTCGTCAGGGCCGCGCCCATCCGATGGCGAGGTCACGGGTGCGGGCGGCGTACGCCGGCAGCACGGTGCTCGCCTATCAGCAGTCCCACACCAGCGTCTCGACCGACCTCGGCCATGGCCTCGGAGAGATCATCACGTCGCTCGCCGCGCAGCTGCCGGTGGGTGACCGGGCCTTCTCCGAGGTCTTCTTCCAGCTCTCCCAGAACATGCCCTACAACCTCGGGCCCGCGACCCGGGTGCTCAACGAGACCGACACCGGGTTCAACACCGGCTCGATGCGCAACGTCTACTCCCCCGACATGACCTGTGCCCGCGAGCTGATCGTCGACCGACTCGCCGCCAGGACCGGCAGGGACCCGTACCGCTTCCGGCGCGACCACCTGCGCAACGCCCGCGACCGCGCGGTCCTGGACCGGGTCGCCGAGGCCGGCGAGTGGGGACGTACGCTCCCGAACGGGGTCACCCAGGGCATCGCCTTCCACGGTGAGTACCACTCCACCAGCGCCGTGCTGGTCGAGATCGACTGCCGCGCGGAGACCGTCGACCGCCAGATCCGCGACGCCGTGACCGGCCCTCGGGTCACCAAGGCGGTCATCGCCGTCGACGTCGGCACCGTGGTCAACCCCCGCGGTCTGGAGGCGCAGATGATGGGTTGCCTGATGGACGGTATCGCCCAGACGCTCACCTCCAGCCTGCACCTGCGCGACGGGCACTTCCTCGAGGCGAGCTGGGACAACTACTTCTACACCCGGCAGTGGAACACCCCGCCGGACGTACGCGTCGTCATCGTGCCCGGCTCCGGCGAGCCCGGTGGCGCCGGCGAGCTCGGCGTGGCCGCCTCGATGGCAGCGGTCGCCTGTGCGTACGGCCGGGCGACCGGAACGATGCCCACCGACTTCCCGATCAACCACGACACGCTCGCTTTCGAGCCCAAGCCGACCGTCCCGCCAGTGCCGGCCTCGCCGACCGACGGCCTCGACCACATCGATTGAGAGACTGAATCCACAAGGAGGGCACGTGCCCACCCACACCTTCCGGGTCAACGGCGAGCAGATCAAGGTCGAGGTCCAGGACGACGTACGCCTGCTCTGGGTGCTCCGCGACCTGCTCGGAGTCACCGGTCCCAAGTACGGCTGCGGGATCAACGTATGCAAGGCCTGCACCTCGCACCTCAACGGCCGCGCCTTCAACCCGTGCGCCGTTCCTGTGTCCGACCTGGGACCCGACGACGAGGTCACCACGATCGAGGGGCTCCCCGCGACCGTCGACGAGGGGCCCGACGGACTGCACCCGATGCAGCAGGCATGGCTCGACCACGACGTGGCCCAGTGCGGCTACTGTCAACCGGGCCAGATCATGGCCGCCGTCGACCTGGTGCGGCGGGTCTCGGCGGAGAGGCGCACCGTCACCGACGCCGACCTCGATACGATCCGCAACATCTGCCGCTGCGGCACCTATCCGCGGATTCGCCGGGCGATCGCCGACGGCGCAGCGCGAATGTGACTCCGGATGTGATTGGCGCCACGAAACTGAATCTGTATTAGAATTTCCCCGTGGCATCGAAGTCGGAGAAGACCCGCAAACGCATCCTGGACGCGGCGGCGACCGTGCTCTCGCAGAGAGGGTACGCCGGGATGCGCCTGGGCGAGGTCGCGGACGTGGCCGGAGTCCAGGCACCGGCGATCTACTACTACTTCGCCTCCCGCGACGAGCTGGTCGAGGAGGTCATGTGGGCCGGCGCGCACGACGTCCGCATCCACGTCGAGGAGGTCGTCGCGGCGCTCCCCGACGGGACCGCTCCCCTCGACCGGATCATGACCGCCATCGACGCCCACCTCCGCTACGAGCTGGAGATCTCCGACTACGCGACCGCCTCGATCCGCAACGCCCGGCACGTGCCCGAGGCGCTGCGGGATCGGCCTGCCGCCGAGGAGTCGCTCTACAGCCACTACTGGCGTGACCTCTTCGACGCGGCCAAGAAGGAGGGCGCGATCCGCGACGACCTCGACGCCACGACCTTCCGGATGCTCCTGCTCGGCTCGCTCAACTGGGTCCTCGAGTGGTGGCGGCCCGAGGTCCGCCCTCTCGAGGAGGTGATCGCCGTCGCCCAGGACATGGTGCGACGGACGGTCACCGGCTCCTGATCACAGTCCGAGGTCGCGGCCGACGATCTCTTTCATGATCTCGGTCGTGCCGCCGTAGATGGTGGTGATGCGGGAGTCGAGGTAGTCCTGCGCGATCCGGTACTCGAGCATGTAGCCGTAGCCGCCGTGCAGCTGGACGCAGCGGCCGACGATCTGGACGTACTGCTCGGTGGCCCAGAACTTCGCGGCTGCGGCGTCGACGGCGCTCAGCTCGCCGCGGGAGTGCCGGGCGAGGAGGTCGTCGATGTAGGAGCGGCTGACCCGGACGGCGGTGACCATGTCGGCCAGCTCGAACCGGGTGTTCTGGAACGACCCGATCGGCTTGCCGAAGGCCTGGCGCTCCTTGACGTACGTCAGGGTGCGCTCGAGCACGCCCTCGGAGGCCGCGACCGCGTTGGCGGCGATCGAGATCCGCTCCTGAGGCAGGTTGCGCATCAGGCCGAGGAACCCGCTGCCCTCCTCTCCGAGCAGATTGGCCACCGGGACGCGTACGTCCTCGAAGAAGAGCTCGCTGGTGTCCTGCGCGTGCAGCCCGACCTTCTCCAGGTTGCGGCCGCGCTTGAAGCCCGGGCTGTCGGCCTCGACAACGAGGAGGCTGATGCCCTTGTGAGGGTCCTCGCCCGTGCGCACCGCGGTGACGATCAGGTCGGCGTTCTGTCCGTTGGAGATGAACACCTTGGAGCCGTTGACGACGTAGTCGTCGCCGTCCCTGACCGCCGACGTGCGGATGCCGGAGAGGTCCGAGCCGGTGCCGGGCTCGGTCATCGCGACCGCCACGACCAGCTCGCCGGCGGCGATGCCCGGGAGCCAGCGGCGCTTCTGCTCGTCGTCGGTCAGATCGGTGAAGTAGGGGATCACGATGTCGTTGGAGAGCCCGACGCCGGCGAGGCCGTCGGAGACCGGGTGTCGGGCGAGCTCCTCGCCGAGGATCGCGTTGAAACGGAAGTCGCGGGTGCCTCCCCCGCCGAACTCCTCGGGGATGTTGAAGCCGAGCACGCCGGCCTTCGCGGCCTCGGTGAACAGCCAGCGGTCGACCTTGCCCTCCCTGCTCCAGCGTTCGGCGTTGGGGGCCGCGTGCTTGTCCACGAACGCGCGGACGGTCTCCCGGAACGCCTCGTGGTCCTCTTCGTACAGGTTGCGATCCGTGGGGATGGCACCGCTCATCAGCTACTCCGATCTGCCGTTTTTTAAATCGTATTAGATTTCAAAACTCTGTCAAGAGAGGGCTGCTTGTCGCCGACCACCGCCGAGGCTGTCGGAGACGACACGATCGCGCCGCCGGCCACGTCGACGCTCGCGATGACGGCCCGGCGGGATTAACGTCGAGAACGAGGCGAGGCCGCCCGGCGCGCCCGCGGTCACGACATGCACAGGAGCGCGAGATGGTCGACCAGGACACCTCCGGCGAGGGGCCCGTGCCCACGGGTGAGTGGAAGCAACGCGACTACCACCATCCGGCAGCCGGCTGGGGTGCGGCGACCTCGGTCATGAAGGTGCTCGGCCGCGAGCACGCCATCGCCTCTGGGACCAGGGCGATGTTCAAGATGAACCACGAGAACGACGGGTTCGACTGTCCCGGCTGCGCCTGGCCCGACGACCTGAAGGGGCTCAAGCTCGACCTGTGCGAGAACGGTATGAAGCACGTCGTCTGGGAGATGACGAGCAAGCGCGTCGACCGCGACTTCTTCGCCGCCCACACGGTCTCGGAGCTGGAGACCTGGTCCGACTTCGAGCTCGAGGATCAGGGCCGGCTGACCGAACCCTTGGTCTACGACGAGGCGAGCGACCGCTACGTCCCGGTCAGCTGGGCCGACGCTTTCGCGCTGGTCGGCGAGACCCTGCGCGGGCTCGACGGCCCTGACGAGGCCGCGTTCTACACCTCGGGCCGGCTCGGCAACGAGGCCACGTTCCTCTACCAGCTGTGGGCACGCGAGTTCGGCACCAACAACCTGCCCGACTGCTCCAACATGTGCCACGAAGCCTCGGGGCGAGCCCTCACCGCCGCGCTCGGCACCGGTAAGGGTACCGCGGACCTCGAGGACTGGGAGACCGCCGAGGCGCTCTTCATCCTCGGCGTCAACGCGGCCTCCAACGCGCCCCGGATGCTCACCGCGCTGACCGAGGCGTACGACCGCGGCGCCCAGATCGTGCACATCAACCCGCTGGTCGAGGCGGCCGCCCGCAAGGCGATCATCCCGCACGAGTTCGTCGACATGGCGCTCAACAAGGCCACCCGCACCAGCACCCTCAACCTGCAGGTCCGCCCCGGTGGCGACCTGGCCCTCCTTCGTGGGATGGCCAAGACGCTGCTCGAGGAGCACCGCACCGACCCGAAGGCGCTCGACGTCGAGTTCATCGAGCGATACACCTCGGGTTTCGAGGCCTACCGGTCCCTGGTCGAGACGACCTCCTGGGCCGACCTCACCCACCAGGCCGGGCTCAGCGAGGCCGACATCCGCAAGGCGGCCGCCGTCTACTCCGCCTCCGACCGTACGCTGATCAGCTGGTGCCTCGGCGTGACCCAGCACGAGCACGGCGTCGACACCGTGCGCGAGATCGTCAACGTCCTCCTCCTGCGCGGCAACCTCGGCCGCGAGGGCGCCGGCCCCTCCCCCGTACGCGGCCACAGCAACGTCCAGGGCAACCGCACCTGCGGCATCGACCACAAGCCGTCCGCCGCGTTCCTCGACCGGCTGGGCGAGGTCTGCGACATCACCCCGCCGCGGAAGCGCGGCCTCGACACCGTCGGCGTCATGCGGGCCATGAACGAGGGCGACGTCAAGGTCTTCGTCGGCATGGGCGGCAACTTCGTCATGGCCGCCCCCGACACCGTCTACACCGCCAGCGGCCTGCGCAGCTGCGAGCTGACCGTCCAGGTGAGCACCAAGCTCAACCGCAGCCACCTCGTCCACGGCCGCAAGGCGCTCATCCTCCCCTGCCTGGGCCGCACCGAGAAGGACCACCAGACCGCTGGTCTCCAGGAGACCTCCGTCGAGGACTCGATGAGCATGGTCCACCTCTCACGCGGGATGAAGCGGCCCGCCTCACCCCACCTGCTCTCCGAGCCCGCGATCATCGCCGGAATGGCGCGGGCGACCCTGCCCTCGAGCACCAGCCCGTGGGAGGCGTGGGTCGAGGACTACGACCGGATCCGGGACGTCATGGCCAAGGCCCTGATCGGGTTCGAGGACTTCAACCGCCGGGTCCGCCTCCCGCTGGGGTTCCGGCTCAAGCAGCCCGCCCGCGAGCTGGTCTTCCACACCCCCACCGGCAAGGCGGAGTTCCTGGCGTCGCCGCTGCCGGACGTGATCCCGGCCGACGACGACGTGCTCGTGCTCCAGACGATGCGCTCCCACGACCAGTGGAACACCACGATCTACTCCGACGACGACCGCTATCGGGGCATCAAGAACCTGCGTACGTTGATCCTCATGCACGAGGACGACATGCGCACGCGCGGGATCACGGAGGGCTCGCTGGTCGACATCGTCGCCACCGCCAAGGACGGCAGTGTCCGGTCGCTTCGCGGCTACCGCGCCCTGCGCTACGACCTTCCTCGCGGCAGCGCCGCGGGCTACATGCCGGAGATGAACGTACTGATCGGGGCCAGCGACTACAGCGTCCAGAGCGACCAGCCGCTGATGAAGAACCTCAAGGTCCGGGTCACCCCGAGCAGCAGCTGACGCTCAGTCGACGGGACTCAGCCGACGGGGACGGCCTCGATGCGGTCGGTTCCTGCGTAGATGTTCATCGAGGATCCGCGCAGGAAACCGACCAGGGTCAGGCCGTTGTCGTCGGCCAGGTCGACGGCGAGCGAGGAGGGGGCCGAGACGGCGGCGAGCAGCGGGATGCCGGCCATCACGGCCTTCTGGACGAGCTCGAAGGAGGCCCGGCCGCTCACCATCAGCATGCTGTTGCGCAGCGGTACCAGACCTTCGCGCAGCGCGTGCCCGATGACCTTGTCGACCGCGTTGTGGCGGCCGACGTCCTCGCGTACGCAGAGCAGGTTGCCGTCCGCGTCGAAGAGGCCGGCCGCGTGCAGACCGCCGGTGCTGTCGAAGACACGCTGCGACTCCCGCAGCCGTTCCGGGAGGGTGGTCAGGAGCTCGGGCGTGACGTGGAGGGTGTCCTCGGCGACCGACCAGGCCGAGGAGGTACGCACCGCCTCGAGCGACGCCTTCCCGCACAGCCCGCACGAGGATGTCGTGTAGAAGCTGCGCTCGAGGGAGGCGTCGGGCGGCGGGACGTGCGCTGCCAGGCCGACGTCGACCACGTTGTAGGTGTTGCCGCCGTCGGCGGTGGCGCCGGCGCAGTAGCGGACGCTCGCGACGTCGTCGGCGGAGTGCACGACGCCCTCGCTGACCAGGAAGCCGATGGCCAGGTCGAAGTCGCCCCCGGGGGTGCGCATCGTGACGGTCAGCGGTCGCCCGTTGACCCTGATCTCCATCGGCTCCTCCGCGGCCAGCGTGTCCGGCCGCCGCGAGATGACGCCGTCGCGTACCCGCAGCACGGGCCGTCCAACTGTCACTCTTCCCATGTCAGCTCCTGTGGTGTGGGGTCGGGTCGTGAGGGGTCATGGTGGGCGTGCCTGGCGGCGTGCACGGCTGCGCCGATGAGCAGGATGAGGCCGATCAGGGCCAAGCCCGCTAGGAGTTCAGGGTATGACGCGGACCTCGCCATGACCGCCAGCAGGAGTGGTGCCAGGAAGCCGCTGTGGGCCACGCCCTGGAACAGAGCCGACACCGTCGGCAGCGCGCCGGGCGGGGCGAGGCGCCCGATCTCGGCCAGCCCGGACTCCAGGGTCAGGCCGTAGCCGGCGCCGAGGAAGACCGCCGCGCCGAGGACCAGGAGCGGCGAGACCTCCTCGATGGCGAGGGCGCCGAGCAGGAGCCCGATGACCACGGTGCCCATCGCGACGAGGGTTGCCCGGGCCGTTCCGGGACGGTCGATCTTCGCCGCTAGCGGCTGCACCGCCAGCCCGACCAGCAGCGTGACCGCGGCGACCAGGCCACTGAAGAGCGGCGCGTGGTCGCGGACGCGGTCGAGGACGAACGGCGGGAGGACGACGTAGGAGACCGTGACCGCCGCGAAGATCGCCGGGCTGGCGGGCAGCACGATCCCGACGAAGCGCGGGTGGGTGATGGCCGACCAGCGGTCGCTCGCCGGCGCGACGGGCGGCGGCCCGGGTATCGAGCACATCTCCGGGATGCGGGCGGTCAGCGCGAGCACCAGCAGCGCGAAGCCGCCGTGCACCAGGCACGGGACCACGGACGGCGCCGGGAGCCAGGCGGCGAGGGTGCCCGCGAGCAGCGGCCCGAGGGCGAAGCCGGCGCCGGTGGCGTACACGGCGAAGCGTGCGCCGCGGTCGGCGCCCGGCGAGAGCGCGCGTAGCCACGCGGCACCGGCCGAGACGATCAGCCCGGCCGCGACCCCGGTCGCCAGCCGGCTCGCGACGACGACCTCGGCAGACACCTCGGCCAGGGCCAGGAGGAGGCTCGCGGCGGCGGTGATCGCCAGGGCGATGCGTACGACCCTGCGGTGGCCGAACCTGTCGGCGGTCCGGCAGCCGAGGAGCAGCGCCGGGACCAGACCGGCCAGGTAGACGGTGAACACCTCGACGACCGACATCGTCGACCAGCCCGCCTCGAGCCGGTAGACCACCGACAATGGCGTGAACTGGTTGGCGCCCCAGCCCGCCGCCACCAGCGCGGCCGCGACCAGGACCCGGTCGGTGCGCGCCGCAGGCGCCATGGTCGCCTCAGGCTTTCCCCCGATCGCACTCACCGCGGCCACCGCCCTTGTCCGCTCAGCCGACCGGCAGAGGAACGCTCGCCTCCGCCGTGTAGGCGAAGAACGTCAGCGACTCCTCGAGGTAGAGCTCGATGCCCTCGGCGTCGTGGGAGGTGTAGCCGATGGACAGGTCCATCCCGAGATGGAGCTCGTGGTCGCCACCGCGGGTCGAGACCAGCAGTGCGCCCTCCAGCGCCGGCGCCCAGACGATCTCACCGTCGAGCAGCCGCGCCAGGTGGTGCAGGATCGGGTAGCCGTGGTCGGTCGTCTCCGAGACGGCGGTGTAGGCCTCCGCGGAGAGCAGCAGGTCGTACGGTCCGTCGACACCGGCCAGCCGCAGCGCGCTGACCGCCTTGGCGACCGCGTCGGGCACCTGCCGCGGGTCGGAGGGCAGCGGCACCGGCGTGTTGGAGCTGGCCGGGGCGATGCCGGAGATCCCGGCAGCCGCGGACCCGTGGAAGATCGCCTGGTCCTCGGCGCCGGCGATCGCGGTGGCGGCGTCCTTGACCGGCTGCCAGTCGGAGTCCTGGGCACCGCGCTCGACGTCGTCGACGGCCCCACGGGTGACCCGGAACGGGGCTCGCAGCTCGACGAGGAGCTGAGCCTGCCGCTGACGCGCAACCACCCCGTCGGCCGGCGCCTCGAGGGGCGTGAGGTGACCGGTGCCGACGGCCGCGAGCTCGCTGCCCGACGGGCCGACCACGTCGACGACGCGGCGGCCGGCGATCAGCCGCTTGAACGTACGCCGTGCCTCCTCCTCGATCTGCCCCCAAGCGGACTCGGAGATGGGGGCGAGCTCCCGATGAAGGTTCCTCATGCGTGATCACTCCTTCCGGCGCTGTGCGCCAAGCTTCCGATGCCGAGCGAGCCGTCGACGGCCGGCTCCGGTTCTGGTTCCTCGGGCCGTGCGGTCGGGGCGAGGAACGGATCGGGGTCCTCGAGGAAGGCCGCGGGCGGAACGAAGAAGAGGCATCCGGTGACGGCCGTGGAGAAGTCGAGGATTCGGTCGTGCCGGCCGGGCGTACGCCCCAGAAACATGTTCCGCAGCATCTCCTCGGTCACGCTCGGGTCGGCGGCGTAGCCGATGAAGTACGTCCCGAACTCCCCTGTCCCCACCGCTCCGAACGGCATGTTGTCGCGCACGATCGCGCGTTCGGTGCCGTCGGGATCGGTGATGGTGTTGAGCGCGACGTGGGAGTCGTCGGGCTTGACCGAGTCGGCCAGCTCGATGTCGCTGAGCTTCTTGCGGCCGACGACCAGCTCCTGCTCCTCGACCGTGAGTTTGTCCCAGGCGTCGAGGTCGTGGAGGTACTTCTGGACGATGACGTAGCTGGCGCCTGCGTACGTCTCCTCGGGGTCGGCCCCGTCGTAACCGACCAGCGCTGCCGGACCGGACTCGGCTGCCGCCGTGGGGCTCTCGGTGCCGTCGACGAAGCCGAGCAGGTCACGCTCGTCCCAGTAGCGGAAGCCGTGGACCTCGTCGACGCAGTCGACGAGCCCGTCGAAGAGCACCATCAGCTGGCGGCCGAGCTCGAAACAGAGATCAGGGCGTCCGGCACGTAGGTGGAAGAGCAGGTCGCCGGGCGTGGAGACCGCCACGTGCTTCTCCCCCGCCAGCGGGCGGAACGGGTGCAGCCCGTCCGGGCGCGGAGCGGCGTACAGCCGGTCCCATGCCTCCGCCCCGATGCCGACCACACAGCTGAGCGCCGCCTCCGGGATGCGGAAGCCGATCGCGCGGGTGATCCCGGCGACGTCCGCGAGCGCGTCGCGCGCCTCCTGCTCCTTCCCGTCCCTGACAGTCACGGTGAGGAAGATGGCCGCCTTCGCGGGTGGTGCCAGTACGTCCTGTGCCCGGTCCTGCGGCGTCACCTGGGTCTCCTGCCTTCTCGCATCTCGGTCATCACTGAGGGACGCAGCCGCGGTGGTTGTTCCGTTCCTGGGCCCGCGCCCGGACGCCGGCGTCGCAGCAGAAGCCGCGACCGCTGCGCTTGAGGCAGAGGAGTCCGACGCACCGGCCGTCCTCGACCACGGCGAGCCGGCGGACGCCGAGTGCGGTCATCCATGTCCAGGTCGACCACAGGTCGGCCCCCGAACCGACCGTCCGGCCCGACAGGGTTCCGAGCGCCGTCGCCGGGTCGGCTTCGCGCACCTCGGTGAGGTCCTGGCGCTCGATGACGGTCAGGAGCCTGTCGCCGTCGGTAACCAGCGCGGCATGGACGTGGTCGTCGTGGAAGAACTCGCGTGCGTCACCACCGGTCGCCGTGGCCGGGAGCAGCTTCGGCCGGCGGACCATGGCGTCGGCCACGGTCGCCTCGCCGGGCGCGTACGCGAGCCGTCCGCCGCCGAACTCGACCCCACCCTCGTTGCGGGTGGTCGACTCCTCGATCCTGCTGAGGGGCACCTGTCCTCTTCTCGTTCGCGCTGCCGGTTCTGGTGGACACCACCGTACGCCGCGCTGGCCGTCCTCGGAGCCCGTGACCAGAGTCGCTGTCGGCTCACACACCGACCGCTGTGGCGGGCGACGACGGGTAGCCTGCTGACGTGAGTCGGACGAGTTCGCACACGCCTCTCCCCTCGGCCGCCGGGGTGCGGCTGGCCGGAGCGCTGCTGGCCGGAGCGCTGACTGCCGCGGCCGGCGTACTCCTCCTCGACGCGCAGATCGGCACTCTTCTCGGGGTGGCCGTCGTCCATGCGGCGTTCGTCGCGTCCGGCTGGATCGCGCTGTGGCCGCTCGATGCCGACACGACCCGCGCCAACACCCGCCGCGAGGACTTCCGGCCCGCGACCGAGGAGCTGGTCGTGGTGGCCATCTCGCTGTGCGGGCTGCTCGGGATCGTGATGCTCCTGGTCGTCGGCCACTCCTCCCAGGGACGTCTCGCCGCGGCGGTCGCGCTCGTCGGCGTCTTCCTGGCCTGGGCGAGCCTGCACCTGATGTACGCCGCGCGCTACGCGCACCTCTACTACGACGGCGACGCCGGCGGGATCGACTTCAACTCAGACGACAAGCCCGCCTACCGCGACTTCTTCTACTTCAGCTACAACCTCGGGATGACCTACCAGGTCTCCGACACCTCGGTGACCAGCTCCCGGATCCGCTCCGTCGTGCTGAGGCACACCTTGCTCTCGTACGTCTTCGGTGCGGTGGTGCTGGCGAGCACGATCAACCTGGTGGCCGGGATCGCAGCGGGCTGACGCCCGGCCGCTTCCGCGCGTGGGTCGCCCACAGCTCGGTCGCTGAGGCGACCCGCAGCGCGTAGGCGGCTGCCGCCAGCTCGGCGACGTCCATCGGCTCGGCCAGGGACCGGCCGGTCAGCTCCTGGATCCGGCGCAGCCGGTTGCGCACCGTGTTGGGGTGGCAGTAGAGCAGGGTGGCGGCGCGTTCGGCGGAGCCGGACTGCTCCAGGTACATGTCGAGGGTCTCGAGCAGCAGCTCGCGGTCCTCGGACGGCTGCCGCAGCACCTCCCCCAAGACGTTCTCCGCGAGCCGGCGACCCTCGGCGGGCTCGTAGACGACCAGCGCCGCCAGCGGGCTGTGGTCGAAGGCTCGCAGCCCGGCGTTACCGGGCTCCAGCCCGGCCAGCGCCGCTCGCGCCAGGCGCAGCGCGCGCGGGGTCTCCGGGAGCGAGGCATAGGGCGGGCTCACCCCGGTCCGAGCGTCGGCGAAGCCGCGCAGCGTCTCCAGGACCTCCTCCTCCCGCTCCTCGGAGAACGAGACGATGCCGAGCTGCTGCGCCGGGGTCAGCCGCCATCCGGAGACGAAGCCCTTCTCGGCGAGGCGCTGCTCGACGTTGACCAGGCTCTCCTTGGCCAGCCCGTTGGTCTCGGCCGCGACCACGATCAGCAGCGCGTCGGCAGGGAAGCCGAGCAGCGCCGCCGCCTCCCAAGGACCCGACTCGGGACCGGGACGCCCGGTGAGCACCGCCTCCACGACCGCCGAGCGTCGTCGCTGCTCGGCGAGCATGAGCTCGGCTGTGGTCGCCCGGTAGGCCTCGGTCAGGACGACGGCGTGCTCGTCGGTGAAGCGCCAGATGACGCCGGCGGTGTCGATCAGGGCATCGGTCAGCGCCGGCTGACGGGTGCCCTGGACGTGCTCGACCAGGGCGTCCCAGAGCGCGGCGAAGCAGATCCGGTAGGCCCGCAGCACCTCCGGGAGCGGCACTCCCTGCTTCGCCCGGCGCCGCCCGGTGCGGTCGGAGGCCTCCAGGTCGAGCTGGGCGTGCGGGTCGCCGATCGCTGCGACCACCGAGCGGAGGTTGTGGGCGAAGGAATGCCGCAGCTCGTCGAGGGAGACCAGCCCGCTCTCCCGGTCGCGGTAGTAGGTCGTGATCCGCTCGGCGACCTGCGCGCACGCCTCGTCGGCGAGCCGGGCGATGTTCTGCTCCGCCCAGGCCGCGAGCCGCGCTCGCCCGTCCTGCCCTGTCACATGCCCTCCTTCGCCGGTCCCGGGACCATCCTGTCATCAGTCGTGCCGCCAGTTGACCCGTCGACTCGGCACGGGATCGCCCAGCCACGTACGATCTGCCTACCTACGACTGGGGCCGGAGGTTCCGTGAACGAAATCCAGCTCAGCGACCTGACCCTGGGACGCCATCTCGCCCAGGGCTCCCAGGGCCGCATCATCGAGCTGGCCGACCACCCCGGGACGGTCGCGAAGCTCTACCGCACGCGGGAGCTCGGCCTCGTGGACGGCCGTGCCCTGGCGGAGCTGGTGCGGATCCGCGGGCTCGTCGAGAGCGAGGGTCTGCAGGTGGACCACTTCGCCGCCTGGCCGCACACGGTCGTGCTCGACGGGCTGCGCACCGCCGGCTTCCTGATGCAGCGGGTCCACGAGCCGTTCCTGGCCGGGTTCGGTCCCGCCACCGCGCTCGCGGAGCTGGGTCTGCTCGTGGACACGGGTGACGTACGCAGTCCCGGGATCTACGAGCGGGTGCTGCTGATGCGGGCGCTGGCCGCGGTGATGGACGCGCTGCACCGGCAGGGGCTCGTCCTCGGCGACCTCTCGCCGCGCAACATCGCCTGGTCGGTGTCGCCGATCCCCCGGGTGATGCTGCTCGACTGCGACGGGATCCGGCCGGCCGGCGAGGACGGCGTGCTGCCACCCGCCGACACCCGCGGCTGGGAGGACCCCACCAACCTCGGCATGCCACCGACCGCCGACAGCGACCGCTTCAAGCTGGCCCTCACGATCGCCCGCGTGCTCACCGGCGACCGCAACGCCGCCCCCGCACTCCGGCCCGACCTGACCTTCGCCGGCGAGGCCGGCATCCTGGTCGGTCCGCTGACCCGGCTGATGGACCAGGCCGCCGGCCCTCCCGGGCTGCGCCCGACCGCCTCACAGTGGGCCACCGTCCTGGACGTACGCAGCCCCTGGGCCGGAACCGCCCCGCCGGTGCCTCCGTCGATGCGCTCGCGCGGTCCGTCTCCCAGCGGGGAGATCCTGCGCCCCTTCCGACGCTCGCGCTGATCCCGAGGCCTCAGGTCGCCGACCAGCCGGACCATCGGGTGACCTCGATGACGATCACCGGGCCTGTCGGCGGCTGCACGCGGTAGTCGGCGTACTTCGCGACCAGCGGGTCGAGGTCGTAGGACGCGTGCACCCGGGCGACGCCGTCGGCGCGCACCCACCACAGCTGGGACCAGTCGTCGTCGTAGGCGTCGACCAGGAGCGACACCGCCGGGTTCGCCGCGATGTCCTCGAGCCGCCGCAGCCGGGTGGTCGACTTGGGCTTGTGGTCGACCGCGGTGATGATCACGTCGTCCACCAGGGCGAACACGATCGGCACGATCCGAGGCGCCGCATCGGCCGAGACCGTCGCCAGCCGTGCCACCCGGGCGCCGGCGAACCGCTCCCTGGCCCACTCCTCCTCGTGTCGCACCGTCCGAGCCTATCCGCGTCGGCGAGGGCGGCCTGGAGACGGATACGGTGTCCCGCATGGCTCCCGAACCTCTCCCACGTGCTGCCTGCTGAGGCCGAGGGGCTGCTCACCGTCGACCTGGTCGAGTGGCTCGCCGATCTGGTCGATCCGGCGCTGCTCCGGCAGGAGTCGCCGAAGGCGCGGCTGCAGGGGCTGCGCAGCGCGGTCGTCCACCGGATCGGGGTCAACGAAGCGTCCGCGCTGCTGCACTTCCGCGACGGGCTCGAGCACAACCCGCTGCCCATGCGCGACCAGGACGGGCTGCGGCTGGTGCTGGTCACCAGCCGCGGCGAGGACCTGGCCGTCGACGACGTCGAGTTCGCCGACTGGAGCCGCGACGACGACTGCCAGCGTTGCCGGACCGCACTGGAGAGCTGGGCGCCGCCTGCCTTCGACAACGGTGCACGGATCACGGCCGTCGGCGGTCTGCACATCGCCTACGACCACGCCGACCGCGCCGGCATGGAGCCCGAGGAGCTTCTGGCCCGGCTCCGGCCGGCGGTCGCCGAGGCCAATGCCGCCCTCGCCACCTGGGACGCCTCGACGGTCGGCGCCTACTGGTATCCCGCCACCGAGACCTGGGCCCACGTCATCCCGCTGACCCTGGACCGGCAGCGCGACCCGGTGGCGGGCGTGCTCATCCGCCACCCGGACGGCTACCACCTCGTCACGATCCTGACGCGGCGTACGGCGTTCTGGAACGTGGTCAGCGTCGGCCAGGTCCCGCCGGCATGGCTGGACAACCCCGAGGATCAGTCCTCCGGGTCGTAGCCCAGGTTCGGCGACAGCCAGCGCTCGGCCTCGGTCATCGTCCAGCCCTTGCGACGGGCGTAGTCGGCGACCTGGTCCTGACCGATACGACCGACGACGAAGTACTGCGAGTCGGGGTGGCCGTAGTAGAGGCCCGAGACCGACGCGCCCGGCCACATCGCCATCGACTCGGTGAGCTCGATGCCGGTGTTCGCCTCGACGTCGAGCAGCGACCAGATGGTCTGCTTCTCGGTGTGGTCGGGACAGGCCGGGTAGCCGGGAGCGGGGCGGATGCCGGAGTACTTCTCGGCGATCAGGTCCTCATTGGGAAGCTTGCCCTCGTCGGCGGCGTAGCCCCAGAACTCGGTGCGTACGCGCTCGTGGAGCCGCTCCGCGAAGGCCTCGGCGAGGCGGTCGGCAAGCGCCTCCAGCAGGATCGCGGAGTAGTCGTCGAGGTCGTCCTTGAACGCCTTGACCCGGTCGGGCAGGCCGATCCCGGCGGTCACCGCGAAGGCACCGACGTGGTCTGCTCCCTCGCCGACCGGCGCGACGAAGTCGGCCATCGACTTGTTGGAGATGCCGTCGCGGTGCTGGCCCTGCTGACGCAGCTGGAACAGCGTGGCCCGCTCCTCGGTGCGCGAGTCGTCGGCATAGACGACCACGTCCTCACCGGTCGAGTTGGCCGGGAAGAGGCCGTAGACGCCGCGTGCCTCGAGCCACTTCTCCTCGATGATCTTGTCGAGCATCTCCTGCGCGTCGTCGTAGAGCTTGCGCGCGGTCTCGCCGGTGGCCGGGTTGTTGAGAATGTCGGGGAAGCGCCCCTTCATCTCCCAGGCGTTGAAGAACGGCTGCCAGTCGATGTAGTCCCGCAGCTCGGCGATCGGGTACTCGAGCAACGTGTGCACGCCGGGCTGCGCCGGCTCGGCCGGCAGCAACGAGAAGTCGATCTCGGGCTTGTTGGCCTTCGCCTGGACGTACGTCAGGGAGACCCGCTCGCGCCGTTCGGCGTGGCGCTCGCGCAGCGAGTCGTAGTCGACCTTGACCTCGGCCATCAGCTTCTCGCGCCGGCCGGCGTCGAGGAGGGCCGCCGCGGTCGGCACCGAGCGGGAGGCGTCCTTGACCCAGACGACGGGGCCGTCGTAGGCCTTGTCGATCTTGACCGCGGTGTGGGCCCGCGAGGTGGTGGCTCCGCCGATGAGCAGCGGCAGGTCGAGCCCGACGCGCTGCATCTCGGTCGCGAAGCCGACCATCTCGTCCAGCGACGGCGTGATCAGGCCGGAGAGGCCGATGATGTCGGCGTCGTGCTCCTTGGCGGCGTCGAGGATCTTCTGCGCAGGCACCATCACGCCGAGGTCGATCACCTCGTAGTTGTTGCACTGCAGCACCACGCCGACGATGTTCTTGCCGATGTCGTGGACGTCGCCCTTGACGGTGGCCATCACGATGGTGCCGTTCTTGGTCTCGGCGTCGCCCGGCTTCTTCTCGGCCTCGATGAACGGGATCAGGTAGGCGACCGCCTTCTTCATCACCCGGGCGCTCTTGACCACCTGCGGCAGGAACATCTTGCCGGCACCGAACAGGTCGCCGACGACGTTCATGCCGTCCATCAGCGGACCCTCGATGACCTCGATCGGACGGCCACCACGAGCCGAGATCTCGGCGCGGAGCTCCTCGGTGTCGGCCTCGACGTACGCATCCAGGCCCTTGACCAGCGCATGGGTGATCCGCTCGCCGACCGGCAGCTCGCGCCAGGCCTCGGCCTTGGCCTCCGCCTCGGGTGAGTCCTTGTTGTACTTCGAGGCGATCTCCAGCAGCCGCTCGGCGGCGTCGGCGCGCCGGTTGAGCACGACGTCCTCGATCCGCTCCCGCAGCTCGGGGTCGACCTCGGAGTAGGGCACCAGGGCGCCGGCGTTGACGATGCCCATGTCCAGGCCCGCCTCGATCGCGTGGTAGAGGAAGACCGCGTGGATCGCCTCGCGCACCGGGTTGTTGCCACGGAAGGAGAAGCTCACGTTGGAGATGCCACCGGAGACCTTCGCCCCGGGGAGGTTCTGCTTGATCCAGCGAACGGCCTCGATGAAGTCCACGCCGTACGCCGCGTGCTCCTCGATCCCGGTCGCGACCGCGAACACGTTGGGGTCGAAGATGATGTCGTCGGGCTCGAAGCCGACCTCGTCGACGAGGATCCGGTAGGCCCGCTCGCACACCGCGATCCGGCGCTCGTAGGAGTCGGCCTGGCCGTCCTCGTCGAAGGCCATCACGACCGCGGCGGCGCCGTAGCGCTTGCACAGCTCGGCGTGCTCGACGAAGGACTCCACGCCCTCCTTGAGCGAGATCGAGTTGACGATCGGCTTGCCCTGGACGAGCTTCAAGCCGGCCTCGATGACCTCCCACTTGGAGGAGTCGATCATGATCGGGACCCGGGAGATGTCGGGCTCGGAGGCGACCAGGGTCAGGAACCGGGTCATCGCCGCGACCCCGTCGATCATGCCCTCGTCCATGTTGACGTCGATGACCTGCGCGCCGTTCTCGACCTGCTGCGCGGCCACGGAGAGCGCGGTGTCGAAGTCGCCGGCCTTGATCAGGTTGCGGAACTTCGCCGACCCGGTGATGTTGGTCCGCTCCCCCACGTTGACGAAGAGGCTCTCCTCGGTCACGGTGAACGGCTCCAGGCCGGAGAGCCGCAGCGCGGGCTCGACCTCGGGGACGTCGCGGGGCGCGACCCCCTCGACCTGCTTGGCGATCTCGGCGATGTGGGCCGGCGTGGTGCCGCAGCAGCCGCCGACCAGGTTCACGAACCCGGCGGTGGCGAACTCGTGGACGTGGCCCGCGGTGTCACTCGGGCCTTCGTCGTACTCGCCGAAGGCGTTCGGGAGCCCCGCGTTGGGGTAGCAGGAGACGAAGGCGTCCGCGACGCGGGCGAGCTCGGCGATGTAGGGGCGCATCTCCTGGGCGCCGAGCGCACAGTTGAGGCCGACCAGGAGCGGGTCGGCGTGGCGTACGGAATCCCAGAACGCCTCGGTGACCTGCCCCGACAGGGTGCGGCCGCTGGCGTCGGTGATCGTCCCTGAGATCACGACCGGCCAGCGGCGGCCGTACTCCTCGAAGACCTGCTGGACAGCGAAGATCGCCGCCTTGGCGTTGAGGGTGTCGAAGATCGTCTCGATGAAGATCAGGTCCGAGCCGCCCTCGAGGAGCGCGCGGGTCGCGTCGGCGTAGGCGTCGCGGAGCTGCTCGTAGGTGACGTTGCGGGCGCCGGGGTCGTTCACGTCCGGGCTGATGGAGGCCGTACGCGTCGTCGGGCCGAGCGCGCCGGCGACGTAGCGCGGCTTCTCGGGGGTCGAGTAGATGTCCGCGGCCGCACGAGCCAGGCGCGCCGCCTCGAAGTTGATCTCGTAGGCGAGGTCGGCCAGGTCGTAGTCGCTCAGCGAGACCGCGTTGGCGTTGAAGGTGTTGGTCTCGATGATGTCGGCGCCGGCTTCGAGGTATTCGCGGTGGATGCCCTCGATGATCTGCGGCTGGGTCAGGTTGAGCAGGTCGTTGTTGCCGATGAGGTCGCTGGGCCAGTCCTTGAACCGCTCGCCGCGATAGCCGGCCTCGTCGGGACGGTCACGTTGGATCGCAGTGCCCATCGCACCGTCGAGCACCATGATCCGCTCCTTCAGGGTGGCGGTCAGGGTCTCGGTGACATCAGGGCGCAGACTCACTCTTGTTTCCTCTCCCGGGCGGGCACGGTGGTGTGCACGGCTTTGCCTGAAACACGCTACGGCGTAGGTGCGCGGGCCATGCCATTTCATTCCGAATCCTGACACCGGCAGTCCACCAGGTGGGAATTGAGAAGGTGTACGCAGGGTGAACGACGCCGACTCCCTGGTCCCGGTGACTAGGGTGGAGGTGTGATCGAGATCGAAGAGACCCGCGACCTGGTCGATCCTGTGGTGATCGCCGCGTTCGAGGGCTGGAACGACGCGGCCGATGCCGCCTCCGGCACGGTTGACCATCTGATGGACGTCTGGCACGCGCGGGTGGTGGCCGAGATCGATCCCGAGGACTTCTACGACTACCAGGTCAACCGTCCGGTCACCAGCGCCGACGAGAACGGCTTCCGTTCCATCACCTGGCCCACCACCCAGGTCGCCGTCTGCTCCCCGCCCGACCTGGACCGCGACATCATCCTGGTGCGCGGCATCGAGCCCAACATGCGCTGGAAGCAGTTCGTCAGCGAGATCCTGGAATGCGTCGACGAGCTCGGCGGCCAGCTCGTGGTGACCCTCGGCGCGCTCCTCGCCGACGCCCCGCACACCCGGCCGATCCCGGTCTCCGGCACCGCCACCGAGCCCGACCTCGTCGACCGGCTCAAGCTCGACTCGCCGTCCTACGAGGGGCCGACCGGCATCGTCGGCGTGCTCCAGGAGGCCTGCATCCAGTCCGACATCCCCGCGGTCTCCTACTGGGCCGCCGTCCCCCACTACGTCGCCGCCCCGCCCTGCCCCAAGGCCACCCTCGCGATCATCAACAAGCTCGAGGACCTCCTGCAGTGCTCCATCCCCCTCGGCGACCTCCCCGAGGACGCCCGAGCCTGGGAGCGCGGCGTCAACGACCTCGCCGAGGAGGACGAGGACGTCTCCGACTACGTACGCTCCCTCGAGGAGGCCCGCGACACCGCCGACCTCCCCGAGGCCAGTGGCGACGCGATCGCCCGGGAGTTCGAGCGCTACCTCAAGCGGCGTACTGACGAGTCGTAAGTCCGGGCGCAGGGATACCCGGTTAACCGGGTATCGCTGCGCTTCTCAGGCAATGCAACACCCGAGAAGCGCAGGAAAAGCCCGAGCGGTGTGACGCATGTGGCCCCTGGGGCCGACGGTCAGAGCTTGATGCCCAGCGCGGCGTCGACGATCTTGGCGATCGTCTCGCCGGCGAGAGCGTCGGAGGTCTCGGCGAGACCGCCCTCACCGAGCGTGGCGGCGACCCAGGCGTCGACGGCCTCGACCGCACGCGGGGCGTCGAGGTCGTCAGCCAGGGCACCGAGGACCGTCTCGACGACTGGGGCGGCAGGAGCGCCGCGGCCGAGAGCGACGGCCTTGCGCCATTCGGCGATCTTGTCGACGGCGTCGAAGAGCTTGGCGTCGGTCCACTCCCAGTCGTCACGGTAGTGGTGGCCCAGCAGCACCAGCCGGATCGCCATCGGGTCGATCTCGGAGTTGCGCAGAGCGGAGACGAAGACCAGGTTGCCGCGCGACTTGGACATCTTGTGGCCGTCGTAGGCCACCATCCCGCCGTGGGTGTAGATCTCGGCGAAGTCCTTGCCTGCCGACCGCGCGTGCGAGCCGGACATCTCGTGGTGCGGGAAGACCAGGTCGGAGCCGCCGGCCTGGACGGTGAACCCGGCACCGAGGTGCTCCAGGGCGATCGCGGTGCACTCGATGTGCCAGCCGGGGCGGCCGGGACCGTAGGGCGAGGGCCAGGACGGCTCGCCGGGGCGCTCGGCGCGCCACAGCAGCGGGTCGAGCGGGTCCTTCTTGCCGGCCCGCTCGGGGTCGCCGCCCCGCTCACCGAAGAGCTCCAGCATCTCCGAACGGCCCAGGCGAGACTCCTCGCCGAACGCGTCGTCGACGGCCACCGAGGCGTAGACGTCCTCGTCGACCTTGTAGATCGCGCCGGCCTCCTCGAGCTCGCCGATCAGCGAGACCACCAGCGGGATCGACTCGACCGCGCCGATGTAGTGCTGCGGCGGCACGACCCGCAGCGCCTCCATGTCCTGCCGGAAGAGCTCGGTCTCGCGCTCGGCGAGCGCCTCCCACTCGATCCCGACCTTGTCGGCCCGCTCGAGCAGCGGGTCGTCGACGTCGGTGACGTTCTGGGTGTAGCCGACCTCGTGGCCGGCGTTGAGCCAGGCCCGGTGGAGCAGGTCGAAGGCGACATAGGTGTTGGCGTGGCCCATGTGGGTCGCGTCGTAGGGCGTGATGCCACAGACGTACAGCGAACGCCGCCCCTGACCCTCCGTCGGGACGACCGCGTCCCGCTGATGGTCATAGAGCTGCACCTCGGGCCCGTTGACGGACAGTTCTGGGACTTCGGGTGCAGACCATGCGCGCATGGGTGCAGCCTACTTGGCGGGGACCACGTGTCTCAGAAGGGCGGCCACGGGATGACATGGCGGTCGTACTCCGGCCGCGGGAAGACCCCCTCGGCGAGCAGGGTCTCGCAGCGCCGGCCGAGCGCGTCGACCTCCCGACCCGTCAGGTACGCAGCCAGCTCCCGCCCCAACGCACCGGCGAGCCCCGCGTGGACCGCCCGGATGCCGGAGAGCTCCTCGTCGGAGAAGCCCTGCCCCCGCCATCCCCACAGGATGGTGCGCAGCTTCGGCTCCTCGTGGAAGGTCAGCCCGTGGTCGCAGCCGTAACGCCGCCCACCGGAGACCGGCAGGACGTGGCCGCCCTTGCGGTCGGCGTTGTTGGTGATCGCGTCGAAGACCGCCATCCGTCGCAGACCGGGCGTGTCCTCGTGGGCCAGGGTGACCACCCGGTCCTGGTCATCGAAGCCGTCGAAGACCCGGAGGTAGCCGTCCGGCACCGCCCCCTCCGGCACGATGGTGACCGGCTCGAAGCTCTCGTCGGCGTGGACCCAGCGCTGGATCATGCCCGGGCCGTGCGGCCCGTCGCCGAGCCATGTCTCGGGGACCACAGACCATCCCAGCGTCTCCGAGACGAGGTGGGCGGCGACCTCGCGGTGCGCGAGCTGCCCGTCGGGGAAGTCCCACAGCGGCCGCTCCCCCGCGATCGGCTTGTAGACCACCTCGGTCTCGCCGATGGTGGCCAGGAAAGTCGCGTTCGAGGCCGTCGTCAGCCGCCCGACGAGCTCCATGGCCCCGTCACTTTCCGGGGCGACGATTCGCTCGCTCATCGGCTCAGACCGGGTCGCGCCGCTTGAACCCGTTCGCCCGGACGCACAGGTGTCCCTCGGGGTCGATCGGGCTGCCGCAGAACGGGCAGTTGGGGCGTCCGGCGCCCAGCACCGCCTCGGCCCGCTTGACGAAGGCACGGGCGTTGCGCGGGGCGATCCGGACCAGGAGCACCTCGTCGGGCTCCGGCTCCTCCAGCTCGATCGCCGCCACCGCGTCCTCGTCGACCAGCTGGCCCGACTCGTCGACCTCGGCGATGATCTCGGTCTCGCTGATCGGGAAGACCTCGAGGACGACCTTGTCCTCGTCGGGGTCCCAGGCCAGCGTCATCGTGCCGGCCCGGAACTCCTCCTCGATCGGCTGCTCCAGCGGGCCGTTGTCGTCGAGGTCGTAGGGAGCGATCGCCGGCACCACGGCGGGCGCCGACTTCATCACCTCGTCGAGGAGCTCGTCGAGCCGTTCGGCGAGCACCGTGACCTGCTGCTTCTCCAGGGCCACGGAGACGACTCGCGCTCCCTCACGCGCCTGGAGGAAGAACGTACGCGCCCCGGGCTCGCCGACGGTGCCGACGACGAATCGCTCGGGCGGGTCGAAGGCGTGCATCACAGGCATGGTCAAACCTTATCCAGACCAGGCTCAGGACCCGAGCCACCGCCCACGACGGCGTCGTCGTTGCGCCGCCGCGACGACTTGCGTCCCTTCTTCGCGGCCGGCTTCGGGGCGAGCCAGGACAGATCGCCGGCGTGCGTGTTCGTGGCCAGGACCGAGGGACGGCCCTCGCCGTAGCGGACGACCGAGATCGAGGCGGGGTCTACGTGCAGCCGCTGGAAGAGGTCCAGGTGCATCCCGAGCGCATCGGCCAGGATCGACTTGATCAGATCGCCGTGGCTCACGCACAGCCAGACCGCCGCGTCGCCGTGCGCGGCCGTGACGGCGGCGTCGTGGCGGCGTACGGCCTCGACTCCTCGGGCCTGCATGGCGGCCATCGACTCGCCACCGGGGAAGGTGACCGCGGAGGGCTGGGTCTGCACCGTCTTCCACAGCTTGCGACGCGCCAGCGTGGTGATCTTCTCCCCCTGCCACTCGCCGTAGTCGCACTCGGAGACGCCGTCCTCGACGACGACGGTGGGCTGCTCGGCGCGACCCTCGAGGATCACCGACAGCGTCTGCTGGCAGCGTTCCATCGGACTGGTCACCGCGAGCGCCAGCGGGACCGGCGCGATCCGCTCGGCGGCTCTGCCCGCCTGCTCCACGCCGCGCTCGTCCAGCCTCACCCCGGGAAGCCGGCCGGCCAGGGTGCCGGATGCGTTCGCCGTCGTACGGCCGTGTCTCACCAGGATCATCGTCGCCACGACTCGCGACCCTATCCACACCGGTGAAGCCGGCCCACAATGCCGGGCAGCATGCCCTAACCTGACAACGTGATCGTCGACAGCGCTCTCTACCGCGGCGGTGCGCGCGACAGGATCGACTGCGCACCCCATGACTACGCCACGCTGCGCAGCGGCGTGAAAGACGAGGGCGACTTCGTCTGGCTCGGGCTCTACCAGCCCAGCCAGTACGAGCTCGAGGAGGTCGCCGAGGCCTTCGGGCTGCATCCGCTCGCCGTCGAGGACGCCCTGATTGCCCACCAGCGGCCCAAGCTGGAGCGCTACGAGGGCGGGATGTTCCTGGTCGTCAAGACGCTCTGGTACGTCGACTCCGAGGACGCCGTCGAGACGGGCGAGGTCGCCTTCTTCATCGGCCCCGACTACGTGATCACGGTCCGCCACGGTCGCGGGACCCGGCTCGCGCCGGCCCGTGAGCTGCTGGAGAACAGCGACGAGCAGCTCCTCACCGAGGGGCCCTACTCCGCAGTCCACGCGGTCGTCGACTACATCGTGGACGGCTACGTGGACGTCGCCACCGAGCTCACCAAGGACGTCGACGAGGTCGAGACCTCGGTCTTCTCCGACGAGCGCACCCACGACTCGGCCCGGATCTACCGGCTCCGCCGGGAGATCGCGGAGGTACGCCGCGCGGTGATGCCTCTGCGCGAGCCGGTGCGCCGCTTCGCCAACGGAGAGGGCGGGATCGACCCCGACCTGCGCCCCTACTTCCGCGACGTCCTCGACCACCTCGCCTCCATCGTGGAGTCGATCGAGAACCTCGAGACGTTGCTGTCCTCAGCCTTCGAGGCCCATCTGGCACAGCTCTCGCTGCAGCAGAACGACGACATGCGCAAGATCTCGGCGGGCGCGGCGATGATCGTGGTGCCGACCCTCATCGCCGGGATCTACGGGATGAACTTCACCCACATGCCCGAGCTCGACTGGAGGTTCGGCTACCCGTTCGCGCTGCTGCTGATGGGTGGCGTGATCACCGGGATGTGGATCTTCTTCCGGAAGTCGGGCTGGTTCTGACCGCGTCGCTACCCTCTGCGCCACGGACGGCGCGGCCGTTGCTCTGCGGCCTCGCGTGCGCACTCTCGGAGCTCGTGGGCCACGGCTCGATACACGGTGGCCCACTGCTCCCCCGTGAGTCCGCCGACCTGAAGGTCACTACTTCTCGCGCTCGTGAAGACCTTTGCGTCTTCGACGTACTTCTGGGCTTTCGCCTCGAGCCACGCTACGTGGTGCGGGGTGGTACTCATTGCCGCCAGTGTTTCACGTTTGGCGAAGTTGGCGCCCGAGATCTTACGCCTGCAGACCCGGCTGACTAGTCGAGCTGCTTGACCGGGCGGGCGTCGAGGTGCTCCCGGTCGCACCACAGCGAGAGGTCGTCGGCGAACTCCGACTCGGCCTCGCCGCCCTGCGAGTCGAGCTGCTCGCCCTGGTTCCACTCGGTCAGCATCGCCGCGTCGTCGTAGCCGGCCGGCATCCGCGGGCCCTGGTAGCGGACCGCGACGACCTCCTTCTCGCGTACCGAGATCATCCACGCCCAACCCACGTCGTCGCCCTTGGCCGGCTGCCAGGCGAAGACCAGCGGGCCCCGTTCGCCCTTCGTGGTGACGCAGTGCTTGCGCAGGGTCGGTGCCGAGCACGGCTCGCGGGTCATCCAGGCGGGCGGCGACGGTGCGGCGAGAACGTCGATGTCGGCATCCGGCATACCGGTGAAGTCAGGCGAGGACCGCTGCAGCAACCGGCCGCCGATGGCATCGGGGCCGAACTGCTTGCGGAGCGGGGACCGGATGACGCCCTTGTAGTAGCCGTAGCCACCTCGACCGCCGACGTAGGCCTGGGCGATGCCGTGGTCGGTGTTGCGAACCCGCTCGTACGCCGCAGGGTCGGGCTCGCCGCCCTCCCAGTCGTCGAGTTCCTCACCGAGGGTGAGGGTCGATGCGGTCGCCTGGTAGCGGAGCCGCGGGTCCTCGACGACGGCGACCAGCTTCTCGACGCTGATCGGCATGTCGAGCCTGCGGGGGTCGCCGGTGATGGTGGGTCCGGAGTAGCCGATCGAGGCGGTCTCGCCGCCCTCGCGCATCAGTACGACCCCGACGCCGCCGGGGTCCTCCTCGGGCTCCTCCTCGGTCCAGCGCAGCTGCATCTCGGCGTTCTTCACCTCGGTCGGCAGGTCGACGCAGTGCTGCCCGAGCTCACGCCGGCAGGCGCCCTCCTCGGGCGGCTGAGCCGAGACGGCGACGCTGACCAGGTCGCCGTCGTACTCGCCGTCGGCGCCGTAGCGAAGGTCGCCCGAGACCTGCTCGGACGGCGTCGACTCGTCGGTGTAGGAGGCGGCCCGGCTGGAGGTGTCGGTCGGCAGGTGCTCGAGCGCGACCGCCGCGACGGCGCGGTGTGTGATCCGGCCGGGATCACCGCCGGCGTCGACGGCCTCGCCGGAGCACCCCGAGACTCCGACCAGCACCCCGACGACGCCGACCACGGCGAAAGGCCTCACGACCTTGGCAGTGAGCATCAGTGCAGGAACGTGAACAGCGGTGAGTCGGGCTCGATCCGCTCGATGAGCAGGTCGCTGGCACCCATCCGCTCGAGCAGCCCGTCGAGGCCGTCGGCGGACTCGAGGTCGATGCCGATCAGCGCGGGGCCGTGCTCGCGGTTGGACTTCTTGACGTACTCGAAGACGACGATGTCCTCGCCGTCGGCCAGCACGTCGTCGAGGAAGCCGCGCAGCGCCCCGGGGGCCTGCGGGAAGGAGACCAGGAAGTAGTGGCGCAGGCCCTGGTGGATCAGGGCACGCTCGAGCACGTCGGAGTAGCGGGAGACGTCGTTGTTGCCGCCGGAGAGGACGGCGCCGACACGTGAGGCGCCGCGCAGGTCGATCTGGCTCAGGGCCGCGACCGCGAGCGCGCCGGCGGGCTCGGCGATGATCCCCTCGGTCTGGTAGAGCTCGAGCATCTCCACACAGATGGCGCCGACCGGCACGGAGACGAGCTCGTCGACGTACTCCTTGACGATCGGGTACGTCACCTTCCCCGCGGTCGCGACCGCGGCGCCGTCCACGAACGTGTCGAGCGTGTCCAGCCGGACCGGCTCACCGGCCTCGATCGCAGCCGCCATCGAGGCGGCGCCCGCGGGCTCGACCCCGATGATCCGGGTCTGCGGCCAGACCTCGCGCACCCAGGTCGCCACGCCCGAGGCGAGCCCACCGCCACCGACCGGCAGCAGCAGCACGTCCAGCGGCTCACTGATCTGGGAGGTCAGCTCGTAGCCGACCGTGCCCTGCCCGGCGATCGTGCGCGGGTCGTCGAAGGCGGAGACGTAGGTGGCGCCGAGCCCGCGTCCGAGCTCGTAGGCATAGGCCGAGGCCTCGTCGTAGGTCGACCCGTGCAGGGTGAGCGTCACGTGCGAGCCGCCGAGGGCGGTGATCCGGTCCCGCTTCTGCTTGGGCGTGTTGGTCGGCACCACGATGTGGCCGGGCACCCCGAGGCGGGCACAGGAGATCGCGACACCCTGGGCATGGTTGCCGGCGCTGGCGCACACGACGCCGCGCTCGAGCTCCTCGGGCGTCAGCGAGCTCATCAGGTTGTAGGCGCCCCGGACCTTGTAGGAGCGCCCCAGCTGCAGGTCCTCCCGCTTGAGCAGGACCTCGGCGGCGTACCTCTCCGAGAGTCTGACCGAGCGTTCGACCGCCGTGCGCGTGGCGATCGTGCGCGCGGCGGCCTCCTCGATGGCAGCGGGTGTTACGGCAGGCTTCTTGCCAGACTCAGACACATGCCTGAGTTTGTCACGATCACCACTCGGTGAGCACACCCGCGCCGAGGAGCCCCAGAACCACGAGACCGAGGACGACCCGGTAGATCACGAACGGGGTGTAGGTGTTGTGGGAGAGGTACTTCAGCAGCCACGCGATCACGGCGTAGCCGAGGACGAACGAGACGATCGTGGCGACGATCGTCGGGCCCCAGCCGTAGAGGTTGGCGCCGTGGGCGATCTCGCCCATCTCGAACAGACCGGCCCCGAAGACCGCCGGCAGCGCCAGCAGGAAGGCGTAGCGGGTCACGGTGGCCCGCTCGTAGCCGAGGGCGCGACCCATCGAGATCGTCGCCCCCGAGCGCGAGACCCCGGGGATCAGCGCACAGGCCTGGGCGCAGCCCATCAGGATCGCGTCGCGCCAGGACAGGTCGTCGAACTGCTTGCGGTTCGCGCCGAGCCGGTCGGCAACGCCGAGGACGATGCCCATCACCACGAGCATGGTGCCGACGACGTACAGGCTGCGCAGGTCGTGCTCGATGATGTCCTTCATCACGAATCCGATCACCACGATCGGGATCGACCCGACGATGATGAACCAGCCCATCCGGGCATCGGTGTGGCTGCGCAGCTCGGCGTTGAAGAGGCTCCGGAACCAGGTCACGATGATGTCGCGGATGTTGCGCCACATGTAGAAGACCACGGCCAGCTCGGTGCCGATCTGGATCACGGCGGTGAAGGCCGCTCCGGGGTCTCCCCAGCCGAGCAGCTCGGGAAAGATGCGCAGGTGCGCGCTGGATGAGATGGGCAGGAACTCGGTGAGTGCCTGAAGAATGCCCAGTGCGATCGCCTGCAGATAATCCACGGGCGGAAACTCTAAGGGGCATGTACGCCGCACCCGACCGCTGCCTCCCCGTCGGTGTGTCCGCCGTCACTGCCAGCGTGTCCGGCCAGGGCCCCAAGCAGGGCACGGATAGATTGGTCTCATGCAGAGCCGACTCCTCGGAGCCACTGGGCTGCGAGTCTCGTCTCTCGCCCTGGGCACCATGACCTGGGGCAGCGTGACCGACGAGCACGAGGCCCGTGAGCAGCTGGCCGGTTTCACCGAGGCCGGCGGCACGCTGGTCGACACCGCCGCGGGCTATGGCGACGGTGCCTCGGAGGCGCTGCTCGGCTCGCTCCTCGAGGAGCGTGTCGTGGCTCGTGACGACGTCGTCCTGGCGACCAAGGGCGGCATCACCTGGCGCGGCGGCACGCGGGGCGTGGACACCTCTCGCGGTGGCCTGCTGACCGGCCTCGACGCCTCACTGAAGCGGCTCGGCGTCGACCACGTCGACCTGTGGCAGGTGCACGTCTGGTCCCCTGAGGTGCCGCTCGAGGAGACGCTCACGGCGCTCGACATGGCGCTGAGCAGCGGCCGGGCCGCCTACGTCGGTGTCTCCAACTACAGCGGGTGGCAGACCGCCCAGGCCGCGACCTGGCAGCGGGCCGTCCCAGGGCGGGCGACCCTGGCCTCGACGCAGGTGGAGTACTCGCTGCTGGCCCGCGACATCGAGTACGAGGTGCTGCCGGCCACCGAGGCGCTGGGGATGGGCCTGCTGGCCTGGTCCCCGCTGGCGGGTGGCGTGCTCACCGGGAAGTACCGCACCGGCATCCCGTCCCACTCCCGCGGCGCCGACCCGAACTTCTCGGCGCGTGTCGACGCCTTCGACGACGAGCGCTCCCGCGGGATCGTCACCGCCGTCGCCAAGGCCGCTGAGGGCTTGGAGTGGACGCCACTGCAGGTCTCGCTGGCCTGGGTACGCGACCGGCCCGGCGTCACCGCGCCGATCCTCGGGGCGCGCACCGCGGCTCAGCTCAAGGAGGCGCTGCAGGTCGCCGACCTCACTCTCCCGCCCGAGATCGCGCTCGCTCTCGACGACGTCTCCGCCGTCTGATTCCCGGGACTGAAAACACCACCCCGAGGGAACATCTCTTCAGGCACACTGGTTCTCCTGAGTAGTCCATCAGAAGGAGTGCTGCCTTGGCTCGAGCCGAACGCCGTCCGCCCCGCCCGGGAGTGATGTGGGAGTACGACAAGGTGATCTTCTCGCGTGAGTTCTCCCGCAACATCGTCACCAAGCTCCTCGTCGAGCGCGCCGAGCACGGCGGCTGGGAGCTCGACCGCGTCCGGATCACCGCCGACGGCACCCGCCGGGTGACGCTTCGGCGCAAGATCATCCGGCAGCGGCTGACGGTCTGAGCGCGTCTCCGCGCTCCTCGCGCGTCCAGATAATAGGGTCCTGCGAGTGATCCATCTCGTACGCCACGGCGAAGCCGCCGGCGGGGACACTGTCGACCCCGGCCTCTCCGATTTCGGCCGACGCCAGGTCCAGGCGCTCGCCAACCGACTCGCGTTCCGTCCCGTCCGCCAGGTCCTGCACGGCCCGAGCAGGCGTACGTCCGAGACGGCCACCGTCCTCACCGAGAACCTCGGCGCCGGCGCTGCCGTCTCCGACCTCCTCGCCGACCGCACCCCGGTGCCGTCACCCGCGCGTAGCGGCGACTACCCGACCCACCGTTGGGAGTGGTTCCACGACGTCCCGGAGGCCGAGCGCGACCTCGACGGCGCCGAGCTCACCGCCGCCTGGCACGAGCTCTGGTTCGAGCACCACGACGAGGAGGTCGTGCTGGTCACCCATGCGTTCGTGGTCGCCTGGTTCGTACGCGAGGTGCTCAACGCCCCGCCTGCGACCTGGATGCGGATCGGTCCGATCGGCAACGCGAACCTGACCAGCATCGGACCCAACCTCGCCGGTGAGCCCGTCGTCGAGACGTTCAACGCCGAGGTCATCCTCCCGATCTGACCTATCCGGGCTCATCTGGGCCGATCTGGATAACCGGCGCCCACAAGGCGCCAACAACATGGACATGTCGCCGCGACACGGCCGTCATGGCTGCCCAGCGCTGGCAGGATCCGCCCGTGATCTCGGCACTCGACACCCTGACCCCCGCCCAGCGCGACCTCCTCGACCAGTGGCTCCCCGGAGCCGAGGTGGTCTCCGACCGCAGCGCACTGCACCGCGCCGGCACCACCGCCCTCGTGCTCTCAGCCGGTGACGACCGGTTCCTGGTGAAGACCACGACAGAAGGCGTACGCCACATCGACCGCGAGCTCGCGGCCCACCGCAGCTGGCTGGCCCCCTGGACCGACGCCGGCCGCGCGCCGAGCCTCGTCGAGGCCGACCTGGACGCCCGCATCATCGTGATGACCCACCTCGACGGCGAGCCCGCGAGCACCTCGGCCGCCATCCACGACCCCGAGATCTACCGTCAGGCGGGCGAGCTGCTGGCGACGTTCCACGGCCAGGCCAGCGTCGAGGACGAGGACTACGAGCCGGAGCTCGACGAGCGCGCCCTCGCCTCGCTGGACGGCGCGGGACTCGGGGCCGATCTCACCGAGCGTCTTCGCACCGAGATCACCTCGTGGCCGACGCCGACGACGGTCCTCGTCCCCACCCACGGCGACTGGCAGCCAACCAGCTGGGTCCTCGACGCGGGCACCCTGCGCGTGATCGACTCCGGCCGGTTCGGCTTCCGCCCCGCCCTCTACGACCTCTCCCGGCTCTCCGCGCAGGACTTCCCCCGCAACGACACCTTCGAGAAGGCCTTCCTCGAGGGCTACGGCTCCGACCCCCGCGAGCCCGAGGCCTGGCACCGCCTCCAGATCCGCGACGCCATCTCGGTCGCCGCCTGGGCCCACCGCACCGGCCACGCCGAGGTCGCCACCCTGAGCGAGAACACCCTCACCGCCCTAGTCCCCTGAACCGACGCCGAGTCGGCTCGTCGTAACGAGCCGACTCGGCGCGATCGGCTCCTCAGACCTGGTCGAGGAAGCGGTCCATGACCCGCGCGCCGAACTGGAGCGCGTCGACGGGCACCCGCTCGTCCACGCCGTGGAAGAGCGCGGTGAAGTCAAGCTCCTCGGGCAGTCTCAGCGGCGCGAAGCCGTACGTCCTCATCCCGAGCCGCTTGAAGTGCTTGGCGTCGGTGCCGGCGGACATGAGGTAGGGGGCGACCAGAGCGTCGGGGTCCTCGGCGATCAGCGAGCGCTCCATGGCGGCGACGAGAGCGCCGTCGTAGGGGGTCTCCCAGGGCATCTGGTTCTGGTCGAACTCGATGTCGATCCCCTCGCCGCACAGCTTGCGCAGCGTCTCGAAGAAGTCGTCCTCGAAGCCGGGCAGGAAGCGGCCGTCGACGTGGGCGGTGGCCTCGGTGGGGATCACGTTGACCTTGTAGCCGGCGCTGGTCATCGTCGGGTTTGTCACGTTGCGCAGGGTGGCTCCGATCATCCTGGCGGCCGGGCCGAACTCCTCTACGAGACGCTCGGCGTTCTCCGGGGTCGGCTCCTCCCCCGCGATCTCACCGACCGCCGCGAGCAGCGTCTGCATCGTCGGGGTCAGCTGCACCGGCCACTCGTGGGCGCCGATGCGGGCGATCGCGCCGGAGAGCCTGGTGATCGGGTTGTCGCGGTTGATCATCGAGCCGTGCCCTGCGGTTCCGCGGGCGGTCAGCTTCATCCAGGCCATGCCCTTCTCGGCGGCCTCGATGAGGTAGAGACGGCGTCCCTTCACCGTGGTCGAGAAGCCACCGACCTCACCGACCGCCTCGGTGCAGTGGGCGAGCAGGTCGGGATGGTCCTCGACGAGCACATGGGCGCCCTTCATCCCGCCGGCCTCCTCGTCGGCGGTGAAGGCGAGCGTGATCGGGCGCTCGGGGATCCGCCCGGTGCGCTGGCGCTCCCGGACGACCGCGAGCAGCATCGCGTCGAAGTCCTTCATGTCGACAGCGCCTCGCCCCCAGACGTACCCGTCCTGGATCTCCCCGGAGAACGGGTCGACCTGCCAGTCGTGCGCCGCGGCGGGGACGACGTCGAGGTGACCGTGGAGGAGCAGCCCGTCACCGGAGGACCCGCCCCACTGCGCGACGACCGAGGCCCGCCCGTGCTCCGACTCGTAGATCTCGGAGGAGATGCCGACCTCGTCGAGCTGCGCCGCGACGTACTCGGCCGCCTTCCGCTCCCCCGGGCCCGGGTCGTTTCCGTAGTTGCTGGTGTCGATGCGGATCAGGTCACGGCAGAGGTCGACGACCTCGGTCTCGGCGCTGGTCATACCGCCACCGTATCGACCGCATGCGACAAACCGCCCCCTGACGTCCACCTATGCGCAACCTGAGGATTTCAGTGCGGTTGGATGCGTGGGTTTCCATTGGCGTATGCAGAAGCGTGCCCTCCTCTCCGCTCACCGTGCCGCGGCGCGTCAGTCGGGGCACCGTGACAACTCCTGGGAGTCGCTTCTGGAGGCCGTGCGGATGGAGGTCGACTACGTCGAGTTCGACGTGCACCGCACCCGCGACGGCGAGTTCGTCCTCCACCACGACGGCCACATCCGCGACCGCATCGGCCGCAGGGTGAAGATCGAGGACCGGACGTACGCAGCGCTCTCGAGGCTCGCACCGTTCCGCCTGGTGCGCTACCGGGAGGCGCTCGAGCTGCTCGCTTCCCACGGCAAGCACGCCCACATCGACCTCAAGTTCGCCTCGCCGTCGAACCACCTCGGCCTCCCGCACGAGGTCGACGCCGCCGAGATCGCCCTCGAGGTGATGAACGAGAGCTTCATCGTGACCACGATGGTCGACGAGTCCGTACGCGTCCTGCGCGACTGGGCCGACCTCCGCGCCCCTGAGACGCTCGTCGGCCTCTCCCTCGGTGGCGTCGACTTCCGCCACCACCCGCTCAAGCTCGTCCGCCTCAAGCTCTCGGAGTTCTTCCCCGAGGGCCGCATCCGCCGCTGCCGCTCCAACCTGGTCGTCGTCGAGCACCGCCTCGCCGACGTCTGGCTGCTGCGCTGGGCCCACCGCCGCAACATCAAGGTCCTCGTCTGGACCGTCGACAACCCCGGCCGCCTGCGCCGTTTCGTGCACGACAAGCGCGTCTGGATGGTCACCAGCAACCACCCCGCCCGCGCCCTCCTCCCGGCCTGATCCTGACAGGTAGGTCGAGCGCAGGCTCAGCGCCGCCGGCGCGACTCCTCATCGAGCCGACGAGCCGCCTCCACCTCAGCCGTGCTCGGACTCGGTCCACCCGCATCTCCCAGCGAGTCCAGGCTCCCTGCCTGGGCTCGTTCCTCCTCGACCTTCGTACGTCCGATCGCACCGACGCCGTCATAGGGCACCCCGTCACCGTCGAGATCCGTCGCACCGTCACCGCGTCCCTGGCGCACCGCAAGTACGACACCGGCCCCGAGCGCCACGACGATGGCGAGGAACCCGATCATCACGATCAGAGAGAGCATCGAACCACCTCCACGAGATCGAGGGCTTGTCTCCCTCGCTGCGTCCAGCGTGCCCCACGCCTCCACACGGGTCTACCCGATTCACCCCCGCGCCCCACTGTCATCATTGGCCCATCCCGCCACAGGCCCCCGATTCGGCACCCCGGCCCCCTCCTGATAATGTTCTTCCTGTTGCGCGCGGGTGGCGGAATAGGCAGACGCGCTAGCTTGAGGTGCTAGTCCACGTATTAGTGGGTGGGGGTTCAAGTCCCCCCTCGCGCACAGAGAGAAACCCCAGGGAGACCTGGGGTTTCTCGCATTTCACGAGAACTTATCGCACCCTATGGGGGCACTATGGGGGCACCAGCGGCCACGACCCCTCTCAAATTGTCCCAGCAGCGTAGCCGACCAGATCGAGTTCAGACGCCCTCTACCAGTCAACGTGGCCGCCGCGCGCCTGGACAACACGTCGCGATCCACACCTGTTCATGCTGTCGGAGCGCGGACTCGACGGATCTTGTCGGAGATGCCCTGGCAAGCTCCGCAGAATTCGAGGTGATGCGCTCAGCGATGCCCCTCGCTGCACGCTTCATGGCCAGCACCGTCGACATTGGACGGCTCAAGGATCCGCGCCAGAGCGGCGGACTTCAAGTCCCCTCGCGCAGTTGGCACGCGCGGTGACCGCGCGTTGGGCAACTCTAATTTTAAACTGGAGGAGCAGGCGCGGAGATGTGTCAACCTCCTACTCGACCGCAATGCCCAAGCCGTCGCCTCGTACCCAGCCTGTAGTGACGCCTGAGCCGAAGTGGCGACTGTCGACCATGTCATGACGTCGTCCTCCTTGGGACGGACAGCGTCGAGATCAAGGGCAGCCCCGCTGAATCGAGACTCAGCACGAATGGCGATCTGTCGCTGTACTGCCGTCGTTCGCTGAACTGCATGCGCGCTGGATGGTGCCGATCCAGGCCCGTCTCGCGCTCGCCCGCAAGGCCTGCCGCCTGATCTACCGGGTGCTGGGGACCCAACACCCGACGCACTCGTCCGATGCCGCACGCCGGTCGTCACTGTTGACTGCCCGCCAGGGCCTGCGGACACTTCAGCGAAGTGGCGTTCTGGGCCTTGCCGGACCGACAGACTCGCGCTCTACCAGCCTGACAGGTAGCTGGATGGCCTTCGAGGCGCCGTTGGAGACGCCGGTGATGATGTCGAGTAGCAGTCGGGCGGCTTCGGCTCCCATCGCGTAGTGGTCGACTGAAACCGTAGTCAGCGGGGGGACGACCAGGTCAGCGGTTGGCACGTCGCTGTAGCCCACGACGCTGATGTCGTCAGGGCATCGGACGCCTAGCGCCCGGAGTTCCTTGAGGACACCGAAGGTGACCAGATCGTTGAAGCCCACGATGGCTGTGCAGTCCGTGTCCTGGACGAGTCGGCGAGCAGCTTCCCGGCCACGGTCGGGGTCGATGTGATCGATCGTCGCGATAAGGGACTGGTCAGGCTCGAGTCCGCGGTCGCACAGCGCGTTGCGGTAGCCGCGGAGACGGGCCAGCGACGTGCTGACCTGCGGCGGTCCGGCGACGAGAGCGATGCGGGAGTGTCCGTGTTCGACCAGATGATTGATGATCTGCCGCATTCCCTGGTCATCGTTGCTGACGACCTCGGGCCCGAGTGAGCCCTCTGCAACACGGAGCAGGCTCACCGTCGGTGCGACGTTCGCGAACCGTTCTGGCCCTTCGGGATCCCCCACGATCGACGTCGTCACGATGAGACCGTCGACACGTTGGGCGTGAAGGTTCCGCAGATGTGTCAGCTCGCGTTTGCGGTCGTTGTCGGTGTCAACGACGAGGGTGCTGTATCCGGCGGCCCAGGCGACGTCGTCGATTCCGCGGATCATCGGCGCGAACAGCGGAACCGCCAAGTCGCCGACGACCACGCCGATGGTCGAGCTCTTGGCGCTCGCCAGGCTCCGGGCGGCGGTGTCTGGAAGGTAGTTCAGCTCTTGAGCCGCTGCGGTCACCCTCTCCAGCGTCTCCTGACTGACGAGGCCGCGGGTGCGCTCGTTGAGTGCGCGAGAGGCTGTCGCTGGATGCACCTTCGCCAGTTTGGCGACATCGGCGAGTCGAGCACGCATCTATTCCTCCGAAGGATCATCGACAGCCGGGGCTGCTAGGGGTGGACCAGTGAGAGCGGCTGCAGATCGAGGCCCAATGATGCCTCATCCGCGCGCGGATTGGCGCAAATTTTCACGCCGATGACCTGCCGATTTCAATTCTGACGCATCTGCACGTTGACAGCAAGCGGTTGCAGAGACATGCTTATGCGAGCGCTTGCAGTGACGAAGCGCACACTGACGACTGAGGAGATGGATGTGTCACAGACCGTGGTTGACGACGTCCCGTTGATGCGTGTGTCCGGGGTCAGCAAGGCCTTCGGTGGCACGCAGGCACTGACCGACGTCTCGATGAAGTTCTACGGCGGTGAGGTGCATGCCCTGCTCGGGGAGAACGGCGCTGGCAAGAGCACGCTGATGAAGATCATCGCCGGTGTGTACGCACCTGACGAAGGCGAGCTGGTGGGCTCCCGCGACGGCGAGCTCGACGTCGCGATGGTTTTCCAGGAGCTTTCGGTAATGCCCGAGATGTCGGTGCGCGAGAACATGGAGCTGAGTCGCCGTGCGGCCCGCGGCCTGCTTGTCGATCACAAGGCGCTTGAGCCGGGCTTGGTCGCTGCACTGGGAGCGGCTGGTCTCGGAGGTGTCGACCCGGACATGCCGGTCGAGGCGCTGCCCCTCGCGCAGCGCCAGCTGCTCGAGATCGCGCGTGGGCTCTATGCCGATGCCAATGTGCTGATCCTCGACGAGCCCACCGCGACGTTGTCCGACGTCGAGATCGAGCGGGTACACGAGGTCGTGCGCAAGCTCGTCGCTCAGGGGCACAGCATTGTCTACATCACTCACAGGCTCGGTGAGGTGTTCACACTTGCTGACCGGATCACGGTCATGCGCTCGGGGAAGGTGGTTGCTACCGGGCCTACAGCCGAGTTCACGATGGACGAGGTCGTCACGATGATGCTCGGCCACGAGCACAGCGCCGAGTCCGCCCAACCCATCGCAGGACTGCCGGCAGTCGAGGAACGGCGCGACCTCACCGTGTCCGGCCTCACTGTCCCGCACCATTTCGGAGACGTGACGTTCACCGCCC
This sequence comes from Nocardioides sp. NBC_00850, assembly GCF_045207335.1. Taxonomy (NCBI): domain Bacteria; kingdom Bacillati; phylum Actinomycetota; class Actinomycetes; order Propionibacteriales; family Nocardioidaceae; genus Nocardioides; species Nocardioides sp. NBC_00850. The sequence goes on from NZ_CP108845.1 coordinate 4,270,434, forward strand.
GGGCCGGGGAGGTCCTCACTCTCTTCGGCCAGATCGGATCGGGCGCGGATCAGGTGATCCGGGCACTGGCGGGGCTGGCGAACGTCTCAACCGGATCGGTGAGCATCGACGGGCAACGCGTTCGGGTTGGTTCCCGCCCCGCATCGCAGGCCGACGGCATCGCGTACGTCTCCGCCGACCGCACCGTAGAGGGCGTGTTCCTGAACTATCCGGTTGCGGGAAACATCAGCTCCGGTGCGCTCCGGAGAACGTCGCGTCGCGGTGTGATCAGCGGCCGCCGCGAGAGGCGACTGGCCAGAGAGCTGGCGACCAAGGTGGCCTTCGACCCTGACCGAATTGCTACCCCGGTCGGCACTCTGAGCGGAGGCAACCAACAGAAGATCGCCATCGCCCGGGCGCTCGCGACCTTGCCCAAGGTCCTGGTTCTCAACGAGCCCACCCGTGGCGTCGACATCGGAGCCCGAGCAGAGATCTACAAAGCGGTACGCGCCCTCGCACACGAGAACGTCGCCGTCATCGTCTACTCCAGCGACATCGTGGAGCTCCGCGAGCTCGGCGATCGCGTGATCACGATGTTCCGCGGGCGTGTAGTTGCAGATCGACCCACCGGCAGCATCACAGACGCACAGCTGCTGGCCGAGATCCTCCATGGAGGCGCAGCATGACCACCCAGTCCGACTCCGCCGTGCTGGCCACCCCAGTCCCTCGACGCCCCAGGTCTCAACGCCCGTCGCACCGTTCGATGAGCGGGCCGGGAGCGATCGGCGCGGTGACCGCGGTCCTGTTCGTGCTCGCGTGCATCTTCGTCTCTGGATTCGCCTCGGCGAACAACCTCCGAGCATTGATGCTCTCCGTCTCGTTGGTCGGCATCGTCGCCGTGGGGCTGAGCCTGATCACCATGGCCGGCCGGATCTTCTCCCTGTCGCTCAGTGCGGTGGTCGCCACCGCGGCGATCATCTTCGCGGCCAACCTGCACCTCGGACCCTGGATCGCGATGGCGCTCGCGGTTGCTTTCGGTGCCGCCACCGGCCTGGCCCAGGGTGTTCTGGTGGGGCTGGCGCACACCAACCCCATCGTCACCACCATCGCAGCCTCGGCGATCATTCTGGGCGTTGCCCAGCTGGTGACCGGCGGGCTCAACATCACGGGCGAAGGCGACGCCTCGGTGTTCGCGACGATGCTCTTCGGCACGTTGCCACTCGAGGTCCTCGTGTTCTTCGCAGTAACCGCCGCGGCGGCACTGCTCTACCGCTACACCAACCTGGGCCGCACGATCACCCTGATCGGGCTCAACGAAAAGGCCGCCGCGGTCGCGGGGCTGCGATCCTGGCCACGCGTGGTCGCGGCATTCATCATCTCCGGGACCCTTGCGGCCCTGGCTGGCGCGCTGTTGGCCGCGGAGTCCGGCCAGGGCAACCTCACCCTGGGAGCAAGCTACGGCTTCGACGCCATCGTCGCCGTCGTCGTCGGCGGGATCAGCGTCAAAGGCGGACTGGGGAACCCGGTCAACGCCGCCGTCGGCGCGTTCCTCGTCGGGCTCTTGGCCAACATGCTCGTCCTGATGGGGCTCTCCTACGAAGACCAGCTGATCTTCCAGGGCGTCTTGGTGCTCGTCGCCGTGGTCGTCACGGGAGCCAGCGCGAAGCCCGCTGCAGCGGGAAGGCGGTAAACCATGATCAACGTCTACTGGAACATTCGTACGTGGCTGGCCGCGGGCGCCGCGCTCGTCGCGCTGCTCATCGCCATCGGCACGACACCGGGCTACACGAACTCCGGCAACTTGTTCGCTCTCGGTCAGAGCTTCTCGACCCTGGCGCTGGTGGCGTGCGGTCTCGCTGCCGTGATGCTCGCCGGCGAGTTCGATCTGTCCATCGCCGGGGTGATACCGCTGGCCGGGCTCATTGCGGTCAAGATCGGACAGAGTTCGGGGATCGCCGTAGGGATCGTCGTGGCCATCCTCGTCTGTGCGCTCGTTGGGGCGCTGAACGGTTACCTCACCTGGCGGTTCGCCATCCCATCGCTCGCCGTCACCGTGGGCACCCTGGTGGCAACCACCGGGATGGGCTACTGGGTGACAGGTGGCGACGTCGTCACGATGTCGAACTATCAGTTCGGCCTCTGGCTCGACGACCCGGTCGCGGCCGTTCTCTCGCCACGCAGCATCGTGGCGCTGGCACTCACCATCCTGCTGCTGCTCACACTTTCCCGGACGTGGTTCGGCATGAACGTACGCGCTATCGGCAGCGACATCGACAGAGCACGGGTCTCCGGACTCCCCACCGGCCGCACTCTGATCGGCGTATTCGTCATCAGCTCCACCTTCGCCGGCGTGGCCGGATCCTTGCAGGCCCTGTCCCTGGCTGCCGGTCAGCCCGGTGGTGACCTGGACTTCCTCCTGCAAGCGGTAACGGCCGCCATCATCGGCGGGGTCGCCCTCACCGGCGGGAAGGGCCGCCTCATCGGCGTCGTCGCCGGAGCCTTCCTGCTCTCCGTGATCAGCAACGTGCTGAGCTTCCACGGTGCTGCCACCGCCGCGGTGCAGCTGGTATCGGGCGTGATCCTGCTCGTCATCCTCCTGCTTGAGGCTCCACTGGACCGGCTCGTCGCCCGACTGGTGAACCGCGTCTCCGATTCCCTGGAAGAGGCCCCGAATGCAATTGCTTGAACGAACCCGAGCCCTCGGGGCGCTGCTCTGCCTCGTGCTGCTGGCCAGTGTCTCCGCCGGTTGCGGCGCCGCTGAGACGCAGGACGACAACCGAAAGCAGGTCGTGCTGCTCACCGTCTCGCAGACGTGCGACTACTGCGCGAAGCACACCGAAGCCTTCAAGGAAGCGATGGCTGAGGAAGGCGTCGACCTGCGCGTCGTCGTCAACGAGTTCAACGCGGCAGAGCAGGCCCAGCAGGTCACCCAGGCGATCAGCACGAATCCGGACGCCATCGTGGTCTGGCCAGCCGACTCACGAGCGATCATTCCGTCGTTGGTCCGGATCAAGCGTTCCGGGATCCCGGTCGTGGTCTCCAACTCCTATCCGCAGACCGAAGACACCAGCCTGTGGACCGCCTACACCGGCCCGAACGACATCGAGAACGGTCGCGCTGCGGCCCGCGCCATGGTCGAGGGCTTCAAGGCCAAGGGCTATGGGGACTCGGGCAACGTCGTCGCGCTGCTCGGACCACTGGGCGCCCCGCCGACCATCGATCGACTCAAGGGTTTCGAAGCCGAGCTGGCTGAGCGCGCACCAAAGATCAAGGTCGTGGCCTCGCAACCGGGTAACTGGGACCAGACCATCTCGACGTCGGCTTCGGCTGCTCTGTTCACCCAGACCCGAAACGACAACATCGTCGGGATGTACTCCGAGGCCGACAACATGATGGCTGGCGCACTGGTGGCGGCGCGACGTCAAGGAATCGACCCCGCCAAGCTGGTCATGGTCGGGCACAACTGCTCGATCGAGGGCTACCGCGCCATCACTGACGGCACCCAGTACGCGACCGTCCTGCAGGACCCGTTCGAGGACGCCGCCCTCGCCGTCGAGGCGACCAGCGCCATCCTCGCCGAGGAGCAAGTCGAGAACGTCCAGTACCTGACCCCGCGTCCGATCGACAAGAACAACATCGACAGCTGCGACCAGGCCGTCGGAAAGTAGGAAGACACATCGTGAAGAACTGGACCGTCGAGCTTCCCGAGACCGTGGTCGTCACCGGCACCGCCAGCGGCCTCGGCAAGGAGATCTCTCGACAGTTGCTGGACTGCCGCGTACGCGTGATCGGTGTCGACGTCGGCCCTGCCGCTGAAGATGCACCAGATGGATACGTTCATGTGCAAGGGAGCGTCAGCGCACAAAGCACCTGGGACACGGTACGCGACCTCCTCGACCCCGATTCGAGTCTCGGCTACGTCGGCTCCGCAGCTGTCCTCAAGGTGGGCACTCTGCTGGATGAGGACATCAGCACCTGGCGCGACAGCTGGGAGACCAACGTCTTCGGCCAGATCCTCGCCCTGCGCACCTTGTTGCCGGTGATGATCGAGGCCCCGCATGCCGCCGTCGTCGCGGTCAGCAGCATCGACGCCGACTTCGGTGAGCAGCAACTGGCTGCGTACGCCTCCAGCAAGGCTGCGGTCAGCGCCGCGCTTCGTACGATCACACTGGACTATGCGCGCACAAAGGTGCAGTTCAACGTCTTGGCGCCTGGTCCTATGCGAGCCGGCCTGTTCGAGCGTCACCTCGCCTCGGCAGGTGACCCTGACAAGTTCTTGGCGACCCGCGAGGCCCGCCAGCCTCGTGGCCGGATCACCGGGGTCGACCAGGTCGCCAACGCAGCGTTGTATCTGCTGAGCCCAGCCTCCTCAGCGCTGCTCGGGACCACAGTCACCGCCGATGGCGGGCTCACCACCGGCTTCGACTTCCGCACCGGAGCCGAAGGCTCCAGCGCCTGACCGTCACCGCCCACGCGACGCAACCTCAGGAGAAACACGCATGTCCCAGACCACCAGCGACACCGACCACGCGAGCATCGTCGCGGCCGAAGAAGCCCGCTATGCGGCCGCCCTCACCGCAGACGCTGACGCCTTCCGCGCAATTGCTCACCCAAGCCTCACCTACGCCCACTCCGATGGCCGCCGAGACACCCTCGAGGAGTACCTCAGCACGCTGGTCAACGGCGACCTCGACTACCACAACATCGAGCATCCGATCACCGAGATCGTGCTGACCGGAGACACCGCCGTCGTCGTCGGTGAGATGCGCGCCCACCTCACCGTCGGGGGCAAGCAGAAGACGATCGACAACACGTGTATCGCCGTATGGATCAAAGAGGGATCACGGTGGCTACTGCTCGCCTACCAGCCCACCCCGCGTCCGACAGGAGCACCGCGATGACCACCACTACGACATCCTCCGAGACCCTCGTCGACACCGTCGTGGCGAGCTTCGAGCAGACCACAGATCCCCGTCTCAAGGAGATCCTCCAGAGCCTCACGCGGCACGCGCACTCCTTTGTCACCGAGGTCGGCCTCACCTTCGAGGAGTGGGAGAGCGCCATCGATTTCCTCACCCGGACCGGGCAGAAGTGCGACGCCGTGCGTCAGGAGTTCATCCTCCTCTCAGACGTACTGGGTCTGTCGATGCAGGTCGAGACCCTCAACGACGTCGAGCTTCCCGACGCCACCGACTCCACAGTCCTTGGCCCGTTCCACATGGTCGATTCACCCGTTCGAGAGCTGGGCGCGAACATCTCGCCTGCCAGCACCGGCCAGAAGTGCGTCATCCACGGCACCATCCGCGATGAACAGGGCCGCCCGGTGCCGCATGCTCGCGTGGACGTCTGGCAGGCCGATGCCCAAGGGTTCTACGACGTACAGCAGCCGGATCTCCAGCCGCAGGGGAACGGCCGTGGCCTTTTCACTGCGGACGACCAGGGCCGCTTCTACTTCGAGTCGATCGTCCCGGCGCACTACCCGATTCCGACCGACGGGCCCGTCGGTGAGCTGCTCGCCGCCACCGGACGCCATGCGTACCGTCCAGCTCACATCCACTTCATCGTCACGGCGCCCGCTCACCGAGAGCTCACGACGCACATCTTCGTAAACGGCACCGATTACCTCGACTCCGACGCGGTGTTCGCGGTCAAGAGCTCACTGGTCCGCGACTTCGTCCCGCGTACGGCGGGCGTCGCCAACCCGTGTGGGGTCGAGGGCGATTTCGTGGAAGCCCAGATCGACATCACGCTCCACCGCGATGACGAGGAGGCCGCGCGCTGATGCGACCCTTCCTCTACGAAGCGCTCCCGATGCGAGTCCGGTTCGCCGAACATGCCGTCGAGTCGCTGCCCGAGGAGCTGGCAGCCGTCGGCGGAACGAAGGCCGTCGTGGTCACCACGCCCGAACAGGTGGCGCTCGGGGAACGAGTCAACGCGATCCTCGGGGCTGCCGGTGGCGGCGTCTACCCCCGGGCGGTCATGCACGTCCCTGCCGACGCTGCACGCGCTGCACGCGCCCACATCGCCGACGTCGGCGCCGACGCGGTCGTCTGCGTCGGCGGAGGATCGACCACTGGCCTCGGGAAGGCGATCGCACTGGAGTCCGACCTGCCGATCATCGCCGTTCCCACCACCTATGCCGGCTCCGAGATGACCCCTATCTGGGGTCTCACCGAAAACTCGGTCAAGCGGACCGGTCGCGACCCTCGAGTCCTGCCCCGCGCCGTGGTGTACGACCCCACCCTCACCGTGGGCCTCCCGGTAGCCGTGTCGGTGACCAGCGGGATCAACGCCGTAGCGCACGCCGTAGAAGGCCTGTACGCCCCGGACACATCCCCGATGCTGTCTCTGATGGCAGCCGAAGGCGTGGCCACCATGCTGCGATCTCTGCCGTCCGTCGCATCGGACCCGACAGACCTCGACGGCAGGTCCGAGGCCCTGTACGCAGCGTGGCTGTGCGGTGCAGTCCTCGGTGCCACGACCATGGGGCTCCATCACAAGCTCTGCCACATCCTCGGCGGCACCTTCGACCTGCCGCATGCCGAGACCCACGCGGTGGTGCTGCCCTACGTCATGGCCTTCAACCTGCCGGCAGCGCCCGATGCCCAGGCTGCGCTGGTGCGGGCCACCGGCTCACCGTCTCCTGCACGCCTGGTCAGGGAGACCGCACTGCAGCTGGGCGTACCGGATTCGCTTGCGGCGATCGGCATGCCCGAGCACGGCATCGGCGAGGTGGTCCGCCAGGCAGCCGACGCGCCATACAGCAATCCACGACCGGTCAGCAAGCGCGACCTGACGATCCTGCTCGAGGCCGCGTACGCCGGCGCTGCCCTTCCCGACATCGCCACAGAGGAGACCCCGTGAATGCAATGACTGGTGCCCTGGGGTCGACGACCCTCAGCGTCCGCAAGGTCGACGGCGTCATCACCCCTTACGTCCACGATCGGCAGGCAGAGCCGATGGGACCCGGAGACATCACCGTACGGATGAGCTACGTGGGAATCTGCGGAACCGACGCGGAGATCCTGCATGGACGGATGCCGGACACATTCCGGATCAACTACCCACACTCGCTCGGCCACGAGTGGTCCGGAACTGTCGAGGCCGTCGGAGCCGAGGTGACACGTTTCCAGCCCGGCGATCGCGTGCTCGGACACGGACACCTCGGCGGCAACGACTGGTTCGGCGTCACCCACGACGGCGCAGCCGCCGAGCGCTTCACCGTTCCCGCGTCCCTGTGCTTCCATGTCCCTGACAACACCAGCATGCTCAGCGCGGCCGTCATCGAACCGTTCGCCTGCGTCCTCCAGGGCCTCACCAGCACCGGAGGGGTGAACGCCGCCGACACCGTACACATCCATGGCCTCGGCGCCATCGGTCTGAACGCGCTCCTGCAGAGTCACCACGCCGGCGCCCAGGTCGTCGTGTTCGACCCGAGCGAGGTCCGACGCAAGCGTGCCCTCGAGCTGGGCGCGATCGCGGCCCTTGACCCAACCGACGGTGACGTACCCGACCTTGCCGCCACCGCTACCGGTCGACCCCACGCAGACCTCGTCGTCGAGGCGTCCGGGAACCCGTTTGCCCAGGCCAACGCGCTCGAGAGCGCCGACAACGGTGGCCGGGTTCTGCTGATGGGTGTCTCCCGTCCGACGGCCGTGCCCGCTAGGCTCGGCCTGATCCAAGAGCGTGACCTCGTGGTCCGCACCTCCGTCGGCGCCCCGGCTTCGATCTGGCCCACAGCAATCCGCTTCGTACGCAACAGCGGGCTCGATCTCTCGTCGATCGTGTCGGAGATCTTCCCGCTCTCCCGCGGCGTCGAAGCGCTCGCCGCCGCCCAGGACACCGCCACCAACGTCAAGGTGATGCTCGCGCCCGACGAATCCGACGGATCCTCGACATCGCAACCCGAACTGTGAATCACGACGAGCAGGAGAGGCTCCCACATCATGGATACAGGACTCAACGACAAGATCGTCGTCATCACCGGCGCTGCCTCCGGGATCGGCGCGGCCAGCGCCAGGGCCTTCGCAGCGGAGGGGGCACGGCTAGCACTTCTCGATCGTGACGAGGGCGGGCTGATCGCCCTCGCTGAACAACTGGCCCCCACCCAGGTGAGCCACGCCGTCGCCGATCTCAGCACGCTCGAGGGCATGACCTCCGGTCTGGACGCGGCGCTCGCCCCCTACGACGGCCATGTCGACGTGCTCTTCAACAATGTCGGTGCCGGCAGCCTCGGTCTCTTCGACACCCTCACCGACCAGGACTGGGTCGACACCCTGCAACTGAACTTCCTCAGCCAGGTGCGCGCGGCCACGCATCTGTTACCGCGCATGCGGGCAGCCGGTTCCGGCGTCATCATCAACAATGCCTCAGACCTCGGGCGCCAGCCCATCGTCGGCGGCCCTGACTACGCCGCATCGAAGGCAGCAGTCCTCTCCTTCACCACCTCGCTCGCGAAGTCCGAAGGACCCCGCATCCGCGTCAACGCGGTCGCAGCAGGGGCAACGATGTCACCGATGTGGTCGATGCCCGGCGGGCTTGCCGACACCTTCGCCGCGATCCACGACGTTCCCCGCGAGGAGTCGATCGAAGCGGAGATGAAGGCACGCAATCTTCCGCTGGCTCGAATCGGCCAGCCCCAGGAGGTCGCCAACGTCGTCGTGTTCCTCGCCTCCGATCTCGCCTCGTACGTGACCTCCAGCGTGTATGGCGTCGACGGCGGATCGATCGGCAACATCGTCTGATCTGGTCGGGTGAATGCCCGTCGCCGGAGGAAGGATTTTGACCTTCGGCGATCAGGCCAGCGTGCGATGCGCGTTCTGATTGACGCACAGCGCACGCTGGCAAGATCTCGGGGCGGTCTAGCGCGCGAGGCGTGCCGAGTGAAAGATCAGCGGGGATGATGCTGCTTGACGAGCTTCGAGAATCGCCGCAGACCGATCGCGTCGGCAGCAGACGTCGATACGGCATTCACGGCGGACATCATCCTGAGCATCGGGCCGCCCATGACATGGACTCGCTGCCGCTTACGGATCGTTGTGAGGATTTCGCGTGCCACTGCCTCGGGCTCTACGAGGGTGACGCCCATCTCGCGCCACATGTCGAAGAATGCGGACTCCGACTCCGTGTTGGCTGGCGCAGGCCCGAAGAACGAAAGCATCACGTTGGTCCCGGCCAGCTCACGGTTGGAGGCTTGCACGTAGCCGGCCAGTGCGCCGCGGGTCGCCGCATAAGCGCTCATGAACGGGAGGCCCACGCGGCCATCCATGGCGCCGCCGAGGTGGACGACGATGCTGTCGCCGGTCTGCTTGCGCAGCCCGGGGAGGAATGCCTGGGTCACGAAGATGGGCCCCTTCACGTTCACCGCGAGTAGCGAGTCGACGTCGGCCGGCGTGTATTCCTCCATGGCTTTGCGCGGTGAGATGCCCGCGAGATTGACCACCGCATCGATCCGGCCGAGGTGATCAAAGGATGAGGCCACCAGCTTTTCGAGGCTCGCCGGATCGGAGACGTCGGTGCGCACGTAGATCGACGAACCGTCGTTCCGGCCGGTCAGCGCCGCAGCATCGTTCTCGCTCCGTGCCGCGAGCACCAGCCGAAAGCCCTCGTCAGCGAGGAGCTTGGCCAATGCGTGCCCAAATCCTCCAGTGACCCCGATGAGGACGGCCGTGGGCGCGTCCGTGCCCCGCTTTGCTCCGGCGCTGTCAGCGCTCATAGGAGTCTTTGTCTTCCTTGCCATTTTGTGTTCCTTCCTTTGAATATTAGGTACTATAAACGTATCTAATTGAGATAAAAAGAGACCCACCCGGCCCTGAGCTTGGTCATCCAGGTGATGAAGCTAGACAGACCTAGCCCTGATTCGGAGCACCACGTCCGCCAGTGATGTCCGCCGCAGCTCCCCCTCGAGGACCTCCGTAGCCTCAGCCCGCAGGTCGCTCATGACTTGCTTGATGTTGCGGCTCACGACACAGTCCCCGTTTTCGGGATAGGTGTGGATAGCAAACGGTTCTGGTGGAATGACGGCAGAGTAGATGTCCAAGAGAGAAATGCTCTCCGGACTTCGAGCCAAGGCATAGCCGCCCGACTTGCCAACAGTCGAATTGACCAGCTTCGCCTTCGAGAGCTTGACCAGGATTCTTTTGATGAAAATAGGGTTCGCATTCACGCTGCCCGCCAGTTGCTCCGACGTGAAGGTTCCCTCGTGGTGTGCGATCGCCGCCAGCACGTGGACAGCGATCGAGAATTGGGTGTTCGCGCCGGGCATATGTAGATACTACATGAGTATCTTGATACTCGCAAACCAGCAGGGCACCTCTGCTCAGTGGCTGAAGGAGACGCCGCCAACCTGGCATCGATGACGCTGCTAGGGGACGGTGTACCCGCCATCAATGACGAGTTCCGCTCCTGTCATGTAGCTCGACTCATCACTGGCGAGGAAGAGCGCGCCATAGGCGATCTCGAGCGGACGTCCCAGGCGCTTCATGGGGGTCGCGCCAACGACACCGGCCGTGATGGATTCGTCCTGGGCCTCGATCATCGGGGTCTCGATGATGCCCGGGTGCAGGGAATTGACCCTGATGCCGTCATCGACGTAGCTGAGCGCCGCGTTCTTGCTCATCAGTCGGATGGCGCCTTTGCTCGCAGTGTAGGCCGCCACGCCGGCGGCTCCAGCGATACCCCAGATCGAGGAGACGTTGATGATCGAGCCCGCACCGGCGGCGCGCATGACAGGGATCACGGCTCGCATACCGAGGAAGGGCCCAGTCTGATTGAGTTGGATGACGCGGTCCCATGCTTCGAGTGGGATCGTGTCGATCGGCTCGTAGCTTCCGACGGTTCCAGCGTTGTTGAGCAGAATGTCGACGCGGTCGCTCTCGGCCACGACGCGGGCAACGAGCGTCTCCCAGCTCCCGAGATCTGTGACGTCATGCTGGATCCAGGTGATGTTGTCGATGTCCGGCGTGTCCGACAAATCGATGTCGGCCGCGTAGACGTGTGCTCCTTCTGTCGCGAAGAGTTCGGCGCTGGCTCGGCCGATGCCGCGGGCAGCGCCCGTGATGATGGCTGTCTTTCCTTTGAGACGCATGCGGTCTTCCTTCGGCATTGGTGGCGTCGCGGCGGATCAAGTCGTGGCGGTGATGCGGTTCCGCTCCGCCAGCGGGAGTGTCGACTTCGTTCTGCCGGGCGCTGGCAGCCCAGCATCAGGCCTGGGCTCGGGTCCTGGCCTTGCTGACGACGTAGTTGAGGACCAGGGCGGCGAGGATGATCCCGCCGTAGAAGGCTTCGATCCAGTAGGACTTGACCTGGGAGAGGACAAGCAGGTTCTGGATCAGGCCTAGGAGGACGACGCCGCTCATGGCTCCGAACATGCTTCCCTTGCCGCCTTCGAGACTGATGCCACCGATGACGGCCGCCGCGAACACCGTGAAGATCAGGTTCTCGCCCTGGTTGGAGGCGACCGAGGCGATGCGTCCGGTCAGCATGAGGCCGGCGAACGCGGCGATCAGTGCGCCGAACACGAACGCCCCGATCGTCAAGCGCCGCGTTCGGATGCCCGCTGCGGCTGCGGCTGCTTCATTGCCGCCCAGGGCGTAGAGGCGGCGCCCAGTGGGGTGGTGCTTCATGAATGCGGCGGCGAGGACGAAAGCGCCGACGAAGATCCAGACCTGGATGGAGAGGCCGAGCGGTTTGGCGGTGCCGAGGAACTTGAATGCGTCAGGCAGGCCCGACAGGGTTTGGCCTCCAGCAAGGCCAACAGTGACACCGCGCATCAAGATCAGAGTCGCCAGGGTCACGATGAAGGCGTTGAGCTTCAGATAAGAGACGATCGCGCCGTTGAAGAGGCCGATCGCTGCTGCGAGTAAGAACATGGCCGGGATCGCGACCCACGGCGAGAATTCGAATCCCCCACCGCCGGCCGCTGACGGGAGGACGAGCCACACAGCGAACATGGGTGCCAGGCCGACGATCGACTCCAGCGAGAGATCGAACTTGCCGGCGATGAGGATCACCGCCTCGGCGAGAACGACCATGCCGAGCACTGCTGAGGTCACCAGCACGTTGTTGACAAGGTTGTTGACGGTCAGGAAGAACGGCGAGAGGAACGATCCGAGGACGATCGTTGCCGCGATTGCCGGGAGCAGGGCGAGCTCACGAGCCGCGCCGCCGAGGTTGAACTTTCGTTCCGAGGCGATTGAGACGGCCTCTTCAGTTGCTGGTGCGGACACGCTGTTGGCTTTCTGAGTCGAGTGCATTGGTGCCGATACAGGGCCGGCGGCCGATCTGTTGTCGATGGTCATGCTGGCTGAGCCTCCGAACCTTGGATTGCGGCAACGAGGTCCCGTTCGTCCCAGCCGCGGGCGAGCTCGGCGTGCAGCCTGCCGCGGTACATCACGGCCGTTCGGTCGCAGATGGCGAGGTCGTCATCGTCGGAACTGACGATCAGGACGGCGCATCCTTGCTTCTGGAGGGACCGAATCGACGTGTAGATGGACTCTTTGGCGGTGACGTCTACGCCGGCGGTGGGGTGGATGAGCACCAGAACCTTCGGGTCGGCTGCGAGGCCCCTGGCGAGGACGACCTTCTGTTGGTTTCCGCCTGAGAGTTCGGAGATCGCCTGCTGCCGACTGGCAGCTTTGATGCTCCAAGCGGCCGAGAGGACATCGAAGCGCTCGCGCCGTTGCCTTTTGCTGATGAGGCGGGACCATGACCGCAGGTCGTCGAGAACGGTGAGGGTCGCGTTTTCCTCGATCGACATGTCAGGTGCGAACCCGTTGTGGTGGCGGTCTTCGGGGACGTAGCCAAGTCCGGCGCGGATCCCGACTCGGATACTTCCAGGGGGAACGCGCACACCGTCGACGGTTACGACGCCGTCTCGGCCGATCTGCCCGACGATGGCTTGGGCGAGTTGAATATGTCCAGCACCTTCAAGACCAGTGAGTCCTACGGACTCGCCAGCCCGAACGGTGAGGGAGACCTTCCGCACCACCGCCCCGATGTCGATTTCGGTGGCTTCGAGGACCGGGTCGCCCACCCGGCGCTCAATCTCTTGCTCCCCGAGGTCCGCCAGCTTGCTGGCCACGGTCTGGCCGTCACCGCCTGCGAGGACATCGACGATGCCCTCCACGGTGAAGTCATCGACTCTGGCTTCCAGAACATCGCGCCCGTCGCGGAGGATGGTGATCGCGTCACAAACTTTGAAGATCTCATCGAGGTGGTGCGAGACGTAGATGACCGTGACTCCACGCTCGCGCGCCCTGTTGATCTGCGCGAAGAGTTCGTTGCAAGCACCGTCGTCGAGGCCGGCCGTTGGCTCGTCGAGCAGCAGAATTCGTGCGCCCCGCGCTAGCGCCCTGCAGACCTCGACGACCTTCTTCTCCAGCGGCTCGAGGTCCTCGACCCGCTCATCGACGATGTGCTCGTAGCCCCACTCTCGGAGCTGGTCAGCGGCGATGCGTCGCATCTCGGGCCAGTCCACCCGACCGAAGGGCTTGGTGGGATATGCGCCGAGACTGATGTTCTCCGCGACGGTCAAGCCGGTGACCAACGTGCTCTGCTGATAGACGCACGCCACGTTGGAGGAGCCAGGTAGATCGGTCTCGCCGCTGGCCGAGCCACGGATCTCCACCGAACCACTGTCGGGCGTGACCAAGCCCGTGAGCACGCTGATGAGCGTGGATTTGCCGGCGCCATTTCGGCCGAGCAGGGCGTGCGACTCCCCTGTCCTGACCTGGAGGTTCACCCCATCGAGGGCACGGGTTGGGCCGAACGACTTTGTGACCCCGGCGACCGAGATCGCGAAATCGGTGTGGTCAGTCACGTCCACTGCCTTTCGATACTTGCTTGGTTTCGATCTGATGACCCGAGAACCGGGAGGCTGCCTCCTACTTGCCCCCCTCTGCATTTCCCCAGAGGGACTTGTCGTCGACGTTCTCGCGCGTGACTACGGGCGACGGCAGCATGTCGGCCAGGTTGCCCTTATACTCGACGATCTCGCTGTTGTGATCGGTCGGACCGGCCTTGTATTCGACGCCGTCGACCGCGTCCTGCATGTACTCGACACCGAACTTGGCGTAGTCGTTGATCGGCTGGGAGATCGTCGCATCCAGGTAGCCGTCGCGGATCGCATCGAGCGCGGGACCTGACCCGTCGATGCCGACCACGACCTTGTGCTTGTCGTCCCCGGCTGGCACCCACTGACCAAGGTTCTTCATGACTGCCGATACCGCCTCGAGCATCACAGAGTCGCTGGCGAGGAAGACTCCATCGATGTCGTTCGTGCTCAGCACTGCCTGTGCCACATCGCCGGCCTTGGCGCTTTCCCACCCCGTGGGTCGAGCGATGATCTTGATGTCGGGATACTTCTCCGACATGCACTCTGAGAAGCCTTGGTTCCGATCAGCGCCGGAGCTTGTGCCCAGATCACCCTGGATCTCGAGGATGGTGCCCTTCCCGCCGAGCGACTTGCCCATCTGCTCACAGACGCTCTTGCCCATCGCTACGTTGTCGGCTCGGATGTTCATGTAGATGTCGCCGCCGTTGGCTGCGGTGTCGACGGTGATGACCGGGACGTTGGCGTTGTTCGCTGCCTCGACGCCGGGCACGATCGCGTCGGAGTCCCGAGGGATGACGAAGATGCCCTTTGCTCCCTGGGTGACCAGGGTCTGGATGTCGGTGATCTGTTTCGCGGTGTCACCGTCGGCGTTCGCGGTCGGCAGCATCGCGAAGCCGGCGTCTTTCCCGCCGGCCTCGACGGTGTCGACGAGGTGAACCGTGAACGGGTTGTCGAGCACGGCAGCGGAGAAGCCAACCTGCAAGCCGTCGCCGGAATCGCCGCCGGAGTCGCTGCCGCAAGCGCTCAGTGCTGAGAGCGCCAGGATGCCCGTGGCGGCCACGGCGAGCCGTCGTCCTGCGGAGGGCGAGAAGAACTTCATGAGCACTGCCTTCGGGGTGTTTGAGGCGGCTCTACGCCGCGATTTCGTTTGGAGTCCCGGCCGCTTCAATGGCTGGGCTTCGTTTCAGGTGCCCGAGATGCGTACTGCAAGGGTTGAGCGATTTGCCGCAACCGCTTGCATTGCAAGAGTGACTCCCGTCACGCTTTGATGTCAAGGGGATGCGAGGTGAAATGTCGTGCGACCCGGCCTTCTACAAGGCAAAACTTTGAGATCGCTCCAGATGCCTGGACGAGCTCGCACTGTCGCCGCGAACGCAAGGCGCCTTGGAATCTGCTCGCTTGAGGCTTACTCTGGTGCGAGCGCTTGCACAACAAGAAAGGCAGCTGCCACATGAACCGAGACCTACTCGCCACCTGTTGGACTTGGGCAGGAGATACCGCCCCGGCCCGTGACGACGAGTCGAGCCCCATCCCGATCGCCGACCGCGTAGCCGCCGTGGCTGCAGCCGGCTGGAAGGGTGTCGGGATCGTCCACGCGGACGTCGTCAAGATCCGGGAGTCGATCGGCCTCCGGAGCCTGCGTTCGATGCTGGATGATCACGGCATCTCCGAGGTGCAGCTGGAGTTCATCTCGAACTGGTGGACCGACGGCGACCTGCGCCGTGAGTCCGACCGGGTCCGCAACGACCTCTTCGATGCCGCAGCCACCCTCGGAACCACGACCATCAAGGTTGGCGCCGGCCTCCAGGCGTTTGGCGAGGACAACCCGATCGACCTCGGCGCGTTCGCCGAGTCCTTCGATGCACTGGCGACCGACGCCGGCAAGCACGGAGTCCGCGTTGCCTTGGAGCCGATGCCGATGGCCAACATCCGCACCATCGCCGAAGGCGCCAAACTGGTGACCGAGGTCGGCAACGCGCACGGCGGCCTCGTCGTCGACACCTGGCATGTCGGCCGCGCCGGTACCTCGTACGCGGACCTGCCGACGCTCCTGCCCATGGACCATGTCTTTGTCGTCGAGCTCGACGACGCGGACGCGGAGGTCAAGGGGAGCCTCTGGGACGACACGATCAACAACCGCCGCATGCCCGGCGACGGCGCGCTCGACACCGCGGGGTTCATCGCCGCAATGCTCAAGGCCGGCTGGGAGGGCGGCTGGGGCGTGGAGATTATTTCCGACGAGCTACGTGCGCTGCCTGTCGGCCAGGGCGTACAGCAGGTGTTCGACAAGACCCAGGCCGCCATCGATCAGGCTCTCGAGCGGATCTGATCGTCTGCTGGTTGGGGTGGAGCCCGCCAGGCTTCACCCCAACCAGATGAAGGACGAGAACGCATCGGACACGGCTGGGGCACACCCCAGTAGTTGGTCTCGAAAGGCTCGCGAGAAGTGGTCTGATCGCCGATCACGCTGGACGGTCAAGAGCGCCAGCGTTGTTGAGCTCAGTGTTCATGCCTGGCGCCAGACCAGTTGCGGGTCAACGCTGACGTACGAAGATGGCCGTGGGGATCGCCGCGACCAGCAGCGCGACCCCGCCGACGGCGAAGCCGAGATGCAGCGCGTTGGTGAATGCCTCCGGAACGGCCTGATCCAGGAGAGGTCGGAGCGCGGCCGAAACCTCAAGACCGGTGCCTTGAGAGGCTGCGTCGACAATGTCGCGTGCGACACCCGGGCCGAGGCCGGCGCCGGCGAGGTCCCTGGTCAGGTTCTGGGGAAACTGAGTCGTCACGAGAGTCCCGAGGACGCTGACCCCGAGCATCGACCCGAACTGGCGAAACGTGTTGACCGTGGCAGAGGCCATGCCTGCCTGCAGGGAGGAGACGCTGTTGACAGCGGCCGCCGTGGAAGGCCCGACAAGGAGTGCAGATCCGATTCCGAGGGAGAGGATGGCGGGCCACATCGCGTCGTACCCATCGACGACGCCCACGCGAAGCAACGCAAGCGAACCCACGCCCATGAGCACCAGGCCGGCGGTGAGAGTCGCGGCGAACCCCAGGGCTCGAACCACGCGCGCTGCAACTGCGCTCACCACAACGTAGCTCAACATCCACGGAAGCATGTGGACGCCGGTGCTCAACGCGTCCAGGTGCGCGACTCGCTGGAGGTAGAGAATCGCCAACAAGGCGATCCCGACGAAGCCGAACATTGCCGAACCTGCAGCAAGTTGGATGGCTGTGTAGGAAGGGCTGCGGAACAACCGGAGGTCGAGCATCGGGTCGCGGTGCCGCAGCTCGACGGCGACGAACGCGGGAAGACTGACCGCCAGGAGCACGTAAGCAGCGATGCTGGGCGCGGTCGCAAAGCCACGCGAGCCGCCCTCGATGATCGCGAACGCCAACGCAGCGGCGGTGACAGTGCCGAGCACGACGCCGACCGGGTCCAGTCTGCGGCTGGGATGCTTGCCTTCATCGATGAAGACGGGGACGAGTACTGCCCCGACCAGCGCGAGGACCACGTTGATCAAGTACGCACTGTGCCAGGAGAAGGTGTCCAAGAGCGCCCCGGAGATCAGGGGGCCGACTGCCAGCCCGATGCCGGCCGTGCTCGCCCACACGCCGATCGCCCGGACCCTCTCATGTTGGTCGGGAAAGGTGTTGCTGACGATCGATAGTCCCGTCGGCATGGCCGCGGCGGCACCCACGCCCATCACGGCCTGCCCTGTGATCAAGACGCCGGCGTTGCCGGCGAGGAAGGCAATCAGGCTCCCGATCCCGACAAGGACGACTCCGGCGAAGTAGGTGCGGCGACGACCGTACAGCTCGCCGAACGTTCCCGCGGACATGAGCAGGCTCACCATCACCAGCGGGAAGGCACTCGACACCCAGATCAGCGTCGGTCCCGAGATGTGCAGATCCTCCTGGATGAAGGACAGTGCCGAGATCGTGGAGGAGACGTTGACGAACGACATCATCACGCCGATGCAAACGACCGCAACACCGATCCACCGGCGCCGCGAGGCAGGGCCGTCCAGGGCGGAGCTCCCGATGTCGGACACCTGACTATTGGAAGGCATAGGCAGGAGCCTATCCTCTGGCTTTGGTGATGCCAAGCCAGGTCTACAATGGTTTCCATGGTCAACGAAACGGTCACCTCGGCCACTGAGTCCGTCGCGGTCATCGAACGACAAGGCGCGTTCGCCGACCGCGACGCCTGGACCGCCGAGGGCATGTGCCGCATGGAGCGCTCTCTCGCCCTGATCGGCACACGTTCTGCCCTTGTGCTGCTCCGCGAGGTCTTCTTGGGCGCGACACGGTTCGAGGACCTCGTCAATCGATCAGGCCTCAGCGAGGCCGTCGCGGCGGGGCGCCTCAAAGAGCTCGTCACACACGGAGTGCTCACCCGCCGCCCGTATCGGGACCCAGGCTCACGAACACGCCAGGAGTACGTCCTGACCGACCTCGGCAGCCGCCTGTTCCCCGTCCTGGTCTCGATGATCGAATGGGGCGAGCTCCTCGACGACGACCACCACACCGGCGTCGAGCTGATCCACAAACAGTGCGGCTCCCCCATCAAGACCGAGATCACCTGCGACAACGACCATCCAGTGACGCTCGGCGACACCGCGGTTCGACTCAAGCGGGAGCCTCGCACTACGCCCAGAACGCGACCGGGCGCGTCACGCGACCCGAGGTAGATCAAGGCACGGGTGTCCTGCCCCCGAGCGAGTCGGTTCGGGGGCAGGACATCTTTATCCAGGCGGTGAGGTCACCGCTCCACGCCGAGGACGTCGGCGTCTGTCGGGGCTACGGTGGCTCGATTGCCTCGGTCGCCGGTCTCGGGAAGCGTGGTGTAGACCGCGAGGCAGATGGCGACGATGACCGTCATGTAGACCGCCACGAGCATCGGGTGCCCGGCTCCGACGAACGAGGCCGCTATGAGCGGCGCGGTACCGCCCAGGGCGGCGATGACGAGCTGGTGCGCGAAGCCGATCCCAGACACCCGGACCGAGGCCGGGAACAGCTCAGCCTGGATCGTCGGATAGACGGCCTG
Organism: Nocardioides sp. NBC_00850; assembly: GCF_045207335.1. Lineage (NCBI taxonomy): Bacteria > Bacillati > Actinomycetota > Actinomycetes > Propionibacteriales > Nocardioidaceae > Nocardioides > Nocardioides sp. NBC_00850. The sequence goes on from NZ_CP108845.1 coordinate 4,289,294, forward strand.
CCATATGCCTAGCACGACCCATCCGGACGCGGCCACCAGAACGTAGATGCCGAAGCCGGGCACGTTGAGCAGGAGAAGCAAGGGGTAGAAGAGTACGACCATGCCGGCGGCGCCGACGATGGGGAAGATCTTTCGTCGCCCGAGCCGGTCCGAGAGTGCACCGCAGATGGGCACGATGATCACCAGCAGTACGAGTCCGATGACGCTGCCGGCGAGGGTAGCGGAGAGATTGCGTCCGGTCGTCAGGTTCGCGTAGGTGGGTAGGAAGGTGGCCCAGGTGTAGTAAGCGACGGCGGGGGCAGACAGCGCCGCGGCCTGGATCAGTGCCTTGGGGTGCTCGCGGAGAAGGCTCTTGAGCTTCGCGGGCGCGGCTTCCTGGTCGACGGCAGCATTCGCCGTGAACTCAGGGGACTCATCCGCACGGGCCCGCAGGATCAGGCCGACCACACCGAGGAGGCCGCCGATCAGGAAGGGGATTCTCCATGCCCAGGTCTCGACCGCACTCGGCGAGAAGGCGGCCGTGACAGCTGCTGCGGACCCGGTCGCAGCGAGGGTCGCCAGGCCGCTGGCCATGTTGGAGAAGGACCCGAACAGGGCCCGCCTGTTCGGCGGCGCGTGCTCGACCATGAAGGCGATCGCACTCTGCTGCTCGGTGCCGGCGGAGATCCCCTGGAGCACGCGCGCCACCAGGAACAGCGCAGGCGCTGCGTACCCGATCGTCGCGAACGGAGGGGTCAGGGCGATGATCAGGGACCCGATGGCCATTCCGGAGATCGCCAGCGTAAGCACGACTCGGCGGCCGTAGCGGTCGGCCAACGGCGAGAGAATGATTCCGCTGAAGGGTCGTACGACGAAGCCGATCGCGTAGGTGAGCAGCGCAGCGACCAGAGACGCGAATGCGGAGTGGCTCGGGAAGATCTGGGCTGAGAAAACAGCCGCCAGCAATCCGTAGATGTACCAGTCGTACCACTCCACGAAGTGGCCGATCGTGCCTGCTATCATGTTGGTCGGTCGCCGGTTTGCCACCGAGACCTCGGGGGCCCCTGCAGGGGCCGATGTGCCGTGCGGGTTCGTCATGAGAAGTCCTCTTTGTGACGGATTGTCGGTTTTTGCGCGCTGACAGTTGGCGGATCAGGGCACACCGAGGCCCGGTTACCGCGCAGGGCGTTCCGTCGGGTGTTGGGTCACCCGAGTGCGGGGCTTCGGATCAGTTGGACGACTGATTCGAAACCCTGTGACAGGACGAGGTTCCTATCGATTCATCGTGGGGCAGTGTTAGTGGCGTGGCTTGACCACTGGCGACCTCCTTGCTCCTGAGTCGGCAGTCCTGCCGCTTCGAGAATGCGATCGAGCAACCTTTGCGTCGCGACGGCCTCGCGCGCGGATGTCAGGGGCGGCTGCCGGTCCGATACGCGGTCCAAGAAGTGGTGCACCGCTTCGGCGAAGCCAAGAGTCTCGGTGGCAGTGGCCCATCCGAAAGCCTCCGAGCTGAGGTCGCGAGTGGTGGTCACGCCGTCGACGGTGACCGCGACCGATTCCGGCGCTCGCACCTCGGCGGACACCCCGGCTCCGTACGCATCGAGCTTCTCGTTCCACGCCCCGGCGGTTCGGGCCGCAACCAGCACACCGGTGTTGCCGGAGTCGAAACGCACCAGCGCGGCGGAACCGTCCTCTTCCCAGGCATCGTCGCCAGCAGCGTGTGCCGACACGTCTACGGGTTCGCCGCCGCAGTACCAGCGCAGCAGATCGACCATGTGGATGGCGTTCTCGAACGTCGCGCGATACTCCGAACCGGGGCGATTCTTCTGGGCGACGCAGAACGCGGCCCCCGCTTCCCCGAACGCTTTTCGGCCGGCGACGTAGGCGGGCGCGTAGCGACGGTTGAAGTCGACCATGAGGATGCGGCCGTACTCGTCGGCCAGGTCGGCCAAGCGCTCCGCCTCGTCGACGGATGGCGCGAGTGGCTTCTCGCAGAACACGTCGAGCCCGTGCCGTAGGCAAGCCTCGACAGCATGCGCATGCTCCGAGCGCGGCGTGAGGACAAACACCGCGTCCAGCTGCTCCCCGGCCAGCATCTCCTCGACGGTCGGGTACACGGCGCTGAACCCCCATCGCCGCGCCAACGGCCCGGGATCCTGTCGACGTGAGACCAGCGCCGCGAGCTCGACGTCGTCGCGGTTGACCAGGGTCGGGAGCTGGGCGATGGAGGCGATGTTGCCGGCGCCGACAACACCCACCCTTGTCCTGGCAGACGCGCTCATCGGGCACCTCCGACGGCCTCGACCTCGGCGAGAGCGGCGCGAACGACCGCCGCGGACCGGGCGAAGCCCACCGCGGGGTCGGGCAGGTCTTGCGGATGCCAGCGGTACTCGTACTCGAGAGACAGCACATCGTCGTAGCCGAGCCTCGCCAGCGTGGCGAGGATGTCGCCCCACGGCACGACACCATCGCCTACGACACGAGAGCGCACCGCGCGCTCGGAGGCCGCGACGCGAGCGGTCTCGGATGCCTGGAACGGCGCGTCCGGGTCGGTGAACACCAGGTCCTTGACGTGCACGTGGCCGACCAGGTCGCCCTGGACACGCAGTGCCTCGTCGAACGGCTCGTCGTGGGTGAAGGTCAGGTTTGCCTGGTCATAGAGCACAAATACCGCGTCGTGGTCGACCTCGCGTACCAACCGAGCAGTCTCACTCGCGGACTGGGTCATCGTCCCGAAGTGGTTCTCGACGCACAGCCGTACCCCGGCCTGGGAGGCCTCTGGACCCAGCGTCCGCAAGGCCTCGCTGAGCCGCTCCCAATGGGCCTGGTGATCTCGGTCCCCGGGATGCCAGGAACCGGCGTAGACGCGGAGCCGGTCCGCACCCACGATCTGGGCGACCTCGATCGCTCCACGGAACTCGTCGACGGCCGATTGCCACACGTTAGCGTCGAGCGCATTGATACCCGTGGTGTAGGGCGTCAGACCGATGATCGGAACACCCAGAGCGTCCGAGGCTCGCTTGGCCTCTTCAGCCGCGCGGCGGTCGCGCAGGGGCAGCCCGGAGCGGTAGTCGTCTTGGTAGATCACCTCGGCGGCGTCGAGTCCGGCGGTCGCGAACAGTTCGATCGCTTCCGTCACGGTCTGCTCCGGGGTGCCCAGGGTATGGCCCGCAAGGCGCATGGTCACTGGTCCTTTCTGGTCAGGTCTTCTGAGGCTGAGGTCCAGTCGGCGGGTCCGACCAGGCGCGGCGGGTTGGCTACCCGGGATCGGTCGACGATCTCCATGAGCAGCCCCCACGGGGTGAGGAAATAGGTCCACCGGTTGCCGGCGACTCGGGGACTGTCGCCAGCCACCTCCTTGCGGTCACCGAGCAGTCGAACACCCGGGATCTCGCGGAGCACCGCGACGGCCTCGTCCACGTCGTCGACGACGAAGCAGAGGTGATGGCCACCGGCGTCGCTGTGTCGCGGGTGCTCCATGCGTCGCTCCGAGGTGGCCCACTCGAACAGCTCCACGTTGAGGTTCGGTGGCATCCGCAGCATCGCGAGCGTGAGGGCCGCGTCCTGGGGAACGTCGAAGTTCTCGGGCATGAACGTTGCGTCCGGCCCGCGGGTCGAGCGGTAGAGCTCCTCTGCTCCCAGCGCCTCGACGAAGAAGCGCACTGCCTCGTCGAGGTCGGGCACCGTGAGAGCGATGTGGTCGGCCCACCGGACTCCGGGGATACGCGGCAGCTCATCGCCGGCACTCTTCGGCGCCGTCATGAGCGCGGCCCGGTCGTGGAAGCGCGAACCTGCAGCTCGGGCTCGAGGACGAGATGCTCGACCGTACCGTTAGTTGCCTTCTTCTCGGCGAGGTCGATCGCGATCCTGCTCATCTCGGCGGTGGGCTGCTGGATCGTCGTGAGCGCGGGGTTGAAGCGTGCCCCCAGCGCCAGGCCATCGAAGCCGATGACCGAGACGTCTCCTGGGATGTGGAAGCCCTGCGCGGTGAGCCCGGAGATGACCCCGAAGGCGGCCATGTCGTTCGCGGCGATGATCGCGGTCGGACGGTCGGACATGGCTGCGAACTGGGCAGCGGCGCGCTCCCCCGCCTCTGTGTCGGAGCCGCTGTCGAGGACGATCGAGTCACCGTCGACCAAGTCATGATAGGCGTCTATACGCTCGTGTGACGTGTAGGTGCCGGAGATTCCGGATACGTAGGCGATCCTCTGATGCCCGAGCGATCGAAGGTGCTCGAAGGCAAGCTCTATGCCGCGGCGGTTGTCCACCGTGACGCTCGGGACGGGCGCATCCTTTTCGAGATGATCGGTGACGACGACTCGGCGCCCGAACTCGAACTGCGTCAGCTTGTCGATGTCGACCCTGGTGGACGGCGCAACGACGCCGAAGGGCGCGTACAGCGACTGCATGGCCTTCAGGTAGCCATCTGCCTGGACCCGGTCACCGTTCGTGACGCAGAGCATGAGCTGGTACCCACGCTCCCCCGCGGCACTAGTCATCGCCTGCGCGAGCTCGGCGTAGAACGGGTTGCTGACGTTCGGCACGATCAGCGGTACGAAGGTGCTCGTCTTGGAGCGCAGCGCCTGAGCGAGCGGGCTCATGGTGTAACCCAGCTCGGCGGCAACGCGCAGCACGTGTTCTCGGGTCTCGGCCCTGACCGCCTCCGGGCGGGAGAAGGCGCGCGAGACGGTCGAGCGGTGCACACCCGCCGCCTTCGCGACGGCGTCGATGCTGAGATCAGCCATGGTTCAGTGCCTTTCGGTTAGCGCGATAGGCACGCCAGATGATCTGCATGACGTCCTCCAGCTCACCCAGGGTCGGTAAGCCACGAAAGTCATCGTCGAGAGTGCGCGCGACGTGCCTTACGAACGGATCGTAAAGAGGGTCGCTGTCCACGTCGATGGAGGCCCGCTCGGTACGGCCGTCCGTCGACGTGAAGATCGCAGCACCATTGGTGTCGATCGAGGCGAACCCGGCCTCGCCGGCCGAGGAGTAGCTGCAGTAGCGCTTGAGGCCGGACTGGGGAAACGCGTAGCCCACCTCGATGACGGCCCCGCGGTCATCTGCCGTGGTCAGCACAAGGGTCGCGTGGTCCTCGACCTTTCCAGCATGGAGGGCATGCGACAACGTCGCGGCACTCAAGGCAGCGGGTTGGCCGCTCGCCTGCAAGAAGAGGTCGACGAAGTGTGGTCCCAGGTTGGCCAGGCAGCCACCGCCGGCGCGGTCAGGGTCGAGCATCCAGGGGTTGCCGTTGTGGTGGTAGCGCTCCGGCGGACCAGCGACGAACGACAACCGTTGATACACCGGTCGCCCTGCCTTTGCGAGCCAGCTGTCGGTCGGTCCGCCCCGCTGGATCAGCGGCACCGTCGCTGGGACACTCGCTTCTTCTGCGGCGCGGCGTACCACCTGGAGCTGCTCGAGCGAGGTACCGAGAGGCTTCTCGACGACGAACGGGATATTCCGCGCGATCAGGGCCTCACACATCTCAACCATGCCGTCGTGGGGGCCGAAGACGTAGGCGAGCTCGATGTCGGGCAGTTCGAGGAGCGTTCGCCAGTCAGCCTCGACCGCGCCTCCCCACAACTCGGCGAGGGCCTTGGCCACGGCAAGGTTGTCGTCGGAGGTCCCGATGACCTGATGCACGTCGGCGATCGCGGCCGCGTACAACGGCACGTGCCAATGCGACGCACCGAGGACGACGGTGCGCGCTCGACGGGGCTGTGCCTCGACGCGGTCCATGGATGTACTCCGTCCTGAAGAATCAGAGCGAACTCAGATTATGAGATCGGTTGCAGAGATCGATTGCAGAAACGTTAAGCAAGGTGCGATGCTCTGTCAACAGGTTGTTTCGGCCAGGTGTACGCCAGAAGGAGTTCGCATGTACCAAAAGCTTCAGACCCTGCGCACGATCGAGGAGTCGGGCGCTGTCCTCATCGTGCGGCTCGACGACGCAGAGGTCGCGGAGCACGTGGCGCATGCCGCGATCGAAGGCGGCTTCCGGGCTCTCGAGATCACCCTGTCGACGCCCGGTGCCATCGACCTCATCAAGCGGCTAACCGCGCAGTACGCGTCGAGCGGCATTGCGATCGGCGCCGGAACCGTGCTGGACGGGCATGCCGCCTACGAGTCGATCAGGGTCGGCGCGAGGTTCCTCGTGAGCCCCCAGCTCAACCCCGAGATGATCCGCGTCGCCAACCGCTACCAGGTCCCGACGATCAGCGGTGCCTTCACCCCGACGGAGCTCGTCGAGTCGGCAGAGGCGGGGGCGGACATCCTCAAGCTCTTCCCGACCGAGAACGCGGGCATCCCCTATGCCAAGGCCGTGCTTGCACCCTTGGCACACCTGCCGATCATGCCGGCCGGCGGGGTGACGACGGAGAATGTCGCTGACTGGTTCGCGGCCGGCGTCGCCGGCGTCGCCGTGGGCGGCGCCGTGACCAAGGCGTGGCAGCCCGATGGCGACTACACCCGGGTCACCACCGCCGCCCGTGACTTCCTCGACGCAGTGCGAGCAGCGCGCCAGTGACCGAGCTGAGCCTGCACATCGTCATCGGGACCGCTGGTTCCGGTAAGTCGACGACCGCGAAGCGCCTCGCTCGCGATCATGCGGCTGCCTACCTGGACAAGGATGCGATGAGCGCCCGCTTCGTCGAGACCATCCTGACCGCCGCCGGCCACGACCCCAACGAGCGAGAGTCGAACGCCCTCTACCGGGAGCACATCCTGCCGCTCGAGTACGACTCACTACTCGATGTCTCCGGCGACAACCTTCGCCTCGGACGACCGGTGGTCATCGATGCGCCGTTCAGTCCCTACCTCGACGACCCCGACTTCATCACCCGCGCAGCGCAACGCTTCGCCTGGCCGCCAGTGCCGGTCGAGGTGGTCCGGGTCCGCACCTCCCCCGCGGCACTTCGACGGCGGCTGCGTGCCCGAGGCCTAGAGCGGGACAGCTGGAAGCTGGACAACTGGGACACGTACTGGTCGGAGCACGGTGAGAGATCCTGTGCCTGGACCGGCGTACGTGTGACCGAAGTCCACAACGACAAGGACGAGACATGAACGGAGTCCTCGCATGATCTCCGGAAGAACGAGTCTGATCGCCCACCTCGGCTATCCAACCGAGACCTTCAAGTCCCCGATGATCTTCAACCCCTTCTTCGAGAAGTCCGGAGTCGACGCGATCGTCGTACCGATGGCGATCAGCGCGGCAGACTTCCCGAGCTTCCTGCCGGAGCTGTGCAAGATCGGCAATCTGCGTGGCGCGCTCGTGACGATGCCGCACAAGAAGAGTGTCCTCGATCTGGCTGACGAGGTGAGCCCGACCGCTCGGATTGCGGGTGCGGCGAACGCCCTGATGCGGCGCGACGACGGCCGCCTCGTTGCCGACATGTTCGACGGAGCAGGATTCGTCAGAGGCGTACGTCGCTCGGGGCGCGAGCTACAGGGCGCGAGCGCGTTGGTCGTCGGCGCGGGTGGCGTCGGATCGGCGATCGCCGCCTCGCTGGCGGCGGCGGGCGTAAACCGGATGGCGCTGGTCGACACCACTCCGGAGATCACCGACTCGCTCGCCGACCGCCTGTCCGACCACTATCCCGGGATCGAGATACGTACGGGGTCGGCCGACCCGGTCGGCTATGACTTGGTCGTGAACGCGACACCTCTCGGCATGAACGAGGGCGACCCACTGCCCATCGACATGGCGCTGCTGGCCCCGACCACGTTCGTCGGCGAGGTCGTGATGAAGACCGAGGTCACCCCGTTCATACGGGCCGCGCGCGAGCGCGGGTGCAGGACCCAGGTCGGCATCGACATGCTGTACGAACAGATCCCGGCCCTCCTGGAATTCTTCGGGTTCAGCACGACCACGCCCGAAGAACTGCGCGGCCTGGCACAGGTCGAGTACTGATCCTCTACGACGCTTCCATCACCCGTGGCGCTCCAAGTGCGCTGTCATCGATCGCCGACCGGATCGACGCATCCACGTCACCGGCGTAGCTCTGACGATACTCACCAGCGGAGATTCCGAAGACGCGACGGAACTCTCGACCGAGGTGACTGGCGTCGTAGTAGTTCCACCGGTGGGCGATGGCAGCGATCGTCAGGTTGGTGTTGAGCAGGTCGTGCCGTACTGCGGCTACCCGTTGTGCGCGGACCACCGACTTCATGGTGTCGCCGGTGAGCTCAAAGGCCCGATGGATGGTACGGGTCGAGACCCGGTGCTCGGCCGCCAAGTCCTCCAGACGGACGGGACCATCCTTGAGCCGCTCAGCGATCGATCGATCCAGCTGGGCCCGCAGCGCCGGGAGGGCGGACTGGTCATTCACGCCAACCCCCTCCGACTGCACGATGCCCGCAATCAGTGCGATCAGCGCCGTCCGTGCTGCCTCCCTCTCCACGGCAGTCATCTCGGGAAGCCCATCCCAGACCTGACCCAAGAAGGTGTGGAAGATGTTGACCAGGGGACGGTCTGACCCCAGGGCCAGCGCCCGCGGGATCGAGGCACTTCCCGCAGCTCTCAAAGCCGGAGCAGGGATCAACAGCGTGCGCTTTCGCAGGCCCTTCGGCACGCTGAAACTGCCCCGACGCACGCCGTCACCGCTCATGATGAGGAGTGCCCCACGGCCGAGCAACGTGTCGGTTCCGTTAACCGAGATCCGCTCCTCACCGGCGCACCCGGCCATCACGACGGCGACGTCCCGGTCAGCGTCTCCATGCATGGCGCTTCGGGGCAGGTAACCATCCATGGGCGGGCAGTCCCAGTCGGTCAGCAGCAGGTCCGCCAGATCGGCCGACCGCACCTTGCCTGCCCCACGGTCGTCGCGAGAGAGCCGAATCCCCATCGGAGCCAGCCGCTCGCGCATGGTCTGCGCCCACAACTCTTCGCGCTCCTCCAGCAGCGCGCGCTGTCCGACCGCCCCATCGACGGAGTATGACGCCGTAATGGTCATAACCACTCCCTGCCTATGTGCCACCAGCCGGTGACTCGGGTGAGACCACGTGCAGGTGTCGTCGCTACCGAGAGGCGCCCATATTGCACGCACGGTCTGTGTCCAGCCAATTTACATGATTGAAACCGACCTCAACTTCAATGTCAATGCCTTAGTGTTCGAATTTGCCCAAGGGACCAGCTCGCCCAGAGGTGTCAGTCAGGTGTGGCTTCAGCGGCGCGCGCTGACCGAGACGTACGGCATCAGCCCGGCCGAGCAGGGACCTCATACTCGGCCGATTACAAACCAGGTCACCTGTGCACGCCCCAGGTCAGAGGGTTCCGCGCGTTCCGTCGTAGCGCTCGCGCGCCGCGAGGACGTCACCCATTCGGCCTTCCAGCAAGCGGATGAGGCTGAGAATGCGCTCCGCCATCTCGCGCCCGAGCGGGGTCAGCTCGTAGTCCACGCGGGGCGGGTTGGTGGGCTGGGCTTCGCGATGCACGAGCCCGTCGCGCTCTAGCGCGTGCAGCGTCTGCGACAGCATCTTCTCGCTCACTCCATCGACCCGGCGGCGCAACTCGTTGAAGCGCAGCGAGCCTTCGTACAACGCTCCCAGGGTCAGTCCGCCCCAGCGACCCGTCACGTGCTCCAGCGCGCCGCGTGAGGGACAGGCCCTGGCGAACACGTTGAACGAGAGGTCCTGGTCCTCCGCGCGCACGTGGGTGTTGTTCATGCCTCGAGCATACTCGACGGCAGCGCTACCCAGAAGATTGCGCTATCTAGTAGTTAGTGCCATCCTCTGGTTACCGCCTTTGAGCAGCATGTGAGCTGCCATTGCCCTGCGGTCTGAACCTTCGTTTGAGGAGCAAGCATGTCCACTCCCGTTGTCTCCGTCGCTTATCACTCCGGCCACGGCCACACCGCCGTCCTCGCCGAGGCCGTCCGGGCAGGTGCCATCGGCGCCGGTGCCGAGGCTCACCTGATCGAGGTGGATGACATCACCGAGGAGCAGTGGACCCTGCTCGACGGCTCGGACGCGATCGTGTTCGGTTCGCCGACCTACATGGGCACCGCCTCCGGCGCCTTCCATGCCTTCGCCGAGGCGAGCGCCCCGCGCTTCCCCACCCAGGCGTGGAAGGACAAGCTGGCCGCCGGGTTCACCAACTCCGGATCCAAGAGCGGCGACAAGCTGCACACTCTGCAGTTCTTCCAGATCCTGGCCGCGCAGCTCGGCATGCACTGGGTCAGCCTCGGCCTGCTTCCCGGCTGGAACAGCTCCACCGCCTCCGAGCACGACCTGAACCGTCTGGGCTTCTCCCTGGGCGCGGCCGCCCAGACCAATGTCGACGAGGGGCCGGAGGGTGTCCACAAGTCCGACGTGGCGACGGCCGAGCACCTGGGCCAGCGGGTCGCCGAGACCGCGAGGATCTTCCTGGCCGGCCGCGCCCAGGTTGCCTGATCGCTTCTGCGCGCTCCAGGTGCGGTGTGCCCAGATGACAAATTCCAAGGGCTGTCAGTGAGAGTCTCGGCAGCCAAGCGGGCACGTGCAGAGCCCGACGAGTCGCCATCCACAACCGTAGGGGCGGCCCCCTCGAGCAGCACGGTCAACTGAATGGCGAGTCCAGGCGGATCAGGAACTCCAGCCTCGGCCGCGAGCTCGGCAAGCGATTGGCGCCCCGCCCCGGCGCCTAGGAGCGCCAGGAAATCTGCGCGTCCCCATGATCCGCGGAAGTCATCTCGACAGCCGAGTTGATGAAGGAGCATCCTCGGTAACCTGACTACTCGACCCTCGCGAAGGATGTCGAAGGTCGCCAGGATCAGCTCCCGCGCGGCGAGGGTGGTGCACGTCGCTCGACCTCACGCCGACCTCCGCGGCGTTCATCTCGCCACGCCGCTCGAGGTGGCCGCAGCCCGTCCGTCCTTCGAGCCGAAGTTGCGGTGGAGCGACGTAGCGCAAGGCTCGAGGACGGGCGGGCCTCCTCGGTGTCCACAGTGCCGAGGTCTTCATCGGCGTGTTCATCGGTGCGGTGACTTTCACCGGCTCGATCGTCCCACTGTTGTCGGTGACGATGCGCTCGTCGGTCTTCGTCAGCGCGGCGTTGCCGCCGTTGGCGGCAGCCACGTCGACGGTCACCGAGCCGTTGCGCGTGGCGGCGACGATCCCCTCGGTGATCAGCTTCGGGGCGGGCGACCCGGGATCATCGCTGTGGTGATGACGATGTCGGCCCACCTAGCTCCCCGTCGTACATCGCCGCGGTGGCAGCCTCCTGCTCGGCGGTCATCTCTCTCGCGTCGCCGTCGGTGCTGACCTCGCCGGCACTGCTCACCGAGATGATCACCGGACCGAGAGCAGGATCCGGTTGCTCAACAATCCCGTAAGGTTCACCCACGCGGCCAACCGGATCGAACGGTTGCCCGCCAACCTCGGGGAGCCGGGAGCGCACCGCCGGCGTTCTGGCAGAAGAAGGCGACGACCAAGACGTCATCGACCAGCTGTGGTCAGGGAATTGAGATGAGTTCTCCGCCGTCGATCGGAATCAGGGCGCCGGTGATATAGCCGGCGCTTGGGCCGGTCAGGAAGGCAACCAACTCGGCGATCTCCTCGACGCTTCCGATCCTGCCGAGCGGATTCACCGGGAGATCATTGCTCTCCAGGTAGTCCAGGACCGGCCGTGCCATCTTGGTATCGACCAAGCCCGGCACCACCGCGTTCACCCGGATCCGGTGTTTCGCCCACTCGAGCGCGCAGGACCGGGTGAGCATCGCCAGTCCCGCCTTGGTGATGTTGTAGGGACTGAGGCCGACGGCCGGATACAGCGCGGCGGTGCTGGCCACGTTCACAATGGCTCCGCCTTCGATCATCAGCTCCCTCGCCCGGCCCGACAAGTACCACGGAGCGGTCAGATTCACCGCGATGACCGCGTCCCAGTCGTCCTTGCTGATGCGCTCAAGCCGTCGTGCCGGCGGCATCACGCCCGCGTTGTTGACCAGGATGTCCAGTCGGCCCCATCGGTCACGGATTCGGTCAATCAGCGCGTCAATGTCAGCGGTGTCTGTGAGGTCCGTCCGCACTGCCATCGCGTCGTCCCCGAGCTCATTTTCGAGTAGCCACAATGGCTCCAGACTGCGTGCCGCGAGCACGACCGCCGCTCCGTCCGCCGCGATACGACGGGCGATCGCCGCCCCGATCCCCCTGCTCGCACCCGTCACCAACGCCACCCGACCGCTCTGCTGCGGTGCATCACCCAACCCGTGTGCCAGGTCTCCTGCAAGCGTGCTCATGTAGAACTCTCCTTCAGACGTAAGTGGATTCCCGGCTGGCGCGTCACTTGCCTATAGCGCAGACAGTGCCGACCAGCGCCAATTCCAGGACCTTGGTGGGACAGGTGCCGTGCGTCGAAGGCGCGCCGCCGTGAGAACGCCGGCACCTGAGTTCCTCGTCCGAAGACCACGGCTCCAGCGGCGGCATACCGCCCGATCTGGCACGTTTTCGAACGGCGCGGGGCTCGACGTCGAACTCCGCCTAGCATCACGCGACCCGAGAGTGACCTGGTCTCCAGCCAGCGCGAACCGACAGGCCGGGCCGCGACCTTGGGGATCGGTGTAGCCGACAACTGCACTGGTTCGGACACAGTGGCTGCCTCCGGGCATCGCTCAGTAACGGTCAAAGGACTGGAAACCTTGCGGAAGACGCATGCTTTCGTTCCACCTACCCATCACGCCCGAGAGCGTTTCGCAGCGACACGGATGATCAGTTTTCCGAAGTTCTCACCCCTCGGCATCCCGGGAAGGCGGCCGGCGCATTCGCCGCTGGTGCATTCGCCGCCGGTGCATATCGACGACGTCTTCGCGGTGCCGCAAAATCTCTGATCTGCACAGACTGTCACGCGGCGGCACGTGGTGCCCCCGTCGCCATCGATCTGGAGTTCACCTGCGCGTGGGCGGACCTGGGCTTCGCGAGCGCCATGGCACCTCTTCGGGTATGAACCAGCGGTGCCACCTCAGTGCTCCTCGGGCGCCGGTTCCAGAACGAAAACCGGGATCTCCCGGTCCGTCTTCTCCTGGTAGTCGGCATAGTCCGGGAACGCCTCGACGGCGCGAGCCCACCAGATGGCCTTCTCGTCCCCGGTCACCTCGCGTGCCACCATGTCCTGGCGTACCGGGCCGTCCTGAAGTTCCACCCGAGGGTTGGCCTTCACGTTGTAGTACCAGACCGGGTGCTTGGGCGCTCCTCCCAAGGAGGCGACGGCGACGTAGGAGCCGTCGTGCTCCACCCGCATGAGCGGGGACTTGCGGATCTTGCCGCTATTCGCGCCCAGGGTGGTCAGGATGATGACAGGCAGGTCCCGCCCTTTCGGACCCATCAGCTCATTCAGCGTCGTTCCTTCCGTACCACCGGAGCTTTCGTACAGCTCCACGTGGTCACGTACCAACTTCATCGCGCTCGGCTCATACTCGCCTTTAAGTGGCATCGCCAATCTCCATACTGTCGAAGAGTCTTCGTTGCGGCGCGCTTCACCGATCGCGCCGGACCTTTGGGGTTGACCTGCAAGTCGCACGAACAAGATGTGCTGACCGTCAGGCCAAACGTACGAGCACCCGGCCCCAGCGACGTAGGTCGAACCCGCCCAACACTGGTACAGAAATGACACGAACCCAGCCCGAGGACCCCGACATCCGCAATCGGGCGACCGAGCCCGTTGGGGCGTCCGTACCTATTTGACGTAGAGCTCCTCGATCTCCGCTGCGTACTTCCTGACAACGCTTCTGCGCTTGACCTTCATCGTGGGGGTGAGCTCCTCGCTCCCCGGCTGCCAGTCCGCGGCGAGGACCCTGAACTTTTTGATCTGCTCCACGCGTGACAGCTGACTGTTGGCTCGCTCGACACCGGCCGCGACCTCGGCGATCGTGACCGGGTCGTCCACCGACCTCCCGCCGGCACCGTCAGGATCTAGCGTGATCAGCGCGACGTTGTATGGCCGGCCGTCACCGATGCACACCGCCTGGCCGATGTAGGGGCTCGAGGACTTCAAGCAACTCTCGATGCTGGCGGGCGACATGTTCTTGCCCGCCGCGTTGATGATGATCTCCTTCTTCCGGTCGATGAGGCGCACGTAGCCGTCCTCGCCGATCGTCCCGATGTCTCCGGTGTGCAGCCAACCGTCGGGATCGAGGGCCTCGGCGGTTTGCTCAGGCTTGTTGCGATAGCCCTTCATGACGGTCGCGCCTCGCACGAGCAGCTCTCCGTCGTCAGCGACCTTGACCTCGAGGCCTGGGATCGGCCGCCCGACCGTGCCTACCCGTATGCGGTCCGGCGCGTTGGCGGTCATGACGCAAGACGCCTCACTCATGGCCCAGTTCTCGCAGAGCTGGATCCCGGCGGCCGCGAAGAATTCGAACACGTCGGGGGGTGTCGGCGCCGACCCGGTGAGGAACCAAGCAGCCTGGTCCAGCCCGAGCTCGCGGCGGATCTTTGACCCGACGATCGCCGATGCGACCTTTGCCTGCAGCTGCAGCGTCAGAGGTGCAGGCTTGCCCGCCTGCACGACGCGAGCGTTCTTGATGCCGATGTCCATCGCCCAGCGCATCAACTTGCCGCCGATGCCTGGCCGTGACTCGAGATCTGCCTCGAGGCCGGCCTTCGCCTTCTCCCACATGCGGGGCACCAGCAGGAACGCCGTCGGTCGAACCTGCTGCGCGATCTTCATCACTGTGCGCGGATCCGCGCACGACGTCACAGTGAAGCCCCATACCGCCAGCGGCGAATAGTGTCCGGCCCACCGATCACCGATGTGCGCAGCAGGCAAGAACGAGATGGTGCGACCACCAGGCGTGACGGGCAACACCTGCTGCAGGGCCCCGATCTTGCTCATCATGTTGGCGTGTGTCAGCTGCACACCCTTGGGTGGGCCCGTCGTTCCGGACGTGTAGATCAGGGTGAGGATGTCGTCGGGGCTGACCGCGGACCACGCCGCCTCGAAGTCGAAGTCCGAATGGCCGTCGCCGAGCTTCTGCACCTGCTCGAGGCTGATCATGCCACTCGGCTCGCCGTCCACCACCACGATGTGGTCGATCGGCGTACCACCGTCGCGCACAGCAGTGAGTTGCTCGACGAAGTCACGCTCGGTGACGACGATCTTGTTGCCGGCGTCAGCGAAGATGTACTCGATCTGGGCCGGGGCGGACGTGTTGTAGACCGAGAACGCGAGAGCACCCAGGTGCATGACAGCGAGGTCCACAACGTGGAACTCGGGGCGGTTCGTGAGCATGATGCCCACGGTGTCTCCGCGCTTGACGCCCAGTGCCGCGAGACCGGCAGCGACCCGTCGAACCTGGTCGGCGAGGGCGCCGTACGTCAACGAGACACTGTCATCGGGAGCGCGAACAGCAACCTGCTCCGCCTGAGCAGCCGCGGTGATCTGGAAAGCCTCACACACCGTCCGCGCTCGCAGCGCACGTTCGAACGCCTCGCCAACGGCAGCATTGGCGGTACTTGTTGCCTGCATGTGGTGCCTACCCTTCAGTTGTCGCCACGGTGCGAGCGCGTGCTCGATCATCAAGCGGTTCCACACACCCGGAAGGAGTGTCGAGTCCAGCCTCGTCTGGACTCGACGCCGGGTACATGTACAAATCCGTCACAGTTCGGGACTGACGTGCCAGCGGCCGCTCGCCGATCCCCGCTAGGGATCGCCGAGCTCGGGGAGCACACGCCGCCCAGTTCTGGCCGCAGCAGGCCACGACCACGACGTCGTCGACCAGCAGCGGTGATGGCGTGGAAGGCGTGGCGGCGTTCCTTCCTGGGGACGGAAGCCGGACGTTCGTGGGGCGCGCGTCCGCATGCCTGAATTGTGGGAGGACTGGGTGGCGGGTTGAGTGTCGCTCTCAGCGAGTTCGACCTGGGAGTGAGACCGAGCTGGGGCGTGTCACTTCTGTACCGATGTTCGGCAGGTTCCGCCTAGGGCGCTGAGCCGCGGGCTCGTACATTGAATGTGACCAACAACACATTCCATCCGAGCGGCTCATAAGTCGAGATCTGGTGGTACGACGCGATCCGCGAGGCCAGTCCGGGCAGCCGAACGGTCGTGACGGTGCTGACGGCATCCCGTTTCCACACTGACAAGTCCATCAAGTAGACGAAGGAGCACACCATGCCGCTGTGGCAGCTGTTGATCCCGGAGAATGCCTTTACCCCCGCGGAAAAGGCTGATCTGGCCGAACGGATCACGAACATCTACTCGTCTGACTTCTCGCGGGAGAACTTCGGCTTCGAGCTGCCGAAGTTCTACACCTCTGTGGTCTTCCACGAGATCAAGGAGGAGAACTACTACGTGGGCGGCGTGCCGCGCAAGAACTTCGTCCAGATCGAGGTCGTCCACATCGCTCGTTCGAACGAAGGGGCTGCCGCCTCCCAGGGCACCACAGTCGAAGAGATCCTCCGGCGGTACTACGAGAACATCAACGGGTTCCTCAAGCCGTACTTCTTCGACCGCGGCTACGAGGTGGAGTTCCATGCCGAGAACGCGCCCTTCGAGAACTGGCGGATCGACGGCATGACGCCGCCGCCCCCCAACTCCGCGGCAGAGGCGCGCTGGTACAAGGAAAACCGGAGCTCGCCGTACGACGCCGTGGACGCGGACGAGGCCGAGCGGCTGATCGCAAGCCGATGAGTGCTTCGGGCTGAAACGTGCTCGCCTGCCTGAAGGGCCAGGTGATCGCATCAACCTGAACCATGACCCGGGGTGCGTGCCGCGACGCGGCACGCACCCCGGCCATCCCCGTGAACCGTTTACAAGACATTGACTGAAATGAGGAGACGATGCGCGAAGACATCGAGTTCGACGCAGAGGGCGTGACGCTGCGTGGCTGGTTCTACCGACCCGACGGTGTGTCTGGTGAGTTGCCGTGCATCATCCTGAGTCGCGGATATTCGTGCACCAAGGAGATGGGTCACTCGCGTGGGCGTCCCAGTAAGAGAAGCCCGATCGGCTTCCGCGGCGTACTCGACGGCACGGTCGAGGCTCGGAGGGTCTTCGACAGCACGGTCACGCTGGACGAGGTCCCTGACGCCTACCGGTCGATGGATGCGCGCGAGAGCCTGAAGGTCCTCGTCACCTTCTGACGCAGTCGCCACCTGTGTGGCAACGCTGTACCGACATCGGGCAATTTTCTATGACTCGATGGGTGCAGAGCGCTTCCAAACTGAGGGCATGACATCAACCAGGATTCCCCGCCTCCGTCAGGCCACTCTCGTTGCGCGCGATCTTGAGGCGGTCGTCGCGGAACTCCGCGAGGCGCTTCCGCTGGGCGATCCGTTCCGCGACCCGGTGGTAGGCCCATTGTTCGGTATCCACAACGCCGTGATGCCGCTCGGCGACACCTTTGTCGAGGTCATCTCTCCGGTCGAGGAGAACACGACTGCTGGTCGGCACCTCGACCGGCTCGGTGGCGATGGCGGGTACATGGTGCTATTTCAAGTCGATGACCTCGCCGTCGCGCGCGCCCGTATCGCCCGGCTCGGCTTTCGGGTCATCTTCGACTACGAGGATGGGGGCGACACGGACGTTCATATCCACCCGAAGGATGTGCCCGGCGCGATCGTCGCGCTCGACCACATGAAGCGGCCGGAATCCTGGCGCTGGGCCGGCCCGGACTGGATCGAGCAGGCTCCGGCGGTGACGGGTCCGGGCAGGGTCACGGGAGCGACCATGACTGCACTTGAGCCGGCGAAGCTCGCAGCCACATGGGCCGCCGCCCTCGGCACTGAAGCGGACGGGGATCGGATCGTTCTCGACGACGGCGAACTGCGCTTCGTGGCCGGTGAGCGAAACGGACTCGCCGCCTTTCACGCCGAGGGTCTGGAAGCCGATGTCACCATCGGCGGAGTCGACTTCGTTCGCGCCTGACGCTTACCGAGTACGCGGCCCGGTCCCACAGCGAGGCGGTGCACCGCTTTCGGTGCGCCTTGTCCTGCACGTCCGTGAGCGGTCTCGGGCGTAGCGGACTCGTTCTGGAGGCCTCCCAACGTGGCACCCGGCCCGGCATGTCGGCTCTTCAGCGGCTCTCGATCTGGCTGGGCGCGAATTCCTCGAGGCGCAAGCGCAGGAGGCCTCGACCTGGGAGCGAGAACGCTATGGCGCATGTCACATCTGTACCAGTGTTCGGCAGGTTCCGCCTAGGTCGCTTACGCCGCGCGCTCGTAGGTTAGATGTGACCGACCGCACATCTACCCGAGCAGCGCACCATTCGAAATCTGGCTACGACGCGATTCGCGGGGCGCGTTCACAGAGCCGAGCGAATCGGGTCGATGCTGACGGCATGCCCTACACACCGACAGGTTCAGCACACTAGAAGAAGGAGCATCTCATGCCGCTGTGGCAGTTTTTGATTCCGGAGAATGCCTGCACCGCCGAAGAGAAGGCCGAGCTGGCCGAAAAGATCACGAACATCTATTCGTCTGACTTCTCGCGGGAGAACTTCGGCTTCGAGCTGCCGAAGTTCTACACCTCTGTGGTCTTCCACGAGATCAAGGAGGAGAACTACTACGTGGGCGGCGTGCCGCGCAAGAACTTCGTCCAGATCGAGGTCGTCCACATCGCTCGTTCGAACGAAGGGGCTGCCGCCTCCCAGGGCACCACAGTCGAAGAGATCCTCCGGCGGTACTACGAGAACATCAACGGGTTCCTCAAGCCGTACTTCTTCGACCGCGGCTACGAGGTGGAGTTCCATGCCGAGAACGCGCCCTTCGAGAACTGGCGGATCGACGGCATGACGCCGCCGCCCCCCAACTCCGCGGCAGAGGCGCGCTGGTACAAGGAAAACCGGAGCTCGCCGTACGACGCCGTGGACGCGGACGAGGCCGAGCGGCTGATCGCAAGCCGATGAGTGCTTCGGGCTGAAACGTGCTCGCCTGCCTGAAGGGCCAGGTGATCGCATCAACCTGAACCATGACCCGGGGTGCGTGCCGCGACGCGGCACGCACCCCGGCCATCCCCGTGAACCGTTTACAAGACATTGACTGAAATGAGGAGACGATGCGCGAAGACATCGAGTTCGACGCTGAGGGCGTGACGCTGCGTGGCTGGTTCTACCGACCCGACGGTGTGTCTGGTGAGTTGCCGTGCATCATCCTGACGCACGGTTTTTCTTGCACCAAGGAGATGGGTCTGGAGCCCTTCGCCGACGCGTTCGCCGATGCCGGTTTCGCCTGTGTGGTCTATGACCACCGGGGGTTCGGTGCCTCGGACACCGCGCCGGGCAAGCCGCGGCAGGAGATCGACCCGTGGGAGCAGATCCACGATACCCAGCACGCCATCACCTACGCGCACGGCCGGCCCGACGTCGACGCGTCCCGGATCGCGGTGTGGGGGTCCAGCTACGCCGGAGGTAATGCATTCGTGGTCGCTGCCATCGACCGGCGCGTCAAGGCCGTGTGCGGTCAGGTGCCAGCGGTCTCGGGGCGTCGCAACTTCGAGGCAGTTGTGCCCAAGGAGTACTGGCAAATGGCGTGGGACGGGCAGGCGGCCGATCGCCTGGCGCGAGCTCGCGGAGAGGCGCCTGCGATGATTCCCGTGGTCACCGCAGACCCGACCGCGCCAGCGGTGATGGCAACGCGCAATGCCTACGAGTACTTCTCGGCCTACGAGGGGACCGGGTGGCGCAACGAGGTGACGCTGCGGTCGACGGAGCAGGGCTACGAGGCAGGAGAGTTCCTCAAGTTCGTCGCTCCCACGCCATTGCTCATGGTGCTTGCCGAGGACGACAATGTGACCCCGGCTGAGTGGGCTAAGGAGGCCTACAACACCGCGGCGGAGCCCAAGAAACTCGTATGGATGCCGGGCGGCCACTTCGACGCCTACACCGGTGAGGGCTTCAAGGTCGCGTCTGCTGCGGCACTTGAGTTCTTCACCGAGCACTTGTCGCACGAGGTCTCGGACTCGGCACTGGTCTGAACAGGGATCCGCCCGGTGCACCCGCACCGGCCATAGGCCTGCCACAGCGGTCAAGGCCAGGACGAAGCCCCTGTTGGTGTGCTGGCGTGACCGCACCTGGTCGCGGACGCTCATGTCGTGCGTATCTGCTGGCGTCCCGCACCCAAGGCTATGGAATGTGCGGCGACGAAGTTGACGCTGACTCAACCGCTGACTCAGCACGCTGGCTCAGCGGTTGATCAGTTGCCTAGCGAGTCGACAGGTGCGATCCGGGTTGCTTCTGCTCGGCGTACGACCCGGCACCCGAGGACCCGACCAGGGCGCCGGTCACGATCAGCAGATCGTTGCCGAGCAAGAAGCCCGAGGCTGCCGCGGCCCAGCCCGAAATAGGAGTTGAGCATCGACACCACAACCGGCATGTCACCACCACCGATGGAAGCGACGAGGTGCCAGCCCAGGGCCAGGATCGTGAGGACCGCGAGCAGGACGTCGGCGCCGGTGCTGTCTTGGGTGTCGAGGGACACGTAGACGATGGTCAGGATCGCGAACAGCACCAGCGAACCAACGTTGACGACGTTCTTGCCCGGCAACATCAACGGCGCGGAGGAGATCTTCGCGGGCAGTTTCAGGTTGGCCACGATCGAGCCGGTGAAGGTGTCCGCACCGATGAAGATGCCGACGATCTCCTCGTCCAGCCGCGGGTTGAGCATCGCGATCAGAATGGCGCCGGGCTGCAGCCGGTCTCGTTGGGCGAGCGTCGGCGCGTTCACCCCGACGACCGACGACCAAGTCATCGGCCAGCAGGTCGCCCAGCTTGGCACCCGCGGCGAAGTACGCTTCGTCGGTGAAACTGGCCGACTCTCCGGCGCCCGACTCGACCACCACCTCGTAGCCGAGCCTCTGCAGCGCGGCGACGGTCGTCGACGTCGCCGCGACCCGCGTCTCGCCCGTCCGCGCCTCCTTGAGCACCCCGACGGGTCACCGCGTCTCCCCGACCTCGAGATGAGTCACGGCGGCCGGGCGTCGGAGGAAGGCAAGCGTCAGGTTGCCATGTCGGATCCTTTCGATGAGACACCCCCCGGCGGGTGATGCCGGGGCGACGCGTCTTGGTCGACTCGCGTCACAAGCTGTCGGGGTTCACATCGCGACACAGTGCTTCTCGTTGCGCCGCTACGCCGAGCCAGGCGCCGATGCGGGGCAGCTCGTAAGCGAAGAAGTACTTCATCGCTGCGATACGTCCCGGTGCCTCGCTGTGGTCGCTGTGCGTCGCAGCCACAGCGAGGTCGAGGTGGATCCAGGCAGCCACGACGTGCCCGAAGCCTTGGAGGTACGGAGTGGCGTTGGCGAGAGCCTCTGACGGGTCACCGGTTGCCCACGCTTGCTCGGTGGCGACCAGCAGGTCGTCCCAGGCACCAGCAAGCGCGTCCGCTTCTGCGCGCAGGCCAATCCGCTCCGCTGCGTCGATCGTGCCACGGACCTCGACCCCCAGCGCGTCGAGATGTGCACCCTTATCCATACGCACCTTGCGACCCAGCAGGTCGAGCCCCTGGATGCCGTGGGTGCCTTCGTGGATCATGTTAAGTCGCTGGTCGCGCCAGTACATCTCCACCGGCCAGTCTCGCGTGTACCCGGCACCACCGAGCACCTGGATCGCGAGGCTGTTTGCCTCCAGGCACCATTCGCTCGGCCAGCTCTTCACGATCGGTGTCAGGATCTCGAGCAGCACGGAGGCTCGCTCTACCTCGGCGGGCGAGCCAGTCGACTGGTCGTCGAGCAGCCGGGCGGCGTAGAGGGCCAAGGCAGTGCCACCCTCGGCGTACGCCTTCTGCGCGAGCAGCATGCGCTTGACGTCGGCGTGCTCGATGATCGGGACCTGGGGTAGCGACGGGTCTTTGCCGGTCGCTGCTCGGGGTCGGCCCTGACGGCGGTCCTTGGCGTATTCGAGGGCCGTCGCGTAGCCGGCCATACCGAGCGAGGACGCGGCCAGCCCGATCTCGATGCGCGCGGCGTTCATCATGTGGAACATCTGGCGCAGACCATCGCCGGGTCGGCCCACGAGGTAGCCAATGGCGCCCTTGCTCCCGCGAGGTGTGTGTGTGCCGTCCCCGAAGGTGAGTGCGGTGTTGGGAGTACCTCGATGGCCGATCTTGTGGTTGAGGCTGACCAGCGTGACGTCGTTGCGTTCGAGCAGTCGAGAGTCCTCGTCCACCAATACCTTGGGAACGATGAAGAGCGAGATGCCCTTGGTGCTGGGATCGACCGATCCGTCTTCACGGGGGATCTTCGCCAGGACCAGATGGATGATGTTCTCGGTCAGGTCGTGCTCGGCCGCTGAGATCCACATCTTGTTGCCGGTGATCCGGTAGCGCGGGCCGAGAGGCTCAGACTCGTGGTCCTGACCGTCCGGCACAGCGCTCGTCGTGATGTCGGCGAGGGAAGAACCCGCCTGCGACTCGGAGAGGCACATCGTGCCTGTCCAGCGGAACGCCAGCTCTGGCACGGCGAACACTCGCTTCTGCGTCTCCGTGCCGTGCTCGATGAGCAACGAGGCGTTGGCGTCGGTCAGCATCGCAGGTGCGAGGTTGTGCCCCGAAGCGCCGAAAATGACCCTCGACGCCAGGTCGAGCGTCCGCGGCAACTGCATGCCGCCGAACTCGACGTCGTGACTGGCCGCAAGGATGCCCAGGTCCCGGTAGGCCTCGAACGCCAGATGGGTCTCCTTCGGGGTCACCACCCCTCCGTCTGCCATGTATGGCTCCTGCTCGTCGCTGATGCGGTACGCAGGCTCGAACCGGTTCGCGGCGACCTCGGAAGCGGCTTGGAGAAGCTCATCGAAAGTCTCACGACCGTGCTCCTCGAACCGGGGCCGGCTGGTGAGCTCGTCCACCTTCAGCCAGTCGTGCAGCAGGAAGTCCAGGGCCGGCAGCAACTTGCGCTGGAGGACCGTCTTGCCCGTGGTCATGCCTCCCCCTTGGCGTCGTACTCGAAATCCATCAGTGGTTCTCCTTCAGTGCGTCGAGGCCCGCGTCGAGCAACGGAGGGATGGATTCGCCGATGCGGTCGAAGCCCTCGCCGACGGTCTGGCCGCGGAGATAGCGGTAGTGGATGCCCTCGAGGATCGCGGCGAGCTTGAAGGCCGCGAGGCCGAGGTAGAATCCGAAGCCGGAGAGGTCGCGGTCGCTGCCACACGAGTACCGCTCGATGATCGCGCGCTCGTCGAGGAAGCCGGGCGCCGCCGACACGTTGGACACCGCGTCGCCCCCGTCACCCGCCTCTGCGTCGAGACGGAAGTAGACGAGCATCAACGCCAGGTCCGTCAGCGGGTCGCCGAGGGTGGCCATCTCCCAGTCGAGAACGGCCGCCACCTGGTCAGCGTCGTCGACCAAGACGTTGTCGAGCCGGTAGTCGCCGTGCACGATGCCGGCGGCGGACTCAGGCGGCACTGACTCCGCGAGGCGCCGGTGGAGCTCCTCCGCGGCGGGCAGGTCACGGGTGTGCGACGCGTCGAGTTGCTTCTTCCAACGGGCGACCTGGCGTCCGAGGAAGCCCTCAGGGCGGCCGAAGTCACCGAGACCGACTGACGCCGGCTCAACCGCGTGCAACGCGACGAGCGTGTCCACGAGGCGTTCGGAGATCCTCCGGGTTCGCTCGGGGCCAAGGGATTGGAGCTCGGCTGCGTGGCGGTACGGCGTACCGGCGCACCGCTCCATGACGTAGAAGTCCGCGCCCAGCACCGCGGGATCGGTGCACATCGCGAAGGTCCGTGGGACCGGCACGCTGGTGTCCTGGAGCGCCGACATGACGCGGTACTCGCGGGCCATGTCGTGGGCGGTCGCGAGCACGTGGCCGAGCGGCGGTCGTCGGACGATCCACTCCTGCGTGCCGTCGGTCACGACGTAGGTCAGGTTGGACCTCCCGCCGGCGATCAGGGTGGCCCGCAGCTCATCTCCTGCGCCGGGGATCTCGCTCGCGAACCACGCTCCGAGGACGTCGAGGTCGAGGCCCCGGGGCACTTCGGCGGTGGTCATCACGGCACCACGAGGGCGAGCATGTCGACCACGCAGGCCGGCTTGTCGCCGCCGTCCCGCTCGAACGTCACTTTGAGGCCCATCTGGTAGCCCAGCGTGATAGGCGTGACCGAGCTCAGCTCCACGCCCGCCCGGACGCGCGAGCCAACCGGCACCGGCGAAGGGAAGCGCACCTTGTCGGCCCCGTAGTTGACGATCATCTTGACGCCCTCGATCTTGTAGACCTGCCAGGTGAGCATCGGCAGCAGGCTCAGCGTGAGGAAGCCGTGCGCGACGGTCGATCCGAACGGCCCCTCGGTCGCCTGCGCCGGGTCGACGTGGATCCATTGGTGGTCACCAGTGGCGTTGGCGAAGGCATCGATCTGCTCCTGGTCGATCCTGTGCCACTCGGAGTGACCGAGGTGGGATCCCACGGCCTTCTCGAGGTCGGCGACGCCGTCGAAGACTCTCATGCCTTCGGCCCTCCTGCGACGTAGAGCACCTGACCCGAAACGAAGCCCGCGCCCTCACTGGCGAAGAACGACACCGCGTGCGCGATGTCGGCGGGCAGGCCGCCGCGCCCGACGGGGATCTCCTTGACCACGAATGCCTTGAACTCGTCGAAAGACACGCCCATCCTCTCCGCGGTGGCCACGGTCATCTCGGTCTCGATGAATCCCGGTGCGATGGCGTTGGCGGTCACGCCGTACTTGCCGAGCTCGATGGCCAGCGTCTTGGTGAAGCCTTGGACCCCGGCCTTGGCTGCGGAGTAGTTGGCCTGGCCGCGGTTGCCGAGCGCGGACGTGCTGGACAGGTTCACGACGCGACCCCAGCCCGCCTTGGTCATGTAGCCCTGGACGGCGCGGGTCATGAGAAAGGCACCGCGCAGGTGGACGTTCATCACCGCGTCCCAGTCGGTCGCGGTCATCTTGAAGAGCAGGTTGTCGCGGATGATGCCAGCGTTGTTGACCAGGACGGTCGGCTCGCCCAGCTCGGCGGCGACCCGCTCGACCGCAGCCTGGACCGCTTCCTCATCGGCGACGTCGACACCGACTGCGAGTGCCCGGCCACCAGCCGCCTCGATCTCCGCCGCGACGGCCTTGCAGGCGGCCTCATCGAGGTCGAGGACGGCGACGGCAAAACCGTCGGCGGCGAGACGCTGCGAGACACCGGCGCCGATGCCGCGGGCGGCCCCGGTCACGATGGCGGTCCGTGTCGTGGTGGTGGTCATGCGGTGACTCCTTGGGAATGAGAGTTGAGTTCAGGTACCAGCTCGGCCAGAGAGGAACGGGTCGACGGATGATCGACATGAAGCAGGGCCCGCAGGCCCGACGCCCGAGCACCCAGCACGTTGGGGTCGGCGTCATCGATGAAGAGCACACGGTCGGCGGGCACGCCGAGCCGGTCCAGCGCCAGTTCGTAGATGGCAACGTCGGGCTTGCGCAGCCCCACCTCACCGGAGATCACGACCGGGTCGAGCAGAGCGTCGATTCGTGCGCGAGGGTAGGTGTTCCCCCAACTGTTGGAGAGCAGGCCGACCCTCAGGCCTGCCGCGCGCAGCTCCTCAACCAGCGCGAACATCGTGGGGTCGGGCCTCATGCCCGCGAAGAGCCGCCCAAGGATCCCGTCCGGGACGACTGCCCGACCGTCGACCGTCCGCAGCTCGGCCGCGAAGAGGGCCTCGAAACCCGGGATCGTGAGCTCCCCCGTCTCCAGCCGGTGGACCGGCGTACCGTCTTCGGCGTCATGGGAGAGCCACGCACGCAACGTACGCGAGAACGACTCGGGATCGATCACGTCCGCGGCCAGCCAGCGGGCGATCGAGTCCTTCACCGGACCCGTGAGCACACCGCCGTAGTCGAAGAGGACCGCATCGATCTCTCGCACCCGGTCACTCCTCCGCGGCCTGAAGACTGACGCCGCCATCGACGACGACGGTCTGACCGGTGAGCCACCCGGCGTCGTCGGAGAGCAGGTGAGCGACGATGCTGCCGATGTCCTCCGGTGCGCCCAGCCGCTTGAGCGGGTACGCCGCGGTGACCTCATCCTCGCGGCCTTCGTACAGCTTGGCGGCGAACCGCGTCTTCACCACGCCTGGCGCGACGCCGTTGACCCGAATGTCCGGGCCGAGCTCGACGGCCATCAGCTCGGTAAGCGAGTTGAGCATCGCCTTGCTGGCGCCGTAGAACCCGATGCCCGGCGCCGTGCGGACGCTAGAGAGGGAGGAGACGTTGACGATGGCGCCGCCGTGCTGCTTCATCCACGCTCGATGGACCTGCTGGACCCAGGCGACGGCCGCGATGCAGTTGACCTCGACGATCTTGCGAGCAGCTGCCAGATCGAGGTCGATGAGCGGCCCGTACACCGGGTTGATCCCGGTGTTGTTGACGAGGAGGTCGATGCTGCCGAAGGTCTCGATCGCCTGTCGCACCGTGTCGGCCTGGTGGTCCGCGTCGTCGGCGCGGCCCGCGACGGCGAGCGCCACGTCCGGACCGCCGAGCTGGACGACGGCCTCGTCGAGAGCCTCCTTCTTGCGCGCGGTGATCACCACGCGAGCGCCGTCGGCAACCAGCCTCTCGGCGATGGCCAGGCCGATGCCTCGACTGGCTCCGGTGACGATCGCTGTCTTTCCGTCAAAGCGCTTGCTCATTTCGTACCCTTTCAGCTCAGTCGCTCGAAGACGGCGGCCATGCCCATGCCACCGGCCATGCACATCGACTCGACGCCGTACTGCTTGTCGTGCCACTGCAGCGAGTTGATGAGGGTGGAGGTGATGCGGGCGCCGGTCATGCCGTACGGGTGGCCGACCGCGATCGCGCCCCCGTTCACGTTCAACTTGTCCAGCGGGATGCCCAGCTGCTGCGCAGATCCGAGCGCCTGGACCGCGAACGCCTCGTTGATCTCGAACAGATCCATGTCATCCAGGGACATGCCTGCGTTGCGCAGCGCGGCCGGGATCGCCTCGACCGGGCCGAGGCCCATGATCTCCGGCGAGAGGCCCGTCACCGCCGTGGAGACGATCCGCGCCAGGGGCGTGAGTCCCAGCTCCTTGGCTCGCGTGTCGCTCATGACGACCAGCGCGGCGGCACCGTCGTTGAGCGGGCAAGCATTCCCCGCCGTCACGGTGCCGTCGGGGCGGAAGACAGGCTTGAGCTGGCTGACGCCCTCGATCGTCGTGCCCGGCCGCGGACCGTCGTCCGCTGAGACGGCGGTTCCGTCCGGAAGGGTGACCGGCGTGATCTCTCGCGCCCAGAAGCCCTCCTCGATCCGCTGCACGGCGAGGTTCTGGCTACGCACCGCGAACTCGTCCTGCTCCTGGCGAGACATGCCGAGAACCTGCGCCACGTTCTCCGCGGTCTGACCCATCGCGATGTACAGGTCGGGCAGCGCACCCGTGGAACGCGGGTCCGCCCACGTCTCAGCACCGCCACCCGCCCGCTTGTCGCTAACCGCATGCGCGTCGGCGAAAGCAGGATTCCGCCCCACGGGGTCGTCCGCCCAGCCATTGGAGTAGCGGCTGACAGTCTCGACACCGGCCGAGATGTAGGCGTGACCCTCGCCCGCCTTGATCGCATGGAACGCCATCCGCGTCGTCTGCAGACTGCTCGAGCAGTACCGGTTGACGGTGACGCCGGGCACGTGGTCCATCCCACTGAGCACGGCGACGGCACGGCCCAGGTTGTTGCCCGACTCCCCCGCCGGCTGACCCACGCCCAGAACCATGTCGACCACCTCGGCCGGGTCGAGCTCCGGCACCTTGGCCAGCGCAGCTCGCACCATCTGGACCGCAAGGTCGTCCGGACGCATGTCCTTCAACGACCCCTTACCCGCCCGGCCGATCGGCGAACGGGCGGTAGAGACGATGACAGCTTCAGGCATGGATGACGACCTTCCTCGGTAACCTAAGCGATCGCTTAGGTTTGATTTCGTACATGATTGAGCCCTCTTCGATGAGCGAGACTCCTGTGAGCTCCGTGGTCCCGAATCAGCGGGAGGCGGCTCTTTCCGGATACCGGATTCGATCAGGATGGATCGGCGACGTGAATCATTCGCTTGCCGACATTGGTGCCGTTCAGAACTCCGATGAGGCCCTCCGGGGCCTTCTCGATGCCTTCCAGGATGTCCTCGGCCACCGTCAGGGAGCCGTCGTCGAGCCACCCCTGCAGCGCCTGGAATCCCTCGTCGAACCGCTCGGCGTAATCGGTGTAGAGGAAGCCGCGCATCGTGATGCTCTTGATGATCAGCGCCCCGGGCACCCCCCGGGCACCTCGCGCGGGGTTGGTCGTGTCGTACTGCGAGACAACGCCGCAGCACACCACACGGCCGCGGTGGGCCATGATTCGGAGGGCGGTGTCCAGCGTCGCGCCGCCGACGTTGTCGAAGTAGACGTCGATGCCATCGGGACAGGCTTCATTCAACGACTTGCGGAAATCGTCGTCGCGATAGCTGACTGCCGCGTCGAACCCGAGCTCGGAGGTGAGCCACTTCTGCTTCTCCGGGCTCCCGCAGATGCCGACGACACGACACCCCTTGAGTTTGGCGATCTGCCCGACGAGTGCGCCGGTGGCGCCGGCGGCGCCCGAGACGACGACGGTCTCCCCCGGCTTTGCCTCACCGACATCGAGCAGGCCGAAGTACGCGGTCACGCCGGTGATGCCCAGCACGCTGAGATAGTAGGAAAGCTTCTTGGTGGGGACGAGCCGATCCAGTTCGCCCGGTTCGACCACGGCGTAGTCCTGCCAGCCGAGATGTCCAGTGACGATGTCACCGGCAGCGAAGTCCTCGCTGCGGCTCTCGACCACTTGACCGATGGCGAACGCGGGTATCGTGTCGCCGACCTGGACGGCACTGCGATACGTGGCGCCCTGGAGCCACGTACGCTGCGCGGCATCGATGGAGATCCACAGCACCCGGCACAAGACCTGCCCCTCCGGCACGTCCGGCAGATCCACGGTCTCCAGCTCGAAATGCGAGGTCTCGAGATGCTCCGTCGGCATCGCCGCGACACGCCACCGGCGGTTCTTCGGCGCGTTCACGAGACCACCACCCCGGGAATCGCCGGCAGGAACTTCCGCAGACCCTCGTAGTGCATGACCTTGAGGCTGTCGAGGTACTCGACGACCTCGACGATCTTGCCGTCGCGACCTCGCACGACGAACACGTACTCGTTCTCGTAGCCCTCACCGGTCGCCCGCACCTTCAAACGCACCCGGATGCGAGCCACGCTCCTGCCGCCCTCGGCGTCGAACTCCTCATGGATGTCCACGTCTGCGCCCACCGTCCTGTCGTAGGCCGCAAAGGACATCTTGTTCAGCGCTACGACAGCCTCCTTGCCCTCGTGGGTGCCGCCGATGCGGCCGAGGGTCACGGGCAGCGTCCAGCTGATGTCGTCGGCGTACAGCTCCTGCATCGCGGCAACATCGCCCAACGCGTGCGCCAGGTCTCCTGCGAGTGTGCTCATGTTCGGGGTTTCTCCTTGTAATCATGGATGGATTCCTGGCCAGCCCAGTGCTCCTTGCTCCGCCTGCGACTGAGCAACCCGCCGCTGGGCCGGCCAGGACGTAGCAAGGCCTGCGGCTTGCTGACTCGAACTTCAGACAGTGCCGGGCAGCGCCGGGTCGGCGACCGCATGGGACAGGTGCTCGAGGAAGAAATCACGGCGGCGCCCGACGGGATCTCGAAGCGGAAGTGAGCGCATTCTCTGGGCTGAACAACTGCCAAAGAGACATCGGGCACTCCTTGTATACGATGGCGGGCGTGCCGTCGGTCACATCTAACGTAAGGTCCCGTGGCCTCAGCGAGTAGGTCGAACCTGCCGAACACCGGTACAGAACAGACACGATGGCGTCGCCCCGGTCAGGGGGTGACGAGAACCTTCAGGCTCTCGCGCGCGTCCATCGACTTGTAGCCGTCGGGGACCTCGTCGAGCCCGATGGTGCGATCGAAGACCTTTCCGGGCTCGACGGTGCCTTCGAGGACGGCGGGCAGCAGCTCGGCCATGTAGGCGCGGCTCGGCGCGGGGCCCCCGTTGAGGGTGATGTTGCCGGCGAAAAGGCTGCCGAAGCCGATCGGGGCCTTCTCGTACTGCGGGACGCCCACACGACTGATCGTGCCTCCGGGGCGGACCACGCCGTACGATTGCTGGTAGGCCGGCATGTGACCTACCGCCTCCAGGACGATCTCGCTGCCATGCCCGCCGGTCAGCTCTCGGACCTTCGCGATGCCCTCCTCGCCGCGCTCGGCGACGACGTCGGTGGCGCCGAACTCGCGGCCGAGGTCGGTGCGTACGCTGTGCCGGCCCATCAGCACGATCTGCTCGGCGCCCAGCTGTTTCGCCGACAGGACGGCGAGCAGCCCCACCGCGCCGTCCCCGATCACCGTGACGGTGCTGCCCGGCTTCACCCCGCCGATCTTCGCGGCGTGGTACCCGGTCCCGTAGACGTCCGACAGCGTCAGCAGCGACGGCATCAGAGCCGAGTCGGGCGCGACGGGCAGCTTGAACAAGGTCCCGTCGGCGAGCGGGACCCGGATCGCCTCAGCCTGACCGCCCTCCTGGGGCAGCGAGTCCCAGAAGGTGCCGTTCTCGCAGGCGGTCTGCAGCCCGGCACGGCAGAACTGACACGTGCCGCAGGAGAACGCGAACGGCGCGACGACCAGGTCGCCCTTGCTCAGCGTCGAGACGTCCGACCCGGTATCCTCGACGATGCCGATGAACTCGTGGCCCATGTGTGCGGGACCCTTCTCGGCGGACATCCAATGGTAAGGGTGCAGGTCGCTGCCGCAGATGCAGCTGGCAGTGATGCGGACGAGGGCGTCGGTCGGAGTCTCGACCTTCGAGTCGCGGACGTCCTCGACGCGGACGTCGCCCGCTGCGTACATCAGGGTGGCGCGCATTGTGCTTCCTTTCTGGGCGGTGGTCCGCCGCAGGTCTCGCGCAATGGCGCGAACTGTTCTCGGTGCGTTCGGGCGGGATTGACTCCTGTACGGCGGACACGCCGGTCAGTGATGTCAGGCGCGCACGAAGTCGACGCCGCCGATGCTGACATCGGCTTCCAGCCCCTCGATGTGAAAAGCCGTGATGTTGTCCCGTTCACCCGTGACGAAGCGGAGCTCGCCACCGTCCACAGCGATCTGGTCGCCGTCGGCTTCCTTGCCGAGAGCGGCTGCCCACGTGGCTGCAAGCTTCGCCGGCTCGCGGGCTGCCACGGTCGCTCCCGTCACCCTGCCCGGACCCTTCACAGCCGGGGCCTGCGCGATCCACTCTGGACCGGCCCAGCGCCATGATTCCGGCAGCTTCATGTGGTCGAGCGTGATGATCGCGCCGGGCACGTCGTTCGGGTGGATGTGGACGTCCGTGTCGCCCTCGACCTCGTAGTCGAAGATGGTCCGAAGGCCGAGCTTCTCGACGCGCGCGCGGGCGACGTCGAGGTCGTCGACCTGGAACATCGCCATGTACGCGCCGTCGCCCCCGAGCCGGTCGAGGTGCCGGCCGGCGGCCGTGTTGGCCTCGACCGGAGAGATGACCTCCACGAAGGTGTCTCCGAGCGGCATGACGGCGTTGTGAATACCGAAGAAGGGGCCGACCACCGGGTCACGGAACGGATCGCCGAGCGGGAGCGCCTTGCGAAGCTCCTCGACGACTGCTTCGAGGTCGCGCGCCACGAGGGTGGCCTGACGGAGGCGGAGCATGCTGGTTGAGGTCATGTCTCTATCCTTGGAGCGCTCTCTACCAATCGAGTAGTCGAAAAGTGCCTATTCCCGGTACAGCGTTGCCAACAGCCGTTCAGCGCAGTAGGAAGCCCGGTATCCGGTACTCGTTGACGCGCAAGAAGCGGGCCTCTCGCCGAACCTCGCGATCCCATCACGCGTCGGCGCGGTGACGGCGCGCTCGACCAGTGCATCGATCATCTCGACCGTGGGCGGGCCCACCCTCGGCAGCGTTGGAAGGTTCATCGATCGCACGTCGGCGCACTCCCTCGGCGATGATCGCGATCTTCCACATACCCAGGACCTCCCAGAAGGTCAGCGCAGTCAGCTCGCGGCCCGAATCGGCAGCGTAGGTGTCGCAAGTCTCACTCCGAGTCGCGAATCCGGGCAGCCGGGACGCCTCGAACAGGTCGGTCGCAGGATCGGACGGCTCGGGCCAGTACGCCAAGGTGGAGCCGAGGTCAGACAACGGATCACCCAAGGTGGACAACTCCGAGTCGAGCGCGGTGCGCATGCCAGCGGTGAACGGGTCGAGGATGACGTTTCGTTTTGTGCAGATCGCCATGCACGCCGGCGAGCGAGGTGGTGGCCGGGACGTGGTGCTCCAACCAAGCCGTGAGCCGGTCCAGGCTCGGAAAATCGCGCGTGCGGTTTGTATCCCGCTGTCGGCTCCACCGCTTCAGCTGCCTTTGGGCGTACGGCGAGTGGGCTGGCGAGGTCGCCCAGGCCGACGGCGTCGAGGTCGACCGCAGCAGGTTGCCCAGGGGCTGTCGGCGGGCGACCCAGCGGCGGACCGCTTCGTCGGTCAGCTGGTGAGATTCGACTGGCCGAGGCCGATGCGCGTGGCGGAGATCGCTCTGGTGACTGTGATGCCTTGGTTTTCCAGGAAGATCCCCAGAGCCGCCGGGTCCAGCGCGGCTGTGCCCCCTTCCCGTGCCCAGTTCGCCGTCATGCTGGTACCACCCGGCCGAGAAGGGAGGCCAGCTCGGTTCGCGTCGTGTCGGCGTTGCGATGGACGATGCCGGCGATGCCGACCCGGGCAGCGGCCGCGATATTCTGCTCGAGGTCGTCGATCATCACGGTCTCCTCAGGTGCCACCCCAAGGTTGTCGCAGGCGATTCGGTACGCCCGACGCGAAGGTTTCCGGATCCCGATCTCTCCCGAGATCGTGACCGCGTCGAACATCGCGTGCAGGTCGAAGCCGGCGTAGCAGTCGTCCCCGAACGAGTTCGACAGTAGACCGACCGGCCGTCCCGCGGAGCGCAGAGACGCTACCAGCTCGATCATCGCCGGATCCGGACGCAACCCGGCCTGCATCCGCCGGATGAGTCCATCCGGTTCGACCTCGATATTGTGAACAGCCAGGATCTCGGAGAACCCCACTTCGAACTCGTCCTGACGGATCCGCCCTTCTTCAAGGGCGATCAGCAGCTCGCCGCCCCGCTCGCCCTTACCGAAAAGCCGCAACATCAACCCCGGATCGCCGTACGCCGCGCCGAAAGCCCGGAAGGCCGACAGCAGGCTGGTCGTCAACACGCCACCGAAGTCGAACATCACTGCCCGTCTCGCCCCAGGCACGACGTCCTCCTCCTGTGTCGCCGATCGCGTGAACTGGTCCATCGTCTCGCCGACCGCTGGCACCGCAGCGGTGCGGCCGAGCACTTCAGCCGATTCCATTCGAAGTTCCCTTCTCTCACCTGGTTGCCGAAGGGCGCGGGTGTTGCCGCGCACACGGTGCTCAGCTTGCGGCGATTGCCTCTCGCATCCGCTTGAGCTCGACCCGGGCGATGGTCCGCTTGTGCACCTCGTCGGGGCCGTCCGCCAGCCGGAGAGTGCGCTGATGAGCCCAGAAGCTGGCCAGCGGGAAGTCGTCTGTCACCCCGCCGCCTCCATGGACCTGGATAGCGCGGTCGATGATCTTCAGCGCCATCTGGGGACCGGCGACCTTGATCGCGGCGATCTCGATACGTGCCTTCCTGTTGCCAACGGTGTCCATGAGCCACGCCGTCTTGAGGGTCAGAAGGCGGACCATCTCGATCTCGATGCGAGCCTCAGCGATCCAGTCCTGAATGTTCGAGCGGCTGGCGATCGGCTCACCGAAGGTGACGCGGCCCTGGGCCCGCTTGATCATCAGGTCAAGCGCGCGCTCGGCCATGCCGATGGAGCGCATGCAGTGATGAATCCGCCCGGGCCCGAGGCGCGCCTGGCCGATCATGAAGCCATCGCCCTCACCCGCCAACAGAGCAGTGAGAGGGACCCGGACATCCTCGAAGAGGATCTCGGCGTGTCCCTCACGATCCAGGTAACCGAAGACCGGAAGCCCACGCACGATCGTGACCCCCGGCGTGCCGACCGGGACGACCATCATCGACTGCTGCCGGTGCGTCGGTGCCTCGACGTCGGTCTTGCCCATCACGATGAGGACCTTGCAATTGGCGTGGAGCGCGTTCGAGGCGAACCACTTGCGCCCGTTGAGGACGTACTCGTCTCCGTCACGCACCATCGAGAGCTCGACATTGGTGGCATCCGAGCTCGCCACATCCGGCTCAGTCATACAGAACGCCGAGGCGATCTCGCCGGCAAGGAGTGGCTTGAGCCACTTCTCCTTGTGCTCCTCGGTGCCGAAGAGTTGCAGCACCTCCATGTTGCCCGTGTCCGGCGCGTTGCAGTTGCACGCCTCCGGGGCGAGCAGCGGGCTGCGGCCCATGATCTCGGCGAGCGGCGCGTAGTCGAGGTTGCTCAAGCCCGGCGAACCCCACGCCTTGTCCTCGTGCGGGTGGAAGAGGTTCCACAAACCACGCTTGCGCGCCTCGGTCTTGAGCTCCTCGAGGATCGGAGGATGGAAGTGGGGATTGCCCGACTCCGCCATCTGTGCGGCATAGATCCCTTCGGCCGGGTAGATGTGCTCGTCCATGAAGGCAAGCAGCTTCTCTTGGTACTCCTTAGAGCGGTCCGAAAAATTGAAGTCCATGGCATTTCCTCGTCTCATCGTTGGGCGAAATCGTGCTGCTACAGCTCGTCGTGGTCATGCGAGCGGTACTGGTGGCGACGGCGACTTGGTCGTTGTCCTTACGCGGTATCCCCATGCCACCCGATGGGAAAAGTGGGCTTCTCCTTAGCGACGAACGCCCTGACCGCCGCCACGTGGTCTTCGGTCAGGCCGGTGGCCTTGTGCAGGGGCACTTCGACGGACATCGAGGTTGTGAGATCCTCGTGCGGGGCGCGAAGGAGGTTCTGCTTCATCCCATCGAGTGCGTGTGAGGGCCCGTTGGCAAGCTGCGCAGCGATCTCGCTGGTGCGCAGTTCCAGCTCCTCCTCAGGCACCACCCAGTTGATCAGGCCCAGGGCGAGGCATTCCTCGCCCCGGATCCGAGGGTTGAGGAACATGAGTTCACGCGCCTTGGCGGGCCCGACCAGCCGGTCGAGCAGCCATGCAACGCCATAGTCGCCGGCCAGCCCGACGGCCCCGAACGCGGTCGCAAACACGGTCCTTGGTGAACCGATGCGCAGGTCCGCGGCGAGCGCGAGGCCGATGCCGGCTCCGGCCACTGCACCAGAGATGGAGGCGAGAACTGGCTTCCGGCATCGGTAGATGCGGCCGACTGTCTCCTCCTGGTCGCGACGCTGCTGCACAACGGCAACCTGGTCGACTTCGGTGGAGCCGGCCCCCTCACCACCTTGCTCATGAAAGTCCTGGACGTCCCCTCCGGAGCAAAATGCGCCGCCGGCGCCAGTGAGAACTATCGCTCCCACATCGAGGGACGCCTCCATGTCCTTCAAAGCGAGGGTGAGTCCCTCGATCATCCCGTCAGAGAGCGCGTTGCGGCGGTCGGGTCGGTTGAGCGTGATGGTGCCGACGCCGTCGGCGATGTCAGTGAGAACGTCGTCGCTGACCACACGGGGGACCTCAGTAACCATTAGCCACCTCCCGCACGCGCCGTGCGGGACCCGCGGGTGACCCCATAAGCCCGCGCACCGCGCGAGCAGAAAGCCACAGAACTGAAGTTGAACTCATCCTCATATAAAGACAGTACCATGTTGTTCTCACGGATGAGCTTGTCGACGGGAATGTGGGTCGTCCTCCTCGTAGACCTGCGTCCGCGCCCTCAGCGCAGCAGGAAGCCCGGCATCCGGTACCCGTTGATGCGCAAGAAGCGGGCGTCTCGCCGAAGCTCGATGTCCGAGCGGTGCTCGAAGCCAAGGGCGTCAGCGACCCGGTTGACCGTGTTGAAGGCGAAGGCCACGTAGACCGCCTCGGCGAGCGCCGCGTCACCGACGCCTGCGGCTCGAGCCGCGGCCACGAGCTCGGATCCCACGCGATCTGGATCCCTTGTCAGTGCGTCAACGAACTCTGCCGCTGCGATCGCACGGACTCCGAAACGACCGTCTCGCCATGATTCGTCGACAGCGAGGCCCAGCGCCGACCCTGCAATGGCACCGT
This sequence comes from Nocardioides sp. NBC_00850, assembly GCF_045207335.1. Classification (NCBI taxonomy): domain Bacteria; kingdom Bacillati; phylum Actinomycetota; class Actinomycetes; order Propionibacteriales; family Nocardioidaceae; genus Nocardioides; species Nocardioides sp. NBC_00850. The sequence continues at coordinate 4,325,286 of NZ_CP108845.1, forward strand.
GTGTGCCCACGCAGAAGGCGCATGAGTTCGCCTGCGACACGACCGCGGCGAACAGCTCACGTTCGCCGACGCTCCAACCCGATCGGCCCCGGAGCGCGAGCTGCGTAAGAGCCATGAACGGGCGGCCGAAGAACTCCGCACGACGCATGGAGACCTTTCCCACGTCGTTGATCGGCGACCCCAGCAGGCCGGTGACAGCGAGGAACGCGCGCTGGGCGGGCCGGCGGCCGGTCTCGTAGCTGGCGAGTCTCATCACTGACCCGCTGCCGGCTCGAGCAACGCCAGGCCGGCGGCCAACCGCCGCTGGCCCTCACCAAGCGCCGCGGCCACGGTGAGCTCGAAGATCGCATCGTCGGACAGCCCGTGCGCGCGAAGCGCGGTGATGTCCGCGTCGGTGATGCGATGAGCGTGTTGGCGCACCTTCGCGACGTACTGCGCGAGCACCGGCTCGTCGACCACACCGTCGTACGCACAGCGACGCAGGTGCCCGGACGTGGTCGCCGAGGTGAGGGCCGGGTCGGCCTCGAGGACGGCATCGTAGAGGCGGCGCGCGGCCTCGGCGAGTCGATCGAGACGCCGACTCGGTCGCATGGCCCAGCGCCGCACTCGGGTTCGCTTGCTCATGGTTCTCCTGCTCCTGGATGTTGACGTGGCTGGGCGGCGGAGAACTGCAGGCTTCAGAGCGTGCGGTGCTCAGCGCGAAAGCTTGCGAAACGTCAAGGGCGCGATATCTACCTGAGCCGATTTCAGAGCCACGGCGATCTCTGACGGTATCGGCGCCACCGAGCCGTCGCGCTCGACATACACATGCACCCAGTGACCGAGGGCGGCGCGTCGTGCCTCGCTTCCTGCAAAGGCTGCCAGGACATAGGTGACACTGCTGGTCCCGATAGCGCCGACGGCGAGGCCGATCGATATCTCCTCCCCGTAGCCCACCTCGGATTCGTAGGAACACGCCGACTCGCCGACGACACCGATGACGTCGGCCTCGCGGGGCACCGCTCCCACCTCGTCGAGGAGCCATCCGTTGATCGCCGAGTCGAACCATTGGTAGTAGACAGCGTTGTTCACGTGCCCGTACATGTCGACATCCGACCAACGGACCTGCATCGGGATACGTACCGGGTAGTCCGCGATCCGAAGGCCGGCCGGCTTTCCGGTCGTGGCGTTCATGCGTTCGGCCCCGACGTCGGCGTGCCGATGTATTGAGTTTCCTGATACTCCTCCAGGCCGCAATCGCCGCCTTCGCGCCCCAGCCCCGATTGCTTGACCCCGCCGAACGGTGCGGCCGGGTTCGAGATGATGCCCGTGTTGAGCCCGACCATGCCGAACTCGAGACGATCCGGGAGGCGATGCGCACGAGAGAGGTCTCGGGTGAAGAGATAGGACGCAAGGCCGTACTCGGTGTCGTTGGCGAGCGCGACAGCCTCGTCCTCGCTGTCGAACCTGATCAAAGGGGCCACCGGGCCGAACACCTCTTCGCGTGCGACCCGAGCATCAGCGGAGACCCCCGCCAGAACGGTCGGCGGATAGAAGTATCCGCGGCCAGCCGGGATCTCCCCGCCCACAAGGGTGCTCGCGCCGGAGTCGATGGCGTTACGGACCGAGGAGTGGATCTCCTGTCTACTCCGTTCGGAGATCATCGGCCCGATATCGGTGCCGGGCTCCGCGCCCGCTCCGAGACGGAGCTTCCCGAATCGGTCGGCGAGTCGACGCGCGAACTCGTCGTGGATCCCGTTCTGGACCAGAAACCTGTTCGCTGCTGTGCAGGCTTCGCCCATGTTCCGCAGCTTCGCAGCGACGGCCCCATCCACCGCCTGGTCAATATCGGCGTCGTCGAACACGATGAACGGCGCGTTCCCACCCAGCTCCATCGATGTTCGCAGTACTCGGTCCGCGGACGTACGCAGCAGGTTCTGCCCCACAGCAGTCGATCCGGTGAACGAGACCTTGCGCAGCCGAGGGTCGCGCAGAAGCGGATTCACAACCTCTGAAGCATTCGTTGTCGGAACGACGTTGAGCACTCCGGCTGGCAGGCCGACCTCGTCGAAGACGCTGGTCAGCAGCAAGGTCGTCAGTGGCGTCAACTGGGCGGGTTTGACCACCACGGTGCAGCCGGCCGCCAAGGCCGGACCAATCTTCCTCGTCGCCATCGCCAACGGGAAGTTCCACGGGGTGATCAGCAAACACGGTCCGACAGGTTTCTTCGTCACCATGATGCGCAGCTTTCCGTCGGGAGACGCTGCGTATCTCCCCGAACCCGCGGTGGCCCGGTCGGCGAACCAGCGCAGGAACTCTGCTCCGTAGTCGACCTCCACCTGGGCTTCCCGCAACGGCTTGCCCATCTCGGCGGTGATCAGGCGTGCGAATTCGTCGCGTCGCTCGACGACGAGGTCGAAGGCATTCCGCAGGATGTCGGCCCGGGTGCGGGATGGAGTTGCACCCCAGCTCTCCTGCGCCTCCGCTGCCGCCGCCATCGCGAGCCCCGCATCCACAGCGTCAGAATCGGCGACCTGGGCGATCTCCAACTCGGTGGCGGGATCGCGGACGGAGAACCGTCGGGCTGATTTCGCCGATGTCCAGCGGCCGGCGATGTAAAGGTCGGTCGGTACGGCGCTGGTTGTGAGGCGCGCGGTGAGCGTCACATGTCCTCCTTGGTCAGGTCGATGATCTGTCGTAGCTCGGTGCCAGCGGCGAGCCGCTCCATCGCGTCATTGATGTCCGAGAGTGGGATGGTCGAGCTGATCAGGTGGTCGACCGGGAGCCGCCCGCGGCGCCAGAGGTCGACGAGGAGCGGCAGATCACGCTCCGGTACGGAGGAACCCAGATAGCTGCCGATGATCGTCTTGCCCTCGCCGACGAGTCCCAGAGGTGAGATCGATGCCAGGTCATCGGGAGCGGGAAGTCCCACCGTGACAGTGGTTCCGCCCGGTGCCGTACACGTCACCGCGAGCTCGAACGCCACAGATCTACCGACTGCCTCGACAACAGCGTCAGCACGCAGCTCGCTCGCCGCCTCCTCCGGTGAGTAGACCCCATGCGCACCGAACGCGACTGCCTGATCGCGCTTGGCACTCGATGAGTCGACGGCGTACACCCGGACTCCGGCGAAAGACAGGGCCGTGAGGAGTGCCGCCATCCCCACCCCTCCCAGACCGATCACGGCGATGCTCATCCCGGGCTGCGGTTTCACAGCGTTGATGACCGCGCCCCCACCAGTGAGGACCGCGCAACCGAGCACCGCTGCGACGGAGGGCGGCACATCGTTCTCGACGGGAACTACCGACCGGCGATCAACGACCGCATGGGTGGCGAACGCGGACACGCCGAGGTGATGTCGGACCGGTACCCCCGAGATACTCAGTCGGCTGCCGCCGGAGAGCATCTCGCCGGCGCCATTCGCTGCCGAGCCCCACACACAGGGGGCCTTGCCGTCGGTCAGACACCCCTTGCACTTCCCACAGCGAGGGAGAAACGTAAGGATTACGCGCTGACCGGGTGAAACATCCGCAACGTCCGGTCCCGTTTCGACGACGATGCCGGCCGCCTCGTGCCCCAGCAACATCGGTACCGGTCTCGGCCGCGAGCCGTTGACAACGGAAAGGTCGGAGTGGCAAACGCTGGCCGCCTCGATGCGTACCAGCAGCTCCGACGCCGCCGGCGGCGCGAGCTCCAGCTCACATACATCGATCGGCTCACTCTTCCCATAGGGCCGGTCGGCCCCTACGGTGCGCAGAACAGCACCTCGGATCTTCATTTCTCGAACCTCTCGTGACGTGACGGTCTCCCCCACCCGCTCGGTGCGGGCTCGCTCAGCAGACCGAAGCGGTGCAGGCCGACTGACGACGCCCTGCAAGACGTTCTGATGGATCCGCTGTGCGTTCTCGTGCTCTCCGGAGAGACCACGCCTGCCCTCACCCTTCGTCCGGCGCGATGTCCGCTGCTGTCTGGCCGGTGTCGCGGTACTGGAGTGCGCTCGCGGCGGAGAACTGCAGGCTCCAGAGGTTGCCGTGATGGGGGTACTTCTCGACCATGCTGGTGACGAGGTCCTCGATGCCCTTGGCGACCTCATAGGCAGCAGCGAAGTCCTGGATGTAGGAACGCGTCTGGGCGATCATGGTGTCGACGGCGTAGTCATCACCGTCTGGCCTGCGGTGTCCGGCCACGATCATGCGAGGGTTCAGGCTCTCCACGAGAGCCACGGTCTCGAGCCAGTTCGACCATTCCTCGGGCGTGGAGAGGCCGACCATCGGGTGGATCTCGTTGTAGATGGAGTCACCGGCAACCACGACGTCGATCTCGGGCACGTGCACGATCGAGGTGGGATGGATATCGGCCTGCTTCACCTCGATGATGTTCACCGGTGACCCGTCGACGAACAGGGTCCGTTCCTGGATCGGGTCCGGCAGCGGGCCCGGCGTCACACAGGCGTCGCCGAAGAGCATCGCCCACTGCTGGGTGTGCAGGTCCATCCCGTCCTTGATGGCGTCGACCACGTCGGGCATGGCCACGCACCTTGCGTCCGGGAATCGCTCGAGCAGCGGCCCGAATCCCGCGTAGTGGTCGGCGTGGGCATGGGTGACGTAGATCGTCGTCAACGCCTTGCCGGTACGCTCGATCAGATCCCCGAGCTCTCGGACGTCGTCCTTCAGGTAGAGGGCGTCGATCAGAACCGCCTCGGTCGGACCGCTGATGAGGGTCGCGCTGGTGGGCGGGAACGTACCGGTCGGCATCTCAGGCCAATCGCCCGCTGGGACGTTGGGCCACCGACCGACAAAGGCCGTGGCGCGGATCGGCGGCGCTGCAACTGGTGATCGCTTGTCAAGGTCCACGACGTACGTCCTCCTGGTTCGACTTGTGTTCCGGTCACACCCAACGTACGAAGGTGCGACGTCCGTCACGTAGGTCGAACCCGCCGCACACCGGTACAGAAATGACACGAATCCGCCCAGCACATGGCCGGTCTCAAAGGAGATCTCGTTTCATCACCTTGCCCGTAGGTGTGCGCGGCAACCGCTCTACGAGCCGAATCTCGCGCGGACACTTGTACCCGGCCAAGTGCGTCCTCAGGTGCATGTTGACGGACTTCAGCCACGCACTCTCGTTCTCGGCCGGACGTACGGGCTCGACGAAGGCCACGACGCGCTGACCCAGGTCCGGGTCCTGATGACCGACGACCGCGACGTCGCGGATGTCGTGGTGGGCCATGAGCGCGTTTTCGACCTCGACCAGGTAGACGTTCTCGCCGCCGGTGATGATCATGAATGCGGCTGTGTCGGTCAGGGCCGAGCTGGAGGAGTCGCTGGCCGCCGGGAAGGTCAAGGCGCTGGTGGCGACGTCGGCGCTCGGGATGGGCTTCGACGCGACCCTCGGGTTACGCCCGCCGCGACCAGCACCCGACGACCTCGTCGATTTGTTTACAGGTTGCCCTCTTCGTCCAGGTAACCGAGATCTTCGACTGAGCACCAACTCTGCGGGGACCGCGACTCCTGAGTCTTCTCCGGGTGGTTGTGGTACACGGAGGGGTGTCGGTCTCCCAGTAGATCTCACCGACTTGGCCCGGTCCCAGCTCACACATGTCCTTGTCGAGGACGTGAGGAGTACCGCTGAGTGGCCTACCCACGGATGTCGGGTGGTCCTTCCATTCCTCGGGCGCGAGTAGCAGGGCCAGCCCTCGATGCTCCGTGGCACTCCGGCAGTCGTACACGATGGACCCGAACCACACGGGATGACGACCGACGCCGTGGCCGCGAATGCGATCATTGCGACGACGCGGAAGGGCGCTGCCAGGACTCCGGTGTCAGTCAGTCGCCACTCGTCGACGACTCACGGCTTCGTGAGGTGGTGTTCGATGCACAACGCGTTGCACCACAGCCGGGTCGCCGTATACACCAGGTCCTCGAACTCGCCGCCGTCGTTGAGCACGAAGGTGGAGTACGCGAACCGGCTGATCATGCCCGAGAGCACACGAGAGGCCAACACGGGATCGACGTCGGGATCGGCGAGTCCTCGCTCCTGAAGCTCTTGTATCCCGCGGGCGTTACGTTCGACGAACACCCAGGCGCGTGCACGTCGCAGTTCCCGCACTTTAGGATCGATGTTCGCGACCTGCTCGAGCAGCCTCATGAGGTTCGCGTTGCGACGATAGCTCTTGAGATAGGCACGGTTGCTAGCCTCGATGATCGCTGCCGGATCATCGACACCGTGGACGTGCTCCATCCCCGGATGGAGCATCTCATTCTTCGCCTCCTCCATGACGGCGGCGAAGATCTCTTCTTTGTCTTTGAAGTATGTATAGAAGGTCCCGGTGGAGCACTTGGCTTCGGAAGTGATGTCTGTCAGCCGCGCATCCAGATAGCCGTCGCGCTCGAAGATGAAGCGTGCAGCAGCGACCAGGGCTTGGCGTGTCCGGATCCCTCGGCCCGTCACCGGCGCCTTGCGAGCAATGTCTTCGGTCACCGAGGTCCCTCTCCCTTTCGCAGCGGCCAGGTCGCATCCCTGGCTTCCCGGAGGTCAATGCGTTTAGTTTGCCCTACTGGGGGCGAACCCCGGCGACCACCCCGGCAAGGCACGCCGTGGCACGGGTGCCCGCCTCGGACGATGGACAGGGGCCTGATGAGCCGGCCGGGATGCGGATCGCGGCCTTCGGTTCCGCCGTCTCGCGGGATCAGGCACCGGCCGCCTCGCTCTGGAGGCGTCGCATTCCGCCCAGCCAACGGTCATAGTCAGATCCTTTGCGTCGGTAGTACTCGAGCACCTCTGGATGCGGGAGCACCAGGAACGTCTCCTCCTCGATCGCCGCCAGCGTGATCGCGGCGACATCCTCGGGTTCCAGCACGCTACCGGCTCTAGCCACCACGTTCGCCCCGAGTTGCGACGCCTCGTCCTCTGAGTTGAGCGCGTCATGATGGATGGCGGTGTTGACACCCATAGGGCAGACGCAACTCACCCGGACCCCTTGGTCCCCATGGGTAACCGACAGCCACTCGCTGAAACCGATGGCCGCATGCTTGGTGACCGAGTACGGCCCGGCGCCGATCTGGGTCAGTAGTCCGGCGGCCGAGGCGGTCGACACGAAGTATCCCGATCCGCGTTCGATCCAGCCCGGTAGCAGCAAGCGTGCAGCCCGGACGTGAGCGAGGAGGTTGATGTCAACGATGCGCTGCCACTCCTCGTCGCTCTCGCCAATGCCGGCCTCCCCCATGATCCCTGCGTTGGCGAAGAAGAGGTCCACCGGCCCGAAGTTGCTTTCGGCGGCAGCGATCATCTCTTTCAGCACCGAGATCTGGGATGCATCCCCAACCACGGCGACTCCGCCCACCGCTGCGGCGACCTTGCCGGTGCTTTCGGGATCGAGATCTGCAATCACGACACGAGCGCCCCGCTCAGCGAGCCCGGCAGCAAGTGCCGCCCCAATACCGCCGCCCGCTCCCGTGACGACGGCGACCTTGCCTGCGACATTCATGACAGGCTCCCCACGGCCGAGCGCCGCCCGACGAGGTTCGACAGCCGGCCAACGGCTGCTGCGGCATCGGCGATGATCGTAGACACGACCTCATTCACGGGGGCGACTTCGTGAATGAGCCCCTGCGTCTGCCCCGCCCACCACATCCCGCCCTCCATCTGACCCTGATCCAGCACTTGAGACCTGCCACGGACGCCCGAAGCGAGGGCTGCGACATCAATGAAAGTCGCGCCCGGCCTACTTCCTATCTCCGCAACTTGCTCAGATATGGAGTTCTTCGCCACCCGTGCACTGTTCTTGAACTCACGAAACACCACGACTGTGTCCAGCTCCGTGTTCGCGACGATCTGATCCTTGACGTTGGAATGGGTCGGGGCTTCGTTCGTCGCCATGAAGCGGGTCCCCATGTTGACGGCGTCAGCACCAAGCGCCAGCGCGGCGGCGAGCCCCTCGCCTGTGGCGATGCCGCCGCTGGCGATGACGGGGACCGAGAGCGCACGCACCGCTGCGGGGATGAGCACAAGTCCCGGCACATCGTCCTCGCCGGGATGGCCCGCGCATTCAAAGCCATCGATGCTGATGGCGTCGACACCCTTTCGTTCCGCCGAGAGAGCGTGACATACAGACGTCGCCTTGTGGATGACCTTCACTCCAGCCCCGCGGAAGTCCGGCATGTGCGGCGCGGGGCTCGATCCGGCGGTCTCCACGATAGTGATGCCCGCTTCGATGATCGCGGCCCGGTACTCGTCGTAGGGAACAGGTTTGATGGTTGGCAGGATGGTGAGATTGGCCCCGAACGTCCGATCGGTCAGCTCGCGGGTTCTGCGTATCTCCTCCACAAGGGCCTCCGGCGTGGGTTGCGTGAGCGCTGTAAGGAAGCCCAAGGCGCCGGCGTTGGCGACCGCGGAGATGAGCGGCGCGGTGCCCAGCCCCGTCATCCCGCCGCAGACCACGGGGTGCTCAACGCCGAACAGCTCGGTGAATCGGGTGCGGAACATCATCCTTCCCTTGATTCTCGACGGCCGACAGCCGCTACCGGATGTCGTGAAATCGTTAATCGAAACTGAGTTCACGTTCATGCTACCTCGGCCGATCCACACTTCGCGAGCAGCTTTTGTGGCATGTGCGTCGTCGATCTGGCACAAGCGCCTACGTCGGGACCGCCTCACACGGTCGTGATCCCGGAGACCAGCCACTGGCCATCACGCAGCGCAAGGCTGGCCTCGACCCGGCTGGTGCTGATCGCCGGCACCTTCGACCCCGATCGCGTTGTCGACTGGGCCACGAAGAGCAGCACCACTGCGCGGTTCGCGGTGGCCGTGACAAGAGATGAGCCGGTGACGGTTGCCTTCGAGACGACCTTGCCCTGGGCTGCGGACTGGCGGAGCTTGCCGTCGACCACGCCGGCGTACTCGGTCGCGAACCGGCCCGTTGTGGATGCCTTGGCTTTGGCGAGGTCGGCGTCGAGTCGGCGATAGTCGTAGGACAAGACGGTTGGGACCAGCGTCTTCGCGCTCTTGACGGCCTCCGCTCGCGCTTCCTCCACACGGTCACCGGAGTGGCGTTCTCGCAGCAAGCCGACGTTGAGGGCCACGAGGGCGATAGCGAGGACGGCGATCGCGGTCCACACCCGCCTGAGACCTGCGGACTTCGGGGCCTGTGAGGTGCTCATGAGACGAACTCCATTCCGCTCACCAGCCAACGCTCGTCGGTGCGCTTCAACGTCACCCGAAGGCGATAGCTGCGTTCTTGTGGCCCGGACGAGACAGTGTTCGACACCGTCCCATCGGCGGCGACCATCACGACGGCCTTCTTCTCGGTGATCGAGGAGATCCCGGCCGCGTTCACTGACCCTTTCGAGGTCACCTTGCCCTGGCGTACGCCTTCACGGAAGGCCGTTGCCTGCTTCTCGAACTGGGCACGGAAGCCTGGCGTGGCGTCCTTCATCATCCGGGAGATGTCGTCATCGAGGTTCTCGGCGCTGACGGTCGTCAACGCGACGACGCTCCGCTGCGCGACCGCCACCGCGTCACGCCGTGCCTCGGTGCGCTCACCCTGGCGATGGATAGCGACGACCTGCACCGGCGCCAGGACCAGGAGGGCGACGAGCCCGAGGTAGGCAATGAATCTGAAGGGCGGCGTACCTGGAACCGCGAGGACCCTCTTGAGATGTGGGGCGGCCAAAGCCTCGGTCAGTGTGCTCATTTCTCCTCCGGCAACAGCAGACGTGTCCAGGGCGCACCTGGCGGGATCGAGACGGCATCCCCGACGCGATACGTGCCGCCTTGGGGTGCCTGGAGATATCCGGTGATCGGGTCATAGGTCGCAACACCGCTCGGCGCCGGCGGCGCATCGGCCTTGGGGACGGTACGCTCCGAGCGCGAGCCCGCACCGAAGCGCAACCCGCATCCCGCCGGTGTCGCTGAGCGCTTGGCCGGATCGTTGGGGCACGGCGAGAACCGGGCGCCGCGTACGCCTTCGGTCGTGTTGTCGGCGATGCAGTGCAGCCCGAGCGGTGTGGAGCGCTTGCTGAGGTCTGAGGGGATGCGTCGCTCCGACTTCGGGATGAAGCCGTCGGTGCACGAGGGCGGGTTGTTCACATTGGTGCGTAGGTCGAGCTTGACCGCGCCGGTGTCGGTGTGTGGCAGCAGCGCTCCTTGGACGGCGGCCATCATCACGGGGTAGACGATGAAGGTCTGCTTGAGGTTGGGCAGATAGACGTTGAGGACCTCGGCCGGAGCTGTGAGGTTTGCCAGCAGTGTCGGCAGCGTCGGGGTGATCCCGAGGACGAGGTCATCGACGGTGCCGGCTGCGGCCGGGATGGTGGTCAGCAGACGGCGCAGGTCGGGGTCGCTGGCCTGGAGCTGCCGGGTGGTGGTCGAGAGCGAGGCGAGCGCTGCGCGCTCCTCTGCTGCCAGATCCCTCTGCGTCTCCAGAAACGGCGAGGCGCCCTCGATCAACGACGTCGTCTGGTCGACGTACGCATTGGCGTCCTCGGCGATCGCGTTGGCATCACCCAGGAGCTGACCGATATCGGGGCCGGCCCCACCGAGACCGGTGTTGGCCTGGTCGAGCACGCGGGTGAGGCGGTCGTTCGGCACCGAGTCCAGCGTGCGGTTGAGGCTGGTGAGCACCGGGCCGATCTGCGGCATCTCACGGGTGTCGGCCGCGGTGATGACCGACCCGTCGGCCAAGTAGGGACCGCCGTCGGCGCGCGGCACAAGGTCGACGTACTGCTCACCGATGGCGGAGGTGCTGTGGATGCTGGCGACGACATCTCGCGGGATCTTCGACGCCGTACGCAGGCTCAGGTCGACCTCGGTCCCTTCGGGTGTGAGCCGGACCGACCGCACGAGTCCGATGTCTGCGCCTCGGTAGGTGACGATCGCCCGGGGGTAGAGGCCGCTGATGTCGGCGAAGCGGGCCGTGACCGTGTAGTGACCGGCTCCGAGGACCTGCGGTAGATCGACGTAGCGGATCGCTGCGAAGACCGTCGCCAGCACGCCGATGATGGTGAAGGCGACCAGCTGCTTCCTGACCAGCCGGGACAACATCAGCAGCCTCCGATCAGATCACGGAGGGTTCCGCATTCGGGTTCCGTGGACGAGCTCGACGAGTCATCGCCACCCGGCTGGCCCGTGTCCTGGTTGGCCGGCGACTTCTGGAAGAGACCTTCACCAGCCCCTCCGTTGGCGCCGCCGGGCAGGTTGCCCAGGATGTCGTCGGCCGGAACGTTGGATGCGCCGGACCCCGAGGAAACGCCGGTCCCGGGCAGGTCACCGAGGAACGCCGCGGTGAGGGACGGCACGGAGACGTCGATGGTGGCGAAGAGGTTCACGTAGTCACCGCGGAACGCGTTCTCCGACGTACCGACCGGGAACGGGACGGTGATGAGGTACTTCAGCGCTTCGGGGATGCTGTCGCCAGCCTTCGCGAGCTCGTTCAGGATCGGGCGCATGGACTCGAGGTTGGCCTCCAGCGAGTCGCGGCTGCGCATGATCACCTCGTTGCCGACCTTGCTCAGGTGACCGACAGCCTCGATCGCGTGCACCAGCCGCTCGCGCTCGATCGAGAGTGCCTTCAGCCCGGGGGCCAGGGCGTCGAGCGCATCGGCCACCATCTCGCGTTCTTTGCGCAGCTTGGCGGCAAGGGAGTCGATCTCGGTGAGCGCTGCTATGAAGTCCTGCCTGCGGCGGTCTGCGACCGCCAGCACCTGGTTCAGCTGTCGGATCAGCTGCCGGGTGTCGGGGATGCGCCCGTTGAGAGATCGGGAGAGCTCGCCGGTGATCGTGCTGAGCTGGGACAGACCGCCGTTGTTCAACAGCAGGGACACTCCGGCAAGGATCTGCTCGGTCTCCGGGTAGACACCGGTGTCGGCCTCGGTGAGCTTCGCGCCGTCGGCGAGCTCTCCGACCGGTTGCACGGGTTGCTGGATCTCGACGTACTGCGCGCCGAGCAGCGTCTTCTGGCCGATCAGCAGTCGTACGTTGGTGGGGAGGGGAACCGAGCGCTTGAGGCGCATCGTCACCTTGGCCTTCCAGTTGCTGACCCCGATCCGGGTGACGGTGCCGATCGTGACGTCGTCTGCCATCACCGCCGAGTTGGGCACCAGGTTCTCTACGTTGTCGAACGTCGCGGTGACCGTATAGCCGTCGCCCCCGACCGCGACCTGCCCAGGCAGCGTGTGGGAGTTGGGGCGAAGGTCGCAGCCCGACGTGAGAACGGCGCAAGCAAGGAGAATCAGCACAGTCGCGAGTCGCGGGTTCATCAGTTCTCCCTGTCGGTCTGGCCCAGCTGGGTCAGCTGTGCGAGCAGATCGTCGGGAGCGGGAGTCCGGGGCGACCCGCTCGATGGCGGTCTGGTCCTGTCGGACTTCTCCTCCGGCCCCGTGGCGACATGGAGCGGAAGCTCGCTGAGTCCGAGCGTGGTCAGGAGTGGCTGAACAGCCTGCTGGCACTGTTCCGCCGTCCCGCCGGTGCCGAGGATCCCGCCGCAGAGCAGCTGCGCGACGCCCTGGAGGTTGTTGAGGGTCGCCCTGCCGGTGACCGCCTGGTCGGAGAAGGTGTTGTAGAAGTTGTTCACAGTGTGCGGCGCGACGTGGAGGATTCCGGCCACCTGATCGGAGCGGTTCGAAACCGTCGCAACGAGCTCGTTGAGCTCCTCGACGCTGGTCCCGAGTGCGCGTTCATTGGTGTCGACGTACGTCTGGACCTGCTTCAGCGCGCCTTGGAGCTCACGCAGGCTGCGCGCGATCGCCTTCCTGTTCGCGGCGAGGACGCCGGAGAACTGCGCCAACTGCGTCGTGAACCTGCGTAGCGCCTGATCGTTGGCCACCAGGTTGGCGATGAAGACGTTGAGGTTCGAGATGGTGTCGAAGAGGTCTTGTCGGCCGGCTGCGAGGGTTTCTGCGGCGCGTCGCATCTCCGTGAGGGAGTTGCGCAGCGAGACGTCGGTTCCACCGTCGAGGTTGGCGTCGACACTGGTGAGGATCCGATCGAGCGCGCCGGTCTTGTCGGTTCCTTGCGGCCCGAGCGCCGTCGCCAGATCGGTCAACTGCTTCTTGACCTCGTCGAAGGAGACCGGCACCGCCGTACGGCTCAGCGGGATCGCCGCACCGTCCGCCATCGCGGGGCCACCGGCGTACGCGGGGAAGATCTGCACGAAACGGCCGCTGACCAGGCTGGGCGAGACGATCGCAGCATTCGCCCCCCGCGGGAACCGCTGGTCGGCATCGACGTCCATCTCGACGCGCACCTTCTTGCCTTCAGGATGGATGGCAGCAACCTTGCCCACTGCCACACCGAGCACCTTGACCTCGTCGCCGGGGTACAGCCCTGTCGACGTCGAGAAGTACGCGGTGACTTGGCGCTCGCGTTGTTGCAGGGCAACCAAGGCGCCTGCGGCGACGAGTGCGACCACCACAGCGATGACCACGTTGCGTGTCTGAAGGACGTTCATTGCAACACCTCCGAGAGGACCGGCGTCAGCGAGCTGGGCGCGGTGAGGTTCTGGATGTAAGCGTCGAAGAACGGCCCGCTGGAGAAGGCCTCGCCCAGCTCGTAGGCATAGCTGTAGAGACCAGCGATGGCCGCGTCGACCTGCTCCTTCTTGTCGTTCAGCAGTGCCACCACCTTGTTGAGATGCTTGAGCGCGGGCGGCGTGTCCTTCTGGAGCCGAGCGATGGTGGTCTGGATCTGCTGCGAGAGAGCAGTCGCATCGTGCAGCAGGGCGATGATCAGCTGCTGGTTGGCGTTGAGCTGCTGGAGCAGGTCCCCGCCCGACCCCAGAAGCGTCGTGATGTCCGAGTTCCGCTCGCTGAGTAGCTCGGAGACCGAGGAGGCGCGATCCAGCAGCTGTCGCAGCTGGTCGTCGTGGCCGGAGATCGTCCGCGCGACCCCGGTGACGCCATCGAGAGCCGGCTTGATCTGGTCCTCGGTGCCGGCGAGTGTGCCGGAGGCGGTGTCGAGCGCCTTCGTCAGGGCCTCGGTGTCGATCTGTTCGGAGGTCGTGGTCAGGTCGGCGAGGGCACTGGTGAGCTCGTAGGGCGAGGATGTCCTGGCGACCGGGATCGCCGCTCCGAGCTTGCCGTCCCCCGCGGAGGTGACCTGGAGGCCGGCCCGGCCGAGCAGGGTCAAGGTCACGATCGCTGCCTTCGACTGGCTGCCGAGATGCACCTCCCCAGGGGTGATCTCGAAGTCCACCCTCACCCGCGTCCCATCCAAGGCGATGGTCTTCACCTCACCTACCGTCATCCCGGAGACGAGGACGTCGTCACCCTCCTCCAGGCCGCCGGCGTCTGCAAAGTAGGCGGTGTGCTGATAGCCGCCGGCAACCAGCGGAAGACTGTCCCAGCGGACCAGGACCGCTACGACGAGCGCCAGCGCGAGAGTCGTCACGATCGCGATCCGGATGGGATCGCGCTCTTGGAAGCTCTTCTCCGCGATCATCTCTCGCAGGGACGTCATGGTTGGCACCTCGCTACATCACTGTTGATCCATGGAGTCGTCACAGGCTTTGCCGTCGGGTCCTCCTCCGGCGTGATCCTCAGCTGGAGGCCGCACAGATAGAAGTTGAAGAAGTTGCCGAACGACCCGGTCGGCATGACTGCCTGGTAGTGGCCGGGGAGCTGGTCGAGGATGCTCGCGAGCTGGTCGTCCTTGCGGTCGAGGTTTCCGGTGACCGAGCGCAGGCCGGCCAGGTCTGCCGCGATGGTCTGGTCGGTGCGTGCGAGCAGGTCCTCGCCGGAGACGGCGACGGTGTCGATCTCGCCGAGTGCCGCGAGGACGGTGGGCGCGTCCTTGTTCAACCCCTTGCTGAGGTCCTTGAGCTGGGTGATGACCTGGCTCAGTTCCTCGCGATGCTGGTCGACGGTCCCCAGCACCGCGTTGAGGTTGTCGATCACCCGTCCGACCAGCTCGCCGCGCTCGGCCACGGTCGTGGTGAAGGAGGCGATGGTGGTGACCAGCGAGGTCACCGCTCCGTTCTGTCCCTGGAGCACCCTGATCAGTTGGGCGGAGAGCGCGTTGATCTGTTTGGGGGCCAGTCCGGCGAAGAGGGGCTTGAATCCGTTGAGGAGAGTGTCCAGGTCGAGAGCGGCCGCCGTCCGGCTGGTCGGGATGGTCCGCTTCTCCCCCATCGGTTGCGACGTTCCGTCGGGCTTGGCAAGCTCCAGGTAGCGGTCGCCGATGAGGTTCTTGTATCTGACCGTCGCACGCGTCGTGAGCGTCAGTGGGATATCTGCGGGGACGTCGAACCCGACCCTGACGGTGTTGCGCGCGCCGATCTTCATCGATTCGACCTTGCCCACCGCGACGCTGGCCACCCGGACCTCGTCTCCCTCTTGCAGGCCGGAGACGTCCTCGAACACTGCCGTGTAGGAGGTCATCGAGTCCGGCGAGGAGTCGCTGACGAGGATCGCCAGGTAGGCCGCGATGGCCGCGGACACGGCCGCGAACACGCTCAGCTTCAGGAGTGTCGTCCGATGCTTGGTGCGATAGGTCATCCGAGGTTCACCACCCCGGCCAGCGCTCCGAAGAAGGTCGTACGAAGCTCCTCGCTCGGGGAGGTCGGACCGGTGTGCTGCGGGTCGGTCCCGGTCTGGAGGCGGGGAGCGAGTGAGGCCGCCTCGTCGTTCGTCACCAAGGGCATACCGCGGCACTCCGGTCCGCTCCGGTCTCCGACGACCGGAAGATCGTTGGGGTATGTGTAGGGCTCGCGCGACGGCCTCAGCCGTGTGTAGGTAGAGATGCCCGCGCGTTGACCTCCTACGGCATCCTCAGCCCATCTCTCCGCCACGACCGTGCCCGCGAGCAGGCAGGGAAGCTCCGAGGAATAGTCCGCGGCGAGGTCGGTGACCGGCTGAAGGAGTTCGAGATCGCGCTCGAGGGGCTTGTTGATCTTCGCGAGCAGTGGGCTGGTGTCGTTGCTGAGCCGGGTGGCTTGGTTCGCGGTGAGTGCCAGCTGGCTCTGCTTCTGCGACAGCGTGCGGCTCGTGGTGGTCGCCTGGTCGAGTGTGGCGAGGAGGTCGGGTGCCATCGAGTCGTACTGTCGGGCCACTGGGGCCGCGGTGGCGAGGTCTCTGTCCAGTGCCTTCCGTGAGCCGTTGACGGTGTCCACCCACTGCGAGCCGGAGCCGATCAGCGAGTTGATCTCGTCGCCACGACCGTTGACGCCGCCGGCGAGCGCGGTGAGCGCGTTGTCCACCTTGTCCGGCTGTGCAGCCGCGAGCACACCGTTGAGGTTCGTGAACGCTTCGTTGACCTCGACAGTCACGTCATCGGCCGCGATCGTCGTGTTCTCTCCGATTCGGGGGGACGACGTCTCCGGGCTCGTCAACGAGACGTACTTCGCGCCGAACGCGGTCGGTGGCACGATGGCGGCCGTCGCGTCGCGCCGAACCCAGTGGGCCTGGTCCTGGTCGATCGTGATCCGCAGCCGCGCCCCGTCGGATGTGGGTTCGACCGCGTCGACGCGGCCGATCTTGACGCCCCGCAGCTTGACGTCGGAGCCGGGCTGCATCGCCAGGCCAGCGCGTGGAGCGTCCACGGTGACGGCAACGGAGCGGCGGAAGTCGCCTCGGTAGAGCGCGAGCACCCCTGCGACGACAACGGCGGCAAGACCGATGCACGAGATGCCGTAGATGAGATGGCGTAGGTTCACGAGGTCACCCCGAGATGTGGACCGACGTCCCGCCCCACAGGGCCAGGCCGAAGGCGAGATCGATGATCATGATCAGGACAAGGGAGGTCCGCACGGCGAGCCCGACCGCCCGGCCGACGCCCGCTGGGCCGCCGGTGGCGTCGTAGCCATAGAAGCAGCAGACCGCCATGATGACGACCGCCATGATCGCCACCTTGAGAAGTGCCAGCGCTAGGTCACCTGGCACCAGGAAGGTGCGGAAGTAGTGGTCGTACGTCCCCGCCGCCTGACCGAACCCGATGGTGACCACCAGCCGAGTGGCCGCGAACGTCATCACGACCGCGATGGCGAAGAGCGGAATGACGGCGATCAGTCCGGCGATGATCCGCGTGGTGACCAGGTACGGGATCGACGGGATCGCCATCACCTCCAGCGCATCGATCTCCTCGCTGACCCGCATCGCCCCGAGCTGAGCCGTGAACCCCGCCCCGACAGTCGCCGTCAACGCGATCGCGGACAGGATCGGCGCCGCCTCACGGGTGTTGAAGTAGGCCGAGAAGAACCCGGACAGGACCTCGACCCCGATGTTTCCGAACGTGGTGTACGCCTGAAGACCCACCTCCACGCCGATGAAGGCGGTGAGGAAGGCGACGACCACGACGGTGCCGCCTATGACTGCGAGCGCCCCGGTGCCGAGACTGACCTCGGCGATCAGTCGAAGGATCTCGCGGCGGTGACCGCGCACTGCCCGCGGCACATGGGCGATCGCCTTGCCGTAGAACTCGAACTGCCGCCCGAGCTCGGAGCACCTGCTGGCCGCTGCCCGTGGCAGCTCCGCTATGCGGTCCATGGTCGCCATATCAGTGCGTCCCGTGGATCTGGAAGTAGATCATGGTGATGATGCTGTTCGCCGCGAACAGCAGCATGAAGGCGTACACGACCGTCTGGTTGACCGCCTCGCCCACACCTTTGGGGCCGCCCTTGGCGTTGAGCCCCAGATAGCACCCGGTCAGGCCGGCCAGCAGCCCGAAGACGGCTGCCTTGATCTCCGACGTCACGAAGTCGGCGGTGCCGACAAGAAGCGTGAGGTTGGAGACGAAGAGGCCTGGCGTGGCTCCCTGCAGGACCACCGAGAAGTAGTAACCGCCGGCGAGACCGACGATGGAGACGAAACCGTTGAGCGCGACGGCGACCACCACCGAAGCGACGATCCGCGGTACGGCGAGGCGATGGATGGGGTTGATCCCGAGAGTGACCATCGCATCGATCTCGTCACGGATCTTGCGTGAGCCGAGGTCGGCGCAGATCGCGGTCGCACCGGCGCCTGCCACCACCAGCACGCTCACCATCGGGCCGATCTCACGTACCACGGCGACCGCCGCGCCCGCACCCGCAAGGTCGATCGCACCGATCTGCACCAGCAACTGGTTGACCTGAAAGATGATGATCACGCACAACGGGATCGCGACCAGGATCGCCGGCCCGACCGAGACCGTGGCGATGAACCACGCCTGGTCGACGAACTCCCGGAACTGGAAGCGTTTCAACACCAGTAGCCGCATCACCTCCAGGCAGAACGCATAGAACTTCCCCAGTTTGCCGATGGCTCCTGCCAGCCAGTTGTCCTCCAGGGCGGCCTGTGCGACCCCAGATCTACGGCTCGGAGCGAGAGATGGGCTAGTCATGCGCCCCTCCCCTGGCGCCTGAACCCACGGCGAGAAGCTGCTTGGGTGTCAACACGAGCGACCCACTTCCTGATCGAAAATCGAAACTTCGCTTACGCCGATCGCTTCCGTCGGCCCGACAAACCGGTCACCCTGTGACATCTCGCCCGATCAGCTGGCGGGCAACGATCCACTGCTGCAGCTCGTTCGCACCTTCGAAGATCTCGAGGATCTTGGCGTCCCGATAGAGCTCCTCGAGCCGCACGGACTCGCCCGTCGCGCCGACGCTCTGCGCGAACCCGAGAGCGCCATACACCTGAATCGCATCGCGGACCAGGTCATTGGCGAGCCGGGTCCCGTACGCCTTCGCCATCGCAGCTTCGATGTCGGCGGTCCCGCCCTGGTCCAGGATCATGGCCGCCTTCTGGTACAGCGACCGGGCGCATTCGATCTCGGTCGCATAGCCCGCCATCTTGAACTGCCAGTGCTGCATCGCACCGAGCGGTGCGCCGAAGACGTGGCGCGTTCTGAGCCTGTCGACCGCGAGATCCATGGCGGCCTGCGCGACCCCGACTCCCGCAGCCCCAATGCCGATGCGGCCACGTACGAGTGCCGACAGAGCGACCTTCATCCCCTGGCCAGCACCGAGCAGGACGTTCTTTGCCGGTACCTCGACACGGTCGAAGATGATGTCTGCGGTGATCTGACCTCGATGTCCCATCTTGATGTCGGGCGAGCCGATGGTGACGCCGGGACTGCTCAGGTCGACGAGGAGCATCGTCGCCCGTCGTCCGTCATGGCCGTCCCTGCACAGAACCGACACCCACCCGGCAACCACGCTGTTCGTGATCCAGCGCTTCCGTCCTGTCACCACGAAGCCGGACTCCGTTCGCTCCGCGATGGTCCCGAGACGCTCGGCCGTCAGATCGGAGCTCGTGTCGGGCTCAGTGGTGGCGAACGAGAAGGCCGTCCTGCCAGAGATGAGCTCAGGGATCAACCGAGCGCGCAACTCCGGCGCTGCGTACGAAAGTGTCTGCGGAACCAGGATGCATTGGCCGTCATAGACGCCTGCCATCGATGAGGACTCGTAGGCGATCTCCTCTGCCGCGGTGCACGTAGCAAGCATCGGATAGGAGAGCGGTTCGCCGAACTCCTCCCCGAACGGGAGGGCGAACAGGCCGGCCTCAGCGAGCCCTCCAAACGCCTTCCACGGGAAGCTCGCTGCCGACTCCGTCGATTGTCCGATGGCGCGGGCGTGCGGCGCCAGGACGTCCCGCACGGCCGAACGGGCTCGTTTGCGGATCTCGACAGTCTCCGCGGGGAGCCACGGTTCCCCGGCCATCCGGTCCTGTGTGCGTTCAACGTCTGACATAGAAGCCCCTCACGCTTGATGTCTCGTGACATCCGTCACTAATGTAACATAACTCATGTTACATTCGCGGCACAGCTCGCTACCGGAGCCAGACCCGAATGCGTACGGATCGCGAGAGCGTCAGACCGCCACCGACCGGCCGACAAACGCACGTCGCGCCAACTCATCGCGCGCCTCGTCGTACTCACGGCGTAGCCGGGTGACGACCCCAGCCACCGACGTGATCTCATCGATGACCCCAACGCCCTGGCCGGATCCCCAGATGTCTCGCCATGCCTTGGCGTCCGTAGTACTGCCCGAACCGAAGTCCATGACGCTCGCGTCCGCGGTCGCAAGGTCGTCGGGGTCCAGCCCGGCCGCCTTGATGCTTCC
Source organism: Nocardioides sp. NBC_00850 (assembly GCF_045207335.1). Classification (NCBI taxonomy): domain Bacteria; kingdom Bacillati; phylum Actinomycetota; class Actinomycetes; order Propionibacteriales; family Nocardioidaceae; genus Nocardioides; species Nocardioides sp. NBC_00850. Next base: position 4,345,297 of record NZ_CP108845.1, read on the forward strand.
CCGCAGATAGTTGCCGTGCACGCCAGTGAACAGGTTGCTGTAGACGATGTCGGCGGCCGCGCTGGTCACGACCATCTCCTTGTGCGGCGGCACTACGTTCGCCTCGTGGGTGGCCAAGAATGCGCTCCCGACGTACGCGAAGTCGGCGCCAGCCGCTTGAGCAGCGAGGATGGAGGCGCCATGCGCAATGGCCCCTGAGAGCAGGAGAGGGCCATCGAACCAGGCTCGGATCTCACGCAGCAGCGCAAACGGCGACTGGGTGCCCGCGTGACCGCCCGCCCCGGCAGCGACCGCGATCAAACCATCGGCGCCCTTCTCGATCGCCTTGCGAGCAAACCTGTCGTTGATCACGTCGTGCAATACGACTCCACCGTAGGAGTGGACAGCTTCGTTCACATCCTCGCGCGCGCCGAGCGACGTGATCACGATCGGCACCTTGTGCTTCACACAGGTGGCGACGTCCTCCTCGAGCCGAACGTTCGACTTGTGCACGATCTGATTGACGGCGAACGGAGCGACCGGAGTGGACTGCGCCGACGAAAGCCTCGCGCGCTCGTCGTCGATCTGCGATAGCCAGTCGTCGACCTGCGACGCCGGCCGGGCATTGAGCGCCGGGAAGGATCCGATCACGCCGGCGGCACACTGAGCGATGACCAGCTCGGGGGTGGAGGCGATGAACATCGGCGAACCAACCACCGGGAGCGTCAGGTTCTGGCGAAGCACTGCGGGGAGTGACATGGAGACCTTCCTTACGAGATCTGAAATGGGATCGAGACAGGCGTCAACGGTCGCTGAACTGCGCGGAACGCTTCTCGCGGAATGCTCGCGCACCCTCGTTGAAGTCGGGGGCGAGCAGCAGCCCGAGCTGCCCCTCACGCTCACGAGCGAAGGCGCCGGGAAGTGCGGCGAGCGTTGCCTCATTGACTGCGTGCTTGGTGAGCCGAAGCGCGACCTGCGGCCCGTCGGCCAAGCGCTTGACGACGTCTGCAGCGACACGCTCGAAGGCGGAGGCCTCCTCGACATGAGTCACAAGCCCAGCCGCCAGAGCATCTGCGGCACTCAGCCGCTCGGCGAGCAGTGCCATCCGCATCGCTCGAGAGCGACCGACGGAGGCGGCGACCAGGGCCGATGAGCCGCCATCCGGCATGAGCCCGATGCGAGTGAAGGCAAGCATGAAGTAGGCCGAGTGGTCGCACATGATGAGGTCGCCGGCCAGCGCGATCGGCACACCGACGCCGGCGGCCGCGCCGCGCACGAGGGTGACTACGGGCTTGGGTGCCGCCGTCATTGCCTCGACCAACGCATTCGCGGCATCGATGGTGTCCGCGGCAGCGTCCGCCGTCGCCAGGTTTTCAGCAGTCCCGAGGTCAGCACCCGAGCAGAACGCGGGACCCTCGGCGTCCAGCACGATCACCCGCACCTCGTGGTCCCGTGACCCGAGGTCCACCGCCTCTTTGAGAACCGAGAGCTCGTTCGCGGTCAGTGCATTCATGCGATGCGGGCGGTTCATGGTGAGCGTCAGCACGCCATGGGCCAGATCGGTCCTCATAGTCTCTCCTGGTCAAAGATAATACAACATACGTTATGTTTGAGGCCGACCGCTCTCTAAGAGCGACCGGCATGACGCGACCACCCGCGTCCCGGGGATCAGAGCTCAGCAGGCACGCTGACGCTGAGGCGATGTCGCCGTCTTGGACCCTTTCGCGGGAGCCTCGCCTCGAGCCGCCAACTTGAGAAGTACGAATTCCTCGAACTCGTCAAAGATCGTGGCAAAGTCGGCGTCGGTGACAGGGTGACGCATTTGCTGGAGACCGACGAGCAGGGTCGTCGCCATCACGCCGAGGCTCTTCGCCTCCTCGTCGTCGGCAGCCGCCGGCCGCAGGATGTCGCTCAATGCCTCGATCCGCCGCGCGTCGACAAGGCGCTGCACTGCAGCCACCTTCTCGTTCGTAGATGCCCACGATCTGATCGCCGACTCAGCAGCATGCGGCAACGTCGCAGCAAGCTCCTTCGCAAGGTGGATCCGGTCTGCCGGTTCGGGCGGACGCGTGATGATGTTCGCGATGCGCTCGGTCTGGGTCTCTTCCCAGTACTGCAGGAAGTCTTCGGTGAAGCCGTCGAGACTCCCGAAGTAACCGTAGAACGAGCCGGACGTGACCTTGAGGGCGCGACACAGGGCACTGATCTTCAGCCCGCCCGGCCCCTGTTCGCCAAGGATCGACATTGCGCTCTCGAAGTACTCCTCGCGGGTCACGATGCGTCGCATTGATGCCTCCTTGTTGTTGCTCGCCCGAGGTTGGCACACCCCACCCTCCAAGCCTCCCCCGTCACCCTAGTGCGGGAACCGGTCCAGCTAGCGGATCTGGTCGACGAGGGTACGCTTGACGAGCTTTCCGGTCGGCGTGCGCGGCAGCTCCTCGACGAACTCGACGGCACGAGGCGCTTTGAACGCTGAGACCTTCGTCCGCGCGTACGCGATCAGTTCATCGGCGAGATCGGGACCCGCCACGACACCGTCCCTGACCGCGACGACCGCGGTTACCTGCTCCCCCATCACAGGGTCCGGACGCCCGATCACGGCGACGTCATAGACCGCGGGATGCATCGTCAGTGCGTTCTCGATCTCCTGAGGATAGATGTTCACCCCGCCCGAGATGATCATGAATGACGCTCGATCCGTGAGGTAGAGGTAGCCGTCGTCATCGACGAACCCCACGTCGCCGATCGCGGTCCAGTTCTCATGGCGGGGATGTTCCGCCCCGCGGGTCTTGATCGGGTCGTTGTGGTATTCAAAGGGGCGTTCGTCCCGCTCGAAGTAGACCAGCCCGACCTCGCCCGCGGGCAGTTCCGCGCCAGCGTCACCGCAGATATGGATGGTGCCGATGACCGCGCGACCCACCGATCCGGGCTTGGCCAACCACTCAGGTGACGCGATCATGGTCAGACCGCTCATCTCGGTGGAGGAGTAGTACTCGACGAGGATCGGGCCCCACCAGTCGATCATCGCGTGTTTGACTTCGACCGGACACGGGGCCGCCGCGTGGACGGCCATCCGCAAGCTCGAGATGTCGCACGACTTTCGCAGTTCCTCGGGCAGCTGGAGCATCCGGACGAACATCGTCGGCACCACCTGCGTGAGTGTCACCCTGTGGTCTTGAACGGCGCGGAGGAAGGCCTCGGCGTCGAATCTCTCCTGCACGATGACCGTGCCACCATGCGCTTGCACCGCTCCACACCAACGCAACGGCGCGGCGTGGTAGATCGGCGCAGGCGACAGGTACCGGTCATCGGCGCTGAGACCGAGCATCGAGCCCAGCATCGCCGTGAGCGGATCGCCCGGCTGATCGACGGTGATGGGCAGCAGCGGCGGCTTGATCCCCTTGGGACGTCCCGTCGTACCGGACGAGTAGAGCATGTCGCTGCCACGCGGCTGCACGGCAAGAGTGCGATCTCCGGCGTTGGCCAGCAGCGCCTCGAAGCTCTCGTACCCCGACACCTCACCGCCGAACGAGTACGCCGACTCGAGCCCCGACGACCCAGCCAAGACCCAGTCGGCCAGCCCGTCCAGACGCCCGGAGGCGAACAACACCTTCGCACCGCAGTCGTTGACGATGTACGCCGCCTCATCCGCTGCCAGGTGGCAGTTGACCGCGGTCAGATAGAGACCAGAGCGGAGGGCCGCCCAGTAGATGACAAAGCACTCGGGAGCGTTGTCGCTCAACATGGCGATGACGTCACCCTTGCGCAGCCCGAGATCGTGCAGCGCGACTGCCAGTCGGCGGGACTGATCATCGAGCTCACCGTAGGTGAGCGAACGGCCGGACTCGGCCATCACGACGGCCGGCTTCGAAGGGTCGGTCTTGGCGAAGGTTCCGGGATACATGCGATCTCCTCAGTCGTTCTTGACGCGATGATGCGGGATGTTGTGACCTCGCCTACGACTCAGAAGTCGATCGGCATGCGCTTGATGGCGTTCATGAAGTGCCCCACGACGAACTCGGGCTCGCCGACGGTGAGCGTCGGCACGCGGGTGAGAAGCTCGCGGAACAGGTGTCGCATCTGCATGCGGGTCACGTGCTGCCCCAGGCAGTAGTGCACCCCACCACCACCGAGCCCGACGTGTGGGTTCGGGCTGCGCGAGATGTCGAACTCCCACGGGTTCTCGAACACGCGAGCGTCACGATTCGCCGATCCATAGAACATGACGACCTTGTCCCCCGCGAGCACTTGCTGGCCGGCGAGTTCGACGTCGCGTGTGGCGGTGCGGCGAAATGTCATGACCGGCGTCGCCCAGCGGATGAACTCCTCGATGGCACTCGGGATCATCCGATCGAAGTCGGAGAGCAGGAGCGCCTTCTGCTCCGGGAAGTCGGTCAGCGCCTTGACCGCGTGGCTCGTTGTGTTGCGAGTCGTGTCGCTGCCCGCGATCGCGAGCAGGACGAAGTACGACCGGAGCTCCTCGTCATCGAGACGCGTGCCGTCGATCTCTGCCTGGACCAGGGCGGACATCAGGTCGTCCTGCGGCGCTGAGCGGCGGGCGTCGATGAGGTTCTGAGCGATGTCGTGCAGCTCCCCCATGCCGCCGAGCAGACACATGAACGGATCCCGATCACCGATGTACTCCGGGTCGTTGTGGCCGACCATGTCATCGACCGCCACGACCATGCGCTCACGCTCCTCCACAGGCACGCCAACCATCTCGGAGATAGTCCACAGGGGCAGCCGCTTAGCCACCTTCTCGACGAAGTCGCCGGGCCCGGTCTCGAGAAGGTCATCAACGATGGCCACGGCCTGAGATTGGATCTGCTCCCCGATCCGGCGGATCTGTCGAGGGTTGAACGCCGAGGCGACGAGCGCACGAGTACGCCCGTGCTCCGGCTCGTCCATGGTCAGGATCGACTGCGTGTCGCGCAGGATCTGCTCAGGCACGTTCTCGAACATCACACCGCCGAGGTCCGGCGCCGATGAGAACGTCATGTCGTCCTTGCTGACAAGGGTGACTTCCTCGTGACGTACCGCTGCCCAGTAGCCCTCGTCGTCCGGATCGTCCATCAGAGTTCCGTAGGCGGGCGGCTGCCACGACAGGGGTCGCTGCTCTCGAAGCGCCGCGAAGGAGACGTCGCGATCGCGGACGGTCCTCGACCAGAAGGTCTCACTGGAGAGCTCGATCTCGTCGTACTCGGGCTTCAGGGTCTGGCTCGTCATGACAACTCCTCCTGCGGGTCATTGCGCTTGAACTGTAACATAGATTACATTACATTCACCGCACAACAAGGAGGGCTATAGATGACGACCATCAACACCGAGCGGGAGTCCTCCCTCGCCGCCCGCCTGGAGCTGACCCTCGAGGCCAAGCGGGCCCTGGCGGACGGGGTCACCGAGCTGCTGCTGCGCTCCCCCACGTTGCTCCCCGAATGGCAGCCTGGCGCGCACATCGACCTCGTGCTCGACAGCGGGGTCACCCGCTCGTACTCACTCTGCGGAGATCCAGGCGACCGGTATCACTACAAAGTCGCCGTGCTACGCGAGCCAGAGTCCCGAGGCGGATCCGCCTACGTCCACGAGCAGCTGTCGGTGGGCGACATCGTGCGTGTCGACGGACCACGCAACCACTTCGCACTGGTTGAGTCGCCGGAATACCAGTTCATCGCTGGAGGCATCGGAATCACACCGATCATCGCGATGGTGCGCGCAGTCGAATCCGCCGGTGGGTCCTGGGAACTGCTGTACGGGGGTCGCCGACTCGGGTCCATGGCCTACCTCGATGAGCTTCGGTCCTTCGGTGAGCGGGTTCGCATCCAGCCCGAGGACACGGACGGCAGGCTCGATCTCGACGCCTTGCTGCTGCCGCCTCGGGAGAACACGCTCGTCTACGCCTGCGGGCCGGAACCACTTCTCGCGGCCGTCGAAGAGCGATGTGCCGGCTGGCTCGAAGGCAGCCTGCGTACGGAACGCTTCGCCGCCGCCACGGAAGCGATCAGGAAGGATGACCAGCCGTTCGAGGTGGTCTTCTCACGCAGCGGCGTCACGCGAGCCGTTCCCCCTGGCGCGTCGATCCTCGACGTTGCCACCGAAGCCGGCGTCTTCACCCTGCGCAACTGCAGCGAGGGCGTGTGCGGCACCTGCGAAACCTTGGTCCTCGAGGGCGAGCCGGACCACCGTGACTCCGTGCTCACCGATCAGGACCGCGACGAAGGTGCATTCATGCCCTGCGTCTCCCGCTGCGCTTCCGAGCGCCTTGTCATCGATCTGTGAGGACCACCCTATGAAGAAGTCTCTGGCTGGCGCTCGCGTCGCCATCACCGGCGGTGCCCGTGGAATCGGCCTGGCCACCGCGAAGGAGTTCGCAGCACGCGGCGCTCGTGTGGCGATCGGCGACATCGACGCCGAGCTCAGCAGCCGAGCCGCGGCGGAGATCGGCCCAGACGTACAGGGCCTCAGCCTCGATGTCACCGAACGGACCTCGTACGAGGCGTTCTTGGCGGCTGCCATGTCCGAAGGTCCGCTCGACGTGCTCGTGAACAACGCGGGGGTCATGCCGATCGGACCGTTCACCGGGATGGCCCCGGCCACCTATCAGCGCGCTGTGGAGATCAACGTGCTCGGCTACCTGCACGGCATGCATCTGGCCCTTCCGTCGATGAGCGCGCGCGGAAGCGGTCACATCGTCAACGTCGCGTCGACCGCCGGCAAGGCGGCCATACCTGGGGGCCTCGCGTACTGCGCGACCAAGGCCGCCGTCGTCGCCATGACAGAGACGGCGCGCATCGAGTACGCCGGGACCGGAGTCGACTTCACCTGCGTGATGCCGAACTTCACCAACACCGGCCTGATCGACGGCACCGTAGCGACGAAGCTGTTTCCCCCCGTGGAGGCGTCGGACGTGGCAAGACGCATCGTTGAGGCCGTCGCGAGGGGGAAGAAGGACGTCTATGCCCCTGCGATGATCGGCTCGATGCTCGCCGCCCAGCCACTGATGGGGCGCGGTCTGCGCGACTACGTCAATCGCAAGCTCGGCGCCTATGACACCTTCCTGCACTTCGACCCTGAGGCGCGGCGCGCCTACGACGCCCGCGTCGAGCGCTCCTGAGGAGGAGATCGCGATGAAGAACGACACCGCCGGAGCACCGCCCCTAGCTTCCGCACCCATTGCCGCAGAGAGCAGCGCTACCGAGATCGTCGACGGGACAGCCCGGCTGCGCGCCACTTTCGCGACAGGGCGTACCAGGGACATCGGGTGGAGGCTGGAGCAGCTCGCTGCCGTCGAGCGACTTCTGAGCGAGGGCGAGGAGCGAATCGCGGCCGCCCTGGCCATCGACCTCGGCCGGCCGGCGAACGACACCTTCCTCGGGGACATCGCGCCGGCTGCCGCCGAAGCCCGTTATGCCCGCAAGAACCTCCGTTCCTGGAACCGCCCCAAACGGGTTGGAGTTCCACTGAGCCAGCTTCCCGGTCGCGCCTGGTACGACTACGAACCGCTAGGTGTCGTGACGGTGATCGGTCCATGGAACTACCCGGTGCTGCTGACGCTCGCTCCCGCCATCGCCGCGATAGCCGCTGGCAACTGCGTGGTGCTCAAGCCTTCGGAGCACGCGCCCGCGACCGCCGCGGTTCTTGCCGAGCTGGTCACCGAGCATCTCGATCCCGAAGCGATCATGCTGTTCGAGGGCGGCCCAGAGGTCACCCAGACGATCCTGGCCCAAGGATTGGATCACGCGTTCTTCACCGGAGGGCCGGAGATCGGTAAGGCCATCATGGCTGCCGCAGCTCCACATCTGACTCCCGTCACCTTGGAACTCGGCGGCAAGTGCCCCGCGGTGGTCACCACCGACGCGGATCTCGACGTGACCGCGCGACGGATCGCTTGGACAAAGCTCCTCAACTCGGGCCAGACGTGCATCGCGCCGGACTACGTCATGGTCGAGGCCGGCGTGCGGGACGCCTTCGTAGAGAAGCTGACGAACGCGATCGTCGCACTGAGCCCCCAGGGCGACGGGGGCAAGGCCATGCCGATCGTGAGCGCTCGACACGCTCACCGGCTGGCCGCCTTGCTCGATGGCCATGGTGGCTCGACGGCGCTCGGAGGCTCCGCCAGCCCAGATCAGCGCGAGGTCGACCTGACCGTCGTCGTCGACCCCTCACTCGACAGCAAGCTGATGACCGAGGAGATCTTCGGCCCGGTTCTTCCCGTCGTCACGGTGAGCTCGGGTGACGAGGCGATCGAATACATCGCGCGGGGCACGAAGCCGCTCGCGGCGTACTTGTTCTCGCGCTCGCGCGATCTCCAGCGCCGCTTCCGGCGAAAGGTCTCTGCCGGAGCGGTCGTGAGCAATCACGCAGCCGTCCATTTCTTGGTGCCGGCTCTTCCGTTCGGCGGCGTTGGAACCAGCGGGATGGGGTCCTACCACGGCCGCTTCGGCTTCGAGACGTTCAGCCACCGCAAGTCCCATCTGGCTCGGCCGACCCGACCTGATCCGCGGATCGTCTACCCGCCCTACAGCCCGTTCGCGCAGCGCATGCTCCGCAAGATCTTCTGAGGAGACCCAGATCGATGACCACCTTCAAGAACGCTGACGAGGCGAACGACTACATCGGCGGGATCTTTGCGGCTGGATTCGCACACCCGAAGCTCAGCGCCACTCTCGCGCGATCGGGCCTCATCATGCGCATGAACCTCAGCGAGCCAGACACCGTCATCACGGCGGACCTCATCGCCGGCGAACTCGCTTTCGGGCAGGCCGCACCGGAGCCGAACATGACCCTCACCTTGACCTCCGAGACCGCCAACCGATTCTGGCAGGGAAAGGTGAGCCTCCCCCTGGCCATCGCCCGCGGTCAGATCAAGCTGTCTGGCGAACTGCCGCGTCTCGTCGCTCTGCTGCCCAGCGCCAAATCGATGAACGCCGCATACATCGAGCGTCTCGAGGCCGACGGCCGCGAGGACCTGCTCGCATGAACCCGTCCGAGATGAGTTTCTACCAGCCCGACCACGACGCGTTCCGTGTCAGCGTGCGAGAGTTCGTCCAACGCGAGATCAGCCCCTTCTACCTCGAATGGGAAGAGCAGCACCTCGTCGATCGGACAGCCTTCGCAGCGGCCGGCGCGGCCGGGGTGCTCGGCACCCGCGTCGAGGAGGCGTACGGCGGTGGCGGAACCGACGACTACCGATTCCGGTTCATCGTCGCAGAGGAGCTCGCAAGCGCAGGCGCGGCGTCGTACTCCGCAGGCCTCGCGGTTCAGGAGGACATCGTCATCCCGTACGTCATGGAGCTGGGTTCAGAGGAGCAGAAGCGTCGCTGGCTCCCCGGTCTCACCAGCGGGAACCAGCTCGGCGCGATCGCGATGACCGAGCCGGGGGCAGGGTCCGACCTTCAAGGCACTCGTACCACCGCAGTTCGGGATGGCGACGAGTGGCTGATCAGCGGACAGAAGACCTTCATCACGAACGGCATCCAGTCCGACACCATCGTCGTCCTGGCTCGCACAAACCCCGACGCTGGATCGCGTGGCTTCAGCCTGTTCGTCGTCGAAGCCGGTGACTCCGGCTTCAGCCGCGGCCGCAAGCTCGACAAGATCGGCCTGGTTGCACAGGACACCGCGGAGCTCTTCTTCGAGAAGGTCCGAGTCGGTCGCGATCGACTCCTTGGTGAGGAGGGCAACGGTCTTCGATACCTGATGGAGCGGTTGCCGCTGGAACGCCTCTCGATCGCCGTCGCAGCCCTCTGCTCGGCCGAGGCCGCATATGGCTGGGCACGCGACTACGTCTTCGAGCGTCAAGCCTTCTCCCAGGACGTCGGCGACTTCCAGACCGTCCGCTTCACCCTGGCGGAGATCGAGACGGAGCTCGAGGTGACTCGGGCCTACGTCGAGGCTGCCACGCTCAAGCTCAACCGCGGCAGCCTCACCGCTGTCGACGCCGCCAAGGCGAAATGGTGGGCATCCGAGCTTCAACAACGCGTCATCAACCGCTCCCTCCAGCTCTTCGGCGGGTACGGATACATGCTCGAGTACCCCATCGCACGCGCCTACCGCGACGCGCGTATCCAGACGATCTACGGCGGCACGACCGAGATCATGAAGGAGATCATCGGCCGCGACATCGCCGCTCGCGCCAAGAGACGCTGAACATCACCAGCGCCACCTCAGCGCCCAGACCGAAACCAACCGAGACATCGAGAACATCGAGTTCCTGCGCGCCATTGCCGGCCGCGCACACAGCCAATCGGCCCGATCTTGAGGTCCCCAGTCAGCAGCGGTGCGCGGTCGCGGTCCGGGCATCGAATCCCGAATGCCCCCTGAGCCTTCGGCAGGAGGCACAGGCGGTGGTTTCTCGCCTGGCGCGGCTAGGGCCGACGTCGCGCACAACCGACGTCGGCCCTGCGCCCTGGCAAACTGTGCTGGTTAGCGGAAGAGGTCTGCGTGCTCCGTGATCCAGTCAGGAATCGAGCGAGGGGGCCGCCCAAGCACGGCCTCAACGGTCGAGGTCTTCTCGGTGCTGGCGCCCGACGCAAAGGACTCGACGTCGATGCCGAGGAGGAGTCCGACGATCAAGTCGGGTAGTCCGAGTGACAGCAGCAACTCTCGCTGCTCATCAGGAGTTCGATGCGTGTAGTTGACCGTGCGCCCGATCGCCAGCGAAATGTGCTCCGCGATGGCATCCATGCTCAGCCCGTCGGGTCCTGTGAGGTGGTAAGGCCTGCGGACCGGGCCACTCGCTTCACCGCTCAGGATCAGATGGGTTGCCACATCTGCGACATCGCGCACATCGATGAGGTTCGCGGGCCGAGTTCCGGCGGCTCCTCCCCACAGGTTGTTCTTGATGAGGTCCGCCTGAGCGCCGATGACTGCGCTGAAGGTCATGGGTCGCAGCAGGCTGTAACCGATGTCGACCTTGCTGAGGTGGTCTTCTACCTGCAGGTGCCAGTCGATGGGGTGTATGCGGGAAGGCCAGGACCACGTACTCACCTTGACCACATGCTCGACTCCTGCCTTGGCAGCTGCGTCGATGAGCGCTATCTCCTGATGAGCTTGGTCCTCGGAACTACCCAAGGAGATGACCAGCACGCTTGCGCCGTCAACAGCGGACGCGATCGAGCCGGCGTCGGCGTAGTCGATCTGGACGCTCGTGGCCTGGGGGCGGGCGGTGTCCGGATCTGACGGTGTCCTGCTCAGTGAACGTACCGCGGCTCCTGCGTCGGAGAGTCCTTCGACGATCACGCTGCCGACGCGACCTGTCGCGCCGGCGACTGCGACGAGCCCTTGCCCTGATGCTTCATTCATTTCGACATCTGCCTTCTCTTGGTGGTTACGGCTTGGGCTGGGCGCGGAGTGCGCCAAGACCGGCAACAACGGCGGACATGGCTACCGCTGTCGCGAGGACACTGGTGCGTGGGGAAACGTCGCGTCGGATCCCTGAAGCGATGAAAGCGACGGCGTCGACCGCGTCCATCACGACGTTCAGCTTCAAGTACGCCTGGGGATCGGTGACCGTGTCGAGCCGCAGCAGCCCCATCGCCAGAGCGGCGTTGCGGATCGCGAACATCCGCCCGTACGCGACAGCGGGAGTCCCTCGCATCTCCATCCCGAAGACCTGTGCGACGGTGCCGGGAGTTGCCAGATGGCTGGCGGCGACCACGAACCTGCCGGTCGTCAGCAGCTTGAGCCAGACGGACGGCACTATCGGAGCAGTCGGGGAACTCGCCATGCGAGGACTCACTTTCATCGGGTCGGCTGGAGGCGCAAGCACCTGTGACTATAAGAGCACTAGTCACTATGATTGTGCAAGTGAGTAGTGTCCTGCTAGCCTTGGCGCCAGCCAGGCTGCGGAAGGAGTGGCTGTGACCGACGAAGTCGCCCGGTACTGCCCGTACTTCGGTGCCGCGATGGAGACATTGAGCAAGCGGTGGGCCGGGCAAGTGCTTCGCGCACTGGTGCCAGGTCCGATGAGGTTCAACGCGATGGCGTCGGCGATCCCCTCACTCACCGAAAGCACCCTGTCGCAGCGCCTGAAGGAGCTCGAGAGTGCAGGATTGGTCGATCGAGCTGTCTATTGCGAACATCCAGTGCGCGTCGAGTACGCGCTAACCGACAAGGGCCGCGCACTGGGCGATGTGCTCATGCAGTTGAATGGCTGGGCGCTGGAATGGGTGACCCCGACCAACGAGACGGCCGATACGGCGGGGGACGCACCGCCAAGGACATCTTCGTCGACTGGCCTCGTGCAGCCGTGAACCTGCTGCCATCCCTGTAGAAGGGCAGTTCGTCGTCACACTCTCCCCCAGCAACCTTCCTCTGGTGTGAAGAACCCACGACGTTCAGGCATTGTACGACGACGCTGCCATCGCACCCAACGTCGGTAATTCTCCAACGGTCGCCGTTGCGGACCCAGACTCCGCGGAGCGAGCGGAGCCGGCGGTCGTTGCGGCAGGTGCTCACCACATCTCCGACCCCACGCAGATATGCACGCGACTGTTCTTGCCAAGCCAAGCCGCCGGATTCCAAGCCCTCGTCAGGTAGCCTCGACCCGACCCGCCATGACTGAGAAATCGATGGCTCGCCAATCGGGCGGGCAATACGCGTATGAAGAGCTCAAGCGCCGCGTCCTCGAGCTCGAGCTCGAGCCTGGAGCCCGACTCTACGAACCACAGCTCGCCTCGGACCTCGACATCTCGCGAACACCTCTGCGCGAGGCCCTGCGGCGACTGATCGCCGAGAACCTCCTGGAGCAACACGCGACGGGCGGCGTGTTCGTGCCACGGCTCGACGCGCGAGACATCTCAGAGCTCTACGAGGTCCGAGCCGCACTCGAGTCCATGATGGCCGCCACCGCGAGCCGCAAGGCAACGCCGGAGAACGTCGCCGATCTCGACGGCATCGTGGCACGAAACGCCGCTCTGGTGAGCTTCGCCGACGACGCGATGGACCTTGGCAAGACACTGCACGCGAAGATTGGGGCGATCGCAGACAACAGCTGGGCCCTTCGCCTCCATGAGCAGGTGGCGAACCAGATGGCGCGCTACCGCGTGTTCACGAATCACACCCAGGAGCGGCGGGATCAGGCATTGGCCGACCACGGCAAAATCGTCGAGGCCATCCGTGATCGCGACGCTGAACGCGCGGCAGCCATCGCCCACTCACACGTGCTGGACGCGCGGGACGAAGCACTGAGAGCAATCGGCAACGACCTGGCCTGACACTCGCGGTTGCCGCGAGTTAGCGAGAAACCTCAGGCGACTCGCAGGATGCCGAGCCAGAACATCGCCATGCCGCTCCAGCGGCTCGCCGTGCCAAGCTGGCGGCCGAGTCTGTTTCTGCCTACAGCACAAGCTTGAATCCTTCATGGGACGCGTTGAAGCCAAGCTCTGAATAGAATCGATGCGCACGGCCGCGCTGCTTGTCGCTGGTGAGTTGCACCAGCTCACAGCCACGTCGTCGGGCTTCGTCGATGGCCCAGCCGAACACTGCCCGCCCCAGTCCGCTGCCCCTCCAGTCGGCGTGGACCCGCACTGCCTCAATCTGGGCTCGCAACGCGCCGCGGCGCGCGAGACCCGGAATGAAGGACAACTGCATCGTTGCCGCCAGCTGACCGCTGGCGCCTAGCTCTTCTCCGACCAACAGCAGATGTGCGCTGTCGGCGTCGATGGCCTCGAACGCTTGGAAATAGCGCTGTAGATCACGCTCGCCAGCCCCGTCGGCAGGGCCGTCCCGCGTAGCGCCCAGCAGGTCGTCCGCCAACAGCTCCACGATGCCGGGCACATCTTCCGCCACGGCACGCCGCAGAGCCACCGACCGATCTGAGAACTCGAACGTCGCCAGCGCAGTCATTCCCGCATCGTGCCACGCACTTGCCCGGGCTCGTAGCCGGAGTGTCCTCCGGCACCCCGATTGGACCAGACTCACAATCTGTATACTTGTATACAGCGCTAGGAGGTTGGATGAGCACATGGATTGACGCCACGTTCATGCGTGGAGGCACCAGCAAGGGCATGTTTTTCAATGAGGTCGACCTACCCTCGCCCGGTCCGGAGCGCGACCACATCTTCACCAGCGCGCTCGGCTCGCCGGACCCGTTTGGTCGTCAGCTCGACGGGATGGGCGGCGGCATCTCGTCGCTGTCAAAAGTCGTCAGCGTGACCGCTTCCGATCGCCCTGACGCCGACTTGGAGTACACGTTCGGCCAAGTCGCAGTCGACGAGGCAGTCGTCGACTACTCCGGCAACTGCGGCAACCTGTCGTCCGCGGTCGTGCCGTTCGCCCTGCTGGCCGGCATCTACAAAGTCGACCGCGACGGCCCCGCGAGCGTTGTGGTCCACAACACCAACACCGACAAACTCATCGCCATCAAGCTACAAGTCACCGACGGCGTCGCGGCTACCAATGGAGAATTCGTGCTCCCCGGCGTCGCCACCACCGGATCGCCGATCGAGCTGCAGTACCTCAGTCCCGGCGGATCCAAGACCGGCGCTCTACTGCCAACCGGCAATCCCATCGACACTATCGACCTGGGAGACCGCACTATCGAGGCGTCCCTCATCGATGCCGCCAACCCGATGGTGTTCGTCGCCGCAGCAGATCTCGGCCTCAAGGGGTCCGAAATGCCACAGGACCTCGACGCCGACCCGGCCACTATGGCGCTGCTGGACCGCATCCGTCGCGCCGGCGCCGTCGCTATGGGCATGTCCGCCACACCGAAGGATGCCTCACTCGCCGTCCCCAAGGTCGCGATCGTCGCCCCGCCCGCCGACACCACGCTGCTCGACGGCACACACGTCCCAGCCGCCGACTCCGACATCGTCGCACGCACCGTGTCCATGGAACTGGTCCACCGCGCGATCCCCGGCACCGCAGCCCTCTGCGCCGCTACTGCGGCCAATATCCCCGGCACCGTAGTAGAACGACACTCCACCAGCAACGGGAGAGACCTGCGCATCGCCACCCCATCCGGAGTCGTCACGTCGGCCGCCGACGTGACCGTCGAGGATGGCGTCACGACCGTTGTCGGCGCCTCCCTGTTCCGCACCGCACGCGCACTGATGCGCGGCCAGATCGAGGTACTCCCGTGACGGCCGGCCCTGTCGGCTCGCCGGACAGCCCGTATGGCGGCTCCGCCCGCCCGCTCACGGCCGGGGGCGCCGCAGACGCGATCCGGGGCGCGCTAGCGCCCAGTGGCCTACTGCGGGCGGTCATCAACCTCGGAAACCCAGTTCTGGCACAAGGGTCTTCCGCGGCACCCCGTGGCGTCAGCGTTGCAATCGCCCGCCAGATCGCCGCATGGATCGGCGTCCCTCTCGACATGACACTCGTCCCTGCGGCTCGCGACGCCTACGCGGCAATCACAACCGGAGACGTAGATCTCTGCTTCCTTGCGATTGACCCCGTCCGCGAGGACGGGGTCGCGTTCACAGATCCGTACGCCCTCCTCGAAGGCGTGTACATCACCCGCCCCGAATCGGCCCTGACCACCGCACACGACGTCGACTCCCCAGGCGTCCGCGTCGGCGTACGCAGCGGATCGGCCTACGACCTGTACCTGACCCGCACCATCGCCGCGGCCGAAGTTGTCCGCGGACCCGAGGTACCCGACGTTTTCGAGGACGAGCATCTCGAGGTTTGCGCGGGAATCCGTCAACCCATGGCGGCGTACGCCGCCATCCACGGATACCGCGTCCTCGAGCCACCGTTCATGGAGATCCGCCAGGCTGTCGGACTACGCCGCGGCACGCCCGAACACATCGTTACGGCCGTCGCCGACCAGGTCGAACTGCTGAAGTCGTCCGGCTTCATCACTCACGAACTGCAGCGCAGCGGCGCCGAGGCAGCCGTCGCCCCCGCCGCGACCCGACAAGGGCGCTGACCAGGGACATCACCTGCATCATCACCGTTCAGCCCGGCCTCCCGATTGTCGACACCGGTTGACCCACCTGACGTCGCGTGATCTACTTCATACGCAAATCGGAAG
Organism: Nocardioides sp. NBC_00850; assembly: GCF_045207335.1. Classification (NCBI taxonomy): domain Bacteria; kingdom Bacillati; phylum Actinomycetota; class Actinomycetes; order Propionibacteriales; family Nocardioidaceae; genus Nocardioides; species Nocardioides sp. NBC_00850. Next base: position 4,361,255 of record NZ_CP108845.1, read on the forward strand.
TGCACTTCCGATTATAGGAAGTATTAAAGTGCTGAGGCCCTCTGCGGGCGCCCCTCAGGCGCCGCAGCCGTACCGACCGGAGAACCCCATGGAAGACCAGTTCCACCACCTCTCGACCGGCCCGCTATTGCTCATCTGCGCAGGCGCCATCGCCACACTGCTGTTCTTGATCCTCAAGGTCAAGCTGCACGCAGTCGTGGCCCTCACGATCGTGAGCCTGGCGACCGCGTTCGTCGCCCGCATCCCCACCGCCGAGATCATGGATGCGCTCCTCGGCGGCCTCGGCGAGACGCTCGGCGAAATCGCCCTCCTCATCGCCTTTGGCGTGATGTTCGCCCGCCTCATCGAGTTCAGCGGCGGCACGAAAGTGCTCGTAGATGCGCTCGTGAACCGCCTCGGCGAGAAGCGTGCCCCGCTCGCGCTCGGCATCGCCTCGCTGGTCTTCGGCATTCCGATCTTCTTCGACGCCGCGTTCCTGGTCATGCTCCCGCTGTACCTCGGCGTCGCCCGTCGCCTCGGCGGCGGCATCCTGCTCTACGTCCTCGGCCCCACGGCCGCGCTGTCGATGATGCACATGATGATGCCGCCCCACCCCGGCGTCACGACGGCCAGCATCCTCTTGGGAGCCGACATCGGCCTCGTCATGCTGTTCGGCCTTCTCGTGGGCATCATCGGCTGGTTCTTCGGTGGTCATCTCCTCGGCTGCTGGATGGGGCGCCGCCTTGTGCTTCCCATTCCTGAAGCATTCGCCGGTGGCTCCCGGGTAGACGAGCCGTACACGGCGACCGGCGAAACAGCCGGGGCAAGCGGAACATCCACCGATGTCGCGACTCGCGTCGACACCAAGGTCAAAGCACCCAGTGTTCCCACCTTGCTGGCCCTCATCTGCCTACCGCTTGTCCTCATCCTCCTCAACACGGGCTCCACCATGCTCGCCAGGACCGGTGTCTTGGACGAGGACGCAGCCTGGGTTCAGGTGCTGCAGGTCCTGGGATCGACGACCATCGCTCTGCTCATCACAGTGGTCGTCGCCAGCTACGTGTTGGGTACGCGCCGCGGCACCGCCACTGTCCTAATCGAGGACATGCTGGACAGCTCGCTCAAGCCCATCGCCTCGGTCCTGCTCGTTGTCGGCGCAGGCGGCATGTTCGCCGGCGTCCTGGAGGCCAGTGGCATCGACGACGCGCTCGCCAACACGATCGACGCGAGCGGGCTCCCGCTGCCGGCCGCGATGTTCCTCATCTGCGGAATCATGAGCGCCGCCGTCGGCAGCACGACCGTGTCGGTCACCACCGCTGCCGGGTTGATGGGCGCCACCGTCGCCGCGGCCGACCTGAACCCTGTCCAGCTCGCCGCGCTTGTTCTCGTCATGGCCGGCGGCTCCGGAATCCTGCCCCACGTCAACGACGCCGGGTTCTGGCTCATGAGCCGCCTGCTCGGCATGACGGTCACCCAGACCCTCAAGACCTGGACCATCGTCAAGACCATGATCGGCGTCTACGCAGCCATGGCCGCCAGCTTGATCTACATCGTTGCTGGCCTCTGACCCACGCACGACCTGAAGGGAATCCCATGCCTGTTGTCATGATCCACCGGTCCAGCAGCGAAGACGCGACCGCGCTCGCTGCTGCTCAAGGCCTGTCCCGCGAACGCGGCGACGAGCTCCTCATCCTGGCCACCGCGTCGGGAAGCCGCGCCGAAGGAGTTCTCGACCTCGAACAGCGCGCGTTCAACGATCAGCTGCAGTCCCAGCTCAGCTCCGACACCGAGTGGCATGCCGAGCTCATCGCGCCCGGCGAGGACCCCATTGAATCCCTCGTCGCACGCGTCCACGCTCTGCGACCCTCTACGGTCGTGGTCGGCACACGCCACCGCACCGCCGTCGGCAAGCTGCTGTTCGGGCACGACCTACAGCGCCTTCTCATGTATATCGAGGTCCCCATCCTGCTCGTCAAGCCAGCCAAGTGAAGGCACCACCGGACGGGCCACGAGCCCGTCCGGCAGACTGGCGCCGAACAATGGCCTCATGCAGAAGGAGAGTGCGAGCCGATGGCGACCTCGCCAAGCACCGGCGGTTCTCAGACCGTCGACCGCGCACTTGAAGTGCTCCAGCAGATCGTCCAGGACGACGCCCCCGTCCCGCTTGACGAGCTTGCCGGCAGGGTCGGCCTCAGCCGCACCGTCACCTACCGGCTCGTGCGCTCGCTGGAGAACGCCGGCTTCGTCGAACGCGAACCTCGGCTCGGCGGTTACACCGTAGCTGCCACCTTCGTCTCGATGAGCATACGAACCGCTAACCGGTTCAACGTCGGACGACTCATGCGACCGGTCATGGACAAGATCGTGGCCTTCACAGGCGAGACCACGTCCTTCCAGGTCCGCAACGGTATGAAACGAGTGGCCGTCGAGGTCGCCCAAGGCGTCCACACCATCCGCCGCGTCATCCCCGTCGGCGAGGTGCTGCCACTGTGCTCCGGCGAGTCCGGCCGCGTGCTCTGCTCCACCTTGTCCGACGCCGACCTCGACTCGCTCCTGATCGAGGCCGCAGGAACGAGCCACGACATGGCCCACTTTCGCGAAGACACCATCAGCGTTCGCGAGACCGGCTACTTCCTCGCTGTCGGCCTACGTACCCCCGACGTCGGCGCAATCTCCTTCGCAATCCCCGGCCCCGGGCCAGACGGCCTCCTCGGGGCGCTCACCGTTTCCGGTCCCGCTCACCGATGGACCGCCGACGCGATGGCGGCCGCTGCTCCCCAGATCCGAAACGTACTGCAAGCAAGCAACGCCACCACGACTACCTGACCGGTCAGCAACGTACCGCCGACGGGTAGGACCCACCCACAAGGGAACCACCTCATGACGTGCGAGGCCGCAGAAGGCTCGAGGACCACCCGCCATGGCGATGCGGAACGTGGGCCACGTAGTCGGAACCAGCGCTGGCTTCGACCGAAGTCGCCAAGCGCTATCCAAGAACCGTCTGTGCCGAAACGGGCGGACACTCGGTAGACAAGCCGGCGGCCTGAGCAATCTCTGCCGCCTGACGCTGCGCAGCCCGCGCTCGCAGTCGGTCGACCCGTTCGGCTTCGGTCTGACCCCCGAGGTCCAGCGGGAGATCACTGTTGACCTGGTAGCGGTTGCGGTAAGCCACCACGATCTGCACCGCAGCCAACCACGTTCGTCGAGCAGCAGAACTTGTCGGCGGGGTGCCGAGGCGGCGAAGCCAAGCTGGCCTGGCCGTTACGGCCACCTCAGCCTCTACTCCGGCTCCTCCCACGTCTACGACCCTTGGGTCCTCTACGCCCGCGGATTGATCACCGCGCCCAACCTTGTCCTCGCCGGCGTCGTCGGCGCCGGCAAGTCAGCCCTCGCCAAGAGCCTGTACGCCCGTTTGATCCCCTTCGGACGACGCGTGTAACCGACCACTCACGCCGCTCGAGCACACCGCCGTCGACGTCGCTCTCCGCGCAGCCACCAGCACCCGCGGCGTACCTGTCCTCCCCCTCGTCATCGACCGACTCCTCTCCCCCGACCCCGCGACGATCCCGACGGCCGGCTCACTGAGGACGGCCGCCTCGCCGGCCACGGCCTCCGACGCCTAGTAGCCGGTGATCTAGCAGGGCTCTTCGACGGCCCGTCGACGATCCGATTCGACCCGACCCTTCCGATGGTCTCGCTCGACTTATCCCGTGTCACGGAGAACTCGACCCTGATCTCGGTTTTGATGAACTGCGCTTCTGCGTGGATGGAATCAGCGCTGCTCGATCCAGACGGTGGCCAGCGCTGGGTCGTGTACGACGAGGCCTGGCGGCTCATGCAGCACCCTGCTCTCTTACGGCGTATGGACACCCACTGGCGCCTCGCCCGCCACTACGGCATCGCCAACATGCTGATCTTCCACAAGCTCACCGACCTCGACAACGTCGGCGACGCCGGCTCCGCCGCTCGGGCTCTGGCATCGTCGTTGCTGGCCGTCGACGATGATCACGTAGGAACCTCTGTACGAGACACAGAACGATTCGCCCGAGAGCCTCATTGCTCGGCTCGGTCAGTCCTCGCTGCCAGGCACACCTCGAGGCGCTACCCCTATGTACTCGGGGAGAAGTGGCCGCGGGATCGGGCCCTTGTTGCGAAGCCCGGAACCAGCCTCCTCCCACGCATGAGCAAGGGCGCCAACGGAGCGGGAGAGGACGAAGAGGCCGCGGCCGAGCTCGGGGGCGAACCCGAGCTCCGAGTAGACGATGGCCGTCGCACCGTCGATGTTCATCGGGATGGGTCTGGCACGGCCCAAGGACAGTTGTCGCTCGATCTCGAGGCATGCGGCGAGGTGCATACCCACGACCTCACCATCATCGACCGCTTGGCAGACGGCCTCGACCAGCGGATCGCGCCGTGGGTCGACGGGATGGAATCGGTGTCCGAAACCCGGTACGAATCGGCCGGCCGACCTGATATCGCTCAGCGTGCTCGCGACGATCTCCGCCAGATCCTCGCCCTCGATCTGGCGGGCGACGATCTGCTGCAGGATCTCCATGAGCTCCTGTCCGGCGCCACCGTGGACGTCGCCGAGAACGTTGATGGCAGAGGCCATCGCGTTGTTGATACCGACGCCGCAGGTAGCGGCCATGCGCGCGATCGCGATCGAGGGAGCCTGCGGCCCATGGTCGACACCGGCGACCAGGGCTCGTTCCATGAGCCAAGCCTGGTGCGGGCTGGGCAGGTCACCGCGGAGCAGGAGCCAGATCATCTGCGCGAACGACGTCCCGGGAATGAGGTCCTCGATAGCGTAGCCGCGGTAGCGGATGACGCCAGGCGTGATGTCGCTGATGCCGGTCTGCCACCAGCGCGAGGCCGGATCCACCTCGTCGGCTTCAGTGCTCATACTGCCGCCTCCTTGCGCAGGTCGTCGATCTCGCGGTCGTCGTACCCGAGCTCGCGCAGCACCTGCTCGGTGTGCTCGCCCAAGCGAGGAGGCCTGGTCCTGGGGCTGATCGCCCGCCGGTCGACGTGGATGGCGCTCCCCAGAACCGGCAAGGCACCGCCACCGGCCGCAGGCGAGTCGACCCGGGCCACCAGGCCGCGGTCGCGGATCTGAGAGGACTGGAGCGCGGTTCCCACGCTGACGACCGGCGCGGCAGGAACGCCCGTGTGTAGGAGGATGCGGTCCCACTCTGCGGCCGAGCGGGTTCGGAGGGTGTCTTCGAGCTCGGTCTTGAGGAGATCCCGGTGATACTTGCGATCCTCACGCGTGACGAAACGCGGGTCGCTCATCAACTCTTCACGCCCCAAGGCCTTGCACAGCGCGTCGAACTGCTCCTGCTTGTTCGCGGCTATATTCAGCTTTCCGTCGCCGGTGTCGAACGTGCCGGACGGGGCGGAGGTGCGGTTCTCGTTGGCCATGGCGACCGGGGCACGACCGGCAATCATCTGGTCCGAGGCGACCCACCCCATGCACGCGATCGCTGCCTCGAGCATCGACACGTCGAGGTACGCACCTTCTCCCGACCGGTTCCGACGAACGAGCGCCGAGGCGACCCCGAGCGCGGCCATAAGCCCTCCGATGCTGTCGCAGATCGGTGCCCCTACCCGCAGGGGTGCAGTGTCGGGGGTGCCAGTCACGCTCATCAGGCCAGACAGTCCCTGGATGATCTGGTCGTACGCAGGACGATCGCTCATCGGTCCGGACTGGCCGAATCCGGAGACGGCGCAGTAGACGATCTTCGGGTTGATCTCCCGGAGTCGCTCCCAGCCGAACCCGAGACGTTCCATCACTCCAGGACGGAAGTTCTCCAGCACCACGTCGTACTCCTCGACCAGGCGAATGAACACCCCGGCGCCCTTCTCCGACTTCAGGTCGAGGGTGAGGGAGCGCTTGCCGGAGTTCTGTGCGAGGAAGGACACGCCGAGGTCTTCGGCGCTGAGGTCGGGATCGGCGCCGAGGCGGCGCGCGAGGTCACCGCCGCCGGGGATCTCGACCTTCAGCACGTCGGCACCGAGGAGCGCCAGCTGGTAGCCGGCGAACGGGCCCGCGAGGACATTGGTGAGGTCGAGGACGCGAACTCCATCGAGCAGACCGTTCACAGCATGACCTCCACCCGGCCGAGGCCGGCACCCGAGATCTCCTTGGCGGTCTCGACGACCGCCTCGGCGTAGACCGCAATGCGTTCTTCGGTGAATCGGGTCGTCGGGCCGGAGATGGTGAGGGCTGCGAGGACGCGGCCCTCTCGAACGATTGGCGCGGCGACGCTGGACGCGCCCAACTCCCGCTCACCGTGGCTGACCGCCCAGCCCCGGGTAACGGCGTCCTCAACGTCGGCCCGCATCCTTTCGGGCTCAGAGCAGACGCGGTCGATGAGGTCGGGGGCGGCACCGAGCAGGATCTTGGCGGGCGCGCCGTTGCTGAGGGGCATCGGGGTGCCGACATCGACGACGGTGCGTACCGTGCTGGTTCCTTCGTGCTGGGCGATGGACAGGCGGACCTCGTCCTGGCGCACGTAGATGTTGGTGGTCTCTCCACATCGCTCGACGAGGCGGCGCATGCTCGCGTGTGTGGTCTCGTCGACCTCCCACAGCTGGGACGCCAACCGTGCCCAGCGGAGGAATCCGCCCCCCAGGGTGTAGTCACCCTCGCGCAGCGTGGTCACGAGGCCTCGGCTCTCCAGGTTCGCCAGCAGCCGCACAACGGTTGTCTTGGGAAGTTCGACGCGCTCGACCAGGTCTCGTAGGGACAGGGACGGCGTGCGGTGATCGAAGAGCTCGAGCAGGTCGATGGCTCGCCCGATGCTTCTCACGCTGTTGGGATTCTCCACCCTGGTCAGCTCCTTGGAGACGGCTCGCACAGCCGTCCAGTCGTAGGTCCGAACTTCATTCGCTACGTCCTCGTCGGCCGTCTAGGCGTCTGCCGGGCGAGGGTGAGGCGTGCCACAGAGCGTAGAGCAAAAGAAGCCGCAGATCCACCCTGTGGTTTTTCTGGACCGTTCTATGGTTTGCTGTTAGCGTGACGGCCACCACAGCCCCGACACCTTGGAGAAACCCATGTCCACCATCACGCGGGTCCACCGCAGAGCCGCGACGGTTGCCGTCGCGTCCACCGCCCTCCTCATGAGTGCGTGCATGTCGCCCGCCAGCAAGGGCGGCGACGCGGCCAACTACCCGGACAAGACAATCGAGATGATGGTTCCCGCCGCCGCGGGCGGCGGCTGGGACCTCACCGCTCGCAACATGCAGCAGGTCGTGCAGACCGACAAGATCGCCGATGCGAACATCGAGGTCTTCAACCTGGAGGGCGGCGGTGGTGCCACCGGTCTCTCGCAGCTCACCAGCCGCGACAAGAGCGACCCGTACAAGCTGATGATCGGCGGCCTGGTCATGATCGGCGCCCTCGAGCAGGCGAACTCCCCCGTCGCGCTCTCCGATGCGGAGACAATCGCGACACTCACGTCGGAGACGGAGGCATTCGTCGTTCCTGCCGACTCACCGTTCAAGACCATCAACGATGTCGTGGACTCCTACGTAAAGGACCCCTCGTCAGTGACGTTCGGCGGCGGCACTGCGGGCGGCTCGGACCAGATCGTCGCCGGCCTGCTCGCCAAGGCCGCCGGCGGAGATCCCGCCGCACTGAAGTACATCGGCTACTCCGGCGGCGGCGAGGCCACCGCCGGCATCCTGTCCGGCGACGTCGAGGTCGGCGTCTCCGGGCTCTCCGAGTTCGAGAGCCAGATCGAGGCCGGCAAGATGCGCCTGCTGGCCATCTCCTCCGACGAGGACCGCGAGGTTGCCGGCGAGCCCGCCCCGACCCTCGTCGACGCCGGCTACGACGTCGACTTCGTGAACTGGCGCGCCATCTTCGCCCCTCCAGGCCTCTCCGACGCACAGAGCGAAGCCGTTTCCGGCCTCATCGACGAGATCCACTCCAGCCCCCGCTGGGCCGATGTCCTGGAGAAGCAGGGGTGGACCGACGACTACCGCACCGGCGACGAGGCTCAGGAGTTCGTCGACAGCGAGAGCGAGCGCATCGCCGGCGTCATCAAGGAGCTCGGGCTGTGAGCACGGAACTCGCCCAGGACCCCGGCGAGGCGGAGATCGTCGAACGCGGATCCCGCTGGGCACCGGTGGCGCTCTCCGCCGGTCTCCTCGGCTTGGGCGGGGTTCTGCTCTGGCAGGCGCTGATCATCCCGGGCGAGGTCACCGACGCCGCGGGACCGAAACTCATGCCGGTCGTCGTCGCCATCCTCTGGCTGATTCTGTCGACCGTCTATGCAGCCAGCCACCTCCGCGACGCGCTCGCGGGGCGTACCGCCGATGACGTGTCGAGGTTCGACCGCGTTCCGCAGGTCGTCCTCATCATGGCCACCCTCATCGGGTACGCCTTCATCCTCCAGGCCGTGGGCTACCTGATCGCGACGACCGCGTTGGTGTGGACTACCAGCAGGGTCTTCGGCAGCCGCAGCTGGCTTCGTGACCTCGCCGTCGCCGTTGGACTGACGGTCGTCGTCTACTTCGTGTTCAGCCGTGCCCTCGGCATCTACCTGCCACCTGGGGTGCTTCCGCTGTGACCGTCTTCAACGAACTCCTCGGCGGCCTCGCCACAGTCTTCACCCCTGGAAATCTGCTCCTGGCGGCACTAGGCGTCACTCTCGGCACCCTGGTCGGCGTCCTGCCCGGAATCGGCCCGGCCGTCACGATCGCCCTCCTGCTTCCGGTCACCTATCAGTTCGACGATCCGGCCGGCGCCTTCATCCTATTCGCCGGCATCTACTACGGCGCCATGTACGGCGGGTCGACGACCTCCATCCTGCTGAACACCCCAGGTGAGTCCGCCTCGGTCGCCACCGCGATGGAGGGCCACCTCATGGCCAAGGCGGGCAGAGCCAGAGCGGCGTTGGCGACAGCCGCGATCGGATCGTTCGTCGCCGGCACCATCTCGACGATCCTGCTCACCTTCGTGGCCGTCCCCATCGGCAACCTGGCGCAGTCCTTCACTGCAGCCGACTACTTCGCGCTCATGGTCCTGTCCCTCGTGGCCGTGACCTCGCTGGTGGGCCGATCGGTCGTACGCGGTCTGCTGTCCCTGCTGCTCGGTGTCACTGTCGGGCTAATCGGCCTCGACAGCTTGTCCGGACAGGCTCGGATGACGTTCGATTCGCCGTTGCTCTTCGACGGCATCGACGAGGTCATCCTCATCATCGGTCTGTTCGCCATCGGCGAGACACTGCACGTGCTGGTCCGCGGACGCACTCGGCCTGGACAGGTCGCCCGCCTCGACCCGCCCAACAAGGGCGACTTCCTCTGGCTCAGCCGAGAGGACTGGAGGCGCTCGGTCGGTCCGTGGTTCCGCGGTGCCGGCTTCGGGTTCCCGTTCGGCGTGCTTCCCGCCGGCGGTGCCGAACTACCGACGTTCCTGTCGTACACGTACGAGAGAAAGCGCTCGAAGGGCAAAGACGAGTTCGGCAAAGGGGCCATCGAAGGCGTCGCCGGGCCGGAAGCCGCCAACAACGCCTCCTTCTCGGGCGTCCTGGTCCCGCTGCTCACACTTGGCATTCCAACCTCGGCAACAGCAGCCGTCCTGATCGCCGCGTTCCAGATCTTCAACCTGCAGCCCGGTCCGCAGTTGTTCGACGAGTCCCCTGACCTCGTCTGGGCTCTCATCGCCTCGCTCTACATCGGCAACGTCATGTTGTTGGCCCTGAACCTGCCCCTTATCCGGGTGTGGGTGCAGGTCCTCAAGGTGCCCCGCCCGATCCTGTACGCAGGCATCCTGATGTTCGCCACGCTCGGTGTCTACTCCGTCTCCGGCAACCCGGTAGACATCCTCATCGTCTACGCCGTCGGAACCGTCGGCCTCCTCATGCGGCTCTACGACTTCCCTATCGCTCCCGCGATCCTCGGAGCCATCCTGGGACCGAATCTGGAGATCCAGATGCGGCGCGCACTCGTCGGTTCCGACGGCGACTTCTCGGTGTTCTTCACCCGTCCTCTGTCAGCGGGCCTGCTCGCCCTTGCCGTGCTCGCCTTCGTCCTGCCCTACCTACCCCGCATCATCGCTCGCCTGCGTGGCAAGCAGGCCGAGCCCACCAAGTTCAGCCTCGGCGACGAGGACTGAGGAGGAATCATGACGATCCTATGCGCGTACATCCCCGGCCCCCTCGGCCAGCAGGTACTCGACGAGTCCGTCGCCGAGGCCCAGCGCCGCGACACATCACTGACCGTGCTCAACACCACCCGCGGCGACACAGCTGTCGACGAGCACTTCCTCTCCGCGGAGCAAGCCGACCACCTAAAGTCACAACTGACCGACCAGGGCCTCGAGGTCACCGTGCGCAACCACGTCGCCAAAGGCCGCATCTCCGACGAGATCGTCGACCAGGCACAAGAACTGGCCGCAGAGCTCATCGTCATCGGCGTCCGACACCGCACGCCGGTCGGGAAGTTCCTCCTCGGCAGCACCGCCCAAGAAGTCATCCTGGACGCGACCTGCCCAGTCCTGACCGTCAAGACCGCCAGACAGACGACGTGATCCTCGGGCACTGTTGTGCAGGTCGCGCACGTGATGACGCTCGCGGCTAGACCCCGGGTCGTACCCCTCCCCCGATTAGGGCCGAGCGAGCCGAGCGGGTGTCGCAGGGAAACTAGGTGCTCGCGGCAACGAGCTCCGCTGTCTCTATAGCGAGCTCGACGGGACGACCGGCGCATAGCGCGTGGGAGCTCGACCCGGCTTGGGTCAGCACCGTTCGACCGGCCAGATTACCGACAGCAAGACCTCGCCGATCAATCACGCTACGTCCTGCCATGCACACCTCACCTACATGGAATGGACCCAGGACGATGCACGACGCATGCGGCTGATCGATCACAAGGAGCGGGCCCGGGCGAAGCGTCAGGCGCAGCTCGAGGTGATGCACGAGCGGATGGTCGGTGAGGTCGAACAGTTGGTCACGGGCGAAGACTGGCGTCGAGCGCTCGAGTTCGCGACCAAGTTCCGGAGCAGGAGCTTCCACAACGTCCTCCTGATCCACCGGGCACACGAAGAGGCCTACGCGCAGGGGTTGGTGCCGACCCCAACACCGACCTATGTCGCCGGGTACCGCCAATGGCAGACGCTTGGACGGTCAGTGATGAAAGGTCAGCCCGGCACGCAGATCATGGCACCGGTCAAAGTCAGGGTCGCGTCGATGACCCCGCAGGACCCCGGCTCGTGGCGGCGGCTCGCGCGCGGCGAACGTGCCAAGCCTGGAGAGACGACGAGATACAAGATGGCCGGGCTGCGGCCTGCGTACGTCTGGGATATCTCGCAGACCGAGGGCGATCCGATTCCTGAGCCGCCCAGACCGAAGCTGCTCGAGGGTGCTGCTCCTGAGGGGTTGTGGGAGGCGCTGGCCGAGCACATCACCGAGCGTGGGTTCGATCTGCGACTGGTGTCTAACGCAGTTGCGATCGGTGGGACGAACGGGCTGACCGACTTCATGACTCGTTCGGTGTCGGTCCGTGTGGACATGGACGACGCCGCGATGGTCCGCACGCTCGCCCACGAGGCCGGCCACGTCGTGCTGCACTCCCCCGTCGACATGCAGGAGGACGCGGCTCTGCACCGCGGCATCAAGGAGGTCGAGGCCGAGGGCGTTTCGATGATGATCACGGGGGCACACGGGATGGACAGCAGCCAGTACACCGTGCCGTACGTGTCGACCTGGGCCTCGCAGGTACCAGGCACCGATCCGGTGCAGGTCGTTCAAGACACCGCCGCGCGCGTCCGTTTCGCGGCGATCAGCATCCTGAACCATCTCGACACCGAGAAGGTCCCCGACGGTACGCCGCCAGGGCTGGACCGCGATGATCCCAATCGCTCGACGCCGACAGGACGCGACCAAAGCCTCCCGGCGCCCGAGATCACCTCAGTCGAACGGCCGAGGCTGTGATGGACGGCCACTCGAGAACCGGCGTCCCGATCGCCCTTCCCACCGTCCGGATTCAAGTCGACACCGACGGCGCACTCACCGTCACCATCGACAAGGAGCCATACGCGATCCCTCCCGGATTCGACCGTGACAGTGTGCGAGGACTGCTCCGAGACCTAGCTCGTGACCTCGGGCCGATCCGCGTCGAGATCACCGAGTCCAACGGCGAGAAGTACATCGACATCCAAGTACCTGGCGATCACGACCCCGCACCGCCAGACCCTGCGCCCAACCGCCGCCCGGCACCCCCCGGAATCCGCGGACGCTTTGATGCGGGTGAGGACGTTCTGGTTGCGGTCGTGGTGGCGCGGCGAACCGCGGAGCCCGGCGGCACCGTTCCCATTCGAATGCCTCCGGCGTTCCTGCAGAGATACGGCAACGACGTGCTCCTCATCGGACGGGACACGACGGTGTCGGCCGCTCTTGCCGACGGCGGTGAAGGCGTGAGGTCGTGAACCCCAGCCCGCGCCAGGTCGACGACCAGTTGGTCAATCTCGGCCTCATCGTTCTGCTCGGCGGCGCTGTCGTCCTGGGACTGCTCCGACTGGCTGGGTCAATCGCGGCATGGATGACAAGAGCGACCAGACCTCAGCGAGGGCCCGATAGCGCACTCGGCGTGATCGCCACTCCCACTGATCCTGGTGCTGCCCTCGGCGCTCACGGTCTCTCGCCCATCGCCTACTGGGTCGTGGTTGCAGCACTCTTCGCCCTCGTTGGGGCGATCGGTTGGTCAGGCTGGCGGGCGCTCAGCAGCATGAGAGAGACGTCGAGGCGAGACGTACGCCGCGTCGACGGCATCGCGACCCGCCGCGACGTCACGCGCGTCGCCTCTGGGGCCGCTCTCCTCAAGCGCGCTCACAACCTTCGCCCCAGCCTTCCCCAACCAGCTGCCCGCGACGTCGGGTATCTCCTCGGCACCGCCCGAGGACGCGGCGTATGGAGCTCGGTCGAAGACTCCGCACTCGTACTGGGCCCACCTCGCTCCGGCAAGGGCCTTCACCTGGTCGTCAACGCGATCCTCGATGCACCCGGCGCTGTCGTCACCACCGCCACCCGCCCCGACAACATCACCATCACCCTCGAGGCCCGCCGCAAACGCGGACCGGTAGCCATCTTCGACCCCCAGCACCTCGCCGAAGGCCTCCCCAGCGGCCTACGCTGGTCCCCCGTACGCGGCTGCGAAGACCCCCTCACCGCGATGATCCGCGCCAGCGGCCTCGCCTCCGCCACGGGCCTCTCCGCCGGCGGGGTCGAGAGCGGCGGGTTCTGGGAAGGCAAGACCCGTACCGCCCTCCAAGCACTCCTCCACGCCGCGGCGCTCGACCGACGCACCCCTGCCGAGCTTCTCTCCTGGACCCTCGCTCCCTCAGCCGCAGCCGACGCAGTCGCGATCCTCGCAAGCCGCCCCGACGCCGCGACCGGGTGGGCAGAATCGCTGGACTCGATGATCGAATCCGACCCACGTACCCGCGACTCCATCTGGATGGGCGTCTCCCTCGCCCTCTCCGCACTCGCCGACCCACGCGTCCTCGACGCCGTCAGCCCCACCGACGACGAAGCATTCGACCCCACCACGTTCCTCAAGAACAACGGCACCCTCTACCTGCTCGCCACCGGAGCCGGCGCCGGCGCCTCCTGGCCACTCGTCGCCGCACTCATCGAAGACCTGGTTGAGACCGCACGCCATCTCGCCGCCCGCTCCCCCGGCGCCCGCCTAGACCCCCCGCTGCTGCTGGCACTCGACGAGATCGGCAACCTCGCCCCACTCCCCTCACTGCCCACCCTCATGGCCGAAGGCGGCGGAACGGGGATCACCACCATGCCCGTCCTCCAGTCGCTCTCCCAGGCACGCGACAAGTGGGGCGACCACGCCGCCAACGCCATCTGGGACGCCGCCATCGTGAAGATCATCCTCGGCGGCACCGCCGCCGCCCGCGACCTTCAAGACCTCTCCACCCTCATCGGCGAACGCGACGAGCACACCGACACCATCACCATCGGCGACCACGGCTCCCGCGGACTACAACGCTCCACCCGCCGCGTACCCATCCTCCCGCCCGACACCATCCGCACCCTCCCCTTCGGCACCGGCCTCGTCCTGCTCCGATCCACACCACCGATCGTCACCGACCTACGCCGCTGGCCCGACCGCGCCGACGGCCACGAGCTCTCCCGGCTCCGCGCCGCAACCGAGCAGCTACTGGGACACCCTTGACCGTCATGACCGCGCAACTTTCGAGCCGGGACTCCGCCCCCACCGAAACGGCGGCTTCTCAGCATCAACCGGCTGCACATGTGCCGGGTTCATCCAATGCTGGAAGACCCACCAGTCCTCCGGATTCGTCGGCGGCGGCTCACTCGCCGAGATCACCAGACACTGCCACTTCGACTCCCTCCGGGTGCCCAGCGGAGACTCGAGCGTGCGCCTCCATGCCAACAGGAGCCCCGGCTGGCTGTGGATCCCGAACCGACCCGATGAATCCACCCAGACCAGAAACGGTGGCGTACGCCGCAAGTCGACCTCCATCAGCTAGCGAGAATCGACCCCTCGATCAGATCGTATATCGAACACTTGAGCGATCCAGATTTCAGGATCAAGCCCTCCCGTCGCAGCGGGCAGACAACGATCGCAAGACACGCCTGACCATGCGAGGAGGCGTACGGTGAGCACATGTTCGGACGCCGGAATGCTCGGGCCGCAGCCAGATGGATGCGGTTCGCCGAACGCGCGGCGAGCGATGGGCTGACCATCGTCCGCGTCCTCGACGTGTGTCAGGTCGCACGGACCGGAACGAAGGCGGTGGTCACCATCTACGATGATCACCGGGCCCGCGACGCTTGGTTCTGGTGGGACCGGGTCGAGGCTGGCTCCACTCTCGCTGTCGTGTTCTCATCCGGATACGGCCCGCACTCACTCCGTGACGGTGTCATCTTCGTCGGCAACCAGACAACCGGATCCGGAGTGCACGACCGCCTGAGCGGCCCGAAGTGGATCGTGCAGCGGTTCCGCGTGCTGGAGGTCGCCGCCCGCGCCCACTCCGGTGAGGTCGACTGGGCCGCGGTCGCCGCGGAGCTGGACTTCAGCGACCAGGCCCACCTGGTGCGTACGTTCCGGGATGTCGTGGGCGCTCCGCCGGCGACCTACGCCAAGGATCTCTGGCCTCGGGTGAGCCCTTCCAGCGCGTCTGCCGACGGTGAGCCCGGCTCGGCACGGTAGAGCACGATGCGCTGGCTGGTATCGGGCAGCACCATCGCCTCGTACGCCAGGTCCATCCGCCCGGCCGCCGGATGCCGCAGCCGCTTGATGCCGTAGCCGCAGTCCATCACCGGGTGCTCGGCCCACAGCTCGGCGAACAGGTCGCTGCGCTGGACGAGCTCGCCGACCAGGCAGCTGAGGAGTTGGTCGTCGGGGTGCAGACCCGAGGAGTAGCGAAGGAAGCCGACCATCTGCAGCGCGGTGCTCTCGCGGTCGACGAAGAGCTCAGGCCCGCCGGGCTCGAGGAAGAACCGGCGGATCAGGTTGGGGCGCTTGGAACGGCCCACGTACGGGGCGTCGAAGTCCAGTCCGTGGCCATAGAGGTGGTGACCGAGGTCGTTCCAGGCGAGCACATAGTTCGCGTGGTCGATGATGACCGCCGGCCCGGGAAAATCCATCAGCATCGCGACTGCGTTCGGCCGCGGCTCCTCGTTGCGGCCGCTCGCCGAGACGGTCTCGACCGGCCGGGCCAGCCTCCGCAGATGGTCGTGCTCCTCAGCGCTCAGCCGCAGCGCCCGGGCGAGCGCGTCGATCACCGAGTCCGAGGCGTTGTGGTGGTCTGCCTGCTCGAGCCGGGTGTAGTAGGTCGGCGAGACGCCGGCCAGCATCGCCAGCTCCTCACGCCGGAGCCCGGGCACCCGGCGGGCGCCGTAGGACACCAGCCCGGCGTCCTCGGGACTGATCGCCGCCCGGCGGCTGCGCAGGAACTCTCCGAGCTCGGTCGTCATGGTTCCTATAGTGCGGCCGACCGGCGATTTCTTCCTGACCCTGTCAGTGACAGGCACGCGGGTGGGTGGCAGGACAGGTGTCTGGCTGGCCTACGCCATCTGCCCGAGCGTTGGGGTCATGACCACCACTACGCAGGCCGAGCCCATACGCGAGGCCACCATGAGCCGCGGACAGCTGCTTGTGCTTTTGCTGCTGCTCGCCTCCCAGTTCACCATGACCGTCGACTTCTCGATCCTCAACGTGGCACTGCCGACCGTCGGCGAGAGCCTCGGCTTCGCCCAGGCCGACGTGCAGTGGATCGCGACCGCGTTCGCGCTGTGCGCGGCCGGGTTCACGCTGCTCTTCGGCCGGATCGGCGACTACGTCGGCCGGCGGCGAGTCTTCCTGATCGGTATGGTCGCGCTCGGCGCCGCGTCGCTGCTCGGCGGCGTCGCCACCTCACCGGAACTGCTGCTCACGGCCCGGGTCGCCCAGGGTCTCGCGACCGCGGCGGTCACCCCGGCGGCGCTCTCCTTGCTCACCGTCTCGTTCCCGGAGGGGCCGCTGCGTCAGCGTGCCCTGGGCCTGAACAGCGTGGTCATGTCGACCGGGTTCACCGCCGGGGCGGTGCTCGGCGGGGTGCTCACCGATCTGCTGTCGTGGCGTTGGGCGTTCCTGGTCAACGTGCCGGTCGCGTTGCTGGTGGTCGCCGTCGCGCCGTTCGTGCTGCGTGACTCCGCCGACCGGGAGCGGTCGCGGCTCGACCTCCCGGGCGCAGCACTGGTGACGTCCGGGCTGCTCGCGCTGGTCTACGGCGCGACCCGGCTGGGCGAGGCCGGCATCGCCGACGCGTGGGGGCTGGCATCGATCGGCGCCGCGGTGGTGCTGCTGGTCGCGTTCTGGCGGGCCGAGTCCAGGCACCCGCACCCGCTGGTGCCGATCCAGATCCTCACCCGGCGGACCGTCGGCTTCGGCAACATCGCCGGCTTCGCCACCGGCGCCTTCGAGTCGTCGCTGGTCTTCCTGCTGACGATGTATCTCCAGCACGTCCTCGGCCTCGACGCCCTCCAGACCGGGCTGATGCTCGTCGCCTTGGGCCTGGGGGCGATCATCGGCGGATCCGTCGGACCTCGGTTCATCGAGGCCTTCGGCGTACGCAACACCGTGGCGGGCGGACTCGCGATCCAGGCGGTCACCACCGGCGCACTCGTCCTGATCGGGCCCTCGGTCGGCTGGCTGTGGTTCATCGGCGTGATGATCTTCATCGGCGCGATCGGGCACGTCTCCGCGATTGTCGGGTTCATGGTCGCGGCGACCTCCGGGCTCCCCGACCACGAGCAGGGTCTGGCCACCGGGCTGGCGATGATGACCCAGCAGGTCTCGATGGCACTCGGGATCCCGATCATGTCCACCATCGCCACCGCCGCCGGCGGAGTCGCCTCGCTCGGGGCACTCCACGTGGCGATCGCGGTCAACGCTGCCCTGGTCCTGGTCGCGGCGCTGCTGGTCGCCGTCGGGCTGCCGGGGCGCCGGTCCATCCCGCGAACCTCCCCACACTAAGTTGATGAAGTCAGTAGACTTGTACTCATGAGCGCCCCCCTCGTCTACGACTCGCCGTGGCTCTCGACGGCGCCGGGTGGCACCCAGCCGCCTGGCGGGAGCCGAACGCCGGGCCCGCTGATCTGCTGAAACCCGGCTACTGGGCCGACCTGGTCGGGGAGGCCGAGACCGGCCTCCCCGACTTCGTCACGATCGAGGACTCGCTCTCGATCCAGACCGACTCACCGTTCGGCACCGACGACGAGCGCACCGACCGGGTGCGCGGGCGGCTCGACGCGGCCTATCGGCCGGTCTTCGAGGGCCAGCTCGCCTTCCAGGCGAGCTGGCCCTCGAGCCGGTCTTCCCGACCCTGGAGGACTTCGTCGAGAGGTCCTCGGCGCTGGTCGGGTCGCCGCAGCAGGTGATCGAGAAGATCCACCGCTACCACGAGCGCTTCAGGCACCAGGTCGTCCACGTCCAGGCCGACGCCAGCGGCCTGACCGAGCAGCAGCACCGCAACAGCCTGGAGTTCGAAGGATCTTGCTCGCGCCCAGCGCCATCAGATCTGTTCTGAAGCAGAGCAAGCTCGACTGGTCGCTGAAAGCCAGCGAGCGACCGCCACTTCTGACGCATCACCGTGACCGGGCCTGCCGGATCGCCGCCCATGCGCTGGAATCCACCGCGCACCTGACTTCCGAGAACGACGCCGAGCAAGCGGTGTCCTGCGATCGGAAGGTACGTCATGTCGATCCCCACCCAACTCAGCCTGCACGGCTACATCGCGACCACGCCGGAGCTGACCAAGACCCGTGACGGCAGCCCGCGGTTCCACGCACGGATCGGGGTCGAGCAGTTCCGCAAAGAGCTGGACGGATCCTTCACCAAGCTCGATCCCGTCCACTGCGACCTAGTTGCGTACGACACCGCCGCCGAGCGCGCATTCGAGCGCTTCCGTGTCGGGGACTGCTTCGTCGCGGCCGGCTACATCAACGATTACGAAGTCGACCGTGACGGCCAGAAGGTCCCCCTGCAGGAGTTCGTGGCTCGCAGGATCGGCCATGACCTCGCCCGCACTCGCTACGAGATCCATCGCCGCGCGACTGCTGGATCTGACCCCGCACCAGTGTCAGCGTCCGAGTCGATCGACCATGTCATCGGCTTCTAAGGCCCGACGATGGCCACCACGTACGAAGGCGGAGCCACCAGCGAGATCCTCCGGCCGATCAACTGGAACCTGCTCACCACTGAGGAAGCCGAGAGCGAGTGGCTTGATCTGAACGCCTGGGTCGACTGGCTCAGGTACGCCTACGGCCTCCAGCCCGCCATCGTCCCGCCCCTGTGGCACCGGCACGACGAGCTCGTCTGGGAGCTCTCTGCACTCCACACCGCCTGGCTCAACGCGTACGACCCCGACGCACCTCCAGGAGCACCCCTCGCCTGGCACCGCGAGTTCGCAGAGTCCCGCCAGCGGCTGCGTGAGTGGGTCGCCGCCTGCGGAACGCGCAACGACCGGGACCGGCCGACAAGACAGGCCGCATGGCCCGGCGAAGGCCCCGCGGCCACACCGGTCGAACAACCCATCCACGACCGTGAAGCCGACTTCGAACGGTTCGTGCACGAGGACCTCTCGCGGCGCCAGCAGCTCGAGAAGGAAGCACGCAAGGTCGCCGACGAACTCGCCCAGAACCTCGTCGACCGCATGGGCGACGACTCGACCGACCGAACCGGGTGGCAGCTCGGCCGCCCGTAGCCGCCGGCTGCAGGTCCCCACAGTCGTGCCTCGGATGCAGGTCGTCCACAGGCCATTCACCATCACGGTCTCGTCGCGGCCCAGGCAGCGACATTGCACCTAGACAGCACACCCCTGACCCAAGGAGGGAACGATGCTGCTCGCCCACACCGTCACACTCGCCGAAGCCCGCTCCTATCTCATCGCCCTCGACGACACCGCTAGAACAGTAGAGGGCTCCATCGCCTACGAGCGTGTGCTCCTTCGTCTGGACCTCGTGCACGGCGATCAGGCCCCTACCCACGAAGATCTCCCCCGCGCCCTCCCCGCCGACCTGCTCTACCGCCTGGCCGTCAAGGCCATCAAAGAACTCGTACGCCACGGCGTCGACGCTCTCCATGTCGAGCTGCTGCTCGCCGACCTCCTCGACGCACGCGAGACCGACACCGGAGTGAACGGCCACGTTGGGCGGCCCTGATGTACGGCGAGAACGTCGGTAGCCTCCGCAGCGAACTCGCAAACCTGCTGGGCCAGCGCCACGCCAGCCACCAGATCAACCGTGACCTCGCCCGAACACGTTCTGAGCCCGGGACTGCAGAGTCCGCGCTGGACGCCGTTGCCTGATCCTCCGATACCGGCATAGCGTGCTGACCTGGTGCCGTCAGGCCCTGGCCCAAGGCAACCCAAACCCCAAGGCACGCATCAGCGATGCTCTTGAGCCGCCAGACCTTCTCCTGCACTCACTCGAGCGGATCGTGGCCCGGGATCCGGCGCGGCTCCCTACGCTCGAGGAACTGACCACTCGGCATCGTGTCGGCATCGCGGAGTCATGGCGACAGGCCGCCAAGGCAAGCGCTCTCGGCGAGCACGACCTGGGCCCAAGTGCAGGTCGCCTCGACCATCGCGAATGGCTCACCCTGGCCGAAGATGTCGCCGACATCACCCAAGCCGTACTCGTCCTGGACCGCCGCTACCGGCAGCACGTCGATGGGTGGCAGCCTCTCCATGGAACTCGTGACATCGACCGCCGTATCGCCGACTGTGGGACTCATACCCGAGCACGTTTCGAGCGACCGGACTACAACATCGACTGGCGCGGATGGCGCCCGCCCGATCCACAGATCACTGTCGCCGCGGGCCCGATGACCCAGGTCATCGCCGCAGAGCACCGGCTTCTCAACTCGCTCACGGCGATCCCATCGATGACGAACCTTCGGCACGTGTTGATCTCACAACGCGAGCTCTCCCACCTTGCCGCCAACCTGGCGCGCACCTCCGCGCCCGAACAAGCAGCCAGTTTTCGCGCCCGCGAACGGACCTATCGGTCCCTCTGTCGCGCTTCCAGCTCCGCCGCCGGCCTAGCCGGCACCGGAGCAGTCGCCACCCAACACAGCGCCGACGCCACCACCCGCCTCGCCGCGATCCCGCCCGAAACCAGAATCGCCAGGAGCGAGTTCAGGAACCTCAGCAAGCTGTTCCGCCATGTCGACAACACCCTCTGCTCAGCCATCGAGCAGGGCTTCAGCACGCGGCTCTACCTCGTACGCTGCACCCGCCCACGCATCGACACAACCGACGGCCGCCTCGTGCATCAGAGTCGTACGGCCGTCGGCCCGGTCCAACGACGAAGCCACGTGCCCCTCATCACGATTGCCCGACGCGAACTACGCACCGACCCGGTGCCCATGACCGGCCCCGGCGATGCCGCGATCAGACGAGCCGACCTCCGAGCCGCGATCGACCAGCACCGTTCGCGCAGCGACGGAGTGCCCATCTGAACCGTCTGGAAGCTCGATCGCGCTGGTAGATGCCATCGCGTGAATCGGATGACAATCAACAGATTTTTCGAAATCCGCACTGCCCCACCCCGCCCACTATGACGCAACTCGTGATCGATCCGCACGCAATTCCGACTAGTCGCGCTCGTCGCGATCTGACTGCTTGTCTTCGCGCAGGCCGTCGGCGTCGTACGTCCTTGCAAGCGCTTCGAGCAGCGCTCCAGCCCGCGTCCAACGGTCCCGCACAACCTCGGACCAAGACCGGTACTGCGCAGCCAGGTCGCGCTCCTGGGTGCCACCGGAGTAGACGCCCCGCGAAGTGACACCGCGCTGGTTCACGCGAGCTAGGTAAAGACCGCTCTCCAGGTCCTCATCTTGCTCATGCTCCAAGACGGCGCGAACCGCGAGGCACGGCCAGGTCCCGTCTTCGTCAGTCGTGGGCGCCCCGAGCGCCTCGCCGATCACGTGTGACGCGACTCCACTGCGATTGCGCGCGACAAGCTCGGCGCGAGCCGCGTCGACCCAAGCCTGCAGGACCTCGGGGATGGGTCCGTTCTCGTCGTCCCCGCCCGGCAACGGCCCTTCCCAGTCGCGCAGAACGCTGTAGCAGCCCTGGTTGAACTCGTACTCGCCAGTTGCATCGGGCTCGTCTTCACCGCCTTCGTCGGGCTTGTAGACCTGGCACACCATGTTGGCGAACATCGAAGTGTCGCGACCCAGTTCGCGATGCAACGACCTGAGCCCGCGCCCCCGCTCCAGGACGCCGAGGTAGAAGAACTCAAGTGGAGCAAGCGCGCTGTCGGGGACACCGTCCGCTTCCAGCTTGTCGAGGAGCAGGCCGACGGCGTGTCCGAGCATGACGCCGTCGCGGTGTGGGTCCTCGGTTGTGCCGCCCATCGGGAATCGGAGTGCCAGGAGGATGAGTTCGGTCGACACGATTTCGTCCTCGTCACGCGACGCGACCGCGGTGATGGCACTGAACGGTCTGTCGGCCCCGATCAGCTCTGCGCAGACCCTCTCTCGCGTCTCGGGCGTCAGCCCGTATGGACTCACGCGCGACCAGAACAGCGCACGCTGTTCGTGGCTGATCGAGTCGACCAAGTCGATGACTTCACGCGAGAGTCGAGCGCCAAGAAGCAAGCGGGCAGCCTGATTCGGCCGCTTCGCGATTTGTTCAGTCAGCCAGGCGAGATCGACCGCCCTGGCGTATGCGAGGCCGAAAGCAACGGACTCCGCGGCGCTCTCGTTCGTGCCTGGTCCCGGCTCGACGTCCGGAAGGTGCCCGAGTACTGCCTCATCGAAGTCACTGGTGGCGTAAGCGAGAGCCTTCCCAACCATCCGCGGAACCTCGGTGCGACTCGCGAGTTCGATGACGGCGTTGACGCCACCTTCCGCAACGAGTCGTTGAACGGCTTCCTTACGCCGATCTCCCACGGGCTTGTAGACGGCGGCTTCACCGTCTTCACGGTCCTCATAGTCCTGGGCTTCGGCACGCCAACCGAACAGCGCCGCGTCTTCGCCAGCCGTCGGGTCGAATCCATGAGCCTCGAGGAAATCGTCCAAGGCGGCGAGGTCGTCCGCGGGCATCACCCACACCGCGCCTCGGACTCTGCGATGACGTTCGACCTCCTCCGCTATGGTCCTGATAACCTCTGCGTGCTGGTCCTCGTCCATCTCGTCCCAGCGTAGGTCGAGCGCTTCGAGAAGCCGGGTCCGGTTCGAAGTGCCGAGGCGACCAACAAGGCCGACAACGCGCGGCAAGTCGGCCGCGGGCACAACCAGCAGTCGGGTGCAGATCTCCGCGACGGCCTTTTGGAAATCGGCACTGCTCGAGCGGGTCCGAGGAGTGGGCCAGTCGCGGTAGCGCGCTCCCGATCGGATGATTCCAACGCTGTCCTGGTTGACGAGGGCAGTCATGAGCTCGGCCGCGTACTCAGGGACCGCTGCCACTACTGCGTCGAGAACGTTGAGCCGGTTCTCCGCGTTCACGACGCCTTGGGGAAGGATCAGATGCAAGGCGGCTTTCAACGACTTGTCCGGCCGGTTCGCCCAACGACCACCGGGGTCCAGTACGGCGAGACGTGCGAGCGCGACGCAGGCACGAGACAAGTGGGCTGCGGAGAATGCAAGGGTTTCCAGAGCCCACAACAGCGGCGAGTGCGACGAACGGGCGCCGCCGAAGTCATCAGGGGTCTCGGCGAACAGCGCCATGATCGGCGGATCGTCCTGCCGAAGCGACCCCTCGACGGCGTCAAGGAACGCGTCAGGTGATGCCTCAGCCAGCAGTTCGAGCAGGTCAGCAAGGACGAGCCAACGCTGGTTATCAGCGTCACGGAGCAGTTTGCGAACAGCTACCGTTGCGATCGTCTGGCCCGTCGGGCCTCCTGCGATCGTGTCGTCATCGACGAGGGAGCCGAGCACGGCGAGGGAGGTGGCGATGCCACGGCGGATGTGGTTCGAGTACCTACGCTTGGCGCGGTCCTCGTCGAACATCGCCTTTAACCGCCCTTCGCCCGATAGGCCCGCCTCTGGGTTCTCCTCGGTCAGGACCGGAATGACCTGGTCCGCGAAGGTCACGAGATCTGCTGCGCTGACCAGGGACCCGATCGCGTCCCATGCGTCGATCACGTCGATGAAGGACCACCGGTCGTCGGTCACTCGCAGCCCCGGATCCTCGCCAGTCGTCAGTGGTATGAAGAGCTTCGACAGTTCCGGCCACGGAGTTCCTGTCGCAAGCTTGCTGATGACCTCCAGGTCGCCCTCATGACTGGCGCTCCAGCCTCCAGCCAACAGGGCCGCAGCCAGTTGGGGCGCCGCTGGACCGGTCGCCCACCCAGGGCTCTGCCGACCGTGCCGGCTCAGCCGCCGACGGATCGAGCCCAGGTTTCGTCGAGCCGCGATCCCGTATGACTGGGCCTTGTAGAAGTCGATGCCGACCTCCTGCCAGGCTGTAGCCGCAACGTGCGGATCAACCTTGGGGAGTCGCCCCGGCTCCTTGCCGGTGCGGACGGCCTGCGCCAGAACCACATGGTGCCCGGCGTCGACGGCCGCGTCGATCGAATCGGGAAGGAATGTCGGGATCAGGATGTGCGGAGTGGAGTGAACGCTCCACCTGCGCCAGCCGTCGACGTCCTCGATCACGATCGTTCGCTCCCGAAGAGCCTCAAGTTGGTCATTGGACCGGATGGCGGGGTCTGCCAGCGAACCGTCTTCGCCAGCAGCTGGGTCACCGGACGCAGCCGACTTTGGCTCCGCTTCGGGGTCTTGCCCGGGACCGACAGCCATGGCTGCGGCCACGAACGCGATCGCCTCGTCGGCGCTCCGTGCCGAGACGTTGATCACGCCAGGATTCGCGTCGAGCGCGTCGAGGACCCGGATCACGTCGTTGCGACGTCCTGCCACGAGCACTCCGGCAGGAGTCTCCGGCAACGTCTGCTGGGACCACCGCGACAACCAGTCGGTGATTGCCGTATCGCCGAGCGATCGGATTCCAAGGTGCTCCCCGAGCCACGCCTGGACCCCGGGACACGTCTCGAGCCAGATCGCCAACTCGTCGGCGGCGAGAGCGACGATCTCTTTCCAGCCATCGCCTCTCGCCTTCATCTCGTTCGACCACTTCTTGCCGGCGCCCCAACGTCGGCTGGTGACGAACACGAAGGTCGTGCGCGCTCGCTCTTCCGGGGTCGTCTCTGCGGTCCGCTTGTCGTAGTCGTCGATCGCCTTCGACCGGACTCCGCGGTCAGTTCCGCACTCCCAAGCCGAGTCGCCGGCAGGCACGTACGGCGGCGCTCCGCCAGAAACGTTGATGATGCCGTCGAGGCCTGGTAGCGCGACTCCCTCAGCGGCCGGCATGCGAATCCAGTCCGGGCGGACTGTAGCCATGACCAACTTGCGGACGAGCGTCGGCAAATGGGCCTCCGAGTCGCGCTTCCGCGACCAGTCGTCGAGGTCCGTCGATGTCAGGTGGGCACTCATGTCACTCCGATCAGCCCGCGGGGGCTACGCGGTCGTCCATGCTAAGAAGACGGTTTGAGATCCGTATTGCCGTCACTCTTCAGGCCGTCTGCAGTGGGATCATGGAGGTAACCGATGTTCGGGAACGGCGTGTAGTCCCCTGGGTGGTCGTCTGGCTGGTTCCACATGGCGACCAGGTCGATCAAGTAGAGGTATGCCGACCTCGTGACCTGAAGTGCAAGTATTGTTGACTTGACTAGGTCGAGCAGGTCGACTTTGCTGCGCGAGTTCTCCGTAACTCCAGTCGATGACAGTAAAGCAGCATGCACAATCCTGTGGGTTCCAGCGTTGCGCAGCGCCTGCGAAGCGGCATACATCCCGGACGCCTCCATGTCTGAGGCGAGCTCTGCGAGGGCGAGGTTCGGAAGCGACCGCCCGGGCCCTTTCAAGAGGGCGTCACGCAGTTCACCTGACTTCGTGGTCCAGAAGCCACGGAAGGATACTCTCTTCGGCACATCTCCTACGGCGAAGTGCTCGTTGGCGACAACGGCTGTCTTGTCGAGAACGTCGAGTGCTGAGCGCTGTGCAAGCACGAGTTGGGAGTACTGGACTCCGTACAGGGAATGGTCGAGCGTGTCTACGTAGTACCCGGAGTCCTCAGGCTGCTGCGCCAGGCCGTCGCTGAGTTGCGCGATGGCGTCGAACGCAAGTCGACGAGAGACGAGGAAGTCAGACTTGAGGACATTCATAGCGCCGAGGATCGGCGGGTTCATATCCTCGGCGCTTGCACCGTAGAGAACCTCGATGCTGGCGCTGTCCCAGCGTAGTTCGTCCGTGCCGAGGCCCTCGACCGCTGGCGAGAGCGCGAGCCGCAGGTCAGCGACCCAGGATCGGTACTCGGCGTCAACGGCGTCCAGGTCATCAAGGCCGTGCGTCAGGTGCCCTTCGCTCTCGGTTGGGGTGAGCCGATCCCACCGATCGGCAACTGCAACGGAGGCGAAATCAAGTGTTCCTCCGCGGAGTTCCTGAGCCAGAGCGACGTACTTGTCGTGAACGGCCGCGATGTGCCCGGTTTGTCCAATGCCGCTGACGATGCGTGTGTGGAGCAACATCGCTAGGTTTCCGGCGGCGTTGCCGTTTCTGCCGTCCGCCTCGAGCGCACGCAGATAGAAGTCGTATGCCTCGGCCCAGCGTCCGGAGTGGTCGAGAAGATTGCCAAGGTTGCAGTAGGCGGCCGATCGGGTGTGGTTGTCGGCGACTGAGGAGCCGCCGATCTCAAAGTACTCTTGGCGCACACGTTTAAGGTCGGCGCCGGTCTGGATACGAGACTTGATGAGCTCTGGTTCCCAGTTCACCCGAGAGTCGCCGGAGACCGCGTTGGGGAGTTTCATGTCGCACAGCGCGTTGATGGCGTTAGCGATGTTGTATCGGCACTGGTAGTGCAGTGGCTCATGGGGTGCCGTGGCGTACAGGGCTTGCTCAGCGAGCTGCTTGCCATGGCCAATGGCGCCTGTGTCCTCGAGGGCGGTCGCACTATTGATAATGACGGACGATGCAGAGAACAACAGAGCGGCCTTTGACGTCTCTGACTGCGGTGAGGCGATAACTGCCGCCGCGATCTGCGCGGCCTCGGTGAGGCTCGTGGCTGGATCGTCCCTGGCAACGTTGCCGAGCGCCATCAACTTCTCGAGCCAGGAGGCGAACTCGTCGCGTGACTCCATGAGTTGACGATAGAGCTCAGCAGGGGCACGGCGCAGACAATTCAGCGACGAGGCAGGGCTCGCCGTCGATTGTTGACGTTTCTCTCACCCTCGACCAGTCGGCACCAACTCGGCTCCGGGGCATCAGGCGCGCTGTGCCTACGCAAGACTTGCACGCTTCCAACTGCGATCGTGCTACGCCGATCAATGCCGACCGCGACGTCAGTGATGCACAATTGGCAGATGGGCACAATGCGAGTTCGCCTCAGAGACAGTGCAGGGGCCGCGGTGACAACCGTCGACGTGGCCGCAGATACTGAGCGAGTAGAGCACGAAGGTCGTGTATACCTCCGCGGTGGCGGCGGTTCTTCAGTCGGGCCCGACCCCGTCCTGCTCAGTTTTCATGAGGAGTCCGATGAGAAGTGAACCTCGCCGACAGGGCAAAGATCGGCGGTCCGGCCCGCTAGTGCCACGGGACATTGGGGCCGTTGACGTAGTTCAGAGGTTGACGTAGACGTCCGAGACGGCACTTGTGTGGAGGCCCGTGATCAGACGAAGAGCAGGTGGGCGACTCGGCGAAAAGACTCCGCCAATGATCGCCGTTTTAAGGTGCTCACGGACAGCATCAACACTCGCCTTTTCCCACTCGGGGGCGGTCGTGGCGAGGATCACTTCGTCTGCTTGCAGGACGGCTGCCCAACGGACTCGCTTCTGCGCTGCCTTGTTTCGTTCCGCCTTGTTGCCGAGAGTGTTGCTCGTCTTGACCTCGGCAGTTACGAGTACGCCGTCGATGTTGGCGATGAGGTCAGCCTCAGCCAGTGGCTTTGCGGTGTCGGGCCGCAGAAGGTTGAGCTCGGCGCAATCGGCGTACTCATGGGTGCCGTTCGATAGATAGTGAGCCAACCACAGGGGAGCATGACCGTTGTCCTGGAAGAACTTCCGGGCGACTGGGTGGAGGTCGTAGAACCACGTCGGTTCGTCTGAGGGGCTCCGCCACGCATCCACGGTCAGATCGGTGTGGGCGCCGCATCGGCGGCACTCGTTTTGCTGACTAAGGTCGCCTACTGCGACGAAGGCGGCCGTGCCGCATGTCGCGCAACCTAGGATCAGGCCCCGGCGGAGGACGCCCTGCCGGACTAGTCTGTCGACCTGACGTCGCACCCAGTAGTTACCTTGCTCTAGCTCGTCCGGGGTCTCCGCCGGCGCTGGGCTCACGGGCACTGCCGCATCGGGAGTTCCTTCCGCTGCGCGCGCGACTAGGTTCGGGGCGGGACCTGTGCTCGAGCGGTTCCTCTCGTCGGGATCCGTATCTTCTGGCGCCGATTGATCTGAAGGTTCGGGTGATACGTCTACGGTTGTATGCGTTGACTGACGCGGCGGGACGAGAATGCTGCGCATGCCTGTGAAGGTCAGGAAGCCACCGACTCCGGTGAGATACACACCGATCCCGTCTGGGTACGCCTTGTCTGTGGTGGGCCCCTCACGGTTGAATGCGGCTCCCAGGTCGGCAAACCGACCCGAGACGAGATTGATCAACTGGTCCCTTCCGAAGACCATGCGCTGCAGGAGCCAGGCCCGGCGACCCGCGTCCGACCATTCAGCTTCGTAACCGTTCTGGATAGCCATCGCCTTGCACCACTCGCGCATGGCCAGGAAGCGAATCCGGGGCCGAGCCAAGCGTTGCTCGGTGTTAGCCCCGGAGGAGATCCAGTCATAGCGCTTGTTCTCATAGCTGACACCCCTGCTTCCGGACCGGATCCAGGTCTCGAAGGGGTCTAGGTTGGTGACCAGGGCGTGTCCGTCGAGGCCACGCCCAAGAGGCATCTTCTCGCCCGCCATCTTGACGTCGACATGCCAGTTCAAGTCGAAACCCACCAGGTCCGGGTCGGTGGGACGCATAGCGGCTGGAGTGGTTGTCATCGCGGTCGAACCGTCATCACGCAGGACGGGAACAGTTGTCTGGATGGAGAACTCCTCCTTGACTGCCAGGCCGGTCGCGCCTGGGCGACGAAAGTCGAGGTGAAGGTCGCGTATAAGCTGCCTCCGCGGGCGCTCCTTTGCCTTTGGCGCGTCGTCGGTTGCCTCGGGCTCGCCCAGTTCGCCTTGCCACGCGCTGATCTCGATGCGTTCACCGGTGCGGTTCACTGCGGTGCACAGATCGTCCAGGATCTCGGAGTCAGCGGAGACGGTGGTGACGACAGCACGCCGCACTCGTTGAATCCGTTGCCGCAACCTGGAGGCAGCTGCGCGTGCGCGAAGGCCGACGGCATCCGCGGCCGAGGGTGCCCATTTTGAGTGGATCCACATTGTGTTGCCCCACATGCGGTCCCAGATCAGTGCGATCGCGAAGTCATCAGCGGTGTCGCCGACGACAAGGGTCAACTGTTCTGGTGCGTACCTGGTCCGAACAGTGACAAGCCCTCGGGTCGTTTGCGTCCAGGCATACGGGATTGCGCCCATGTCGACCCCGAGCTTCAGCTTGCTTGGGCTGTGCACCATCGAGCTCGGCGGCATCTCGAACCCGAGGCGCTTGTCGAGCACCCTGCTGTAGAACCATGCCGTGAGCTCGTCTGCATCGGCAGGCTGAGTCGGGCTAGTCGCCGGTAGCCTTGGTCTTTCGACCGCACCGGCGATGGCTGCCGCCCAGACGCCCCACGGGCCTCCCAAGTCCGCCGGTGCCGCGACGCAGAACTCGTCAGGCGCATTGAAGGCGGTGATTGGGGTCAAGTGAGACGGATCTTGGAGAAACGTGTTTGATTCGTCGGGTTCGCCCCATGCCGCATCCCAATGAGGGATCTCGGCAGGATCCCTTGGTGATCTGGGTGCCTTGGCATCATGGCTGTCAGCGTCTCGGCGACGATAGACTTGGCAAGCTGCTGCGACGGCGTCACGCGCAGCTTCCGTATGGATGTCGCGTGCCAGTTCATCGCTGGCAGCGTAAGTCAGTGTTTCGAAGTCGACAGAGTTGCCCTCCATGTCGACGAAGCTTTCGCGAGACGATGGGTACGCTGCCAGGAGTTCCGTCCAGGAGACGTTGTGCCCTACGACGTAGTCGGGGTCGTATGCCGTAACCGCTCGTAGAACCGCAACCTTGACTAAACCTGCGTGGTGCGGGACGAGAACGAATCCTGCTCCTCCCCAGAGCTGATTGGCACGCCAGAGCGCTGACTTTGCGAAGAAGTGCCAGTCCTCGGTGTCTGCGGGGAATACTATTGCCACTCTGGGTGCACGCAGGCTGTAAAACGTCTCCGCGTAATCGTAGGTAGGGTCATCGGCGTTCGCGGGCACGCGCTGAAGGTTAGTGCAGGAGAGGAGAAGTCCGAGGGCGCTCGGGCCAATCATCCCCAAGAATGCGCCCGCGACGACGAGTTCGTTCGACCGCCTTGCCACAGCTAACCGAGTTCTGACCGTTGCGCCGCAGTCACCAATTGGGTGTGCCGATAGCACGCGCGACTGTCGACAGGGCGCGTGCCGCCCGTTCGCGGGCTGGGATCTGTGACCGCGTCATATCGCCGCGTATATCCGTTGGCGCGAAGCAACCCGCTCAGCTTCGTGACGGCAGATCCCACTCGCCATGCAGGCCGAGGGAGCGGCGCGGTCGCCCACCCAGCGGTTCCTGCGATCATGGCGAGCACGCTCCCGCTCTACTACTCAGACGCGGGCACCACGTGGTCATGCCGCCGCACCTGTCTCTTGTGGAAGATCTCAACTCCGAGACGAGCAGGAGGATCCATGTCGACGAAGCCATCAACTCCGCGCCCAACTTCGTCTTTCCGTCATGCCCTGCTCACGATCGAAGAGGCCGCGGCCTACCTCAACGTACCGACTCGATGGGTTGCCGAGGCGGTGCGCAGGCGGCGGATCCGCTGTAGCCGGATCGGGAAGCACGTCAGGTTCCGGCCCGAGCATCTCGACGAGCTGATCGCAGCCAGCGAACAGCCAGTCACCGACCCCCGCGCGCCGATCGTCCCGCCGCAACCGGTTCGAACCGGCCGGTCTCGTCTATGAGTCCGTGTTGTCTGGTCAATCGTGCGACAGCCCATCGGTTCAGCACCATGTGCGATACCTCTACGCAGTGATGTTCGACCGATGGTCACCCGACCGCCTGGACATCACGTTGAACTAGGTGCAGCGGCGGGCGGACCTGCTGCCCCTTCAGCACCGTGTCGACGATGTCGGCGATTAGCTCGTCACCCGCCGGCAACAGGTGCCCGTAGGTGTCAATGGTCGTGGTGATGGACTCATGCCCTAAGCGCGCCTGGATATGCGGAAGTGGAGCTCCTCCGGCGATCAGCCAGGACACGTGCGTATGGCGCAGGTCGTGGAACCGGAACGGCGCCATCCCGTCTTCGATCAGCTCCTCCATCAGCGGCTGCCACACCCGGGTGTAGAAGTCGGCGTTATGGATCGGCAGCCCGGTCGGCGAGAGGAACACGAAGTCGTTGGCGGCCTTGCCCTCGATGAGCTTTTCGAGAATCGCCGCGATGCCGGGCGAGATCGAGACCGTACGTCGCGACTTCGGCGTCTTCGGGTTGCCCAGGTAGTGCTCGCGCATCGTGTGCTTGTCCCGAAGCTGCTTCTTCAACCACGAAGGGATCTCGGTCTCACCGTTCTCGCCCACGCGCTTCCACGCCTTGCTCACCCGGATCGTGCGGTTACGCAGGTCGACGTCACTGACCCACAACGCGGTCACCTCGCCGTACCGAAGGCCGGTGCAGGCCGTCACACGGATCAGGTCGGCGGCGTCGTATCCGTAACCAGTCGCCTTCACAGCCACGGTTCCAAATTCGTCCTCGGTCAGGAACCGCAGCTCCGCTTGCGACTGCTTCACCCGTTTCCGTTTAGGTGCAGTCCGAGCGCAGGGATTGATGGTGAGGAAGCCCTGCTCGAGGGCGTAGTTGAAGACGCCGTACATCAGCCCGTGGTAGTTCGCCTTCGTCTTCAACGCGCGATCCCAGTCGATCAACCACGCCTTGATGTCCGGTTCGCCGATCTCGGTGACAGGTCGGGCGAACGGCAGCTCTCCTCGGATCTCTGTTGAGACCAGCGTGCTCACCTGGGACAGGTACCGCTTGCGCTGCCCCGGTGTGATGTCGACGATCTGGCGGACGTACTCGTCACCGATCACCGAGAACGCCGGCGGCTCGACCCGCGGATCGACGCCGTGCGGGCGCACGAAGCCTTCGCCCTTGACCCAGCCTTCGGGCCAGTACTCCCCCGCCAACTCGACCATCTTCTGGAAGCCCTCGGCGCGCGCCACGTTCTGATCGTCACTGCCCGCGCTGAAAGTCTCCGTCTGCCGCTCGCCGTCAGCGCTTCCGCCCAGGCGCCAGACGACTCGCACCGACAGATGCCCGTCCTTGCGTTTGCGGTTCTCCAGCCATGCCATCTCTCGCTACCTCCACCGGTTAGGTGGAGGGGCCATGACGCTAGGTGATGCCCCCGGCGGGGGCATCAAGGCGTACAGAACCGTGCGCAACGGTGAGTAACGGCACCGTTCTCACGCTCAGATCCGTGCGACCACCCTCTGACCTGCAGGAATAGACAGGTTCAAGTCCCCCCTCGCGCACGCATTGGATTGTGGCCCTGACCTGGGAGAACCGGGTCGGGGCCACACTTCGTTTTCGCCTAGTTGGGCACCAGTAGGGCACAACTCTGGGCGGAGTCGAGTACCTCAAGCCCGCACCAGGGCGCGCGCACGCATCCCCTCCCCGATCCACCGCTGTTGTCGACGTCGAAGGTCTCGCCGTCGAGGAGAAGGTGCCCGCCGCGAACAGCCGCGGCGACCTCGCCAACTGGACGAAAGCGTCCAGCGAGCCCGGTTCAGCGAGGGACCCACGGCTGACCACGGCTTCCGGATCCCGCACCCTGAACGGACTTCGGGACGGTCCTCCACGACTCGTCGCCCTTCCACGTGTCGCTTCGCCAGTTTGCAGATGAGCTCACCTGAGTGTGAGGGATCGCTGATTTCGTGGCTTCCTGGGCCGATCAACTGGCGGCTATTCGAAGGTCTGCTGGGTGGCTTACAGCGGATCTGCGTGCGTAGTGACTCGGGGATTCACCAGAGTATCTGGTGAAGGCGGTGCTGAAGGCGCTGGCCGAACCGTAGCCAACTCGTCGGCCGACCTCGACCATCCCTAGGTCATCGTGACGTAGAAGTTCGCGGGCTACCGCCATCCGCCAGGCCATCAAGTACTCCATCGGCGGCATCCCGACTTGACGTGTGAATCGGTCGAAGAAGGCCGATCGGGACAGCGTGGCGACCTTGCTCAATTGCGAGACTGTCCACGGCTTGTCAACGTGCTCGTGCATCTGCTGGACGGCGGGCGCGAGCTTGCGATCTGCCAGTCCTCGGAGCAGACCGGGGGGTGTTTGCGGGGTGACGCTGGTCCGAAGCGCTTCGACGAGGAGGATCTCGACGAGGCGCTTCAGCACCAACTCCCTGCCTGGTCTGTCGGCCAGGGCTTCGTCTGCCACCAGGGAGACGAGTGGTTGAAAGTGCTCGATTCCGCGCACGTGCACGACCGACGGAAGCAATGAGCTCAACAGGGCCGCGTCTGGTGAGTCGAACACGAAGCTGCCGCCCAGGATTCGCACCTCCGGGTCCTGGCCGTCCGTGTAGTCCGCGTCCAGGTCGTCGGCGGTCATCTGTTGAGGGTCCAACAAGATGGGCACCACATCGTGAAGTCCGGTGAGCTCGAATGCCGGGGTCGCCGGCAGGAGTACGAAGTCGCCCCGCTCGAGAACGATCTCCGGCTCGTTCTCCACCGCCAGGCGGCAACTGCCCTCCAGCACGACCGAGAATCCGGGTTGACCAAAGGCTGTGTACCGGACACCCCACGCACCCGCTCCGGAGATGCGCTTGGAGAACACGCCACGAGGACGAAGCATCTGCACAACTTCAGAGAGGGGATCAGTCATCACGGACTCCTGGAAAGCAGACCCGTCCTCGCGTTGAGGAACCGGACTCTTGATAACGGGATACGGACTAGCAACTATAGATCGTCCGGTTAGATCTGCATAGTGTCGTAGCCATGGAAACCATCATGATCACCGGAGCATCCTCCGGGTACGGCCTCGAGACCGCCCGCTACTTCCACACGCAGGGGTGGAACGTCATTGCCACCATGCGCACCCCGCGCGGGGATGTCCTCCCCGCCTCCGACCGCATCACCGTTCTGCAGCTCGACGTGACGGACGCCGACAGCATCGCGTCCGCGTTCGCCGCAGCCGGTCCCATCGACGTCCTGGTCAACAACGCGGGCATCGGATCGATCGGTGTCGTCGAGGCAACCTCCGTCGACCAGGCCCGCGAGTTGTTCGAGACGAACACCTTCGCGGTCATGGCGACGACCAAGGCCGTCATCCCCCAGTTCCGCCAGCGCGGCTCGGGCGTCGTGGTCAACGTCAGCTCCAGCGTCGTCCTGGCCAACATGCCGCTCACGGCGATATACAAGGCGAGCAAGATGGCCACCGAGGGCTTCACGGCCTCGCTAGCGCTCGAGCTGGCGTCCATTGGTGTCCAGGCCAAGCTCGTCCAGCCCGGCTACTGCCCCACCACCCAGTTCACGGCCAACGTCGGAGACATCAGCGAGCTGATCCCCGAGGCGTACGCCGACTTCGCCGGCCCGATCCTGGACGCCTTTAGCGTGCAGGACAACGTCACCACGCCACTCGACGTGGCCGAGGCGATCTGGCGCGCGGTGCACGACACCACCGGCACGCTGCGCTTCCCGGCCGGCCCCGACGCCGTCGCACTCGCTCAGGCGCGCTGACCACTCCACGCCCCCAGGGGCCGGCCGGTCACGGAGCATCGGCCGGCCCTTCAGTTGTCCGCGCCGCACCCTTCCACCCACACGAAAAGGACGAACCATGTCAGATCACAGCGAGAACGTCGTTCGGCAGTACTTCTCCGAGCTCGACCGTGGCCGCGGCACACCGGCCCACATGTGCACCGACGACTTCGTGTTCCACGTAGCCGGCTTCGCCCCCATGGACCTGGCGGCCGCGGTCGAGTTCGGGCAGATCTTCTTTGTCGGCCTGCCCGACCTGATGCACCCCCTCGAGCACGTCATCGCCCAAGGCGACACAGTCGCGTTCCGGTGCAGGTACGAAGGCACCCACACCGCCGCCTTCATGGGCGCCCCTGCGACCGGCAATGCCGTCTCGTTCCAAGGCATCGGATTCATGCGAGTCGCCAGCGACAAGATCGCAGAGTTCTGGGTCTCCCCCGACCGGATGACCATGATGCAGCAAGTCGGACTCCTGCCAAGCGCATGACGCCGCTACCTTCCAGATCGAGCGCGGCCGCGGATCCGACATGAAGAGCAAGGGCGTCCCGCTGAACGAGCTCCGCGCGGGCGTGGCACCACTGGAGCTGTACTTCGACCTGGTCTTCGTGTTCACGATCACCCAGATCACGATCGTGATGGCTCACGATGTCGGAGCCGAGTCCATCCTGCGCGGCACCCTCATCCTTGGTCTGATGTGGACCGGCTGGGCCGGCTACGCGTGGCTCGGCAACATGGCCTCCGCCCACTCCGGCCCGATGCGCAACCTGGTGCTCACGGCCATGGCGGCGATGTTCGTCCTGGCACTCTCGATCCCCGAGGCCTTCCACGACGCCGACGGAGGGCTCGACGGCCCACTGGTCGTGGCTTGCTGCTACCTGATCTTTCGGGCGCTGCACCTGTGGATGTACTGGACGCTCAGCGCAGCCGACCCGCTCATGCGGACGCAACTGACCCGATTTGCCCCCGCCGTCCTGACTGGAACCGTGCTGATGTTCTGCGCCGCGGGCACGCACGGTGCCGCTCAAACGTGGCTGTGGTTCAGTGCTCTGGCCGCCGACTTCGTGGGGCTCGCTGTCGGCGGGGCCCGCGGGTGGCAGCTCCGTTCGACGTCACATTTCAGCGAGCGGCACGGCCAGATCATCATCATCGCCCTAGGCGAATCCATCCTGGCGATCGGAGTAGCCGTGAGGGGCGATGCGATCAGTTGGCCGGTCATCGGGGCCTCCGTGCTCGGGCTCCTGGTGGCCACCGCGTTGTGGTGGATCTACTTCGACATCACCGCGCGCCAGGCCGAGCACCGCCTACAGAGCGAGCCGACCGACACGCGAGCCCGACTAGCGCGCAATGCCTACTCGGTGCTTCATCTCCCGATGGTGCTGGGAATCGTGCTGACCGCGCTCGGGCTGAAGAAAGTGGTGCGATACGCCGGAACCGGCGAGAGCCACACGCTGACAGATCCACTGGATGGCTTCACCCTCCTCGCCCTCCTCGGCGGCATCATTCTGTACCTCTTGGCGCACGCCGCATTCCGGTCAGTGATGAATGTGGGCACCTACCAGGGCCGTCTCTTTGCCGTGGGAGCGCTGACCCTTCTGTGGATCATCGGGCCGCACGTCCCCGGCTACACGACGCTGATCCTGGTGGCCGCAACGATGGCGACAGTCATCACCGCGGAGAGCGTCACGCACGCCGACCAGAGAACACTTCTCGCGGACTCGTGACGCTCTGCATGACGTGAGGTCGAGCTGCCAATCCCGCTCAGTGCCGATGAACACCGCCAGAACTGGGTCGGCGCCAACTCGCCTGGAGCCGCAGTTGCCCTCGTCCTCACAGAATGCGTCGTCGCCCTGCAGCACGTAGTAGTGCAGCCGTGGGATTCCACTCCCCAACGCGATGACGGCTAGCAACGACCGTGGTGCGGATGGGTACTGGGCCCGCTTCCACCTAACTACGCCGCGCAGTTCCCGCCCAGACACGTCCAAGTTAGGCTGACCTAACCAAACCGCTTCGGACCTCTGGAGGACCCGGTGTCCACACCCCGTACGCCGGGTGCGCTGATGCGGCGGTCGCTGCGTCGTCAGCGGCGCGCCGTGCTCGCCTCGTCGGCCTTGATCACGCTGTGGCAGGTGTGCGAGGCGATGGTCACGGTGCTGATCGGCGTGATGATCGACCGGGCGGTGACCACCGGCGACCTGCGCGAGCTGGTGCTGTGGGCGGTGGTCCTGTGCCTGCACTTCCTGGTGCTGAGCCTGTCCTACCGGTTCGGCGCCAGGATCGCCAACCGTGCCGTCCACGTCGAGAGCCACCGGTTGCGCACCGAGGTCTCGGGGCACGTGCTCGACCCGCGCGGCGCGCGGACCGATCGGCTCTCCGGGGACCTGCTGGCGCTGGCCACCGGCGACGCGGACCTGGTCGGCGAGGTCATCCGCCAGGTGGCCCTGTCCACCGCCGGGGCGATCGGGCTGGTGGTGAGCGGCGTGGTGCTCGCCGTCATCGACCCGTGGCTCGCCCTGATCGTCCTGGTCGGCCTACCCCTCGTCCTCGGCGCCACCCACCTGGTCGCGCCGGGCCTGGCCCACCGCAGTGCGCGACGGCAGGAGGCGCTGGGACGTACGACGGGGACAGCCAGCGACCTGATCCGCGGGATCCGGCCGCTCAAGGGCATCGGCGGCGTGGAGGTGGCGCTCGAGCGCTATCGCCGCGAGAGTCGTACGGCCGCCCACACCAGCGTCGCCGCGGCCGGCTGGGCCGGCCTGCTGACCGGCATCACTTCCGCCGGGAGCGGTGTCTTCCTGGCGGTGATCGCGATCGTCGCCGGTCTGCGGACCCTCTCCGGCGACCTGAGCGTCGGCGAGCTGGTGGCGGTCGTCGGGCTGGCACAGTTCGTGGCCGAGCCCATGCGGATGCTCAGCGCCCTGGTCGCCCGGGTCGCGCAGTCCCGCGCCTCGGCGGCAAGGATCGTCGGGTTCCTCTCGACGCCGGCGCTGGTCGTCGAGGGCGATCGACGCGCGCACGGCCACGACCTGGAGCTCGACCATGTCGTCGCCGGCCCGGTCGCCGAGCTCTCGCTCGCGGTACCGCCGGGGCGGCTGGTGGCGCTCGTCGCCGACGACCCGGCGGTGCCGGCCACGCTCCTCTCCCTGCTCCACGGGGAGTCGCTGCCCGAGCGCGGGACCGTCCGGCTCGGCGGCGAGCCCCTCGCCGAGCTCGCGCTCTCCGACGTACGCAACCGGTTGCTCGTCACCGACCACCACGTCGACCTCTTCGAAGGCACCTTGCGGAGCAACGTCGACCCGCTCGACCGCCTCGACGACGACCAGGTCACGGCCGTTCTGGCGGCCGCATCGGCCACCGAGCTGGTGGCGGTCGCGGCCGACGGCCTGGCCACGCACGTGGCAGTCGACGGGCAGAGCCTCTCCGGTGGCCAGCGCCAGCGGCTGGGTCTCGCCCGGGCTCTTGCCGCGGAGGCGCCGGTGCTCGTCCTGCACGACCCCACGACGGCGATCGACGCCGTCACCGAGCAGTACGTCGCAGAAGAGCTGCGCCGCCTCCGGCACGGCCCCGACTCCGACCTCGCCACCCTGCTGTTCACGAGCAGCCCGCTGCTCCTGGCTGCCGCGGACGAGGTCGTCTGGATCCGAGCCGGCCGGGTAGAGGCCCGGGGCACCCACGACGAGCTGGCCGCCCACACCGACTACTGCGCGGCGGTACTGCGATGACCACCCAGACCCCGACGCTGACACGGCTCCCCGTCTCCACACCACGGGAGGCGGCCGGCCTCGCGCGGCACCTGCTCACCCGCCGTCCGCTCCTGCTGGCGGCCTGCCTGGCCGTCTTCGCCCTCGAGGGGCTGGCCGGCCTGGTGGCTCCCTGGATGCTCGGCCGGATGGTCGACCTGGTCCGCGCCGGCTCACCGGAATCCGACATCATCACCGCCGGCGTCTGGATCCTCGGTGCCGCACTCGTCGCAGGGGCGGCCGGGGCGGTCTCGATCCACCTGCTCGCCCGGGTGGCCGAGCCTGCGCTGGCGGAGCTCCGCGAGGAGGTTCTCGACCGGGCCCTGCATCTCGACACCCAGCGGCTCGAGGAGAGCGGCAGCGGCGACCTGGTGTCCCGGGTCGGCGACGACGTACGCCTCATCGGCGGCTCCATGGCCGACGTCGTCCCGCTCATGCTCAACTCGGTGATCGCGATCGTCTTCACGACCGCCGGCCTCATGGCGCTCGACTGGCGCCTCGGGCTCGCCGGCCTGTTCGCCGCGCCGTTCTACGTGATGGCGCTGCGCTGGTACCTCCCCCGCTCGGGTCCCTACTACCGCCGCGAGCGCGAGGCCAACGGCGTGCGCGCCGAGGCGTTCCTGACCGGCGTCCACGGCAACCGGACCCTGCGGGCGTACGGCATCGCCGAGCAGCACCAGGAGAAGGTCCGCGCCGCCTCGTGGACCTCGGCGTCGATCTCGGTCGAGGTGTTCGCCATGCTGATGCGCTTCCTGGGCCGCAACAACCGGGCCGAGCTGATGGGCCTGCTCGCCATCCTCGGCACCGGCTTCTTCCTCGTCCGCGCGGATGCCGCCAGCGTCGGCGCCGTCACCGCTGCCGCCCTCTACTTCCACCGGCTCTTCAACCCGATCGGCGCGGTCATCGCTCTCTTCGACGACGTGCAGTCGGTCGGCGCCTCCCTCGTACGTCTCGCCGGGCTCGCCCTCCTCGAGCGCCCGGCCCCCGCAGCCGCCGACGAGCCGGACGGTTCCGGCATCGTGGTCACCGGCCTGCATCACGAGTACGTGCCGGGCCGGCCGGCTCTCGACCGCGTCGACCTCGCTCTTGCCGACGGGGAGCTGGTCGCGGTGGTCGGCGCCTCGGGTGCGGGCAAGTCGACTCTCGGCGCAGCCGTGGCCGGCCAGCTCACCCCGAGCGCAGGAGACGTCTTGGTGGGCGGGCTCCCGGTCCGCGGCGGCCAGAGCCGGGCTGCCCTGGTCACCCAGGAGGTGCACACCTTCACCGGCAGCGTCCGCGACAACCTCACCCTGGCCGCACCGGACGCGAACGATGCGGTGCTGGAGAAGGCGCTGCGCGAGGTCGAGGCCTGGGCCGAGGTGGCCGCGCTCCTGGACGGGCTCGAGACCCTCGTCGGTGACGGCGCCCACCAGCTGACCCCCGCGCTCGTTCAGAAGCTCGCCCTGGCGCGCGTCCTCCTCGCCGACCCGGTCGCCGTCGTCCTCGACGAGGCGACCGCCGAGGCGGGTTCGAGCGGCGCGCGCGACCTCGAGCGGGCCGCCCTGGCGGTCACCTCCGGGCGTACGTCGCTGGTGATCGCCCACAGACTCACCCAGGCCGAGTCCGCCGACCGGATCGTCGTCATGGAGCACGGCCGGATCGTCGAGACCGGCCCCCATGCCGAGCTCGTCGCGGGCGAGGGCCGCTACTCCCAGCTGTGGTCGGCCTGGCGCGGGCTCTGAAAGCTCGACCGACAACGGCCGTAAGGGACTGGCCGGCGACGTACAATCGCGCTTTGGTGCGAGGCGCCGGCCGAGGTTCCGGCCCCAGTGTGAGGGAGAGGTCAGGATGTTCGGTTCGAAGAAGAAGCTCAACGATCTGATGGCGCAGCTCAGGCCCGACCTGAGTCGGGAATCGCTCGGCGTCGGGCCCGACTTCCCCGGCATCGCCCCGAACCCGCTCCTGAGCAGTGACGCGCGGAAGCGCAATGCGGAACTGCGTGCGGGGGCGCTTGCGCTCGGCGTTCTCGTCGACTGGCGGGAGGTCAACAGCAACCCACGCGTGGTGCTGATGTTCGACGTGGAGACCTCCGACGGCATCTCGTTCCGCGGTGTCGCAGACGAAGACCTCACCATCACCGAGCTCACCCGACTCGCCCCAGGACAGACGTTGCCCGTGCGCTATCGGCCGGTCGTCATGGACCACTACGTCGCCCTTGCCCGGGACGCGGACCCCGCCCACGTGCAGCGGCTCTCTG
The DNA here is from genome assembly GCF_045207335.1 of Nocardioides sp. NBC_00850. Taxonomy (NCBI): domain Bacteria; kingdom Bacillati; phylum Actinomycetota; class Actinomycetes; order Propionibacteriales; family Nocardioidaceae; genus Nocardioides; species Nocardioides sp. NBC_00850. Next base: position 4,401,639 of record NZ_CP108845.1, read on the forward strand.
ACGAGATCACGAGCCGCAAGCGGACCTGATTCGAAGCCATTTGGCCGGATCCCATACGACGAGAACCGCTGCGAGTCGCCAGTCCGGCGACGGGGTAACACCAGCCATCGCCGGCACAGGAGCGAGCGAGCCTGTCAGACCCGTCGCTGCACGGCAAGGCGGTCCCGAGCCACCGGAACAGCGGCCGTTCAGGCGTTGGCGGGTTCAGCGTGGATGGTGTCGCGGGTGACCGGCTCACCACAGTGATGGCAGACCAGATCGACCTGGACCGGTTGGCCGCAGGAGTGCCGGCGGGTCAGCGCCGGGGCGTCGACCGCCCACTTGTCGCCCCACTGGGACAGCGCGAGCATGACCGGGAACAGCTCCCTGCCGGCCTCGGTGAAGTGATATTCGTGGCGGGGCGGATGTTCGCTGTACAACCGGCGTTCGATGACGCCCGCCGCCTCCAGCTTGCGCAGTCGGTCGGCGAGGATGTCGCGCGAGGCCCCGGTATAGCCGGCGATCCGGGCGAAGCGGTGAACCCCGTAGCCGATCTCCCGCAGTGCCAGGAGCGACCACCTCTCACCGAGGACGTCGAGGGCGCCGGCGAGCGAGCACGGACGGACCTCCAGGGGCTGCTCGGCCATGCGGATCCCGGGCCGCGTGTCGGAATCGGTCATCTCCCCACGATAAGCCGGTGTGTTGTCTTTTCCAACTCACTGGTCTACGTTGACGGTGTCGGTTGGAAATCACAACACACCCAAGTCAGGAACTTCACGATGACAACAGCTCGCCCCGTGGCACTCGTAACAGGTGCCTCTTCCGGCATCGGCAAGGCAGCGGCGCTCGCGCTGGCCAACGCGGGGTTCGAGGTGATCGGAACCAGCCGTGACATCTCGCGTGCCACTCCCCCGGAGGGAGTGACGTTCCTCGAGCTCGACGTCACCGACGACGCCTCAGCCGCCACTGTGGTCAAGCAGGTGATCCAGCGATTCGGGCAGATCGACGTCCTCGTCAACAACGCCGGAGTCGGGTCGGTCGGCGCGGCCGAGGAAGGTTCCATCACTCAGGCCCAGGAAGTCTTCGACATCAACGTCTTCGGGGTCATGCGCATGGTGAAGGCGGTGCTGCCGCACATGCGGGAGCAGGGGCGCGGCCGGATCATCAACCTCTCCTCCGTGCAGGGATTCATCCCGGCGCCCTACATGGCGGTCTACGGCGCCTCGAAGCACGCGATCGAGGGCTACTCCCAGTCCCTGGACCATGAGATCCGCGAGTACGGCATCCGGTCGCTGCTCGTCGACCCGGCCTACACCAAGACCGGATTCGAGGCGAAGCGCATCCAGCCCGAGGCCCCACTTCAGGTCTACGCACAGCAGCGAGAGACCTTCGATCGCGTGATGGCGGAGGCGTTCAAGGCCGGCGACGACCCTGCTGTCGTCGCCGATGTCATCGCCACGGCGGCGACGGACCCGACGCCGAAGCTGCGCTACACCGCCGGTGTCCTGGCCGGCCGCGCAGGCGTCCTGCGCCGCTTCGCACCCTCCCGGATCTTCGACAGCCAGATCCGCAAGATGAACCACCTCCCTGGCTGACGGCCGGCCACCGACCAGCCCTCCGGCGATATCAGGAGATATCCATGCCAGACCCTTCAGAGTCAGACGCCACGGTTGCGCGCTGGCGTGCCGCCGCCGAAAGCGGTGACGTCGAGGCCGCCGTCACCTGCCTGAGACCCGACATCGTCCTCAGCTCGCCACTCACCGACCAGTTCCGCCTCGAGGGAACCAGTCAGCTACGAGACTTCCTGACCGAGGCGTTCAAGGCCGTCGAGCACATTCGATTCCATACGCAGACCGGCCAGGACGACACGTACGCACTGGTCTACCGGGCGCACGTCGCGGGCCAACCGTTCGAGGAGGCGCAGTTGCTGCGCCTCGACGAGGAGGCACGCATCTCGGAGATCACGCTCTTCGGGCGTCCGATGCCGGCACTCACCGCCCTGATGACCACCCTAGGGCCGGCACTCGCCCGCCAGCAGGGCCGCCGCGGCCTCGCCACGCTCCTTCGGGTCAGCGCCGCACCGATCCACGCGATGGTCACCTCCGGGGACCGGAGCGTGGTTCCCCGGACCCAGCCCCGGAAGCCCTGAGCAGGGCAAGCATCAATCAGAGGACAAACGGGATCACCCAACGCGTGCGCGCCTTGTAGGCCGCCCACTCGGGGTATCGGCTCATGCTCGCCTCCTTGGCCAGCATGTTCGCCGTGAAGACACCGCCCCACACCCAGGCCAGCACGAGGAACGGCAGCCAGTGCCAGACCATCAGCGCGAAGCCGAGGTAGATCATCATCTCGCCGGTGTAGTTCGGGTGCCGTACGAAGCGGAACATCCCATCGGTGATGAGACCGCGCTGGACGCGCAGCGTGAAGAACTTCTGCGCGTCGGCCGCGATCATCACCACTGAGCCCAACACGACAAGGGTGATGCACACCGCGAACCACGGCCTGTCATCTATCGGATAGTCGCCTCCGCGACCGGAGATCAGCAGCCAGCCGAACAGCCAGTACCAACCAAGGACGGCGAGAACGGCGTTCACGGCCCCCAGCACGGTGAGCCGATACTGCCACCCGGGGTCCGGGAACGCCTTGTCCTTGAGGTACCAGACCAGTCCGTACGACCCGTGCAGGGCCAGATAGATCCACGCCGCAGTACTCGCGGCAGCCGGCGTGTGGTCGTTGTAGAGCCACATGAGTGCGCCCAGGTAGGCGAACATCAGGCACTTCTGGAAGTTGATCACAGTCGCGAAGCTGATGACCCGCGGTCCGCCGGGCATGTCGATGACCAACCGCTGCTGCAATCCGCGGACGAATCGTGCGTAGCGCGGCACCGGTCGTGCCACCCCTGCGTCGGTCGGTGTGGGTGGCTCCGTCGTAGCTGACATGCCCGAAACGTACGAACGGAGAGCCTCGCCCCGCGAGAGGTGCCGAGCCCATGTCGGTGTGCGCGCAGCACATCCCGGTCACAGCCGCACCATCGCGGGGCGTCACGGCTGGCGTTGGAGGAAGAGGTCCGCCAGCTCTCGGGCCTCGGCGGTCGCTACTGCTCGGGAGATCGTCTGGACCTCATCTGCACCGCTCTCCTCACGCGGGAGCGTCCATGCCGACCGGATCAGGCGACGGGCTTGGCCCACGGCGTACGGCGGCGCCTTTGCCAGTCGTGAGGCTGTGGATGACGCGCGGGCGGCCAGCTCGTCGTCGTCCACCACGGTCGTGATCAGGCCCCAGTCGCATGCCTCGTCGGCGGACAGGACTCTGCCAGTGAGCGCCAGTTCAAGGGCCCGCTGCTGACCGACTGCTCGAGGCAGAAGCCACGAAAGGCCACAGTCAGGGGTGAGCCCGACACTGGCGTAGGCGGCAAGGTACTTCGATGACCGAGTTCCGATGACCACATCCGCGGACAGCACCATGGCGAGGCCGGCACCAGCAGCGGCGCCCTGGACTGCAGCCACGACGGGCTTGTCCATCTCCGCCAGTCCCTGAAGCGCGCCATCCAGAGTGGCAGCCATCTGTTCGAGGTGTCCGGAGCGATCCTCTGCCGCTGCCATCGAGGCGATGTCACCGCCGGCGCAGAAACGCTGTCCATCGCCAGCGAGCAGCACTACACGGACGGCGTCGTCCGAACGCGCTGACGCGACGGCTTCCGCCAGCGACTCCGCCGTGGGGAGGTCCAAGGCGTTCGACTTGTCTGGACGGGACAGCGTCAGCTGCGCTACGCCATCGGCAACGGTGTAGCGCAGCCCGGGAGTCCCGTGTCGATGCGTCACAGGTCGGCGTCGATCAACGGTGCGGGCGTGATGTGGACTTCGCGTTTCAGGATCTTGCCGGTCGGGCCCTTCGGAAGGACATCGACGACGACAACGTGCCGCGGGTACTTGTACGCCGCGACCCGGTCGCGGACGAACGCCTGTAGCTCTTCGGCGGTCGCGGCGGCGTCGGGCCGCAGTGCGACCGCGGCGGCGACCTCCTCGCCGAGTTCCTCGTGCGGGATGCCGACGACGGCCACTTCGAGCACGGCCGGGTGCTCATGCAGGACCTCTTCGATCTCGCGGGGATAGATGTTGTAGCCACCCCGGATGACCATGTCCTTCTTGCGGTCGACGATGAAGTAGTGGCCATCTGGGTCACGGCGCGCCAGGTCTCCCGTGAAGAACCAGCCGTCTCGGATCGCCTCCGCGGTGGCCTCGGGCTTGGCCCAGTAGCCCTTCATCACGTTGTGGCCACGTACGCAGATCTCGCCCACCTCGCCGTCGGCCACCGGGTGGCCGGCGTCGTCGACCAGCCGCATCTCGACACCTCGGATCGGGGTGCCGACCGACCCGGCCCTGCGCTCAGCCCCGGGATGGTTGAAGCAGGCGATCGGCGAGGTCTCGGACAACCCATAGCCTTCGAGAACGGTGCACTCGAACGCCTCCTCGAAGGCGCGAAGCACCTCCACCGGCATCGCTGCGCCGCCAGTCGCGCAGATCCGCAGTGCCGACAGGTCGTAGGCCGCTCGCTCCGGGTGCCGAGCCAGGGCAGTGAACATCGTCGGGACGCCTTCGAACACGGTCACCCGGTCACGGGCCAGGACCTCCAGGGCCTTGGTGGCGTCGAAGCGTGGGAGAAGGGTCAGTGTGGCGCCGACCTTGACAGCCAGGTTCAGTCCACAGGTCTGGCCGAAGACATGGAACAGTGGCAGACCGCCGAAGACGACGTCGGTGGGCGATGCGGTGAGCAATGACTCAGCGGTGACGTCGATGTTGTGGATCAGGTTGGCGTGCGTGAGCTCGGCGCCCTTGGGCTGGCCGGTGGTTCCCGAGGTGTAGAGGATCACCGCGGTGTCATCGCCGGCGCGGCCAACGACCAGTTCCAGCGGCTCGGTGGAGGCCACGAGGCTCTCGAACTCGTCGTTGGTGACCACGACGGCGGCACCGGCCTCGGTGGCTCCGCGGCGCGCCTCGCCGGCGGTTTCCGGCGCGGACAGGATGAGCTTCGCCCCGGAGTTGCCCAGGTAGTAGGCGACCTCGCGCTCCTTGAGCAGCGGGTTCATCGGGACCACGACGGCACCGAGGTGCAGCACGCCGTAGTAGAGCGCCGCGAACAGCGGCACGTTCGGCAACATCACCCCGACCCGGTCCCCCGCTCTGATCCCTCTTGCGAGGAGGAACCCTGCGGCTCGGGCGCTGAGCACGTCCAGCTCGGCGTAGGTCAGGGTCGCGTCGTCGAGACGGATCGCGACGTTGTCGGGGTGTTGTTGGGTGGTTCGCGTGAGGTTCTCGGCGAGGTTCATGGCTGCTCGTTTCGGTGGCTGGGAGAGCTTTCCGGGCGTGTTCGTGCCGTCGAGTGATGGCTACGCAGGTGCGCGAGCACGAGGGGGGCGACCATGTCTGGGCGTTCAAGGAAGGACCAGTGGCCGGCGTCGGGGATCGTGTGGATCTGCGCCGACGGAAAGGGTTCTCGCTGCCGCTGCGCCTGGACCGCAGGGAGGTAGACGTCCTGCGGGCCCCACACCACCAGGCATGGCAGGTCGCTCGCGCGCAGCGGCTCGACGAGCGCCTCCATCATCGCGGAGGTGGTGGTGCGGTAGAGCCGCAGCACCGCGCGACGGGTCCCCCAGGGCTGGAGGTGGTTGGCGATACGCGCGACCCAGTCGGGGTGCAGGCCCGGGTTGTCGTGGGCCAGCATCTCCCTGACGAACCGGCGTGGCGCGATCCGCTGGAAGATCTCACCCACGACCGGGACGCGCCAGATCTTGGCGACGCGGTGCCAGGTGTAGTCCAGCATGACCCCGGTATTGACCAAGGTGACGCTGGCGACACGGTCGGGATGAGCCGCGGCCCAGGTGAGTGACCAGGGGCCACCGAAGTCATGGGCTACGAGGTGGACGCGCGTCAAGCCCAAGGCATCGATGAGTCCGCCCAGGTGTCGGGCATAGCCCGCGAGCGTGTAGTCCTGATCGGCCCGCTTCTCGGCTCCTCCGAAGCCGGGCATGTCCGGGGCGATGACCTGCGAGAACTCCGCTACTGGTCGCATCAGGTCCAGCCAGTCGGAGCCGGCGCCGGGATTGCCGTGCACGAACACCACGGCCTCGGCTGAGTTGCGGGGACCGCCGCGCAGCACCGGGATGCGGACGTCCCCGACGACGACCTGTTCGGTCCGAAAGCCAGCGGTGCTCGGCTCGGTGAAATCGAGAGATGAAACGGGGTTCACAGTCACGCGAGGCTCCTGTTCGAGATGACGGCTGCGTCGACGCGCGGCCCGGCTGGGATGTCGGTCCTCTGGGTCAGTCCGCGGCGTTGAGGTGGCTGGCCCAGTAGCGGACGTGAGGAAGGTCGTCGTCGAGCCAGTACGCATCGTCCTCGGTGACGACCATCATTTCCTCGAACTTGACCCCGATGTCCCCCTTGCCGATGTGCGGCTCGATCGCCCACAGGCCCGGCTCGCAGGGCGTGTCGGACTCCTCGTTCCAGATCGGAGTGGAGTTCATCGCGGGACGCAGGAGTGACTCGAAGACGTGGCCGGACAGGTAGGCGATCGCCTGGGGGCTGAAGTTCTGCACCCGGAAGGTAGGCAGGCTCACACCGGGGACATTGCCGATCTTGTGCGCGACGACCGAACCCGGGTAGTAGCTGTGGATGTTCTCGTAGCCCTGGTCGGCGATCAGCTCGTCGAGGGCCTTGTAGATGTTGCCCTGGGACTCACCGCGCTTGACCATCTCCAGGATCATCCGACGGTAAGGCTCCAGCGCCATCCTGGCGGTGTGGAACTCCTCGGTCTCGTCGCCGGGCAGGGTGCATGAGTAGCCCATGTCGGAGGCCGCCCGCCCCAGGACCGGGCCGATGTCGAGGATGACCGCGTCTCCCTTCTCGAGCCGGCGGTCGGTCGGCAGGAACTGTTTGCCGAAGTGCGCCATCTTCGGGCTGAGCAACTGCTTGAGCGCGTTGCCGGAAGGCTTCTCGAAGTTACGGAACCGGGTGCGGTCGCCGAACCAGGCGAAGCCGTAGTGGAAGAACCGGCGCACGCCGCGTTCGCGCAGCCAGTCCTCGAGCATGGCCGCGGCTTCCTTCTCGGTGATGCCGACATAGAGCTGTGCCTCGACCGCCGCAGTGGCGTCATAGGCGAGCCGCTGCACGGCCTTGAAATCGGCGAGCTGCGCCGCAGTGAACTGTTCGCGTGACACGGTGTGGTCCCTTCGATCGATGAGGTTGAGTGGTGGTGCTACTTGCCGACAGAGGCCATCCGGCCCGCGGCCCACCGCGCCAGCGACGGGGCGAGGCGGGAGGCGCCGTACATCAGGTGGGCTTCGAGGGCGATGGGGGCGACCGCCTTGTCCTTGTGCACGGCCTTGAGGATGTTCTCGGCGACGCGCTCGGGGGTGTATCCGCGCTTCTCGTAGATCGCGGTGATCTTGGCCCGACGCTGGTCGGTGTTGTTGGCTCCCCGCAGCCTGGTGTTGCGGGTGATCGGGGTGTTGATCACGCCCGGGCAGACCGCGGTCACGCCGATTCGGTACGGTTTCAGCTCGGTCCGCAGGGCCTCCGAGAGGCCGACCACGGCGAACTTGGTGGCGCTGTAGGCACCCAGGTCCGGATTGGCCAGCAGGCCGGCGACGCTGGCGACGTTGGCAATGTGTCCGCCTCGCCCTTGCTCGATCATCGTCGGCAAGAAGGCTTGGCTTCCGTTCACCACGCCCCGGACGTTGATCGACCAGAGCCAGTCCCAGTCTTTGACGGTGGTGTCCAGGAAGCCGCCCATGACGGCGACGCCTGCGTTGTTCACCACCAGGTCGACCGAGTCGAACTGAGCGTAGGCAGCGTGGGCGAACTCGGTCATCTGGGCCTCGTCGGAGACATCGACCCGACGGGTGAGAACAGTGCTGCCGAGGCTGCGAACACGCCCAGCCGTGTCCGCCAAGCCCTCGTCGTTGATGTCGCAGAGCGCAAGCTTGGCCCCGCGGGCCGCGCACAGCAGCGCCAGCGCCTGGCCGATGCCGCTGCCGGCGCCGGTGATCGCGACGGTGCCACCGTCCAGCCGCGCACCGTCGAAGCGCGAGTGAGAAAGAATCATGCAGATGAGTGTGGCGACCGCCACATCTCGAAACTTGACACCAAGCGACACGTTTTTGACAATTGGCGACATGACCACGATTCGTGGGACATCGCTCCAGGGATATCAGGAACTGATCCTCGAGCTCGGTGGCGACCCGAGTGCGGTGCTCGCGGAGGCGCGCATTCCCGCGGCAGCGGTCGGGAGCCACGACGAGTTCATCGACTACCGACGCGTCATCCATGCGCTCGAAGGTGCCGCCGCGGCCACAGGCGCCTCCGATTTCGGACGCCGGCTCGCCCTACGACAGGGCGTGGAGATCCTCGGTCCTGTCGGTGTGGCCGCGCGCACCGCGCCGAACGTGGGAGCAGCACTACGGGCCTTCAACCAGTACATGTCGGTCTACAGCCCCGCCGTTTCCGTCCAGCTCCGCGTCGGAGACGACGGCATGGCCCGGCTCGACTGGGACGTCCGGGCAAACCAGCCGCCACCTCACCGCCAGGGCGCCGAGCTCAGCCTCGGGGTCTCACTGAGGATCATGCGTCTCTTGGCGGGTGAAGACTTCAGCCCGATCGTGGTCCATCTCCGGCATGAACCCCTGAGCCCGCCGGCGGACTACCGCCGCTACTTCGGTTCAACGGTGCGCTTCTCCGAACCCGGATACGGCTTCACCTTTCCAGCCACGGTGCTCGAACGGCGGATCTCCTCCGACAGTGCCGTCCACGCAATGGCCCAGGATTACCTCAACAGCGTGGTCACCACGCTCGACGACAACCTCACACAACCAGTGCGCATGCTGGTCCGCCGGATGCTGCCGACCGGTGGCCTGACCCTCGAGCTGGTCGCCTCGCACCTCGCCGTACACCCGCGCACGCTGCAACGGCAGCTCGCCGTCGAGGGCCGCACCTTCGCCGAGGTCGTCGACGACGTACGCCGCGACGAGGCACAGCACTACCTGCGCCACACGCGCATCCCGTTCGGACAGCTCGCCGGCCTTCTCGGCTACAGCGAACAGAGCGTCCTCTCGCGCTCTTGCCGGCGCTGGTTCGGCACGTCGCCATCGGCCTACCGGCGTAACCCGGAACCGGTGGCCACCGACTAGATGGCGAGCGGAGAACCACTCACCAGGTCATCAGCGGGGACACCGCGTGGCCCGTCAGATGGAGCGGTGCGGAGCCCGGCCGTCGTCAGAGGTCGAGGACGAGACGGTCGCCCTTCGCTCGGGAGACGCAGACCATCATGGAGTCACCGGCAGCGCGATCCTGGTCGTCGAGCACCGAGTCGCGGTGGTCGATCTCCCCCGCCAGCACCTTCGTCTGGCACGTTCCGCAGATCCCCTCCTCGCACGACTTCATCACCGGCACCCCGGCGTCCGCAGCGGCACGAAGGATGGACATGTTCTCGGGGACCCGCAGCGTCCTGCCGGACTGGGCAAGCTCGACCTCGAAGCTGGTTCGTGGCGCGGCATCGAGGTCACTCTTCGGCGCGAACCGCTCCACGTGCAGGGCCCCTCTCGGCCACTCCTGAGAGGCGGTCTCCACGGCCGCAAGGAGCGGCTCCGGCCCGCAGACGTAGATGGCCGTCTTGCGCTGTGGCTTGCCGAGCAGGTCGGGCAGGTCCAGCAGTCCGAACTCGTCCTGGGGACGAACCTTCACCCTGCCCCTATAGGCCCTTTGGAGATCTTCGCGGAACGCCATCGACTCCCGGGTGCGTCCTCCGTAGACCAGGCTCCAGTCTGCCCGGCGAGCGTCGACCGCGGCGATCATCGGCAGGATCGGGGTGATGCCGATCCCGCCTGCGACGAAGAGATAGCGCTTCGACTTCTCCAGCGGGAAGTTGTTACGGGGACCACGAATACGGAGGGTGTCGCCTTCAGCCAGAACGTCGTGTACGTAGCTGGACCCGCCCCGGCTCTCGGGCTCCTGCAGCACTGCCACCTGAAGACTGGAGCGGTCCCCCGGGTCCCCGCACAGCGAGTACTGCCTGACGAGGTCGTCCGTCAGGATCAGATCGATATGCGCTCCCGGGTCCCACTCCGGCAGTGCCCGACCTTCTGGATCACGCAGCGTCAACCGCACAACGCCTTCTGCCATCGCCTCCTTGGCGGCCACTACGAGATCGCGCTCCACCTCGGCGCGAGAGATTCCCATGATCGGTGTTCCTTTTCGTGATGAGTTCATCGGTCTACTTGTGTCGACCGGTCAGGACGGGAAGAGGCGCCCGAAGGTAAGCAGCAGTCGCGGTGATCCGTGCATCTTGATGCGGCCGCGCAGAAGCGCCCAGGGCAGCGCAGACTTCTTGGAAAGGAATCGCATCCACGTCTGGGAGTCAGCGGATATTCGGAGATCGGGATCTCCGTGTAGGCCCTCGGTGATTTCAAGTTCGCGGTCGCGGATATCCACGGTGATCTGTCGCGATTCGGCACCGGTGAAAGTGAGATGGTAGGTCGCGTACATGTCCAGCGCCTTCTCGCGCTGGAAGATCAATGGCATCCCCTGCACGAGGCCCTCGATGTCGGCCGGACGAAGGCTCTGTCCGACCTGCTTCGTCTGCTTGTTCGGGAACGTTTTGGCCACGTGGTTCTCGGCGTCCGAATCGGGGATCACGTAGACGGTCTCCTCCTTGTCCACCAGCGGGCGGACGACGGTGTCCACATGTGCCTTGCGATCGTCCAGCCAGGGACCGAGGACATCCTCGCCCGCCGGGCAGACCGACATGCAGTACGCGGCCTTGTAATTGGCGCCGAAGGAGAGGCTCTGCCACATGGACGCGCTCTCCTGGTCGGTCACCCGCGAGCGGTAGTCGTGACGATCGCGGCTCTCGACGACCTGCTCCGCCCAGTCGCCGAAGCCGCCCATGAACTCGCGGTAGTTGTGCGTGTAGCAGGCGGAGAAGTTGAAGTGGCCATCGGCGGAGATCGCTCCGGTCGGGCACGCGGTCACACACAGCTTGCACTCGACGCACGGGTTGTAGCCGATCGGCCGGGAGACCTCGCCGACCTCGGCATCCACCAGAATGGTGGTCAGCAGGACGAAGCTGCCGAACTTGGGGTGGATGACGTTGCGGTGCAGACCCATCTGGCCGAGCCCGGCAGCTACCGCAACCGGCTTGTGCGAGACGACCCAGGCCTTCGCTGGAAACTTGTCCATCTCCATGGGAAAGCCCATCGCCGGGTTGAGCGCACGCACGCCCACTGCCTCGAGCTGACGTACCACCTGCCGAGCGGCGTCGTTGATGTGGTCGCCCGAGTGATGGAACTCCAGATTGGCCACCGAACGCGAGGGCGTACGAATGTTCTCCCTGTTCATTCGCGTCACCATGCTGATCAGGGTTCGAACGCCAGGCAGCGCGGCCTCGAGTTCTTCCCGCTGGTCGGAGATCTCCGGTCGGTCGATCTCGACGAAACCGACATCGTCCGCGCCCGCGTCGAGGCACAGTTCACGCAACCACGACACATCGAGCGGGTCGGTGGGGCGCACGACACCTTGGTCACCACCACGTTCGCGAATCTTTGCGACGGTGGGATGGTCGTCGAGCTTTTTCTTGCTGGCCAAAGGATGACCCTTTCTGATTTCGCCTGTGCCTCGGGTGCAGCAACGGACGTGTGCGTCTTCCTTCTCGCACACGCGTCGACACCCAGCTCGCGGCGTTCGTCGCGTTCCATGCGCGTATACGGTCGAGTCGGGTCGCTTATCCGCTGCCCGACTTCATCGAGAAACCGATCGGTACCACCGACGATAAACCGATCGGTTTCCTCATGCAAGCCAGCCTCGGGTGTGAGCCGCCACACACGACTCGACGCCACGCGCGCTGGATCCAGCACCAACGAAACCGATCGGTTTCAGATTGGCTGACATCCGGGTAAACTCACCTCATGACCTCAGCGGCAAAGGAGAGCCCGCGAGAGCGGCTGCTGGAAGCGGCGGCCGCTCTCAGCTACCAGGAAGGGGTGGGCGTCGGTATCCAGGCGTTGTGCAGCACGGCCGGCGTCTCGAAACGTTCTCTCTATCAACTCTTCGACAGCAAGGATGAGTTGCTGGCCGCGAGCCTCGAGCGGGGCGCCGCGGCCTACAAAGCATGGCTGCTTCCTGCAGAGAGCGACGACGGGTCACCGCGTGAACGGATTTTGCACGTCTTCGATCGCATGGAGATCGAGTCCGGCACACCAGACTTCCAAGGCTGTCGGTATCTGACCGTCCAGATCGAGCTCAAGAACCCGACTCACCCCGCTAGTCGGGTCGCTCGTGGCGTCAAGCAGGACTTGTCGGAGTTCTTCCGTGCCGAGGTCGAGCGGGGCGGAGCAAGCAACCCCGACCTGCTGGCCCGGCAGCTCATGCTGATCTTCGACGGCGCCAGCGCCCGGGCCGGGATCGGCGTCGACGACCTGACCGGACTCGTCTCCCCCACCGTGAGTGCTCTCCTCGATGCCGAAGGCCTCCGCTGAGGCGTCCTTTCTGGCGGGCTAACGTCGGTCGACGTAGATGACTTCGATGGCGTTGTTGCCGTAGCCCAGGCGGTTCCACGGCGGTACGTCGGGCTGCACGTTCCCGGCCGCGTCGGTCGCTCTGGCTCGAAGGGTGTGCCGGCCGACGCCGATGCCATCCCAGGTGAACCTCCAGTCCTGCCACCCGAAGTCGCCCGGAGCGGCCGGGTCCAGCTTCGCCGGCTGCCAGTCGCCCTCTCCCGTGAGGCTGACCTCGACCTTCGTGACCGGACCGGTTCCTGACCAGGCCTTCCCGCGAACGGTGCAGGTCTCCTGGGTGAGGACCGAGCCAGGTGCGGGCTCGGTGATGCGGGCGCGGACCCGCATGAGGGTGACGGGCTCGTGGGGCCGGTCGAGCCATTCGTAGATGTAGTGGCCGGTCTGGAACTCTCCGGTGTACGGCTCGGTGAGGACATCGAGGCGTTTGAGCCACTTCACGGACGCGACGGCGTACCAGTGCGGGACGATCAGCCGGAACGGGGCGCCGTGGTCACGCCCGAGGGGCTGGCCGTTCATCTCGTACGCGATGAGGATCCCCGCCTCCGGGTCGGTGGCCTGCGACAGTGGCAGCGCGCGGGTGAAGGTGAGGTTGTCCTGGTCGGTCTCCGGAAGGATCGCCTGCAGGTGGTACGGCCCGTGGTCGGCGCCGGTGGCGAGGAGCTCGATCCCGTCGGTCGCCGGCTCGACCTGCGCGAGGACGTCATGGAGCCGGGCTCCGGTCCACCGTGCCGTGGAGACGGCGAAGTCTCCCCAGGGCTCCCCGGTCGGTAGCGGCCTCATCTCCAGGCGGCCGTTGCCGGCGCACTCGAGGGTGACCGTGCGGTCGTATGCGGGCATCGCACGCAGGTCGTCGAGCGTCAGGGTCGTGGGCTTGCCGACCGCGCCGCCGATCTCCAGGGTGCCGGCGTGGTCGGGCACCGCGAAGTTGCTGCGCACGTAGTGGAGCTCGGTCGGGGTGACGTCGGCAGCCAGGGCGGCCGGTGGTGCCTCGGCGTTGTACGGCGCGGGGTTGATCATCACCAGGGCGGCGCGGGCTGCCTCGAGTTCATCGGCAACGGTCATGTTGGTTCAGCCTCCTCGGGGCGGGTGTGGGTCAGAAGTCGGAGTCGGCGAAAGTCGGTTCGCGGCCGTCGTTGAAGGCGCCGATGCCCTCGACGCGGTCGGGGTGGACCGCGGAGCGCCAGTGGGCGTCCATCATGATCGCGATGGCCTCCTCGATCGGCTGCCCCTCCCCCAGGTGCACGGCCCGCTTCACCGCCTGGACCGCGGTCGGCGAGTTGCTGGCGATCTTCTCCGCGATCCCCAGCGCCGCTGACGCGAGGTCACCGGGTTCGTGCAGCTCGTTGACCATGCCCAGCCGGTACGCCTCCGCCGACGGGACCGGGTCGCCGGTCATCAGCATCTGCAGTGCCTTGCCGCGCGGCAGCAGGCGGGGCAGCAGCGCCGGCGAGCCGCCCCCGGCCGCCAGGCCGAGCATCGCCTCGGGCTGACCGAACGTCGCGGCGGTCGAGGCGATGATGAAGTCGGTGCTCTGGGCCAGCTCGCAACCGCCGCCGTACGCGATGCCGTTGACGGCGGCGAAGATCGGCTTGCGCAGCTGGCGCACCGTGTACAGGGTGCGGTCGAAGGCCTGACGCTGGCGCAGCCAGTCCTCCTTGGTCATCGCCTTGCGCTGGCGCAGGTCGCTACCGACCGAGAACGCCCGCTCCCCGGCACCTGTCAGGATGACGACCCGTACGCCGGTTCGCACCGCGATCCCTTCGACGACCTCGGTCAGCAGAGCGCCCATCTCGGTCGTGATCGCGTTGTCGGCATGGGGGCGGTTGAGCGTGACCCGGGCAATGCTCCCGTCGGACAGGTAGTCGAGGAGCACCGACGGTTCGGTCTCCTCGACATCGGCGGCCGGTGGGGCGAAGTCGAGTGCGGCCCAGCGGTCGGTGCTCGAGGTGCTCATCTGCTTCCTCTCTGGGTGGCGGGGTCGTCGGGTTCCAGGTCTGCGAGCCAGCGCAGAGCCCTCAGGCTCGGGGCGAAGCAGTACTCGCCGCCGCGGGTGACCACGAACGGCGGCAGGTCCTGGAGCCGGCGCCGGATCGGTCGTTGCGGGATCGTGAACGTGCCGGCCTCGCCGTGAGGGCCGACCAGAGGGTCCGCCTCGAGCGGGGCGCCGATGAAGATCCCGTCGTTGAGCCATTGGGTCTTCACGAACTCGAACTGTCGCTTCAGGTGTGCACCGGCGAATACGAACATGATGCCGCGCTCGGCCCCGTCGTCCTCGAGCACGTCGTCGGGCAGTGCCGGGCCGTAGCTGGTGCCGCGTCGGATCATCCGGTGCAGCCGCACGTCGACGCTGCCCTCGTGGTCCAAGGCGTCGCGAGGGTTGGCACGGCGCGCATGCGCACCGACCGGGCACTTGAAGCCGCGCGGGTCGTCACCGTAGGCGAAGTCGTTGTTGCGGACCGGGTCGCTCCCGAGCTCCGGGTCGTCGCGTTCCGGCGCGAGCGCGAGCGGGGCGCCGCTCGGCCAGCGGCCGACCATCTTCGCCCCGAGAAGCTCCTCCTCGGCGCGCGACTGCGCCTTCGCACGCAGATAGGACCGGTACGCCGCCACCTTGGTGTGCAGCTTGCGGAACACGACGTACGTGCCGTTGCGTCCCAACACCTCAGGGGACGGCATCGGAGCGAGCTCGCCCGTCTCGTCGGGGTAGCCGAGGATGATCTCCCCGGCTTTGAGCGGGGGCTCGTGCGAGTACGTGGCGGGCCGGCCGCTTCCTTCGACAGCCGGTTGGCCGATGCCGTCCTTGAAGCCGAACGACGTCCGTCCCGTCGCGAGCTGGTAGCAGTCCTGGCGCCAGATGAGCTCGATCCCGGGCAGCTCGGCATGGGCTCGGCGGGCTTGGTCGGCGACAGCCCGGAGCCGGTCCTCGTCCGGGGCGAGCACCGAGATGGCGACGTGGACGTCGGTGCTGCCCAAGGGTTTCTCCCAATGGTCGGGACCACTCTCACCGACGTCACCCAGGATCTCGGCCCGAGCCGCCATGCCCTCCCGAAACTCGGGGACGAAGCTGTCGAGGGACGCCTGCGGCACGCCGAGCGCCTTCAGCCCCTGGTAGGTGAAAGCGACCGTCAGCGACGTATCGCCCGTCTCGCTGGCCTCACCGGCGGCGGTGAGGACCCGGTGCAGCCGCCGGACCAGCTCACGGCCGTCCCGGCGATCGTGGATGCTGAGCAGCAGGTAGACACCCACGTACGGCGAGGGGCGCTCGAACAGCGCACCGGACTGGATGTCGTCGAGCTCGAGGGTCACGTCGTCCATGTCAGTGATGCTCCGGAGGTTCAGGTGGGTCCGGGTTCGCCGCGACCAGGTACGGGAACGTGCTGGTGGCCGGGCGGCTGGCGGAGTCGACGCCGTCACGGATCGTGGGGCCGTGACCTGCGTTGACGAGCTGGGTGAAGAGCGCGTCCATCACGTCGTCGTTCAGGGCCCGGCCTCCGCAGGTCTGATGCGGCTCGCCACGTCGGGCGGCGAGCTCGATCTCGAGGAAGGACCCCTGCTCGGCGTACGGGAAGGTGGGATCGACGACCAGATAGTCGGCGAGGACGAGGTCGGTGAGCGGGTGGCTCCCGTCCTCTCCGAGAGGCCAGTCACGCTTGCCGTCGAGGCAGTCCCAGAACGCGAGGTTGGCATCCAGGCGTGCCCGGAATGCCCCGTAGTACGACTCGCCGAGGTGGAAGGCGTCCTCCATGTTGTAGAGGTCGCGGATCTCCAGATCCCGGTTGACCTGGTCGAAGTCCTTCGGGGCCAGCATCATGTTCTTCACCTCGGGCCGGCCGACCCGTTCGATGCGGACGTTGAACTCGCCCCGGGTCAGGGTCTCGGCGACCACGCCCACGGGCGTCCCGCCTGGAAGGAGACCCGAGTCGAGCTCGACCACGACGCTCAGCACGTTCTTGCCGTCCAGGAAGATCGACCCGTCCTCGGTGAACGCGAGCTTCCGCGTCGCGATCGTGGCCAGCGCGGCGCGGGCATCCATGATGAACGGGTCCCACCGCGCCCCTGCGAAGACATGTACTCCCCCGCCGGCACCTCCAGACTCGTCGTTGACGCGGAAGGTGACCTCCTCGCCGCCCGGAGCCACGCAGCTGCCGTGCTGCTCGTGGTCCGGCCGACCGGTGGCCGGGTCCGTCACATGCTCCGGTGAGTCGAAGACGCAGTCGATGACCATTTCGTCGTCTCTCGGGACGAACACCCCGCTGGTCGAGCCGGCGGCAGGAGCGCTCAGCGGCCGCAGCCGGAAGCGGTAGAGCAACCCCGCCGAGAACAGGTCGGTGGGTTTCGCCATCGGCAGGGTGTTCATCACCAGAACGAGGCGCCCCGGGGAGTCGGGGCTCGGGAACGCGTAGAAGTCGGTGATGTCCGCGATCGGATCGGCCAGGGCGCGCGGCCCAGAGATGTGATCAGACACTGCTGCTCCTCGCCCCGCTCGCGCGGCTAGTCGCCGGCCTCGTCGAGCAAGGGCTGCATCGCTGGGTGCTCGAGGATCTCGCCGGCCTGCGGGTGGTCGAGGACCTGCTGGAAGGCGCTGTTGACACGTTGCGCCTTGCGGATCTCCTTCACCGTGCCGCCGTAGTTGCGGGCGTACGCAGCGGCGCTCTGCTCGGCTCCCAGGACGAACGAGCGCACGGCCGCGACGTCCGGCAGTCCGTCGTACCCCTCGACGTGGCTGAAGATCACGTCGAAGAGGGCCAGCGTCGGACCGGAGGTGAAGAAGTCCTCCATGTAGGCGTCCCAGGGGCCGTCGAAGCTGGTGATGAACGCCAGCCGGGTGTCGTCGTCGAACAGCACGAATCGCGCCTCGTGGATGGTCTGGATCGCCATCCCGTAGTCGCCCGGCCGGTAGCCGGGGGTGTCCTGGAGCGCCAACAGTGCACTGCGCAGGGACGCCGCCTCACCCGGTTTGACTCGGAAGAACAGGCTGAACTCGCTCGTCGGTCCGACGCTCAGCCCGGGCTGCGGGGCGCTGATGTCCGATGTGGTCACGGGTACCTCCGGGTTCCCCTGACTCGCCCACAGCACACCGGACGACCCAGGTATCGAGCTGGAGAGTCCAGCCCTCCGACGCTAGGACGACGTCCGCTCCGCTCACCTCATCCGCTGCGGATGACCCGGATCCGCGGGACGGACTGCGACCGGCGGCTCACTGCGGAAGAAGCCGCAGCTCGCGCGCTCGCCTGACCGCAGCGTTCCGGCGGGTGACACCCAGCTTCCGAAGGATGTTGCGCACGTGGGTACGAATCGTGTTGACGGAGATGTACATGACGCCTGCGATCTCCTCGGTGGTGAGCAGGTTCGCCAGGTGACCCAGGACCTCCAACTCCTTCTCCGTGAGCTCTTCGAACACTGGTACGGGAGCGTGCGCGGGGGCGGGGGTCAGCGCACCCTTCTGGACGGACAACCTCCGTGAAGGCGCCGTCGAGATCTCGAAGAGCCATTCGTGCTCAGCGCTCAGCTGCTTGTCGCGCACGAGCAGCTGCCGCACCACTGAGGGTGCCTCGTGGAACGGGCGTCGCACGCGTTCCTGCGAGGCCAGGGTGAGGGCCTGGTGGAGCGCCGCATGTGCCCGCGCTGATGGTCCGTCGTGGAGCCGACGTGCGCACTCCACCAGCCAGCCGGAGACCTGGACTGGCGCAGCAGCCCGTTTGGACAAGACTGTGGACATCGCGGCGTCGGCGGCATTCGGATCGCCCAGCTGCAGCTGCGCAAGCCCGACCACGAGAGCCGCCTCCGGCTCGCCGTCGAGGCTCTCGACCTCGGCCGCCGCCTCCGGCTCACCAGCGGCGACTCGGACGTGGGCGAGCTCGATGCGCAGCTGCTCACCAAGCCAGCCACGCTCGTCCACGAATCCGGCGGCCGCCTGCTCGAGCCTGCTGAGTGCGCCCAGCCGGTCACCGTGCGCCACCTGGAGGCGCGCCCTGGTCAGAGCCAGGAAGGCGTGCGGAACTGGATCCCGCAGCGGCAGGTCCATCCGCTCGACCGACTGAACGTGATCGGCTGCGGCGTGAAGGTCGTACCGCTCCATCTCCACCCAGCCAAGTGCGACCCGGGCCGCGGCCGACCGGTCTTCTGCGCTCGCACCGCTTCGCTCGGCGGCACCGATCGCTCGAGTCCCGAGCTTCGCAGCCCTGGAGAGCTTGCCCCGGCAGCAGGCGATGACCGCCTGATAGCCCAGACACTCCACCTGAACGGCCTCGGATCCGGCTCCCGCGGCCGCCGCGACGCCGGACTTGAACATCGCGTCGGCCGCGGCCAGCCTTCCCTGGCGCAGGGCCGCGATGCCCTTGCTGAGAATGACGAGAGCGTCGAGCTCGGGATGGGAGCTGCCCTTCGGCCCGCGGTCTGGCGGGCCCAATGCCTGTTCGGCCGCGGTGGCGAGCGACATCGCTTCGATCGGGTTCTCCGACGTCTGCGCGCCGACGGCTTCCAGCACTCGGACCGCGATGTTGGTGGCCCAGGGATGAGAGCCTGTCCGCTCACCCGACTCGGTCTTCACCTGAGCCAGCTCGTCGGCGAAGCCGGTCGTGTCGCCGGCTCCTAGAGCGAGCGTTGCTCTCACGACGGTGGCGGCGGGGTCCTCCAGCTCGGACGGCATCGGCCGCAACGACTGGGTCAAGACACTCGTGCTGTCGTCGAGCAACAGCTGGCCGACTGCCAGGTCGTCGATCACCTCTGCGGCCGCCTCTGCCCAGGCCTCGATAGCCACGAAGTGACTGACGGACGCAGTGATCTGACCGTCGCGGGCGTACCACTCAGCCGCCGTCCGCTGAAGGTGCCTCATCTCATCAGGCGATTCGTAGGCAAGTACGGCGCGGAGGAGATCCCGGAAGAGCGGGTTGTAGCGGTAGCACCCAGGACGCCCGGATACGGGCTCGATGAGCACGTTGTCCCGGGTCAGAAAGTTCAGCGTACGTTCGGCCGTGGGGCCGGCGAGCGCCTCGGCCAGTCCCGGTTGGATCGTGTCGGGAACGCTCGTCGCCAGGAGCAGGGCTCGTACATCTGGGCTCTGGGCGGCCAGCACTTCGCCCACGAGGTACTCCGCGATGTTCCCGGTGTCGCCGACGATCTCCGCGACGGCGTGATCCGGATCCGCCCGCAGCCGAAGGAGCTGTGCGCCGAACCGCAGACCGGCCGCCCATCCCTTCGTCCGAAGGTTGAGCGCGTGCACGGAATCCGGCGTCAGGGTCAGACCCGCCCGCCGGGTCAGCTCACGGGCTTCCTCATCGGTGAAGGCCAGGTCCGACATCCGCACCTCGACGACCGAGGCATCGAGCCGGTACCGATACAGCGGAAGCACCGGATCGGCCCGCGTCGCCATCACCAGGCGGAGACGGTCGCCGGTATGTCGCAACAGGAAGTCCAGATCTTCGGCCACGTCCGCAGAGAGCAGGTCGTATCCGTCCACCACGACCGTCAGTCGTGCCGGGTGGCCGCAGACCGCCTCCGCGACCGTCCGGCGAACCTGGCGGTCGAGCGGGCCCTCGTCCCTGCGGGCCGTATCGGGTGAAACCGCTACGCCCAGGCCTTCGAGGCACCCGAAGAGACCGGGCCAGAACGCAACATCCGTTCCCTCGAAGGTGATCCAAGCTGTGCGATCCCGCTCCCCGCCTGCCGCGACCCAGTCCGCCACCAGGGCCGTCTTCCCGGTTCCGGCCGGCGCGCTGACCAGCACGAACGGGCAGGCGTCACTGCGATCGAGCATCTGTAGGAGGCGGGGTCGCGGCACATGTCCCGAGGGAACCGTCGGGATGCCGAACCAGCCATCGCCGGGGTGAGGTCCCATCTCGTCGACGTGCCTCCTAGATCGAACCAAAGCGCAAGAGCGCCCAACGGATTGAACAGGGGGAACGTCAGTCCCGAGGAACTCTTTACGTTAGTACGACCTCCTGATGCCGTACATAGCCCGTATGTGTCAGCACGCGTGGGTCAGTGCAGCAGGACCTTCATCCAGGTAAGTCCCAGGCCGAGCAGTCCACACGCCCCGGACGCGAACAGGGACCGGGCCCACGAGCGGCCCGTCCGGCGAAGCCAGAACAGCGGGATGAGAACCAAGAGCACGACGCCGGACCACATGGACCAGGCGATGGCACGTCCGTCCTCGACCCACCCGATCGCTCCGAGGAGCAGGATGAGCAGCGGAACGAGCACACCCTCCACGATTCCGATCTCGTGACGCACGCCCGTGATGAGTACGCTGCGCCACGGCGCGACCTCCGACCCCGAGCCGGCCAGGATCGACGCGTAGACGTGCACGGTCCAGATCACGAAGCTGGAGACCACGGCGAAGGCGAGGACTCGGCCGGCAGAGTCGTCGAAGTGTGAGGCCCCGGCGATGATGGCGATGATCGAGACGAGGCCGTAGACGGCACCGGCGACCGCGTTGGGTCCGCGACCGAGCCGTGGCTCCTGTCCCGCTTGCGGCTCGCTGACCTCGCGCCCCACATCCTCGCTGTTCATCGGAGGTCGGCCACCCGGATGCTCTGCACCGTCAGCCCCTCCGCATCCAGCATGCCCACGAGGTCGGCCACGCCGAGACCCGCGCCGGCAGTGGCTCGGAAGACGGTGCACGGCTGCCGCTCCACGGCGTCCGGTTGCAACGCACAACGGAGCACCGGACCCAGCTCGCCTTCGACGGTCAGCTCGAACACGACCCCTGCGTCGGGCCCAGGCTCGCTCATGCGTCACCCCCGGTCGGCTCCTCGTCCGCGGTCCCGGTGATGAGCCGTCGGACCTCCACGACCTCGAGACCGAAGGTCCGAAGTCTCGCGAGGAACCCGTGGAGCTCGGCTTGGTCCCGACACCGGCAGATCAACACGGTTCTCATCTCTCGCGACGAGGACTCGATGTCGACGAGCTGCACCAGGACCTGCTGCGGGACCAGTCCGGCGACCCGTATCTCGAAGGCCTGGGCATCGGCCGCAGCGGCGGCTACCGGCTCCCGCGGATTCTGATCCATGATCTCAACTCGACTTCCCGCGCTCGGTGCCTGGCCGCTACAGCTGAAGCAAGCCTGATGCCGAAGCAGCGACGAGGCGTCGTCCGTGGTGGATGAGGATCACGGACTCGCCGGCGCGGCTACGCGGTCAGCTCGCCTGCGAAGTACGCGAGCGCTGTTGTGGTCTTGGTCTGCTGGTCGCCCGAGATCTCGAGTCCGCGCTTGACCAGAAACGCCTTGAGCTCCGCGGCGACCTGGAAGGCGTTCAGGGGCGCGCATCTGGAGGAGAGCTCGAGGATTCGCGAGCCATCCGGGTAGAGCCACAGCTCGGCGACCAGCCGGCCGGCGTACTCCTCCGGTCTCAGCTTCTGCTTCAGGACGGTGATCGGGCCAAGGCGCACCAGGGCATCGAGCTCGAGGTCCGAAGGGGCGTTGGCCCGGAAGAAGCTCTGCTGCTCCTTCGTGTAGAGCTTGTGGATCGCGCGCGTGCCCGCGGCGACCTCCTTGACGTCGGTGCGGCCAAAGGTCGCCTTCATCGAGGCCGAGCAGACGAAGCCTCCTGGCATCGCATCGACCTCTACGGTCAGGCTCTTGGACTTGCGCGCCGTCGAGACGTCGCTCGGGTTGACGGGCCGCACCTTCACGACGGAGTCGTCGTTCCGTCCCCGGATCCGACGAGCGCGGACAACGACCCCGCGTTGGTTGAGCGCAAGGTCAGCGGTGTCGAAGAAGTACACCTGCCGGATCTGGGCATCCAGCGGATCGAGCCCCAGGGCTGCCACCGCCAGTGGTCGTTCGGCATTCGGCACGGTCATCTTGAGCTCGACGCTGTCGGCCTGCTTGGTCAGCTCGAGCAGCTCACCGAGCTGTTCGGCGGAGAGCAGTCCCGGTGGCTGGGTGCTTGTGGACATGGTCAGTCACGATTCCACCCCGAGAGGGCCGGGGCATCACCCCGGCCGGACGACTGGGTCCAGGAACAGCGCGATGACGATCTCGCTGGCGCGGAGGCCGGTCAGGTGGCCATGGCCTTCGCCTTGAGGGCTGCGAACTCCTCCGGGGTGATCGTCCCGGCATCGAGCAGCTGCTGGGCCTTGGCGATCTCCTCGGCGGGAGATGCGCTGGCGACCGAGCGGATGTAATCGTCCTGTGCCGCCCGGACGTGCTGGACCACCTCGTTCTGGCGCTCCGCCATCCCCTTACCCCGGACGATCAGGTAGATCACGGCGATGAGGAACGGCAGGAAGACGAGACCGATCATCCAGACGGCCTTCATTCCACCGGAGACCGATTTGTCCCGGAAGAGGTCGGTGACGATGTTGAACAGGATCATCAGGTACGCCACGAAGGCGAAGGACACGATGATGAACCAGATGATGTCCCAGAAGCTCATGTGAGAAGTTCTCCTTCATTCGGGATGACGCAGAGAATGCTGGCCAGCACCCGAGGTCAGCTCAGCAGCATGGACCCATGGTTGGCGCTGCAGCATGAGTTCCCTTCACCCGCAACGGGTGAACGTTGGCTCCATTCGGCCTGCAGGAACCGACCTACCCCGCACCAGGCGCTCCTCGGCAGCGATCGAGGAACAAGCGCTACGCGCCTGGTTCGGCACCCCCGACGTCCGAACCGACCAACTCGGGCATGCCGGGCTCCTCGGCGGTGCCGGGGTGCGCAAGGTGCTCGGGCCGAAGCAGATGGGCGAGCCGTTCGGGTGAGATCAGGCCATGCTCGAGGATCAGCTCGGCGACGCCACGACCGCTGCTGAGCGCCTCGCGGGCGATCTCGGTCGCGGCGACGTACCCGATCTCGGGGTTGAGCGCGGTGACGAGCCCGATGGAGCGCTCGACCTGGGCGCGGGTCAGGTCGCTGTTGACCGTGATGCCCCGGACGCAGCGTTCGGCGAGCACGCGGCAGGCGGCGGCCAGGTGGGTGATGCTGCCGACCAATGAGTGCAGGATGACCGGCTCGAACGCGTTGAGCTGGAGCTGGCCCGCCTCGGCGGCCATGGTGACGGTGACGTCGTTGCCGATGACCTCGAACGCGACCTGGTTGACGACCTCCGGGATGACCGGGTTGACCTTGCCCGGCATGATCGAGGAGCCGGCCTGGACCGGCGGCAGGTTGATCTCACCGAGCCCGGCTCGCGGCCCGGAGGAGAGCAGTCGTAGGTCGTTGCAGGTCTTGGACACCTTGACCGCGACCCGCTTGAGCACGCCGGACAGGTGGACGAACGCCCCGCAGTCCTGGGTCGCCTCGATCAGGTCCGGTGCGGTGACCAGCGGCAGACCGGTGATCTCGACCAGGTGACGACGGGCGATCTCTGCATATCCCGCGGGCGCATTGAGCCCGGTGCCGATCGCCGTCGCGCCCAGGTTGATCTCGTGCAGAAGCGTGACGGCCTCCTGCAGCCGGAGCCGGTCCTCGCCCAGCATCACCGCGTAGGTGCGGAACTCCTGGCCGAACGTCATCGGCACGGCGTCCTGGAGCTGCGTACGTCCCATCTTGAGGATGCCGCCGAACTCCTCGGCCTTCGCGGCGAACGCGTCCTCGAGGACGCGCATGGCGTCGGCCAGCGCACCGACCGCGATGATGGTCGCGATGTTGACGGCGGTGGGGTAGGCGTCGTTGGTCGACTGGCTGAGGTTGACGTGCTCGTTGGGGTGGAGCTTGTCGTAGCTGCCCTTGTCGTGACCGAGCAGCTCGAGGGCGCGATTGGCGATGACCTCGTTGGCGTTCATGTTGGTCGACGTGCCCGCGCCACCCTGGATGACGTCGACGACGAACTGATCGTGCAGCTCGCCGGTGCGGATCTCCCGGCACGCGGACGCGATGGCCCGAGCACGCTCGGGGTCGAGGAGGCCGAGCTCGAGGTTGGCGAGCGCGGCGGCCTCCTTGACGGCGGTCAGGGCGTTCACCAGGTGGGGATAGGTGCCGATCGTGGTGCCGGTGATGGCGAAGTTGGCGCGAGCGCGGGCGGTGTGAACACCCCAGTACGCCTCTGCGGGGACGTCGAGATCGCCGAGGAGGTCGTGCTCGCGGCGGGTCGGTCGGGTCATGGCTTCTCTCTCAGGTCGGGGTGGGTCTGGGTGAGCGCGCCGGCGGGGCGCAGGCCGGTCGGAGCGAACGGAGCCAGGACGTCGGGGGCGACCCCGCTGTCGACCAGCAGGGCGAGCAGCGCGGGGAGGCGGGCCCGATCGGCGCCGTCGGCGATCTTGAACGCGAGGCTGCCGCCGTCGGGCAGGGCGGCGACCTGGACCCCTTCGAACCCGTCTTTGGCCAGCAGTCCGGGAACTGCCCGCATCAGGGTGGTGACGTCACGGCGGCTGCCGGCGACCATCTCGGGGTGGCGCCGCATCGCCGCCGCGACCCGCTGCTCGGGGCTGTCGTCCGGCGCGAGCACGAGGCGCTGGACGGCGCGCGCGAGCCCGTGCAGCGAGATCCCGAAGAGCGGGGTGCCGCAGCCGTCTGCGGTTACCGTCGCGGCCCGTTGCCCGGTGAGGTCCTCGACGGTGGCGCGGACGGCGACCTGAAGCGGGTGCATGGGATCGAGGTAGCGATCGTGCGCCCAGCCCGCGGCCGCGCAGGTCACGACCATCGCGGCGTGCTTCCCCGAGCAGTTGTGCGCGAGCCGGCTGGGCAGCCGGTCGGCACGCAGCCATGCCTCGCGCTCGACCGGGTCGTACGGCAGCTCCGACGGGTTCCGCAGCGCGTCGGCATCGAGGCCCGCGGTGGCCAGCAGCCGGGTGGCGGCCGCGAGGTGGAGCGGTTCGCCGGAGTGGCTGGACGCGGCGAGCGCGAGCAGATCGTCGCTGACGTCGAGCCCGGCGCGCACCATCGCCACCGCCTGCATCGGTTTGGCCGCCGACCGCGGGTAGAACGCCGCCTCGATGTCGCCGACCGCGAGGCGTACCCGACCGTCGGGATCGAGGAGGACGGCCGAGCCATGGTGGACGCCCTCGACCATCTCGCCGCGCCAGACCTCGACCAGCGGCTCGTGGGCCGGCACCCGCATCGGAGCCGCGTCGGCAATCAGCGGCGTGAGGTAGGACTGACTCATCGCGCATCCAACGTGGAGGTGTCGATCCGGTCGCGGACCAGGAACCATCCGCCGACCAGCGCCACCAGCAGCACTGGCATCGCGAGCAGCGTGATCCGACCGACGTGGTCGAAGAACATCAGGATCAGGACCAGGGCGAGGAACGCCAGCGCGATGAACTGCGGCACCGGCGACCGCGGCACCCGGAAGGCGGGACGCTCGACCTCGCCGGTGCGACTACGGCGCACGAAGATCGTGTGACTGATCAGGATGATTGCCCAGGTGGCGATGATGCCGACCGACGCCAGGTTGAGGACGATCTCGAACGCCTGGGCGGGCACGACGTAGTTGAGCCCGACACCGAGGACGCAGACGCCGGCCGTCATCAGGATGCCGCCGTAGGGCACCTTGTGCCGGTTCATCGCCGCGGCGAAGCGAGGAGCCGTGCCCGCAGCGGCGAGCGAGCGCAGGATCCGGCCCGTGGAGTAGAGCCCGGAGTTGAGGCTCGACATCGCGGCGGTGAGGACCACCAGGTTCATCACGTCACCCGCTCCCGGCACGCCGACCCGGGACAGCACGGTCACGAACGGGCTCTCGTCAGCGGAGTAGGCCGACCAGGGCAGCAGCATCGCGAGCAGCACGACCGAGCCGACGTAGAAGATGCCGATGCGCCAGATGATCGTGTTGATCGCCCGGGGCATGACGCGGCGCGGGTCCGCGGTCTCACCCGCGGCTACGCCGACCAGCTCGATGGAGGCGTAGGCGAAGACGACGCCCTGGATGACCAGAACCATCGGGAGCATGCCGGCGGGGAACATCCCACCGTGCTCGGTGATCAGCTGGGGTCCGGGGGTGGTGCCGTCGATCGGGTGCCGGGTCACGATGAGCACGATCGCGATCGCCATGAAGACCACCAACGTGGCTACCTTGACCAGTGCGAACCAGAACTCCATCTCGCCGAACAGTCGCACCGAGAGCAGGTTGAGCGTCAGCACTATCACCAGGGCACCCAGGGCAAGCACCCATTGTGGGACCGGCGCGAAGAACGACCAGTAGTGCGCGTAGAGCGCGATCGCGGTGATGTCGGCGATGCCGGTGGTCGACCAGTTCAGGAAGTACATCCAACCGGCGGTGTAGGCGCCCTTCTCGCCGAGGAACTCGCGGGCGTAGGAGACGAAGGCGCCGGAGGACGGGCGGTAGAGGATCAGCTCACCAAGGCAGCGCACGACGATGAACGCGACGAGGCCGCACGCGGCGTACGCGATCGCCAGCGACGGCCCGGCACTGGCCAGGCGTCCGCCGGCGCCGAGGAACAGGCCGGTCCCGATGGCGCCGCCGATCGCGATCATCGTGATGTGGCGCGGCGTCAGGGACTTGCCGTAGCCCTCGTCGCCCGCGTCGGCGGGCTGGGACAGGGCCTCGGTCCCGGTGGAGGTTGGCTGGGTCATCGGTCGGTGTTCCTGTCGGTGGTGGGGTCGCGGACGATGTCCTCGAGCGCGCCGTCGACGTGCTCGAGGTGGGCGCGCATCGCCGCCTCGGCGGTGTCCGAGGACCCGGAGGCGATGGCGTCGACGATCAGGCGGTGCTCGGCGTCGGAGGCCGTACGCCGCGTCTCGTCGAGCTTGTTGAGCAGGGCGGACTGGGTGGCGAGGGCCTCGCGGATCTCCTCGATCACCTTGCCGAAGACCGGGTTGGCAGACGCGCGGGCGATGGCGATGTGGAACAGCGAGTCGAGAGCGACCCAGACCGCACCGTCCTCCTCGCGCTCCATCCGTTCGAGCAGGCTGCGCATCTCGTCGAGGTCGTCACCGCTGTGCCGAGCCGCGGCGTACCCGGCGGCCGGCACCTCGACATGTCGACGTGCCTCCACCAGGTCGCGTGCGGAGTAGCTGCCGAATGTCGGGTTGTCGGCGGCACGGTCGGAGACCACGAACGTGCCCCGCCCCGTCTGCGACTCCGTCATGCCGAGCGCCTGCAACGCCCGCAGCGCCTCGCGGACGACCGGGCGGCTGACCCCCAGGTCGCGGACCAGGGTCGCCTCGGAAGGCAGCCGGGTGCCGACGGGGAAGGTGCCGGACTCGATCTCCGAGCGCAGCTCGGCGAGGACGAGCTCCATGGCGTTGGCACGCCGGATCGGTTTGACTGTTTGCCTGTCTGACAGGTTCATGGCGATGAGTGTGATGGGCGTCACCGGCGGCTGTCAACCCGGCAAGGCTCTGGAACCTCAGATGCGGCTGTAGAACTCGCGGTGGGCGCGGGCGGCGCGAGCCCAGGTGTAGCCGGCGGCGAGATCCCGCCCGCCGGTCGGGTCCGGCGGCGTGTCCAGGATCTTGCCCAGCGCGAGGGAGATCTCTGCCGGCGTCGTGGCGTAGGCGACGGTCTCGCCGAAGACCTCGCGCAGCACGGGCAGGTCGCGGGCGACGACGGGTACGCCCGCGGCCAGGGCCTCCAGGGCCGCGAGCCCGAAACCTTCTTTGGTCGACACCATCGCGAGGGCGCCGGCCTCGGCGACCA
Source organism: Nocardioides sp. NBC_00850 (assembly GCF_045207335.1). NCBI lineage: Bacteria > Bacillati > Actinomycetota > Actinomycetes > Propionibacteriales > Nocardioidaceae > Nocardioides > Nocardioides sp. NBC_00850. Next base: position 4,429,716 of record NZ_CP108845.1, read on the forward strand.
GCGATGGGAGCTCGTCCTCCTCGAGCACTCCGGTGATGACGACGGGTACGTCCAGCTCGCGGGCCCGGGCGTCGAACGCCGCCCGGTAGTCGCGGTAGTCGAAGAGGGTCTCCCCGCCGCCGAAGACCAGCGTCAGGTCGGCCTGACTGGGATCGGATGAGCGCAGCGCGGCGTACGCCTCGAGCAGGTCGAGCGATCCCTTGCGTGGCTCGATCCCACCGAGGGCGAGCACGTAGCGACCGAGCCGCGCCCGCCAGGCCTCCCGCCCGGCGGCGTCGGAGGCTCCGGCCGCGAACCGGGCGGCGTCGACGCCGTTGGGGATGACCGTGGGCGTGAACCCCCATCCGTCCGCGACCTCGTCCGCGACCGATTGCGAGACGCAGATCCGGGCGTACGGCTCGACGACGGCCTTCTCGTGGCAGGCGGCGAGCTGCGGGGTGGTGAAGTGGTCGAGGTGGTGGATGGTGCGGATGCAGGGCAGGGCGGCGTTGGCGCTGATGCAGTCCTGGGCGTGCACGATGTCGTAGCCGTCCCGCTGCTGCGCGAAGGCGGCTCGCAGCACGTCGATGGAACGTACGATCCGCTCCCCCACCGACTCATCGTCGCGGGCCTCGAAGGGCACCGCGTGGACCGTGACGGCGGGGTCGACCGGCCGGAAGAACGCGGTGTCGCCGTGGCGGCCGAGGGTCCAGACGTGGACGTCCTCACCGAGCGCCGCCAGTGCCTCGGCCAGCGCCAGAGTGTGCACGACACCGCCGCGGGGCCGGGTGGAGTACGTCAGCAGCGCGATCCTCATCGAGAGGTCCCCGGGAACGTGTACGCCGTCGGGGTCAGCTCCTTGAGGTGATGGAGGACCCGCCGAGACCGGGCGATCTCCGCCTCGACGTCGATCTCCGCGACGGCCAGGCCGCCCTTGGAGGTCGTCCGGGCCAGGATCTCGCCGCCCGGACCGACCACCTTGGCTTGTCCCAGGAACCGCAGCCCACCCATGACCCCGGTCTGGTTGGACGAGACCCACACGACCTGGTTCTCGGCGGCCCGGGCCTGGTCGTAGAGGTCGAAGAGCCGGGACTGGCGGTCCTGCGGGAGCCGCGAGGCGCGGTCGGTGACCGAGGCCGGCCAGGCCGAGAGGCAGGCGATCACCGAGGCGCCGTCGAGGGCGAGGGTGCGAGCCGCCTCCGGGAAGGTCTTGTCGTAGTCGATGAGCATCCCGAGCCGCCCGACCGGGGTGTCGAAGGCCGCGAACCCCTCCCCCGCCGCGTAGACCAGCGACTCGCCGGCGGGCTGGTGCACCTTGCGGTGCCGCCCGAGCACGCCGTCACCGCTGAGACAGACGGCGGAGTTGTAGAGCCGCGCCTGACCGTCGACGACGACCTCCTCGGCATAGCCGAGGCAGACCACCATCTCGCCGGCCATCGCGATCATCCGGCCGATCTCGAAGGAGTCCTCGTTCAGGGCCGGCGGCAACGCGTGCGGGTCGGGGTGACGCAGGTCGGAGAGGTAGCCACCGAGGGTCGCGTCGGGCAGCACCAGGAGGCGTACGTCGTTGCGCCGGGCGTCCTCGACGATCCCCTCGAGCTTGGCGACCGCGCGCGGCAGATCGCGTCCGAAGTGGGCCGCGACCGCCCCGATGCGTACCTTCGACATGCTCCTCAACCTATCCGTCCTCGATCGTGGGTGGACGATGCCTCAGGCGACCGCCGCCGAGGTGTCCAGCGGGCCGGGTGAGCGGCGCCGGGCCAGCTCGGCGGCGGGCTCGACGGTCCGGAGGCCGTTGCCGGTGATGGTGCCCGCGATGTGCTCCGCGTCGGCGGCGATGCCGAGGTAGCGCCCCGAGCCCCAGGTGTGCAGCCAGGGCAGGCCGAGGAAGGAGAGCCCGGGGACCGCGGTGACGCCACGGGTGTGGGTCGGTCGTCCCGTGCCGTCGAAGACACCCACCCGGACCCACCGGTAGTCGGGCCGGTAGCCGATCGCCCAGATCACCGTCGAGACTCCCGCAGCGGCGAGGTCGAGGGCGGTCGGGTCCGACTTCGGCTCCCAGACCGGGCGGTAGGGCTCCGCCGATGGGACATCGAGGTCGCGCGAGGCGATGTGGGCGTCGATGTCGCGGCAGATCGAGCGGTAGACGTCGTCGGCCGAGCCGAGCGCATCCCGCAGCGTCGGCTCGAGCACGACGTCGGTGCCGGCCCCGGAGGCGAGCCGTCCGTAGAGCCGCATGCCCTCGGCCGCGAACTGACGCAGGTCGATGTCGCGTCCGCCGTCGCGGCCGGTGACGTAGTGGTTGGTCTTCTCCCGCGCCGCCAGGCCGCCCGGGTAGCTCGTGACCGGGGTGTCGTAGAGGCCCATCTCGGCCAGCCAGGTCATGCAGTCGCGGCCGCGGTGGAACCGGGCGACCCGTGGCGCGTCGCCGATCGCGAGATGCACCTGGCGTCCCTCCAGGTGCAGGTCCTCGGCGATCTGTGCCCCGGACTGGCCCGAGCCGACCACCAGCACCCCGCCTGAGCGAAGCCGCGAGGCGCTCTTGTAGTCGGCCGAGTGCAGCTGGTCGATGGCGGGGTCGAGCGCGGGCGCCCAGGCTGGGACGACCGGTACGTGGTAGCCGCCGGTGGCGACCACGACGTGCTCGACCTCCCAGGTCTCGGCGCCATCGGGGCTTTCGGCATCGACCAAGAACCCGCCTCCCGCGCGCTGGGTCAGCGACGTCACCCGGGTGTGCTCGCGCAGCGGCGGGCCGAAGGTCGGCGCGTAGCCGGCGAGCCAGGCCACCACCTCGTCGCGGGTCATGAAGCCGTCCGGGTCGGACCCGGCGTACTCGTAGCCGGGCAGGCGGCAGTGCCAGTTGGGCGTCACGAGGGTGAAGTTGTCCCAGCGGGTGTCGGCCCACTCGTGCCCGGCGGTGCCCGCTTCGAGGACCACATGGTCCACCCCGTCACGGACGAGGAACCAGCTCGCGGCCAGGCCGGCCTGCCCGCCGCCGACGATCGCGACGGTGGTGCGGTGGGCAGTCATCGGGACTCCTGCGGGTTCGGGGTGACGGGAAGGGGCGGGTGCATGGCGAGGACGGTGACGCGCTGGTCGGACGCGTACGCCGCAGCCGAGGAACGCAGCTGGTCGGAGGTCGCCATCGCACTGGTGCAGGCGAAGCCGAACTTCGCCCGCACCCGCTCCGAGGCGGTGGCCAGGGCGGTGAGGCTGCGGTCGAGGAAGTCCTCTACGGCGTACGTCCGGCCGGTCACCAGATGGTCGTGCACCACCAGCGAGGGTGAGTAGCAGTCCTCGACCCTGCCGTCGGGCCAGCGCACGGTGAAGGTCATCTCAGGCATGACCCTCACCAACCGGGGAGAGCGGCTCGGCGGTCGCCAGGGTGGAGGGGTACGCCTCGGGCCGGCGGTCACGGAGGTGGAACATCGCCCGGCGCGCCGTCGTCAGGGCGCTGGGCACGTCGAGCTCGGCCACGGCCATGCCGGCCTCGACGCCGGTCGTTGCCAGGATGTCGCCTCCCGGCCCGACCACCTTCGCGTTGGCGACGAAGCGGAGCTTGCCGAAGGTCCCGTGCTGGTTGGAGGCCAGCCAGACCACCTGGTTCTCGAGAGCCCGGGCCGCGTCGAAGAGGTTGAACCGCTTCGTCCACCGGTCGTCCTCGATCGAGGCGCTGGTGGCGGTGCGTGAGGCCGGCCAGGCGGAGATGCAGGCGATGACCTCGGCGCCGTCGACGGCCAGCGCCCGCGCTCCCTCGGGGAACGCCTTGTCGTAGCAGATCATGGTGCCGATCCGGCCGGCCGGCGTGTCCACGCAACCGAACCCGTCCCCGGCCGCGTAGTAGAGGTTCTCGCCGAGCGGCTGGTGCACCTTGCGGTGGGCGCCCAGCACGCCGTCGCCGGTGACGACGGCGGCGGTGTTGTAGCGGTCCGCACCGTCGGACTCGCACAGACCCACGACCACGGTCATGTCCGCGGCCAGCTCGGCGACCCGCCGGAGCTCTGGGCCGTCGATGTCCATCACGGGCGGGAGGTCCTCGGGCGTCTCATCGTGGCTGCCGTCGCGGCCGGCGCCGAGCACGGAGAGGTAGCCGCCGAGGCAGGCTTCGGGGAGGGCGAGCAGACCGACGCCGGCCTGCCGGGCGTCCTCGATGAGCGCGCCGATCTGGGCGAGGTTCTGGTCCACGTCCCGGCCGAAGCCGGCGCAGACGGCGGCCACGGCGGTGCCGGGTTGAGTGCTGGTGGTCATGTCGCTGGTCCTAGTCCGGTGACGGTGTGGTCGATGGCGTCGGTGACGGTGCCGTCCGGCCAGCGCAGGCCGACGCCTGTGCCGGGGACGAGCTCGCCGCAGACGGCGGAGGAGACGAAGCCGGGCAGCCGCACCTCGGTGCGGCCGGGCGCCTCCGCGGTGAGCATCGCGAAGCCCGGGAAGCAGGTGAGCCAGTCCGCGGTCGAGGCGGCGGGTGGGGTGGGGACGGCGGCGACGTCGATGATCGCGCGGCAGCCGCTGGCCTCGGCCAGCATCCCCGCGGTGCCGACCGCTCCGGCCATGCTGACGTCCTTGGCCGCCGTCGGCGTCAGCGAGGGCACGACACCGGACAGCGCCCGCAGCTCGGCCGAGGTGCGGTGCGAGGACGAGTCCCACTGACGGCCGCGGTAGCCGGGCCGCCATCCTCCGCCCAGGTCCGCACTCAGCCGGAGGAGATCACCGGGCGCTCCCCCACCGCCCGGGACCGGCCGCTCGGTGCGTCCCAGAGCGGTCACCGAGAGCGCGGCCGGGACGCCGAGCTGGGTGTGCCCACCGAGGACGGGTACGCCCCACGCCCGCGCGGCCTCGGCCAGACCGCGCACGATCCGGCGGGCGAAGGAGGGGTCGCGGGCTCCGATGGCATCGAGCAGCCCGACCGGCTCCGCGCCCATCGCGGAGAGGTCGTTGACGTTGACCAGGACCGCGCACCACCCGGCCCACTCGGGGTCACGCTCGACCATCGCGGGAAGGATCGCGTCGCAGGCCGCGACCAGGTCGCTTCCCGGGACCGGAGCCCCGTCGTCACCCCGGAATCCGGGTGTCGACTGCCCCACCAGGGCACCGACCAGGTCGCCCAGCGGCGCCTTGGTCGCCTCGGACAGCTGCCGGATGCGTCGGACCGGCCACTCCATCACGACATGGGTCATCTCGTGGAGGTGGACCCGCTCGCGCGGGATCCAGCCGAGCCTGCGGAACAGCCCCTCGTTCCGGGACTGGACCGTGGCGTCGAAGCGGAGCGCACCGGCCTGCTCGGCCGCGGCGCAGGCCGCCCGGACCAGCGCCGCACCGACACCGAGAAGCTGGCGTGCGTCACGCTTGACCGCCAGCCGGCTCCCCCGCCACCAGCCCACATCGCGCTCATCCGGCTGTGCCGGATGGAGACGTACGCCGCCCAGGACCTCACCGTCGTCCGAGCGGGCGAGCAGCACGATCCGCCGAGGGTCGTCGTCGACGTCGTCGAGATCGGAGCCCGCGAAGAGGCCCTGCTCGGTGACGAAGACCTCCCGGCGCAGCCGGAGGTACGCCTCCAGGTCGGCCGCGGTCTCGGCCCGGAACACGGTGTAGCCCTCGAGGCTCGGCGAGCGGCGTACGGCACCAGCGAGGATGACGTCGTCGAGGAGCTCGGTCATGCCGACTCCTCGCCACAGGCACCGAGTGCGGAGCAGGCGCCGCACGAGGCGCAACCGGCGGCCTGGTCCGCGCCGGCCATGCCGGCCCGGCGCAGGAGCGCGGCGACCCGGGAGGTCACCCGGTAGACGTCGGCGTGCGGCGGCGCCTCGACGCCGTCGACGTCCTTGGCGAGGGTGCCTGCCAGCGGACGGTAGGGCACGACGAAGGGATAGACGCCCATCGCGATGAGCTCCTCACAGCCGGCGACGAGCTCGTCGGGATCCTCGCCGAGACCGACCAGGAGGTAGGTCGAGACCTGGTTCCAGCCGAACACCCGCACCGCCTCGGCCCAGGCCGCCCGGTATTCGCTCATCGGCACCGCGCCCTTGCCCGGCATCCAGCGAAGCCGGGCCGACTCGTCGAGCGACTCGACATGGATGCCGATCGAACGGGCACCGGCGTCGTACAGCTCCTGGATCGAGGCGAGGTCACCAGGAGGCTCGCACTGCACCTGGATCGGTAGGTCGGGCACCGCCTCGCGCACCGCGCGCACGCAGCGAGCCAGATGGGTCGCCCCACGGTCACGGCCCCGGGACGTCCCGGTGGTCATCACCATCTGGGTCACCCCGTCGAGCTCGACCGCGGCCTTGGCCACCTCGGCGAGCTGGGCGGGCTGCTTGACCGCGATCGTCGAGCCCTGGCGCAGCGACTCCTCGATCGCGCAGAACCGGCAGCGCTCCTCCACGGCGTAGCGCGCACAGGTCTGCACGACGGTGGTGGCGAGCACGTTGGCCGAGTGCAGGCGGGCGATCTTGTCGTAGCCGACACCGTCGGCGGTCACCAGATCGTAGAAGCGGGGCCGGGCGACGGCCTCGACGCCGAGACCGGTGTCGGCGCCGTCGAGGAGCAGCTTGCCGCCGCGTACGGAATAGGGGCTGCGGGGGTTGAGCGGGATGGCCGCGCCGACCCCGTCCAGGAGGACGTGCCCGTCGTCGCTCGGCCCCGCGCCCGAGCGGCGGGCGACCGGGGCGTCGAGCAGGCGGATCCCCTGGATGGCGACGTCGACGCGGGTGCTGGACGAGATCGGCGAGGTCATGGCCGGGCCCTCAGAGGTTGTAGGTCGAGTTGATGATGGCGCCCTTGCGGGCGTAGTGGATCAGCGCGTCCTGGACGTCGAGCGGATGCGAAGGCACGACGCCCTCGATCAGGTCCTCCTCGCGCAGGCCGTGGAGCCCCATCCCGAAGCGGCAGCAGAAGACGGTGCCGCCCTCCTTGATGAACGTCTCGATGGCGCCGTTGGTGTTGAGCTCTCCGGGGAACCCGGCGTCGCCCATCGTCGGGAAGCCACGGGAGGCCATGCACGCCAGCGTCCCGGGACCGTAGAAGTAGATGGCGGACTCGAAGCCCTTGCGCAGCGCTCGAGTCGCCTGCAGGACGGCGACGAAGCTGACGGAGGACTCGTGCGGGATGCCGTGCACGAGGGTGAAGTACGTCTCTCCCTCCTCGGCCTGGTAGTCGGGGAAGATCTTGGTCGAGCCGTAGATGTTGGTGCCCGGCTGCTGCGAGGGGTGCGGGATCTCGCCGAGCGACTTGGCCATGTTCTCGGCGATCTGGGCGTCGATGTCAGCGGTGTCAGTGGTCACTGGGGTCTCCAAAGAGGTGGGATGGGCGATGCGGGGTGGGGGGCGAGCTCGTCGTCCTTGACGAGTGGCCGGCAGTCGAGCTGCCGGTCTCAGCCGTAGAGGGCTGAGAAGTTGTGGTGGAAGAAGGCGTCGGCGAGCTCGCCGTCGCCGGCCGCGGCGGCGAGCCGGGCATGCTCGCCGGCGAAGTCGCCCCAGGGCGCGTCGGTGGCGAAGAGGATGCGGTCGTGGCCGACGCCACGACGCTCGATCTCCTGGACCAGCCAGGCCGGCGCGAAGCCGATCGCCCAGCTGGTGTCGGTGTAGACCTGCATCCCGGCCTCGATCCAGTCGAAGAGCCGACCACCGATGAGCTTCATGTGGCCGCTCATCCCGCCGCCGAGGTGCACGAGATGGAGACGTACGTCCCGGGCGTAGCGCTCCACGAGCGTGCCGATCTGGTCGACGTCGGAGGCAGCGCCGGGCGAGGTGTGCACGTGCACGGTCAGGTCGTGCTCACGGGCGGCGGCGAAGACCTTGTCGAGCTGCTCGAGGCACTCCGGGTCGGTGGGATGGCCGCCGAGCAGGAAGCTCGTCTTGAGCGCGGCCACTCCCTCCTCACCGGCGAGGGCGAGGGCCGCGTCGTTGCGGGCCGAGTCGGTCGCCTTGGGCGAGACCCACAGGCCGCACCGGATCCGGTCGTCGCTCTGGGCCGCCTCGATGGCCAGATGGTTGAGGGCGAAGGCCGCGTCCGGGTCGGGCACGCCGTAGTTCGGCAGCACCAGCGCCCGCTCGATCCGATCGGCGTCGAGATCGGCGACCAGCTCCTTCACGGTGCCGCGCGCGGTGACGTCGGCAGTGATCGCCGGGCCTCCGTAGAACGGGTACGCCGGCAGCCGGCCGATGTGGCGGTGGGCGTCGTGGAGGGGCTTGGTCATGGCATCAAGCCTTCGGCCCAGCCGTTTCGGACTGGTTACGCCTGGAATACGAAGCACGTTTCGGTTCGTAAGTTCCAGGTAACCCGCCTCACCCGAGTCAGGTGAGGCGGCCTCACGCCGGCGGCGCTGCGATGGTGCGGTGCTGACCTGGCTGCGCGAGCGGATCCCTCTGCCTCGCCACCTCTTCGATCGGCGTACGGCCCGGCGCGATGCCGCTGCCGGCGCCGTGCTCGGCATCGAGTCGGTCCCGGACGGCCTCGCCAGCGGCCTCCTCGCCGGGGTCAACCCGGTCGCCGGGCTCTACGGCTACCTGTTCGGGCTCGCCGGAGGGGCGCTGTTCACCGGGACCGCCGCGATGGCGATCCAGGGCACGGGGGCGATGGCCATCATCGTCGCCGACGTCGACCTCGACGCCTACGACGACCCGGTGCGAGCGCTCGCCACCCTCTCGATCCTCACCGGCGTCGTCATGATCGTCGCCGGCGCTCTCCGCCTGGGCCGGATGCTGCGCTTCGTGTCCAAGTCGGTGATGACGGGGTTCATCTCCGCGGTCGGGATCAGCATCGTGCTCGGCCAGCTCGACAACTTCACCGGCTACGACTCCCACGGAAGCAACCGCGTCACCGCGGCGCTGGATCTGCTCCTGCACCTTCACAGGGTCGACCTCGCGTCCCTGGTCGTCGGCCTCACCACAGTTGCCGGCATTCTCGTCCTGCAGCGCACCCGCCTGGGCGCCACCGGACTGGTGGTGGCGGTCGCCGTTGGTTCCGCGCTGGCTGCCGTGCTCAACGCGCTGGGCAGCGACACCGTGGCGCTGGTCGCCGACGTCGCCGAGGTCCCCGGCTCGCTGCCTCTTCCCGTGTTCCCCGACCTGTCGGCCACGCTCGACCTCCTCCTGCCCGCCGCCGCGCTCGCGTTCGTCGGGCTGGTCCAGGGGGCCGGGGTCTCGGCGGGCTTCCCCAACCCGGACGGCACCACCCGTCCCTCGCGCGACTTCATCGGCCAGGGAGCGGGCAACATCGCCTCCGGCCTCTTCCGCGGCGTACCCGTGGGCGGGTCCATGTCGGCCACCTCGCTGGTCGTCGGCGCGGGCGCCCGGAATCGGTTCGCGCTCCTCGTCGCGGCCGCCGTCATGGCCGCCGTCATCGTTCTGTTCGCCAGGGTCGTCGAGCTCGTCGCCATGCCGGCCCTAGCGGGGCTGCTGATCGTGGTCGGTGTCAGCACCGTCAAGCCGGCCAAGCTGATCGCGGTCGGCAAGACCGGGCCGGTGCCGCTGACAGTGATGCTGACGACGCTGGTGCTCACCCTGCTGATGCCCTTGCAGTACGCCGTGCTGGTCGGGGTCGGGCTGTCGGTGCTGCTCTTCGTGATCGGCCAGTCCTCACGCCTGGTGACGCGCCGGCTGGTGATGGGGGCGGACGACCGGGTCATCGAGACCAACCCTCCGGGGAGCCTCGGCGAACGCGAGGTCGTGGTGCTCCAGCCGTACGGGCCGATCTTCTTCGCCACCGCCAACTCGCTGCGCTCGCAGATGCCGGACCTGACGCCGGCCTCACGCAGGTCCGTGGTGATCCTGCGGCTGCGTGGCGCGGACGACGCCGGCGCCACACTGCTCGAGGTGCTCGGGACGTACGCCGCCGGGCTCGGCGACCTCGGCAGCAGGCTGGTGATCGTCACCGACAACGAACGGCTGGTGCGACAGCTGCAGACCGACGACACGCTCGGCTCGGCAGGCTCGGTCTACCAGGGCACCGCGGTGATCTGGGAGGCCACCCGGGAAGCCTACGAGGATGCCGTCGCCTGGGTGGCGCAGGACGACGATGAGTCCGGCGACCAGGAGCAGCCGTCGGCCGGACGCACCTACCGCGACCCGCACGAGGGCGACTGGCCACCGGACCAGATGGCCCTTTAGTCGTTGTCGGAATCCGCACGTTCACCCCTTTCCGGCGATCACCGACACCCCCCGGTGTACGCACCCTGGGATCGTGACGACCACTGTGGCCCCTGAGCACTCGCGTACGGACTGGCGCGAGCTGATCGCGATCCTGCTGCTGTCCGTGACGGCGATCCTGACCGCCTGGACCGGCTTCCAGGCCAGCAAGTGGAGCGGCGCCATGTCGATCTCCTTCTCGCAGGCATCGACGAACCGGATCGAGGCCGCCCGGTTGGAGTCCACGGCCAACCGCAAGCTATCGGTCCAGGTCTCCCTGTTCGTGCAGTGGCTCGAGGTCTACCAGAGCGGCGACACCGAGCTCACCGAGTTCCTCCAGGCGCGCTTCCCGGAGCCGCTGGCAACGGTCTTCCCGGCCTGGCTCGACACCCAACCGCTCGAGAACACCGACGCCCCCGCCACGCCGTTCGACATGGAGGAGTACGTCATCCCCGAGTCCGTTCAGGCGAGCGAGGCGGACAAGACAGCCGACCGCAAGTTCCGCCAAGCGCTCCGCAACAACCAGCGCGGCGACAACTACACGGTCCTGACCATCGGGTTCGCCTCCGTGCTCTTCTTCGCAGCCCTTTCCGAGCGGATGCGCCGCCGCAGCGCACAGTGGGCGCTGCTCTGTATCGGCGGCGTGGGTTTCGTGGTGTTGGCGGTCATCCTGATGACGTTCCCCAAGATGATCTGACCCCGGTCACCTGAATTAGGTGATTCTTCGCCGCCTTTCGCCATTTACTTTGAGAAGTATCGCGGGAAGTCCGGACGACCATGCCTGGCTCACCGACGGCGCAGTGACGCTCATCAGCACACTCCCCCAGCACGAGCGCACGACGCCGACGTGGCATCTGAGCTCTGACTGAGGGGAGGGATTGTGCAGCGCAGCAGGTCAGCGCCCGCTACAGACTCGACGACAGAAGGACCCGCACCGATGCCGCGCCGTGAGGCGGCGGTGGTGATACCCACGTCGAGGGCAGGTGACGACTCGGCCAGCGCTCCATGGCCTCGCCTCCCGAGGGTCTACGTGCCACGCCAGTCGCTGTGGGCCGACCTCGACCGCTCCGCCGATGCCGCGATCACGCTGCTGATCGCGCCCGCAGGAGCCGGCAAGACCCTGGGGGTCGCCGGATGGCTGCGGCAACAGACCGACGACGGACCTCCACGCGCACAGCGCTGGGTGGACGCCGACGGCACCATGACCCCCGATCAGCTCTCCGGCATGATCGACGAGGCCGCAGAAAGCACGCCCCCACGCATCGTCATCGACGACGCACATCTGCTTCGCGCCGCCACCCACCGGATGCTCAACGAGCGGCTCAACGACGATCCCGACTCCATGCGTCTGGTGATGATCAGCCGCTGGGACCTGCCCTTCACCAGGCTGGTGCCGGAGCTGCTGGGCAACTTCTCGGTCGTACGAGGCAATGTGCTGCAGCTGAGCGACGCCGAGGCCGAGGCGCTCATCGTCGAGCACGCCCGCACCGATTCCAGGCCCGTCATCGACGCCATCGTCCAGCAGGCCCGCGGCTGGTGCGCCGCGGTCGTGCTCGCGGCCCGGTCGGTCCACGCAAGCCCCCCGGGCAGGGCGGGCGAGACCGCTTTCGAGGACGGAACCGTCGGTCTCGGTGACCGGGTGGCGAGCGAGGTGTTCGCGTCGCTGTCCGCCCGCGCGAGGCATCTGCTGCTGTGCACATCCGCCGAGACGGTCGTGACCGCCAGGACCGCCGCCCATCTCTCCCAGGACCCGAGCGCCGGAGAGACGCTGACCGATCTGGAGAGCACCGGGCTGCTGGTGACCCGCGCGGTCCCGCTCGTCCCCGACGCCCACGGTGAGGAGGCCTACCGCATCCACCCGCTGCTCGCCGAGGTCGTACGCCGCCGGCTGGTCGCCGGCGGGGTCGACGTCGCCCGGGCGCAGTCGACCGTGGTGCGTGCTGTCCGGATCGACCGGACGCGCGGTGAGGCGCGGGGCGCGCTGCGACGGCTCGAAGCCGTCGGCGCCCACGAGGAGATGGCGGTCGTGCTCGCCGACGACGGCGTCAAGACGGCGATGCGCGGTGACGGCGACCGCCTCGGCCCCTTCGCACGCAACCTCGCCGAGCACGTAGAGACGACCCCGAGGGCCTGGTTCGCGCTCGCGATCGAGGCCTGGCTCGACGGCGACGTACCCGAGGCCGAGCACTGGCTCGACAGGTGTGTGGCTGAGTCGGTGGCGATGTCGGAGGAGGAGCTCGCCTGCATCGGGCTGATGCGGGCACGACTGGGCCTCGAGCCCCTGCGCGCCGCGGCCGACCGGGCGGCCGAGGTGGTCAGAGGCAGGCACGGCGCCGGCGGCGAGGCCGACGTCCTGCCGCAGCTGCTCACCGAGCTCGGCATCACCCAGAGCTGGCTCGGTCAGCTGCTGGAAGCGGAGCAGAGCCTCACCTCGGCCATCGGGCTGGCCCGCACCTGGGACATGCCGGCTGTCGGGGCCGACGCCTCCAGCCATCTGGCGATGACCGAATACATGCTGGGTCGCGAGGCGGCTTGCGGAGAGATCGCCGACGAGGCCGCCACCCTGCTCGAGCGAGCCGACCGAGGCCGGCCGCCCGGCGCCCGTAGCGACTTCACCCGCACCCGGACGGCGCTGGCCGCAGCCCTGGCGCGCACTGCACGACTCCCCTGGCTCGAGCTGGCGTCCATCCCGGACGCGAAGCTCCATCCCGCGGACCTGTGCACCCGGTTCTGGATGAGGCTCCGGGAGGCACACGTCACCCTGTCCGGCCACTCGGTCGTACGCGCCCGCCAGATCCTCGGCGAGCCGTTGGGCCTGCCCGGGGCCTTCCGGCTGCCGGACCATCTGCAGGTCACTCTGCTGCTCAACCGGGCCGAGCTGGCCGCACTGGCGACCGACCGGCGTTCGCTGAAGTCCGTTGAGGCCGAGCTCACCGAGCGCGGGATGAACGGCGAGGCGGCCCTGGCCAGGGCGCTGCGCGCCGACCTCGACGGAAACCGGCGACTCGCCGCGGACCACTTCGACACGGCCGCCCAGCAGGCGACCTGGTCCCAGCCGATGACCCGAGGGGTCGCGCTCGTCGGGCGCGCGGAGCTGCTCCACGAGCTGGGGGACGTGGACGCGGCGGCCGAAAATCTCCAGCAGGTCGCGATCGAGACCGAGGTGCGCCAGAACGCGATCCCGTTCCTCGGCTGGACCCGGCAGGGGACGCCCGTGCAGACCATGCTGGGACGCTTCCCCGCGCTCCGGCCGCATCGCTGGGTCAGCCGGATCTCGGCCGGCATCGCGGACATGTCCAGCCTGACGACGTACTTCGACCAGGGCACGCCCCGTCCGACCGAGGCGGTCGACGAGGCGGCCGGGCCGCTCCCGGGCCTGAGCGCCAGGGAGCGGGACGTCCTTCGTGAGCTCGCTCGCGGATCGACGTACGCCGACATCAGCGCCGCGCTCTACGTCTCCGAGAACACGGTGAAGACCCACGTCAGCAGCCTGTACGCCAAGCTCGGCGCCTCACGGCGCAGCGAGGCGCTGGCCGTGGCGCGGAGCCTGAACCTCATCTGACGATCTCCGCACGGACCCGGCCGAGGCGATCGAGCTCGCTCTCGGCCGGGTCCGAATCTCAGCTCTTGGCCTCGGAACGGAGCCGGAAGGCCATCGCGATGGCGATGATGCCGACGACGATCAGCCAGATACAGGAGACCACCAGGAGCGCACCCAGCGAGACCTCCGGGTTGATGAGCAGCACGGCACCGGCGAGGACCGTGATGGCTCCAGTGGCGATGTCCCACATACGTCGCCCAGGGGCGGGCCGGAGGACGGCGCCGATGATGTCGACGATGCCTCCGATGACCCACCAGACTCCGAGCAGGATGGTGATGATCAGCAGTGTCTGGACCGGGTCACGCAGGAAGAGCAGGCCCACGACGATCGCCAGCGCCCCTGAGAAGCCGACGACCGCTCGCAGGCCGCCCTCCATGGAGCTGCCGGCCACCGCGGCGATGAGGCGGAACACTCCCGACACGATGATCTGGATCGCGATGATCACCGCCAGGACGACGAGCGTCTGCTTCGGCCAGACCGCCAGGATGACGCCGAGTGCCGTGGTGACCAGCCCGTAGGCCAGGACCAGGCCCCAGTAGTCCCCGAGGCCCTCGAACACGGACCCGGAGCCGACGGGACGGTTCTGAGCCGGCGTGCCCGCGCTCGGATCCGGCCCGGCACCCGAGCTCCGTACGTCGGGGCCCGGATGCTCCGAGCCGGTGACGTCGGGGCCCGGGATGTCGGAGCTGGCCATGTCAGAGCTCGTCACCGCTCGACATCAGCTGCGCGAGCGACCAGATGACGAAGATGTAGAGCGCCAGCATCGCGAGCGCCCACCACGGGTAGTAGGGCATGAACGCGAACGCGGAGACCGAGCCGATGACCGCGATCACGATGCCGGAGATACGTGCCCACGTCTGTCCGAGGAGCAAGCCGATGCCGACTGCTATCGCGATCGCCCCGAGGACGATGTGGATCCAGCCCCAGGCGGTGAGATCGAACTTGTAGACGTAGTCGACGCCCTTGACGTAGACCGTGTCCTCGAACAGGGCAGCGATGCCGGAGAGGATCTGGAAGATGCCTACCGTGGTGAGGATGGTGCCTGCGAAGATCGCGCCCGAGAAGGCGAAGGCGGTCTTGACCGGAGTGTCGTAGCCTCCGCCTCGTGGTGTGGTGGTGCTCATGATGAGTACTCCCTGTGGTCGTGAGCGGTTTCTCGTCGACCGCTTCAGTGGACGAGAAGTTAGGCCGCTTCGGCTCCGGCGGGCTCACCCGCAACGGGCGATCCTCCGGCACCGAAGACGTCGCGCAGTGCTGCTTCCTGGCCATCGGTCAGGTCGGTGAAGATCGGGTCGGACGGCAGTCGTCCTCCGAGCGTGTCCCTGACAGAGTCGACGACGCTGTCCGTGGTCAGCACGAACAGGGCCGAGGTCCCGGGGGTGACCCGGTCCCGGACCCTGTTGATGAAGCCGTCGTCGATCCCGACGGCGCTCAGCGCGTCCGAGATCAGCCCGGTCGCGGTGCCCAGGGCGGCGCCGAGCAACGGGACGAAGAAGATGAAGCCGAGCAGAAGCCCCCAGAAGGAGCCGCCCAACACTCCCCCGCCCACACCCGTCGCCGGATGCAGCTCGATCGTCCTCAGCTTCGTGGTGCTCGACGGCCAGGAGAGCGCCGCGGCGTCGTGGAGGTCGATGAGGCCCTCATCAGCCAGCTCCTCCAGCGCGTGCATGGTCTCCTCGGCGCCCTCAGGAGTGTCGAACCTCCACACGGTCAGAGTTGCTGTCGACATGTCCTCCCCTGCTCCTGGTATCCGTCAGCCGAGCAGTCGCTGCTTGGCGGCTGCGAACTCCTCATCGCTGAGGATCCCCTGGCTGTGCAGCTCACCCAGCTTGGCGAGCTGCCCGGTCAGATCGCTCTGCGCCGGTGCCGCCGGAGCGGGCGGCGCAGCAGGTGGCTGTGGCGGCTGGGCAGCGGCGTACTGCTGTTGCTCGTACGCCTGTGCCTCGGCCTGTTCCTGGGCCTTGGCCGCCTGTCGGCGGTTGACGGCGTTCGAGGTGGCGGTGGCGGTGCCGGCGATGACTGCCGTACGTGCGACGGCGCCGACGAGACCGGGCCGGCCCATGCGTCTGCGCAACATAGCGTTTCTCCTCTCTATCGGGCGGCGGATGCGAAGGCGACGTCGACGTCCTCGGGCGGCACGCGCAGGAACAGCTCGACCTCGGCACCGACGCTCCGGATCTGTCTGACGGCCTCCCGCGCCCAGACCTGCTCGTAGACGACCGCGAGGCCGGCCTGGCCGGGCTCGAGGGCGGTGGCGAACGTCTCGATGTCGGCGTCGCTCAGCAGGTCGTTGGGGTCGATCTGAAGCCCCGACAGCTCCGCAGGCAGACCTTCGGCCTCTTCCAGGTCGAGGGCCCGGAAGCTGCCGCCGGCGTCCTTGGACATCAGCACGCAGTCGATGATCCGGATCACTCCGCTCTCGACCGGTTGCCGCAGCACTGCCGCGAGGTCGCCGAGCTCGACGTCCTCCGACATCGAAAGGAAGAGGATCTCGACCGGGCCGCGTTCCATCGTGCCTCCCACGTATCGCACGCCTGCCGGGCGGCAGGACGATTCCGACGCTAGGACGCGATGCGCCCAAGCTGCTCACCCGCATCGGGTGACTTGGGCCGGTTCATTCCGGCCGGTCCGGGGGCGGTTCCCGGGAAGCGACCACCGCGGCGTGCGTGGACTCCCTCCGGGAGGGGTGACCCGAGGCTCACCCCTTCCGGGCGATCCAGGAACAGGTCCGTCGTAGCAGCCTCACCGATCGTGGCCAGACTCATCGCTCCGTCGTTCAGCGGCTACTCGCCGTCCTGGATCAGGTCCGACGTCCTCGCCGGTCTCACCGTGTGGGCCGTGCTCGTACCGGAGTCGTTGGCGTACGCCACCATCGCCGGCGTGCCGCCGGTCGTGGGCCTCTACGCGGCCGTGCCCGCCCTGGTGCTCTACAGCCTGCTCGGCTCCTCGCGCCACCTGATCGTCGCGCCGATGTCGGCCACCGCGGCACTCTCGGCCGGGATCGTGGCGGACTTCGCGTCCGGTGGGGCCGACGTCGTCGCGCTCACCGTCGGCCTGGCGATCGCGACGGGCATCGTCGCGCTCATCGCCGGCCTGATGCGCCTGGGCTTCCTGGCCGCCTTCATCAGCGAGCCGGTCCTGAGAGGCTTCATCATCGGGCTCGCGCTGACGATCATCATCGGACAGCTGCCGTCGCTGGTGGGCGTGGAGAAGGGCTCGGGCAACTTCTTCGAGAAGACCTGGGACCTGCTGCGCCAGCTGGGTGACATCGATGCCCTGACCATCGCCATCGGGGCCGGCAGCCTCGCCGTCCTGCTCGTGCTCCGGCGGCTGGTGCCACTCCTTCCCGCCTCCCTGATCGTGGCGCTGGTCTGCATCGGGCTCACCGCCCTGCTCGGCCTCGACGAACGCGGTCTCGCCATCGTCGGCCACATCGACGCCGGCCTGCCCGCCATCGGGCTTCCGGACGTGTCGGCTCCCGAGTTCCGCGACCTCCTCGCGGCCGCCGTCGGCGTGATGCTCGTCGGATTCGCCGAGGGCCTGGGCGCCGCGAAGACGTACGCCGCCAAGAGCGGCTACGACATCGACCCGAACCGCGAGCTGCTCGGCCTGGGCGTCTCCAACCTGGGTGCTGGCCTGGCCAGCGGCATGGTGGTCAACGGCTCGCTGTCCAAGACCGCCGTCAACGGCTCGGCCGGGGCGAAGTCACAGCTCTCGGCGGTGACCGCCGCAGTGCTCACGCTGCTCACCCTGTTGTTCATGACCAAGCTCTTCGCCGACCTTCCCGAGGCCACCCTCGCGGCGATCGTGATCGCCGCGGTGATCGAGCTCGTCGACATCTCCGCGCTGCGCCGGCTGTGGCGGGTCCGGACCGGACAGGTCACCAAGATCTACCAGATCAGCGCCCGCGCCGACTTCGTCGGCGCCGTCGCGGCGCTGATCGGCGTGCTCGTCTTCGACACCCTGCCCGGTCTCGTGATCGGCATCGCCGCCTCGGTCGTCCTGCTCATCGCGCGGACCTCGCGGCCGCACATCGCGCCGCTGGCCCCGGTCGAGGGCACCGATGACGACAGTCCGTCCGCGCACCCGGGACTGTGGGTCGACCAGAGTCGCAATCCGGCGTACGCAGGCGTCCCGGGTGTCCTGGTGGTCAGGGTCGAAGCGCCCCTGCTGTTCGTCAACGCCGACTTCGTACGCGAGCGGGTCCGTGAGCTCGCCACGGACGTGCCGGACCTTCGACTGGTCGTGCTGGACGGCCGGGCAACGCCGTCGATCGACGTCACCGCCACCGAGATGCTGACCCAGCTGCGTGCCGATCTACAGCGCCTCGGCGCCGACCTGGCGCTCGCCGGCGACGTGGGCCAGGTGCGCGACGTCCTGACCGAGGCCGCCGAGGAGGGCCCGCCGCTGGTCTACCCGACCGTCGAGGCCGCCCTCGCGACGGCTACCCAGGAGGCGGCTACTGAAGAGCCGCCGTCAGGCGCATGACGTTGTCGACGTACGCGGCCCTGCGTCCGCGCCGCGACCACGCCTCGATGCTGAGCTCGCTCGACCTCTCCCGGTAGTCGTCGAGCACGCTCTGCAGGTCGTCGACCACCTGCTCGCTCTCGAGCAGCACGATGACCTCGTAGTTGAGCGCGAAGGAGCGGTAGTCCATGTTCGAGGAGCCGACGACGGCGATCGTGTCGTCGACAGTGAAGAACTTGGTGTGGAGGACGTACGGCGCCGGGTAGAGCCGGATCCGGACGCCGGCGTCGAGGAGGTCGGCGTAGTAGGAGCGCTGAGCGTGGAAGACCATGAACTGGTCGGCGCCCTCGTTCACGAACAGCTCGACCTCGACACCCCGCTGGGCGGCGGTCGTGACGGCGTAGAGAAGCGACTCGTCCGGCACGAAATAGGGGCTGACCAGGCAGATCCGCGACTGCGCGCCGTAGATCAGCGTGTTGAACAGGCGCAGGTTGTTCTCGGTCACGAACCCGGGACCGCTCGGCACGACCTGGCACGCCACGTTCTCGGCGGCTGGTTCCGTCCGTTGGACCTCCAGAGGCTCGCGCGGAAGGAGCATGTCCCGGATGCTCTCGGCGGTCTCGGCGTACCAGTCGGTCGCGAAGACGACCGCCAGGTCCCGCACCGCCGGCCCCTCGATCCGGATCATCAGATCGACCCACTCGCGCCCCGCCTTGTGGTTCTTCGGCTTGTTGTAGCCGGGCTCGATGAGGTTCTGCGAGCCCGCGAACGCCACCACGCCGTCGACGACGAGGATCTTGCGGTGGTTGCGCAGGTCCGGCCGGCGGAGCTCACCGCGCAGCGGCCGGACCGGCAGCATCGGCGCCCACTTGATGCCGGAGCCTTCGAGCCGCGACAGCATGTCCTGGTGGCCGGGGATGCCGCGCGACCCGAGGTGGTCGAAGAGGAAGCGCACCTCCACCCCGCGGGTGACGGCGTCGACAAGTGCGTCGAAGAATTCGCTGGTGTCCTCGTCCCAGGCCGAGATGTAGAACTCGACGTGCACGAACCACTTGGCGCTGCGTACGACCTCGGTCATCGCCGCGAACGTCCGCGCGTAGTCGGGATGGACCTCGACCCGGTTGTCCCCGGTCAACGGCAGGGATCCCAGGCGCTCGTTGAGTCGCACGGCGCCGACCGAGGGGCCCGCCGGAGCCGTCTGTGCCGCCGGGTCGTACCGGATCTCGGCGCTGACCAGCTCGTTGACCTGCCGCTGCCATGCCCGGCGCTTGCGGCCGACGCTGGTGCTCCCGAAGAGCAGGAACGCGAGCAGACCGAACGCAGGCAGCGCCAGGATGAGGAACAGCCAGGCCAGACCCGTCGACGGCTTCCTGCCACCGGGGATCACACCCAGTGCCACCACACAGATGGTGATGTGGGCGACGACGAGAGCTGCGCTGACCAGGCTCCCGACCCAGGTGGAGGCGTCCATCAGAGCGACCCCACTCCGTCGCCGACCATCTTGACCCCGAGCACGACGAGGAGAACCGTCATGATGGCCGCGTTGTGGGCGATCATCCAGGCTTTGATGCCCTCCAGCAGCCGGGCCGCGCGCTCACCGGCCATCAGGTAGATGCCGAACGGCACCAGCACGCCCAGGCTGGCGACGAGGGTGAAGACGGCCATCGCCACGATCCGCTCGCTGGTCACCGCTGTCGCCGTCGCGATCGTGCTGGCGCCCGAGACCACGAGCAGCAGGTTCTTGGGGTTGACCGATCCCAGGAGTACGCCCGTGCCGAACGCCTTGAACGCGTTGAACTCGTCCAGCGCCGCCATCCACGACGGCGTCGGCGCGGGCTCTCCCTCGTCCGGCCTGCCCTGCCAGCTGCGTACTGCGAGCAGGAGGAGCAACGCTCCGAGGACGATCTTCAGCAGGGCCGCCCAGGTCGGGGTCTCCGCGTCTCCCGATCCGGCCGCACCGACGAGCAGAGCGACGATCGTACCGAGCACGAAGATGCCCGCCAGCCACCCGGCGACGAAGGCCGTCCCGTTCGAGCTGGCGTGGCGGCTGACCAGCATGAGTACCAGTGCGACGATCGGCATGGGGCTGACGAGCACACCCACGGCGATCGGCAGAGACTCGCCTATTGCTTCACCCATGGCCAGACTTCAGCGCAGACCGGCCTCCGCCGGCCTCACCTTCTCCGGGTGAGAAACGTACGCACCTGCTGCACGAACCAGGCGACGACCGGGTCCTCGACGAGCAGCCGGCCGAGCAGCGCACCGCCGACGATGATGCCGCCGAAGCCGATCAGCCACGTCGAGAGCGCGAGGATCACGCCCAGCATGCCGAACTGCTCGGCGTTCGACTCGACGTAGGCAGGCATCAGCCACGCCGAGCCTCGGCTGTAGAGGACCTGCACGACGCCGGTCAACACTGCGCCCGGGAGCAGCAGCAGTCCCCGGGTGCGTCCGAACAGCAGCACCCAGCTGGTCCCCCACCAGACGGCGCACGCGCCCAGGATCTGGAGCAACGGACGGAGCAGGTCCCCCGGGTCGGTGAGCAGGCCGACGACCGTGTTGACCACCCCGAGGCAGGCCAGCCAGGCGACGACCCAGAGCAGACAGCGACGGGCTCCGCGCAGGCCTCCGACGTGCTCCTGCTCCCATACCCGCTCGAGCATCCGCTGGACGGCACGGCCGAAGGATGTCGCCGACACTATCGTGATCGCCAGGCCCAGCGCGCCGGTCTCGGAACGTACCTGGTCCAGGTTGACCTCTCCCGACACCTGGCGTACCGCCTCGTCACCGACGCCGGTGACCTGCGAGACCTGT
Organism: Nocardioides sp. NBC_00850; assembly: GCF_045207335.1. Taxonomy (NCBI): domain Bacteria; kingdom Bacillati; phylum Actinomycetota; class Actinomycetes; order Propionibacteriales; family Nocardioidaceae; genus Nocardioides; species Nocardioides sp. NBC_00850. The sequence continues at coordinate 4,450,701 of NZ_CP108845.1, forward strand.
TCCAGGGCTTGCCCGGTGAGCTGGGGCAGGAAGGCCGCGAGCACGACCAGCATCGGCACCATGGCCAGGAGCGCCTGGGCGGCGATCAGCATGCAACGGTCGATGAACTCGATCCGAATGGTCTCTGTGGCGAGCTTCCGCAGCAGGGGGACGTGGGCGACCAAGGCGTCTACCCGGCCCCGCAGGGCAGCCACATCCACGTGAGCAGTGTTCCCCCGGGCTCGTCTGCTCACCCTCGCCCGTTTCCGGTGACCGCTCCTGGCGCCGGGCCGCTTACGTTGGTCAGACCAACGTCCAGGCCACTCATCTGGAGCCAACGTGAACGGACACCTGATCGGCGTGATGCGCTCATGACCCGGATCCTCATCCGGGTGGGTTCGTCGGTGTCGGACGACGTGATCGAGACGTTCCCCCACCTGACCCGGGCCACGCAGCGGGCGACGACGACCCTGGTCGGTGACCTCGCGGACGCCAAGGAGCTGCAGGGCGTGCTGGACCTACTCAGCTCTCTGGGGGTCGACGTCATCGAGATCGTCACCATCCCCGAGTAGCTCCACCGGGGCGCTTCCCGCGATGAGCGGCATCAGCCAGCGCTTCGCCGGGTCTGCCTCCACGAAGACCGCGCGTACGAACAGGGTGAACGGGACCGCCATCACCGCACCTATCGGGCCCATGATCCAGGACCAGAAGATCAGTGACAGGAACGTCAGCGTCACCGAGAGGCCGACGGCCTCACCGACGACCTTCGGCTGGATCACCGACTGGATCACCACGTTCAAGAGGCAGTAGACGGCGATGACCGCGAGCATGAGCGCGAGGTCGTCGTCCAGCAGCGCGAGGATCGCTGGTGGGATCAGCCCGATCACGAAGCCGATGTTCGGGATGTAGTTGGTCAGGAACGCGAGCAGGCCCCACACCAACGGCGCCGGCACCCCCAGCAGGTAGAGAGCCAGGGTGTCGAGAGCGGCGACGATCAGTCCGAACACCGTCGAGACCAGCAGGTAGCGACGCGTTCCGACCGAGAACGAGGACAGGGCATCTACGAGGCCCGGGCGCCGGCGGCTGACCGAGGCCAGCTGGCGCGGCAGCGCCGTCGCGTCGATGGCCATGAACAGGCACAACGCCAGGATGAAGACCATCGTGGACAGCAGTCCGAACATGCCGTTGAGAGCGCCCGAGACCAGGGACAGCAGCTTCGAGAGGTCGAACGATTCGACGATCTTGAGCACCTCGTCCGTGCCGATGCCGACCCTGGACAGCCAGTCGGTCAGGTCTTCGACGCGCTCCTTGGCGACACCACTGTAGGTGCCCAGCAAGGTGGCGAAGCGAGCCACCGCGAGCACCACGCACACGCCGAGACCGATGATCCCGGCGACCACGGCGATGATGGAGAGGGCGGTGGCGACGCCGGACGGGAGGCGCTGCGCCAGCCAGTTCCGCGCCGGATGGACGACGATGGTCAGCACCATCGCGAGGAACAGCGGCCCGAGGATGCCGCTGGCCGCCTGCAGCCCGGCCACGAGGATGACCACCGCCGCGGATCCCAGCACGACCGCCAGGACCCTGACCTGCGGTTGCCAGCTCGTGGCCGGCTCTTCCGGGCTCTCTGTCCTGAGGCTCACGGCCCCATGGTCTAGCCCGTCCGGCCTGTCGGTCTCACCCGATTGGGGTGAGCGCGACCACCCGACTGTGCGTATCCCCGGCCCCGTATATGGGTCCTTTGACTCCTTACTTCACCGAAGAGTCGCTGATTGGATGGTTGCCGATAAAGACTTATCGGAGACGCGAGGAGCCTTCGTTTGCGTATGCTAGACACCGGTTCTCGCGCCTACGTGGCGCCGACAAGGCTGCGCGTGCCGCGGATACTGCCCACGTTCGTCAGCCGGGCTCGGTTGGTCGAGGACGCCGTCGGGCAGTGCCGGTTCACCCTGGTCTGCGCTCCCGCGGGCTACGGGAAGAGCATGCTCGTGGCCGACTGGGCCACCCGCGCCGCTGCCCGGGAGGAACCGGTGGCCTGGTTGTCGCTGCACCAGCAGGACGACAGGCCGTACGAGTTCTGGTCGGCGCTGATCGAGGCCCTCGTCCTGGCCGGGCTGCCCGGGAGGACCGAACAGCTCGACGGATTGACTCCGCCCGCGCAGGGGACCGAGCCGAGGTTCGTCACGAAGGTGGTCGAGTCGCTCCTGGTCGCCGGGGTGCGCTGGATCGTGCTGGACGACGTACATCTGCTCCACGACGACGACGTGCTGCGCGGGCTCGACATCCTTCTCGCCGAGCTGCCGCCCGAGGTGGGACTGGTGATGGCGTGCCGGTCCGAGCCGTCGCTCACGCTCCACCGGCTGCGGCTCGACGGGTCGCTCTCGGACGTACGCGGCAAGGACCTCGCCTTCACCGACGTCGAGGCGCTGGAGCTGTTCGCGGCCAGCGACCTACCGATGACGGCCGACGCGATCTCGAATCTCGTCGGCCTGACCGAGGGCTGGGCCGCCGCGCTGCGGATGGCGGTGCTCGCGGCCATGGTCGGTGGCGACGACCCTGCCGAGGTCGTCGCGTCCTTCGACGGCGATGTCCGCACGGTGATCGAGTACGTCCTGACCGAGGTCGTCCACCGGCTCGACCCGGAGCTGGTCGAGTTCCTCTACGCGACCTGCGCGCCCCACCATCTGTCCATCGACCTGGCTGCCCAGCTCTCCGGCCGACCCGACGCCGGCGCTCTGCTCGACCGGCTGTGCGCGGCGAACGCGCTCGTCAGCCAGTCGGGCGACTCGGCCTGGTACCGCTACCACGCCTTGCTGCGGAGCTGCCTGCTCGCCGCTCTGGCCCGACGCGACGTCGAGGCTCCGGCACACCAGCACCGGGCCACCGCCGTCTGGCTCGACACGCACGGCGAGCCCGCGACCGCGCTGGGTCATGCGGCGCGGGGCGGGGACCAGGCCCTGCTCGACGCCCTGCTCCGCGCGAACGGGCTCCAGATGATCCTCTCCGGCCGCGGCGATCTCGTACGCGCCGCCCTCGCGTCCCGCGATGGGATCGCCACCGACCATCGGGTCGCAGTCATCACCGCTCTGGCGGCGCTTGATGTCAACGACCTTCCTGCGGCCGACGATGCGCTGAGCGTCGTGCCGGCCGGCGATCCACGATCCGAACCGGCGTACGCAGCGATGGTCGCCGCGGCCGTCGTCCAGCGTGCCCTCGCCGGGGGCGACGTCGTCGGGGCCCTGCAGGACAGCGCCATCCTCGACATCGCCCTGACCGGAGACAGCGACGTCAACCTGGTCCTCCTCGCCCAGCGCGGACCCGCCCGGATGCGCGCCGGCGACTACCTCGGAGCCATCGACGACCTCGAGCAGGCGCTGGTGCTGGCCCGCAGCCGTCGCTACGACCAGGTCGTGCTCGAGACCATGTCACAGCTGTCCGGGATGACCGGCGCGATGTGCGACTTCAACGCGTCCCTCGACTGGTCCGACCAGGCCATCGCGTTCGCCACCCGGCACGGCTGGCGGGACTCGCCACGGCTGGCCTACTCCTACGTCGTGGCCGCATGGACCGCCTTCCAGACCGGAGATTGCCAAAGACAGCTGCAGTACGCCGAGCTCGGCATGCGAGCGCTGGACGGCGTGAACAACGCCGAGGTCGAACTCGGCGTACGCGGCATGCACGCACTGGCGACCTTCGAGGCCACGACGGGACCGGAGCGGGCCGTGGCCGCCGAGGCCTTCCGGCGGATCTGGCAGATCGAGCCCGCCGAACACATCTCTCCCGCCGCGATCAGCGCCGTCACGCCCCAGGAGATCCGGGTGGCCCTCGCCATCGGCAGCGAGGACTGGGCGACGCAGACCGCGGCCCGCGTCCGCGCCCAGATGCCGGGGAGCGCCGAGTGCACGATCCCGGACGCGCAGATCCTCGCCGCCGCCGGACGGACCCGCGACGCGCTGACCGAGCTCGAGCCGGTGCTCGACGGGACCCGCCCGGCCCACGTACCGACGACCGTCGTCTACGCGCAGGTGCTGGCTGCGGCCCTGGAGTCGTCCCTCGGCAACGACGTCCGCGCGTTCGACGTACTCCGGAAGGCGCTCGAGTGGACGGTCCCCAACAACTTCCGCCGGCCGTTCATCGACCTGTGGCCGCATCTGGAGCCGCTGCTGTCGAGGAACCGCTCACGGTTCGGTCCCGCCGAGGGCTTCGTCGCGGCTCTGCTCGCCCATCACGCCGAGCAGGCGGACCGCGCCGCGGGGGTGATCGACACGCTGCTGAGCGCACGCGAGGTCGACGTGCTCCACGACCTCCCCTCGCGGCTGACGATCCCCGAGATCGCGGAGGCCGAAGGGGTCAGCGAGAACACCGTGAAGACCCACGTACGCTCGATCTACCAGAAGCTCGGCGTGAACACGCGCTCGGCGGCGGTGCGTCAGGCACGCGAGCGCGGGCTGATCTGAGACCGCCTGGCCCGCGAGACCTCACCGGACCTCGGGGAGTACCGCGTTCCGTGAGACCGTCGACACCAGCGAGCCGATGGCGATCCCGATCACCAGGTTGATCAGCATCGTGACGAGCTTGGTGTCCAGCCCCGCGTCGGACGTGAACGGCCACAGCGCCGCGATGACGGTGGCCAGGCCGACGATCCAGCCGAAGAATGTCCGCGGCTGCGGTGTGGTCAGGAGGAGGATGTGGGCGACGGCCGTGGCCAGCAACCCGGCAATCGCCGCCCAGACGGCGTACCACCACGTCGAGGCGTCGCCCCAGACCCCGTCGCCCTCGGGCGCGAGGATGGGTATGTCGAAGATGCCGCGGGCGATCACGATGCCGGCGACCGCGAGCAGTGCGGCCACGACCGCGGCGGCGGCGCCACCCGCCCAGAGCCGGCCGGCGTTGACCGTGGGCTGCAGTCGTCGGGTGGGAGGTTGGTTCATCGCCATGATCAGTCTCCGTCGTCAGTCGGTTCTGTGGTCTCGGCGCGGAGGATGTCCTTGAGCTCCTCGGCGACCTCGTCGTCCAGCTCGGCGTAGACGAGCGTTGGGTTTCCGTGCTTCATGGCCGCGGCGACCGCGTCCGGGTCCCCGTCGCTGCTCAGTACGACGAGTGCGGACTTGCCGGGCCCGAGGTGGCCGGCGACCTCGGTGAGCAGCTCGTCACCGATGCCGGCCTGCCTCAGACGTTGAACCGCGGCCGCGGACGCCGCCCCCACAACGGCGCCCGCGACCGGGTTGAACACGAGGATCCCGAGAAGACCACCGAGCAACGAGCCCTTGGCTGCGGCGCCGGTCGTATGGTGGCGAAGATGGCCGATCTGCGGCTCCTCCGCTCCTGGGAACCAGGTGAGCGTGATGGCGTCATGGACGGTGAGCGCACCACGCTCCTGCAGGTCCTGGAGCCAGACCTCGGCGTCTGAAGCGCCCATGATCCGGTCGTAGACCCACGCGGTCAGGCTGGCCATGACGTCACTCGGCGAAGACCTCGCGCAGCGCCTTCTCCTGCTCACTGCTGAGGTTGGTGAAGATCAGCTCGCCCTCGTGGCCCTTCATCGCCTCGTGCACCTTGTCGACCACCGCGTCGGAGGTCATCAGGAACAGTGCCGAGGTGCCGGGGGTGACCTGGTCGCGGACCTTGTTGATGAAGGCGTCGTCGATGCCCACGTCGGTCAACGATCCGGTCAGAGCGCCGGTCGCCGCGCCGACCGCTGCGCCCAGCAGCGGCACGAAGAAGATGAGTCCGAAGAGCATGCCCCAGAACGTGCCGCTCATCGCTCCCATGGCCTTGGTGCTGGTCAGCTGCTTGGTCTTCGGCTTCTTCTTGCCGACCTCCCAGTGCACGGTCGCGGCATCCTCGAGGATGATCAGGTTCTGCCTGACCAGCTCCTCGAGGTTCTTCACAGCTTGGTCTGCGCCTTCGGTTGTGTCGTACTTCCATACCGTCAGGGTCGCCATCTCACGTCCTTGCTGTCGTTGACTGCGTTCGTCATCGACGATCCCGGCGCGGCCGGCGGACAGCCTCACCCGAATTCGGTGAACCAAGGTGCTGAAGTGATTCGTAGCGTGCAGTACGTGAGCAGTCGAGGAAGACCATGACGAGGGTCCTGATCAGGGTGAACGGTGAACTCTCCCGTGAGCTCCAGAAGGCGTTCCCGCAGCTGGCCGTCCAGGCGCATCACGAGCAGTCGACGCTCACCGGCGAGGTCCCCGATCAGGAGGCGCTGCAGGGTGTCCTGCACGCGCTGCGTGCCGATGACATCGACGTCATCGAGGTCGTCACGATTCCCGACTGACAAGATTCCCCGCCGAGTCGGCTCGTCTTGACGAGCCGACTCGGCGGTTCAGTCGAAGATCGTCTCCCAGTCGCGGGCCATGCTGATCACGGTCCAGCCCAGCCGGGCGCCGACGTCGGTGATCGGCTCGGGCTCGGTGAAGGTCTGTGCGGTGCTGACGTAGGAGAACTCGCGCTCGACGTCGTCGTGGTCGACGAGCAGCGCGAGCGTCGGACCATCGCCGGCCGCCGCCCACTCCAGCATCTCCCGGTCGCCGCCGGAGTTGCCGACGGCGAGGATCGGGCGTCGTCCCAGCTGGGTCTGGATGTTCGACACCTTGGCCGTGCCCTCGTTGGCGGCACCGACCAGGCGTCCCGACCGGCTCAGGCGCGGCGGATCCGGGGCGTAGTCGTACTCGATGAGCGTGCCCACCACCGCCTCGGGCGGCACTCCGTAGAGGTCCTGGGTGATGGCGCGGACGAACTCGGTCCCTCCCCCTGTCACGACGGTCACCGAGAAGTCGCGGCGCCGCAGCTCGGCGATGAGTTCGAGCATCGGTACGTAGGTGCAGGTCCGATGCGGTCGCCCGAGGGTCGGGTGGTCGGCGCGAGCCATGAACTCGCGGGTCCGCGCGGTGAAGTCCTGGGGCGGGAGACCGACGAAGAGGCCGGTGAGAGCCATCGCGATCCGCTCCAGCCCGATGTCGCCGATCGCCTGCTGGTCACCCGAGAGCAGGGCCGCGAACTCCGGCTGCTCCTTCACCGACGGGTCGGCCGCCGCGCTGGTGCGCAGCGCGTCGACGAAGAAGTCGAACTGGACGTACGTGGGACGCTCGCACCACAGGGTGCCGTCGTTGTCGAAGCAGGCCATCCGGTCGGCCACGGGCACCTCCTCGGCCGCGTCGAGGAAGGCCATGACGGCGTCGCGGGTGGCACCCGGACGCCAGGACGGCAGCAGTTGGTCGTTCACGGTGTCTCCTTCGGTTGCTGGGTCCCGGGGCGGCGTACGCATCGGAAGCCCATGTGGCTGGTGCCGGTGTCGACCATCTGTGGGCGGCGTGCCGCGGGCCGGTAGCGCAGGCAGTAGGTGTCGGCGCACAGGTGCGAGCCGCCCTTGACGACCTTGCGGGCGATCCGGAACTGGGGCTGCGCGGGGTCGAAGCTCTGCTCGGCATCGCCACCGCGCGGGTTGACGGGTACGCAGCACGGCTTCGCGACCTCGTCGGGATGCCGGTCGGTCCACCAGTCGCTGGTCCACTCCCACACGTTGCCGGCCATGTCGAAGAGCCCGAAGCCGTTGGCCGGGAAGCTCCCGACCGGGGACGTGCGGGAGAAGCCGCTCTCCCGGGTGTGCCGCCACGGGAAGTCGAGACCGTCCCAGGTGTTGGCCATGATCCGACCCTCCGGGCGCGGCTCGTCCCCCCACGTGAAGGCCGCTCCTTCGAGACCGCCGCGGGCGGCGTACTCCCACTCGGCCTCGGTGGGCAGGTCACCACCTGCCCAGGAGGCGTACGCCAGGGCATCCTCCAGAGCGACGTGGACGACCGGATGGTCGGGCCGGCGTTTGACCGAGCTGCCCGGCCCTTCCGGCGCCGACCAGCACGCCCCCGGCGTCCAGGTCCACCACTGGCTGACGTGCCGCAGGTCGACCGGCCCCGGTGTCGGCGTGAAGACCAGCGAGCCCGGCTGAAGGTTCTCCGGCGGCGCGTCGGGGAAGTCGGCCGGGTCGACCGGCCGCTCGGCGACGGTGACGTAGCGGGTCTTGCGCACGAACTTCGCGAACTGCTCGTTGGTGACCTGGTGGGCGTCGATGGAGAACGCCCCGACCCGCACGCGGTGGGTCGGGGCCTCCTCCGGATAGTGGTCGTCGGACCCCATCGTGAAGGTGCCGCCGGGCAGATCGACGACCGGATGCCTGGAGCTGGGTTGCCTGGTGAGGGGCTGGCTGGTCATCAGCTGCTCGGCATGCCGGCCTTGAGCTTCTCCATCAGCTGGTCGACGCTGAACGTCGCCGGCGTCTGCCGCGGCGGGAACTCGATCAGCGAGGACAGCATCTGCGCGACGTACGTCTGGGCCGGGATGAGCAGCCAGGCGTGGTCGAGCATCCAGTCGAAGTAGGTGTTCGACGTGCCCTCCGCCTTCTCGAACGGGTCCAGGCGCAGGTTGTAGATCTTGGGTGCGCGCAGCACCACCAACGGGTCCAGCCAGATCGCCAGCGTCCCGGTCTGGCGCTGCTCGAGGAAGATGAACTTCCAGTTGTCGAACCGCATGCCTGCGAGGTCGCCGTCGTCGGTGACGTAGAAGAAGTGCTTGCGCGGGCTCTCCTCGGCCTCGCCGGTGAAGTAGTCGAGCTGGTTGTGGCCGTCCAGGTGCACCTTGTAGGTGGTGCCCGCTAGCTCCGTCCCGGTCTTGAGCCGGTCGGCGACGTCGGTGTCACCGGCGGCGGCGAGCAGGGTCACGAACCAGTCGTTGTGGCTGACGATCCCGTTGCGCACCTCGCCGGCGGGGATGCGACCGGGCCAACGGACCATGGCCGGGACCCGGTAGGCGCCCTCCCAGTTGGAGTTCTTCTCGTTGCGGAACGGTGTCATGCCGGCGTCGGGCCAGCTGTTCATGTGGGGGCCGTTATCGGTGGAGTACATGACGATGGTGTTGTCGGCCAGCCCGTTCTCGTCCAGGTAGTCCAGGACGGACCCGACCAACTCGTCGTGGTCGACCATCGTGTCGTGGTACTCCGACTGCCACCGTCCGGCCTTGCCGCGGCTGCCGTCCTTGACGTGGGTGCGGAAGTGCATGTGGGTGGTGTTGAGCCACACGAAGAACGGGGTGTCGCTCGAGCTCGCGTCGGTCATGAATCGCAGCGCCTCGGGGACGACCTCGTCGTCGATCGTCTTCATCCGCTCCTTGGTGAGCGGACCGGTGTCCTCGATGCGCTGGGTGCCGTCGCCGTTGGCCCAGGAGTGGATTACGCCGCGCGGCCCGAACCTCTTGCGGAAGTTGGGGAACTCCTCCTCGCGCGGGTAGTCGTACAGCTCCGGCTCCTCCTCGGCGTTGAGGTGGTAGAGGTTGCCGAAGAACTCGTCGAAGCCGTGCATGGTTGGCAGAAACTCGTCGCGGTCGCCGAAGTGGTTCTTGCCGAACTGCCCGGTCGCGTAGCCCAATGACTTCAGTGCCGTCGCGATGGTCGGGTCCTCTGCGCGCAGACCGAGGTCCGCGCCGGGCATGCCGACCTTGGTCAGGCCGGTGCGATAGGGGTTCTGGCCGGTGATGAACGCCGCGCGGCCGGCCGTACAGCTCTGCTCGCCGTAGGAGTCGGTGAACCGGATGCCCTCGGCAGCGATCCGGTCGATGTTGGGTGTGCGGTAGCCCATCAGCCCGTCGCTGTAGCAGCTCAGGTTGCTGATGCCGATGTCGTCGCCCCAGATGATCAGGATGTTGGGCTTGTCGGACATGAAACCTCCTCGTGTCTGTGCTCGGAGGCTAGGCAAGCCCTCCCGCGCGCGACCTCCCCCGACTCGGGTGACATGCCAGACCGCCCGGTCGCGATGGAGTGGCGTCGTGAAGACGTGGCTGATCCCGACGATGCGCGGCTACGACCGCTCGTGGCTGCGCGGTGACGTGCTCGCCGGGCTCGCGACCGGGACGGTCGTGATCCCCCAGGCCATGGCGTACGCCACGATCGCGGGCATGCCTGCCAGCGTCGGGCTCTACACGTGCTTGCTGCCGATGGCGGCGTACGCCCTGCTGGGTGGCTCACGCGCGCTGAGCGTCTCGACGACGTCGACCATCTCCGTGCTGGTGGCAAGCTCGCTGGCCACCCTGCCCGAGCGCGACCCCGACGAGCTCATGCGGGCCGCGTTCACGCTGACCTTCCTGGTGGGCGTCTGTCTGCTGATCATGCGGCTGGCCCGGCTGGGCGCGCTGGTCGAGAGCATCTCCCCCGCCACCATGACCGGGATCCGGCTCGGCGTGGGGCTCACCGTCGTCGCCAGCCAGCTGCCGGCTCTGCTCGGCCTGTCGGCGGACCCGGAGGCGGAAGGCTTCGTCGAGGAGCTGGTCGCGGTCGCCCGCGAGCTCCCTGAGCTCTCGGTGGTGACCGCGGTGGTCGGGATCGCCGCGATCGTGATGCTCCTGGTGCTCCGGCGGCTGGCGCCGGCCGTGCCGGGGCCGCTCGTCGTCGTCGCGGCAGGCATCTTGTTGGTGGCGCTCAGCGGCGTGGAGGACCGCGGCCTCGCCCTCATCGACCCGGTGCCGACCGGGCTGCCGTCGCTGAGCCTGCCGGTGGTCGACGACGTGGTCGGGCTGCTCCCCGGCGCGATCGCCATCGCGCTCATGTCGTTCCTGGAGACGGTGCTGGTGGCGCGGACCAACCGGCGTCGCCACGAGCCTGCCATCGACGTGGACCGCGAGCTGGTCGCCACCGGCATCGGCGCCCTGGCCGGTGGGCTCACCCAGTCGCTCCCGCCGGCCGGCGGGTTCTCGCAGTCGGCCGTGAACCTCCGCTCGGGTGCTCGTACCCAGCTCTCCGGGCTGGTCACGGTGGGTCTGGCGCTGCTCGTCGCGCTCGCGCTGGCGCCTCTGCTGGCCGACCTGCCCCAGGCCATCCTTGCCGCCATGGTGCTGGTCGCCGTGGCCGGTCTGCTCGATCCACGGGAGCTTTGGACGTACGCCGCCATCGACCGGGCAGAGCTCTGGGTCGCCGTCGCCGTCGCCGCCGTCGGCCTGACCGGCGGGATGCTCCTCGGCGTCGCGGTCGGGGTCGGTCTCACCCTGCTGCTGGTCATCCGCGCGGTGAACCAGCCGCGGGTGCGCCGGCTCGCGCCCCCGTCCTCGGTGCCGGCGGGGGTGCTGCCGCTGCTGCTCACCGGCGACCTCTACACCGGCAACGCCCAGGCCACCTACGACGCGGCGCTCGCGCTGGTGCAGGCCGCCGATCCCCGAACGGTCACCCTCGACATCTCCACCCTCACCCACGTCACCGTCCCGCTGCTCAACACCCTCCGCTCGCTGCGCGACGACCTCGCCTCCGACGAGATCGAGCTGGTGCTCCTGGACGTGCCCGATGATGTGCTGCCCGTCCTCCGCCGAGCACCGTGGTTCGTGGAGGCGGAGCAGGAAGGGTTCGTCGGGTGAGCGGGCCCGCACGGCTGTTAAAGTGAAGACGTGGAGCTGATCGAAGTGGACAAGATCTAGCCACCGGACTGCCGGTGGCTTCGCCCGTGCGGGGATCCCGCACCGGTGAACGATCACTTCTCGACGCACACGCGCGTCCGCCCTTCCCGGGCGTCGACGCGTGGGGCTCTCCGGCACGTTCGCGTTTCTGCCGACACGTACCTGATCCCGTCGCGCCCTCTTGGCGCTCGACGGAAGAGACGAGAGAACACAGCCATGTCCACCCCATCCGCCATCACCCTGCGCGACCTGACCTTCGAGTGGCCCGACGGCACCGTCGCGCTCGAACGGGTCAACGGCACCTTCAGCACCGACCGGACCGGCCTGATCGGTCGCAACGGCGCCGGCAAGTCCACCCTGCTACGCCTCATCGCCGGCGAGCTGACACCGACCTCCGGGAAGATCGACGCCAGTGGCGAGGTCGTCTATCTGCCGCAGACGCTCACGCTGCGGCAGGACACGACGATCGCCGGCCTGCTCGGCATCGACGACATCCTCGCCGCGATCCGGGCGATCGAGGCCGGCGAGGTCGACCAGCGCCACTTCGACGCGATCGGCGACGACTGGGACATCGATTCCCGTGCCGACGAGGCCCTGGACCAGATCGGCTTCTCCGCCACCGACCTCGACCGTCGCGTCGCCGAGATCTCCGGCGGCGAGGGCATGCTGATCGCGATCACCGGCCTCCGCATCCGCCGCACCCCGATCACACTGCTCGACGAGCCCACGAACAACCTCGACCGAGCCACCCGTGCCAAGCTCGCCGAGTTCGTCGACCAGTGGCCCGGGACGCTCGTGGTCGTCAGCCACGACCTCGAGCTGCTCGAGCACATGGACAGCACCACCGAGCTGTTCTGCGGCACGCTGAGCACGTACGGCGGACCGTACAGCGCCTGGAAGGAGCACCGCGAGCAGGAGCAGGCCGCCGCCTCGCAGGCCGCCCGGTCCGCGCAGCAGGCGCTCAAGGTCGAGAAGCGGCAGCGCATCGAGGCGGAGACGAAGCTCGCCCGCCGCGAGCGGACCGCGAAGAAGACCCAGAAGGACGGCGGGATCCCGAAGATCCTCGCCGGCAACCGTGCCAGCAAGGCCCAGGCGTCCGCCGGCTCGCTCCGCTCGACGCTCGACGACAAGGTGAAGGCTGCTCAGGCTGCCGTCGATGCGGCCGGTGGCCGCGTACGCAACGAGGAGCACATCCACCTCACCCTCCCCGATCCTGGCGTGCCCCGCGGCCGGCGGATCGCGGAGCTGGAGGACGAGGACCGGACCGTCGTGATCCAGGGACCGGAGCGGGTGGCGCTGATCGGCGCGAACGGCTCCGGCAAGTCGACCCTTATCGACCAGATCGTCCAGGGCGGCGACCCGGTGCCAGGGCGGCCGCATGGCCGTCTTCTCACCGACCTGGTCGGCCTCCTCCCCCAGCGCCTCGACGGCCTCGACGACGAGGCCAGCGCGATGGAGAACGTACGCAGCGTGGCCCCGGACCTCCCGCCCGGAACCATCCGCAACCAGCTCGCCCGGCTCCTGCTTCGGGGCGACAGCGTGGACCGCCCGGTGCGTACGCTCTCAGGTGGCGAACGCTTCCGCGTCTCCCTCGCCCGCCTCCTCCTGGCCGACCCGCCCGCCCAGCTGCTGATCCTCGACGAGCCGACCAACAACCTCGACATCACCAGCGTCGAGCAGCTCGCCGAGGCCCTCGACGCCTACCGCGGCGCGTTGCTCGTCGTCAGCCACGACCACGGGTTCCTGGAGCGGATCGGCATCGACACCGTCATCGAGCTCGACGGGAACGGGCGGATGCACCAGCGTCGGAACCTGGGCGGCTAGCCCGAAGCCTTGCGTGGCCGAGACCACCGCAAGCGGGGCGTCGAACGCAGCCCGGCTCTCACCACGACCCGGCCAGGGAGTCGAGCATGCGGCCAAGCGCCTCAGGTGCGTCGACGTGGGCGAGGTGTCCCTGCCTGGGCAGACGATGGACTTCGGCGTGCGGCAACCGGGCCCTGACCTGCTCGAACGATGTGCCGTACGGCGCCATGTCGACGTTGTCCTCACCGATGATCAGGTCGACCGAGCCCGCTTGTGACCCCAACGACCCTGGGATCTCGGCCCGCGAGAGCGCCAAGAGCTCGACATAGAGCGGTTCACTGAGCTGACGCAGTGTCGTCCATGCGTTGCCGTCGGAGCGGAGGAGCTCGACATGCTCCCCCGAGAAACCCGAGACCTGCCGGTTCACGATCTCGACGCTGCGATCCCAGTCCCCGAGCTCATCGGCCTCCCGCAGGGACGGCAGCGCATGGCCACCGAAACCCGGTGCAACGGGTTCGTACGCGATCACGTGCTCGACCGGGCGCTCGGAAGCGAGCAGGAGAGCGATGAGACCCCCGTAGCTCCAGCCGAAGAGGGCCTTGGGCTCGCCGATCTGCTCGAGCACGGAGGTCAGGTCGTCGACCTCGGTCCGAAGCGAGTATTCGTCTCCGAGCGGGCCCGACGGCGCGCGTCCGCGTCGGTTGACGATCGAGACCGACGGCCACGTGGTCATGGCCCGAGCCACGTGTCGCCATCCCCTGGCATCGCTCATCACGCCCGGCACCACGAGCAGCCCGGGCCGGTCGCCGTCTCCGTATACATCAACCGTGACCCAGCGGCCGGCACCGGTCGGGACAGATTTCTGAAACGTTCGCTCCATAAAGTTTATTATGAAGCGAACGCTCTATAATGCAAGTCATGAGTTCCCGACCCGTCGGACGTCCCCGAATGTTCGATCGAGACGATGCGGTGCTGGCGGCGGCCCGCCTCTTCTGGAGCCGGGGTTACTCCGGCACGACCACCCGAGCGCTCAGCGAGGGCCTGGGAATGTCCACCTCGAGCATCTACGCCGCGTTCGGCAGCAAAGCCGGCCTCTTCGAAGAGGCCGTTCGCACATATGCCGAGCGCTACCGGACCATCTATGACGAGGCGTGCGCAGAGCCCGATCTCGGCGAGGTCCTGAGCCTGCTCCTTCGTCGCTCAGTGGTGGAGTTCACCCAACCCAGCGCTCGGCATCCGGGGTGCCTGATCAGTAGTGCGGCGATGACCGACGCACCAGGCACCATCGACACCCGGACCTATGTGAGCGAACTGCACGCGTCCAACGAGCGGCAGCTCCGAGAGCGCATCGAACGTGCACACAGCGAGGGTCACTCGGGGATCGGCATCGCGCCGGCGACGCTCGCCGCTCTAACACAAACGCTCTGGCACGGCCTGTCGGTCCAGTCCAACCAGGGTCTGGGGCGCGGCAAGCTCTTGGAGATCGTCGATGCAGCTCTTGCGACGCTGCTCGACAAGCCCCTCCACGACCGATCACTCATGGGGTAGCCAGGTCGGTCGGCTCCTGGCCGTGTCGCGCGACCCACCTCGCCACGAGGTCGCCGACCACGCGGGGGTTGTACGTCGGCGCACAGTGCCCGTCCGACACGTCACGGATGTCGATCGTCACTCACGCACGAGCCGTCCAAGACCAGTCACGTTCAGATCACGGCACCTCGGTCAGTGCCGGCACGAGGAAGCGCGATGAAGACGACGATGCCAACCAATGCACCGACCAGGAGACAGAGCAGCGCGACGCGATACACATTCGCGTTGAGCCAATTGACCATCGTCACGCGATGATCCGGACCGCGGATGACGGTGCGCTCGTCACCCATCTCGTAACGGTCGCACGAGTACGCGGTGAACACTGCTGGCTGTCCGACAGGCTTGTCCGCCGACCGCCAGGTGATCTCGTACTTCCGATGACGCTCGACCTTCGGCTGGCCCGATCCTCCGACCTCAACGGTCGTGCACGCATTGGCCTGCCCCTCGGGAAGGGTCTCCATGCCGACGACCTCAGCGCGCTCGACATGCTCGCCCGACGTCGCGTCGGCCCACGCAGGCACATACAACGCGAGCAGACCAAGAGCAACGACACCTCCCGCCCAGGCCGCCCGGACGCTGGGGCGCTTGCTGCGCGACCTCACGAGTCGCCGCCACCTCAATCCCTGCGTCACCTGCTCATCTCAGCAGATCCTCGCGAGCACGGTGGGGAATTGCACGCGCAGGCGCACGGTGTACGAGCGTGGCTCAGATTCACCTGATGGCGACGAGGACCCCGATCTTGTCGATACGGTGCTCGGGGTTGTCGAACTCGTCGGACCAGTAGTTGCCGGCCGCGTGGTCCTCAGGCGTGGCGCAGGTCGACAGCGTGATCATCGCGCGGGTGGGCTCTCGGCCGGGTTGGCCGGGGACGGCGGCGCGCTGCGCGCGGAGCGACGCCGTCGACCGGAACGACGTCTCCCGGGTGCCGGTGATGCGATAGACGTACGTCGCCTCCTCGGTGCGCACCCGGACCCGGTCACCTGGTTCGAGTTCGGGCAGCCGGAGGAACGCCTGCGTGGAGGAGAGCCGGTGCGCGGTCACCTGGTAGTTACCGATCCCACCAGGCCCGGTGCCGCCGCGAGGACCGTACGGACTGGCCGCCACACCGCCGTTCTGGATCTCGGTCCCGGGAGCGTCGTCGGTCCATCCTCGATAGGGCACGACCTCGAGATCGGTGACGCCGATGCGCGGGATGGACAGTTCCCCGCGCATCGGCCGGCCGTCGGAGGACAGCGGTGTCGTCTCGGTGGCCGACGGCGAGGCCGGCGCTGGCGGGGTCGAGGTTGCCGTGGCCGACGGCGACGCTGACGGTGTCGAAGGCGTGCTTGTCACCGAGGGGGTTTCGGCGCCGCACCCGCCGAGCGCGAGTGCACCGAGGACCGTGGCGACGGCTCGGGACGAGGTGATCTTCATGGCGCCGCCTCAGGCGAGCTAGTGGTTCGAGCCCACGGTACGCCGCCACGAAAGCCCGACCTGCCGACGAGATCAGAAGAGCCGGTAGAACCGCCAGAACCCGAACCCCTCGATCGGGAGGACCTCGAACCCACTGAAGCCCGCGGCCTCGCCGTAGCCCTGCAGGGTCGATGGCCGCATCACCGTCCCGGTCCCGACGCTCGGGGGCGACGAGAGCCCGTCCGGCAGACACACGAAGAGGCTGAACCCGTACATCATCCGCTCCAACTCGTCGCCGTCCGGCGCGAAGCTGTCCGCCACGGCCTCGTCCATCACCACCAGAGATCCGCCCGGGACGAGCGTCCTCCGGACCGCACTGAGCACGTCGACCGGCCGGGGCATGTCATGCACGCACTCGAAGGCGAAAGCGACGTCGACCGTCCCTTCCTCGAGCGTGGCTGCGTCCTGGCACACGAAACGCACCCGGTCCCCGACACCCGCCTCGTGTGCGTTCGCCACGGCCATGTCGACCGACGGCTGGTCGATGTCGATGCCGAGCACGGTGGCCTCGGGGTACGCGCGAGCCAAGGCGATGCTCGACCATCCCCCACCGCTACCCACGTCGAGAATCCGACACCCCGGCTCGGAGAGAACGTCGTGGACGGCGGGCACGCCAGCCAGCGCCGGCCCGAGCTGCTTCTCGTACCATGGCCGATTGGCGTCCGCCTGCGACTCCCGAGCGTCATCACCGAGCTCGTCCCAGCTGACCCCGCCACCATTCCGGTACGCCTCCAGGAGCCGAGGCAGCGCCGGCCCAACCGCCCCGAACATCCGGGCGATGGGCGCCAGATAAGCCAAACTGGTCGAGTCGGTCATCACCTCGGCCGTGCTCGCCGGGATGGCGAATCGGCGATCGTCAGGCTCCCCGTCCTTATCGACCACCAACAGCCCCACCACCGCCTGCTGCTCGAGCCACTCCCGCGCGTACCGCACCTGTGTCCCCGTACGCCCCGCCAGCTCGACCGCACTCGCCGGCCCCTCATCAGCCAGCGATCGATACCACCCAAGCCGATCCCCGATGAAGACCGAGACAATCTCCACCGTCCCGAGGAGCGACCCGAAAAGCCGCTCGGCCACTTCATCCGCCGTCTGCTGCGATGCATCCATCTGTCCACCATCGCCCCGGTCACGTTCACCTCGGCAGCCCGGTTCGGCCCCTACTTGGTTTGAGGTACGGCTCTTCGACCCTGATGCGATCTTCATGTCGTCCGGTGCTGCGTCCCCTCAGCCGCGATGTTCTCGGTGTCGAGCATTGGGTGACGAGTCCATCGCGGCGTAAAGTTGCACACCCTGCGGCGGCACTCATCACCGATGGTGAAACACGCGTACTCATGTCGACTGGTGCCTCGTGGCTGCGGAATGCTGCGAGGCATGAAGCTCCCGATTGTCGGCGTGCGCCAGATCAAGCTCCCGGTGAGCGATCTGGCCCGCAGTGCGCGTTGGTATTCCGACCTGTTCGGCCTCGAGCTGGCGGCTGAGTTCTACGAGGACTCGGCGGTCCGGGGGATCGTGCTCGCCGACCACGCTGCCGGTTTCGTGATCGGCCTTCGGCAGCGCGAGTACTGCGCGAGCGGTCCGGTACTGGACGGTTTCGACGTCTGTGCCTTCATGGTCAGCACGCCCGAACAGATGATGACGGTGGTCGCTCGGTGTGTCGATCTGGGCATCGCGCACGGCGAGATTCACGATCGCGGGGAGTTCGGCATCGCTATGGATGTAGCGGATCCGGACGGGACCATCCTTCGCTTCGTGGCCGGCTCGCACACCGGACCACCTGGCACCTTCGCCGGAGTCGAGTTCGGGCCCGGGCCGCCGACCTTCTATGACCAACCGCGACTCAACTTCTAGCCAAGGCGTACGCCACTCGCGGCGGTATGACGCAGTTCCGAAGCCGCGTCCGGCGGGTCCGAGTGGGCACGTTGTAGCGACACGTCGCGACTGCTGCGTCAGGATGTCGATATGACGAGCCTCATCCGTGTCGGGTATTGGCGCAGCGAGTACGAACCCACGCTGCCAGATCCGCGCGGGCACCTTGATGAGACCTGGGATGACGACGAGCGGGAACTCGTGGTCGCGTACCTTCAAGGTGGTCTGCCCGTGCTGCACATGATGGGGTTCTCGCCCTGTCGGATCTGCGATCTTTCGGCCAACGGAAACGCCGAACTGACCGACGGCTCGTATCTGTGGCCGCAGGGGCTCGCGCACTACGTCCAAGACCACCGCGTGCGCCTTCCGTCTGAGTTTGAACGGCACGTCTTGGACCGCTGGGAGATCCTGGAGGAGGCGGCGATTCGGGCTCACAAGGCGCCGCCCGATCGTTGGATGAGCATGACCGAGCAGGGGTAGGAGTCTCACACTCGCGGCGGCATGACGTGGTCCTCTGTCTTCACGCGAACTTGGTCAGTCGTCCATTGAAGGATGCGGGGCGCCAGTGGCTCACCGCCAGTCACCAGAGGTACTGCGCCAACTCCTTCGCGACTGCGCCCGCTACCGCTCCGACCCCGACCCAGAAGCCCTTACGCCAGGGGCTATTCGCCCTATTCAGCTTCTCGAGGAGGGGCTTCTGCTCCTCAAGTTGGTTTGTCAGGTTCGTTGCCGCCTTTGCGAGGGTCTCAATCTCCCGTTGGGAGTCACCAACGCTCGATCGATTGACTCGATCGACAACTTCGCTTGGGGTGAGCGGTCGGTCGCGTTCGCCAGTGCGGACAAACAAGCCACTTGGCGCGAGCGTTAGACGTCGGCCAGCCACGACCTCGACGACCACGACTTCGTCTGCGCCAACGAAGGTCCTAGTCGTCAATACTGCGGGAGATGGCTCGAGAAGTTGAAGTGCCTTTCCCACGTAGATCTCAGCGCGGTCAGCATCCACGCCGACCACGTGGGGCGTGCCGCTCTGCTCCGAAACACCTAGAACAAGAGAACCTCCGCTCGCGTTCGCAAACGCTGCCAAGTGTTGTGCAATTTGCGTTGGATTCGGAAGCCCGGCCTTGAACTCGACAGTTTCGGACTCGCCGGCGTTCACAAGCTCCAGCACCTTCTCTGGCGTCATGCACGAACCCTATCGATCCGGCGGCGTCCTCTTCAGTGCGTCATCATCGGTAACTCCATTGACACCTCGTCGCGGCGGTATGACGCGGGACCATTTCTGTCAGCTGGGGTTGCACGCCAGATCAGAGTTCGATGCGTGATGGCAAGATGACTACATGGCATCGGACTCCCGGATGGTGGCATTGGGTTTCGGAAAGTTCGCGCGCGCCGACCGTATCTTCGCCCTGGAGCGCATCACCGGGGAGGAACGCGGCGATGGCCGCCGCACTCGAGTCTGGATCGACGGGGTCACCGACCCCTTGATCGCGTCCAGGACCGAGATCACAATCCTTCGCGATATGGGCCAGGAGTCCGCGGTCACCGCACCCGAGCTCGACGAGGCAATGGACCTCGCCGCGCGTCTGGCGGCCGCGGCTGAGGAGGGTCGGGTGGATCTGAGCGATCTGGGTCGTCGTGCGCGACGCCTCCTCGCCACGACGACGCCATAGGGACGCCAAAGGGACGCCATAGGAAGGGAGACCTCGACAGCCCGCCCCTTCGGTGAGTGACCCATCGCGGCGATGTAGCGCGCTCGTGGCGGTATGACGCACGTCGATCAACGGCTGGGCGTGTACGTCGAGCCGCAGAGGCGCGCTGCGTCACCGGCGAAGGCCGCCCACAGCGTTGCTCGCGCCCGACCCTGCGCTCTCGACAGGAACGTCCGACACCCGACTCCCAGCCATTCCTGTCGCCATAGTTGGGAGCCTGCTCGAGTCCGAATGGCGCTGGTGGGTCAGCCGTCTCCGCGGGTCGATTCCTCAGCCGCAGCCGCCTGCGCGTCTTCGACGTCCACTTTCGGGCCGGTCGGATTCGCCGGTGCCAAACCCTTCAAGACCATCGCGTCGAGGTCCTCGACGGACCAGTCGGACCGGATGAGGCGCTCATGGAGGACCTCCCGAACCAACCACACGGCGACCGAGTGGGTGGAGAACTCCGGCCCTCCCTCTTGCGGCTGAACCGTCGCGTGCTTGCCGCTGGTGCTGCCGTGGACCAGTTCGGAGCGCCGGTCGTAGACCTTCCGGGCAACCTTGAACGTCAATTCGGGGTCACGAGGATCATCGGTCTTGGATGCGAGGAGGGCAGCCGCCCGGACAGAGACGCGGTACGAGATCTCAGCGCCTTTCTGCCCGAGCAGAGCCTCGAGCCCGATGCACGCGTCGATGAGCTGGTCATCCGGCGCATCGCGAAGCAATGCCATCGAAAGCCGCCTGGACGCAAGCTTTGCCTGTGCGTTGGAGGTCTTCAGAGCTGCTGCGACCTCCGGAAGTTGCGCTGCTTCCTCGGCGGTCACCGCCCTGTGTTCTTTGAGCCACCCGCCGTTCTCGAAGTACAAGGGATAGCGGCGAGCAGTAAAAACGTGGTTCAAGTTTGGGAGATGATCTTCCCAATGTTCCGCCCAGTCACGCGGGCGACGGAACACGCGAGCCCACCCGGGGCGTGCGAGAGAGACGATGCGGATGGCTTCGCAGACGGCCGTGATACCACTGGTGTCGATCGGGGCCTCCTGGGTGAACAGCTTCCGGCCCCCTCCGATGTTGTCCATCGCGGGCATGTCAACGACCACGGCCCACTTTGCTGCGTCAGCGAGCGGGGTCTTTACGGTGAACCGGTCGACTTCGCTGATGCGGCGCAGGTCGTCGTCAGTGAGTCGTTCGATTCGAGTGACTTCATCCACCTGAAGGCCCTCGTCGCCAATGTCGAAGTCGGTCAGCAGGAGAGGAACCACGAGCTGGTAGGCCAACGTGGGCGCGAGCCACGACCTCTCCCTCTGCAGATACAGGTCGGCGACGGCCGGGTCGGCCATCCCCAGGCCGAGCGCGGTCGCACGGTCGTAGATGCTCGATGGAAGCAGCACGATGGTCGTGTCCACCAAGGACTTGGCCAAGTCGTCGGGAATCGTTCCGCCAACGATCTGCGGCCGAATTCTCTCGTGCACGGTCTCGGTTGTGGTGACGTATTCTTTCAGCTCGGCCATGCCGGAAATGTCGTCGTAGGCGAACGGGTCGATGCCGCTGGCCTTGTTTGCGAACAACTCGGCCGGGGCGACACGAGACTCGTCCTTTTCCTTGGAGTACACGTTCGGCCAACCCGAGTCGAAAGCCTTCACCTGCCGCTTCTCCCGGTACGGCGTGTACTTGTAGCCTTCTTGAGCGAAGTACTCAGTCACCATCGCGTCCATATGCGCGACGACCGTCATCGTCAGTCGGAACAGATCCGGGTCGATGACCGTCTCTGGCATAGACGGAAGTTCCACAGGCATCAGGTCTGACGACGGCGTAGCGGACTGCTGCTCGGAATCGGTGTCGCTCACGGCGCTATTCAATCAACCAGGCACACGACGTGCATCAGGGTTAGTTGCGGTCCTCGCGGACAGCTATTTCTCCGAGTTGATGACCGCGCTGTTCGGGGTGATCCACGGCGCACCTGGGATCAGGCTCCTGACCTCTTGCTGGTTAGGTCGCGAAACCTTGACCGACTTCGAGTTAGGTCGGGCCCAAACGCGACCCCGGCGGAATCGGCGTCCGCGATGTCAGTAGCCGAGTGTCCCGCGCACCGCAGCGCGTCGCGCAGCCCTTCTCGCCTCAGCCAAGCGCGGTTCAAAGGTCTCGACGCCACGCTCACCGAGCCGCACGAGGTCCGGTTCGGACTCCCCAGCCAGTTCACGGCACACCTTGAGGTGCCGTTCGAGCCGTTCGTGGTCTTCGCCCCAGTGCGTTCCGACATCGAGGGTCCAGAGAAGGTCATCGGGCTGCCAGTTGAGTGGCCGGAGCATGACAGCAAGAACCTTCAGCGGGTATCGCTTGCCGTGCTGGAATCGCGTCGCGTGCAGCAGCGTGCTGAGCGACAGCGGGAAGTTCGGGTCGGATACGGCTGTGGTGATCCACTCGATGTCTGCGGCTGAGATGACCCAGAAGAGGTTCTTGGCCATCGGGCTTTCGCGCACCTGGTTCCAGAGTTCGAAACGGTGCGCGTTGCTCAGCTCACGCGCGCTTTCCTCCCACTCGTCGAAGTCATCGTTGCCCTCGAGCGCTTCGACGTGCTTGACCAGCAGACTCATGTAGGTCTCTGGCTTCGTCTTTGCGAGAATGTGGAGCGCTTTGGACTGCATGTGGTCGCGCATCGTGCCTGATGGGACGGCGAGGTCGCTCATGGCCGTAGCCCAGTCGGAGTCGTTTGGTATCTCTTCTGAGGAGTACGACATCTCGGCCGCCCACAAAGCGGCGGCACTGCTTCGAACCTTGGGGTCGCGGTGGGTGAACAGCGCTTGACGGGTGGTGTCGGATGCGTGACGGATGGCGTAGGACGAGTCGAGGTCCTGGATGTCATCGACTGTGAGGGCGTCGACGACGAGACTCGCGAGCTCGGTGTCTTCGCACTTGCTGATGACCGAGCTGATAAGAGAGCCTCTCCCGTAGGCGTCGCCGAGGAGTTCCATGGCAAGAGGAACAGTCAAGACGCCGTTGTCGACGCATCTGCTGATGAGAGGGCTGACTGCCCGACCCAGTCCATGGTCTAGCGCTGCACGGAGCCAGACCTCGGGGTCGGGACGCGTGGAGAGGTGGACCATGATGTTCCACCTTGCTGACCTGTGCCCGGCAATGGCGAGGTCACTGTCATGGTCCACGAGCCAGGTCATGATGACGCTGGGCGGTTGTTCGATGTAGGCAGCGAGCACTCGGTCGAGCTCAGCGTCTCGGAGACGGCGATCCTCTTCCCAATCTTCGGAGCGGTCGCGCTCGGTGGTCAGCGCCGCGAAGAGCTCATCAGGTTCGTCAAGCTTGATTTCGAGCCTGGAGGCTGCTCGGTTGAAGACTGCTCGCAGGCCTGGGGTGGTGACCAGTGGGGCGATGGCTTTGGCGATCGAGACCGCGACCCGTCGAGCCGCGGTCTGCTGCCCTGAGTTCGGGATGCCGCCGAGAGGAAGGGGGTATCCGCTGGCGATGTGTTCCCATTTGCTTATGACGTCGATGAGTTTTGGGAGTTCGGCGTCCGAAGCCCTGGCGAGTCGACTGACCAGTTCCGGTTCGAGCGCGTCATACATGGCGTGGATGTCTTCTCCGAGCCAGGTGAACGACTGCAGGACGAACGAGTTCACCTTCTCGGGGCTCATGTAGTTCCCGTCAAAGGTCGGCTGGAGGACACAACATGCGAGTTGGTACCAGACGTGGTCAGGCAGATCTTGAGCTTGGTCACTCGCCATTGCCGCGCAGAGGTGCACGATCGCCGTCGAGGCGGGGAAATCACCGGTTCTGGCGTCGTGGACGTTCTCGACCACCGTCTTGATGGGCGTCGCGTAGTCCCACCCTCGCGCATCCAGTTGGGTCAGTGAGTCAAAGAAGAGTCCGACCCACTCGATCTTCTCTGCCTGAAGCGAGTCTGCGACGCGCGCAGCGAGGACATCGGCTGCTCCGACGGCGGACTGTTCATCGTTTCCCTGGGCCGCATCTTGCACGGCCTGCTTCAGGTACTCGAAAACGAAACGGGTGCACTCAGGGTTGATGAGTGCGTAGGTGCGCAAGAGTTCGTCACCCTCAGAGCCCAATCCTAGGTCGCGAAGTACGGCGAGAAGTTCGGCCGCGGGGGGCACCATCGGCTGTTCGGCGCCGAGTAACGCGGCGTAGATCTGCGTCTGCAGGATGCCCGGGAGAAGGTCAGGCAGCGCAGTCTTGATGTCGCTGATGCGTACGGCGGTCGCGTGGCCAGCGAAGTAGACATCAGCCACGATGCTCGCTGCAATGGTTCGGGGAACCACGCGGTAGGTGTTCTCGAATGTCCGCCCGTCAGGGGAGTTCCACAATCGGTTACGGCGCACGTCGACAAGACCGGCGATTGCGACCGAGCGGATGAGCTCCTCGAACTGCGTGGGGCTGAGTTCGAATAGCTTCGCGATCGTGCGGGTCTGGTCTTCGTTGGCGTCGTTGACGAGGGCGATGGCTGCGAGCAGTTGGATAGCTTCGGCCGGCGCTTTGGAACGGCGAAGGAACGCCCGGATCTGATCCCTGAGCGCTTGTCCAGTCCACACGGCCTGCCAGGCGCCTTGCTGGACTAGGAGGTCGGCGAGGTTGAGCGCCCACGCCGGTCGCCCTTGGGCTTGCTGGAGCAGATGAGCGATGACCGAGGTGCGGGTGATGCCTCGCTCGCGAAGGAGGACTCCGATTTCCTCCGCGGTGAGCAGGTCCACCTCGAGGGCGAGCGCATTCGGAAGGTGGTCGGCGACGCTTTCCATCTCGTCGGGCCAGCAGGTGACGGCGACGCGGAACTCGAGGTTCTCTGCGAGCCGAGCACGCAGGAGTTGCTCGATGTCGTCGGTTCGGCCGCCGGCGTCATCGACGACCACGAGCTTCGGTTTGGTCGTGAGGAGGTCGTCGAGCAGCCGTTCGGCTGCGGTGTTCCGTTCGAGGAACAGGGCGCCAGGTAGCCTTCCGGCTACGTGGCTCTTGCCGGCGCCGGGGACACCCCAGAGGATGAGGTCCTGATCGGACTTCTCGGCGCGGTCGAGGAGTTCGTCGCGACCGACGGTGGGGAGCTGATGCTCGTCAGGACGTGCTCCACGGGGCGTGCGGGAGAGGCTGAACGCACCGCCTTCAATGTGCAGAATTTTCCGGCGCCAGTCGGGATCATCGCGGAATGCGTTGGCGAACCATGGACGGTCGAAGACTTGGATGAGTTCGCACTTGAACTCCTTGGCGATCGCGGCCAGTTTGATGCGTTTCTGCCGGTTGACCTCGGCGAGGTTCGCGACGACGACTTGGTCGACGATCGTCTCGTGGTCTCGGGCCGACTCGAGGCTCCCGCGGAGGCTCTTCTTGGCACCTTCCCATGTGCGGGAAGAGGTGATGATGAGGCCGAGGACCTGGCCGTTGGATTTGACGAGTTCTGCATCAAGTCCGTGGTCGGTCCCGCCCGTCACAGGGACGAGACCTGGGTAGTCGTGCCCGATGAGCGCGGCCGCGCAATCCTCGAAATCAGATTGTTGCAGGCGGTACCGGGTGTCGTTTAGACGTCGGTCGATACGGTCAAGCAGGTTCACGATCGGGCGCCTACCTAGCTCTCTACGAGGTCCGCTCTTCGGACAATCCGAATGTAGCGAGTCAGCTCGATCGACCGCTGCCTCATAAGTCGATATGCATAGCGTCGCCGAACATCCCGGCGAAGGGAGCAGCCGTCGGAGACGGTCGCAAAGCCACGTTTGTGGGTTGCTCCTAGCCGTGCAACTGTGCCTGCTACTGCGCGTCCTACTGGGCGGATTGACGCGTAGCTACCTGGCCTCAGCCAGAACGGGCGGCCGCCCTCACCTCTGAGCCGGGATTGCTGCGTAGGCTCGCTGCAACTCGGCGATCGCGGGAGCATCCGAGTCGAAGTGATGGCCATCGATCGCGCTGATCGGACGCACGCCGATGCTGGCGTTAGTGGCGAACGCCGCCTGCATGCGATCGATCTGATCGAGGGGGATCGCCTTCGACACGTGTCGGTCGTTCACGCCGCGAAGCAGGGCCATCGTCACGCCGGGAAGTACGGCCGCGTCGGGCCAGATCACCGTTCCATCGGTGGCGATGAAGCCGATGTTCCAGGTGCTGCCCTCGGAGACGTTAGTGCTGGTGGGATCGGTGAACAGCACGTCATCGAACCCCGCCTTCTTGGCCGCGGCGCGGTGATGGAGCGGGCTGAACAGGCCGACATGCTTGATCTCTGGTGTGTCGCGCTGGAACGCGACGGTCTTGACTCGCAGCGGCGGCAGCTCGCCGGCGTGGCTGGGCCGGATCGTGATGAGCGGGACCGGCCTCGCTGTGACCGTACCGACGTTGCCGAGGTTGATCGCCGGATCGAACATCGTCACCCGCAGGGTGTAGCTCCCGGTTGACCCAACAGTCGCGGCGCGGATGTCCGCCACCAGGGACTCGCGGTCGAGATCGGCGTCGAAGACGGTCTTCGCGTTGCTGACCAGGCGATCCAGGTGTAGATCGAAGCCACGTACGCCGCCTTCCTCGACATGCATCGAGGTGAAGTGGCCATATCCGGTCAAGGCCAGCGCCCTCAACTCGTCGGGGCTTGCTTCGACACCGTGGATCGTCGCCATGGCGACAACCCTGCCACTTCACGACCGCGCGACTCCCGCGCCCTGCGAAATGGCGAAGGCGTACGGCTAAAGGTTGCTACCTAGATGGCTGAACACCGCTGAGATGATCGTTGAAGCGAGTTGCCAGCGCATCCAGAAGCGCCGCGCCCTTCTCCGCGCTCGCTAGCGACGGGCTGCCGATGATGCCGGACTCCGTGTAGCGGCGCATGCCGTGGGTGAGCAGGTGGGGACGGCCGGCAGCCAGATGGTCCCGGTGTTTGTAGTCCTGGCCCACGAGGTCGGGGGCGCACTGGAGAAGGATGCTGACCTCGAGCTCACCGGCGTGCATGTCGTCGTGAGCATTCGTCTCCAGGCGGGCGGCCTCACGAGCGGCGGCCCAGTCACTGCGACCAGGGAAGAGGGAAAGGTCGCTGGCTTCTTGGACGATGTTCTGCAGGACGTAGTTGCCGCCGTGGCCGTTGACGAGCACGACGTGCTCGGCGCCTTGCGCGCGAGCTGAGGCGACGATGTCTTCGACCAGGCGGATCAGCGTGGCGGCGGGGATGCTGAGGGTGCCTGCCCAGTCGGCGTGCTCCTGCGAGCAGGAGACGGTGATCGGGGGCAGCAGCCACAAGTCGTTGGCGCGGGCAACCACCGAGGCGATCTGGGTCGCGACGATGGTGTCGGTCGACAGCGGCAGGATGTCGCCGTGCTGCTCGAAACTGCCGATCGGGAGCACTGCGATCTTGCTCCCTCGAGCAGCCACGTCGGGGCTGGTCTCAGTGGAGATCACGTCGGGGTTGGTCATCGGCGCACTCACGCCTCTCGTGCCGTGGTTGCTTTGAAGGCGCGATTAAAGTCGCGCACCGTGGGGGTCTCCCAGACCGGCGCCAGTTCGCGGCGCAGGTCGTGGATCTGGGTGAGGATCCGCGCTGATCTGGTGACCTCCAAGACCTTCAACGCTTGATGGCCAGTGATCACCGCTTCCTCGACCTCATGTGCGCCAGCGTACGCAGTGGCCAGACGAGCTAGCGCGAGCCCGCGGTCGCGATCCTGGGTGCCGGCCGGCCACGCTCGGAGGCTTCGGATGAGGATGTCGAGCGCGTCTTGGTGCTTGCCAAGACGGAGGAAACAGTTGGCTGCCTCCATCTCGATATAGGACGACGTGACGTACGGGACCAGGCTCGCGGTCCCATGGCCGGCTCCATTCGTCGCGACAATCTGGAGTGCGTCGTCGAGATCTCGGCGGCAGGCGACTTCGTCGCCGACCAGTGCGTGTGCCATCGCTCGTTGCCTCAGGAGAACACCGCTGAGTCGTGGATCATCGAGCGCCGGCGTTCCGAGAGCAGCGCTTGCGCGAGTGAGCGCGTCCCGGTTGTCGCGACGGTCGGAGGCGATGTTGCTCCGACGCATCGCAACATAGGCGATCAGCTCAGGGTCGTTGGCCTCGGCGGCCAGATCGACGGCCTGGTCGGTCCACCTCACAGCATCATCGAGGTCCCCTGCATCCTGGTGGAGCCAGCCGGTGAACTCGCTCAACCGCGTCGCCACGCGCGAGACATCGGCTCGGTTTGGCCCTGTGGCACCGCGTACGAGTCCCGTCACGAACCGTGCCTGTTCACGAGCAAGGGCAAGGACGGTCTGTGGCCCAGTGGCGGCGTCTAGGGTCGCGAGCTGGCCGAGAGAGACCTGCAGCGCATTCAGGAGGTCCGGGCTCACGGCCTTGTTCAGGGGCTCGGAACCGTAGGTGGAACCCGCCGGTTCAGGCGATGTCGGAAACCCGAGTTCCGGCGCGGTCAGATCGAACGTGTCTTGCAGAAGGCTCCGGTAGAACGCGTCGGGCTCACGGCGCCCGTTCTCCCAGCGGGAGATCTGGGTCTTGAGCACAGCGGTGTCGGGGAGCCTAGCGCCGCGTCGGGCCGCCGCGGTCTGGAGCTCGCTGATCAAGCGCATCTGGGACCAACCGCGACGCAGTCGCGCATCACGCAACCTGCTCGTCATGGCCCGCCTCCGCGACTTGATCGACAGCGTTTTCCCAGGTCAATCGGGGTTAACCAAGCCAATCCAGCAGGCGGCATCTCCCGAGATCAACAACTATCGCCCAACCTATCGAACTATGAGCGCACAATCGGCGTACCCAGGCCCGGTCAGCCGCCGGAGCCTGCGAGTCGGCCGCCCCAGACACACGGGGGCCGCCGCAGCAGGACTCTCACCGCGCGACGAGATCATCGACCACGCAGCACGGTTGTTCGTCGGCCGTGGATACGCCGCCACATCAACGCGGGAGATCGCAGACGCCGTCGGGATCCGGCAAGCGTCGCTCTACTATCACTTCGCGGGCAAGGAGGACGTGCTGCACGAGTTGCTGGAGAGAACGATCCGCCCCACGACGACTCGGATCGAGCAGCTCGAGGCCGACGCCGCCGCGCTCGGCTGGGACGTCGCGCTATGCCTGCTACTCCTCATCGATGTACGGACACTCGCAGACGCAAGACACAACAGCGGCCTGCTGCAGCGCCTGCCCGACGTGACCGCCACGAGCTCCTTCGCCGAGTTTGCGAGCGCTCGTACCGACCTCAGTGATGCGTACGAGCGTTTCGCTGCCAACGCGGCTCCGCACAGCACCACCCGGTCAGATGACGCTTGGGGCGCAACCCCGATCGGCGCGCTCCTCCTTCAGCTCGCCGAGGTCGTCATCGCGATGCGTCAGGCCGGCCGGCCCATCGGCAACGACGTCGTACGCAGCATCGCGATCTCCGGCCTGCGCCTCTGCGGGGACCTGGATCGAACCGCCGCTGACAGAGCAATAGCGCTTGTCGAGACCTACCTTTGACACGCATCATCAGCGTCGGCCACACACCCACTATCGACAGCCTCATGACGAACGAGAACGGGACCCCTTGAGTACCTTGATCCTCAGCGACCTCGACGGCACCCTCCTCGGTCCCGGCGCCACACTCTCGACGTCAACCCGCGATGGCATCAACGACCTCGTGACCAACGGACTGCTGTTCACGTACGCAACCGCCCGCTCGTACGTTTCCGCGGCTCGAGTCACCGATGGGCTCGACCTGCGGGTCCCGGTCACCGTCTCGGGTGGCGCGTTCCAACTCGACCCGCAAACCGGCGCGATCCTCAACGAGGAACGCATCGCGGCCGATGACTTGGACACCGTGCTCCGACTCTGCCGCGGGCACCGCGTTCCGCCGATCGTCTACAACGGCACTCCGACGGCCGAGCGGGCGACTCGGGTGGAGGGCGAGGAGTCCGAGGGCATGCGCCGCTTTCTCGCGGACAGGGTTGGCGACCAACGCTTTCGAACAGTCACAAGCTGGGCCCGTCTCCCCCACGATGGCGTCTTCTACGCCACGATCATCGGCGACGCTTCGGCGATCGCAGCCCTGACGGTCGACATCGCTGCAGCAACCGACGGCAGGCTCTCCTTGATCGCGCAGATCGATACGCACCACCCGCAGGACACGTACCTCGAGCTCAGCGCCGCGCGCGCGACCAAAGCCCACGCCGTCGCCTGGCTGCGCGACTACCTGGACGTCGACCAGGTCATCGCCTACGGCGACAACCTCAACGACCTGCCCATGTTCGGGGCAGCCGACGAGGCGTACGCGGTCGCCAACGCCGCCCCGGAAGTCCTCGAAGCCGCCACCGAGGTGGTCGGCTCGAACGTCGAGGACGGCGTCGTGCATCATCTCGCGGCGTCTTGGTCGCGCGATGTGAAGACAGCCCGCCCGGCCGAGTTGCTGAACGGACCGCAGAACGGACCAGACGCCATTTCCCTCAGTTAAAGCATTGACGGCTTGACTTCCCCGAGGGCATGTTGGATTTGCCTGACCATGCAGACGCTCAGGTGATTTCACGTCATGACAATCTCGGGCCGTGGAGATCCGCTGCCCTCCGCAGAAGGCAGGTGAAGCCATGGCAGCGAAGTCCAGGCCGGGCGACGGTCAGCATGCACGGGGCCGCAAGGGCGGCAGTCGCCTCGGGCCTGAGGTCCATGTCGGTGGGGTGTTCAAGAGCGTGGCGCTGTTGGTCAAGGGCATCGTCACTCGGTGACGAGACCCCATTGCGCAGGAACGGGCGAGCAGGTCGACCACGGTTCTCTCGACGTCGTAAGAGATGTTCTTCGGCCACGATACGGCCCCCGGACAGCAACATGGCACGTCGATCCGAACGGCCGCCGACACTTGGTACCTCCGGTTCAGGCCGGCAGTTGCTTTGACCTCAGCCATCTTGCGCTCTATCTGTCGCCGCCGGCGCTGTTCGGGGAGTTCAGACCCGCCTCGCCGTGGGCGGGCTGGACCCTTCGGCGGGAGACGGCATTGCCCGTGAAGACTTCGAGGTCTCAGCTCCGTTCAGTGTTCGACCGTACCGTCGAGGAACTGGTTGCCGGTCATGACGCGATCGCGGTGAGAGTGTCAGGTGGTATGGACAGCGCGGCAGTGCTGTCGTCGCTGGCTCGCATCGCTTCAGCAGACGTTCAGGTGACGGCGTTCGTCACCGAGGCAGTCGCTGACTCTGGCGAGCGGGCTTCGGAACAGGCGACGCGGATCGTCCGGAGTGTCTTCCGGGATAAGGCACGAGCCGAGATCGTTGTGCTGCCGAGATCCAGAGTTGCTGCTCCTGCATGGAGCGCGGTCGGCCCTCGCCTGGAGGGCGCTCCTGGACGAAACGCAGCCGCGATCGCCGCTGCTGCCGATGTCGGGGCGACCTTGATGCTGAGCGGTGACGGTGCCGACGAACTTCTCACTACCCCGGCCTTCCTTGGACGCCATTTGGCGCGCGCGGGTTCAGCATTCAGTCTTCTGCGTTACCTCGGAGACCACGGGCCCACCGACATAGTTGCCACAGCGGTCGCCTCGGCAACTGAGCTCCTGTTGAGCAGACGGACTGCGGCTGCGGCACGCGTGTACAAGGCTCTGGTCAACGACCCTGTCGTACAGGGGGAAGCTACTCTCGATCCCGGCTTCGCAGCACGTGTTCGGGAATGGACGCGGGCGTACGACGGCGCGCTACACGATCTGCTCTCGGAGCTGCTCGCCGGCCGTTGGGCCCACGCTGAGGCACACCTGGCAATCTGGCCCCAGGATCAGCTCCACCTCGGATCCGAAATACCAGTCCGGTCTCCATTCCTCGAACAACCATTCGTAGGCCACGCGCTCGGATTGCCGCTACGGGAACGTTGGGACGCCGAGCTGCCAACGCCGTACCTCCGCCGGAAGGCGGCGGTCGCGGCACTTCTCGAGCCTGACGTGGCCGCGGTCCTTCCTCGTCACAAGGAAGGGTTTTCCGTGGATCTGGCTGGCTCGACACTCACTGACAAGGACACCCCGACCTTGGTCGACCTCGGGCTGGTGCGGGCTCACACGCTGGTGACCGACACCGCCACAGTACTGACGCTACGCGCACTGGAAGACTGGGTGGTGGGTGCTCTCGACCGTGGCTATGAGCCGGCTCGCTCGTAGCTGTGCAGGTGATCCACGACCTCGAATCCCGTCGCCTGGTACAGAGCCAAGGCGGCAGTGCGATCCCGCTCGGTTCCGAGGGCGTCGTGGTCGACGTAGAGGATCACTTCGCTGGCACCGAGCGAGACAAGGTGACGTAGCCCGACGCTGAGAACGGCTTTGCCCAGTCCGCGGCCGCGATGTGCATCGTCGACGTGAAGCCATTCCACGATGCCAGTGCCTGACGGCAGCAGTCCGACCTCGACGACTCCTTCGTCCGCCCCGCCATCCGCCGTGATTCTCCACGACTGAGGATCCTCCCCGTCAGAAACGGTGAACGCGGCGGCGAGATCATTGTCGGCGAGAAACGGGTCTGACGGGGTGAGGTCTCGTCGCATGTAGACCCACATGTCCTCGTCGACGAAACCATGCGAAAGAAGTGCCTGGTGAACGTCGGGACGCAGATGGATGGGCAAACCCTCCATGCCCTCGTCGAGTGCGGTTGCGAAAGAGAAGGCGCGCTGCACTTTTGTGCCCTTCAACGCGTTCAACGCTGCATCGACCAACATCCCGACGATCTGGTGGTCATCTGCCGCCAACCACAGGAGATGACCGGCACCATCCGCCTTCGACGTACCGACCGCAGCTGCGCCGGCCAAGACCCCATCGACAGGGATGACCAAGTGCCGAAGGTTCGTGAGCTCTGCCCACCAACCGCCGTCGATGGGGCTGGTGCCATCGAGTGCGGCCTTGACCATCTGGGGAGACACTCGGGGCTGCCCCGGAATCGGCTCCCTCCGCCTCAGCAAGTCGACGAGCTGCTCGAAGTCTGACTCGGCGTACGGTCTCACCGTCGAGGTCTGCATGACCACCGTGACCAACTCCTCTCGCTGTCCTCGATGCTACTGGGCGTGGGTGTCGGCTACATCGCTTCGCGCGTGACTGGTAGCGCGAGTCCCTGGCACCGATTACCGCGAGTGGCGGAGACTTAGCGTGTGTCCTCCAAACCAGCCCCGCACGTACTCGTCCTTTTCGGCGCGACCGGTGACCTGGCCGCGCGCAAGCTGTTCCCCGGGCTGTATCGGCTCGCGCTCGCGAAACGGCTTCCCGATCAGCTGGCCATCATCGGCAGCGGGCGGCGCTCGCCCGGCACCGACGACGAATTTCGTGACCAGGTTCGCCAGTCGCTGAAGGAGTTCGTCCACGAGATCGACGAGAGCGTCGCCGGGCCGCTGCTGGAGCGGATCCGCTTCGTCCCGTCCTCCGCAGAGGACGGCGCCGCGCTGGCCGAGGCGGTGCACGAGGCCGAGGACCGGCTCGCGCTGGATAGCGGGCAGACGGTCGGCGACGTACAGCGCCTCCTCTATCTCTCCGTGCCGCCGCAGGCCGTGGAGGGGATGGTCGGGATGTTCGCCCGCGAGGGCCTGAACATCCGCAGCCGGCTGGTCGCGGAGAAGCCGTTCGGCACCGACCTCGCCTCGGCGCGCGAGCTCGACGCGGTGCTCGGTGAGGCGTTCGAGGAGGTGCAGATCTTCCGGATCGACCACTTCATCGGGAAGGAGGCCGTGCAGAACCTTCTGGCGCTGCGCTTCGCCAACGGTCTCTTCGAGCCGGCGTGGAACCGGCACAGCATCGAGTCCGTGCAGATCGACGTGCCCGAGAAGCTCACCGTCACGGGGCGCGGCAGCTTCTACGAGGGCACCGGCTGCCTGCGCGACATGGTCACCACGCACCTGTGCCAGCTGCTCGGGTTCGTGGCGATGGAGGATCCGCACGCCTTCCGGGAGGGCGCGATCCGCGCGGCGAAGGCCGCCGCCTTCGCGGCGGTGCGGCCGCTGGACCCCGAGCGCGTGGTCTTCGGGCAGTACGACGGCTATCGCGAGGAGCCCGACGTCGCCGCCGACTCCGATGTGGAGACGTACGTCGCCATCGAGGCGTGGATCGACAACGACCGGTGGCGCGGGGTGCCGTTCTACCTGCGCACCGGCAAGGCGCTCGCGGCCGGGCAGCGGACGATCACGATCCGGTTCATCGACCCGCGGCACCAGTGGCTGCAGCCGGCGGACTCCGGCCGGGCAGAGCCCAACGAGCTGGTGATCGAGCTCAGCGACGACGCCCGGATCGAGATCGACGTCCGGGCCAAGCGCCCCGGCCCCGGCATGGCGCTGGTCGAAGGGGTCTTCCGCCTCGACCTCGCCGGGGACGCCCCAGACGCCGGGCCGCTGGAGGCGTACGAGCGGCTGCTCCTCGACGTCATGAACGGCGACCGGACCTTGTTCACCAGTGCGCGCGAGGTGGAGCGGCTGTGGGAGATCTGCCAGCCGGTGCTCGAGCATCGGCCCACCGTGGAGAGCTATCCGCAGGGATCCTGGGGCCCGGAGTCGGCGCTCGAGCTGCCGGTCGGCGGCTGGCGGCTGGGCAGGAAGCAGTCGAACTAGGCGGCGTACGGCCGGGGCTCGTTCGAACCGGGACGTCGCGCACCTACGATGGGCGCGATGTCGATGAACAGCTCGCCGAGCCCCCGCCGCCTCCTGCTCGTCGTCGACGCCCCGTCGCTGCTGCACCGCAACCATCACGCCCGGGCCCACACCCGCATGATCGACCGTGCCGGCCGGCCCGCCTGGGCACTACACGGGATGCTGCGGCAGATCCTCGACTCGATCGACGCGTTCGCTCCTGACGCGGTGCTCTTCGGCCTCGACGACCGCACCTCGTCCGTACGCAGGGACGCCTATCCCGACTACAAGGCCGGGCGCGCTGAGAAGGATCCGATGCTCGTCGAGCAGCTCGGTAGGGCCGGTGCGATGCTCGACGCCCTCGGGCTCGCGACCCTCACTCCCCCGGGGCTCGAGGCCGACGACGTCAACGCCTCCGGGGCGGCGTGGGCGGGCCGCAACGGCTGGAACTGCGTCGTGATCACCTCCGACCGCGACGCGTTCGCGCTGATCAGCGAGCACACCCAGGTCCTGCGGCTGATCAACGGCGGGATCAACGGCTCTCCCCTGCTCAACCCCGCCCGTCTGTATGCGATGTACGGCGTCCCGGCCTCCCGTTATCTGGAGTACGCCGCCCTGCGCGGTGACGCCAGCGACAACCTGCCCGGCGTGAGCGGCATCGGCGAGAAGACCGCCGCCGCCTTGCTCGACCAGGTCGGTCCGATGGATGGCGTCTGGTCCGACATCGACCACAACGACGGCCAGAAGGTCACCGCGATCCTCGACGCGTGGGCCGCCGACACCGGCGTACGCCGCATCGGCGCGCGCGTCGTCCGCGCGCTCTCCGCGCCCGGCGCACGAGAGCGCTACGACTTCAACCTGCGCATGATGACCTGCCGCGACGACCTCGACCTACGCCTCACCCCGGACGTCCCCGGCACCCCCGGCCTCCTCCCCCTCGACCTGGATCGGGTCTCCCGCGTCGTCGGCTTCCTCGGTGTCGAGGCCACCACCGCTGTCGCGCAACGGGTGCTGAGTACGAATCCTGCTTCGACGGTCTCGTAGGCTCCCGGGCGAGCGCATGAGGTGCATGACGACTGACGCAACTAGACGTCGTACCCCCGCGCTGTCGCGGTCTCGTCGGGCTCTGCTCCAGCGCGGATCGCCGCCGCAAGCTCACCGTACGGCAACGGTCCGTCTGCCACACGTCGAAGCGTCGAGAGTCCAACAGAGGCGTAGCCGAGAGTCTCAATGGCACGTCGCGACGCGACGTAGAACTCCCATTGATCGACGTCGAGTGGATCGTACTCGGCATGAGTAGTCGCAGTCTGGACGCAGAACACATACACGTCGGCGTTGTATGTCGCCTCGCTCGACTCCCCCGTTGCGGGATCCCAACGACGCGCCTTCAGCCTGCTGAAGACGATCCGCGAGAGGTTCTTCTGCGTCCACGCTTGCAAATAGGCACTCGACTTCACCTCGATCCGCACCTCGTCGGGCGTGAGCACATCGAACTCATGCCAATCGACCTGGTGCGTCGTGGCGCCGACGGCCTGCGAGACCAGCCATTCAGCCAGCAGACCTCGCGTGGTGTTGCTGCGCAGGTCCCTCAACGCGTACGCCCAGAAGTCTCGTACCGTCGCGCGCAATCCGTTGAAGGACTCCTCGCCACGAAATCGCGTGGCTTCACCCGGTTCGGTCCATTGCTCGCCCACGATGCCCCCTCGCGCCACAGCCTAGCCGCGCTCCCGTTGTCCTGATGACCTGACGATCTGTTCACCATCGACGCTCGAATTCAGAGGTACGTCGGGAGGATTGCTTTCCCTGAGGCGAACGAAAATTCGTTCGCCTGCGGACGGACCAGAGGAGTCGGCAGTCCCTCCCGGCAACACCCGCGGAACATGCCTTCGCCGAGGCACGTACGCCTGGTCGGCGAGGAGCGCGTCGTGCGTCCCGCAGTGCACGATGCGGCATCACAAGCCTCCGCCTCCCGGCCATCACGGCTACTTGAAAAGGGCGGCGGCGGCTCCGAACGCCGCGATCAGCATCGAGCAGGTGGCGACCTGCTGCTGCGGACCGGTGAACCAACCGCGACACGCGTTTCGAGCGGTGTCGAGGCGGGTAAGGGCGCGCACGCGCTGCCACTTGTGCTGGCGGATGGAGCAGCCGCCGAGGAGACCATAGGAGTTGTTGCGGCAGTTCTCCCCCGTCCGGATCGCTGCTCCGCACGATGTCGGCGCCGCGAAGAGCAACCACACAAAGCAGACCACGAACACTCCCGAGAGCACGAGTGGTCCCACATCGAACCCGAACAGCAGTAGCACCGCCACCGCGAGCAGCAGGTATCCGAAATAGCGTACGAACCTAGACTTCTTTTTCCCCATGACAGCGGCCTCCCGAGAGTGTGGTTCCGCCATCCGAGCGTATTGACGCTCTCCCGTACGAGCCCGGGCTTTCGGGAAAAAGAGCGTCCGATCGGACCGCTCAGCGGACCAGGGAGTGGTCCTCGGACTCGGTGATACGAACGGCGGGCGCGGGCGCTCCTGAGAGTGCGTTGTCGAGGTCGGTCATCAGGTCCTCCGGGCTCTCGAGGCCGATCGAGAGGCGTACGAGGTTCGCGGAGG
Organism: Nocardioides sp. NBC_00850; assembly: GCF_045207335.1. NCBI lineage: Bacteria > Bacillati > Actinomycetota > Actinomycetes > Propionibacteriales > Nocardioidaceae > Nocardioides > Nocardioides sp. NBC_00850. The sequence goes on from NZ_CP108845.1 coordinate 4,487,617, forward strand.
GCTTGGCGTGGGCGGCGACCGGGCGGTGGGTGAGGCCGGCGGGGTGCTGGATGAGCGAGTCGACGCCGCCGAGCGAGACCGCGTGGGTGAAGAGCTGGACCGACGAGGTCAGGCGGGCGGCTGCTTCGTACCCGCCGCGCAGCGCGATCGTGACCATGGCGCCGGGGCCGCGCATCTGCTTGCCGACCAGGCCCCGATCGTCGTCCTCCCCGGGGAAGTAGACCCGCTCGACTGCCGGATGCGCCTGCAGCCACTCCGCGATCTCGACCGCGCCGGACTGCTGGGTCCGTACGCGGGTGGGCAAGGTGGCGAGGCCGCGGTGGAGGAGGTAGGCACCCAGCGGGTGCAGGAGGCCGCCGGTGACGGCGCGGACCTGGCGCAGACGCGCGGCGGTCTCCTCGTCACACGCGATCACACCACCGACGACATCGCCGTGGCCGCCGATGTACTTGGTGGCGCTGTGCAGCGACATCGCCGCGCCCAGGGTGAGCGGGTTCTGCAGGATCGGGGTGGCGAAGGTGTTGTCCACGAGCACCGGTACGCCACCGGCGGCCGCGACAACGGTCGCGATGTCGACGAGGTCCAGGGTCGGGTTGGCAGGGGTCTCCAGCACCACCAGCGCCGTGTCCGACCGGACGGAGGCGGCGACCTCGTGCTCCGCACAGAACGTCACCTCCACGCCGAGCAGACCGGAGGCGAGCAGGTGGTCGGTGCCGCCATAGAGCGGCCGGACCGCGACGACGTGCCGCTTGCCGCTGAAGGAGGTGCTCGCGACGATCGCTGCCGTCATGGCCGCCATCCCCGAGGCGTACGCGACCGACGTCTCGGCCTGCTCGAGCTGCGCCAGCGCCGACTCGAACCGCGCGACGGTCGGGTTCCACAGCCGCTGGTAGACGGACCCGCCGTCCGGGAGCGGATGTCCACCGGTCGCCATGGCCTCGTACGACGCGCCACCGCGCTCGATGTCGGGGAGCGGATTGGTCGAGGAGAGATCGATCGGGAGGGCGTGGACACCGAACATCGCCAGGTCCTCCCGTCCGGCGTGGACGGCGAGCGAGTCGAGGTGAGGGTTCGCAATCGGCATGACCCGATGCTCGCGAGAACCACAAGATCAAGCCATATCGATTGCCGAAGATCCCATCGAATCCCTGATACTGACGTCTTCGAGCAACTCGACCAGTGATCCAGGTGAGCCCGTTGGCGAAAGTACAACCATCCGCAGCCGCCCTCGACTCCGTCGATCGCCGCATCCTGAGCGAGCTCGCCACCAACCCCGAGCTCACCAACAAGGCCCTCGCATCGCGCCTCGGCCTCGCCGAGTCGACCTGCGCCTACCGGCTGCGGGCCCTGCGCGACAGCGGCGTCATCACCGGGCGCCGCCTCGACGTCGACGTCCGTTCCCTCGGCTATCCGCTGCAGGCAGTGATCAAGGTGCGGCTCGGCAGCCACAGCAAGGAGCACGTCGAGAAGCTCTACGACGACCTGGCCGCGACCCCCGGCGTGATCCAGGCCTTTCACGTCGCCGGAGCGGACGACTTCCACCTCCACGTCGCCGTCGAGGATGCCGAGGCTCTGCGTGACTTCGTCCTGCAGCACGTCACCGTCCACCGGGTCGTACGGCAGACGGAGACGCAGCTCGTGTTCGAGCTGCGCGAGGGGCCGGGCGTACTTCCTCGCGACCCCGCGTAGCCCCAGCTCAGCGCCGCGGCGCCGTCACTCGTCCTCCATCCGGAAGCCGACCTTCAGCCCGACCTGGAAGTGCTGGATGCCGTCGTCGTCGACGTGTCCGCGAATCTGCGTCACCTCGAACCAGTCCAGGTGACGCAGCGTCTTGCTCGCTCGGCCGACGCCGTTGCGGATCGCCTGCTCGAGTCCTTCGTCGGAGGTTCCGACGATCTCGGTGACGCGGTAGGTGTGTGAAGACATGGTCCTGCCCCTTCTCTCGATGCTCGGTGTTCCCACCATGGGCGCGACGCCAAGACCGTGCAAGGGGTGACGCCCCGAGAAACTCCGTTGTCGAACACCTATGTTCGAGTTAGTATCTTGTACATCAATGTTCGACTTGTGCCCTCAGGAGGCGCGCCATGACTTCAGAGACCAACTCCGACAACGCCGTCGACCAGACCACCGACCCGCGCCGATGGCGGCTGCTCGGGTTGCTGGGGTTGGCGCAGTTCATGCTGATCCTCGACGTCACTGTGGTGGCGATCGCGCTGCCGCACATGGGCGCCGACCTCGGCCTCGGGCGGGATGCGCTGACCTGGGTGGTCAGTGCGTACACGCTCGCGTTCGGCGGCTTGATGCTGCTCGGCGGCCGGGCTGCCGACCTGTTCGGCCCGAAGCCCGTCGTGCTCGCGGGGCTCGCGACCTTCACCGTGGCCTCGCTGGCCACCGGCCTCGCCACGAGCGCGGAGCTGGCGATCGGCGGGCGGGTCGCGCAGGGGGTCGGTGCGGCGATGCTCTCCCCCGCTGCCCTGTCGATCGTGGTCCGGCTCTTCGACGGCGAGGAGCGCAACCGCGCGCTCGGGATCTGGTCGGCGCTCGGGGCCGGCGGGGCCGCGATCGGCGTACTCCTCGGCGGCGCCGTGACCGCCGGCCCGGGTTGGGAGTGGGTGTTCCTGATCAACGTGCCCGTCGGCATCGTCGTGGCGATCCTCCTGGCCCGGCAGCTCCCGCCGCTGCCGGCCTGGGGAGGCGACGTACGTCTCGACCTCGTCGGCGCACTGATCGTCACCGCCTCCACCGGGCTGCTGATCCTCGGCTTCATCGAGGCGGGCGACGAGGGCTGGGCCTCGAGCCGCACGGTCCTCCTCATCGTCGCCGGCATCGTCGGATATGCCGTTCTGGCCGGCTGGTTGCGACGTACGCGTCATCCCCTCATCGACCCGGCGCTGGTCACGCGGCGACCGGTCCTGTCCGGCACCTTCGTGCTGTTCGTCGCGACCGGACTGATGGTGGCGGTGTTCTTCCTCGGGACGTTCTACCTGCAGAGCGCCGCCGGACACGGCCCGCTCGCAACCGGGCTGCTGTTCCTCCCCGTCGCCGCCGCGACGATGGTCGGCGCACAGCTGGCCGGCAGGTTCATCGGCAGCCTCGGCGCTCGCACCCTCGGGATCGCCGGACTGCTCATCGCCGCCGCCGGGCTCGTCGTACCCGCTATCAGCATGAGCACGCTGTCCACCGTGATCGCGGTCAGCGTCGGCTCCGCCGGCCTCGGCGTCCTCTTCGTGGTCGCGGCCGCGACCGCGCTGGGCCAGGTCGAGCCGCAGCTCGCGGGCGTGGCCTCCGGCATCCTGAGCACCTTCCACGAGCTCGGCGCCTCGCTCGGCGCCGCGGTCATGTCCGGCGTCGCCGCGGCCAGCCTCGTCGACGGCACCACCGACGGCTTCGGGAGGGCCTACCTGGTCGCGGCCGTGATCGCGGCGCTCGCCGCCGTCCTCGCCGGGGCACTGATCCCCGGCCGACCCGCATCCACCGAGACCCACCAAGAGCCCCACCAGGAGACCCAGTCATGACGAAGCCCCGCCGCCCCAGACCCCGCGCGTTCTCGTTCGCGCTCCACTACCTCCAGATGGTCATCGCGATGGCCGTCGGGATGATGCTGCTCTACCCGCTCTGGCAGCTCGCGGTCGGCGGGCAGCCGGACAGCGCGTGGGTGCATCGCGCCGACGTCGACTCGCTGGTCATGGCCACCACGATGGTGATCCCGATGGCCGCCTGGATGCGCTTCCGCGGCCACGGGTCGAGGCCGATCGTCGAGATGTCGGCGGCGATGTACGCCGGCTTCGTGGTCCTCTTCCCCTTCCTCTGGCTCGGGGTCATCGACGCGGGTGGCCTGATGCTGCTCGGTCACGTACTCATGCTGCTCTTCATGCTCGCCGCGATGCTCGCGCGCCCGGCTGAATACTCCGGGGGCCACGCCCATCACCCCCACCACTCCCCCGCCACGACCGACCAGGAACCAGCATGACCGCCGACAGCCACCCGGACGTCGTCGTACGCCAAGCCACCCCCGAGGACGCCGAGACCGTCCGCACGCTCATCGGCGAGATCGCCGCCCACCAGGCCCAGTCCGACTCCGTCACCGTGACCGCCGCTCAGTGGGCCGGCTACCTCGAGCGCCCGGACATCATCGTGCTGCTCGCCGAGATCGGCCGAGAGCCGGTCGGCTACGTCTCGGCCGTACGCCGCCTGCACCTGTGGTCGGGCGGCGACATCATCGCCCTCGACGACCTCTACGTCCGCCCCGGCCATCGCGATGCCGGTGTCGGCAGGCGGCTGATGACCGCGCTGGCGAAGCGTGCCGGCGGTCTCACGATCACCTGGGGCGTACAACCCGACAACGACGCCGCGATCCGGTTCTACCGACGCCTCGGCGCCACGGTCCGCGCCAAGGTGATGTGCGCGTGGCCGGCCGCACGGCAGCCGATACCCTGATGCTCAACATCTCGTGGGAGGTTCCGGCCGTGACGACCCTCAAGCGCGCCGACGCACGTAAGAACATCGAGTCGATCATGGACGCGGCAACCGCCTGCCTCGCCCGCGACCCCGACGTCAGCGTCGCCGACATCGCCAAGGCGGCCGGCGTCGGTCGGGTCACGCTCTACGGCCACTTCGAGTCCCGGGCGACCCTGGTGACCCAGGTCGTCGAACGCGCGATCCAGCAGTCCGACGAGGCCCTCGGCGCGGTCGACCTCGACGGCGACCCCCGTGCCGCCCTCAGCCGACTCCTCGAGGCGTCGTGGCGACTCACCCAGCAGTACGGCGCGCTGATCGTCGCCGCCGAGCAGAGCATGCCCCACGAGCAGTTCCAGGCGGTCCACCTCGGGCTGATCGACCGCTGGAAGCCGCTCATGGAGCGCGGTCGCAGCGACGGCAGCTTCCGCGACGACCAGCCGCTCGAGTGGCAGCTGACCCTGCTCCAGAGCGTCCTCCACGCCGCCTCCGGCGCCGTCTACCGGGGCGAGATCAAGGCGGCCGAAGCCGCCGCTCTGATCGACGGCACCGTCCAGGCCGCCCTCACCTCTCCCGGCGCCACCCGCGACTGACGCGCTCACTCCGGGAGATCACCGACCTCCGCGCGCTCACGACCGAAGTAGCTGGCCAGCAGCGAGTCGGCATTTCGGTCGCCTCGCCGCTCCAGGCGAGCCCGGCCCTTCGCGGTCCGGCCGAGGACCCGATACCTGAGCACGTTCAGCGGCAGCAGGTAGGCGTGCGCCCAAGGGGGCCTCGTCGGAAGGCCGAGCTCGCGCATCGACCTGATCCCGAGGAAGACGGTCAGCATCGAGAGGAGCCGCTCCGTCTCGTACCAGCCACGCACCCGCTGCATGGGACCCGGCCAGCCCGGATAGCTGCGATCCCGCTGGACCTCGACCGCCGCCTGCGCCAGCTGCGGACCGGCCTCGGAGATCTCCGCCTGCGAGAGGAGCACGTGGTAGTTGATCCGGTGCCGCTCCCACTCGTCGTCGACGAGGAAGTCCTCGTCGACGCCCATCAGCCAACCGACGTACTTCCACAGATGCATCAGCGCCCGGGCGTCCGGCCTGGAGATCGGCACACCCAGCGCCCGGCACCCGATGATGAGTACGCCGTCGAACAGGCCCAGCGTGGCCGCCTGATCGGCCTGGTTGATCGGCAGCCCCCACCTGCCGGTGTCCCACCTGGGTTCGAACCCGTTGACCAGCGCATGCATGGCCCGTACGTGGACCGTGAGCCGCCAGGCTTCACCCGATCCCGATTCCGATCCCGGCTCCGGTGGCCGCAGCGCACCGGGCGTACGCAGGCTGACCGCCCAGTGCTGGGTCTCGGCCAGCCGCCGCCGGGTGGTTCCGCCGGTCAAGCCGCCGGTGGCCACGAGCAGGTCCGGCGGGCCGCCGAACCGGTAGCCGCTGATGAGCGAGAGCTGCAGGAGCACGTCGGCCGCATTCTGGCCGAGTCGCATGAACACGCGGCTGCCCTCGTCGACGAGGTCCCAGTCGACCCAGTCCGGGGTGGCCTCGACCTGCGCGAAGAAATCGGCGAGCACCGGAGGCGGGGACTCCACCGCCGCGACACCGTGCTCCAGGGCCGTACGCAGCTGGGTCATCGTGACCTTGCCCGGCATCCCGGCTCGCATCCGGATCGCCTCCGCCAGCCGCGCGCCGGCCTCGTCGCGCTCGCCGAACGCCCGCCCGATCCGCTCCATCAGGTCCTCGTCGACCTCGTCGATGCGGCCCAGGAGGCGCAACGGCCGGCCGAGACGGCGGCTGCGCGCCTCGCCTTCGCGAAAACGTGTCGGGAATCCGGTGGGTTGGGTGCCCTGCTGCGCGAATGTGGTCATACCTCCAGCGTGATGCGAGCCAGAGCTCGCTTTCAATTCGCGTTCTGCCTAACGTAGGGCCATGCGCAAGACACCCACCCAGGCCCGCTCGCGGGCTACGGTCGAGCGCATCCTGGAGGCCGGACGCCAGGTACTGGTCGACGACGGCTACGAGACCTTCTCGACCAACCGCGTCGCGGTCGCCGCCGGCATCAGCCCCGGTTCGCTCTACCAGTACTTCTCCGACAAGTCCTCGATCCTCGACATCGTGATCAGCCGCTACTGGGACGACGTCTCCGAGCGCACCGCCTCGGCGCTGGCGCTCCAGGCGAGCGCCGTCGGCACACCGGCGATCCGGTCGGTCGCCGATGCGCTCCTCGCCGGACTGGAGCAGGATCCAGCCCTCCTGCGCGTCCTGACCGAAGAGCTCCCCGCCTCACGCAACCGCGATCGCCACGCCGCGCTCGTCAACCGCGTACGCGACCTCGCCGCCGCGTATCTGCGGGCCGGATCGGTTGGGATGACCCGCCCCGACCCGCAGATCACCGCGTGGGTGCTGGTGGTGGCGATGGAGAACATCGCGCTGCGCTGGGTGCTCGACCGGCCGCCCTACCCGCGCGAGGCCGTGCTCGAGGAGATGGTCGCGCTCACCGCGGGCTACCTGGCGCAGGCCTGATGCCTCGTTCCTAGAGCACCTCAGCCGACGGCTTCCGCCTGACCACCGCCGTGCACACGTACGCGCCGCGCGCCGGAGGCGCGGCGGATCCAGTGGCGGTCGTGGGTGACGGTGACGACGGCGCCGGGGTGGGCGTCGAGGGCATCCTCGAGCTGCTCGACGAGCTCGGGGTCGAGGTGGTTGGTCGGCTCGTCCAGGAGCAGTACGTCACCAGGGTCTGCCAGCGCGATCGCGAGGTCGAGGCGGCGACGCTGCCCGACCGAGAGAGCCCGCACCGGGCGGCCCATCTCCTCCTCGCGCAACAGCCCGAACCGCCGCAGGCGCTCGATGGCGTCCTCGCGGTGGATCCCCACGGTTCGGGCGAACACGCCGGCGACCGAGCCCGCAGGTGGCGCCGCGACGTCCTGCCGGAGCCAGGAGACCCGCACTCCCGGGACGCGCTCGACGGTCCCCGAATCCGGAGCGAGCTCGCCGACCAGCAGCCGCAGGAGCGTCGTCTTGCCCGCCCCGTTCGGTCCGGTGACCAGCCATCGGTCCCCGGCATTCAGGGACCATTCGGCCATCTGCAGGCAGGCACCGGTCTCACGACGTACGTCACGAAGAGCGATGTAGGGCCCGTCGACCGGCGGCACGTCGGACCCGAGACCGGCGGCAAACCGGAGCGGCTCGGGTGGCGGCGCGACAGGATCGGCCCGCAGCCGGGCGACACGGTCCTTGGCCATCCGGATCCGGCCCATCGCGCCGTGGTCGCGGCTGCGCGCCCGGAAGGCGCCATGCCCGAAACCGTCGAGCTCCAGCTTGCGCGGGATCGCGGCGAGCCGGAACGCGTTCGCCTCGACGAGGGCCTCGTTGCGGGCCAGCTCGGCCTTCCACTCCTCGTGCCGCTCGGCCTGACGTCGCCGCTCGGTCGCGCGCGCTGCTAGGAAGCCGGCGTAGCCGTTGCCGTAGCGGCGCAGCCCACCGTCGCGTACCTGGACGATGTCAGAGGCGTTCCGCTCGAGGAAGGCCCGGTCGTGGGTGACCACGACCATCGCTCCGCGATGCGCGTCCAGCTGCGACTCGAGCCAGGTCAGCGCCGCATCGTCGAGGTCGTTGGTCGGCTCGTCGAGCAGGAGCACCTCGGCGTTGGCCGACAGCGCCACAGCGAGAGCGAGCCGGGCGCGCTCGCCCCCGGAGAGCCCTTCGACCAGACGCCCCCGGTCGACAGCGCCCAGACCGAGCTGGTCGAGCGCGGCGTCGATACGCCGGTCGACGCCGTAACCGTCGCGGGCCTCGAACCGGTCGATCAGCTCGCCGAGCTCCTCGAGCAGCTTCGGCTGATCCTGGTCGCCGGCGATGGACAGGCGCTCAGCGCAACGCTGGATGCGCGACTCGAGCGCGCGCAGGTCCGCGAGCAGGAGGTCGACGGCGTCTCGCACCGTCGCCCCAGCCGGGAACCGCGGCTCCTGCGCGGCGTGTGCGATGCCGCCAGGGACGACGACGCGGGTCTCGCCAGCGACCGGCGCCACCGCGCCCGCCAGCAGGTCCAGCAGAGTCGACTTGCCGGCGCCGTTGTCGCCGATGACGGCGAGCCGGTCGGTCGGGCCGACGGCGAGGTCGACGCGGTCGAGGACGATCCGCTCGGCGAAGCGGACCGTGGCCGAGCGCAGCTCACAGACGCGGTGGCTGCGTACGGTGGAGGGAGAGAAAGCAGACGGGAACAAGAGGACTCCTCTTGGCGACGGGTCGGAACACGGACCTCGAGCGCGCCGGGTCGGACGGCGCGGTCGCTCAGGACCCACTGCGGAGAAGACTCGACGCAGCGTCCCGATCTATCGCTTCAGAGTACCCATCGGTGCGTACGCTATCAGCCCCTCATCGGGGCCCGCGACCGGTTTACGGCCCCACGTCCAAAGCGTTCGACAGCCGATCGAGGCCGTGCCAACGTTCCCCCATGCACGTCAGATCCGGGTCGGTCAGCGACCTCCCAGCAGCCATGAGTCTCCTCGATGCCGCGGTCGCGTGGCTCGCGTCGCAGGGCCGCACCGGGCAGTGGGGCGAGGCGCCGTTCTCCGGCATCGAGGCTCGGGTCGAGCAGATCCGGACGATGCTCTCGGAGCGCACCGCCCGGATCGCCGAGGCGGACGGACAGGTCGTCGGGGTCTGCGTGCTCGCCGACGAACCACTGCCGTACGTCGATCTCGCACCGATCCCCGAGCTCTACCTGCAGCTGCTCGTCACCGACCGTGCCCGGAGCGGTTCCGGCATCGGCCGGACGCTGGTCGACGACGCCGTCGAGATCGCCCGGCAGCGAGGTGTCGCCCAGCTGAGGCTCGACTGCTACGCCGGGGACGACCAGGCGCTCGTCCGGACGTACGAAGGATTCGGGTTCGCGCTGGAGCGACGGTTCACGGTCGACACCGGACAGCCCGAGCCCTGGCCCGGCGCGATCCTCAGGATGCAGATCTGAGCCTCGTCTCCAGGCCACCGCCGCGCGGCCGGCATTTGTAGACTGCGCGAATCCGGCGCGTCGAAGGGGTGAGTGCGGTGACCGAGATCGGTGCCTGGCTGGCGGCGTTCGCGGAAGAGCAACGCCGGCCCGAGGAGGTCGCCCGCTGGGCCGCGTCGACCGCTGACGCGATCCTGGCCGACGGCGAGATCGATCTGGCCGATCTCCGGCCCCTCCTCCTGAAGGCCGTCGAGGAGCACTGGTACGCCTTCCTCGACCGGATCACGCTGCCGGACGCGGAATTCGAGCTGGTCCCGTCCGCACACGCCATCGCACTCGAGGCAGCGCGCCGCCATCTCGGTCTGCCGTTGCTGCTCAAGGTCTACCAGCGGGCTCAGGAGGAGAGCTGGGACTTCGCGGTGCAGGTCGTCCGGCAGGCGCCCAGCGATCTCGACCACGAGGCCCTGCTGGTCTGGTTCTGGACGAAGGCGACCGCATGGTTCGGCTCCTCGGTCGAGCAGTCGGTACTGATCCACCAGGCCGAGACGACCCGGATCCAGCAGCGCGGGGACGCCCGCCGCTTCGAGATGGTCTCCCAGGCGCTGGACACCCGAAGCGTCTCCCCCGCCGAGCTGTCCGCCGCGCTGGCCGGCCATCCGATCAACATTCCCGGCCATGTCGCCCTGGTCGCGCACGCGCTCACCGCCGACTCCATCGAGCAACTGGAAGCTGCGCTCACCGCCGTCACCCGCCGGGCCGGGCATGCCCGGTCGGTGCTGGTGCGCCCGGGAGGCAGGGAGATGTGGGCCTGGCTCGCGCTGGGTGAACGACCCGACACCGTGACCGACACCGGGATCGACCCCACCGCCGTACGAGTGACGGTGGGCGTCGGCGGAAGCGGTCTCGACGGTTTCGTCGCAGCGCATCTCGACGCGCAGGCGGCTCAGCGGGTCGCGCTGGCGCCAGGGCGCCGAGAACCGGTGACCGCCTACGACGACGTGGCCGCCCTGGTCCTCGTCGCCCATGACCCGGAGGCCGCCGCGCGGTTCACCCGAACGACGCTGCGCGGGCTGGCCGATCCGCCCCATGGCCGCCTCCGCGAGACCGTGCGCGAGGTCCTCACCTCGGCCGAGACGGCGGACCGGCTCGCCGAGCGGCTCGGCATCCACAAGAACACCATCCGCTACCGCCTCGCCCAGGCCGAGCGACTCCTCGGGCATCCGCTGCGTGAACGAGCCGGCGACCTGCTCCTGGCGCTCGACTACCACGACACGTTCCTCGCCACCACGACTGTGAATAAGCACAGTAATCGGTGATCGATTCGGCTTGATCAGCCAGAGACTCTGCTGCCGCGTACGTCCATTCTGACAGTGGTCGTAACCGAACTCACAGGAGGCAGCAGATGACACTCGGCGCCAGCGGCACCGTCGACAGGGGCTCCACCGAGAGGTGGCGGGACAGGAAGCGCTATCTGTGGCTCCTCGGGCTCGTGGTCCCGTCCTTCGCCTTCATCGCCGTGGGTGGTTACGTCCTGACCGGGTGGGGCGTGTTCCTGTGGACGGGTCCGATCGTCGTCCTCGGCATCGTCCCAGTCATCGACTTCGCGGCCGGCCTGGACCGCTCCAACCCGCCCGACGACGTCATCGAGGAGCTCGAGGAGGACAGGTACTACCGCTACATCACCTTCGCGTTCCTGCCGATCCAGTACGCCGGGTTCGCCTTCGCGATGTATCTGATCGCGACCCAGGACTGGCCGTTGGCGCACAAGATCGGGCTGGCCCTCACCATCGGATTCATCGGCGGCATCGGCATCAACACCGCCCACGAGCTCGGCCACAAGAAGGAGAGCCACGAGCGCTGGCTGTCCAAGATCGCCCTCGCGCAGAGCTTCTACGGGCACTTCTACATCGAGCACAACCGTGGCCACCACGTACGTGTCGCGACACCGGAGGACCCGGCCTCCTCCCGGATGGGCGAGAACCTCTACGGGTTCTGGTTCCGCACCGTGTTCGGGTCGCTCCGCAGCGCCTGGGGCCTGGAGGCCAAGCGCTACCGGCGCAAGGGCACCCACCCGTTCCACCTCGGCAACGACGTCCTCAACGCCTGGCTGATGAGCGCGGCCCTGTGGACCGCCATGACGCTGTGGCTGGGCGTCGGGATCCTGCCCTACCTCGTCCTCCAGGCCGTCATCGGCTTCTCCCTGCTCGAGGTCGTCAACTACCTGGAGCACTACGGGATGCTGCGGCAGAAGACCAGCTCCGGGCGCTACGAGCGGGTGCTGCCGATGCACTCCTGGAACTCCAACAACGTCGCCACCAACGTGCTCCTCTACCACCTGCAGCGGCACAGCGATCACCACGCCAACCCGACCCGGCGCTACCAGACCCTGCGTGACTACCGGGAGTCGCCGGCGCTGCCGACCGGCTACGCCGGGATGATCGTGCTGGCACTGGTCCCGCCGCTGTGGCGCCGGGTGATGGACAAGCGCGTGGTCGCGCACTTCGACGGCGACGTACGGCTGGCCAACGTACGCCCCGGACGGCTCGACAAGCTGCTCGCCGCCTTCCCGCCGCCCGCAGAGCCGGCGAGCGAGGAGACCGTGAAGATCGACGTGACCCGGCAGACCTTCGACGACGAGGTCGCCGCCGGCCGCTGCCCCGGCTGCGGCTACGTCTACGAGGTCGCGGCCGGCAACGAGCTCGAGGGCTTCGCGGCCGGCACCGCCTGGCGCGACATCCCCGACGACTGGTGCTGCCCGGACTGCGGCGTACGCGAGAAGGTCGACTTCATCCCGCTGAAGGAGTCAACGCTGTGAATACGATTGAAGCGGACAAGACGGTGTGCGAGGGCATCGGGATGTGCGAGGCCCAGGCCGACACCTACTTCCAGATCGGCGACGACGGCCTCGTCGAGGTCCTCACCGACGAGGTGCCCGACCCGGACCGCGGGTACGTCAAGGCAGCCGTCGACTCCTGCCCGGTCTCCGCGCTCCGCCTCCTCGGCTGAGCGCGACCCATCGAGTCGGAGGAAGACGAATGCCATCACTTCTGGTCGTCGGTGCCGGGCTGGCCGGGCTCCGCGCCGTCGAAGGCGCGCGTCAGGCCGGCTGGTCCGGGCCGATCACGATCGTCGGTGACGAGCCGTACCCGCCCTATGACCGGCCGCCGCTGTCGAAGGCGGCTCTCTCCAGCGAGGAGGAGCCTGGCGTGCCGGTGCTGCGGTCGAGCGAGGTGATCGAGGAGCTGCGGGTGCACCACCTCTCCGGGGTGCGGGTCCACGGCCTCGACACCGAGCGCCGCACGGTGACCACCAGTGCCGGAGACCTCGGCTATGACGCGCTCGTGATCGCCACGGGCAGCACGGCGACGACGCTGCCGGGGCTGTCCGGGGTACGCGGCGTACAGGTGCTCCGTCGCTACGACGACGCGCTCGCCGTACGCGACTCCCTGGCGCGCTCGCGCCGGGTGGTGATCGTCGGGGCCGGGTTCATCGGCTCCGAGATCGCCTCGGCAGCCCGGGCCCGCGGTATCGAGGTCACCGTCGTCGAGGCGAGCAGTCGACCGCTGGAGCGGGCGGTCGGCCCGCTCGCGGCCGCACGGCTGATGCAGCTGCACACCGACGCCGGCGTCAGGCTGCTCACCCGGACCACCGTCTCCGGCGTGCGCAGCTCGGACCTCGGCGTCGACGAGGTCGAGCTGAGCACCGGTGAGACCGTGGCCGCCGATGCCGTGGTCCTGGGCATCGGAGCCCGTCCTGCGACAGCGTGGCTCGCCGGCAGCGGCGTCGCCCTCGACAACCGCACCGGCGGCGTTCTCTGCGACCGCCGGCTCGCCACCAGCGCGCCCGGGGTCTGGGCCGCGGGTGACGTTGCGTGCGTCGACGGCGAGCGCAGGGAGCACTGGACCGCGGCGGGCGAGCAGGGTCGGGTAGCCGGCGCGAACGCCGCCGGAGCCACCGAGGTCTTCGCCTCCGTCCCCTTCGCCTGGTCGACCTGGCACGGGCACCGGATCCAGGTCGTCGGCGAGACCACGGCGGCCGACGAGGAGGAGCACGAGGCCGGGTTCATCGTCTATCGGCGAGGCGGCATCGAGGTGGGCGCGGTCGGCATCGACAACCCTGGTCCGGTCGCCCGGCTCCGCCGCACCCTCGCTGCGCAGGCTCCCTCCGAGACCCCGGCTCACACCGCATTGGCCGGAGGCGTCGTACCTGCTCGGGAGTAGGTCGTCGGGACGGTGACGACGACGCTGTGCGCGTGATCCAGGAGGTGGTGGGCCACCGCTCCCCCGCCGCCGACCACGACCATGTGCATGGTCTGGGCCTGCTCCGCGAGCGCATGCCCGAGGCTTCCGGCCTGGATCCGCAGGTGCGGGTGCAGGTCCGGATAGCGCTCCCGGAGTCCGGCCACGCACTCCGCGACCAGCACCCGGTCGTCGTCTGGCCGCTTCGTGCTGCCGGCGCGGTAGCAGTACAGCACCGTCACCGGCAGGTTCCGCTGGTCGGCCTGGTCGAAGGCGAACTCCAGGGCCGGAATGGAGTCGCTGGTCCCGTCGATGCCGACGAGCACGCCGCGGCCCACGCCGCCGGCGCCCGGGCACAGCACGACGACCGGGCACCGCGCGTCCTCGACGACGGAACGGCTGACCGAGCCGAGGATCCAGCTGCCGACCGGTCCCTTGCCCCGCGACCCGAGCACCAGCAGCGAGGCATGGCCGGACGCGGCGACGAGCGCGGGCATCGCGGACCCGATCTGCTGCGATGTGGTCACCTCCGGACGCCGGTAACCGTCGAATCCCGAGAATCCGGAGAGCGCATCGAGGCGGCGCCTGGCGTAGCGCTCGGCGCTCGCCAGCACCACCGACCCGTGAGCCTGCTCGGGCTCCGAGGGGGCTCCGGCCCGGAATCCGGGCGGCGTCTCCAGGGTCGTGGCCGACACCACGTGGACCAGCGCCACGTCACGTCCGTCGCGGTATGCCTGCTCGACCGCCCACGACACGCTCTCTGCCGCTGCCGGCCAGTTCTCGACCCCGACCAGGACCGCGCCCTCGGGGATTGCTGCGTACGTCATCTCGACTCTTCCGTCTACTCGTCTGTGCTCTACTCGTTTGTGATGGGCGATTCAGACCGGCACGACGCGCCGGCCGGTGATCTGGGTCGGCGTGATGCACACGTACAGCGTTCGCCGGCCGTCTGCCCACGGCTCCGGCCTGAGGTCGTGCTCCGTCAGCCAGACGCCGTCGACGAACTCCGCGGACCCGCGGGCCAGCACGCTCCAGCCCGAGGAGGTGTAGGAGTCGAACTCGTCGATCTGATACGACACCTGGCCGGTGCCGACGTGGTCCGCCATCGCCGTGCGTGGAGCGGTGCGGAACACGATCCGTTCGCCCACCATGACGTGGTTGACCGGCAGGACCAGCGGCCCGTCCGGGTCGCCGAAGGCGACCCTTCCGACCTCGCTCCGCTCGAGCAGCTCCACGCATTCGGCGCGGTCGAGCTCGGTCAGGTGGCCGGGGAACCATCGTGCTGCCAGGTACATCGTCTTCTCCTTCGTCACTGACGGCCGGCAGCGACCGGCCGGCTGTCTGCTGTGGTGACCCCGTCCGTGGTTCCGGCGTCCCCCTCGAACGCCGGTGCCACGGACGGGTCGATCTCGATCGGACAGGTGCTTTCGCGAAGCACCGCCCGGGCAGTCCCGCCCAGATGCCCGAAGCCGCGGAAGCTCCGGCCATGGCCGAGGATCAACAGATCCGCGGTGCGGGACGCCTCCACCAGGGCGTATGCCGTCTGCGCGTGCACGACGTCGACCCCGACGTCGACTCTGGCCGCTTCCGGGCCCGAGTCCGCTCGGGCCGCGCCCAGGGTTGCGGTGAGCTCCCGCTCGGCCCGGTCGATCCAGGCCTGCTCCTCGCTCCCGACGGTGAGGTAGTCCTGGAAGGCCCCGAAGGTGTGCCAGACGTGCAGCAGCCGCAGGCTCGCGCCCCGCGCGGCAGCCACCTCCAGCCCGCGGCGTACGAGGGCGATGGAGCCGGCGGCGTCCTGGACCCCGACGACGATCTCGCGGGGCTCGTCCCCCTGAACCCAGGTAGCGGGGACGGCGATCATCGGCACGGGCGCGTGAGCGGCGACCGGGGCGAGGACGGAGGAGGTGATGATCCGGTCGAGCAGCGTGCGCGGCTGGTCACCCAGCACGACCATCCGCGCCTTGGCGGACTCCTGGGCCAGCACCGTCGCCGGCAGGCCGAGCAGGAGGTCCGTCGTCACCACCACGCCGCTGTCCGCGACTGCATCCTCCGCCTCCGCGAGGATCGCTCGTCCGAGCTGGCCCATCCGGGAGTCGGGGGCCGTGGGCGCCACCGGCCAGGTCGGCAGCGGTGGTGCGTACGGGTCGACCACATAGACCAGGTGCAGCACGGCACCGGACCGGGCCGCCTCAGCGGCGGCATAGCGGGCGGCGGCGAGGCCGGCCTCGGTGCCGTCGACTCCTGCCAGGACCAGATCCCTGCTGCTCTCGTTCATGCTTCCAGCCTCCCCGGCAGCGTCCCCGCTCGACAGGGACCCTCGGCCCGAGGCAAGGGCCTTTGGTCGCCCACGACTCACCCTCGGCCGCGAGCACGGTCTGCGTGACCGCGAGGACCGAGGGTCACGCTCTTCATCGCAGCCACGGGTGGTGCATCACGAGCGGCATCCGTGCCCACTGCTTGCCGAAGCCCCAGGTGTCACCGGCGTACGTCAGCGCCAGGACTCCGACCGTGAGCGCACCGAGCAGGTGGTCGTCGATGATCGGGTTCTGGTCCAGCGGGAAGCTGGAGAACCACATCAGGACGTACATCGTCGCGCCGGCGATGGCCCCGACCCGCATCCCGATGCCGAACGTGAGTGTGAGGCCCACGCCGAGCAGCCCGATCATGAACAGCCAGTCGGCCCACGGCTGACCCGCCATGTCGTTCCACATGCCCTGCAGCCAGTTGTTCTCGTGCACGTTGGACAGGTAGCCCTCGGTCGGGCTGCCACCGTTGATCCAGGCGGCGTCCTCGGCGAAGAAGTCGATGCCGGTTCGGGTGCCGGCCTCGTTGGTGATCGCACCGGTGTGGAAGCCCAGCGCGAGCAGCTTGTCGAAGAAGGCCCACAGAAACGTGAGCCCGAAGGCGATCCTCAGCGTCGCCAGCATCCGCGCGGCGGGCAGCGGGTAGTGCCCGGGCAGCGTTGTCGCAGAGCCGGGTGTGGAGATTGAAGTCATCATTCCTCCAACGGTCTCGCCGGCCGTGTTGGCCGGACACCTTCAGCCAACCGCCGTCGAGCCCGTCGCGGCGAGGGAACGGGGTCCGCCCCGAGCGGGCCCTTCGTCCCCGGCGCCGCAGGACTGTCGACCGTGACCGCTCGTCGGTTTCGATGATCTCGAGGCGGAAGTCACCGAGGTTGGGGCTCCACAGTCCTTTACCGAGACGTCCCGACGCCGCCGGTCTAGAGTGAACGTCATGGCATCGCCGGAGACGGGGCTGCCGGATGCTGCACGGGCAGTGCTCGACGCCATCAACGTCATGAACTCCGATCTGGATCTTCCTGGGGTCCTCGACCGGATCGTGCGCTCTGCCTGCGCCATCACCGACGCCCGCTACGGCGCGCTCGGTGTCCTCGGCGACGACCGTACGCTGGTGGAGTTCGTCCACCACGGGATCGACGAGCCCACCCGGTCCCGGATCGGACCGAATCCTCACGGGCGCGGCATCCTCGGGCTGCTGATCAACGACCCGCGGCCGATAAGTCTCGAACGACTGCAGGATCATCCGGCCTCCTACGGCTTCCCGCCGCACCATCCGCCGATGACGTCGTTCCTGGGCACTCCGGTGACGATCCACGGCACCGTCTACGGCAACCTCTATCTCACCGAGAAGGCCCATGGTCGGCCCTTCACCGACGAGGACGAAGTCCTGGTCACCGCACTGGCCACCGCGGCCGGCACGGTGATCGAGAACGCACGGGTGTTCGCGGACTCCGAGCGGCAGCGCGCCTGGCTCGCCGCGTCGTCGCAGATGTTCAACGCCCTCCAGACGCCCACCACGACCGAGCGTGCCGTCGAACTGGTCGCCACCTGCATACGCCCGGCTTGCGGTGCCGGTGGCGTCGGTGTGGTTCGGCAAGGCAGTGTCGGCCCGGAGGTGCTGGCCGCGGACGGGCTACCCGCCGCGGAGATCCTCACCACCTGCATCGAGGTCCACGACGCGTTCGAGACCGCCGCCAAGGGTGAGGGCGTGCCGCCCGTGGCGGTGGCCGACGGATCAGTGGTCCTGCTGGCGCCCCTGCGCGGCCATCTGTACGGTCCCGCGGTCGTCGTCGCGGTGGTCTCCGACCTCCGGACCGCCCGGTCCCAGCACGATCTCCTCACCTCGTTCGCCGACCAGGCGGCGGTGGCGCTGGATCGCGTCCATGCGGTCGCCGAGCACCAAGCGGGGGCTCTTGCCACCGACCGTGACCGGATCGCCCGCGATCTGCACGACCTGGTGATCCAACGTCTGTTCTCGACCGGTCTGCTCCTTCAAGGCACCCGGGCGAAGGCCGCCGGTCCCGGAGTGCAGCACCGCATCGACCAGGCGATCGCCGACCTCGACAGCACGATCCGTGACATTCGCTCCACCGTCTTCCAGCTCCAGCCGAACGTGTCGGCGGGGATTCGCGACTCGTTGCACGCGCTGCTCTCCGAGTACGCCGGCGCCCTCGGCTTCACTCCCGAGCTCCGCACCACCGGTCCCCTGGACACGCCCGTGCCGCGGACGATCAGCGACGAGCTTCTCGCCGTTCTCCGCCAGGTCCTGTCGAGCATCGCCCGGCAGGAGAAAGCCACCCGAACCTCCGTCGAGGTTGGCGTCGAGACCGACGCGGACGGCCGCCGGTGGGTGCGCCTCCAGGTCACAGACGACGGCGGTGTCGTCAGCACGACGGGGAGCTGGCTGCGCAACATACGAGAGCGCGCGATCGAACTCGGCGGAACGGTTTCGATCGGCGACCGCGAACCCAGCGAGACCCAGCTGGACTGGCGTACGCCGCTCGACGGGTGAACTGCCCGGCGGAGGCTGGTGCGTGACCAGCCCCCACCGGGCGTCTTCCCCGGCTTCGGCCCACCCCCTGGGCCGGCAGCCGGAGGCTCTAGGCCGCCCCGGCCGTCGAGGCCGACATCGGTGCCGATCGGCCGTCGCCCTGCAGCCGCGCCACAGGGACGACCAGCACCGGGACATCGGCGCTGTTGAGCACCTCCCGCGCCACCGCTCCCAATCCGATCGAGGCACCGTTGTGATGATCTCGACTCAGGACGATCAGCTGGGGGTCGCCCGCGTGGTCGGTCAGGACGTCGGCCGCATGGCCGTTGTCTCGCACCACGGTGGCCGCCACCCCTGGAAACTCGTCTCGGAACGGACCGACCAGTTCCTCCAACGCCGCCACGCTGCGCTGCTCCCACTGTCGATAGAGGGGCGCGCCTAGGACTTTGTCCCAGACGAGCATGGGCCGCAGGTCGACTGCGGACACGACGCGCAGCGGTGCCTCGGACCGCATCGCCTCCCGGAACGCCAGCCGGAGCGACTCCTCGTCGTCCGCCGCCGGATCGACACCGACGACGATGGTGCCCGGGTGATGAGGCCGCGCGTTCCACACCGGCGGCACCACCACCAGCGGAGACGACGCACGAGCGGCGAGCCGGAGCGCGGTGGTCCCGATGCGCACGCCGCGTAGGGGACCCATGCCGCGCTTCCCCACGACGAGCAGGTCACGCTCGCCGACCGTGGCCAGCAATGCGGAGACCGGGTGTCCGAACCGGACCAGGGTACGCACGCTCAGCTGTGGATGCGCGGCCACCACCTGGTCGCGGATGTCCTCGAGGAGCACCCACTCGTGACCCGCGTCCGCATCGGCCTCGCGTCGATCCGGGACACCGACGTCGACCACCCCGACCAGCATCAGCGGCCCGCCCGTCGCCAGCGCCGAGGCGACGGCATAATCGACCGCGGCCCGGTTGCGCTCGGAGCCGTCGACACCGACCACGACCTTCGCCTGGTCCTTCTCATAGGTCATCGCAACGCACAGCTCCTCCGGTTCGCTCTCACAGACTCCTCCAGCAAACCCTTCACCCATGCGCCGCGCGGAGAGGCCATGGTCCGGACAGGTCGGGATGAAGGTCCATGACCGCACCCGCTCAACGATCGCGGTCATCCGGCGCGGACGGGCAGGGCACCACGGCGACAGGCACCTCTGCGTTGTGGATCACCTCGCGTGCGACCGGTCCGAGGCCCCAGGTGCCACGCGCGTCGTGGCGCCGCCCGAGCACGATCAGCTGAGCGCCGATCGACCTGGCCAAGACGATGCTGGCGGCGTGGCCGCGGTCTCGCTCGATCGTGACCTGTACCTGCGGATACTCCTCACGTAGCGGTTCGATCGCAGCCTGGAGATCCACTGTGCTGCGTTCCTGGCCGTCGCGTACGAGCGGTGTGTTGGCGGTCGGGTCCCAGACGAGCACAGGACGCAGGTTGACCGAGTGCATCACCACCAGCTCGACCCCGGCGCGGCGGGCCCGCTCGAGCGCGGCCCGCAGCACCGGCGCATGGAGACCGTCCGGGTCCACGCCGACGACTACTGGTTCCCCTCGGTGGTCCGCAGGGCTCCAGCCAGGCGGCACGACCACCACGGTCCCGAGGGCCCGTCCGGCGACCCTCATCGCCGTCGACCCGACCAGGAACCGATGAGAACCCCCGAGGCCACGTTTGCCGACAACCAGCAGATCCTCCACGTCCGAGTACCCGAGCAGAGCCGGCACCGGGTGGTCGAACTCGATCAACGACACCGTCCGTACGCCGGCATGTGTGGCCTCGACGTGACGCTCGATCTCCTTCAGCACGGGCCACCGGCGCCCGTCGACGGCGCCATCCTGATGTCGCACCGGGTGTCGAACGGCGCCGATCGGCACGAGCGGCCGGCCGGAGGCAGCCGCTTCCGCGATCGCGTAGGCCACTGCGGCTCGGTTGGGCTCGGAGCCGTCCACGCCGACCACGACCCTCGGTTCGAGCGGCGGCAGCGGGCGGGTCGGGGGATCCAAGGGCTCCTCGCCCACCGTGGTCTGCCAGCCGGGACTCGAGGTCGCGGTCATATGTCCTCCCTCACGAGATCGGTGATCGGATGATCGCTCCAATGGCCCCCAGCGAATCCCGCCGGTTGCGTACGGTGCCAGGGACGTAGGTCGGACAGGTCGGGTCAAAGGTCCTCAGGCGCCCGAGGCTCAGCACGCGGCTCACCACGTCCGAGGCGTTGCACCCGGAGGTAGCGGTCCGGCCCACCTGCCGCCCGGGCACCGGAACGGAACCATGCCTCCAGTCCTGGACCGTCGCGTCGCCCGAGCTCGTCGAGAAGCAGCTCGCGGATCTCGACCGCCCGCAGCTTCGCGCCCGGGTCCATGGCCCGGTCGAGCGCCACATAGCTGGATCGCCAGGCCATGCACAGGTCGGAGTCGGTCAGCCCGTCGGTGACCGCCAAGACAGCCTCGACCGGATCGATCACGTGTGGTCTGATCGCTCCTGCAACTGACGCTGCCACAGCCGCTGTCTCTGCGCGCGCCCGCCGCCTGCCCATCCGGTGACGGCGCTCCACCGGTCGCGCGGTGCGCGGGGGCCAGCCGAGCCACCCCATCTCCCATGCGGCGGCGAGCCCCGCGGCGGTCACCAGCAGACCACTCGTCCAACCGAGCGCGACGATGAGCCCTGCGCCAGCCAGGGCCGTGGTCGGCCACAGCAGGCTCCTGACGAGGACGACCTTCCACTGGATCGGGCCCGTGTCGGGCCCCAGGCACACCAACAGCGAGAGAGTGATGAAGCTCGCGCCCGCCCACCAACCGACCGTCAAGGGCACGGACCACGCCATGAGTGCGGCCATGCCGCAACCGGCCACGATGGCGGCCACGGCCGACCAGACCCAACCTCTCATGTGGTCACCTTCCCGGCTGGCCGGGGACGGGCGGACGGGCCAGGATTCCTCCGGCTCCGGGACCAAGGCCCCGACGCCGGTAGTCGTTGGTCACTCGCGGAGTCTCACCAACCGTTCCCCATCGAGCACCGTGACGTGCCTGGACCGGGACGCTCGATGTGAGGACTTTGGCGCAGAGTCACGAGGACCTTCGCCACTGCTTCGAGACCTCGAGTGGTGCCTAGCGTGGTCACGTCATGAGGGGTGAGACCCCATCTGTTCCCGGCGACGGAGGCGCGATGAGCCCCAAGAGCAAAATCCTGCTCGGGTTGCTGCTGTTCAACGGCTTGAGCGCCACGGCCGGGGGTCTCGCGCTGATGACCGACTGGATTCCCGAACAGGCATCCTGGGTCCGGGACACCGACTTCCCCAGCAACTACTTCCCGGGCGTGATCCTGATGGCCGTCGTCGGTGGCAGCTCCCTGATCGCCGCCGCCGGCATGGTCAAACGCAGCCACGGCTGGCAGCTCGCCAGCATCGTCGCGGGAACGATCATGGTGTTCTGGATCATCGGAGAGATCGCGTCGATCCGTGGATTCCACTTCCTGCAGGTGATCTACCTCGTGACCGGTGCGCTCGTGGTGGCGTGGACACCAGCGCGGCGGACAGAAGAGGCCTCATCGAAGATCGAGGAGACCAGCTCCTCGTCGATGTCCGACGGTTCGACGTGATCAGTCGGCGGACCCGGGGCTTCTGTGCCGCCGTTGCATTGCTGGTGGTGGTCGCTGCCGTTCCCACGTTCTTCGTGGACGGGATCCTCAACGGCACGCCGGTGATGAACGGCTCCGCGCGCGGCACAGCGCTCACAATGTTCGCCCTGGCGCTACCGGTGCTCGCGGTTGGGCTGGTCACGTCGACCAGAGGCTCGGTCCGGGGGCGGGCTGCCCTGATCGGCGCGCTCGGCTACCTCACCTACAACGCCACCCTGCTGGTGTACGCCACTCCGTTCAACGAGCTGTTCCTGGCCTACGTCGCCCTGCTCGGACTGTCGCTGTGGTCACTGGTCAGCGCGCTGCTCGACCCCCTGCCGCTCCTGGTGCCGGGCAGCAGGTTGCCGGTGCGCGGCATCGCCGCGTTCATCCTGACCGTGGTCGCGCTCAACGCGTTCGCCTGGCTGCGGTTCGTCGTACCTGATCTGGGCGAGGACCCGCCCGGCTTCCTGGACGGGACCGGCCTGACCACCAACCCCATCTACGTCCAGGACCTCGCGGTCTGGCTGCCCGCCCTGGCGATCGTGGCCGTGCTGCTCTGGCAGCGCCGACCCGCCGGCGTCTTCCTCGCCGGAGCCGGGCTGTTCTTCTGGATGATCGAGGCGATCGGTGTCGCGGTCGACCAGTGGTTCGGTCACCAAGCCGATCCCGCCTCCGACGTGGCGACCCTGGCTGGGGTCGTGTTGTTCGTCGTACTCGCCGCAGCGACCCTCGTCCCTCTGGTCCTCTGGCTGCGCGCGGTCCCGTCGCGGGCAGATGAGGAACGGCAGTCGTGAACCCGGTCGGGTGAAGCAGCCGAACCAACCACCATCCGGTCACCACCGTCTGGACGAACGCCATCACGGCGCCGGCGCCCACCCCGATCAGGATGGCGACGGACCCGCTGGCCCTCGTGGAGCTCAGAAGGCCGGGGCCGGGTCGGCGGCGGCCTTCTCGAACCGGCCGTCGTGCTCGAGGACGAGGTCGGCGGCGGTGAGGACATCGGGTATCGGTGGCTGGATCTCGACCGGGCAACGGCTCTCGCGGATGACCGCACGGCCGGTGTTGCCCAGGCGGCCCAGGGGGAAGGAGTGCCGGCGGCGGCCGATGACCAGGAGATCGGCGTTCCTGGTCTCCTCGGTGATCTCCCTGGCCGGCTGGCCGTGGCGAACCTCGATCCGGACGTCCACGTCCGCGGCGTGCGGAACTCGGCGACGGGCGCGGTCCAGCGCGTTCTCCAAGGCGCGGCGGGCGTTGTTCTCCCAGTCGCTCATGTCCAGGTGAGCAATGGTCATGTCGTCGTAGACGGTGTCCAGCTGCCAGGCATGGAGCACGAGCAGCTCTGCGCTCCGGTCCGCCGCGTGCCTGAGAGCCTGGGCGAGCAGGCCAGCCGAGCTCACGCAGTCCTTGACCGCCACGACCACCCTGCGAGTCGGGTCCTCGGGCGACCAGCCGCTCGGAACCATGACGACCGGGACCGGCGCATGGCCCGCCACCCGGTTCATGACCGACCCGGTCATGATGCGCTTCAAGCCCTGTCTGCGATCGTCCCCGAGGACCATCAGCCGGGCGGCGGCAGCGCAGTGAACCAGCCCGGAGACCACCGAGCTCTCCAGGAGGGTCGCGGTCACATGCTCGGCACCGACGTACGCGGCCGCCTCCTCGGTGGCCTTCGCCAGCAGCTCGTTCCCGGCCCGGCGGACGTCCTCTCCGAACGATGGGTAGGGATAGGGGCCGATCACGTCGGCCGGCTGGGACAGGGTCACGTGTACGAGCCAGAGGTCGGCGTCGTCCAGACCGGCCTCGGCCGCGGCGTAGGCGATCGCCGCCCGGCCACCCGCTCCCCCGTCGATCCCCACCAGGATCCGGTTGTTCTCGGACATGTCGCCTCCTCATGGGCGCGACGCACCCGGCCGTCCCGTTCCCACTCTCATCGAGGTCGTCGCCAGCGGGCAGGGACGTCGGTTCCGGGATCCGAGGACCTTGGTCCGCCGCTCACCGCTGCCGGTAGGCCTCGACTGCTGTGGGAAGGGTCGGGAAGAGCCGCTCCTCACCGATCCTGTCCAGGATGCCGGAGGGAGCCAGCGAGTCACGCAGGTCCTGCTTGATCCTGGCGATCGCGAACACGATGCCTCGCTCGCTCAGCGTGGCGCGGAGCGCCTCGAGCGCGTCCACCGCGGTGACGTCGACCTCGGTGTTCGCCTCGGCGTTGAGCAGGAACCACTCCACCGGCCGCTCCGCGGCGTCGACCGCCGCGAGCGCGCGGGTGCGGAAGTCCTCGGCGTTGGCGAAGAAGAGCGGCGAGTCGTAGCGGTAGACGAGCAGGCCGGGCACCTCCTCGGCCTCGGGGTAGTCGTCCACGTCGTGCATCCCGGCCAGCCCCGGCACGTGGCCGAGGACCGCGTCGTGAGGGTGCGCGACCCGGCGCAGCAGGTCGAGAACGGAGAGGCCCACCGCGATCAGTACGCCCCACATCACCCCGGCGGCGAGCACCGCCACCGTCGTGACCAGGGCGAGGACGAGCTCGCTGCGCCGGAACCGGGCGAAGCGGCGCAGCTCGCCCACCTCGACCAGCTTGGTGGCGGCGTAGACCACGACCGCGCCGAGCGCGGCCTCGGGGAACGCCTCCAGGACCGGCGCCAGGAGCAGCACCGCGGCGACCGTGGTGGCTGCCGCGGCGTACGAGGTCAGCTGCGTGCGCCCGCCCACGGCGTGGCCGATGGCGGTCCTGCTGCCGCTGCTGCTGACCGGGAACCCGTGCAGGAGCGCCGAGCCGAGGTTGGCCCCGCCCAGGGCGAGCAGCTCCCGCCGCGCGTCGACATGTTCACCGTGGCGGGCGAAGGCGCGGCCGGTGAGGATGTTGTCGGTGTAGCCGACGAAGGCGACGCCGAGCGCCGGGCCGAGCATCGCGACGATTGCGCCCAGGTCCAGGACCGGGAGACCCGGGGCCGGAGGCCGGCTCGGGATCTCGCCGACCAGCCGCAGCCCGGACCCCTCACCGAGCAGCGCCACCAGCGCGGTGGCGGCGAGCATGCCGATCAGCGCGACCGGCGCCCGCGGGGCGAGCAGGGAGCCGGCGATCATCGCGGCGGCCGCGCCACCACCGAGCAGCAGCGTGGGGACATGGACCTGGTCGAGGTTGCCGATGAAGCTGCTCAGCTCCGCCAGCACCCCGTCGCCGGTGATCGTGACGCCGGTGAGGTTGTCGAGCTGGGAGACGACCATGAGGACCGCGATCCCCGTCATGTAGCCGACCAGCACCGGCCGTGAGAAGAGCTCGGCCAGCACCGATACCCGCAGAAACCAGCCCGCCACGCAGATCGCGGCGACCACGAGCGCGAGCGTCGCCGCGAACGAGGCGGGGTCCTCAGCCGCGGCCGGGGTGGCCCCGATCGCAGCCGCCGTCATCAGCGCAGTGGTCGACTCCGGGCCGACCGAGAGCAGTCGGGAGGTGCCCAGCAGGCCATAGACCACCATCGCACCGACACACGCCCACAGCCCGGTCTCGGGAGGGAGACCGGCCAGCTCGGCGTACGCCATCACCTGGGGCACGAGGTAGGCGGTGATCGTCACCCCGGCGAGCAGATCGAACCACAGCCAGCGCCGCTCGTAGCCGCGGGCCCACGGCGGCATCACGCGGCGTACGTCCATGGCAGCACTGTCCCACGAGTCGCCGTCCGCCCGCCGCCGTCCGGACAGAGGCCTCTAGCCGAGAGGCACCGACCACTCCACGACGGTGCCCTTCGGTGAGGCTGGCTCCACAGTGCACCAGCCACCTCTCATCTCGGCACGTTGGCGCATGTTGGCCAACCCGCTCTCCACCACCTCGGCGGGGACGCCGAATCCGTCGTCGCGCACCCGGAGCACGAGGTCGGCGCCTGCCGAGAGCGACACCTCGACCTCGCTCGCATGCGCGTGACGCACGGTGTTCGACAGTGCCTCGCCGAGGACGGCGAGGACGTCCTTGGTCACCTCGGGCGTGGAGCGGAGCCGGACCGGGCCCGAGAAGATGAGCGCTGGACGGAACTTGAGCGACTCCGCCGCCCGGTTGACCACATCGGTGACCTGGGACTGGATGTCACCGCTGTGCTCGGGGGCGCCGAGCTCGAAGACCGCTCGCCGGAGGTCGCGGATGGTGTCGTCGATGTCATCCACCGCCTTGTCGAGGCGGGCGCGAAGCTTGGGGCTCTCGGCCAGGTTGAGCCCGCCCTGCAGCCGCATGCCGATGACGAAGAGGCGTTGGATCACGATGTCATGGAGGTCACGACCGATCCGGTCGCGATCGTCGTAGACGGCCAGCCGCTGGCGCTCCTCGCGGTTCTGCGCGAGTCGGATGGCCAGCGCGACCTGCTCGGCGAAGGCGTTGGCGACGGCCAGATCCACGTCCTGGGCCTGGTCGGCGTGCTCGCGGCTCCAGGCGAGCGCGAGCACGCCGACCGCGTTCATCTCCTCGGAGGGGTCGGTACGCCCCAGCGGCACGAGCACGCCAGGTCCGATGTCGCTCAGGTCGATGACGGCAGCCGCGCTGCCGCCACCGGCGGCGGTCGCGATGTCCTCCACCATCATCGGCGCGCCGACGCCGATCGCCTGGCCGGCGACCGACTCGCGCAGCGGCGCGTTCTTCAGCGCCTCGACATCGATGTCGGTGCCCGAGACCACCTCCACCCGCAGCCGTTCGGCCGTGGGTCCGGTGACGATCCAGGAGACGTCGGCGCCGGAGATCTCGCGGGCCCGGTCGGCCACCAGCTGAAGGGTGGTGGTGCGGTCGATGTCGCCCATCAGCGCACTGGTGATCTCGGCCCGGGCGTCGAGCCACCGGCTACGGCGGGCAGCCTCTTCGGCCAGCAGGGCGTTCTCGATCGCGACGCCGGCGGCTGCGGCCAGGGCGACCACGATGTCCTCGTCCTGGTCGGTGAACTCGTCGCCGTCGATCTTCTCGGTGAGGTAGAGGTTGCCGAACACCTTCTCGCCGATGCGGACGGGCACGCCGAGGAAGGAGTGCATCGGCGGATGATTCGCGGGGAACCCGTAGGACGCCCGATGCGCGGTGATCTCAGGCAGCCGGAGCGGCTCGGGGTGGTCGATCAGCAGGCCGAGCACGCCGTGTCCGCTCGGGAGGTCGCCGATCAGGATCTGCTCCTCCACGCTGAGCCCATGGGTGATGAACAGGCGCAGCCGGCGATCGCCGGCGCTGGCAAGGACTCCGAGCGCTGCGTACTTAGCGCCGGCCAGTGCCCCGGCGACCTTGACGATCCGGTCCAGCAGGTCGTCGATGGAGAGCCCGGTGCCCATGGTGACGATGGCGTCGAGCAGCAACCGCCACCGCACCTGCTCGTCTCGAGCATCGGTGACCCTATCGAGCACTTCGGTCAGCAGCTCGTCGAACGGTGCGCCGTGAACTGTCGCTTCTACGGTCGTGGAGCTCGATCCACGACGCTGTCGGGGCGGTGTGCGTCCCACATCGACCCTCCCCATCGGATGAGTGGTACGCCCCCCAACCTAGCCCCCTTGCAGGGTCCTGGTCACCAGAATCGCAGCTTGGGTGCGGCTCTCCAGGCCCAGCTTGGCGAGCAGGGACGAGACGTAGTTCTTCACCGTCTTCTCCGCGAGGTGCATCTCCTTGCCGATCTGACGGTTCGTCAGCCCCTCGCCGATGAGCTCCAGGATCCGGCGCTCGTGATCGGTCAGGTGCTCGAAGGCCGAGTTGGTCTTCGGACCGCTGCGGATCCGGTCGAGGACCTGCGCGGTGACCGCGGGGTCCAGCATCGACCTGCCCGCGGCGACCTGGCGAACGGTCTCGACGAGGTCGGCGCTGCGCACCTGCTTGAGCAGGTAGCCGGACGCGCCGGCCATGATCGCGGAGAACAGCGCGTCGTCGTCGTCGAACGAAGTGAGGATCAGCGCGGCGATGCTCGGGTCGACCGAGCGTATGTCGCGGCACACGTCGATGCCGGACCCGTCCGGGAGGCGGCCGTCGAGGATGGCGACATGGGGCCTCAGCGCCGGGATCCGGCGCCGAGCCTCTTCGGCGAGGCCCGACTCGCCCACGACGACCATGTCGTCCTCGTCCTCGAGGAGGTCCTTGATCCCGCGGCGGATCACCTCGTGGTCATCGAGCAGGAAGACCCGGATGGGCTCTGCTGCGCTCTCCAGCGCTGGTGATTCGGTCACCTGTTCAATCTACGACCGCGTACGGCCAACGCCAATGCGCGTCGGGCCCGCAGGCCGAGGACCAAGGTCCCTAGACGCACCTGCTTCCTCACAGCTGACCCGTTTCGACAGGGCTGGGCGCGGGCTCGGGCGCCACCGCCTCACCCGACGGCATCGACGGCTCCGGCGGGACCAGTCCGGCCGGATCGCTCCCACCCTGGTCGAGGCGGAACGGCGGGTAGGTGTCGGTCATCAGGCAGACGTACGCGGCGACCCGAACCGCCCACCGGTCGATACCGAGGACCAGGTCGAAGATGCCCTGTGGGTAGCGACGCCCGAACAGCATCACCACGCCGGCGAAGAGAACCAGCAGTCCGAGGATCCCGCTCCCCCAGGACCAGGCGATCGCGTCGGTCCCCTGGGTCGCGTACAGGCCGCTGCCCAGGAAGAAGGCGAGGACCATCAGGTGCGGGATCGCCAGCAACCACGACTTCACCAGCACCAGGCCGCGAGAGAGGTGCTCGGGGTACGCGATGTGGAGGCGGGCCGGGTAGTCGGGCACGTCCTCGAGCGTGAACGGTGGATAGGTGTCGGTGCCGAGCGCGGCGTAGCCGTAGTAGTCCACCCGCCACGTCCAGCGCATCACGCCGAGGTTGAAGTCGAAGATCGCTCGCGGGTAGCGACCGGTGAACAGGATGGCGAACCAGGCGATCACGGTGAGTACGGCAAAGGCGATCCAGAGAAAGAGCAGGATGACGTAGTGCGGGATCAGCAACAGCCACTTGACCAGCCACAGCGCGCGGCTGATCCCGGAGTCGAGGCGTCCCTCCAGCACGACCGGGGAATCGAATGAGTTCATGTCTCCACCCTCCGCGCCATGTGGGCCGGCGGCATCGGACCAAGGTCCTCGGGTCGGGGACGTGCGCCACTGCCCGCGCGAACTGACGCGGCCGGAAGGTGGTGACACTGGCAGGACGCGGTGGGCGCGGCGCCAGAGGGAGGACGTGAGACAGATGCGAGCAGCAGTCGTCTACGAGTCGATGTTCGGCAACACCGCCACGATCGCCGGCGCGGTCGCCAACGGACTCCGGAAGGCCGGCGTCCAGGTCAAGGTGATCCCGGTGGCGCTCGCCGGCGACGACCTGCTCCGCGACCACGACCTGGTCGTGATCGGGGCGCCGACCCACGCGCTCGGGCTGAGCAGACCCAGCACCCGCGCCGATGCCGTCCTCCAAGGCGCTCCGGCCGAGGTCGAGGCCCGCGGCGTCCGGGAGTGGCTCGCGGATCTGACCGACGCTGACCCGAAGTCGGTGCGAATCGCCACCTTCGACACCCGGGCGCGAGCGATGCGCCACCTCCCGGGCTCTGCCGCCCGGCACGTAGCCCACCTGCTGCGCCGCCGCGGCTACGACGTACCCCCGGCGACCAGCTTCTACGTCGCCGCCACCGTGGGACCCCTCGCCCACGACGAAGAGGCACGTGCCAGCAACTGGGCCGCGAACCTCGGCCACCAGCTGAAGCGGCAGGTGGCCTGAGATGTCGAGGCTCCCCAACGAGACCACCTTGCACGCGATCCTGGAGCTGGCCTGCCGCGCGCCATCGGTCCACAACACCCAGCCCTGGGCATGGGTCGTACGCGACACCATGCTGCTGCTGCGTGCCGACCCGCATCGCAAGCTCCTCCACGCCGACCCGAACGAGCGCGACCTGGTGGTGAGCTGCGGCGCCGCGCTCCACGAGCTCGTCGTGGCAGCGGCCGGGATGGGCTGGGAATGCACCGTGCACCGCACCCCCGAAGGGGGCCGCACCGATCTGCTCGCCGTGGTGACGTTCACGCCCCGGGATCCCGACGTCGCGGACCTCGGCATGCTCGCGGCCATTGAGCAGCGGCAGACCGACCGGCGCCAGGTCTCGTCGTGGCCGGTGCCGCGCCAGCGCCTCGACCACCTCGCCGGCCTCGCCCTCGACTACGGCGTCGTGGCGACCACGGTCCCCGACGACCTGCGTCCGGTTGTGGTGGCCGCCCTGGAGACCGCTCGTGCCCATCAGACCACCGACGAGGCGTACGTGGCCGAGCTCTACTCCTGGACTCGCGGGGGCAGCGACGAGGGCGTCCCGCCATCCAGTCTGCTCGCCGCCGACGCCGACCCGACCTCCTACACCCGATTCCCGAGCGGCACCCTCGCCGAGGACCACGACGAAGTCGTGGTGCCCGCTGAGGAGTGGCTCGTCCTGGCGACCGCGTCCGACGATCCGGTCTCCTGGCTGCGCGCCGGGGAGGCACTCGACGCGATGTGGCTCTCGTGCACCACCTCAGGGCTGGCCCTGGTGCCGTACACGCAGCCGATCGAGGTCGGCTCCACCCGGCGAACGCTGCAGCACGACCTGCTCAGCGACAACTCCTGCCCCCAGGTGCTGGTACGCATCGGCTGGCCGCAGCGCCACCACCGGCCGCTGCCCCCGACCCCACGGCGTGCTCTCGACGACGTCCTCCACCACGAGAGCGCCTCGTCCTCGTGACCTACTGCTCGATCAGGTCGCCGATCGAGCCAGGCACAGAGCCAGGCACGGAGCCAGGCACGGCCTCGGCAGCGGCGTGCCAACCGGTCGGGACGACCGCCACCGGGACGGTGGCGCGGTGCAGCAACCGCCGGCTCACCGACCCCAGCGGCATCCGCCAGTGCCGGCCGTGGCCGGGTCTGCCGACCACCAGCAGCGATGCGTTCTCGGTCAGGCCGAGGATCACCTCCACCGGAGGGCCGGTCGGAGTGCGCTGCGTCACCGGAACGTCCTGGTAGAGCGCCCGTAGCGGGGTCACCGCCGCATCCTGGCCGTCGGCGATGCGCTCCATCCACTCCTCCTCGCTCTCGAGGAGCATGCGCGTGCCCGGCGCCACACCTGGCTGCCAGACCGAGACAGCGACGAGCGGGACGCGCTGCTCGTGCGCGTACGCCAGGGCGAACTCCACCGCCTCCAGGTGCGGCTCGAGCGCGTCGATCGCCACGACCACCGGTCTCCCGGCGACTGGGGGCGACCAGCCGGTCGGCACGGCCACGACCGGCACCCACGCGTTCTGTGCGATCGTGATCGCCGTCGCCCCCACATAGGAGTCGTCGCTCTCTTCATCGGCACGGCCCATGACAACCATCTCGCTGCCCAGCGACCGGGTGAGCAGGGCGCTCTCCGAGCCGACCAGGACCGAGGACGCGACGGTCACGCCCGGGTGGTCCTGGCGTACCTCCTCGACCAGGTCGGCCATCTCGTCCGTCGCGTCGGAGACCGAGCCACGTAGCGTACGTTCCCACGCCGGACCGGCGTCGTCGACGACGTGACACAGCTCGATCCCGAGACCGCTCGCCGCCGCATGCGCCAGCGACCACTGGACGGCTGACGTGAGGCCGAGCGGCCGGTCGATCCCGACGAGCGTCCTCGGCACCGACCGCCGCGCGCGGATGCGTCGTTCGGGCTCCTCGCTCGCCTCCGGCCCCGGCCCCTCCACCAGTTGACGTGCTTCGCCGAGCAGGCCGACCGCAAGCTGCTCGAGGGCGCGACTGGCGGCGAGCGTCTCCCCCACGGCCAGGTCCTGACCGGGGCAAAGACCCGCGTCCCCGGTGCCGACCAACGCCTCTCGGCCGCTGGCGTGGAGCTTCGCCTCGGCGTGCACGGTGCCGTCCTCGCTGTCGAGGAACACGTCCACCGCCCACACCGTGCCGGCGTGGCGCTCCACCTCGGAAGAAGTCTGGGAGCTCACCGATCCGTCTCCAGCCAGCCCTTGAGATCCGCGAACGGGTTGGTCGCGCGCTTGATCACCGTGCTCATCTGTCCTCCATGGGTTCGGCAGGCACCCGTGCGGCGCCTCCGTCCTCAGTCTTGTTCCGCTCGAGTCGGGGGCTCACGAGACCTTGGTCATCTTTGCCGGGACCTCCGCCATCTGCCCCGTCGAGCAGGGGGTGGTTGCCTGGGAGCGCAACCCCTACGGCCCCGGAAGGGAATCTCCCGATGTTTCGACTCATCCGACGTCGTGACGATCACCCTGACCCCGGCCCTGGACGGCGCGGATGCCCAGCCGGTCGGCGAGCCTGAACAGCCCGACCCCGGCATCGCGAGCTCGGCGCCCGACAGGCGCCCGTCACCTGTCGGTCGCCAACCCCGCATCGTCGCCATCACGAGCCGTCCCCCGCGGGCGGGCGCATGTTCCTCAGGTCGGGGTCGGGTGCCTGCGGCAGCGGGCGCAACCGCACCTTCGCATCGACGACCGAGACTCCGTGCTCGTGCACGATCACCGGGTTGAGGTCGATCTCGGCGACCTCCGGAACATCGTCGGCGAGACGACCGAGGCAGACCAGGAGGCGCTCGACGGCGGCCACGTCCAACCGAGGCGCGCCGCGGTAGCCGGAGAGCAGCGGCGCGGTGCGGAGATCGCCGAGCGCCGCGGCGGCATCGGCGCGGCTGAGCGGCGTGAGTCTGAAGGTGCGGTCGCCGATCAGCTCGGTGTAGGTGCCGCCGTAGCCGACCATGACCAGCGGTCCGAAGACCTCGTCCTGGGTGACGCCGGCGATCAGCTCGACCCCCGCGGCGGCCTGGCGCTGGACGAGCAGCCCGGGGCGCTCGGTCGGGGTGCGGAGCAGCTCCTGCGCAGCGGAGCGCACCTCGTCGGGACCGTTCAGACCGACGCGTACGCCGCCCACGTCGGTGCGGTGCACGATGTCGGGATCGGCGATCTTGACCGCTACCGGACACCCCAGCCATCCAGCGGCCTCGACGGCCGTCTCCGCATCGGCGGCGAGCACGCTCGGCAAGACCTCGATCCCGTACGCACCGAGCAGGTGCCGCACGTCGGGCTCCGCCAGCCGGCCTCCCTCCGGCGCCACCGCAGACGTCCTGGTGATCACGTCACGAGCCGCCGCCCGGCTGCCGGGCGCCGCATCGGCGACGGCTTGGCGTGGCTCGGCCCGCCACTCTGCGTAGGTGGCGATCGGGCCGAGCGCACGCGCAGCGTCCTCGGGGAACGCGAAGACGGGCACATGGCGGCTCCCGGCACTGATCGGACGACTCGGACCCCGCTGGTCGAGCACGACGGCCACAGTGGTGACCGGGGCGATGGCATCCCCCGGTGCACGGCGCAACGCTGTGCGCAGCGCACGGGCGAAGGATGCGTACGAGAGCGCGGGCAACGCCGTGCGCAACACGATCAGCATGTCGACCTCGCCGCTGCGGGCGATGGTCGAGACCACCTCGGAGTAGGCCTCTCCAGCGACCCCTGACCCGAGGTCGACCGGCATCTGCACCGACGACGCGTCGGGCACCGTCTCGCGGATCCTGGCCATCGTCTCGGCGCTCAGCGTCGTCAGCTGCAGACCGGCGCGCTCGCAGGCGTCGGCGGCCAGGATGGCCGGACCGCCGGCGTTGCTGACGATTCCCACCCGACGGCCGGCGGGCAGCGGCTGGTTGGCCAGCACGCTGGTCGTCTGCAGCAGCTGCTCGAGGCCGTCGACACCGATCACACCGCACTGCCGGAAGAGTGCTTCCACCCCGGACGTGGACGTCACCGCCGCCGCAGTGTGACCGACGGCCGCCTGCCGACCGGTCCGGCTGCTGCCACCCACCAGGGCGACGACCGGCTTGTGTACCGCTAGCCGCCTCGCCACCCGAGAGAACTTGCGTGGGTTGCCGAACGACTCCAGGTAGAGCGCGACCACGTCGCTGGCATCGTCCTCGGCGGCGTACATGAGCAGGTCGTTGGCGCTGACGTCGGCCTTGTTCCCCGAGGAGATGAACGCCGACAGTCCGACACCGAGCTCATCGGCCCGTTGCAGCGCGGCGATGCCCACCGCACCTGACTGCGCCATCATCGCCACTCGTCCGTGGGCGACGCTCGTCGGCGAGAAGGTGGCGTTCAGGCGCACATCGGGGTCGGTGTTGGCGATGCCGAGGCAGTTGGGGCCCACCAGCCGCATGCCCGCTCTGCGGGCCACCACAAGGACCTCGTCCTGGAGCCGCCGTCCCTCCGGCCCCTCCTCGGCGAAGCCGCTGGCAAGGATCACCAGATTCCGTACGCCGCTGTCGGCACAGTCCCGCACGACCTCCAGCACCCCAGCGGCCGGCACCGCGACGATCGCCAGATCCACCGGTGCCACCTCGCGTATCGAGGAGCGACAGCTGAGCCCGAGAAGGTAGTCACTGTGCGGGTTGACCGGATGGATGGTGCCGGTGAACCCGGCACGCAGCAGGTTGCGCACGACCTGGTGGCCGGCATGGTCCACACGCCGACTTGCCCCGACCACGGCCACGGAGCGCGGCCGCAGCAACGCGCGTAGAGAATCGGCGTCGGCCCGCTGCTCGCGGGAGATCATCGCCTCCAGCACCCGATCGGTGAGCCGCACCGGGAAGCGCAGCTCGACGGTCTCCTCATGCGGGATCGAGGTGATCTCGAACCCGGAGTGCCGGATGACGTCGAACGCAGCGGCATTGTCAGCCATCACGTACGCGACGAAGTCGGTCACCCCGGAGCCGGCCGCCGCGACGGCGAGATGCTCGAGCAGCAGGGTGGCCACGCCGCGTTGGGCATATCCTTCGGCAACGACCAGGTCCAGCTCGGCCTCCTCGTCGCGTCCCGTCTTCAGGGCGGTCGCCAGCCCGACGACGTGACCGTCGACGGTCGCCAGCTTCCCGAACGCCTCATCGCTGGTGAGCCGTGGCAGCAGGGAATCCACGAAGTGCACACCGTCGTGGTGGCCGACGTGGAAGAACGGTTCGCGGCGATCGCCCTCGGAGCACGCATCGTGCAGCCGGACCAACCGGTCCCGGTCCCCTGCCACCGCATCGCGTACGCGGGCGATCGTGCCGTCGCGCAGCAGCACGTCCTCCCAGCCCGGTCCCTGCACACCCAGCTCGATCCGAGCGGTCATCGTGCTACCCCCTGCTGTCGATCTCCGCACCCGCGCCATGCGACGCGTCGGGCCATCAACACCAGCGAACCGTCCGCGGCCCGCGCGCCGCGAGAGAACGGAGTCCGAAGGATTGGGGCCGTACGTCCCCTAGGCACGAGGACGTTCGGCGAGCTGAGATCAGCCCCATGTCCTCCCCGACGCGGTCTCCGCCGCATGCAGCGGGGACGTCTCTACGTTCATGGCGCCTCGGGCGCGGGCGGAACCACCTCGACGGGGCAGCTGGACTCCCGGAGCAGTGCGTGTCCGGTCCCGCCCAGACGCCGCAGCGGGA
This sequence comes from Nocardioides sp. NBC_00850, assembly GCF_045207335.1. Classification (NCBI taxonomy): domain Bacteria; kingdom Bacillati; phylum Actinomycetota; class Actinomycetes; order Propionibacteriales; family Nocardioidaceae; genus Nocardioides; species Nocardioides sp. NBC_00850. Next base: position 4,523,076 of record NZ_CP108845.1, read on the forward strand.
ACGCATGCCCACGTCGGCCGATGACGAGCAGGTCGGCCCCCTTCGACTCGTCGGCGACGACCTGGGCGGGCTGTCCCTGGCGGATCTGGATCCAGGCCTCGGTCCCGACCGCGTGCGGCGCCAGGCGCCGCGCCCGGTCGAGGGTCTGCATCAGGCGGTGACGAGTATCCGCCTCCCAGGCGACCTGGTCGTGTTCCAGGGTCGTGTCGTAGAAGACCGCCGGCAGCTCCCACGCATGCACGAGAACCAGCTCGCCACCGCGGTCGGCGGCCTCGCCCAACGCGTGGGCGACGAGCTCGGCAGAGGCATCCCGTTCCGCGACGGCGACGACGACCCGAACGGTGTCCTGGCCGGGAGACCACACCGTCGGAACGACCACGACGGCCACCGGCGCGCGGGAGGCGACCCGGCCGGTCACCGAGCCGGTCACCAGGCGGGACAGCCCGTGGCGACGCTCGTCGCCGAGCACCACCATCCGGGCGTCGGCGGCCGCGTGAACGAGCTCGGCGACGACACCGCCGTCCAGAAGCGTCGTGGTCACGTGGTCGGCACCGACGAGGTCGGCGGCCAGCTTCTCCGCCCGGTCCAGAACGGTCTTGCCGGCCTCACGCACCTGATCCGCCAGCCCCTCATAGCCGTACGGGTAGAAGACACCGGTCGCGACCGCGAGGTCGACCACGTGAACGAGCCACAGGTCGGAGCCATCTCGTCGGGCCGCGGCGTAGCGGATCGCCGCCCGGCCACCCTCTCCCCCGTCGATGGCGACCAGGATCCGGTCGTGCTCGGACATGTGCCCTCCTTACGAGCTCGGCACGCGCGTCCGGCTCCCGGGTCTCCAATCTCGTCGGGACGGCCGGCGTACGTCAGGGCCTTCGGGGCCACGCACGGAGGACCTAGGTCCACTTGATCTCACCGGCACCGGCGTCATCGCCGCAGCTGAGTGCCCGACGTACCGGCCAGCACGCCGTCGATCTGGTCGAGAGAGCCGATCGCCGAGCGTCGGCCGGTCCGTCGGGTGAAGGCGCAGACGGCCTCGACCTTGGGTCCCATCGACCCTGAGGGGAACCACATCGAGGACAGCTCGGCGACGCTCACCTCCCGCAGCACCTTCTCGGCGGGGCCGCCGAAGTCCCGGATCACACCCTCCACGTCGGTGATGACGATCAGCAGGTCGGCACCGAGCCTCTCCGCGGCGAGGGCAGCCGCCCGGTCCTTGTCGACCACCGCGTCGACACTCTCGTATCTTCCGTCTCGGTTCACGACCGGCACTCCCCCGCCGCCTGCGAGCACGACGGTCACGCCTGCGTCGAGGAGCCGCGCGGCCACCGGGAGCTCGACGATGTCACAGGGAAGCGGGGAGGCGACCACTCGTCTCCAGCCCTCGTGGTCCGCCTGGATCGTCCAGCCGTACCAGCCGGCGAAGCGACGCGCCGACAGCTCGTCGTAGACCTGTCCGATGAACTTGGTCGGCACCTGGAACGCCCCGTCCTCCGGATCCACGACGGTCTGACTGACGAGCGTCACCACCTCGCCGGCCATCTCGGCGAGAAGAGCCTGCTGGAGCCATAGCCCGATGAGGCCCTGGGACTCCGCGACCAGATCGGCCAGTGGATAGGGCTCCGAGAGGCTGGGGTCCGAGCCGCTCTCGAGTGCCAGCAGACCGACCTGGGGCCCGTTGCCATGGACCACCACGACCTGGTGCTCGCGGGCGATGTCCGCCAGCGCGGCCGCCGCCGTGGCCACGTGACGGCGTTGGGGTGCCGCGTCCGGCCGCTCGCCACGCCGCAGCAGGGCGTTGCCGCCGATGGCGACGACGATCCTCACCTGGGTCCCTCCCCTCGGATGGTCGTGGACGGGTCCAGCACACCCCGATCGCGATCTCCGCAGGAGTGCCGAAGGTCTCCCCGGCTCGGGACCTTGCGCTCATGACCGACCTTCCCGGCCGGACGAGGCTGTCCCTATGAAAGACCAGCACTCGCACCGGGGATGACCATGCTTGTTCGAGAGATCATGACCCAGTCACCGGTCACCGCACGGAGAGGCACTCCCGTCAAGGAGGCGCTCGCCCTGCTCCGTGACCACCACATCACCGCCCTCCCGGTGGTGACCTCCGCGGGCCGCGTCTGTGGCGTCGTCGCGGAGATCGACCTGATCCGCGACCGCGTCCTGCAGGACCCTCGCGCGCACGTGCTCCCGCTCATACCGGTCACCGATCGGCCCGCGGCGTACGTCCAGGACGTGATGAATCCGGTGACGATCGCCGTGCGAGCCAGCGCAGAGGTCGCCGTGGCGGTCGGCATCATGGCCGACCGGTCGTTGAAGAGCCTCCCGGTCCTCGATGACGACGACGTTCTCGTCGGGGTCATCAGCCGCAGCGACGTGGCCAGCGCCCTGGCCCGCGACGACGACACGATGGTCCGGGACCTGACAGCGCTCGTCACCGAGCTAGGTCACCCCGACTGGGTCGTCGACGTCGCCGACGGAGGTGCCGTGATCTTCGGACCGGCGACACCCAACGAGCGCGCCCTGGCCGAGTCCGCCGCAGCGACCGTCCCGGGAGTCACCCGGATACGTACCGACTCGCAGCAACCGCACACGGAGGAGTGATCACGCCATGAAACGCATCCTGATCCCAGCAGCAGCGGCAGCAATCGCCACCGTAGCTCTCGTCGTCCCCGCATCGGCAGCACCCGGTGACGGGCAGGAGTTCGGACACCACGTCGTCCACTGTGCTCAGGCCGTCGGCTTCGACGGCACCCACAACCCGGGCATGCACCAGGGTTTCCGCGGCTTCACCGCCGACCACATGTGCATGATGGCGGGCTGACCAGATGACCGCCGACACCACGCCCGCTCCCATCGTCGTCGGCATCCTCGATCCCGAGGTCGAGACGGCACTCCTGGAGTACGCCGGAAGGCTGGCCGCGACCAGCGGGCACCCGTTGCGCCTGGTGCATGTCTTCCAGGCGAACGTCCTGTTCGGAGATCCCATCCTCGGCCTCCCCGGCGCGATGCAGCCGCAGTCGATGATCATCGATGACTCCGCGGTCGGGCGGATGGCCGAAGAGCTGCTCGGTGAGGCCACCGCGATCGCCCGGGACGTCGTCGCCGGAGCCGTCGATGTCTCCGGCGAGCTGTTGCGCGGCCACGCGGCCCACGTCCTGATCGAGGAATCGGAGGAAGCACACCGAGTCGTGATCCAGCGCCGCGGGTTCTCTCGCATCCACCGGATCTTCACCGGATCGATCTCCTCCCGGGTCGCGGCGCACGCCCACTGCCCGGTCGCCGTGGTCCCCGAAGGCTGGTCCGCCGAGGGCCGCACCGGAGTCGTCGTCGGCGTCAGTGACGACAAGGGCGACGCTCAGGTGCTGGGCCACGCCCTCGAGGAGGCGACCCGGCTGGGAGAGCCGATCTCCTTGCTCCACGGTCTCGACCTCCCGGCCCTCCACGGGGACCTGGTCGACCACGCCACCACCCGGGACTGGACGGCGCGTGGCGAGCAGTACCTGGCAGACCTAGTCGAGAAGGCCCGCGACCAGGCCCCGGAGCATCCCGAGACACCCCTCGCGACCCGCGTCTTCGCGGAAGCCCCGGCCGACGCCTTGGTGGCCGCGAGCGAGCAAGCCCGTCTCGTCGTCGTGGGACGAGCCTCGCATCTCAACGCATTCCCGCACCTGGGCGGAGTGACCCGCGCACTGCTTCGCGAGGCGGGCTGCCCGGTCGAGGTCCTTCCGCTGCCGAACCGACCGGGCCATCATCGCCGCTAACCCTTCACTGCCCCCTCCAGACCCTCGCTGCGCAGGAAGAATCGCTGGAAGAGGAGGAAGAAGAGGATCGGCAGCGCGGCGGAGATCGCCATCGCGGCGAGCAGGACCGAGAGGTCGGTGGTCGGCGCGATGGAAGGCAGCCTGACCGCGATGGGCTGCTTGGCCGGGTCGGGCAGCACGATCAACGGCCAGATGAAGTCCTTCCACGCGGCGAGCACGGCGAAGACCGACACCACGCCGAGCACTGGCCGCGACATCGGCAGGACCACCGACCAGAAGAGCCGGTACGCCCCGGCGCCGTCGATCCGCGCTGCGTCCAGGATCTCGCGGGGCAGGCTGTCGAAGAACCGCTTCATGATCACCACGTTGAACGCCGAGGCGCCCGCGGGCAGGAACGCTCCGGCGTACGTCCCGACCAGCGACCAGTGCACGACCGGCAGGCTCAGCACGGTGAGGTAGAGCGGGACGAGCAGCAGCACGATCGGCACGAACATGGTGGCGAGCACGGCTGCGTAGATGACCCGCCCGAACCGCGGCCGCAGCACCGAGAGCGCATAGCCCGCGGTCGTGGCGACCACGACCTGGACGGCCCAGGAGCCGGCGGCGATGACCACGGTGTTGACCAGGTAGGCCGACAGGCCCAGCTCGGTCCACGCCTGCGACAGGATCGAGAGGTCCGGCCCGTTCGGCCACAGCGAGATCGGCGAGCGCAGCGTGTCCTGGGTGGGCGTGACCGCCGACTTCGCCAGCCACAGCAGAGGCCCGAGGCAGACGACCACCAGCGCCAGGAGCGTCGCCAGCTGTACGCCGCGAAGACCCCAGCGCACCGACATACGCCGCCGGTCGAGGGAGGAGACGAAGCTCATCAGTCGCTCCACCCGCGAGTCAGCCGGAAGTAGGCCCACGACAGCAGCGCCAGCCCGACCGCCATCATCAGGCTCAGCGCGGTCGCCGGGCCGTAGTCGCCGCCGCCGGTGGTGCTGCCGAAGGCGTACTCGTAGATCAGGAGCAGCAGCGTCAAGGACGCGTGCGAGGGCCCGCCGCCGGTGAACAGGTAGGGCTCCAGGAAGACCTGCGCGGTGCCGATGATCTGCAGGATCAAGGTGATCAGCAGCACCGGGCGCAGGTGCGGGAGGGTGACGTGCCAGACCTTGCCGAGCACGCCCGCTCCGTCGGCAGAGGCCGCGTCGTAGAGCTCCTGCGGCACCGTGGTCAGCGCCGCGAGATAGATGATCACCGTGCCTCCGGCCGCGGCCCAGGTCGCCTCCATCACCAGAGACGGCAGCACCCAGTCGGCCGACTCCAGCCACGGCACCGGCCCGAGCCCGACCCAGCCCAGGACCGTGTTGAACACTCCCCCGGACCCGGCGTCGTAGAAGGTCTTCCACAGCAGCACCGCCACCGCGGGCGGCACGACGACGGGCAGGTAGGCCAGGCAGGCGTACAGCCCTCGCAGCCTGCGCAGCGAGCTGAACACCACCGCCATGACCAGCGGGATCGGATAGCCGAAGACGAACGCGATCGCCGCGAAGACCGCCGTGTTGCGCAGCGCCACCGGCAGCAGCGGATCGGTGAGCACCGTGCGGAAGTTGTCCAGGCCCACCCATTCCGCGGGCCCGACGAGGTTGGTCTCCTGCAGGCTCATCACCACGGTCCGCGCGATCGGCCACCACGAGAACAACCCGAAGACCAGAAGCATCGGCAGCAGGAAGACCAGCGTCGCCGCGCCCCCGCGCCACCACCTCGCGACCACGGAGACGAAGGACGTACGCCGGCGAGCCGGCCCTCTCACGAAGGCCGGCCCACCCACCCGGGACATGTCAGCGACCACGCTCAGCCCTTGTCCAGGATCTGCTGCACCGAGGCGTCGGCATCCTTCAGCAGCGCTGGGATGTCGGCGTTCTCGTCGCTGAGCACCTTCTGCACGACCGGGTCGAGCGCGCCGTACACGGCCTGCGTCTGCGCGGGCGGCTCGGCGACCAGGGTGAGGTCGAACATCCTCGAGGTGTAGCCGGTCATCTGCTCCAGCGGCACGTTGACGTAGTCCTTCACCCAGCCCTGGTAGGTCGTGTACGACGCCTCGTCGAAGATCGGGAAGGTCGGTGTCCCCACGGGCTGCTCGGCAGCGGTCTGGGTCTTGGCATCGGCGACGGCCGCCGACTCGTCGGTGTACTTGCGGACCCGGAAGAAGTCCGCCCAGGCCACGGCCGCCTCGGCCTCCGCATCGGTCGCCTTGGCGCTGACGACGTTGACCGAGCCACCACCGAGCGCACCGGCGTCGGCCGAGTCCCCCATCGGGACCGCGGTGAGCCCGTACGTCTTCGGGTCGATCGCCGAGGTGGTGACGAGGGAGTTGTAGACGTCCGATCCGCTGATGTACATCGCGACCTTCCCCGCCGCGAACGCCTGGTTGATGCTGTTCCAGTCGTAGGAGGTGTTGCCGGAGAAGGACTTGTCGGTCCAGCGCATGTCGTGCAGCAGCTGCAGCGCCTGCTCGGTCTGCGGGTTGTCGACGGTCGCGGTGAACGTGTCACCGTCCTGGGTCTCCATCCGGCCGCCGAGGGAGTAGGTCAGGGTCGTGAGGATCCAGCCGCCGGTGTTGGAGCTGGTCATCTCGGCGTAGCCGGTGGCACCGGTCCGGTCGTTGATCTGCTTGGCGGCCGCACGCAGCTCCTCCCACGTGGTCGGCGGCTTGTCGGGGTCGAGGCCGGCCTTGGTGAACAGGTCGCGGTTGTAGTGGAGCGCGTTGGCGTAGACGTCGGAGGGCAGCCCGTAGACCTTCCCGTCGGTGCCCTGTGCCGCGGCCAGCACGGTGGGGTTGAGCTGGTCGAAGTAGGGCAGCTCGCGGACCTCGGCGTCGACGTCGGCGACCTGCTTGCGCTCGACGAGGCCCTTGGTGTCGGTGAACGGCACCCGGAACGAGATCGGCAGCGTGCCGCCGGAGAGCTGGGCGGGGAACGTCTGCGCGTTCCACTGCCACTCCACCGGCTTCACGGTGATGTCGGGATGCTCCTTGTTGAAGGCCGCCGCCTGCGCCTTGACGGCGTCGATCGTGGCCTGCTTGTCGCCGGGGCGCCAGCCCTCGACGGTGATGGTGACGCCGTCGCCGTCGTCCGACGTCTCGCCGCAAGCGGTGAGCGAGCCGAGCACGACAGCCGCGACCGCGGCGAGCGCGACGCTGCGCAACCGAGTGGTTCTCATGGTCTGTCTCCTGGATGTTGTGGTGGGGTCTCAGGTCGTGGGCCGCAGCCAGACCGCGGCATCGGGAACGAGCCGGCCCGCCTCGAGCGGCGAGCTGGCGAGCCAGACGTGGTCGCTGCTCGGCAGCTCCACGGGCGTGTCGGTCAGGTTGACCACACAGGCGAAGTGGGTGCCGCGCCGGAAGGCGAGGATCCCGGGGGCGGTGTCGATCCAGCTGAAGTCGCCGGTGACGAGGTCGGGATGCGTACGCCTGATCAGCAGCGCCATCCGGTGCAGCGAGAGCATCGAGCGGGGGTCGGCCGACTGCGCCTGCGCCGTCAGCCGCGCCCAGCCCTCGGGCTGCGGCAGCCAGGTCTTCACGCCCGGCGGACTGAAGCCGTACGGCGGCCGGTCCCCGCTCCACGGCAGCGGCACCCGGCAGCCGTCCCGGCCGGGGTCGACACCGCCGCTGCGGAAGTGCATCGGGTCCTGGATCCGGTCTGGCGGGATGTCGGCCTCGTCCAGGCCCAGCTCCTCGCCCTGGTAGAGGTAGTAGGCCCCGGGCAGCCCCATCGCCAGCATCGCCGCCGCCCGCGCCCGCCGTTCGCCGAGGGCCCGGTCGGTCGGGGTGCCGAAGCGCTTGGTCTCGAACGAGAACGCGGTGTCCGCGCGGCCGTAGCGCGTCACCGGCCTGGTGACGTCGTGGTTGGAGAGGACCCAGGTGGCTGGCGCATCCGCCTCCCCGTGCACGCGCAGCGTCGTCTCGATGGAGGTCCGCAGTGCCTCGGCCTCCCACGGCGCGGTCATGAAGTCGAAGTTGAACGCCGCGTGCAGGACGTCGGGGCGCAGGTAGCGGATGAACCTGGCGGTGTCGGGGAGCCAGACCTCGCCGATCAGGGCCCGGTCGGTGCCGTACTCCTGCGCGATCCGCCGCCAGCCACGGTAGATCTCCTGGAGCTCCTCGCGGTCGACGTAGGGGTGCTCGCCGGGTCGCGGGTCGGCGGGGACGTCGGGGAGAGCCGGGTCCTTGGCGAGCAGCGCGGCGGAGTCGATCCGGATCCCGGCGACGGCCCGGTCGAACCAGAATCGCAGGATCTCCTCGTGCTCACGGCGTACGTCCTCGTGCTGCCAGTTGAGGTCGGGCTGCTCGGCGGAGAAGAGGTGCAGGTACCACTGCTCGGGAACGCCGTCGGGCGTCGTCAGCCGCGTCCATGGCGTGCCGCCGAACTCCGAGGTCCAGTCGTTGGGCGGCAGCTCGCCATCAGGTCCGCGGCCGTCTCGGAACCAGAACCGCTCCCGTTCAGGTGCGCCGGGCCCGGCAGCGACCGCGGCCCGGAACCATCGGTGCTGGTCGGAGACGTGGTTGGGGACGATGTCGATGATCGTGCGGATGCCGAGGTCGAGGGCGTCCTGGATCAACGCCTCCGCCTCGGCGAGGTCGCCGAAGATCGGGTCGATCGCGCGGTAGTCGGCGACGTCGTAGCCTCCGTCGGCCATCGGCGAGGGAAACCACGGCGTGAACCAGATCGCGTCCACCCCGAGGTCGCGCAGATAGGTCAGGCGCGCCCGCACGCCGGCCAGGTCACCGGTGCCGTCGCCGTTGGCGTCGGCGAAGCTGCGCGGGTAGATCTGGTAGATCGCCGCGGAGCGCCACCAGTCGGCGGGGCGCTCTCCGTTCTCAGTGCTCATCGCTTCGGGCTCCGCTTCAGCGGTAACTCACACTCGTGTGACAGCCGTCACCTTGACGGCGTGCAGCGACCGTAGAGCCAGCCACAGAAGGCGCGCAAGAACTTGACAGAGCGTAATTAATTTCAGGACTTTGCGCGCTGACTTGCGGGTCCGGTCGAGCGCCGGACCACCAGCTCGCCCTCGAAGAGCAGCTCGTCGACCGGCCCGAGCGTGCCGTCGATCTGGCTCACCAGGAAGTCGACCGCCGCCCGGCCCATCGCCTCGATCGGCTGTCGGATCGTGGTGAGCGGCGGGTCGGCGAAGGCCATGAACGCCGAGTCGTCGAAGCCGATCACCGACACGTCCCCGGGCGTCGAGAGCCGGGCTCGGCGGACCGCCCTGACCGCTCCCAGAGCGAGCGGGTCGCTGGCGCACACGATGCCGGTCGCACCCTGCTCGACCAGCCGCGCAGCGGAGGCCTGTCCGCTCTGGAGCGAGTAGAGGCTGCGTACGACCAGGTCCTCGTCGAACGGGACGCCGGTCCGGTCGCAGACGGCACGGAAGGCGGCCAGCTTGCGCTCGGAGGGAACGTGGTCGCGCGGGCCCAGGACCAGCCCGATTCTCTCGTGCCCAAGCGAGATCAGGTGCTCGGCAGCCTGCTCCATCGCGTCGGCGTCGTCGCAGACCACCCGGGGAAAAGGCAGGTCGTCGATGGCCGCGTTGATGAGCACGACGGGAAGGTTGCGGCCGGCCAGACGGTCGTAGTGGGCATGGTCCGCGTCTCGCTGTGCGTAGGCGCCGCCGGCGAAGACGACGCCGGCCACCTGCTGCTCCAGGAGCAGGTCGACGTACTCCGACTCGGTCACCCCGCCGGCGGTCTGGGTGCACAGCACCGGGGTCAGACCCTGCTGGGCGAGATGGGCGCCGAGGACCTCGGCGAGCGCCGGGAAGATCGGATTCTGCAGCTCGGGCAGGACCAGGCCCACCAACCTGGCGCGCTCGCCGCGAAGCTTCACCGGGCGCTCGTAGCCGAGCACGTCGAGCGCGGTCAGCACCCGCTCGCGGGTCGCCTCCGAGACCCCCGGCTTGCCGTTGAGCACCCGGCTCACCGTCGCCTCGGAGACCTTGGCACGGGCGGCTGCGTCGGCAAGACGTCTACTCATGAGCGCAAGAATATAACTGCTTTACGCAAACTGTCTGCAAGCGTTGCCTTCCTTGACGAGCAATTCAATAAGTGATTTAGTCACTTTCTGTGACCAGCAACACATCATCGCTCTCTGAACGCATCGCCGACGGGATCGTCGCCATGATCGAGGCCGCGGGCTTGGAGCCGGGCGACGCCCTGGCCTCCTCGCGCGAGCTGGCCAAGCGGTTCGAGGTGACCACACCGACGATCCGGGAGGCGCTGCGCCGTCTCGAGGCGACCGACGTGATCCGCTTCCGGCACGGATCGGGCACCTACGTGAGCGGCGGGGTGAACCGGCGCCTGCTGGTCAACCCGCATGTCTCGGAGTCGCGCAGCGAGTCGGTCCTCGAGCTCCTCGACGCGAGGATCGTGCTCGAGCCGCCGGTCGCGGCGGCCGCGGCCTCAGCGCGCACCGACGACGACCTGGCCGCGCTGACGCTCTCGGCCGACAACTCGCTCAAGCCACAGTTCGCCGACGAGCGCCCCGAGCTGCACTTCCACGTCGCGCTCGCCGGCGCCTCGGGCAACCTGCTGCTGCGCGAGACCGTCGAGGCGCTGCTGCAGGTGCGAGCCCGCGACCAGATCGAGATCCGGCACCGCTACACCGACCGCGACCGCGACCACGCCGACCACCTCCGGATCGTCGAGGCCGTACGCGACGGCGACCCCGACGCCGCGGCCACCCTCACCCGCGAGCACCTGCTCGCGATCCGCGAGGCGATCGCCTCCACCCTCGGCCCGGAGCAGGCCCGATGACCGCGAAGCTCGCCGAGATGACCACTCTCGAGGCCGCAGAGGCCGCCGAGAGCGGGACGGTCGTGGTGATCCCCGTCGGCGCGTTCGAGCAGCACGGCGCCGGGCTGCCCCTGGCCACCGACCAGATCCGCGCCGAGGCCCTCGCCGACGCCGTCGCGGAGGCCCTGCCCGGCAAGGTCGTCATCGGCCCGGGCGTACCGGTCGGCGTCTCGCCCCACCATCAGGCCTTCGCCGGCACGGTGAGCCTGCGCCCGGCGCTCTTCGCCGCCGTCGTCCGTGAGTACGTCGAGTCGCTGGCCGCCCACGGCTGGCGCCGGTTCCTCGTGCTGACCGGGCACGGCGGCAACAACGCCACCCTCGGCACCCTGGCCCAGGAGCTGCTGCGCGACCGGCCCGACCTGGAGCTCGCCTGGGCGCCGGTGACCGCGCTCGCCAAGGACAGCATGGCCGGCATGGAGCTGAGCGAGATCTCCGGACACAGCGGCGAGGCAGAGACCTCCCAGATGCTGCACATCGCTCCCCATCTCGTACGCCGCGACCTGCTCGCACCGGGCACCACCTCGCCCGACCAGCTCGACCCCTTCGCCCGGCTGGCCCGCTCGGTGAACCATCCCGCCGTGGCCCTCCCCTACGACCGCCTCTCCCCCAGCGGCGTGCTCGGCGACCCGCGTCGCGCCACCGCAGAGGACGGCCGCGCCATCCTCGCCGAGGCCACCGACCGCATCGTCGCCTTCATCAAGGAGTGGCTCGACACCTAGGCCACCTGCCCCCTCCAGCTCGGGACCCGACCGGGACGCACACCGCGTCGCCGGGCGATCCAGCACACCCGAAAACGCATCGACCTGCCCCGAAGGAGCACCCCATGTCCCCACGACAATCCCGCCTCCTGGCCCCGGCCGCCGCGGTCGCGGCGGTGGCCGCGCTGTCCCTGACTCCGACCGCCACCTCCGCCCTCACCCACGCCTCCGGTCAGGGCCGAGCGTCCGGCGAGAGCACCCCGGCGCCCTGCGCCAAGCCCACCGACCAGGAGTCCGACAGCAGCCAGAAGTACGAGCTGACCAGCGGCGACATCGAGCGCAGCTACGTACTCCGCCTGCCCGAGAGCTACGACCGGCGCGCGGACTGGCCGCTGATCGTCGCCTACCACGGCCGCGGCAGCACGGGCGTCGAGGTCGAGGGCTTCTCCGAGCTCTCCGACCTGCCTGCCGTGGTCGCCTATCCCGACGGCGCGATCGGCACCGGGTCCGGCTATCGCAAGGCCTGGCAGGGCGCACCGTACGAGGCACCCGGCGTCGACGACGTCGCCTTCACCACCGACCTGCTCACCGCCATCGAGGCCGACCACTGCATCGACACGAGCCGCGTCTATGCCACCGGGAAGTCCAACGGCGCCGGCCTGGCCGCCCTGCTCGCCTGCCGGCTGCCAGGCACGTTCGCCGCCGTCGCCCCGGTCGCGCCTGCCCTCTATCCAGGCACCCGGACCGGCTGCGCCGAGGCACCGCCGACGCCGATCCTGGAGATCCACGGCGTCGCCGACGCGACCATCCCCTATGCGGGCGACGCCGACCGTGACCTGCCCGCGATCCCCGAGTGGGTCCAGGGCTGGGCCGACCACAACGGCTGCACCGCCTCCACCACGCGCACCAACCGCGACGTCGAGACCACCCGATGGACCGGCTGCGACCAGGGCGCCGATGTCCAGCACGTCGCCGTCGACGGCGGCGGCCACGTCTGGCCGGGCGGCGACATCTACTCAGGTGGCGGCCACGTCACCCACACCATCGAGTCCGCGACGGTGATCTGGGACTTCTTCTCCCGCCACCGCCTCACCAGCGAAGGGTGACTCCCATGACCAGCACCACCACACCCACCGGCAGCGACAGGCTGCCGTGGATCATCCGCGCCATGGGCGTGATCGAGCGCGTCGGCAACGCCCTGCCGCACCCGTTCTGGCTCTTCTGGATCCTCGCTGCGATCCTCGCCGTGATCAGTGCGATCTGCGCTGCCGCCGGCGTCTCGGTCATCTCCCCCGGCGACGGGGAGGAGGTCGTCGTACAGAGCCTGCTCAGCGGCGAGGGCCTGGCGATGGCGGTCTCCACGATGGTCTCCAACTTCGCCGAGTTCCCACCGATGGCGACCATCGTCGTGGTCATCATGGGCGTCGCCGTCGCCGAGCGCACCGGGTTCCTCACCGCCGCGATGAAGACCGGCATCTCCCGGGTGCCCGTCGGCTGGGTCGTCTTCGCCGTCGCGTTCACCGGAACCGTCGCCCACGTGGCCTCGGCGGCTGCGTACATCATCCTGGTGCCGCTCGGCGGCCTCGCCTTCCGGGCCGTGGGCCGGTCCCCGATCCTCGGGATCGTGGTCGCCTACACCGCGATCGCCAGCGGGTACGACGCCAGCCCGATCCCCACGCCCAACGACGCGATCTTCGCCGGCATCACCACCGCCGCGGCCCAGATCGTCGACGAGAGTGCGTACGTCTCCCCCGTCAGCAACTGGTTCTTCAACATCGCCTCCTCGCTGCTGCTTGCCGCGGTGATCACCCTGATGACCAAGTTCGTCCTCTCCAAGCGGCCCGACCTCGACGCCGACGAGGACGCCGACGACGGCGACTTCGGCTCTCTCGATCTCGACGGCCGTGAGCGCCGGGCGCTGCGCTGGTCCATGCTGAGCCTGCTGGTCGCGATCGTGGTCGTCGCCGCCGTCGTGATCCCGCCGGCCTCTCCCCTGCGCGGCGAGGACGGGTCGCTGACCGAGTCGCCGTTCCTCACCGGCATCGCCGCGATCGTCGCAGTGCTCTTCGGCCTCGCCGGCACGGTGTACGGCACGCTGTCCGGTTCGATCACCAAGGCCGGCGACGTGCCGGCGCTGATGGGCCAGGGGATCAAGCAGATGGCGCCGGTGCTGGTGCTGTTCTTCGCGATCGCCCAGTTCCTGGCGTACTTCGAGTGGTCCAACCTCGGCGACGTGCTCGCGGTCAACTCCGCCGAGGCCCTGGAGACCAGCAACATCCCGGTGTGGGTGGTCTTCCTGCTCGTCCTGGCACTGCTCAGCATCGTCAACATCATGGTCACCAGCGGCTCGGCGATGTGGTCCATCGCCGCGCCGGTCCTGGTGCCGATGCTGATGCTGCTCTCGGTGCCGCCGGAGACCACCCAGGCGCTCTTCCGGATCGCCGACTCCGGCTCCACCGCGATCACCCCGATGAGCCCCTACTTCGTGATGGCCCTCGGCTTCCTGCAGCGCTACCGCAAGGACGCCGGCATCGGCACCCTCGCCTCCTACACGCTGCCGCTGGCCATCGCTATGAGCCTCGCCTGGACCGCCCTGTTCTTCCTCTGGTGGGCCCTCGGCATCCCGCTCGGCCCGGGCGCTCCGGTCCGCTGACCTTCAGACGGCGAGGCCCGGCGACCTGCTGAGGTCGCCGGGCCCTGTCACGCCTTCGGGAGCGGATCAGGCGAGCCGCTCCAGGAGCGCCTTCGCGGTCGAGACGCTGGACTGCGGGTTCTGTCCGGTGATCAGGGTGCCGTCGACGATCACGGTGTCGCTCCAGGGGTCGCCGGTCTCGACGATCCCGCCGGCCGTACGCATCCGCTGCTCGACCGAGAAGGGGATGCTGTCTCCGTAGCCGCCCTGCTGCTCCTCGGTGTCGGTGAAACCGGTCATCCGGCGGCCGCGGAAGAGCCAGCCGCCCTCGCCGGTGGCGGCGAGGAGGCCGGCGACGCCGTGGCAGAGCGCGACGACCGGTCGGCCGGCCGAGTCGGTGGCGGCCAGGATTGCGGCGAGCGACGGATTCTCGACCAGGTCCGTCATCGGGGCGTGGCCGCCCGGGATGTAGACGGCGTCGTACACGGCCGGGTCGATGTCGGCGAGATCGAGCGGGTGGGCGAGCTCCTTCTCGAGGGTCTCGAGGTAGGCGCGGAACCGCTCGGCGTCCTCGGGCTGGACGCCGCCCTGCTCGCTGAGCGAGAGCGCGTCGACCGTCGGCGCCTTGCCGCCCGGGGTGGCGATGTCGATCTCGACGCCGGCTCCGGCGAGCGTCTCGTGCGAGGCGGCGACCTCCTCGGCCCAGTAGCCGGTCGGGTGCTCGGTGCCGTCGGCGAGAACGAGGGTGTCGGCCGCCGAGACGACCATCAGTACGCGTGTCATGAGTTCTTCCTTCTTGTTCGGTTCGGTGATGACGTAACGACGACCCTCGCCCACTTCACTCCCGGCACGACGCGTGAGGTCATAATGATTTCTATGACCTCGCTCGACCTCTGGGAAGCGTTCGCGCATGCCTACCGGGAGCGCTCCATCAGCGGCGCGGCCCGTCGCCTCGACCTCACCCAGCCCGCGGTGACCGCGCGGATCCGCAAGCTCGAGGACGAGCTCGGCGCGACCCTGTTCGAGCGCTCCCGCACCGGTCTGGTGCCGACCGCGCGGGCCGACGCGCTCGCCGCCCGGATCACGCCGCTGGTCGACCAGCTTCGCGGCGCCGTCGGCACCGAGCCCTCGATCGGGCCCGCGAGCATCCGGATCGGCGGCGCCGCCGACGTGATGACCACCCGGATCGTGCCGGCCCTCGCCCCGCTCGTACGCGACGGCCTCGACGTCTCGGTGACGACCGGCCTCGCGCAGGACCTTCTCGACGACCTGGCCGCCGAGCGCCTCGACCTCGTCGTCTCCTCCGTACGCCCCGGCGACGAGCGGCTGCGGTCGGCCGCTCTGGTCGACGAGGAGTTCCTCCTGGTCGCGGCGCCGGCGGTCGCGGCACAGGTCGATCCCGCCGAGCTGGCACAGGACCCGGTGCGCGCGCTCGCGGCCGTGCCGCTGGCGGCCTACTCCCCCGACCTGCCGATCATCCGGCGCTACTGGCTCACCGAGTTCGACGAGCGCCCCACCAACCGCACCGCGCTCGTCCTGCCCGACCTGCGCGGCATCCTCCGCGCCGTCGTCGCCGGCATCGGCGCCTCGGTGCTCCCCCGCTACCTCGTCGACGGAGCCCTCGCCGACGGCACGGTCGTACGCCTCCACGAACCCAGGCTCGGGCCGCTCAACACCCTCTGGCTCGTCACCGGCGCCAGCGCGCCACCGGCCGTCGGCCACGTCTGCCGACACCTGAGCGCCGAAGCCGCCGGATGGGCCAGCACCTGACCTGCGATCCCCACCGGCTCAGTAGCCCTTGCCGGGGTTGAGGATGCCGCGCGGATCGAGGGCGGCTTTGATCGCGCGATGCACGCCGAGCGCCTCGGGGCCGACCTCGCGGGCGAGCCAGGAGCGCTTGAGAAGGCCGATGCCGTGCTCGGCGGTGACGGTGCCGCCGAGGTCGAGCGCGATGCCGAAGATGTCGTCGCCGGCGGCGATGACCTCCTTCGGCACCGGGCCGGCCGGGTAGCCGATCAGCGGGTGCAGGTTGCCGTCGCCGGCGTGGGCGAAGGAGTAGATGCGTACGTTGCGGCGCCGGGCCACTTCCTCCACACCGGCGAACGCCTCGGCCAGGCGGGAGCGGGGCACGCAGATGTCCTCGATCAGCACCGATCCCTTGGTCTCGATGGAGGGCAGGGCGAGACGGCGGGCCGCAACGAGCCGCGCCGAGGCCTCCTCATCGACGCCCTGCTCGATCCAGGTCGCCTCCTTGCCGAGCACCTCGGCGATCGCCTCGATCTCGGTCTGCGCTGCCGGGCCGTCGGCCTGGGCGATCACCAGGGCGCCGCCGCGCTGGGCGTAGGCGGTCCCCTGGGCGTCGTCGACGACCTGGAGCGTGGCCTGGTCGAGCAGCTCGAGCATGGCCGGATCGCGACGGTCGTGAGCCAGAGCAGCGCAGGCCCGGGCAGCGGCCTCCACTCCCGCAAATGAAGCAGCAACGGTCAGGGTCCGCTCCGGGAGGGGCCGCAGGCGTACGGTCGCCCCGACCACCACGCCGAGGGTGCCCTCGGAGCCGACGAAGAGGCCGGTGAGGTCGAGGCCGGCGACGCCCTTCAGCGTTGCCCGGCCGGTGCTGATCAGGGTGCCGTCGGCGAGCACGACCTCGAGACCGAGCACGGCGTCACGGGTGACGCCGTACTTCACGCAGCGCAGCCCGCCGGCATTGGTGGCGACGTTGCCGCCGATCGTCGAGATCGCGGCCGAGGCCGGGTCCGGGGCGTAGCGCAGCCCGTGCTCACCGGCGGCCCGGTCCAGATCAGCGGTGATCACCCCGGGCTCGACGTGGGCGATCTGGTCGACCGGGTCGAGCGAGACGATCCGGTTCATGCCGCTCACATCGAGCACGAGCGTGCCCGGCGCGGCGACCGCGCCCCCGGCCAGTCCGGTGCCGGCGCCACGGGGCACGACGGGTACGCCGTGCTCGAAGGCCAGCCGGAGCGTGGCCCGGACGTCTCCGACCGTGCTCGCACGGACCACCACGTCGGGCACTCCCTCGGCGACGATCCCGGAGCGGTCGACGGCGACCGCGGCACGGGACGACTCCTCGGTCGAGGCCGTCGGCACCGCCGCGGTGAGCTCGGCCAGGAACCGGGCGGGCAGGGTCACCGGCCGACCTGCCGCACGATCACCGGGAGGTCGGCGCCCAGCTTGAGACGCTCGAGGAAGAGCACCACGGTCGCTGCGACCGAGCGGTGCGTGACGTCGTTGAGGATGTCGTGGCGCCCGCCCTCGACGACGTGCTGCTCCACCGTCCCCGCACCGACCCACGGCTTCAGCGCATCGCCGACCGGGGTGACCCGGTCCTCGCGACCATGGACGACCAGCAGTGGGACGCCGGGCACGCTCAGCGAGACCTCGTCCCACGGCAACGTTCCGGCCAGGGCGCCACGAGCGAAGTCGGTGTCGGCGGAGATGGTCCCGCGGTATGTCGGACAGGCGCTGCGTACCTCCAGCTCGTCCTCCCACGCCGCGTCCACATCGCCGCTCGCGCCGGGCAGCGCGAGACCGGCGATGACGGCGGCGTCGACCGGCAGCTCGCCGACGAGAAGCGCGGCGAGGGTGGCGCCGGTGTCGGAGCCGACCAGCACCTTCGGGGCGGGTAGCGCCTCATCGGCCACCAGCTCCGAGACTGCCGTCCGGGCCGCGGCCAGGTCGCCGAGGTCCACCTCCGCGACCCGCACCTTGTACGCGTCGGCGGAGATGCGGCGGCCGAACCGGGCGTACGTCGCCGCGGTCTCTCCCCTTCCGGTGAGCAGGATCAGGGTGCCGCGAGGAGCGACCCCCTCGGGCTCGTCCCAGCTGTGAGGCAGGTCGGTCACGACGGTGGCAGTCATGCCACCATGCTCGACGCGACCGGCCGGTCGCGTCCAAGACCAATCTGCTCACCTGATCCATCGCCGATCGTGATCGGTATCTGGAAGGTCCCTCCACAAACGTCGCCGAGGGCGCAGACTAGATATATGAGTATTTCGCTGGACATTGAGCACCTGCGTACGCTCGTGGCGATCGCCGAGAGCGGCGGGTTCACCAAGGCGGCCGCGGTGAGACACATCAGCCAGCCAGCGCTGAGCCAGCACGTACGACTCCTCGAGCGCACCCTCAAGCGCCGCCTCTTCGAGAAGGACGGCCGCACGATGCGGTTCACGCCCGACGGGGAGCGGGTGCTGGTCGAGGCGCGCAAGATCCTCGCCACCCACGATGCCTCGCTCGCACTGCTGGAGGTCGCCAACCCGACGACCATCACCGTCGGCTGCGTCGAGCACGCGGTCGAGCAGATGCTCCCCGAACTCCTGCACGCGCTCACCCAGGCGTTCCCCGAGACCGGCACCCGCTTCGAGATCGGCCGCTCGACCCAGCTCTACGACTCGGTGGCCAAGGGGTCGGTCGACCTCGCCTTCGTCCTCGACCCCAGCGGCCAGGCCGCCGGCCACCAGGTCGGGCTCCTCCCCCTCCACTGGTACGCATCCCCCAGCCGCACCACGGTCTCCACCGCGACCACCGCCGACACCTTCAACCTGGTCGCGTTCGAGGAGCCGTGCGGACTGCGCGAGCGCGCGCTGGCGCTGCTCGCCGAGGCCGGCCACCAGGTCGAGGTGACCGCCACCTCGACGACGCTGGAAGGCGTACTGGCCGGGGTGCGCGCCGGGCTCGGGACGGCCCTCCTACCCGGCATCGGCGGCCGACCGCAGGGCGTCGTCGAGCGCTCGAGCCTGCCCGCCGCCGGCACCGCCCACCTGCGGATGATCGCCCGGCGCGGCCTGGACGAGGCGGTCGAGGAAACAGCGCTGGCCACGGGGCGCGACTTCCTCGCCGCCACCCCACCGCTGCGCCTGATCAGCAACGCATAAGCCAGCGCGAAGGATTCACATCCCACATTCCTGTTGGACGCCACGGCTCCCGCACCCCAGCATTGACAACTAAGTCAGTGAACTTTCTCGACTGAACCCGTGCGCCCCGGAAGGAACCCCTCGTGACCACCCCAGTCTTCGACGCCCAGATCCCGGCGACAGCATCACCGAAGGTCGAGTTCATCAGCCTCTCGCACCTGAACCCGTCCACCGAGCTGAACCCGGTCAAGGTCCCCCACGGGATCGACCTGGGCTACTTCAAGCGCTACGTGGCCACCTTGGAGGAGCAGGAGTACGACTACACGCTGCTCCCCTACGGCTCCAACTCGGCCGACTCGTTCATCACCGCGGCGGCCGTCGGCACGCTCACCGAGCGGATCAGGCCGATCGTCGCGCTGCGCCCCAACACGACGTTCCCGCTGGTCGCGGCCCAGAAGCTGGCCACCCTCGACCAGCTGACCCAGGGCCGCGCGGTCGTCCACCTGATCTCCGGCGGCTCCGACGACGAGCAGCACCGCCAGGGCGACTACGAGCCGAAACCGCGGCGCTACGCCCGCACCGGGGAGTACATCGATCTGCTGCGCCGAGCCTGGACCGAGAAGGAGTCGTTCAGCCACGAGGGCGAGTTCTACAAGTTCGACGACTTCGGTCCCGGTTTCGCCACCTACTCCGGCGAGCCGATCCCGATCTCCATCGGCGGCCAGTCGCAGGAGGCGTTCGACATCGGCGGCACCCAGGCCGACATCTTCTCCTTCTGGGGCGAGCCGCTCCCCGAGCTGCGCACCGAGATCGACCGGGTCAACGCGATCGCGGCCGCCGCCGGCCGGCCCAAGCCGCGCATCTGGGTCACCTTCCGGCCCATCGTCGCCGCCACCGACGCGCAGGCCTGGGAGAAGGCCTACGACTACATCGGCAAGATCGGCGCGACCTACGAGAAGGCCGCCTACTTCACCCGCCGCCACCAGTCGAAGGCCACCAACATCGGCTCGGTGCGCGCCCTCGAGTTCGCCGGCGCCTCCGAGCGCTACGACCGCGCGCTGTGGACCCGCACCGCCGCCGCGACCGGCGGGCAGGGTGCCTCCACCGCCCTGGTCGGCAGCCCCGAGACCGTCGCCGCCGCGATCCTCGACTACGTCGACGCCGGCGTCGACCTCGTCTCCATCCGCGGCTACGACACCTTGGCCGACGCCGCCGACTACGGGAAGTACGTCCTCCCGCTGGTGCGCCAGGAGATCGCCCACCGCGAGGCGACCGGCCGCCGTGGCACGCTCCAGTCCGAGCACCTCGGCTACTACAGCGACGACTTCGTCGCCGCCGCCGACAAGGCCGCGGCGCTCGAGGGTGCTGGCGCATGACCGCAACCGACGACACCGGCAAGAGGACGTACGACCTCCCCGTCCCGGACCTCTCCGAGACCGCGCTCGCCCAGGTCACAGCGGAGATCGCCGAGCACGCCGCCGACTACGACCGCTCCGGCGAGGTGCCGGCCAAGGGCCTCGAGGCCGCCTGGCGCGCGGGCCTGGTGACCGCCACCGTCGGCCAGCGCTACGGCGGCCCGGGAGTCGGGACCATCGACGCCGTACGGATCGTCGAGGCCATCGGAGAGGGCGACCCGTCGGTGGCCCTGATCGTCACCAACACCCTGATGGCGCACGCCGCCCAGGCCGAGCTCGGCGGCTGGTACGCCGAGCACTACGACGACCTGCTGCGCCGTTCGCTCCGGGAGCCGTCGTTCGTCAACGCCATCCGTGCCGAGCCCGAGCTGGGCGCCCCGGCACGCGGCGGGATCCCGAAGACCACCATCACCCGCACCGAGAGCGGCTGGCGTCTCGACGGTCACAAGGCGTACGCCACCGGAGGGACCGCCCTGACCTACCACAGCGTCTGGGTCACCGCCGACGAGCCGGACACCCCGTCACACCGGCCTCGGGTCGGGCACGTCACCGTTCCTGGGGACGCCGAGGGCATCACCTGGGTCGAGACCTGGGACCATCTCGGCCTGCGCGCGTCCAACACGCATGACGTCGTCTACGACGGGGTCGAGGTGCCGTACGAGGCCTTCCGGGAGATCCCGCGCCAGCCGGACGGCTCCTACCGCGACCCCGCCGCCACGGCCGGCCCCGGAAGCTTCGCCCATCCCGCGCTCTACATCGGCGTGGCCCGCGCGGCACGGTCGGCGTTCGCCGAGTTCGCCCGCACCCGGGTGCCCAGCGCGCTGGGCAGGCCGATCGCCGAGACCGAGCGGATCCAGGCGGTCGCCGGCGAGATCGACCTGCAGATCGCGACCGCCGAGACCCTCGCGTACGGGACCCTGCGCCGGCTCGAGGCCGGCGACGACACGGTCCTTCCCCAGCTCTCGGTGATCAAGGTCGCCATCGCCCGGGCCGTCGTCTCGGCAACCCAGACCGCGGTCGCCGCGCTCGGAAACCCGGGCCTGACGCGGAACAACCGTCTCGAACGCCACCTGCGCGACGCCCTCTGCATCCGGGTGCACCCGCCGCAGGAGGACTTCGCCCTCGTCCAGGCCGGCCGACGCGTTCTCCGCGCGTGAGTCACCCCACCTCGCACACGTCACGCACACCACCGAAGGAACCCAGATGAACATCGATCGACGCATCGCCGCGGGCCGCGCCCGCCTCGGCTCCTGGCGCCGCAAGGTCGCCCTGGCGGCGGTCGCCGCCACCGCCGCGGCCTCGCTGACCGCCTGCGGCAGCGCCTCCTCCGGGGCCTCCGCCGACGGCGAGCTCACCTTCCTGCTCGACTCCCTCGGCAACTCCTGGGTGCCCAACGGCGCGTCGATCTCCAGCTTCCAGGGCAACGTCTTCAGCCAGATCTACGACAAGCTCGTCTACGTCGACGACCAGGGCGAGATCTCTCCCTGGGTCGCCGAGAAGTGGGAGAACAACGAGGACTACACCTCCTTCACGCTCCACCTGAAGAAGGGGGTGACCTTCTCCAACGGCGACCCGCTCGACGCTGCCGCAGTGGTGGCCAACCTCGACTACTGGGCCAAGGGCCAGCCCGACCAGGGCATCGCCCCGATCAGCCTGTTCCCCAAGACGTTCGCAGGGGCGAAGGCCGTCGACGCGACGACCGTCCAGGTGAGCTTCTCGGCCCCGACGCTCGGGTTCATCCCCACCCTCGGCTACGCCGGCAGCGCGCTGTTCGCGCCCAAGGCGATCGCCGGCACCGCCGAGGAGCAGGCCGAGCTCTCCACCAACTACGGCTCCGGGCCGTACGTCGTGAAGTCCTGGAAGGCCGACGACAACGTCGTGCTGGAAAAGCGTGACGACTACGACTGGGGGCCCGAGGCGCTCGGCAACACCGGCCCGGCGAAGATCGAACAGATCACCTACAAGGTCAGCCCCGACGCCGCCGTACGCACCGCCGCGGTGCAGTCGGGCCAGGCCCAGGTCGCCTACAACCCGACGCCGCAGCAGATCTCCGACCTCAAGGGCCAGGGTTTCAGCGTGCACACGCCGGTCTACCTCGGCTTCGCCTTCGGCTGGGCGCTCAACACCAAGACGGCGGTCTTCAAGGACCTGAAGGTGCGCCAGGCGGTCCAGCACGGCATCGACCGCGGCGAGATCATCGACACCGTCTACACCTCCGACTGGAAGCCGGCGACCTCGTTCTTCAACGACACCGTCCCCGGCGTCTCCGACCAGTCCGCGGAGTTCGGCTACGACCCCGAAGCCGCGGCGAAGCTGCTGGCGGACGCGGGCTATGCGAAGGGCGCGGACGGCATCCTCGCCAAGGGCGGCCAGAAGCTGGAGTTCACCCTCTACTCCAACCCCTACCTGCCGACCTCCAAGCAGGTCGACCAGCTCATCGCCACCCAGCTGGGCAAGCTCGGCTTCAAGGTGAGCGTGCAGACGTACGACGTGATCACGTACGGCGAGAAGATCACCGTCGGGGCACCGAACGTGGCCGCCTACGAGGTCACCCGCTCGATCGGTGACGCCTCCACCGCCGCCAACGTGTTCACCGACGCCGACAGCGGTGAGAACTGGTTCGGCATCGGCGAGGCGGACGCCACCATCAACAAGCTGCGCGACTCGATCCGGGTCGCCACCGATCCGACCCGGCGCGACGCCGACCTGGCCGAGCTGCAGCGCCACGTGCTCGAGCAGGCCTACTACGTGCCGATCACCCAGATCGTGCAGCGGCCGCTCCTGGCCAGCCCCGATCTGAAGGGCGTCCAGACCGACAGCACGGCGTTCGCGAAGTTCGCCGCGGCCACCATCCAGTGAGCGCGTCATGAGGAGCTCCTACCCCGCATTCGTGCTGCGGCGCGTCGGCCAGGCGGTCGTGGTGATCCTGCTGGCCTACATCGCCACCTTCCTGGTGATCAGCGTGCTGCCCGGCGACCCGGTCTCCAACATGCTCAACAACCCGGAGAACGGGTTCTCGCCCGAGCAGGTCGACCAGATCGTGTCCTACTACAAGCTCGACCAGCCCGTGCTGGTGCAGCTGTGGGAGTCGCTGTCCCGCTTCCTGACCGGAGATCTCGGCGTCTCGCTGCGCACCAACCTGCCGGTCGCCCCGATGATCGGGCAGGTCGCGGCCTCGACGTTCTCGCTGGCCGGCACCGCCCTCGCCATCGCGCTCGTGCTGGCCTTCGCGGTCGGCTACGGCGCCCACGCGCTGCCCCGCTGGGCCGGGCGGGACCTGCTGCGGGCGTTCCCGTCGCTGTTCCTCTCGGTGCCCAACTACGTGGTCGGGCTGCTGGTGCTGATCTTCTTCTCCTTCCAGCTGCACCTGTTCTCGGTGATCGACTCCGAGACGCCGGTCGGCACCTTCTTCGCCGCGCTCACTCTCGCGATCCCGGTCTCGGCTCAGCTGGCCGAGGTGATCATCGCCAACCTCGACCACGAGTCCGCCCAGGAGTACGCCACGGTGGCCCGCTCCCGGGGCCTGACCCAGGCCGGCCTCTTCGTCCGGCACCTGCTCAAGCCGGCCTCGCTGCCGGTGGTCACCGTCATCGCGCTCATCGTCGGCGAGCTGCTCGGCGGAGCGGTGCTGACCGAGCAGATCTTCGGCCGCAACGGGCTCGGCAGCCTGGTCCAGCAGTCGGTGACCACCCAGGACACCCCGGTGCTCCAGGCCGTGGTGTCGCTCTCCGCGGTGGTCTTCGTCGTGGTCAACCTGGTGGCCGACCTCGTCTACCCGCTGCTCGATCCACGCGTACGCCTCGCCGAGACGCGCACGCGGCCGACCGTCCCGGCGCCCGGCCGCACCCCCGGTCCGTTCGCGCCGTCAGGCCTCTCCACCACGAAGGCGGGCTGAGAATGACCGTCGCAACCCTGTCCAAGCCGACTGTCGACGCCTCCCGCGTCACCGCGCTGAGGAGAGTCCCGCCGACCGTCGCCGTCTCGCTGCTGTGGTTGGCGATCATCGTGGCCTGGTCGCTGGCGCCGGGGCTCTTCACGAGCCACGACCCGGCCGCCGGCGTACCCACCGAGAAGCTCCTCGGTCCCGGTGCCGCCCACTGGTTCGGCACCGACGACCTTGGCCGCGACCTCTTCGCCCGGGTCGTGCACGGCTCGGCCTCCTCGGTCAGCTCCGCGCTCATCTCGGTGGCCATCGGGGTCCTCGCCGGCAGCCTGATCGGCCTGCTGGCCGGGTTCCTGGAGGGCTGGGTCGACACCGTGCTCGCCCGGCTCGTCGACGTACTCCTGGCGATCCCCGGATTCCTCTTCGCCGTCGTCATCGTCTCCGCGCTCGGGTTCAGGACCGTCAACGCCGCGATCGCGACCGGGGTGGTCGCGGTGGCCGTCTTCGCCCGGGTGATGCGCGCGGAGGTGATCAAGGTGCGCAAGGCGACGTTCGTGGAGGCCTCCTACCTGCAGGGCGGCTCACGGTGGCAGATCCTGCTCACCCACATCCTGCCCAACGCCTCGCGCTCGATCGTGCCGCTGGCGGTGCTGCAGTTCGGTGTCGCGATCCTGGTCATCGCCGGGCTCGCGTTCCTCGGCTACGGCGACCCGCCGCCAGCCTCCGACTGGGGCCGCCTCGTCGCCGACGGGGAGAAGTTCCCCTTCGCCCCGTGGATGATCTACGCCCCCGCCGCGGTCATCGTCGCCACGGTCCTCGCCCTCAACCGCGTCAGCCGCTGGCTGCGGCGGCCCGCCTGACCTCGGAGCACCCATGACGAACAGCCCTTCCGCATCACAGCCGCCCGCCCCACTGCTGGCCGCCGAGTCACTCTCGGTCTCCTACGGGCGTACCCAGGTGGTGACCGACGTCAGCTTCGCTCTCGCCGAGGGCTCCAGCCTCGCGCTGATCGGCGAGTCCGGCTCCGGCAAGTCCACCATTGCCCGCTCGGTGCTGCGGCTGCTCCCCCGCGACCTCGGCCGGGCCACCGGCTCGGTGCGTCTGTCCGGCCGCGAGATCCTCGACCTGCCCGAGCGGCGCTTCCGGCCGCTGCGCGGACGCGAGCTCGGGTTCATCCCGCAGGACCCGACCAGCTCGCTCAACCAGGTGCGTACCGTCGGCTCGCAGGCGTTGGAGGCGACCAGGCTCCTCGACGGCGACCAGGGCGCGAACAAGCACAGCGGCGCAGCGCGACGCGAACTCGTGCTCGACACGTTCGCGCGGGTCGGTCTCGATGACCCGCGGCGGGTCTTCGACTCCTACCCGCACCAGCTCTCCGGCGGGATGCTGCAGCGGGTGCTGATCGGGCTCACGATCATCCCCGAGCCGAAGCTGATCATCGCCGACGAACCCACCTCGGCACTGGACGTGACCATCCAGAAGCGGATCCTCGACCTGCTCTCGGGGCTGCGCGAGGAGCGCGGCATCAGCCTGCTCCTGATCACCCACGACCTGGCCATCGCCGCCGACCGCACCGAGGAGATCGTCGTACTCAAGGACGGCAGCGTCCAGGAGGCCGGCCCCACCCGGCAGGTCTTCGCCGCCCCGGCCTCCGATTACGCCCGCAAGCTGCACGGCGACGTACCCGCCCTGAACCCCGGCCGCTACGCCGACCTGCGCGACCGCGCCCTCGCCGCAGACCCGGCCCAGGCCGGTCCGAAGATCGAGTTCCGCGAGGTCGGCAAGACCTTCACCGTCGAGGGCCAGGACCTGCCAGCCGTCTCGGAGGCGTCCTTCACCATCGCGCCCGGCACGACCCACGCGCTCGTGGGCGAGTCCGGGTCGGGCAAGACCACCGCGGTACGCCTCCTGCTCGGTCTGGAACAGCCGACCGCCGGTGAGGTGCTGGTCGACGGTGAGACGGTCAGCCACCGGACCCACGCGGACCTCCGTGACGTACGTCGCCACCTCCAGCTCGTCTACCAGAACCCGTTCACCTCGCTGGACGCCACCTGGCGGATCCGGCACATCATCCGCGAGCCCCTGGACCGCTACCGGGTCGGCACGCGACGGGAGCGGGACGAGCGGGCACGGGAGGCGCTGGCCGCGGTCGGCCTGGACGAGGGGCTGCTCGACCGGCGCCCGACGAATCTCTCCGGCGGGCAGCGGCAGCGGGTCGCGATCGCACGATCACTGGTGCTGCGGCCCGATGTGATCGTGCTCGACGAGCCGACCTCGGCGCTCGACGTCAGCGTCCAGGCCGACATCCTCGAGGTGCTCCTCGGTCTGCAGGCCGACCTGGGGCTGACCTATGTCTTCGTCTCTCACGACCTGGCGATCGTGCGTCAGATCGCGCACACTGTCACGGTGATGAACCGCGGCCGGATCGTCGAGCAGGGCCCGGTCGACCGAGTGCTGTCCCGGCCGTTCACCGACTACACCCGCGAGCTGGTCGCGGCCATCCCCGGCCAGGACCTCGCCGAGCGGCCGATACCGCAGACCGCATGAGCACGGTCTCTTCCAGCGCCCACTGGGGCACGTTCGAAGTCGACGTCGGTCCGGACGGCGAGCTCGTCGCGGCCCGGCCGCACGCCGACGACCCCGACGCCTCCCCCGCCATCGGGAACGTGGTGACCGGTCACCGTCACCGCAGCCGGGTGCTCCGGCCGGCCGTACGCCGCGGCTGGCTCGAGGGCGGTCCGGGGCCGAGCGAACGCCGCGGCTCCCCCGACGAGACGTACGTCGAGGTCGGCTGGGACACCGCGCTCGACCTGCTCGCGGGTGAGCTGAGCCGGATCGTCGACGCCCATGGCAACAGTGCGATCTTCGGCGGCTCCTACGGCTGGAGCAGCGCCGGGCGGCTCCATCACGCGCAGAGCCAGCTGCACCGGTTCCTCAACCGGATCGGCGGCTACACCCGCTCGGTGAGCGACTACAGCCGGGGTGCGAGCCTGGTGCTGCTCCCCCACCTGATCGGGCGGGCGGCGATGACCGAGCTCCGCTCGCGACCGGTCTCCTGGCCGCAGATCGCCGAGCACACCGACCTGCTGGTGACCTTCGGCGGGCTGCGGCGCTCCAACACCTGGGTCGTCCCGGGCGGGCACGACCGCCACCTCGGCACCGCCGCCGCGAACCGCGCCGGCGCAACCACCCGCGTCGTCTCCCTGAGCGCGCAGCGCGACGACGCCTACAGCGGTCTCGAGGCCGAGTGGGTCGGCGTGATGCCGGGCACCGACACCGCGGTGATCCTGGCGCTGATCCACGTGCTCGTCGTCGAGGGCCTCGCCGACGACGCGTTCCTCGCCACCCACACGGTCGGCGCCGAGCAGGTCCGCGCCTACGTCCGGGGCGAGTCGGACGGCATGCCCAAGACGCCTGAGTGGGCCGCGGCCATCTCCCGCACCCCGGCGGAGCGGATCCGGCGGCTGGCCCGCGAGATGGCGGCGGGGCGCACCCTGGTCAACGTCGCCTATGCCCTGCAACGGGGAGAGCGCGGCGAGCAGCCGGTCTGGGCGGCGCTGACTCTCGCGGCGTTCCTCGGCCAGATCGGGCTGCCCGGCGGCGGGTTCACGCACGGCTACGGGTCGATGGGCGACTACGGCATCGGGGTCGCACCGGTGCCGCTGCCGACCTTCCCCAAGGGCATCAACCCGGTCGCCGACCTGATCCCGTGCGCCCGGATCGCGGATCTGCTGCTCCACCCCGGCGAGTCGTTCGCGTTCGACGGGCGGGTCCTGACCTATCCCGACATCCGGCTCGCCTACTGGGCCGGCGGCAACCCGTTCCACCATCATCAGGACCTCGGCCGGCTGCGCAGCGCGTTCGCCCGGCTGGAGACGTTCGTCGTCCACGAGACCCACTGGACCCCTACCGCGCGGCACGCCGACATCGTCCTCCCGGTCGCCTCGACCCTGGAGCGCTCCGATCTGGCTGCCGGCGCCGGCGACCGCAGACTGCGGACCATGCCGAAGGCGGCCGAGCCGCCCGGCGAGGCGCGCGAGGAGCTGTGGATCTACGGCGAGCTCGGCCGTCGCCTGGGCGCCGACGTCGACGAGGGGCTCACCTCCGGGCAGTGGCTGCGCCGGCTCTACGAGGACTGGCGCGAGCTGCCGACGACGCCGGACGACGCACCACCGTTCGAGGAGTTCTGGGCCGCCGGTGGACTCCTTCTGCCGCAGGACCTCTATCGCGACGCCGCGTTCTCGACCTTCCGTCACGATCCCCGCCAGCACCCGCTGGAAACCCCCAGCGGCCGGATCGAGCTGTGGTCGGCCACCATCGACGGCCTCGGCCTCGACGACCTGGTCGGTCACGCTCAGTGGCGCGAGCCCGATCAGTGGTGGGGATCGCGGTCCGCGGTGACGTACGACCTGCATCTGCTCGCCAACCAACCGTCCCACCGGCTGCACAGCCAGCTCGACATGGGTGAGGCCAGCCAGGCCACCAAGGTCGCCGGCCGCGAGCCGATCCGCCTCCACCCCGACGACGCAGCCGCCAGGGACCTCGCCGACGGCGACCTGGCACTCGTCCGCAGCGCCCAGGGCAGCCTGCTCGCCGGCGTACGCACCACCGACGATCTGCTGCCCGGCGTCGCGCAGATGCACACCGGCGCCTGGTTCGACCCCAGCGCGCCCCAGATCGCCGACTGCGTCAACGGCAATGTCAACGTGCTCACCCGCGACCTGCCGACGTCGTCGTTGACCCAGTCCAACACCGGCGCCCACGTCCTGGTGTCGGTCACCCGCTACGACGGCCCGACACCGCCCGTGCGTGCCTATGAGCCACCCACCTTCTCCTGAAAGACTTCACCCGTGAACGTACTCATCGACGCCGACGAGCTCGCGACCGCGCTCGCATCCGACCAGCCCCCGGTCCTCCTCGACGTACGCTGGCAGCTCGGCGGCCCGCCCGGACACGAGTCCTACCTCGAGGGCCACATCCCCGGCGCCGTCTACGTCGACCTCGACACCGAGCTGGCCCGCCACGGCGAGCCCACCGACGGCCGCCACCCGCTTCCCGAGCTCGCAGACCTTCAGGCTGCCGCCCGACGGTGGGGCATCTCCGAAGGTGACACCGTCGTCGCCTACGACGCCGTCGGCAACACCTCCGCCGCTCGCGCCTGGTGGCTGCTGCGCTGGGCGGGCGTCGCCGACGTACGCCTCCTCGACGGCGCCCTCGGCTCCTGGACCTCCGCCGGGCACCCGCTGGCCACCGACGACGTCGTGCCCGCGCCCGGCACGGTGACGCTCACCCCGGGCAACCTGCCCGTGCTGCCGTTCGATCAGGTCGAGGCGTACGAGGGCCTTCTGCTCGACGCCCGTGCCGCCGAGCGCTACCGCGGCGAGGTCGAGCCCGTCGACCCGAAGGCCGGCCACATCCCCGGCGCGGTCTCCGCGCCGACCGCCGACAACCTCGGAGCCGACGGCCGGTTCCTGCCCGCCGAGGAGCTCCGGGTGCGGTTCGCCTCGCTCGGAGTCGAGGCCGACGCTCCAGTGACGGCCTACTGCGGCTCCGGGGTCACCGCCGCCCATCAGATCGCCGCGCTGGCGATCGCCGGCTACGACGCCGCGCTCTACCCCGGCTCGTGGAGCCAGTGGAGCAACCACGACCTCCCGGTCGCCACCGGCTGACCGCTCGGGCTCAGGACTGTCTGGAACGCAGCCTGAGGACCTCGGCGCGCGCGAACTCGACCCGCTCGTCGCTGTCGCCTCCCGACCGCCCGAACTCGTGGGCGAGGTCGAAGACCGCCTCGAGCACATGGCGGTTGCGGCGGCGCTGACCCAGCCCATGGCCACTCGTGCGGTAGCGCCGGCGTGCCTTGCCGTCACCGGCCGCGGCGTCGGCCTCAGCCTGGGTCAGCACGCCGCGGGCCACCTCCGGAGTCAGGATCGGATGGAGGCTGGCCCTCTCCTCGGCGACGGCCAGGCGGAAGACCTGGATCACGATGGCGATCCCGATCAACGGCAGGCCGGCCATCAGCACCACCTGCGCGACGGCTGCAGCAGTGCCGCTGAACAGGCTGGCGACGATCGCCGCCTGTCCGTCCCAGGTGCCGTGCAGCACCATCGCCAGCAGGATCAGCCCGATCCCGCGACCCAGACGGCGCGGCTGCTCAGGCAGACCGAGTGCGTAGATCAGCCCCGTACAGAAGATCGCGCTGAACAGGATGTGCGAGCCGATCCCGGACGCCATCCGTACGGCGAAGGTCGACAGCGATGCCTCGATCTGGTTGGCCCCGAACTGGGTCGGTGCGGACTGGGACACGTAGAGGACGTCCTCGAGGATCTGGAATCCCAGGCCGAGGAAGGCGCCGGCCACGAAGCCGTCGTAGGCTGTGCGCATCACGCCGGGAGCCAGCGCGACGAGCAGCACGATGCCCAGCCCCTTGCCCCACTCCTCGGTGAACGGCGCGGCCAGAGCTGGCCCCCAGTCCATGGCGAAGGGCTGCCCGAAGAGCTTCGCGTAGATGCCGAGCAGCGCGTCGTTGGCTGGCAGCGCGATCGCGAAGGTCGCGGCGAACCCGCCCCACAGGAAGGCCATCATCCGCAGGAGCGCGGGATGGGATGCGTAGCGGTCGATGTGCTGGGTGAACCACCAGAAGACCGCCCCGTAGACCGCGAAGACGACGAGCGCGAGCCCGATCGCGGGCGCGTAGTAGCGGGCGGCGATCGTCGACTGCAGGTTGTACCAACCACCCCACACCACGAAGACACCCCAGACCCAGAAGGCGAGGTTGCGTGGTTGGAAGAAGCGGACACGAGCACCCCAGCCGTACGCTGCGATGGCGGCGCTGCGCTCCTGGTCGAGTGCGGCGAGATCGACGGACGATGAGGTGCTCACGCGCCCTCCTCCTCGGCGAACTCGACGCTGAGGATCATCGCCGAGACCTGCACGGCGACGTCCTGGTCGGTGTCGGCCGGACCGGTCGAGGTGACCTCGACTCCCGTGCCGTCGTGGACGTACGCCGCCAGCACACCGTCCGTGCCGACGCCGCCGTATCGCGTGAGCAGGCCGTCCTCGCCGTCGGCGCTGCGGATGCCGTGCGGCGCGCCGGTGAGGTGCAACCCGCCGCCGGTGGCGTCGGACGTCTTCTTCAGCTGCCTCATCAGCCCAGGGAGGTCGCCGTCGAAGGCCCCGACGGTGACCGTGAAGGAGACCTCCTCCGAAGTCAGGACCGTCGTCCGGGGCAGCGAGCCGCTCACGGGCTCGTCGCCCTCCACGATGCCGGACTCGATGCTCCATCCCGGCGCGGCGGCGAACGACACCCCCGACGACAGCAGCATCCGGTCACCCGCCGCCGTCACCTCGTCGTACGACAGCGCGGCATTGATCGCGGGGAGGCCGAAGTGCGCGACCAGCACGAACGCCAGGACGGCAAGGGCCGGGCGCAGGCTCAGCCGATCGAACCCCCACCAGCGACGATCTGCCGGAACCCATCCAGGTGGCGCCGCCGGAGGGCTCGTCGCTTCTGCGGATGCAGGCGCCATTCGGAGATCCTGTCGGCTCGATTTCACACGGTTTGTGTCAATTTCGAACGGCTTGTCGAAACCCGAGCTCATCGTAGGTGAAGCGCGCGGCGCCGAGGCGCAGGTTCGATGAAGTCGTACTCCCTTGACCTCAAGTCGGCTTCATCTTCGAGCATGGAGGCACACCGACGAGAGATGGAGCTGGACCATGACGGAACACAACGACCGCCCGGCCGTGACCGTGATCGGGATGGGCAACATGGGATCGGCGGTCGCCCGGGCATACCTCGAACGCGGCTACCGGACCACGGTCTGGAACAGGACGGCCGACAAGGCCGAGGCGCTCGCCGACGCGGGAGCGGTCGTCGCCTCCACCGCCGCGAAGGCGGTGGCGGCCAGCCCGCTGACGATCCTCAGCCTGCTGGACAACACCGCGGTCGAGGACGTCCTGGAGTCGGTCGGGCAGGCAGCAGCCGGCCACACCCTGGTCAGCCTGACCAGCGGCTCCCCCGCTCAGGCGCGGGCCAACGAGAGCTGGGCGGCCGAGCACGGCGCGGCGTACGTCGACGGGAAGTTCATGGGAGACCCGCCCGATGTCGGCACACCCAAGGTGTCCCTGGCCTTCAGCGGGGACCGCGACGCCTTCGAGACCGCCGAGCCGGCGCTGCGGGAGCTCGGCACAGTCCTCTACCACGGGCCCGACGCCGGGTTCGCGGCCGTCGAGTTCAACGCCCAGGTCGCGATGGGCTACGAGTTCCTGATCGGCTTCCTGCACACCCTCAACCTGGTGGAGAGGGAGGGCATGGACCTCGAGGCGTTCACCGAGCGGCTCGCCGGTTCGCTGAACGGCTACGCCGGCCTGCTGACCATGATGGCCGGAGCGATCAAGGGCGGCACGTACGGCCCCGACCTCGGCTCGCTCGACGTCCAGGCGGCCCTCATGGACGACCTGATCGGGCACCGGGAGTCGACCGGTGTCGAGGCCGTACGGATGCGGGAGGTGAAGTCGCTGATGGACCGCCGGATCGCCCAGGGTCACGGCGATCAGGGGTTCTCCAGCATGTATGAGCTGCTACGCCCCTGACGCCTGTGCCTCCCAGGCGGCGACCTCTGCCTCCGAGCGCAGCACGCAGAGCTGGTTGCCCTCGGGATCGGCGAAGATCACCCAGCCGGTCCCGGGGCCGTACTTCCCGCGGTGGTCGGCGATCTGGGTCGCGCCGAGCTCGAGGAGCCGGTCGACCTCCTCGTCGCGGGTGCCGGTGCGCGGGCGCAGATCGAGATGGATCCGCTTGGCGGGCAGCTCCTCACCGGGCACCTCGATGAACAGCAGCCGGTGACCGGTCTCCGGGTCGAGGATCATGCACTCCTCGTGACCGGGGAGGTTCGGGTCACCCTCCACGTCGACGTAGCCGAGCAGAGCCTTCCACCACTCCGAGAGTGCGTACGCGTCGTGGCAGTCGATGGTGGTGTGCGAGACGAAGAGGGTCATGCCCACATCGAAACCTAAGCGCGCACCCGAGTCCACCGGGTTTTGGGCCTCAGGCGGGCTCGACGACCTTCTCGTCGATGAACTGCGGGAGCAGCTCGATGGCGATGGGCGCCGCGGCGTCGATCTTCTCCTGCGGCACGTCACAGATCCGCAGGCAGGTGGCGGCGATCGCCCAGGCCTCGCGGCACGGGATCCGACGGTTCGGGTCCTCGGTGCGCATGTTGATCACGCCCTCGACCTGCTGGATGAGCAGGTCACCCAGCTGCTTGCGGCTGACCGTCGAGCGGACCGTCTTCGAGGCGATCTCGCCGGCCAGGTGTGCGTAGTGGCCGGCCAGCTCCGCGTGCTCGTTGCGGAACTCGTCGTAGACCTCGCACTTGGCCACGTCGGGGAGCTGGTAGAGCATGCCGACGTTGTGCGGCACGTCGGCGAGGGTGCGTACGTCGACGAGGACCAGCAGGTAGAGCGCGGTCTCGTAGTCGAGCGGCGGCACCCGGTCGAGGATCTTCTCGACCTTGTCCGTGGTCGGTCGCACCGACCGGCGGAGCAGCTCGCCGAGGATCTCGTCCTTCCCCGCGAAGTGGTAGTAGAGGGACGCCTGGCGGATGCCGACCATGTCGGCGATCTCGCGGGTAGACGTCGCCGCGAAACCCTGGGAGACGAACAGCCGCGAAGCGGCATCCAGGATCTGGTCGCGCGGTGAGGTCGTACCTGAATCGGGAACATGCCTAGGGCGGCCGGGCCGAGAACGCCTAGTTGTCATGTTGCCCATCTAACTCCCATCCAGACTTTCAAGGAAGACTTGAAAGGACTTTATCCTCTACAAAATATGAGTCATAGGACCTATTGGACATAGTTCGATCGGGCTATGTCCACGATGTGCGTGTTTGCGCCTGTCAGTACCCGGACGCATACGCCGGAAGCCCCCATGTACGGCTGAGCACCGGGTCGCGCCACTTGGTTCGGCGCTGTCATCCGGCTGTTACCCGCCGTCAGAGGGGCTAACGACGATGTGGGTGACAGGTCACGCATCTGTTGGACATTCGTGTAACGCCTGTGGCGACCGCCACATGATCTTCGACCGACCCGCTCGACTTACTCGTGCTTAGATCCTCCCCATGATCCGCCGGACCGCGCCCGCCACCGTCCTTCTGGCCCTTGTCGTCGTCCTCATGGCCGGCCCGGCAGTCGGCCCGGCGGCCGGCGCGGCCATGCCGCCGAACCCGTACGCCGGCCCGGACGGCACCTGGAACATGCACGGCGACGCCGGGGCGTCCGACACGACTCCGTTCGAGGGACCGGGAGCCGACCCCTCCCCCGCACAACCGGCGCCGCTGCCCGCGGTGTGCCCGACGATCCTCAGCGGAGCCGACGGCATGGTGCAGGCGCTGTGCACCGAGTACATCGACCGGGCGCCCAGCCTCTATCTGCTCGACCCCACCACGCTGCTCCCGGTCGCCCGGCGCCATCTCTCGGCCGGCTCGCTCCTCGGCGGCGTCTATGCCTACGTCGACAACGAGTCGCGACTCGTCACCGTGGACGGATCCGGCTCCCTGCTCTGGCTGGCGCACTCCCGGTCCGGCCTCCGCTGGTCGATCGACGTGGAGCGCGAGGTGCCACTGACCCTGCCGGAGGGCGACGCGGTCACCACCGTCGGACCGGGCTACGACTCCAACGTCTGGTTCGCGACCGCCCAGGGCCGCGCCGGGTACGTCACGCCCGACGGCGACGTCGTCATCGCGAGCCTCGGCGCCGGCGACGAGAAGGTCGCCAACTCCATCTCCAGCGCCCCCAGCGGGGTCGCGGTGACGACCGACCACGCGACGTACCTCCTGCGTGCGGGCGGCGACGGCGTGCGGACCGTCTGGCGGCAGCCCTATGACCGCGGAGAAGCCCGCAAGCCCGGACAGCTCAGCCACGGCAGCGGGTCGACGCCGACGTTCTTCGGCAAGCGCACGGGGGCAGAGTTCGTGGTGATCACCGACAACGCCGCCCCGCGCGAGAACCTCCTCGTCTACCGGGCGCGGGACGGACGGGAGGTCTGCCAGCTCCCGATCCTCACCGAGGAGAGCAGCGGCACCGAGAACTCCCCCGTGGCCTGGGGAAACTCCGTCTACATCGCCAGCACCTACGGCTACCCCTACCCCGCACAGGCGACCGAGGACGCTGGCGAGTCCATCCCGGCAAAGGCCGACTTCGCCGGCGGCATGGAGCGCACCGACGTCGACGAGCGCTCCGGCGCCTGTGAGTCGGTCTGGCGCAACGAGGTGCCCTCGGCCGCGGTCCCCCGGCTCTCCCGCGGCGAGGACGTCCTCTACACCGTCACCCGACGCGGCAGCGGGCTGACCTGGCGCCTGGCCCGGATCGACCCGGCCGACGGCCAGATCCTCTCCGAGACCTTCCTCGGCCTCGGGCCGCTGGCCAACACGCTGCAGATGGTCGGCACGATCCTCCCCGACGGCACCCTGCTCCAGGGCACGCTCGCCGGCCTGGTCGCCGTGCGGCGCTGAGGCGACTCTCACGCGGACAACGACAGATCGCGGCCCAGACGCGGCCTAGGATCATTCCGTGGGGAAACAGCAGACGACGTGCCGGCGTGACGAGGACCTGACCGGGCAGCTCGGCACCAGGCTGCGGCACTTCATGCATCTGGAGTCGACGAGCGCCACATTGCTGGTGATCGCCTCGCTGCTGGCGCTGGCCTGGGCCAACTCGCCGTGGTCGGACAGCTACGAGCACCTGTGGGAGACGGTGTTCTCGGTCCGGTTCGGGGACGTCGGCCTCTCGATGAACCTGCACCACTGGGTCAACGACGGCCTGATGGTGGTCTTCTTCTTCGTCGTCGGCCTGGAGGTACGCCGCGAGCTCGCCGTCGGCGAGCTCACCGACCGCCGCCGCATGGTGGTGCCACTGATCGCCGGTGCGGGCGGCCTGCTGCTGCCGGCCCTGATCTACCTGCTGCTGAACCCCTCCGGTGAGGCGGCGCGCGGGTGGGGCATCGTGATCGGCACCGACACCGCGTTCCTGCTCGGCATGCTGGCGCTGGTCGGGCCTGCGGTCTCGACCCAGCTGCGCATCTTCCTGCTCACGCTCACCGTCATCGACGACATCGTCGCGGTCAGCGTGATCGGGGTCGCCTACACCGAGAATCTCGAGGTGGGCCCGCTGGTCGTGGCCGGGCTGGCCCTGGTCGGGATCTTCGTGCTCGACCGGGTCAAGGTATGGCGGGCCGGGCCCTACGTACTGCTCGTCCTGATCGCCTGGGTGGCCACGCTCGGCGCCGGGCTGCATGCCTCGATCGCCGGGATGCTGGCCGGCCTCTTGGTGCCGGCCGCTGAGCCGACCCGGGCCCAGATGGAGGTCGCGACCTCGCGGTTCCGGGCTTTCCGGCAGTCGCCGCTGCCCACGCTGCAGCGCGAGACCCGCGACGAGCTGACCCGCACGATCTCGGTCAACGAGCGGCTCCAGGAGACGCTGCACGTACCGACGAGCTATCTCATCGTGCCGGTCTTCGCGCTCGCCAACGCGGGCGTCGACCTGCGCAACGGGGTGCTCGGCGAGGCGCTGAGCTCGCCGGTGACCTGGGGCGTCGTGGCCGGCCTGGTCCTGGGCAAGACGCTCGGCATCGGCGGCGGCGCGCTCGTGGCCACGCGGCTGCGGCTCGGAAGGCTGCCCCAGGGCGTCGGTGGCGGCCACGTTCTCGGCGGCGCGGCGCTGTCCGGCATCGGCTTCACCGTCGCACTGCTGATCACCACCCTCGCCTTCGACTCCGAGACGCTGCAGCGCGACGCGATCGTCGGCGTACTCCTCTCCGTAGTGCTCGCCTCCGCGCTCGGCTGGGTGATCTTCCAGCTCGCCGCGCGCTTCCTCGGGCAGCGGGACGCGGCCCTGCCGAAGCTGCTCTCTCCCGAGGTCGACCCGGAGCGCGACCACATCTACGGCGCCGAGGACGCCGAGGTCACCCTGGTCGAGTACCTCGACTACGAGTGCCCCTTCTGCGCCCGTGCCACCGGCACCGCCAACGAGGTCCGGGACTACTTCGGGCCCCGGATCCGCTACGTCGTACGCCACCTGCCCCTCACCCAGCACCCGCATGCCGAGCTGGCTGCCGTCGCCGCCGAGGCCGCCGCCCGGCAGGGCAAGTTCTGGGAGATGCACAAGCACCTCTTCGAGCATCAGAACGAACTCGAGCACCAGGACCTGGCGGGCTACGCCGGCCTCCTCGGGCTCGACGTCGAGCAGTTCCTCCGCGACCTCGAGGACCCGGCGCTGGCCGAGCACGTCCGCGAGGACATGGCCTCGGCCAACGCCAGCGGCGCCCGCGGCACCCCGACGTTCTTCGTCGGCTCACACCGCCACGAGGGCCGCTACGACGCCCGCACCCTCATCGCCGCGCTCGAGCGCTCTGCCACCGGGGAGACCGCTCGGCTCGGGATCCGATCGCGCCGTTAGGCCTCCGGGGTCGGCTCCTCCTCGGCATCCGCGGGCGCCTCGTCCCGCTGCGGCCGCCAGAACGCGGCGAGGAGGAGGGCGGTGCCGAGGACGCCGGCGCCGAGCGCGACCGCGCCGCCGACCCAGCCGTCGTAGACGATGTCGAGGGCCGAGTCGAGCGAGATCGTCCCGGGTCCGGTGACACCGAGCACGACCGCGACGACAGCCAGGATCATGACGTACTCCCAGCCGTCCTTGAAGATGAAGAATCCGTTGGGGCGGTGCGCGAGCAACGCAGCCACGAGCATCACCGAGACGACGGCGGCCGCTGCCAGCGGCGTGATCAGGCCCAGGATCAACAGCACGCCGGCACCGATCTCGGTCACCACGCTGGCCCACGCCTGCATGGTGCCGTGGCGCAGGCCGAGACTCTCGAACCAGCCCGCGGTGCCGGCGATCTTGCCGCCTCCGCGCCAGTGGTTGACGCCGTGGGCGATCATCGTGCCACCCACCGCGAGCCGGAGAAGCATCAGAGCCAGGTCGACGGGGTCCATCACAGAATTCCTCGGTGTTGTGGGGTTGGAGTGGCCCACCCTAGGAGGAGTCCGGTCATGATGCGCGCAGCGACGCCGTAGGCTCACCCGAATGCTGCTGCTCGGAGTCGTTCTCGCCCTGGGCTCAGCGATCGCCCACGCTGCCTGGAACACGGCCTCGAAGACCATCGCGCCGGCAGGAAGACCGGCGCTGTGGGCGGTGGCGATCGTGGAGAGCTGCCTGGTCGTCACGGTCACCGCGGTGGTGATGATCGTGCGTGGGCACGGCATCGCGTTGTCGTGGGAGCTCCTCCTGCTCTCGCTCGGCAGCACCACGATGCACGCACTGACCATGGGCCTGGTCCAGGTCGCCTACCGGGACTTCGACGTCAGCCAGATCTACCCGCTGTCCCGCGGCCTGGCCCCGGTCGTGGTGGCGCTCACCGGCATGGTGGTGCTCGGGCAGTGGCTGAGCTGGACGCAGTGGGTTGGCGTACTCCTGATGGCGGCGGCGGTCGGGGCGCTGCTGTTCGAGACCGTCCGCACCCGGGGCTCGCTGCAGGCGAAGCCACTGCTGTGGTCGGCCTGCATCGCCGTATCGATCGCCGGCTACACGACCTACGACGGCTGGGTGGTCGTCGAGCGCGGCCTCGACCCGATCGCCTACTACGCGGTCGGCACGGTCATCCAGGTGGTGCTGTGGAGCGTGATCGTCCACGGGAAGTACGCCGAGGGACTGCGCCAGGCCAGGACCCACGCGCGGACCGTGGCCGTGCTCGCGGTGCTGATCCCCACCTCGTACGTCCTCAGCCTCTACGCCACCCTGCATGCCCCGGTGTCGCTGGTGGCCGCGGTGCGCAGCTCGAGCCTGATCTGGGTCGCACTGTCGGCGGCCCTGGTGCTGCGCGAGCCGATCGGGAGGGTACGCGTCGCCGCGACGATCCTCGCCGCGGCGGCCGTGGTCGCGATGGTGGTCTGAGCCCTACGCCTTCGGCGCGAGCAGCATCGGCATCAGCCCGACGACCTGGTTGCGCAGGTCGTCCAGGGCGCCGTCGCGACCGTTGAGGTGGCCCAGCAGCGCCTGCTGGAAGATGCCGTCGAACATCCCGTAGGCCACCGGGGCCGCGATCGCGGGCTCGGTGCCGGCGAGCTCGGCGTAGCGGTTCACGACGCGCGCGATCATGTCCTCCAGGCTCTGGTCGATCTGGGTGACCGCCTCGCGCAGACTCTCCTCGAACATGGACTGCGAGCGCAGGTCGTACCAGAGCCGGTGCATCGGCGCTTCCTCGACGATCGTCTCGACGAGCTTGTCGCCGAAGCGGACCACGAGGTCATCGGGAGAGGTCGCCTCGGCGACGACACCGTCGTAGCGATGGACGCAGGTCTGCTTGTAGTAGCGCACGCAGTAGACGATCAGCTCGAGCTTGTCGTTGAAGTAGTAGTGCACGACGCCGTGGCTGAACTCGGAGTTGTTGGCGATCTCCCGCAGGCTGGCGCGGGCGTAGCCCAGCTCCCCCAACGTACGCAGCGCCGACTCGGCGAGCGTCTTGCGGCGTTCGTCGTGCTTGTCGGCAGGCGTGCGGCGAGGCGACTTGGGTGCGGCGACCTGGGTCATGGGCGGCAACGATACCCCCTCCCGTGCGTCGTTCGATGCCATCCGGACCATTTTCTAGTCAATCGTCAAGAGAAATCTTGACACTCGTCAAGATTCGCGATTGTCTGTGAGCCCGATCACAGCGACGAAGGAGTCACAGATGACCGATCTGAGTGGACGCACAGCACTCGTCACCGGCGGTGCCCAAGGCTTGGGCGAGGGAATGGCCCGAGCGCTCGCGGCGGCCGGCGCCAAGGTGGCCGTCGCTGACCTGAAGGACGACCAGGGCGCCAAGGTGGCCGAGTCCATCGGCGGCACCTTCGTGCACCTCGACGTCACCGACGACGCCTCCTGGGAGGCGGGCGCGGCCGCCGCGGTCGACGCGCTCGGCGGACTCGACATCCTGGTCAACAACGCCGGCGTCGAGATCACCAGCCTGGTCACCGAGCTCGACCCGAACGACGTGAAGAAGATGCTCGAGGTCAACGTGCTCGGCACCGCCCTCGGCCTCAAGCACGGGCTCCGTACGATGCGGCCCGACGGCGCCGCCGGCAACGGAGGCGTGATCGTCAACGTCGCCTCGGTCGCGGCCACCATCGCCTTCCCCGGCATCTCGGTCTACTCGGCCACCAAGAGCGCCGTCGACCGGCTGACCCGCGTGGCGGCGATGGAGAGCGGCAAGCTCGGCTACGGCGTACGCGTCAACTGCATCTACCCCGGGCTGGTCCCGACCGAGATGGGTGCCGGGCTGGCCAACGACGTCGCCCAGCTCGGTCTCTTCGAGTCTCCGGAGGCGGCCGTCGGCGGCGTCGTCGAGCTGACCCCGTCGGGACGCCTCGGCACGGTCGAGGACATGGCAAACGCGGTCGTCTTCCTGGCCTCCGACCAGGCGGCCTTCGTCAACGGAGTCGGCCTCGCGGTCGACGGCGGAATGGGGATGTGAAAATGAGCGAGAACAAGCCTGTCGTCGTCTACGGCGCCTCCGGCTACACCGGCCGACTGGTGTGCGAATACCTGCGCGAGCTCGGTGTGCCGTTCGTGGCCGCCGGCCGCTCCAAGGACAAGCTGGTCGCCTCGATGGCCGCCAACGTGCCCGGCATCGAGACCGCCGACTACGAGATCGCCGAGGTCGAGCACTCCGTCGAGGCGCTCACCGACCTGCTCACCGGCGCGCGTGTCGTGCTCAACACCGTCGGGCCGTTCTCGACGTACGGCCCCCAGGTCGTGGAGGCCGCACTGGCCGCCGGTGTTCACTACACCGACACCACCGGCGAGCAGGACTGGCTGATCACCTGCGACGAGACGTACAGCGAGGGCTTCGCCGAGAAGGGCCTGCTGCTCGCGCCGGGCATCGCGCAGATGTACACCACCGGCGAGATCGCGGCCGAGATCTGCCTCGAGCAGCCCGGCCTCGACACCCTCGACATCGCGGTCTTCTGGGGTGGCTCCCCCACGATCGCCTCGACCCGCACGATCCTGGTCAACGCGGCGACCTCGAAGGCGCACTACCTCGAGCAGAACGCGTACGTCGAGTTCGACCCCACCGCCGGGCTGGTCCCGCTGGTGGTGCCGGGCCAGCACGAGCTGGCGCTCTCGCTGCCGTGGGGCGGCACCTCGCACCCGGTCTGGTACCGCCGCGACCCGAAGGTGGCCAGCTGCAAGGCCCAGGGCGGCGTCTTCAACGCCGCGCTGATGAACGGGGTGCCGCAGATCGTGGCGGCCGCACTCGAGGCGACCAAGGACATGGACGCCGAGCAGCGCGACGAGGCACTGACCGCGACGGCGGCCCAGGTGATGAACCAGATGCCGCCACGCGAGAACCCGCGGCTCAACAAGTCGCTCGACTCGGTGCACGCCTCCGGCCCGCTGGGGCGCGCGCACTGCGTCATCCACGGCAACCAGAACTACAAGCAGACCGGCCTGCTGCAGGCGTACGTCGCCTACTCCCTGCTGCAGCAGCCGCCTCGCCGGGTGGGCTTCGCCTCGGGCTGCCAGGCTTTCGGTCACCGCGAGCTCCTCGGCCAGCTGCAGGCCTTCGGGCTGGTCTCGGAGCCGGTCGTGACCCGGCAGCGCGGCTGAGGGCGGCCCGATGCGGCTCGTCGACTATCTGGACAAGGGTGCCTCGCTCGGAGGCGACGCGCCCTGTCTCGTCTGCGGCGAGGACACCTGGTCGTACGCCGAGGTCGTCGATCTCTCGGTGCGCGTCGCCGCGGGCCTGCGGGCCCGCGGCGTCGCCCCGGGCGCGAAGGTCGCCATCCTCTCGGCCAACGACCCGGTCGCCTTCGCCTCCGTCTTCGGGATCAGTCGTGCCGGGGGCGTCTGGTGCCCGATCAACCCGCGCAGCGAGGCGGCGGAGAACCGGGAGCTCCTCGACCTCTTCGGCTGCTCGGCACTGATCTTCCAGTCGGCCTTCGCCGGCCTGGTCGACCAGATCCGCGGAGATCTCCCGGAGCTGACCACCCTGGTCTGTCTCGACGCGACCTATGACTGGGCGATCGGCTGGGACGACTTCCTCGGCTCTGCCGACGAGGTGTTCGAGCCGGCTGATGACATCGACGACCTCGCGATGGTCGTCGGCACCGGCGGGACCACCGGGCGCCCCAAGGGCGTCATGCTCACCGGCGCCAACCTGGAGACGATGTCGGCCATCACCCTGATGGCCTACCCGTGGCCGGGCGCGCCTGAACGTCCGACCTATCTCGCGCTCGCGCCGCTCACCCATGCCGCCGGGGTGCTCTGCTTCCCGGTGCTGTGCCTGGGCGGCAAGATCGTGGTGATGCGTACGCCGGACGTGGGTGCGTTCCTCGAGCACATCGAGCACCACCACGTCACCCACACGTTCCTGCCGCCGACGCTGATCTATCTGGTGCTGGACCACCCTGCGCTGAAGTCGACCGACCTCGACTCGCTGCGCTGCTTCTGGTACGGCGCGGCACCGATGTCGGCGACGCGCCTGGAGGAGGCGCTGACCCGGATCGGTCCGGTGATGGCGCAGCTCTTCGGTCAGACCGAGGCGCCGATGATGATCGCGACGATGGCGCCCGCCGACCACTTCCACGAGGACGGCACCGTCGCCACCGAGCGTCTCTCCTCGGCCGGTCGGCCAGCACCGCTGGTGACCGTGTCGATCATGGGCGAGCACGGCGCGCTGCTCGGCTCAGGTGAGCGTGGCGAGATCGTCGTACGCAGCTCGCTGGTCATGCGCGGCTACCTCGACAACCCCGAGGCAACCGCCGAAGCGAGCGCGCACGGCTGGCACCACACCGGCGACATCGGCTTCCTCGACGAGGACGGGTTCCTGCACATCGTCGACCGCGCCAAGGACATGGTGATCACCGGTGGTTTCAACGTCTACTCGACCGAGGTCGAGCAGGCGCTGATGACCCACCCCGCCGTCGCCGACTGCGCCGTGATCGGGCTTCCCGACGAGAAGTGGGGCGAGCGCGTCACCGCCGTCATCCTGCCCCGGCCCGGCGCCGAGGTCGACGTCGCCGAGCTCAAGGCGTACGTCAAGGAGCGGATCGGCGCGGTCAAGACCCCCAAGCAGATCGAGGTCTGGCCGGACCTGCCGCGTTCGAAGGTCGGCAAGGTGCTCAAGACCGAGATCAAGAAGAGCCTGACTCGGCCGTAAAGCACTCAGCCCGGGAACGAGGCGGGTTCGGCGGCGTACGCCACCATCCAGCTCGGCTCGATGGTGGCGTAGACGACGCCCGGTCCCTCCCAGGTCTGCGGGTCCGAG
The DNA here is from genome assembly GCF_045207335.1 of Nocardioides sp. NBC_00850. Taxonomy (NCBI): domain Bacteria; kingdom Bacillati; phylum Actinomycetota; class Actinomycetes; order Propionibacteriales; family Nocardioidaceae; genus Nocardioides; species Nocardioides sp. NBC_00850. The sequence goes on from NZ_CP108845.1 coordinate 4,566,459, forward strand.
CCGTAGAACTCGGTGAAGTAGGCGTTGTGCTTCTCGAACTCCGGCCCCTCGGAGACCACGTGCGCGGTGCCGTGGGTGAAGACGCCGATGCGCTCCCCGTCGACGTGGGTCGCGCTGACGGCGGGGCGGGCGAGCATGTGCTTGGCCTTGATGGCGGTGGGAGAGGTCCCGAACAGCCAGCGACCGTGTACGAAGTGGCCGTCGACGCAGCTCGTCCGCGGCTCACCGCGGGCGGTCACGGTGGCCAACACGAGCACCTTCATGCCCGTCAGCTCGGTGACGAGCTGACGGGCGTTCAGGCGCTGGTCGTCGTTGACGATGCCGGTCAGATGGCCGCTCGCGCGGCCGATCGAGGCGTCCAGGAGGCGTTGCAGGTCGGCGATCTCTTCTTCTGTCTCGTGCACACGACGAGTCTCACACCGACGGCCACCGGGTCGCTTGACCGTTCTTGCGCGGCTATTCGATCGCGGCGGCGATCTCGGGCGGGATGGCGATCGACCCGGAGCCGTCGGCAGCGACGACCACGTAGACGACCGACACGGCGCAGGTGACGTCCTCGCCCCGGCGGAACTCGAACCCCAGCGTGAAGCTCTTGGTGCCGATCCGGGTGGTGCGCACCGGCACCTGGACGCGGTCGCCGAAGCCGATGCCGGCCTTCCAGTCCAGGTCGGCGTGGGCGAGGTGGGCGTCGACCCCCAGCTCCTTCCAGCGGGAGTAGGGCACCCCGCGGGCGTCGATGAAGTGGTTCATCGCCTCGTCGACGTAGCCGAGGTACCAGCTGTTGAACATCACCCCCTGCATGTCGACCTCGAAGTAGCGGGGCGTGAACTCGTAGACCGACGTCATGCGCGCTCCTTCGCGGGCAGGATCCGCCCGCTGACCTCGCCGAGCGCGATCCGGCCGCCGCCCGGCGCGGGCGCGGTGGCGGTGATGGTGACCTCGTCGCCGTCCTCCAGGAACGTACGCATCGACCCGTCGTCCAGCTTGAACGGCTCGGCCCCCGACCAGCTGAGCTCGAGCAGCGAACCGCGCTGGCCCGGCTCGGGGCCACTGATCGTGCCGCTGGCGAACAGGTCGCCGACGCGCAGCGACGCGCCGTTGGCGGTCATGTGCGCGAGCATCTGCGGGGCGGTCCAGTACATGGTGGCGTACGGCGGCTCGGCGACCAGCGAACCGTTGAGGCGCACCTCGAGGGCGAGGTCGAGGGCCCAGGGCTCCAGCGCCGAGTCGTCCAGGTAGCCGGCCAGCGGAACGTCTCGTTCCGGGGGCCGGACCCGGGCCGCCTCGAGTGCGGCGAGCGGGAGGACCCACGGCGAGATCGAGGTGGCGAACGACTTGCCGAGGAACGGGCCCAGCGGGACGTACTCCCAGGCCTGGATGTCGCGCGCCGACCAGTCGTTGAGCAGCGTGATCCCGAAGATGTGGTCGGCGGCCTCGGCGAGCGGGACGGGGTGGGCCATCTCGGAGCCGACGCCGACCACGAACCCCAGCTCGGCCTCGATGTCGAGCCGGATCGAGGGGCCGTCGACGATCCCGTCGGGCGTCTTCCGCAGCCCGGTCGGCCGGACGACGTCCGTGCCGGAGACGACGACCGTGCCGGAGCGGCCGTGGTAGCCGATCGGCAGGTGCTTCCAGTTGGGCGTCAGCGGCTCGGAGTCGGGGCGGAACATCTTCCCGACGTTGGACGCGTGGTGCTCGGAGGCGTAGAAGTCGACGTAGTCGGCCACCGTGAACGGCAGCAGCAGGTCGGCGTCGTCGATCGGCACCAGGTGCGGCCTGACCTCGGCCTCGCAGGCGGGGTCGCTGAGCAGCCGGGTCACCTCCGCGCGCACCTGCGCCCACACCTCCGGGCCCGAGGCGAGCAGGCCGTCGAGGCCACCCTCGCACTGCCCGGCCAGACCTTCGGCCGCCGCGGCGACGTCGAGCACCAGGTCACCGATCCGCACCCCGAGCCGCGGGGTGGAGTCCGCGGAGGTGCGGTAGGTGGCGTACGGGAGCGCCTCGAGGCCGAACCGACTGTTGTTGATGTCCAGCCACGACGTCACTTGCGGCCTCCCGCCCAGGTCCAGGCGTACTTGCCGTCGTCGACCGTGGCGCCGGCCTCACCGACCTCCAGGGGCCGGAAGGTGTCGACCATGACCGCGAGCTCGTCGAAGAACTCCGCGCCAAGGCTGCGCTCCATCGCGCCGGGCTGCGGCCCGTGGGCGTGGCCACCGGGGTGGAGGGTGATCGAGCCGATGCCGATCCCGGAGCCCTTGCGGGCCTCGTAGTCGCCACCGACGTAGAACATGACCTCGTCGGAGTCGACGTTGGAGTGGTAGTAGGGCACCGGCACCGCGAGCTCGTGGTAGTCCACCTTGCGGGGCACGAAGTTGCAGATCACGAAGTTGTTGCCCTCGAAGACCTGGTGGGCGGGCGGCGGCTGGTGGACCTTGCCGGTGATCGGCATGTAGTCGGCGATGTTGAAGACGTACGGGTAGAGGCAGCCGTCCCAGCCGACGACGTCGAACGGGTGGTGCGGGAGGACGTGGACCGAGCCGGCGATGCCGCCGGCGCCCGGGCCGCGGTGCTTGATGAAGACCTCAATTCCTTGGGCCTCCGCCTCGGTCGCGTCCACGGTCTGCGGGTCGGTCGGGAGCCGGAGGTCCCGCTCGCAGTACGGGGCGTGCTCGAGGAACTGGCCGAACCGGGAGAGGTAGCGCTTCGGCGGGGCGATGTGGGAGTTCGCCTCGATCGCGTAGACCCGCAGCGGAGCGTCGCCGCTCGGCACCCACCGGTGGGTGGTGGCACGCGGGATCACCACGTAGTCGCCCTCACCGACCTCCAGGTTGCCGAAGACGGTCTCGACGACCCCGGTCCCGGACTCGACGTAGACACACTCGTCGCCGATCGCGTTGCGGTAGAGCGGCGAGGTCTCCCCCGCCACCGCATAGTGAAGACGTACGTCGCCGTTGCCGAGCACCAGCCGGCGCCCGGTCACCGGGTCGTGACGCTTCCATTCCTCACCTGGGAAGAGGTCGTGAAGCCCGAGGTGCATCGGGCGCAGAGGATGGTTGGGGGTGGTGCCGTGGTCTGGCAACTCCCAGATGCGTACGTCCTTCACCGCCGAGGGGATGTGGCGGTGGTAGAGCAGGGAGGAGTCCGAGGAGAACCCTTCCTCGCCCATGAGCTCTTCGTAGTAGAGATTCCCTTCTCCGTCGCGGTGTTGGGTGTGCCGCTTGGGCGGGATGTGCCCGCGCTGTTGGTAATGCGCCATACCCCGGATCGTACGTGACCTGGACCACAGTGATCACGGGGGCCGAACGTCCTGAATTCGTCCCAGGTACCTCCCGGGGCATGCCTCCCTCCCCTAGGCTCCGGAGATGCCCTCCGACACCCCCGAGACCCTCTTCGTCGCACACGCGACGGGTCGTCTCCTGCATGTCCGGGCCTGCCCCCAGCTCCTCGGCCTCGACGCCCCGATCAGGGCCACCGCCGCGCAGATCGAGACGCTGGGCACGTGCGTTTGGTGCGCCAAGGAGCTCTCCGAGGCCGGCCGAAAATACTTCGACTCCGTCGAACAGGCCGTACGCACCCTCGACCCCTCCGACGACGCTGTCCGGGCTACCGAGGCGGCTCTGGGTGACGTCGACTATGAGCTCGTCTGGGTTCCGCCTAGCTATTCGCACATTGCTGTCGGGGACAAGGAACATGCGGTTGCTTGGATTGGGCGGGGTTGTGTGATGCATGAGGATGGGCGGCTCATCGACTTCGGTTGAGTCTGTTTTCACCCCTTGTTGCGGGCTGCTTCTTCTTGGTTGGCGTGGGCCGCCGACCCGTTCTTGGAGGGTCTTCTCGATCTGGACCGGCGTCAAGGACGCCCTTCGGGCGCCGGCTTCGCCGGCCGCTTCGCGGTCCTGGACTCCGGACCAGATCGAGAAAAGATTTGGCTGGCTATCGGGGCGGCGGCCCGGGTGTGGCGCAGCGGATCCTTGCCTGGGAAAGGTCAGGTTGAGGGGTGCGAGGGTGGCCCTTCGGGCCACTTACCATCCACAGATGCTAGGTCGTTCGCTCACCGCGAAAACCGTGGTTGACCTGGGAAAATAGATGGCCAGAGAAGGGCTGGAGGCGTAGAATCAGACCCATCACAGCACACCTCTGAAGGGGAAGATGGCGATGAGTCTCGGCCGCTCGATCGACCACTGGGGCACCAACCCAGGTGATGCGATCGACGCTGCCTTGAGGGCCATCGAGTCCGCCGTTCAGGAGCTGCTGGCCACCGATCCCGCCTATTGGCGCACGGGGCAGAAGAAGGATCTGCTGGAGCGGTTGGAGAAGCTCCAGGCCCAGCAGGCCGCCCTGAAACTCCGGGTACTCGCCACGGTCGGCGACATCGCCGAAGAGACCGGTGCCAAGGACGCCTCGGGGTGGATGCGGACCGAGCTCTTGGTCGACAAGGCCGTCGCCCGATCCCAGATCAAACTTGCCGCGAGTGTCGAGAAGTACGAGCTCGTCGCTGCTGGTCTGGCGGACGGTGTGGTGTCTCTGGACAAGGCCCGGGTGATCACCAAAGCGCTCGACAAGATCGGGGCTGATCCCGTCGCCAGCGCGGAGGATCTCGTGTTGGCCGAGAAGCTGCTGGTCGACTACGCCACCCGGTTGACCGCCAACGAACTCCGCATCGTCGGCAAACGCATCCTGGCCGAGATCGACCCCGTCCGGTTCGAAGACGCCGAAGCCAAAGCCCTCCTCGCCGAAGAAGAACGCGCCCACCAGAAGACCGCGCTACGGGTGTGGAACAACCACGACGGCACCATCGGCTTCGACGGCGTCCTCCCGACCTCGATCGGGATGCGGTTCAAGCGGCTGGTCGAGGCCTACGCCCAACCCCGCAATCAACAACTCATCGCCAAGGGTGCACCGCTGCCTCCCTGGGAGCGGCTGATGGGCCAGGGCTTCGTCCGGCTCCTGGAGACCGTGGATCCGGCCGCTCTGCCCCGCCACGGCGGCGACGCGACCACCATCAACGTGGTGATCAACCTCGAGGAACTCCGCAAAGACCTCGGCATCGCGACTCTGGGCTACGACGAGACCAACGGCACCACGATCAGCGCGGCGGAGGCCCGGAGGATGGCGTGCAACGCGACCATCATTCCCTGGGTGTTGGGCAGCGACAGCGAGGTCCTCGACGCCGGTCGAGGCAGCAGGTTCTTCCAACCCATCCAACGCAAAGCGATGCGGTTGCAGCAGAAGTGCTGCCAAGCCGAGGGCTGTGACATGCCACCGGAATGGTGCGACGCGCATCATCTAGAACCCTGGGCTGTCGGCGGGAAGACAGATCTCAAGGACGGGGCGCTGTTGTGCCCGCACCATCACCGCCTGGCGCACAACCCTGCCTACGTCCACGAGCGGCTACCCGACGGCACCATCCGGTTCACCCGCCGCCCCTAACCGGCTGCGCTGGAACCCTCTCGACTCCACACTCGCCGTTTCCCTGCTGATGGGAACACTTCCCCACCCCGGCGAAGGTTCCCCACGCTCCGGAGGATGGGGAACCTCCACGCCCAAGGGGAACTCTTCAGATCAGTGGGGAACTCGTCACCCTGCCGGCACCGAGCCGCCCGCGCACGACCAGCCACACCCCCAAGCCCGCACCCAACTGAATCCGCTGCGCCAAACCCTCGCCGCAACGAAGCGACGGTCACGTCCGCGCTCACCCACCGACCCCAACAACAGGCGGTATCCTCGAAACATGACCGCGTTGCCCGACTGGATGCACCCTCCCCGTGAGGAGGGTTGGTACTCCGAAGACCTCGACATGCTCGTCGAGGCGCCGCGTCATACCGAACTCATCGACGGAGCCCTGGTCTTCAATATGTCACCGCAGCGCCGCTGGCACAGTCGGCTCGTCACGGCCCTGACCAACTCGCTGACGGCGCAGGCGCCCGACGGGTTCGAGGTGGATCGGGAGCTGACGGTGGTGCTCGACAGGCGCAACCGGCCGGAGCCGGACGTGCTGGTGAGCACGGCACGGATCTCCGACCAGGCGTCGTTCTATGATGCCGATTCTGTGGTCCTGGTGGTCGAGGTGGTCTCGCCGGAGTCCGAGCACCGCGACCGGGCGGTGAAGCCGCAGAAGTACGCCGAGGCGGGCATCACCCACTACTGGCGCATCGAGAACGAGGACGGCGCGCCCGCGATCCATGTCTACGAGCGCGACGACCTCACCAACGTCTACGTCCCGATCGGGATCTTCCGCGACCGGCTCGACGTCCCGGTGCCGTTCCCGGTCAAGATCGACCTCACCGATCTGCTCCGCTGACATCCGCCGCCGGCACCTCGGGCACCTCGGCGGGCAGCTGCTCCTGCTGGACGAGGTGGAGGTAGGAGAGGTGGCGCTCGTACTGGTCGAGGACGTCACCCATCAGCTGCTCGCGTGAGTAGCCGTTGACGTCGTAGCCCTGGGTGCCCTCGGCGAGGTGGACCTCGGCGCGGAAGTAGACGTCGCCGGTGACCCGGCCGACGGCGAAGGTCGGAGCGGGGCACGGCAGCGGGGTGACCTTGTAGACGAACGCGGGCGCGTCCTCCAGGTCGGTGTGGATCTGGACCCCGGCGACGCCGCGTACGGCCTTGGTCTCGGTCACGACCGAGGACAGCCCGTGTGAGGAGAGCTCGGCGGCGACCTCCTCGAGGACCGGCTTCGCGACCGAGTCGATGAATCGCTCGGTGTCCCTGGCGGTGGGATAGGTGACCGAGCGGCGCAACCGCTGCGCGAGCGAAGGACGTACGCCGCCCTCGCCCGCCCCGGCCAGGCGGGCCGAGGAGATCGCGCCCGGGAACGAGTAGCGCGCGCTCGCGGTCTTGAACGACTCCAGCCGTAGCGAGCGGTGGAGTCCCACGGCGACCAGGGCGAGCACGACCGAGAAGGGCAGGCCCATGATGATCGTCGCATTGGTCAGAGTGGTCAGCCACGCGTCACCGCCGGCGAACATCAGAGCGAGGGTCAGCGCGCCGATCGCGACCGACCAGAAGATCCGCACCGGGATCGAGCAGTCGGCCATCGGGTGCGGCAGCCGCGAGGTGAAGTTGCCCATCACCAGCGCGCCCGAGTCGGCCGAGGTGACGTAGTAGAGGAACCCGGTCATGGTGGCGAGCGCGACCAGCGCGATCGCCCCCGGGTAGTTGTCGAGGAAGGCGTAGAAGCCCTGCGCGTAGTTGGCGTTGGTCAGCTCGCCGAACTCGGCGTCGCCGCCGCGGATACGGCCGAGCGCGCTGTTGCCGAAGATCGAGACCCACAGCAGGATGAACCCGAACGGGATCATCATCACGCCGACCAGGAACTGCCGGATCGTCCGCCCGCGCGAGATCCGCGCCAGGAACAACCCGACGAACGGCGACCAGGCCACCCACCAGGCCCAGAAGAAGAGCGTCCACAGGTTCTTCCAGACGCCGACGTCGGGGTTCTCGACGGTGTCGTACGGCATCGTGTCGAAGCTCATCCCGGGCAGGTGCACGAGATAGTCGCCGAGGTTCATCACCAGCGAGTTGAGCAGGAACGCGGTGTCGTCGGAGAAGAGCACGTAGAGCATCAGCGCCAGCGAGAGCAGCACGTTGAGCTCGGAGAGCCGCCGGATGCCCTTGTCGACCCCGGAGACGGCCGAGATCGTGCCGAGCAGCACCGCGACCACGACCAGGCCGACCTGCGCGCCACGGCCCTCGGGGATCCCGAAGAGAACGTTGAGACCCGCGTTGAGCAGGGCGATCGAGATGCCGAGCGAGGTGGCGATGCCGAAGATGGTGCCGAGCACCGCGGCCATGTCGATGCCGTCACCGAACCGCCCGTGAACCCGCTTGCCGAAGATCGGGTAGAGCGCGGAACGGATCGAGAGCGGCAGCCCGTGGCGGAAGGAGAAGTAGCCCAGCGCCATGCCCATGACGGCGTACATCGCCCAGCCGGACAGGCCGTAGTGGAACAGCGTCCACCCCACCGCCTGCTCGGCGGCGGCGATGGTGCCGCCCTCGCCGGTCGGCGGGGTGAGGTACTGCGAGACGGGCTCGGCGACCGAGTAGAACATCAGGTCGGCGCCGATCCCGGCCGCGAAGAGCATCGCCGTCCAGGTGAACATCGAATATTCCGGCCGGGACTCCTCCGGGCCGAGCCGGACCCGCCCGTAGCGGGACAGACAGATGAACAGCACGAACGCGATCAGCGCGGCGGCGAGCGCGAAGTACCACCAGCCGAAGTACGTCGAGATCCACCCCACGACGCGCCCGATCGCGGCGCCAGAGGCGTCCGGCGCGAGCAGCGTGAAGAGCGTGAACGCGACCACCACCCCGGCCGAGCCGAAGAAGACGGTCTTGTTCAGCTCCGGCTTCGTCGTCGGGATCTCGTCTGGGTCTGCGGCGGGTTCACCCAAGGGCGTACGCGACGGGTCGATTGTCTCCGGCATGAGCTGTCTCCTCCGGTTGGGGTGCCCGGCACGCTAGTCCGCCCGGCGCCGGTTCGGGTCACGGTTGGGTTTCAGGACTTGTTGCGCGGATCCCCGGCCGGCCACAGCGGCGAGTCGTCGCGGTGGCGGTAGTAGGGCACATCGGAGGGCGCCAGCGGAGTGTTGCCGGCGATCAGGTCGGCCGCCTTCTCCGCGACCATCATCACGGGCGCGTAGATGTTGCCGTTGGTGACGTACGGGAAGACGCTCGCGTCCACGACCCGTAGTCCTTCGGTGCCGTGCACCTTCATCGAGGTGGGGTCGGTGACGGCCATCTCGCCGGTCCCCATCGCGGCGGTACAGGAGGGGTGCAGCGCGGTCTCGGCGTCCTTGCGGACCCACTCGAGGATCTCCTCGTCGGTCTCCACGCTCGGCCCCGGTGACATCTCGCCCGCGTTGAACGGCGCGAAGGCGGGCTGGTTGAGGATGTTGCGAGCCACCCGGACCGCCTCCACCCACTCCTTGCGGTCCGTCGGGGTGGAGAGGTAGTTGAAGAGCATCGACGGCTTCCGCATCGGGTCGGCGCTCTTGATCCGCACGTAGCCGCGGGTGTCGGCGTACATCGGGCCGATGTGCACCTGGTAGCCGTGCTGGCCCTTCTCCTGGCCGGGCGCCATCGACCCGTCGTAGCGGATCGCGATCGGCAGGAAGTGGAACATCAGGTTGGGCCAGTCCACGTCCTCGTTGGACCGCGCGAACCCGCCGCCCTCGAAGTGGTTGGTCGCGCCCAGGCCCTTCTTCTGGAAGAGCCACTGCCAGGCGATCTTGGGCCGCTGGTGCCACACCAGACCGGGCGCGATCGAGACCGGCTGCTTGGAGGCGTACTGGATGTAGACCTCGAGGTGGTCCTGGAGGTTCTCCCCCACGCCGGGAAGGTTGTGCACGACGTCGATCCCGTGCTGTCGCAGCAGCGACTCCTCCCCCACGCCCGAGAGCTGGAGGAGCTGGGGCGTGTTGATCGCGCCGCCGCAGCAGATCACCTCGCCGGCGTTGACGGTGTGCTCCCGGCGCGCCCGGCCGACACCGCGTACGTAGTCCACACCGGTCGCCCGCGGAACATCGCCGGAGGTGTCGAAACGGATCTTGGTGGCGTACGCGAAGGTCTCGACGTCGAGGTTGGGGCGGTTCATCACCGGGTGCAGATACGCGCGGGCGGCCGACCAGCGGCGGCCGTCCTTCACGTTGCGGTCGAAGGGGGCGAACCCCTCCTGGCGGTAGCCGTTGACGTCGTCGGTCAGCGGGTAGCCGGCCTCCTGGGCGGCCTCGAAGAAGGCCGAGAAGAGCGGGTTGGAGGCTGGACCACGCTCGAGATGGAGCGGCCCGGAGCCACCGCGCCACTGGTCGGCGCCGGAGGTGCCGTCCTCGAGGAAGCGGCTCTCCATGCGCTTGAAGTAGGGCAGGCAATGGCGGTAGTCCCAGGTCTCCATGCCAGGGTCGGCCGCCCAGCGCTCGTAGTCCATCGGGTTGCCGCGCTGGAAGATCATCCCGTTGATCGAGCTCGAGCCGCCGAGCACCTTGCCGCGCGCGTGGTAGACCTTCCGGCCACCGAGATGAGGCTCAGGATCGGTCTCGTAGCCCCAGTCGTAGAGCTTCGAGCCGATCGGGAACGGCAGCGCCGCGGGCATGTGGATGAACGGGTCGATCTTGAAGTCGCTGTGACCGGCCTCGAGGACCAGAACCTTCGTGGACGGGTCGGCGCTGAGCCGGTTGGCGAGCGCGGAGCCGGCCGAGCCACCGCCGACGATCACGTAGTCGTAGGTCTGGGTCATCGTCTTCACTTCTCCTCGGTGGTACGCGGGGCGAACCAGTGCTGCGGGCTGGGATCGATGTTGTGCCAGATGTGCTTGGTCTCGCGGTACTCCTCCAGCCCGGCCTGGCCGAGCTCGCGCCCGATCCCGGACTGCTTGTAGCCGCCCCACTCGGCCTGGGCCACGTAGGGGTGGTAGTCGTTGATCCAGACCGTGCCCATCCGGAGCCTCGCGGCGACCCGCTCGGCGCGGCCGGCGTCGGAGGTCCACACCGCGCCGGCGAGGCCGTAGATGGAGTCGTTGGCGATGCGGACGGCGTCGTCCTCGTCGGTGAAGGTCTCCACGGTGAGGACCGGCCCGAAGGACTCGTCCTGGGTGACGGACATGTCGGTGGTGCAGTCGTCGAGGATCGTCGGCAGGTAGTAGAAGCCGTCGGCGAGCGCGGGGTCGTCGGGGCGCTTTCCGCCGGTGCGGAGGGTGGCACCCTCGGCGAGGCCCTTCGCGACGTACGCCTCCACCTTGTCCCGGTGGGCGCTGCTGGTCAGCGGGCCGGTCTCGGCCTCCTCGTCGAAGGGGCCGCCGAGACGGATCTGCTCGGCCCGGGCGACCAGCTCGTCGACGAAGCTGTCCTTGATCGACTCCTCGATGATCAGCCGCGCGCCGGCGGAGCAGACCTGGCCGGAGTGCAGGAAGACGGCGGTCAGCGCGAAGTCGAGCGCGGTCTCGCGGTCGGAGTCGGCGAAGACGATGTTGGGGTTCTTGCCGCCGAGCTCGAGGGCCACCTTCTTCACCGTCGCCGCGGCGTTGGCCATCAGCCGCTTGCCGGTGGCCAGGCCACCGGTGAAGGAGACCAGGTCGATGCGGGGGTCCTCGGACAGCGGCGCGCCGGCGGTCGGTCCCTCACCGAGGACCAGGTTGCCGACACCCGCAGGGAGCCCGGCCTCCTCTAGCACCTTCAGCAGATGGATCGCACTGTGCGGCGTGATCTCGCTGGGCTTCAGCACGAACGTGTTGCCCGCGGCCAGGCACGGCGCGACCTTCCAGGCGACCTGCAGCAGCGGGTAGTTCCACGGCGTGATCAGCCCGCAGACCCCGATCGGCTCGTGCACGATCCGGCTCTTCACAGCAGGGTTGCCGCTGTCGATCACTCGACCGGCGTCCTCGGTGGCGACGTGCCCGAAGTGGCGGAACACCGAGACCACGTCGGCGACGTCGTACTCGCTCTCGACCAGCCGCTTCCCGGTGTCGAGCGACTCCGCGCGGGCGATGATCGCGGTGTCCCGCTCGAGCAGGTCGGCGACCCTCAGCAGCAGGTCACCCCGCTCGCGCGCGGGCGTCGCCGGCCACTCGCCACTGTCGAAGGCATTCCGCGCCGCGGCGATCGCGGCCCGGGTGTCCTCCGCCCCAGCCTCCGCAACGGTTCCGACGACCGCGCCGTCGGCGGGACAGCGGATCTCCCGCTGCTCGCCCGACTGCGCAGGCAACCAGCGCCCGTCGATGTAGATCTGGCTCATGCAACCTCCGACGTCGGGTTGCTCGACAGGCAACCGCGGGTGAATTGCAAATGATCTTGTGCCGACATGAAGGGCCAGGTCAAGGGCCGGGAGGACAAAATTGTTGCAGGTGGTACAAATTTGTTGCAACTGATACAAATGGTTGCGGCGATTGTTACAGTCGCCGCATGACGACCGCTGGTACCGCGCCTGCAAAAGATCCACAGCGCCGCGCTGCCTGGGCCGAGCTGGCGACCGACTACGTCCACGAGCACGGCCTGATCGGCCTGAGTCTGCGCCCGCTGGCGGCCGAGCTGGGCACCAGCAACCGGGTCCTGCTCTACCACTTCGGCACCAAGGACCAGCTGGTCGCCGACGTGCTCCGCACGTCCAACGAGCGGTCGGTCGCCGAGGTCGCCACGCTCGAGCCCTCGGAGGACTTGCGATCCGCTGTCTATGACCTCTGGGCGGTGATGGAGGGCGACCGGTGCAGCCGGATCTATGTGGAGGCGGCCGCGCTCGGCCTCTTCGGCAGGGAGCCGTACGTCTCGGCGGTCCGCGAAGCCAACACACTGTGGATGGGCGTTCTCATCGCGCATCTGGACAAGTCCGGCGTGGATCCCGCCGTCGCCGAACGGGCAGCCCACGTCATCGACGCCGCCTTCATGGGCTTCCAGCTCAGCCTGGGTCCCGACGGCAGCCTCCCGGAGCGCGCCCGGTCCGTCGACGATCTAGCGGACGCCGTCGCCGCTCTGGCCTGATCCACCTGGTGCTCGTTCCTCTCCTCCGACCTGTCACGGATCGGCGACTGCCGGTGTCCTAGGGGCATGAACCTCGACAAGCAGGAGCAAGACATGAGCAAGCCCCATGTGATGGTCGTCGGAGGCGGATACGCGGGTGTGATGGCCGCGAACCGGCTCACTAAGCGCGAGGACGTCGCCATCACCCTGGTCAACTCGCGCGACCACTTCGTCGAGCGGATCCGGCTGCACCAGCTGGTCGCCGGCTCGTCCGAGGCGGTGGTGGCCTACGCCGACGTCCTGAGTCCGCGCGTGCGTCTGCACGTCGGCACGGTGAGTGCCATCGACGCCGCGGCTCGGACGGTCGCGCTCGAGGACGGGGAGGAGGTGGCGTACGACTATCTGGTCTACGCCGTCGGCAGCACCGGCGAGACCCAGGTCGCCGGGGCGGCGGAGCACGCCTTCGGGGTCTCGACCTACGAGGAGGCGACCCGGCTGAAGGCGGCGCTGGAGACGACGCCGGCCGACGCACCGGTGGTCGTCGTCGGCGGCGGACCGACCGGCATCGAGGTCTCCTCCGAGCTCGCCGAGGCCGGCCGGAACGTGGCTCTGATCTGCGGAGACAGGCTTGGTCCGTGGCTGCATGAGAAGGGCCGCGCCGATGCCGAGCGCGCCCTGCGGCGGCTCGGCGTCGGCATCGTCGAGGGCGCCCGGGTGGCAGAGGTGCTGGACGGCCGCGTACGCCTCGACAACGGCCGCGAGCTGACCAGCTCGGTGACGATCTGGACCGCCGGGTTCACCACCCCGGACCTGGCGCGCCGCAGCGGGCTCTCCACCGACGAGGCCGGCCGACTGGTCACCGACGAGACCCTGACCAGCGTCGACGACGACCGGATCGTCGCGACCGGAGATGCCGCGGCGCCGTCGGGACTGGCGTACCGGATGAGCTGCCAGGCCGCCAACCAGCTCGGGCCGCTGGCCGCGGAGACGGTGCTGAGCCGGCTCGCCGGCGCCACGCCCGAACCGATCAGCATCGGCTTCGTGGGACAGTGCATCAGCATCGGCCGCGGGCTGGGCCTGGTGAACTTCGCCCGCCGCGACGACTCGGCCGTGGGCGCCCGGCTCCGTGGGATGCCCGCGGCGAAGGTCAAGGAGCTCGTCTGCCGCAGCACGATCTGGGCCCTGGGGATGGAGGCGCGTCGTCCCGGATCCGCGATCGGGTTCAAGGACCGGTCTCGCGCCGCACGCGTCCAGGCGGCAGCGGTCACGCCACTGGTCCGGGAGCCCAGCCTGTGAGTCTCGCCGTCACCGTCGTCGCCTGGCTCCTGGCCGCGCTCCTGCTCGTCGTCGGTGTGGCCCACCTGGTCACCCCCGGCAAGGTCGAGCCGCTCGTTCCGGAGTGGTGGCCGGCCAAGCGGCTGACGGTGTACGCCTCCGGGGTCGCCGAGGTGGTCATCGGGGGGTCGGCCTGCTGGTTCCGGCCACCCGCCCCTGGGCGGCCGGCGTGGCGGTGCTGATGTTCCTCGCCTACACGCTGGTCCACCTCGACGACCTCCGCCACACCGCCGGTGCCTCCCGCCGCAGCGAAACCACCAGCGGGGTCGCCACCCGGGGCGTCGTGAACCTCGCGTACGCGGGTCTGGCGACCTTCGTCCTTCTCGGCTGAGGCCGCCATGTCACAGTCCCGGGCGCCGTCTCGTCCCAAGGGTGGAAGATGTTGACCCGAGGGAGGACGACCGTGACACCTGAGACCGAGATCGAGTTCGAGGAGCTGCGACCGCTGCTGTTCTCGATCGCCTACCGGATCCTCGGCAGCGTGACCGAGGCGGAGGACGCCGTGCAGGAGACCTGGCTCCGACTGGAGGGGACCTCGACGCAGCCCGACTCGCTCAAGGCCTACCTGTCGACCGTGGTCACCCGGATCTCCCTCGACGTGCTGCGCTCCGCGCGGGTGCGGCGGGAGACGTACGTCGGGCCGTGGTTCCCCGAGCCGCTGCCGACCGACACCCACGTCGATGATCATGCGGGCCTCTACGCCAGCCCGGAGCGCGCGACGGAGCTGGCCGACTCGGTGTCGATGGCGGCGCTGCTGCTGCTCGAGCGGCTCAGTCCGCTGGAGCGGGCGGTCTTCGTGCTGCGCGAGGTCTTCCACTTCGGCTTCGCCGACATCGCCGCGGCGGTCGACCGTTCCGAGGCCGCCTGCCGTCAGCTCGCCTCCCGGGCGCGGCGGCACATGGACGAGGGCAAGCCGCGGTTCGAGGCCGACCGGCGCAAGCGCGTCGAGCTGTCCAGCCGGTTCTTCGAGGCGCTGCGCGACGGTGACCTCGGCCAGCTCCAGGCTCTGCTGGCGGCCGATGTCGAGACCGTCAACGACGGTGGTGGTGTAGCCGGTGGCGTCGGCGGCCGGTTCGGTGCGGAGAAGGCCGCGCGCATCCTGATCGCGGCGGTGCCGCCGCTGCTCGCCATCGGTGCTCGCCTGGAGCAGCGCGAGCTCAACGGCGAGCCGGGCGCCATCCTGCGCGACGCCGATGGTGCCATCCTCGGCACCTGGACCCTCGACATCCTCGACGGCCAGATCCAGCGGATCCGTTCGGTCACCAACCCCGAGAAACTGGGCCACCTGGGCCCGGTCGCCGACCTGAAGGACGTCGTACGCCGCCGCAACCGCCACCGCCGCGGGCTGTGACTGGTGGTCACAGCCCGCGACGCGGGGGTTGAGGGGGTCAGACCGTCGCGCCCTGCGGTGTCGGAGCCGGCCGCATACCGAGGTCGGCGGTACGTACGTCCTTGGTCTCGCGGGCGGTCAGGGCAGCGATCGACGCGACGAGGCAGACGACCGCGGTGTAGCCGGCGGTGACGACCCAGCCACCCTCCTGCACGCCACCCAGCGCGGTGACGATCGACGGCGTGAACCCGGCCAGCAGGAAGCCGATCTGGGTGCCGATCGCGACACCGGAGAACCGCACCGGGGTCGAGAACATCTCGCCGTAGAACGACGGCCAGGTCGCATTCGCTGCCGCGTAGCCGAAGGAGAAGGTGACGATCGCGAGCGCGAAGACGAGCAGCTCGTTGCCCTGACTCATCGAGAGCAGATAGAACGGCATCATCACCGCACTGGCCACGGCGCCGTAGATGAAGACGGGCTTGCGCCCGATCCGGTCCGCGAGCCGGCCGAACATCGGCTGGGTGAACAGCGCGACGACGTTGGCAGCGACGACCAGCCACAGCGTGATCGAGTCGACCATGCCGACCGCGACACCGTAGGCGATGGCCAGGTTGCCGAAGACCGTGGAGACGGCCGCGATGAAGGCGCAGCAGATGACCCGCACCACGTCGACCCAGTGGTCACGCAGCAGCACCGCGAGGGGCAGCTTGGCGACCTGGTTGTTGGCCTTGGCCTCCTCGAACTCCGGGGTCTCGTTGAGGCGGCTGCGGATGAAGAACGCCACCATGACCACGATCGCGGAGAGCCAGAACGGGATCCGCCAGCCGATGCTGTACTTGATGTCGTCCGGCAGCGCGACGACCGGAATGAAGACGAGCGCGGCCAGGATCTGGCCGCCCTGGGTGCCGGTGAGCGTCCAGGAGGTGTAGAAGGAGCGCTGGTCGTCGGGGGCGTGCTCGAGCGTGAGCGAGCTGGCGCCGGCCTGCTCGCCGGCGGCCGAGAGTCCCTGGAGCAGCCGGCAGAAGACCAGCAGCGCGGGCGCGATCCAGCCGGCCCGGTCGTACGACGGCAGGCAACCGATCAGGAACGTGCCGCCACCCATCAGCAGGAGGGTGAACAGCAGCACCTTTCGGCGGCCGATCCGGTCGCCGAAGTGACCGACGAAGACCGCGCCGACCGGGCGGGCGACGTACGCGAAGGCGAACGTCGCGAACGACATCACCAGCGCGGCGTCGCCGGCGCTGGGGAAGAACACGTGCGGAAAGATCAGCGCCGCAGCAGAGCCGAAGACGAAGAAGTCGTAGTACTCGACGGCACTGCCCATGAAGCTGGCCAGCGCGGCCCGGACCGGGGTCTTGCCTTCTTGGTTCTCGGTGTCAGGTCCCGCCATCGGGTCCTCCTCGGGTAGGCCCGCGGTTCCTGACCGCGGACGGGTGGGGGGTGGAGTTTTCTGGATCTTCGAATTCTTGGGGGAGGTCAGCCGGCCGCGGCCAGCTCGCGCAGGTGGGCGAGCATCCGCTCGGCATCGGGGTCGATGCCGGTGATCAGCCGGAAGGCGTCGACGGCCTGGTAGACCGCCATGTGGCCTCCGTGGAGCGTCCGGCAGCCGACCTCGCGCGCCGCCTGCAGCAGCGCGGTGTCCAGAGGCCGGTAGACGATGTCCGCCACCCACAGCTCGGGGTGGAGGAGGCTCGTGTCCAGCGGCGTACCGGGGTGGTCGGCCATGCCGACCGGGGTGCAGTTGACCAGTCCGTCGGCGTCGGGAAGGAGCGCCGGCAGCTTGTCGACGTGGCTCGCATCGACGGTGCTCTCCGGGTGGTGGCGCCGGATCTCCTCGACCCGCGCCTGGGCGCGGTCGAGGTCCATGTCGGCGATGACCAGGTTGTCGACGCCCTGGCTCACGAGTGCGTGAGCGACGGCCGATCCCGCCCCTCCCGCGCCGAGCTGCACGACGGTGCCGAGCGGGGCGCCCGGCATCCCGGTACGCAGCGCGTGGCCGAAGCCGGTCGTGTCGGTGTTGTAGCCGACGGCACCCTCGTCGGTGAAGACGACGGTGTTGACCGCACCGAGTCGGGCCGCGGTCTCGTCGAGCCGGTCGAGGTGCTCGATCACGAGCTCCTTGCACGGGTGGGTGATGTTGAGCGCGTCGAAGCCGAGTCGCCGCGCCTCCCTCATCAGGTCGCCCACACCCTCGGCAGGGATCCCCAGCTCGGTGATGTCGAGCGTCTTGTAGACGTACGACAACCCGTGCTCGAACCCTTCGCGCATGTGCAGCGCCGGACTCAGCGAGGGTCCGACGCCCGCGCCGATCAGGCCGACAAGAAACGAAGACTTCATCCAGACGATCTTTAATGTACGAACTAGTACGTTACGAGAGTGAAGGGGATCACATCCGGCACCGCGTCGTCAACCCCCGCACGGCAAAGAGCCCGTCCCCGCGGCGCGGGAACGGGCTCTTCAGGGGTTTGCGTCAGCGGGCGGTGAGCCAGCCGACGACGATGTCGCCGAGGATGCGGCGGTGGCGCTCGCGCACGTCGGGGGCGAGCATGTCGCGGCCGAACAGGAAGCCGAAGGTGGCGCTGTTGGCGACCTGGAAGACGCAGTAGGAGCTGATCATCATGTGCACGTCGACGGCGTCGACGTCGGCGCGCAGCTCGCCGGAGGCGCGACCGCGGGCGAGGACCTCGTCGAGGAGGGAGGCGGCCGGCGTACCGAGGTCGCGCAGCGACTCGACCTTCCCCAGGTGCTGGCCGTGATGGATGTTCTCGACCGAGACGAGACGGATGAAGGCCGGGTGATCGTGGTGGTGGTCGAAGGTCAGCTCAGCGATCCGTCGCACCGCCTCGACGGGACTCAGGTGGTCGGCATGCAGGCTCTGCTCCCTCTCGCGGATGCGGCGATAGGCGGCCTCGAGGACGGCGAGGTAGAGCCCCTCCTTGCCGCCGAAGTAGTAGTAGATCATCCGCTTCGTGGTGCGGGTGCGCTCGGCGATCTCGTCGACCCGCGCACCGGAGTAGCCCTGCTCGGAGAAGATCTCGGTCGCGATCTCGATCAGATCGGCGCGGGTGCGTTCGGCATCTCGCAGCCGCTCTGCCGACTTCTGGACCGATTTCTGGACCGACTTCTGGGCTGACGGTTGGGTGTCGACCATGTCCCAGAGCCTAGAGCACGACCGGCTTCCCAACTCACAACAATGTATGTACCGTTTCGTACATTAGCGACGAACGGAGAACCATGCGCACCTCGATCGCCACGGTCTGCCTCAGCGGCGGCCTGGTCCAGAAGATGTACGCCGCGGCCGAAGCCGGCTTCGACGCGATCGAGATCTTCGAGCCAGACCTCATCGCCGCACCTCAGTCCCCCGAGGAGATCCGGGCGCTCGCCGACCGGCTCGGGCTCACCCTCGACCTCTATCAGCCCTTCCGCGACGCCGAGGGCGTCGACGAGACGACCTTCCAGGACGTGCTGCATCGCGCCGAGGCGAAGTTCCGGCTGATGAACCGGCTCGGCATCGACCTGATGCTGGTCTGCAGCAACGTCGGCACCGCGACCGTCGACGACGACGAGGTCTCCGCGGGACAGCTGCGGCGGCTGGGTGCTCTGGCTGCGACGTACGACATCCGGCTCGCCTACGAGGCGCTCGCCTGGGGACGGTTCGTCGACGACTACCGGCGCTCGTGGCGCATCGTCGAGCTCGCCGACCACCCCAACGTCGGGATCTGCCTGGACAGCTTCCACATCCTCTCCCGCGGCCACGACCCCAAGCAGATCGAGGAGATCCCGGCCGAGAAGATCTTCTTCCTGCAGCTCGCCGACGCTCCGGCGCTCAGCATGGACGTGCTCTCCTGGAGCCGTCACCACCGGCTCTTCCCCGGCGAGGGCAGCTTCGACCTGCCGGCCTTCCTCGGCCACGTCATGCGCGCCGGCTACGACGGCCCGCTGTCGCTGGAGGTCTTCAACGACACCTTCCGCCAGACCGACCCGGTCCGCACCGCCCGTCAGGCTCAGCGCTCGCTGCGCTGGCTCGCCGACCGCACCGCCGACCTGCTCGGCGAGGAGGCCGACAGCTCGCTCCCCCGGCTGCCCGAGATGGCCGCGCCGGAGGCCTTCGACTTCGTCGAGATCAAGGCGCCGGACACCTCCGGCGTCGAGGTGCTGCTCGAGCAGCTCGGCTTCGACTTCGGTGGCCGCCACAAGAGCAAGCAGGTGCGCCTGTGGACCTGGGGTGTGGCCCGCGTCGTGTGCAACGACGTGCCCAGCGCCTCCCCCGAGCCGCGCATCGCGGCCGTCGGCTTCGACGTCGCCGACTCGGACCCGGCCGCCGAGCGCGCCGCCCGGCTGATGGCGCCGCCGGTCCACCGCCGGACGTACGCCGGCGAGCAGGCCCTGCGCGCCTTCACCTCCCCCGACGGCACCGAGGTCTTCCTCTCGCACGCGGAGGACTGGATCGGCGAGTTCGACGGCGGGGTGTCGAACTCCGGGCGCGGCGCCCGGATCGACCACGTCAACCTGGTCCAGCCCTGGCACAGCTTCGACGAGGCGGTCCTCTTCTACACCAGCGTGCTGTCGCTGACCCCGCAGCCGACCCAGGAGGTCGCCGGCCCGTCCGGTCTCGTGCGCAGCCAGGTGATGAGCTCACCAGCCGGCGGCGTACGCCTTCCGCTCAACCTGCTCCCAACCGGGCAGCTCCCCAACGACCAGCAGGGCCACGCCCAGCACATCGCGCTCGCCTGCCACGACATCATCGGGGTCGTCACGGCCGCCCGGGAGCGCGGCCTGCGCCCGCTCGAGGTCCCGGGCAACTACTACGACGACCTGGTCGCCCGCTTCGGCCTCGCCGACGACCTCGTCGCCACCCTGCACGAGCTCGATCTGCTCTACGACCGCGACGCCGACGGCGAATACCTGCACTGCTACACCGAGACCGTCGGCGAGGTCTTCTTCGAGCTCGTCGAGCGCCGCGAGCGCTACGACGGCTACGGCGCCGGCAACGCTCCCGTACGCCTAGTCAGCCAGGCGACCGCTGGTTGAGCCCGGCGAGCGCCAGCGAGCCGGTGTCGAAACCAACACAGTTCGTACGCGACTGTGTTGGTCTCGACACGGATTCGCTCGTTCCTCACGAATCCGGCTCGACCAGCGGGGTCAGAAGTTGCCGCGGCGCTCCTGCTCGCGCTCGATGGCCTCGAAGAGGGCCTTGAAGTTGCCCTTGCCGAAGCCGAGGGAGCCGTGGCGCTCGATCATCTCGAAGAAGACCGTGGGGCGGTCGCCGATCGGCTTGGTGAAGATCTGCAGCAGGTAGCCGTCCTCGTCGCGGTCGACCAGGATGCCGCGCTTCTGCAGCTCCTCGATCGGCACGCGCACCTCACCGATCCGGGCACGCAGCTCGGGGTCCTCGTAGTAGGAGTCGGGGGTGTTGAGGAACTCGATCCCGGCGTCGCGCAGCGCGTCGACGGTGGCCAGGATGTCGCCGGTGGCCAGCGCGAGGTGCTGGGCGCCGGGACCCTGGTAGAACTCCAGGTACTCGTCGATCTGCGACTTCTTCTTGGCGATGGCCGGCTCGTTGAGCGGGAACTTCACCCGGTGGTTGCCGTTGGCCACGACCTTCGACATCAGCGCGGAGTAGTCGGTGGCGATGTCGTCGCCGATGAACTCGGCCATGTTGGTGAAGCCCATGACGCGGCCGTAGAAGTCGACCCACTCGTCCATCTTGCCGAGCTCGACGTTGCCGACGACGTGGTCGAGCGCCTGGAAGAGGCGCTTGGGGGCGCCCTCGGGCTTCTTCAGCGTCGAGGTGCGGGTGACATAACCGGGCAGGTAGGGGCCGTCGTAGCCGGACCGGTCGACCAGCGTGTGGCGGGTCTCGCCGTAGGTGGCGATGGCGGCGATGCGTACGGTGCCGTGCTCGTCGCTCACATCGTGGGGCTCCTCCAGCACGCGGGCGCCCTGCTTGCGGGCGTGCTCGATGCAGCGGTCGACGTCGGGCACCTCGAGGGCGATGTCGATGACGCCGTCACCGTGGCGGGCGTGGTGGGTGATGATCTCGCTCTCGGGCGCGACACCGCCCTTGATCACGAACCGGACTCCCCCGCTGCGCAGCACGTAGGAGTGGTGGTCACGGTTGCCGGTCTCGGGTCCGGAGTAGGCGACCAGCTCCATGCCGAAGGCGCTCTGGAAGAAGTGGGCGGTCTGGGTGGCGTTGCCGACAGCCCACACGACCGCGTCCCAGCCGGTGACCGGGAAAGGGTCAGAGGTGTCGTCGTAGGCCACCAGGCCGACGAGCTGCTCCAGCTCGGCCAGCCCGAGTCCGGCGAGCTTCTCTTGGTTGGTCAGGGTGTCTGCAAGCGTCATGCGGGCAAGTCAAGTGGGCCGAGTCACACCAAACAAGTTGACCACCGAGCACTGGTCAATCTGTCAGATCAGACCAGTCTAAACCACGGTTTGCTAGGCAATCTGACTACCATCGAGTCATGAACCTCGATGGCCTCGACGTCACCCTGCTGGAGACTCTGCACGCCCACCCGCGAGTCGGCGACCTCGAGCTCTCCCGGGTCGCCGGCGTCGCCCGCGCCACCGTGCAGAGCCGGCTGCGCAAGATGACCGAGGCCGGGGTGATCCGCGACTGGGCACCGACGGTCGACCCGGCCGCCGCCGGCCACACGGTGCAGGCGTTCGTGACCCTGGAGATCTCCCAGGGAGCCCTCGAGGACGTACGTCGCGACCTCGCCGAGATCCCCGAGGTGCTGGAGGCGTACGTCACCACGGGCTCCTTCGACGTCTTCTGCAAGGTGGCGACCGGGTCGCACGCGAAGCTCCAGGAGGTGCTCGTACGCATCGACCAGTCCCACGCCGTGGTCCGCTCGACCAGCGTGGTCACCCTCTCCACCCTCATCGAGCCGCGCACCCTCGACCTGCTGCGCACCGGAGCCACGCCGCGCTGACCGAGCTCAAGAGGCTCTGGGCAGCTCGACCGAGACCCGGAGCCCACCGCCGGAACGGGCGAGGACGGCGAGGTTGCCGTCGTGGGCGCGGGTGATGCTCTTGACGATCGCCAGGCCCAGACCGACCCCGGGGTGGTCGCCGTGGATGCGCTGGGTGCCTCGCTGGAACGGCTCGGTGAGCGTGGCGACGAGCTCGCGGGAGAGCTCCTCGCCTGTGTTCGCGACGGTGAGGACCACGCTCCGCTCGTTGGCGGCGATGGTGACCGACACCGACCCGTCCGCGGGCAGGTTGTGGACGATCGCGTTGTGGATCAGGTTGGTCGCGACCTGCAGCAGCAGAGCCGGCGAGCCACTGACCGACGCCTGGTCTCCGGAGGTCTCGATCCGCACGCCGCGCTGCTCGGCCAGCGGCAGCAGCGTCTCGACCGCCTCCTCGGCGACCAGCGACAGGTCGACCCGCTCGCGGACGAAGGAGCGTTGGTCGGCACGGCTGAGCACGAGCAGGGCCTCGGTGAGGTCGATCGCGCGGGAGTTGATCAGGCGCAGCCGGTCGAGGAGCTCGTCGACGTCGCGGTTCGGGTCCTTGCTCGCCACGTCGAGGAGCGTCTGCGTGATTGCGAGCGGAGTGCGCAGCTCATGGGACGCGTTGGCCGCGAACCGCTGCTGCTCGGCCACCTGCGACTCGAGCTTCGCGAGCATGTCGTCGAAGCCGTCGGCCAGCTCACGGAATTCGTCGCCGGGGCCGTCGAGCTCGATCCGGTGCGAGAGCGATCCATCGCCCGCCGTACGCGTGGCCTCGGTGATCTTCCGCAGCGGCGCGAGCATCCGGCCGGCGAGGATCCAGCCCCCGACCAGCCCGAACACGAGCAGGAAGCCCATCATCGTGGCCGCCCGTGGAACGAAGGCACGCTCCAGGTCCGAGCGGTTCGGGACGAAGGGCGCACTCGGCCTCCCCGGCTGCTGCGGCCACTCCATCCACACCCCGTCAGGGACGTAGCGCAGCAGGAAGACCCACACGACGGCGAGCAGCAGCACGCCGGTGACCACGATGACCCCGGCATAGCTGAGCGTCAGCTTGAGCCGGACACTCATCCCGGGACGTCTAGGAATCGACATCGATCCGGTATCCGACGCCCGGCACGGTGGCGATGATCGCGGGCTCGCCGAGACGTTTGCGCAGGGCGGAGACGGTGATGCGTACGGCGTTGGTGAACGGGTCGGCGTTCTCGTCCCAGGCCCGCTCCAACAGCTCCTCGGCGCTGACCACGCCACCCTCGGCGGCGGCGAGCACCTCGAGCACCGCGAACTGCTTGCGGGTCAGCGCCACGTAGCGGCCGTCGCGGTAGACCTCGCGCCGGAACGGGTCGACCCGCAGGCCGGCGATCTCCCGTACCGGCGGCCGGTTGTAGGCGCGCCGCCGGTCGAGCGCCCGCAGCCGCAGCACCAGCTCACGCAGCTCGAACGGCTTGGTCAGGTAGTCGTCGGCGCCGAGCTCGAAGCCGGAGGCCTTGTCGTCGAGGCGGTCGGCCGCGGTGAGCATCAGGATCGGCATCCCGGTGCCGGAGGCGACGATGCGCTTGGCGACCTCGTCCCCCGAGGGCCCGGGGATGTCGCGGTCGAGCACGGCGATGTCGTAGGCGTTGACGCTCAACAGCTCCAGAGCCGTGTCGCCGTCACCGGCGATGTCGGCGGCGATCGCCTCCAGCCGCAACCCGTCCCGGATCGCTCCAGCCATCAACGGCTCGTCCTCGACCACCAGCACCCGCATGCTCTGATCCTAGGTTGAGGACATATCGCCGACGTATCCGAAATGCCATACGCCCTGACGACATCCGCGCGGGTTCACTGGCACGGTGACCTTCACTGTCCGACCGATCAGCCCCGCCGAGCACCTCGACCACGTCAGGTCGCGGCGGTCGGTCAGCTTCCTGCAGACCCCCGCCTGGGCCGACGTGAAGACCGAGTGGCGCAGCGAGTCGCTGGGTTGGTACGCCGGCGACCGGCTCGCCGGGACCGGGCTGGTGCTGCACCGGCCGGTGCCGCGGCTTGGCTACACGCTGGCCTACCTGCCGTGGGGCCCCGACATCGACTGGGTCGGCGGGCTCACCGTCTGGTTCCCGCCGCTCGTCTCCTACCTGCGCTCGCAGGGCGCGTTCGCGATCCGGGTCGCTCCTCCGGTGCCCACCGACACCTGGAACGCTGCACAGGTCAAGGAGGGCATCGCCGACCCCGAGGTCGTACGCCTCACCGACATCCCGGGCCGGGCCGACCTGGTCGGCGCCGAGGTGACCCGCTATCTCCGCGACTCCGGCTGGATCCCGCAGAACCCCGCGGACGGGTTCGGGGCGGGGCAGCCGCAGTTCACGTACGAGATCCCGCTGCGTCACCCGGACGGAAGCGCCCGGTCCGAGGACGACGTGCTCGCCGGGATGAACCAGCTCTGGCGACGCAACATCAAGAAGGCCGCCAAGGCCGGCGTCGAGGTCACCACCTCGGCCGGCGGCGAGGACCTGAAGGCGTTCCACGACCTCTACGTCCACACCGCCGAGCGCGACCACTTCACCCCGCGGCCGCTGGCCTACTTCGAGAAGATGTTCGCGGCGCTGTCCGCGGAGGATGACGAGCGGATCAAGCTCTACCTCGCCCGTCACGACGGCGACCTGGTGGCCGCGACGATCTACGTCCGCGTCGGCGCCCACGCCTGGTACGTCTACGGCGCCTCCTCCACGGAGAAGCGGGACGTACGCGGCTCCAACGCCTGCCAGTGGGCGACGATCCGCGACTCCCTGGCCGCCGGGTGCGACGTCTACGACCTGCGCGGGATCACTCCGACCCTGTCCACCGACGACTCCCACGTCGGGCTGATCCAGTTCAAGGTCGGCACCGGTGGACAGGCGGTGAGGTACGTCGGCGAGTGGGACCTGCCGCTGCGGCCCATCGTCTACCGGGCGTTCGACCTCTACATGAAACGGCGGAGTCGATGAAGAAGATGTCGAGCAGGAAGATCAGGGAAGGGCACCTCGGATGATCGTGAACGAATCGGGCTCGCTGACGGAGACCGGCATCGTCGTGCTGACGGTGCTGGCGTTTCCAGTGGCCGTACTGGCCGTGCCTGTGCTGGCGGTGCTGCGCCGGGTCTTCGGGGTCGCCTGGCGGCCGGCTTGGCGCCGCTCGCTGGCAGAGGTCGCCATCGTCTACGGCACCGTGCCGGGTGTGCTGCTCACCATGTTGCCCGGCAACAACGGCATCCTGTCGGGCAACGTGAGTCTGGTGCCCTTCGAGGACATGTCCACCATGGGCCCCATCGGGCTGATCGGCAACCTGCTGATCTTCGCCGCGCTGGGCTTCTTCGGCCCCATTCGCTTCCCGGCGCTCCGCTCTGTGTGGCGGGTCCTGATCCTGGCCGGCACGGCCTCGGTGTCGATCGAGATGCTGCAGCACCTGCTGCCTCTCGGCCGGGTCTCCTCGGTCGACGACGTCATCCTCAACGCCGGAGGCGCCACCGTCGCCGCGATCCTGTCGTGGCCGTGGTGGCGCCGCCGGCGACCCCTTCCGCCGACCTCAGACCAGCGCCGCGGCGACCTGGTCGAGGCGGGCTCCGCGTGAGGCCTTGACCAGCACCACGTCGCCGGGCGCGAGGTGGCTGCGGAGCCAGTCGATCGCGGCGGCGTTGTCGGGCAGGGCGAGAGCCCGCTCCCCCGCGCCGTCCGCGATGACGACAGCCGCGGCGCCGACGGTGAGGACCAGGTCGGCCCGGGTGGCGGCGTACGTCCCGATCTCGTGGTGGGCGTAACGGCTCGTCTCGCCCAGCTCGAGCATCTCGCCGAGCACGGCGATGCGGCGCCTGGCGTCGATCGAGGCGAGCGCGTCGAGACCGGCGCGGGTGGACTCGGGGTTGGCGTTGTAGGAGTCGTTGAGCAGGGTCGCGCCGCTGGCGAGGGCGCGCAGCTCCATGCGCCACTTCGAGATCGAGGCGGTGTTCAGCGCGGTCGAGGTCTGCTCGAGCGGAACCCCTGCGGCCAGCCCCGCCGCCGCGGCGGCCGCGGCGTTGAGCGTCCAGTGGGCGCCGACGAACGGGAGCGTGACGACGGCCTCGGCGTCTGCGTGCTGAAGGGTGAAGGTGGGCCGGCCGAGCCGGTCCAGGGCGAGGTCGCGCACGCGTACGCTCGCCCGCTCGCCGGCGCCGAAGGCCAGCACCGGACCGTCGGTGAGCTCACCCATGGTGAGCACACGCGGGTCGTCGGCGTGGAGCACCGCCGTGCCGCCGGTCGCCAGCCCACGCACCAGCTCGCTCTTGGCCACAGCGATTGCCTCGCGCGACCCGAACGCGCCCAGGTGGGCCCGGCCGACGTTGGTCACGACGGCGATGTCCGGCGCGACCAGGCCGGTCAGCTCGGCGATGTCGCCGATGTGCCGGGCCCCCATCTCCAGGACGAGGAACCTGGTGGTCGCATCGGCGCGCAGCATGGTGAGGGGTACGCCGAGCTCGTTGTTGAACGAGCCGGAGGTCGCGACGGTCGGCGCCTCGCTCGCCAGCACCGCCTCGATCATGTCCTTGGTGCTGGTCTTGCCCTGGGAGCCGGTGACCGCGACCACGGTCATCTCGTCGCGCAGCAGCGCGACGACGTGGGCGGCCAGCCGCTGCAGCGCGGCCTGCGCGTCGTCGACGACGACCGTCGGGAGCGCCGTCGGACGCGAGCCGAGCACCGCGACGGCACCGGCCTCGGCGGCCTGTGGTGCGTACTCGTGGCCGTCGGTGCGCTCGCCCGCGAACGCCACGAAGAGGCCGCCCGGGTCTGCCTCGCGGCCGTCGATCACGGCCGGCGCGCTCACGGTCACCGAGCCGTCGCCGACGACCTTCCCGCCGACCAACGAGGCGATTTCGTCCAAGCTGAGGGGAATCATCCCCTCAGTCTTCGAAATCCCACGTTGCCGGCGCGTATCCGCTAATCGATATACGGACGATAACTCCGCCCGGTCCGGCCACGGTGATCCGTGCAGGCACCTATCGTCGGCATATCGGAAATTCCATACGGGGCCGCAACCGTTCCTGAGGTTTGCTGGCGTCGATGATCTACCACGAGCCGACCCTGACGGCGCCGACCGAGCCGATGGAGCAGACCGTGATCTCGCCGACCGTCGGGATCACGGTCTACGGCTGCGCCCCTGATGAGGGCCTCCTTTTCGACTCATTGGCGCCAACTCTCCGGGTCTCGCTGAGGACCACGACCGAGCCGGTCTCCGAGGAGAATGCCGCCCTCGCGATCGGAGACCGGTGCATCAGCGTCAGCCACAAGTCGCCGATATCGAACGAGACACTTCTCGCTCTGCACAAGAGCGGCGTCCGATATATCTCGACGCGAAGCGTCGGTTTCAACCACATCGACGTCGACTTCGCGAAAAGCATCGGGATAACGGTCGGAAACGTCTCCTATTCACCCGATTCCGTCGCCGACTACACGTTGATGCTGATGCTCATGTCGGTGCGCCAGGCGAAGTCGACGATCCGGCGCACCGATGCCCACGACTACCGCCCGGCGGCCACGCGTGGTCGGGAGCTGCGCGACCTGACCGTCGGCGTGGTCGGGACCGGGCGGATCGGCGCAGCGGTCATCGACCGGCTGCGGGGCTTCGGCTGCGACGTACTCGCCTATGACATCCGGCCCCGACCCGCGGCCGCCGGTGTGGAGCACGTCGATCTGGACACGCTGGTCGAGCGCAGCGACATCGTCACGCTGCACGCGCCGCTCAGCGCGGAGTCGCACCATCTCCTCGACCGGCGGCGCATCGACCGGATGCGCCCCGGTGCGTACGTCATCAACACCGGTCGCGGCGCGCTCATCGAGACGCCGGCGCTCATCAACGCGCTCGAGGACGGCCGGCTGGGCGGTGCGGCCCTCGACGTCATCGAGGGCGAGGAGGGCATCTTCTACGCCGACCTCCGGGGGCGGGATGTCCCCAACACCTGGCTGGCACGGCTCCAGGAGATGCCGAATGTGCTGGTCAGCCCCCATATCGCCTACTTCACCGACCATGCCCTCATGGACACGGTCGAGAACTCCATCGTGAACTGTCGTGAATTCGAAAGCAGGTTTCGGCATGTCTAAGCTCAAGGTCGGCATCATCTTCGGTGGCGTCTTCGAGGAGCACCCCGTCTCGGTGAAGTCGGCGCAGGAGGTCGCCAAGAACCTCGACGCCGACAAGTACGAGGCCTACTGGATCGGCATCACCAAGAGCGGTGACTGGCGCCTGTGCGACGGCCCCGAGGCGAGCTGGGAGGACGGCGCGCACCGCCCGGTCGTCCTCTCCCCCGACCGCAGCGTCCATGGCTTGCTCGTCCTCGATGGGGGCAGCTACGAGACGATCCGGCTGGACGTCGTGCTCCCGGTCCTGCACGGCAAGCTCGGCGAGGACGGCGCGATCCAGGGGCTCTTCGAGCTCTCCGGGCTCCCGTACGTCGGCTGCGACGTGCAGAGCTCGGCGCTGTGCATGGACAAGTCGCTGGCCTACACGGTCGTCGGCGAGGCCGGGATCCCGACGCCGAACTTCTGGATCCTCGGCCCCGGCGAAGCCGTCGACCCCGGCGCACTCCCCTATCCGGTCTTCGTGAAGCCGGCCCGCTCCGGGTCCTCGTTCGGGGTCAGCAAGGTGACCTCTGCCCAGGAGCTGGCCGACGCGGTGGCGACCGCGCGGCAGTACGACGAGAAGGTGCTCGTCGAGGAAGGCGTCGTTGCCGAGGAGATCGGCTGCGCGATCCTCGGCAACGGTGCCGAGCTCGTCACCGGAGAGGTCGACCATGTCGCGCTCTCGCACGGCTTCTTCAAGATCCACCAGGAGGACGCCCCCGAGACCGGCTCGGAGAACGCGACCTTCATCGTGCCCGCCGACATCCCGGCCGAGGCCCAGGAGTTGGTCAAGACCGAAGCGCAGCGGGTCTACCGCGCGCTGGGCTGCCGCGGTCTGGCGCGGGTCGACATGTTCCTCAAGGCGGACGGCACCGTGGTGCTCAACGAGGTCAACACCCTGCCCGGGCTCACCTCCTACAGCCGCTATCCACGGATGATGGCCGCGGCCGGGATCTCGATGGCCGAGTTCCTCGACCGCGCGGTCACCCTGGCTCTTGAAGAGACCCCGCGATGAAGGACGGCTTCGGCTTCGTCGACGAGCTCGCGCCGGGCATCCGCTGGGACAGCAAGTACGCCACCTGGGACAACTTCACCGGCAAACCGGTCGACGGCTACCTGGTGAACCGCATCGTCGGGACCCGCGAGCTGTGCGCCGCGCTCGTCCAGGCGCGGGACAAGGCCGCTGCTCTCGGGTTCGGGATCCTGCTGTGGGACGGCTACCGCCCCCAGCGCGCCGTCGACGCGTTCCTGCGCTGGGCCGCGGAGCCCGCGCCGGAAGACGACGAGCGCAAGCGAGTCCACTATCCCGCGATCACCCGCCCGGAGATGTTCGAGAAGGGGTACGTCGCCACGAAGTCCGGCCACAGCCGTGGCAGCACCGTCGACCTGACCCTCTTCTCGTTGGCCACGGGCGCACTGCTCGACATGGGCGGTGATCACGACCTGATGGACGAGATCTCCCACCACGGCGCGGCCGGGGTCTCCGAGGTCGCGGCGCGCAACCGGTCGCACCTGTGCTCGGTGATGGAGTCGTGCGGGTTCAGCCGCTACGAGAACGAGTGGTGGCACTACTCACTCGTCGAGGAGCCCTACCCGGACACCTACTTCGACTTTCCTGTCGGCTGACTCAGGGATTCAGCCAGCCGTGGACCTTCGAGCGGTTCGCCTTCTTCCAGATCGAGGCGAACTTCTCCTCGGCGTCGTCGGCGGCGGCCTCCTCGGCCTCGAGGAACTCACGGACGGCGTCGTCGGGCCCTGGAACCTGCCCGATCGTCTGGATCATGACAGCGGCGTCGTTGAGGTCGCCGAGAGTCGACTGGATCGACTTGGCGGCCTTCGCAAGGCGCGCGGCGTCCTTGCCGAAGACCTCGCGCGACGACTCGGCCGCGTAACGGACCCGCTTGGCCTTCTTGCGCACCTCGTGGAGCTGCCGGCGACGCTCTTCCGCGTCCTCGGTGTTCGCGGCCGCGTCGGCCGCGGCCGCCAGGCGCCGCCAGCTCCGGCGGAGCCGCTTGCGCAGAGCCTTGTTGCCCGGGCCCGCCCCTGACCAGGGCAGACCGTCGGCGAGGGCTGCGATCAGCGCCCGGTAACGATCGCCGCCCAGCTCCGGCAGCAGCCGGGCGCGCCCCTGGATCTGGCGCTCGGCGAGCGCCGCCC
Organism: Nocardioides sp. NBC_00850; assembly: GCF_045207335.1. Lineage (NCBI taxonomy): Bacteria > Bacillati > Actinomycetota > Actinomycetes > Propionibacteriales > Nocardioidaceae > Nocardioides > Nocardioides sp. NBC_00850. Next base: position 4,596,793 of record NZ_CP108845.1, read on the forward strand.
GCAGTGCGTCGACACCGGTCGGTCCCGGTCCATGCGCGGCCGCCCAGCGTCGCAGCCGTTTGCGCAGCACCTCTGCGTCGCGTACCTCTCCGAGGAGATCGGCCAGCCACTTCAGCTCTGCCCGGAGCGGCTCGGACCGTGCCACGTCGAGGAGCGGGCGGTACGTCGCCAGGACGCTGCGGAGCCTGCGTACGGTCACACGCATCTGGTGGACCGAGTCGTCCTCGTCACGCAGCACGAGCCGGCCCCAGCGGTGGAGCGCGACCACCTGGTCGCGCCACCACTCGCCGACCGGCTCGTGTGGATGGCTCATCCCTACTGTTCTACCGCGCCACGGAGTCCAGGTCACGCTCGGTTCGTCCGGCTCCGGCGTCCTCGGCGCTGCCCTTCTCGCGGTGCGGGAGCAGGGTCAGGAGCAGACCGAACCCGGCCCAGCAGGCGAGGACGATCAGCGGCGTCGTGGTCCCGGCGCCGTCAAAGAAGGAGAAGCCGCGCAGGACCGACCCGGCCGCGCCCGGGGGCATCAGCTGGCCGAGCCAGCCGAACGGCACCATCTCCGGTGCGGAGGTGATCCCGGAGAGCGGGTTGCCGACGAGCAGGATCAGGAGGGCGACGATGCCGACGCCTGCGGGGCCGATGAGGTGGCGCAGGCCGATGATCGGGAGCGCGACCGCGAGGATGCCGAGGGCGACGACTCCTGCGTTGGCCAGGTAGCTGCCCTCCAGAGCTCCGAGCCAGCCCTGGACGACGCCGGTCATCGCGAGACCGCCGCCGATCGCGATCAGGAAGGCGGCCGCGACCCGGTCACGGGTGCGGGTCAGCACCAGCGAGGTGATGGCGCCGGCCATGATGCCGCCGATCACCAGCGGTAGCGCGGACGCACCGAAGACGATGCCGCGCGGGTCGTCCTCCGCGCTCGCGACGACGTCGGTCACCTGGGGCTGCGTGCCCGTCTCGGCGCCCATGGCGGTGGCCATCTGGGTGAGCTGCTGAGCGACGTTGGCGCTGGCGGCGGAGGCGACCAGGAACTCCGGGCCCTGGGGGCCGACGACGATCGCGCCGTACGCCTCGCGGTCCTCGATCGCCTCGACCGCCTCGTCGCGGTCCTCGACGGCGGTGATCTCGAAGGCGTCCTCCCCCGCGTTGGCGGCGAGCTGGGTCTCGATCTGGGTGACCGCGGCCTCGGGGCCGGCGACGACCAGCGGCAGCGACCTGGGCTCCAGCTCGCTGGTGGGCCAGGCGAACGCGGAGATGAGCAACGTGAGCAAGGTGACCAGACCGAGGCTGACCCCGATCACGGCTTTCACTGACTTGGACATGGCGGGTTCCCTCCAAAAAAACGAATGTTCATTCTCTTTAAGGCGAACTCTCCTCCACCTCGTCGGATTTATCAAGAATGAATGTTCGTTTTCTTTTGAGGTATGCTTCCGGCATGCCGAAGATCAGCGAGGAGCACCGCGCCGAGAAGCGCCAGCAGATCATCGCGGCGACGCTGCGCTGCGTGGAGCGTGACGGCTTCCACAAGACGACGATGGCCGCCGTGGTCAAGGAGTCCGGGCTCTCCGCCGGCTCGGTCTACACATACTTCCGCGGCAAGAACGACATCATCCGCGCGATCGCCGAGTCGGGCCTGACGACCATCGTGGAGGCGATCACTCGTTTCACCCCGGACCCGAGCTCCGATGAGGACACTCTCCCGCCTTCACGGGCGATCGAGGCCGCGACCCAGCACTTTCTCGACGTCTCCGAAGAGCTCGGTGTCGACCTTCCCCGGATCGCCCTGCAGACCTGGGCCGAGGCCGCCCGCGACCCGGAGATCCGAGAGGTGATGGCCCCCGAGGCGCGCCGCATCCGGGCCGCCTGGCGCAGCTACGCCGAAGGCGCAATCGAGGCCGGCCGGTTCCGCAAGGATGCCGATCCCGAACGGATCGCGATGGTCCTCACCGGCCTGCTGCCCGGCTTCATCCTGCAGCGGCTCATGCTGGGCGACGTCACCCCGAAGATCTACGCAGCCGGGCTCACCGACCTGCTCGACTACGCCGACTGAGCCCAGCGGGCGACCCAGTAACGCACCCCGTAGGGGTCGCCGTCGTAATCGACCGCCACCGTGCCGACGCTGCGCAGCAGGTCGGCCGCCTCGATGATCGGGCCGACGTCGGCCCAGAGCTCATCGGCCAGCACCAGATCGAGCGCGCCGAGCGCCTCGGGATCGGGCGTGACCAGCGCCTTGCCGAGCGCCTCGTCGAACCCGGCGGCCCGCGGGTCGAGGTGGCCCGGCGCCTTCTCGCTGCGGCAGGCCGAGCCGTTGCCGACGATGAGGTACGCCGCCTCGCCGCTGGTCACCGGAGCCGTGCCGACCTCGGCCAGCAGCGAGGAGGCCACCCGGGCACCCTGCGCACCCGCGATCACGCGTACGTCCTCGCCCAGCCAGGCCACCGCGGCCAGGCAGGCCGAGCGGAGCTCGTCGACCGGGTCGTCGAGCGAGGCGTACTCCGGCAGCAGGGCCAGGCATCCCGGAACCAGCGCCACTCGAGTCACTGCAGTCCCCTGATCGCTCGCTTCGGACGTCGCCGGCCGGCGATCGTCCAGACCATGTCGACGGTCTGCCGGGTCTGCGGGACCTGGTGGACTCGGTAGATGCGGGCACCCGCCAGGGCGCAGACCGAGGTCGCGGCCAGGGTGCCGAGGAGGCGCTCTCCGACCGGCAGGTCGAGCGTCTCCCCCACGAAGTCCTTGTTGGAGAGCGAGACCAGCACCGGCCAGCCGGTCGCGACCATCTCCCCGAGCCGGCGGGTGATCTCGAGGGAGTGGAAGGTGTTCTTCCCGAAGTCGTGGGCCGGGTCGATCACGATCGAGTCCTTCGCGACGCCGGCGTCCAGGGCCCGCTGGGCGTAGCCGAGGGTCGAGTCGATCGCGTCGCGGACCACGTCGTCGTACTCGATCCGGTAGGGCCGCGTCCGCGGCGTCACGCCGCCGGTGTGGGTGCACACAATCGCAGCGCCGTGGGCGGCGGCGACGTCGACGAGCTCCGGGTCGGCCCCGCCCCAGGCGTCGTTGATGACGTCGGCGCCGGCCGCGCACACCGCGTCGCCGACCTCGGCGCGCCAGGTGTCCACCGAGATCACCAGTGCCGGGAACTCCTCACGGACCTGGGCGACGAAGTCGACCACACGGGCCTTCTCCTCCGCGGCGTCGATCTCGGCCCCGGGTGCGGCCTTGATCCCACCGATGTCGACGATCTCCGCGCCCTGGGAGGCCACCAGGCGTACGCGCTCGAAGGCCGCGTCCTCGGCCCAGGTCGCTCCCTTGTCGAAGAACGAGTCCGGGGTGCGGTTGACGATCGCCATCATCAGCGCCTCGTCATCACCGAAAGAATGTCGTCCGAGGCGCAGCATCAGGCGACCATACCGCCCGAGCCGTCGCGCACCGGCGGCCGCTCCAGGAGGCTCACGGACCGGTCGACGACCTTGGTCGAGCCGTCGATCGGGATGTACTGCCGCATCTCTACGTCGTCGCCCGCCGGACCGGTGCCGAGGCGGCGCGACATCATGCCCACGATCTGGGTCGCCATCAGGCCGAGATCGAAGAGATCCTGGTGGCTGTGGTCGCGCTGGCCGAGATCGACCTGGGCGATCGCGTCCATCCCTCGCGTGTCCAGGGTGTCGACGAGGGCGGCGAGCTCCACGCCGTAGCCGGTCGGGACCCGCAGCCGCTCGAACAGCGAGCGCCGGATCGACCACTCCCCCGCCAGCGGCTGGATCAGGTCACGCAGGGGCGTGCGGTGGAGGGCCAGCAGCGGGCGGGCGACGAGCTCGGTGACCCGGCCTCCGTCGAGACCGTGCTCCCCGGGGCGCCGATAGAAGCCCTTGACCAGCTCGATCGTCGGATTGTTGACAAGGGGGCCGACCAGGCCGCGTACGAAATGGGTGTCCCAGTCGGTCAGGTCGGCGTCCATGAAGACGATCAGCTCGCCGGTGGTCACGAACTGCGACTTCCACATCGCCTCGCCCTTGCCCGGGTATGAGCCGAGCTCGGGCCGGATCGCGGCCGAGGCGTAGACGTCAGCACCGGCGTCGGCGGCGATCCGCGCGGTGTCGTCGGAGGAGTCGGAGTCGATGACGACGAGCTCATCGACCAGATCCGAGGTCTCCATCAGGCTGGTACGCAGCTTGTCGACCAGGCCGCCTACGGTCGCGGCCTCGTTGCGCGCCGGCACCACGAGGCTCACCCGCTGCCCCTGCTTGGCCGCGACGAGGTCGGCCAGCGACCAGTCGTCCCAGTGATGGGTGTTGCTCTCCGACCACGACATGTCCAAACCCTATCGACGGTGCCCTCGAACACCGGACCGATACCCGATCCGTCCGGTTCCCAGCCGTCGCTACTGCGCGTCGTCGTGCGAGCGCGCGAAGGTGAGGATCTCGTCGGTGGCGCCGTTCATCCAGACGTCCTGGCAGGCCTGCGCCATCTCCTCGAGGCCGTCCACGACCGTGCCGAAGACGTTGCCCGGGACCCAGCCCTGGTCGCCGTTGATCAGCAGGTTGTTGCGGCCGTAGAAGAGGGCGAGGTCGACGATCTCGGTCATCTCTCCCGGTCCGCGGTCCTCCGGGTAGCCGTAGGACGGGTTGCCGAGGTCGTCGGAGGAGAAGGCGAAGTAGCACAGGTCCCCGGGGATCGGTGTGACCGTCGTGTTCTCCTTGCCGGGCTCCTTCGCCGCGAAGGCGGGCACCAGGTTGTAGATCTCGTTGCGGGCGTACTTGCCGTGGAAGACCTGGCCGCTGAGCGGCAGTGCGTCCCACACGGCGCCGGCGGTGCGTGGCGCCTCCTCGTCGAGCAGGCGGGCGAGGCAGGAGACGCCGCGGCGCTCCAGGGTGACGGTGATGTAGCGGCTCATCGGGCTCCTCGAGGATTGTCGACAGGTCGGACGAACAGCTCACCGCTGGCCCGTTCGTAGGCCCGCGCCACGCGCAGCACCCGGGCGTCGTCGTGGCGGGCGCCGACGATCTGGAGGCCGACAGGCAGTCCCTCCCCTGTGGTGCCGCAGGGCACGCTCGCCGCCGGCTGCTGGGTCATGTTGAAGGGGTAGGTGTAGGGCGTCCAACTCGGCCACCACTGCGAGGGCCAGCCCTTGGGCGCCTGCAGCCCCCGCTCGAAGGCGGTGATCGGCATGGTCGGGGTGACCAGCAGGTCGTACGTCTCGTGGAACCGCCCCATCAACCGGCCGAGGTCCATCCGGACCGCGGTGGCGTCCAGGTAGTCGGCCGCGGAGCCACGGCCCTTGGTCTCGATGCCCTCGCGCAGCAGCGGGTCGATCTTGTCGATCGCGCCAGGAGGATAGGCGTCGAGCACCTTCGCCGCACCGCAGAACCAGAGCACCTCGAACGCCTCGACCGGGTCGGTGAACCCGGGATCGACCTCGTCGACCTGGGCGCCCTCGGACTCGAGCACGGCGACCGCCTCACGGACCAGCCGCTCAACCTCCGGGTCGTTCTCGACGTACCCGAGCGTGGGCGAGAACCCGATCCTCAGCCCTTCGACACCGCCCTCGAGACCGGCCAGGAAGGAGGCTCCCGGTGTAGGCATCGCCGACCAGTCGCGGGCGTCGAAGCCGGCGATCACGTCGAGCAGCGCCGCCGCGTCGGTCACGGTCCTGGTCATCGGGCCGGCGTGGGAGAGGGTGCCGAAGGGGCTGGCGGGATAGAGCGGGATCAGCCCGTAGGTCGGCTTGATCGTCACCGTGCCGGTGAAGGAGGCCGGGATCCGGACCGAGCCGCCGCCGTCGGTGCCGAGCGCCCACGGTCCCATGCCGAGACCGACCGCCGCCGCAGCACCGCCGCTGGAGCCGCCCGAGGTCAGGCCCGGATCCCAGGGGTTGCCGGTGGAGCCGTAGCGGAGCGAGTCGGTGACGCCCTTCCAGGCGAACTCGGGGGTCGTCGTCTTCCCGGTGATCACGGCACCGGCCTCGCGCAGCCGCGCGACCGTGGGAGCGTCCTCGGGCCACGGGCCGGCCTCGTCGATGAACCAGGTGCCGCGGATTGTCGGCAATCCGGCGGTCCACAGGATGTCCTTGACCGAGGTCGGTACCCCGTCGGCGCTGCCGAGCGGATGCCCGGCCCGCCATCTCTCCGTGGACGCGGTCGCCTGCGCCAGCGCGCCATCCGGGTCGACCCGGACGAACGCGTTCACACCGGGGTCGCGCTCCTCGATCGTGTCGAGCACCGACCGCGTCGCGTCTAGCGGGGTGAAGGCGCCCGAGCGATAGCCGGCCACCAGCTCGGCGGCGGTCAAGGCGCTCAGCTCTGATCCGAGCGCGGTCTTCGGGTCGGTCATCGGGTCGGCCACGACCTCTCCCCCTGCTCCGCGACGACGAAGCCGCGCTGCTTGTCGACGACGTTCAGCAGCGGCTCGCCACTCAACCAGCGCCGGGCGTTGTCGACGAACTGGTCCGCCAGCGCCTCCCGCCAGCCCTCGTAGTCGCCCGACATGTGTGCCGAGACCGCCACTCCCGGCATGGTCCACAACGGGCTCTCGGCCGGCAGCGGCTCGACCTCGAAGACGTCCAGGGACGCCGCCTCGACAGGGCCGTCACGGAGCGCGGAGACGAGCGCGACCTCGTCGACGATCTGCCCACGGCCGACGTTGACCAGGTGGCTGCCCGGCTTCATCGCCGCGAGCACGTCCTCGCTGATCAAGCCGCGGGTCTCGTCGGTCAGCGGGGCCGTGACGACGACGTGGTCGGCCCAGCCGACGTGAGCGACCAGATCGGCGCTGGCGAGGACCTCACCGAAGTCCGGATCGCCGCTGCGGGCGGTGCGGCCGGCGCCGCGTACGTCCATCCCGGCCGCGCGCAGCAGCCGGGCCGTCTCGCGACCGATCGCGCCGGTGCCGACCACGAGCGCGGTCTCGGCGCTGATCAGCCGAGTCTCGCGGCGCAGCCATTTCCGGGCCGTCTGCAGATCGTGGCTGAGGTGGATGTCCTTGGCCACGGCCAGGATCGAGCCGAGCACGAACTCCGCCATCGCCCGGTCGAAGATCCCACGGGCGTTGGTGACGACCACGTCGGAGGCGACCAGCTCCGGGAACAGCAGCTTGTCGACACCGGCGGCCGCGACATGGAGCCAGCGCAGCGAGCCGGCGCTCGGCCAGGCGTCATGGACAGCCTCGGAGAAGTAGTCCCACAGCAGCAGCGCCTCGGCGCCGCGAAGCGCGTCGGCCAGGCCCGCGGCATCGGTGTAGGTGAGCTCGGCATCCGCCTCGAGACGCTCCATCCCGGCGGGTCTGCCGCCGTCAGGCGGACAGAGGACCGTGATCGCGGGGCGCCGGGACGTCTCCAAGAAAAATCCTCCGTCGCATCGACACACCTCCGCAATAATCCGAGACTACGCTAGGAGAGTCGATTGCAGATTGTCAACAATCCTAGCGAGGTGCGATGTCCCCAACGGTACGCATCGCCGTGGTCGTTCCCCATGACATGGTGCTCGACCACGAGCTGTGGCGGTGGGCCCCGCCCGACACCAGCCTGCTCTTCAACCGGACGCCCTTCACCGACCGCGCGGTCACCCTCGAGATGGCTGAGGAGATCGGCGAGACCGCCGTCGTCGAGCAGGCCGTGCGCGACCTCTCGGCCGCCGAACCCCACCTCTACGTCTACGCCTGCACCTCCGGCAGCTTCGTCCACGGCCGGCACGGCGAGCGGCGGCTGACCGCGGCGATGAGCCGAGCCGGCGACGCTCCCGCGATCACCACCTCCGGCGCCGTGCTGGAGTCGCTCGCCGCTCTCGGCGTCTCCCGGGTCGCGGTCGCCACGCCCTACGACGTCGCGCTCGCCGCCCGGTTCGGCAGCTTCCTGGCCGAGGCAGGGATCACCGTCGTGAGCACCGGCGACCTCGGGCTGGGCCACCACATCTGGGAGGTTCCGTACGAGACCACGCTCGACCTGGTGCGGGCCGCCGACACCGACGCCGCCGAGGCGGTCGTCGTCTCGTGCACGAACCTGGCGACGTACGACATCATCGGCCGGCTCGAGGCCGAGCTCGGGAAGCCGGTGATCTCCGCGAACCGGGCGACCATGGAGGCCGCGCTCCGGATGGTCGGACGCACCCCGCCGGCCGCCGAGGATCTGTTGGGGCATGCCTCATGACCCGGCCACCGGTCGTCGGGCTGCTCTATCCCGGCTACGCAGCCGAGGACGACTTCCCGGCGCTCGAGAACGCGCTGGGCGGTGCGATCTGGCTGCCGCTGGTCCACACCTCCATGGGCCGCGACGAGCACACCGTCGAGGCTCTCCTCGACACCGGTTCCGCGGACAGGCTCGCCGCGGGTGCCGACGCGATCGCGGCCCACTCCCCCGACGCGGTGATGTGGACGTGCACGTCGGGCAGCTTCGTCTACGGCCGGGACGGCGCCGCGGCGCAGGCGGCCGCGATCAGCGACCGCCTCGGCGTCCCCGCCTCGTCGACCTCGATCGCCTTCGTCGAGGCGTCCCGCGCGCTCGAGCTCAGGAAGGTCGCCGTCGCCGCCTCCTACCCCGAGGATCTGGCCGGACACTTCAGCTCCTTCCTGGCGGCGGGCGGGATCGACGTCGTCTCCTTCGGCGCCAGCGGGATCTTCACCGCCGTCGACGCCGGCCGTCTGGGCCCGGACGCGGTCCTGGAGATGACCTTGGCCGTCGACGTTCCCGAGGCCGAGGCGGTCCTCGTCCCCGACACCGCGCTGCATACGTTGACCTGCATCGATACGTTGGAGAAAGCCGTCGGGAAACCCGTGCTGACGGCCAACCAGGTGACCGTCTGGGAGGGCCTTCGACTCGCCGGGAGGCCCCGCCCCCTGCCCGGGCTCGGAGCCCTCTTCAGGTAGCGTCGCGGCTTTACATAAACCTCCCGTCACACCCCACGCCACCTAGCCATGTCGCACGGACAGCGCTAACGTGGCGCGAATTGTTGACAAACCTACAGTCAACACTGCGGGTCAAAAGCGGTCCCCAGCCATCAATCACACCGAGCAGGTGAGAAGAAATGTCAGGAACCCCAACCATCCCCTCCAACGAGGCACAACCCGACAAATCGAAGCTCCGAAGAGCCATCACCGGCTCAGCGGTCGGCAATGCGACGGAGTGGTTCGACTACGGCGCCTTCGCCTACGTCGCGACCGAGATCACCGCCAACTTCTTCCCCGAGTACGGCTTCGCCGGCACGGCGCTGACCTTCGCGATCTCGTTCATCCTGCGACCGCTCGGCGGCCTCTTCTGGGGCCCCCTCGGTGACCGCATCGGCCGCCAGCGCGTCCTCGCGATGACGATCATCCTGATGGCCGGTGCGACCTTCCTGGTCGGCTGCCTGCCGACGTACGACTCGGTCGGCATCTGGGCCGTGGTCCTGCTCGTGCTGCTCCGGGTGATCCAGGGATTCTCGACCGGCGGCGAGTACGGCGGCGCCGCGACCTACATGGCCGAGTGCGCACCAGACAAGAAGCGCGGGTTCTACGGCAGCTTCCTCGAGTTCGGCACCATCGTCGGCTTCACCGCCGCCATCGCCGTCGTCTTCATCACGGAGAAGAGCATCGGCCAGGAAGCGATGACCGAGTGGGGCTGGCGGATCCCGTTCCTGATCGGTGGCCCGATCGGCCTCATCGGCCTCTACATCCGGACCAAGCTCGAGGAGACGCCGGTCTTCCAGGAGCTCGAGACGCAGGACGCCGTCGAGGGCGGCGCCGGGGCCGCGCTGAAGGAGCTCTTCGCACTGTTCTGGAAGCCGATCCTCACCCTGATCGGCCTGGTCGCCGCGCTCAACATCGCCAACTACACGCTGCTGGCCTACATGGCGACCTACCTGCAGGAGGAAGCCGGCTTCAGCAGCTCCGACGCCGACCTGCTGGTCATCTTCGGACAGATCGCGATGCTGGTCTTCCTGCCGATCGCCGGAGCGCTCTCGGACCGGGTCGGCCGCAAGCCGATGTGGGGCGGCTCCTTCATCGGGCTGATCGTGCTGTCGGTCCCGATGTTCCTCCTGATCGGTCAGGGCTTCTGGCCGGCGGTCCTCGGGTTCACCGTGCTGGGCATCGTCTACGTCGCCCAGCTCGCGACGATCTCGGCGACATTCCCGGCGATGTTCCCCTCGCAGGTGCGCTACGGCGGCATGGCGATCGGCTACAACATCTCCACCGCCGCGTTCGGCGGCACGGCGCTGTACGTCAACAACGCACTGATCGGCGCCACCGGTGACGTGCTGATGCCGGCGTACTACATGATCGCCGGATCCGTGGTCGGTCTGATCGCGCTGTTCTTCGTCGTCGAGACGGCCGGCAAGTCGATCCGGGGCACCGAGATCCCGGGTACGCCGGAGTCCGAGGCGGAGCTCGCCGAGCTCGACAGTCTCGACAAGACCGTCTGACCGACGTCCGCGAACGAGCGTGCCGGGTGCGTCCCGCGTACCCGGCACGCTCGGTCGATCCGCTCACTGCCGGATCGGCCACATGCAATGATTGTCAACAATCAAACTCTTTCTCGGTGACCCATCGGAGACCACGTTGACAGTGACATCGAGCTTCGAACCCGTGCACAGGGAGTCGACGGCCTCGGTCATCGCTCGCCAGCTGCGCACGGCGATCATGGAGCGCACCCTGCAGCCCGGTGCACAGCTGAGCGAGACCGCGCTCTCGGCCCAGTTCGGCGTCAGCCGCGGCCCGCTGCGCGAGGCGATGCAGCGTCTGGTCCAGGAGGGCCTGCTCCGCAGCGAGCCCAACCGCGGGCTCTTCGTGATCGAGCTCGACGAGGCCGACATCCGAGACATCTACGTGGCCAGGGCTGCCGTCGAGGGTGCCGCCGCCACGATGATCGCCAAGGCACGGGTCCCCGCGGCGCTGCGCGAGCTCCGCGCCGCCTGCGACGCGATGACCAAGTCGCTCGAGCTGGGCGACCCGGCGGCGCTGAGCGATGCCGACTTCCACTTCCACGACGTGCTCGTGCAGTGCTCCGGTAGCCGGCGCCTGGCCCGGATGCACCAGACCCTGATCGTCGAGACGCGGATGTGCCTGACCGCCCTGGAGGGCACCTACCAGCAGCCGCTCGAGCTGGTCGAGGAGCACAACCAGATCGTCGACGCCATCGAGGCGGGCGACGTGAAGCTGACCCTCAAGCGCGTCGAGCTGCACATGGATGAGGCGCTGCGGCGCCTCATCCACGCCGAGGACAACGACGAGGGTTACGTCTAGACCCGTGACAGCATCCTGAGTCGACGCTCGCTCTCACTCCCGGGCTCGGCGGTGAACACCGTCAGAGCCTGGGGCCGATCGGGGTCGTGCAGAGTCTGGCCGTGCAGCTCGAGCTCGCCGACCTCGTCGTGGATCATGCGTTTCGCATCGCAGTAGGGACCGACTACCGGGTGATGGCTCCACAGCTCCTCGAACTCGGAGCTCGAGCGCCGCAGCGCGGTGATCATCGCGTCGGCGCGGGGACATGTGCCGGACGCGGCGGCCCGCGCGAGCTGGGCAACCAGTGCACGGCTGTGGGCCGGATGATCCTCGGGGGGCGTGCGCCGGCGCGTCGCAGGGTCGGTGAACCACCGATAGGCGCGGCTGCGCATCATCCCGGAGTAGCGGGTCTCGTCCCCGAGCAGAGCGACCGCCGCGGGGGTCTGCAGGAGGGTCTCGCCGACCTCGTCGACGATGAGGGCCGTCTCGTCCTGGAGCCGGTCGAAGATCCGCCGCAGGCCCGGGCTGATCCCGGGTTGCGGGTCCGCCGGACGTACGGCTGGATGGCCCGCCAGGCGCTGAAGGTGATCGAGCTCGTCGGAGTTGAGCCGCAACCCTCGGCCGATGGCCGCGAGCACCTGTGCTGACGGCACCGGGCCGCGCGGTTGCTCGATGCGGGTGTAGTAGTGCGTCGAGATGCCACTGAGCTCTGCGACCTCGTCGCGCCGGAGTCCTGGCGTCCGGCGGTGACCTCCCCGGGGAAGTCCGACGTCCTCTGGTTGAAGCGCCTCGCGGCGCGTGCGCAGAAACTCTGCGAGTCGTACGCGATTCACGTCTTCCCAACAACGGCAGGCGATCTCTTACTCCCCTTCAGCCTTGTCATGACCGGGCATGGATGGGGTCCGCCGGGCGAAGCACCGTAGTGGCATGACAAGCATCGACCTGACCTATGACGTCCCCGGCCACTGGGTGGCCGGCACCGTCGTCCCCGCGACCACCACGATGGAGATCGTCAGCCCTGTCGACGGGCGAGTGGTCGCCACCGCTCCGCTCGGCACCGCCGCCGACGTCGACCGGGCGGTCGAGGCCGCTCGTACGGCACTTCCGGGTTGGGCCGGCCTCGGCCCCGCCGCCCGAGCCGATGTGTTGGGAGTCCTCGCGGACGAGCTGACCGCTCGCAGCGAGCGGATCGCTCACGCCATCTCGACCGAGATCGGCGTTCCGATCGGGTTCTCCCGGCTCGCGCAGGCGGCGTTCCCGCCGTTGGTGACCAAGGCAGTCGCCGCCCTGGCCGCCGAGATCTCGTGGGAGGAGCGGGCCGGCAACGCATTGCTCGTCCGTGAGCCCGTTGGAGTCGTCGGCGCCATCACCCCATGGAACTTCCCGCTCCAACAGGTCGTGACGAAGGTCGTCCCGGCGCTGCTGGCCGGCAACACGGTGGTCCTCAAGCCTGCCGAGACCGCTCCGCTGACCGGACCGATCCTGGCCGAGGCAGCAGCGGCCGCCGGGATCCCGGCTGGCGTGTTGAACATCGTCTACGGCACCGGAAGCGTCGTGGGAGAGGCCATCGCGGCGCACCCTGGCATCGACATGGTGTCGTTCACGGGCTCGACCGCCGCGGGCAGGCGTGTCGCAGCGGTCGCGGCCGACACGGTCAAGCGAGTGGGGCTCGAGCTCGGCGGCAAGACCGCCAGCATCGCGCTCGACGACGCCGACTTCGACGAAGTGGTCGCGGAGACCCTGCAGTACGCCTGGAGCAATAGCGGTCAGGCCTGCGGCGCCTGGACGCGGCTGCTCGTCCCGGCCGCACGACACGACGAGATCGTGGCGAAGCTGCGCGAGGCCGCCGCCGAGTACACGGTAGGCGACCCTGCGGATGAGACGACCCGACTCGGACCGGTTGCCTCCGAGGCCCAGTGGCAACGGGTGAACGGCTACATCGAGAAGGGGCTCGCGGAGGGGGCCGAGCTCGTCATCGGCGGGCCCGGACGGGTCCCCGGCCTGGAAGGCGGTGCGTTCATCCGTCCGACGATCTTCGCGAACGTCGACCCGGACTCGACGATCGCCCAGGAGGAGATCTTCGGACCGGTGCTGAGCGTCATCGCCTACACCGACGACGACGATGCGGTGCGCATCGCCAACGGCACGCCGTACGGCCTCACCGCGGCGGTGTTCGGGAGTGACAGCCGAGCTCTCTCGATCGCACGGCGGCTCGAGGTCGGCCAGGTCCATGTCAACGGCGGGGCGTTCACGCCGCTGGCGCCTTTCGGTGGACGCAAGCAGTCCGGGACCGGCCGGGAGATGGGCAAGTCCGGGATCGAGGAGTTCACCGAGCTGAAGGCGATCCTGCTCTGACGTGGCCATGCCTGCGCCCCGGTTCCGGGGCGCAGGCATGGGCCAGGTCCTCGGCTCACATCGCGATGCCGACGTACTTGGTCTCGAGGAACTCCTCGATCCCGGTACGCCCGCCCTCCCGCCCCAGTCCCGAGGCCTTGACGCCGCCGAAGGGCGCGGCGGGGTTGGAGACGACGCCCTGGTTGAGCCCGACCATGCCGGACTCGAGCGCCTCGGCGACCCGCAGGCCGCGGCGCAGGTCGTTGGTGAAGACGTAGTTGACCAGGCCGTACTCGGTGTCGTTGACCGCCTCGACCACCTCGTCCTCGGTGTCGAACGGCGTCAGCGGCGCGACCGGCCCGAAGATCTCCTCGCTGCCCATCTTCGCGGAGGCGGGGACCCCGGTGAGCACGGTCGGCGGGTAGAAGTAGCCCGGCCCGTCGGGGGCGGTGCCGCCGGTCAGCACCCGCGCGCCACCGGCCACCGCGTCGTCCACGAGGGTCTGCACCTTCTCCCTGGCCGCCTCGTCGATGAGCGGCCCGACGCGTACGCCCTCCTCGACGCCACGACCGACGAGCAGCTCGGACATCGCCTTGGCGAGCCGGTCGCCGAACTCCTCGATGACCGAGCGCTGTACGAAGATCCGGTTGGCGGCCGTGCACGCCTCCCCCGTGTTGCGCATCTTCGCGGCCATCGCACCGGCGACCGCCTCATCGATGTCGGCGTCCTCGAAGACGACGAAGCCGGCGTTGCCACCGAGCTCCATGGACGTACGCAGCACCTGCTCCGCGCTCTGGGCGAGCAGCACCCGCCCGACCGCCGTGGAGCCGGTGAAGGAGAGCTTGCGGATCACGCCGGAGCGCAGCAGCGGCTCGGTCAGCTCACCTGGCCGGGTCGTCGGCAGAATGTTGACAACGCCGTCGGGCACACCGGCCTCACGCAGGATCTCCCCGAGCGCCAGCATCGAGAGCGGCGTCTGCTGGGCGGGCTTGATGATGCTGGTGCAGCCGGCCGCGATCGCCGGCCCGATCTTGCGGGTCCCCATCGCCATCGGGAAGTTCCACGGCGTGATCAGCAGCGCCGGCCCGACCGGCTGCTTCGTGATCAGGAACCGGGAGCCACCGGCGGGCGCGGTCTGGTAGCCACCCTCGATCCGCACCGCCTCCTCGGCGAAGTGACGGAAGAACTCCGCTGCGTACGCGATCTCGCCTCGCGCCTCGGCCAGCGGCTTGCCCATCTCGAGCGTCATCAGCAGCGCGAGGTCGTCGATCCGCTCGTGCAGGAGGTCGAAGGCGGCCATCAGCATGTCCGCGCGGGCGCGCGGCGCGGTGGCGGCGAACTCCTTCTGCGCGCCCGCCGCGGCGTCGAGCGCACGGCGGCCGTCCTCGGGGGTCGCATCGGCGACCGCACAGAGCACCTCCCCCGTCGACGGGTCGAGCACGTCGAAGGTCGCTCCGTCGCCGGCATCCACCCACTGACCTGCGACAAGAAGCCCCTTCGGCACCCCTGCCACGACCCGTGCCTCGTTCGGTTCTCCGCCCATCCCGCATCAGCCTCCAAGGTCAGCATTCGACTGTCCTACTGACAGCCGTCGAACGCTCGCCTACTGTAGTAGCCAGTCGGATTGTCGACAATCAACAGGAGTTCACGGTGGCCAAGCTCTCCCCCATCCTCAAGCAGGCAACTCCGGTCGTGGCGGCTCGCGGCGAAGGCGTCCTCCTCTTCGACGAGGACGACCGGCGCTATCTCGACTTCACCGCCGGCATCGGCGTGACCAGCACCGGACACAGCCACCCGAAGGTCGTCGAGGCCACCCAGCGCCAGATCGCCAACCTGGTCCACGGGCAGTACACGACGGTCAGGCACCGCCCGCTCCTCGACCTGGTCGACCGCCTCGGCCCCGTCCTCCCCGCCGGCCTCGACAGTCTCTTCTTCGCCAACTCCGGCTCGGAGGCCGCCGAGGCCGCGATCCGCCTGGCCCGCCAGGCCACCGGCCGCCCCAACATCGTCGTCTTCCACGGCGGCTTCCACGGGCGGACCGTCGCGGCCGCCTCGATGACCACCTCGGGCACCAAGTTCCGTGCCGGCTTCAGCCCGCTCATGGCCGGCGTCGTGGTCTCCCCCTTCCCCGACGCACCCCACTTCGGCTGGCCGCAGGAGCAGGCGACCGAGTTCGCGCTGCGCCAGCTCGACTACACACTGCAGACCCAGAGCGCCCCGGCCGACACGGCCGCGTTCCTCGTCGAGCCGGTCCTCGGCGAGGGCGGCTACGTGCCTGCCGACGAGACCTTCCTCAACGGCCTGCGCGAGCGCGCCGACCGGCACGGCATCCTGCTCATCATCGACGAGGTCCAGACCGGCTTCGGCCGCACCGGCGAGTTCTGGGGACACGACCACTTCAACGTACGTCCCGACATCATCATGACCGCCAAGGGCCTGGCCTCCGGGTTCCCGCTGTCCGCGATCGCGGCGAGCGAGGCGCTGATGTCGAAGGCCTGGCCCGGATCGCAGGGCGGCACCTACGGTGCCAACGCCGTCGCCTGCGCCGCGGCCCTGGCGACCCTCGACGTGATCGAGGAGGAGGGTCTGGTGAAGAACGCCGCCGAGCGCGGCGCCGAGCTCCGCTCCGCGCTGGAGCAGGTCGCGAGCAAGCACGAGGCGATCACCGACGTACGCGGCCTGGGGCTCATGCTCGGCAACGAGTTCCGCACCCCGGACGGGGAGCCCGACGGCGCCACCGCCGCCGCGGCCCAGCAGGAGGCCGCCCGACGCGGCCTGCTGCTGCTCACCTGCGGCGCCTGGGGCCAGGTCGTGCGGTTCATCCCCGCCCTCGTCGTCGACTCCGCGGCCATCGACGAGGCCGCCGGTCTCTGGGCCCAGTCCGTCGACGCCGTCCTCGGCTGACCGCACGGATCGCCGACGATGACGTACGACCTCGAGCGACTGCTCCGCTGGGAGCAGGCCGGCGCGACCTGGGAGGCGATCTGGCCGCGCGCCGGCGAGGTGACCATCGTGCTGTGCACCTGCGACAGCGGCGAGGAGGTCGACCGCTACACCTCGGCGGCAGCCGACCTGCTCGACCACGTGAGGAGTCACTCCGAGGGGTGATATCCGGTTGCTTGCTGCGTACGCGCTCTCGAATGATGGCCGGATGACTCCGACCGAGGTGTGGCCGCTGTTCGGCCTGGTGATCCGGACCCCGCGCCTGGAGCTGCGGCTGCCGACCGACGTCGAGCTCGCGCGGCTGGCGCAGGTCGCCGCAGACGGCGTGCACGAGCCGACCCAGCGGCCGTTCCTGACCCCGTGGGCCGAGCGGCCCCCGCTGGAGCGAGCCCGCCATGTGATGCGCGGCGCCTGGTCCAGCCGGGGCGAGTGGAAGCCCGACGACTGGAGCCTGGGGCTGGCCGCCTTCCTGGACGGCGACCCGATCGGGGTCGTGTGGGTCTCGGCGAGCGAGTTCGCCACCCGACGCGAGGTCAGCACCGCGTCCTGGCTCGGCCTGCGACACCACCGCCGCGGCTTCGGCACCGAGGCCCGCCTCGGCGCCCTCACCCTGGTCTTCGACCACCTCGGCGGTGCCTACGCCACCTCCGAGGCCTTCCCCGACAACGCCGCCTCGGTCGGGGTGTCGACCAAGCTCGGCTACGAGCCCGACGGCATCTCCCGCGACGTACGCGACGGCGAGGTGCTCGTCTCCCACCGCCTCCGGCTCGGCCGGGAACGGTGGGAGCTCAACGACCGCAGCGAGATCGCGGTCAGCGGCGTGGAGCCGTGCCTGCCCCTGTTCGGCACCGCGTAGACCGCCTCAGCCGAGGAAGCAGAAGACGAAGACGGCCACGCACAGGACCAGCGACCCCGTTGCGTTGAGGACGAAGTTGCGGCCGAAGTCGCGGGCCCGGATATGGGCCGAGACGGCGAGCACGAAGTAGGCCACCAGCGCCGCGCTGGTCAGCGCGCCGACGTACGGCACCCACAGCCCGGCGACCAGGCCCGCGGTGGCGGCGACCTTGACCCACGGCATCACCGGCCACAGCGCCCGCGGCAGCCCGACATCGGTGAAGCACTGGGCGATGAAGCTGGCCGGCTTGAAGCACATCGCCGCGTCGCCGATCTGGATCACCGCGAGCAGCACGACCGGCCACCACGAGTCCGGAAGATCGTTGACGTACGCCTCGACCGCCCCGCCGAGATCGTCCTGTCCCGCCGCGTACATCCCGGTGACGACGAGCGTGGCCAGCGAGAGCGCGAGCCCACCGACCGCGCGGCCCAGGCTCCGGTCCCCCACCCGCAGGTGCGCCCCGATCGCGAGCACGAAGAAGACCACGAACCCGGCGGCGGCGACGGTCCCGACCGCCGGGACCGCCAGCCCGACCAGCAGTCCCAGGAAGCCCAGGCCGTACGACGCCCCGATCGGGAACCTCAGCCATTCCATCGGCACCGAGAGCCGTTGGGCCTCGGTCACCGGTATCCGGTGACCGGTCAGGTTGAGCACCGCCCCGCCGAGCGCGGCGATCGAGGCGATAAGCGTCAGGGTGAGATAGGTAGCCGTCATGGCCATCCAGACACCGGCGCCCGCCCGGCTGTGACGCGGACCTACCTGCTCAGCAGCCCCGCGATCGCGCCGAGCCCCGCGAGCCCGGCGTCACGGACCGCCACCACCGGGCCGTTGTCGACCTGGCCGAGCACCCCGACCAGCCGGGAGGCCCGCACCAGCCGCTGGGTCGCCGGCCGCCGGGTGCGGTCGTACGCCACCAGCGCACTCTCGACGCGGGCATGCCCGGCGAGCTGCGCGGCCAGGACGGCGGCGTCCTCGATCGCGGCGCAGGCACCCTGGCCGAGGTTGGGGGTGGTCGCATGCGCGGCGTCACCGAGGAGCACGACCCGCCCGTGGTCGAACCGCTTCAGCGGCAGCCGCAGATCACAGATGTCGCCGCGGAGGACGGCGCTCGGCGGGGTCGCTGCCAGCAGCTGCGGGATCGGGTCGTGCCAGTCGCCGACGAGCGCGGTGACGTCGGCGTGATGGTCCCCGCCGGCCTCGCCCTCCGGTCGGTTGGCGGTGACGAACCAGTAGGTCCGGCCATCCACCAGCGGCGCGTAGCCGACGCGCACCCCGGTCCCCCAGGTCTCCCCGCCCGTCGTCGAGGCCTCACCCGGCACCGGCTCGGCGGTGACGCCGCGGTAGGCGGTGTAGCCGGCATAACGTACGTCCTCACGCTGGTGCAGCTCGTTCCTGATCGTGCTGCGGATCCCGTCGGCGGCGACCACCACGTCGGCCGGGCCGCGACCGTCGACGTCGTCGATGTCATCGAGATCGGCCAGACCGGTGACGGTCACCCCGGTGCGTACCTCGATCCCGTCGCGCGTCTCCAGCTCGCTCACCAGAGCCTCGTGCAGCCGGGCCCGATGCACCATCACCGGGGTCCGCTCGGCGGCGTCGGGACCCACCTTCGCCAGCCAGCGACCGTCGGGCCGCCGCAACCCCGCTTGTATCGCCGGCCGGGTCCCGTCCACGAGGCGATCCGCGACCCCGAGATCGGCGAGGATCTTCCACGCCCGCGGCCAGATCGAGAGGCCGGCGCCGACCTCGCCCAGCTCCGGCGCGCGCTCCAGCACGGTCACCTGCCACCCCACCCGGGACAGCGCGAGCGCCGTCGTGAGCCCGCCGATCCCCGCACCGACCACCAGGGCACTCCGGCTGTTCGTCGATCCACTCACGACGCGCAATCTAGCCGACGTCGCCGGCCCCGGCCGAGGCCGAGCCGCCTACGGCCTGGGCGTCCAGTCCGCGCCCGGGATGCCACCCTGCGGCAGGGTGAAGGTGTATCCCTCGGCAAGCTTCTCCGGGAGCACCGTCTCGATCGCGTCGACGGTGTTCTCGCGGTTGCCACCACCGTCGTGGGCCAGCGCTACCGCGCCGGGCTGGATCGCCGCGCGGAGGTTGCTCGCCAGCGTCTCCTCGGACAGGTCGTTGCCGTCCCAGTCGAAGATCACGTTGCCCAGCCCGAGCGGCTGCATGCCGAGGGATGCGGCGACCTCTCCGGTGTTGCCCCAGCTGCCGTTGGGAGCCCGGAAGTAGGGCACCTTCTGAGCCGGGTTCCCCAGCACCTCTCGGATCGTCGCGAGGTTGGCCTTGAGATCCCGCTCGACCTGGGCGTGCGACCAGTTGCCCATGTCGGCGTAGGACGTGGAGTGGTTGCACAGCGTGTGGCCCGCGGCGACGATGCGCCCAAGGATCTCGGCGCCGCCGGGGGCGGTGATGTTCTGGCCGATGACACAGAACACCGCGGTGACCTCGTGAGCCGCCAGGATCTCCAGCAAGCGATCCGTTTCGCCCGGGTTCGGGCCGTCGTCGAAGGTGAGGGCGGCAACGTTGCCCGCGCCTCTGGCGGCGGCGAGCGGCGTCGACGTCGGACGGACCGCGCCTCCCGGCACGAACCCGGGGTCCGGGCTGGGCTGCCAGTCGCTGCTCTTCTCCGCCGTAGTGATCTCCTCTCTCCTTCGAAATCGTTGTCGAACACGATCGAGGCGTAGCTGATCCGTGTCAAGCGTCGAGTCGTTCCCGCAAGTCTGAGTACTCGCACTCATGCGCCCCGCAGCCCGATCAGCGAGGCTGGAGACATGAAGCTCCTCGTACGCCTCGCCGTGATCCTCGGCGGCAGCCTCCTGTTCTCGATCGTGATGACCAACCTCTTCCCGACCGAGGACGCGAACATCGGCGCCGGCCTGATCTACTTCGCACTGCTGCTCGCCGTCTCAGGAATCTGGGGGCTGTGGGACGGCCACCACGCGAAGGCCCTCCCGCCCGTCTTCGTACGCTGGGCGCTGATCGCCGGCGTGGTCGGGCTCAGCGGCCCGTTCCGGATCTGGTTCGAGGAGGGTCGCGACTTCGGCGTGCTGTGGAGCGACCTGTGGAACCTGACTCCGTTCCTCGCCGGGCTCGTCCTCGCTCCCGCGGCGGTCGGGATCGGCATCGGCTACGCCCTCAACAGCGGTCGGAGGCTCGCGCCGAGCACGCCGCACCACCCGTCCCTCTAGGCTCTCTCCAGCAACCGACCCAGGAGGAGCCCAGATGACCACCTTCCGTGAGGCGATCGAGGCCAAGGACATGGACGCCGTGGAGGCGATGCTCGCCGACGACGTCGTGTTCACCAGCCCGGTCGCGTTCAAGCCGTACCCCGGCCGGGCGATCACCGCCGCGATCCTGCGCGCCGTGGTGAAAGTGTTCGAGGACTTCACCTACGTCCGCGAGATCCACGACGGCGTCCACCACGCCTACGAGTTCACCGCCAAGGTCGACGGCCTCGACCTCAACGGCTGCGACTTCCTCACCTACGACGACGAGGGCCGGATCGTCGACTTCAAGGTGATGGTCCGCCCGCTGCGTGCCGCCGAGGCCCTCGCCGCCCGGATGGGCGAGCAGTTCGAGGAGATCAAGGCCGCCGCCGTGCGAGGCTGACGCGCCGTCAGTCGACGGGTCGCCCCTGCCGGCGCTCCTCGAGCCGCTGCTGTGCCTCGGGCAGGAACTTCAGGCACGGCGCGTCCGCCTCGGGATGCTTCTGCGTCAGGTGGAAGATCCATCGGTCCATCGCCGCCATGAAGCCGTTGTCCTCACCGGCACGGTAGGTCGCCCACTTGATCCTGTCCCTGACGACGCACTCCGTGCAGGTGATCTTGTAGACGAACTGCTCCTGAGCGTCGAGGTCGATCCTCACCGTGGCCAGGGGCCCGGCCTGCGAGGCTGCCTTCCGCTCACGAGCGGACCTGCTCGCTGTCATGCTGCACCTCGTTCTGATCGGGAGACGAAGCCTACGTCAGCCACGCCGGACAGTTCGCCTCGGAGTCAGCGCAACGCGGGGTTCAGGCGCGAGTGAGATAGCCGGCCAACGCAGTGCGGAGCTCGGCCGTGAGTGCCTCACGGGTTGCCGGATCGGGAGCCTCGGTGATCAGCGGCATCATCCCGCGGACGATCTGGATCGCGACGGTGGCGATGCGATCGACGTCTGCCGGCTCGCGCTCGGTCATGAACCGTGCGATCAGCGTCGCGACCGTCTGGTGCATGGCCTGCTGGACCGGGGCGACGGCATCGCGCATGTCGGCCGGCAGATCAGATCGCGCGAAGAGGGCCTTGAACCCGGGGTGAGCGAGGCTGAACGCAACCAGCGGACCGACCACGGCGTCGATCGACGCCTCGATCGACGTCCCCTGACCGACGTCCATGATCGTCTGGCGCACGCCGGAGAGCTCGGCGGCGTAGTGCTCGCTGAGGGCGCGGGCGATGTCGGCCTTGCTGCTGAAGAACTGATAGAGCGAGCCCGGCGAGATCCCGGCCTCGGCGGCTATCGCATTGGTCGTCGCCCCATCCGGTCCACGTTCGGCGAAGACCACCGCGGCCGCACGCACGATCTCGCGCATGCGCTCTTCCCCACGCGCCTGCCGCTTGCGGCGTGTCCGGATCGGAACCGCAGGATCGGTCATCGTCGCCCTTCCTTGAAATATGCGAGTAGATACTCGTATATTTATCGCGAGCATCTACTCGTAAAACTAGCAGGGAGAGCGCGACAATGGTCGAGCCGATCCGCGAATTGATTCCCACCTCCGCCCCCACCACCCCCACCGCGCCGGCATTCCGCTCGACCTGGCTGGCGAAGCTGGGCCGCCTTGTCGCCCGTCGTCCCGGATGGATCCTCGGCATCGCGATCAGCGCGTTGCTCGTTCTCGGGTTCGTCGCCTCCGGGGCGATGTCATCGTTCGTACTGTCTCGCTGGGAGGTGCCGGGCACCGAGTCGGTGGCAGCACAGGACGAGCTCACCGAGCGCTTCGGCACCGGCACCGCGAACGTCATCCTGCTCGTCGAGGCGACCGGCGGATCCGTCGATGATCCCTCGGTCGAGCGGGAGGCCATGGCAGTCTCCGCCGACCTCGCCGATGAGTCGCGGGTGGCGGAGGTCTGGTCCTACTGGTCGAACGGACGAGACCCTTCCATGCGCAGCGACGACGCCGGCTCCGCGGTTGTTCTCGCCCACGTCGCCGGCGACGCCACGAGTGCGCGTGAGGTGATCGCGGGCCTGATCCCCGCCTACACGGTCCATGGTGAGGCGATCGAGGTACGCGTGGCCGGCGGAGAGGCGGCCTCGACTCAGATCAGCGAGCAGGCGGCGCTCGACTTCGTGCGCGCCGAGCTGATCATCCTTCCGCTGATGTTCGTACTGCTGCTGATCATCTACCGCCGGCTCAGCTTCGCGCTGCTGACCCTCGGCGTCGGTGTCTTCGCCGTGGTCGGCGCGCTGGCCGGACTCCGCGCCCTGACCGGTGTGACCGAGATAGCCTCGTTCGCCGCGAACATCACCCTGGTGATGGGCATCGGCTTGGGCGTCGACTACAGCCTGTTCGTGATCTCCCGATTCCGCGAAGCCCTCGGCGCAGGGCGGTCGGTTCCGGAGGCTCTGGCCGAGACCCTGGACACCGCCGGACGTACGGTGATCTTCAGCGGCCTGACGGTCGCGGCAGCGATGTCGATGCTGTTCGTCCTGCCGTACGACTTCCTGCGCTCCTTCGCATGGGCCGGCGTCCTCACCGTCCTCACCACGGGCATCGGCGCCATCGTCGTCCTCCCGGCCGCGCTCGCGCTCATCGGCGCGCGAATGGCCCGGCGCGGCAGCACTCCCCCTGCCCCAAGGCCGGTCGAGGCCGGGCGCTGGTACCGGCTGGGGCGACGGGTGATGGACCGTCCGCTCGCCTGGGGCGGGATCGCGCTGATCAGCCTGATCGCACTTGCCGCGCCCGCGGCGGGGGTTCAGATCGGAGTCCCCGACGACCGCGTACTACCGCCAGGACATTCGGTGCGCGACACCTACGACGAGTTGCGTGCAGGCTTCTCGGCCGAGCCCAACGATGCCCTTCAGGTCGTCAACACCGGCCCCGCCGTGGCTCCCCAGGACATCGTCGAGTACGCGACCGAACTCTCCACCGTGGACGGGATCGTGCAGGTCAACTCCCCTGCCGGGGTCTTCGCCGACGGCACCCGCATCGCCACGGCGCCCGACCGCCTCGACCAGGCCGACGGGCAGCGTCTCGAGGCGGTCCCGTCACGCGCTGCGCTCGACGCCGGTGTCCCGACCGAGCTCGTCCACCAGGTGCGTTCCCTGGACAGCCCCTTCACCGAACAGGTGGTCGGGGGTGACCCGGCGGAGCTGGTCGACTTCCGCGACGCACTGATGGAGCGGCTCCCGCTGGCCGGCGTCCTGATCCTGATGGTCACCTTCGTGCTGCTGTTCCTGTTCAGCGGCAGTCTGCTGATCCCTCTGAAGGCAGTCCTCCTGAACATGGTGAGCATCGCCGTGATGTTCGCGGTGCTCACCGTCGTCTTCCAGAACGGGCTGTTCGCCGACCTCCTCGGCTTCACCCCCATCGGCACTCTCGACCCCGCCTTCCCGATACTCATGTTCTGCGTCGTCTACGGGCTGTCGATGGACTACGAGGTGTTCATGGTCTCCCGCATCCGCGAGGAGTACGACCGAACCGGCGACAATCGGCAAGCCGTGCTCCTCGGCCTGCAACGCTCCGCCCCACTGATCACGGCGGCCGCCGTCACCCTCGCGGTCTCCTTCGCCGTCTACGCCTCCGGCGAGGTCATGTATCTGAAGATGATCGGCATCGGTACGGCCGTGGCCATCCTCGTCGACGCCACGATCATCCGCGGTGTCCTCGTCCCGGCAGCCATGCGGCTGGGCGGCAGCGCCAACTGGTACCTGCCGCCCTGGCTCAACCGCATCTTCGGCCGCCTCAGGCTCCGCGAATCGTGACCCGATCAGCAGGCGGTGACCACGTCGAAGCGGCCGCCCGCCGACTCCTGCAGGGTCGTCACGGTGGCGTCGCCCTGCCCGAGGTAGTCCTCCGAGACGTTCGCGTAGAACGGGTTGTACGGGTTGGTGCCGTAGGAGTGGGCGCGGCCGGCAGCCTCGTGCTGGGCGTTGGTCGCAGCGCCGCAGTAGAGGCCCGGCTCGGTCGGCGGGTCGGTGGGCTCCTCCGTCGGCGGGTCCGTCGGCTCGGCGCCCCGCTCGACGCGGCGGTTGTTGTCGAAGAAGAAGTCCGTGACGTACGCCGGGTAGTCGATCGAGTTCGTCGTGACGTACGAGCCACCGGGGCCGCCGCCGGCCGGCCAGTTGTGTCCCATCCCGGTGTTCTGGATCAGGGACACGCGCGGGCCGGTGCCGTCCGACCACAGCGTGCCGGAGCCGGCGGTGTTGTTGCCGTCGAGGCCAGACAGGGAGAAGGACGACTGCGACCCGGCGCCGTAGATCCCGGCCATGACCTGCGCGTTCAGCGTGTTGTAGCCGGGCGCGACGGTGGTGTCGTTGGAGCCGTAGATCACCGAGGTGAGCTGGCTGCCGAACCCCGACGAGGCGGAGCCGGCGAACGTACGGCAGGTGTTGGTGACCTGCGACTGGGTCACCGCCACCGAGCCGATCTGCCCCGAGGTCGTCCCGACCGAAGGGCCGGCGTTGATCCCGATCCCGGCGAACACGTCGGGCGCGAGACAGCCCATCACCATCGTCTCGCCACCACCCGAGGACAGCCCGGACAGATAGACCTGGTCGGGGTCGATGTCCAGGGCCGGATCGGCGATCAGGTCGTTGACCAGCTGGAGGAGGTTGTCGTCGTGCCGCCCCGGCGAGGTCCGGGAGTGGTTGCTGTCGTAGTAGTCCCAGCAGCCGAGGAGTACGCCGCCGTTCGGTGCCGCGGGGATCGCCACGACCATCCCGCGCGCATCCGCCGTCGCGGCCCAGTTGCCGCCGTCGCGCAGGGCGGCCGAGGTCTGGACGCAGCCGTGCAGGTTGACCATGAGCGCACGCCCGGTGCCGAGCGTAGGAGCGGTGCTGGGGACGTACAGCTGGGTCGTCATCCCGCCCGCCGTCCTCGCCGACCACGTACCGGCGGCGGCCGTGGACGTCTCGGCGGGTGCGACCGCGACAGCCGCTCCCCCGGCCAGCACCAGGCCGAGGCCCGCGAGCGCGGCGCCGATTCGTTGCTGCCGAAGCCTGGACGAGATCCGAAACCCGAGACCCATGACCGATCCTCCTGAGCGAGACCAGCCCGCCGCCTCCCGGCAGGCAGACCGACCGTAGATGTGACGCCCGCCACAGGTCTATGTCGACGCGGACCACAATCCGACGCCCGGACGTGTCGTTCCGGTGCCGCTCACCGATAGAGCTCCTCGTCGATGCTCGCCAGCCGCGACGGGTGGACCCGCTCCCCCAGCCCGTAGAACTGCTGAAAGCTCATCACCAGCGGCCGCCAGCGATCAGGATCGATCCGGTGGGCGTGGCCGTCGAGGCGCAGCTCCGGTGCGACCCGCACCGCGGTCACCGAGACCTCGACGGCGAGCAGCTTCGGCTCACCGAGCTCGTGGAGCGCCGCCACCGTCCCCTCGATGTGCACCGGGCACTCCGCCACCGACGTCGGCAGCACCGTGTCGGATCCGTACGCCGTCAGCCCGGCATGGGCGTACTTGTCGGAGACATGCACATACCCGCGCTCGGCCTTCGCCGCCGACATCGCCGCATTGCCCGTCGTCAGCGCGAGCCGGTCGACCTGGGTGACCAGGTCGACGCCAGGAAGATTGAGCACGATCTCGGGCCGATCCCTCAGATTGCGCGCGGTCTGCGACGACGCGCCGATCCCGAGGACTGCCGTACGTCCCAGCCAGAACACCGACGACATCGGCATCAGGTTCGTGGTGCCGTCCTCGTTGAGAGTGGAGAGCAATACCACCGGTGTACCGAAGTAGAGGATGGCCGGATCGATGTCGACATGCGTACCCATGCCTCGAAACTAGGGCGCCTCACCCGCGACTTCCGGCGGGTATCCGACGGCGCAGTCAGGGACGTCGGGCGAACCGAATCGTGCCATCCGGCAGGCGCTCATGGACGTACGCCGGGTTGTGCGCCAAGCGGTGATGGTGGGGGCAGAGCAGGGCGCCGTCTTTGAGGTTGGTCTTTCCGCCGGTTGCCCATGGTTCTAGGTGGTGGGCGTCGCACCATTCCGGTGGCATGTCGCAGCCCTCGGCTTGGCAGCACTTCTGCTGCAACCGCATCGCCTTACGTTGGATCGGCTGGAAGAACCTGCTGCCACGACCGGCATCGAGGACCTCACCGTCGCCGCCCAACACCCAGGGAATGATGGTGGCGTTGCACGCCATCCGCCGGGCCTCGGCCGCCGAGATCGTGGCCCCGTTGGTCTCGTCATACCCCAGAGTCGCGATCCCGAGGTCCTTGCGGAGCTCCTCGAGGGAGATCACCACGTTGATGGTGGTCGCGTCGCCACCGTGACGGGGCAGCGCGGCCGGGTCCACGGTCTCCAGGAGCCGGGCGAAGCCCTGGCCCATCAACCGCTCCCACGGCGGCAAAGGCGCGCCCTTGACGACCAGCTGCTGTTTGCGGGGTTGGGCGTAGGCCTCGACCAGCCGCTTGAACCTCATCCCGATCGAGGTCGGGAGGACACCCTCGAACCCGATGGTGCCGTCGTGGTTGTCCCAGACTCGCAACGCCGTCTTCTGCTGGGCCCGTTCCTCTTCAGCCAGGAGGGCTTGGGCTTCGGCGTCCTCGAACCGGACCGGGTCGATCTCGGCCAGGATCCGCTTGCCCACGATGTAGAGCTCGTTCGCCGTCAGGCGGGTGGCGTAGTCGACCAGCAACTTCTCCGCCAGGACCAGGTCCTCGACGCTCGCGACGGGGTCGGCGTCGATCTTGTCCAACGCCTTCGTGATCACCCTCGCCTTGTCCTGGGACACGACACCCTCAGCAAGGCCGGCCGCAACGAGGTCATACTTCGCGACACCAGCTGCGAGTTTGATCTGCGACCGCGCGGCCGCCTTGTCGACCAGTAGCTCAGCGCGCATCCACGCGGACGCGTCCTTGGCGCCGCTCTCCTCAGCAATATCGCCGGCAGACGCGAGCACCCGAAGCTTCAACGCAGCTTGTTGGGCCTGGAGCTTCTCCAACCGCTCCAGCAGGTCTTTCTTCTGCTCGGTGCGCCAGTAGGCGGGATCGGTGGCCAGCAGTTCTTGGAGGGCGGCCTCGATGGCCTTCAAGGCAGCGTCGATCGCGTCGCCGGGGTTGGTGCCCCAGTGGTCGATCGGGCGGCCGAGACTCATCGCCATCCTCTCCTTCAGAGGTGTGCTGTGATGGGTCTGATTCTACGCCTCCAGCCCTTCCCTGACCATCTATTTTACCAGGTCAACCACTGTTTTCGCGGTGAGCGAACGACCTAGCATCTGTGGATGGTAAGTGGCCCGAAGGGCCACCCTCACGCCCCATCAACCTCACCTGTCCCAAGCAAGAATCCGCCGCGCCACACCCGGGCCGCCGCCCCGATAGCCAGCCAATTCTTTTCTCGATCTGGTCCGGAGTCCAGGACCGCCGAAGGCGGCCGGCGAAGCCGGCGCCCGAAGGGCGTCCTTGACGCCGGTCCAGATCGAGAAGACCCTCCAAGAACGGGTCGGCGGCCCACCCCAACCCCGAAGAACAGTCCGAAGCAAGCGCCCCCAAGATCACCCCCGCCACGCCCTCCAGATCGCGTCGAGCAAAGGCCGGACCTCCTCGCGCCGTTCGGATTCGGACACCTCGATCTCGTCTCCGGCGCTCCGGAAGGTGACCTCCCGCCCGTCGTCGTCGCTGACAGTAACCAGCGTCCCGAAACCAGCGAGCGGCTTGACCACCCGAACCATGTCGGGCACCTCATCGATAGCCACGGTCACCGAGAAGTCGTCATCGGTGACCGTGAACGGCGCGTAGGCAGCAAGCCGCGGTGCCGCAGCAACTCGCTCAGCGACCACGTCCGGGGGTCCGGAAATCTGGTATCTCTCATCCCCGGCGACGGTGCCGGAGATCGAGATCCGGCTGAGACCGGCGGCGTCGGGCTCCCGTGCAATCTGCTGATGGATGGCGACGACATCGTCCAGGTCGACGCCACCGATCTGGAGACCGCGAGTATCGCTGCTGACCGACCCCACCGACGAGAGCGCAGCGAGATCGAGGACGAGCTGAGCAGCGGGGACGTCCTGGCTCCAGGCACTGATCTTGCCGCCGCTGACGCTGACGCGTTGACCGGGCGTCCTGCGCGCGAGCTCGTCGGCCGCAACCACGTCCTCGCCGCGACTCATCTCCAGCACCAGCGAGCCCGGCCTGATCGCATAGCTCACGACCTCGAGCCGATCCCGGATCTCGCGGAGGCCGGCGATCGGCTCCGTCATCGAAACCGCTTCAGGCAACGTTTCGACGTGCTCCCAGTAGTCAGCCGCATCGGTGACGCTCTGATCCTCTCCGTGGGTCACCAGCACACCGGCGCGCTCACAGCCCGGCGTCGCGGCCCGGAGCGAAACCAAGCCGTGATAGGCCGTCACCGCATCCGCACTCGCTTTCGCCGCGACGACACATGCCTGTGACCCAGCGCCGTAGGCGATGGTCGCGCTGCCCAGATCGGTGCGCTGCCGCACCTCGTCGAGCAACCGCAACCCGCTCGCGTTGCTCTCCTCGGATGGGCTCACCTGGAGATCGACGCGGTCGATCCCGAGCATGAGCTCGTAGTCGGGACTCTCCCCGGACACGTACGGCTCGAGGATCGCGGCGATCTCAGCGGCCCGCGCCGTGCTGATCCCGTCCTCCAAGACGATGGTTCCGCTGGCGTCACCCGCGAACGGCAGCACGTTGTTGCCACCGACCTCCACCCGCTCGATGCCGTCGACACCCTCGAGCCGATCGCTCAGCTCATCGGCCAGCTGGTCGCCCCGGTTGGCCGCGCACGACGACGCCATCAGCGCGATCGCGAGCGCCATGACGACAGTGCGAGTGCTCACAATGCTTCCTTTCGGTCCCGAGACATGGGTCATCACTGCTCAGCGCTCGCTCTCGAACCACGTACGCAACCGAGCGACGATCGCATCGATGGACCCGTCCTGAAGTGCACGCCCGAAGACACCGTCGTTGAACCGCTCACCACGAACATAGACCGTGGCGAGCCGAGCAGCGTCAGCGACCGGCGCGGCGGCGAGCAGCGAGGGGTCGGAGAGAAGCGGATTCCCCCACATCCACTTCATCCAGTCGACAGAGGCGCCCGGGAGCGAGCGGTAGAGCTGGCGGACCCGGTCGCTGTAGGCGGGATACGGCATCTGGATCGCGCCGCTCTCGGTCTTCTGCCCGCCACCCCAGGCGAAGTCGCGGTCCTCAGCAGTCAGCGCGTCGGCGGCCCGGAAGGCCTCGCGCCACATCGTCTCCGGCATGCTCCGCAGCTCAGATTCGACCTGGGCATCGGAGGGATCGAGGGCCTCGCGGGCGCGGTCGAAGGTGTCGTACGCCTTCTGGTCGAAGAGCACGACACGCACCTCGTCGACAGAGGTCGGGGTCCGGGCGAGGGTCCACAGCGAGACGTACGCGGCCTCGTCGAGCGGATAGCGGTAGACGCCGGTCGAGATCGCCGGGAACGCGACCGTGCGCGCCCCGAGCTCGTCGGCCACCCGGAGCGACTCACGGAAACACGACGCCAGCAGGGCGATGCGATGTCCTGAGCCTGTCGAAGGGTTGTCCTGGCCGTCGGTATAGACCGGCCCGACCGTGTGGATCACCCACCGCGCCGAGAGGTCGCCGGCAGTCGTCGCGACCGCCTGCCCGACCGGCAGACCGCCGCCGAGATGTCCGGCCCGCAGCCGCCGGCACTCCTCGAGGATCGCCGGACCACCTCGCCGATGGATCGCCCCGTCCACCCCTCCCCCGCCCAGCAGCGAGGAGTTGGCGGCATTCACGACCGCGTCGACCTGCTGCTCGGTGATGTCCCCGCGTACGACCGTGATCCTCACCTGCGCAAATCTAGCCGCCGCGACGCACGCAACCAGAGCCAGTCATCGGTTCTGCCGATGCATTACGCCAAAAGGATTCGTTTGCCAGAGGAACAGGCGAGTCACGACCATGGTGGGGCGCCTCACACCTTTTGGAGAATGAACCATGACAGACCAGCCAGTCGTCGAGAAGCACACCATCGGCTACGTCCCACCCGAGGACCGCCATGGCAAGGTGCGCGACCTCTTCACCCTGTGGTTCGGGACCAACATCGCTCCCCTGCCCGTCGTCACCGGTGCCGCCGGCGTCACCGTCTTCGGCCTCGACCTGTTCTGGTGCGTCGTCGCCATCGTGGTCGGCCACCTCGTCGGCGGTGTCTTCATGGCGCTGCACTCGGCGCAGGGCCCGCAGATGGGCATCCCGCAGATGATCCAGAGCCGCGGCCAGTTCGGCTCCTACGGGGCACTGATCGTCGTGGTGATCGCGGCGGTCATGTACCTGGCCTTCTTCGCCTCCAACATCGTCCTCGCCGGCCAGTCGCTGCACGGCATCGCCGACCCGATCCCGGTGGAGGCGGGCATCGTCCTCGGGGCGCTCGGCTCCGGCCTGATCGCCGTGATCGGCTACAAGGTGATCCACTCGCTCAACAAGGTCGCGACCTGGGTCCTGGGCATCGGGATCGTGCTCGGCACCGTCGCGATCTTCGTCTCCGGCGTGCCCGCGGGCTTCTGGACGCAGGGCGGCTACAGCACCGCCGGCTTCCTCGCGACGGTATCGCTGGGTGCCCTGTGGCAGATCGCGTTCGCGCCGTACGTCTCGGACTACTCCCGCTACCTGCCGGCGAGCGTCGGGGTGAAGGCGACCTTCACCGCCACCTACCTCGGCTGCACCCTCGGCTCGATCCTGCCGTTCGTCTTCGGCGCGATCGTGGCGCTGGCGATGAAGCCGGGCGTCGAGGTCATGACCGGGGTGCGCGACACCACCGGCGCGTTCGGGACCCCGCTGCTCGTCCTGTTCCTGCTCTCGGTGATCAGCCACAACGCGCTCAACCTCTACGGCACCGTGCTCTCGGTCATCACCTGCGTGCAGACGTTCGTCGCCAGCTGGATCCCGACCGCCCGCAGCCGCGTGGTGCTCTCGCTGGTGGTGATGGCCGCCTCGACGTACTTCGCCATCGGCGTCTCCGGCAACTTCATCTCGCACTTCGTCGACATCGTGCTCGCGCTGCTCGTCGTGCTGGTCCCGTGGACCGCGATCAACCTGATCGACTTCTACCTGATCCACCGCGGCAACTACGACCTCGACTCGATCTTCGCGGCCGACGGCGGCATCTACGGCCGCTTCAACGGCCAGGCGATCCTCGCCTACGTGATCGGCATCGTCGTCCAGATCCCGTTCATGGCGACGCCGCTCTACACCGGGCCGGTCGCGGACAGGCTCAACGGCGCCGACCTGAGCTGGATCATCGGCCTGGTCGCGACCGCGCCGATCTACTACCTGCTGGCGCGCGGCCGGAAGCTCGCGCCGAGCGAGATGGCGCTCGCCTCGCACGCCTGAGGCACCGAGCACTCCCACGGCGGGGAGGTCGCGTCAGCGGCCTTCCCGCCGTCGCGCTGCCCGGCCCGAGGAGCGGACGAACGCCTGGGCGCGGGCGGTGAGGCGTACGCCCTTCATCGAGGCCAGCACGACCTCGAGGGGCTCGACCGGGTCGGTGATCTCGAGGGTCACGATCTGCGCACCGTCGTACGTCGTGTCACTCGCCGGGCGCTGGTTGAGGACCGACCATCCCTGGCCGTTCGCGACCATCGCCCGGACGGTCTCGAAGCCGGCGCTGCGGTGGCGGATCTGCGGGCGGAAGCCGGCCGACTCGACGAGCCGCTCGAAGTACTGCCCGCTGTGCGGCAGGTCCAGGAGCACCATCGGCTCCTCCTCGAGCTCGGCGAGCGCGACCTTCTTGCGGCGAGCCAGCCGGTGGCCCTTGCCGATGAGGACGTACGGCGCGGCGAGGCCGACCCGGACGTGGTCGATGTCGTCGTCGAGGTCGTAGCCGTACATGAGCGCCAGCTCGCAGCTGCCCGAGCGCAGCGCGTGCTTGAGCGCGGCGTGCTCGTCCTCGACGACGGAGACGTGGATGCCGGGGTGGTCCTGCTCGCAGGCGGCCAGCAGCCGCGGCAGCTCGAACGGTCCGAGGGTGGTGAAGCAGCCGACGGCGAGGTCGCCGACGAGCGCCTGGCCGGCGGAGCGTGCGACCTCGACCAGCTCGCTGGTGTGGACGAGGTAGCTGCGCAGCTCGCGGAAGAACTCCTCGCCGGCAGCCGTCAGGGTCAGGCCGCGCGCGTGGTGGCGCAGCAGCAGCTGGACGCCCAGCTCCTTCTCCAGCTGGGCGACAGCCGTCGAGACCGCCGACTGCGAGACCACGAGCTGCCGCGACGCGGCGGTCATGCTGCCCAGCTCCGCAGCCGCGGCGAAGTAGCGCAGCTGGGTCAGGGTGAAGGACGGCTCGGCCATGCGAGCCATCCTGCCCGAAGTCACTCCCGTTTGGCCCCGTTCACGCTGTCGACGCCGGTCGCATCGAGGTTCGCGAGCGTCTCGGGACGCAGCAGCGCGTCGAGCACGACCGGGTCGAGACCACCGGCGGCAAGCGCCAGATCCCGTACGTCGCCCGCACCGCTCAGCGCGGCCTTGGCGATCTCGGCGGACCGCGCGTAGCCGAGCAGCGGGGTCAGGGCGGTCGCAAGGCCGGCGTTGCCGGCGGCAGCGGCGGCGAGCTTGGCGGCGTCGACGGTGATCCCATCGACGCACAGCTCCCGCAGCGAGTCGAAGGCGGCTGCGGTCCAGGTGAAGCCCTGGAGCAGCCCGTGCGCCATCACCGGCTCGAACGCGTTGAGCTGGAGCTGGCCGCCTTCGGCAGCCATGGTGACGGTGAGGTCGTTGCCGATCACCCAGAAGGCGACCTGGTTGACCATCTCCGGGATGACCGGGTTGACCTTGCCGGGCATGATGCTCGACCCGGCCTGGCGGGCGGGGAGCTGGAGCTCGCCGAGCCCGGCCTGCGGGCCAGAGCTGAGCAGCCGGAGGTCGTTGCAGATCTTGGACGCCTTGACGACGATCCGTTTCAGCACGCTGGAGACCTGCACGAACGCGCCGGTGTCGCTGGTCGCCTCGACGAGGTCTCCAGCGCCCACCACCGGCAGTCCGGTGATCTCGGCAAGGTGCCCGACGGCGAGCCGCCGATAGTCGGGATGCGCGGTGATCCCGGTGCCGATCGCGGTGGCGCCGAGGTTGATCTCGCACAGCAGCACCCGCGAGTCGGCCAGCCGGGCGAGTTCCTCGCGGAGCGTGATGGCGAAGGCGCCGAGCTCCTGGCCGACCGTCATCGGGACGGCGTCCTGGAGCTGCGTACGTCCGATCTTGGGGACCGCGCTGAACTCGGCCGCCTTGCGGGCGAACGAGTCGGCGAGGGCCTCGGTGCTCTCGGCCAAGCGGTCGATCGCCCCGACCAGGGCGAGCCGGACGGCGGTCGGGTAGACGTCGTTGGTCGACTGACAGCGGTTCACGTGGTCGAGCGGGTGGATCTCGTCGTAGCTGCCGAACGGCAGCCCGAGGATCTCGAGCGCGCGGTTGGCGACGACCTCGTTGGCGTTCATGTTGGTCGAGGTGCCGGCGCCGCCCTGGATCACGTCGACGACGAACTGGTCGTCGAGGGCCCCGTCGCGGACCTCCTGCGCGGCGGCGGCGATGGCGTCGTGGCGACGGTCGTCGAGCAGCCCGAGCTCGTGGTTGGCCCGTGCGGCGGCGAGCTTGACCGCGCCGAGGGCCGCGACCAGCGAGCGGTGGCTCTCGACGGTCGTGCCGCTGATCGGGAAGTTCCGCAGCGCGCGGGCGGTGTGCACGCCCCAGTAGGCGGTCGCCGGGACCTCGAACGGGCCGAGGGAGTCGTGCTCGGTGCGGGTCAGTGGGGCGTCGACGGTGGTCATCGCGCGGCCGCCTCCTCGGCGACGTCGAGCGCGGTCCAGGCCAGCGCAGTCGCGGCGTCGAGGAGCGCCTTCTCGGCGTCCCCGCCGACGCAGTGCGCGGCGAACTCGGGCTGGTGGTTGAGGGCGGTCCCGGAGTTGATGCCGACGTAGGGGTGGATCGCGTTCACGACCTGGGAGACGTTGCCCATGTCGGTGGAGGCTCGGTTCATCCGGCGAGCGGGAGTCCCCGGGTCGAAGACGCGTCCGATCTCCTCGGCATTGCGCCGGTACGCCGCCAGAGCGGGCGCGAAGGTGCGGAACTCGGCGTACGGCTTGCTCTCGGGTTCGACCGTGAGGTTCGCGCCGGTGGCGAGCGCGCCGGCCTCGAAGCAGCGCCAGACCTTCTCCTCGGTCTCGGCGAGCTGGGCGAGGCTCTCGGCACGGACGTACCAGCGGCCCTCGGTCCGCGCGGGGATGGCGTTGGGCGCCTCTCCCCCGTTGGTCATCACGCCGTGCACGCGCACGGTCGGCGGCAGCTGCTGACGGAGCAGGCCGATCGCGACCTGGGCGATGGTGAAGGCGTCGGCGGCGTTGACGCCCTGCTCGGGATAGGCCGCCGCATGGGCTGCCTTGCCGCGGTACTCGACGTGCGAGTGCGACACCGCGAACGGTTCGGCCTCGGCGACGTCGACGGGAGCGGGGTGGGCCATCATGGCCAGGTCCAAGCCGGCGAAGGCGCCGCGCTCGAGCAGCTCGATCTTGCCGCCGCCGCCCTCCTCGGCGGGGGTGCCGTAGACCTCGATCGTGAGCCCTGCGGCGTCGGCCAGCGGGGCGAGGGCACGGGCGGCGCCGACGGTGATCGCGGAGATCAGGTTGTGGCCGCAGGCGTGGCCGAGGCCGGGGAGTGCGTCGTACTCGGCGCACAGGCCGAGGCGGAACGGGCCGCTGCCGAAGGTCGCCAGGAAGGCTGTCTCCAGCCCGAGGTAGGCCGGGGTGACGGTGAACCCGGCCTCCTCGAGGGACTCGGCGACCCAGCGCGAGGAGCTGTGCTCCTCCCAGCCGGTCTCGGGGTTGGCGTGCAGCTGCTCGGAGAGTCGGACGAGCCGCTCGGCGTCGCTGCTGACGGTGGTCGCGGCGTACTGCTTCGAGGTGGTCATCGACTCACTCGTCCCCGGGCACGCCGTAGGACGGGGCGGCGGTGGGGTCGAGGCCGCGGGTCACGTAGTCGTCGCGCTGCGGCATCCAGACCTTCAGCAGGTCGCGGAGGTCCTCGACCGGGTGGTCGCTCCAGTCGACGCGGAGGTCGGTGACCCGCCAGGCGACGTCGCGTACGACGGACAGGCCGGCCGAGTGCAGCGGTCCGGCCTCGCCGCCCGCGGCCAGCCCGGCCTCCAGGGCGGCCAGGAGCCGCTCCTCGAGGTCCCCGGTCGCAGCCTCGAAGCCGGCGACGACGGCGTCGACGACCTCGGTGCCGGCCAGCAGGTTGCCGGCGGCGACGACCTGCGGCGCGACGGCGTGGTGGTGGATGCCGAGCGACCCGGACCCGCTGTACGCCGCACCGGCGCCGTCGAGGCCGAGCACGGTCAGCTGGCGGTGGTCGATGTGCTCGCGGCCCTGGGTGACCGATGCGAGGGCGGCCCGGGCGTCGAGCCCCGAGGTGAGCGCGTCGAGCAGCTCGGTGCCCAGCCGCGGGTCGGTGATGTTCTGCGAGGAGGCGCCGCCGACGCCGGGGCGCAGGTGGATGCAGCGCGCGGCGACTGCCGGGCTGGAGGAGGTCACGGCGATGCCGACGGCGCCCTTGCCGTCGGTCGCGAGGACGGAGAAGGTCACTTCGCCACCCCGGGGATGACCGCGATCGCGTCGACCTCGACCAGCCACTCCGGGCGGGCCAGTGCGGAGATCACCAGGCCGGTGGAGATCGGGTGCACGCCCTTCGTCCAGCGGCCGATCGTCCGGTAGACCGTCTCGCGGTAGCGCGGGTCGACGATGTAGATCGTGAGCTTGACCAGGTGCTCCATCTCGGCACCGGACTCCTCGAGCAGCATCTTGATGTTGGCCATCGCCTGCTCGGTCTGCGCCTCGACGTCGCCGATGCCGACCGACTCGCTGGTGTCGAGGTCCTGCCCGATCTGACCGCGTACGTAGACCGTGTTGCCCGCGACGACGGCCTGGCACAGGTCGTTGTCGAGGTTCTGCTCGGGGTAGGTGACGCTGGTGTTGAACGGGCGGATCCGGGTGTGCCCGCCGACGACGATGCTGCTGGGTTTGTTGGTCTCCACGACGACCAGTCCACCTCGCCCGAGAGCATGTGTCCAACAGATGTTTCCAAGGACTATCGTCAATGAAACAGATGCAGTGGCGTCGGCCGTGATTGCATCAGTCGATCCGATGGGTAAGGCCAACAACATCTGTTGGACACGAGCAACGCGGCGGCTCAGGATCTGAGTATGTCCAACGAACAGATCGAGGTCCTCGTCGTCGGCGCCGGTCAGGCCGGTGTGGCGGTGAGCGAGCACCTGAGCGACAACGGCGTCCCCCATCTCGTGCTGGAGCGTGACCGGATCGCGGAGCGCTGGCGCACGATGCGCTGGGACTCGCTCGTCGCCAACGGCCCCGCTTGGCACGACCGGTTCCCGGGCCTGGAGTTCCAGGACGTCGACGCTGACGCGTTCGCCACCAAGGACCAGGTCGCCGCCTACTTCGAGGCGTACGCCGAGAAGATCGCCGCCCCGATCAGGACCGGTGTCGAGGTCACCTCGGTGACCCGCAACCAGGGCCGTCCGGGCTTCCGGGTCGAGACCTCCGACGGCGTCATCGACGCCCGATTCGTCGTCGCGGCGACCGGCCCGTTCCAGCGGCCGGTCTACCCGCCGATCGTCCCCGACGGCGCGGTCGCCGTGCAGATGCACTCGAGCGACTACCGCAACCCCGAGCAGCTTCCCGAGGGCAACGTCCTCGTCGTCGGCGCCGGCTCCTCCGGCGTCCAGATCGCCGACGAGCTGCAGCGCTCCGGCCGCCAGGTCCACCTCTCGGTCGGCCCCCACGACCGTCCCCCGCGCAGCTACCGCGGCCGCGACTTCTGCTGGTGGCTCGGCGTCCTCGGTCTCTGGGACCTCGAGACCCCGGCCGCCGGCGCGGAGCACGTCACAATCGCCGTCAGCGGCGCCCGCGGCGGCCACACCGTCGACTTCCGCGCCCTCGAGGCGAGCGGGATCCAGCTCGTCGGCATGACCGACACCTACGACGCCGGCACCCTCACCTTCCGCGAGGACCTGGCCGAGAACATCGCCCAGGGCGACGCCAACTACCTCGCCCTCCTCGACGCCGCCGACGAGTACGTCACCCGCAACGGCATCGACCTGCCCGAGGAGCCCTCGGCCCGCGACCTCGGCCCCAGCCCTGCCGCCGCCACCACTCCGCTGCTCTCCCTCGACCTGGCCGAGGCCGGCATCACCACGGTGATCTGGGCGACCGGCTTCGCGACCGACTACGGCTGGCTCCAGGTCGACGCGCTCGACGAGAACGGCCGCCCGGCCCACCGCCGCGGCGTCTCCACCGAGCCCGGCGTCTACTTCGTCGGCCTCCCCTGGCTCTCCCGCCGCGGCTCGTCCTTCATCTGGGGCGTATGGCACGACGCCAAGCACGTCGCCGGCCACATCGCGACCCAGCGGAGCTACGCGGCGTACGACCGTCAGGCGCGCGGCTGATCCACGGCGCACAGCCGCATCGGTCGAAGGCCCGGATCCCTGATGGGGTCCGGGCCTTTCGGCAGGCCCGACCCCAACATACGACGGGGAGTTCAACAGGGGTTACCAGCGCGTAACCGGTGCAGAACTCCCCGTCGTACCTCTTTCGGTGGACCACGCGAGAAAGCCCGGTGTGGAGGGGAAGTCCCTCCACACCGGGCGCCAGCCGGCGGAGTTTGCGCCTCAGGCCAGCTGGGTCACCTCGCGCCGGAACGGCACCTCGTCGTTGGAGGGCAGGACGGCGTCGAACTCCTCGGCCGCGCGGCGGCCGGACCAGACGGCGGCGGCGATGGTGCCGGGGCCCCAGGAGTCGCCGATGCCGCGTACGGAGGCGATCTCGCCGGCGTCGCGACGAGCGAGCAGGTCGAGGTAGAGCTCCTCGCGCGGGAGGCGGGCGGTCACCATGATGACGGCGTCGCAGTCGAGGTCACGCTCGATGCCGGCGTAGACGTCCTTGACCCGGACACCGCCGGTCCCGACCGACGTGACCGCGTGGTCGGTCACCCGGGTGATGCCGTTCTCGATGAGCCGTCGCTGGATCCGGTTGATCTCGAAGGTGTTGTTGGTCCACGACGACACCTGCGCGCCGGTGGTGACGATCGAGACGTCGTAGCCCTTCTGCACGAGCAGCTCGGCGAGGACGCCGCCCAGGTAGTAGTGGTCGTCGTCGTAGACGACCACCTTCTTGCCCTCGGGCAGCCGGCCGGCGAAGAGGTCGTCGGGCCCGAGAACCTGGGCGCCCTCGGCGATCGGCATCGGGGTGGTGTGGAAGCGGGCGACGCCATCGGTACGCCAGGTGGCGCCGGTCGCTGTGATGACGTGCTCGAAGCCGAACTCGACGATGTCCTCGGCGGTCATCGGGCTCTCGCGGTAGATCTCGACGTTGGGGAGGTCGGCGAGGACCGCCTCGCGGTACTCCTTGACCCGGCCCCAGGCCGAGAGTCCGGGCAGCTTCGACTCGGACGTCACCCGGCCGCCGAGGTCGCGGCCGGCCTCGGCCAGCACGACGTCGTAGCCGCGTACGCCGAGCGCCCGGGCCGCCTCCAGGCCGGAGGGACCGGCGCCGACGACGAGGATGCGGGAGTCGCTCTCCTTGGCCCGGATCCGCTCGGGGTGCCAGCCGCGGCGCCACTCCTCCCCCATGCTCGGGTTCTGGGTGCAGCGGATCGGCGACATGGTGAGGTCGCCGGAGACGCAGATGTTGCAGCCGATGCACTCGCGGATCAGGTTGAGCCGGCCGTCGCGGATCTTGTTCGGCAGGAACGGGTCCGCGATCGACGGGCGCGCGGCGCCGATCAGGTCGAGGATGCCGGCCTTGACCTGGCGCACCATCGCGTCCGGCGACGTGAACCGGCCGACGCCGACGACGGGCTTGGAGGTGAGCTTCTTCAGCCCGGCGACGAACTCCTCCTGGCGGCCCTCGGGCGCGAACCGAGAGGTGACCGAGTCGCCCTCCCAGCTGCCCATCGCGAAGTCCCACAGATCCGGCAGCTCGCCGAGCTCGCGCAGCACGCCCTCGATGTCCTCGCGGGTGATCCCGCCGTCGATCTCCTCCTCGACCGTGATCCGGCAGGCCACCGCGGCCCGGCCGGCGACCTCGTCGATGGTGTCCTCGAGGAGCTCGC
The DNA here is from genome assembly GCF_045207335.1 of Nocardioides sp. NBC_00850. Taxonomy (NCBI): domain Bacteria; kingdom Bacillati; phylum Actinomycetota; class Actinomycetes; order Propionibacteriales; family Nocardioidaceae; genus Nocardioides; species Nocardioides sp. NBC_00850. Next base: position 4,636,467 of record NZ_CP108845.1, read on the forward strand.
GCAGCAGTCGCATCCGGTTCTCCAGCGAGCCGCCGTACGCGTCGGTGCGGTTGTTGTAGCGCCGCGAGAGGAAGTGGTGCGGGGTGCCGTAGCCGTGGGCGCCGTAGACGTAGACGACGTCGTAGCCGGCCTCGAGGGAGCGGCGTACGGCATTGCGGTGCCAGCGCCGCAGGTCCTCGATGTCCTGCAGCGACATGGCCCGGGCCTGGACCGGCGCGATGGTGTCGGGAGCGACCGGGAGGTGCGCGGGCCCGAGCGGGGTCTCCCGGCTGAGCTGGTTCGGCGCGTTCATCCCGTTGTGCGCGAGCTCGATGCCGGCCAGGCCGCCGCCCTCGTGGATCGCGTCGGCGATCCGGGTGAGCGCGGGCAGGTCCTGGTCGTCCCAGATCCGCAGCTCGATGAAGGGCGCGATGTCGGAGGTCGCGTGGATCTCCACCTGCTCGGTGCACACCACCGACCAGCCGCCCTCGGCCTTGATCTTGCGCATCGCCGCCTGGGCGCTGGGGTCGCGGTAGCCCATGCCGTTGCAGTGGGGCACCTGGTAGAAGCGGTTCTTCGTGGTGAACGGCCCGATCTGCACGGGCTCGAACAGGATGTCGTACGGGGCGGCCACGGGCTTCTGCCCAGCGGTCTGCTCGGTCATCGGGTGGGCTCCTCGGTGGGAACGGACGGGGCGGGGGCGCCGACCTCGGCGCGGACGCTGGCACCGCGGACGTACCCGATGCCGCACAGGAGAAGCAGGCAGCCGAGGGTGCCGAGCGTGAAGACCTCGAAGGTCACTTGGCTCACGCCCCAGATCTCCTTGAACGGGTACGCCTCCCCGAACAGCCGCTCGAGGGTGCCCGGGAACACCGCGACCCACGAGCCGAGCAGCACCCAGGCGAAGGCAACCCAGCCGAGCACCGCGAAGCCGCGGTCGGAGACCGGCACGCGGAACGGGCGCGGGCGGTCGGGGTAGCGGGTGCGCAGCCGGATCGCGGCCGGGATGACCAGCAGGTAGCTGAGCAGGAAGGTGGAGATCGAGATGGTGAGTACGACGCCGAAGATCGACGCGCCCGAACCGGTCACCTGCATCGCGACGAGCAGGAACACCGTGGCCACGACGCCGGAGAGCATGTTGACCCGCACCGGCGTACCGAGGCCCTCGTGGAAGCGGCCGAAGAACCCGCCGAAGAAGGCGCCGTCGGCAGCGGTCATCGCCTGCATGCGGTCGGAGATGATCATCCACGCCGCGCCCTGGCTCATCAGGATGTAGACGAAGACGACGGCGGTGAGCGTGAGCAGCGGCTCGGCCGCGGCGCGGTAGACGGAGTAGACGGTGCCGACGGCGTCGAGGAGGCCGCCGATGCCGGTGATGTCGTCGCTGGGGACGACGAGCAGGATCGCGAAGATCGGCACCAGGTAGCAGACCGCGGCGGTCGCGCAGGAGCGGAAGATCGAGACCGGCACGTCGCGGGCCGGGTTCTCCATCTCGCCGGCGGCGCTGTTGGAGGACTCGAAGCCGAGGTAGGCGAAGAGCAGGATCGGGACCGACCCGAACAGGCCGAGCAGGGTCGGGCTGAAGTCGCCGCCGCTGAGGTCGACGACGCCGTTCTTCGCGGCGTAGATGATCGTGGTCAGCACGAAGAAGGCGAGCAGGCCGACCTTGAGGATCGCGCCGCTGGTCGGCAGCCACTTGCCCTTGGCGAGGCTGGCGATCGCGGCGACCACGGTGATCCAGATGAAGACGATCTTGAACAGGTAGTCGCCGAGCGAGCCGTGCTCGAGCGGGGTGATGTAGACGCTCACCGTCTCGGCGGCAAGGAAGGCCATCGAGCCACCGACCCACACCGGCTGGGTGATCCAGGTCAGGATCGCGGCCACCGCGGCGGCCGGGCGCCCGAAGGCGTCCCGGACCCAGGTGTATGCCCCACCCTCCTCGCTGAACGCGGCGCCGGTCTCGGCGAAGATCAGGCCGTACGGCACGAGGAAGAAGACCGCGAGCACGAGGGCCCACGTGAACGCCTCGGCGCCGTAGAGCGAGACCTGCCCGAGGGTCTCGAGGCCGACGACGGCGGCGATGAGCAGGAAGACGATGTCGAAGCGCCGCAGCGTCTTGCGTAGATGTGACTGTTGCTCGGCCGCGAGGGCGGTCGGCTGGTTGGTCTGCGTCATGGTGTGTCCCTGGCTGGTCGGGCTGGAGGTCAGTGGTTGATCCAGACGGTCTTGAGACCGACGTACTTGTCGAGGGCGTGCAGCGAGAGGTCGCGCCCGAAGCCGGAGCCCTTGAACCCGCCGAACGGGGTCCAGGCGCTGAAGGCGTCGACGCCGTTCACCGTCACGGTGCCGGCGTGGATCCGGTCGGCGAGCCGGTGGGCGCGGCTCAGGCTGCTGGTCGCGACCGAAGCGGCCAGGCCGTACGGGGTGTCGTTGGCGAGCGCGACGGCCTCGTCCTCGGTGTCGAAGGCGGTGACCGCCAGGACCGGCCCGAAGACCTCCTCGCGGGCGAGGGTGGAGGCCGGGTCGACGTCGTCGAAGACGGTGGGCTGGACGTAGCAGTCGCTGCCGTCGCGGGTGACCCGCTCGCCGCCGGTGACAAGGCGCGCCTTTGACGTCTTGGCGTCGTCGACGAACTGCATGATCCGGTCGGTCTGCTCCGGCGAGACGATCGCGCCCATCCCGGCGGCCGGGTCGAGCGGGTCTCCGGGGGCGTACGCCGCGGCCTCCTTCGCGACGAGGTCGACGAACTCCTCGTGGACCTCGCGCTGGACCAGGACGCGGGAGTGCGCCGAGCAGACCGCGCCCTGGTTGAACCAGATGCCGAAGGCGGTCTGCTTGGCCGTGGCGGCGAGGTCCTCGGCGTCAGCGAAGACGACGTGCGGGCTCTTGCCGCCGCACTCGAGCCAGACCTGCTTGAGGTTGGACTGGCCGGCGTACTGCAGGAAGTACGCACCGACCTCGGTCGAACCGGTGAACGCGAGCACGTCGACGTCCGGGTGGAGGCCGAGCGCCTTGCCGGTGGTCTCCCCCAGTCCGGGGACGACATTGAGGACGCCGTCAGGAATCCCGGCCTCGGCGGCGAGCTCGGCGATCCGCAGCGCCGAGGACGGCGACTGCTCGGCGGGCTTGAGCACGACGCTGTTGCCCGCGGCCATCGCTGGGGCGACCTTCCAGGCGAGCATGTCGACCGGGTAGTTCCACGGCACGACCGCACCGACGACGCCGAGCGGGACGCGGCGGACGAGGGCTGTCGTGCCCGGAGGGGTGGGGGCGACCTCATCGTTGATCTTGTCGATCGCCTCGGCGTAGTAGCGGAACAGGTTCACCGAGAACGGCAGATCGAGGTCGTACGCATCCACGACCCGCTTGCCCATGTCGAGCGAGTCCAGGACGGCGAGCTCGGCGGCATGGTCGGCGAGAAGGTCGGCGAAACGGAGCATCCGCTCCCGGCGGAAGGCGACACCCGCCCGCGACCAGCCCCCGTCGTCGTACGCCGCCCGCGCCGCCCGCACGGCGACGTCGACACCGGCGGCACCGGCGTCGGCGACCTCGGCGAGCAGCGCGCCGGAGGCGGGGTTGCGGTTCTCGAAGGAGCCCTCCGCGGTGTCGACGGAACGGCCGCCGATGAACGGTCGGGTCCGGAGCCGGACCTCGGCGGCAATCTCTCGCCAGTCCTGGTGGGTACGCACAAGCAGATCCTTTCTTTGCGCTTCACCGCAAATATGAGCCCCGCCACATCAGGTGTCAATCATTCGCCCGCAGATTTCACATACGCGTTACGGTTGAGCATGGCTCGACGCAAGGACCAAGCCGCTCGGCGCGAACACCTGACCGCGGCAACACTCACCGTGATCGCGGCCCACGGCTTGGCCGGCGCCACGATGAAGAACATCGCCGCGGAGGCCGGGATCTCACCGCGCCTGATCGCCTACTACTACCCCGAGCTCGACGGCCTCATCGAGGCCGCCCACCAGGCCGCGACCGACCGCTACTACTGGTCCCGGCAGCGGGCGATCGAGGGCGACCTGTCCCCCGCAGAGAAGCTCGGCCGCTTGATGTACTCGGGTCTTCCCCGAGGTGAGGACCTCCTCCTGAGCCAGGTCCTCGACGAGATCTCGGTCAACGCGAGCCGCAGCCCGATGCATGCCACCCTGATGACGCTGCTCTTCGACCGCGAGGTCTCGCTCTACACCGCCGTGCTCGAGGTCGGGCGCGCGACCGGCGTCTTCACGCTGACCGACTCGGCCGAGGCCATCGCCCGCAACTTCGTCGCCCTCGAGGACGCCTTCGGCCTCCACCTGCTCGCCCACAACTCGTCGCTGACCCTCGAGCGCGCCGAGCAGCAGCTGGCCAGCTACGCACTCTCCGCACTCGGCGTCCGGGTCGCTCCGATCGACCCAGAATTGCCTAGGGGCGCAAAGAATCCGGGCCTACGACCCTGACCTCAGGCAGGCTCGACCGTCTTCACCATGACGCAGTTCTTCAGGCCCTTGGGCCGGTCATAGGTGAAGCCGAGCCGCTCGTAGAGTCGACGGGTGCCGTTGTAGAGGAACGACGACGACATCTTCTTGGTCTGGTCGGTCAGGTCGTGCGGGTAGCTCTCGACCCGCCCGCCACCGGCCTGGGCGATCTGCTCGAGCGCACCGGTGATGGCCAGCTCCGTCACGCCCTGTCGCCGGTAGCGCTTGTCGACGAAGACGCAGGTGATCCGGTAGTCGGGGTCCGCGGTCTTCGTCGCGTCGTACTGCTTGAGGTGGTGGAGCGTGGGCAGCTCGGCCGGGGTGCCGTACTCGGCCCAGGCGACGGCCTCGTCCCCGTCCATCACCAGCGCGGCATGCGCCTCGCCCTTCTCGACGTAGGCCTTCTTCAGCGCCCGGTTCGCCTCAGCGCCTTGGCCGCGTTCCGGTCCGTCCGGATGGAACCAGATGCACCAGCAGCCACCGAAGATCCCGTTGTGCCGCTGCACCAGTGCATCGAACGCCGGCCAGGTCTCAGGGCTGAGTGGCGCGATGGTGAACGACGACAGCTCGGTAGCCATACCGTCCACGGTATGCGATCCCGCGAGCCGAGGTGGGTCTACGACCCTTCTCGCGTGATCCCAGCGATCATTCCCCAGCTAGCACTCGGCGGATCGCAGCAACAGCAGGATCGCCAACGCATCGCGCCAGCGTGGCGAGGAGGTCGCTCTCGTCCTTCTTCGAGTGCCGCAGGGTCACGTCATGCGCTGAACGGACCTTTCCGGGCACCGACTCGGCCAGGCGGATGAGCAAGTCTCCCGAGCCGACCAGTTCGATGCCACGACCATCCATCCATGCCCTCGGAAAGTGCCGGATGTTGTCGGTGAGCAGGATGTCGGCTTCCGCCGAGACCGCGGCAGCGAGAACGTGTCGATCCTTTGCATCCATCTCGACATCGGCGACCTCGTTCGTCGCTTCGTCACTGATCTCGACGAGGGCGTACTCCAGATAAGCGTTCATCAGCTGTTCGAGCCGATCGGTGTGCTCGGTGTCGATCCCGAGACCGGCGCGCAGGTTGCGCGACATCTCGTCCAGGATCTCCTGGGACCAATGGAGCTCGATGGCACCGGCATCAGCGGCGTACAGGAAGTAGTCCCGAAGCGTGCGGGAGTAGAGGATGTTGGCGTCCGCGAGAACAACACTGAGGGTCAATCGACGAAGCCGATCTCGTTCGAGAACTCCGCGAGTGCCTCCGCTGCCTTCGCTCGCCGGGCTCGTCTCGCCCGCTCGAACGCCACCAAAGGCTCAGCGGGGATCCGGTGGTGAGAGCCCACCATGATGTGCTCGATGTCGCCGGCGGCGATCATCTTCATCAAGGTCGGGCGGGAGACACCGAGGAAGCTGGCTGCTTCCGTCGTCGTGAACGCCTCTTTGATCGGCACGACAACCGCACCCGACGTACGCTCCGCATCCAGGAGGGCCAGCACCTTCTCGGCGCTCGCTCGCGGCAGGCTCAATGAGACGTGCACCGTCTCATCCGCGTCGTCGAGGGCCGCACGGAGCATCCGCACATCGTCGTTCAGCATCTCCGACATCTCGGAACCTCCTACACCCACTTGAAGCCAACTGATGCAAGTGTAACCCGGTTTCGGAGCGGTTGACGAGTGCTTCAGTCCTCGACACGGGCTCCGATGACGACCGGGCGGCCGGCGACGTACCCGGCGAAGATCTGGACGAGCGCGAGCCCCAGCAGGAGCGCGATCGGGACCGACCACGAGCCGGTGGACTCGCGCAGCAGGCCGACGAGGAACGGGCCGGCGGCAGCGAGCAGGTAGCCGATGCTCTGTGCCATCGAGGACAGCGCGGTGGTGCCGGCGGTCGTTGCGGTGCGGATGCTGAACAGGGTCAGGGCCACTGGGAAGACCGCGCCACCGATGCCGACGAGCACCGCCCAGAGCCAGGCGCCGGCGACTGGAGCGACCCAGAGCCCGGCGAACCCGATCGCCAGCAGCGCGGTCAGGACCGCGATCAGGTGGCCCTGCGACGATGCCCGGATCGCGAGTGTCGGGGCCAGGAAGAACACGGGTACGCCGACCAGGATGCTCACCGCGAGCAGCAGCCCGGCCGTCGCGTGACTGAAGCCGGCGTCGGCGTAGATGCTCGGCAGCCAGCTCATCACGACGTACGCGAACAGCGACTGGGTGCCGAAGACGACGGTCACGGCCCACGCCACCGGCTCGCGCCACAATGGGACCCGGACCGCGCCGTCTCGGCGCAGGCCGCGGTCGCGCAGGTGCGGCACCCACGCCAGCAGCGCGAGGGCGGCGAGCAGGGCCCAGACACCGAGGCCGACCCGCCAGCTTCCGGCCGCATGCGCGATCGGCACCGTGACCCCGGCTGCGATCGCCGCGCCGAGCGACATCACCGCGCTGTAGGCACCGGTGACCGCGCCGACCCGGTTCGGGAAGCCCTCCTTGACCACGGCGGGAAGAAGTACGTTGGCGAGCGCGATGCCGGCGCACGCGACGAACGTGCCGGCGAGCAGGAGCCAGGGGTCGCCGATCACCCGGACCAGCAGCCCGGCGACCAGGAGGCCGAGCGCGACGCCGATGCCACGATGTACGCCGAGCCGGCGCGCGAGCGTCATCCCCGTCGCACCGACGACCGCGAAGCAGAGCACCGGCAGCGAGGTCAGGAAGGCCCGGGTTCCGGCCGAGAGCCCGTCGAGACTGTCGAGCAGGGCACCGAGGGACGTGATGCCCCCGCGCAGGTTCGCGGCGACCAGCAGGACCGCGATCAGCAGCCACGCCGTCGACCGAACGGCTGTGTTCGACGGCGGAGAATCGGGGCGGGACTGGATGCGGGAGTTCACGCCATCTAGGATGCCAGACATCGGATGATTGGATGAAAGGACGGCACGTGCCGCTCTCCACCACCACGCCTCGCTCCCTGGTCGACCAGGCGATCGACGGCATGCGCGCTCTGCTCGCCGACGGCGAGTGGGCCGTCGGCGCCCGCATCCCGCCCGAGCCCGAGCTCGCCGCGGCTCTCGGCGTCAGCCGCAACACGGTCCGCGAGGCCGTACGCGCGCTGGCCCACACCGGCGTGCTGGAGGTGCGACGCGGGGACGGGACGTACGTCGCCGCCTCCAACGAGGTCGCCGCGATGATGCGGCGTCAGGTCGGCCGGGTCGACTTGGCGCACGTCCTCGAGGTCCGCCACGCGATCGAGACCCGCGCCGCCGCACTGGCCGCCGAGCGTCGTTCCGAGGACGACCTGCGATCCCTGACCGCGATCATGGAACGGCGCGCCACTGCCGTCGCGACCGGGGACGCCGACGCCTTCGCCGAGGCCGACGCGGAGTTCCACCTCGGCGTGGTCACCGCGACCCACAACCCGCTCCTCATCGAGCTCTACGCCGGATTCGAGGACACCCTGCGCGCCACCATCCACCTCGTCGACGAGACGGCCGAGATCGCCGAGGAGCACCTCGCCGTCTTCGACGCCATCCGCGCCCAGGACGCCGATGCCGCCGCGGCCGCCGTCACGGGTCTCCTCCACACGCTCGCTCGCTAGCCACCGGATCGTGTCACTGGCGTCGCCCGGCTGATAGTCTGCTGTTGACCTCGCGGTCCCCCCGTGACCACGAGCCCAACGCCCCTGACCCCGGTAGTCGATCCGTTACGTCTCGGCTCTTGGGGGAGCAGCGATGTCAACACCAACCTCGACCAACGATGCCGGCCGAGACCTTCTGCAAGAGCGTGAGCGCATCGCCGAAGAGCTTCGGGACGTGGCGATGGCGCGCCTACTCACTCTCGGCTTCGAGCTCGTCTCGATCAACAGCTCGGTCCAAGGACCCGCGGCGGACCGGCTGCGAGACGCAGTCGGCGACATCGACGACATCATCCGAGGCCTTCGCAGACTGGCGTTCGGACTCGACCGGCGCGACGATCACGACATCGACCACGACACGAACGGCCTCATCCTGCAGACACTGCTCGACGCGAGCGCCGACTTGTCGGCGCCCAGCGCGAGCATCTCGGTGCACGGCGACCTCGCCCGGCTTCCAGCGACCGTGGCCCGAGGCCTGGCCGAGCTCCTCGGGGGTGTGGTCGTCTCAGCGGCCGCGGGTTCGGGCCGCGGCCGGCCCGACATCACGATCGCGATCGGCGAGCGCGCCATCGACGTCATGGTCACCGACTGCGGCGCCTGGCAGCGCAGAGCCGGTGTCGGCCTGGACCTCGTCGGGATGCTCGACCGCGCCCAGCACCTGGGCGGACACTGCACCTTCACGCTCGACCCGGGCGGCGGCTCCGTCATGCACTGGGACATCCCGTACGCCCCGGCGGGCACCACTTCGGTGCCTTCTCCACTTGTCGACTCCCGCTTGGCCCTGTGACACAGAGCGAGTGGCGCGACGCGTCCCGAAGGGGCATGATCGAGGCGAGGGGAGAGACGCGAGCGTGAGCAACCCGGAGACACCCTGGCCAGACCTGAGCGACCTTGTCACTGTGCTCGCCGCAGGCGAGTTACCGTCCAACGGCCTGGACGTGATCACCGCAGCGGCATGCCGTCTCATGTCCGTCGACGCGGCGGTGCTCAGCAACGCCCATGACGCCGTGCTCTCTCGGGCCACACCTCGGCTCACCTCGCTGAGGGACCTCCCTGCCCCACCGCTGCTCGGGGACCGGCTCATGGCGATGGCCGACACCCGCACGGCCACCGTCGCCGTGGTGCAGGACCTGCGCCACGTATCCCTCACCGAGGAGTCGATGAGGGCCGAGCTCGAGGTCGCGGACAGTCTCGGCATCCGTACGATGGCGCACGTCCTCCTTCCCCTCGGTCAGGAGGACGGCGAAGGCGGCCTCACCCTCTACTCCCAGGAGCCGCACCTCTGGACCAGCGAGGATCTCGGTCTCGCCGGCTTCATCGGTGCGCTGACCTCCGCGTGCCTGACCTCGGCGACGCGCTTGGCCCACGAAAAGAACGCCGTCGGCCAGCTCCAGCACGCACTCGACTCCAGGGTCATCATCGAGCAGGCCAAGGGGGTCCTGGTCGCCAGCGAGTCGATCGATGCCGACGAGGCCTTCGGCAGGCTCCGCGACCAAGCGCGCCGCCGGGGCGTCACGGTGAGAAGCATCGCCGAAGCGGTCGTGAACAACGGATATCGGCCAGGTCCGCAGCGGTTGCCGATGCCACCTCGGCCACGCTCCCCACATGCGTCCGGATAGATCGTGCCGGACCCATGCCGAAGTCCCACTCTCGAACGGGTCCTCCGCTATGCTCGATGACGTGTCTGCGGCTGCCCCGGCGCGATCCACGGCGTTCGATGTCATCGCGATCGGCTCTTCGGCGGGCGGGGTCACCGCCTTGGGTCTCCTGCTCGCGGATCTCGCCGCGGACCTACCGGTCCCGCTCCTCCTCGTCCAGCACCTCGACCGGCGCCACGAGACCGTCATCGCCGAGGTTCTGCAACGCCGGTCCCGACTGCGTGTCAAGCTCGCCGAGGACGGCGAGAGCGCAGCGCCGGGGATCGTGTACATCGCGCCGCCCGACCGCCACCTCCTGGTCCGCGAAGGCGGCGTGCTGACCCTCACCGAGAGCGAGCTGGTCCACTTCGTGCGTCCCTCTGCCGACCTCTTGTTCGAGTCGGTCGCCGCGACGTACGGTGACCGCGCGATCGCCTGCATACTGACGGGCACCGGGGTCGACGGCTCGATGGGGGTGACCGCGGTCAGCGACCGTGGCGGTACGGTGATCGTCGAGGACCCAGGGACGGCCGAGTTCAACGGGATGCCCGAGGCCGCAGCGGCCACCGGAGCGGCGGACTTCGTCCTCCCCCTCGACCAGATCGCCAGCGTCCTCGACGGGCTGGTCAGACAGCGGAGAGCATGATGACAGACGACCAGGAGCCCAAGAACCAGGGCCCACGCGCCGAGTCACCGATCGATGGACAGGTCGATGGACAGCTAGATGGACAGCTCGAGGAGCTGCTCGTGTTCATCCGCGACGCCCGCGGCTTCGACTTCACCGGTTACAAGAGGTCGTCGCTTGCGCGTCGGATCCAGAAACGGATGACCGACATCGGCGTCGAGAGCTGGACCGACTACCGCGACCGACTCGAGACGGACGCCGACGAGTTCAGCTACCTCTTCAACACCATTCTCATCAACGTCACGAGCTTCTTCCGCGATGCCGAGGCCTGGACGTACCTCCAGGAAGAGATCATCCCGAAGATCCTCGCCACCGCCGAGGGTGAGGAGGAGATCCGGATCTGGAGCGCCGGCTGCTCCAGCGGCGAGGAACCGTACTCGCTCGCGATCGCGTTCGCCGAGGCCATGGGCCTTCAGGAATGCCTCGACCGGGTGAAGATCTACGCCACCGACGTCGACGAGGAAGCGCTGCAGCAGGCGCGGGCGGGTGTCTACGGGACGCGAGCGCTGAAGAACCTGTCCGAGGAACTGCGAGACCGCTACTTCGAGCACAACGGCACCAGCTACGGCTTCCGCCCGGACCTCCGTCGCAGGGTGATCTTCGGGCGGCACGACATCACTCGGGACGCGCCCATCTCTCGGCTCGACCTGCTGGTGTGCCGCAACACGCTGATGTACTTCAACGTCGAGGCCCAGCGCGAGATCATGGACCGGTTCAACTTCGCCCTGGGCGAGGGCGGCTTCCTCTTCCTCGGCAAGGCCGAGATGCTCACCTCGAGCGACCGGTTCGGTGTCGTGAACATGCGTCAGCGGATCTTCCGGCGCAACAGCCGCCACGCCCTGGGAAGGGCGCGGGCCGTACGGCCGCGACCCGAGTCCGCTTTCGGCGAGGTCACCACCGGTGCCACCGGCCGAAAGCGACAGCTGCGGGACAGCCTGATCGACGTCGCACCGTACGCCGTTCTCGGCATCGACTACGACGGCATCCTGGTCTCCGCGAGCAGCGCCGCGCGGACCCAGTTCGGGATCGGGGTGCAGGACATCGGCAGGCCGTTCCGCGATCTCGAGCTCTCCTACCGACCGGTGGAGGTGCGCTCGGTCATCGAGCAGGCGACCAACGAGCGTCGCACGATCCGGCTCACCGGGGTGGAGCGCCGCAGCGCCGACACCACCGAGTCCCAGTTCTACGACGTCGTCGTGCAGCCGTTGACCACCGCGAGCGGCCAGCTGCTCGGTGCCTCGATCGCGTTCGTCGACTGTTCCGCCCAGGTGCTGCTAGAGCAGGAGGTCAAGCGCGTGCGCGAGGACCTCGAGACGGCCTATGAGGAGCTGCAGTCGACCAACGAGGAGCTCGAGACCACCAACGAGGAGCTCCAGTCCGGGATGGAGGAGCTGGAAACCACCAACGAGGAGCTCCAGTCGACCAACGAGGAGCTCGAGACCACCAACGAGGAGCTCCAGTCCGGCAACGAGGAGCTCGAGACGATGAACGAGGAGCTCCGGATCCGCTCAGGCGAGCTCGACGAGACGCGCACCTTCTTGCAGAGCGTGCTCTCGAGCGTGGGGCTCGCGATCGTTGTGCTCGACGACCGGCTCGCCGTACGCAGCTGGAACGCCGCCGCTGAGGACATGTGGGGTCTGCGCGCCGACGAGGTGCGGGACGAGGTGTTCTTCGGGCTGGACTTCGGGCTGCCTGTCGCCGAGATCCGCGGCATCGTCGAGCAGGCCCGCACAGCCGACGTCCGCACCGGCCCGGTCGAGGTGCCGGCGATCGACCGCAAGGGCCGCGCCCTGGGTTGTCAGATCACCTGCTCGCCGCTCGTGGGCGAGAGCGGCGGCGTGGTCATCATCATGGAGCCGATCGACCGGCCCTGATCCAACGGCACAGGCGTATCCTGGACAGGTGGCCCGCTCCGGTCGATGGGATCTCAACCTGCTGCTGACGCGTGCGGCCGCGGAAGACATCCGCGCCGACTCGGCGGCCGCTCGCGCCGCCGAAGCCGAGCTGCGCGCTATGAGATGCGCCCCGGAGATGCACGACATCCACGTCTCGGCCGCCAGGGTCCACCGTAGTAACGAGGAGCTCCACCGGGCCACCGCCCGGCTCCACCGGTCGCTTGCCCGCCAAGTCACGACCCAGGCGGTGGGCGCCTCGGTCGTCACAGCCATCTCGGAGGCGACGGATGCACCCGATGTTGCACTGCTGCTCCTCACCAGCGACGGAGCAGCGGCGGGCTCTCAGGCCACCGACGGTCTCGGCGAGACGGCGCAGGACCTGGAGCTCGTGCACGGGGAGGGCCCGTCGCACTCGGCCTGGAACTCGCGGCGGCCGGTCCTGAACGAGGGCGACGAGATCGCGCATCACTGGCCCCACCTCGGACCGCCGCTGCGCAGTCTGGGGATCAGCACGGTCCTCGCCGTCCCCATCCGCGTCCCCCACGGGGTGCTCGGCGCACTCACGCTGTACAACCCCCCGGCCCAAGTTCGCTGCGGCAGCGCGTTGCAAGGGGCCGCCGATGCCTTCGCTCACCTCCTGGCCCGCACGGTCGACATCGGCCAGGCCCCGGACTCCCTCGATCTGGCCGACATCGACGGGGTGAGCCGGCTCCACCGAGCGGCCGGCGTCGTCGCCGTCGACTGCGACTGCAGCATCAACGATGCCCTAGCACTGATCCGCGCGCGTTCCTTCGTCGAGAACTGCGCCACCAGCGCCATCGTCGAGCGCGTCCTGAGCGGCGACCTTCGGCTCTGACCGAGCGACACCGCGTCGCGACGCAGGCGTCGAGGGCCCTAACGACCCGGGAGGTCGACCCGGGCTGAGCGCGACCGGCCCACCCTTGGTCCGCCGATCAATGCGAGCAGACGCGCGACCCCACCACTAGAACATGTTCCAATTCGTCGGAAGGTCCACTACCTTCGAGCGGTGAGCAAGAGAGAGTCTCTCGTCCGCGTCGCCGCGGCGTACGTCGTCGCCCTCGCTGTGGCTTCGGCTTGGCTGATCTGGGGACCCGACACGCGTGACCTGTGGCTCGACGCCCTGATCGCAGACGTCCTCGCGACGCTCGTCATCTTCGCTGCAAGCCGGTTGCACAAGAACTCCAGCTTCTACGATGCGTACTGGAGCGTCGTTCCTCCGCTTCTCCTTCTCTATTGGTGGGCCTCGGCCGGCGAGGACGTCCCCGACGTCCGCGTCATCCTCGTAGCGCTGGTGGTCCTCGGTTGGTCGATCCGGCTGACCGGCAACTGGGTGTACGCGTTCCCCGGGCTCCATCACGAGGACTGGCGCTACCCGCTGTTTCGCGAACGGGCCGGCAGATTCGAATTGATCGTGGACCTCGCCGCAATCCACCTCATCCCGACCTTCCAAGTGTTCTTGGGATCGTTGCCGATCTACGTCGCGGTCACCCTCACGGGTCAGGACGTCGGCTGGCTCGACATCGCCGCCTGCGCGCTAGGCCTTGGTGCCGTGGCTCTGGAGTTCGGCGCAGACCTTCAGATGCACCGGTTCACCCGCGACAGGCAACCGGGCCAGGTGATGGACCGCGGACTCTGGGGCTGGTCGCGGCACCCGAACTACTTCGGAGAGATCAGCTTCTGGTTCTCCCTCGCGCTGTTCGGCCTAGCCGCCTCACCCGACAACTGGTGGTGGCTGTTCGCCGGCACCGTCGCGATGACGGCGATGTTCCTGGGCGCGAGCATTCCGATGATGGAGAAGCGCAGTCTCGAGCGGCGGCCGGCGTACCAGGACGTCATCGACCGGGTGCCCCGCCTCGTGCCGAGACCACCCAAGGCGGCAGGATGAGACGCAAGCGGGTCATCATCGCGGGGCTCGGCGAGACGGGTGTCCTGACGGCGGTACGCCTCTCGAAGCACGCCGACGTCGTCGGGATCTCCACCAAGCCAGGGCTGATCAGCGGCCAGGAGCTCGGCGCTCGACTCAGCAGGCCGGCCGAGTGGGAGCGCGACTACCGGATCTCGTTCGACCGGTTCCGCGGACTTGATCGGGCCGATGCCATTCACGGCACTCTCGTCGGTCTCGACCTTGCACACAGGGCCGTCCATGTCGAGCGGCCGGACGGCACAACCCGCCCTGAGCCGTACGACCTGCTGGTGATCTCGACGGGGGTCACCAACGGGTTCTGGAGAATTCCGGGCTTCCAGACGGACGACCAGATCGATGCCGACCTGCAGCATGTCCACCAACAGCTGCAGAGAGCGGCCTCGGTGATCGTCATCGGCGGTGGCGCGGCGGCTGTCAGCAGTGCGGCCAACATCAGCGGCACGTGGCCCGACAAGCAGGTCGACCTCTACTACCCGGGCGAGCACCCCCTCCCCCAGCACCATCGAAGGACGTGGCAGAGCCTGGAGAAGCGTCTTGTCGAGAGAGGCGTCGGACTGCACCTGGGCCATCGCGCCGAGCTTCCGCCCGGCTTCGTCGGGGACGAGATCACCAGCGACGCGGTCACGTGGAGCACCGGCCAACCACCGGCGAAGGCCGACGCGGTCCTCTGGGCCATCGGCCGCGTGCACCCCAACACCGGCTGGCTTCCCGCGGAGATCCTCGACGACCGCGGGTTCGTCGTGGTGGATCCGAATCTCCAGGTCAAGGGGCAGAGCGGCGTGTTCGCGGTGGGCGATGTCGCGGCCACCGACGAGCTGAGATCCTCCGCAAGGAACCGCGCCGACCGACTCCTCGCTCGCAACATCAAGGCAGTTCTCAAAGGGAAGCCGCTCGGCAGCTACCAGCCACCCCGTCGCCGCTGGGGCTCGGTGATCGGCGTTCAGCGAGACGGGCTCCAGGTCTTCGCGCCCAACGGACGCCCGTTCCGCTTCCCCGCGTGGACGATCAACACCGTCCTGCAGCCTTGGATCGTGCGTTGGGGCATCTACAAGGGAGTACGCCGCGGCCGTGGCTGAGTCACAGCGGCGTCATGACGACCGACGTCGGCGTCACGTCTCGGATGCCCGCGTCTGCGGGCGCCATTGTGGTGTCCACGTGAGGGTGGGGAGCCCTACCATCGCCGCATGATCGAGTTCGTCAAGCTGATCGTCGACGTGGTCCTCAAGGCCGTTCCGGGCATCGTGAGCAGGAACGAACGCGACAAGGCGGCCTACCTCGGAGCGGACCTGTTCCTCATCTACGTACAGATCAATGACGTGCTCGTGCGTGCCGAGGAGATCGTGACCCAGATGGAGCGCTATGACCGGGCGTCGGACATCGAGCTCGCGACAGCCCGCGCCGCGCTGCTCGAGCTGGTGCCGCAGCAGATCTCCGACATCCGGGTGATCACCGAGCGTCTCCGGGAGCTGGACTGGGAGCTCAAGGTGCTCGGCGGCCAGTCCCACCTCGCCCTCGACTTCCTCCTGGGCATCAAGAGCTCTGCGTTGGACGTGCTCGCGCACGCGCTGACCCTCGACCAGCTTCCGCTGGGAACGACGAGCGTCGAGGTCGACGACGAAGGTGTCCGGTGGCCGGACATCCGGCCGACGTTCCGCGCCGGCCGGAAGGTGCTCGACGACCTCTACGACGAGCTCGGCCGGG
The DNA here is from genome assembly GCF_045207335.1 of Nocardioides sp. NBC_00850. Taxonomy (NCBI): domain Bacteria; kingdom Bacillati; phylum Actinomycetota; class Actinomycetes; order Propionibacteriales; family Nocardioidaceae; genus Nocardioides; species Nocardioides sp. NBC_00850. Next base: position 4,652,378 of record NZ_CP108845.1, read on the forward strand.
AGAACCCCACCCGGGACGACGAAGTACGCCGCATCCGGGCCTATCTCCAGCACCGGCAGCCGCGGGAGGAGATGCGGGCGATCCGCGAGAACCTGGAGACGCTGCGTGAGGCGATCGCGGCCAACTTCACCATCCAGGACATCCTGATCCGGGCCGGCGACCCACGCCTCGGCCGCAGGCGCCGGCTTCGCTAGCGGCCCGGGAGGTCGACCCGGATGAACTTCGGCCGATACAGGAGCGGGTTGCGCAGGACCGCGCCGAGGTCGGTGCTGTTGCGGCTGTAGGAGACGATCACCGAGCCGGGCTGCTCGAGGATGTCGGGATGGGCCAGCGGCATGTAGCGGAGCTCGCCGCGTGCCACTCCGGAGGGAAGGGTGCCGACCGGCGGTTGCGCCCGGAACGGACCGGTCGGCGACGACGAGGTCCAGAAGACCAGGTCGTCGCCCAGGAACTCGTCGCTCTTGCTGAACGCATACCAGCGCCCGTCGCGCTCGAAGACGCTCAGCGTCTGGGAGACGCCGTCGGTGGCGGGGATCAGCTCGCTCGAGGAGCCGGCCCGCTTGTTCCAGCCGGTGCCGTCCCAGTAGGTCCATTGGTCGGGGTCGGCGACATGGTCGGGCGCGACGCGGGCGACGCGCAGGGCGAAGCCGGTGCCGAGCGGTGGGTCGGGCTCGCGGGCGGTGCCGTAGAGGTAGAGCCACTTCCCCGACACCGCCGCCGCGGCGCCCCACATCGGCCGGCGCGTGTCGGTGTCGTCGGCACCGATGTCGGTCACCGCGATCAACTGCGGGACTCCCCCGTCCGGGACCACGAACTGGGCGATGGCCGGTCCGAGTGCCTCGAAGCCGAACGCGTCGTCGGAGTCGGTCGTACGCACCCGCTGCGCGGCCACCACGACGAGGGCATATCCCGGTTTGTCGAGCGTGGTCACCGACATCGGCCAGTAGCCCACGCCGTCGTCCCGATCGGGGATGATGGCGCCGCCGGACTCCGGGAGGACGACCTGCAGGCAGTCGGGCTCGACGAGCAGCATCGAGTTGCGTACGAAACCGGCGCCCGAGAACTTCGCATCCCGCAGGGTGTCACCGAACATCCAGATGCTCCGCCCATCACTCAGATGGGCGCTCACCCCCACGTCGCCGCCTTGGAGCGCCGGCTCGGCGCGGAGCCTGGTGATCCGGTTGAGGTCGTCGACGTCCTCGACGGGTCCCGCCGGGATGCACTGGGTCGTCGAGGCGAGGCTGGCCAGCGGGCGCGGTACGGCCTCGCTGTGCAGTGCGGAGGTCAGCGCGGTCGCGAGGATCGTCAGGCAGGTGGCCGAGGCGAGGACCAGGCCGAGGTTTCGCCGCCAGGACCGCACCGATGCGAGCGCGCCCGGGCGTTCGACGTCGACCCGGACCAGCCACCGGATCGCCACCAGCACGGCCAGACCGAGCAGCGCCGAACCGGCGATGGTCACCACCGGTTGAGCGATCCCGGTGCCACCGTCCCCGGAAGCCGCCCACAACAGCGACTCGCCGGCCCCGGTGATCGTCCATCCGGAGCCGATCGCCCACGCATCCGCGAGCAGCAGTCGGTCCCCGGCGAGGAGTAAAGGCACCGGCCCGGCGACGATCACCGTCGCCGCGAGCAGCAGCCCCGGCAACCCGCCGATGATCTCGCAGGCGAAGGTCAACGCGCCCGCGGCGAGCACCGTGGCAGCGAGGACCGACGCCACCAGCATCCGCTCCCCCGCCGGTGCCGGCCCCGCGAGCAGCCAGCCGAAGACGCCCGCTCCCGCCGCCAGCGCGGCGAGGGCGGTCAGCCGCGCCAGGAGCCGAGGCAGCGTACGCGCGAAAGGCCCCCACACGAGCGAGACGACGCACACCAGCAGGAAGCCGGCCAGCGCGGTCGCGAAGGTGACCCAGGACAGCGGCCGTCCCTCGAGCCGATCAGGCGGCGCAGCGAGCACGACCGTACGTCCGCGGGTCTTCTCGATCCGCTCCACCTCGGTCTGGACCGCGCGAGCGAGCGCCGGCCGGTGTGCCGTGGCCAGGCGTAGCTGGTCCTGGGTGCCGGACAGGTCGATGTCGAGCTCGGCGACGACGTCACCGCGCTCCAGCAGCTCGGCCGCCTCGGCCCGGTTGTCGACCGCTCCGGCCGAGAACGGACGCCCCGGGACCGCGTTCACCTGCTTCACCAGCGGAACCGTGACGACATCGGGACCCACCAGGACCACCGGAGCCTCGTGCAGCTCTCCGGAGTCGGCTCGGAGCCCGGTGACGATCCAGCCCAGGGCGATCAGCACGAAGACGGCGCAGAGCACCACCTCACGACGACTCCCTGGTCGCACTGCTCACCACCGTCCTCCGTCACCGCAGCGCGCGGTTCATGAGGCCATGTAAGAGCAGTGCGACCGGGTGGGTCTAGTTCGGGGTGGCGCGCCAGCGTTGCGACGCGGCCGCGGTGTCGGTCTGCTGCACGACCAGCCCGTTGGCGCCGGCCGCCAGGCTGAGACCGCTGTGCCTCGCCGAGAACTTCAGCGACGCGCCGTCGGCCGCGATCACCCACCGTTGGTTGGGCGTGCCCGTGCAGGTGTACTCCACGACCGGGTCGCCGCTCGTCTTCGAGCTGTAGGCGACGTCGGCGCACAGACCGGTGCCGGCGTTCTTCAGCTGATAGCTGCCGTCATCCTCGTTCCACGGCGGCGTTGCCGGGCAGCGTGACCGCCGCGATCTCCTTGGCCGGGTCGGTGCGCAGTGTCTTGGTGAACAGGCGGTAGGAGACCGTCGGGTGGGCCGGGCCGTCCGGGTGACCGGGCTGAGCGCGATCAGGGCAGCGGCCAGAGCCACTCCCGGGACCAACAAGCGTCGGATTGGGTGATTGAACATGATCGCCTCACGCCCTAAAGAGTCAGAATCAATCGCAAGTTGGAGGCGACTGTAACGCAGGTCACACTGCGCGGTCCACCCTCGGTCCGCCGATCAGCGCGAGCAGACGGGCGGCCTCGCCGGCCACCGCATCGCGGCCGGCGCCGAGGTACTTTCGAGGGTCGACCTTGCCCTCGTCCGCGATCGCCGCGCGGACGGCGCGGGTGAAGGTCGCGTTGAGGTGGGTGGCGATGTTGACCTTGGTCATCCCGGCGGCGATGGCCGCGACGATGCCCTCGTCCGGGACCCCTGACGATCCGTGCAGCACGAGCGGCACGTCGACGGCAGCGGCGAGCCGGGTGATGAGCTCGTTGTCGAGGCTGGCCGTACGCGTCGTCATCGCGTGCGAGGAGCCGACCGCGACCGCGAGAGCGTCGACACCGGTCGCCTCGACATACTCCGCGGCCTCGGCCGGCTGGGTGCGGACGCCGGGTGCGTGCACTCCGTCCTTGCCGCCCACCTCACCGAGCTCGGACTCGACCGAGGCGCCGCGCTCGTGGCACCAGGCCGCGACCTTGGCGGTGGCGGCCACGTTCGAGTCGTAGTCGAGCTTCGAGGCGTCGAACATCACCGAAGGACATCCCAGCTCGACGGCCTCCTCGACGAGCTCGACCCGGGTCGCATGGTCGAGATGTACGCAGACCGGCACCGTGGCGCGCTCCGCGATCGCGATGCTCGCCTGCAGCAACGGAGCCACCGCGCCGCGGTAGTCGACGGTGTTCTCGGAGATCTGCAGCACCACCGGACGGCCGGCCTGTTCGGCGCCGGCGACGATCGCCTCGGCCAGCTCGAGCTGGATGACGTTCATCGCGCCCAGGCCGCGGCCGGTGCCGCGGGCGTTGTCGAGCAGCAGCGACATCGGTACCAGGGGCATGTCAGTCTTCCTCGTGGTCGATTCGGCTGACCCTGACGTCGGCCAGGAACGATGCGTACGCGTCGGGGTCGATCTCGCCGGCGACCGGCGTGACCACCGCGGCGGCGCCGAGCGCGGCGGCGTCGCGAAGGATCTCCGGCCACGGCCTGCCGTTGGCGATCCCGCGGGCGAGCCCGGCGGCGGCCGCGTCCCCGGCACCGGTCGGGTTGCCGGTGACCCCGGCGGGCGGGCGCACCTCCCAGCAGCTGCCGTCGGCGTACGCGACCAGCCCGTGGTGGCCGCGGGTCAGCACGACCGGGCCACCGTGGCGGGCGGCGAGCTCCGCGACCGCAGCGGCGGGGTCGGCGAGGGCGTGCCCGAGCAGGCGCGCAGCCTCGTCCTCGTTGGGGGTCAAGACGGCACCGGTGCCGACCGCGGCAGCCAGCGCGGCGTCGTCGAGATCGAGAAGCACCGGGACGCCGGCGGCGGCCGCGAGCTGTGCGATCCGTGCCGGGAGGTCGGTGGGCACTCCGGGCGCCAGGCTGCCGGAGACGACGATGGCCGTCGCTTCTGCGATCAGATCGGCGAGGAGGTCGAGCAGTCGCTGGTCGGCTCCGGGGGCCGCCTGCCTGCCCGGTTCCCACAGCGAGGTCGTCGACTCGGCGACGACGACCAGCGTGCGGCGTACCTCCTCCAGCTCGGGCAGGAAGGTCGCCGGCAGCTCCCGGGCGAGGACTTCGGCGAAGTCGTGGTCGGCGAGGCCGACGGCATGGGTCGGCTCGCCGAGCTGGTGCAGTACCCGGGCGACGTTCACGCCCTTTCCACCGAGCCGGCTGGTGACCTCGGCGACCCGGTGGACCTCTCCGACAGTCAGCCGAGGCAGCCGGTAGGTCACGTCGATCGCCGGGTTGAGCGTGACGGCGAGGATCATCTGCTCGTCCCCGTAGACGCCAGGGCGAGGCGGGCGGCGCCGACTAGGCCGGCTCGGCCGCCGAGGGCGGAGAGGCGTACGGGCGGGACCGCGGTCACGCCGGCGCGCTCGCGCATCCGGACCCGTAGCGGTTCGAGCAGGTATCCCCTGGCCTCGGCGACGCCTCCGCCCAGGATGATCTCGCCTGGCGCGAGCAGCGCACCCACCGCGAGGAAACCGTCGGCGAGGACGGTGATCGCCTCGGACCAGACCCGGGCGGCGCGCGGATCGTGCTCGACCCGCGCGACGAGCTCGGCGACGCCGGCGACCCCGGATCCGCCCAGCGACGCGTATCGCCGCAGCATGCTCCGAGCGCCCGCGCGCGTCTCCACGCAGCCGTGGAGCCCGCAGGTGCACAGCGGCCCGGCCGGGTCCACCACCAGATGGCCGAGCTCACCGGCCTGACCCGAGACGCCGACGATCGGCCTGCCATCGACGTACGTCACCGCAGCGACGCCCGTCCCGAGCACCGCAACGAGCGCGGAGGCCGGCGAGCCGGCGTCGGCCCAGATCGCGCCCGCGGCCGCGGCCGTGTCGTGCGACACCGACACCGGAAGACCCAGCCGCTCGGCCAGCGGGGCGGCGACCGGCGTGTCGACGAGACCGAGGTTGACCGCCTTGAGGGAGATCCCGGACTCGGTGTCGACGAGTCCGGGGAAGGCGACCCCGACCCCGGCGACCTGCGACCTCGCCGCGGGGCTCAGACCGGCGAGCAGCTGCTCGCCCAACTGCGCGATGTCGTCGAGCACGGCGGGGCCGGTGCGGGTGGCCACCCTCGACTCCGCCAACGACACGTCGCCGGCGCCGACCACGGCTCCGCGCACGGAGGTGCCGCCGACGTCGAACGCGAGGGCGAGAGCTCGCTCCGCGGCTGGTTGCGTAGGAGACTCGCTCATCGATTCACTCGGAAGGAGCAGCAGCCGGGCTCAGGATGATCGAGCGCGTGAGGTTGCGCGGCGCGTCAGGATCGAGACCGGCCCGACGGGCCCGCTCCACGCAGAGCAGATGCACGCGCACCAGCTCGGCGAGCGGGTCGACCTCGTGGTGCACCAGGTCGGCGCCGGTGACAGCGACGTCCTCGGCGAAGCCCGGCACCAGGTCACCGAAGACCCACACGACCCGGCCGGGGGCGCTGATCGAGAGCGGGCCGTGGCGGTACTCCATCATCGGGTAGGACTCGGTCCACAGCTGCGCGGACTCCCGGAGCTTGAGGGCCGCCTCCTGCGCGACTCCGTTGGTCCAGCCGCGGCCGACGAAGGTGAGCTGCTCGGCGGTCAGCGCCGGACCGTACGCACTCTCGCCGGCGTCGATGATCTGCTGGGCCTGCTCGGCAGCCCGGCTCAGGTCCTCGCCGAGGTGCCAGCGCAGCATGGCGAGCGTGGTGGTCGCGAAGCGGGTCTGGACCACCGACTTCTCGTCGACCTCGGGCATGAGGATCGGCTCGGCGACCTCGAGGGCCGGAGTCCCGGGCGAGGACGAGATCACCGTCGCCGGGATCCTGCCCTGGATCGCGGCAAGCAGGTCGACGACCTCGGTCGTGGTTCCGGACCGGGTGATCGCCAGCAGCCGGTCGTAGTCCCGGTCGAGCCGGGCCTCGGTCGGCGTCCAGGCGTCGGTGATGCCGTGACCCTGATCCTCGCGCAGCACGGCGTACGCCTGCGCCATGTAGAGCGAGGTCCCGCAGCCGATGACCGCGACCTTCTCTCCCGCCTTCGGCAGGGCATCGGCCGATCGCTCGGCGGTGCTCCTGGCTGCCAGCCAGTTGGCGGGCTGCGTCGCGATCTCGGCTGCGAGATGCGTCGTCGGTGCAGATGCGGTCATGGTGTTGGGTCACCCTCCGATGTGTTGCCGGCTGGACCCGAATCATCCAACGCGTTGCGCGTTTCTGTCAATAAATCACCACAAATGATCATTATCGCTCAGTCGTGACGATGATCTCCGTCCCGCCATCGGTCAGTGCCTTCGCGAGCGACTCCGGCACCGGTTTGTCGGTGACGAGCATGGAGACGCTGGAGAGGTCGCGGATGCGCGCGAAGGTCGGATGCTCGAGCTTGGTGCTGTCGGCCACGACGATGGTGCGCTGCGCCGCCGCGATGAAGTCGGCGCTGATCTTGGCCTCGGCCGGGTGGATCGTGGTGAGTCCGGCCCGCGTGCTGATGCCGTCGACGCCGAGGATCGCGGTGTCGATGTGGATCTTCGACAGCACCCCCTCGCTCAGCGGGCCGACCAGCTCGTAGGACTGGGTACGCGCGGCTCCGCCGGTCACCACGATGTTGACGTTGGGCCGGATCGAGAGCTCGTAGGCGATGTTGAGCGCGTTGGTGACGACGGTGATGCTGTCGTCCTCGGCCAGGTCTGGGTGGCGCCCGATCGCGCGGGCCACCTCACTGGTGGTCGTGCCGCCGTTGAGCGCGACCGTCTCACCAGGCACGAGCAGGTCGGCGACCGCGGTCGCGATCGCCCGCTTCGCGTCGGCCTGGCGACCGATCTTGTACTGCAACGGCAGCTCGTACGCCGAGCCGAGCGCGGTCGCACCGCCATGTGTCCGGGTGACCAGCCGCTGGTCGGCGAGGTGCCCGATGTCGCGGCGGGCGGTCGCCGCCGAGACGCCGAGCGCGCTCTCGACCTCCGCGATCGACACGTGCCCGTGCTCGCTGATCAGCTCGAGCAGCTGGTTGAGTCGCTGTTGCCTCATGGGGCCCCTTCCTGGGTCCCGGACAGCCTACGCAGATCTCAGCCCCCGCAGTGGAAGGTCGCGTCGGCCCAGTCGGCGTGGTCGTTGCCGTTCCCGTCGCTGGCGTCGCCGGCCACCAGATCGACATAGTCGGCACCGGTGACATCGGCGGTGATCGGAACGGTGGCGCTGGCCGGCCCCAGGGTGCCGGTCTCGGTGACCGTCGTCCCGTCCGCGACGACGGAGAACCTCACCGAGCCGCGCGAGGTCTGTACGTCGTCCACCCCGACGTCGGCCGTGAAGCTGGTGCAGTTGCCGGCCAGGTAGTAGCGCACCTTCGATACCGCGTGCGTGCCGAGCCCCTTGGCGTAGACCTTGCCGGCGAGAGTGATCGGCCCACCGTCGCCGGCACCGTTCTCCCCCACGCTGGTGTCGCGCTCGACCGGTCCCCAGCCGTTGGTGGCCGAGATCCAGCCGAGATCGCTGGCGTAGGTGTCCGCGGTCGGCGGAGGCGGCGCGGTCTGCACCGTGGCCGAGCGGGTCACCGTGCGCGTCTCGCCGCCGAAGTCGTACGTCGCAGAGCCGGTGAGCTGGTAGCTCGACTCGGCCGCGTCCGCCGGCGGCGTGACCTTCCAGGTCACCGAGTGGCTCGCCCCGGGAGCGAGCGAGTCGAAGGCCGCCGGCGTGGTTGCCTCCGCCGTCCAGCCCTCCGGCACGTCGAGACCGACCTTCCCGGCGCCGGTCTCCGACGCCTCGTCGCTGGTCAGCGTGGTGGTGACCTCGCCGGCCGCGCCCGGCAGCAGCTTCTCCTCGCCGGCATCGACGGCGAGGGTCGCGCAGGCCGGCAGGTCGCCGGCCGCACCGAGGTCCTCGACGGTGAAGTCGTCGATGCTGATGTCGCCGTTCGCACCGTTGTCGTCGGCGGTCCGCAGACCGACCCAGTAGTCGCCGCAGCCGCCGGCCACGAACTCCTCGCTGAACCGAGCCGCCTCGACCTGCTTGCCGATCGGGCGAGCACCGACCTCGACCGTGCGCGGGTCACCGCTCGCGACCGAGTCGTAGCCGGTGACCCACTCGTAGTCGTCGGCACGCTCGGTCTGGTGGTCGAAGGAGACGCGGTAGCGGTGACCGGGCTCGAAACGTACGGTCTGCGGGACCGTGCGGTAGACGAGGCCGCCGTTCTCGGCATGCGACTTGAGCGACCAGTCGCCGCTGATCACATCGTCGGTGACCTTGCCGTTCCAGCCGCTCTGCGTGTACGGCTCGTGCCGCTCGGCGAGATGAGTGCGCGGGTCGGTGACGCCGCCCGACGTGCCCTTGACGAACGGTGACCAGCCCTGGACGACCTCCTCGAAGTCCTCCTTCACGATGACCTTCGCGCCGGGCGCGGCCGGCAGGTCGCGCTTGACCGCGACGACGCGTACGTCATCGAGGCGGACGCGGCCGGCCCCCGCCTCCGCGGAGATCTTGACGGTCGCCGTGCCGTCACGGCCGGCGTCGAAGGGGACCTCCACACGCTGGAAGTAGGTGCTGTGCAGCTCGTCGGCGGCGACCAGGTTCTTCGCGGTCGTTCGCTCGACACGGTTGGTGTAGGTCTTCCCGCCGGAGGTGACGCTGACCGAGGTGGCGCGGCTGTGGCCTGGCTCGACCTCCACCCAGACGCCCAGAGCGTTGCGCCCGCTGCGCAGGCCCTGGAGGCGCTGGCTGATCGTGGCGCGCTCACCGGCGCCCAGGACGGCGACCTGCTGACCGGTCGCGGTCCGCCCGGTCGTGGCCGGGCCGCTCGGGTGCCAGGCGTCGAGGTCGCCGGCGTTGAATCCGGGGTCGGCGATGTGGCTGCCCTGGCCCCACTGCGGGTCGGGCGAGCCGTCGGGAGACTTCGTCAGGACGTACGCCGTGCCGGCCTTCGCCTCGAGGGTGACTTTGCCGCTACGAACCGGGACGCTGCCGGCCGAGACCCGGCCCTGCTCGGTGAGCTCGTAGACGTTGAGCCGTCCGCTCTGGCTCCACGCGTCGGTCAGGTCCCAGGTGGTCCGCCCGCCGTCGGCGTTGTAGTGGTAGAGCTTCGCGACATCCTGCTGTGACCTGGCCTTCCACGGCAGGAGGTAGGCGTCGCCGTCGAGCACGAGGTCACCGTCCTGGTAGATCTTCCGGGTCGCGTCGGTCTGGCCGGTGTTGACGACGCGTACGCCGCCGTCCTGGACGATCTCGTCGCGGCCCCAACGCAGGATCGGGTTCTTCTGCAGGTACTTGGTCGGCAGGTTCGTCTGCCAGATGTTGTCGTAGAAGGCGTCGACGTCGTTCTCGCCGGTCCACCCCTCGAACTCGACGATCTCGGTGTGCCCGAGCAGCTTGTCCGGGTTCCAGGTGTCCTTCTGCCCGTTGCGTACGAACCGGATCATCTGGCTGTTCAGGCCCTTGTTGGTGGCGCCGCCGTAGGACTCGTCGTTGGCCCAGTGGGACCAGAGCGCGTCCTCCTCGAAGTGGTAGGACCACTCGGTGCCGATGTTCCAGCCCTGCCCGCGCAGGTCCTGGGCGAGCCGCTCCTGGAGCCAGCCGTAGGAGTAGTAGACGTCGATGTAGAGGAAGTCGAGGTTCGGGTGCGTCTCGCGGCGCAGCTGGGCGAAGCGGTCGACGATGTTCTTGGTCGCGAGGTCGGTGCGCTGGTCGATGTAGTAGGACTGGTCGATCCAGTCCCAGCCGGGGCTGCCCTCGTCGACGAGCGTCTCGTCGAAGGTCTTGGCCTCGGGGTAGGCCTCGGTCGCGTTGACGTGGACGCCGAAGTCGGCACCCCACTTCTCGCCCGCGCGGACCAGGGTGTTGAGGTCGTCGAGCCCGCCGGCACGGGTGTTGTAGTTGCCGCCGTAGTCGGGGTGCGCGGAGTCGTGGCCCTCGGAGCCGTACCCCTTCAGCACCGCCAGCTGACCCAGCCCGTCGGTGGCCAGCGAGACCCGCTTGACGTCGTCGAGCGTACGCAGGAACGGGTGGGTCGCCTGGCTGGCGAAGTTGAACGGGATGTGGGTGACCACCCGCTCGGGTGTCTCCTCCGCGCCGTTCATCGGCCGCTGGATGTCGCGCAGGGCGATCGCGCCGTCCTGCCAGTCGACTGCCTGGTCACCGTTGGCGTCCGGGGTGATGGTGACCTTCGCCCACGGGAGCTCCTCGGTGTAGGGCGAGCCGGTCGCCCGATAGGTCCACTGGCCGCTCCACAGCCCGATCCGGCGGCCGCTGTCGGTGGCGCTCACGCTGCGCCAGACCCGGCCACGCTCCCGGGTCGCGTCGCCGCTGCTCTGGTCGTAGACCGAGTTGGTCTCTATCGCTGCAGCGAGCTGGTCGGTGTCGACGATGGCGTACGCCGATCCGACCGGCTTCTCGGTCGTGGCCAGGTCCGCGGTGACCTCGGTATGGGTGTCGCCGTTGGTCGTGCGGTCCGCGCTCACGACGGCGGTGTTCACGGTCGCACCGGCCTGGTCCGAGCTGACCGAGAGGAGGTCGTGTCCGGGGATGTCGAGTGTGCCGACCCGGTGCTCGGCGGTGTCGGTCACCTTGGTGACCGCGAAGGTGACGACGTCGCCGGCCACCTCGAGCTTCGCGTCGAGCTCGACGCCGGGCAGGTCGGCGAAGGTCAGCCGGTAGGTCGCGGTGTCGGGGTCGACCTGGGTGCCGGTCACGGTCGCTGTGTGCGCGGTGCCGTTGATCCGTACGGCGGTCGGCGTTGTCGTGGCGCCGCTGATCTCGCCGCCGGCGGTGTGCCGGTAGCCGAGCACGGCCGGGAAGTCCTCGGCCACCTGGACGCTGAGGACGGGCGAGGTCAGCGTGAAGCCGCCGCCCGCGGGGGCGGCATGGCTTTCGGGCGCGATGGCGACCACGCCGGCGAAGGCCGTCACGGACGCGAGGAGGGCTGTGGGGAAACGCTTCGGCATCGTGACTCCCGAGGGTGGGGGTGGGCCTGACGAGGTCCGACCATCATGCAGAGTTTTGCGCGGATTGGCTAGGTTGTGCTCAAAAGTTGTCATAGCCTCGGGCGGGTGACCCCTACCTTGACCTGGCGCGACGGCGAGTTCCTGAAGCACGGTGTCCCCCACCGGATCCTGTCCGGCTCCATCCACTACTTCCGCATCCACCCGGACCTGTGGGAGGACCGGCTGCGCCGGGTCGCCGCCACCGGGTTCAACACGATCGACACCTACGTCGCCTGGAACTTCCACGAGCAGGACGAGGGTTCCCCGGACTTCACCGGGCCACGCGACCTGGCCCGCTTCGTCACGATCGCCGGCGACCTCGGGCTCGACGTGATCGTGCGCCCCGGCCCCTACATCTGCGCCGAGTGGACCAACGGCGGGCTGCCGTCGTGGCTCACCGCACGCACCCGGGCACCGCGCAGCAGCGATCCGGTCTACCAGGACGCGGTCTCACGCTGGTTCGACACCCTGCTCCCCCACCTCGTCCCGCTCCAGGCCGCTCACGGCGGACCGGTCGTGGCCGTGCAGGTGGAGAACGAGTACGGCTCCTACGGCGACGACGCCGCCCACCTCACCTGGCTCCGGCAGGGGCTCCTCGACCGCGGCATCACCGAGCTCCTCTACACCGCCGACGGCCCGACCGAGGTCATGCTCGACGCCGGCATGGTCGAGGGCACGCTCGCCACGGCGACCTTCGGAAGTCGCGCCGAGGAGGCCCACGCGATGCTGCAGTCACGACGGCCCGGCGAGCCCTTCCTCTGCGCCGAGTTCTGGAACGGCTGGTTCGACCATTGGGGCGAGAACCACCACGTACGCTCCCCCGAGAGCGCTGCCTCGACGCTGCGCGAGATCGTCGACCTCGGCGGCTCGGTCAGCGTCTACATGGCGCACGGCGGCACCAACTTCGGGCTCTGGGCGGGCGCCAACCACGACGGCCGCCGCATCCAGCCCACGGTCACCAGCTACGACTCCGACGCCCCGGTCGGCGAGGACGGCCGGGTCTCGGAGAAGTTCAGCCTCTACCGCGACATCCTGGCGCCCGCCACCGGGCGCACGGTCGACGCGCTGCCCGCGCTGCCGCCGACTGGTCCGCGTCACGCGTTCTCGTCTGGGCCGGTCTCGCGCGGCACCGACCTGCTGTCACTGGTGACCCGTGGGCGGGCGACGCGCGCGGCGGGGCCGCTCAGCTTCGAGGAGCTCGGCGTCGACGCGGGCCTGGTGACGTACCGCGCCTCGGTCACGCTCCCCAGCCACGACGTCCATCTCACCGTGCGTGGGCTGCACGACAGGGCGTACGTCTTCCTGGACGGACGCCCCCTCGGCCTGCTCGAGCGCGACGACGCCGAGGCCGCGGTGCTGACGCTTCCCGGTCTCGGCAAGGTCGCCGAGCTGACCCTGGTCGTCGAGGCGCTCGGCCGCGTCAACTACGGCCCGCTGCTCGGCGAGCACAAAGGGATCCTCGGCGGCGTCCAGGTCGACCGACGCCTCGTCCACGGCTGGGCCCACCACCCCGCACCCCTCGACCGCTGGGACGGTAACGACCTCGATGGCGTCGCCAATGCCGTCATCGAGGTCTACGGCCCCGCCGACGGCTGGCTCGCCATCCCCGGTGACGGAGACCGGTTTGTCTGGCTCAATGGCACCCTGCTCGGCCGCTTGTGGAGCCGCGGGCCCCAACGCCGCCTCTACGCCCCCGCTCCCCTCTGGCGCACCGGCACCAACCAGATCTCCACCCTCGACCTCACCCACCCCGCGACGTACGTCGAGGTCCATCCTGACCCGGACTTCGGACCGACCGAGGAGTACATCGAGTCCCTGCCGACCGGCGTCTAGGTCACCACACGGTTAGCCTCGTACATGTGAACCCACTCAGCCCCGACACACCTGACATCAAGCCCAGGTCGCGCGCCGTCACCGATGGCCTGGAAGCCACCGCTGCCCGAGGCATGTTGCGGGCCGTCGGCCTTGGAGACGACGACTTCGCAAAGCCGCAGATCGGCGTCGCATCGTCGTGGAACGAGATCACCCCCTGCAACCTGTCCCTCGACCGGCTCGCCAAGGCAGTGAAGAACGGCGTTCACGCGGCCGCCGGCTATCCGCTGGAGTTCGGAACCATCTCCGTCTCCGACGGGATCTCGATGGGCCACGAGGGCATGCACTTCTCGCTGGTGTCGCGCGAGATCATCGCCGACTCGGTCGAGACCGTGATGAGCGCCGAGCGGCTCGACGGCTCCGTGCTGCTGGCGGGCTGCGACAAGTCGTTGCCCGGCATGTTGATGGCGGCTGCTCGGCTGGATCTCGCATCGGTCTTCCTCTATGCCGGCTCGACCATGCCCGGGCAGGTCGACGGCCGCGACGTCACGATCATCGACGCCTTCGAGGCGGTCGGGGCATGTATCGCGGGGAAGATGAGTCGCGATGAGGTCACCCGCATCGAGAAGGCGATCTGTCCTGGCGAGGGCGCCTGCGGGGGTATGTATACGGCCAACACGATGGCTGCCGTCGCTGAGGCACTTGGCATGTCGTTGCCAGGCTCGGCCGCGCCGCCCGCGGTCGACCGACGCCGCGACGGCTTCGCCCACCGTTCGGGCGAAGCGGTGGTCGGGCTGCTGCGCAGGGGCATCACCGCGCGTCAGATCATGACCAAGGAGGCCTTCGAGAACGCCATCGCGGTCGTGATGGCCCTCGGCGGTTCCACAAACGCCGTGCTGCACCTGTTGGCGATCGCCAACGAGGCTGAGGTCGACCTGGATCTTGACGACTTCACCCGGATCGGAGAAAAGGTCCCCCACCTCGCCGACCTCAAGCCTTACGGCAAGTACGTCATGAACGACGTCGACAAGATCGGCGGGATCCCGGTCGTGATGAAGGCGCTCCTGGACGCGGGGCTGCTCCACGGCGACTGTCTCACGGTGACCGGAAAGACCATGGCGGAGAACCTCGCCGAGCTGAGCCCGCCCGCCCTCGATGACGACGTGATCCACTCCTTCGAGCGGCCGATCCACCGCACCGGTGGTCTCACCATCCTGAAGGGCTCGCTCGCCCCTGAGGGCGCTGTCGTCAAGACAGCCGGCTTCGACGACACCGTCTTCCGCGGCACCGCCCGAGTCTTCGACGGGGAGCGGGCCGCGATGGACGCCCTTGAAGCGGGTCTCATCGTCGCGGGCGACGTCGTGGTCATTCGGAACGAGGGCCCGAAGGGCGGCCCGGGCATGCGGGAGATGCTTGCCATCACGGGAGCCATCAAGGGCGCTGGTCTCGGGAAGGATGTCCTGCTGATCACCGACGGCCGGTTCTCAGGAGGAACCACGGGTCTTTGCGTCGGCCACATCGCCCCAGAAGCCGTCGACGCCGGCCCGATCGCCTTCGTCCGCGACGGCGACCCCATCGTCCTCGACGTCGTCAACCGCACCCTCGAGGTCGGCGTGGAACCGGAGGAACTGGAGCGGCGGAAGGTCGGCTGGGAGCCACTTCCCTCGAAGTATCAGCGCGGAGTGCTCGGCAAGTACCGGCGTACGGTGCAGTCGGCCGCGGTCGGCGCCGTCACGAGCTAGTCAGGGTTTCGTCGACCGCGCGATGCTCCATGACCACGATGCGGAGCTGGTTGGAGAGCAACTGCGTGGCGGTGAGTCCGAACATCGCCCGGAAGGTGTCGCTGAAATGGCTCGGTGAGGCGAAACCCGCGTCGCTGGCGGCCGTCGAGAGATCCGCGCCCTGGCTGACGGCCGCTGCGGCGTACCGCATCCTGGCCCAGAGGCGGTAGCGGCGAAAGGTCGTGCCCGAGTGGGCCGAGAACAGATGCAGGAAGCGCGACTGGGACAGGTTGACCGCGGCGGCCATCTCCGCCGCGCTCCCCCGCTCACCGGGCCGGTCGCGAAGGAGCTGCATGGCGACGCGGATCCGCTCGTCGGTCGGGGTCGTCTCACCGGCATCGAGCAGACGTCGTCGCAGCATCTCCGGGTCCGTGACGGGCCCCTGCCTCCAGTCGGCGATCAGCGCCGCCTCGTCGCGATGGTCGTACGCGATCGTGCCCCTCCGGTCGGTCATCGCCCCCAACAGATGCGCCGTCCCCGATGCGCCAGGATCGACGTAGAAGAACAGCATCGTCTGCTCCTCCCCCACGACGATCTGATGGGACGTACGCGCGGGGATCAGCGCGCTCCGCACCCGCCGCGGCTCCCCCGGACCTGACCGCAGCAGGAAGGGAGCGTCCAGGCCCAGCGCGAAGCAGGTGACCGACCCGGAATGAGTGCCCAGCCGCAGCGACGGTCCTCGGTACGCCGCATGTCCCGACCAGAGCCAGACCGTCGGCCGTGCGTCGTCGCAGCACGAATCCGGAAGCGGCTCGGTCGCCATGCGCGTCATGATCCCACGGTGAACACCGTGGCCAGCCTGACCATCGCCGTCATCGGCGTCTTCTTCCTCGCGATGGGGACGTACGCCCTGATCACCCCGGCCGCGCTCGGCGCCCCGTTCCACCTCTCGGCGAAGACGCCCGAGTCCCGCTCGGAGATCCGCGCGGTCTACGGCGGCTTCGGCATCGCCATGGCCGCCGTGCTCGGCGCCGCTGCTCTCGACATCGGCGACATCCGGACCGGTGCCGTGACCACCGTCGGCCTCGCCCTGATCGGGATGGCAGGCGGCCGACTCATCTCGCGCCTGCTCGATACCCCCGTACGTTTCTATCCCATCTGGTTCTACTTCGGAGTCGAACTTGTGGCCGGCACGGCCCTGCTTGTGTGCGTTTGACCTCGGCAAATTCGGCTATGCTCGGCGCCGTGGGATCTCGGCCGACATTAGACACGTCTGTACAACCGCCACGTCCTCGCGCCCCCAGGCACTTGGGCCAACGAGTCGACTGGCACAACGATCCCTCGGCCCCCGAGGTGAACAGCATCCGACCCAGCGCCGGCGCCTTCGTGCTCGACGACCCGGGCAGGATCCTGCTGATCCGCCGCAACGACACCGGCAACTGGACGATGCCCGGCGGGGCGATGGAGCCCGGTGAGTCGCTGACCGCGGCCGCGGTCCGCGAGACGCTCGAGGAGACCGGCATCACCATCGAGGTGACCGGCCTGGTCGGGATCTGGACCGACCCGCGCCACCGCATCGAGAACACCACCAACGGCGAGGTACGCCAGGAGTGCTCCATCATCTACGCCGGCCGCTACCTCGCCGGCGAGCCCACTCCGTCGGCTGAGAACACCCACGCCGAATGGGTGAATCCCACGATCGTCCCCAGCCTTCAGATGGACCGGAGCCAGCGCGTGCGGATCGACTGGGCGCTCAACCGCAACTTCCCGCACCTCGATCCCAACCCCTGATCACAGCCATCGCCGTCTCGGCCTCCCGAGGTCACGCCCCGGCAGGTTCGAGCGGCCAGTGCACCACCGTGGTGATCTCATCGGGTGGGGAGTCGGGGCCGGTGAGGTACTCCTCCCACATGATCGCGGACGCATCGACGTGGCGCTCCTTCGCCTCGGCGCCTTCCTTCAACGCCTCATAGGCCATGCCCAGCTGGTTGTAGGGACCGATGTGCGTCGTGCTGGCGACATCGACGTCAGGGAGCCGGAGCGACTCGACGCCGTCACCGGGCGCGATGGGCCCGCCCACGACGAATCCCGAGGACACGTGGAAGCTGTCATCGGACATCTCGTAGCAGGACACGGCCGCCCCCTCGATCGGGACACCGATGGCAGCCAGATGCTCAGCAACCGTCCCGAAGGCCTGTCCCTGCATCTCGGCCATCTCGTCCGGCCGGCCCTCGAAGGCATGCACGGCCAGGAACCGACCGTTCTCGTGCTCGATCGTGACGTCGTACTTCATGCGACCTCCTCGGTTTCCTCCACGCTAAGAAGCCCGCCACCGGCACAGCAGGGTCAACCGACTCTCCCTGCCTGGTCGAAAGACCTTGCTACGCCAAACGCTTCTCGACAGACGCCACCGCGCGGGCAATCCTCTCCTCGGGCACGCCGCACATCCGCAGGCAGGTCGCCGCGATCGCCTGAGTCTGGCCACGGGTGACCTCCTCACCGCGGGACCGGATCCGGATCACCACCTCGACCGCCTGGACCAACAGCCCACCCAGCTGGTCCACGCCCACCGTGGCCGCGACGGGGCCGCTGACGACGCCGGCACCCAGCCGACCGTACGCCGCGGTCAGCTCCTGAAATGCCGGCTGGAACTCCTCGAAGACCTCGCTGCTCCTGACATCGGGCATCCGGTAGAGCCTGCCGATGTTGTGCGGCACCGTCGCGAGGGTGTCCGCGTCGATCAGCGCGAGCAGGTAGAGCGCCGCCTCCGGGACGTCGGCCGGGCACTCCAGCTCGATCGTCTCGACCTTCTCGAGGCTCGGCCGCACCGAGAGCTCGAGGAGCTCGGCGAGGATCCCTGGCTTGCCTTCGAAGTGGTAGTAGAGCGACGCCTGCCGGATGCCGACCTTCTCCGCGATGTCCCGCGTCGAGGTCGCCGCGAACCCACGGTTGACGAAGAGCTCGGCGGCCGCCTGGAGGATCTCATCCCGCGGAGCGAGCGCGCTTGCCGCACGCGCGATCACACGTGGCCGCCCTGGTCGGGTGGCGCCTCCAAGCGTGTACGTGCTCATCGGGTTCCTTCGCAGGAGTCGTCTCGGACTGGAAGTCCCCAGCGCTCCGGCGCCGATTGAGACCCGGCGCGCCGGGGACTTGAACCACCATGACCGCGGAGGCAGGGACGTTTGCACCTCCCGCTCGAGACCTAACTGGACGTTTGCGACACAAAAAGTGCGCGCCTGATCACCGGCAGCAAGCGACGCTCAGTAGCCGACGAAATGGCGGCTGCACGCTCGGCTGTGCCCTAGTAAGAGGTTGGCGAAGAGCGGGCGAAACACCTTCCTACGTCCACCAAAACGTCCCCGAAAGGTCCCTATGCTGAGCGGTGTGAACGATTCCTTGCGGAATGCGCTAGCCCATCGGGGGTGGTCTTCCGCCGACCTTGCTCAGAAGATCGAGCTCGACGAGAAGACTGTCGAGCGCTGGATCACCAAGGACCGGCGACCGCATCGTCGCAATCAGCGGCTTGCCGCTGACGCACTCGAACTCTCGATCGACCAACTGTGGCCCGATGACGCTCGTCACGACGTCGCGGCGGCTGGCGCTCACGCCGAGATCGTCGGGGTCTACCCGAACCGGGCCGGCGTCCCTCAGTGGAAGTGGATCAGCCTCCTCAAGGAGGCCCAGGCGAACGTCGACGTTCTCGTGTTCGCAGGAACCTTCCTCAACCAGACCAACCCGCGCTTCCCCGCGATGCTGGCTGAGCGAGCCGAAGCCGGCGCACAAGTGCGTCTGTGCTTCGGCTCTCCATCCGGGAGCGCAGTAGCTCTCCGTGGCGAAGAGGAAGGCATCGGCAGCGCACTCGGCGCGAAGGTCCAGGCATCGCTGACCTACTTCAGTGGCCTGCGCGATGTGCCGGGATGCGAGATTCGGCTGCACAACACCGCTTTGTACGCCTCGATATTCCGGTACGACTCGCAAGCGATGATCAACACTCACCTGTGGGGCAGCCCGGCCTCAGCCAATCCGCTGCTACATGTCCGGGACACGGGTGAGGATTCGATGTTCAGGAAGTACGTCGAGAGCTTCGACGCTGTCTGGGACGGCGCGAAGCCGTGGATGGCCGAGTGAACACGCGCATCGAGCACTGGAACAACCCTGACGCTCCAGCTGCCAACTCCCTTGTGCCGGCGTCGAATCTTCTGGTCATCAACAACGCTGGCGAGATTCTGATGCAACGGCGCCGTGACACTGGACAGTGGGCATTGCCCGGGGGCATGCAAGAGCTCGGCGAGACGCCGAGCCAATGCGCCGTGCGCGAGTGCGCTGAGGAAACTGGGATCTTGGCCGAGATCACCGGGCTCCTAGGTGTCTACAGCGACCCCAACCACCTGATCGAGTACCTCTCGGATGGCGAGGTACGACAGGAGTACGAGGTGACCTATCTCGGCAGGCCGATCTCAGGAGCCCCCACGACCAACGAAGAGGCGTCCGCAGTGCACTGGATAGAGCCGACGGCACTCGACGACTACGACGTTCACCCCACGATGCGCCGCCAGCTCAACGACTACCTCACCGGGCGCTACCCAGTAGCGGACTGAGCGATATGCCCCGGATCGACTGGCACGACGACCCCGCTGCCCCACCAGTCAACAGCCTGGTGCCAGCAGCCGCCGCTTTCGTCGAACGCGACGGCGAGATCCTGCTCATTCAACGCAGCGACAACGGCAAGTGGTCCATGCCCGGCGGCACCTTGGAGTTCGGCGAGAGCCTGACCACCTGCGTCGTCCGCGAAACTCTGGAAGAGACCGGCATCCACATTCAGTGCACCGGCCTGGTCGGCGTCTTCACCGACCCACTCCACCGCGTCGAGTACGACAACGGCGAAGTCCGTCAACAGTTCGCCATCGTCTACCGCGCGACCTATCTCGCCGGTGAACTCACCCGGAGCTCCGAAAGCCCTCGGGTCGAATGGGTCCCGCGTGCAAGGGCCTCCGCCCTCGACATGGATCCCAGCCAGCAGGTCAGGATCGCCTGGGCCATCCAGCATCCCAGCGCTGTTCGTATCGACCCAGCCTGATCGACATCGAACGACGACAGGATGATCAGGCCGTACGCAGCAGCCTGAACTCGTGCTTCTGCAGCACCTGCAACACCAGTTTTGCTGGATACCCGAAAGCGTCTCGGCCCTCCTCGGACGGATAGGGCTCGATCGCAGAGACCTGGTGCCACTTCCCGTCCACGAACACCTCGCAGCCTCCGGCCGCGACGATGTTGCGATACCAGTTGACGTCCTCGCCGTACGTCAGCTCCGCGATGAATCCTTCCGGCACCCGCGCGACGACGATCGGCGTCTCGTACGTCTTCCCCGACTTCCGCCCCACGTGACGCACGAGCGAGAACGGGCCGTGTCCAGTACGAGCCACCCGTGTCGTCACCTTGTTGAGCGTGTTCTTGATCAACCACAGCCACTTGCGACGCATCTCAGTCTCCTACGAGTCTCAGGTTCACCATCGGCAGTCCCTCGACCTCGTGACCGACCGCCGTCTCGATCGCACCGCGCAGGCGCCGCCAGGCCTTCGCGTGTGCCGTCTGATAGCGACCCAGCACCGCAGCGGACTCCTGCTCCGAGAGTAACGTCGCCTGCGCCGCGACGCTCGTACGCTTCCCGATGCTGACGCGACATGCAGGCTCGGCCAGGAGGTTTCGATACCACTGCGCCCCGGTGCCGAAGCCGCTCACCACCACGATCTCGTCCACGCTCGGCCGCTCGACGACCTCGAGACAGACATACCGCGCGACCCCCGATCGACGTCCGATGTGTTCGAGCATCAACATCCGGGACCCGAGAAGCCACCCGGCCCGGTGTCGATAGAGCCAGATCGGCGCACGTACGACAGCGCGGGTCCGCAACAGCCGGGACACGACCGAGTCGACCATGGACGTCACCGACCTGACCTTACCCACCGGCTTGGTCGAACCGGCCCGATCGAGCAGCGCCACGAACTACGCTCCAAACATGGCAACGCTCCAAGACGTGGCTCGGATCATCGGCGAACTGCCCGAGGTCGCCGAGGGCGAGCGTTACGGAAACCCGACCTGGTCCGTACGCGGCAAGGGCTTCGCCTGGCTGCGCCCGTTCAGCAAGGCCGACCTCAAGCGCTTCGGCGACCAGACCCCGCCCGATCCTCCGATCATCGCGGTCAACACCGCCGACCTGCACGAGAAGGAAGGCGTCCTCGCCGCCGGCATCGACGGGGTCTTCACGATCCCGCATTTCAACAACTACCCCGCCGTGCTCATCGAGCTCAGCGTCATCGCCCCAGGAGACCTACGCGACCTGCTGGTCGACGCCTGGCTCGCCGCCGCCCCAACTGAGTTGGTCGAGGCGTACGACGGCTGAAGCACTAATTCGAACGGCATCGAAGCTAGTTGCCGCCGATCACTTCTGACCTCATCGCTTCCAGCAGAGCCGATTGCGAATCGTCGAGCTCCACCAATCTCGCGGTCATTTCGGCGTCCAGCGAGTCACCTGCGGTGACCACCTCCGCGAGTAGCGTCGGGTCATCGGGATCGATACCCGAGAAGAGCTCGAGAGTTGTACGTTGCGCACGAAGGCGCCCCGCCGTCGCGTGCACGCGTCCGGCGGCCGTAACGAAGCGCTGATGAAGGTGCTTGACGCGATCGGACACGTATAGCTCCCATAGCTCGGGCCTGGGCTGCGGCCAGTTCTCGTAGTCGATTTCCTCGGCGCCTCCGTGCCGACTTTGCTCCGCCTGCAATCGGGAGGCCAGAGACGCGGCTCGAACCCACTGCAGGGTGGCCTCGTACGTCCCGCGCCTAGCTTCGTGCGCCGCCTGGAACTTGAGTTCCTGCAACTTCCGGCGGTACGACCACCGAGCTCCTAGCCAAGCGGTGACCGACCCCGCTATGAGCCCCAGCAACGACGTCAGCAGTACTTCAGGGAGATTCATCGACTCACTCCTATCGAGACCGCCGCGCGTGGTCGGAGCAGGATGTGTGCTTCAAGCAGCTCGTTCGCGGCGCCGAATCCTTGCTCCGCCGCGATGGAGTCCATAGTCGCGTCTATCGTGTCGAGATCCGAAGGGACGCGTGCCCGATCCCCCAAAGTTGGGTTCGCCACGGCCACCCAATGCCCGCGCTAGTCCGGTAGGTGCTCCTCGAGCCAGGTCGCTCTTCGGCGATCTGACGCGCGCGAGAGCCAAGCCTCCTGCACGACCTCGGCGAGCTCGTCATAGCTGATCTCCCCAAGCCGGCTCGCTCGGACTAGAACCGACAGGTGGCCGTCGAAATGCGGAGTGGTGAAGAACGGCGAGAACTCGTCCTGCACCATCGCCAGCTTGTCACCCTCGTTAGGCACCCAGAAGACGATGACGTCGTCGTAGCGCTGGCCTGTGTCCGGGTCGAACGCGTCAGGACGCGGGTTCCGGAAGAAGACGAACGACTTTCCACCCACCTGATAGATGGGCCTGTTCTGGGTGCCCGCGTAGACGCGGACGTGGGGCATACCAAGGGCAAGGTCGTGCACGTCCTCGACCCGCGCCGGCCGCCCGCCTGTTCTCTTCACACAGTCAGGTTAGGTATCACGGTCAATGCGCGGGCGACCTCCGCGTGCGTCACTTCGCCCAGAATGACGCGTGCTGAAACACGGATCCGCCGATGACGAGGCGGAACAGAGGTGGGCGACGGTCCAGCTACGCGGCTGCCACAATGCTCAGATGACGGGTGATCTGGAACGCGCCGTCGAGGGCGCGCGCGATATGCTCAACGCCCCGGACTACACCGACCAGGAAGCTTGGACGCGCTTCAATAAGCGGAACGACAGCTCGCTGCGGCGAAAGGCGAGCCCTGGGGCGGATCCCGTTGACCTCGGAGTCAGTTGGGATGCCGGAGCTCCGCTTCCAAACCTCGTCTCGAACGGACCCAATGGCGTACTATTAGTCGGGCATTCGGAACTCTCGGTCCCATGCCGCGCAATGTTGTGATATTGGCTCTTGGCGGAAAAGGCGATAAGTCCTACAATTTTAGAATCTAACGGGGAGACTGCGTGACGCTAGAAGAACAGTTGAGCGGCTGGACTGGACCGTCAAGCACGACAGAGCAAGATAAACAAGACCGCACTGAGCGGATGATTCGCGAGGCCATTAAGGCGCACACTGCGTTCGATGGCTGCGACCTCAGCGTTTACGCCAAAGGCTCCTACGCAAACAACACCAACGTCAAGGCCGATAGCGACGTTGATATCTCCGTGCAGTGCGGTGAGGCCGTGTACTGGGACGAGGGAACTAAGGGCGCGCAACCGCCGAGCGGGTCCTACACAGGAATCTGGACCCCGGCGAAACTACGCTTGGAACTTGAGGCAGCGCTGAGAGCGAAGTTTCCCGGTCAGGTCGACTCCTCGGGATCGACGGCACTCCGCATCCACTCCGGCAGCGCGAGGGTGGACGCCGATGTCGTGCCTTGCTTCGACTACCGGTACTACTTCTCGGCCACTAATTACCGGGAGGGCGCAAAAGTCTTCAAGAAGAACGGCAACTCTCTAGTGAACTACCCAAAGCAGCAACTAGAGAATGGTCGGGCGAAGAACACGCGCACCAACCAGTATTACAAAAGGGCAGTCCGAATCATGAAGCGCGTCGAGAATGTAATGGTAGCGTCAGGCGACCACCGTGAGGTTCCATCTTTCTTTGTTGAATGTCTTGTGTACAACTGTCCAGACAGTGTCTTCCTTGAGTCGAGTTGGACGAAGACCGTCGAAGGGATCATCCTGCACATCTGGCAAAAGCTTGAGGGCGATGAGCCCACTGTCGAATCCGAGCGTTGGCGAGAAGTGAGTGGACTCAAGTATCTCTTTCACAGTGCTCAGGACTGGAACCGTCAAGACGGGCGTGATTTCGTGAAAGCTGCTTGGAACTATCTGGGATACGCATCATGAACATGACGATTGTCATTCGCGCCATCGTTGGCGTGGTCGTCGGTGTTTTCATGATTACTGCTTGGATGCATGACGGAAGGCCAGACTGGGGCACGCTCAAGTTGTTCTCGACTGCGGTCTTTGTATGCACGATCATGTTCAACGTATGGGATTTCTGGCTATGGCGACTTGCTTGGATTCAGCGAATCCCAGGAGTAGGAATCCCGCGTAATCTCCGCGGGACCTGGAAAGGCACGCTCACGTCCTTCTGGGTTGATCCAGTAACAAGCAACAACCCACCGCCTAAGACCGTCTACCTGGTGGTGCAACAGACGGCCTCGCTAGTTTCCGTAAAGCTGTTGACGAATGAGTCTAAGTCGACATCTGCTTTGGCTAAGGTGTCGGAGGTTGATGGGTCTTTTCTGCTGACCTATTTGTATCTCAACAAGCCCGATATGCGTGTCGAGCATCGTAGTCCAATCCACCATGGTTCAACCGTGCTTGACGTGTCAGGCAACCCAGCGAGACGCCTAAAAGGCCGCTACTGGACTGATCGCGACAGCAAGGGCGAGTTGGACTTTGAAGTGCGAAACGAGAAGAAGCTAGCCGATGACTTCGCCGAGGCGGGAGAACTCTTTGGAGGGCCTGCGTGAGACCGGTCATGGCGAAGTTGAGGGGACCTCGGCCATAAGAGACGGCCGTGATTTGTTGAGGAGCGAATAGGCAATGAAGGAAGGGCGTGCCATCAGGCAGTTTATGTGGGCCTATCAACCCCACTTCAGAATCTCGGTAAAGGTTCGAGCCGAGATGACCCTTCAAGCAATCGGCTTCGCCGGGAATCCTGAAGTGGTGCTCGTTGGCTTTAAAGCTGCCGGCGAACACGAATTTGATGTATGCATTGAGCCTGAAGATGGCCCTTACTCGCCCGATGGCCTAGGTCAAGTAAGGCAGCGAGCGGTTGAGCTTTATAACAACCACCCTGACCGCGATATGATCCACAGCGTTGCTCATGTGCATGAACTGCGTCATCAAGAACTGCGCGACAGGATGCGCGCAAAAGCACTCGAAGAAGCCTTTGAAGCGATGCCGCGAGAGCAAGGAAGAAGGTTCTTTGCGAGTGGATCAGTCCGAGTGGGTGACTACGAAGTACACACGGCCATAAGCGTCGATAAGGCAGCTCTTAGCAGCGTTCCTCAGATAAGGACCGAGGAACGCGATCGCTTCCAGGTGTATCAGTCGCTGGTGCATTCTGTGATTCGGGAGATCCTTATCCGTTCCGCGCGAGCTTTATATATTCCGGGTGCTGGTTCGGGTTATTTTCCGGAGAGCGCGGATGAGCTCATAGGGAGCGCGACTGAAGCGATGGTTCGCTCCATGTTGTATTGCGCTGGTTTCTGGTTTGGCGGCGAGAACCACTTGCTCATGAGCGGTCTCTCTGCTCTGCCGTATGAGGGGCGGCCAGGAGCGGGACGATTGGTCATCGCCCAGCAGGACGATCCGGCTATTGAAGTATTCCTCAGGCTGAAGCACCCGGTGAAGATGCGTAACGTGCCGGCCGTGCGAAAGCTTCTGGAGGCCAGCGGATCTCAATCGGACCTACTGTCGGATGGCGAAAGAGTCTATGGACTTGGGGTAGTGAAGCCAGACTATGACGTTGATAGCGAAACGGTGTTCTCTGTCAGCTTCACAGCACGAGGCGTCTGGGAATTTTCGCATGCGGGTGAAGCACTACTGATTGTGCAGGACGGAATTCCGCGCTTGCCGACGCCTGTACTTGATGAAGAATACTTGGAAGACCTCGTGAGTCGCTTCTTCCTTGAAGCCGACCAGGACGCGCTTCGCGAAGCCGCACGAGCCGCCGGTAATCATAGGCACGGGGCGATGCTTATCATCTCGGGCGATGCTGCCAATGAAGCCGAGCGTCTATCGCCGCAGTCGTGGTCTATCGAGCCGACGCAGCTTACGAACGAGTTGTTGACACAGTTGACAGACATGGATGGCGCAGTCCTCGTTGACCCACAGGGCCTATGTCATGCAATCGGTGTTATTCTCGATGGCACCGCCCATGGTCGAGGCGATCCATCTCGTGGCAGTCGCTTCAATAATGCCATCCGATACCTTGACAGCGAGCGGCCCCGAGCGATCGTAATCGTCTACAGCTCGGATGGTGCGATCAATATCCTGCCGCAACTGCATCCACGCATCGAAAAGCAGATCGTGACGGATGCTGTTGAACGCTATCTCGTGGTTTCTTCGACGGAGCCACTCAATTTCAAGGACTGCAACGAGGCTTGGGACGCAGTGGAGTCGTTTCGCTTCTACTTGTCGGATGCTCAATGCGAAGCTTTGAATCGCGCCCGATCCCAAGTGGATGAGTGGGAAAAACAGACCCGGAACCTGCGAATTATCAAGTCAGACTTGAAGCCAGATTCAGACATGGACGAATCATACTGGCTATGACCTTTACCGCCAGAGCGTTCGATCACTCATCGCGAATCGGGCGCTTCTTCCTCTGCTGGCCCGTGGTCAGTTGGGTCTGCTGCACGAGCCGTTGGCGGCGACCTGCGTCTATCCGCCGCGAATCGCCCAGTAGGACGCGGCTTCGGCCCACCGCCCAGAATGGATTATGCCCTCGAGGGCGCGAACCCTGTCCGCGGACGCTGTCCCTGTCCCGTCACAAAGTCTCCCCCAAGCGGGGCGAACGATCGTCGGCGCAGACAGACGTGATTGCAAGTTTCGGCTACAGCGAGCACGGTCGAACGGGAAGATGGATCTCCATCTCCAAGGCGGAAGGTCCTGACGTTGCGCATTACCCAACTTCGTGCCGTGGACTTCCGCGGATGGCACCAACTCGACCTGCGCCCGCGAGGCCACGTCCTCGCGATCGGCGAGCCTCGCTCGGGCCGCTCTGACCTGGTGGCAGCACTCCGCCGCGTGCTCGATCCAAGGTCTACACGCAGCCAGCCAACAACGGCCGACATACGACAGACCCTCGCTGCCGCAGCGCCGGGTAGTACCTCCAACACTGTCCTGGCTCCGTACGCCGAGGTTGCGATCACGTTGGCCGACCTACCTATCGACCTCGAGCATGAAGCTGACGGCGCGTTGGAGCCGCTGTTGGCTGACGGCACGGCAGACCTTTCAGGGAGCGCCTCACCAGGGGCGTCGTTGGGTCTCCGTCTTGCCTACCGGGTTTCGTACGATGCAGTGACCGACTCCATCGAACACAGGGTGTTCTACCCGATCCTGAGCGACCCGTCAGCGGACAAGTACGTTCGCGTGCCGGCCGTAGTCAGGTCCCTCCTACCGGTTGTGTTTCTCGACTCGGCCCGGCCGCTCCAACTGCGCGCTGAGGGTCTGCTTCGGCGTCTGGTCTCTGATAACGATCCAGTGTCGTCGGCGACCGCCCTTCAGACGCTGGAACGCGACGTGGTGGCTGCGGCATCGGCCTTGTCTGCGAACAGCGCGATCCAGGGCGTTCTCGACGCTCTCGTAGCCGACACGGGACCAGCCCGGCGCATCGGCGACGGTCCTGTTGCAGGCACGGACATCACCTTCCTGCCGGAAGACGGTTCACTCGCCGGCCTCCTCCGCGCGCTCCAACCAGTCCTACACCTCGACGGCACAGGCGCCTTGCCGCTGGAGAGCCACGGCTCCACGACGACCGCTGTTCTATCGGCCGCAGAGGCACTCCTGGTGGCGTCCTCAACTTCGGGTGCCGTGATTGTCGGGGACGACCTCGGAGAATCTCTGGATGGCCCGTCTACAGAACACTTGGCGAACGCGCTCCGAGGAGCTGCCGCCCAGGTCTGGATCACCACCCGACGCGCCGACGCCGCTCGTGCCTTCGAGGCCACCGAGCTAGTGCGTCTGACCCGCCACACCGGCGCGCGACAGGTGCACCAGGTCGCGCCACCAGCCGATCGAAAAGAGGCAGGCCTTCACCGGCACATCCAAGCGCAACTGCTCCCGGCTCTCACAGCGACGACCGTCGCAGTGTCCGAGGGCCAGCACGACCTGTCAGCTCTTAGCGCGGCCGACAGGAGGCGGATGACTCCCGACCTTCCACTGGCCGCGCACGGGATCAGACTGATCACTGCCGACACGGGCTCAGGCGGCGGCACGGGGCAGATTCCGCAGGTCGCAAAGCTCGCTCATCAACTGGGCTATCGCGTCGTTGCGCTCGTCGACGGCGACCCGGCCAAGAAGGCTGGAACTGTCCTCGCCGACATTGAGAACGAATGTGATGCCCTAGTAAGGCTGCCCGACAACATGGCTATTGAACGGGCCCTCTTGGCTGGTGCTACAGCGACGCAGGTCCGCGCCGCTGCGGCCGTGTTCACCGACTACGGCCAGCCGGACCCGACGTTGGGCAAGCCGGACGAGAACGTCTCGAACGCGGTGATGAAACTACTTCACAGTAAGGGACTCCACGAGCAATTCCTTACTGCACTGGTTGAGGAAACAGGTGTGTTGCCTCCGGTAGTCGTCAACGCCCTCACAGCCGTTGCTCTGTGCGGGCACCCCACCTACGCACTCCAGAAACGCATCGACGTTATCGACCCAACCGCCGCGGTGTAGGTGCGCGCATGCCATACCAACCTTCGGCTCAGCAGCAAGCCGTCATTCACAGCGACGCGCCGGTCACCGTTGTCCTCGGCGGCGCTGGATGCGGGAAGACCACCACAGCTGCGGCTGCGGCCCGAAGGCGCCTCGATTCTCTTGAAGAATCTCGGCAAGCGGCGCGAGCAATCACCCCTGCAGGGGCTGCTCCTGCCCTGCCCGCGTCTCAGAAGGTCCTCTTTGTCTCGTTCTCACGAACAGCAGTTAGCCAGATCTTGGACCGATCGGCCAACGTCCTGGGTCCGCAGCAGCGGCAGGTAGACGTCGTGACATTTCACGGCCTCGCTTGGAGAATCCTGAGCAGCTTCGGACGCCACTACGGCCACCCGTACCCCCTGCGCGTCCAATCCGCAGCCGAAGCGAGCCTCGCCGCGGCTGCCTTCCCGGGCATGACCTACGCCGACCTTCTCCCCGCGGCCACCAAGCTCCTCCAGGCTCCAACCGTCCGCGACTACTACAACCGACGATACGGGACTGTCATCTGCGACGAGTTCCAGGACACCAGTGACGTTGAGTGGACCTTCCTTCAGTCGGTTGCGCCGGGAGCGCAACGAATCCTCCTCGGCGACCCCAACCAGTGCATCTACGCCGGGATGAAGAAGATCGACCCTTACGACCGGGTCGCACAAGCAACGGCCCTTCCAGGAGCTATCGAGGTCACCCTCCCGCCGCTCAGTCATCGCGACCCGACGGGCGTCCTTCCCGCGGCCGCTCTCGCAGCAATGGAACGCCGCTTCGGAGACGCTGCGATCGCTCACGCGGTCACCAACGGCCGCATCGTGCTGCACCACGCTCCTCCTGCCGAGCTATGCAGCGGCGTCGCCTCTGTCATCGCCGCCGAACGCCTCGCGAACAAGACTGTCAGCGTCTTCACCCACACACACGCGGCCACGGCCGAACTCTCGACCGGCCTCACTCAAGCAGGCATCGTCCACGAGCAGGTCGGGTTCACGGAGGCATTCGGTGATGCACTTCAAGCACAGTTCGCGCTCCTACGCTGGGCTATCGAGAGGGAGTCAGGGGGTCGCGCAGCGCTCGCCGCGTACGTGCACTCCATCAGCCGCGGAAGCCGCGAGAAGCAGATTCCGCCGAAGATCGTCAGCCGCGGGCTCCCAAAGTTCGAGGAAGCCCTCAAGGTGGCGACACTTGCGATCAGAACGGCGGCCGGCCCACCCCCAGACTTCGAGCAGCTTCTGAGCCGGATCAAGGCTCTTCACACGAATCTAGGTTTCCCGCGAGGTGAGGAAACCTGGAACGAAGCGAACCGCCAATTCGAACGAGCCCTTCGACTGCTCGAGCGCGGCGGAACAATGACCGATGTTGCGGCGCAAGTCGAAGAAGTCCGTGGCTCTACTCTCGTGGGCGCTCGATCGTCACGTCCGAAGCCAGTTCAGCTGATGAACCTGCATCAGACCAAAGGCCGTGAGGCCGACGCAACGGTCCTCATGTTGCAGCCCGACGAGTTCCATGGCTACGAGGGCGAGCCCTTCGCCACCGGCTCCCGGCTGCTGTACGTGTGCCTCACTCGCGCTCGTGAACGCGCCCACATCGTGGTTCCCGACAGTGGGACCGTCCACCGACTGTGGAAGCCACTCATCGACGCCTGCACTCCGGCCTGACTCGTCTGGGTAGGTCGAGACGCCTATCCCCGACCGCCAGCAACCTGACCCATTCCGCCGCATCTGAATAGACAGGTACGTAGCCATCCGCCGCTGCGCAGTTTCCACGCCTTCAGGTGGTCTCGCCGAACCTCTGACGTCTCGTGACTGGGTGCCCAAGGCGCTCCAGGCACAGCTTCCCGAACTCCGTGACTGGATATGTGATTTTTACTTCAGGTCCGCGGCTGTGTATCCCTCCGCGATCTGGTGTGACCCGTTCGTTGACCGACACCAATCCATGTCGCTCTAGCACGGCCAAAACGGCACCCGACAGGTCATCAGCGTTCATGAACTCTGTGACTGAGACGTCTCCCATCATGAATCTGTGGATGTCGCGCTGGGACCTCGATCTTCCATGCATATCCGCGAGAACCCGAACATGGATGGGATCCAGATCGGTGAGGGCGCGAACAATCAGGACCTCCTGGTCGACCCGAGCAGCGTCTTGAATTCCGTTGGCAAGGCAGCGCGCAAGTCCAGCGATCTTCTCCTCATCGGCAAGAGCCGCGCCTGCTTGGAGACTCACATCAAGAAGGCGGCCCCTAGCTGGGTCATCAGCAGCCATCGTCAGGAGAGTTTCAGGTGAGACGTCGGCGTAGGACGCAGCCTGCGCAATTACCTGGGTTGCGTTCCACTCTTTTCGGCCTCGGAGCTCGCCCCACGATTGCCCCACGAGATCCACCAGATACGGGGTTACTGCAGCCCCGATGACACCCCCGGCGGGCCCCCCAATCGCCGTGCCGGTGACTGCGCCAACTGCGGCACCTGCGGCCTCGATGTGCCTACTTGGCTTATCGCTCTCTCCCATACGCAAGTATGATGCCAGGCAGCACTGCAGCCATTCCCACGGACCGCGAGTCGACCTCTGATGCGCACCGCCAGGCCGCTGCGCGGCCGTCCACTCATGGTGCGACCCCGCGGATAGGTGTTGTGTCTTACCGGCTCCCTTCTGTTGTCAACCGGTTCGGCGTAGCCTCTGATTCGCGGGTCCGGGAAGTGGCTGATCCGAAGTGTCGATGAGCGGGAGCCGGTCGACCGCGCTGGATTGAAGAGTCGCCCCGCAGTGCCCTCCCGGGCCCGTGCCAAGGTCCTCGCCGGCGCGGTGTGCGTCCTCGAGCAGTTGACGGTAGATCGCGTCCGAGATTCTGCGCTTGAGGCACCTGATGGCTTCGAGCGACTTCTTGCCCTCGGCTCGCTTGCGTCGGTAGTAGGTCCGCCCATCGGTGTCGAGTCGGATCTGGCTGATCGCGGCGATGTGGATCATGTGGTTCATCCGCCGGTTCCCGGCCCGTGAGAGACGGTGCCGGTTCTGCTCACCCGAGGATGCGTCCAGGGGCGCAGTGCCGGTCCAGGACGCGAAGCGGTTGCGGTCGGCGAACCGGGCCACGTCGCCGACGTCGGCCAAGACCCGGGCCGCGACCACGGGGCCGACGCCGTGGATGTCCATCAGCTGTGAACCTCGAGCCAGCACGATGGCCTTCAGTTCGGCGGTGGCCTTCTTGATCTTCGCTTCGACTGCGATCAGCTCGGTGAGCTCCTCGGCGGCGATCCGGCGACGGGTCTTGCCGGCGATGTCTCGGGGGCGAACCGTGGCCAGCATCGCCTTGGCCTGGCCGGTGGTGATGTCACGTTTCGCCTGGCCAGGCAGCAGTTCAGCCAGCAGCGCCTGGAGCCGATCGACGGTCTGCACCCGCCGCCGAGTCAGTGCTTCGCGGCGATCGGTGAGCATCCGGAGTGCTTCCAGCTCGCCATCGACCTGGAGTACGCGCAGCGTCTTAGTGCGGACCGCGACGATCGCGATCGAGTGCGCGTCACGAGCGTCGGTCTTGCGGTTGTGACCGGTGTCGAAGAGTCGGACCCGCGCGGCAAGCTTGGCCGGCACGTCCACGACATGTTCGCCGTCTCGAGGAGTCGTTGCGCAAGAGGACGTCCGACACCGTTGGCCCCCTCGACCGCCCAGATCCGCGTCGGCCAGTTCTTCGCGTACTTCCGCATCGCGGTGTAGCCGGCCTGGTCGGTGGTGAACCGGCCAGAGCCGAGCAATTGCTCCTGCTGATCGACGACCTCGATCGTGGCTGACAGTTTGTGGGGATCGACCCCGATGATCACGTGCTCGACGTCCTGACTCATCTGCTGCTCCGCCTGTGCTTGTTCCGATGTGGACGGCGAGGTGGGCATTGCTACTACGAGCAGGGCAGTCCCTTCTGGAGCCACGCCTCGTCAGCGGCGTCCGGCGGGCTGCAGACCGATAGTGAGCCACACCAGCAAGCAGGTGGGCAGCCGCAAGGAGAGCTTCCCGCCGGACACCTGGACCGAGTCTGGCCAGACACCGGCCCTACGGGAATCCTCTAGTAGCCGCCAGTGGGGCGCACCAAACTGTGTCGAGGCTTGAGGCGGTGGTGGACGGAAGTGCGAGTGGCCGATGCTGCGCCGATCGGCTGGAGCGCTGCGGACACCGGATAGCGACCGGCTGCGGACGCGACGAGCCTGAGACACATGGCCCTTTCAGTACTGCTTCCCACATCCACCAGTCCCAGATCGTCATCTCCGATGCGATGCATCGGACGATGGGCTCGTCTGCTCGGGCGTCGTCGTGGTGACAGCCCTCGGCGCCGACGCGACACCGGCCGAGGCACGTCAGGCACACTGCAGGAGTGTCCGACCCTCTGCGCAATCTGCTCGCCGCGCCGCCCGATCTCCCGGTCACCGCCGGCTTGGCCGCTCTCGACCAGGCGCTTCGTACCCGCGGAGCCGCGGTGGTCCACGCACCGCCGGGCACCGGCAAGACGACCTTGGTCCCGCCCGCGGTCGCCGAGGTTGTCGCCGGACGGGTCGTCGTCACGCAGCCCAGCCGCATCGCAGCCCGTGCTGCTGCCCGTCGGCTGGCGCACCTGCTGGGCGAACCGGTTGGCGAGACGGTCGGATACTCCGTGCGCGGAGACCGACGCACCAGTCGACGTACACGTGTCGAGATCGTCACGACCGGCCTGCTGCTCCGGCGGATCCAGCACGATCCCGAGCTGGTCGGCGTCGGGGCCGTCGTGCTCGACGAAGTGCACGAGCGCCACCTCGACGCCGACCTGACCTTGGCGCTGCTCATCGACGTCCGGGCCCACCTGCGTGAAGACCTGTCCCTGGTGGCGATGTCGGCCACCATCGAGGCCGAACGGACCGCCGCCCTGCTCGGTGGGGTCGACACCGCTCCGGTGATCCGCGTCCTCGGTGCTCTGCACCCGGTCCAAGCGGTCTGGTGCCCGCTGCCTGCGGGGGTACGCCGCACCGACGACCGGGGTATCACCCCGGCCTTCCACGACCATGTCGCAGCGACCGTACGTCGTGCGCTCGCCGAGCACGAGGGTGACGTCCTGGTCTTCGTTCCGGGTGTCGCGGAGGTCGAGGCGACCGTACGCCGCCTTGCCGACGTGGACGCGTCCGTCCACGCCCTGCACGGACGTCTGTCCGGCGCCGAGCAGGATCGTGCGCTCAGCGAAGGCCCGCGTCGACGTGTGGTCGTCTCGACCGCGGTCGCCGAGTCGTCGCTGACGGTACCTGGGGTACGGGTCGTGGTGGATGCCGGATTCTCGCGCGAGCCGCGCACTGACCACCGTCGCGGACTGGCTTCTCTGGTCACCGTCGCGGTGAGCCGGGCAGCGGCCGAGCAGCGGGCGGGTCGGGCCGGACGGCTGGGACCTGGCGCCGTGCTGCGTTGTTGGTCCGAGGCGGAGCACGCGCATCTGGCGGCTCACCCGGAGCCCGAGATCGCCACCGCCGATCTGACGGCCTTCGCCCTGGAGGTGGCGTGCTGGGGCAGTGACGACGTGCACGACCTGGCGCTCCTCGACCAGCCACCGGCGCATGCGATGTCGGCAGCCAAGGAGGTGCTGGTGGATCTGGGGGCGATGACCGAGGAAGGGAGAGCCACCCCGCGGGGCCGGGTGATCGCTGGCGTACCGGCCGATCCCAGGCTGGCGCGTGCCCTCATCGACGGGGCTGGTCTTGTCGGGGCCAGGCGGGCCGCAGAGGTGGTCGCGATGTTGAGCGAGGACGTGCGCGCTCCCGGCGGGGACCTGGTTGCCGCGCTCCGGTCGCTGCGCGCCGGACAGGGGGCAGGCTCGTGGCGCGGCCAGGTCGCACGGTTGGAGAAGGTCGTCGAGAAGCAGGGCCCCGCCGGCGTCCGGAGCGGGGCGTCGGACCATTCCCAGGCAGCCCGAGCACTCACCGATGACGTGGCGGTGGGTCTGGTGGTGGCACTGGCGCATCCGGACCGGATTGCGCGCAAGCGTTCGAGTTCCGCGAGCTATCTGATGGCGTCCGGGACGGGCGCGGCGCTCGATCCGCGTGCTTCGGGGCCCTTGGGCGGACTGGAGTGGCTCGCGGTCGGGGACGCGGAGCGGCGGCCCGGGCAACGTGAAGCCCGGATCCGAGCGGCGGCCCCGCTCACCGAGGACCTCGCGCTGGAGGCGGCCGGGTCCCTGTGGACCGAGGTGGACGAGGTCACCTGGACCGGAGGGCGGGTGCTGGCTCGCCGACGTACGCTGCTGGGCGCGATCGAGCTCCGCTCCGTCCCGCTCAGCGATCCACCGGCCCACGCCGTGACCGACGCGATCCGAGAGGCGGTGGCGAGGGAGGGAATCGCTCTCTTCGCCTGGTCGGAGGCGGCCACGGCGCTGCGCGCCCGCCTCGACTTCCTGCACCGTGCGCTCGGTGACCCGTGGCCCGATGTGAGCGACGTGGCACTGACGCAGAACCTCCAGTCGTGGCTCGGGTCCCAGCTGGCGCGGGTTCGCTCGGCCCAGGATCTTCGTCGCGTCGACGTGGCTGCCGCGCTGCGGGCGATGGTGCCGTGGCCGCAGGCAGGCAGGCTCGACGATCTGGCTCCCGAGCGAGTGCAGGTCCCCAGTGGGTCGAGCGTGCGGATCGACTACTCCGCCGAACAACCGGTGCTCGCTGTGCGAATCCAAGAGGTCTTCGGCTGGACCGCAGCGCCGGTCCTCGCGGACGGCCAGGTCCCGCTCCTGCTGCATCTGCTCTCCCCCGCGCGACGCCCAGCAGCCGTCACGGCAGACCTGGAGTCCTTCTGGGACAACGGCTACCCCGGCGTTCGTGCTGATCTGCGCGGGCGCTATCCCAAGCACGCCTGGCCGGAGGATCCCCGCAGCGCACCAGCCACCGCGCGTACGAACAATCCCCGCCGCCGAAGATGAGCGGCGGGTCGGCTCGCCTGGAGGATAGCGTCTGGGTGTGGCCAGTCCTCGCCGATCCAGTGCTCGTCGCCGCGGCGGGCGTCCGCGCCGGAGCGGGACGCGACAACCGAAGCGGCCGTTGCCGGCCGCCGGCCCGGGAGAGCGGCTGTGGGTGCTCGACGTCCCTTACGGCACCCAGGTCGAGGACGCCACGTGGCACCCGGGAGTCAAGACCCACCTGTACGTCGGGCACGCTGTGCCGGCGCACCTCGCGCCCTACGCTCCGGGTCCGTACACGCTCGGTCGGTTCATCGAGAGCACCCTCAATCCCGACCTTCCGACGCAGAGCCTCGAGGCGGTTGACGCGCTCGAGCCGCGGCGGATCCAGTACGAGGCTGCTGACGCTATCGCGGCGCGCGCTGCGGCGGGCGGGCGGCAGTTCCTGCTGGCCGATGAGCCCGGCGTGGGCAAGACGATCTCCGCGGTCCTCGGGGCGACAGCGGTGGGCGACCTCCGCGGTGCGCGACGGGTGCTGGTCATCGCCGACCGTCCCGCCGCGATCACGATCGGCCACTGGTGCCGCACGATCACGGCGCTGGGCGACGGCGGTCTCGAATGGGTCGTGATCACATGGGACCGCCTGGAGAAGGTCAAGGATCACGCGTGGGACGTGATCATCGCGGACGAGGCCCACGCGCTGCGACGTACGACGACAAAGCGGTGGAAGCTCTGGGCGCGGATCTCGGGCCACGGGCGGCCGCACGACAAGGCACCCTTCGTCATCGCGACGACCGCGACGCCCGGACACACGCCGCTCGACCTGCCATATCTCGCCCCGGCCTATGCGCAGGTCCTCGGCGAGCCGATGCAGGAGTGGACCTCGGCGACCCAGCCCGGCGCCACGTTCGCCACCGCGCTCGAGCGCAACGGCGTCGGGGTCGAGCGCGGACGCTACGGCGCAACGTGGACCGCCGACCCGGCGCGGCGCGCCGCGGACCTCAAGCTGGTACGCGGCTGGCTCGAGGACGAACGGCCGCCCGCGATGCTGCACCGCGCGGCACCGTGGGGGCCGGTGCCGATCTCCGGCATGCCGGTGGCACTCACGCCGTCGGAGCGGACGGCGTACGAGGCCGAATGGGGAGAGTTCTGCCGCGAGATGGACATCGCCCGGCGTGGCCGCAATGTCGCGAAAGGGCGGGCAGCGCTGCTGCGCTTCCGGCAGAAGGCCGGGCTGATACGCGTCGACTCCACGGTCGCCTGGATCGTCCAGCAGGTCGAGGCCGAGCGACAGGTGGCGTGCTCGGTCGAGTTCGTCGCGACCGCCGCCGACCCGATCGCCGACCGGCTGCGTGACTCCGGCCTCGAAGTCGCCACGATCTACGGCCGCGACCGGTTCGACGCAGAGGCCGAGCGGCTCCGGTTCCAGACCGGGCAGGCGAAGGTCTGCGTCTTCACGACGGTCGCCTCGATCAGCCTGCACGCCGGCGAAGCCCTCGCCGACGGTCGCCGGGCTAGCGGCGAGCCGCGGGTCGGCGTGTTCCACCAGGCCCGCTTCTCGGGCATCGCAGGACGGCAGGTGACCGGCCGCACCCACCGCGACCACCAGCTCTCGCCGTGGCACATCGCGTACGCCGAGGGCACCGTCGAGGAGCAGGTCGGCAGGGTGATGGTCGAGCGGATCGCTGCGGCCTCTGCCACGGTGGGAAGCGACACCACCGGCCTCGCCGCCCTCGCCCAGCTCCTCGGCGCCGACTGGCTTCCCTCCACCACCCTGACCGAGGACGGCGCCTGACCTCTCGGCTCATGCAAGGCACACCGGCACCGTGGAGAAACCCATGCAGAGGTGGCGCGGCATTCCGCCGCGAGCGCGCTACATCGCCGCGATGGGTCACTCACCGAAGGGGCGGGCTGTCGAGGTCTCCCTTCCTATGGCGTCGTCGTGGCGAGGAGGCGTCGCGCACGACGACCCAGATCGCTCAGATCCACCCGACCCTCCTCGGCCGCGGCCGCCAGACGCGCGGCGAGGTCCATTGCCTCGTCGAGCTCGGGTGCGGTGACCGCGGACTCCTGGCCCATATCGCGAAGGATTGTGATCTCGGTCCTGGACGCGATCAAGGGGTCGGTGACCCCGTCGATCCAGACTCGAGTGCGGCGGCCATCGCCGCGGTCCTCCCCGGTGATGCGCTCCAGGGCGAAGATACGGTCGGCGCGCGCGAACTTTCCGAAACCCAATGCCACCATCCGGGAGTCCGATGCCATGTAGTCATCTTGCCATTACGCATCGAACTTTGATTTGGCGTGCAACCCCGGCTGACAGAAAGGGTCCCGCGTCATACCGCCGCGTGGAGGGCCTCTACGTCTCCTCGACCCTCTCGCAACGGTCGATGCCGCCGGCCGTCAACCGCGGCAAGTCGCTGCGGCAGTGACGCGCCG
Source organism: Nocardioides sp. NBC_00850 (assembly GCF_045207335.1). Taxonomy (NCBI): domain Bacteria; kingdom Bacillati; phylum Actinomycetota; class Actinomycetes; order Propionibacteriales; family Nocardioidaceae; genus Nocardioides; species Nocardioides sp. NBC_00850. The sequence goes on from NZ_CP108845.1 coordinate 4,690,108, forward strand.
GTTGGTGCAGGGTATCCGTGTGGATGAGCAGCAGATCCAGGAAGCGTTTGATGATGTGCTCGACCAGGCGTTGGTCTTTCACGGCTTCGCCGACTACATGCGCGATTACGAGTTGTACATCTACGCAACAGCAGATCCCCGAACTGGGATCGAGCCCGAGCACCTGAGGTACCGGTTCACCCACTGTGTCCGCGCCACAGTGAACACGGCCGTGCGGCGTGATATCTGGTTCTACTCGCAGGACGACGACCTGATCGACTACGACAGCTGGATCCAGGCTGGTGAGCGCGAAGCGTATGTCTGGGGCGTCAAGTGGCAGGTGTTGTACCCCGGCATGCAACTCGTAGAGGGGTCCCCCGAGGCCCATGAGTGGTCAGCCGAGATGGGACGGCAGTTCCATGAAGCCTTGATCGAGACGAACGGGCACAACATCTCCCTCGTGTTCGCAGGCCTCGAGGTCACAACGATCCCACCCGGGTTCGCGCCGTTCGTCGTGCCGGCATCAGGGCCGGATGCCAAGTTTCCCCTGGATTGAAGTTCAGGACTCCGACGCCCGCCGCTCTGCTCCCACGCCGTTAGCATTGATCTGTTCGAGTGCCTGTGGCAACCGCCACCCATGAGCGCGCGACTCTGCCCCTGACATCGCTACTCAAGCCACTTCCACAGGCGCCTTGGCGGTGCCGGCTTCCCCCGCGAGATGCCGGGAGCCCACCGGCCAGGAGCCGAGTCTAAATCTGGTGGCAGTACCGACAGGTTTGCTGTCAACTCGGTGCCATGAACGTCGAGGTGCGCACCATCGCCGCTGATGACTGGTCCCTCTGTCGCAACGTCAGCCTGCGGGCGCTGGCCGACTCACCCGACGCCTTCAGAACGACGCTCGCCGAGGCCCAGGCTCGCACGGAGGACTTCTGGCGGAAGCGGGCCGAGGGGTCAGCACCGATCCTGGTGGTGCTGGAAGACGGCCGAGGAGTAGCGATGGGTGGCGTCTTCACTCCCCCGGACGGCGCCGTCGCCTACATCTGGGGCATGTGGACGGCGCCCGAGGCACGCGGCCGTGGGTACGCCGCCGGACTCCTCACCGATCTGGTGAACTGGTGCCGCGACCGCGATCTCGGCGTACGTCTGCACGTGACCGAGGGCAACCAAGTCGCACGCCAGCTCTATCTCGTCCACGGCTTCAAGTCGACCGGTGTGTGGGAGCCGCTGCGGGAAGGATCGGCACTGCGGGTCGAGGAGCTACAGCTAGCGACGTGACTTACTGTGACGCTCAGGACGAGGCGTCTCCGAGCAAGCACACACCCGGATCTGCCGCATCCCGCGCCGGCGGAACCTGCGTCACACCGGCCGCGAGGGGACTTCCGCGCCGGTCAGCGGCGACCGAACAGCCTGCGTCCTGGCTTTGGCGGAGCTAGGCGAAAGCCAGCGAGCGGGACGTCGAAGGGGTCGACAGAATCATCATCATCGGACATGCCCGTGTAGCCCTCGAAGACGAACCCGAAGAGGTTGTCAAGGCCAGCTTCCGCGAGTTCGAGCGGGTGAAACGGAAACGGGTAGTCCTCGTCCTCGTCCTCGTCCTCGACGGCAGGAAACTCACCGGCCCAGAAGGGTTGTTCGAACGGTAGGGGCTCTCCGGCGTTCTCGATGATCTCCTCATCCCCACCGCTGATGCTCAACGCCCGACGCAGTTGGCCGTCGGGACTCCAGACGCCTAGAGCGAACCAGTCCACGACGCTGTGCATCGCGTGCAAGTACAGCGTGCGTCCCCTGGCTTCGGCAAGGAATCGCGTATCCAGTTGCGAGGGACGATCCAACGCGACGGCGGCCGTGCACACGATGGTCACGCCCGGCCAAACAGCGGCGTACACCATGTCGTCCTGTGGATTTGCGTCCTCGGCCAGTGTCCCGTCCTCCTCGGGCACAACGGAGTGATTCGGGAACAGTCGCCGGACCAACTCTTCGGTGGCAGCGCGGTCGATCTCTGGCTGCCTGGCGAGCAGCTTCGACACGTCACCGTCGGCGTAGCAGATGAACCAGTCCTTCGCCCCCATGCGCGCGACCCTACCCAACTGTCGGGGCCTAAAGCCGGTGACCACGACGGCGCGGTGCGTGACACCGCCGCCTATCGGGTAAGAACACGCAAGCCGAGAAACACCTCCGCGGGGACCCTTTTGATGGAACGATCAGAACAGGAGGTCTGAGATGCCGCGTCAGATCATTACGACGTCAAACGCACCGGGCTCGTCGCTCTTCAGCCAGGGAGTCAAGGCCGGCTCCCAGGTGTTCATCTCGGGAACCACCGGTATCGACCCGAGCACGGGTCGCATGGCCGGCGACAGCATCCAGGCCCAGACCCGCCAGGCGTTCGCGAACTGCGAGGCCATCTTGCGAGAGGCCGGTGCGACCCTCGATGACGTCGTCGAGGTCGGCGTGCTGCTCACTGACCCGGATGACTTCGCCGGTATGAACGAGGAATACGCCCACTGGTTCCCCGTCGATCCGCCCACCCGCTACGCCGCCAAACTAGGAGCCGAGATACCAGGACTACTCGTCTCGATTCGCATGACGGCATGCCTTGCCTGACCGTCAGGTCCATGGTTGATCCACGTCCTGCGCCTCAGGTCTGGGCCTGCGTCACTTGGCCGCCTGTCGGCGAGTTCGATGCGCCGGCTCCCATCGATGGGCGGGCGCGTTGCCTTGAGGTGGCAAGACGGCTGAGCGCTAGGAGTAGCGGTGGCTCTTCGCCGCGTGGCCTTCCTCGCGTGTGCAGGTGCGTCCATTCATCGAACGGTGGCCACACAGCGCCTCGGCGGGCGAAGGCGGAGCAGCCGTCTTGACGGCCTGGGCCTTCGCAGGTCGAACCGCCGATCTGGTCGGCGTCGAGTCGGCGGTCGACGCATCTTGCCTCTCGCGATACCGGGCCTCGCGCATCGCCCGCATTGCGGCGTCCTTGCTCATTGTGTAATCACCTGACGAACTCTAGGCGTGCGTACCGACAGTTTCGTTCAGGCGCGGCGCCGACAGCCGCCGCCGCTTCCCATCCCGGCAGCCCGGGATCCACGAAGGCACCTCCTGTCGGCTTTCGTATTCATCGGTCGAGGACGCCGTCCCAGTACGCTCCGACCATGAGAGCGATCGTGCAGGACCGTTACGGATCCGTCGACGACCTCAGCCTGAGCGACGTCCCTCGGCCGGACCCAGCCGAGGACGAGGTGTTGGTCCGGGTCCGGGCAGCGTCCGTACATCCGGATGTGTGGCACGTCGTGGCCGGCCGGCCCGCGGTCCTCCGCCTCATGGGCTCCGGAGTCAGACGCCCCCGCGAGCGCGTGCCCGGGACTGACGTAGCCGGGGTGGTGGAGTCCGTCGGTAGCGCGGTAACCCGGTTCGAGCCGGGTGACGAAGTCTTCGGGGAGACCGTTCGCGGAGTCCAATGGCGCAACGGCGGTGCGTTCGCCGAGTACGCCACGGCCCCCGAGGAGGGAGTGGCGCTCAAGCCTTCCGGCGTCAGCTTCGAGGAGGCGGCCGCGGTGCCGACCGCCGGGCTCATGGCCTTGAATAATCTGCCCCAACGACGGGTGCCCTTCGGGTCGCGAGTCCTGGTCAACGGCGCTGCGGGAGGCGTCGGCGCGATCGCCGTACAGCTTGCCAAGGCCTACGGCGCGCATGTCACCGGTGTCGACCACGCGAGCAAGCTCGCACTCGTGCGCTCCCTTGGCGCGGACCGAGTCATCGACTACACCTCTGAGGACTTCACTCGCAGCGGTGAGCAGTGGGACCTCATCTTCGACGTGCCCGGCAACCACTCCTTCAAGGCGATCCGCCGTGCACTGGACCCGCGAGGGAGCTACGTCCTGATCGGGCATGACGCATTCGGGGCAACCGGCCACCGCTGGCTCGGCAGCATCCCGCGCCTCCTCGGACTCGTGGCACGCTCGGCGGTCTCCCCCCAACTGCGTGGAGGGTCCTTCGCGTCACCAGACAAGCGGCAGTTGATGGGCACCCTTGCGAGTCTCATGCAGACCGGCCAGCTGCGCGTGGTGGTCGACCGGATCTTCCCCCTGAGCCAGGCGCCACAGGCAATGCGCCACCTCATGTCCGGCCAGTCTCTTGGACGAGTGGTTGTCCGCATCGACGACTGAGGCACCGCGTCTGACCACCGCGAGCGGACATCCGAGGAGATTTCCATCCAGCACGGACAAATGTCGGACCCAGCCCGACGGGGGCCGAGAACCGCAGAGCTTGGCTATGGCGTCCCCGCGCCCAGAGGAGTAGACAGGAAACTACCGGCAGTGCCGGTCCGGGGCACTGCCCAGTCCTAGAAAGGAGCGGGCCGTGTACGCACGTTCAACTACGTTTCACGGGAGTCCCGGCAACATCGATGCGGGCATAACATTCGTCAAGGACGAGGTCGGTCCCATGCTCGACAGCATCGAGGGCTGTCGCGGCCTCTCGATGCTGGTCGACCGCGAGACCGGGCACTGCATCGCAACAAGTTCGTGGGAAGACGAGGCGGCCATGCGCGCCAGCGATGAGCAGCTTCGCCCGCTACGCGATCGAGGGAAGGACATCCTCGGCGGCTCCATGCAGATCGACGAATGGGAGATCGTCGTCATGCACCGTAGCCATCACGGCGAGTGCGCCCGAGTCAGCTGGCTGCAGGGTGACCTCGACGCCATGGCCGAGACCTTCCGGGTAGGGATCCTTCCCGAGCTCGAGCAGACCGCTGGATTCTGCAGCGCCAGCCTGCTGATGAACCGGTCGTCCGGACTGGGCTGCGCCACCACAGCCTGGGAGTCCCGCGCCGCGATGGAAGCCAGCCGCTCGGCGGCCGACAACATGCGCAGCCGGGCCGCGAGCGATGCGGGCGGCGAGATCGTCGACGTGCACGAGTTCGAGCTTGCGTACGCGCACCTGCATGTCCCCGAGATGGCCTGACGTCCACGTCTTCGCCGAGCCCGCCCCGGCCGGGCTCGGCCACCGTGTCGGTGAATCCGCTGACGAGCCCCCGGTCTGGGAGGACACTGACCATAAGGGGAGTCCTTTGAAGCGAGGAGCCGAGGATGAGTCGCCAGATGACCATCACGATCCACGATCCTGATGTGGAGCGTCTCGATGAGCTCAGCTCGGTCCTGCGCCGGGAGTTGCTGGACCTCGGCGTCGATGATGTCGAACGCGCGAGCGCGGGCGAGGCGCCTGCTGGCACCCGTGGCATCGACGTCGCGGAGATCGGGGTTCTGCTCGTGGCCTTCCGGGAGTCACTGGTCGCCGTGACCGCCATCGTGGGGGCGATCCGGGGGTGGATGTCCTCTACTCGCGGGGCCAACTCGGTCGAGCTCACCATCGGCGACCAGACACTCAAGATCGACTCGGCGTCGCGGGAGCAGCAGGATCGACTCATCGATGAGTTCGTCGCAGCCCTGCACGGGTCAGGCGAACCGGACCCACCTACTTCCTCACCGGTGCCATGACCGCGGGTCGGCGCAGCGCGCTGGTGGTGGCGAACGACACGTACGACGACCAGCGGTTGAGCAGGCTTCGCGCGCCCGCCACCGACGCCGAGCAACTGGCAAGCGTGCTCCGGAACGCCGAGATCGGGGGCTTCGAGGTCGAGGTGTCACTCAACGAGCCGGAGCATGTGGTCCGGCGCAAGGTCTCGAGCTTCTTCGATGACCGCGGGCCGGACGATCTCCTCCTGCTGCATCTTTCGTGCCACGGGGTGAAGGATGAGGACGGGAGGCTCTACTTCGCTACGCCGGACACCGAGATCGACCACCTGGACGCCACGTCCCTGCCCGCCGACTACGTGAACAGGCAGATGACGAAGAGTCGATCCCGGCGCATCGTGCTGTTCCTGGACTGCTGTTACAGCGGCGCATTCGCGCGCGGGATGATGAATCGCGGCGATGAGCGCATGGACATCATGGAGCGTTTCGATGGCCGCGGGCGGATCGTGCTGACGGCGTCGAGCGCGATGGAGTACTCATTTGAGGGCGACCAACTTGCCGGCGAGGGCAAGCCGTCGGTGTTCACCTCGGCTCTGGTCGAGGGTCTGGCCACCGGCGAGGCGGACCGGGATCGTGACGGTTTCGTGTCAGTCGACGAGTTGTACGACTTCGCCTTCGACCGGGTGCGGACCGTCACGCCGTCGCAGACTCCGGGCAAGTGGGTCTTCGACGTGCAGGGGGACTTCCACATCGCCCGCAGCAACCGCCCACCTGAACCGGTGGACCTGTTGGCCGACTTGCGTGGCGCCATCTCGAGTCCATTCACCAATGTGCGTCTCGGTGCAGTGGAGGAGCTGGCCGCGCTGCTGGACGACGAGGACTCCGCTCGCGCCGCCGCGGCGCGCATGGCGCTGGACGACCTGGCTGAGCATGACACACAGCGCGTCGTGCGAGGGTCGGCCGACCGAGCTCGTACGCCTGCCGGGGCCTCGCCCCCACCGTCACCGGTCGTCCCGGAGCAGCCGACAGTCGTGCCGCCCCTACGAGACACACCTGCACCGGCAGCCGAAGCCGCTGTCGCCCGCGAGCCCGAGCATCGCCCGCGGCCGGTGGCAGCTACCGAGCCCCAGCCGCCCGCGTGGGTGCCGGCCGTCGCGTCAATAGCTGCCGTGGCGCTCCTGGCTGCGATTCCGTTGCCGTTGCTGGCCGAGGCCCCGTCGTCCTGGGACTCGTTCGCGGTCGTCGCGCCGTTCGAGGCAGCGCTTGCCGCCCTTGCTCTCGTCCTCGCTGCGCTCCGGCTCCGCAGTCAGCAGTTGGCCACCGCCGACGCAGCCGGGCTGTTCATCGTTGTCGGGGTCCTCATGGGCGCCGCCGGCATCGGACTGGTGAAGTTCTCCCTCGAGGAGATCGGCGCCATCGGTGTTGTTCTGAGTCTTCTTGTCGTGTGTGGCGGAGTGGGGGCTGTCGTGGCAGGCCGGGCGTGCTTGAGCGTGTCGTCGAGGGATCGCGACCTTGGTCCTGTCGATTCCGTCTGGCTGGTATCGGCCATGGCGGGCGCTGGACTGGCCACCCTCGCGCTGTTCATCCCCTACGACGGCTTCAGCTCGTTCTGGACCGAGGTCGAGGAAGGCGCAAGCGCCGAGTTCATCTTCGAGCCGGCGGCAGTGGTCGGTTGCCTGGCCCTCGGCATGCTGTCGCTTTCCTCCCGGCGTCGGTTCGCCACCGCCGTCCTGATCTCTGCCGGTGCCCTCACCGCAGTCCACTACGTCGGGGTCGTGATAGCGGCCTGGCAGGCGATCGGCGAGGAAGGCGAGGTACGTTCCGCCGGGTGGGTCGGCATTGCCGGGGGCCTGCTGGTCGCCTTCGCCGCATGGCAGATCCAGCAGTCGCTGACACGGGCCGGCCCGGAGTCTGGCACAACCTGACCCGCTCAGCGGAGGCACGTCAACATCGCCTAGATAGGGCATGACTCCGCACATCAGCAGCAGTTCCATGGGTTATGGCTTTCTTTCCTGCGTCTTTGGCCGACTTCGGCCACGGCTCCATGACTCTGGGCGACGGGACGAAAGCTCTGGGTAATCGTCCACTGATGGCCCTTCTTGTCGATTGGGATAGCAATCCCAGCAAGATCGCGAGTTTCCATGGACTCGGCTACTACGAACAGTTGGCGTTCGGCAACCCAGCGCCGCCGTTCTCGACGGCCGACCCGATCAACCCGGCCAGCCTCTCCGCGTATTTCCAGGAGAACAGCCTGGGCCGCTTCGGCTTCACCCGGGTGGGCCTGTTCGAAGTCACGATGGGATCGACGGTTCCAGACGGGGTGCCGTCCAAACGCTGCAGGCAGGTGCTGGAGACGTTTCCGCCCAACATGCTTGCGCAGCACAACGTCGACGCTGACGCCGTGCTCGAGGAGAGCGAACTCAGCATCGTGATGGTGGAGAACTTCGCCGGCGCCTTGCCGGGCATCGCCTTCAACGAGGCCTTCACCCTGACCGGCAGCACCGTCCCCTTCCTCCCTGACGGCATCCAGATTCGGATCCGATTGGCCGGAGGCGGCCCCCTGACACCCTTCTATCAATTGGCCCACGAAGCTTCCCACCTGTTGCGCACGATCGACATGTACAACATGGGCCAGCAGCCCAACAACGGCAACGTGCTGATGACGCTGATGAGCTCCTTCTCCTTCACCAGCGACGATCAGGTCGTCGTGCACCTCGACATGTGGCACAAGATGCAGCTCGGCTGGGCGGAACCACGCCGGTTCGCGCTCAAGAGCCAACGGTCCGAGGACGTGCGCGACGACACCGCCGACGGGGCCATCATCCTCTGGGACGAGACCCGGCGGGACAGCGAGTACTTCCTCGTCGAGCGCCGCAGGTCCGATGGGCCGGCCCGGCGTTACGACGCTGACTTCCCCGGTGACGGCGTCTGCGTCTGGCGAGTGCAGAAGTCGACCCCGAACGGACCCATCGTCCAGAACCTGCGCCCGCCGGACCTGCTGGCCGGCGTCCAGGGAGTCTGGCAGGTGGGCCAGGAGACGCCTCCCCTTGTGTGGTCCGACGGGACGACGACAAACGTGACACTCAAGTTTTCCGCGGCCCCGGACGGCCGCGTGCGCGTCTCCTGGGGTGAGGCGCTGACCCACGCCAGCTCGGTGCGGCACTTGCGGCTGTTCCACGGAGGCAACGGTTCCGACGGCGTCGGTGGTCTCACCCGCCAGGGGGTCTTCTTCGGGGTGACGACCGAAGGCAACCTGGAGTGGAATCGCTACAACGGCCAGGGCGAACAGGCCGGCGACCCGCTGGCCCTCCAGTCGTGGTCTCCCAACACCGGGAACCTGATCGGCCGCGGGTTCGCTCACCTGAAGCAGGTCGTCGGCGCCGGAGACGGGGTGATCTTGGTGGTCCACCCCGACGGGACGCTGCGCTGGTTCGGCTACGACGGCAACGGCGAGCCCGACATCACCGGCGCCGCGGGGTTCGTGCCGAACTCCGGCAACACCATCCGCAGCGGGTTCGAGAACGTGACCAAGATGTTCGTCGCGCCGCGCATCGGCATCGGCATCCATGGGTTCAACATCTTCACCGTCGAGACCGACGGCTTCCTGCGCTGGTACCGGTACACGGGCAACGGCGAGCACGACCCGGCCGGCACGACAGGCTGGCACCCCAACTCGGGAAACATCGTCGGGCAGGGCTGGCAGGGCGTACGCCTGGTGTACGCCTCGGCGAACGTGTTCTTCGTGGTCACCGACGACAACCTGCTGCGCTGGTACTCCTACTCCGGAAATGGTGAGGAGGACCCATCGGGCGTGCTGGGCTGGGCCGCGAACACCAGCAACCCGATCGGCCGCGGGTTCGGTGACATCGTGCACCTCTTCGGCGGAGTCACCAATCAGGGTGGCTTCGGGCACAGCATGTTCGCAGTGAACCGAGCCGGGGACCTCCGCTGGTTCCACTACCGAGGTCAGGGCGAACGGGACGAGACCGGCGCGAGCGGATTCATCGCTCGCTCGGGAAACGTCATCGGCACCGGCTGGTGAGCGCCGCCCGCGTTCTGCTAGCGGAAGACAGATCGAACGTGGTCAGGTAGCCCACTAGCGGCCTGTATCGCGGACGTGAGTGCGTGCGGATTGAGATTGCTGTCGCGTTGGCTCACGTCGACCTCCGGGACGTTGAAGTGGTGGGAGTTGTTGGGCCCGAATCCGACGTGCGCGTCTCTCGCGGCAGGGAGCGATCAGTCTCCTGCGGGGGCGCATCCGTAAGGCTGATCCTGGCCACCTCTTCGATCTCGACCGGCTGGTCGCCACGGACGCGGTGGATCTTCACCACGGCCTCGGTGGGTGAGGTCTCGAACTCGAGGAAGTGCTTGAAGAACGGCGGCTCGTCGAGCGAGTAGATCTCGGAGACGAACTTCTGGATCGGCCCGAACGGCGGGTTCAGGCCGGGGAAGGCGATCTGCGCCCGGCGTCTGGTCCGCCGATCGACGCCCTCGACCTGGGCAGCTTGGCCGACCTCCTGCTCGGCCTCGATGATGGCCGTCGCGGCCGCCTCGCTGATGAAGTCGTAGTGCGTCGCGGCGCCCTGGCGGTAGCGGGGACTCACCCACGCCTTGGGGTCCGCGATCAGCGAGTACGCGCCGAGGAACACCAGATGGGCGAGGAAGACGGCGGCGCCGATCGCGATGACAGTGAAGAAGGCCGCGCCGACCGCCACGGCCGGCCACCATGTCCTGAGCTCGATCGCAACCTGGCCGGGCGCCGAGAAGCCCGGTACGTCGAGCAGGCCCGGCACCGCCGCCCCCAGCAGGAGCACCCCGAGGACGAGGACGGCGACGATCAACAGCGGCATGTACAGGCGCTCGACCTCCCGTCGCACCCAGTCGACGACCAGCATGCCGATCGCGGTCACCACGATGAGCGTTGGCAGGGCGAAGGCGGCCCGCATCCACGCTGAGTCGACGGCGTCGGCGGCCCACCACCAGAGCGCCAGCGTCACCGGCGGCGCCAGGAACACGAGGGGCTGGACCAGCCGACGCCGCCAGCCGAGCCACGCCCGCGCCCGGCGTACCGGCTCATCGCGCAGGCGGCGGGTGAAGAGGTCCGGGGCCAGAACGGCCGCGAGCACCACCACCGCGATCACCGCCAACGGCACGAGTCCGAGCAGGCCACTGAGGAACAGCACGGTCAGGCCCTCGCCGCTCATCACGCGCAACATCTCGCCCGAGACGACGGCCGCCTGCGCGAGCACGGCCCACACGACCGAACGCTCGAGCCAGCGCGCGGCCCTCGCGCCGTTCACGGTGGTGACGATCCGTTTCCGCCACCCGACGATCGCCAGGACGGCGTAGATGCCGACCGCGACGACGAGGACCCAGGAAACCGTACGTCCGTCGTCCGAGCCTCCCGCGTCCAAGCCCATCGGCAACAGAGCCAGGACCACGAGAGCCGCCAGCACGCACGCGAACGCGACGTGATGCCAACCAGGCACCCGCTCGACGGGGCTCCACCACCTCGACCAGCGCACGCACCAGGCGTTGAGGCAGATCCACAAGGTGCTCGCCCCGAAAAGCACCAGCAGCGCTCCGGCCGCATCAGGCAGATAGTGGTGCAGGAAGAGCGTCGCCATCACCCCCACGACCAGCGCTTCGAGACGCAGGAGCAGGCGGGGTACGAAGCGACTGCGTCCGGGACGTTGCGGCATCAGGTGCAGCAGCATCAGCACGATCATCGCGGCGATCGCCGCACCCCCGGGACCGACTCGCACGAGCTGGTCCCCGAGCTGGAGCTGACGGCTCCACCCGGTCTCGGCGAGCCACCGGCCCAGGACCACTCCCCCGCCGAACATCACGACGGTCAACAGCAGCCGCCAGATGCTGGGAACCAGCTGCTGGGCGAAGTACGACAGGGACTCGGCCGACCGCGGGAAGAGCTTGGTCGGCCGAAACCGCAGGTCGGTGCGCGCGTCCGAGGTGGCCGTCCTGATGGGATGGGTGGCGTGGGTGTACGCGCCGCCACCACCACTGACGATGTGCCACAGGCCGTCGCGTGAGCTGTCCGGCGTCGTCGGGTCGTACAGCTGGAAGTTATGGGTGTCACCTCCCACCGTCGCGACGTAGCGGTGCTTCTTCTCGGCCACGACGTCGTAGACGGTCTCGCCGGGTCGTCCGGCCACCGCACCCTTCCGGCGCTCACCGTTGACGAGCAGCGGCTTGCCGGTCATCAGGATCTTCGGCTTCTCGCCGCCCAGCGAGCTCAGCCAGTCGAGCTGCGCTCCATCGATGGTCCCGTCGATGCCGGTGTCGATGCACACCAGGTCCACGTGCTCGGTCTCGATGACGAAGTACGGCGCCGGCTGCAGCTGGGCTTCTGGCGCCGGCTCGCCACCCGCGGCCGGTTCACCCCACCGCGCCGGCGCGGCTCTGCCGGCCGGTTCGCTGGGTGTGCGCCACATGATGCGGCCGAAACGGTCCCGGATCAGCTGCCATCGCCCCAACGGCTCGTCGAACGACGGCGCCAGGAGATCGCTGGGCCAGGTCGGCGGTGCGTCCGCCGCGTACAGGAACTGGTGGGCGAAACCGTAGAGGCCGTCGTACCAGTCGTGATTGCCCGGCATCGCGTAGACCGGGACGTTCTCCGGAAGCGAGAAGCTGTCGCGTACGTCGAGGGGCGCCTTGAGGTCCGGCACCCGGTTCGACCGGTACGGCTTGTAGAAACCGTCCACGTAGTCGTTGACGTTGCCGGACGGGTAGATCACGTCGCTCAGGACGAGCACGAAGCCTGCTTGTTGCGCGGCTCGTGCCAGGGCGGGCGCGACCACGTACTGGGACGGGTCCTGCTCGCCGGTGTCGCCGATGACGAGGAACCTCGAGACCCCGGAGGCGGGGATCGTTAGGGCCAGGTCCTTCTTCGTCCAGTGCGCACGCAGGTTCTCGACGAGCCCCTGTGTACCGCGTCCCAAGACGTCGTTGACCGACTCGATGAGAGTGCGCGCCGCGATCCAGGAGAGGCTGTTCCACTTGGTCGGGTCGTGCTGCAAGTAGTCCCGCGTGCGAGCCCAGTCCTCGCTCCCGGTCTCGGAGTCATCGCCCTGAGCCATAGCCATCTCCTCTGCAGGACGGACCTGGTCGCCCGCGCGACCGCATACAACAGGTCTAAACAGATCCCCGCGCGGCGCTACGGTAGCGCGAGCCAACTACTCAAGATGGGGTACTGGCGCTATTCCTTCACGCGCTTGGTCTCGTACGCCCACATCGCGACCTCGACACGGTTGCGGGCGCCGATCTTGTTCATCAGAGCGGCGACATGGGTCTTCACCGTGCTCAGGGTGATCCTCAGCTCCTCGGCTATCTCCGCATTGGTGCGGCCGCGCGCGACGGTGAGCAGGACCTCCTCCTCGCGCTCGGTGAGCGGCTCGATCGGCTGGGCCGGCGGGGTGGCTCGCTCCAGGCCGGCCAGCGTGGTGAGGAGGCGGCGGGTGATGTTGGGCGAGATGAGCGCGTCGCCGTTCGCGGCTGCGTTGATCGCCTGGACCAGCAGCTCGGGACCGGCGTCCTTGAGCAGGAAGCCCCGGGCGCCGGCCTTGAGGGCCCCATGGACGTACTCATCGAGGTCGAAGGTCGTGATGACCACGATGGCGAGGGGGTCCTCGACGCCGGGGCCGGCGAGCTGGCGGGTGGCTTCGACGCCGTCGATGCCGGGCATCCGGATGTCGAAGAGGCAGACGTCGGGACGCAGCTCACGGGCCATCGTCACTGCCTGATGACCATCGACCGCCTCGCCGACGACCTCGATCCCGGGCTGCGCGTTGAGGATCATCGTCAGGCCGGTACGCACTAGCAGCTGGTCGTCGGCGACCACCACCCGGATGGTCATCGCGCCGCCTCGAGTGGCAGGGTCGCCTCGACGGTCCAGCCTCCGGCCGGGTCCGGCCCGGCCTGGCACACGCCGCCGAGCAGCTTGGCCCGTTCTGCCATGCCGAGCAGGCCGTAGCCCACGGTGGTCGCCGGGCGGGCTGATTCTCCGTCGTCGTGCACACGCAACCGTACGTCGCCGGCCTCGCCTCGGACCTCCACACTGACCTTCGTGGGGTAGAGAGCGTGCCGGATCGCGTTGGTGACCGCCTCCTGACAGATCCGGTACACCGACACCTCGACAGGCTGCGGCAGGTCGGCGAGATCGCCCACGCAATGCACCTGCACCAGGGGGCTCATCCGGGTCAGCTCGTCCAGATCGCCGATGCCCCGCTGCGGGGCGTAGTCGGCCGTCTCGCCATCGCGGAGCACCCGGACCATCGTGCGCATCTCGGACAGCGTCTGGGAGGCCTCGGCCTCGATCACCGCCAGCGCCTCGACGGCCGAGGCCGGGTCTGTGGCCGCCACCGCCCGCCCCGCCTGCGCCTGGATCGCGATGGCGGAGACGTGGTGCGCGACGGTGTCGTGCAGCTCGCGGGCGAGGTCGCCGCGCTCGAGGGTCCTGACCTGCTGGACCTCGCGCTGGCGCGCAACCGCGCGGTAGCGCATCGCGGCCCCGAGGGCGAACGACGCGACCACCACCATGGCGCCGCCGATCAGGTCCCCGACGTTCTCGGTCGCAGCAAGCCCCAGAGTCACCGGTACGGCGACGATCGCCGTGCCGATCAGAGCCTCGCGTCCCGATGCCCAGCGGTACAGGGAGTAGGGCAACAGCAGGACGCAGGCCATGGTGTTGAGCCCCACCTCTCCGACGCCGTCGAGGATCGTCGGGATCTGCAGCACCATCGCGCCGCCGCCGAAGCCGACCACGGTCGCCAGGAGTGGATGAGTACGCCGCCAGAGCAGGGCCGGGATCACCAGGAGCGCGACCACTGTGGCCAAGGGACGCCACGGTACGTCGGAGCGGAAGATCGCCTCGCCCACGGCCGTGACCAGCAGCGCGCCGACCAGGGGCCAGTCCCACCACGCCCGAGCTGGCGGGTCCGGGGCACGGGGCTCGGCTAGGACTGAGCGGACGAAGGCGGTCACCACCTCTCGACCCTAGCGAGCGGACGGCCTCCTCGTACGGGGCACAAGCACGATCCTCACCTCGTACTTTCGGCCGAGGAGCCCACTGCTCCTTGGCCCGATGTGGATCGTTCGTCGTCGGGCCACGGTGGAGTCATGTCCAATTTCCTCTACCGGCTCGGCCGGTCCGCCGCGACCCGTCCCTGGACCGCCATCGGTGCCTGGGTCGTTCTCGCGCTCGTCGTCATCGCCTCCTCCTCTGCCTTCGGGCGCGAGCTCGAGGAGAGCTTCGAGGCACCCGGCCTCGACTCCTACCAAGCCGCGGAGCTGCTCTCCGAGGCCCAGGCCGACGAGGGCGGGATCAGCGCCCACGTCGTACTCGAAGCACCCGACGCCACGGCGCAGGTGGCGCCCGTCGAGGCGGCCCTCGCGGAGCTCCCGGGTGTGCTCGGCACGACGAGCAGCGTCTCGCCGGACGGGAACATCGCGCTCGTGCGGGTGCAGTACCCGGCGGTCGAGCACCTCGAGGCCTCCGACCTGGACAACCTCAAGGACGCCGTCGCCGACCTGCGTGAGGAGTCGTCGTTGACCCTGGAGACCGGCGGCGACCTGTTCTTCGCGTTCGAGGAGGCACCCACCGGGCTCGGCGAGGTCGCGGGGATCATCGTCGCGATGGTCGTCCTGCTGATCGCCTTCGGCTCCTTCGTCGCGATGGGGCTGCCGATCGGGATGGCGCTGTTCGGTCTGGTCATCGGCATCACCTCGATGAAGCTGGTGACGTACGTGGTCGACATCCCGGCGTGGGCGCCGGAGCTCGCGGCCATGGTCGGGCTCGGCGTCGGCATCGACTACGCCCTCTTCCTGGTCACCCGGCACCGCGAGAACCTGGCTGCGGGGATGCCGGTCCCCGAAGCGGTCGGCCGAGCTCTGGCAACCGCAGGACAGGCCGTGCTCTTCGCCGGCGGCACGGTCGTCGTGGCGATCCTCGGGTTGCTCGTCGCGGGGATCCCCTTCGTGACCGGTGGTGGGGTCGCCATCTCCGCGATGGTGCTCGTGATGGTGCTCGCCTCGGTCACCCTGCTGCCCGCACTTCTCGGGCTGGCGGGCCACCGGATCAACGGACGCCGGCGACGGAATGGGGCGCACCGGCCGAGCACCGGCTGGTACCGGTGGGGTGCTCACGTGACCCGCAACGCGACGGCGTACCTCGTCGGCGGAGCGGTCCTGATGATCGCCCTGGCCGCACCCGTCTTCGCGCTCAACCTGGGCTTCCCGGACGACGGGACCAAGCCCGAGTCGAGGACCGAACGCCGCGCGTACGACCTGATCGCCGACGGTTTCGGGCCCGGGGCCAACGGGCCGCTGGTGATCGCGGTCGACATCTCGCAGGACAAGTCCGTCGTGGCGCCGCTGGCCGAGGCGGTGGCCGCAGACCCGGGCATCACCGCGGTCGGCGAACCGATCATCGATCTCTCCTCGGACGTGGCCACGCTGGTGGCGCAGCCGACCACGTCGCCCCAGGACGTCGCCACCCAGGAGACCGTCACGAGGCTGCGCAGCGAGGTCTTCCCGACGGTGCTCGACGGCAGCTCGGCGACCGCCCATGTCGGCGGTCAGACTGCCACCTTCGCCGACCTCGGTGACCGGGTGCAGGAGCGGATGCCACGCTTCGTGGCGGCCGTGCTGCTGCTGTCGTTCCTCCTGCTCGCCGTGCTGTTCCGGTCGGTACTGGTGCCGCTGAAGGCGGTCGTGCTGAGCCTGCTGAGCGTCGGTGCGGCGTACGGCGTGCTCGTCATGGTCTTCCAGTGGGGCTGGGCGGCCGGCCTGATCGGCGTGGAGTCGACGGTGCCGATCGTGTCGTTCATCCCGCTGTTCATGTTCGCGATCCTGTTCGGGCTCTCCATGGACTACGAGGTGTTCCTGCTGTCACGGGTACGCGAGCAGTACCGCCGCCACGGCGACAACACCCGCGCGGTCATCGAAGGGATCGCCGGCACCGGCCGCACCATCACCGCAGCCGCCCTGATCATGGTCGCGGTCTTCTCCGGCTTCGTCCTCGGCAGTGACCCGGTGGTGAAGATGATGGGCGTCGGCCTGGCCACGGCCATCTTCCTCGACGCCACCGTCGTACGGCTGATCCTGGTCCCCGCGACCATGAAGCTCCTGGGCGCCGCGAACTGGTGGCTGCCGGCGTGGCTCGATCGGCTGCTGCCGGAGCTCGACTCTGCGCCGGTGGAGAAGCCGGCCGAGCTGGAACTCCCCCAGATTGGCGTATAGCAACGCGTCGAGGCCGGACAGATGATGAAAGTGCTAGCCCTAAAACGACATCTCGGCCTTCCGGCCATTCGTCTGGTTGAGCGGACCGCCAACCACAAGCTCGGTGGTACGGCAGGGCAGGTCAGGGCCATCGAAGACGGAAGGAACAGAGATCATGAGGATTTGGATCGGAAGCTGTGCCATCGCGGCGGGGCTCGTGCTGGCGGGAGCCGGAGCCGCGAGCGCCGGAGAGGTGAACGGCAACGGCGGCGACATTCCCGCGCCGGAGAACGCCTCGTCGGAGTGCGTGTTCTCGGGCCAGGACACCGCAGACGCCATCGAGGGCAACCCGGAGGGCTTCGACGACGACGCGCTGGCCGTACGAGGCAACCAGAGCCCAGGCGGCACCGACCGCTACCACGGGACACAGAGCTACGGCATGTTCGCCCGAGCCGGACTCAAGGAGTTCGTCCCGTCTCCCGGCGAGGCATGCAGAGGCCACTGACAGCTCGCAGGGACGTGCGCTCTGATCAGGAGCTCAGGAGCAAGGCGTCATCGGGGACCGTGATCCAGCCATGCGCCTCGGACAACGCGCGTGCGCTGCGTCTCAGCACGTCGAGACCGGGGTGATCGAGATCCGCGCGCCAGCGCATCGTCCAGGGGAACAGTGCGACGGGCTCGACGAGCGGACGCATGACGATGCCCTCGACCGGCGCCTGGCTCTCCAAGGCCAGCCCGGGCGCACCGTGCAGCCGTAGGTGCGCGGCGAGCTCGGAACCGCCGAGGACATGGGGATGCCCGTCCGTCGGGTCCACGCCGAACGGCGCGAGGAGCTGACCCATCGCGCGTGCCCACGCGGGAGTCACGTGGTCGCCGGAACGCGTGCACACCTGGGCCGTCCGGAGGGCCTCGAGCGGCACGGCGTCGAGCGCGGTGAGCTCGTGGTCGTCGGGGAGCAGCACGATGATCCGCTCATGACGGACCGCCTGCCCACGCGGGGCCGCGACGCCCTGTGGGGTGGCGCCGAAGCCGACGTCCGCCCCGGCCACCGTGTCCGCGGACCCGCCGCCGAAGCGGACGATGAACTCGATGTCAGGGGCCGTACGCCGAGCCGCGTCCAGCACACGAGCAGGCGTCGTCCCCGGCGCGACGGCGTCGATGACGAGGCTGCCGGTGTCGGCACGCAACTCGCGTACGGCACGGTCGTGCAGCGCGATGAGCTCACGCGCCCGGTCCACGAGACGCCGGCCCTCCGGCGTGAGTGCGACGCGGCGCGAGGAGCGGTCGAGGAGGCGGACGCCCGCGGCGCTCTCGAGCCGGCGTACGTCTCGGCTGAGCGCCTGCTGGGCGATGAAGAGCCGGTCGGCCGCGCGCCCGAAGTGCAGCTCCTCCGCGACCGCCACGAAACGGCGCAGGAGCCTGATCTCGAGGTCGCCCGCCACGGGCCCATTCTGTCCGGTCGGCGAACCGGGCGGCAGCGGATCGACAACAGAAGTGCGTCGATCCGCGCTTCGCTGGTGTTGGACGCGCGTCCGAAGCCGCGAGCAACCTGGAGGCATGTCCTCGTCGAGCCCCGCGCCGAAAAGCCCTCAAGTGATCACCGCGCTGCACGGTGGAGTGGGCATGCTCGTCGCGGTCTGGGGCGCGGGGCTTCCCGTCCTCGACGCCCGAGTCGATCTCGGCCCCACGCGACTCGGGCTCCTGCTCCTCACCCTCGCCCTGGGCGCGGCGATCGCGATGCCGCTGGCCGGACAGCTCGCCCATCGCTGGAGCGACGCCGCCGTGCTGCGCATCGCCCTCCCCACCGCAGCGCTCCTCCTCGCCACGATCGGGGCGATGCCCGCAGCCGAGCCGATGATCGCGCTCGCCGCCGTCTTCGGCATCTGCTGCGGCGCCATCAACGTCGGGCTCACCTCGCAAGCCACAACCGCCGAGCGCGCAGCGGGACGGCCCGTGATCGCCCGGATGCACGGATTCTGGACGCTCGGCGCCGTCCTGGGGTCGTCGGCACTGGCAGCGGCGCTGCGCGCCGGCGGCGACAGCACCCTGCTCCTGCCGGCCGCCGCACTGAGCGCCGGCGCCCTGCTCACTCTGCTGGCGCTGCGGCTTCCGGTCGGTCGCACCGGCGCCGACCCGGGCACTGCTGCGGATCCGGACGGGGCGGCTGCTCAGGGGCCGACTCGCAGAATGAGTCCCGTACTCGTCGGCGCCGGTGCCGTGGCCGCCGCGGCCTTCGTGGTGGAAGGTGCCGCAACCGACTGGGCGGGGATCCACACCACGCGCGTCCTCGGTGAGGAACCGGCCGCCGGAGCGACGATGTACGCCGTCTTCTTCGCTGCGATGACCGTCGTCCGCTTCGCCGGAGACCGTCTGCGCGGCGCCGTCGTGGCACCGATCCTCGTAGCGGCAGCCGCCGGGGTGACGCTGCTCGGGTTCGTACTCGTCCTCCTCTCCCCCATCGTCGTGGAGGGCGCGCAGGTCGTGGTCGCCACTGGAGGATGGGCGCTCGCCGGCGCGGGCACGGCTCTCGTCTGGCCGATCGTGATCGGCAGCCTGGGCGCCTCCCGGATCGATCCGCGGCGGCTCTCGGTCGTCACCACGATCGGCTACCTCGGCGGATTCGTGGGGCCCGTTCTCATCGGCGGCCTCGCCGCCGGGGTGGGGCTGGCCGGCGCGATGGCGCTGCCCGCGGCGCTCACGGTCCTGCTCGCGGCTGCCGCGCCGCCCCTCGTCTCACGGCTACTGCGCCTGGAACCGACCCGCCCACTGCCATCACCGATACCGACACCGAGGAGAACGCCATGTACGCACCCGTCCAGATCGACCTGCCCGAAACACGCCTGAACTACGAGCTACGCGGATCCGGGCCCGCCATCGCACTCGTCGGATCACCGATGACCGCCGCGGAGTTCGCCCCGCTCGCCGAGGCGCTCGCCGCCCACCACACCGTCCTCACCCACGACCCGCGCGGGCACGGCGGGAGCGTCCTGGCCGATCGGTCCGTCGGCTCCACACCCGATCAGCGCGCGGACGATCTCGCCGAGCTCGTACGCCGCACGGACCTCGGCCCCGTCGCGGTCCTCGGGTCCAGCGGCGGTGCCGTGACGGCCCTCGCCTTCGCCCAGCGCCATCCGGAGCTCGCCACGACGATCGTGGCACATGAGCCCCCGCTGCTGGAGCTTCTCGACGACCGGGAGGAGCAGCGCGCGCTGACGGACACGATGAGGCGTCGGTACGCCGACGGCGACGTGGTCGGCGCGTGGGGCATGTTCTTCGAACAAGCGAACATCGTCGTGCCGGACGGCATGCTCGAGGCCATGTTCGGCGGCGAGCGCAGCTCGAGTGCCCTCGCGGAGGAGGCGTTCTGGTACGCCGATGAGCTGCCGGCCTCCGTGCGGTGGCAGCCGGACGAGGAAGCACTGCGCCGCGGACCACGGATCGTCCTCGGCATCGGCGAGGAGTCGGCTGGTCAGCTGTGCGAGCGTACGACCGAGGCGCTCGCCGCGCGGCTCGGAATCACCGCCATGCGGTTCCCCGGCGGCCACACCGGCTTCGTGGACCATCCGGAGGCCTTTGCCGCGCGGCTGAAGGACCCGCTCGGCTACCTCACGCGCTCCGCTGAGCGGCCGGGCGGATGACGATCTCGTTGACATCGACGCCGGCCGGCTGGCCGATCGCATAGTTGACGGCACCGGTAATGGCGTCCGCGGGGATGCTGGCGGCCCGGTACGCCTCCATCGCGGCTGATGCGACCGGATCCGTGATGTGCTCCGCCAGTTCGGTCTCCACGACTCCGGGCGAGATCGTGGTGACTCGGATGCTCGGATCGGACTCAAGTCGTAGGCCCTCAGTGAGTGCCCAGGCCGCGTACTTCGTGGCCGAATAGACCGCCGAGGTGGGAACGACCTCGTGGGCACCGATGGACGCGATCGTCACCACATGGCCGCCACCCTGCGCCTTGAAGTGCGGGAGCATACCACCCTGACGTCGGCGAGGTGACGCTCCGGATGGAGGCCTTCGACGTCCGTTCCAGCCCCGGGCAACAGCTCGTCGTGTATCACGCCGACGTCGGCTCGCCCAGTGCCGGGGCGCTGCAGCTGCTGGGCGCGCTGGACGCAACCAGAGCTGAGGAACAGAAGACCGACTGACACCCGATCAAGCCCGAGCTAGCTCGGTGGGGAGTTCCGGAACTGGAACTGGACCCGTACGTCGTCGTCGAGCCGGACGAGGATCGTGGTGCCACCGGGGCTCCAGGTGTCGGGCACGAGGAACATCCGGTCGTCCCCCTGGATCAGCAGCCTCAGTCGCCAGTAGCGGAAGCGGTATTCGTCCTCGCCGGCATCCGGCCGCACGACCTCCTCGACTCCAGCGGTGGCCGGGACGTGCAGCCGCTCGCGGGTGTCGAGGACGACGCTGGGCAGGCTGCGCAGGTTGCGGGCCTGCTCCATCGCTAGGCCACGGCCGGTCCACTGCGCGGTCGTGGCCGTCGCCCAGATCACGCAGGCGGCCACGCCCACCCAGAGCAGCACGATGCGCGGTTCGAGGTGGCCGCCGCGCAACCGCAGGGCGTACGCCACGAGTGCCGCGCCACCGCCGAGCAGGACAGGCGTCACCAGGGCGTAGTAGGCCCAGCCACCGACGAAGGAGAACCCCGCCAGCAGCAACGTTCCGGCCGCCAGGAGGGCCAACCCGACGCCGAGGACGATCGTGACGAGCCGGTCGAACCAAGGCTCCGCGGCCTGTCGCCGAACCCAATGGTGGAGGGCAACCACCGCGACGCCGCCCAGCACCAGGACCAGCATCGGGGTCAGCAGCGGCTGCGGGCTGCGCATGACGTAGGCACGGGTGCTGAGCCCGATCACGTCGACGTCGAGGCCGAAGTAGTCGTACTGGGCGCGGGCGGCGACGTACCCGAAGTAGAAAAGGACGCCGCTGATCACGGTCACCGGCGCGACGAAGCTCGTCGCCAGGCTCACCCAGCGGTCGATCCCCGTCGGCGGCGTATCGGTCATGGCTCAGCCAGATTCGGCCGGGTCCGTCGACTCGGTCGGCTCGGTCGGCTCGGTCGACTCGGTCGGCTCGGTCGGCTCGGTCGGCTCGGTCGACTCCGACTCCGTGTCGACCTCCGGCGCGTTGAGGAACGCCTCGGTGTCGCCACCCTCGACGTCCTCGAGCTCGCAGGGCTCGGACGGGCAGGTCATCTCGCCGCTGAGCCGCAGCACGGCGTCCTCACCCTCCTGCTCATCGGTCCAGGGAACCAGGGAGCGCATCGCCACCTGGCAGCTCAGCGAGTCGGCGGTGAAGACGAATCCGTCCAGGCAGGGCGCACCGTCGCACGCCGCGTCAGCCGGCTCGAAGACCTCCGGGTCGACCTCGTAGCCGGTGACGACGACCGAGACGCCCTCGGGCACCGACGGGTCGTCACCGCTCGGCCAGAGCCAGCTGACGTCGGCGCAGACCACGCCGGGGCTGCCGTCCAGCGGGTACGACCCGCCGCCGATCGGGAGCGTCGGCACGGCCACCACCGGCTCGTCGGGATCCGTCGGATCGTCGGGATCAGGGTCTCCCTGCCCGGTCTCCGCAGAGCTGGCATCCGTGACGTCCACCTCCGACTCTCCGTCGGACGAGCCGCACGCGGCGAGGAGCAGGAGTGCACACGGGATGACAGCGAGGAGCGAACGGTTCAACAGCATGAACAACACCTCCTGAACAAAGACGGAGCCCGGACGTACGCTCAGGTCAGCTGAGCCAGCTGAGCGAGTCCGGGCTTCGTGTGCTTCGCCAGCCGTTCGCGCGCGTCGTCGAGGGCTGCAGATCCGGGATAGCCGGGCGGGACCCGAGCCGGGTTGAGCGCGACCCCGTCCGACCACGCCTTGATGTCCGGCTCGGACGAGAACGACATGGCCGCCTGGGTGCCCAGGACGTTCATCGTCGCCCAGGTCGCCATCGTGTCGGGGAACGGACTCGGCGGGCAGAGCCGGTTCTTCTCGGCGTCGGCGTCGCGGGTCGCCTCGACGTAGCCGGTGACGGCGGCGCCGAAGCAGGGGAAGCCGGCCCGGATCGGCTGCAGCGTGATCGCCTCGGGGCGCCAGACCGGGAGCAGGGGCGGATACTTCAGGCCGTCCGCGGCGCAGTGCACGACCAGGGCGTCGTCGGCGACGGCGAGCGACCCGTCGGCGAAGGTGAGGGAACCGCGGTCGACGTGTCGGATGTGGCCGCGGCGTACGACGTTCTCGAGCGTACGCAGCTTCTCGAGCTCCCACGTCGCCAGCGTCGGCGCCTTGGCCATCGTCGGCATCACCGATCGGTCGATGCGGAGCATGATCCCGGCGTCCTCCAGCCCGAGGAACAGGGCCTCGAGCGACGTCGACCTCTCGGCGATCTGCATCGTGTCGGCGGCCATGCCCAGGAAGATCGCGGGATCGGGCTGGACGACGGCCCGGTTGAACATCCACGGGTCCCGCGGCCGCACCCAGCAGATCGCGTCGGGGTCGACGCCACGCGACAGCAGCCAGATGCACGCGTCGGTCGCGGTCTTGCCGGAGCCGACGATGACGTACTGGCTCGGCGTCTCCTCGAGTCGCGCTAGATCGTTGACCGGCAGCACCCGCGCGCCCTCGGCGACCCCGAACGGCGGCGGCTTCTCGGCGGGGATGCTGGGGGCCAGGTAGCGGGCGTCGACGATCCGGGCTCCGGGCATCTCGAGACGCTCCCCCGAGATGCGCGAGACGACGGTGCCGTCGCCGACGTACTCGCTGTTCGGGAAGAACTGGACCTTGCCCGACTCCACCATCCGCTCGAGGATCCGCGCGTAGTAGGCGCAGATCTCCGCCTGGGTGGCCCGCTCCTGAAGCCCCTTCTCGGGTCCGCGCTGCTGCAGCTGCCCGCCGCCGAGCAGTGTCGAGGGGACGCCGTAGAAGGCGGAGGACTGATGCAGGCGTACGAACGGGTACGCCTCCAGCCAGTGCCCGCTGACACCGTGTCGCCGGTCGACCAGCGCCACCCGCACATCGGCGTCCTCGATCAGAGCGTCTGTGAACGCCATCCCCATGGCGCCGGCACCCACCACCAGGTAGTCGACATCGACCGTGCGGCTCATGCCTCCACCAAAGCACGGCGAGGAGCCGCCCGGTCAATAGCCAGTTGGGTCTATGCCGCAGACGGGGTACAGCTCAGCTCGAGGTGACCGAAGCCCGCGCCTCCCCCAGAGCCTCACCGATCAGCCGGATCCCCGTTCGTACATCCTCGGCCGCGGTGTTGATCGGAGGCACTGTGTGGATGCGGTTGAAGTTCACGAACGGCAGGACGCCCTTCGCGTTCGCGGCCGAGACGACCGCGCCCATCTCGCGGCTGGAGCCGCCGTAGGGCGCGAGCGGCTCCCTGGTGGCTCGGTCGGACACGAGCTCGATGGCCCAGAAGGCACCCACACCTCGTACCTCGCCGATCCACTCATGGCTCTCCGCCAGGGCACGGAGCTCGGGCCCGAAGACCTCATCGCCCAGGGCGGCGGCATGATCGACGATCCCCTCGTCCTCCATCACCTCGATCGTCGCCACCGCGGCGGCGCACGCGAGCGGATGACCCGAGTAGGTCAGTCCTCCGGGATAGGGCCGCTGCGCGAACGACTTGTGGATCGCCTCGCTGATGGCGACGCCTCCGAGCGGGACGTACCCGGAGTTGACGCCCTTGGCGAACGTCAGGAGGTCGGGTACGACGTCGGCGTGCTCGATGGCGAACCACTTTCCGCTGCGCCCGAACCCGGACATCACCTCGTCGGCGATGAGCACGATGCCGTGGGCATCACACAGCTCGCGTACCCCTCTCAGGTAGCCGGGCGGCGGGATCATGATCCCGGCGGTGCCCGGGATCGACTCGAGGATGATCGCGGCGATGGTCGAGGCCCCCTCGAGCGCGATGACCTGCTCGAGGTGCTCGAGCGCGCGCTGGCACTCCTCGTCCTCCGTGGTGGAGTGGAACGGGCTGCGGTAGAGGAAGGGCCCGAAGAAGTGCACGGTGCCGGTCGAGCCGTTGTCGTTCGGCCAGCGGCGGGGGTCGCCGGTGACGTTGATCGCCAGCTGGGTGCCGCCGTGGTAGGAGCGGTAGGTGGAGAGCACCTTGTGCTTGCCGGTGTGCAGCCGCGCCATCCGGATCGCGTGCTCGTTGGCGTCGGCTCCCCCGTTGGTGAAGAAGACCCTGTCCAGGTCGCCAGGCGTGTGCGAGGCGATCAGCCGGGCTGCCTCGGACCGGGTTCCGTTGGCGTGCTGCGGCGCGACGGTGCAGAGGGCGGCGGCCTGCTCCTGGATCGCCTCGACGATCCGCGGGTGCTGATGGCCGAGGTTGGTGAAGACCAGCTGGGAGGTGAAGTCGAGGAGCTTGCGACCCTGGCCGTCCCAGACGTAGGAGCCTTCTCCGCGGGTGATCACGGTCGGCTTGATCAGTTCCTGGGCGGACCAGGAGTGGAAGACGTGCTGCCGGTCCAGCTCGTAGGCGCGGCCGGCGTCCTCGGTCAGTGCTCGCATGCTCGTGCCCGCGTTCGCAGGCGCGGAGATGGTCTCAGTCATTCTGCGGGAACCCCAGCTCGAGGCCGCCGACGGGCCGGGCGGCCGGGTTGATCCAACGGGAGGTGACGACCTTGCCTCGGGTGAAGAAGTGGACGCCCTCGGTGCCGTGGGCGTGGGTGTCGCCGAACAGCGAACGCTTCCACCCGCCGAAGGAGTAGTACGCCACCGGCACCGGGATCGGTACGTTGATCCCGATCATGCCGACCTGGACGTCGGCCTCGAAGCGGCGGGCGGCGCCACCGTCGTTGGTGAAGATCGCGGTGCCGTTGCCGTACTCGTTGGCGTTGATCAGCTCGACGGCCTCGTCGTAGGAGCCGGCACGTACGACGGAGAGGACGGGGCCGAAGATCTCCTCCCGGTAGATCTCCATGTCCGGGGTGACGTGGTCGAACAGCGTCGGGCCGAGCCAGAAGCCGTCGGCAGCTCCATGCGCCTCGACATCGCGACCGTCGATGATGACCTTCGCTCCGGCCTGCTCTCCGGAGTCGATGAAGGAGGCCACTCGGTCGCGGTGCGCCTTGGTGACCAGCGGCCCCATGTCGGCCTCGACGGCACCGTTGGTCTTCTTGGCACCGTCGCCGATACGCAGCGTGCGGGTCCGCTCGGCGATCCGGGCCACCAGGTCGTCCGCGATCGGCTCGACCGCGACCAGAACGCTGATCGCCATGCAGCGCTCGCCGGCGCTGCCGAAGCCTGCGTTGACCGCCGCGTCCGCGGCGAGGTCGAGGTCGGCGTCGGGCAGGACGACCATGTGGTTCTTGGCACCGCCCAAGGCCTGGACCCGTTTTCCTGTCCTGCTCGCCTCTTCGTAGACGTACTGGGCGATCGGCGTGGAGCCGACGAAGCTCACCGCGTCGATGTCGTCGCTGCGGAGCAGGGCGTCCACCGCGACCTTGTCGCCCTGCAGGACGTTGAAGACACCGTCGGGAAGCCCGGCCTCCTTCCAGAGCCTGGCCATCCAGATCGCCGCCGACGGATCCTTCTCGCTGGGCTTGAGCACCACCGCGTTGCCGGCAGCCAGCGCGATCGGGAAGAACCACATCGGCACCATGGCCGGGAAGTTGAACGGACTGATCACCGCCACCACGCCGAGCGGGTCGCGCTTGGAGTGCACGTCGACGCCGGTGGAGGCCGACTCGGAGTGGCCGCCCTTGAGCAGATGGGAGATCCCGCAGGCGAACTCCACGACCTCCTGACCACGGGAGATCTCCCCCAGAGCATCGGAGTGCACCTTCCCGTGCTCGGCGGTGATGATCTCCGCCAGCTCCTCCTTGCGAGCGTTGAGGAGCTCACGGAAGGCGAAGATCACCTGCGTACGCCGGGCCAGCGAGGTCTTCGCCCAAGCCTTGCCGGCCGCCGCGGCGGAGTCGATGACGTAGCGGGCATCGCGTTCGCCGGCCAGGGCCACTCGGCCACTGACATCGCCGCTGGCGGGGTTGGTGACATCGGCCCACTGCTCCGAGGTGCCGATGAACTCGGCGCCGTCGACCCAGTGTGGGATCTGCTTGGTCATGGGGTCTCCTGTTCGGTCCTGATGCCACGATCTTGGTGCTGGGCATGGCCCCTCCCGGGAGACATTCCGTAGGATCTGTGCCGGATACCCAACGATCTGTCGGGAAGCAGGAGGTGGTCATGGCCCTGGTGACGGTTTCCCGGGTACTCGAAATGCCCGTCGTTCGAACGGCCGCACCAGAAGTAGTGGCGGGTCGAACTGGGCTCGACCGCGAGGTCCGCTGGGTGCACTCCGCCGAGCTGGCCGAGATCGGCGCCTTGTTGCGCGGCGGCGACCTGCTGCTGAGCACGGGTATCGCTCTGCCCGAGGACGCCACTGAGCTCGTGGCGTACGCCGACTCCCTCGCCCACAGCGACGCCGCAGGGCTCTTCATCGAGCTGGGCCGCCGTTGGTTCGAACTCCCTCCAGCTCTCATCGAGCGATGCGATGATCTCGGCCTTCCGCTGATCACGCTCGGTCACGAAGTCCGATTTGCCGCCGTGGCCCAAGTCGTGGGTGAGCGCATCGTCGACGAGCAACTGGCAGACCTGCGCGAAGCCCAGCGAGTCCACGACACGTTCACTGAGCTGAGCATCTCCGAGGCAGGTCCAGCGGAGATCCTTCAAGCCGCCCAGCGCCTGTGCGGGGCCGCCGTGGTGTTGGAGGACGATCAGTTCAGAGTGCTTGACTATCGCCCCGGCCCCGATGATATCGATGCGTTCCTGCGCGACTGGAGCACCCGTTCCCGGCGCATCTCGCTTGAGGGCAGATCCGCATGGGACCCCACGAACCACTGGCTCGTGACCCGCGTCGGGCGCCGCGACCGCGGCTGGGGCAGACTCATCGTCCAGTCCGACCAGCGTCCCTCCCCTGGTTTGGTTGCTACCGCAGAGCGGGCCGCCGCGGCGTTGGCGATGCACCGGCTCCACGACCGTCAGCGCGACAGCGTGGTTCGACGTACTCACCACGAACTGCTGGTGGCTCTGCTCAACGACCCGAACGACCCCGACCTGGTGCGTCGCTGCGAGCTGGCCGGGCTGCCGGTCCACAAGCGTCAGTTCGTCGCCGCGAGCGTACGCGCGCAACCGCGCCCGTCCGACACAGCAGGCATCACCCGCGTGGATGAGGTCGTTGCTGCGATCACCCACGCCCTCAGCGCCCGCCAGGTTCCCGGACTCGTCGGAATCATCGACCAGGATGTGCGCGTGCTGTTGTCGCTCTCCCGGACGGCGGACGCAGACCTCGTCGCAGACCAGCTCGCCGCGACCATAGTCACCAAGATCCCCGCGACGATCACCGCAGCCCGCCCGGTGGAGGACAGAAGCCTCATCGATCACACCCTGCGCGAGGCCCAACAGGTCATGGACGCACTCAAGCCGGACCAGCTCGCAATGACCTCGACCCGGGCGTATCGCCTGGAGGACGCGCACCTTCGGGGTCTGCTCACGCTGCTTGCCGGGGACGATCGTGTCGCGCTATACGCCGACCGCGAGCTCCATGCGCTCGAGGCGTATGACGAACTGCACGGGACCGATCTGCTCGCCGTGGTCCGAGCGCTGGTGAACAACCCGGTCAGCAAGTCGGAGGCCGCGGCCAGCCTGCATCTCTCACGGCCCGTCTTCTATGACCGCCTCGCCAAGGCCGCTCGCGTGATCGGCGCCGACCTCGACGATCCCGACATCCGGGTCTCACTCCATGTAGCCCTGTTGCACCGGGATCTCCCTGCCTGATCAACAACACGGACCATGATCAGCGGAGACCACCGCCCTCGGGTGCGGATCAGCTAGGAGCCGACCACGACAGTGGCCTGGAGCGGGAGCTCGTCGACGCTCGCGCCGACCAGCAGGTCGAAGGCGCCCGTCTCGTACCACCACGTCCCGTCGACCCAGGCCGCAAGGCTACGCGCGGGCACATCGACCTCCACCCTGACAGCCTCACCAGGATCGGCGCGCACGACGCTCCACCCCGCGAGCCAGCGCACCGGGCGGGAAACCTCGCTGGATCCACGCGCGGCGTACACCTGGACCACATGCTTCCCCGGTCGGTCCCCGGTGTTCCTGACTGTGAGGCTCAAGGAGAAGGACTCCCCGCCGGCCACCTCGGCCGGAACCGACAGACCGGACATGTTCCAGGTCGTGTAGCCGAGACCGTGGCCGAAGCAGTAGGCCGGCGTCGCGCCTTGCTTCAACCACGCGCGGTGCCCGATGTCGATTCCTTCGGCGTAGTGGACCTTGCCGTCAACGGGGCGATCCGGCCCGACCGGCACGGCCTGCTCGTCGCCGGGCCAGGTGGTGGGCAGTCGCCCGCCCGGCTCGCGGTCACCTGCCAGCACCTCCGCAAGAGCGGTACCTGTCCGCTGGCCGCCGAACCAGGTGACGAGCACAGCGCTGGCACGGTCATGCCAAGGCATCAGCACCGGACTGCCAGCGTTCACCACGACAACCGTGCGCGGGTTCGCCGCGAGCACCGCCTCCACGAGTGCGTCCTGACCTCCGGGCAGCGCCAACGACGTGCGGTCGATCCCCTCACTCTCTGTGCGCGAACTCGTGCCGACCACCACCACGGCGACCTCTGCCGCGGCCGCAGCAGCGACCGCTTCGGCGAGCATCAGCTCGTCAGGCCCTGACCGCGGCGCCATGCCGATCATGATCGCGTGGACCATCGGGAGCGGCGCGGTCGTCAGGTCACAGACAGCGACCAGGTCGATCGGGGTGCCCTCCACCAGGTCGACCGGCACCGCGGTGACCGGTGGCGCGAAGATGTTGGCGGTGATGTCGGAGGTCTCCAAGCCACCGTCACGGGAGCTCGCGCTCTCGGCGGTGCTGAATCTGTCGATGACGGTCTCGCCATCGATCGACAGCGAGACATGTCCGGCCACGGCGACACCCACAGCACAACGCTGCGTGATCGCAGGCGTGTACCTGGTCTGCATCGTGAGAGTGGTCGCACCCTCGGGCATGGTGCCCATCCAAGCCAGCTCGGCGCTGAGCCGGATCTCCTCGAGCAGGACGGTGCCATCGGCCGCGGAGAAGACGACGTGGACGCCCGGCGTCCCGGCAACGGGGTCGAGGAGCAGGTCCCGATCGAGCGGGAAGATCTCCGTAGGCGCGGGAACACCCATGTCGAAGGAGATGCTGGCGTCGGGGAAGCGGTCGCGCAGTCCCTCGAGCGGCGAGATCACCCGGTCCGGAACCACCGTCGCACTTCCACCACCCTGACTTCGCGCGCACATGGCATTCGGGCCGATCACGGCGATCGATGCCGGAGCGTGACTCCAGGGCAGCTCGTTGGCATTGCGCAGCAGGACCATGCTCTCGGCGCCCAGCTCGGTGACAGTGTTCAGCGGCTCGGGAGCTTCGCTGTCGACCCTGGGCGCAGGCTCCACGCCCTCGAGCGCGCCGACGCGAGCGGCCAGGCGCAGGACGCGCAGCACCTTCTCATCGATCGTCGATTCCGCGACCCGACCCTCACGGACCGACTCGACAAGCGCATCCCCCCAGGGGCTGAGCAGGTCAGGCATCACCACGTCCTGAGCAGAGTTGGCCGAGGCGTCCGTGGTCTTCACGGCGATCCAGTCCGAGAGCACCACGCCGTCGAACCCCCACTCGGTCTTGAGCGGGTCGCGCAACAGGTCGTTCTCGCTCATGGTCACACCGTTGACACCGTTGTACGCCGACATCACCACCCACGCCCTCGCCTCCACGATCGCGTCCTCGAACGCGGCGAGGTAGAGCTCGCGGAGAGCGCGCTCCCCGACCTCAGAGCTCGCGGTGTGCCGCTCTATCTCATAGTCGTTGGCCACATAGTGCTTCGGGCACGCGGCGACACCGTGGGCCTGGATGCCCTCGACGTAGGCGGCCGCCAGACGAGCGGTCAGCAGCGGGTCCTCGGCCATCGCTTCGAAGTGGCGGCCCCCGTAGGGCGATCGATGCAGGTTGATCGTGGGACCGAGCACCACATCCGCGTGCTTGCTCAGGGCCTCCCGGCCAAGCACGTCGCCGTAGCGACGCGCGACATCGACGTCCCAGGTCGCACCCAACGCGCTCCCTGACGGGAGATTCAACGACGGATTTCTCTCGTCACCGACCTCGCCGCGGACCCCCGCGGGTCCGTCGGAGAAGACGATCGAGCGCAGACCGATGGAATCGTCGGCAGGCAGCGACCAGAAGTCCGCGCCCGAGAGCAGGCGCACCTTGGCCACGAGGTCCAGCTTGCCGAGACGCTCGTACAGGATCGCTTCGAGCTCGTCGGAAGGGGTGGACGGAATCAAGGACGACATGGCTCTCCTCGGGTCGACGGAGTTGCCAACCTACCAACCGAGTACTCGGTAGGCTAGCCTTTCGCTCGACTCTCTGCGAAGAAGGCCGCCCAGGGCCCCACCGCCACCGAAGGCTCGTACCGGCCGGCGACCCGCAGATGGAGGTACTCGATCGCCTGGGAGAGGTAGTCGTCGTCCTCCCCATCCACCGACAACGACCCCACCCGGTTTCGCAGCCGTCGCGGGTCGAGGCATGCCAAAGCGTTGAGCGCTTCCAGCCGTACGCCGAACGGGTGATCGCGACCAGCCAGCCGTACCAACGCGTCGATGCCGACGATGTCATCGAGGTCCAGGCGGGCCAGAGCCTCGGCGAGCACGACCTGTACGGTCGCGTCGGCTTCTGCAGCGAGCCTGGCCGCCACGGCACCGGCAAGCAGGGCGTCCCCGGAGGAATCAGCAAGCATCAACAGCCCCATCGCCGCCCAGCGCCGCAGGAGGGGGTCGGGATCGTCCAGGCGACGGCTCAGCACTCGCCCATTGCCCGGATCCTGCACCAGTGCGATGTCCGAGAGCTCAAGGACGGCGGCCAGGTCGTAGGCGCCCGGGATCCGGCTCGCGTCCCACCCCTCCGCAGGCGATCCCTCAGGAAGGAAGCCGTTGTCATTGATGGCGACCATGTGCTCGCGCAGGGCGGTCGCCAGCCTGCCCTCGACCTCCGCGAGCGACGGGTCCCCTGCACGATTGACCACCTGGTCCGGATCGGCCTCGAGGTCGTAGAGCTCGACAGCTGGGCGCGGCAGCCAGAACAGGTCTTGTTCGGGAGTGAGTCGCCCCGCCAGATGCTCGGACTCCCAGGAGCGGTAGCCCGCGGCGGCCCAGGCGAAGGCGTTGTACTGACCACCGGGACGGTGGGGCATGAAGTTGCGCACATATCGGTGCCGCCCGTCCGTCACCGTCCGCACGAAGTCGTAGCGCTCATCCATTCGATTGCGGGCGCCGTACGACAACGACCCCACCGGTGATACAGGACCGGCCAGGCTCGGCTCGGACATGTGCTCGGGCACAGTTCCATCGGCCAGATCGATGAGGGTAGGCGGGATGCTGGTCGTAGTGACCGCCGCTCGCACCCTGGTGCCCGGCGGCGGAAACCGCTCCGCGAACCGTCCAGGGGCGTGCACGAGCAAGGGCACCCGGAGCCCCTCCTCGTAGCAGTGCCGCTTGGAGCGCGGATTCACGCCTCCGTGGTCGGAGGTGTGCACCACGACCGTCGAGTCGGCAAGCCCGTCGTCGGCGAGCTGCGCAAGAAGCTCGCCGACAACGGCATCCATCCGCTCCACGTCCTCGTAGTAGCGCGCGATGTCATCCCTGATCTCCGGAGTGTCCGGCAAGTACGCCGGGACACGCACCGCGGATGCGTCGACTGTCGGAGCGCCCGCCCGGAAGACGGCGGACTCATGGGTCCCGTCGATGTTGAACACCGCCAGGAAGGGCTGACCCTCGGCGCGGTTGCGCCAGTGCGCCCGGCCGGAGCACTCATCCCACAGCTCGTCCGGATCGACGTCAGCGTTGTAGTCGGTCTTGGAGTTGTTGGTGCAGTAGTAACCCAGCGAGCGCAGGACCTGCGGGTAGGTCGTCATCCATTCCGGCAGGACGGCCCGCGCTCGCATGTGAATGGCCGGCGCATGCGCCTCGGGAGCGACCCCGGTCAGCAGCGCGAACCGCGACGGCGCACAGACCGGAGCGGGCGAGTAGGCATGCTCATAGAGCACTGAGTCGGCAGCAAGGGCATCAAGGTTCGGCGTACGGGCGAGAGGGTCGCCGTAACAGCCGAAACGTGGCGGACAGTCCTCACTCACGAGCCACAGCAGGTTTGGTCGCACAACGCACCCTAACCGACCGAGCAGTCAGTAAGCCAGTGTCAGCGCCCCGATGGCGAGATGTCGCGGCGCAGCATCGCGGTGAAGTCGGCGAAGGATCCGGCCAGATCGACCGACGGATCCACCAGCCACTGGTTCTCCAGGCCCTCCGATGCGGCGATCAGCATCGTGGCGATCGCACGGGGATCCACGTCTTCACGCACCTGTCCCGCATCAATCCCTTTCTGCAGCGCGGCGGAGCAGAGGTCACGGAAGTAGCTCGTTCGCAGCACCACCCACTCGTGGGCCGGATGATCAGCCCTGGTCGCCTCAGCAGCGGTGAGGTGCGCAAGCTGCACCATGTTGCGGTTCTCGGCGTTGTGCCGAACGAGCCCCTCGAAGAAGTCGAACAGCTGCTCCGCGTCCAGCTCGGCGATCTTCTCCACCTCCATGCCGACGGCCTCGAGGTCGCGCGTATCCCTCTCCACGAGGACGGACATGAACAGCGCGGACTTGTTGGGGAAGTGATGCAGGAGCCCCGGCTGAGAGATGCCCACCTCGGCAGCGATCTTCGCCAGGGAGGTTCCCCGGTAGCCATATGCGCCGAAGTGCTCGAAGGCGGTGTCGATGATCCGTGCCCGCGAGAGCTTTCCCGAACGCTCGGCAGATTCCGTACTGGCCATGCCACACAGCCTAGGCGACCAGCAGCGAGGCGGTCCGGAAACCCGCGTTGCCCACGGACGAGTCGGGAGTGTTCGCGGAGCGTGCCGCATTGCGGTAGCGATTGCAGTAGGAGTCGTGACACAGGTACGAGCCACCGCGCAGCACCTTCGCACTGCCTGAGGCCGGGCCGCGCGGATGCAGCCGCGGCGAGCGAGCGTAGTAACCGGGGTCGAACCAGTCGGCACACCATTCCCAGACGTTGCCGACCGACTGCCACACCCCGTATCCGTTCGACCGGTAGCTACGCACCGGGGCGGTGGTGAGCCATCCGTCCTCCCTCGTGTTGGCGTCGGGGAACGAGCCCTGCCAGATGTTGCAGGGCCATGCCCCCTGGCCGTCACGCGCCGGAAGCTCGTCGCCCCAGGGATACCGCGCGTCAGGCAGGCCACCACGCGAGGCGACCTCCCACTCAGCCTCCGTCGGAAGGCGGCGACCAGCCCATTCGCAGTACGCCACCGCATCGTTCCAACTCACATGGACGACCGGGTGGTCAGAGAGGCCGTCGAGGGAGCTGTGGCGCCCGCCGGGACGGCGCCAGTCGGCGCCTCGAACACCAAGCCACCACGGCGTCCTGGCCGCTCTGCTGATGACGTCACCCGGATCGGCCGCCAGCGCCAGGTGGAACACCGCAGAGTATCCGAACCGCTCTGCCTCGGTGACATGACCGGTTGCCTCCACGAACGACGACCAGGCCTCGTTGGTCACCGCCGTGCAGTCGATGTCGAAGTCCTCGATCTCGACCGCGTGCACCGGCGTCTCGCCGTCGCCGGCCTTGCCGTCACCGTGCATGTCTCCGATGTAGTGAACCCCACCAGGGACGGCGACCTGCTCGATCACGTGCCGCACCACCCCAACCTCGGCCACCTGCGCACTGGGAGACCACGGAACGGAGGTCGCGAGCTCCTCGCCCACCGACATCCGGTCGGGGCCACAACAAGTCTCACTCATGACCACCTACGGCCTTTCGGAATCACGACGCGGCAACTAACCTACCGAACAATAAGTCAGTTCACAATCAGCCCGGAGGCAACGTGAAGATCATCTACGTCGACGTGGACACCCTGCGTCCGGACCACACTGGGCCCTACGGCTATCAGCGCCGTACCACGCCGAACCTGGATGCGATGGCGGTCGACTCGGTGCGGTTCGACCACTATTACTGCTCCGACTCGCCCTGCCTGCCGTCCCGCACTGCGCTCATGAGCGGCCAGTTCGGGATCACCAACGGGGTGATCGGGCACGGCGGACCCGCCGCGCAGTACCGGATGGACGCCGGGCACGCGATGCAGTTCGATCGGCCGCTGCTCGGGCAATGGCTGGCCTTCCACGGCTACTACACCGCGGCGGTCTCCAGCTTCGCGGAGCGGCACCGCGCACACTTCTTCCACGGCAACTTCCGCGAAAGCATCCGCTCGACCCCGGAGATCGGGGACGAACCGGCCGACGCCGTCACGGACGTGGCGATCGACTGGATCGAGCGCAACCGTCACCGCGAGGACTGGTACCTGCACCTGACCTATTGGGACCCACACACCGACTACCTCCAAGACGTCCGCTGGACCGAGGCATCTGCGGCGGCGGGGCCAGCGCCGGACTGGCCCGACCAAGAGGCCATCGACGCCCACCAGGACATCTACGGGCCCCGGACGGCGAAGGACCTGCACTACTCGATGGTGCCGCGCACCAGCCCGGTCCCCCACAACATGCCCGACCAGATCGCGACGCGTGCCGACTTCGAGCACCTGATCAACGGGTACGACGGCGGGATCATGTTCTGGGACAGCCAGTTCGGGCGCCTGCGGGCCGCCTTGGCCGAGATGGGGCTTACCGACGAGGTCGCCATCGTGGTCAGCGCCGACCACGGCGAGTCGTTCGGGGAGCAGGGTTCGTACGCCGAGCACGGTCTCGCGAACGAGCCCACCCACCACCTCCCGATGGTGATGTTCTGGCCGGGCGTGACCGACAAGGCCGAGCAGCGTGAGCACGATGCGCTGCTCTACAACATCGACTACGCGCCGACGATCTGCGAGCTGCTCGGGCTGCCGATCCCGGAGAAGTGGCAGGGTCAGTCGTTCGCCGACGCCGTGCGCGGGCAGGAGATCGAGTCGCGCGACCATCTCGTCTGGGGACACGGGGCGCACACCTACCAGCGCGCCGTCCGCACCCGCGACCACCTCTACATCCGCACCTACCACCCTGGCGCGTTCAAGGCCGAGCTGGAGTCGTTGTTCGACATGAAGGCCGACCCCCACCTGACCACGAACCTGATCGACTCCGAGCCGGACCTGGCGGACCGAATGAGAGCCCGGCTCTTCGAGTGGTGGAGCTTCCACGCCGGTACGCCGGGGGCGCTGCCCGACCCGATGCAGATCTCGCTGCAGCACGGCCCGACCCTCTACAACGACCCCGACGACTACATGGCCCACCTTCGCGCCACGGGCCGGTCCGAGCAGGCCGACGACCTCTACGCCCGCCTCCACCCCGGCAACGGCGCGGTGCGCGCCTCCTGGACGGCCGAGGGCCCGCCCCTCCGCCCGGAGGAACGGGCCCTGTTCAAGGCCTACGCGCAGCAGAAGTGACCAGCAGCGGCCGGCCCCGGCACTGCTTCAGGCAGGTCAGGGCCGGCCGCGCCGGGCGACGCCGCCGAGCCAGGCCAGGCTCGGTTTCGGCGTACGCACGAACGTCTCGCGGTCAACCGCGATCAGGCCGAAGGTCGGACCCCAGTGGCCCCACTCGTAGTTGTCGACGGCGCTCCAGTGCAGGTAGCCCCGGACATCCACGCCGTCGGCCATCGCATCCCGGAGGTGGCCCAGCGCAGCCTCCGTGTAGTTGATCCGTCGCTGGTCGTCGTCGGTCGCGATGCCGTTCTCCGTCACCAGCACGGGGACACCACCGGTCACCTCCCATGCGCGCCGAGCGGCCATGCCGAGCGCATCGGGGCGGTAGGCCCATCCCGTGATGGTGTTGTCCGGGCTGGGCGGATGCGGAATCGGACCGTCCGCGCCGACCAGCTGGCTGGTGTAGGACTGAGAGCCGACGAAGTCGTCGCCGCGGGAAGCCTCGAGGTAGAGGTCCTCCCACACCCAGGCCGTCTGCCGCAGCATCTCGTCGTGCTCCGGCCCCGCCGACTGGAACGCCTGCTGCGCGATCGTCCAGCCGACGGCGGCATCGGTGTGACGTCGCAGCGCGTCGACTGCCGCCCGGTGCACCTCAACCATCGTGGCCCCGCTCCTCTCATCCGGGGCGGGGAGTCCTCCAGCGAGCGCTTCGAACCCGTCCGGACCAGAGAGCAACCGGCGAACCGAGTCCATCACCGCCACCATGTTCGGCTCGTTGATGGTGCATACCCAGTCGACGTTTCCGAGGATCGACGACGTCCGTTCGACGTACCGGGTGAACAGTGCGACCGCGTCCGATCGCCCCCAGCCGCCCCCAGCCGCGAACCAGCGCGGGTTGCTGAAGTGGTGCAGGGTGACCACCGGCGTGAGGCCGAGCTCGAGCGCGGTGTCGATCATCCGGCGGTAGTGCGCAAGAGCCGCGGCCGAGAAGCGTCCCTGCTCCGGCTCGATCCGGGCCCATTCGACGCCGAACCGGTAGGCGTTCAACCCGGCCTCGGCCAGCAGCGTCATCTCCTCGCGATAGCGGTGATAGCTGTCGAGGGCATCGCCGCTACGTTCCGGAAGAAACGACTGCTCGGCGTTCTCCAGCTCCCACCAGTCGCTGTTGAGGTTGTTGCCCTCGGTCTGGTGGGGTGAGGTGCTGGCTCCCCAGAGGAATGGGCTCACGCCGGCCACTTCCCATCATCGATCTGGCGGACCTGTTCGAGGTCGGTTGTGGGCGCGAGCAGGAAATCCACGATCAACTCCGTGGTGCGGTCGAAGGCAGGGTTGCCCTCGGGACGAGGCAGGAAGAAGCCGTGTCCGGCTCCCTCGAACTCGACCAGCTCGCAGTCGTTGCCAGCTGCTGCCATCGCCTCCCGGAACTCCCGCGCCAGACGGAGAGGGACGATGCGATCGCGCGTGCCGTGGAGGACGAGCGACCGCGGAGCGCCACGACGGACGTGGTGCAAGGGCGACGCGTCCCGCGCGGCCTCGGGCGTCAGGCCCACGAGGCGCCGCGACAAGGCGGCCAGGAGCCCTCGTCCGCAGCACATGTCCACCGCTGGGTTCAGGAGCACGAGGCCGTCGTACGCCGTCGGCTGGTCCCCGCCCGGGGGCATGGCCAGGGCGAGGGCGAGCTGGGCGCCTGCGGACCCGCCGCCGATCGCGATCCGGTCCAGGCCGGCGTCGGCGGCGATCTTGCGGAAGGTGCGGTCCGCCTGAGCTGCATCGGCCAGGCAGTCCGCCGGCGACAGGGCGCCCGATCCGACCAGTCGATAGGCGGAGCTCGCCGCCAGAATCCCGGCGTCGGCGAGGCGTCGGGCGTGCGGCAGCAGCATCGACGGCGCCCCCTTCATCCAGCCACCGCCGTGGAACAGCAGGACCGCCGCTCGCGGACGCCGCACCGGCGAGCAGACGTGCAGGTCCAACGGGGTGTCACCGTCGGCCGCGACGTACTGCTCGATCGTCTCCGTGAACGACTCGGTCATACCGGTGCCTGGTCTGGCTCGGCGAGGGCGGCGTTCAACTTGTGCAACAGCTCCGGCGACACGGCCGGCGTGGTGGCAGCGAGGTTGTACGGCGTCATCCGGCCCACCCGCGCCCGCAGGTCGTCGTGGGCGAGGATCGGCATGAGCGCGACGATGACGGCACGACCGCGCT
The DNA here is from genome assembly GCF_045207335.1 of Nocardioides sp. NBC_00850. Classification (NCBI taxonomy): domain Bacteria; kingdom Bacillati; phylum Actinomycetota; class Actinomycetes; order Propionibacteriales; family Nocardioidaceae; genus Nocardioides; species Nocardioides sp. NBC_00850. Next base: position 4,728,434 of record NZ_CP108845.1, read on the forward strand.
CGTCGTCGAGGAGCTCGTCGAGGGTGCTCAACGCGCTCAGTCCGTCCCTGGCGAACACCGAGGGCGGAGGCAACGGCCGTGAGGACGCCGCCACCTGCTCCTGCTGCTGGCGGGCGAGCAGGTGCTCGGTGGTGACCGCTCCGGCCACCGGGAGTCCCAGCCTCTCGAACTGACTCGGGGGCGCTTCGCTGGCTCGCAGCAGGTCGACCATGAGTTCGGCCATCCGCAGCTCGAGGTCGTCATCGACCAGCGGCTGCCGCTGGGCGGGGTCGTTCGCCAGGTCGAAGAGCATCGTCCCGAAGGCGTGGGGATTGCCCCAGCTCGCACCTGGCACCTTCAGCACCGGGACTCCCTTGGTGAAGCCGAACGGCCCGGCCAGCTCGGCGTCGCGGAGCTCGCTGGGGTCGAACCGGCTCTTCATGTGCGTCGGCATCAGGGTGTACTCCTCCAGCGGGGCGTTGGAGGAGTCGACGCTCGCGCGCATGTAGACGTAGCGCCCGTCGGTCACATTGATGTGTCCGCCGAAGACACCGAACAATCCGGCCTCGCGCACCGGCTCGTCGGCCGCGACCGCCCCCGCCAGGGGCTGACCCTGCATGTCGGGGGTCGGCGCCAGGCCGAACCAGTCGAGCAGGGTGGGACCGAGGTCGATGGTCTGCACCAGACTGCCTCTACGCTCGCCGCGGGAGCCGGCGCGCGGGTCCCAGATGAACAGCGGCGTGTGGATCGTCTCGTCGTACCAGGGCTGGACCGACTTGCCCCACCACCCGCGTTCACCGAGCAGGAAGCCGTGGTCGGTGCAGACGATGAGCATCGTGTCGTCCCACAGGTTGTGCTCGTCCATCGCGTCCATGACCCGGCCCAGCGACTTGTCGCACATGGTCAGCAGCGCGGAGTACTCGGCGCGGATGTGCTCGACAGCCTGCTCGTCGTCAGTGACCCGGCCGTACGCCGGCCAGTCGTACTCCGGTCCGTCGTACTGGTGCACGTAGTGCGCGCGGTGCTCGTCGTAGCTGAAGAACGGCTCGTGCGGGTCGAAGGTCTCGATCTGGAGGAACCAGTTGTCGTCGTCCTGGTTGGTCGTCAGGAACTCGAGGCCGGCATCGAAGGTGAGGGTCTGGCAGTGCCGGTCCTCGGTGGCCATGTACTGACGGTTGATCGTGTCCTGACGGGCGCCCCCCATGCCGCGCGACGCATTCGCCAGGACCTCGGGGTCGGCCACGTGGCCCTTCCACTTGTCGCCCTCCTGGCCACGGAAGAGCTCATAGCTGTCGAACCGGTTGTGATAGGTCGCGCCGCCGTCCTCCCAGTAGTGGTAGTGGTCGGTGCTCAGGTGCGTGTAGACGCCCGCGCGGGAGAGCATCTCGGGCACCGAGTCGTCGAACGGCTCGAGCGGCCCCCAGCTGCGGTGCAGGAAGTTGTGTCGTCCGGTGTGCAGCTCACGACGCGCCGGCATGCACGGCATGCTCCCCGCGTAGCAGTTGTCGAAGGTCACCGAGCGCTGCTGCAGCCGTTCGAAGTTGGGCGCATGAATGCCCTCGGCGCCGTATGGCGGGAGGTATCGACGGTTCAGGGTGTCGAACATGACCATGATCGCGCGCACGACGGTTCCTTTCGGGAGAGGTGCCCACTAACCTACTTACCAATCAGTCGGCCAGCAAGAGCCGACCTCGACCCCGAGGAAGATCATGGCCACCATCCAGGGCACCTGCACGCCGGAATTCGAGCTCGTCCGGGACGCGTTCACGACCCACTTCGATCAGGGCCTCGAGGACGGCGCCAGCGTGTGCGTCACGCTCGAGGGTCAGGTTGTCGTCGACCTCTGGGGAGGCACCGACGGCAACGGCGATGCGTGGCAGTCCGACACCCTGGTCAACGTCTGGTCCGTGACCAAGACGATGAGCGCGACGGTGATGCTGATGCTCGCCGACCGCGGCGAGCTGGACCTGGAGTCGCCCGTCGCGCACTACTGGCCCGAGTTCGGCACCCTCGGCAAGGACGAGGTATTGGTCCGCCATGTCCTCGCGCACACGGCCGGCCTGCCGGGCTGGACCGTCCCGATCGCGCCGCGCGACCTGGCCGACCACGAACGCGTGACCACCGCCCTGGCCGCGCAAGAGCCGTGGTGGCGGCCCGGCACACGTTCGGGCTATCACCCGCTCACGCAGGGCTTCCTGGAGGACGCCATCGTCCGCCGGATCACGGGTCAGAGCCTCGGGGCCTTCATCGATCATGAGGTCGCGCGGCCGCTGGGTGCCGACTTCCACATCGGCCTGCCTGCAGGAGACGACGCACGCGTGGCACGGATCACCGCCCCGGCCTTCGGCATCGGCGGCGACCCGGCGACCGCGGTCGACGACGCAGCCGAGGCCGAGCTGGCGGATCGCGTCACCTCGAGCTGCCCGCTGATCGGCGACGAGCCGAACGAGCGGTGGTGGCGAGAGGCGGAGATTCCCGCGGCGAACGGCACCGGGAACGCGCGCTCGATCGCACGGGTTCATGCGGCACTCGCCTGTGACGGCACCCTCGACGGAGTCCATCTGATGAGCCCTGCCATGCTCGACCGCGTATTGGAGGAGCAGAGCAGCGGCATCGACGCAGTGATGGGCTACCCGTTGCGGTACGGCGTCGGATTCGGGTTGGTGAGCCCCGAGGTGCCACTCAGCCCGAACTCCCGGTCGTTCTGGTGGGCGGGCTGGGGTGGCGCCATGGCGCTGGTGGACCGGGACGCCAAGATGACCGTCAGCTATGCGATGAACAAGATGTCGTCCCAGGCCCAGGACCTACGTGCGGTCAACCTGATCTTCCACGCGTACGCCGCTCTGGAAACCCGCGCCTGACCGGCGTCCCCGACCGGCTCACCGCCGCGAGCGGCCCCTCAACATGCGCGCTGTGACGAGGCCTGCGAGAAGACCCAGCAGCCCGAGCATCAGGACCACGGCCGGAATCTGCACCGTGAAGCGCTGCAGAGTCGTAGCACGCTCGCCGTACTTGTCCGCGTTGGCCTGGACCTGCTCGTCGGGGTAGGCGAGCTTGCCGGCGAAGAGGGTACGTACCGGCTCACCGTCGATGGTGAGCCGGTCACGCACGTCCTGCACATCGTTGAGGATCGCGCCCGTGCGCGGTTCGACGTACAAGGTCCTGTCGACGCCGTAGGTGCGGTCGGCCGACACGTCGCCGTCGGCTGCCAGTCCGACGGCCTTGGCGTTGACCTTCTGGCTACCGACAACGGTATCGGCGACCTCGATCTCGAACCGGTAGGCGCTCACTCCCTCGACATCGGTCGTGCCGCGGTAGGCGGCCTTCACCTCCTTGCCCAGAGTGCTGTCCCACACCTCATAGCTCTTCTGCTCCGTCCCGAAGGGGAACCTCAGCACCAGGCCGGTACGGCGGTCCTCCTCGATCGCCTGGTCGACGACCTCGGCGAAGCTCTCGCAGCAGGGCTCCGCCTTCCCCGTGGAGGCGTCCATCGCCGTGCGGGCCATGCTCTGCTGCACGATGACTCCCTCGGCGGTCAACCGCGTGGTCGCCGTGAACCAGACGACGACTCGTCCCGGCGCCTTCTTCGCCGCCTCGAGGTCGCCGACCGTGTACTGCTTGACGGTGACGTCGGAGGTGATCTCGGTCTGGGTCGACGGGACGAACACCGTCGCGCCGCTGGCGCGCATGGTGGTCATCTCGCGTGGGTCCTCCTCCGCGACCGCGAGCTGGGCGGAGCCGAAGAACCGTAGGACCAGGGCTGCAGCAACGAGGAAGGCACCGACGCTGATGAGGACAACGGGCAGGTAGCGACGCATGGGGGTTCTCCTAGAGACGAGAGAGGTGGGGCCGAGTCCTAGAGGTGAAGAGGGTCAGCGGACGCGACTTCGCGACGCGCCTGCCGCATCGCCCGGCGCTCGCGCTGACGAACCGGGTCGGCGACCGGTGAGGCGAGCAGCAACTCCTCGGTGAACGCGTGCGTTGGTCGGGAGGTGACCTGCGCACACGACCCGAACTCGACCACCCGGCCCTGTCGTAGAACAGCCACCCGGTGGCTGACGTGCCGCACCACCCCGATGTCGTGCGAGACGAACAGGTACGCGACCCCCGTCCGCTCCTGGATGTCGACGAGCAGCTGCAGCACCCGATCCTGAGTGGACAGGTCAAGCGCCGAGACCGGCTCGTCGCAGACGACCAGCTCTGGTTCCAGGGCCAGCGCACGAGCGATCGCCACCCGCTGGCGCTGCCCTCCCGAGAACTCCCTGGCGAAGCGGTCGGCCGCCCCGGCCGGCAGACCGACCTGATCGAGCAGCTCGACCACGCGACCGCGCGCGGTCGCCCGGGTCCACCCCGCCGCGCGGAGCGGTTCCGAGAGGATGTCTTCGACCGTCATCGCCGGATTCAGCGACGTGTACGGGTCCTGGAAGACCACCTGGATCCGCGCAGCCAGCGGGCGCCGTTGCGCCCGGGTCAGGGACTGGATCTCCTGGCCGTCATACCGGATGCGACCGGAGGTGACCGGGGCCAGTCCCAGTACCGCCCGCCCGATCGTCGTCTTCCCTGAGCCGGACTCACCGACCAGACCGACCGTCTCGTGCGGGCGTACATCGAGGGTCACGTGGTCGACCGCCGTGAACGCGCGGCCCCGACGACGTCCCGGGTACCGGACCACCAGGTCGTCGATCTCCAACAGGCTCATCGCTGCATCTCTCCTGTCCGGGCGTCGTCGCGCGACGACGGGGTCTCGACGTACTCGGGGCGGACGTGGTGCTCGTCGGGTACGGCGTCCAGCAGCATCCGCGAGTACTCGTGCCGGGGACGAGCGAAGAAGTCCTCGGCCGAGGCGGACTCGATCACCTGGCCGCTGCGCATCACCGCCACGTCGTCGCAGAGGTCGGCGATGACTCCGAGGTCGTGGCTGACGAGGATGATTGACATGCCGAACTCCTCCTGTACGCCGCGCAGAAGATCGAGGATCTCGCTCTGCACCGTGACGTCCAGGGCCGTGGTGGGCTCGTCGGCCACCAGGATCCGCGGCTCGGTCGAGACCGCGCCCGCGATGAGCACCCGCTGCGCCATTCCGCCCGAGATCTGGTGGGGGTAGGACCGCATCACTCGCTCGGGATCTTGGATGCCCATGCGCGCCAACAGCGCGACTGCGCGCCTTCTGGCCTTGGACCGAACGACTCCACGAACCCGCATCGGCTCCATCAGCTGGTATCCGATGGTGAAGGTCGGGTCCAGATTGCTCATCGGCTCCTGAGGTATGTAGGCGATCGCGTCCCGCACCAGCTTCGCGCGCTCGCGCGACGGGAGCCGGAGCATCTCGGTTCCGTCAAGCCACACCTCGCCGTCCATCAGAAGCGCCTGGCGCGGCAACAGGTCGAGCAACGCGAATGCGGTCTGCGTCTTGCCCGATCCGGATTCACCGACGACGCCTAGCGTGTGACCGCGACGCAACGTCAGCCCGGCCCCGCGCACCACCTCGGCGACGCCATCGCCGGTCGGGTAACCGATGGTGAGGTTGCGGACGACGAGGATCTCCCCATCGATGGGCGGCGCCTCAGCAGAGGCCGGGACCGACTTCAGGTGCGCTGTCGTTGCGCGTGCCGCCGCACCACCACCGCCACCACCACCGCCGTCCGCACGTTGCAGCGCATCGCGCGCGCCGCTGGCGATGAGGAAGAAGGCAGCCACGGTGATGGCCATCGCCAGACCGGGCCAGATGAACAGGACGTCGTTGGCGCTCATGGCCGCGAAGCCCTCGCCGAGCATGCCGCCCCAGGTGATCGTCGTGGCATCGCCCAAGCCGAGGAAGTCCAGTCCCGTCTGCACCGTGATGGCTACACCGGCCAGCACACTGATCATCAGGACGAGCGGACCGCGCACGACGCGGAAGATGTGGCGCGCGACGATGCGCGCATCGGAAAGGCCGGCCACCTTGGCAGCATCGATGTAGAGGTCGTTGCGTACGGCATGCACCTGGGCACGGAGCAGACGGAACACCGCCGGCGCCATCATGCATCCCAGAGCGGTCATCGAGATCCACATCGAGGTGCCCAGACTGGACACGATCGCCAGCATGACCACGATCGCGGGAAGCGACATGACCATGCTGGCCAACCAGTCCAGCACCAGGTCGACACGGCCCGAGTAGTAGCCGGCGACGAGTCCACCAGGCACCCCGAGCAGGATCGCCACCGTCAAGGCGATCACACCGCTGAACATCGTGGCCTTCGTCGCCACGACGAGTCGTGCGAGCACGTCACGTCCACCACTGTCGGTCCCGAGCAGGTGGCCGTCCGCGCCCGGAGGCTCGTTGCGCCGGTAGAGGTCGGCACGCCAGGCTGCTTCCGGGGCGGCCCAGTCGATCGCGATCGCCGCGACGAGGGCACAGAGGACGAGGACGAGCAGCACCACCCCGACCCGAGATAGCGGGTTGCGCAGGATCATACGAAGCGTCGACGTGCGCTCCGGGGCGTCCAGTGCTTGCGCGGAGATCTCGATGCTCATGCTGTCCTTGCCTTGGGAATGAGCCACATCTGAGCGAGGTCGACGAGAAGGTTGACGAGGATCACGAGGCCGCCGGTCAGCAGAACCATGCCCATGATCACCGGACGGTCGCCCGCGGCTGTGGCGTCGACCGACAGCACGCCGAGCCCCGGAAGGGCGAAGACCTTCTCCACCATGAACGCACCGCCCAGCATCGCGACGAATCCGAGCGAGAGTGACGTCAGCCAGGGAGGCGCCGCATTGCGGAGCGCATGTCGGAACAGGAGCGATCCGCCCGAGATGCCGCGCGAGCGAAGCGTCCGCACATAGTCGGCTTCGAGTACGTCCATGAGAGACCCTCGGGCCTGGAGCGTTGCGCCTGCGACGCTGCCCAGCGTGAGCGCGAGCACGGGCAGCACGAGCGACCGCAGCCACTGCGCCGGAGACTCGCTGAGCGGCACGTACCCGAACACCGGGAACACATCGAGCTTGACCGCGAAGACCAGCAGAAGAAGCAGTGCCAGCAGGTACGCCGGCAGCACGTGCCCGATCACGGCGAGCAACTGCACGAACCGATCGACCGATCTCCGTCCGTAGACGGAAGCGACCGCAAGCACCAGGCTGAGTCCCGAGATCACCATCATGCTCAACGCCACCATCGACATCGTCACCGGCAGGTTCGCCGCGATCTTGTCCGCGACCGGCTGGTCACCGATGTAGGAGGTCCCGAGGTCACCGCGCACCACCCCACCGGCCCAGTCACCGAACTGCGTGAGCATCGGGCGGTCCACGCCGAGGCGGTGGTTCTCGGCCGCCACCTGGGCATTGGTTGCCTCCGGCCCGAGGATGTTGCGAGCCGGATCGCCGCCACCGATTCCCGTGATCACGAATCCGACGACGCAGACCGCCACAAGCAGGATCGATGCGGCGACACACCGCCGGAGCAGAATTGCCAGCATGACGAGTCACTTCTCCGAACGCTGGAACCGGACCAGATCGATCCCCTGGGTCTGCGGTTCGACGGTGATGCCGTCCACCGAGACCCAGTTGGTCGAGCTTGCGAACATCGGCGCGAACCAGGCGTTCTCGACCAACCAGGTGTTGATCGCGCGGAAGGCCTGGTCCTGAGGCGCGCCGGGAGCGGCCTTCTTCGCGACAGCGAGCAGCTTCGCCAGGGCAGGATCTTCACTCTCGTACGGGTTGAAGGTCGCGGTCGGCAGCACGGAGAGCTGGATGTCCTGCCACGGCGCCTTCGTGCCGAGCGACATGAAGAACATGGGGAACTTACCGTCCTGCATGGAGCTGAGCAGCTCCGTCACCGGCACCTTCTGCCAGACCACCTTGATGCCGATCTCGCCGAGCTGCTGGGTGATGGCGGTGTTGAGAGCCGGGCTGCCGACGAACTGGCTCAGGTCCGGCATCGTTGCCGTGAAGCCGCTTGCGAAGCCAGCGGCGGCCATCAGGTCCTTCGCCTTGGCGAGATCGCGCTCGTACTGCTGGTTGAGCTCGTCGTCGTACACCGCTCCGCCGGGTGCGAAGATCTGGGCGGACAGGGTGGATCCGCCGGGCAAGAGCTCCTCCGTGAACAGCTTGCGGTCGACGGCGAGGTTGATCGCCTGACGCACTCGGACATCGCCGAGCGGGGCCAGCACGTCACCGGCACGGTCCGCCAGGATCAGGCCGTACCAGGCGCCCGCGGACTCCCGGACCGTGAATCCGGCTTCCTTCACAGGCTTCAGCTGCTGACTCAGGACGGCGGCGGCATCGATCTGCCCGACCTTGAGAGCGTTGAGGAGTGTGTTCGGGTCGGCCAGCTGTACGAGCTTGAGGTGGTCGAAAGGGTAAGCCTCCGCGTCCCAGTAGTCCTCGTTGCGCTCGAATACGGTTGTGCCGGTCTGCGACTTGTCGGCGCTGTAGAGGTAGGGCCCCGAGGTGACCGGCACCTTCGTGAGGTTGCCGGACTTCAGCGCGGCCGGCGAGGTCATGATCCCCAGGTTGTCGGTCAGGTTGACCAAGAGCGCCGGGTCTGGCTCTTTCAGCTTGATCACGAGACGGTCCGGGCCTGGGGCGCTGACGCTCTTGATGGCGTCCGCCACGGTGCTTCGGGGGCCGTCCGTCCGCCCGAACCAGTCGATCACCGCCTTGGCAACCGTCGCGTCGAACGCTGTGCCGTCACTGAAGGTGATGCCCGAGCGTAGCTCCAGGGTGAGTTCGGTCCGCGTGTCGTCGTAGGTGAAGGACGTTGCCATTCCGGGCTCTGGCGTGCCGTCCGGGGCCGGATGAAGCAGCGTGTCGTAGGCCGCCTGGCAGTACAGGCGCCCGGAGCCGCAGTCCATCTGGGTCGGGTCGAAGGTCGTCAGCGGGGTGGGTGTCGCGAGGGTGAGGGTGTCCTTGGGCGCACCGTCCCCTTCCGACGATCCCCCGCATCCAGCGAGCGCGGCGGCGCTCAGCACGGCGGCAGACAACAGGGCGACGAGTTTCGTGGGCTTGCGCAAGGTCGCACTCCTCCGGCGATTGGCGGGGTCGGGAGACCCACATCAGTCATGGTGCGGTGTGGCGGGCGCCACATGCCTGGGCTAACCTACCTATCATTAAGTCGGTTTGCAACGGTCGTATTGAGGAGTTCCATGGCACGCACCCAGGAAGCAGATCGCGTGGGCAAGAGACGCCGCGCGCAGATCGTCGACGCCGCACTCGAGCTCTTCGCGGCCCGGGGTTACGACGCGACATCGCTCGCCTCTGTGGCGCGCGCGGTGGAGATGAGTCAACCGGGGCTGCTGCATCACTTCGACGGCAAGGAAGCCCTGCTGGCCGCCGTCCTGGACGAGCGGGATCAGCGCGCCTTCACCGCCAGCGACATCGAGAGCGACTACGACGTCAGCCCGTTCGAGCGCGCGCTCGAGGTCGCCGAAGCAATGGTCGCCTGGAACGCACAGCACCGCGACCTGGCGCGGCTGGGCCACCTGGGGGCGGCCCACCACCCACCCTTGGCGACCGCTTGGGCCAGGGAACGCACCATCCGGTTGCGCGCCCAACTAGCCGCGGTGATCTCCCGTGGCATCACCGACGGCACAGTGCGCCCGACGGCGGATCCAGAGATCGTGGCCACCTTCGTGATCGCCGGCGTCGGTGGACTCGAGGCTCAGTGGCTCGTCGACGAGGACTTCGACATGGTCGCCGCCATGCGCGAGTTCACCCAGATGCTCCGCCGTGACCTACTGGTCGCCTTGTGACGCGCCGGCCTCGGTCGGTCTACGACCACGGAGACGAACCGGATCCGCGCTTCTCGCTCGCCAACGAGCGCACGTTCCTGTCATGGATCAGGACCAGCCTGGCTCTGATCGCAGGTGCCGTGGCCTTCGCTGCTGTCATCCCGGATCTTCCGCACGCGGCACGCGCGGTGAGCTGCGGAGCGCTCTGCATGGGCGCCCTGATCTGCTCACTGGCGGGTTGGCGACGCTGGCGGCACACCGAGCGCGCGCTGCGCACCGGAGCCCCGCTGCCGGGATCGGCCCCGACCGCCACCCTGGCGGTCTCGACAGCGGCCGCGGCCTGCGTGGTCGTGGCCTGGGTCGCCGCGATGACCTGGTGAAGCCCGCACGTACGCCGCAGCTACTGGCTACTCGGTCGGTAGGTCAACCCTTCCTGTTACAAGCAAACGAGGAGAAGCCCATGCTCGAACCCGAAGACCTGAAGCATCGCACTGCTGTCGTCACCGGAGCAGCCAGTGGCATCGGCGCCGCGCTCGCCGCCGAACTCGGCACGCACGGCATGGCCGTCGTGGTCGCCGACATCGACGTCGAGGGCGCCCAGCAGACCGCCGCGGCCTTGGAGGAGCGCGGAACCCCCGCGCTCGCGGTCCGGGTCGACACAAGCGATGCCGATTCCGTGCAGGAGCTCGCCGAGGCGGCGTACGCCACGTTCGGATCGGTCGAGCTCGTCTGCAACAACGCTGGCGTCCTCACCTTCGGCAACGTGGCCGACTCCCCCGTCGCCGACTGGCGCTGGCTCTCGTCGGTGAACGTCGAAGGCCTGCTCAACAGCGTGCACGCCTTCGTGCCGCGGATGCGCACCCAGAGCGGATGGCGGCACATCATGAACACCGCCTCCACTCATGCCTTCCTCCCGGACCCGGGATACACCGGTCTCTACAGCGCGACCAAGCAGGCAGTGGTGGCGATCAGCCGCGGTCTTCGCCAGGAGCTAGCACCAGAGGGCATCGACGTCACGCTGCTCTGCCCGGGCCAGGTTGTCAGTCGGATCCTGGACTCTCAGCGCAACCGGCCGGAACGGTTCGGACCCAACGCAGCGGAACCCTTCGGAACCGGGGTTATCCCGATCGGCACGATCGAGCCGGAGGAGGTTGCTCGGCAGGCGGTCACCGGGCTCCTAGCCGGCGCCGAGATCACCTTCGCGCTCGGCGAGTCCAGCGTGTTCCGCGAGCAGGTCGCCACCTGGACCCGCATCGTCGACCAGGCGATCGTCGTCGACCGCAGCTGAGGCGGTCACGGCGACCGGGCCTGGGTCCCTGTTCAGCCACATGAAGGTCTCGTCGTCGGGTTCGGAGTCAGTGCCTGCGGGGCAGCGCTCCGATGGGTGCCAGCGCGTGCGAGGTGGAGATCTGGTGGGAGAACCGTCCGTCCTGTGTGAGGACGGCGCCGGAGCGCTTGGCGACGGAGGGGACGAGCCAGGTCTCGCACAGTTCGATGCGCGGATGGGCGTGCTCGATACGTGTCAGCAGTGGCTCGAGGTCCTGGGCGTGGTGGAGCCACACGGTGATGGCGAGGTTCATCCGGTCGAGGATGGCGGCGGACAACCGCACTCCCGGGACCTCCGCGATGCTCGCGCCGACGGTGCCCAAGTCGGTCGTCGGCACGCGGTACCAGAGGGACGCGGCCGTGGTGTAGCCGAGGGCATGGTGGGCGAAGTCCGTCTTCGCCGTGAACCAGGGAGAGCCGAACAGACGGTGGATCGCGCGGGTGACACTGGTGGTGGAGAGCCCCAGCTCGGCAGCGATCTCGGACGCTGGTCGGCGCGCGTCCGACAGCAGGCTCTGCATGACGCTGACGAGGAGCGGTGTGGGTGCAGAGGCTTCACCGGCGAAGCCCTCGGACGCGCGCCGCAGGGCGCTGATGACATCGGGTGCGAGGACATCGAGATGTGAGCGTGCCCCGTCCTTGTAGAGGGTCTGCACGAAGCGGGTACGCGTCGCACGGATCCCGGGGACGCTCGCGATGCTCTCGGCGATGAACGCGTCGGCGGTCGCGATACTCGCATGCACCACCGTGAGCAGCAGATCGCGCGAGCCGGAGGTCCGGGCGATCTCGATGACCTCTTGGAGCGGGGTCAGATCGGCGACGACCTGCTCACGCTGCCCCGCACGGACGTCGACTTCGACGAGCGCCATCGCCGGAAGCTCGACGTCGAGATGCTCAGGCTGCTGGTAGCAGACCGTCCACGCCAAGCCCGCATCACGCAGTCTGGTCCAACGACGGGCAAGCGTGGTGGGGTCGTAGCCGAGGATCTTGCCCAGCTGCATCCAGCTGATCCGCGGAAAGATCTGCAGGGCATTCGCCAGCTGCTTGTCGACGACATCGATGACCGATTCCTGCACCACGTACGCGAATCTAGCCCATATCCGGATGACTGAGGTTCCTTTACGAACCGAATCCCGGTGACCTGCCTACGATCCCGGAAATCTTCGGACTCAAGGCGGGCCCGGCTCGGCGCGTGCAAGCACCGTGCATTACGTCATCAGGGAGCATCTGTGAGCAAGACCTCGCCACAACCGGCGCTCAGCCGAACTCAGAAGAAGCCGCGGGTACGGCTGCAGCGGGACGCCAAGCTCGCCGTCCTCCTCTTCTTCCTCGGGTGGGTGATGAGCTACGCCGACAGGCAGCTCATCACCCTCGCACTGCCGTATATCGGCGAGGATCTCTCGCTCACTCCGACGCAGCAGGGCATGCTCATCTCGGCGTTCTTCGTGACGTACGCGATCGTGCAGATCCCCGGCGGCATCCTCGTCGACAAGGTGGGCGCGAAGCGCACCGCGGTCACGGGCGTGCTCGCCTGGTCCGTCTTCACCGTGGCGACAGGGACCGCTGGATCCTTCGCGGTGATGCTCGCCATCCGGGCGCTGTTCGGCATCGGCGAAGGCGTGTACCCCGCGGCATCCGTGAAGGCCGTTGCCGAGCGGACCAGCTCCGAGCAGCGCATGACCGCGACCGGCTGGATGTACAGCTCGAACGCTGTCGGCACCATCGTCGCCGCTCTCGCAGGAGCGGCGCTCATCAGCGCCATCGGCTGGCAGGAGGCGTTCTTCATCCTCGGGGCCATCGGCGTGCTCGTCGCGGTGGCGATCGGCTTCTTCCTCCCGAACGCCCGCGCCGACTCGACGGCGGCCATCGAGGTGGAAGAGCAGTCGCAATCGACGATCACCTCCAAGGATCTGTTCCGGTCCCCCGCGCTCTGGGGGCACGTGGCCATGTTCTTCGGCTACGGGGTCGTCGCATGGGGCATGAGCGCGTGGGTGCCCAGCTATCTCGTCGACGCCCGTGGCATCCCTCTGGGCGTGGTCGCAACCGCTGCGGTGATCCCGGTGCTCGCCGGCGGCGTCGCCTCGGTGCTGGGAGGGCGCCTCGTCGACCGGCTGGGCGGTCGACACCGCCTGATCATCATCCCGGGGATGCTCGCAAGCATCGTGACGTTGGCGATGATGACGCAGGAGCTGCCCGTCCCCGTCTTCGTCACGCTGATCGGACTGCTCTCGTTCTTCAGCGGAATGTGCTACATGCCTGTGTTCTCGAGCCCGGTCCGCGGCCTGCCGACCGCGGTCGTCGGGACGGCGTACGCCACGATCAGCACCGGCAGCCAGGTCGGCGGCATCCTCACCCCCACGATCATGGGCGTCGTCGTGGAGAACGTGAGCTGGGAGGCGGCCTTCGGCGTCCTCATCGCCGGTTGCGTGATCTGCCTCGTCGCCGCGATGCTCGTGCCCCGCGGGCCGGAGGAGTTCTTCGCCACCTTCACGCGTCGGCAGAAGGTGACGACCGATGTCGCCTGATCCCCTGTTCTGGCCTGTGCCGGCCGGCTCCGTGGTGGACCTGTATCGCGATCTGCACCGTCATCCCGAGCTCAGCGGCCAGGAGACCCGCACCGTGGCCCGCCTGGCATCAGAGCTGGCCCGCCGGCAGATCGACGTCACCGAAGGCATCGGAGGCGCCGGAGTGGTCGGCATGCTCCGGAACGGTGAAGGACCCACCGTTCTCCTCCGCGCCGACATCGACGGTCTCCCCGTCAAAGAGCTGACCGGCGCGCCCTACGCGTCGGCCGCGAGCGGCATCGACAGGACCGGAGCGACCGTCCCGGTCATGCATGCCTGCGGCCACGACATGCACGCAGCCGCTCTCATCGGCGCTGTCGATGTCCTGCAGGCGCGAACCACCGAGTGGGCAGGCACCGTCGCGATCGTCTTCCAGCCCGCCGAGGAGACCGGCGAAGGTGCTCTCGCCATGATCGCCGACGGGCTCCCTGAGCTCGTCGGGACACCGGTCGTCGCGCTGGGGCAGCACGTATCGCCGGTGCCGGCCGGTGCCGTCGTGGCCGCCGCGGGCATCTACGGCGCCGCGTCGGACAACTTCCGTATCCGCATCCATGGGGTGGGTGGCCACGCATCGACCCCGGAGGCGGCCGTCGACCCGATCGTGGCCGCGGCGGCGATCGTGATGCGGCTCCAGACCGTGATCTCTCGAGAGATCGCGGCGCACGAGCCCGCCGTACTCACGGTGTCGTCGATCCATGCGGGTCGTGCCGAGAACGCCATCCCGGACGAGGCGGAGCTCACCGTCAACCTCAGGAGCTTCAGCGCCTCGACCCGGCACCGTCTCATCACCGCGATGCGTCGGGTGATCGATGCGGAGTCGGCGGCGGCAGGGATGACCCGGCGGCCGAGCATCGAGCGCATCAGCGGCGCGCCCCTGCTCCTGAACGACCCCGATGCCACACGCCGCACGCTCGGCGCGATCGGCGAATCCGGGCTCGACGCACACCTGGCCACCCAGCCGATGACCGGCAGCGAGGACTTCGGCGCGCTCGGCGAAGCGCTCGGCTGCCCCAGCGTCTTCTGGCACTGGGGTGGCACGGCACCCGACAGATACAGCCCGGCGGAGCTCGCCACGCTCCTGGCCGAGGCACGCTTCCCCGAGCACGTTCCGATGAACCACTCCCCCGAATACCTGCCAGATCTGGAATGGGCCCTCCCCGCCGGCATCCAGGCGATGAGCGCGGCCGCCCTGCACTGGCTTCAACAACCCAATTCCGCTCCCATAGATCAAGGAACACGATGAACGATCTCATCTACCTCTCCGCCACCGAGTGCATCGAGGGATACCGCACGGGCGCGCTGTCGCCTGTCGAGGTCCTCGATGCGCAGCTCGCCCAGGCGGCACTCGTCGACGGCTCGCTGAACGCTTTCACCGAGACGATGGAAGAGGCCGCTCGTGCGCGAGCGGAGGACTCGGAGCGTCGCTACCGCGACGGCACCGCGCGAGCGTTGGAGGGCGTCACGGTCGCCGCGAAGGAGAAGCACCAGATCGCCGGCATGGAGGTGGTCGAGGCGTCGAACGCCTGGGCCGGCTACACCGCAACGGCGAACGCGCCGGTCATCGACAGGCTCCTGGACGCGGGCGCGATCATCCACGCTCGGACGGCTACCCCCGAGTTCTCCATCGCCGCCTTCACGCACTCCGATCGGTGGGGAGTGACCCGCAACCCCTGGAACACCGCGTTCTCCCCGGGCGGCTCGTCCGGTGGGTCCGGGGCTGCCCTCGCGGCGGGGATGACGACTCTCGCCACCGCATCCGACATCGGCGGGTCGACCCGTGGGCCGGCGGCGTTCACGGGCAACGTCGGCTACAAGGCACCCTATGGGCGGATTCCGGGAGCAGGCCCCATGAGCGTCGACTACTACCGCGGCGACGGTCCGATGGGACGTACGGTCGATGACGTCGTGCTCTTCACGAACGTGATCAGCGGACCCGACCCGCGCGACCACGTCGCGCTTCGGCCCAAGCTCACCCTGCCGTCCAGCTACCCGGGGGTCGAGGGACTACGCATCGCCCTCAACCTCGATCTCGGCGGGTTCGTCGTCGCCGACGAGATCCGGCAGAACACGCGTCGCGTCGCGGACGAGCTCGCCAAGGCCGGCGCAGAGGTCGTCGAGGTCGACTTCACCTGGACACGCGAACTCATCATCGGCGCCGCGATGCCGCACTTCGGCCACATGATGGGCGCCATGGTCCACGATGCGATCGGCGGGAAGACGTCAGACCTGAGCGACTACGCCCGCGATTTCGTCGAGCAGACCCGTGAGATCCGCGCGACGGCAGCCATGTTCGACGCTGCGAAGGCCGAGTACGCCGTCCAGCAGGAGCTCGCGCGCGTGATGACAGGGTTCGACGCCCTGATCTGCCCGACCACGGCAGCCGTCGGGTTCCCCGCGGGCGACACGCTGATCGACGGGATCGACATCGACGGCCACACGGTCTCCGGCCTCGAAGGCACGCTCACCCTTCCGTTCAACATCAACAATCGCTGTCCCGTCCTTGCCGTGCCCAGCGGTCACGCCGAGAACGGGATGCCGACCGGTGTACAGATCGTCGGCCACACCTACGACGACGCCACGGTCTTCCGCGTCGGAAAGGCAGTCGAGCGCCTGCTTCCCTGGGCGTACACCGAAGGGCACCGCCCACAGCTGTGAGTGCGTCGATGAGGCTCGTTGCTCTCTACCTTCGGGCGAGGAGCAGACGACATTTCGCCACCGCCGATGGTGCCCGCCGGATGCTGGCGAGGGAGAAGACCACGTCGGCGCCACCGGAACGACTTCGGGCTCGTCATGTGCTGAGCTACGCCCTGCACGAGGGGTTCGGCTGCTGGACCGTCGAACCGCAGCACCCGGACCCCAGCCGGACGGTGATCTATCTGCACGGCGGCGCCTACGTCAACGAGATCTTCCCGCAGCATTGGAAGCTCATCGAGCAGATCGCCGACGCAGGTGCCCGAGTGGTCGTGCCGGTGTACGGGCTCGCCCCGCAGCACGGATACCAGGACGCCTACCGTCTTCTCACCGCTGTCTACCGCAGCACGCTGTCGACGACGCTTCCCGCTGACGTCGCCATCGCCGGGGACTCCGCCGGCGGGGGCCTTGCCCTGGGGTTCGCTCAGACCCTCATCGGCACCGGGCTGCCACAGCCCGGCCGGCTGGTGCTCATCTCGCCCTGGCTGGACCTCACCCTCCGGAACCCCGACATCGAGCGCGTCGCCCGCAAAGATCCCTGGCTCGCAGTGCCCGGAGCACGCGAATGCGGCCGAGCGTGGGCCACCGGCGATGACCCATACATTCCGCAGCTGAGCCCGATCTCCGGCACCTTCGCCGGTCTCGCACCCATCGACGTCTACATCGGCACCCGCGACATCCTGCTCCCCGATGTACTGCTTCTACGTGACCGCGCACCGGACGGTTCCGCCATCACGCTGACCATCTGCCCGGGCGGGGTGCACGTGTACCCGCTCACGCCCACGCGGGAAGGACGGGCCGCATCCGCCCGGATCGTGCAGTCCGTCGCCTCCGAGAGACTCGAGGTCTGACTCTGCGCGCGTCAGTCAGGCGTCCTGCACCCGGCCCCGAGAGCACGCGATGAGTCCGCCGAGGTCGAGACCGTACGTCGGGCCAGCACCCTGTTCGTACGTCTCGAGCCGACGTGCTGCCCGCTCGATCAGCCGGGAGGCGCCGACGGTGTTGCCGCGCTCGTGGTGGGTCAGACCGACGCACAGCTGGGCGAGGCCCTGCCACAGCTCGCGCTCCTCGTCCGGGCACGACTTCCATCGGACCTCGAGGGCTTCGTGGGCGGCGAAGGGGCGCCCGTCGTCGAGCAGGCTGCGGGCGTACGCCAGGGTCTCGTCCGGCGGAAGCGGTTCCTCGGAGATGGGTTCGACACCGACTGCGCCATAGGGCAGAGGGCGGCCGAGCGCGTCGCGCGGTCGAGCCTGTTGTGCCCGCCCTTGTTCGTTCCGGTCGCGATCGCTCACCATGTCGGCCTCCTCGGCTCCCACCCTACGGACCCGCTGAGATAACCGATTGCGCGGGACGGCGGGGCAGGTGAGTCTCAGCCCATGGAGTTCTTCTGCTACCACCGCGACCGCCCGGGGTCGACGCCGCTGCGCACCCAGATGGTCGAGGAGCATTGGACCTACATGGACCGGTTCGCCGCGACGATGATCGCCCGCGGCCCGACCTTCACCAGCGATGAGACACTGACCGGGAGCGTGCACATCCTCGACCTCCCGGATCCCGCCGCAGCTCGCGCGTTCGCCTTCGAGGAGCCCGGCTACCAGGCCGGTGCCTATCGTGACGTGCTGCTGCGGCGGTGGCACAACACGCTCGGCCGGACCATGTGGGACTTCGACGGCCGGCCCGACGCCAACCGCTACCTCGTTCTCGGGTTCTGCGAACCGACGACCGACCCGGTCGAACTGCCGCGCGGTGAAGCGCTGATCGCGGCCGGGCCGCTGCTCTCCGACGACGGGACGGTGGTGCTGGGCGCGGCGGTGCTGCTGGAGGCAGCCTCCGAGCATGCCGCTCGGCGAGCCCTCTCCCCCGATCAGTACGTCTGGATCGAGGCCCATCGGTGGGAGTTCGGCGGGCGGCCCACGTAGAAGGGCCCCGACCGGTAACGTGAGCGGCATGACCGGCACACCAGGGATCAACGTCGCTGCCCCGCCGTCCGGCACAGGATGCGCCGAGTGCCTCGCGAGCGATTCCGGATGGTGGTTTCACCTTCGACGGTGCGCCGAGTGTGGGCACGTGGGCTGCTGCGACAGTTCCCCGGCGCAGCACGCCAGCCACCACTTCCGCGAGACGGGCCACCGCTACATGCAGAGCTTCGAGCCCGGCGAGACGTGGTTCTGGGACTTCGAGAGCCAGGAGGCGCTCCAGGGACCGGCGTTGGCCGAGCCGACGAGCCGACCCGAGCCGCAGTCCCCACCTGCGCCGGCGGATCGCGTCCCACAGGACTGGCAGACGCACCTGCACTGACGCACGAAGGGCCCCGACCGCAGCTGCGGTCGGGGCCCTTCGTTGAAAATCAGGCGACGCGGACGTTCTCGGCCTGCGGGCCCTTGGGGCCGGCGGTGACGTCGAACTCGACCTTCTGGTTCTCGTCGAGCGACTTGTAACCGCTGGTCTGGATAGCGGAGAAGTGAACGAACACGTCCTCGCCGCCGCCGTCCTGCGCGATGAAGCCGAAGCCCTTGTCAGCGTTGAACCACTTGACGGTGCCCTGAGCCATAATCTTTTCCTCTGTTCGGTGCAAGGGACACTGTGCCCCAAGCCGCTGAAGACATCCATCTGTGCTGATGTCCAGCGAACCGAAAACCAGATAAAAGATACAAGCCGCGACGTGGTGTGCGGCCAGGACGGCTTACAGAGCCATCCCTTCAACAAGATCAACAGTACGCCATCGGGCCCGGGATCGTGGTTTCCCCGAGATCCCGGGCCCGTCGCGTCAGACCCGCACCGACTCCTCGCGCGATCCGTCAGCGTCCAGCAGCCGGATCGCCTCGTCGAACTCCGCCTCGATGTCCGGGTTCTCCCGGTAGGTCACCATGCTGACCACCACCGCGACGATCGCGTTGAGAGCGAAGCCCGGCACGATCTCGTACATCTGCGAGCTGAGCGCGTCGATGTTGCCCCACACGACGACGGTCACCGCACCGACGACCAGACCGACCAGCGCGCCGGCCGCGGTGAGCTTCCGCCACCACAGCGCCAGCAGGATGATCGGGCCGAAGGAAGCGCCGAAGCCCGCCCAGGCGTACGCGACCAGGTCGAGCACGGTCCCGCTCTTGGGCCACGCCAGGACAGCAGCGATGACGGCGATCCCGAGCACGGCGAGCCGGCCGAACAGGACCAGCTGGCGGTCCGAGGCGTCGTTCTTGAAGACCGCCTTGTAGAGGTCCTCCACCAGCGCCGAGGAGGTCACCAGGAGCTGCGAGGAGATCGTGCTCATGATCGCGGCGAGCACGGCGGCGAGCATGATGCCCGCGACCAGCGGGTGGAAGAAGATCTGCCCGAGCACGATGAAGACCGCCTCCGGGTCGTCGAGCTCCGCCTCGGGGTTCTGCTGGTAGTAGGCGATGCCGACGAGGGCGGTGCCGACGGCGCCGAAGAGGCTCAGCAGCATCCAGCCGATGCCGATCCGCCGCGCGGAGGCGGCCTCCCCCGCCGTACGCAGGGCCATGAACCGGACGATGATGTGCGGCTGACCGAAGTAGCCCAGCCCCCATGCGACCGCCGAGATGACGCCGAGGGCGGTGGCGCCCTCGAGCATGCTCAGCCGCGACGGGTCGACGGCGCGGATGCTGTCCAGGGTCTCGGCGGGCCCGCCGGTCACGAAGACACCGACGACCGGCACCAGGATCAGCGCGAGCAGCATGATCGCGCCCTGCACGAAGTCGGTGTAGGAGACCGCGAGGAAGCCACCGAAGAGCGTGTACGCCACCACGACCCCGGCCACCACCAGCATGCCGGTGTGGAAGTCCGTGCCGAAGGAGCTCTCGAAGAAGACGCCGCCGGCGACCATGCCCGAGGACACGTAGAAGGTGAAGAACACCAGGATCACGGCCCCGGAGGCCATCCGCAGCAGCCGCGAGCTGTCCTTGAGCCGGTTCTCCAGGAAGCTGGGCACGGTGATCGAGTCACCCGAGACCTCGGTGTACGTCCGCAGCCGCGGCGCCACGACCTTCCAGTTGAGCCAGGCACCGACGGTCAGACCGACGGCGATCCAGCCCTCCATCAGCCCGGTCGCGTAGATCGCACCGGGCAGGCCCATGAGCAACCACCCCGACATGTCCGAGGCACCCGCGCTCAACGCACTCACCATCGGGCCGAGATCGCGCCCGCCCAGCATGTAGTCGTCGAGGTTCGAGGTGCGCCGGTACGCCCAGGCGCCGATGCCGAGCATGGCGACCATATAGGCCACCAACGCCAGCATTTGATAGGTCAGGTCTGACATCAAAAACTCCAAGATCGGGGGAATGCCGCCGCAGAACCTAACCCGTAGACCACGTTTGACTGCGATCGGCACCCCACGGCTGCGCTACGCCACGCCTGAGGTCGCTTGACACCGGCTCGGACGACGGCCAGACGCGGCTTCCGATGCGCGGCGACGTCGGATGCCCTACGGTCTCCCGACGTGACTACGACTGTCGTTGTGACCGCGATGGGCATCCTCGCCACCCTCCTCGGAGCCTGGTGGGGCGCGTACTGGCAACACCGGAACTCCCGCGACCTTCAGCTGCTGGACGCCAGGGTCCGCGTCTACGGCGAGTGCGCTGCGAGCCTGTACGAGTTCGAGCGCATCACCTACAGTCGCGTCAAGGCTCGCCTCGCCGACCTCCCCGCTGCCGAGCGGGAGTTGTTGCGCCAGGAGGCGTACCGCAACAACTCAGCGGCTCGCGCAGCCATCGGCCAGCTGAGCATCCTCAGCGCAGGCGGGAAGATCCCCAGAGGATTCGAAGCCCTCCGTCAGGCGATCGGCGACCTCAACGACGCACCTGGTCTCGATGAGCTCAGGGAGCGACACGACGAGATCTACGTCGACCTCGACCGAGTCCTGGAGCAGGCGCGCGCCGACCTCGCGCGCTAGCTCGCCCGGCGGTAGCCGTTGCTGGTCGCGGGCTCCGATCGGTCACCCACAGCAAACGGCTGGCTGCCGCAACGATGAGCGACGTGCTGCAGAGCGGGCGATGGCGCGGGCACGGGTGATTGCCTTCTTCCAGTTGCTGGGGCGGCAACAGCGAGCGATCGCGGCCAGACGCGCCTTGCGAGCCTGCTGGATCCGTTCGCTGATCTGCTGTTCGGCGATCGCGCTGGTGAGGTCCACTGGTCTCACGGGATCTCCTCCTCTCGGACAGTCGTCGCTTCTTGTCCGGTGACCGTCAGCAGCAGGCGGCCTCGGCCGGCACAGGCGCAGCCTCGGCGGACGACCCGCAGCACGTTGACCCGCCGGCCTCTGCTGCGTTGAAGGTGTCGCTGTCGGCGAGCACGGTGTAGACCTCCCACCGTTCGCCGTTCGGGGCGTTCTCGACCCAGAACTTGTCCTGCTTGGCGTAGCAGCAGGTGGTGGCGCGCTCGTCGACCGAGGCGAACCCGGCGGAGTGCAGACGGTTCTGCTCGGCGTCGACCGTGTCGGTGTCGGCCACCTCGACGCCGAGGTGGTTGATGGTGCCGCCCCGGCCGGCGTTCTCGACGAGCACCAACTTGAGGGGCGGCTCGGCGACCGCGAAGTTGGCATAGCCGGGCTTGGTCTTGGCCGGCTCGACGCCGAACAGGGTCGAGTAGAACGCGATCGACTCCTCGAGATTGTCGACGTTGAGCGCGAGCTGGATGCGGGACATGGCTCCTCCTGAGTGAGATATCGATGACTATCGATATGAGATCCTGCTCCTCATATCGATGACTGTCAATGTCTTAGAAGGGCTGCAGGTCGAACCGCCTCCAGGCGACGAACGTCGGACCCGCATGGCTGCGGCGCCAGTCATGAACATCACCATCCCGCAGACCGCGAGCGGGGTCAGGACCGGCAGGATCAGGCCGAGGATCCCGATGGACTTGACCGTTGCGATGAACTTGATACCGGGTTCAGCCGTTTATGACCGATCACCCCGGAGACCTCACGATCGCAACGTGTCATTCCGGTGTGAATGCTTCGTTGCGAGCGCTGGCGAAGTTGCCGCCCACCTCGGTACCCCCGCCGAAGGTGTAGATGACATCACCGACCGTGGCGGCGCCGAGCCCGTGGCGCGGCGTGGGCAGGTTGCCCGCGGCGGTCCACTCATCGGCTTCCGGGTCGTATCGCCAGACGTCGTCGTAGACCAGCGGGTCAGGATTGTGCTGCTCGCCACCGAACACGTAGATCGAGCCGTCGTGCACGGCTGCGGCCAGTCCGCCGCGGGCTTCGGGGAGCGGGGCGAGCGTCTCCCACTCGTCGGTGGCCGGCTCGTACGCCTCGACCGTCGCGACGTTCTCCTGGACGGCGGAGCCGTCCTCGGCCAGCGAGAACTCCCTGCCACCGATCACGTAGATCCGGTCGTCGACGACGGCGGACGCTGCGCTGTTCCGCGCCGTGGGAGCCGGAGCAAGCGTGGTCCACGTGCCGGTGTCCGGGTCGAACATCTCGTTCCTGTCGCTGTCGACATGGGTCGTGAACGTGGTGGCGTCAGGTGTCTCCCGGACCCGGCCACCAATGACGTACACGTGGTCACGCACGCTCTCGATCACGAACTCGGCTCGCGGCTCTGGCAGGTCGACCCCGGTGGACCAGGCATCGTCCTCCGGCGAGTAGACGAAGGTGTCGGGCTCGGCCCGCCACCGGGGAAACCCACCGCTGAACCCACCGACCGCAAACAGGGAACCGTCCGCCTCGGCAAGGCCGATGTGGTGCCTGGCCTGCGGGAGCGTCGCCAGCCGGTTCCAGGTGTCCGCAGCGGGGTCGTAGGCGTCGAAGTGTGCCGACACACCGGTGTTAGGACTGAGCAGTCCCCCGGCGACGTAGATCCGGTCGTCAACGACCTCAGGGTAGAGCTCCTGCCGTTCCAGAGCCATGGGCGCGCGCTCCTGCCAGGCACCTGTCCGACTCGAGGACGCCGGTGACGACGAGGCGGGCGCGGCGGCGCACGCCGTGGTCAGCATCGTGCCGACGACGAGTACGGCAACGACCGAGCGGGTGCGGGGAGCAACAAGTTGTCTGTCCACGGTGAATCCTTCTTCTGTACGTCGGGAGTTCCCACGTTCCAGGACCTCGAAGACGGGAACGAGGGGTTGTCATCCCCTGTGACGGCGGCCCCGCTGACGTGATACTTGAGGAATGAGAACCGCCGGGTACGCCGAACTAGGCGCATTCCTGCGCTCCCGCCGCGAACGAATCCAGCCCGAGGAGGTCGGGCTCGTGCCCGGTCCACGGCGCCGGGTGCCCGGTCTACGGCGCGATGAGGTCGCCCAGCTGGCGGGCGCGTCGGTGGACTACTACAACGAGCTCGAACGCGGTGCGGGCTCCCAGCCGTCCGAGCAGATGCTCGCCGCGCTCGGCCGGGCGCTGCGGTTGACCGACGACGAGTGGCGTCACCTCTTCCACCTGGCCGAGCGGCCCGTGCCTCCCGCGGGCAGTGCGGCGTCGCACGTGCAGCCCGGGATGCTGGACCTGCTCGGCCGCTTGGCCTCGACGCCCGCGAAGGTGATCACCGATCTGCACGTGACGCTGGTCCAGAACCCGCTCGCCGTCGCGCTGGTGGGCGATCACACACACTTCACCGGCAGGCACGCCAGCTTCGCCTACCGCTGGTTCGTGGCCCCTGCGTCCCGCGCCATCTACCCCGAGGCCGACCACGACGCCCAGTCACAGGCATTCGTCGCCGACCTGCGTGCGGGAGCCGCCCGCCGAGGCAGCCGGGACACGGAAGCACGGTCCATGATCGCCGAGCTGCGAGAGGGCTCCGCGGAGTTCGCCTCACTGTGGGACCGCCACGACGTCGCCTTTCGCCGTCGAGACCGCAAGCGCATCAACCATCCCGAGCTCGGCCTGATCGATGTCAACTGCCTCAACCTGTTCAGCGAGGACGGTCGGCAACGACTGCTCTGGTTTACCCCCACGCCGGGCACCGACAGCGCTGACCTGCTCGAACTGCTCGCCGTGATCGGAACACAGTCGCTCACCGAGCGGTCCTGAAGCTGCCGACGCATGGCCACGAGTACTGGCGGCCTAGCCGTTCGCCTGACGGTGTGTGGTGAGGGCAGGCACAGTGGCCGGGGTGTTGCGTGAGCGGGCACCGAACTGCCCGGAGATGATCACGGCGCGGCGGCGGGTGAAGAAACGGCCCGCGCCGGCTGCGATGCCGTTGACCCGGCCCGAGACGATGCTGGGCCGGCGGTTGCCGCGGTCCAGCGAGCGCAGGCCCGCCTCGACGACCTGCTCGGGCGTCTGGTAGCTGCCGTTGTAGGCGCCGCCCGCCAGGTCATCGAAGAACTCGGTACGGGTCAGGCCGGGGGCGAGAGACAACACGCGCAGGCCGCTCGACCGCGACTCGTACCAGAGCGCCTCGGTGAAGCTCAGGACGAAGGCCTTGCACGCCCCGTAGACGGCCATGTCGGGCCCGGGCATGTAGGCGGCCATGCTCGCGACATTGACCAGGACGCCGCGTCCTGACTGGCGGAGCGGCTCGATGAAGGCGCGCGAGATGTCCACGAGATTCGCCACGTCGACGGCAATCTCGTCCTGCAGACGATCGGGGTCCTCCTCGTGGAACGGCCCATCGGTACCGAAGCCGGCGTTGTTGACGAGGCTCGTCACGGTGAGGCCGCGGGCAGCTATCTCACCGGCAAGGGCCTGTCCGGCTCCGCGCTTGCTGAGGTCGAGGGCGATCGGGGTGGCGCGGACGCCGTGGTCGCGTTCGAGCTCGCTCGCGAGCTCCCGCAGGCGGTCGAGGCGGCGGGCGACCAGGATCACGTCGGAGCCGCGCTTCGCGAGAGCCCGTGCGAAGGCGGCTCCAATGCCCGAGCTGGCGCCGGTGACGATGGTGGTCTGAGAGGTGAAGTCGACGGAAGGCATACTGCACTGTAGGCAGCTTCTTGCATCGAATGCAAGGAACGTACTAAGGGTAAGGTTGGTGCATGGATCCACAGCCCAATGCCCCGACGCTGCGCGAACGCACGCGCAGGGCCGTCCATGCCGAGATCACCAGCACCGCTTTGCGCTTGTTCGTGGAGCAGGGCTATGAAGCGACGACCGTCGACCAGATCGCGGCTGCCGCCGGGATCTCGCGACGGTCGTTCTTCCACTACTTCGGAAGCAAGGAGGACGTCGTGATGGGCGACCTCGAGGCGCTCGGAGCGCGTGTGCGCGAGACCCTCGAGGCGCGCCCCGCGACGGAGACGGCATGGGAAGCACTCCGCGAGACGTTCATCGGCTTGCAGGAGCAGGCCACCGACGCCGCGACCCCGCTGCAGATCGCCGATATGTACGCCGAGGCCCCGTCGCTGCGTGCACGACACCTCGAGAAGCACCTGCGATGGCAGGAGCTGCTCGCCCCGAACATCGAGCGGCGTCTGGGCATCGAGCCCGGCGCGACGGCCGACCCGCGAGCCCGCGCGGTCATCGCCGCGGCGCTCGCCTGTCTCGACGTGGCGGTGGAGGCGTGGCGCCAGTCGGGCGGCACGAGCGATCCCGTGGACCTGTTCGACCAGGCCGTGGCCGCCCTCCGGGCCTGACCCGCAGTCCCAGGAGCACAGAGTTCGGACCGAGATCGAACGAAGAGCGACCAGGAAGCCCTCCTGTGGTCGTGTGGGCCATGGTGTCGGGCCCTGTCACGGGGCGGCCGTGGCCTGGTCCTGATAGACGGTGCCGTCTCCGGAAAGCGCGGTGACCAGTCCTCGTACGGCGAGGGTGCCGTCCTCCACGGCGTGCTGCACGGCGCCGGGTACCTGGGCCTGGTAGTGACGCGCCCTCGCCTCCCCTGCGGCGAGCAGCGGCAGCACCGCCGCGAAAGGCGAGTCCGGGATGCCCAGCGGGCCGGCGGCCTCGCCGTGGTACCGACCGGCCAGGGCGTTCAGTAGGTCGCGCCAGCCCGGAGCGCCCATCGGCGATTCCGGTACCGCCGCGAGGGCCTCCGCCGCCGCATCGAACAGGGCTCCGACGAGAGCGCGGCTGTTCTCGTCCGGCGGAGCGGTGGTCGAGTCCAGCAGATCGAGCAGCTCACCGGCCCGTGCGTGGTCCTCGATGTCGAGGAAGAACTCCTCGTCGAGGCCGAGCAGGTGACCGATGTACCACCAGTAGCGGTACATACCGGACTCCTCCTCGGGAGTGAGCTGGTAGCCGACTCCCTCCAGGAACGTGAACGGCACCACTGTGAAGTCGAGCCAGGTGCGCGCGATGTCAGCCTGGTTGATCGGCACCCCCCACCGGTCGGCGTCCCAGCCGTGCGCCATGGCCGAGGCCCGTACCCGTGCGTGCAGCAGCCGGACCTGCACGGTCTGCACGAAGCCGGGAGCACCGCGACGCAGACCACCGGGCAGGATCGCCGAGGCGTTCCACAGCCCGGTCTCGGCGAGCCGGCGCGGCGCCGTCGACGTCAGCCTGCCCGTGCCCACGAGCAGCTTCGCGATCGCCGGGGAACTGTAGGTGTGCGCCAGCGAGCCACCGGAGAAGGCCAAGCTGCGCCAGTGCGGCGGCACAGCGAGCGACGTCCGGTCCCCGTCGTCCAGCAGCTCCGAAGAGACCCAGCCGGGCACGGTCTCGGCGTGAGCGAGCAGCGCGTCCACGGCGGGCGGAACGTCCGGCACGCTTGCCCGACCCTCGGCGAGACCACGCTGGAGCGCGGTACGGGCGGACCGGCCGAGCTCGTCGAACTCGACGATCACGGCGTCGGCGAGCGGGTCCCCCACCTGCAGCATGCGCAACATGAAGTCGGCACGATCGCCGTGCGTGCTCCGGGCTGAGGTAATGCCGACAACGCGGTCAGGCACCAATGAGTCAGTGTTCGAAGAGGTCATGACGGCATTCAAGCCGCCTCCCAGACCGACAGCCACGGCCTGTCAATCCCCCCAAACACACACATCGTGTCCCCGACCCGCTCGATGCCCGCTCCAACGCTGTCGGCTCGACCCCAGCCTCGGATCGACAGAGCCTGGATAGTCCCGCTCCCAGCGGCCAGCCTTGGAGCAGCACCGACCCCGGAGACCACACGAATGGTCGCGGCGCTGTCCTGCCCCTGCCCCTGCCCGAACGTGCGACCAGCCAGGAGACTCGATGAACCAAGACGACGACGCCGGACCGAACCGCTGGGGTGTGTCCCGGCGCAACTTCTTGGGTGGCAGCTTGGCTGCCGCTGCCGCCGTGACCCCGCTGACGACCGGACAGGTCGAGGCAGCGGGAGCCGCCTCGGCACTCACCGTGGACGGTGTGGCCCAGGTGACGGTGAGGGCCGCCGTCAACGGCGCCCCGGTCACGCTGCGGGTGGACCCGCGGGCCACCCTGCTGGACACGCTGCGCGAGCGGCTGGACCTCAAGGGCACCAAGAAGGGCTGCGACCGCGGCCAATGCGGGGCCTGCACCGTGCATATCGACGGGCAGCGCGTGCTGTCCTGCCTCACCCTGGCCGCCACCACGACCGGCCGGAAGATCACCACGATCGAGGGCCTTGCCGACGGCGACCGACTGCACCCGATGCAGCAGGCGTTCATCGACCACGACGGCCTCCAGTGCGGTTTCTGCACCCCCGGGCAGATCATGTCCGCGGTCGCGATGGTCGACGACGAGGGCGGAGCGGACTCGGACGACGAGATCCGCGAGCGCATGTCGGGCAACATCTGCCGGTGCAGCGCCTATCCCCGCATCGTCGACTCGATCCGGGACGCCCAGCAGGTGATGCGCTGATGCGGCCCTACACCTTCACCCAGGCCCGCTCCGTACGCGAGGCCCTGCGGGGCGCGGGACCGGACACCGCGTTCCTGGCCGGGGGCACGACCCTGGTCGACCTGATGAAGCTCGAGGTGATGACCCCCGAGCGCGTCGTGGACATCAACCGGCTGCCTCTGGACGGCATCACGCTGGACAGCAAGGGGCTGCACATCGGCGCGCTGGAGCGGATGAGCGACGTTGCCGAGCACCGCACGGTGCGCGAGCACTACCCGATGGTCGCGCAGGCGCTGGAGCTGAGCGCCTCGGCCCAGCTGCGCAACATGGCCAGCATCGGCGGCAACCTGTTGCAGCGCACGCGGTGCGGGTACTTCCGCGACGTGACTACCCCGTGCAACAAGCGTGAGCCGGGCAGCGGCTGCGCGGCGCTGGAGGGGATCAACCGCGGCCACGCGGTCCTGGGCACTAGCGAGGCATGCATCGCGACGCACCCCAGCGATCTGGCCGTACCGCTGGTCGCTCTGGACGCGGTGGTGCACCTGGGCTCTGCCCGCGGCACCCGGACCGTGGCGCTGGACGACTTCTACACGCTGCCCGGGGCTACGCCCCACATCGAGAACACTCTGCGACCGGGCGAACTCATCACCGGGATCACGGTGCCCCGCTCCCGCTTCGCTGCACGCTCGCACTACCTCAAGATCCGCGACCGGCAATCCTACGAGTTCGCGCTCGCCTCCGCCGCCGTCGCCCTCGAGCTGCGCGGGCGCACCATCACCCAGGCCCGGATCGCCGTCGGCGGCGTCGGGACGCGGCCGTGGCGGCTGCCAGCGGTCGAACGCGCGCTGACCGGGCGGCCCGCGAACGCCGCCACGTTCGAGGCCGCCGTCACCCGCGCGGCGGACGGCGCCGAGCCGCGCGAGTACAACGCGTTCAAGCCCGCCCTGCTACGCCGCACCCTGGTGCGGGCGCTGACCGAGCTGCTGGAGAGCCGATGAGCGACGGGTCAGACGGCGCGAGGGCGGGCGGTCGCCGTGCTTGAGCTCGCCGCCCGGCTGCTCGGACGTGCCCGGGGCCGCACCCCGTTCGTGACGGCCACCGTCACGAGTGTGGCCGGCAGCGCACCCCGCCAGCCCGGCTCGTCGCTGGTCGTCGACGCGGACGGGGCGGTGCTGGGCAACGTGTCCGGCGGGTGCGTCGACGCCGCCGTGCACGACGCCTGCCAGGACATGCTCGCCGGGAACCACGAGCCCCAGGCGCTGCGGTTCGGGTACTCCGACGCCGATGCACTCGGGGTCGGCCTGACCTGCGGCGGGATCATCGAGGTGCTGCTACGTCACCACGACCCGGGCGCCGAGCCGGAGCTGGAACCGGCCCTCGCCGATGCCGCGAGCGGCCAGGCGGTGGCCGTGGCCACGGTGGTACGCGGCCCGAGCACGCACCTCGGGCGGGCGCTCGTCGTGCGGACCGGCCGGCCCGCCGAGGGTTCCCTCGGCGACGCCCGGCTCGACCAGGTCGCCGAGACTCACGCGGCTGCGGCCCTGGATGCGGGTCGCACCGGCACCGTCGAGATCGGGGTGGCCGACAGCTACTGCCGCGAACCCATGACGCTGCTGGTGGAGTCCAGTACCCCGCCCCCACGGATGCTCGTGTTCGGCGCTATCGACCATGCCGCCGCCCTCACCCTGCTGGGCACATTCCTGGGCTACCGGGCGACCGTCTGTGACGCACGGGCAACATTCGCCACGCCGGAGCGGTTCCCGGACGCCGACGTGGTCGTCGACTGGCCGCACCGCTACCTCCAGGCCCAGGCCGACGCCGGGCTGCTCGACGGCCGCACCGTCGTGTGCGTGCTCACCCACGACCCCAAGTTCGACCTCCCACTGCTGACGGCCGCCCTCCGGCTGCCCCTGACGTACGTCGGGGCCATGGGCTCCCGCCGCACCCACGAGAACCGCCTGGCCCGGCTCCGCGACGCCGGCCTCACCGACCACGAGCTCGACCGCCTGCGCTCCCCCGTCGGCCTCGACCTCGGAGCCCGCACCCCGCAGGAGACGGCCCTGTCGATCGCGGCGGAGATAGTCGCCCACCGGCACGGCGGCTCGGGGGCACCCCTGAGCACCGGGGTCCCCATCCACCACAGTGCGCCGTCGACCGGTGCACTCGCACTCAGTAGCTGAAGGAGTCACGATGCCCAGTTCCCCCGTAGGCCGCGAGACCGACCGCGTCGACGGCAGACTGAAGGTCACCGGCGCAGCCGAGTACTCCGGTGACTACCGCGCCACCGACCTCGCCCACGCCCACCTCGTCACCAGCACCATCGCACGGGGCACCATCACCAGGATCGAAACGACAGCCGCCCGTGCGGCGCCGGGTGTCCTGCGCGTCTACGCCGCTCCGGAGTCCCGGCTCAACCTGTATCCGATCACCGGCCCACTCGCCGGCTTCGTGGAGAACTACGTCCCTCTGAAGGACACGGAGGTCCGATTCCATGGCCAGGCCATCGCGATGGTCGTCGCCGAGACCCCCGAACAGGCGCGTGACGCCGCCGCACTGGTCACAGTGGCCTACGCCGCACAGCCACCGCGCACCTCTCTCGCGGACGAACCCCACGAGCCCGCAGGCCCCACCCTCAGCGGGACGCCGAGCAGCCTCGAGGTCCTGGCCCCTGGCGTCGAATCGATCGACGCCGCGCTCGACGCCAGCGACGTCGTCGTGAAGGCCGAGTTCCACCAGCACATCCAGCACCACGTAGCCATGGAACCGCACGCGATCCTCGCCGTCTGGAACGGCGACCGGGTCACCATCCACGCCGGCGCGCAAGTCCCCGCAGCGTTCGCACTCGGGATGTCCCAGCGGCTTGGCGTCCTTCCGCAGAATGTCCAGCTGAACACCAAGTACGTGGGCGGCGCGTTCGGCGCCCGCGTCATCCTGTGGAGCGACACGCCGCTCCCCGCCGCCGCCGCCCGGGAGATCGGCCGCCCGGTCCGGCTGGTCCTCACCCGCGAGCAGATGTTCACCCTCACTGGACACCGGCCCCAGCTCACCCAGACCGTTCGGCTGGGCGCCTCCCGCGACGGCGTCCTCAACGCCGTCAGCCACCAGAGCGTCTCCGAGCGCCCGACCACGGTCACCTTCCCCATGACCCCGGCCCACAACACCACGGACGCCCTCTACCGCACGCCCAACCTGCGCGTCCATGCGGAGCTGGCCGTCCTCGACATCCCCGGGAGCCGGGCGATGCGCGGACCCAATGAAGCCCCCGGATCCTTCGCCCTGGAGACGGCCATGGACGAGTTGGCCGTAGCCACCGGTATCGATCCGGTCGAACTGCGGCTGCGGAACAACGCCACCGTCCACCCCGTCTCTGGGCTGCCTTGGTCGAGCAAGCACCTTGAGGAGTGCTACCGCGTCGGCGCGCGGCGATTCGGCTGGTCCGCCCGCAGCGCCACGCCCCGCGCACGCATCGACGGGCAGTGGCTGTACGGCACCGGTATGGCCACCGGCATCTACCCTGCGCACCGCCGTCCCGCGAGCGTACGCGTCCGGTTGCTCGACGACGACACGGCCGTGGTCTCGACGGGGATCTCGGACTTCGGCACCGGCGGGGCGACCATGGTCGCGGTCTCCGGTGCCGACGCCCTGGGGATACCCCTGGACCGGGTGACGCCCGAGATCGGCGACTCACTGCTGCCTCAGGGAGCACCCGCCGTCGGCTCCAGCGCCACGCACGCCACCGTGCCCCAGGTCGTGAACGCTGCCCGCGATGCGATCGACGAACTCAAGCGGGTCGCCGTCACCGACGACGGGTCGCCGTGGCACGGCGCCAGCGCGGACGACCTGCGCTACGAGCGCGGGACCCTGCATGGGCTCGGCCGCTCGATGACCTTCGGCCGCCTGCTCAGAGCTGTCGGCTCACCGGGCATCACCGCGCTCGCCGAGTCACCCGGTGCCGCCGACCCGGAGTACGTGCACCACAGCTTCGGCGCCCACTTCTGCGAGGTACGCGTCAACCGATTCACCGGCGAGACCCGAGTCACCCGGTTCACCACCGTCGCCGACGTCGGCCGCGTCATCAACGCCAAGGCCGCCCGCAGCCAGCTCGTCGGCGGCGTCATCTTCGGCATCGGCCACGCCCTGCTGGAGGAGAACCACCTGGAGCTCGACACCGGACGCCTGGCCAGCAGCACCCTCGCCGACTACCTGGTTCCCGTCAACGCGGACGTCCCCGATATCGACGTTGTCATGCTCGACCGGCCCGACCCCATCCTCACCGGACCGCTCGGCGACGGCGGCGAGGACGTCGGGACCCGGAGCCTGGGCGCCAGAGGCCTCGGTGAGATCGGCACCGTCGGCTCGGCGGCCGCGATCGGCAACGCCGTCTACAACGCCACCGGCATCCGGGTGCGCGACGTTCCCATCACCCTCGACAAGCTGATCGAGCACTTGTGACCGGGCCATCTGCTGCGAATGGCCTGGTCACGAGGTCGGTACCCTGGGAGCAGCGCGCTGCTTGCCGCAGGCGTGTAGGCCTCAGGCGACACCGAGGGTGACCTCGTCGCGACGTTCCTCTGTCCCAGCGGCTCGCAGCGCACGGTCCCGGAACTGCTTCGGCGAGGCACCGACTACACGCCGAAACGCGGTGCTGAACGCGCTCTCGGACTCGTACCCCGTGGCGAACGCGAGCTCGGAGATCGTCTGCGTGTTCCGCCGAAGAGCGTCGCGCGCCAGGCTCATGCGCCACTGGATCAGGTACTCGAGCGGCGCGAGCCCCACCTGTCGTTTTAATGACTTCGCAAAACCCGAGCGCGACAGGTGACTGATACCGGCGAGCTCTTCAACGGTCCAACGGCGGGCCACGTTCGCGTGCATCGCACGCAGCGCAGCGCCGACACCGTCGTCGACCAGCGCCCCCAGCCACCCGACCGGGCGGTCCGCCTGTTCGGCATGAGCACGCAGCACCTGGACCAGGAGGATCTGGACCAGATGATCAAGGATGAGGGAACTCCCGATGGCGCAGGTCCCGACTTCGCTGGACAACAGTTCTGTCACATACGCCAGCGAACGGATCCGTGGATCGTCCGCGTGAATGTGCACCAGCGGCGGCAGGATGTCGAGCAGGATGGGGGCGTTGAGCTCGTCGAACCAGAAGTACCCACCGCACAGATAGGTGTCTTCGTCGTCGACCGGCCCGATACGCACGGCGCCCTCATCGGCGGTGTCCCACAACGTCGCGGCCGGCAGCGGCTCGACGGACAGGCTGCTGCCCAGCGAGTAGGCCGGCGGGTTGCTCAGCAGGTAGAAGTCGCCTTCATGCAGATGCACCGGCTCTCGCCCGTCGAGTGCCAGCCAGCTCTCGCCGCGCACCACGCCTCCGATCTTGACGTGCGGGAACGCCTCGAAGCGCACTCCCCACAGCCCACCGGCACGCAGCGCCGGATAGACCACGGTACGAGGTCGTAGCAGCCCGATCGCGTCCGCGACCGGATCGCTCGCTCCCCCCTCAGACGGGAGAGTGGACGATGCGTAAGAAAATGCGGACGGCACGTTATGGATTCTAGCAACGGGCGGCTTCAGGCTTGTCCTGTCCTCGCGCCGCGAACGCAATGAACGAGACGAGGCGACAACGCGCGGCGCAGTTCTAGTCGAGAGGGAAAGTCGAAATGACACACACCGAACTCCACAAGTTCTACGAGCGCTACATCGCGGCGCTCAACGCCCACGAGTTCCACCGCCTGGACGAGTTCGTCGCCGACGAGCTCACGCACTTCGGTGACGCCGTCACCCGCGACCAGGTCCTCGCCGCACTGACTGCCCAGGTGGACGCCGCGCCGGATCTGAAGTGGCGCCTCGACGACCTCAGGGTCAGCGGCCACGACCTGGCCGCGCGCCTGACCAACACCGGCACCCCGGTCAAGGAATGGCTCGGCGTCGCCCCTACCGGCGCCTCGTTCGAGGTCACCGAGTACGCCCTCTACCGAGTCCGCGACGGACGGTTCATCAACATGACGAACCTGCAGGACTCCGACACAGCCAGAGAGCAGCTGGGCGGCTGACCACGAAGGCATCGGACGGGGGAACGATTCAGCGCAGAGCCTGTGCGCCGATGACTGACAGCATCTGCACCTTCTCGTAGCTCTCGGAGCCGGGGACCGCGGTGTAGACCATCAGTGAGTGGGCCTGGTCCGGGTCGACCAGCCGCTGGCAGTTCAGCTCCAGCGCACCGACCTCGGGGTGCACGAAGTGCTTGACATCGTGGGGGCGGATCCCGATCTCGTGCTCCTCCCACACCCGCCGGAACTCCTCGCTGCCGTCCAGCAACAGGTCCGCGAGGTAGGCCGCCCGGGAATCGGGACCCCGGAGAGTGACGAGCCCACGCAACCCGGCGGCGTACATCCTGGTCAGGAAGGCGTGCTCCTCGGGCGCATAGAGTTCCCGGGCGTACGGGTCGGTGAACCACCGGTAGCCGATACTGCGAGCCGGCCCGGTGTACTGGGTCGTATCACCCGTGAGCGCCACCCCCATCGGCGTCTGCCGCAGGGTCTCGCCCAGTTCGGTGACGATCTCCGCAGGAGTGTCCTCGAGGCGGTCCAGGATCCGCAGCAGCCCAGGGCTGATGTGCTCGCTGGAACTGCCCCGGGGTGGCGGGTTGTGCCCGGCCAGCCGGAACAGGTGGTCACGCTCGTCGATCGACAGGTGCAGCCCCTGAGCGATCGAGGCAAGCATCTGCGGCGACGGCTGCGGGCCACGCTCCCGCTCCAGCCGGGAGTAGTAGTCCGCCGACATGTTGCACAGCGCCGCGACCTCCTCCCGCCGCAGCCCGCTGGTCCGGCGCCGCTGCCCGCGAGGCATG
Source organism: Nocardioides sp. NBC_00850 (assembly GCF_045207335.1). NCBI lineage: Bacteria > Bacillati > Actinomycetota > Actinomycetes > Propionibacteriales > Nocardioidaceae > Nocardioides > Nocardioides sp. NBC_00850. The sequence goes on from NZ_CP108845.1 coordinate 4,763,219, forward strand.
CCGACGTCCTCCGGCTGCATTGCCTCACGCCGATTGCGGAGAAACCCCGCCAGCCCGGTGCGATCGATCAAGACGCTCCCCCTTCTGAGAGTTCTGACTTTGGTTCTATCCCAAGCGGGCGAACGTATCCATGCTCTGGCGATCCCCTTATGGCGGAGCCGTGACCTCGACGCATGTGATCGGGAGGGCCTGGATAAGGCGCTGTCCCGCTGAGGATCTGGACCAGGGCCGGGTCAGCGGACGAGTGGGGCGGCCCGGATCGCAGCGGGCTACACCCTCGACCACTACGGTATCGGGCAGGCCCTGCGCATCTTCCGCACCGAGAGACGCAGCCTGGGCTCTGACAAGGCCGACATTCCTGACGGTGCGCGTCTTGAGCGGGCCGATCGGGACGCCGATCGACGCTGACGCCGGGTCCCGGTCCAGGCTCGGGCCGGCAAGCCCTTCGAGGCTCATGGAGGCACACCTCACCACGGCAGGGGCGTTGCCTCCCAGGTGGTGAAGGTGCCGCCGGGGTCGCCCGGTCCGAGCCGGACACACCTCAAGATCTCCTGAGATGCATCCTCGATGGTCTCGGTGCCCATGAATCCGACGAGGGCTGTGCGGGCAAAGCCAGGAGACACGAGGTTGACTTTGATCTCGGACCCCGCCAGCTCGTCCATCATCGTGATCGTGAGGGCATTCAGTGCTGCCTTGGATGACGCGTACACCGGGTCGAACATGCGACGTACGTCCGACGCCGGGTCGGAGGCCAGGGCCAGCGAGCCGAGCGCGCTGGTCACGTTGACGACGCGCGCATCCGAGGACTCCCTGAGGAGCGGCATGGCGGCCTGGAACATCGCGAGCGGCCCGAACACGTTGACGTCCCACACAGCGCGCATCTCCGCAAGATCCACGATGCTCGGCCTCGCGCGCTCTCGCGCGTCCTCGAGGTCCCGCGGAGGGCTGCCGACCCAGGCTGCACCTGCGTTGTTGACCAGGATGTCGAGCCGTCCGGAGATGTCACGGATGCTGCCGACTGCGGACGTGATGGACGCTGCATCCGTCACGTCGAGCTCCACCGCGTGTGCGTTCGGTCCCGCCCCGGCGGCGGCCTCCTCGCCGCGGGCGAGGTCTCGCGACCCGAAGAAGACCGTATGGCCGTCCCGGGCGAGCGACGTTGCGACGTACCTCCCCATGCCCTGGTTCGCTCCAGTGACAAGTGCGACACGTGTGGTCGTCATGCTCATTTTACCCTCCAGTTGGTGTTCCGAGCGCCTTCTGGTGCCTCCGTCATCTTCGCTCCACCCCAGCGCCGCAAGGAGGGCCTTGCGATCCCAGGACCGGTTCGCTCCTCTCATCCGGATCGACCCGAAGGTGTAGATGACATCACCGACCGTGGCGGCGCCGAGCCTCTGCCGCGGCGTAGGCAGGTTGCCCGCGGCGGTCCACTCATCGGCTTCCGGGTCGTATCGCCACCCGTTCCCCGGGGTTGTCGCCCCAAGAGCACGGAGACGGGGCGCACGAATCGACATCGTTGAGCCGGGTGAGGATCGTCCAGTTGTGCCGACCTCTCGCGAGCGAGGTCGGACACGGCTGGAGTGGTGCATTCAGGCTGTGGGGTGCGTGGTCACTAGCGGTGTAGTCGGCAACGCCGCCCGGTCGATCGCTCGGCCTGCTTGATACACATCGGTGATCGCACGCAGGTTGCGGATGTCGTCAAGTGGGTTCTTGTCCAGCAGGACGAAGTCTGCGAGCTTACCGGTCTCGACTGAGCCAATCAGGTCGTCTTTCCCGTATCCACGGGCCACCTGAAGGGTGGCGCTGGTGATGGCCTCCAGTGGGGTCATGCCCCTCTCGACCATCGACTGGGTCCAGTGGAAGTGGTCTCCGCCGATTGTCCATGGTCGGTCTTCGCGTTCGAGTGGCGAGAGGTCGTTGAGGTGGTCGTTGCTGGGACACCCAGCATCCGTGCCCATCAGGATCTTCGCGCCGGCGCTGACCAAGGTGCGCTCGTTGTCCGCGAAGGCGCCGCCACCCATCAACGCGGCCCAACTGCCAGCCTCTTCGAGACCCTTGCGGTGCGCGTCGTGGATGGTCTGCAGTTCAGCGTAGGAATCACTGGCGACGATCTTGTCGACCAATGAGTGCGGATAGGGCTGGCCCATTGTGTAGTTGGCGTGAATCAACACATCCGCGCCGAGGTCCACGGATGTTTCGAGCGACTCCACAGACAGACTGTGACTCAGCACCGGCACCCCGACGGCGCGAGCCTCCTCGATCATGACGTCGAGCACCGGCCGGGTGAAGGTCTGGTAAGAGCGATCCAGCCCGACAGTCATGAAAATGTGGTCACTGACGGCGATCTTGAGCATGTCTACACCGCGGGCAAGGTAGTCGCGGACGCGGGCGCGAACCTCGTTGCGGGGCAACAAGCTCAACTGGTGGCCGACTCCTGCCTCGAACATCTCATCGATGCGATTGACGAACGTCTGCGACGCCGCCTTGCGCCCGCCGAAGTGAAAGTCGGCGCTGAACGGGCCCCCCATCCCGACGATGGCGCCAGCGGCGAAGATCCGCGCACCCTGTGAGGTACCGGCGTTGATGCGATCACGGGCGCTGAGTACCGGTTCGATGGCGTTGTAGGTGTCGAACACGGTGGTGACCCCGTTGCGAAGCACCAGTTGGGCAGCTTCTTCTATGACCTCGACATAGCGACCTTCCCAGCGAGCGAGGTACTCAATCGTGCCCGGACCCACCATGAACATCCACGCGTCGAGCAGGTGGACATTGCCGTTGACGTACCCCGGCACCATCCAACGATTACTGCCGTCGACCACAGTCGCATCGACGGGAACCTCCGTATTCGCAGAAGGACCGATCGTGGTGAACCGGTCGCCCTCGACCAGCACTGTCATGGCCGGCCGCGGCGCGCCTCCGCGGCCATCAATGAGTTGCACGTTGGTGATGGCGGTAGGGGTTGTGGTCATCTCATTTTCCTTTGTGATCGAGGTCTCAAAGTGGAGAGTACCCGAATCGATCGTTTCGGTAAATGAGGTGTCCGGCCGCCTGTAGGGTCAAGGCCATGGCAAAGGCAGGTAGCGGCGCAGTGGCCACCGCCGACGGGCGAGCACTCCGGTGGGAGCACCGCAAGCCCGAATTGCTCCGAGCGGCAACCGATTACGTGCTCAGGACCGGGGTGGCTGATCTGACCTTGCGACCCCTGGGTGCGGCGATCGGCGCATCCATCACCTCGCTCAATCGCCAGTTCGGAAGCAAGGATCAGTTGATCCGAGCAGTGTGCGAAGAGATCCATGGGCAAATGGCGACGGCGTTTGACGAATTCTGGGCGAGCAGCAACGGGCGACCGGTCGAAGTACTACGAGCCCTGTGGAACCTCTGGCTCGCCCCTGAGTACGAGCGACAATTTGCTTTCCTCTTTGAGCTCCATGGGCTCGCGCTCCGTCAACCTGAGAAGTACGAATGGTTCGCACGGTCCGTCGTCAAGGACTGGAAAGCCCCGCTTGAGAGCGCGCTCCGCCAAGATGGCATCCACCCAGACCAGGCCGAGGCGCTGTCGACCCTCGTTGTGGCCATCATCCGCGGCCTATATCTGGACAAGACCATCACCGGCGACGTCGACCGCGTTGGCGCCGCCTACGAACTGTCGCTGAACCTTCTGGCGTCGACACTGGAAGCGACGAGAGCTAACCAAGGCAAATAAAACGCAGCCCCCTTCGGACCTCGGTCGGCCCGTCCGAGGTTCATCAGGGCCGGGTGACCGAACAGGTCTACCGTCACGAACTCCGGCCCGTCAGGCACACCGGAGCACAGGTCATGGACAGCCTGTTCGGCGATGACGGTCAGAAGAAGTCCGCGTGATCGGCTAGTCAGGCACTTTTGTCAGGCACCCCAACAGCGCCGAGAGACGGGCCAAACGAAGAACCGGCCGCGGATCAGGTAAAAACCCTGGTCAGCGGCCGGTTCTTCGTTGTGCGTGATACTGGGTTCGAACCAGTGACCCCTTCGGTGTGAACGAAGTGCGCTACCACTGCGCCAATCACGCGTTGCGGGTGAAACATTAGCGCATCCGCTCGCCGGACCCACATTCGGGCCATGCCGGGACGTAGGCTCCCGGCCATCGGCATGACACCCAGAGGCGACCGAAGGAGCGAGGATGCTCGCGTACGAACGGACCGGCAGCGGGGAGCCGCTGCTCCTGATCCATGGCATCGCGCACCGCAGGCAGGCGTGGGGCGGGGTGGTGGAGCGGCTGGCCGACGAGTTCGAGGTGATCACGATCGATCTGCCGGGGCACGGTGAGTCGCCGGCGTTCGATCTGGCGGGACGTACGGTGCGGGAGGCGGTGGCCCACGAGCTGAACGAGCTCCGCGAAGAGCTCGGGATCGAGCGGCCGCACGTCGCCGGCAACAGCCTCGGTGGGCTGCTCGCGCTGGAGATGGCCGATGCCGGGCACGCGCGGTCGGTGACGGCGCTCTCCCCCGCCGGGTTCTGGGTGAACGGCGTCGACTACCTCTACGTCAGGGGCCTGTTCGCCGGGATCCAGGCGGCCGCGCGGCCGCTGGCGCCGGTGGCGGGGTCGCTGCTGCAGTCGCGGGTGGCGCGTACGGTCACGATGGGCTGCTTCTTCGCCCACCCGGAACGGCTCGACCCTGCCGTCGCGGCCGCCGACACGGCCAACATGGTCGCCTCGCGCGAGGGGGTCAAGACGTTCTTCAGCGGTGTCTACCGCTACAGCTACCCAGGGCCGACGCAGACCTACGTCCCCACCACCGTCGCCTGGGCATCGCGCGACCTCACGCTCCTCCCCTACCAGGCGAAGGTGGCCGCACGGCGGCTCCCGCATGCGACCCACCGGTGGCTGGCCGGCTGCGGTCACGTACCGATGAACGATGACCCCGACCTGGTGGCCGAGGTCATCCGCGAGACCGCCCGGACCCAGCCGCGCGACGAGCAGGTCGCCTAGCCCCGAGCGGCGAGGATCCCGCGCGGGTCGAAGGCGACCCGGATCTCGGTGATCAGCCCGTCCTCGACGCGCATCCAGTTGGCGGTGGGGGCGGGCGCGGCGACGGTGGTGTGCAGGTCGAACCAGGTGATCACGCTCGGACCGTCGGCGAGCCGCTCCTTCACCTCGATCTTGTCGAGCACCTGCGCCATGCCCTCGAGTCCGGCGACGCATTCGTCGGCACCTTCGATCGTGGCGAGCGGGCCGGCGAAGCTCACGTCGTCGGCCAGCAGCGCGCGCAGACGGGTGAAGTCACGCTCCTGCCAGGCGGTGAAGTACGCCTCGGCGAGCTCGGCAGCGGATGCGGTCATCGGTTCTCCTCAGATCGGTTCGGCTTTCACCTCCCAGCCTGACCCGACGCCCCCGAACACTCAAACAGATAGTTCTGCTGCTTGCTAGCATCAACGGTGATGGAAATCGGTCAGCTCCGCTACTTCGTCGCCGTCGTCGACCACGGCTCGTTCACGGCCGCTGCGCAGCGCCTCCACGTCAGCCAGTCGGGCATCAGTGCCCAGCTGGCCAAGCTCGAGCGCGAGCTCGGCCATGACCTGCTCGTCCGGGGTCCCCGCAACGTACGTCTCACCCACGCCGGCGAGACGCTCCTCCCCCGCGCTCGTGAGGCGATCCGGGCGATCGAGGGTGTGCGGCAGAGCGCCGACGAGCTGAGCGACCTGATCCACGGCCAGGTACGCCTCGGGATGATCGCCGGCTGCACGATCCCCGGCTTCCTCGACGCCGTCGCCACCTTCCGCCGGGAGCATCCCGGGGTCAGCGTCGAGCTCGTCGAGGACACCTCCGACCGCCTCCAGCGACGTACGCTGGCCGGCGAGCTCGACCTCGGCCTGATCTCCCATGCGGGACCCGTCATCGACGGCCTGGCCACCGAGTCCGTCAGCAACGAGCGGCTCGCGGTGATCACGCCGGCCGGCCACCGTCTCGTCGGCGCCCGGCCGAGGCTCGCCGACCTCCACGAGGAGACGGTGCTCTGCATCCCGCCAGGCACAGGCGTACGCACGGCCCTGGAGCAGTCGTGCGCGCGGGCGGGCGTGGAGCCGAAGGTCGACCTGTCCGGGTCGAACCCGGAGACGCTGCTCGGGCTCACCGCCCGCGGGCTGGGCGTCTGCGTGCTGGCCGAGTCGATGGCGGCCGGGACGGATCTGGTCGCGACGCCGATCGTCGACGCGGAGGTGCGTGCCGGGCTTGCGCTCGTGGTCCGCGACGGTGACCAGCAGCGCGCGACCCGGCGGCTCTACGACCTGCTCCGCGCAGCCCTGACCTGAGACTCAGGCGGCCTGCGGGTGACGCAGCCCGGGATGATCCTCGGGCAACGAGCGCCGCAGGACGACCCAGCTCACCAGCAGGCACAGCGCGACCAGCGGCCAGCTGAGCGCGACCCGGGCGATCGCCAGGGCGACCACGTCGCCCGACCACCACAGCGGGCCGAAGACGGCGACCCGGATGACGTACTGACAGACCCAGACCCAGCTCGCCAGCGCATAGCCCCGCAGCAGGACGGGGTCGCGACGCCAGGCTCCGCGCTGGCGCAGCACCAGGCCGACGACCACGCCGAGCAGCGGCCAGCGGAACGCGATGCTGACCACCCACACCAGGGCGCTGGCCGCGTTGGCGGCGAGCTGGATCACGAAGAAGTCCTCCGCCCGGCCGGTACGCAGCGCGATCATCGCCGCGACCGCGACTCCCGCCACGCCCAGCAACACCGCGCGCGGCTTGCGGCCCTTGCGCCACTGCCAGACGGCCACGATCGCGGCCACCGCGAGCGCCACCACGGTCGCGATCCACAGCTCTCCGCTGACCAGCCAGCCGGCCGCGAACGCGACCGGCGGGACAGTGGCGTCGATCGCACCACGCGCACCTCCGAGGAGGTCGGCGAGCGTCTCGGCGTCTTCGTTGCGGCGGTCGGTGGTCGTCACACGAGTAAGGCTAGCCTTACTTGCAAGGGCGCGTGACGCCTCGGTCCCCCTGAGTGACTTCTCGGACGACTGGACTGACGCCTCGGCCGACGGGGGTGACGCCTCGGCAAAATTTCACCGGGAGGGCAACCGGCGGACGTACAGCGGCCATCCGGCGCCGCTTTGCTCTGAGCGCCGCTGCTCGGGCACGCGGGAGACGCCCTATCCAAGCGGAGGATTCAACGTGTCACACGAGCACCACCCCCACTCGCACGGGCCGGACGGGCACCACCACGCCCACGCGCACGGCCACGACCACACTCACTCCCACGAGGTCGACGAGATCACCCTCGCCGCCTCCTCGGACGCGTCCGACAGCGACCTGCGTCCCGCCGAGGTCACCCGGCGCAACCTGCTCCGCGCCGCCGGCATCGCCGGCGCCGTGACCGCCGGGATGGCCGGCATGACCGGCGTGACCCCGGCGATGGCCGAGACCGCCACGACCGCCACCGCGAAGAGCGGCAACCGGGCCACGATCCGGCACTGGCTCGCCGGCGACCACCACATCCACACCCAGTACAGCTCGGATGCGATGTACCGGGTCATCGACCAGGCACAGCACGGCGCCGCGTACGGCCTGGACTGGCTGGTCATCACCGACCACGGCGGCGCGACCCACGCCAAGCTCGGCGTCGACCTGGTCAACCCCGACATCGTGGCCGCGCGCAAGGTACTCAAGGACACCCTGATCTTCCAGGGTCTGGAGTGGAACATCCCGGCTGCCGAGCACGGCACCGTCTTCGTCGCCCCGGGCGCCAACGAGGTCGCGGTGCTCAAGCAGTTCGAGAACGACTACGACGGCTCCGTCAAGGGCGCCAGCGGCAACTCCCCGCAGAACGAGGCGCTCGCCGTCGCCGGCATCCAGTGGCTCGGCAAGCAGGTAGACAAGCGCCGCGTCGCGGACGCGCTCTTCCTGGCCAACCACCCCGCCCGCAACGGCATCGACAGCCCCCACGAGGTGCGTGCCTGGCGCGACGCCGACCCGCGGATCGCGATCGGCTGGGAGGGAGCGCCCGGCCACCAGGCGGCAGGACTGCCCGCCGGCTACGGCCCCGGCAGCGCCCGCGGCTACTACGGCAACTCCGCCGGCCCGAACTCCTTCCCCGGCTACCCGGCCGAGTCCTACCGCTCCTGGGGCGGGTTCGACTGGTTCACCTCGACAGTCGGCGGCCTGTGGGACTCGCTGCTCGCCGAGGGCAAGCCGTGGTCGATCAGCGCCAACTCCGACTCCCACGTCAACTGGGGCACCACCTCGCGCCGCCCCGACGGATCGGACTCGGCCTCCTTCAACGCCAACGGCCGCTACGGCGACCCGGTCTACGCCGGCTCCCTCAACACCACCGCCGGTGACTTCTGGCCGGGCTACTACAGCCGCACCCACGTCGGCGCCTCCGAGCGCAGCTACGGCGCGGTCATGAAGGGCCTGCGCAACGGCCGCGTCTGGGTCGACCACGGTGCGCTGGTGAAGTCGGTCGACGTACGCGTCGTCTCCTCCGACGGTGGCTCGGAGAGCCTCGGCGGCACCCTGAAGGCGAAGAAGGGCAGCCGGATCTCGCTGGTCGTCACCATCGCCGCCCAGGACGTCCCGAACTGGTCGCAGTTCCTCCCCACCCTCAATCGGGTCGACGTGATCCGGGGCGCGGTCGACCCGACGTACGTCTCCGACCGCGACACCTGGAAGGCGCCCGACACGAAGGTGATCGAGCAGACCGACACCTCGGGCCGCACCGGCACCTTCCAGCTGCGCTACGACCTCGGTCGTGTCGAGGAGGCGTTCTACGTGCGTGTCCGCGGCACCGACGCCAACCGGTCCCAGCCCGGCTACCTCGGCGAGAGCGTCGACCCGGCCGGTCCCGCCATCGACGTCGTCGGCGACGCCGACCCGTGGGTCGACCTGTGGTTCTACACCAACCCGGTCTGGGTCGTCCCGACTCGATGACCACCCGACGCCTGGCCGTCGATGCCGACGCCCGGGACCTCGCCGCCGCCGAGCACCTCGTCCACCGCCTGGACGAGGTGCTCGGCGCGGGGCAGGCCGAGGATGCGTACGTCATCAGCACCCATGTCGTGCGCGTGCCGACCGGCCGCTTCGTCGCCGTCCTGGACTGGCCCGATGGCCCGGCGGTCGAGGAGCTGACCGCGCTCCTCTCCGACCAGCTCCCCCAGGCGTACGTCACCCCCGACTCCCCCGCGATCGACGAGGCCGCCGCGCGCAGTGCCGGGCGGCTGGCCCGCTACCCGGGACGCACCGGGATCGAGACCGTGACCACGGTGGCCGCGGTCGAGGCGGACAGCGTCGTCGACGCCGTCGAGGGCCTGGCCGGGATCTCGCTGGAGCCGGGCGACACCCTCGATCTCACCGGGTTCGCGCGGCCGGTGTGGCGCGAGGGGCGCTGCGTACTCCTGGTCCAGCGCTCCGCCGTCGGTCTGGTGCCGTTCGAGATGCGCCACCAGATCCCCTGCTGCTCGGACCACTGAGGTTCAGACCGACGCGGAGCCTCGCGGCAGCGGAGCCTCCCAGTGGCGCCACATCGCCAGCAGCCGCCAGCCGGCGCAGACGACGAAGGCGGTGGCCATCACCAGCGGCTGCGGCAGCGTGAGGAACAGGCCGAAGGCCACGATCGCCGCACCTGCGAAGGCAGGGATGGCGTAGAAGACGCTGCGGCGCAGGATGATCGGCACCTGACCGGCGAGCACGTCGCGGATCACCCCGCCGCCCACGCCGGTGGCCAGCCCCATGACCGCGGCCGCGAGCGGGGAGAGCCCGAAGTCGAGTGCCTTGACCGCCCCCGCGATGACGAACAGCCCCAGGCCCAGGGCGTCGAAGACGTTGATCATCGGCCCGAGCCGGCCCAGCGCGGGATGGAAGTAGAAGGTCAGCAGGCCGGCCGTCATCGGCACCACGAGGTAGCGCCAGTCGGAGAGCGCGGCGACCGGGGTCGCGCCGATGGCCATGTCTCGCAGGATGCCGCCACCGAGGCCGGTGACGCAGGCGAGGACGACCACTCCGAAGATGTCGAGCTCCTTGCGAACCGCCATCAGGCCGCCGGAGAGCGCGAAGACGAAGCACCCGACCAGGTCGAGCACGAGGAGGGTCAGCGTCTGTTCCACCACCGAATGGTCGCCTCGTTCGTCCCAAAAACCCCAAATGCCACGGCCACGCCGCACGGCAGCCCAATACGATGCAGGTCTGTGGCGTAGGGTCGTCACAACCGTATCTAGAATTGAGAAGAGGATGTCAGCCGAAGGATTGCCCCTGACTCCGGGCCAGCTCGAAGAGCAGGCACCGGATGAGGCTGGACCCGTCCTTCTGCGGCTCATCTCGGTCAGTGACGATGGTTTACGCATGCTTCTCGTCGATGACGAGGACCGTGAATACACCGCCGACATCGACGACCGTCTCCGTGCAGCACTCGAGGCTGTGTCGACCCGCCGATCGGAGCAAACCGTGAACAAGACCCCGAGCAGCAGCCTGCGGCCCCGTGACATTCAGACCCGTATTCGTTCGGGCGAGAGTGCCGAGGAGGTCGCCGCTGTCGCCGGCACCACGGTCGAGAAGATCTTGGCCTTCGCCGGTCCCGTCCTCGCCGAGCGCGAGCACATGGCACAGCGCGCCCAGCAGGCTTCCGTGCGCCGTCGGCCCGGTGAGGCCGCCAGCACCGCCCGCACCCTGGGCGAGGCGGTCAGCGCCCACTTCCAGACGATGTACGTGGACCCCGAGTCGGTCAACTGGGACTCCTACCGGCGCCCTGACGGGCGCTGGAAGCTCACCGGTGAGTACGAGACCCCCGAGCGCTCCGGCATCGCCGAGCTGACCTACGACGCCCCCGGCAACTTCGTCGAGCTCGACAACGACGACGCCCGCTGGCTGACCGGCGAGAAGCTCGAGGCCGCAGCGCCCGAGCCGGAGCCGATCACCGACGACATGCTCGCCGCGCGGCGTCGCCGCGCACAGAGCTCGACCCCGTCGGCCCCGGCTGCGCAGGCTCCGGCAGCGCCCGCGCCGGCCCCGCCCGCCCAAGCGCCGGCTCCGGTCACTCCTCCCCCGGCTCCCCAGCCGGTCAAGGAGGCCAAGGCCGCCAAGACGGCTCAGGTCGATGTCGACACCCCGCTCGAGGCGTTCTTGGGCGACGAGTCCCCGACCGGCAAGCAGGCGCCGGTCCCGGCAGAGCCCGAGCCCGAGCCGACGGTCGTCGAGCCCCCGGCCGCCGAGGCTCCGGCCGAGTCCGAGCAGTCCGAAGAGGCTCAGTCGAAGCCGGCCAAGAAGTCGTCCGCGCGCCGCAAGCGCGCCTCGGTCCCGAGCTGGGACGAGATCATGTTCGGCGGCGGCAAGTCGGAGTGAACCGACTGGTGTGAACCCGTTCACGGACCGGCCATCGGCCGGTCCGTGTTACGTCGGCGACCCGACCCGACAGAGTCGGCAGCGGGTCGGGCGCAGTTCACGCGCCCCCGATGAAGTGAGTGGAGGCAAGCACTTCCACCCTTCTCGGAGGCCCCCCGATGCTCCTGCCCGACTCGCTGAGCCGACGCTCCCTCCTCTCCACCACCGCCACGACCGGCTTCGCCGCATCCGCAGCCATGCTGCTCGGCACCGGCTCGATCCCCGCCGACGCGGTATCCGTCAAGGGCGCCACGTCGCTCTCCGGCTACCCGTTCACCATGGGCGTCGCCTCCGGCGACCCGCTCCCCAACTCCGTCGTCCTCTGGACCCGCCTCGCCCCCGAACCGCTCGCCCCTGACGGTCTCGGCGGCATGCCGCAGGAGCCGGTCAAGGTCCGCTGGCAGGTCGCCGAGGACCCCCTCTTCCGCAAGGTCGCGAAGTCCGGCACCGTCACCGCCACCCCGAACTTCGGCCACTCGGTCCACCCCGAGGTCTGGGGCCTGCGCCCGGGCCGCGACTACTGGTACCGCTTCCTGGCCGCCGGCGAGGTCAGCCAGACCGGCCACACCCGGACCGCACCGGCGTACGGCTCCTCGCTCTCGAAGATGAGCTTCGCCTTCGCCTCCTGCGCCCTCTACAGCCACGGCTTCTACACCGCCTACCGGCACCTGGCCGACGAGGACGTCGACGTCGTCTTCCACCTGGGCGACTACCTGTACGAGTCCGGCGTGACTCCCGAGAACAACTGGCGCAACACCCCGGTCTCCCCCGCCGTCGGCGGGGAGACGCTCGACCTGGCGCGCTACCGCCTGCAGTACGGCCTCTACAAGTCCGACCCGGACCTGATGGCCGCCCACCAGTCCCACGCGTTCGTGGTCGCACCCGACGACCACGAGGTCGAGAACAACTGGGCCGACGAGACCCCCGAGGAGCGGAGCCAGTCGCAGGGAGATCTGTGGATGCCGCGGCGTACGGCTGCCTTCCAGGCCTACTACGAGCACCTGCCCTTCCGTGCCAGCTCGCTGCCGGACGGTCCGGACATGCAGATCTACCGGAGCCTGCGCTACGGCGACCTGGTGGACTTCAACGTGCTCGACACCCGGCAGTACCGCGACGACCAGGCGTACGCCGACGGCAGCGACCCCGCCAGCCCGGAGCTGACGCCGGACATCTACGACCCGTCGCGCTCGATGATGGGCTTCGAGCAGGAGAAGTGGCTCCAGCGCAACTGGCGCCGGTCGACCGCCCGCTGGCAGGTGCTCGCCAACCAGGCGCCGATGGCGGAGACCGACCTCGACGAGACCGAGGCCAAGACCCTCTACATGGACCCGTGGGACGGCTACATCGCCAACCGCAACCGGCTCCTCGAGGGCGCTCGCACCAGCGGCGTCGAGAACCTCGTCGTCATCACCGGCGACCGACACCACAACTACGCCAGCAACCTGCTGGCCGACTACGACGACCCCGAGTCAGCGGTCGTCGGCAGCGAGTTCGTCGGCACCTCCATCGCCAGCGGCGGCGACGGCGCCGACATGACCACCGGCGGCGAGACCCTGCTGCGGGCCAACGACCACCTGAAGTTCTTCAACAGCCAGCGCGGCTACGTACGCGTCAAGGTCACGCCCGAGGAGCTCTCCAGCGACTTCCGGGTCGTGCCGTACGTCCAGCGCCCGGGCGCCCCGGTCTCCACCCGCGCGACCTACGTCGTCGAGAACGGCCGCCCCGGCGTCCAGCTCGACACCAAGAGCACCCCCGTCGGAACGAGGTACGCCGACGTGCCCATGCCGACGCTCAACCGCTAGCCCCCGCTGGTCGAGCCGCGAGCGCCAGCGAGCGTGTCGAGACCAACACAGTCCCGTCAGCGCTCCATCGGACCGTGTTGGTCTCGACACGCCTCCGCCTAGCGGCTCCGGCGGCTCGACCAGCGTGGCGGGGTCAGCCGAACGGCAGCGGCTCGGGCACCAGGGAGACCGACTGGGCCCGGGCCGCGGTCAGGCGGCGGCGGTGGTGCTGGCGGCAGAGGACCTCGTAGGAGACCGCGCTGGGGGCCTCGTCGGTGTCGCCGACGACGACCTGGTCGCCCTCGGTGACCATGACGCCGTCCTCGACCCGGGCGTTGTGGGTGGCTCGCTTGCCGCACCAGCACAGCGCCTCGACCTGCAGCACCTCGGTCCGGTCGGCGAGCTCGACCAGACGAGCGGCGCCCGGGAAGAGCCGGGTGCGGAAGTCGGTGAGGATGCCGAAGCAGAAGACGTCGATCTGCAGCTCGTCGGTGATCTTGGCCAGCGCCTCGATCTGCTCGGGCGTGTAGAACTGCGCCTCGTCACAGATGAGGTAGTCGATCCGGGCGCCGTGGGTCAGCGCGTCGACGGCGTGGCGCCAGAAGTCGAAGTCGTCGGTGACCTCGATCGCGTCGTGGGTCAGACCCAGCCGCGAGGTGACCGCCGCCTCCCCGGAGCGGTCGTGGGCGGTGAAGATCAGCCCCACCCTGCCGCGAGTCGCGTGGTTGTGGTTGGTCTGCAGCGCGAGAGTCGACTTCCCCGCGTCCATCGTCCCGGTCCAGAAGGTCAGCTCAGCCACTTGCGGAAGCCTAGTGGGCTGCGCTGCGGCTCGTGGCAGGACCCTCAGAGCTGGACATGTTCCGGCGATAGTGGCGCGCGACCCGCGCCCGGTTGCCGCAGCCCGCGGAGCACCACTCGCGCCGTGGGTGGTCGCGGACGAAGTACAGGACGCAGCCGGGGCCGCCGCACGCCTTCAGCTCATGGGGCGCGTGCTGGGCCAGCACCTCGGATCCCTCCAGCGCCACCAGGTTCAGCTCCCGCTGCGGCCCGGTGTCGTCGGTGAGCCACTCGCGCTCGTAACCGCCCTGCGCACCGTGGCGGAGAATCGGCGCGCAGTGGGACACGAACTCGTTGAGCACGGCGAGCGCAACTTCTGTGCTGAGCGCCTCGGAGACGCTGTGCGGCCGGCCGTCGGCGGTCAGGTCGGCGGCCAGCCGGCGCAGGGCGTCGCGCAGCGCCCGGGCCCGGCCGAGGTCGTGTTCGTTCAGGTCTGGGTGGCGGCCGAGCCCCGCCTCCTCGGCCCAGGCTTCCAGGTGCGCCAAGGTCTCCAGCGAGTCGTGCACGCCCGTCCGGTCTGCCCAGATCGTGTTCATGAGGCGTACGGCCCGGGGCTGGGTCGGGTACAGCACCGGCACCTGCAGCTCCACGGCCGACTCGTCCGTCATCGATCTCTGTTGGTCGGTTCTAATGGTCAGTCTAAGGTTCAACCGTTACGCCACGCGCGGCGGCCAGCTCGGCCTCGAGCTCGCTGATCCGCTGGGTCAGCTCGGCGACGGTGTGCCGGGCGGCCCCCAGGGGCACCAGCTGCGGGATGTGCTGCTTGCAGTTCCAGTCGAACGCCTCGACGTCGATCAGGATCCCACGTTCCACGCGCGCCGAGCTCCCGGCCGGAGCGAGCGAGGGGACCAGCTCGGGGTCGTCGTCGAGCTCGACGACCCGCGCACGACCGAAGATCTTCATCCGGGCCTGCAGCTGGTAGTCGATCAGGAACAGCGAGACCCGCTCGTCGTGATCGAGGTTGCCGCGGGTGATGTACTGCCGGTTGCCCCGGAAGTCGGCGAACCCCAGCGTCGTCTCGTCGACGACCTTCAGGAACCCGGGCGGTCCGCCGCGGTGCTGGACGTAGGGCCATCCGGTCTCGCTGACGGTCGCCAGGAAGAAGCTGTCCCGCGAGGTGATGAACGCGGCCTCGCCCCTGCCGATCCGGTCCGGCGCGTCACCCGCCTCCGACATCCGAGCGTACGCGTCGGCGCTCCCGTGGATCGTCTGGTGCTCGGCCACCAGCGGCGTGAACGCGACCTGCCCGTAATGCCCGGTCATCGCCTGCCCTCGTCGACTCTGTGCTCACCCATGACAAACCCTTCCGCCGGACACGACGAGTGTCCCCTAATTGATACGTAGGTTGTAACCATTAGAACGGCCAGTCATTCCCGCCCGGTGAGGTTGGAGCACAGCAGCGCCCGAGACGAGCGCGTCAGGAGACCAGCAGCGGGATGAGCATCTCGTCCGGGGTCAGCGATCCGTGCAACCCGACCAGGGTCGTCTCGTACTGGAACAGGCTGGTCGAGACGACCGCGTGCTCGCCGTGGGAGGCGACGATGACGTCGCCGAGCCGCGGCAGCACCGATGGGGTGACCGGTCCGAACCAGCCACGCCGGATCGCGGTCTCCCGGGTCATCACGTCGGCCTTGTCGCCGAGCGTCTCCGACCAGGTCGCGACCACGTCCTCGACCGCACCGCGCGAGCAGTAGAGATGCCGGAAGCGGGCCTCGCCGCCGACCAGGGCGACCCCGTGGCGGAGCTCGGGGAAGTCGTCGATGTCGGTGCGGGAGGTGGCGGGCGAGTCGACCATGCCGTGGTCGGCGAGCACCAGGAGGCGTACGGACGGGTCCAGGGCATCACGCAGCTGCTCGGCCTCGGCGTCGATCATCGAGAGCTGCTGCAGCCAGGGCGAGGAGGCGACGCCGTACTTGTGGCCGGTCCAGTCGAGGTCACCGTCGTAGAGGTAGGTCAGCGAACCCGGCACCCGCGAGAGCGCGACCGCCGAGGCGATCCGCTCGCCGACCCGGTCGGCGCCGACGAACTCCGCGCCCCGGTGGGCGGCGATGGTCAGCCCCGAGCCGCCGAAGACGCGCTTGTTGATCACCGTGACCGGCACGCCGGCCTCGCCCAGCCGCTGGAAGACGGTCTGGTTGGGCTGCCACTCGACAGGGTCGACGTCCTTGCGCCACTGCAGCGCGTTGAGCAGGTGCTCGGTGCCGGGGATCCGGGAGGTGTAGCCGACCAGCCCGTGCCCGCCGGGCGTCAGCCCGGTGCCGAACGAGGTGAGGCTGGTCGCCGTCGTCGACGGCACCCCGGCCGTGCCGGTCTCCTGGTCCTCGCTCAGCGAGGCCAGGAACGGCGCGGCGTGCGCATAGCGGCGCAGCAGGTTGGTGCCCATCCCGTCGACCAGGAAGACGACGTACGCAGCGGCCGAGGGCAGCTCGAGACCGGGTCGCGCCTCGGAGGTGCCCAACGGGATGCCCATCGCAGCGGCGACCGCCGGCAGGACATCACCCAGTGAGCGCTCCCCGTACGCAGGGGCGACGAACCCGGTCACAATCCCGTCACCGGTTGTGGGTGCGAGCCGAGAGCGATTCCGCGAAGGAGAGCAGGCGGTCGACCGAGTCGTGACCGTCGGCGGCGGCCGAGACGCGCAGCGAGAAGTCGTCGGGGGTGAGCACGCCGGTGTAGCCGTGGTCGGCGTCGCAGTTGGGGTCGGAGCAGCCCGCGGGCTCCAGGTCTACGCGGTTGACGCCGCCCCAGCCGATGGTCATGACCACCTCGGCCGGCTTGCTCGATCCCTTGGTCGGGTTGGTGATCATCCGGGTCACCACCACGGAGTTGACCGAGTCGATGCGTACGGCCTCGGTCGAGGTCGAGGTGTAGGGCTCGGGCAGCAGGTCGTCACCGGCGTGCTCGTCGGTGTGGGCCAGGATCAGCCGCGTCGGGGTCAGCACCAGCACGGAGAGGTGGCGACGCACCTCGTCACGGTCGAACGTCGGCTCGTGGTGCAGGAAGAAGGAGGACACCTTCTCTCCGGCCACTGCGGAGGCGACGCAGTCGGCCACCACCTCGGGGTAGTAGCCGGTGCGGTCGATCTCGGCGCGCAGGTCGTCGGCGCGGTCGAGATCATCGGTGCGGGTGCTCATGACACCCATCCTTCCACGCGCCGCCACAGGCCGCCTAGCCAGGAAGGGTGTCGCCCACCGCGGGGTTGAGGCGGCGTACGAACCAGTCGGAGCGCGGATCGGCGACCAGGTCGACCCTGGCGCCGGCGGTGAGGACGGCGGATCCCTCGAGCCCGACGAGGACCAGCGAGAGGTCGAGGGAGGAGATCTGGGGCAGGTCGTTCTGCAGCTGGGCGACCCTGAGGACGAGCCGCTCGATCTCGTCGACGTCGACCATGTCGCCGCCGCGGTAGCCGAAGAGCATCGGCGCGGCCTTGATCTCGCGCACCATCGAGGCGGCATCGCGCTCGGACAGCGGCGGGATCCGGTAGGCCTTGTCGGCCACCAGCTCGGTGATCGGGCCGGCGATGCCGAAGGAGACCACGGGGCCGAACAACGGGTCCTCCATCGAGCGGATCGCGACCGGGACGCCCGGCGGCGCGGTGCGCTGCACCGTGAACCCGCCGGTCTCAGGCGGGATCCGGCTGGTGATCAGCTCCCAGGCCTCGGTCATCTCGTCGACGTCGTCGATGTTGCGTACGACGTGAGCCTGGTCGGGCCGCTCCCGGACGCTCTCGACGGTCGCCTTGAGGACGACACCCCAGCCGAGGTCCTCTCCCGCGGAGATCGCCTCCTCGAGGGTGCTGACGCTGTGGGTGTTCCACAGCTTGATCCCGTAGGCGGCCAGCACCATGCCCAGGTCCTCGCGGCTCAGGTCGCCCCCGGCCGGACGCGCGGCGAGCACGTCGGTGACGATCTTGCGCGCCGTGCGCGGGTCGCACTCGTCGGTGCTGAGCCACGGGGTCTCGCCGTCGGCGGAGCGCAGCCACACGGCGTACTCCACGACCTTGGCCAGGGCACGTACGGCCGACTCCACCGAGGAGTAGGACGGCACCGAGCCGCGGCCCGCGGTGGAGCCGGCGACGTCGGGGACGCGGAGCAGCTCGGGGACACCCTCGGCACCCAGGAAGCTGGTGACCAGCGGCTTGTCGGACTGCTCCCCCACCGCGGCGAGCACGTTGGCGATCTCCTCGCCGGAGACGTTGAGCGGCGGGATGTAGACCGAGATCACCGCGTCGACCTCGGGGTCGTCGATGGCCGCGTCGAGCGCGTCCTCGAAGTCCTCCGCGCTCGGCTCGGTGGGCAGCGGGACCTGCTTGTTGACCTGCAGACCCGCCGAGACGGCGGCGTCGGCGGCCAGCAGGCCCAGGGCGTCGGAGTTGCCGACGATGGCGACCCGCCGGCCGCGCGGGAGCGGCTGGTGGGCGAGGAGCTGGGCGACGTCGAACATCTCGTCGAGGGTGTCGACCTGGATGATCCCGGCCTGGCGGAACATCGCGTCGACGGCCGCCGGCGGGGCGCTGATCTTGCGGACCGCGTGGCCCATCGGCACACCCTGGGTGGTGCGGCCCGAGCGGACCGCGACGATCGGCTTTCGCAGGGAGACGCGGCGGGCGATGCGGGAGAACTTACGCGGGTTACCGATCGACTCCAGGTACATCATCACGACCTCGGTCGAGGCGTCCTCCTCCCAGTACTGGAGGAGGTCGTTGCCGGAGACGTCGGCGCGGTTTCCGGCGCTGACGAAGGTCGACAGGCCCAGGCCTCGGTTGTTGACCTTCTCCAGGATCGCGGAGCCGAGCGCGCCGGACTGGCAGAAGAAGCCCGCGCGGCCGCGCGGCGGCATCGTCGGGGCGAGGCTGGCGTTGATCTTGACCTGCGGGTCGGTGTTGATGACGCCGAGCGCGTTGGGCCCGATCAGCCGCAGCCCGTAGGAGCGGGACAGGTTCACCAGCCGCCGCTGCCGCTGGCGGCCCTCCTCGCCGGTCTCGGCGAAGCCGCTGGAGATGACCACGAGCCCGTGCACGCCCTTGGCGGCACAGTCGAGAACGACGTCCTGGACGGCGTCGGCGGGCACCGCGACGATCGCCACGTCGACGTCATCGGGGATGTCCTGGACGCTCTTGTAGGCCGGCATGCCGCTGACCGCGGTGGAGCTGGGGTTGACCATGTAGACCCGGCCGGTGAAGTCACCGATCACCAGGTTGCGGACGAGCGCCTGGCCGACGGTCTCCTGCCTCCGGCTGGCGCCGATGACCGCGACCGAGCGCGGGTTGAAGAAGCGGTGGATCGAGGCGGACTCGGCCTCGTGCTCGCGCAGGGCGAGGCGGCCGACCGCGGTGTCGGTGACGTCGATCCCGAACTGCAGCGAGATGACCCCGTCCTCGTAGACGCTGGCCACCTTGTAGCCGGCGTCGCGGAAGGTCTGGATCATCCGGGCGTTGTCGGGGAGCACGTCGGCGGTGAACTTGGTGACCCCGCGCTCACGCCCGGCCTGGGCGAGGTGCTCGAGCAGGATCTGCGCGATCCCCCGGCCCTGGTAGTCGTCCTCGACGAGGAAGGCGACCTCGGCCTCCCCGGGCTTGACCACGTCGTAGCGCCCGACCGCGATCATCCGGCCCCGCAGGGTCAGGATGAACGCCACCCGGTCCTTGTGGTCGACCTCGGTGAAGCGCGCGACATCGCGGGCGGACAGGTGCGGCATCGGCGAGAAGAAGCGGTAGTACTTCGACTCGTCGCTGACCCGGTGGTCGTAGAAGTCGACCAGCAGGTCCTTGTCCGCCGACCGGATCGGCCGGATGTGTGCCGTCCGCCCGTCGCGCAGCAGCACGTCCGCCTCCCAGTGGGAGGGGTACGGCGGGGTCTGCTGCGCGGTCACGAGAGAAATCTAGCGGGAGAGGCCAGGTTCTCGCGCGCAGCAGCCGCCGTCAGTGACGTACGACGTTGGCGCGGTCGCGCTCGTTGAGCACCCGCCAGCCGTCATAGTCCCAGTTCCGCGCCAGCTTCTGGGCGTGCTTGGGGGCGTCGCCCTCATGGTTGCGGATGACGAGTTCACGCACGGCGAACTCCACCGCCTCCTGGGGCGTGGTCGTGCCGGAGATCCGCTGGATCTCCGCGAGCAGCTCGGTGTCGATCTCGATCTGGGTGACAGCCATCTTCAAGCACCTCCATGTGCGTTGAACCGGTGACTCCGGACTCCTCCAATGTACGCGGATGTACCGCGTATGAAAGGGCGGCTCGGCTACGACTTGGCCCCAATCGGCGAGCCCGGTGTCGCGTTCGCACACGGATTCGAGACAATGCCCCTTATGGCACGCGGCAAGACCAAGCAGGACGTACCCGACGATTTCGAGGAGCACATCCTCGACACCGACATCGGGGACGAGATGCGGTCCTCATTCCTGGAGTACTCCTACTCCGTCATCTACTCCCGGGCACTGCCCGACGCCCGCGACGGCCTCAAGCCCGTGCAGCGCCGGATCCTCTACACGATGAACGATATGGGCGTACGTCCAGACCGCGGCCACGTGAAGTGTGCCCGCATCGTCGGTGAGGTGATGGGCAAGCTGCACCCGCACGGTGACGGCGCGATCTACGACGCCCTGGTCCGGATGGCGCAGCCGTGGGCGATGCGGCTGCCGATGATCGACGGGCACGGCAACTTCGGCTCCCCCGGCGGTGACGACCCGGCTGCCGCGATGCGTTACACCGAGGCCCGGATGGGCCCGGCCGCGCAGGCGATGACCGATGACATCAAGGAAGACACGGTCGACTTCCGGCCCAACTACGACTCGCGGGAGATGGAGCCGAGCGTGCTCCCCGCGGCGATCCCCAACCTGCTGGTCAACGGCGCCACCGGCATCGCGGTCGGCATGGCCACCAACATGGCCCCGCACAACCTGATCGAGGTCATCGCCGCCGCGCGCCACCTGATCAAGCACCCCGGCGCCGAGCTCGACACGCTGATGAAGTTCATCCCCGGCCCCGACCTCCCCACCGGCGGCACCATCGTCGGCCTGGACGGGATCCGGGATGCGTACGAGACCGGCCGCGGCTCCTTCAAGATCCGCGCCACCACGCGGATCGAGCCGTTCGGGCGCCGCAAGGGCATCGTGATCACCGAGCTGCCGTTCAACATCGGCACCGAGAAGATCATCGAGCGCGTCAAGGTCCTGGTGCAGTCCAAGAAGATCCAGGGAATCGCCGACCTCAAGGACCTCACCGACCGCGAGCACGGCACCCGGCTGGTGATCGAGGTCAAGAACGGGTTCGTGCCCGAGGCCGTCCTCGAGCAGCTCTACAAGATGACCCCGCTGGAGGACTCCTTCGGGATCAACAACGTCGCGCTCGTCGACGGGCAGCCGCGCACGCTCGGTCTCAAGGAGCTGCTCGAGGTCTTCCTGGGCCACCGCTACGACGTCGTACGCCGCCGTTCGCAGTTCCGCCGTGACCGGGCGGCGGACCGGCTCCACCTCGTCGATGGGCTGCTGATCGCGATCCTCGACATCGACGAGGTCATCCAGCTGATCCGCGCCTCCGACAACGCCGGCGAGGCCAAGGAGCGGCTGATGTCGGTCTTCGACCTGAGCCAGCCGCAGGCGGAGTACATCCTCGACATGGCGCTGCGCCGGCTGACCAAGTTCTCCAAGATCGAGCTGGAGAAGGAGCGCGACGACCTGCGCTCGACGATCGAATACCTGGACTCGATCCTCGGCGACGACGAGATGCTGCGCAAGGTCGTCTCCGACGAGCTGGGCGAGGTGGCCAAGACGTTCGGCACCCCTCGGCGCACCGTGCTGCTCGCCTCCGCCGGCACCCCGGCGCTCGAGGCGATGAGCCTCGAGGTCGCCGACGACCCGTGCTTCGCGCTGCTCTCCTCGACCGGTCTCCTGGCCCGCTCCTCGGACGCGGAGCCCTTCTCGACCGGCTCTGGCCGCGCCAACCACGACGTGATCGTCTCGGTCGTCCCGGCGACCGCGCGCGGGCAGATCGGCGTGCTCACCTCCCGCGGCCGTCTCGTACGTCTCGGGGTGCTCGACCTGCCGGCGATGCCGCCGACTCACGGCGACCCGAACCTCTCCGGCGGCCTGCCGCTGTCCGCGCTGCTCTCGCTGGAGTCCGACGAGCGGGCGCTCGCGCTGACCACGTTGGCCACCGACGGTCCCGGCATCGCGCTCGGCACCAAGCTCGGCGTTGTCAAGCGGGTCAACCCCGAGGTGCTGCTCAACAAGGACGAGTGGGAGGTCATCAAGCTCGCCGACGGCGACGAGGTGGTCGGCGCGGCCCAGCTGCGCACCGGCACCGAGGCGCTGGTCTTCGTCACCTCCGACGCCCAGCTCCTGCACTTCCCGGCGGACGTCGTCCGTCCGCAGGGCCGCAGCGCCGGCGGGATGGCCGGCGTCCGGATGGCGCACGGGTCCAAGGTCGTCTTCTTCGGCGTCGTCTCCCCCGACGCTCCTGAGGGGGCCGCAGTCGTCACCGTCGCCGGTTCGTCGAGCGCTCTGCCCGGCACCGAGACCGGCTCGGTGAAGACCACGCCGTTCAGCGAATACCCGGCCAAGGGCCGGGCCACCGGCGGCGTACGCGCGCACCGCTACCTCAAGGGCGAGGACTCGATCGTCTTCGCCTGGGTCGGCGCCGCTCCTGCGATGGCCGCGGCGGCCTCCGGCGCGCCCATCGACCTGCCCGAGATCGACCCGCGCCGCGACGGCTCCGGGATCCCCCTCGAGCAGCCCATCGACGCCGTCTCGGGGCCGGTGGCTCACACGTTCCCGGTTGCTGCCGGCTAGGTGTCGGCTGCTCACCGAGGTAACTCGGTCGACGCTCGCTTCCCTCGCGGAGTTCCACGAGGGAAGCGACTGCTCACCGAGGTACCTCGGTGAGCATCCACCCCCTCAGCGCAGCGCGATGGGGTTCACCGGGGCGCCGACGGCGCCGGTGACCCGCAGCGGCGCCGCGGTGAGCAGGAAGTCGTAGCGGCCGTCCTCCGCGCAGGCGGAGGCGAGGCCGTCCAGGTCCCACATCTCGCCCAGGAAGAGGCCGAGGTGCGGGATCGCGACCTGATGCAGAGGCTGGAAGGCGTCGTCGAACTCGTTGGGCCGCACCTCGAAACCCCAGGTGTCGGTGGCGATCGCGGCGATCTCGGTGCGGTGCAGCCAGTCGGCGGTGGTGAAGGAGAGGCCGGGGGCCGCTCCCCCGGCATAGCCACCCCAGCCCTCACCTGCGGCGACGCCTCGGCGGGCGCGGGAGAGCTGCCCGGTGCGTACGACGACGATGTCGCCGCGGCCCACGGCCGCGCTGGCACCCTGGGCGGCGATGGTGCGCTCCAGGTGCTCCTCGGTGATGGCGAAGCCGTCGGGGAGCTCTCCGTCGGTGCCGACCGCGCGGCCGACGTCGAGCAGCACCCCGCGGCCGCAGACCACGTCCGCGACCGTCTCGATCCCGGTGACACCGTCGCCCAGCGAGGTGACCACCGACTCCGCCGGACGGCCGTTCCAGGCCCGTCCGTGGTCGAAGATGTGGCCGAGCCCGTCCCACTGGGTCGAGCACTGCAGCGGCATCGCGATGACGTCGTCCGCGCCGCCGATCCCGTGCGGGAACCCCTGGATGCCGGCGACCGCGTCGGTGCCGGTGTCGAGCATGGTGTGCACCGGATTCGTACGCCGCCGCCAGCCGTTCTGCGGGCCGTCCATGTCGAAGGGCAGCGAGAGCGAGTAGGAACGGCCGGTCTGCACCAGCCCCGCAGCCGAGACCCGCTTGGCGTCGGTGAGGAAGTTCATCGTCCCGCGGACGTCGTCCTCGCCCCAGCGCCCCCAGTTGGAGACGCGGGCGACCGTCTTCGCGATCTCGCCTTCGGGATCGCTCCGATCAAGCGAGGTCACGACGCGTCCAGCTCGGCGAACGTGTCGGCGACCCAGTCGGCGATGAAGCCGATGACGTGCGGGAAGTGGTCCAGGCCGATGTGCTCGGTGGCGCCCTCCTCCGGCGTGAAGATCCGCAGCTCGCGCTTGGGGCTGTTGACCGCCTGGTCGTAGGAGCGATGCGCGTAGGAGAGCGGGATCTGGCGGTCGTTCTCCCCGTGGGCGATGAGGAACGGCACGGTGATCTCCTCGACCACGCCGTCGAGGTTCACATCCTCGGCGAAGTCGATGAACGTGTCGATGTCGGGCTGCCCCCACACCCACAGCACGTGGTCCCAGTAGTGCGGCACCGGGTTCTCGCCCTCACGCTGCAGCCGGCGCTTCTGCACCGCGCCCCAGTCGTGGTTGGCACCCCAGGCCACGCACAGCGCCAGCCGCTTCTCGTACGCCGCGGCGCGAGGCGCGTAGTAGCCACCCAGCGACCAGCCCACCAGCCCGATCCGGTCGGCACGGACGTCCGAGCGCGTCTCGAGCCAGTCGACGCAGGCCGCGGCCCAGGCCTCGGTGTCGACGCGCGCGGTGAGGCCGTCCAGACGCAGCGCCTCACCGGCGCCACCGCAGTCGACCATCAGCGTCGAGATACCGCGAGCGGCGAGCTCGGTGTGGACACCGGCGCCGACCATCATCTCCTTGGTCGAGTCCAGGCCGTTCCACACGATCATGACCGGCGCCGCCTCGCCCGCACCGACCGCCGGGTGGAAGTAGGCGGGCAGGCTGGTCTCGCGGCCGTCCTCGACGTACGGGATGGCGACCTTCACCGTCGGCTGGTCGAGCAGCTCGAAGGAGCGGACCAGCAGGTCGACGCTGCGCTGGTACTCGGCGTTGCGGCCGGAGTCCTTCGCGCTCTGCATCCGCTCGGCCTGGGAGACGTAGACGGAGGCGCGGAAGAGCTTCTGCCCGGCCGTACGCCGGTGGCCGGCCTTCTCGGCCTCGCCCGCCTGCTCCTCGAGCTGGTCGGCGACACCGCGCCAGGCGGCCATGAACTCGACGGTGCCCACGTCGGAGCCCTGCGCGGCCAGCTCCTTCAGCGGCCGGCAGGCTCGGTCGACCTCGTCGATCAGGCCGCCGGAGTTGAGCGTGGCGACCACGCCCAGGTTCCAGACGTAGTTGCCGGGAAAGTACTCGAACATCTCTTGTCCTCTTCTCATCGATGAAACTCAGCGCAGGGCGTCGGAGACGGCCTTGGCGCCGGCGTGCGAGGCGACCCCGCCGTCGACGGGGATCTCGGCACCGGTGACGTACGCCGCGCCGTCGCCGAGCAGGAAGACCACGACCGACGCGACCTCCTCGGGCGTGCCGACGCGGCCGAGCGGAGCGGCGGCGACCGAGGCCTTTCGGAACGCAACCGGCGCGGAAGCGGTCATGGCGGTCTCGATGAAGCCCGGGTGTACGGCGTTGACCCGGATCCCGCGCTCCCCCAGCTCGAGCGCCGCGGTGTGCGTGAGCCCGCGAACGGCCCACTTGCTGGTGGTGTAGGCCACCGGGTAGTGCCCCTGCAGCGCGGCGAGCGACCCGATCGTGACGATCGACCCGCCGGCCGGCATCAGCGGCGCCAGCGCCTGGATCCCGAGCAGCGGCCCGAGCACGTTGACGTCGTGGGCGTCGCGCATGTCGGCCACGCTCGCAGCACCGACCCGGGCGCGGCGGGTCACGCCGGCGCAGCTCACCAGCCCATGGACCTGCCCGGTGAGCTCGCCCGCGAGGTCGGCCCAGGCGTCCTCGTCGCGGACGTCGAGGGTCCGTACGCCGGGCGCC
This sequence comes from Nocardioides sp. NBC_00850, assembly GCF_045207335.1. Taxonomy (NCBI): domain Bacteria; kingdom Bacillati; phylum Actinomycetota; class Actinomycetes; order Propionibacteriales; family Nocardioidaceae; genus Nocardioides; species Nocardioides sp. NBC_00850. Next base: position 4,788,861 of record NZ_CP108845.1, read on the forward strand.
GACTCCCGGTCGACACCCACAGCCGTCCCTCCGGCGGCGATGACGGCCTCCGCGACCGCCGCCCCGATTCCCGAGGCCGCTCCGGTGACCACGACCGTACGTCCGGCCAGCGAGCTCATCGGGGCGCCTCGCGAGCAGCCGCTCGTGCGGCACTGTCGCGGCGCCGCACCGGCGGAAGCTCGGGGGCGGGCGACGCGACGCCGACGGTGTTGGTGAGGGTGCCGATCCCCTCGACCTCGAGGGTGACCATGTCACCGGGTTGCAGCGGTTTCGGCTCCTGCGAGCCATGACGGCCCCACAGCTCGGCCAGGCACCCGCCGTTGCCGACGGTGCCCGAGCCGAGGACGTCGCCGGCGACCACGCGGGAGTCGCGGGAGGCGTACGCGATCATCGTCTCGAAGGTCCAGCCGACGTTCGAGAGCCGGTCGCGGCCGACCTCGGCGCCGTTGACCGACACCGTGCACAGCAGGTCGAGGAAGCCGTCCTCGTCGCGGTAAGGCTCCAGCTCGTCGGCCGTCACGATCCACGGCCCGAGCGTGGTCGCGAAGTCCTTGCCCTTGGCCGGCCCGAGACCGACCTGCATCTCGCGGCCCTGCAGGTCACGAGCCGACCAGTCGTTGAAGATCGTGTAGCCGAAGACGTACGCCCCGGCCTCCTCGGGCGGGACCGACCGGCCCTCGGCCCCGACGACGGCGGCGACCTCCAGCTCGAAGTCGCGGGCCGCGCAGGCTGCGGGGAACGGCACCTCCGCGCCCGGTCCGAGGATCGCGTGCGGGTTGGTGAAGTAGAAGGCCGGGGCGTCGTACCAGGCGTCGGGGACGCCGCTGACGCCGTCGACCGAGCGGCGTACGCCCTCGACGTGCTCCTCGAAGGCGACGAAGTCGCGCACCGAGGCCGGCTCCAGCGGCGCCAGCAGCTCGACCTCGGCGAGGTCGATGGCCTCCGCCGCCCGGGCATGGTCGGCGGCGCGGTCGAGCGCCTCGCGGCCGCCGGCGATGAGCGTACGCATCGTGTGCCGGACGGCGAACGGGTGCAGTCCGTCCTCGGTGACCAGGCCGACGCGCGGCACGCCGAGGTCAGGATCGTGGAAGGTTGCCAGCTTCATCGGCCCTCCTCAGACCGGCGGGGCGACGAAGACGCCCTTGTCCGGGTCGTTGAAGGACTTGCCGGCGACCAGCTCGTCCATCGGGTTGGCGGTGCCCCACTGGTCGGAGACCTCCGGGTCGCTGAAGTCGTACAGATGCGGGTGCCAGTTGTCCTCGACGAGCTCCTCGAGCTCGGTGGTGTACTCGACGGTGTTGCCGTGCGGGTCCAGGAAGTAGCTGAAGGTGTTGTTGCCGGCCAGGTGCCGCCCCGGCCCCCAGATCTTCTCCACGCCGGCCCGCAGCAGCCGCCCGGTGCCGCGCATGTACTCGTCCAGGCCGCGCATCTCGAAGGAGGCGTGGTGCAGCGCGACGTGCGGCCCGCGGGCGATCGCGAGGCTGTGGTGGAAGCGGTTCGTACGCAGGAACCACATCATCGAGCCCAGCCGCGGGTGCATCAGGGTGTCGGAGAGCGCGAAGCCGAGGTGGCGCTGGTAGAACGCCACGGTCTGCTCGGGGTTGGGCGAGTTGATGACGACGTGGGAGAGCTTCACCGGGACCGCCTCGCCCTCCTCGATCTTGCGGTGCTGCCGCACGGCGACGTCGCAGGAGACCTCGACCGTTCGTCCGTCGTTGTCGAAGAAGCGGAAGCCGTAGCCGCCGCCCGGCGTCAGCACCGGGCCCGGCTCGCTGACGAGCTTCACCCCGGCACGGCCGAGCCGCTCGGCCATCGCGTCCACGTCGGCCGGGCTGGCCGCGCCGAACGCGATCAGGTCCAGGCGCTTGTCGTCGGCGCGGCGCAGGCGCACGGAGTAGTGCTCCGGGGAGCCCTCCGCGGCCAGGAACGCCAGCCCGCTGTCGGTCGTCTCGGCCTTGAGCTTCCAGGTGTTCGTGTAGAACTCCAGCTGCCGCTCGTAGTCCGGCACGGCCAGGTCGACGTGGCGCAGGTGGGTGATCAACCGCTCGGCGGGCGGGGTCTCGATGGCTGGGTCGATGATGGTCTCGGTCACGGTGTTCTCCTCGTGAGATGGGGTGGTCAGGCGGGCTGGGTGACGAGGGCTGCGACGCGGGCCATCAGCCCGGGTACGTCACCACGCTCGCGCGCCTTCAGCCAGGTGCAGAGCTGGAGCGAGGCCTCGACGACCGCCCGCGCGCGGGGCAGCCGGCGGTCGGTGAGCGCGGGCCAGACGGTGGCCAGGTCGTCGTGGCCGGTGAGGAGCTCGGCGAGCACGGCGGCGTCCTCGAGCGCCTGGGCGGCGCCCTGGGCGAGGGTCGGCGGGCAGCTGTGGGCGGCGTCGCCGATGATCACGACCCGGCCGCGGTTCCAGGGGCCATCGACGACGTGGCTCTCGAAGTGGGTGTGGTTGACCCGCGTCGGGTCGGTCAGCGATCCGCGGATCTCGTCCCAGGGCCCGTGATAGGCCGCCGCGAGCTCGCGCATCACGGCCAGCCCCTCCTCGGCCGACAGACCGCTCCGGTCCTGCGCCGGCTCGACGATGTAGGCGTAGAGACTCTCCTCCGAGGTCGGGCAGTAGCCGGCGATGTAGGACGGTCCGCCGTAGAAGAGGTCGGTGCGGGTGACCTCGGCCGGTCGACGCGTGAACGCTCGCCAGATACCCATGCCCACCGGCTCGGGCTCGACGTCGATGCCGATCGCACGGCGCGTCCACGACCGCACCCCGTCGGCGCCGACGACGACGTCGTAGCGTCCGTGCGACCCGTCCGCGAACGCGACGTCGACGCCGGTCTCGTCCTGAGAGAGCTCGGTCGCGGTGGCCCCGAAGCGCACCTTGGCGCCGGCGACCCTGGCCCTCTCGAGCAGGATCCGGGCCAGGGCGGGGCGGTACATCCCCATCGTGGCGGGCAGGTCCGGACCGCCGGTGCGGTGGTCCTCGAGCTCGACCAGCAGCGTCCCGGCCGGGTCGGGCGCGCGCAGCCCGAGGGTGTCGTACCCGTAGCCCTCGGCGCGCACCTGCTCCCACACGCCGAGGTCGCGCAGCACCCGCAGCGCGTTGCCCTGCAGGGTGATCCCGGAGCCGAGGGCGGAGACGTCCGGCTTGGCCTCGACGAGGTCGACCGAGACGCCCCGCTCGGCGAGCAGGATGGCGGTCGCCGTCCCGGCGGTTCCGGCACCGATGACGAGAACCGAGCTGATGGCGGGCATGAGATCTCCCTGATGTGCGAGATGGTGGAGTGACGAGCACCACTCTGAACGCCATGCAACTATTCGGGAAGAGCAGATTTCCTATCCCGCCTATACACCGCGTTTATAGTCAGACCATGGCGACCGATCCGCTCCGCAACCTCGATCTCAACCTCCTGCTCTCTTTGGATGCGCTGCTCGAGGAGCGCAACGTGACCCGCGCGGCGGCCCGCCTCGGACTGAGCCAGCCCGCGGTCTCGGCCGCACTGCGGCGCCTTCGGCGCCACTTCGGCGACGAGCTCCTCGTCCGCACCGGCAACCGCTACGACCTCACTCCCCTGGCCACCCAGCTGCGCGGGACCACCACGACAGCCCTCGCCGGCGTACGCCGTGTCTTCGAGGCCGAGCCCGGCTTCGACCCGGCGACCTCGACCCGCGAGTTCACGGTGGTCGCCTCCGACTACTCCACGACCGTCCTCGGCGACCACCTCGCCACCGAGCTGGCCCGGGAGGCCCCCGGCGTACGCCTCCGGTTCCAACTGCAGACCCACGGCGACGTCGACCAGGCGCCGGAGTCGCTGCGGCACGTGGACGGGATGGTCCTCCCCCACGGCTTCCTCCAGGACCAGCCCGCGGTCGAACTCCACACCGACGGCTGGGTGCTGGTCGTGTCCGCCGACAACGACGCCGTCGGCGAGACGATCACCATGGAGCAGCTCGCCGAGATGCCCTGGGTCGTCACCCACCACGCCCCGACCGCCTTCACCCCAGCCGTACGCCAGCTCAGCATGATCGGGGTCGAGCCCGACGTCCATGTGGTGACCGAGAGCTTCCTCCCGGTCCCGTTCCTGGTCGCCGGAACCCCGCGCGTCGCCCTCCTGCAGCGCCAGCTCGCGACCCGGCTGGCGGGTGCCGCCGGCGTACGCATCCTCGACTGCCCGTGGGACGTGGTCCCACTGAAGGAGGCGTTCTGGTGGCACCCCGCCCATCGCGCGGACCCGGCGCACGGCTGGCTGCGCCGGATGATGACGCTCGCCGCCGCGCGGCTGGAGCAGTCGGACTGACCTTCGGGTATCGACGGGGCTGATACCCGGCAGAAGCAGGTTTGGCTTCCGCAATACCTCCTGGATCTCCCACGATTCTGTGACTGCTGTCACACGATCTCGGCCTGATCCATGGAGACCCCATGCCCGACACCATCACGCCCGTCCGGCAAGCCGGACGCACGCAGGGCTTCCTGCTGATGTTCATGAGCTGCCTGCCGATCCTCGGCGCGGTGCTGCTCGCTCCCGTCCTGCCCCGGATGCAGGACCACTTCGGCGACAGCGGCGCCGCGACCGCGCTGGTCCCGCTCTCCCTCACCGTCCCGGCGCTGATGATCGCGCTGCTGGCGCCGTTCGCGGGCCGCATCGTGGACACGTTCGGGCGCAAGCGGCTGCTGCTGACCGGCCTGGCCGTCTACGCGGTCTTCGGTACAGCGCCGCTGTGGCTGGACGGGCTGGCAGCGATCGTGCTCAGCCGGGCCGGGGTCGGCGTCGCCGAGGCGGCGATCATGACCTGCTGCACCACGCTGATCTCGGACTACTTCAGCGGCACCGAACGCGACCGCTGGCTGGGCATGCAGACCGTGTTCGCGTCACTGTCGGCCACCTTGTTCTTCGCGCTCGGCGGGGCGCTGGGTGCCCAGGACTGGCGCAACCCGTTCTGGCTCTACGCCTCCAGCCTGGTCTTCCTCGCCCTCGCCGCGGCGCTCATCTGGCCGCCCGCCGGCGAGTCCACTTCCGCCGATGAGCACGCCCCGCTGCCGCCGCTGCCCACCCGCGCCCTCGCGCTGCCGTGCGCTGTCACGGTCGTCGGTGGCATCGTCTTCTACACCCCGATCGTGGAGCTCCCCTACGTGCTCGACGCGGCCGGGATCACCGCCGTCCCCGCCATCGGCGCGTTCGCGGCGCTCGCCTCCCTCGCCACAGCCGGTGGGGCGTACACCTTCGGCCGGGTCTCCGGCCGCGGCACCGCCACGCTGCTGCCGATCGCCTTCGGGCTGGCCGGGGTCGGCCTGGTCGTGCTCGGTGCCACCTCGGTGGTGCCGGTCATCGTGCTCGGCGCGGTCATCGCCTCGGCCGGCACCGGCCTGATGCTGCCCACCCTGCTCGTCTGGGCCCAGTCCGGTCTCACCTTCGAGCAGCGCGGTCGCGGCACCGGCCTGTGGACCGCCGCGCTGTTCCTCGGCGAGTTCGTCTGCCCCCTCCTGGTCGTCGCCTTCACCGGTGCCCTCGGCGGCCTCGGCGCCGCCGTCGTCCTCGTCGGCGCCATCGCGCTTCTCCTCGCCCTCCTCACCCGCCGTGTCCTCACCCGCGACGTCGCCGTCGCCGCCTGATCCAGGAGCCGATCCACATGTGTCATGTCCTCAACGAGGCCGTCGCCTCGATCCCCTCGACCGACCGGCGCCGGCTGCTGTCGATGGTCGGCCTCGGAGCGGTCGGCGCGGTGACCGCGACAGCCCTGGGTACGCCGGCGGCCGCCGCACCCGCGTCCGCGGACTCGACCGAGCGCCGATCGAAGGCACGAACCCGTGTCGTGCTGCTCGGCACGTCAGGCGGCCCGGCCGTGCTCGACGGCGGCCGGCACGGGGTGTCGACCGCGATCGCGTTCGAGGACAAGGTGTACGTCGTCGACCTCGGGGTGGGCGCCTTCGGCCGGCTGCAGCAGAGCGGCCTCGCCCCGGACACCGGCCTGGGTTCCGCCCTCTCCTGGCTGCGCGGCATCTTCTTCACCCACCTGCACAGCGACCACACGGTCGACTGGCCCACGACGTACGCGATCGGGTCGATGAACATCGTCGGGCGCTCCGGCGGGCCGGTCCAGGTGTTCGGCCCGGCGCCCCGGGACACGCTCAGCCGGGTCTTCCCGCCCACCCGGCCGACCCCCGCCCTGGTCAACCCGGACGAGCCGATGCCCGGCATCTCCTCGATGACCGGTCATCTGCGCAACGCGTTCGCCCAGGACTTCAACGACCGGCTCCGCGACAGCAACTTTCCCGACCCGGACACGCTCTTCGAGGTCCACGACATCGACCACTCGGCGCTGTGGACGATCGGCCCGGAAGGCGTCCCGCCGCGGCTCGAGGCGCCGATCCAGGTCTGGAAGGACGGCGAGATCACCGTGACGGCGACGCTCGTCGATCACCATCCCACCGCGCCGGCGTACGGCTATCGCTTCGACACCCCGGACGGGTCGGTCGTGGTCTCCGGCGACACCTGCGTGAGCCAGAACCTCATCGATCTGGCGCGTGGCGCGGACGTCCTGGTCCACGAGGTGATCGACCCCGAGTTCGTCGAGCGGCTCACCGCGGCCCTACCTCCCGAGACCGCCGAGGCGCTCCGCAAGCACCTGCTCGAGTCGCACACAACCATCGAGCAGGTCGGCCGCGACGTCGCCGAACAGGCCGGTGTCGGCACCCTCGCGCTCTCCCATCTGGTCCCCGGCAACAACCCGCCCGCGCGCTGGCGCAAGGCCCAACGGGGCTTCTCGGGAGAGCTCGTCGTCGGCGAGGACCTGATGGTGATCCCGGTCGGCCGCACGCGCTGGAACGGCTGACCCGGCATGGCCAAGGCCACCTCACCACCCACAGGGTTGCGGGACGTGGCATTCTGACCCGCATGCTCAGCTCGATTCTGGGACGGACCCTGCCGCGCCTCGTGTTCGGTCTCATCGCCCTCCTCGCCGCCACGTTGGTGCTCACCTCCTGCGGCGACGAGGACCCGGCCAAGGGACGTACGCCGAAACAGGTGCTCGCGGCGGCGCAGAAGCACCTCGACGAGACGAGCGGGATCAACTTCTCGATCGCCTCCGACGACCTGCCCGAGGGCATCACCACGTTGAAGGCGGCGACCGGGACGCTGACCCGCGAGCCCGCCTTCGAGGGCACGCTGACCGTGCCGGTGATGGGCACGGAGGCGCAGGTCGAGGTGGTCTCGGTCGACGGCGTCGTCTACGCGAAGCTGCCGTTCACGACCGCGTTCCAGGAGCTCGACCCGGCCGACTACGGCGTGCCCGACCCGGCCGCGCTGATCGCCCCGGAGACCGGCATCTCCTCGCTGCTCGCCGCGACCGAGGACGTGAAGATCGGCAAGTCCGTACGCGGCGGCGCCGACAACGACGAGATCCTCTCGACCTACACCGGCACGCTGCCGGACACAGCGGTCCAGAAGATCCTCGCCGGCGCGACCGGCGACTTCGACGTCACCTACATCATCAACGACTCCGACGAGCTCACCGAGGCCACCATCAAGGGCAACTTCAGCGGTGAGGGCGAGGCGGCGTACTCCTACACGATCGACGTGACCGAGTACGGCGTCGAGAAGGAGATCGCCAAGCCGTGAGAGCCGTTCTCTGGCTCGCTGCGATCGCGGTGGCGTTCGCCGCCGCGGACACCTACGTCGTCGTGTTGGCGCTGCCGGACATGATGGCCGGCGTCGGGCTCTCGATCGAGGAGCTGCAGCGGGCCGCGCCGCTGATCTCGGGGTTCCTGCTGGGCTATGTGGCGGTGCTGCCGCTGATCGGGCGCCTCGCCGACCTTCTCGGGCACCTGCCGGTGCTCGTCGGCGGGCTGGTCGTCTTCGCGCTCGGCTCGTTCCTGACGGCCCTGTCGTGGGACCTGGCCGCGATGGTGGTCGGCCGGTTCTTCCAGGGGCTGGGCGGTGGCGCGCTCGTGCCGGCGACCCTCGCGCTCGTCGCGGCGCTCTACCCCGCTGAGCGCCGTGGGGTTCCGCTCGGGCTGGTCTCGGCGGTCCAGGAGCTCGGCTCGGTGCTCGGGCCGCTCATCGGAGCGGCCGTGCTCGCCGTCGCCGACTGGCGCGCGATCTTCGTGCTCAACCTCGTCGTCGGCCTCGTGCTGGCCGTGACGATCCGGCGGCTGGGCCGCTCGGACCCTGGCGCTGCCGCCCGGGGTCGCCCACGACCGGACCTGATCGCGCCGCTGCTGTTGCTGTTCGCCGGCGTCGCGTTCGTGCTGCTGGCGATCGAGCCAACCGCCCTGGTCCAAGACCTGACCTGGGGCGCGCTCTACGTGCCCGCGGCCGGGTCGACGCGCTGGCTGACCCCGCTGGGCCTGGTCACGATCATCGCGACCCTCGGGTTCCTGGTGAAGTGCGGCCTTCGGCCGAACGTACGCCGCGTGCTCGGCCGGATCGCCGCCGAGGTCGACCTCCTCGGGGCGCTGCTGCTCTCGTTCGCCCTGGCCGGGGTGATCCTGGCCTTCGCGACCGCCGACCCCGAGGTGGCGGTCTTCTCGGAGCAGGGCACCTGGTACCTGGTCGCCGGTGGGCTCGCGCTGCTCGGTTTCGTCTTCCACCTGCGCCGCGCGCAGGACCCGATCGTGCCCCGGGGCGCGTTCGCCCGGACGCCGGCGTGGGGCTCGGTGCTGATCTCGTTCTTCGTCGGGGCCGCGCTGGTGGCGGCGCTGATCGACGTACCGCTCTTCGCTCGCACCACGATCTACGGCGACAGCCAGCTGAAGGCGGCCCTGGTGCTGCTCGAGTTCCTGGTCGCGCTGCCGGTGGGCGCCGTGCTGGGTGGCTTCCTGACCAGACGACTGCCGGCGGGCGTGATCGCGGGTGGCGGCATGCTGCTGGCCGCGGTGGCGTTCGTGCTCATGGCGCGCTGGGACGCCGACGCGCTGCGCTCGCTGTCGGCGACCGTCGTGCTCGTCGCGGGCGGCCTCGGCTTCGGCCTCGCCCTGGCGCCGGTCAACGCGGCGATCCTGGCCACGACCGAGCAGTCGATGCACGGCCTGACCACCTCCTTCACCGTGGTGGCCCGCATGGTCGGCATGCTGGTCGGCATCTCGGCGCTGACCACGATCGGCCTGCGCAGCTACTACGCCGCCCAGGCCGACCTGCCGTCGCTGTCGTCGGTGTGCACCGGCGGCGGCATGTGCGAGGACTACCAGGACCTGCTCATCGGAGCCGCCATCGCCCAGGAGCACACCGTCTTCGCCGGCGCCGCGGTCTGCGCCGGGATCGCCGCCCTGCTCTCCGTGGTGCTCCTGCGAGGCGCGCCCACCCGGGCGCTCTCCCCCACCGAGACCGTCACCGCCCTGTAGAGGTCTCGACGTACTCCGGGCGGGTGGAGCCCATCTGTTCGTGGGTCGCGTTCCGCCGCCCCGAAGCCCGTTCGACGACCCCGAGCGCGGCGCCGAGGCCGAAGGCCGGCATGTTGCCGTAGAGCGTCTCGACCTGGTCGGCGGGAACCCGATAGGTCTCGTGCCAGATCCCGATGTCGCCGGTCGAGGCCGCGCGCCGGTTAAAGGCGGCCCAGGCGGGAGCGTGGGTGAGGGACGGGTCCTTGGCGAACCGGCCGAGGTCCTCGACGCTGCGCCAGTACTGCACCGTGAGCAGCACCCTCCCCGACCAGTAGCTGCGCGCCGCGAGCAGCCCGAGATCGGGGGTCTTGGCGAGCTCGGCGAGCATCCGCGGCATCGCGACGAACGCCGGGAACCAGCTGCGCACCTTGTGCCAGCGGTGGATGCGCATCCCGATCAGGAACACGACGACCTCGTCCGTTCCCACCTCGGCGACGCTGTGTCCGGGCGTGACTCCGTCCGGAACGTTCTCAGGAGCCCCTCGATAGCCCCGGGCGATCTTCGACATGGCCGTCCTCCTGACTGGATAGCGTTAGTATCTAGTCTAAGATAGTGCTCCTATCCAGCAACGCCGTCAACCCGTTTCCCGGAGGAACGATGCGGATCTCCGAGCTTGCCGACTCGACCGGCGTGAGCGTCGCGACCATCAAGTACTACGTACGCGAGGGCCTCCTCTCGCCCGGCAGGAAGCTCTCCGAGCGCCTGGCCGACTACGACGACCAGCACGTACGCCGCCTGCGCCTGCTCCGCGTGCTCCGTGATGTCGGCGCCGTCCCCGTCGGGGCGCTCAAGGCACTGGTCGACGCGACCCAGGACCGCACCGCGTCCGTGCACGACATGTTCGGCAAGGCCTGCGACGCGCTCCGTGTCGAGACGAGCGTCCCTGCGGCCCGTGGCGATCACACCCGCGAGCTCGCCGACCAGATCGTCGCGCAGGCGGGATGGACCGAGGTCCGGGCGGATGCCCCCGAGCGCGACCACCTCGCCGGGATCATCGAGGTCATCCTCGACAGCGGTCTGCCCACCGACCCCGAGGGCGCGGCGACCTACCTTCCCCTCGTCGACGCGATCGCTGCCTATGAGCTCGATCAGATCGATGACACCCAGGACCGCGAGGCGATGATGGAGCAGATGGTCCTGGGGCAGGTCGTCCTCGGGGAGTTCCTGCTCTGCCTGCGCCGCTTGGCCCACGAGCACCACAGCGCCCTGCGGTTCGCAGAGCGCCGTGAGTGATCGGACGGGGCGTACGCGCTCAGGAGCCGCTGGTGACCCTGTCCCTCACACCCGTCACGCCGACCGAGTGGGCACAGTGGGCGCAGCAGAACATGTGTTGCTCGTTCTGCACCCCGTGCCCGAGGATGCGGGTGCCGCAGTTGACGCACACGGGCGCGATCACCGCTACAGCACACTCGATCGAGTCGAAGACATGGTGCTCACCCGAGGCCGTCGTCACCTCGAAGCTCTCGTCGTAGTCGTTGCCGCACGTGACGCACTTACCCATGGTTCGGTCCTTTCCTTGCTTCGTACCGGACTTCACGCCGGACGCCACGCGGCCCGGGCCCTCGAGGGCCCGGGCCGCATGGTGTCTAGGTGAAGATGCTCACCCCACCGGGGCCGACCAACAGGCCGACCACGATGAGGACTGCTCCCCATAGGATCTGGCCGCGTACCAGGGCCAGAATGCCGCCGATAACCAGGACTGCCGCGATCAGCCAGAGAATTAGTGCCATTCGATCTCACCTCGGTGTGTAGTTGTTGCGGGGGATGCTCAGACCTTGTCGTCCAAGCGGCTACGGAGCAGGGCCTTCGCCTCCTCGGCGCCCTGCACGGAGTTGGCCTGCGCCCGGATGAACAGGTCCTCCAGGTCGGTGTCCTTCGAGCGGCGCGCGTCCTCGATGTAGGTGTCCAGACGCAGCGCGTTGTCCAGGCATGCCTCGGTGAACCAGATGAGGTTGTAGTCCTTGTCAGGGGTTCCCGTGACTGTTCCGGTCTCAACGCTCCTCATGGTCATGCGGATCACTCCTCATGAGTTCTCTCGTTCGTACGGCCCTCCCGGTACCCACCGGGGGCGTTCCCAAACCTCGAGATCCATCGAGATCGCCGACGATCACGGTGCGGTCCCCGCGACCACCGCGCGCAGCACGTCGTCCCACTCGTCGAGGAACCGGTCGAGGCCATAGCGCTTCCGTGCGTGCCGGCGCCCGATGAGCCCGGCCTCCTCGGCGACGTCTGGATCCTTCATCAGGTGGCGTACGGCCGGGACGATCTCGTCGCGGCGGGTGGTGACGAAGCCGGCCTCGTGCGGCACTGCGAGCGGAGTCTCGGTCGTGGCCAGGGCGACGACCGGCATGCCGAGGTGCATCGCCTCGATCAGCGAGAGGTCGAGCGACGTCCAGCGGCTGAGGTGGACATATACCCGGCGCCGCGGAAGGTGGTCGTGCAGGTCGCGCTGTGGCAGGTCCTCGTACGTCCGCAGACCGTGGTAGGCGGGCAGGCGATCGACGCGCATGCCGAAGACGTCGGCGCCGACGTCCTCGGCCAGCGCCGGGATCAGGTCGGCGCCGACCGAGCGGCCTCGGCGTACCGGATCGTTGACGACCACTCCCGCGCGCTCGATGTCGCCGGTGTAGCGGCGGCCCGGGTCGGGGATGCCGTGTTCGATCACGATGGTCGGGGTGCCGTCGCAGTCCCAGACGAGGTCGTTGAAGCCGGTCACGTGCACGATCGGGATACTGCCGCCCGCCATCGGGTGGCGGGTGTCGGGGAGCGCGCCGGCGGGGGTGTTGTGCTCCAGGTAGACGGCGGGCAGGTCCCGGCCGGGACGCCGTCCACCGAGCCACTTCTCGGCCAGCCCGACCTCGTGCGGACGCTGCAGGACGACGAGGTCGACGTCCTCGTCCGCCAGGGCCTCGGTGGCCACCTCGCGGGCGGCCGCGGGCCACTCGCAGGTGCGAGAGCGCCCTTGCCCGTCGGGGCCGCGGTCGAGGCTGGTCGGGAGGAGGTAGTCATGGCGACCGTGCACGAACGCCGTCGTCCAGGCCTCGCGCACGTGCCAGATCAAGATTCTCATTCACCGTCGGTGCCCGCGAGCACCTTCGGTGATGCGGCCGGGCAGGACAAGTTCCGAGGTGGGGCATACGAGCGGCCCGCCTGCTCACGGCTCGAGCGCGTCTCCTCCATCCACAGAGCCGTACGCTTGAGCCCCTCCTCGAGCTGCATCTCCGGCTCCCAGCCGAGCAGCAGCCGGGCTCGGGTCAGATCGGGGCGGCGTACGTGCGGGTCGTCCGCCGGCAGCGCCACGTGATGGATCCGTGACTCGGACCCGGTCAGCTCGATGATCGTCCGGGCCAGCTCCAGCATGGTGACTTCGTGGTCGCTGCCGATGTTGATCGGTCCCGCCACATCGGCGCAAGCGAGCCGCAGCAGACCCTCGACGGTGTCCTCGACCCAGCACAGCGACCGGGTCTGGGAGCCGTCACCGGCGACCGTCAGCGGCGCCCCGCTCAGAGCCTGGTTGAGGAAGGCCGGCACGACCCGGCCGTCGTCCAGGCTCATCCGCGGACCGTAGGTGTTGAAGAGGCGCGCCACGCCGACGTCGACACCGCGCTCGCGGGCATAGGCCATCGTGGTCGCCTCCGCGAACCGCATGCCCTCGTCGTAGACGCTGCGTACGCCGATCGGGTTGACGTGGCCCCAGTACTCCTCGCGCTGCGGGTGCACCTCGGGCTCCCCGTAGACGTCAGCGGTGGAGGCGAGTACGAACCGGGCGCCGTGGCGGGCGGCCAGCTCGAGGGCGTTGACCGTCCCCTCGCTCGCCACCCGAAGGGTCTCGAGAGGCAGCCGCTGGTAGTGCGCCGGTGAGGCAGGACAGGCCAGATGCATCACCACGTCGACGCCACCGGGGTCGGGGATCGAGTGGCTTGCGTCGGCGATGGTGATCGCGAACCCGGGACGGCCGAAGAGATGCTCGATCTTGTCGGCCGTGCCGGTGAGCAGGTTGTCGACGATCCACACCTGCGCCCCGGCGTCCAGGAGTCGCTCGCTCACCCACGAGCCGACGAACCCGGCCCCGCCCGTGACCAGCACCCGGGCGCCGCACAATGACTCCTCCCAGGCGCGAACCGGATCGTCGAGACCGCTCGTGCCGTCCATCTCGTTCATGGTGCTCCTCCCAGGGCGCGTGTCCGTTCACCTGCACCGGGTACCCGCAGCCATCCGTCACAGCCCAGCCGGGCCGCTTACCACCCGTAGGGGTGGTTGCGCCGTCCACGACCCACACCCGCGGGGGTGAACCTTGCGCCGAAGCCGTTGGGAGACGGCCGAGTCGGGCACTACCTACACATGACGACGACAACTTTCGAGACAGACCTACCCCGAGCCGAGCGACAGCGTCTGACCTCAGAGCTGTTGGCGAAGGCACACACCGCGGAAGGTGAGGAGCAGGACCGGATCCTCGAGGAGGTGATCCTGCTCAACGCCGCGGTCGCCCGCTCGATCGCCCACCGCTACACCGGGCGAGGCATCCCCCGTGCGGACCTGGAGCAGGTGGCGTACATCGCCCTGGTCCGGGCCGCGAAGAGCTTCCACCCCGATCGTGCCGACGACTTCCTCACCTATGCGGTACCCACCATTCGCGGTGAGGTGAAGCGCTGGTTCCGGGACCACGGCTGGACGGTGCGGCCGCCGCGCCCCATCCAGGAGCTGCAGAGCACGCTGCTGCGGATCGGGTCGGAGCGAGGCAACCTGCCCACCTCCGAGCTGGCCGAGATCGCCCACGTGCCGGAACAGAAGGTACGCGAGGCACTCGACGCCCGCGGTTGCTTCACCCCGTCCTCGCTGGACGCCCCGCTGCGCCCCGGCGAGGCGCAGTCCTCGGCCGAGACGACCCTCGGCGACATGCTTCCCGGCATCGACGGCGGACTCGCCGACTGCGAGACCCGTCTGGCCCTGGAGCAGGCGATCCACGTGCTGTGCCCGCGTGACCAGCTCGTGGTGAGGATGCGCTTCATCGAGGACCGTAGCCAGGCAGAGATCGGCGAGGCCATCGGCGTCACCCAGACCCAGGTCTCCCGGATCCTGACCCGGATCATCGACGAGCTGCGCGTGCAGCTCGAAGGCGTAGGAATCGCCGCATGACCCGCACCCACCACGGGTACGGGACACGAAAGCCGACCCCGACACAAGGAGATCTGGCATGACGTACTCAACGATCACCGGCGAGCGCTCCAAGAACGCTCAGCGCTCGCTGTGGAACGGCACGACGCCCAAGACCAAGTGGCAGGAGTCGTCCTGGGGCAAGCGGATCACCGCTGTCGCCGCCTTCGCGGCCCCGATCGTGATCACCGTCGCCACCACCGTCATCCGCAAGAAGGGCACCGACGCTCTGCTGCGAAAGTTCAAGGGAGGGAAGAAGAAGTGAGGACGAAACGCAACCTCTTCACCTTCGCCCTTGGTGGGGTAGCCGGCTACGTCGTCGGCCGCTACCCCGCCGCCACGTACGAGAAGCTACGTGACGGAGCCGGCATCACCATGGGCCTCGCCCGCGAGCGGATCGGCATCATGTCCGAGACCTTCCCGCTCGGGCGCCCCGGCGACCACCGAGCTCCGACCGCGCCGTCTCCGGAGACCGCTGACGGCGTCTTCGAACGGACCTCGACGGCCTACGTCTCCAGGCCGCATCCCTAGCCCTTGGCTGCTTCGACGCGTTCCCCACTGCACTGAATGTTCCCCACCCTCCGGAGGGTGGGGAACATTCAGTGCAGTGGGGAATCTCTCCGCTAGCGCCCAACAGCCTTCTCGAGCTCGGCCTTGCTCATCTTCGAACGCCCCTTGACGTTCTTGTCCTTGGCCTCTTCGTACAGCTGAGCCTTGGTTCGCCCACCCGAGCCGCGGTGGCTGCGTAAGCCACCGCGGCGGCCTGAGGAGATGTCCTTGGTCGAGGTGCGGCTGCGTTCGCGGGACTCTCCCCCGCGGGCGCGCTCCTTGTTCACCGTACGAGCCGCGATCTCCTCGGCGGTGTCCTCGTTCTCACCGCGCTCGAGCAGACCTTCCTTGATGTGCTCGTACTGTCGTTCTCGCTTCTTGCTCCAGGCACGTTGCGGCATCTCAGCTCCTCCTCCTTCTCGGCTGATCGAAGCGCTCCTCGTCATCGGCGACGCGCTTGTTCCGGCGGGCGTCGTAGAGCCAGGCGGCGATGCCGGCCAGGATGACGATCACCCCGATCACGGTGAAGATGACGGCTTGGGTAGTCATGTCTTCCGGTACCCCCCAGATGCATCGGTTACGCGGCGACGGCGACCCGCATCCGGCGAATGATCCGGGCCAGGGCGCGGGAGACCTGCGCCTGGGTGGCACCGATCCGCTCGCCGATCTCGGCCTGAGAAAGACCGTCGACGAAGCGCAGCCGCAGGATCATCAGGTCCGTCTCCCGGAGACCGCCGATCGCCTCCGCGACCAGGACGCGCGCCTCGGCGCGCTCGAAGCCGGGGTCGGACTCCCCCATCTGCTCGAGCAGCTCATCGTCCGCACCTTGCGGACGTACGCAGCGGGCCAGCTCGCGGAAGCAGTGGCGGATCTCGCCCTTGGCCATCGGCACCGCATAGGTCAGGAACTCACCCTCGGCGGGGTCGTAGCGGCGGGCAGCCTTCACCAGCCCCATGTGCGCGGCCTGGCGGAGGTCGTCGGCCTCGACACCGCGGCCCGAGTAGCGGGCGGCGAGTGAACGGGCCACCGGGAGGTGGCGTACGACCAGATCCTCCTGCTGAAGCGGAGCCAGAAGCGGCGAGTCCTGCTGAAGCGGAGGCAACGGCGATGCTTCCTGTGTCCTGTCCATGGTCCGAGTCTTTCGCGCGGACCAGCGAAAAGCGCCGGCTCAGGAGAGAAATGGCCCCCAGGGGTGAGCTCAACCCCCACAGCACACTCACCCCTGGGGGTTAGGACCGCGGTCCCGGGTCCGTTGCCGAGACCGCGGCACCGACAGGGCAATCGTGGTGTCCACCCCCTGCGTGGCCGGCGGCAGTCACCCAGACTGCTCTGTCGATAAGCTATCGGTAACCATCCGGGCCCCAACGGATGCACTCGACTCCAGGGAATTCTCGTCGGGGGGCGCAAACCCGTGGGTGATCGCCCAGCTCACCGCCTGGCTGCGGGTGGTGACGTCGATCTTGCGGTAGGCCTGTCGGATGTGGCTCTTGAGCGTGTTCACGCTCACGACGAGCTTCTCGGCGATCTCCTTGTTGGACAGCCCCTGGGTGATCAGTGCGAGCACCTCGACCTCGCGAGTGCTGAGCCCAGCCACCGTGCTCATCCGGTCCTCGTGCTCGCCGATCGGCTGCCCGGCGGCGGCGAGCTCGATGCTGCGTACGAGCTCACCGGCGTGCACGCTCATCGACACCCAGGCACGGGCTCCCAGCGAATAGGCCTGGGCCCGCAGATCGGGGCGCATGTCGCGGCTGAAGACCAGCACCTCGGCGTCGGTCTCGTGCAGCAGATGCTGCAGGTCGGCGCCGTCGCTCAGGTACAGACCGAAGGTGTCGTAGAGGATCACGTCGACGCCCGGAGCCCGGCTGCGTACCGACGGAAGAGCGGTCACGACCACTCGGTCAGGAAAGTCCGCGAGCATGCTGATGAGCCCGCGCATGACAACCTCCTGCGGACTGACCACCGCGACCCGCAACACCCCCAACCTCATCACATCTGAACCTTCTCAGATCAGTGGTCAATTGGACAGGCGTATGGGCAGAACACGCCGCGGGTACCAGGGCAAATGTCCATACAGATCCTGAGACAGGAGCAGCCCATGTCCCACGTGACCGAAGACCTCAAGAAGGCCTCCGAGCTACCCGACGGCGACGTGGTCAGGATCCTCCTGCAGCAGCACGCCGGCATCCGGCAGCTCTGCGCGACGGTGGCGAACTCCGAGGGCGCGGCCAAGCGCCAGGCGTTCGACGATCTCCGGGTCCTGCTTGCCGTGCACGAGACCGCGGAGCAGATCGTCGTCCACACGGTCACCTCGACCCATGGCAGCGAGACGCTCGCCAAGGCGCTCAACGCCGACGAGAAGGAAGCCCTCGAGATGCTGGCCCGGCTCGAGGAGGTCGGCGTCGACAGCCCCGAGTTCGACGAGACGTTCCCGATCTTCCAGATCGCGGTCGAGCAGCACGCCGAGGAGGAGGAGCGAGTCGAGTTCCCGCTGCTGCTCACCACGATCGACGAGACGTCCCGGCACATGATGGGCAAGCGGCTGAACGCGACCGAGCTCGTCGCACCGACCCACCCTCACCCCGGCTCCGCCGGATCGGTGCCCAAGCAGGTGGCCACGATGCCGTTCCACTCCATCGTCGACCGTGTCAAGGACGCGCTCCGATCGTGACGTGGCACAGTGGATGCTGAACGGCATCGACGACAGCATCGAAGTCTTCAGATGGGAGCAGAGAACATGGTCGAGAAGGAAACCAAGGACCCCGCGACCGGCGCCGACGAGAGCACCGAGGCCCCGATCCCCTTCCCCACCCCGGAGCGGGTCGAGGAGGAAGGCGAGGAGCGCGATCGCCAGGACGAGACCGAGGAAGAGACCTTCCCCGCCAGCGACCCGCAGTCCAGCTGGGCAGGACCCGCAGACCCGCGGGATCGCTGATCCTCAGGCGTTCCAGGCCGAGTGGCCAGGGTCGGCCGGACCCTCGACGCGGTACCGCAGATGCGTCACCCGGTCGCCCTGGACCACCTCGGGATCACTGAGCAGCACCGATGATGCGTACGTCCCGAAGAACGGCTTTCCCCTGCCGATGAGCAACGGTGCGACATCGAGCTGGATCTCGTCCACCAGCCCGGCAGCGAGCGCCTGACCCGCCACCTCGCCGGCGCACAGGCCGATCGGGGTGCCGCCGGCCAGCTCCTTCGCCTTGGCGATGCCCGCCTCGACCGAGGTCTCGAAGTGGTAGCTGGCCTCGGGATGCCACCCCTCCGGCTTGGGCCGGTGGCTGACGACCACCACGTGGTCGCCGGTCGGCGGCTTGCCCTCCCAGCCGTTCGTGATGTCGAAGAGATGGCGTCCGATCACCATCGTCGTCGAGGTCTCCCAGAAGTCGCGTACGTATTCCCACGACGCCTTGGAGATCCGGCCAGCGCCGCCGAGCACCTCGACGTCGCCGTTGTTGTACCAGTCGAACAGGTGCCCCGGCATGTCGTCCTCGTAGCCGATGAACCCGTCGACCGACACGACCGCCTGCATGATCACCGTCATCGTCCCCACCACTCTCCGCTATTCAACCGATTGGTTGACTACCAGGAAAGCCCGAAGCGGCGCCGCTTGTCAACCATGTAGTTGATAAACGGCGCCGCTTGACGGTGATTCGAACGCCTCAGGCGAGGCCGCGACGCTCCAGCAGCGGAGCGATCGGGGCCGGACGGCCGCGCCACTCCGCATAGGACTCCAGCGGGTCCCGAGTGCCGCCGATGCCGATCACATAGCGGACGTACGCCTCGCCGTTCTCCCTGGTAAGGCCGCCGTTCTCCTTGAACCACGCGACCGTGTCGGCGTCGAGGACCTCGGACCAGATGTAGGAGTAGTAGGCCGAGGCGTAGCCACCGAAGATGTGCTTGAAGTACGCCGTGTAGTAGCGGGCCCGCACCGCCGGGTTGTCCAGGCCGACAGCCGAGAGCGCGGCCGCCTCGAACTCCTCGACCGCCTCCGGCGAGGTCGGCACCTCGGCCGGGCCGAGCTCGTGCCAGGCCAGGTCGATGAGCGCTGCGGCCAGGTATTCGGACGTCGCGAACCCCTCGTTGAACGTGGCGGACGCCTCGAGCTTGCCGAGCACGTCGGCCGGGATCGGCTCACCGGTCTCGTGATGCACGGCGTAGTTGGCGAGCACCTCGGGCCACAGCATCCACATCTCGTTGACCTGCGACGGGTACTCGACGAAGTCGCGGTAGACCGACGTCGCCGCGAACCGCGGGTAGGTCGCCCGCGCCAGCAGCCCGTGGAGCGCGTGCCCGAACTCGTGGAAGAGCGTGTTGACCTGGTCGAAGGTGAGCAGCGTCGGCTCCCCCGGCGCCGGCTTGGGCACGTTGAGGTTGTTGGTCACGACCGCCGACGGCTCACCCAGCAGCGTGTTGGCGGTGACGTAGGAGTTCATCCACGCACCGCCCTTCTTCGAGTCCCGGGTGTAGAGGTCGAGCAGGAAGAGCCCGATCGGCTCGCCGTCGCGGGAGACCTCGAAGACGCGTACCTCGGGGTGGTAGCCCTGCAGGTCGGGGCGCTCCTCGAAGGTCAGCCCGTAGAGCCGGCCGGCGGCGAAGAAGACGCCGTCGCGCAGCACCCGGTCGGCCTCGAACCACGGCCGCAGGACGGCCAGGTCGACGTCGTACTCCGAGACCCGGACCTTCTCCGCGTAGAAGGGCCAGTCCCAGGCCTCGATCGTGCTCTGCCCATTTTCTGAGCGAGCCGACGCCTCGAGGGCGGCCTGCTCGGCCCGCGCGTTGCGAGCCGCCGGCGAGGCGAGCCGCTCCAGCATGTCGCGGACGGCCTTCGGGGTGCCGGCCGTGTTGTCGGCGGTCACCAGACCGGCATAGCTGTCGAAGCCGAGCAGCTGCGCCTTCTCGGCCCGCAGCCGCAGCGCGTCGAGCGCGATGCCGCGGGTGTCGTTGGCGTTGCCGCGCGAACCGCGGGCGAGCTGCGCCTCGAACAGCCGCTGCCGCAGCTCTCGGTTCTCCAGCACCGACAGGTAGGGGTGGGCGGTGAACAGGGTCAGCGTGATCAGGAACCTGCCCGCCAGCCCCCTGCCCTCTGCGGCCGCCGCAGCGGCGGAGATCTCCCCCGGGGTCAGCCCGGCGAGCTCCTCGACGGTGTCGACGACCACGGCGAGGTCGTTGGAGTCGGCCTGCGCCGCCTGCCCGAAGGCCGCCTCCAGGCCGGAGATCTCCTGGTTGAGCTCCCGCAGCCGTGCCTTCTCCGCGGGCCCCAGGGCAGCACCGGCGAGCACGAAGTCGCGGTGGTAGCGCTCGACCAGATAGCGGTCCTCGCCCTCCAGCTCGGCCCGCTTCTCATAGACCGCGTTCACCCGGGCGAAGAGCGCGTCGTCGAGGAGCAGCGCGTCGTGGTGGGCCGCCAGCCGCGGAGCGTACGCAGCATGGAGCTCGTCGAGATCGTCGTCGGAGTCCGCGGAGAGCAGCGAGAAGAAGACCCGCAGGACCCGGTCCAGCCGCTCACCGGACCGCTCCAGGGCGACCAGGGTGTTCTCGAACGTCGGCTCCTCGGCCGAGGCCGTGATCGCGGTGAGTGCGGCCAGCTGCTCGGCCATCCCCTGCTCGATCGCCGGGCCGTAGTCCTCGATCGAGATGTCCGCGAAACGGGGCAGGCGGTGGGGCAGGTCACTGGGCTCGAGTAGGGCGTCGATCACATCTCGCACGCTATCTGAAACAGCGCGCGGACGGCCCGCGGATATCGGCTACCTTGACGTCATGGCCGATTTCGATGACCTGCTTGCCGCGAACCAGACCTACGCCGAGACGTTCGACACCGGCGGCTTCGACGGCGTCGCCCACGCCGGAGTAGCGATCGTGACCTGCATGGACTCCCGCATCGAGCCGCTGGCCATGCTGGGCCTGAGCCTCGGGGACGCCAAGATCTTCCGCAACCCGGGCGGCCGGGTGACCCCGCAGGCGATGGAGGCACTCGTGCTCGGCGTGCACCTCCTCAACGTCAAGCGCATCCTGATCGTGCCCCACACCCGCTGTGCGGTCGCTTCCAACACCGAGGCCGAGCTGCGCGCCAAGCTCGCCGAGTCCGCCGGTCAGGACGCGTCCTGGCTCCACCTGCACGTCGTCGACGACCAGGTCCGCGCGCTCGCCGAGGACGTCGCCAAGGTCCGCTCGCACCCGTTCGTCCCCGAGGACGTCAAGGTCGGCGGGTTCATCTACGACGTCGACACCGGGCTGCTCAACCAGAAGGTCTGAATCCACGACCCCGCGAAGCGGGGCGAGATCTACCTCTGAATTGGCATGCGCCCCAACCACCTGTAGGCAAGAGTTGAGGCGTGAGCCTCACAGAACCGGCACAGCGTGAGATCGCCGCCCAGGCGATCGACCTGCACAAGACCTACGGCAAGGGCGCCGCAGAGGTCCGCGCGCTCGACGGCGTGAGCCTGGATCTCTACGCGGGGCAGTTCACCGCGATCATGGGTCCTTCGGGCTCGGGCAAGTCGACGCTGATGCACTGCCTGGCCGCGCTCGACAAGCCCACGACGGGCGAGGTGGTCGTCGGCGGTCGCAAGCTCGGCAAGATGCGCGACCGCCGCCTCACCTCGCTGCGGCGCGACAAGATCGGGTTCGTCTTCCAGGCGTTCAACCTGGTGCCGACGCTGACCGCGCAGGAGAACATCCTGCTGCCGCTCTCGCTGGCCCGGAAGAAGCCGGACCCGGGGTGGTTCGACCAGGTCATCGACACGGTCGACCTGCGGCCGCGGCTCTCCCACAAGCCGAGCGAGCTCTCCGGTGGACAACAGCAGCGCGTCGCCTGTGCCCGGGCGCTGGTCTCCAAGCCCGACATCGTCTTCGCCGACGAGCCGACCGGCAACCTCGACTCCACCTCTGCCGCCCAGGTGCTCGACTTCCTGCGCCACAGCGTCGACGACCTGGGCCAGACCATCGTCATGGTCTCCCACGACCCGGTCGCCGCCTCCTACTGCGATCGGGTGATCTTCCTGGCCGACGGCCGCGTCGTCGACGAGCTGGCCAAGCCGAGCCGCGAGGAGATCCTGGCCCACATGGCCGACCTGCAGGCGCGGGCGATGGGCCTGGCTCCGATCGGCGAAGGCGCCTGAGGGTGAACGAGCGTCAGCGAGTGAACCAAACAATCGGCACGCCGCCACGTCTGTACTCTGGCGCTTGCGCAACGGCGACGACCGGAGCGAGATCGAGCGGCGAGACGACCGGAGCGAGGTCGAGCGGCGAGCTTGCTCGTCCGTTCGCGCCGAGCGAGGGAGTAACCGCGCGCAGCGCGGAGCTTGCTCGTCCGCTCGTGCCGAGCGAGGGAGTGACCCCGCGAAGCGGGGAGGTGGCAGCGTGCTCCGGCTGACACTGCGCAACCTCGCCGCGCACAAGGTGCGCCTGCTCATGTCGACGCTCGCAATCGTCCTGGGCGTGGCGTTCCTGGCCGGCGTACTCACCTTCTCGCACGGGCTCGACCGCACCTTCTCCGGGATCATCAACGGCTCCACGCCCGACGGACAGGTACGCCCGACCAACAGCGCCAGCTCGGCCGAGGCCAGCCGCCCCGGCAGTGGCGGCGCGGCCACGCTGGAACCGGCGGCCATCGAGGAGCTGCGTACGCTGCCGGAGGTCGCCCGCGCCGACGGCGTCGTCCAGGGCGCCGGCCTCTATGTGCTCGACACCGACGACAAGCTGGTCAGCAGCTCGGGTGCGCCGACGCTGGCGTTCAACCACACCGGAACCCCCAACCTGCTCGGCGAGCCGTCGCTCGAGCTCATCCGAGGGAGCTGGCCGACCGGGGACAAGGAGCTCGTCCTCGACGAGGCGACCGCGGAGAAGGCCGGCTACCAGGTGGGAGACTCCGTCACCCTGATCGCACCCCAGGGCGAGACCCGCCGCAAGGTCACCCTCACCGGCACCGCCTCCTTCAACGGCGGTGGCACCGCGGGCGCGCAGCTGCTGATCTTCAGCACCGCAGGCGCCCAGAGTCTGTTCACCGACGGCAAGGACGTCTACTCCGGGATCTCGTTGACGGCCGCCCCCGGGGTCTCCCAGAAGGAGCTCGTCGAGGCCGCGGAGACGGTGGTCCCGAAGGGTTTCGAGGCCGTCACCGGCGACAAGATGGTCGAGGAGTCCGAGGACGCGATCGGCGAGTTCCTCGACGTGATCTCGGTCTTCCTGATCGTCTTCGCGGTGATCGCGGTCATCGTCGGCGCCTTCATCATCGTCAACACCTTCTCGATCCTGATCGCGCAGCGCTCCCGCCAGCTGGCGCTGCTGCGCGCCCTGGGGGCCTCCCGCCGCCAGGTCACCACCTCGGTGCTCTTCGAGGCGCTGGTGATGTCGCTGATCGCGGCCACCATCGGCGTCCTCGCCGGCTGGGGGCTAGCCCACGGCCTGGCCGCCGCCTTCCGCCAGGCGGGGCTGGAGATCGCCTCCGACGTCCTCGTCCTCACCCCGCGCACCATCTGGATCTCCTACGCCGTGGGCGTCTGCGTCACGCTCGCAGCGGCCCTGCTCCCCTCCCGCCGGGCCGGAAAGGTCCCGCCGGTGGCGGCGATGCGCGAGGACACCCAGCCTCCGGCCAGATCCACCATCCTGCGTACGTCGGTGGGGCTCGTGCTGCTGGCCGCCGGGCTCGCGATCGCTGCGGTGCCACGGATCGGGGTCCCGGAGATCAGTCTTCCCGGCGGGTTCGACGTGCCGACGAGCCCGGCGCTGTGGGTGGGTGTCGGAGCCGGGATCTCGATCCTCTCGGTGGCCTGGATCAGCGCGTTCCTGGGCCGCCCGGTGCTGGCGGCGCTGCGTACGGTCTCGGGGGCGCTCTTCGGGATGACCGGCAAGCTGGCCGGCCAGAACGCGATGCGCGACCCACGGCGCACCGGCGCCACCGCGTCGGCGCTGATGATCGGCCTGGCGCTGGTCTCCCTGATCGGCGTGCTCGCCGCCTCGATGAACGCCTCGATCTCCGACGTGGTCGAGGAGCAGTTCAAGCCCGACCTGGTCGTGCAGAGCCCGACCTTCACCCCGTTCCCGACCTCGATCGGCGACGAGATGGAGAAGGTGGAGGGCGTCGCGACCGTCTCCCGTTCCCAGATCGCCCAGGCCGTCGTCGGCAAGGTGGACCTGCAGAACCCGAAGAAGAACGAGGTCGCGTTCCTCTTCGGCGTCGACGAGCACCTGCCACAGGTCTATGACCTCGACGTGCTCGAGGGCAGCGAGGACGTCAAGCCCGGCCAGGTGCTGGTCACCGACGAGGCCGCGAAGGAGCACAAGTGGCAGCTCGGTGACCGCATCGACCTCACCTTCGTCAGCGGCCGCCAGCAGCGACCGCAGATCAGCGGGATCATCGCCCGGACCCAGGTCACCGGCGACATCACGGTGCGCATCGAGGACCTCGTCGCGGCCAAGGTGCCGCGCGAGGACGCCTCGCTGAGCATCATGCTCGCCCGCGGAGCCGACCCGGCCGTCGTCCACGACCGTCTCGACAAGCTCGTCGAGGACCAGCCGGTGGTCGCGGTGCAGGACAAGGACGAGTTCGCCGAGTCGATCAAGGGGCAGGTCAACCAGCTGCTCTACATGATCTACGGCCTGCTCGCGCTGGCGATCGTGATCGCCGTGATCGGCATCGTCAACACCCTCGGCCTCAGCGTCATCGAGCGCACCCGCGAGATCGGGCTGCTGCGCGCCATCGGTCTCTCCCGCAGCCAGCTGCGCCGGATGATCACCCTGGAGTCGGTGACGATCGCGGTGCTCGGCGCGGTCCTCGGGCTCGCCCTCGGGGTGCTCTTCGGGGTGCTGCTGCGCGACGCGCTGCGCGAAGACCTCACCAGCCTGTGGGTGCCGCTCGACCAGCTGGCCGTCTTCATGGCGATCGCGGTGGTCGTCGGCGTCCTGGCCGCGCTCCTCCCGGCCATCCGCGCCGGGAGGGAAGACGTCCTCAAGGCCATCGCCTCGGAGTAGTGTGCCTCGGGTGAGCACCGAGCACTCCGTAGACCTGCCCGAACCCACCCTCCGCGTCACCGAGCCGGAGACGGCCGCGGTCGGACTCCCCGGGGTGGCCCACTCGATGGAGTACGCGCTGCGCGAGATGGGCCCCAAGCGCAGCCTGCAGACGCTGCTCAAGGTCAACCAGGTCGGGGGCTTCGACTGCCCCTCGTGCGCCTGGCCGGACCCCGACCACCGCAAGGCGGCGGAGTTCTGCGAGAACGGCGCCAAGGCGGTGGCGTGGGAGGCGACCCGCAAGCGGGTCGAACGCGACTTCTTCGCGGCCAACTCGATCGCCTCGCTCAACGAGCGCGACGACCACTGGCTGGAGTCGCAGGGCCGGCTGACCGAGCCGATGTACGTCGCCCCCGGCGAGACCCACTACTCCCCCATCACCTGGTCCGACGCGATCTCGCTGATCGCCGACCGCATGCGGGCGACCGACCCCGACCGTTCGGTCTTCTACACCTCCGGCCGCGCGTCCAACGAGGCCGCGTTCGCCTACCAGCTGCTCGCCCGCCAGCTCGGCACCAACAACCTGCCCGACTGCTCCAACATGTGCCACGAGTCCAGCGGCACCGCGCTCGGTGAGGTCATCGGCATCGGCAAGGGCACGGTCACCTACGACGATCTCGCCGAACACTCCGATCTGATCTTCGTGGTCGGCCAGAACCCCGGCACCAACCACCCGCGGATGCTGACCGCGCTCGAGTCCGCCAAGGAGAACGGCGCCAAGGTCGTCTCGATCAACCCGCTGCGCGAGGCCGGAATGGGGCGGTTCCGCAACCCCCAGACCGTACGCGGCGTCACCGGCGTCGGCACCCAGCTCGCCGACGTCCACGTGCCCGTGCAGGTCAACGGCGACCTGGCGCTGTTCGCCGGGATCAACAAGCTGCTCGTCGAGCGCGACGCCATCGCGCACCCCTTCATCGAGGAGCACACCGACGGCTTCGAGGTCGCGGCGCAGGCGTGGGCAGCCATGGAGTGGGATGAGATCACCCGGCTCAGCGGCATCTCCCGCGAGGAGATCGAGTCCCTGACCGACCTGGTCGAGTCCCGCGAGCGTGTCATCGTGTGCTGGGCGATGGGACTGACCCAGCACAAGAACTCGGTCGCCACGATCCGCGAGATCGCCTCGTTCCTGCTGCTGCGTGGCAACATCGGCAAGCCCGGCGCGGGCGCCTGCCCGGTCCGCGGCCACTCCAACGTCCAGGGCGACCGCACGATGGGCATCTGGGAGAAGCCGCCGGCGTGGTTCCTCGACGCGGTCGGTGCCGAGTTCGGCATCAAGCCGCCGCGTGAGGACGGTTTCGACGTGGTCGCCGCCATCGAGGCGATGCGCGACGGCGCCGTCGACGTCTTCCTCGCCCTGGGCGGCAACTTCGCCGCCGCGACCCCCGACACCGCCGTCACCACGGCCGCGCTGGCCAACGTCGGCCTCACCGTCCAGATCTCGACCAAGCTCAACCGCAGCCACCTCCACCACGGCCGCGAGAGCCTGATCCTCCCCTGCCTGGGCCGCACCGAGCGCGACCAGACCGGCGGCCGCGAGCAGTACGTCACCGTCGAGGACTCGATGGGCATGGTCCACGCCTCCTACGGCCGGCTGCTACCCGGTTCGAAGGAGCTGCGCAGCGAGGTCGGCATCGTCTGCGCCATCGGCGAGGCGCTGTTCGGCTCGGACCAGGGCGTCGACTGGGCCACGATGGGCTCGGACTACTCCCGGATCCGCTGGCACATCTCCGCGGTGATCCCCGGGTTCGAGGACTTCGAGACCCGGCTGAAGGCACCCGGCGGCTTCGCCCTGCCCAACGGTCCCCGCGACTCGCGCAGCTTCAACACCGCGACCGGCCGGGCCCTGGTCACCGCCAACCCGCTGACCGCGGTCTCGGCTCCCCCGGGCCACCTGCTGCTGCAGACGCTGCGCTCCCACGACCAGTTCAACACCACGGTCTACGGCTACAACGACCGCTACCGCGGCATCAAGGGCGGGCGCCACGTCGTCTTCGTCAACCCCGAAGACCTCAGCGAGCTCGGCATCGCCGACGGCGACACCGTCGACATCGTCTCGGTCTGGACCGACGGCGAGCGCCGCGCCGAGGGCTTCCGCGTGGTCGCGTACGCCACCCCGCGCGGCTCCGCCGCGGCGTACTTCCCGGAGACGAACGTCCTCATCCCGCTCGACTCCTACGCCGACGGCAGCCGCACCCCGACCTCGAAGTCGGTCGTCGTACGCCTGGAGACGCGCTAGCCGGGAATTACATTGCTGGTGTCCGTGTTGGCACCTAACGTGATCAACATGTTCCGCGTGGTTTCCGAGCACCACCTGTCAGGCATGAGCCTGACGGGCGCTCCCACGTGGGCACCGTCAGTCGATTGCACCGGCGCGCGAAGCTGACCCTCCTCCTGCTCTGCAGGACCCGCGGAGGAGGGTGGCCCGCACCGGCCCCCTCACCGCGGTGACAGCGCTGTGAGGGCTTGCCGGAGGGTCCTGGCTCACCCCGAAATCTTCTGACTGACGAAGGAACTCTCATGGCCAAGGGCCAGTTCGTGCGGACCAAGCCGCACCTCAACATCGGGACGATGGGTCACGTCGACCACGGCAAGACCACCCTGACCGCCGCGATCACCAAGGTGCTCGCGGAGCGCGACCCGAGCGTGAACCGCTTCATCGCCTTCGACGGCATCGACCGTGCGCCGGAGGAGCTGCAGCGCGGGATCACGATCAACATCTCGCACGTCGAGTACGAGACCGCCACCCGGCACTACGCGCACGTCGACATGCCCGGGCACGCCGACTACGTGAAGAACATGATCACCGGCGCCGCCCAGGTGGACGCCGCGATCCTGGTCGTCTCCGCGCAGGACGGCGCCATGCCGCAGACGCGCGAGCACGTGCTGCTCGCGCGCCGGGTGGGCGTGCCGTACCTGGTGGTGGCGCTCAACAAGGCCGACACCGTCGACGACCCCGAGCTGCTCGACCTGGTCGAGCTGGAGGTCCGTGACCTCCTCTCGGAGTACGGGTTCCCCGGCGACGACGTACCTGTCGTCCGGGTCTCCGGGCTGAAGGCGCTGGAGGGCGACCCGGAGTGGACCGCCGCGATCGGTGACCTGCTGGACGCGATCGACGGCTACGTGCCGGTGCCGGAGCGTGAGCTCGGCGAGCCGTTCCTGATGCCGATCGAGAACGTGGTCACCATCACCGGCCGCGGCACGGTGGTCACCGGTGCCGTCGAGCGCGGGTCGCTGAAGGTCGGCGACGCGGTCGAGGTCGTGGGCCTCGGCGCGACGATCACCAGCACGGCGATCGGCCTCGAGACGTTCGGCAAGTCGCTGGAGTCCGCGGACGCGGGCGACAACGCGGCGGTGCTGCTGCGTGGCGTCAAGCGCGACGAGGTCCGTCGCGGCCAGGTGGTGGCGCTGCCGGGCAGCGTACGGCCGCACCGGAAGTTCCGGGCGAACCTGCACGCGCTGTCCACTGCCGAGGGTGGCCGGCACACCCCGTTCGCCGCGGACTACCGGCCGCAGTTCTACTTCCGGACCACTGACGTGCCCGGCGGGATCGACCTGGGTGAGATCGCCCTGGTCATGCCTGGCGACACGATCGAGCTCGGAGTGGAGCTGGAGAAGCCGATCGCGATGAACGTCGGACTCGGCTTCGCGGTCCGCGAAGGCGGTCACACCGTCGCCGCCGGCACGGTGACCGAGCTGCTCGACTAGCTCGACCGAGAAATACGGAACGGCCCTCACCTGGTGGGGGCCGTTCCCTCAATCTTCTCAGTCGCGGGGGCGCCAGCGCTTCCACAGCGCCTCGCCCTCGGCGCGGACCTTCCCGTCCCACTCCAGCCGCACCAGCGAGGTGATCTGGTCCTCGCTGGCGTCCTTGGTGGCGGCGACGAGCGTGACCGGCTCCCTGAGCGGAGCCGGCCGCCGGTAGCGTACGTCGATCCCGGCCGTGACGTAGGCCAGCGACTCCCCCTCGGCAGGCATCCAGCCGTTGAGGAAGGCCTCCTGGTGCACCGCGGCGGCGCTGTGGCAGTCGAGCACGGTCGCGATGATCCCGCCGTTGAGGAACCCGCCGCCGTTGTCGTGCTGCGGCCACGGCTGGAAGGTCGCGGTCACGCTCCCGTCCAGCTGCGGATAGCTCTTCAGCTGGAGCCCCTGGGCGTTGGCAGGCCCACACCCGAAGCAGGTCATCGTCGGCCACCACTCGTCCTGCAACGCGATCATCTTCACCGCGCCACCATAACCACGATCAGCCGATCCCGGTCCGGAAGCCCTCGCGCCAGGTGGCGTACGACGGCGTCCAGCCGAGCTCCCGCTTCGCCTTGGCGTTCGAGGAGCCTCGCACCGAGGTCATCAGCGCGACCCCGAACTCGCCGAGCAGCGGCCGGGCGAGCCAGGCCGGCAGTCGCATCGGGTTCTTGCCGCCGACCTCCTCGGCCAGGAGCGGGATCCACTGGTTCACCGGAGCCGGCTCGTCGTCGACGATGTTGTAGATGCCCGGCGCGCCCCGGTCGAGGGCCGCGACGGTCGCGGAGGCGACGTCGTCGATGTGGACGAACGACCACACCCCGGTGCCGCCGCCGACCACCGGCATCTTGCCCTTGCGCAGCATCTCGCCGAGCGCGCCCTCACGGGAGGTGGCGTTGCCGGGGCCGTAGAAGTTGCCGTAGCGGAGCACGACGCCTTCGAGGTCGGTCGCCGCGGTGACCGCGGACTCCAGGTGACGGATCGCCGCCAGGGTGCCTCGCGCCTCCTTGCCGGGGTCGTCGATGAGCGGGTCGGTCTCGTCCTTGACCCAGCCGCCGGTGCGCTCGTGGGTCCAGCCGCCGCCGAAGCTCTGCGCGATGAACCGCCGCACCCCGGCTGCCCGGGCCGCCGCCAGCAGGTGGTCGGTGCCCTCGGTACGCAACCGGTTGGTCATCGCGAAGTCCTGGTCCCACTTCTTCAGGTTGCCGCTGAGGCTGCCCAGCGCGGTGAGCTGGTGCACGACGACCTCGGGCTCGGCCTTGGCGACGGCGTCGTGGACGCTCTGCGCGTCCAGCGGGTCCATCACGATCCCGGTCGCGCCCATGGCAGCCAGGGTCTCGAGCCCCGCGTCGTGCCGGGTCGAGCCGTAGACCTCGTGTCCGGCGGCCACCAGGAGCGGCACCATCCGGACTCCGACCGCACCGGTTCCGCCTGCGATGAAGATACGCATCGTTCTGTTCCTTTCGTCGTTGTTGACCCCACCGACGAAACAACCTGCGCTCCTGTGACAGCTGGCGTAAGGTCCTGCACTCGTGGACCTCGCAAGCGCTCATGACGGGCTTCGCCCGCTGATGTTCTCGATCGCCTACCGGATGCTCGGCAGCGTCGCCGAGGCGGAGGACATCGTGCAGGAGGCGTTCCTGCGGATGCACCGCAGCGACGAAGAGGTCGACAACCTCGATGCGTACGCCACCACGGTCACCACCCGGATCGCCATCGACACCCTGCGCTCGGCCCGCCACCGCCGTGAGCAGTACGTCGGCCCGTGGCTGCCCGAGCCGATCCTGATCTCCGACGAGGACCCGAGCCACCGCCTCGAGCTCGACGAGACCGTCAGCACCGCGTTCCTGGTGCTGCTGGAGTCGCTCACCCCGGTCGAGCGCGCGGTGTTCGTGCTGCGTGAGGTGCTGGGCTACGACTACGAGGACATCGCCCCCGTCGTCGACAAGAGCGCGACCAACTGCCGCCAGATCTTCACCCGTGCCCGCAAGCGGATCGCCGACGGCACGCCGCGGTTCGAGCCCTCACGCGAGCGCCGCGACCAGCTCGCCTCGCAGTTCGTCGCCGCCCTGTCCGCGAGCGACATCGCTGGCCTCGAGCGGCTGCTCGCCGACGACGTCGTGTTCGTCGCCGACGGCGGCGGCCGGGCTCCGGCCATCCAGAAGCCGATGCTCGGCGCCGTCGCCGTCGCCCGCTTCCTGCTCGGGCTCATGCGTCAGGGCGAGCGCTTCGGCGTACGCCTGGAGCTCTCCCACGCCAACGGTCAGCCGGCGATGCTCACCCGTGGTGCCGACGGCGCCCTGCTGGGCGTCATCGCCCTCGACGTCGACGGCGGCCGGATCGTACGCATGCACAACGTCCTCAACCCCGACAAGCTCGGCCACCTGGGTGAGGTCGGCGACCTCTTCGCCCTGCTGGCGGAGCGCTGACCGTCCGGGCCTCTACCCGTCCAGAAACGTACGCAGCGACTGGTCGACCAACGGCCGCCCCAGCGTTCCCTCCGCCAGCGCGTCGCGCAGCGCGGTGACCGAGTCGAGATCGGCGACGAGCGTCACCAGCTCGTCGACCTCCTCACCGATCTCGGCGGGGGTGGTGGCCGCGACCGGCCGGTCGAGCAGCAGCGGGCAGTCGACCGGACCGCCCTCCGGCTCCGGATGGCCGAGGGCGGCGACCCAGCAGCCGATCTCGTAGCGCAGCGGCGCGCTCGGCCCGGCGCCCTGGGCGCGCAGGTCGACGTACCAGACGATGTCGTCGCTCTTGGGGTCGCCGAGCCGGTGATGGCCCTTGCGCAGCGGCATGCCGCCCGTCTTGAACGCCTTGGTCGCCGCTGTCCGGGCTGCCTTCTGGTCCATCGCTGAGGTCACGGCCCTAGAAGTCGAGGTCGGTCTCGGAGAGCTGACCGCCTCCGGCGACGATGAACTCCTTGCGCGGAGCGACGTCGGAGCCCATCAGCAGGTCGAAGACCGCCGCGGCCGCGTCGGCATCGTCCAGCGTCAGCCGGCGAAGCGTCCGGTGGCGCGGGTCCATGGTGGTCTCGGCCAGCTGGTCGGCGTCCATCTCACCCAGACCCTTGTAGCGCTGCACCGGGTCCTTCCAGGTGACGTTCTTCTTCTTCAGCTCGGCGAGCTTCCGCTGCAGCTCCGGGTCTGAGTAGGTGTAGATGTACTTGTCCATCCCCTTCTTGGGGTTGGAGATCTCGATCCGGTGCAGCGGCGGGACCGCGGTGTAGACCTTGCCGGCGGCGATCAGCTCGGGCATGTACTTGAAGAACAGGGTCGCCAGCAGCGTACGGATGTGGGCGCCGTCGGAGTCGGCGTCGGCCATGAAGATGATCTTGCCGTAGCGCGCCGCGTCCAGGTCGAAGCCGCGACCGGTGCCCGTCCCGACCACCTGGATGATCGAGGAACACTCGGTGTTCTTCAGCATGTCGCCGACCGAGGCCTTCTGGACGTTGAGGATCTTGCCGCGGATCGGCAGCAGCGCCTGGAACTCCGAGTTGCGGGCCACCTTGGCGGTGCCGAGCGCGGAGTCACCCTCGACGATGAACAGCTCGGCCCGATCGTCGGTGGTGCGGCAGTCGGCGAGCTTGGAGGGCAGCGCGGAGGACTCCAGCGCGTTCTTGCGCCGCTGGTTCTCCTTCTGCTGACGCAGCGAGAGCCGGGTCTTGGAGGCGGAGTAGACCTTCTCCATCACCAGCTTGGCCTGCTGCTTCTGCGCCCCGCGCGACTCGGTGAGGAACGTCTTCATCTCCGCGGCGACGACCTTGCGCACCACGCTGCGAGCGGCCGGGGTGCCGAGGATCTCCTTGGTCTGGCCCTCGAACTGCGGCTCGGCCAGGCGCACCGTCACCACCGAGGTCAGCCCCTCGAGGATGTCCTCCTTGACGATGTCCTTGTCGTTGACCTTGAGCACCTTGGCGGCGCGCATGGCGTCGTTGAACGTCTTGGTCAGCGCGTTCTCGAAGCCGCTGACGTGGGTGCCGCCCTTCGGGGTGGCGATCACGTTGACGAAGGAGCGGATCTCGGTGTCGTAGCCGCTGCCCCACCGCACCGCGATGTCGACGCCGAGCTCACGCTCGACGTCCTGCGGCGTCATGTGGCCGGCGTCGTCGAGCATCGGCACGGTCTCGGTGAAGGTGTCCGAACCCTGCAGGCGAAGTACGCCGCTGACCGGCTCGTCCTTGGCCAGGAAGTCGACGAACTCGGCGATGCCGCCGTCGTGGCGGAACTTCTCCTCGACCGGGTCCTCGCCGGACTGGTCGCGGATGACCAGCTCGAGCCCAGGGACGATGAAGCTCGTCTGCCGGGCCCGGCCGAGCAGCCCCTCGAGCTCGAAACGGGCGTCCTTGGTGAAGATCTGCCGGTCTGGCCAGAACCTGACTCTGGTGCCGGTCTTGCCCTTGGCGACCCGCTTGCCCTTGCGGGTCAGGCCGCTCTGCGGCGTGAAGGCGGCCGTCGGGCCGTCGCCGTCGAACACGCCGGGCACACCACGGCGGAACGACATCCCCTGCTGGGCCGGCGAGCGGTCCACGTCGATGTCCATGCGGCTCGAGAGCGCGTTGACGACCGAGAGGCCGACGCCGTGCAGACCACCGGTCGCGTTGTAGGAGCCACCACCGAACTTGCCGCCCGCGTGCAGCTTGGTCGCGACCACCTCGACGCCCGGCAGCCCGGTGCGGGGCTCCTTGTCGGTCGGGATGCCACGACCGTCGTCGTAGACCTCCACCGAGCCGTCGGGGTGCATCGTCACCTCGACGTGACCAGCGACACCTGCCAGCGCCTCGTCGACGCCGTTGTCGATGATCTCCCACAGGCAGTGCATGAGGCCGCGGGTATCGGTCGAGCCGATGTACATACCGGGACGCTTGCGCACCGCCTCCAAGCCCTCGAGGACGAGGAGGTGCGCGGCGTTGTAGGTGTTGTCAGAGATGATCGGCTCCTGCGTAACTGCGTTGTTCCCGGGTACTGCGTGGGGGTGTTTCTCGGATGAAATCTACCGTGCGACACGCCCGGGTCTCACGCAGGCACGCGGCAACCGGCCCACGCGCCATCGGGCGGCACATGTACGTCGTGATCGGTCCGTTACGTGGAACTTGCGGGTTTCGATGCACGAAATGGTCGGTCGACAGGTAAGAATGTCTGTCACGGACAGCGATGTCCCGCGGGGTAGGTCCGACCCGGATCCCCAACCCGGAGCGACAACTGCAAGGATTAGAGGTGCGACCGCGGTAAGAGTCCAGGCTAGGGAATCTTCCAGGACTCACGTACGTTATCCCGGCGCAATCATGATTCAGAAATGAGGCCGATGTGACCACTGCCGTTGCCACCAGCTCGCCGCTCACGTCCGAGGACCGTTGCGACCGGTGCGGAGCGCAGGCCTACGTACGCGCGGAGCTCCACTCCGGCGGCGAACTGCTGTTCTGCGCCCACCACGCCCGCGAGCACGGTGAGAAGCTCAAGGAGATCGCGAGCTCGATCACCGACGAGACACACAAGCTCACCGAGAAGAACTGACCCCACCCACCGACTCCCCGAAGGCCCGGACCACGACGGTCCGGGCCTTCGGCGTCTGTGGGGTACCACGGGGCTAGGGTTCGCTCCGTGAGTCTCGTCGAAGTTCTCGTCGCGCTGGTCATCGCCTTCGGCATCGCCGGCATCATCGTCCCTGTCCTCCCCGGCGGCGCGCTGCTCGTCGCCGCCGCGATCCTCGGCTGGGCCATCTGGCTGGGAGAGTCCACCGGGTGGGTGATCTTCGGCATCTCGGCCGCCTTCATCGCCATCGGGCTGATCACCAAGTACGCCATTCCCGGCAAGCACCTCAAGGACTCCGGGATGCCGCTGTCGACCCAGATCGTCGGCGCGATCCTGGCCATCATCGGCTTCTTCGTGATCCCCGTCGTCGGTCTCTTCGTCGGCTTCCCCGTCGGCGTCTTCCTCGCCGAGCTCCGTCGCCACGGCGGCGACGCGCGCGTCGCCTGGGCCTCCACCTGGACCGCCCTCAAGGCGATGGGCCTGTTCATCCTGATCGACGCCACCGCCGCCACCCTCGCCACCATCACCTGGGTCGTGGGGGTCGTCATCACGCCGTAGCCGCGGGCGGGATACCCGGTTAACCGGGTATCCCTGCACTTCTCAGGTGTTGCATTGCCCGAGAAGTGCAGGAAACACCCGAGAAGTCCGACCCCTGGGCCGCTCCGGCCAGCACTTCTCCAGGTCGCTATAGTCGAGTGACTTAGTTTTCTAAGTCGACTCTGACGACCACATCCCTGGAGGCCTTCCGTGTCCATGCTCGAGGTCAGCGACGTACGCCTCGGCTATCTCGTCGACGGTGAGCCGCACCTCGCCGTCGGCGGGGTCTCGTTCTCCGTCCCGCGTGGATCGACGACGATGCTGCTCGGTCCGTCGGGCTGCGGGAAGTCGACCATCCTGAAGGCCGCGGCCGGGTTCCTACGCCCCTGGTCCGGCACGATCACCGTCTCCGGCCGCACCTCGATCGCCACCCCGGGGCCCGACCGGGCGGTCGTCTTCCAGGAGTTCGACCAGCTCTTCCCGTGGCGCACCGTGCGGGGCAACCTGGAGTTCCCGCTGCGCGCCAACGGACGCACCCGCGAGCAGGCCCGGGAGCGAGCCGACCGCTGGCTGACGACGATGGGGCTCGACCAGGCCGGGGCGCGCTATCCGCACCAGCTCTCGGGCGGCATGAAGCAGCGGGTCGCGATCGCCCGCGCGCTGGCGCTCGAACCCGACGTACTCCTCATGGACGAGCCGTTCGGCGCCCTCGACGCCCAGACCCGTGATCGCCTCCAGCGCGAGCTCAAAGAGGTAGCCGCCGAGACCGGAATCACCGTCCTCTTCGTCACCCACAGCATCGCCGAGGCGGTCTACGTCGGCGACCAGGTCGTCGTCCTCTCGACGCCCCCGTCGCACGTCGTGGACACGCTCGACGTACGCGGCCTCGACGACCCCACCGATCCGGCCTTCGTCGCCGCCCAGACCCGCCTGCGGTCCCTGCTCGCCGGCGACGGGACCGACGGGTCCGGCGAGAGCGAGGCGGCAGCATGACCCAGACCGCTCCCCCGCCCACCGCCTCCCGGACCGCTGCCGACCTGCCCGGCGACCTGCAGAGGAGACTGCCCCGCTGGGGCGACATCCCCACCGCCGTACGCCGCGGCCTCCTGCTCCTCGTCCTGCTGCTCGCCTGGGACCTCGGTGTCAGGTTCGGCGGAGTCAGCCCGCTCGTGCTCGTCGGGCCGCTCGACGTCGCGCAGGCGATGGTCGAGGGCGTACGCAGCGGAGCTCTGGTCGACTCGACCTTGCTGACCCTGCGCATCCTCGGCCAGGCGCTTGTCATCGGGATCGTGGCCGCCGCCGTGCTGACCACGCTCGCCACCTGGACGAAGATCGGCGAGGACCTTCTGGTCCTGCTCACCTCGATGCTCAACCCGCTCCCGGCGGTCGCGATCCTGCCGCTGGCGATGCTGTGGTTCGGCATCAACACCACGGCTCTGATCGTGGTGATCGCCAACGCGGTGATCTGGCCGATCGCGATCAACGTGAGCCAGGGCTTCCGCACGGCCAATCCCACCGTGGTCGCGGTCGGGCGCAACATCGGGCTGCGCGGCGTACGCCTGGTCTGGTACGTCCTCGTCCCCGCCGCCCTCCCCCACACCGTCTCCGGCCTGAAGAGCGCCTGGGCCTTCGGCTGGCGCACGATCATCGCCGCCGAACTGGTCTTCGGCGTCGCCGGTGAGGGCGGCGGTCTGGGCTACTTCATCAACAACGCCAAGACCTACCTGCACATCGCCGATGCCTTCGCCGGCCTGGTCACCATCGCGCTGATCGGGATCCTCTTCGACCTCGTCTTCAGCTGGCTCGAGCGCCGCACCGTCGTGCGCTGGGGCATGAAGACCGCCTGACACTCTCCGCCAACCCCACGTCAAGGAGCTCCACCATGTCCTATCGAGGTTCCCGTCGAGGATCGCGTCGAGGCGTACGCAGCCTGGCCGCAGTCTTCGCCGCCACCCTGCTCACCGGCGTACTCACCGCCTGCGGCGCCGGCGCGGACGACGGACCGGCCGACACGATCACGATCGGCTACCAGCCCGGCCTCGGGTACGCGACCCTGCTGGTCATCAAGGAGCAGAAGACGCTCGAGAAGGCGCTGCCCGACACCGAGATCAAGTGGCAGGAGCTCGACTCCGGCGGGGCGCTGCGCGACGCGGTCATCGCCGGCGACGTCCAGGTCGCCTCGATGGGCGCCTCGCCGTTCCTGGTCGGTGTCGATGCCGGCGTCGGCTGGAAGACGGTCGCCGCGATGAACCAGATGAACCTCCAGCTCATGGTCACCGACCCCGCGATCAAGTCGCTGAAGGACCTGCCGAAGGACGCCAAGATCGCCATGCCGGCGCCCGACTCGATCCAGTCGCTGCCGCTGCGCAAGGCCGCCGGCGAGCAGCTCGGCGACCCGCATGCCCTGGACAAGAACATCGTCGGCATGGGCCACCCCGACGGCCTCCAGGCGCTCGTCTCCGGCCAGATAGCCGGCCACCTCACCGCCCCGCCGTTCGTCGCGCAGGAGGCCGAGGCCGGCGCCCACCCGATCCTGAAGAGCTACGACCTCTTCGGTCGCACCACCTTCAACGCGATCTACGCCAAGCCCGACTTCCTCGACGCCAACCCCGACTTCACCAAGGCCTTCTACGCGGCCCTGAAGGAGTCCAACGCCCTGCTGAGCGACGACCCTGCCCAGGCCGCGGAGATCCTCTCCGCCGAGTCCGAGGGCGAGCTCACCGCCGCCGAGGTCAAGACCCAGATCACCGATCCCGACGTCACCTGGTCCCTGACCCCCACCGGCTTCGGCGAGTTCGCCGACTTCATGGAGTCGGTCGAGATGATCAAGAAGGCCCCGGCCACAGAGGACATCTACGTCGACAACGAGTTCAACACCGACGCCAGCTGACCCCTCCCCGCCGAATCGGTAGTTCTGGCGGCCGAGAAGGTAGTTGTGGGCGACGAAACTCTGGTTTCGTCGCCCACAACTACCTTCTCGGCCGCATCTTCTGCGGTCTCGGCTGGGGTCGGTCAGCCGTTGGTGACTGTCACGTCGTCGGCCATGACGTACGCGATCCGGTGGTTGAACCAGATCTGGTAGTAGACCGTGCCGCCGGTGATCACGATGCAGTCGGGGATGCCGTCGACGGTGGCGCAGTTGAAGTTGACCGCCTTGTAGTAGTCGGTCGGCACCGTCGCGTCGGCCAGGACGTACTTCTGACCTGCGGGGATGGTGTACTGCAGCGGCGCGATCGTCCGCGGCGTGACGCCGTCGGGGTAGTCGCTGGCCTTCGTCGGATAGGCGGTGCCGTAGATCTTCGCGGTGGTGCCGGCCTTCGGGGTGACGACCTTGCCGTCGGAGGGCAGGAGTACGTCGCGGGGGTTCTGGATCCAGCCCTGCTTGCCGCCGAACCAGACTCCCCACCACGTCGAGCGGGTCCGGTCGTTGACGACGACCTTCTGCCCGGCCGCCAGGCGCGGGCCCCAGTTGGAGACCTTGGCCGACCCGCCGACGACGGTGTCCGGCAGCAGCGGAGCGTCGGTCGAGGGCTCGGAGCGGACGTTGACGAAGTTGGTGCCCCGGTCGCTCGGGCACGGTACGCCCGCCTCCGTGCAGCCGGTCATCACGTTGTCGGTGTTGGTGTCGAAGTCGGGTTTGACCGTCCAGATCTCGCTGCGCGACTTCCGGTCGGCCTTGATCGGCGACCTCAGCAGGTCGAAGTAGTGGCTCCAGTCCCAGTAGGGGCCCGGGTCCCAGTGCATCCCGGCGACGTTGGCCGGAGCGACGCCCTGGACCTGGTCGTGGCCGATGATGTGGGCCCGGTCCAGCGGGATCCCGTAGCTCTGGGCCAGGTAGCCGACCAGGGTGGCCGAGGTCTGGTACATCGCCTCGGTGTACCACGCTCCGTCGGCGGCGTACCCCTCGTGCTCCAGCCCGATCGAGTGGCTGTTGACGTACCAGTTGCCGGCGTGCCACCCGACGTCCTTCCCGGGGATGTGGTGAGCGACGTGGCCGTCGACCGAGCGCAGCGTGTAGTGCCAGCCGAGGTAGGTCGGGTCCTGGACCAGCCTCACGGTGCCGTCGTAGGAGGTCTCGGTGTCGTGGATGACGATGTAGTCGACCGAACCCTCCTCGGGCCGGCTGCCGAGGTCGTGGTTGCCGTAGTCGCCGATCGTGTCGCCGGTCTGCTCGTAGGGCGCCGGCAGCGACTCACAGCCGAGCACCGCCGGACACTCGACCGCGTCCCCGGTCGCGGACTCGGCGAGGTCCAGCCGTCCGATCGCCTCCTCGCTGGCGGCGACCGGCTTCGCGGCCAGAGTGACCTGGTGCCCGTCGTTGGTCGTACGCGACTCCCCCGCGCTCAGCGTCGCGAACACCTGCCGGGCGAACTTGAGCGCGGTCGCCTCGTCGGCGGCCCCGCTGTAGCGGCCCACTGCCGCACTCCAGTCCGCCAGGCTCTCGGCCCCGCCCGCGGCCTCCTGGTAGTCGGCGAGGACGGCGGCGCCACCGCAGATGTTGGCGACCGCGTCCTCGCGCAGGTCGGTGACCGGGATCCCCGTGATGTCGTTGGCCGTACGCAGCGTCTCGACCTCACCCAGCCGGACCGCCTCCTCGCGCTGGCGCGTGGTGGTTGCGGGCAGGTTGGAGCCGTCGCCCTTGCCGAGCGGGTCGAGATGGGCCTCGGTGTCCTTCGCCAGGGCCGGCAGGTCCGTCAGGTGCATCGGTCCGTAGCCGCCCGATGTGCTCGGTGCCTCCCCGTGGGCATCCCAGCGCGACTCCATGTAGGAGACCGCGAGCAGCACCTCGGCAGGCACCCCGCTGGTCTCCGCCGCTCGCTCGAAGACCGCCTGTCGGTCGGTGGTGCCCTCCAGGCAGGCGTTCCAGTCGGGCTCGGCGGCCGAGGCGACCGCCGTGATCGGCACCGCGACGAGCAGGCCACCGAGCAGCGCTCCGGCCGCGGCCAGGGCCGGCCGGTGTGGACGTGAGAGACGCATAGGCACGAGAAGACCTCCCGGGACGCGGACAAACCGACCCGTGCAACCTAGCCGAATCCGCAGTTGTGGCGGGCGAGTCTGCGGAAATGGCGAACGCCCTCCCAGAAGTCCGGGAAGGCGTTCGAGGAGATCTTAGCCAGATTCAGTCGAGATAGTCGCGCAGAACCTGCGATCGGGACGGGTGTCGCAGCTTCGACATCGTCTTGGACTCGATCTGGCGGATGCGCTCGCGGGTGACCCCGTAGACCTTGCCGATCTCGTCTAAAGTCTTCGGCTGACCGTCGGTCAGGCCGAAGCGCATGCTCACGACGCCGGCCTCACGCTCGGAGAGCGTGTCGAGCACCGCATGCAGCTGCTCCTGGAGCAGCGTGAAGGAGACCGCGTCGGCCGGGACGATCGCCTCGGAGTCCTCGATCAGGTCGCCGAACTCGGAGTCGCCGTCCTCACCCAGCGGGGTGTGGAGCGAGATCGGCTCGCGGCCGTACTTCTGGACCTCGATGACCTTCTCCGGGGTCATGTCGAGCTCCTTGGCCAGCTCCTCCGGGGTGGGCTCGCGGCCCAGGTCCTGGAGCATCTGGCGCTGGACGCGCGCGAGCTTGTTGATGACCTCGACCATGTGCACCGGGATACGGATGGTGCGGGCCTGGTCGGCCATGGCGCGGGTGATCGCCTGACGGATCCACCAGGTGGCGTACGTCGAGAACTTGTAGCCCTTGGTGTAGTCGAACTTCTCGACCGCACGGATCAGACCCAGGTTGCCCTCCTGGATCAGATCCAGGAAGAGCATGCCGCGGCCGGTGTAGCGCTTGGCCAGCGAGACGACGAGACGGAGGTTGGCCTCGAGGAGGTGGTTCTTGGCGCGCTTGCCGTCCTCGGCGATCCACTCGAGCTCATCGAGGATCTTCGGGGTGATCTTGCCGCCCTTGCCGAGCTTCTCCTCGGCGAAGAGGCCGGCCTCGATCCGCTTGGCGAGCTCGACCTCCATCTCGGCGTTGAGCAGCGGGACCTTGCCGATCTGCTTGAGGTAGTCCTTGACCGGGTCGGCGGTCGCGCCGGCGACCATGACGGTCTGCTCCGGCTCGTCGGTGTCGTCGGAGGTCGAGACCACGAAGCTCTGCTTCGAGGCCTCCTTCTCGTCCTCCTTGATCGTGGGATCGGCGGCGACATCCTTCTCGAACTGCTCGTCGGGAATGTCGGGCAGGACCTTCTTGCCGTCAGGACCGAGCGGGACGACCGGGGTCTCCTCGTCGGTGTCGTTGTCCGAGTCGTCGACCTCGATGTCGTCGACGTCGACCTCGACGTCCTCGAGGACGATCTCCTCGCCGTCCTCGTCGATCTCGGTCGTCTTCTTCGGCTCGGGCTCATCGGCCTTCTTCGCCGCGACCTCGGTGGCCGGCTTCGCGGGCGCAGCCGCCGCCTTCTTGGCGGCCGCCTTCTTCGCCGGCGCCTTGGCCGTGGTCGTCTTGCGGGTCGAGGTAGTCGCCGCCGCGGCACGGCCGGTGACGGCGGTGCCTAGGTCCACCGAGATGCCGAGCGTGCTCAGGTGACCGAGCAGTGCCTTGAGGTGCCTGGGCTCGACCGCGGCATCCTCGCTGGCCTGGCGGACCTGGTCGGGACTGACCCGTCCGGTTGGCTTGGCCTGGTCGATCAGCGCCTTCACGGCAGGGTGGGCGAGTACCTCAGCAGGTATCTTGCGCGCGTTCGAGGACACGAACACCTCTCCGTCGAACTTGGTCGAGACTTATCAAAAACTGAGTTTGGGCGCGGCAGGGCCCGGGGTCGTCAAGAGCCGCAGATTCATTCTGCCACGATGGTGGTGAACATTCCCCATCCGGGGCATCATGTCCCCCAGCAACTCATCCGGCTGCTTTGGCTGCGGCTTTCTTCTGCTGTTTGTAGTCACGTACCTTCTGCAACGACGCAACGTCGACGACGTCAGCCACAGAACGGTAACCATCGAGTGCGTAGTCACCGACGGCCTCCTGCCAGCCATCGGGCCGCACTCCCAGCTGCTTGGCCAGCAGCGATACGAAGATCTGCGCCTTCTGCTTCCCGAAGCCCGGGAGCGCCTGGACCCGCTTGAGCAGGTCCTTGCCGCTGGTGGCCTCGGTCCACAGCCGGGAGACGTCGCCGCCGTACTCGTTGGTGACGATGGTCGCGATCCCCTGCACCTTCGCCGACATCGAGCCGGGGAACCGGTGGATCGCGGGCGGCGTCGAGGCGATCGTCTTGAACTCCTCGGGGTCCATCTCGGCGATCTTGGCGGGATCCAGGTGGCCGAGGCGGGTCACCAGCTTGTGACCGCCCTTGAACGCATCCTCCATCCGATACTGCTGATCCAGGGCCATACCCAGCAGCAGCGCAAACGGATCCTCGGAGAGCAGCTTGTCGGCGGCCTCGTCGCCGGTGATGTGGAGAGAAGGCATAAGGGACATCCTGCCTCATCTCGCGGTGCAGTACGTGGTCATGCCTGTGGAAAGACGGTCGCGGGAATCCGGCGTCCGTTGCACGCTAGGCCCATGGCCACCATGCCCACTCTGTCCGAGACGTCCGTCGAAGGGCTGCACGAGCCGCTCTCGCCAGTGCTCGAGAAGCGGTTGCGACGTGCTGTGCTCGACCACACCGCCACCGAGCATCGACGCTCGTTCCTGGCGCTCGTCCATCTCGGCATCCCGGGCGGCAAGGAGGTCGCCCACGCGCATCGCGAGGACGAGCCCACCGACCAGTGGCTGCGCACCGACATCATCCACAGCATGCGCCGTCGGGTCGGCGTGCCCGAGCCCATTGTGTGGCTGACGCGTGCCGGCGGCCTGGAGATCGAGGACGTCGACCTCCGCTGGCTCTCCGCCGCCCGACAGGCGTTCCGGGAGATCGGCACACCCCTGACGTACGTCGTGGTGACCCGCAACGCGTGGGTCGATCCACGCTCGGGGCTGAGTCGCCGGTGGAAGCGGCTGCGCTACCGCAACGACTAGGCCGGACGGTCCGACCAGGTGAGCGCCTCCTCCCAGGCCGTCGGAGGAACCGCACCCTCGAGCATCTGCGCGACCAGCACCCCGAGACCGTGGTGACGCTCGCTCGCGAAACACCTGTCGAGCGCACACCAGGCGAGCGCACCGTCGCCGCCCAGCCAGGCGGCGAAGGCCAGCACGGCGGCCGGGTGGGCGACGTGGTCGTCGGGGCTGCGGCGTACGACATCGGTCCACAGACGCACGTGGGCCCTCGCCTCCTCCCGGGTCATCCCGCCCCAGGCGGCGTCGCGCCGCTGCGGGTCGCGCAGCGCGAGCAGCAGGGAGGCGATCTGGGTGGCCGACAGCACCGTCCCGGCCACCGCGTCGTCGACCAGTCGGCCGACCTCGTAGATCTTCATCGACGACGCCTGCTCCAGAGCCGCCTCGGTCTCGGCGACGGCCTCGGGCACCGCGGCGATCGAGGCGGCCAGCTCGGTGCGCGAGCGGCGCACCAGATGTCCGTCGTAGACCGCCTGGGCGCGGAACGGATGCGCACCGACGTCGAAGGGCACGCCGTCCTCGGAAACGCCGTGGAACCCGAGCGGGTCGAACCACCGGCCGTCCTGCACCCGCAGGCACCCGATCAGGTCGATCTCGCACTCCGCGAGCCTCTCGGCGAGACGGCGGGCGAGCTTCACGCCGAAGCGCGAGCCACTGTCGTAGAGGACGAGCAGGACGCCGCGCACCTGGTGTCGGACGGCGGGCAGCAGCAGGCTGTCCAGGCAGTCCTCGACCTCGTCCGGCGGAGGTAGGTCGATCCTGCCATGGACCTGATGCTCACCGCCGAAGGTCAG
Source organism: Nocardioides sp. NBC_00850 (assembly GCF_045207335.1). NCBI lineage: Bacteria > Bacillati > Actinomycetota > Actinomycetes > Propionibacteriales > Nocardioidaceae > Nocardioides > Nocardioides sp. NBC_00850. The sequence continues at coordinate 4,832,524 of NZ_CP108845.1, forward strand.
CATGACGATCGACTTCTCTGGCTGGAAGCCGAGCAGGACTGGGACTGCCGCCAGGACGTCCTCGGGACGGGCGATGGAGAGTTTCGTGGTCATGCGGACCACACTCGCCGCGACCCACCGACAGTTTCGTCGCCAATAACCGTGCCTGTGGACAACCGCCTCCCCAACCGCACCTGTGGACGGTGAACGGCCCGCCTCAGACTGTCCCCGCTGCCAGATAGGTTGCCACCATGAGAGCGCACGCGTCGGTGATGCACCTCGACCTGGACGCGTTCTTCGCCTCGGTCGAGCAGCGCGACAAGCCGTCCTTGCGCGGCAAGCCGGTGGTCGTGGGCGGCATCGGAGGACGCGGCGTGGTCAGCACCGCCTCCTACGAGGCCAGGACCTTCGGGGTGCGCTCGGCGATGTCGACCCGCGAGGCCCGCGCGCTGTGCGGGCACGCCGCCTTCCTCTACCCGCGCTTCCATGCCTATAAGAAGGTCAGCGAGCAGGTCTTCGGGATCCTGCGCGAACTCTCCCCGCTGGTCGAGCCGCTCTCGCTCGACGAGGCCTTCGTCGACCTCGCCGCCGCCGACCTCCCCGACCTCGAGGTCGACACCGTCACCGCGACCGCCTCGAGGATCCGCGAGGAGGTCGCCGAGGTCACCGGCGGGCTGAGCGCCAGCGTCGGCCTGGCCAGCTCGAAGTTCATCGCGAAGATCGCCAGCGACCTCGACAAGCCCGACGGCCTGGTCGTGGTCGCGCCCGGCACCGAGCTCGACCTGCTCCGTCCGATGAACGTCAAGGTGATCCCCGGCGTCGGTCCTGCCACCTCCGAGCGCCTGCGCCGCGCGGGCATCCACACCGTGGCCGATCTGGAGCAGGTCAGCGTCGAGGAGCTCGTACGCCTGGTGGGCAAGTCCCACGGCACCAACCTCTACAAGCTGGCCAGGGCTCAGGACGATCGCCGCGTCGAGCCCGAGCGCGAGACCAAGTCGGTCAGCGTGGAAGGCACCTACGATACCGACCTGACCGACCGGCCGCTCATGGAGCAGATCCTCACCCGACAGGCCGGCGAGGTCGCCGCCAGGCTGAAGAAGAACGGGCTCTCGGGCCGCACGATCACGATCAAGGTCAGGCTCTACGACTTCACCACGATCAACCGGTCCACGACCCTTCCGGCGCCGACCGACCAGGCCGGCACCATCGCCCGCCTGGCCAGGACCCTGCTCGGCGAGCTCTTCACCGCAGGCGAGACGGCCGGGGGCGTACGCCTTCTCGGGGTCGGCGTCTCCGGACTCGCCGACTGGATCCAGGAGGACCTCTTCGGCGACGACACCGACGAGGACGCCGAGCCCGACCTCCCCCTGCCCGAGCCGGCGCGGCGGCCGACCTGGGCGGCCGGGATGGACGTCGTCCACGCCGAGATGGGCCGCGGCTGGGTCTGGGGCTCGGGGCGGGGCGTCGTGACCGTGCGCTTCGAGACCGCCGAGACTCCCGCCGGTCCGGTGAGGTCGTACGCCGTCGACGACCCCGACCTGCAGCCGTTCAGCGAGTCCTGACGCCCACTCCCCCGGCTCGATCTCGCCGTCGCGGCGAGCGGGTGCAGTATCGCGCCAGACGACCAAGGTGTGCGATAGCGCGTTGCGATGGACCGGGCGCGCCGGTCCCGTGGTCGAGGCAGCGAGGGTGGCGGGGATAGGGTCTCGTTCATGTCTGCCGCCCTCTCCTCGACGCCCTGGCCGATCGCCCCCAAGAAGCCCTCGTCCAAGCAGTTCCACGGCCTGACCCGGACCGATGACTACGAGTGGCTTCGGGAGAAGGAGAACCCTGAGGTCATCGCCTACATCGAGGCCGAGAACGCCTATACCAAGGAGCAGACCGACCACCTCGCCGACCTGCGCACGCAGATCTTCGAGGAGATCAAGGCACGCACTCTCGAGACCGACCTGAGCGTCCCGACGCGATCGCGCGGCTACTGGTACTACGGCCGCAGCTTCGAGGGGAAGCAGTACGGCGCGAGCTGCCGGGTGAAGGCCACCGACCCCGACGACTGGACCCCGCCGACCCCGGCCGACGTCACCCACGACCAGCCCGCGCTCCCCGGCGAGGAGGTGCTGCTCGACCTCGACGCGCTCGCCGAGGGCCACGACTTCTTCAGCCTCGGCGGCTCCAGCGTGAGCCCGTCGACCACCCTGCTCGCCTACGCGACCGACGTCGCCGGCGACGAGCGCTACACCGTACGCGTCAAGGACCTCACCACCGGCGAGCTGCTCGACGACGAGCTCACCAACGTCCACGGCGGCGCCACCTGGGACCGCGAGTCCTCGGCGCTCTACTACACGACCGCCGACGAGTCCTGGCGTGCCGACAAGATCTGGTGCCACCGCCTCGGCACCAGCCAGGACGAGGACGAGCTGGTCTTCCACGAGACCGACGACCGGTTCTGGGTCGGCGTGGGACGGACCAAGTCCGACCGGTTCATGTTCATCGGCACCGCCGCGAAGATCACCGCCGAATACCGCTTCCTCGACCTCGACGACCCCGACGCCGGCTGGCAGGTCTTCGCCGCCCGCGAGGAGGGCGTCGAGTACTCCATCGAGCACGCCACCATCGCCGGCGAGGACGTCTTCCTGGTCACCCACAACGCCTCGGGTCCCGACTTCGAGATCGCCACCGCGCCGATCGCCCCGACCCCGCGGACCGAGTGGCAGCCGCTCGTCCCCCACACCCAAGGCGTACGCCTGGAGGACGTCGACGCCTTCGCCGGCCACCTGGTCGTGCACCAGCGCAGCGAGGGCCTGACCCAGCTCCGCATCCTGGAGCTCGGTGAGAACGGTGTCGCCGACGACTACCTGGTGAAGTTCGACGACGAGCTCTACACCATCGGCTCGGGCTCCAACCCCACCTTCGAGAGCCCGATCGTGCGGCTCGGCTACACGACGATGCGCACCCCGGCCTCGGTCTACGACTACGACGTACGCAGCCGCGAGCTGACGCTGCTCAAGCAGGCCCCGGTGCTCGGTGGCTACGACCGCGACGACTACGAGGAGCACCGGCTCTGGGCGACGGCCGAGGACGGCGTACGGGTGCCGATCTCGATCGTGGCGAAGAAGGGGCTCCACGAGACCGGGCCGATCCCGGTCCTGCTCTACGCCTACGGCTCCTACGAGGCCAGCATGGACCCCTACTTCTCCATCGCCCGGCTGAGCCTGCTGGACCGCGGGATCGGCTTCGCGATCGCCCACATCCGCGGCGGCGGCGAGATGGGCCGGGCCTGGTACGACGACGGGAAGATGCTCAAGAAGCAGAACACCTTCTCCGACTACATCGCCTGCGCGCGCCACCTCGCCGAGTCGGGCTGGTCGACGCCCAGCCAGATCATCGCCGAGGGCGGCAGCGCCGGCGGGCTGCTGATGGGCGCGGTCGCCAACCAGGCGCCCGACGCCGTGGGCGCGATCGTGGCCGCGGTGCCGTTCGTGGACGCGCTGACCACGATGCTCGACGCGACGCTGCCGCTGACGGTCACCGAGTACGACGAGTGGGGCAACCCGGAGGCCGACAAGGAGACGTACGACTACATGTCCTCCTACGACCCCTACACGAACGTCACCCGGCAGCACTACCCGCCGATCCTGGCCGAGACCAGCATCAACGACACCCGCGTGCTCTACGTCGAGCCCGCGAAATGGGTCGCCAAGCTGCGCGCGACGACAGAGAATCCTGGTGACGTACTCCTGAAGACGGAGATGGCGGCCGGACACGGAGGAGTCTCGGGGCGCTACAAGGCGTGGGAGGACCGGGCGTCCAGTCTCGCCTGGATGATCGACCAGGTGACCTCTTCGTAGGGCATATCTGCGGGGATCTCGGGGTACTCCATGAGAAACCCCTGAGATTCACCTCGCGATGCAACTTATCGCCCGCGGCGTACGTCGAACCGGACAAGAGATCGAAGACGGATTCGATGACAAGGCGCTCTACCAGGGAACACCTGGGAGGGGCGAAGCGTTGAAACCACCGTGAGGCCACAAACCTCACCGTGAGGAGGTTCCCATGGCGACACGCACCGCCACTGCCACCCGAGAGATCGAGGGCCGTGACAGCGTCGGGCTGTATCTCGACGAGATCGCCCGCAACGAGCTCTTGGATGCTGCCAAAGAGGTTGAGCTGTCCAAGGCGATCGAGGCCGGCCTGATGGCCGAGCATCTGCTGGCCGAGGGCCGCGTCGGCCGCAAGAAGGCACCCGGTGGGGCCACCCGAGCCGAGCTGGAGTGGCTGGCCGAGGAAGGCCACCGCGCCACCCGTCAGTTCATCAACGCCAACCTGCGACTGGTGGTGTCCATCGCGCGGAAGTACGGCCGCGCGCAGATGCCGATGCTCGACCTGATCCAGGAAGGCAATACCGGCCTGATCCGGGCCGTTGAGAAGTTCGACTACACCAAGGGCTACAAGTTCTCGACGTACGCGACGTGGTGGGTGCGCCAGGCGATCACCCGCGGCATCGCGCAGCAGGCGCGTGTGGTCCGGCTCCCGGTCCACGTCGTCGAGGAGCTCAACCAGGTCGGCGGCGCCCGCCGCACCCTGGAGCGTCAGCTGGGTCGCGACCCGGAGCCGGAGGAGATCGCCGGCGAGCTCGGAATGGACATCGACCGCGTCCTCGACCTGCTCTCCTGGGGGCGTGACCACGTCTCGCTCGACACGCCGATCGACGAGGACGGCGACACCTCGCTGGGTGACCTGATGGCTCAGGAGTCCACACCGTCGCCTGACATGGACGTCATCGACGTCGAGTCGCGCGAGCGGCTCAACTCGCTGGTCGGCCAGCTCGACGAGCGTTCCGCCGACATCGTCCGCTCCCGCTACGGGCTCACGGACGGCCGTCAGCACAAGCTCGCCGACATCGGCGTCAAGCACGGCATCTCCGCCGAGCGCGTACGCCAACTCGAGCGCGAGGCCCTGCAGAAGCTGCGCCGCTTCGCAGACCCCGACCTCGCGGCCTGATCCCAACCCCAGATTCGGCGCCCCTCCTGGAGGGGCGCCGAATCTGTAGTTTTGGCGCGCCGAGAATGTAGTTCTGGGCGACGAAAGTAGAGTTTCGACCGCCACAACTGCAGTTTCGGGCGGTCAGTAGCCACCGGGCGGCGGAGCCATCTCCAGGCGTACGCCGATCAGGCGGACCGGGCGGTCCTTCTCGACCCGCTCCAGGAGCGCCTCGGCCTCGTCCGCTAGGCGGTCGGGGTCGAGGGTGGGCTCGGGGAGCTTGTGGCCGCGGGTGACGGTGAAGAACGGCTTGAGCCGCACCTTGATCTCGACCCTGGTCACCGGGCGGCCCTCCTTCACCACGTCCACGAGGCACTCGGCGCACAGGCGGCGGGTCGCGGCGACGATGTCGGGCCACTCGACGAGGTCCTGCTGGAAGGTCTCCTCGTGGCCGTGGCCGCGCGCGACCCACGGCGACGGGTCCACGGGGCTGGTGTCGGCGCCACGGCCCAGACGGCGCAGCCAGGGGCCGGTCGTGGGGCCGATCTCGGCGGCCAGACGCTCCGCCGAGGCCGCTCCCAGGTCGGCGACCGTCTCGATCCCGAGCCCGGCGAGCCGCTTCGCGGTCTTCGCCCCGATCCCCCACAGCGCGTCGGTCGGACGGTGACCCATCTCGGCGTCCCAGGTCTCATGGGTGATCCGGTAGACGCCGGTCCCCCGCAGTTGCCCGCCCGGTCCGGGCTCGTGGCCGCCAGCACCGGCCTCACGCGCGAGGGCACCGTCGACCCGCTGCTTGGCGAACCCCGTGGCGAGCTTCGCCTGCAGCTTGTTGTCGCCGACACCGACGCCGCTGCGTAGCCGGGTGCGTTCGAGCACGAGATCGCGTACGTCCTGGGCGAAGGCCGCCGGATCGCCGAGGTCGCCGTGACCGGGGCCGGGCCCGAGGAACGCCTCGTCCCAGCCGAGGACCTCGACCAGGACAGGTACGCCGCCCCACTCCAGCGATCGCAGCGTGTCCATGACGCCCGCGGAGGCCTCGTCGTAGGCCACGTGGTCGACCGGCAGCAGCACCGCGTCGGGACACTTCCGCACCGCCAGCCGCAGCGGCATCCCCGAACCCACCCCGTGCGCCCGAGCCTCATAGGAGGCCGTCGAGACCACCGCCCGCTCGGTCGGGTCCCCGCGCCCACCCACGATCACCGGTTGACCGGCCAGCTCGGGCCGGCGTAGCACCTCCACCGCCGCGATGAACTGGTCCAGGTCGACGTGCAGCACCACCGTCATGCGTCGATGGTGCCACGAACAGCCGCAGCGAAGCGTCAGCCTTGCGAGGCAGCCTCGGAGAGTGCCGCGGAGGCCCGCTCCGCCTGCTCGCGTACGTCGCCGGGAACCGGCACTGCGCCGGCGGTGCGCTGCTGCCACAGCTGCATGGCGACGACCTTCGCGGCGGCGTCCTCGACGAGTGAGCGCTCGAGGCGGCCGGAGCGCAGAGCCTTGACGACGCTGCGGTGGGCGGCCTTGGAGTTGGCCGGCATCAGCAGGAGGTCGGCGCCGGCCTCGAGGGCGGCCACCGAGGGCTTCTTGGTGGTGGTCGTGACGGCGCCCATGCCCAACGAGTCGGTGACGGCGATGCCGTCGAAGCCGAGGTCGTCGCGGAGCAGGTCGTAGATGGGGGCCGCCATGCTGGCCGGCTTCCCGGGTGCCACGGCCTTGACGTCGACGTGGCTGATCATGACGGCCGGTGCGCCGGCGTCCACGGCGGCGTCGAACGGCACCAGGTCGCGGCGCTTGAGCTTCTTCTTCCCGAAGTCGAGCTCCTGGAGCCCGAGGTGGGTGTCACCGGTGACCGCGCCGTGGCCCGGGAAGTGCTTGGTGGTGGAGACCAGGCCGGCGGCGTTGTAGCCCTGCACGGCCGCGGAGACCGCCGTCGCGGCGATCCTCGGGTCCTCGCTCGGGGAACGCGAGCCGATCGTCGGATCGGCCGCGCCGATGGTCACGTCGGCGACCGGCGCGAACGCCCAGGTGAAGCCCAGGTCGCGCAGCTCGAGCGCCGTCGTCCGCGCCGCCTCGGTCGTCACCGTGACTCCCTTGCCCGGCTTCGCCTCGATGGCATCCCCCGTGCGTGCGAACTCGGGGAACTCGGTGGCCACGCCGCGCAGGTGGGAGACGACGCCACCCTCCTGGTCGACGCCGATCACCGCGGGGAACGAGCGGCCATCAGCCGCGACCGCACGGGAGACCGCGGCGGTCGTCTCGCGCACCTGTGCCTCGTCGACGACGTTCTCGCCGGTCACGCTGACGCCGGCGAGGTGGAGCTTGCGCACCATCTTGGCGGCCTTGGCCGGGTCGGTGCCGTGGTAGCGGCCGACGATCACCTGTCCGGCGAGCTGCTTCTCGTCCCAGCCCGACACCAGCTCGCGGGCGGTCGCCAGCTCTCCGCGCGTCGGCCCCCAGGCGAGCGGGGTGGTGTCCTTCTTGGGGTCGGTCTTCGTGGTGGCATTGGCCGGCCTGTTCGGCTCGTCCTCGACCCTCGTCGGCATTCCGACGGTCACCGCCGCCGCGCCCGCGCCGGCCGCCAGGGCCAGCACGGCACCCGCGATCACCGGTCTCATCCAACGCCTCGGCCGACGCCGCTGATCCTCTGAATCGGTGTGCTTGCCCCCAGTCACGCGGCCGAGTATGTCAGCAACCCCGCCTATTAACACGTTCCGGCGAGTGCGTCGTAGATCTCCCGCACGCGCTTCCGCAGGTCGTCGAGGGTGCCGGTGTTGTCGATGACGTACGTCGCCGCGGCGAGCCGATCCTCGCGACTGGCCTGCGCGGCGATGCGGGCGCGGGCGTCGATCTCGGTCATCCCGCGCGCGATCGCCCGCTCGACCTGGGTCTCGACCGGTACGTCGACGACGATCACCTCGTCGAAGAAGGGCGCGTAGCCGACCTCGACCAGCAGCGGGATGTCGTTGACGACCAGCTTTCCGGCCGTCCGCCCGGCCTCCTCGAGCTCCGCGGAGCGTGCCCCGACCAACGGGTGCACGATCGCGTTGAGCCGCTCACGGGCGCCCTGGTCGGCGAAGACGATCTCCCCCACCTTGGCCCGGTCGAGCGCACCGGACTCGGTCAGCACCGAGGGCCCGAACTCCGCCACGACCTGCGCGAGCCCCGGTGTGCCCGGCTCGACGACCTCCCGGGCGATCTTGTCCGAGTCCACGATCACCGCCCCGAACCCGGCCAGAAGCTCCGACACCGTGCTCTTCCCCGAGGCGATCCCGCCGGTGAGTCCTACGCGCATGGGCCCAACCTAGTGGGGCCGCTGTCAGCGCCTCACGCCGCCTAGGCGGGCATGGCCGCGTCGAGGCTGTCGCTGCAGGCGAACCGGCGCCGGTAGGCCTGCGGGGAGAGCCCTCGCACGCGGGTGAAGTGGTGGCGCAGCGCCGCGGCGTTGCCGAAGCCGACCTCGCCCGCGATCCACTCCACCGATCGGTCGGTGCGCTCCAGCAACTCCTCCGCCCGGCGCACCCGTTGGGCGGTGATCCAGGCATAGGGCGTCGCGCCGGTCTCGGCGCGGAACCTGCGGGCGAACGTACGCGGCGACATCAGCACCTGCCGGGCCAGCGAGTCCACGTCGAGGTCTTCGTGGAGGTTCTCCACGATCCAGGCCAGCAGTGGACCGAGCGTCTCGGCGTCGACCTCCGGCACGGGGTGGGAGATGAACTGCGCCTGCCCGCCGTCGCGCTGGGGCGGCACGACCATGCGCCGGGCCACGGCCGAGGCGACCGCTGCACCGTACTCCTGGCGCCAGATGTGCAGGCACGCGTCCAGTCCGGCGGCGGTGCCGGCGCTGGTGATGATCTGCCCGGTGTCTACGTAGAGCACCTCGGGCACCACCTTCGCCTCGGGGAACCTCTCCGCGAGCTCGTCGGTGTACTTCCAGTGGGTGGTGCACTCACGCCCGTCGAGCAGACCCGCCGCACCCAGTGCGAAGGCCCCGCCGCAGACGGTCAGGATCCGGGCGCCACGGTGATAGGCGCGCAGCAGCGTCTCGGCCACCAGCGGCGGCACCGGGTCTCCCCTGCGCATCGCCGGCACACACACCAGGTCGGCCTCGTCGGCCCGCTCGAGACCGTACGTGGCCTCGATCCCGAAGCCCAGGTTCGTACGTACCAAGCCGGGCTCGAGCGAACAGACGCCGAACTCCAGCAGCGGCACCCCGTCGTCACGCCGGTCGAGCCCGAACGCCTCGCACACGACTCCGAACTCGAAGGGGGCGACACCGTCCCAGATCACCGCAGCTACGTTCCTAAGCACCTTAGAAGGGTGCCAGTTGGCAGGAAATCGCGCAACTTAGGCATTTCTGCCAATGTGGCAGGAATACCTGGTAGCGAAGAATTACTGCCATGAACACAGCACTCCTCGCCCTCATCGTCCTGCTCGCCGTCGCCGCCTACGCCACCATCTCGACCGTACGCCACGACCGCCCCAAGGCCGCCCCGCGGTCCCACGCCTCCGACCCCGACTTCCTCCCCGCAGTCCGCTGGCACTGAGAGACGGGCACCCGAATGAGTGCACCTGAAGATGCCGAAGACCCGGCCCCACGACAGGGACCGGGTCTTCGGCGTTTCAGAGCCTCAGCTCCGCGCTTCGCGCGGTTACTCCTTCGCTCGGCTCGAGCGGACGAGCAAGCTCGCCGCTCGACCTCGCTCCAGTCGTCTCAGCGTTTCACTGACCGCCGGTCAGCTTCTCGCGGAGAGCCTGCAGCGCCTCGTCGGAGGCGAGCGAGCCGCCCTCGTCCTCGGAGACGGTCTCGTCGACCGAGCCACCCGAGGAGTAGGAGGTGGCCTCGCCGGCCTCGGCAGCCTTCTCCGCGGCCTCCTGCTGCTGCTTGATGTGGGCCTCCCAGCGAGCGTGGGCCTGAGCGTACTGCTGCTCCCACTTCTCACGCTGCTCGTCGTAGCCCTCGAGCCACTCGCCCGTCTCCGGGTCGAAGCCCTCGGGGTAGAGGTAGTTGCCCTGCTCGTCGTAGCTGGCCGGCATGCCGTAGAGCGTCGGGTCGAACTCCTCGACGTCGGTCGAGGTGACCGTCTCGTTGGCCTGCTTGAGCGAGAGCGAGATGCGACGACGCTCGAGGTCGATGTCGATGATCTTGACCATGACGTCGTCGTTGACCTGGACGACCTGCTCGGGGATCTCCACGTGGCGCTCGGCCAGCTCGGAGATGTGCACCAGGCCCTCGATGCCCTCCTCGACACGGACGAACGAACCGAACGGCACCAGCTTGGTGACCTTACCCGGGACGATCTGACCGATCTGGTGGGTGCGGGCGAAGTGCTGCCACGGGTCCTCCTGGGTCGCCTTCAGCGACAGGGAGACACGCTCGCGGTCCATGTCCACGTCGAGAACCTCGACGGTGACCTCGTCACCGACGGTGACGACCTCGGACGGGTGGTCGATGTGCTTCCAGGACAGCTCCGAGACGTGGACGAGACCGTCGACGCCGCCGAGGTCCACGAACGCACCGAAGTTGACGATCGAGGAGACGACACCCTTGCGGATCTGACCCTTCTGGAGCTGGGTCAGGAAGCCGTGGCGAACCTCGGACTGGGTCTGCTCGAGCCAGGCACGGCGCGACAGGACCACGTTGTTGCGGTTCTTGTCGAGCTCGATGATCTTGGCCTCGAGGGTCTGACCCACGTACGGCTGCAGGTCGCGGACGCGACGCATCTCGACGAGGGAGGCCGGGAGGAAGCCACGCAGGCCGATGTCCAGGATGAGACCACCCTTGACGACCTCGATGACCGCGCCCTCGACGACGCCGTCCTCCTCCTTGACCTGCTCGATCGTGCCCCAGGCGCGCTCGTACTGCGCGCGCTTCTTGGACAGGATCAGGCGGCCTTCCTTGTCCTCCTTCTGGAGCACCAGGGCCTCGACCTTGTCGCCGACCTCGACAACCTCGGACGGGTCGACGTCGTGCTTGATCGAGAGCTCGCGCGACGGGATGACACCTTCGGTCTTGTAACCGATGTCGAGCAGGACCTCGTCCCGGTCGACCTTGACGATGACACCGTCCACGATGTCGCCGTCGTTGAAGTACTTGATGGTCTCGTCGATCGCGGCGAGGAAGTCCTCTTCCGACCCGATGTCGTTGATCGCGACCTGAGGCGCGTCGTAGTCGGGAAGAGGAATGTTGAGCGTGCTCGTCATAAGGGAGGTGGTTTCCTTGGGTGGACAGATATCGTCGGGTCACACACGGCTCAAGTCTCGGGTCGGCCACCCCTGCCGGCACCAGCACAACAGGCTTCGTCGCCCGGCGTGAACCGGCGGTCGAGGTAGCAAGCCAAGGTCCACTAGGTCTGGGACCCGGGCAGACTTCAGACGCAGTTTCTTAGCCTACGCTCCCGTCACAGGCTCCGTCCAACTGTCGACGTCACCCCGCTGGGCCTACGCTGTAGGGGTGGACCAAGCCATCAGCCCGGTCGTCCGACCGGAGGCGCCCATCGATCCCTTCGGCGCGATCGAAACCATCGGAACGACCGGCCCTGTGGTCAGAGCCGAGCGACGTACGGTCGGTGAAGCCGAGTCGCGCCGTGCGAACGGCCCCGACTGGGATCGTTACGCCGACGAGTACCAGGCAACGCACGGACCGTTCCTCGGTGAGGCCGGGTTCGTCTGGGGACCGGAGGGCCTGACCGAGGCCGATCTCGGCATCCTCGGCGACATCAGCGGCAAGGACGTGCTCGAGCTCGGCTCCGGCGCCTGTCAGTGCTCCCGGTGGGTGAACACCCAGGGCGGGCGCGCGATCGGCCTGGACCTGTCGGGTCGCCAGCTCCAGCACTCCCGGCGCCTCGACGAGCAGACCGGCGTGGTCGTGCCCGCCGTGCAGGCCACCGCCACCGACCTGCCCTTCGCCGACGACTCCTTCGACGTGGTCTTCTGCTCCTTCGGAGCGCTGCAGTTCGTCAGCGACATCGCCCACGCGCTCGCCGAGACGGCCCGCGTCCTTCGGCCCGGCGGCCGCTTCGCGTTCTCGATCACCCACCCGACACGGTGGATGTTCCCCGACGACCCCGGCCCCGAGGGCCTGATCGCGGCGCAGTCCTACTGGGACCGCACCCCCTACGTCGAGGTCGACGACGAGACCGGCGAGGTGTCGTACGTCGAGCACCACCGCACCCTCGGGGACTGGGTCTCGTTGCTGGCCGGTGCCGGGTTCCGGATCACCGACCTGGTCGAGCCCGAGTGGCCCGAGGACCACGAGCGGGTCTGGGGCGGCTGGTCGCGCACCCGGGGGCTGTTGACCCCCGGGACCGCGATCTTCGGTGCGGACCTGGCGAGCAGCTAGACAGGGTCCAGCTCAACCAGGCATGGAAAACGTCTGCGGGCCCGGAGACTGTCCTCCGGGCCCGCAGACGTTGACGCTGGTGTGTGCTGAGCCTCAGGCATCAACCAGGGTGCGGTCGTCCGCGGCGGCGTGGGCGCCACCGTTGGGCTTGCGACCGCGCAGCGCCAGCCACAGGCCGATCAGCAGGAAGATCAGGCCGGCGACGACGCCGCCGACGGGGATCCAGGTGCCGATCAGGTTGAGCTGGGCGATGTTGTCCTTCGCGTCCTCGGCGTTGTTGGAGACGGTCTCGTCGGAGTAGCTCATGTCGGCGTCGATCAGCACCATGCCGGTGCTGGTGACCATCTTCTGGGTCGCGCTCTGGTCGATGTAGGAACCGGTGGTCGGCTCGACGAAGATCGTCTGGGTCGCCTCGTAGGTGCCCCGGATGTCGTCCTCGGTGTCCTTCACCCCGTCGTCTCCCGCCGAGAGCGACGCGTCGTCCTCGGAGGCAGAGACCTCGAACTGGTAGGTCTTCACGCCCTCGACGTCGACGTCGTCGACGTAGGTGGCGATGACGGTCGTGCCGAGCGTGTCGTCCCAGTACTCGTAGTCGTGGCGCTGGGTGTCGAACGGGAACTTGCCGGCCAGGCCGGTCATGCCGTCGACGGCCCGGTCCTCACCGACGTACTTGGCCTGGTCCTCGACGACCTCGGAGGTCTTGCGGTCCATGGCGTAGGCGCGCTCCGTCGTGGTCACCACGCGGTCGTCGTCCTCGGCGCGGGCGCACGGAGGCGTGTCGCCCTCCTGGATCATGATGCAGCCGGCCTCGACGAAGACGACGACGTCGTCGGTCGACTCCTTCGGCGCCGCCTCGGTGGTCCGGGTGTACTTCACCGGAACTGGGGTATCCGACTTGGCCAGCGCGCCGCTGGCAGTGCCGTCCAGGACCGTCGTGGTGTTGACGTTGAGCGGCACGGTCGCCGCGGCGTCCCGGCCCCAGAAGCCCGCTACCGCGGCAGCGACCAGCGCAAACGCGCCGACCAGCAAGAAGACGTAACCAATCACTCTTCGCATGTTTTTGCCCCTCCCAAGGCCTCAGTTCCCCCCTCGATCCGCGAACCGTAGCAGCAATACCCGGTCCGGTGTGCAACGGGTCACAAACCGCTGTGCGACACTTCCTCTTCGTGTCCTCCCCCCACTCCGCCACCACCGCTGCCGGGCACACCGGCGGGCCCGCAGACGCGCCCGCTGCCGACGGCCTGCTCGCGACTCCCCGAAGTGTCGTGGCGACCGCGCTCGCCCTGATCGTGGCCCAGCTCGCCTTCCGCGCCTGGGCGCTGAGCGGCTCGTGGTACCGCTTCGACGACGCCAACTTCATGTCGAAGCTGATGTCGGACGGGCTCTCGGCCGACCTGCTCTTCCACGGGTTCGCCGGACACCTGATGCCGGGAGCGTTCGCGCTGACGGCCTACAACTTCGGCCTCGACCCCTACGCCTGGGCCTATCCGGCCGTCGAGCTCCTCGTGCTGCAGGCGATCGCGAACCTGGGCGCGCTGGTCTTCCTCTGCTCCGCGTTCGGGAAGCGGCGCGGGATCCTGCCGCCGCTGGCGCTGTTCCTGTTCAGCTCGATCAGCCTGCCGGCGTTCCTGTCCTGGGGTCCTGGGATCACCCAGCTGCCGTTCCTCGCCGCGATCTTCTGGGGGTCGTGGGCACACCTCAACTACCTGCGTACGCGGCGGTTCCGCTGGGCCCTGCTGACGATCCTCATCACGCTGGCCGCCATCGCCTTCGGCGAGAAGGCGATGCTGCTGTTCTGGCCCTACGCCGTGCTGGCGCTGGGCTGGTTCGCCACCGGCGACATCCTGACCCGGTTGCGGACGATCCTGACTCGCTACCTGCCCGGCGTGCTCCTCTACGGGGTCGTCTCGATCGGCTCCGTGGTCGCCTACCTCACCCTGGGCGCGGGATCGTCGAAGGCGTCGGGCAGCTCCGACGCCAACGGGTTCGCGCTGGTCGCCCAGCGGTTCCTGCTGGAGTCGTGGGCGCCCGGCGTGGTCGGCGGACCGCTGCGGTGGAAGTGGATCGAGGGCAACTCCGCCGGCTGGGCCGAGCCCGGCGCGGTGGTCTCGGTGCTCGCCGTCGGCGTGCTCGCGCTGCTGACCTTCGAGCTCGCCCGCACCCGCTCGATCGCGCTGCGGGCCTGGTGGCTGGTCGGCGGCATCCTCGTCATCGACATCGCTCTGATCACCGCCATCCGGGCCGGCGGAGTCGGCGCCGACATCGCGCTCGCCTACCGCTACCTCACAGACACGATCGCGGTCACCGCGATGGCGCTGGCGCTGGCCACGCTGCCGTTGCGCGGGGCGGTGGAGACGCTCACCCCGACGCGTACGTCGCCCTTCCTCGACGTCCCCCGGCGGGTCGCGGTGGCGACCGCGGTCGTCGCCGCGCTGGGGCTCTTCTCGTCCTACTCCTACGTCCAGGGCTGGCACGACGACGACAACACCCGGCGCTACATCGACACCGTCCGCGCCGACCTGGCCGAGGTCGACGAGCCGCTGCCGATGGCGGACGGGCCGGTGCCCGAGTGGATGGTCTGGGGCGCGTCGTACCCCTACAACCAGGTGAGCCGGGTCCTCCGGCCACTGTCGGACAAGATGGCGTTCCCCCGGGCCAGCACCGACAATCTCTACCTGGTCGACAAGGACGGCCACATCCGGCCGGCCCTGGTCGAGCCCGAGCGACGCTCGGTCGGCGCCGTCGACCCGACACCGAGCCTGGACAAGTGCAATCTGCGCGTGCGGCAGACACCGCTCCAGGTGGGCTTGGACGGCGGCGTCGACGGCGCCGGGTGGTGGATCCGGATCGCCTACGTGGCTGCCGACAAGGACGCGGGCCGGATGCGGGTGACCGCCGGCGACCACTCCTACGACGTCGAGGTCGAGCCCGGGTTCCGCAGCCTCTACCTGCGTACCGGCGAGGGACGCTTCGACACCATCGGCCTCCAGAGCCTGACTCCGGGGTCGAAGCCCTGCCTGGGTGGCATCGAGGTCGGCAGCGTGGTGCCGTTCGGCGACCCGATCTCAGGACCTGAGGACGAAGGCTGATGATGGACGGCCGAAGCGAAGCCCGAGGCGCTATGGACCGCCGATTCCCCACGCTCGACGCGCTGCGCGCCGTCGGGGCGCTGATGGTCGTGCTGACCCACGTCGGGTTCCACACCGGCCGCTACCCGCAGGGGTGGACCGGGGCGATGCTGGCCCACTTCGACCTCGGCGTGGCGCTCTTCTTCGTGGTCTCCGGGTTCCTGCTGGCCAGGCCGTGGTTCGCGGCCAGCGCCGCCGGGGCTCCGCCGCCGAGCACCGGACGCTACCTGTGGAAGCGGGCGCTGCGGATCCTGCCGCTCTACTGGGTCGTCGTGGCCGTCTGCCTGATCGCTGCACCCGCGAACTCCGACGTCGGCGTCGGCGGCTGGATCGCCAACCTGACCCTGACCCAGATCTACACCCAGGACACGCACGCCTACGGCCTGGCGCACATGTGGAGCCTGTGCACCGAGGTCGCCTTCTACCTCGCGCTGCCGCTGGTGGTGCGGCTGCTGACGCCGCGGGACCGCCTGGACGTACGCCGTGTGCTGGTCGTCTGCCTGCTGCTCTCGATCGGCGGCGTGGCCTTCGCGGCAGGCGCCCGGACCTGGTTCGACCAGCCGTTCGCTGCCGAGTGGCTGCCGGCCTACCTGCCGTGGTTCCTGGCCGGCACCGCGCTCGCGGCCTGCTCGGTCGACCCGGGCATGCGCGCGCGGCTGGACGCTGCCGCGCGCGACCTGGCCGGCTGGTGGCTGCTGGCACTGGGGCTCTTCGTCGCGGCCTGCACGCCGATCACCGGCCCGATCGGACTGGTCGATGCGCCGACACCGGCCGAGTCCGCGCTCAAGTGCGTGCTCTACGGCGCGGTCGCGGTGTGCGTCATCTTCCCGCTGGTCTTCGGGCCCGAGCTCGACGGCCCCGTACGCCGCTGGCTGGCCAGTCCGGTGCCCAGCGCGCTGGGCGAGATCTCCTACGGCGTCTTCTCGATCCACATGTTCGTGCTGCTGATGGGCATGGAGCTGCTCGGGTTCGGCACCTTCAACGACCGCTTCTGGACCGTCCTGGGGATGACGCTCGCCGTCACCATTCCGATCGCGGCGCTGTCCTACATCTTCTTCGAGCGCCGGATGATGCGGCTGCGCGGCTGGCGTCCCTCGGGGCGCCGGGCGAAGCGGCGGCCCGAGCCGGAGCCTGAAGCTGAGGCCGCACCTGAGTCTGCGTCAGAGCCCGGTGAGACCGAGGCGGCCGCGGCGACCAGCACGATCGCGACCAGCGAGAGCGCCTGAGCCGTCCAGGCGGGCGGGTCCCAGGGCAGGTCCCAGGCGGTCGGGAGGATCTCGACGGCCAGGGCGCCGGCGAGCAGCGCTGCCCCCGACCCGGCGGCCAGGAGGCGTACGAGAGCCGGCCGGCGGCCGGTCAGGCGCGGCAGCAGCCAGGCGACCACGGCGGCCAGGGCGCCCCACCAGCCGGCGAGCAGACCGGCCACCAGGACCAGCAGCCCGGCGTCGTACCACCGCCACGGCGCGGCCACCGGGAACAGCTCCAGACTCGGTGGGGTGCCGCGGCGACGCCATGAGGTCACCAGCGCGAGCACCAGGACCAGTGCGGCGCCGCCCGCACCGGCGATCAGCCCGGCACGGTAGGTGCCCTCGGGCGCGAAGCCGAAACGTACCTCTCCCCCGGCGCCGGCGGGCACGATCCAGCCCTGCTGCCAGCCGTCGACCCGCTGGGCGCGCAGGACCTTGCCGTCCAGGGTCGCGGTGGCGCCGGTGTTGATGTTCTGCGGGAGCACGAGGACCCGGTCGTACGCCTCGGCGGAGACCGTCGCCGAGACCGCGGCGTCGCGCTCGTCGCGCTCCACCTCGACCGCCTCCGGAGACTCCGCGTCCGCGATCACCTCCGCGCTGAGCTCGAGGCTGTCGACACGGAGCGCATCCACCGGGTCGGCGAGCAGGGTGTTCTCGCCGGCGGCCAGGTTGATCGGGGCCGTACCGCAGACCCTCAGCGGCAGCTCGCCGCCTCGCAGCAGGTCGGAGAGCGACCCGTTGACCGCGGTACGCAGCACCCGCTCGCCCACGCGGATGCGAGGACCGTCGGCGCAACCTGCCCGGAGGGTCCCGTCGCCCAGCGGACGGCCGTTGACCTCCAGCTCGGAGATGCCGGCGGGCAGCTCGGTCGCATCGGCCATGCTGGAGGGCTGGTCGTAGGCGGCGTCGGTCTCGGTGATCCGGATCCGGAGCCGGTCGGTGCGCCAGCCGCTGGGCACCTCGATGTCGCCGTCCGAGTCGACCTCGCGGGTGACCGTGCGCTTGGGACGGCGCAGATCGGTGATCTCGACCTCGGTGGGGATGCTGACCGGGGCCGCCTTGTTGACCACGAGTCGCAGCGACCTGATCCGCTGCCGCTCGGGCAACCCGAGGGTCACCGTGGCCGGGCCGGTCGAGGGCGCGCGCCAGGAGGTGCCGTCGTCGCCGTCGGCCATCGCGAGCGCCGACTGGGCGATGTCCCCGCTGCTCGGGGCGGTGATGTCCACGTCGGCGAGCGCGGCGGCCGCGGCGGCGTAGGCGTGGTCGCGGCGCAGCGACACGGTCCCGGCGACGTCGAACGACTGCCCGCGGGTGAGAGTGATGAGCCGGTCCAGATCGTCGCCGTCGTCGCCGGTGGCGGCCAGGAACGGCTCGCAGTAGAGCACCCCGCCCTGGTCCGCGCTTCGCGCGGTTACTCCCTCGCTCGGCGCGAGCGGACGAGCAAGCTCGCCGCTCGACCTCGCTCCGGTCGTCGCGATGCAGCCGCTGCGATCGGTGTCGCGACCGAGCCGGATCTTGCGGATCGTGGTGTCCTCCGGCGGCTCGGGGAGCGCGACCAGGCGCTGGGCGTCGACGCCCTCGATGTCGAGCTCGCTGATCCCCCAGGGGCCGTAGGCGGTGGCTCCCCGGGCGGTGATGGTGAGGTTGCGCGCGCTGAACCCGGTGAGGTCGTACGTCGCCTCCTCCCCCGGCTGCGGGGCGTAGACCTTGCGCATCTGGGCGCCGGCGACGAGCTCGAGGCGTTCGACCCCGACGACGTTCGCAGGGATCGTGATGGTGACCTTGCCGAGGTCGGTCTCGTCCTCGAACCGCACCCGGAACCAGGCGCCCTCGGGGGTGCGGTCCCATCCGGTCTCGGTGCGCCACGCGGTGTCGGGGTCGCCGTCCAGGGCCGCCGAGGGCGCCCGGCCGCGGTCGACCGGGACCTCCTCCGGGGTCGCCGCCGAGCTGGAGGCCTCCACGGCCTCGACCCCGCGCCAGACCATGGTGCTCTGCCACCGCTCCTGGTCCTCCAGGTAGCGGTGGAAGCTCTCGGGCTGGTCGGAGTCGACGCCCTCCTCGGCGGTGCGGGTAGCGGAGGAGTTGGCGCGGACCCCGGAGAAGAGGGTCGTACGCCGCCGCTGGCCGTCGGTCAGGATGACATCGGCCCTCTCCTCGGAGCCGTCGGCGGCCGACCGGGTGTCGTCGGCGGTCAGCACCGCCGGTGCCCCGCTGGCGGGCTCGCCGGGGTCGCCCATCACGGTCGTCTTCGCCGGGATCAGGGTGCCGTCGGAGGTGGCGTCGTCGACCTCGTAGATCTCGATCGGGGGATACTCCCCGGCCAGTCCCCCGTCGACGAGGACGCGGGTGCCCTTCTCGCGGTGGTAGGTGGTGTTGCCGAACTCGGTGCCGAAGCTCGCCTCCCGGGTCAGCCCGGGCGACTGGGCGAGGGTGGCGTGAACCAGCGAGGGCGGCGGGGCACCGGTGGTGCCCCAGTGCAGGTCGTTGCGTACCAGCAGCCGCGTGACGCCGGCCTTGGCCAGCATCGGCGCGAGATCCGCGCTGGGGGTGCCGCGCTCGATCTCCTCGGTGACCCGGTCGAGCCAGACGACGTTGCCGGGCTCGGCCAGCGGCACCACGCCGCGTACGGCCCAGCGGGAGTCGGCGTAGGGCTGCAGGACCTCGTCGTGGGTGCTGCCCCACAGGTAGTCGCCGAACCGGGCGGCCGGGACCACGAGCGTCACGCCGCCGTCGTCGTTCTCGGAGAGATAGTCGGCGGCGTCGGTCCAGAAGGCCGGGACGTTCTCGATCGACCCGGGCGGCGGCACCTGGCCGCGCACCCAGGGCACCGCCAGGCCGGCCAACGCGGCCACCACGGCGATGACGAACACCGTCCTGAGCCACTGCGCGGCCTTCGTGGCCGTCCCGGAGGCTCGCGCCAGCTCGGCGCGGAAGAGGATGGTCTCGACGGTGAGCACGACCCCGGCGGCGAGCCCGAGGCGGAGCACCGCGTCGTACTTGTGGCTGTTGCGCACCGCGGCCAGGGCGCCGTCGACGAGGTCCTGACGGGCCTCGGCTCCCCAGCCCGCCAGCGCACCGGTGTAGCCGATCCCGACCAGGACGGCCCCGGCCAGCACGCAGCCGATCAGGAACCGGGACTCGGGGTGGCGACGCGCGCGGCCGACCCCGGCCAGCCCGGCCAGTCCGATCGCAACGACAGCGGCCGCGTCGAGAACCAGGAAGGGCGTGGCGTGCAGGCTCTGTCCGGCCGGGTAGTAGAGCGGGTCCGCGTACGCCACCCAGTCGGAGGTGCCGAGCAGCGTCGGCAGCAGGCCCGTGGTCGAGGAGGTCACCGCGGCGGTCTCGATGTAGTCGAGGAAGGGCGGGATGTAGCGGCCCTGGAGCACCAGCGGGATCGTCCACCACAGGGTGGCGAGGATGGTGAACACGCCCCACAGCACCAGTGCGGCGAACCGCCGGGCACCGGTCCTGGTCAGCAGGAAGACCACACCCGGGACGATCACCGCCGAGACCGCGGTCGCGTTGACCCCGCCCGCGCAGGCGACCGCGAGGGCGGCCACGGCACACCAGCGCACCAGGTCCTTCGTCGTGGTGGTGCCGCTGGCCCGGATGACCGCGAGCAGCACCCACGGCGCGATCGCGGTCGGCCACAGCTCGGCCGAGTTGGCGCCGAGGATGGTCATCACGCGTGGCGTCAGGACGTACGCGGCGGCACCCGCGACCTGCGCCCACGGCCGCCCCAGCTGCAGCTCGCGGGCCACCGCAAGGACACCGAGGAAGGCCAGGTTGAGCAGCAGCGCCCACCACAGCCGCTGGATCACCCAGTCCGGAAGCTGCGCCAGCTGGCCCAGCCCGTAGAAGGGACCCATCGGCCACACGTAGCCGATCGCCTGGTTCTGGACCTGGCCGAAGGCGCCCTGGGCGTCCCACATGTTCAGCGCCCGGGCCAGGAAGGTCCACGGGTCGGCGCTGAGGTCGAACTTGGTGTCCGCGACGATCCGGCCCGGGGCCTGGGTGAACGTGATCGCGGTCAGGATCGCGACGTACGCCGTGATCCTCAGCTTTGAAGTGGCCGAAGCGGAGCCCGAGGCAGTGGGTATGGCGCTGGGTCGGTCCGGGGTCACGTCTTGCGCAGCACGAGCAGGAGGTTCCATGAGAGCACCTCCCTCACCACCGGGACCCGCATCAGCCACGCCGCCCACGCCGGGTGGTAGCGCGGAACCGCAGCCAGGATCTCGGCGTTGCCCGCCCGGCGCTGGGCGCGCGCCCAGCGCAGCCCGGCGGAGGCGGTCGCTGCGTACATCGACTCGCCGAACTTGTTCTTGGGCTCGTGGCCGTGCTTGCGCAGGTAGCGGCGGCGCGCGTACCGGCCGCCGAGCAGGTGCCACGGGCTGGTCTCGTGGCCGCCCCAGGGGCCCCACCACAGCGTGTAGGAGCAGAAGACGACGCCGCCGGGCCTGGTGACCCGGAGCATCTCGTCGAGCATGGCTGTCGGTGTCGGGACGTGCTCGAGCACGTTGGAGGAGTAGCAGGCGTCGACCGAGCCGGTGCGGACCGGCAGCCGCATCCCGTCGCCCAGCATGCTGCCCTCGGCGACGATCCCGGCGCCCTGCATCTCACCGGCGTCGGCGTCGAGCGCGAGGTAGGTCGCGCCGGCCCTCATGAAGGCGTCGCGGAAGTAGCCCGGGCCGCCGCCTACGTCGAGCAGGACGGTGCCCTGAAGCGTCTCGCCGTCGGTGTAGTGCGCGAGCTGGCCGACCGAGTCTGCCGCCAGCGCGGTGTAGAAGCGCGCGGGATCGGTCTGCTCCACGCGGAAGTCGCTGAAGAGGCGTACGGAGCGCCGCAGCGTCGCCCGCCAGCCGCTGCCGACCGGGGCGTCGATCTGGTCCCCGCTCCGGGGGTCGAGGAGGTTCGGCACGGCGGGAACCCTAACCGAATTACCCCAACGGGTGTGCATTTGGTCACGAAGTGTCCTACTCTCCGGTAACTGCGTGACCCCTGGGGAGGGAGCGCTCAGTGCGGGGAAACTGCGAGTCAGGGGAGAACTGAGTTTTGCGCGCCAACGAGGGAGCGCAGCTGGAGGGTCGCCATGTGGCGGTCTTCAGCTGGCGCGATACGGACAACCCTGAAGCCGGTGGAGCCGAGCACTATCTCCACCAGATCACCGCCGGACTGGTGGGCGCGGGAGCACGGGTCACCGTGTTCACCGCCGCCTATCCGGGCGCGCGTTCCCGCGAGGAGCGCGACGGCATCCGCTACGTACGCCGCGGCGGCAAGCTCAGCATCTACCTGTGGGGCGTGCTGCTGCTGGCGCTGGGCCGGCTGGGCCCGATCGGCCGCGTCGACGCGGTCATCGACGTGCAGAACGGGCTGCCGTTCTTCTGCCCGCTCGGCACCAGGGCGCCGGTCACGGTGCTCGTCCACCACGTCCACCGCGAGCAGTGGCCGGTGGTCTATCCCGGGCTGTCCGGACGGATCGGCTGGTGGGTCGAGTCGTGGCTCGCCCCGCGGCTCTACCGCCACAAGCAGTACGTCGCGGTCTCCCGCGCCACCCGGGCCGAGCTGGCCACGCTCGGCGTCGACCCCGCCCGGGTCGCGGTCGTGCATAACGGCGCCGCGCCGGCGCTGAGCGACCGGCCGTCGAAGACCGAGCACCCCTCCATCTGTGTCGTCGGGCGGCTCGTGCCGCACAAGCGGGTCGAGCTCGCCGTCGACGCGGCGGTGGCGCTGCGGGCGTCCTACCCGGACCTGAGGCTGAGCATCGTGGGCGGCGGCTGGTGGGCCGACGAGCTGGCTGCGTACGTCTCGCGGGTGGGGGCCGGCGACTTCGTCGAGATGCTGGGGCATGTCGACGAGGAGACCAAGGAGTCGGTCTACGAGCGGTCCTGGCTGATGGCGCTGCCGTCGCTGAAGGAGGGCTGGGGCCTGGTCGTCACCGAGGCCGCCCAGCACGGCACCCCGACCGTCGCCTTCCGCGACGCGGGCGGGACGACCGAGTCGATCGACGACGGCGAGTCCGGGGTGCTGGTCGACGACCAGGCCGGTTTCGTGGCCGCGCTCGACCACCTGCTCGGCGACGAGATCCGCCGCAAGGAGCTGGCCGAGGGTGCCCGATGGCACGCGCGCAAGCACACCTGGGAGCAGAGCCAGCTCAACTTCAACGCCGTGCTCGCCTCCGCGCTCCAGGGGCACGTGGTCAGCGCGGACTGAGGGCTCTGGATTGTCGTAGAGACTGTCGTAGAGATTGAGAAGAGGCCCGGCGGATCACCGCCGGGCCTCTTTCGCTTTGTCGAGCTCAGTCGTTGGTGCCGTACTGAACCGTCGACTCAGAGACGCTCGGAGGATTCTCGACGGTGTTGTCCGTGCTGCTGGTGACGACTCCGACGATGGTCGCTGCGGCGACTCCGCCGCCGACAAGAATGCTGGCGACGATGGCAATGATGTTGCCCATGGATATGTGACCTCCCTCTCCTAGCGGCGAACTTTAGCAGCCGGCCGGCGAACAATACTGATCAGTAGCAGAACTGTTGATGTTGTGGCTCCGAGCCAGGCCAGGCCGTACGCCACCCACGCGACGATCACCGCCGTCAGGGTCACCGGGCCGATGGCGTACGCGGCCGGCGGGGTCGCCTCCCCCGGCAGCCGCTGCAGGAACAGGTCGCCGCTGTCATGGACCGTCTCGCCCGCTATCTGTGGCGCGTCTCCAGCGGTGCGGTCGGTGATGACGTACCCGATTCCGAGGCGGCTCAACTCGGCCGCCCGCGCCTCGGGGTCCGGTGCGGCGAGGGCCTCGGCGGCGGCGGCGGTTGCGCGCGGGTCCTCCCCCTCGACCTCGGTCTGGCCGATGACGAGGTCGCCGTTGGTCACGCTCGCCCTGGGCAGCATCCTCGGCAGCGGATCGAGGACGGGACGATGTTCGTTCCACGCCGATGCTCGGTAGGCGGACCAGGGCAGGACGAGTACGTCGCCAGGTGCCGTCTCCTCGGCCAGCGCCGCGCCGGCTCGCTGCCATGACGTCGGGTAGTCGGCCGTGCCGATGCCGCCGGCGAGACCCCAGGCGGCGTCGGGCAGGACGGCGATCGGGGCGAGGGCGAAGGCGATGGCAGCGGCCCATCGGGGTGCGGTCCCGCGAAGCCGGTCGCGCAGCGCGTCGACCCCGGCCGCGACGGTCAGGACGAGCAGCGGCAGGCACAACGGAAGCAGGCGGCTGCTGTCCCGCATCAGTGCGAGACCGGGAATGTCCTGGGCGAGGTCGTCGAGGGCTTCGGGCGCCGCCCAGCCGGCGACGGCGATCGCCATCCCGGCCACCCACAGCCCCAGGATCGCGGTCCGTTGGCTGTCGGAGACCCACCACCGCCGGAGTCCTGCACCGATCAGCGCCACCAGGAGCGCGAGGGCCACCCAGGCCGGCCAGCTCTCACGGCTCGCGGGGACGACCGAGGTGTTCCAGATCCCGCCGAGAGTCAGGGCTGCCAGCGGGGCGGGCAGGGCGTCGCCGCGCAGCGCGAAGACCTCGAACCCGGTCGCCGACGCCGCCTCCCCCGCGTGGGCCAGGCCGGCGATCACCCAGGGAGCGTTGACCGCGGCGACCATCGCGAGCAGCAGCACCGGTCGCCGGCCCCGGCGCAGCCCGGTCGCGAGCAGTACGGCGGCCGACACGATCCCCGCACTGGCGCTCAGGCTCCCGATGAGCAGGACCGGGAGCAGCCACACCGGGCCGCGCTCGGCACGGCCGGCCTCAGCCGCGGCCCAACGGCGGCCGGCCAGCACCAGCCAGGGCACCGCGGCATAGGTCAGCAGCATCGGCCAGTGCCCCATCCACAGCCGCTCGGCGACGTACGCGCTCCACACGGTCAGGCTCACCACCGCCAGCCGCGCGGCGAGCGAGCGCTCCCGCACCAGCTCCGCGGCACCCGCCCCGGCGAGCACGAGCGCTCCCACCAGCACGAGCTTCTGCAGCAAGAGGCCCGGCACGACCTCGTCCAGCACCGCGATCACGGCGTCCGACGGCACCGCCCGCGGCAGCCCCGACCCGAGCCCGAGCACATCCCGGGTCAGCGCGAGATCCGGCACCCACACCATGTCGTAGCTGAGCACGAACCCCGCCCCCAGCGCCGGCCCCAGCATCAACACCGCCAGCACACCCGCCCACAAGGTCGGGGCCGCCCGTTCGATCACGCGGCAACCCTAAGCCCTTCCCAGGCCCGCCCCGCCGAGAAGTCACCCCGGTCGCGCGAGACGTCAGTTATGTCGGACGAGACGTCAGTTGTGGCGATCGAGTTCCGGTCCTGGGCGGATGCCGGTGCCGGCATGTGACCCGCCGCACCCTAGGCTTTCCAAGTGCCTACGATGACCGACAGCCCGACCAGCGCCCGCCGGCGCAGGCTGTCCGCGCTCATCCGAAGCAGCGGCTTCCTCGCCGTCTGCATCATGGTCACCAACATCGCGACGTACGGCTTCCAGATCATCGCCGCCCGGATCCTCGGCCCCGGACAGTACGGCGGCGTCGCGTCGATGATGTCGCTGCTCCTCGTGGTCGGCGTGGTCCAGCTCGGCATGCAGGCGACGGCGTCGCGGCGGGTGACCGAGACGCCCGGCCAGGAGCGCGTGATCGAGCAGACTGTGCTGCGAGCGACCTACCGCGCGGCCATCGTCGTCGGGATCGTCATGCTCGCCGCCTCGCCGCTGGTGTCGCGGGTGCTGCGGCTCGACTCGATCTATCCCGCTCTGCTGGTCGCGGTGTGTGCCGTACCGCTGACGATCATGGGTGGTCAGGCCGGGGTGCTGCAGGGCGAGCGCCGTTGGCTGGCCCTGGCGATGGTCTACCTGGCTCTCGGTATCCCCCGCGTCATCGTCACCACCGCCGCGATGTGGATCCGCCCCACCGAGGGCGCAGCCATGGCCGGCGTCGCGCTGGCCCAGTTCGCACCGGCGATCGTCGGCTGGTGGGTGCTGCGACGTCGCGCCGACAGCGACGCGAGGCCGGGACCGGTGAAGCCCGTCGTCGTCGAGATGCTCCATGGCTCGTTCGCGCTGCTCGGCTTCTTCGCACTCTCCAATGTGGACATCCTGATCGCGCGCAACGTGCTCACCGACCACGTCTCCGGCCTGTACGCAGGTGGCCTGATCCTCACCAAGGCGGTGCTGTTCCTACCGCAGTTCGTGGTGATCATCGCCTTCCCGTCGATGTCGGCCGAGGCCAGCCGCCGCTCCGCACTGGTCAAGTCGCTCGCGCTCGTCGGCGGTCTCGGCGCGTGCGCGATCGCCGGATCATGGCTGCTGTCGTGGCTCGCGATGATCTTCATCGGCGGCCCCGACTACGCCGAGATCGAGGGACTTCTCTGGGTCTTCGCGATCCTCGGCATGGTGCTGTCCGTGCTCCAGCTGCTCGTCTACTCGGTCCTGGCCCGGCGCAGCCGGCTCTCGGCGTACCTTCTCTGGATGGCCGTCGCCGCCGCCCTCGCCCTCGGCGCGATGCAGACCACCGTCGAAGGTCTCGTCTGGGCAGTCCTCAGCGTCGATGCCATCCTCGCCGCCGTCCTCCTCGCAGTCACCTTCTGGCGCCTCAGTCAGACCCCTCACCGCTCCTGACCCGCCGAGGCGTCACCCCCGCCGGCCGAGACGGCAGGTACGTCGGCCGAGATGGCAGTTGTGGGCGACGAAAGTGCAGTTTCGTCGCCCACAACTGCCATCTCGACCTACCGAACTGACGTCTCGGACGACCTACGTGACGCCTCGGCGATCAGTGGGCGGCTTCGTGCCAGGACAGGCCGGTGCCGACAGAGACGTCGAGGGGGACGTTGAGGTCGGCGGCGGAGCCCATCTGCTCGCGTACGAGCGACTCCAACGCCTCCCGCTCCCCCGGGGCGACCTCGAAGACGAGCTCGTCGTGGACCTGGAGGAGCATCCGGGAAGAGAGGCCGGCCTCGTCGATCGCGGCCTGGACCCGGAGCATGGCGACCTTGATCAGGTCGGCGGCCGAGCCCTGGATGGGGGCGTTGAGCGCCATCCGCTCGGCGGTCTCGCGCCGCTGACGGTTGTCCGAGAGCAGGTCGGGCAGGTAGCGGCGGCGGCCCATGATCGTCTCGGTGTAGCCCGTACGCCGCGCCTCCTCGACCAGGCTGCGCAGGTAGTCGCGGATGCCACCGAAGGTCTCGAAGTATTCCTCCATCAACCCGCGCGCCTCGCTCGGCTCGATCCCGAGCTGCTGGGAGAGCCCGAAGGCGGACAGGCCGTAGGCGAGGCCGTAGTTCATCGCCTTGATCTTGGCCCGCTGCTCCACGGAGACCGCGTCGGGGTCGACGCCGAAGACCCGCGCGGCGGTGATCGAGTGGAAGTCGCGTCCGGAGCGGAACGCCTCGATGAGCAGCTCGTCCTCGGACAGATGCGCCATGATCCGCATCTCGATCTGGCTGTAGTCGGCGGTCATCAACGACTCGAACCCCGAGCCGACCACGAACCCCTTGCGGATCCCGCGACCCTCCTCGGTGCGTACGGGGATGTTCTGCAGGTTGGGCTCGGTCGACGAGAGCCGTCCGGTGGCCGCGATGGTCTGGTTGAAGGTGGTGTGGATCCGGCCGTCGTCCTGCACGGTCTTCAGCAGGCCCTCGATGGTGACCCGCAGCCGGGTGACATCGCGGTGGCGCAGCAGGGCGAGGAGGAACGGGTGCTCGGTCTTGACGTAGAGCTGCTGCAGCGCGTCGGCGTCGGTGGTCCAGCCGGTCTTGGTGCGCTTCGTCTTCGGCATGTCGAGCTCGTCAAAGAGCACCACCTGCAGCTGCTTGGGCGAGCCGAGGTTGATCTCCTTGCCGATCACGCCGTAGGCGTCGTCGGCAGCCTGCTTCATCTGGCCGGCGAAGTGCCGCTCCAGAGCATCGAGGTGCTCAGCGTCGACCGCGATGCCGGTCTTCTCCATCCGCGCCAGCAGATGCAGCAGCGGAAGCTCCACCTCGGAGAGCAGCCGGTGTCCACCCGCGGCCTCGACCGCCGAGTCGAGCTCGACAGCGAGGTCGATCACGGCCCGGGCGAAGAGCATCGAGGTCCTCGCCACCCCGTCGCCACCGACCTCGTCATCGCCGAAGAGCGACTCCTGGCCGCCGTCGTCCTCCTGCTTGAGCTCCCGCTTGAGGTAGCGCAGCGTCAGGTCGGCGAGGTCGTAGGAGCGCTGGTCGGGCGCCACGATGTAGGCCGACAGCGCCGTGTCGGTCACCAGCCCGCCCAGGGTCCAGCCGTGGGCGTCGATCGCCAGCTCGGGACCCTTGGCGTCGTGCATGATCTTCGGCTTCGTGGCGTCCGCGAGCCAGCCGGCCAGCGCGGCGTCGTCCTCGGGGGTGAGCCCCTCCACCCCCACGTACGCAGCCCGCTCCTGCGTCGCGAAGCCGAACCCGTCCACGCGGCCGGTGCCGGAGCCCCAGGTGCCGCGCACGTGCACGCCGACGGGCGTGACCCCGAGCTCGTCGAGGAAGGCCCCGACGGCACCAGCAGCCAGCGTCTCGCCCTCGAGCGCGAACCCGCTCTCGTCGACCGGGACGTCGTCCTCGGGGGCGAGCACGTCGGTGATCCGGGTGCGGATCTCGCCGCGGAACTCGAGCTCGTCGAGGAGCTCGAGCGCGGCTGCCCGGTCCCACTCGACCCGCCCGAAGTCCTGCGGGCCGACCTCGAGGTCAAGGTCGCGCACCAGGGCGTTGAGCCGCCGGTTGCGCATGACGTCGCCGAGGTGGGCGCGCAGGTTGTCGCCGGCCTTGCCCTTGATCTGGTCGGCGTGGGTGATGACGTTGTCGAGGCCGTCGTAGGTGTTGATCCACTTCGCGGCGGTCTTCGGACCGACGCCCGGGATGCCGGGCAGGTTGTCGGAGTCCTCCCCGACCAGCGCGGCGATCTCCGGATAGCGGTGCGGCGGGACCCCGTACTTCGCCTCGACGGCCTCCGGCGTCATCCGCGCCAGGTCGGAGACACCACGCATCGGATAGAGCACGGTCGAGGACTCGGTGACCAGCTGCAGCGAGTCGCGGTCACCGGTCAGGATCAGCACCTCCATCCCGGCCTCGAGCCCCTGGGTCACCAGGGTCGCGATGATGTCGTCGGCCTCGTACCCCGCGAGGGACAGGTGGCGGATGTGCAGCACGTCGAGAAGACGCTGGATCAGCGGCAGCTGGGATTTGAACTCGTCGGGGGTCTTGTTGCGCTTGGCCTTGTATTCGGAGTATTCCTCCAGCCGGAACGTCTGGCGCGACAGGTCGAAGGCGACCGCGACGTGGGTCGGGGTCTCGTCGCGCAGCACGTTGACCAGCATCGAGGTGAAGCCGTAGACGGCATTGGTGTTCTGCCCCGTGACGGTCGAGAAATTCTCCACCGGCAGGGCGAAGAAGGCCCGGTAGGCCAGCGAGTGCCCATCGAGAAGGAGCAGTCGGTCACGCGTCACGTCAGCCACGGTCCGACTCTATCCACGACCACCGACAACGGCGCGACCGCGGGTCGAGACCCGCGCGTCCCCCGTCCCCCGGCCTCGCGCGGCACATGCGACGATGCATCTATGACCGATGCATCGACCACCGACCAGTCCGTCGCGCAGACCGACAAGACCGCAGGCGAGACCTTCTTCGCCTCGCTCCCCCACGGCATGGGTGGCCTCAACGACAAGATGGGCGTCAAGATCCTGGAGATCTCGGCCGAGAAGGTCGTCGGCACCATGCCGGTCGAGGGCAACACCCAGCCGTACGGGCTGCTCCACGGCGGCGCCTCGGTCGCGCTCGCCGAGACGCTCGGCTCCACCGGCTCCGGCATGCACGCCGCGTCCTTGGGCAAGATCGCCGTCGGCGTCGACATCAACGCCACCCACCACCGGTCGGCGACCTCCGGCGTCGTCACCGGCACCGCGACAGCCATCCACCTCGGCCGCAGCTCGGCGGCGTACGAGGTCGTGATCACCGACGAGCGCGGCAAGCGGGTCTGCACCTCGCGGATCACCTGCTCGCTCATCGACGCCGACCGGATCTCGATGTAGGAACCAACGTAGAAGGGCCCCGGAGCGTTTCGCTCCGGGGCCCTTCACTGGGTGGATCTGGATCAGACCTCGCCAGCGATGTACTTGACGGGGGCGTAGGTCGCCTTGTCGTTGTACTGGTAGATACCGATGGACGCAGCCGTCGGGCTACCGGTCTCGCCGAGCTCGATCGGACCGGACTTGCCGTCGTAGTCGACGTCCTTGCCGTCCTCGATGAGCTTGACGCAGTCGGCGTACGTCTCGCACTTCTCGCCACCGGTGGTGATGTCGACGATCTCCTTGGCGATGGCCTCGCCCGCGTCGCTGTCGGCCTTCACCGCGGCCAGCGCCGAGACGATGGTCGCGTCGTAGGACTCGGCGGCGTAGGAGTAGTCGGCCAGCTTCGGGTCGACCTTCAGCAGCTGCTCCTTGAAGTCACCAGTGGTCTCGGCGCCCGGCAGGGTGCCCTTGACACCCTTGAGCTCGCCCTTGGTGAAGTCCTTGGAGTAGTCGGACAGGTTGCCGTCGACGAAGTACGTCGGCAGCTTGGCCGGACCGGCACCCGCGGCGATGAGCTGCGGGATGAGCTTCTTGGTCTCCTCGAAGGCGACCACGACGACCGCGTCGGCACCCGAGCCGGCGACCTCGTTGATCTGGGCGTCGAACGAGGTGGCGTCCTCGGAGTAGAACGCCGTGGTGGCGACCTTGGAGCCGGCCCCCTCGAGGTTGGCCTTGATCTCCTCAGCAAGCGTCTCGCCGTAGGCGTCCTGGCGGGCCAGGATCGCAACGTTGGTGCGCTTGTCCTCGAGCAGCAGGTTGGCCATGACAGCGCCCTGCAGGATGTCGGACGGAGCCGTGCGGAAGTAGAGGTCCGGCTTCGAGAAGTCGCCCTCGTCGAACTCGGTCGAGGTGTTGGCCGGGGAGAACATCACGGTGCCCGACGACATGATCTTGTCGATGACGGTCATCGACACGCCCGAGGACGCGGTGCCGACGATGACGTCGGACTTGGCGTCGATGAGCTTGTCGGCCTCGGTCGGAGCGATCGCGGAGGTGGTGTCACCGGAGTCCGCCACGACGGACGCGACGTCCTTGCCGAGCACACCGCCGGCGGCGTTGATGTCCTGGATCGCCAGGTCGGAACCGGCGAACTCGGGCGGGCCGAGGAACGCGAGGCTGCCGGTCTGCGGGAGAAGCTGCCCGATGGTCAGAGTGCCGTCGCCCTTGGCGGCGGGCGTCTTGTCCGGCTCCTCGGAAGCGGTCTCGCCGCCGCAGGCGGCGAGGGTGAAGCTGAGCGCCAAGGCGCCGGCGCCTGCGGTCAGCTTCATCCAGGTAGAGGATGATGAGTTCACTGCTTAGTCCCTCTTTCGTATGGGCTGGCCCGGCTCACGCCGGACCTTGCGGAGACACATTAGAGACGGTGGGAGGGCGAATCACCCGAGGGACCTGTCTTTTCACCAATCCGTTACATCTCCCCCATGGCATCATTGCCTGGGTTGCCGCCATCATCGGCTCCGTACTATCGGTGCCGTGGTGACCCATAATCACTCGGGAAACCCGATTCCGCCCAAGAACAGCCACGATCGTGGAGGAATTGTGATCATCTGTACGCACGGCACTCTCGGAGGACGGACTCGATGAGGGTGCCGGTGACGATGCGAGAGGCACGAGCCGATGACGCGCTCTTCCTTCTCGGCATCTGGCAGGACTCGCTGCGGATGGCGAACGCCGAGGAGCAGCTGAGCGACCTGGAGACGATCATCCGTGCCGCCGACGCCTCCCCCGACCAGCGCCTCCTGGTCGCCGAGTGCGGCAGCGAGCCCGTCGGGGCGGTCTACGTGCGTGCGACCACCTTCGGTCCGCTCAACCTGGAGCCGACGGTGCAGATCTTCGCGCCCCACGTCGTTCCCAGCTTCCGCCGCCGTGGCGTGGGCCGGATGCTGATGGAGTCGGCCGTCTCCTTCGCCGAGGAGCGCGGGGTCAGGACGATCGCGGCCGCGGCCTCCGCCGGTGGCCGTGACGGCAACCGGTTCCTCGCCCGGATCGGCCTCGGCGCCCAGGCCGTGATGCGGGTGGCCCCGACCGCGGTCGTACGCTCCCGGCTCAACGTCCTGGGCCGGGCCCTGCCCCACCACGCCCGCCTGCAGCGCGGCCCGAAGCAGTCCAGCGCCGTCGGCGAGCTGCTCGCCGCCCGGCGCTCCCAGCGACGCTCACACACCGTCGCCTGAGCACGAACGGCCGGGCCCCGGAGCATGCTGCTCCGGGGCCCGACCGTTTCGGGACGTACGTCAGTCCGGCCGCCTTCGGCGGCGGAACTTCCTCGCTCGGCGCGAACGGACGAGCAAGCTCGCCGTTCGGCCTCGCTCGTCAGTCCTCCTTGGCACCCAGAGTGCCGAGGTAGAGCTCGATCACCTTGGGGTCGTCGGCGAGCTCGCGCCCAGCGCCCGTGTAGGCGTTGCGGCCCTGGTCGAGCACGTAGCCACGGTCGCAGATCTGCAGGCAGCGACGGGCGTTCTGCTCGACCATCACGACCGAGACACCCGCCTGGTTGATCTTGCGGGTCTGCACGAAGACCTCGTCCTGCATGACCGGCGAGAGCCCTGCCGAGGGCTCGTCGAGCAGCAGGACCGACGGCTCCATCATCAGCGCCCGGCCCATCGCGACCATCTGACGCTCACCTCCGGAAAGGCCACCGGCACGCTGCTTACGCCGCTCACCGAGGGCAGGGAAGATCCCGGTGACGAACTCGAACCGCTCCGCGAACTTCTTCGGGGCCTGGTAGCAGCCCATCTCGAGGTTCTCCTCGATGGTCAGGCTCGGGAACACGTTGTTGTTCTGCGGGACGAACCCGATGCCCCGCGAGACCAGCTCGTCGGCGCGCTTTCCGGTGATGTCCTCACCCTCCAGCTTGACCGTGCCCTCGTGGATCTTCACCAGGCCGAACAGCGCCTTGAGCAGGGTCGACTTGCCGGCACCGTTGGGGCCGATGATGCCGACCAGCTCGCCGGGCTGGCAGTAGAGGTCGGTGTCGTTGAGGATGTTGACCCCGGGAAGGTAGCCGGCGATGAGCCCGTCGGCGCGGAGCACCGCACCCTCGGCCTCGCTCAGGTGCTTCTCGCGGAACTCCTCCGCTTCGGTGGAAGTCACTTCGAGTCCTCCTCTTGGACGATGTCGCCCTCGAGCTCTGCCTCGACCTCGGCCTCGAGGACCTCTTCGTCGAGCTCGCTCAGGTCGGTGTCGTGGTGGGCCCCGAGATAGGCGTCGATGACACGCTGGTCGGCCATGACCGAGTCAGGCGTGCCCTCGGCGACGATCTTGCCCTGGGCCATCACGATGACCCAGTCGGAGATGTCGCGGACCATGTCCATGTCGTGCTCGACGAAGAGGACCGTGCGGCCCTCGTCGCGCAGCGACTTCACGTGGCCCAGCAGCGACTGCTTCAGCGCCGGGTTCACACCCGCCATCGGCTCGTCGAGCATGACGACCTCCGGGTCGACCATGAGCGCGCGGGCCATCTCGAGCAGCTTGCGCTGACCGCCGGAGAGCGAACCGGCGAAGTCCTCGCGCTTCTTGTCCAGCAGGAACCGGCCCAGCAGGTCGTCGGCCTTCTTGGTGACCTCGTCCTCCTGCTTGCCCCACAGGAACTTGAACGGCGCGGCCCAGATCCGCTCACCCTTCTGTCCCGTGGCGCCCAGGCGCATGTTCTCGATCACGGACAGCTTGGCCAGCACCTTGGTGAGCTGGAAGGTGCGCACCATCCCGAGGCGGGCGACCTTGTAGGGGGCGATGCCCTTGAGCGACTTGCCCTCCAGGCTCCACGAGCCGGTGTTGGGCTGGTCGAAGCCGGTCAGCAGGTTGAAGAACGTCGTCTTCCCGGCTCCGTTGGGGCCGATCAGCGCGGTGATCGCACCACGCTGGATCTCAACGTGGTCGACGTCGACGGCGGTGAGTCCTCCGAACGTACGCGTGATGTTGTCGGCGACGATGATCGGGTCGGACTTCTTGCTGCCCGGCTCCGTGCTCGCCCCGACCAGGCCCGCGGGCCCGGTCTTGCTCGACGCGGCGTTCGTCTCGGTGCTCGTCTGGTCAGTCATGTCAGCGTCCATCGATCGCAATCTCCCTACGGTCGCCGATGATCCCCTGGGGACGGAAGATCATCAGCAGCATGATGGCCAGCCCCAGCATCATGTAGCGGATCACACTGGCCTGGGTGTCGGTCATGATCACCGTCGGGATCCATCCGCCCTTACCCGCTGACTGGCTGAAGAACGAGCCTAGCCCTGCGATCAGGAACCAGAACAGCACCGACCCGAGGACCGGGCCCATCACCCGGGCGGCTCCGCCGAGGAGCAGCGCGGCGAAGGCGTAGAAGGTCATCAGCGTGGAGTAGTCGCTCGGCACGACCGAGGCCTGCTTGAGTGCCAGGTACATGCCGCCCAGGCCACCGATGACACCACCGAGGGCGAGGGCCTGCATCTTGTACGCGAACACGTTCTTGCCCAGCGAGCGGACCGCGTCCTCGTCCTCACGGATGGAGCGGAGTACACGGCCCCAGGGGCTGCGCATCAGCGCCCACACCAGCACGCAGCACAACGCGACCAGGATCCAGCCGACGGTCAGCGACCACAGGTCGTTGCGCCCGAAGGAGATGATGCCGATGTCGATGCCGCTGCTGTAGGGGTTGGCCTCCTGGAACGGCTTGGCGTAGCCGTTGAGCCCGTTGGACCCACCGAAGGTGTCCTTCATCTCCACCGAGCCGAAGACGAACCGCAGCACCTCGGCCGCGGCGATGGTGACGATCGCCAGATAGTCGGCGCGCAGACGAAGCGTCGGCACACCCAGGACCACGGCGAGCAGCAGCGGGGCCACGATCGCCATGACGATACCGAGCCAGAACGGCGCCCCGTAGGTGACCACGGAGACGGCGAGACCATAGGCGCCGACCGCGACGAACCCCGCCTGGCCGAAGTTGAGCAGGCCGGTGTAGCCGAAGTGGATGTTGAGGCCGATGGCGGCCAGGGCGAAGACGATTGCCTGCGGGCCGAGTGCCTGCTGCAACGCTGCCCGGAGAATGTCGAGGATATCCATAGTCTCTCCTACCCGAGCCGCTCTTTACGACCCAGGATGCCCTGGGGCCGCACCAGCAGGATCACGATCATGATCAGCAGCGGGCCGATCTCCTTGATCGAGGCGGGCACGCCGAACAGCGGCCCGAGCTCGTAGACGAGCCCGATCACCAGCGAGCCGACGAGAGCACCCCAGATCGTGCCGAGACCACCGAGAGTGACCGCGGCGAGGATGACCAGCAGGATCCGCATTCCCATGAAGCTGTTGACCTGCAGCTGCATCGCGTAGAGCACACCGGACAGCGCGGTCAGCGCCCCACCGATCACCCACGCGTTGGTGATGACGCCGTCGACCCGCAGTCCGGAGGACGCGGCCAGTGCCGGGTTGTCCGAGACCGCGCGCATCGCCTTGCCCATCCGGCTCTTGGCCAGCCACAGGCAGACCGTGGTGATCGTGACGATCGCGATCAGCACGATGAACACCTCGCGGTCGGCGAGCGAGAGACCGAAGTAGTACCAGTGCTGTTCACGCTGCTGGCCGTTGTACTGCGACAGCGACCGGGTCGAGGAGCCGTAGAAGTACTGGAACAGGTAGCGCAGGAAGATCGCCAGGCCGATCGAGACGATCATCATCGCGATCAGGCCGGTGCCGCGCCGGCGCAGCGGACCCCACAGCACCTTGTCCTGCACGTAGCCGCCGAGGCCACCGAGGAGGACGGCGATGATGCCCGCGAGGAGCACCGAGACCGTGGCCAGGCCAGCGGTCTTGAAGAACTGGTCGAAGGTCCAGGCCATCAGCGCACCGAAGGTGAGCATCTCACCGTGGGCGAAGTTGGACAGGCCGGTCGTGCCGAAGATCAGCGAGAACCCGAGGGCGGCCAGGCACAGGACCAGGGAGAACACGATGCCCGCGCGCAGGTTCTGGGCGAGGTCCTTGCCGAAGTTCGACTCCTCACCGGCGGTGACCCCGATCGGGAAGATCGCCCGGTTGTTGGGCCCCTGGAAACGTACCTGGACGGTGGCTTCGCCCTTGGTGTTCTCGTCGAGGACCGTGCCCTCCGGGAGCGTCTTCTCGTCGAGGGTCACGGTGTACTTCCCGAGCTCCTCGACGACGATGATCGCCACACCCTTGTCGTCGGTGACGCCCTCACCGGCCTTCTCGCCGTCCTTGCTGACCTCGAGGGTCACTCCCGGGATCGGTTTCGGATTGCCTTGGGCATCCTTGTTGGCCTCGTCCTGAAGCGTCACCTGGA
The DNA here is from genome assembly GCF_045207335.1 of Nocardioides sp. NBC_00850. Lineage (NCBI taxonomy): Bacteria > Bacillati > Actinomycetota > Actinomycetes > Propionibacteriales > Nocardioidaceae > Nocardioides > Nocardioides sp. NBC_00850. The sequence continues at coordinate 4,868,495 of NZ_CP108845.1, forward strand.
TCGCGGTGGCGTCCGGCGGTGGGGTCTCGGTTGCCTGTGCGGCACCCGGGCTCCCAACCAACAGCACCATCAGCGCACCGATGAGCGCGACGAGGACTCTGTAGAGCCGCTTGCGCACGTGGGTACTCCTGCCTGTGTGTCCTAAAGACGGACCCTGACACCAGCTGAATACGCTGGTCGGCCGGATCCGCGCGGGCAGTCTAGGCCGAGATCACCCACGAACAAGCCACAGGTTGACCCTCATCTGAGACCGCAACCGATCTGTGACACGCCGTTTACACGGATTCAGGTACGTGGCCCGCTCACGCCGTGCTCGATGACGCCCTCTGCGACCTGGCGCATCGACAGCCGCAGGTCCATCGCAGTCTTCTGGATCCACCGGAAAGCGTCGGGCTCGCTCAGCGTCAGACCCTCCTGCAGGATCCCCTTGGCCCGGTCGACCGCCTTGCGGGTCTCCAGCCGGTCGGTCAGACCGGCGACCTCCCGCTCGAGCTGGGCGAGCTCCTGGAAACGGCTCACCGCCAGCTCGATCGCGGGCACCAGGTCGGTGATGTTGAACGGCTTGACGAGGTAGGCCATCGCACCCGCGTCGCGGGCCCGCTCCACCAGGTCACGCTGGGAGAACGCGGTCAGCATGACGACCGGCGCGATCCGGTCGCGCGCGATCGCCTCCGCTGCCGCGATCCCGTCGAGCACCGGCATCTTCACGTCGAGGATCACCAGGTCGGGTCTGTGCTCGGTGGCGAGCTCGATCGCGGCCTTGCCGTCGCCCGCCTCACCGACGACGTGGTAACCCTCCTCGGTGAGCATCTCCTTGAGGTCCATCCTGATCAGGACCTCGTCCTCCGCGATGACGACCGTACGCCGCGCCTGGCTCTCCGGGGTGCTGCTGGGGTTGCTCTGCGTCACGAGCACAGACTAGGCCATCACGCGCCCGCACCGGCTACGTGATCTCAGACTCGGTCCGGTAAGTTTGCCCCATGCCAGGCCCGTACGCGGGCCCCGGAGCCCCGGTACTCCAACGGCAGAGAGGGCGGTCTCAAACACCGTATAGTGTCGGTTCGAATCCGACTCGGGGCACCAAATTCGTTCCCCTGTTCCACCAAGCTGTCGGTGGTCGAGTGCAGACTACGAGCATGTACGCAGGCCGCGTCCGCACTGAGGCACTCGCTCTCCTTCGGCAGGGCGCCTCATTGTCGACTGTCGCACGCGCAACAGGAATAGCGCGGTCCACCATTCGCGAGTGGCGGGATCGCGAGCCGCGCAGCAGGCCTGGCGTCTGCCCGCGATGTGAGGAGTTGCCGATCGACCAGGAAGCGTACTCGGCACTTCTCGGCTTCTACCTCGGTGACGGCTACATCGCGAAAGCTGCCCGCTACTACTTCCTGCGGGTGACCTGCGACCTGGCCCATCCGCGGATCATCGACGATGTGGTCGACCTGCTCGGTCGGGTCAGACCCGGCGGCAAAGTCTTCACGGTCAAGAAGTCCGGCTGCGTGGACACACAGTCGAACTGGCAGCACTGGCCCTGCCTCTTCCCCCAGCACGGCCCCGGCCGCAAGCACGATCGCGAGATCGCCTTGCTGCCTTGGCAGCAGAAGATCGTGACAGCCCACCCTGGCCCATTCCTACGCGGCCTGTTCCATTCGGACGGGTGTCGCGTGTCGAACTGGGCGACCCGAGTCGTCGCGGGAGAGAAGAAGCGCTATGAGTACGGCCGCTGGCAGTTCACCAACCACTCCGACGACATCCGCAACCTGTGCACCGCGACCCTCGATCTGGTCGGCATCCCGTGGCGCCAGTCCTCCTGGAAGACCATCAGCGTCTCGCGCCGCGAAGCAGTCGCGGCGCTCGACGCGTTGATCGGCCCGAAGAACCTAGCTCTTGCGCTCGTAGGCGGGCGCGACCTCGTTGATCGCGTCGCCGATGCGGTGGATGCGCAGGGCGTTGGTGGAGCCGGGGATGCCGGGAGGCGAGCCGGCGATGATGACGACGAGGTCGCCCTCCTCGACACGGCCGAGCTTGAGCAGGTTCTCGTCGACCTGGCGGACCATCTCGTCGGTGTGCTCGACCTCGTCGGTGCGGAAGGTCTCGGTGCCCCAGCTGAGCGCGAGCTGGCTGCGTACGGCATCGGAGGGGGTGAAGGCGAGCAACGGGATCGCGCCGCGCAGCCGGGAGAGGCGGCGGGCGGAGTCACCGGAGGTGGTGAAGGCGACCAGGTATTTCGCGCCGACCCGGTCGGCGACCTCGGCGGCAGCCTTGGCGATGACGCCGGAGCGGGTGTGCGGGTCCCAGTCGATGGGGCTGAGCTCGGCGGCGCGGCTGCCTTCCGAGGAGAGGGCGTGGCGCTCGGTGGCGGCGATGATGCGGGCCATCGTCTCGACGGTGTGGATCGGATAGTCCCCCACGCTCGTCTCGGCGGAGAGCATCACCGCGTCGGCACCGTCGAGGACGGCGTTGGCGACGTCGTTGGCCTCGGCGCGGGTGGGCGCCGGGTTGGAGATCATCGAGTCGAGCATCTGGGTGGCGACGATGACCGGCTTGGCGTTGAGGCGGGCCAGCTCGATGATCCGCTTCTGCAGGAACGGCACCTCCTCGAGCGGGCACTCCACGCCGAGGTCGCCACGGGCCACCATGAACATGTCGAACGCGGCGATGACCTCGTCGAGGTTGTCGATCGCCTGAGGCTTCTCGATCTTGGCGATGACCGGGACGACGCGCCCCTCCTCGTCCATGATCTTGCGGACGTCCTCGTAGTCCCTCGCGTTGCGCACGAAGCTGAGCGCGATCATGTCGACGCCGAGCTTGAGCGCGAACCGGAGGTCCTCCTCATCCTTCTCGGACAGGGCCGGCACGGAGACGGCGACGCCGGGCAGGTTGATGCCCTTGTTGTTGGAGACCGGCCCGCCGACCAGCACCTCGGTGTGGACCTCGGTGTCGTCGACCGCGGTGACCCGCAGGCGCAGCTTGCCGTCGTCGATCAGGATCGGATCGCCGACCTTCACGTCACCGGGAAGGCCCTTGTACGTCGTCCCGCAGATCTCGTCGTCACCCTGCACGTCGCGCGTGGTGATCGTCCAGGCCTGGCCGCGGCGCAGCGTCGCGGAGCCTTCCTTGAACCGCTCCAGCCGGATCTTGGGCCCCTGCAGGTCGGCGAAGATGCCGACGCTGTGCCCGCTCGCAGCGGCCGCCTCCCGCACCAGCGCGTAGTTGCTGGAGTGGTCGTCGTGGGACCCGTGGCTCATGTTCATCCGGGCGACGTCCATGCCTGCGTAGACGAGCTCGCGGATGCGACGCTCCGTCCCGACGGCGGGTCCCAGGGTGCAGACGATCTTCGCTCTTCTCACGGGAGCCCAGACTACCCCTCTGGATCGTTCAAACCAGCACTCGGACCACGTCCTGATCAGGCCGTTCGTTCAATGTTTACGCCGCCACCGGCGGCTAGCCCGTCGCTGCGGGCCCGGCAATGCACGTGTACGACAAACTCCTCGCCACAAGTGTGTAGAAGCGGGGCCGGGCCGGTGGTACCTGATCGCGAAGAGCAGTGCCGATCAGCGAGCCCGAAGTTCCTTGGCGATTGCCTTGGCGGCGTGTCTGGCTTGTTTGGCGGCGTACCCGATCTGTGCGGCACGTGGGACGAAGCCGATGAAGCGCAGCCCGGGTGCGGCGGGCACCTTGCCGGTGCTCGTGGGTCGGCCCTGATCGTCGAGCACGCCGAGGTGGCCGACCAGCTTCGCCAGCCCGCGCCTGAAGCCGGTCGCGCAGACGAGGACGTCAGGACGGATGATGCTGCCGTCGACCAGGTGCACGGTGTCATTGGTCAGCGAATCGACTGCGCCGACGACCTCGAAGGCATGGTCACGGATGGCGGTGATGACCTCACGGTCGACGATCGCCGGAGCGACCCCGAGCCGTTCACTCCGGGCGAAGATCCCCTCTGCGGGTGCGGGGAGCCCGAACTCGCTCAGGTCACCGATGGCGAGTCGGCGTCCGAAGCGGGCGATGGCATCCGCGATCCGGACGGGCGAGTTGTGGAGAGGGATCGCGATCACGTCGCCGGGCAGGCCCAGCGGGCCCTCGCGCAGCATGATGTTCGGCGGTGTTCGTACGGCGAGCCAGACCTTGTCCGCGCCGCCGATGGCCAGGTCGAAGGCGATCTCGAGGCCAGAGCTGCCGGAGCCGACGACGAGGACCGTGCGCCCAACGAAGGCAGTGGGGTCGGCGTAGTGCGAGGAGTGCACCAGATCACCGATCCACGACTCGCGACCTGGCCATTCGGGCACGAAGGGCTCGTGGTCGTAGCCCGTCGCCATGACGACCTGGGGAGCTTCGAAGGCACCGTCGGAGGTGATGACCCGCCAGCCGTCCCTGCTCCGCTCGACCCGCTCGGTCGAGCAGCTCAACCGCAGCTCGATGCCGCCATCCGTGGCGTGCTGCTCGAGATGGGCGATCACCTGGTCACGGGTTGGGTACGTCGGTGTTCCCTTGGGGTACGGCCGCTTCGGCAGGTGTGAGAACTGCCGTCCGGTGTTCAGGCGGAGTCGGTCGTAGCGACTGTGCCACGAGGAGCCGACCTGGTCGGCCCGGTCGACCACCAGCGGCCGGACGCCGCGGTCGGCGAGCGCGACCGCGGCCGAGAGACCCGAGGTCCCAGCGCCGATGATCACGACCTGTCGGGGGTGCATGTCAGGCCAGTGATCGGTTCGGGAGTGATGTCGTCCATGCCTCCACCATCAGGCTCCTGGACGCGGAGGTAACTCCCAGATTTCTGGGCTGTTCATCTGGTGCCGCAGGCCTATCGTGGAGCCATGGACGCCGACCGGCTCGCCGACCAGTTGCGCGGCCTCGCCCGTGACGGGCTGGCCTGGACCGACTACGTGGCCGCGGCCGACCAGCTTCTCGGTCGAGCCATCGACTTCGACCGGTCCTGCTGGCACACGGTCGATCCGGGCACGGTCTTGCTGACCGGCAGCGTCAACCGTGAGGTGAGCTGCAGCGGGTCGTGGCTCGCGGAGTTCGAGTACGTCGTCGAGGACGTGAACAAGTGGAGCTTCCTCGCACGCTCCGGCCGACTGGCCGGATCCACGAGCCAGGCCACCCACGGCAGGCTGACGCGCAGCGCGCGCCATCGCTCACACCATGAGTTCGGCATCGGAGACGAGCTCCGGGGAAGCATGGTCGATCACGACGGCTACTGGGCCGCCGTCGGGCTGCTCCGCGACGACGGCCGGGCCTGGTTCGCCGAGAAGGACGTCGCCCTGCTCGCCCGCCTCTCCGCCGTCATCGCCGCCGCCGCACGTCGGGCGCTGGTGAGCACCATCGCGGCCGAGACGATGGCCGGCTCGGTCGGCCCCGGGGTGGTGACCTTCGACGTCGACGGCAAGGTCGAGTCGCTGACACCCGCGGCCGAGCAGTGGATCGGCCTCATGACGGAGAATCCGCGACCCGACACGCCCGGGGAATCGAAGGTCCTCCAGGCCGTGGCTGCTCGAGCCCGCAACGCGACGGACGGTGACGCGCTCGAGACGGCGGCACGCGCCCGCCTGCGAGCCGCCGACGGCACCTGGCTCCTGCTCTACGGCAGTCGGCTCAGCGGCGGCGACGGCCGGACCGTGGTGGTCATCCAGCAGGCCTCGCCCTCCGAGGTCGCGCCGCTCGTTGCTCTCGCCTACGGGCTGACTCCACGCGAGGTGGAGGTGACCCGCATGTGCATCGCCGGCCTCGCTACCAAAGAGATCGCCGCGCGGCTGCACCTGTCGGCGTACACGGTCCAGGACCACCTCAAGGCGATCTTCGAGAAGACGGGTGTGCGATCGCGTGGGGCGCTGCTCGGGCAGGTATTTCTCGAGCACTACATTCCGCGCTGGCAGCCACTGGAGCACCCACCCGACGGCTGGCACGGCTACCAGTCGCGGACCTGACCGCGCGCTCCCTGGCGCCCGTCGGTCGTCCTCTCGAACCCGACTGACCCGGCACCTCCGATGTGGAGGTGCCGGGCCAGTGGTCGGCACGCCGTTGTGCCTCGGGGTCTCAGCCTCAGACCATCAGCTGCCGGTCAGTCGGGCGGATCGGCGCGGGCAGGTTGGTCGAGCCGGTGAGGAAGGTGTCGACGGCGGCCGCGGCGGCGCGGCCCTCGGCGATCGCCCACACGATCAGCGACTGTCCGCGACCCGCGTCGCCGGCGACGTACACGCCGGGGACGGAGGTGGCGAAGGAGTCGTCGCGGGCGACGTTGCCGCGAGCGTCGTACTCAACACCCAGCTGGGTGAGGAGGCCGTCCTTCTCCGGGCCGGTGAAGCCCATGGCCAGCAGCACCAGGTCGGCGGGGATCTCCTTCTCGGTCCCCTCCTTCTCGGTCAGCTTGCCGTCGATGAACTCGACCTCGACGAGCTTCAGAGCGCGTACGCGGCCGTCCTCGGTGCCGAGGAACTCCTTGGTGGAGACGGCGTAGACACGCTCGCCACCCTCCTCGTGCGCGGAGGCGACCCGGTAGGTCATCGGGTAGGTCGGCCACGGCTGAGCGTCGGGACGCTCCTCCGGCGGACGCGGCATGATCTCCAGCTGGGTGATCGACTCCGCGCCCTGGCGGATCGCGGTGCCGAGGCAGTCGGCGCCGGTGTCACCGCCACCGATGATGACCACGTGCTTGCCCTCGGCCAGGATCTGGTCGGGGACCGCCTCACCGAGCGAGGCCCGGTTGGACTGCGGCAGGTACTCCATCGCCTGGTGGATCCCGTCGAGCTCACGCCCGGGGACCGGCAGGTCGCGACCGACGGTCGAGCCGTTGGCGAGCACGATGGCGTCGTAGCGGTCCCGGAGCTGCGCACCGGTGATGTCGGTGCCGACGTCGACGCCCGGACGGAAGACCGTGCCCTCGCGGCGCATCTGCGCCAGGCGCTGGTCGACCTGCGACTTCTCCATCTTGAACTCCGGGATGCCGTAGCGCAGCAGCCCGCCGATCTTGTCGGCCCGCTCGTAGACGGCCACGGTGTGGCCCGAGCGGGTGAGCTGCTGGGCGGCGGCCAGACCCGCGGGGCCGGAGCCGATGACCGCGACCGCCTTGCCGGAGAGCCACTCGGGCGGCTGCGGCTTGACGTGGCCCGCGTCCCAGGCCTTGTCGATGATCGCGACCTCGATGTTCTTGATGGTCACCGCGGGCTGGTTGATGCCCAGCACGCAGGCTTCCTCGCACGGGGCCGGGCAGAGGCGACCGGTGAACTCCGGGAAGTTGTTGGTCGCGTGCAGGCGCTCCGAGGCGCCCTCCCAGTCGTTGCGCCAGACCAGGTCGTTCCACTCGGGGATGATGTTGCCGAGCGGGCAGCCCTGGTGGCAGAACGGGATGCCGCAGTCCATGCAGCGCGAGGCCTGGGTGTTGATGATCGGCAGCAGGGTCTTGCCGATCTTGCCCGGGTAGACCTCGTGCCAGTCCTTGACCCGCTCGTCGACGGGACGACGGGTCGCGACCTCGCGACCGTTCTTCAGAAAACCCTTCGGGTCAGCCATGGAGGACCTCCATAATCCGCGCGGCAGCCTCGTCCTCGTCGAGACCCTCCTCGAGGGCCTCCTCCTGGGCTTCGAGCACGCGCTTGTAGTCACTGGGCATGACCTGCGTGAAGCGGGTCAGAGAGTTCGGCCAGTCGGCCAGGAGCGCCTCGGCGACGGCCGAGCCGGTCTCCTCGAGGTGGTCGCGGACCAGCTGCTCGAGCTCGGCGGCGTACTTCTCGTCCACCGGGGTGGCATCGTCCAGCTCGCTGTTGAGGCGCTGCTCCTCGAAGTCGAGGACCCAGGCGACCCCACCGGACATGCCGGCTGCGAAGTTGCGCCCGGTCGGGCCGAGCACGACGACACGACCACCGGTCATGTACTCGCAGCCGTGGTCGCCGACACCCTCGGTGACGATGCTGGCACCCGAGTTGCGGACCGCGGCCCGCTCCCCCACGCCTCCGCGGATGTGGATCCGCCCGCTGGTGGCGCCGTAGGCCAGCGTGTTGCCGGCGATGATGTGCTCCTCGGCCCGGAACCCGGCCGTACGTTCCGGGCGGATGACCACCCGGCCGCCGGAGAGGCCCTTGCCGACGTAGTCGTTGGCATCGCCCTCCAGGCGCAGCGTCAGGCCGCTCGGGATGAACGCGCCGAAGGACTGGCCCGCCGACCCGGTGAAGGTGATGTCGATCGTGCCCTCGGGCAGCCCCGCGCCGCGGTAGCGCTTGGTGATCTCGTGACCGAGGATCGTGCCGACGGTGCGGTTGACGTTGCGGATCGGCAGCTGGGCGCGTACGGGCTCGCCGCGCTCGAGAGCCGGGGCCGCGAGCGGCAGCAGCTCGTTGACGTCGAGCGACTTCTCCAGACCGTGATCCTGGCCCTTGGTGTTGTAGAGGGCCTGGTCGGAGAACTGCTGCGGCGACTCCACGCGGGTGAAGATCGGCGACAGGTCGAGCCCGGAGGCCTTCCAGTGGTCGATCGCGTCGCGGGCGTCGAGCGCCTCGGCGTGGCCGACGGCCTCGTCGATGCTCCGGAAGCCGAGCTCGGCGAGGAGCTCACGGACCTCCTCGGCGATGTAGCGCATGAAGTTGACGACGTACTCCGCCTTGCCGGTGAACCGCTCACGCAGGACCGGGTTCTGGGTGGCGACGCCGACCGGGCAGGTGTCGAGGTGGCAGACCCGCATCATCACGCAGCCGGAGACGACCAGCGGCGCGGTGGCGAAGCCGAACTCCTCGGCACCGAGCAGCGCGGCGATGACAACGTCGCGGCCGGTCTTGAGCTGACCGTCGGTCTGCACCACGATCCGGTCGCGCAGGCCGTTGAGGAGCAGCGTCTGCTGCGCCTCGGCGAGGCCGAGCTCCCAGGGACCGCCGGCGTGCTTGAGCGAGGTCAGCGGGGAGGCACCGGTGCCGCCGTCGTGACCGGAGATCAGGACCACGTCGGCGTGGGCCTTGGAGACACCCGCGGCGACGGTGCCGACGCCGACCTCGGCCACGAGCTTCACGTGGACGCGAGCGCTCGGGTTGGCGTTCTTGAGGTCGTGGATCAGCTGAGCCAGGTCCTCGATCGAGTAGATGTCGTGGTGCGGCGGCGGGGAGATGAGGCCCACGCCCGGCGTCGAGTGACGCGTCTTGGCCACCCACGGGTAGACCTTGTGGCCGGGCAGCTGGCCGCCCTCACCGGGCTTGGCACCCTGGGCCATCTTGATCTGGATGTCGTCGGCGTTGGTCAGGTATTCGCTGGTGACGCCGAAGCGTCCCGAGGCGACCTGCTTGATCGACGAGCGACGCTTCGGGTCGTAGAGACGATCCGGGTCCTCGCCGCCCTCACCGGTGTTGGACTTGCCGCCGAGGATGTTCATCGCGACGGCGAGCGTCTCGTGAGCCTCCTTGGAGATCGATCCGTACGACATCGCGCCGGTCGAGAAGCGCTTGACGATCGCCTCGACGGGCTCGACCTCGTCGATCGAGATCTTCTGGCGACCCAGCTCCTCGGCGCCCTTGAGCTTGAACAGTCCGCGCAGCGTCATCAGTCGCTCGGACTGCTCGTTGACGCGGTCGGTGTACTGCTTGAAGACGTCGTAGCGGCCGCTGCGGGTGGCGTGCTGGAGCCGGAAGACGGTCTCCGGGTCGAACAGGTGCGGCTCACCCTCACGGCGCCACTGGTACTCGCCGCCGATGGGCAGCGCGCGGTGGGCGTTGGCGACGCCGTCGCGCGGGTAGGCGGTGGCGTGCCGCTTCGCGACCTCCTCGGCGATCACGTCGAGGCCGATGCCGCCGAGCTTGGAGGTGGTGCCGGTGAAGTAGCGCTCCACGACCTCCTTCGACAGGCCGACGGCCTCGAAGATCTGCGCGCCGGTGTAGGACGCGACCGTGGAGACGCCGATCTTCGACATCACCTTGAGGACACCCTTGCCGAGCGCCTTGATCGTGTTGGCCATCGCCTTCTCGGCGTCGGCCTTCACGTAGTAGCCCTCGTAGGCGAGGTCCTCGACGGACTCGACCGCAAGGTAGGGGTTGACCGCGGCGGCGCCGTAGCCGATCAGCAGGGCGACGTGGTGGACCTCGCGTACGTCTCCGGCCTCGATCAGCAGGCCGACCTGCGAGCGGGTGCGCTCGCGGACCAGGTGGTGGTGGACCGCGCCGGTCAGGAGCAGCGACGGGATCGGCGCCATCTCCTGGGTGGAGTGACGGTCGGAGAGGACGATGATCCGGGCGCCGTCCTCGATCGCCTGGGAGACCTCGGCCGAGATCTCGTCCAGACGGCTGCGGAGCGCCTCGGCACCGCCGTCGACCTCGTAGAGGCCGCGGACGATGTGGACCTGGAAGCCCGGCATGTCGCCGTCACGGTTGATGTGACGGATCTTGGCCAGGTCGTCGTTGGAGATGACCGGGAACGGCAGCACGATCTGACGGCACGAGGCCGGACCCGGGTTGAGCAGGTTGGACTCGGCGCCGATGGTGCCGTTGAGGCTGGTGACGAGCTCCTCGCGGATCGCGTCCAGCGGCGGGTTGGTGACCTGCGCGAAGAGCTGGGCGAAGTAGTCGAACAGCATCCGCGGCTTGTCGCTCAGCGCCGCGATCGGGCTGTCGGTGCCCATCGAGCCGATCGGCTCGGCGCCGGTGTTGGCCATCGGCGCGAGCAGGATCCGAAGCTCCTCCTCGGTGTAGCCGAAGACCTGCTGGCGGCGGGTCACGCTCGCGTGAGTGTGGACGATGTGCTCGCGCTCGGGGATGTCGTCGAGGCGTACGAGACCGGCGTGGAGCCACTCGTCGTAGGGGTGCTCGGCGGCGAGCTCGGACTTGATCTCGTCGTCCTCGATGATGCGGTGCTCCGCGGTGTCGACGAGGAACATCTTGCCCGGCTGGACGCGGCCCTTGCGGACCACGGTGGCGGGGTCGATGTCGTCGAGCACACCGGCCTCGGAGCCGAGCACGACCAGGCCGTCCTCGGTGACCCAGTAGCGGGAGGGACGCAGGCCGTTGCGGTCGAGGACCGCGCCGATCTGGGTGCCGTCGGTGAAGACCACCGACGCGGGGCCGTCCCAGGGCTCCATCAGCGAGGAGTGGAACTCGTAGAACGCCTTGCGGGCGGGGTCCATCTCCTCGTGCTTCTCCCAAGCCTCCGGGATCATCATCAGCATGGCGTGCGGCAGGCTGCGGCCGGCCAGGTGGAGGAGCTCGAGGACCTCGTCGAAGGAGGCCGAGTCGGAGGCGCCCTCGGTGCAGATCGGGAAGAGCCGCTCGAGGTCGCCGGGGATCAGCTCGGACTCGAGCAGCGACTCGCGCGCCTTCATCCAGTTGCGGTTGCCCATGACGGTGTTGATCTCGCCGTTGTGGGCGATGAACCGGAACGGGTGGCTCAGCGGCCAGCTCGGGAAGGTGTTGGTCGAGAACCGGCTGTGGACGACGGCGATCGCGGAGGCGACCCGCTCGTCGACCAGGTCGGGGAACACCTCGGCCAGCTGGGGCGTGGTGAGCATGCCCTTGTAGACGATGGTGCGGCTCGACAGCGACGGGAAGTAGACGTCGGTCTCCTTCTCCGCGCGCTTGCGCAGGCAGAAGGAGAGCCGCTCCAGGGCCAGGCCTGTGACGCGCTGCTTGGCGCCGGCCACGAAGAGCTGGCGGAAGGTCGGCATGACCGCCTTGGCGGTGGCGCCGAGCGAGTCGGGGTTGACCGGTACGTCACGCCACCCGAGGACCTCGAGGCCCTCCTCGGTCGCGATCTCCTCGACCATCTTCACGGTGCGCTCGACCTGGTCGGCGTCGCCGGGGATGAAGGCGGTGCCGACGGCGTAGGCACGCTCGGCCGGAAGGTCGAAGTCGACGACCTCACGAAGGAAGGCGTCGGGGACCTGCAGCAGGATCCCGGCGCCGTCGCCAGAGTTGGTCTCGGCGCCGGCGGCGCCGCGGTGGTCGAGATTCACCAGGGCACGGATGCCCTGCTTCACGATGTCGTGGCTGGCCACGCCGGTCAGCGTCGCAACCATGGCGACGCCGCAGGCGTCCTTCTCGAACCGAGGGTCGTAGAGGCCCTGGGGGGATGGATACGAGTGCTCGTACGGCACCGGGATCTCCCGTCTGTCCGGGCTCAGGCACGCACCGACCGACGCAGCCCAATAGCCCCGGTTCTCTGACTCTGCTTCGAGTCGAGTCCGGAGCGGGGGATGTCTGCGACAGGTGCGCGCGCCCTTGCGGGGATGAAACTGGCAATCTGCAGGGGACAGCGTTGGCCCGCGCGAGTGCGGCTAGGTTACCACTGTGTCACGCGTAGGTTGCGAACGAGGGTCCATCGGCGGACACCCTCCCGCGAGGCGCTACGTTGCGCCTAATATCTGCGTCTGATCAGGCCTTTGTCGAGGATTCCTCGTCGTCGGTCCCGTTGTCGGCTGCGTTGCCGTCAGTCTCGCTCGCGGGTTCGTTCTCGGTGTCGTCGTCGACGTCGTTCGCCGGGGCCTTGGCAGGATCGCTGTAGACCTCCTCCTCGAGGGTACCCCGACCGGTGAAGGTGGCGTACGCCCACCACGCGGCCGCGAGCACGAACAGGATGATCGACATCCACTCGCTCCAGCGCAGGCCGAGCACGTTGACCAGCTGCACGTTGTCGATGCGCAGGGTCTCGATCATGCCGCGGCCGAGGCAGTAGGCCATCACGTAGAGGGCGACCACGCGGCCGCCGCCCAGACGCAGCTTCTTCTGCAGGTAGACGATCACGAAGAAGGCGAGGATGTCCCAGCAGAACTCGTAGAGGAACGTCGGGTGGAACGTGGTGCCGACCGGGAACTGGCTGGGTCCGTCGGGGTAGCGCGACGGGTCGATCTCCAGGCCCCAGGGCAGGTCGGTGGGCCTGCCGAAGAGCTCCTGGTTGAACCAGTTGCCCCAGCGGCCGATGCCCATCGCGAGCAGGCAGGTCGGGGCGATCGTGTCCAGCAGCGGGATGATCTTGATGCCCTTCTGCTTCGCGCCGATGATCGCACCCACGGCGCCGAGCGCGATCGCGCCCCACACACCGAGCCCGCCGCGCCAGATGTAGAGCGCCTCGATCGGGTTGGACCCGACGCCGAAGTAGAGCTGCCAGTCGGTCATGACGTGGTAGATCCGGCCGCCGACCAGACCGAACGGAACCGCCCACAGCGCGATGTCCTGGATGTCGCCGGCCCGGCCGCCGCGGGCCTGCCAGCGCCGCTCGGAGACCCAGACGGCGACGATGATGCCGAGGATGATCGCGAAGGCGTAGCCGCGCAACGGGACCGGCCCGAGCCAGAGCACGCCTTCGGCCGGGCTGGGGATGGACATCGGGAGGATCATGCGGGGCCCTTCTTGGCTACTTCTGAGTGAGAAGGCGGTGGATGTCGTCGGCGAACTGCTTGGGAGAGGTGTTCATCGACCACACCACACTGGCCTGTCCCTGGGAGACGGCCGAGACGTGGGTGTCGTGGACCCCGAGATCGTAGCCCCCACTGGGTAGCCGGTCGGCCTCCCCTATGTAGAGCCGCATCGACTCGGCCAGGGTGACGATGTCCTTCAGGTCACCGGTGAGGCCGATGAAGTCCTCGTCGTAGCGGTCCAGGTACTTGCGCAGGACCTCCTCGGAGTCGCGCGCGGGGTCGGTGGTGACGAACACGACCTCGACCTTGTCCCGGTCCGCGTCGTCGAGGCGAGTCAGCGCCGCGGTCAGGCTCGACATCACCAGCGGGCACTCGTCAGGGCAGCTGGTGTAGCCGTAGAAGACCAGCGTCAGGGGCTTGTCGACGTCGGTGGCCAGCGAGAACGGTTCGCCCTCGGTGTCGGTCAGCGCGGTGTCGGAGAGCCGGTAGGGCGTGTGCTCCTGCCCGGTCATCGCCGAGGCCGGCGCCTGGCCGGCGCCGGGAGCGCCGCAACCGGTGAGCACTCCGATGAGGACGAGCAGGACGGGAAGAGCGAGGAACCTCAACGCGCGCGGACTCCCGCGGCCAGGTCCTCGGTCAGGCTCGCCAGCGCCTTGAGCGCAGCCTGCTCGTCGGAGCGGTTGTCCAGCAGCGTACGCACGAAGGCGGAGCCGACGATGACCCCGTCGGCGTACGCAGCCATCTCGGCCGCCTGGGCACCGTTGCTGACCCCGAGACCGACGCCGACCGGCAGGTCTGTGGTCTTCTTGGTGCGGGCGACCAGCGGGGCGGCCAGGTCGGAGGTCTTGGCACGGGCGCCGGTGACGCCCATGACCGCGGTGGCGTAGACGAAGCCTCGGCACTGGGCCGTGGTCATCGCGATCCGCTCGTCGGTGCTGCTCGGCGCGACCAGGAAGACCTTGTCGAGGTCACGGGCGTCGGCGGCCTCGATCCACTCCGGCGCGAAGTCGGGGGTGATGTCAGGCGTGATCAGACCCGCGCCGCCCACGTCCTGCAGCTGCTGGGCGAAGCGGTCCACGCCACGGCGCTCGATCGGGTTCCAGCTGGTCATCACCAGGGTCGGCACCCCGGTCGCGGCCACGGCCTCGACGACGCGGAACACGTCGTCGACACGTACGCCGCCGTCGAGCGCCTGCTGCACCGCGTCCTGGATGGTGGGGCCGTCCATGACCGGGTCGGAGTAGGGCAGGCCGATCTCGATGATGTCGCAGCCGGCCTCGACCATCGTCGTCAGCGCCTCGATCGAGCCGTCCACCGTGGGAAAGCCCGCCGGGAGGTAGCCGACCAGGGCGGCGCGGTTCTCGGCCTTCGCCTTCGCGAACGCTACCGACGTACTCACTTTGCTTCTCCCTGCTTGCTGTCCCCGAGCCCGAAGTAATCGATGGCCGTGCCCATGTCCTTGTCGCCGCGACCGGACAGGTTGATCAGGATCGTGGCGCCCTCGCCGTGACGCTCCTTGATCTGCGGAGCGATCTTGATGGCACCGGCGATCGCGTGGGCCGACTCGATCGCCGGGATGATGCCCTCCGAGCGCGACAGCAGCGCGAAGGCGTCCATCGCCTCCTTGTCGGTGATGCTCGTATAGCTCGCCCGGCCGGACTTTGCGAGCCAGGCGTGCTGCGGCCCGACCCCGGGGTAGTCGAGTCCGGCGGAGATCGAGTGGGACTCGATGGTCTGGCCGTCCTCGTCCTGGAGCACGTAGGTGCGGGCGCCGTGGAGCACGCCCGGGTCGTTGGCCTGGATCGTGGCTGCGTGACGGCCGGTCTCGAACCCGTCTCCCCCGGCCTCGAAGCCGTGGATCTCGACGTCCTCGTCGTCCAGGAACGCGGTGAAGATGCCGATCGCGTTGGAGCCACCGCCGACCGCGGCGACGACGGCGTTCGGGAGGCCGCCGAACTGCTCGAGGGACTGCGCCCGGGCCTCGTCGCCGATGCCGCGCACGATGTCCCTGACCAGCGTCGGGAACGGGTGGGGCCCGGCGGCGGTGCCGAACAGGTAGGCGGTGTGGTCAACGCTGGCGACCCAGTCGCGCAGCGCCTCGTTGATCGCATCCTTGAGGGTGCCGCTGCCGGAGGGCACCGGGACGACCTCGGCGCCGAGCAGCCGCATCCGGGCTACGTTGAGCGCCTGGCGGTCGGTGTCGACCTTGCCCATGTAGACGGTGCAGTCGAGACCGAAGTAGGCGGCCGCGGTCGCGGAGGCCACCCCGTGCTGGCCGGCGCCGGTCTCGGCGATGACCCGGGTCTTGCCCATCCGCTTGGTCAGCAGCGCCTGGCCGAGCACGTTGCGGATCTTGTGGGCGCCGGTGTGGTTGAGGTCCTCGCGCTTGAGGAGGACGCGTACGCCGAGCTGCTCGGAGAGCCGGGTCGCGTGGTAGAGCGGGCTCGGCAGGTTGGCGTAGTCACGCAGGATCGCGTCGAACTCGGCCACGAACTCCGGGTCGGCCTTCGCCTTCTGCCAGGCGTCGTCGAGCTCGATGAGCGCCTTCATCAGCGCCTCGGGCATGAAACGGCCGCCGAATCCCTCGGCCTCGCCACCGAACCAGCCGAACTCGTCGGCGTCGTAGCTCGTCGTTTCGTGGATGTGAGTTGTCATGGCTGGTCCTAGCCTTGGATTCCGGTGAACTCGGCGACCGTGCCTTGCGGGTCGCCATGCTTGACCAGCGCCTCGCCGACAAGGACCGCGCGGGCCCCTTCGGAGACGTGGCGCTTGACGTCGGTGGCGGTGAAGATGCCCGACTCGGCGACCTTCACCCGGTCCTCGGGGATGAGCGGCGCGAGCCGTCCGAAGACGTCCTGGTCGATCTCCAGGGTCTTCAGGTTGCGGGCGTTGACGCCGATCAGCTCGGCGCCGAGGTCGACCGCGCGGGCGACCTCGGCCTCGTCGTGGGTCTCGACCAGCACGGTCAGCCCGAGCTCACGCGCCTGGTCGTAGAGGCTGCGCAGCGTGTCGTCGTCCAGCGCGGCCACGATCAGCAGCGCGAGGTCGGCGCCGGCTGCCCGGGCCTCCAGCAGCTGGTAGGGCTCGACGATGAAGTCCTTGCGCAGGATCGGGGTGTCGACGGCGGCGCGGACCGCGCGCAGGTCGGCGAGGGACCCGCCGAAGCGGCGTTCCTCGGTGAGCACCGAGATCGCGGCGGCACCGCCGGCGGCGTACTTCTGGGCCAGCTCGGCCGGGTCCGGGATGTCGGCCAGGGCGCCCTTGGAGGGGCTCTTCCGCTTCACCTCGGCGATCACGCTGCTGCCCGCCGCACGGAAGTGCGGCATCGGGTCGCGGGGCGCGTCGACGTCGGCCAGCCGGGCCCGCAGATCCGCCTCGGACACCGTCGCCTGGCGCTGCGCCAGGTCCAGACGTACGCCGTCGATGATCTTTTCGAGCACCGACATGTTTAAACCTCTCGTTTCCGGGTATGACCCACGTGCAAAGCCTCTCACCCGAACCGTGACACGCCCGATTTGGCGCCACAGTGCGGGCGGGAAACGTTAAGTTTCTTCCATCTCTACCCAACTCGCCTGACTTTGGAGGTCAGACACACATGAGCTACGGAACTCCTCCGCCGCCGCCCCCGTACGGTTCGCCGGCACCCGGGCAGCCCGGTCAGCCTGCGGGCAACAACAAGAAGGCGATCTGGGCACTTGTCCTCGGCATCCTCGGCTGCATCTGCTGCGGAATCTTCACCGGTATCCCGGCGATCATCCTCGGCAAGATGGCCCAGAACGAGATCGACGCCTCCGGTGGCGCGCAGAGCGGGCGTGGCATGGCCACCGCTGGCTTCATCCTCGGCATCGTCGCCATCGTTCTGTTCGTCATCGGGCTCATCCTGAACCTGTCCGGTGCTCTCGACTTCAGCGGCAGCACCACCACGTACTGAGCTCAGTCCATGTGAGCTCGGCTCTTTGAAATCAGCGAGGCCCCCGGCGAATCCGCCGGGGGCCTCGCTGTTTCACAGGCTCAGTGCGACTCGACGTTGAAGCCGAGCTTGGAGAGCACGATGAAGAGCAGGCCGCCCGCGACGGTGACGGCGACGCCGACCCAGAAGACGAACCAGCTGATCGGGTCGAGCATCATGGCGACGCTTCCGATGAGGAAGCCGAGGAGGCCGACCGCGACTGCGATCCAGGCTGCCGGGGTGTTGCCGTGGCTGGCGGACATGCGATGACTCCTCTACGAGTTCTCTTGCTGAAGCGAAGCCCGAAGCGATCCAGGTGGGCTTGGCTGCAGTGTATTCATTGATCCCCCGTTGTCGGGTCACGACCCTCGTCCAACGACTTCCAGACGTCGATCGTGGACTGCTCCTCCAGCGGTTTCTGATCCGGCTTCGCGTCGACCGGGGCGTCGTATCTGCGGCCCATCTCGGGCCACGAAGGAGCCAGCCGTACGGCCGCGACGGCCGCCGCGACGGTCAGGACCGCGCCGAGGAGCGCGAGGTAGGGCCAGGGGGTGGTGGTGTGCTCGGTCTCGCCCCAGACCACCTCGGAGTCGATCGCCCGGCCGAGCGCGTCGATCCCGGCATGGCCGAAGAAGGTGACGATCACGCCGATCCCGGCCAGGCCGGCGAGGGCGGCCACCAGGCGGCGTACGAGACCTCGGGTGACCAGGACCACGCCCCAGGCCGCGAGGGCGACCAGGGCCAGGCCGGTGGTGGCCGGCGAGTCGTTGAGGTCGGCCGGCATCTGGGCCGGGGCGGTCACCTTCACCCATTCGTTGGAGCCGGCCCACGCGGCCAGGGCCGCGCCGGCGAGTCCGGCGATGACGGTGGGGCCGAAGGCGGCCTTCATGAGATCAGGCCGGCGTCGAAGCAGGTGTGGTCGCCGGTGTGGCAGGCGGGGCCCTCCTGGTCGACCTTGAGCAGGATCGTGTCGCCGTCGCAGTCCAGGCGCACCTCCTTGACGTACTGCCGGTGGCCGGAGGTCTCCCCCTTGACCCAGTACTCCTGCCGGCTGCGGGACCAGTAGGTCGCCCGGCCCGTCGCGAGCGTGCGCGCCAGGGCCTCGTCGTCCATGTAGCCGAGCATCAGCACCTCGCCGGTGTCATGCTGCTGCGCCACCGCGGGCACCAGTCCGTCGGGGTTGCGCTTGAGGCGGTCGGCGATGGCGGGGTCCAGTCCCTCGCTCGTGGGTCCAGTAGTCACGGCTCCAGTATCCCGCTGGGCAACAGTACGGACACAACCGGCATGTCGCGGCGCTTATCGAGAGCCCTCGAGGCCCCGGGCTGCCAGACTCTGCCGGTCATCTGGGCCGGTCATCTGGGCCGGTCTCGGTACGGCCCTGTCAGCCGACTCTTCGAGTCGACTATTCAAACTGGAGAACACCGCACCATGGCTAACCCCACCCCGCAGCCGGCACCGGCGAAGCAGACCGACACCAGCGCCCTCGTGATCGGCATCCTGGTCACGCTCTTCTGCTGCCTGCCCTTCGGCATCGTCTCGATCGTCAAGGCCGTCCAGGGTGACGCCGAGGGCGCCAAGAAGTGGGGCATCATCGGCGCCATCACCGGCGTCGTCGTGATCGTCCTCTACATCATCGCCTCGGTCGTCCTCGGCGTCGGCATGGCCGCCCAGTCGGGGACCATGTGACCACACCCTCACGGGTGCGCGCGGGGCTCGTCCCACTGGCCGTCGTGGCCGGCGGGGCGGGCCTCGCGGCCGTCTTCGCCACGTCTCCCGGGCTCGTCGCCTACGTTCCGCCGTGCCCGGTCCACGCTCTCACCGGCATCGACTGCCCCGGCTGCGGGATGACGCGCGGCACGATGTCGCTGCTGTCGGGTGATGTATCCGGCGCGATCGGCCACAACGCGCTGATGTTCCTGCTCGGGCTGCCGCTGCTCGCACTGCTCTGGTTCTTCTGGCTCCGCGGCCGCGTCGGCGGCCCTCCCGCGCCCGGCTGGGCGCGCTCGCGCACCGCGCTCTACACGTGGCTGGCGCTGACCGTCGCCTTCACGGTCTTCCGCAACCTTCCCTGGGCTCCGTTCACCGTGCTGGCGGCTTGATTCAGCTGCCCTGCTGGGCGACCCAGGAGGCGTGCAGGCGTGCGTACGTCGAGCCTGCCTGCGCCACCAGGTCGCTGTGCGGGCCGCGCTGGGCGAGGTGTCCGGCGTCGACGACGATCACCTCGTCGGCCGCCTCGGCGGTGGAGAGCCGGTGGGCGATCGTGACCGACGTACGGCCGCTCATCAGGCGCTCCAGGGCCCGGTTGATCCGCATCTCCAGCCGCGGGTCGACCGCGGAGGTGGCCTCGTCGAGGACGAGCAGGTCGGGGTCGGCCAGCTGGGCCCGCAGGAGCGCCACGAGCTGGCGCTCGCCGGCCGAGAGCGACTCGCCGCGCTGCCCGACGTTGGTGCGGACGCCGGCGGGGAGACCGGCCAGCCAGTCCCCCAGGCCGAGAATCCGGGCGGCCTCCTCGATCTCCTCGTCGGTCGCGTCGAGCCGCCCGTAACGGACGTTCTCGGCCAGGGTGGAGTCGAAGAGGAAGCCCTCCTGCGGGACGAGCACGACGCTGGTGCGCAGCGAGGCGTTGCCGATCTCGCGTACGTCGACGCCGTCGAGACGGACCCGGCCGTCGGTCACGTCCATCACCCGGGTGAGCAGCTTCGCGATCGTCGACTTCCCCGATCCGGTCTCGCCGACCACGGCGACCCGGCGGCCGGGCGCGATCTCGAAGGAGATGTCGTGCAGGACCGGACGGCCGCCGGGATAGGCGAAGGTGACCGCGTCGAACTCGATCGAGAGTGGTCCCCGGGGCAGGACCGTGCCGGCCGCGCCCGGGTCGACGAGGTCGGCGGGCGTGTCGAGGATCCCGATCGTGCGCCGCCAGGAGGCGATCGCGTTCTGCGCGTCGGTGAGGATCTGCGTACCCATCTGCACCGGGCCCACGAACAGCGTCACCAGGAACGCGAAGGCCAGGATCTCGCCGACGGTCAGCGCGCCGCCGGTGCCCTGGTAGGCGAGCGCCAGCAGGACGCCGCCGACGATCACGCCGGCGTTGGCGAGGCCGCCGGAGAGGCCACCGAGGCTGAAGAAGACCGAGGTGTAGGCCTGCGCCTTGATCTGGGCGGCGCTGGTGGCATCGATCTCGCGGTCGATGCGCTCCTGGGTGCGGTCCTCGACGGCGTACGCCTTCACCACCGCCGCACCGACGACCGGCTCGGAGACCGCGGAGAGCATCTTGGCGACCTGGCGGCGGGAGAGGGTGTAGGCCGCGGACAGCTTGCGCTGGAAGAACCGCAGGCTCAGGAAGAGCGGGCCGAAGCAGAGCCACACCAGGATCGCGAGCTGCCAGGAGTAGATCACCATCACGACGGTGGCGATCAGCATCTGCCCGATGCTGACGATGAAGAGCAGACCGCCGAAGACGATGAACTGGCTGACCTGGTCGACGTCGCTGGTCACCCGCGAGACCAGGGCCCCGCGGTGCTCGGTCGACTGGGTGAGCATCGGCAGGTCGTGGACGTGCCGGAAGGCCTTCGTACGCAGCGTCGCCAGGCCCCGCTCGGCGGCGGTGAAGAGCCGGCTGGTCATCTTGAACGACGCCCAGCCGGTGACGGCGATGGCGACCACCGCGATCAGGCCGGCGCGCAGGACGTAGCCGAGGTCGGGGCCGTCCGGACCGCTGAGGCCGTTGTCGAGGGTCTGCTGGACGACGACAGGTACGACGACCTGCCCGATGCTCGCGATCACGGCCAGCGCGAAGGTGCCGCGGATGCCCTCGACCAGCTCCGGGGAGTGCTTGATGCCCCGGCGGATGGTCTCGATCGCGCCGAGCTCCTCGCCGCTGCCGACCCGGGTCTCGGGCTCGAGGGTGGCGGTCACTGGATGGTCTCCGGGGTCTCGTAGGCGTTCACCAGGCGGGCGTACGACTCGTCGCGGGCGAGCAGCTCGGTGTGGGTGCCGCGGTCGCGGATGCGACCGTCCTCGAGGTGCACGACCTCGTCGGCGAGCGCGATCGTGGCCTTGCGGTAGGCGACGACAACGAGGCTGGTGTCGCCCGCCCCGTCCCGTAGTGCGGCGAGGATGCGCTGCTCGACCTCGGGGTCGACCGCCGAGGTGGCGTCGTCGAGGATCAGGAGTCGTGGGCGGCGTACAAGCGCTCGGGCCAGGGCGAGGCGCTGGCGCTGCCCGCCGGAGAGGCTCGCCCCGCGCTCGCCGAGGGTGGTGTCGAGGCCGTTCGGAAGCGCGGTGACGAAGCCGTCGGCCTGGGCGGCCTTGAGCGCGGACCAGACCTCGTCGTCGGTGAGGTCGGCGCCGAGGGTGACGTTGCCGCGTACGGAGTCGTCGAAGACGAAGGCCGTCTGCGGCACCAGCGCCGCCACCCGGGCCCACTCCCCCGCGCCCAGGTCGCGCAGGTCGTTGCCGTCCAGGGTGATCCGGCCCGCCTCCGGGTCGACCAGCCGCGCGAGCAGCATGGTCAGGGTGCTCTTGCCGGCGGCGGTCTCGCCGACGATCGCGACCGTACGCCCCGGCTCGACCTCGAAGTCGACACCGTCGAGGAGCGTCGGGCCGTCGGCGTAGGCGTAGGAGATGCCGTCGACCCGGACGCGGGCGCCGGTCGGCTCGCGGCTGGTCGTCGCGCTGCCGTAGGCCAGGCGCCCGGTCGCGTCCAGTACCCGCTGGACCCGCCGATAGCCGACCACGCTGCGCGGGAACTCGCCCAACAGCCAGCCGAAGGAGCGGATCGGGAAGGCGACGATGGTGAGCAGGAAGCTGATCTGGACGACGTCACCGGGTGCGGCGGCACCGCTGGAGACACGGCCGACGCCGACGGCCAGGACGGCGAGCACCCCGACGTTGGGCAGCGCGGCGAGGATCGGGTCGAAGGCGGCGCGGAGCCGGCCGGCGTGGGTGTTGACGTCGCGCAGCTCCTGGGCCTTGTCCTGGAAGCGGGTGGTCTCCTCTGCCTCGCGGCCCAGCGTCTTGACGACGAGGGCACCGTCGAAGGACTCGTGCGCGATCCCGGAGAGCTCCGCGCGCAGCTGCTGGGCGCGGGTCATCAGCGGCGAGGAGAAGCGCTGGAAGACCAGGTTGGCGACGACGACCGCCGGGAACACGAGGATCGCGATCGAGGCCAGGACGACGTCGGTCCAGAACATCTGCCCGATCGCGATCACCATCATCGCGAGCGTCCCGACCGCCATCGGCAGCGGCGCGATCGGCGCCCAGGACGCCTCGACGTCGGAGTTGGCGTTGGAGAGCAGTTGGCCGGTCGGGTGCCGGTGGTGCCAGGCGAGGGGAAGCGCGAGGTATTGGCGGGTGACCGCGCGACGCGAATGGGCCTGCATGCGGTACTGCATCACCCCGGCGCCCAGCCGCCGCGCCACCACCCCGACGGCACGCAGGATCGCGACACCGACGAAGAGTCCAACCACGGCCCACAGCCAGCCGGCGCCGATCTCGCCGTCGCGCAGCGCCGGCACCAGCACATGGTCGGTGGACCAGCCCAGCACCCAGGCGTCGGCGACGGTCAGCGCACCGAAGAGCGCAGAGCCCAGAGTCGAGAGCGTGAAGACCGCCCACTCGCGCCGGATGGCGACTCCAAGAACCTTGAACCCGTCGGTCGTCGTGGCCCGCTGGGGTATTTGTTCCTCGTCGCTCATCTCGAGGTAAAGCCTAGGTCAGCACCGTGACTGCGACGAATTTTTTTGAAACCACCCAGCGCTGGATTGGCTCGATAAGGTGCAGGCCGTGGCTTCCTTCGCGCGCTCCGAGCGCATCGCCCTGTGCGACACCGCCGTCTCCCTCGGGCCGACGGCCCCCACGCTCTGCGAAGGCTGGGACGTCAAGGACCTGCTGGTGCACCTGCTCGTCCGCGAACGCCGCCCGTGGGCAGCGGCGGGCATCCTCCTGGCGCCGCTCGCGCCCGTGCTGAGGAAGGCGGAGGCTGCGTACGCCGCCCAGCCGCTCGACGCTCTCGCCGCCCGCCTCCGCGACCCGAAGGGCACGCCGTTCGCTCTCGGTCCCATCGAAAGGGCGGTCAACACCGTCGAGTTCTTCGTCCACCACGAGGACCTCCGCCGCGCCCGGCCGGGCTGGGAGCCGCGTACGCTCCCCGCCGCTGCCGAACGAGACCTCTGGCGCACCCTGAAGCTTCTCGGCAAGGGCCTGGTCCGCTCCGCTAACACGCCGCTCGTGGTGAGCAACGGCACCGACACCGCCACCCTCCGCGCCGGCGACGAGCCCGTCACCATCACCGGCCCGGTCGGCGAGCTCCTGCTCTTCTGCTTCGGGCGTCATGAGGTGCGGGGCTTGTCCTTCGACGGACCGGCGGAGCGGATCACTCAGTTGGAGAACGCCAGTCTCGGGTTCTGAGGCTGATGTTGCTTCGTGGGCTGGGGCCGCCGACCCGTTACGGATGATGTTCTCGCCGGATCGGTTTGGCGCGGATTTCTTTGGTTGCGTACGGGCCTGGGAGCCCGGTCGGTGACTCCTGGCAGCGGACGGGCTCCTCGTGCTTTTACAAGACGATGACACCTTGTGAATCCTTCACAAGGACACGCGGCGAGCGGTCGCACCAGAGCAGGTCGCTCAGGTGCGCCGGGTGAACCGGATCCGCCCGCTCGGGAGCCGCTCGTACCCGTAGTTGGGGTCATGGATCCGGCGATGGTCATTGGAGCAGAGCAAGACCATGTTGGCCAGGTTGGTGAGGCCGCCTTCGGACCAGGGTTTGAGGTGATGGGCCTCGGTCCAGGCTGCCGGTGCGTCGCAGTCTTCGGCCTGGCAACACTTATCTCGTAGCCGGAGCGCCTTGTGTTGGATCGGATACGCCAACCTCGCGGTCCTGCCCAGGTCGAGGATCTCGGAGTCGGTGCCCAACACCACCGGGACCAGATCCGCGTTGCAGGCCATTCGTCGGGCTTCGGCGGCGGTGATCTGCTCTCCGGCGAACCCGAGGGCTGCGGTGCCGAGGTCCTTGCGGAGGTCATCGACGCTCATCGTGACGAACACCGTGGTGCCGTGACCACCGTGCCGGGGCAGTTGGTCGACGTCGTAGGTCTCGATCACCCGGGCGAAGGCTTGACCCAGCAGTCGGTCATACGGGGCTTTGTGGCCCTTGTCTTCGGCCGAAAGCTTCCTGGGCTGGGCTAGCGAGTCCAGCTGGGTGCGGAGCCGCATCCCGACCGCACGGGAAACGCGGGCGTGGATCTCCACAGTCCCGTCCCCATTGTCGCGGGACTGGAAGAAGGTACGCCGTTGGGCGTGCTCTTCTTCGCGCTGCAGAGCCTTGGCTTCAGCCTGCTCGAACCGATCCGGGTCGACCTCGGCCAGGATCCGTCGCCCGACGATCTTCAACTCATTCGCCGTCAACTGGCTGGCGTAGTCGACCAAGAGCTTCTCGGCCAGGACCAGATCCTCGCCACTGGCGGCGGGATCGGTCTCGATGGCGTCGAGGGCTTGGGTGATCACTCGGGCTTTGTCCTGGGACACGATGCCTTCGGCGAGGCCAGTGGCCACGAGGTCGTACTTGGTCACCACCGTCGCGAGTTTCACCTGGGAGCGAGCGACGGCCTTGTCGACGAGGAGCTCGGTTCGCATCCACCCGGAGGCGTCTTTCGCTCCGGTCTCCTCGGCGATATCACCAGCCGTCGCGAGCACCCGCAGCTTCAGGGCGGCTTGTTGGGCCTGGAGCTTCTCCAACCGTTCCAGTAGGTCCTTCTTCTGGTCCGTGCGCCAATAGGCGGGATCGGTGGACAACAGCTCTTGGAGGGCGGTCTCGATGGCCTTCAAGGCAGCGTCGATCGCGTCGCCGGGGTTGGTGCCCCAGTGGTCGATCGAGCGGCCGAGGCTCATCGCCATCTTCCCCTTCGAAGAGGTGTGCTGTGATGGGTCTGATTCTACGCCTCCAGCCCTTCTCTGGCCATCTATTTTCCCAGGTCAACCACCGTTTTCGCGGTGAGCGAACGACCTAGCATCTGTGGATGGTAAGTGGCCCGAAGGGCCACCCTCACGCCCCATCAATGCCAACCTCAACGCGCAAGATTCTCTCCGCGCCACACCCGGGCCGCCGCCCCGATAGCCAGCCAAATCTTTTCTCGACGGGCCCCGGTGTCAAGGACCGCGAAGCGGCCGGCGAAGCCGGCGGCCGAAGGCCGTCCTTTACTCCGGGGACTGTCGAGAAGACCCTCAAAAACGGGTCGGCGGCCCACCCCAACCCCGAAAAACAGTCCGCGCACGCCCAAGACCCCTACCCGCCCGTAACCTCCCACCACCAGGGACGTTGTGTCTCAGATAACCGAATCCCCCAGGAGGTCCCACGATGCGTCGTGCGGCAGCAGTCACCGTCGCCATGCTCTTCGTCTTCTCACTCAGCGCAGCCGCTCCAGCAGTGAGCGCGAGCGCGACACCAGAGCTGCGGGACGTGATGGTCGTGGGCAACAACTGGGACGGAACGGCTTCGATCGTCGATGCGCGCAGCTTCGAGGTGCTGCGCAAGGACATCGACCTGGTGCCGGACAAGGACGAGGAGATCGCCGAGATCCACCAGGATCCCGAGCGGCTGGCGATGTACTACCTCGTCCGCTACGGCCCCGGCGAAGGCAACGACCAGCTCGTGGACGACATGTTCACGACCCGGGACGGCAAGCTGCTGGCGGTCTCGCGCCCCAGCCTCGCCGACGTGGTCTGGATCGACATCGAGAAGGCGCTCGCGGGCTCGCCGGACTCCGTCGTGGTCGAGCAGCAGATGGACGGCCACCGCACCGACCACATGGGCCTCTCCCCCGACGGCACCAAGCTGCTGGTCTCGGACTCGACCTCGCGCTCGGTGCACGAGTACTGGATGGGCGGCGCGGGCGACCCGCGGACGGGTGAGCGGCTGCGTACGTTCGAGTCGGGCGAGACGCCCCACGAGAACAACTACTCCGAGGATGGCTCGCGCATCTTCCACGCCTCCATCGGTCGCGTCTACCTGCCCGGCGACCAGAAGGAGATCTCCCTCGACTCGCTGCCGCTGATCAACCTCGACCAGCTCGGCCTCGGCACCATCCCCGGCACCGACCTGCTCCCGCCGATCAAGATCGGCCCGATCCACGACGCGATCAAGGGTGACCGCTGGTTCGAGATCGTCGACGAGTCCAGCTTCGAGGTCTCCCAGCGCTGGGAGATGGGCAAGGAGCTGGAGGAGGCCGGCTACCCCTCGATCTCCTCAGCCGTACGTCCCATGGCGGTCGCCCCCGGTGAGCGGTTCATCTACTTCCAGATGTCGTTCCTGCACGGCCTGGTCGAGTTCGACACCCAGGCGGCCGACATCGATGGGAAGGTCGGCTATTCGACCGGCTCCGTCGAGGAGCCCCGCACCGGCGCTGTCACCCGAGTCATCCAGCTCCCCAAGCGCACCCAGCTGCCGCGCGAGCTCTACGTCAACGACTCCGCCCACCACGGCCTCTCGATCGACTCCAAGGGCGAGACCCTGTGTGCGGCGGGCACGATGGACGACTACGTCGCGATGGTCGACCGCGCCAGCGGCGAGCACACCATCCTCGACGAGGAGACCACCGGCCACTACTACGGCAAGCCCTACTGGACCACCGAAGGCATCGGCAACACCTGCTGGGCATCGCTGTCCGACGCCGACGCGGTCGCCGTGATCGACTTCCGCACCGGCGAGGAGCTCGCCTACCTCGACGTCGGCAACCACCCCCAGCGCGTACGCCACGGGCAGATCCCGAGCTCGCTGCTGAGCTAGCCGCCCGCGCCAGCGCCCAGATTCCCGGCATGGCGGGAGTCTGCGCCGGGCCAACCTGTTCCCGGCGACGGGGCTGTGCGGTAGCCGCGCAGGCGACCCAGGCGTGCGATAGCGCGCCGGGCTATCCAGTGAATAGAAGCAGAGTCCCGCCATTGCGGGATTCTGTCCCGGGCGACCCGTCAGCGAACAGGCGCACCCGCGCCGGAGAGCGCCTGCTTGACCTCGCCGATCCGCACCTTGCCGAAGTGGAAGATGGTGGCCGCGAGGACGGCGTCCGCGCCGGCGTCGACCGCGGGCGGGAAATGCTCGGCCTTCCCGGCGCCACCGGAGGCGATGACCGGGACGGTCACCTCGCTGCGTACGGCCTTGATCAGGTCGATGTCGAAGCCGTCCTCGGTGCCGTCGGCATCCATCGCGTTGAGCAGGATCTCGCCGGCACCGAGCTCGACAGCCTTCGCGGCCCACTCGATCGCGTCGAGGCTCTGCCATTCGCCTCGGGCTCCGCTTCGGCCAGCAGACTTCCGGCCGCCGTGCGTGGTGACCTCGAAACCTGAGTCGGTCCCGGGCGCCCGGCGGGCATCGACGGACAGCACCAGCACCTGGTTGCCGAACCGGTCGGCGATCTCGGCGATCAGCTCAGGACGGTCGATGGCCGCGGTGTTGACCGCGATCTTGTCCGCACCGGCACGAAGCATTCGGTCCACGTCGTCGACGCTGCGGATGCCCCCGCCGACCGTGAGCGGGATGAAGACCTGCTCAGCGGTGCGGGTGACGATCTCGAGCGTCGTCGCGCGCCCCTCGTGGGAGGCGGAGATGTCGAGGAAGGTGAGCTCGTCGGCGCCTTCCTTGTCGTACGTCGCGGCCAGCTCCACCGGGTCGCCGGCGTCGCGCAGCTCCTTGAAGTTGATCCCCTTGACGACGCGACCGGCGTCGACGTCGAGACAGGGGATGACACGTACGGCAAGGCTCATGACTGGTCTCCTCGCGGCCGGCCGAGAGTGAGGTCGAGCGCCTCGGCGAGGTCCAGGGACCCGGTGTAGAGCGCCGTGCCGGCGATCGCGCCCTCCACGCCGACCTCGACCAGACCCATGAGGGCCTCGATGTCGTCGATGGTGGTCACTCCCCCGCTCGCCACGACCGGGCGGTCGGTGGCCTCGCAGACCGCGCGCAGCAGGTCGAGGTTGGGGCCTTGGAGCATGCCGTCCTTGTTGACGTCGGTGACGACGTAGCGCGCGCAGCCCTCGGAGTCGAGGCGGGTGAGCGTCTCGTAGAGGTCGCCGCCGTCCTTGGTCCAGCCGCGCGCGGCGAGGGTTCGGCCGCGTACGTCCAGACCCACCGCGACCCGGTCGCCGTAGCTCGCGATCGCCTGCCGGGTCCACTCCGGGTTCTCCAGCGCGGCGGTGCCGATGTTGACGCGGCGGCAGCCGGTCGCCATCGCCGCCTCGAGCGACTCGTCGTCGCGGATCCCACCGCTCATCTCGACCTTGATGTCGAGCTTGCCGACGATCCCGGCGAGGATCTCGCGGTTGTTTCCGTGGCCGAACGCGGCGTCGAGGTCGACCAGATGGATCCACTCGGCCCCGGTCTCCTGCCACCTCAGGGCAGCCTCGTAGGGATCGCCGAACCGCTTCTCCGACCCGTCCACGCCCTGGACAAGCTGCACCGCCTGCCCGCCCTTCACATCGACGGCCGGCAGGAGCTCGAGGTAGTCACCCATGGGGACGATCCTATGTTCTGTACGCCGCCACCCCTGCCCCGCCGTCCTGCTGCGAGACGGTTCCTCCATCAAGGTATGCAGACGAAGGAACACATCCCTCCCGGAGTTCCGCGCGGGAAGCATCCTTTCGGCTGCATACCTTGATCAAGGAACACGCTCAGCAGGGCGCCAGCAGCTCGAACTCGTACGCGTCCGGGTCGGTCATCCTCGCCCACCGCCCGTCACCGTACGTCTCGGCGACGACCGTGGCGCCGAGCTCGACGAGGCGCTGGATCTCGGCGGCCGGGCCGGTGTCCTCGGACGCGATCAGGTCGAAGCGGAACCGGTCCCGCGGCCCACGCGGTACCGGCGGCGGCCCGCCCCAGGCGACCTTGGCACTGCCCGACGGGGTCGCGACCGCGGTCTCGCCGTCCTCGTCCCAGACCAGCGGCCAGCCGAGCGCCGCGCTCCAGAAGATCCCGGTCTCCCGCGACCCGTCCGCGGCGACCTCGCCGAGGAAACCCGTCCCGTCCAGCCACCGGTTGCCGGCCGGGATCACGCACAGCTCGTTGCCCTCCGGATCGCCGAGCACGATGTGGTCCTCGTCCGGCCGCTGACCCACGTCGAGGTGGGTGGCCCCGAGGCCGATCAGCCGGTCGACGGTCCGCTGCTGGTCGTCGGGCAGGCTGCTGGTCAGATGGAGATGGTGCGGGTTCTCCAGCGTCTTCGGCGCGTCCGTCGGCAGGAACCGGATCCGGAGGTCGTCCTCCGCGCGCGGCAGCAGCCGGATCTCGTCGCCACTCGTCTCGGTCTCCCGGCCCAGCACTGCTGCCCAGAATCCCGCGACCCGCTCCGGGTCGTTGGCATCGATACAGATCCCGAACCGCCGAGGTGTCATGTCCGGCAACCTAGGTCGCGCGGGGATCGGTACGCAATCGGTTTCGGCTCCGCGCCGACGGACTCAGTCCGTGCCTGCCGGCCGCGCGGCCACGGTCGCCAGCTTGGCCAGTCCCTTCTCCATGTCGGGCGCGATCGCCTTCTCCATCGAGTAGAACTTGGTCATCAGCCCCATCACACCGCTCACCGACCCGGTGTGGGTCCACTTCAGCTGCGTACCGCCGGCGACGGTGGCCAGGTCGAAGCTCACCGTGCTCCGGCTCTTGAACGGCTTCAGGAACTCCAGCGCGACCTCGATGTGCTCGGGGCTCGACTCGGTGATCTCCATCGCGCCGGCGCCCGCGCGCTTGTTGCCCGACCAGGCATAGCGCGCCCCGACACCGGATTCGGCGCCCGAATAGGTGCGCGTCATGTCGGGGTCGAGCTCCTCCCACGGCGACCAGGCCGGCCACTGATGGAAGTCGTCGAGCAGCGCGTGCACGCGCCCGATGTCGCACGGCAGGACCGCGGACCTGGAGACCTCGTAGTCGGTCATGTCCCGACACTACATCCGGCGGCGACGAGCCTGAACCGTACTCAGTCGCTCCCGGGGTTCACGCCGACCGAGCCGTCGATGGTCTCACGGAGGATGTCGGCGTGGCCGGCGTGACGGGTGGCGTCGCAGAGGCGGGCGGCCATGATGTTGAAGAGCATGACTTCCTCGTCCCACCACGGTACGTAGCCAGGAGCGTCGATCGGGAGCGCCTCGATGGTGGCATCGACGTGGGACCAGACGCGGACGGCGAGGTCGAGGACGTCGGCCCTGGTCTCATGCTCTGTCGCGCAGTGGGTGGCGTCCCACCATCCGGCGGTGTCCCACGGCGGGAGGTCGACCGGCGGCGTACGGCCGAAGACCTCGCCGAAGTAGCGGGCGTCGGAGAGGGCGTTGTGCTTGACCAGGCCGAGCAGGTTGGTGCCCGTCGGCGTCATCGGGCGGCGGACGTCATGTTCGGAGAGCCCCTCGAGCTTCCACACCAGCGCCTCCCGGACGCCACGAAGCTTGTCGTGCAGGTGACCCTTCGCGAAGGCGTCGTTCACGACGCTCATCCCTCCGCGGCGCGCTTGCCGTAGGTGCCGCCGGTCAGGGTGGCGTACGAGCGTCGGACGATCTCCTCGAGAACGCTCAGATCGACCGCGGCGACGTCCTTGAGATAGAGGCAGCCGACGCCGTGGGTGTGTGGGCCGAGGCGGGCGAGGAGGTCTTCGTGGGCAGAGATGCCGTCGTTGAGGTAGACGACCGAGGCGGCCTTGCGGGGCGAGAAACCGGCGGCCGGGGCATCGCCCTTGGTGCCGCTGGCGTACTTGTAGTGGTACTCGCCGAAACCCACGATCGCGGACCCGAACATCCGTGGCTCCACCCCGGTGGCGCGCCGCATCAACTCCAGCAGCGTGGCGGCGTCCCGACGGCGACCCGGAGGCTCGACAGCCTCGATGAAACCCACCGGATCGGCTTCGGTCCAGGTCGTCTTGGCTGCCATCCGGCCACTTTAGCGGCGGAACAGCAGCGTGTAGACCACAGGCGCGACCAGCACCGACGCGATCGCCGCGAAGACCACCGTGCCGACGTCCTCGGTGACGAGGTAGACGAGCGCGTTGAGGAGGAGCAGGACGACGATCAGGATCCGTACGTTGCGCCGCCGGCGCTCCGCGAGCGCACTGTTCGGCCGGGACCGGCGAGCCGGAACCCATCCGCTCAGACGCTCACGACGGGCCCGGCGTTCGGCGGACCTGGCCGCCCGGGCGGCACGCTCCTCGGCGGCCTCGGCGGCCAGCCGCTCGCGCTCGGCACGGGCCTTCGCCCGGGCTCCGGTCTGGGCCACCTAGGCCGCCTTCAAAGAGGACACCCAGTTGCGCAGGACCGCGGCGCCGGCGTCGCCGGACTTCTCCGGGTGGAACTGGGTGGCGCTCAGCGGGCCGTTCTCGACGGCGGCCACGAACCGGTCGCCGCCGTGCTCGGCCCAGGTGACCAGCGGGGCGACGGTGCGGTCGTTGGTGACCAGGGTCCAGTCGCGCACGCCGTAGGAGTGCACGAAGTAGAACCGCTCCTTCTCGACGCCCGCGAACAGCGACGTCCCGGACGGCGCGTCGAGCGTGTTCCAGCCCATGTGGGGCACGATCGGCGCCTGGAGGCGCTCGACGACGCCGGGCCACTCGCCGCACCCCTCGGTCTCGACACCGTGCTCGATGCCGGTCTCGAAGAGGATCTGCATGCCGACGCAGATCCCCATGACCGGGCGACCGCCGGCGAGCCGGCGGGCGATGATCCGCTCGCCGCGGATCGCGCGCAGGCCCTTCATGCAGGCCTCGAACGCGCCCACCCCGGGCACCAGCAGACCGTCGGCCGCCATCGCGGCGTCGAGGTCACCGGTCAGCTCGACCGAGGCACCGGCGCGCTCGACGGCGCGGACGGCGGAGCGTACGTTTCCGGAGCCGTAGTCGAGCACAACCACCGACGGAGCACTCACAGCACCACGTCCGTGACGCAAGCGCCAGAATACGAACGCGGCGCTGTAGGGACACGATTGTTCACTCGCTGACGCTCGCTCACAGTGCGCCCTTCGTCGACGGGATCCCGGTCTCGCGCGGGTCGTAGGCGATCGCGTCGCGGAACGCCCGCGCGAACGCCTTGAACTGCGTCTCCACGATGTGGTGCGGCTCGCGCCCGGCGAGCACGTTGACGTGCATCGTCAGGTGGGCGTGGTGGGCGATCGAGTCGAAGATGTGCTGGGTCAGGGAGCCGAGGTAGGGCACCCCGGAGCCACCGAGCAGCACGTACTGCTGGCCCTCCGGCTCGCCGGTGTGGACCGAGTAGGGGCGTCCGGAGACGTCCACGACGCAGCGTACGAGCGCCTCGTCGAGCGGGACGGTCGCGTCACCGTAGCGGCGGATGCCCTTCTTGTCCCCCAGCGCCTGGCGCAGCGCCTGGCCGAGCACGATCGCGGTGTCCTCGACGGTGTGGTGAGCGTCGATGTGCACGTCGCCCTCGGAGTGCACGGTCAGGTCGACGAGCGAGTGCCGCCCGAAGGCGGTCAGCATGTGGTCGTAGAACCCGACACCCGTCGAGACGTCCACCCGTCCGGTGCCGTCGAGGTTCACCTCGACGACGACCTTCGACTCCGAGGTCTCCCGCTCGATCCGCGCGGTGCGTGCGGTCATGATCGTGCTCCGTTCACATCGGTCAAAGCTTGCTTGAAAGCGGTCATCTCGTCGGGCGTCCCGACCGAGACCCGCAGCCATCCGTCGGGCCCGGTCTCGCGGATCAGCACTCCGCGGTCGAGCAGCCCCTGCCAGACCGCGTGCCGGTCGGCGTAGCGCCCGAAGAGGACGAAGTTGGCGTCCGAGTCGGCGACCTCGAGCCCCTGCTCACGCAGCCACTCCACCAGCGTGTCCCGCTCCTCGCGAAGATCGGCGACGTAGCCCAGCAGCTCCGGCGCGTGCCGCAGGGCCGCGCTCGCCGCCGCCTGGGTCACCGCGGAGAGGTGGTAGGGCAGGCGTACGACGCGGATCGCGTCGCAGATCGCCGGGTCGGCCGCCAGGTACCCGAGCCGCAGCCCGGCTCCGGCGAACGCCTTCGACATCGTGCGGGTGACGACCAGGTTGCGGTGGCGGTCGAGCAGCTCGAGCGCCGAGGGCACCCCGGTCCGCCGGAACTCGCCGTAGGCCTCGTCGACCACGACGATGCCGCCGTCGCCGACCGCCTCGCACAGCACCGTGACCGCCTCCGGCGGCAGCGCGGTGCCGGTGGGGTTGTTGGGACTCGGCAGCAGTACGACGTGGGGCCGGGTCTCCTCCACCAGCGCCCGTGCCTTCTCCAGATCGATCGCGAAGTCGCTCTCGCGGTGTCCGAGGACCCACTCGGTGTTGGTGTCGCGGGCGTACTCCGGATACATCGAGTAGGTCGGCGCGAAGCTGATCGCGGTGCGCCCGGGACCGCCGAAGGCCTGCAGCAGCTGCAGCATCACCTCGTTGGACCCGTTGGCCGCCCACACCTGCTCCGGCGCGATCTGCGCCTCCACGTCCGAGGAGAGGTACGCAGCCAGCCCCTCCCGCAGCGCGACGAACTCGCGGTCCGGGTAGCGGTTGAGCGTGCGCGCCGCCTCGCCGACGCTGGCCGCGATGTCGGCGACCGTCTCGGCGGAGGGCTGGTAGGGGTTCTCGTTGACGTTGAGCTGAACCGGGACGTCAAGCTGCGGAGCGCCGTAGGGCTCGATCCCGGCGAGCTCGGCACGGATCGGCGGCCAGCTCATGACGAGAACCTCACCGACACCGCTGCGCCGTGGCCCGGCAGGTCCTCGGCCTCGGCGAGCGTGACCACGTGGTCCTTGACCGCGGCCAGCCCCTCACGGGAGTAGTCGATGACGTGGATCGACTTGGTGAAGGCCCGCACCGAGAGCCCCGAGGAGTGGCAGGCGCAGCCGCCGGTGGGCAGCACGTGGTTGGACCCGGCGCAGTAGTCACCCAGCGACACCGGAGCGTAGGAGCCGACGAAGATCGCGCCGGCGTTGCGGATCCGGCCGGCGACCTGCGCGGCGTCGGCGGTGTGGATCTCGAGGTGCTCGGCGGCGTACGCGTTCACGACGTCGACCCCCTGGTCGATGTCGTCGACGAGCACGATGCCCGACTGCGCGCCGGTCAGCGACGTACGGATCCTCTCGACGTGCTTGGTCGCGGCGACCTGCTTGTCGAGCTCGGCCTCGACATCGGCGGCAAGCGTCTCGGAGTCGGTGACCAGCACCGATGCGGCCAGCGGGTCGTGCTCGGCCTGAGAGATCAGGTCGGCGGCGACGTAGGCGGCCTCGGCGGTCTCGTCGGCGAGGATCGCGATCTCGGTCGGGCCAGCCTCGGAGTCGATTCCGACCTGCCCCTTGAGCAGGCGCTTCGCGGTGACGACGTAGATGTTGCCGGGACCGGTGACCATGTCGACGCGCTCGCACGGGACGACGCCGTAGGCGAACATCGCGATCGCCTGGGCGCCCCCGACGGCGTAGACCTCATCCACGCCCAGCAGCGCGCACGCGGCCAGGATGGTCGGCTGCGGAAGCCCGCCGAACTCCTTCTGCGGCGGCGAGGCCAAGGCGATCGAGGGAACCCCGGCGACCTGCGCCGGAACGACGTTCATCAGCACCGAGGAGACCAGCGGAGCCAGACCACCAGGCACATAGAGCCCCACGCGCCCCACCGGCACCTTGCGATGCGTCACCCGGGCGCCGGGCGCCAGGTCGGTGACCGCGTCCTCCTCGAGCTCGGCGGCACAGGTCGTACGCAGCCGCGCGATCGACTCCTCGAGCCCGGCCCGGATCGCCGGGTCCAACTCGTCGAGGGCCTTGGTCAGCGCCGCGGCCGGGACCCGGATGTCGTCGACGCGCACGCCGTCGAACTTCTCGGAGAACTCGGCGATCGCCTCCTGGCCGCGCTCGCGGACGGCGTCGATGATCGGCTGCACCGCATGAGTGGCCGCCTCGATGTCGAACTCGGCACGCGGAACGGCGGCGCGATAGTCGATGGTCGAAGCGGAGCCTCTGTCGGCACCCCTCAGGTCGATGCGGCGGATCATGCCTCAAGTCTACGAGTGGGCGGCCTCCGGAGCCGATCTGCCGACGCCACGTGGACGCCGCGACACCCGGCGGAGTGACGCATACAGCGCCCCGATCCGGGTACTCGGAAATCTGACCCACCATAAGGAGGATCGTCATGGCACTGACACGACCTTTCCACCGACAACACCAGCAAGCAGACGAGAACCAGCCCGGTGTCGACGAGAACCACGCCGCGACCCGCGACTACGAACCCGGTGGTCCGGCGGTCGTCGGCCACGATGACCGAGTCGAGCGCCCGCACAGCGCCGACGGCGAGGCCGGCCACCTGCGCGCGGGAGACGCGGTCGAGCACCATCGCCACGCCGAGGAGGGCCGACGTGCCGCCCTTCATGACACCTACGGAGGCATGAACTGGGGCGCCTGCTTCTTCGGCTGGCTGGTCGCCATCGGAGTCACCGTTATTCTCGGAGCGATCGTCAGCGCCCTCGCCTCGGCGATCGGCACCAACCAGAACTGGACCCAGACAGACCTGCAGGAGATGTCCGGCTCGGTCGGTATCGCGGCGGCGATCACGCTCGCCGTGGTGATGTTCGTCGGCTACTACGCCGGCGGGTACGTCGCCGCCCGGATGTCCCGTTTCGACGCCCGCCGACAGGGCCTGGGCGTGTGGATCGTGGCGATCGTGGTGATGATCATCGCTGCCGTCGCCGGCACGCTGTTCGGCGCCAGCTACGACATCATGCGGCAGGTCGACCTGCCCAGCGTGGGGCTGAGCACCGACCAGCTCAGCTGGGGCGCCCTGATCACCGGCATCGCCCTCCTGGCCGTGATGCTCGTCGGGGCAGTCCTCGGCGCCGCCAGCGGTCAGCGCTACCACACCAAGATCGACCGGGCGGTCTACGACGGCTGACGGCTCGGGTCGGCAGCTGAAACAACACGGGGGTTCGCGGGCGCACACGCCCGCGGCCCCCATAGGTTGGTGCCCGTGAACGAGCGCCAGCGACTACCCATGTTCCCGCTCAACGCGGTCCTGTTTCCCGGCGTGACGCTACCGCTGCGCGTCTTCGAGGACCGCTACCGCGCGATGGTGCACCACCTGCTCCGCCAGGAAGAGGAGGACCGCCACTTCGGCTCGGTCGCGATCCGCGAGGGCTATGAGGTCGGCGAGACCGGCGCCCAGTCTCTCTACCGCGTCGGGGTGAAGCTGCTGATCACCGAGGTGGAGCGGCACGAGGACGGTTCCTTCGACCTCGAGGTGCTCGCCGTCGACCGGATCCGGATGGACAGCCTGGTCAGTTCGGGCGACTTCCCCGTCGCCGACGTCGAGGACCTCCCGGAGGACCACGTCGCGGTCCCGGGCGCGATCGTCGACACCGCACGGGCGACCTTCACCGCCTACCGGGCCGCGCTGCTGGAGTTCCGCGACGACCCGTTCTCCGGCTCGCTCCCGAAGGACCCGGAGTTCCTGTCCTGGACCATCTCGGCCACCACTCCCCTGCCCATGCCCGACCGGCAGGCGCTCCTGGAGGCACCCGATGCCGGCATACGCCTCGGCATGGCCACCGACCTGCTCCGGTCCGAGCTCAAGGCGATGAACGTGATCCCCTCGCTACCCGCGACCGAGGTCGCCCGCACGAAGTGGTCCCCCAACTGATGCCGAAGAAGCGCACTGGCGGCGGCACCCCTGCGACCGTAGCCCTCACCCAGGCCGGCATCGACTACACCCTGCACCCCTACGAGCACGATCCGCGCGCCGAGTCCTACGGCCTGGAGGCCGCCGAGGCCCTCGGCGTCGAGCCGAAGCGGGTCTTCAAGACGCTGATGGCCTCCCTGGACGGGAAGCTCGTCGTCGGCATCGTCCCCGTCACCGGCCAGCTCGACCTCAAGGCGCTGGCCCGCGCGCTGGGTGGCTCGAAGGCGCAGATGGCCGAGGTGACCGCGGCCGAGCGCGCGACCGGCTACGTCGCCGGCGGGATCTCACCCGTCGGCCAGAAGCGTCCCCACCCGACCGTCCTGGACGAGTCCGCGACGACGTACGACTCGATCTACGTCTCCGGCGGCCGCCGCGGCCTGGACATCGAGCTCTCCCCCACTGACCTGATCAAGATCACGGACGCCACCACGGCCCCCATCGCCAGATGACCCCGCCGAGTCGGCTCGTCATGACGAGCCGACTCGGCGACGGATCTTGTCAGTTTGAGCCGACTCGTCGCGGCAGGTCAGTCGACGGTGATGCGAGCCAGGGCTCGCGAGGTGTCGCCGTCCAGGTAGGCGCTGAAGCCGAGCTGGCCGAGCGCCTCGATGTCGTCGGAGACCTCGGGAGCCTCGGCCGTCACAAGCTCGTCGAGACCGTCGAAGTCGATGTAGACCACCCCGGAGGAGTCCTCGGCGTTGGGGACCGCGTTCTTGAACTTGTCGGTCTCTGCCAGGCCACCGTCGGCGAGCAGGTCCTTGCTGTAGTCGCCCATCCCGACAGAGGTCACCTCACCCTCGCTGTCGACGCTGACGATGCCCTCGGCACCGAAGCCAGCGGTGAGGTCGCCGACGAACTTCTCGACATCGGCGGAGTCGGCACCGTCGAGCTTGATCCCGATGTCCAGGGAGTCCGGAGCGCTCAGGTCGATCTCGCCGGCAGCGATCGCGAAGCTGTCACCGAGGAGCTTCTCGAGGTCACCGGGCGCCATCCCGAGCATCTGCGTGAACTGGTCCTCGGCGCCGCTCCCGGCGAGGCCGGTCGTGAGCCAGCCGTCGGCCGGGTTGGCCGCGATCACCGCGGTGGTGTCCTTCGGCAGCGTGCCGGCGAGGGTGCCGGCCTCCGTGGACTCAGCCTGATCGCCCATCGACGAGGCGGCCTCGAGCTCGAAGGCGTTCTCCTCGGCACGTACGGTGAAGGCCGCGCCGCCGAAGTCCTTCATCGCCGACCGAATCGTGTCGGCCAGGGCAGCCGGGTCGGGCAACGGCGCGATCCCACCCATCGGGTTCTCGGCGAGCTCACCCTCGGCCTCGTCGAACGCGCCGTTCTCAGCCGCCTCGGCGATGGCGTCCGGCAGCTCCTTCGCGGCGTACGCCGTGAGGAACCCGGTGCCGCCGACGTCACCGGTCCACTTCTCGAAGCCGGCGTCCTCGGCCAGGGTGCCGGTTGCCACTGCCTTCTCGATCGCGGCAAGGTCGTCGTCGGTCTCGGCGATGAGCGCCCAGCCGTCGCCGACCGACCAGGCTGACTCCGAGCCGCCGCACTCGGCGAGCTTGGGAAGGCCGGCCTCGGCATCGGACTCGTCGGTGACCTGGAGTGCGAACGCGAGCACCGGCTCCGCGTCCGTCGGGACTGCGCCGACCGCGGCTTTGTAGCCGATCCACGGCTCGACGTCCTTCGCGAAGTCGAGGTCGTCACAGGCGTTGGTGAACAGCGTCTCGCGCGGGTCCTCGCCCTTCTCGAGGCCGAGCTCCTTCTCGAGCGAGGGCAGCTTGCGCAGCGTCGGCAGGGCGTTCTTGGCCTCGGTCAGGTCGATCTCGGCGTAAGCGACGGTCGAGGCGGGAAACGCCTCTGCCGGGGAGCCACCGGCGTTGCTCAGTGCGACAGCGGTGAGGGTGCCGGCGGTCGCCACCGCAGCGACGCCGACGACGGCTGCCGCGCCGATGATCAGCGGCTTCCTGCTCTTTCCGGCAGGATCTCCGCCGAGATCGAGGATCTCTGCCGCCTCCGGTCCGGACGGGTTCTGACCCGGCGTGTTCTCTGACATCAGTGACTTTCAGGTTCTGTCGGTCAGCATCTGTGCCAACCGTCCAACCTGTTGAATCTACGCCGACCAACGGCGGGTGTCCGCCGAATTTACCTTTCGGTCGCGGCCTGCTGCCCGTCGAGCTCGTGATCCGCGGGAGGGTGCGGCGCCCACATCAAGAAGATGACCATCAGCGCCAGCATCGCCGAGCCCGGGACGAGCAGGACCAGCCACGGCGAGGCCAGCTGGAAGCTGTCCTCGAGCACGGTGCCGTCGGCGGCACCCTTGGCGAGACCGTTGGGGTCCTCGGGCGAGAGCAGCGAGGTGATCAGCAGCATCAGGCCGCCACCGATCGCACCGCCGACCATCAGCGCACCCAGGGTCACCAGCTCGGAGCGGTTGAGCCAGACCGCGGCCGCGATGCCGACCAGCAGGCCGAGCACGATCGCGCAGACCGAGAACCAGGCGGTCGCGGCGAAGACGCCCTGATCGATGTTCTGCCCGATGGCGGGCGGGTCGAT
Source organism: Nocardioides sp. NBC_00850 (assembly GCF_045207335.1). NCBI lineage: Bacteria > Bacillati > Actinomycetota > Actinomycetes > Propionibacteriales > Nocardioidaceae > Nocardioides > Nocardioides sp. NBC_00850. The sequence goes on from NZ_CP108845.1 coordinate 4,907,949, forward strand.
CGAGATGAGCCCCCGGTACCACTTGTCCTCGAGCACCATCCCGGTCGGCGGGGTCCACAACGTCGCCGCCGCGAGACCGGCCGCAAGGCCGCCGACGATGAAGGCGGCCACGATGATGGCCACTTGGACCAGCACCGGACGGGACAGGTCGGGACGGGCGGGGCGGTGGCCGGTCGCGTAGAGACTGGGCGGCGGCGGCACGATCAGATTGTCAGGCATCCTGGTCCGAGGAGTTGTTTGAGGTCGGCGAACAGCTCGGGAGTCGGTGCCACCCGCAGCCGGTCATCGAGCTTCATGACCCGGGTCGCGTCCCGTGTCATCAACCGTAGCCTGACCTCGGCTACTCCGGGATAGGTGGTCAGTACGTCACGCAGCGACGCGATCACCTGCGGCGTGCACCGCGTCGAGGGCAGCGAGATCACCACCGGTCCCCCGGCGGCACCCGGGCCGCCGGTCAGGTCGGGGACGGTGACCTCCTGGCCACGCAGCTCCGGCTGGTCCTTGTCGCGGGAGAGCTGGCCCTTGACCCGGATGATCGAGTCCTCGACCAGATGCGGCGCGGCCAGCTGGTAGGAGGACGGGAAGAGCAGCACCTCGACCGAGCCCTCGAGGTCCTCCAGGGTCACCGTCGCCCAGGCGTCGCCCTTCTTGGTGATGCGCCGGTTGACGTTGGTGACCAGCCCGGAGACCGTGACGGTGGTGTTGTGGGGCCGCGTCTCGTCGGTCATCAGCTGGCCGATGGTGCAGTCGGTGCCGTTGGCGAGGACGTGCTCCAGGCCCATCAGCGGGTGGTCGGAGACGTAGAGACCCAGCATCTCCCGCTCATGGCCGAGCAGGGTCATCTTGTCCCACTCGTCCATGTCGGGGATGGCCACCGAGACGCCGAAACCGTCGCCGCCGTCCTCGTCGAGGCCGCCGAAGAGCGAGTCCTGGCCGATCGCCTCGTTGCGCTTGATGTCGATGTACTGGTCCACGGCGGTCTCGTGGATCGCCACCAGCGCACGGCGGCGGTGCTTCATGTCGTCGAAGGCACCGGCCTTGATCAGCGACTCGATCACGCGCTTGTTGCAGGCCCGCTCGGGCACCTTGGAGAGATAGTCGTTGAAGTCCTCGAACCGGCCCTTGGAGGTGCGGGCCTCGACGATCCCGTCGACCACCTGGGCGCCGACGTTGCGGACGGCGGTCAGGCCGAAGCGGATGTCGCTGCCGACCGCGGTGAAGTCGTGGGCGGACTCGTTGACGTCGGGCGGCAGCACCGCGATCTTCATCCGGCGACACTCGTTGAGGTAGATCGCCATCTTGTCCTTGTCGTTCTTGACCGAGGTCAAGAGCGCGGCCATGTACTCGGTCGGGTAGTTGGCCTTGAGATAGGCGGTCCAGTAGGTGACCACTCCGTAAGCCGCCGAGTGCGACTTGTTGAAGGCGTAGTCGGAGAACGGCAGCAGGATCTCCCAGATCGTGTCGATCGCCTTCTGGGAGTAGCCGCGCTCGAGCATTCCGGCCTGGAAGCCGGCGTACTGCTTGTCGAGCTCGGCCTTCTTCTTCTTGCCCATCGCGCGGCGCAGGTTGTCGGCCTGTCCGAGCGAGAACCCGGCCAGGACCTGGGCGATCGACATCACCTGCTCCTGATAGACGATCAGGCCGTACGTCTCCCCCAGCACCTCGGCGAGCGGCTTCTCGAGCTCGGGGTGGATCGGCACGATCGGCTCGCGGCCGTTCTTGCGGTGGGCGTACTTGTTGTGGGAGTCGGCGCCCATCGGGCCCGGCCGGTAGAGCGCGGAGACGGCGGTGATGTCGGCGAACCGGTCGGGCAGCATCGAGCGCAGCAGCGCGCGCATGCCACCACCATCGAGCTGGAAGACGCCGAGCGTGTCGCCGCGCTGCATCAGCTCGTAGGTCGGCTTGTCGTCGAACGGGACCTCCTCGAGCACCAGGTCGATGCCGCGGTTGGCGCGGATGTTGCCGAGCGCGTCCTCGAGGGTGTGGAGGTTGGAGAGGCCCAGGAAGTCCATCTTGACCAGGCCGAGCGCCTCACAGGTCGGATACTCGAACTGCGTGACGACCTGGCCGTCCTGCTTGGGCTCCATCAGCGGGACGATGTCGATGATCGGCTCGGAGGCCATGATCACGCCCGCGGCGTGGATGCCGGTCTGCCGGATCTGGCCCTCGAGGCCGAGCGCGGTCTCGTAGATCTTGCGGACGTCGGGGTCGGTGTCGTGCAGCGCCCGGAAGTCGCCGCCCTCGCCGTAGCGCTTGTGGTCGGGGTTGAACAGCTCCTTGAGCGGAACGCCCTTGCCCATCACGTCGGGCGGCAGCGCCTTGGTGATCCGGTCGCCGATCGCGAAGCCGTGGTCGAGGATGCGGGCGGCGTCCTTGATCGCCTGCTTGGCCTTGATCCGGCCGAAGGTGGCGATCTGGGCGACCTTCTCCGCGCCGTACTTCTCCGTGACGTACTTGATCGTCTCGCCGCGGCGATGGTCGTCGAAGTCGATGTCGAAGTCGGGCATCGAGGGACGTTCGGGGTTGAGGAACCGCTCGAAGAAGAGCCCGTGCTCGAGCGGGTCGAGATCGGTGATCCGCAACGCGTACGCCACGATCGAGCCGGCACCGGAACCACGGCCCGGTCCGATCCGGATGCCGTTGTCCTTGGACCACTGGATGAAGTCGGCGACCACCAGGAAGTAGCCCGGGTAGCCCTTCTGCAGGATGACGTCGATCTCGAACTCGACGCGGTCCCGGACCTCCTGGGTCGTCTTCTCGCCCGGGTAGCGCAGCTCGATGCCGCGCCAGGTCTCCTTGCGCAGCCACGACTCCTCGGTCTCGCCCTCGGGGATGTCGGCGAGCGCCATGTAGCCACCGGTCGACTCGGTGAACTGCACGTCGCAGCGCTCGGCGATCAGCAGGGTGTTGTCGCAGGCCTCGATCAGGTCCTGCTGGCCCCACAGCTCGCGCATCTCGGCGGCGGTCTTGATGTAGTAGCCGCTGCCCTCGAACGCGAACCGCTTGCCGCCCTTGGAGTAGGGCGGCTCGGTCATCCGGCTGCCCGACTGGACGCACAGCAGCGCCTCATGGGCGGCGGCGTCCTCGGGGTTGTTGTAGTGGGAGTCGTTGGTCGCGACCGGGCGGATGTTCATCGCCTTGCCGAGCTTGAGCAGGTCGTCGCGGACCCGCTTCTCGATGGAGATGCCGTGGTCCATCAGCTCGAGGAAGACGTTGTCCTTCCCGAAGATGTCCTGCAGCTCGCCGGCCTCCTTGAGCGCCTCGTCCCACTGGCCCAGCCGCAGCCGGGTCTGGATCGCGCCCGAGGGGCAGCCGGTGGAGACGATGATCCCCTTGGAGTGCTCGGCAAGGATCTCCTTGTCCATCCGCGGCTTGAAGTAGTAGCCCTCCAGGCTGGAGCGGCTCGAGAGCCGGAAGAGGTTGTGCATCCCCTCGGTGGACTCGGCCCACATCGTCATGTGGGTGTAGGCACCACCACCCGAGACGTCGTCGCCGCCCTCCTGCGCCTGGTCGCCCTTGCCCCACCGCACCCGCTTGCGCTCACCGCGCGGGGTGTTCGGCGTGATGTAGGCCTCGATGCCGATGATCGGCTTCACGTCGTGCTTGCGGGCCTTCGACCAGAAGTCGTAGGCGCCGTGCATGTTGCCGTGGTCGGTCATCGCGATCGCCGGCATCTCCAGCTCGGCGGTGCGCGAGAACAGCCCGTCGAGGAGCGAGGCTCCGTCCAGCATCGAGTATTCGGTGTGGACGTGCAGGTGGACGAATGAGTCCTTGGAGCCGGCCGCCATTGGCGTGGAGCCCTCCTCGAGGTCGAACGGATGGAGCGGGCGCAGGAGCCCGTGCTACAAACGGACGACCTGGGGGAAGGACTACAGACTATCTGGCGCCACCGACAGTTTTTCGGGCGGCTGGCCGTACAGTCTGGAGTTGTGGTGACGATCCTCGACGGCGGCCTGTCCAACGCGCTGGAAGCACGCGGTCACGATGTCTCCGGGGCCCTGTGGACGGCCCGGCTGCTGGACGAGTCGCCCGCGGAGATCGCCGCGGTCCACCGCGCCTACTTCACCGCCGGCGCCGACGTAGCCACGACCGCCAGCTACCAGGCCAGCGTGCCCGGCTTCGTGGAGGCCGGGATGACCCAGACGTACGCCACCGAGCTGCTGCGCCGCAGCGTCCGCGTCGCGCGCGAGGTCGCCGAGGAGGCTCCCGGACGCCTGGTCGCCGCCTCGATCGGACCCTATGGTGCCTACCTGGCCGACGGGTCGGAGTACCGCGGCCGCTACGGCGTCTCGGCGGCCGTGCTGCGTGACTTCCACGCGCCCCGGCTGGCCCTGCTCGAGACCGAGGACCCCGACCTCATCGCGGTCGAGACCATCCCCGACATCGAGGAGGCCGAGGTGCTCGTCGACCTCCTCGACGACATCGGTCTCCCGGTGTGGTTCTCCTACTCCTGCACCGGCACCCGCACCCGCGCCGACCAGCCCCTGGCCGACGCACTGGCGCTGGCCGCGGGCATCCGCTCGGTCGTCGCCGTCGGCGTCAACTGCTGCGACCCGGCCGACGTACCCGCCGCCGTCCAGCTGGCCACCGCCACCGGCGAGCCCGCCGTCGTCTACCCCAACACCGGCGAGACCTACGCCGACGGCGCCTGGACCGGCACCCCTCACTTCCGGCCCGGAGAGGCCCTCTCCTGGGTGCGATCCGGGGCCGAATACGTCGGCGGCTGCTGCCGCGTCGGACCCGCCGAGATCGCCCTCATCGCGGCCGAGATGGACCACCTCAAGGGCGAGGCGTCAGGTACGTCGGCCGAGTAGGCATCGACGTGCCATCTCGGGCGACGCAAGTGACGCCTCAGCCGTTCTGCCGGCGCGCCCGTCCTCGACATGCCACACTCTCGCCGTGCCGCCGTCCACTGACTCCGCATCGAAGCCGGACACGGCTCGGGCCCGCTGGGTTCTGGTGGTGGTCATCCTGGTCACCTTCGGACTCCATATCGCCGACCCGCAGTGGCTCTCGGAGTCGCAGTCCATCTCGCTCGCGGGGTTGGCCACGATCGCCATCGGAGCCCTATGGCAGATCGTACGAGCCAACGACCCCTCCGATCGGCTCCTCGGCTTCAGCCTTCTCGTGCTCGCGGCGGTTCTTCTCGGACTGCTGCCCGGCGGCGACATCGCCGATGCTCCCGACGCATTCCGCGGCATCTTCATGCTCGTCGGGCCGATGGTCGGGATGATCCTCGCTGACCGGTGGCTGCGGCGTACGCCTCGAGCCACGGCCGACTCGGTCGCCGCACGGGACGACTCGGCCGCATGAGCTGACGATTCGCCTGTCAGAAGTGACTTCTCGACCTACCGGACTGACGCCTCGGCTACGGCCAGGCCATCCGTACGTCGGGGGTCTTCTCCTGGTTGGCCGAGCCGTCCGTGCGCTCGGCCTCGCGCAGCCCGTGGCGGGTGTAGAACGCTCGCGCCGGGGTGTTCATCTCGAAGACCCACAGGCCGAAGCCGTCGGGGGTCAGTGACTTCACCAGGTCGAGCAGCATGGTGCCGAGGCCGGTGCCCTGGGCGCGGGGGTGGACGAAGAGGTCGTCGAGCCAGGTCGGGGTGAAGGCGACGAAGGCCGAGACAACGCCGTCGACCTCCGCGACCCAGACCTGCGACCCCTTCTGGGGTGCCAGGACCTTGACCGCGAGCCACTCCCGGATGTCCGACTCGGGGTAGATCGGCGCCGGCATCGGCGCGGCGGCACGGGCCTCGACGTAGGTGCGGACGATCTCGGCGATGTCCTCGGGCTCCGCTACGCGAAGAACCGCCTCAGTCGGAGTCGCGGATTCAGTGATGTTCACGGATATAGGCGAGCGCGTGCTGGAGGTCGTCGGGGTAGGTCGACTCGAAGGTGACGTACTCACCGGTCTCCGGGTGCTCGAAGCCGAGCTGCACCGCGTGCAGCCACTGCCGCTCGACCCCGACGCGCCGCGCCAGAGCGGGGTCGGCGCCGTAGGTGAGGTCGCCGACGCACGGGTGCTTCAGCGCCGACATGTGGACGCGGATCTGGTGGGTGCGCCCGGTCTCGAGGTGGATCTCGAGCAGCGAGGCGAACCGATGCGCCTCGAGCGTCTCGTAGTGGGTCACCGACTGACGCCCGTCCGCGCGGACCGCGAACTTGTAGTCGTACTTCGGGTTGCGCCCGATCGGTGCGTCGATCGTCCCCTCGAGCGGGTCGGGGTGGCCCTGGACCAGCGCGTGGTAGGTCTTGTCGACCGTACGCTGCCGGAACGCGTTCTTGAGGACGGAGTAGGCATGCTCGGACTTAGCGATCACCATCACGCCCGAGGTGCCGACGTCGAGGCGCTGGACGATGCCCTCGCGCTCCTTGGCCCCCGAGGTCGAGATCCGGAAGCCGGCCGCGACGAGGTGACCGACGACGGTCTTCCCCTGCCAGCCCGGCGAGGGGTGGACGGCCACGCCGACCGGCTTGTCGATCACCACGAAGGCGTCGTCGTCGTAGATGATCTTGATGCCCTCGACGATCTCGGGCTTGATCTCCAGAGGGTCTGCCTGCGACGGGATCGTCGCGTCGAGCATCGACCCGGCGCTGACCCGGTCGCTCTTGGCCACGACCGAGCCGTCAACGGTCACCAGCCCCTCGGCGATCAGCTCCGCCGCGCGGGTGCGGGAGAGGCCGAACAGCCGCGCCATGGCGGCATCGACCCGCTCCCCCTCCAGACCGTCCGGGACATGCAGCGTGCGCTGGTCGGCGTGACCGAAGTTCACTTCTTCTCGCCCTCGGACTCGTCCGCGGCACCGCCATCGATCGACCCGTCCAGCCCGATCCCCTTGAACGAGAAGATCACGATCAGCACCGCGGCGACGTTGATGCACATGTCGGCGACGTTGAAGATCGGCCAGTTGGGCAGCTGCAGGAAGTCGACCACGTGCCCGACGTAGAAGCCCGGCTCACGCAGCAGCCGGTCGACCAGGTTGCCGCTGATGCCGGCGACCAGGATGCCGAGCGCGATGGCCCAGCCACGGTGGCGCACCCGCCGCGCGAACCAGAGCACACCGATCGTGGCCGCGATCGAGAGCGTCGTGAACACCCAGGTGTAGCCGGTCCCGGTCGAGAAGGCCGCTCCCGGGTTGCGGATGATGTTGAGCTGGAGCACCGAGCCGATCAGCTCTTGCGGCTGCCCGGGAACGAGCGTCGCGACCGCCCAGAGCTTCGTGATCTGGTCGATGACCAGCAGAAACACTGCGACGGTCGCGAACTCTGCCCATCGAACAGGGCGCACGTCGGACTCAGGACCGGTATGTGCGTCGCTCAGCGACGCTCCTCGCGCTGCTTGCATGTCATGCACAGTGTGGCACGCGGGAACGCCATGAGCCGCATCTTGCCGATCGGCTCCCCACACGACTCACAGATGCCGTACGAGCCGTCCTCGAGGTATCCCAGGACACGCTCGATCTGGGCCAGCTTGTCCTTCTCGCTGTTGACCACGGTCAGCTCGTGGTCACGCTCGAAGCTGGTCGCGCCCATGTCGGCCTGGTCCTGGCCGGCGCCGTCGCCGGAGTCCTTCATCAGGCCGGAGAGCTCGGCTTCGAGAGCGGTGAGCACCTCGAGGCTGTGAGTCCTCATCTCGTGAAGCTCGTCGATGACCTCGTTGAGCTCATCCTTCGTCCACGGGTCCTCGCCGTCCTTGACCTTCAGCTGGTCAGGAGAGACGACGGTCTTGGTTGCTTTCTTAGGCACGGCACTCGCTTTCTGGTGTGAGACACGGCCCCCCGGGCCGCACGGTGGTCATTTTTGGCTTAGGCGCTCGCCGCGGCCACCGACGTGGAAGCCGTGACGTAGGAGCTGGTATTCCCAGAAAGCTCGGGCGTCGCCACCTGGACGCGCCCGACTGCCGCGCTGGCGCGACACCTCATCGGTACAGACATGGAGTCCCCTTTCTCCTGCCGTCACTTCGCGCCGCCGAGTCGGTGCGGAGTGCGTGCCCGGAATGTAGCCCGGGATTCGGCTCCACTCAACTAACACACCGAAACTCCACGCATATTGGTCCGCAGCGTGGAAAAACTCCGAAATCCTCTTACAGGACCCGCCTCACCTGCTACAACGCGTTCCTGCCGGAGCCGGCGGGCCCCGGCAGGAACACAGCGGACGTACGCATCGGCCGGCCCCGCGATGCGGGACCGGCCGATGGAAGCCTGACTACGAGGACCTCAGCCCTCGTCCTCCCCCAGGATGGAGCGCAGGCGCTTGGGCGCCGGGCCCGACTCGTTGACGGCGGCGGCCATCACGGGCGCCTGTGACTCAGCCGAGTTGTTGAGCGCGTCGAGCTGCTGCGTGAAGTAGCTCTTCAGGCGGGAGCGGTACTCACGCTCGAAGTTGCGCAGGGTGTCGACCTCGGTGGTCAGGTTGTCCTTCTCACGCTCGAGCTCGCCGAAGAGCTGCTGGCGACGCTCGGCGGTCTCGCTGTCGAGCATCTGCGCACGGGTGCGCGCGTCGGCCTCCATGCGGTCGGCCTTCGACTTCGACTCGGCCTCGAGGCGCTCGGCCTTGGTGCGGGCCTCGCCGACGATCTTGTCGGCGTCGTTCTTGGCAGTGTCGATCAGCGCGTCGTGGTTGCGCGTGGCCAGCTCGAGCAGGCGCGCGGCGGCGTTGGACGCCTCCGGCACGGTCTCGACCCGGATCGTCTCGATGCCGCCGGTCTGCGGTGCCTCCTGATACATCGGCATCTGGTGCGAGACCGGCTCAGGAGCCGGCATCGGCTCAGGAGCAGGCGGCTCGGGAGCCATCGGGAAGGACGGACCCCCACCCGACTGCGCAGATGCCAACTTCCCGCGAAGGTCGTCGTTCTCCCGGGTGAGACGTGCCAGTTCGGCCTCGACCTCGTCGAGGAACTGGTCCACCTCGCCCATGTCGTAGCCCTCGCGGAGCCGGACGGGAGTAAAGCGCTTGTTGCTCACGTCCTCTGGCGTCAGCGGCATGACCTCACCCATTCATTACTCGGTTGACTCAGACGTACGGACTGCACCGCCGGGGGGCGGCATCAGGTAATGCTGTCGAAACTCTAGCGCCTGTCCGTAGACATGCCAGATGCGGACCGCATCCAGGCACCTACGAGCAGGTGTCGAAGGCCTCAGCTCTGGTTGAAGAAGCCGCCCTCAACGATCCTCTGCTTTGCCTCAGCCGTGACCGAAACGTTCGCAGGTGAGATAAGAAACACCTTGTTGGTGACCCTCTCGATGTTCCCATAGGTAGCAAAGATCAGGCCGGCCGCAAAGTCGACAAGCCGTTTCGCGTCCGGATCGTTCATCTCGGTGAGGTTCATGATCACCGGCGTGCCGTCGCGGTAGTTCTCGCCGATCTGACGCGCTTCGTTGTAGGACGTCGGGGTCAGCGTGATGATCTTGGAAAGCTCTGCCACTGCAGGCACCACCGTTGCTCGTCGCCGCTCGGAAAGGTCAGCCACCGGAGCCGGGCGTGACTGCTTCGACCGCACCGGGGCCTTGACGGCCTGGTGGGAGCGGGTCTCGTCGTCGTCACCCTCGTAGACATCGTCGTCGTACCCGGTGTCCTCGAGCAGGCCGAGGTATTCACCGAACCTGCGCATCGCGCCGCTCATGTAGCCACCTTCCCCAAAGTATTGCTGACCGAGACATTACTTGACAGTTGGCCTCTCTCCGAGGACCGCAGACCCGACACGTACGTGTGTCGCGCCATGGGCAACCGCCTGTTCCAGGTCGCCGCTCATCCCCGCCGACAGCACCGTCGCCTCGGGATACTCGACCAGGAAGTCCTCCCGGATCCGCGCCAGCCGGACGAAAGCCTGCTCAGGTTCCTCACCGAGAGGCGCGACCGCCATCAGGCCTCGCAGCCGGAGCCCGTCGGTCGTCTCGACCTCAGCAGCCAGGTCGCGTACGTCGCCGGGATCCGCCCCGGCACGACCCTCGCGCCCGGGCGGGTCGAGGGACACCTGCAGGAGCACGTCGAGGATCTGGCCGCGCTCCCCGGCGCCGCGGCTGAGCCGGGGCAGCAGCGAGGACCGGTCGACGGACTCGACCACGTCGGCGTAGCCGGCCACGGCCGCCGCCTTGTTGGACTGGAGCCCGCCGATGTAGTGCCAGCGCAGATCGAGGTCGGCGCACTCGGCCGCCTTGGCCGCCGCCTCCTGGTGGCGGTTCTCGCCGACGTCGGTGACGCCGAGGCCGGCCAGGATGCGTACGTCGGAGGCGGGGAAGAACTTGGTGACCACGACCAGGTGGACGTCGTCGGCGGGGCGACCGGCGGCCTTGGCGGCCACCGCTATCCGCTCGCGGGTCTCGGCGAGCCCCGCGGCGATCTCATCGGCGCGATCGGTCGCCATCAGGCACCACGCAGCCGGATCAGGGCGCCCAGCGACATGCCGGCGCCGTCGCGGCGGTAGGAGTAGAGGTCGTTGGACTCGCGGGTGCAGCGGCTGGCGTCGACCGTCTCGACACCCTCGCGGGCCAGCTGGGCGAGCACTCCGGCGCCGACGTCGAGGCTCGGCGTGCCCCAGCTCGTGGTGGCGCGCGCAGCCGGCTCGACCGCGGCGATCTCCTCCTGCATCTCGGCAGGCACCTCGTAGCACTTGCCGCACACGTGCGGCCCCACCCAGGCGCTGATCCGTGTCGCGCCGAGCGCGCGCATCCGGGCGATGGTCTCGGGCACGACCCCGGCCGCCATCCCCTTGCGTCCGGCGTGCGCCGCGCCGATGACCCCGGCCGCCTCATCCGCGAACAGCACGGGTACGCAGTCGGCGGTGCGGACCAGCAGCACCAGGTCACGCTCGGCGGTGACGATTCCGTCCGCCTCGGGGCGGGTGCCGCACTCCGCGTCGACGACCGCGTTGCCGTGGACCTGGTAGAGGTCGGCGTAGGGCGCGCCGTCGGCGAAGTCGGCCAGCAGCAGCCGATGATTCTCGGCCTTCGCCTCCGGCGAGTCCGAACCGTTGACCGCCAGGTTGAGCTCGGCGTACGGAGCGAGACTGACCCCGCCGTACCTGTCGGTGAACGCCAGGTCGACGAGGCCTGCTGAGGCTCGGAACGAATACAAGCGCGGGACCTACTTCAAGAAATCGGGAACGTCGAGCTCGTCATCGCTGTACTGGACGCTCGGAGCGGGCTTCTTGGCGACCGGGGCGGGCTCGGCCGGCGGAGCCGCGGGCGGAGGCGTGGCCGGGGCCGGCTTGGCGGGCTTGGCCGGCTCGGCGGCCGGGGTCTCCTCGGCCTCCTCGGCGCGACGGGTGGCGACCGCGGTGGCCACGGCGGCGGTCTCGCCGTTGTTGGCCGACTGGGAGCTGGTCGAGCGGCTCTGCATGGTGCCGAGTGCCGACTGGCCCTCGCGGCGCTTGGGCATGCCACCGTCGAAGCCGGCCGCGATCACGGTGACCCGGACCTCGTCGCCGAGCGCGTCGTCGATGGTCGCGCCGAAGATGATGTTGGCCTCCTGGTGGACCGCGTCGGCGACCAGCGCGGCGGCCTCGTTGATCTCGAAGAGGCCGAGGTCGGAGCCGCCCGCGATCGAGAGCAGGACTCCGTGGGCGCCGTCGATCGACGCCTCCAGCAGCGGCGAGGAGACGGCCATCTCGGCGGCCTCGACGCTGCGGTTGTCACCGCGCGCGGAGCCGATGCCCATCAGCGCCGAACCGGCGTTGGACATGACCGACTTCACGTCGGCGAAGTCGAGGTTGATCAGGCCGGGCGTGGTGATCAGGTCGGTGATGCCGGAGACACCCTGCAGCAGCACCTGGTCCGCCTGGCGGAACGCGTCCATCACCGAAACGTTGCGGTCCGAGATCGACAGCAGCCGGTCGTTGGGGATGACGATGAGGGTGTCGACCTCCTCGCGGAGCTTGGCGATCCCGTCCTCGGCGGAGTTGGCGCGACGACGGCCCTCGAAGGCGAACGGGCGGGTCACCACACCGATGGTCAGGGCGCCGAGGGAGCGGGCGATGCGGGCCACGACCGGGGCGCCACCGGTGCCGGTGCCGCCACCCTCGCCGGCAGTCACGAAGACCATGTCGGCGCCCTTCATGACCTCTTCGATCTCGTCGGCGTGGTCCTCGGCGGCGCTCTCCCCCACGCTCGGGTTGGCGCCGGCACCGAGACCGCGGGTCAGCTCGCGACCGATGTCGAGCTTGACGTCGGCGTCGCTCATCAGCAGCGCCTGGGCGTCGGTGTTGATGGCGATGAACTCGACCCCCTTGAGGCCGACCTCGATCATCCGGTTGACAGCGTTGACGCCGCCGCCACCGATGCCGACGACCTTGATGATCGCCAGATAGTTCTGTGCAGCTCCCACGGTGGTCGCCCCTTCGATCGCTGGTTGGTCCTTACGGCGGGTTTCTCAACCCTTACCCTCAACCTGAGGGTTATAGTTATGTCAACCTCGCCGTTCTCAGAACAGTAGGCAGACGTACGGCCTCAAACTGGCGCGACACGCGGATGCGGATCAGTTGTGCCGATCCGTTGCCGTGGAGTAGAGAAGATCCCCGCTCCGGATCAGTCGACGCTCTTGCTGGTGACCGGCTGGCCGGGCACGGAGACGTCGTAGCGGGCCACGTCGGGCTCCGCCTTCATCAACGCGACCAGCACGTCGGCCTTGGTGTCGGACTGGGCGCTGCTCCCCCACACCACCCGCTTGTCGTTGCGCAGCTCCAGGGAGATCGAGTCGACGGTGGTCACCTCGACGTGGTCGACCGTCTTGGCGAGGTCGGCCGGGAGCGCAGAGGCCACCGCAGCGGCCTCGCGGAGCGCGTCGGAGTTGGTGCCGGTCACGGTGTTGACCATCGGCAGACCTCGCGGCGCCTTCTTGTAGTCCCAGAAGACGGTGCCGGTCTCGTCGAGCGCACGGAGCCGACCGCCGATGGAGACGACGGCCACCGGCGTACGTTCGGTGACGTCGACCCTGATCTTGTCGGGCCACTCGCGCGAGACGTTGACCGAGCGCACCATCGGCAGGCCGTTGAGCACGCGCACCTGCACGGCCTCGAGGTCGGCGGTGGCCAGCGGCTCGCCGACCGGGACGGCCGCGAACTCGACGACCTGCTTCGCGCTGGTCATCTTCATCGAGCCGTGCACCGAGGTGCCCTTGACCTGCAGCCAGGTGGAGAAGTAGACCGCCCAGATCCCACCGAGCAGGAGGGCGATGACCAGGGTGCCGACGATCAGATAGCGCCACGCCAGCCAGCGCCGGCGCCACTGGCGCCGGGCGAAGGCCTTGCGGCTCTTCAGGGTCGCCGGATCGACCGGCGCAGGCTCGTCCTGAGACTCCTCCGGCTCCGGTTCGGCGCTCGACTCAGCGCCGGCCTTGGCTTCCTCCGAGTTGAGATCGATCTCGCGCTCCCCGGACGCCGACTGGGCGATCTCCAGGGCCTCGGCGATCTCGGTCTCGACCCCCGACCCCTTCTCCCCCATGCTCGCCTCCCCCAGCGTTACTGCTCTGCCGTACGTAGCCTGGCGAGCACCATCGGGCCCACCTCCGTCACGGTACCTGCCCCTAGGGTCAGAACGAGGTCACCCGGACGGGCGCGGCGGGCCAGCTCGACGGCGGCCTCTTCGAGCCCGGCGACGCTGACGACCCGGTCGGGCGGCAGCGGCACCGCGTCGGCGACGAGCTTGCCGGTGACCTCGGGGTCGTAGTCCTCGCGGGCGAGGTAGACGTCGAGGACGACGACCTCGTCGGCGGCGCCGAGCACGCGGCCCATCTCCTCGCCGAAGATCCGGGTGCGGGAGACCATGTGCGGCTGGAACGCGACGATGAGCCGCCCCTGCCCAGCCACGGACCGGCCGGAGACGAGGTCGCCGGCGATCTCGGAGGGGTGGTGGGCGTAGGAGTCGTAGACGCGTACGCCTGCGGCCTCTCCCTTGCGCTCCATCCGCCGCCGGGTGCCGGTGAAGGACTCCAGCCCCGCCTTGAGCAGGTCGAAGGAGTGACCGAGGCGCAGGCCGACTGTGAGAGCGGCCAACGCGTCGGCGACGTAGTGACGCCCCGGGATCTGCAGCGTGACCCGGCCCAGCTCGTCGAGCCCGTCGACGACGGTGAAGGAGGAGGTGGTGCCCTCCAGGACGACGTCGACGGCGCGTACGTCGGCCAGCTCCGACTCACCGACGCCGATGAAGCGGCGGCCGAGCGAGTGGGCGACGTGACGCAGGTCGGCGGCGCCGGGGTCGTCGATGACCGCGACCAGGAATCCGTCGGGAGCCAACCTCCCCACGAACTGGGCGAAACCCTCGCGGTAGGCCTCCTCGGTCCCCCACTGGTCGAGGTGGTCGGCCTCGACGTTGGTGACGACCGCGGCGTACGGCTTGTAGACCAGGAAGGCGCCGTCGGACTCGTCGGCCTCGGCGACGAACAGGTCGCCCGAACCCTCGGCGGCGTTGGTGCCCGAGGCGGCCAGCTCGCCGCCGACGGTGTAGGTCGGCGCGGCGCCCGCGGCCTGCAGGGAGACGGTCAGCAGCGAGGTGGTCGTGGTCTTGCCGTGGGTGCCGGCGACGGCGAGGACGCGGCGACCCTCCATCACCGAGGCCAGACCGGCCGAACGCGGGTAGATCCGCAGGCCTGATCCGACGGCCGCGACGTACTCGGGGTTGTCCTCGCGGATCGCGGTGGAGACGATCAGCGTGTCGACGCCTTCGACCTGGGAGGCGTCGTGACCGACGTAGACGGTCGCGCCCTCCTCGCGCAGCGCCGCGACCATCGACGAGTCGGCGCCGTCGCTGCCGGAGACCTCGATCCCGCGGGCCAGCATGACCCGGGCGATCGCGGACAGACCCGCCCCACCGATGCCGATGAAGTGGACCCTGCCCAGCTGCTCGGCCGGAAGGATGTGCTCAGGAACGGGCACCCTCATGACTTACCTCCGTTCGCTGTCTCCATCACGATCCGCGCCAGCCGTTCGTCGGCGTCGCGCGGCACCAGGTCGCTGGCGGCCTTCGACATCGCCTCGAGGCGGGCGCGGTCGGTGACGATCGGCGGTACGTGGCTGGTGACCCAGGCGGCGTTCATGTCGGCGTCGGAGACGAGCACGGCGCCGCCGGCATCGACGACGGCACGGGCGTTGAGGGCCTGCTCGCCGTTGCCGATCGGGAGAGGTACGTAGACGGCCGGCACTCCGACGGCGCTCGCCTCGATCACCGAGTTGGCGCCGGAACGACAGATCATCAGGTCGGCGGCGGCCAGCGCGAGGTCCATCCGATCGACATAGTTGAGGACGTGGTAGCCGGGACCGGGCGAGACCAGCTCGTTCTTCGGTCCGATCACATGGAGCACCTGGATCCCGTTGCTGGCCAGGGCCGGGTAGGCGCCGGAGACCGACTCGTTGATCGTCCGAGCGCCCTGTGAGCCGCCGGTGACCACGATCGTCGGGCGATGCTGGTCGAGCCCGAAGAAGGTGCGCGCCTCGGCGCGCAGCGCCCAGCGGTCCATGGTCGAGATCATCCGGCGGATCGGCAGCCCGATGTATTCGGCCTTCGGCAGCTTGGTGTCCGGGAAGCTCACCGCGACCCGGTCGGCGAGGCGAGCGCCGACCTTGTTGGCGTAGCCGGGCATCGAGTTGCCCTCATGGACGATCACCGGGATGTGGCGCCGCTTTGCGGCGATGTAGGCCGGCACCGAGACGTACCCGCCGTAGCCGACGACCACGTCCGGCCGGATCCTGTCGAGCACCTCGTAGGTCGCGTCGACCGCGCCCTTCAGGTTGGCCGGCACCTTCAGCAGGTCGCTGCTGAGCTGGCGCGGCATCGGGACCGGCGGGATCAGCTCGAGCGGGTAGCCCGCGGCGGGAACGACCTGGTTCTCCAGGCCGCGAGGCGTGCCGAGGCAGGTCACCTCCACGCTGGGGTCCAGACGGCGCAGGGCATCAGCCGTGGCGAGCAGGGGGGATGTGTGTCCGGCGGTGCCACCACCGGCGAGGAGGGCCTTCATGATGCGTCCGAACTTATCGGTTGCGTTGAGCGGACCGGTAAGCGGCTGCCTGGCGTGCCCGATCCTTTGCCAAGGCTTTACGCTGCTTCAGCGCCGCGGCTGCCGCCGGTTCACGACGGGCGAAGCCGATCACGACGCCCAGCGCCACCATCGACGGGATCAGCGCGGAGCCGCCGTAGGAGACCAGCGGCAGCGGGATGCCGATGACCGGCAGCAGTGCGAGCACCATGCCGACGTTGATGATCATCTGGCCCAGCAGCCAGACCAGAATGCCGAAGCTGAAGTAGCGTACGAACGGCCGGTCGGTCTGGCGCGCGACCTTGACCAGCGCGAATGCGAGGGTCAGGAAGAGGCCGACGACGAGCAGGGTGCCGACCAGGCCTAGCTCCTCGCCCAGCACCGCGAAGATGTAGTCGGTGTGGGCCTCGGGCAGGTCGCCCCACTTCTGCTGCGATGCCCCGATCCCCTGGCCCAGGATGCCGCCCGAGCTGAGTGCGTAGAGACCGTGGGAGGGCTGCCAGCCCTGTCCGTGGTAGTCCTTGAACGGGTCCGCGAAGCTGGTCAGCCGGGCAAGCCGCTCGGTGTCGGTGCTGATCAGGAACAGCACCGAGACGCCGATGATCGAGATCGCCATCCCGAACAGCCGCCCGGGCGCCCCGACCACCCACAGCATCCCGAGCACGATCGCGAAGAAGACCAGGGCGGTGCCGAGGTCCCGACCGGCGAGGACGAGCCCGGTGGCCAGCGCGATGCCCGGCAGGACCGGCATCAGCACCTCGTGGAGGCTGTCGAGCCGGCGCTCCTTGAGCGCGTAGACGTGGGCCGCCCACAGCACGATCCCCAGCTTGGCGATCTCGCTCGGCTGGATCTTGACCGGGCCGGCCCCGATCCAGTTCTGCTGCCCGTTGACGTCGTGGCCCAGGAAGATGGTCAGGAAGAGCAGCACGCAGGCGATGACGTATCCCGGCCAGGCCAGCCGTCGCAGGTGCTTCGGCCGGATCCTGGAGGCGATGAACGCGCACGGGATGCCGATGATCACCCACAGCACCTGCCGCCCGACGATCGCGTAGGAGTTGCCCATCTGGGTGTAGGCCCACACGCTCGAGGCGCTCAGCACCATGATCAGCCCGATGGTCAGCAGCAGCGCGGTGCTGGTGAGCAGCAGGTAGTAGGCGGCCAGCGGCCGGTTCAGCGCCACCCTCAGCGCGTGGAACCAGGCCTTGAGGTAGCCGAGGACCGACTTCGGGTACGCCTTGGCCTGCTCGGCCGAGCCGGAACCGGTCTGGTCGGGGCTGGTGGTCGTCACGGCCTACCTCCCAGTTGCGGTGCGACGTACGTCCATTACATTCTCGCCGCCGTCTCCGCGTTCGCGGCGCATCTCCCCCGCGTGTCGCCCCTGCCGAGGCGGGTGGGTCAGAGCTGGCGGCGTACGGCGTCGGCGAAGGCGTCGCCGCGGGCCTTGTAGTCGCGGAACTGGTCCTGGCTGGCGCAGCCGGGGGCCAGGAGCACGGTGTCGCCGGGCTTGGCCAGCGCGGCGGCGATCTCGACGGCCTCCGCGAGAGCGGCCACGCCGTCGGGGTCGTCGAGCTCGACGATCTCCAGGTCACCGGCGTGGGCGGCGAGGGCGGAGGCGATGACGTCGCGGTCCTGGCCGATCAGGATCACGGCTCGCAGCCGGTCGTGGATGGAGGCGACCAGGTCCTCGAAGCGGGCACCCTTGGCCAGCCCGCCGGCGATCCAGATCACCGGGTCGTAGGCCTGCAGCGAGGCCTGGGCGGCGTGCGGGTTGGTCGCCTTGGAGTCGTCGACCCAGGTGACGCCGCCTGCCTCGGCGACGACCTCGATGCGGTGGCCGTCGGGACGGAACGACTTCAGCCCGTCGCGTACGGCGGCCTGGGAGACCCCGTGCGCCCGGGCGAGCGCGGCCGCGGCCAGCGCGTTCTGGACGTAGTGGGGCGCGGAGGAGGCGAGGTCGGAGATCTGGCACAGCTCCGCGGCGGAGGTCTGACGCTCCTCGATGAAGGCCCTGTCGACCAGGATGTCCTCGACGATCCCGAGCTGACCCACCGCCGGGGTCCCGAGGGTGAAGCCGATCGCGCGGGCACCCTCGACGACGTCGGCCTCCTCGACCAGGTGCAGCGTGGCCTCGTCGGCGACGTTGTAGACGCAGGCCCGCTCGACGCCCTCGTAGACGCGGCCCTTGTCGGCGGCGTACTCCTTCATCGAGGGGTACCAGTCGAGGTGGTCCTCGGCGATGTTGAGCACTACGGCGGCCTGGGCGCCCATCGAGGAGGTGTAGTGGAGCTGGAAGGAGGAGAGCTCCACGGCGAAGACGTCGTAGGGCTCGGGGTCCATCACGGCCTCGACGATCGGCAGGCCGACGTTGCCGACGGCGACGGACCGGAGCCCGGCGGTACGCAGGATGTTGTCGAGCATCTGCACGGTCGTGGTCTTGCCGTTGGTGCCGGTGACCGCCAGCCAGGGGGCGGCGTTGTCGGGGTCGCGCAGCCTCCAGGCGAGCTCGACCTCTCCCCAGATCGGGATCCCGCGCTCGCGCGCCTGAGCGAGCAGCGGAGCCGTCGGCCTCCAGCCGGGAGAGGTGACCACGACGTCGACGTCGTCGGGCAGCACGTGGGTGGCGCCCTCGCCGAGGCGTACGTCGGCACCGAGGATGCCGAGGAGCTTGGCCTTCTCCTGGCGCTCCTCGTCTCCCGGCGACTCGTCGAGCGCGATCACCGAGGCACCCAGGTGGGTGAGGTTGTCGGCGGCGGCGAAACCGGAGACGCCGAAGCCGGCCACGACCGCCTTCACGCCCTCCCAGGAGTCGTTGCGGCCCAGCTTGTCGAGCTTCTCAGCCATGTCGTCTGGCTCAGTCATCAGATCGTCGCCACCCATTCGGCGTAGAAGATTCCCAGTCCGGCCGCGACACAGAGACCGGTGATGATCCAGAACCGGATCACCACGGTCACCTGTTCCCAGCCGAGCATCTCGAAGTGGTGATGGATCGGTGTCATCCGGAAGATCCGCTTCGGGGTGCCGGTCACCTTGCGGGTGAGCTTGAACCAGCCCGTCTGCAGGATCACCGAGAGCGTTTCGGTGACGAAGAGGCCACCGAGGATGATCAGCAGGAACTCGGTGTGCGACAGGATCGCGAAGCCGGCCAGCACGGAGCCGAGCGCGAGCGAGCCGGTGTCGCCCATGAAGATCCTCGCCGGGCTCGCGTTCCACCACAGGAAGCCGATGCAGGCGCCGCTGATCGCGGCGCCGAGGATCGCCATGTCGAGCGGGTCGCGCACCTCGTAGCAGGTGCCGATCTCGACGCTCGGGCGGCCGCAGCGCTGGTTGTTCTGCCAGATCGAGATGATCGTGTAGGCGGCGAAGACGATCGCCGAGGAGGCCGCCAGCAGCCCGTCCAGGCCGTCGGTGAGGTTGGTGGCGTTGGACGTGCCGGTGACCATGATCCAGAAGATGACCAGCAGCAGGGCGCCACCGAGCCAGTAGAGGATCCCGTCCCCGCCGAGGAAGTGTGGACCGAAGTCACGGATGAAGGAGAGCTGGTCGGCCGCCGGCGTGATGCCGTCGGCGTTGGCCAGCTCCGGGTGGATCGCCACCGCGCCGAAGCCCACCGCGACCAGTGTCTGCCCGACCATCTTGGACCACGCGCGCAGACCGAGGTTGCGCTGCATGAAGACCTTGATGAAGTCGTCGACGAAGCCGACCGCGGCCATGCCCACCAGGAGGAAGAGCAGCAGATAGGCCGTCGCGCTCGGGGCGTCCCCGGTCAACAGCTTGGCCGCGAAGTAGCCCACGACGACCGAGATCACGATCGCGACGCCACCCATGGTCGGGGTGCCTCGCTTGGTGCGGTGGGTGGTCGGGCCGTCCTCGCGGATCTCCTGGCCGTAGCCCAACTTCGTGAACTGTACGATCGCAAATCGGGTGCCGAGCAGCGAGAACAGAAGCGCAATCGCTCCGCTCAGCAAGATCGCTCTCATGTCAGCCGGGTGCCTTCCTTGCCATGCCGTTCCATGTCCTTGCCCCCGGGCCGGTGTGCATAGCGAAGACACCGGCCCCCGGCATTCTTCCCTACGGGTTCGCCGGCTCTGCGGCACCCCGCCGTATCAGCACATCGATCACTGTGCGGCCAACGCCGTTCGCACGACCTCGCGGTCGTCGAACGGGTGGGTGACGCCGTTGATCTCCTGGCCCGTCTCATGCCCCTTACCTGCGACGACGACGATATCGCCGGGCTCGGCGAGGCTGATCGCGCGTACGATCGCGGCCCGCCTGTCGCCGATCTCCTCGACGCTCGCGCTGCCGCCGGTCGTGCCGTCCAGCACCTGTCGCCGGATGCTCGCCGGGTCCTCGGTGCGGGGGTTGTCGTCGGTGACGATCACGTGGTCGGCCAGGCGCGCGCTGATCTCCCCCATGATCGGCCGCTTGCCGGTGTCGCGGTCTCCCCCGGCCCCGATCACCACGATCAGCCGGGACTCGGTCAGCGGACGGAGCGTGCCGAGGGCGGCCTCGACAGCGTCGGGCTTGTGCGCGTAGTCGACCACGACGGTGAACGGCTGGCCCTCATCGATCCGCTCGAGGCGTCCCGGGACGCCGGAGCCCTTGGCGAGAGCGGTGGCGACGTCGCGCACCACCGTCTCGTCGCCGTAGGCGTGGTGGATGCTCGCCAGCGCGGCGAGGGTGTTGCTGACGTTGTAGTCGCCGGCCAGCGGGCTGGCCCCTGGGAACTCCAGGCCGTCGGGGCCGTGGACGGTGAAGCTGGAGCCGTCCGGGCGCAGCTCGACGTCGGTGGCGCGCCAGTCGGCGGTGTCGTCGTGCAGCGCGTAGGTGAGGATCGGGATGGTCGCCTCGGCGGCGAGGCGGCGGCCGTGCTCGTCATCGATGTTGACGATGCCCAACATCGCCCGCTCCGGGGTGAACAGGTCGGCCTTCGCCGCGTAGTAGTCCTCGACCGTCTCGTGGAAGTCGAGGTGGTCGCGGCCCAGGTTGAGGAAGACGGCGACGTCGAAGACGACCCCGTCGACGCGGCCCATCACCAGGGCGTGGGAGGAGACCTCCATGGCGCACGCCTCGGTCCCCTCCTCGACCATCCGGGCGAAGAGACCGTGCAGGTCGGGAGCCTCGGGCGTGGTCAGCGGCGTCTTCACGTCGCGCCCGCCGATCCGGGTGCCGACGGTGCCGATGACGCCGGCGCGGTGGCCGGCGTCGAGCAGCGCGCTCTCGGCCAGCCGGGTGGTCGTCGTCTTGCCCTGGGTGCCGGTGACCCCGATCAGCCGCAGCTTGCCCGACGGGTTGCCGTAGACGCGGGCCGAGAGCGAGCCGAGCACCTTGCGCGGTTTCTCGACGAGCAGCACGGGCACCTCACCGAGACCCTGGGCCTCCAGCTCGGCGGCGCCGGCGGCGTCGGTGAGCACCGCCACCGCTCCGGCCTCGACGGCACTGGCGGCGTAGCTGGCGCCGTGCGCCCGGCTCCCGGGGAGGGCGGCGTAGAGATCACCGGGCAGTACCCGTTGGGAGCTCAGCGTGACCCCGGTGACACGGGCCTCGCCCCGAACCTCCAGGCCGAACTCGCCGGCCAGCTCGGCCAGCGTCACCGGCTCGGTCACTCGCGGGCGGGTCGGGCTCTTGGGATCCGCCGTCTCGTACGCACTGCTCACCTGGCGAAGGTTATCCGCCCGGCGGGACCAGGTCCCGCCGGGCCGACCCCTGGCGTGGCGTTCAGGCGTGGCGTAGCTGGGTCAATGCCGCGGCGCTGAGCTCATGCGGCTCCTGGCCGGGAACGACGAGCACGACAGGTACCCCGGCGTTCCGCACGACCGCGGAGGTGATCGAGCCGTCGGCGAGCTGGGCGGCACGGCCCCGGGGCGAGGAGCCGAGCGCGATCGTGCGGACCCGGGCCTCGGTGGCGTACCTGGCCAGCACCATCCCGGCACTGGCGTGGTCGCCGACACTGTGCAGCACCAGGCCGGTCGCGGTCACGCCGCGGGCGGCGAGGCGGTCCAGGTGGGCGCGTACGGTCGCGGTGGCCATCTCGGGCTCCTCGGCGTCGATCGCCAGCTCCTCGACCACCTCGGTCTCGCGGACGTGCACGACCTCGAGCGGTGCGCCCTCGGCAGCGGCCATCTCGGCCGCCCGGTCGACGACGGCATCGGCGTCGAGGGTGGCGCCGACGGCGACCAGCACGGGGCGGCCCTCACCGCGGACCGGGCCGACGGGCTCGAGCGTCGGCGTGACGGGCTCGGCGGTCTCGGCCGACTCGGCGGCCGTGATCAGCTTGTGGCCGCTGGCCAGGACGGGGATCGCGACAAGGAAGGCCGCGGCGCCGACGTAGAAGGCCACCGACTGGTCGGTCGCCTCGGCGATCTTGCCCGCGGCGAAGGGGGCGAGACCGCCGCCGATGAAGCGTACGAAACCGTAGGCCGACGACGCGATCGGCCGCTCCACCGGCGAGACCAGCATGACCGCCTGGGTGGTCAGCGTGTTGTTGAGGCCGACGAAGATGCCGGACAGGATCACGGCCACGATGACCACAGTCGGCGAGGAGACGCCCAGGCCGATGACGGCGAGCAGAGCACCGAGACCGAGCAGGTTGACGTAGAGGGTCGGCGCGGTGCCGAAGCGGCGCTGCGCCCACGGCGCGCCCCACACGGCGAA
Source organism: Nocardioides sp. NBC_00850 (assembly GCF_045207335.1). Taxonomy (NCBI): domain Bacteria; kingdom Bacillati; phylum Actinomycetota; class Actinomycetes; order Propionibacteriales; family Nocardioidaceae; genus Nocardioides; species Nocardioides sp. NBC_00850. Next base: position 4,930,563 of record NZ_CP108845.1, read on the forward strand.
GACGGCGACCAGGATGCCCCAGGCGAAGAAGACCCAGCCGAGCTGGAGCGGGTCGTGCAGGCCCATCGGGTAGGGCGCGTAGCCGAGCAGGGTGAAGAAGCCCCAGTTGTAGAGCAGCGCCATGATGCCCATCGTCAGCAGCCCGCGGTGGCGCAGCGCGGCGAGCGGCGCGAGCAGGGTGACCTTCTTCTCCGGCTTGGGCGTCGGCGGCAGGAAGACCAGCGTGGCGACCAGCGCGATCGCCATCAGCGCGGAGACGCCGAAGAACGGGCCGCGCCAGGAGATGCCACCGAGGACGCCGCCGAGGAGCGGGCCGACCGCGATGCCGAGGCCGAGCGCGGTCTCGTAGAGGATGATCGCTCCCGCGAACCCTCCGGTCGCCGAGCCGACGATGACGGCGAGGCTGGTGGAGATGAACAGCGCGTTGCCCAGGCCCCAGCCGGCCCGGAAGCCGACGATGCCGTCGACACCGTCGACGGTCCCGGCCAGCCCGGCGAACACCACGATCAGCACCAGGCCGAGGATCAGCGTCCACTTGGCGCCGATCCGACTGGAGACCCAGCCGACGCCGATCATCGCCACAGCGGTCACCACGAGGTAGCTGGTGAACAGCAGCGACACCTGTGCCGGCGTCGCCGCCAGCTCCTCGGCGAGGACCGGCAGGATCGGGTCGACGAGCCCGATGCCCATGAACGACACCACGCACGCGAACGCGACCGCCCACACGGCGCGTGGTTGCTTGAACGGGCTTGCGGCAGCTGCCCCTTGGTGGGAGCTCATTGTTCTTGCCTCTTCTCAGACGTTGGTTTCGTACGCGTCGCCGGCAGGCCGGCGCGTCAGGAATCGAGCACGGCGTCGACGAGCCGGTCGAGTGCGGGCAGCGCCGCCGCGATGGCGGCACGGTCCTCGGCGGAGACCCGGGCCAGGGCGGCGTCGAGCACACCGGCTCGCTGCCCGCGCCTGGTCTCGAGGACCTCTCGTCCGGAGTCGGTGACCTCGACGAGGACCGCCCGCCTGTCGGCGTCATCGGCGACCCGGGCGAGCATCCCCTGCTGGGTGAGCCGGTTGACCAGCTGCGTCATCGCGGGCTGGGACACCCCGGCGACCCGTGCCAGGTCGGTGACCCGCTGCGGTCCGGTCCTCGCCAGCCCGGCCAGCACCGTGGCCGCCGTCGGCGACACGTCCCCGGCGGTCGACACCTCCCGCACCAGTCGCACCACCTTCTCGAGGGCGAGCGACAGGTCACGTCCGGAGGCAGATGTCGTGCTCACCCAAGAAACATAACATACCTATGTTATGCATTTGGGGCGGATCATCTGTCTCGTCCGTCACAGCGCACAGGCAATGCCTGCACTTCTCCGGTGTTGCATTGCCCGAGAAGTGCAGGCCTGAGAAATTTGCAGAGGCCGGTGAACCGGGTATTCCTGCAACCGCGCAACTCACCAACCAGTGGGCATCTTCGAAGGCTCGGTGCCGGTCGGCGGGACGCCGTAGCGGCGCAGGGCGAAGGACATGATCTGGGAGAAGACCGGGCCGGTGACGGTGCCACCGCCACCGCCGTTGCCGGGGTTGTGGATGGCCACGTAGACCGTGAACCGCGGGTCGTCGGTGGGGGCGAAACCGCCGAAGGAGACCGTGGTGGTGCCGTCGTAGCACTTGCACTCGGAGTTGACCCGCTGCGCGGTTCCGGTCTTGCCGGAGACGCGGTAGCCGGGAACGGCGGCCTGCGGAGCGGTGGCGTTGTCCGGGTCGTTGATGACCCGCTCCATCATCTCCGCGGTCTGGGAGGCGGCCTCCTCGGAGACCACGCGGGTGCGATCCGCGGTGTCGGTGCCGACCTCGATGCCGGAGTTGTTGGTGGCGCTCCCGGCGATCAGGCTCGGGTCGATGCGTACGCCGCCGTTGGCGATCGTGTTGAGCGCGGCGGTCATCTGCACGGCGTTGACCGAGATCGACTGGCCGAAGTCGATGCGGTCCTCGTCGGCCGGGTTCCAGCTCTCCGGCGAGGCGAGCAGACCGGCCGACTCGGTGTCGAGACCGAGGCCGGTGCGCCGACCCTGACCGAAGGCGGCCAGGTAGTCCCGCAGCTGGCCGTCGGAGTACTTGTTCGCGGCCATCACGGTGCCGATGTTGGAGGACTTCGCGATCACCCCGGCCAGGGTGAGCTTCTCCATGCCGTGCTCGTACCAGTCGTGGATGTCGGCGTCACCCGAGCGGTAGGACCCCGGCACCTTGAGCCGGGTCGAGGGCGAGACGAGCCCCTGGTCGAGCAGGCCGGCGACGGTGAGCACCTTCTGCACCGAGCCGGGCTCGTAGACGTTGGAGAGGGCGTTGCTCCCGCGCAGCGACTTCGGCGAGGCGGCAGGGTCGCGGGCATCGAAGGTCGGGTAGTCGGCCAGGCTCAGGATCTCGCCGGTCTGGGTGTCCATGACCACCGCCATCCCCGACTCCGCGCGCGACTTCTGCACCGCGTCCATCAGGGTCTGCTGGACGTAGTACTGCAGGTCGCGGTCGATCGTGAGGGTCAGGTCGTTGCCGTCGACGGGGTCGACGCGGTTGTTGGTGCCCAGCGGCATCCGGGTGCCGCTGACCGGGCTGGTCGCGTCGTACTCGGCATGGCCGTCCTTGCCGGCCAGGTGCTTGTCGAAGGCGGCCTCGAGGCCTGCCAGCGGGCCGTCGTTGCCGAGGAAGCCGACCAGGTTGGCCGCGACGTCGCCGTTCGGGTAGTTACGCAGCGGGTCGCGGCTGGTCCACAGCCCCTGGTAGCCCTCCTTGCCCGCCTTCTCGACCGCGGCGGTCGCCTGGGTCGCGGGCACCTGACGCTTGATGTACTGGAATCGGCTCCCGTCCTTGCGGAGCTTCGCGAGCGCCGAGGCGTAGTCGACCCCGAGCTCCTTGGCCAGGAACGCGGCGATCGCCGGGGCGTCCTTCTTCGTCTGCTTCGGGTCGGCCAGGACCATCAGCCCGTCGGAGGAGTCGGCCAGCGCCTCGCCGTCACGGTCGAGGATCTCGCCGCGCTCGGCCGGCAGCACGACGTCGACGACGTTCTCGGCGGCCGCCATCGCGGCGTACGAGTGCGGGTCGATGCCCTGCAGCTGCACCAGCCGGCCCCCGAAGACCGAGAGCACCATCGCCACCAGGATGAAGCCGACGCGGAGCCGGATGTGCACCGGCCCGCGTCGCTGCGTCGCCTTCGGCGTCGACCGCGCGGCAGGGCGGCGCGCCGGCCGGCGGACCTTCCGCTTGACCTGTCGCTGGGCCATCGCTCCGCTCCCCCTACCGAGCCTCGCCCGAAGACGTACGCTGCTGCTCCTCGGCCGTCTGCTTCTCTGCCGCCTCCTGGGCGCGCTTCTTCTCGGCGAGCTCGGCCGCCTTCTTCTTCGCGGCGGCCGCCTCGGCCGCCTTCTGCTCGGCGACCAGCACGCTGTAGGGCTTGGCGACCTTCGGGTGCAGCGGCGGCGTCGCGGATCGGTCGGCCGCGGCCGCCTCGCCCTCGATCTTCGCCTCGGGGACCCGGAGCATGGCCGCGTTCTGCGGAACGACCATGCCGAGGTCCTTCGCCTTGGCGGCGATCTTGTGCGGGTCCTCCATCTTCTTCAGCTCACCGTCGAGCGCCTGCTCCCGGGCGGCCAGCGTGGTCGCCTGCTCCTGGAGACGCTGCTCCTGGAAGGCCGACTGCTGCATGGAGGTGTTGAAGACCAGCAGACCCACGACGCCACCGATGAGCAGCATCGAGACGAGCACGACGAACGGCAGCCGCGGCGCCATCGGGGCAGGCAGCGGCGCCGGCACGGCGGTGAGCCGTGTCTGGGTCGTCTCGTTGGCCCGGTCCGGGCTGCGCACGGGCGCCTGTGGCGCGGCGGCGATGCTCATCTGGCTGCTCCAGGGTTCGACTTGGGAAGGTTGGTTCGGGGCTTGGTGCGCTCCACCGCGCGCAGTCGCACAGAGGCGGCGCGCGGGTTCTCCTCGATGTCTGCTTCGTTGGCCTGCTCGGCACCACGGGTGAGCAGGCGGAATGACGGCTCGGCCTCGGGCGGCACGAACGGCATGTCGGGAGGTACGTCCAGCTTCGTCGCCTCGGCGAAGGCCCGCTTGGTGAGCCGGTCCTCGAGCGAGTGGTAGGACTCGACGACCACACGGCCACCGACGCCGACGGCCTCGAGAGAGTCCGGCAATGCCGTACGCAGCGCCCCGAGCTCGTCGTTGACCTCCATCCGCAGCGCCTGGAAGGTGCGCTTGGCCGGATGTCCGCCGGTGCGACGGGCAGGTGCCGGGATCTCCGCGTAGAGAAGCTCCACCAGAGGCGCGCTCGTCGTGAACGGCACCGTCTCGCGACGCTTGACGATGGCGTAGGCGATCTTCTTGGCGAACTTCTCCTCGCCGTAGTCCCGCAGGATCCGGGTCAGGTCCGCCGCGGAGTAGTTGTTGAGGACGTCCGCCGCGGTCTGACCCCGGGTGGCGTCCATCCGCATGTCGAGCGGCGCGTCCTCCGCGTAGGCGAAGCCGCGCTCGCGCTGGTCGAGCTGCATCGAGGAGACGCCGAGGTCGAAGAGGACCGCCTGGACCTCGTCCAGACCCTGCCCGGCGACGACGTCGAGGATCTCGTCGTAGACCGCGTGGACGCCTGTCCACCGGTCGCCGAAGCGGGCCAGCCGCTCCCCCGCGATGCCGAGGGCGTAGGTGTCTCGGTCGATGCCGATCACCCGCGACCCGGGAACGCGCTCGAGGACGGCCTCGGTATGACCACCGTGACCGGTCGTGCAGTCGACGAGCACGCCACCATCGGCGAGCGCCGGCGCGAGCAGGTCGACGATGCGGTCGAGCATCACCGGCACGTGCTTCTGGTTCGTCACCGCCTCGACCCCCATCGCACGGCTTCGTCTGGTGTGTGTTCTCCCCCAGCTCTTTGGCAGAGCCACGGGCTGACAACGCCACGGATCCGCAGAGCCAGGTCTCATGCCCGCTCCGTCACCACCAGGTGCCGTCCGGAGCCGGGGAAGGTGCCCCGGATGGCTGGATGAGTGGAGCGGGACTGAGACCTCGTCCTGCGGATCCGCTGTTGACTTGTTTCGTTTCTGATCAGCTCTGCTGCTTGTCGCTTTGTCGATCTGTCCCTTTATCAGTCCGTCGACTCGTCGAGGTCTGCGAACTTGGCCTGTGCACCCGCGGAGTACTCCGCCCACTTGGCCGGGTCCCAGATCTCGATCCGGTCCATCACACCGATCACGACCACGTCCTTGACGATCCCGGCGTAGTCGCGCAGGAGCGGCGGAATGCCGATCCGGCCCTGCTTGTCGGGTGTCGTCTGCTCGGCCCCCGCAAAGAGGACACGGGCGTAGTCACGTGCGTCCCGAGAGGTGAGCGGCGTCTGCTGGGCCCGCTGCGCCTCCTGCATGAAGACGTCCTCGGGCCACACCACGAGGCAGTTCTCCTGACCTTGCGTCACGACAACCCCCTCCGCCAGTCGATCTCGGAACTTTGCCGGGAGGAAGATCCGGCCCTTCTCATCGAGCTTCGGCGTGTACGTGCCCATGAAGAACATGTGCTCGCCCCCGCGGTCAGCTCAACGTGGATCGTTCCTCCACTTTGCCCCACCGTACCCCACAATCCCCCACATTCAAACCACCTTCCTCCCCCACGAGGCGATTTCCCACCACCGCCCGCTCCCCCGGCCCGCGTGCGGCGGAGGCCGGCGGCATACCGCCTACAGGTCACAGTCGGGTGAATGACGCAGACGCCCGTAGGCGCTACCCCGTACGGTGTTCCCATACGCAGGGTGAGTCGGAAGGACGCGACGTGACGACGCCGTTGGAGGCCTCATCGCATGGGGCAGAGATCGAGACATTGGTGCGGGTCGCGGGCCGCATTCGCGACAGCATCGAGAAGGTGATCGAAGGAAAGACCGACGTCGTCGACTCCACGCTGACCGTGCTGCTCGCCGAGGGACACCTCCTGATCGAGGATGTGCCCGGGGTCGGCAAGACCCAGCTCGCGAAGGCGCTGGCGCGCTCGATCGACTGTTCGGTGCGCCGCATCCAGTTCACGCCAGACCTGCTCCCGAGCGATGTCACCGGGGTGTCGATCTTCAACCAGAACACCCGGGAGTTCGAGTTCCGCCCGGGTGGCATCTTCGCCAACATCGTGGTCGGCGACGAGATCAACCGTGCCTCCCCCAAGACCCAGTCGGCGCTGCTGGAGTGCATGGAGGAGCACCAGGTCACCGTCGACAACGTGACCTACCAGCTGGACTCGCCGTTCATGGTGATCGCGACCCAGAACCCGATCGAGATGGAGGGGACGTACGCCCTCCCCGAGGCGCAGCGCGACCGGTTCATGGCGCGGGTCTCGGTCGGCTATCCGCCGGTGGCCTCCGAGATTGCGATGCTGGCCAGCCACAGCGCGTCCAACCCGCTCGACGACCTGGACCCGGTCACCGACGCCGTGGAGATCCGCAAGCTCGTCGGCGTCGTCAACCAGATCTACGTCTCGGAGGCGGTCCGCCGCTACACCGTGGCCCTGACCGCGGCGACTCGCACCAACAACGAGCTCGCCCTGGGCGCCTCGCCGCGGGCGAGCCTCCACCTGCTGCGGGCCGCTAAGGCTCATGCCGCCCTGCACGGACGCGAGTTCGTCCTCCCCGATGACGTACGCAGGCTGACCGGTCCGGTCCTTGCCCACCGTCTCCTCCCCAGCGCCTCCGCGGCGATGCACGGCCGGTCGGTCACCGACATCCTCGAGTCCGTCGTGTCCGCCGTCGCGGTGCCACAGTCCTGATCCACGAGGGAACCGTCCGATATGCGTGAGGCACTGTCCGGGCTGACCATCCGGGGCCGGGCTTTCCTGGCCGCCGGGATCACCGCCATCGTCTGCGGGATCCTGCTGGACCAGTCCACACTGTCCCGGATCGGGATGCTGCTGGTCGCGCTGCCGCTGGTCACCGCGGTGGTCGCCGCCTGGGGCCGCTACCGGCTCGCGCTCGTCCGCCACATCGAGCCGCACCTGACCGAGGCCGGTCAGCCGGCCAAGGTCGAGCTGACCATCGCCAACGAGGGCCGGATCCCCACCGGGACCCTGCTGCTGGAGGAGACGGTGCCGTACGCCCTGGGTGGGCGCCCGCGCTTCGTGGTCGACCGGATCGGCTTCGGGTGGCGCCACAAGCTCGGCTACCAGATCCGCTCCGAGATCCGGGGCCGCTTCGACATCGGCCCGATGCGCGTGACCGTGGCCGACCCGTTCGGCCTGGTCGAGCTCAACCGCGCCTTCCAGTCCACGGTCCCGTTCACGGTCACGCCGAGAGTGGTCCCGTTGCCCCCGACTCCCCTGACCGGCAACGCGACCTCGTCGGGCGACTCCCGGCCGAGGGCGTTCCTCGGGGGCAGCGCGGAGGACGTCACGGTGCGTGAGTACCGCCGCGGCGACGAGCTGCGGCGGGTGCACTGGCGCAGCTCGGCCCGCCTCGGCGAGCTGATGGTGCGCCGCGAGGAGCAGCCCTGGCAGGCCCGCGCCACCGTCTTCCTCGACAACCGTCGCCCGGTCCACCGCGGCCAGGGCGCGGGCTCCTCCTTCGAGCACGCCGTCGTGGTCGCCGCCTCGGTCGCGGTGCACCTGGTCGAGGCCGGCTACTCGGTGCGGCTGGTGACCTCCGGCGGAAACACCCCCGGTGCCGCGGGCAGCGGTGAGCTCAATTCCGGCTGGCACGACCGCGAGGGCCAGGCCGACGCGGCCGCCCTGCTGGAGGCGCTCGCCGTGGTCGAGACCGTCCAGCACCACCGCATCGACGCCTCCTGGATCGGCGAGGCCGGACAGGGCGGAGTCACCGTCGCGGTGCTCGGCTCTCTCGACGAGGACGACGCCGGCGTGCTTCGCCGGGTACGTCACCACACCGGGTCCGCGCTCGCCTTCTCGCTCGCCGTCGACGGCTGGAGCGCGGTGCACCTGGCGCCGGAGCAACGGCGGCCCTGCGGCGTACCTCTGCTCATCCAGCACGGCTGGAAGGCGGTCGAGCTCGGGGTCGGTGACTCGGTGGCCACGCGCTGGCGCGAGCTCGGCACCCGGGGCGCGGCAGCGGGAGTGGGGGCAGCGCGATGATGACCTCTCGAGACGCACGCGGCGTCGTGCCCGCCATGGCGGTGCCGCTGACCTGCTTCCTGACAGTGCTGTTCGCGCTGTCGTCATGGGGCTCGTTCACGAGCACCCGGTTCCCCTACCTCGGCCCGATCCTGGTCGCCGGCCTGCTCGTGGTCGGCACGGGCATCTCCGCGCGGCTGCTGCGCGTGCACGGCTCGGTCGTGGTCCTGCTGCAGGTGCTTCTCGGCACCATCGCGACCAGCCTGCTGGTCGTGCAGCACCCCTTCCCCGTCACCGGCGGCGGCCGGGCGCGGGTCACGGCCGAGATGACCGAGGCGTACGTCGCGTTCAACCCGTTCGACCTGCCGATGTCCGGGTCGGAGGTGGCGCCCTACCTCATCCCGGGCGGTGTCGCGGCGGTGCTGCTGGCCGACATCCTCGCCGTCTCGCTGCGGCGGCCGCCGATGATGGGGCTCGTGGTGCTGGGCGTCTTCACGGTGCCGTTCAGCATCATCGGCGCCGGTGGCTGGGGCGGGGTCTCCTGGGTCGTCTTCGCGCTCACCGCGATCTCGTTCCTGGTGATGCTGCGCCTCGACCGAGCCCAGCAGCTGAGCCGCTGGGGCCGGCGCCTCGATGACGACCTCCCGGTGGTGCCCGCCGCCGGGCCGGCTGTCATCGGCGTCTCCGCGGTCGTGATCGCGCTGCTCACCCCGGCTTGGCTGCCCAGCCCGAACGTCTCCCTTCCCGGTCTGGGTCCGGGCGACGGCAACGGCCCCCTGCGAGTGATCAACCCGACCGTCGGGCTCTACGACGACCTGCGCCGGCAGAGCGACCAGGTGATGGTGTCCGTGACCCCCGTCTACGGCGACACCGAGACTCCCCCGTCGTATCTCCGCGTCGGGGCCCTGACCAAGTTCACCGGTACGGAGTGGACCTCGGGCAACCGCGACGTGCCCTCCGACCACAGCGGGGTGGCCACCTTCGAGCCGCCGATGTCCGACGCGTCCCTGCTCGGCGATCCCACGACCTACCAGCTGCGGGCGAGCGCGAAGTTCCAGTCGACCTGGCTGCCGATCTTCTCCCATCCCCTCGAGGTCACCGCCCGGGGGCCGTGGCGCTACGACGAGGACACCCTCGACTTCATGTCCACCGAGGGCAGGGACCAGACCGTCGCCGGGCAGAGCTGGCGGATGACCGCCGCCCCCGTCGAGCCGTCCCAGGAGCGCCTCCTCGCCGCCGGCGACCCGGGCGTCGGCGCCCCACCGGGCATGACCGACCTGCCGCTGCTCCCCGACGAGATCGAGGAGATCGCGTTGGAGCGGACCGCCGGCCAGGACCGGCCGTTCGCCCAGGCGGTCGCCCTGCAGAACTGGTTCCGCCACAGCGGCGAGTTCACCTACAGCCTGGAGCGTGACGTCGGCTCCGACAGCGCGGCCTTGCTGGACTTCCTGACCGACAACAAGATCGGCTACTGCCAGCAGTACGCCACGGCGATGGCCGTGCTCGCTCGCGAGCTCGGCATCCCGGCCCGGGTCGCCTTCGGCTTCCTGGGCGGCGACCAGGACGAGGACGGCGTGTGGCAGTTCCGCGGCCGAGACCTGCACGCCTGGCCCGAGCTGTGGTTCGAGGACATCGGCTGGATCCGCTTCGAGCCGACCCCGGCGGCCGCCGACACCAGCGAGCCCGGCTACACCACCGGTGCGCTGGGCAACGCCCGCAACGAGCCGGAGGCGCCTGTTCCCAGCGCCGGCACGAGCGTCGCGCCGGTGCCCAACCGTCCGCAGCGCGAGGAGCCGGACACGCCCGAGGTCGCCGACACCGGCACCGAGGAGTCCAACGCCGGCGCCGTCTGGACCGGTCTGGGGATCGTCGCTCTGGTCGGCCTGATCGCGCTCGCGGCGCCGGCCGTGATCCGGCGCCGGCGGCGTACGACTCGCCTCGCGGGCGACGCCGAGGCCGGCTGGAGCGAGCTGGGCGACACCGCGATCGACCTCGGTCTCCCCTGGACCGGGACCCGTTCACCCCGGGAGGAGGCCGCCGGCCTGGCCCCGCATCTGCAGGATCGCGAGCCGATGCTCGCGCTGCAGCGGATCGTGGCCGCCGTCGAGCGCAACCGCTATGCGGAGCACCGTGACACCGCGGCGGTCGGGGACGACGTACGCCTGGTCTCGGCCACGCTCAGGGAGCACGCCGATCGGCGTGCCCGGCGCCGGGCGCGCCTGTGGCCGGCGTCGGTCTTCCGCCGTCCGCCGACGCCAGCCTCCGACGGACCGGTTGCACGGTCCGAGCGGGAGCTGATCTCGTCCTAGAGGTCCCTCTGAGAGGTCATTCCCTCAGAGGTCGTTGTCGCGGCGGCGCTGCTTCCAGCGCTCGCTGGCCCGGTCGAAGAACGAGCTGCGGGGCGCGTGGTCCCCGTCGTCCTCCTCGACCGCGGCAGCACCACGAAGAGCGGTGAGCAGCACGGAGGTCGAGGCCAGCATCACCAAGAAGCCGACCACCCCGACGATCCACATCCGTGAGATCACACCGGTCATCAGCAACGCGACACCACCGGCGAGCACGATGCCCGCGATGACCGCGTGTCGACGTTGGGCACGGCGCAGGGCCGTGCCTCGGAGGGCGGAGGCGAACTTCGGGTCCTCCGCCGAGAGCGCGCGCTCCATCTGCTCGAGCAGGCGAAGCTCCTCTTCCGAGAGTGGCACCGTACCTCCCATGTCCTGTTGGGGTATCCCCAAGTCTAGGCTGGCCACCCTGAAGGCGGTAGTGAGCCCAGAAAATTCTTGCCCCTTGACGTTCTGCCACATGGCACAACCAAGACCGATTGTGTCAAGCAAAGTGGCTGGTGCGTCAACCCCGGCCCTGATCGAGCAGGCTCGCGCGGCGTACGAGGCTGGATCCGAAGCGCTCGGCGACCTGGTCGATGGCGCGGTCGGCCTCGGACCAGCCCCGCTCCCGCTCGCCGAGCACCAGCTGCCGGTCGGTGCCCTCGCGGGCGACCAGGTGCTCGACCCGGACCCCGACCAGGCGCAGGGCCCGGCCCCGGAGATTCAGCTCGTCGTAGAGGCGGACCGCGGTGGCGTGCACGTCCTGGGTGACGTCGGTGGGATCAGGCAGCGTGCGCGAGCGCGAGATGGTCTTGAAGTCGGTGAACCGCACCGTCAGCGCGACCGTGCGGCCGACCGTGCCGGCCCGCCGCATCCGCCGGGTGACCCGGGCCGAGAGGCGCAGCAGCTCGCGGACGATGTCCTCGCGGTCGCTCAGGTCGTGGCCGAAGGTCTCCTGGGCGCCGGTGGACCGGTCGGGCAGGTCGGGGCCCAGCCGCCCGGTCAGCTCGCGCCGGTCGGTGCCGGTGGCGAGCCGGTGCAGGTGGCCACCGAGGCGCGGGCCGAGGATCTGGTGGAGGGTCGGTACCGGGGTGCGGGCGATGTCGCCCACCGTCTCGAAGCCGAGCCGCCGCAGCCGGGTCCTCGTGCTCGGGCCGACGCCGTAGAGCTCACCGACGTCGAGCGGGTGGAGGAAGCCGGGGATCTCCTCCGGCCGCACGACCACGACGCCGTCGGGCTTCGCCTTGCGGCTGCCGACCTTGGCCACGCTCGGGGTGGGCGCGACGCCGACCGAGCAGGTGATGCTCAGCTCCTCGGCGATCTGGCGGCGGATCCGCTGGGCGATCTCCTCGGGGCTCCCGAAGAGCCTGGTCGCTCCCCGTACGTCGAGGAACGCCTCGTCGACGCTGACCACCTCCACCAGCGGGGTGGCGCGGCGGAAGATCTCGCGGACCTGATGGGAGACCTCGGCGACCTCACCGAAGTCGAGACGGACGGAGACGAGCTGAGGGCACAGCCGTCTCGCCATCGAGCCCGGCATCGCGGCCCGCACGCCGTAGGCCCGCGCCGGATAGTTGGCGCAGGTCACCACGCCACGGGCATGTCCGCCGACCACCACCGGCTGGTCCCAGAGCTCGGGCTGGTGCCTGATAGCCACCGACACGAAGAAGGCGTCCATGTCGACATGGAGGATCGGGGTGGCCTCCGGAGCGCCGGCGGAGGAGGTCACCCCGATCCTCCAAGGACGCGGACAAGCGCCCCGTCAGCGAAGCGAAGCGAGCAGATGCAGCTGCGAGGCCAGCGGCAGATAGTCCGGACGCGTGGACGCCGCCTGCTCCAGATCGACCAGTGCGTTGGTCGCGCCAGGGTCGACATCGAGCAGCGACCCGGGAACGTGATCCACGAAGACACGTACGCCGCGAACGTCCGAGACCGCGAACCCGGCGGCCTCGAGCAGCCCGGTGACCTCGTCGAGAGCGAAGCGCCGACCGGAGCGCCCCTGGGAGGTGGTGTCGTCGAGAAGCTCTGCGGCCTGCGCGAAGTGGCCGGCCAGAGCACGGGAGAGGACGGCGGCGGTGCGCTGGGCGACCAGCAGGCTGAGCGTGCCGCCGGGACGGAGCACCTCGCGGATCCCTGCCAGCGCCTCAGCAGCGTCGGGGACGACCTCGAGGACGCCGTGGCAGAGCACCACGTCGGCACCGCTGGGGTCGGCGACGTCGGAGAGTGCGGACAGGTCGCCCTGGCGCGCGTCGACGGAGACGCCGGCCTCGCGCGCCCGGCGGTCGAGCGCGGCCAGCGCATCGGGGCTGGGGTCGACGACGGTGACCCGGTGGCCGAGCCCGGCGATGCGTACGGCTGAGGTGCCGGTGCCGCCGCCGATGTCGAGGACGTCGAGCGGCCCGGAGGCCAGGACCGGGTCGAGCGCGTCCCAGACGGCGACGGTCCGGGCGCCTGCCCGACGACTGGTGGAAGCGGAGCCAGCTGACATGGGGCCAAGCGTAGGCCCTGCCTCCCACCCTGCGTACGCCACACCTGGATCAGCCCACGAGGCGGTCGTGCCGGAGCTGGGTGGCCTGCGAGGTGTGGGCCATCAGGCCGAGCGACTCCTCGACGACGGCGAGGAACCGGTCGGCGTCACGCACCTGCTCGTCGGCCTCCTCCGCGGTGACCGCACGGATCGAGCCCGCCTCCGCCGCGGCGCGCTTAGCGGCGCCGGCGGCGAAGTAGTCGGCCCACTCGGAGAGCTCGGGCGCGACCTTCTTGAGGCGGACCCAGGCGTTCCACGGACGACGGCGACCAGCGCGGCTCGCGGCCTCGACGGGGTCGGTGCGGGCGGCGATCAGAGCGGCGGCGGCCTGGAGTGCGGCGACGTGAGCGATGGCGTACCTGCTCGGCACGTCGTCGGCCACGATCGCCTCCGCGAGGGTCTCGGTGGCTCGGAAGAGGTAGTTGTGCGTCGTGGCCGGCAGCAGATGCATCGGGTCGTCCTTCTCGCTCACGGTCGACCCCGCAGTGGACGGCTCCGGCGGGCGTCGGGGGTCGAGGACGACGCCCGCCAGAGCCTGGTTGTTCGAACATCTGTTCGAACACGTGATTAAACTACACCCCACCACCGACAGTCACAAGACGTTCGGTGGCGGGGCGTGTCGAGCGGTGCTGCCGGCCGCTCAGTCTTCGGCGACGGCGCCGCGGATGAGGTGCGGCGGGTGGATGTAGCGGGTGTTGGCCGGCAGCCACATGACCACCAGCAGCCCCGCGGCGATGACGATCGCGATCGCGGTGAGCACGCTGATGATCACCGGCGGGCCGGTCAGGATGCCGCCGACGCTGGCCACCGCGGAGATGAACACCAGGAACGAGATCGTGATGCGGGCCCACTCGAAGCCGTTTCGGAGGAAGACCGCGAGCACACCGAGCATGCCGGCCATCACACCGAACAGCGTGATCGCGGGGGCGATGAACGCCGGCGCGCTGACCCGGTTGTCGGTGGGCGGGTTGATGAGGGCCTCGAGCCCCTCGGTCTCCAGGATGCGCTTGGCCGAGGCGTTGCCCTCCGCCCACGCGCGCACCAGGTCATCGGAACGCAGCACCATGACCACGACCACGACGGCGCTGAACGCGATCAGACCGACGATCAGCCGGACCGCCCACGTCATCTCCCGCGGCACGGGCTCAGCAGCGAGGGCCGCCACCTCGACGGTGGTCTCCAGGTCCTCGTTCACGACCACACCTTCGTTCTCGTCGGGTGTCGTCATGGTCATCCGGTCTCCTTGCGACGTGGGGGAACTCTGCGTTGATCAGCCCATTCTGCCGCACGGGGCACAACGGAGGTAAATACGGGATCGCGTGCGCTTGGTCTCGGGCCGAGTCCGAACTGTCGGTGTCGTACGCCAAGATGTCTCCATGGAATCTCTAGCGCTGACCTTCTCCAGCGGGTGGGCCAGTGGCATCAACGCCTATCTGGTCGTGCTGGTGCTCGGCGTCGTGCAGCGTACGACGGGGGCCGAGGAGATCCCTGACGTGCTCGGCACCTGGCCGGTGCTGGCGGCCGCCGGGGCGATGTTCGCCATCGAGTTCGTCGCGGACAAAGTGCCGTACGTCGACTCGACCTGGGACTCGATCTCCACGGTGATCCGGCCCACGATCGGCGCCGTGATCGGCGTCCTGCTCGCCGGCGAGGCCGACTCGCTCAACGCGGCCGTCGGCGGCGTCGTGGGCGGCACCTCGGCGCTCATGTCCCACCTGGTCAAGGCCAGCGAGCGGCTGGCGGTCAACTCCTCCCCCGAGCCGGTCTCCAACTCGGTGGTCAGCCTGGCCGAGGACGGCCTCGTACTCGGCGTGGTCTGGTTCGCGACCGAGCATCCGCTGGCCGCCGCCGGTATCGCCGCCGTTCTGCTGGCCGCCGGGCTGGTGCTGGTGTATTTCATCGTCCGCACCATTCGCGGGGGCTGGCGCAGGCTGACCCGGCGCGGAAGACGTGGCGCCCCGCCGTCGGAGGGCCCGGCCGACGGCACGACCAAGCCCTACCCCGTCCAGTGACGCGCGTCGTCGTCCTCGGGGGCGGGTACGCCGGAATGGCCAGCGCCGCCAGGCTGGCCAAGCTCGGCCACTCGGTGACCCTTCTCGAGGCCTCCGGTCAGCTCGGCGGCGCCCTGGTACCCGTGCGTGAGGAGGGGTTCACCTGGGACGCCTCGGCGACCTCGACGCTGCTGCCCGCGGTGATGCGCGACCTGTTCCGCAAGTCCGGGCGGCCGGCCGAGCGAGAGCTCGAGCTGGTGCCGATGGACGTCATCCGCGAGCACCGGTTCGCCGACAAGACCTCGGTCTCGGTGCCCGGCGGCACCCGCGGCGCCCAGCTGGCGGCCTTCGACGAGCTGGGCCCGGGCATGGGTGAGCGGTGGACCGACTACGTCGCCAGGTTCAGCGAGGACTGGGAGGTGCTGCGCCAGCACTACTTCGAGGTGCCGTGGGAGCCCTCGGCCCTGCCCGCGGCCGTCGCGGAGCGGTTCCGGTCGCGCGAGACCCTCCACAAGCGGCTGCGCAAGACGTTCAAGGACGAGCGGCTCAGGCTCGTTGCGGCGCACCCGTTCGTCGCGGCGGGGCAGGAGCTGCGTGACGTACCTGCCTGGGCGGGGCTCACCGCCTATCTCGAGCAGCGCTTCGGCGCCTGGCGGGTCGAGGGCGGGATGGGGGTCGTGGCCGAGGTGCTCGCCGCCCGGATGACCACCCGCCGGGTCTCGGTGCAGACCGCGACCCGCGTGGAGGACATCGTCGTACGTGATGGACGGGCGGTCGCGGTCAGCACCACCGCCGGCGAGATCGATCTCGGCGCCGACGGAGCGGTCGTGGTCGCCTTCGATCCGCGCTCGCTGCCGGCCCTGCGGCCGCTGGTGGAACGTACGTTGCCGGCGATCCCGCCGATGACGTTCCACCTCGGACTCTCCTCGCTGCCCGATCACCTCGTCGATCTTCCCGACGAGCTGGTGCTCCACGGCGAGCCGACCCTGGTCGTACGCACCCGCGGGCTCGCCCCCGAGGGCCAGCATGCCTGGACGATCCACTCCCACGGCAAGCTGATGGAGGACGTCCTGCTGGCGCTGGCGCGCCACAAGATCGATCTGCGCGAGCACGTCGTGCACCGTGTCGACCTGGGCGCCGCCGAGCTCGTACGCCGCTGGCGCGGGTCGCCGCTGGGCGTGAAGTGGGCGGGACGGGGCACGGTGTTCCAGCGCCTCGGGCCGCGCACCCCGCTCCCGAACGTCTACGCCGCCGGCGCCCACGCCACCCCCGGCTCCGGGCTGCCGTTCGCCGGGCTCTCGTCCGCGCTGGTCGCGCAGTCGATCGGGCCTGCCGAGAAGTGAGCGCGGCCTAGACGGTGACGTTGAGCTTGGCGAAGATCTCCAGCGTCGCCTTGGAGCGGTTGAGGGTGTAGAAGTGCAGCCCCGGGGCGCCTCCGTCGAGGAGCTCCTGGCAGAGCTCGGCGGCCACGGCGATGCCCTCGGCACGGATGTCGGCGGGCTCGGGGCCAGCGGCGCTGAGCCGCTCGACGATCTCCTCGGGGACCTCGGCCCCGATCAGCTCGCTCTGGCGGCGGATGGCGGCGAGGTTCAGGATCGGCATGATCCCGGGCAGGATCGGGATGTCGACGCCGCGGGCACGGACCCGGTCGACGAGGCCGAAGTAGTCGGCCGCACGGAAGAACATCTGGGTGACCGCGAACTCCGCGCCGGCCCTCGCCTTGGCGACCAGCACGTCGGCGTCCGCCTCGAGCGACTCGGCGCTCGGGTGGCCCTCCGGGAAGGCGGCGACGCCGATGCGGAAGTCACCTCGCTCACGGGCCAGGTTCACCACGTCGATCGCGTAGTCGAGACCGCCCGCGGTCGGGGTCCACTCGGCGCGCGGCCCCTCGGCGGGGTCGCCGCGCAGGGCCATCACGTGCTCGACGCCCTTCGCCGCGTAGGAGTCCAGGATCCCCGCCACCTCGTCGCGGGTGTGGCCGACGCAGGTCAGGTGGGCGACCGGGAGCAGCTCGGTCTCCGCGGCGATCCGGCCGGTGATGGCGACCGTCTTGTCACGGGTCGAGCCGCCGGCGCCGTAGGTGACGCTCACGAAGGTGGGGCGGTAGGGCTCCAGTGCGCGCACGGCGTTCCACAGCTGCTCCTCGCCGGCCTCGTCCTTCGGCGGGAAGAACTCGAAGGAGAACGAGCGCTCACCTTGGTTGATCAGCTCCGCCAGGGAGCGTCCACGTCCAGTCACCATCGGGCCATCCTAGGCAGTGCCCTAGGCTCGGAGAGTGAATGAAACGTGGGACGCCGATGAATTCCGCAGTCGCGTCCAGGGGGCGCTGGACACCTTCCTCGAGACGCAGTCCCAGCGGTTGGCTCCGCTCGGTGACGAGGTCGAACCGCTGCTGCGCCGCGCCCGCGAGTCGATGTCCGGCGGCAAGCGGCTGCGGGCCGCGTTCTGCTACTGGGGCTTCCACGCGGTCCGCCCCTCCCCCTCGCCGGCCGAGGAGGAGTCGCTCGTCCGGGCGGCCGCCGCGCTCGAGCTGCTCCAGGCCTCGGCGCTCGTTCACGACGATGTCATCGACGACTCCGACACCCGGCGCGGAGCGCCGGCCGCGCACCGCGCGTTCGAGGCCGACCACTCCGCCGCGGGCTGGCCGGGCCGGTCCCGCGCCTATGGCGACGCCGCGGCCGTGCTCCTCGGCGACCTGCTGCTGACCTGGTCGGACGAGCTGCTGCGTACCTCTGGGTTCGGGGGCTCCGAGACCTCGGCCGCCCTCTCGGTGTTCGACCACACCCGCAGCGAGGTGATCGCAGGGCAGTTCCTCGACATCACCGTCCAGGCCCGCGGCGCTGCGGACGTCGAGGCAGCGATGAAGGTGGTCCGCTACAAGGCGGCCAAGTACTCCGTCGAGCGCCCCCTCCACGTCGGCGCCGCCCTGGCCGGTGCCTCCCAGGAGCAGATCGAGGCGCTGTCGGCCTACGGCCTCCCCGTCGGCGAGGCCTTCCAGCTCCGCGACGACCTCCTCGGCGTCTTCGGCGACCCCTCGGTCACCGGCAAGCCGGCCGGCGACGACCTGGTCGAGGGCAAGCGCACCGTCCTGGTCGCCCTCGCGCTGAAGGCGTCACCGTCCGCCGATGCCGACCTCCTGGACCGCTCCCTCGGCCAGCCGCTCACCGTGGACCAGGTCGCGGCGCTGCGTACGATCATCGCCTCCTCCGGTGCCGAGCAGCAGGTCGAGAAGACCATCACCGAGCTCGCCGACCAGGGCCTCACCGCCCTCGACGACGCCAAGTCGTCGGGCGTCCTCGACGCCAACGCCGCCGAAGTCCTCCGCGCCCTCGCCACCGCCGCCACCCAGCGCACGGTCTGACCGGCGTCAGAGGCGCTCGGCAGGCATCTGGAAGAGGACCTTCTCGGAGGGCTTGTCGGAGCCGCCCTCGGGTTCCATGGTGACCATCAGGTCGCCGTCCTCGACCGGTACGGCGACGGCCATCTCCTCATCGAGGACACCGGCGGACTCCATGCCGGCGTCGGTGTGCCACCAGACCTGATAGGTCATGCCCGCGGGGCGGTCGAGGTGGGCGGTGTCGACGGCGACCATGTGCATCTCGTGGGACATCGCGACCATCAGCTCCCCGTCGGAGGTCTCCTCCTTGTGCATCCGCGCGTCCGGGGCCGACATCACCTCGGCGGCGGTCATCGCGGGCGGGTCGTCATCTCGTACGACGACGCCGACCGTCACGCCGACACCGATGATCAGGGCTGCGACCGCGGCGATCGCGCCCGCGAACCAACGACGACGAGCGCGGCCCGCGGCGACCACGGGCGGGAGCTGCGGAGTCTCCGAGGCCGTACGCATCACCCGTGCGCGCAGCGACGCCGGAGGGGTCTCGGCGACCTCACCGGCCAGCGACGCGGTCGCCGACCGCAGCGAGTCGACCTCCTCGCGGCAGTCGGGACAGGCTGCCAGGTGCGCCTCGACCTCTGCTCGCTCACCGGGCTCCAGCGCGTGGAGAAGATAGGCCCCGACCAGACCGTGTACGTCAGGCGCCATCCCGAACCTCCAGGCAATCACGAAGACGGATCAGCCCGTCCCGCATCCTCGACTTCACCGTCGGCAGCGGCCGGCCGAGCAGCTCGGCGACCTCGGGATAGGTGAAGCCCTGGTAGTAGGCCAGCCGCACCGCCTGGGACTGCAGCGGCGTGAGGGAGTCCAGGCAGCGGCGTACGCCTTCGTGCTCCGACGCCGTGACGACAGCGTCCTCCGGGCCGGCGACGTCCACCGGCTCCCGCCGGCCGACGTGCTCCTCCCGCGCCCGCGAGGCCTGCGTGGAGCGCACGGTGTCGACCGCGCGACGGTGCGCGATCGTCAGCACCCAGGTCCGGACGGAGCCGCGCGACGGGTCGAACCGGGCCGCCTGGCGCCACAGCTCGGTGAACACCTCCTGGGTCACCTCCTCCGCACGCGAGGGGTCGCGCACGACCCGCCGGGCGACGCCGAAGACCAGCGGAGCCAGCTCGTCGTAGAGGCGGCCGAAGGCATCGAGGTCGCCACCGGCGACCGCGGCGAGCACCGCCGCCGGGTCCAGGTCGTCATCGGGGTCAGGTGGCGACTCGTCGCCCACGACCCGCAGCGCTCGCCGCATGCGCACCCCTTCCGACAAATGACAGATCTCATCCCGGGTTCGCAGCCGAAGAGTGGGAGGATTGGTCCCATCCGCCCATCGATCGGCCACGAACCCACAGCATGACATCCGGCAACCTCGCCGAGCAGAAGGCCTCGGGCTCCGCTTCGGCACCACGTCTTCCGTACGGCCCCCTCGCGGGCATCGCCGCCGGCGTGCTCGGCCTCGGCGTCGCCGAGCTCATCGCCGCCCTGGCCGGCGGCGCCTCGCCCCTGCTCGCGCTCGGCGACCGGGTCATCGACCTCACCCCGCGCTGGCTCAAGGAGGCGGCGGTCGCCACCTTCGGCACCGCCGACAAGCCGATCCTGCTCGCCTGCGTCGGCCTGGTCACGCTGGCCCTGCTCGGGGTCGCCGGCGCCCTGGCCGTACGCCGCCCCGCCCTCGGTGCGGGCATGCTCGTGCTCCTGGGGGCCGTCGACATCGCGGCCCTCCTGGCCGACCGGGCCGGCAACGGCACGACGAGCCCGAAAATTGGCAGCGTGGCGATCGTGATCGGCCTCGCGGTCGGCGTCACCGCGCTGATCCTCCTCACCCGGCCCCTGCGCGACACCGACAGCCCGCCCACCGAGGCAGAGGCGCCCGACGGCTTCGACCGTCGCAGGTTCCTGGTCGCCGCCGCGGCGGTGACAGCCGTGGGTGCGGCCGGCGGGGTCGGCGCCAAGGTGGTCACCGCACGCCGGCACCCGGCGACGAGGGTGGCCATCCCCGCGGCCGTCTCCCCCGCCGCTCCCCTCCCGGCGGGCGCGGAGCTCCGGATCGACGGGCTGACGCCCCACCTGACCCCGGTCGACGACTTCTACCGCATCGACATCGCCCTGCTCACCCCACGCGTCGACGTCGCCGACTACAGGCTCAAGATCCACGGCCTGGTCGACGATCCGGTCGAGCTGACCTACGAGGACCTGCTCGCGATGCCGCTCTACGAGCGCCGCGTGACGATCTGCTGCGTCTCCAACGAGGTCGGCGGCGACCTGATCGGCAACGCGACCTGGACCGGCGTACGCATCCGCGACGTCCTCAAGCGTGCCGGCCTGTCCCCCGACGCCGACGCGGTGAAGTCCACCGGTGCCGACGGCATCACCATCGGCACCCCGCTCGAGGCGCTCACCGACGGCCGCGACGCTCTGCTCGCGATCGCCCAGGACGGCGAGCCGCTGACCCGGGACCACGGCTTCCCCGTACGCATGGTCGTCCCCGGTCTCTACGGCTACGTCTCGGCGACCAAGTGGCTCACCGAGCTGGAGGTCACCCGCTTCGACGACTTCCGCGCCTACTGGACCGACCGCGGCTGGTCCGCCGAGGGCCCGATCAAGACCGAGTGCCGCATCGATCTGCCCGGAGACGACGTCATGCCCGGTGAACGCACCGTCGCCGGCGTCGCCTGGGCGCAGCATCGGGGTGTGAGCAAGGTCGAGGTACGCATCGACGACGGCCCCTGGCAGCCCGCCACGCTCGCCGCCGAGGACAGCATCGACACCTGGCGCCAGTGGACCTACCGCTGGGACGCGACCGAGGGCGAGCACCGGATCCAGGCGCGGGCGTACGACCGCACCGGCACCCCGCAGACCGCCGACGAGGCACCGCCCGCTCCCGACGGAGCCACGGGCTACCCCACCCGTACGGTCGACGTCGGGTGATCAGCCCAGGTCGGGCAGGTCCGTCTCCGGACCGTCCCCGCGCAGCAGCACGGTGAACGCCGGCCGGTCCTCGGAGATCTCCGAGGCACGGTCTTGGAGGACCCGGACGATCTTGTCGAAACCGGCACGATCCGCGTACGCAGCGCACCCCCACGTCTCCCACAGCAGCACCGTGGGCGCGGAGAGATCGCGCAGCGAGTCCCAGAGCGCGTCGAGGTTGCGGCCGAAGTGGGCCGGGAAGCCGAGCGCGGCGCCGATGGCACCGAGCACCTCGTCCTTCGTCTCGGCCACGTCGGCGATCTGCGCCAGCGACCAGCCCGCGCCGGTCACCGACTCGGAGAGGTCGGCCGCGGCCAGCTCGGTGTGCCAGCGATAGACGCCGGGATCGACCTTTCCCGCTAGAAGACCTGCCAGTCCACTCATGCCGTCGCCTCCGTTCCGTACAGCGAAGAATACGGAAGCGACGGCATGAGGCCTACTGTCGCTCGCTGGCGCTCGCTCATGCCCATCACCCCCGGTCGATCCGTGAGAACGACTCGTAGTGGTCCTCGGTGAAGTAGAACTCCCCACCCTCGCCTGTGACGATACGCCGCGCGCCCCGGCCATCGGAGCCAGGCGTCGGCACGGTGTATTCGGCGTAGTAGCCCGACGCCTCCTCCGGCAGGATCCCCTCGCGGTTGCCGAAGGTGCTGCCGTCCTTGCCCGGGTAGGGGAACGGGCCGCCGGCGTCGATCAGCTCGAGCGTCTCCACGCCCTCGGGCGGCAGGTCGGACTCCGCGATCCAGGCGAGCCCGCTCTCGGGGTCGGTGCCGGTCTTCCCGCCACCGCCCGACCCGGAGTCACCTCCGGTGCCGCCTCCACATCCGGCGACCAGCGCCATCAGGACGGCGAGCAGCAGGGCGACCAGGGCAGACTTCGACCTCACGAGGTTCCTCCGAGACGTACGGAACGGGCGGGATCAGAGTGCCATGGCCTGGGCCCGGCGCTTGACCTCCGACCCGCGGTTCTCCCGAAGCGCGTCGATCGGGCGGCCGGGAAGGTCGTCGTCGAGGAAGAGCCAGGCGATGATCTCGCGGTCGTCGTAGCGTCCGTCGTGGAGCACGTGCAGCAGCCCGCCCAGACCTTTGACCGGCAGACCGTCCTGGATGAACAGGGCCGGGATGTGCTGGCCCTTCATCCCCGGAGGCACCGCCGCGGCGAGCTCGTGCTCGCGGATCATGGTGCGCACCTTCCCAACGGTCACTCCGAGCAGCGACGCGGCCGTAGCCCAGTCGATCCACTCTTCAACCAGGACACCCAGATCCTGCTCCGCCAACCGCAAGTCGCTCATGCCGCCACCTCCGTAGCGCACGCGCCAGGATACGGACGTGGCGGCCTGAGGCCCATGGTCACTCGCTGACGCTCGCTCATAACAATCACATTACCGGCCCGGGTAGCTGGTCCGGAAAGTCGTGAGTGGGACCCGCTGGTCCGTACCATTGCCCGGTCCGGAATACTTCTCCAACCGGAGACAGGAGGATCGCGTGGCTAGTGAGGCGGACCCCCGTGACGACGTCATCGGGCGCCACGGCGGAGGCTCGGCTACCGCATCCGAACCCCTTCTGGGCAAGGTCTTGGGGATGCGTTACCGGATCGTCGAGAAGGTCGCGAAGGGCGGCATGGCGACGGTCTACGTGGCCCACGACATGCGGCTGGACCGCATCGTCGCCGTCAAGGTCATGCACCAGGACCTCGACGAGGAGGGCAACTTCGCCGAGCGGTTCGTCCGCGAGGGCAGGTCTGCCGCGAAGCTCTCCCACCCCAACGTGGTCGCCGTCTACGACCAGGACGAGGACGACGGCGTCGCCTTCCTCGCGATGGAGTACATCGAGGGACACACCCTGCGCGACACCATCGCCTCACAGGCTCCGCTGGGCGCGGCGAAGGCGCTGGCCTACATCGAGCCGATCCTGAGCGCGATGACCGCGGCCCACGCGATCGGGATCGTGCACCGCGACATCAAGCCCGAGAACGTGCTCATCACCACCGGCGCCGCCTCGATCTCGCAGCGGGTCAAGGTCGCCGACTTCGGTCTGGCCCGGGTGATGAACAACAACTCCAACGACGCCACCACCGGCAACCTGGTCGGCACCGTCTCCTATCTCGCGCCCGAGCTGGTCACCGAGTCCAGGTCCGGGCCGCGGTCCGATGTCTACGCCGCCGGCGTCGTGCTCTACGAGCTGCTCACCGGACGCAAGCCGCACAGCGGTCCCTCGCCGGTCGAGATCGCCTACAAGCATGTCCACGAGGACGTCCCGCCGCCGTCGAAGGCCGCCCCCGGCATCCCCCGGTACGTCGACGCCCTGGTCGCCCGCGCGACCGCCCGTGACCCCGAGCTGCGCCCGGCCGACGCCGGCGTGCTGCTGCGCATGGTCAACCGGGTCATGGCCACCCTGTCCGCGGGCATCTTCGACGACCCCGACCTCACCGCCGACCTGGCGCTCCCCCGGCCCGGCGCACCCGAGCAGGGCGCCCAGGGCGCCGGTGGCACCGACTCCCCGGCACGGGCTCACGACGAGTCCGGCTCCGAGACGACCGCCGTCCTGCCGGCGCTCGGCCTGGGACCGTCCGGGCAGTCAGGGCCGTCCGGTCCGCCGCCGGGTCGTCCCCCGGGTCCGCCGGGACCGCCTCCGGGCGTCGGACTCCCCGCGGGCGCCCGGCTCTCGCTGAGCGAGCCCGAGGAGAACGTACGCATCGCCCCGACCCCCGCGCAGCCGAAGCAGCGCTGGAGCATGCCGGCGACCTGGAAGGGCCCGCTCGCGATCGGCGCCGCCGTGGTGGCCGTCGCGCTGGTGGCGACCGGACTGTGGTGGTTCGTGGACGGCCGCTACGAGCGGGTGCCCTCGGTGGCCGGCCTGAGCAAGGCCGCGGCGACCACGCAGCTGCAGGACGCCGGCTTCGAGGTCTCGGCCAACACCGAGTTCTCCGACACCGTCGAGGAGGGCGTGGTGATCGACTCCGACCCCGGCCGCGACGACAAGGCGCTGCCCGGATCGACGGTCGAGATCAGCGTGAGCAAGGGCGTCGAGGAATACTCCGTGCCCAAGGTCAAGGGCATGCTCGCCGACGACGCCCAGGACGAGATCCGCGACAAGGGTCTCGGCATCGGCGACCCGATCGAGAAGTTCAACGACAACGTCCCCGAGGGCCACGTCATCAACTCCCAGCCTCGCGCCGGCACCCTGGTGCGGCCCGGCAAGGCGATCGTGCTCGTGATCAGCAAGGGCCCGGCTCCCGTCGACATCGTCGACTGGACCGGCCGTAGCGCCGAGCGCGCCAAGAAGTCGCTGGAGGCCGACGGTCTGAAGGTCGAGATCCAGGAGGAGGAGAACCAGGAGATCCAGCCGGGCACCGTGCTCAGCCAGAGCCCCAACTCCGGCACCCTCCCCAAGGGCGAGACCGTGACCCTGGTGGTCGCCAAGGGCCCCGCCGCTGTCGCGGTTCCCAACGTCGTCGGCGCCGACAAGGCCACAGCCAGGCAGACTCTCGAGGCCGCCGGATTCAAGGTCAAGGAGGAGCCGGAGGCCGGCATCAACCTCGGCCTCGGCTACGTGACCCGTCAGGAGCCGGCTAGCGGCGAGGCTCCCTACGGCTCCGAGATCACGATCTGGCTGAACTGACCTTGACCACTTCTCGGACCTCCCTTCGCAACCCGATCGGCACCCACGTACAGGTCGGCAAGGGTCTCGTCGCCGGTGCCCTCGCCAACACCGACGCGGTCGGCGGCGAGACCCTGCAGATCTTCGTCGGCAACCCGCGCGGCTGGGCGCTCTCGGCCGGGAAACCCGCCGAGGACAAGGCGTTCCGGGCGGAGATCGAACGGCGCGGCATGCGTGCCTTCGTCCACGCCCCCTACCTGGTCAACCTGGGCTCGCCGACCCCGGCCACCTACGAGAAGTCGGCCGCCCTGGTCGCCCACAACCTCCGCCGCGCCGCCGACATCGGCGCCGAAGGGGTCGTCATCCACACCGGCTCCTTCGTCTCCCCCGACGGGGATGCGACCGAGAAGCAGGCGGTCGCGATGAAGCAGGTACGCGAGGCGCTGCTGCCGGTGCTCGACGAGATCTCCGCCGAGGACGCGCCCTGGCTGCTGCTGGAGCCGACCGCCGGCCAGGGACGCTCGCTGTGCGCGGGCGTCGAGGACCTGCCGGCCTACCTGGAGGCCGTCGACTTCCACCCCAAGGCCGGGATCTGCCTGGACACCTGCCATGTCTTCGCCGCCGGCGCCCCGCTGGACGAGCCCGGTGGCGCGACCGCGTGCGTCGACCGGATCGTCGAGATCGGCGGCCCCGGACGGCTCCGGCTGATCCACGCCAACGACTCCAAGGACGTACGCGGCAAGCACCTCGACCGCCACGAGCAGATCGGCCGCGGCCACATCGGCACGACGGCCTTCGAGGAGCTCTTCGCGCATCCGGCGACCGACGGAGTCCCCTTCATCCTGGAGACTCCCGGCTCTCGCGACGCGGACAACCCCGATATCCCGCTGCTCCGCGATCTACGGGCATCGGCCCAAGGTTAAGGCGGGTGACCTAGGCTTGGGAACGCACGGGAGTGATCTTCGACGCCATGGGGGTGGCATGACCAGCTGCGCACAGTGTGGACACCGGCTGTCCGATGAGCCGGCGTGCCCGATGTGTGGTCTAGAGGTCGCCACGGAGCCCGACCGAGCAGCCGAGGCTGACTCCACCGATGTAGAGGAAAGGACGCCGCCCGTGTCCGCTGCTGAAGCGAAGCCCGAAGCCATCCAGCCTACTGCGAACGACGATGTCACGCCCGATGAGCTCGACGAGCCCAACGAGGCGACCGTGATCCGGAAGCCCGTCTCCTCGACCGCCCCGGAGGCCGTCGAGGACGAGCCCGACGCGGCGCAGACCTCCCTGAGCCTGCCTCGGATCAGCGCCTACGGCGACGACAACGTGCCGGGTCCGGCATCGTCGGCCTCCAACGACGAACCCACCGAGCGCACCTCGAGGCGCCAGGCGCCGTCCGTCGAGGAGAAGCTCGACACCGACGACGAGCCCGACGGGACCACCGCGGTCCGCCCGGCGTACGCACCGCCGACCGTCCCGCCGCCGACCACTCCCCCGCCGGCACACGAGCCGGCCGCCGCGGAGCAGGCCGTGATCCCCGAGCCCGAGCCGTCGCCCATCCCGGACCCCTCGCCCTTCCCGGAGCCGACACCGGTCCCGGAGCCCGAGCCCGTCCCCGACCCGGCGCCCGTGCCCGACCCGACCCCGGAGCCTGGTCCCCTTCCCGGACCCGAGCCCGTCCCCGAGCCCGAGCCGGTCTCCGAGACCACGGTCGAGGCGGCGTACCAGCCCTTCGTCCAGCCCTCCGGGATGCTCGTCCAGGAGTCGCGCAACGGTCAGGCCCGCCACTGGGCCCCGCCTCAGGAGCAGGAGACTGCGGCCGAGATCTACGAGACCGAGCCCGCCTACGCGACCGGCTACGCGGAGGATGCCTACGCAGGCGAGGAGGCCGGCGACTGGCAGACCGGCTACGGCTACGCCGCCGAGCAGGAGCCGATCGAGCAGGACTTCGGCGACTACGGCGCCCAGCAGGAGTACGTCTCCTCGCTGATGGCCACCGAGGCCGAGGACAACCCCTCGACCTGGATCGTGCTGCTGTGGGTGGGCGCGATCTTCATGATCGTGATGCTCGTGCTCGGCATCTGGCTGATGACGCTGTAGCCGCCTAGTGCCCCGCACCTCAATTCCGCACCGTAAGTCGCACGCTGCGCACGCACCTCGCTGCGTTGGCGCCGCTCGGAAGACGCCCGGTATGCCGTCGCGACGCCGCCTTGCGATGCACGCACGCATCGCACGACTTACGGCACGGACTTTCGGATTGGGGCACTGATGCCGAGAATCATCGTCGCCGAGATCAGCAGCGACGAGCAGCGCGCCCTTGCGCTCGACGTCTGGCGGGCGGCCAACGCCGCCCGCCGCCGCACCGCCACCGAGGCCCGCATCCGCCGCGTCCGCGAGAAGCTGGACTCCGCCGAGCTGGCGCTGCTCGCCCACTACGGCACCCGCCCGGCGGGGATGCTGGTGGCCGAGACCTACCTCGTCGACGGCGTACCGCTTCCCGGCTATGGCCACATCTCGATGGTCTTCGTCGACCCCGCCGTCTGGGGCTCCCACGTCGGCACCGAGATGATCCGCGACCTCCAGTCACGCGGCTGGGAGGGCCTCAGCGTCTGGACCCGCACCGACAACCGCCGCGCCCAGCGCCTCTACGAGCGCACCGGCTTCACCGACACCAACAACCGCAGCATCCTCCACGACGGGGACGAGATTATGCAGCTCGCCTGGGCGCGGGAATGAATACCCGGTTAACCGGTGAAACCTGCACTTCCGGGGTGTTGCAATGCCAGAGAAGTGCAGGAATACCCGGTTAACCGGGTATTCCTGCGACGCATGTGACTAGCGCGAGCGCAGCATCTCCGCGACCTGGAACGCCATCTCGAGCGACTGGACGCGGTTGAGGCGCGGGTCGACGACGGACTCGTAGCGGTGCACGAGGCCGGCCTCGTCGAGCTCCTCGCCACCGCCGATGATCTCGGTGACGTCGTCGCCGGTGTTCTCGACGAGGATGCCGCCGGGGACGGTGCCGAGGGCGTGGTGGACGTCGAAGAAGCCCTGGACCTCGTCGAGTACGTCCTCGAAGCGGCGGGTCTTGTAGCCGTTGGAGGTGGAGAAGGTGTTGCCGTGCATCGGGTCGGAGATCCAGGTGACGTTGACGCCTTCGGCGGTGATCTTCTCGACCAGCCCGGGCAGCCCGTCGCGCACCTTCCCCGCGCCGAAGCGGGTGATGAAGGTGAGCCGGCCCTCCTCGTTCTTCGGGTTGAGCTTGGCGGCCAGCGCGAGCGCGTCGTCGGGGGTCGCGGTGGGGCCGAGCTTGCAGCCGATCGGGTTGTTGAGGTGGCGGAAGTATTCGACGTGGGCGCCGTCGAGCTGACGGGTGCGCTCGCCGATCCAGACGAAGTGGCCGGAGACGTTGTAGGGCGTCTCGGTGCGCGAGTCGATGCGGGTCATCGCGTGCTCGTACTCGAGCAGCAGCGCCTCGTGGGAGGAGTAGAAGTCGACCCGGTGGAACTCCTCCGGGTCGGCGCCGATGGCCTCCATGAACGCGATCGCGCGCTCGATCTCGGAGCCCATCGCCTCGTACTTCGCGCCGACGGGCGAGTTGCGCACGAACTCGGAGTTCCAGGTGTGCACCTGACGCAGGTCGGCGTAGCCACCGGTGGTGAACGCGCGCACGAGGTTCAGGGTCGAGGAGGAGGCGTGGTAGACGTCCAGCAGCCGCTGCGGGTCGGGGATGCGGGACTCCTCGGTGAACTCAAAGCCGTTGACGGCGTCGCCGCGGTACGCCGGCAGGGTCACCCCGTCGCGGGTCTCGGTGTCGGAGGAGCGCGGCTTGGCGTACTGCCCCGCGAGCCGGCCGATCTTCACGACCGGGACGGAGGCGGCGTACGTCAGGACCACGGCCATCTGCAGCAGCACGCGCAGCTTGTTGCGGGTGTTGTCGGCGGTCGCCTCGGCGAAGACCTCGGCGCAGTCGCCGCCCTGCAGGATGAACGCCTCACCACGGCCGGCGGCGGCGATCGAGCTCTTGAGCTGGTCGCACTCCCCCGCAAAGACGAGCGGCGGCTGGTTCCTCAGCTTCTCGACCGCCGCGGCCAGCGCGGCCGGGTCGGAATAGGTCGGCTGCTGAAGGGCTCCGATGGCGTGCAGCTGCTCGAGGGAGGGGAAGGCGTCGTTCACGAGCCTCAGGGTACGCGGATCGGGCGATTGTTACGAAGTCATCTCAGACACGGCAGGGCCGGCGTACGTCCTCGAGAGTTCGTACGCCGGCCCTGACCGAAGTCACCCGGTTACTTGTCGTCCTCGGGGTTTACGTCCATGTGCTCGATGTCGGCGAAGTGACCGCCCTCGGGCTTGTAGAAGATCCGCGTGATGCCCCACAGGATCACGCCGATCACGAGGAGGACACCGGCGACGTTGTACTGGTCGAGCTGCTCGGAGCTGCGTGCCCACGGCCCGGCCAGGTAGAGACACGTGATCGCGCCGATGACCGGGATGATCACCGGCGCCTTGAAGTAGTCCGGGTTCTCCGGCGGGCGGCGACGGATGACCAGCAGCGCGATGTTGACCACCGCGAAGACGCACAGCAGCAGGAGCGACGTCGTGCCACCCAACAGCGTGACGGTCTCGGCGCCCTTCTCCGAGCCGCTGGCGTTGACCACCCAGATGATCAGGCCGAAGGCGATGGTGGTGGTGAACAGGATGGCGATCCAGGGCGTACGCCGTCCCGGGAGCACCTTGCCGAGCACCGGAGGGAGCACCAGCTGCTTGGCCATGCCGTAGACGAGCCGGGAGGCCATGAGCATGTTGATCAGCGCAGAGTTCGCGACCGCGAACATCCCGATGAACGGGAAGATCGTGTCGAACGGCAGGTTGGGGGCACCGGCGGCGACGACCTGGGTCAGCGCCGACCCCTTTTCCAGGTCGGTGAGGTCGCCGACCGGAACCAGTGCGACCGCGGAGATCGACACCAGGACGTAGATGAGCCCGGTGATCCCGAGACCGGTGAGCATCATCTTCGGAAAGTCACGGCGGGGGTTCTCGGTCTCCTCGGCCATGTTCACCGAGTCCTCGAAGCCGACCATCGCGAAGAACGCCAGGGTGGTGGCCGCGGTGACCGCCATGAAGGCGTTCTTGCCTTCGGCGGACTCGAAGATCATCACGCGGCTGAAGTCGGCCTTGCCTGCGAACATCCCGGCCAGACCGACGAAGATGACCAGCAGCAGACCTGAGACCTCGACGAGGGTGAGCACCACGTTGGCCTTGACGCTCTCGCCCACGCCTCGCAGGTTGATCAACGCGACCAGGGTCATGAACCCGAGCGCGATCAGGACGAGGGGCAGGCTTCCCGGCGCGGCATCGAGCCCCAGCCCGTCGTTGAGGAACCCGGCGAACGCGTTGGACGCGGTCGAGGCCGAAGTGATTCCCGAGCACATCACCGTGAAGGCGACCAGGAAGGTGAAGAAGTGGATGCCGAAGGCCTTGTGCGTGTAGAGCGCCGCCCCGGCCGCCTGCGGGAACCGCGTCACCAGCTCCAGGTAGGAGAAGGCGGTGATCGTCGCGACGGCGAAGGCCACCAGGAACGGGGCCCAGGCCGCGCCCCCGACCTCGCCGGCTACGGAGCCGGTCAGGGCGTAGACACCGGTGCCGAGGATGTCACCGACGATGAAGAGAAGCAGGAGCTTGGGGCCGATGACTCTTTTGAGCTCGGGGGTCTCCTCTTGCGCCAGGTTGGTCATAGTTCCTCCTGGTAAGGATTTCGAGACATGTACTCGAAAAGGATGAAGGGATCCGACCATCAAAGCCCAACCTCGCCGTCAGGTGTACGACAATTCGTAAACACGCCGTAACCAGCCGAATTTTCGTGGATAGGGTCGCTTCCATGACCTTCTCCATCGTCGCCAGAGCAGTTGATCCCGGCACCGGGGAGCCCACCTGGGGTGTGGCCGTCGCTTCCAAGTTCCTCGCCGTCGGATCGGCCGTCCCGGCCGCCGTCGCGGGAGTCGGAGCCATCGCCACCCAGGCCGAGGCCAACGTCGCCTACAAGGGTCTCGCGCTCGCTCACCTCGACGAGGGTGCGACCGCTTCGGTCGCCCTCGAGAGGCTGCTGGAGGAGGACGAGCGACGGGACCACCGTCAGGTCGGCATCGTCGACGTCGACGGCAACGCCGCGTCCCACACCGGACCCTCCTGCTTCGCCTGGGCGGGTGGCCGGACCGGCTCCACCGAGGATGGGGCGTACGCGATCCAGGGCAACATCCTCACCGGCCCCGAGGTGGTCGAGGCGATGGAGGCCGCCTGGC
The DNA here is from genome assembly GCF_045207335.1 of Nocardioides sp. NBC_00850. Taxonomy (NCBI): domain Bacteria; kingdom Bacillati; phylum Actinomycetota; class Actinomycetes; order Propionibacteriales; family Nocardioidaceae; genus Nocardioides; species Nocardioides sp. NBC_00850. The sequence continues at coordinate 4,961,716 of NZ_CP108845.1, forward strand.
TCGCCTCCTCCCCCGAGGAGCCGTTGCAGCACCGGCTGCTGGCGGCCCTGGCCGCTGGCGACGAGGCCGGCGGCGACAGCCGCGGCCGGCAGAGCGCGGCCCTCCTGGTGGTGCGCGAGGAGGCCGGCTACGGCGGCAACGACGACATCGCGGCCGACCTTCGGGTCGACGACCACGCGGCGCCGATCACCGAGCTGAAGCGGCTCCTGGACCTCAGCGACTTCTACCTGACCGCGTCGACCGAGGCCGAGAAGGTGCAGGTCACCCCGGAGATCGAGGCCGAGGTGGAGACGTACGCCGCGGCGCAGGGCGCCTCGGGCTTCCTCGCCTGGGTCGCCACCGAGAACTACGAGATGCGGGTGGCCGAGGACCTGTCCTGGATCGACCGGCGCATCCTCGACATCGTCAGGACGCCGAAATGAGCTCGCTCCTCGCCATCGATGCCGGCACCACCGGTGTCACGGCCCTGATCGTGACCGAGAAGGGCGAGGTCGCGGCTCGGGGCTATGAGGAGTTCGACCAGCACTTCCCCAGCCCGGGCCGGGTCGAGCACGTGCCCGAGGGGATCTGGCAGGCGACCCTGGAGGCGTGTCGCACGGTCCTCGCGGCCCACGGCAAGGACGACCTCGTCGGCATCGGCATCACCAACCAGCGCGAGACGGTCGTGCTGTGGGACCGGGAGACGCTGGGGTCACCGCGGCGGGCGATCGTGTGGCAGGACCGGCGTACGACCGCGATGTGCGCCTCGATGGCCGACCACGACGCCCGCGTCCGGGAGCTGACCGGGCTCCGCCTCGACCCCTACTTCAGTGCGACGAAGCTGGCCTGGATCCGTGAGAACGAGCCGCACACCTGGGCCCACGTCGAGTCGGGGCGCTACGCGATCGGCACCGTCGACTCCTACCTCATCGCCCGGATGACCCGCGGCATGCACCACGTCTCCGACGTCTCGAACGCGTCGCGGACGCTGCTGTTCGACATCGGCGCCAACGACTGGTCCGACGAGCTGTGCGACCTCTTCGGGGTGCCGCGCGACGCGCTTCCGGAGATCGGTCCCAACTGGGGCGAGGGCGTGGTCACCGACCCGCGCTCCTTCCTGGATCTCTCGCTGCCGATCGCCGGGGTGGCCGGGGACCAGCAGGCGGCGCTGTTCGGGCAGGCCGCGTTCGAGGTGGGCGACTCCAAGTGCACCTACGGCACCGGCTCCTTCGTGCTGACCAACACCGGCACCACCCCGCAGCGGTCGGACTCCGGCCTGCTCACCTCGCCGGGCTGGATGTCGCCCGACGGAGAGGTCACCTACGTCCTCGAGGGCTCCATCTTCGTGACCGGCGCCGCGGTGCAGTGGCTGCGCGACGGCCTGCAGATCATCGGCTCGGCCGCGGAGACCGAGGCCCTGGCGCGCACCGTCACCTCGTCCGAGGGCGTCGTGTTCGTGCCCGCCCTGACCGGCCTCGGCGCACCCCACTGGGACCCCGACGCCCGCGGCACGATCATCGGCATCACCCGCGGCACCACCCGCGCCCACATCGTGCGGGCGACCCTGGAGGCGATCACCTTCGAGGTACGCGACGTGATGGCGACCATGCCGACGCCCGTCGCCTCGCTCAACGTCGACGGCGGCGCGGCCGCCAACAACCTGCTGTGCCAGCTCCAGGCCGACCAGCTCGGGGTCGACGTCTCCCGCCCCCGCTACGTCGAGACCACGGGTCTCGGCGCGGCCTTCCTCGCGGGCCTCGGGGTCGGCGTGTGGTCCTCCTTCGACGAGATCCGCGAGACCTGGGCCCTGGACCGCACCTTCTCCCCCGACGCGTCGCGTCGCGATGTGGCCGATGAGGCGTACGCCACCTGGACCAGGGCCGTCGAGCGCTCCCGACAGTGGGCATGAGCACACCGCGACGGGTGCCCTGGTGGGGCTGGGCGCTCGTGGCGGGTGCCGTGTTCGTGGTCCTCGTCCTGGTCGGTCTCGTCGGGCTGATCGCCTGGGTGGGCGCGGACCTCGGTGAGTCCGCGGAGGCGGAGCCGATCGACTGCGTCGAGCTCGCCCAGGCGGTCGGTCGCCCCGACCTCCCGGCCGGGACCTCGGCTGCGAGCTGCACGTATGTCGGGTTCCAGGACTGGCAGATGGAGGGCACGCTGACGGTCCCGCGTTCGGATCTCGACACCTGGCTCGCGCAGGTTCCCGGCTCCCCCGTGTTGAGCGAGGCCGGCTGCACGGACGCGATCGCCTGCGTCCAGGTCGACCTCACCCAGGTCGGCGAGGAGGTCGACGCCCACTACCTCCACGTCGCCGTCCTCGGCGAGCACGACGGCGTCGCCGAGGTTCGCATGTCAGCCTTCACCACCTGACCCCCTTCGACTCGGACAGGAAGCACACGTTGACCCGGATCCTGCATCTCTCCGACACCCATGTCACCGCGACCGGCGTCGACATGGACGGTGTCGACGCCGTCGCCGCGCTCGAGCGCATCCTGCACGACGCCCGCCACCTGCCCGGCCTGGACGCCGTCGTGGTCAGCGGCGACATCGCCGACGACGGATCGGCTGCGGGCTGCCGCTCCGTCATGGAGCGGGTGGGCGCGTTCGCGGCCGAGCGCGGCATCCCGCACCTCTACTCGACGGGCAACCACGATGCCCGCGGCCCGTTCCGCGAGGTGCTCGGCAGCGGGCATCGCGATCCCGACGGGAGCGACCGCGGCCGGCTGCTGGATCCGGACTCGGACCTGTGCGCGGCGGTCAGCTACCTGGGCGAGCTCAGGGTCATCACCATCGACAGCCTGGTCCCGGGCAAGACCCACGGCTTCCTCGACGAGCACCAGCTCGCCTGCCTCGCGAACGAGCTGGCCACTCCGGTGCGCGACGGAACCGTCCTCGTCCTGCATCATCCGCCCCTTCACCTCGCCTCGCTCCCCTACGTCGCCGATGTCGTCCTGCGAAACATCTCCGCCCTCGGCCGGGTGGTGCGGAGCAGCGACGTACGCGCCGTCCTCACCGGACACCTGCACTTCCAGGTCAGCGGATTCCTCGCCGGCGTACCCGTCTGGGTGACACCCGGCGTCGTCACCCGCATCGACACCACCGCTCCCCCGCATCTCGTACGCGGCGTGCTCGGTGCCGGCGCGACCGTCGTCGACCTCGCCGACCCGGCCTCCCCCACCTTCCACGTGCTCTCCGCCCGCGACCCCCGCGCGGGCGAGCAGGTCTACCTCTACGACCCCGCCTCCGGAGAGGACGCCCTCGAGGAGCTCTGAGGCGTCCGTTCGCCACCTTCCGACGACGCAGCCTCGGCTGCGGATCATCCGCAGCCGAGGCCTCAGGCGTATCGGTGTCAGGCCGCGGTACAGGTCGCGGTCGGTGTCCCGGTGTTCCCGCCCGAGTAGAGCGTGATCCCGAACTGGTTGCCGTTCCCGTTCGGTGTGGCGGTGAGCGTTCCCGACGTACCGGAGACGGTCGCGTTCCAGACGTTCTGCAGGCTCTGACCCGAGCCGGTGCTGATCCGGACCACCCAGTCATCGGTGCCGCTGGCGGTGAACACGGTGTTGAACCGGTCGTTCCAGGACTCGGTCCGGGTGACGCTCACCGTGCAGTTCCCCGCCGGTGGCGTGGACCCGCCGTCCGCGGTGTTGAGCTGGTCGAGGACGTAGCCGTAGGCGAGCTTCTTGTTGCCGGAGCCGTCGAAGAGCAGCGGGGTGTCCGAGGCCCGCCACGAGTCGGTGTCGCGTACGCCCCAGACGGTGATGCCGGTGCAGCGGGTCACTGCCATGCAGGCCTGGGTCACACCGCGGAACTGCTCGGCCTGCGAGGTGCCGGAACCGGCGATGTCGAGCTCGGTGATCTGTACGTCAACGCCCAGGTCGGCGAAGTTCTGCAGCGTGACGTGGTAGTTGCTCGGCACCGGGTTGCCCGAGTTGAAGTGGGCCTGGAAACCGACGCAGTCGATGGGTACGCCGCGCGACTTGAAGTCGCGGACCATGTTGTAGACGGCCTGCGTCTTCGCATGGCTCCAGTTGTCGGTGTTGTAGTCGTTGTAGCAGAGCTTCGCGTTCGGGTCGGCGGAGCGAGCGGCACGGAAGGCGGCCTCGATCCAGTCGTTGCCGGTGCGCTGGAGGTTGGAGTTGCGGCGCGCCCCCGAGGAGCCGTCCTCGAAGGCCTCGTTCACCACGTCCCAGGCGTAGATCTTGCCGCGGTAGTGGCCGGCGACGCCGGCGATGTGATTGAGCATCGCGCTGCGGAGCGAACTGCCCTCCATGTTCTGCATCCAGCCCGGCTGCTGTGAATGCCAGGCCAGCGCGTGCCCACGGACCCGCTTGCCGTTCTGGATGGCCCAGTTGGCGATCTGGTCCCCGGAGGAGAAGCTGAACTGGTTCGGCGACGGCTCGGTCGCGTCCATCTTCATCTCGTTCTCGGCGGTGATCATGTTGAACTCGCGGTTCGCGATGGTCGTGTACTGCGAGTCGGACATCCGACTCGCGGCGATGGCGGTGCCGAAGTAGCGGCCGGACTCGGCCGCGGCTGCCTGCAGGGTGGAGCCGTCGGCCCGGGCGGGGCCGGCGACGGCAGTGATGGCGATGCCGCTGGTGATCACCAAGGCGGCGAGGGTGGTGAAGGCGGCGGTTCCTCTGGCCTTCATGGCGCGCAGGGGTCTAACACGAACTCGGGTCATCATCGATCCTGTTCTCCCGGAATGAAAGGTGGTCGGTGGTACCTCAGAGCTCGCGCGAACTCGCTAGAAAACGTTATCGACATCGTTTTACAGCGTCAATAGATTCGGCCGAACTCGCGTGACTTACCTCACACAGGAATCCTGTACCTGGCCGCCCGTCAAGGAAACCGCAGAGTCATGACACGCTTTGACACGTGCCCTTCACCCACCGCATCGCGACCCAAGAAGACATCCCGGCCCTGACGGCGATCATGAACGTGTCGATCGGAGAGCTGCAGAAGGGCTTTCTGACCGCGGCCCAGATCACCTCGAGCCGAACGGTGATGGGCATCGACACCCAGCTGATCGAGGACGGCACCTACTTCGTGGTCGAAGAGGACCACCAGATCGCCGGCTGCGGCGGCTGGAGCAGAAGGGCGACGCTCTACGGCGGCGACCACACCCCGGGCCGCGAGCCGAAGCTCCTGGACCCGAAGACGGACCCGGCCAGGGTGCGGGCGATGTACACCAACCCGGCCTTCGCCCGACGGGGCGTGGGCAGGCTGATCCTGGACCTCTGCGAGCGTGCCGCGGCAGCTGAGGGCTTCACCACCCTCGAGCTGATGGGCACCCTCTCCGGCGAGCCGCTCTACACGGCGTACGGCTTCGAACCGGTCGAGCGGATCACCGACGACCGTGGCGGCGCACCCGTCCCGCTGGTGCGGATGCGGAAGAGCATCTGAGTCAGCGGCCGGCGAGCCCGAGGCGCTCGAGCTGCGCCCGGAGCCGGTGGCGACCGGCCATGCTGGCTGGCCCGACGAGGCGCGTCAGGACGCGCTCGGACCAGCCGCCGCCGAGACCGTAGGTGGCGTTGTAGCCGCCGAGCCGCTCGTCGTACGCAGCGAGTTCGTCGGCCCCCGGGGGCGAGTAGGTCTCGTGGTGGAGAACGACGGACTGAGGAAGCCGTGGCTTGACGCCGGCCTCCTCAGCAGGGTCAGGAACGCCGACCGCGAGGCCGAAGACGACGAACGCGCCCGGAGGCAGGCCGATCTCGGCCGCGATCTCCTCAGGGTGGTTGCGGGCGCCGCCGACGCAGACCGTGCCCAGGCCGAGCGAGGAGGCGGCGACGATGGCATTCTGAGCGGCGAGGGTGGCGTCGATGACACCGAGGAGCGTCGACTCCAGGTAGTCGGTCGCCTCGACCCGGGCCCCGGCAGCTGCTGCGAGCCCGCGGGTGCGGCTGAGGTCGGCCACCCAGAGCAGGAAGAGCGGTGCCGCCTCGATGAACGCCTGGTCACCGGCCAGCCTGGCAAGCCGTGCCTTGCGGGCGGGGTCGCGTACGGCGACGACGCTCCAGGTCTGCAGGTTGGACGAGGTGGGCGCCGAGGAGGCGGCTGCGATGATCGCGGTGAGCTGGTCGTCGGTGACCGGATCACTCAGGAACGAGCGCACCGACCGGTGCCCGAGCTGGTGCTCGATCACCGCGCTGGTCGTCGCCAAGGCGGCGAGCTGGGGGTCGCGGTAGCGGGCGGCGACGGCGGAGCCGGGGGCAGTCTCGGTCACCCCGTCAGAATAGTCGACCAAACAACTCGACATTGACCGCGTCCACGGACGGCCAGAAAAGACCTATCCGCCGAGGCGCTCGATCTCTGCGGCGGCGGAGTCGCGGGCGGCGGCAGCCTCGGTCACCGCGGTCTCGGCGGAGTCGCGGGCATCCTCCGCGTCGGTGAGCTCGTCGTCGACGTCGGCGGCGGCCGACTCCAGGTCGGCCAGCCGGCGGCGTAGGTCCTCGATCTCCGACTTCACCTGGAGCGACCTTGCCTCGACGTCCTTGAAGGCTGACATGGCCTTGGCGCGCTTCTCCTCGGCACCGGACAGTGCGGACTCGGCCTCCGTGAGCGCCTCCCGGGCCTCGTCGAGCGCCGCCGTGTCGGGCAGGTCCGGGACCGCCCGCAGCGGCTCCGGGGGCGGCGGGACCACCTCGGGGACCTCGAAGCCCAAGGCGTCCGGAAGCGCGACCGCGTCCGTCGCGTTCACGGCGTCGATCCCGGTGGCGGCCAATGCGGAGATGAGCAGGCCGCTGCGTACGGCCTGGGCGGCGGACTCGTCGATCATCGCCGCGGTCAGCGTCGCCTCGACCTGGGTCGCGACCGCCTCGGTCACCCGGAGACCGTGTTCGCGCGCCAGCCCGCGCGCACGGGTCGTCACCGCTGCGGTCAGCTGGCGGCGCTGCTTGGTGAGCTCCCGCAGCTGAGCCGCGTCCATGCCCGTCTGCGCCTCGCGCAGCAGGGCGCCGACCAAGATCACCTGCTCCACCTGCTCGGTCTCGTAGCGCACCAGCAGATTCACCACCCACGCCGCGGTCGCCGGCTTCTTCAGCGCCTTGACCTGACCCGCCAGCGCCGGACCTTCAGAGCGCAGTCCTTTGAGATCCTTGACCCGCGCGTCGCGCTCCGGGGTGAAGTCGGCCAGCGGCAGCCCGTAGAGCTCTGCCGCGATGTCGAGCAGCTCGGGGGCAGGTTCGTCGCTCATGTCCGCCATCTCAGCACGTCGCGGACTACCGCGTCAGCAACCACTCGTCGTATTCAGCGGCCTGTCGCTTGTGGAGCTCGCGCAGCGCGTCGTCCTCGACCCCGAGGAACGACAACCCGAGACCACCCAGGGCCGCGCGCCACTCCTCGAAGTCCCGCAGCTCACGAGTCGACGCCCCAGATCCGGTCCGCGTGTGCCGGATCGAGCGAACGGTGTCAGCACCTGTCGCGTCACGCCGCTGCACGACGAGCTTGCGAGCGAAGTCGCCCTCGGGCGGCGTGGAGAGACGCAGGTGCGACGCCTCGATCGCCTTCTGCGCCACCTCGCCACGCACGAAGCTCCCGTTGAAGGAACCGTGCGGATCATGGTGGAAGGTCCACCCCGACTCCCCCACCCGCGCCAGCCGGTAGACGAAGCCGGACTGCCGGAAATGTCCGTCGACCAGCGGCAACGGGTCACGGAAGCCGTCTCCGTAGCCCACGTCGGCAGCCCACCGGCCCGCCGGATTGGATGCGGTCGGCAGGCCACGGACCTCGATCGCCAGGTGGTCCAAGGTCCCCGAAGGACCGGTCGCCTCGAGCATCTGGCCCGAGCGGCGTACGACGTCGAAACCGAGGTTCTCCAGCACCAGCGAGAAGACGCCGTTGTTGTGGAAGCAGTAGCCCGCGTTGCCCCCGGCCGCGACCCGCGCCAGCGTCACCTCGGGGTCCACCGGGTCCGGTGCCCCGACAGCTCCGATGGCGGCGAGCATGATCGAGAGGTTCTCATAGGGAAGCGTGTCGAGATGGCGGTGATGAAGATCGACAAGCGTCTCGTACGTCGCCTCCGGCCGCCCCTCGATGCCGAGCCGTCGCAGATAGCCCTCGATCATCGCTCATACCTCCCGTGCCGGTGGACCAGCGGGTCGGTGTCGTCACCGACCTCGAGCGACACGATCTCGCACGTCGCCAGAGCGGACCAGCCGATTTCCTGCATCGACACCAGGCGTACGCCTGCCCAGGTCGGCGCGTCGGCGAGCCGACGGCCGAACTCGGTCGTCTCCCATGACCCCGACCGGAACGCGCCGCCGGGAGCGGGAGCGGTGCCCCCGAACGCCTCGGCGAGGTCGCGATGGCGCCAGTGGAGCAGTGACACGACCCCCACGCCGGTCTCCTCGAGCTCGTCGCGGAGGTCCGAGTCGGGATCGAGCAGGCCGAGGACAGCTCCGGGCGACCCGTTTGCCACCATCAGCGAGGAGACCGTCAGCCCGGCCCAGGAATCGGCAGAGCCACATGTCCACAGCGACACCCGCCCACCCAGACGACCGCGCAACCGGCGTACCGGATCCTCCGGCGTCGGGAACGGGTGGGACGAGTGGATCGTCAGGCTACGTCCTTGGTAGGCCCGGAGGACTTCTTCGCGGGCTTCTTGCCCTCGGCCAGCTTCTTGGCCTCGGTGGCGTACATGTCGACGTACTCCTGGCCGGAGAGCTTCAGGATCTCGTAGACGATCTCGTCGGTGATCGCGCGCAGGATGTAGCGGTCGTTGGTCATGCCCTCGTAGCGCGAGAAGTCCAGCGGCTTGCCGTAGATGATCCGCGGGTGCACGAGCTTGCCGAACTTCTTGCCCGGAGGTGCGATCACATCGGTGCCGATCACGGCGACCGGGATCACGGGCGCCCCCGTGTCCAGGGCCAGTCTGGCAATGCCGGTCCGTCCCCGGTAGAGCTTGCCGTCGTGGGAGCGGGTGCCCTCGGGGTAGATCCCGAAGAGCTCGCCCTCGGCCAGGACCCGCTTGGCGGCGATGAGCGCCCCCTCGGCGGCGGTGGCGCCACCGCGGTCGATCGGCACGTTGCCGGTGCCCGAGAAGAAGATCCTCTGCAGGAAGCCCTTGGGGCCCGTTCCGGTGAAGTACTCCGCCTTGGCGACGAAACGCACCATCCGCTTCATCCCGAGCGGCATGAAGAGCCAGTCGGCGTAGGAGAGGTGGTTGCTGGCCATGATCGCCGGGCCCTTGCGCGGGATGTTCTCCGTGCCCTCATAGGACGGACGGAAAACCGCCCGCAGGAGAGGCCCGATCGCGACCCACTTCAAGAACGAGTAGAAGAGCTTCGTCGACACCCCATCGCCTTCCCTATTTGCCTTCGACCGATGAGCCTATAACGAGACAGGTACTTCTACTCCCGCACCCTGTCATGAGATCCGGCTAGGCTGGAGAAGTGAGCGAGCGTCAGCGAGGGAACCGAGGGAACAACACGCCGCCGCGTCCGTATTCTGGCGCTTGCGCGACGGAGGTGGCGGCGTGAGCGACCGAGACGACCGGCCCGAGGACGCGACCGGGGCCTCCGACGACGCCTCCGTGCCCTCGGAGGGCCCGTCGTCGGACGACGAAGCATGGCGCGAGATCGTCGAGAACTACGGCGACCGCCCCGCCCTCGAGGAGGAGCCCGTCGCCCGCGATCTCTTCGAGAAGAAGATCGACATCGTCGAGACCGTCGACGAGCCGGACGCCTATGACGACATGTGGCGCGACGACGAGGAGGGCTACGTTCCACCGCCTCCGCCGCCGCTCCCGAAGCCGACCCCGGCGCGCCTGCTCGCCTGGATCGGGGTGCTCGGCGCACCGGTCGCCGTGCTGGTCCTGATCGTGATCACCCAGATCACCGGCCGGCACTTCAACAGCTGGGTCATCGGTGGCCTGGTCGCCGCCTTCCTGGCCGGCTTCGTCTACCTGCTGGCGACCATGCCGTCCGAGCCCCGCGACCCCTGGGACGACGGCGCTCGCGTCTAGCTCTGGCTCGAGGTGAGGCGGCGAGCCAGGATGCTCGCTCCCACCACGCCGGCCTCCGCGCCGAAGGCGGTCGCCACGATCCGCGGCACCTCGCGGTGCAGGCGGCCGACGAGCGAGGCCTCCAGCGCCGTGCGCGCCGGCACCAGCAGCAGGTCTCCCGCGGTGGAGACTCCCCCGCCGACGACCAACAGCTCGGGGTCGAAGGCGGCCACGAGGCCCGCCATCCCGACCCCCAGCCACGACCCCACCGACTCGTACGCAGCCAGCGCGAGCGCATCGCCGCGGGCCGCGGCGGCGGTGACCGCCGGGCCGGTGATCTTGAGCGGGTCGCCGGCGGCCAGCTCGTCGAGCGCGCAGCCGGCGTACTCCTCGGTCTCCACGCGGGCGCGCACGAAGGCGACCAGCGCGTTGCCGGAGGAGTACTGCTCCCAGCAGCCGGTGAGGCCGCACTCGCACGGGAGCCCGCCGGGCACGACCTGCATGTGGCCGAACTCGCCGGCCATGCCGTTGCGGCCCCGGACGACCCGGCCGTCCAGGACCACGGCACCGCCGATGCCGGTGCCGAGGGTGATGAGCAGGGCCGAGTCGACGCCACGGGCCGCGCCGAGCTCCAGCTCGGCCAGCGCGGCGCAGTTGGCGTCGTTGTCGAGCGCCACCCGGGTGCCCCATCGCGAGGAGAGCCGGGTCAGAGTCGGCTCGCCCCGCCAGGGCAGGTGGGGAGCGAACATGACCCGCTCCCCCGCCGCGTCGACGAACCCCGCGGCGGCCAGGCCGACGCCGGCGACGGGCCGGCCGGCGGCCACCTCGGTGACCGCCTCAGTCAGCGCGTCCTCCACCAGCTCCAGCTCGACCCGGCGCCCGGGCGTGCTGCGCTGAGCGGTGCGGAGCACCTCACCGTCCGGTGAGACCTCCGCCGCGAGCACCTTGGTGCCGCCGATGTCGACACCGATGTGCAGGCTCAAGCCGCCACCTCCGTAGCGCAAGCGCAATCATACGGACGTGGCGGCCTGAGATTTATCGTCGCTCGCTGGCGCTCGCTCACTTGTGGTGGCTCACTTGCGAGCCAGGTCAGCAGCGCCGATCAAACCCGCCTGGTTGCCGAGCGTCGCCTTGCGTACGTCGAGCATCGGCCGGTGTCCCCGGCCGGTCAGCTGAGCTTGGAAGGCACGCCGAGCGGGCCCGAGCAGCAGGTCGTCGGCCTCGGCCACTCCCCCGCCGATGGCCACCACGGCCGGGTCCAGCACGGCGGCGATCGAGGCGATCCCCTCGCCGAGCCAGACGCCGAGGTCGGTCAGGGCCTCGATCGCGAAGGCGTCCCCGTCGCGGGCCGCCTCGGTGATCAGCGGGCCCTTGATCTTGTCGAGGTCACCCTCGGCCCGGTCCAGGACCTCGCGGGCCAGCAGGGAGCCGCCGCGCGCGGCGGAGCGGACGTTGCGCACCAGGGCCGACCCCGAGGCGTACTGCTCCCAGCAGCCGCGGTTGCCGCAGCCGCACAGGTGGCCGTTGGGCACGACCCGCATGTGGCCGATCTCGGCGCCGACGCCGAAGGCGCCGCGGTAGAGCTCGCCCTCGAGCACCAGGCCGCCGCCGACACCGGTGCCGACGGTCACCAGCATCATGTTGTCGACCTCGGCACCCGCGCCGTACTCGAACTCGCCCCACGCGGCCGCGTTGGCGTCGTTCTCGATCACGACCGGCAGCTCGAGCACCTTCTCCAGGCGCTCCTTGAGCGGTACGTCGCGCCAGGCGATGTTGGGCGCGAACATGACCGTCGAGCGGCCCTTGTCGATGTAGCCCGCGGCGCCGATGCCGACGCACTCGATCGGGTGGCGGGTCTTGAGCTCCAGGACCACCTCGATGATGGCGGCCTCGATGGCCTCCGGGCTCTTCGCCGGCGACTCGACGCGGTGGTCCTCGATGATGTTGCCGTCGTGGTCGACGACGCCGCCGAGGATCTTGGTGCCACCGACGTCGACGCCACAGGCGAGCTTCTTCGTCGTCGTCATGCCTCAGCTCCAGCCGTCGAGATCGATCCGCTCGACCTTCTCCGAGCGCTGCGCCCAGTCCCGGGTCGCATCTTCCTCAGCCCGCACGCCATCACTGTGAGCATCCTCGCCTTCACTAGGGCCAGCACCCGGACTCGTGGCCGCCGCATTGAGCACCGTGACCGCGGCCTGCATCAACGATGCGGCAGCGCTGGCCAGGTGCACCTTGACCTCCGGACTCGACTCCCGGAGGACATGTACGGTACGGCACAGCGGGCAGTAGGCACACTCCGGTGCCCCGGTATCGAGATGCTCTCCGACCGCCTCGGTGAAGTGGCCGATCCGGGAGTCCTTGGCCCACTCGCCGATGGCCTCCATCAGCCGGCCGAGCTCCTCGGCGGTCGACCCCAACGGCTCGTCCGCCCACTCGTGGCGCTGCTCGCTCACGCGACCACGTCCGTAGCGCGAGCGCCAGGATACGGACGCGGCCGCGTGTTGACCTGATGGCTCGCTCGCTGACGCTCGCTCACGATAACTCGCTCTCGGTGTTCGTCGTCTGACGAGAAAACGTTACTCGCAGCTCCCCGCCCTCGACCCGCGCCCCGCTGACGCGCATCCGGGCGAGGGCGGCGGGAAGGGTCAGCAGGCGGCGGTAGGCGCCCACGGTGATCGCCAGCTCGTCGCCGTTGCGGCCCAGCTGCACCTGGTCGCGCTCGACCCACTGGGCCAGCCCGGGCAGCGCCAGATGGACGATCGTGGCCTCGCCGGTGGTCTCGGTGCGGAACGGAGCCGCGGTCTCGGGGACGGCGAGCGGGTCGACGCTGCCGGTCCATGCATAGGCCGCCTCGGCTACCTCGCGCAGGTCCTCGACGCCCACCGGCTCGGTCGGCCGGTAGAACGAGCGCCAGACCGGCAGACCTTCGAAGGAGGCGCCGACGTCGCCGAGCACGTCGTCCTGGGCCTTGACCCAGCCGGCGCGCCAGTCGTCGGAGCCGCCGGCCGGGAAGATCCGGTTGGCTACCACACCGTCGACGCGGTAGCCGTAGAGGGAGAGCGTCGTCCAGGAGCGTCGCGCCTCGGCGAGCACGACCCGCTCGGGGGTCAGCACGATGCGTACGGATGCCTCGGGGCCGGACAGCAGGGCGCGGACCTCCGCGAGCTCGTCGTGGAGCCGCACCAGGGCGTCGAAGACGGAGTCGCCGGGCATCGGCACCCCGGCCGCCTTGGTCAGCACCGGCTTGAGCGCCTTCACCATCTTGCGCTGCACCGGGAGGATGCGCTCGAGATACCAGCCCAGGGCCTCGGGAAGGGCGAGCAGCCGCAGCGTCTCGGCGGTCGGGGCGCAGTCGACCACGATCGTGTCCCACTCCCCCGAGACCGCCATCCGGCGCAGCTCCAGGAGCGCGAAGACCTCCTCGGCCCCCGGGATGATGGTCAGCTCCTCGGCGGCGATCCGGTCCACCCCGATCGTGTCCAGGACGCTCAGCAGATAGCCCTGCACCTCCGCCCACGACTCCTCGAAGCGGCGCTGGGCGTCGACGTGCTGGACGTAGAGGTGCTCGGTGACCTGGACCGGCTCCGAACCCAACGCGCCGTCGACCCCGAACGCATCGCCCAGAGAGTGGGCGGCATCGGTCGAGAGGACCAGGGTGCGCAGGCCGCGGGCCGCGGACATCGCCGCGGTGCCGGCCGAGACGGTCGACTTGCCGACGCCGCCCTTGCCGGTGAAGAGAAGGATTCTCACGAAGGCATGCCCTACTTCTCGACTCTCTGCTTGAGGCCTCGCAGCGCGGTGTCGATCAGGACCTTCTCGCCCTTGCGCTTGAGCATGCCGATCAACGGGATGCTCAGGTCGAGCGCGAGCCGGTAGGTGACCTCGGTGCGACCGCCGAGGTCGCGCAGCACGTAGGCGCCGTCCATCGAGCGCAGCAGGTTGCCCTTCACCAGCGACCAGGTCACCTGGCGGTCGTCGTCCCAGTCGTACGTCAGGGTGTATTCGTCCTTGATCGGCGCGACATCCAGCACGAACCGGACCTGCTCGGCCCGCCCGTCGACGCCTGTCTCGAGGACGCTGACCTCCTGCATGCCCTTGGCCCAGGCCGGATAGGACTTGAAGTCCGCGATCACCGCCATCACTGCCGAGGGCGCGGCCTCGATCACGATCGTCGAGGTGGTCTGATCGGCCATCGGTGGTGTCCTCACTCCCTGACTTGCTAGGTGCCATGGAGCGTACCGGATAGCATCCCGGTGAAATGGTCGGGCTGTGACGGGGGTAACCTCCGGTTCGTACCCACCTACCATCAGTATGCGGAGGCCCTAGTGCGCGAGTTCTCCACGCCCGCGACGTACGTTGTTCCCCCCACCGGAAGTCTGAGCGACGATGTCGTGCGCAACGCCGCCGAGGCACCCGATGCCGCCGTCCTCAGCCGGCCAGGCGCGGACGGCTCCTGGGTCGACGTGACGTCGTCCGAGTTCCTCGCTGAGGTCTCGGCGGTCGCCAAGGGACTGATCGCGGCGGGCGTCGGCGCTGGGGACCGGGTCGCGCTGCTCTCGAAGACGCGCTATGAGTGGACGCTGATCGACTACGCGATCTGGTTCGCCGGCGCGACGACGGTGCCGATCTACGAGACTTCCTCGGCCGAGCAGATCGAATGGATCCTCCAGGACTCCGCCGCCGTGGCGATCATCGCCGAGGACGCCGGCCACATGAGCCGGATCAGCGAGGTCCGCGCGGGTTGCGCGGCGCTCAACAGCGTGTGGTCGATCAACGACAACGCCGTCGACCTGCTGGTCAAGCTCGGTGCCGACATCACCGACGAGGAGCTCGAGGCCCGCCGCAGCGCGGTCACCCCCGACGACGCCGCGACGCTGATCTACACCTCCGGCACCACCGGCCGCCCGAAGGGCTGCGTGCTGACCCACGGCAACTTCATGTTCGAGCTCGGCGTCGTCGTCGACTCGCTCGACGGCCTGTTCAACATCGAGGGCCGCAGCACGCTGCTGTTCCTGCCGCTCGCGCACGTCTTCGCGCGGATCATCCAGATCGGCTGCATCACGTCCCGCACCCGTCTGGGCCACACCCCCGACATCAAGAACCTCGTCGCCGACCTCGGCACCTTCCAGCCGACCTTCGTGCTGGCCGTGCCGCGGGTGTTCGAGAAGGTCTACAACACCGCCTCGCAGAAGGCCGTGGCCGACGGCAAGGGCCGCATCTTCGACATGGCCACCGAGGTCGCCATCGAATACTCCCGGGCCACCGAGACCGGCAAGGCGCCGTTCCTGCTCGCCGCCAAGCACAAGCTGTTCTCCAAGCTCGTCTACGGCAAGCTGCTCGCCGCGCTCGGCGGCAACTGCTCCTACGCGATCTCCGGCGGGGCGCCGCTCGGCGACCGCCTGGGCCACTTCTACCGCGGCATCGGCGTCACCGTCCTGGAGGGCTACGGCCTCACCGAGACGACCGGCGCGCTCACCGTCAACCTGCCCGAGGCGTTCAAGATCGGCACCGTCGGCCGGCCGATTCCCGGCACCTCGGTGCGTGTCGCCGATGACGGCGAGCTGCTCTTCAAGGGTGGCCAGGTGCTGAAGGAGTACTGGCAGAACCCGGCCGCGACCTCGGACGCGAAGACCGAGGAGGGCTGGTTCCACTCCGGCGACCTCGGCGAGGTCGACGACGAGGGCTTCGTCAAGATCACCGGCCGCAAGAAGGAGATCCTGGTCACCGCCGGCGGCAAGAACGTCGCCCCGGCCGTCCTCGAGGACCGCCTGCGCGCCCACGTGCTCGTCGACCAGTGCATCGTCGTCGGCGACGGCCAGCCGTTCATCGGCGCGATCGTCACCATCGATCCCGAGGCGCTGCCCACCTGGGCCGAGGCCAACGGCAAGTCCGGCAACATCGAGGATCTCGTCGAGGACGACGACCTGCGCGCGGCCATCCAGAGCGCCGTCGACGACGCCAACAAGGCGGTCTCGAAGGCCGAGTCGATCCGCAAGTTCGCGATCATCCCCGAGTCCTGGACCGAGGAGGGTGGCCAGCTCACCCCCAGCCTCAAGCTCAAGCGCAACGTGGTCATGCGCGAGTTCAGCCACGAGGTCGACGCGCTCTACAGCAAGTAAGACCACGCCGAGTCGGCTCGTTCTGACGAGCCGACTCGGCGCTGTTTTCGGTCAGGACGAGCCGACTCGGCTTCAGTCGAGGACGCGGTGGGCGATCGCGATGCGCTGCAGGGTCGTCGGGTGTGAGCCGAACCACGACTGCGACCAGGCCTGCGGGGACGGGTCGGAGAGCGAGCGGGCACCGAGGTCGTGCTGCAGCCGGGTGAACGACTCCAGGTCGCCGGTGGCATGGAGCGCGTCGACATCGGCGCGGGCCTCGACGTGCCGGCTGAGGCCGTTCTGGATCGGCATCGCCAGTACGCTCGCCAGCGCGAAGACGGCCATCAGCATCGGGACGGCTTCGGGGGTGGCGTACTCGTCCTGGCGGCGGTAGGACAGCAGCAGGCCGAGCAGACCGACGCCGGCGACCGCGCCCGCGGCTCCGATGACCGTGCCGACCAGGACGTCGTCGTGCTTGGCGTGGGCGAGCTCGTGAGCGACGACGGAGAGGACGGCGCCGCGCGCGGCCGCGCCCCGCTGCGAGTCGACGAGGTTGTCGTAGAGGACGACGCGGCGGGTGGAGCCGAAGCCGGTGACGTACGCATTGAGCGAGGTCGTACGCCGGGAGGCATCGACCACCAGGACGTCGTCGAGCTCGACGCCCTCACGCTCGGCGATCGCCATCACCTCGGTCCGGAACTGGCCGCGCGGCAGCGGCTCGAAGTCGTTGAACAGCGGCTCGATGACGACGGGGTAGACGAACGAGCCGACCACCACCAGGGCCGCGACCAGGACGGCGGCGACGGCCGGCCACCAACGCCGGCAGAGGCGGATGCAGGCGAAGAGAGCGAGCAGCGCCACGGAGGTGGTCACGATGCCGACGACCTGGTTCAGCAGCGAGTCGCCCAGCCAGGGCCCCCACGCCTGCCGGGAGAGCCCGTAGCGCATCTGCAGCCGGTGGATGGCCACCCCGAACGGCAGCGTCGCGATCCAGCCGAGCAGCGTGACCACGGCGACGGCGAGCACCACCCGAAGCAGCCACGGTCCACGCAGCCGCGCCACCAGACGCCGGCCCAGCGAGGTGAACCCGAGCACGCAGGCGACCACCAGGGAGACGACGAGCGAGGCCCGGCTGATCCAGCGAGCGGTGCCGGAGTAGGCCAGCATCCGCTCGAGCTCCTCGGGCGTGAACACGTCACGCTCGTCGGGCAGGTCGAGCGCGCCGCCCGGGTAGGGGTGCCACGGGATCAACGTCCAGGCGAGCACCACGAACGCCACCGCCCCGAGGACGAGAACCACCCAGGACGTACGCCGCGTTGCACTCATTTCTGCCCCCGTCATCGAGCCGAGTGTGACAGACGGGTCCGCCAGCGGGCGGTCAGCTCGTCCTCCCCGAAGCCGAAGCTTGCCTGCAGCGCCTTCTCCAAGCCGATGCCGCGCCCGGTCTCCTCGTAGAGGTCGACCAGGGCCTGCTCGCCGCCGGCCTCGGCGAGCACCTCGCAGGCGAGCCAGGCGGCTTCGTACTCGGCGCCGAAGTGCTCCGAGCGGGTGTTGAACTCGGCCTTGCCCGGCAGGTGTTCGGGGGCGCCGTCCTCGCGTACCTGAGCGAGGATCTGGCCTGCGGTCTTCGACAGTGGCAGCTTGGTGTCGCGGAGCGCGACGTAATCGGCGAAGCCCTCGACCAGCCACATCGGCCGGCGGGTGTTGGTCGCGGCGTCGGTGGCCGCGTGGGTGGCCTCATGGGTGATGACGATCTGGGCGCCGGGGGCATCGAGGTCGCCGATAACGCCCTGGTCGACCCATACGTGCAGCGGGGTCCCGGCCTTCGTGGACCCATCGACGGTCGCGGTCACCGCCGCGACGGCGGTGTAGGTGCCCGGCTGCGCGCCGAGAGCGGAGTCGAGGCCGTTCGCGGGCACCTCGAGGACCAGGCGCGGGTCGTTCCAGGGGATCACCTTGCGGACCCCAGCGACGGCGGTGGTGGCCAGCTCGGCGTAGCGGTCGGCGACCTCGGCGGACGCCTGGGCGACCACGAGCGTGGAGCCGGTGCGGCGCACCTCGACCGGGCCGCTGAGCCACAGCGGCAGCCGGGTGCCCTGGGCCGCCGAGAACCCGCTGATCGCGCCCTCGGCGTCGAAGCCGACCTTCAGCTCCTCGGTCAGCGCCGGGTCGCCGGGCGTGCGCCACGACATCTCCACGTCGGCCGTCCAGGAGCCGTCCGGCTCCACGTTGCCCGACTCGGCGACGTACCTCGCGGTGACGTCCCCGATGCCGATGGCCCGGGCGTTGCGCACCGCCACCGAGGCGGCGTCCTCGCCCTCGGGCTCCGCCCCGTCACGTACGCCGTCGACCAGCTCCTCCAGCGAGGCCCGGGCGCCTTCGGTGTCGGCGCGCACGACCGGCGCGCTGCTCGGGGTCGGTGCGACGTACTCGCCACCGCCGGTCAGCCGCCAGCCGACGAACCCGGCGAGCAGCATCACCAGCACGAGCCCGGCCCCGATCAGGGCGGGATGGGCCTGGATGCGGGAAAGAAGAGAGCCGACCGTTCGCACCTGCGAACGATCGGCCTCTTCGGGGTCCTGGGTCAACTCAGCCCGGGCGGACGGCGCCCGTGTAGGGCATCTCGTCCATCGGGGAGACCTTCACACCGGTGCTCGGGTTGGACGCGTGCACGATCATGCCGTTGCCGATGTAGATGCCGACGTGGCTGATCGGGCTGTAGTAGAAGACCAGGTCACCGGGGGCGAGCTGGTCGCGCGAGACCTGGGGTCCGCTGCTGTACTGCGCCGAGGAGGAGTGCGGGAGCGAGACGCCGGCCTGGCCCCAGGCACCCATGGTGAGGCCCGAGCAGTCCCACGACTCGGTGCCGGTGGCGCCGTAGACGTAGGAGTCGCCGACCTGGGCGAGGGCATAGTCGACGGCCACCTTGGCGCGGCCCGAGGGCGGCGGCAGGTTGGAGGGGATGCTGGTGTCGGTGGACTGGAACTCCTCCAGCTCATCGGCCTCCAGCTCGTCGAGCTCGGCCTGGGCCGCCTCGTACTTCTTGTCGATCTCGCTCTTCTTCTGCTGCATGGTCGTCTTGACCTTGGCCATCTGGGACTTGGCGTCCTCGGTGGCCTCGCGGCGGACCTGGAGGGCCTCCGCCTCGGTGTTGTACCGAGCCAGCAGGTCGGCCTGCAGCGCGTTGTAGGACGAGACGGTGGAGAGACCGGCGAGGAACTCCTGCGGGTCCTCGGAGGTGATCACCTGGCCGACGGCAGAGACGTCGGAGCCCTCGAACTGCCGCAGCACGGAGTCACGGAGCTCGGCGCGGATCTTGTCGAGCTCCTTGCTCTGACGCTTCTCGTCGGAGCTGAGGTCGTCGAGCTGGTCCTTGAGGTCCTGAAGCCGCAGCTTGGCGTTGCTGTAGTCCTCGTTGGCCGCCTCGGCCTGGGTGTAGAGCTTGTCGACCTTCTTGCGAACGTCGTCGATGTCAGGGTCTGCCTGGGCGGGGGTCGCTGCGGGAATGATCCCGGCGACACCGATGGCGGCGATGCCGGCTGCTCCGGCAATGAGTCGCTTCCGGTCGCGTGTCACGAGCGGACGGTCTCCTTGTGTGTAGTCGTTGACGCCTACCGGGTGAGCTGACGGGTTCAGGCACGACCTGCCTTACCACCGCTCCTCGATCTGGTCTCCCAGATCGCCCTTGCGGCGGATGCACCCCAGGTGATCGCACTCCGTTTTCGCGGCGTACGACCGGTGTGGTTCCCCGGCTCCTGGCCCGCCCCGAAGCGGGCCTGGACTAAGCGCGACACTCGCGTGGGCCGGTTGACCCACTTCCACGAGCGCCAAGTTCCTGCGCACACTAGCCGACGGCATCCCCCACCTGCCAACCACCCACGCCCAAAAGTTCGGCTACATCCCTTCCACCATGCGCAGCGGCGGGACCAGTCCACCCTCGGCCAGCACGTCGAGCGCCCGGCGCTCGTCGTCCTCGATGGTCAGCTCCGGAGGCGGCCCCAGAAGCACGGTGACCACGCAGTCGTGGCACGCCAGTCCCCGCACGAGGCAGGTGTCACAGTCGATTCTCGTCGTCATGTGAGTGACGGTCTCACCGAGCACCGACATTTTTGCTTTCGCCCGGTTGCGTCCGGCGTGTCACCACCATCGCAGCACGGTATTCAAGGCGGCGATCGCGGACCGGGTCCCTACACTTGGAACATGGAGGTCTCCGCGTACGCGACGCTCCCCGACACGGTCCGGGGGCGCATCGTCGCGCTCACGGCCGGGGTGCTTCCCGACGTGGTGCGCCTGCCGCCCGCGCTCAAGCGGATCGCCGACTTCGCGCCCGCCCGGCGGGCCAAGGCCGGTGGCGCGATGATCGCCTCGGTGCTCGAGAGCGACGACGAGGTCCGGGAGAAGGTCGGCAGCCAGCTGCGACCGGCGTACGTCTCCGAGGGCTCCTCCGACGACGTGGTCCTCCCCGAGGATCCGGCCGAGGCGGCCGCGGTCGTCTGGCTCATCCGCCCCGACGGCTGGGAGGTCTCGCTCAAGGAGGCCCTGGACCGGCTGGAGGCCGCCGCGGTGCCGGTGGTCGACGCCGAGGTCGCCCGGCTGCGCGGCAAGCTCGCCGCGGCCGAGGACGAGCTCCGCGAGGTGCGTGCCGACCGCAAGGCCCGCCTCGACGACCTCAAGGCCGACAACACCGCCCTGCGACGCAAGCTCGGCGAGGCCCGGGCCGCCGCCCGCGAGGCCGGCACGGGGCTGGACGAGGCTCTGACCGAGGCTCGCACGGCGCTCGCCCGCGCCGAGGACGAGCTCGCCGCACGTGACCGCCAGCTGCGGCAGCTCCGCAGCCAGATCGACAAGCTGGAGCGTGAGGCCGCTGCCGAGCGGCGTACGTCCAAGACGGACCGCGAGGATGCCTCGCTGCGGGCCCGGTTCCTGCTCGACACGCTGCTCGACGCGGCCGGGGGCCTGCGTCGCGAGCTGGCGCTGCCGCCGGTCACCGGCACCCCGGGCGAGCGGGTGGAGGCCGAGCTGGCCTCCGCGGACGCCGCCGCCGGTGCGGGGGTCACCAGCAGCGCCCACCTCGAGCAGTTCCTGGCGATGCCGCGGGTCCGGCTGATCGTCGACGGCTACAACGTCTCCAAGGCGCTGTGGCCCGGCTCGGCGCTCGATGCCCAGCGGCTGCGGCTGCTGCGGGCGATCGCGCCGATCGCCGCCCGCACCGGCGCCGAGACGACCGTCGTCTTCGACGCCCACTCCGCATCCGTACGTCCCACCGCGGTGCCTCCGCGCGGCGTCAAGGTCCTCTTCTCCCCCGAGGGCGTCATCGCCGACGACGTCATCCGCGACCTCGTCGACGCCGAGCCCGCCGGCCGCGTGATCCTGGTGGCCACCGACGACGCCGAGGTCGTCAAGGACGTACGCCGCGCCGGCGCGCGCACCGTCCCGCTCTCCTCGCTCTCGCCCCTGCTCGGTTGATCCAGCAGGCTTCCTGCGCCACCCCGGCCTGATTCGATAGGTTCTCCCGACGTTCGAATCATCGGGAGTGGGAGACCAGCGCGTGCGGCACACCCTCAGCGCGATCGCCAGGATGATCCTGTGCGCCGCGGGATTCGTGATGTCCATCTACGGCAGCGTCCAGCTCAACGCCCTCAAGTCCCCGGGATTCCGCGAGCTGCTGCACGAGTCGAGCTTCTGGGTCGCGGCTGTCGGGGGCCTGATGACCGCGATCGCGTTCGAGGCGATGCGACGGGCGCAGGTGCCCGTGGCTCCCGCTCCGCAGCCCGCTGAGCCCGTCACGCCCGTCACACCGGTCACGCCCGTTGCCTCCGAAGAGCCTGCGAAGGACGAGAGGGACGAGCGACCCGCCGATCAGGCCGACAAGCTGAGCCTCGTCGAGGTCGTCGGTCTCGCCGCGGGCGGCGTGATCGGATCGGGCTGGCTCCTGGCCGTTCCCACCCTCCACGAGAGCCTGGGCGAGGCCGCGCTCCTCGGCTGGGCCGCCGGCGGCGTACTCATGCTCACGATCGCGGTCGTGATGGTCGAGTTCGGGCTCATCTCCCAGCGCACCGGCGGGTTGCTGTTCCACCCGCACGACGCCTTCGGGCCGCTGGTGGTGATCATCCTCGCGGCATCCCTGTGGATCTCGTACGCCATCAACCCGGCCGCCCAGGCGGCGGCCGCGGTCAACGGGCTGGCCGAGATCGTCCCCGCCCTGGCCGGCGACGGCGGGCTCACCGGGACCGGATCGACCCTGGCGGTGCTGGTGACCGCCGCGATCATCGCCTTCGTCCTGCTGCCCCGACGGCTCGTCCTCCGCACGAACGCGGCCCTGACGCTGCTCAAGATCGCCATCCCGGTGGTCTTCGTGGTGTGCCTGGCGCTCGCCGTCCCCGCTCCCCTCACCGGCCCCGGACCGGCCGCCGGGCCGACGTCGACCGGCGTACTGAGCGCGCTGATCACCAGCGGCGTGATCTACGCCTACATCGGCTTCCAGGCGCCCCTGGACGTGACCGGCGAGGTCCGTGGCGGCCGTCGCGAGGTGGCCAGGCGGGTGCGCTGGGCGGTCTACGGCACGGTCGTCGGCTCGTTCCTGCTCTACTCCGCCCTCCAGCTGGTCTACGCCGAGCACATGGCCGGCTCCGGGGCCGAGCACGGCACCTCCTACGCTCGCCTGACCGACGCGGCCACGCTGGCCGGGGCGCCGCTCGACTGGCTGGTCGTGCTGGTCCGGATCGCCGCGATCCTGGCCCCGATCGGGTCCGGCATCGTGTTCACCTACGCCCTCAGCCGCGAGGTCTACGCGCTGAGCGCGGAGAGGTACGTCCCCAGCGGCCTGCACGAGCCGCGGGCATCACGGCTCCCCGGCCGCACCGGCGACTCGTTCTGGCTGATCCTGCTCGTGAACCTGGTGCTCGCGCTGGTCGTCCTGGTCGCGGTGGGCGGCGACTGGCAGACCCTGGCCGTGCTCAACACCATCCCGATCCTGATCCTGTACGCAGTCACCTGCGTCGTCCTGGCCGTGCGCTCCGACCTGCTCGGGACGGGTGCCCAGCGGCTCCTCCCGTTCGCGGCGTACGCGGCCTTCGTCGCCATCGCGCTGGTCGTCAACGAGTCCGCGTGGGACCGGGTGTGGAAGGGCGTGGCGGTGATCGGCTGGGGATCGCTCGTCCTCCTCGTGCTCCCCTGGCTCCATCATCTCCGGGTCCCCGGCCTGGGTTGGTACGACGCGAAGAACCACGGCGCGCGGCTGGTCTCTCGTGACCCGGCGAACCGTCCGTTCGTCGTGCTGGCGCTGTACCTGGTCGCACTGACGCTGCTCAGCGCCGTCCGCCACCGGATCGACGACGACTCCGTGTGGAGCGTGTGGAGCCTGCGTGCCCTGGTGATGATCGTCGCCTCGGGCGCGTTCGTCCTCCTCGTCGGTGCGGGGCGCCGCTACCTCAGACAGACCCGGCTCACGACGACCCGGCCCTGACCCACTCGGCCTCCTCCTCCTGGCCGGCGGCGACCAGGGCCTCCACGACGGCATCGACTCGGGCCCGGTCCTGCCACCGCCCCACCGAGCGGCGCAGGACCCCGGCGCGACTCGCCTCCGGATAGCGGTGCAGGCGCAGCCGGGTGGTGATGCCGACGATGTCGGTGGGGGTGACGCTCTGCGCCTGGTCGAGATAGCGGATCAGCAGCCGGTCGGCCGTGCCGGCGAGCTCCTTGCTCAGGAGCTGATGGGCGGTCTCGGCGATCGTCGGCCCGGCACCACGGCGGTTGATCGCCTCGTCGGCGAGGTGATGCCAGGACGTACGCACCGCGTCGGTGAACCCGGCCGACTCGAGGGCGGCGAGGCACTCGGCGTACCAGGCGACGTACGTCTCCTCGGTCGGCGCCGGGTAGACGAGCAGATCCTCGGCGAGCCTCCAGCCGACGTCGGCGGCGACGGCCGACCGGCCCCGTCTGCCGACCCGGGAGGGCACGTGCCCGAGCAGACCCACGATCTCCTCGGCGGGGCGGAGCCTGACCAGGGTCGCGGCGTGGCGCCGAAGGTCCTCGCCCAGCGTCCTGCCGTGGCCGTCGGCGAGATAGCCGGCGATGCCCTCCACGACGGCGGACGCCATCGGCTCGCGGTCCGCGCCCTCCGGGGTGAGCACCCAGTGGAGAAGCTTTCGGGTGGTGTCGGCGGACGGCTGCGCCCACGACCACCGGTCGAGGAAGTCGCCGAGTCGCTCGATGTGGCCGCTGTGGGCGAGCGCGCGGACGAGCATCGCCGCCTGGGCCTCGTCGCCCTCCTCCATGAGGGTCTCGCAGATGCGTTTGAGGTTCATCGGCGTCGCGTCGCCGGCCATGGCTGCCAGGAGGCTGTCGCGGCCGGGTCCCCGGCTGCCCCGCAGCAGCAGGACCACGTGCTCGCGCGCCTCCTCGGCGTTCTCGCTGCCGTCGAGGCGCAGCTTGAACCAGTCCTCGAGCACGCGTCCGCCCGGGCACAGCTCCCAGAACGCCGCGACGAGATCCTGCTGCTGGGCGGGACCCGGCGCCCGGCCGAGGTCACCGATCGCGCCGAGGGTGCGCCAGAGCAGGTCCAGGGCGATCTCACGCAGCCTCGGGCTGGCGTACAGCGCGACGTAGAGCAGCGCCTTGTCGAGGTTCGAGCGACCGCTGGCAGGGGCCGCGAACTGCTTCACCGTGTCGTTGACCAGGTCCGGCGCGCCGAGCAGGTGCAGCGCCCGGAGGAACCGGGCGATGTCGGGGACGGTCCGCTGACGGAGCACGTCGTGGATGACGGCGTAGGCGATGGAGGCGTCGTGCTCGGTCTCGATCGCGAGCCGGGCGGCGTCCTCGGGCGGGCGGTGCAGCGCGGCGGCCGCGATCAGGATCACCCGGTCCGCGGCGGACTCCAGCGAGGTCGCCACCACGGCCAGGTCGCCGTCCGCGAGCCGTCCGTAGGCGTGCAGCGCCTGGACCGCGATCGCCGGATGGCCCTGCGTACGCAGCTCCGCGAGCCAGGCCACGAACCGGTCGACACCTTGGGCCGAGACCCGGGCGAAGGCGTTGTCGATCAGCTTCTGGGTGTTGAGGACCTCGTCGGCCTTGGCGCCGTCGAGGACGGTGACGTACTCGACCAGGCCGGCCAGATCGCCGGTCAGCGTGTCGAGCACACGTTCGTTGAACCGCAGCGCCGCGGTCTGCCCGTCCTCGCTCAGCAGCGTCCTGGCCTGCTCACCGGCCTCGGCCGGCTCGACCTGCAACGAGCCCGAGCGAGCGAACCACCTGGCCCAGGGCCGGTCCTCGTTGCCGGACGTCGACCCCTCGGTGCCGCTGTTTCTCGCAGCGATCGCCCACACCTCCCATGTCAGGTGGCCACACCCTAGTGCCGCAAGACTGTCGGCGGCACTCGCTAATGTGTTCGCATGAGCACGGCAGCGGTGAGAGAGGCACGCAAGGAGATGCGCGCCCGGGCCGTCGCTCGCCGCCAGCGCGAGCAGGCCACCGGAGGCTGGGAGGCCCAGCGGGGCTTCGACGAGCTCGGCAGGCCGCTGCGCGACCTGACCTTCTGCGTGGTCGACCTGGAGACCACCGGCAACAGCCCCGACAACGGCGGCATGATCACCGAGATCGGCGCGGTGAAGGTGCGCGGCGGCGAGGTGCTGGGCGAGTTCCAGACCCTCGTCAACCCCCACACCGGCATTCCCCCCTCGATCGCCGTGCTGACCGGGATCACCAACTCGATGGTCGCCTCCTCCCCCACCATCGAGTCGGTGCTCCCGGCGTTCCTCGAGTTCGCGGAGGGCTGTGTGCTGGTCGCCCACAACGCCCCATTCGACGTGGGCTTCCTCAAGCACTTCGCCGCCAAGCAGGAGCGGCCCTGGCCGCGTTTCGAGGTGCTCGACACGGTGAAGATCGCCCGCCGGGTGGTCACCCGCGACGAGGCGCCCAACCACAAGCTCGGCTCCCTGGCCCGGGTCTTCGGCTCCCCCACGACCCCCAACCACCGCGCCCTCTCCGACGCCCGCGCGACGGTCGACGTCCTCCACGGCATGATGGAGCGCCTCGGCAACATCGGCGTGCAGACTCTCGAGGACCTGGCCGTCTTCTCCGCCAAGGTCACCACCGCCCAGCGCAAGAAGCGTCATCTGGCCGAGGACCTGCCGCACGCCCCCGGCGTCTATCTGTTCAAGGACGACAAGGGCCGGGCGCTCTACATCGGCACCTCCAAGGACCTCCGCACCCGCGTACGCACCTATTTCACCGCCTCCGAGACGCGCTCCCGGATGGGCGAGATGGTCGGCCTGGCCGCGACCGTGCAGGGCATCGAGTGCGCGACGGCGCTGGAGGCCGGCGTGCGCGAGCTGCGCCTCATCGCCGAGCACAAGCCGCCCTACAACCGCCGCTCGCGACGCCCGGAGAAGATGCACTTCGTCAAGCTCACCCAGGAGCCGTGGCCCAGGCTGTCGCTGGTCAAGCAGGTGCTCGACGACGACGCGGACTACCTCGGCCCGTTCGGCTCCAGGAAGGTCGCCGAGAAGGCGCTCCAGGCGCTGCACGACACCTTCCCGATCCGGCAGTGCGCCGACCGGCTCCCGCTGCTGCCGCGCAAGACCCCGTGCGTCCTCGCCGAGCTCCATCGCTGCCTGAGCCCGTGCGACCAGAGCGTCCCGTCCGAGACCTACGCGGCGCTGGTGTCTCGGGTCCGCGAGTCGCTGCTCCACCGGCCCGACGAGGTGGTCGAGACGGTCACCGAGCGGCTCACCGGCCTGGCCGAGCAGGAGCGGTTCGAGGAGGCGGCCGTCCACCGCGACCGGCTGACCTCCTACCTGCGCGCCGCCGCGCGCACCCAACGGCTCACCGGCCTCACCCGGCTGCCGGACCTCACCGCGATCCGGCGTGAGGACGACGGCCGCTGGGCGGTCCACGTGGTCCGTCACGGGCGCCTCGCCGGGGCCGGGGTGATCCCGCGTGAGGCCAACGCCCACGCCTACGTCGCCGACCTCCAGCTCAGCGCCGAGACGGTCCTGCCAGCCCCCGGTCCGGTGCCGGCCGCGAGCGCCGAGGAGACCGAGCTGGTGCTGCGCTGGCTGGAGTCCCCAGGGGTACGCCTCGCCCACGTCGAGGGCGAGTGGACCTGTCCGATCGGCGGTGCGGGCCGGCGGGCAGCGGCGCTCTAGGAGGATCGGCTAACGTGACCTGCGTGATCACAGCGATCGTCTTCATCAATGCCGAGGTCTCCCAGATCCCCGAGGTGGCCGAGGCCGTCGCCGCCATCGACGGCGTCAGCGAGGTCTACTCCGTCACCGGCCAGATCGACCTGATCGCCCTGGTGCGCGTCCGTGCCCACGAGGATGTGGCCAACGTCGTCGCCGACAAGGTCAACAAGGTCCCCGGAGTGCTCGAGACCGAGACCCACATCGCCTTCCGCACCTACTCCCAGGTCGACCTGGAAGCCGCCTTCTCCATCGGGCTCGACTGAGCCCGTCGTGTGTAGCCGACTCGGCGCATAATCATCTAGATCGCGCAGAGCGGGGTCAGCGAGCGGTAGCGGCAACCCACCGGTCGAGCACAGCCTGAGCAGCCCCGGAGTCGATCGCGTCGGCGGCGCGAGCGATGCCGCCCGCGAGACGCTCGTCGACACTGCCGGACCCGGCGTCGTGGACGGCGAGGGCGGCACCGGCGTTGAGCACGACGGCGTCGCGTACGGCGCCCTTCTCCCCGGCGAGCAGACGGCGGACGACGGCGGCGTTGTAGGCGGCGTCGTCGCCGCGCAGGTCCTCGGCGGTGGAGCGGCCGATGCCGTGGTCGAGGGGCTCGACGGTCGCCTCGGTCACGACACCCTGAGAGACCATCCACACGTGTGAGGTCGTGGTGGTGGTGAGCTCGTCGAGGCCGTCGTCGCCGCGGAAGACCCAGGCGTCGACGCCACGGCGGGCGAAGACGCCGGCCATGATCGGCGCGGCGGAGGCGTCGGCACAGCCGATCGCGGAGGACGCGGGGCGAGCCGGGTTGGTCAGCGGGCCGAGCAGGTTGAAGACGGTGGCGATGCCGATCTCCCGACGGGCCACAGCGGTGTGCCGGAACGCCGGGTGGAAGGCCGCGGCGAACAGGAAGGTGATCCCGGCCTCCTCGGCCACCTCTCCTACCCGGGAGACGTCGAGGTCGAGCCGGATGCCGAGCGCCTCGAGCACGTCGGCCGATCCCGACTTGGAGGAGGCGGACCGGTTGCCGTGCTTGACGATCTTGGCCCCGGCGCCGGCCGCGACGATCGCCGACATCGTGGAGATGTTGACCGAGAAGGACCGATCACCACCGGTGCCGACGATGTCGAGCACGCGCCCGGGCACGAAGATCGGGTTGGCCTTGGCCAGCATCCCGTCGGCGACCCCGGCGAGCTCGTCCACGGTCTCGCCCTTGGCACGCAGCGCCACCGCGAAGGCGGCGATCTGCGCGGGCGTCGCCTCTCCCGAGAGGATCTCCCCCATCGCCCACGCCGCCTGGTGCGCGGACAGGGACTGTCTCGCGACCAGCGTGGTGAGGACCTCGGGCCAGGAGTGGGGCGCGGACGTCATGCGCCAACGTTAACGGGCCGCAGCAGTCCCACGACCGTCCGGGCCAGCTCGAACGGGTCGAGCGGGTGCGGCACGGTGGCTTCCGCACGCGACCAGGTGCCGAGCCACGCGTCCTGAGGACGACCGATGAGGACCACGATGGGCGGAGCGTCCTTCACCTCGTCCTTGACCGCCTTCGCGATCCCCAGCCCGCCGGCCGGCGCGGCCTCTCCGTCGAGCACGGCCAGCGCCAGGCCACCGGCGTCGAGCTGCGCACGCACGGCCGGCTCGGTGGCCACCTCGACGTACTCCACCTCCGGCAGAGACGGGTGCGGGCGGCGCCCCAGAGCGAGGATCACCTGCTTGCGTACGTCGACGTCGTCGCTGTAGACGAGGATCTTCAGTGAATTCGAGGTGGTGTCGGTCACACCCTGATGCTAGCGCCAACACCATGCCCTGCGGCCACATGTCACACACCGAACCTGAGCGGTGTCTAAGGGTGTAGCAGCACCTTGAAACACGACACACAGGGTCCCAAGAAGACTCTGGAAAGGGGGCAGGACATAATGGCGGGCGTGGCGACAGTATCGACTCTTCCAACAGCCCGCCTGCACGGGCATCACGACCGTCCGAGCATGGTCAGCGTGGGGACGATCATCTGGCTCTCCAGCGAGCTGATGTTCTTCGCGGCGCTGTTCGCGGCCTACTTCACGATCCGCGCGGTCAGCCCCGAGGTGTGGGAAGCCAACACCGAGGTGCTCAACATCCCGTTCGCGGCGGTCAACACGACCATCCTCGTGCTGTCGTCGTTCACCTGCCAGTTCGGCGTCTTCGCCGCCGAGCGTGGTCAGGTCGGACGCAAGGGCTCCCTGTTCGCGGTCCGTCTCTGGGGCCTGCGTGAGTGGTTCATCCTCACCTACCTCATGGGCGCGGTCTTCATCGCCGGTCAGGCGACTGAGTACGCAGCCCTGGTGCAGGAGGGCATCGCCCTCAACAGCGGCTTCACCGGTCCCGACGACCCCTACGGCTCGGTCTTCTACCTGACGACGGGCTTCCACGGTCTGCACGTCACCGGCGGCCTGATCGCCTTCCTCTTCGTGCTCGGCCGGACGTACGTCGCCAAGCGCTTCACCCACGAGCAGGCCGTCTCCGCGATCGTCGTGTCCTACTACTGGCACTTCGTCGACGTGGTGTGGATCGGCCTGTTCGCGACCATCTACCTCCTCAAGTGACCAAGGACTGAATGTGCGTCTACTGAACCGCTCCGTCGGTCGACTGTCGCGGCACCGTCGCCGCCCGTTGGCCGGTGCCGCCGTGCTCCTGGTCGCCCTGTTGAGCACCGGCGGCGCGTACGCCGCGCTCGCCCCGGCCTCCCAGGCCGAGCAGGAGAAGGACAACGCTGCTCTCGTCGCCGAGGGCAAAGAGCTCTTCATGATCAACTGCTCCACCTGCCACGGCTCCAACGGCGAGGGCATCACCACCCAGAACGGGAAGCTCTACGGCCCCTCCCTGATCGGTGTCGGTGCCGCCTCCGTCGACTTCCAGGTCGGCACCGGCCGGATGCCGATGGCCCAGCCTGGCGCCCAGGTCGAGGTCAAGGACCCCAGCTTCAACCAGGACGAGATCGACGCCTTGGCCGCGTACGTCGCCAGCCTCGGCCCCGGCCCGGCCGTCCCGGACCGGGAGCAGTACGACCCGGAGACCTTCGCGTCCGAAGAGGAGAGGGAGGAGGCGGTCGCCCTCGGTGGCCAGATCTTCCTGACCAACTGCACCGCCTGCCACAACTTCACCGGCGCCGGCGGCGCGATGCCGCGCGGCGGCGAGGCTCCGAGCATCCTCAACACCGACCCGAGGCACATCTACCAGGCGATGCTGACCGGTCCGCAGTCCATGGACACCTTCTCCGACGGCAACATCAGCCCGGAGGAGAAGAAGGCGGTCATCGCCTACGTCGAGTCGATGAAGGAGCAGCCTGACTACGGCGGCTTCAACAACGGCGCGCTCGGTCCGGTGACCGAGGGCATCGTCGCCTGGGTGGTCGGGCTCGGCGTCCTGGTGGCATTCGCCTTCTGGATCGCCGCGCACACCACGCGCACCAACCAGACCAAGAAGGGATCTGCCAAGTGAGCAGCGACCTCAGCGAGATCGAGAAGCACGACGACTCGCACCCCGAGCTCAACGCGCACACCGACGCGCTGCTGCCCGACCCGGGCATGCACGAGCATCACTGGCGTCCCACCGACGTCGACCCCAAGGCGGAGAAGCGCGCCGAGCGCCAGGTGAGCGCGTTCTTCGGTCTCTCCGCGATCTGCTCGGTGCTGTTCGTCGTTGCGTACTTCGCCATCGAGCCCGGCTACGACGGTGACGTCTGGGCCGGCTTCGGCGCCTCCAACCTGGCGCTGGGATCGAGCCTCGGCTTCGCCCTCCTCTTCCTCGGCATCGGCGTCATCCAGTGGGCCCGCAAGCTCGTCGTCGACATCGAGCACTCCGAGGACCGCCACCCGGCCTCCTCCTCCCCCGCCACCCGCGAGGCCGCCGTCGCCGAGCTGAAGGCCGCGCTCCACGAGTCCGGCATGGCTCGCCGTCCCTTCATCCGCAACGCGATGATCGGCTCGGCCGCCCTGCTCGGTCTGCCCGCGGTCGTCATCCTCAGGGACCTGGGTCAGACCAACGCCCAGATCACCGAGGAGCAGCCCTACCCGGGCGCCGGCCTCGAGCACACCGTCTGGGATGCCGGCGTGCGGGTCGTACGCGACGTGGTCGGCACCCCGATCCGCCCGGGCGACCTGGAGATCGGTGACCTGGTCAACGCCGAGCCGGCGACGATCTTCGACGGCAGCCTGCACGGCGCGCCGCTGCAGATCGCCAAGTCGAAGGCGGCCACCATCCTGCTGCGGATGGACCCCAACGACATCGACAGCGACGTGACCCGCAACTGGTCGGTCAACGGCATCGTGGCCTACTCCAAGATCTGCACCCACGTCGGTTGCCCGATCTCGCTGAACGAGCGCACCACGCACCACCTGCTGTGCCCGTGCCACCAGTCGACCTTCGACCTCGCCGACCACGGCAAGGTCATCTTCGGTCCGGCCGGCCGCCACCTGCCGCAGCTGCCCCTGGGCGTCGACGCGGACGGCTTCCTCGTTGCCCTCTCGGACTACCCTGAGCCTGTGGGCGTCAGCTTCTGGGAGCGCAACACCTACGACATCGACGAGATCTTCGACGACTGGTCCAAGGACCACGCCGCCGATGCTGAGCAGTACGGCTACAAGGAGGGCGGCCAGTGAGCACCGACACGTCCAAGGTTGCCGCCAGCAACGGCACCGAAGCCGCTGCCCCGGCGGGCAAGCCGACCAAGGCAGGTGCGGCCGCGAACTGGGCCGACGAGCGCCTCGGCATCGGCGGGCTGAGCAAGTTCCTCTCCCGCAAGATCTTCCCCGACCACTGGTCGTTCATGCTGGGTGAGATCGCGCTGTGGAGCTTCGTGGTCCTGCTGGTCACCGGCACCTTCCTGACCCTGTGGTTCAAGCCGTCGATGGCCGAGATCACCTACCAGGGCTCCTACGCGCCGCTGCGCGGCATCGACATGTCCGAGGCGATGGCCTCGACGCTGGACATCTCTTTCGACGTACGCGGCGGCCTGCTGCTGCGCCAGGTCCACCACTGGGCGGCGATGCTGTTCATCGCCTCGATGATGATCCACATGATGCGCGTGTTCTTCACCGGCGCGCACCGCAAGCCGCGTGAGATCAACTGGGTCATCGGCGCGACGCTGCTGCTCCTCGGCACGCTCGAGGGCTTCACCGGCTACTCGCTCCCCGACGACCTGCTCTCCGGCACCGGCATCCGGGCCGCGGACGGGTTCATGATGGCGATCCCCATCGTGGGGACGTACCTCTCGTTCTTCCTGTTCGGAGGCGAGTTCCCAGGCGACGACATCATTCCACGCCTGTTCACGATCCACGTGCTGCTGATCCCAGCGATCCTGCTGGCGCTGATCGGTGCCCACCTGATCCTGCTGATCTACCACAAGCACACCCAGTGGCCTGGACCCGGACGCACCGAGAAGAACGTCGTCGGCTACCCGATGGTGCCGAACTACATCTCCAAGATGACCGGCTTCTTCTTCATCACCTTCGGTGTGACGGCTCTGCTCGGCGCCTTCTTCTCGCTCAACCCGGTGTGGAAGTTCGGCCCCTACGACCCGACCAAGGTCACCGCCGGCTCGCAGCCTGACTGGTACATGGGCTGGCCCGACGGCGCGCTGCGGATCATGCCTGGCTGGGAGTCGCACTTCTGGGGCTCGACCTGGTCGTGGAACATCTTCTTCCCGGTCATCGTGCTGCCGATGGCGGCCTGGATGGTCGTGCTGATGCTCCCGTTCATCGAGGCCTGGATCACCGGCGACAAGCGCGAGCACCACCTGCTCCAGCGCCCGCGCAACGCTCCGACCCGCACCGCCACGTTCGTCGCGCTGATGACGTTCTACGCGGGCTTCTGGGCCGCGGGCGGCAACGACATCATCGCGATCAAGTTCGACCTCTCGATCAACCAGATCACCTACTTCCTGCGGGCGTTCGTGTTCCTGGGTCCGATCGCGGCGTTCATCATCACGCGTCGTTGGTGCATCTCGCTGCAGCGTCACGACAACGAGAAGCTGCTGCACGGCTATGAGACCGGCACGGTCATCCGTACGCCGGAGGGCGCCTACCACGAGAAGCACCTCCCGCTTCCCGAGGCCGAGGCCTACGCCATGACCGTCCGCGACCGCGGCCGGGCCGGCGAGGAGCCGGAGCTGAAGAAGAATGGCAAGCCGTCGTTCCGCGCGAAGCTCCGGGCCTTCTACTACGACCACGACGTGGACAAACCGACTCCCGAGGAGCTCAGCGAGGCGCACCACCACGCCGAGCACGAGGCCCACGAGCTGGCTGCCCACGAGGGTCACCAGGTCGACGGTCACGACTTCGACGATCACCGTCACTCGGCGATCGAGGAGCCGCTCAGCCACTGACGCTGACGCTCGTACGCCGCGTGGCGCCGTTCCCTCCGGGGGACGGCGCCACGTGCGTTTCTGGGCGTTCTAGCGGCCGAAACCCGGTTGCCCGCGACCGCACGCGGACCCTAGGGTCCAGCACATGACCGGCCTCCAGGCTCGACTCCGAGCCGACCTCCTCACCGCCCGCAAGGCCCGCGACACCACGGCCACAGCCGTGCTCCGATCGACGCTGTCGGCCATCGCCAACGCCGAGGCGCTCCCGGTGGCGGAGGCGGCCCTCTTGGGCGACGGACCGATCGCCGGCGCCGCGAGCGGCGTGGGCGCCACCGAGGCCGCGAGACGCGACCTGACCGACGACGATGTACGAGGCATCATCACCGAAGAGCAGACCGAGCGGCTGAGCGCCGCGACGGACCTGGAGTCCCACGGCGCGGGCGAGAAGGCGGAGCAGCTCCGCGCCGAGGCGGAGCTGCTCGCGGCGTACCTCTAGGCGATCAGCCCTGGGGGTCGAGCTCGCCGCCGACGACCTCGAGCACCCGGGCGCGTACGTTGGCGGCGGCCTCCGGGTCGCGGGCCGCCACGGCGGCCACGAGCGCGTTGCCGAGGATGAGCTGCGGGATCCGGATGATCGAGTCGAGCTCCTGGCGGAACCCGGCGCGACCGCCCTGCGGGGTGACCAGCTCGACCTCGGCGAGCTTGGTCAGCTGGGTGCCGGTGAAGGAGGTCAGCGCGATGACGGCCGCTCCCCCGGCGACGGCCGCCTGGGCGACCTGGATGGTGGGCGCGGTGGCGCCGGTGCCGCTGACGACGACGCAGACGTCACCCGGCTGGAGCAGACGGGCGCGGATGAGCTGGTCGAGGTGGTCGCTGGGCGCGACGGTGCTCAGGCCTTGGGAGCCCAGTCTCATCGCGATGTCCTGGGCGACCGGCGAGGAGACACCGGTGCCGGCGACCAGGATCGAGCGGGCCTCGGCGAGCAGCTCAACGGCCCGGGTAACCTGCTCCTCGGAGAGGAGCCCGACCATGTCGGAGGCGGAGTCGGCGATGTCGGCGAAGAAGGAGCGCACCACCGTCAGCGGGCTGCCTCCCTCGGTCGTCTCGGTCTTGGCCGTGCCCAGGTCGCGCGCCAGCAGCACCTTGAGGTGCGGGAAACCGCGGAACCCGAGTCTCTGCGCGGCTCTGACCACGGTCGCGGTCGAGACGGAAGCCTCGGCGGCGATCTCGGCGGTGGTCGCCTCGATGGCCCACTCCGAACGGGTCAGCACGACCTCGGCGACCGCGCGCTCGGAAGGGTTGAGCCGCGGCATTGCGGCCCTGATGGCTGGGAGAACCGGCGCACTCGTCATGCCGCCACCGCAGTGGCTTCGGCGCCGTGCAGGATCCGGTGACGCAGCGTTGCTGACAGCTGGTCGACCAGGATCGTCACGATGATGATCACAGCTAGCATGATTCCACCCCACTCCCACTCACGGCCCCGAAGGACACGGTTTAATAACGCACCAATTCCACCAGCGCTCACGACGCCGAGGATCGCGCTTGCCCTGATGTTCACCTCGAAGCGGTAGAGCCAGAACGCCACGGTCTCCGGCATCATCTGCGGGATGACCGCCGTGCGGATCCGCTGCCACCACGTCGCACCGGCCGCCGTGACCGCCTCGACGGGGCGCGGGTCGACCGCCTCGATGTTCTCCAGCGTCAGCTTTCCAAGCGAACCGATCGAGTGGATGCCGATCGCCATCGCTCCTGCCATCGGGTTGAGCCCGAACAGCGGCAGCATCACGATCACCGCGAGCAGGATCTCCGGGACGGCGCGGATGGCGTTGAAGAAGAGCCGCACCGGGAGGCGTACGACCATCGGCGCGGTGGTGGAGGCGGCCAGGAAGGCCAGCGGGAACGAGAACAGCGCCCCGACGCAGGTGCCGATCCAGGCGAGCGCCACCGACTCCCCCATCAGCTTCAGCGACTGCAGCCACCAGTCCCCGTAGGTGAGCTCCGGGTCGGCCTGGCCCTCGGGATGCGCTCCGGGCCAGGTGAGCACGCCGTCGAGCATCTGCCCGGCGTACTGCAGGATCTCTCCGGGGAACTGCGGCAGCCGCTCCCACTTGGCGTCGTCCAGCGACCATGCGGCGACCAGCACGATGCCGATCAGCACCAGGCCGACCGCGGTGTAGGGCCACTTCGGCGGCGGCTTCGGCCGCGTCGTCGCTGTCGCCGAGGTCATACCAGCCTCCGGCGCAGGAACTGGGAGAGCAGGTCGATCGCGATGACCACCACGAAGATGACGATCACGACCGCCGCCAGCCGGGCATAGTCGGCCCGGTTGAAGTAGAGCATGATCAGCTGCCCGATCCCGCCGGCCCCGACCGCCCCCAGCACCACGGAGGCGCGGATGTTGAGCTCGAAGACATAGAGGACGTACGAGGCGTAGTTGGGCAGCACGGCAGGCACGATCGCGACCCGGGCCCGCTGCCAGCGGGTCGCCCCGGCGGCGTCGAGCGCCTCCAGTGGGCCGGGATCGACGGCGTCGATGCTCTCCGCGGTCAGCTTGGCGACGATGCCGATGTTGAAGATGGTCAGCGCCAGGATCCCCGGAAGCGGGCCGGTGACGACGGCGACGAAGACCAGCGCGTAGGCCAAATCCGGCAGCGACCGGATCACCGACATCACCGGCTTGGTGACCCGGTAGACCGCGGGAGGTGCGCTCACCTTTGAGCCCAGCAGCGCCACGCCGAGGGCGATCAGCGAGCCCACGAAGGTCGCGATGATCGCGATGGCCGCGGTCTCCTTCAGCGCGGTCCACAGCCGCGAGGACGGGTCGGTGATCTCCGCCCACTCGGGGTGCACGACCTCCTCGAGGATCATCGTCAGCATCGGCCACTGCTCGATGACCGGCGCGAGCGAGAAGTCGATCGCCCAACCCGCCACCACGGTGACGGTGACGGCACCGAGGATGCCCCCGATGAGGAGCGGGCTCGGCGGCGGCTGGGCCGGACGTACCTGCTTCGGCGAGCCGCCCGGGCGCTCGAGGGTCGCCTGACTCATGCCGCCGCCTCCGTGCGATAGGGCGGAGAATACGGACGCGGCGGCCTGAGGCTTATGGTCGCTCGCTTGCGCTCGCTCATGTCAAGACGTCCTCGGCGGTCAGCGAGCGCCCGTAGATCTTCTCGAAGACGGCATCGTCGACCTCGGCCGCGGGACCGTCGAAGACCACCTCACCCGCGCGCATGCCGATGATCCGGTCGGCGTAGCGCCGGGCGAGATCGAGGAAGTGCAGGTTGACCACAGTGGTGATACCCAGATCGCGGTTGATCCGTTGCAGGTCACGCATCACCAGGTTGGCCGTCGGCGGGTCCAGGGAGGCGACCGGTTCGTCCGCGAGCACCACAGAAGGCTGCTGCGCCAGCGCGCGGGCGATCGCGACCCGCTGCTGCTGCCCGCCGGAGAGCTGAGAGGCGCGTACCCACGCCTTCTCGACGATCCCGACGCGCTCCAGCGCCTCGAAGGCGATCTCCTTGTCGGCCTTGGTGTGCAGCCCGAGGGCCGACCGCACCCACGACTGGGCGTGCAGCCGCCCGGTGAGCACGTTGCCCATCACCGAGCGGCGGGTCACCAGGTTGAACCCCTGGAAGATCATCCCGATCTCGGCACGCAGCCGGCGCAGTCGGCGTCCGCGCGCCGTGGCCACCTCGGTCCCGCCCACCGACAGCGATCCCGAGGTGACCGGCACGAGGCCGTTGATCGTGCGGACGAGCGTCGACTTGCCGGCCCCGGAGAGCCCGACGACCACGACGAACTCCCCCGCCGAGATGGTCAGGGAGACCTTGTCCAGGCCGCGGGTGCCGTTCGGGTAGACCACCGAGACGTCGTCGAAGACGATGCTGTGCCCACCACCGCTGGTCCGGTCCCCGGGATCCGAGCTGCTCATTCGCCGAAGTTCTCCTCCACGGACTTCGCCTTCTTCAGCGCGGCCGTGTCGACCTTCTCCAGACCCTCGATCTCGTAGACGGCCTCCAGCGTCTTGAGCCCCTTGGGGTCCTTCGCCATCGCGGTGAACGCGTTGGTCACCTTCGTACGCAGCTCCTTGGAGAGGCCGGCGGCGACGACGATGCCGTCGTTGGGGATCTCTGTGGAGTAGGCGAAGACCACGACCTCGGAGGCGACCTTCGGCTCGTCGGCCGCGACCTCTTCGCGGGCGTCGTCGAAGCTCACCCCGATCGGGTAGTCACCGCGCGCCACGGCCAGGACCGCGGCGTCGTGGTCGCCGGCGAACTGCGCGTCGAGGTCGACGAGCGCGTCGCCGCCGGTGACCTGTCCCCACTGGGTGGCCGGGTAGTAGTAGCCAGAGGCGGAACCCTGGTCGACGAAGGCGATCGAGGTGCCGGGCTTGATCTTGGCGAGCGCCTTCTCGCCGGCGGGACCGGTCTTGGCGGCGTCGGTGCCGTTGCAGTACTTGAAGCCCTCGACCACCTTGACCTCGTCGGCGCAGTAGGTCTCGGGGTCGTTGGTGAACCACTGGGTGTGGTAGGTCCCCGAGCCGAAGCGCACCGACTGGAGGACCGGCACCGCGCCGGCCTGGTCCTCGGCCTGGACCATCCCGATCGGGCCGAGCATCGCGACCTGGGCCTGGTCGGCCTTCATCGCCACGATCGCGGCGGCATAGCTCTCGGTCACCTCGGCGCGTACGGGGATCCCGATCTTGTCGCTGAGGAACGACTCCAGGCCCTTCGCGCTCTCGGTGATCGAGTCGACGTCACCGGAGGGCACCAGCGACAGCACGATCTCCTCGGGGTCCTCCGCGGGCGCGGTGCTGTCCTCACCGCCGCCGCAGGCGGCGAGCGAGAGGGCGAGCGATGCGGCGGCACCGACCGCCAGCAACCGGTTCCTGGGGGTTCTCAACATTGGACAGACTCCTTGAGGGGGTGAGCTGCTATGAAGGATGACGGGTCACTCGACCAGTCCGAGACTGCGGGGTACAGGTCCACGAACGATCCTGCACGAACATGGGCCGGTCCCTGCCGGCGGTCGAAGGCGTCAACGTATGCAGCAACACAACCACGCTCGACGGCGGGGGCAAGGTCATTGCGCCAGATGTCGCCGACCGACATCAACCACTCCGGCGTGTCGGCGGCACCGACGTGGTCGAGGAAGGCGTCCAGGTGCCCCTTCATCCGGGTCGGCTTGAGCGCGTCGGTGCACACCTCGTCGACCACGTCGCGTACGCCGAGGTGCTCCAGGATCGCGTCGAGCCCGCTGCCGCCGGGCGAGTTGGTCAGGATCACCCGGTGCGCGTCGATCCCGTCGAGCAGGTCGATGAGCCCGTCGGGAGTGCGGATGTCACCCGGTTGCTCGCTGATCGCCTCCCGGCTCGCGACGTACGCAGCGCTGAGCTGCTCCTCGGAGACCCCGGCCGCCAGGCCCAGGATCTTGACCGCCTCATAGCCGTCCTGAGCGCCTGTCAGCGTCTTCGGGGCGGTCTCCGGCAGTCTCTGCCCGAGGAAGGCCGCTGCGGTCTCCAGGAGCACCTCAGGGGCGTCGGTGAGGTCCGCCACCCGGGTGGCGTAGAGAAGTGCCGGTGTGTCTCCGAGACACACCGTGCCGTCCAGGTCGAGCACCAGCACAGGCCGAGGCAACGAGTCCACCTTCCAGGGCGGCGCGGGCCGTCGGGGTCAGCCCTGCGCAACGCGATTACGTCCTCATTGGAACGTAGGTAAAGCCGCTTCCGGAAGCAAGCAGCAACCGCGTGATGTCACGCGCTATTTACTGCAGTGCACATTATCGACTCAGACCGCGCCGAGGACTCAGGCGGCGCCCGGCGCGCCGCAGGTCAGGCGAGGGCAGACCCCGCCTGGTATTCCTCGTAGGAGGTGTTCCAGTCGCCCCAGCCGTTGCTGAAGGTCATATCGCGGTTGGTGCCGACGGTCTCGACGACGTCACCGCGGCGGGTCATGTCGTAGAGGAACTTGGCGTTCTCGTCGCTCATCCCGGTGCAGCCGTGGGAGACGTTGGCATTGCCCTGCTGCGCGACCGACCACGGCGCGCCGTGGATGAACTCACCGGAGAACGTCAGCCGCATGGCCCACTTCACGCCCTCCATGTTGTAGTACTCCCGGTCGCCCTGATTGATCCCGATGGTCTCGGAGTTCATGGTCTTGCGCTTGAACTTCTCGATGATCACCTTCACGCCGCTGCGGGTGATGAACCCTTCCTTGCCGGTCGTGATCGGGATCGTCTTGATCTTCTGCCCGTTCTTGAAGACTTCCATCTGGTGAGTCTGCGCGTTGGCCCGGTAGATGTGCGCGTCACCGGTCTTGAACGTGATCTCGCGGTCCTTCTGGCCGAAGATGCCGCCACCGGCGGGGACCGAGTTGATGTTGAGCTTCACGTTGATCGTGGAGTTGGCCTGCCAGTAGGTGCGCGGGCGGTAGTGCACTTCCTTGTCGCTCACCCAGTACCACGACCCCTCCTGCTTCGGGGTCGACTCGACGATCATCTTCTTCTCGAAGGCGGCCTTGTTCGTCACCGGCAGGTCGTACGTCACGATGATCGGCATCCCGACGCCGACCGTCTCGCCGTCGAGCGGTGCGATCGACGGGTAGGTCTGGCGGTCCAGGCCGAGATCCTCGGTGGAGAACTTGATCTCGCTCGTCTGCTCCAGACCGTCGTCGCCGGTGGCGGTGACCGCAAGGGTGTAGGAGGCGGTCGGCTCGAGCACCTCACCCGCGCTCCAACTGAGCCCGTCCTCGGTGATCGTGCCCCGCACTTTGGTGCCCTTGGCGCCGGTCAGCATGACCTCGTCGAGACGCCCCTTGGCCACATCGACCTTGACGACCTTGTCGACCGCGACGCCGGTGGCGTTGTTCTCGATGTTGGGCGTGATCTGCACCGTCGGCTCGGCGGGCTTCTTGGGCTCCTTCGAGCCCGGGTCTGCCCCGCACGCGGCGAGCACCGGCGCGAGGGCCGCCGCTGCCGTGGTCAACAGCACCCGGCGGCGGGCAAACACGGACGGGCGGCGAAACGGTGACTGCGTTGACACGGTGAGACTGCTCCAGACCTGATTCATTTACCCCGACGCCCTGAACCGGGACGTGGGCGCGATAACCCTACCGGGCATCACCAAGAGCTTCCCAAGAAGGGAAGCGGGGCCCGATCCATCTCGGATCGGGCCCCGCGTACGTCCATCTGCTCAGTGCTTGAACTCGCCTCGGTAGTACTCAAAGTTCCAGCCGGCGAGGGCCAGCAGGCCGAGCACGGCGGCGATGATGAAGAGCCACCAGGCGGCCATGGCCACGGCGAGAACGATCAGACCGAAGGTGAGGGCGGCCCACAGCGGCCACCAGGAGAACGGCGGGAAGAAGCCATACTCCCCGGCGCCCTCGGCGATCTCGCCGTCCTCGCGGTCCTCGGGACGCGGGTCCATCTTGATCGCGTGGAAGCCGAGGTAGACGGTGATCATCGCGAACAGCAGCGTGCACATCACCAGCGCCGAGGTGCCGGTCCAGTCGCCGCCCTCCTCGGAGGCCGACGTGACGAACCAGTAGGCCGGGGTGACCAGCACCATGAAGGCGGTGCAGACCACGAAGATCCAGGCTTCAGACTTCATCGGGCTCAGCCTTCCTTGTTGGAGCCGGTGGAGGCGAGATCGTCCTCATCGTGCTCCAGCGCGGCGATCTCCGGGTGGTGGAGGTCGAAGGCCGGGGACTCCGAGCGGATCTTCGGGATGGAGACGAAGTTGTGGCGCGGCGCCGGGCAGGCGGTGGCCCACTCCAGCGAGCGGCCCCAACCCCAGGGGTCATCCACCTCGACCTTGGGGGCGTTGCGGGAGACGTAGAGGTTGTAGAAGAAGGGCAGCATCGACAGGCTCAGCAGGAACGCGCCCACCGTCGAGAACTGGTTCAGGAAGGTGAACCCGTCGCTGGGCAGGTAGTCGGCGATGCGTCGCTGCATGCCCTCGACACCGAGCCAGTGCTGAACCAGGAAGGTCGCGTGGAAGCCGACGAACAGCAGCCAGAAGTGGACCTTGCCGAGGCGCTCGTCGAGCATCCGGCCGGTCATCTTCGGCCACCAGAAGTAGAAGCCGGCGAACATCGCGAACACCACGGTTCCGAAGACCACGTAGTGGAAGTGCGCGACCACGAAGTAGGAATCGGAGACCTGGAAGTCGAGCGGCGGGCTCGCCAGGATGATGCCGGTCAGACCACCGAAGAGGAAGGTCGTCAGGAAGCCGATCGACCACAGCATCGGGGTGTCGAAACTGACCGACCCGCCCCACATCGTGCCGATCCAGTTGAAGAACTTCACGCCTGTCGGCACCGCGATCAGGAACGTCATGCCGGAGAAGAACGGCAGGTTGACCGCGCCAGTGACGAACATGTGGTGCGCCCACACCGCCACCGAGAGGATCGCGATGCCGAGGGTCGCGGCGACCAGGCCGACGTAGCCGAAGATCGGCTTGCGGCTGAAGACCGGGAGGATCTCGGAGATGATGCCGAAGAACGGCAGCGCGATGATGTAGACCTCGGGGTGACCGAAGAACCAGAACAGGTGCTGCCACAGGATCGGGCCACCATGGGCCGCGTCGAAGACGTGGGAGCCGAACTGGCGATCGGACTCGAGCATCAGCAGCGCGGCCGCGAGGATCGGGAACGCGATCAGCGCGAGGAGCGAGGTGACCAGGGTGTTCCAGGTGAAGATCGGCATCCGGAACATGGTCATGCCCGGGGCCCGCATGCAGATGATCGTGGTGATGAAGTTGACCGAGCCGAGGATGGTGCCCAGACCGGCCATGTAGAGACCCATGATCCACAGGTCGCCACCGACCCCCGGCGAGTACTGCGCGCTGGACAGCGGCGTGTAGGCGAACCAGCCGAAGTCGGCCGCACCGGTCGGGGTGAGGAAGCCGCTGGCCGCGATCAGGCTGCCGAAGAGGTAGAGCCAGTAGCTGAACATGTTCAGCCGCGGGAAGGCGACGTCAGGGGCGCCGATCTGCAGCGGCATGATCACGTTGGAGAAGCCGAAGAACAGCGGCGTCGCGAAGAGCAGCAGCATGATAGTGCCGTGCATCGTGAACAGCTGGTTGAACAGCTCGTCGTTGACGACCTGCTGTCCCGGGAAGGCCAGCTCCGAGCGCATCAGCAGCGCCATCAGGCCGCCGATCAGGAACCAGACGAACGACGTGACCAGGTACATCTTGCCGATCAGCTTGTGATCGGTGGTGGTCAGCAACTGGTAGATCTGCGTTCCGAGCGGCTTGCGGCCCTCGGTGACCGGGCGCGCAGCGGTGGCGGTCACTCGCCCTCCTCCTCGTGAGTGGGGATCTCGTCGGCGGGGCGGGTGGACTTGCCACCACCGAGCAGCGGGCGCTCGGCCTCGAAGCCGTTCTGCGCCAGCGTGTCGACGTAGGACTTGTAGTCGCTCTCGGAAAGGATCGCGACCTTGAAGATCATCCGGGCGTGGTAGACGCCGCAGAGCTCGTAGCAGGCGCCGCGGAAGGTGGTGCCCTCGATGAGGTCCTCCGCGCTCGGGTCGAAGGTGGCCGTGGCCTCCTTCGTGGTGATCGAGTAGTGGTTCACCCGACCCGGGATGACGTCCATCTTCATGCCGAAGTCCGGGATACCGAAGTTGTGGATGACGTCGGCCGAGCGCAGGTTGAACCGCGTGGTGGTCTCCTCCGGGAGGACCAGCGTCGGGATGTGCGAGCCCGTGCCCACGACGTAGCCGTAGCTGTCGTAGGCGAACTCGTCGTCGACGAGGTTCTCGTCCGCGCTCAGGTCGGGCTCACCGATGCCGTGGTTGAAGGTCCACTGCCACTGCTGGCCGGTCACCTCGATCACGTTGGTCGGGTTGCCGTCGTCCAACATCTCGTTCTGGACCTTGACTGTGTGGTCGAAGAACACGATCACCATCAGGACCGGGGCGATCGTGTAGAAGATCTCCAACGGCAGGTTGTAACGCGTCTGGACCGGGACGTCGGCGTCGCTGCGGCGCCGGTAGCGCCAGATCGCCCAGAAGATGAGCCCCCAGGTCAGGACACCCGTGATCAACGCGGCGATCCATGCGCCCTGCCACAGGGCGAGGTTGTGCTCCCCCTGCTCAGAACGTGGCTCGGGGAAGCCGAAACGCGCCGCCTCGTCCGAACAGCCACTCAGCAGGAGGGCGCCGGCCGTCAGCGTCGCCACCAGCGCACCACGTCGGGCGCGGGCGTGGGACGGAGTCGTTCCGGCCCCTGGCAAGTGCAGACCCACTACGAGCCTCTCTCTCATGCGAACACTCAGATGTCGGCAGACTACCGCGAGCGCCTCCGGATTCATCTTCAGGGGTTCCTCATGTCGCGTATGGCTACCGTTGGGTTCTGTGACCGACCGCTTCACCTACCTCGACGCCGCCTCGGCCGAACCGCTCCATCCCGCCGCGCGGGAAGTGCTGCTCGCCGCGGCGGATCAGGGGTACGCCGACCCCCGCCGCCTCCACCGGCCGGC
Organism: Nocardioides sp. NBC_00850; assembly: GCF_045207335.1. Lineage (NCBI taxonomy): Bacteria > Bacillati > Actinomycetota > Actinomycetes > Propionibacteriales > Nocardioidaceae > Nocardioides > Nocardioides sp. NBC_00850. The sequence goes on from NZ_CP108845.1 coordinate 5,005,725, forward strand.
CCGTAACGCCGGGCTGCTGCTCGCGAACGCCCGCGAGGTCGTCGCCGAGGCGCTGGGGGTGCGTCGAGATGAGGTGCTTTTCACATCCTCGGGGACCGCCGCCGTGCACGCGGGCCTCCTGGGTCTCGGATCACGTGGCATAGGTCACAGTGCCGTCGAGCACCAGGCCGTCATCGACGCCGCGCGATGGTCGCAGCGCTCCCCCGTCACCGAGCTGGCCGTCGACGGCGAGGCCCGGGTCGAGGTCTCCGCCGTCCGGGACGCGGTGCAGACCGGAGACGTCGACGTGATCGCCGTCCAGCAGGCCAACCACGAGGTCGGCACGCTCCAGCCCCTCGACGAGGTCGCCTCCGCCGCCGGCCCAGCGTCCCTCTTCGTCGACGCCGGCGCCGCCATGGGACGGCTGCCGCTGCCCTCGGTCGGAGATGCGATCGCCGGATCCGCCCGCAAGTGGGGTGGCCCCGGTGGGGTGGGAGTGCTGGTCGTACGCCGGTCCGCCCGGTGGCGCTGGCCGTTCCCGGGCGATGAGTGGTCGCGTACGGATCAGGGGTTCACGAACATCCCCGGGGCCTTGGCGGCCGCGGCCGCGCTCCAGGCGGTCGTCGCCGAGCGCGAGGAGGTCAACGCCCGCCAGCACGAGCTGGTCGCACTGGTCAGGGAACGGGTCAGGACGGAGATCCCGGACGTGGACGTCGCCGGCCCGGCCGAGGGGCGACTCCCCCACCTGGTGACCTTCTCGGCGCTGTACGTCGACGGCGAGGCGCTGGTGACCGCGCTGGACCGCATCGGCGCCGGTGTCGCCAGCGGTTCTGCCTGCACCTCCGACACCCGCGAACCCTCTCGGGTGCTTGCTGCCATGGGAGCGCTGACACACGGTAACGTTCGGCTATCGCTGACCCGCGACACGACGCGAGAGGATGTGGAGCGCGTGCTCGACGCACTGCCCGGGATCGTCAAGGACCTACGCGCCGAGGCCGGGCTGTGAGCGCGCCCAACATCACCCTCGACTGCCGCGGCCAGGCCTGCCCGCGACCGATCATCGAGCTCGGCCGCCACCTCGGCGACGTCGAGGTCGGCGAGGTCATCGCCGTCGCCGCCGACGACGTGGCCGCCCACCACGACGTACCCGCCTGGGCCCGCATGCGCGGCCAGGAGTTCGTCGGCGAGGTGGAAGCCGAAGACGGCGTGCCCGTCTATCGGATACGCCGTCTGAGCTGAGCCGGGAGGAATACCCGGTTAACCGGGTATTCCTTCACTTCTCTGGCGTTGCATTGCCAGAGAAGTGAAGGAAACACCTGAGAAGTTCAGGCCTTGATGTGCGGTGCGATCTGGTCCGCGGCGGTGTCGCCGTAGGACTCACGGACCCGGGCGACGAACTCCTCGGCGGTGAAGGAGTACTCCTGCGGGCCGACGGTCTCGACGCAGTAGGCGGCGAGGACGCAGCCGACCTCGGCGGCCTGCTCGAGCTCGCAGTCCCAGGCCAGCGCGGCCAGGAAGCCGGCCCGGAAGGCGTCGCCGACCCCGGTGGGCTCGACGGCATTGACATTCTTCGCGGCGGGCAGCTCGATCGCGTCCTCGCCCTTGCGCTGGATGCGTACGCCGTCCTTGCCGAGCGTGGTGACCTGGGTGCCGACGCGGGCCAGGACGTCGTCGGCGGACCAGCCGGTCTTCTGCTGGAGGACGTGCGACTCGTACTCGTTGGTGAACAGGTAGGCGGCGCCGTCGACCAGCTCGCGGATGAGCTCACCGTCGCCGAAGGCGAGCTGCTGGCTCGGGTCGGAGATGAAGGTGTAGCCGCGCTGGCGGGCCTCCTGGGTGTGGCGCTTCATCGCGTCGGGGTCGTCCGGCGCGATCAACACGAACGACGGCTCGCCGACCTTGTCGGCGATCGGGCCGAGCTCGATCTCGCGGGCCTCGGCCATCGCGCCGGGGTAGAAGCTGGCGAACTGCGCCATCGCGGTGTCGGTGGTGCACACGAACCGCGCGGTGTGCAGCGTCTCGGAGACGTGCAGGTGGTCGCAGTTGACGCCGTGGCGCTCGAGCCAGGAGCGGTAGTCGGCGAAGTCCTCGCCGACCGCGCCCACGAGCACTGGCGCCAGGCCGAGGTTGGCCAGGCCGAAGGAGATGTTGGCGCCGACGCCGCCGCGGCGGATCTCGAGGTCGTTGACCAGGAAGCTCACCGAGAGCTTGTCGAGCTGGTCGGCGACCAGCGAATCGGCGAACTTTCCACCGAAGCTCATCAGGTGGTCAGTGGCGATGGAGCCTGCGATCAGGAGTGAACCGGACATGCGCGGAACCCTACCGGCGAGACCTCGGGCGACGTTAAGGCTCGACCGTGGACAGCAGATGAAACATTACCGTTGAGTCGGCCTTCTGCTACTGATTGGTAGTGCTTACCGTCGTTTGCATGACAGACATGCGCGTTCCGTACGACGACCTCGACAGCCCCGCGCAGCTCTGCGCCGACTGCGCCGCCGCCGACAGCACGCTGCGCCTGCCCGCGCCACGGGTGCGCGAAGCGGCCCGCCCGGCACCCGCCGTACGGATGCAGGCCCGCGAGCCGGGCGACACCGCCATGCTCGAGGCCTGCGGACACGTCGCCGACGACCTCGCCCTGACCTGAGCCGGACGCAGCCACGACCGCATGCCGTGGCTGCCCGAAGACATGAGAGCCCCTGTCACGCACAGGGGCTCTCGTCATGTCGGCGACCCGGTCAGTCCCTCGCGGTCACCCCGTCCAGGGCGAGGTCGAGAAGCCTCGCGGCGCGGTCTGGGCCGGCAGCCCGCTCACGGCTGACGACCCAGGCGATCCCGGCGGCGAGATCGAAGACGTCGTCCATGCGTACGTCCCGCCGGATGTCTCCGGACTCCTGCGCCCGGGCGAGCAGCGTCCGGGTCGTCTCCTGCATGTGCTCACAGGTCACCCCGAGCAGCGACCCCTCCCGGCCGGCAGCGTCGAGCACGCTGCCCGGGAGTCCCCCGTAGGTGCTGATCTGGGCGATCGTCGCCAGCAGCCACTCCCGCAGGGCCGTCAGCGGCTCCTCTGCCCCGGCGAGCTCGGTGCCCCGCTTGTGCACCGCCGCCATGTTCTCCGCGAGCGCCGCGGAGATGAGCTCGTCGCGCGTCGGGAAGTGCCGATAGAGCGTCGCGTTCCCGACCCCCGCGGAACGGGCGATCTCGTCGATCGAGGTGTCGACGCCGTAGCGCGCGAAAGCCGCTCGCGCCGCCTCGATGACGGCGTCGTAGTTGCGGCGCGCATCCGCCCGCTTCGGCCGCCTGCTCTCCCAGTCGGTGATCTCGGTCGCAGTCATCATTACCCCTTGACAATAACCGGGGACTATCCCCACATTTGAAATGGGGAGTCTCCCTGGTTCCGATGATAGCGAGGTACGAAGACATGACAGAGCTTCACGAGGCACGGACCGGAAACAGAGCCGGAAGCAGAGCCGGTGCCCGCGGCGGAGGTTGGGCGGTGGCGGCGGTGGTGACCTGCCAGCTGATGCTGATGGTCGACGGCGTGATCGTCACCGTCGCCCTGCCCTACATCCGCGAGGAGTTCGGGCTCAGCGCGGTAGGCCTGTCGTGGGTCGTCTCCGCCTACGCCCTGGCGTTCGCGGGCTTCCTCCTGCTCAGCGGACGGCTGGGGATGATGTTCGGCCCCCGCCGCGTGCTCCTGGCGGGCGCGGCGGTCTTCGTGGTGGCCTCCGCAGCCGGAGGGCTCGCCCCGTCCGGGGAGCTGCTGATCGCCGCTCGGGCCGTGCAGGGCGTCGGTGCCGCGCTGGCCGGGCCGGCGATCATGGTGCTGCTGGTCGCGAACACCGACGAAGGGCCGCAGCGACTGCGTGGGATGTCGTGGTTCATCATCGGCTCCAGCCTGGGCAGCTGCCTCGGCCTGGTCGCCGGGGGCGTACTGACCGTGGCCCTCGACTGGCGCTGGGTGATGCTGATCAACGTACCCGTCGGGGCGGCGGTCATCGTGGGCACCGTGGCCTTCGTCCGAGAGGCCGACCGGACACCCGGACGCCTGGACATCCCCGGCGCCCTCGCCTCCGCCCTCACCATGGTCGCCCTGGTGCACGGGCTCACCCGAGCGGGCCAGGAGGGCTGGGGCGACCCCGTCGTGCTCGGCTCCCTGGCTCTCGCACTGCTCGCCCTGGTCGTCCTGGTCGCCGTGGAGTCACGCGCGGCACACCCCGTCGTACCGCTCCGCCTGCTCCGCGGCGCTCGCCGCGCCGTGCCCTATGCGGGCATGCTCCTGGTGCCGGCGATGATGATCGGGTTCTTCACGTTCTCGGTGCTCTTCCTGCAGGACGTACGCCACTTCGACGCCCTCGAGGCCGGGTTGGCCTACCTCCCGTGGGGAGCGTCGGTGATCATCGGCGCCCGGCTGGTGCCGGCGCTGGTGGCCCGCATCGGCGACCGCGGCACGATCGTTCTCGGGGTCGCCCTCGGCCTGGCCGGGCTGGTCGCGTTCGTACTGCTCGCCGCCGATGCCCCGCTGTGGGCCGGCGTCCTGCTGCCGTGCTTCGTCTTCGGCTTCACCGCGCCGTTCTTCTTCACCCCGGCCAGCGCCGCGATCATGGCGGCGGCCGGGGGTGAGGACTCCGGTGCCGCCGCCGGGATGTTCCAGGCGATGCAACAGCTCGGCGGGGCGATCGGCGTCGCGACGCTCACCGCCGTGTTCACCAGCCGCGCCGCAGCGGGCGTCGAACCGGCGATGGAGACCGCGATGCTCGCCTCCACCGCCTTCGGGCTCGTGCTCCTCGTGCTGGCCCTGGCGACGCCCGCGTTCGCCGGTCGCCGGCCCGCACCGGTCCCTGCCTGAGCGTCACCGAACGCGCGAGCGCCCCTGTCCGAGTCGGACAGGGGCGCTCGCGCTGATGCTCAGTGGCTGTGCTGACTCAGTGGAAGGAGTCGCCGCAGGCGCAGGAGCCGGTGGCGTTGGGGTTGTCGATGGTGAACCCCTGCTTCTCGATGCTGTCCACGAAGTCGATCATGGCGCCGTTGAGGTAGGGAACGCTCATCCGGTCGACGACGACGGAGACACCGTCGAAGTCGGTGACGACGTCACCGTCGAGGGTGCGCTCGTCGAAGAAGAGCTGGTAGCGCAGGCCGGAGCAGCCACCGGGCTGCACCGAGATGCGCAGGCTGAGGTCGTCTCGGCCTTCCTGCTCCAGGAGGCTCTTCACCTTCGAAGCGGCAACGTCGCTCACGTTGATGGAGTCTTCGCGGCGTTCGGTCGTCTGCTCGGTCATGTAGCTGGGCTCCCTGTGCGTGGGTGCGGGTGTGTCTTAAGGCTCAATCGTCGCACATCATCGGTTATTCCCGCTGGTCGACGGACCACGTACGGGCCACCCTGGCGGCGACCTGGACCAGGGAGTCGTACGCCTGGCCGAGCGCCTGCTCCTCGCCGACACTGTCGACGAGCGAGTAGGCGGCGTCGATGCCGAGCGTACGCATCTCCCGCCCGCTCATGCTGACCTTGCCCGCCAGCACGATGCAGGGCCGCAGCGCCTGCTCGGCCAGTTTGGCGACCCCGGCCGGCACCTTCCCGGCCGCGCTCTGCGGGTCGAAGGAGCCCTCACCGGTGATCACCAGGTCGGTCCGGGCGGCCAGCTCGGGCAGCCCCAGCAGGTCGGCGACGACGTCGAACCCCGGCCGCCGGGTGGCGCCGAGGAGCAGCAGCGCGAACCCGATCCCGCCGGCCGCCCCCGCGCCCTTCTCGGTCGCGGTCTTGCGCGACGTGGCAGCGGCCAGATCCTGGAGCACCCCGTCCCAGCGGGGCATGGTCTCCTCGGCCAGCCCCTTCTGTTCGCCGTAGACCTTGATCGCGCCGAAGAGCCCGGTCAGCGGGTTGTCCACGTCGCTGGCGATCACGATCTCGAGGCCCGGGGGCTCGGGGAGCGTGACCTCGGTGATGCCCTCGAGCCCGGCGACGCCGGCATCGAGCGGCCGGTCCGCGGTGGCGCCGAGCGCGGCGAGCAGCCCCGCTCCCCCGTCGCTGGTGCCCGAGCCGCCGAGGCCGACCACAACCGTGCTCGCGCCGGCGTCACGGGCGGCGAGGAGCAGCTGGCCCACTCCGTACGAGCTCGCCTGCTCTGCTCCCTTCCCGCCGGTCAGGTGCAGGCCGGCGGCCTGGGCCGACTCGACATAGGCGGTCTCGCCGTCGACCAGCACCTGCGCGGTCGCCGGCTCACCGTGCGGGCCCCTGACCTCGATGTCGTGGAGGTCGCCACCGAGGACGTCGTGCAGCAGTTCGAGGAAACCCGGTCCGCCGTCCGCCATCGGCGCGAGCGAGAGCTCGTCGCGGGGCGCCGTACGCCGCCAGCCCTCCGCGATCGCGGCGGCCGCCTGGGCGGCGGTGAGCGTGCCTGCGTACTTGTCGGGGGCGATCAGCACTCGCATGGCCGAAACCTACCCGCGCACGGAAGCACCAGGTGTTCCACCTGACGTTTTGAGTGTCGTAACCATTCCGCATGCGTCGCGTTAAGGTCGTTTCGTGCGGATCTTCGGGCGGCGCGGGGCCGGCGACTCAGAGACCAGGCGGATCAATGGCTTCTGGACCTGGTGGGCCCAGAAGGGCGCTCTGGCCTGTGGCGCGGCGCTCGACGCCGACGACCAGGACGCTCTCGTCGCGCTGCTGGCCAGACGGATCGACGCGATCGAGGCCGGTCTGAGCTGGGAGGTCGGCCCCGGGCCGTTGGGCGGCCGGCTGCTCGTCGTCTCGGCCGGCGGCAACCCGGACCATCGTGCGCTGGCACGCCGCTGGCTGCTCGCCGCCCCCGAGCCCGACGGCGTCTCGCCCTGGGAGTTCAGCGACCAGCGCCCGCCCGTCGACGACCCGGTCGAGGCGGTGCTCACCACGCCTTCCGGTGACGCGATCAGGCTGGCCGACGTGCTGGTCGCCGCCCGGCAGAACGGCGCTCACTTCGACCTCACCCTCTTCCACCCGGCCTTCCCCGACCTCGCCGACGACGCCCGTCTCCAGGTCGCCTTCCACGCCCTCGACACGACGCTGGGCGAGTCCAGCACGGAGCTGTGGATCGGCGAGGTCGACACGACCACCGCCCGACCCCGCGACGGCTTCGGCCTCGACGGGCTGCGCGTCGCCGTACGCAACCTCCGCAAGGAGTACGTCGACCCCGACGGCAACCCGGCCTGGGTGCTGCTCCACGGGGAGAGCCCCCAGGGGCCGGTGATCGCGAGCGCGGTCGTGCCCCTGCACCCGGTCACCGCCCCCAATCTGACCCATCACGTCGGCGTGATGGTCCCCTATGTCGGCTTCGCCGAGCGGGGTCTCCCCTCCCCCGACGCCCTGCGCGAGCTCGGCCAGCTCGAGGACCGGCTCGCCTCGACCCTCGGCCCCGACGGCCGCGTCGTGGCGCACGAGACCACCAACGGCGTACGCCTTCTCCACGCCTACGTCGACCCCACCACCTCCGCCCCGCAACGGCTCGAGGAGACGGTCGGCGGCTGGGTCCACGGAGACGTCGTCACCCGGGTCGACACCGACCCGGGGTGGGACGCCGTGCGTCCCCTGCGCGCTTGATCCGTACCACCATGTGACCCATGCCACCGGGGCGCCCAGCCCTCGACATGTATTATCGTCATCATGACGACTGTCGACCTCCCGCTGCTCCCCCTGGGGCGTGGCACCGACCTGAACTCCGAGCGTGGCGTCGAGTGCCCCGGCGATCTGCCGGCCGCCTCCGACCCCGACCTGGTCAAGCGCGCGCTCGCCGCCAAGGAGAAGCTCGGCGAGAAGGTGTTCGTCCTCGGACACCACTACCAGCGCGACGAGGTCATCCAGTTCGCTGACGTGACCGGGGACTCCTTCAAGCTCGCGCGCGACGCCGCCGCCCGGCCGGACGCGGAGTACATCGTCTTCTGCGGCGTGCACTTCATGGCCGAGTCGGCCGACATCCTCACCTCTCCGTCGCAGGCGGTCATCCTCCCCGACCTCGCGGCCGGGTGCTCGATGGCCGACATGGCGCGGCTGGGCCAGGTCGAGAAGGCCTGGGAGGCGCTCTCCGAGGCCGGTGTGGCCGACCAGGTCGTGCCGGTGACGTACATGAACTCCTCCGCCGACATCAAGGCGTTCTGCGGGCGCCACGACGGCGTCGTGTGCACCTCCTCCAACGCGCAGGCCGTGCTGGAGTGGGCCTTCGACCAGAAGACTGATTCAGAAGGGGGCGCCAAGGTCCTCTTCTTCCCCGACCAGCACCTCGGCCGCAACACCGCCGTGCTCAAGCTCGGCATGTCCCTGGGCGACTGCGTGGTCTGGGACCCGCTCAAGCCCGGTGGCGGCCTCAGTGCCGAGGAGCTGCGGGCGGCGAAGGTGATCCTGTGGAAGGGCCACTGCTCGGTCCACGGCCGCTTCTCCCCCGACACCATCGACGACCTGCGCGCCGAGATCCCGGGTGTGCAGATCCTGGTCCACCCCGAGTGCCAGCACGAGGTCGTCCTCAAGGCCGACCTGGTCGGCTCGACCGAGTTCATCATCTCGACCATCGAGGCCGCTCCCGCCGGGTCGGCCTGGGCGATCGGCACCGAGCTCAACCTGGTCAAGCGCCTCGCCAACGCCCACCCGGACAAGCGGATCGTCTTCCTCGACCGCACCGTCTGCTACTGCTCGACGATGAACCGCATCGACCTCCCCCACCTCGTCTGGGCCCTCGAGTCCCTCGTCGAGGGTCAGGTCGTCAACCGCATCGAGGTCGACCCCGACACCGAGCGCTACGCCAAGCTCGCCCTCCAGCGCATGCTCGACCTGCCGGGCAAGACCCAGGACGACTGACCTGTCCGCCCGGCGCCGAGATGGCGCCGGGTCAGGTGTCGTTGAGCCAGGCCAGGACGGCGAGCACGCGACGGTTGTCGTCGCTCGCCTGGGGCAGGTCGAGCTTGGTGAAGATCGAGCTGATGTGCTTGCCGACCGCCTTCTCGCTGACGAAGAGCCGGGCGGCGATGGCGGCGTTGGAGCGCCCCTCTGCGATCAGCGTCATCACCTCGCGCTCCCGCTCGGTGAGCCGGTCGAGCGGGCGTTCCCGGCGGGTGAGGAGCGCGGCGACGACCTCCGGGTCGAGGACCGTCCCGCCGCCGGCGACCTGGCGCACCGCCCCGAGGAAGGCGTCGACGTCGGCGACGCGGTCCTTGAGCAGGTAGCCGACCGCGCCCTCTCCCCCGGCGAGCAGGTCGCGCGCGTAGAGCGGCTCGACGTACTGGCTCAGCACCAGCACCGGAAAACCTGACCGCGCCTGCCTGGCCTCGATCGCCGCGGTGATGCCCTCGGTGGTGAAGGACGGCGGGAGACGTACGTCGACCACCGCCGCGTCCACGTCCGGCCGGACCAGGGCCCGAGCCAGGGCGGGCGCGTTGTCGACGGCCTCGACGACCTCGATCCCGCCCGCTTCGAGGATCCGGGTGAGACCGACGCGGAGGAGCGCCTGGTCCTCGCCCAGGACCACCCTCAGATCCGGCAAGGCACCTCCAGGGTGATCAGGGTCGGGCCGCCGGAGGGGCTCTCGACCTCGACCGTGCCGTCGAAGGCGGCCAGCCTCGTCGCGACGCCGGCGAGCCCGTGTCCGGTCGGGTCGGCGCCGCCGCGGCCGTTGTCGCCCACGACGATCCGCAGCCGCTGCCCGTTGTGGCTGCCGCGTACGAACGCACGGTCGGCGCCGGAGTGCTTGACAGCGTTGGCCAGGCACTCGGCCACCGCGAAGTATGCCGCCGACTCGACCGGGTCGGGTAGGCGCCCGGGCAGCTCGATGGCGACCGTGACCGGCAGCGGCAGTCCCGCGGTGAGAGCCTGGACGGCTCCCACGAGGCCACGGTCGGCGAGCACGGGCGGCAGGATGCCGCGTACGACTCCGCGTAGATCCTCCAGCGCGGACACCGTGGTCTCGCGGGCCTCGCGCAGCAGCGCGGCGGCGGCGTCGGGGTCGGACGCCATCAGCTTCTCGGCCAGCCCGACGCTCATCCCGACGGCGGCGATCCTGGCCTGGGCACCGTCGTGGAGGTCCCGCTCGATGCGACGCAGCTCAGCCGCCGAGTGGTCCAGCGTCTCGGCACGGGTCGACTCGACCTTCTCCACCCTGGCGGCCAGCGCGGCGACCTCCCCCTGACCGAAGATGCCGCGCTCGGCCAGCGTCCGCGCCCGGACCAGGCCCGGGGTCGCCACCCACCACACCAGCAGCAGCGGGCCGGTGAGCAGGAGCAGCAGCCAGACCACCCAGGTGATGCCGGCGAAACTCAGGATCAGCCAGGTCAGCGGCACGGTCAGGAACGCCGCGGGCAGCAGGGACAGCACGAAGCCCCCGGTCGCCGAGAAGCAGCAGAAGGCGAAGTCGCGCCAGCGCGCCTTCTCCCGAAGCCACCGGAACGGCCGGCTCAGGACCGGCCGCGCACTCAGGTCCGCGTACGTCTCCGGGATTGTCTCCCCGAGGAGCATCCCGCTCACCCGGCGATGCACTCCGGCGACGGCCTGGGTGGCCGGCACCGCGCCCAGGGCGATCCCGATGCCGACCCCGAACACCAGCCCGAGCGGGATCGAGAGCACGGTCAGGATCGCCAGCACCAGGGCGGGCGCCATCATCAGGGCGTAGCCCAGAGCCAGTCCGGTCAGCCGGAGCCGCTCGACGAGCGCCTGCCCGCTGAACGGCTCCGGCCGCACGGTCCGGATCGGTGCATCCCACTCGGTCATCAGGAGTGAGTGTGACATCAGCGGGCGCCGGACGTCGTGCGTAATGCCCGGCTCGTCGCACCGGCCGCGGAGGCCAGCGTCAGCGCCACGGCACCGGCGATCAGCAGGGGCGGCAGCCAGAGCTGTGCGTCGGGGACCAGGCCCTCACCCCGGACGTAGGCGAAGGGGACGATCGTCGCCTGGGCGGCGAGCAGGCCGATGACGGTGCCGACCGCGGCGACCACACCGGCCTCGGCGAGGATGGAACCGCGTACCTGGCCGGGGGTGGCGCCGAGCAACCGCAGCCGGTGCAGCTCAAGGCGCCGGTCGGCGAGGAGGGCGGCGAAGGCGTTGACGACCATGATCGCGGCGAACGCGCAGATCATCGCGGTGACCACGTTGTTGAGCAGGTTGATCGTCTCGTAACCCTCGGTGACCTCCGCGGGCAGACCGGTGGGCAGCGTACGCTCGTCGATCCCGACCAGCATCAGGATGCTGACCGCGGCGGCGGAGAGCACCATCACCGGCGCGAGCACACCGGCGAGCAGGTGGGACCTCCGCGAGGTGTTGTACGCCGCCAGGTGACCGCTCGTGCCGCCCAGCAGCGGCCGCAGCGCCCAGCTCCCGGCCCGCAGCAGCAGCGGTGCCAGGGCGGCGAGACCCACCGCGACCAGGAGGCCGAGGGAGCCGGTCATCGCCATCGCGTCGTACGGGTCGGCGGCGTCCTTGCCCGTGGCCATGGTCATCACGACCATGGTCGTGGCGTGGCCGACGGCGACCACGGCCACCAGCCACCGCCACCAGGCGATGCGTCCCGTGCCCGTCCTGGCCTCGGAGAGGGCGACGGTCGCCGGTCCGCGGGAGGCACGTGACCCGGCCAGGCCGGAGGCGGCCAGGGAGACGAGCAGGAGCAGGACGACGGTCGCGGCGAGTGCGACCCAGCCGCCCGAGTGGGCGACCTGCTCGCTGACGACGCCACCTGACTGCAGCAGGTCGAGGAGGGCTCGGCTGGTCAGGCTCGCCACTACGGCGCCGAGGACGGCGGCGACGAGCGCGACCACGAGCGTCTCCGCCCGTACCAGGGCGCGTACCTGACGGGGCTCGGCGCCGACGGTGCGCAGCAGGCCGATCTCGACCTCGCGCTGCCGGACGGTGACGCCGACGGTGGAGACGATCGAGAAGAGCGCGATGACGGTGCCCCAGGCTCCGACCACTCCCCCGAGGACGAGCAGGGTCTCCCGCTCGGCGCTCGGCGTGCCGGATTCGAGGGCGATCTGGATCAGCGGCGTGAACGAACCCATCACCGCCGTGCCCAGCAGGATCGCGACGAAGGTCGCGGTCATGGCGGTGGCGCGGTGTCGCAGCGAGCGCAGTGCCAGGGTCAACATCACACCATCTCCCGCTCGGCCCGGGCGGTGAGCTCGTCGAGATGTGCCATCTGGCCGGCGACGGCCTCGGCGGCGGGGTTGTCCATCCGCCCCACGGCACGGCCGTCGACGAGGAAGACCACGCTGTCCGCGTACGCAGCGGCGACGGGGTCGTGGGTCACCATCACGACGGTCGCACCGAGCTCGCGGACGAGGCTTCGGAGCAGGGCGAGCACCGAGGCCGCCGTGTGGGAGTCGAGGGCTCCGGTGGGCTCGTCGGCGAGGACGATGTCGGGACCGGTCACCAGCGCTCGGGCGATCGCGACCCGCTGCTGCTGGCCGCCGGAGAGCTGCGCCGGCAGGTGGCCGGTGCGATCTCCCAGGCCGACGCGATCGAGCAGCTCGCGGATCCGACGGCGGGCAGCCGCGTCGATCCGGCCCCCGGCCAGCCGCAGCGGCAGCGCGACGTTCTGCTCGGCGGTCAGGTAGGGCAGCAGGTGGAAGCCCTGGAAGACGAACCCGATCCGCTCGCGGCGCAGCCTGGTCCGGTGTGCCTCGGTCAGCTCGGTGACATCCTGGCCGGCGATGACGACCCGGCCGCCGGTCGGCTGCTCCAGCGCTCCGGCGCAGGTCAGGAAGGTGGACTTGCCGGAGCCGGAGGGCCCCATCACGGCGGTGAAGGTGCCCGGCGCGCAGGCCAGGTCGAGTCCGTTGAGCGCGTGCACGGCGGCCGCGCCGGTGCCGTAGGTCCTGGTGAGGCCGGTGACCTCGAGGGCTGGTGTGGTCATGCGATGGCTCCTGGGTTTCGGGTGGCTGATGTCACCCTTCGACGCTAAGGAACCCGCCGCTTCCCCACGATGGGCTCAAGGAGCCGAACCGGGTAGGGAAAACCCCACCTCAACCTTCGGACGAGCGCGGGAGGCGTACGGCGATCGTGGTGTCTCCCGGGGCGCTGGCGAGGGTCACGGTGCCGCCGTGGGAGGTGACGATGGCGTGGACGAGGGCGAGGCCGAGGCCGGCGCCGCCGTCGCGCTGACGGGCCTCGTCGGCGCGGGTGAAGCGCTCGAAGGCGTGCGGGACCAGGGCCGGAGGGAAGCCGGGGCCGTCGTCGTGGACGTCGAAGCCGTCAGGACGTACGCGGACGGTGACCGTGGTGCCGGCGGGCGTGTGCCGGCGCTCGTTGGTGAGCAGGTTGCTGATCACCTGGTGGAGGCGCTGGGCGTCGCCGGTGACGATCACCTCGGCATCACCGGAGTCGGCGTCGGCCGGCAGCTCGAGCCACCAGGTGTGAGAGGGGTCGACGACGCGGGCGTCGTCGACTGCCTCCAGGAGCAGCCGGGTCAGGTCGACCGAGTCGCGGGCGAGCGGGCGGCCCTGGTCGAGGCGCGCGAGCAGGAGCAGGTCCTCGACCAGCGCGGTCATCCGCAGCGACTCCTCCTCGACCTTGCCGAGCGCCGTCGGGACCGCTTCGGGTCGCTGCTGGGCCAGCTCGGTGTAGCCGCGGATGGTGGTCAGCGGGGTGCGCAGCTCGTGGGAGGCGTCGGCGACGAACTGGCGTACCTGCTGCTCGCTGCGGTGACGCTCGGCCAGCGATGTCTCGACGTGGTCGAGCAGCGAGTTGAGCGCGGCGCCCACCTGGCCGACCTCGGTGTCCTCGTCGGTGAGCCGCTCGGGCACCCGCTCGGTCACCGAGACCTCGCCGGAGGAGAGCGGCAGGGCGGCGACCGTGTGCGCGGTGGCGGCGACCTCTCGCAGCGGGCTGAGCTGGCGGCGTACGACGAAGTAGCCGACGCCCGCGGCGGCAACCACTCCCAGCAGGGTCAGCAGTGCCTCCCAGAAGATCAGGCTCTCGATGGTGTTGTCGACCTCGTCGGTCGACATCCCGACGACCTGTACCGCCTGCTCGCCGGTGTCGAGGAATCCGGACTGGGCGATCACGCGGAAGCTGCCTTGATCCAGCTCGACATCGTGTAGGCGGGCGTCGACACGTACATCCTCGAGAACCTCCAGGTCTGCGTCGGACAGCTCGTCGTCCGCGTCCGGGTCGAAACCACCGACCTGGCTGTCCGCGGCGGAGGAGGCTGGGATGAGCGCTCGGATCGCACCCGGCGGAACATTGATCATGCCCGCCGGCCTCGGGCGGCTCACCGACCCCGCCATCTCCTTGACGTCCCGGTCGAGGCGGTCCATCAACGTCTCGCGCAGCGCGATCGTGGCGAAGGTGGCGATCAGGAGCGAGACGACCAGCACCAGGGAGACCGCGGTGATGACCAGGCGCGAGCTCAGCGGCGCGACCAGCCGCTTGAGCTGGACGTTCACGCGACCACCTCCGTCGCGCAAGCGCCAGAGTACGGACGTGGTCGCGCGAGACTTTGATGGTTCACTCGCTGACGCTCGTTCACTCAGCGGCCTTCAGCACATAGCCCGCGCCGCGCATGGTGTGGATCATCGGCTCCCGCCCGGCGTCGATCTTCTTGCGCAGGTAGGAGATGTAGAGCTCGACGACGTTGGCCTGGCCACCGAAGTCGTAGGACCAGACCCGGTCGAGGATCTGGGCCTTGGACAGCACCCGGCGGGGGTTGCGCATCAGGAAGCGGAGCAGCTCGAACTCGGTGGCGGTGAGGGTGATCTCCTCGTCGCCACGGTGCACCTCCCGGGAGTCCTCGTCCATCGTCAGGTCGCCGACGCGGATGACCGAGTGTTCCTCGACCCGGGTCGCGCCGGCCCGCCGCATCAGCCCACGCAGCCGGGCGACGAGCTCCTCGAGCGAGAACGGCTTGATCACGTAGTCGTCACCGCCCGCGGTGAGCCCGGCGACCCGGTCCTCGACCGCGTCCTTGGCAGTGAGGAAGAGGACGGGTACGGCCGGGTTGGTCGACCGCACCCGGCGCAGGACCTCGAGCCCGTCGAAGTCGGGCAGCATCCAGTCGAGCACGATCGCGTCGGGAGCGGTCTCCTTCGCGGCAGCCACGGCCTTGGAGCCGGAGTGGGCCACGGCGATCTCCCAGCCCTCGAACCGCAGCGCCATCGCGATCAGCTCGGCGATGTTCACCTCGTCGTCGACGACGAGCACCCGCAGCGGCGAGCCGTCGGCGCGGGTCAGGTCCTTTCCTCCAGCACTCATGACCCCATCATGCGGCTGTTTGCTGTGTGGTGCCTGTGAGGTCGCTGTGGCGTGTCGATGTCATCGCTGACCACCGCCCGGCAGCTGTCCTCCGGGCCCGCCACCGGGCATCTGGACGACACCGCTGCCCGTGCGCCCGAAGCCCTGCTGCTCGGAGGTGTCACCGCTGGGCAGGTCCTGGGAGAGGTCCGCCAGGACGACCTGCTGACCCTCCTTCACCCCGTCGGTGACCTCGATCCGGGTGGAACCGAGTAGGCCGGTGGTGACCCGCTGGCGCTGGGTCGTGTCGCCGTCGACAACCAGCACCGAGCCGTTGGAGAGGGCCGAGGCCGGGATCGTCACGACATCCTCCGCGGAGCCGACCACGACCTCGACCGTGGCCATGTTGCCGGCGAGAAGGTCGAGGCCCGTCTCGTCGAGAGTGACCGTCACCGGGAACGTACTGCTCCCCGAGGAGGTGTCAGGCACCTGGCCGACCAGGGTGACCTTGCCCGGCAGGGCCTTCTCGGCGCCCGCCGGGGTGACGGCGGCGACCTGGCCGGTCTCGAGCTGCTCGACCTGGGTGGCGCTGACGGTCAGCTCGACGCTGGTCAGGCCCGCGGCGATGAGCGTCACCGCCGCGGTGCCGGCCGAGGCGCTGTCTCCCTCCTTCACCGCGATGGAGGCGACCGTGCCCGCTGCCGGCGCCTTCAGCACCGCGCCCGCGAGCGCCGCCTCTGCCACGGCCACCTCGGCCTTCGCCTGGTCGATCTCGGCCTGGTCCTTGGCCAGGGTCGCGGCGGTCACGCTCTCGCCTGCGCCGGAGGCGTTCGAACCGCTCTGGTCCTCCCTGCCGCTCTGCTCCTGGGAGCCACCGGTGCTGGGTATCTCACCGGGCTCGCCTCCGGCACCGGACTCCCCGCCTGCACCGCCCGCACCACCGGAGGGCTGCTCGGCCCCCTGCTGGGGCTGGCCGCCGCCGGACTGGTCCGGGTTCTGACCGCCGGACGAACCGGCAGCCGCGAGGGTCTCGTCGAGCTGCGCGCTGTAGTCCAGCAGGTCGGCCTTCGCGGTCTTCACCGCCGCCTTGGCATCGCTGAGAGCCGACTGGGCCGAGCCGAGCAGCGCGACGACCTCGGAGACGGTCCCGCCGGCAGCGTCCTGGGCACCGAGCGCGGTCTCCAGGTCCCCCTGGCAGGAGGTGGAGGTTTCCTCGGCACAAGACTCCTGGGCCGCCTTCAGCGCGGCGGCGAGCTCGCCGCCCTCGTCGAGGGTGCCGCCGGAGGCGACCAGCGCGGCCAGCTTCTCCTGGGCCGAGGCGAGGTCCGTCTGCGCGCTGCCGAGCCGGGTGTCGGCCGTGTCGAGTGCCTTCTGGGCCGAGACGACCGCGTCCTGCAGCTCCTTCACCTTGGCGACCAGGTCGGCGGTCGCGTCGGTCGAGGCGGTGTGCACGGCCGACGACGTGGCCCCGGTCCAGAGCGCGGAGACGGTCCCACCCGAGGAGCCGGTCACCGAACTCGGCGAGGCGGTGGTCCCGGAGGAGGACGTTGAGCCCTCCGATGAGGTGACACCGGAGACCTGGGCCTCCTTGTCGCTCTCCAGCTGCGCCCGGGCCGCGGCCAGCGCGGCCTTGGCGGAGGTGAGCGACTTCTTCAGGGACGTACGGTCCAACCGGGCCACCACCTGGCCCTTCTTCACGGTGTCGCCCTCGGCGACGACGGTCTCGACGGTCCCGTCGGTGGCGAAGGCGAGGTCGGCGCGGCCGTTGGGCGCGACGGTTCCGGTCAGCGAGAGGGTCTGCTCCACGTCGCCGGTGGTGACCGCGGCGGTGCGGTAGCCGGCCGAGGAAGAGGCGGTCGCTGCGTACGCGGTGTAGCCACCGCCCGCGACCACGATCAGCGCCGCGGCACCGGAGGCCGCCTTGACCCAGGTCCGCGAGACGCGTCTCACGAGGACGCCCCGTCCTGGCCCGGCGCGCCGCCCGGCATCCCGCTGCGGCCACCGAAGCCGGTGCTGCACTCGCCGTCGACCGGGTCGGAGACCGAGATCCGCTCGGCGGTGACCGCCCCGGTCTCGTCGGCCTCGCCGGTGGCGGTCACGCAGGTGCCGACGACCAGAGCGCTCTTCGTCGCCGTCCTGGTCGTCGTGTAGGTGGTCTCGGAGCCGACCGACACGCTCACCGAGGTCGTCTCCTCGGAGTCGCGCGAGGTCGCCGCCACGGTGAAGCCCGAGTCGCTGACCGCGGTCACCTCACCCGAGGTGCCCATGCCACCGCCCATGCCCCCGGGACCGCCCGACGGCATCCCCTCAGGCATGTCGCTGGGCAGATCGGTAGGCATGTCGCTCGGCATGTCGCTGGGCATCCCCTCGGGCCGCTGACCACCTCCGAAGCCGCCGGCGCAGGATCCGTCGGCCTTGTCGGTGATCCGGACGGTGCCCGCGGTCACGACGGTCTCGCTCGACTCGGCGCCGTCGGCGGTCGTGACCGTGACGCAGCTGCCGACCGTGACGTCGGCCAGCGCGGCGCTGACCTGCTGGCTGATCGTGGTCTTGTCGGTGTAGGTGACCGCGGTCTGGGCGTCGCTGCTCTGGACCTGGAGCGTGCTGCCTTCGATGGCGGCGATCTCGCCGGAGGCACCCGGCATGCCGCCGCCCATCCCCTGTCCCTGCCGTTGACCCTGCCCCTGGCCGTACCCCTGTCCCTGCTGGTCCGTGGCCGCGTCGCCGTCGGCGCTACAGCCGCTCAGGACGATGAGCCCGACCGTGGCGAGGGCAACGAGCGACAGCGTGCGAGTGCCTCGCGCGCCGGGTGTGAACGTGTTGGTCATCGAGATTCCTTCGTACGTCGAGATGGTGGTGTCACTCGCTGCGGAGCGCGTCGATCGGGGTCAGGCGAGCGGCCCTGCCGGCGGGGTAGACCCCGAAGCCGACGCCGAGCGCCAAGGAGGTGACCAGCGCGGCGGCGGTGGCCAGGAGGGACAGGGAGACGGGCTGGTCGATCAGGCCGGGAAGGCCCCAGGCGCCGACGGCGGCGATGACGATGCCGACGACACCACCGGCCAGGCCGAGCAGGGATGCCTCGGCCAGGAACTGGCGCCGGATCACCGACGGGGTCGCTCCGAGCGCCTTGCGCAGACCGATCTCGCGGATCCGCTCGGTGACGGAGACGAGCATGATGTTCATGACGCCGATGCCGCCCACGAGCAGCGAGATCGCCGCGATGCCGCCGAGCAGCACCGTCAGGGTCTTGTTGGTGGCATTGGCGGTCTCGACCAGCGAGTCCTGCGAGGAGATCGAGAAGTCGGCCTCGTCGGCGCTCACGCCGTGCAGGTTGAGCAGCAGCGCGTTGATCTCCTGGTAGGCCGCAGGCAGGGCCTCGTCGGAGACCGCCTCGACGTAGACCGTCGAGACCGAGCTGCTGGTCGAGCCGGTGAGCGACTTCGCGGTGCCCATCGGAGTGACCGCGGTGTCGTCCTCGGTGGAGCCCGACGAGCTCGCGCCGGTCGACTCCAGCACCCCGATGACGGTCAGCGCGGTGCCGCCGACCGAGACCGTCTCCCCGACGGGGCTGGCCGGCCCGGGGAAGAGCTCGGCGGCGGTGTCCGCGCCGAGCACTACGACCTTGGCGCCAGAGGCGACCTCCTCGGAGGTGAAGAACCGGCCGGTGGCGACCTCGCGCTTGCGCACCTGCGGCCACGTGGTCGTGGCACCGACCAGCGAGGTCGTCCAGTTGGTCGAGGCGGTGTCGAGCTGAGCGTTCGAGGTGGTCACCGGGGCGACCGCCTTCACGTCCGGCGCGGCCGCGTCGTCATCGAGAGCCTCGGCGTCGGAGAGGGTCAGCGTGGAGGCCGACCCGAAACCGCCGCGTACGCCCGAGGAGTCGGTGGATGAACCCGGCGAGACGATCAGCAGGTTGCTCCCCAGCGCGCTGATCTGGCTCTTGACCTGGTCCTGCGCACCTTGGCCGAGGCCGACGGTGAGGATCACCGAGGCGATGCCGATGACGATGCCGAGCATCGTCAGCAGCGACCGCAGCCGGTGCGAGCGCACCGCGTCCCACGCGGTCGCGAGGGTCTCCGCCCAGCTCATCGTGCACCTCCGGTCAGCACCGGCTCGTCGGCCGTGATCAGGCCGTCGCGGATGGTCAGCCTGCGGCCGGCGCGTGCGGCGACGTCGTGCTCATGGGTGATCAGCACGATCGTCCGCCCGCTCGCGTGCAGCTCGTCGAGCAGCGCGAGCACCGCCTCGGTCGAGCCCGAGTCGAGGTTTCCGGTCGGCTCGTCGGCCAGGATGATGTCCGGCTCGGTGACCAGCGCCCGGGCCACCGCGACCCGCTGCTGCTGGCCGCCGGAGAGCTCGCCGGGACGGTTCTCGAGCCGGTCGCCGAGCCCGACCCGCGCCAGGGCCCGGGCGGCGCGCTCGCGACGCTTCGACCTGGGCACGCCGGCGTACGTCAGCGGGAGCTCGACGTTGCGCCAGGCCGGCAGGCTCGGCAGCAGGTTGAACTGCTGGAACACGAAGCCGATCCGCCGATTGCGTACGTGGGCGAGGGATGCCTCCGACATCGTCGAGACGTCCTCGCCGCCGAGGTGGTAGCTGCCCTCGGTCGGCACGTCGAGGCAGCCGAGGATGTTCATCAGGGTCGACTTGCCGGAGCCGGAGGGCCCGATCACGGCGACGTACTCCCCTGCGTCGATCTCCATGTCGACGCCACGCAGCGCCTCGAACTCGATCGATCCGGACCGGTACGTCTTCCGTACGCCGTCCACGGAGACGACCGGGGCGCTCGCGCTCACCGACCGCCACCCATCTGGTCGGGCATCCCGCCACCCGGGAACTGACCGCCGCCGGGCAGCTGCCCCGTCTCCCCCTCGCCGCCGAAGCCACCGAAACCGCCCTCCTGGCCACCTTCCTGGCTCCCGGACCTCGAGCCGCCGGGACGGGTGAAGGCCTCGATCTCGACGGTGTCACCCTCGGCGAGCCCGTCGGTGATCTCGGTCGTGGCGCCGTAGACCTCACCGATGGTCACCTTCGTCTTGACGGTCTTGCCGTCGACGACCTTCTGGACGTACGCCTGGTCGCCGTCGGTCGTGATCGCGGCGCTGGTCACGGTGAGCACGTCCTCGCGCTGCTTCACGGTGATCTCGGCAGTGGCCGAGGTGCCCGGGTAGAGGTCGTCGCGCTCACCGGTGACCGTGATGCTCACCGGGAAGACCGCGGCGCCCGAGGAGCTCGTCTCGGCGACCTTGCCGACCGTCGCGACGGTCCCGAAGACCTCCTCATCGACCCCGTTGACGGTGACGGTCGCCTGCAGGCCCTTCTTCAGGGAGGCCGCGTCGTCCGCACTGACCGTCGCCTCGACGACATGGTCCCCCGCCGAGACGATCGAGACGGTGCCGGTGCTCGTCGAGTCCGTGGAGCTGTCCGTGCTCGCGCCGCCCGAGTCCTCGCCCATCGACGAGCCGGAGCCGCCGGAGGACGTGCCCGAGGAGCCGGATGACGAGCCCACGACATCACCGACGGCGATGTCGAAGGCGGTGACCGTGCCGCCGATCGTGGCGCGCAGCACCGCGTCGTCCACGGCCTGGCGGGCGGAGTCGAGGTCGGCCTCGGCGGCCGCGACAGCGGCCTCGTCCGAGGCGATCTGTACGTCGGAGGCTCCCGAGGAATCGTCGGTGTCGAGCTGCTCCTGGGCGGCGGTGAGGGCCGACTCGGCCGCGGTGCGGGCCGCGACCAGGGTGGTGTCGTCCACCCGGGCCAGCGGGTCGCCCTTCTTCACGGTGTCGCCCTCGGCAACGTAGATCTTCGTCACCGTGCCGGAGACCTCGAACGACAGGTCGGCGGTCTCGGCCGCCTCCACGGTGCCGCCGGCCGACACGGTCTCCTTCACGGTCCCAGACGTCGCCTGGACCTGCATCGCCTGCGCCTGCGCGGTGTCCTCGCGGGTGAGCGCCCACGCGCCCGCTCCGCCGCCGACCACCACTGCCGCCACCCCGGCGGCGAGCAGGATCCGGGCCGTACGCCCCAGCCTCCGCCACCGCTCCGTGAGTCTCTTGCGCACCACACTGCCTCTCTCCTACGCCCCGGCGGCGCCGGAGGCCTGACGAGAGGACTGTCGTGTGCGTGGCTATGCGGGAGGTCGGCTCCGGCTGTGGGGAGCCTATGAATCAGGCGCGTCGTCGGCTCGGCGGGCGGTGTGGACCATCAGGTCCGCACGCACCTCCACCTGCTCGGGGAGGACCGCGGCCAGGTCGGCGAAGAGCGCGGACCGGTCGGCGGCCGAGAGGATCCGGATCGCGGAGATGGTGTCGAGGTGGCGCACGTAGTCCGCACGAGCGAGGGTGAACCGGCGCGGCACCTCCCGCTGGCGTACGTCGCACAGCCGGTCGTCGGCCAGCATCTCGTCCCCGGGGAACAGCATCGGCGCGTCAGCCGCGGACGGCGGCGGCAGGTGGCGGCCCTCCGGGGCGTACGCCGCGATCATCTCGTCCTCGATGGCCGCGACCTCGTCGTCGGCCAGCACGAACGGGCCGCCGAAGAAGGCCACCGCTCCCCCGTCGCGGACCAGGGCGGTGGCGAGGTCCCACCGCGTCGCCGGCGCCGTCCAGTGCCAGGCGGCGGCAGCGTAGAGCAGGTCGAACGGCTCGTGCGCCGCCGGGTCGAGCTCCTCAAGAGCAGCGTGCACGGTGGTCACCGGCAGGCCCGCGCACTCGCGCCGGAGCACGCCGAGCATGTCGGTGTCGGGGTCGGTGGCGACCACCTCGATCCCGGCGGCCGCGAACGTCCGGGTCGCCTTCCCGGTGCCGGCGCCGATCTCGATCGCCCGTCGCACCGGGCCGTGGGCGACCTCGCTCACCAGCGCGACCAGATCCTCGGGGTAGCCGGGGCGGAAACGCTCGTAGTCCTCCGCGACCGCTCCGAAGCTCCGTGCACGTTCCATAGGTCTCAGAGCCCGGGGGCTCCCCAGACGGCGAGCCAGCGGGAGAGGTCCTTCTCGACCGGAAGATCGCCCTCGATCGCGCTGCGGACGTTGATCTCGAGCAGGTTGTCGCGCTGCTGCGGGCCGGTCGGGACGAAGGGGTAGAAGGTGCCCTGCTTGTAGAGGTAGATCAGGCCGACGCTGCGCCCGTCGGCGCCCGTGCTGTCGCGGAAGGCGATCAGCGAGCACAGCAGCCCCGGGCCGAAGCCGTTCATCTCCAGGGTGGTGTTGACCGCGTGCAGGTCGGTGACCAGGCCGGTGATGTCGGGGTTGTCCGGGTCCAGGGGCTCGTGGTCGACGCTGAGCCAGGTGAAGCCGAACTCGTCGACGCTCGTGGTCACCGTCGGCGCGCTCTCGGAGACGCCGAGCAGCTCGACGATGTCGCTCTGCGTGCCGGCGAACCCTGCGCCGGCCGCGGCCCGGTAGCAGACCGCTCCGTCGCCGGTCGGGACCAGCCCGAGCGAGGTCTGCATGGTGAGCGCGGCGGTCGGCACCGCGAACAGTGCGTCGAGGTTGGCCTGCTTCGGTCGCGTACGACCCGTGATGACGTCCCAGAAGCCCACGTCGCCGACCCTACTGGGTCGGGCGGCCGAGCTCGGCCTCGATCCGGGCGAGCTGCTCCAGGCGTTGCTCCAGCGAGGGGTGCGTCGAGGTGAGCGTACGCAGCGACTGGCCGCTGATCGCCGGAGCGATGAAGAACGCGTTCATCGCCTGCGACGACCGCAGGTCGCGGCTCGGGATCGCGGAGATCTCGCCGGTGATCTTCTGCAGCGCGCTGGCCAGCGCGCCCGGCTTCATGGTCAGCTGCGCGCCGGCCCGGTCGGCGGCCAGCTCGCGGTAGCGCGACAGCATCCGCAGCAGCAGCCACGACACGGCGTAGACCGCCAGCGAGACCAGCAGCACCACCAGCCACACCGGGAGACCGTTGTTGTTGTCGCGGCGGCCGCCACCTGCGTACGCACCGTACTGGGAGCCGCGGCTCAGCATCCCGGCCACGATGCCGGCCGAGGAGGCGACGGTCATCACCAGCACGTCGCGGTGGGCGACGTGGGAGAGCTCGTGGGCGAGCACACCCTCCAGCTCCTCGGCGGTCAGGCGCTGCATGATGCCGGTGGTCACCACGACGGCGGACCGCTTCGGCGAGCGGCCGGTGGCGAAGGCGTTGGGCATGTCGGTGTGCGCGATCCCGACCCGCGGCTTCGGCATGTCGGCCAGCGTGCACAGCCGGTCGATCATCGCGTGCAGCTCGGGCGCCTCCTGGGCCGACACCTCGCGCGCGCCCATGGCGCGCATGGCGAGGGTGTCGGAGGCGTACCACTGCCACCAGGCGATGCCGAGCCCGACGATGCCGATGATCGGCGCCCACTGCGCGGGCATGACGAACATCAGCGCCACGATGAGCCCGACGAACAGCGCGCCGAGCAGGAACATCACCGTGGTCATCCGGACGGTCAGCCCGGCATCACCCTGGAAGCGTGACATTGCTGGTCAGCCGGGGATGAGGCCCTCGTCGCCGAGCATCTCGGAGACCTCGGCGAGCGTGGAGCCGGGTCCGGGAAGGATCAGGTCGGAGGAGTCGATCGCGTCGACCGGGTGGGCGGTGCCCAACGAACGTACGCCATCGAGCAGTGCCGCCAGGGCCGCGTCGAAGACGGCCTCGTCGGTGCCCTTGCAGGCGGTCTCGACCGCGGCGTCGAGCTCGTTGAGCTTGTCGACTGCGGCCTCGTCGAGGTCGTACTGCCCCTCGCCCAGGATGCGTACGATCACTGCTCGGCCTTCTTCTCGGTCGACTCCACATCGATGACCGGCGCGTTGGCGTCGGCACCGGGCAGCGCCTGGGTCTGCTGCGGGGAGTTGAGGCCCTTGAGCGCGGCGAGCTCGGCCTCGACGTCGCTGGTCGAGCTGAGCGCGTCGAGCTGGCGGGTGATGTCGTCGGAGGGACCGGCGGTGAGGTCGTCGAGGGCACCGGAGGCGAGCAGCTCATCGACGGCGCCGGCGCGAGCCTGCATCTCCAGGGTCTTGTCCTCGGCACGCTGCATGGCCATGCCAACGTCGCCCATCTCCTCGCCGATGCCGGAGATCGCCTCGTTGATCCGGGTCTGCGCCTCGGCGGCGGTGTAGGTCGCCTTGATGGTCTCCTTCTTGGTGCGGAAGGACTCCACCTTGGCCTGCAGGCGCTGCTGGGCGAGGGTGAGCTTCTCCTCCTCACCCTGGAGGGTCGCGAGCTGGGTGTTGAGGTCGTTCATCTGCTGGGTGAGACCGCTCTTGCGCGTGAGGGCCTCGCGGGCAAGATCCTCGCGGCTCATCTCGATGGCCTTCTGGGCCTGCTGGGTGAGCTTGTCGGACTGCTGCTTGAGCCCGTTGATCTGCAGCTCGACGCGCTTGCGGCTGGTCGCGACGTCCGCGACACCGCGGCGCACCTGCTGCAGCATCTGAAGCTGCTTCTGGTAGCTGTAGTCGAGCACCTCCCGTGGGTCCTCGGCCTTGTCGAGCGCCTTGTTTGCCTTCGCCTTGAAGACCAGGCTCAGCCGCTTCATCACACTCATCGGTTCCCTTTACGCCTCTCATATGCGGCCGACCGCCGGCCGCCCCGCGTCGTCGCTTGCCGCTGGACTCTCGTCGTCCTAGGACAAGTGTTGCCTCTCACCTTAGGCCGGGTCCACAAAACTCGCTGTCAGGGTCCTTCGGGATATCCTGTATGTGTCCCAGCCAACAGTAAGAGGTCACCCCGTTGTTCGGTCGCAAGTCCCCCGCCCCGCAGGTCGTCGAGCCCGAGAACCAGGTCAAGGAGACCGGTAAGGGTCGTCCGACTCCTTCGCGCAAGGAAGCGGAGGCTGCCCGCAAGGCGCGCCTCAAGCAGCCGCGCTCCCGCAAGGAGATCAACGCCGCCAACCGCGCCCAGCGCTCCGAGCAGGGCGACAAGATGCGCCAGGCGATGAAGACCGGCGACGAGCGCTACCTTCCGCTGCGCGACAAGGGCCCGGTCAAGCGCTTCATCCGCGACTGGATCGACGCCCGGTTCACCTTCGCCGAGATCGTGCTCCCGGTGTTGATCATCGCGCTCGTGGTGCCCTACATCAGCCTCGAGCTGGCGATGTACTCCCAGCTCTTCACCCTCGTCGTGATGGCCACCGTGATCATCAACCTGATCGCGCTGCGCTTCCTGCTCCGCAAGGAGCTCAAGCGCCGCTTCCCCGACAACGACCTCAAGGGCACCACCTACTACGCGATCATGCGCTCGATCCAGATCCGCCCCCTGCGCCTGCCCAAGCCGCAGGTCAAGATCGGCACGCAGCTCCCCGACGACTACCGCTGAGTCTCGGGCCCGGGAGGGTCCTCGACCTCGCAGATCAGGCTGGCGCCGCCGGCGCGGTGCTGGAAGCTCCAGGCGCTGGCCAGATCGGTGAGCTTGTCGGCGATGAAGGGCTCCGGTGCCGCCGCGGGCATCGAGGTGAGGGTCCAGACCGCGGAGAGCTCGACCCGGGTCGGCGTACGCCACGCCAGCTTGACCCAGATCTCGCCGGGCAGGTTCGAGAGGGCCACGTGGACACCGAAGGCGGCGAGCACCTCGAGCCGGTTGGCGGCGCGGTCGCCGACGACCCGTGAGTCCGTCCACGCCCGTACCTGGGTCATCGCCTGGTCCGGCGTCAGCAGATCGACCGCATCCTCACGGTCCGTCTCGTGGACGTGGTCGCTCATCAAGTGACCTTTCGGGTGGGGGCTGGTGCGGCCGGAGTCGTCCGGATGTCCCAGATGGTGTCGAGGCCGGCCCGGCGGAGCCGGCCGGCGAGCGCCGGATCCGCGTTGCGGAGGCGAAGGGGTACGCCCCGCGTCCCGCAGCGACGTTTGGCCCACAGCAGCGCCGCGACGGTCGTCGAGGAGAACCCGGTCAGACCTGCCAGGTCGACCACGACCGCCTCGGGACCGCCCGCGAGCATCTCCGCCAACCGCCAACGCAGGCTGTGGATCGCCCGCAGGCAGGTGGCGTCGGAGAACGGGACGACGACGGTCTCGTCGACCGGGTAGAAGTCCCCCTCGCTCATGCCGTCCACACTGCCCACGCTGTATGGAGGGCCCTTCGCAGTTTCATGTCAGTTTCGTGTCACTTGCGGCGGGTGGGCCGCCATGGATCGGCCTCCTGACCGCTCGGGTGAGACGATGCGAGACGTGCAAGAGGCAGCCAAGCGAGTGCTCATCCTGGAGGACGACTACGGGCTGCGTACCTCTCTCCGGCTCTTCCTCGAGCAGGAGGGATACGTGGTCGGTGAGGCCGACGATGCCGAGATCGCCCTCGACCTGGACGCCGTCGAGCCGTTCGACGTGATGCTCGTCGACCTGATGCTCGGCGGCATCGACGGATTCACCTTCATCCGCAGCGTTCGCCCGCGGACGACCGCCCCCATCATCGTGATCAGCGCCCGCGACGGGTCCAAGGATGTGGTCGCGGCGCTCGAGGCAGGAGCAGACGACTACGTACGCAAGCCGTTCGACGTCGCCGAGGTCAGGGCCCGGATCAAGGCCGCGCTGCGGCGCCCGGACTACCCGCTCGTGTCCTCCTCGGGCGGCTTCACGCCGGTCGGGGGCATCGTGCTCGACTCGACCGACGGACCACTGGTCTTCGACCCGGCCGCCGCCACCCTGCGTCGCGGCGCCGAGGACCTGCACCTGACCAGCACGGAGTTCAAGCTCCTGCTCGCGCTGACGGCCAGCCCCGGCCGCGTGATGACCCGCGAGAACCTGGTCAGCCAGATGTGGCCCGAGGGCCACCACGGCGACGTCCGGGTCGTCGACGTTCACGTGAGCCGGTTGCGCAACAAGGTCGACAGCGACCCAGCGGCCGGCGGCGTCATCTCGACGGTCCGTGGGCTGGGCTACCGGCTGGATCCGCGATGATCCGGTGGCCGGCCAGGCGCGGGCTGCGCGCCAACGTCGTGGCGGCGTTCGCTGCCGGCGCACTGCTGATCAGCCTGATCCTCGCCTTCAGCACCTACTTCTCGGCGCGTCACTACCTGATCGTCCAGCGCGAGCGGAACGCATTGCAGCAGGCCTACATCGACGCTGCCCTGGTCAAGGAAAGGCTGCGCACGAACGGCGTGAACGTCGCCGAGGTCCTGTCCGAGATCGCCCCGCCGAGGCGCACCACGGTGTTCGTCCACCAGGACGGCCAGTGGTACTCCTCCGATCTCACCACGCGGGTCCACGACGCCACCAGCAACGTCGCGACCAGCGTCGAGGCCGGAGAGGTCGCGCTGTCGTGGACCGATACCGGCGACCGGCCCAACATCGTGGTCGGCGTCCCGCTCGAAGGGGTAGACGCCGACTACTACGAGGTCACCCACGCCAAGGAGCTCAGCGAGACCCTCGACACGATGGGCTACGCGGTCACGATCTCCGCGGCCATCACCACCCTCGCCGGCGGACTCCTGGGCTGGTACGCGGCCCGGCGGGTGCTGCGGCCGCTGCGGCAGGTCGCGCTGGCCGCCGCCCGGATCTCCGCCGGAGAGCTCGACACCCGGGTCGAGGCGACCGACGACCCCGACCTGGCCACGCTCACCGGGTCGTTCAACACGATGGTCGACACCGTCGTCGAGCGCCTCGACCATGACGCCCGCTTCGCGGCCGACGTCAGCCACGAGCTTCGTACGCCGGTCGCCACCCTCACGACAAGTCTCGGAGTCCTTCAGGGCGACCGCACGCTCTCGCCGAGCTCGGCAACCGCCGTCGGACTGATGGCCGGCGAGCTGGACCGGTTCCGCGGTGCGCTCGAGGACCTGATCACGCTGGGACGACTCGACGCGGGCGTGCGCGAGTCGGAGTGGGAGGTGCTGGGTGTCGCGGACCTGGTCGCCGCGACCCTCGCCGAGGCCGAGATCGGCGGCAGGGCCACCGTCGACGTCCCCGCTGATCTCGCGATCTATGCCGACCGGCTCCAGGTGCACCGGGCGCTGGCCAACCTGGTGCGCAACGCGGAGACCCACGGCGGCGGCCTGACCGCGGTGCGCGCGATCGCACGACGCGGCTACGCCGAGATCCATGTCACCGACTCCGGACCCGGCGTCCCCGCCGCCGAACGAGAACGCATC
The DNA here is from genome assembly GCF_045207335.1 of Nocardioides sp. NBC_00850. NCBI lineage: Bacteria > Bacillati > Actinomycetota > Actinomycetes > Propionibacteriales > Nocardioidaceae > Nocardioides > Nocardioides sp. NBC_00850. The sequence continues at coordinate 5,033,935 of NZ_CP108845.1, forward strand.
TTCGACAGGTTCGCCCGGATGGGCGCCCGCGGCGCGACCACCGGGAGCGGGCTGGGGCTGAGCATCGTCGAACAGACCGCACAGCTCCACGACGGCTCGGTCTGGTGTCGCGAGGCCGACTCCGGCGGCGCCGACTTCGTGCTCTCCTTCCCGCTGGCGCCCACGGCGAGGACCGCCTCGGCTCGAGAGGCGACATGAGGGCGGTGCGTACGTCCTGGGCTGCGGGCGCCGCCGGCCTCCTCCTGCTCGCGGTGGCGTCGTGCGGAGTCCCCGACGACGACGAGGTACGCACCGTCGACCCTTCGGAGGTGCCGTACCACCTGCTCGAGGACGTGGACGACGTCCCCTCGGGCGCGGCGAGCGGTCTCGCCGGTCCCCGGCTCTACTGGGTCGACGCCGAGGGCCGGCTCGTCGGCCGGCCGGCGGCGAGCTTCTGCGCGAAGACCCTCGCAGGCGTCGCCAGGAACATCCTCGGCCAGCTCGGCGACGGGCCCTCGGCCCGCGACCTGGGCTCCGGCCTCGGCACGGCCCTGCCTCCGGAGAGATGGCTGAAGCTCGTGGCGATCACCCACCGCACCGCCCACCTCCGCGTCTCCATCGACGACACGATCGCCACCAACCGGGTCGTGCTCGCGACGGCGCAGACGGTGCTGTCGCTGACCTCGATCCCCGGCGTGGACCGGGTGGAGATGGAGTACGACGCCGGGCCGCTGCAGGTACCGCGGTCCTCGGGTGAGCTCGCCGACGGACCGCTGCGGCACGACGACTACCGCAGCCTGCTCGCCGACCCCGCCGAGCAGCCCAAGGACGAGTCGCTCGAGCCCAGCGACCTCTGCCCGGGCTGAACTGACTCCCCGGCGGTCTCAGACGAGACCGAGGACTTCCTCCAGGCCGACCGTGAGCCCCGGCCGCGAGCCGATACCGCGGATCGCGGCGAGTACGCCGTGGGCGAAGGAGGCGTGCGAGAGCGAGTCGTGACGGATGGTCAGGAGCTCGCCGACACCGCCGAGGATGACCTCCTGGTGGGCGACCGATCCCGACATCCGCAGGGAGTGGACCGGGATGCCGTCCACAGAGGCCCCACGGGCCCCGTCGAGGGCCGAGGTGGTCGCGTCGGGCGCCGGGTCCACCCCCGCCTCGCGGCGCGCCGCAGCGACGAGCTCGGCGGTCCTGCGTGCCGTACCCGAAGGAGCGTCGGCCTTCCGCTCGTGGTGGGTCTCGACGATCTCCACCGACGGGAAGTGGGCGGCGGCGAGCTCGGCGAACCGCATCATCAGCACCGCGCCGACCGAGAAGTTGGGCACCACCATCGCGCCGACGCCCGGGTTCCTCGCCAGCCAGGTCTCGAGCTGCTCGACGCGGTCGGGCCCGAAGCCCGAGGTGCCGATCACCGTGTGCACGCCGTGGGACAGGCAGAACTCCGCGTTGCCCATCACCGCCTCGAGCGTGGTGACGTCGACGGCCACCTCGGCACCGGCGTCGGTGATCGCCGAGAGCTCGTCGTCACGACCGATCCTGGCGACGAGCTCCAGGTCATCGGCGGACTCGACGGCCTCGCAGACCGCCGAACCGAGCTTGCCACGTGCACCGAGAACAGCCACCTTAGTCATGAGGCCACACCTTATAGATCACGCTCCAGCAACGATCGACCACCATCCGGTGAACAAATTGCGAGGCTTGTTCAGAGCTTGTCGAAGGGGCTGTGAGCGGAACGGTATGAGGATCTGGCAGTCTTGGACCCATGGTGGTGCAGACGATCCCTGCTCGGATCCGTTGGGCCGTTGATTTCATGGACATTCAACCGAACGATCATGTCCTTGAGATCGGCTGTGGCCCGGGGGCTGGTGCCGAGCTGATCTGTAGCCGGCTGGAGACCGGAAAGCTATTTGCGATCGACCGCTCGGAGTCGGGTGTCGATCGTACGAAGCGACGCTGCGCGAAGTACCTGGAGGCAGGACGCCTCACGGTTCGCCAGATCGACCTCGCGACGCTGCGGGTCCCGGTCAAGCGGCTGACGAAGGTGTTCGCGTTCAACGTCAACCTGTTCTGGGTGCGTGACGCATCCGCCGAGATAGCGCTGCTCCATGAGCGCGTACTCCCCGGCGGCACCGTCAACCTCTTCTACGAGGCCACCCAGCGCGAGCAGGTCCCCGAGATCGTCGAGAAGGCGAGCAAGGCCCTGGCCGACGCCGGGTTCCGCGTCTCCATCGTCGACTCCAAGGTCCCCGCCGCCGTCGGGATCATCGGCAAGCGCTGACCCAGATCGCGCCGAGACGACTGGAGCGAGGTCGAGCGGCGAGCTTGCTCGTCCGCTCGCGCCGAGCGAAGGAGTAACCGCGCGAAGCGCGGAGTCGGCTCGTCATGACGAGCCGACTCGACCGGAAGTCCGGTCAGGACGCGCCGACTCGGCGTCAGGCCGGTCCCACTACCGCCAGGATCTCGGGCCGGGTGAGGATCTCGGCGGCAACCTCACGGCACTCCTCCAGAGTGACCGCGTCGATCCGCGCCAGCACCTCGTCGATCGAGTAGAGCTCGCGGTGGACCAGCTCGGCGCGGCCGATGCGGGACATCCGGGAGGCAGAGTCCTCCAGGCCCAGCACGAGGCCGCCACGCAGCTGGCCCTTGCCGAGCTCGAGCTCCTCGGCGGTGATGCCGTCGCGGGCTACGGCGGCCAGCTCGGAGCGTACGACCTCGAGGACCTCGTCGAGCTTGGCCGGCAGGCAGCCGACCTGGACCCCGAAGAGACCCGTCTCGGCGTGGCTGTAGGCGTAGGAGAAGACCGAGTAGGCCAGGCCCCGGTGTTCGCGGACCTCCTGGAAGAGCCGTGAGGAGGTCGCGCCGCCGACGGCGGTGTTGACCACCTCGAAGGCGAAGCGGCGGTCGTCGCCACGCTGCAGCCCCTCACGGGCCAGGATGACGTTGACCTGCTCCAGCGGCCGCTGGGCGCTGATCTCGCCGGGTGCGACCTCGAGCGGCGACCCCTCACGCGGAGGCACCGGCGCGGCCGATCCCCGCAGGAAGCCCGAGCCGGAGAACGCCTTCTCCACCATCGCCACGACCTCGTCGTGGTCGACGTTGCCGGCGACCGAGACGACCATCCTGGGCGCCACGTAGTGGGCTCGGTAGAAGTCGTTGATCTCCTCGCGGGTCAGCGCGGCGATCGAGGCCTCCGTGCCGGCGATGCCCCGCCCGAGCGGTGTCTCGGCACCCCACGCCTGCGCGGAGACGAGGTTGTGGATCACGTCGTCGGGGTCGTCGTCGTGCATCGCGATCTCGTCGAGGATCACGTCACGCTCGGCCTCCACGTCCTCCCCCGTGATCAGCGAGGAGGTCAGCATGTCGCCCACGACGTCGATCGCCAGCGGCAGGTCGACGTCGAGCACCCGCGCGTGGAAGCACGTGTATTCCTTGGCGGTGTAGGCGTTGAACTCCCCACCGACGCGGTCCAACGAGGAGGAGATCTCCAAGGCCGTACGCGACGGGGTGCCCTTGAACAGCAGGTGCTCGAGGAAGTGGGAGCAGCCGTGCTGACGCGCGGTCTCGTCGCGGGACCCGACGCCGATGAAGACGCCGATGGCGGCCGAACGGACCCCGGCCATCTGCTCGGTCACGATCCGCAGACCCGAGGGATGGACCGTGCGGCGTACGAGCGACGTCACCGCGCCGTTGACCTCGGTCTGCTCGAGCGTGACGGTGGTGCCGGGCTCCTGGTTATAGCCGGAGGACCGGCCGACACCTGCGTGTCGACCGGTCCCCCGGGTGGTGCGTGACGCCAAGGTCACTCCTCGTCTGCGGCCTCGGTGGCGGTCTCCGCAGGAGTCTCCTCGGAAGGAGCCTCCTCCTCGAGCACCGGGGCCAGCGAGAGCTTGCCGCGGTCGTCGATCTCGGCGATCTCGACCTGGATCTTCTGGCCGACCTCGACGACGTCCTCCACCGACTCGACCCGCTTGCCGCCGTTGAGGGCGCGCAGCTTGGTGATGTGGAGCAGGCCGTCCTTGCCCGGGAGCAGGGCGACGAACGCGCCGAAGTTGGTCGTCTTCACGACCGTGCCGAGGTAGCGCTCGCCGACCTCGGGCATGGTCGGGTTGGCGATCGCGTTGACCGCCGCACGGGCGGCCTCGGCGGCGCCGCCGTCGGTCGCACCGATGAGCACCGTGCCGTCGTCCTCGATGGAGATCTGGGCGCCGGTGTCGTCCTGGATCTGGTTGATGACCTTGCCCTTGGGCCCGATCAGCTCGCCGATCTTGTCGACGGGGACCTTCACGGTGATGATCCGCGGAGCGGTCGCAGCCATCTCCTCGACGCCACCGATGGCCTCGTGCATGACGTCCAGGATGGTCGTACGCGCGTCCTTGGCCTGGTTGAGGGCCTGAGCGAGGACCTCGGCCGGGATGCCGTCGAGCTTGGTGTCGAGCTGCAGCGCGGTCACGAACTCCGCGGTGCCGGCGACCTTGAAGTCCATGTCTCCGAAGGCGTCCTCGGCACCGAGAATGTCGGTCAGCGCGACGTACTTCGTCTCGCCGTCGATCTCACCGGAGATCAGGCCCATCGCGATGCCGGCGACCGGAGCCTTGAGCGGGACACCGGCGTTGAGCAGCGACATCGTCGAGGCGCAGACCGAGCCCATCGAGGTGGAGCCGTTGGAGCCCATCGCCTCGGAGAGCTGGCGGATCGCGTAGGGGAACTCCTCGCGGCTCGGGAGCACCGGCAGGAGCGCGCGGCGGGCGAGCGCACCGTGGCCGACCTCGCGACGCTTGGGCGAGCCCACGCGGCCGGTCTCACCGGTGGAGAACGGCGGGAAGATGTACTTGTGCATGTAGCGACGGTGCTTCTCCGGGGAGAGCGTGTCGAGCTGCTGCTCCATCTTGAGCATGTCGAGGGTGGTGACACCCAGGATCTGGGTCTCGCCGCGCTCGAAGAGCGCCGAGCCGTGGACCCGCGGGATCACGCCGACCTCGGAGTGCAGCGGACGGATGTCGGCCAGGCCACGACCGTCGATGCGGACCTTGTCGCGCAGGACCTGGGTGCGGATGGCCTTCTTGGTGATGGCCTTGTACGCCGCACCGATCTCGCCCTCGCGACCCTCGAACTGGGCGCCGATCTTCTCGAGCAGGGCGAGCTTGATCCGATCGCCCTCCTCCTCGCGCTCCAGCTTGGTCAGGACGCGCTCGCGCGAGCCCTTGACGCTGTAGAGGTCGGTGACGTCGGCGCCGACGGTGGCCTCGACGGCCTCGTAGACGTCGTCCTGGAAGTCCAGGAAGACCGGGAAGTCCTGAACCGGCTTGGCGGCCTGCTTGGCCAGCTCGGCCTGGGCCTCGACCAGCTGCTTGATGAACGGCTTGGCGGCGTCGATACCACCAGCCACGATGGCCTCGTTCGGGGCCTGGGTGCCGGACTGGACGAGCTCCCAGGCGACCTCGGTGGCCTCGGCCTCGACCATCATGATGGCGACGTCACCGGTCTCGGTGACACGGCCGGCCACGACCATGTCGAAGACGGCGTTCTCGAGCTGGCTGTGCGACGGGAAGGCGACCCACTGGCCCTCGATCAGGGCGACGCGTACGCCGCCGACCGGGCCGGAGAACGGCAGGCCGGAGAGCTGGGTCGACATCGACGCGGCGTTGATCGCGAGCACGTCGTAGGGCTGGTCGGGGTCGAGCGCCATGACGGTGATGACGACCTGGACCTCGTTGCGCAGACCCTTCTTGAAGGTCGGGCGCAGCGGGCGGTCGATCAGGCGGCAGGTGAGGATCGCGTCCTCGCCCGGGCGACCCTCGGAGCGGAAGAAGGAGCCGGGGATCTTGCCCGCGGCGTACATCCGCTCCTCGACGTCGATGGTGAGCGGGAAGAAGTCGAAGTGGTCCTTCGGCTGCTTGGAGGCGGTGGTCGCCGAGAGCAGCATCGTCTCGTCGTCGAGGTAGGCGGTCACGGAACCCGCGGCCTGCCGGGCGAGCAGCCCGGTCTCGAACTTGACGGTGCGGGTGCCGAACTTGCCGTTGTCGATGGTCGTCTCGACGGCAGTGATGACTGGTTCAGTCAAGGATTCGTCCTTGTCTAGGTCTCGGAGCGCCCCCGCGCCGGGCGTGTGCACTCGTTGTGCACGGGGCCGGTCTTCGATCGAGACCCTCAGGTCCGCGACGGACCTGGGAATCACTACCGAGGACCGAGCCGGACGGGCGGGCCGCTCCTGGTGATGTGTTCCATTTTCCGAGTGCCTGCGCGGCTGGCGCTAGCACTCATCGCTCAGCCTATCCGTCCCCTGCCCGAAATGCGGAACGGAGGCACGCGCGTGCCTCGGCGACGACATCACACGACGGTGACGGGGTGACGTACGACGGCGTCGAAGAGGTAGCCGCCGGGATTGTGGGCGGCGACGTCCGGCTGGGTGCGGCCGGCCCGGTCGGTTGCCCGGACGAGGATCTCGTACGCCCCCGGCTCGGGGTTGCGCCAGGTGTGGTCCCACTGCGCCCAGCCGAGGCCGTGGCCGCCGGTCGGACGACCGGGCGCGTGCGGAACCGCCCGCGCCCAGGTCTCTCCCCCGTCGGTGCTGATCTCGACGCGCGCGATCGGCGCGGCACCGGACCAGGAGCGGCCGCTCAGCACAATCCGGTCGCCGGTCGGGATCTCTGCGTTCCACTCGAGCTCGAGGGCGGAGCGGACCGGGTTGACGGTGAGCGGGCCGTCGACGTTGTACCACTTCGTGTCCCACGGCGAGGTCAGCACGCTCGTGGACACCTCCAGCGAGCCGAGCCACTTGATGCTCGCGATGCCGATCCAGCCGGGCAGCAGCAGCCGTAGCGGGAAGCCGTGGTCGGGCAGCAGGTCCTCACCGTTGGCGCCCCAGACGAGCAGGGCGTCGTCGAAGGCCTTCTCGATCGGGAACGGGCGCCGCACCCGGCCGTAGTCGACGCCTTTGTCCACATAGCTGGCGTCGAGCCCGCTCGCCTGCACCGAGACCGAGTCCTGACGGATGCCGACAGCGGTCAGGACGTCCGCCAGGCGTACGCCCTTCCAGCGGACCGCGCCCACCGCTCCCAGCGTCCACTTGGTACCGCTGACCTCCTGGCCCTGCTGGGTGGTGAAGAAGCTGCGGCCGTTGCCGGTGCACTCGTGCACCGAGGTCGTCTCGACGTGCCGGAAGGCCTTGAGGTCGTCGAGAGTGAGCTTGACGCCGGCCGGATCGCGCAGCCCGTCACCGAAGATCTCCAGCTCGTACGTCTCCGGGTCGATCTGCGGGGTCGCGGTGTGGTTGCGCACGAAGAGGTCGGCCTGCGGGGTCAGGTAGCGGCGCGGGTCGACCGAGTCCCAGCGGGTCTCGGCGTTGGTGCCGTAGTCGATGAACCGCTCGACGGGCAGCGGCTTGAGGATCGCCGGAGCACCCGCGGCGGCGCCGGCCGTCACCGAGTCAGTGACCTGGGTGGCGCCCACCGCTGCCGCCCCGAGCGCCGCGGTGGTGAGGAAGGTGCGTCGGTTCAGACCTGGGGACGTCATGCCGGGATATTAACATGACCAACTTACTCTTGTTTAGGTTTCGCCAGTCGACTCGGCCACCAGATCCGGTCGCCGGCATCGAGATTGATGGCGGTGACCAGGATCGACCGGACGATCATCGTGTCGAGCATGACCCCCAGCGCCACGGTCACCCCGATCTCGGCCAGGAAGACCATCGGCAGCGAGCCGAGCACCAGGAACGTCGCCGCGAGGACGACGCCCGCCGAGGTGATCACGCCACCGGTCGAGGTCAGGCCGACGAGCGACCCCGCCCGGGTGCCGAGGACCTGCGCCTCCTCACGCACCCTGGTCATCAGGAAGATGTTGTAGTCGATGCCCAGCGCGACCAGGAACACGAAGGCGAACAGCGGGAACCCCGGGTCCGTGCCGGCGAAGCCGAAGACGAACTCGAAGAGCAGCACCGATATGCCGAGTGCTGCCCCGAACGACAGGATCACCGTGCCGAGCAGGATCAACGGGGCGACCAGCGCCCGCAGGAGCACCATCAACACCAGCAGCACGACCAGCAGGACGATCGGGATGATCACCAGGTTGTCGCGCTGACTGGCATCGAGGGTGTCGAGCATCATCGCCGAGGTCCCGGTGACCAGCGCGCCCGAGCCATCCACCTCCTGCACCGACGAGCGTGCGGCGGCCACGATGTCGTACGCCTGGGGCGAGGTCACGTCAGCGTCCACCACCGCCGCGATCGCGACGACACCGTCCTGCGGCGGGCCGAGCGGGAAGCTCACCATCTCCCCCGCCGGGGTCTCGGTGGGCACCAGCCCGTCGACGCCGTCGAGCGCCTGCTGCACCTGCTCCTGCGCCGCCGCGTCGGCGACCACGAGGATCTGGTTGGACTGGTCGGCCATCTCGTGGTCGACCAGCACCTGCTGGCCGGTGATCGAGTCGAACTCCTTGGTGTAGGTCTCGTCCGATGCCAGTCCGTTGGCGTCGAGCCGGAACAGGCCGAGGCAGGCGAGGAGCAGAAGGCCGGTCGTCACCACCCAGACCCTGCGCGGCCGGACCGAGATCATCCGGCCGACTCTCGCCCACAGTCCGGTACCGGTCGGGTCCGCCGACCCGAACGCCGGACGCTTCGGCCAGAAGACCCAGCGGCCGCAGATGACCAGCAGGGCAGGCAGGAGGGTGACCATCACCAGATAGGTCACCCCGATCCCGACGGCCACGACCGGCCCCATCCCGGAGGTCGAGTTCATCTCCGCGAAGGTCAGGCAGAGCATGGCCAGGGCGACCGTCACGGCGCTGGCGAGGATCGCCGGGGCGGCACGGTGCAGGGCATGCGCCATCGCGTCGTGACGGTCCTCGAAGTTGCGCAGCTCCTCGCGGTAGCGGGAGACCAGCAGCAGGGCGTAGTCGGTGCCGGCACCGATCGCCAGGATGCTCAAGATGGCCTGGCTCTGGCCGTTGACGGTCAGCCCCGCCTCCTTCGCCAGGAAGTAGACCAGGCCCATCGTCACGCCCAGGCCGACCACCACCGAGACGATCGGGAAGAGCCAGAGCACGGGGCTGCGATAGACGAACAGCAAGATGACCACGACCACCGCGAGCGCGGCCAGCAGGAGCGTCGAGTCGATGCCGCCGAACGCCTCCGCCGCATCGGCCGCGGAGCCACCCTGGCCGGTGACGTGCAGCCGTACGCCGTCGTGATCGGCGATCCCGCGGACCTCGTCGACGAGGTCGGGCATCTTGTTCCAGCCGTCGGAGCCGAGGTCGAAGGTCACGGTGAGCTGGGCGACCTCGCCGTCCTCGGACAACCGCGGCGGCTCGATCTCGCCCTCGACCCCGTCGAGACCGCCGAGCTCGGCGATGTCACCCGAGGCGACCGCGGCGAGGTCGGCTCCGGTGGTGGTGGTCGAGGTGTAGACGAGCGTGGTGGGGATCGCGTTGGGGTTCTGGAAGGGGCTCATCTTGTCGAACCCGCGGGTCGACTCCGCCGACTCCGGCAGCCAGGAGCTGGCCTCGTTGTTCTGCACCTCGGTCAGCTTCCCGGCGAACCCGCCGAGGGCGACCACGGCGAGCAGCCAGAAGACCACCACGACGTACTTGGTCTTCGGCCCGGTCAGTTTGCCCGCAATCTGTCGATGCACGGTCTCCACACTGCGCCTGATTCACCCGAGAACGGGCAGGAATGCCCACTCGGGCCCAACCTTCCCTAAAACAGGCGAACGGGCCGCCCCCGATGTGGGGGCGGCCCGTTGCTGCGAAGATCAGGAGATCAACGACGAAGGCCGAGCTTCTCGATGATCGAGCGGTAGCGCTCGATGTCCTTCTTCTGAAGGTAGTTGAGAAGGCGGCGGCGCTGGCCGACGAGCAGCAGCAGACCACGACGGCTGTGGTGGTCGTGCTTGTGCTCCTTGAGGTGGTCGGTCAGGTGGGAGATGCGGTGCGACAGCAGCGCGATCTGCACCTCCGGCGAGCCGGTGTCACCCTCGGTCGTGGCGTACTCGGCGATGATCTTCTTCTTGGTCTCCGCGTCAGTTCCAACTGCCATGCGAAGGCTCCCTTCCGGCCCGAAGGCCTACTCGTTGCGCGGCGCGCCCGGGCCTGTTCACCGGGGCACTCTTGGTCCGCGGCCGATTTCACGGCTTGAGCCGCCGACCCCCATGGGTCGACAACCCGAGAAGATTAACAGCGAGCCGGCGTACGCCCCGAATCGCCGCCGGATCAGGCCACGAGCACGAGACGCGCCACCAGCCGGCGCAACCTCCACCAGAACTTCATCACTCTCCCCCTCGTCTCTCCCACCACTGGGTTCGACGCTGTGGAGCCGGGTTCGGTTGCATCGGTCAGCTCATGGTTTCTCAGCGGCGCTCGGCGAGGCGCTCGGTGAAGCGCTCGGGAAGGTCGTCGTGATCCCGGGAAGCGACGCCTTCGGTACGGTCGCCAGCGGCGGCTCCTGGATCACCGGTGCGTCCTCGCTCCCGTCCGCGAACGCGTTCGGGTCGAGCGCCGTGTCCGGCTGAACCCGGCTGGGCAGCGGGAAGACGTTGTAGAGTTGCGCGGCACCGTTGGACCACGGGTAGAAGATCCGCGGCTGCAGCGGCTCACCGGTCATCTCGTCGGTGCAGACCACCTCGGCCATGTCGAGCTCGTCGCCGGTGACCGGCGGGAGCGGAGCGGTGGACGTCGAGGTGCAGTCGGGCTGGGTGACGACGTCGATCGGCTTCCCCTCCTGGTCGAAGAGCTGGACGCCGGTCAGCGGCTTGCCCGAGGCGTCGTACGGGTAGATGTTGCTGACCCACTTCCCGTTGGCGTAGATCCCGGCCTGCTCGTCCATCGGCGCGGCGTACCCGCCGCCGGCGCCGGCCTCGTCGAAGCCGTCGCTCCAGCCACGGTCGTAGGCGGTGCTGCCACCACCCCCGCTCGCCCAGGTCATGAAGAGCACGAACGCGGCGAACGTGTTCAGACCCAGGAGCACGACCCGTGCGGCGGTCCCCCGCTCACCACCGGGCCAGACGCGACCGGCGCCGATGAACATGCTGACCGCCACCGCGACGATGAGGAGCAGCACGGCCGGGGCGCTCGACATGCTCCACCCGAACATCGCCGAGACCAGCCAGGCCGCGGCCCAGGCACGCACGATCCACCACAGCGGCCGCAGCCAGGCGACCACCGGCCCCAGGTCCGTACGCAGCAGCTCACCGAGCTTGGCGACCGCCGCGTCGAAGCGGTCGTGGCCGGCGTCCAGGAGCCCGTCGACCCGCTCCCCGAACCCCCGAGGCGCCTTCACGCCCACGGGGATGCCCGCGGCGGCCCGCAGCTCCTTGGCGTACTCGACCGGGTCGCCGAGCGCGTCGGGACCGCGCTCCTCGACCAGCTCGGTGAAGTCGGCCTCGAGCCCGTCGGTGATGTCGCTGAGCACCTCCGGGTCGAGGTCGTCGAGCTCGCGGCGTACGCGAGCCAGGAAGAGCCGCACCTCCGGCGCGACGTTGGCCTCGGCATCTGTGGTCGTCATGCGCTTGCCCCTCGGAGGATCTCGGTGACGGTGGTGGAGAAGTGGGACCAGTCCTCGCTCTGCTGCTTGAGCTGGCCTTGCCCGGCAGGTGTGATGCCGTAGTACTTGCGGTGCGGACCGGACTCCGACGGGACGACGTAGGAGGTCAGGGCGCCGGCGGCGTACAGCCGCCGCAGGGTGCCGTAGACCGACGCGTCGCCGACGTCCGTGAGCCCGCTGTCGCGGAGCTTGCGGACGATGTCATAGCCGTACGCGTCCTCGCCGTCGACGACGGCCAGGACGGTCAGGTCGAGCACCCCTTTGAGCAGCTGGGTGGTATCCATGCTTGGCACACTACTACGCAGTGCGCACTACTTGCCAGAGCATTGCACCGCGCGCCGCCGAAGAGCTCAGCGACGTCGAGGAGCCGGCCCTGAATCTGGCCCTGGAACGGGCTCGGCTAGGACCGGCCGCGTACGTCGCGTACGAAGTCCTTCCAGGCGGCCGTGTCGCCGGCCGGCCCGGAGGCCCGGGTGGGGCCGGTGAAGGTGCGCACCTGGACGGGCTGAACAGGCCGCCCCGCCGGCGAGGCGGGCGCGAGGCGGGTCTGGGCGGTCGGCACCGCGACGCTGGCGCGCAGCTGCTGGCCGTAGCCACCCGGCGCTCCCCCAGGGCCGCCGGGGCCGCCGGGACCCGCGGGACCGCCAGGGCCGCCGGAGATGAGCGAGGACATCGGCGTGTACTCCTCCACCTCGTCGCTCTTGCCCGGCACCGCGAGCCAGATCAGCGCGATCAGGAACCCGGTCGCCCACCCGTAGGTCAGCCCGTACGCAGCACCCGACTCGAGCGCTTCGCCGAGCGTGGCCACGAACGACGCGGAGTTGCCGGCGAGGTAGGAGTAGAGGCTCCCTGCGACCTGTCCCGCGGCGGTGGCGACGATCGCGGCGAACCAGCAGCCGAGGAACACCGGCCAGAACGCCCGCGGCCAGATGCCGATGGTGCCGAGCCAGGTCAGCAGCCAGGTGAGCACGAAGACGGTGCCGGTGAGGACGGCGGAGTTCACCAGGTCGTCGCCGGAGAAGAGGCCGCTGAAGGAGCCGTCGCCGAAGTAGGTGAGCCGGTCGCCGAGCAGCGCGGCCACCCAGCCGGCCGAGTCGGTGCCGTTCTCCTCCATCCAGGTCGAGAACGGTGCGGAGCCGGAGAGGAACTGCAGGACCCAGAGGCCACCGGTGACCAGGACCGCGTTGAGGAAGGCCGGGATGCCGCCGCGCGGGCGCTCGGCCTCGACCTCGGTCTCGTAGGCGGACGTTGGGGTGGGGTGGGGATCCATAGCCAACAATTCAACCGCACCTGGACCCTGCTGAACAGGCCGCGGGGTCTACGGCTCGGTAAGACCCTGCTGAAGGATGGCGCGAGCCCGCACCACGTCGGCGCGCATCTGCTCGACGAGCGCGTCGATCCCCTCGAAGGCGACCATGCCGCGCAGCCGCTCCACGAAGGCGACCTCGACCTCGACGCCGTAGAGCTCGAGGTCGTCGCGGTCGAGCACGTAGGACTCGACCCGGCGCCCGACCACGCCCTCGAAGGTGGGGTTCGTGCCGACCGAGATGGCGGCGGGGAACCGCTCGCCGGTGTCGCGCCGCGTCAGCCAGCCCGCGTAGATGCCGTCGGGCGGCACCGCGGTCAGCGAGTCGGTGGGCACGTTGGCCGTCGGGAAGCCGAGCTCGCGGCCACGCTGGTCGCCCTTCACGACGACGCCGCGCACCGAGTAGGGACGGCCGAGCGCCTCGGCCGCGCCGGTGACGTCACCGGTCGCCAGACACGTACGGATGTACGTCGAGGACCACACCTGGGGCCCGCCGTCGAGCGGGATCCCCTCGGCGGAGAAGTCGTGGATCTTGCCGTAGGCGACCAGGTCGGCCACGTCGCCGGCGGCCTTGCAGCCGTAGCGGAAGTTGGCGCCGACCACGCACGCCTCGGCGTGCAGCGCGTCGACGAGCACACGCTGAGCGAAGTCGTCGGGTGACCAGTTGGCCATCTCCATGTCGAACGGCAGCGCGAGCACGGCGTCGGCACCGGCCGCGAGCAGCAGCTCGGCGCGCTCCTCCATCGTGGTGAGCACACCGGGGGCGTGCTCGGGCCGCAGCACCGCCATCGGGTGCGGGTCGAAGGTGACCGCCACCAGGGTGAGGTCCTTGGCGTCCGCCACCTCGCGCCCCCGGCGCAGCACATGCTGGTGCCCGAGATGGACGCCGTCGAAGTTGCCGACCACGACACAGGTGCGGCCGAGGTCGGCGGGCACCTCGCTCAGACTTCTCCAGAACACGCCGCCAGAATATCCACCCTCGCTCCCCTTCCCGGGATCCGGGCCACCTGACAAGCGTTCCACCTCGCCGAGACGTCACCCCCGCAGGCCGAGACGTCACTCCGGTCGGTCGAGCTGGCACGGCTGTGCCAGCTCGACCGACCGGAGTGACGTCTCGGCGTGGGTTGTCAGCCGACGAAGACAGCGGTCGCCTTGGCCGTCTCAGGCCCGACCGGCTCGTAGAGCGCGAGGAACTCGCCGTCGGGAGCGAAGACGGCGGTGAGCCCGTCGACGGTGATCTTCAGCTTCCGGCCGAAGCGGACGTCCTGCGCCTGCTCCTCGGAGAGGTCGTACGGGGTGAAGGCGGCGCGGGCAGCCTCTGCCAGGGGCAGCGCGGCGAACTCGTCGCTGAGCTCGTCGAGCGTCTTGGCGACGTCGAGGCCATAGGGTCCGACTGCGGTGCGGCGCAGCATCGTCAGGTGGCCACCGACCCCGAGCGCCGCACCGACGTCGCGGGCGATCGCGCGGATGTAGGTGCCCGAGGAGCAGCGCACGGAGATGTCGACATCGACCACGTCGCCCTCGCTGCGGAGCTCGCCGACGGTGAGCTCGTGCACCGTGACCGGCCGGGCCTTCAGCTCGACCTGCTCCCCGTCGCGTACGCGCTGGTAGGCGCGCTTCCCGTCGACCTTGATCGCCGAGACCGCGGTCGGCACCTGGAGGATGTCGCCGACCTGGGTGGCGAAGGCGCTGCGTACGCGCTCCTCGTCGATGCCCGCGGCCGAGCGCGTCTCGACGACCTCGCCCTCGGCGTCATCCGTGGTCGTCGAGACGCCCAGCCGCACCGTCGCCGAGTAGGACTTCTCGGTCAGCATCAGGTGGCCGAGGAGCCGGGTGGCGCGCTCCACCCCCAGAACGAGCACGCCGGTGGCCATCGGGTCCAGGGTGCCGGCATGCCCGACCTTGCGGGTGCCGGCCAGCCGCCGTACGCGCGCGACGACGTCGTGGGAGGTGACCCCGGCAGGCTTGTCGACGATGACCAGCCCACCAGCCGAAGCGGAGCCCGAGGAGGTTCGCGGAGCGGGGGCACTCACTCCTCGTCGTCCTCGTCCCACTCATCGTCCGCGTCGCGGGGCTTCTTGTAGGGGTCTGGCTCGCCTGCGTAGGTCTCCCCGCGCGCAGCGGCGACCGCGTCGTCCTGCGCCTTGGCGCGCGCGAGCACGTCGTCGAGGTGGCGGGCGGTCTCCGGCAGCGCGTCGTGGATGAACTCCAGCGTCGGCGCGGTGCGGGTGCCGAGCTGCTTGGCGACCTCGGAGCGGATCAGCCCCTTGGCCGACTCCAGCGCGGCGGCCGTGCCGGCCAGCTCCGCCTCCGAGTCGGCGCCCAGCACCGTGTAGAAGATCGTGGCCTGCTGGCTGTCGCCGGTCACACGTACGTCGGTGACGGTGACGAACCCGATCCGCGGATCCTTGATCCGTCGCTCCAGCATCTGCGCCACGATGACCTTGATCCGGTCAGCGATCCGGCGAACCCGTGGGCTACTCATGTTCACACTCTCTCAAATAATCGAAGTAAATCGAGACGTTGGCCGGGCCGCGACTGCGACCCGGCCAACGTCAGAGGCTCATTTCAGCCTCGGGGAATCTCCACCATCTCGAAGGCTTCGATGATGTCGCCTTCCTTGATGTCCTGGAAGTTCTTCAGGACCAGACCGCACTCGAAGCCCTCGCGGACCTCGGAGGCGTCGTCCTTCTCGCGGCGCAGCGAGGCCAGGTCGAGGTTGTCGGCCGCCACGGCGCCGTCGCGCAGGACGCGAACCTTGGCGTTGCGGCGGATGAGGCCCTCGGTGACCATACAACCGGCGATGTTTCCGGCCTTCGACGAGCGGAAGATCGCACGGATCTCCGCCTTGCCGAGGACCTTCTCCTCGTACTCCGGCTTGAGCATGCCCTTGAGGGCCGCCTCGATCTCCTCGATCGCCTGGTAGATGACCGAGTAGTAGCGGATCTCGACACCCTCGCGATCGGCCAGCTCCGTCGCCTTGCCCTGCGGGCGGACGTTGAAGCCGATGATGATCGCGTCGGAGGCAGCAGCCAGGTCGACGTTGGTCTCGGTGATCGCACCGACACCGCGGTCGATGACCCGGATGGAGACCTCGTCGCCACCCACATCGATCTTGGCCAGTGCGTCCTCGAGCGCCTCGACCGAACCGGACACGTCGCCCTTGAGGATGAGGTTGAGCTCCTGGCTCTCGCCCTTCTCCATGGAGGCCATGAAGTCCTCCAGCGTGCGGCGTACGCGGCGCTTGGCCTGCTGCGCGGCACGCTCGCGTGCCTCGCGCTTCTCGGCGATCTGGCGAGCCATCCGGTCGTCCTCGACGACCAGGAAGCTCTGACCGGCACCCGGCACCGCCGAGAGACCCAGGACCATCGCCGGACGCGACGGGGTCGCCTCGGTGATCTCGTGGCCGTACTCGTCGATCATCGCGCGGACACGGCCGTGGGCCGGACCGGCGACGATGGACTCACCCACGCGCAGCGTGCCGCGCTGGACCAGGATGGTCGCGACGGGGCCGCGACCGCGGTCGAGGTGAGCCTCGATCACGATGCCCTGCGCGTCCTGGCTGGCGTTGGCCTGCAGGTCGAGCGAGGCGTCGGCGGTCAGCACGACGGCCTCGAGAAGGCCCTCGATGTTGATCCGCGACTTCGCCGAGATCTCGACGAACATGGTGTCGCCGCCGTACTCCTCGGGGATGACGCCGTATTCGGTCAGCTGGCCACGGATCTTGGTCGGGTCCGCCTCCGGCTTGTCGATCTTGTTGATCGCGACCACGATCGGGACACCGGCCGCCTTGGCGTGGTTGAGCGCCTCGATCGTCTGCGGCATCACACCGTCATCGGCAGCGACCACGAGGACCGCGAGGTCCGAGGACTGCGAGCCACGGGCACGCATGGCGGTGAACGCCTCGTGACCCGGGGTGTCGATGAAGGTGATCTTGCGCTCTTGGCCGTCGACCTCGGTCGAGACCTGGTAGGCACCGATGTGCTGGGTGATGCCACCGGCCTCGCCCTCGATGACGTTGGCGTCACGGATCGCGTCGAGCAGCTTGGTCTTACCGTGGTCGACGTGACCCATGACGGTGACGACCGGCGGTCGGACCGTCCAGTCGGACTCGTCGCCCTCGTCGCCGAGCTCGATGTCGAAGGACTCCAGCAGCTCGCGGTCCTCGTCCTCGGGGGAGACGACCTGGACGATGTAGTTGAGCTCCTCACCGAGCAGCTCGAGGGTCTCGTCGTTGACGGACTCGGTCGCGGTGACCATCTCACCGAGGCCGAACAGCATCTGCACCAGCTGAGCCGGGTCGACGTTGATCTTCTCGGCGAAGTCGGTCAGCGAGGCGCCACGGGCGAGACGCACGGTCTCGCCGTTGCCCTTGCGTACGCGGATGCCGCCGATGGTCGGGGCCTCCATGGCCTCGAACTCCTGGCGACGCGCCCGCTTCGACTTCCGGCCACGGCGCGAAGGACCACCCGGGCGACCGAAGGCACCCTGGGTCGTTCCGCGACCACCGGGACGACCGGCACCGGGGCGACCGCCACCGGGACCGCCGCCGAAGCCGCCGCCACCCGGACGACCGGCACCGCCGCCGCCACCGGGACGACCCGGAGCACCAGCACGACCGCCGCCGCCACCGGGACGACCCGGAGCACCGGCACGACCACCGGGACCGCCGCCAGGACGGGCACCGAACGCGGCCGGGGACTTCGGCATCATCGCCGGGTTGGGACGCGGCATACCGGGACGGCCACCTGCCTGGCCACCCTCACGGGCAGCAGCAGGACGCGGCGGACGCTGGTCGCCGCCGGCCGGGGCACCGCCCTGGCCACCTTGACCCTGGCCTCCACCCTGGCCGCCGGGACGCGGACGCCCCATGCCCTGGTTGGAGGAGAACGGGTTGTTGCCCGGGCGCGGAGCGCCGGGCTTGCCGACCGGACGCGGTCCGGGACGACCGGCACCGGCGCCGCCGGTGCCACCCGCGCCACCGCGAGCCGCGGGGGTCTGCGGACGAGCGCCGGGCTTCGGGGCACCAGGCCTGGGCGCACCCGGCTTGGGAGCGGCCGAGCGGCGGTCGCCGGACGGCGCCGCGTTCGGGCTGGGCTTGGGAGCGGCCGGAGCAGCCGACGCCGCGGGGGCGACCGGCGGAGCCTCGGCCTTCTTGGCCGGGGGCTTCGGGCCGGGCTTGGGCGCAGCCGGCTTGGACGCCGCAGGCGCCTCAGCAGGCTTCTCGGGCGCCGTGTCCGCAGCCTTCTTGGGGGCCGCGGGCCTGGGAGCTGCCGGCTTGGGGCCGGGCTTGGGGGCGGCCTTCTCGTCCGAGGACGCGGAACCACCCTTGCCGCCGGCCTTCAGGCCGGGGCCGATCTCCTTGCGGAAACGCATCTCCGCAGGGAGCTCGACGGTCGAGCTCGCCGACTTGACGAACTCACCCATCTCCTTGAACTTCTCGAGAACGAACTTGCTCTCGACTCCGAACTCTTTGGCGAGTTCGTGGACTCGGGTCTTAGCCACGTTTCTCCTTCTGGCCACAGACCCAAATCCGGGTTGAAACTGTGACCACTAATGGTTGTAGAACACGCTCATCGCGAAGTACTCATCGAGTGCTCATGAGCTTTTGCTCCAGTTCCTGGTCAGTTGACCGTCGGCGACGGTCGTGGATGTGTGACGCGTGTCGAGGTAGTCCTCCACCGGTGCGCTGGAAAGCCCGCCCGGGGCCCGTAGGGCCCGGGTGAACGCCTTCCGGCGCACCGCGAGTTCGTAACACTCACGCGTGGGGTGCACATGCGCCCCTCGCCCGGGTGCGGTGGCTGTCGGATCGGGCACCACGGCCGGCTGGCCGTTGCGGTCCGAGCCGGCGGTCACCCGCAACAACTCGCGCTTGGCGGCTCGCTTCCGGCAACCCACGCACGTACGGACAGGTCCGTTCTGCGTAGTTTCTTCGAGGCGTGCCACCGATCCTTAACACTACCGCTTGCGGGGTTCGGTAGACGAAACCGGGGCACAGGTCGTTCTTATTCCGTGACCCGTCCTCACCAGATAGCGGCGGTCACAGGATCGCGGCGATCTCCGGCCAGGCCCGCAGGCCGAGCTCACGGTCGGCCGCCTCCGAACCACCCCATGCGAGCCGCTGGCTGAGCGGGAGCACCGGCTCCCCGGGCAGCACGACCCGGTGGCCGGCGTCGGGATGGGTGACCACGACCGTCTCCAGGTCGTGGGCCGTACGCCGCCGCCGGACCGCCTCGGCGGCGAGGACCGAGGGCCACAGCGCGTCGCCTCCCCCGGCGACCAGGACGACATCACCGGCGATGCGCTCGACCGGGATGGTCGCAGCGGGCACCCGGTCGGCGTACGTCTCCAGTGCCGAGAGGTAGGCCTCGCAGAACGACGGGAGCTCCCCGCCTGCCTCCTTCACCGCATCCTCGATCGCCTCGTCGTCGAACGGCACGAACGGCACCTGCTCGCCGCGCAGCGTCCACGAGGACCGCTGCGGGCGTTCGTCGCTGAGGCCCGCCCAGGAGACGTACGTCGGGGAGATCCCGACCACCGCGTCGATCTCGGGGTGCAGGGTGCCGAGCAGGAGCGCGGCCTGGGCGCCCCAGGACGTCCCGAGCACCACCAGCCGCTGGTAGCGGGAGTGGAGGTCGGCGAGGACGTCGTCGAACGTCTCCAGCGGTATCAGCCGAGCTTCGCCCGGCTGTCCGGGGCCGCCGAAGTAGCGGATCGACGCCGCCGCCACCCCGTGCGAGGCCAGCATCCGGCACCTGTCGGTCTCGATCCGCCCCGACGACCCCGACAGCACGAGTACGCCTGTGGTGGCCCCGTCCGGCTCCAGCACGACGCCCTCGGAGTCGGTCAGAGTGGTCTCACGCACGCTCGCCATGCCGCACAGGCTAGCGACCTGGCGAGCCGCGATGTTCAGGCGACCGGGGTCTCCTCGTCGGAGCGGATGTCGATGCGCCAGCCGGTCAGGCGAGCGGCCAGGCGGGCGTTCTGGCCCTCCTTGCCGATGGCCAGGGAGAGCTGGTAGTCGGGCACCACGACACGGGCCGACTTGGTCGCCTCGTCGATGATCTGCACCGAGGAGACCCGGGCCGGCGAGAGCGCGGAGGCGACGAGCACCTTCGGGTCCTCGGACCAGTCGACGATGTCGATCTTCTCGCCCTGCAGCTCGGACATGACCTGGCGGACCCGCTGGCCCATCGGGCCGATGCAGGCGCCCTTGGCGTTGACGCCGGGGACGGTCGACTTGACCGCGATCTTGGTGCGGTGGCCGGCCTCGCGGGCGATCGCGGAGATCTCGACGGTGCCGTCGGCGATCTCGGGCACCTCGAAGGAGAAGAGCTTCTTGACCAGGTTGGGGTGGGAGCGCGAGAGGGTGATCTGCGGGCCGCGCATGCCCTTGCGCACGCTGACCACGAGAGCCTTGATCCGGGTGCCGTGGCTGTAGTCCTCGCCGGGCACTCGCTCGGAGAGCGGGATGACGCCCTCGAGCCGGCCCAGGTCGACGAGCACGTCGTCGGGGTTGCGGCCCTGCTGGATGACGCCGGAGAGGATGTCGCCCTCCTTGCCGGAGAACTCGCCGAACTTCACGTCGTCCTCGGCGTCGCGCAGCCGCTGCAGCACGATCTGCTTGGCGGTCGTCGCGGCGATCCGGCCGAAGCCCTCGGGCGTGTCGTCGTACTCCCCGACGACGTTGCCCTCGTCGTCGACCTCGGCGGCCAGCACGCGTACGTGCCCGGTCTTGCGGTCCAGGTCGACCCGCGCCTTCGTCTGCGAGTCGCCGGTCTTGTGGTAGGCGGTCAGCAGCCCCTGCTCGATCGCCTCGACGAGCACATCGAGCGAGATCTCCCGCTCCCGCTCCAGCATCCGCAGGATGCTCATATCGATGTCCATGGCCTACTCCCCCTCGTCGATCCGCTTGAACTCGATCTGCACAAGCGCCTTCTTCACGTCCGCGTACGCCACATCGCGGCGCTTGCCGCTCACCTCGAGGCTCACCCGCTCGTCGTCGGACTCCTTGACCCGTCCGGTGAACGCGGAGCCGTCGGTGGTGGTGACCTTGACCAGGCGACTCTTGTTGCGGCGCCAGTGGCGCGGCAGGGTCAGCGGCCGGTCGACGCCGGGAGAGGTCACCTCGAGCGTGTAGGGCTGCTCGCCCATGACGTCGGACTCGTCGAGGACCCGGTTGACCTCACGGGTTGCCTCGGTGACCTCCTCGTGGGTGATCCCGCCGTCCTTGTCGACGGCGATCCGCAGGATCCGGCGCTTGCCGGCCGGCGTGATCTCCACGGCCTCGATGTCGAAGCCCAGGGCCTGAAGCGGGTCTGCGAGGGCCTTTTCGATGGCACTCGCGATCGCGTCCTTCCGCTCAGCACTCAACGCGATCTCCCCCTGCATCCTGTTGTCCGGTCCTGTTGTATGCGCCTCCGAGCACGCAGCACTTCTGGTGACACCATACCTGTACGCCTCGGGCGTCTCGAACAGCGCGCGGCTGTGTTGGAAAGCCGCTGACGCGACTCCCGCCGGGTGTCGTTAGGGTTCCTCACGTGACCAGCGCACGTGCCCTCCGGATGCTCTCGCGGCGCACCGCTGTGGGTGTCGCCGTGGTTGCCCCGCTGGCCGCCTCGGCGTGTTCGGCCTCGGAGATGCTGGATCCTGTCAAAGCACCTCCACCCAGCACTCCCCCGGCCCCCGCCAACCCCGACCAGAGTGTGATCGACGCCACGGTCGCGGAGATCCTCGGCGCCGACGAGGGCGCCCCGTCCGCGTTCGTGCAGCTCCATCGCGTGCACATCGAGGCGCTGGCGCCGACCAAGGGCGTGACCGCGGCGCCGGCGGCCGGGCGCTGGCAGGAGCGCCAGCTCGCCCTGGTCACGACGCTCACCGCCGCGGCCGGGCGCGCAGCCGACCCGCAGCTGATCACGCTGCTCGCCTCGGCTGCCGCCGGTCAGCAGCAGCTCCTGCACGGACGAGGTCTCGCATGACGACCGCGACCTCGGCCTCGACCGAAGCGCTCCAGGCGGCGCTCGCGGTCGAGCACTCCGCGATCTACGTTCTGGGCGCCCTGGGCGGGCACACCTCGGCGACGTCCTCGCCGGCTCTGGCGCGGGCGCTCACCGATGCGTACGACGACCACGTGAACGCCCGGGAGGCGCTGGCCGCGCACGTGGTGGCCGCCGGGATCGAGCCGGTCGCGCCCTCCGCCGTCTACGACCTGCCCGGCCGGATCGGGTCGGAGGCCGGCATCCGCGCCGCGGCGCTGCGGCTGGAGCAGGACACCACCGCGACCTATCTCTCGCTGGCCCCGAAGGCGACCGGCACCGACCGGACGCTCCTCATCCAGCTGCTCTGCCGGGCGGCCGCGCGCCAGCTCGATCTGGGCGCGAAACCGCGGGCGTTCCCGGGGACCTAATCCCCAAAAGCCGAGATGGCCCGCGAACCGTCCGGCGCGGGAGACTCCCGAGATGTCTCCCGAGACCGGGCGGCTCGCGGGCCAGGTTTTGGCCTGGACACGAGGCCTGAGAAGTCGCCTGGGGCTGAACCTCTCTTGCAGAAGTATGCAATCCCCGCTCAGAATGGCCCAGACCCGCAAAAGCGCATTGCAAGAACTTGCAACTTTTCCTGGCGTCATTCCCAGGAGCGAACGATCTGGTGTATGTCGCTCAATCGTTGCGCGACAGCGTCCGGAGAGCCCTCGCTGTGGCCCACCTGGCTGCTCGGGATGTTGCTGTGCGGGATATGAATCGCCCGCAGACCGGCCTTCTGAGCACCGTACACATCGTCGAAGAGCCTGTCGCCCACGTAGACGCATCGAGACGGATCCGAGACCTTCACGGCATCCATGGCCGCGTGGAACGCCTCCTCGGCGGGCTTCGTCCAGGGAACCTCGGAGGTGTAGACGTCACCGTCGAGCAGGTCGAGCACCCGGTCGCGCTCGAAGAACCCGCGGTGCCACGCACGCGGCCAGATCGTGTTGGACAGCACCCCGACACGTACGCCGTCGGCGCGGAGCGCCTCCCACAGTGGCCCGACCTCGGGGTCGGTCAGGGTGTGCGGCTCCCAGAACTCGTAGTAGGCGTCGAGCAGGTCCGGGTCGTGTTCGAGGCCGGCCTCGTCGAAGAGGTCGCCGATCGCCGAGCTCTGCTGGTGGTCGCGGCTGCGGGCCCAGATCGTCTCGCCGGCCTGGTGGAGCCTGGTCGCGTTGACCGGGTGGTCGTCGTCGCAGGCACCGCTCACCGCCTGCGCGAGCGCCAGCGACTCCGCGTGGAAGTCGATGTCGTGCCACTTCGTCAGCGTGCCGCCCCAGTCGAAGATCACCGCGTCGATCGCCATGGCCACGACCCTAGCGGTGTGACAGCCGCCGACTCATCGTGATTTCAGTGGGACAGCTGGGCCGAATCGACCAGATCGGTGAGCTGCGCGCGGAAGTCGGGATGGGCGCAGTGATCGATGATCCGCCGGGCGCGGGCGGCGGGAGAGATGCCGCGCAGGTCGGCCACACCCTGCTCGGTGATGATGACCTGCACATCGTGCGCGGTGTGGTCGACATGGCCGACGAACGGCACGATGCGCGAGACGGTGCCTCGCTCGGCGGTGGAGGGGGCGGCGAAGACGTTGAGGTGGGCGTTGTTCGCGAAGTCACCCGATCCGCCGAGGGCGTTCACGTTGCCGTGGATGTCGGCCTCGGCCATCGAGTCGATCGCGATGAGGCCGAGCCGCCGGATGACCTCGGGGTGGTTCGACATCTCCTGCGGGCGCAGCAGGACCCGGCCCTTGTAGTGGTGGACGTCGTCGTTGAACCGGCGCGCGCCCGCCTCGGAGAGGCCGAAGGAGGTCGCCGAGACGCCGATCAGCTTCCCGGAGTCGAGCAGGTCGAGGAGACCGTCCCGGACGGTGTCGGTGTAGGCGGTCAGGTGCTCGAACTCGGCTTCCTGGAGCCCGGTGAGAACCGCGTCGGCGACGGGACCCGCGCCGGCGTGGAGCGGAAGCAGGCTGTGGTGCAGGCGGCCGTGGCGTACCTCATGGCGGAGGAAGTCCAAGACGAGCTCGGCGATCGCGCGACTCTCGTCGTCGATCACGCGTGGCGGTGAGCCTCGGTCGGGGCGATCGGTCTCGACGACGGCGACGACCTTGGCCGGATCGACGAGCAGGAAAGGGTCACCGATCCTCTGCATCGGCGTCGTCAGCTGGATCGGCGCCCGCGCCGGCGGCAGCTGGGAGCCGTGATGGATGTCGTGGAAGCCCTCGAACCCGCGCGGATGCCAGCTGTTGACCTCGAGGATCACGGCGTCGGCGACGTCGAGCCACGTCTGGTTGTTGCCGACGCTGCTCCCCGGGACGAGCAGCCCGTTGGGCAGGATCGCCGCCACCTCGACCACCGCGACGTCGAGAGCGCCGTAGAACCCGGAGGCCGCATGCTGGGCGACCCGCGAATGACGTACGTCGACGCCCTCCGGCCACTCCCGGACCAGCCCCAGGGCCTCGGGCACGGCCTTCGGTCGCCCGATTCCGGCGAACCCCGAGAACGCCACCGTCTTCCCCGGCCCGACCCCCGCAGCCGCCTCCGCGGCGCTCGTCACCCGCCGGGCGAGCGTACGGTCAAGAATCCTGTCCCCCGTCATGGGTCGATCTTGCCGCATCCGGGGGCGTTGGAATCCCCTGTTAACCGGGTATTCCTGCACTTCTCAGGCGTTGCAACACCCGAGAAGCGCAGGAAACACCCGAGAAGTCCCGGTTATGTCAGCCCCGGACGACCTCGGTGAGGTGGGCGACGGCAGCGTCGAGAGCGACCTCGGTCCTCTCGCCGCTCTTGCGGTCCTTGACCTCGACCTTGCCCTCGACCAGGCCCTTACCGACGGTGACGATGGTCGGGACGCCGATGAGCTCGGCGTCCTTGAACTTCACGCCCGGCGAGACCTTGGGGCGGTCGTCGTAGAGCACGTCGATGCCGGCGGCCTCGAGCTCACCGGCGAGCTTCGCGGCAGCCTCGAAGACAGCGGCGTCCTTGCCGGTCGCGACCAGGTGGATGTCGTACGGAGCGACGTTGCGGGGCCAGGCGAGGCCGATGTCGTCGAGGGTGCCCTCGGCGACGGCGGCCACGGCGCGGGTGACACCGATGCCGTAGGAGCCCATGGTGACGGTGACGAGCTTGCCGTTCTCGTCGAGCACCTGGAGCCCCAGCGCGTCGGCGTACTTGCGGCCGAGCTGGAAGACGTGGCCCATCTCGATGCCACGGGCCAGGGTCAGCGGGCCGGAGCCGTCGGGAGCCGGGTCGCCCTCGCGGACCTCGGCGGCCTCGATGGTGCCGTCGGGGGTGAAGTCGCGGCCGGCGACCAGGTCGATGACGTGCTTGCCCTCGATGTTGGCGCCGGTGACCCAGCGGGTGCCGGTGACCACACGCGGGTCCACGAGATACCGGATCCCCGATGCGGACGACTCCCCCAGAGCCTCAGGACCGATGTAGCCCTTGACCAGCTCGGGGTGCTTCTTCAGCTCGACGTCGTCCATGGGCTCGACCTCGATCGGCTCCAACTGGCCTTCGAGGCGCTTGATGTCGACGTCGCGGTCACCGGGCAGGCCGATGGCGAGCGGCTCGACGGTGCCGTCGGGGTGACGCAGCGTCACCAGCACGTTCTTCAGCGTGTCGCCGGCCTCCCAGGGACGGTCCTCGCGCGGGAACGCCTCGTTGAGGTGGTCGACGAGCGTCTGGATCGTCGGGGTGTCGGGAGTGTCCTCGGCGTGGGCGGCCGGCACGTCCTCGTAGGAGAGCGGCTCGGGGGCCAGCGTCGTGACCGCCTCGACGTTGGCGGCGTAGCCGCCGGGCGAGCGTACGAAGGTGTCCTCGCCGGCCTCGGAGACGGCCAGGAACTCCTCGGAGGCCGAGCCGCCCATCGCGCCAGAGGTGGCCTTGACGATGACGTACTCGAACCCGAGGCGGTCGAAGACCTTGACGTACGCCGCGCGGTGGGCGTCGTAGGCCGCCGACAGCCCTTCGTCGGTGTAGTCGAAGGAGTAGGAGTCCTTCATGATGAACTCGCGGCCGCGCAGCAGCCCCGCACGGGGACGCGCCTCGTCGCGGTACTTCGTCTGGATCTGGTAGATCGCCAGCGGCAGGTCCTTGTAGGAGCCGTAGAGGTCCTTGACCAGGAGCGTGAACATCTCCTCGTGCGTGGGACCGAGCAGGTAGTCGGCCTCCTTGCGGTCCTTGAGCCGGAAGATGCCGTCGCCGTACTCCGTCCAGCGGCCGGTCGCCTCGTAGGGCTCGCGCGGCAGCAGCGCCGGGAAGTGCACCTCCTGGGCGCCGATCGCGGCCATCTCCTCGCGGATGATCCCCTCGACCTTGCCGAGCACCCGCAGGCCCAGCGGCAGCCACGAGTAGATCCCCGGAGCGGCGCGGCGGATGTAGCCGGCACGGACAAGCA
The DNA here is from genome assembly GCF_045207335.1 of Nocardioides sp. NBC_00850. Classification (NCBI taxonomy): domain Bacteria; kingdom Bacillati; phylum Actinomycetota; class Actinomycetes; order Propionibacteriales; family Nocardioidaceae; genus Nocardioides; species Nocardioides sp. NBC_00850. The sequence goes on from NZ_CP108845.1 coordinate 5,060,165, forward strand.
GCTTGTGGCTCGCGACCTCGGCGTCGGCGGGATCCTCACGCAGGGTCCGCACGAACAGGGTCGACATACGGGCGATCATGCGGGCAAGCGTACGGCGCACCGGACCGGTCCCGCGAACCGGTCAGGAGCGTGTTGCAACCGACCCCTGCCCGCGCACGTCATCCCTCCATGAGACGTATCCGAATCCCGGCACTGGCCACGGCCATCCTCGCTGCTCTCATGCTCCCGGTCTCACTGACGACACCGGCTTCTGCGGCGGCTCCGATCGTCGACGTACGCCCCTGGACGCTGCCTCAGGGCAGCGCACCCACGATCCCTTACCTGCACCATCCCTCCGAGGACGCCTGGTCGGTCGTCGACCCGAAGACAGGCATGAAGACTCCGGTCGCCGGCATCGACATCACCGACTCGGTCACGCTGCTCGGCAGGTCCGGCAGCGGGTTCCTGCTACGGATGAGCAACCGGTCCGACCGGATCGTCCGGGTCGAGCTGGACAAGCCGCAGCGCACGATCGTGGACGGGCTCCACTACCAGTCGTGGAGCAGGATGTCGGCCGACAACCGGTATCTGCTCATGACGACCTTCGTATCCAGCGGTACGCAGCTGCAGGTCCGCAACGCGGTCACCGGTGCCATCGTCGCCCGGCACACCTTCCGGAACACGACCGAGCCGAACCCCATCGACGTCAGCGGCACCCGCGTGCTTCTCGGCGGGTTCTCTCCGGCGCGGACGATGACGTGGAACTGGCAGACAGGCACGATCCGCACGATCGCGTCCCGGTCGGCGTACGCCGGCGCCTTCGGCATCGACCGGCTGGCGACGTACACGAAGAAGCCGTTCGAGCCCGACGCCTGCACCGTCGTGTCTACCGTCTCCCAGCCGGGCACGAGCCTGTGGCGCTCGTGCGCGGAGGCCGTGGGGGCCTTCTCCCCCGACGGCGCCCGGATCGCCACCGACGTGATCGGTTGGCGGGACGACTCATCGGTCGTACGCCGCCGCAGCATCCGCGGCACCCTGCTGGCGACCTACCGCAACCCCAACGGCGTCCGGGTGCGCGGTTGGGAGACCAGCACTCGGGTCCTGCTCGAGTCGGCACCCCAGACGGGCATCGACTGGCTGGTCCGCTGCGAGGGCGCCGAGTGCGAACGCGCCTGGCGGGCGTACTGATCAGGCGCTGAAATCAGAACATCGCCGAATCAGAACATGATGGTGGAGAAACGGGCCGTCTCGAGGAAGCCGGCCCGCTCGTAGGCGCGGCGCGCGGGCGCGTTCCACTCGTTGACGTAGAGCGAGACGCGCGGAGCGATCTCGCTGCGGACGATGTCGCAGACCGCGGCCATCCCGCGGGCAGCGAGGCCCTCGCCGCGGCGGTGCTCGGGCACCCAGACCCCCTGGATCTGAGCGGCCTCGGGGGTCGCGCAGGCGACCTCGGCCTTGAAGACGACCTCGCCGTCCTCGATCCGGGCGAAGGACCACCCGCGCGAGATCAGCTGGAGCACCCGGGCACGGTAGAGGTCGCGGCCGCCGCCGGTCTCCGGCGAGATCCCGACCTCCTCGGTGTACATCGCCACGCACGCCGGATAGAGGGCGTCCATGTCGGCGCGGACGGTGCGTCGTACGAACGGGTCCGGCTCGACGAGACTCTGCAGCTGCTGCTCGAGATGAGGCTGCTCCCAGCGCTGGTCGCGCGGCGTGCCCCAGGACTCGCCGATCGATCCCCACAGCGCCCGCACCGCGGCCTGCCGCCCGACGATCGTCGAGACGGTGCGGACTCGGCTGCGGGCCCGCTCACCGAAGGCGTACGCATCCTCCTCGGTGGCCTGGATGGGGACCAGGTTGGCGCCGACGTGACAGGCCGCGACCAGGTCGCCGCCGTCCCATCGGCCCCAGATCTCACCGCCGAGCCAGCGCGGCTCGAGGTTGGTGGTGCGCGCCCGATACTCCGCGAACACGTTGACCACCGGATCCTGACTGGTCAGGTCGAGGAACGCGCTGAGATCACCCGCGTGCAGCGGGCGGATCCCCTGGCGCGTCGTCAGCATGTCACGAGCCTAGGGCCAATCCGGTTGTACGTCGCCCTGCGGCTCGCGGACCGGATCAGCCAAAGATGCGTTCGATCGTGTGCATTCGCTCGCGGATGGTCTTGAGGCGTACGTCCTGGCCGGCCTCGCCGGTGTCTCCCCAGACCGCCCGGCCCACCATCACGCCGCGGGCGCCGAGCGCTTTGACCAGCGGCAGGCGCTCGCTGAAGTCGTCCCAGCCCATCCCGTCGGACCGCGCGACCCAGGAGGCTCTTCCGAGGTCGGCACGCTCGATGCTCTTCAGGCCCTCGTCGTTGACCTTGAGCTTGAGCACGATGCCGCCGCACCGCGACCTCGTGGCGAGGGCCGCCAGATCCTCGAGGCAGCCCGGCGTCGTGCAGTAGGGCTCGAGGAAGACCCGGTCGTAGCCGGGGAGGCGCTCCAGGATGTCGAGCGCCATCGGCGCGCACTCGGTCCGGTGGTCGTCGAACCCGACCTTCACCGCGTCCGTCGACCTCTCCGGGACGACGAGCTCATCGACGGCGTCGATGTCGGGAAGCCCGGCGCAGGCGAGCTCGCGGCGTACGTCGCCGTGGCCCTGCGTGGGACGCACGACGATGCCCCAACCAGGGGTGTCGGCCACCAGATCGAGGATGTCGGGCCTGATGTCGGAGGAGTCCGGGGTGCGGAACAGCGCATCGTCTGCGTGATCGATGGCAAGCCAGAAATTGGTCAACGTTGTCGCCAGTCTGAAGAGGGGAAGCAAAGACGTGTGGAGGCGCTAGGCGAAGCCTAGACAGCCCGGCGGCGCATCAGTGGCATCTCGGGTAAATTGCAGATTGCGCGCCGCCGGTCAGTACTCGCCGCCGTCTGCGACGACACACTGGCCGTTGATGGCGCTGGCCATGTCGGAGGCGAGGAAGACGCAGACCTTCGCGACGGCGTCGGCGGTGACGAACCGGTGTCCGGGGATGCGCGCGGCCCGGTAGGAGATGTACTGGTCGACGGTCACCCCCTCCTTGCGGGCGTGCTTGACGAACACCTGCCGCGACGACTCGCTCCACATCGGGCCTGGAGCGACCACGTTCGCCCGGACGATGCCCTCCTCCTCCTGCGCGATCGCCTGGGCGAGCCCGGTCAGCGCGTGCTTGGAAACGCCGTAGGCGGCCCGTCGTGACGGCGTACGGATCCCGAAGACGGAGCTGACCAGAACCACCCCTCCGGACCTGGCCGCCCGGAGCTTCGGCAGCGCGAGCGAGGCCGTGCGCCACACCGAGGTCAGGTTGAGATCGAGGGTGAGCTGCCACTCGGACCGGTCGATCTCGGCGACCGTGTCGGGGCTGGGGTTGATGCCGGAGCAGTTGATGAGCCCCGACAGCGTCTCGAACCCGGCGAGCGTCTCGGCCAGCGCGTCCACGCCGTCGTCGGTGGTCAGGTCACCCTCCACCCGCGCGACCGCACCGGTCTCGTCGGCGAGATAGGCCAGCTCGGTGGTGCGGCTGTAGGCGTGCAGGATCACCGGAGTGCCCTCCGCGCTGAGCCGGCGCGCGACCGCGCTGCCGAGGTCGCCGGTCGCGCCGAGGACGAGCACGGGAGCTCGCGGCGGGGTGCCTGACTCAGACGCTGTGCTCATGGCGCTCCTTGATCCGGTGGATCGCCGACCTCACCACGTCCTGATGGGCGGGCGGCAGACCAGTGAGACCCTCGAGATGGCTCACGCAAGTGATATCACCCATTTGCCCGAGCCGGTACGCGGTAATCGGAATCGCCGGGGCGAGGGTCGGATGATGCAGCCGATGGACCAGGGCGTCGGTGATGTCGGTGCCCCAGCCGAGCACGTCACGCTCGCGGGCGACCGCACCTGGGTCCTCCTCGCGGTCCAGGATCTCGAGATAGCCGTCGACCGGAACCCGGCCGCGCAGGATCAGCTGGAACATCGCCGCCTTCCGCAGGAACAGCGACCGGAACGCCTCCAGCACGAACTCCAGCTCGTCCCAGTAGCGCTCCGGCGCCTGGTCGAGGAGGTTGCCGTAGTCCTCGCGCTCCTCGGTCAGGTAGAGACAGATCAGCCGGTCCATCCAGGACAGGCTCTCGCGTACGCTCAGCCGGGCCACCGCGTCCAGGTCACCGGGCTGGAAACCGGCCTTGAGGAACGTCATCACCAACGGCCCCATGTGCATGTCCGCGAAGCGGGCGCCGTCGAGCGCCATCCCGTGCCCGTCGCGCAGCCGGTCGCGGATCCCCTCGGCGACGAAGTACTGGTAGAAGGTCTCGTGGGCGAACTCCGCCGACTCCACCGAGTCCTTGGTCCGGCCGGTCACGCCGAAGACCTCGGAGTGGTCGAGCAGGTCCGCGATCCATTCGTACGTCAGGAAGTCCCGCTGCCGGGTGATGTCGAGGTCGCGCTGCAGGTTGGCGAAGAGCCACTCCGAGACGCGCGGGACCGGGATCAGGTCCTGCTCCTGCGAGGTCGGCTCGTCCATCCCGGTGAACAGGTCCCAGGCGATGTCGCGGTAGGTCTGGAACCGCACCCGGCTGGGGATGCGTGAGCTCTTCCGGTCCCACGGCTGCCCGCAGACGTGCTTGAGATGGACGGTGTAGCCGTCCCACTGGGTCCGGGGCGCCGGAGCGCCCTCCTCGAGGGAGGCGTAGAGCTGCTTGAGGACCATCGGTGTCGCGGGGAAGAACCCGCCCCCGCGCTCCATCTCCGCGGCCAGGTTGCGCAGCCTGTCGTCACCGCCGCGCTCCTCACCGAGGGCGCGCACCTCGATCGGGGAGATCGGCTCGACGCGTACGACCATCGCCGACTCGACCCCGAGGTCCTCCAGCCGGGCCGGGCTGCGCAGCTGTTCGGCGAGCTCGTCGCGCTCGGTCTGCAGGTTGCGCTTGCTGATCACCACGAACCGTCCGCCGCGACCGAAGGCCGAGCGCAGCTCGCTCAGGTCGGGACGGGTGACGCCGTGCTCCTCGGCGCTGGAGGAGATCAGGTCGAAGTCGTCGATGACGATCGGCGCGCGGTCCTCGTCGACCAGGGCGCCGTAGTCGACCGCGCCGTCGCGCAGGCTGATGTAGCGCACCTGCTCCTGCGAGGCGGTCCACTCCCTGGTCTCGACCGTCTTTCCCGAGCCTGATGGGCCGGTGAGGAAGAAGAGGTTGGACTCCGGGTCATCCAGCCACCGGCCCAGCGCCTCGATGAGCGGGATCGTGGGCTGCTGCGTCGTCAGTCCGCTCAGGGCCGCCACCCGTGCCCGCGGGAAGGTCAGCCGGGAGCTGGTGGCGGGAACCGGGGCCGCCGGTGTGGCCGGGGCCAGCACGGGTCCGGGTGCGGCGGTGTCCTCGCCACGCCAGGCGTACGCCTTCCACCACTTCGCCTGCCAGATGCCGGTGTTCTTCCGGATCCACTCGCCCCGATGGGCCGGGTCGAGGGTGCGGGGCACCGCGCCGCCGACCACGCGGATGAGCTCGTCGAGCGGCATCAGCTTCGAGCCGGACGTACGCCGATAGAAGGTGCTCCGGGCCATCGCCACACCGGCGCCACCGTCAGCTTTTCCGGTCACCTGCCGGACCCAGGCGCGCAATTCGCTGTTGAACTGCTCCGGTGAGAGAGATTCGTCGGTCATTTCCCCTCGCCGAGTCGTCGCGAACGCGGTTGAGAGTATCTCGCAGGTGTCCCAATTCTGTCCCAGAAACGTCCCAACTCACCTGGGACTGTCTTCACATCGTCCCCACTCCCACCCGCCCTCTGGCGGGACGGATGTGGCCTCCGCCACCGTGGAGATGTCCCCACCGGGACAGCGCCGGCCCCACCTACGGGCCCCACCGCTGAAGGAGATGATGACCATGAGGAACCACAAGTTCAGCATCGCCACCTTCGCCGTCACGCTTCTTGTCGTGTTCGGCTTCAACCAGCTGCTCAGCGCCGAGCCGCCCAAGTGCGAGGCAGCCGCCGGCACCTCGTCCGTGTCCGTCGTCCTCACGGAAGGAGTGCTGTCATGATCAGCAACTTCATGCGCCCCGGCGAAACCGTCCGGGCCCGCGGCGGCACCCGCTCCGGAAAGCGCGGCGTCGTCGTCGCCACCGCCGCAGGCCGCACCAAGGTCCGCTTCAACGGCAGCAGCGGCACCCGCTGGGTGCGCACCGGCAACCTGAGCTACACCGGCAGCGGCTCGCTGTCCTGGATCATCCCGGTCAAGGCCGCACTCGTCCTCTTCCTGGTCGTGCCGGGCATCCGGTTCGTCGTCGTCCACCTGTGGACCCACGGCGGCCTGGACGGGTTCGCCACGGCCCTCGGAAACCAGATGGGCCAGGCGGCGCTCGCCTGGGGCCACCTGATCACCACGGACCCACTCGGAGCACTGCTCCACCTCGGGTTCCTCGGCCTGGTCTCCAGGCTGATGCACTGGTGAGACCACAAAGACCTTCGAGACGTACGCAGGGGGACGTCTCGGAGCACAAGAAGAAGCCCGGTCCGAGACTCGGACCGGGCTTCCTGCGTACGCCGGTACGTCGGTACGCGCGGGATGCTGACCGAGGTAACTCGGCGAGCGCGCACTGCCCTCGTGGAACTCCACGAAGGAAGCGACCGTTCACCGAGTTACCTCGGTGAACATCCACACCTCAGCCGCTGACCGACACCTGAGCGCCGGCACCCTCGACGGGCTCCATACCCTCGGCGATCTTCATCGCCTCCTCGATCAGGGTCTCGACGATGGCGGCCTCGGGGACGGTCTTGATGACCTCGCCCTTGACGAAGATCTGGCCCTTGCCGTTGCCGGAGGCGACGCCGAGATCGGCCTCGCGGGCCTCACCGGGGCCGTTGACGACGCAGCCCATGACCGCGACGCGCAGCGGGACCTCGAGGCCGTCGAGACCGGCGGTGACCTGCTCGGCGAGCGTGTAGACGTCCACCTGGGCGCGGCCGCAGGACGGGCAGGAGACGATCTCGAGGCGGCGCGGCTTGAGGTTGAGCGACTCCAGGATCTGGATGCCGACCTTGACCTCCTCGACCGGCGGCGCGGAGAGCGAGACGCGGATGGTGTCTCCGATGCCCTGGCTGAGCAGGTGGCCGAAGGCGACCGAGGACTTGATCGTGCCCTGGAAGGCCGGACCGGCCTCGGTGACGCCGAGATGGAGCGGCCAGTCGCCGGCCTCGGCGAGCAGCTCGTAGGCGCGCACCATCACGACCGGGTCGTTGTGCTTGACCGAGATCTTGAAGTCGTTGAAGCCGTGCTCCTCGAAGAGCGAGGCCTCCCAGATCGCCGACTCGACCAGCGCTTCGGGGGTGGCCTTGCCGTACTTCTCCAGCAGCCGCTTGTCGAGCGAGCCGGCGTTGACGCCGATCCGGATCGAGGTGCCGTGGTCCTTCGCGGCCGCGGCGATCTCCTTGACCTGGTCATCGAACTTGCGGATGTTGCCCGGGTTGACCCGGACCGCCGCGCAGCCGGCCTCGATGGCGGCGAAGACGTACTTCGGCTGGAAGTGGATGTCGGCGATCACCGGGATCTGCGACTTCTTCGCGATCGCGGGCAGCGCGTCGGCGTCGTCCTGGCTCGGGCAGGCGACCCGGACGATGTCGCAGCCCGACGCGGTGAGCTCGGCGATCTGCTGCAGCGTGGAGTTGACGTCGGAGGTGAGCGTGGTCGTCATCGACTGCACGGAGATGGGGCTCTCGCTGCCCACGCCCACCGACCCGACCTTGATCTGGCGGGTCTTGCGGCGAGGGGCGAGCACCGGGGCGGGTGCCTCCGGCATACCGAGGGGGATCGACGTCATGTCTACCAATCTTACGGGCGGGTCAGGCTTGGAGATGAAGTGGGACGACGAGGTCAGCGACGATCAGGACAACACCCATCACCAGGAGCGCCGAGGCCACGACGTACGCCACCGGCAGCAGCTTCGCCGGGTCGGCATGTCCCGGGTCGGGCCGCCGGAAGACCTTGGCGAAGGCGCGGCGTATGCCCTCCCACAACGCCGTGGCGATGTGACCGCCGTCGAGGGGCAGCAGCGGGACGAAGTTGAAGATGCCGATGAACAGGTTGAAGCCACCGACCAGGAACGCGAAGCTGGCGACCTTCTCGCCGACATCGAGGCCCTCGTGGGCGGCGATCTCGCCGGCGATGCGGCCGCCGCCGACGATGCTGACCGGGCTGTCGGCCGAGCGCTCCTCGACACCGACGATCGCGAGCGCGACGTGCCAGACCTTGACCGGCAGCCTCAGCAGCGAGTGGACGGCGTTCTCGGCCATCACACCCATCTCCTTCAGCGCGTAGACCGGCCCTTCCTTGGTGGTGACCACGTGCGACTCGGGAGACATCCCGAAGAAGCCGACCTTCGCGGTCTCCGGGTCGGCGCTGGTGTCGTCGACGTCCTTGACCCGTTCCTGCACGACGGTCTGGGTGTGCAGCGTCATCCGCTCACCGTCGCGCTCGATCACGATGGTGGCGTCGCCGTCCATGTTGTCGCGGATCAGCTCTTGGGCGACCGTCCACGAGGTCAGCTCGGTGCCGTTGAACGAGATCAGCTCGTCGCCGGGCTTGAGTCCGGCGTCGGCGGCCGGGGTGGGCTTGTCGCTGGCGCGGCACTCGCGGCCCTGGTCCTCCCAGGTCAGCAGGCACTCCTGCAGGCTCGAGACGACCGGATGTCCCTTGTCGACGACGTTCTCGCGGACCCCGTAGATCCCGAAGACGCCCCAGAGCACGAAGAACGCGATCGCGATGTTCACCGTGGGCCCGCCGGCCATCACGATGACCTTCTTCCACCACGTCATCTTGTAGAACAGCCGCGGCTCGTCCTCGGGACGGATCAGCTCCCACTCGGCCGAACGCGCGTCGCTGATCAGCTGGGTGAACATGCCGGTGTTGGACTTGCGCACCTTGAGCGCACCATCCTCGGTGCGCTCCCCCAGCTGGTCGGCTCCGGGCGGCAGCATCCCGAGGATCTTCACGTAGCCACCGAGCGGGATCGCCTTGAAGCCGTACTCGGTCTCGCCGACCTGCTTGGACCACACTGTCGGCCCGAAGCCGATGAAGTACTGGGTCACCTTCCCGCCGAACGCCTTCGCCGGGATCATGTGGCCGAGCTCGTGGAGCCCGATCGAGACCAGGATCGCGAGAATGAAGCCGATCACGGCCAGCGTGTAGAGCAGATAGCTCATGGACGGGTCTCCAGGATCCGAGTGGTCTCCTCGCGCGCCCAGGCGTCGGCGGCGAGCACGTCCTCGATGGTGAGGGTGCTTTCAGAGCGTACGCCGCGATGGGCTGCCATCACCTCCGCAATCGTGTCCACGATGCCGGGGAACGGGATCCGGCCCTCGTGGAAGGCGTCCACGCAGACCTCGTTGGCCGCGTTGTAGACCGCGGGATGGGTGCCGCCGCGGGTGCCGGCCTCGCGGGCGAGGCGCACCGCAGGAAAAGCAGAGTCGTCGAGCGGCTCGAAGCGCCAGTCGGCGGCCTTGGTCCAGTCGATCGGCGTCTCGGCGTCCGGCACCCGCTCGGGCCAGGCCATCCCCATCGAGATCGGCACGAGCATCGTCGGCAGCCCGAGCTGGGCGACCACGGCGCCGTCGGTGAACTCGACCATCGAGTGGATGTACTGCTGCGGGTGGACGACGACCTCGATCCGGTCGAAGGGTACGTCGAAGAGCAGGTGCGCCTCGATGACCTCGAGACCCTTGTTGACCAGGGTGGCGGAGTTGGTCGTGATCACCCGTCCCATCGCGAAGTTGGGGTGCTTGAGCGCCTGCGCCGGGGTGACCTGGGCGAGCTCGTCGCGGGTGCGGCCGCGGAACGGGCCGCCGGACGCGGTCAGCACCAGCTTGCGTACCTCCTCGGCACGGCCGGCGCGCAGCGACTGGGCGATCGCGGAGTGCTCGGAGTCGACGGGGACGATCTGCCCCTCGCGCGCGACCCGCTTGACCAGCGGTCCGCCGATGATCAGCGATTCCTTGTTGGCCAGGGCGAGCGTGTTGCCCGCCTCCAGCGCGGCCAGCGTCGGGCGCAGACCGACGGCGCCGGTGATCCCGTTGAGCACCACGTCGGCGGGCTGGGCGGCGGCCTCGACCGAGGCCTCCTCCCCCAGCCCGGAGAGCTTGGGCGCGAACTCGGCCACCTGCGCCTCGAACAGCTCCTTGTTGGCCCCGCCCGCGGTCAACGCCACGACCCGGAACCGGTCCGGGTTGGCCCGCACCAGGTCGAGGGCCTGGGTGCCGATGGACCCGGTCGAGCCGAGGATCACCACGTCGCGTGGTCGCTGCTCATTCACCCACCCATCTTCCCAGCAGAGGCTGAGAAGGCGCCAAGCGGCGGGCCTCTCAGGAGACCTTCCCGGCGAGCCCCTGGAAGACGTCGACCAGGACGCGGTCGAGGTTGGCGACGTCCGCGGGCTCGCTCAGGTTGCGCAGCGCTCCCCCGGTCTCCCCGGTCAGCCTGCCGAGCACGCCGATGGGTGCCTGGTCTCCGATCCCGACGGCGATGACCGGGATCGCGCCCTCGCCGCCGATCTCGTCCATCAGGGCGTCGAGGCTCTGCGGCGGGTTCTGGCCACCATCGGAGAGGAGGACGATCACGGTACGGTCCGAGACCTCGGTCTCGGACGCGTCGATCGAGGCGCTTGCGTCGCGGATCGCGTCGTACAACGGCGTCTCGCCCAAAGCCCTCAGGTCACAGATCTCGCGCTCGAGCTGCGCACGGGTCGTACCGCTCAGTGGCTTGATCTCGGTAGAGGTGTCCTTCCCGGCAGGCGGGAACCAGTCCAGGCCCACCGAGTCGCGGCCGTCCTTGAGCTCCCCGATGGCATTGAGGGCCGCGCTCTTCGCGACCTGGAGGTACGTCGGGTTGTCGGTCGTCTCCTCGGTGCAGGCGTCGGTGAAGCCGTCGAGGCGGACCCGGCGGTCCTGCCCGTCGATCTGTTCCATCGAGCCCGAGGTGTCGATGGAGAGCAGCACGCGTACGGGAAGGCGTACGTTCTGCCACTGGTGCCGCCACTGGTTGACCGTCTTCGGTTCCGGCCACGGGGTCACGGTCTCGACGTCGACGGCATCGACCACGTCCTGGAGCTCATCGGTGACCTTCTCCGGCTCACCGGCGGCTCGGAAGCCCCACGCACGAAACTCGTTCTGCGCCTTCTTCGTCCTCAGGTAGTCGACGAAGGCCTCCGACACAGACCGCTTCGCCTCGTCGGAGTCGAGGGAGGCCATCGGGACCGCGGGGTGATCGAACGCATAGATCGTGTCGTCCGGGCTCACCGCGACCATCCGGCGGTCCTTGCCGGTCACCGTGTCGTGACAGGAGAAGTCGTCGGAGCCGAGCGGGTCCTGGCAGTTGTAGAGGTAGGCGGTCTGCTCCTGGGCCACCACGGCATCCATCTGAGCGAGGAGGTCCGGGTTCTGGTAGACGCGGTTCATCAGCCGGGTGATGTCCTCGCCGGCCAGCTCGTCGGGCACCGAGGCGATCGCGTCGCGCAGCAGCCCGACCGCGTCCTCCTCGTCGTGGTCGGCGACCAGCGCCTCGTTGAGGGCGACCGAGGTCGCCATCCCCGAGGTCGAGCCGATCGGGTCGTCGATAGCGATCGACAGCTCACCACCGGCGGCCTTGGTGAGGAGCTCGTCCCAGTCGGGCGAGCCCGAGAGCTTCTCCCGCCGCGCCGCGGGCATCAGGATCGACAGGACGGAGGAGGCGACCGAAGTCCACTCGCCGTCGTTGTCGGCCAGTTCGTCGCCGCCGTCCTCACCGAGCTCGCCGGCCGCCAGAAGCTCCGGCCAGACCGACTCCGTCGGCAGCCAGAGGTCCGGCTTGCGCGCCTCGACGACCTCGCAGTCCTCCGGATCGTCGACCGGGCACTCAAGACGGTCGTCGGGGGCCGCGGCCCAGCCGGTGGCGATCGCCTCGGCGGCGTCACCAGAGTTGACTCCGAACACCTCGACATCTGCGCACGCGCCGTCCTCGCCTCGGTACTCCTCGTTGAAGTCGGCGGCCAGCTGGTCGATGAGACCGTCCTTCTCGGTGCTGACCACGACGCTCAGCCTGGTCGCGTCTCCTTCGCAGGCTGCGGCCGGGACCAAGCCGCCACCACCTGAGCCGAGGATCGGCTGGATCGCGGCCAGCAGGGCGATCACCGCGGCGACCGCAACCGGGACCAGCCAGCCGGTGCTGCGCCACCAGGAGGCACCGCCGACCAGGGCCCGCGCCTTGTCGCGGGTCAACGGCAGGTAGCGCGGTCCGCGGTCGTCGGTGCCGTCGAGCAGTCCGACGACCTTCCGGTTGCCCGTCTGCAGGAGCGGCGCACCGATCAGCTCCTCGCCGGTCGCGGTCTTCTCGGCGTCGAGATTGACGACTCGGTTGTGCTCGCCGACCGCGTGCGCCCGTCCGCCGAGCTCACGGTTGCCGTCCCCGTGCCAGGCCTCGGCGACCACCAGCGCGTTCTCGACGTGTCGCCGGACCAGCGAGGCGCTCTTCACCTGCCGAGGCAGCTTGTCCTCGGGCATCAGGGTGAGCAGCGCATAGCCACCCGGCAGCGCGGTCACGGCGACGTCGCGTGACTCCGCCGGAAACTTCCAGTGGACCCGCACGAACATCCCGTCGGTGACCGTCGTCGCCTCGCCCGCCGCGAGGACGACGGCCGCCGAGGTCATCAGGTGGCGCTTGGTCACCGGGAACGCGTAGCCGACGACCTCCTCATCCTCGTCATAGACCGCTGCGGTCATCATCAGGGCCGCGGACGTGGCCGGGATGGCGCGCTTCCTCGCCGCGTCCCAGGCGAGCAGCGCGTTGAGCACGACCGCGACGACGACGCAGCCGATGCCCGCGATGATGGCGAAGATCCCGGCCTGACCTTGGAAGACGGACTGGAGGTAGGCGAGCGCTGCCATCGCCACGGCACCGACCACCGACGTCAACGCCCACGGCTTGGCGGACGACAGGTCCGGGTGTTGCGCCATCCGAGTCTCCTAGCGGGCATCGATCCGATCGCGCGGAGTCTAGTGAAGGCTATTCGAATCGCACTGCGAAAAGAGCCCGATTGCCTGAAGGGGCGGCGGGCCAGACAACCCCGGAAATAGCAACAGCCCCGGACTCCCCCACGGGTCCAGGGCTGTGCATGAAACGTTTTGCAACGTCTGCCCACAATTAAGCCACAAAGAGGCACGTAAAGGCAAATCCCGAAACGCGCGTCCCAGTTAAATCCGCGGTTTGATCAGATCTGGCTAGATCAGCGGCGCCAGGATGGCGCCGAGCCGCGGCGTGACGTGGCGGACCCAGGACTCGGTCAGGTGCGAGTCGTCGTAGTAGGTGACCGTCTCCCCCACCACCAGCGGGCAGCGGTCATCAGCGCACACGAATCGCTCGGTGTCGACGTACGCCGCCTCGGTGCCCTTCAGCGCTGCCTCGGTGAGCTCGTTGCTGCTGGTCTCGCGCGAGTCCGGGTCGCTGAGGCAGGAGCTCTGGTCGGCCTCGGGGGCGCTGATGCAGTCGGCGGGGTTCTGGTCGACCTTGGGCACGTCGCCGAGGACGACGACCTTGCGGGAGATCTCCCGATAGGCCTTCACCGTGCTGCGCACCGCCTGCGACCACTGCTCGTCGCGGTCCATCCCGTCGTAAGTCTTCGGCATGAAGAGCTGGCCGCGAGCCGTCGAGACGATCGTGTCGGGGTCGAGGCGCTCGAGGCGGTCCGCGGACCAGTCGCGGAAGTCATCGCACTCGGCCTGGGTCATCTTCTTGCCGCGGTGCTGGACCGGATAGGGGGCGCAGCCGACCTTCACGACCGGCACGACCCGGAAGCCTTTCTCCTTGCCGAGGTCGTCGAAGGCGGTCAGCCACATGCCTGCGTGGGAGTCGCCGACGACGGCGACGGTCTTCTTCGCGTCGGTGTCGCCGAGGGTGCAGTCGGCGCCGCGGGTGTCTCCGTAGTTGGCGTAGCAGTCGCCGTACGCCTTCTGCCACCGGTCATCGGTGATCTCCTCGCCGAGCACGGCCGGCGGGATCGGGCCACCGCGGTCGGCGATGTCGAGGGCGGCACGGAGCTCGCGCTGCACCTGCGGCGGGCCGCCGGTCTCGGCAGCGGTGTCGGGGACCTCGTTGGCCGCGAACCACGCCTGCGCCTCGGCGGCCCGCTCCTTCTCGGCGTACGCAGCATAGCCGGTCGTCAGCCAGCCGCTGCCGACCGCCAGCACGAGCGCTGCCGGCCACAGGGCCAGCGAGCGCAGCCCGTGGGAGAGCACGGGCACCTGCTTGTGCTGGAACGGGAGCTCGATGAAGCGGTGGCTCAACGCGGAGAGGACCAGCGCAACTGCGACCGCGACCGTCATCTCGAGCGCCGCGTTGCCGAGATGGAGGAACTCGGGGGCGAGCACGATCAGCGGCCAGTGCCACAGGTAGAGGGAGTAGGAGATGTCGCCGACGTACCTCAGCGGCTTGACCGCGAGCAGCCTCGCGGTCGGGGCATTGGCGCCGGAGGCGAGCAGCGCGACCGTGCCGAGGGTGGGCACCAGCGCCTGCCACCCGGGGAATGGGGTGGCCTCGCTGAACGCGACCGTGGAGACGAGGATCGCCGCGGCTCCGCCGAGGCCGGCGGCGACGCTGGCGGCTCCCTTGAGCCGGCCGCCCCAGCAGGCCAGCAGCGCTCCGGCGGCGAGCTCGTAGGCGCGGGCCGGGGTGGAGAAGTAGGCCGCGGTCGGGTTCTCGCCGGTGGCATGGATCGACCAGGCCAGGCTCGCGACCGCGATCACCGCAGCGACGACGGTGAAGCCCTTGCGTCCGAGCCTGGGGATGAGTAGGAGCGCCAGCACCGGCCAGACGAGATAGAACTGCTCCTCCACCGAGAGCGACCAGTAGTGCTGGAAGGGCGAGGGCTCGCTGGGCTGGAAGTACTGCACCCCGTCGGCCGCGAAATGCACGTTGGCCAGGAAGAACGCCGCCCAGGTGCCGTCAGCGGCCGCGTCGGTGAGCCGCGTGGTGGGCAGCTGCCAGGCGGCGTACGCCAGGACGACCAGGATCACGAGGGTGGCTGCCGGCAGGATCCGGCGGGCGCGCCGCGCGTAGAACTGCGGGATGCTGACCGTGCCTGATGTGTCGGCCTCGCGCAGCAGCAGGGTGGTGATCAGGAAGCCGGAGAGGACGAAGAAGACGTCGACGCCGACGAACCCGCCCTCGGTGTGCGGGACGCCCGCGTGGGCAGCGACGACCAGGCCTACGGCAACGGCCCGCAGACCTTGGACATCTGTCCGCCATTGCTTGGCTGACATGTGGGGTGCACCTCGTGTGGGGGTTCGGCTGCTTCCATTGCTGGGTCCGCCCCGCGGAGGTACACGAAACGGCCCTCGATGCTTTCACGGACGCCACCGGCCCGCACATCGAGGGTCGCACGCCCACACGTTTGTCTAGCGGATTACTCGCCGATGAACGACATGACGTGCTTGATCCGGGTGTAGTCCTCGAACCCGTAGACGGAGAGGTCCTTGCCGTAGCCGGAGTGCTTGAAGCCGCCGTGGGGCATCTCGGAGATGTAGGGGATGTGGGTGTTGATCCACACCACGCCGAAGTCGAGGCGCTTGCTGACCCGCAGCGCGGTGGCGTGGTCCTTGGTCCACACGCTCGACGCGAGGCCGTAGTCGACGTCGTTGGCACATCTGAGCGCCTCGGCCTCGTCGGCGAAGCCCTGCACCGTGATCACCGGACCGAAGATCTCCTGCTGGATCTGCTCGTCGTCCTGGCGGAGCCCGGCCAGCACCGTGGGCTGGTAGAAGTAGCCGTTCTCGCCCCCTTCGACTCGTGCCGGCGCGCCACCGGCCGCGATCGTGGCGTGGTCCGGGAGGCGGTCGACCATGCCGGCGACCCGGGCGAGCTGGCCTGGGTTGTTGAGTGCGCCGACGTCGGTGTTGTCGGCAGGGAGGCCGACGGTGGTGTTGCGGGCCGCCTCGGCGAGCGACGCGACGAACTCGTCGTGGATGCCGTCCTGCACCAGCACCCGGCTCGCGGCCGTGCAGTCCTGGCCGGCGTTGAAGTAGCCCGCCGCGGCGATGCCGGCGACCGCCTTGCCGATGTCGGCGTCGTCGAAGACGATCACGGGCGCCTTGCCGCCGAGCTCGAGGTGGACACGTTTGAGGTCCTCGGCGGCGCTCGCGGCGACCTCCATGCCGGCGCGCACCGAGCCGGTGATGGCGACCATCTGCGGCGTCTTGTGCCGGATCAGCGCGCGGCCGGTGTCGCGGTCGCCGGTGACGAGGTTGAGCACGCCCGGCGGCAGGAACTCCTGGGCAATCTCGGCCAGCAGCGCGGAGCTGGCCGGGGTGGTGTCGGAGGGCTTGAGCACGACCGTGTTGCCGGCGGCCAGGGCCGGGGCGATCTTCCAGGACATCATCGCGAGCGGGTAGTTCCACGGCGTGACCTGCCCGATCACGCCGATCGGCTCGCGACGGATCCAGGAGGTGTGGTCCTGTAGGTATTCGCCTGCACTCTTCCCCTCCAGGGTCCGCGCGGCGCCCGCGAAGAAGCGGAAGTGGTCGATCGTCGGCGGCAGCTCCTCCTCGAGGGTCAGCTGGAACGGCTTGCCGGTGTCCTTGACCTCCACGGCGGTCAGCTCCTCGGCCCGGGCCTCCATCGCGTCGGCGATCCGGAGCAGAGCCAGGCTGCGCTCCTGGGGCGTGGTCTCGCCCCAGGTCTCGAAGGCCGATGCGGCCGCGGCGTACGCCTGGTCGACGTCGGCCTCCCCCGACATCGCGGCCTGCGCGTAGACCTCGCCGGTGGCGGGGTCGACGACGTCGTACGTCGCAGCGTCGGCGGCCTCGCGCAGCTCGCCGCCGATCACGTTCCTGAAGGTCTGGTCAGCCATGCGGTAGAGACTAACTCCTTCCTGTAACAGGGATGTCACAACCGAATCCGAAGTGGAATTGATGGTTTGCTACTGATTCGCTTGCGAAGGCGAGATGCATTGGGTGACCATTGAGTCATGACCGGCAACTACGAGCAGCTGCAGCGCGACGCCAAGGACCATCTCTGGATGCACTTCACGCGGCATTCGAGCTACGCAGAGGCCGACGTGCCGATCATCGCCAGGGGTGAGGGCGCCTACATCTACGACATCGAGGGCAATCGCTACCTCGACGGTCTCGCGGGGCTCTTCGTCTCCCAGGTCGGCCACGGGCGCGCGGAGCTCGCCGACGCGGGCGCGGAGCAGGCCAAGCAGCTCGCCTTCCACCCGCTGTGGTCCTACGCGCACGAGCCGGCGATCGAGCTGGCCGCGCGGCTGGCCTCACTCGCCCCCGGCGACCTGAACCGGGTCTTCTTCACCAACTCCGGCTCCGAGGCCGTCGAGACCGCGTGGAAGCTCGCCAAGAACTACTTCAAGCTGCGGGGAAAGCCGGGCAAGCACAAGGTGATCGGGCGCAACATCGCCTACCACGGGACCACGCACGGAGCGCTGTCGATCACCGGCCTGGCCGACATCAAGGCGCCGTTCGAGCCGCTGGTCCCCTCGACCTTCCGGGTGCCGAACACCAACATCTACCGGGCCTCGGAGATCACCGGCGGGCTGATGGACGGGAGCGACCCGGAGGCGTTCGGACGCTGGTGCGCCGACCAGATCGAGGTCGTGATCCGCGCCGAAGGCCCCGACACCGTCGCCGCGGTCTTCCTGGAGCCGGTGCAGAACTCGGGCGGCTGCTTCCCTCCTCCCCCGGGCTACTTCCAGCGGGTGCGGGAGATCTGCGACGAGTACGACGTGCTGCTCGTCTCCGACGAGGTCATCTGCGCCTACGGGCGGCTGGGCACGATGTTCGGCTGCGAGCGGTTCGGCTACGTCCCCGACATGATCACCTCCGCCAAGGGGCTGACCTCGGGCTACGCGCCGTTGGGCGCCACGATCATCTCCGACCGGCTGATGGAGCCGTTCCTCACCGGTGAGGAGACCTTCTACCACGGCTACACCTTCGGCGGTCACCCCGTCTCCACCGCGGTGGCGATGGCCAACCTCGACCTCTTCGAGGCCGAGGACCTGCTCGGCAACGTACGCCGCAACGAGGACGCCTTCCTCGCCACGCTGTCGAAGCTGAAGGACCTGCCGGTCGTCGGCGACGTACGCGGCACCGGCTACTTCTACGGCATCGAGCTGGTCAAGGACCGCGAGACCAAGGAGACCTTCACCGAGGAGGAGTGCGAGCGGATCCTCTACGGGTACGTCTCCAAGGCGCTGTGGTCCGAGGGCCTCTACTGCCGCGCCGACGACCGTGGCGAGCCGGTCATCCAGCTCTCCCCGCCGCTCACCGTGGGCCAGGCCGAGTTCGACGAGATGGAGCAGATCCTGCGCCGGGTGCTGGAGAAGGCTTCTACGATGCTGTGATCTGCCCGTCTTGGATCCGCGGCCACGGCGACTGCTCCTCGAGGGCATAGGCGAGCTCGAGGAGCGTCCGCTCGTCGCCGTACGCCGCGGAGAGCTGGACCCCGATCGGCAGCCCCTCCTCGCTGAGCCCCATCGGCAGCGAGATCGCCGGCGCACCGGTGATGTTCTGCAGCGGGGTGAACGCGACGTGCCGCAGGAGCCGGTCGACGAGGTCCTCGAACGGCACGTTCGGGGAGAGATGACCCAGCGGCGGGGTGACGCCGGCGACGACCGGGCACAGGACCACGTCGTGGTGGTCGAAGACGGAGGCGTACGCCGCCGCGGCCCGCCGCAGGCGTAGCAGTGCGGTCGGGGTCCGGCGCCAGCCGCCGGAGGCGAAGGCGCGACGCAGGCCGTCGGTGAGACCGTCGAGGCGGCCGGTGTCGAGCGTCCGGTCGATGGTCAGGCGGCCCAGGTTGCCGGCGAGGAAGGCGAGCAGACCCCAGTAGCTGAGGAAGTCGTCGCCGAAGCGCGCGTCGACGGGGATCGGGACCGGCTCGACGCTGTGGCCCTGCTCCTCCAGCAGGGTCGCGGTACGTTCCACGGCCGCCTTGGTCGGCGTGTCCACGACGGCATCGGTCACCGACTCGATGATCATCGCGACCCGGAGCCGCCGCCGCGCGGGGCCCTCGACGAGCCCGAGGGGCGGCAGCGCCGGGTTGCGCCAATGCCGCTCGAGCGCGGCGTGGAAGGTCGCGGTGTCGCGGACCGTACGCGTCACCACCCCCTCGCTGACCATGTTGATCGGCAGGGTCCGAGCCATCTCGCCGTCGATGTGCCGGCCGCGGCTGGGCTTGAGGCCGACGAGGCCGGCGGCCGCGGCCGGGATCCGGATGGAGCCGCCGCCGTCGTTGGCGTGCGCGATCGGCACGGCTCCGGCGGCGACCAGCGCCGCTGCGCCGCCGGAGGATGCCCCGACGGAGTGGCGCGTGTTCCAGGGGTTCGGCGTCGGCGGCCCGCTTCGGAACTCGGTGGTCGCGTTCAGCCCGAACTCCGGCATCCGGCTCTTGCCCAGCACCGTCATCCCGGCGCTGAGGAACTGGGTCGTGTATCGCCCGTCGTGTGTGGCCGGACGCGCCCGGAACGCCTCCGACCCGTGGTTCGTCGGCATCCCGAGCAGGTCGGTGTTGTCCTTGAGCAGGGTCGGCACACCATGGAGCAGGCCGGTGTCGGCGTCCGCGCGACGGGGCGTGTCGTAGGCCTCGTACGCCATCGCGTGCAGCCCCGGGGCCACCTGTCGCAGCCGGGTGACCGCCGCCGCCTCGACCTCAGCCGCGCTCAGCTCTCCCGCCCGGATGAGGTGGGTGAGCTCGACGGCGTCGCGGTCGCCGAGGGCGTCGTCGGTGAAGGCGTGTACGCGGGCGGGTGCGGTCATGTCGGACAGCGTGCTGGATGGGCTCCGAAAAGTCTAGAAGATCTTCCAGACTTGTGCCGGATTGCGTGAAACACTCAGCCCATGAAGCGACGGCACGGCGACAGCGCCAGGCAGCGACGCGACGCCCTCGTCCGCGCCACGATCGAGGTGGCTGCAGAGAAGGGCATGGCCGGGGTCACCCATCGGGCCGTGACCGAGCGCGCCGGACTGCCGCTGGCCACCGTCGGCTACTTCTTCGACTCGATCACCGATCTGGCGGCCGAGGCGCTGCGCACGGGCGTGGCCGAGGACGTCACCCGGCTGCGTACGCTCGCCGACGAGCTCGCCGCGACCGAGTCCGGCACCGATGCGATGGCCGAGGCGTTCGTCGCGGCGCTGATGTCCCCGCCGGCCGACTCACTCGCCTTTCTCGAGGGGTTGCTCCACGCCGCCCGCGAGCCGCAGTTCCGGCCGGTGGTGGCCGAGGCGATCACCGCCGGCCGCGCCGTCTCGGACCGCGCGGCGAGCGTGGCGGGCGCGACGCGGACCGATCCGGACTCCGTGCTCGCCCTCGCGCACGGCTACCTGCTGCACGCCCTCGCGGCACCTGAGCTGGTCGACCCCGAGGCGTTGTTGCGTGGGCTCCGTGCCCTTGTCATCGGCACCCTGGTCGAGAGCGGCGAGGTCTCGCTCGCCCTTCGCCTCGCGGGTCGCGACTCAGCCGACGACGCGTACCTCGCTACCTAGGACTGCCCCGTCCTGCAGAGTCAGGTGGTCGCCGGACCAGAAGCGACCCGGGTCGTAGTAGTTGGTCGGGCGCTCGTCGTCGAGCAGGCCCATCTCCTGGTAGGTCGCGGCGACGACCTCGGCACAGAAGACCTGCTCGAGCCCGGCCTTCGAGCGCACCCTCCCCCGCGCCCAGCGTCCGGCCAGCGCAGCGGTCGAGGGGAACGGCGTGCCGTCGAGTCTGGCGATCGTCCGCAGCAGCGCGTCCTCGCGCGGGCGGTCGATGTCGGCGGTCAGCTGACGCAGCCAGACCTGCTGCTCGTAGCGGCCGGCCCACTGCTCGACCGCGGCACGCAGATCATGGAGCTGTACGCCACGGTGGTGCGTGCCGGTATAGAGATCGAGCAGCCCCTTGCCGAGCTCGGCGTGCCACATCAGCGGCGGCAGGTCGTCGAGCACCACCGCCATCCCGACATGGTTGACCGGGGCGTTGCTGAGCATCCGGATCGCTCGGTCGGCGGCCGAACGCCCGCGGAAGAGCCACAGATCACCGGTGCGGGTCTGGTCCACGGCGTCGGCAAGGGAGATAGTGGTGTCATCAGACATCGTGAGCAGGGGGTCCTATGAGTTTCGGCAGTGCACGCGTGTGGAAGATCGTCGGTCTCGCCGGACTGGCCGGAGTCACCGCGACAGGCGTCATCATCGCGCGCAACCACCGCCAGCGTACGCAGCGCACGCCGGAGGAGATCCACGCGAAGCTCCGCGAGCGGGTCGCGGCGGCGCAGGACGCTGCCTGAGCCCGGTGCAGGGATACCCGGTTAACCGGGTATCCCTGCACTTATCAGGCAATGCAACACCCGAGAAGCGCAGGAATTGCCTGTACGCCGTGACGGATGAGGTTCGAGTGACTCGCCGCTAGGAGTCGAAGCCGAGCCCGAGCCGGTCCATCGTCCGCAGGAACAGGTCACGGCGCCCGCCGTTGGCATCGGCCTTGCCGAGCGAACGCACCATCATCGAGATGCCGGCGTACCGGGCAGGCTCGGGAGGGAACGGCAGCGGCTTGGAGCGCACCATCTCCAGCGACGTACGTTCCGTCTGCTCGCCGCCGAGGAGGTCGAGCATGACCTGGGCGCCGAAGCGGGTGGCTCCGACGCCGAGACCGGTGTAGCCGAGGGCGTAGGCGACGCGGCCGGCGTACGCCTTGCCGAAGAACGCCGAGAAGCGGGTGCAGGTGTCGATGATGCCGGCCCAGCGGTGGGTGAAGCGCAGGCCCTCTAGCTGCGGGAAGGTCTCGAAGAAGTGGCCGGCGAGCTTGTCGTGGGTGGCGCCGGTCTCGAGCTCCGGTGAGATCTTCGAGCCGAAGTGGTAGATCGCGTCGTAGCCGCCCCACAGGATCCGGTTGTCCCTGGTCAGGCGGTAGTAGTGGAAGTGGTTGGCGGAGTCGCTGACGCCCTGCCGGTTCACCCAGCCGATGGCGTCCATCTGCGCGGCGGAGAGCGGCTCGGTCATGAGTACGTAGTCGTAGACCGGCACGGTCATCATCCGCAGTCTCCGCAGCAGCGGCGGGAAGGCGTTGGTGGCCAGTGCCACCCGCCCGGCCCGGACCGAACCCGCGATCGTCGAGACCCGCATCCCCGCCCCGTCCCGGTCGAGACCGGTGACCGCGGAGCCTTCGTGGATCACCACACCGGCGTCCAGACAGGCCTGCCGCAGACCCCAGGCCAGCCGCGCCGGTTCGACCGTGGCCGTGTCACCGACCACCTCCAGGCCACCGAGGTAGGTCGGCGAGCGGAGCTCGTCCCGCACCCCGGTCTCGTCCAGCAGCCGGTGCTTGATGCCGTGCTCGGTCAGCGCGGTCGACCACTCGGCGAGGTCGTCGACCTCGTGCGGGCGGGTGGCGACGTTGAGCGCGCCGGTGAGCTGCCAGTCGCAGTCGATGCCGTGCTCCTCGATCGTCGCGGCCATCTCGTTGAGGTTGTCCTGGCCGAGCCGGTCCAGCGTCGCGAGCTCGTCGGGCCAGCGCTCCAGACCGTTCCAGAAGCCATGGGTCAACGACGCCTCGGCGAAGCCGCCGTTGCGGCCCGATGCCTGGTCCCCGCACTGGCCGGCCTCCAACAGCACAACCGACCACGACGGAAACCGCTCGCGGGCCAGCAGTGCCGTCCACAGCCCCGAGTATCCGCCTCCGACGACCACCAGATCCGCCGACTCCACCCCGAGCAGAGGCGGCAGCGGCGCTGGCTTCGCAGGGTCGTCCAGCCAGTAGACGGCGGGCTTCGCATCGGTCAGCGAGACATGGTTCACGACGCCCACTATGACAACTTCAGCGACCTTCAGCCACACACAATGTACGGAATCATGGAAATTGTTCGTTACACACGACGGATTTCGTTGCATCTGGCCACGGCAAACAGGTTGACTGGGTGCCATGACCACTCGCAAGCGCAACGGGGGCGCTCACCTCGACGAGGTCAACAAGCTGATCATCGAGCAGCTCCAGCAGGACGGGCGACGCAGCTATGCCGCGATCGGCAAGGAGGTCGGCCTGAGCGAGGCCGCGGTGCGGCAGCGCGTGCAGCGCCTCGTCGACAGCGGCGTCATGCAGGTCGTCGCCGTCACCGACCCGCTCGAGCTCGGCTTCGCGCGGCAGGCCATGATCGGCGTACGCACCTCCGGACCGATCGAGGGCATCGCCGACGAGCTCGGCAAGCTGGACGAGGTCGACTACATCGTCATCACCGCCGGCTCCTACGACCTGCTCGTGGAGGTCGTCGCCGAGAGCGACGAGGCCCTTCTCAACCTCGTCTCCAGCAAGATCCGCGCCATCGAGGGCGTGGTGAGCACCGAGACGTTCATGTACCTCCACCTGCACAAGCAGACCTACGCCTGGGGCGTGAGGTGAGCAACTACCCCGAGATCAGCCTGTGGCACGAGACCGCCGGCGACACCTGGGAGCCGCGGCCGGCGCTGATGGGCGACATCGAGGTCGACGTCGCGATCGTGGGTGCGGGCTACACCGGCCTGTGGACGGCCTACTACCTGGCCGAGGCGAGGCCCGACCTGAAGATCGCGGTCCTCGAGGCCGAGGTCGCCGGGTTCGGGGCCTCGGGCCGCAACGGCGGCTGGTGCTCGGCCCTCTTCCCCGCCTCGCTCGACAAGGTGGCGGCGGGCTCCAGCCGGGAGGCCGCGCTCGCCCAGGACCGGGCGATGCGGGCGACCGTAGACGAGGTCATCCGGGTCGCCGAGGCCGAGGGCATCGAGGCAGACATCGCCAAGGGCGGCACGGTCGTCGTTGCCCGTACGGCTGCCCAGCTCGAGCGCGCCCGCGACGAGGTCGAGCACGCCCGCTCCTGGGGGCTCGGTGACGCCGAGATCTCTCTGCTGGACCGGACCGCTGCCGAGAAGCGGCTCGCCGCGACCAGCACCCTCGGTGCGACCTACACCCCCGACTGCGCCGTGCTCCACCCCGCAAAGCTCGTCCGCGGCCTGGCCCGCGCCGTCGAGGCCCGCGGCGTCACGATCTACGAGCAGACCCGGGTCACCGCGATCGAGCCGCACCAGGTGCGAACCGAGCGTGACGTGGTCACCGCCGATGTCGTCGTACGCGCCACCGAGGGCTACACCCCGACGCTGGCCGGCCTCGAGCGCGAGGTCATCCCGGTGCGCTCCCTCATCATCGCCACCGAACCGCTCTCCGACCTGGTCTGGTCGAGCATCGGCCTCGAGGAGCGCGAGACGTTCTCCGACGGCCGGCACCTGCTGATCTACGGGCAGCGCACCGCGGATGACCGGCTGGTCTTCGGCGGCCGGGGCGCGCCGTACTCGTTCGGGTCGAAGATCACTCACGCGGACGCCTCCGACCTGCGCACGCATCGTCGCCTGCTGGCGACCCTGATCGAGATGTTCCCGGCCGTACGCGGCCACAAGGTCACCCACCGATGGGGCGGCGTGCTCGGCATCCCGCGTGACTGGCACGCCTCGGTCGGCTACGACCCCGCCAGCGGCCTCGCGCACGCCGGCGGTTACGTCGGCGACGGCGTCGCGACCACCAACCTCGCCGGCCGTACGCTGCGCGACCTGGTCCTCGGCACCGAGTCCGATCTCACCGCCCTCCCCTGGGTCGGTCACGTCTCACCGCGCTGGGAGCCGGAGCCGCTGCGCTGGCTCGGCGTCAACGCCGGCCTGCGCGCGATGACCATGGCCGACGCCGAGGAGACCGCCACCGGCAAGGGCTCCCTGGTCGCCCGGGCCGTCGCTCCGCTCGTCGGCGGTCACTGACGATCTTCGGGCTCCCCATCGCGAGACCGACGGACTCCGTCTGCTGACGTCGAGCGGCTACGCTGCCGCTGTCGTACACAGAATCTCGGGGGAAGTCATGTCCGTGTCGTCCGGCGCCACGAAGGCGCTCATCTCAGGGGCGGTCGCCATCGCCGTCTGTGCGCTGGTCGTCGGGGTCGCGCACTGGCGAGCCCACGACCTGGTCGCCGGCGACGTCGTGTGGCACACGGAAATCGACCGGGACGCCAGCGAGGCAGTTGTCGTACGCGACCGGATCTACACCTACGAAGACGACCAGCTCACGATTCGTGACCTGGGGACCGGGAAGACAGTCGCCGAGGAGTACCAGGACGGCACCTGGGCACACATCGGGGACGGCGGGCACGCTGCGGTCGTCGACATCGAGAGCATCGCGATGTACGACCGGGACGGCAGAGAGGCGTGGCACCAGAGAATGGATGACCTCTATCTGCCGATCGCCATCAGCCGCGACGGTCAACTCGATGCCATCGCGTGCCCGGAGAAGGGCACGTGCATCACAGTTCATTTCGACGCCTCGGGTCGAGAGACGTCACGAACCAGACGCGAATCGCCCGACCTCTGGACACCGGCGTTCATCGGCACCGACTCCTTCGAGGACCACCCGTCTGTGCAACGCGCCCCAACGATCCCGACAGGCACCGACTCAAAGCAAAGTGCGGCCTTCCAGGTACGTGACGGCAAGCCGTTCGGTCCGTCTGTCGAGGTCATGGACGATGTCGCAGCCCAGGTCGGTGACCTGCTCGTGGGCATGACACGCAAGGACGGCACCTGCACCTTCAACGCCGTCCGAGCGGGCGAGCAAGCCTGGACCAGTTCAACGCCCTGCCCGGACCTCGGGTACCCGAAGGTCGACGTTTTCACCAACCGGATCTACGTCACCAATCCCTCCGGTGACGCCTACGACGTCGTCACCGCTGACCTCAAGGGTCGACGAGCCACCAGCTTCCGGGTTCGGACCGGACCGTCCTCGGAATCGGATCGGACGCAGTTGTCGCCGACATCGGATGCGGTCGTGCTCGCGCTGACCGACCAGGTCTCCGCGTACTCCCCCACCACCGGGAAGCGTCTGTGGACCAAGAAGCTGAACCGAACCTCTCACGACGCGCTCGAGAAGACGAAGAAGATCTATCCCGGCATCGAGGTCAGCGGTCCGGTCATCGACCAGTATGAGAATGCTCCCCAGGCATTGGCCGGACTCGCTGTCGGGCGGGACGTACCGGCGTACACGCACACCTACATCGACGCAGCCTCCGGCAAGGAATCAGCCGAGCTCGCCGCGCCCTACGGGGTCGCCTCCCTCGGGCTGGACGACGGACGTGTGCTGGTGCTCGGCGACGACGATCTCTGGCTCGTCGCCCCCTAGGGGCCCGATAAACCTGTTGCATACGCCGGTCGCGGTCCTCCACCATGGAGCGCGACCGGCGTCCTCGTCCACGAGGCGCCCCTGATCGAGAGGAGCAGACCATGACTGTCGTTGTCCTGTGCCTGCCCACAGACCACATCTCTCGTATCAGGAGCACCCGAAGTGACTCAGGAGAACCTCTCCGCTGATCCTCTCCAGAGGATCGACCCGAATTTCGTCTTCGACTTCCAGGCGTACGACGACCTGGACGACGGACAACGCTGGTCCACCTGGCTCTCCGTGGAGCCGCTCTCCCGTGGACCGGAGCCACGCCCGGACTGGGTGGTGACCTCTCAGGGCGCCATCGACACCGAGCTCGGCATCCTCAAGACCGGCAAGGAGGCCGACGCCTTCCTGGTCGTACGGGCCGACCCGCTCTTCCCGGAGCAGGAGGCGCTGATGGTTGCCAAGCGCTACCGCGACGCCGACCACCGCACCTTCCACCGGGCCGCGAGCTACACCGAGGGCCGTTCGGTCAAGCGCTCCCGTGACGAGCGCGCGCTGAAGAAGGGCTCGACCTTCGGCCGCGAGGTCGCCAAGGCCGAGTGGGCCAACGCCGAGTGGAACGCGCTCGTACGCTGCTGGAATCTCGGCCTCCCGGTCCCCTATCCGGTGCAGATCGACGGGACCGAGATCCTGATGGAGTGGATCGCGGTCGACGACGGCAACGGCGAGCTCGAGACGGCGCCGCGGCTCGCCCAGACCCGGCCGGAGCATCATGTCCTGGAGATGTGGTGGGACGGGCTCGTCGACGCGCTGGCCACGATGGTGCAGGCCGGCCTGGTCCACGGTGACCTCTCGCCGTACAACATCCTGGCCCAGCAGGACCGGCTCGTGATCATCGACCTTCCTCAGATCATCGACCTGGTCGGCAACCCGCTGGGTTTCGACTTCCTGCTCCGCGACATCAGCAACGTCGCGAAGTGGTTCCAGGCCCGAGGCCTGGAGGTCGACGAGCAGGAGGTCTACGCCGACCTGATGGCGCACGCCTTCTGAGCCCGCCGGGTGCTGCCAGGAGTGCGCGATGACGTACTCCTGGCAGCACGGCGCGGCGGTTCAGCCACTGAAGGAGCAGACCTTGGGGGCTCCCTCGAAGAAGAGGTGCCCCAGGATCGAGTCGCCGAGAAACTGCGTACGCATCGTGACGCCCGAGGGATGCTCCAGATCGGCGGAGTCGAAGTCGCGGTTGGTGCCGGCGACCATGCCGTTCAGGTTCTCCCGCTTGCTGATCCGCCATCCGTGGTCGGCGAGGTAGTCGAGGATCTCGACATACCCGGCAGCTCCCGCCTCGCTCACCTCATCGAAGGCAACCTCCTCGGTCGCCTCCCACACGAACCAGGCACCAACCTGGACCAGGCTGTGGTCCGACTCGTCGACGCGGCACTCGTCCACCGTGGCATCCTCCGGCCAGCGGAGCCCGTCAGGCGTCGGGATCGAGTTGATCTGCTCGAGGTGGGGTTCGAGCTCGTCACGCCAGACCTCGAGCGCCTTCAGGTCCGTGACGACCGCGCGCTCCGCTTGTCTGCTCTCATCCACGCTCGCCCGGATGACAATCCCTGCGAGCAGCAGGAGGGTGCAGAGGATCGCGATGCCGATCCCCACTTCCACGAGTACGCTGCGTGCCGCCACCGCGCGAAGAAGGCGCATCTAGCGGGCCAGGCCGCGCATCAGGGTGGCGACGACGTCCTCCAGCATCCGCTGGGACTGCTCGGGCGTCACGAAACCGGAGCCGACGAAGGTGGCCAGGCCCTGGATCGCGGCCAGGACGGTGACGCCGATGACCTCGGGGTCACCGTCGACGACCTCACCACGGGCCTGGCCCTCGGTGAGCAGGGCGGTGGGGTGGGCAAAGGCGGCGGCGACGGCCTCGGCGATCTCGGCACCGGAGGTCTCGCTGTGCTTGCGTGCGAACATCACCGAGAGCAGTGCCGGGTTGTCGGTGGCGAACTCCAGGTAGGCCGAGGCGAAGGTCACCAGGTCGTCGGTCAGCGAGCCGCGGGTGGCCAACGCGGCGTCCATCACCTCGCCCAGCCGCCGGAATCCGGCGACCGCGAGCGCGTCGAAGAGCGCGTTCTTGTCGCGGAAGTGGGCGCTCGGCGCAGCGTGGCTCACGCCCAGATCGCGGGCGATGCCGCGCAGCGAGAGCGCGTCGGTGCCCGACTCGCGCAGCACCTCCTCCGCACGGCGGAGCACCGCGGCGCGCAGGTCGCCGTGGTGGTAGCGGGTCATCGTCTCGGTCATCAGGCACACCTTATCGAGATTTCACCCATATAGACATTGTCAAGATTCTTGGCAGCGCCTAGATTGGAGACATGACCGAACAGAAGTGGACTTCCGAACGGCTGCCGACCTTCGAAGGCCGCACCGTCATCGTCACCGGCGCGACCAGCGGCCTGGGCCGCATCGTCGCCACCCAGCTGGGTGCGAAGGGCGCCCGCGTCGTCCTGGCCGTACGAAACGTCGCCGCCGGCGAGGAGGTGGCGGCCGCGATCGGCGGCCGCGCCGAGGTGCGGGCGCTCGACCTGGCCGACCTCGGCTCGGTGCGGCACTTCGCCGAGGAATGGGAGGGCGAGATCGACGTACTCATCAACAACGCCGGGATCATGATGGTGCCCAAGCGCCTCACGGCCGACGGCTACGAGAGCCAGTTCGCCACCAACCACCTGGGGCACTTCGCGCTCACCAACCTGCTGCTCCCCCACATCACCGACCGCGTCGTGACGGTCGCCTCCTCGGCCCACCGCTGGGGCGGGTTCGACCTCGACGACCTCAACTGGGAGCGGCGCGACTACCAGACCGAACGGGCCTACGGGCAGTCGAAGATCTCCAACCTGCTCTTCACCCTCGAGCTCCAGCGGCGCCTGGAGGGCACCGGGCTCCGGGCGTACGCCGCCCACCCGGGCTACGCCGCGACCAACCTGCAGAGCCACACCGGCAACCCGGTCAAGCACGCCCTCATGGCACTCGGCAACCGGGTCGTCGCGCAGTCCGCGGAGGCGGGCGCCCTCCCGACCCTGTACGCAGCCAGCCAGGACCTTCCGTCGGGAAGCTACGTCGGGCCGGACGGCTTCGGCGAGTACCGCGGCAGCCCGACGCTCGTCGGCCGCACCGCGGTCGCCTCCGACCCCGAGCTCGCCCGCAAGCTGTGGACCGAGTCCGAGCGCCTGACCGGAGTCTCCTGGCCACTGTGAGTCGGTAGGTTTCTCGGTATGAAGCATCACCGCGGACGGCATGTCGACATCGAGTCGGTGGAGGAGCTCGACGGGCATCTGGCGGCGGGGGCGGGGAGCCTGAAGGGATGGCGGCTGCGGTCGCTGAACCTGAGCTCGCGTTCGGAGACCCTGCGGGAGACCGAGCTGGCCGGGGCGACGTTCCTCGGGTGCACCTTCGCGCCCGGGGACGGCGACTACGCCGAGGACGAGGGCGCGCTGGTGATGCCGGTGATCCCGGAGACACCGGTCGACGTCTACCGCTCCCGGCTCTACACCGCCGATGAGCTCTACGACGACCCGGTCTATGCGCGGAGCCTGGATGCGAGGGCGTACGCCTGGCTGCAGCAGCCGCTCGACGCCGACGATGAGCTCGCGATCACCCTCCACGACCATGCGATCGACGCCGCGCTCGAGGCATGGGTGCGGGCGCGACGCGACGAGGGCACGCGGATCGTCGGGATGATGGGCGGGCATGCGCTGCGGCGGGGCGAGGAGGGCTACGCGACCGCCGCCCGCCTCGCCCAGCACCTGGCGAGCCGTCATGTGGTCGCCACCGGCGGCGGCCCGGGAGCCATGGAGGCCGCCAACCTGGGCGCCTTCCTCGCCGGGGCGCCGAAGACGGTGCTCGACGATGCGCTCGCCTCCCTGGCCGCGGTGCCGTCGTTCCGGCCCTCGATCAGGTCATGGGCGCAGGTGGCTCTGGACGTACGGAACCAGGTCGAGGGCAAGCCCGGAAGGTCGCTGGGGATCCCGACCTGGCACTACGGGCACGAGCCGCCCAACGTGTTCGCCGGGGCGATCGCGAAGTACTTCCGCAACGCCACCCGCGAGGCGGTGCTGCTGGAGGTCTGCGACGGCGGGATCGTCTTCCTGCCCGGTGCCGGCGGCACGGTGCAGGAGGTCTTCCAGGACGCCTGCGAGAACTACTACGCCGACGCGAGCGCGGTCGCGCCGATGGTGCTCGTCGGGCGCAGCTACTGGACCGAGGAGCTGCCGGTCTGGCCGCTCCTGCAGGCCCTCGCCCGCGGCCGCGCGATGGAGGGCCACGTCCACCTCGTCGACACCGCCGAGGAGGTCCTCGACGTCATCGCAGCCGGCGCCCCCGGATGACGTCGCGGTAGTGGTCGACCAAGGCCGCGTTCACCGCGCCCCAGGACTTGTGCGCGACGCTCTTGCGGGCCTCGCGCCCCATCCGCAGCCGCAGCTGCGGATCGTTGTGGAGCAGCGCGACGTGGGAGCCGAGGTCATCGCGGCTGCCGGGCTCGTAGAAGAACCCGGTGACGCCGTCGGCGACCAGGTCCAGCGGCCCGCCCGAGCGTGGCGCCACTACCGGGACACCGGAGGCGAGCGCCTCCTGGACCGCCTGGCAGAACGTCTCGTGAGAGCCGGTGTGCGCGAAAACGTCGAGGGAGGCGTACGCAGCCCCGAGCTCCTCCCCCTGCAGCACGCCCATGAAGGTCGCGTTCGGGAGCAGGTGGCGCAGCTCGCGCTCCTGCGGGCCGCCACCGACGAGCACGACCTTGTACGCCGGGTTCTGCGCGAGCGGAGCCAGCAGGTGCAGCTCCTTCTCCTGGGCGAGGCGGCCGACGTACCCGACGATGGTCTCCCCGTTGGGCGCGAGCCGGGCGCGCAGATCGTGGTCGATGCGGCTCGGGTGGAACAGCTCGACGTCGACGCCTCGCGGCCACAGCCCGGTGCGCTGTACGCCGAGACCCTCGAGCTGGGTGAGGGCCGACGAGCTCGGTGCCAGGGTGCGGTCCGCGGCCGAGTGCGCCTGACGGGTGAGCATCGCCGCGGCCTGCGGGCCGCCGACCGCCTTGTACTTGTCCCAGAAGCCGACCAGGTCGGTCTGGTAGATCGCCACGCTCGGGATGCCGAGCTCCTTGGCCACCAGCACCGCCTGCCGCCCGAGCAGCGCGGGTGAGGCGACGTGGATGACGTCGGGGCTGAACCGGCGCATCACCGCGCGCAGCTTGCGCCGCGTCTCCAGGCCGACGCGGAAGTCCTTGTAGACCCAGAACGTCGCACCTCGGGTCCGGGTCACCGGGAACCCGGCGTACTCGGTGGGCCCGGTGGGGGCCACGACCTCGACGGTGTGGCCGTCGATCGCGAGATGCTCCAGCACGCGGCGTACGGAGTTGGTCACGCCGTTGACCTGGGGCAGGAACGACTCCGTGACGATGAGGACACGGAGCGGCTCTGAGTTGGCGGCGACCAGCGGGACCCGATCGAGGCTGATGCTCATGTTCCTGATCGTGAGCGCCGTCCGGCAACGTGACCCCCGACTTGGTTGACGGGTCGGTGAACCTCCCGTGGCCAGAACTCCGTGACGGGCGACAGATGGTCCGGGCGGTGTCATCAGCGGAAACGTCGCGTGACTCTCAGAAATCTGGGGCTTGCCGCCCGCCCGCTCACTTTGCCACGATCGCGGCATGACCACCGATGAGGAGCACCTCCGGCCCGAAGGCGTCGACGACCTCACCGTCGAGGCGCTCGGCTCCATCAGCGAGGCACTCGAAGCGATCGAGATCGCCCGCGGTCATCTGTACGCGATGCATCGCATCACCGGCACGGCCGACCTCACCCTCGGCAAGGGTGTCGAGCAGCTGCGCGAGGCCGGTCACACCGAGCTGGCGGACACGTTCGAGCGCGAGCTCGTAGGACGCAATGTGCTCGACGGCAGGTGGACGTTTCAGATCGTCGAGGAGTACGACGACGGCTACTACGCCACTTTCAAACGGCTGGAGAAGGAGGCTCGCGAAACTCTCGTCGAGGGCAAGCGGCACCTCTACGAGTCGGAGATGAAGGAAGTCCGCCGCACCCGAGGCCGACACGGCCACGAGAGCCGGCCCGAGCCAGGGGCTTGAGCCGGCCGATCGTGAAGCCGCGTCGCGCTAGGACACCGACTGAGCCGCGAGCTGGCCGCAGGCACCGTCGATCTCACGGCCGCGGGTGTCGCGGACGGTGGTGGAGATGCCCTTGGCCTCGAGGCGGCGTACGAACTCGCGCTCGTCCTCCGGGTCGCTCGCGGTCCACTTGGAGCCGGGGGTCGGGTTCAGGGGGATCAGGTTGACGTGGACCCAGCCCCAGTCGCCGTAGGAGTTGAGGACGTCGGCGAGCATGTCGGCGCGCCAGGCCTGGTCGTTGATGCCGCGCATCATCGCGTACTCGATGGAGACCCGGCGCTTGGTGACCCGCGCGTAGTTCCAGGCGGCGTCCACGGTCTCAGCGACGGAGAAGCGGGTGTTGATCGGGACGAGCTCGTTGCGCAGCTCGTCGTCGGGTGCGTGCAGCGAGAGGGCGAGGGTGACCGGGATGCCCTCCTCGGTGAGCTGCTTGATCCGGGGTACGAGGCCGACCGTGGAGACGGTCACGTGGCGCGCCGAGAGACCCAGGCCCTCGGGTGCCGGCGAGGTGAGGCGGCGGACCGCGCCCATCAGCGCCTTGTAGTTGGCCATCGGCTCGCCCATGCCCATGAAGACCACGTTGGATAGACGACCGGGGCCGCCGGGGATCTCGCCGCTGGCCATCTGCCGGGCCGCGACGACGACCTGGTGAACGATCTCGGCGGTCGACATGTTGCGTTCGAGACCGCCCTGGCCGGTCGCGCAGAACGGGCAGGCCATGCCGCAGCCGGCCTGGGAGGAGATGCAGACCGTGGCGCGGTCGGTGTAGCGCATCAGCACCGACTCGACGAGGGCGCCGTCGAAGAGCTTCCACAGCGTCTTGCGGGTGGTGCCCTTGTCGGCCTCCTGCTGACTGATCGGCGTCATCAGGTCGGGCAGGAAGGTGTCGACCAGCTCCCGGCGCTGGCCGGCGGGGAGGTCGGTCATCTTCTCGGGGTCGTCGACCAGCCGCTCGAAGTAGTGCACCGAGAGCTGCTTGGCCCGGAACCCCGGCAGCCCGGCCTCCTTCGCCGCGTCCTGACGGCCGGCCAGATCGAGGTCGGCCAGGTGGCGCGGCGGCTTTCCGCGGCCCTTGGGCGGCGCCATCACCAGGGGCAGGCGGCGCCCCTCCATCGCGGCGGCCTCGGCCTCAGGGCTGTGCGGGGCCGGTACGTTCGCAGGGTCGGGCTCGGTCACGCATCCATTGTCCCACCGGGGTGCGGCGTACGGCTAAACCTGGATCCGGCCCGCCCGGTCAGCCCGTCTTCAGCAGGATCCAGAAGACCAGCGAGCCGACACCGACCACCACCAGCACGGTGAGGATGATTCCCAGCCAGACGAACTCGGCCAGGCGGCGGGTCTTGCGCGGGATGAGCAGAGCCAGGGGCACCAGCAGGGTCAGCGCCACCCACGGGAACAGCTCCTCGGCCCGCTCCTGCCCGACGACCCACGTCAGCAGCGCGCCCCAGGTGCCGGGCACGAGGATCGCGTACGCCAAGCCGATGTAGAAGCCGACCAGGGCCGCCACAGTCGGGTGCGAGTCGTGCAGCCATGCCGACAGGCCACTGGACCCCGAGGACTCCTCCTCCGGGCCGTGATCTGCCTCGACGTCTGGATCGGAGTCCACGTCGAGGTCCGCGGGACGCTGGGTCACTCTTCAACCGTAGCGCCGAACGACGACTTCCTTTGGTAAAGAATCGCTGCCCCGACGAACTCTGGGTGATTGCGGCCGATCAGGCGTCGACGGTGATCAGGTCTGGGAAGGCGAGGTCTCGCCACCGGGCGAGATCTGGCGGCGTGCCCGTCAGCTCGCTCACCAGGACGGTCCAGGCCGTGCCGTGACCGATGAGCACGGCGTCTTCGCCCGCGTGGGCCGAGAGGATTCCGCCAACGGCCTTCGTCACGCGGGCGCGGCACTCCTCGAGCGGCTCCCAGCCGTCGTACGCCGGCAGCGTCGGCTCCGCGAACGCTCGCTCGACTGTGGCGTGGAAGTCCTCGATCCAGGCCTCGCCGCGGCGGTGCTCACGGAGAGCATCGACCACACCGACGTCGCCGTCGGTGAGGAGCTGGGCGGTCTGCTGTGCCTTGGGCTCGGGCGAGGAGTACCACGCCGCGCCGGCCGGCAGCCGGTCACGCAGAGCCCAGACGTCGTCGAACCCGGCCGGGTCGAGCTCCCAGTGCTCCGCGGCGACGCCGCGCACCTGGATGGGTCGTCCGTGGCGTACGAGGAAGAGCATCCGGCTGGAACCCGGTCAGAAGACGGCGTAGTGGAGGATCAGCCAGACCGGGGCGACGGTCGCCAGGAGCGAGTCGAGGCGGTCCATGAGGCCGCCGTGGCCGGGGATGATCTGACTCATGTCCTTGATGCCGAGGTCGCGCTTGATGACCGACTCGACCAGGTCGCCGAGGACGGCCATCACGCAGGCGACCACGCCGAGCGCGACACCGACCCACCAGGCGCCGTCGAGCAGCCATACGACCAGGCCGACGCCGGTGGCGACGGTGAAGACCACCGAGCCGACGAAGCCCTCCCACGACTTCTTCGGGGAGATCACCGGCGCCATCGGGTGCTTGCCGAAGAGGACCCCGGCCACGTAGCCGCCGATGTCGGACATGATCGTGAGCAGGACCCAGACGATGATGCCGCGTACGCCGTCGTCGGAGAGGCCGCCCGAGGTCCAGCCGCCGCCCTCGCGGAGCATGAGCGCGACGAACGAGCCCAGGAACGGCAGGTAGAACAGGGTGAGGACGGCAGCGGCCGAGGTGCGTACGTAGCCGTCGACCCCACGCCGCAGCACCCATAGCATGATCACCAGAGCGGTCACCGCGGTGGCCGTCACCAGCGCGTCGGAGCCCAGGAAGTAGGCGACCAGGACCATCACCGTGCCGCCGATCATCAGCGGTTGCTCGGGGACGTCCATGTCCTTGGCCATCAGGCCCCGGTGGAGCTCCCAGACCGCAGCGACGACACAGCCGACGACGATCAGCATGAACGCCGTCTTCACGAACATCAGGCTCAGCGCGATGGCGACCAGGAGGACGACGGCAGA
Source organism: Nocardioides sp. NBC_00850 (assembly GCF_045207335.1). Lineage (NCBI taxonomy): Bacteria > Bacillati > Actinomycetota > Actinomycetes > Propionibacteriales > Nocardioidaceae > Nocardioides > Nocardioides sp. NBC_00850. The sequence goes on from NZ_CP108845.1 coordinate 5,095,500, forward strand.
GCCGATCGCCGCGGGCAGGTTGCGGCCGGCGCGGCCGTAGTCCTTCTTCGGCGGCTCGGAAGCTGACGGAGAAGGAGACGGCGGCGTCTGGCTCACGAGTGATTCCTTCATGCTCAGGTCTTTCTTCTGGATCCCGGCCGCGGCGCTTGTGGGGCTCGACTGCGTCGCGCGATGGATCTCGACACGCGGTCGCCGCTTCGCAAGCTCAGCGGCGCGGTCGCTCGATCTCTTCGCGTTGTGACCCTGCGACTTCGTCGCAGGGTCACAGGCTCAGACCTCGAGCAGCTCGGCTTCCTTGGACTTGAGCAGCTCGTCGATCGCGTCGGTGTGCTTCTTGGTGAGGCTGTCGAGGCGCTTCTCGGCACCGGTGACGTCGTCCTTGCTGGCCTCGCCGTCCTTCTCGAGCTTCTCAAGACCCTGCTTGGCCTTCTGGCGCACCTGACGCACGGAGACGCGGCCCTGCTCGGCCTTCTCCTTGGCGAGCTTGATGTATTCCTTGCGGCGCTCCTCGGTCAGCTCCGGGAAGACCGCACGCAGGATCTTGCCGTCGTTGGACGGGTTGACGCCGAGGTCGGAGTCGCGGATCGCCTTCTCGACGTTGGCCATCGCGCCGATGTCGAACGGGGCGATGTTGATGATCCGCGGCTCGGGGCTGGTGAACGAGGCGAGCTGCTGGATCGGCGTCGGGGTGCCGTAGTAGTCGACCAGGATCTTGCTGAACATCTGCGGGGTGGCCCGGCCGGCACGAATCGTGGCGAAGTCCTCACGCGTGGAGTCCACCGACTTCACCATCTTGCTGTCGGCCTCGTTGAGGATGTCGTTGATCACCGGATGCTCCTGTGCGCTCGTAAGTGTTGTGGGTGTGGGTGGCGTGTGGGCTCGTGCCGCTCAGCCAGCGGTGACGAGCGTACCGATCTTCTCACCCTGGACGATCCGGTAGACCGCCCCCTCGTCCTCCGCACCGTAGACGACGATCGGCATCTTGTTCTCCATGCAGAGGGCGAACGCGGTGGCGTCGGCGATCTTGAGCTGCTTCTGCAGCGCCTCACCGAAGGTGATCTCATCGTACTTCGTCGCCGTCGGGTCCTTCTTCGGGTCGGCGGTGTAGATCCCGTCGACGCCGTTCTTGGCCATCAGGACCACCTCGGCGTGGACCTCGAGGGCGCGCTGGGCGGCGACGGTGTCGGTGGAGAAGTAGGGCATGCCGGAGCCGGCGCCGAAGATCACGACGCGGCCCTTCTCGAGGTGACGCATGGCCTTGCGCGGGATGTAGGGCTCGGCGACCTGGCCCATCGTGATCGCGGTCTGCACACGGGTGTCGACACCCTCCTTCTCGAGGAAGTCCTGCAGCGCGAGGCAGTTCATCACGGTGCCGAGCATGCCCATGTAGTCGGCGCGGGACCGGTCCATGCCGGCCAGCTGGAGCTCGGCGCCGCGGAAGAAGTTGCCACCGCCGACGACGATCGCGACCTGCACGCCGGAGGCCGCGACAGCGGAGATCTCCTTGGCGATCGCGGCGACCACGATGGGGTCGACACCGACCTCGCCACCGCCGAAGTTCTCTCCGGACAGCTTGATCAGGATGCGCTGGTAGCGGGTCATGCCGTGGCCTTTCCTGGGGCGACGTCTTGCGGGGTGGTGCATGTAGGGGTGGCGTACGAAAGGGCCGGTCCGATGATCACCATTCGGTTCATCGGACCGGCCCCTTTCGTCGTACGTTGCTGCTCAACCTAACTGATCACGCGCCGTTGGCGCGGAGTCAGGCTCGGTTCAGGCGCCGACGTCGAAGCGGGCGAACTGCTTCACCTGCGTGTTGGCGGCGTCGAGGACCTGCTTGACGGACTTCTTCGACTCGAAGACCGACTCCTGGTCGAGCAGGACGATCTCCTTGAAGAACGCCTTGATCCGGCCCTCGACGATCTTGGCGACGGCAGCCTCGGGCTTGCCCTCCTCGAGCGTCTTCTTGGTGAGGACGTCCTTCTCGGCGTCGACCACGTCGGCCGGCACCTCGTCGGAGGTGAGGTACTGCGCCTTGAGCGCGGCAGCCTGCTGGGCGGCCTGCTTCGCGGCCGCCTCGTCACCCTCGTAGGCGACCAGGACGCCGAGGCTCGGCGGCAGGTCGGAGGCCTTCTTGTGCAGGTAGACCGTGGTCTCACCCTCGAAGTAGGCGACCTGGCCGAGCTCGATCTTCTCGCCGATGGTGCGGGCGAGCTCCTCGACGGTCTCGCCGACGGTCTTGTCGCCGAGCGAGATGGCCTTGAGGGCCTCGAGGTCGTTGACCTTGTTGGCGTCGGCGGCCTCGGCGATCTGCTGGGCAGCAGCGACGAAGCTCTCGTTCTTGGCGACGAAGTCGGTCTCCGAGAGGAGGCTGACCAGAGCGTTGCCGGACGCGGCGACGAGGCCGGCCGAGGTGGTGCGCTCCGCGGCGCGGGCGGCGGCCTTGGCCGTGCCCTTGACGCGAAGGATCTCGACAGCCTTGTCGAAGTTGCCGTCAGCCTCGTCGAGCGCCTTCTTGCAGTCCATCATGCCGGCCTGGGTCAGCTCACGGAGCTTCTTGACGTCGGCAGCGGTGTAAGCCATGCGTGTCTTCCTCTGACTTGTTAAGTGGCTTTGGGTGGACGATGAGGCTCAGGCCTCGGCCGGGGCCTCGGGGCTCTCGGCGGGGGTCTCCTCGGCCGGAGCCTCGGTGGTCTCAGCAGCCTCAGCGGCGGGCGCCTCGGCGGCGGGGGCCTCGGCGGCCGGGGTCTCCTCGGCCTTCGCCTCCTCGGCAGCCGGGGTCGCCAGGAGCTCGCGCTCCCACTCGGCCAGCGGCTCCTCGGCGGTGGCGCCCTCGGTGCCCTCGGTCTTGCCACCGGAGCGGGCGATGAGGCCCTCGGCGACGGCGTCGGCGACCACGCGGGTCAGCAGGCCGACCGCGCGGATGGCGTCGTCGTTGCCCGGGATCGGGAAGTCGACCTCGTCGGGGTCGCAGTTGGTGTCCAGGATGCCGACGATCGGGATCCTGAGCTTGCGAGCCTCCTCGACAGCGAGGTGCTCCTTCTTGGTGTCGACGATCCACACGGCGGACGGGGTGCGACCCATCTCGCGGATGCCGCCCAGGGTCTTCTCGAGCTTGTCGCGCTCCCGCTTCATCTGCAGGAGCTCCTTCTTCGTGCGGCCCGAGCCGGCGACGTCGTCGAAGTTGACCTCGTCGAGCTCCTTGAGGCGGTTGATCCGCTGGTGCACGGTCTGGAAGTTGGTGAGCATGCCGCCCAGCCAGCGCTGGTTGACGTAGGGCATCCCGACGCGCGTCGCCTGCTCGGCGATGGCCTCCTGGGCCTGCTTCTTGGTGCCCACGAACATGATCGTGCCGCCCTTGGCCACGGTCTCCTTGATGAAGGCGTAGCTGCGGTCGATGTAGGCCAGCGACTGCTGAAGGTCGATGATGTAGATGCCGTTGCGGTCCGTGAGGATGAACCGCTTCATCTTCGGGTTCCAGCGACGGGTCTGGTGTCCGAAGTGGACGCCGCTCTCGAGGAGCTGGCGCATGGTCACGACTGCCATGATGTTTTTTCTCCTAGGTGGTGGCCCGCGTGTGCACCGCTGGTTGCTCGACCTTGCGTTTCTCGAGGTCGGGCGGGTGTTGGCGCGAGCCGGTCGGTTTTCAGTTTCGCGCCCATCAGTGCTGATGGGCCCTGACGCCTGCACGCGGTCCGACCTGAGCGTGCTGCTCGGGACTGAGGGCCGCGCCCGCGGGCGACCGGCGTCTCGGAGCGAGGCACCGTCGCGGTCTGCTGGCGTGCGAAGTCAGCCCACAGGGGGCTGCCGGTCCAAGACTAGCCGCCGACCGGGGTCTCGGGCCAATCCTCCGTGACCGGCTCCGGCGCGGGCCGATCAGTGTCCACAGGGGTGTCTCGGGACGGGGTTATCCACAGGACGTACGCCGCTCGTTGTGCGGGTCCTCGATCCGGGGTTGTCTGCTCGTCATGACCTCGTACCGCCTCTCCGACCGGGCCCGTGCCCTCGTCGCGGCCCTGTTCCTCGTCGTCCTCATCGCCCCGGCAAGCCCAGCCCTCGGAACGCCACGTGCCGAGGTGGCGCCGTCCGGCGCCTCGCTGGGTGGGGCAATGGGTCACGACGAGGGTCCGAGCCCGGTCGGAGAAGCCGACGAAGTCCCCCAGGGCGAATGGCCACTGGCGCCCCAGCCGGAGGTCGTGCGCCGCTTCGATCCACCAGATGCTCCGTGGGGTGCGGGTCATCGCGGCGTGGACCTGGCCGGGTCGCCGGGCGCGGTCGTCCGCGCCGCGATGGCCGGCACGGTCGCGTTCGTCGGAGTGATCGCCGGCAAGGCGGTGGTGAGCGTCGACCACGGAGCCACGCGGACCACCTATGAGCCGGTCGTGGCCACCGTGGCCGTCGGCGATCCGGTCGCGGCCGGAGCGCCGTTGGGCCGGCTCGGTATCGCCAGCTCCCACTGCTTCCCGGCCGCCTGTCTGCATTGGGGCTGGATCCGCAACGCGGACGATGTCTACCTCGACCCGCTCCTGCTCGTCGACGCACCGCAGCCGGTCCGGCTCCTCCCCCTCTGGCGCGGCGACCCGATCCGGTAGGCCGAATCCGCAGTTGTGGCGGGCCGAAACCGTAGTTGTGGGCGAAGAAGCTCGACTTTCGTCGCCCACAACTCACTTCTCGGCCGCCACAACTACACACTCGGCCGACGCGGGTGACGTCTCGTCGGATCAGGCGCGGGGGTGGGCCTGACGGTAGGCCTTGCGGAGCCGGTCGCTGCTGACGTGGGTATAGATCTGGGTGGTGGCCAGGCTGGCGTGACCGAGGAGCTCTTGGACCGAGCGCAGGTCGGCGCCACCCTCGAGGAGGTGGGTGGCGGTGCTGTGGCGCAGGCCGTGGGGACCGATGTCGGGGGCGCCGGGGACGTCGGCGAGGCGGCGGTGGACGAGGGTGCGTACGGCACGCTGGTCGAGCCGGCCGCCGCGGGCCCCGAGAAACAGGGCCGGTCCGGAGGACTCGGTGACGAGCTGCGGGCGGCCACGGACGACCCAACGGTCGAGCGCGCGCACCGCGGGGCCGCCGAAGGGCACCATCCGCTCCTTGCGTCCCTTGCCGAGCACCCGGATGACGCGGCGTTCGTAGTCGACATCGTCCAGGTCGAGGCCGACGAGCTCACCGACGCGGGCGCCGGTCGCGTAGAGCATCTCCAGCGCGGCGATATCGCGCATCCCGACCGGCGTGCCGTCCTCGGCCGCTGTGATGGCGGCGGCGATGAGGGACTCGACCTCGTCCGGGCGTAGCACGGGCGGAAGGGTCCGGTGGGCCTTGGGCGAGCCGAGCGCGGCACCGGCATCGACCTGCGCCCGGCCGGTCCGGACCAGCCATCCGCAGAAGACCCGGGCCGCGGTGGCTCTCCGGGCCAGGGTCGTACGTGAGTGGCCGGTCGTCTGCTGCTTGGCCAGCCAGCTGCGCAGCGTGCGCAGGTCGATCGCCTCGGGCTCGGTGCGGCCCATGCGGCCGGCGTGGTCGAGCAGGCTGCGGATGTCGCCCAGGTAGGCCCGGACCGTGTGGTCGGAGAGCCCGCGTTCGGCGCTGAGGTGTCGCTCGTAGTCCCCGAGCAGCGCGGCGTAGACCTCGGGCAGCTCCGCTTCCGCGGCCCCGCCTTCCGGGTCCCTCTCGGGTTCAGCGCTCACCCGAGCCAGGATAGGTGTTTGCCCGGGCCTCAGGTGCGAGCCGCGCCCGGTGCCAGCTGCCACCCATCGGGGAACCGCTCGGCGAGACCGAGCGCCTCGAGCCGCGACAGCGCGGTGCCGGCCGTCTTCGGGTGCAGGCATGCCGACCTCGCGATGGCGAGCTGTGAGGAGGGGCTGCTCACCGGGACCGCGTCGAGAACCTGCTTCTCGACGGAGGTGAGCGAGTCGCGGCGGCGTACGGGGCCTCGGGGTTCCTCGGGGACGGCCTCCCCCATGTCGCCGACGAGCTCGCGTACGTCGAGACCGTCGGTCACCAGGACGCCTTTGCCGCTGCGTACGAGCTCATGGGTGCCGACCGAGGTCATCGCGCCCACCTGACCCGGCACCGCCATCACGGGTGTGTTGATGCTGTAGGCCCAATGGGAGGTGTTGAGGGAGCCGCTGCGCGCTGCCGCCTCGACGACCACGGTGCCCCGGGCGAGGGCGGCGATGATCCGGTTGCGGGAGAGGAACCGATAGCGGGTGACCGGGAACCCGGGCGCGATCTCCGAGATCACCGCTCCGCTCTCGGCGATCGCGTCGATCAGGCGCCGGTTGCGGAGCGGGTAGGGAACGTCGACGCCACCTGCGAGAACGGCGACGGTGCTTCCAGGCGGGCCGGTGAGTGCGCCCCGGTGCGCGGCCGCGTCGATGCCGACCGCTGCCCCGGATACCGTCACGAAGTCGTTGACCGCGAGGTCGGCCGCGATCCGCGCCGCGGCGTCGGCGCCGTAGGCCGTCGCGTCTCGGGACCCGACGATCGCGACCGACCGGTCGAGGTCGCTGAGCAGGAGCGGCCCCCGCACCCACAGACCGAGTGGGGTGCCGGTGCGGTATTGAAGAGGCTCCTGGCCGGCGAGCCGCTCGACCTGGGTGGGCCACTCCTCGTCGCCGGGGATGACGTAGCGGAACCCGGCGTTGGCCGCCCGCTCCAAGTCGCGGTCGGGGTGGATCTGGGCCAGCCGCAGCCTGGCTTCGAGGCCGTCGTCGCCGAGGTCGGGGTCCTCCGCGGCGAAGCGTCGGTAGACCTCGGTCGCGGTGGATCCCACCATGCAGGGGTCGAGCAGCGGGGTGCCGGGCTCGATCAGTTGGGTCAGCGCGATCCGGGCCAGACGCTCGCGCTCGAGGTCGGTGAAGGACGGTGCGACGGGCGCCGCGGTCATGCCGACCTCCCCTCGAACGCCGAGACCGTGAGCGACCCGCCGTTGCGCAGCGCGAGCGCCGTCTCGGTCTCGGTGACGCCCGGCCAATCGACCCCGGCGAGGTCGGCCACCGTCCACGCGAGGCGATGCACGCGCACCGCACCTCGACGGGTCAGGGCACCGGAGAAGATGCGTGAGTCGATGAGCGCCTCGGCCGATGGCGGCAGCGGCCAGTTGTCGCGCAGGGCGATCCCGCTGGCCTGGCCGTTCAACCGCCACCCGAAGTCGGCGTAGCGCTCACGTTGGCGGCGCCTGGCCGCCGTGACCCGTTCACGGATGTCGGCGCTGGTCTCCGAGCCCCACGGGTCATGGTTCTGCTCGGACATCGGCCGCAGCGTGCGGATGATGTCGATGCGGTCGGTGATCGGGCCGGAGACCTTCCGCTCGTAGGACTGACGCTCGTTGGACCGGCAGATGCAGCCGTCCTTGGTGATCGAGGCGTCGAAGTTGCCGCACGGACACGGGTTGGCGGCGAGCACGACGAGGGCGCGCGCCGGGAGCGTCACCGACTCCTCGCCTCGCGACACCGTGATGTCGCCGCTCTCGAGCGGCTCGCGCAGGCACTCGATGACGTCGCTCTTGAACAACGGGAACTCATCGAGGAAGAGGACGCCGGCGTGGGACAGCGAGACCTGGCCCGGGCGGACCCGTCCGGTGCCGCCGCCGACGATGCCGGGTTTGGAGGCATCGTGGTGGGGAGCCGCGAACGGCGGCCGGGTCAGGAGCCCTCGGTCGACGTCGAGCACCCCGGCCAGCGACTGCACCGCCATCACCTCCAGCGACTCCTCACGCGAGAGATCGGGCAGGATCGTCGGGATCCGCTCGGCGATCGAGGTCTTGCCGCAGCCCTTCGGTCCCTTGAGCAGCAGGTGGTGTCCACCGGCGGCCGCGACCTCGACCGCGTAGCGGGTCTCGGGCATGCCGCGAAGGTCGGACATGTCCATGTCGTCGAGCCTGCGGTCACCTCGCCAGCCGAGCAGGCTGCCGCCCGTGCCGGTAGCGACCGGCGGCGCGTCGGGCACCGGCTCGCCACGCAGCTCGGCGACCACCTGGCCCAGCGACCGGAACCCGAGGATCTCCATCCCGGGCACCATCCGCGCCTCGGCCACCTGCGGCTCCGGCACCACCACCCGAGCGATGCCGGCGTGGGAGGCGGCGAGCACCATCGGGAGCACGCCGGAGGTCGGCCGCAGCCCACCGTCGAGCGCCAGCTCCCCGATGAAGACCGTGCGCTCCAGCCCGGTCGTCTCGAGCTCGCCACTGGCCGCGAGGATCGCCAACGCCATCGCGAGGTCGTAGTGCGAGCCGCCCTTCGGCAGGTCGGCCGGCGAGAGCAGCACCGTGATCCGCTTGGTCGCTGGCCACTCGAGGTCTGAGTTGATGATCGCCATCCGGACCCGGTCGCGCCCCTCGGCCAGCACGCTGTCGGCACGGCCGACCAGCGTCACGCCGACCAGGCCGGGCGAGACGTCGGCCTGTACGTCGACCAGGTGGCCGACAGCGCCCCGAAGGGCGACGCCATGAGCTCGCGCGTATCCCATCACAGGCCCCTGACGTGCTCGACCAGCGCCGAGCCACGAGGCGCGTGCATCACCGCGACGAGATCGATCCGGATCCCCGGGGCTCGCACGTCGTGCTGCTCCAGCCAGGCGATCGCCAACCGCTTCAGCCGGTCGAGCTTGGTCTTGTCGACCGCCTCGTGCGGCGTGCCGCACCCGTCATGGCTGCGGGTCTTCACCTCGCAGACGACGAGGGTGTCGCCCTCGCGCAGGACCAGGTCGATCTCCCCATCAGCACATCGCCAGTTGCGGTCGAGCACGGTCATACCCGCCTCGACCAGATGCCTCTCGGCGACCGATTCGCCGTAGTTTCCCAGCGCGATCCGCGCTGGCGCCGTTGAACTCATCATGGACCTCCTGCCCTTCGGCTTCGAGGTCCAGACTCATCGCGAGCACCGACAATCCGGGCTGGTTCCGGGGCGCCTGGGGATAACCCCGGATCGAGATCGCCCTGTGGACGGTAACTGGCCCGAGATCAGCCGTACGTCAGTCCAGCGGCTGGTCGATGTCGGTCGGGTTGAGCGTCTCGACGTTGACGTCCTTGAACGTGAGCACCTTGACCGCCTTCGCGAACCGGGCCGGCCGATACATGTCCCACACCCAGACGTCGTTCATCGACACCTCGAAGTAGACGTCCCCCGAGTCCGTGCGCGCCCGCACGTCGACCTGGTTGCACAGGTAGAAGCGGCGGTCGGTCTCGACGACGTACTTGAAGATGCCGACCACGTCGCGATACTCGCGGTAGAGGGTCAGCTCCATCTCGGTCTCGTACTTCTCGAGATCCTCCGCGCTCATGCCGCCGCCTCCGTAGAGGAAAGCGAGGAATACGCACGCGGCGGCCTGAGGTCATTGGTCGCTCGCTGGCGCTCGCTCATGTTCAGGACTCTAGAGCCAACACAGGCGAAGAGCCGGGAAGACTCCACGAGCGGCGGTGATATGCCGACGGTCCCAGGCGCTCCAGCGCCGCGATGTGGGCGGGCGCGGAGTAGCCCTTGTTGTCGGCCCAGGCGTAGTCGGGATATTCGTCGTGGAGCGCGACCATCAGCGCGTCGCGCGAGGTCTTCGCCAGGATCGAGGCGGCGGCGACGGCGGCACACTTCATGTCGGCCTTGATCATCGTCGTCACCGGCGGCACCTCGACCTCCTCCACCATCTGGGAGACCTCACCGAAGAGGCCCTCCTGCACGGGCGGGGTCAGGTAGTTGTGGTTGCCGTCGAGCAGCAGCGCGTCAGGACGTACGTCCAGGGCGCTCAACGCTCGCTGACCGGCCAGCCGCATCGCGGCCATGATCCCGACCTCGTCGATCTCGGAGGCCAGCGCATGCCCGACAGCCGAGTCGACGGCCCAGCGGCGCACCTTCGGCGCGAGCATCTCGCGAGCCTCGGGAGTGAGCAGCTTGGAGTCGCGTACGCCCTGCGGTGCTGTGCGGGTCGCCTCGGTGATGACCACGATCCCGATCGAGACCGGCCCACAGAGCGCGCCGCGCCCCACCTCGTCGACGGCACCGAGATGGGTGACGCCGTCGCGCAGCATGGACCGCTCGACTCGCAGAGTTGGCGCACTGCTCACGGTGACGGCACGTCCTCGAAGCTCTCGGGCCGGTGGATCCACTTCGCCCGGTCCAGCGGCCAGCCCAGCGCGACGACCTTACCGACCACGTTGTCCTCCGGCACCCAAGGCACCAGCGCGCAGTCGGTCTCGTTGGCCGTGCACATGTGGACGGTCGAGTCGGCCGAGTTGGCCCGGTTGTCGCCCATCACGAACAGCGACCCCTCGGGCACCGGACCGGCCTCCCAATGGCGGTTGCCGGGCATCGGCCCGAAGCACTCGCCCTCCTTGTTGGGGCGGCCGCACTTGGTCTGGGAGGGCCGAGCGTACGGCTCGTCGATCGGGACGCCGTTGACGATCAGCCGACCCTGCTTGTCGCAGCACTCGATGACGTCGCCGGGGACTCCGATGACACGCTTCACCAGGTGGCCGCCCTCGGGGTAGAGACCGATGACCGCGAGCGCCTTGCCGAAGAGATTGTTGGGGCCTGCCGACTCGTCGACACCGAGCCAGGATCCCGGGTCGGAGAAGACCACGACATCGCCGCGCTGCGGCGTGCCAGCGAGCCAGTAGGACGGCTTCTCCACCAGCACCCGGTCGTCGGTCGCCACCGACGGGCCGCCCTGCAGGCCGGGTTCCATGGACTCCGAGGGGATGTAGAAGGCCTGCACGAACAGGGCCTTCACGACGATCGCGACCAGCACGGCCAGAACGACCAGGACGATGCCCTCCTGCCAGGCCGACAGGCGGGGCTTGTGCTCCTCCTCGCGGCGCGGTCCGTTGGCCGGGCCCTGCTGCTCAGAGGCCCAGCGCGGGGCCTGAGGAGAAGACGAGAACGACCGCGATCCCCCCATCTCGGGCCCGTCCCAGCGGGCCTGGGGCCCTACGCCGACGGAAGGATCGCGGTCGTTCGAAGTCACGCGGTGAGTCTAGAGACTCCCTCCACAACGAGCCTCATCGACTCGCAATGCTCAGGAAACCCTCAGACCTCGCGGCGCTCCTTGATCTTCGCCTTCTTGCCGCGCAGGTTGCGCAGGTAGTAGAGCTTCGCGCGACGGACGTCACCGCGGGTGACGACCTCGATCTGCTCGAAGATCGGGGAGTGCAGCGGGAAGGTGCGCTCGACACCCACGCCGAAGGAGACCTTGCGGACGGTGAAGGTGCGGCCGATGCCGGAACCGTGGACGCGGATCACGACGCCCTGGAAGACCTGGACGCGGGACCGGCTGCCCTCGACGACCTTGACGTGCACCTTGACGGTGTCACCGGCGCGGAACTCCGGCAGGTCGTCGCGCTTGGCGACGTTGCCGACCTCAGCGAGTACGTTGCTCATCATTTTCTCCTCACGCTCGCCACAGGCCGATCGCGGTCATCCATGCCCTGGTCAGGGCGATCTTTGGCGGTGGTCCAGCCACGCTGGCCGGCGGCGTACGGTTCCCCCTGTGGCAGGAGCCCGTCGCGACACCTCCGGGTGTCATCTTCGGAGCGTGCTTCGGCCGACTGGACCGGCCCACAAGTCTGCCACAGCGCCGTGGACCGCCGGGAATCGCGACGTACGCGGCACAACCGCGCCCGTGCGAGGATGCCCCCGTGACCGACACCGACTGGCCACCGCACACCTACGTGACGCGTCCGTACAAGCAGCGGATCCCGCGCGGTCCGCGCGTGGACCGGCTGCTCCGTGAGGTCACGGTGGCGCTGCCGCCGCATATCGCCGATCTCGACCTGGCGCTGGAGCGGCCGGTGGCGGCGATGACGACCGCCAGCGCGGGCGCACTCCGCCATCTCGACCTGGTCCACGGCCGGACGATGGACGGGCTCAACCACCTGCAGCTGCGCACCGAGGCGATCGACTCCTCCAAGATCGAGCACGTCGAGGCCAGCCTGGCCGACTACGGTCGGGCCCTGCTCGGCATCGGCGCCAACTCCTCGGCGACCTCGATGGCATCCGCGACCCAGGCGATGCAGCGGCTGATCAGCGAGGCCGACACGACCCGAAAGATCATCTCCGACGCGATCCTGCGCGCCCACCGTGACCTGTTCGTACGCCATCCCGACGAGGCGGCCAGCGCCGGCAGGTTCCGCGTCGTGCAGAACTGGGTCGGCGGCTCCGACTACGCACCCCGCGACACCCTCCACGTGCCACCGCCACCGGAGACGGTCATCGACTACATCGAGGACCTGGTCGCCTTCGCCAACCGCGACGACCTCTCCCCCATCGCCCAGGCCGCGATCGTGCACGCCCAGTTCGAGTCGATCCACCCCTTCATCGACGGCAACGGCCGTATCGGGCGGGCCCTCATCCACGCCGTGCTCCGGCGACGCCGCGCCTCGCGCCATCTGGCCGTCCCGATCGCCTCGGCGCTCGTCGCGCACCGCGACCGCTACTTCGCCGCCCTCAACGACTACCGGGCCGGCACCGCGTCCACGATCATCGCCATGCTCGCCGCCTCGACGACCATCGCGACGACCGAGTCGTGGAAGACGGCAGAGACGCTGGAGAGCATCCGGCGCAGCTGGGGCGAGGCGGCCGGTGACCCACGGCCCGGGTCGGCTGCGTACCGTCTTCTCGACCTGCTCACCGAGGAGCCCATCCTCAACGCCGAGCTGGTCACCAAGAGCCTCGGGATCGAGGACCCCACCGAGACGATCGACGGCCTGGAGCAGTCCGGGATCCTCACCCGAGCCAAGCGCACCCGCCACTCCCCTGTGTGGGTCGCGCCGGCGGTTCTGGCCGAGGTCGAGGATCTCAGCACCCGCATCCAGCACCAGGCCCGACAGCTTCCCTACGGCCCTCGCTGAGACACGCCGCGAGGCCCGCCCCGGCGAACCGGGACGGGCCTCATGATCGATGCGACGGCTCAGCCGAGCTCGGAGTAGCCCGGCTCGTGGAGAACGGTGTCGATACCGGCGACCTCGTCCTCCTCCTTGGCGCGGAAACCGATGGTCTTCTCGATCGCGAAGCCGATGATGAAGGCGACCACGAACGAGAACACGATCACGGTGAGCGAGGAGAGGACCTGGGCACCGAGCAGCTTGAAGGTGCCGCCGAAGACCAGGCTGCCGCCGGTGAGAACCTCGGCGCCGAAGATGCCGACCCACACGCACCCGATGAAACCGGCGACCAGGTGGATGCCGACCACGTCGAGCGTGTCGTCGAAGCCGAGCTTGAACTTGATCTCGACGGCCAGGGCGCAGATGGCACCGGCGACGAGGCCGAGGACGAGGGCCCAGACCGGGGTCACGAACGCACAGGCGGGCGTGATGGCTACCAGGCCGGTGACGATGCCGGAGGCGGCGCCGACGGCGGTCGGCTTGCCGTCCTTGAACTGCTCGACAACGATCCAGCCGATCAGACCAGCGGCCGGGGTCAGCAGGGTGTTGAGGAAGATCAGCGAGGTCTGGCCCTCGTCGGCGCCGAAGACACCGGTGTTGAAGCCGAACCAGCCGAACCAGAGGATCGCGGTACCGATCAGCACGAGCGGTACGTTGTGGGCAACCGTCTCCTCCTTGGAGAAGCCGACCTTGCGCCGTCCGAGCACGAGCGCGAGCGCGAGGGCCGCGGCACCGGCGGACTGGTGGATCACGGTGCCGCCGGCCCAGTCGAGCGCACCGCCGAGGCCGTAGACGTTGTTGGCGAGCCAGCCGTAGAAGTTGCCGTCGGCGTCCACGCCCCAGATCCAGCGGAAGGTCGGGAACACCACGAAGGTGGCGAAGAAGACCGCGAAGATCATCCACGGCCAGAAGCGCGCACGGTCGGCGACCGCCCCCGAGACCAGGGCGACGGTGATGATGCAGAAGGCGACCAGGAAGGCGTGTCCGCCGAAGAGGTTGCCGGCGTCGCCGCTACCCGCAGAGGTGACGAGGTCGGTCATTCCGAAGTCCTCGAACGGGTTACCGAAGAGCTTGCTGCCACCGCTGGTGCCGTTGCCAGCGATGCCGGTGCCGCCGTAGAGGACATAGAGGATCGTGACGACGGCGATCGAGCCGAAGCTCAGCATCATCATCGAGACGACGGACTTGGCCTTCACCAGACCGCCGTAGAAGAAGGCGAGGCCGGGAGTCATGAAGATGACCAGGGCCGCGCACAGGAGTTGCCATGCAAGTTCGACAGACATTCAGTGCCTCATAGTTGAGTCTCGGGATGTGGCTGTGGCGTCACGCGAGCCACGTCGCTCGTCGTACGCATTGCCCGGCATCGTTGCGACGCAACGTTTCAGAGACGGATGCCTTGTGTTACAGGAAAGTAACAGAGTTGTCGGTTGCCGTTCCGTTACCGTCGAGTTGCGCGGGTCTTCGTCATGATGACGGCGCCTGGCGGAGCCTCGAGGTCGCGGCGCAGCCGGAACCCGGCCTTCTTGTAGATCCTCTGGTTCCGCTCGCTCTTCGCTCCGGTGAAGAGCGAGTGCGTCCTGACATCCACCGGCGCGACCGCCTGGATGTGGTCCAGTAGCTGACGCCCGAGGCCTCGACCCTGCAGGTCCGGGGCGGTCATCAGCCGTCCGATCTCCCAGACGTCGCCCTCGAGCCGGGCACGGACCGAGCCGACCAGCCGCCCGGCGGAGCGGACCACGTAGACGTCGTGCGTCTCCAGTGCGCGCACGGTGTCCTCCAGCGACTCGTGCAGCGGCGGGATCTCGACGCCGGGGTTGTCGTGCATCTCCTGCACCCAGCAGGCGAGCTGCAGCGTGTGCAGCTCGGGGACATCGGCGCGTACGGCGGGCACGATCTCCCACTCCGTGGCTGCCTGGGATGCGTGGAGCAGGTCGGGGCGGCGTACGGAGGTCCGGGCCACCGCCTGGTCGTGGCGCCACTGCGCGATGCGCTTGTGATCGCCGCTGAGCAGCACCTTCGGGACCTCGAGGTCACGCCAGGAGGCGGGCTTGGTGTAGACCGGGTACTCCAACAGGCCGTCCTCGTGGGACTCCTCCACGAGCGACTCGGCGTTGCCCATGAACCCGGGGAGCAGACGTACGACGGCCTCCGTGATCGCCATGGCGGCGACCTCTCCCCCGTTGAGGACGTAGTCGCCCAGGGAGATCTCGCGGACCTCGGCGCGGGTGGCGGCGTGGTCGAGCACGCGCTGGTCGATGCCCTCGTAGCGACCGAGCAGGAAGACGAGCCTTTCCCGGGTCGACAGGTCGCGAGCCAGGGCCTGGGTGAACGGCTCACCGCTCGGCGTCGTGACGATCACGGTCGCGCCGTCGATCGCCAGCTCGTCGAAGGCCTCACCGAACGGCTCCGGCTTCATCACCATCCCGGCGCCCCCGCCATAGGGCGTGTCGTCGACGGTGCGGTGGCGGTCGTGGGCCCAGTCACGTACGTCGTGGACGTGCATCTCCAGAAGCCCCGACTCGATCGCCTTGCCCGGCAGGCTCAGCCGGAGCGGCGCGAGATAGTCGGGGAAGATGGTGAGGTAGTCGAGCCTCACGTGGCGTCGTCCTCGTCCTCGGCGAACGGCGTGACCAGGCCGGGGCGGTCGGCGATGACGACCTTCTTCTCGGCGAGGTCGACGACCGGCACCAGCGCCTTCACGAACGGCACCAGCGCATCGCGCCGGTCAGGGGTGCGGATCGTCAGCAGGTCCTGGGCTCCCCCATGGACCAGCGCCTTCACCGTGCCCAGCTCGCGGCCCTCCTCGTCGAAGGCGGTCAGGCCGACGAGCTGATGGTCGTAGTACTCGTCGGGGTCCTCGGGAGTCTCCTCTGCCGGGACGTCGGCGAAGAGCAGCGTCCCGCGAGCCGCCTCGGCCTCGTTGCGGTCGGTGATCTCCTCGAAGGCGACCTGGAGCACCTGCCCGTGCCAACGGGCGCCCTCCACGGTCAGCTGCTTGGCGGCGTACGCCGATCCCTTCGGCGGCTGCGCCCGCAGCACCGTACCCTCGGCGAACCGCCGGTCGGGCTCGTCGGTCCGCACCTCGACGGTCACGAACCCCCGGATGCCATGCGGCTTGCCGATCCGTCCGACCAGCACCTCGATCAACTCCACAGGAGTGAGATTAGGGGCTGTGGGGTGCCGGGCAGGAATCACCGGTTAACCGGTGATTCCTGCACTTCTCAGGCGTTGCATTGCCAGAGAAGTGCAGGTTTACCCGGTTAACCGGGTAAACCAACGGGCGCCACCCCCGAAGGAGTGGCGCCCGTTGTGCGTTTGATGCAGCCGTGCTCAGCGACCGCCGTCGACATCGACGAAGTCGATCCGCGCGCCGCCCTTGCCGGCCAGCGCGGAGATGACCGTACGGAACGCGGTGGCGGTGCGGCCGCCGCGGCCGATCACCTTGCCGAGGTCGTCGGGGTGGACCCGGACCTCGAGGACGGAGCCGCGACGAAGCTGCTTGTCGCGCACGCTCACCTCGTCCGGGTTGTCGACGACTCCTCGGACGAGGTGCTCGAGAGCTTCGGCGAGCATGCTGCTCAGGCCTCGGCCTCGGCGGCCGGGGTCTCCTCGGCCTTGGGCTCCTCGGCCTTCGGCTCCTCGGCCTTGGGCTCCTCAGCCTTCGGCTCCTCGGCCTTCTTGGCGGACTTCTTCGTCACGGCCTCGGCACCGGCGGAGGCGTGAGCCTCGGCGAGGGCCTTGTTGAAGAGCTCGAGCTTGTCGGGCTTCGGCGGGGCGACCCGGAGGGTGCCCTCGGCGCCCGGGAGGCCCTTGAACTTCTGCCAGTCGCCGGTCACCTTGAGGATCGCCTCGAGAGCCGGGGTCGGCTGGGCGCCGACGCCGAGCCAGTACTGGGCGCGCTCGGAGTCGACCTGGATGAAGCTCGGCTCCTCCTTGGGACGGTAGAGACCGATCTCCTCGATGACAGCGCCATCGCGCTTCTTGCGCGAGTCGACGATGACGATGCGGTACTGCGGAACCCGGATCTTGCCCAGGCGCTTCAAGCGGATCTTGACAGCCACTGTTGGTGGTATTCCTTTGGAATCGAATATGGGTGAAGAGGCCCGTGTCGGTGTGGGGACACCCGTCAGGCAACTTCGGCGGGCACTGTCGCGCTGGGTGAGAGGGTCCCTGCGCACAGGACACACAACTCAGTTTGCCAGAGGTGCCCGGAAGCGGCGAAATCTCAGGCGTAGACCTTCCCCCGGAGTACGACGGCAGCCGGCCGGGCGAGGACGGTGAGGTCGTCGAGGGGGTTGGTGTCGTAGACGACGAAGTCGGCGGGGTCGCCCTCGGCGAGGCCGGGGTTGTGGCCGAGCCACTCCCGGGCGCGCCAGGAGGCGGCGCCGAGGACGACGTCGGCGGGCAGACCGAGGCGGTGCATGGCGACGACCTCGGTCGGGAGTACGCCGTGCAGCTGGTCCCCCGCGCCGTCGGAGCCTGCGTAGAGAGCGACCCCTGCCTCGTAGGCGCTCATGATCGTCTCGCGACGGCGGGCGTAGAGGTCCTCCATGGTGGCGGCGTACGTCGGGAACTTGGGTGCCGCGGCGGCGGCCAGGTCGGGGAAGATCTCCAGCTGGGCGACGGTGGGGACCAGTGCGGTGCCCTGCTCGGCCATGGCCTCGACGAGGTCCGGGGTCAGGCCCGTGCCGTGCTCGATGCAGTCGATCCCGGCCTCGATCAGGCCGGGCAGGACCTCGCGGCCGAAGCAGTGCGCCGTGACCCGCGCGTCGTTGTCGTGGGCCACCTTGATCGCCTCGGCGAACGACTCCGCCGGGAAGGACGGCTTCAGGTCTCCCTCGGCCCGGTCGATCCAGTCGCCGACGAGCTTGACCCAGCCGTCACCGGAGCGCGCCTGCCGCTCGACGGCCTCGGCCAGACCGTCGGGCTCGACCTCGTCGGCGTAGTTGCGCATGTAGCGCTTCGTACGTCCGATGTGGCGACCGGCGCGGATCAGCCGGGGCAGGTCCTCGCGGGACTGGACCCAGCGGGTGTCGGCGGCTGAGCCGGCGTCGCGAAGCAGCAGCGCGCCGGCGTCGCGGTCGGCGATCGCCTGAGCCTCGGCGGTCTCCTGGTCGACGGCACCGTCGGGACCGAGCCCGATGTGGCAGTGCGCGTCGACGAGGCCGGGCACGATCCAGCCCGATGCGCCGGTCTCCGCCCCCGACGGCCGCTCGTAGGTGATGCGGCCGTCGAGGACATAGAGGTCCCGCACCTCTCCATCGGGAAGGACCGGGCCGGAGAAGCGCAGAGCAGTCATGTGACGCAGGTTACCTAGTTGCCCGGCACCTTCACGCCGGCGGCCTCGAGGATCGGGAAGTGCTGGGCGAGCGGGATGACCTGGCCGGTGACGACGTTGCTCTCGTCCCACCCGATGGAGGTCGGGACGCCGACGAGCTCACCGTCGTCGTTGACCGCGGCGCCACCCGAGTTGCCGCTGGAGATCCGGGCGGTGACGTCGAAGACGGCCCGCTCCTCGCCTTCGAAGGAGAGGATCGTCGCCACGTTGCCCTCGGCGACGGTCGGCGGCTGGAAGAGCACGCCCTCCTTGTCGGCGAAGCTCTCCTTCGGCAGCATCGGGAAGCCGATGGTGGCGATGAAGTCGCCGCGGTCGACCGCGTTGGAGTCGCCGAGCGAGATCGTCGGCAGGTCCAGCGAGGACGGGTTCACCGGGTTGCCCTCGCCGTCGGCGACGATCTGCACGACCGCGCTGTCGACCTCGCCGTCGGACTCGATGACCTTGGCGATGTAGTCGGGCTCGCCGACCTTGTAACCCTCGGCCGGGTCGGTCAGGTGGATGTTGACGACCTCGGGCGAGACCTCGCCCTTCGCGGCGTACTCCGGGATCTTCGCCGGGTCGGCGACGTGGGCGTTGGTGAGGATCTTGCCGTCCTCGGTGACGATCGACCCGGATCCCATCGCGATGGTGTCCTCGGTCGGCGCGTACGTGATCCAGACGACGGCCCGCTGCGCGCTGTTGAGCTCGTCCTTGGTCAGGCCGGTGTCCTGAGCGGCCGACTCGCCGCCGGGCACGACGAACATCGCGACCACCAGTCCGATGACCACGACCGCGGCCGCGGCCCCGATCCCGCCCCACAGCAGCAGCTTGTTGCGGCGCTTCGCGGCGGCACGAGCGACCTCGACCTCGGCAGCGTAGATCGGGATGACCTTGAGGATCTCGCCCGCGACCGGGTGCCCGAGGCGGATCTCGGTCTCCTCGTCGATCTCCTCCCTGACCAGCGGCTTCCCCTTGAGGAACGACCCGGTCTGGGAGCCGTTCTCGAAGGTCCAGCCGCCGGGGATGGCGACCAGCCGGGCGTGCTGGCGCGAGACGCCCTGGTCCTCCAGTACGACCGAGTTGTCGGCCGCGCGGCCGATGGTCACCGTGACCGGGTGGCGGAAGCGGTGCTCCTTGCCCTCGGCGACCAGCAGCAGGTCGGGGCCGGTCGGCGCGGTCGGCGGTTGCCCCGGGGCGACCGGACGTGCCATCCCGGGCGCGATCGTCATCTCCGAGATGTCCTGGGTCGCCGAGGGCGCCGGGGGCGCGGGCGGGAGGTTGCCGGGCGGGGGCGGAGCCGCCGGTGCCGCCCCGGACGGCGGGGCAGCCGTGGCGCCCGCCATCGCCGGCGGAGGCGGCGGAGCCGGCGCCTGGGCACGCGGAGCACCCGCCGCGACCGGCGCGTCGTCGAGGGTGACGGTGATCGTCGAGCCCGGTCCCGCCGGGCCGAGCTGGATCTCGGTCGCCCCGGTCAACGGCACCTCGGTGACGCGGCTGCCGGAGACGTACGTCCCTCCGGCGGAGCCGACGTCGACCAGCTTCCACCCGGACGGGTCCGGGCGCAGCTCCGCATGAGCGCGGGAGACGGAGGATGACGAGAGCACCACGTCGGCATCAATCGAACGCCCTATTCGGACGATCTTGTCGGGCGGGAAGCTGAGCGCTCGTCCCGATACGTCTACGCGAAGCGTCTGCATGCACGAATCATGCACCGAAATGGCCCGATCCAAGCGTCGCGAATCGAAGATTCGCACAACTCGGACCGGGCCTTTTCGCTATCGGCGGGTCTTCAGACCGTGTCCGTACGCAAACAGCGGGTCATAGTCGGAATCGCCGATGTTGATCGGCTCCTGGTCGACCGAGCGGGGCCAGGTCACCGGGAGCTTCCCGGTGAACGGACGCTTGCCGAAGAGCACGTCGGCGACGCCCTTGCCCTCGCTGCCCGGCAGCCAGGAGGCGACCAGGGCGTCGATCTGCCCGAGCAGCCCGGGCGGGATGATCATCGGACGCCCGGAGACGACGAGCACCGTGCAGGTCGCGGCGGCCGCGCAGACCGTCTCGATCGCCGCGGTGTCGGCCTCGCTGAGGTGCATCGTCAGCGCGGGCCGCTGCACGCCGCCCTCGCCGGGGTCGTAGCCCCAGCGGGGGCCGCCGATGTCACCGAAGCCCTCGGCGTACGGGTGCTCGCCGACGACCACGACACCATGTGAGCCGGCCGGGACCGGCGCGGAGGCGTCGGGCGAGTGGGTCACCTCGCCGCGGGCCGCGGACTCGATGCCGTCGAGGATCGTGTCGCCGGGGATCTGGTGGGTCGAGTTGCCCTGCCAGGTGATCGTCCAGCCGCCGGCCTGGTCGCCGATGCTGTCGGCCTTGCTGCCCGCGACGTAGACGTCGTCGCCTCCGGAGAGCGGGAGCGCGTGCCTGTTCCGGAGCAGAACCTGAGACTTCGCCACCGCCTCGCGCGCGACGCGACGGTGGGCGGCGCTGCCGATCTCGTCGATGTTGCGCCGGTCGGTGAACGGCTTCTCGAAGAGGCCGAGGTCGAACTTCGCGGTCAGGATCCGGGAGACCGCGTCGTCGATGCGGGCCATCGGGACGGCACCGTCCTCGACCGCGGCGGTCAGCGTCTCGATGAACTGCGGGTAGCCGACGGTGTCACCGGAGAACGGCTCCATGAACATGTCGACGCCGGCGTTGACCGAGATGGCGACCTGCTCGGCGTACGTCCCCGGGATCTGGTGAATCGCCCGCCAGTCGGAGATCACCAGGCCGTCGAAGCCCTGCTTCTCCTTGAGCCAACCCGTGACCAGCTCCTCGTGGGCGTGCATCTTGAGTGGGTTGCCGAGACCGTCCTCGGTCCAGTCGACGCTGGAGAAGGACGGCATCACCGAGCCGACGTCGTGCTTCTTGATGGCGGTGACGTACGGCGAGAGCGCCAGCTTCTCGAACTCGGCGCGCGAGGCCTGGGTGATGCCCTGGTCGATGGTGTAGTCGCCCTCGCCCGTGCCGAAGGTCGTGAAGCCGTCGCCGGCGAAGTGCTTCGCGGTGGCCAGGACGCGGTCGGGATCGTCGAGCTCACCCTTGTCGCCCTGGAACCCCTCGATCATCTGCGACATCTTGGCGGCGAGCTTCGGGTCCTCCCCGAAGGACTCGTACGTCCTCCCCCACCGGTCGTCGCGGGCGACGCAGATGCACGGCGCGAAGGTCCACTGCGGCCCGGACGCGCGGGTCTCCTCCGCGGTGATGTGCCCGATCCGCTCGGCGAGCTTCGGGTCACGGGTCGCGCCGAGGCCGATGTTGTGCGGGAACACGGTCGCGCCGTTGAGGTTGCCGTGACCGTGGACCGAGTCGACGCCGTAGAGCAGCGGGATCCCCAGCCGCGTCGAGAGCGCCTGCTCCTGGAAGGCGTCGACCGTGTCGGCCCAGGCCTCCGGGGTGTTCTCGGCGGGGGTCGAGCCGCCGCCGGAGAGTACGCTGCCGAGCCCGAGCTCGGCGATCTGGCCGGGGTTCGCGGCGACGTCCGCGCGCTCGGCCTGGGCCATCTGACCGACCTTCTCGGCCAGTGTCATCCGGGCGAGCAGGTCGGCGACGCGGGTCTTGGTGGCGAGGCGTGGGTTCTTGTAGGGCAGCGCGTGGTCCACGCGCGTGAGCGCATCGGTGGCGGACACGGTGGGTGACGCTGCGGTTGACGCTGCGGTTGACGCTGGGGCTACGAGGAGCGTGGCGCAGAGCAGGCCGGCGAGAGCCGAGGCTCCGCCGATCGCGCCGCGCTGTCTGTGTGATCGCACGGGACAGGCCTCCTGAGAGTGATCTGTCGGCACCTCGGCGTTGGGGTGCCGCGGCTCGTGAGAGCGCTCCCAGCGTGACGGCGATCACAATCACGGTCAATGGCTACGCACGCGTAACCCCGCGAATTCCTCAGATCTGGTCAAGCAACCAGGACGGTCCCAGGGCCGTGGCGCCGCCACAACGAGCCTGGAGCAGCCGGTCGGCGGTCACCAGCGTCACCCGGTCACCCTTCTCCAGCGCGTCACGGACGACACCGACGATCGCGGCGTCGCCGTCCTTGGGGGCGTGGACCGTGTGCACGTGGGCGTCCCTGCCCGGACGTACGCCGCCCTTGGCCTGTCCCTCCAGGACCAGGACGATCCGGTCCTGCGGGAGATCGGCGACGAGCAGCGCCTCGTGCAGCCGGCGCGCCGCGCCGGCACGGTCCTTCCACCAGCCGTCGGGGCGGGCGCCGACGACGTTGGCGCCGTCGACGACAAGGACCGTCGACACCTACTTGAGGAACTTGGAGAAGTCGGAGGGCAGGTTGAGGTCGGCGGCGGCCTTCTCGTAGTCGATCTCCTCGCCACCCGGCATGCCGAACGGGTTGGCTGCGGCCGGCTTCTTCTCGGCATCCGCCTTCGCCTGCTGGGCGGCCTTGGCGGGGTTGCCGGACTTGCGCGCGCCCTTGCCCTTCTTCTTCTGGGCCACCTGCTTGGCGCCGGCGCGCTTGCCGAAGCTCGCACCGGGCGCGCCGGGCATCCCGGGCATGCCGCCACCGGAGGCGAGCTGCTTCATCATCTTCGACGCCTCGGTGAAGCGCTGGATGAGCTGGTTGACGTCGGAGACCTGGCGGCCCGAGCCCTTCGCGATGCGGGCGCGGCGGGAGCCGTCGAGGATCTTCGGGTTGGCGCGCTCGGCCGGGGTCATCGACTGGATGATCGCCTGGATCCGGTCGATCTCGCGCTCGTCGAAGTTGTCGAGCTGCTCGCGGAACTGGCCCATGCCCGGCAGCATGCCCATCAGCTTCGACATCGAGCCGAGCTTGCGCAGCTGCTGCATCTGCTTGAGGAAGTCCTCGAGCGTGAACTCGCCGGTCGCGATCTTGGCCGCGTCCTTCTCGGCCTGCCCCTGGTCGAAGGTCTTCTCGGCCTGCTCGATCAGGGTGAGCATGTCGCCCATGTCGAGGATGCGGCCGGCCATCCGGTCGGGGTGGAACAGGTCGAAGTCGGTCATCTTCTCGCCGTTGGAGGCGAACATGACCGGCTTGCCGGTGATCTGGACGATGGAGAGCGCCGCACCACCGCGGGCGTCACCGTCGAGCTTGGTGAGGACCACGCCGTCGTAGCCGACGCCGTCGAGGAATGCCTGCGCGGTGTTGACCGCGTCCTGACCGATCATCGCGTCGACGACGAAGAGGACCTCGTCGGGGTTGACCGCCGCCTTGATGTCGGCGGCCTGCTTCATCAGCTCCTCGTCGATGCCGAGGCGGCCGGCGGTGTCGACGATGACCACGTCGTGGAGCTTGCGCTTGGCCTCCTCGACGGCGTCACGAGCGACATCGACCGGGTTACCGACACCGTTGCCGGGCTGGGGTGCGTAGACGGGAACGCCCACGCGCTCGCCGTTGACCTGGAGCTGGTTGACCGCGTTGGGCCGCTGCAGGTCGGCGGCCACCAGCAGCGGCGCCTTGCCCTGCTCCTTCAGCCACAGCGCGAGCTTCGCGGCCAGGGTGGTCTTACCGGCACCCTGCAGACCCGCGAGCATGATGACGGTCGGACCGGTCTTGGCGTAGCGGAGCCGGCGGGTCTCGCCACCCAGGATCGTGACCAGCTCGTCGTTGACGATCTTGACGATCTGCTGGGCGGGGTTCAGCGCCTGGCTGACCTCCTCGCCGCGTGCCCGCTCCTTGACCCGGGCGACGAACTCGCGCACCACCGGCAGCGCGACGTCGGCCTCGAGCAGCGCGATGCGGATCTCGCGAGCGGTGGCGTCGATGTCGGCATCGGTGAGGCGGCCCTTGCCCCGAATGTTCTTGAACGTCGTGGCGAGCCGGTCGGAGAGCGTGGCGAACAAAGCGGTCCTTCAGCAGAGTGGTTGTCCTGCCAAGACTAACGAACTGTTGTGTGTGGGGTGCTATTCGGCAGGCTCGGTCGGGGGTAACACGGTGTTCGCACGGGTAGCAGCGGGCTGCAGCACGCTGCTACCCGGTGTAACACCGTGTTACCCCTGCGGCGGCGTGCCGAAACTCACCGAGTTACCTCGGTCAGCACTCGAGGGCCGCGCGGACCGCATGGGCCGCCTCCGCCGCCCGATGCTCGGCGAGGACTCCGGCCGAGGCCTCCTGGAGGTAGAAGACGTCGACGGCCTGCGGGCCGAGGGTGGAGATGTGGGCGGAGCGGACGGCGATCTCCATCCGCGCCAGCGCGACGGCGACGGTGTAGACGACCCCGGGACGGTCGATGGTACGCACCTCGAGGACGGTGGCCTTGCTGGATGCCTCGGGACGTACGACGACCGAGGGCTCCCTCCCCCGCGCAGCCGCGCTCGGGGCCAGCCGGGTCGCCGGGTCGAGGCGGCCCTCGGTGATGGCGGAGAAGCGCGTGCGCAGCACCGCGGCGTCGACATAGGAGTCGTCGAGGTCCCACACACTGACCCCGAAACCTCCCTGCTGCCAGGCACGACACGCTCTGACCGGCAGCCGCGCGACCGCGAAGGTGGCGGCCAGGTCGGCGAGGAGGCCGAGCCGGTCGGGCGTGATCACCCAGACCCGGGCGCCGTCGGCGAGCGGCTCGGCGCGGAAGGAGGTCGAGCCCGAACGTACGCTCTCGGGGATCTCGACCGCAGCCTGCGGCCGCTCCCCCGCGGCGACGCCGGTGTCTAGGACCCGCGCGGCCCGGCGGGCGAGGTCGAGGATGAGCCGGGCCCGCCAGGTGCTCCAGGCCTGGGTGCTGGTCGCCCGGGCGTCGGCCTCGGTGAGCGCGGTGAGCAGGGCGAGCGCCTCGGCATCGCCCATCGTGTCCACCACCAGGTCGACGGTCGCCGGGTCGTCGGGATCACGGGTGGTCGCGGTCGTGGAGAGCAGCAGGTGCCAGCGCACCAGCTGCGAGATCAGGTCGACCTCCTCCTCCGAGAATCCCATCCGGGAGGCGATCCGGCGGGCGATCGGCTCCCCCGCGACGCTGTGCTCGGTCAGCGACCCCTTGCCGATGTCGTGGAGCAGCGCCGCGACCAGCAGCACATCGGGTCTGGCCACGCGCGGCAGCAGCGCGACCGCCTCGATGCAGGTCTCGATGGTGTGCCGGTCGACGGTGAAGCGGTGGATGATCGAGGCGTGCGGGAGGAGCCGGATCCGCTCCCACTCGGGAAGGATCCGGGAGACCGCGCCGGTCTCCTCCAGCGTCTCCCAGACCGCTAGCAGCCCGCGCCCGGCACCCAGGAGCCGTACGAAGAGATGCCGCGCCTCCTCCGGCCACGGCTCGGCCAGCGCCGGGGTGTCCCGGGCCAGTCGCGCGGCGGTCGGCGGCGCCAGCGCGACCCCGTGCTCGGCAGCCAGCGCCGAGGCGCGCAGCAGCATCAGCGGATCCCGCGACGGACGGGCGCCCGGCACCAGCACCACCTCGCCCGAGGCGAGCGCCAGGCCGTTGCCCAGCGGCGCGAGCCGCGGGCGGCGCGGTGCTCCGGGCCGCGAGCGCTCCAGGACCCCGTCCACCCGTCGCCAGGCCAGGCGGGAGAGATGGGCGAGGCGGCGGCCGATGGTGCGTACGTGGGCCTGCGCCGTGCGGGCGTCGGCCAGCTCGAGCCTCTCGGCGAGCTGGTCCCACATCTCCGGCACGACCCGGTCGGTGGCCCGGCCGCCGATCTCCTGGACGAGATCTCGTACGTCGAGCAGGGCGCGGCGGGACTTCTCCAGGTCGACCGCGGGCACGTCGACCAGCCAGGTCGCCACGATCGCCTTGATCACGACCGCATCCCGCAGCCCGCCGTACATCTCCTTCAGATCCGGCACCGAGGCGTGCGCGAGCTCACCGGCACGCCGATGTCGCTCCACGCTCATCGTCCTCAGCTCGGGCAGCAGGGCCCGGGCGAGCTTGCGCCAGTGCGCCAGCATCGTCGTACGCAGCCGCAGCACCAGCCCGCGATCGCCGGCCAGGTGCCGGATGTCGAGCAGCCCGAGGGCGACCCGGAGGTCTCCGGTCGAGGACGAGAGCATCTCGGAGAACGACCGCACCGAGTGGTCGAGCTTGGGCGCGGTGTCCCAGAGCGGATACCAGACCTGCTCGGCCACCGAACCCGGCGAGACGGCGTCGTCGTGCACCAGGACCACGTCCCAGTCGGAGAAGGGTGCGAGCTCCCCGCGCCCGTATCCCCCGACCGCGACGAGGGCGACCCCGACCTCGGGGCCGCCCGCCGCGGCGTACGCCTTGGCGCACTGCTCGTCTGCCTCGGCTGTGCGCGCCGCCCGGCCCTCAGCCGTCACGCGCCAGCCTCATTCACGATGTCAGATCGCGGCGTCGTCGCGGTCGCCGGTGCGGACCCGCACGATGGTCTCCAGCGGGGAGACCCAGACCTTGCCGTCACCGATGCGCTCGGTCTTCGCCGACGTCTCGATGGCGCTGACCACCGACTCGACCTCCTCGTCGGGCACGGCGATCTCGATGCGGATCTTCGGCACCAGGGCGACGTCGTACTCAGCGCCGCGGTAGACCTCGGTGTGACCCTTCTGCCGGCCGTAGCCGGAGACCTCGGAGACGGTCATGCCGGTGACACCGACAGCTTCGAGGGCGACGCGGACGTCTTCCCACTTGTGGGGTTTGATCACTGCGGTGACGAGCTTCATTTCTCTCCTCCGGTGGGATTCGATGGACCGGCACTCGAACGAAGCCTAGTCAGAGCGCCTCGGCGTCGCGCGCACCGGTCCGTACGCGGACGACGGACTCGATCGGGCTGAGCCAGACCTTCCCGTCGCCGATCCGCCCGGTCTGTGCGGTCTTCACGACGATCCCGACGACGTCCGCGGCATCCTCGTCCTCCACCACGATCTCGATGCGGATCTTCGGCACCAGGGCGATGTCGTACTCGGCACCGCGGTAGACCTCGGTGTGGCCCTTCTGCCGGCCGTAGCCGGAGACCTCGGAGACGGTCATGCCGGTGACGCCGAAGGCCTCCAGGGCCTCGCGCACGTCCTCCCACTTATGGGGCTTGATCACTGCGGTCACGAGCTTCACGAGAGGGCGCCTCCAGAGGTCCTTGATCCTGTCATCTTCGCCGCCACCTTGACCCGGGGACGTTTCGACACCCCGAAGCGTCTGTTTCCACTGTGTAACAGACCATTTCCCTGTACGTCGCCGAAGCATCGAAACAGCCCGTAAATCGCCCGTGCCGCACCCGCGCGGCGCCACCAAAGGTCGCTACCCTCGTCGCATGTCGCACTACGCCGTCGAGATCGACCTCGATCACCGCAACACCAGCCATGTGCAGGTCATCGACCTGGCTGAGTCCGCCGCCTCGGCGGGCAGTGGGAAGCGGGTCCTCGACGTCGGCTGCTGGACCGGTGAGATCGGCCGGATCCTCACCGAGCGCGGCTGCACCGTCACCGGCATCGAGATCGACTCCGAGGCGGCGACCCTGGCCGACAAGGTCCTGGACAAGGTGGTCGTCGCCGACCTGGATGTGACCCCGCTGACCGAGATCGTCGAGCCCGGCTCCTTCGACGTGGTGATCTTCGCCGACGTCCTCGAGCACCTCGTCGACCCGCGGGCGGCACTCGAGCAGGCCCGTGACCTGCTCGCCCCCGGCGGCCGGGTGGTCATCTCGATCCCCAACGTCACCCACGGCTCGGTCCGCCTCGCCCTGCTCCAGGGCCGCTGGCAGACCACCGACACCGGTCTTCTGGACCGCACCCACATCAAGTTCTACTCACGCGAGGGGCTGCTGCAGCTCTTCACCGAGGCGGGCTACGCGGTCGAGGACCTGCGCGGCACCACGGC
The DNA here is from genome assembly GCF_045207335.1 of Nocardioides sp. NBC_00850. Taxonomy (NCBI): domain Bacteria; kingdom Bacillati; phylum Actinomycetota; class Actinomycetes; order Propionibacteriales; family Nocardioidaceae; genus Nocardioides; species Nocardioides sp. NBC_00850. The sequence continues at coordinate 5,123,440 of NZ_CP108845.1, forward strand.
CGACCCGCTCAACGTCGAGGTCTCGGTCGACCCCGGCCTGCTTCCCGAGGTGGCCGTGGAGTGGGTGCGCCAGCAGCCCGACGCGCTGGTCTACCAGTTCCAGCTGGCCGCCCGGCCGCTCGCCGACGGCGAGGTCCCGCCGGCCGCGCCCGAGCTCGTTCAGGCCGCTCCGGCCGACGAGGTCCGGCTCCGCGACGTACACACCCAGAAGTTCGAGGAGGTCACCCGCTCCCGGCTGGCCACCCGCGACCACATCCTCGGCATCCAGGCCTCGGCCAACTCCGCCCAGGCCCGGGTCGGCACCCTGTCCAAGCAGCTGCGCGAGGCCCGCGAGGTCAACCGGCGCCGTCGCGAGCGCATCGAGCGGTTGCGCGGCAAGGTCGCCGGCCTCGAGGCCGACCTGACCTACGCCACCCGCCACCCGGTGCGGAACTTCGGCCGACGAGTCGTACGCCGCCTCCGCCGCGCAGCCCAAGGCTGACCGCCGGGTCAGCGGACGCCGTTGGAGTACGCCTCGCGTACATGCTCGTAGTTGCCCCAGCGGTTGTTGATGAAGTCCTTCTCCCAGTCGTGGACCGCGTTGTCGCGGCTGACGGACTCGAAGTGGAAGAGGGTGACGTCGTGGAGCCAGACGAGGCGCAGGCCGAGTGAGCGACGCACCTTGAGGCACAGGTCGACGTCGTTGTAGTTGACCGGGAGCCGTTCGCTGAAGCCGCCGGCGTCGAAGAAGACCTCGCGCCGCATCGCGACGCAGGCGCCGGTCAGCGCGGAGGTCTCCCGGTTGATGTGCAGCTCGCCGTGGTTGCCGCGCTCCTCGGGGCGCGCGCGGTAGTAGGCGTGGGTGATGGTGCCGCTGCCGTAGACCAGGCCGGCGTGCTGGATGCGGTAGTCCTCGAAGAGGAGCTTGGGACCGGTCATGCCGACGTCCGGCTCGCGCAGCGGCGCGATCAGGTTCTCGATGACGCCCTCGGAGTACGCCTCCATGTCGTCGTTGAGGAAGATCAGGACGTCACCGGTGGCGTGGGCGGCGCCGACGTTGCACTTGGCGCTGAAGCTGAACTTCTCCTTGAACTCGACGAGCTTGATGTCGGCGCCCTCGATCGCCCGCAGCGCCTGCAGCACCGGGGCCGGGGTCGGGGTGTCGTAGACGATCACGAACTCGACGTTGCGGTGCTTGGTGGAGGCGACCACGGAGCGTACGGTCTCGACGACCATCGCGCGCTTCTCGCCCCACACGATCGCGCTGGTGCCGATGGTCGGGATGATCACGCTGACCGGGGTGTCCAGGTCGGGCTCGCGCTCGACGCGGTAGAGGCCGGGCGAGACGCCGTGCGAGGCCGTGGCCCGGATCCCGAGCCGGTCGAGGTGGGCCTGGACGGCGCGTACGCCGGCGTCCCAGGCGTACGGCTTGGCCTGGTTGTCCGCGGCGGCAGAGCCCGGAACCTGGCGCCAGTGGTAGAGCGCGCCGGGGACGTGGACGATGCGTCGCGCGCGCTCGCTGACCCGCAGTACGAGGTCGTGGTCCTGGGAGCCGTCGAAGCCCTCCTGGAAGCCGCCGATCTCCTCCACGACCGAGCGGCGGAACACCGAGAAGTGGGTGCAGTAGTTGTGGTGCCGCAGCCGCTCCGGGGACCAGTCGGGCTTGTAGTAGGCGTCGCGGAGCTCGCCTGCATCCGACATCAGGTCCTGGTCGCTGTAGGCGTAGTCGAGGTCCTCGAACCGGTCGTAGGCGCGGACCATCTTCTCCAGCGCGTTCGGCACGAGCACGTCGTCGTGGTCGAGCAGGGCGATCAGCTCGCCGGTCGCCTCGGCCAGCGACGAGTTCGAGGCGGCCACGATGCCACCGTTCACCGCACGCTCCACGATGCGCACCCGCGGCTCCGTCGCGGCCAGCTGCCGCAGTCGCGGCAGCACCCAGGGCGCGGGCGAGCAGTCGTCGCTGAGGACCCACTCCCAGTCCTCGTGAGTCTGACCGAGAACCGACGCGATCGTGTCCTCGAAGGCATCGGCGGGCGGGTTGTAGACAGCGGTGATCAGCGATACCCGGGGCGATGGCATGGTCTTCAGCCTATGACCCCCACCGAGGGTTCGCGGAACCCGACACGGGGCACTCGACCGTTTGGGGGACGGTCGTCATCCCGACTTCTCGAAGGGTTCACCGAGTGTCTGGAGGGAGACGGCAGCCGCCCCGCAGGGAGGGTCGGGGGCGGCTGCCGAGTCTGGCGTGACGTACTTCAGAGGCGTACGTCAGTAGCGCAGCGCACGCAGGTAGGAGTAGCCGACGTCCGCGGTGTGGAGCGGGCTGATCTCCGGGGTGTCGTTCTCGACGATGTACTCCTCGACCTCGTGGGCCGCGAAGACCTTGGCGAAGTCGATGAAGCCGGTGCCGAGGTCGACGTGGTCGCCGGTGGTGGGGTTGCGGTCCTTGACGTGGTACTGCCGCACCCGCTGCGGGCCCGACTTGATGGTGTCGATCGCAAAGTCGACGGCGTCGTCGTTGGACAGGCCCTGGTTGACCCCGCCCGTCACGGCCCAGTAGATGTCGATCTCGAGGTGCACCAGACCCGGGTCGAGCTCGGTGGTGAGGATGTCCCACGGGGTCACACCGCCGCCGAGATCGGTCGTGAACTCGTGGGCGTGGTTGTGGTAGCCGTAGGCGATCCCGTAGCGCTTCGCGGCCGCCGCCTCGACGTTCATCTGCTCCGCCCAGGTCTGCCAGTCCGAGAGCGAGTTGGAGGCGAGGTAGGGCACCACCATGTAGCGCTGGCCGAGGGTTGCGGCGTTCTGCAACTTGGTCTGCAGCTCGGCGGGGGTGGCGCTGATACCGTCGTGGGACGAGGAGGCGCGGATGCCGAGGTCGTCGTAGAAGGCCCGCAGCTCGGCCGCGGTCTTGTCGAAGTAGCCCAGCGCCTGCTCCACCCGCGGGTAGCCCATCTCGGCGATCGAGGTCAGCGTCGCGTCGAAGCCCGGGTCGCCCCATAGCGCGTCGCGGACCGTCCACAGCTGGATGCTGATCCGGCCCGGAGGCACCCGGCACCCGCCGCGCTTGGCCGCCACGGCAGCGCCGGCCGGCGAGAGCAGACCCGGCACGGCCGCCAGTGCGGCACCGCCGGCGACGGCGCCCAGGGCGCCCTTGAACATGGAGCGACGGCTCAGGCCGCGCTCCTCCAGCGAGCGGCGCAGCGCGCCCTCACCATCGAATCCGTAACACATGGGGGTTTCCTCTCGGGTTGTCGAACTCTCGGTGGTCGAGTCAGTCGGTGGTGCTGAAGGCGGAGTCGAAGGAGGCGTCGGGGGCGTCGAAGGCGAGCCGGCGGACGAACTCGAGCGCTTCGGGGGCACCGACGAGGCGGTCCATGCCGGCGTCCTCCCACTCGACCGAGATGGGGCCGTCATAGCCGATGGAGTTGAGCATCCGGAAGCACTGCTCCCACGGCACGTCGCCGTGACCGGTGGAGACGAAGTCCCAGCCGCGCCGCGGGTCGGCCCAGGCGAGGTGGGAGCCGAGCCGGGCGTTGCGGCCGTTGCCGGTCTGCATCTTCGTGTCCTTGCAGTCCACGTGGTAGATCCGGTCGCGGAAGTCCCACAGGAACCCGACCGGGTCGACCTGCTGCCACACCATGTGGCTGGGGTCCCAGTTGAGCCCGAAGGCCTCGCGGTGGCCGATCGCCTCCAGCGTCGCGACGGTGGACCAGTAGTCGTAGGCGATCTCGGAGGGGTGGACCTCGTGGGCGAACCGCACCCCGCACTCGTCGAAGACGTCGAGGATCGGGTTCCACCGGTCGGCGAAGTCCTGGTAGCCGGCCTCGATCGCCTCCTGGGAGACGGGCGGGAACATCGCGACGTACTTCCAGATGGAGGAGCCGGTGAAGCCGACGACCGTCTTGACCCCCAGGTTCTTCGCCGCCCGGGCGGTCATCTTCATCTCCTCGGCCGCCCGCTGACGTACGCCCTCGGGGTCGCCGTCGCCCCAGATCTTGGCGGGCAGGATGTCTTTGTGGCGCTGGTCGATGGGATCGTCGCAGACCGCCTGGCCCTTGAGGTGGTTGGAGATCGCGAAGACCTTGAGGTTGTGCTTGGCCAGCAGGTCCAGCTTCGCCTGGACGTACGTCTCGTCCTCGGCGGCCTGCCAGACGTCGAGGTGGTCGCCCCAGCAGGCGATCTCGAGGCCGTCGTAGCCCCACTCGGAGGCGAGGCGGCAGACCTCCTCGAACGGCAGGTCGGCCCACTGGCCGGTGAAGAGCGTGATCGGTCGGGTCATGGTGTTAGTCCTTCCTCAGGGGAGCGGTTCAGGGGAGCAGGGATGCAAGCAGGTCGCGGACCTCGGTGGCCTCGAACCGGTCGCGCTTGACGGAGGCGTCGGAACAGACGAGCACCGGGCCGTGCTCGGGGTCGTCCGGCAGCCGGCCATGGCTGCCGGAGACGGGGGCGGGGTCGAGCGGCACCACGCTCATGGCGTAGCGCAGCCCGGCCGTCTTGCGGGCCAGCGTGGTGGCGGCGCGCAGCTTGACCCAGCGGTCCTCGGGGTCGAGGAACAGCTCGGCGGGGTCGTAGCCGGGCTTCTTGTGGATCTCGACGCCGCGGGCGAAGTCGGGCGCGTTCGCGTCGTCGAGCCAGTAGTAGTAGGTGAACCAGGCATCCGGCTCGGCCACCACGACGAGCTCGCCGGCACGCTCGTGGTCGAGTCCGTACGCCGCCTGGCCGGCGCGGTCGAGGACCTCGGCCACGCCGTCGAGCCCCTGCAGCAGCTCGCGCACGCGGTCCAGGTCGGCGGGGTCCTTGATGTAGACGTGGGCGATCTGGTGATCGGCGACCGCGAAGGCCCGCGACGTCCACGGGTCGAGCAGCTCGCCGGTGGCGTTGTGGTGGACGTGCAGGAGGCCCTCGCGGCGCAGCAGCCGGTTGACGTCGACCGGGCGGGTGGCGCGGGTGATGCCGTACTCGCTCAGCAGCACGACGCGTACGCCCGCCGCCTCGGCGTCGTCGAGCAGCGGCGCCAGGGCGGCGTCGACGTCGCGGGCGGCCTGGACCGCCTGCGGGCTGTCGGGGCCGAACCTCTGCAGGTCGTAGTCGAGATGCGGGACGTAGACGAGGGTGAGGTCGTGGTCGGGCATGACCTTGCGAGCGGCCGCGACGATCCATGCCGAGCTCTTGATCGAGGCCGTGGGCCCCCAGTAGGTGAACAGCGGGAACGGGCCCAGCTCCGAGGTGAGGGTGTCGTGGAGCTCGGGCGGCCATGTCCAGCAGTCCGGCGACTTCTTGCCGTCTGCGTGGTAGGCCGGGCGCGGGGTGACGGTGGTGTCGACGTCGGCGCCCATGGCGTACCACCAGCAGATGTTGGCGACCTTCGCGCCGGGTCGCCGGCGGCGTACGACGTCCCACAGCTTCTCGCCCTGCACCAGCGCGTTGTGCTGGCGCCACAGGAGCACCTCGCCGAGGTCGCGGAAGTACCAGCCGTTGCCGACGATGCCGTGGTCGCGCGGCAGCGCGCCGGTCAGGAAGGTCGACTGGACCGAGCAGGTGACCGCGGGCAGCACCGTGCCCAGCTCGGCGGTGAACCCCGACTCCCCCACCTGCCGCACCCGCGGCATGTGCTGGAGCAGCTCGGGGGTCATCCCGACCACGTCGATGACCAGCAGCTTCTCACCCAGGTTGTCGTTCGTACGCTCGCTCATGCCGATGCCTCCTGCAGCTGTTCGAGTCCGGCCTCGAGGAGCCGGTCGCGTGTCCAGGCCAGCTCGGCCGCGATGCCCGCGACCAGGCCGGCGTCCCCCTCGGGACGGACCTGCTCGGGCAGTACGCCCCACGTGTAGGTCTCGACCTCGAGGTGGTCGGTGTGCGCCACCGGGCCGCCGAGGAGCGCGTCGAGCGTGCCCGCGAGGTGGTCGCGGGTGCTGCGCAGCGGCGGGGCCGGGTCGGCGTGGAGAGGTACGTGGAAGTGCACCCGCCAGGGATGCTCGGCCGGCAGCGGACGATGGCCGGCGAGCGCCTCGGGCAGGTCGTCGCGGCTGTCCACCCGCGCCCCGCGCGGCTCGCGGGTCTGGTGGAGGAAGCGGTCCTCGGCGTAGGAGGCCAGGGCCTCCCTGGTCGCCGGGTCGCTGGGGTCGTCGGCGTGCAGGGCCGCGGAGACCTGGACCTTGACGACCGGCAGCCCGGCCACCCGCAGCCGGTCGAGCGCCTCGGTGGCGTCCTCGAACTGGGTGGCGAGATGGCAGGTGTCGACGCAGATCCCGAGGTGGTCGGGAGCCAGTCCGGCGAGCCGGGTGACCGCGTCCCGGGTCGTCTCCACGACGCAGCCGGGCTCCGGCTCGAACCCGACCCGCACCAGCCGGCCGTGCTCGGCCTCGATCCCGGCCAGGCCGTCGGCGAGCTCGCCGATCAGCTCGCGCGCCGCCCGGTCGCGGTCGGTGAACCACGGGGTGCGCCAGCCCAGCGGGAGTGTCGAGATGCTGCCGCGTACGGCATCGTCGGGCAGCAGCGCCGACAGCACCCGGGCGCAGTCGAGGGTGTAGTCGAGGCGGCGCCGGGTCGACCAGTCCGGGGAGTAGACGTCGCGCTTCACGACCGGGGCATGGAACCCGGCGTACGGGAAGGCGTTGAGGGTGACGACCTCCAGACCGTGGCGGTCCAGGCCGGCGCGCAGCCGGTCGAGGGTGGCCGGGTCGCCGGCCAGCTCGTGGGCCGTCGCGGCGGGCAGCCACAGACCGAGACCGAGCCGCTGGACGCCGAGCCGGGCGCGTACCTCGCCGGCGTAGCGGCGGAGCTGGTCGAGGATGCCGTCGACGTCCTCGGCGGGATGCACGTTGCTGCAGTAGCCGAGGTGGACGACCGTGCCGTCGCGGTGCCGGAACCTCATGCCCGCTCACCTCGCAGCAGCGAGTTGCCGGCGAAGGTCGCACCCTGGTCGGCCGCAGGTACGTCGAGCAGCAGCCGTCCGCTCTGGCCGAAGAACTCCACCGGGTTGCGCCACAGCACCCGGTCGACGTCGTCCTCGGTGAAGCCGGCCGCCAGCATCGCCTCGCCGGTCGCCCGGGTGCGCAGCGGGTCGCTCTTCCCCCAGTCGGCGGCGGAGTTGACCAGCACCCGGTCGAGGCCACGGCCCAGCTCGACTCTTCGGCCGAGGATCGCGACCATCCGGTCGGGGTCCATCTTGGTGTCCGGATAGATCGAGAAGCCCATCCAGGCGCCCGCCTCGTCGACGACGTCGACGGTCACCTCGTTGAGGTGGTCGACGACGACCATCCGGGGCTCCATCCCGGCCGCCTCGACGAGGTCGAGGGTGCGGCGGGTCCCGGCCAGCTTGTCGCGGTGGGGCGTGTGCACCATCGCGGGCAGCGCGAACTCGCGGGCCAGCTCCAGCTGGCGGCTGAACGCCTTCTCCTCGTCCTCGGTCATCGAGTCGAAGCCGATCTCACCGACCGCGACGACGCCGTCCTTGGCGAGGTAGCGCGGCAGCAGGTCGAGCACCGGAGTGCAGCGCGGGTCGTTGGCCTCCTTCGGGTTGAGCGCGATCGTGCAGTGGTGGGCGATGCCGAACTGCGAGGCCCGGAACCGCTCCCAGCCGACCAGCGCGTCGAAGTAGTCGACGAACGAGTCGACGCTGGTCCGCGGCTGGCCGAGCCAGAAGGCCGGCTCCACCAGGGCGCGGACGCCGGCGGCGTACATCGCCTCGTAGTCGTCGGTCGTACGCGAGGTCATGTGGATGTGCGGGTCGAAGATGCGCATCAGGACTCCCGAGCGGTCTGGGTGGGGGCGGGAAGGAAGGAGAGGGCGTCGGCGGGCACCTCGCGGCCGGCTGCGCGCCGCTCGGCGGCGTAGTCGCCGACCATCCGGCGCAGCTCGTCGTCGGATCCGTTGGGTCGGTCGAGGCCGGCCACCAGGCGAAGAGGTACGCCGACGAAGAGGCACTTGAGGACGGCCTGGCGCCACGCGGCGGGATCGAGACGAGCGGCGTACGTCCCCAGTGCGGCTGCCACCAGGCGCGGGTCGTTGGTGCGCAGCGCGTCGTGGAGCAGGTCGACGGCGCGGTCGCCGATCACGTCCTCAAGACGGCCGAGGCCGAGCAGGACCGCCCGCCGCTCGTCGGCGTCGCCGAAGCGGTAGAGGTCGTGCACCTCGGCGCTCAACGCGTCGGCGTCACCAGCCAGGCCTCGGCCGAGCGCCACCAGCAGCCGCACGCGTACGTCGTCCTCGACCCGCTCAGTGCCCGGCTCCGGCGAGGTGCCCGGCGTGCGGCCGATCTCCCTGGCCGCGGCCGGGAAGCGGGTCCTGATCCGGGTGGGGTCGGCTTCGATCTCGGCGCACCACTCGGCAAGCAGCTTCTCGTTCATGCGCCCACCTCCTCGGATCGGGGCAGGTCGTCGAGGGTCTCGCGCAGGAACGCGAGGGAGCGCTCGGCGACGACTGGGGCGGCGTGGGACTGGCGGGGCAGCTCGAGCGCGGCGAGCCCGGTGTAGCCGATCTCGACGAGGGTGCCGAGCGCGGCGGCGAAGTCGACCTCGCCGGTGCCCAGCTCCAGGTGCTCGTGGACGCCCTCGACCATGTCGTCGACCTGCACGTTGGCCAGCAGCGGACCGGCTAGGCGGATGGTCTCGGCCATCCCCCGCGGCTCGTTGCACACCACATGGCCGAGGTCGAGGGTGACCCGCAGCAGCTCCGGGTCGTCGAGGCGCCGGCGCAGCTCGATCACGGAGTCGAGGGTGTCGACGAAGTGCCCAGGCTCGGGCTCGACGGCGCACACGACGCCACGGCGGGTCGCGAGGTCGAGGACCCGCCACACCCCGTCGCACAGGCGTCCCCAGGCCCGCTCCTCGTCGACGCCGTCCGGCAGGGTGCCCGACCAGAACGAGACCGCCTCGGCGCCGAGGTCGGAGGCCACCTCGACCGCCCGGTGCAGGTAGTCGACCCGGCGGCTCGCGTCCGAGCCCGGATGAAGCAGGGTCGGGTAGTGCTTGCGGAGCGGATCGAGGATGTAGCGAGCGCCGGTCTCGATCACGACCGACAGGCCGAGCTCGTCCAGCCGGCGGCCGACCTGGGCCACCCGGCCCGGCAGGTTCGGCCGGAAAGGGTCCAGGTGAAGGTGGTCGAGGGTCAGCGCGACCCCGTCGTAGCCCAGCGCGGCCAGGAGGCTCAGCGCGTCCTCGAGCCGGTGGCTGTGCATGCCGTTGGTGCCGTAGCCGAACCGCAACGTGCTCGTCGTGCTCATGTCGGTGACACCACCTTCGAGGCGGCCTTGACGATCGGGCCAGCGGCCAGCAGCGCGACCGCGGCCAGCGGCGAGCGGCGGGCGACAAGCGCGGCCTGGAGCGGGATCATCCCGCGGATCCCGGCGCCGGTGGCGCGCCGGACCGTACCGGCATCCGGCGAGGAGACCGCGGCCAGCTGCGCGGAGCCGACGCTGTGTGCGTACGTCGCGGCGAGGGCGACGGGAAGCGCCGCCCGTCCGTGGCCCGCCGCCGCGGCCGCGGTCGCGACCGTGACCCCGCCCGCGAGACTCGCGGTGACGGGCCGGGTGCCGTGGACCTCGCCCCGGCTGAGCAGAGTGACCCCGGCGGTGTGGGCGGCGAGCAGACCGGCCGGCACCAGCCCGGCCCGCGTACGTCCGCTCGCACTCGCCCCGAGCAGCACATCGAGACCTCGGGCGGCGGCCATCGCGACCGGCCCGGCCGAGGTGTCCTTGAGAACGGTGTCGTAGGCCCACACCGTCCCGGCCAGGGCGACCGCCGTCACCGCGGCCGGACGCCCTCCGGCGAGCGCGGCCAGCCCGACACCCGCCGCGGTCAGCCCGACTGCCACTCCCAGCGCCTGCCGCGGGCGGACCCGGCCCGACGGGATCGGCCGCTCGGGGCGCTCGACGGCGTCGAGGTCCCGGTCGGCCCAGTCGTTGAGCGCCATCCCGGCCCAGTAGAGCGCCACCGAGGCGGCCGGCATCGCGACCGCGCGGGCCCGCAGCGGACCGGCCGCGGCGGCCCCGGCCAGGGTGTCACCCGGCACGGTGAGGGCCGCCGGCAGCCGGACGAGCTCGGCGAAGGCTCGGGCGCGAGACGTCATCCGCCCACCCGAGCGCACCACGCGACCAGCTGTTCCCACTGTGGGCCGAGCCGGTGCTCGGTGGAGCCGGCCGGGTCCTTGAAGAAGAACCCGAACGGAAGCGGCCCGCTCTCCCCCACCTCCTGCGCGCGCAGGACCAGCCGGGCGAGGTCGAGCACCAGGGGCGCGGCCAGCGCGGAGTCGCAGCCGCTCCAGGTGAACTGCAGCGACATCCGCACCCCGAGGAACCCCTCGAAGGAGACATGGTCGATGGCGGTCTTCCAGTCGCCGTGGTCGGGGACGTAGTCGATGTGCATCGGCCCCTCCACCGGGTGACCGAGCATCGCCTCCAGCCCCTGGGCCTTGGTGACGAGCTTGCTCTGCGCGTTGGCCGGGTCGGCGAGCGTGGCGCCGTCACCACCGCCGAGCATGTTGTACGAGGCCCAGGCGTTGACCTGCAGCGCCCGCGTCGAGAACATCGGCGCCAGCGCCGACTTCAGCAGCGTCTCCCCGGTCTTCCCGTCCGAGCCCGCCCACGGGAGCCCGGCGCGCTCGGCGAGGGTGACGAGCACCGGCAGCCGCGGCCCGGGACTGGGTGTGAACGAGACCACCGGACAGCCGGCCCGGTAGGCGGCCAGGACGTAGACGGAGCTGGCCGGCAGCGGGGACTCCCCCGCCGCCAGCGCCGCGTCGAGGGCGTCGGGGTCGGCGAGCGGTCCGCCGTCCACGACCTCAGCGGGCGGCTCGGTGCTCGCCACGTCGATCACGACCACCCGCTCGAGCCCGTGCTCCTCGCGGAAGGCGACGAGGTCGGCGGTCAGCCGCTCGACCGCGACACCCTGCGGCTCGGCGCCCGCCGGGTCGTAGCCCGTACGCAGCCGCCCCTCGACCTCCTCCAGCTCACCGGCGATCGCCGGCAGGATCCCGGCGGGAACGACCCCGCCGGCGGCGAGCCGCTCGGCCCGCTTCAGCAACGGGTCCGCCCGCAGGTCGTGCCCACCGATCACCAGGTCGTCCAAGGAGGGCAGCCCGGCAGCGGCGATCTCCGGCTGCTCGGCGACCAGTCCGACCCGTCCGGCGAGCCCGGCCCGGACGGCCAGCGCGCCGACGGTCGTCGTGACTCCCACCGAGCCGCAGGCACCTACCAGCCAGAGCCCGACTCTCCCGCTCATCTGTCCGCCTCGCAGCGGAACCGCTCGACCCCGGCGACCATCTCGATGCCACCGAGCACGTGGGAGAGGAACTCCGGCTCGGTGAACGACTCCGAGGTGTGGCCCATGCCGGTGTAGAAGGCTCGGCCGCCGTCGTAGCGGTGGCACCAGGCGATCGGGTGCGGGTCGCCCATGGCGAACCGGCCCGGGTCGTAGCTGCGCTCGTCGAGGTCGGCGAGGACCCGGATCGAGTCGGCCGGGCGGTCGCGGAAGCTGTACCACTCGTCCCAGCGAGTCCACCGCTTCGGCAGCTCGGCCGTCGCGGCGGTGTTGTGCGCGTGCACCTTCACCGTCGCGGTCTGCTGGGCAGGGTGGCCGGCGAAGTAGGCACCGACGAGGCCGCCGTACCAGGGCCAGTCGTACTCGGTGTCGGAGGCGGCGTGCACGCCCACATAGCCACCGCCGTCCTGGATGTAGCGCTCGAAAGCAGCCTGCTGGCCAGCGTCGAGCACATCCCCGGTGGTGGAGAGCCACAGCACCGCCTCGTACGCCGCGAGGTCGGTGTCGTTGAACACCGCCGCGTCCTCGGTGGCGGTCACCGTGAAGCCGTTCTCGGCACCCAGCTTCTCGATCGCTGCGATGCCGTCAGGGATGGAGCCGTGCCGGAACCCGGCGGTCTTGGAGAACACCAGGACGTCGTACGTCCCGACTGCCTCGCTCCCTTCGGAGCGGTCGGCACTCGCTGCCGGCGCCGGTGACAGGCCCGGGGCGAAGGCGGCCACTGCCACCAGCCCGACTCCCGCGATCAGCGTCCGGAACCTTCTCGATCCGTGCTTCATGTGCGTATCCCTTCTGTGCTCAACGGTCTGAACAGGCTGGAATCGGCCGAGCGGCCCCGGGTGGATCAGGTGGGGATCTCCTGCCACGTCCTGGTGTCGGAGCTGGTCTCCACCGCGGCGAGAACGCGCTGCACCTGGAGTCCGTCGGCGAACGTCGGCGTCGGCTCGGTGCCCTCGCCGAGTGCCCGGACGAGGTCGACTACCTGGTGGGTGAAGCCGTGCTCGTAGCCGAGGCCGTGGCCCGGGGGCCACCAGCCGGCCACCCACGGGTGCTCGGGCTCGGTGACGACGATCCGGCGGAAGCCGCCCTCGGCGGCCGGCAGGGTCGCGTCGTGGAAGTGCAGGACGTTCATGTCCTCGAAGTCGAAAGCCAGGCTGCCCTTCGACCCGTTGATCTCGATCCGGATCGCGTTCTTGCGGCCGGTGGCGAAGCGGGTGGCCTCGAAGGAGCCGACCGCTCCCCCGGCGAACCGCGCCAGGAACACCGCGGCGTCGTCGACGGTGACCGGCCCACGTTCGGCGCCGGCGGTGGCGGAGAGCCCGGACGAGGTCTCGGCCACCGGGCGCTCCTTGACGAAGGTCTCCAGCATCCCGGAGACCTCCAGGATCCGGTCACCGGTGATGTGCTGGGTCAGGTCGATGACGTGGGCGCCGATGTCGCCGAGCGCACCCGAGCCGGCCTTGGTCTTGTCGAGGCGCCAGCTCAGCGGGGTCTCGGGGTCGGCCAGCCAGTCCTGGAGATACTGCGCACGCACGTGGTGGAGCTCCCCGAGACGACCGTCGGCGACCAGCTTCCGGGCCAGGGCGATGGCGGGCACCCGGCGGTAGGTGAACCCCACCATCGCCCGCACTCCACGCTCGGCGGCCACCGCGGCGGCCGCGGCCATCCGCTCGGCCTCGGCCACGCTGTTGGCCAGCGGCTTCTCGCAGAGCACGTGCTTGCCGGCCTCGAGCGCGGCGATCGCGATCTCCGCGTGGGTGTCGCCGGGCGTGCACACGTCGACCAGGTCGACGTCGTCGCGGGCGATCACGTCGCGCCAGTCGGTGACGCTCTCCTCCCAGCCGAACCGGGTGGCGGCCTCCGCCACGCGAGTCGCGTCACGGCCGCAGAGAACCTGCATCCGCGGGGTCAGGGGAAGGTCGAAGAAGCGGTGGGCACTGCGCCAGGCGTGGGAGTGGACGGCGCCCATGAAGGCATAGCCGATCATCCCCACCCCGAGCGTGGCGTTCTGCTCGGTCATCGGAACTCGATCCTGTGTTTCGGTGGTGTCGCTCCGCGCCCGAGCGCGGAGCGATCTTGCGGTCTGACTGGGTCGGGCTCGATCAGGACTCGAAGGCCGTGGGCAGGAACTCGTCCACGTTCTCCTTGGTGACGACGGGCGCGTCCAGCTGGATGGTGCGCGGCACGGTCACCTCGACCAGGTCGGACATGGCCTTTTCCTGGGCCAGGAGCCGGGCGAGCTTGATGCCGTCAGCGGCCTGGGTGGAGGGGTAGATGACCGTCGCCTTGAGGACGCCCTTGTCAGACTCGATCTCGCGCATCGCGTTGGCCGAGCCGGCGCCGCCGATCATCGTGAACTCGTCGCGACCTGCGTTGTTGATCGCGGCGAGGACGCCGACGCCCTGGTCGTCGTCGTGGTTCCACAGGAAGTCGATCTTCGGCGCGGCCTGGAGCAGGTTGGAGGCCGCCTTCTCGCCACCCTCGACGGTGAAGTCGGCGGCGACCCGGTTGTCGACGTCGAGGTCGCACTTGGCCAGCGCGTCCTTGAAGCCCTTGCTGCGGTCCTGGGTCAGGGGCAGCGAGTCGATGCCGGCGATCTCGGCGACGACGGCGTCCGTCTTGCCGTCGGCCTGCCCACAGACGTACTCACCGGCCGAGACACCCATGCCGTAGTTGTCGCCGAGCACGGTGACTCGGGCGGCGTTGGGGTCGTTGAACTCACGGTCGACGTTGATGACCGGAATGCCGGCCTCCATCGCCTTCAGAGCCACCGGCGTCATCGCGGCGCCGTCGAAGGGCAGCAGCACGATGGCGTCGACCTTGTCGTTGATGAAGGTCTCGACCTGGCTGATCTGCAGGCTGACGTCGTTGGTGCCCTCCGCCAGGCGCAGGTCGACGTCCTCGTAGGAGTCGGCGGCGGTCTTGGCCTGCTCGCTGATCGCACCCATCCAGCCGTGGTCGGCGGCGGGGGCCGAGAAGCCGATGACGACCGTGTCGCCCTTCTCGTCGTTGGAGCCGGCCTTGGCGTTGGAGGTGCCACCGACGTTCTCGGACTTCTCGGGGGTGTTGCTGATGCACGCCGAGAGGGCGAGCACCGAGAGGCCGGCGACGACGATTCTTGCTGTGGACTTCAGTTTCATGGAAGTGCTCCTAGATCGTGCGAGGTGGAGAAGGGATTGGTCCGAGAGCCGTGGACGGCTGGCTGGATGGCGTCGGGCGGTCATGACCCTGGCTGTCGTGAGAACCGCTTCTGCAGCAGCACGGCGGCGATGATGATCAGGCCCTTGGTGAAGGCCTGAGCGGAGATCGAGAGGTTGTTGATCACGAAGACGTTGGTGAGGGTCATGAAGATCAGCACCCCGAAGACGGTGCCGACGATGGTGCCGCGCCCGCCGGCGAGCAAGGTGCCGCCGATGACGACAGCCGCGATGGCGTCGAGCTCGTAGAGCTGACCGTGGGTGGCGCTGCCGGTCGTGGTGCGGCTGACCAGCATGATCGCGGCGATGCCGCAGCAGAGGCCGACGAGCACGTAGAGGAGCACGGTGTGGCGGCGTACGTTGATGCCGGCCAGGCGCGAGGCCTCCGGGTTGCCGCCGATGGCCAGGGTGCGCCGGCCGAAGGTGGTGCGGTTGAGCAGGACCCAGCCGATCACGGCCACGATGGCGAAGATCCAGATCAGCACCGAGACCCCGAGCACGTCGCGGGAGAGCGCATCGGTGAAACCCGGCACGCTGACGATCTGGGTCTTGCGCGCCGAGATGATCTCGGCCAGACCGCGGGCGCTGGCCATCATCGCCAGGGTCGCGATGAACGGCGCCACGCCGCCGTACGCGATCAGCAACCCGTTGATCAGGCCGGCGCCGGCGCCGACCAGGAGGGCGGTGGTCACGATGATGATCCAGTGGATGTCGTTGGCCATCGTCTGGGTGGCCACCGTCGTGCACCAGATCGAGGAGAGGGCGACCAGCGCACCCACCGAGAGGTCGATGCCGCCGCCGGTGATCACGAACGTCATCCCGATGCTGACCACGCCGATCACCGCGGCGAGGCGCAGGATCGTCATCACGTTGTCGACCGAGGCGAACCGTTCACCGCCCGTGATGACGCCGACCAGGGCCAGCAGCGCCAGCGCCAGCACCAGGCCGAGGTTGTGGCCGACACTGCTGCGCAGCAGCTGGCCGAGACCACTGGGCTCGGCCCGGCGGGCCGCCTCCTTCTCGACCCGAGCCGTGTCCTCCTGGGCCACAGCAGCGTTCGTCGGGTTGGTGTCGCTCATGCGACCTCTCCTTCCATCACGAGGTCCAGGACCTTCGACTCGTCGATCTCGGTGGCGGGTCCCTCGTGGACGACGGCACCCTCGCTGATGACGAGGACCCGGTCGGCTAGACCGAGCACCTCCTCCACCTCGCTGGACACCACGACCACGGCGACACCTTCGTCGGCCAGGCGGCGGACGAGGTTGTAGATCTCGGTGCGTGCCCCGACGTCGACGCCCCGGGTGGGCTCGTCGAGGAGCAGCACCTTGCAGTCGCGCAGCAGCCAACGGGCGAGCACGACCTTCTGCTGGTTGCCGCCCGACAGGTTGCGGACCGGCCGGTCCACCCCGGTCGGACGTACGTCGAGCGAGCGGCTGAGCTCCTCGGCGGCGCGGCGCTCGGCGCCGCTGTCGAGGAAGCTGCCCTTGGAGAACCGGCTCAGGGACGAGACGGTCACGTTGCGGTAGACCGCCTGGTCGAGCAGCAGCGCCTGGCTCTTGCGCTCCTCGGGGGCGAGGCCTATCCCGGCCGCCACCGCGGCGCGCACCGAGCCACGGCGAAGTCGGCGGCCGTTGACGGTGACCGTGCCCGCACTGGAGCGGCGGGCGCCGTAGACGGTCTCGAGGATCTCCGAGCGGCCGGAGCCGACCAGGCCGGCCAGACCGACGATCTCGCCGGCGTGGACGCGGAGATCGATGTCGCGGAATCGGTCGCCGGACAGGCCGGTGGCCTCGAGCACCGGCGTGCCGTCCCGACCGGGTGCGATCGCGGGGCGCTGGGGGAAGACGTACTCGATCTGGCGGCCGGTCATCAGCGTGATCAGCTCCCGGGTCGGGGTCTCCGCGACCGAGAGCCCGGTGGCCACCGTGCGGCCGTCCTTGAGGACCGTGATCCGGTCGCCGATCTGGCGGATCTCCTCGAGGCGATGGGAGATGTAGATGATCGCGACGCCCTCCGCGGTGAGGCCGCGCATGACCCGGAAGAGGTTGTCCACCTCCTCCTGGTCGAGGACCGCCGACGGCTCGTCGAGGATGAGCAGGCGGGTGTCGTGGGACAGCGCCCGCGCCATGCTCACGATCTGCTGCCCGGCGGGCGAGAGATCGCCGACCAGCTTGTTCGGGTCGACCTCGCTGTGGCCGAGCCGGGCCAGGAGCGTACGCACCCGCTGGGTCGCCTCGCTGCGGCGGCTGAACCCGGCCGTGGCGAGCTCGTGGCCCAGGAAGATGTTCTCGGTCACGGTGAGCCCGGGCACCAGGTCGAGCTCCTGGTAGATCGTCGAGATGCCGCGCTTCATGGCGGCGACCGGCGTGGTCAGCCGGACCGGCTCGCCCTCCCAGAGGATCTCCCCCTCGTCGGGCTGGTACGCCGCCGAGAGCACCTTGATGAGGGTCGACTTGCCGGCGCCGTTCTGTCCGAGAAGGCAGTGCACCTCCCCCGCGCGGACGTCGAGGTCGACGCCGCCGAGGGCGAGCACGCCGGGGAACCGCTTCACGATCCCGGTCATCTCGAGCAGTACGTCACCCCCGTCTGCGCTGGCGGCGGGGCCGTCCGGCGACGGCTTCGGGGTCTGGGTCATCGGGTTCCTCCGTGCAGTTCGGCGAGGGCGGTGGGGTCGGAGAGCACCGGCTCCAGAGAGACCAGTGCGCCGCCGCGTACCGCGGCGGTGGGGCCGAAGGCAGAGATCGCGACCTGGGTGCCACCGGCACGTGGCGCGAGGACGTCGGCGGCGAGCCGCGCCTCGACGGCCGGGCGCAGCCACTCGCCGAGCACGGCGAAGTAACCGCTGAGCACGACGGTGCCGGGGTTGAGCGTGTTGACCAGGACGGCGGCGCCCGTGCCGAGCCATGTCCCGACCTCGTCCAGCGCGGCCAGGGTGCGGCCGTCGGCGAGCCGGACCCGCTCGACCAGGGTGGCGAGGCGCTCCTCCAGGGTCAGCACGGGGTCGCGGACGGGGTCG
The DNA here is from genome assembly GCF_045207335.1 of Nocardioides sp. NBC_00850. Classification (NCBI taxonomy): domain Bacteria; kingdom Bacillati; phylum Actinomycetota; class Actinomycetes; order Propionibacteriales; family Nocardioidaceae; genus Nocardioides; species Nocardioides sp. NBC_00850. Next base: position 5,140,893 of record NZ_CP108845.1, read on the forward strand.
TCGGGGTCGGTGGCCGCCTCGAGCAGCGCCCGCAGGCCGACCACGGTCTCCCAGCAGCCGGTGCGGCCGCAGCCGCACAGCCGCCCACGAGGGTCGACCGGGAGGTGGCCGATCTCGCCGGCCCAGCCGTGCCGGCCCGGGGCCACTCGGCCGCCGCTGACGATCGCGCCGCCCAGGCCGACCTCGCCGTAGAGGACCACCATGTCAGCGCGGTCGGCGTCCGCCGGGTCGAGCTCGGCGGTGGCGGCGAGGGTGGCCTCGTTGGCCACGCGCACCGGCGGCACCGGCGCGGCGTCGGCGGCCAGCCGGCGGCGTACGTCCTCGGCGGCGTCGATGTCGCGCCAGCCGAGGTTGGGGGCGAGGGTGACCCGCTGCGTGGCGGTGTCGACGAGGCCCGCGACGCCGACGGTGATGCCCGCGACGGTGGTGCCGGCGGTCCGTGCCTCGGCGAGGGCATCGGCGACCAGGACTGCGAGCTCGGCCAGCACGCCCTCGGGCGGAAGACTGCGTCCGTCGATGCCGCGACGGAACTCGGCGATCACGGACCCGGCGAGGTCGACGGCGACGACGGCGAGGTGGTCGACGTTGATCTCGGCACCGACCCCGCACACCGAGCTGCCGACGAGCCGGACCTGGACACCGGGGCGGCCGGCGCCGCGGCGGTGGGCGTCCTCGCAGGTGACCAGCCCGAGCTCGGCGAGCTCCTCGATCAGTCCGGTCGCGACCGAGCGGGTCAGTCCAGTCTCCTCGGCCAGGCGCCCACGCGAGCGCGGGCCGCGGTCGCGGAGCGCCCGCAGGAGCAGGCCCATCCGCGCGGTCCGCACTGCGGCCGGGTCGGCGGTGGCGGAGACCCGCACGGTGATGTCTGCGTCGCGCACGGTTGCCTCCTGTCCGGGGTGGGGTCGCCCATCGCAGGCAGCCTGTGATGGCAGTCACAGAATTCGGTGACTGAGAGACAAACTAGTGACCGCGCTCACGTTGTACAACCCTTTCGCGGCGGTTTCTGCAAAGTTTCTGTCGAACTTTGAAAAGTGATTGGACAAAGTAGCCGAAAGGGGCACCCGGCCACGGCTGGCCGGATGCCCCTTTCAGGTCGATCGCGAGGGTCACTCGCTGGGTGCGATCACCACCTCGTCAGAGCCGGTGAGCGCCGGGATGTCGCCCTCGCCGGGGTCGGTGTACTCAGCCACGAAGACGGCGTTCAGGTCGTCCTGCCCGGGGTCGTGGCCACCAGGGACAGTCGTCACGATCGAGCCGCTGCAGCCGTTCGCGGTGGACTGCGGGTGCCCGTGCTCGTCGTGGCCCAGGACGTACGTCACCGAGACCCGGTCGCAGTCGACGGCCTGGTCATCGGTCACCTCGACCTGGAACTGGACGGTGTCGCCGAAGTGGAACGCCTCGCCGGGCGCCGGGCTGGTCGTCAGGGTCACCACCGGAACGTCGTTGCCGACCACGACGTCGACGTCAGCCGAGGCGTGCTTGCCTCGGCCCGCCTTGCCCTTGTCCGTGACGGTCAGAGTCGCCCGGTAGGCCCCCGGCTCCTCATAGGTGTGGGTGGCGGTCTTCCCGGTGGCGTCGAAGCTGCCGTCACCGTCGAAGTCCCACTGGTAGACGAGGCGGTCACCATCGGGATCGGTCGTCCCGGCGCTGTCGAAGGCGACGGTCAGCGGCGGCTGCCCCGCGGTCTTGTCGGCGCTGATGACCGGCTTCGGGCTGTGGTTGCCGGTGCGGGCGATGTAGTCGATCCGGGAGACCTGGGCCTCCTCGTTCTCGCTGAAGAACCCGTCGCCGTACTCGAGCATGTAGAGCGAGCCGTCCTTGCCGAACTCCAGGTCCATCACGTTGTCCGTGGCGAACGTGGAGAGCAGGGACTCGATGCCGGTGAGCTCGCCGCCGGCGTCGAGCCGCATGCCCTTGATGTAGTCCCGACCCCACTCCGCGAACAGCGGTACGCCGTCGTAGTACTCCGGCCAGGCACCGGAGAGCGGGTCCTTCGTCGCCGACTTCCGGAAGTCGTACGCCGGGCCGGCCATCGGGGCGATACCGCCCGTACCGAGCTCGGGGAACTCCTCCGACTGGCTGTAGGTGTACCAGACGGTCGGCTGGGTGACCGGCGGGAGCTCGGTCAGACCGGTGTTGTGCCGAGAGTCGTTGACCGGGGCGTCACAGTCGAACGCCGGTCCCGAGGTCCCGGTCGCGAAGTCGTAGTCGCGGTAGGGCATCTCGGCGGTCGCACACAGCGGCCAGCCGTAGTTGGCCGGCTCCGTGACGACGGTCCACTTGCCCTGGCCCGCCGGCCCGCGGTCCGGGTTCGCGGCAGAGGCGTCGGGCGAGTAGTCGGCCACGAAGACGCGGTCGGTCTGCGGGTCGATCTCGATCCGGAACGGGTTGCGCAGACCCATCGCATAGATCTCCGGGCGGGTCTTGTCGGTGCCCGGTGCGAACAGGTTCCCGGCGGGGACGGTGTAGCCGCCGCCTGCCTTCGGCTTGATCCGGAGGAGCTTGCCGCGCAGGTCGTCGGTGTTGGCGGCCGTACGCCTCGCATCGAAGGCCGGGCTGCGGTTCTCGCGGTCGTCGAGCGGAGCGTAGCCGTCGGACTGGAACGGGTCGGTGTCGTCGCCGGTGGCGAGGATCAGGTTGCCCGCGGAGTCGAAGACGATGTCGCCGCCGACGTGGCAGCAGCGCCCCCGGTCCACCGGTACGTCGATGATCTGCTGCTCGGTGGACAGGTCGATCTTGCCGCCGGCGTACTTGTAGCGCGAGAGCCGGATCGCACCCTTGAAGGGCTCGAAGTCGGCGGGCGTGCCGTACTCGGGGGCGTCACCCTCGTTGACGTCCGGCGTGGCCGGGTCGTCGACGGGGGTGTTCATCGGCGGTGAGTAGTAGACGTAGACCCACTTGTTGGTCCGGCCGTTGTATCCGGGGTCCAGAGCGATGCTCTGCAGACCCTCCTCGTCGTGCTGGTAGACGTCGAACTCGGCTGCGACGCTGTTGACGCCGGTGTCGGTGTCGTTGAGCCACACCTTCCCGGCCCGGGTCGTGTGGAGGACGTCCCCGTTGGGCAGGACCGCGAGGTCCATCGGCTCACCGGGGCGGTCGTTGAGGGTCACCTTCTCGAAGTCGGTGTCCGGCGGCGGGGCGGCCGTGGGGGCCGCGTCCGCGGACGTCGTGAGGGGGAGAACCAGGAGGCCGGAGACCACGGTGGTGGCGACGCTCCAGAGGGTGAATCTGCGCACGGTCCATCTCCTTCTCTCGCTGTCATGGGAGGGGAGCGAGATCGTCCGCGAACGTATCGATGTGACGCCGGTCACGTCAAGTGACTTGCGTACTTTCGCAAGATGATTTCGAAAGATGGGACGACAGTGCGCCTCTGGGGGGTCGAGAGTGGGGTCTACGCCTCGCCGCTGCTGGGCGCGTAGACCGAGGCGCTGATCAGGTGCGCGGCCCCGATGACGCCGCCCTCGTCACCCAGCTCGCTGAGCACGATCGGGAGGTTGCCGGTCGCCAGCGGCAGCGAGCGGCGGTAGGTCACGCTGCGGATCTCGGCGAGCAGGCCATGGCCCAGCTTGCTGACCCGTCCGCCGATGACGATCAGGCCGGGGTTGAAGAACGAGACCAGGCTGGCCAGGACCTGGCCGATGCGGTGTCCGCTCTCCCTGATGAGCTGGACCGCCTGGGCGTCGCCGCGGGCCACCGCGATGGCGATGTCCTCGGCGCTCAGCTCACCCTTCTCCGCGAGCAGCTCGGCCAGCACGGGCGAGCGTCCGGAACGGGCTGCGGCGAGCGCCTCGCGAGCGAGCGCCGCCCCTCCAGAGAACGCCTCCAGGCAGCCGGTGTTGCCGCAGGCGCAGGTGGGTCCGAAATCCTCGACGCGGATGTGGCCGATGTCGCCGGCACAGCCGTCGACGCCGCGGTAGAGCTCCCCGTCGACGACGATCCCGCAGCCGATACCGGTGCCGATCTTGACGTAGAGGAAGTCACGAGCGGTGCGGGCGACGCCGGCGTGCTGCTCCCCCGCCGCGAGGACGTTGACGTCGTTGTCGAGCACGACCGGACAGCCAAGCTCCCGGGCGACCGCGTCGCGCACCGGGTAGCCGTCCCAGCCCGGCATGATCGGCGGGGACACCGAGACTCCGCGGTGGAAGTCGACCGGTCCGGGTACGCCGATGCCCGCGCCCATCGGCTCGGTGACGTCGTGCTCGTCCAGGAGCGCGCGCACCTCGTCGAGCGCGGTCGCGAGCACCTTCTCCGGGCCGCTGCGGATGTCGCACGCCCGGGTGCGGGTGCCGATCACCGACAGCCGACCGTCAGTGAGGCCCACCGACATGCTGGTGGCGCCGATCGAGATGCCGACGAACCGGATGTCCGGTGCGAGGTCGACCAGGGTCGAGCGCCGGCCGCCGCGGGAGGCCGCCGGCCCCACCTCGTGGGCCATGCCCAGCTCGGTGAGGCGACCCACCTCGGCCGCGATCGTGGTGCGGGAGACGTTCAGTCGGTCAGCGAGCTGAACCCGCGACAGCGGGCCCTCGTCACGGAGCTGGGCGAGCAGTCGTGCCTGCATGGAAGTCTCGGCCCGGCCGGCGAGTGAATGGCGCATACCGGCGATCCTGCCATGCTGACCGTGGAGCTAGCCCAGGAGCGCGTCGACGAAGGCCTCAGGGGTGAACGGGGCCAGGTCGTCGGGGCCCTCACCGAGGCCGACGAGCTTGACCGGAACGCCGAGCTCGCGCTGCACGGCGACGACGATGCCACCCTTGGCGGAGCCGTCGAGCTTGGTGAGGACGATGCCGCTGACGGCGACGGCCTCGCTGAAGACGCGGGCCTGGATGAGGCCGTTCTGGCCGGTGGTGGCGTCGAGGACGAGCAGCACCTCGGTGACCGGGGTCTGCTTCTCGATGACGCGCTTGACCTTGCCGAGCTCGTCCATCAGGCCGGCCTTGTTCTGCAGCCGTCCGGCGGTGTCGACGATGACGGTGTCGACGCCGGTGTCGAGGCCCTCCTTGACCGAGTCGAAGGCGACGCTGGCCGGGTCGGTGCCCTCCGGGCCGCGTACGACCTCGACGCCGACGCGCTCGCCCCAGGTGGTCAGCTGCTCGGCGGCAGCGGCACGGAAGGTGTCGGCGGCACCGAGGACGACCTTGCGGTCCTCGGAGACCAGGATCCGGGCGAGCTTGCCGGTGGTCGTGGTCTTGCCGGTGCCGTTGACGCCGACCATCAGCACGACACCGGGGGCACCGTCGACGCCGCTGACCTGGAGCCGGCGGTCCATGCCGGGGTCGACCAGCTTGATCAGCTCGTCACGCAGTGCGGCCTTGGCGTCGACCTTGCCGCCCTCGACGCGCAGCCGGGTGCGCAGCCCCTCGACCAGCTCCTGGGTCGGGGCGACGCCGATGTCGGCGGTGAGCAGCAGATCCTCGATGGACTCCCAGGTGTCCTCGTCGAGCTTGTCGGTCGAGAGCAGGTTGAGCAGGCCGCGGCCCAGCGCGTTGGAGCCGGCCAGGCGCTGGCGCAGCCGCACCAGGCGGGAGGCGGTGCTCTCCGGCTTCTCGATGACCGGCGCGACGGGCTCCGCCGGCACCGTCTCCGGCTCGGCCTCCCCGACCGTCGGCTCCTCTGGGCGGGTGATGACATCGGTCCCCGCCTCGGTCGGCAGCGAGCGCTCCTTGCGGCGCCGGGTGCTGGTGACCAGACCGACGATGCCGCCGCCGATGATCGCGACAGCGGCGACCGCGATGATGACGATGAGGGTGACCATGTCCATGGGCCTCATCCAATCAAACTAGGCGTTCTTTTCCGTAGTTCCTGGCTTACGCTCACCGAGCAGCTCGGTGAGACGGTCCTCACGGCGGGTCTGCAGGCGCGTGGCCGGACTGAGCGTTGGGGCCGTGTCGACGGCCCGCTCCATCGCCTTGCCGAGCTTGGTGGCGTACGGCATCTTCTGTCCGCGGTGGGGGAAGACCGTGTAGACGATCACGAGTCCGGCCAGCGCGACGATGACGAACATCGCCACGAAGATGACAAGGATGGTCGTCACTGGCTCGGCCAGCCCCCTTCTGGATACGCACGGACGGCGTCCACCCTTGCACACCTCGCGTCCGGAGCCCACAACGCCACGCGCGCGCCCGCGCGGGCGTCCCGCCGTACGGCGCGGGATCTCGACAACGTCCACCGGGCCGGTAGTGTTTCACGGCATGAGGATCATCGGGACAATGATGGTCCGGGACGAGGTCGACATCGTCGCCGCGATGATCGAGCACCACCTGGACCAGGGTGTCGACACGTTGATCGTCACGGACAACGCGTCGGTCGACGGCACCACCGAGGTGCTCGAGCGCTACGCCGCCACGGGACGCGTCGAGCTCCACCACGACCCCGTCCACGAGAAGCAGCAGGGCAAGGTCGTCACCTCGATGGCCCGACGTGCCCGCACCCACTTCCGCGCCGACTGGGTCCTCAATCTCGACGCCGACGAGTTCCTGGTGCCCAAGGACAAGGGCCTGACCGTACGCCAGGCGCTTGAGGCCACTCCCCTGTCGCTGAACGCGTTCACCGTCGAGGTCGAGAACCTCGTCGGCCCGCCCGCCTGGACCGGCGGCGGCATCAATCGGCTCCAGTGGCGCGACCGGCGCCCCGACGAGCGCCTCGAGGCGGTCGGGCTCCACGCGCATCCGACGCCCAACGCCGTCCACCGCGGCGAGTCGGACATCAAGGTCGTCCAGGGCAACCACTTCGTCTCGCTGATGAGCAACGGCCAGCCGCCCGACGAGGTCGCTCTCGAGGTGCTCCACCTCCCCTGGCGCTCCTGGGCCCAGCTCGAGCGCAAGGTGATCAACGCCGGCAAGGGCTACGAGGCCAACCCCGACCTGAAGCCGAGCCCGCGCCACCACGGGATGCGCGACTACCAGCGCTACCTCAACGGCACCCTGCAGGACGCCTACCTCGCGCGCACGCCGACGCGGGCCGAGCTCGCCGCCGGCGCCTTCTCCGGGGACTACTCGTTCGACGACTGGCTGACCTACCACCTGCACATCGTGCTCGGCCGCGCGCTCGTCCCCGACCTCATGCGTGACGTGCTCGATCCCGAGAACGACAAGGCCGTGCCCGACGACGAGCACGCCCTCGGCGCCGAGCGCGGCCGGGCCGCACTGGCCGCCGAGCCCTACATCCCACCCCGCAAAAGCTGAATCTCTCTTCTCAGGAGGACCTGTCTTGCCCACCTTCAGGGGCGCCGTACGCCGCGGCCTCGCCGCCGCAGGTCTGCAGACCGTCCGTGCCGCCGATGCCGAGGCCGCGCGCCTGCACGGCCGGATCGACGAGCTCAAGCAGCGCAACCAGAAGCTGCGTACGAAGGTGGAGGGGCTGCAGGGCGACCGAAACCGCACCACCGCGGTGCCGGCCATCCCCGGCCTGGACCGGCTCGAGCTGCGTCGCGAGCAGGTGCTCGCCGGGGTCAAGCCCGACGCCCTGATCCTGGAGATCGGTCCCGCGCACAACGCGATCCTGCCCAAGCGGGACGGCTATGACGTACGCATCGTCGACTATCTCGACCGCGGGGGTCTGGTTCAGCGCTATGCCGGCTTCTCCCAGTACGACCCCGATGACATCGAGGAGGTCGACTACGTCTTCCGGCCGGGAACTCCCTGGTCAGACGTGATCCCGGAACGCTTCGACCTCGTCGTCGCCTCCCACGTCATCGAGCACACCACCTCGATGATCGACTTCCTCAACGAGTGCGAGAAGCTGCTCAACCCCGACGGCGTGCTCGCCCTGGTCATCCCCGACCACCGCTACTGCTTCGACCGGTTCCGCGAGCGCGCCTCGCTCTCGCGGGTCATCGACGCCTCGCTCTACCCGTCGTCGGTGCACACCATGGGCGCGGTCATCGAGGAGCGGCTCAACGCGGCCAAGCACGGTGGCATCACCGCCTGGGGTCCGCGCCACAAGGGCGACTACACCTTCGCCCACGGCCTGGAAGCCGTGAAGGCGAGCGGTGCGGAGGCCCATCGCGGGGAGCGCTACATCGACACCCACAACTGGGTCTGCACCCCCAACCACCTCCGCCTGCTGCTCCAGGACCTCGCCGACCTCGACTTCATCTCGATGCGGGAGACCACCTTCCACGACACCGTCAAGCACGAGTTCTTCATCAACCTCTCCCCCACTGGCGAAGGCACCGGCCTCACCCGCGAGGAGCTGGTCGTCCTGGCCGACGACGAGCGCCGCGTCCTCGATCAGGCAGTCTTCGAGAAGTAGCCGAGCCTGCTGCTGCCGAGTCGGCCCGGATGGCGAAGCGTCACTTAGGACGGCCGACTTGGCACTGCCGTGACGTCTCGGCCGACGTAAGTGACGTTTCGCCCGCCATATGTGACGTCTCGGCCGACGTAAGTGACGTTTCGGCGGGTCAGCGGCGACGGAACTCGCGGAGGGCGAAGGCGGCGGCGAGGCCTACGACGACGCCGAGGAGGGTCTCGGCGAGGCGGGACCAGAGCAGGGCGTCGACGGGCTGCGGGTGGCCGAGCTGGACCATCAGCAGCGAGAGCGGGGTGATGGCGACGAGGGCGAGGCCGTAGTGACGCCCGACGAGCAGCTCGGTGACCGCTTGGAGCGCGGCGACGACCACCGCGACGACGAGGGCGGGAAGCGAGACCGAGAGCAGCACCGCGGCCAGGACCAGGCCGACCAGGGTGCCGACCACACGCTGCAGCCCGCGGGTCGTCTGCGCCAGCAGCCCGGTGACGCCGAACGGCACCGCCGCGGCAACCATCGCCCAGTAGGTGTGGCTGAGCCCGAGCGCGGTGGAGATCGTGCCGGCGACCACGACCGCGACGACGACCGCGGTCGCGTGATCGAGCCGTGCCTCACCACGACTGGCCTCGACCGAGGCTCCGCTTCCGGCCAGCCGCTCCTCGAGCAGACCGAGGAGCACGGCGATCAGGGCCGCGGCGGCCGCCACGCCGACGGCCACCGCGACCCCCGACAGGGTCACCGGAAGCGCGGCACAGGTCGCCACCGCGAAGACCGGGAACATCGGTCCCGGAGGCCGCAGCACGAACCGGTCCGAGAGCATCGACCCGGCCGCGGCCCATACCGCGGCGACGGGGATGACGAGCCAGGCCCGGTGCGGGGAGGTCGCGACGAGCGCGCCGCACAGGACCGCGGCACACATCAGCGCCCCGGCCGCAGCCTGGGTCCGCCAGCGTCCTCGCAGCGGCTGGCGGCCGCCGTAGATCGAGGCGAAGGTGCCGAAACAGGCGTACGCGGCCAGCTCGATGTGTCCGATCCCGGCCAGCGCCACCAGTCCGACGAGCAGCGTCACGCTCGCGCGCCAGGCAGGCGAATGGCTTCCTGGCGCCGGGGAGACCCGGACGGACTCCTGCATCAACCGTTCGAGCCGACTCCGGTCGCTGCCCAACCCGTCTCCCCCATACCGTGATGCCGTCATCGCATCAGCCACCTTACGGCCCCCTGGACGAACCAGATGGTTCGGAGTGCTCAGCCCAGCCGGTGCCGCAGCTCGGGGACCCCGTCCCCCTTCAGGTCCTCGAGCACCTCGCGCCTTCCGGCCATCGCCATGACGAGATCGAGCAGGCGTCCGTGGACCTCAGGCCCGTCGCCGGCCACGAACACGGCGTCGACGGCTCGGAGCCGCAGCCCGTCGACCAGCGACTTGCTGTTGACCGCGAAGTCCTTGGCGGCAAAGAACCTGGCGACCGCCGAGAGCCCTTCGGGGTCGGGGTCGTGCCGGATGCCGAGGGGCCGCCGGATGTCCTCGCCGTGCACGATCATCTCGCCCAGCCCGCCGACGCTCTCCTTCCGCGGCAGCCCGATGGGTCCGATCCCGGCGAACATCTCGAGCGTCTCCTCCGGCGAGGAACCGCGGAACTCCTCGAGCCGCCTGCGGTTGTGTACGTCCGGATCGAACCGCGCCCCGATCATGCTGCGCAGCCAGGCCGGGAACGAGAGTCGTGACGCCGCGCCGAGGTGCGACACGACCTCCTCCGCGTCCCACTCCCCGCAGAGGGTGGCCGAGCGCCACTGCTCGGGTGAGAGCGACCTGAGGTCATCGACCAGCGCGTCCCGTTCGCGCAGCTGGATCACCGACAGCTTCGTCATGCGGACACTCTGACAGGTCGCTAGGGGCGGTCGCGCTTGGCGCGCTCCTCGAGCGCGATGTCGAGGAGGGAGCGGGCGCGGGCGTCGAAGCCGTGGTCGCGGTGGATGCGGGCGGCCTCGGCGCGGATGTGCTCGTCGGTGCCGAAGACGACCGAGGGGTCGGGCATCGAGGACCATTTCACCAGGTCCTCGGGGGTCTCGTAGACCTGCACGGTGTCACCGAAGACGTCGCGGAGGCCGACGACGTCGTCGGAGATGACCCGGGCGCCGGAGGCGACGGCGTCGAAGAGCCGGTTGGAGATGAAGCCGTAGTCGCGCATGTCGGCCCAGTGGTCGTTGAGCACTACTCCGGCGGCCCGGTACTCGGCACCGAGCCGGGTGTTGGACATGAACTGGGCCTTGACGTAGTGGCGCGGGATGTAGGGCTCCCAGCCGTGGCCGTAGACCGACAGCGGCAGCCCCGCCGAGACCGCGTCGTGGATGATCGGGCGCTCGACGTCGCGCGAGGTGCCGACGAAGAGCACCGCGTGACCGGAGTCGGGCAGCGCCCGGTCGGGGTTGAACAGCTCGGGGTCGGTGGCCTGCAGGAGCGGGTCGATGCGGATGCCCCACCGTGCCGACATCCGCTCGGCCCAGATCGGCCCGGCCGCCAGCAGCCGGTCGAACGAGGCCGCCTCGGCACGGGTGACCGCGTCGGGGTGGGAGATCACCCAGCCGATGTTGATCCGGCCATCTGGCGCGGGGAAGTAGCGCGAGAGGCCCCGCAGGGTGACCACGACGTCGTCGTCGAGCGCGCTCGGCCGCTCCCACTCGTAGTGGTGGTCGACGACCGCGGACTGGCCGAGCCTACGCAGCGAGCGGGCCAGCGCACGGGCGAAGTGGGTGTCGCCCCACCGCTCCCCCTCCGGCGCCCCGGGCGCGGAGATCTTGATCGACCAGCGCAGCTGCGGGACGCCCTCGACGACCGAGGTGCGCGGCATCGGGGCGAGGATCGGGCGGGTGGCGGCGTACGTCTTCGCAGGTCCGGTCGGGTTCCCGGCCGCCGCCCGGCCGACGACCTGGTAGCCGCAGGCCGCCCAGGCGGCCACGTCGTCGCGAGGCTCGGTGCGCCCGGCCCAGCGGTCGAGGTAGATCAGCCGGTTGCGCGGGGCGCGGGCGAAGCGACCCTTCGACTTCGACTCGTGGTGGACGACCTCGGCGGAGGTCACGACCCGGAACGAGCCCGGACGCAGCGCGGCGAGCCGGTGGCACAGGTCGACGTCCTCCATGCCGTTGGTGAAGATCGGGTCGAACCCCTCACACGCGACGACGTCGCGGTAGCGCATCACCAGCGCCGCGCCGGTGAGCGCGGAGAACGGGTGGCCGTCGAGACCGGCGGCGTCCTCGGGCGGGTACTCGGCGAGCATGTTGTAGGGCAGCCCGCCGTAGGGCGGGAAGACGACCCCGGCCGACTGCACCGACCCGCTCGGGTAGAGCAGCAGCGGCTGCACCGCGAGCACCTCGGGATCCTCGAGGGCCGAGACCAGCGGCTCCAGCCAGCCGGCCAGCGCCGTGGTGTCGTTGTTGAGGAAGACAACGGTCTCGCCCGTGACGTACGGGATGGCGAGGTTGTTGCCGAGCGCGAAGTTGTGGTTGACCGTGCTGTGGACCACCTTCACCTCGGGGAACCGCAGCGGCAGCGAGTCGAGCACCGCCGAGACGCGGGCCGAGGAGCCGTTGTCCCAGACCACGATCTCGAGCCGCTTCTCCCCCGCGCCGTGCTCCATCACGGCCTCGACCGCACCCACGGTCAGCAGCGAGTCGTCGTAGGTGGGGATGACGACCGAGACCACGTCCGGGTCCGGGGTGCGCGAGCCGAGCGCCGCCCAGTCGATGAAGGTCCGGTTGCGTACGACGTCGTCCCACGACTCGAGGTCGAAGGGGTCGAGCGGGAGCCGGTCCTGGCGCGGACGGCGCGGGTTGATGCCCTGGCGGCGCTCGACGCCAGCCTCGGGCACGACCTCGACCGCTGCCCGGGAGGTCAGCCGCAGCGCGAGGTCGTAGGCCCAGCCGAAGCCGATGTCGTCACGGGGACCACCGACCTCCGCCAGAAGGGGCGCCGAGATCAGAAGTCGCGAGAGCAGGGTCCGCATCAGCGGACCGGGCACGTCGGGTCCGGGCGAGGCCGGAGGTACGTCGACGGCGAACCGCTGCTCCGCCTGCCAGGGACGCTCCAGCACGTCGGCGACCAGCGGCTTCCCGGCCGCCTCGGCCACCGAGACCAGCCGCGCGAGCCGTCCGGGCCTCCAGACATCTCCCCCGGCGACGTACGCGACGAAGTCGCCGCTCGCCTGCGAGAACGCCGCGACCACGCCGGGCTCACCGCGGTCCGGGTCGCCGAGCAACACCCGGGCGCCGGGGGTGACCTCAGGGATGACCTCGGCGACAGACGGGGTCAGGCCGCGGTCGATGACGATGATCTCGGTGCTCACCCCGGCCTGGGCGGCGACGCTGTCCAGCGTCGCGCGGGCGAGCTCGTCGGAGGCGCCCAGATCGACGATGACGGAGACCGTGCCGACCGGCTCACGACCGGCGGGGGCGGCCGAGGCGGCCGGGGCGTGGTTGATGTCCGGCCGCCAGGTCTTCGGGCCGCCCTGCCGGGCCTGCCACTCCGCGCGCCGGTCGCGGATCCAGTCGCGCAGGTCAGGGAACCGGCCGTCGACCTGCTCCATCCAGTCGTTGGCGCGGCGTCCGTTGCGGGCGCCCCGGTCGACGTAGTGACCGATCGCGCCGCCGTAGAAGTTCTCGGTCTTGCGTCGTTCGGTGTAGCCGTCGGTGTCGAAGAGCGGATGCGTCGGCTGCAGCCACAGCTCGGCGCGCAGCCAGTAGAGGAACGGGTCCTGGTCGCCCATCTGCTTGCGCAGCCGCGGGGTCAGCCGCGCGAGGAAGAACTCCGGGTCGAAGAGCGGGCTGGGCTGCACCAGCGGCTTGGCCGGGTCCTGCTCGAGATAGTGCCGGGCGGCCCGTTTGCGGTCGAGACGCTGCCCGACCTGCTCGGCGTACCACTCGTGGTCGAACAGCGGGCAGTCGACGAGCAGACGTACGTCGTCGGCCCGGCTGTAGAGGGGCGAGTCGTTGTAGACCTTGCGAGCAAGGTCTCGCCCCCTGCGCAGTCCGCCACGTGCGATGCGCTTCAACTCTTCGTCCACAGAGGTCCCCCAAGACGCTCTAGATCGTGCTACGGCGGTGGATCAGCCTGTCACAGTGCCGGACAACGGTGAATGGCGCCACGCAAGATTTAGCGAGGCGTCACCGTCAGTTCTGCCGCCACAGCGGCATGACCGCTTCCCGGATCTCATCGGGCATCGGCGTCACCGGACGTGACGGGTCGGTGTTGTCGACGTACACGTGCACGAACCGGCCCTCGGCGGCGGCCTCCTCGCCCGGCCCCTGGAAGAGCCCGATCCGGTAGATGACCGACGAGCTCCCGACCTTGTCGACGACCAGCCCGGCCTCGACCGGCTCGGGGAACCCGATCTCGCGCAGGTAGCGGCACGAGGTCTCCGCTACGATCCCGATCTTCGGCAGCTTCCGCACGTTCACGCCGGTCGTCTCGAACAGATAGGCGTTGACGGCGGTGTCGAAGTACTCGTAATAGGTCGCGTTGTTGAGGTGACCGTACGCGTCGTCGTCGCGCCAACGGGTGGTGATCGTGCGCCAGTGCACGTAGTCGGCGCGGGTCGGGGCCTTGCGGTCAGGAGTGCTCATCGCCGCTGATCTTAGATCCTAGAGCTCGTCCTCGACCGCACGGACCAGATAGGGCGCCAGCGTCATCGAGAAGGTCGCGGTGATGTGGCTCCGGTCGCGATAGGCCTGCACGTGGCCGACCACCAGGGGACACCGGTCCTCGTCGCAGTAGGCCGCAGAGAGGTCTATCAGCGAAGCGCCCGGCCCTGCCAGGCGGACCGCTTCGGCGAGCGGGTCAGAGGTGGCGTACGCCTCCTGGCGGGTCATCTCGCACGCGCCGGCGTCCGCGAGCGTCTCGATCTCGTCGAGGCAGGTCGCCGCCTCGGGGGTGAGGTACGGGTTGTCGGCGAGCGCGATGATCTTCGTGCCCCGCTCGAGGATCGGCTTCCAGGCCTGGGCGAGCTGGTCGGCGACCGGGTTCGGCTCGCCGGCCGCGAGGTTCGGATTGCGGCGTTGGGTGACCAGCACGACGTCGTACGCCCCCTGGTCGAGCTGCTCGATCAACGCCTCGCGGTAGGCGCGGCGCGGGTCACCAGCAGTGGCCGGGAGCAGCCCACCGCCGTTGGCGACCAACGTGTCGACCGACCATCCTGAGCTCTCGGCGACCCGGGTCAGGCCGGGGATCAGCGAAGCGCCGTGCGAGTCACCGACCAGCGCGACCCTGAGCGCATCCGGGTCGTCGGAGCCGAGGTGGCAGACCTCGGGGCGGGCGTCGGCGGCGTACGTCTCGATCTCGGGGAGGTAGCACCGGTAGGCCCGGCCGGTGTCATCCTTGCGGGCGATCGGCGCAGGGAGAAGTACGCCGTCGAGCTCCGGGTTCCGGCACCCCTCCATCAAGGCGGCGGCGCCGAAGCACTCGGTGTCTCCCGATGCGAGCGCCTCAGCCTGGGCGCGACTCTCCTCGACCAGGTTGCGCCCGTGCAGGATCCCGGGGACCGCGACGGCGGCGACCAGGGCCGCTCCGAGCACCCCGAAGAGGAAGGCCCGCGGGGCGGTCTCCAAGATCGGTCCGGTGCGGAACGGCGTCTCCACGAACCGGTAGGTCAGGGCCGCGAGGCCGATGGTGACCAGGAGGATCAGCGGCTCGCGGAGCCAGGTGCCGAGCACGGGGCCGGTCTCGGGGAGCACGACCACGAGCGGCCAGTGCCACAGATAGAGCGAGTAGGAGACCGTCCCGATCCACTGCACGACCGGATGGCCGACGACCCGAAGCCCGAGGCCGCGGGGCGCGCCCGCCCAGATGACCAGCGCGGTGCCGACGACCGGCAGCAGCGCCACCCAGCCCGGGAACGGCAGCGAGTCGTTGAAGAGCAACAGCGCGCCGAGCACCCCGAGCCAGCCGGCCACCGCGAGGTACGGCGCCCAGCGCCCGGGCACGCGCTTGAGGGAGAACGGCAGCACAGCGATGAGACTGCCGACCGCGAACTCCCAGGCGCGCACGTAGGTGACGAAGTAGGAGTCGGCGCCGTCCGTCGCGGTGACATACACCGAGGCCACGAAGCTGACCACGAAGACGGCAAGGAAGACCGCCCGGATCGCCGTCAGCCGCACTTTCGGCCGTCGCCGGGTCAGGAGCGTCGCCGCGACGATCAGCAGCGGCCAGATGAAGTAGAACTGCTCCTCGACCGAGAGCGACCAGTAGTGCTGCGCGGGCGAGGGCGGGTCCTCGGCGGCGAGGTAGTCCACCGCAGCCCAGGACAGCTGCCAGTTCTCCACATAGAACGCGGCCGCGACCGTCTCCCGCAGGAACTGCTGCCACAGGGCCTCCGGCACCAGGACGTACGTCGCCCCCGCACTGCACACGAGCACCAGCAGCGCCGCCGGAAGCAGCCGCCGGATCCGGCGCGCCCAGAAGGCGCCCAGCCGCACCCCGCCCGGCTTGGCGGCCTCTCGCACCAGGTGGGAGGTGATCAGGAAGCCCGAGATGACGAAGAAGACGTCGACGCCGGCGTAACCGCCCCGGATCGCGCCCGGCCACAGGTGGAAGAGCACGACCCCCAGCACCGCGGCCGTACGCAGCGCCTGGATCTCCGGCCGCTTGTCCCGCGCGGGCTGCCCGGCCCGCCCGGGCTGCCCGTCCTTGGCGGGCGCGACGGCGACAGCGGTCACCGGCGCACCCTGCGGACGATCCGGCCGGCGACCCGGCGGGCTTTGCGGACACCCCGTTCGCCGAAGGTCAGCGGGATCTCGATCCCGTGGCGCGGGCGACCGTCGAGCTGGACGATTCGCGCGCGCTCGCCGACCCGCTCGCCGATGACGTCCTCGGGGATGACGACCGGCCCGTCGAACTCGCCCAGCGCGTCGCGACCCTCGAACCGGACCCACCACCGCCCACCCGAGAGGGCGGCGGTCGGCAGCGCCACCTCGAGGTGCCCGGAGGCGAGCTCGGTGGCAGCGTAGTCCAGGACCCGGCGTCGACGGTCGTGAAGGAACACCACCCGGAGCCGCTCGGCGCCCACCATCGTGTGTGCCAGTCGCAGGTGAGCGCGCCCGTCCACGAGCGCGAGCGAGGTTGCGGTCACTGGGTCGGTCGCGCCCGAGACGACATGGCGCAGCAGCTCCGGGCCCTCGTCGAGAGCTGCCAAGATCCGGTCGAGCCGCCAACCCGTGGCCCCGTCAGCGTCGCCGGCCTCGACTACCTCGACTGCCGCGGCTGCCTCCGCGACCACCGTGAACAGGTCGCGGTGCTTGAGCACGAGGTCGGCAAGGTCGTCCCCGACGAGCGTCTCGTCGCCCAGCGAGATCGTCGCGATGGCGTTGACGAGCGGCCGCTGGAGCGTACGCAGCGGCACCACGCCGCTGTCCGCGACCAGCTGCAGCGTCTCCAGGATGTCGGCGACCGTCCGGTCGCCCCAGCGGACGTCCTCGCCGATCAGGCGGGCGGCGGTCGCCCACTGGCCCGACTCGACCAGGCGCCAGCCCCACCGCTTGTCGCGCTCGAGGTCGTCGACGACACCGTCGTCGAAGAGCTCGACCAGCTCGGCGATCAGCGCCCGCGCCGGATCCAGCGCCACCGGGTCGATCACGGACATGCCCCGCAGCGCGCGAACGATCGCCATCCAGCCGTCGGCGTCGAAGATCAGCGAGGCGTACTCCGCGAGCACCTTCGGGTCGCCGAGCGCAACGATCCGGCGGGCACAGCGCAGCTCCTGCTCGAGATAGCTGATGATCCCGGCCGGCGAGTGCGACTTCGCCGTCATCGATCCCGGTCCGGGCCGGTCGCGGTAGACGTAGACCGTCTCGGTGACGATGTCGAAGCGGGCCCTGGTCAGCGCGTGCACCATCGGCTCGATGTCGTTGGAGCGCGAGGCGTCGGGGAACGAGATCTGGGCGGCATCCCAGAAGTCGCGCCGGAAGACCCGGTTCCAGCAGGCCCGGTTGCGCAGGGCCGACGGCGCGTCGGCCAGCGTGACCAGGGTGCGCTCCTCGTCGAACGCCGGCCATGCCCGCACCGGCCACCAGACCCGGTCGCTGAACAGCTTGAAGAACCGGCCGACGACCATGTCCGAGCCGGTCTCCCGCGTCTTGCGCAGCATCGCGGCGTACGCCCCGCGGGGCACCAGATCGTCGCCGTCCGCGAACGCGAGGAAGCGGCCGCGCGCCAGCGAGACACCGTGGTTGCGCGCCTGTCCCCCACCCTTCCCTGGCGAGCGGACCACCGTCAGGCGGGGGTCGCGGGCGGCGTACGCCTCGGCGATCTCGAACGTCTCGTCGGTCGAGCTGTCGTCGACGACGATGACCTCCAGGTCCACCGGATCGGCAGGCGTGGACTGGTCCTCGAGGATGGAGGAGAGCAGCTCGCCGACCCACAGGCCGACATCGTGCGTCGGGACGACGACGGAGAGCTCAGGGGTGGCCATCAGGCTGCACCCTCCAGATCGCCGGCCAGATCGCTTGCCAGCCCGTCAAGCAGCCGCAGGTAGTCGCGCGACATGTCATAGGGCGTGTACGCACGTGTGAACTCCCGAGCGGCCTGATGCCGCGACTTCTGCCCGTCCAGGGCCTCCAGGATCGCCGCCGCCAGCGCCACCGGCTCATCGGGCTCCGGCGCGTACGTCACCACCCACGGCTCGTCAGCGAACTGCCGCGCGACCGGGGTGCCCTCGGGGATGAGGGCGGTGCGGCCGAAGGTGCCGGCGGCTAGCAGCGAGCCGGAATTGAGGATGCGGCGGTAGGGCAGCGCCACGACGTCGCTGGCCCGCATCCAGTCGGAGAAGTCTGCGGCCTCGACGAACCCGAGCCGCTTGACGATGTTGGGCGCCGAGAGCATCTCCTCGACCGTCTCCACGTCGGAGGCGGGCACCACCTTGCCGGCCACGACGAAGGTCAGGTCGGGCACCTGCTCGGCAGCGATCTCCACCGCTCGGCAGAGCACGTCGAGGCCCTTGTACGCCCGGATCTGACCGATGAAGCCGACCGTCGGCACCCCCTGCGGGACCCCGATGCGCTCGCGCGAGGCGGCGTCGTCACCACCGTCGGGGTAGACACCGAGGTAGGACGAGTGCGGCAGGTCGACCACCTTGTCCGGCGGGAGCGCGTAGTAGGCCGCGGTCTCCTCGATGGTCGCCGGGTTGAGCCGGATGATCCGGGTCGCGTAGCTCGCCAGTGCCTTGGCGACGGCCAGTTCGACATCGACGTAGTCGGCCTCGTGGGCGATCGAGTTGTGCACCGTCCACAGCACGTCGGCGCCACGGTCACGCAGGCCGCTCAGCACGTCCTCGAACCGGGCCGCGTTGGCCCAGGCCTCCTCGACGCTCTCGCAGCCGGCCGTCACAGGCGAGGTCCAGTGGACGTGAAGCACGTCTCCCCGCCCCATGTGCTCCGCGCGCGCCTCTAGCCGGCGTAGACCTCGTATGCCGTCCGTGACGTCCCAGCCCGCGGCTCGCGGCGCCACGGTGAGCATGGTCAGGTACGGGTTGCTCGCGTAATGGGGGAACGACAGCAGGGTCGAAGGCATGTGGGGGGTCCTCGAAGGTTTCTCGTTATGACGTGACGCTCCCCCGGACGGACGTCAACATGACGAGACGGGTCTCGCCGGAGCCACCAATCAGCCGGCGGCTGAGGAATTCTAGACGGCTCAAGAGGACCGCCTTTACCAATCAGCGCCATTGCTAGCGCGCGTTGACCTTTTGTTCATTGAACGTTCACGAGACATACGCGTTCATATCGCCGAGGACCTGGTCTGATGCCACATCGAAGTACCAGTCAGGCGTCAACCGCTATATCACCCAGCGCCGTCTCTCGCCTTGACCCAGTCGTCGTACGGCACCGGGTCGGCGTCGTTCTCCGCCTGGCCGACGATGCTGTCGGTGAACCAGGTCCGTAGCGACACCATCTCCGGAGTGGAGCGCAGGGTGAGCAGCTGGTGGGTCTCGCTGAGCTCGTCGGCCAGGTTGTCCGCGGCCAGCAGCTCACGCAGCATGGGAGCCATCTCACGGGGAAGGGTCATCTCGATGTCGACGTACTCCAGCCCCGCCGCGGCTGCGTCCAGGGCGGTACGACGCCCCAGGTGGCGCGCGAAGGCCGGTCGAGTCACCAGCCGCTCGATGAGCTCGCCGAGCTCGCGCGGCGGGGTCGGGCCGTCCTCGGAGTCGATGAGCTGGAGCTCACGGACCAGATCGTCGAGGCGCTGGTCGATCTGGAGCCCCAGCTGCACCGGACAGGCGGGAAGCCGAACCGTGACCCAGTCCGCGGGAAGGGCGGCCGGCTCCGGCATCGCCTGCTCGCCGTACTCCACCATGGGAGGTCGTACGTCGTGCTCGACGCCGTCGCCGGCGAGCTCGGCCCAGATGCGTCGCCCGTCGACACGCTCCTCGATCCCCCACGACTTCGCCAGCACCGACACGATCACCAACCCGCGCCCGGTGGTGCCCTGACTCTCGACAGGAGGCGGGGCCACTGCAGGAAGCGGGACCAGCGCGCCGTCGTCCTCGACGCTGAGCCGTACGCCCGGCTCGAGGTCACGCAGTCGGACCTGCATGTAGGGGCTGCCGCTGTGCAGGGCAGAGTTCGCGGCCATCTCGGTGACACACAAGGCGGCATCGTCGACGAGATGCCCGCGGCCCCACTCCACCAGCCCGTCCGTGACGAATCTGCGCGCACCAGGCACGCTCGCCGCCTCCGCCGCAAGACGCATCCGCAGCTCAGGACGGCCTCCGTCGGACGCGGACTTCATGGGGTCAGTGTGCCTCCCGCCGGCCCCAGCCGTCAGCGACTCGACCTGACGGCTCCGATCAGTGAGCGGCCAGCGAGCGCCGGGCGCGGTGCCGGCGGACCGCGGCGCGGTTGGCGCAGCGGACCGAGCAGTAGCGCTGTCGTCCGTTGCGGGTCACGTCCACGACCACCGCGGCGCATGGGTCCCCCTCTGCTTCGCCGGCAGCGCACCGGCTCAGCCGATGGATGCCCCGAGTGGTCAGGTGCAGCGCCGTGCCCACGCTGATCACCGCTCGCAGCACGTCGGGAAGGGAATCGTTGGTGTCATCGCGGTAGTGGATGTGCCACCCTTCACGCCCGTGGTCGGTCAGCCGCGGATACGCGGTCGCCTGCGCCATCAGCTCGTTCAGCAACCGCGCCCTCTCCCCCGGCTCCGACGCATCGACGACGCGAAGCCACTCATCGATCACCTGCCGAGTGCGCGCGTGGTCGTCTGGAGACTCGGCGAAGTCCATCGTCATCCCGAACTGCCGGGTCCGGGCCTCGATGCTGACCCGGTCCGCAGGCCAATCGTCGGCGAGCGAGGCGGCCAGGAGCACGGCGTACTCGCCGTAAGGGTTGAGATGCATAAGACCATTACAGCAGAGTGGCGACCATGACCGGCAGCGCAACAGAGGAGTCCCGGCGTGCGGACGCCACCCACGACCACGGCTGGCTCACCGAGTCCAGCCATCAGACCTCAGAGGGCCGAGTCGTCTACGTGCGCTGCGCACTCTGCGGCGTACGTCGCGTCGACCTCCAGCCTCATCCGCTCCTACCGCCGCGGGCGCTGAGCCGCGAGCAGGGGCGGTAGGCGGGGCGTCAGTCAGAACGGCGGAGGGCCGAGGATCTCGATCGCACCCGTAGCAGCAGCTGCCGCGCGGACCCGCCCGAAGTCCGGCATCGGCTGGTCGCCAGGGCCGGCCGGCTCGCTCGCGTGCCGGTAGAACGCTTCCCCTCGGCCCGGCGTCTGGAGGCAGAGCATCCGTGCCGTCGGCGTCACCACCATGAACGCGTGAGGCACGCCGCGCGGGATGATCGCGATACCGCCCGCCGCGAGCCGCTGCTCCTCGCCGGCGATGTACAGCCGAACCTCGCCCTCGAGCATGTAGAACGTCTCGTCCGCCTCGGGATGTTGGTGCAGCGGAGTCGTCTTGCCCTCATCCAGCGCGTCCTCGAAGAGCAGGTACGCGCCGCCGGTCTCCTCCTCGGTGGCCAGCCAGGTGTGTACCCCGCCGCCGCAGAACCAGCGACGCTCACCCTGCCCGTCCGCTCGCACGGTTGTCTCTCGCGTCTCCATGGCGACCTGCCTTCATTATGGGACTTGAGTCCCATAATGACACTAAGGTACCGTGATGCCCATGTCAATGCCGTACGTGCGTACCGGCCGAACCAGACAGAAGCAGCGGACCCGCGATGCCTTGGTGGCTGCCGCGCGGGACCTCGTCGCCCAAGGTGGTGCCGCACCGACGGTCGAGGCTGCCGCGGAGGCCGCGTCCGTCTCACGCACGACCGCCTATCGCTACTTCCCCACCCAGAAGGCCCTGTTGGTCGCAGCGCACCCTGAAACCACCGCCACCACCCTGGTCCCACACAACGCCGGTGATGATCCGGAGGCGCGTCTCCTGGGTGCCGTCGCGGCCTTCATCGAGATCGTCGTCGACACCGAGCACCAGCAGCGGACGATGCTGCGGCTCTCGCTCGATCCGGAGACCTCGAGCGAATCCCTGCCTCTACGTCAGGGCCGGGCCATCGCCTGGTTCGAGGAGGCCCTGGAGCCGTTGCGCCCACGACTCACCGACACCGAGATCCATCTCCTGGCGTTGGCCGTCCGCAGTGCTGTCGGCATCGAGTCACTCGTCTGGCTCACCGACGTCGCCGGGCTCACCCGGAAGGAAGCCGCCGATCGGATGCTCTGGTCAGCGCGGGCGCTACGTCTCCAAGCGCTCGCGGACGCCGACCGGATCGCCGCCCTCAACGACAGCGATCAGTGACGCAGCAGGTTGAGGTGAGCCAGTCGGGTGGTTCGTGCTCGTCGGCAAGCCACGCGGATCAGGCAGGCTGGGCGTCGCGGAGGCGCTGCGAGATGACGGTGGTGACACCGTCGCCGCGCATGGTGACGCCGTAGAGGGCGTCGCCGACCTCCATCGTGCGCTTCTGGTGGGTGATGACGAGCAACTGCGAGGACTCGCGCAGCTCCTCGTAGATCTCCAGGAGCCGGCCGAGGTTGGTGTCGTCGAGCGCGGCCTCGACCTCGTCGAGGATGTAGAAGGGCGAGGGGCGCGCCTTGAAGAGCGAGACCAGGAAGGCTACGGCCACCAAGGACCGCTCGCCGCCGGAGAGCAGCGAGAGCCGCTTGACCTTCTTGCCCGGCGGGCGCGCCTCGACCTCGATGCCGGTGGTGAGCATGTTGTCCGGGTCGGTGAGCACGAGCCTGCCCTCACCGCCCGGGAAGAGCCGCGCGAAGACGTGGTCGAAGGCGACGCGTACGTCCTCCCAGGCCTCGGTGAAGACCTGCTCGACGCGGTTGTCGACCTCCTTGACGATGTCGAGAAGGTCCTTGCGGGTCTGCTTGAGGTCCTCGAGCTGCTCGGTGAGGAACTTGTGACGCTCCTCCATGGCCGCGAACTCCTCGAGGGCAAGCGGGTTGACCTTGCCCAGCGCGCGCAGGTTCTTCTCGGCGATCTTGAGCCGCTTGGCCTGCTCGGCACGGACGTAGGCGATCGGCTCGCGCTCGTTGCCGTCCTCGTCGGGGTGCTGCGGGACCAGCTGGTCAGGGCCGTAGTCCTTCACGATCGCCTCGGGGTCGAGGCCGAGCTCCTCGAGGATCCGCTCCTCGAGCTGCTCGATCCGCATCCGCTGCTGGGCGCGGGCCATCTCGTCGCGGTGGACCGAGTTGACCAGCTCCTCGAGCTCCTTGCCGAGGTTGCGCAGCAGCGAGCGGCACTCGCGCAGCGCCTGCTCGCGCCCAGCGCGGGACTCCTCGATCTCGGTGCGGGCGCGGGCGGCCTGCTGCACCGAGACCTCCAGACGGTCCAGTGCGTACGCCACCGCGGTGCCGACCGCTCGCGCGGCCTCGCCCTCGCGGCGCATCTGCTCACGGCGGGCGGCCGCCTTGGCGCGCTGCTCGCGCTCCTGACGGGCCGCGCGGAGCAGACCGTCGGCACGGCCGGCCAGCGCGCGGGCGCGTTCCTCGGAGGTACGCAGCGCCAACCGCGCGTCCATCTCACGCTGTCGTGCGTCGCGGGCGGCCTGGGCCAGCTCCTCGCGGGCGCTGAGGTCGGGCTCGTCCTCGGGGTCCTCCTCGGCCATCGCGAGGCGTTCCTCGAGCTCGGCGAGCCCGGCGACGGCGTTCTCGCGCGCCTCCTGTGCCTGCTCGACGGCGGCCAGCAGCCGCTCGGCCTCGCCGCGAGCCGCACGCGACTGCGCCCCGAACTGGCCGAGCTCCTCGGCGACGGCGGCCAGGGTCGCGTCGGACTCGTGCAGCTTGGCCAGGGCGACGTCGACCCGCTTCTGCGCGGCCAGCCGCTCGGCCTCGAGCCGGGAGGTCTCGAAGGTGGCGCGCTCGGAGACCGCGTGGGCGTCGGCGAGCTGGGCGGTGGCCTCGTCGACCGCGGCCTGCACCTCGATCAGGCTGGGTACGCTGGAGGAGCCGCCGGAGGCGAAGTGGGCGCCGATCAGGTCGCCCTCGCGGGTGACCGCGGTGACGTCGGGGTCAGCCGCCGCGAGCGCCCGGGCCGTGGCGAGGTCCTCGACCACCGCGACCTTGTCGAGCAGCCGCGCCACCGCGGGCCGCAGCACCGGCTGGCACTCGACCACGTCCAGCGCGTACTCGGCGCCGGCAGGCAGCGCCGGCCAGCCGCCGGTCTCCTCGGGGGAGCCGCCCAGGAGAAGCCCGGCGCGGCCGAGATCCTCGGTCTTGAGGTGCTCGATCGCGCCGACGGCACGCTCGGCGGACTCGACGACGACCGCGTCCGACGCGGTCCCGAGCGCCGCCGCGATCGCGGCCTCGTAGCCGGAGCGGACCGCCAGCAGCGAGGCGACCGACCCCAGCACTCCCGGAAGGTCGGAGCCGAGCAGCGCGCCGGCGCCGTCCTTGCGGTTCAGACCCATCTCCAGGGCGTCCTTGCGGGCGGCCAACGTCGAACGGTCCCGGTCGGCCTGCGACGCCTCGGCCTGCAGCTTGGCGAGTCGCTCCTCGATGTCCTCGAGCGCGGCGGCGGCGGCCTCGTGCTCGGCGTCGAGGCCCTCCTCCCCCGCGTCCAGCCCGGCGACCTTGGTCTCCAGGGCGGTGAAGTCGCGCTGGGCCCGCTCGGCGCGCGCCAGCGCCTCCTCGCGAGCGGCGGTCAGCCGCCCGACCTCGTCATCGGCGGCAGCGGCCCGCGACTTGAGCGCGTTGACCTGACCGGTCAACCGGGCCAGCCCCTCGCGACGGTCGGCGGCGGCGCGCTCGAGCCCCTTGACCCGGCGCTCCTCCTCGGCCGCGGCATCCTCCGCTTCCTTACGAGACTCGACGGCCTCCTCGAGGGAGTAGCGAAGCTCCTCGACCTCGGCGTCTGCGGTCTCCTCCTGCTCGCGCGCCACCTCGGCCTGGGCCTCGAGCTCCTCAGGGTCACGCCCCTGGCGCACCTCCAGGTCCTCGGAGCCGGCCGCGTTGCGCACCCGCTCGGAGGCCAGCGACTGCGTGCCTCGCAGCCGCTCGCGCAGCGAGTTCAGCGCGAACCAGGTCTCCTGCGCGGCTGCCAGCGCCGGCAGGTCCTCGCGCAGCGCGGCCTCGAGGACCGCCTCCTGCTCGCGGCCCTCCGCGATGGTCTCCTCGACCTCGGCCCTCCGGGCCAACAGCGCGCCCTCGTCGGCGAGCTCCTTGTCGAGCTCGGTCTTCGCGGTGACCAGGTCGTCGGCGTAGATGCGGGCCTTGGCGTCGCGTACGTCCATCTGCACCGTCTGCGCCTGGCGGGCGACCTCCGCCTGGCGGCCGAGCGGCTTGAGCTGGCGGCGGATCTCGACGAGCAGGTCCTGGAGGCGGTCCAGGTTGACCTGCGTGGAGTCGAGCTTGCGCAGCGCCTTCTCCTTGCGCTTGCGGTGCTTGAGGACGCCGGCGGCCTCCTCGATGAAGCCGCGGCGGTCCTCCGGGGTCGCGCGCAGGATCGTGTCGAGCTGGCCCTGGCCGACGATGACGTGCATCTCGCGGCCGATACCGGAGTCCGACAGGAGGTCCTGGACATCGAGCAGCCGGCACGGACTGCCGTTGATGGCGTACTCCGAGCCGCCGTTGCGGAACATCGTGCGCGAGATGGTGACCTCGGCGTACTCGATCGGCAGCGCGCCGTCGGTGTTGTCGATCGTCAACGAGACCTCGGCGCGGCCCAGAGGGGCGCGCCCGGCCGTGCCGGCGAAGATGACGTCCTCCATCTTTCCGCCGCGCAGGCTCTTGGCACCCTGCTCACCCATGACCCAGGCGAGCGCGTCGACGACGTTGGACTTGCCCGAGCCGTTGGGGCCGACGATGCAGGTGATCCCCGGTTCGAGCTCGAGGGTCGTCGCGGAGGCGAACGACTTGAAACCCTTCAGCGTCAGACGCTTGAGGTACATCGGCTTCTCCCCCGGCTCAGGACCACGTGGTCGTACACAGTTCGCAACACATCAGCGTGGCTGAGGTGAGCCAGCAAATCTAATCGCCGCTGCTCAGGGGAACCCCAGCGGGTCGAGGATAACCCGCTGAGGTCACTCATCGACGGACGTCGAGCTTGAGCCTGTCGTCGGCCACCCGCCACAGGTGACGAACCGCCTTCAGCGCCGCACCGACCACGCAGCCAACCAGCCCGGAGCCCACGGCCGATCCACACTCCCGACGAGCTGGAGGAGAAGGCTCAGGTCGACGGTGTTGTCGGATACGACCATGGCCCGATAGTCGACGCCGAGGTGCTTGGACCTGAGATAGAAGTTGGGTTTCACGAACGTCGAGGGAAAGAGCTCCACGAGCCGGGTGCCGGAGCGGGAGAAGACCAGGTTGGTGAGGCCGGCACCGTGTGGGGCGACGATGACGTCGGCGGCGCCGAAGACATGTGCCTGCTCGTCGATGTCCAGGTCTTCGGCGTAGACGATCTGGTAGCCGAGGTGTGCGAGGGCGCTCTCGACGTCGGCCTCGTTGTCGAATGAGCGTACCGACCGGGCCCGGGAGAGGTAGACGCGGCGGTAGCGGCGGTCGATGTCGCCCGACCCCAGTGCGCCGAAGAAGTCATAGACCCAGCTCGCCCACAGGAACGGCGGCGGGTCCGGCCAGTAGGCACAGGCGACGAGGGTGGTCTCGAGATCCTTGGCCGCGACCAGGCGGGACGGGTCGAGCCCGAGCCGCTCGAAGACGAAGGGCAGGACACCGAATCGGTCCTCGACGTAGACGATCGGGACGTGGTCGGGCACCCGGTGGACGCTTCGCAGGCCGGCCGCCGTCTCAGCGATCGCGTGATAGTAGTTCACGTAGTTGTGCGCGAACGGCAAGACGTACGCAGCAGGGATCTGGTCGGTGACGGGCGCGGCGATGTTGAGGCTGCTGGCCTTGGCGTACCGGGAGGCGCGGATCGCGCGGGTACGGCGCTGTCCGGTGAAGGCCGTGGCGACGTCTTCGTTGCTGATGCAGAAACGCACGTCTCGGGCGAGGAAGACCCGCTCGACGTCGGTCTCGGTGTGTCCGCGGTCGAACCCGGCCGCCAGCAGGACCTCGCGCTGATCGGCCGGCAGCTCGGCGAAGTCCTGGTCGAAGGTGGACGGCTGATCCGCGATCCTCGACCCGGTCTGGAAGCAGACCAGGTCTGCCTCGGTGTCGAGCGGAAGGCGATCTGGCATCGGCCGGCGCTCGAACTCGCGCGCTTCGGTGAGCCGGACGAGCTCGTATGCCCCACTGTCGACGTGCTTGGTGAACTCCTCGAACTGGCGACGCACGCCGTCGATGACGCTCTTGGCGCTCTCCAACCGCTGGTCGCCGCCGGGGAGCAACCCGAGCTGCTCCACCTCGCCAACCACTCCGGCCGCCAGATCCTGCAGCCCGTAGAAGCTGAGGAAGCGCACGACGGCGTTGAACCTGCTCCCGTCAACGGTCCCGTCCGGCCGGACCAGACGGTCAGCAACGAGACGACCGGCACCGTTCTGCAGGGCCTCGGCGGCGATCAACAGCCCCTCGTCAGGACTCCGCCCGCTCTGCTGGCGCCACGCCTCGAGCGCGGCTATGGCCCTGGCGACGTCTCTGGCCTCGACGAGCCCTTGAATCTGCTCCTCGGTGATCCCGTTCATGAACGCCGCAGACCGCGCGCAACCCGCCCGACCTTGCTGCGGACGCGGCGCTTGATGCCCAGCGCCTCGGCACGTGCCTCGGCGACCTCAGCGCGCTTCCGGTTGGCATGTGCCCGGTTCCTGACGTTCTCGATCCGCTGGCGTGCCATCGCCAGCTGTTCCCGCAGATCGGCCACGGCCAGATCACTGTCCCCACGGGTGATCTTCTTGACCGGCTCGGCCGTGCGAAGGTCGATGAGACCGAGCTCCTTGCTGGAGCGCCACTCGACCCCCCACACGGCGTCGAGAGCCTCGATGGGGCTGACCGTCTCGGAGGCGTATCGCAACGCGCGGCTGTAGGCCTGGGTCGGCCTGATCGTGAGAACCTCGGACTGCTCGACACCCTCGGGCGGGAAGTAGTTCACCACGCCGAGGTCGTTGCCGTAGACGTCCCGCATGATCTCGTTCAACGCGCTGGGTCCCAGTCCGAGGGTGACCGGTACGTCGAGGCGGTAGGGCGAGGGGAAGACGTCGTCGGGGTCGTCCTCGACCATCGTGACGCGGCCCTCGCACCGGTACCACTCCTGCAGCAGATGAAGCTCGACCGCCACGTCGGCGAGCACCCGACGCCGCCCGGTCTCCAGCGTCGACCAGGGACCGACAAGCAGCACCTGCAGGTCGGACTCGGTCTGGTTGAGCAGCATGTCGACGCAGCGCCGGGCCACCTCGGCGGTGTCGATGTCGACCTTTACCACGGCGGTGACGAACGGCACCTCCCACTGACGGTTCGTCGCGGCACGCCGGTAGCGCGGGATCGGCATCCGCTGCGCGAAGTGGACGTCGTTGAAATGAGCGACCTCGCGGCCCTTGTCCTGCACCGTCGCACGACCCAGGTGATAGGTCTGGGCCGACTGCACCGGGATGAAGACCGCGCCCCGCTGCCAGATCTGGTAGGCGATCTCGGTGTCGTCTCCGAGCTTCAGCTCAGGACGCTGCCCGAAGGTCTGCTCGTAGACCGAGCGGGTAACCGTGGCGCACGCCCCCATGTGCGTGGAGTAGTTGCGACCACCGCTGGCGTTGAGGTCGTTGGTCTCCTCGTAGATGTCCAGCGACCAGTGCCGGTGCAGAGTCTCCAGGTCGTGGTGCTTGCGGATCTCGCCGGATCTGACCTCCTCGAAGACCTGCTCGGGAGTGAAGTCCCACTCCTCGACGAACCCCTTGTGGCCGATGGTCGCCGCCTCGGGGATGAAGTGCGCCCACTTCGCGTGCTCACGCACGTTGTTGGAGAAGAGGATCATGTCCGAGTCGACCCAGTAGATGATGTCGCCGTCGGAGGCCTCGATGCCGATTTGCAGTGCGTTGGAGCGTCCCCAGCCCTCGCCGAGTTCCTCGTGGACCCGGATCAGTCGCGTGTTCTTCGGGGCGTACTTCCCGATCTCGACAGCCGGCTCACTGCCGTCGTCGATGACGATGACCTCGAGGAGCTCCTCGGGATAGTCCTGCGCCGCGAGCGAGGCGAGGGTGAGATCGAGGGTCTTGGAGTTGAAGGCGGCGGTGACCACCGAGACCTTCAGCGTCGGCTCCCAGCCATCCGGGACGGTGCCGTCGAACACGTCGCGCCATTGGTTCTTGAAGACGACGTCGCTGAGCGCGGGATTAGGGGTCAATGACTTCGGCATGGAGTCCTTCTCTGGGCCTTCTGTGGGGGTTTCGCTAGGGGGTTCTGGACGGCCGAGCGCGTGAGCGCTCAGCCTTCGACGATCTCGGGCATGAAGCGTGGCCACTGTTCGTAGGAGCCGGCGACCAGGCTGGAGTCGTCACGCCGCCAGGTGTGTCCGTCGGCGTGACGGATGTAGACGTAGCCGAGCCCGTGGGTGCGATAGCCGATCGCACCCGCGTTCCCCGCCCGGATCAGCACCGACCGGTCGGTCGAGTTGGGTGTGGGCCGCCATCCACCGATCTCGTTGAGCATGCCGGTGGAGAGCATCATCGCGCCGCCGGCGAGCTGGTAGTGGTACGCCTCGGTCGCGAAGGTGCGGTGGACGGTGTGGTCGAGCGCCTCGAGGTAGAGGTACTCGGTCGTCTTCCCGACCATGTCGGCACCGGAGTAGAGGTAGGCGAGCACCAGGTCGCCGATCACCTGCGGGCCGTAGATGTCGTCGTCGTCGATCTTCACGACCAGGTCTCCCGACGCCACCCGCGCCGCGTCGGCCAGGACGGAACCGAACGCCTTCGCCTTCTCGTGGCGGGTGACGATCGCGCCGGTTGCTGCGATGACCTTCTCCAGCCGCGGCGGGAGCGGCCCCTCGGCACCGTGGACGGCGACGATGATCTCCAGGTGCGGATAACGCTGCGCGGCGAGTGCCTCGATCACCCCGGCGACCCGGCCCGGCCGCATTGTGGAGAGGACGGCGCTGACCTTGGGGAGCAGCCGGTGCCCGTGCTCCTGGGCGTGGCCGGCGAGCTCGAAGAAACCGCCGAAGCGCTCCATCGCCTCGCGTCGCTGGGGCACCGACCGCAGCTCACGCACCAGGCCGCTGCTCGGTCGGTGCGGCAGGCGCAGCATCGCAGCCAGCTCCTTGCCGAGTACGTCCTCGGCGAGCCGCATCGCGGCGGGGAGCGAGTGCAGGATGACGCCGGTGGCCGCCAGCTCGGCCAGCCGGCGATATACCGCACGCTCCTCGCCGGCGTCGGTGACCTCGAGGCCGGACAGATCGACCGACTCGATCCGGCGCAGGCTGCGCACGTCCGCGGCGCGCAGCGGCTCCGTCAGCGCCTGAGCGAACCCCGTCGCCGCGGAGCTCGAGGCAGCAGTCGGCTCGAGCCGCAGCTGCCCGGAGGCGAGGGTCGCCGTCAGCCAGCCGTCGGGGTCGTACCAACCCTGGAACCGCCCGACCGGGTTGTGCACGTTGAGGTCGACCAACGGGGCGATGCCACGGTCCGAGACGACCAGGTGTCCGGTCGTGGTGTCGACGGCCAGCGGGTGCCGGAAGACCGTGTTCGCCGGGTCGTCCTTGACTGCGGTCAGCTCGGCCAGCCGCGATCGGTCGCTGACGAGGCCGAAGTCGGCCAGGCTCAGGCCGACGCCGCTGAGGTGGTCGACCGGCAGCTCCGGGATGCCCGGGGCTGTCGGCGTGGGCAGCAGCCCGAGTCCGGCGGGCGCGAGCGCGTCGGTGCCGAGCTCGACGTACCCGTAGCCGTGCTGCCCGCGCGTGACCGCGAAGAGCGGGTAGACGGCGCGAACGATCGCGGCGAGCGGAATTGGCTCGCGTAGCACGATCTCGACCTCGGCGGTGCCGACACCGCTGCGCGGATAGCGCACCTCTTGGCGGAGCACTCCTGGCGCCCAGCCGAGGCGGCCGTTCCACCGACTGTGCGGGGACTCCCACCGCTCGATCCGCATCGCGAACCGGTGCGCGGTGACCTCCGGGTCGGCGAGCGTCAGGACGCGAACCAGGTCCACGTCGGCGACCACGATTGACACCTGGCGGGCGGCCCGCGGCAGCTGCGCGAGATAGGTCCGTACGTCCTCGGCGCTCGCCAGCACCTCGTCCTCACGGGGTTCGGCTGATGCACTTGTCACGGGGTGTGTGGGCATGGGTCCTTCAATTTCCTAGGGCTGCCGTCGTGGCCGCGTCGAGGCGGCCCGTCAGACTCTTCACGTATGTCGCGGTCACGTGCGAGCGGTCGCAGTAGGCCACCACCCCGCCGATCGTCGCGTAGCACCTGCCATCACGGCAGAAGTCGGTGGTGGTGTCGAGCACCTCGACACCGTCCAGGGGTGAGGTGCGGGCGACGGCCGCCATCGGGTCCGGTGATGCGGTCTGCTTCACACTTCCGTCGCACGCGCCGAGATCACGCGGGTTGGCGGCGACGCAGTCCGGCGTGTTCGGCGTCGGCGGCGTGGGCGGGTCCTCGATCACCAGCACCCTCTTGTCGGCGGCCACCCAACGCTTCAGCACCCGGCCGGACGCCTTACGGGCCAGCTCGAGGCTCTCGCCCCGATCACCGTCGGCGGCAGCCATGGTGCGGTAGTAGCGGTTGCTGACCACCACCAGCCGTTCCCGACCACCCGCGACCCGGTTGACGACATAGGTGTTCCAGTCGGCGCACGCTTTCGTCGCCGCCTGGTCTGGCAGCTCAACCGGCCGGTCAACGGTGTAGCACTCGTACATCAGGTAGGCCGTGACCTGCCAGTTACGCTCCCGGGCGACGAGCTCCAGCGCCGGCGCCCACATCGCGGCATGCGAGTTGCCCACCAACGCGACCGGGGTCGCGTCGGGTGCGTCGCTCCCGAAGGTGCAGGTACGCCGGGACGTGTCGTCCATCTGCAGGACGCATCCATTCTCGAAGAGGCGAGACTTGTCGTCGACAGCGGCCAGCGGCGGCAGGTAGAGCTCTCCCGAGCCGTGCGGGGCGCACGACGCCTGAGACAGCGCAGCCGCCGCATAGCAGGGGTCCTCCGTGGACGAGGGCGCCGCGGTCTGCCGGGCCTGCGCCTCGGACTCGCGGTGGAGTGCGAACCCGCAGGTGCCGATGATCAGTGCTCCGGCCAGCGCGAAAACGAAGCTGCGGCGCAGTGGAAGACCGAGCGGACGCCGTCCGCGCAGCGGGTCTTCCACATAGGTCTTGGTCGCCCACGCGGCCAGCACGACAGCACACAGGCCGAGGAGCTTGACCACGCCCGGAACCGGACCGTCCAGCGCGTAGGGCAGCAGGACGACCAGCGGCCAGTGCCACAGATAGATCGAGTAGGACAGGTCGCCGAGCACCTGCAACGGACGCCTTGCCATCAGCCACAGCGGAGACAGCGGGCCGCGACGTACGTCGGCGGCGATGACCAGAGCGGCACCGACGACCGGCACCAGCGCAGCGGAACCCGGGAACACGGTGGCGTGGTCGAACACAACCGAGGCGTACGCCACCAGCCCCAGCCCGCTCCAGACCAGCGCCAAACGGGCGACGGCCGGCAACCGGCCCAGGCGTGGTGTGGCGATCGCGACCAGGCCGCCCAGACCCAGCTCCCAGACCCGTGTCTGGGTCACGAAGTAGGCCGAGGCGTCGGTGATCAGGACCGAGCAGAGCAGCGAGCCGACCACGAGGAGCGCCACAGCCACGCCTGCGACGCGGCGTACCGACATCCTGCGGCGGCGGGCGACCACGCCGACGGCGAGCAGGAGCACCGGCCAGAGGAGATAGAACTGCTCCTCGACCGAGAGCGACCAGTAGTGCTGCACCGGCGTGGCGGCGTTGTCGGCAGCGAGGTAGTCGACCGCCTCCCCCGCGAGGAACCAGTTCTGCACGTAGATGGCGGAGGCGACCGCCTGCCGGGCCGTACCGTCCCACAGCGTCGCCGGAGCGATCCACCATGTGGCCGCCAGCGTCACCGCGATCACGCTCAGCGCGGCCGGGAGCAGCCGCCGGATCCGCCTCCCCCAGAACTCACCGAGGTCCCGCAGCGAGGACGGGACGTGGTCCAGCAGGTGCGTGGTGATCAGGAAGCCCGAGATGACGAAGAAGACGTCGACGCCGACGTAGCCACCGGTGAGCCGGTGCGGCCAGAAGTGGTAGACGACGACGAGCGACACCGCGACGGCCCGCAGCGCCTGGATGTCGAATCGCGGGCCAGGACGGCCCTTCATCGTGCGGCTTGTGGTGGCAGCAGCGCGCACGCCGAGTCCAGGGCATGGCACAACGAGTACAAGGGAGGAGCTCCTGTGGGGGAGGATGCGGAGGTCCGCCGTCCGCGGCGAACCGCGTGATCTTAACCAAGTCGGTTGTTCCTCGCCACCTGAAGGGTGAATTTCAGGGGATGCTCCGCAACCAGTGAGTAGTCCGCTCCAAAAGGTCGAAACCGACCCTGAGTTTCAGAGTCGGTTCCCCCTGAACGAAGCTAGCCGTGAAACACGAAATAGCTCTCGCTCGTGGTGTTGCAGAGTTGCCCGCAGGTCAGGCGGGCTGCATCTCCTGCATCGAGGTGTCCAGGTCGGCGGTGTGAGCCGCGACCAGAGCGTCGTTCTCCGTCTTCAGAGTGAGAACGAGATCCTCGAGCTCACGCACACGTGCACGCAACCGAGCATTCTCGGCGGTGAGGTGGGCGGGAGTCCGCAGGTCGCTGCTCATGTAACCGATCAGCGCCTTCGCCATGAATACGTTTCCTTCGTTGGAATCACTAGAAGTTCCCGCGATACCGGGCCGTCTACAAGAGTGACACCGTTATCGACAAGCGTCAACGTCACGCGTCCAAAGCCGGGACCTCCGACCATGCATTCACCGCGAATACGGCCGAAACTTGAGTGGATCACACTCAACTTCGGCCGATTTCCGCCTCAGCCGCGGCGTCGGCGTTCCCGCAGCTGCATGAGCTCCTTCTTCTCCTTGCTGGTCAGCGAGTCGGCGCCCTCGGCGTGGATCTTCTCGAGGAGCTCGTCCATCCGCTGGTCGTCCTTGGAGACGGTCGAGGACTCCCAGGGACCGGTGACCACGGTCGGGCCCGACTTGCGCTTCTTGGCCTTGGCCGGCTTGGCCGCCTTCGGCTGGCCGGGACCGCCGGCCACCTGCGGGATCCAGGGGAACCGGTCGAGCAGGCCGAACTGGCGCGCCACGAAGGCGTTGACGAAGAGGCCGACGACGAAGACCAGCAGCATCACCCAGCTGCGGTAGCCGAGGTACTGGATCAGCTGGATGCCGACGAGGATCACGCCGAAGAGCCAGGCCGGGATGTTGAACATGAACATCCGGTCGGGCCACTGCGCGATCCACAGCAGCACCACCATCATCTCCAGCATCCCGAGGCCGGCGAGAATGTAGTTCGGGTCCAGCACCGCGCCGAAGACGACGGCCAGGAACGAGAGCACCGCGGTGAAGGCCACCAGCAGCCAGGCGAACCGGACCCGGCCGAGCTCGTTGCGCTCGAGGTCGGAGCCGAAGTACCAGAAGAAGAAGATCGCCAGGACGTCGAAGATGCTGAACTGCGGGTAGGCGAAGGGCCAGGTGAACAGCGTCCACAGCTTGAGCTCGGCGAGGTTGGGCTGGATCAGGGCCAGCCCGGCCAGCACACCCTGGCCGCCCATCACGGCGAAGAGGACCAGCCCGACGATGCTCGCGAAGACCACGAGCCACGTCGTGGTCACCCCCAATGAACCGATGTGGAACCAAGGCTCGTGGGGGTAACGACCGCCTGGGGTCAACCGGAAACGTTCTCGCACGGGGCCGAGCCTATCCACGCATTGGTTGCCGCGTCAGCAGGGCACTCCCATCGACCTTCTCGATGTTGCCCAGATCCAGGGGCAGCGCCGGATCGTTGCGCCACGGATGCTGCCGAAAGGCTGCCCGGGCGCCGTACCTGTCGATCATCGCGATCAGCGCGACGAGGTCCTCTGCACGGTCCTGGGCGACCAGCCACGCCATCAGCCGTTGAGCACGTGGAACCGCCGTGTTCTCGAACGGCACCCCGGCGTCGTACCAGAACTCCAGGACGGCGGCGCGCAGCAGCTTCCAGTAGCGGCTCGGGTCCTCGGTATCGGGGTGGACGGCCGCGCGGAAGTGCTCCCACATGTCGATCGGCAAGACCTCGACGAGCAGGGTCTCCATGAGCTTCGCCGAGCCGGCCGCGCGAACTAGCTCGATGGTCTGGCGCTTGGTGTCGATCCGCTCGACGAGGTTCGCGATCTGCGCACGCTTCTGCGTCGCCGAGGACCGGTCGGAGCGGACCTGCCAGTCGTAGACGATCTCGGTCATCACGTCGAAGGAGTCTGCGGCAAGGAACACCTGAGTGAGCGCGACCTGGTCCTGGTAGCGCGTGCGCTCGGGGAAGGCGATCGCGTTCTCCGTCCAGAACGACCGCCGGAAGATCTTGTTCCAGACGAAGATGTCGGCGAGCATGAGCGGCGCGTCTTCGATCCGGCACCTGAGCCGCTCCTCCGCGTGGTTGCGGCGCATCAGCGGCGTCATGAACCTGCGCTCCACCCCGCCTTCGACGGCCACCCGCTCTGCCGCACCGACCGCGAAGTCCGAGCCCGTACGCCGCAGCGACCGCACCATCGCCGACCACGCATCGTGCGGCAGGGTGTCGTCGGGGTCGACGAACGTCAGCAGCTCACCTGTCGCGGCGTCGATCCCGGTGTGACGTGCTCGGGACACCCCCGAGTTCGGCTGGGTGATGACGGTGATGCAGGACTCCTCCGCGGCCAGTCGACGCAGGATCTGCGCCGACCCGTCGGTCGAGCCGTCGTCGACGACGATCACCTCGAGCTTCGAGATCTCGTTCCGCGGCTGGTCCAGGACGCTGCGCAGGCTCTTCTCGACGTACTCCGCCACGTTGTAGACCGGCACGACCACGCTGAGCGTCGGCCTGAACCTCGCCAGGTCCCGCACTCGACGGACACCGGCTTCGCCCAGCTTCCTCCAGCCCGTCACGCCCGAGCAACTCTCACAGTTGGGCGTCCTTCCGGGAGCTTGTGGGGAGCCACCTGATGTCCTTGTCGAGCTGTTGACCAACCGATGGCAGAGACTGTCGTTCATCTGTGCCGGTATGGGCCGTGGTTTGTCTTCCCCGAGATCCGGATGACCACGTCGCCACCCGGCTAAAACCGCCAGCCCGAACAAGGCGGTGCGTCGTCTGCTGCGCCCAGCCGGCGCATCGCTGCACCCAGGACGAACGGAGACGAACGGACCAGAGATTAACCCACGGGAATCCGGTTTCCTTAACCAACGCTGAGGATCGTCGGAACTGTCACGGGCCCGCAACATTCGGTTGATCCGAAGGGGCCGTGAGCAATAGCCCAGATGGACTATCTACCCCGGGATTCGCCGGGTTCGAGGTGCCGGCTGGCAGGTGGGGCAGAAGTAGGAGGAGCGGTTCATGAAGGCGGTGC
Source organism: Nocardioides sp. NBC_00850 (assembly GCF_045207335.1). Taxonomy (NCBI): domain Bacteria; kingdom Bacillati; phylum Actinomycetota; class Actinomycetes; order Propionibacteriales; family Nocardioidaceae; genus Nocardioides; species Nocardioides sp. NBC_00850. The sequence goes on from NZ_CP108845.1 coordinate 5,177,066, forward strand.
GGCGCATCGGGGCACCGCACCGGTCGCAGGGCTCGCCCTCACGTCCGTACGCAGCGAGCGACCGCTCGAAATAGCCCGACTCGCCGTTCACGTTGACGTAGAGCGCGTCGAAGGAGGTGCCGCCCTGGGACAGCGCTTCGGTCATCACATCGCGCACGTGGCCGAGCAGCTCGCGCACCTTGGGGCCGGTCAGCCGGTCCCCCGGCCGTTCGCCGTGCAGCTTCGCGCGCCACAGGGCCTCGTCGGCGTAGATGTTGCCGACGCCGCTGATCAAGGTCTGGTTGAGCAGGATCCGCTTGATGCCGCTAGAGGAGCGGCGTACGCGGGCCACGACCGCCTCCGCATCGAAGGCGGCCTCGAGCGGGTCCGGGGCGATGTGGACGATCTCGGGCGGGAGCTCGCCTCCCCCGGGGCTGATCGAGAGGCCGCCGAACATGCGCTGGTCGACGAAGCGGAGCTCGCGGCCCTCCGCGGCGCCGTCGAGGCGGATCCGGACGCGCAGGTGCCGCTCGTCGGGCGAGGCCGGCGGCTGGACGAGCATCTGGCCGCTCATCCCGAGGTGGGCCATGAGCGCGTCACCGGAGTCCAGCGGCAGCCACAGATACTTGCCGCGGCGGCGGGCGCCGACGAGCACGCGGCCCCTCAGCTCCTCGGCGAAGGCCGAGGCACCGGCGAGGTGGCGGCGTACGGGCCTGGGGTGCAGGACCTCGACAGCGACGATCCTCGCGCCGAGTACGTGGCGCTCGAGGCCGGCGCGGACGACCTCGACCTCGGGAAGCTCAGGCAAGGACAGTCCGTCTCAGGCGGAAGAGGAGGCAGCGGCTTGGATCTCGCCGTAGGCCGTCTCCGCGGCGGCCTGCTCGGCCTCCTTCTTGGAGCGGCCGACGCCGTTGCCGTAGAGCTGCTCGCCGACTCGGACCTTCGCGGTGAAGGTCTTCATGTGGTCGGGGCCCTCATCGGTGATGACGTATTCGGGCACACCGAGGGCACGCTCGGCGGCGAGCTCCTGCAGGGAGGTCTTCCAGTCGAGCCCGGCACCGAGGTCGGAGGCCGCCTCGATGAGGGGGTCGAAGAGTCGGTGGACGAGGACGGTGGAGACCTCGATGCCACCGGAGAGGTGGACCGCTCCGATCACCGCTTCCACGGTGTCGGAGACGATCGACGCCTTCTCGCGCCCACCGGTGGCCTCCTCGCCACGGCCCAGCTTGATGTGCTGGCCGAGGCCGATGGCCTGACCGACCTCGGCCAGGGCGCGGGCGTTCACAACTGCCGCCCGCAGCTTGGCCAGCTTGCCCTCGGGCAGGTCGGGGTGGATGCGATACAGGGTCTCGGTGACCACGACGCCGAGCACCGAGTCGCCCAGGAACTCCAGGCGCTCGTTGGTGGGCAGGCCACCGTTCTCGTAGGCGTAGGACCGGTGTGTCAGCGAACGCTCAAGCAGCTCGGGGTCCAGGATCGGATCCCCGAGCGCTTTGCGAAGCTCGGCGTAGTTGGTCAGGAGACTAACCGCGTGTCAGATCAGAGGACCTGGCGACGCTCGGCGCGAGCGCCGTACTGGCCGCACTCGCCGCACGCACGGTGCGGGATGTGCTTGGCGCCGCAGGCGGGGTTCGCGCACGTCACCAGGGTCGGCGCAACGGCCTTCCAGGCCGAGCGGCGGTGACGGGTGTTGCTGCGCGACATCTTCCGCTTCGGGACAGCCACTGTTTTCTCCTCTTATTCGGCCGGTCGGATCTCGACCGGCTACTGAAGCCTAGTTACTGGCGAACTCTAGTTGCTGGGCTCATCTTTCAGCGAAGCCAGCCCCGCCCAGCGCGGGTCGACCTTGTCGCCGTGGTTGTGCCCGGGCTCATCCGCGAGCCGCGCCCCACACTCGGGGCACAGTCCCGGACAGTCGTCCTGGCACATCGGCTGGAACGGCAGTGCGAGCACCACCGCATCCCTGAGCACCGGCTCGAGGTCGATCAGGTCGCCCTCGGTCCGGCTGGTCTCGTCGTCCTCGTCAGGGGCCTGGCCGTCACGAGAGTCGTTGTAGACGTACAGCTCCTGGATGTCGACCTCGGCTTCGTCCTCGATCGGCTCCAGGCACCGCACGCACTCGCCCTCGAGGACAGCAAAAGCCGTCCCCGTGACCAGCACACCCTCCATGACCGCCTCGAGCCGCAGGTCGAACTCGACCGGCGAACCCTCAGGGACAGAGAGGACTTCGATACCAAGATCCGCCGGCGCCGGCACCGTCCGCTCAACGTGACGCTCGGACCCCGGGCGGCGGCCGAGCTCGCGTGTATCGAGCACGAGCGGCGCTCTCGGGTCCAGGGCAGTCATGTTTCACTTCCGGATGAGGGCACGACAGATCAGATGAGATCTTACCGGGACCGGACGACGGCGACCAAAAGGACGGTCACCACACCGGCCACACACGCGACACCGGCGATGCCCGTCGCGACCCAGGCCGCCGACTGGAAGACCGGTGCGGTGGCCAGATCGCCGCCGGACGGGTTCGGCGGAGCGATGTGGGCGGCGAAGACCGCGAACGCCGCCGCGGCCCAGACCGCGACCGCCGGCCCCGCCAGACGCGGCGTGGCAGCGAGCCCGAGCGCGGTGAGCAGACTGGTCACGACGGTGAGCGGGATGAGATAGCGCCAGTACGCTCCCCCGCCACCAGCCGCGTAGTTCAGCTGGATCCCGACGATGACCGCGGTCAGAGCGAGCAGCAGCAGCGCCGTCGCCACCCGGACGGGCTCCCGCCGCGACCGGGAGAACGCGCGGAGGCCGACGATCAGCCCGAGCACGAGCGGGGCGATGGTGAGCACGGCACCGATGGTGATGTGCTCCTGGAGCGCCGGCGGGATCAGCAGCTGGCACCAGATGTCGGGGTCGGTGGCGACGTCGAGCACGGGACGTACCTCCCGTTCCTGCAGGGGGCCACCGGGCTTGCCGACGAGGTCGGTCTGCATGCCGGACCAGTTGCCGGTGGCACGGAAGTTGCGGATGTAGAACCACGCGTTGACGGCGACGGCGAGGAGCACCGCGATGCCCAGACGCAGGATGCCCGTCCAGTCACGGCGCGGGCCGATCAGCCAGACCAGGCCGAGGGTCGTCGCGCACAGGCCGATGAAGACGACGCCGGGGAGCCGGGTGCCGAGGGCGGCGGCGGCGTACAGGCCGAAGAGCACCAGCCCGCCGGTCCGGGACCCGTTGCGGAGCAGCCAGACCGTCTGGCCGACCAGGAGGGTGGCCCACAGCACGAACAGGTTGTCGTTGAAGACGACGCCACCGAGCCTGGTCAGTGCCGGGCTGAGCGCGGTGACCAGGCCGGCCGCGACCGACACCTCGGGGCGGCTGGGGACGATCTGGCGGGTCGTCCACATCACCGCGGCCACGACCAGGCAGGTGATCACGAGGGCGATGCCGCGGGCCGCCATCCCGGCGGCGAGCAGGTGGCCGGCGTCGGTGAGCGGTCCGACCACGGGTGCCAGCAGCAGGTAGAAGAGCGGTGGATGCTGGCCGGTCCAGTCGAAGGGCAGCGTGTAGCCCCAGATCTGCGGCATCCGCATCGGGTCGCCGATGCTGATCAGGGTGCCGTGCCACAGCTGGTAGGCGTGGTCGACGTGGGCCACCTCGTCCTTGGTGCCGTAGAGCGGCGAGGAGAGCGCGTAGCCGGCGCAGACGCCGGCACAGGTGATCAGGTTGGCGATCAGGCCGGCGGTCCAGAGCTGCGGTGCGGTGGGCCGTGCGGTGGGCACAGGGGTCTCCCGAGGGGTTCGATGGCTGGTGAGGGAAGGTCGCCGGCGCGACGGGTCAGGAAAGCGGCGATGAAAGCGACGACGACATCGACCAGGACGGCGATCCCGCGGGCCAGCAGAGCGACCAGCAGGGCCAGCCCGGGCGAGAGGACGCCGGAGAGGGCGACCACCAGGACGGCCTCACGCAGCCCGGCGCCGGCCGGGAGCCCGATCGCGGCCATGCCCAGGCTGAACCCGAGCGCATAGCCGCCGACGCTGGCCAGCAACGAAGGCAGCGGGTCGCCGCCCAGGCCGACCACGACGACCCAGATCTGGAGACCGAGCAGGAGCCAGACCAGGCTCTGCAGCGCCAGCGCCGTGCCGATCCCCCGCCAGGTCGGCAGCACCCGGAGCGGCTCGCGACGCAGCAGCCGTAGTCCGGTGTCGGCGACCTTCGCGAAGACCGGCGGATGCAGCGCCACCAGGATCAGCGGCAGGAGCAGGACCGCCCACCAGTAGCGCGCGAACGTCTCCTGGCCGAGGAACGGCATCAGCAGCACCGACACCATCACCCCTGCGCCGACGGCGATCGCCAGCACGAGAACACCCTGGGTCAGGGACGTACGCCGCGGCACCCGCTCGGCGCGGGCCAGCTCCATCTGTCCGACGATCGTCCAGACCGAGCCGGGCAGGTACTTCCCCAGCTGGCTGACGTAGAAGATCCTGGCCGCGGGCACCAGTGGGAGCGGCGAGCCGAGATCGGCCAGCACCACCCGCCACATCAGCAGCGCGACGCACTGGGCGAGCACGGTCAGCGCGAAGGCGACACCGAGCACCCACAGCGGCAGCTCCTCGAAGCCCCGCACGAGCGCGTCCCAGTTGCGGTGGACCGCGTACGCCGCCACCAGGACGACGATCGCGACGACCACCGCCTTGAGCGGCACCGCCTTCGTCCAACCTCGGCCCACGGGTCCTCCTTGGCAGCACTTTTCGGGTGCCGACATCTCAGATGCGGGGTGTGCTGCTCGAACTTTCCTTGACCTCGACCCTAACGTTGAGGTGATGCACATCGTCGCCTTCGGCACCTACGACGTGGCCTCCCATCCGCGGGTCGCGGTACTCATCGAGGGCTTACGCGCCTGTGGCGCGGAGGTCACCGAGGTCAACCGGCCGCTCGGCCTGGACACCGCGGCGAGGGTGGCGATCCTGCGACAACCGTGGCGGTTGCCGCTGCTCGTGCTGCGCCTGCTGACCTGCTGGAGCGGGCTGGTCGTGGAGTCGCTGCGACGGCGCGGGCGTCCCGACGCCGTGCTGGTCGGCTATCTGGGTCACTTCGACGTACACCTGGCCCGTCTCCTCCACCCGCGTTCGACCATCCTGCTCGACCACATGGTCTCGGCGGCCGGGGTCGCCACCAACCGGCGGCTGGCCGGCTCGGGCGGGTTGAAGCTGCGCCTGATGAAGGCGATCGACAAGATGGCGCTGAAGCAGGCCGACGTGGTCATCGTGGACACGGTCGAGCAGCAGGAGGGATTGCCCGAGGACGTACGCCGGCACTCGGTCGTGTGCCCGGTGGGTGCCACCAAGGAGTGGTTCGACGCGGGCGCCAGGGCGCTCGAGCGGCCGACCGAGGAGCCGCTGAAGGCTGTCTTCGTCGGCCTCTTCTCCCCCACCCACGGCGCCCCGGTGATCGCCGACGCCCTCGACATCCTCGCCGACGACGAGCGGATCGAGGTGACGATGGTGGGCCAGGGCCAGCAGTACGACGAGGCCCGGCGCCTCGCGGCCGGCAACCCGCGCGTCTCCTGGGTCGACTGGGTCGACGCCGAGGACCTGCCCGACTTCGTCGCCGGGTTCGATGTCAGCCTCGGCATCTTCGGCACCGTCCCGCAAGCACGTCGGGTGGTGCCCAACAAGGCGTTCCAGGGCGCCGCCGCCGGCGCCGTCGTCGTCACCTCCGACACCGCGCCCCAGCGGCGGATGCTGGAGAGCGCGGCCATGCTCGTCTCCCCCGGAAGCCCCGAGGAGCTCGCCTCGGCCCTGACCAAGCTCGCCGACGACCCGGACGAGGCCCAGCGCCTCCGCGAGGCGGCCTACGAGCAGGCTCGCGAGCACTACACCCCGCAGGCCGTCGCCTCCCCCATCCTCGAATGTCTTACGTGAACCCAACCCGACCCAGGAACCAGATGCCGCTCACCGCCACCGACCGCCCGCTGCCTCCGCTCGCACCCCGCGCCTGGCTCCGCTACGACGTCGTCAGCCGGATCATCGACCGGCTGGCGCCGGCGACGGCGCTGGAGATCGGCTGCGGTCAGGGCGCCTTCGGTGCCCGCCTGGCCACCCGCGCCGACTACCTCGGGATCGAGCCCGACGCGGACTCGTTCGCGGTGGCGTACGAGCGGATCACCTGCATGGGCGGAACGGTGCTCAACGCGATGTCCTCGGAGCTGGAGTCGGGGAGGACGTACGACATGGTCTGCGCCTTCGAGGTGCTCGAGCACATCGAGGACGACAAGGGGGCGCTGGCCGAATGGGTCACCCACGTCCGCCCCGGTGGGCAGCTGGTGCTGTCGGTGCCGGCCTTCCAGGAGCGGTTCGGTCCGATGGACCGGCACGCCGGCCACTTCCGTCGCTACAGCCCCGAGGAGCTGACCAACCGGCTGGAGGAGGCCGGTCTGGGCGAGGTCGACATCACCGTCTACGGCTGGCCGCTCGGCTACGCCCTGGAGGCGGTCCGCAACCGGATCGACGCCAGGAAGCTGGAGAAGGTGGGCGACCTCACACCCGAGGAGCTCACCCGGGCGACCGGACGTACGTTCCAGCCCAGCGGTCGGCTCAAGGGCGCCGCCATCGCCCTCGCGACCAGCCCGTTCATGGCCCTGCAACGGCTACGGCCCGACACCGGCACCGGGCTGGTGGCCGTCGCGACCAAGCGCGACTGACCCGCCGGCCGGAACGACCGAAAGACAACTTGAACGACCTACCGCGCGCGCTACCGGCGCCCGTTCCCGACTACTCATAGATTTCCGGCTGTGATCCCATCCGATCGGTGGCGCTCGGGCGTCGTCCTGGCACTTCTCGTCCTCTTCGTGGCGGTGACCTTCGGTCCCGCGCTCGTGGGACAGGGCATGCTGCTGGACACCGGATGGCTGCACGCGATGATGCCGTACGCCGCCGACGGCCCGATCCCGCAAGGGACGCTGTGGTGCCGCGGCGACACCTGGGACTACTACCTGCCCGGCGTCGAGAACATCGTCGAGGGCGCGCGTCACGGCAACTGGCAGACCTGGGCGCCGTACGAGGTGGGGGGCGCGCCGCTGGCCTCGCTGCCGAACCACGCCGTGCTGAGCCCGGTCTCGTGGCCCTACTGGGTGATGCCGATGTGGCTGGCGCCGGCTTGGGTGAAGCTGACCGAGCTGGTCCTGGTGCTGGCCGGGATGATGCTGTTCCTCGGCCGGCTCGGGGTGCGGCGCAGCATCGCGCTGGTCGCCGGGCTGGTCTTCTTCACCTCCGGGTTCATGATGATGTGGACCAACTGGCCGCACACCAAGGTCGCCTGCCTGGTCCCGCTGCTGCTGTGGGCTCTGGACCGTGCGGTGCGGGAGCGCGGCGCGCGCGACCTCGCCGCCGTCGGCCTGGTCGTCGCGGCGATGCTGCTCGGCGGGTTCCCGGCGGTGACGATGTTCGCGCTGACCCTGGGCGGGATCTACGTGGTCGTCCGGGCGCTGGCGCTGCGGGACATGCGGCGCACGCTGGTCGCGGGCGGCATCGCCGCCGGCGGGGTCGGGCTCGGGGTCGCGCTCTCCGCGGTCCAGGTGCTCCCCTTCGCGCTCAACATGAGCGCTCTCGGGCTCGACGGGCGGGTCCCCAACCAGGTCAAGCCCGCCAGTCTCGCGCTGACGACGGTTGCCCCCGACGTCTACGGCACCTGCGTCGACGGGCTCTGGTTCGGCGAGGACAACCCGATCGAGTCGATCTCCTTCATCGGCGTCGCGGCGCTGATCCTGGTCCTGTGCGCCCTGATCGTCAGGCTCCCCGGCGGTCGCCGCCCCTCGACGCCCGCCCTGCTCGCGGTCGTGCTGGCCGCGGTCGTCTGGCTGCTGTGGATCGGCGGGCTGCCGCTCGAGCTGCTCCAGAAGCTGCCCGGCTACAGCTCCAACAGCTTCGGGCGGGCCAACTCGATCTTCGGGTTCCTGTGTGCGGTGCTGGCCGGGATCGGGCTGGAGCGTCTCCTCCAGCGGGCCGAGGTGTCGCGGTCTGCTGATGAGGAGGGTCGGCCCTGGCGTCCGCGTCTGGTGGTGTCGCTGGTCCTGCTGCTGGCGGCTGCGGGGGTGGCTGCGTACTTCCTGTATGCGGCGTACGTCTACATCGACGGCGCCTCGCGACCTATCCCGGACCTCGCCGCGAAGCTGCGGGTGCCGGCGCTGCTGGGAGTGGTCTCGGTCCTCGCGGTGGCGGCGACGCTGCTGCTGCGGGGCCGGCTGCGGCTGCTGGGGCCGCTGGTGCTCGTGCTGGCGGTGCTCGCGCAGAGCACGATGTTCGCGCGCGAGGTGCTGCCGCTCACCGACCGCGACGAGTTCTACCCGGTCACACCGGCCCACGAGTTCCTCAAGGAGAACCTGGGCGAGGAGCGCTACGGCGCCTCGAGCTGGGAGCACTCGGCCGTCGCCGACCACTACCGGCTGCGTACGCCGACAGGCCATGAGTTCACCTCGCCGGAGTGGAAGGCGCTGATCGCCGCGGTCAGCCCGGACGCCCAGCTGTCCCCGACCTACAGCGACTTCCCCGCCAACGTGCCCACGCCGGGGCGTCAGCCGGTGCTCGACCAGCTCTCGGTCCGCTACTGGGTGACCCAGCCGATGGAGGTCATCGGGGTCTCGGAGCCGACGCCGGTGCCGGTCGCGCAGCGGCAGCCGCTGACGGTGATGCCCGGCCAGCAGGCGACGTGCCGGGTCCCGCAGGGCGACCTGCGCGGGATCGAGGTCACCGTGCCCGACGGCCTGAAGCCGCGGGCGCAGACGCCGACGGTCGTCCGGGTGAGCGTCGGGGCCGGCGCAGAGAAGGTCACCTCCGAGCGGGCCATCGCCGTGAACCGGCCGCTCAAGCGCGGGGAGAAGCTGCGCGTCGCCGTGCCCGACCACCGCTTCGCGTCCGGCCCGGTGCCGGTCACCATCTCGTTCTCGGGGAAGAAGAAGCCTGTCCAGCTGGCCGGTCGCACCGACGGTTCCGCGGTCTGCGCCGCGGTCCGGCCGGAGAAGGGCGACGGGCTGCGGGTGGTGCACGCCTCGGCCGGCGCGGTCGTCTACGAGCGCGCGAGCGCACTGCCCCGGATCCGCTGGGCCGGCACCAGCGAGGTCGTCACCGACGGGCCCACGCGAGTGCGGCGCCTGACCGAGGGCGTCGCGCCCGGCACCGTGCTTCTCGACGACGACTCGACGCCGGCCGCGTCCGGCTCGACCGCCCGGGTCGACGTACGCCGCGACGAGGCCGAGACGATCTCGGCCGAGGTCACCGCTGACGGAGCCGGATACCTCGTCGTCGCCGACTCGATCGCCCGCCCGGGCTGGTCGGCGACGGTCGACGGCCGCCCGGTGGACCTGGTCGCCGGCAACCACGCCTTCGCCGCCGTGCCCGTCCCCGACGGGACCCACACGGTCGCCCTCCGTTATGACGCGCCGGGCCTGCGGGCCGGGGCGGTGATCTCCGCAGTCGGCGTTCTTGTCCTTCTTGGCCTCCTGCTCATCCCGACCGTGTTCCGCAGGTGGCGGCGAAGCAGGAACGACTCCTTGGCCGCGAAGGATGCCGACATCTAGAACACGTTCCACCCAGCGACACCGCAGGCGTGACACCGGTCCGCCTACGTACCAAGGTCTCGCTCATGGCTGTTCAGATCGCCGACCTGTTCGAGCATGTGGTCGATGTCGTCCCGGAGCGACCGGCGCTGATCGCCGGCGAGGTGCGCTACACCTACGTCGAGCTGGACGCGGAGGCCAATCGCTTCGCTCACCACCTGCTCGGTGCCGGGATCGAGCCGGGCGAGCATGTCGGGCTGATGGCTCGCAACGTGGCCGAGCATGTGGTCGCGATGCTGGGGTGCTTCAAGGCGCGGGTGGTGCCGATCAACATCAACTACCGCTACCTCGAGGCGGAGCTCGACTATCTCTTCGAGAACTCCGGGATCGTCGGCCTCGTCCACGAGGAGCGCTATGCACCGGTGCTGGCCGGGGTCGTGTCGCGGCACGAGCGCCTTCGGCATGTGATGTCGATCCGCGACGGGAGTGGCGAGAGCGCGGCGTACGAATCCATCGACTGGCGGACGGCGCTCGATCGCGAACCTGCGACGAGAGGGTTCGGCGAGCGCAGCGCTGATGACGTCTTCATCATCTTCACCGGCGGGACGACGGGTTATCCCAAAGGCGTGGTGTGGCGGCAGGAGGATGCCTGGCGGGCACTGGGAGGCGGCACCGACTTCGCGACCCGGGAGCCGATCGAGGAGTTCGCGCCGTCACGGGCCGCGGCCGAGAATCCATCGCCGCTGGTCTCGCTCCAGCTCGGGCCCATCATGCACGCCAGCGGGCAGTGGGCGATGTTGATGCGGTTCATCACCGGGCAGACCAACGTACTTCTTCCCAAGTTCGACCCGCCGACGATCTGGCGGACCTTCGAGGCCGAACGGATCAACACGATCTCATTGGTCGGGGACGCGATGGCACGACCGCTGATCGAGGAGTTCGAGCGCGGCACCTACGACGGCAGCACGCTGACGACCGTGACCAGCGCGGCCGCGCTCTTCTCCGTCGAGGTCAAGGAGCGGTGGATCAAGACGTTCCCGGACGCGGTGGTGCTCGACGTCATCGGCTCCTCGGAGACCGGGATGACCGGCAACGGACGGATCGAGCACGAGACGCTGGCGGACAAGGGGTCGCTGGTGCACCTCGGCCCGGGGACCGCCGTGGTCGACGAACAGCACCGGATCATCGATCCGAGCGAGGTCGGTGCGATCGGGCTGATGGCACGCTCGGGCACCATCCCGATCGGCTACCTGGGCGATCCGGAGAAGACTGCGCGCACGTTCATCGAGATCGACGGCACCCGGTACGCAGTGCCCGGCGACTATGTCCAGATCGAGGAGGGCCATCGGCTGACCCTGCTCGGACGCGGATCGGGCTGTATCAACACCGGCGGCGAGAAGGTCTATCCCGAGGAGGTCGAGGTCGCCCTCAAGTCGCACCCGGGAGTCTTCGACACCCTCGTCTTCGCGCTCCCCCACCCGACCTACGGCCAGCAGGTCGCAGCCCTCATCGAGCCCCGGCCAGGTGTCGCACTCGACGTCGAGGACGTCCGCGCGCACCTGCGCACCCGCCTCTCGGGCTACAAGGTCCCGCGCACCGTGCACGTCGTCGAGAAGGTGCCACGACACGTGACCGGCAAGGCCGACTATCGCCGTGCCCGGGAGACCTCCGACGCCCTCCGCGCCGAGAAGGCGAGCTGACCATGTCGTACGTCGCGGTCGACCGCCCCGCCGACGGCGTCGCCGTCCTCACCCTGGACCGTCCCGAGCGGATGAACGCCATGTCGTTCGACGTGATGGTGCCGGTGCGCGACCAGCTGGTCGAGATCGGCCACGACAACAGCGTCCGGGCGATCGTGATCACCGGCGCCGGCCGGGCGTTCTGTGCAGGAGCGGACCAGGAGTCGGCCGGGCGGCCACCGCACACCGAGGGGCTCGCCCGACCGGGCTACGCGTTACGGTCGCTGGATCTCCTGGAGGACGTGATCGGAACGATCCGCCGCCTGCACCAACCGATCATCGCAGCGGTCAACGGTGCGGCCATCGGTGGCGGGCTCTGCCTGACTCTCGCCTGCGACATCCGGGTCGCCTCCACCGCGGCGTACTTCCGTGCAGCCGGTATCAACAACGGCCTCACCGCGAGCGAGCTCGGGCTCAGCTATCTGCTGCCGCGGGCGGTCGGCTCCAGCCACGCGGCGGATCTGATGTTCACCGGCCGCGACCTGGGCGCTGAGGAGGCCGCCCGCATCGGGCTCGTCTCGCGTCTGGCCGACCCGGTGCTCGAGGAGGCCATCACGATCGGGACGCGAATCGCGGAGCTCTCCCAACCGGGCATCGAGCTGACCAAGAAGTCGCTCCATGCCGGGATCGCAGCCGGTTCGATGGAGAGCTACATGCCGATCGAGGGCATCGGGCAGCTCTACCTCCGCCTGCTCACCGACAACTTCGAGGAAGCCACGCGCGCCCGCAAGGAGGGGCGGCCGGCACGCTTCCGCGACGACCTGCCCCGACCTCAGGCCGGTCCCTAGCCCACCGAGCCGCTCGACTCGCAGGCAAAGGAACGGACACGGCGTAGACCAGTGTTGAACACCAGGTTGCCTTAGCACATACGCCGGATGACACCCGCGAGGGGGCGTGGGGCCGCGGAATCCACGCGGTAATGTGGCGGTTCAGAAGCCCCTCATCTGCCCCGAATCCTGTGTCCGGTCCCACTACTTGCCCTGAGGTCCCTGTGAAGCTTGTCGTTCAAGTCCCCTGCCTCAACGAGGAGGAGACGCTCCCGTCCGTGCTCGAGTCGATTCCGAAGCAGATTCCCGGAATCGACGAGATCGTGATCCTGATCGTCGACGACGGATGCACCGACCGGACGGTCGAGGTGGCCAAGGAGCACGGCGTGCGCGAGTTCGTGCACCACTCCCGCAACCAGGGGCTGGGCCGTTCCTTCCACGACGGGGTGGTTCGCGCGCTGGAACTTGGCGCCGACATCGTGGTCAACACCGACGGCGACAACCAATACCCGCAGGACCGCATCACCGACCTGGTCCAGCCGATCATCAACGGCCAGGCCGACATCGTCATCGGCGACCGGCAGGTCGACCGGATCGAGCACTTCTCCGGGCTGAAGAAGAAGCTGCAGAAGGTCGGCTCCAAGGTGGTCAACATGGCCGCCGAGACCGATCTGCCCGACGCGGCCAGCGGCTTCCGCGCATACTCGCGTGAGTCGCTGATGCTGCTCAACACCGTGACCCGCTTCTCCTACTGCATGGAGACGATCATCCAGGCGGGCAACAAGCGGATGAAGATCGCCTCGGTGCCGATCGAGACCAACGCCAAGACGCGTGAGTCGCGGCTGTTCAAGTCGATGCCGGAGCACATCATGAAGTCGGGCGCGGCGATCGTGCGCTCCTACATGATGTACAAGCCGTACGCCATCTTCGTCTGGCTCACCGCCTTCTTCTTCGTCCTCGGGGCGATCCCGTTCTTCCGCTACCTCGTGCTGTGGCTGAGCGGCGACAACGGCAACCACATCCAGTCGCTGCTGCTCGGTGGCGTGCTGATCAACCTGGCCTTCATGTCCGCGATGCTCGGCGTGATCTCCGACCTGATCCGCACCAACCGGGTGCTCATCGAGGACGACCTGGAGCACACCAAGAAGGCTCGCTTCGGCAAGTCCGGCACCGAGATGCTCCGCGACCAGACCTCGGTCGCCGAGTTCGACCTGCCGCACACGCCGCGCGCGAGCAAGTCATCTGCCCAGTCCGGCGAGACGTGGACGACCAGCCTGTGACAACGACCCACTCCGGCCCGGTCTCCGCCACGGGGGCCGGGTCGTCGGCTACGCCCAGCCCGACGAAACCCAGCCTGGCGAAGCGGCTGCTCAAGATCGCGCTCGCTCTCCTCGTCGTGCTCGGCGGCGCCTACCTGGTCTGGCGCGAGCGCGCCGATCTGGCCATCGCGGTCCAGGAACTGAGCCTCGGCCGCGTTGCGATCGCCGGGGTCCTGGCGATCGTCGGCACCATGCTGATCGGCCAGACCTGGGTCGCCCTCCTGCACGGCATGGGCATCCGGCCGTCGCTGCGCGAGTCCCACTCGGTCTTCTACGTCTCCCAGCTGGGCAAGTACCTGCCCGGCTCGGTGTGGCCGGTCGTCGCGCAGATGCAGTTCGGCCTGCGCTGGGGCGTCGCGCGCCGGACGATGCTCGGCGCCAACATCCTCTTCATGGGCGTCGTCGTCGCGAGCGGCATCGGCATGGGCGCGCTCCTGCTCCCCTGGTCGTCCTCCGAGGGCCTCGACCGCTACTGGTGGCTGCTGCTCCTGCTGGTGCCACTCGCCGTCTGCCTGCACCCGCGCGTCGTCCCGGGCGTGCTCGACTGGCTCTTCGCCCGGCTCGGCCGGGAACCCCTCAACGTACGCCTCACCGCGCGGGGCCTCTTCACCGCGATCGGCTGGGCGGTGCTCGCCTGGGTCGCCTTCGGCCTCCACCTGGCCGTGATGATGCAGTCGTACGCCTCGATCGGGCTGCTCGGGGTCGCGGCCGCGACCGGTGGGATGGCCCTGGCATGGGCCGCGGGGATCGCGTTCATCCCCGCCCCGGCCGGCGCCGGGATCCGCGAGGGGCTGCTCGCCCTCACTCTCGGCCCGATCATCGGGGTCCCCGAGGCGCTCACCGTCGCGCTCGCCTCGCGCGTCCTCCTGCTCATTGCCGACGTGCTGCTGGCTGCTCTGGGAGCGGTTGTCGGGCGGCGTACGTCCTGACCGGCCAGGCCGCGAGGCAGACGGCGAGCACACCGCACGCCACGCCCGCGGCGACCACGAGCTCGGCCCCCCGCGACTCGGAGTTCGGCAGCCGACCGGCGTAGATGGCCGAGCTGACGAACCAGTCGAAGATCAGCAGGGCGTACCCGCCCAGCGCCAGGGTCATCGCGGCCGCCGCCAGTTGCGGCCGCGACTCACGGGAGCCGACCGGGATCAGGTCGACGAGCGCGATGACGCCGACGGCGAGCGCCGTGGCCAGCAGGGGCATCAGCGGCATCAGATAACGGTCGTTCGGGTTCCCGCCGCCCGCGACGAACCCGACCAGGTTCACCAGGATGACCGCCGCATGGACCGTGAGCAGCAACCATCCCGCCGCCGAGGAGGGCTGATCCGCCGGCCCGGCGATCCGCCGCCGGACGAGCAGCACGAGAAGCCCTGCCACCGCGACGACGGCGAGCACATCGACGACCACGACGTACCCCTCCGCCAGCAGCGGCACCCACAGACGCTCGTACCAGTCCTTCCAGAGCGAACCGTCCGTCACGACCTGCCACCAGGTCCCGTTCGGCTCCCGGTCGAACTTGTCCAACAGCGCATCGGTGGCGGTCGGGTCGCCGTAGAGGACGATGTTGCGGACGTAGAACCATCCGGTCGCGAGCGCGGGAACGCCGGTGGCCACGGCCGAGGCCCCCAGAGCGCGGAGCACGCCGCGACGCGAGTGGTCCCTCAGCAGCAGAGCCACCGCGATGGCCGCACCGCACAGGACGACGGTCAGGACCCCCGGCGCCTTCGCCCCTGCCGCGGCGGCCCCGGCCAGGGCAACCAGTGCCAGGCGTCCCGGCGACAGGCCGCGGTTCAGGATCCGGATCGTCGCCAGCAGGGTCAGCGATGACGCCGCCACCGCGACCCCGTCGTTGGCGATGTGCCCGCCGGCGGTCACCAGTACGGCACACGAGGCGCTGATCCCGGTGGCCAGGAACGCGACCGCCTCCCGCCGGGTCACCTCGAAGGCGATCAGGCCCACCAGCAGTACGCACAGCGCGGTGCCGACGGCATTGATGAGCCGCATCCCGACGATCATCACCTGAGGTGCGTCGAGCGCCCCGGCCGCAGCCACGAACGGCAGCGACATCAGGTAGTAGAGCGGAGGGTGGTTGGCGGTCCAGATGTGCCGGTGCGGCTCGTCCACCATGGTCCCCAACCCCTCGACGACCTGGGGATAGCGGCGAGCATCCGTCGTCACGGGTGTGTCGATCGTCGGCAGCCGTCCCGAGGCGAGCTCCACCGCGTAGCCGGCGTTCGGCCCCTCGTCGCGGGTCTGGTACTGCAGCGCCCGGGTCAGGGCGACGTAGCTGCTCAGGCTCAGCGCGAAGATCGCAACCAGCACCATCGCCGCCAGTAGCCGTCTTGGGAGACGTACGTTGCGGTCCTCTGGTGTGGAGTGGAGCATTTGGGACCTTCGGGTGGGGCGTGTGGGCTTTGGTGAGCCTATGCGTGTTTCGCTGGTGTGCTCCTGCTCTTGTGGCCGTGTCGCTTGGGGGCTCTTGTCTTTGGCCTTTTGCGGGGTTGTTCTTGTTTTTTCGACTGTTGTGTGGGGCTGGGCTTGGGCCGCCGACCCTTTCTTTGAGGGTGTTCTCGACCTGCCCCGGAGTCAAGGACGGCCTGCGGCCGCCGGCTACGCCGGTCGCCTGCGGCGATCCTTGACACCGGACCACGTCGAGAAAAGATTTGGCTGGCTATCGGGGCGGCGGCCCGGGTGTGGCCACGGCACACTCACCCACGGAAGGTGACCGCTCCACGCCTACGCCAGACATGGGGTCTCCGGGTGGAAGAAAAATTTCTTTCACCCGGAGACCCCACCCCGCCCAACGCGGCGTCTTGAGACGAACGAATTTTCGTTCGCCTCCCCCGCTCGGGCCGAACGAAAATTCGTTCGCCTCCCACCCCGCCCACCTGCAGCGACAGAACCGATCAGCCCAAATCCCAATCCCGTGCCCAACCCAAACCCCCGCGCCAAACCCCTGCCGCCGACCCGATAGCCAGCCAAAATTCTCGCCGGCTCCCGGTGTCAAGGATCGCCGCAGGCGACCGGCGAAGCCGGCGGCCGAAGGCCGTCCTTTACTCCGGGATCCGGCGAGAACACCCTCCAAGAACGGGTCGGCGGCAACCCCAACCACAAAAACACAGCACCCTCAGCGCGTCAGCCCCATCGCCCCACCCCGAACAGTGAGATCCCGCTGCTGAACATCACCACGAGACTTGTGAGTCCAGATCGTCACCGTCGTCGCCTGCTTCTCGATCCTCACGACCGAGCACGGAACATAGTTGGCGCGGATGGCATCGGTGAGCCACGGCTGCGGAGTGTGCAACGGCATCGTCTCGATGATGACCGGGATCGAGCCGTCCTCGAGCTGAGGCACCAGCACGTCCTCGTACTGCGCGAAGTCGTAGTGGAACAGGTAGTAGGGCGTCGGGTTGGTGATCGCCAGCGCGTCGTAGAGCTCGAGATAATTGGGCATCACCAGTGCCTCGCGGGTGCCGCCGCTGCAGCGTTCGTACTCCGGGCCCGCCCAGCGGGCGATCGAGTCGCTCACCGCGAAGGACTTCGCGTCGCGGCGCATGTCGTCGAGGTGGTCGACGGCGGCAAGCGCGGGTACGCCGCCCAGCGCGACCAGCGCGCCGGCGGAGACCACCGCGACGGCCCGGCCGAGGAACGCGGCGCCGAGGGTCGCTCCAGCGATCGCCAGGGCCACCAGGAGGACCGCGCCGAGCATGCTCTGCAGGCCGAAGCCGATCCAGAGGGTGGCGGCTGCCCAGGCGGCTCCGAGCACGGCGAGAGGTAGGGCGATGACGGTCCGTGTTGGTTTCGGCTCGGTCAGCGAGGCGCGGCGCTCGTAGAGCTCGGCCACCGCCAGGACCACGGCGAGAAGGACGAGGGCGGAGACGGTGGTGGTGTGGGGGTTGTCGACCCGCCGGATCGGGACGACAACGAGGACCAGGCCGGCCAGCGCGATCAGCCGGGTGGAGTCCGAGATCCGCTGCCACACCAGCGGCACGAAGGGGATCAGCAGCGCGAACGGGTAGAGCGCCAGGATGAAGAAGCGCCCCGACTCGGTCGGTAGATCGAAGAAGTTCCACACGGCGTACTGCGAACCCTCGTGCGTCTCGGTCTGCCCGAGGATCACCTGCCGGTTGAAGTCGGCGAAGGAGAGCCCCCACACGAGCTTGTACGCCACCGCCTGGACGACCAGCCCGAGCACGAACCCACCAGCCAGCTGAACACAGTTGAGGAGCCGGGTGCGCCAGGGCGCCGAGCGCCGCGCGAACAGCTCGAAGAGGCCCGAGGCGCCGGTGAGGAGCACGGCCAGCTCGACGTACTGCCAGAAGACGAGGGCCGGGAGGAGCACCCGTGCGGCCGCGGCCAGGCGTGGGCGTGACTCGAGCCAACCGGTGGGCAGCAGGACGAAGACCCACAGCAGGCAGATCGTGTACTTGATGTGCAGCGGGGTGGCCAGCAGGAGCACGCCGAGCGCGAGCGCGATCATCACGGCCGGGTGCAGCCGCAGACGGAGGCCGATGGCGGCGGCGAGGACCGCGCCGAGGCCGGCGCCGAGCAGACGGCCCCAGAGGAAGTACCAGATCGTCGGGCTGCCGCTCGCGATCGCGTAGAGCGCCGCGTTGACCCAGAACGAGCCGGCGTTCCAGCCGTGCTCGAAGTCGACCAGCGGGATCGCGCCGTGGGCGGTGATCTTCGCCAGGTGGTACTGCGCGCCGAAGTCCTGGGTCAGGAACGAGCCGTTCTGGGCGCCGACCGAGTAGGCCGCCCAGACCAGCGCCACGACACAGACCCCGGCGAACGTCGCCCAACGCACAGCTCCGACTGGTTCGTTTCGCTCCCCCGGTGATGCCATGCGCCAGACCTTAGAGCGCGTAAGCGGCGGCGTGGATAATCCACGCCGCCGCTTGCGAAACGTACGAGATCAGCCCTTGGTCAGGACCGAGGTGCGCTCCGGGTAGGGCAGGGTCGGGGTGAGACCGGCGTGGATGGTCTCCTTCATCCCCGAGGCGGCGATGGCCTCGACGTAGCGCTTGCGGCGGCTGTTGTCGAAGACGATGATCCCGCCGGGAGCGAGCCGGTCCTTGGCCTTCTCCAGGCACGCCTCACGGGCACGCCCGTCGATCACCACGAGGTCGAACTCGCCGTCGACGTCGTCGATGGAGTTGACGTACGCCTCGAAGTCGAGGCCCGCGTGGCCCTCCTTCTGCGAGGGGACGACGGGGTTGTCACTGGCGACCGGCTCGATGACCCGCAGCGAGATCTTCTCCTCGCCGGCGAGCTCGGCCTGCATCATCTCGCCGAAACCCTTGTGGTGCTCGACGGAGTGGATCTCGTCGGCGCGACGGGAGAGCCAGATGGTGGAGGCGCCGGAGCCGTACTCGTAGATCCGGATCGGGCGCTCGCGCTCGCTCAGCCAGGCGTCGACCGCGGCGATGGCGTCGTAGGTCCACCACGGCACGTCGAGCTTCGCCATCGCCAGCGAGTCGTAGACCTTGGTGAGCGAGTGGGCCCAGTGACGCCAGCGCTGCTCGACCGGCGGCGCGGTCTCCTTCGCGAGTCCCGTCTTCGTCAGCCCGCGACCGACGGCCTTGAGGGAAGCGGCATAAGACTGCTTGGCCAAGGAAAGCGGGGAACGGCCTGAGGTGGACATTGATCTCCAGGGAAAGGATTGTCGGGGAGCCCTAGGAAGGACTACCCAGGGAACGATACCGGCGAACGCTCCCCCTTACTCGGAACGTTCTGCCAAACGCTTGGTGAGTCGCGCAAGAACATCCGGCGGCAGGAAAGCCGACACATCCCCACCGAAATGGGCCATCTCCTTGATCAGGCTGGAGGAGACCGCCGCCCAGCGCGGGTCGTTGAGCAGGAAGACGGTCTCGACGCCGGTCATGTGGGCGTTCATCTGCGCCATCGGCGCCTCGTACTCCAGGTCGGGTGCCCCGCGCAGCCCCTTCACGATCGCCTGGGCGTCTATCTCGACGCAGAAGTCGGTGACCAGGCCGGTGAACCCCTGGACCCGTACGTTGCCCAGCGGAGCGGTCACCTCGGTGATCATCTCCATCCGTTCCTCGGCTGTGAACAGGCGCTTCGACTTCGACGGGTTGACCCCGACGGCGACGACGACCTCGTCGAACATCGCCGAGGCGCGGGTGAAGATGTCGAGGTGGCCGAACGTGGGCGGGTCGAACGAACCCGGGCACACCGCACGACGCGTCATTGTCTTTTCTCCCATTTCGATCAGTCCAGCCGGTCAGTCCGGCGCGTGGCCGTACCAGAGCGTGGTCTCGCCGTACTTCTTCGACTTCTGGTCGGTGAACCCGTCGGGCCACACCGGCTCGGGGCTGCGTGCGGACCGCTCGACGACGACCAGGGCGCCCGGAACCAGCCAGCCGTGCTTGACCAGCAACGCGATGTCCTCGGAGACGGCGTCGTCGGAGAGCGGGTAGGGCGGGTCGAGGAAGGCCAGGTCGTAGGGAGCCGGCGGCGGCGTCACCAGGGTGCTCGCCACGGTGGCCGCGACCACGTGGGCCCGCGGGAAGCCGAGCTCCTTCGCGTTGGACCGGATCACCCCGGCCGTACGCCGGTCCGACTCGACCAGGGTCACGACCCCGGCGCCGCGGGACCATGCCTCCAGCCCGACCGCGCCGGTGCCGGCGTAGAGGTCGAGGAAGCGCAGTCCGGCCAGAGAGCCGTATGAGGACTCGATCGCCGAGAAGAGCGCCTCGCGGACCCGATCGGTGGTGGGACGGGTCCGCACCCCCTTGGGAGCGAGTAGGCGTCGCCCTCCTGCGACGCCACCGATGATCCGAGTCATTGGGATACCTTAGGACTTTTCCAAGTAGTCGGCGGAAGCGGACTCCTCGATCTCGGTGACCCGCTCGGCCAGGAGTGGTGCGGTCGCGAGCTCCGGGTCGGCCTCGAGCAGCGCCTCGGCCGCCTCGCGCGCCTCCAGGATCGTCTCCTCGTCACGGAGCACACGCAGGCTCTCCAGGCTCGATCGCCGGCCCGACTGGGAGGCGCCGAGCACGTCTCCCTCGCGGCGCTGGTCGAGGTCGACCCGGGACAGCGCGAACCCGTCGGTGGTCTGGGCGACCGCGTCGAGGCGGGTCCTGGCCGGGGTGCCGGCGTCGGCGTGGGAGACCAGCAGGCACAGCCCGTGCAGTCCGCCACGGCCGACCCGGCCGCGCAGCTGGTGGAGCTGGGAGACCCCGAAGCGGTCGGCGTCGAGGATGACCATGGTGGTGGCGTTGGGTACGTCCACGCCGACCTCGATCACGGTCGTGGCGATCAGCACATCGATGTCGCCGGCGGCGAAGGCGCTCATGGTGCGCTCCTTCTCCTCGGCGGGAAGCTTGCCGTGGAGCTTGGCGACGCTCAGCCCCTGCAGCGGACCGGTGGTCAGCTCCTCGGTGACCTCGTCGACGGCCGAGAGCTGGGCAGGGGCGGCCTTGACCTCGTTGCCGTCGGCGTCGAAGTCGCGCTGGTCGCTCTCCCCCTGCTCGGACTCGTCGCCGCTGATCCGCGGGGCGACGACGTAGACCTGGTGGCCCTTCTCGACCTCTTCCTTGACGCGCTCCCACACCCGGGCGATCCACGCGGGATGCTCCACGAGCGAGACCAGGTTGGTCTGGATCTCGGCACGTCCGGCCGGAAGCTCGGTGAGCGTGGAGACCTCGAGGTCGCCGAAGACGGTCATCGCGACCGTGCGCGGGATCGGCGTCGCGGTCATCACCAGCAGATGCGGTGGGGTGCCGGCCTTATCGGTCAGGGCGGCCCGCTGCTCGACGCCGAAGCGGTGCTGCTCGTCGACGACGACCAGGCCGAGGTCGTCGAACATCACCTGGTCCTGGAGCAGGGCGTGGGTGCCGACGACGATCCCGGCCTCGCCGGTGGCGATCCGGCTCAGCGGACCCTTGCGCTGGGTCTTGGTCATCGAGCCGGTCAGCAGCTCGACATGGGTCTGCTCCTGGTCGCCGGCGAAGAGCCCGCCGGCCAGGCCGCTGGCGGCCAGGTCGCCGAGCATCGCGGTGATCGAGCGGTAGTGCTGCTGGGCGAGCACCTCGGTCGGTGCCAGCAGCGCGGCCTGGCCCCCGGAGTCGACGACCCGCAGCATCGCGCGCAACGCGACCAGCGTCTTGCCGGAGCCGACCTCACCCTGGAGCAGGCGGTTCATCGGGTGGGGCTGGGCCAGCGCCGCCTCGAGCTCCTCCCCGATCTCCTCCTGCCCCTTGGTCAGGGTGAACGGCAGCCGCTCGTCGAAGGCGTCGAGCAGGTGGTGGACGCCGCCGGTGCGGGCGGTTGTGCCCAGCGCCTGGAGCGCCCGTCGCCGTCGCCCCAGCACCAGCTGCAGCCCGAGCGCCTCCTCGAACCGGAACCGGTGCAGGGCGCGCTGGACGTCCTTGAGCTCATGGGGCGCGTGGATCAGGTCCAGGGCGTCGCGCAGCCCCGGAACGGCGTACGTCTCCCGGAGCTGCTCCGGGAGCACGTCGGTGACGTCCTCGACGACCTGCCGGGCGAACCGCACCGCGCGCATCACGTCCCAGTGCTGGAGTCCGGCGGTGAGCGGGTAGATCGGGAAGAGCTCGGTCAGCTCCTCGACCGCCATCTGGTTGTCGGCCGCCTCGGCGGCGTTCTCGGAGTCGGACGGGTCACCGAAGACGACCATCTGCGGGTTGGCCAGCTGCCACTCGCCGCGGAAGGATCCGGCCTTGCCGACGAAGACGCCCCGGACGCCCGGGGCGAGCACGCCGCGGCGCCACTCGGCGATCCGCTGGGACTTGGAGAAGAAGGTGAGCTGCAGGTCGGCGGTGCCGGCCTTGAGCTGGGTCTCGACGCGGAAGGCTGGCCGGCCGGTGCGGCGGTCGGTGTGCTGGCGTACGACGCTGCGGACCACCTCGCCGAGCACGGTGAGCATCTCGCCCTCGTGCAGCTGCGGCGTCTGGCTGAGGTCGGCGGTGCGCAGATAGCGCCGCGGGAAGTGGTAGAGCAGGTCGCCGACGGTGCGCAGCCCGAGACCCTTGGTGAACTTCGTGGCGTGCTTGCTGTTGCCCAGCACGGCCTCGATCGGCGACTCGAGGGTGATCGGCACCGTCTCTTCTCCTCTACTCCACCGACATCAGGAGGGGGTAGCGCTCCTGGCCTCCGTCGTACACCATCACATCAACGGCCGGGTGGTTGGCAGCCAGCCACGCCGCGACGGCACCGGCGAGCTCGCCCGTGGGGTCCTCGAGACCGGAGACCAGCGTCACCAGCTCGCCGCCACCACCGATGAGCCGGGCGAGCACGTAGGTCGCACATGTCTCCAGCTCCTGGCCGACCTTGACGAAGTCTCCGTCGAGCACCCCGAGCGCGTCGCCCGGCATACACGGCCCGGCCATGGTAATCGCTCGGGTGTTCGAGATGGTGACCGCACCATGCCGCGCGTGTCGCGCGGTGGCGGTCATCTCCAGCACGTCCTTGTCGAACTTCCGGCCGGGCTCGTGGACCGCGATCGCCGCCAGCCCCTGCACCTGGCTGCGGGTCGGGATCACCGCGACGTTGATGTCGAGGTCGTCCTCGGCGGTGCGGGCCGCGGCCTCGGCCGACTGCCGGGTCGGGAAGTCGTTGGGCAGCACGATCACCTCGGCAGCACCGGAGGCGGTGATCGCCTCGAGCAGCTCGGAGGTCGTCGGGCGCCGGTGCGGGCCGCCCTCGATCACGATCGCGCCGGCACCACGGAAGAGCTCGGCCAGACCCGGCCCGGCCGCGAACGCGATCACCGCCCGGCCGCCGCGGGTGGCGTGACGATGGGCCTGTCCGGCGATCTGCTCGGCGAAGTGGGTCACATGGATCCGGTGGGGCCGCCCGGCGTTGATCCCCGCCTCGATCGCGGCGCCGACGTCGTCGACGTGGACGTGGACGTTCCAGATGCCCTCGCCCCCGACCACGACCAGCGAGTCGCCCAGCGGCTGGAGCCGCTTGCGGAGGTCGGGGATCGCGGCGTCCTCGGCGTCGAGCAGGTACATCACCTCGTACGCCGGCCCACCGGGCTCCAGCGCGTGGCCGTCGGCCCCGCCCAGAGCCGCGGGGATCGGGATCGGGATGTGCGCGGTCGGTTCCTGCGGACTGGGTCGGCGCCCGGTCAGGGCGGTCTCGAAGGCGTCGAGAAGCACGCAGATCCCGCGGCCGCCGGCATCGACGACCCCGGCAGCGGCGAGCATGGGCAGCTGCTCCTGCGTACGGGCCAGCGCGGCGCGGGCCGCGCTGGCGGCGACCGACATCACATCGCGGGTGCGTGCGGTCTCGTCGATCTCGACGCACGCCTCGGCCGCATCCGCGGCGGCCCGGAGCACGCTGAGCATGGTGCCCTCCTGGGGCTCCCCCACCGCGGCGTACGCGGCGTTGGCAGCCTTGCGCAGCGCGTCGGCGAAGACCGTGGCGGTGCGCTCCTCCTCAGTGGCCCGGATCAGGCGACGCAGCAGGGCGCCGATCATCTCGGCCAGGATCACGCCCGAGTTGCCACGCGCGTCCAGGAGCGCGCCGCGCGAGAAGGCGCGCAGCCCCTCACGCCAGTCGGGACCGGTGAACTCGCGCAGCCGGTCACGGGCCGCGGCGATCGTGAGGTAGAGGTTGGTGCCGGTGTCGCTGTCGGGCACCGGGAAGACGTTGAGCGCGTCGATCTCCTCGCGGTGCGACGCGAGCGCGTCGGTCGCCAGGTCGCCGAACCGGCGGAACAGATCGAGCTTGACCTCGGCCACGCTGCCCTCCCTACTCCTCGACACCCCTGCATACACCCAGACACCGTGACGCCGGGCACAATTCCCGGTATCGCGGCCCCAAGGGTAGGCGGTCTCTGGGTACGGGGTAAACGACGGGTGAACAAATCCGAGGCTGCAGCAAAGACACGAGCGAGTAACAACTTCTACCGAGTCATCCCCTGCGCCGGCGACGATCCATCCCTAGTGTGGAGACCTCCCCAACGCCGAAGGACTCACGGATGTCGATCCCGACCCCGACCCCACGCGCGAAACGCGTCAACGAACTCTTCGACTTCTCGGCCGGGCGCGGCCTGGAGATCGGACCCCTGCACCAACCGCTGATCCCCCGAGACGCCGCGAAGGTCGCCTATCTCGACCTCTACGACCGCGACCGGCTCTACGAGTCGTACGCCGAGCAACCGCAGGTGAACCACGACACCATCCCCGAGATCGACTATCCGATGTGGGACGGCACCCGGATGCGTACGCTCGAGGAGGCCGCCAAGGAGGGCGCCCCGTTCGACTGGGCGCTGGCCAGCCACGTCGTCGAGCACGTCCCCGACCTGGTCGGATGGCTGGCGCAGGTCGAGGCCGTCGTCGCTCCCGACGGGGCCCTCGTCCTGGTCGTCCCCGACCGGCGCTACACCTTCGATGCCCATCGCCCGCCAACGACGATGGGTCAGATCCTGCAGGCGTACGAGGGCGGCGACACCACCCCGTCCGTACGCGCCGTCTTCGACCACCACCGGTCCGCGGTCAACCACGACCCCAAGCGGCTCCACCACCGCGGCCCCAGCGAGGCCGAGACCTGTATCCACGACCTCGGCTACACCAGGGCCCAGGTCGAGCGCGCCCGCCGGGGCGAGTACGTCGACTGCCATGTCTGGACCTACACCGACCGCTCGTTCCCCGAGATCATCGCCGAGCTGCGCCGCCTGGGGCTGACCGGCTGGTCGGTCGAGTCCATCCTGCCCGTGCCCGAGAACGACATCGAGTTCTACGTCGTCCTGCGTCGCGGCCTCTCCCCCGAGCTCCCTGCGGTGCCCGCCATCCCGGACTGGGTCGAGCACGGCCTCGAGCTGCGCGACGAGGTCGCCAAGCTCCGTGAGGTCGTCGCGGACCAGCGGCGGCGGCTCGAGTCGCAGCGCAAGCAGGTTGCCGGCCAGCGCGCCGAGATCGACGATCTGCGCGGGTCGAAGCGGTGGAAGCTGGCCACCGCACTGGCCGCGCCGCTGGACAGGTGGCGCGATCGCCGCTCGGACGACTGACGATTTCGCCGGGCACAGCCGGACGGGCTACGCTTGTTCGGTTGTCTCGGCAGGGCAGCCGTTCATCGCGCCCGCCGACACTATCCAATCGACCTCGATCATCTATTCAACCTCAGGAGTTCACGGTGGCTGCCGTCTGCGACATCTGCGACAAGAAGCCGGGCTTCGGCAACAACCGGCCGTGGTCCAAGAAGGCGACCAGGCGCCGCTTCGACCCCAACATCCAGCGCGTTCGCGCCGTCATCAACGGCACCCCGAAGCGCATGAATGTCTGCACGACCTGCATCAAGGCCGGCAAGGTCGCTCGCTGACCCGGGTTCTTCCTCGCACGAAGGCCGCTGCCCACTCGGGCAGCGGCCTTCGTCGTTCTCAGAAGTGCGTCCAGCCCGTCGAACCCTCGTAGACCTTCCCGTCGACCGTGACCGGCTCCCCACCGGGCTCGCCGATGGTGCCGATCACAGTCCACCCCTGCGGCAGCTCGACCTCAGGCGGGAACGCGGCGAGCAGGGAGTGGTCCTCTCCCCCGCCCAGCACGAACGCGAGCGCGTCGGCGCCGGTCGCCGAGGCGACCGCGTTGAGTTCGTCGGGGATGGTCAGCGCGGCGGTGTGCACGTCGATGGAGACCTCCGAGGCATCGGCGATGTGCCTGGCCTCGGACAGCAGCCCGTCGGAGACGTCGATCAGCGCCGAGGCGCCGGCCGCCGCGGCGGCGGGGCCGGCTGCGTACGGCGGTTGCGGGCGGCGGTAGGCGTCGACCAGCACCCGTGGTGACCGGAACCCCCGCTTGAGGATCGCCAGGCCGGCCGCGGCCCACCCCTGGCGGCCGCACAACGCGAGTACGTCACCGGGCTCCGCGCCCGAGCGCAGCACCGGCGCCTGGGCGACCGCGCCGATGGCGGTCACGGAGATGACGATCTGGTCGGCGCCGGTGACATCACCGCCGATGACCGAGGCCCCGACCAGCGCGCACTCCGCGGCGAACCCCTCCGCGAAGTCGACTGCCCACTCGGCGGGAAGGTCCGAGGGAAGGGCTAGCCCGAGGGTCATCGAATGCGCGACGCCACCCATCGCGGCGATGTCGGCGAGGTTCTGGCCCGCCGCCCGGTGGCCGATGTGGGACGCCTCGGCCCAGTCCCGCCGGAAGTGGCGGCCCTCGACGAGCAGGTCGGTCGAGACCACCACATGACCCTGCTTGACCCGCACCAGCGCGGCGTCGTCGCCGGGACCGACCAGCACCTGCTCCCCCTGGGCGAAGTGCTTGGTCATCTCGGTGATCAGCCCGAACTCACCGATGTCGGCGAGCGTCGTGTCCCTCGGAAAAGCCATGGCTCCATCCAACCCTCCTCGCGATGCGCGGAGATACCGGGACACGCATCACCCTGTCTTATCCCCAGGGTCGGTGTAGGTCGATCGATAGATAACGCGATAGGTTACTTGCCTGACGTTGTGCCAAGGAAGGCACGGAGAACAGGAGCAGCACCATGGTCGTACAGGCGTACATCCTCATCCAGACCGACGTCGGCAAGGCCGCAGAGGTCGCCACCGAGATCGGCAAGATCCAGGGCGTGACCCTGGCTGAGGACGTCACCGGTCCGTACGACGTGATCGTCCGCGCCGAGGCCCGCAACGTCGACGAGCTCGGCAAGCTGGTCGTGGCCCGCGTCCAGAGCCTCGAAGGCATCACCCGCACCCTGACCTGCCCGGTCGTCCACATCTGATTCACGGCTGCACCCGGCCGTCTGTTACAACGAACCCATGAGCACACCTCCTCTTTCCGGACCTGTCGCCGTCATCGCCGGCGGGCTGAGCCACGAGCGCGACGTGTCGCTGGCCTCTGGCCGCAACCTCGTGCGCGAGCTGTCGGCGCTGGGTGTGGAGGTGGCTGCGTACGACTTCGACCGGGCGCTGCTGCACAACCTCGAACGCGACAAGGCGGTCGTGGCGCTGCCGGCTCTGCACGGCCAGTTCGGTGAGGACGGCGAGATCCAGACGCTCCTGGAGCTGATCGGGATCCCGTACGTCGGCACCCTCTCCACCTCCTGCCGCGTCGCGTTCGACAAGACGGCTGCCCGCGAGCTCCTGCGCCGCGGGGGCATCCCCGTGCCGGACTCGGTCTCGCTGTCGTCCACGACGTTCCGCGACGTCGGGGCGCCGGTGCTGATGGAGCACGTCATCTCGCGGTTGGGTGAGCGGGTCGTGGTCAAGCCCTCGCGTGGCGGCTCCGCGCTCGGCGTCACCGGTGTCGACGGCCTCTCCGCCCTCCCCGCGGCCCTGGTCAAGACCTACGCCTACTGCGACGAGGCGCTCATCGAGCGCTTCTACGCCGGCATCGACGTCTCCGTGGTCGTCCACGAGACCGACGAGGGCGTCAAGCCGCTGACCCCGATCGCCATCGACTTCAGCAAGGGCCACGAGTTCGACTTCGCGGCGCGCTACACCGCGGAGTTCGTCGGCTTCGGCCGCCCCGACCTCCCCGGCGCGCTGCTCGCCGAGCTCGGCGAGACCGCCGTACGCGCCCACGAACTGCTCGGCATGCGTGACATCTCCCGCACCGACTTCATGGTCACCCCCGACGGCAGCTTCGTCGTCCTCGAGGTCGCCATCACCCCCGGCGCCACCGAGACCAGCGTCTTCCCCTTCGCCGCCAAGCACGACGGCACCTCGATGGGCGAGGTCACCCTCGCCCTTCTGAAGCGCGCCCTCTCCCGCTGACCCGCACGCCGAGTCGGCTCGTCCTGACGCAAAACCACGCCGAGTCGGCGCGTTAAGACGCGCCGACTCGGCGTGGTTCTCGGTCAGCTTGCGCCGACTCGGGCTCAGCTCAGGCCGGTGAGCTTGCCGGCGATGCCGCCGGCGGCCTTGAGAGCGACGCCCTCCTCGAAGTTCCGGGTGACCTGGGGGATGTGCTTCTCGGCCTCGGCGATGGCGCTGGTGAGGACCTCGGAGGCGGGGGTATCGGGCCACAGGTAGAGCGAGAGGGCGCCGGGGATGGAGTTGACCTCGTTGATGTAGACCTCGCCCTTGCCGTCGGAGAGGAAGTCGATGCGGAGGATGCCGGTCAGGCCGGTGAGCTCCACGACGCGTACGGCCAGGTCCTTGATCTGCTTGGTGACCGACTCCTCGACCTGCGCCGGGAACTCGCGCGGGGAGGAGGAGAGGCCGTCGGTGTGGACGTACTTGGCGGAGTAGTCGTACATCTTCGCCTCACCCGAGCGCAGCGGACGCTCGACGTCGCTCACCGCGACCTCGGGCGCGGTGCGCACCGAGGCGTTGAGGTCGAAGAGGTCGGGGCGGTACGGCTCGACGACCGCGCCCGCACGCAGGTGCGGGGAGGTGTTGAGGAGCGCCAGGCCGGTCTCGTAGTCGTCGACGACCTCGATGCCGATCGAGGAGCCGCCGAAGCGCGGCTTGACGATGTAGGGGCCCTCGAAGGACGGGGCGGCGTAGCGCGAGAGCAGCTCGCGCTGCAGCGACGGGAGGCCGGCGTTGAGCATGACCGCGCCGAAGGCGAGCTTGTCCATGCCGAGCGCGGCCGCGGCCGGGGTCGCGCCGGTCGCCTTGAGGCCGGCGAGCTCGAAGAGCCACTGGATGCCGCCGGCCTCGCCCGCGCCGCCGTGGAAGGCGGAGAGGATCGGGCCGGTCTCGAGGCGCTTGCCGCCGCCGAAGCCGCCGACGGTGTAGAACCCGTCGCCCTTCTCGGAACCGAGGCGGAACTCGACGGCCTTCGAGCCCTTCGGCTCGCCGCCGAGGAAGTCACGCGCCTCCTGCTTGGCCGGCACCAGGAACCACTTGTCGGAACGCGCCCAGTAGAGGCACGTCACCTCGACGCCGGCACCGGAGAGGACCCGCTCGGCCTGCAGGCCGGTGAGGATGCTGATGTCGTGCTCGGCGCTGGGACCGCCGAAGACGATGGTGGCCTTGGTTACGCTCATGGTGAAAGCTCCTGGGGGTCCTACGCGTAGTGGTCGGGGAGGTCGTTCTCGTACAGCACCACGTCGCCCTCCTTGGCCGCGGTCAGAGCATGATCCGCTGCCGCCTTACGGCTCTCGAACGCAGTGGTTCGCGCTGGCTCCCCCGAACGCAGCGCTTTTCGGTTGGTGCGACCGACGATGCACAGCCGCATCTTGTCGGAGGCCGTCGCAGCCTGCGCGAACTCGATGTTGCGCGCGGCCTGCTCGGTGCCCAGCTCGACCATACCGGGCGTGATGGTCCACACCGTGCCCGACTCCCCTGCCAGCCGCTTGGCCTTCGCGAGCGCCGCGGCGGCGCCGGTGGGGTTGGAGTTGAAGGTGTCGTCGACGACCCAGACGCCGCCGGGCGTCCTGTTGGCCTCGGCGCGGTGGGGCGTGCCGGGGATCGACGCCAGCCGCTGGGTGATCGTCTCGATCGGGACCTCGACCGCGAGGGCGAGGCCGACGGCGATCGCCACGTTGATCGGGTGCCCGACCTCGTCGGGCAGCTGGACGGCGTACATCTCGCCGTTGATCTGGAGACCGCCGTCGGCCACCACGACCTCGGCGGTGGTGCCCGGCACGGCGGAGCAGGCGATGACGCGCTTGCTGGCGCGGAGGTTCTCGGCGATGAGCGCGAGCTCGGGTACGTCGATGTTGAGCACCACGGTCGAGGCCTTCGGGAGGATCTCCGACTTGGCCTTCACGATCGTCTCGCGCGACTTCATCCGCTCCAGGTGGGCCTCGCCGATCGTGGTGATGGCGGCGACCTCGGGCGGGAAGATCTCGGTCAGCTCGGCGATCTCGCCGGGGCCGTAGGTGCCCATCTCGGCGACGAAGATGTCGGTGCCGGGCTGGAGGCGGTCGTTGACCGCGCGGGAGAGGCCCATCGCGTTGTTGAAGCTCGCCGGCGAGGCCAGCGTCGACCAGCGGCCCTGCATGAGGTGGGTCGCGTAGTTCTTCGTCGAGGTCTTGCCGTAGGAGCCGGTGATCGCGACGATCCGCGGGTTGACCTTCTTGATCGTGGCGGCCGCCTGGACCTGCCACTTCTTCGCCATCGCCTTCTCGATCGGCCACATGATCGCCAGCGCCGCCTCGGCCAGCGGGACCGCGAGGATCGGGAGCAGGCCGGCAGCGGCCGGGACGACGAGCGCGATCACGACGGTGACGATCGCGTGCAGCACGAAGAGCACACCGGCCAGGCGCTTGACGCGGTCGGTCCACACCAGCCGCTTGGCGCCGGTGAAGCTCATCCCCACCGGCCAGCCGATGAACAGCAGCGCGCCGACGAGCGCGCCGTAGGGCAGCACGAACGAGGCCAGGCAGACCACGACGACCGCACCGAGCAGGATCGCCTCGACCGGGCGTGCCTTGATCCAGATCCACTCGATGGCGAACAGCCGCGTCGGCTCGTAGTGCTCACGCTGAGCGACCCGCAGCCAGCGGTAGTACGAGACCAGGGTCAGCGCGGAGGTGACCAGGACGATCCACATGCTTCTTCTTCAGCCCCTCAGATTCAGTTCGTACGAAGTTCGTCGATGGCGCCTCGAAGGCTCTTGACCAGCCCCGCGTCGAGCAGGTGCGCGGAACCGGGGACGATCTCCAGGGTCGCGTTGTCCCCCAGGATCTCCATGGCCTCACCGGGCATCCAGACCGGTGCGGCGGTGTCGTTCTCACCCCAGATCAGGCGGACCGGAAGGTCCTTCGGGATGGCTGCCAGCTGGTCGCCGTAAGACTCGTTGACGACCTTGACGAAGATGTCGCGGATGATGCCCTTGGCGTTGCGGTAGTCGGTCGAACCGTACTTCTCCCGCAGCGCCTCCATCCTGGCCTCGGGAATCAGCCCCTTGGAGTGGAGCCAGCGGCCGATCCGGTAGGCGAGCTTGGGCTTGCCGCCGGTCTTCGGGCGGAACAGCGGTACGCCGGTGAGGACGATGCCGCGGACGAGCTCCGGGCGGGCCGCGGCGAGCTGGACGGCCACCCGGCCGCCGAAGCTGTGGCCGACGAGCACCGGGCGGTCGAGGCCCTCGAGGATCTGGGCCAGCCACTCGGCGTACTCCTTGCTTCCCCAGGCCTCCTCGGGGGCCGGGGTCGCGCCGAAGCCCGGCTGGTCGAGCGCGAGCGCATCCAGGCCCTCGAGCGTCGAGCCCCAGTCGCTGCGGTTGCGGGCCCAGCCGTGCAGGGCCACGACGGTGGCAGCATCCTTGCCGTGCTTCTCACCGAAGGCACGTCCATCCAGCAGGGTCGTCAACACGGCCGCAACCTTATCCGGGACCATGCGCTGACCCGTAACCGCGCGGCGCGTGAGCCCGGTTGTCGAGCGGGCAATAGGGTCGAAGTCATGGATCACAAGCCCGCCACGATCGCCGTCCACGCCGGGCGGCCGGCCCACGAGCCCGACCAGCCGCTCAACGTACCGATCACGATGGCCTCGACCTATGTGGCCGGCGGCGACAAGGAGTACGGGCGCTACACCAATGACGCGTGGGTGGCATTCGAGGAGGCGCTCGGGCAGCTCGAGGGCGGGCGGGCGCTGTCGTTCGCCTCCGGGCTCGCGGCGATCGCGACGCTGCTCGACCTGGTCAACGACTCGGTGGTCGTGGCGACCGAGCAGAGCTATCTGGGGACCATCGGCCAGCTGGCCGACCTCGAGGGGCGCGGCCGGCTGACCGCACGCCTCGCGGACTTCTCCGACACCGCCGCGGTCGTGAAGCTGCTCGAGAAGCTCGACGGCGAGGTCGCGCTGGTCTGGGTCGAGACGCCGACCAACCCGGGGATGCAGCTCGCCGACCTGCCGGCCGTCATCGCCGCCGCGCACAAGGCCGGAGCGCGGGTCGTGGTCGACAACACCTTCGCCACTCCCCTGCTCCAGCAGCCGCTCGCGCTCGGCGCGGACATCGTCATCCACTCGGCCACCAAGTTCATCGCCGGCCACTCCGACGTCGTCATGGGCGCGGTCGTCGTCTCCGACGACACGTTGTGGGACGTACTCAAGGCCCGTCGCGACCTCCTCGGCGCGATCCCCGGCCCGTTCGAAGCGTGGCTGGCGCTTCGCGGCATCCGTACGCTGCACCTGCGCGTCGAGCGCTCCTCCGCCAACGCGGCGACCCTCGCCGAGCGCCTGGCAGCGCACCCGGCGGTCGCTGAGGTCCGCTACCCCGGGTTCGGCGGCATGCTCGCGGCCGTCCTCCCCACCGCGGAGCAGGCCGACCTTCTCACCCACTCCACCTCGTTGTGGGTCCATGCGACCTCCCTCGGCGGCGTGGAGTCCACCTTCGAGCGCCGTCGCCGCTGGAAGACCGAGTCGGCGACGGTGCCCGACGGGCTGGTACGGATGTCGGTCGGGGTCGAGGACGTCGACGACCTCTGGGCCGACCTCCTCCAGGCGCTGGACCGTATCGGGAGCTAGTGGGTCGGCGACTCCGGGCTCACGACCAGCGCGGACCCGCCACCGCGTCGCCACGGCTCGGCGGTCGAGGTCAGCAGCCCGTCAGGGCCGATCTCGATCGCGGTGGCCGCGCCGAGCTCAGCGGTCGGGGCGAAGGTGTGGCCCAGCGATGTCAGCGGCCCTCCGTACGCCTCGATGAAGGCTGGCTCGGCGCCCGTGTTCGCCCCGTTGCGCTGGGAGACCCGCGGCGCCGCCATGGCCTCGGGCAGGGTCCGGTCGCGCGCGTACCGCTCGATGAGGATCTGGAGCACCGTGGTGATGATCGTCGAGCCGCCGGGCGAACCGACCGCGAGCACGGGCCGGCCGTCGGAGAGGACGATCGTGGGTGACATCGAGCTGCGCGGGCGCTTGTTGGGCTCGATCCGGTTGGGGTCGTCGGCCCGGTAGGTCGTCGAGAAGTCGGTCAGCTCGTTGTTGAGGATGAAGCCGCGGCCGGGCACGGTGATGCCGGATCCACCGGTCTGCTCGATGGTCAGCGTGTACTCGACGACGTTGCCCCAGCGGTCGACCACGGTCAGGTTGGTGGTCTCGAGGTTCTCGGTGTCCTTCGCGGTCTCGCCGGCTCCTTCCGCGCCGTCGCAGACCCCGTCGAAGTCGTACGCATCACCGGCCGCCACGGGCTTGGGCTGGGCCGCCGCGGGGTCGATCCCGCAGGCCCGCTCAGCGGCGAAGGTGTCGTCGAGGAGCTCCTCGACGGGTACGTCGACGTGGTCGGAGTCGCCGAGGTAGGCGCCCCTGTCGGCGAACGCGATCGCACTCGCCTCGAGCAGATGGTGGTAGGCCTCGGTGTTGGTCATCCCGGCCAGCTCGTAGCGCTCCAGGATGTTGAGCGCCTCACCCACCGAGGTGCCGCCCGAGGACGGCGGGGCCATCCCGTAGACGTCCAGGTCGCGGTAGGTCGAGCGGGTCGGCTCGCGGTCGGGGGCGGTGTAGGCAGCGAGATCATCGGTGGTCACCCAGCCGGCCGGAACCGGCAGGTCGGTGTCGTCGGTCTTGGGCGGCTCGGCCACCGTGGCGGCGATCTCAGCCGCCAGCGGGCCACGGTAGAAGGCCTTCACGCCCTTGCGTCCGAGCAGGTCGTAGGTCGCGGCGATGTCGGGGTTGCGGAACCGGCTGCCGACCTCGGGCGCGGATCCTCCGGGGAGAAATAGTTCGGCAGTGGAATCGATCGCTGCGAAACGTTCCGCGTTGTCGACGGTCTGCTGGCGGAAGGTCTGGTCGACGACGAAGCCCCGGCGAGCCAGCCGCGCGGCCGGCTCGAGCGACTGGCCGAGCGAGCGCGTTCCCCACTTCCTCAGCGCCTTGTCCCAGGTCAGCGGGGTGCCGGGCACTCCGACCGAGGCGCCGCTGGTGACCATGTCAGGAAAGAACGGATACTCCTTCCCGGTCTCGGGGTCGATGAACGCGTCGTGCGGCATCGCGGCCGGCGCCTTCTCCCGACCGTCGATCGTCTCGACCTCGCCGGTGCGCGCGGAGTAGTGCACGAAGAAGCCGCCCCCGCCGATCCCGGCCGAATAGGGCTCGGTCACGCCGAGCGCCGCAGCCGTCGCGACCGCGGCGTCGGCCGCGTTGCCGCCCTTGCGCAGCACCTCGAGCCCGACCCGGCTCGCGTCGGCATCGACGCTCGCCACCGCGCCTCCATAGCCGACAGCGGTGGGCACCTTCGGTGGTGGCGCCAGCCTCTCCTCCGGGGCGGCGGTCGCCCCGGCGTACGGGACCAGGGTGGCCAGCGCGAGCGCGCCTCCGGTCAGTGTGGCGACAACTGCAGAGCGGCGTCCGAGCATGGCGATCTCCCAGAGATTGGCGGCTCATCGAACGTACTACTTCGGCGCCGACCTCGAATTACGTTCTGAAATTCCTTAATTAGTAAGGGTTGCTTACAAACAAACCGACTGCCACCATCGAATGGCGATTCGGGCGCCTGGTGCCCGAGCCAGCCATCACCTCGGAGGTGTCACCATGCATGTCGCCTTGCCCTCACGAAGATCACGCCGGACAGCCGGCTTTCTCATCGGCGCACTCGCCGGAGCGCTCGCCCTCACCGGCACGCTCGTCCTCACCAGCACCCCGTCCAGCGCATCGCTGAAGACGGCCGCCGCGGAGCCGACAGCGATCAACGGCTACCGCAACGTCGGCTACTTCGTGCAGTGGGGCGTCTACGGCCGGGCCTTCAAGCTCAAGCAGCTGGAGACGTCCGGGGTCGCCGACGACCTCACCCACCTCAACTACGCCTTCGGCAACATCCACCACCAGACACTGACCTGCTTCGAGGCCAACAAGGCCCAGGGCGAGGGGCCCAACGGCTCCGACGGCGCCGGTGACGCCTACGCCGACTACGGGATGTCGTACGCAGCCGACGCCTCCGTCTCCGGCACGGCCGACACGTGGGACCAGCCCCTGGCCGGCTCCTTCAACCAGCTCAAGCAGCTCAAGGCGAAGCACCCCGACCTGAAGGTCCTGCTCTCGCTGGGCGGCTGGACCTGGTCGAAGAACTTCTCCCTCGCGGCGGCCACGCCGGAGTCGCGACGCAAGTTCGTCTCCTCCTGCATCGACCTCTACATCAAGGGCAACCTGCCGGTCATCGACGGCCGCGGTGGCGCCGGAGCGGCCGCCGGCGTCTTCGACGGTTTCGACATCGACTGGGAGTGGCCGGGCTCGCCCAACGGCAACACCGGCAACCACGTCGACCCGGTCAACGACCGCGCCAACTTCAAGGCGCTGCTGGCCGAGTTCCGCTCCCAGCTTGACGCGCTGGGATCGACCACGGGCAAGGACTACCAGCTCTCCGCGTTCCTCCCGGCCAACCCGCAGGACATCGAGGCGGGCGGCTGGAACGACCCGGCGATCTTCAACTCCCTCGACTTCGGCAACATCCAGGGCTACGACCTGTGGGGCGCCTGGGACCCGACGCTGACCGGCCACCAGGGCAACCTCTACGCCGATCCCGCCGACCCGCGCCCCGACGGCAAGCGGTTCAGCGTGGACGAGTCGGTCCGGGCCTACCTCGACGCCGGCATCTCACCGGCCCAGCTCGGGCTCGGCATGGCGGCGTACGGCCGTGGCTGGCAGGGTGCGACCTCCTCCGCCCCCTGGGGCCCGGCGACCGCCGCAGCACCGGGGACGTACGAGGCCGGCAACGAGGACTACGACAAGCTCAAGTCCCGCGGCACCGACCACTACGACGCCGCGACCGGCGCCGGGTGGCGCTACGACGGCAACCAGTGGTGGAGCTACGACAACAAGCGCACGATCGCCCAGAAGGCGGCGTACGCCATCTCGAAGGGCCTCGGCGGAGGCATGTGGTGGGAGCTCTCCGGTGACCGTCAGGGCGAGCTGATCGGCACGTTCGCCGACGCCATGCGCAACGGCACCGGTGGCCCGGTCGAGGAGCCGGACCCGACCGACCCGCCCACCGAGGAGCCCACGGACCCGCCGACCGAGGAACCGACCGACCCGCCCGCCGGGGCGGCCGCATGGTCGGCGACCACGGTGTACGTCGCCGGTGACCGTGTCACCTACGGCGGTCACCTGTGGGAGGCCAAGTGGTGGACCCAGGGCAACACCCCGGGCACCGAGGAGTGGGGTCCGTGGAAGGACCTCGGCACCGCCTGACCCGCTGACCGCTCCGCTGGTCGAGCCCGGCGAGCGCTAGCGAGCCGGTGTCGAGACCAACACGGTTGCTTACCGTGTTGGTCTCGACACGCCTCCGCCTAGCGGCTCCGGCGGCTCGACCAGCGGGCGCGTCCTACTCGGTCTCGGCCTTCGTCGGCCGCTCGAGCATCTCGTCCATGATCTCGCTGACGGTCTTGGCACCGGAGACGACGTCGTCGACGTACTGCGCCAGCGGCACGTCCACCCCGACCTTCGCCGCCAGCTCGCGCAGCGAGTGTGACGACTTGGCGCCCTCGGCGACCTGGTGGCTGGAGGCGAGGATGTCGGCGGTGGTCATGCCCTTGCCGAGCTTCTCACCGAACGTACGGTTGCGGGAGAGCGGCGAGGAGCAGGTCGCGGCCAGGTCACCGAGGCCGGCCAGACCCATGAGGGTCATCGGGTTGGCGCCGAGCTGCATCGCGAGCCGCGCGGTCTCGGCGAGACCGCGGGTGATGAGAGACGCCTGGGTGTTGTCGCCGAACCCCATCCCGGCGGCCATCCCGGTGGAGATCGCGACCACGTTCTTGTAGGCCCCGCCGATCTCGCAGCCGACCACGTCGGTCGAGGTGTAGGGACGGAACGCGGGCGAGTGGACACGCGCCTGGATCGTCTTGGCGACCTCCTCGTCGGCGCACGCCACCACACCGGCGGCGGGCTCGCGACGGATGATCTCCTTGGACAGATTGGGACCGCTGACCACCGCGATCCGCTCCGGCCCCGCACCGGTGACGTGGGCGATCACCTCGCTCATCCGCTCGAGGGTGCCGAGCTCGACACCCTTCATCAGCGAGACCAGCGGTACGTCCTGGGGCAGGAACGGCGCCCAGTCGGTGAGGTTGGCGCGCAGCGTCTGCGACGGCGCCGCGAGGACGACCAGATCGGCTCCGTGCGCCGCCTTCTCGATGTCGTGGGTGGCGCTGATGTTGTGCGGCAGCTCGGTGCCGGGGTGGTAGTCGGGGTTCTCGTGGGTGTCGTTGATCGCCGCCGCGACCTCCTCACGCCGCGCCCACATGGTCACGTCGTTGCCCGCGTCGGCGAGGATGACCGAGAACGCGGTGCCCCATGAGCCCGCTCCAAACACCGCTACCTTGCCAGTCAATTGCTGTCCTTCTTCTTCGTCTTGCGGGGGTCGCCGGTCGCGTTCACACCGGCCTTCTTCGGGTCGAAGAGCTCGCTGGGCGGCTCCTCCTCCCGGATGTCGGCCACCAGGCCGACGATCGCCTTCATGATCCGGTCGGTCGCCTCGTTCACGACCGCCGGCGTGTGCTCCTGGACCTCGAGATCCTTCAGATCCACCGGATCACCGATCTTCATCTGGATCATCTTGCGACCGATCAGGTGCGGCTTGAGAGAGTACGCCGGAAGGAGCTCCTGGGCTCCCCACTGTCCCACCGGGTAGACCGGGGCACCGGTCGCGAGCGCGATCCGCGCCGCACCGGACTTGCCACGCATCGGCCAGCCGGTCGGGTCCTTGGTGATGGACCCCTCGACGTAGACGACCACGATGCTGCCCTCGTTGACGGCCTTGACGGCCGCGTCGAACGCCGACGCACCTGCTGTCCGGTCCACGGGGATCTGCCGGGCGGCCCGCAGGAACTTGCCCAACGGACCCTTGAACAACGCGGCCTTGGCCAGATAGCTCGGCCTACGTCCGTAGTCCCACACGATGTGCGCGGCGGTGAACGGGTCGATCTCGGAGACGTGGTTGAGCGCGAACACCGCTCCCCCGCTCTCCGGGATCTTCTCGCCGCCCACCCACTGGTGCTTGGTGGTGGCGAGAAGGACGGGCTTCACGATGCCAACAGCCACGGTCCACGGCCAGCCGAGCTTGCCCTCCTGGAACTTCCGGTACTTTCCCACGCAGGGCAGGCTACCGGGCCGTCTCCGCGTGGTTGTGAGATACCTGTCAGGATCTACCTCGATGCCTGTACCTGCACCCGGTTACGTCGTACTGCTGCCCGTCAAGCCTCCGGCGCGCGGCAAGTCCCGGCTGGTCGGAATCGAGGCCCACGAGCGGGCAGATCTCGCCCGCTCGTTCGCCCTCGACACCGCCGAGTCGTGCCTGGCCGCCTCCGGCGTCGGCGCCGTGCTGGTGATCACCGACGACTCCTACTTCGCCGCCGACGTCGCCCGTCTCGGCGCCGCCGTCATCCCCGACGGGGTCAGCGGAGACCTCAACGAGACCCTCGTACAGGGAGCGCTCGAGGCCCGGCGCCGCTGGCCGGGGCTTCGCCCCGCTGCCCTGTGCGGCGACCTGCCCGCACTCCGCTCCGCCGACCTCGACGCGGCACTGAGCGCGGCGGACGGGTTCGAGGC
Source organism: Nocardioides sp. NBC_00850 (assembly GCF_045207335.1). Lineage (NCBI taxonomy): Bacteria > Bacillati > Actinomycetota > Actinomycetes > Propionibacteriales > Nocardioidaceae > Nocardioides > Nocardioides sp. NBC_00850. The sequence continues at coordinate 5,215,765 of NZ_CP108845.1, forward strand.
TGCGTACGTCGAGGACGCGGCGGGTGGGGGCACCACCCTCTACACCGCGACCCACGACCGGTTCCGGCCCGCGTTCGGGCCCGGGTCCGCCGCCGCCCATCGCGACGGCGGCGCCCATCCACTGGAGGGCGACCTCCACTCGCTGCGCCACGACGTCGACACCCTCGAGGACCTCGAGACCGTACGCAGCCTGGGGCTCGGGCCGCGTACGACTCTCGCGTCGGTGCGCGTCGGAACTCTGAGCTAGGCGTCGCTGGACGGCGTCTCGGCCCCGGTGGCCGGGCTCGTCGTCGAGGTCCCGCTCGCGGGAGCCTTCTTCGCCGCAGTCTTTGTCGCGGTCGTCTTCTTCGCCGCAGTCTTCGCGGGTGCCTTCTTGGCCGTCGTCTTCTTGGCTGCGGTCTTCTTGGCAGCAGTCTTCTTCGCGGCCGTCGTCTCCGCAGGGGTTGCCGCGGCGGAGGTCTCCTTCGCCAGGGTGGCCGCAGCGGAAGTGGTCTTCTTCGCCGCGGGCGCCTTCTTCGCGGTCGTCTTCTTGGCGGTGGTCGTCTTCTTGGCGGGGGCCTCCTTCGCCGCTGGAGCCTTCGTCGCCGTCTTCTTCGCCGCCGTCGTCGTCTTCTTCGCGGGGCTCTTCTTGGCCGTGGTCTTCTTGGCGGCGGTCTTCGCCGGCGCGGGCTTCTCGGCCGGGGTGCTCTCGACCGCCTCGACGGCGGGCTCGGGCTTCACGACCGGCTCAGCGACGGGCTTTGGGGTTGGCTTGGGGGCCGGCTTGGCGGGCGGCTCCACGACCGGCTCAGTGGCCTTGGCCGGCGCCTTGCGTCCTGGCCGCGGGACCCTGACCTTGCCGGACACCACGTCGGCGACCAGCTTTCCGGCCGTCTCCCGCACCGCGCCGACTAGTTTTCCGGCCTGTTTGCCTGCATCAGATACTCGTTTTCTCACCACGCGATCGACCTTAGGCCATCTCCGGGGCTTCCGAACATACCGACGGCATGTGAAAACGGATTGTTCACCTGATCGCTCCTGATTCCGACGCCTCCACGTGGTTACCGTGGAGAGACTCGGGGCACGTCCGCAGCATCGCTTCGATATCGCAGCCTTCGGGAGACAGGACGAGGAAGGTACGACCATCACCGACGTGCACATCGACGAGGAGCAGCCCACCGTGGTGCTCGAGGAGCCGCAGACCACGGTGAGGCCCAGCCGCGCCGGGATCCTGTTCTCGGCCTGCATCATCCTCGCCCTGATCGCCTCCGTGGCCTGGCTGGCCGTCCACACGACCCGGCTCGCCGAGGGCCGCACCGGCGCCAACGTGCCGACGCCGGCGCCACCCGCTCCGACGGTACGCAACAGCGAGCCGGCCATCCCGGCGACGTACGCCGATCTGCCCGTCGGCCCCGCGACGACCCTGCCCTTCGTCGACCAGGCCGGCCGCCTCCAGCTCGGCGCGAAGCCGCAGAAGGTCTTCGGCTCGCAGATGAGCGTGGCCGGCTGGACGGTGCTGATGTACGAGCGCGCCGACAAGCCCGGTCCGGTGTGGATCGCGCGGCGGGGGTCGACCATCCAGGTCCCCGGCCTGTGGACCCAGCCGGTCCTGAGCAAGGACGGCAACCAGCTCTTCGCGCTCCAGCAGACCGGCGACGCCGTCTCCGCCCTCGTCGCGGTGGACACCACGACGGGCGAGGAGACCGACCGGCTCGTGCTCGAGGGCACGCCTGCCGCTACCGCGGTCCTCGGCACCGACCGCACCCGGGCCTACTTCCGCACCGGCATCGTGCCCGCCCCGCCGGCAGTGCCCGGAAACTACGGCGAGCTCACCGTCTCCCGGCCGCCGGTGACCGCCTGGGATCCGGGCGAGGCCACCCAGCGGATCTCGCTGCCGCTCGGCTACCAGCAGCTGATCCCGCTGCGCCGCGGCGTACTCCTCCACAACCCCAGCGAGTGGGAGGCCCGCTTCGCCGCCATCGAGGCCGACGGCAGCCTCACCCAGCCCGGTGTCCACGCGCCGTTGCCCGGGTCGGTCGCCGACTCCCCCGACGGCTCGATCGTCGCCATCGCCCGCAACCCCAGCGACCCCGGGATGATCAGCTACGGCGCCGAGCGCGGCATCGCGGTCAACATGAGCACGTCCGAGCACATCGACCTGCGCGTACCCGACTCCGTCGAGAACGTACGCGTCGCCGGCTTCGAGTCCGACCGCAGCGTCGTCCTCTACACAGCGACCGCGGCCGAGTCCTGGTACCTCCGCTGCTGGGTCGACACCGGCTCCTGCGACCGCATCACCGGCTCCCAGCGTGCCGCCGACGGTCGCCAGATCCGCCTCCCCTAGCCCGCCGAGACGTCAGTTGCGTCGGCCGAAAACGCAGTTGTGGGCGACGAGAGTGCACTCTCGTCGCCCACAACTGACGATTCGATCTACATAACTGCTCAGGCGTGCAGGGTGACCGGCTTGAAGGAGGGCCGGGTCGCCTCGTACGTGGCGATGTCGTCCTCGTGGGAGAGCGTGATGCCGATGTCGTCGAGGCCCTCGAGGAGGCGCCAGCGGGTGTAGTCGTCGATGTCGAAGGAGTCCTCGATGGCGTCGGGGCCGCTGTCCCCATTTTCCAGGGCGGCACGGACGGTGCGCGACTCCAGGTCGACGGTGATCTGGGCGCCAGGGTTGTCGTCGAGGTAGTCCCACAGCTTCTGGACGACCTTCTCGTCGACCTTCGCCGCGAGCAGGCCGGCCTTGCCGGAGTTGCCGCGGAAGATGTCGCCGAAGCGGCTCGAGATGACCACGCGGAAGCCGTAGTCCATCAGCGCCCAGACGGCGTGCTCACGCGAGGAGCCGGTGCCGAAGTCGGGGCCGGCGACGAGGACCGAGGCCCCGGCGTACGCCTCGTTGTTGAGGACGAAGGTCGGGTCGTTGCGCCAGGCGGCGAAGAGGCCGTCCTCGAAGCCGGTGCGGGTCACGCGCTTGAGGTAGACCGCGGGGATGATCTGGTCGGTGTCGACGTTGCTGCGGCGCAGCGGTACGCCGGCGCCGGTGTGGGTGGTGAACTTGTCCATGTCAGGCCTCCACGAGAGTCAGGTCGGCGGGCGAGGAGAGGGTGCCGCGTACGGCGGTGGCGGCAGCCACCTCCGGCGAGACCAGGTGGGTGCGACCGCCCTTGCCCTGGCGACCCTCGAAGTTGCGGTTGGACGTGGAGGCCGAGCGCTCGCCGGGGGCGAGGGTGTCGGGGTTCATGCCCAGGCACATCGAGCAGCCCGCGCCGCGCCACTCGGCGCCGGCGTCGAGGAAGATCTTGTGCAGACCCTCCTCCTCGGCCTGGAGGCGCACCTTGGCCGAGCCGGGGACGACCAGGAAGCGGGTGCCGTCGGCGACCTTGTGACCCTGGATGATGTCGGCGGCCGTACGCAGGTCCTCCATGCGCCCGTTGGTGCAGGAGCCGAGGAAGACGGTGTCGATGTGCACCTCGCGCATCGGGGTGCCGGCCTCGAGACCCATGTAGGTCAGGGCCTTCTCCGCCGCGATCTTCGCGTCGGCGTCCTCGAAGTCGTCGGGGCTCGGGACGGCGGCGCCCAGCGGGACGCCCTGGCCCGGGTTGGTGCCCCAGGTGACGAACGGGGTGACCTCGGCGGCGTCGAGGACGATCTCCTTGTCGAAGACGGCGTCCTCGTCGGTGACCAGCGACTTCCAGTGCGCGACGGCCTGGTCCCAGTCGGCGCCCTTCGGAGCCTCGGGCTTGTCCTTGATGTAGGCGAAGGTGGTCTCGTCGGGGGCGATCATGCCGGCCTTGGCGCCCCACTCGATCGACATGTTGCAGATCGTCATCCGGGCCTCCATGGAGAGCTCACGGATGGCCTCGCCGCGATACTCCACGATGTAGCCCTGGCCACCGCCGGTGCCGGTCTTGGCGATCAGGGTGAGGATCAGGTCCTTGGCGCTCACGCCGTCGGGCAGAGCGCCGTTGACCGTGACAGCCATGGTCTTCGGCTTGTCCTGCATCAGCGTCTGGGTCGCCAGCACGTGCTCGACCTCGGAGGTGCCGATGCCGAAGGCGATCGCACCGAACGCACCGTGCGTCGAGGTGTGCGAGTCACCGCAGACGATGGTCATGCCCGGCTGGGTGAGCCCCAGCTGCGGCCCGACCACGTGCACGATCCCCTGCTCGGCGTCACCGAGCGGGTGAAGACGTACGCCGAACTCCTCGGCGTTCTTCCGCAGCGTCTCGACCTGGGTGCGGCTGACCGGGTCGGCGATCGGCTTGTCCCAGTCGAGGGTCGGGACGTTGTGGTCCTCGGTGGCGATGGTGAGGTCCGGGCGGCGCACCTTACGGTTGGACAGACGCAGGCCCTCGAAGGCCTGCGGACTCGTCACCTCGTGGATGAGGTGAAGGTCGATGTAAAGGAGATCGGGCTCTCCCGCGGTCGACCGGACGACATGCTCGTCCCACACCTTCTCCGACAAGGTCCTGCCCATGACACGTTCTCCATCTGGCATCTTTGGTCTGTAGTGGCCGGTGGCGGTTCGAGCGTTGAATCGCAATGTCAGATCCGCCACTTCCAGTCTGCTTCTCCGAGCGTAACGTTGCATCTCAGGTTCTGAGAAGTTAGTCTTGCGATATGGACAGTTCCAGCGGTGTGGGCGTGCTCGACAAGGCCGCCCTTGTGCTCACAGCTCTCGAATCCGGCCCGGCGACCCTGGCCGGCCTGGTGGCCGGGACGGGCCTCGCCCGCCCGACCGCACACCGTCTGGCGGTCGCCCTGGAGCACCACCGTCTGGTCGCCCGTGACATGCAGGGCCGCTTCGTTCTCGGCCCGCGACTGGCCGAGCTGTCCGCCGCCGCCGGCGAGGACCGGCTGCTGGCCACCGCCGGGCCCGTCCTGGCGCGTCTGCGCGACATCACCGGTGAGTCGGCGCAGCTGTGGCGGCGCCAGGGCGACTTCCGCGTCTGCGTCGCCGCCGCCGAGCGCCCATCCGGTCTCCGCGACACCATCCCCGTCGGCTCGCAGCTGACGATGCGTGCCGGGTCGGCCGCTCAAATACTGATCGCGTGGGAGGACCCGGAGCGCCTCCACCGCGGCCTGCAGAACGCCGCCTTCTCCGCCGCCGCCCTCTCCGGCATCCGCCGCCGCGGCTGGGCTCAGTCGATCGGCGAGCGCGAGGCCGGCGTCGCCTCGGTCTCCGCTCCCGTCCGCTCCCCCGGCGGCAAGGTCATCGCCGCCGTCTCCGTCTCCGGCCCCCTCGAGCGCCTCACTCGCCAGCCCGGCAAGATGCACGCCCCTGCCGTCCTCGCCGCCGCCGACCGGCTCTCGGAGTCGCTGCGACGCGCGGCTGCCGAGTAGCGGCGCCGGATGCCCACCGAGGTAACTCGGTGAGCGCGAGCTTCCTTCGCGGAGTTCCACGAGGGAAGCGTCACCTGACCGAGGTAACTCGGTGAGCATTCAGCCGCAGATCTCCCGCACCGCGTCCCGCACGGCCCTGAAGTCCTCCGTACGCGTCTGGTCCTCCGCCGACGCGACGATCACCGCCACGCGGTAGTCGTCGAAGAGCCGGGGCTGGGCGTCCTCGAGGTCGCCGGTGACCAGCACGACGACTCCGGCCGCGGTGCTCTCGGCGAACCGCACCGACCAGGTCGGCTGCTGGAGCCCTCCGACGCGTTCGATCGTGTCCTTCGCCTCGTCGCTCGACACGTCCTGGTCACACCGCGCCCGGCCGTTGACCAACACCTCGTTCTCGGCCTCGGTGCCGCTCTCACTGGTCGCGGGCGCCGCGGGTTCTGTGGCATCCTCCGCGCACGCGGCGAGAGTTGCGAGGAGCGCGGCAGCCGCCACCGACGTACGCCACAACTGCGGTCTCGGACGCCACAACTGCAGTCTCGGCATCAGAAGAGGACGCCGCTCTCCAGGCCCAGCAGGGTCGTCTTGCGGTCCAGGCCACCGGCGTAGCCGGTCAGGGAGCCGTCGGCGCCGACGACACGGTGGCACGGGATCACGATGGGGATGGGGTTTCTGCCGTTGGCGAGCCCGACGGCGCGGGCGCCGTGGCCGGTCAGCGAGAGGCGGCCGGCGATCTGGCCGTAGGAGGCGGTCGTACCGTACTCGATCTGCTGCAGCTGCTCCCAGACACGCGTCTGGAACGCGGTGCCCGAGGGCGCCAGCGGGAGGTCGAAACTCGTCCGGTCACCCTTGAAGTACTCGGCGAGCTGCCGGGCACATTCCAGCAACAGCGGATCCGAGTCGGACCGGTCCCCGAGCACCCGGCCCTTTGCATAGTCGGCCGGCATGAAGTCGATCGCAGTGATCGCGCCGTCGTGCGCGACCAGCCGGAGCTCGCCGACGGGCGAGTCGATGAGAGTCCACATCACAGTTTCTCCAAAGCAGTCAGTGAGGTCCACAGATAGAGCAGGGCGTACGAGCGCCACGGCCGCCACGCGGCGACATCCGCCGCGGGCGCACCGAGCACTTCCAGCGCTCGTTTGATGCCGACATCGGTCGGCAGGAAGACATCGGGATGGCCGAGAGCACGCAGCGCGACGTAGTCGGCGGTCCAGGGACCGACCCCGGGCAGGCTGATCAGCTGCTCGTGCACGACGTCGCGGTCGGTGCCGCGGTCCAGCTGGAGCTCGCCGGAGGCGAGCGCCGCGGCCAGACCGGTGACCGCGCGCCCGCGCGAGCGCGGCATCGGCATGCCGGCCGGGTCGGCGGCGGCGAGGGCGTCCGCGGACGGGAACAGATGGGTGAGGCCGTCGATGTCGGTCGCGATCGGTCGGCCGTGCTCGGCGACGATCCCCGCCAGCACGGTGCGCGCGCCGGCGACGGAGACCTGCTGCCCCACGATCGTACGCAGCGCCAGCTCGCCCCCGTCGACGGTGCCCGGCACCCGGAGCCCCGGCAGGGCGAGGGCCAGCGGTCCGATCACCTCGTCCCCGACGAAGACGTCGCCGACCGCGCGTGGGTCGCAGTCGGCGTCGAGCAGCCGGCGGGCGCGCTCGACGGCGGCGGTGGTGTCGCGCAGGTCGGCGAGCTTGAAGGTCGCGTGGACGAAACCGGTCTCGCCCTCGGGGATGTCGGCGAGCTCGAGACGCAGCGTGCCGGGCCCGTTGGGCAGGTCGAGCGTGCGGGCGAACCATCGCCGCCCGCCGTCGACCCCGGCGACCTCGACGCCCGGCACCAGGTGGTCGCGCAGGAAGGCGTGCAGCGCCCGGCCGGCGAACGGGGTGCGGACGGCGAGCCGCAGCGCGATCGTCCCGTCGGCCCGGCGCCGCGATCCGCGGCGCCCGCGGAGCTCGGTCGGCGAGGCCGCATAGACCTCGCGAACGGTGTCGTTGAACTGACGTACGCTCGAGAAGCCGGCCGCGAAGGCGATGTCCGCGAAGCCGAGCTCGGTGGTCTCGACCAGGGTCCGGGCGGTCTGCGCTCGGCGCGCCCTGGCCAGTGCCAACGGACCGGCGCCGAGCTCGGTGGTCAGCAGCCGGGTCAGGTGGCGTGGCGAGTAGCCGACCCGGCGAGCCAGCCCCTCGACGCCTTCCCGGTCGACGACGCCGTCGGCGATCAGCCGCATCGCGCGCCCGGCCAGGGTCGCCGCCACATCCCACTCCGGGCTGCCCGGGGTGGCATCGGGGCGGCAGCGCTTGCAGGCCCGGTAGCCGGCCGCCTGGGCCGCCGCAGCGGTCCGATGGAAGGAGACGTTGACCAGCGCCGGAGTCCGGGCCGGGCACGAGGGCCGGCAGTAGATCCCGGTCGAGGCCACCGCCGTGTAGAAGATGCCGTCGAAGCGCCGGTCGCGCGAACGAACAGCGCGGTAGCACGATTCGAAGTCGAGTCCGTTCACGCTCGTCGTCCCATCCATGTCCACCATGTTGCCGCGTTCGGAACGAAATTACGCGCGGTTTTCGGACAGTGCCTTCCTCATGGTTTCACAATGCCGTTACCTGAAGCAGCAACCTCTCGGCTCACTGGCGCGTACAACCTGTGTGGGCTGCACACGCAGACGGTCCGCTCAGGCGGACGGGCGAGGGAGGGTGATGAGGACCGAAACGAGGTCGGGGACACGTACGGTCGTGCTCACCGTGGTGGTCACGATGCTGTTCCTGGCGGTCGGCACCGGGATCGGCACCTGGGCGTTCTACGACCACCTCAACCGCAACCTCGGCTCCGGTGGCGACATCACTCACCTCGTCGACGAGCCGGAGAACAAGGACGAGGGCCCCAAGCAGCCGCTCAACATCTTGATCCTCGGCACCGACGGACGTGACTGCGAGGGCTGCTCGATCGACGGCGAGGGTGGCTCCGGCGGCTCCGACAGCACGATCCTGCTGCACGTCTCCGCCGACCGGACCTCGGCCTACGGCATCTCGATCCCCCGCGACGCGCTCGTCAACCGGCCGGAGTGCACCGCCCCGGACGGCACCACGATCCCCAAGGCGAGCGGCGTGATGTGGAACGAGGCCTACTCCCTCGGCGGCCCGATCTGCACCGCCCGCCAGACCGAGCTGCTCACCGGGATCCCGATCGACCACTACCTCGCGCTCGACTTCGCCGGGTTCCGCGGGATGGTCGACGCCGTCGGCGGGGTCAGGATCTGCATCCCGGAGGCGATCGACGATGAGGAGCACAACATCTTCCTGCCCGCCGGCACCCACAACCTGCGCGGCAAGCAGGCCCTCGACTACGTACGCAACCGCTCCTCGACCCCCAACGCCGACCTGGGCCGGATGCGACGTCAGCAGTACTTCCTCACCGCCCTCGCCACCAAGGTCCTCTCCGCCGGCACCCTGACCCGCCCGCGTCGCCTGGCCGCGTTCGCCACCGAGCTCTCCAAGAGCATCACCACCGACATCGGCTCCGTCGCCGGATTGGCGGACCTGGCCGGCGAGATGCGCGACCTGGATCCGTCGAGCATCGAGTTCGAGACCGTACCCAACCGGGCCTACCCCGCCGGCGACCCCAACTGGGGCCGTCTCGAGATCCTCCCGGCGGCCGACGAGCTGTGGGCGCGGATGCTCGAGGACCGTTCGCTCCACGACGCGACGACTTCCGCCGCCCCTTCGCCCACGACCTCTGCGACCCCGGGAAATCCCGAGGTCAGCGCCTCACCGGACGAGGTTCCGGCCGACTCGGTGAGCCCCGAGGACCAGGAGAAGGACGCCGCCGACAACGGCCTGTGCTCACCCGCCTGAATGTGATGTGATCCACTCTGGTCATGACCTACACCACGGTTCCCGTCGGGGTCGGTGCCCTCACCTTCGATCAGGTAGTCGCCGTCGCCCGTCACAACACCCCCATCACCCTCACCGACGAGTCGCTGACCGCGATGGCCACGAGCCGCGAGCTCATCGAGTCGCTGGCTCACGACACCCGGCCCCACTACGGCATCTCGACCGGTTTCGGCGCCCTGGCCAACACCTCGATCCCGCCCGAGCACCGCGCGCAACTGCAGGCCTCGCTGGTCCGCTCGCACGCGGCCTCGTCGGGCGCCGAGATCGAGAAGGAGGTCGTACGCGGCCTCATGCTGCTGCGCCTCTCGACCCTCGCCACCGGGCGGACCGGTGTGCGCCCCGAGGTCGCCCAGACCTACGCCGCGCTCCTGAACGCCCAGATCACGCCGGTGATCGGTGAGTACGGCTCGCTCGGCTGCTCCGGCGACCTGGCCCCGCTGGCGCACTGCGCGCTCGCGGCGATGGGCGAAGGAGACGTACGCAACGCCGACGGCGACCTCGTCTCCGGCGCCGACGCGCTGGCGGCCGCCGGGATCACCCCGGTGCGGCTGCGCGAGAAGGAGGGACTGGCGCTGATCAACGGCACCGACGGGATGCTGGCGATGCTCGTCCTGGCCCTCGCCGACCTCGATGATCTGGTCGCCACCGCCGATATCGCCGGCGCGCTCAGCATCGAGGGCCTCCAGGGCACCGACAGCGTCTTCGCCGAGGACCTCCAGGCCCTGCGCCCGCACGCCGGCCAGGCGACCTCGGCAGCCAACATCCGTGCCGTCCTCGCGGGCAGCGGCATCGTCGCCGACCACCGCGGCACCGGGTTCACCCGGGTGCAGGACGCCTACTCGCTGCGCTGCGCGCCCCAGGTCCACGGCGCGGTGCGCGACACCATGGCCCACGCCGCCCGGGTGGCCGAGACCGAGCTCGCCAGCGCCGTCGACAACCCGGTGGTCACGCTCGACGGCCGGGTCGAGTCCAACGGCAACTTCCACGGGGCGCCGATCGGCTACGTACTCGACTTCCTGGCCATCGCCACCGCCGACCTCGCCTCGATCTCCGAGCGCCGCACCGACCGCTTCCTCGACAAGTCGCGCAACCACGGGCTGCCGCCGTTCCTCGCTCACGACCCCGGCGTCGACTCCGGGCACATGATCGCGCAGTACACACAGGCCGGCATCGTCTCCGACCTCAAGCGGCTCGCCGTTCCGGCGTCGGTCGACTCCATCCCCACCTCCGCGATGCAGGAGGACCACGTCTCCATGGGCTGGAACGCCGCCCGCAAGCTCCGCCGAGCGATCACCGGGGCGCAGCAGGTCGTCGCCATCGAGATCCTCACCGCCGCCCGAGCGATCGACATGCGCGCCCCCGAGCGTCCCGGGCCGGTGGGCGCCGCGCTGGTCGAGGAGATCCGCAAGCTGGTCCCCGCCCCAGGCCCGGACCGGTTCCTGTCCCCGGACATCAAGTCGGTCGTCGGCCTCGTCGCCGACGGCACCCTTCTTTCGCGTGCGCGCTCGCTCGCTTCAGTGATGTGATGAGCGACATGAGCGAACCACGCACTGTCCGCGCACCGCACGGCCCCGAGATCACCGCCAAGAACTGGCAGACCGAGGCCGCCAAGCGCATGCTGATGAACAACCTCGACCCGGACGTGGCCGAACGCCCCGACGACCTGGTCGTCTACGGCGGCACCGGCCGCGCCGCGCGGTCCTGGGAGGCGTACGACGCCATCGTCCGCACCCTCGACGAGCTCGAGGCCGACGAGACGCTGCTGGTGCAGTCCGGCAAGCCGGTCGGCGTCTTCCGCACCCACGAGTGGGCACCCCGGGTCCTGATCGCCAACTCCAACCTCGTCGGCGACTGGGCGACCTGGCCGGAGTTCCGGCGGCTGGAGTCGCTCGGCCTGACCATGTACGGCCAGATGACTGCCGGTTCCTGGATCTACATCGGCACCCAGGGCATCCTGCAGGGCACCTACGAGTGCTTCGCCGCCATCGCGCGCAAGCGCTTCGGTGGGTCGTTGGCCGGGACGCTCACGCTGACCGGCGGCGCCGGTGGCATGGGTGGCGCCCAGCCGCTCGCGGTCACGCTCAACGAGGGCGTCGTGATCGTCGTCGACGTCGACGCGGCCCGCCTCCAGCGCCGTGTCGACCACGGCTACATGGACACCGTCGCGTCGTCGCTCGATGACGCCCTGGCCCAGGCCGAGGAGGCCAAGAAGTCGCGTACGCCGCGCTCCATCGGCCTCGTCGGCAACTGTGCCGCGGTCTTCCCGGAGATCCTGGCGCGCGAGGTCGAGATCGACATCGTCACCGACCAGACCTCGGCGCACGACCCGCTCTCCTACCTCCCGCTGGAATACACGGTCGAGGAGTGGGCCGCGCGGGCCGCGGAGGATCCCGACGACTTCACGGAGAAGGCGCAGGCCTCGATGGCCAAGCACGTCGAGGCGATGGTCGGTTTCATGGCTCGTGATGCCGAGGTGTTCGACTACGGCAACTCGCTGCGCGAGGGAGCCCGTCTGGGCGGGTTCGCGAACGCGTTCGCCTTCCCCGGCTTCGTCCCCGCCTACATCCGACCACTCTTCGAGGAGGGTCTGGGCCCGTTCCGCTGGGCGGCGCTCTCGGGTGACCCCGAGGACATCGCCAAGACCGACCGGGCGATCGTCGAGCTCTTCCCCGAGAACGAGGGCCTCAAGCGCTGGATCACCCAGGCGGGCGAGAAGGTGCACTTCGAGGGCCTGCCGGCGCGGATCTGCTGGCTGGGCTACAAGGAGCGTCACCTCGCCGGGCTGAAGTTCAACGAGATGGTCGCCTCCGGGGAGCTCTCGGCGCCGGTCGTGATCGGTCGCGACCACCTCGACTCCGGCTCCGTGGCCTCGCCCTACCGCGAGACCGAGGCGATGAAGGACGGGTCCGACGCGATCGCCGACTGGCCGCTGCTCAACGCGCTGCTCAACACCGCCTCCGGCGCGAGCTGGGTGAGCATCCACCACGGCGGCGGCGTCGGCATCGGCCGCTCCATCCACGCCGGCCAGGTCTGCGTCGCCGACGGCACTCCGCTCGCCGCGGAGAAGATCGAGCGGGTCCTGACCAATGACCCGGGCACGGGCGTCATGCGCCACGTCGACGCCGGCTACGAGCACGCGCGTGATGTCGCTCGTGAGCGGGGACTCAACGTCCCGATGCTCGACGCCTGACCAATGTTCGCCTCGCCGAGTCGGCGCATCCTGAGCACAACCCCCGCCGAGTCGGCTCGTCATGACGAGCCGACTCGGCAGCAGGGATCGTCAGGATGAGCCGACTCGGCAACAGAAGTAGAGGAAGACCGTGAGCTTGGATGTCGTAGAGCTGCTCCGTGAGATCGCCGAAATCGGCCGCGACCCCGTTCGCGGCGGCTACTCCCGACACGTCTACGAGCCGGCAGAGCTGCAGCTGCGCGAGTGGTTCCGGCGTACGTCCGCAGACCTCGGCCTCGAGGTCGAGACCGACCGCAACGGCAACATCTGGGCCTATTGGGGCCGCGGGGGCGGGGCAATCGCTATCGGCTCCCACCTCGACTCGGTGCCGGGCGGGGGCGCCTACGACGGCCCGCTCGGGGTCGCCTCCTCCCTGGCCGCGGTCTCGGCGCTGATGGAGGAGGGCTTCGCGCCTGCTCGGCCGGTGACGATCGCCGCGTTCGGCGAGGAGGAGGGCTCGCGGTTCGGCATCGCGTGCCTGGGCTCGAAGCTGATGACCGGCGCACTTCCCGGCGCGACGGTGGCCGCGCTCACCGACGAAGCCGGGGTGACGTACGCCGAGGCCTGCCGTGCCGACGGCATCGACCCGGCCGGGCTGGGCCGCGACGAGGAGCGGCTGGCGAGCCTGGCGGCGTTCGTCGAGCTCCACGTGGAGCAGGGCATCGGGCTCGCGGACCTGGACGCGCCGGTCGCGGTGGCCTCCTCGATCCTGGCCCACGGCCGCTGGAAGCTGGTCTTCTCCGGTGAGGGCAACCACGCCGGGGCGACCCGGATGCGGGACCGTCGCGACCCGGTCGCCGCGATGGCTGCCGCGGTCCTGGCCGCCCAGCGCATCGCGTCGGCCCACGACGGGGCCGACTCCGCCCGGGCCACGATCGGCCGCCTCACTCCTATCCCGGGCGGCACCAACGTCATCGCCTCCCGGGTGGATGCCTGGCTCGACGTACGCGGCGACACCGACCCGCAGACCCGAGCCCTTCTCGAGGAGATCCTGACGGCGTCCCACGCGGCCGCCGAGGAGCACGGTTGCACACTCGAGGTGACCGAAGAGTCCTACGTCTCGACCGTCCATTTCGACTCTGACCTGCAACAACGCCTGGTCGGTGCACTGGGCGGGGTTCCGGTGCTCGCCACCGGCGCCGGCCACGACGCCGGCATCCTCGCCGCCGAGATCCCCACCGCGATGCTCTTCACCCGCAACCCCACCGGCGTCTCCCACTCTCCCTACGAGACCGCCACCGACGAGGACTGCCGCGCCGGCGCGAGGGCGCTGACCGAGGTCGTCCGGCTGCTGGCGAGCGAGCCCCGCGGATGACCCGGATCCATGCCGAGCGGGCGCTGGTCGAGGGCCGCGAGCTCACCGACGTCGTGATCGAGGTCGCGGAAGGCCGGATCACCGCGATCACCTCGGGCGAGAGCCCGGAGTCCGCCGACCTCCGCCTCGACACCGTGCTCGCCGGCTCCGGTAACGCCCACTCCCACGCGTTCCACCGCGCGCTGCGCGGCCGTACGCACGACCAGGGTGGAGACTTCTGGCGCTGGCGCGAGCAGATGTACGCCGTCGCCGACCGCCTCACCCCCGGCTCCTACCAGCGCCTGGCCGAGGCCGTCTTCGCCGAGATGCTGGTGACCGGCTGGACCACCGTCGCGGAGTTCCACTACGTCCACCACCGCCCCGACGGGACGCCCTACGAGGACCCCAACGCGTTCGGCGCCGCGCTCACCAGTGCCGCGAGCAGCGTCGGCATCAGGTTGACCCTCCTCGACACCCTCTACCTGACCAGCGCCCCGGGCAGGCCGCTCCTCCCCGAGCAGAGCCGTTTCGGAGACGGCACCGCCGAGGCCTGGCTCGAGCGTTGGCAGCGGCTCCATCAGACGCACGCCGTCGGCGCGGCCATCCACTCGGTACGCGCCGTCTCCCCCGACGACATCGCGCTGGTCGCCGAGCGGTTGCCCGCCGAGGTGCCCCTCCACGTTCACGTCTCCGAGCAGCCAGCGGAGAACGAGCAGTCGCTCGCGACGTATGGACGGACGCCCACGCAGGTCCTCGCCGACGCCGGCGCCCTCTCCCCGCGCACCTGGCTGGTCCACGCCACACACCTGACCGACGCCGACATCACCCTGATCGCCGGCTCCGGTGCCGGGGTGGTGATGTGCCCGACCACCGAGGCCGACCTCGGCGACGGCATCGGACCCGCCCGCGAGCTCGCCGACGCAGGCGTGCGCATCGCGCTCGGATCCGACCAGAACGCCGTCATCGACCCCTGGCTCGAGGTGCGCGGCCTGGAGGCCGGCGAACGACTCCGCAGCCGGCAGCGCGGACGCTTCTCCCCCACCGACCTCGAGACCGCCCGCGCCGGCTCCGGCTACGCCGCCGCCGGCCTCCCGGGCGGCCTCCGGATCGGAGCCTGCGCCGACCTGGTGGAGATCGCCCCCGATTCGGTACGCACCGCCGGAGCCGCCCTCGACCAGCTCGCCCTGGTGGCGACCGCCGCCGACGTACGTCGCGTCGTGGTCGGCGGGCGCGTGGTGGCCGAGGACGGTCGTCTGGCGGACGGTCGCGACCCGGCCGCCATGTTCACAGAAGCGTTGAAGGAGCTCGGATGAGCGAGTTGTTGACCAACATCGGCGAGCTGACCACGCACACCGAGGAGCACGGCACCCTCCGC
This sequence comes from Nocardioides sp. NBC_00850, assembly GCF_045207335.1. Taxonomy (NCBI): domain Bacteria; kingdom Bacillati; phylum Actinomycetota; class Actinomycetes; order Propionibacteriales; family Nocardioidaceae; genus Nocardioides; species Nocardioides sp. NBC_00850. The sequence continues at coordinate 5,230,860 of NZ_CP108845.1, forward strand.
GACGCCGCCGTGGTGATCGACGATGGCCGGATCGCGTGGATCGGTCCCGCCGATCGCGCCCCGGCAGCCGACACGCGGGACGACCTCGACGGTCGCGCGGTGCTCCCGGGCTGGGTCGACTCGCACACCCACCTGGTCTCGATGGGCGACCGCGCCGAGGAGTTCATCGACCGGATGGCCGGCCGGCCCTACGAGGCCGGCGGGATCATGCGTACCGTCGAAGCCACTCGCGCCGCCACCGACGACGACCTCCGCGCCCGGGCGCGCTGGCTGCGCGCGGAGGCATACCGCGGCGGCACCACGACGATCGAGGCCAAGACCGGCTACGGCCTCGACGTCGAGACCGAGCAGCGCCTGGCCCGGATCAGCGCCGAGCACGCCGAGGTGGTCACCTACCTCGGCGCTCACGTCGTCCCCGCGGGCGTGGACCGTCGCGCCTACATCGACCTCGTGACCGGCCCGATGCTCGCCGCCGTCGCGCCCTACGCGACCTACATCGACGTCTTCTGCGAGCAGGGCGCCTTCGACGTCGAGGAGTCCCGCGAGATCCTCGAGGCGGGCCGCGCTGCGGGGCTCGGCGTCAAGCTCCATGGCAACCAGCTCGGCGAGTCCGGCGGCGTACGGCTAGCCGTCGAGATGGGCGCGAGGAGCGTCGACCACTGCAACCACCTGAGCCCGACGGACGTCGATGCGCTCGCCGGGTCGGACACCGTGGCCACGCTCCTTCCTGCCTGCGACCTCTCCACCCGCGAGCCCTTCCCCCCGGCGCGCGAGCTGGTCGACGCCGGCGTCACGATCGCGATCGCCTCCAACTGCAACCCCGGTTCGTCCTTCACGACCTCGATGGGGTTCTGCGTCGCCACCGCCGTCCTCCAGCAGCGCCTGACCTTCGAGGAGGCACTCTGGGCGGCGACGGTCGGTGGCGCCACCGCGCTCGGCCTCGACAACTCGGCGGGACGGATCAGCGAAGGCGGCCGCGCCGATCTGCAGGCGCTCGACGCCCCCTCCGCCAGGCATCTGGCCTACCGCCCCGGGGTTCCCCTCACCCACAAGGTCTGGAGCAGCGGCAACCCGGTCTGACTCACCCGCGCCGCTTGCCGATCGCGACCAGGTAGCGGCACGGTTCGTCGGTCGGGTTGACGAAGACGCAGTCGGCGGGCGGCCCCAGCTGCAGGCAGTCACCCGCGTCGAGCTCGTGGACGAGGTCCCCCTCGACGAACCGCAGGTGCCCCGAGAGCACCCAGATCTGCTGCTCCTTGAAGTGGTACGCCGAGGCCGGCGAGGCCACCGACGCACCGGCCGGGAACTCAACCTCGACCAGCTCCAGGATCCCGCGCGCGGGCGGCGAGACGGCGCGGCGTACGTAGCCGGTCTCAGGGTCCGTCCACTCGGTCTGCTCCGAGCGCCGGGCCACGCGCACGGCATCCCCTTCGGCCCGCGCGATCAGCTCGGACAGGGTCAGCGCCAGCGCCCCGGAGAGCCGGGTGAGCAGGACCGCGGTCGGCTGTGCCTCGCCCCGCTCGATCTTCGAGATCATCGCCCGGGAGACCCCGGACGCCTCCGCGAGCCCCGCGACGGTCATCCCGAGCGACTCCCGCGCCGACCTGATGTTGGACGCCAGAGCCTCACCGAACTTGTCACTATCGTCATCCACGTGACTACTATAGGAGACATGCCTCCTGCCTGGACCATCCGCCGCGCGACGCCCGCGGATGCCGCCGCCTGCGCGGCGATCTACGAGCCGTACGTCCGCGACACCGTCATCTCCTTCGAGACCGAGCCACCGACGGCCGAGGAGATGGCGCGTCGCATCGAGTCGTCCCTGGCCGAGCATGCCTGGCTCGTCCTGGAGACCGAGGGCGAGGCCGGGCCGGAGGTGCTCGGCTATGCGTACGCCACCCAGCACCGCACCCGCGCCGCCTACCGCTGGGCCTGCGACGTGTCCATCTACCTCGACCGCGACCGGCGCGGCAACGGCGCCGGCAAGGCCCTGTACGCAGCCCTCTTCCCATACTTGAAGGAGCGCGGCTTCCACCGCGCGCTCGCCGGGATCGCCATCCCGAACGAGGCCAGCCTCGGGATCCATCGTTCCTTCGGTTTCACGGAGGTGGGGACGTACAGAAAGATCGGCTGGAAGTTCGACGCCTGGCACGACGTCACCTGGATGCAGCTCGACTTGGACCCGGAGAACCAAGAAGCCCCGAGTCAGTGACTCGGGGCTTCCCGTGCGTTGTACCCCCGACCGGATTTGAACCGGCGTTACCGCCGTGAGAGGGCGACGTCCTAGGCCGCTAGACGACGGGGGCTTGCACCTCCTGCGATGACCTTTCGGCCTCGCGGGCAGGAGAAACATTACCGGATGACCTCGCGATCCCCCACATCGGGAGCCCCTCCAGCAACAGCCACAACCACACCCACAGCAGAAATGGCGAAGAGCCCCGAGTCAGTGACTCGGGGCTCTTCCTGCGTTGTACCCCCGACCGGATTTGAACCGGCGTTACCGCCGTGAGAGGGCGACGTCCTAGGCCGCTAGACGACGGGGGCTTGCAGCGGGTGAAACCTTAGCGAACCGCTTCGGTCACTCCCAAATCCTCCAGAGAGGATCCGCTGGGCTACTAGGACTCGAACCTAGAATAACTGGACCAGAACCAGTCGTGTTGCCAATTACACCATAGCCCATCGTCTTGGTTGACTTAGCCTGAGAGGCCGCCAACAAGAGCGATCCGGCCCTCGGGATTTCTCCCTCGAACCGAGAGGAAACATTACCGGCGAGGGCCCCAGGCTACGAAATCGGCACGCCCGCCGGGCCCGATCCCGGGCTCTTCGTCGTCGTCGAGAGGCCGGCTGACCGCGCAGCCCACACGGTGAGCGCCAGGAAGACGCCCGACTGGACCAGGGTGACCGGGATCCGCCACCACGAACCCTCGCTGGTGTTGAGCACCGTCGAGATGTCGCCGAAGGCCACGGCCATGCCGAGGCTGACGAAGTTGTTGAGGACATGCATCGCGATGCCGGCCTCGATGCCGCCGGTGGCGATCACGCAGATGCCGGCGACGATGCCGAAGGCGAACCGGTCCAGGAACAGCGGCAGGTCCTGGGACCCGTGGGCGAAGGCGAAGAGCAGCGCGGTGATCGTCACCGAGACCGTCCGGGCGCCCAGCATCCCGCCGAAGAGCGATCCGAAGGTCTGGAAGATGTAGCCGCGGAAGAGGTATTCCTCCCCCGCCGCCTGCAGCGGGGTGAGGAGCACGATCACGAGCACGAAGTCGCGCATCGTGCTCGTCCAGGGGTTGAGGGTGCTGGCACCGAGGTCCTCTCCCGGGATCGGCAGCCGGGAGGCGATGACGACGGTGACCACCATCGTGATCGCCGCGATCCCGAGGCACTGCAGCAGCCATCGCCAGCGGATCCGTCGTTCCACCGAGGCCAGCCACCCCGGTCGCAGCCCGTGCAGCGCCCAGCACAGCAGCATGGCCGCCGGGATCGCTCCGGCCAGAGACAGCAGCAGGAACGCCAGCGACTCCGGCGTGACGTTCTCCACATCGGCCACACGGACCATCCCGTTGGAGACGTCGTCGCCGGCGAGCACGAAGAAGACCTCGAACGCGGCCAGCACCACCGCCGGCGAGACGAAGAAGACACACAGTCCGATCAGGATGAGTCCGATCAGGGGTCGCCCCCAGCCACTGCGCCCGCTTCGCTGTACCTGGTAGTACGCCAGTCCAGAGGGCGGCTCCACGACCGTGCTCATCCTGCCCGTCCCGCCACGCTCAGCTCCTCCCGAGAACCGCCTTCAGGCGCCCCAGCGTACGCTCCCGACCGAGCAGCTCCATGGATTCGAACAGTGGCGGGCTGATCCGCTTGCCCGTCACCGCGACGCGCACCGGGCCGTAGGCCTTGCGCGGCTTGAGCCCGAGACCGTCGATCAGGGCCGCGGTCAGCGCGTCCTGGATCTCGGCGGTCGACCACGCGTGGAGCCCCATGAGAGCCTCGTACGAAGCCCGGACGACACCCAGGCCCTCCTCGTCGAGCAGCTTGGCGGCGTCCTCCTTGTCGAGCGCGAAGTCGGCCTCAGGGACGAAGAGGAACCGCAGCATGTCGGAGGCCTCGCCGAGCTTGTTGATCCGCTCGGCGACCAGCGGCATCGCGGCCTCGAGCATCTGCGCGTCGGCATCGTTGACCGGGTCGCTGATGATCCCGTCGGCCTTGAGGTAGGGAATCACCCGGTGGGTGATGTCCTCGACCGGCAGCAGCCGCATGTGGGAGGCGTTGATCGCCTCCGCCTTCTTGACGTCGAAGCGGGCCGGGTTCTTGACCACGTCGTGGATCTCGAAGGCCTCGACCATCTCCTCCATGGTGAAGATGTCGCGGTCGGCCGCGATCGCCCAGCCGAGCAGCGCCACGTAGTTGAGCAGCCCCTCGGGCAGGAACCCCTCCTCGCGGTACTTCAGCGCGTGCGCCTCCGGGTCGCGCTTGGAGAGCTTCTTGTTGCCCTGGCCCATGACGTACGGCAGGTGGCCGAACTCGGGAGCCCGCTCGGCCAGGCCGACCTCGACGAACGCGTCGAAGAGCGCGATCTGCCGAGGGGTCGAGGACAGCAGGTCCTCGCCGCGGAAGACGTGGGTGATGTTCATGGTGGCGTCGTCGACCGGCGCGGTGAGCGTGTAGAGCGGGTCGCCGTTGGCACGCGCGAGCGCGTAGTCGGGGACGTGCTTGGTCTCGAAGGTCACCTCGCCGCGGACGAGGTCGTTGAAGGTGATCGAGCCGTCGGGCATGCGGAACCGCGGGACCGAGGAACGGCCCTCGGCCTCGTACGCCTTGATCTGGTCCTCGCTCAGGTCACGGCAGTGGTTGTCGTAGCCCTGGGCCGGGGCCTCGCCCTTGATCCCCTCCGCCTTCGCGGCCTTGTAGGCGGCCAGGCGCTGCTCGTAGCGGGCGGTGGTCTCCTCGCCGGTGCAGTAGCACTCGTAGACGTGGGAGGAGGCGCGCAGCCGGCCGAGCGCGTCGGCGTAGATCTCCGAGCGCTCCGACTGGCGGTAGGGGCCGTAGGGGCCGCCGACCTCGACGCCCTCGTCCCAGTCGAGGCCGAGCCAGCGCATCAGGTCGATGAGCCCGTCGTAGGACTCCTGGGTGTTGCGCGCCTTGTCGGTGTCCTCGATGCGGAAGACGAAGGTGCCGCCGTGGTGGCGGGCGAAGGCCCAGTTGAACAGGGCGGTACGGACCAGGCCGACGTGGGGCGAGCCGGTCGGCGAGGGTGCCATCCGGACGCGGTAGTCCTTCGGCTCGAGTGTGTTGTTCAACCCGTTGTCAGTCAACGCTGTGCCACCTTGTTGGTCAGAGCTCCGAGCCCCTCGACGAAGATCTCGATCTCGTCGCCGGGCTCCATGGGGCCGACACCCTCGGGGGTGCCGGTGAGGATCACATCGCCCGGCAGCAGCGTCATGACGCTGCTGATGTGGGCGATCAGCTTCGGGATGTCGTGGACGAGGTCCTTCGTGGACCCGTCCTGGACGACGTCACCGTTGAGGAAGGTCTGGATGCGTACGCCGGCAGCGAGCTGCTCCGGCTCGACGTCGGTCTCGATCCAGGGGCCGAGCGGGCAGAAGGTGTCGTAGCCCTTCGCCTGGGAGAAGTGCTTGAGCCGCCGCTGGATGTCGCGCGCGGTGACGTCGTTGGCGACCGTCATCCCGTAGATGACGTCCTTCACCTTCTCCACCGGGACGTCGCGGCAGATCCGGCCGATCACGATCGCGAGCTCGCCCTCGAAGTGGAGGTCCTCTACGTTGCTCGGTCGCTGGATCGCGTCACCGGGGCCGCAGACCGCGGTGTTGGGCTTGATGAAGAAGAGCGGCTCCTCCGGCACCTCGTTGCCGAGCTCAGCGGCGTGCTTGGCGTAGTTACGGGCGACCGCGACCACCTTGCTGCGCGGGATGACCGGCGCGAGCAGCTTGACGTCTTCGAACTTGTGGACCTGGTCGGTGATGTTGACACCCGAGAACAGCGGGTCGCCCTGGAGCGCGACGACGGTCGCGTCCTCGCTGAGCTGGCCGTAGCCGTCGAGGTCCCCCATGACGACGCCGAACTGGGGCTCGCCACCCTTGGTCGTGAATCTGGCGATGCGCACGTGCTGAGCCTATCCGGACCCGTCGCCACGATTCACTTCACTATGCAACGCCTTCGTAGGCTTGTACGTCGTGGAGGTGCTGTCGCGTTCGGAGTGGACCGCTCGCGCGGCCGCTCACCGCTCGCGCCTGACGCCCTATGTCGAGCCGCATCTCGCCCGCCGCGGCGCCCGGGTCAAGCACCCGGTCAACGACTTCCTCTTCACCTACTACTCCTACCGGCCCGCCCAACTGCTGCGCTGGCACCCTGGGTTCGGGGTGAGGCTGTCGGACGCTGCGGAGTACTCCTCGTTGCGCGGTTATGCCGGCGGCACCGTCTCTCCCGACTTCCTCGCCGACAAGCGCCTGCTGGTCGAGACCCTGCTGAAGCTCCTGCGTGCCACCGCCTCCCGCGAGGCCAACTTCGGCTGCTTCGGCCTCCACGAGTGGGCGATGGTCTACCAGTTGACCCCGGAGCAGGTACGCCACGCCGACTGGCCCCTGCGGCTCGGAACCACCGGCACCGACCGCGTGGTCGAGTCCCACCGCATCGCCTGCAGCCACTTCGACGCGTACCGCTTCTTCACCCCGCCCGCGGCGCCGCTCAACACCCTCACGCCGCGATCCGACGACCGGGCGGCCTTCGAGCAGCCGGGCTGTCTGCACGGCAACATGGACCTCTACAAGCACGCCTTCCGGCTCTCGCCGCTGGTCTCCTCCGACCTCATCGCCGACTGCTTCGAGCTCGCCTGGGACATCCGCACGATGGACATGAAGGCCGCTCCGTACGACCTCGCCGAGCTCGACCTCGACCCGATCCGCATCGAGACGGCCGCCGGGAAGCAGGAGTACGCCGCTGCCCAGCGCGCCTTCGCCGATCGGGCCGCCCCGCTCCGCGAGCGCCTGATCGCCGAGTGCGAGCGGCTCATCGAGGCGTAACGGACGTCACACACGGTGCGAGCGTGCTCCCGCCGTGACCTCGAAGGACGGGTTACGTTAAGCCCACAATGGCCATCCTCCCCCACCCCCGACAAGCTGCCGCCTCGATCGCCACCACGGTCGGCGCCGCCGCGGGGAACGTCGCGCACTCGCTGCTCTACGGCGGGCTCGCCGACCTTCGGCCGATGCCGCGTACGTTGATCGACGACGGCAACCGACGCGAGCTCTACCACTACCGACCCGTCGCAGGGACGACGCCGGAGGGTGACCCGGTACTGCTGGTGACGCCGCTGGCAGCACCGGCGATCTGCTACGACCTGCGGCGCGGCTGTTCGGTCGTCGAGCACCTGGTGGGGACGAACCGGCCGACCTATCTGGTCGAGTACGGCGAGGTGAACTTCGCCGACCGCAGCCTCGGCATCGAGCACTGGATCGCGCACGTCGTACCGGAGGCGATCCGGTCGGTCTCCGAGCACGCGGGTGGGCGGCCGGTGCACGTGGTCGGCTGGTCGCTGGGCGGGATCTTCACGATGCTCGCCGCCGCGGACGCCCCCGACCTCCCGATCGCCTCGCTGGCGGTGCTCGGCTCGCCCTGCGACGTACGTCAGGTGCCGTTGATCGCGCCGCTGCGGCCGCTGCTCAACCTGCCGCCGGGCAACCTGGTCACCACTGCCTACCAGGCCTTCGGAGGCGCTCCGAAGCCGCTGGTCAGGTGGGCTTTTCAGATCTCCTCGGTCGACAAGATGTTCACCAAGCCGGTCGCGAAGCTGTCCAACCTGGCCGACCGCGAGTTCCTCGCCCAGCTCGAGGCGGTCGACCGGTTCACCGACAACATCATCGCCTACCCGGGGCGTACGTTCGGGCAGCTCTACCACCACTTCTTCCGCACCAACGCGCTGTTCAGCGGGCAGATCGACCTCAGTGACGAGCACTCCGTCTACCTGCGCGACGTCAAGCAGCCCACGCTCGTCGTCGCCGGCGCCAACGACGGCATCGGTCCCGTCGCCTCGGTCCGTCCGCTGGTCGACCTGCTCACCGGCGCCGAGGAGCTCCGCTTCGAGATCGTCCCCGGCGGCCATCTCGGCCTGCTCACCGGCCGCGCCGCCCGGGACAACACCTGGCCCCTCCTCGACGAGTGGTTCACCCAGCACGACTGAGCCGGACCGTCTGAGTGTCGGTGGCGGGTGGCAGGGTGTGCGCCATGCCGAACCCACCCGCCGAGGCGACCGAAGAGCACTTCCGCAACGAGGACTGGTACGCAGCCGACCTCACCGGGGCGAGGTTCGTCGACTGCGTCTTCACCGATGTCGACCTGACCGAGGCGACGACCTCGGCGGCGCTCTTCGAGAACTGCACGTTCCACGGCGGCCGGTTCAACGCCTCGACCCACGTCGGCTCGGCGTTCGTCGGCTGTGACTTCCGGCGTACGAACTTCTTCGACTCGACGTTCGAAGGCTGCAAGCTCAGCGGGAGCGAGTTCTCGAACTGCACCCTGCGGCCACTGAAGGTCACCGGCGGGATCTGGCGCGGTGTCTCGCTGCGCGGCGCGAACCTCGCTCGGCTCGATCTGTCCGCGCTGGACCTGCGCGACGCCGACCTGTCGCTGGCCGACCTCACCGACGCGGTCCTGCGAGACACCCGGCTGGACGGAGCCACGCTCCAGGAAACAAAGCTGCACGGGGCCGATCTCCGCGGCGCTGGACTCGACCACGTCGACCTCACCGTTGCATCGCTGCGCGGCACCCGGCTCGACCTCGCCGGCGCCGTGATGCTGGCCGAGCAGCACGGCGCGGAGGTCGAGACGGCGTGACCACCGATAGGTTGTCCGCCATGTCTCGTGGAGCGATTCGCATCGCGTTGGTCGCTGTCATCGCCGGCCTGCTGCTGGTCCCCGGTTCCGCGCGTGCGTGCGCTTGTGGGGCGGCGTACGTCCCGGAGGGGCACACCGTCGAGGCCGGGGAGGAGATCGCGTTCCTGAGCTGGGCCGAGGAGGGCGAGCGAGAGCGGCTCGAGATGCTGCTCGGGATCACCACGGAGACGCCCGACCTCGCGGTCCTGGTGCCGACGCCGACCGTCCCGGACGTCACCCAGGGAGACCCGGAGCGGTTCGACGAGTTGGCACGGCTCACCACCCCGCCGCCGGAGAAGAGCTGGTCGCTCTTCGACGAGGATGGAGCCGGGGCGCCGCCCGGAGCCGCTCCCGACGTCATCTCACGGACGGTGCTCGAGGATGTCGTCGCGACCGTCATCGAGGGCGGGGACGCGAGCGGGGTGGCGGCCTGGCTGCGTACGAACGGGTATGCGGCCAGGCCGGAGCTCGAACCGGTCATCGCCGACTATCTCGAGGACGGCTGGCGGTTCACGGCGGTCAAGATGCGCGGCGACAAACCGTTCGACGGGTACGCCGACCCGATCGTGCTCACCTTCGACACCCCGACCCTTGTTTACCCGATGCGGCTCAGCTCGGTCGCCGACGATCTCGGCGAGGTCACGGTCTTCACCCTCGACCGTGCGTTCCGGTCGCCGCTCGCCTCCTGGACGACCTCGGAGGAGCCCGAGGCCGCGGTGGAGCTGGTCGAGGACGGGGTCCACGACGACGTGCTCGACAACCTGGTCGAGCGGGGCCAGAACCGGCTGACCAAGTGGACGTTCTCGATCGAGGACCCGGCGGCGCTCACCAGCGACCTCGAGCTCACCCGGGAGCCGGAGATCGCGGAGACCTTCGCGCCGGCCGCGACCGAGTCCGCACGAGACGCCGAGCGGAACCTCTCACCATGGGTTGCCGTGCTCAGCGGAGCGCTCGGCCTCGTCGTCGGGGCTGGGGCGGTCCTGCTGCTGCGCAGGCGCCGGACCTCAGCGGTCGGCTGAGGCCTCCCGGACGGCCTTGGCCATCGAGATGCCGGCGGCGATCAGGCCCAGGCCGGTGACGAAGTCGTCGGTGTCGCGTACGTCGTCCTCGATGGCGCCCGCGGCGGCGGCCTGGAGGTGGGTCTGCTCGTCGACGGCGTGGCCGTAGACGAAGTGGAGCAGGGTGCGGGCGGCGACGGGGGCGAGATCGCCGAGGCCGCCGTCGTTCAGCGCCGCGACGAGGTCGTCGTGGGGCTGGGTCGCGCCCAACCCGAAGGCCCAGACGGTGGCGACGACCTCGGCGCCGTCGCGGTAGGCCAGCAGCGAGTCGCGCAGGTCGGTGCAGATGCCGGTGACACGTACGTCCCAGGCTCCCGACGGCTCGTGCCGGCCGCGGAGCAGGATCTCGTCCGCCACCGCGGCCAGCAGGGACTGCTTGTTGGCGAAGTGGTGGTAGAGCGCGCTGGGGCGTACGCCGAGCTCGGTGCCGAGCCGGCGCATCGTCAGGTCGGCGAGACCGTAGTCGTCGAGGACCTGCAGCGCGCGGGCGACGACGTCCTCACGGCGGTATCGCATGTTGCTCCCAGGGGCCGGGTGGTGGGACGAAGTGGACGAAGACGTACGTCGACCTTAACCTGAACACCGTTCACCTGACCAAGGTTCAGGTCTGAGTACGCAGGAGCGAGTATGACCGAGTCCCCCACCAGCACGGAGTCGACCCCGGAGGCCGACGAGTCGAAGCCGGCCCGCTTCACGACCACCGACATCGCCCTGATCGCCGCGTTCACCGGGCTGATCTGCGCCTCCACGCTTGTCGGCGACATCCCGACCGGAACCGCCGTGCCGATCACGCTGCAGACCTTCGCGGTCGCGCTCTCGGGCGCACTGCTCGGTCCCGTGCGCGGGTTCCTGGCCGTCGCCCTCTACCTGCTGCTCGGCGGCATCGGGCTGCCGGTCTACGCCGACCACACCTCGGGCTTCGCGAAGTTCGCCGGGATCTCGGGCGGCTACCTGATCTCGTTCCCGCTGATGGCGGCGCTGGTCGGCTTCCTGGTGAAGTACGTCGCCGGGACCGCCCGCACCCGGGCCGTCGTGGTGTTCCTGTGCTCGATCGCCGGCTCGATCCTGATCGTCCACCCCCTCGGCATCGCGGGGATGATGATCTACTCCGGCGAGCCGCTGAGCACCGTGTGGAAGTGGGACCTGCCGTTCTGGTTCGGCGACCTGGTCAAGACCGGGCTCGTGGCGATCGTCGCGGCCGAGGTGCACCGAGCCTTCCCGAACCTCCTGCGCCGATGATCGAGCTCGATGCCGCCACGGTCGCTCTCCCCGAGGACGAGGGCGGCCGGGTGCTGCTCTCCCCCACCTCGCTGACGCTCACCGAGCGTCGGATCGCGATCATCGGCGGCAACGGCTCCGGGAAGTCGACGCTGGCCCGGCTGCTGAACGGCCTGGTGTCCACGACCTCGGGGCACGTCCTGGTCGACGGCCTCGACGTCGCCCGCAAGGGCAAGGAGGTACGCCGCCGGGTCGGCTTCTGCTTCACCGACCCGGCCGCTCAGCTGGTCATGCCGACCTGCGTCGAGGACGTCGAGCTGTCGCTGCGGCGGCTGGTGCGCTCCTCCTCGGAGCGGCGGGCTCGGGCTCTCGAGGTTCTGGCGCGGTTCGGGCTGGCGGGCCTGGCCACGCAGTCGGTGCACACGTTGTCGGGCGGGCAGCGGCAGCTGCTCGCGCTGGCCGGGGTGCTCGCCGCGGAGCCGTCGATCGTCGTCGCCGACGAGCCCACCACCCTGCTCGACCTCGCCAACACCCGGCTGGTCGCCGACGCGCTCTTCGGGCTCTCGCAGCAGCTCGTCCTGGTCACCCACGACCTCGACCTCGCCGCGCGGTGCGACCGCGCGCTGGTCGTCGCCGACGGGGCGGTGACCTTCGACGGACCGGCCCCCGAGGCCGTCGCCCACTACACCCAGTCGGTCAGCGCGTGAGCGAGCGCATGCGAGCGAACCAGCAAACCATCACGCGCCCACGTCCGTACGATGGCGCTTGCGCTACGGGGGTGGGCGCGTGAGCTACCTTCTCGGCGCCTATCTGCCCGGCGACAGCCTCCTGCATCGGGCTCCCGCCGGTGCGAAGCTGCTCGGGCTACTGGTGTTCAGCACCCTGCTCGTGGTGCTCCACGGCCTTGTCGCCACCGGGGTGCTCTTCGGGATCGCGGTGGTGGTCACGCTCATCGCCCGGCTGCCGATGCGGCAGGTGGGGCGGGCGGCCCGCGGCGTACTCCTGATCGCGCTCGTCCTCTCCGCGCTCCAGGGCTACGCCCACGGATGGCCGCGGGCGGTCGAGGCCGGCGTCGACCTGCTCTCCCTCGCGCTCGGTGGCCTCATCCTCACCGCCACCACCGAGGTCAACGCGATGCTCGACCTGTTCACCCGGCTCATCACGCCGTTGAAGCCGATCGGCGTCGACCCGGACGGGGTCGCGCTCGTGATCGGCCTGGCCATCACCAGCATCCCGGCGAGCATCGCCCTGCTCCTCGAGACCCGCGACGCGGCTCGCGCTCGCGGGATCCGGCACCCCAGGGCGTACCTCTCCCCCTTCGTCATCCGCGTCGTCGCTCGCGCCCATGAGACCGGCGACGCCCTCAAGGCCCGCGGCCTCGGCGACTGACCCCCGCCGAAGCGTCACCCCGGTCGGCCGAGAAGTCACCGCCGTCGGCCGAGTTGGCATGCGAGTGCCATCTCGGCCGACCCAAGCGACGCCTCGGCCGACGCGGGTGACGCCTCGGCGATCACCAGCCGGGCGGGAGACGGTGGTCCCAGAGGGCGGCGTCTTCGATCTGAGCGGAGAGGGAGAGCAGGAGGGGCTCCTCGGCGGGGCGAGCGGCGAGCATGACGCCTACCGGGAGACCGGACGGGGTCCAGTGGAGGGGCAGCGAGATGGCGGGCATGCCGGTGACGTTCCAGGCGGAGGTCCACGGGGTGAACTCCTTCTGCGCCTGGAAGTCGGCGGCGGGATCGGCGTCGTCACGGATCGCGCCGACCAGGGGCGGCGGGGTGGCCAGGGTCGGGGTGAGGACGGCGTCGTAGGGCGCCAGCGCCTCCAGCGCCATGGCGGCGTACCGGCGCAGCTCGGCGATCGCCAGCCCGAACTCCGGGCCGCTGAACGCCTCTCCCCGCTCGGTGAGCCAGCGGGTCAAAGGCCGGATCTGGGATCGCTGGTCGGGGGCGAGGTTCACGACCGCCATCGCGGTCCCGACCGCCCAGACCGTCTCGAAGACCGCGACCGCCTCGACCGGCAGCGGCCGCGGGATGTCGACGATCTCGTGGCCCAGCGACTCCAGCAGCGACGAGGCGTTCTCCCAGGCGGCGACGCACTCGGCATCGACCGCGGTCGGGGCGATTAGCGGCTCGATGAACCGGGCGATGCGTAGCCGTCCCGGCGGCCGCTCGCACGCGTCCAGGAACGGCAACGGCTCCTCGGGAGCCCAGAAGGGATCACCCGTACGTCGCCCCGCGAGCACGTCGAGGAAGGCCGCCGCGTCCCGCACCGACCGGGCGATCGGACCGGCGGTGGCGAGTCCGGCGGCGTCGCCGTACATCGGCGACGGGGAGATCCGCCCGCGGGTCGGCTTCAGACCGACCAGCCCGCAGCACGAGGCCGGGATCCGGATCGAGCCACCGCCGTCGGAGCCCTGCGCGACCGGCACCAGCCCGGCGGCGACCGCCGCGGCAGCACCTCCGGAGGAGCCGCCGGCGATCCGCGTACGGTCCCAGGGGGTGACGGCGGGCGGTGCCACGTCCGGCTCGGTGTAGCAGGGCGAGCCGAACTCGGGGGTGTTGGTCTTCCCGAGCGAGATCATCCCGGCCGCCTCGATGGACAGGGTGACGTTGTCGGAGACGTCAGGGACGAACGAGGCGAAGGCAGCCGACCCGAAGGTCGTACGCACCCCGCGGGTGAGGTTGAGGTCCTTGATCGCGGTGGGTACGCCCCACAACGGTGAGGCACCGACCGGCTTGACCACGAGCTCACGAGCGCAGGTCGAGATCCGCTCCTCGGCCACGGTGACGAAGGCGCCGACATCGTCGAGCCTGGCGATCCTGTCGAGGTAGTGCTCGGCGAGCTCTCCCGGGGAGACCTCGCATCGATGGAGCAGCTCTCCCTGTTCCAGGGCGGTCAGATCATGAAGCTCGGCCACCCCTGCAGACTAGTGGCCAGAGCGCCACTCGTCCTCGAGCATCGCGTAGTGCACCAGTGTCGTCCACGCACCCTTGAACCACTCGGCATCGCGCTCGACCGCTTCCTTCCGCATCCCGAGCCGCTCGATCACCCGCGCCGAGGCGGTGTTGCGCTCGTCGACCCTGGCCGTCACCCGGTGCAGGCCGAGCCCGTCGAATGCCAGCCCCAGCAGCGCCCGTGCGGTCTCGGTGGCGAAGCCGCGGCCACTGAACTCGGGGTTGAAGGCATAGCCGATCTCGCCGGACCGCTGCTCCTTGCTGTGCCAGAAGAGCACGACGTCGCCGATCAGGCGGCCCTCGTGCTCGACGGCGAGACAGAGCACCTCACCCTCCCGGCGCAGGACGGAGAGACGCCTCTCGGGTGCGTACGCCTTTCGCAGCTGCTCGCGGTCACGCGGAAGCGGCGGGATGTAGCGGCACACCTCCTCGAGCGAGAGATAGGCGTGCAGGTCGTCGAGGTCGCGCTCGACGTCGATCGGGCGCAGCGCCAACCGCTCGGTGGTGACCGGGTAGTCCGGCGCCAGCGCGGGCTCGGCGAGCTCCTGGAAGACACTCAGGTGCAGACCCGCCGGCCCGTCGAGACGGGCGTTGAGGGACTCCCACGGGGTGCGGGTAGGTGGCGCGACGAGGGTGGCACCGCCATCGACGAGCCGGGAAGCGACGGCGGCGGAGTCCTCGACCTCGAACGCCACCCGGACGTGGCCGGCCGCCGGCTGCCCGACCTCGACCTCGTCGATGTAGGCGTGCTGGGCGGAGTTGGCGAGCTCGAGCGTGGCCAGGCCGGCGTCGAGGATCGTCACATGAGCCTCACCGGGGCCGGAGAAGGCGGCCTGCTCCGGCAGGCCGAGGGTGTCGCGGTAGAAGGCCACCGCCTGCTCGTAGTCCTTCGCCTCGACCACCAGTCGGAGCTGCTTCACGGGTCCACTCATGCCCGCAACGTACGGCCGAATCGCCCTTCGCGCACGCGATAATGACAGCAGGGCAGGCCACCCCCGCGGACCTGCCCTGCTGCACTACCCGGATCGGGGTCAGACGGCGGCGGGCTGGAAGCCCGCGAGCTTCTCGACGGCCTCGCGGAAGCGGGCCTGGGCCTCGGCGTCGGTGAAGACGTCGATCTCGTGGACCGGCTGGGAGACGATGGCGTCCTCGACGACGATGGCGCCGCCGATGCTGGCCGAGCGGGCGGCGTCGGCGTGGGACCACTTGGCACCGTAGGGGGTCGGGGCGACGCCGACGACCGAGAGGATCTTGCCCTTGAGCACGCCGGCGGCGTAGGGGCGCGAGAGCCAGTCGATGGCGTTGTTGATGACGGCGGGCATCGTGCCGTTGTACTCCGGGGTCACGATGAGGACGCGGTCGGCCTCGTCGATCACCTTGCGGAGCTGGGTCACGGCCTCGCCCGGGTCGGCCTCGAGGTCCTCGTTGAAGAACGGCACGTCCGCCAGCCCGTCGACGATCTCCAGGACGACACCATCAGGCGCCTCGGCGACCAGCTTCTCGGCGAGCTTGCGGTTGATGGAGTCGGCGCGCAGGCTGCCAACGAGTACGGCGATACGGGTGTCGGTCACGGGTTCTCCTCGTAGGACGCGGAAAGTTCAATGTTGAAGTGTTGAACGCCCGCGTCCCGGGGATTCATTCCGTGACAGCGGCCTCCGGGGGTGTGGTCTCGCCCACATGCCGGCGCAGCCCGAAGGTGAGCCCGTCGACCAGGGCCTCCCAGGACGCCTCGATCACGTTGGATCCGACCCCGACCGTCGTCCACGACGTCGAGCCGTCGGAGGTCTCGATCAGCACCCGCGTCCTCGCGTCGGTGCCGTGGCCCTGGTCGAAGAGCCGCACCTTGAAGTCGATCAGGTCGAAGTCGGCGACCACCGGGAAGGCACGCGTGATCGCGGCCCGCAGCGCCTGGTCGAGCGCGTTGACCGGGCCGTTGCCCTCGCCGGTCTCGACGTGACGTACGCCGTCGGCGTGGATCTTCACGATCGCCTCGGTGGTCGAGCTGGTCTCCGGGCCGCCACCGCGAGCCTCGGAGATGACCCGCCAGGACTCGACGTCGAAGAAGGACGGCCGGGCGCCATCGACCTCCTCGATCAGGAGCAGCTCGAAGGAGGCGTCGGCGGCCTCGAAGGTGTAGCCACGCTGCTCGGCCTCCTTGACCCGCTCGGTCACCCGGGTCACCAGGTCGCGGTCGTCGGACAGGTCGTAGCCGAGCTCGCGCCCCTTCAGCTCGATCGAGGCCCGCCCGGCCATGTCCGAGACCAGCAGCCGCATGTCGTTGCCGACGCCAGCCGGGTCCATGTGCTGGTAGAGGTTGGGGTCCACCTTGATCGCGGAGGCGTGCAGCCCGGCCTTGTGGGTGAACGCGGAGGCACCGACGTAGGGCTGCCGGCCCGCGGGCGGCACGTTGGTCACCTCGGCCACGGCGTGGGCGACGCGGGTCGCCTCGCCGAGCAGGCCCGTCGGCAGCACCTCGCGGCCCAGCTTCAGCTGCAGGTTGGCGACCACGGAGACGAGGTCGGCGTTGCCCGTACGCTCCCCATAGCCGTTGATGCAGCCCTGGACGTGCATCGCGCCGGCGTCCACGGCGGCCAGCGAGTTGGCGACCGCGCACCCGGTGTCGTTGTGACAGTGGATCCCGACAGCCCCCTGGGTGGCGCCGCGGACGTCGTGGACGACGTCGGCCACCCAGCCCGGCAGCATCCCGCCGTTGGTGTCGCACAGCGCGACCACGTCGGCACCCGCCTCGTAGGCGGTCTTCAGGACCTCCAGCGCGTAGTCGCGGTTGGCCCGGTAGCCGTCGAAGAAGTGCTCGGCGTCGAGGAAGACCTGCTGGCCCTCTTCGCGCAGGTGGGAGACCGTGTCGCGGATCATCGCGAGGTTCTCCTCGAGCGTGGTGCGCAGCGCGAGCTCGACGTGGCGGTCGTGGGACTTGGCGACGAGGGTGACGACCGACGCCCCGGAGTCGCGGAGCGCGGCGACCTGGGGGTCGTCAGCAGCCCTCACGCCGGCCCGGCGGGTCGACCCGAACGCCGCCAGCCGCGCGTGCTTGAGGTCGAGCTCGGAGACGGCCCGCTTGAAGAACTCGGTGTCCTTCGGGTTCGCACCGGGCCAGCCGCCCTCGATGAACCCGACGCCCAGACCGTCGAGGTGCCGGGCGATCGCGAGCTTGTCGGCGACGCTGAGGTTCAGGCCCTCCTGCTGCGCACCGTCGCGCAGGGTGGTGTCGTAGACGTGGAATTCCATGGCTCTGTGTCCTCGGGTCCTCGGGCTGGGCTGGGCTGGGCTGGGCTGGGCAACAAAAAACCCTCTCGGGAACGAGAGGGTGGCGCGTCGGGCAAGGCTCGACGCGCTAGCGAATGATGATGACGTACGTCGTCATAGCCCTGATACTGCCACGAAATCTCATCCCGGGGGACGGGCGTCTCACCAGCCGAGGAGCTCGACCCACCACGGCTCGTCGCCACCGGAGAACTGCGAGCCCTCGTCGGCGAGGGTCTGGATCGGGAAGAGCGCCAGGGTGATCACGACGGCGAGCCCGAGGATCCACGGCACCCATCGCGCCGAGATCCGGTGGACCGCCTTGGTCACCGGGTCCCGCAGCCGGTCGCGGCCGGAGCCGGTCCACAGCGCGCCGACGAACGCCAGGCCGGCGAATCCCAGCGCCGCCTCGAGGGAGAGCTGCAGGGCGAAGCCGATCAGCACCGCCGCCACCACGAACCCGAAGCCCCACACCCCGACGACGAACGTCTTCGGGAGCGAACGGACCAGTCGCCAGGGAGCGCCGATCAGCAGCCGGGGCGCGTCATGCCACTTGCGACCGCGATACCACCGCCATCGGCGCAGGTCGCCAGCCGCCAGCGTGCCGGCGCGGATCAGCCACGCCGCGCCGAGCACGGTCCAGAAGCCGATGCTCGGGAACGCGGCGATCAGGCCGACGGCGAAGGCGAGCAGGCCGAGCCAGACGGCCCCGCGGCGCAGCTTCTCCAGACCGCTGTCCTGGCGCGGCTTGCGCTGGCTGGGAGGGATGAACGGCGCAGCCGGGGTGGTGGCCTTCTCGCGCTCTGCCCGGTCGCTCAGCGAGAGCTGCTCGACCGGCCTGTGCACGAACGGCCGGCGCGGCGTACGCAGCCACTCGCGCACCTCGTCCAGCGTCGGCCGGTCCGCGGGGTCGGGTGAGAGCGCCTGGCCGAGCAGCCCGCGCAGCGGCTCCGGCACCCCATCGAGGTCGTGCTCACCGCGCCGGGCGCGGTCCATCAGCTTCATCGAGTTGCCCTCGCCGAAGGGCGGGCGGCCGGTCGCTGCGTACGCCACCACAGAGGCCCACGAGTGCACGTCCGACGCCGGAGTCGCCGGGTCGCCGACGGCGATCTCGGGCGGCAGGTAGCCGGGGGTGCCGATCAGCAGGCCGGTCACGGTGATCTTCGGGTCGTCGGCCACGCGGGCGAGCCCGAAGTCGATCAGGATCGGCGTACGCCCTTCCATGATGATGTTGGCGGGCTTGATGTCGCGGTGGAGGACGCCGACGGCATGGCAGTCGGCGATGCCCTCGGCCAGGTCGCTGGCCAGCTGCTCGACCTCCTCGCGCGAGAGCACGCCCTCGTTGACGATCTTGTCGTGCAGCGTCGGCCCCGGGACGTAGCGGGTCGCCAGCCACGGCACCTCACCCCACGGGTCGGCGCCGACCACGCCGGCCACCCACCTGCTCCGCACCCGCTGCAGCGAGGAGACCTCGCGCGCGAGCCGATGGCGGCCCTCCTCGTCCCCCACGAACTGGGTACGCAGCACCTTCAGCGCCACCCGCTCACCGCTCGTGCGGTGGCTGGCCAGATGGACCCGTCCCATCCCGCCCTGCCCCAGCAGAGAGAGCAGGTCGTAGTCACCAACGGTGTCCCGTTGGGTCGCCGGCAGACGGCGAGGGGCTGTCGTCACGAGACAAACCTTATCCGCCGCGGCCGACACCCCGCCGACGCGTCAGGTACGTCGGCCGAGACGTCTCTCCCGTCGGCCGACATGGCACCGATCTGCCATATGGATTCGCGGGAGTGACGCCTCGACCTGCGTACGTGACCTCTCGGCCGACGCGGCCGACGTCTCGGCTAGACGATCTTGCGCATCCAGCCGAAGGTGTCCTCGGCCCGACCGAACTGGATGTCGACGAGCTGCTTGCGGATGGTCTTCCAGACCTCGCCGTCGCCGGCGGAGGCGATCGAGCCGCCGTTGTAGACGAGCTCACCGACGGGCGTGACGACGGCGGCGGTGCCGCAGGCGAAGACCTCGGTGATCTCGCCGGACTCGACGCCGGCCTTCCACTCGTCGATGGCGAACTTGCGCTCATCGACGGTGTAGCCGAGCTTGCCCGCGAGCTCGATGATGGAGGCGCGGGTGATGCCCTCCAGGATGGTGCCGGTCTCGGGGGTGACGATCCGGCCGTCGGCGTGGACGAAGTAGAGGTTCATGCCGCCGAGCTCCTCGACGTACTTGCCCTCCTGCGCGTCCAGGAACACCACCTGGTCGCAGCCGTTGGCCGAGGCCTCGGCCTGGGCGACCAGGGAGGAGGCGTAGTTGCCGCCGGTCTTGGCCGCGCCCATGCCGCCGCGGCCGGCACGGGTGTAGTCCTCGGTGAGCCAGATCCGCACCGGCTTCACGCCGCCCTTGAAGTAGGAGCCGGCGGGCGAGGCGATGACCATGTAGGTCACGTGCTGGGCCGGGCGCACGCCGAGGAACGACTCCGAGGCGAACATGAAGGGCCGCAGGTAGAGGCTCTTCTCATCGCTCTCCGAGGCCTCGGGCACCCAGCGCTGGTCGACCTTGACCAGGTCGAAGACGGTCTGCACGAAGTCCTCGATCTCGAGGACGGGCAGCGCGAGCCGCTCGCTTGAGCGGGCCATCCGGGCGGCGTTGGCCTCGGGCCGGAACGACCAGATCGAGCCATCGGCGTGCCGGTAGGCCTTCATCCCCTCGAAGATCTCCTGGGCGTAGTGCAGCACGGCTGCCGACGGGTCCAGGCTGAGCGGTGCGTACGCCTCGATGCGACCGTTGTGCCAGCCCTGTTCGGGCGTCCACTCGACGGTGAGCATGTGATCGGTGAAATGGTTGCCGAAGCCTGGGTTCGCCAGGACCTCCGCGAGCTGCTTGTCGGTGGCCGGTTGGGTCGACAATGTGGTGCTGATCTCCATGACCATGAGATTAGTCCTGTTCTTCGGGTGCTGTGCTAATGCGGGCGGGGTAAGTGATGGGGGCAGACGAAGGGCCGGGCGCAGATTCTCCTGCGCCCGGCCCTTCGTGGGTTGAGCGTCTAGCTGGCTACGCGGGCGGCGATCGCGTCGCCGACCTCGGAGGTCGTACGTCCTG
Source organism: Nocardioides sp. NBC_00850 (assembly GCF_045207335.1). Classification (NCBI taxonomy): domain Bacteria; kingdom Bacillati; phylum Actinomycetota; class Actinomycetes; order Propionibacteriales; family Nocardioidaceae; genus Nocardioides; species Nocardioides sp. NBC_00850. The sequence continues at coordinate 5,251,333 of NZ_CP108845.1, forward strand.
CCGAAGCGGAGCCAGAGGCGTTCGATGCAGCGGAACCGCGCTCGGAGAGGTCGGCGAGCACGGCGGCGTCGATGGTGGCGGCAGCCTCGGGGTGACCGAGGTGCTCGAGCAGAAGGGCCCCGGACAGGATGGCCGCGGTGGGGTCCGCCTTCTGCTGGCCGGCGATGTCGGGGGCGGAGCCGTGGACCGGCTCGAACATCGAGGGGAACTCCCGGGAGGAGTTGATGTTGCCGGAGGCGGCCAGGCCGATGCCGCCGGTGATCGCAGCGGCGAGGTCGGTGATGATGTCGCCGAAGATGTTGTCGGTGACGATCACGTCGAAGCGGGCCGGGTCGGTGGCGAGGAAGATCATCACCGCGTCGATGTGGAGGTAGTCCACGGTGACGTCGGGGAACTCCTCGGCGACCTGCTGAGTGATCCGCCACCACAGCGAGCCGGCGTTGACGAGCACGTTGGTCTTGTGGACCAGGGTCAGCTTCTTGCGCGGGCGCGCCTGGGCACGGGCGAAGGCGTCGCGTACGACCCGCTCCACGCCGTAGGCGGTGTTGATCGAGGTCTCGGTGGCGACCTCGTGCGGGGTTCCGACCCGCATCGCGCCACCGTTGCCGACGTAGAGCCCCTCGGTGCCCTCGCGCACCACGACGAAGTCGATCTCGCCCTTGTCGAGCACGGCCGGCGACAGCGGGGAGGTCGCCCCCGGGAAGAGTCGCGACGGGCGCAGGTTGACGTAGTGGTCGAGCTCGAAACGGAGCTTGAGCAGCAGCCCGCGCTCCAGGATTCCGGGAGGCAGGTTCGGGTCGTTCGGCTTGCCGCCGATCGCGCCGAGCAGGATCGCGTCCTGCTCCTTGATCTCGGCGAGAACGGACTCGGGGAGCACCTCACCGGTGGCGAGATAGCGCTCGGCGCCGAGGTCGTAGCGGGTCTGCTCGAACTTCACCGGAGAGGCGATCTCGAGCACCTTCAGCGCCTCGGCGGTCACCTCCGGTCCGATGCCGTCGCCGGGGATCACTGCGAGGTTGGTCGTAGACATACGGCGAGACTAGTTGTCGTCGGGCAGCTGGCCGCCGTTGTCCCGCAGGTCGAGCGCCTGCTGCACCGCAGCGATGGTGTTCTCGACGCTGTGCGGGTTGTCGGGGTCGTGGCTCGCCGGGCCCCACTCGCGGCCCCACTTGTTGTGATCGGCGGGGCTCTCCGGATACATCGCGTACATGACTTCTTCCTTCACACTTCGGGAAACAGAGGGTGTGGGAGAGAAGCCGGGGTCTTTAGAAGACGGAAGCCACCGCGACGAGGTGGCTTCTCCTGCGGTCGTTACCGCCGGGCCCCGTCGCGGCACTCGAGTACGAGAAAAATGCTCCGCATGGTGATCCGACGTTAACCCGGCAGACGCCTCGAGAGAGCAGATCTGGACGAATGGTCCGCCATTCGAGACACCCGTGCGCGCGCTCACACGCGATATCGGGAAGACTGGCCCTGTGAGTGCACCCCCAGAGCTTCCCGACATCGTGACCCGCGCCTTCGATGTCTCCCGCCGCGCGGGCTATGTGTCGTTCTGTCGCAACGAGACCGGGCGGCTGCTGGCGACTCTGGCGGCCACCCGGAGCGGCACGATGGCGGAGTTCGGCACCGGGTGCGGCGTCGGCACCGCCTGGCTGCGAAGCGGCGTACGCGGCGAGGCGGCCCACATCGTCTCCGCCGAGCTCGACGAGCACCTCGCCAAGGAGGCCGCCGAGATCTTCGCCGACGACGCGCAGGTCGAGGTCATCGCCGCCGACTGGGGCATCCTGCGCGACCGAGGCCCGTTCGCGCTGCTCTTCCTCGACGCCGAGACCCCCGGCGGGGTCTCCCCCGACCAGCTCTCCGACCTCGTCGAGGAGGGCGGCATCGTCGTCATCGACGACCTCATCCCCACCGACCTGTGGCCGCCGATCGTCTACGGCCGCGTCGACAGCCTGCGCGAGTCCTGGCTCACCGACGAGCGCTTCACCACCGTCGAGGTCATGGTCGCCGCCGACACCAGCGTCCTGCTCGCCACCAAGCGCTGACCGGCTGCGCGTTCCTTCATCAAGGTATGCAGGTCAAGGCGCACATCCCATGCGGAGTTCCACACGGGATGTGCGCCTTCGGCTGCATCCCTTGACGGAGGACACCCTCAGCCGAAGAGCTCCTCGGCCAGGTAGTGACCCGTCTTCGGCGCGCGCGGGACGGCGAAGATCGCCGACCCGACGTGGGCGATGTACTCGTTGAGCAGGTCGACGCGTCCGAGCTTGCGCTGCAGGTCGACGAAGATCGCGGGGTCCTTCTGGAAGGCGATGAAGAAGAGGCCGGCGTCGAGCTGGCCCAGCGAGTTGAGCCCATCGGTGAAGTTGTAGCCGCGGCGCAGCATCTTCGCTCCCCCGTTGTTCTCCGAGGCCGCCAGGGCGACGTGGGAGGTCGGGTCGATGACGGGCTCCCCGTCGCGTACGGCCTTGAAGTCCGGGGTGTCGAACTCCTTCTTCCCGCTCAGCGGCGCACCCTCGGCCTTGTCCCGGCCGATGGTGAGGTGCTGGGTGTCGATGGTCGTGCCGTCCCAGACCTCGATGTCCATGTTGATCTTGCGGGTGACCAGGTAGCTGCCGCCCTGCATCCATGCGGGCTCGTCAGGATCGGTGACCCAGACGAACTCGTCGAGCTCGTCGTCGGTCTTGATGTTGCGGGTGCCGTCCTTGAGCCCCATCAGGTTGCGCGGCGTCTTCTGCCCCTTGCCGGCCGAGGCGCGACCGAAGCCGAGGACGGTCCAGCGGGTGGTGACCAGGCCTCGCCCGATCCGGACCAGGTCGCGGATCGCGTGGTAGGCCACCTGCGGATCGTCGGCGCAGGCCTGCAGCGCCAGGTCGCCGCCGCACAGCTCGGGCTTGAGCTCGTCGGAGGGCAGCCGCGGGATCTCGGCGAGCAGCTTCGGGCCACGTCCGGCCAACCCGAAGCGGTCGTCGAAGAGCCCGGGCCCGAGACCGAGGGTGACGGTCAGCGAGGCCGGCGAGAGGTCGTACGCCTCCCCCGTGTCCTGCGGCACCCCGTTGCTCCGCGAGGGCTCGACGGACCCGACCGGGTTGCCCTTCATCATCGTCGCCATGGCCGCCGACCAGCGCGCGAAGAGCACCTTCAGCTGTTCGGCCGTGGTGCCTTCGACGACGTCGAGGGACATGAAGACCAGGTGCCGCTGCGGCGGCGTGGCGATGCCGACCTGGTGGTCGCCGGTGTAGAAGTCGTACGCCTTGGAGAGGTCGAGCCCGTCGGAGGCCGCCGCCTCGGCGGGTGAGACGGCGCGGCCGCCGAGGAAGCCGGCCGCCGCTCCGGCCGCGGCGCCGCCCCCGGCGCCGGCGATGAGCCGGCGCCGGGAGAGGCCCTTGCCTTCGGTGGCCATCAGGCCGTCGCTGCCTTCTCGGCCAGGCGCCCGAGCACGTCCTGGAGCGACTGCACGGTCGCGGAGAGCTTCTTGCCGTCGGAGGCCTTCAGCTCCGCGGTGTAGGCCTGGTAGCCGCCCAGGGCCTCGGGATCCTTGTAGCCCTCGAGGTCGTCGGTGACCGCGGTGAACCGCGCGTCGATGGTCTTGACCAGCTCGGCGTCGATCTTCTCCAGACCCGGACGGAGGGCGGCGTAGGCCTGCTGGGCGCCCTCGACGTTGTTGGCGAAGTCGACGAGATCGATGTGGCTGTAGGCCTCCTCCTCGCCGGTGATCTTGCCCGACTGGACCTCCTCGAGCAGCGCGGCGGCCCCGTTGGCGAGGTCCTCGGGCTTGAACTCCAGGCTCTTGCCCACCTCGGCGAGCTTGGTGACGTTGGTGACCAGGTCGGCGGCGTACTTCTTGGTCTGCTCGGTGATCTTCTTCGCCTCGAACAGGTCGCGCTCGACGGCGTGGAAGCCGCTCCAGCCGACCGCCTCGTCGAGGTTGGAGGCGCGCATGTCGATCAGGTAGTCGAGGTTGCCCTTGTTGTCGGTCGGGTCGAAGCCCTCCATCACGAAGCCCTCGACGTCGGACTCGATCTTCTCGTAGAACGGGCGGGCGTCGGCGTAGGCCTGCTGCGCGGCGGCGACGTCACCGGATTCGACGGCCTTCTGCAGCTCCTGGACCCCGACGACCATGGCGTCGATCTGGGTGCGTACGTAGGTGGTGTAGTCCTCGGCGCCGGTGGCGAGCAGCTCGGCGGCGTCGCCCGTCGGCTCGGCCGCGGCCTCACCGGTGACCTCGAAGGGAACTCGCTCCTCGGAGGCGCCGGGGCAGTAGATCTCGTAGTCGCCACCACCGAGGGTGAGCGTGAAGGAGGCTCCAGGAAGGCCCGGGGCGAGGTTCTCCTTCTCACCGAGGATCTTCTGACCGTCCATCAGCTCGACCTCGGTGACTCCGGCCGCCGACTCGTTGGTGACCGTGAAGGTCACCGGTCCGGCCGCGGCTGTGTCGGTGTCGAGCTCGCAGACGTCACCGTCGGAGCCGCTGACCAGCTTCACCTCGACCTGGCTGGCGCCCTTCTTCTTCGGGGCGGCCGAGTCGTCGGTGTCGCTGCCACAGGCGGCCAGCCCGGTCAGGCACAGCGCGGTGAGTGCTGCAACAGAGATCGCCTTACGCGACATGGGTGGTTCCTTCCACTGTTGACTCCTGGCTGCCTTCGCGGCCGGGGTCGTTGACGGCGCGCGGTTCGGTGGCGCGGCCGGGACTGCGCCGGGACTGCCACAGCAGCAGCCCGGCGAGGACGATGAGGGCGATCGGCACCCAGTGCTTCCACAGCAGCCGGTCGTGGGCGGCATGGTCCGCGCCGGCGATCGTCGCGGACAGGTCCTTCGCGTAGGTCTCCTCGACCTGCAGCGCGGCGCCGTCGACGGTGAACGTGCGCGGCGAGGTCAGGCCGCCGCCTTCGATCGTGAGCAGGAGCTTGCCGGTGGTGCGTACGTCGACCAGCCCCTCGTCACGGCTCAGCACCGTGTGGCGGGTGGTGTCGGTCCACCGAGCCTCGTAGGGGCCCGGGGCGGTGGTGAGGTTGAGCCCGACCGGGACCCTGTTGCCGGTGTAGGTCAGCAGGTCCTGCGCGGTGAGGGTGGCCGGCAGATCGCCGGAGCCCTCCCCGTGCCAGGCGGTGTCGGCGTTACCGGTGTGATCGGTGGGGTCGGCGAGCTCGATCTTCTCCTCGCCCGCGGTCAGCGTCGCGCCGTCGCCGGCGACGGCCAGCACCGCCGTACGTCCGTCGGCCAGCGGCGCTTGGCGGGGCACCTCGACGCTCGGCAGCGGCACGAGGACGAAGAGCGCGGCAGCGCCGGCCACGGCGACGGCCGCGCCGCCGATCCGCAGCCGTCGCGCGAGCGCTGTGCCCGGGCGCAGGCGGGTGGGCAGGAGCAGCATCGCGAGCATCGGCACCAGGTAGGCGAGCCAGCCGAGCACCTCGATCACCCGCGGATCGGCGGGGACACCGAGGATGCCGGTGATCACCGCCGAGCGGACCGAGCCGTTCGGGATGAGCCAGGACAGGTCGACGGTGGGACCCTGACCGACGGTCACCCAGCCCGCCTCGTGTCCGGTGCGCAGCGCGAACATCACCAGGCCGGCCGCGACGAAGACCAGGAACACGCCGGTGACCTGGAAGAACATCTTCAGGTTGAGCCGCAGCCCGCCGGCGTAGATCCCCCAGCCGAGCCCGACGGCGATGGCCAGGCCGAGCAGCGCGCCGAGGATCGCGGCGGGCGCGCTGGTGGCGTTCTGGATCGTGGCGAGCAGGAAGACCGAGGTCTCGAAGCCCTCGCGCAGCACCGCCAGGAAGCCCATCAGCGCCATCGCGGTCATCGTGCCCGCGCCCAGCGCCGCGGCGGCCGCCTGCTCGAGGTCTCCCTTCAGCGTGCGGGCGTGGGCGTGCATCCAGCGGATCATCCCGGTCACGAAGACGATGGCGATCACGCCGATCACGCACTCGAGCATCTCCTGCTGCCGCTGCGGCAGCGCCTGCTCGAGGAGCCGCAGGGCGACGCCGACGGCGATGCTCAGTCCGATGCCGGCGCCGACGCCCACCCACAGTCCGCGCAGCGGCGCGCCGTTGCGGCGCAGGAAGGTGGCGATGATCGACACGATCAGCGCAGCCTCGAGCCCCTCGCGCAGGCCGATGACGAATGTTGGCAGCATTCCCGCAGCGTAGCCTTAGGTAAGGCTCACCTTGTAGGCCGGGGACCAGAACTTTGCCCTGGCGCGCGTCTCGGGCCGGCGGCTCAGATCGCGCAGCCGTCGGGACCGCAGGCGTCGCCGTCGCCGACGATGGTCAGCGCCGGCTTGGTCTCGGCGTGCACCTTCTCAAGGAGCTGGCTGAACAGGTCGGTCGGCTGGGCACCGGAGACGCCGTACTTCCCCTCCACGACGTAGAACGGCACCCCGGTCGCGCCGTAGGCGCGGGCCTGGTCGATGTCGGCCTGCACGTCGCCGGCGAACTCGTCGCCCGCGAGGACCTCGTCCACCCGGGCGGCGTCGAGGCCGACGTTCACCGCGGCCTGCTTCAGGACGGCGTGGTCGCCCATCGACTCACCGCGGGTGAAGTACGCGGCGAGTAGCTCCTCCTTGAGCACGGCCTGCTTGCCCTCGGCCTTGGCCAGGTGGAGCAGTCGGTGGGCGTCGATGGTCCGCGCGTGCGGGGTGTCCTCGTGACGGAACTCGAGCCCGGCCGCGGCCGCGGGCACGTTGGCCTGCTTCATCATCTCGCGGGCCTGGTCGACGGAGGCGCCGAACTTCTTCGCCAGGGCCTCGACCGTGGTCTCGACGGGCACCTGCGGCGCGCTGGGGTCGAGCTCGAAGGAGTGGTAGACGATCTCGACGTCGTCGCTGTGCTCGAAGCGCTCCAGGGCTTCCTCGAGGTGGCGCTTGCCGATGTAGCACCAGGGACAGACAACGTCGGACCAGACATCAATACGCATGCCCTGAGAACGTTTCGTCCCGTACGAAACATTCCACAGCGGACTGATCTACCCCGAGACGGTCTCAGGGGAGATCAGGGGAAGGTCCAGGCACCCGCCAGGGATCTGCCCGACGCGCCGGAGGGCCGCCTGGCACCAGGCTCGGAGCATGATCCAGATCGATGCCCTCTCCAAGAGGTACGGCAGGTTCACGGCCGTCGACAACGTGACCTTCACCGCCGAGCCCGGTCGGGTGACCGGCTTCCTCGGCCCCAACGGCGCCGGTAAGTCCACGACCATGCGCATCCTGGTCGGACTCACCGATCCGTCCTCCGGCAGCGCCCACCTGCTGGGCCGCCACTTCTCCCAACTGCCCAACCCCGGTCGCGAGGTCGGAGTGCTGCTGGATGCCTCCGCCCAGCACGGCGGCCGCACCGGCCGCGAGATCCTCACCCTGGCCGCCCGCACCATGGGGCTGCCGAAGTCCAGCGTCGCCGAGACCCTCGACCGGGTGAGCCTGACCGAGGAGGAGGCCGGTCGTCGCGTACGCAACTACTCCCTCGGGATGCGGCAGCGGCTCGGCATCGCGACGGCCCTGATCGGCGACCCCGAGGTGCTCATCCTCGACGAGCCGGCCAACGGCCTCGACCCGGCCGGCATCCGCTGGATGCGCGACCTGCTGCGTGGCTTCGCCGACGACGGCGGCACCGTGCTGCTCTCCTCGCACCTGCTGCACGAGATCGAGGTGATCGCCGACGACATCGTGGTGATCGGCAACGGCCGGATCGTGGCGCAGGGCACCAAGCAGGAGCTGCTCACCAGCGGCGAGACGTACGCCCGTTCCAGTGATCCCACCTCACTCGGCCGGGCCCTCCAGCGGGCCGGCCACACCGCCGAGATCACCACCGAGGGGGCCGTCCTCAGCGACGCCGACCTCACCACCGTCGGCCAGATCGCCTTCGACACCGGGCTCGTGCTGACCGAGCTCCGCGCCGCCGACGGCGCCGGCCTGGAGGAGATGTTCCTCCAGCTCACCGCCGAGACCCAGCGCGACCACCTCCAGACCCCCGAAGGGCTGGATTCATCGAAAGGGAAGGCAGCATGACCACCACGACCCTCGCCCCTGAGCCGGCCACGCCGGCCGGACGCAACCCCGAGGCGGTACGCCGCCGCGAGCGGGCCGTGCCCGCCCCGATCCCCTTCGGCCGGATCGCCGGCGTCGAGCTGCGCAAGATGTTCGACACCCGCTCGGGGTTCTGGCTGATGGCCAGCCTGGTCGTGCTCTCGCTGGCCGCGACCGCGGTGACGATCATCTTCGTCGACGCCGACAACCTCGACTACGAGGGCTTCGCCAGCGCCTGGGGCATGCCGATGTCGGTGGTCCTGCCGATGATCGCGGTGCTAGCGGTCACCAGCGAATGGAGTGCCCGCAGCGCACTGACCACCTTCACCCTGGTGCCCGGCCGCGGCCGCGTCATCGCCGCGAAGGCCCTGGTCACCGCCGTGGTCGGCGTCGTCGCCATCGCGGTCGCCGCGGCCGTCGGGGCGCTCGGCTACCTCGGCGTGGCAGCCGTCATGGACCTCGACCCGGTGTGGAACATCTCGTTCACCGAGCTCGCCCAGGTGACCCTGGCCAGCGAGATCGGCATGTTCATGGGCTTCATGCTCGGCACGCTGTTCCGCAGCTCGCCGGCCGCCATCGTGGCGTACTTCGTCTACGCCCTCGTCCTGCCCGGTGTCTCATCGGCGCTCGCCTCGACCAACACCTGGTGGGCCGAGCACGGCAATTGGCTCGACCTCAACTGGGCCACCATGGGCCTCTACACCGAGATGACCGACAAGATGTGGGCCCAGCTCGGCGTCACCAGCGTGATCTGGCTGGTGGTCCCGATGCTCGTAGGCCTCCGCCTGGTCCTCAAGTCCGAGGTCAAGTAACCCGCCGAGTCGGCGCAAACTGACCACAAATCCAGCCGAGTCGGCGCGTTGGAACGCGCCGACTCGGCTGGGTTTTGACGAACAGCGGGATCAGCGGGCGGCTGAGCCCGAGCGCCCCTTCGGGACGCTGGGTCGCTTGCTCGGCGAACGAGCCAACGCTCGCTGGCGCTCGCGAGCTCGTTACCTCGCTGCGCTCCCCTCGGTGTAGTCGTCGTCGGACTGGCTCCACGAGAAGTGGGCGCGCAGGGCCTTGCCGGTGGCCTCGATCGGGTGACCGGCCTCCTCCTCGCGCAGCTTCTGGAACTCGGCCGCACCGTTGTCCTGGTCGGCGATGAAGCGGGCGGCGAAGGAGCCGTCCTGGATCTCGGCGAGCACCTGCTGCATGGTCTCCTTGACCTGCGGGCCGATGACGCGCGGGCCGGAGACGTAGTCGCCGTACTCAGCGGTGTCGGAGATCGACCAGCGCTGCTTGGCGATGCCGCCCTCCCACATCAGGTCCACGATGAGCTTGAGCTCGTGGAGCACCTCGAAGTAGGCGATCTCGGGCTGGTAGCCGGCCTCGGTCAGCGTCTCGAACCCGGCCTGGACCAGGTGGGACACGCCGCCGCAGAGAACGGCCTGCTCGCCGAAGAGGTCGGTCTCGGTCTCCTCGGTGAAGGTCGTCTTGATGACACCGGCGCGGGTGCCGCCGATGCCCTTGGCGTACGACTTCGCGAGGTCCCACGCGGAGCCGGAGGCGTCCTGCTCCACGGCGATGATGTCCGGGATGCCGCGGCCGGCGACGTACTCACGACGGACGGTGTGGCCCGGGGCCTTCGGGGCGACCAGGATCACGTCGACGCCCTCGGGCGCCTTGATGTAGCCGAAGCGCACGTTGAAGCCGTGGCCGAAGACGAGGGTCTTGCCGGCGGTCACGTGGGGCGCGAGCTGGTCGTTGTAGAGACCACGCTGGTGCTGGTCGGGGGCGAGGATGACGATCACGTCGGCCTCGGCGGCGGCGTCGGCCGGCGCGAGGACCTTGAAGCCCTCCTCCTCGGCCTTGGGGGTCGACTTCGAACCGGGCTGCAGGCCGATGCGCACGTCCACACCGGAGTCACGCAGGTTGAGCGCGTGGGCGTGGCCCTGGCTGCCGTAGCCGATGACGGCAACCTTCTTCGCCTGGATCAGCGCGAGGTCGGCGTCGTCGTCGTAGAAAATCTCAGCCACGAGGGCTTCTCCTTTAGTTGTGTTTGATAGGGGTTCAGACCGCGGAAGGCGGAGCGGGCACAGCCACGGATCGCAGGCTGCGCTCGGAGATCGACCGGGAGCCGCGGCCCATGCCGACCATGCCGGACTGGGAGAGCTCACGGATGCCGAAGGGCTCGATGACCCGGAGGAAGTCGTTGAGCTTCCCGGTGTTGCCGGCGAGCTGGACGACGACGGTGTCGGTGGACACGTCGACGACCTTTGCCCGGAAGAGCTGGATGGTGTCGAGCACCTGGCTGCGGGTCTCCGTGGTGGCGGTGATCTTGACCAGCATGAGGGCGCGCTGGACGCGCGTCTCAGGCTCGAGCTCGACGATCTTGATCACCTCGACCAGCTTGTTGAGCTGCTTGGTGACCTGCTCGAGGGGGGTGTTCTCGAGATTGACCACGACCGTCATGCGGGAGAGCTCGTCGTGCTCGGTCGGGCCCACCGCGAGAGATTCGATGTTGAAGCCGCGGCGCGAGAAGAGCGCGGCCACGCGGGCCAGGACGCCGGGCTTGTTCTCGACCAGGACGCTCAGCGTGTGCTTGCCGCCGGTCTTCACGGGCTGGATGCTCATCAGAGGTCGTCCTCGTCGAACTCGGGCGCGAGGTCGCGCGCGTACTGGATCTCGTCGTTGGAGGAGCCGGCGGCGACCATCGGCCACACCATGGCGTCCTTGTTGACCCGGAAGTCGACGACGACGGGCATGTCGTTGATCTCCATGGCCTTCTCGATGGTGGCGTCGACATCCTCGGCGGAGTCGCAGGCCAGGCCGACGCAGCCCATGGCCTCGGCCAGCTTGGGGAAGTCAGGGATGCGCTTGGGCTGGCCGTGGGACTGCAGGTTGGTGTTGGAGTAGCGCTCGCCGTAGAAGAGCGTCTGCCACTGGCGCACCATGCCGAGGTTGTCGTTGTTGATGATCGCGACCTTGATCGGGATGCCCTCGATCGCGCAGGTGGCCAGCTCCTGGTTGGTCATCTGGAAGCAGCCGTCGCCGTCGATCGACCACACCGTGGAGTCCGGGCAGCCGACCTTCGCGCCCATCGCGGCCGGGACGGAGTAGCCCATCGTGCCGAGGCCGCCGGAGTTGATCCAGGTGTTGGGGTGCTCGTAGTCGATGAACTGCGCGGCCCACATCTGGTGCTGGCCGACACCGGCGGTGAAGATCGTCTCCTCGCCGGAGATCTTGCCGAGCCGCTCGATGACGTACTGCGGCGAGAGGCCCTCGGTGGGGAGGTCGTAGCCGAGCGGGTACGCCTTCTTGATCCCGGCCATGAACGCGACCCAGCCCTCGTAGTCGCCCTCCTTGCCGGCTTCCTTCTCGGCGGTGAGCACCGCGATCAGGTCGGTGAGGACCTCACGCACGTCGCCCACGATCGGGACGTCGGCGTAGCGGTTCTTGCCGATCTCGGCCGGGTCGATGTCGGCGTGGATCACCTTGGCGTTGGGGGCGAAGGAGTCCAGGTTGCCGGTGACGCGGTCGTCGAAGCGGGCGCCCAGGCTGATGATCAGGTCCGACTTCTGCAGGCCGGCGACGGCGGGGACGGTGCCGTGCATGCCCGGCATGCCGAGGTGCTGCGGGTGGGAGTCGGGGAAGGCGCCGCGCGCCATCAGGGTGGTCACCACCGGGATCCCGGTGAGCGTGGCCAGCCGCAGGAGCTCGCGGTGGGCGCCGGAGCGGATCGTGCCGCCACCGACGTACAGGACCGGCTTCTTGGCCTCCAGCATCAGGCGCGCCGCCTCGCGGATCTGCTTGGCGTGCGGCCTGGTCACCGGGCGGTAGCCCGGCAGGTGGAGCTCGGTCGGCCACCGGTAGGTGGTGGTGGCCTGCAACGCCGACTTGGTGACGTCGACGAGGACCGGACCCGGCCTCCCGGAGGAGGCGAGGTGGAAGGCCTCAGCGACCCGCAGCGGGATCTCCGCGGGGTCGGTGATGAGGAAGCTGTGCTTGGTGACCGGCATCGTGATGCCGCGGATGTCCGCCTCCTGGAAGGCGTCGGTGCCGATCATCGCCGCGCCGACCTGGCCGGTGATGGCCACCATCGGCACGGAGTCCATGTTGGCGTCGGCGAGCGGGGTGACCAGGTTGGTCGCGCCCGGGCCGCTGGTGGCCATGCAGACCCCGACCTTGCCGGTCGCGGCGGCGTAGCCCTGGGCGGCGTGGCCGGCGCCCTGCTCGTGACGTACGAGGATGTGGCGGATCTTCGAGTCCATCAGCGGGTCGTACGCCGGAAGGATCGCTCCTCCCGGAATGCCGAAGATGTTCTCGGCCCCCGCTGCTTCCAGCGACTTGATCAGGCTCTGCGCGCCTGTCATCTGCTCGCTCATGTCCGCCGTCCTACTCATCAGAGCTGTCTACTCATGGGATCTCGTGGTCTGTCGCTTGTGCAACAAAAAACCCTCCGGCCCGGCGGGCAACGGAGGGAGACGCGTCGTCTGGGGCCAGTGGCTCCTAGGCGACGCGCCTGATAAGTACGAGAATGCTGTTCAGCATGCCCACACGTTAACCCCATGTGTCGCGCCGTGTCACCCAACCCTATCGTGCGTCCCATGATCTGAGATCACCGTCCCAGTATCTGTCAGTCGTTCGGCTGGGGCGGATCTCAGGGTTCTCACCGAGGCGACCGGCCCGCGGCCGTCGATACGCTGGCCGGACAAGTGGATCTCGGGTCTGACTGCCCCATGGAGGCAACGATGTCGACCGACGAGAAGCAGAAGTCCCCGTGGCTGCCGCCACACTGGTTCATCCGCGCCGCGTGGTGGTTCCACCGCCGGCTGTACGCCGCGGGCGGAGCCCGCTTCCTGCGCCGCCCACGCGCCGGCCGGGCCGGCATGCTCCGGCTGACCACGGTCGGGCGCCGCACCGGACAGGAGCGTTCGGTCATCGTCTCCTACGTCCCCGACGGGTCCGGCTACGCGACGCTCGCCATGAACGGCTGGGCCGATCCGGCTCCGGCGTGGTGGCTCAATCTGCAGGCGCTTCCCGAGGCGCGCGTGGAGACGGTCGAGGGCGGCGTACGCGAGGTGCGTGCGCGCGAGGCCGTCGGGCCCGAGCGCGACCGGCTCTGGGAGCTGCTGGCAGCCGTGGACGACGGATGGGGCGAGCTCGACGACTTCGCCGCTCGCCGCTCGCACCCCACCCCCGTCGTGGTCCTGGAGCCCACCGAACCGTCGTAGCCCGCCTCCGGGATCAGGCCAGACCCAGCCGCTCGCGCAGGAAGGTCCAGGCGAAGGCGGAGAGGTGGGCCGACTGGGCGTTGTTGGCGGCGCCGCCGTGGCCGCCCTCGATGTTCTCGTAGTAGGTGACGTCCTTGCCGGTCGCGGCCAGGAGCGCGGCCATCTTGCGGGCGTGGCCGGGGTGGACGCGGTCGTCCTTGGTGGAGGTGGTGAGCAGGACGGGCGGATAGGTCCTGGCAGCGTCGAGCAGGTGGTAGGGCGAGAAGGTCTTGATGAACTCCCACTCCTCCGGCACGTCCGGGTCGCCGTACTCGGCCATCCAGCTCGCGCCGGCAAGGAGATGCGAGTAGCGCTTCATGTCCAGCAGCGGAACCTGGATCACGACCGCGCCGAACAGCTCGGGGTAGAGGGTGAGCATGTTGCCGGTCAGCAGCCCGCCGTTGGAGCCGCCCTGGATCCCGAGGTGCTGGGCGTCGGTCACGCCGGTCTCGGCGAGGTGGCGGGCGACCGCGGCGAAGTCCTCGTACGCCTTGTGCCGGTTCTCCTTCAGCGCCGCCTGGTGCCAGGCCGGGCCGTACTCCCCTCCCCCGCGGATGTTGGCGACGACATAGACGCCGCCCTCGCCGAGCCAGGACCGGCCGACGCCGGCGGAGTAGCCCGGCGTCATCGGGATCTCGAAGCCGCCATAGCCGTAGAGCAGCGTCGGCGCCGGTCGACCGTGTCCGGCGAGGGCGGCCTCGGAGCCGACGATGAAGTAGGGGATCCGGGTGCCGTCCGCCGAGGTGGCGAAGCGCTGCTCGGCGCGGAGCCCGTCGGTGTCGAACCAGGCCGGCGCCGACTTGAGCGGCTCGATCGCCTCCGCGCCGATCTCGGTCAGCCCGTACGTCGCCGGGGTCAGGTAGCCGCTGGTGACGACCCAGACCTCGTCGGACTCGACCGCGTCGACGGCACGAGTGCCGACCGCGGCCACCGGGTCGGTCGCGGGGAAGTCGGAGCGCGTCCACTCGCCGGAGGGCGACGGGGTGAGTACATGGAGCCGGTTCTTGACGTCCTCGAACACGTTGAGGACGAGGTGGTTACGGGTCCAGGTCGCCCCGGCGAGCGAGGTCTTCGCGGTGGGCTCGAAGAGCACGGTGAGGTCGCGCTCACCGGCCAGGAACCGCTCCGCGTCGGTCGCGAGCAGCGAGCCGGCGGCGTACGTCGTTTCGGCGACGGTCCACTCGTCGCGGAGCTCGATGACCAGCCACTCACGGTGGAAGCCGGCCTCGGCCGAGTCGGGGATGTCGAGCTTGGTGAGGGTCTGCTCGGGGGTGCCGGGGTCGGTGGCGACGTAGGTCTCGGACTTGTAGAACGCGATCGAGCGGCTGACCAGATCGCGCTCGAAACCGGGGGTGTGGATGCGTCGGGCGGAGATGTACATGTCCTCGTCGGTGCCCTCGTAGACCACCGCCGCGTCCTCGAACGGGGTGCCACGGCGCCACAGCTTCACGATCCGCGGGTAGCCGCTCGGGGTCAGTGAGCCCGGGCCGAAGTCGGTGTAGACGTAGACCGCGTCGGGTCCGCACCAGGAGAGCGCGCCCTTGGCGCCGCCCTGCTCGACGGCGCGGGTGAAGCCACCGTCGGCCGGGCTCACGAAAGCCTTGGTGACCAGGTCGAACTCCCTCGTCACGTCGGCGTCGGAGCCGCCCGGGGAGAGGTCGACGAGCACCTTGCGCCACGGCTCGCCTGGCTCGGGCCGGAGCACCGAGGCGCCGTGCCAGACCCAGCTCTCGCCCTCCTCCTCGGCGAGCGCGTCGAGGTCGAGCAGGATCTCCCACTCGGGATCGTCGGTGCGGTAGGACGCCGGCGTGGTGCGCCGCCAGATGCCGCGCTCGTGGTCGGCGTCGCGCCAGAAGTTGTAGAGATGCTCGCCGAGGCGCGAGACCTCGGGCACCCGGTCGTCGGAGTCGAGGACCTCGAGGATCTGCGCCTCGATCTTGGCGAAGACGGGGTCGGCACCGACGCTCGCGTGAGCCTCCTCGTTGCGGGCCCGGACCCAGGCCAGCGCCTCGACCCCTTCGACCTCCTCCAACCAGCCGAACGGGTCCTCCCCGGCGGGGTCGAGCGGGGTCACGATCGTCAGCTCAGAGGTCATGCCGGAAGGCTACTTCGCGGTGTGCAAGTTGCAGCCGACAGGCACAATTGCGACATGAGTGACGCGGAGGGGTCGTCGAAGGGGTTGCCGCGGCGAGCGGCGACACGGACGGCGAAGCTGGCCGCGCTGCCGATGGGGTACGCCGGGCGCAAGGCGCTCGGGCTCGGGAAGCGGATCGGGGGCAAGCCCGCCGAGGCGGTGCTGGCCGACGTGCACCAGCGTACGGCCGACCAGCTGTTCCGCACCCTGGGCGAGCTCAAGGGTGGTGCGATGAAGTTCGGGCAGATGCTCTCGGTGATGGAGGCGGCGCTGCCGGAGTCGCAGGCGGCCCACTACCGCGCCCAGCTCACCCGGCTCCAGGACTCCGCTCCCCCGATGCCGACCGGGATCGTACGCGGCCTGCTGGCCCGCGACCTCGGACCGGACTGGGCCTCGCAGCTGATCGAGCTCTCCGACAAGCCGGCCGCCTCGGCCTCGATCGGGCAGGTGCATCGGGGCCGGTGGTCCGACGGTCGCGAGGTCGCGGTGAAGGTGCAGTACCCGGGCGCCGACGAGGCGCTGCGCGCCGACCTGCGCCAGATCGGCCGGGTCGCGGCGATCGGCAACGCGGTGGTGCCCGGGATGGACGTCAAGGCGCTGGTCGCCGAGCTGCAGGAGCGGGTCGTCGAAGAGCTCGACTACCCGAAGGAGGCCGAGGCCCAGCACGTCTTCGCCGAGGCCTATGCGTCTCATCCCCTGATCGACGTCCCCGATGTCGTCGCCGTGGGACCCTCGGTGCTCGTCACCGAGTGGGTGGAGTCGGAGGGCTCGATCGCGAAGATGATCGCCGAGGGCACTCCCGAGGAGCGCGACCACTACGGCGAGCTGCTCGCCCGGTTCTGGTTCTCCGCGCCCGGACTGACCGGGATGCTCCACGCCGACCCGCATCCGGGCAACTTCCGGGTCCTTCCCGACGGTCGGATGGCCGTGCTCGACTTCGGGCTCGCCGCGCGGCTCCCGGAGCGGGGCTTCCCCGAGCCGATGGGGCGGCTGATCCGGATCGCCGCGACCGGCGACGCGGACGCCCTGGTCGCGGGCCTGCGCGACGTGGGCTTCATCCGCGAGGGCATCAAGGTCGAGCCGCAGCACGTGCTCGACTACCTGGCGCCGTTCGTGACCCCGGCGCTGGAGGAGCGCTTCCGGTTCACCCGGAAGTGGATGCGGGAGGAGTTCAAGCGGATCAACGACCCCAAGGATCCCGCCTACACGGTCGGCCTCAAGCTCAACCTGCCGCCGTCCTACCTGCTCATCCACCGGGTCTGGCTCGGTGGACTCGGGGTGCTGGCGCAGCTCAACGCGGAGGCGCCGTTCCGGGAGATCCTCGAGGAGTATCTGCCCGGGTTCGCGGACTGAGGTTCCGCGGTCAGGGCAGCACGGTCTGCCCGACCGGGCCGGGGTTGTAGGCGATCTCCCAGCGCACGCCGTCGGGGTCGGCGAAGTAGCCGGTGTAGCCGCCCCAGACCCGCTCCTCGGCGACCGAGGCCTCCCGCCCGAGCGACCGGGCGAGCTCGAGGACGTCGTCGACCTCCTCGCGGGTGGCGACGTTGTGGGCGAGGGTGAACGGCGCCACGCCGTCGGCGACGGCGATCTTGCCGACCTCCTCCTCGAACTCGCCCCGGTCCCACAGCGAGAGGATGACGTGCTCACCGACGCGGATCATGAGCACCCCGTCCGCCTCCATCTCGGGGGTCCAGCCGAGGCCGTCGACATAGAACGCCCGGCTCGCCGCCACGTCGGCGACGGCCAGGGTGATGAAGCTGATGCGCTGGTCCATGGCAGCCACACTGCCATGGACCAGCGAGGGCGTCAGGCCTCCACTGTCAGGCTTCCTTGGGCCGGCCCGGCTTCTCGCGCAGGACGTCACGACGAGCGCGGTACTCGTTCTCGTCGATCTCGCCCGCGGCGTACCTCTCGGCCAGCCTCGCCTCGCCCGCGCGCCGCGGCCCTTCGGCCACCCGCTTGCGGTTGAAGAGGACGACCGCGGTGATGATCGCCGCGATCACCAGGAACCACAGGATCGGGAAGATCGGCCAGAACGCCGGCGGCCCTCCCCCGTCCTGCCATGGTCCGTTCTCGCGCCACGGACCCCAGTTGTCGCCGGTCACGGCGAGGGTTGCCACGGTCTCGTTGATGCTCATTGCTCGTGTCCTGTCTGTTGGGCTTCTCGATGCCCTCCAGACTGCTGCGCGCGAGCCGCCCGCACATCGGCTCAGGAGCGGGGGCTGCGTACGCAATCGTGCGTAGGCCGCCCCGCGAGAACGAACGCGACACAGGCGATGACCGCCGAGGTCACCATCACGATCGCGGCCGGCACGGCGGTGCCCTCTCCGCCGAGACTGACCAGCGGCGAGACCAGCGCGGCGAGCCCGAACTGGAGGGCGCCGAGTAGGGCCGAGGCGCTGCCGGCGGCACGAGGCACCGACTCGAGCGCGAGCGCGGTCGCGTTGCCGAAGACCAGGCCGAGGGGTGCGACCGCGACGAAGACCGTGACGGCGAGGAGACCGACCGGTAGGCCGGTGAGCGCGATGGCCAGGAACAGCACGGTGCCAGCGAGAGAGACCGCGAGCCCGAGGCCCACCAGGCGGCGTACGTCGACCCGGCCGGCGAGGTTGGCCGAGGCCGCGCTGACGATCATGAGGGCGAGCGCGTTGAGGCCGAAGAGCAGGCCGTACGCCATCTCGCTGAGGCCCATCATCTCCTGGTAGAGGAACGGCGAGGCCGAGATGTAGGCCATCATCACCGCGAACCCGAACGCGAAGGCCAGCGTGTGGCCGACGTAGCCCCGCGAGCCGAGCTCACCGGCCACCGACCCCTGGTCGACCCGGGCGGCGCGGAGCTCGGCGCGGCGGACGGGCGGCAGCGACTCGCGCACGACCGCGAGGACCGCCACGAGCATCAGTACCCCGATCGCGAGCACGACGGCGAGCACACCGCGCCAGCCGAGCGGCCCGGCGATGAAGCCGCCGGCCAGCGGCGCCACGACCGGGGCGACGCCGCCGACGACCATCATCAGGCTCATCGCGCGTGCTGCGGCGGGCCCGTCTGCGCGGTCGGAGACGATCGCGCGGCCGAGCACCATGCCCGCGGCCCCGGACAGACCCTGCACGAGCCGGGCCATGACCAGGAGCTCGACGGTCGGCGCGAAGACGGTGGCGAGGCTCGAAAGCACGAAGACCGCGGCACCGACGAGAAGAGGCGTACGTCGCCCGACCCGGTCCGAGAGCGGCCCGAAGGCGAGCTGGCCCACGGCGACGCCGACGAGGAACGCCGTGAGCGTCAGCTGGATGCTCGTGGCGTCGGTGCCGAGGTCGGTCACCATCGCCGGGAACGCCGGGAGATAGAGGTCGGTCGCGAAGGGCGCGACGGCGGAGAGAAGGGCGAGCACGAGCAGCAGCGCCGGCCCGATCGCGGATACGGCAGGCCGAGACGGCGGCTCGAGGGTGGAGGTGGCGGCGGGCGAGGTCATGTGACGCAACATTAGTTATGTTTTCATAATTATCCAAGCGCAACCATTAGACTGTGAGCATGCTTACCCGCGCCGACGCCGACGAGCTCGCCGACCTCGCGGAGATCGTCGCGACACTCGCCCGTGACATCGAACGCCACCACATCCGCGACCCGGAGATCACCGAGCTCTCGACGGGCGAGCAGGCGGTGATGCGCTACGTCGACCGCCACCCCGGCGCCACCCCCAGCGAGATCGCCCAGGACGTCGGCATGCAGCGCCCCAACATGAGCGCCACGCTCCGCAAGCTCGAGGAGCGCGGCCTCGTGGTGCGCACCGAGGGTCAGGGAGACCGGCGGGGGAAGGTCGTCACCCCGACCCCGTACGCCGCCGAGAACCTGCGCCAGCTGCGCGCGGTGTGGAGCGACGCGCTCGCCCCGGCCGCCAGCGAGCCGGACCTTGCCGAGCTCACCGCCCGGCTCAGCGCCATCCGCGACCTCGTCGCGGCCAACCGCGGCAGGCTCAGCGCCGGGTCAGGTCGCTGAGCGCAACCCGCTGACCACCGTCGGCATCGAAGTTGTCGGGTGCGAGCCAGCGCTCGTGACCCTCCCGAACGCCTCGCCACTCCTCGGCGGTCACCGAGAACCAGTCGGTGTCGCGGTTGCGGCCCTTGACGACCATGTGGTTGCGGAACCGGCCCTCGTAGCTGAACCCGAGCCGCTCCGCGGCCCGCCGGGACGGTTCGTTGAGCGAGTCGAGCTTCCACTCGAAGCGCCGATAGCCCAGCGTGTCGAACGCGTGCCGCATGAGCAGGTGGATCGCCTCGGTCGCTGCCCTGGTGCGGGCCAGCGCGGACCCGAAGAGCACCCCGCCGACCTCGATGCTCCCGTTCGCCGGGTTGATCGCGTGGTAGCCGGCGACCCCGGTCGCCCGGCCCTCCCGCTCCCCCTCCTTCGGGACGAACGCGAACGGCACGACGTCGGCCGCGTCGACGAGCCCGGCCAGGTGCATCCACAGGTCCTGCAGCGAGGTCGGCATCGCGATCGGCCGGTAGGTCCACAGGTCGGCGTCCTCGGGGCCGCAGACCGCGGTGTAGAGGTCCGAATACTGTGCCGACGAGAGTGGCGCGACCCGGACGTAGCTTCCCTCGAGGGTCACCGGCTCGGGCCACGGCCGCACCTCCCAGCCTTCGACGACAGCACCAACGGGATAGGAGAAATCGGTCACGGCGGTCATTGTCTCCGACCGCCGTGACCGTTGCTCAGGAGGCCGCGCTCAGGAGGCGGCCGCGTCCACCGTGGCGAGCGAGCGCCGAGCGCTGCCGAGGGCGAGCATCCCGACCAGGCAGCCCAGGAGCAGCACCCCGGCCAGGACCATCACCGACTCCACCGCGAACCTGTCCGCGAGCGGCCCGAAGACGATCATCGAGACCGGCATCGACACCGACATGACGATCCCGTAGAACCCGAACACCCGGCCGCGCATCGAGTCCTCGACCTGCTCCTGCAGAACCGTCGCGGCGGGCACCAGCAGCGTCTGGAAGAGGACGCAGATCACCAGGCCGGCGACCGAGAACACCCAGAAGTCGGTCGAGACGCCCAGACCGATGACGAGCACCCCGACACCGACCGAGGCGGCCACCATCAGCCGCACCCGGCGCTTCACCCGCGGCCCGAAGACGGCCATCATCGCGCCGCCGACGACCATCCCGATGCTCCAGAACAGCTCGTTGACGCTCAGCATCCAGACCTCGTCGCCGAAGCTGCGCGTGATCATCAGCGGCGTGAGGTGCGCCGGGGCGCCGGCCATGAACATGACGACGGCCACGAGACCCATCACCCAGCGCACGGAGGGGTTCCCCTTGACGTACCGCACCCCGGCGAGGAGGTCGCCGAAGTAGCTGACCGGTTCGGTCGAGCGGACCATCCGCGCCACCGGCACCAGAAGCAGCAGGAGTACGCCGGCCACGGCCGTCACCACGTCGATGAAGAAGACCGCGACGATGCCGGTGCTGGCGTAGACCGCGGCGGCGACCGCAGGCGCGAACAGCATCATCCCCGACTGGATCGTCTGCTGGGCGCCGTTGACCCGCATCAGGTGCTCGGCGGGGACGATCTGCGGGAGCATGGCGTTGACCGCCGGCCCCTGGATCCCGGCCAGCGCCGAGCGGACCGCCATCGCGACGAAGATCATCCACAGGTCACCGACACCGCTCAGCATCAGCAGCGCGAGCACCAAGGTCGCCACCGCGATCGCCGAGTCGGCCCCGATGATCAACAGCTTGCGCGAGTGCCGGTCGGCCCATACGCCGCCGAAGACCGACACCACCGCCTGCGGCAGCATCCCGGCCGCGACGCTCAGGGTCAGCACCGCGGCCGACCCGGTCTCGACGGTGAGGTGCCACATCACCGCGTACCCGACGATCATCGATCCCAACGACGACACCGTCTGGCCGCCTAGGAAGACCAGCAGATTCCGCTTCCATCGATCCGACATCGCAACCACTCCCGCATCAGGTGGGCCGCCGTGTCGGCCCCTCACCCATGCCACGAACGGTTGCCGCCGGTTTCGACAGTCGCGAAGACGGCTATTCAGGTGCCGGGTCGAAGTCGAACGCCGGGAGCCCGTCGAGACTGACGAGGTTCTTGCGGTGCCGATACTCGGCGGAACCCTCGACCCCCTTGCGCTCGAAGTACGCCGGGAGCAGGTCGCGCTCGCCGACGTACGACATCAGCGGGACGGCGAAGCCACAGGAGTCCGAGACCCGCTCGATGTCCACGACGACGACCGCCCGGGCACCGGGAAGGTCCGTGAAGCGGCCGGCCAGGTCGGCGTACTCCTCGTCGTAGCGGGTCACGACCCGGCCACGCCCGTGGAAGCGGACGATGTTCGGTGCCCCGTCGAAGGCACAGAACATCACGGTGATCCGGCCGTTCTCACGCAGGTGCGCGATCGTCTCGCTGCCGCTCCCGGTGCCGTCGACCCACGCGAAGGTGAGCTCGTCGAGCATCCCGAAGGTGCCCGGGATGCCCCGCGGCGACAGGTTGACGTGGCCCTCCTCGGAGAGCGCTGCGGTGGCTACGAAGAAGACGACCTGGCGGTCGACGAACTCCCGCAGCCGCCCCTCGACGCGGGCATGAACCTTTCCCACGCCCGTCTACTCGGGCACGAGGCGGTAGGCGCCGTCGGAGGCGGAGGTGGCCATCGAGGCGTACGCCCGCAGCGCAGCGGAGACCTTCCGGTCCCGGTCGGCCGGGGTGTAGGGCTTGTCCCGCTTATCCTGAGCGGCGCGACGCTGGTCGAGGACGAGGTCGTCGACGTCGAGGGAGATCGAGCGGTTCGGGATGTCGATGGAGATCTGGTCGCCGTCCTCGACCAGGGCGATCAGGCCGCCACCGGCCGCCTCCGGGGAGACGTGGCCGATCGAGAGGCCGCTGGTGCCGCCGGAGAAGCGGCCGTCGGTGATCAGCGCGCACTTCTGGCCCAGACCGCGGCCCTTGAGGAACGAGGTCGGGTAGAGCATCTCCTGCATGCCCGGCCCGCCCTTCGGGCCTTCGTAGCGGATCACCACGACGTGGCCGGCCTCGACCTTCTTGGCGAGGATGCCCTCGACCGCGGCGTCCTGGGACTCGAAGACGATCGCGGTGCCGGTGAAGGTCAGGCAGTCGTCGGGAACTCCGGCGGTCTTCACGACACAGCCGTCGGGGGCGATGTTGCCCGACAGGATCGCCAGCCCGCCGTCGGCGGAGTAGGCGTGCTCGAAGTCGCGGATGCAGCCCTCGGCGGCGTCGGTGTCCAGGCTCGCCCAGAGGTTCTCGGTGGAGAACGCCTCGGTCGTACGCACCCCGCCCGGTGCGGCGAGGAAGAGGTCGAGCGCCTCCTGGCTGGGGTTCTCGGCGCGGATGTCCCAGGTGCCCAGCCACTCGTCGATGGTGTCGGAGTGGATGGTGTGGACGTCCTCGTTGAGCGCGCCGCCACGGCGCAGCTCACCGAGCAGGGCGGGGATGCCGCCGGCGCGGTGGACGTCCTCCATGTGGTACTTCGGGCTGTTGGGCGCGACCTTGCTCAGGCACGGCACCCGACGGGAGATCGCGTCGATGTCGTGCACGTTGAAGTCGAGCTCGGCCTCACGCGCGGCCGCGAGCAGGTGCAGCACGGTGTTGGTCGAGCCGCCCATGGCGACGTCGAGGGCGACCGCGTTCTCGAAGGCGCTGCGGCTGGCGATGCTCCGTGGCAGGACGGACTCGTCGCCCTCCTCGTAGTAGCGGCGGCACAGCTCGACGACCGTACGTCCCGCCTCCTCGAAGAGCGCGCGGCGCTTCGCGTGAGTGGCCAGGGTGGACCCGTTGCCCGGCAGGCTGAGGCCGATGGCCTCGGTGAGGCAGTTCATCGAGTTGGCGGTGAACATGCCGCTACAGGAGCCGCAGGTCGGACACGCGGAGCGCTCGACGGTGTCGAGCAGCTCGTCGCTGACCGCCTCGTTGACCGAGAGCACCATCGCGTCGACCAGGTCGAGCTTGTCGTGGACCAGGCCCTCGACGGCGACCGTCTTGCCGGCCTCCATCGGGCCGCCGGAGACGAAGACGACGGGGATGTTGAGGCGCAGGCTGGCGAGCAGCATGCCGGGGGTGATCTTGTCGCAGTTGGAGATGCACACGATCGCGTCGGCGCGGTGCGCCTCGACCATGTACTCGACCGCGTCCGCGATCAGCTCGCGGCTCGGCAGCGAGTAGAGCATCCCGGCGTGGCCCATCGCGATGCCGTCGTCGACGGCGATCGTGTTGAACTCCTTCGCTACTCCCCCGGCCTCCTGGATCTTCTCGGCGACGATCTTGCCGAGGTCACGGAGGTGGACATGGCCGGGCACGAACTCGGTGAACGAGTTGGCGATCGCGATGATCGGCTTGCCGAAGTCGTCATCAGTCATGCCGGTGGCGCGCCACAGCGCGCGGGCACCCGCCATGTTGCGGCCCGAGGTCGAGGTTGCGGAGCGAAGAGTGGGCATGCCAGAAGGCTAGACCCGTCGGCACAGGTCTTCTGACACGCGCCACGCGATGGACTGTCGGTCCCGGACGGGACTCAGACCTTCGCGGCCCGAACAACCATCACGTCGGGGATGTCGCGGAGGATCTCGCGCCAGGTCTCACCGGCGTCGGCGGAGGCCCAGACCGAGCCGTTGCGGGCGCCGAAGTAGACACCGGCGGTCTCGTGGTCGTCGGCGCACATCGCGTCGCGCATGACGCCGACGTAGAAGTGGTCGGGCAGGCCCTTGTCGAGCGGCTCCCAGTGGTCCCCGGCGTCGCGCGAGCGCCACACGATCGGCTTGGCCTCCGGTGGGTAGCGGGACTCGCCGGCGCCGATCGGGAAGGTGAAGATCGTGTCGGGCTCCTGCGGGTGGACGACCACCGCGAAGCCGAAGTCGGTGGGCAGCCCGTCGGCGATGGACTTCCACGACAAGCCCTCGTCGTCGGAGCGGTAGACGCCACCGTGGTTCTGCAGGTAGAGCCGCTCGGGACGGGAGGAGTGTCGGGCGACCTTGTGCACGCACTGGCCGAACTCGGGGTACTGCTGCCCCTCGGGCAGGAAGACCGCGATGATGCCGTTGTTGCGCGCCTCCCAGGTCTCCCCGCCGTCGCGGGTCTGGTAGACGCCGCCGGTCGAGATCGCCGCGGTCACCGAGTCGGGGTCGGTGGGGTGCGGCAGGATCGTGTGGAACGCCTGCCCGCCGAAGCCCTCGTTCCACTCCGTGCGGTGCGGGTGGTCCCACAGCCCTCGCACCAGCGAGAAGCTGGCTCCGCCGTCGGTCGACCGGAAGATCGCACCGGGCTCGACGCCCGCCCAGATCGTGCCCTCCGGCAGCCCGGGCTGGAGCTGCCAGACCCGGGCCAGGCTCGCGTCGACGTCCTCCGGGAACGACATCGAGGTCTCGGTCCAGGTCTCGCCGCCGTCGGCCGAGGCGCGTACCAGCGCACCCATCCACAGCGAGGAGCATCCGGCAAGGACTCGCCCGGTCCCGGGCTCGATCATGGCGGAGTAGATCTCCTCCATGTCATGGTGCGGACCGGTGAAGTCCCAGTCCTGCCGGGCGTCGTCAGAGCGCCCTATCCACAGACCCTTGCGGGTCCCGACAAGCAGCTGCGTACCCATGCCTTCCAGCATCCACCCGCCCGCCTTCTGTGGCCAGGAGATTTCGGCGAAAGAACGGTGAGGGAAAACACCACCACCAGCGGGGCCTGATTCTTCGGCCTGGGCCACCCAGCCCCTAGCCTGAAGTCATGACCAGACCTGTTGCCTGGGAGACGTTCACCGCGATCCTCTTCGACCTGGACGGCGTGATCACGCCGACCGCGGTCGTGCACATGCGTGCATGGGAGGAGATGTTCAACGCCTACCTGCAGGAGAAGACCCCGGGGGCGCCGGCCTACACCGACCAGGACTACTTCGCGTACGTCGACGGCAAGCCGCGCTACGACGGCGTCCGTGACTTCCTCGCCTCCCGCGACATCCGGCTTCCCGAGGGCACCCCGGACGACGCGCCCGAGCTCGAGACCGTCTGCGGTCTCGGCAACCGGAAGAACAACGCCTTCAACATGGTGCTTGAACGTGACGGCGTGGAGGCCTACCCCGGCTCGGTGCGGTTCCTGGACTATCTGACCACCCTCGACGTCCGGCTCGGCGTGGTGTCCTCGTCGGTCAACGCGCCGACCGTGCTGAAGGCGGCAGGGCTGCTGGACCGGTTCGAGACGGTCGTGTCGGGAGCCGTCGCAGATGAGCAGGGCCTGCCCGGCAAGCCTGCACCGGACACGTTTGTCTACGCGGGTAAGGTCCTCGGAGCCACCCCGAGCGAAGCCGTCGTCCTCGAGGACGCCGTCTCCGGGGTGCGCGCCGGCAAGGCAGGAGATTTCGCGCTCGTCGTCGGGGTGGACCGTGGCGCCGGCCACGACACCCTCACGGCCGCCGGCGCCAGTCTCGTCGTATCCGACCTTGCTGAACTTGTCCCTGATCGGCACAGCCCTGACCCTGCTCGAGGAGCACAGCAGTGAGAACCAACGTCGGCCCGAACCCCCTGGACCGGGCCCGTTATCCCATCGACCCGTGGCGGCTGGTGGAGACCAGCTACTCCCCCGAGGACCTCGGCCTGACCGAGACGATCTTCAGCGTCGCCAACGGCTATCTCGGCATGCGCGGCACCCCCGAGGAAGGTCGTCCGACCTACGCGCACGGCACCTTCATCAACGGGTTCCACGAGACCTGGCCGATCCGCCACGCCGAGAACGCCTACGGCTTCGCCAAGACCGGCCAGACCATCGTCAACGCCCCCGACTCCAAGATCATGAAGATCTACGTCGACGACGAGCCGCTGACCTTCGGCACCTCCGACCTGGAGGAGTACGAGCGGGAGCTCGACTTCCGGGAGGGTGTGCTGCGGCGGCATCTGGTGTGGCGTACGCCCTCGGGCAAGCGGGTCGCGATCAAGTCGACCCGGATGGTGTCGATGACGCAGCGGCACCTCTCGATCCAGACCCTCGAGATCACGATGCTGAGCGGCGCGGCGCCGATCGTGGTCTCGTCCCAGCTGCTCAACCGGCAGGACGGCAAGGACGAGTACCACGTGCCGTCGGCGGCGCTCGGCGAGGGCATGGACCCCCGCAAGGCCTCCGCCTTCGACACCCGCGTCCTGCTCCCGCAGATGTCGGTCGCCGACGAGGAGCAGATGACCCTCGGATACCGGTGCGCCAACTCCGGGATGACGATCGCGGTCAGCGCCGCCCACCAGATCGACACGCCGGACCAGGTCGAGACCGTCGTCCGCGCCGAGGACGACCTGGCCAAGACGGTCTTCCGGGTCGACGCGACCGAGGGCAGCACGCTGCGGCTGCAGAAGACCGTGGCGTACCACACCTCACGCGGGGTGCCGGTGCGCGAGCTGGCCGACCGCTGCGGACGTACGCTCGACCGGGCGATCCGCCTGGGCGTCGGTCACTTCGAGCGCGACCAGCGCAACTGGTACGACGAGTTCTGGTCCGCTGCCGACGTCGAGATCTCCGCCGCGGAGGAGGACGACGCCGAGGACATCGCCGCGGCCCAGCAGGCGATCCGGTTCAACCTGTTCTCGCTGGCCCAGGCGACCGCCCGCACCGACGGGCTCGGCGTCCCCGCGAAGGGGGTCACCGGCTCCGGCTACGAAGGCCACTACTTCTGGGACACGGAGTGCTACGTCGTCCCGTTCCTCTGCTACACCCAGCCCGAGGTCGCCCGCAACGTGATGCACGCCCGCTCGGTGATGCTTCCCGCGGCCCGGCAGCGGGCGCTGGAGATGGCCGCGAAGGGCGCGCTGTTCGCCTGGCGCACCATCAACGGGCAAGAGGCCTCGGCCTACTACGCGGCCGGCACCGCGCAGGTGCACATCGATGCCGACATCGCCTTCGCGCTGATGAAGTACGTCTACGCGAGCGGTGACACCGGCTATCTCATCCGCGAGGGCGTCGACATCCTGGTCGAGACCTCGCGGATGTGGGCCGACCTCGGCTTCTGGCGCCACAACGGCGAGCCGTCCTTCCACATCCACGGGGTGACCGGGCCGGACGAGTACACCACGGTGGTCAACAACAACCTGTTCACCAACGTGATGGCTCGCTACAACCTGGAGAAGGCCGTCGAGACCATCGAGATGCTCCGGGCGGACTATCCGCGCGAGTATGCGCAGGTCATGGGCCGGCTCGACATCTCCCCCGACGAGGTCGAGGAGTGGGGTCGCTGCGCCGCCGCGATGCACATCCCCTACGAGGAGGGGCTCGGCATCCACCCGCAGGACGACAACTTCCTCGACCGCGAGGTGTGGGACCTGCCCAACACCCCCGACGACGTACGTCCCCTGCTGCTGCACTACCACCCGCTGGTGATCTACCGGTTCCAGGTGCTCAAGCAGACCGACGTGGTGCTCGCCCTCTTCCAGCAGGGCAACCGGTTCACCCCTGAGCAGAAGCGGGCCGACTTCGAGTACTACGACCCGATCACCACCGGCGACTCGACGCTGTCGGCTGTCGTGCAGTCGATCGTGGCGGCCGAGGTGGGCTACCAGGACGACGCGCTGCGCTACTTCTACGACGCGCTCTACGTCGACCTCCACAACATGCACGGCAACACCGTCGACGGGATGCACATCGCCTCCACCGGCGGCGTGTGGGGCGGGCTCGCGTTCGGCTTCGGCGGGATGCGCGACTACGACGGGAAGCTCTCCTTCGACCCGCGCCTTCCGGTCCAGTGGGGCTCGCTGATCTTCCGGGTCCAGTGGCACTCGACCCGGATGCAGGTCGCGCTGACCAGCGACCAGATCGTGTTCACCGTCGTGGACACCCCGGGCGAGGAGTTCGACATCCCGATCAGCGTCCGCGGGGAGGAGTTCGTGGTCTCGAAGGGCTCGCCGGTCATCGTGCCGCTCGCCGACCAGGGGCCGCGGATCGGGACCCACCTCGACGAGGAGCCGCACGGCGGCATCCGCCCCGATGGATCGCGGATCACCGCGACCGTGCCGGCGCCGATCCCGCCGGAGATCTACGAGCAGGACCATGTCGAGCATGCGATGGTCCCGCAGGAGTCGCGGCGTGGGTCCGAGCGGCTCGCGGAGGAGGCCAACAAGGCCACCAACCTGTCCAACATCTCGCAGACGGACTCGGCGCAGTAGCGGGTCTTTACGTGGTCCTAGACTGACCGGGTGGTCACAGCTTCTTCCTCTCTGCGGGCGAGGCTGGCCCACCCGGTCGTCCTGGTTCTGATCGGGATCGCGTCGGTGCAGGTCGGCGCGACCTTCGCCAAGTCGCTCTTCGACGAGGTCACCCCGACGGCCATGGTGTGGCTGCGGCTGACGCTGTCCGCGCTGATCCTGCTGGCGATCACCCGACCCCGGGTGCGCGGCCTATCCCGCCGCGACTGGCTCGTCGTGGTCGCCTTCGGCGCATCGCTCGGGCTGATGAACTGGGCCATCTACCAGTCCTTCGCCCGGCTCCCGATCGGGATCGCGGTCACCATTGAGTTCATCGGTCCGCTCACGATCGCTCTGGTCACCTCGCGGCGCGCCCGCGACCTGGTCTGGGTCGCGCTGGCGGCCGCGGGGGTCGTGCTGCTCGGTCTCGAGCCCGGTCGGATCTCGATCGTGGGTGTGTTGTTCGCGCTGCTCGCGGGAGCCTGCTGGGCTGCGTACATCGTGCTGTCGAAGGCGACCGGAGCGCGGTGGGAGGGACTCGACGGGCTCGCTCTGGCCTCCACCGTCGCGGCGGTGGCGCTGACGCCTGCGGCGATGGCGTACGCCGACGGGCTGGGGTCTCCGCACGTGTGGCTGGTCGGCCTGATGGTGGGCCTGATGTCCTCGGTGATCCCCTACTCCCTCGATCTCGTCGCCCTGCGTTCGATCAAGTCGGGGCTCTACGCGATCCTGATGTCGCTGGAGCCGGCCGCCGGCGCGCTGGCCGCGATCCTGATCCTCCACGAGGGACTCTCGGTCCTGCAGTGGCTGGCCATCGCGTGTGTCGTGGTCGCCTCCGCGGGCGCGACGCGCACCGGCAAGCCGGAGCATCACGTGCCGGCGGAGTCGACCCCGGTGTAGTGCCGCGTTTCACACAAGCGACATCGGAACGTCACTGACTCCGAACGTTGAGGTCACTACAGTTCGGTGACAACTCCCCCTCGCCGCCCGGTCCCGCCAGTCCTTGGAGTTGCTCCGTTGTCGACCATCACCGCACCCGTACACACCGCTGCCGTCGCCCAAGTCGCCGCCCTCCTCGCCGCTCGCACCGCTGGGCGAATGGTCGGCCCGTTCCTACGACCGATCCAGCTGCTGCTCGCCTGGCCGGTGGCCTCCCAGCTCGTCGCCCGGCACAACGCCAAGGCCGCCGAGGAGGCGCTCCTGCTGCGGCGTGCCGAGCGTGAGGATGTGCAGAACTATCTCCAGCTGCTCGCTTCGGAGAGAATGTCTGCATGAGCGAGCGCCAGCGAGAGACCATCGAGGTCATGCCGCCGCTTCCGTATTCTGTGCTCTGTCCTACGGAAGCGGCGGCATGACTGTCCCGCGGGCCGTTGCTGAGTCCACCGTTGCCTTCCGGGACGTGCTCTCCGATGACGGCACCCTGATCCGCGCGTGGACCAACGACCCCGAGGGCGTGATCGATGGGCCGACGGTGCTGCTGTGCAACGGCCTCGGCACCAGCCCGTGGAACTGGCCGGCGCTGCTGCACACCTCGTGCGGCATACGCGTCGTCTCCTGGCAGCACCGCGGCACCTCCGGCTCGGCGCGGCCGAAGGACCCGGAGCAGACCACCTCGAGGCACTTCGCCGAGGACGCGCTGTCGGTGATGGACGCCTTCGCGCTCTCCCGGCCGGTCGTGATGGGCTGGTCGATCGGGGTCAACACCGCTTTCGAGCTGGCCGCGGACCATCCCGAGCGGGTCTCGGGCGTCTTCGGTGTCGCCGGCGTGCCCGGCGACACGTTCAAGTCGATGCTGGGGCCGCTGCGACTGCCCGCCCCGGCGGCGGCGACCGTGACCCGCACCGCCTCGAGGGTGCTGTGCCGCACCGGCTCCCTGATCACTCCCCTGGCGGCGCGCCTCGATCTCGGCCCGCGGGCGATCGAGATGTTCTCCAAGGCCGGCCTGATCGGCAAGGTCCCTGATCCCGAGCTCGCCGCGGCGGCGCTGGCCGAGTTCCTGACCACCCCGGTCGAGTGGTACTTCCACCTCGCGCTGCGCACCTCCCAGCGCCGCCCGGTCTCGCTGCGCCGGATCAAGGTGCCGGTCGTGCTGGTCGCGGGCACCCGCGACCTCATCGCCGGTGCGCGCCACATGTCGCGGGTCGCCGCCGGGGTCAAGGACGGCACCTTCGTCGAGCTCGAGGGCACCCACTTCGTACAGATGGAGCAGCCCGACCGCGTCCACCAGCTGCTGCTCGCCTTTCTCGCCCGGGTCTCCGAGCACCAGCGCGTCTGACCTAACCGGTCGAGCCTGTCGACACCACGCCGGTGACCGTTGCCCGGCGGGCGACGCGGCGCAGGGTGGCGAGTACGGCGGGGCCGAGCAGCGCGATGGCGACGGCGGTGGTGATCGCGCGCACGGTGTCCCAGCTGCTGGTCGAGGTGACCAGGGTGTAGCGCAGGAAGGTCGCCAGGTTCTCGCCGAACGCCGCACCGGGTTCGTAGGAGAGGTTGCCGCTCGCGCCAGGCACCGTGACGCCGGTGAGCAGTGGCCACCCCTGCAGGTTGAGGAGGAGCCCGTAGGCGTACGAGGCGAAGATCCCGTACGCCGCCAGCAGCCCGATCTCCCGGCGGCCGCTCGCGGGTGGCAGGAGCCCGGCGCCCATCGCCACCCAGGCGGCGCCGAGCATCTGGTAGGGCAGCCATGGTCCGACGCCGGCGGTGACGAGCGCGGCGACGAACAGGCTGGTGCAGCCGAGGACGAAGCCGAAGGCCGGACCGAAGACCCTGCCGCCGAGGATGAGCATGAAGAAGACCAGCTCCACCCCGCCGGTGCCGGCGGAGACGGCGCGCAGGACGGCCTCGATCGCGCTGAGCACGCCGAGGACCGCGATCATCCGGGTGTCGATCCCGCCCGTGGAGAGCTCGCTCAGCAGCACCACCAGCATCAGCGGCAGCAGCGCCAGGAAGATGAACGGCGGCTGCACCCGGTCGTAGCCGTGGAGCAGCAGCGGCCAGCCGAACATCATCAGCCCGGCCGCGGAGATGATGACGAGCAGGACCGCCGTGCGGGGCGAGAACCTGATCATCTCTCGCCCACCGCCTCGACGATCTCGCGTACGTTCAGCCAGCCCGGGCCGAAGACCTTGCTCGCCTGGGGCGCGAACGCAGGCGACTCGGCCGTGACGGTGCGTACGTCGCCCGCAGAGACCACCTCGCCGTCGGCGAGCACCACCACGTCGTCGGCGGCCTCGGCGACGAACTCGACGTCGTGGGTCGCCACCAGGACCGCCTTGCCTGCCTCGGTGAGCTCGCGCAGGATCTCGGAGAGAGCGTGCTTGGCGGCATAGTCGAGGCCGCGGGTGGGCTCGTCGAGGAGCACGACCGGCGGGTCGGCGCTCAGGATCAGCGACAGCGCCAGAGCGAGGCGCTGGCCCTCCGAGAGGTCGCGCGGGTGCTGGCCGTCGGGGATGCCTGGAACGAGGCTGTCCAGGATCTCCCTCGTCCGTGGGCCGCCGGCATCGCACTCCTCGGCCACCGTCTCCAGGTAGAGCAGATCCGCCGCGGTCTGCGGCAGCAGCCCGACGAGCTCGCGTCGCTCTTCGGGGTCGAGGGTCGCCGGATCCTTGCCTTCCACGTCCACCGACCCGGCCAGCCGCTTCTGGGTCCCCTGCAGCGTCCACAGCAGCGTCGACTTGCCCGATCCGTTGCGTCCCATCAGCGCCGTCACCCGCCCCGCGGGCAGCTCGATCGAGACGTCGTGCAGGACCGGCGTACGTCCTCGGGTGACCGTGAGCCCGGAACTTCTCAGGCTTTTCCTGCGCTTCTCTGGCATTGCAATGCCAGAGAAGCGCAGGCCTGAGAAATTGGTAGAGGGCCGGTTAACCGGGTATTCCAACGACCGCGCCCGCCGCTTCGCATCCCGCACCGTGAGCGGCAGGGGCGACCAGCCGAGCTCGCGGCCGAGCTCGACGAGCGGCGGCACGATGGGCGAGGTCTCCAGGACCTCAGCGGGGTCACCGACGGCGACGGAGCCGTCGCCGACGAGCAGCGCGATGCGGTCGGCGAACGGCACGACCCGCTCGAGCCGGTGCTCGGCGAGGACGACGGAGGTGCCGAGGTCGTGCACCAGCCGGGTGATGGTGGCGAGCACGTCCTCGGCGGCGGTGGGGTCGAGGGCGGAGGTGGGCTCGTCGAGCACGACGACCCGCGGGTGGGTGGTGAGCACCGAGCCGATCGCGACGCGCTGCTGCTGCCCTCCCGAGAGCGTACGCAGCGACCGCTGCCGCAGCTCGGCGATGCCGAGCAGGTCGAGGGTCTCCTCCACCCGGCGCCGCATGGTCGCCGGCGGGAGGCCGAGCTGCTCCATCCCGTAGGCGAGCTCCTCCTCGACCGTGTCGGTGACGAACCCGGCCACCGGGTCCTGCCCGACGTAGCCGATGATCCCGGCGCGCTCGCGCGGCGGCGTACGGACGATCGAGGCCCCGTCCAGCAGGACGTCACCGTCGAGCAGGCCGCCGGAGAAGCGCGGCACCAGGCCGGCGAGCACGCCGAGCAGGGTCGACTTCCCCGAGCCGGTCGGACCGGAGACGAGCAGCAGCTCGCCCTCCTCGATGGTGAGATCGACGTCCTTGAGCACGTGCTCGGAGGAGTCGGGCGGGGTGAACGTGATGCCTCGCAGCTCGATCATGCGACTGCCTCCTCGTGGACGAGCGATGATGCCGGTAGCGGGGCGGCGACGGCCGGGACCAGCCCGACGAGCACACCAGCCATGGCGGTCAGGGTGACTTCCGGGACGGTGCTCACGCCCGGGAAGGCGACCGGGACCTGGTAGCGGGCGACCCACCAGCCCACGGCGATGACCACGATCCCGCTCAATGCCACCACGACCTCCGGCCAGCGCCACCGGTCGGGTCGGTAGACGGTCCGTGTCACCCGGCGGCCGGCGAGCGCCAGCCCACCAGCGGCGGCGCCGACGCCGAGCGCGAGCATGGTGGCGGCCAGCCAGCCTGGCGTGGTGCCGTCCAGCACCGCGTAGACGCCGGCGCAGAGCCCGACGAGCGAGACCAGCATGAGCGCCGAGGTGATCCGCCTGGTGGCGACCGGGACGCCGGCCGTACGTCCGTAGCCGCGCGTGTCCATGCCCGCCGCCAGCGCCATCGACCGCTCCAGGGCGTCCTCGAGCACCGGCACGAGGAAGCGGCGCAGCCGCTTGACCTTTCCGGTCGCACCGGCACGCAGCCGCTGCGCGGCGCGCACCCGCTGCACCGACTCGGCGAGCTGCGGCAGCACCGTCACGGCGACCACGACAGCGGTGCCGATCTCGTAGAGCGCCGGCGGCAGCGAGCGCAGCAGCCGCTTCGGGTTCGCGAGCGCGTTGGCCGCGCCGACGCAGATCACGATGGTGCCCAGCCGCATCCCGTCGTAGAGGCCGGCCAGCAGGGCCTCTCGGGTGAGCGGCCCGAGCAGCCGGATCCCCAGTACCCACTCCGGGAGCGGGATCTCGGGCAGGTCGAGGATCACGTGACCCGGAACGGCACCCAGGAGCACCCGGAAGAGCACCCGGGTCACGACGATGAACACCGCGAGGCCGACGTAGAGCCGGAACGCCTTCGCCCACGGTTGGTCGCCACGACGCGCGGCGACCACGACCGACACCACCCCCACCACGAGCAGGAGCAGCAACGGGTTGGTGGTGAAGGAGGCGTACGCAGCCATGCCGATCGCCCACACCCACCAGGCGACGGGGTGCAGATCACGGGGCAGGTGCGCGACCGCGGCCGTACGCAACAGCGTGCTCATCGCCGGCGCCACCACACGGCACCGGCCACGGTGAACAGTGCGAGGATCCCCGCGGGCGCGACCCAGGTGGGCAGATGCTCGGTCTCGGAGGTCGAATCCGTCGACTCCTCCGGAAATAACTCCGGCGACGGGCTTGAGGGCGCCCCCACAGCATCCCCAAGCTCCGTCGCCGGAGCGGTAACGACATCGTCGTCTATCCACGTGAACGCAACACCCTGCCCGGAGGTCACGCTGATTTCGGTAACATTTCTGGAGGCATAGCTCCAGGCCCCCGAATCGTCGGTGATCCAGAGCGACCAGTACGCGTCGGCAGGCGGCATCTGGGCGCAACCGGCTGCTTTCGGCCGCTCATCGACGCGACATACGACGCTGGGCATCGAGGTCACATAGGTGAGCGGATGTCCCGCCTTCTCGAAGAGGTCGGCGCCGGTGTCACCCTCCTCGGGCTGGACACAGGTGACCTCAGGGCCGCCACCCAACGCGTTGGGCTCGACGACGACGGTGACGCCGTCACACGCCTCGGCGGACGAGGCCGCAGACCAAGCGGAGACGGGGGTGAAGACAGGTGCGGTGGCCCCGGCGAGGATCGCCAGGGCCACCAACGAGGACCGCAGGATCAGCACGAGCTCTTCGCGGTCGCATCCTTGGGCAGGAAGACCAGCGACGGCAGCGCCTGGGCGGCGGCGAGGCGGTACATCCCCTCGGACTCCTTGGTCAGGCCCTTGGTGTTGCCCTCGGTCAGCGCGGCGTCGTCATAGGCCACCGCGCCGGCGTCGTCGCCACAGGTCACGACGTGGTCGGCGACCCAGCTCGCCGCCTTCTCGGCGGCGTCGGTCTCACCGGCGCGTCCGAACGCCCACCCGGCCAGGCCGGTGGTGTTGGAGTTGGCGATGTTGCCGGTGGCCGCCTTGAACGACCCGTCCTCCGCCTGGGTCTCCTTCAGCCAGCTCACGCCGGCCTCGACGGCCTTCTCCGCCTCCGGGGACGCGACCCCGGACAGGGCGATCAGCGCGAACGCGGTGGCGTCGGCGTCCGGGACTGCCTTCGGGTCGGCGTCGCAGGTCTGATCAGCAGCGGCGGGGTCGGCCGTGAAGGTGACCCGGAACCACCCCTCCTCGCACTGCTGCCCGGCCAGGAACTCCGTCGCGGCCGCGGCCTCCTCGCTCTCGGCGTTGTTCAGCGCCCACACGGCGTACGACTGTCCGATGGTGTTGGAGTAGTCAGCCGCCTTCTTGTCCTTGGGGTCGAGCTCGTCGGCGATCCGGCCGTTCTCGGCGACCGTGCCCTCGAGCTGCTCGAGCAGACCGGGGTCGGAGGCGTCGACGTTCTGCTGGAGGACGAGCGCCTTCGCGGTCGCTCCGGCCGAGGTGATCGTGCCGAACCCGGGCGAGGTGTAGGCCTTCTTGTTCTCCATCACCGCCGCGGCGATCGTGGAGATCTCCTCGTCGTAGCCACCGACCTCTGCCAGCGCGATCCCGATGTCGGCGCTGAGCCCGAAGTCGTCGGTGCCGTACTGCGCGTTGCGGGCCACGCCCTCCGGCGCCTGGGCCACGAGCCAGTCGGCCACCGCGGTGGACACCTTGGCGTCGTAGGTGGGCTTCTCCCCCTCCTCGACGGCTTTCTCGCCACAGCCGGCGAGCGAGGTGAGGGCGAGGGCGGCGGCGATGCCGCCGAGGACGGTCTTCTTCATGGTTCCTTCCGCGCTGTTCGTCGGGAAGGCCCAGGGCCGACCCGCTGCTTTCCACGACAGCGTCAGGTCAGTACGCGCCCGTCGGCAGGTGCTCCGGCTCGCTCAGGACTCTCGGTCCTGGGCCTACGGTTGCGGGTCAGCGCCGGGATCCGACCGGCTTCCCCCACCACGGCGTGTGTTGATTGAGGCTCTGCTATGCGGGGCAATCCTATGCCGGGCAGGCCCTGCTTGCGGGATCGCCGCCGAGCAGTCACTCTGTCCCCATGCGCCACAGGATTCTCGGCCTTGTCGCAACCTCGATCTCGGCCACCTTTCTCGCCCTCTCCCCGACCACGACGGCGGGTGCGGAGGAGGCACGGACATCGGTCACGTACGCCGATCTGGTCGCCATGTTCGGCGAGAAGGTCGGTGACCGGAGCACCGTCGAGACCGGGCTGCCGAGCCTCAACCGCGCCATGGCCGATGCCGGGATCACCACGGCCTACCGGCAGGCGGCGTACCTG
This sequence comes from Nocardioides sp. NBC_00850, assembly GCF_045207335.1. Lineage (NCBI taxonomy): Bacteria > Bacillati > Actinomycetota > Actinomycetes > Propionibacteriales > Nocardioidaceae > Nocardioides > Nocardioides sp. NBC_00850. Next base: position 5,287,867 of record NZ_CP108845.1, read on the forward strand.
ACCACGCTCGCCAACGAGAGCTCCTTCCACCACGACGCCAAGGGTCGCGACAAGCGGAAGTTCACCGGTCGCGGCTACATCCAGCTGACCGGCGAGGCCAACTACACCGACGCCGGCGCCTACTTCGACATCGACCTGCGCCGCCGCCCCGAGCTCGCCCGGTCGCTGGACTACAGCGCGCCGATCTCGCGGTGGTACTGGACCGTCGCCCGCGACATCAACCCGCTAGCCGACGCCCTCGACATGGGCGGGGTCAACGCGGCGATCGGCTACCCCCGCAACAAAGAGGAGGACACCGAGCGCTGTCGCGACTTCAAGGCCGCGCTGAAGCACCTCCACGGGTCGGTGCCCAAGGGCGTTCGATGCTCTCGCCCGGCGTCCACGGAGACCCGGTAGAGGACGTACGTCACTTCTTGTTGCGTTTGTCGCTGACCGCGATCGCCGAGGTGCCCTCGTCCTTGAGCTCGAAGAGGTCGATCGCCTTGATGAGCTTGGTCCAGGTGGCGTACCCGTAGTTGCGCGGGTCCTCGGAGGACTGGTTGCGGATGCGGGAGACCACGGTGCCGACCAGTGCCCAGCCGTCGTCGTCGGCGGCCGCGGCGATGGAGTTGCGCAGCAGCTGGATCAGCCGGGCGTTGCGCTTCAGCGCCTGCCCGTTGGTCGCCGCGGACGACTGCTTGCGGGTGCGCGTGGTCCCGGGCTCGGTGTCGGCCTCGGTCTCCTCCTCGGAGCCACCGAGCTTCTCCACCACGGTGAACCGGGTGCAGGCGCTCTTGAACGGCGCCGGCGTCTTCTCCCGGCCGTAGCCGTAGACCGCCCGGCCCTTCTCCCGCAGGTAGTGCACCAGCGGCGTGAAGTCGGAGTCGGAGGAGACCAGTGCGAACGCGTCGGGGATCGCCGCATGTAGCAGCTCGACGGCGTCGATCGCGAGCGCCATGTCGGAGGCGTTCTTGTGCGCGGTCAGGTCGAACTGCTGCATCGGCCTGATCGCGGCGTCATGCAGCTCCTCGATCCAGCCCTTGAGCTCGGACTTGGTCCAGTTGCCGTAGGCCCGCCGGATCGTCACCTCGCCGTATTCGGCCAGGTCGTTCAAGATCTCGTCGATCTTCGAGGCAGGCGCGTTGTCGGCGTCGATGAGCAGTGCGATGCGGAAGGGCTCGGTCACGCCGGACAGTCTGCCAGTGCACCCCATCGCCGAGTCGGCTCATTCTGACCAAAACCAACGCCGAGTCGGCGCGTCATGACGCGCCGACTCGGCGGAGTTTGTTGTCAGGACGAGCCGACTCGGCGTGGGTCTTAGGCGAGCTTCTCCAGGATCAGCTCGCGGACACGCTTGGCGTCGGCCTTGCCGCCGGTCGCCTTCATGACCGCGCCGATGAGCGCACCGGCCGCGGCCTGGTTGCCGCCGCGGATCTTGTCGGCGACCGCGGGCTGGGCGTCGATGGCTTCGTCGACGGCTGCGCCGAGCGCGCCGTCGTCGGAGACCACGGCGAGCCCGCGGGCGTCGATGATCTCCGAAACCGTGCCCTCACCTGCGAGAAGACCCTCGAAGACCTGGCGGGCCAGCTTGTCGGTCAGCGTCTTGGCGTCGACCAGCTTCTGCACCTCGGCGACCTGCACCGGGGTGACACCGAGCTCGGCGAGCTCGACGCCACGGTCGTTGGCGCTGCGGGAGAGCTCGGCCATCCACCACTTACGGGCGGCCTGTGCGGAGGCTCCTTCGGCGACCGTCGCCTCGATCAGCGACAGCGCACCGGCGGCCCAGACGTCGCGCATCTCCAGGTCGGAGTAGCCCCACTCGACCTGCAGGCGGGCCCGCTTGTCAGCGGTGCGCTCCGGCAGGCTCGCCCGCAGCTCCTCGACCCACTCTCGCGACGGCGCGACCGGGACGAGGTCGGGCTCGGGGAAGTAGCGGTAGTCGTCGGCGTCCGACTTCGCCCGGCCCGCCGAGGTGGTGCCGGTGTCCTCGTGGAAGTGGCGGGTCTCCTGGAAGATCGCCTCCCCCGCGTCGAGGATCCCGGCGTGGCGCGACATCTCGAAACGTACGGCCCGCTCGACCGAGCGCAGCGAGTTGACGTTCTTCGTCTCGGTGCGGGTGCCGAGCTTGCCGGAGCCCTTCGGGGACAGCGACAGGTTGACGTCGCAGCGCATCGAGCCCTGGTCCATGCGTACGTCGGAGACACCCAGACCCAGCAGGATCTCGCGCAGCGCGGCGACGTAGGCCTTCGCCACCAGCGGCGCCTTGGCACCGGTGCCGAGGATCGGTCGGGTGACGATCTCGATCAACGGGATGCCCGCACGGTTGTAGTCGACCAGCGAGTAGTCGGCGCCGTGGATGCGGCCGGTCGCGCCACCGATGTGGGTGGTCTTGCCGGTGTCCTCCTCCATGTGGGCACGCTCGATCTCGACCCGGTAGGTCTCCCCCTCGACCTCGACGTCGAGGTAGCCGTCGTAGACGATCGGCTCGTCGTACTGCGAGGTCTGGAAGTTCTTCGGCATGTCCGGGTAGAAGTAGTTCTTCCGGGCGAACCGGCACCACTCCGCGATCGAGCCGTTGAGCGCAAGGCCGATCCGGATCGCGCTCTCCACCGCCTTGGCGTTCACGACCGGCATCGAGCCGGGCAGACCGAGGCAGGTCGGGCAGACCTGGGAGTTGGGCTCGCCGCCGAACGTCGCCGGGCAGCCGCAGAACATCTTGGTGTTGGTGTTGAGCTCGACGTGCACCTCGAGCCCGAAGGCCGGGTCGTAGCGCTCCAGCACCTCGTCGAAACCGACCAAAGTCTCGCTCATCGGGCCACCTCCAGCTTGTCGATCGAGAGCACCGGGCCGATGGCGCCCTCGAGCGCGGCACCGACGCGGTAGAGACGGGCGTCCTCCAGGACCGGAGCCAGGAGCTGTACGCCGACGGGCAGCCCGTCCACGTCGGAGACCCCGGCCGGGACGGAGATACCGGGCGTGCCGGCCAGGTTGGCCGGGATGGTGGCCAGGTCCTGCATGTACATGGCCAGCGGGTCGTCGAGCTTCGCGCCCAGCGGGAACGCGGTCGACGGGGAGGTCGGCGAGACCAGCACGTCGACCTGCTCGAAGGCCTTCTTGAAGTCCTCGATGATCAGCGTGCGGATCTTCTGCGCCTGACCGTAGTAGGCGTCGTAGTAGCCGCTGCTGAGCGCGTAGGTGCCGAGGATGATGCGGCGCTTGACCTCGTCGCCGAACCCGGCGTCACGCGACGCCTTCATGACGTCCTCGGCGCTCGGGTCGCCGTCGGGGGTGACCCGCAGGCCGTAACGCATCGCGTCGAACTTGGCCAGGTTGGAGGAGCACTCCGCCGGCAGGATCAGGTAGTAGGCCGCCATCGCGTGCTCGAAGCTCGGCGTGGAGACCTCGACGACGTCGGCACCCAGCTTGGTGAGCAGGTCGACCGACTCGTTGAACTTGCTCATCACGTCCGGCGCCCAGCCCTCGCCGGCAAGCTCCTTGATGACGCCGACCTTGACTCCCTTGAGGTCACCGGTCGCGCCGGCACGGGCCGCGTCGACGAGCCCGGTCACCGGGGTGGTCGTCGACGTGGAGTCGAGCGGGTCGTGGCCGCCGATGAGCTCGTGCAGCAGGGCGCTGTCCAGGACCGTACGGGTCACCGGACCGACCTGGTCCAGCGAGTTGGCCAGAGCGACCAGGCCGTAGCGGGAGACCGACCCGTAGGTCGGCTTCACGCCGACGGTGCCGGTGACGGCACCCGGCTGGCGGATCGAGCCGCCGGTGTCGGTGCCGAGCGCCAGCGGCGCCTCGAAGGCTGCGACGGCCGCGGCCGAGCCACCACCGGAGCCGCCGGGGATCCGATCGAGCTTCCACGGGTTCTTCGTCGGGCCGTACGCGGAGTGCTCGGTGGAGGACCCCATCGCGAACTCGTCCATGTTGGTCTTGCCCAGGATCGGCAGACCGGCTGCCTTGATCTTCTTGACCACTGTCGCGTCGTAGGGCGGAACCCAGCCCTCGAGGATCTTGGAGCCGCAGGTCGTCGGCAGGCCGGTCGTGGTCAGCACGTCCTTGACCGCGATCGGCACGCCGTCGAGGGCATGGAGCGCGTCGCCGTTGGCCCGGCGCGCGTCGGAGGCGGCGGCCTGGGACAGCGCGCCCGCGGCGTCGATGTGCAGGAAGGCGTGGACGTCGCCGTCGACCGCGGCGATCCGGTCGAGGTGGGCCTGGGTCAGCTCGACCGAGGTGGTCTCACCGGCGGCGAGAGAGTCGGCCAGCTCGGCCGCCGACTTCAAAATGAGGTCGCTCACTGCTCGTCCCCCAGGATCCGCGGAACCGAGAATCGCTGCTCCTCGACACTCGGCGCACCGGAGAGCGCCTGCTCCGGCGTCAGGCCGGGCACGACGACGTCCTCACGGAAGACGTTGGTCATCGGAAGCGGGTGGGAGGTGGCAGGCACGTCGTCGCCGGCAAGCCCCTGGATCGAGGCGACGGACTCGAGGATCACCTGAAGCTGCGGAGCAAGGTGATCGAGCTCGGCGTCGCTGAGGTCGATGCGGGCGAGGTCGGCCAGGTGCGCGACCTCGTCGCGGGTGATTTCTGGCATGCGCACATCCTAGGTGTCAGCGGCCCCAACTCTCATCTCGGCTGCGCCGCGGCGAGCAGATGAGGCCTACGGCGCCTTGTTCGGGCCGCCGCCGTTGGACGGCTTGTCGGTCGGTCTGCCCGCCGAGCTCGGCTGGGCGGGGGCCGCCTGAGTCGGATCGGCACCGCGAGTGGGATCGGTCGACGGGGTCGGGTCGGCGGCCTGGGTCGGCCGGGTGCTGGCCGTGGCGCCGGCGCCGCTCGATGACGGCTCCGGGGCCTGGGTCGTCGGGTCAGCGGTCGGCTCCGGCGCCGGGCTCCGTGCGGGCGTGGGCCGGTCCTCCCCGTCGCGCGGCTTCTTCTCGAGCGCACCGTGGACGTCGCCGACCTCGGGTACGTCCGGGCTGCCCACCGGCGCCGCGAGCGCGACCAGGCCGGCGAGCATCACCGAGCTGAAGGCCAGCACCAGTCCCCCGCGCCGAGCAGCGGGCGCCGCGGCGGCGCTCCATGCCCAGATCCGCTCGCGACGGCGCCGCAGGTCGGCGGGCAGGTCGCTGCGGATCGCCGCCCAGCTGTTGATCGGGGCCAGCGCGTAGCCGATCCCCTGGAAGGCGAGCAGCGACGCGATGGCGAGCCCGGTCGCCCCGCCGAGTGCGCCGACCAGGACCGCCATGACCAGGCAGGCGACCGCGGCGAAGGTCTCCACCAGGTTGCCCCGCACCACGTCCCGCACCCGCGGCTGCCCCTTGATCTTCGGCGTACGCAGGAAGGTGCCCTCGCGCGAGACCAGCCCGAGCCAGGAGGCCCGCGCGACGGTCACCCCGAGCGCCAGCCACAGCCCGAAGGCACCGAGCGCGTCGCGCCACGAGGCCCCGCTGCGCAGGCGGACCAGTGCGATCGAGCGGGCCGCGCCGAAGAGCACCAGCGCGACAGTGGCGAACAGGAGGAGCCCCGAGAGGCGGCGTACGACCAGTCCCCCGCCCAGCATCAGGTCGAGCGCGCCCGAGATCAGGAAGAAGGTGAACAGGGCTCCGGCGAGGTCGCCGAACCACTGCAGCCCGCCGACGAGGTAGGCCCAGCGCTGCCCCAGGGTCATCTGGTTGTCCTCGGTGCGACGCCCGGGCAGCAACGAGCGCCAGTGCATGCGCAGGATCTGGATGCCGCCGAAGCACCACCGGAACCGCTGCTTCTTGAGCGTCTCGAAGGTCAGCGGCATCACGCCGCGACCGTAGGAGCGGTCGACGTGCATGCCGTTGTAGCCCATCTTCAGCAGCCGCAGCGACAGCTCGGCGTCCTCCGTGATGCACCACTCGTCCCAGCCGCCGGACCGGACCAGCGCGGAGGCGCGGATCAGTCCCATGGTTCCGCCGAAGATGGCGCCGTTGCGCTCGTTGCGAGACACCTGGCTGACGTCGAAGAAGTAGCCGTAGGAGTGGTAGAGCCGGCGGAAGTACGCCGAGACGTCCCAGTCCCGGTAGTCCTGCGGCGTCTGCACGAAGGCCACCGACTCGTCGCTGAACAGCGGGGCGTTGTGGGCCAGGAAGTCAGGAGCGACGTGATAGTCGGCGTCGACGATCCCGACGACCTCGGTGCGCGGGTTCATCCGGGTCAGCGCGTAGTTGAGCGCCCCGGACTTGAACCCCGGCCAGTTGGCCAGGTGGATGAAGGTGACGCCGTCGTACTGCTCGCAGAAGTCCTGCACCGGCCGCCACAGCGCGGGGTCGTCGGTGTTGTTGTCGATGACCAGGATCTCGTACGCGTCGTAGTCCAGCTCGAGCATCCGCTGGAGCGTCTCGATGACCATCTCCGGCGGCTCGTTGTGGGTCGGGACGTGCAGGCTCACGAAGGGCCGGCCCCAGCCGGGGTGGTGCTCGCCACGCGTCGGCCAGCCACGCCAGCGGCGCCGGGCGAGCACGTCGACCATCTCCCACAGGTAGCCCACGCCGATCACGAAGACGAAGACCTCCAACAGCCACAACAGGCTCGACAGCGTCGTCGTCCACGCGCCGGGGTGGACCGTGACCGTCCACAGCCCCACATAGGTCAGGTAGAGCAGACCGACGTCGATGGTGAGCGCCCAGGCGACCAGGCCGCGTACGTCCCAGTCCCGCGCCGCGGGCAGCCAGGCCAGCAGCGAGGCGCCGAGGACGACGCCGCCGATCGCGGCCCGGACGGCGTCCTGGCCGAGCAGCAGGCCGGCCCCGAGGGCGAGCACTGCGGTGAGCGTGGCCGCGAGGACCGCCGTGCCCGCGGAGAGCGAGCCGGTACGCGGCATACGGATCGTGAACAGAAGCACGGTCGCCGGGACCAGGAGGACCGCGGCGACCGTGAGAAGTGGGGGAAGGGCCTCGAGCACGAGGCCACACTATGGGGGGTATTTTCTAGCCGAGTCCAGCGGGTCCGGCCTCCAGCAGAACCTTGAACGCCGCTTCGTCGAGGATCGGCAGGCCGAGCTCCTCGGCCTTGGCGGCCTTGGAACCCGCGCTCTCACCGACCACGACGTAGTCGGTCTTCTTCGAGACCGACCCCGCGGCCTTGCCGCCGCGGCTGATGATCGCCTCCTTGGCGCCGTCGCGGGAGAAGTCGTCCAGCGAACCGGTGACCACGATGGTCAGGCCCTCGAGGGTCCGCGCCACCGACTCGTCGCGCTCGTCGGCGAGGGAGACCCCGGCCGTACGCCACTTCTCCACGATCTCCTGGTGCCACTCGACCTGGCGCCACTCGACGATGGCCTCGGCGATGATCCCGCCGACGCCCTCGGTGGCGGCCAGCTCTTCCTGGGAGGCCGCCCAGATGGCGTCGAGCGAGCCGAACTCGGTGGCCAGCGCCCGGGCCGCGGACGGGCCGACGTGGCGGATGGACAGCGCGACCAGCACCCGCCACAGCGGGACCTGCTTGCGCTCCTCCAGGTTGCGCAGCAGTCCCAGCGCGTTGGCGTTGAGCACCCGGTCGCCGGCCCCGGCCTCCTTCTCGGCCTTCTTCGCGGCCCGTGTGAAGAACGCCGTGGTGGCGAGCTTGGCCTCGTCGAGCGAGAAGATGTCGCCCTCGTTGGTGATCACCTCGGCGGCCAACAGCGCGTCCGCCGCCTCGTAGCCCATCCCCTCGATGTCGAAGGCACCCCGTCCGGAGGCGAAGAAGACCCGCTCCCGCACCTGCGCCGGACAGCCGCGGTGGTTGGGGCAGCGCAGGTCCTTGTCGCCCTCCTTCTGCTCGGCGAGCGTGGTGCCACACGCGGGGCACTCGGTGGGCATCACCCACTCCGGCAGCCCCTCGGGTCGCAGCGGCAGCACCGGGCCGAGGATCTCCGGAATGACGTCGCCGGCCTTGCGGAGAATGACGGTGTCACCGGGCCGTACGTCCTTCCGCTTCACCTCGTGGGCGTTGTGCAGCGTCGCGCGCTCGACGGTCGAGCCGGCGACCTTGGTCGGCTCCATCACACCGAAGGGCGTGACCCGGCCGGTGCGGCCCACGCCGACATCGATCGCGAGCAGCTTGGCGTTGACCTCCTCAGGCGGGTACTTGTAGGCGATCGCCCACCGTGGCGCGCGGCTGGTCGAGCCGAGGCGGCGCTGCAGCGAGATGTCGTCGACCTTGATCACGACACCGTCGATCTCGTGCTCGGTGACGTCGTGGCGGTGCTCGCCGAAGTAGCTGATGAACTCCTCGACCTCGGCGAGGCTCTTGAGCACCTTGACCCGCTTGGAGGTGGGCAGCCCCCAGGCCTTCAGGGCGTCGTACGCATGCGACTGGGCGACCGGCTGGAAGCCCTGCCGGGCGCCGATGCCGTGGCAGACCATCCCGAGCTCGCGGGTCGCGGTCACCCGCGGGTCCTTCTGGCGCAGCGAGCCGGCGGCAGAGTTGCGCGGGTTGGCGAACATCGGCTTGCCCGCGTCGACCAGGGAGGCGTTGAGCTTGTCGAAGGCCTCGATCGACAAGAAGACCTCGCCGCGCACCTCGACCAGGTCCGGCACCGGGAACTCGTCGGTGCCGGTGAGCCGGTGCGGGATCGACTTGATGGTGCGTACGTTCGGGGTGACGTCCTCGCCCGTGCGGCCGTCGCCGCGGGTCAGCGCCCGGACCAGGCGGCCCTTCTCGTAGAGCAGGTTGATCGCCAGGCCGTCGACCTTGAGCTCGCACAGCAGCTCGGCCTGGCCGGCGCCGTCCTTGGCGATCCGGGCATGCCAGCCGGCGAGCTCGTCGAACGAGAAGACGTTGTCGAGCGACTCCATCCGCTGCAGGTGGTCGACCGCGGTGAACTCCGTCGAGAACGTGCCACCGACCTTCTGGGTCGGCGAGTCGGGGGTGCGCAGCTCGGGGAACTGCTCCTCGAGCTCGTTGATCCGGCGCCACTTCTGGTCGAAGTCGGCGTCGGAGAGCGTCGGGTCGTCGAGCACGTAGTAGCGGTAGCGAGCGTCCTCGATCTGCTCGGCGAGCTCCTGGTGCTCGTTCTTCTGCTCAGGGCCCGCGTCGGTCACGTCATCGTTCACGGGCACCATCTTGCCTGGTCCCGCCGACAATTTCCGACGCCATACCCACCCGGGCGTTTTCGGCGTTTCATCGACCCGAACGACACTCAACCCCCTCAATATCGACGCAACCGATCAACACCTGGGTGACGCGGGTCACGACAGAGGGTAAAGAGCGCTACTTTCCTCCCCCGTCGGGAGAGGCGGGCCGACACCAACCCCCAAGTGACCGCCTTGTGAGGTCTGCAGTGGTATCTCGGGTCGTGGTGACGCTGCTGACGGCGCTCGCGCTTCTGCTGGCTCCGGTCGGCGCTACGCACGCCCTCGGGCTGGGGGGTGTCTTCTCCGACGCCGAGGTCGAGGTGTCGATCATCGAGCAGTCCAAGAGCGGCGTCATCCTTCAGGTGCACGGCACCGAATACAGCGGTGAGAGCCCGGGCATCGAGATCGCGCTCAACCCGGTGGGCTACTACGGCTCCGGCACCAGGAACACCTTCATCAAGTCGGTGCTGCACGACCCCGAGAACCCCGACGACTGGACCTACCGGTTCACCCTCGACGCCGCCCAGGTCGCCGCACTCGACCCGGACACGAACTACCAGATCATGACGATGCGCGGCGAGGGGCGCGACATCTACGACTCCTCCGAGTCGAGGCACGTGGAGGTGCCCTTCGACTTCGACGCGCTCGCCCAGCCCGAGAGCTCGCCGACTCCGGACGAGCCCTCGACCGGCACCGGGTCGTCGGACGGCTCAGGCTCGGGCTCCGGCGGTGCCGGAGGCGGAGGCGGTACGTCCTCGGGCCGGACCACAGGTGGCGACTCCGGCGACGGGGCCGGTGCCGGCTCCGGCGAGAAGCCGACGAAGAAGGCGTCCAAGAAGCCTTGGACCGCGCCCGAGGAGCCGCCGACGACCAAGGGCCTGAACCTGGCCGGGATCGACGACGCCTCCGTGGACGCCGAGGACGTGATCCGCGCCGAGGCCTCCGGCTTCAAGCCCAACGAGACCGGCATCAGGGTCGTCGTCTACTCGACCCCGCTGGTGCTCTCGACCAGCGTCAAGGCCAACGGTCACGGCGTCGCGAAGTGGTCCGGCCGGCTTCCCAAGGACATCGGCCTCGGCAAGCACACCCTCACCTTCCAGGGCTCGGTGAACCGCGGGATCTCCTTCGTCGTGACCGGCACCCCGAGCGACGGCGAGTGCGTCCAGAGCGGCTGCGCCCCGAAGACAGAGGCCGTCAAGCTGGCCGCGCCGGCCGAGGAGAGCGGCGTCGGCCCGCTCACCTGGATCATCGTGGCCTCGATGATCGTCCTCGCCCTCGTGGCCAGTGCCGTCGCGATGCTCTCCGGACGTCGCAGGCGCGAGCGGGAGTGGGACGAGCCGGGCTACGCCCAGGCCCCGCGGTTCCCCGCTGACCCGCGACAGGCATCTGGACCCTACCCGGCCCACCCTCGCCAGCAGCCCCAGTCCCGACCCGAGCCTCCGCTCCCGCGCCGGCTACCTGAGGGCCAGGAGCCGATCCGGCGCCAGCCGGGTCCGCGCCAGCCCGATCCTCGCCAGCCCGTTCCGCGTCAGCCGAGCCACCGTCAACCGGGTCCCCAGCACCTGGAACCGCAGCACGCGGCTCCCCAGCAGCCCGCTCATCGCCAGCCGCGTCCGCCCGAGTCGTTCGCACCGCCGGGCCAGCGGGGTCAGGCCTACGACAGCCCGAACTACGAGGGCCAGCGGGTCGCCGGGCGCTGAACGCGCTCAGCCGACCAGCGACTCACCCCGGCTGGCGGTCTCGGCCGCAACCGTCGGCCACAGCGTCTCCAACGCCACCTCGAGCCCGGACAGGACCGAGTCGAGGTCGTCGCCGGGGAACGGTGCGGGCGCCTGCTGGCGTACGACCGCACAGAACGCGGGAAGGTCCCCCTCCGCCTCATGGCAGCGGACGGTCTCGGCAGACCCGTCGGTCCAGCCGTCGTAGCCGTCGGTGTCGCCCTTGGAGCAGGTGAGCGTCGCGGGGCACTTCTGCTTCCCGGCGGGCAGGTTCGGGGCGTGGACCGCGGTGACGGTGCCGCCGCCGGGGGTGGTGCCGACGACGCCGAAGGCACCCTTGCCGTAGGCCGAGACGTCGGCCTTCTCGAAGGAGTCGATATCGGCGTACGCCTTGGTTTCGAGCAGCCCCGCCGCGATCGCGCCGGCGGTCAGCGCGACCTCGTCGGTGCCGTTTGCGCCTTCCGAGGGAAAGCCGCTGACCTGCGCCTTCGTCATCTTCATGGTCGTCTTCGTGCCGAGGCGCGGGTCGGTGACCAGGGCGACGAGATCGTCCACGCTCACCTCGAGATCGAGCTTGCGGGGGTCGCCGGTGATCTTCTCGCCGACGTACGCGGCCCGTCGCTCCTCTCCCCCGGAGGCGTGGGAGACCATCAGCTGACCGGGTGTGCCGTCGTCGGTGGCGAGGTCCCAGGCGACGGTCGCCGTGCCGGTCTCGGCCTTCACCTCGGCACAGCCCGACATCCCGTCGTGGCACCAGGTCGAGAGGAGGTCGTCGTCGACCGGGCCGGCCTTGACCTCGAGCGAGTGGTCGGCTCCCCACAGGAGCACGGTGCCGACCTCGTTCTGCTCGAAGTAGAGGTCGCCGCCCTCGAACGCCTCCTGCTGGACGGGCACACGCTGGAGCGTGATCGCCGCGATCGCCTCGGGGGTCGCCGGCTGGTTTCCGGGCCTCAGATCGGCCGGGTCGATGCTCGCTGCTTGCGTCGGCCTGGGCTTCTCGTCCGCGTCGTCCGCCTGGCGCACCTCGTTGCCACAGCCGGCGAGCAGAAGAGCCGCGGCCACCAGTGCCGTCCCCCGTTTTTGCATGAGGGGAATCTACGCCAGGTGACGCGCGCTTTCGGTGAGGATTCGCAGGACGGTGCGGGCCCATCGCCCATCGGCGCCGGCGAGGCCGCATGAAGGCGTCAGCACGATGTCGTGGGCGCTATCCAGCCCGAGCATGTCGAGCCAGCGCTCCACGGTCTCGGTGACCGACTTGTCGGTGGGCGCGGCGCCCGCCGGAGCGATCGCGGGGACCACGCCGAGCGCGACCGTGTCGCCCGCTTCCAGGGCCGTGGCCAGGTCGTCGTGGTCGGCGGCGGTGAGCTGGGTCAGGTCGACGCTGATCCCCTTCGCCCCAGCGTTGCGGAGCAGGCCCAGCGGGGTCCCGGGTGCGCACGAGTGCACCCACGGGATCGCGCCCTCCTCGGCGATCCCGCCGAGCACCCACTCCAGCGCCTGGGAGGCCTCGGGGAGGTCGATGCTGCGGTGCTTGCCGAACCCCGAGGCGGTCGGCACCTGGGCGTTGAGCACGGCGCTCAGCGCCGGCTCGTCGACCTGGACGATCAGCGTGTCCGCGCCCGGGAGGCGGCGGCGTACGTCACGGATGTGGGTGCGTACGCCGTCGGCCAGCGCCTGCGCCAGGTCACGCCGGGCGCCGTGGTCGGCGAGCAGCTTGTCACCGCGCGGCCGCTCGACGGTTGCGGCGAGGGTCCAGGGTCCGGCGACCTGGATCTTGAAGGTGCCACCGCCGGAGGTGAGCGGAGAGTCCTGGACCAGCTCCTCGACGGTGTCGAGGTCCTGGGCGAGCAGGCTGCGGGCGCGCCGGTGGTCGACCCCGGCGGAGCCGGAGGTGCCGGTCAGGCGCCAGCCCGCGGGCTGCAGGTCGGCGTCGAGCCCCTCGAGGACCGCCAGCGCCCGACCGGTCATGTTCGCGATCGCGCCACGCGCGGGCAGCTCGGGAAGGTGCGGCAGGTCGGTGAGCTCGCCGAGCACGACGCGGCAGGCCTCTGCGTAGTCCTCACCAGGCAGCGACCCGACCCCGGTAGCCCTCACGCGAGAGCCACCCGGCGGGTCGAGGAGATGGTGACCGAGCCGACGACGCGGGTGCCCTCGTAGATGACCGCGGCCTGACCCGGCGCGATGCCGTAGGCCGGGTCGAGCAGCTCGATCTCGGCTCCCTCGGGAAGCACCGTCACCCGGGCCCGGTGCTCGTCGCCGTGCGCGCGCAGCTGGACGGTGCCCTCGAGGACGCCCTCGGGTGCACGCCCGGCCCACCGGGGACGGATCCCGGAGAGTCCGTCGACGGCCAGGTGCTCCCGGGGCCCCACGGTGACGGTGCCGGAGACCGGCTCGATGTCGAGCACGAACCGCGGCTTCCCGTCGGGCGCGGGCTTGCCGAGGCGGAGGCCCTTGCGCTGTCCGATCGTGTAGGCGTACGTCCCCTGGTGCTCGCCCAGGACCTCACCCGTCTCATCGACGATGGGCCCGGACTCGTTGGGCGCTCGGTCGCCCAGCTTCTCGCGCAGCCAGCCGGCGTTGTCGCCGTCGGCGACGAAGCAGATGTCGTGGGAGTCGGGCTTGTCGGCGACGAGCAGGCCACGGCGAGCAGCCTCCTCACGCACCAGCGGCTTGGGGGTGTCCCCGAGCGGGAACAGCGAGTGCTCGAGCTGAGCCTGGTCGAGCACCCCGAGCACGTAGGACTGGTCCTTGCCGGCGTCGACGGCGCGGTGCAGCTCGACGAGCCCGTCGGCGCCGTTGCGAAGCGTCGCGTAGTGGCCGGTCGCGACCGCGTCGAAGCCGAGCGCGAGCGCCCGGTCCAGCACGGCGGCGAACTTGATCTTCTCGTTGCAGCGCAGGCAGGGGTTGGGGGTGCGCCCCTCGGCGTACTCCGACATGAAGTCCTCGACCACGTCCTCGTGGAAGCGGTCGGAGAGGTCCCAGACGTAGAACGGGATGCCGATCACGTCCGCGGCACGGCGGGCGTCGTTGGAGTCCTCGATCGTGCAGCACCCGCGGGCGCCGGTGCGGTAGGACGCCGGGTTGCGCGAGAGGGCCAGGTGGACGCCGGTGACGTCGTGGCCGGCCTCCTTCGCGCGGGCGGCCGCGACGGCGGAGTCCACTCCCCCGGACATGGCGGCGACGACTCTCATCCCGGTTCCCATCAGCGCTGCAACCCCGCAGCCCGGCCGCGCTCGACCGCAGGCCCGATGGCCGCGACCAGCCGGTCCACGTCCTCGGCGGTCGTGGTGTGCCCGAGCGAGAAGCGCAGCGAGGAGCGCGCCTGCTCGTCCGACTGACCCATGGCCAGGAGCACGTGAGAGGCCTGAGGTACGCCGGCCGAACAGGCCGCACCGGTCGAGCACTCGACCCCGGCGGCGTCGAGCAGCATCAGCAGCGAGTCGCCCTCGCACCCGGGGAACGCGATCTGGGCGTTGTTGGGCAGCCGGTGGCGGCCCAGCGGCGCAAGCGGCGGGCCGTTGAGGTGGGTGTCCGGCACGACCGCGAGCACCTGCTCGACCAGCTGGTCGCGCAGCGCACCGACCCTGGTCGCGTACGCCTCCTGCTCCTTGACCGCGAGCTCGACGGCGGCCGCGAAGCCGACGATGGCCGCGGTGGCGTGGGTGCCGCTGCGTACGTCTCGCTCCTGGCCGCCCCCGTGGACCAGGGCGGTCAGCTCGAGCTCGCGGCGCACGACGAGCGCCCCGGCGCCGACCGGGCCGCCGAGCTTGTGGCCGGTCAGGGAGAGCGCGTCGACGCCGCTGGTCGCGAAGTCGACCGGCACCGCGCCGACCGCCTGGACGGCGTCTGAGTGGACCGGGATGCCGTGCTCGGCGGCGATCGCGGCAATCTCGGCGACGGGCTGCAGGGTGCCGACCTCGTTGTTGGCCCACATCACCGAGATGAGTGCGACCGAGGCGGGGTCGCGCTCGATGGCCTCCTTCATCGCGGCGAGGTCGATGCGACCGGTCGCGTCGCACGGGACCAGCTCGACCTGAGCTCCCTCGGTCGACTCCAGCCAGTGCAGCGGGTCGAGAACGGCGTGGTGCTCGACGGTGGAGGCCAGGATGCGGGTGCGGGCCGGGTCCTGGCCGCGGCGGGCCCAGTAGGCCCCCTTGAGCGCCAGGTTGTCCGCCTCGGTGCCACCGGAGGTGAAGACGACCTCACCCGGCCGGGACCCGAGCGCCGCCGCGATCCGTTCTCGAGACTCCTCCAGCACCCGGCGGGCGCGGCGGCCCGATGCGTGCAGCGAGCTCGCGTTGCCGACCAGCGCCAGCTCGGCGGTCATCGCCTCGATCGCCGCCGAGGCCATGGGCGTGGTGGCGGCGTGGTCCAGATAGACGGTCCGGGGGTTCATCGTCTACCAAGGGTACGGCGCATCGGGTGTGCTCCACGAACCGCCGCCGACGGTCCGTGCGAGCTGCCGCGCTACCTGACGTTCACCTCGGATCTCTAGGTTCGTGCCATGTCCCAGGGATTCCGCGAATACATCGACAACCTGATCACCGAAGGTCACACGATCGGCGAGGATCACGACGACGACCCCGTACTCCTGGACCCGGCCGGCAAGGCCGTCGACACCTGGCGCGAGAACTATCCCTACACCGAGCGGATCGCCCGCGAGGTCTACGACGAGCAGAAGTACCTTCTCCAGGTCGAGCTGCTGAAGTTCCAGCGCTGGAACGACCGCGTCGGCGGCAAGCACGTACTGATCTTCGAAGGCCGGGACGCGGCCGGCAAGGGCGGCACGATCAAGCGGTTCATGGAGCACCTCAACCCTCGCTACGCCCGCACGGTCGCGCTGTCCAAGCCGTCTGACCGCGAGTCGCAGCAGTGGTTCTTCCAGCGGTACGTCCAGCACCTGCCCACCGCCGGCGAGATGGTCCTCTTCGACCGCTCCTGGTACAACCGCGCCGGCGTCGAGCGGGTCATGGGCTTCGCCTCCGACGACCAGTACGAGCAGTTCATGCACCAGGTGCCGCTCTTCGAGCAGATGCTCGTCGACTCCGGCATCACGCTCACGAAGTTCTGGTTCTCGGTGGGGCGCTCGGAGCAGCGGACCCGCTTCATCATCCGCCAGATCGACCCGGTACGGCAGTGGAAGCTCTCCCCGATCGACGTGCAGTCGCTGGACAAGTGGGACTCCTACACAGCCGCCAAGGAGGAGATGTTCCGCCGCACCGACACCGACTGGGCGCCCTGGACCACGATCCGCTCCAACGACAAGAAGCGTGCCCGGCTGAACGCGATGCGCTACTTCCTCGCCCACCACGACTACGACGAGAAGGACCCCGAAGTCGTCGGCACCCCCGACCCCCTCATCGTCCAGCGAGGCATCGACGCCGTCGGCGACTGACCGATCAGCCCGGCCACGGGATGCGCCGCAAGTGCGCCTCGATGCCGTCCTCGAGCGAGCCCGCGTCGTTCTTCGCCAACGGATGAACCGACTCGTACGCCGCGACGAACTCCCCGCGCACATCCGCCGGTGTCGGGCGCCAGTGGTGGTAGCGCGTGCCGAGCAGGACGGCGGCCTGAGCGAGGTCGTCCACCCGGCGGCGGTACGTGGTCTCCTCCAGGTCCAGGACCGCCGCGATCTTGCCTCCTGACCAGATGATGTTGGCCGACCTGAAGTCGTTGCCGACCAACTGGGCGCCCGGAGCCGGCGGCTCGTCGGTGGGGATCAGCTCCGGGTAGCCAGCCATCGCAGCATGCATCCTCGCGAGCATCTCGCCCGCAGCCCTCACCTGGTCGGGATCGGTGATGTCCAACAGCTCGCCATCGACCACCCGCTGAAGCCCGAGCGAAAACCCATCGACCTCCACCTGGACCCTGCCGTCCCGAGCCGCCTGCGGCATCGACGCAGGTATCCCACGCTCCCCCAGCCACACCGTGAGTCGTGCGATTGCCGCCAAGCGCGCAAACAACCGTGGCCGCATCGACCACTTGGCGATCATCCGACAGCCGTCGACGGTGATCCACGCCAGGCAGTTGGCGTCGCTGATCACCAGCCGCTCGCACGCGGCCACCTTCAGCCCCCAGTGCTCGGCCAGTACCCCGGTCAACCACTCGGTCGCCTCGGTCGCGGAGGCGAAGCCGAACCGCTCGATGAGCGCAGCGCCTGGATCGGCCGACTCCCAGAGCATGCTGATCTTCGTCAGTTCTTCGGCTTCGGTCATGGGTCGCAGTCAAGCAGGTGGGGTGTGGCCGTTGTTGGGTGTTGCGTGGTGCTCGATCTGGAATGCTGATGGCCGCCGACCCTTTCGGGAAGGGTGTTCTCAACGGGTCCCGGAGTAAAGGACGGCCTTCGGCCGCCGGCTTCGCCGGTCGCCTTCGGCGATCCTTGACACCGGGACCCGCCGAGAATTTTGGCTGGCTATCGGGTCGGCGGCGGGGTTTGGCGCGGATTCCATTGGTTGCGTACGGGCTTGGGATCTCTGGGCGGTGACTCCTGACAGTGGAGGGCTCCCTCGTGCTTTTACAAGACGATGACGCTTTGTGAACGCTTCACAAGCAGGGGCAGGGGCGGGCGACGACCTACGCGTGCGGACGGTGCTGCCTCAACTATCTGCTGACGACGCCGGGCTCGGACGGGCAGACGGGGCGGACGGACAGCCAGGGTCACCAACTAGCGACGAGTAGGCCGAGTACTGGCAGCACCGCGGATGCAGCGGGCCAGATCGGCCTGGCCTACCGAAGAAACCACAGACCTCGCGCCCACCCGCCAGCAGTGGCACGACGGGCGCCAAAGACAACGACCAGCGAGCGTCGCATGGTCGGCTCGGATGAATATGGGCACGGCAACGGGGCCGGCTCCGGATCAACCGGTTCAGGTACGCCGGGTGAACCGGATCCGCCCACTTGGGAGTCGCTCATACCCGTAGTTCGGATCGTGGATCCGGCGATGGTCGCTCGCACACAGCAAGACCATGTTCGCCAGATTCGTGAGGCCGCCTTCGGACCAGGGTTTCAAGTGGTGAGCCTCGGTCCAGGCTGCTGGTGCGTCGCAGTCCTCGGCTTGGCAACACTTATCCCGTAACCGGAGCGCTCGGTGTTGGACCGGATACGCCAACCGGGCAGTACGACCGAAGTCGAGGATCTCAGAGTCAGTGCCCAACACCACCGGAACAAGATCCGCGTTGCAGGCCATCCTGCGGGCTTCGGCGGCGGTGATCTGCTCTCCGTCGAACCCCAACGCCGCGGTGCCGAGGTCCTTGCGGAGGTCCTCCACGCTCATCGTGATGAACACCGTGGTGCCGTGGCCACCGTGGCGGGGCAACTGGTCCACGTCGTAGGTCTCGACCACCCGACCAAACGCCTGACCCAGCAGCCGGTCATAGGGCGCCTTGCGGCCCTTGTCCTCGGCCGACTGCTTCCTCGGCTGGGCCAGGGAGTCCAGCAGGGTGCGGAGCCGCATCCCGACAGCGCGGGAGACGCGAGCGTGGATGTCGACAGTGCCATCGCCGTTGTCGCGAGACTGGAAGAAGGTACGCCGCTGCGCGTGCTCCTCCTCCCGCTGCAGAGCCTTGGCCTCAGCCTGCTCGAACCGCTCCGGGTCGATCTCCGCGAGGATCCGTCGTCCGACGACCTTCAGCTCGTTTGCCGTGAGGCTGGTCGCGTAGTCGACCAGGAGCTTCTCAGCGAGACTCAGGTCCTCGCCGCTGGCGGTGGGGTCGGCTTCGATCTGGTCGAGGGCCTGGGTGATTACCCGCGCCTTGTCCTGGGACACGACGCCTTCGGCCAGCCCAGCGGCGACGAGGTCGTACTTCGCGACACCGGTTGCGAGCTTGATCTGGGATCGGGCAACTGCCTTGTCGACGAGGAGGTCGGTCCGCATCCACCCGGAGGCGTCCTTCGCGCCGGTCTCCTCGGCGATGTCGCCGGCCGTCGCGAGCACCCGCAGCTTCAACGCGGCCTGTTGGGCCTGGAGCTTCTCCAACCGTTCCAGCAGGTCCTTCTTCTGGCCGGTGCGCCAGTAGGCGGGATCGGTGGCCAGGAGTTCTTGGAGGGCGGTCTCGATGGCCTTCAAGGCAGCGTCGATCAGGTCGCCGGGGTTGGTGCCCCACGGGTTGATCGAGCGGCCGAGACTCATCGCCATCCTCCCCTTCAAAGAGGTGTTGTGATGGGTCTGATTGTACGCCTCCGGTCCTTCGTTGGCCATCTATTTTCCCAGGTCAAACCCAAGTTTCGCGGTGAGCGAACGACCTAGCATCTGTGGATGGTAAGTGGCCCGAAGGGCCACCCTTCCGCCCCAGAAACCTCACCTGTCCCAAGCAAGAATCCGCTGCGCCACACCCGGGCCGCCGCCCCGATAGCCAGCCAAATCTTTTCTCGATCTGGTCCGGAGTCCAGGACCGCGAAGCGGCCGGCGAAGCCGGCGCCCGAAGGGCGTCCTTGACGCCGGACCAGATCGAGAAGACCCTCCAAAACGGGTCGGCGGCCAGACCAACCAAGAAGCACCGCACCCGACGAACCAGAACCACCCACGTACAACCCAAAAGGCCTCTGACCAACCCCGAATCCGGCTACCGTCCAAGAACATGAAACCCCTCGGCGACGTCCCCTGGCCCCCAGACCCGATCGTCACCGAGCGCCTGATCCTCCGACAGACCAAGCCCGAGGACAGACAAGCGCTCGCCGAGCTCCTCTCGAACGAGACCGTGCAGGCGTACCTCGGCGGCCCGCAGCACACCCGAGAAGAGCTGGAACAGCTGATCCCCGAGGATCCGAACACCAGGCCCGGAATCTTCGCCGTCGAGCACGGGGGCGAGTTCATCGGAAGGATCACGATCCAGCGCCGCGATCGGGCGTGGGCGCACCACGTACGCGAGGAGGGCGACGAGGTCGAGCTCGGCTACGAGTTTCTTCCGACATCGTGGGGCGCGGGCATCGCGACCGAAGCGACCAGAACCGAAGCGACCAGAGCGGCCCTCGGCTGGATCGAGAAGACGCTCCCGGGCGAGCCGATCGTCCTCACCACCCAGGTGGCCAACGAGCGCTCCCTGCGCCTGGCCCGCAGGCTCGGGTTCGTCGAGGTGGAACGGTTCGAGGCCTACGGCGCGGAGCAATGGTTCGGTCACCATCGCGGCGATTAGTCGTGCTTGACCGGAACCGGTCTCCGCAGTGAGGACGTGTCGACCGCGGTGGGAACCATCACCTATCACGCCGACCGACGGGAGGCACCATGCGCTATCCATGCCGCGACGTTCTCGGCGCTGGCTTTGAGCGGCCCTGGCAGTGCCAGGCTCGGCCCAGCTCGCAACCGCCGTTGTGCGGCCATCATCCTCCTCGCCAGGGGGCCGAGTTGAGCCAGATACTCTGCTTCGAACGCCTCGGTGACATGCAGGATCACGACCTTCGTACTGGCCATCTCGAACACGGACGCGTGCCGGATCGCTGACCACGGCACCAACTCCGGCCAGCGGATCAGACTGCCATGGAGCCTTCCAATCACCAGATGTATGCCCGTCGCATCGACAACGATCGCAATCGTCCGCAGGAGCTGCACGACGAACAACGGAATGCCGATGACTCCGAAGAACGCAACGCTCATCCACCCCGCCAGCTGTTCGTCAAGTGCGGTCGCGTTCAGTGCTATCAAGAGGCCAACGACGGTGAATCCGATCGCCCCGAGCAAGTGCAGCCATGTTTGGCGCCTGCCTACCTTGAGTTCGACCCGCCCGTTTCTGGCGAGCTCCTGCTCCCACTCCTGCCAGGCAGGGGAACCCGATTCACGCATCCGGACAAACTAGCGGAGCGGCCGAGCGGTCACTCCTCGGGAGTACCGAGGTAGGCGACCAGCGCCAGGTGGTCGGAGCCCGGGACCTCGACCGTCTCCGTCGCCAGCGCGACCAGGTCATCCCCGATCAGGACGTGGTCGATCGCGGTCGACGGCGGAAGAGGTACGCCGGCGAGCCCCTCGGTCGGCCAGGTGGGCTGCCATCCGGCGTTGCTGGCCCGGGCCGCGTCCTGCAGGTCTGCGTCGTCGAGCAGCCGCCGGACCGTGTGGTGGTCGAGCGAGGCGTTCAGGTCGCCCAGGACGAGGTCGGGCTTCTCCGCGGCCGCTTCCTCGATCATCAACTCCTGCTCGGCCGGCCAGGATGCGAGCGTGGGCGGCGCCGGATGCGCGACGACGACCCGCCGCTCCCCCACGTCGGCGACCCACGACCCCATCGCCGTCTCGATCCGGCGCGACTTGGTGATCGGCTGGTCGGCGAAGATCATCGTGCCCGCGGTGCCGGGGGCGGCCTCGCCGATCCGGTAGGGCAGCTGGTCGCGCAGCGTCCTCGACAGCTTCGCGAACGCCTCCGGGGTGATCTCCTGGATGGCGAGCACGTTGACCTTGTGCGCGCGCACCGTCTCGACCACGACGTCGGTGTCGCCCTTGCCCTCGAGAAGGTTGGTGGTCATCACGGTCAGCGGCTCACCGGCACTGGTCGCGCGGGACCCCGCATAGAGCGGCGCCTGCCAGGCCAGGTGCACCGCCAACAACAGCGCGACGACCCCGGCGACGACCGCGAGCCGGATCCGCCCGGGGCCGGTGGCCAGCCAGACCAGCACCAGGACCGCGACCAGACACAGGGCGTACATCCCGACGCCGAAGGGCGCGAACGCGGCCAGGCGCACCGCACGCAGGTCCGTGCTCGCCAGCGCCCGGGAGAACGTGATCGCCAGCGCAGGCAGGCCACAGAGGACCAGCACTCCCCACGCCAGCGCCAGCGGCACCCACCGGGCTCGACTCATAGGACGACCAGGTCGTCGCGGTGGATGACCTCCCGAGCGTACGCAGCGCCCAGATTGGCCTCGAGATAGCCGGAGGAACGCCCGGCCAGCCGCGGGATCTCGTCGGCGTCGTAGTTCACCAGGCCGCGCGCGACGGCCACGCCCGACGGGTCGACGACGTCGACCGGGTCACCGGCATGGAACGCCCCGGAAGAGCCGGTGACCCCCGCGGCGAGCAACGAGGCACCGCGGCGACTGATCGCGGCGACCGCGCCGGCGTCGACAGTGATCGAGCCGACCGGCTCGGTGGCGTGCTGAAGCCACAGCAGCCGCGCCGGGCGCCGCTTGCCGACGGCATGGAACAGGGTGCCGACCGCCTCGCCCGCGAGCGCGGCCTCTGCCTGAGCGGCCGAGGTCAGCACGACCGGGACACCGTCGTCGACGGCGATCCGGGCGGCCTCCAGCTTGGTCACCATGCCCCCGGTGCCGACGCCGGCGGCACCGGCCTTGCCGACAGTCACGCCGTCGAGGTCGGCCAGCGAGGCGACCTCGTCGATCCGCTGCGAGCCAGGCTGGGACGGCGGCGCGTCGTAGAGCGCGTCGACGTCGCTGAGCAGCACTAGCAGGTCGGCCTTGACCAGGTGGGCCACCAGCGCCGCCAGCCGGTCGTTGTCGCCGAACCGGATCTCGGAGGTGGCCACGGTGTCGTTCTCGTTGACGATCGGGAGCACACCCAGGTCGAGCAGCTTCGACAGTGTCGCGTCGGCATTGCGATAGTGGGCCCGCCGGTTCAGGTCATCGACCGTGAGCAGCACCTGACCTGCAATGATGCCGTGCCGGGCGAGCTCGTCGGTGTAGCGGTGAACGAGCAGCCCCTGCCCCACGCTCGCCGCCGCCTGCTGCTTGGCCAGCGCCCGCGGACGCTTGGCGAGCCCCAACGGCGCCAGCCCCGCCGCGATCGCCCCGGAGGAGACCAGGACGACCTCCTGTCCGGCGGCCCGCGTCTTGGCGAGTACGTCCACGAGCCCGCTGAGACGGGCCGGGTCGATGCCGCCGGCCGCGGTCGTCAGTGACGAGGAACCGACCTTGACGACGATCCGCCGCGCGCCGGTGACCTGGACACGACTCACTCGGCCTCCTTGGCCTCGGGATCGTCCTCGGCCCAGTCGCTGTCCGGATCGTCCTCCCCGCCGATCTCGTACGCCACCGGGCCGGCCCCGTCACGCAGCCGCCGGGCGACGTCGGCCCGGGCTTCGTACTCTTCCTTGGTCTCCATCCCGGCGTCGATCTCGCGCCGCCTGGAAGCAGCGGGCCGCTCCTCGTAGAAGCGCTGGTCCTCACCGCGGCGGCCGAGCATCTCGGCACCGGTGTCGATCGAGGGACGGAAGTCGAAGACGACCGAGTTCGCCGGGTCGCCGATGATGACGGTGTCGCCCTCCTCGGCCCCGAGCTCGACCAGGCGCTTCTCGACGCCGAGCCGGTTGAGGCGGTCGGCGAGATAGCCCACGGCCTCCTCGTTCTCGAAGTCGGTCTGCCGCACCCAGCGCTCGGGCTGCGGGCCGCGTACGAGGAATTCGCCGTTCTTCGACACCTTGACCGTGAACCCGTTCTTGCCCTCCACGCCCTCGGGGCGCAGCACGATCCGGGTCGGCGGCGCCACCGGGACGTCCTTGCGGGAGTCAGCGACGATCTCAGCCATCGCGTAGATCAGCTGCTGGGTGCCCTCGCCGGAGGCGGCGGAGATCTCGAAGACCTTCATCCCGCGCTTCTCGAACTCGCCGATGGTCATCTCGGCGATCTCGCGGCCGTCGGGGACGTCGACCTTGTTCAACGCGACCAGCCGGGGCCGGTCCTCGAGGCCGCCGTGGCGGGAGAGCTCGTTCTCGATGACGTCGAGGTCGTCGATCGGGTTGCGGCCCGGCTCGATGCTCGCGGTGTCGATGACGTGGACGAGCGCGGCACAGCGCTCGATGTGGCGCAGGAACTCGTGACCGAGGCCGCGACCGTCGGCGGCACCCTCGATCAGGCCAGGTACGTCGGCGACGGTGAAGGTGATCTCGCCGCCCTTCACGACACCGAGGTTGGGCACCAGGGTCGTGAACGGGTAGTCGGCGATCTTCGGCCTGGCGCGCGAGATGGCCGCGATCAGGGACGACTTGCCGGCGCTCGGGAACCCGACCAGGCCGATGTCGGCGACGACCTTGAGCTCCAGCCCGATCTCTCGCGCCTCGCCCGGCTCGCCGAGGAGCGCGAAGCCGGGAGCCTTGCGCTTGGAGGAGGCCAGTGCCGCGTTGCCGAGCCCGCCACGGCCGCCCTCTGCGATGACCAGCTCGGAGCCGGGGCCGACCAGGTCGGCCAGGACGTTGCCGTTCATGTCGGTCACCACGGTGCCGTCGGGGACCGGAAGCACCATGTCCTCGCCGTGGGCGCCGTTCTTGTGGTCGCCGGCGCCCTGGCCGCCGTTGGGGGCCTTGCGCTTGGGACTGTGGTGGTAGTCGATCAGGGTGGTCACGTCGGGGTCGACGCGGAGGATGATCGACCCGCCCGGGCCGCCGTTGCCGCCGTCGGGACCGCCGAGCGGCTTGAACTTCTCGCGGTGAACCGACGCCACCCCGTGCCCGCCGCGACCGGCCTCGACGTGGAGGGTGACGCGGTCGACGAAGGTGGGTACAGCCATGGCTCCAGCCTACCGATGGCACGCCCCACACCTGTTATCCGCGCGACGCGTCGCGGCCTCGGGTGCAGACTGTGCGCATGCGTGTGGGAACTGTGATGTGGCCGATCGAGGACTGGCCGGCGATGGGCGAGCGTTGGGTGCAGGCCGAGCAGCTCGGGTTCGAGACGGCGTGGGTCTATGACCACTTGGCGTGGCGCGGGCACAGCCCGTGGGAGGAGGCGTTCACGTCGATGGCGGCCGCAGCCGCGCTGACCTCCACGATCCGGCTGGGCACGCTGGTGACCACCCCGAACTTCCGTACGCCGATCCCGACCGCCGCGGCGATCCGCAGCCTCGACCGGATCTCCGGAGGGCGCGTGACGATCGGCATCGGCGCGGGCGGCGACGACCACACCTCCGACGGGGACGTGCTCGGGCGGCAGTTCACGCCTCGCGAGCGCGCCGACCGGTTCGCGGAGTGGACCCGCACCGTCGACCAGCTGCTGCGCGACTCGCCGGTGACGATCGACGGCGAGCACTGGCAGACCCACGAGGTCTCCGTCTCCCCCGGTCAGGTGCAGCAGCCCCGCACCCCGCTCTGGCTGGCCGGAAACGGCCCACGCGGGATACGGCTCGCAGCCGAGGTCGGCGACGGGTGGATCGCCAATCCGCAGAGCGACGACCCGAAGGCGTACGTCGCCCAGCGGCTCGAGATGCTCCGTACGGCCTGTGAGAAGGCCGGCCGGGACTACGACGCGATGCCGAAGCTCTTCATGTCCGGCTTCACCGACGAGCCGTGGACCGAGTCGGCCGACTCGTTCGAGGACCTCGTCGGCTCCTACGCCCAGATCGGGATCACCGACATCGCGATCCACTGGCCGCGTGCCGGGACCCGCTGGGAGGTCTCCTGGGACACCTTCGAGGCGATCGCGGCTCGCGCGGCGTACGTCTGATCCTTCGTCAAGGTATGCAGGTCAAGGCGCACATCCCCAGCGGAGCTCCGCAAGGGATGTGCGCCCTCGTCTGCATCCCTTGACGACGGAACACCCAAAACGCCGAAGGGCCCTCGCCGTGATGGAGAGGGCCCTTCGAAAATCCTGGCTCAGGCGTCAGCCGGAACGATGTTGATCACGCGGCGGCCGCGGCGCTTGCCGAACTCGACCGCGCCCGGCTGCAGGGCGAACAGGGTGTCGTCGCCGCCACGGCCGACGTTGGTGCCGGGGTGGAAGTGGGTGCCACGCTGGCGGACGATGATCTCGCCGGCGCTGACAACCTGGCCGCCGAAGCGCTTCACGCCGAGGCGCTGGGCGTTGGAGTCGCGACCGTTCTTGGTGCTTGCCGCACCCTTCTTGTGTGCCATCTTCTCAGTCCTTTAAGTGTCTCTAGAACGCCGGAATCAGGCGTTGATCGCGGTGACCTTGACCTGGGTGTACTTCTGACGGTGACCCTGGCGCTTCTTGTAGCCGGTCTTGTTCTTGTACTTCTGGATGATGATCTTCGGGCCCTTGGAGGCACCGACGATCTCAGCAGCAACCGAAGCCTTGTCGAGGCCGGTCGAGGTCACGTTCTCGCCGTCGACCAGGAGGACCACGGGCAGCGAGACGGCCGAGCCGTTCTCACCGTCGAGGCGGTCGATCTCGATGACGTCGCCGACAACGACCTTCTGCTGCTTGCTGCCAGCCTTCACGATCGCGTACACCGCGGTCTCCTTCATTGCTCCGAACTCAAAGTCTTGTGTCGACCCGCGGCAAGGCAGACCGGACCCCGAAGCGATAGGTGCCAGCAGATGCCTGCAGGAACGGCGCACTGCGCACGCCGAGATTCAATCTTACGTACGCGGCGAGGTAGCCGCAAAACGCCGCGGCACCGTCTACCCGACAGTGTCGCGATGGGTGCCTGCGACATGGTGCCCCAGAGGGCCCCGATCGCACCAACCGGGCGCCCGGTTCGGCCCCAACCACTACGAACCGGGCACGATTCCGGGCATGATGGCGCCCATGACGTCGACCGAACCGTCGCTCGCGAACCAGGCCCGGCAGGAGGAGATCCTGGCGCGCGCACGCACGACCGGCCGGGTGTCGGTGACCGATCTCGCGCCCGATCTCGGGGTGAGCGTCGAGACGATCCGGCGCGACCTCAAGGTGCTGGCCGACCGCGGCGTCGTGGAGCGGGTCTACGGTGGCGCGGTCGCCCTGGAGAGCGGCAGCTTCGAGACCTCCCTCGAGTTCCGCGCGGGCCGCGACGTCGACGAGAAGCACCGGATCGCCCGGGCCGCCCTCCAGCACCGGCACGGCGCGGAGACGATCTACATCGACGAGGGCACGATGCCGCAGTTCCTCGCCGAGGAGCTCATCGGCCAGGGGCCCGCGACGATCATCACCCCCTCGCTCCCGGTGGCCACCCGTCTCTCCGCGGACCCGGACCTCACCGTGATCATCCTGGGCGGGCGGGTCCGCACCATCACCCGGGGCGTCGTGGACCAGTGGGCGACCCGGATGCTCGCCGACCTGGTGATCGACCTGGCCTACATCGGCGCCAACGGGATCTCCCGCGAACAGGGTCTGACCACCCAGGACCCCTCCGTGGCCGCGGTCAAGCGCACCGCCATCGAACGATCGAGGCGGCGGATCTTCTTCGGCGCCCACACCAAGTTCGGAGCCTCCAGCCTGTGCCGTTTCGCCGGCGTACGCGACTTCGAGCTGCTCATCACCGGCACCGAGCTGTCGGCCTCCGAGGCCCGCCGGTTCTCGGCACTCGGACCCCGGGTCGTACGCGCCTGAGAACGGGCAGCAACCGGTCGCTTCGGGCGCAGCGACCGGGCTAGGGGGTCCGGCCAGAATTACGCCATCGTGGTCCGTGACGACAGTCACACTGCGAGGAGGCAGATCGATGCGGGTACGGAGACGGACCTCCGCAGCGCTGACAGCGCTCTCATTGACCACCGTCTTGTTGACGGCATGCGGGACCGGCGGACTGGGCGCCGGCGGGACGAGCGCGGGTGAGCACAGCATCACGGTGCTGATGGTCAACAACCCCCAGATGCTCGAGCTCCAGGAGCTCACCGCGGAGCACTTCACCGAGGAGACCGGGATCGAGGTGAACTTCGTGGTCAAGGTCGAGCAGGACATGCGCGACACCGCGAGCACCGAGTTCGCCAACCAGTCCGGGATCTATGACGTGGCGACGCTGTCCAACTTCGAGATCCCCTACTACGCCGAGGCCGGCTGGATCTCGGACATGGAGAGCATCGCGAACGACCCGGAGTTCGACCAGGACGACATCCTGCCGCCGATGACCGAGGCGCTCTCGGCCAACGGCAAGGTCTACGGCCAGCCCTTCTACGGCGAGTCCTCGTTCCTGATGTACCGCAAGGACCTGTTCCAGAAGCACGGCATCGAGATGCCGGTCAACCCGACCTGGGAGCAGGTCGCAGGCTTCGCCGCCCAGATCAACGAGGCCGAGGCCGACATGCGCGGCATCTGCCTCCGTGGCCTGGCCGGCTGGGGCGACAACCTCGCCTCGATCACGACGGTGGTCAACACCATGGGCGGCACCTGGTTCGACGAGGACTGGAACGCCCAGGTCAACAAGGGCGGCTTCAAGAAGGCGGCCAACTTCTACGTCGACCTGGTCCGCGAGCACGGCGAGGCCGGCGCCGCGACCTTCAGCTTCCCGCAGTGCCTCAACGCCATGCAGCAGGGCAAGGTCGCGATGTGGTACGACGCCACCTCCGGTGCCGGGTCGCTGGAGGCCGAGGACTCGCCGGTCAAGGGCAAGGTCGGCTACGTCGCCGCCCCGCACGACCAGACCGAGAACGCCGGCTGGCTCTACACCTGGGCCTGGGCGATCCAGAAGGCGTCACGGCACCAGGAGGACGCCAAGAAGTTCGTCGCCTGGGCCTCCAGCAAGGAGTACGAGCAGCTGGTGATGGCCGACACCGAGAACGACACCGGCGGGCCGACCAACGTTCCCGCGGGCAAGAGGGCGTCGACCTATGCGGACCCCGAGTACCTCGAGGTGGCCGGTTCCTTCGCGACCCCGACCATGAACGCGATCAAGAACGCCCAGGCCGACAACCCCGGCGTCCAGAAGCGGCCCTACAACGGCATCCAGTTCGTCGGAGTTCCGAGCTTCACCGACTTCGGCACCGAGTGCGCCAAACAGCTCAGCAGCGCCATCTCGGGCTCGAAGACCACCGACGCGGCACTCGACCGCTGTCAGTCGCTCGCCCAGGCGTACGGCGACGTCCAGAAGGAGAAGCAGTGATGGCCACTGTGACCGCACCACTCCGCGAAACGACCGAGCCGACGGCCACGCGGCCGCCCGCGGCGTACCGGAAATGGGGCCGGGAGTCGTGGAAGCTGCGCGCGCCGCTGCTGCCCGCGCTGATCTTCCTGATCGTGGTGACGCAGCTGCCGTTCGTGGCGACGCTGGTGATGTCGTTCATGAACTGGAGCGCTCAGCCCGACGCGCCGGAGCGCAGCTTCGCCGGCTTCGACAACTTCAAGACCGTGTTCACGACGCCGGCCTACCGTACGGCCGTCCTGAACACGATCGAGATGACCGTGGTCGTCGTCGGGGTCAGCGCCGTGCTCGCCCTCGGGATCGCGCTGCTGCTCAACCACGCCTTCATCGGCCGCGGTCTGGTCCGCACTATGATGATCGCGCCGTTCCTGATCGTGCCGATCGCGGCCGCGGTCTTCTGGGGCAACGGCATCCTGATGACCGGGTTCGGCCTGGTCGACGGTGTGCTCGGTCAGCTCGGGGTGCCCGGCGCCCAGGACATCGCCTTCCTCACCGACCATCCCAAGCTCGCCATCGAGATCGAGCTGATCTGGCAGTGGACACCGTTCATGATGCTGATCCTGCTCGCCGGCCTGCAGTCGCAGGATCCGGAGGTCCTGGAGGCGGCGAGCATCGACGGCTGCAACGGATGGCAGACGTTCGTGTACATGACGCTCCCCCACGTACGCCGCTACCTCGAGCTCTCGATCGTGCTCGGCACGATCTTCATCGTCCAGAACTTCGACTCGGTCCTGGGTATGACCGGTGGGCTGAACTCCACCAACATCCCCTACGCCGTCTACGAGACGTTCTACTCGGCCAAGGACTACGGGGTCGCCTCCGCACTGGGCGTCGTCGTGGTCATCGGCTCACTGATCATCGCGACCTTCGCGCTGCGCGTCGTGTCGTCCCTGCTGACCGACGAGGAGGCAAGCCGATGAACACATGGAACCGGCAACGGGTGGCGAAGATCGTCATCCCGATCGCAGCGTGGCTGGTCGGCATCATCTTCGTGATCCCGATCCTCTACATGGTCCTGACCTCGCTGCACGCACCGCAGGACGCTCAGACGTACCCGCCCAGCTGGGGTGCCCCGCTGACGCTGGACAACTACACCGGCCTGTTCACCTCCGCGAACCCGATCACCCCGGCGCTGATCAACTCGGTGATCACCAGCGTGATCTCGACCCTGCTCGTGCTCGCCCTCGCCATCCCCGCCGCGTACGCCCTGGCGATCAGGCCGGTGAGGAAGTGGTCGGACGTGATGTTCTTCTTCCTCTCGACCAAGATGCTGCCGATGGTCGCGGGCATCCTGCCGCTCTACCTGTTCACGACGAAGGTCATCAACATGCCCGACAACGTGATCGTCCTGATCCTGATCTACACCGCGATGAACCTGCCGATCGCGGTCTGGATGATGCGCTCGTTCCTGGTCGAGGTGCCGCCCGCGATCATCGAGGCGGCCTCGATCGACGGCGCCAGCACGTTCCGCATCCTGACCCGCATCGTGGCCCCGATCGCCATGCCCGGCGTCGCGGCCACCTCGCTGATCTGCTTCATCTTCGCCTGGAACGAGCAGCTCTACGCCAAGGTGCTCACCAGCGTCGCCGCGCAGACCGGACCGGTCTACGTGAACACCCTGATCCAGACCGAGCACGCCTACCTCGCCGAGCTGGCCGCCGGGGCGACGCTGATCTCGCTGCCCGTGCTCATCGCCGGGTTCGCCGCTCAGGACAAGCTGGTGCAGGGACTCTCCCTCGGGGCGGTCAAGTGACTCATCTGCGACTCACGACAGCGCGGCTCGGCGAGCTCTCCGCGGCCGTCGCCGTCCCTGCCTACGACCGCTCCGCCGTCACCCCCGGGATCGTGCATCTCGGGGTCGGTGGCTTCCACCGCGCCCACCAGGCGCGCTACGTCGACGACCTGCTCGCCTCGGGCGTCCGCGACTGGGGCATCGTCGGGGTGGGGCTGATGCCCCAGGACGTACGCATGCGGGATGCTCTCGCCGCGCAGGACCATCTCTACACGCTCGTCGAGCGGGCGCCGGACGGGGGCGTGCGGGGGCGGGTGATCGGCTCGATCATCGACTACCTCTTCGCCCCCGACTCCCCCGCGGATGTGCTGGCGCTGCTCACCGACCCGCGGATCCGGATCGTGTCGCTGACCATCACCGAGGGCGGCTATCACGTCAACCAGGCGACGGGTGGCTTCGACGCATCCGACCCGGCCATCCAGGCGGACCTGCGGCCGGGTGCGGTGCCGACCACGGCATTCGGGTATGTCGTGGAGGCGCTGGCTCGCCGTCGGGCCGCCGGGGTGGCCCCGTTCACGGTCATGTCGTGCGACAACATCGCCGGCAACGGGGAGGTCGCGCGGGCGATGCTGTCGGCGTTCGCGTCGTTGCGCGACCCGGCGCTGGGTGACTGGATCGGGTCCGAGGTGGCCTTCCCGAGCTCGATGGTGGACCGGATCACTCCGGCCACCACCTATGCCGACGTCGAGGAGGTCGGCTGGCGGTTCGGGATCGGAGACGCCTGGCCGGTGGTCAGCGAGCCGTTCTCCCAGTGGGTGCTCGAGGACCGCTTCCCCCAGGGACGGCCGCCGTTCGAGCAGGCCGGGGTCGAGATGGTGCCCGATGTCGAGCCGTACGAGCTGATGAAGCTGCGGCTCCTCAACGCCAGCCATCAGGCGCTGTGCTACCTCGGCTACCTGTCCGGCTACCGCTACGCCCACGAGGTCTGCACGGACCCGCTGTTCGTCGACTTCCTGCTCGGCTACATGTCGCAGGAGGGCACCCCGACGCTGCCGCAGGTGCCCGGGGTGGACCTGCCGGGCTACCAGCAGGAGCTGATCTCCCGCTTCGCCAACCCCTACATCCGCGACACCCTGGCACGGCTGTGCGCGGAGAGCTCCGACCGGATCCCCAAGTGGCTCGTACCCGTCATCTCGGCCCAGCTCGCCTCGGGAGGATCCGTCCGCCGATCGGCGCTCGTCGTCGCCTCCTGGGCCCGCTACGCCGAAGGCGTCGACGAGCAGGGCGCGCCGATCGACATCGTCGACCGGCGCCGGGCCGACGTGACGGCCCGCGCGATCGCACAGCGCGAGGACCCCCTCGCCTTCCTCCGCGACCCCGACCTCTTCGGCGACCTCGTCGACTCCCCTGAGTTCACCGAGCCGTACGCCGAGGCGCTGGCGTCGTTGCACGCCGTCGGGTCGCGCAAGACCCTCGAGGTCTGGGAGACCTGACGGAACAGCACGACGCCCCGGTGACCACGAGGGGGTCACCGGGGCGTCGCGGTTGGTCAGCTGTCCTGGGACGGCGTGGTGTCGCGGCTGGCACCACCGCGGGTGCGGGTCACGACCTTGGGTGCCGGGGTCGAGGCGGTGCCGTTGCTGACGACCGGCGCCTCGGACTTGGTCGCGGTCATCACCGCGCCCTCGCCGGTGCTCACGACCTCGCGGCGGGCGCCGCGGCGCTGCCGGGTGACCACCTTGGGCTTGGAGTCGACCGGCTCGGCCGCAACCGGCTCAGCCACGATCGGCTCCGGCTTCGACTCCGGCTCGGTCGCCTCGGGCTCGACGGCCGGGGCCACGGGAGCGGGCTCCTTCTCGGCAACCGGCTCGGTCGCAACCGGCTCGGTCGCAACCGGCTCGGTCACAATCGGCTCGGACGGCGCCGGCTCCGGCTTCGATGCGGTCGAGCTGCCGACGACGGCGGCCAGGACCGGACGGCCGGTGGTGGCGGCACGACGGGTCCGCGTACGCGTGGTGACCTTCGGGGCCTCCGGCTCGGCCGGCGTCTTCGGCTCGGCCGGAGTCTCGGCGGCCGGGGTCTCGGCGGGCGTCTCGACCGGCTCGGTCACCGGGGTCGATGCCTTGGACCGGCGCGAGCGAGTGCGGGTCGTGACCTTGGGAGGCTCGACCGCCGCCGGCTCGGGCGCGGACTCGACGGCCGCGGCCTCGACGGGCTCGGCGACCGGGGACTCGGCGGGGGTCTCGACCGGCTCGGCCACCGGGGCCGACGCCTTGGACCGACGCGAGCGGGTGCGGGTCGTGACCTTGGGGGCCTCGGCGGGCTCGGCGGGGGTCTCGACGGGCTCGACGACCTGGGCAGCCGGCTCGTCGGTCTTCTCCACGCCTTCGCTCTGTCCGGCCATGGCAGCGAACTCGGCGGGCGTGGGCGTCTTGGCGGACTCCTCGACGGGCTCGGCGCGGTGCTCGGTGCCGATCTCGTCCTTGCCCTTGCCGCGACCACCCCGACCACCGCGACGGCGCGAACGCGGCTCGTCGGGGGCGACACCGGAGGACTTGCCGGCCTCGACCGGGTGCTCGTGGATCACGAGGCCACGGCCGCCACAGGCGTCGCAGTTCTCGGAGAAGGCCTCGAGCAGGCCGGTACCGATCCGCTTACGGGTCATCTGCACCAGGCCCAGCGAGGTGACCTCGGCGACCTGGTGACGGGTGCGGTCGCGGCCCAGGCACTCGACCAGGCGACGAAGCACCAGGTCACGGTTGGACTCGAGGACCATGTCGATGAAGTCGACGACGATGATGCCGCCGATGTCGCGCAGCCGGAGCTGGCGCACGATCTCCTCGGCCGCCTCGAGGTTGTTCTTGGTGACCGTCTCCTCCAGGTTGCCCCCGGAGCCGGTGAACTTGCCGGTGTTGACGTCGACGACGGTCATCGCCTCGGTACGGTCGATGATCAGCGAGCCACCCGACGGCAGCCAGACCTTGCGGTCCAGGCCCTTCGCGATCTGCTCGTCGATCCGGTACGCGGCGAAGGCGTCGGCCTCACCGTCGTACTTCTCCACCCGCTCCTCGAGGTCGGGGGCCACCGACTGGACGTAGTCCTTGACGGTCTCCCACGACGAGTCGCCGGAGATGACCAGCTTGGCGAAGTCCTCGGTGAACAGGTCGCGGACGACCTTGAGGGTCAGGTCGGGCTCGCCGTAGAGCAGCTGCGGGGCGTTGCCGTTGGCCTTCTTCTCGATGTCCTCCCAGCGCGCCTTGAGCCGCTCGACGTCACGCGTGAGCTCGTCCTCGGCAGCGCCCTCGGCAGCGGTGCGTACGATCACGCCGGCCGTGTCGGGGACGATCTCCTTCAGGAGGGTCTTGAGGCGGTTGCGCTCGGTGTCGGGCAGCTTGCGGGAGATGCCGGAGGTGGTGCCGTCGGGCACGTAGACCAGGAATCGGCCGGCCAGCGAGATCTGCGAGGTCAGGCGGGCGCCCTTGTGGCCGATCGGGTCCTTCGTCACCTGGACGAGCACCTTCTGGCCGGAGGTCAGCACCGACTCGATCTTGCGGGGCTGGCCCTCCTTCCAGCCGAGCGAGGCCCAGTTGACCTCACCGGCGTAGAGCACCGCGTTGCGGCCCTTGCCGATGTCGATGAACGCGGCCTCCATGCTCGGCAGCACGTTCTGGACACGGCCCAGGTAGACGTTGCCGATCAGGCTGGTCTGGCTCTCGCGGGCGACGTAGTGCTCCACGAGCACCTTGTCCTCGAGCACCGCGATCTGGGTGAGGTCCTCGAGCTCACGGATCACCATGACCCGGTCGACCGACTCGCGGCGGGCCAGGAACTCGGCCTCGCTCACGATCGGGGCGCGACGACGACCGGCCTCGCGGCCCTCGCGGCGGCGCTGCTTCTTGGCCTCCAGGCGGGTCGAGCCCGCCAACGCGGTGATCTGGTCATCGCCGGTGCGGCTCTGGCGGACCTTGGTGACGGTGTTCTCCGGGTCGTCCCCGGTGGCGGCGTCGCCCGAGGCCTCGCCGGCCCGGCGGCGGCGACGGCGACGGCGCGAGGAGGTGCTGCCCTCGCCCTGGTCGGCGTCGGCGTCCTTGCCGGCGTCGTCGTTCTCGGCCTCGGCGTCCTCGGACCTGTCCTCGGTGTCGGACGCGTCGGAGCCGTCGGCGTCGCCGTTGGCACCCTTGCGACGGCGGCGGCCACCACGGCGGCGACGACGACGGCCGTTGCCGCCGCCCTCACCGTCGTCGGCCGAGCTCTCGTCGGACTCGTTGCCGGTCTCAGACTCGGTCTCGGGCTCGGTGTCGGTGGCCTCGGGCTCCTCGTCGGCAGCCTTCTCCTCGACCGGGGCCGCGTTGC
This sequence comes from Nocardioides sp. NBC_00850, assembly GCF_045207335.1. Lineage (NCBI taxonomy): Bacteria > Bacillati > Actinomycetota > Actinomycetes > Propionibacteriales > Nocardioidaceae > Nocardioides > Nocardioides sp. NBC_00850. The sequence goes on from NZ_CP108845.1 coordinate 5,322,454, forward strand.
GCGAACTGCGCTTGCGGGTCCGGGTCGGGGCCTCCTCCTTCGCAGCCTCGGCGGCAGGCTCGACCGCGGGCACGGCTGCGGGCTCGGTGGCCTGCGGCTCGACCTCGGCGGGAGCTTCGACAGCGGCCTCGACCGGCTCCGCGACGGGCTTCGGCTCGGCCGTCTTGCGCGTACGCCGACGGGTGGTCGTCTTGGTCGGCGCCTGGAACAGCACCGCGGGGGCCGGCGGACCGGCCTGCTCGGCCTCGGTCTCCTCGAGAGTCTCGTCGGCGACCTCCTCGGCGGGGGTCTCGACGGGCTCGGCGACGGGCGCGGCGGCCTTCTTGGCGGCCGTCTTCTTCGCGGTGGTCCGCTTGGTGGCGGTCTTCTTCGCCGCCGTCTTCTTGGCCGGAGCCTCGACGGCCTCGGCGGGAGCCTCGGGGGTCTCGGAGGTCTCGCCCTCCGGTGCGGTGGTGGCCTCGGGGGTCTCGACCTCGGCCGGCACGGGGGCGGCAGCCTTCTTGGTCGTACGCTTCCGGGTCGTCTTCTTCGCCGCCGTCTTCTTGGCGGGGGCCTCGGCCGCCTCAGTGGTCTCAGCAGACTCGGCGGTCTCCTCGGCGGGGGCCTCGACAGCCTCCGCCGGGGCCGCGGCCGCGGCCTTCTTGGTGGTGCGCTTGCGCGTGGTCTTCTTCGCCGCGGTCTTCTTCGCGGGAGTGGTCTCGCCGGTCGCTTCCGCGTCGGTCGTGGGGGTGTCGGTCACCGGAGCCTGCGCTGTTTCAGCGTCGTTCTCGGTGTTCTCGACAGTGGTCTCGTCGGCCATGCCGTTCTCCTCATCCAGGACCTTCACAGGTGCCGGATAGTCAGGTGCCGGGAAACGGGCGCTGCGCAGTATCGAACTTTTTCCACGTAGCAGCCGCATCGCGGCGCAAAGCTTGTCAGGGCGGCGGCATCCTCCGCAGCGGTGCGTCACAGGCGGCGGTTCGTCACCTGCCGCGGTCGCTCGGCCGTCCGGGACCTTCCCGGGCGAGTCGCTCTCACTGACCTGCTAGGCCTGCGTCGCGGTCTGGTGACGACCTACCTCCTGCGTGCCGGAGTGCGGCCCCGGAGGACCCACGCCGGCGAGGCGTCGTCGGACTGTCCATTCCTCGGGGCGGGCCCGATTGTTTGAGCAGTCGTCTCGGAGTATCGCATACACCCTGTCAACAGATCGATATCCGGGATGACGTACGCCCCTGGACGGACGTGCCAGATCATCCCGCGGGCTGATTCGCCCACCGGGCCGCGCGCCTAGGCTCGGTCCGTGATCCAACTGCGCAACCTCACCAAGAGGTACGGCGACAAGACCGCCGTGGACGACCTCACCCTCGATCTCGAGCCCGGCTCCGTGACCGGCTTCCTGGGCCCCAACGGCGCCGGGAAGTCGACCACGATGCGTCTCATCCTCGGCCTCGACGCCGCGACGTCGGGCACTGCGACCGTCGACGGCAAGGCGTACGCCGATCTCGACCGTCCCGCGCACACCATCGGCGCGCTCCTGGACGCCAAGGCGGTCCACCCGGGCCGTTCGGGACGGGACCACCTGCGCGCGATGGCCCGCAGCCAGGGCATCGAGGACCGCCGGGTCGACGAGGTTCTGGAGCTGACCGGCATGACCGCTGCCGGCCGCCGCCGCGCCGGGATGTACTCCCTGGGCATGAGCCAGCGGCTCGGCATCGCCGGCGCGCTCCTCGGCGATCCGAAGGTGCTGATGCTCGATGAGCCGGTCAACGGCCTCGATCCCGACGGCGTGCGCTGGATTCGTACGCTGCTTCGCGGCCTCGCCGCCGAGGGCCGCACCGTCTTCGTCTCCTCCCATCTGATGAGCGAGATGGAGCAGACCGCCGACCGGCTCGTCGTCCTGGGCCGCGGGCGCCTGGTCGCCGACGCGCCGATGAGCGAGTTCCTCTCCCCCAGCGGCACCCGCGTACGCGGCCCCGACCTCGGCCCGCTCGCCGATCTGCTGGCCGGCCACGAGGTCACCTGGCACGGCGAGAACGAGCTGACCGTGGCGGTGCTGTCCACCGAGGAAGTCGGCACGCTCGCCCATCGGGCCGGGGTGCTCCTGCACCTGCTCGAACCCGTCGAACCGACCCTGGAGGAGTCCTACGTGAAGCTGACCGCGGATGCCGTCGAGTACACCGCCGGAGGTGCCGCGTGAATGCCCTCGCACGGGTCGTGAGCTCGGAGTGGCTCAAGATCCGGACCGTACGCTCCTCGCTCTGGTTCCTCGGCGGCGCGACCGCGATCATGCTGCTGACCTCGCTGCTCCAGGCCGACGACGGCGATCCGTCGGCCGTCGCCTCCACGGCGTCGGTGATCGGGTCGACGCAGTACTTCGTCCAGTTCCTCGCCGCCGCCTTCGGCATCCTCGCGATCACCGCGGAGTTCGCATCGCGCTCGATCACCGTCACCTTCGCCTGTACGCCTTCGCGGACCCGGGTGATGAGCGCCAAGGCGCTGGTCGTGGCGACCAGCGTTCTGGTGGCTGGGGTGGCCGTGGCCGGGCTTGGCCTGCTGGCCGCGGCGATCCGGCTCGGGGAGCTCGGCGACCTCACCGGCGACGACGTCGCACTCGTCCTGCGGCTCGGCGTGTTCTTGGCACTGCTCGCGACCGTCGGCCTCGGTTTCGGCGGCCTGTTCCGCCGCACCGCCGGCGCGCTCTCCTTCGTGCTCTTCCTGCTGCTGCTGATGCCGGAACTGCTCGGGCTGCTCGCCCAGCGGTTCGGCTGGTCGTGGCTGGAGACCGCGATCGACTACACCCCGGCACCGGCCGGGTACGCGCTCGTCGAGGGTGACTGGCTCTTCGGCGGCGTACTCCTGACCTGGGCGGTCGGGCTGGTCGCCGGCTCGGCCTGGGTGCTGCGCCGCCGCGACGTCTGACCCCGCCTGTGGGTGGCGCGGTCGTCCCTAGGGGAGCCGCGCATCCTTCATCTGCCGCGAGGCGTACACGTTGGTGATCACCACACCGTCCAGCCAGGCGGTCAACCGCTCCGCCTCGGCCTCCAGCGCCGCGCGGCCCGCGCCGCCGATGTCGTGGCGGAGGATCACCCGCACCGTCGCGTCCGCGTCCTGAACCCAGCAGCCGACGATCCGGCCGTCCCACCAGGCGGTGTTGCCGGCGTTGCCGTTGGAGTCGAAGAGGTACGCCACATCCTCGGCGTCCAGATAGAACCCGCGTTCCTTCCAGCCCATGACGGTGGGGTCGAGGGTGGGCAGCAGCGCGGCCCAGGGCTCGATCTCGGGCTCCGGCGAGGTGGCGATCGGGTCGTCCGGAAGGACCCATCCCGTGCCACCGCCCTCGAGCCCGACCTCCACGGCACCGACCTCGGCGAGCGCGGCCCGCACGGCCGACTTCGTGGACCCGAGCCACCAGACCACGTCGGCCTCGGTGCCCGGACCGAAGGTCCCCAGCCAGCGGCGGACGAGCTCGGCATAGCCCTCCGCAGACGCGAGCGGGACCGGCACCTCGTCGAGCCACGACTCGGTCAGCGTCCAGGCCGGCTTGTTCAGCCGCCAGTGACCGAGGTTGGTCGCCCGCATCAGCCGACCCTGCGCCGCGAGAGTGCCGATCACCCAGCGGCCGATCGGAAACTCTCCGCCCCACTTCTTCCCCGGCGTGCCGAGCTGGAAACGCGCGTCGAGCTCGGGCACCAGCTCGCGCAACTGCGTCGTGGTCCGCGGCTCTCCGTCGGCGAGCGCGGCGAGCGTCGCCGCGTACGCCTTCTCGATCCAGCCGTCCTGGTCCTCGTGAATGCCACCCGCGGTCAGCCACTTATAGAGGTTCTTCTCCTCCTGGGCGGCCACCCGGGCCGAGGCGCTCCCCAGCGCGGCCGGCAGCAGGTCGCGCGGGAAGGCGAAGAGCGTACGCCGCATCGCCAGCTGCTTGACCAGCGAGCGCTCCTCGTAGAGCGCCCGATCGACGTCCTCGACGCAGAGGTCGTGGACCCGCGCGTGCAGGGCGAGGTGGACGGTCGCGGCCTCGGTCGCGTGCCAAGCGGTCATCGCCTGCGTCGCGGCCACCACGTCGGCGTACCTGTGGTCGGGGGCGATCCCGTGCCGGCGGGCCAGTCTCGCCCGGCGCTCACGGTCGGTGACCATTCTCATCGGCAGAGCCTCACCCAAGGCACGTTAGTGGAGCGGGTCGCCGATCGTGCCGGAAGCCTCGTCGAAGACTCCCTGGCTGAGCCGGGTCAGGAGCGGCAGTCCGCCGTGCTCGGGGCCGACCTTCAGACCGCCGATGCGCTCCAGGCCGGTGACGACGTCGTCGGGACGTACGGTCGGGGTGCCGTGCTTGAGCAGGAGCTCCAGCCGGGAGCCACCCTCACGGGGCGCCGAGCCGAGGCGTACGACCGCGCTTCGGGCATCGAACTCACGCAGACCCTTCTTGGTCATCCGGGACACGATGACCTCCTCGGCTCCGAGGAACGCCTCGACCGCCGCAGCGGCCTCCTCCGGCGCCGTCGGCAGGTCGATGATCCACTCGCTGCCGGTGAGCAGGTCGGCCAGCGCACCCTTGGGCGAGGTGGCGGTGTCCACGACGTCGATCAGGTCGAGGCCGTCGGGCATGACCTCGTCCAGGGCAGCCTTGGTCGCGGCTGGGTCGACCGTCTCGCGCAGTCCCAGCTCGACGTACTCGGCCTCGCTCGCCGCTCCCGTCGGCGCCGCACCGGCGTAGGAGATGCGCGGGTGCGGGTTGAAGCCCGAGGAGTAGGCCACCGGGATCCGTGCCCGCGCGACCGCGCGCTCGAAGGCGCGGCTGAAGTCGCGGTGGCTGGTGAACCGGAGCCGGCCGCGCTTCGCGTAGCGGATGCGGAGACGCTGGACCGGCGGGGCCTGCTGTTCGGGCTGTTGACGCACGAGGTCGATTATGTCGGTCCTCGGGCGCGATCACCCATCCGGCGAATGGAAGGCGAACGGTCTGTAACGGTTTGCGCACGAAAAATGGGAGACTCGCGCGGTGACCCACCACAGAAGCAGGAAGTTCTCGGTACGCCTCAAGGAGCTTTTGCCGATCTTCGCGGTGGTCCTCACGGTCGGCGCCATCGCCGCGCTGACCGTCCTCGCACCCCGGTTGAGCGACTCCAGGCAGGCCTCCGCGGACACCTCCTCCTCACCGAGCGCCGATCCCGATGCGGCCAGCCCGTCGGCCTCCGCCTCGGCGCTGTCGGAGCCGCTGCCGAAGTTCAAGACGCTGGACGCACCGCCGGCGATCGACAAGGCCCCGAAGAAGCCGAAGATCGACCCGTGCGCGGTCCCGCGCAACCTGACCGTGATGACCTTCAACATCAAGGGTGGCCGGGTCTCCCCCGGCGAGCTCGGCGGCATCGCGAGCGTGATCCGGGCCTCTGGCGCCGACGTCGTACTCCTCCAGGAGGTCGACCAGAACCGCCGCCGCTCCGGCAATGTCGACCAGCCGGCGATCATCGCCTCGCACCTGGGCATGCAGTCGGTCTTCGGCGCCAACGCCTACATCACCGACCGCGGTGGCTACGGCACCGCGATCCTGTCGCGCTACCCCATCGACGGCTACGACAACACCCACCTGCCCAACCGTGACGGCAAGGAGCAGCGCGGCGTGCTCCGGGCCAACATCCTCGTCGAGGGCCAGCGCCTGGTCGTCTTCAACACCCACCTCGACCACACCTCCGACTCGCTGCGGCAGGCCCAGATCGGTGCGGTCATGTCGAAGGTGAACGCCTACGACGGCGCCAAGCTCCTCGGCGGCGACCTGAACGCAGGCGACGGCTCCAGCGTCCTGGGCGCCGCACTGGGCACGCTGTCCGACGCCGGCGCCTCTCTCGGCGCCAGCCACGACGGCGGCGGCCGCGTCGACTACCTGCTCCCCAACTCCTGGCTCTCCGCCGGTGACGGCAACGTCACCCCCACCGGCCTCTCCGACCACCACGCCGTCAGCATCGACTTCGCCATGCGCGGCGCCGCGGACTGCTGAGGCTCCAGCGTCGGGTACGACGGCCGGCGCGTCAGTAGCGCTCGACCGATACTGCGCGTTCCGGCGGGTCGTACGCCTCCGGCCAGAAGTCGGTCACTCGGGTGATCCGGCCGCCACGGATCTCGAGGAACGTCTGCGACTCACCGGACTCGTCCCCCATCCTCCAGTCGAACCAGACCACGGCCCGATCGTCGTCGGCGATCACGATCTTCGGGCTGAGGCGCCACTCTCCGGGGTAGGTCTGGTTGAACTCGAGGAACGCCTGGCGCCCGATGATCAGCTCGCGGGTCTGCGGCATGTCGTAGACGACGTCCTCGTCCAGCACCGCCGCCAAGGCGTCCCACTCTCGAGCATCGAGGAGCTGGAGATATCTACGTGCCAGTGAACTGTTGTCCGACATGGCGGCAACCTACCGGTGGTCGAGCGAGGGCGTGGGAGACTTCCCGCCGTGATCGAGTTGCGCCCAGCCGCTGCTGCTGACGTCCCCGCACTTCTCGAGCTGTGGGAGGTGGCTGCGGAGAACGACTCGCGGCCGACGGACTCCGCGGTGAAGGTCGAGACGCTGATCTCGCGCGACCCGGAGGCCTGCACGGTCGCGGTCACCGAGGAGGGCCGGGTCGTCGGTTCGTTGATCTCCGGGTGGGACGGCTGGCGCGCCCACCTCTACCGGCTGGCGGTTCATCCCGACGTACGCCGCCAGGGGCTGGCCCGCCGCCTCCTGGACCACGCCGAGACCCGTCTCGTGGCGCTGGGCGCGGGCCGGATCGACGCGATGGTCCTGGAGGGCAACGACCTGGGGCAGTCGCTGTGGAAGAGCTCGGGATACGAGTCGCAGGCCGAGTGGCGCCGCTGGGTCCGCCCGGTCGGCTGAGCGGCGGGTAACCGGTCGCCAAAGAGACCGAGTCGGGTCTACCTTCAGCGGATGGAGTTCCTGACCCCCGAAGACCTTCCCGCACCCGCCGGCTACAGCCACGCGGTGATCACCGACCCCGGCGCCCGGCTGGTCGTGACCTCGGGCCAGGTCGGCGTCACAGACGAGGGCGCCGTGGCCGACGGCTGGGAGGCGCAGACCCGGCAGACCTTCGTCAACCTCGGCGTGGCCCTGGCCGCCGCGGGCGCAGCCTGGGCGGATGTGGTGAAGCTGACCTACTTCGTCGTCGACACCACCGAGCTGCCGCTGATCCGGTCGGTACGCGACGAGTTCGTCGACCTCGCACACCCGCCGGCCAGCTCGCTGGTCCAGGTCGCCGGCCTCTTCCGCCCCGACGTACTCATCGAGGTGGAGGCCACCGCCGCCATCTAGCTGGGGTGGAGGTCGCCGGCTCCACGCTCCCCGACAAGGGCTGGTTCGAGGATGCTGAAGCCGAAGCTGATCCGCTCTGCTCCAACGCCGTGGCAAAGTACCTCGACATCCCCGAGGACGAGGCTGCCTGGCGCTACGGACTCTCCATCTCCGGAGACGAGCCCTACGTGGTCTCTTGCTGGGCCGTCTCCGAAGACCCCGTCACCGGCACGATGCGCGCGACTAGTCCCCGATCAAGAGCTACGGCGGTCACTTTCCCGCATGTGAGGTGCACATGCGGGAAAGCGACGGCTCTCAGACGAGTCGTACGACTCAGACCACGGACAGCGGCAGCAACTTCTTGCCGGTGGGGCCGATCTGGATGTCGGTGTTCATCTCCGGGCAGACGCCGCAGTCGTAGCAGGGGGTCCAGCGGCAGTCCTCGACCTCGATGTCCTCGCCGTTGGCGACGGCGAGGGCGTCCTCCCAGTCGGCCCAGAGCCAGTCCTTGTCGAGGCCGGAGTCGAGGTGGTCCCAGGGGAGGATCTCGTCGTACTCACGCTCGCGGGTGGTGTACCAGTCGAGGTCGACGCCGGTGCCGGCGAGACCGGTCTCGGCGGCGGTCATCCAGCGGTCGTAGGAGAAGTGCTCGCTCCAGCCGTCGAAGCGGCCGCCGTCGCGCCAGACGTGCTCGATGATCCGGCCGACCCGACGGTCGCCGCGAGACAGCAGGCCCTCGACGATGCCGGGCTTGCCGTCGTGGTAGCGGAACCCGATCGCCCGGCCGAACTTCTTGTCGGAGCGGACCACGTCGCGCAGCTTCTGCAGCCGCTCGTCGGTGGTCTCGTGGTCGAGCTGGGAGGCCCACTGGAAGGGGGTGTGGGGCTTGGGTACGAAGCCACCGATCGAGACGGTGCAGCGGATGTCGTTGCGGCCCGACACCTCGCGGCCCTTGGCGATGACCTTCTTGGCGAGCTCGGCGATCTGGAGCACGTCCTCGTCGGTCTCGGTCGGCAGGCCGCACATGAAGTAGAGCTTCACCTGGCGCCAGCCGTGGGAGTAGGCCGCTCCGACGGTGCGGATCAGGTCCTCCTCGGTGACCATCTTGTTGATCACCTTGCGCATCCGCTCGGAACCACCTTCGGGGGCGAAGGTCAGACCGGAGCGACGGCCGTTGCGGGAGAACTCGTTGGCCAGGGTGATGTTGAAGGCGTCGACACGGGTCGAGGGCAGCGAGAGCGACACGTTGGTGCCCTCGTAGCGGTCGGCCAGGCCGGTCGCGACGTCACCGATCTCGGTGTGGTCCGCCGAGCTCAGCGAGAGCAGGCCGACCTCCTCGAAACCGGACTTCCGGATCCCGTTCTCGACCATGTCGCCGATGGTCGTGATCGAGCGCTCGCGCACCGGGCGGGTGATCATCCCGGCCTGGCAGAAGCGGCAGCCACGGGTGCAGCCGCGGAAGATCTCCACCGAGAACCGCTCGTGCACGGTCTCGGCCAAGGGCACCAAGGGATTCCGCGGGTAGGGCCAGGCGTCGAGGTCCATCAGGGTGTGCTTGCGCACCCGCCACGGGATGTCGGGGCGGTTGGGGACCACGGCCTCGATCTGGCCGTCGGCGGCGTAGTTCACGTCGTAGAACTTCGGCACGTAGACGGCACCGGAGACGGCGAGGCGCCGCAGCAGCTCGTCGCGGCCGCCGGGGCGACCGTCCTTCTTCCACTCGCGCACGACCTCGGAGATCTTGAGCACGACCTCCTCGCCGTCGCCGAGCACGGCAGCGTCGAGGAAGTCGGCGATCGGCTCGGGGTTGAACGCGGCGTGGCCGCCGGCGAGCACCACCGGGTCGTCGTCGCCGCGGTCGACCGCGTGCAACGGGATCCCGGCGAGGTCGAGCGCGTTGAGCATGTTGGTGTAGCCGAGCTCGGTCGAGAACGAGAGCCCGAACACATCGAACGCCTTCACCGGACGGTGGGCGTCGACGGTGAACTGCGGGATCGGCCCGTGCTCGTCACCCTCGCGCATGATCTTCTCGAGGTCGGGCCACACGGCGTAGGTGCGCTCGGCGGCGATCCAGTCACGCTCGTTGAGCACCTCGTAGAGGATCTGGACACCCTGGTTGGGCAGGCCGACCTCGTAGGCGTCGGGGTACATCAGCGCCCACCGCACCTCGACCTCGTCCCACTTCTTGACGGTCGAGTTGAGCTCCCCACCGACGTACTGGATCGGCTTGGACACCAGCGCCAGGCGCGGCTCCAGCCGAGGGAAGACAGACTCAGGAACGAGGTCGCTCTGGGCGACGGTCACGATGGGCACCTCAAAGCTCGGGAACGATCAACCCCAAGCGTACGCCGCCTCCTGACTCCCCTACCAAACCTGGCGTCGCGAGGACAGAATGCCGGGCATGGCTTTGCGTACGTGGGCAGGAGAGTTCGCCGGCGGGACCGTGGCGACAGGCATGGCCAGGCTCAACGCCCGGCATCCCTGGAGCCACAACGACCACTTCCACAGCTGGATCCTCGCGAACCTGCCGGCGTGGCGCCGCAGCGCGCTGGACGTCGGCTGCGGCCGCGGCGAGCTCGTCGCCGCGTTGTCGCCGCGGTTCGCAGCGGTCCGCGGGAACGATCGGGACGAGGAGATGCGGCGACACGCCACCGCCCGCTGCGCGGGTCTCGCCAACGTCACCGTCGACGGTCGCCCCTGGGCCGAGACCACCGGGCCGGTCGACCTGGTCACGATGGTCGCCGTCCTGCACCATCTGGACGTCGCCGCCGCCCTCGCTGATGTGCGCCGTCTCCTGGAGCCGGGAGGGCGCTTCCTGGCGGTCGGCCTCGCGCCGCCGCGCAGCGCGACGGATCACCTCTGGGACCTCGCGTCAGCCGTGACCAATCCGGTGATCGGCTACGTCAAGCATCCGTGGCCGTCGGCCGACGGCACACCCGTCACCCCGGTCCCGATCACGGACCCGACGATGCCCTTCGACGAGCTGCGCGAGACCGTCCGAGACGTCATGCCCGGCGCCTCGATCCGCCGCCGCCTCGGGTTCCGGCACACCATCGAGTGGACCAAGCCGTTGTAGCGGAGCGGAAATGGGTGTTGGGGCCGCCCCTCCCGGACGGCCCCAACACCCTGAGCTCAGAGCCGGTGGCTCAGAACAGCGTGGTGAGCAGCAGGTTCGGCGAACCGGTGCCCGGGTTGGTGACCACGTCGGGGGTGGCGGCGCCGGTCAGGCCCGTGGCGACGTCGGCCGGGGTGGCCGAGGGGTTCGCCTCGAGGAAGAGCGCGGCGGCACCGGCGACGTGGGGGGTCGCCATCGACGTACCGGAGATGGTGTTGGTCGAGCCGTCGTTCCAGGCCGAGGTGATGTCGACGCCGGGGGCGAAGATGTCGAGGCACTCACCGGTGTTGGAGAAGTCCGCGGCGGCGTCGGTGTCGTCGGTGGCACCGACGGTGATCGCCTCCGGAACGGCCGCCGGCGAGGAACCGCAGGCGTCGGAGCTCTCGTTGCCGGCCGCGACGGCGTAGGTCACGCCGTCGGCGATCGAGGCCTGGACGGCCGCGTCGAGAGCGGCGTCGTTGCCACCACCGAGCGACATGTTGGCGACGGCCGGGCCGTCGGTGTGGTTCTCGGTGACCCACTCGATGCCCGCGACGACACCCTCGGTGGTGCCGGAGCCCTGGTCGTCGAGGACACGGACCGGAACGATCGTGGCCTCCTTGGCCAGACCGTAGGTGGTGCCGGCGACGGTGCCCGCGACGTGGGTGCCGTGGCCGTTGCCGTCGGTCGGGTCGGTGTCACCGTCGACGGCGTCGAAGCCCTCACCGATGCGGCCGCTGAACTCCGAGTGGTCGGTCGCGACGCCGGTGTCGATGATGTAGGCGGTCACGCCCGCACCGGTCTGCTCGTAGTGGTAGTTCTTGTCGAGCGGCAGCGCGGCCTGGTCGACCCGGTCCAGACCCCAGGTCGGGTCAGCCTGGTCACCCTGGGTGGTGTAGCGGTGGTTGGCCTGCACGTAGGCGACGTCCGGGTTGGAGCGGACCTCTTCGAGCGCGTCCTTGTCGAGCGAGGCCGAGAAGCCGTTGAACGCCGTGTTGAAGACCTCCCGTACGTCTCCACCGGCGTCGCGGGCCTCGCTGCGGACCGACTTGGCCTCGGACTTGGCCATGTCGCTGCGGCCCTGCTTCTCCATCACGACGATGTACTGGCCCTCGATTGCGGTCGAGGCGTCCGCGCCGCGCAGCGGTGCAGGACTGTCCGCGGCACCGGCCGGGACGGTGAAAGCGATCGCCGAGGCTGCTGCTCCAACAGCTACGGCGGAGATGACTGCCGGCGCCTTGAAGGCCCGGTTCTTGATGGTTCGGTTCACGAACTGACTCCCGTCATCGTGCGGCCCGATGGGGCCACAACCATTCATTGCACCGGACTTGGGAACCGCCTGTAGGTGGTCCCACGCGCAGACCTCGCACGTGCCGGCCGAACGCCCTGCGCCCTCCCTACGGCCGCAACCCGAAGCGTTCGGTCAACCACGTAATCACGTTACGTAGCACCCGTAACGACCCAACTCTTCGCATTGCAGCAACGTGCAGATACCAAAGGTGAACACCCATAAACAGGCCATAAACAAGGTAGGAAAAATGGCTGTAACCAACACGCCGGGCCGCCCGCGTTACGCGAGCGACCCGGCGTGGTCAGGCCTCGGATCAGGCCATCGGATGTGCGCCCGAGATCAGGCGACGGAGGTGTCGTCGATCAGGAAGCTGGTTCCGAGCGAGGAGTCCTCGGTGCCGGTGAACGTCAGTGTGACGGTGCTGCCGGCGAAGGACCCGAGCGAGAACGACTTCAGCGAGTACGACGAGCTCGCGTTCAGGTTGGAGTACGTCGCCAGCGTCGTCGACCCGACCTTGACGGTCAGCTTGTCGTAGGCCGTCGAGGTGGTCGTCTCGTTGGTGATGACCCGCAGGTAGAACGACAGGGTCTTGCCGGTCGTGGGCAGGGTGACCGACTGCGACAGCGTGTCGGTGTGGGCGGAGCCGTAGCCGTTCAGCCACGCCTTGTAGGAGCCCGTACGCGCCGGCGCGCTGCTCGAGTTGTCGATCACACCGGAGGAGGCGCTCCAGCCGGTCGCGCCCGACTCGAAGCCCGGGTTCGTCAGCAGGTTGCCCGTGGTCGGCGGGTCCGTCGGGTCGGTGCCACCGCTCCACAGCGAATGGAGGAGACGGTTGGGTGAACCGGTCCCGGGCGAGGTGACCACGCCGGTGGTGGCGTTGGAGTTGATCGCCGAGGCGACGGCGGAGGCCGATGCCGTCGGGTTCGCCTGCAGGTAGAGCGCTGCCACTCCCGCGACGTGCGGGGTCGCCATCGACGTACCGGAGATCGTGTTGGTCGCCGTGTTGGAGGTGTGCCACGCCGAGGTGATCGAGGAGCCCGGGGCGAACAGGTCGACGCACGAGCCGATGTTGGAGAAGCTCGACCTGGCGTCGGTGTTGGTCGTCGAGCCGACGGTCAGGGCTCCGGCCACTCGGGCGGGCGAGCCGTTGCACGCGTTCGCACCGGAGTCGTTGCCCGCGGCCACGGCGTAGGTGACACCGTCCGCAATCGAGCTGGAGACCGCGGAGTCGAGGGTCGAGGAGACCCCGCCGCCGAGCGACATGTTGGCGACCGCCGGACCGGAGGTGTGGTTGGAGGTCACCCAGTTCACACCCGCGATCACGCCGGCGGTCGTGCCGGACCCGGAGGCGTCGAGCACGCGGACGGGCACGAGGGTGACGTTCTTGGCGACACCGTACGTCGACCCGCCGACGGTGCCGGCGACATGGGTGCCGTGGCCGTTCTCGTCCTCGGTGCTGGACCCGATGGCGGTGTAGCCGGAGGTCACCCGGCCGCCGAAGTCCGCGTGCGCGGAACGGATGCCGGTGTCGATGATGTACGCCTTCACACCCGAGCCGGTGTAGTCGTAGTGGTAGTTCGAGTTCAGCGGCAGGTTGCGCTGGTCGATCCGGTTGAGCCCCCAGGTGGGGTTGGCCTGGTCGCCGCTGGCCTTCACGACCTGGTTGGCCTCGATGTAGTCCACATCGGGGTTGCTGCGGAGCGCGTCGAGCGCGTCGGCGTCGAGCGTGGCGGAGAATCCGGTGACCGCCTTGTCATAGGCGTACTTCACCGAGCCACCCTTCTCCTTGGCGAGCGCCCGGGCGTCGGCGGCGTTGGCCTTGGCCGCCGCACCGCTGCCCTTCATCACGACGATGTAGGAGTTGTCGATGGCCGTCGACCTCTCGGCACCGATCAGCGGTGCCGGACTGTCTGCTGCGCCGGCGGGACCGGACATGGCCAGGATGGTGGTAGCGGCACCGACGGCGGTGACCGTCGCTGCTGCCAGTGCGCCGAGGCGCTGGGTTCTGTCGAAGCGGAGCCCGAGACTACGAGCTCTGTGGGGTCGGTTCACGATTGCTGCTCCCGTCGTCAAGCAGCCTCGGGTTGAGGCTGCAAGGGGTCACAGATGCCCTGTAGGGCAACCGGGACGGAACGTAATCGAGTTTAATTTCGATGAAACGCGACATCTTTTCGCACTGCAGCAACCTGCAGGCGATCACGCGAGCGGAGGTCCTGAAGTGGTCCGGACCGGTCCAGACCGGTGCGCCGCGAACGGGCCGAGATGCCCAGCAGCAGACCCACCGCCAGCAGGGCCGCGATCATCGAGGAACCGCCGTAGGAGATCAAAGGTAGCGGTACCCCGGTGACCGGCATGATGCCCAGGCACATCCCGATGTTCTGGAAGCTCTGGATGCCGAGCCAGCACACGATCCCGGCCGCTGCCACGCGCCCGAAGAGGTCGTCGGTGCGCGCCGCGATCCGCAGTCCGCGCCACAGCACGACGCCGATCAGCCCGATCACCAGCAGCGAGCCGACCAGCCCGAGCTCCTCCCCCACGACCGTGAAGATGAAGTCGGTGTGCTGCTCGGGGACGAAGCCGGCACGCGCCTGCGAGCCCTGGAAGAGACCCTGCCCGAAGATGCCGCCGTCACCGATCGCGATCCGCGCCTGCTGGACGTTGTAGCCGGCCCCGCGAGGATCCAGCGACGGATCGGTGAACGCCATGAACCGGTTGATCTGGTACTGCTTCAGCACCCCGGTCGCGACCACCGTCGTGGCACCCGCCACAGCGGTCAACGCCAGCAGCGCCAGCCATCGACGCGGCGTTCCCGCGGCCGCGAGCACGCAGAAGACCGTCACACCGAGCACCAGCGTGGTGCCGAGGTCGGGCTGGAGCAGGACCAGGACGATCGGCACCGCCGCGACCAGGATCATCGCGATCACGTCGCCCACCGACACCCGTGCCCGCCAGCGGCCCTCGCTGCGCTCGGCCAGGACCAGCGCCATCGCGATGACCACGGCCAGCTTGGCCAGCTCCGAGGGCTGGACCTGCACCGGCCCGAGATTCACCCACGACTTCGACCCGTTGACCGTGGAGCCCATCACGAGCACCAGCACCAGCCCGATCACCGCGGCCAGGTAGACCACGGGTGTCAGAAGCCGGACCCAGCGGTGGTTGGTCGCGACCACGCCCACCATCAGCACCAGCCCGGCGGCCACGTTGATCGCCTGTTTGCGCAGGTAGGCGGTGGTGTCGCCACCCGTGATCGCATCGCGGTGGATGGTCGCGGACCAGACCAGCAGCACCGAGAGCGACACCAGGACGAGCACCGCGCCCAGGAGGACCAGGTCGATGCGGCGTACGAAGGCCATCACGTCGTTCTTCATGCTCTGCCCCTCAGTCCTTCGGGGCGACGATCGAGCCGTCGGCACCGAATGCGGGCAGGTTCCTCGGCGGGTCGATGCCCCGGATCGCGGCCTTGTCGGGCCGCACCTCGGCACCGCCCTCCTCGACTCCGTAGAGCGTCTCCCACAGCTTGCGTACGGCATCACCGACCGAGCCCGAGCCGGTGCCGCCCTGGGAGATCGTCATGATGACGACGTACTTCTTGTTGTACGTAGCGACCCAGCCGGTCGTCTGCTTGCCGGTGACCTCGGCGGTGCCGGTCTTGCCGCGCACCTTCACCTCGTCGAGCGGGAACCCGCCGAACTTCCAGGCCAGGGTGCCGGCGCGTGGGGTGCCGAGGAGCGCCTCGTTGACGTAGTCGATGCTCTTGGCCGACATCTTGACCTTGCCGGAGACCTTCGGGTCGATCTTCTCGACCACGGTGCCGTCGCCGCTGACGACAGCCTTCCCGACCCTGGGCTCGAAGAGGGTGCCCCCGTTGGCCAGCGAGGCGTAGGCCCGGGCCAGCTGGATCGGGGTGACCATCGTGTCGCCCTGCCCGATCGAGAAGTTCACCGCGTCACCGGTGCGGTAGTAGTTGCCCTCGATGCAGAACTCGTGGGCGAACAGCTGCAGGAACGAGGTCGGCGCGTTCTTCTTCTCGTCCATCCGGCAGTAGTAGCCCTTCATGGCCTCGTAGTACTCGGCCTTCCACTTCCGGTCCGCGATCCGGCCCGCCGACTCCCCTGGCAGGTCGATGCCGGTGCGCTTGCCGAAGCCGAAGGCCTTGGCGGTGTCCACCAGCGGATCCCTGGCCTTGACGTCGGCCGGGTTCGAGCCGTACTTCTGCCAGTAGTTGACCGCGATCCGGTAGAAGAACGTGTCGCAGGAGAGCTCGAGCGCCTCGGCGAAGTCGATGTAGCCGTAGGCGGCCGACTCGTAGTTCTTGAACCAGCGGTTGCCCACCTGGAGTCCGCTGGAGCAGTCGAGCTGGGTGTCGCGGCTGTAGCCGTTGTTGAGCGCACCGACCGTCATGAACGGCTTCCACGTCGAGCCGGGCGCGAACTGGCCCTGCGTGGCCCGCGGCAGCAGCGGGTAGCCCGCCTTCTCGGAGTAGAGCCTGTCGAGCTGCTTCTGGGTGATCCCGCCGACCCACTCCTCCGGGTCGTACGTCGGCTGGCTGGCCATCGCGACCAGCCGGCCGGTCTGTGCCTCCATGACCACAACCGAGCCGGAGTCGGCCTCGTAGTTGCGGCCGGTGATCTTGTCGAAGGTGTTGCGGGCGGTCTCCATCGACTCGGCCAGCAGCTTCTCGGCGCGGCCCTGCACCTTGGCGTCGATGCTGGTCACCAGCGTGTCGCCGGGCTGGGAGGCGACCGAGTCGCCGCGCCCGATCTCACGGCCGAGCGAGTCGACGGTGACGGTGTCGTAGCCGGGCATCCCGCGCAGCCACTGGTCGTACTCCTTCTCGACGCCGGAGCGACCCACCATCGAGGTGTTGTTGAGCGACTCGTCGCCGCGCTCCTTGGCGTTGTCGTTCTCGTCCTCGGTGATCGGAGAGAGATAGCCGAGCACGCCGGCGGCGTTGATGCCGTAAGGGCTCGGGTAGGAGCGCAGCGTCTGCTTCTCCGCGACCACTCCGGGGAAGTCCTCCGGCTGCTCGAGGATGCGCAGCGCGGTCGACTCGGAGACGTCGGTGGCGATCGGGACCGGCTGGTAGCGGGTGCCGGACCAGTTGGCGATCGCCTCGTTCTGCTTCTTCGGGGACACGTCGACGGCCTTGGCGACGCGGGCCATCAGCGTCTTCCTGTCGTCGTCGTCGAGCCCGTCGAGCACGCCCTGGTCGAGGCTGACCACCCAGGCGGAGCGGTTGGTCACCATCGGCCGGCCCTGGGCATCGACGATGATGCCGCGCACCGGCTGGCGCACGATCTCGCGTTTGGACTGCGAGGCCGCGGCTGCCTGATAGGCGTCGCCGTGGCGTACCTGCAGGTAGAAGAGCCTGACCCCGAGCGTGGCCAGCAGCGAGAAGACGAGCGCCTGGATCACGATCAGCCGCAGCCGGCTGACCTGGGCGGTGGAGAGTCGACTCGCCGCCATCAGTGCCCCAACCCGAGAGGCCGTGCCGTAGGTCGTGCGATGCGTGCGTGCATCGCAAGGCGGCGTCGCGATGGCATACCGGGTGTCTTCCGAGCGGCGCCAACGCAGCGAGGTGCGTGCGCAGCGTGCGACCTACGGTGCGGAATCGAGGGGCGGGGCACTAGAGATCTCCCTTGCCGATCAGCCACAGCAGCGCCGGGATCAGCAACGGCGCCAGCAGCAGGTCGTAGCCCACGCTGATCGCCACGGTCGGCAGCAGCGTCAGCGGCGCCTCCCCCAGGATCAGGCCGCTGACCGCGAAGATGCTGACCCCGATGAACGCGCAGGTGGCCACCGTGGCCATCACGGTCATCGCGTTGGGACGGCCCTGGCCACCGTGGATGCTGCCCTCGCCGATGCTCCCTTCGCGGACGCGTCCGGCGACGTAGCCGACAATCAGCAGCGCGAGCGCCCACCGGCCTGCGGTGTGGTCGGCGGGCGGCGCCAGATCGAGGAGTACGCCGGCGGCGAACCCGGTCACCAGACCGGCCTGCCCGCCACGGGTGAGCGCGACCGCGAGGACGACCAGGAGCGCCAGGTCAGGGGTGATCCCGCGGATGGCGAAGGCCGGCGCCACGCTCAACTGGAGGACGACGGCGATGACGACCAGCATGCCGACCAGGACGTTGCGCAGCACCGGAGCGGCGCCGGAGGCACGGCCTTCCATCTCGCTCATCGCAGCTCCCCTTCCGGTGTGATGACGGCCCGGTCGCTCATGGTGTCGTTGGGCACCACCACACCGACGACGTCGAGCGAGCCGAAGTCGACGTACGGCTTGATCCGGACCGTCTGCGAGGAGTCACGCACGCTCTCGAAGCTGTCGGTCACCTCGCCGATCGGCAGCCCGGAGACGTAAGGAGCGGCCCGGCCGTCACCCCAGGTGATGACCGTGTCGCCCTTGAGCGGAGTGGTGGACTGGTCGACGAGGTCGAGGGTCAGCAGACCGGCGTTGGCGCCTCCGGCGACCACGCCGGAGCCCCGGACCATGCCGACCTGGCCGGACTTCTTGCCGCTGCGGTCGGCACCGCCGAGGCGGCCGCCGACGACCGAGGCGGCATCGACGATCAGCAGGACCGTCGCCGAGGTCTTGGTGACCCGCAGGACCCGGCCGACCAGGCCGTCGCCGGTCACGACCGACATGTCGGACCTGATCCCGGCGGCGCTGCCGGCGTCGATGGTGACGGTGCGGTTGAAGGTCTGGGCGGGGCCGTAGGCGGTGACCCGCGCCGGCACCATGGCGTAGCCGAGGTCCTCGGCGGCGCGGGTGATCGACTCGTACTCGGCGAGCTTGGCGCGGCCGTGGTCGGTGACCTCGACCTGGCGGCGCAGCGTGGAGTTCTCGGCCTCGAGCTTCGCGACCCGGTCGCGCAGCTCGTCGCGGGTGTCGAACCACTCCGGGATGTCGGTGAACGGGCGGGCCACCAGCGCCGCGCCGGTCTCCAGCGGGGAGATCACCTCGCCGACGGCGGCGCGGGCCGGCTCCAGGACGGGGGTCTGGTCGAGCGTGGCCAGCGTCGCGCAGCACAGGATGAGCGCGATCAGCCAGGAGCGCTTCGGACCACCGCCGCCGGCCTTGGTCTCGAGGCTGCCGCGGCGGTTGAGCCGCTCCCGCGGCGTACGGGCCATGGGTTTTGGCCCTTTGCGTTGTTCCAGCCCTTTGCGCAGACGTTCGCTGGGGCGGGGGCTCAGCAACGACACGTCACCATCTCCTGTTCTCGTTCACCAGGACGGGGCGGAGCACGTCGTAGTCCTCGACGCAGCGGCCGGCTCCCATCGCGACCGAGGTCAGCGGGGACTCGGCGACGTGGACGGGCATGCCGGTCTCGTGGCGCAGGCGCTCGTCGAGCCCGCGCAGGAGGGCACCACCGCCGGTCAGCACGATGCCGCGGTCCATGATGTCGCCGGCCAGCTCGGGCGGGGTCTGGTCGAGGGTGGAGCGGACCGCGTCGAAGATGTCGTGCAGCGGCTCCTCGATCGCCTTGCGCACCTCGGCGCTCGAGACGGTCACGGTGCGCGGCAGGCCGCTGACCAGGTCGCGTCCCCTGATCTCGGCCTCGGGCTCGTTGGGCAGCGGCCAGACCGAGCCGAGGGTCATCTTGACCTCCTCGGCGGTGCGCTCTCCCAGGAGCAGCGCGTGCTCCTTCTTCAGCCAGGTCATGATCGCGTTGTCGAGCTGGTGGCCGGCGGTCCGGATCGACTGCGAGGTGACGATGCCGCCGAGGCTGATCACCGCGACCTCGGTGGTGCCGCCGCCGATGTCGACGACCATGTTTCCGGTCGGCAGGTGCACCGGGAGCCCGGCGCCGATCGCGGCCGCCATCGGCTCCTCGATGATGTTCACCATCCGGGCGCCGGACTGGTAGCCGGCCTCCTTCACCGCGCGGATCTCGACCGCGGTGATCCCGGACGGGACGCAGATGACCATCCGCGGCTTGGCGAAGTAGCGGCGGCGATGGACCTGATGGATGAAGTAGCGGAGCATCTGCTCGGTCGCCTCGAAGTCGGCGATCACGCCGTCCTTCAGCGGTCGCAGCGCGACGATGTCGTCAGGCGTACGTCCCAGCATCTTCTTGGCCTCATGGCCGACGGCGACCATCTCGCCGGTGTTCTTGTTGAGCGCGACCACACTCGGCTCATCGACAAGGACACCCTTGCCGCGGACGTAGACGAGTGTGTTTGCGGTGCCGAGGTCCACCGCCATGTCACGTCCAATGATGCTCGCCATGCGTCCTCGCGTTCCCGGGGCGCCGCGTCGGGGATCTGTGCTGCAGGATGCGGGCCTCCCGACGAGGCTACGAAGGTCCGAGCCTCAATCCGGAGAGGCTCGCCGAAACCGCAACGATACGGGGTGCATCCACTTCGCCGAACCAGGGGATGCCTGTGTTCACCGGGTGTTGCGGAACGGCTGACAGAGGCCCGCGAAAGCGGCCTCCAGGGCAAATGAGAGATCGCGCCGGTAGGGCCACCGGCGCGATCTCGGGTCAGACTCTCCGGTCGCCTCAGGCGCCGAACCAGAGCTTGATCTCGCGGTCGGCCGACTCGGGCGAGTCGGAGCCGTGGACGAGGTTCTCGCGGTTGGAGAGGGAGTAGTCGCCGCGGATGGTGCCCGGGGCGGCCTTGCGACCGTCGGTGGCACCGTTGAGCGCGCGGACGACCTCGATCGCCTCGTCGCCCTCGAGGACGGCGGCGACGAGCGGGCCGGAGGTGACGAAGTCACGCAGCGGCGGGTACCACGGCTGCTCGACGTGCTCGGCGTAGTGCTCGTCGGCCATGCCCGCGTCGATGGTGCGGTGCTCCAGTTTCACGATCGAGAGGCCCTTGGCCTCGTAGCGGGACAGGATCTCCCCCACCAGGCCCCGGCGGACGGCGTCGGGCTTCAGGATCACGAACGTGCGCTGCGTCATGGGGCCGAGCGTATCGGTGAGGGCCCGCCCGGGCACGTTCGGGCCGGTCGCCGCTGTGCACTTGTCGGCCATGTTGAAACCATGTCGGTGGGATGCGGCAGGATGGCGCCCCGTGACGACAACCCCATCAGCTCCGACGCTCGCAGACTCGATGGCCGCCATCCCGGCCCGCATCGCCGAAGATCTCGGGGTGCGCCCGGCGCAGGTGACCGCAGCGGTCGCCCTGCTCGACGAGGGCTCGACGGTGCCGTTCATCGCGCGCTACCGCAAGGAGGTGACCGGCGGCCTCGACGACGCCCAGCTGCGTACGTTGGAGGAGCGACTCGGCTACCTGCGCGACCTGGAGGAGCGGCGTGCCGCCGTGCTCGCCGAGATCGCGAAGCAGGACAAGCTCACCCCGGAGCTGCAGGCCTCGATCCTCGCCGCCGATACGAAGGCGCGGCTGGAGGACATCTACCTGCCGTTCAAGCCGAAGCGTCGCACCAAGGCGATGATCGCCCGCGAGAACGGGCTCGAGCCGCTGGCCGACGGTCTGCTGGCCGACCCGTCGCTGGACCCGGTCGTCGAGGCGGAGAAGTACCTCGGAGAGCAGGTCGCCGACACCAAGGCCGCGCTCGACGGCGCCCGGGCGATCCTGGTCGAGCGGTTCGGCGAGGACGCCGACCTGATCGGCACGCTGCGGGAGCGGATGTGGAAGCAGGGTCGCCTGGTGACCCGCGTCCGCGAGGGCCGCGAGAACGACCCGGCGGCGGCGAAGTTCTCCGACTACTTCGAGTTCTCGGAGGCGTACGCATCGCTACCGTCGCACCGCACCCTGGCCGTCCTGCGCGCGGAGAAGGAGGAGGTTCTCGACGTCACCCTCTCCCCCTACGCCGAGGAGCCGGAGCCGGGCGAGGTGACCGACTACGAGCGCTCGATCGCTGCTCGTTTCGGGATCACGGACTCCGGCCGTCCGGCGGACAAGTGGCTGGCCGAGACGGTGCGGTGGGCGTGGCGTACGCGGATCCTCTTCCGCCTCGAGCTCGACATGCGCACCCGGATCCGCACCGCCGCCGAGGAGGCCGCGATCGCGGTCTTCGCCGACAACCTGCGCGACCTGCTGCTGGCCGCGCCGGCCGGCACCCGGGCGACGATGGGCCTCGACCCCGGCATCCGGACGGGCGTGAAGGTGGCCGTCGTGGACGCGACCGGCAAGGTGGTCGACACCTCGACGGTCTACCCGCACGAGCCGCGGCGCGACTGGGACGGATCACTGGCCACGCTGGCGAAGCTGGCGAAGAAGCACTCGGTCGACCTGATCGCGATCGGCAACGGCACCGCCTCGCGCGAGACCGACAAGCTCGCCGCCGACCTGCTCAAGCTGCTGCCGGACCTGAAGATGACCAAGGTGATGGTCTCCGAGGCGGGCGCCTCGGTCTACTCCGCCTCGGCCTACGCCTCCGCCGAGCTTCCGGATCTCGACGTGTCGATCCGTGGGGCGGTGTCGATCGCGCGCCGTCTCCAGGACCCGCTGGCCGAGCTGGTGAAGATCGAGCCGAAGTCGATCGGCGTCGGGCAGTACCAGCACGACCTGCCCGAATACGGGCTCTCCAAGTCCCTGGACGCCGTCGTCGAGGACTGCGTGAACGGCGTCGGCGTCGACCTCAACACCGCCTCGGCTCCCCTGCTGCGCCGGGTCTCGGGGATCACCGAGTCGCTCGCCTCGGCGATCGTCGCGCACCGGGACACCAACGGCCCCTTCCGCACCCGCCGCGAGCTCACCAAGGTGGCGCGACTCGGCCCGAAGGCGTTCGAGCAGGCGGCCGGGTTCCTCCGGATCCGCGGCGGCGACGACCCGCTCGACATGTCCGGTGTGCACCCGGAGGCCTATCCGGTCGTCAACCGCATCCTGGACAAGGCGTCGGCGGACATCGGGTCGCTGATCGGCAACGCCTCGGCGCTGAAGTCGCTGAAGCCGTCGGAGTTCGTCGACGAGAAGTTCGGCCTGCCGACGGTCACAGACATCCTCGCCGAGCTCGAGAAGCCCGGACGCGACCCGCGTCCGGAGTTCCGCACGGCGACCTTCTCCGAGTCGGTGCACGTGATCGCCGACCTGCGTCCCGGCATGGTCCTGGAAGGCACCGTCACCAACGTGGCCGCCTTCGGCGCCTTCGTCGACATCGGCGTCCACCAGGACGGCCTCGTCCACATCTCCGCGATGTCGGACAAGTTCGTCGAGGACCCGCGCGACGTGGTCCGCTCCGGTGACGTGGTGCGCGTCAAGGTCCAGGAGGTCGACGAGGCCCGCAAGCGGATCTCGCTCACGCTCCGGCTCAACGACGACGCTCCCGCGGAAGCTCCCGCCAAGGGCGAGTCCGGCGGCCGCCCCGGCCGTGGCCAGCGTGGCCAGGGCAAGGGCGGACCCAAGGGCAACGGCGGCGGCAAGGGTGGCGGGCGTCCCGGTGGCAACCGTGGCGGCCAGGGTGGCCAGGGTGGCGGGCGCGGCTCGTCCGCGCCGGCCAACAGCGCCATGGCAGATGCGCTGCGGCGCGCCGGTCTCAGCTGAGCGTCGCCTGTTCCTTCGTCAAGGTATGCAGGTCAAGGGTCACATCCCCAGCGGACTTCCGCACGGGATGTGACCCTTCGGCTACATACCTTGACGAAGGTCCAGCCCGGCGGCGCGGCGTACGACATCCTCCGGCACCGGCCCGGTCGCGTCCTCGGCGGTGACCGGGGCGCCGGCGACGCGGTGGATCGGGATGACCCCCGCCCAGGTCCCGGCCTCGATGTCGTCGGGGTCGTCGACCGGCCCCTCGGCGCGCGCCTTCATCGACGCCTCGGCGAGCGGGAGGGCGAGTACGGCGGTCGCGGCGAGCTCCTTGCGGGTCGCCGGACGCAGGGTGTCCCAGCGGCCGGGGATCATCTGGTCGACGACCAGGGCGAGGGCGCGCTCGCGCTCCTCTGGGTCCTCGACCAGGCGTGCGCGGCCGATGACCACGGCAGAGCGGTAGTTCATCGAATGGTGGAACCCGCTCCGCGCTGCGACCAGACCGTCGAGCTCGGTGATCGTGACGCACACGTCGCGCTCCAGCGCCCGCGCGAGCCAGCCGGCGGCCACAGAGCCGTGCAGGTAGAGCGACCCGCCTGCGTCCGGGCCGTCGAGATCGAAGCCGTACGCGGTGGGCAGGACGACCGGGTGGGCCTCGTCGCCCGACCCGACGGTGACGCCCAGGTGGGCGATGAGTGCCTCGCCGAGGAAGGTGTGCAGGCGCTCGCGGTCGGGGACGGCGCGGTTCTTCCCGCGGCTGATCCGGGTGCGTGGGGTGGGTGACAACGTCGTGCTCATGGCACCATCCTGGTAGCGAAGTGGCCTGCATGCACGGGCCAATTCCGACCGACTCCGACAGGCCATTCGAACCGATGCTCCCCGTGACCCTCGACCGCACCTCCGGCGAGCCGCTCCCCGCCCAGCTCGCCGGCCAGGTCCGCGCCCTGGTCCTCACTGGCACCCTCGGGACCGGCGACCGGCTGCCTTCGAGCCGTGCGCTCGCGGCAGACCTGGGCGTCTCGCGCGCGGTGACTGAGCAGGCCTACGACCAGCTCACCGCCGAGGGCTGGCTCGAGGCGCGCCGCGGATCCGGGACGTACGTCACCGCGACCCGCACCCCGACGACCGCAGTGGCACCCCAGATGACGTCTCGGCCGACGCGGCCGACGCCTCGGCCGACCGGGGTGACGTCGCGATTGGACACGGGCACGCCGTTCTTCGACCCGCGGCTGGAGCCGGGATGGCGGCGGGCGTGGCGGGAGGTCTCGGTCGCCACTCCCCCGCCTGGCTACGACGATCCGCGCGGTCTGCTCGAGCTGCGTGAGGCGCTGGCGGCGAGGCTCGGACGCACCCGCGGCCTGGAGCTCCATCCGGACGAGATCCTCGTGACCGCGGGCACCACAGACGGGCTTCGCGCGCTGCTTCCCGAGCTGCGGCCCGGGCCGGTGGCGGTGGAGGACCCGGGATACCGGGCCGCTGCCGAGACGGTGCTCACCTACGGTCGTGAGGTCGTCGACCTGCCCGTCGTGGAGACGGTGAGCGACCTGGGTGATGCGGTGGCTGCGTACGTCACTCCGGCGCATCAGCACCCGCTGGGACGCGTCATGCCGGCGGCCGACCGGCTGACCCTCCTGGAGGCCGCCCGACGGGCGGACGCGGTGGTGATCGAGGACGACTACGACTCGGAGTTCCGCTATGACGTCGCGCCGGTGCCCGCGATGGCGCGGCTGGACCGCGGCCGGGTGGTCTATCTCGGCACCGCGGCGAAGTCGGTGGTCCCGACGCTTCGTCTCGGCTGGCTGGTCGCGCCGCCCGATCTGCACGAGCTGATCCTGCGCCGCCGCACCATCACCCACGCCGGCGCCGCCTGGCCCTCGCAGCGCGCACTGCTGACGCTGCTCCGCGACGGCTGGCTGGACAGGGCCGTACGCTCCGCCCGCCGCGTCTACGCCGAGCGCGCCCCGAGGGTGGCGGAGGCGATGACCCCGTACGCCACGCTCGCCGGCCCGCTCGCCGGGATGTACTCCACCTGGCTGCTGCCCGAGACGGATGCGCGCCGAGCCCGCGACGCCGCCCGAACTGCCGGCTTCGAGATCAACCTGCTCTCCACCTACGCCCGCTCCAGCGGCCTGACCGGCCTGGTGATCGGCTTCGGCGGAGTGACCGACGCGGAGCTCGATCAGGCGCTCGCCGCGATCACCGGCGCGCTCAGGGCCTAGCGGCCGGGTGCGTCGTCCTCGATCAGGTCGAAGAGGTTCTCGAGGCTGTCCGGGTCGTCCTCGCCACCGCCGACGGCCCACCCGGAGCTGGTACGCCGCAGCTGCGCGCCGACGAGCCGGCACGACTCCCCGGCCTTGTGCGCGTAGTGGGCCGTACGCGTCCGCGGCCGCCGCAGCACCAGCGCGTTCCCGCACGCCGGGCAGAGTGCCCAGTCGGTCGCGGTCTCGTCGTCGGTTGCCATCTGAAGCTCGTCGCGCTCCTCCACGGCAGCCAACCTACCTGGGCTCGGCCTCTTCCCCGGCGCTTTCCTCGGCGGCGATCCGGTCGAACGCCTCGAAGGCCGCGGCCCGCTCGCTCTCGATCTTGCGACCGAGGATGTCGGCCATGCCCCACAGGACCGCGAAGATCACGCCGACGACGAACATGATCGAGATCAGGAAGCCCATCCCGATCGCGACGACCTGCAGCGCCCAGCCGAGCCAGTAGGCCCAGGGGCGGCGCAGCAGGCCGGCCACCACGATGCAGGCCACGAAGAACCCGAGGCCCAGCGGGAGCGCCAGCCCGGCGGAGACCCCACCGATCGAGATCATCACGGGTGCGGCCAGCGCGACCGCGAGTCCCTCCATCGAGATGATCGCGGCACACATCCCGCGGCGCGGCGACTTCTCCCGCTCACTCGTCATCTGCGTCCGCCTCCAGATATGCCTCCAGCTCGGGGTCGGCGGTCGGGACGACCCGGGCGGTCCCAGCCGACCGGGCGGCCGGGCCGCGGGAGCCCAGCAGCGTACGCGCCTCTCCGGCGGTCACCACGGAGCCCGTCACCAGCACCGCGCCCTCGGAGATCGAGCCGCCGCCGGAGGACTCCGACAGGCCGATCGCGGCGTCGATGGCGTCGGCGAGACGCGGGACCACCGAGACCCGTTCCTCGCCGTAGAGGTCGACGGCGATCTTGGCGAGCTCGACCGCGGGAAGGGCTCGCTCGGTGGAGTTCTGGGTGACGACGAGATGCTCAAGCACGGGCTCGAAGACGGCGAGCAGACCCTCGACGTCCTTGTCGCCCATCACCCCGATGACACCGACGACACCGGAGAAGGAGAAGGAGTCCTCGAGGGCGGCGACCGTAGCCTCGGCACCGGCTGGGTTGTGGGCGGCGTCGAGCAGGACGGTCGGGGACGACCGCATGATCTCCAGCCGCGCCGGCGAGTCGACCTTGGCGAACGCGTCGCGCACGAGCTCGTCGGCCAGCACGGTGTCTCCCAGGAACGCCTCGACCGCGGCCAGCGCCGTCGCGGCGTTCTGCGCCTGGTGGGCGCCGTAGAGGGGCAGGAAGAGGTCCTCGTACTCCCCTCGCAGGCCACGCAGCGTGAGGATCTGTCCGCCCACGGCCGGGGTGCGGGAGACGACCCCGAAGTCGGTGCCCTCCCACAGCAGCCGGGCGCCGACCTCTGCCGCGTGCTGGTCCAGCACCGCGGCGACCTCGACGGACTGCTCGGCGATCACGGCGACCGAATCCGGCTTGATGATCCCGGCCTTCTCGCGCGCGATGGCGACCGGGTTGTCACCGAGGTACTTCGCGTGGTCGACGGCGATCGGGGTCACCACTGCGACGTCGGCGTTCGCGACGTTGGTCGCGTCCCAGCCACCGCCCAGCCCGACCTCGACGACGGCCACGTCGACCGGCGCCTCGGCGAACTTGGCGTAGGCCATCCCGACCATGGACTCGAAGAACGACAGCGGGTGCGGCTGGTCGTCGTCGACCATGCCGAGGTAGTGGGCGACGTCGTTGAACGCGGCCACGAACTCGTCGTCGGTCAGCGGCTCGCCGTCGATCGAGATCCGCTCGTTGATCCGCTCCACGTGGGGCGAGGTGAACCGCCCCACGCGCAGGTCGAGGGACCGCAGCAGCGTGTCGATCATCCGGGAGGTGGAGGTCTTGCCGTTGGTGCCGGTCAGCTGGATGATCCGGAACGCGTTCTGCGGATCACCGAGGATCTCGAGCAGGGCGCGGATCCGGTCCAGGGAAGGCTCGAGCCGGGTCTCGGGCCAGCGCGACTGCAGCGCTTCCCAGACCTCCTCGATCGTGGCCGCCAGACGCGGCGCGGGAGTCTCACTCATCGGGTCGAGTCTATGGTGTAGGCGCTTCCCAGCGAATTGCCAGACCCGCTACCCTCCCACTCATCTCGGACTGAACCCCATCCCCCCACAAGGTCCACCATTCATGCGTACGCTCCGGGCTGCTCTCGCGGTCTCGTTCCTGGCCGTTGCCTACGTCCTGGCTGCCTTCGCGCTGGTCGGTCAGCAGATGGCCCCACGGCGGCGCACCAGGTCCTCGGGCGACCCCGGCGGACTCGTCCTCACCGAGCAGGAGCAGCCCGGGCTGTGGGCCGAGGTCCGCGCGCTGGCCGCCACCGCCGGGACCCGCGCCCCCGACGAGATCCGGCTGGTGCCGGAGGTCAACGCGGCGGTCAGCGAGGAGACCAGCCTGCTCGGGCTCAGGACCGGGACCCGGCGCATGTTCCTCGGCGTACCTCTCCTCCAGGGCCTCTCCCGCAACCAGCTCCACGCGGTGCTCGCCCACGAGCTCGGCCACCACAGCACCAGCCGCTCCCGGCTAGGCGCCCTCATCCACCGGAGCCGCCTGGCGATCGCCGAGGTCGCCGCGGGCCTCTCCAACCCGCTGGTGAAGCGGCCGTTCCGGACGTACGCCCGTCTCTTCTTCTCCCTGACCCGCCCGCTCGCGCACGCCCATGAGATCGACGCCGACCAGCTCAGCGCGACCGTCGCCGGGCCGCGGACCGCGGCCACCACGCTGCGCACCCTCCCCGCGCTCGACGCCGCCTGGCACATCTACCTGGAGCAGTACGTCGAGGCCGGCACCCACTACGGCCTGCGGCCCACGCGCTTCTTCGACAACTTCACCAACCTGATGAGCGACCCCGAGCGGCTCGAGGAGCTCGCCAGGATCAGCGCTGCGCCGCCCGAGGCGAAGACGTCGGCCTACGACTCACACCCACCGATGGCGGAGCGGATCGAGCGACTGGAGGCGATGGCCTCCGCGGACGAGGCGGACAATTCCGGCAACGCCGCCAGCATCCTGCGCTACCCGTCCCAGAACTTCCTCGCCCTCGAGGACAAGACGTTCGCCGGCTCGGGTCTGACGCCGGCGCCGATGGCCGAGATCGTGAGCGTCGCCGGCGCCCGTGCGGCGGCGATCAACGCCGAGACGCTCCTGAACGCGATGCAGGAGAACCAGATCGTGCCGGCCACCGTCCGCGGGGCCCTCGACCTGATCGCCTCCGGCAACCTCGACACGCTCCTGGACCTGGTCGACATCGAGTCCACGACCCCCGAGGCGGCTGGCAACGAGGCTGACGAGGCGAAGCGGAAGGTCATCGCCCGGCTTCTCGGCGCCGCCATCGCCCACGAGCTGGTCGGCGAGGACAAGGCGCGCTACGAGCTCAGCTGGGCCGGTCCGTGGCGGCTGGTCGACATCGCCGGCCAGGAGGTCGACCCAGAGGAGCTCGCCTACGAGGCGCTCGGCTCCCCCGGCTACGCCGCCGCGCTGCGCGCCTGGGTGCACCAACTCGACGCGCAGGTCGACGCCGAGACGCAGGCGGACCCTGACGCCGAGACGCCGGCCCCGTCGCCGCCCGACGGCTACATCGGCGCCTTGGCCCCGATCTCCGGCGACGGCTTCCGTACGCTCCTGGTGACCGAAACAGGGCTGATGCTGCTCAAGCCCTCCGGCTCCGACCGCCTCGCCACCGGCCTGGCCTCGGTGACCTCCGGCTCGCCCGGCAGGAAGCTGATCCAGCGCGCCCTGGACAGGTCACCCGCCGAGCTGGCCACCGCCTCCAACTCCGCCTACCTCCCCTGGGACCAGATCCGCGCCCTCCACCTCAAGCAGAGCAGCAGCGGCCGCCGCTCCGCCGACATCACCACCGCCACTGGCGGAGGCTGGTCCCTGCGCTGGACCAACGCCGCCGAGTCGGAGGGCCACATCTGGCCTGCTGTCGACCACTACCTCGGCCGCCGCTTCACCGTCGACTGAGACGCCGAGTCGGCTCGTCAGGGGACGATCGTGTGGTTGGCCATGTCGACGACGGGGCGGTAGCCGATCTTGGCGTAGACGTGGTTGGAGACGGGGTTGTCGGCGTCGGTGAACAGGCACAGCCGGGTGCCGTCGGCGCCGAGGAGGCGTGAGGCCTCGGCGGTCACCGCGGTGCCGTAGCCGTGGCCCCGCTGCTCCTTCGGCGTGTAGACCGGCGCGATCCGGACCACGCCGTGCGCCGGCGGCGTCGCGCCGACCAGGGACACGACCTCACCGTCGACCTCCCACAGCAGCAGGAACTCCTCGATCCGGCGCCGCACCTCGTCCTCGCCGACCGCAGCGTGCTCGTGGGCGTAGGCCTTGTTCGAGGACTGCTCCCGGGCCGCGTGCCCGAAGTCGGCCAGCCACTCCCGGCACAGCTCGAGGTCGTCGTACGTCGCCGGGCGGGCGTGCCCGGGCACGCCGGACGGCATCACCAGCGTGCCGAGCTCGTGCAGACGCGACGCCATCGCGACGCTCACCTGCCCGCCCGCGAGCCGGGCGGTCTCCTCGGTCACCGTCCGGGCTGCCGGGAGCGCGCCGTTGGCCCCACCCGCGTACTCGCCCCTCGCGTGCAGCGCCCGCGCCAGCTCGAGCGCCGCGGGTTCGGGCATCGGGCAGACGTAGAGCGGGTACGGCTCGAAGTTGGCCGTCCGCATCGCCGCCCCCACGACCCGGTCACCCTCGCGAGCGACGGCGAACCACCGGTACGGCCCCTCCTGCTCCATCCGGGTGGCCTTCTCCGCGTTGGTGGCGACCACGTTGGCGGTCACCGGCTCCGCGGCGAGATAGTCCTTCGCGACGGCGAGGAACTCGGCTGGGTCGGTGAAGAAGTCGATGGTGCCCATGACCGAAGCATGGCGAGTGTGCAACGCCGGTCTCAACCGGTTTCGCGCCAGCCACCGCGCGCCCATAGGATTTGGTCCCATGACTGAGACCACGCCCACGCAGACCGCACCGGAGACGACTACGCCCGCTGAGCAGCGCGTAGTCGCCGTACCGGACAAGCCGGTCCTCGAGGGTCTGGAGGCCAAGTGGGCCGAGCAGTGGAAGAACGAGAAGACGTACGCCTTCGACCGCACCCAGCCGCGCGAGAACGTCTACTCGATCGACACCCCGCCGCCGACCGTCTCCGGCAGCCTGCACGTCGGCCACGTCTTCTCCTACACCCACCCCGACCTGATCGCCCGCTTCCAGCGGATGAACGGCAAGTCGGTCTTCTACCCGATCGGCTGGGACGACAACGGTCTGCCGACCGAGCGCCGGGTCCAGAACTACTTCGGCGTCCGCTGCGACCCGAGCCTCCCCTACGACCCCGACTTCACCCCGCCGGAGAAGCCGGACCCGAAGCGCCAGATCTCGATCAGCCGGCCCAACTTCGTCGAGCTGTGCAACCAGCTGGTCGTCGAGGACGAGAAGGTCTTCGAGGACCTGTGGCGCACCCTGGGTCTCTCCTTCGACTGGGACCAGCAGTACACAACCATCGGCAAGGTCTCCCAGACCGCCTCGCAGAAGGCGTTCCTGCGCAACCTGGCCCGCGGCGAGGCCTACCTGCAGGAGGCGCCGACCCTGTGGGACGTCACCTTCCAGACCGCCGTCGCCCAGGCCGAGCTGGAGGCGAAGGACTACCCCGGCTTCTTCCACCGCGTCGCGTTCCACCGCGCTGACGGCACCCCGGTCCACATCGAGACCACCCGCCCCGAGCTGATCCCGAGCGTCGTCGCGCTGATCGCACACCCCGACGACGACCGCTACAAGGACCTGTTCGGCAGCACCGTCACCAGCCCGATCTTCGGCGTCGAGATCCCGGTCCTGCCTCACGAGGCCGCCGAGATGGACAAGGGCGCCGGCATCGCGATGTCCTGCACCTGGGGTGACCTCACCGACGTCCAGTGGTGGCGTGAGCTCAACCTTCCCGCCCGCGCCCTGATCGGCCGCGACGGCCGCTTCTCCCGCGAGACCCCGGAGTGGATCACCACTGAGGCTGGGATCGCGGCGTACGAGGAGCTGAAGGGCAAGACCGTCCACTCGGCCCGCGAGGCCGTCGTCGCGATGATCCGCGAGTCCGGTGACCTCGACGGCGAGCCGAAGAAGACCCAGCGGATGGCCAACTTCTACGAGCGGGGCGACAAGCCGCTCGAGATCGTCGCCAGCCGGCAGTGGTACATCACCAACGGTGGCCGCAACCCCGAGCTGCGTGAGCAGCTGTTGTCCCGCGGCGGTGACCTGACCTGGCTGCCCGAGCACATGCGCCACCGCTACGACAACTGGGTCGGCGGCCTCAACGGCGACTGGCTGATCTCCCGCCAGCGCTTCTTCGGCATCCCGTTCCCGGTGTGGTACGCACTCGACGCCGAGGGCAACCCCGACTACGACAAGCCGCTGCTGCCGAGCGAGGACCAGCTCCCGATCGACCCGTCCACGGACGTCCCGGCCGGCTACGAGGAGGCGCAGCGCGGCAAGCCCGGCGGCTTCCAGGGCGACCCGGACGTCATGGACACCTGGGCGACCTCCTCGCTGACCCCGCAGATCGCGGGCGGCTGGGAGGCCGACCCCGACCTGTTCAGCCGGGTCTACCCGATGGACCTGTGCACCCAGAGCCACGAGATCATCCGCACCTGGCTCTTCGGCCGCATCGTCCGCGCCCACCTCGAGGACGGCACCGTCCCGTGGAGCCACGCGATGATCGCCGGCTGGATCCTCGACCCCGACCGCAAGAAGATGTCGAAGTCCAAGGGCAACGTCGTCGTCCCGACCGAGATCCTCGACAAGTTCGGCGCCGACGCGGTTCGCTGGCGTGCCGCGCTGACCCGCCCGGGCATGGACTCGCCGTTCGACGAGACCCAGATGAAGGTCGGTCGCCGCCTGGCGATGAAGATCCTCAACGCCTCCAAGTTCGTCCTCGGCAATGTCGGCGCGACCACGCTGAACCCGGTCGCGATCACCCAGCCGGTCGACTGCGCGCTGATGGCCCGTCTCAAGGAGACGATCACCAAGGCGACCGACGCCTTCGCGGCCTACGACTACTCCACGGCGTTGGAGGCCTCGGAGAAGTTCTTCTGGGAGTTCTGCGACGACTACCTCGAGCTGGTCAAGGAGCGTGCGTACGACGAGGACGGCGGTCTCGCCACCGAGTCCGCGCGCGCGACGCTCGCCACGGCCCTCCACGTCCAGCTGCGCCTGCTGGCCCCCTTCCTGCCGTACGTCACCGAGGAGGTCTGGTCGTGGTGGCAGACCGGTTCCATCCACACCTCCTCGTGGCCGCGTGAGCTCGAGCTCGGCACCGCTGCCGCCGCCGACCCGGCGGCGCTCGACGCCGTCGCGGCGACCCTGACCGGGATCCGCGGAGCGAAGTCGACCGCGAAGGTGAAGATGCGTCACCCGCTGGCCAAGGCCGAGGTCACCGGCCCGGCCAAGCTGGTCAAGGACGCCGAGGCCGCCGCGCCGGACCTCAAGCGGGTCGGCAACATCGTCGGCGACCTGTTCTTCACCGTCGACGAGAACGCCACCGAGATCTCCGTCACCGCTGAGCTGGCAGAGGTCCCCGAGGCCTGAGCCTCAGGCCGACGGAGCCCTACGACGGAGCAGGCCCCGGACCGCGATGCGGTTCCGGGGCCTGCTTCGTCCCTCACTCCAGCCAAGCGCCCGGGGGGACTCGCTCGGCCGGTCACTCTGGCGTGGTGCAGTCGCCATCGGAGTGATCCCTACTGCACCGACTTCTCGGCACAAGTCTGGTCGTCCTTGCTGCCTTCCTTCGGCTCCTGCTCCGGCTCCTCTGTATCCGTCGTCTCAGCGTCGGACTGCTCGGTGTCGGACGGCTCAGCGGATTCGGTGGTGACCTCGGGTTCGGCTGCGGGCGACGACCCTACCGGTGTCTTCGGCTCAGCGCACGCCTCATCGCACTTCGGCGTGGCCCCCGGTTCGGAAGCGTCGTTGGCTCCCGGCAGCGTCTTCACGTCCTCGGTGATCGCGGCGGTGAGCTCGCAGGCGTCCTCGATGACCCGTTCGGCCTCGGACTCCTGCTTGGTCGACTCCGCATCGGGCTCCTTCGACTCCGCGGTCGCCTCATCCGTCTCCCGGTCTTCCTTGGGCTCTTCCAGCGGAAGATCCTCGACCGGGACGCCCGCGTCGGCAGCGATCAACTGCCGCAGGAACATCGGCACGGCCTCGTCGACGGGGCGGGCGTCCTCCTCGGCCACGAACGGCCACAGCAGCGGCGCCATGATCCCCGGGATCGGCCCCACGGACGGGACCAGCTTGGGCGGCTTGCCGTTGCCGTGGCCCTCACCGGGGTCGGCGGGCGTCGTCGGCTCCTCGGAGGGCTGTGCGTCTGGCTGCTCAGCAGGGGCAGAGGGCGCCTTGTCCGGCTTCTCTTCCTCGCGGCTCTTCGGCGGGGCAGAGTCCTCCCGGTCGCTCTCCCGGTCCGCATCGGGCGTGTTGCTGGGGATCGTGGACACCCCGGAGACACCGGGAGACGGCGCCGGCGGGATCACGGTGAAGTCAGCCTGGCCTGAGAGCGTACGCGGCACCCGGTGCAGCGCTGAGACGTCCGGGCTGAGGGTCTGGATGACCACGAGCAGGCCGATGAGCACTACGGCGGCGTAGGCCATCACCGGGCCCCTCTGGAACCTCACGTGCCCACTTCCCTACCGAGTGACGGAGCTGGAAAGGTACAGATGATCATCAGTGCGTATTGTGTCCGACCGCCCGGGCCAATACCGACCCGGGCGGCGAAAATGACCCAAACGGGCTACGCGGACTTCTTCTTGGTTTCCTTCTCGCGAGGAACGAGCGTCGGCATCTCGCCGTCGTCGACCACCTCGCGGGTCACGATGACCTTGCCGACGTCGCCGCGGGAGGGCACGTCGTACATCACGTAGAGGAGGACCTCCTCGATGATCGCTCGCAGGCCACGGGCACCGGTGCCACGCTCGAGGGCCTTGTCGGCGATTGCGGTGATCGCGTCCTCGGTGAACTCGAGGTCGACGCCGTCCAGGTCGAAGAGCTTCTGGTACTGCTTCACCAGCGCGTTGCGCGGCTCGGTCAGGATCTGAACGAGCGCGGCCTGGTCGAGCTTCTCGACGCTCGCGATCAGCGGCAGCCGGCCGATGAACTCCGGGATCAGCCCGAACTTGGTGAGGTCCTCGGGACGCACCAGCTTCAGGAGGTCCTCGGACTCCTTCTCGGCCTTGCCGCGAACCTCGGCGGTGAAGCCGAGGGTCTTCTTGCCGACCCGCTGCTCGATGATGTGCTCGAGACCGGCGAACGCGCCACCCACCACGAAGAGGATGTTGGTGGTGTCGATCTGGATGAACTCCTGGTGCGGGTGCTTGCGGCCGCCCTGGGGCGGCACCGAGGCGGTGGTGCCCTCGATGATCTTCAGCAGCGCCTGCTGCACGCCCTCACCGGAGACGTCGCGCGTGATCGAGGGGTTCTCCGCCTTGCGGGCCACCTTGTCGATCTCGTCGATGTAGATGATGCCGGTCTCGGCCTTCTTGACGTCGTAGTCGGCGGCCTGGATCAGCTTGAGGAGGATGTTCTCGACGTCCTCACCGACGTAGCCCGCCTCGGTCAGCGCGGTGGCGTCCGCGATCGCGAACGGGACGTTGAGCATCCGGGCCAGGGTCTGCGCCAGGTAGGTCTTTCCGCAGCCGGTCGGGCCGATCACCAAGATGTTGGACTTGGCGACCTCGACCTGCTCCTCCTTGGCGTGCTTGCCCGGGCCCTGCGGGCCGCCGGGCTGAAGGCCGGCCTGGACGCGCTTGTAGTGGTTGTAGACCGCCACCGCGAGCGACTTCTTCGCCTGCTCCTGGCCGATGACGTAGGAGTTGAGGAAGTCGAAGATCTCCTTCGGCTTGGGGAGGTCGGCGATCTCCACCTCGGAGCCCTCGTTGAGCTCCTCCTCGATGATCTCGTTGCAGAGGTCGATGCACTCGTCGCAGATGTAGACGCCGGGACCCGCGATGAGCTTCTTGACCTGCTTCTGGCTCTTCCCGCAGAAGGAGCACTTCAGCAGGTCACCTCCGTCGCCGATGCGTGCCACGAGTGGCCTTCCTTCCCCGACTTGTGCTGCTAGGTCCGAATAATTACTGACGGTACCCCGCGCCGCGCCTTCGATGTGGGAGCGGCGCGGGGCCCGATGGTCAAACGAGCGCCGGCGTCTTGAGCGACTCGAGCACCGAGTCGATCAGGCCGTACTCGACCGCCTGGGCGGCGGTGAGGATCTTGTCGCGCTCGATGTCGTGGCTGACCTCTTCGAGCGACTTGCCGCTGTGGTCGGCGATCATCTTCTCGAGCAGCTCACGCATCCGCAGGATCTCGTTGGCCTGGATCTCGATGTCGGAGGTCTGGCCGAAGGTGCCCTCGGTGTAGGGCTGGTGGATCAGGATCCGGCTGTTGGGCAGCGCCATCCGCTTGCCGTGGGCACCAGCGCCGAGCAGGATCGCGGCGGCCGAGGCGGCCTGACCGATGCAGACCGTCTGCACGTCCGGCTTGATGAACTGCATCGTGTCGTAGATCGCGGTGCAGGCCGTGAACGAGCCACCGGGGCTGTTGATGTAGATCGAGATGTCCTGATCCGGGTTCATCGACTGCAGGCAGAGCAGCTGGGCGATGACCGCGTTGGCGACATCGTCGCTGATCGGGGTGCCCAGGTAGATGATCCGGTCCTCGAAGAGCTTGGCGTAGGGGTCGATCCGGCGCACGCCGTAAGACGTACGCTCCTCCCACTGCGGGATGTAGTAGTTCATGTCCTCAGTCCTTCTTGTGAGCGGGTCGGCCCTCGTCGGAGGCTTCCTTGGCGCTCCGGATGACCTGGTCGACCAGGCCGTAGTCGAGAGCTTCGGCGGCGGTGAACCAGCGGTCGCGGTCGGCGTCCGTGGTGACCTGCTCGACGCTCTGGCCGGTGTGCTCGCTGATCAGCTCGAGCAGCACCTTCTTGATGTGCAGCGACTGCTGGGCCTGGATCTTGATGTCTGAGGCCGAGCCACCCATGCCCGACGAGGGCTGGTGCATCATGATCCGCGCGTGCGGCAGCGCGTAGCGCTTGCCCTTCGCGCCGGCGCACAGCAGGAACTGGCCCATCGAGGCGGCCAGGCCCATGCCGACGGTGGCGACGTCGTTGGGGATGTAGTGCATCGTGTCGTAGATGGCCATACCGGCATCCACCGAGCCACCGGGCGAGTTGATGTGAAGGAAGATGTCGGCTTCGGGGTCCTCCGCGGAGAGCAGCAGGAGCTGCGCGCAGATCGCGTTGGCGTTCTGGTCGCGGACCTCGGAGCCGAGGAAGACGATGCGCTCCCGCAGCAGTCGGTTGTAGATGTTGTCGTCGAGAAGGCTCAGACCGCCGCCGTTGCCGCCCAGGCTCGGGGAGAGCCCTGGGGCACCGGCATGAGCGTCAGCCGCGCTGGAGTCGATGTTCACAGGATCGACACTAGCCGCCACATCCAGTTGTTCCACGGCTGGTGTGCCATTGTTCGCCGACGGCAGAACTATTGGGAACCGCGCCGCAATCCGAGGGGCGCCGCGATTCCGACGGCTACGCCAGCCAGCGCAGCAGGGCGTCGTGAACCGCCGGATGGTTCGACAGCGGCGTCTCGGCGGTCGAGAGCGTGAAGCGCTCCGCTGTCGGGAACAGATCGCGCACCCGGCGCGACCGCAGCGGCGTCTTGTGCCGCCACCACAGCATCTCCCCGAAGAGTCTCCCGACCCGGTTGGGGCGCGAGGTCGCCTTGTCGGTGACCAGCAGATAGTCGACATCCGGTCGCGGCGGGAGCATCGCCTCGTCGGCCCCGACGACCGCGATCCCGGCGAGATGCTCGTCGAGCTGCTTGCCGACCCCACCCGAGATCGGGGCGGAGGTGACCGCGTAGGGCGTCGTGCCGAGGGCGATCAGCTCGGAGACGTACGTCGTCCACGGCCGTGGCCCGGCGGTGGCCACGCCGAGCGCGTTGCGGGCGATCAGACCACCACCGGCGTAGCCCACCAGGACGATGCGCGGCTCCGCCGCGAGGGCGTCGACGCACTCCTGGATCCGGCTGCTGAGCGCCACCGCGGCGGGCACCGACTTGCTGCCGGCCGACACGTGCATGTGCAGCGGCATCCAGCCGAGCAGTTCGGCGAGCCGGTCGGCGTACGTCGCGCCGGTCGCCTGCGAGCCCTCGTCCCAGACGGTCTCGTCCTTGCCCGCCGGCGGGATCAGGACCAGGATCCGAGGGCTCGTCCCGACCTGCCGCTGGGCGGCGGCCCACTCCTTCGGGCTGACCATGCGGCCCGGGTGCCGGACCGCGACGGCGGGTCCGGAGTCGGTGTTGACAACACCGCGGATGATCGGGGTCGCGAGCGCGAACGGGGCCGCGAACGGGCGACGCGCGAAGGCCGTGATCCGCCAGGCGAGCTTCGCCAGACCGACGAGGCCGGCCACCTTGCCCTGACCGCGGTCGAGCAGCTCCTCGGTGTCGGGGTCCACCGGGGCGTCCTCGACGTTGAGGACAACGGCGCGGACGGTCTCAGGGCTGGAGGTCACGCTGGCAGCGTAGGGCCTACGCCGGGCCGACAGGATCACCTGTGCCCACTGTCCGGCCCGTCTGTGTCTCAGATCACACCACCTCGACCGCATTCAGTACGGTTGCGTTCACTCACGCGTATGGTGTCCGTGATGCTGTTGTTACTGGTGTTGCGTGACGACAGCGGTCTCCGCGGGTTACCGTCGGATGCGGAAGGGGGTGTCCGCGCGTGAGCGACGAGAAGGAATCACACTGCCAGTCGTGCGGCGATGATCTGCTGCCCGGGGCCATCTACTGCATCGGCTGCGGAACCCCGCTCCTGGCTCCCCCGGAGCAGCACCGTCCGCTCTTCGTGGACGAGCTCGGCGACGATGCGACCACGGGTCGCAGCACGCGGGGATACTTCTTCGACGACGCCGCCTCGCCACCCCCGGCGCAACGGAAGGGCCGCACCGCGCCGATCCTGGTGATGATCGTGGTGCTGGTGCTCGTCGCCGGTGTGCTCGGGTTCATCTTCGGCAAGGACGGGGACGGACCCGTGCAGTCCGAGGCGGAGCCGGAGCCTTCGACCAGCCCCACCACGAGCAAGCCGTCGAGCGTGCCCTCCGTGGACCCGAGCGCCCCTCCGGAGGACCAGCTGCTCCGCATCTCCCGCCTCGACACCGAAGCGGCCACCAAGCTCATCGGCACCTGGATCCCGCAGCTCGCGGCGGTCGGTGCCGGCGATGGCGGCGACGCCGACTGGCACCAGGCGCTGAGCCGCTACCGGAAGATCAAGACCCACCACCCTGACGCGCTGCTCCTCGACACCGGCGAGTGGCCGAGCTCGTACGTGAAGCCCGGGATGTACGCCGTAGTGCTCCCCCATCCCAGCGACACCTCCACGCCCGCGTTGGAGTGGTGCGTCGAGCAGGGCCTGTCGAAGACCGACTGCGCGGCCAAGCACCTGGAGGTCTCAGGCGACCCGACGGACAACTTCGACGCCCAGTAGCGCCGACTCACCCGAAAACGACAGCGCCCCTGCCGTGAGGCAGGGGCGCTGTGACGTACGTCTGAGGGTGATCAGGCGTCGGCCTTCTCGGTCTCCTCGGGGGCCTCGGGGGCCTCGGCCTCGTCCTCGCCGATGGTGCCGTCGGGGCGGAGGTTCTTCAGCTCGACGTGGTTGCCGGACTCGTCGGTGACCTTGGCGGCCTCGACGAGCTGGGCGAGCGCCTTGCCGCGCAGGATCTCCTGGACCAGCTCGGGCACGTGGTTGTGCTCGAGCATGTGGTTGACGAACTCCTGCGGGTCCTGACCGGACTGCTGCGCACGGCGCATCATGTGCTCGGTCAGCTCCTGCTGCTCGACCCCGATCTCCTTCTCCTTGGCGATCTGGTCGAGGATCAGCTGGGCGGCGACGGCGTCACGAACGCGGCGCTCGAGGTCGGCCTCGAACTCCTCGATCGTCTGCTCCTCGTCCTCGAGGTACTTCTCGAAGGTGAGGCCGGCGAAGCCGAGCTGCTGCTCGATGCCCTCGCGGCGCGCGTTGAGCTCGTCGGTGACGATGCTCTCCGGCAGCGGGATCTCGATCTGCTCCAGGAGCGCCTCGAGGACGGCGTCACGGGCGGCGGCGGCCTGCTCGAGGCGCTTGCCGTTGCCGAGGCGGCCGCGGACGTCCTCCTCGAGCTCCTTGACGGTGTCGAACTCGCTGGCGAGCTGGGCGAAGTCGTCGTCGTAGGCCGGGAGCTCCTGCTCCTGCACCTGGTTGACGGTGACGTTGACGTCGACCTCCTGGCCGATCAGCTCACCGCCCACGAGGGTGCTCTTGAAGTCCTTGGACTCGCCGGCGGACAGACCGACGATGGCCTCGTCCAGGCCGTCGAGCATGCCGCCCTTGCCGACCTGGTAGCTCATCCCGACGGCCTCGGCGCCTTCGACGTCCTCGCCGTCCTTGGTCGCCTTCAGGTCGATGACCACGAAGTCGCCGTCAGCGGCGGCGCGCTCGACGTCCTTGAGGGTGCCGAAGCGCTCGCGCATCGCCTGGATCTGCTCCTCGACGTCAGCGTCGGTGAGCTCGATGTCCTCGACCTTGGCCTCGATGCCCTCGTAGTCGGGCAGCGTGATCTCGGGCTTGATGTCGACCTCGGCGGTGAACTCCAGCGTCTCGTTGTCCTCGAGCTTGGTGACCTCGATCTCGGGCTGCGCGAGCGGCTCGAGCGAGTTCTCCTGGAGGGCGTCGAAGTACATCTGCGGGAGGACGTTGTTGACCGCCTCGGAGAGCACCGCACCGCGGCCGACCTGCTTGTCGATCACCTGGGGCGGGACCTTGCCCCGGCGGAAGCCGGGGACATTGATCTGCTTGGCGATCTGCTTGTACGCCGCGTCGAGGCTCGGCTTGAGCTCCTCGAAGGGCACCTCGACGGTCAGCTTGGCCCGGGTCGGGCTCAACGTCTCGACGGCGCTCTTCACAGGGTGTCTCCTGTCGTTTGTTTCTGAGAATGATGTCGCGTGCAGGGGAATGAGATGTCGGGGCGACAGGACTCGAACCTGCGGTCTCCTGCTCCCAAAGCAGGCGCGCTAGCCACTACGCTACGCCCCGTCAAGGGCCCCTCCCCAATCAGCGGGAATGGCACTTGGAGCGGATGACGGGAATCGAACCCGCGTAATCAGTTTGGAAGACTGAGGCTCTACCATTGAGCTACATCCGCGCACGCGAGAGCCAGCGCCCTCGTGCGACCTGCGAAATCCTGCCATAGATCTGGCTCACACCTGTAACCGGCTCCCCTACCGGCCGGTTCGCAGGGTCGGTTCGGTCACCTACGCCCGACCGCGACGAGCGCGCGATCGTCGGAGCTGGCGCTCAGTCCCTCGAGCAGGCGGCGCGCTCCCCCGCCTCTGCCGGTGACCGCGAGATGGTCGGCGGTGGCGACCAGGTTGCCGATGCCGCGCTCGAGGTCGACGCCTCGCGCCTCCACGACGCCGTCGGTGTAGAGCATCACCATGTCGCCCACCCCGAGCACTCCCTCGCAGGCGTCGAACTCGACG
The DNA here is from genome assembly GCF_045207335.1 of Nocardioides sp. NBC_00850. Lineage (NCBI taxonomy): Bacteria > Bacillati > Actinomycetota > Actinomycetes > Propionibacteriales > Nocardioidaceae > Nocardioides > Nocardioides sp. NBC_00850. The sequence goes on from NZ_CP108845.1 coordinate 5,363,363, forward strand.
TCGTCGATGAGCCCCAGCACCGTGCCGTTGCTCTCGGCCTCCTCCCAGCGGCCGGTGGCGGCGCGGCGTAGGAGGGCGGGCGGGTGGCCGGCCGAGCGGATCTCGTACGCACCGTTGCCGAGGTCGATCGAGAGGTAGACCGCGGTCGCGAAGCCCTCCTGCCAGTCCTGACGGAGCAGGTAGCGGTTGGCGGCGGGCAGGAACTCGGCCGGCGGGACGGCACCGAGGAGTCCGCCGAACGCACCGGACAATTGAAGTGCTCTGGTGCCCGCACGCTCCCCCTTGCCGGAGACGTCGACGACGACGATCTCCAGCCGGTCGGCCTCCCGCGCGGCCACCACGAAGTCGCCGGCGAACCGGGTGCCGCCCGCGGGTAGGACGGCCGAGTCCGCGAGCCACCCGGGAGGCATCGGAGGGATCGCACCCTGGTCGAGCTTGTGGGTCAGGTCGAGCAGCATCAGCTCGTCGTTCAAGCCGCCCACCCCGAGGTAGGTGCGGCGCATCGCGACGGACAGCACGATCGCGCCGAGCAGGAAGTGCACACCGATGGCGGCGGCGTCCCTGTCGGAGAGCGTCACCTGGCTGGCGGCGACCACGATCATCACCATCACGAAGACCACGAACCAGCTGAGCGTACGCGGCCCGAGCAGCACCGCTCCGAGCAGCAGCGGCACGGTGAGCACCGCCACCGGGACCACCTGCAGCCAGCCCGTCTGAGCCGCCGCGAGGACCGTCAGGACGATGGTGAGCAGCCCGAGCCACAGCACCGCTCGCAGCTCCGGGTCACGGAATCTGCGGCGGATCGCGTTGCTCCGCAGGCGGTCTGCGAAGGCATGGCTCGACATGGCCTCACTCTAGGTCTCGAGGTGGGGACTGCGTGGTCGTTCTCGCAGGCCGGAGAGTAGTGCGGGCTACTTCTTTACGGTCGTCCGGGGCCGGTAGGTGCGCTGGCACTTCGGGCACCAGAACAGGTTGCGCTGCTGCAGCTCGGTCGTGCGTACGCTCGTGCCGCACACCAGGCAGGGCTGGCCGTGGCGGCGGTAGACGTAGACCTCGCCGCCGTGGTCGTCCTTGCGCGGCGGACGGCCCATCGCCTCGGGGGTGTGCTCGTCGCGGACGGTGTCGATGCGGTTCCTCTGGACGCCGAGCTTCATGAGCTCGACCAGGTCGTCCCAGATGGCGTCCCACTGCTGCCGGCGCAGGGTGTTGCCGGGGCGCATCGGGTCGATTCGGTGCTGGAAGAGCACCTCGGCCCGATAGACGTTGCCCACCCCGGCCAGGACGGACTGGTCCATCAGCAGCGCGCCGATGGTCGTGCGGCTCCGGCTGATCCGCAGCCACGCCCGGCCCGGGTCGGCGTCGTCGCGCAGCGGGTCCGGACCGAGCTTCGCGACCACCGCGTCACGCTGGGCCGCGGTGACGAGGTTGCACGTGTTGGCGCCGCGCAGGTCCGCGTACGTCCCATCCTCGGTGGTCGAGCTTGTCGAGACCAGGCGGAGTCGGACCTGGCCGATCGGAAGCGGCGGCTCGGTGGCGTACGGCTTCAGGTCGAGCTTGCCGTAGAGGCCGAGGTGGATGTGAACGTACTGCTCCCCCGGGAACTCGAGGAACAGTTGCTTGCCCCACGCCTCGGCGCCGGTGAAGACCTGGCCGTCCAGCAGCGCGGCGGAGTCGGCGAACCTGCCCTGCGGGCTGCTGACACGGACCTGCTGGCCGGCGAAGGCGCCGCTCAGATCGAGCGCGAGGCGGTGGAGGGTGTGCCCCTCGGGCATCCCCGGATCAGTCCTGGTCCTCGGCGGGCCCCAGGCCCTTGGCCGAGTCGGGAAGCGGCGGGCGTACGCCGTCGGCGTCGTAGGCGTGGAGCTGGTCGATGCGGCGTACGTGCCGCTCGTCCTCGCTGAACGGCTCGGCCAGGAAGATCTCGACGAACTTCGTCATGTCCTCGAGGCTGTGCATCCGGCCGCCCACCGCGACCACCTGGGCATTGTTGTGGTCACGGGCGAGCTTGGCGGTCTCCTCGCTCCACGCGAGCGCGCAGCGGATGCCGGTCACCTTGTTGGCCGCCATCTGCTCACCATTGCCCGACCCCCCGATCACGACCCCGAGGCTGTCCAGCCCCTGCTCCCGATCCCGGGCCACACCTTCGGCCGCCCGGATGCAGAAGACCGGGTAGTCGTCGAGTGCGTCGTAGACGAACGGGCCATGGTCGACAGGCTCGTAGCCGAGCTCCGTCAGACGGTTGATCAGGTGGGACTTCAGTTCGAGACCGGCATGGTCACAGCCGATGTGGACGCGCATGCCGCCCATCCTCTCTTACCGCTGGCCCATCTTCGGATTTGGTGGGTTGGTGTCTCTTGTTGGGCTGAGGCCGCCGACCCGTTACGGAGGGTGTTCTCGCCGGATCCCGGAGTAAGGACGCACGGGTGAGCGGTCGCGCCAGAGCAGCTCGCTCAGGTACGTCGGGCGAACCGGATCCGCCCATCCGGAAGTCGCTCATACCCGTAGGTGGGGTCATGGATTCGGCGATGGTCGCTCGCGCAGAGCAGGACCATGTTGGCCAGGTTGGTGAGGCCGCCTTCCGACCAGGGTTTGAGGTGGTGGGCCTCGGTCCAGGCTGCTGGTGCGTCGCAGTCTTCGGCTTGGCAACACTTGTCCCGTAGCCGGAGTGCACGGTGTTGGATCGGATACGCCAACCGGGCGGTGCGTCCGAAGTCGAGGATCTCGGAGTCGGTGCCCAACACGACCGGGACGAGGTCGGCGTTGCAGGCCATCCGGCGGGCTTCGGCGGCGGTGATCTGCTCGCCGGCGAAGCCGAGGACTGCGGTGCCGAGGTCTTTGCGGAGGTCATCGACGTTCATGGTGATGAACACCGTGGTGCCGTGGCCACCGTGGCGGGGCAAGTTGTTGACGTCGTAGGTCTCGATGATGCGGGCGAAGGCCTGACCCAGGAGCCGGTCATAGGGGGCCTTGCGGCCGCGGTTCTCGGCCGAGAGCTTCCGCGGCTGGGCCAGCGCGTCCAACTGGGTGCGGAGCCGCATCCCGACAGTGCGGGAGACGCGGGCGTGGATGTCGATGGTGCCGTCGCCGTTGTCGCGGGAGGAGAAGAAGGTGCGCCGTTGGGCGTGCTCCTCCTCCCGTTGGAGGGCTTTGGCTTCGGCGGCTTCGAATCGTTCGGGGTCGATCTCGGCGAGGATCCGTCGTCCGACGATCTTCAGCTCGTTCGCGGTGAGGCGGGTCGCATGGTCGACGAGCAGTTTCTCGGCCAGGACCAGGTCCTCGCTGCTGGCGGCCGGATCGGTCTCGATGGCATCGAGGGCCTGGGTGATCACCCGCGCCTTGTCCTGGGACACCACACCTTCGGCCAGGCCAGTGGCCACGAGGTCGTACTTCGCGACACCGGTTGCGAGCTTGATCTGCGAGCGGGCGACAGCCTTGTCGACCAGGAGGTTGGTCCGCATCCACCCGGAGGCGTCCTTGGCACCGGTCTCCTCAGCGATGTCACCGGCAGACGCGAGCACCCGGAGTTTCAACGCGGCTTGTTGGGCCTGGAGCTTCTCCAACCGTTCCAGCAGGTCTTTCTTCTGCCCAGTGCGCCAGTAGGTGGGATCGGTCGCGAGGAGTTCTTGGAGGGCGGTCTCGATGGCCTTCAAGGCAGCGTCGATCGCGTCGCCGGGGTTGGTGCCCCAGTGGTCGATGTCGCGGCCGAGACTCATCGATCCATCCCTTCAAACGGGTGTTGTGATGGGTCTGATTCTACGCCGCCTGCACTCCAGTTTCCACCTATTTGACCAGTTCAACGACTATTTTCGCGGCGAGCGAACGACCTCGCCTCTTTGGATGGTAAGTGGCCCGAAGGGCCACCCTCCCGCCCCATCAACATCACCCGTCTCGAGCAAGATCTCTCCGCGCCACACCCGGGCCGCCGCCCCGATAGCCAGCCAATTCCTTTCTCGATCTGGTCCGGAGTCCAGGACCGCGAAGCGGCCGGCGAAGCCGGCGCCCGAAGGGCGTCCTTGACGCCGGTCCAGATCGAGAAGACCCTCGAAAACGGGTCGGCGGCCAACCCCAACCCCGAAAAGCAGTCCGCGAAAGACGAAGGCACCGATAGATTCCCCCACCGTGGACCACTGGACGACGATGGACGAGATCCTCGCGGCAAGATCAAGGTTCGAGTCAGCGATCGACGGCTGGACGCCCCCGAACGCCCACGGCGTCGGCCTCCGCCCATCGACAGCACCCGACCACAAGCCAGAACATTTCCCCCTGGTCAACGCCTACGGCCACCGCCTCCCGGCCGTGGTGATCGCGACAGTCGTCGGTCACAAGCGCGGAACCGCGGCGTACCGGCTGTCCCGAGACGAGCTCGAGCGGGCGATCGAGCTCCTCTCGCCTGCGGAGGCGTACGTCGACTACGACCATCCCAACGTGCGGAGCTGGCGCGACAGGATCCTGCCGGCGCTGACCGAGGATCCCGAGGCCGAGGTGGTGGCGGTGTTCATCGGCGACGAGCCGGAGGAGTCCCCCGACCCCGCGATCGACGCGTTCCGGGCGGCGTTCCCGGACCAAGCCGTCGCGATCGCGGCCGCTACCGCGGGGGCAGCGGTCGTCAGAGAGATGTACGGCACCGACCTGAGCCACTTCGACAAGTCCCCGACCGACTTCGCGACCGAGGCGGACATCGCCTCGGAGAAGGCGATCCGGGAGACGATCGCGACGTACCGGCCCGAGGACGCCTTCGAGGGCGAGGAGACCGGGCGCAGCGGCGACAGCGAGCGGCGATGGTTGGTCGACCCGCTCTGCGGGACCCTCAACTACGCCGCCCAGACCCCGCTCGCCGCGGTGAACGTCGCGCTCGTAACACCCGACGGCGTCGAGACGGCGGTCTCGACGGATCCGATCAGCGAAGAGATCTTCTGGACCGACGCGACCTCCGCCTGGTTGCGCCAGGGCGGCGGGGACACCGTCCTGACCCCGAGCCCCCGCACCCGGCTCGTCGACATCCAGTGCGACGGCCCGCTCGACCGGCCGTTCGTCGGCGGGCAGCTCGTCGCCGACCCGCGCCTGCGAGCCCAGTTCGGCCCGCGCGTGATGTCCTCCACCCTCGCGGTCGCCTGGGTCGCGGCCGGCCGGCGGGCGGCGTACGTCACCGACGGCCACCTCGAGGGAAGCGTCCACTTCACCGCCGGCATCGCACTGTGCCAGGCCGCCGGCTGCGTCGTCACCGACCTCAACGGCGACCCGATCCACACCGGCCGCGGGATGATCGCCGCGGCCGACGCGGCCACCCACCAGCTGCTGCTGGACCTGGTCCGCCCGCACCTGGCGGCGGCGGACCCGGACCGAACGAGCCCAGCCTGAGCCGAGCGGCTCAGCGCTGCATCAGCGCGTCCATCGCGACCGCGAGGGCAGCAGCGACCCGGAAGTCGACGCGCGGGTCGTGGACGGTGACCGTGTACTTGTCGCGGAAGGCGAAGCGGCGCTCGATCGAGACCAGCGGCTGACCCTCGGAGGACACGTAGTCGAAGTGGATCGGGAGGAAGTCGAGCTCGGTGAAGCGGCGCAGGATGGCGATCACCTGGTTGCGCTCCTGACCGGAGCCGGCGTAGCCCGGACCCTCGACCTGGAACGTCGAGCGCAGCAGGCTCTTGCCGAAGTCCTTGCGGAAGAAGCCCAGCGCCGCACCGCTCGGGTCGGTGACGTCGTAGCCTGCGTTGAGGTCCATCACCGCACGCGCCTTGAACGCGAAGACCGCCTGCGACTTCGACTCGTCGGCGTAGAACGTCACCTGCTCCTTGAACGCCAGCCGCTTCTGCTGCGCGAAGGCGAGCACCTGCCCCTCGGAGCCGTCGGCGTTGGCGGCCTGAGCGACGTACTTGTTGGTGAAGGGCGTCACTTTCTGGCGGAGGAAGAAGCGGGGGACGTGGTACGGCTGCTGCGTCATGGGCGCAACCTATCGGTCGTCAGCGACGGCGCGCGACGAGATACGCCTGCGGCGTCCGCTCCCAGTCCTCGGCGGAGCGCACCACCGTCGCGGTGACCTCGAAACCCGCCTCCTCGAGCAGGGCGCTGGTCGCCTCGACAGGGAGCCGGTAGCCATCGAAGGTGACGTCGTGGCCATAGGCGCCGATGTGGCGTACGTGCTCGTCCCCGACCTGGAACGCGGTCACGAACCGGCCGCCGCGGCGGGTGACCCGGGCGAGCTCGGCGATGACCTCGGGCCGGCGCGCGGGCGGGGTGTGGATGAGCGAGTACCAGGCCAGCACCCCGGCGAGCTCACCGTCGCGGAGCGGGAGGCGCGCCATGTCGCCGACCTCGAACCGGAGCGCCGGATGCCGCTCCTTGGCCTGCGCGATCATGCCCGTCGACAGGTCGACCCCGAAGACGTCGATCCCCCGCTCGGCCAGATAGGCCGTCACCCGCCCGGGCCCGCAGCCGATGTCGCCGACCAGCCCGCCACCGTCCTTGCGTACGTAGCTGACGAACGTGTCGAGGACACCGGCGTCGAAGGAGGTCTCGGTGATCGTCGGGTCGACGATCTCGGCGTACGCCTTGGAGACGGTGTCGTAGGCAGCCCGGACCTCGGTGACGTCGTAGGGCTCCGTCACTGACGTCCCCGCATGCTGTGCTGGCTCAAGAAGGCAGCGGTCATCGCCATCACTGACTCCGCGGCCGGGAAGGTCTGACCGTGGCGCCAGAAACCGTGGATCTGGCCGACCGCACGGAAGGCGACCACCTCGACGCCGAGATCGGCCAGCCGGAGCGCGAAGTCCTCGTTCTCGTCGGTGAGGATGTCGCCCTCGGCGCTGACGATCAGCGTCGGCGGCAGGCCGCGAAGCTCCGGGTCAGAGGCGAGATAGGGGCCGAGGTCGGGGTTGCGGAGATCGGCCTCGGTGGCGGCGTACTGCTTCCAGTACCACGCCGCCTCCTCGTTCCAGCCGTCCTCCATCGCGTAGCCCGGGGTGCTCATCGACGGGTCGAGGAACGGGTAGACGAGCACCATCGCGCCGAAGACGCCCGGGTTGCGCAGCGCCGCGACGAGGGCGAGGTTGCCGCCGGCGCTGTCGCCGTGGACGTACGCCGGCAACGTACTCAGCAGCGAGTCGTTGCCCAGCCACTTGACGACCGTGTCGACGTCGTCGGGAGCCGCCGGATAGGGGTGCTCCGGAGGCCTGCGGTAGTCGACCGACAACACCCGCAGCCCACTCCGGTTGGCCAGCCGCCGGCACGCGGCGTCGTGGACCTCGACGTCGTTGAAGACGAAGCCACCGCCGTGGAGGTGGACGATCACCCCCTCGCGTACGTCCTCGGGGGTGTAGAGCCGGCACGGAACCCCGTCGGCGTCGATCCCGGCGACCTCCGCGACCTCCTCCTTCGCCTCGGCCGCGGCCAGCTTGCGGGCCTGGTCGCGCTGGGCGGCGACGTCGACCTCCCAGACCGGCGGCGAGGCCTCCTCGGCAGCGATGGCACGGCGGGCGGCAGGGAAGAGTCGAACCATGTCAGAAGATTCCCACACGAGTGGCGGTGGTGCATGCTGATGCGCATGACAGTGGCGGGGGTCATGGGGACCTCGATCTACATCATCGACCTGCTGGTCAAGATCATCGCGCTCGGGGTGGTGCCGAAGAACCGGCGTCCGAGCAGTGCGATGGCGTGGCTGCTGGCCATCTTCTTCATCCCGGGAATCGGCCTGATCGGCTACCTGCTGCTCGGTCAGACCCGGCTGGATCGCCGGCGTCACGAGCGGCAGCGGGCGCTCAACGAGGAGGTGCTGAGCTACGTACGCGGCCTACCGAGGACGCCGCACCAGAAGACGATCTCCGAGGTCGACGCGGCCACGATCGAGCTGAACGAGCGGCTCGGTTCGCTGCCTGCCACGGCGGGGAACCTGATCGATCTGATCGACGACTACGCCGCCTCCATCGAGGCGATGACGGCCGCGGTAGACGAGGCCGAGACGTACGTGCACGTGCAGTTCTACATCACCGCCTGCGACCACATGACCGAGCCGTTCTTCGACGCCCTCGACCGGGCCGCGGCGCGTGGGGTGAGCGTCCGGCTCCTCCTCGACCACCTGGGCTCGCGCGGCATCCCGCTCTGGCGACCGCTCGTCAAGCGGCTCAACGCCTCCGGCATCGACTGGCACCCGCTGCTGCCGATCGACCCCCTCCGCGGCCAGATCCGCCGCCCCGACCTGCGCAACCACCGCAAGCTCCTGGTCGTCGACGGCCGGGTCGCGTTCACGGGCTCGCAGAACCTCATCGAGCCCGGCTACAACAAGCCCAAGAACCACCGGGCCGGCCGGGAGTGGGTCGAGCTGAACGCCCGGATCGAGGGTCCGCTGGTGACTGCGCTGAACGTCGTGTTCGCCAGCGACTGGGACACCGAGACCGGGGAGCTGCTGCGGTCCGAGCTGGCCGCCACCGCGCCGCGCGCCGGCGACGTGACCGGTCAGATCGTGCCCAGCGGACCGGGTGTCGACGCCGAGAACAACCTGCGCGCGTTCACCCACCTCATGTACGCCGCCAAGAAGCGGATCTCGATCACCAGCCCCTACTTCGTGCCCGACGAGTCGCTCCTCTACGCGGTCACCACCGCCGCCCGCCGCGGCGTCGAGGTCGAGCTCTTCGTCAGCGAGGGCAAGGACCAGTTCATGGTCTACCACGCCCAGCGCTCCTACTACGAGGCGCTGCTGAAGGCCGGTGTCCGCATCTACCTCTACCCCAAGCCCGCCGTCCTGCACTCCAAGCACTTCAGCATCGACGACGAGGTCGCCGTACTCGGCTCGAGCAACATGGACATGCGCTCCTTCGCCCTCAACTACGAGATCTCGCTGATGCTCTTCGACGGCGAACCGGTGGCACAGCTGCGGAAGGTCGAGGACAGCTACCGGACCATCTCCCGCGAGCTGCTGCTCGAGGAGTGGCTCGCGCGGCCGAAGGTCGCGGCGTACGTCGACAACGTGCTGCGCCTGACCGCCGCTCTCCAATGAAGTCTCCTGCACACACCAGTCCGCGGGAACGTACGCTCCGAACCCATGCCCGTGAGCACCCGAATCCTGGCCCTGTTGACCATCCTCTGCGCGGTGACCGTCGGCTGCGGCTCGGCGGAGACCGCCGATGACTCGGCATCGCCCACCACCAGCGCGAGCACGTCGCCCACCTCGCCCGCAGCCGGGAACGACCCGTCCCCCTCGTGCGAGGCAACGGGACGCTACTCCGACTACTCCGAGGCGGCCGTCGCCGACGAGTGCTACACCGACACGATCCTCTTCTTCCACGCACCCTGGTGTCCCGAGTGCCGCGGGTTCGAGGAGGCGATCAAGAGCGGCGAGGTGCCTGACGGGGCACAGATCCTGAAGGTCGACTACGACTCCGCGACCGACCTGCGCAAGCAGCACGGGGTGACGATCCAGTCGACCTTCGTACGCGTCGACCCCGCCGGCAAGACGGTCAAGCTCTGGTCGGGCTACGGCCAGGACAAGTCGGTCGAGGCCATTCTCGAGAACACCCGGTGACGCTGCTGCTCGCGTCGTTCCTCGCCGGAGCGCTCTCGGTGCTCGCCCCGTGCGTGGTGGCGTTCGTGCCGGCCATATTCTCCCGTGGGTACGGCCTCTCCCGCGGGACCGGCGAGCGACGGCCGTGGGTGGCGGTGGCCGCGCTCGGCGTCTCCGTCATCGTGTTCAGCGTCCTGCTCAAGTCGACGACCCTCTTGATCGACGTCCCGCCACGGTTCTGGAGCGTCGTCTCGGGTGTGATCGTGGCGCTCTTCGGTGTCGTGATGATCTGGCCACGGCTGTGGGACGCGGTGGCGTTCCGGCTCGGGCTCGGATCGCGCGCCCAGGAGCGTCTGGCCCGGGCGAGCACCCGTCGCGGGATCGGCGGCGACATCCTCCTGGGCGCGAGCATGGGGCCGGTCTTCAGCGCCTGCAGCCCGACGTACGCCTTGATCGTGGCCGCCATCCTTCCGGCTGAGCCGCTGCGCGGGCTCGGCTACCTGCTCGCGTACGTAGCAGGCCTGACGCTCCTGCTGGCCGCGGTCATGGCGGGTGGGCGGGCGCTGATCGCCCGGCTCAGGTGGGCGATCGACCCCGAGGGCGCGTTCCACAAGGTGCTCGGCGTCGTCCTCGTGCTCATCGGCGTCGCGATCGCGACCGGGCTGGACAAGGCCCTGCTCGCCCTGCTCGTGGAGCAGGGGGTCTTCGACTGGCAGATCGGTCTGGAGGGTCGGCTCAGCACGGATCAGTGAGCCCGCCTGTGGCCGACGCGAACGACCGGCCGCGCAGGAGCGGCACCACCGACGAGCCGTCCACCTCGGAGGCCACGACCACATCGTCGGCGTAGCCCTTCGCGGCCAGCTCCCGCCCACCGGAGCAGGCATGGAGCGCGTCCGGGAGATCTGCGGCCCGGAACGCGTCGCGCGCCATCGCGGCCTCGGGCGAGAGATCGTCCGGGTCGAGAGCGGCCAGGACCGCGCCGGCACCCCAGAGATCCTCGACCGCGGGGCGGAGCGTGCCGTCCGGCCAGCGCTCCCCCGACGCGATGAACGCGACGCTCGCGCCCTCGGCGCAGCGAGGAGCCAGCCACTCGGCGACCGCGGTGCGGTTGCGGAGCGAGGCACCGACGACCGTGGCACCTCCGTCGGCGAGCAGGGTGCTGATCGTAGAGCCGTTGGGCGAGGGCAGCACGAGCCGCCGGACGCCCTCGGCCTGGCGCAGCGACGCGGGCGAGAGCGAGGGCCGGCCCGGCACCGCGTCCTGACGCTGCACCGCGAGAACGGCGTCGTGCTCGCGTGCGTACGCCTCCGCCCGGTCGTCCCGCCACCGGAACGGGAACACCTCGATCCCGCGCTCGACGGCGACCGTCAGCGTCGTGGTGAACGAGAGCACGTCCACCACGACGGCGATGTCCACCGGGCCGATCGCCTCGGCGCCCACCGGCCCCCACTCGAGGCGGAACCGGTAGCCGTGCTGACGGTGCTGCGCGTCGAAGGTGGTCACCCGCCGAGGCTAGTGACCCCTAGCCGAGTGCGGCGGCGATCTTCGGGGAGATCTCGCGCAGGGCGCGACCGCGGTGGGAGATGGCGTCCTTCTCCGCGATCGACAGCTCGGCAGACGTACGTCCGTCCTCGGTGTCGACCGCGACGAACAGGACGTCGTAGCCGAAGCCGCCGTCACCGCGGACCTCGCGGATGATCCGGCCGTCCATGCGGCCCTCGACGACGATCTCGCCACCGTCCCAGACGAAGGCGATCGCACAGGCGAAGTGGGCGCCGCGGCGCTCGTCGGGCACGTCGGAGAGCTGAGCCAGGAGCAGCTCGTTGTTGCGCTCGTCCGCCAAATCTTTCGAGCCCAGCGGCGGGCCGCCCCAGCGTGCCGAGAGCACCCCGGGCATCCCGTTGAGCGCGTCGACGCAGAGACCGGAGTCGTCCGCGACGGTCGGCAGACCGGTGGCCGCGTACCCGGCCCGCGCCTTGATCAGCGCGTTGCCCTCGAACGTCGGGGCGTCCTCGACCGGCTCGTCGTAGTGGGTGACGTCGTCGAGGCCGACGACCGAGACCCCGGGCACCAGCGGCGAGAGGATCCGGAACATCTCCTCAAGCTTTTTGGCGTTGCGCGAGGCGACGTGGATCTTCGGCTCAGCCGGCAAGTGCGGCCTCCTGCAGCTTGGTCAGGTCGGCGCAGCCCTTCTCGCCCAGCGCCAGCAGGGCGTCGAGCTCGGCGCGGTCGAAGGCGACGCCCTCGGCGGTGCCCTGCACCTCGACGAACTTGCCCTCGCCGGTCATCACGATGTTCATGTCGGTCTCGGCGCGCACGTCCTCCTCGTAGGGGAGGTCGAGGCGCGGCACACCGTCGATGATCCCGACCGAGATCGCCGCGACGGAGCCGGTCAGCGCCTTCTGCACGCCCAGCGAGGCCACCGCGTCGGACAGCGCGACATAGGCGCCGGTGATGGCTGCCGTACGCGTCCCGCCGTCGGCCTGCAGCACGTCGCAGTCGATGTTGATCGTGTTCTCGCCCAGGGCCTTGTAGTCGATCACGGCGCGCAGCGAGCGCCCGATGAGGCGCGAGATCTCGTGCGTACGTCCGCCGATCTTGCCCTTCACCGACTCGCGCGAGGAGCGCTCGTGGGTCGAGGCCGGCAGCATGGCGTACTCCGCCGTCACCCAGCCCAGCCCGGAGCCCTTGCGCCAGCGCGGCACGCCCTCGGAGGCCGAGGCGGCGCACAGGACGCGGGTCTTGCCGAACTCGATGAGGACGGAACCGGCCGCGTGGTCGAGCCAGTTGCGGGTGATCTTGATGGGGCGCAGCTCGTCGTCGGCGCGCCCGTCAGCTCGTGTGGTCACGAGACCACCCTATGCAACGCTCTCCCGACTGGGTTCACCGCTGGGTCGAGCCCATGCCCGGCGTACGACCCACGGCCCCAGATCCCGTGCCCGCCGACCCATCCACGGCACACCCTCACCAGCCATCCAGGCCAGATCCTGCCGCCAGGTGGTCGGCAGCCCGCCGGCCGGCTCGAGGCTAGGCGGCTCGAAGGTGAAGCCGTACGTCACCAGCTGCTCGCCGAACGCACGCGCCATCCGCCGGTGGCCGAGCTCGGAGGGATGCAGCCGGTCGGCGGCCCAGAACCTCCGCTCGTGCAGGTCGGGAACCGCACCCAGGTCCAGCCGCAGACCACCGTAGGTGGCATGGACCTCGTCCCAGATGGCGTTGAGATCGGCCGTACGCCGCTGGATCGACCGCTTCACCCAGCCCGGCATCGGCCACATCACCGAATGATCGTGGAAGCGCGCCGTCATCAGCAGCGCACCCGGGCCCGCGAGCGCATCGGCGCAGGTCATCAGATCGTTGCGGAGTCGCTCGGTGTCCCAGCCGGACCGCATCACGTCGTTGACCCCGACGATCAGCGAGGCCACATCGGGCCGGTGCGCCACCGCGTCGGCGAGCTGCTGCTCGACCACCACGGTCGAGGTCGCACCGATCACCGCGGTGTTGCAGAAGGAGATGTCGTACGTCTGTCCCAGAGCCTCGGCGAGAAGCCGGGCCCATCCTCGCCAACCGGTGGAGACCGGGTCGCCGAGGCCAACGGTGGCGCTGTCGCCCAGCGCCGCGTAACGCAGGTAGTTGCCCACGTCTCACAACGGTGACGGGGGCGGGTGCCGAAGCACCCACCCCCGCGTGTCGTGTCGCGAACAGTCCGATGAACTACTTCACCTCGGACTTGAGCACCCGGTAGGCACCCAGCACGACCGGCAGCACGACCCACAGGAAGATGCTGCAGATCAGCGCGAGCACCTGCTGCGTACCGATGTCGGGGAGCTGAGCCCCGTCAGGCATCGTGCCGCCGCCCGCGGCGAACGGCGACAGCGCGTAGCCCATGTCGACGAACGGGATCACGTCGGCGGCCCAGTCGAAGATGAAGTACAGCGTCGACCACACCATCAGCGGCAGGATCAGCTGGTCGACGTAGACGACCACGATCGAGAACGGCGTGCTGAGCAGGCACATCGCGATACCGAAGGCGCTCACAAAGTAGAGCAGCTGCTGCGCGATCGTCCAGGCCAGCATCTCGCCGTTGATCGTCCAGCTCGCGTCGTAGCCGCCGACAGCGGCAGCGAGCGCGTTGCCGACGATGCCGCACAGCAGCGCGACCGCGATCAGCGCGATCGCGAGCGCAACGACGGCGACCAGCTTGGCCGCCATCACCCGCAGCCGGCTCGGCTCGAGGCTGAAGGTCACCATGTTGGTGCGCTGGCCCCACTCCTGGGTGACGATCATGATCGCCAGCACCGGAGTGAGCAGCGAGAGCGGGATAGTCAGGATCGAGGACCAGGCGGAGAGCCCGAGCGAGAAGGTCTCGTTGAGCGCGGCCACCAGGACCACGATGCCCATGGCCAACAGCAGCATGCCGGCCGAGATGATCAGCAGGGCGCGTCCGGCCCGGGTGTCGGTCATCTTGCGCCACTCGACCAGCAGGAGCCGGCCGAACGGCACCTTGGTCACCGCCGGGAGCGGGGTGGAGGGCGCTACGGATACGGCGCTCATGCGGAGGCTCCTTCTGCCTGGATGGGTGCGACGCTCTCGCGCTGGGTTGCGGCGGTGAGCTGCAGGAAGATGTCCTCGAGCCCGGCGCCGCCGTCACGCAGGTCGGTCAGCACGACGCTGGCCTCCAGGGCAGCCTTGCCGACCTCGGCAGGCGGAGCGGAGACGCGCATGCCGGTGCCGACCGGCTCGACGCTGTAGCCCTTGCCCTTGAGCGCCACGGTGAGCGCCTCGTTGTCCAGGGAGGTGACCAGCGACTGGCCGGCGGTGCCCTGGCCGGCGAGGATGGCGTCCTTGGTGCCCTCGGCCACGATGCGGCCGTTGCCGATGAGGATCAGCTCGTCGGCGATCTGCTCGACCTCGTGCAGCAGGTGGGAGGAGAGCAGGACGGTGCCGCCGCGGTCGGCGTACTCCTTCAGCAGGCCACGCATCCAGCGGATACCCGCCGGGTCCAGGCCGTTGGCCGGCTCGTCCAGGATCAGCACCTTGGGGTCACCGATCAGCGCGTGCGCGATGCCGAGACGCTGCTTCATGCCCAGCGAGTAGTTCTTGATCCGGCGCTTCGCCTCCGACGGCGTCAGCGAGACCAGCTCGAGCATCTCGTCGACGCGCGACTTGGGCAGGCCCATCGTCATCGCGGCGAGCGTGAGCACCTCGCGGCCGGTGCGGCCGTCGTGCTGGGCGCTGGCGTCGAGCAGCACGCCGACGTGGCGGCCGGGGTTGGGGAGGTCGGCATAGAGGCTGCCGTTGATCGTTGCCCGACCCTTGGTGGGGTTGGTCAGTCCGACCATGATGCGCATGGAGGTCGACTTGCCCGCGCCGTTCGGGCCGAGGAAGCCGGTGACTTTGCCGGCCTCGGCGGTGAACGACACGTCGTCGACCGCGGTGAAGGTCCCATAGACCCTCGTCAGTCCTTCGACTTTGATCATGACGTACATCCTGCCGTGCCTCCGGCGCAGACTGCATCGGACATACGGATGACCCTCGACCCGACGAAAGTATGGGGCCTGGCGCGACCGCGGGATCCTGTGTCCCCGACCTCGGTTGACTAGCGTGTACGACGTGCAGCAACCGTCGCCCGAGGCCTATCAGCCACGTCTGAGCCTGTGGGGGCACGTGTGGAGGTATCTCCTTGCGCTGGGGATCAGCGCCCTTGGCTTGATATCCAGCACCGATGGGTGGCCGGAGTGGCGCTTCCTGCTCGACCTCGGCCTCGGCGTCCTCTGCATGGTCCTGGTCTTCTGGCGCCGACGTTGGCCGGTGGCGATCGCGACGTTCACCATCGTCGCCGGGGGGTTCTCGATCCTCTCCGCCGGGGCGTCGAGCCTCGCCCTGGTCTCGCTGGCGACCCGGCGCCGCTGGCGCGAGATCATCCCGATCTCCCTGCTCAACGTCGCCGCGGGCATGTTCTGGTTCGCGGTGATGGAGACCACCCCCGCGGAGGAGATCCCTGGCATCCCGTTGTGGGGCTTCAACCTCGGAGCCAACGTGGTGATCATCGCCGCGATGGTCGCCTGGGGCATGTACATCGGCTCCCGTCGTGAGCTGATCGCCACGCTCCGGCTCCGCGCCGAGACCGCCGAGGCCGAGCAGGCACTGCGTGTCTCCCAGGCCCGCGAGACCGAGCGCCGGCGCATCGCCCGCGAGATGCACGACGTGCTCGCCCACCGCATCTCCCACATCTCCATGCAGGCCGGCGCGCTCGCCTACCGCGAGGACCTCTCCGCCGACCAGATGCGGGCCGAGGTCGGCACCATCCGCGACGGTGCCCACCGGGCGCTCGACGACCTCCGGACCGTCCTCGGCGTGCTGCGCGGCAACGGCGAGGATCCCGAGACCGCGCCCCAGCCGACGTACGCCGACCTCGGCCGCCTCATCGAGGAGGCCCGTGCCGGCGGCATGAACATCACCTTCGATGACGACGTCGAGGGCTCGCCGCCAGAGGCGGTCGGGCGGTCGATCTACCGGGTCGTGCAGGAGGGCATCACCAACGCCCGCAAGCACGCGCCCGGGGCGGCCCTGAAGGTGTCCCTGCAGGGCTCGGAGGAGCACGGGATCGAGGTGCTGCTGCGCAACCGGCTCGGCTTCGACTCCAACACGCCGGGCGCCGGGCTGGGCCTCGTCGGGCTCACCGAGCGCGTCGACCTGGCGGGTGGACGCCTCGCGCACCGCACGGAAAAGGATGTCTTCATCCTCGAAGCATGGCTACCGTGGGGCCAGTGAGCAGCCCAGGGACCAGCCCAGAGAGTCCGGTCAAGATCAAGGTGGGGATCGTCGACGACGACCCGCTGGTACGTTCGGCCCTCGGGCTGATGCTCGGAGGTCAGGCCGACATCGAGGTCGTCGGCGAGGCGACCGATGGCCAGGAGGCGCTCGCCCTGGTGCGTACGTCCGCCCCTGACGTGGTGCTGATGGACATCCGGATGCCCCGCATCAACGGCCTCGAGGCCACCCGGCGGGTGCTCACCGAGTCACGGTCGCCGCGGGTCATCGTGCTGACCACCTTCGGTGCCGACGAGTACGTCGTCGACGCCCTCGCCGCCGGCGCCGACGGGTTCCTGCTCAAGGACACGCCCCCGCCCGAGATCGTCGCGGCCATCCGCGCGGTCGCCTCCGGCGAGCCGATCCTCTCCCCCAAGGCCACCCGCACCCTGATCACCCGGCTCCGCGCCGAGCCGACCGGCGAGCGCGCCGCTGCCGCCAGCCGCCGTCTCGAGGCGCTCACCGAGCGCGAGCACGAGGTCGCCCTCGCCGTCGGGCGCGGGCTGAGCAACGCCGAGATCGCCAAGGAGCTCTACCTCTCGATCCCGACCGTCAAGGCGCACGTGTCGCGCCTCTTCGACAAGCTCGGTGCCACCAACCGCGTCCAGATCGCGATCACCGTGCACGACGCCGGCCTGGTCTGAGCGCTCGCCTCACCGACCACATGCGTCACACTGCTCGGGGTTTTCCTGCACTTCTCGGGTGTTGCAACGCCTGAGAAGTGCAGGGATACCCGGTTAACCGGGTATCCCCTACCCGACCTCAGACCTCGTACACAGCCCCGGTCGCCGCCAGCTCGGTCGGACCGTCGTACGCCGAGCGCGCCTCGCGGAGAGCGTCGGCGGGGTCATGCCAGGGCGGGACGTGGGTGACGACCAGCTTCTTCACATGGGCCTTGGTGGCGTACTCCCCCGCGTGAACGCCGGTGATGTGCACGCCGGGCGGGTTGTCGACGCCGTCGCGGAAGGCGGCCTCGCAGACGAACAGGTCGGCGTCGGTGGCGATGTCGAGCAGCGCCTCGGTCTCGGCGGTGTCGCCGCTGTAGGCGATGACCTTGCCGTGCGCCTCGATCCGGAGCCCGTACGCATCGACCGGATGCTCCACGGCAGTCGGGGTGATCACGAACGGGCCGAGATGGATCGGCCCGGTGTAGGTCGAGAACGCGAACTCCTCGCGCATCCCGGGGCGCTTGGGCAGGTCGTAGGCCTTCGCCAGGCGCCGGCCGGTGCCCTTGGGGCCGTAGACGGGGATCGGCGGCTGCGGGCCGGTCGGGTGCCACTTGCGGAGCACGTAGTAGGAGGTCATGTCGACGCAGTGGTCGGCGTGCAGGTGCGAGAGCAGGACCGCGTCGATCAGCAGCGGGTCGATGTAGCGCTGCAGGACCCCGAGCGCACCGTTGCCCATGTCGAGCACGATCCGCCACGTACGTCCGGCCTCGTCGTCGGCCTCGACGAGATAGCAGGAGGCGGGGCTGTCGGGCCCGGGATAGGAGCCCGAGCATCCGATGACGGTCAGCCGCATCCGGGAGGTCATCCCATCCCTCCGGCGAACTGCTGGGCGGCGGCGAGCTCCGGGCCCAGGAACCGAGCACCGATCGCCTTGAACTCGGCGGGGTTGCCGGTGGTGAGGAACGTGTAGGTCGGCTCGCCGCCCTCGCGCATCAGGTCGTGCTCGGCGAGGACGCGGTAGACGTCCTTCGCCGACTCCTCGGCACTGCTGACCAGCGTCACGTTGTCGCCCATCACATAGGAGATCACACCAGTCAGGAGCGGATAGTGGGTGCACCCGAGGATCAGCGTGTCGACCCCGGCGCTGGTCAGCGGGTCCAGATACTCGTGCGCGGCGGCCAGGAGCTCGTCGCCGCCGGTGATGCCGGCCTCGACGAACGGGACGAACTGGGGGCACGCCTGGGTGTGCAGCGAGACATGGGGAGCCGCGGCGAAGGCATCGTCGTACGCCATCGACTCGGCGGTCGCATGGGTGCAGATGACCCCGATCCGGCCGGTGCGGGATGCCGCAACGGCGCGGCGGGTCGCCGGCAGGATGACCTCGACAACGGGCAGCGGCTTGTAGCGCTCCCGGGCATCGCGCAGCATCGCGGCCGAGGCCGAGTTGCACGCGATGACCAGCGCCTTCACGCCCTGCGCGACGAGATGGTCGAGGCACTCCAGGGCGTACTCGCGCACCTCGGCGATCGGCTTGGGCCCGTAGGGCGCGCGGGCGGTGTCGCCGACGTACAGGATCGACTCGTGAGCAAGCTGGTCGATCACCGACCGTGCCACGGTGAGACCGCCGAAGCCCGAGTCGAAGATCCCGATCGGGGCGTCGCGGTCGGGCTGGGCTGAACCCAGGGGCGAGGGCGAACCCAGGGACGAGGGCGAACCCAGGGACGAGACGGACTGCACGATCGTCAAGGCTAGGCCCAAACAGCGCAACTTCGCAGTGCTGGGGGTCACTCGAGACATACCCGAGATCCATCTCACGTTCATGAGCGGGCCGGATCGGTGTTGTTAACGTCCGGTTATGACGATTTCTCGACGCTCGCTGGTGCTGATGGTCCTGATCACCCTGTTGGGCGTCACCTTCGCGGTCGTTGAGCTGCCCGGGCGGCCCGCACAGGCGGCGACCACGAAGCGGGTGCTGGCGATCTCCGTCGACGGTCTCAGCGTGACCGCGGTCGAGAAGCTCGGCCCGGGCAACCTGCCCAACATCTACCGGCTGATGCGCGGCGGCGCCTCGACCCGCGAGGCGCGCAGCGAGTACGAGCAGAACGTCACCCTGCCCAACCACACCTCGATGGTCACCGGCCGCCGGATCACCCGCTCCGCGCACGGCCACGGGGTCACCTGGAACGACGACCGCCGCTGGATGACGGTGCAGGAGGCCGCCGGCCACTCGGTCTCATCGGTCTTCAGCCAGGTCGAGCGCACCGGCCGGAGCAGTGCCCTGTTCGCATCGAAGTCGAAGTTCGGCATCTTCGACCGCTCCTGGCCCACGATCGACCGGTTCGTGGTCGACGGCGACGCCGACCTGGTCAGCCGGGCGGCCGCCGACCTGGCGACCAACAAGCGTGCCTTCACCTTCGTCCACCTGGGCTCCCCCGACCACTACGGTCACCGCGACGGCGGGATGAGCGCGGCCTACCGCGCCTCGGTGATCCGCACAGATGCCCGCATCGGCAAGCTGCTGAAGGCGATCGACTCCTCGGCGACGCTGAAGCGGTCGACGTACGTCATCCTCACCGCCGACCACGGCTTCAAGGCCGCCGCCAGGGACCACGGTGCCCACCTCTACTCCAACTACCGGATCCCGTTCGTCGTGTGGGGTCCCGGCGTCACCCGCGGCGCCTCGCTCTACCGGCTCAACCCCGACTACCGGGCACCGGGGACGACCAGGCCGACGTACGCCGGCAGGCAGCCGATCCGCAACGGCGACCTCGGCAACCTGGCCCTGGACCTGCTCGGCCTGGGCCCGATCCCCGGCAGCACGCTGAACTCAACTCAGTCACTAGACATTCGCTGAGCGTTCGCCCGGGGTGCCATCGGGTTCACTTAGGGTGTGCCGGTGCGTCGCCTCTTCCCTCTCGTCTCCCTCGGCATCTTCCTCGTCGTCGTGCTCGTCGTGGCATTCACCGCCCTGCCCGACCGGGACGGCGGCGGTGGCGGCGGGGACGACGGTCGCGACCGTGCGGAGCGTGAGCCCACCCAGGTCGGCCGCAAGGTGCTCGCGATCTCGATCGACGGGCTCAACCCGGATGCGCTGGCGAAGCTGGGGCCGGCGAAGACGCCCAACATCCACCGGATGATCGACGAGGGCGCCTCGACGCTCAACGCCCGCACGGCCTACGAGAAGAACATCACCCTGCCCAACCACACCAGCATGGTCACCAGCGACCCGATCAACGCCGACGACGGCGGCCACGGGGTCACCTGGAACGTCGGCGACCCGTCGAAGTCGATCTCGAAGAACGAGAAGTCGGTGTTCACCGTCGCCCACGAGGCTGGGCTCAGCACCGGGGTCTTCGTGACGAAGCAGAAGTTCGAGCTGTGGCAGCGGGCCTGGGAGGACGACATCGACCTCTACGTACCGATCGACGACCACGACGAGCTGGTCCCGGAAGCCGCCGAGGACCTCGCCGACGAGCGGCGGGACCTCACCTTCGTACATCTGTCCCTTCCCGACGCCGCCGGACACGCCTCGGGCGGGATGTCGCCGGAGTATCTGGAGGCCGTCGAGGAGTCCGACGCCCAGGTCGGCGAGTTCCTCGACGTCATCGACGCCGACCGCGGGCTGGCGAAGGAGCTCGACGTCATCCTCACCGCCGACCACGGCTTCAAGCCGGGCATCACCAACCACTCCGAGAAGGTCTACGAGAACTACCGGATCCCGTTCATCGTGTGGGGGCCGGACGCCGGCGCCGGCACGGACCTCTACGAGCTCAACGCCGACGACTACCGCGACCCCGGCAAGGACCGGCCCGACTACGAAGGCCCCCAGCCCGTACGCAACGCCGACCTCGGCAACCTGGCCCTGGATCTCCTCGGCCTCGGTCCCATCGGGACCAGCGACATCGGCAAGAAGCAGACGCTCGACGTCAAATGATGTTTGCCGTAACCGTCCACGAGCACACACGCCCCTGAGGTACGTTTCGAACGTAACCTCCCCAAGGAGCGTGCGATGTCAGTCACCCGGATGGCTCGGGCAGCTTTACGCAGGGATCGGCGTGCCCGGCGGGTCACGATCGTCGGCGCCGGCATCGGCGGCCTGACCCTCGCCGTCGAGCTGCGCCGCCGGGGCGTCGAGGTCGAGGGGTACGAGGCCGCGACCGATCCACGCCCTGCCGGCGACGCCGTGCTGCTACCGGCCAACGCGACCCGGCTCCTGGAGCGCCTCGGACTCGAGCCCGATCTCGGTGAGGCGGCGGCGACCGTCGGCGGCTGGGTCTGGCGCGACGGCCACACCGGCGCCGCGATCGGACGGGTGCTCTCCGCCGCGGAGTACGCCGACCGCGCCGGGGCTCCGTGCTACGGCATCGATCACGCCGACCTGCACGCGCTCCTGAGCGAGGCATTCGGCACCGAGGGGCTCCACCTCGGCCACCGCCTGGTCGCGCTCACCGATCCCGGCGACGGCCCCGTGACACTGGAGTTCGCCGACGGCGAGTCGGTCGAGGCCGACCTGGTCATCGGCGCCGACGGCGCCGCATCGATGCTGCGCGAGCACGTCGTCGGCTACGACGACGCCCAGTTCTCCGGGTGCATCGCCTGGCGTGGGATCGTCCCGCGCTCGCAGCTCACCCTGCTCCCCGATCCTGGCCGTGTGCAGGTGTGGACGGGAACCGACGGCCACCTGATGCATCACCCGGTCGGCAAGGGCGACCACGCGTTCCTGCTGGTCAAGCGACAGCTCGGGCCCTGGGCACCGGACTCGTGGTCCTGGCCGGCCGACCCCGACGAGCACGTCCATGCGTACGCCGGCTGGCATCCGGCCGTGGTCCAGATGATCTCCGCGGCACCGTGCTCAGAGCACTGGGGCCTCTTCCACCGTCCGCCCCTGGCCACCTGGTCGCGCGGCCGGGTCACGCTGCTCGGCGACGCCGCTCACCTGATGGTGCCCCACCACAGCCAGGGTGCCGCCCAGGCGATCGAGGATGCGATCGTTCTCGCCGACTGCCTCGCCACCGACGACTGGGACCGCGCCACCACGACCTACGAGGTACGCCGCCGCGACCGCACCCGCCGGATCCAGATCGCCTCGCTGGCCGCCGCCGACGTCCTCCATCTCCCCGACGGTCCCCGCGCCCAAGCCCGCAACAAGCGGCTCGGGTCAGGCGATGCGTACGACCGCCATCTCGCCTGGATCCACGACCACGACGTGGCCGACCCCGGCCACCGCCCGTAACCCCGGGGCCCGCTGCCGCGTTGCCCAGGAGTGAGAGCCTTCCTCGGACGCAAGGGGTTCCTGGCGCTCGGCATCTGGGCGATGTACGCGTCGGCCATCGCCGTAGCGCTGGTGCAGCTCGGCGCCAAGCCCGAGGCCGGCAGCGTCTGGTCGGGGCGCCCGATGGCCCCCGGCAGCCCCGCCGCCCTCATCGAGAAGCACGACTGCTGGAGCGCCGAGGCCCCGCGCGACATGACCGGCAGGCTCCCCGGCCACGCCATCGTCGCCACTGGCCCCGCTCCGCGCTACGTCGACGCCCACCTCACCGGCAAGGCCCTCGACCAGGTCTTCTCCGGCGAGGACCACGGCCTCGTCGTCTACGCCTTCTGCCGCTGACGCGCCACCGGCTCGATCAGCGGGGCGGTCAGGCCCAGAGCTGGCCCTCGAGGCCTTCCTCGGCGTCGTCGATGGTGCCCTCGTACGCCCCGGTGGAGAGGTACTTCCAGCCGCCGTCGGCGACGACGAAGGCGATGTCGGCCTTCTCGCCGGCCTTGAGGGACTTGGCGGCCTGGGCGAGCGCGGCGTGGAGGATGGCGCCGGTGGAGATGCCGGCGAAGATGCCCTCGAGCTCGAGGAGCTCGCGGACGCGGCGTACGGCGTCGCGGGGGCCGACCGAGAAGCGGGCGTCGATCAAGGACGCGTCGTAGAGCTCGGGGACGAAGCCCTCGTCGAGGTTGCGCAGGCCGTAGACGAGCTCGCCGTAGCGCGGCTCGGCGGCAACGATGCGTACCTCCGGCTTGGCGGTGCGGAAGAAGCGGCCGACACCCATGAGCGTGCCGGTCGTGCCGAGTCCGGCGACGAAGTGGGTGATCGAGGGGAGGTCGGCGAGGAGCTCGGGGCCGGTCCCCTCCTCGTGGGCGCGCGCGTTGGCGGCGTTGCCGTACTGGTAGAGCATCTCCCAGTCGGGGTGCTCGGCGGCGAGGCGCTTGGCGACCCGGACGGCCTCGTTGGAGCCACCGGCGGCGGGCGAGGAGACGATCTCGGCGCCCCACATCCGCAGCAGCTGGCGCCGCTCCTCGGAGGTGTTCTCGGGCATCACGCACACGATCCGGTAGCCCTTGAGCTTGGCCGCCATGGCCAGCGAGATCCCGGTGTTGCCGGAGGTCGGCTCCAGGATCGTGCAGCCCGGGCGGAGCCTGCCGTCCTTCTCGGCCTCTTCGACCATGCGAAGAGCCGGGCGGTCCTTGATCGAGCCGGTGGGGTTCCGGTCCTCGAGCTTGGCCCACAGACGTACGTCGGGAGAGGGCGAGAGGCGGGGCAGCCCCACCAACGGGGTGCCCCCGACCGACGCCAGCAGGTTGTCGTAGCGCATGGGGTCCATCGTCGCATCAACCGATCGACTGATGGCCACTCGCGCCGATCGCCCGATCCGTGAGACCGCGTCACCGACCAGGCTGGAGGTATGCATCAGGAGCGAGAACCAGCGGTCGTCGTGGACGGCCTGCGCAAGACCTATGGCGACAAGGTGGCGGTCGACGAGATCAGCCTGAGCGTCCACGAAGGCGAGATCTTCGGCATCCTCGGCCCCAACGGAGCCGGCAAGAGCACGACCGTCGAGTCGATCGCCGGCCTGCGGGTCGGCGACCGCGGCCGGATCCGGGTCCACGGCATCGACCCGTGGACCGATCGCGCTGCCGTGACGGAGGTGCTCGGCGTACAGCTCCAGGAGGCGAAGCTGCAGCCGAAGATCACCGTCCAGGAGGCGCTGGAGCTGTGGAGCGCGTTCTATCCCGACCCGGAGCCGTGGGCACCGCTGGCCGAGCGGCTCGGCCTCGGTCCTCACCTGCGGCAGCGGTTCGAGAACCTCTCCGGCGGCCAGCAGCAGCGGCTCTCGATCGCGCTGGCTCTGATCGGCCGGCCGCGGGTCGTCGTGCTCGACGAGCTGACGACGGGCCTGGACCCACGTGCCCGTCGTGAGGTGTGGGACCTGGTGCGGGACGTACGCGACCGAGGTGTGACCGTCCTGCTGGTCACCCACTCGATGGAGGAGGCGCAGACGCTCTGCGACCGGATCGCCATCGTCGACGCCGGCCGGATCCGGGCGCTGGACACCCCGGCGGGGCTCATCGACTCCGCCTCCGCCTCCACCATCACCACCTTCGAGACCTCGGTCGCGATCGACTTGGCCTCCCTGCGCGACCTCGACGGAGTCACCGCCGCACGCAGCGAGAACGGCACCGTCACCGTCGAGGGCGCCGAAGGGGTCGCGCTCGCGGTCGTCGAGCTGCTGCGTACACAAGGCGTGACCCCGCAGCGACTCCGCATCGCCGCGGGCAGCCTCGACGCCGCCTACCTCGACCTCACCGAAACCGACACCGACGCCCGCCAGGAGGCGCTCCGATGACCAGCCCGACCGTTGCCGTGATCCGTACGGAGTCCCGGCTCTTCGCCCGCGAGCGGCTCTCACTCTTCTGGATCGTCCTGTTCCCGAGCCTGTTGCTGGGAGTGCTCGGGGTGATCCCGAGCTTCCGCGAGGACAGTGTCGACCTCGGTGGCCGGAGCCTGATCGATGTCTACGTTCCGGTCACGGTGCTGCTCTCGATGATCATGGCGGCGATCATGACGATGCCGCCGACGCTGACCGGTTACCGCGAGAGCGGGGTCCTGCGGCGACTCGGGACCACGCCGGCCCGCCCCGCCTCGATCCTGCTCGGCCAGGTGCTCGTCCACGCTGTCGCGGTCGCTGCCTCCTCGGTGATCGTGATCCTCTTCGGCCGGGTGGTGTTCGGGACCCCGCTCCCGGAGTCGCTCGTCGGATACGTCGTCGCCTACGTCCTGGCGCTGGCGGTCTCGCTGGGGATCGGCGCCGCGATCACCGCGGTCTCCCCCAACGCGAAGACCGGGCAGGTGGTGGGGATGGTGGTCTTCTTCCCATCGATGTTCACCGCGGGGGTCTACTTCCCGGTCGAGGCCTTCGGCGGCACGGTGCGCGACGTCATCTCGCTCTCGCCCTACGGGGCCGCGTCCAACGCACTCAACGACGCCGCGGGCGGGAGCTTTCCCCAGCTCGCGGACCTGGCCGTGATGGGCGGCTGGGCCGTGGTGCTCTACCTGATTGCCGTGCGCGCCTTCCGCTGGGAATGAGAAGGTCCTCCACATGACCTCGGCCGTCGAGCACGAGCAGCTCTGGGAGCGAAACCTCAAGGCGCTGCCCTTCGTGCTGCTCGCGCTCGCCACGGTGATCAGCGTCGCGACCATTCCGGAGATGGGCCCGCACACGCTCGGCATGCAGGTGACGCTCGGCGTGCTGGTGGCGGTGACCGCGGTGTGGATCTGGCGGTGGATGTATGTCTACGGCCGCCCACATCCGGTCGGCTACGTCGGGCGCACCCTGCTGGCCGCCGCCCTCACCATCGTCCATCCGCTCTTCTGCATCTTCGCCTGGGTCGGCTTCCTGGACGCCTTCGAGTCCTTCCGCGGCCGCTGGAGATGGGTGGCGATGGCGGCCACCTCGCTGATCATGGCCACCGGCCAGACCGGCGGGCCGCCGCCGTACGACAGCCCGTGGCAGAGCGCGGCGCTGCCCGTGCTCTTCGTCGTCAACTTCGGCCTCGCGACCCTGATGGCCCGCTACAGCATGCACCTCGACGCCGTCAGCCAGGAGCGGGCCGACACGATCGTCCGGCTGGAGAACGCCCTCGCCGAGAACGCCCGCCTCCAGCAGCAGCTCCTCGCCCAGTCCCGCCAGACCGGCGTACGCGACGAGCGCGAGCGCCTCGCCCGCGAGATCCACGACACCATCGCCCAGTCCCTGGCCGGCGTCGTGGCCCAGCTCCAGGCCGCCGAGGGCTCCGCGGACGCCCAGGACGTACGCCGTCGGGTGGCCCGGGCAACCGAGATGGCCCGCACCGCGCTGGTCGAGGCCCGGCGGTCCGTGCAGGACCTCACCCCTGCCGAGCTGGCCGACACGGGCCTCGCCGATGCCCTGTCGAGACTGGTCACGAGCTGGCGCGACGACCACGGCGTCGAGGCCTCCTTCGTCGTCGTCGGTGATGCCACGGCGCTGCACTCCGAGGTCGAGGCGACGCTGCTGCGGATCGCCCAGGAGGCGCTCGCCAACGTCGCCAAGCACGCCGACGCATCCCGGGTCGGCGTCACCCTCACCTACGACGATGCCGACGTCATCCTCGACGTGCGCGACGACGGCTCCGGCTTCGACCCCGCCGCTCCGCGCCGCTCGTCCTCGTTCGGGCTGGGCGTGATGCGCGAGCGCGCCCAGCGTCTGGCCGGCACATTCACCCTCGAGTCCGCCCCCGGCGCCGGCACCGCCGTCTCCGCCAGCATCCCCGCACTCCCCCGAGGACCCGCATGACTCAGATCAGGATCGTGGTCGCCGACGACCACCCCGTCGTACGCGACGGGGTGGTCGGAGTGCTCCGCGCGCAAGGCTTCGAGGTCGTCGGCCAGGCGGGAGACGGGGCGCAGGCCCTGGCTCTCGTCGCGGAGCTCGAGCCGGACGTGCTCGTGCTCGACCTGCGGATGCCCGGCACCGGAGGGGTCGAGGTGATCGAGCGGCTCCGGGCGTTGGAGTCGCGGACCGGCGTACTGGTCCTGACGACGTTCGACACCGACTCCGACGTGGTCGCCGCGATCGAGGCGGGTGCGACCGGCTATCTGCTCAAGGACGCGCCGACTCAGGACCTGGTCGAGGCCGTCCGCGCCACCGCGGCCGGCGAGACGGTCCTCTCCCCCGCGGTCGCGACCAGGCTCGCCTCCCGGCTGCGCTCACCCGGCCCGACGGCTCAGCTGAGCCCCCGCGAGCGCGAGGTGCTCACCCTCGTCGCGCGCGGCACGACCAACCGCGCCATCGCCGCAAAGCTCTTCGTCAGCGAGGCGACGGTCAAGACCCACCTGGGTCACATCTTCGACAAGCTCGGGGTCACAGACAGAGCAGCCGCGGTCGCACGAGCGTACGACCGCGGCATTCTGGGCTGAAGGGTTCAGCAGCCGCCGGCGACGGCGGGAAGCACCACGACCTGGTCGCCGTCCTTGAGCTCGGCGTCGAGACCGCCGATGAAACGTACGTCCTCGTCGTTGATGTAGACGTTGACGAAGCGGCGCAGGTCACCGTTGTCGATGAGGCGCTCCTTGATGCCGGAGTGGTTCGCCTCGAGGTCGTCGATGAGCGCACTCAGGGTCTTGCCCTCGGCGCTGACTGCCTTCTCACCGGCGGTGTAGGTGCGGAGGATGGTCGGGATCTTGACCTCGATGGCCATGGGTTCTCCTAGCTGGATGTTTCTTGGGCGCGTCACGACAACGTCGCGACGATGCTGATTTCTTCCTCGGTGACGTTGCCGTCGACGATGCGGTACGACCGGAACTCGACCGGACCCTCGTCATTTCCGTGCTCTCGGGTGCTGACCAGCACGTAGTGCGCGTTCGGCTCCATCGCCAGCCCGATGTCGGTCCGGGACGGGTAAGCCTCGGTCGCGGTGTGGGAGTGGTAGACGATCACCGGCTCCTCATCGTTCGCGTCCATCTCCTTGTAGAGCTGGAGCAGATCGGTCGAGTCGAACTCGTAGAAGGTCGGCGAGCCGGCGGCGTTGATCATCTCGATGAACCGCTCCGGCCGGTCGGACCCCTCAGGGCCCGCGACGATCCCACACGCCTCGTCGGGATGGTCGCGCTTCGCGTGGGCGACGATCGCGTCGTACGTCGCCTGGTCGATGGTCAGCACGCTGCTCAGCGTATGCGCCCGAGCACCGGATCCTGAACGTGACCGGCCCTCGGACGCCGTCCGCCTCGCGCACCGGATCCGTGCTAGGCAGCCGCCGTCAGACCGCCGCGTACGAGGTCGGCGTAGGCGCCGGCGCGCAGCAGCAGCTCCTCATGGGTGCCGACCTCGACGACCCGGCCCCGGTCGAGGACGGCGATCTGGTCGGCGTCGCGAACGGTGGAGAGGCGGTGGGCGATGGTGATCGTCGTACGCCCCTCCGCCAGGCGGTCCAGGGCGGCCTGGACCTCCCGCTCGGTGGTGTTGTCGAGCGCGGAGGTGGCCTCGTCGAGCACGAGCACCCGCGGGTCTCGCAGCAGCGTGCGGGCGATCGCCAGCCGCTGTTGCTCACCGCCGGAGAAGCGGTGGCCGCGGGAGCCGACGAGCGTGTCATAGCCGTCGGGGAGCCCGACGATCAGGTCGTGGATCCGGGCCGCACGAGCAGCTTCCTCGATCTCGTCGTCGCTCGCCTCGGGGCGCGCGTGGCGCAGGTTGTCTCGAACGCTCGCATGGAGCAGATAGGTCTCCTGGGTGACCATGCCGACGTTGGCGGCCAGGTCGGCGAGGGTCAGGTCGCGCAGGTCGACCCCGTCGAGCAGCACCCGGCCAGAGGTCGGGTCGTGCAGCCGCGCGACCATCCCGGCCAGCGTCGACTTCCCTGACCCTGTGGCCCCGACAAGCGCTAACGAGCCGCCGGCGGGCACCCGCAGCGAGATGTGCTCGAGGACGGGTTGCGAGCCGTCGTAGGAGAACCCGACGTCGTCGAGGACGACCTCCCCGCGAGCCTCACCCAGAGGCACCGGGGAGGCCGGGTCGTCGATCTCGACCGGCAGGTCGAGGTACTCGAAGATCCGCGAGAAGAGCGCCAGGGAGGAGGTCACGTCGACCCCGACGTTGAGCAGACCCATCAGCGGCCGGAAGAGCGAGCCCTGGAGCGAGACGAATGCGACCAGGGTCCCGATGGTCAACGTACCGGAGGTCGCCGGGAAGCCCGCGGCGAGGTAGAGCGCGGCCGGAACCGCGGCGAAGACCACCTGCATGGTCGCCATCCGCCACCGCCCGGCGAGCTGGCTGCGTACCTCCAGACCGACGAGGTCGTGGGAGGTCTGCTCGAAACGGGAGGCCAGGGCGGGCGCGGCACCGAGCGTCTTGGTCAGCAGGATGCCGCTGACCGAGAGCCCCTCCTCGACCTGCACGTGCAGGTCGGCCATCTTCGCCTGACGCTGCGTCGTGACCGCGTAGCGCATCTGCGCCACCTTGCGGGTCGTCCACACCGCCGGCGGCAGCACCACCAGCGAGATCAGCGCGAGCCGCCAGTTGAGCGCCATCATCGCGATCACGGTGCCGACGACGACCGTGACGTTGGCCGCGATCGAGGTGGCGGTGGAGGTGACCACCGACTGCATCGAGCCGATGTCGTTGACCATCCGCGACTGCACCTCGCCACCCCGGGTACGGGTGAAGAAGTCGAGCGACTGGCGCTGCAGGTGCCCGAAGAGGTCGGTACGCAGCCGGTGCATGACCCGCTGGCCGACCTCGGTCGAGATCAGCGTCTGGGCCACTCCGAGGGCGGCGGAGGCGATCGCGACGAGCACCATCGCGGCGACGCTGAGCACGAGCAGCGTGGTGTCACGCTCGGGCAGGGCGGTGTCGATGACGTGCTTGACCAGGAACGGCTGCGCCAGACCGATCACCGAGCTCACCACGATCAGCGCCACGACGAGAAGCAGGCGCCCACGGTAGGGCGCGAAGAGGCGCGCGATCCGCCGCAGCGAGACCGGCTTGGCCTCGAGCTGGGCGCGATCGGCGCGCTTGCTGCCGGGATCACGGCCGGATCGGCCGGATTCGCCGGACGGTTTGTACGGGTGCGGCTCACTCATTCGAACACCTCGATCCTATTTACTGAGGTTGGCTCACAATGAGGCCAACGCACGATGGCGTTAGGATTATTCCTGTGGACGAGACCGCCGACCTGCTGATGGCGGCAGCGCGCACCC
This sequence comes from Nocardioides sp. NBC_00850, assembly GCF_045207335.1. NCBI lineage: Bacteria > Bacillati > Actinomycetota > Actinomycetes > Propionibacteriales > Nocardioidaceae > Nocardioides > Nocardioides sp. NBC_00850. The sequence continues at coordinate 5,393,316 of NZ_CP108845.1, forward strand.
TGCGCCGCCGCTTCGGCGACGCGACCGCCCGCTGGGGGGTCACCCCCTCGCAGGCCCGTGCCCTGCGGATGGTGCTCGCCGCCGATGAGCCGATGCGCCTCTCGGCCCTCGCCGAGAGGCTCCGCATCGTCCCTCGGTCGGCCACCGAGGTCATCGACGGCCTCGAGCTCCACGGCCTGGTCGTGCGCCAGCCGGATCCCGCCGACCGTCGGGCGGTCTGCGTGGTTGCGACCGAGGAGGGCGTACGCCTGGGACGACTGATCGAGGATGCTCGTCAACAGGCGGCCGACGAGCTCCTGCAGCCCCTGCCCGAGGAGGACCGGAAGACGCTCACCCGGATCCTGGTCACCCTGCTGGACGGTCGTACGGCCGAACGTTCGCCGTAGTCAGGACGCCGCCCACAGCGCCTCGACCATGGTCTCCTGCAGGATCCCCACCCACTGGTAGATCCCGTAGACCTGGCCGGCGGGGTCGTCGTCGGGCAGCGAGTCCCAGAAGTCCTCGTCGCCCTCCTCGACCCCGAGCCGGGTCGCCAGCGCGAGCCGGATGTCGGTGAAGGAGCGCATCCACGCCTCGGCGTCCGGGATCGGGAGCTCGACGTCGATGACCAGCCCGTCCTCGTCGAGCTCGGGCGGGAGGCCCGCCTCCTCGAGCGAGTCGATGATCGTGCACGCGGCCCGCGCCTTGCCGTCGCGCAGCCCACCCTCGGTGAACCGCCGGAACTCCCCGGCGGCCTCTTCGTCGTTCCCGTAGGCAGAGGGGAAGAGCCGCTTCAGGACCGGGTCCTCGGGCTCGGTGGTCGGCCCCGAGAAGTCGAGCAGCGCCTCGAGCGGGTCATCGCTCTCGGCAGGGGCGGCGACCTCGTTGCGCAACAGCTCGACGAGCTGCGAGGCCAACGAACGGAGCAGGTCGGCCTCGAACCCGGAGAAGGTCGCGATGATCTGCTTGCTGCGGCGGTGGTAGCTGAACCCGCCCATCAATCCTGCTTCTCCAGCGTCGCCCACAGGCCGTATTCGTGCATCGCCTGCACGTCGCGCTCCATCTCCTCGCGTGATCCGGAGGAGACGGCCGACTTGCCGTCGTTGTGCACCTCCATCATCAGCTTCTCCGACTTCTTCTTGGAGTAGCCGAAGTACTTCTGGAAGACGAAGGTGACGTACGACATCAGGTTGACCGGGTCGTTCCAGACGATGGTCACCCACGGGGTCGCGGGCGCTACGAGGTCGTCGACCTCGGGCTCGTCGAGCTCCACGGGGCTTGGCGCACTCATGCCATCCATCGTGCCACGATGTGCCCGTGGACTCGACAGCGGACTCGACCGCGCTCCTGACAGATCACTACGAGCTGACCATGCTCCAGGCCGCCCTGAAGGCGGGCACCGCGGAGCGTCGTGCCGTCTTCGAGCTGTTCCCCCGGCGCCTGGCCGGCGGGCGGCGCTACGGCGTGGTGGCCGGGGTCGGGCGGGCGCTCGACGCCCTCGAGGCGTTCCGCTTCGGCTCGGAGCAGCTGGCCATCCTGGAGGGCGTCGTCGACGGCCCGACCCTGGAGTGGCTGGCCGGCTACCGCTTCACCGGCGACATCTGGGGGTACGCCGAGGGCGAGACCTTCTTCCCGCAGTCGCCCCTGCTCGTGGTCGAGGCCAGCTTCGCCGAGGCGGTCGTCCTGGAGACGGTGCTCCTCTCGATCTACAACCACGACTCGGCCATCGCCACCGCGGCCTCCCGGATGACGCTCGCGGCCGGCGAGCGCCCGTGCATCGAGATGGGCTCGCGCCGCACCCACGAGGCGGCCGCGATCGCCGCCGCCCGCGCGGCCTATGTCGCCGGCTTCACGGCCACCTCCAACCTCGCCGCCCGCGCCCGCTTCGGCGTGCCCACGACCGGCACCTCTGCGCACGCCTTCACCCTCCTGCACGACACCGAGGAGCAGGCCTTCCAGGCCCAGGTCGCCTCCCTCGGCAAGGGCACCACGCTGCTGGTGGACACCTATGACATCGCCGAGGCGGTGGCCAAGGCGGTCGAGATCGCCGGCCCCGAGCTCGGTGCGGTGCGGATCGACTCCGGCGACCTGGGGCTCCTCGCCCATGACGTACGCCACCAGCTGGACGGCCTCGGCGCCACCGAGACGAAGATCATCGTCACCAGCGACCTGGACGAGTACGCCATCGCCGGCCTCGCGGCCGCCCCGGTCGACGGCTACGGCGTCGGCACCCAGCTGGTCACCGGCTCCGGTCACCCGACGGCCGGCTTCGTCTACAAGCTGGTCGCCCGCGAGGGCGCCTCTGGCGACCTGGAGCCGGTCGCCAAGAAGAGCGCGTCCAAGGCCTCGATCGGCGGTCGGAAGTACGCCCTGCGCCGCCGCAACCGCAAGGATGTCGCCGACGCCGAGGTGATCGGCATCGGCACCGCACCCGAGGGCGACGGCAACGACCGGCCGCTGCTCACCCAGCTGGTCAAGAACGGTGAGGTCGTGGGCCGCGAGCCCCTCGACGCCGCGCGCGAGCGCCACCGGGCTTCGGTCGCCGAGCTCCCCGTCATCGCCCACTCGCTCCTGAAGGGCGATCCGGCGATCCCGACGCTCTTCCAGTGATGTCTCGCCGGGCCGGTCTCGCCGGGCCGGTCTAGGCTGGCGGGCATGACGCGTGCACTGATCGTGGTCGACGTACAGAACGACTTCTGCGAGGGCGGGTCCCTGCCGGTCGACGGCGGGGCTCGGGTCGCCTACGACATCGGTCAGCTGCTGCGGGAGCGGGCGGCGAGCAAGGACCCGGAGCAGACGTACGGGCTGGTCGTGGCGACCAAGGACCATCACATCGACCCGGGCGACCACTTCGGCAACCCCCCGGACTACGTCGACTCCTGGCCGGCCCACTGTGTGGTCGGCACCGACGGCGAGGCCTTCCACCACAACCTCGACCCGGTCACCTTCGACGAGGTCTTCCGCAAGGGTGAGTACGCAGCGGCCTACTCCGGCTTCGAGGGCGCGGCCACCGGCGGCGCCAATCTCACCGACTGGCTCCGGGCCCACGGCGTCGAGGAGGTCGACGTGTGCGGGCTGGCGACCGACTACTGCGTACGTGCCACCGCGCTCGACGCCCGAGCCGCCGGTTTCCACACCACGCTGCTCGCCGATCTGGCCGCAGGCGTGGCCGCGGCGAGCACATCGGCTGCCATCGAGGAGATGCGCTCGGCCGGGATAACGGTCTCGTGACAGAATTGAGAATTTTGGGCAGATAGAAATCACCCGAAGGTCTATTCTCTCTCGAATGGCTCGGATCTCGGCGACAGCCCCACTTCGCGAACCCCACTTCCGCTGGTTCTTCGCCTCGCGATCGATCAACCTGGTGGGCAACTTCATGGCGCCCGTCGCCCTGGCCTTCGCGGTCCTGGAGGTCAGTGACGCGCCGATCGCGATCGGCGCCGTCCTCGCGGCCCGCACCATCCCGATGATCGTCTTCATGCTCATCGGCGGCGTGCTCGCCGACCGGATGGGCCGAGCCCGGATCCTGTTCGCCTCCAACCTGGTCTCGGGGCTGAGCCAGGCGGTCGTCGCCGTCCTCGTCATCGCAGGTGTCGCCGAGCTGTGGCACCTGATCGCACTCTCCGCGCTCAACGGCATCGTCTCCGCCGCCGGCCTGCCCGCCCAGCAGGGGATCATCCCGCTCGTGGTGCCTCGCACCATGCTGCAGGAGGCCAACGTGCTGATGTCGCTGACCCGCGCGATCGTCGCGGTCGCCGGTCCCGGCACCGCCGGCCTGCTCGTGCTCAGCGTCGGCGCAGGCTGGGCGCTCGCGCTCGACGCCGCCACCTGGATCATCGCGGCGCTGCTGCTGCTGCCGGTCAAGCTCAGTGGCTCGGTCGGCAAGGCCTCGGTCATCGGCGATCTGCGCACGGGATGGGACTACTTCCGCTCGACGAGCTGGCTGTGGCTCTGCGTCGGCGCCGCGACCATGCTCAACGCGCTCTACGAGGGCGGACTGCTCACGCTCGGCCCGCAGCGGGCCGAGGGCTCAGGGCTGGGCGCGGGCGGCTGGGGCCTGATCCTCACCTTCCAGGGGATCGGCGTGCTCGCCGCGACGCTCGTGCTGATGAGGGTCCGGCTCGAGCGGCCGCTGTTCTACGGCATGATCGGCATGGCCCTGTTCGGGCTGCCGATCGCCGCTCTCGGCTTCTCCACCGACCTCGCCGTGCTGCTGCCCGCGGCCGCCCTCTCCGGCGCCGGCATCCAGGTCTTCAGTCTCGGCTGGCAGCTCTCGATACAGGAGAACGTCCCCAGCGACCTGCTCTCCCGGGCATCCTCCTACGACCAGCTCGGCACCTACATCGCCATCCCCGTCGGGCAGCTGGCGATGGGGCCGCTGGCCGCTGCGTACGGGATCGAGAACATGCTCGCGATCGCCGGCATCGCCTACGTGGTGATCTCGCTGGCGACGCTGCTGAGTCCGGCCGTACGCCGCCTGAACCGGGTCTCCTTCCCGGCCCCCGAGCGCAACGGCGCCCCGGCGCACTAGCCCTCGCGGCCTACGACGCAGGCGTCGCGCTCTCCAGCAGCGAGCGCAGCAGGTCGACCAGGCTGGTGACCGAGAGGTCGGGGTCGAACGCACGCTGGACACCGAGCCCGATGCCCAGGGAGAGCAGCTGGACAGCGGCGTCCTCGGCCGGTGAGGCCAGTGCGAGGCCGAGGTCGGCGGCCTGCTGCTCGATGAGTCCGGCGATGGCCGCGGTGAGCTCGCGGCGCCGGCCGGCGAGCTGTTGGCTCACGCCCGGGACCCGGCGGGTGCTGGTCGCGAACTCGACCTCGAGCGCGGTCCAGCCGACGTCGCCGATGTTGGCCTCTGCCCACGCCGCGAAGGCGTCGATCCGGCCCTCGACGGTGTCGACGTCCCTGACGGCGTCCGCCAGGGACTGGGCCCGCTCCCGATGGATCACGTCGAGCACGGCCAGGCCGAGGTCGTGCTTGGTCGAGAAGTTCGAGTAGACCGCGCCCTTCGAGAAGCCCGCCGTGGTGGCGACCTTGTCGAGCGAGGTCGCGTTGTAGCCGTCGGAGAGGAACAGCCGGTGCGCGGTCGCGATGAGTCGCTCACGCGTCTGCGCGTGCGACTCCTTGCGCGTGATCCGACCCACGGGCCAGATCTTACCAGTTCGGGCTACCGCCGGTATTCAAATACCGTTAGTATCCGAATATGACCCCACGACGCGCACTGGCCATCGGCTGCGGCGGCACCCTCGGCTTCGCCTGGACGGCTGTGGCCCTCCGCGCCCTCGAGGAGGCGCTGGACTGGGACGTCCGCACGGCCGACGTCCTCGTCGGCACCTCCGCGGGCTCGGAGATCGTCGCGGCCCTCGGGTCCGGCCGTACGCCGCAGGACCTGCTCGACGCTCTCGATGGGACCCCTGGCGCCGACCCCGTCCTGACGGCCCACGTCGCCGCCCACCCCGGCACGGCGCCACCGGTGCCGGCTCCCGCGCTGCCCGCGCTCGGCCTGGTCCGCCCCGGCCTCTCCCGCCGATCGCCCTACAGCGCGCTGGCCGGCCTGCTCCCCCGCGGCCGCGGCGACGCCACCTGGCTGAGGGCGTACGGTGACGCGCTGGCCGACGCCGACGGCTGGGTCGACCACCCCGCGACCTGGCTGGTCGCGGCGGACGCGGCCACCGGCGAGAGGGTGGCGTTCGGCTCCGAGGACGCCCCCACGGCCACCCTGGGTGCGGCGGTCGCGGCCTCCTGGGCGATCCCCGGCTGGTTCCCGCCGGTCGAGATCGCTGGCCGTCGCTACGTCGACGGGGGTGCGGTCTCCTCCGTCTCGGCCGACCTCCTCCTCGGCCAAGCGGTCGACGAGGTCGTCGTGGTCGCCCCGATGACCACCGAGGGCGGCGTCCCCGCCCGTGGCGTCCACCGGATCGAACGCCTGCTGCGCTCCCAGATGACCGCCGTGCTCGACCGCGAGGTCGTCCGGCTCCGAAAGGCCGGCGTACGCGTCGTCCGGGTGGAGCCCGTTGCCGAGGAGCTGGCCGCGATGGGTCCCAACTTCATGGACCTCGGCCGTCGCGAGGCCACTCTCGCCGCGGCCCGCCGACACCTCCCCGACCGCGTCGCGGCCGCGATCTCGACCAGCGAAGGAGCAACCGCATGAGCACCCAGCACGAGGTCGTCGTCATCGGCGCCGGCATCTCCGGCATCGCGGCCGCGATCAAGCTGCGCGAGGCGGGCGTCGAGGACGTCGTCATCCTCGAGAAGGCCGACACCTACGGCGGCACCTGGCGGGCCAACACCTATCCGGGGTGCGCGTGCGACGTACCGTCCAACCTCTACTCGTTCTCGTTCGCGCCCAACAGCGACTGGTCACGGGTCTACGGCAACCAGCCGGAGATCCTCTCCTACATCGACGGCGTGGCCCGGGATCGCGGCCTCGAGGACATCACCGGGTTCGGGGTCGAGGTCCGCGGTGCGACCTGGAACGCCGAGTCCGCCGGGTGGCACCTGGACACCAGCGACGGCGAGATCACCACCCGCTTCCTGGTCGCCGCCGCAGGGCCGTGGAACGAGCCGAAGATCCCGGACCTGCCCGGTCTGGCCGAGTTCCCCGGCGAGGTCTGGCACTCGGCCCGGTGGAACCACGACGTCGACCTCGACGGCAAGCGGGTGGCCGTGATCGGCACCGGAGCGTCGGCGGTCCAGTTCGTACCCGAGGTCCAGAAGCAGGTCGCCGACCTGCACCTCTTCCAGCGCACCGCCCACTGGGTGCTGCCCAAGGTCGACCATCCGGTGCCGGACGCGGAGAAGTGGGTCAAGCACCACGTGCCGTTCTTCGAGAAGGCGCTCGGAGCGGTCGAGTACGCCGCCATGGAGGCCGTCGACATCGCCTTCCGCCGGCCGCAGCCGCTGATGCAGGGCCTGCAGCAGGTCGGCCGGGCCTACCTGCGCGCCGCAGTCCGGGACCAGGAGCTACGGGCGAAGCTGACGCCCGACTACCTGATCGGCTGCAAGCGGATCCTCTTCTCCAACAACTACCTGCAGTCGCTGACGAAGCCGAACGTCGAGGTGCACGCGACCGGCGTCGCCCGGGTCGAGGGCGCGACCGTGATCGGCACCGACGGCAGCGCGACGGAGGTCGACGCGATCATCCTCGGCACCGGCTTCCACATCCTCGACATGCCGGTCGCCGACCTGATCCGTGGAGCCGACGGCCGTACGCTCGCAGAGCACTGGGCCGGCTCCCCCGAGGCCTACCAGGGCACCTCGGTCACAGGCTTCCCCAACGCGTTCGTGGTGCTCGGCCCGAGCCTCGGCACCGGTCACGGCTCGGCCTTCGCCGTCGCCGAGTCGCAGGTGGAGATGATCACCGAGGCCATCACCACCGCCCGCGCACAGGGCTGGGCGAAGCTCGACGTCAGTCCGCAAGCCCAGGCCGCGTACGTCGCGGATGTGCAGGCCGCGCTCGCCGGCACCGCCTACAGCGGCGCGTCCTGCCACAGCTACTTCATCGACACCAACGGTCGCAACAGCTTCTCCTGGCCGTGGTCCACCGGCGAACTGGTCCGCCGGATCAGCCGCTTCGACCCGGCCGACTTCGAGATCACGGTCAACGAGACGGAAGAGATTCCCGCATGACCCGACACTCCAGTCGCCGCAGGCCTCAGGCCCACTTGTCGGCGAGCGTGCGGATCACGTTGATGTTGCGGTTGGTGCTGATGGCGATGTGGCGCTCGACGACGGCGTTGGTGATCTTCGTCTGCTGGAAGCTCTCGGTGAGCAGGTGCACGGCGCGGCCGATGACATAGACCCGCTCGCCCTCCCCCGCCCGAGCGACCAGCGCGTCCCGGGAGCCGGAGTCGGTGAGCTCCTTGCACAGGAACACGAACTGCTTTCCCTCGTGACCCATCCCGACCGCCGCGGCGTCGTTGGCGATCACCTTCAGCTCAGCGGGCGTCACGCAGATCGTCGGCACCTCGAAGAATCGGTCGGCCGCGAAGGCCTCCTCGAGGATCGCCTCCATCTCGGCCCGGTCGCCGACCGGGTGGTCGAAGCGTACGTTGCCTGTGTTGATGTAGGTCTCGACATCGGTTCCGCCCGCCCTCACCACGGCGGCAGAGATCGCCTGTTTCGGGAATTTCCGGGTCGCACCGAGGTTGATGGCGCGCAGGAACGCGATCCAGGTGTGCCGTTCCGTAGTCATTCTCAGATAGTCTCCACCCGTTCACCGCGCCGCAACCCCCAACTCTGGATTCCGATCGATGCCTTCACAGCAGCTGCTTCCCTCGGAAGCCCCGACCGCCTCGGCGACACCCATGGCCTCGGGCTCCGCTTCGGCGAAGACCCTGGACCTCTCCAGCGACCTCGTCGTCTACGCGGCTCGGCTCATGCGCCTGGTCCGCCGAGCGCTCGACCTTCCGGCCAGCGTCCGGGTCCTCACGATCCTCGACGCCATCGGACCGCTCGGCATCACCGACCTGGCCCGCGCCGACGGCTGCTCGCAGCCGACCATGTCGGCCCAGATCGCCCAGCTGGTGGAGACCGGCCTGGTCAGCAAGGAGCCCAACCCCGCCGACGCGCGGGCGAGTCTGGTGACCCTGACCGACGCCGGCCGCGCCGACCTCGCCGACGTACGTGAACGCATCTCCCACCTCATCGCCGAGCGGCTGGAGTCGCGTCACCGCACCCAGGCCGATCTCGAGGGCGCCGTCGCCGTGCTGCGGGACCTGGTCGAGGGCGACTCCCCCGCCTAGGCCAACGCGGCGGCCGCTGCGGCGATCACGTCGGCATCGGTCACCCAGTGCCCACCGTCGTCGGCGACTCCCAGCGCCACCCGGCCGGCCGTGACGACCCGTCGCTTGGCGGAGAGATGTATGCCCTCGACGCCGAGCGCCGCGAGCGCCCCGATCGCGTCGACGGTCACGCCACCTCCGGCCAGTACGTCCGGTCCGCCGACCGCGACCATCTCGGCGATCGTCGCGGCCCCTGCCGCGGCGGCCGGCGCGCCTCCTGAGGTCAGCACCCGGTCGACCACGCCGTCCAGCGCCCGGATCGCCGCGACCGGGTCCGCGCTGAGGTCGATCGCCCGGTGGAACGTCACCGACGCCTCGTACGCAGCGGCCGCCCCCGCCACCTCCCGGACCAGCTCCACGTCGGGCTCCCCGTGCGGGGTGAGCGCGCCGATCACGATCCCGTCGGCTCCGGCTTCCAGGACCGTCGCGACCTCGCGCCGCAGGAGGTCGCGCTCCTCGACGGAGTAGCCGAACCCGCCCGGCCGGGGCCGGACGAGCACATGGACGCCCTGCCAGCCGTCATCGGCGTCGACGCCGCCGACCTCGTCGAGGACTCCCTCGACCAGCCCCTGCGACGGGGTGACGCCACCGACCTCGAGGGCGGAGCAGAGCTCGACCCGGTTCGCCCCGCCCGCACGCGCGGCGAGCGCGCCTGCCACCGACGTCACGGCGATCTCGAGTGCTGTCATCGCGTTCTCACGACAGAGAGTGTGCCCGACTCCTCGACCCTCCCGCCGAGTCGGCTCATCCTGACCAGTTCCGACGCCGAGTCGGCTCGTCTTGACGAGCCGACTCGGCGGGAATTTCGGTCAGGATGAGCCGACTCGCCGATTCAGGCCGAGCCGCGCGCGGCCCAGTCGCGCAGGGTGTCGATGCGGGCCTTGAGCTGGTCGGCGTTGGCGACGGCGGCGGGCGGGCCGCCGCACTCCTTGCGGAGCCGGTTGTGGGTGACGCCGTGGGGCGTCTTGGTGCGGTGGTGCCATGCGGCGACCAGGCCGTTGAGCTCGCGGCGAAGCACGGCAAGCTGCTCGTGGGCGGCGACCGCGGCCACGGGCTCGTCGGCCGCGACCGGCGCCGAGGCCGAGGCGGACTTCTGCTTGCGCGCCCGGTCGCTCTGCCGCTGCTGGAGCACGGTCCTCATCTGGTCGGCGTCGAGCAGCCCTGGGATGCCGAGGAAGTCCATCTCCTCCTCGGAGCCGACGTGCACCTCGCCGGAGTGGCCGAACTCGCCGCCGTCGAAGAGAACCCGGTCGAAGCGCGCCTCGGAGCCCATCGCCTCCCAGGCCCCCAGCTCCTCCTCGGAGGCGCCCTCCTCGGCGTTGGCCGCGGCCATCAGCGCGTCCTCGGCGGCGAAGATGTCGTCCTCGCTGGTGACCTTCTTGCCGAGCACGTGGTCGCGCTGCAGCTCCAGCTCGGAGGCGAAGCCGAGCAGGTTCGGGACCGACGGCAGGAAGACGGAGGCGGTCTCGCCCCGCGTACGAGCACGTACGAAGCGCCCCACCGCCTGCGCGAAGAAGAGCGGCGTCGAGGTGGTGGTCGCGTAGACCCCGACCGCGAGCCGGGGCACGTCGACCCCCTCGGAGACCATCCGGACCGCGACCATCCAACGGTCCTCGGACTCGGAGAACTTGGCGATCTTCTTCGAGCCGGCCTTCTCGTCGGAGAGCACCACGGTCGCGCTCTGCCCGGTGATGGTCTTCAGCGTCTTGGCGTAGGAGCGCGCCGAGTCCTGGTCGGTCGCGATGACGAGCCCGCCCGCGTCCGGGACGTGGCGCCGCACCTCGGTCAGGCGCTTGTCGGCGGCCGCGAGCACCGACGGGATCCATGATCCGGCCGGGTCGAGCGCGGTCCGCAGCGCCTGCGAGGTCAGGTCCTTGGTCAACGGCTCGCCGAGGTGGGCGGCGATCTCGTCGCCTGCCCGGGTGCGCCACTGCATCTGTCCCGAGTAGGCCATGAACAGCACCGGCCGGACGACGTGGTCGCGCAGCGCCTCGGCGTAGCCGTAGGTGTAGTCGGCCGCCGAGCGCGGGATGCCGTCCTCGCCGGGTGCGTAGGTGACGAACGGGATCGGGTTGGTATCGGAGCGGAACGGTGTGCCGGTCAGCGCCAGCCGTCGCGCGGCCGGCTCGAAGGCCTCCCGGACCCCCTCGCCCCACGAGAGCGCGTCGCCGGCGTGGTGCACCTCGTCGAGGATCACCAGCGTCTTGAACCGCTCGGTGCGGATCCGCATCGCGAGCGGGTTGACCGCCACCCCGGCGTACGTCACCGCGATCCCGACGTAGTCGGCCGATGTCTTGCCCTGGCCCGCGGAGTAGGTCGGGTCGATCGCGATCCCGGCCCGCGCGGCGGCCTCGGCCCACTGGACCTTGAGGTGCTCGGTGGGCGCGACGATGGTCACCCGGTCGATCAGCCTGCGGCCGAGGAGCTCGGCGGCGACGGTCAACGCGAAGGTCGTCTTCCCGGCGCCGGGCGTCGCGACGGCGAGGTAGTCACGGGGCTGTTCGGACAGGTATTTGGACAGCGCCTCCTGCTGCCAAGCGCGCAGCTTGGGCGCAGTGCCCCACGCGGCCTTGTTGGGCCACGCGGGTGTGAGGGCGCCGGGAAGGTCGGCGCTACTCACTCGTCGTCGCCCTCGCCACCGCTAGGCGGCATCCCCTCGAAGATCTCCTTGCAGTCGGGGCAGACCGGGAACTTGGACCCGTCGCGGCTCGGCACCCACACCTTGCCGCACAGCGCGACCACGGGCGTGCCCATGACCATCGCCTCGGTCAGCTTGTCCTTCTCCACGTAGTGGGAGTAGCGGTCGTGGTCACCCTCCTCGGTGGGGACGTCCTGCTCGCGGATGTCCTCCCGTTCCTTGACGGCTTCTTTCGTGCCGAATCCCAGGATGCCCATGCCCCCAACCTTACTAGCCCGCTAATTCAGTTCGGGGTCGGGCGGTCGCGTGGCGTGGAAGGCCAGCTCACCGGGCTGACGCCGGAGCACCGCTGCCCACATCGAGCTCACGTCGTCGAGGAAGGAGTCGTACGGCTCGCTGTCGACGACATACCAGGACCCTTCGTCGACCTCACCCTGGAGCTGGGCAGCGCCCCAGCCGGCGTATCCGGCGAAGATGCGCAGCCTCGACAAGGTGCCGTCGACCAGCTCGACGGGCGTGTCGAGGTCGAGCAGCCCGAGGCGCCCGAAGACGGGCCGGAAGCCCAGCGGCGGGTCGTCGGAGTCGACCAGGAGCGCGACCGCGATCGCGGAGTCCGTGCTCACCGGGCCGCCCTGGAAGAGGACGTCGGGATCGGCGACGGAGGTCGCCCACGGATGGAGCACCTCGGCGACCGGTACGGGCGAGGGCCGGTTCAGCACCACGCCGAGCGCACCGTCGTCGTTGACCTCGATCAGGAGCACCACGGTGTCGACGAAGTTGGGGTCGCGAAGCTCCGGGGTGGCTACCAGCAGCCGCCCGGCGCGTACGTCCTTCTGCTCCGTCATGACGCCATGATCGCACCACCTCGGTCACGCCACCCGCAACAAGAAACCAACAAAGCACGCCGATCGGAACGAGACAGGAAAAGGCCCCGGGGCCGGCACTTAGGGAGGTGCGGAGGGAGTCCGCGAAGGGAGCGCACCGGCACCCGGGGCCTGGTCAGACGGCCCGTACGCAACTTCAGGCCGCCGAGCGGACCGCTCGGAACATGTCGACGAGGCCGGCGAAGGGCCCGCGCTCGACGACCTCGACGGCCGGTACGTACTCGGCACGGGCACGCGCCTCGATCATCGAGCCGAGACGGACGCACTCGGCGTCGGCGAACGCGCCGCGGCCGGCCATGACCGCGAGGGTCAGGTGCTCCTTGGCCTGCGACTTGGCCAGCGCGGTGGCCATCGCCTCGTCGACAGGAAGCGCGTGGTAGCGGTCGAGGACCGTGCGGATGCCGGGCAGGTCGTCGGCAGCGCCGTGCCAGGCCCGGACGACGGCGTCCTCGAGGTCCATCGGCTGGCCGGCGAGCTCGCTCTCGATACGGCCGGACAGACGGGTGTGCCAGCGCAGCTGCAGGGCGGCGAGCAGATCGAGCTCGTCGGTGAAGGTTTCGGTGACGCCGGGAAGATCCATGGGCAGCAGACCGTCTCGACGCTCGTCGATGACGGCGACCACGCCGCGGAGGATCTCCCCGCGCTTGTGATGGCTGGTCCAGCTCATTTGTCGGCTCCTTGCGGAAGGTGAGCACTCACATACCGTGAGTACGTACCTATAGTATTGGACATACCGACGGTATGGCCAACACCTGGGACGGTGATTCCGAACACGGCCGTTAGAGTGGACGAGTGGCAAAGTCGTCCGTGAGCAAGCTCGTCCCCAAGGTTCCTCCGCTTCCGTCGGTGCCGGGGATGTCACGGAGGCAGCAGTTCTCCGCCTCGACCAAGAAGACGCTCGTCGAGGTCGCCGAGAGACTCTTCACCGAGCACGGCTACGCGAGCACCTCACTGGACGCCATCGTGGCCGGGGCCGAGGTCACCAAGGGCGCGCTCTACCACCACTTCAGCGGCAAGCAGGCGCTCTACGAGGTCGTCTTCGAGAAGGTCGAGGCCGCCACCGCGCAGAGCATCGACGCCGCCATGCGCGAGACGAAGGACCCCTGGGAGCAGGCCCGAGCCGGGCTGCGTACGTTCCTGGAGGCCGTCCAGCAGCCCACCTACCGCCGCATCGTCGTGCAGGAGGGGCCTGCTGTCCTCGGCTACCAGCGCTACCGCGAGCAGGAGGAGCGCTCCACCTTCACCGTCGTCGAGGACATCGTCGCCGCCGTCCTGCGGGCCGGTGACCGGACCGTCGACGACGAGATGGTCGCGACCTTCGCCCGGCTCTTCTTCGGCGCGATGTCGGCAGCCGGCGAGTCCGTCACCGAGGCCAGCGATCCCGAGGACGCGGCCGAGCGCATCGAGCTGGCCGTGACCTACCTGCTGACCGGGGTCCAGACCCTGGCGAAGCAGGGCGTCAAGGTCGAGGACATGCGCGAGTAGATCGCGCGATCTCTGCGCACTACTTGACGATCACGCCACCGGGCTCGACCTGGCCGTTGCCCTTCGGGATCAGGTCCAGCCAGACCTTGCCCGGCGGGATCTCGATCGCGGCGCCGCTGGCGTCGGTGAACGTCACCGCACCCTTCTCGCCCTTCTTCACCCAGGTCGCCTCGACGATCTGGCCGGCGCGCATGATCCACGCCTTGCCCCGGCCGGTGAAGTGGGAGACCGGCACGATCGCGCCGCCCGGGTCCTTGTAGGGGGCGATGGTGGTCTTGGTCTGCGCGACCACGACGGTGTCGGCGAGGAACTGGCCGCTCTTGGACATGTAGTTGTTCTGCAGGCGGTACTTGCCGCCCTTGAAGACCCAGTTGTCCGTGCGCGCCTGGGAGAACTTCACGTCGACGGCCTTGGCGGGCTTGCCACCAGCCAGCTCGGTGGTCGCGTCGCCCCAGGGCATGAAGTCGCCGGGCCGCTTCGCCTTGCCGTCCTTCGCGGCCGCGTTGCCGGCCTTCGCGACCTTGCCGACCACGCTGTGCAAGAAGTCGTGGGGCTTGCTGGTGTCGCGTACGACGTAGGGGGTGGACATGTCGATCCACGAGATGTCGTGCTTCTTCAGCTGCGCGAAGGTGTACGGCGCCGCGCCGCTGGTCATGATCTTGGCGTCGATCGGCGCGGCGATCCCGGCGTCGGTGGCCCGCATCGAGCGGACCGGACCGGCCTCCTTCGGAAGCTGGGAGTAGTACGCGACGGCCAACCGGGTCACGCCACCCTCGACCAGCTCCTGGACGACCAGGTCGGCCTTGGCGAGACCGTACTGCGGGTCGCTGGCCGAGGTGTTGTCGATCTTGACGATGTAGGCGGGGTGCTTGCGCGCGGCGGTCTGCCCCTCGGGGAGCTCGACGCCCGTCAGCGGCTCGTGGTCGGGCTCAGCAGGCGCGGACGGCGACGGCTTCGCGTCCGTCGGCTCCTCAGAGGAGCCACAGCCGGTCAGGACCAGACCCGCGGCGGTCAGCGTCGCCGCTGCTCGCAGGAGGAACCCCGGGCGGGACGTACGCATCATCAATCTCCATCTGCATCTGCATCGGCTCAGTACCAAGACGAGTGTCAGACGGTAATCGTTGCGCCCAACGGGCCCGCGCCCGGGGTTCCTTCTTCGAAGGACTCAGGCGACGGTGGCGCCACCGTCGACATAGAGGGTCTGGCCGGTGATGTAGGAGGCCTCGTCGCTGGCCAGGAAGGCCGCGGCGGCGGCGATGTCGGCGGGCTCGCCGACGCGCTTGACCGGGTTGGCGTCGGCCGAGAGCTTGCGGAAGTCGTCCACGTCGAGCCCGAGGCGGGCCGCGGTCTGGTCGGTCATCTCGGTGGCGATGAACCCCGGCGCGATGGCGTTCACGTTGACACCGAACGGGCCGAGCTCGAGCGCGAGGGTGCGGGTGAAGCCCTGCACGCCCATCTTGGCGGCCGAGTAGTTCGCCTGGCCGCGGTTGCCCAGGGCCGAGGTGGAGGAGACGTTGATAATCTTGCCGTACTTCTGCTTCACGAAGACCGCCTGCGCGGCCTTCGACATCAGGAAGTGGCCCTTGAGGTGGACGTTCATGACCAGGTCCCAGTCGTCCTCGGTCATCTTGAAGAGCAGGTTGTCGCGGGTGATGCCGGCGTTGTTCATCAGGATGTGCAGGCCGCCGAGCTCCTCGACGATGCGAGCGACCGCGGCCTCGGTGTCCTCGGCCTTGGCGACGTTGGCGCCGATGCCGACCGACTTGGCACCCTCGGTCAGCGGAAGCTTCGCGGCGGCCTCAGCGGCGGCGGCCTCGTCGAGGTCGATGATCGCGACCGAGGCACCCTCCTCGGCGAAACGCGTGGCGACTCCGAAACCGATCCCGCGCGCTGCACCGGTGATGACTGCGACGCGTCCGTCGAAACGACCCATGACTCAAACTCCTTTGGTTGTGACCGGGCCCACGAACACGTGCGGCCCCCGCCGACAATAGCGAGGGCCGTACGTCATGTCGCGAGGTGTCTACTGATTGGTAGCCAGCCAGGCGTTGCGCGCCCGCACGGCCGAGTCGGGGTAGTCGGCGAAGACGCCGTCGACGCCCGCGTCGAGGAACGCTGTCACCTCAGCCGCGATGTCCCCCTTGGCCAGCGGGTCGGTGCCGTTGCGGAAGTCGGCCGCCATGTACTTGTTCTCCTCGCGCAGGGTCCACACGACCACCTTCAGGCCGACGTCGTGAGCGTCGCCCACGACTGCCGTCGGGCCGGTCAGATAGCCGTCGGCACCCTGCGGGAGCACCCACTTCTTCTCGGGGGCGACCCAAGTGGCGTACGCCTCGATGTCCTTGAGGCCGCCGGGCGTGAGCATCGCCTTGTAGGTGAGCCCGGTGCCGGCGACGACCTGGTCGTAGGGGGCACCGGAATTGCTGACCAGCTGGACGAGCGAGGCCTTGGTCAGCCGATCGATGTCCTTCAGGTTGCTGATCTCAAAGGACTGCACCGAGACGGGTGAGTTGCGGCGATCGTAGCCGTAGCGCTTGATCAGCTTCGCCAGCGGCTCCTCCAGGGAGAGGTCGATGGAGTCGAAGTAGGTCGGGTGCTTGGTCTCCGGAGCGAGGCCGATGGTGCGGCCGGCGCGCTTGGACTCGCGCTGAGCGAGGGCGAAGACCTCTGCGATGGTCGGCACCTCGAACCGGCCGTCGTAGAGCGTGTTGCCCGGGCGCTCCTGCGGCAGCCGCTCCTTGGCACGCAGGGTCTTGAGCTCGGCGAGGGTGAAGTCCTCGGTGAACCATCCGGTCAGCGCGGCGCCGTCGATGGTCTTGGTGATCTTCCGGTCGGCGAACTCGGGACGCGCCGAGACGTCGGTCGTACCGGAGATCTCGTTCTCGTGGCGGGCGACGAGCACGCCGTCCTTGGTGGAGACGACGTCGGGCTCGATGACGTCTGCACCCATGTCGATGGCCAGCTTGTAGGCGGCCAGGGTGTGTTCCGGACGGTGGCCCGAGGCACCGCGGTGGGCGAAGACGAGCGGCTCAGCGGTGTGGTGCTTGCCCGCCTGGACGGCTGTCGTGGTGCCAGCGGTGGTGACGGCCGAGGAAGGATTCGAAACCAGAACGGTCCCGGCGACGAGCACGGTGGTCAGGGCGAGCCCGACGCGACGCATGCGGGTGGTGGGGTTCAACGTGGTCATGCCCCGATCACACCGGCCCCGGGAGTCCCTGGGCCCGGTGTGCGGTGAACGTGGCGTGACGATCTGCCGAAGCGCCTCAAGCAGCATCGCCCAAGTCTAGGGACGGCGTACGCCGCCCAGCGATCACTTCGCGGAGCACGTCGGGGTTGTTGGTGATGATGCCGTCGACACCGCGGTCCAGGACGGAGCTCATCGTGGCGGCGTCGTTGACCGTCCAGGAGTGGATGTGCATCCCGAGCGTGTGCACCCGGGCGACGTAGCCCGCGTCGAAGGAGCCGAAGTGTGGGTTGATCTGGTCGGCCCAGGTGTAGCTGTCCAGATCGGCGTAGGCCGGGGTGCCGAGCAGGCCGACCGGCACCTCGGGCTGGATGCTCTTGTAGGTCTTTATCGAGTCGAAGTCGAAGCTCTGCACGGCGAGGCGGTCGGCGGCGACCGCGGCGGCCACGTAGCCGGGGAACGAGTCGAACTCGGCCGCGACCTTCTTCTCGATGCCGGGGTAGAGCTCCGGCGACTTGATCTCCATCAGGATCCCGGACGGCGTCGGCCGCACCTGCTCGACCATCTCCCTCAGCGTCGGCACCGGCTCGCCGGCGTACTTCTCGCTGAACCAGGAGCCGGCGTCCAGCGTCTTGATCTCGGCGAGGGTGAAGTCCTTGACGTTCCACGGCGAGCGGCCGGGGAAGCGCTGCTCGACGTCGGTGGTGCGCGACAAGGTCGTGTCGTGCATCAGCACGAGCTCGCCGTCCTTGGTGGCCTGCACGTCCGACTCGATCCAGTCGGCCCGCTGCTCGATGCCGACGGCGAAGGCGGCGAGGGTGTTCTCCGGGGCGTAGGCGCTCGCCCCACGGTGGGCGGTGACGGTGATGTCGTCGGCCCGGTTGGCCTCGACGGCGTTGACCGCCACCGGAACGATCATCGTGCCTGCTGCCAGCGCAACGCCGGCCAGTGCTGAGGTGAAGGTTTTGGACGCGACGGACGACAGCGACATTGCGCACTCCCGGGATCAGTGGACAACAACTGATCTCGAGTGAATCGGCCCTCCCCGACCTCGCCCCGACCTCTTCATGGCCGGAGCCGTACGCCTCGGTGAACTCAGCCCGGAGTCAGCCCAGCACGGCACGCAGCCGGTCGGCGTACTCCTTCTGCTCGCCCTCCCGATATTTGTGGCGGGGCCAGAAGAAGCCCTTGAGGCCGTCACCGCGGGTGCGGGGGACGACGTGCAGGTGGAGGTGTGGGACGGACTGGCTGACCACGTTGTTGATCGCCACGAAGCTGCCCTGGGCGCCGAGCCCGTCCACGACGGCTGCGGCCAGGCGCTGGGCGTTCGCGACGAAGCGTTCGTGCAGGTCAGAAGGGAGATCGAGCAGCGTAGCGAGATGCTGCCTGGGCACCATCAGGATGTGGCCCTTCTGCACCGGCCGATGGTCGAGGAAGGCCAGGAAGCCCTCGTCCTCGAAGACCACCTCGGCGGCCAGGTCACCGGCGACGACGTCGCAGAACACACAACTCACGCCGCCACCTCCGTTGCGCAAGCGCCATCGTACGGACGCGGCGGCGTGTAGAGCTCATGGTTCGCTCGCTGACGCTCGCTCACGACTCGTCTCCCCACGACAGCGTCGCGACCACGAGGTCGACGGTCGGCAGGGCCAGGTCGGCGAGGTCGGGGTGCGGGAAGGAGTAGATCAGCCGCGACTCGTAGAGCCGGTCGGGCGAGGCCACCCACCGCTCCCCCACGGTCGTCGTCTCGGCCTGCAGCGGGTGCCGCACCATGCCGAACGGAGCCGGCCGGCTCAGCGCGACCGCCAGCCCGGCCGGGCGCCGCCCGACCCGCTGCAGCCAGTAGGCCAGGAACGCGGCGCCCTGCTCGACTGCCGCGTCCTTGGCGGCAGCCATCCACTGTGCCCAGTCGGGCTGCTCGACCCTGGACCGCTGCACCTTCGGGAGGACCTTGGCGGCCAGGTCGGCGAGCTGGTAGTCGCGTACGTCCTCGTCGGACATGTCCACGACGTACCACTCCTGCGCCTTCGGCAGCCGCAGGTCGACGTGCGGCTTGGGGCCGATCGCCTTGAGCACGTCCTTGATGCCTGCCCGGAACCGGTTCGGCCCGGCCGGGTCGAAGGTGACGTACGCGATCTCCTCGATGTTGGCGGTCAGGAACTCCCGCAGCCCGTCGGCGTTGCGCAGCTGCGCGCGCCGGCGGGTGTCCTCGGCGAGGAAGGCCTCCAGCGCCTCCTGGGAGGAGAAGAGCATCGCCTCGTACGGTGGCCGGTTGCCGCGGTCCCCGGGAAAGACCCTGATCCGGGCCTCGTCGAGCTGGGGAACGACAACCTGCCCCGTACGCAGCGCGGCACCGACCGCGTCGGCGTCGGCGGCGGCGAGCGCCGCCTCCAGCGCGCGGTTTCGGTAGCCATCGATCATCTTCCGAGGCTAACGCCTCGGAACCGGTCGAATCGGCCTAGACGGCGCCGAGACGCTGTGGCGTGTCGTCGTCGCAGGTCGCGAAGAAGTTTCCGACCTCATCGACCATGTGGCTGAACGACTCCGCGGCAAAGAGCACCGGCTGGTAGTGGGTGATGTCGTAGTCGACCGTCGCCATCTGGGCGAAGTCGATCGGACGCACCTCCACCTCATGCATCTCCTCGATCTCGCCGTAGGACGAGAGCAGCCCGGCCCCGTAGGCCTTCAGGTCGCCGTCCTCGTGGAGCACGCCGAACTCGATGGTGAACCAGAAGACGTCGGCGACGACCTGGAGCGCCTCCCTGGTCTCGACGCGACGCGCGGCGGCACCTGCGAGACGCTTGACCTCGGCGACCTGGGGGTCGGCGAGGAGGTTCCCGTGGCCGATCACCTCGTGGATGATGTCGGGCTCCGGGGTGTAGAGCGGCACGGCGTGGTGACGCAGATACTGCGTCGAGTGGAACTGCCCGTCGGCCAGGCTCCCGTAGAACTCCTCCAGCGGGACGATCCCCGCGGCCGGGACGTACTCGAAGCCGGTCAGCGGCTTCAGGCCGGCGCTCACCTCGTCGAGCTGTGGCACCCGGTCCTGCGGGAGGTTGAGAGCCTCCACGGCCGCGATGTAGTTGCGGCAGGCGTACTTCGCGTGCAGCGGTGCGATCTCACGGCACACCGTGCGCCAGATCTCGTTCTCCGTCTCGGTGTAGTCGATCCGGGGAACGGCGTCCCCCGGCTTCCAACCCAGCGCCGCGGCAGCGATCTCGCTCCGCCGTGCCCGGTAGTCCTGGTCTGCGAACCCGGGGTGGTTGTCCCCCAGATGCACCTCGACCTGCCCATCCTCGCCCACGGTGACGGGTGAGTAGAGCTGTCCTTCCTCGAACATCCTTACCTCCATGTGACGTACGCCTCACAACCCTATCGCGCACGCAAGAGAAGTCATCCCGCCAGGGAGATGAACAACCGGAAGTCTTCCGACAAGAGCGGCCAAGCCACAAACACCAGCCACGCGGAACTAAGGGGGTGCGGGGGATCTCCCCCGCCGCGACGCGGAGCGTCGCCTGAAAATGACAAACCGACGCGGCCCTCCGAATGGAGGGCACACGTCGGCCAAAGGTTTGTGGAGCTGCGGGGAATCGAACCCCGGTCCTCGAGCGCCGTGCCAGGTCTTCTCCGGGTGCAGTCTGTGGGTGGCGTTCTCTCATCCCCGGGGCTCGACGCAGACACGTCCCCGACAGGCTCAGCCGACTAGATGTCCCTCATGCCCCGTCGGCATGTGCATGAGGTTGAGTCTCCTAGATGACGCCTGGATCCGAGCCGGAGACGGATACTCGGTCAGACGCTTCGATCACCGCTCAGGCGGCGAGAGCGAAGGAACTGCGCTTAGCGTTGGCAGTTATTGGTTTCCAGCGATCGTTTACGAGATGACGCTGGCTCCTCGACCCGCTTCCCCTGGGAGCAACGTCCCAAGTCGAAACCGATCAGCCCCTTTTGAGTTTTCAACGCCTGCAACCAGGCAACAGGACAACACTACAGTCCCCCGCCGGCATTCCCCACTCGGTTTATCCCGTCATCCCCTTGAGCTTGCGGCCGACCTCGACCTCGGCCTCCCGCTTGGCCGTACGCTCGGCGATGGTGTTGCGCTTGTCCCACGACTTCTTGCCCTTGGCGACGCCGATCTCGACCTTGGCGCGACCGTTGAGGAAGTAGAGGGCGAGGGGGACGACGGTGAGGCCCTTCTCGGAGACCTTGCGCTCGATCTTGTCGATCTCGGCACGGTGCAGAAGGAGCTTGCGCTTGCGGCGGGCGGAGTGGTTGGTCCAGGTGCCGTTGAGGTATTCGGGGATGTGGATCCCGTGGATCCAGGCCTCGCCACGGTCGATGTCGACGAACCCGTCGACCAGGGAGGCGCGACCCTCACGCAGCGACTTCACCTCGGTGCCCTGCAGGACCATGCCGGCCTCGTAGGTGTCCTCGATGTGGTAGTCGTGTCGCGCCTTCTTGTTCTGCGCGATCATCTTGCGCCCCTGCTCCTTCGCCATTCCTCCATTCTCTCAGGCGCAGGGTCATGACCGCGAAACGTTTAGAACCCCCAGCCGGACAACCAGCTACAGACCCAGCATCGGCATCGGGTCGATGATCTCGCCGTCCCGCAGAATCATGAAGTGCAGATGGCACCCGGTGGACCAGCCGGTCGTCCCGGCGAGCCCGATGACATCGCCGCGCGAGACCGTGTCGTCGACGTCGCTCCGGTACGCCTCGAGGTGGTTGTAGACGGCCGTGTAGGAGTGCCCGTTGATGTTGCCGAGGAACAGGTGCAGACGGTTTCCGTACGCGTCGTTCCACTCCTGCGCGATGACGGTGCCCGACTCGGCAGCCCGCAGCGGCGTGCCGCAGGGGGCGTGCAGGTCGACCCCGTCGTGCAGCTTGTACTCCCCGGTGGTCGGGTGGGTGCGCATCCCGTAGGGCGAGGTGACGTACGAGTCGGCGACCGGCATCGCCAACATGCCCACGAGCGAGTCGACGGTCCGGTTCTGCGCGCCCTCGGCGAGCGCGGCGATCTTCTTCTCGAGCTCGGCGTCCTGCTTCTGGAGCTCGGCGAGGACCTTGCGGTCCTCCTCGGCCAGCTCGGCAGCCTTCCTCCTGGCCGCCGCCGTCCGTGTCACCAGGGCCGCGATCTCGTCGCTGGCCTCGGCCGCGCGGGCCCGGAGCCGCTTGACCTCGGCGACCTTCCTGGCGGCGGTCCTCTCGGTGGCCGCCACGGCCGTGGTCGCCCGGCGCTGGCCGCGTTCGCGACGGGCGACCAGCCGCTCCCCGGCCCGCAGCCGGTCCAGCGTGCTGGCCTTCGAGGAGGTCACCGCGTCGGTGTAGTTGCGCCGCCGCATCAGCTCCTCCAGCG
The DNA here is from genome assembly GCF_045207335.1 of Nocardioides sp. NBC_00850. Taxonomy (NCBI): domain Bacteria; kingdom Bacillati; phylum Actinomycetota; class Actinomycetes; order Propionibacteriales; family Nocardioidaceae; genus Nocardioides; species Nocardioides sp. NBC_00850. The sequence continues at coordinate 5,415,622 of NZ_CP108845.1, forward strand.
TCGCGCCCTCGAGCAGCGCCGAGAACTCCTGGAGCCGCGGGTCACCGACGGCGGTGAACTCCTCCAGGATCGTGTCGCGGAGGTCCTCCTGGGACTCGGTCGCCCGCTTCCGCGCGGTACGCAGGTCCGTACGCGCGGCCTCGAGCACGGCTCGCTGCCGCTCCAGGGACGCCTCGGCACGGCGGTGCTCACGGGCGGCCGCCCGCAGGCGTACGTCCGTCTTCTTCAACCGGGACCGGGCGCCGGCCAGCTTCTTCTGGGCGGCGGCCAGGGCCGTGGTGGCTCGCTGCAGAGCGTCGCTGGAGTGCTCGACGGCGTGCTTGGCCGCCTCCTTCTCCTTCTCGATCTGCTCCTGCTGGTCCTCGAGCGAGTCGTCGGCTCGGGCGAGCGGGGTGATCAGCGTCCCGGCGAGCACGCAGCCGATGAGCAGCGCGAGCAGGGGACGGCTCAGACGGATGGCGCCGAGTCGCGCGGGGTGCAAAGCATTGCCTCCGGTGGCAGTGGGGGGGGTGACCGGACGAGCAGGAGACGATACCCCCCAGGGCTCAGCTGCCGGAGTTCAGCCCAGCAGTGGTGCCGGGTCGACCGGAGTGCCGTCGCGCAGGATCGTGAAGTGCAGGTGGCAGCCCGTGGACCAGCCGGTGGTCCCTGCGTACGCCACGGTCTCACCGCGCCCGACGGACCCTGAGGTCCTCGCGTAGCTCGAGATGTGGTTGTAGACGGCGGTGTAGGAGTGCCCGTTGACCTTGCCGAGATACAGGTGCAGACGGTTGCCCCACACGCTGGAGTACGAGGTCGAGATGATCTGCCCAGAGTCGACGGCGAGCAGCGGGCGGCCGCAGGGTGCGGAGAAGTCGGTGCCGTTGTGCAGCGAGACGTAGCCGTAGATCGGGTGCTTGCGGATGCCGTAGGGCGAGGTGACGTAGGTGTCGGTCACCGGCGGCCCGAAGAGCCCGCCGACCGACCCGACGTTGCGGTCGGAGCCGGAGCCCGCCGAGGCGAGCGACCGGATCTTCGTACGCAGCGCCGACTCCTCGGCCTCGAGCTTGCGCAGCTCGGCGGCGTCCGCCGCCCTGGCCGCCTCGGCCGACTGCTTCGCGGTGGCTGCCTGGTCGGCCAGCGTGGACATCTCGGCGTGGGCCGCGGCGGCCTGGTCCCGGAGCGAGTCGACCTCGGCGACCAGCTGCCGGGCCTTCTTCTCCTTGGCCGCGATCGCGTCGGTCGCCTCCTGCACCTCGCCCTCGCGGACGACGAGCATCGTCTCGGTCGCCTCCATCCGTTGGAGGGTGGCGTCCTGGCCCGCAGAAGCCGCGTCGACGTACGTCTGCTGGCGCATCAGGTCCTCGAGGGAGCCTCCGGAGAGCAGGGCCGCCGCCTGGGCGAGCTGCGGGTCTCCCCCGGTGAACCGGGTCAGGATCGCGTCGCGCATCTCCTCGCGCTGCACCTTCACCTCGGCCTGGCCCTCGGCGAGCTCCCGCTTCGCCTCGGCGAGCAGCAGCTTCTGCTCGGCGAGCTCGGCCTCGAGCTTGTCGTGCGCGGCCTGCACCTCGACGAGCTTGGCGTTGAGCTCATCGAGACGGGTCTTGGCCTGGTCGAGCTTCTTCCGGGCCGCGGCGTACGTCGCCGACGCCTTGCGCAGGCCGGCGCTGGAGTGCTCGAGATCCTCGGCGGCGGCCTTCTGGTCCTGCTGGACCTCGCGCTGCTCCTGCTCGAGGCGGTCCTTCTCGTCGGCGGAGGAGGGAAGGGTGGGCGAGAGCAGCACGGCAGCCACCACGGCGCAACTGAGCACAGCGGCGAGCGAACCGGCACGGGGGAAGGCGTGCACCCCCCAGACGCTAGGGGATCCGGGTCAGACCTTGATGTATTTGCGGGTGAGCAGGAGTGTCGGGACGAGCGTGAGCAGGATGCCGAGGATCGCGACGATCGCGAAGGAGCTGAAGAACTCCTCCCAGCCGACCCACTGGGTCACCGCGGTGGACGAGAGCCGCTGCTCGACGCCGAAGTACATCACCGCGGCCAGCGCGATCCCGGACAGCCCGATCCCGACCAGGGCCACCACGAGCGACTCCAGGAGGAACGGCAGCGCGATGTAGAGGGTCGAGGCACCGACCAGTCGCATGATCCCGATCTCACGACGGCGGGCGAAGGCCGCCAGCCGGATGGTGTTGGCGACCAGCAGCAGCGCCGCGATCACCAGCACGATCGCGCCGACCAACGCCGCGCTCTGCAGCCCGTCGACGGCGGCGAGGATGGGCCCGGTGACCTCGTGGACGTCGCCGACGTGGTCGATGCCGTCCAGGCCGGCGACCGCCTCGATGATCTCGGCGGAGTGGTGCGGGTCGGTCATCGTGACCCAGTAGGACTCCCACATGTCGCTGGACTTGACCACCGGGTCGGGACCGCTGACGCCTTCGACGTCGAGAGCCTGCAGCCGCGCATAGGCCTGCTCCTGGCTCTCCTCCTCGATCTTGTCGACGTACCTGTTGTCGTCGAGGGCGGCGGTGATGACCTTCTTCTGGCTGTCGTCGACGGCCCCAGCGCACTGCGGGTTGCGGTCGTTGGCGCCGTTGCACATGTAGAAGGTGATCTGCAGCTCGTCGCCCCAGACCTCCTCGGTCAGCTGGGCCTGCTCACGCAGCAGCAGGCCGACGCCGGCGAGGGTGAGCGAGACGAGCAGCGTCAGGGCCACCGCGACGTGCATCGACAGGTTGCGGCGTAGCCCCTGGCGGAGCTCGGTGAATACATAGCGCAGCTGCATGGCGGGTCGAGGAACCTTTTCTGGGTTGTGGAACCTGGTCGAAGGTGAGGGGGCCGGCTCAGAGCCGAAGCCTCAGAACTGGGCTCCGTAGCCGCCCTGGACCTGGTCGCGTACGAGGTGGCCGTGCTCGAGCTCGATGACGCGCTTGCGCATCTGGTCGACCATCTGGACGTCGTGGGTCGCCATCACGATCGTGGTGCCGGACCGGTTGATGCGGTCGAGCAGGCGCATGATGCCGACGGTGTTGCCGGGGTCGAGGTTTCCGGTCGGCTCGTCGGCGATCAGGATCATCGGCCGGTTGATGAACGCGCGGGCGACGGCCACGCGCTGCTGCTCACCACCGGAGAGCTCGTCGGGCATCCGGTCGCCCTTGCCGTCGAGACCGACCAGCTCGAGCGTCTCCGGGACGCGCTCCCGGATCTCGCGGTTGGAGTGACCGGTCACCTGCATCGCGAAGGCGACGTTCTCGGCGACGTTCTTGTTTGCCAGGAGGCGGAAGTCCTGGAAGATCGTGCCGACCTGGCGGCGCAGCCGCGGCACCTTCCAGCCGGCGAGCCGGTTGATCTCCTTGCCGGCGACGTAGACCCGGCCGGTGGTCGGGCGCTGCTCGCGCAGCATCAGCTTGAGCGCCGTCGACTTCCCAGAGCCGGATTGGCCCACGAGGAAGACGAACTCCCCCTTCTGGATGTCGATCGAAAGGCTGTTGAGGGCGGGGCGCGCCTGCCCTGGGTAGGCCTTGCTGACCTTCTCGAAGCGGATCACCGCACCGAGGGTAGTGCAACGGTGGTGGGCTCAGCACTTCGGCTCTGAGATACCTGCCCCTGTACTCTGACGGCGTGCGCTCTGCAGTCCGGATCCTCATCGGTGCCGTAGTCCTCACCGCGATCGCGGTCGGGGTCGGCGTACTCACCCTGAAAGACGACGAGCCCGAGGTCGCCGAGGTGAAGGGCGACCTGAGCACCACGGACACCACCACGATGCACGTACGCCGCGGCGCGTTCTGCGACCGCGTCCCCACCGAGGACGCGACCGAGGCCCTCGGCGGCGCTGCCGCCGAGAAGAAGGCCTACGGCGACGGCGACCAGACCGCCATCTCGGGTGAGGTCAACGACGTCTCGCAGGAGTACGGCTGCATCTGGACCGGCCCGGAGGACTCGGCCACCTCCGCGCGGGCCTGGGTCTTCGCGCCGCCGGTCACCCTGGACTGGGCCACGCAGATGACCAAGAGCGTGCCCAAGGGCTGCAAGGCCGCGTCGACCCCTGCGTACGGGAAGCCGTCGGTCGCCCTCACCTGCACCGACGCGAAGAAGCAGACGAAGGTGGTCTACCGCGGCCTCTTCGGCGACGCCTGGCTCTCCTGCGAGCTCACCGGCAAGGCCGGCGAGGCGCCCGCGACGGTCCAGAAGCGCGCCTCCCGCTGGTGCCTGGTGACCCTCACCGCGGCCGCCGCTGACGCCTGAGGTTCTCGATCGAGGCCCGGTCCCGGCGCGTCGTTTGCACCGACCTAAAGTCTAGTGCTTTAATCGACTTAGTCGCTCGGGCCGGGTAGGCACCTCACCGGGCGGCGCGCGCCGCCGCGGGCACTGAGTCAGAGCAGAGCCGGCTGGCGAGAGCGGGTGGGGTCCTTAGGGATGGGGATCCCACCCGCGACGCGGGACGCGTCGCATCCAGCACCGCGACGCGAGCCAGGCCAGGACGGTTTCGGCGAACTCGGCGGGCTGGTTGCGATGCACGAAGTGACCGACGTCGAAGTGGACGAGGTCGGCCTGCGGAATCCGCTGAGCGACCTTCTCCAGGTCCGACTGCGGGATGTGGCTGTTGCCGCCACCGGCCACGATCAGGGTCGGCATGGGCAGCAGCTCGAGCTGCTCCCACATCCACGCGTCGTACGTCGTCGCTTCGACCAGCAGGGACGCGATGCACTCCCAGTCGTGGGGCATCGACCTGCCCGCGCGCCCGGGCGACCTGCGCTCGCGCGGCGCGGGTGGCACCACGTCCTCGATGATCAGCCGGGAGACCAGGTCGGGCCGGTGCATCGCAACCAGGAGGGCGACGTTGCCGCCGGTCGAGTGCCCGACGACCACGGCACCCGAGATCCCGAGCGCGTCCATCGCCACGATGACGTCGTCGGCGATGAGCCGGTGGGAGTACTCCGAGGCCCAGTCCGAGTCCCCGTGTCCACGCATGTCGAAGGCATGCACCCGGTGGGCGGCTGCGAACGGCGGCACCACACCCTGCCACCGCTTCGCACTGCCTCCGAGCTCGTGCAACAGCACCATCGGCACCCCGTCCTCGGGACCGTAGGCGTCATAGACGTACGCCGCTCCCCGGCCCGGGAGTGGAAGCCTGGTGCGCGTCAGCGCAACCATCAACTCAGTTCTGTTCGGCCTTCTCGGCGCCGCGGCGCCATCGGATGCCGGCCTCGAGGAACCCGTCGATGTCGCCATCGAAGACCGCCTGCGGGTTGCCGGTCTCGTAGGTCGTACGCAGGTCCTTGACGATCTGGTACGGGTTGAGCACGTAGTTGCGCATCTGGTCGCCCCACGAGGCGGCGACGTCACCCTTGAGATCCTTGAGATGGGCCTCCTCCTCGGCCTTCTTCAGCGCGAGGAGCTTGGCCTTGAGGACGATCATCGCGGCGGCCTTGTTCTGCAGCTGCGACTTCTCGTTCTGGCAGGAGACCACGGTGCCGGTCGGGATGTGGGTCAGCCGGACCGCGGAGTCGGTGGTGTTGACCGACTGGCCACCCGGCCCCGAGGAGCGGTAGACGTCGACCTTGATCTCGTTCTCGTCGAGCTCGATCTCGTCGGTCTGCTCCAGCACGGGCACGACCTCGACCGCGGCGAAGGAGGTCTGGCGGCGGCCCTGGTTGTCGAAGGGGCTGATCCGCACCAGACGGTGGGTGCCGGCCTCGACGGAGAGGGTGCCGTAGGCGTAGGGGGCGTGGATCGCGAAGGTGGCGGACTTGAGGCCGGCCTCCTCGGCGTAGGAGGTGTCGAAGACCTCCACCGGGTACTTGTTGCGCTCGGCCCAGCGGACGTACATCCGCATCAGCATCTCGGCGAAGTCGGCGGCGTCGACGCCACCGGCGCCGGAGCGGATCGTCACCAGGGCCTCGCGGGAGTCGTACTCCCCCGAGAGCAGGGTGCGGATCTCCAGGCTCTCGACGGCCTTCTTGACCCGGCCCAGCTCGGCCTCGGATTCGGCGAGCGAGTCGGCGTCGCCCTCCTCCTGGGCCATCTCGACCATCAGGCCGAGGTCCTCGATGCGGGTGCGGAGCTCGGTGAACTTGTTGAGCTCGCCCTGCAGCAGGGAGAGACGGCCGGTGACGCGGGTGGCGTTGTCCTGATCGTCCCAGAGGTCGGGCGCGGCGACCTGCTCGCCGAGGTCGGCGATCTCCTTGCGCATCGCGTCCAGGTCCAGCACCTGGCCGATGGTCTGCATCGTTGCCTGGAGCTGCTTGATCTCGGTGTCGAATTCGGGGCCTGCCACGTCTTACAGGTTACTTGACGCGTGGTACCGCACCCGATTCGCCGACCCCACTGTGCCGACCTCCTCGGGGCTCCGCTTCGGAAAATATGCGCTCGCCCTCCGGTAGGGGAACCGGAGGGCGAGCGCCAGGGGGATATATGGGTCCCGAGACTGTGCCGAAAAGAGGGTCAGGCCTGGTGGGTCGAGCCGGCGAACCAGCCGTCCCAGGCAGCCTCTTCACGAACAGACGCGCCCGGCTTGGGAGCGTGCAGCATGATCGCCTGGCCATTCTCCCAGCGCAGGAAGATGCCGACGTGATAGACGGGGCTACCGAAGAACATCAGGTCGCCGCGCTGGATCTGGTCGTTCGGGATCGTCGGCAGCGCAGCGGCCTGGTCCCGCGAGACCCGGGGAAGCTCGATGCCGGCGGCCCTGAAGGCGTACTGCGTCAGGCCGGAGCAGTCGAACGAGCTCGGACCGGTGGCACCCCAGACGTACGGGTCGCCGATCTGCTCCGAGGCGACACTGATCGCCCGCTCGATCTTGCCCTCCTGGCTCGCGGCGTAGGCCTTCGCCTCTGCCTCGGCCTTCTTCTTCGCCTCCGCGGCCTTCTTGGCGGCGATCGCTGCCTTGCGCTTCGCCTCGGCGGCCTTGCGAGCTGCCTCGGCCTTGCGCTCCTGCACCTCGACAGCCCTCTCGAGCTGCTTGATGTCGGTGAGCATCGCCGTGGGGGTGGCCGAGGCCTCCAGGGTCGGAGCCTCCACCACCTTGGCCGGCGCGACGGTCGACTCGGCGGTGGTGGTGGTCTCGTGGGAGACCGGGGCGGCGTTGGCGGCGGGCACCGCTACCAGGGCACCGGCGGCGATGCCGCTGGCGAGGGTGATGCGGCCGACGAGCTTGCCGTGGCCACTGAGAGATCCTGCGATCGTCCGGGCGATCGAGACGTTCGGCGACCGGAACGGGCGCGGCGTGCCTCGATGGGCAGGATGAGATACGGACTTGGACATGCGTGAGTTCCTTCCCACGCCTGCGAGGTGAGCTGTCGGGTTCGGGCTAGAAGGTTGCCCGGCCATCTGCGATGGCTTCACCCCAAGCGACCGTCCGAGTTAGTCGCGTGGAACTTGGGTCCCCCGCTCCTGTCCCATACGTACTGCTGAGTGTGAGGGTAAAGGGGGTTCAGTAGTAGGGGCCGGCGTCCGGAGGGACAGGATTCGGCGTGTACCGGGGCCGGTCGTGCGTTCTGCACGGCTCATCCAAGGTGACATGCGATCTGGAACGGATCCAATCCCGAATGGCCGAATCTGGAGCACAATCGGCGTGTTCACGCGTGACTTTGCCGTCGTTTGTGAAACATCTCACGCACTGAACACGCATATGACACCGTGTCGAACTTGCGTTTACTCCGCTGCTTCGAGACGGAAACCGACGCCGCGGACGGCGACGACCTTCTCCTGCACACCGGCCGCCTCGAGCTTCTGGCGAAGGCGTCCGACGGTGACGTCGAGCGTCTTGGTCGAGCCGTACCAGTTCTCGTCCCAGACCTCGGCCATCAGCCGGTCACGGGAGACGACCTTGTCGCGGGAGGCGGCCAGGACGGCCAGCAGCGCGAACTCCTTGCCGGTCAGGGTCACCTCGCGCTCGCCGGCGTAGACCCGGTGGGCAGCCACGTCGATGCGCAGGGCGTCGTCGTCGGCGCCGGGCTCGACCGGACCCGAGCGGCGCAGGAGGGCACGGACCCGCGCCTGGAGGACGGCCAGCGCGAACGGTTTGGCCAGGTAGTCGTCGGCACCGGCGTCGAGCCCGACGACCAGGTCGATCTCGGCGTCACGGGCGGTGAGGATCATGATCCCGCCCTCGTAGCCGTTGTCGCGAGCGGCCTTGCAGACCTCGAGCCCGTCCATGTCCGGAAGGCCCAGGTCGAGCAGCACCAGCTCGGCGTCGTACGGAGGTGCCAGCAGCTCCAGCGCCTTCTTGCCGGAGTCGACCCAGGTGACGTCATAGCCCTCACGCTGGAGCGTGCGCACCAGGGGAGCAGCGATGTCCTCTTGGTCTTCTACGACAAGCACGGAGTTCGACATGAAGAGAACAATAGTTACAGCCCCGTAGGGCTTGTGAAGAGATCCCCCCTTTCAGATAAGCGCGTGATCACATCGTTAGGTCCCAGCTGGTCGATACCGAGCGGATCCTCGGCCCCTTCTGAGACCTCGTCCCAGGTGACCGGGGCCGCGACCGTCGGGGTCGCCTTGCCCCGTAGCGAGTAGGGACAGATCGTCGTCTTCGATCCCGAGTTCTGCGACCAGTCCAGGAAAACCTTCCCTGACCTGCGGCTTTTTGTCATCGTCGCGGTGACCTTGCGCGGGTGGGCCTTCTGGAGGTCCTCGGCGATCTCCTTGGCCAGCGCGGTGGCGACGTCCGGTTCGACGGGGTCCGGCAGGGCGGCGTACAGGTGGAGGCCCTTGCTCCCGCTGAGCACCGGGGTCGCGGGTAGGTCACGGGCGGCCAGCGCCTCCCGCACCAGCAGCGCCACCTCGCAGCACTCCTGAAGGCCGGCCGGCTCGCCCGGGTCGAGGTCGATCACGATCCGGTTCGCGCCGGCCGGGGTGCCGTCGGCGCCGACCGTCCACTGGTGGACGTGCAACTCCAGCGCGGAGAGGTTCGCGGCCCAGGTGAGGGCGGCGAGGCTGTCGAGGATCGGAAAGGTGAGTGTTCCCTCCTTGTGGTCGGCGGTTCGGGATCCCGTTGTCGGAACGATGACCGTGCGGACCCAGCTGGGGGTGCCGGCCGGTGCGTTCTTCTCGAAGAACGACATGTCGCCGACGCCGTGCGGCCAGCGGATCCTCGTCACGGCGCGGTCCTGGAGCTGCGGCAGGAGCGCCGGCGCGACCTGGGCGTAGTAGTTGAGCACCTCGCCCTTCGTCATGCCCGTACGTGGATAGAGCACCTTGCTGAGGCTGGTCAGGGTCAGGACCCGGCCGTCGACCTCGACGCGTACCTCTTCTCGTTCGACCATCACAGATCCTCCGGTGAGACGTCGTCCCTGATCCCGATGAAGCTCGGCTGCCTCAGCCGGCCCTTGTAGCTCGCCGCCGCGACGGCGGTGCCGTGGGTCTCCACCTCGACGACGAGGAGCGGCTCGACCCAGTGGGTGCCGCGAGCGTCGACCGGCGGCACTCCCCCGTCGGGGTCGACCTCGGGTCCGGCGAAGGGGCTCCGGCTGGTCTCGCGGAGCAGCTCCCCGAGCCGCTGGGCCCGTTTGCCGGTGATGCCGCTGCCGACCCGCCCGCGGTAGATCAGACCTTCGGGCGTCGGCTGCCCGACGAGCAGAGCGCCGAGACGTTCCGTGCCGCCCTCGGTGCCCACCTCGGGGCGCCAGCCGCCGACCACCAGCGAGGCCCGGTAGCGGTGGGCCAGCTTGATCCAGTCCTTGCTCCGCTCCCCCGGCCGGTAGCGGCTGCCACGACGCTTGGACACGATCCCCTCCAGCCCTTGCGCCCGCGTCACCTCGTGGAGCATTCGGCCGTCGTCGTACGTCGCCGGCACCTGCCACGAGCCCAGGTCGCCTTCGGCATGGACGGCCTCGAGGATCTTGCGGCGCTCGGTCCAGGGCTCCTCGATGAGCAGCCGCCCGTCGAGACGGAGAAGATCGAAGACCATGTACGTCGCGGGGATCTTCTCCGCGAACCGCGCCGCCCGACGGACGTCGCGGTTGTGCATCCGGTCCATGAGCACTCGGAAGTCGGGCAGCCCGGCATCGTTGAGCGCGATCACCTCCCCGTCGACGACGATGTCGCGTTCCGGGCCCGTCGCGATCTCGGGCCAGGCGGGGGTGGCGTCGTTGTCGTTGCGGGTGACGAGGCGGGTCTGCGTACGTCCTTGCCCGGACTCTCCGATGAGGCGGATGCCGTCCCACTTGACCTCGTGGACCCACTCCTCCCCCGGAGGAACGTGGGCGCCAGGGGTGGCGAGCATGGGACGCATGCGTCCATCTTGCTTCATCTCGCGAACGGGTGTGGCGGCTCTGACGTGGGCGAATGGGGTACCGGTATTGGGGAATCCGACAGATACTTGGTGAATCCATCCCAACCGACGAGGGGGCCGCATGCGTGCGATCTGGAAGGGCGCGGTGTCGTTCGGGCTGGTCAGCGTGCCCGTGAAGCTCTATTCGGCGACGGAGTCCCACGACGTCTCCTTCCGTCAGGTGCACCAGTCCGACGGTGGCCGGATCCGCTATCAGCGGATCTGTTCGATCGACGGCGAGGAGGTGCCCTACTCCGAGATCGCGAAGGGCTACGAGACCGAGGACGGCGAGATGGTCGTGCTCACCGACGACGACTTCGCCAACCTGCCGACGACCTCCTCGCGCGAGATCGCGGTGGAGAAGTTCGTGCCGAGCGACCAGATCGACCCGATGCTCTTCGAGAAGAGCTACTACCTGGAGCCGGAGAACACCGGGGTCAAGCCCTACGCGCTGCTGCGCCAGGCTCTGCTCGAGGCCGACCGTGTCGCCCTGGTGACCGTCGCGCTGCGGCAGCGCACCACGGTCGCGGCGCTGCGGGTGCGGCCGACCGACAACGGCGACGTGATCGTGCTGCAGACGATGATGTGGCCCGACGAGATCCGGGTGCCCGACTTCAAGGTCGAGGCCGGCGAGATCAAGGACTCCGAGATCAAGATGGCCAACATGCTCGTCGAGACTCTCGCGGGCGACTTCCATCCCGAGGAGTTCTCCGACGACTACGCCAGCGCGGTCGAGGAGATGGTGAAGGCCAAGATCGAGGGCGGCGAGGTCGAGCGGACCCCCACCTCCACCAAGACCTCCGGCGAGGTCGTCGACCTGCTCGCAGCCCTGCAGCGCTCGGTCGCCGCGGCGAAGAAGTCGCGCGGTGAAGAGGTCCCCGACGAGGCCGAGGACGCAGCGACCGAGGCTTCGTGAGAATTTTCTGGCGCACGGGTGTCGAAGACGCGAGGGTGAGTTCGACGCGTACGTGACGCCGCACCCGACCGAGGCTGCGGCAACGACCTGCGAGGAGCAGACGATGCGCTACATCATGTTCGTGAAGATGGCCCCCGGCCACGACGCCCCGCCCGCCACGCTGATGAGCGCGGTGGAGGCCGAGATCAAGCAGCAGGCGGCCGACGGGATCCTGCTCGACGCCGGCGGCTACGGCCCGATCCACGAGCTGCGGCTCGCGGGCGGCGAGGTGACCACCACCGACGGGCCGTTCTCCGAGACCAAGGAGGTCATCGGCGGCTTCTCGCTCTTCGAGGTCCGTGCGCGCGACGAGGCCGTCGAGCAGGCCCGTCGGATGATCGCGCTGCACCAGGAGTTCTGGCCCGGGCAGGATGTCGCGATCGAGGTGCGCGAGGTCGCCGGCGGGCCCGCGGAGGAATGAGCGATCTCTCGACCGACGGGGCGGTCACCGCGGTCTGGCGACGAGAGTCCGCACGCGTCGTGGCCGGTCTTGCGCGGATGACCCACGATCTCGACCTCGCCGAGGACCTCGCGCAGGACGCTCTCGTCGCGGCCCTGGAGCAGTGGCCGCGCGAGGGCATCCCGCGCAACCCCGGGGCGTGGTTGATGTCGGTCGCGAAGCGGCGCGCGATCGACGGGTTCCGGCGCGAGGAGGTGCTGCGCCGCAAGGTGACCGAACTGGGACATGGGCTGGAGGAGGCTGACGTGGCTGATCTCGCCGAGGCTGTCGACCACATCGAGGACGACGTACTCCGACTGATGTTCCTGTGCGCTCACCCAGCGCTGCCGCCGGAGTCGCGTACGGTGCTGACACTGCGGCTCGTCGCCGGCTTGTCGACGGCAGAGATCGCGCGGGCCTACTTCGCGAAGGAGTCGGCGGTCGGGCAGCGGATCTCGCGCGCGAAGCGGACCCTGGCCGAGGCGAAGGCATCCTTCGACGCGCCAGCCGCCGCCGAGCGCGCGCCGCGGCTGCGGCATGTGCTCCAGACGGTCTATCTCCTGTTCAGTGAGGGGTACGCCGCGACGGGAGGCGACTCCTGGACCCGCCCCGAGCTGTGCCAGGAGGCGATGCGGCTGGCCCGGATGCTGGCCGCGCTGGCACCCGACGAGCCCGAGGCGCAGGCGCTGCAGGGGCTGCTGGAGATCCAGGGCTCCCGGCTCCCGGCCCGGTTCGACGCAGCCGGCCATCCGGTGCTGCTGGAGGACCAGGACCGCACCCGGTGGGACCAGCTGCTGCGCCGCCGCGGACTCGCTGCCGTCTCCCGTGCCCAGGCGCTCGCAGCGTCCGGTCACCCGGGCGGGACCTACCTCGTCCAGGCGATGATCGCCGCCTGCCATGCTCGCGCACGGCGCGCGGAGGAGACCGACTGGACCGAGATCGCCCGGCTCTACGACATCCTGGCGCAGATCGCGCCAGGCCCAGTCGTCGAGGTCAACCGCGCGGTCGCCCACGGTCGTGCCTCCGGGCCCTCGGCCGGGCTGGCCGTGCTCGACGCCCTGCCGGAGGACACCCTGCGCGGCTCCCACCTGGTCCCATCCGTACGCGGCGACCTCCTCGAGCGCGCCGGACACGCGGCAGCGGCCGCGGCCGCGTTCACCGCGGCTGCCGCGCTGACCACCAACACGGACGAGCGTGCGCTTCTGGAAAGGCGCGCGGCCGCGTGTCGAAACCATCCGTCCCCGTCCGACGCGTAAGTATCAACCGGGCTTCGACAGGCTCGACCACCGCGACAGAAGTGAGCAGAACGATGACCAAGACCACCACCTCCGCCGACGGCACCACGATCGCCTACGACGTCGTCGGCACCGGCCCGGCGCTCGTCCTGGTCGACGGGGCCATGTGCTACCGCGGCTTCGGGCCGTCGAAGGAGCTGGCCGACGCGTTCTCGGACCGGTTCACCGTCTACCGCTACGACCGTCGCGGCCGCGGCGACAGCAACATCGCCAAGCCGGCTGCCGCCGGCACCATGGAGGCGGTCGAGCAGGAGGTCGCCGACCTGGGCGCGATGATCGAGGCGGCCGGCGGGCACGCCCATCTGCTGGGCCTGAGCTCGGGTGCGTTCCTCGCTCTGGAGGCCGCGCGGGCCGGGCTGCCGATCGACAAGATCGTCGCCTACGAGGCGCCGCTCATCCTCGACGACACCCACCGCCCCAACGACGCCGACCTGGCGCAGCAGGTCGAGGCCCTGGTCGAGAAGGGCAAGCGGGCCGCCGCGGTCGAGCTGTTCATGCGCGTGGTCGGGATGCCACTGGTCGCGGTCAAGATCATGCGTCTCACCCCGGCCTTCAAGAAGCTCACCCCGGTCGCCCACACGCTGGTCTACGACCTGGGCATGTGCGTGCCGTTCCAGCAGGGCCTGCCCCTGCCGGGCGGCTACTTCAAGAACGTGTCGGTGCCCGTGCTGTCGGTGGCGGGCAGCAAGAGCCCGACCTACATGACCAACGCCCAGCAGGCCATCTGCAAGGCCGTTCCCGAGGGCCGCTACGTCGTCCTCGACGGGCAGGACCACATGGTCAAGGCCGACGCCCTGGCTCCGGTGGCCACCGAGTTCCTCACCGCCTGACCGACCCCGCCGGAGGGCGGCCTATCCTGGCGCCATGGCGCAGCTCTGGGACATCTCCCCACCGGTCCATGCATCCTCGCCGGTCTTCCCCGGCGACCATGCCACCGAGGTCGGCTGGACGTTTCGGATCGGCCCCGGGTGCCCGGTCAACGTCGCCGAGCTGAGCCTGTCGGCCCACGTCGGCGCGCACGCGGACGCTCCGCTGCACTTCACCGACGACGGCACGCCCGCCGGCGAGATGCCGTTGGAGCCGTTCCTCGGTCCGTGCCGCGTGGTCGACGTGTCGGGGGTGCGGCCGCTGGTCACCGTCGACGACATCGACGTCACCGACCTGCCGCCGCGCGTGCTGTTCCGGACGTACGCCACCCAGCCGACGACCTGGGACGACGACTTCTGCGCGCTCGACCCCGCGCTGATCGACCTCCTGGCCGCCCACGGAGTGCAGCTGGTCGGCACCGACGCGGCCAGCCTGGACCCGTCCTCGTCCAAGGATCTTCCGGCCCACTTCGCGACCCATCGTCATGACGTACGCATCCTGGAGAACCTGCTGCTCGACGAGGTGCCCGCGGGCGACTACGAGCTGATCGCGCTCCCCCTCAAGCTCACCACCGCCGACGCCGCGCCCGTGCGGGCCGTGCTCAGGCCGATCAAGGAGACTGCCGAATGAACCGCGACGATGCGGTCGCTCTCGACCGGGCCGACCCGCTGGCCCCGCTGCGGGACCTCTTCGACCTGCCCGAGAAGACGATCTACCTCGACGGCAACTCGCTGGGGGCACTCCCCCGCGCCACCGCCGGCCGGGTGGCCGAGGTGGTCACGCAGGAGTGGGGCCAAGGGCTGATCGAGTCCTGGAACACCGCCTCCTGGATCACCCTCCCCCAGCGCGTCGGCGACAAGATCGCCCGGCTCGTCGGCGCAGGTCAGGGCGAGGTCGTGGTCGCCGACTCGACCTCCCTCAACGTCTACAAGGTCCTGGCCTCGGCGCTCTCGATCGCCTCGGTCGACTCACCCGATCGCCGGGTCGTGGTCAGCGAGCGGAGCAACTTCCCCACCGACCTCTACATCGCCTCCTCGCTGTGCCGCGAGCGCGGCTACGAGCTGGTGCTGGTCGACTCGCCCGACGAGATCGAGGGGCTGCTCGACCGCACCGCGGTGCTGATGCTGACCGAGGTCAACTACCGCACCGGCTACCTGCACTCGATGGCCTCGGTGACCGCGCTCGCGCACGAGCACGGCGTCCTCGCCGTCTGGGACCTGTGCCACTCGGCCGGCGCGGTGCCGGTCGACCTGCGGGGCGCTGACGCCGACTTCGCGATCGGCTGCGGCTACAAGTTCCTCAACGGCGGCCCCGGCTCGCCGGCGTTCCTGTGGGTCAACCCCCGCCACGTCGACCGCTTCGAGCAGCCGCTGTCGGGCTGGATGGGTCACGCAGCGCCGTTCGAGATGTCGCCGGGCTACCGGCCCGCGGAGGGGGTCTCGCGCTATCTGTCCGGCACCCCCGCCGTCATCGGCATCTCCGCCCTGGAGTGCGGGGTCGACACGCTGCTGGCGGCCGATGCGTACGGCGGTCTCGAGGCGATCCGGGAGAAGTCGCTCGCGCTGACCCGTCTCTTCGCCCACCTCGTCTCCTCCAGGCTTCCCGGGTTCACGATCGAGTCCCCGCTGGACGACGACCAGCGCGGCAGCCAGCTGTCGCTGAGCGTCGCCGACGACGGGGCGTACGCGATCGTGCAGGCCCTCATCGAGCGAGGTGTGGTCGGCGACTTCCGCGCTGGATCGGCCGATGGGACCGACATCCTGCGCTTCGGCGTCACCCCGCTCTACACCCGCTACGTCGACGTGTGGGACGCCGTCGACCACCTGGTCTCGGTGATGGACAACGACGAATGGCGCGACGAGCGCTTCTGGACCCGAGGAGCAGTCACATGAGCAGCACGCAGGATCTTCCGATGGACTACTCCGACTACCTCCACCTGCCGGAGGTGCTCGGCGCGCAGAATCCGCTCTCGGGCGACCACAACGAGATGCTCTTCATCGTGCAGCACCAGACGATGGAGCTGTGGATGAAGCTCGCGCTGCACGAGCTGACCGAGGCGCAGCGGCTCCTCGCCGAGGATGCGGTGCGTCCGGCGTTCAAGGGACTGGCCAGGGTCTCGCGGATCATGGAGCAGCTCGTGCACGCCTGGGACGTCCTCTCGACGCTGACCCCGACCGAGTACGACAAGTTCCGCCCCTACCTCGCCACCGGCTCGGGCTTCCAGTCGTGGCAGTACCGCTGCATCGAGTTCGCGCTCGGCAACAAGGCCGCCTACACGCTCCGCGTGCACGAGGGACGCCCGCACGAGCAGGACGTGCTCGCCGCGTACGGACGTCCGTCTCTCTACGACGAGTCGCTGCGCCTGCTGTCCCGGCGCGGCTTCGACATCCCCGCCGATCATCTCGACAGGGACTGGAAGCAGGAGTACGCCGCCTCCGACGCCGTCGAGGCCGCCTGGGGCGAGGTCTACCGCGACCCGGAGAAGCACTGGGACCTCTACGAGCTGGGTGAGGAACTCACCGACCTCGAGACCGCCTTCCGGGTCTGGCGGTTCCGGCACGTGACCACCGTCGAGCGGATCATCGGGTTCAAGGTCGGCACCGGCGGGACCAGCGGTGTCTCCTACCTGCGCAAACAGCTCGACATCATCCTGTTCCCCGAGCTGTGGGCGATGCGTACGGAGCTCTGAGCGGGGTGGATGCTCACCGAGGTAACTCGGTGAGCGCGCGCCTCCTTCGTGGAACTCCACGAGGGAGGTGACTGTTGACCGAGGTACCTCGGTCAACATCCCGCCCCTGCCTAGCGCGCGAGCTTCCCTCGGAGCCGTTCGGCGAGACGTACGGAGGCCTCGATCTCGACCTTGCGGATCGAGACGGACTCGATGTTGATGCCGAACGGCACGCCGAGCTGGCGGCAGAAGGACATCAGCTCGATCGCCGTCGCCTCGGCCTGCTCGAGCGAGGCGTCGAGGGTGTCGGTGGCGTGGCGCAGCTCGTTCTCGATCCAGCGCGGTACGTCGACGCCGAGCCAGCGGAGGAACTCGAGGGTCTTCATCGAGCCGCAGACGGAGAAGGTGAACACGATCGGCACCGGCTGGAGGCCGCGGGTCTCGCACTCGTAGCGGTAGTCGGAGACGAGGTTCTTGGCGGCGTTGACGTCGTAGACGACCTGGGTGACGAAGTAGGAGCAGCCCGCCTCCTGCTTGGCGATCAGGCGAAGGTGCTCGTCGCCCTTGGCCGTGTGTCGCTCAGGGATCGCGACGGCGCCCAGGAGCAGGTCCGGGTTGGCCTCGTTCCGGATCTGCTGGGCACGGCGAAGGCTGGTGGCGACCCGCTTCTCACCCGAGGAGGCGCCGACGAAGACCGACAGCGCCTTGGCCGGGTCCTGGGTCTTGACCCAGTCGCGCAGCGTCGGCTCGTCGTACTTCCCGGTGGCCCGGTAGACGACGGCCGGCACGTCGAGACCGGCGAGGTTGCGATCGAGGAACTCGGCGGGGTCGAGGGTGCGTACGAACGGGAACGGCCGCTCTTCCGGGTTGCGGTCGGACTCGTCGTCGATGTCGTAGAGGATCAGCCCGTCGACATCGAGGGGCCGGATCCGCTCGAGCGTGACCTCCGCGATCTGCTGAACCCGCTCGGGTGCCGTCGTCACCCTCGGCGGGGTGACGGCGAACAGGAGAATCTCACCGGCCCGGTCATTGATGCGCTGCTGCAGATCCACGACGTCAACGCTAGCCGAGCCGTGCGGACCCGGCGCGTCTGTCCCATCCCAGAGCGCCGAGTCGGCGTCGATCAGTAGACGCTCGGCCCCGAGGTGGGGGCGTCGTAGGCCTCGGTGTCCGGCTTGATCTTGAACAGCTCGGCACGGCGCTTGATCGTCTCGGCGCGAGCCAGGCGCGGCTTGTCGCTGCCGTCGCGGATCACGCGGCCGCCCTCCTCGAACTTGTGGAGGAACTCGTGGGCCCAGGTCACGTCGGACGGGGACGGGCTGAACGACTCGTTGATCACCGAGGGCTGCTCGATGTCGAGGCAGAGCTTGCCGGTCATACCCATCGCGACGCCGTCGGCGGACTGCTCACGCAGCAGCGGGTGGCTGCTGCCGACCGTCGGGCCGTCGATCGGACCGGACAGGTTGCCGATCCGCGAGGCCAGGACCAGCTTGGTCCGCGGGTAGGCCATGGCGAGGGGGTCGTTCTCCGTACCCGTGTCGCGGCGGTAGTCGCCGGAGCCGAAGGCGAGCCGGTAGGCGCCCCGGGCGCGCGCGATCGTCGCGGCGTCCTCGATGCCCAGCGCCGATTCGAGCAGCGGGATCACCGGGGTCTTGCCACCCAGTCGCTGGAACGTGTCAGTCACCTGGTCGGGCGACTCGGTCTTCGCGAGCATCACACCGGCGAGCGTCTCGATCCCGGCGAGCGCCGCGATGTCCTCGCTCCAGTCCTCGGTGGTCCAGTCGTTGATGCGCACCCAGGCACGGCCGCCACCCTTGAGCCAGCTGGTCACGTTCTCGCGCGCCTGCGACTTGAGCGAGGTGTCGATCGCGTCCTCCATGTCGAGGATGATCTGGTCGGCTCGGCTCAGCTGGGCGTCGTCGAAAATCTCCGTACGCATCGCGGAGACCAGGAGCCAGGACCGGGCGTTGTGGCCCTCGACTCGGTTGGCTTCGCGGACCTCGCGCTTCTCGGCGATCTGGCTCGTGCTCATCGTTCGTCTATCTCCCTACTGGCGTCCTGGGATGGGCGCGACTTCGGACGGTAAACCAACTTCTCGGTGACTCGCGAGTAGGAGGCGGCCTGAGGCAGGCGTTGAGACATGACTCACGTCGCCGCCTCCGGAGCGGGCTCACCGGCCAGGTCCGGCATCGGCTGGACGATCTGGTAGACCGAGTAGAGGTCCCGCTCCTCGCCGGAAGGCTGGCGGCCGGTCTCGCGGTAGCGCGCGACGACCTGGTTGAGCTCCTGCTGCAACTGGAGAGCCTCGTCGCTGGTCAGCCGCAGGGACGACTCCGACACGTACCGCTTGGCGGGATCGTCCTCGGTCTCCGGAGGGACCTTGAAGGCCTCGTCGACCAGGTGGTGGCCCCAGGCGACGGAGCTGCGCTGGAACACCGTGTACGCCGCCTCGCCTCCCGGCTGCTGGACCATCTCTCTCGGGCTGATGGTGATGTCGTCGTCGGTGAGCCGCCAGACACGGTCGCGCTTGTCACGGCCGGCGTCGGGGTCGACCTCCACCAGGCCGTACTTCGCCAGCTGCCGGAGGTGGAAGCTGGCCTGGTTGGCCGGGATGCCGGTGCGCTGCGCGACATCCGCGGCGCGGAGGGATCCCGCTGCGGACAGCTCGTGCAGCACCCGGTTGCGAGTCGGGTGGGCGATCGCGCGCAGGATCCGCGGGTCGTCGTACGTAGCCATGGCCGCAGTCTACAGAATTCCGCAATACATATTGCGCAACATATCTTGCGCACCTTATGGTGCGGGTATGTCCTCCTACCGCGAGCTCGCCCGCAACCACGACTTCACCGCTCTCTGGGTCGGCGCCACCGTCGCCGAGCTCGGGACGCGGGTGAGCCTGTTCGCGATGCCGCTGGTCGCCTATGCGATGACCGGCTCGGCGTTCTGGGCAGCGGCCGCGGAAGCGGTCCATCTCATCGGGATGGTCGGCATGCTGCTACCCGCCGGGGTGATCGCCGACCGCCGCGATCGACTGCGGCTCATGCGGTTCACCCACGGTTCCGGGGCCTTGTTGTACGCCTCGTTGGCCGTCGCGGGAGTGCTCGGCTCCCTCACCCTCCCCCACCTGCTCATCGTCGCTCTCCTCACCGGGGCGCTCAACGGCCTCTTCGTCCCCGCCGAGAACTCTGCGATCCGGTCGGTCGTCGCGACCGAGCAACTGCCCACGGCGCTCTCCCAGCAGCAGGCCCGGCAGCACATCGCCGGGCTGCTCGGCGGACCACTGGGCGGCGTGCTGCTGGGCGTCACTCGCTGGGCGCCGTTCGCCGGCAACGCCGTCACCTACGCCGCCGGCTGGCTGCTTCTCGGACGCGTGCGAGCAGACCTCTCCACACCTCCGGCGCGGGAACCCGGGACACGGACGAAGCCGTCGGCCGATCTGGTGGCCGGGCTCCGCTACAGCTGGCAGCAGCCGTTCCTCCGTACGCTGCTCTTCTTCTCGCCTGCGGCCAATCTCGGTCTCAATGCACTCTTCTTCCTGGCGCTGCTCCGCTTGATCGAGGCAGGGTTCCCGGCCTGGCAGATCGGGCTCGCCGAGGCGGCCATCGGAGCGTGCGGGATCCTCGGAGCGGTGGCCGCGCCATGGATCATCGACCGGATCGCGACCGGTCGCCTCACCGTGCTCGTCGCCTGGAGCTTCGTACCGCTGTCGATCCCGCTCGCGTTCTGGACCCACCCCGCTGTGATGGCGCTCGCAGCCTCCGTGGGGCTGTTCCTCAACCCGGCGGGCAACGCCGGCTTCGCCTCCTACCGGATGGCGATCACACCGCCCGAGCTGGTCGGACGCGTGCAGTCCGCGGCCCAGTTCGTCTCCATGCTCTCGATCCCACTGGCGCCCGCCCTGGCCGGGGCGCTGCTCGCCGTCACAGACGGCACCACCGCCGTCCTCGCCGTCACGGCGCTGGTCGCTCTCGCCGCCCTCATCCCCACGCTCGCCCGTTCGGTGCGGTCGATCCCGCGCCCCGCGGACTGGCAGACGCTGTCCTCGAACGAGGACAACCTCGGCCACACACGCGCTTCAGAGCGTAAAAATCCAGTTCCGCAGGGCTAACCTTCTCAAAGTCCCCCAACGCAACGTTTTGCTCCTCGGAAGCAAAGGATCCCCTCGCATGTTCAACCGGGCCTGTCTGGCGTTGGCGCTTCTGGCCGGCGTGTTCGTCACGGTGCTGTCCCCGGGCCCGGCTCACGCCGTGACCGACTCGTGGGCCGAGTGGGCGCCCGTCTCCGGGACGTCCAACGACTACTCCACGACGATGACCCAGCGGTCCGCGGGCTTCCCCGCGGCCCAGATGGCCAGCGACTCCCGGGCCAACGTCGCCCTTCCCAGCGGCGCGAGCACGTTCCTCGACGCGAGCACGCCTCCTGGAGCGAAGTACGGATCGAGCCGCGGCTCGGCCTACATCAACCTGCGCCCGAAGGCCGACACCCCGACCGGCGCCTCGACCACGACGTACGCCTTCGAGAACCCCACGCCCGACACCGGCTGGGCGTTCGTGCTCGGTGACATCGACTCCGACGAGGTCCAGGTCCAGGCGACCGACGAGAACGGCGAGGATGTCCCGGCCGCGGAGATCTCCTCGTGGTTCCAGGGTTCGTTCAACTACGCCGGCGGCACCGACCAGCCGACCTGGAACCCGGCGACCTCGACGCTGACAGGCAACCCCACCGCCACCGACACCAACGGTGCCAGCGGCTGGTACGAGCCCGACATCCGACTCACCAGCCTGACCTTCGTCTTCACCCGCCGGGCCGGGTTCCCGGTCTACCAGACCTGGTTCGTGAGCCGGGCGCGGCCGATCGGCGGCATGGTCTCCGACGTGTCGACCTCCGGGTCGTGCCCTGTCGAGAGCTCGGTGCTCACCCTCGTCTCGCCCTACGGGGAGACCCTGGCCACCACGAGCCCCGCCGCCGACGGCACCTACTCCTTCGGCGACTTCGCCACCCAGGACGGCTACACCGTCCGGCTGAGCCAGCCCGACGGATGTGCGATCGTCGGAGCGACCGAGGCGACCGCCAGCAACCGCGGCGAGGACGACGCCCCCGCCTCCCGGGCCGACTTCGAGGTGCGGCAGGTGATCCCGCAGGCGATCAGCGGCACCGTACGCGACGACGCCGGCGCTCCGGTCCCGGGCGCGACCGTGACCCTCACCCGGCCCGACGGGACCACCGCGACCACGACCACCGGCACCGACGGCAGCTATCTCTTCGACGACAACGCGGTCGGCACCGGCTACTCGGTGACCCTGACGGTGCCCGACGGCTACACCGCGGGCCCCGACGGTACGACCCGCTCCGACATCACCGTCGACGACAGCCCGATCACCGACCAGGACTTCGTGGTCAACCAGCTGGCCAGCGTCTCCGGCACCGTGACCGGCGGCGGCAGCGGGCTCGGCGGCGTCCAGGTGCGCCTGGTCCCCTCCGGCGGCGGCGACCCGATCACCACCGTCACCGACGGTGACGGCAACTACCGGCTGGACGGAGTTCCGCCCGGCGACTACACCGCCGAGATCGACGCACCCGAGGGCTACACCGGCGCCACCACGCGACCTGTCACCGTGGCCACGACCGACGTGACCGGGGTCGACTTCGACCTCACCCGCCCCGGCACGATCGCCGGGCGGGTCACCGACGCCTCCACCGGAGACCCGGTCGCCGGCGTCACCGTCACCGTCGACGGGCCCGACGGCCCGGTCACCGCCACCACCGACGACGCGGGCGGCTACATCGTCGAGGATCTCCCGCCGGGCGACTACACCATCACCGTCACCGCACCCGATGGGATGCGGGTCGTGGGTGAGGGCTCGCGTACGGTCACGATCACCTCGGCCGGCGAGATCCGGGGCGGACAGGACTTCAGGATCGACGAGGTCCCCACCCCGAGCCCCACCCCGGACCCGACCCCGACGCCGGACCCGACCCCGGATCCCACGCCGACCCCGGATCCGACGCCCACGCCGGACCCGACCGACATGCCGATCCCCGGCGGAGATGAGAATCCGCCGACGGCCCCGAACCCGGGACCGCCGACGGAGACCTCACCTCAGAGCTCGCTCCCCGAGACCGGCGGCCCGTCGTGGGTGTTCGCCGCGCTCGGCATCTCGCTCCTGCTCGCCGGCACGGTGCTCACCGTGACAGCGCGTCGAGCGTCCCGAATGCGAGATTGACCTCCTCGTTGACCACCGAGGTCGCCCAGATCTCCCACCGCAGCGGGTGATCAACGATGGCCTCGGGGAACCGCTCGCGGATCGCGGTCGGGAAGTACGCCACCAGGCGCTTCGTCATCTCCGGATCCGCGGCCGGGTCGGGGACGCCCTCGGCGACCAGCTCGCGCCGGCGCTCGATCTTGGTCCAGGCGAGCAGGACGGCGAGCTCGGGGGCGGTGAGGCCCTCCCCCGCCTCCAGACGGCGCGCGACCTCGGTCGCGGAGGGCAGGCCCTCCACGTCGCGGTCGAGCAGGCCTGCCGTGACCCACTCCGCGATCTGGCGCTCGTGAGCCTCCAGGAGCTGCGGGGCCGCGGCCACCGCACGGGTCAGGGTCACGTTGTGAGCCTCGTTGTCGGCCAGGACCAGCGCGGCGACCTCGTCGGTCATCTCCTCGAGGAGCTCGTCACGCGCGGCCAGCGTCAGCGAGCCCGCGCGTACCTCACGTTCCAGCAGGATCTTGAGGTTGACCTCGTGGTCGGAGGTGTCGACACCGGCGGAGTTGTCGATCGCGTCGGTGTTGATCAGCCCACCCTTGCGGGCGAACTCGACGCGGCCGGCCTGGGTGATGCCCAGGTTTCCGCCCTCACCGACGACCCGCACCCGCAGCTGGGCGGCGTCCACGCGGACCCCGTCGTTGGCGTGGTCACCGGCGTCGGCGTCGGTCTCGCTGGACGCCTTGACGTACGTCCCGATCCCGCCGTTCCACAGCAGGTCGACCGGCGCGCGCAGGATCGCGCTGATCAGCTCCTGCGGGGTGAGCCGCTTGACGTCGGTCGCCAGACCGAGCGCCTGCCGCACCTCGGGGCTGATCGGCACCCACTTCAGCTGCCGCGACCACACGCCGCCGCCCGCCGAGATCAGTGAGGTGTCGTAGGACTCCCAGGTCGACCGAGGCATCTCGAAGAGCCGCTTCCGCTCCTGGAAACCCACTGCCGCGTCGGGCGTGGGGTCGATGAAGATGTGCCGGTGATCGAAGGCGGCCACGAGCCGGATGCGATCCGAGCGCAGCATGCCGTTGCCGAAGACGTCACCGGACATGTCCCCGACGCCGACCGCGGTGATCTCGTCGGTCTGCGGGTCGATGCCGAGCCGCTTGAAGTGGTGCTGCACCGAGACCCAGGCGCCACGCGAGGTGATGCCCATGGCCTTGTGGTCGTAGCCCGCCGAGCCGCCGGAGGCGAACGCGTCGCCGAGCCAGAAGTCGTACTCCGCCGCGACCGAGTTGGCCAGGTCGGAGAACGTCGCGGTGCCCTTGTCTGCGGCGACGACGAGGTAGGTGTCGTCGGAGTCGTGGCGCACCACGTCGGGCGGCGGCACGATCTCACCGTCCACCCGGTTGTCGGTGACGTCGAGCAGGCCACGCAGGAACGTGACGTACGCGTCCGGACCGGCCACGCCCTTGGGGACGAAGCCACCCTTCGCGCCACCCGGCACGATCACGGTGTTCTTGACCTGCTGCGCCTTCGCCAGCCCGAGCACCTCGGTGCGGAAGTCGTCGCGCCGGTCGCTCCACCGCAGCCCACCACGGGCAACGGCGTCGAAGCGCAGGTGCACGCCCTCGACGTCGGGCGAGTAGACGAAGATCTCGTACGCCGGCCGCGGCAGCGGCAGTTCGGGCACCTGCTGCGGGTCGAACTTGAGCGCCAGGTAGCGCCGGTTCCGGTAGTAGTTGGTCCGCGTCGTCGCCTGGATCGTGGTGACGTAGCTGCGCAGGATCCGGTCCTGGTCCAGGCTCGCGACGTCGTCGAGGGCCTCGATGATCGCCTCGGCCCGCTTCGCCTCGTCACGCGTGGTGAGCGAGGGGTCGAAACGGGTCTCGAACAGCTCCACGATCTGCCGGGCGATGCCCGGGTTGGCGCAGAGCGCGCCCGCGATCGTCTGGAACGAGTTGGGCGTGCCGGCCTGGCGCAGGTAGCGACCGTAGGCACGCAGCAGCGTCACCTGACCGTGGTCGAGACCGGCCAGGACGAGCGCGTTCAGCCCGTCGACCTC
Organism: Nocardioides sp. NBC_00850; assembly: GCF_045207335.1. Lineage (NCBI taxonomy): Bacteria > Bacillati > Actinomycetota > Actinomycetes > Propionibacteriales > Nocardioidaceae > Nocardioides > Nocardioides sp. NBC_00850. The sequence goes on from NZ_CP108845.1 coordinate 5,440,345, forward strand.
GCTGCGACCGGACCAGGCCTGGTGCAGCGCGGCGACCAGCTGGGTCGGGGTGCCGACCGGGGTGCCCGAGTAGGCGAGCCCGAAGTCGTAGATGAACCACTCCTCCGACCCGGACGTGCCGACGCCCTCGAGGTCGTAGGGCCGCTCGTCGGTGACCTCGAAGCCGAACGAGGACAGGATCGGGAGCATCAGGGACAGCGAGAGCGGGCCACCGGTGCGGTAGATCTTGATCCGGAAACCGCCGGGGCTCTCCGGGTCCTTGTAGAAGGAGAAGTCGACCGCCTCGCCCTGGTGCGAGAGCATCTCGAGCCGGGTCAGGTCGGCGGCGCCGGTGTCGGCGTCGAAGTCCTCCTTGTAGGCCTCCGGGAACGCGTCGAGCACGTGCGCGAGCCGGGCCGCGCCGTCCTCGCCGGCATGGGCGATGACCGCGCTGACCAGGTCGTCGCGCCAGCTCCGCGCGGCCTTGCGCAGCCGCGACTCGAGGCTGTCGACCAGCCCCGGGGTGTCCAGGGCCTCCCCCAGCGACTCGGTGGTGCCGTGGACCACGAAGTGCACCCGGGCGGTGGTCGACTCGCTGATGCGTACGGTGAACTCCAGGTCGGTGCCGCCGAGCACGTCGAGAAGCACCTTCGAGAACCGCTCGCGGACCGTCGTGTTGTAGCGGTCACGCGGCAGCGAGACGAGGACCGAGACATAGCGGCCGTACGTGTCGGGCCGGACGGCCACCCGCAGGATGCGACGCTCGATCGCTCCCAGCGCGGCCTCGGCGAGGTCCATCAGCTCCTCGGTGGAGGCGTGGAAGAGCTCCTCGCGAGGGTAGGACTCCATCGCGTCGAGCATCGCCTTGCCGGTGTGGCTGCGGGCGTCGTAGCCGGTGTGGTCGAGGACCGCGGCGACCTTGCCGCGTACGACCGGGATCCGGGTCACCGACTGCCGGGCCGCCTTCGTGGTGAAGAGGCCGAGGAAGCGGTGCTCGCCGATGACCTCACCGGCGCCGTTGAAGATCTTGATGCCGACGTGGTCGAGGTAGGCGGGCTCCCCGACGGTCGAGCGTGAGTTGGCCTTGGCCAGGACGAGCATGACCTTGTCGCGGGCGTGGGCGGCGACCTTGGCCGGCATCTTGCCGTGGTCGGGGGCCTGCGGCGGGTCGGCGCGCAGGATGCCCAGGCCGGTGCCGGAGCGACCGCGCAGGTAGTCGCCGTCGAGGCGGTACTCGCGGTAGCCGGTCAGCAGGAAGTGGTCCTCGGCCAGCCAGGCCAGCAGCTCGGCGGCCTCCGAGGCCTCCTCGCGCGGCACGCTGTTGGGCGGGGTGTAGCGCAGACCGGCCGCGATCTCCGCCAGCCGGCGGTGCAGCCTCGGCTCGTCCTCGACGACCTCGCGTACGTCCTCGAGGACTCCCTCGAGGCCGGAGACGATCTCCTTGGCGGCGTCGGGGGCGAGACGGTCGATCTCGATGTGCATCCAGGACTCGCTGATGTCGCCTTCGTTCACCCCCTCGAGCGCACCGGTCACGTCACGGGCGACGTCGATGACGGGGTGGACGACTAGATGTACGTCGAGGCCACGACGGTAGAGCTCGGTCTTGACCGAGTCCACGAGGTAGGGCATGTCGTCGACGACGATCTCGACGACGCTGCGGCCTCCGGCGGACCAACCGTCTGCGGCGGTGGTCGGGGTGAGGATGCGCACGGCGGCGGTGCCCTGCGGGCGGTTCGCTGCCAGCGCCAGATGCGATCCCACCGCGCCGGCGAGATCAGCCTCGCTGCGGCCGGTGAGCTCCTCGGGGGCTACGTGGCGGAAGTAGGTGGTGCTCGGCAGGCGGTTCTGCAGGACGTTCTGCTGAGCTTGGACAGGTTTGATATGCGTCTCCGTTGACACACCTGTCACGGTATCCCGGGAGGGCTCTGAGTAGGCGGCTGGATCCGAAGGAATCGCCGATGTGAGTCATAGGCTCACGGCCTCCTGCCGGCCTGGGGGTAAAGAGCATACTCCCGGAATGTGTCCGTTCTCTCGGCCGCTCCATTGATGACTCTGGCCCGCCTAGGCGTCATGATGTGTGGTTATGAGCAAAAAGCTGTCGATCGACTTGGCCTACGACGCCCCGATCGCAGCCGTCTCCGGGATGCTCGCCGACGCGGCGTTCCGCGAGCAGGTCTGCGACGCCCAGCACGCGCTGTCCAAGAGCGTGGCGATCACCGGGTCGACGGTGAGCATCCGCTACGCCCAGACCGTCAACGGAGTGCCCGGGTTCGCGAAGAAGTTCGTGGGCGACACCATCGAGGTGCACCAGGACGAGATCTGGTCGGCCGACTTCACCTCCGGCGACCTCAAGGTCATCCTTCCGGGCAAGCCGGGCTCGCTCTCCGGCGTCGCACGGGTGGCCGAGAACGGCACGAAGACCATCGAGACAGTCACCCTCACCGCTACGGTGAATGTGCCCCTGGTCAGCGGAAAGCTGGAGGATCTCATCCTCTCGATCTTCAAGAAGGCGCTCGAGAAGGAGCATGAGGTAGGCACCCGCTGGCTCGCCGCCTGAGCCTCCTCATCCCCCGTCCAAACCCGCAGAAGAGCCCCAAAGGATTCGGCAATGACGACGACCCTTCAGCACGAGCTCGTCTACGACGCCCGCATGGGCGAGGTGTCCGCGATGCTCGCTGATCCGGGCTTCCGCGAGCGGGTCGCCGACGCCCAGGGAGCGCTCCGTCGCCGAGTGACCATCGGCGGTGCGCCGCGGGAGGTCCGGATCGACCGGGTGCAGTCGACCGTCGGCGTACCCTCCTTCGCGAAGCGGATCGTCTCCGGCGACCTCACCGTCCATCAGAACGAGGTCTGGTCCTCCGACACCGTCGCCGTCGTCGACATCACCGTCCCCGGTGGCCTGGCCACCTTGCGCGGCAACATCTCGCTGTCCGAGTCCGACGGACGCACCACCGAGAGCGTGCGGCTGAACATCAAGGTGCCCGTGCCGCTGGTCGGGGCCAAGCTCGAGGAGTACGTCGAGGAGCTGATGCTCAAGGCCTTCGACCTCGAGCAGGCGGTCGGCGCGGCGTACCTTTCTCGCTGATCTCACCGATCTGGTGCAACCAGACCGGGAAACCAACCGTCCCCATATGCGGCGGGCACTAGATTGCCGGCCACTCGGCGCCTCGGATCGGGAGGATCCAAGGCCGTTATAAGGGGATCTCGATGGTCAAACCTCGCACTCGCGTCCGGCAGCTGGTCTCGGCCGGCATCGGGCTGGTCGCAGCTGCACTCGTCGTCACCACGACGGTGACGGCGAACTACGGTGCCGCGAGCGGCACCACCGGCAAGGGAACGTTGAAGCTCGTCGCCGCTGCCGACACCGTCGAGGTGGCGTCCTACGACGGGGTGGCGTACGTGGAGCCGTCGGTCTGGCTGGCCGCCTATGACGCGGCCTTCGAGTTCCGCGCCAGCCACACGGCCTACGACAAGCCGGTCAAGCTGACCAAGACCATCATCCGGGGCAAGAAGCGCACCACCACGACCGCGCCCGCCTCGATCGTCGACGGGATGAAGGGCTTCAAGGACGGCCTTCGGGTCACGCTCAAGAACAAGGCCGGCAAGGTGATCCTCGACGAGAGCCGACCGCTGTGTCCCGGCGGCTACGACAGGCAGCGGGTGCAGACCGACGGCGCCACCGGACCGGTCTACCCGGAGTTCTGCGGCGGCAACTGGTTCACCAAGGGCGTCCTGTACGGGATCGAGCGTGGCATGGCGGTCCCGACCGTCTCCGACCTCGAGTTCGAGACCAAGGGCGAGACCAAGCTGACCATGACGATGAGCGTCAGCAAGCCCGTCGCCGACTTCCTCGGTCTGCCGAAGACCAGCCGCAGCGCCAAGCAGAACCTGGTCATCGTCGACGGTTGCCCCGAGGGCGGCTGCGAGGGTGAGGGCGAGATGGGCGCTCGCTCAGCCCATGGAGCCCACGGAGCCGATGACGACCAGGGCGCTCGCACGGTGGTCCCGCGAGAGTCGCTGGAAGGCGCCGAGGACGGTCGTGGACGACTCCCGCTCGGCGGCGGCGCAGGAGGTACGTCCCACGGCAAGCCCAAGAAGAGCAGCCTGCCCGACCTCGTCTCCGTCCCCGCCTGGCAGATCTCGACCGCGGTCGACGAGGAGGGCACCGACCGCCTCAACTTCGCCGCCAACGAGTGGAACGCCGGACCGGCTCCGATGATCGTCGAGGGCTTCCGGCGCGGCACCGCTCCGGTGATGGACGCCTACCAGATGTTCTACCGCGACGGTAAGCAGGTCGGGATGAAGCGCACCGGCACCATGGAGTTCCACGAGGCGCCGGAGCACAACCACTGGCACTTCCTCGACTTCGCGAAGTACGAGCTGGTCGACGCCAAGGACAAGGTCGTCTCGACCAGCGGCAAGCAGTCGTGGTGCCTGGTGCCGACCGACCCGGTGGACCTGACCGTGCCCGGTGCGACGCTGCGGCCGGGGCAGACCGGCCTGGAGTCGGCGTGCGGCTCGAAGTCGGCGCTGTGGCTGCGGGAGAGCCTGCCGTCCGGCTGGGGCGACACCTACGACCAGTCCCAGACCCAGGCCTTCGACCTCTCCAAGGTCAAGAACGGCACCTACCGGATCAAGGTCACCGTCAACCCGGACGGCAACCTCTACGAGACCACCCGGTCCAACAACGTCAGCCACCGCACCGTGATCATCGGCGGCAAGGCCGGCGCCCGCACCGTCACTGTCCCGCCCTACCAGGGCGTCGACACCGAGACGTGGTGGAACGAGAGGTGAGCCCGGCCTGAGCCGGCGCTGCCGGCGTCGATCACCCGATGAGCTGCGGGATCTCCTGGGTCGCGAACCAGCCCAGGTCCTCGTCGGGGTCGGCGTCGGCAGGCCGGTCGGCCAGGTCGGCGTGCACAGCGGCGACGAGCTTGAGCGGCACCACCTGATCACCCAAGGCAGCCGGGGCCTCGACGACGACCACCACCCTGCGCCCGGCGCCTGCCAGGAGTGCCGCCGAGTCGTCGGCGGCGCTCATCAGGGCGGCGTACTCGGCCTCTTCGCTGTCGTCGGGGGCCGCGTAGCCGTCGGCGGTGCCGGGCAGCTCGCCCTTGGCGTACCAGTCAGCGAGGAGCTCGAGCGTGGCGGGTACGTAGATGCGGGTCACGGGTCGGATTCTGCCTCACTCGCCGGAGTTCTTGACCACGCGCAGGCCCCGCGGCGCCCGGAACCGGCGTCCGGAGATGGTGTCGAGCAGCTCGTCGAGGGCCTCGCTGATGCACTGTCCGACAAGCGACGCGTCGGGCACCAGGTCACGGTCGGCGGTGATCGCGAAGAAGACCTGCCCGTCGTAGGAGGTCACCCCGATCGCGAGGGTGTGCCCCTTGGCCAGCGGGTGGATGGGATAGGAGGCGACCAGACGGGAGCCAGCCGCATAGCGCGGCTCCTGCGGGCCGGGCACGTTGCACACCGAGAGCAGGTAGTCGTGCTCGCTCTCGGCGGCCACCCGGGAGCCGACCATGTGGAAGGTCGCCGGGGCGAAGCCGCTGATCCCGGCCAGCCGCTGCGCACTGACCGTGCGGGCGTTGGCCTGGTGCTGCTCGAAGGAGTAGGACACCTGGTGGAGGCGGACCACCGGCGACGGCTCTGCCACCGGGAGCACCACGAAGTGGGGCGCCACCGCGGAACCGAGCTGGGTCGGGTCGAGCTCCTCGTCGATCACCGAGACCGGCACCAGCGCCGGCACCTGGCGTACGCCGGCCAGGGACTGCTGCCGGGTCATCAGCCAGTCGCGCAGGCCGCCGGTGACGGCGGCGAGGATGACGTCGTTGACGGTGCCGCCGTGGGTGTCCCGGATGCGGCGGAAGTCGGCGAGATCGGCCTGCAGCGTGACCACGAGACGCTGCTGGGAGAGGGGCCCGTTGAGCGGCGTCGGCCGCTCCGGGGCCCGGCGGGTGAGCGCCCGGGCGATGCCGGTACCCGCGTTCTGGACGTCCTTGGCGACACCGGTGACCCGCCCCAGGGCGAAGCCGCCGAGGCTGCGCGCCGTGTCGGTCAGGCCGCTGACCGAGGTGATCGCCTCGAAGACCGCGCCCGCGACCAGGCGCGCGCTCGACTGCGGCTCGGGCGGCTCCCACAGGTCCGGCACGACCGGCCCGACCTCGGGCTTGTCGTCGAGGAGCAGCTGGACCAGGTCGACGGTCTCGGCTCCGTCCACCAGCGCCTGGTGGGTCTTGGTGATCAGCGCGACCCGGTCGCCGGCCAGCCCCTCGATGACGTACAGCTCCCACAGCGGCCGGGAGCGGTCCAGGGGCCGGGAGACGATCCGTCCGGCGAGGTCGAGGAGCTGATCCATCGAGCCCGGACGGGGCAGCGCGGAGCGGCGTACGTGGTAGGTGAGGTCGAAACGGTCGTCGTCCGCCCACACGGGGTAGGCGATGCGGCCGGGCACGACACGGACCCGTTGCCGGTAGCGGGGCACGAAGGACAGCCGGTCCTCGACGTGCTCGAGGAAGGCGCCGTAGTCGAAGCCCTCGGCCTTCGGCTCGATCAGCTCGATACTCGCCACCTGGTGCGGAACGGACAGCGTCTCCCCGTCCAGGAAGGCCACGTCCCGTGCCCCCAACCGATCACTCATGCCGCCACCTCCGTAGCGCAGGCGCCATGGTACGGACGCGGCGGCATGTTGGTCCGATGATTCGCTCGCTGGCGCTCGCTCATGCCCTCTCAGCCCCCTCTTTGGTTCATGTGCGATTGTGGCAGACGCCAGCTTGAACTTAGCCCACGAAACGGGGGAGCAATGCGCCTCACGGCCCGGATAATCGCGGTCGTGGCAGCAATCTGCGGGATCGCGTGCGTCGCGACAGCCTGCGGAAACGACGTCGCCACCGAGCCCAGCAAAGACAGCGACCCGGTGGTCGTCCAGATCAACTTCTCCGGCGACTCGGTCGACCCGCACGGGACCCAGATCGACGTCCCCGTCGGCCACGGAGTAGAGCTCGACGTGACCGCCGACGCCGCCGGCGAGATCCACGTGCACTCCGACCCGGAGCAGTCCGCCGCCTACGGCGTGGGCACCACGCGGATCAGCCTGGGCGCGTTCGAGATCCCTGGTCAGTACGAGGTGGAGTCTCACACCCTCGGCAAGACCATCGTCACCCTCGAAGTCAAGTGATCCTCACCCACGGCGTGGGTGGTCGCCAGGACCTCCCACTGCCGCTCGAGTACGTCATCGCGGGCGCGGTCCTCGCCCTCCTCGTCTCCTTCGGGCTGCTGGTGCTGACCACCAAGCGCGCCGCCGAAGGCCAGGTGGTTGGCCCAGAAAATCCGCAGAGCCGCAACCCACGCGGCTGGCCGGTCCCCCGTCTCGGGCGTGTCGTCGACTCCTCCGCCTGGATCGCGCTGTGGCGCGTCGTCGGGCTGCTGATCTTCGCCTACTTCGTGCTGGTCGCCTTCGCCGGCTCAGACAACGCCAACAACCCCATCTTCGGGATGACGTACGTCTGGCTGTGGGTCGGCCTCGTCCCGTTCTCCCTCCTCTTCGGACGGGTCTTCCGGGCGATCAGCCCGGCCCGGACGATCGTGGCCGGACTGACGTGGCTGCGCGGTGCCGGCGATCCGCCGCTGCGCCTGCCCGAGCGTCTCGGCTACTGGCCGGCGGCGTTCACGCTGCTCGCCTTCGCCTGGCTCGAGCTGGTCTACCCGGAGAACAACTACCTCGGCCCCGTACGCCTCTGGCTGGCCGTCTACCTGGCCGTGATGATCCTCGGCGGCGTGCTCTTCGGCGAGGAGTTCCTGGAGCGCTGCGACCCGTTCGAGGTCTACTCGTCGCTGACCGCGCGGCTGTCGGTGTGGGGACGCACGCAGGCCGGCAACCTGGTCCTGCGGACCCCGCTCGGCAACCTGGACACCCTGCGTCCGACCCCGGGGCTGGTCGCGGTCGTCTCGGTGCTCTTCGGCACCATCGTCTACGACTCCTACCGGGAGTCGCCGGCGTGGCTCCAGTTCGTGCAGAACCCGGAGATCTCGGGCAGCACTGCCTACCTGATCAGCAACGTCGCCCTCATCGCGTTCCCGCTGCTCGTGGCCGGTTTCTACTGCACCGGGACGATGCTGACCGGCGTCGGTGACGTGCCGCGCCGGGCGCTGCCCGGCGAGCTGGCGCCTTCGCTGGTGCCGATCATCGTCGGCTACGTCGTTGCTCACTACCTCAGCTACTTCTGGGAGAGCGGGCTGGCAACGCTGCGCAACGCCTCGGATCCGTTCGGAAACGGAAGCGACTGGTTCGGAACCGCGGACCTGCCGGTCTCCTACTTCTTCGCCTTCCACGCCACGCTGCTGGCCGTCATCAAGGTGGCCGCGGTGATCACCGGACACGTGCTGGGAGTCTGGTCGGCCCACATCCGGGCGCTCCAGGTGCTTCCGCCGCAGCACCTGGTGACCGGGCAGATCCCGCTTCTGCTCACGATGGTCGGCTTCACTGTTGGTGGGTTGTATCTGCTGTTCGCTGCATAGCGCGTCTCTGCTTCACGGTTCACCCACCACGCATCCACAAAGCAGCGCAACAGTACCTAATGCGGACTAACAGGTTGGCGCGATGGTTTACGGCCGCTTGCAGAGTCTGGGAGACTGATCCTTATGTCTGGTACCCCCCGCTTCCTGACTCTTGCCGACGTCGCCGAGGTGCTCAACACCTCGAGCGCACAGGTCTATGCCCTTGTCCGCCGTGGTGAGCTCCCCGCCATCAAGATCGGCGGGCGCGGCCAGTGGCGCGTTGAGTCCAGCGTCCTCGAGAAGTTCATCGATGACATGTACTCGCAGACCAAGGCCTTTGTGGCCGACCACCCGTTCGTCGAGGCCGAGGCCCCCGCGCCCGCTGCCACGCCGGACGCTTCTTGAGTCAAAGCAACCTCAACCCCCACAACTAAACCTTCCCCACAACAACGCGAAGAGCTGCCAGGCATGCTGCCGAGCAGCTCTTCGCGTCTTTTCACGCCTTGGGGTCCTCTCCGGTGACCACCGCACAGGCCTCCGGGCTGTGCGCGGGGGCCGCGCCGGCCGCCTTCCGGAGCAGCTGGCGCAACTGGCCACGCTCCTCGGGCTCCAGACCGGAGAGCACGCCCACCTCGGCGGCGGCCACCTGCCGGCACAGCGCGGCGACAGCCTCCGCGCCGGCCTCGGTCGCGACCACCTGGCGCTGGCGACGGTCGGCGGGGTTGGCGCGCCGCTCGACCAGTCCGGCCTCGACCAGGTCGTCGACGAGGTAGGTCATCACCGTGCGGTCGATGCCCAGATGGGTCGCCAGGGCGAGCTGGCTGGGCTGGTCGCCCCGGACGACCGCGCACATCGTCTCGTAGCCGCGCTGCCCGTGCGGGAACTCACCGATCGCGGCGTTGACGTGCTCCCGGTAGCCGCGCAGCAGGGTGCCGAGGCTCCATCCGAGGTCGGCATCGGTCTGCTCGTCTGCGTTCGTGGTCACCGGAACATCCTAGCAATTCCTGCTGTTGAACCAATCGTCTGTTTCACATACGATCTTCTTCACCGCGTATTGGAGGATGTGCATGACGATCGAAGTGGGCGTCGCCCTCGCTGCCGGCCTCGCCCCGGACCGACTGCTCGCCCTGGCCCGCCGGGCCGAGGAGGGTGGTCTGGACCTGGTCGTGCTCGACCCCGGTGCCGACGACCCCTGGACCGTTGCCACCTGGCTGCTCGGCAGCACCAAGGCGATCCAGGTCGGAGTCGACATCGAGGCGGCGGGCGTGGCGGACCCCTCGGCCGCTGACGGGTGGTTCCCACAGGTAGCCGAGAAGGCGAGGCAGAGCCTCGACGAGGTCGCCGGCGCCCGCTTGCTCACCGACACTTCCGCCTGGGTCGTCGCCCCCGCGGGGGCGGCCCCGGACTCGCTGACATCGCTGATCTCGACCGACGAGCCGAGCGGCCCCGGCGGCCGCGCAGTGGTCGTCCCGGCCACGACCGAGGCCGAGGTCGACCGGGTCGCGGGGCTGCTCGCCGAGCTCGGCGGCCCGGCTTCGGGCAGGCCCCGGCGTCCCGCGGCGGTGCGCGCGCTGCGACGCCCGGGGATCGCCTACGACGAGATCCCGGCGACCCTGGCGGCAGGCGCGGTGGAGCCGGGCGACCCGGGCTATCGCGGCGTACGCTCGACCTATCTGCGCGGCGGGAGCCCCGGCCTGGTGCTGCGGCCACGTACGCCGGCGGAGGTGTCCGACGCGCTCGGCTTCGCCCGCCGCCACACCCACCTGCCCCTCGGGATCCGCAGCGGCGGGCACGGGGTGAGCGGGCGCTCGACGAACGACGGCGGGATCGTGATCGACCTGAGCGCCATGAACCGGATCGAGGTGATCGACCCGGCGCGGCGCCGGGTCCGCATCGGCCCCGGCGCCACCTGGAAGCAGGTGGCCGCCGCCCTCGACGCGTATGGCTGGGCGATCGGCTCCGGCGACTACGGCGGTGTCGGTGTCGGCGGTCTGGCGACCGCGGGCGGCATCGGGTTCCTCTCGCGCGAGCACGGACTGACCATCGACCATCTGATCGCGGTCGAGATGGTGCTCGCCGACGGGTCGATGGTCCGCGCCACCGCAACCGAGAACCCCGACCTGTTCTGGGGCGTACGCGGTGCCGGGGCCAACTTCGGCGTGGTCACCGCCTTCGAGCTCGAGGCCCACGAGGTCGCCGAGGTCGGTTCGGCCCAGCTGATGCTGGTCGTTCCCGACCTCGAGGAGGCGCTGCTCCGCTTCGGCGATCTCGCCACCTCCGCACCTCGCGACACCACGGTGTTCCTGGTGACCGGCCCACCGCGGCCGGGAGGTTCGGTGATCCAGCTCTACGGGCTGGTCGACTCCTCCGATCCCGAGACCATCGTCGAGCGGCTCAACCCGTTCGCCGGCCTCGGCAGTCTCGTCCAGCAGCAGGTGGTGCTGGCCCGCTACACCGACGTCATGAACCAGGCGCCGGACGTCGGTAGCGACGGGCACCACGGCCACGGCGAGCCACACTCGCACTCGGGCCTGATCGGCGCGCTCACCCCGGAGTTCGCGCGCGACGCAGCCGCGATGCTGCGTACGGGAGGTGTGCAGTTCTTCCAGCTGCGCACCATGGGCGGCGCGATCGCCGACGTGCACCGCGGCGCGACCGCGTTCTCGCACCGCGACGCCGCCTTCCAGGTGACCGCGCTCGGCGGGAACCGGCGTGCACTCGACGCAGCCTGGGACGGGTTACGCAACCATCTGGACGGCCTCTATCTCAGCTTCGAGACCGACACCGATCCGGACCGGCTGGCCGACGCCTTCGGGACCCGGGCACTGGGTCGGCTGCGGGAGATCAAACGACGCTATGACCCGCAGAACCTGTTCCGCGACAACTTCAACATCGCACCACACTTCAACTCGAACAACTCGAACAACTCGGACAACGACCCGGCGGAGGACGCATGAGCGACTACGGACACGACCTACTCTTCGGCACCTTCGTCACCCCCAGCGCACGGACGCCGCAACGCGTCGTCGACCTCGCCGTCACCGCCGACCGCGCGGGACTGGACCTGGTCACCTTCCAGGACCATCCCTATCAGCCGGCGCTCCTCGACGCCTGGACCCTGATCTCGTACGCCGCTGCGCGCACCGAGCGCATCCACCTGGCCGGCAACGTCCTCTCCCTGCCGCTGCGCCCGCCCGCGACGCTCGCCCGTGCGGTCGCATCCCTGGACCGGCTGGCCGGAGGCCGCATCGAGCTCGGACTCGGCGCCGGAGCCTTCTGGGACGGAATCGCCGCGATGGGCGGTCGGCGGCTCGGCGCCGGCGCGGGGGTCGACGCGCTGCGCGAGGCGATCGGCATCATCCGGGACGTGTGGGACACCGAGAGCCCCGGCGGCGTCCACTTCCGCGGCGACCACTACGTCGCCGACGGCGTCAAGCGCGGCCCCGCCCCCGCCCACGACATCCCGATCTGGGTCGGCTCCTACAAGCCCAGGATGCTGGCGCTGACCGGGGCGCACGCCGATGGGTGGCTGCCCACGGTGGAGTACATCGAGGGTGGTCCGGCCGCGGTTCCCGCCCTCAACGACCGCATCGACGAGGCGGCCGTCTCAGCGGGCCGCTCGCCCGGCGACGTACGCCGCCTTCTCAACATCATGAACGTCTCGCTCCAGCCGGCCAGCCGCGGGCTGCTCGACGGACCGGCGGACCAGTGGGTCGAGGATCTCGCCGGACTCACCCTGGAGCACGGCTTCTCCGCGTACCTCATCGGGGGCGACGACCCTGCCATCACCGAGCGCCTCGGCGCCGAGATCGCCCCGGCTGTGCGGGAGCTGGTCGCGGCGGAGCGTGGCGTCGACGTCTAGGCGAGGTTCTCGGTCTGCGCCTCGAGCTTGATCTTGAGCTCGTGGCGGGCGCCGTTGCGCATCACCGTGAACTCGACCGTCTCCCCGGGCTGGTGAGCACGGATCGCGACGATCATGCCGATCCCGTCGGTGACGGTGACGTCTCCCACCTTGGTGACCCGGTCGCCGTCCTTGAGCCCACCGGCGGCGGCCGGCGAGCCGGCGTCGACCACCGAGATCAGCGCTCCGTTGTGGTCGGCGGCCTGCACGTCGACGGAGGCGCCCACGATCGGGTAGGTCGCCTTACCGGTCTTCAGGATCTGCGCGGCGGTCACCTTGACCTGGTCGATCGGGATCGCGAAGCCGACGCCGATGCTGCCGCCTTCTCCACCCTCTCCCCCGCCGGCGGTCGCGATGGCCGAGTTGACCCCGATCACCTGGCCGACGAGGTTGACCAGCGGACCGCCGGAGTTGCCGGGGTTGATCGCCGCGTCGGTCTGGACAGCGTTGATGTAGGAGGTGTCGTCCTCGGTCTGCCCGGTGCTCACGGGGCGCTGGAGCGCACTGACGATGCCCGAGGTCACCGTGGAGCTGAGGCCCAGCGGCGACCCGATCGCGACGACGCCCTCACCGATCCTCAGCCGTGACGTGCTGCCGAGCGAGGCCGGCTCGAGCTCCTTGACCTCGGGAACGTCGAGGACCGCGAGGTCGTAGACCGCGCTGCGCCCGACCACGTCGGCCTTGTAGCGGCGGCCCTTGTGGTCGACCACCTCGATGCTGCCCTTGGCCTTGGCGGCGTCGGCGACCACGTGGTTGTTGGTCACCACGTGGCCGTTGCGGTCGAAGACGAAGCCGGAGCCGGTCGCGGCGTCCTCCACGCCCTGGTACTCGGCGAAGATCTGGACCGTCGAGGGCAGCAGCGTCGCGGCCACCTTCACGATGCTGGCGTCGTCGCCCTCCAAGGGCGCGTCGGTCTCGATCGAGCCCGGGTCGAGCCCACCGCCGGCCAGGCTGGACATGTCGTCCTGGTCCTCGAGTACGCCGCCCGCGTAGCCACCCAGCACGCCGAGCAGGAACGCGACGGCGGCAGCGAGCGCCCAGATCGGGCCGGGGATACGGCGGCGCTGCGAGGAGTCGGTCCGGGGTGAGGACGGTGGTGGCGCAGGCGGGCCGTCGAACCCGGGCAGGGAAGCGCCCGGCGGTGGCGGCACCATGGGCGGCAGCGGAGCGGTGTCGGCGGCCGTAACCGGCTCGACGGCGGGTCTCGGCATGCCCGGCAACGGCACCTCGGCCGTGTCCCGCTCGTCGTCGACAAGGTCGTCAGGGGACGACTGCCCGGCCGGGGGCACGTCAGACGGTGGTGCCCAACGGGAGATCGGCCGCGACTGGTCGTCTTGTGGTTCCTGCGTCACGACACCCATTCTTCCCACTCGCCCCAACAATGGGCAGCCCGGGTCTCGTGTCGCGTCGCCGGGCCGACGCTCAGCGGCGTACGTGGGCGACGACGGGAGCGCCCGGAGTGCCCGGGAGCTGGGTGACCGCGGTGACCGGGAGATTCCTGGGGACCGGCGCGTCAGCCGGCGCGGCGGCGAAGGTGAACATGCCGAAGACGGCGGCACCGACAGCACCGCCACCGGCGGCGACCATCACCAACGTACGCCGCATCGACCGGGGGTCGGAGTAGGTCTCGTCGAGGTCGTCGGCGGGCCACATCGAAGCGGCCAGAACACCGCCGCGGAGCGAGCCCTTCAGGTCGGCCGGTGCGGTGACGCCGGGGTCGACGCTGAGGCCGGCCAGGCGTCGCTTGAGCCAGCCCTCGCGCTCCACGGCGCGGCGGCAGGCGCAGCACTCGTGCACGTGCGCCCAGGCGCGCTCCTCCTCTGCTGCGGGGAGCTGTCCGTCGAGAAGGGCGCTGATGCGCGCGCCGAGGTGGTTGCCCAGAAGACTCATGAAGCCCCGCCCCACAACACCTTGGGCCCGGAGTGACGCAGTCGTCCGCCGCGCGGGGCGCGGTGGGCGAGGGCGTCACGGAGCATCGCCCGGCCGCGGTGGATACGCGAGCGGACGGTGCCGAGCTTGGCACCGAGGATCTCGGAGATCTCCTCATAGGAGAGCCCCTCCACGTCACAGAGCACGACCGCGGCCCGGAAGTCGGGCGGCAGCGTGGCCAGCGCACGCTCGATGTCGTCATCGAAGCGCTGGTCGGTGTAGGCCACGTCCGGCGTCGGGCCGCTGCTCGTCAAACGCGAGGCGCGCTCGTCGGAGAGGGCATCGAAGCGGATCCGCTGCTTACGACGGGCCTGGTCGAGGAAGAGGTTGGTGGTGATCCGGTGCAGCCAGCCCTCGAAGGTGCCGGGGCTGTAGGTGTCGAGAGAGCGGAAGACGCGCACGAAGACCTCTTGGGTGAGGTCCTCCGCGTCGTGGCGGTTGCCGGTGAGACGGTAAGCGAGCCGGTAGACCCGGTCGGAGTGCTTCTCCACGATCTCGTCCCACGTCGGAACACCCGGCTCTACGGTCGGGGCCTGCGTGGGTTCCGCGGTCATGGTGCTCCTGTCGTCTGTCTCGCTGATCGCTGACATCTCCTACGGTAGATCCCCTGGGACCGGAAGGGCTGAGAGTTGCCTGTGAGGCTCCTATTTTTCCTCTTCCTGTGCTCTTCCAACGCACGAGTTGGATCAGGCGTTCCCGCACCGTTACGCGAAACAGGTTAGGTTTTGCGGTGTGACCAGCCCTGTCTCGACCGCAAGTTGGACCTACGCCGACGAGTTCGTCGCGGAGGACGACCTCCTCGCAGCCGCCCGATCCCGGGCCGAGGAGGTCGGAGTCGCACCCATCGGGCCCGGCGGCGGTGCGGCGCTGCGCTTCCTCGCCTCCGTCCTCGACGCCAAGAACGTCGTCGAGGTCGGCACCGGCACGGGTGTCTCCGGGCTGTGGCTGCTGCGCGGCATGCGCCCCGAGGGGGTCCTGACCACCGTCGACATCGAGACCGAGCACCAGCGGCTGGCCCGCCAGAGCTTCACCGAGGCCGGCTTCGGCCAGCGGCAGGCGAGGTGCATCGCCGGCGCCGCCCTCGACGTGCTCCCCCGGCTCACGGACGACCACTACGACCTGGTGTTCGTCGACGGCGACAAGACCGAATACTCGGCCTACCTCAAGGAAGCGCTGCGCCTGCTCCGTCCCGGCGGCGTCGTCGCCTTCGACAACGCGTTGTGGCACGACCGGGTGGCCGACCCGTCCGTACGCGACGAGGAGACCGCCACCATCCGCGAGCTCAACCAGCAGGTCGCCGACAACGACGGCCTCATCCCGCTGCTGCTCCCAGTCGGCGACGGCCTACTGCTCGCCCGAAAGATCTAGCCCAGACGTCACCCCCGTCGGCCGAGGCGGCACCTGAGTGCCATCTCGGCCGACGTACGTGACCTCTCGGCCGACGCGGGTGACGTCTCGTCAGGAACCGACGCCGGAGAGCGGGTCGGCGCTTGCCAGCCAGCTCAGGAGGACCCGGGCACCGAAGCCGGTGGGGCCGGGAGTGAGCTCGTGGACGTCGGCGTACGCGTCACCGCAGGCGACGTCGATGTGGGCCCACGGGATGCCACCGGTGAAGTGGTGCAGGAAGAGCGCGGCGGTGATGGCACCGGGCCCGCCTGGGGCGTTGTCGGCGTCGGCGACCTTCGAGGAGAGCTTGTCCTCGTAGTCGGCGACCAACGGCATCCGCCACAGCGTCTCGCCGGAGACCTCGGACGCCTCGGCCAGCAGCGTGGCCAGCGCGTCGTCGTCGGCGAAGTAGCCGGCCATCGTCTGCCCGAGCGCCACCCGCATCGCACCGGTGAGGGTCGCGATATCGACCAGGGCGGCCGGCTTGAGCTTGTCCACGGCGTACGCCATCGCGTCGGCCAGCACGAGGCGGCCCTCCGCGTCGGTGTTGGTGACCTCGGAGGTGCGGCCGCCGTAGTGGGCGACCACGTCGCCGGGGCGCAGCGCCGAGCCGGAGATGGCGTTCTCGGCGGCGGCGATGAGGCCGACCACCTTGACCGGGCAGCCGATCTCGGCCAGCGCCGACATCACCGCGAGCACCACCGCGCCGCCGGTCATGTCGCGCTTCATGTTGAGCATGCCCTCGCCGGGCTTGATGTTGAGCCCGCCGGTGTCGAAGGTGATGCCCTTGCCGACCAGTACCACCGTCGGCGCCGTCTTCAACGAGTTCAGCCGCCCAGCCTTGCGGGGCGTGTAGTCGAGCCGGATCAGCCTCGGCGGGGTCGCCGAGCCCTGGCCGACCGCGACGATTCCTCCGAAACCTTCCGCCGCGAGCTGGTCCTCGTCCCAGACGGTGACCTTCAGGCCGGTCTCGGCTGCCAGTGTCGTCGCCTGCTCTGCGAGCCAGGGCGGGTTCTTCAAGTTGCTCGGGACCGAGGAGAAGAACCGCGCGCGCCAGCTGGCGCGCGCGATCGCCTGGGCCCGGTCCAACGCTGCCGCCTGGTCGTCGCCGAGGTCGGCCAGAGTGATCGTCTCCACCGGTTTCCACGGCGCACCCTCGGAGCGCCAGTGGAAGAGGAAGGACCCCAGCGTCGCACCGGCCACGAACGGCTCCAGCCCGACCTCCGGGTCGGCCGCCGGAATGGTCGTGACCACCTCGGACCGATCCCGCACGGCGCGAGCCAGCGCGGCCCCCGCCCGCCGGAAGTCGTCGCGACGTTGCGCGCCGACACCGATCAGGAGGATCTGCCGCAGGGTGCCGGAGCCGGTGACGGCGTACGTCGTCACCTCACCGGCGCTGCCGGTGGCACCTTCGAACTCGAGATGACCCAGGAGGTCGTGCTGGTCGCCGAGGTCGGCGGCCCCAGGACCGATGACCAACTCGTCCTCGCCCGGGATGACCGGGAGCGCGATGATCTCGGCATCGAGGCTCTCCGGGCCGAGCGGATTGAGCATGAAGGTGGGTGGCCCGACCTGCGACGGCAGAGCCGGTGACGGCAGCGTTGTGGTCATCTACGCGTTCAGCCCAAGACCTTTGATCTCTTCGCCGAGCGCGGCGGCCTCTTCGGCGTTCAGTTCGACGACCAACCGGCCACCACCTTCGAGCGGGACGCGCATCACGATGCCCCGACCTTCCTTGGTGACCTCCAGCGGACCGTCTCCTGTCCGCGGCTTCATCGCCGCCATGCGGCACCTTCTTCCGTGTCTCGCGTGTCGGCGCTCACCTGCCGGATGGCCTCGGAGCGCGCATTGCACGTCCATTATCCCTCATCAGGTCAGCAGACCTGACGGCAAGGTGGGAGTTTCGGCGGGTTGACCTGCGTTCGAACCTGTCAGATGACCGAGGTTCCGTAGGCCCAGGTCAGCCAGATCGCGAGGATCACCAGCGTGAGGTGCACCACGATGGCCGCTCCGGAGGACTCGTGGAACGCTCCGTCCCGGTCCCGACGGTCGCCTCCGACCGACCGATCGTAGGCGTCGTCGTAGCGCTCGTCGTAGCGCTCGTCATAGCCACGGTCGTAGGCCGCGTCGTAGTCGTAGCCCTGCGCGTACGCCTGGTCGTAGCCCTGCTCGTAGCCCGCGTAGGCGGGCTCGTCGTAGCCCTGGTCGCGCTGACGTCGACGCGGCTGCGCCTCGGGCGCGGGCGGGGTCGGGGCAGGGGGCTCGGTCCGGTCGCGGCCCCGGTCGCGGTCGCGCGGACCGTAGGACTCGAAGGAGTAGGGGTCGTACGTCTCGGGCTGCTGCCCCGGCGGGCGGCCGGACTGCCGGCTCGGCACGGGCGGCGGCGCAGGCGCGGGTGCGGGCTGGGGTGCGGGCTGGGGTGCCGGTTGGGGCGCGGGCCGGGGTGCGGGGCGCGGCGCGCGCGGCGGGCTCGGCGGGCTCGGCTGCTGTTGACCCGGGTAGTCGGAGTAGCTGCTGTCGCGCCGGTAGCGGCGGTCGGCGAACTCGTCGTGGCTGTCGTTGCGGCGGTCGTCGTAGCGATCGTCGTAGCCGCGCGAGCGGCGCTGCGGCGGCTCCTGACGGCGACCCCACGGGTCCTGGCCGCTCCGGCCCGGCTCGCCCTGACTCGGCTGGGGCTGCTCGGGCGCCGGTCGCTGAGGAGCCGGACGCTGAGGGTCGGGGCGCTGCGGGGCGGGACGCTGGGGTGCCGGACGCTCGCGCATCGGCTGCTCAGGGGCTCGCCGCTCCTGTGCGGGTCGCGCGGGAACAGGGCGGTCCTGTCGCGGCCGGGCGGGAGCCTCCGGGGCCGGCGGCTGGGGCACGGGCTGGTGACGTACGGGCTGCTGGGGCGCCGGTGGCTGGGGTGCGGCTGCCCGCCGCGGAGGCCGCTGCGGGGAGGGCTGGGGCTGCGGTGCAGGCTGAGGTGCGGGCGGGGGCGGTGCCTGCCGCCCGGCCACGCGGCGACCGATCTGCCCGTCCCGAGCAGGAGCGGGAGCAGGAGCCGGCGCTGGCGCAGGAGCCGGAGCCGGTGCGGGGGCCGGCGCAGGCCGCGGCGCAGGCGAGGGGTCACGCTCGATCGGCGCCATCACGGCGGTCTCGTCCACACCCGATGCGGCTCGCCGGGGCTCGGGCCGGCGTTCGGCCGGACGTCCCTGCTGGGCCACGGGCTGAGGAACAGGCTGCTGAACCGGTCGGCGCGGGTCCGCGTAGCCTGCCCGGCCGTCAGGCTCGGCGTAGTCGTCGTAACCCGGCTCTGCATAGCCGGTCTCGTCGTAGGCGTAGCCGTCCTCGGCGTACTCCTCGGCGTAGTCGTCGTAGCCGTCGTCATAGCCGTAGTCGTCGTGGCCGGAGGCTGCGGCGCGCTGCTCCTTGAGCCGGCGGGCGAGCAGGTAGAGGCCGGCGATCGCGGCGAGCCAGATCCCGAAGAGCCCGATCACGCCCGGGATGTCGCCGCCGAGGAAGAACGACGACGGCGAGGCGAGGAAGAGGACCCAGACCAGGAGGCCGGCTGCACCGGCGTACAGGTGGATCTTGGGCGGCAGCCCCGCCTCCTGCGGCTGCAGGAGATGTGGCTTCAGATAGGTGAGCGCGACGATCACCGCGACCAGGGCGGTCACGGCGTAGACGAGTACGGCAGCGAAGCTCACGGCAGCGATTCTGTCCTAGACGTCGGGCGAGCCCGAATCGGGCTCGGGCGTATGTGATGTGAGTCCCCCGACTCCGACCTCGGCACCGGCATCCCCGGCCGCGGTCGACTCACGCCATTCTGCCTCCTCGGCAAGGCGGGCGATCAGAGCGTCCACCTCGTCCATCCGGTAGCCGCGGAAGGCCACCGAGAAACGTACGTGACGCAGGTCTGCCGCCTCCAGGACGCGGTCGCGGGGCACCAGAGCGTCGGGCTGGTCGCCGTACTCCTCCCCCATCGGCGCGCCCGTCCCGGCGGCTATGAGGGCGACTCCTCCGAGAGCCAGCACGATGAGTGCCGCGAAGATCCAACCCATCAGTCAGTCACGCGCCTTCTGCATCAGCTCGACCGCCTCGTCCACGTCGTCGGTGAGGGTGATCATGTCCAGGTCGCTCTGCTTGATACGGCCGTCGGCCAGCATCGTCTCGCGCATCCAGTCGAGCAGCCCCTGCCAGTGCTCGACGCCCATCAGCACGATCGGGAACTGGGTGATCTTCTTGGTCTGGGAGAGCGTCATCGCCTCGAAGAGCTCGTCCATGGTGCCGAGACCGCCGGGCATGACGATGTAGCCCTGGGAGTACTTCACGAACATCATCTTCCGCACGAAGAAGTAGCGGAAGTTGAGCCCGAAGTTGACGTAGTCGTTGAGCCTGGCCTCGAAGGGCAGCTCGATGCCGAGGCCGATCGACTCGCCACCGGCCTCGAGAGCGCCCTTGTTGGCCGCCTCCATCGTGCCCGGGCCGCCGCCGGTGATCACCACGAAGCCGGCCTCGGCCAGGCCGCGGCCGATCGCCTCGGCCTGGGCGTAGGTCGGGTGGTCCTGGGGCGTGCGCGCGGACCCGAAGACGCTGATCGCCGGACCGATCTCGGAGAGGTCGTTGAACCCCTCGACGAATTCGGCCTGGATCTTCATGACCCGCCACGGATCGGTGTGGACCCAGTCGCCGTGGCCGGAGCTGTCCAGCAGTCGCTGGTCGGTGGTGCTGCCGGCGGGCCGCCCCTTGGTGGGGCGTGGGCCGGAGCCGCTGCGTCGGGTCATGCGGTCAACCAATCACGAAGGGCCTGCTCGCACGCGGTGATCTCGGAGATCCGCACGTGCTCGTCGGCCTTGTGGGCGAACATCGGGTCACCTGGACCATAGTTGACCGCCGGTATGCCGAGAACCGTGAACCGCGCCACATCGGTCCAGCCGAACTTGGGTCCGACCTCGCCGCCGACGGCGGCGATGAAGTCCTTCGCCGCCGGCCGGTCCAGGCCGGGCAGCGCGCCCGGGGCCGAGTCGGTCAGGGTGACGTCGTAGCCCTCGAAGAACTCGGTCACGAACGCCAGCGCCTCCTCCTCGCTCCGGTCCGGCGCGAAGCGGAAGTTGACCGTCACCACGCACTCGTCGGGGATCACGTTGCCGGCCACTCCCCCGGCGACGAAGACCGCGTTGAGGCCCTCGTGATACTCCAGCCCGTCGATGACCGGCTTGCGCGGGACGTACGACTCCAGGCGGCGGAGCACCTCGCCGGCCTTGTGGATGGCGTTGACGCCGCGCCAGGAGCGGGCGCTGTGGGAGCGCTCGCCGGTGGTGCGTACCTCGACCCGCAGCGTGCCCTGACAGCCGGCCTCGACGCCGGCGTTCGAGGGCTCCATCAGGATCGCGAAGTCTCCGGCGAGGAGGTCGGGCTCGCTGGCCGCGAGCTTGCCGAGACCGTTGTGGACGGCCTCGATCTCCTCCGCGTCGTAGAAGACGTACGTCACGTCGCGGTTGGGCGTCTGAAGAGTGGCGGCGAGCTTGAGGATGACCGCGTCACCGGACTTCATGTCGCAGGCGCCG
Source organism: Nocardioides sp. NBC_00850 (assembly GCF_045207335.1). Lineage (NCBI taxonomy): Bacteria > Bacillati > Actinomycetota > Actinomycetes > Propionibacteriales > Nocardioidaceae > Nocardioides > Nocardioides sp. NBC_00850. The sequence goes on from NZ_CP108845.1 coordinate 5,461,582, forward strand.
AGCCCGTGCAGGATGCCGGTGGCCTCGTCGAAGCGGCTGGGGAAGTTGCCGTTGACCGGCACCGTGTCGAGGTGGCCGGCGATGACGACGCGCTCGGGGAGGCCGAGGTCGGTGCGCGCCACGACCGAGTTGCCCCGCCTCTCGACGACGAGGTGGTCGTACACAGCCAGCGCGCGCTCCACGGCGTCGGCCAGCCCCAGCTCGTTGAGGCTCACCGAGTCGATGTCCATCAGCTGCCGGGTCAGCGTCACCACGTCGGTCGTCAGGTCGATCTCGGGAGTGTCAGGACTGGTTGTCACAGGCGCTAGTCAACCAGCCCTCCATGAGAGATCACGCGGGGACCTGTCGCCTGGATGCCGGACATCCCTCCGCGGGCTCGGCACGCACGCTACATTCTGTAGTTAGAAACTCGACTTAATGGAGAGAGGGGTGTCGATGGCCACGGTGCGGCATGCCCGCCTCTTCGACGAGGCCGACCCGCTCCACCTGTCCGGCGGCGACACACTGGCGCCCGTCGACGTCGCCTACGCCACCTACGGCGAGCTGGCATCCGCCCGCGACAACGTCGTCTTCATCGCCCACGCGCTCACCGGCGACGCCGAGGCCGTGACGTGGTGGCCGACGATGGTGGGACCCGGGAGGCCGGTAGACACGGACCGGTTCTTCGTGGTCTGTGCGAATCTCCTCGGCGGCTGCCGAGGCACCACCGGGCCGTCCTCGACCGATCCCACCACCGGCCGGGCCTGGGGGCTCGACTTCCCGCTGATCTCGGTCGCCGACCTGGTCACCGTCCACCGCCGGCTGCTGGACCACCTCGGCATCGAGAAGCTCTACGCGGCTATCGGCGGATCGCTGGGCGGCATGCAGGTCCTGCAGTGGGCCGCCGATGCACCCGGTCAGATCGAGCGGACGGTCCTCGTCGCCGCCTCGGCCCGGTTGAGCGCCCAGAACATAGCGCTCTCGAACGTCGCCCGGCAGGCGATCCTGCGCGACCCCGACTTCCGCGGCGGACGCTACCCGGACCACGGCGTGGTCCCCGCCGACGGACTCTCGGTGGCGAGGATGCTCGGCCACGTCACGTACGTCTCCGAGCCCGGGCTGGAGGCGAAGTTCGGCCGGTCGCGGCGCGGCGCCACCCCGGGATTCGGGATCGACTTCGAGGTGGAGAGCTATCTCGACCACCAGGCGCGCTCGTTCGTCGACCGCTTCGACGCGCTCTCCTACCTCTACCTCTCCCGCCTCCTCGACTACTTCGACCCGTTCGCCTCGGCGGGTTTCGCCGAGCGGATCCGGGACACCCGGTTCCAGGTCATCTCCTTCGACTCCGACTGGCGCTTCGCCACCTCCCACTCGGTCCTGATCGAGAAGGAGCTGCGCCGCGCGGGCGTCGACGTCGAGCGCCACGAGATCGCCTCGACCTGGGGACACGACTCGTTCCTCCTCGACCCGCCGGGCTACCACGACCTCGTCCGGAGCTTCCTCAACGATCGAACTGGAGTTGGTTCATGAGTGACCACGCGTACGGCTTCAACACCCGTGCGATCCACGCCGGCAACATCCCCGACGGCGTCAGCGGCGCCCGGGCGCTGCCGATCTACCAGACGGCGTCGTTCGTCTTCGACGACACCGCCGATGCCGCCGCGCGCTTCGCACTGCAGAAGTACGGCAACATCTACACCCGCGTCGGCAACCCGACCGTGGCCGCGTTCGAGGAGCGTCTGGCCTCCCTGGAAGGTGGCATCGGGGCGGTCGCCACCGCCTCTGGCCTCTCCGCCGAGTTCGTCACCTTCGCCTCCCTGGCCGGCGCCGGCGACCACATCGTCGCCTCCGCCCAGCTCTACGGCGGCTCGGTCACCCAGCTCGACGTCACCCTGCGCCGGTTCGGCGTGGAGACGACCTTCGTCTCCTCGACCGACCCGGAGGCGTACGCCGCGGCGATCCGCCCCGAGACCAAGCTCGTCTTCGCCGAGACCGTCGCCAACCCGTCCGGCGACATCGCGGACCTGGAGGGACTGGCCGACGTCGCGCACGCGCACGGGGTGCCGTTCGTGGTCGACTCGACGATCCCGACGCCGTACCTGTCCCGGCCGATCCAGTGGGGCGCCGACATCGTGGTGCACTCGGCCACCAAGTTCCTCGGCGGACACGGGACCACGCTCGGCGGAGTCGTCGTCGAGTCGGGCCGCTTCGAGTACTCGCCCGAGCGGTTCCCGCTCTTCCACGAGCCGGTCGAGCACTACGGCGGGCTGTCGTGGTGGGGCAACTTCGGCGAGTACGCCTTCCTCACCCGGCTGCGCGCCGAGCACCTGCGCAACGTCGGCGCGACGCTGAGCCCGCAGTCCGCCTGGCAGCTCGCCCTCGGCGTCGAGACCCTGTCCCTGCGGGTCCAGCGCCACGTCGAGAACGCGCGGATCGTCGCCGAGTGGCTCGATGCCGACGACCGGGTCGAGAACGTACGCTGGGCCGGCCTGCCCTCGCACCCGCACCATGCGCGAGCGCAGAAGTATCTGCCCAAGGGGCCCGGCAGCGTCTTCTCCTTCGACGTCAGAGGCGGTCGCACCGCCGGCGAGCGGTTCATCGAGTCCGTCGAGCTCGCCAGCCATCTGGCCAACATCGGCGACGCCAAGACCCTGGTGATCCACCCCGCCTCCACCACCCACCGCCAGCTCAGCGAGGCACGGCTGGCCGAGGCCGGCGTCACGCCCGGGCTGGTGCGGATCAGCGTCGGCATCGAGGACGCCGACGACATCATCTACGACCTCGACCAGGCGTTCACGGCAGCCGTACCAACCGTCTCGGGCTTCGCTTCGACCAGGAAGGAGATCTGATGGCCATCCCGCAGATTCCCCACGAGCCGACCGCACGCGAGCGGCAGGGGCTCCTCCGGGCAGCGAGGTCGATCGCGATCGTCGGCTTCTCCCCCAACACCGCGCGGTCGAGCTACTACGTCGCCACCTACCTCACCCAGGACACCGACTACCGGCTCTACTTCATCAACCCGAACGCCGCAGGTCGCGAGGTGCTCGGGCAGCCGGTCTACGCGAGCCTGGCGGATCTCCCGGAGACCCCAGACATCGTCGACGTCTTCCGGAGGGCGAGCGACCTGCCCGCGGTCGTCGACGAGGTGGTCGCGCTGGGATCGCCGGTCGTGTGGTTCCAGCTCGGGCTGATCAACGACGAGGCCGCGGAGGCGGCGCGCGCGGCAGGGCTGAGCGTCGTACAGAACCGCTGCCTCAAGATCGAGCACGCCCGCTTCCACGGCGGCCTGCACCTGGCCGGGTTCGACACCGGGGTGATCACCTCGCGCCCGAGCGGGCGGTGAGACTCCTTCTTTAGTCGAGTTAGTTAGTCTATTATCTCGATTAATCCACTCCCTCGACTCCGGAGCGTTCTCATGAGCATCGATTCAACGACACAGCTCAACGATGTCGACCTCGCCGCCGTCGGCAACCTCGTCCAGGCGATCCAGGACGATCCCGCCAAGGCGCGCACCACCTGGGCCGCCCACGTGACCTGGAAGGGCGCCTTCGCATCCGAGGCGAAGATCCGATCCTTCGAGCCCACGCCGTCCGACGAGCCCGCAGGTCTTGGCGGCGGCGACACCGCCGCCAACCCCGTCGAGCAGCTTCTCGGCGCTCTGGGCAACTGCCTCGCCGTCGGCTACGCGGCGAACGCCTCGGTCGCCGGGATCGAGCTCGACGACCTGCGCATCGACCTCAAGGGCGACGTCGACCTCACGGTCTTCCTCGGCCTCGCCGAGGGCCACGCCGGCTTCGACACGATCGACGCGACGGTGACGATCGCGTCCGAGGCACCCCGCGAGGAGCTCGAGGCGCTCCACGCCAAGGTGCTCGCCAGCTCGCCCGTCGGCCACACGCTAGGCAGCGCCGTCCCGATCAACGTCTCACTGGCCTGACTCGCCTCCACCGCCCCATCCACACCCATCGAAACGAGGAACCACCATGACAGAGACCACCGTCGACAACGGCGTCAACGTCGCCGCCCTGCTCGGCGCACGTGCCGCCCTGCAGGAGGCCCCGGAGGCAGCCAAGTTCACCTGGCGCGCCACCAACACCTGGGTCAAGGGCACCCACTCCAAGAGCAAGGTCGAGGGCTTCTTCGGCCTCGGCGAAGAGCAGGAGACCCAGCGCTCCTTCGAGTCCGACGGCGACCACCCGCCCCAGTTCGCCGCCGACAACCAGGGCCCCACGCCGGTCGAGACCGTCCTGGTCGCGCTCGGCGGCTGCCTGACGGCCGGCGTCGCCGCCGTCGCCCAGCAGCGGGGCATCCAGCTCAACTCAGTGACCGCGACCATCGAGGGCGACCACGACATCCGCGGCATCCTCGGCGCCGACGCGGACGTACGCAACGGCTTCACCGGCGTACGCGTGAACTACTCGATCGACGCCGACGCCTCCCCCGAGGACATCGAGGCGCTGGTCGCGCAGTCCCAGAAGCGCTCGGCCGTCTTCGACATCCTCACCAACCCGACCGCGGTCAGCGTCTCGGTCTCGTGACAACGAGTGTCCCGTCTCGCCGCACCACCGTCGCGGTGATCGGGGCGGGGCACAGCGGCCTCGCAGTGAGCCACCGACTCAGCGCCGAAGGGATCGACCATGTCGTCCTCGAGCGCGGGCAGGTCGCTCACTCGTGGCGCACCCAGCGCTGGGACTCGCTCCGCCTGCTGACCCCGGGCTGGATGAACCGGCTGCCCGGGCTCGCCGACCCGCTGCTCGGCCCCGCGGAGGCCGACGAGTTCCTCACCGCCGCGCAGGTCGCCTCGCTGGTCACCGGCTATGCCGACGTGATCGCGGCGCCGGTGCACGAGAACGTCGAGGTCCACCGCGTCTCCCCCGACCGGAGCGGCTTCCTGGTCGAGACCTCCGCGGGTCCGTGGTCGGTGGAGCAGGTCGTGCTCGCCACCGGTTCGGTACGCGGCGTCGTGCCCACCCTCGCCGACGACCTCCCGCCCGGGCTGCCCTCGGTGCACGCCATCGACTATCGGCGCCCCTCGCAGCTGCCGCCCGGCGGCGTGCTGGTGGTCGGGGCGGCCGCCAGCGGCGTACAGATCGCGGCGGAGCTGCAGGCCTCGGGCCGCCAGGTCACCCTCGCGGTCGGCGAGCACGTCCGGGTGCCGCGCCGCTACCGCGGGCGCGACATCTTCGCCTGGATCGAGGAGGCCGGCATCCTCGACGAGCGCTGGGACGAGCTCGACGACATCACCCGCGCCCGGCGGCTCTCCTCCTTCCAGCTCGTCGGCGGCACCACAACGCTCGACCTCAACACGCTGCAGGATGCAGGCGTACGCGTGGTCGGCAAGCTGGCCGCGCTGCGCGACGGCGAGGTGCTCTTCTCGGGCTCGCTGACCAACATGGCTGCTCTCGCCGACCTCAAGGCCAACCGGCTGCTGAACGGCATCGACCAGGCCTTCGGCGGGTCCGGGGAGCGGCTCGAGCCGACCCGCGTGCCCGAGCCCGTGCTTTCGGCGTCGCTGACCTCGGGCGAGATCGGCTCCGTCGTCTGGGCGACCGGCATCAAGCCGGACCACGGCTTTCTCGACGCCGACGTCTTCGACCGCAAGGGCGCGATCCGCCACGACGGCGGCGTCACCGACCTGCCCGGCCTCTACGTCACCGGGCTCCCGGTGCTGCGGCGCCGGCGCTCGACCTACATCGACGGCGCTCGCGACGACTCCGCCGACCTGGTCGCGCACCTGTCGCAGCGGCTCGCCGACCCTGCCCGCCGCAGCGTCGGCTAACGGCCCACGTGCGCGAGCACGCCGTCGATGATCCGGGCCAGCCCGTAGTCGAGCTCGCGCGCGGGGTCGCTGGCCGCCTGATAGGCCTCGCCGGCAGCGGTGCCGACCCGGTTGGCCAGTGGATAGTGGCTGCCCGCCATGACTTCGTTCAGCGTGTCGTAGTTGGCCTCCCACCACTCTGACTCGGTCATCCCCGTGACCTGCTCGGCGCGGCGCTTCATGAGCTCGCTGCGGGCGATGTTGCCCGCGAAGCCGATCAGCACCGCGACCGTCTGGTCCATCTCCAGGTCGGAGAGCCCGAGACCGTCGACCGCCCGCAGCTGCCACTCGTAGCGGTCGCTCATGTTGGGACCCAGCCAGGGGCGTACGTCCTGCACCTCGAGCAGCCACGGATGGGCCCGGAGCTCGTCGTGCGTGAGGTTGGCGATCAGCTCGAGGCGCTTGCGCGGATCCTCCGGCAGCTCCGGGAGCTCGGCGCGGCCGGTCACCTGATCGGCCATGAGCACCAGCAGCGCGTCCCGGTTGGGCACGTAGGAGTAGAGCGTCATCGTCCCCAGGCCGAAGCGCTGGGCGATCGCGCGCATCGTCACGGCGGCCAGGCCCTCGGCGTCGGCGAGTTCGATCGCGGCGTCGACGATCTCGTCGACGCTCACCTTCTGCTTCGGGCCGCGTTTGGTCTTCGGCTCCTCGCGCGTTCCCGCCCGATGGCGCCACAGCAGGCGCAGGGAGGGGTCCGACTGGTCTGGCTGGTCCGGCACGTCGCTCATCGTAACCTCATCCCAAATAATTTCGTACGTCGTACGGAACAAATGCTACAGTCACTCCGTTGACATCTTCGTACAACGTACGAAATTGGAGGAACGTGTATGCCGAACGACGCGAAGCCGGTCCCGCCGCGCTGGCTCAAGCCGATGAACAAGGTCTTCATGACCCTGTCGAAGACCGGGCTCGGAATGAAGGAGCTGCCGGTGCTCACCGTGCCGGGCCGCGCGAGCGGCAAACCCCGCAGCACCCCGCTCTCGGTCCTGGACCTGGACGGACGGCGCTACCTGCTCGAAGGCTTCCCGGGAGCCGACTGGGCCCGCAACGTACGCGCCGCCGCCGGCCGCGCCACTCTCCGGGTCGGCAAGGACACCGAGGAGGTGCGTCTCGTTGAGGTGGAGCGCGAGGAGGCGTTGACCGTGCTCCGGGCCTGGCCGGAGCGGATGACGGACGGCGCGAAGATCATGCTCGACGCCGGCGTGGTCACGGCGGTGACGCCGGAGGCGTTCGAGGCGGTCGCCGGCCGCTGCGGCGTGTTCCGGATCGAGGTGGGCCGATGACCTCGACTCCCCTGTCCGCGCGCGGCGTACGCAAGCGCTACCGCGACACCCAGGCGCTCGACGGCCTCGACCTCGAGGTCACCACCGGCACCGTGCACGCCCTGCTGGGACCCAACGGCGCCGGCAAGTCGACCGCGGTGAACGTCTTCGCGACCCTGACCCGGCCGGACGCCGGTGAGGTGCGCGTCGGCGGCCACGATGCCGTACGCCACCCCGCCCGGGTCCGCTCCACGATCGGCCTGGTCGGGCAGAGCGCCGCGCTCGACGAGGCCCTCCACGGCCGGGAGAACCTGGTGATGTTCGGCCGCCTGCACGGCCTGCCGAAACCCGATGCCGTACGCCGCGCCGGCGAGCTCCTCGACGCCTTCGGCCTCACCGAGGCCGCCGACCGGAAGGTCTCGGGCTACTCCGGCGGGATGCGGCGGCGCCTCGACATCGCCGCCGGTCTGGTCACCCGTCCGCGGATCCTCTTCCTCGACGAGCCGACCACCGGGCTGGACCCGCGCGGCCGTCACGAGGTCTGGGAGATGGTGCGGCAGGTGGTCGCCGACGGGACGACGGTGCTGCTGACCACCCAGTACCTGGACGAGGCCGACCAGCTCGCCGGCATGGTCACCGTGCTCGGCGCGGGCCGGGTGATCGCCGAGGGCACCCCGTCGGCGCTCAAGAGCGATCTCGGCGGCGATCGGGTGATCATCACCGCGACGGGGCCGGACGACCTCGCCCGGATGGCCGGCGTCCTCGGCTCCGCCGCCGTCGTCGACCCCGACCGGCACGAGGTCACCGTCGAGGCCGGCGCGGCCGGCGGCGGTGCCGCGGTCGTGGAGGTCGTACGCACCCTCGATTCCGCCGGCATCACGGTCGATGACGTGCTGCTGCGCAGACCGACCCTGGACGAGGTGTTCCTCCATCTGACCGCCCCCGGCCACGTACCCGATCCTGAAGGAGCCGCCCGATGACTGATCTGACTTCAGGTCTCTCCTCCAGCCTGCGACAGACCGTGACCCAGACCTGGGTGATCACCCTCCGCGACCTCAAGCACTGGCAGCGTGAGCCGTGGGGACCGGTGTTCGGGATCCTGTTCGCGATCATGATGCTGCTGATCTTCGGCTACCTGTTCGGCGGCGCGATCGAGATGCCGGGCGGCGGGTCGTACCTGCCCTATCTGCTGCCCGGAGTGCTCGCGCTGACGATGATGTTCGGCATCGACGGCACCATGGCCGTGGTCACCGAGGACACCAAGCGCGGCGTCACCAACCGGTTCCGGTCGCTGCCGATGAGCGGTCTCGCAGTGCCGTTGGGGCGGGCGATCGCCGACCTGGGCAACTCGGCGGTCCAGCTGGGCGTCCTGATGCTCGGCGGGCTGTTGATCGGGTGGCGGATCGAGGGCTCGTTCCTCGAGGCAGCGGCAGCGGTCGGGCTCCTGCTCTGGCTGCGGCTGGCGATGCTGTGGCTGGGCATCTTCCTCGGGCTGACCCTGCGGATGGAGGGTGCGCTGACGATGGTGCAGGTGCTGGTGTGGCCGCTGGGGTTCTGCTCGAGCCTGTTCGTCTCCCCCGAGACGATGCCCGGCTGGCTCGGCTTCATCGCCGCCTGGAACCCGGTCTCGGCGACGGCCACGGCCTGCCGCGACCTCTTCGGCAACCCGACCGGGATCACCTCCGGCGTGCTCGCCGACCACGCGACGCTTCTGGCGCTGGCCTGGCCCGCGGTTCTGCTGGCGGTCTTCGTCCTGCTCTCCGTCCGCGCGTTCCGGCGCCTGGGCTGAGAACGGGAGAACGGGCCCGGGAAGGCGATGCCTTCTCGGGCCCGTTGGCGAATGGGTGGGGGTCAGGCGGTGGCCGGCTCGAGGCCGTCGGGCTCCTCCCCGGCCTTCTCCTTCGCCGGCGCGACGGCCCGGGTCAGCGAACCGAGCGCGAAGGCGACGAAGAGCAGCACGACGCCCAGGCCGGCGACCAGCGCCGAGAGGCCGAAGGCGGTGACCGCGGTCAGCAGGGAGGCGCGTACGAATGACGACTCCGCCGCGACCTCGCGGATCGGGTCCTCCTGTGCGAGCTCGGCGTACGTCTTGCCCTTGGTGATCCCGAGGGCGTGCTTCTCGACTGTGGCCGCCTGGGCGTAGGCGGAGAACGGGCCGTCGACGTTGTCTCCGGCGAGGAAGGAGGCGTCGTCGGCGACGGTGATCTCCTGCGCCTTCAGCTGGGTGTGGGCCAGGTAGTAGGTGGCGGCGCCACTGGCGGTGAACAGGAGGCCGAACAGCCCGATCAGGGGGCTCAGCAGCTTCGCGATCCGAGGTTTGCGGGTCATGCCGGTTAAGGCTCACCTAACTTACCTTCGGATGAAAGCCCCGGAGGGTGTGATCTTCGTCGTGCAGAACTTTTTTCCCGGAACCTGTCGGATCGGTGTCGAGCCGTTCGTGGAGTGAGTGAGAAGCGGCCAGACGGACCGCGCCAAACCACCACCACAGGACGAGAGGCACCATCATGAGCACCAGCACCTACACCCAGGCCACGACCACCTCCCGCGGTCAGTTCGCTGCGCGGATGCCGGTCTGGCTCGTCAGCGTCACCGCCGTCCTTGTCGGCGCCCTGGTCACCGGCGTCTACGAGTTCGTCGCCCGCGCGGTCGGGGTGCCGTTCAACGTCGCACTCCCCGGCACCGGCGTCGATCCCGCCGCGATCCCCGCGACCGGGCTCGCCTGGGCCGTCGCCGAGCTCGGTCTGATCGGCATCATCATCGCCGTCTGCCTGGCCCGTTTCGCCAAGCGTCCGCGCTCGACCTGGAAGCGCACCGCCTGGACCCTGACGGCGCTCTCGATGGTGCCCAGCCTGATCGCCGTCACCGACTCCTACGCCACCAACATCATGCTGGTGATCTCCCACCTCATCGCCGCGGTGGTGATCATCCCCGTCATCGCCGCCCGGCTCGCGGAGCGCAACCCGCGCCGCGCCTGAGGTGTCTGCGGACGTCAGCCCGGTGGTCGGCGAGCGATGATCAGCTCGCCGACACCGGGCATCGGCGTCGTCTCGACAGTGAACCCGGCGTTGGCCAGGTCGGCGAAGAGCGCCACCCTGGGATGGGTGCGGTAGTACATGACGAACTTCGGCCGCCACACCGCGTTGCGCACCCGCATGACCAGGTCGAAGCCGGAGAGCAGCCAGTACGCTGGGTGGGTCGGCCCCGGCGCCCGACTGACCGGCAGCGCGAACACCCCGCCCGGTCGCAGCGCCCGATGGATGCCGTCGAAGAGCGCCGGCCGCTCCTCCGGCAGGAAGTGCCCCAGCGCCCCGAAGCTCACCACCAGGTCGTACGCAGCCTCGAACGGCAGCGCGCGAGCATCCGCCCGCACCAGATCGGCGTCGGGGTGCGCGGCCCTGGCCTGCTCGAGCATCCCAACGCTGAAGTCGACCCCCGTCGGCCGCTCCGCGGTCGCCTCCGCGAGCAGCTCCAGCCCCGCCCCGGTGCCGGTGCACACATCGAGCCCTCGCTCGAACGGCCCGTACTCCCGCAGCGCGGTGATCGTCGCGGCCAGCATCCAGTCCGGCGTCCGGAACGGCGTCGCGTCGAACTTCGGCGCAAGCAGGTCGTAGCCATGCTCCACCGACGACAGCGCCTGCACCACCAGCTCGCGAAACGTCGGCCCCTGCACGCCACAAACCTAGCCCGACCTAGGAGGGTAGTAGCCGGATATGGGCTACAGCCCTCCTAGGTTCCCAGCTGACAGTCGTCGCCACAGGGGGTCGGGCGCTTCTTCCAGCCGGCTTTCGCCAGGATTCTGGCGATCCTCGTCGCTGTGCGACATGGCGTCCCGTAGATCTGCCGCCAGCGCAGTCTTGCCGTCATGCGGTTCGCCAGGGCGAGGTCGTCGAGGTCCCTGTCGGCGTCCTTTCCCTGGTCGTCCCACGAGTCGTGACCGATACGGCCGTCAAGCTCGACCACCAGCCCGTACGCCTCGTAGTCGACGTCGCGATACTGGTTGCCGCCTGATGTGCGCCTGAGCGCCTGGCGAGTGCCGAGCGGGAGCCCGTGGGCGCGTTCCACCTTGGTGAGGTAGCCGTGCTCGAGGACTGAGTCGGCTCCTGTCGCGAGATCGTTGAGCACGTCCGCGATCCAGGCACGCCGGCGGAGCCTCGGAAACCGGTTCAACGCCATGCGTACCTCGCCGACGCTCACGCCACGGCGCCCGATCCCGCGACCGAGCACCCCGATCACATCGATCTCGTCGTTGGCCTCGCCGGCCATCAGCAGCAGGTTGTCCTCGAGCCGCAACCGGGGCAGGACATCGGGGAACATGTGGTCGGCGAGGTCGACCATACGATGGAGAACGATCCCCGGCTGTGGGTCGACCCGACGCTTCTGGTCGATGGCGACATGGATCGGATCGCTCTCCCGCTGCGTCCCTGGCGCCGCCAGCGTAGGCCCGCAGATCGCCGACCTGCCGGCGTAGAGGATCGCCGCCCAGCTGCGCTGCTCGAAGGTCAGCGGGCCGGTGTGGTTCACATAGACACGTGGATGCACGCGACGCAGCTCGTTGTGACGTACGGCGCTCTTGATGTCCGACTTCGTCCACCCGGACTCGGTGAGCTGGGCGCGCGAGACCACCCCTGCCTGCAGCTGCAGGAGGGTCGAGTACCACTCGAAGTCGACAACAGCACCCACACCGATGACGCTAACGGCGCCCACCGACACCGGCCCCTCGAAACCTAGGAGGGCTGGTGCCGATGTATGGCTCCAGCCCTCCTAGGTTGTCGTGCGATCAGGCTTTCGTGACCGCGATCTGAGCCTTTTCGCCGTCGCCCAGGTCGACCGGGTTGCCCTCGAGCGAGTCGACCACGTCGTACGTCGTGGCGAGGGTCTCGCGGGAGATCAGGTCGGCGTGGGTGGTGGCTGCCTGGCGTACGGTCTCGGAGCCGGTCACCGACAGGGTGATGCGGTCCTCGACGTTGAGGCCGGAGTCCTTGCGGGCCTGCTGGACCGCGCGGATCAGGTCGCGGGCGAGGCCCTCGGCGGCGAGCTCGGGGGTGACGACCGTGTCCAGGACGATGAAACCGGTGGGCAGCATCGAGACGGCGATGTCGTCGGAGGCGGCACCGGCGACGGTCTCCAGGGTGTATTCACCCTCCTCCAGCGCCAAGCCTCCGGCGACGACCTCGCCGGAATCGGAGACCGACCAGTCACCGGACTTGGAGCCCTTGATGGCCTTCTGTACGTCCTTGCCCAGCCGCGGACCGGCGGCGCGGGCGTTGACGGCGAGCCGCTGCTCGATGCCGTAGGTGTCGGCCTCCTCGGAGTCGGCGGCGAGCAGCCGGACGGACTTGACGTTGACCTCGTCGGCGACGATCTCCTCGAAGCCGGCGATGTCGGCACCGACGACCGTCAGGCCACCGAGCGGCAGGCGGTTGCGGAGCTTGCGGGCCTTGCGCAGGGCGGAGGTCGAGGAGCAGACCGTGCGCACCGCGTCCATCCGGGCGACCAGGTCGGCGTCGGCAGGCAGGTCCTCGACGACCGGGTAGTCGGCCAGGTGCACCGAGCGGCCACCGGTCAGACCGCGCCAGATCTCCTCGGTGGTCAGCGGCAGCAGCGGCGCGACCAGGCGGGTCACGGTCTCCAGGACCGTGTAGAGGGTGTCGAAGGCGGCCTTGTCCTCGTTCCAGAACCGCTCCCGGCTCCGCCGGATGTACCAGTTCGTGAGCACGTCGATGAACCGCTGGGTCGCCTCGCAGGCCTCGGCGACGTAGTAGTCGTCCATCGCCGAGGTCATCTCGGCGACGTAGTCGCGCAGCTTGGCCAGGACGTAGCGGTCCAGCGGGTCCTCGGAAGCCGTCGAGCCGGTGGTCTCCAGATCGGCCGCGTTGGCGTAGAGCTGGAAGAAGTACCAGCTGTTCCACAGCGGGATCATCACCTGGCGTACGGAATCCCGGATGCCCTGCTCGGTGACGACCAGGTTGCCGCCGCGAAGGATGGGCGAAGACATCAGGAACCAGCGCATCGCGTCGGCGCCGTCGCGGTCGAAGACCTCGTTGACGTCGGGGTAGTTGCGCAGGCTCTTGGACATCTTCTGGCCGTCCGAGCCCAGCACGATGCCGTGGCTGATGCAGCTCGAGAACGCCGGGCGGTCGAAGAGCGCGGTCGCCAGGATGTGCAGGGTGTAGAACCAGCCACGGGTCTGGCCGATGTACTCGACGATGAAGTCGCCCGGGAAGTGGTGCTGGAACCACTCCTCGTTCTCGAACGGGACATGGTTCTGGGCGAACGACATCGACCCGGAGTCGAACCAGACGTCGAGGACGTCGGAGACCCGGCGCATCATCGACTTGCCCGTCGGGTCGTCCGGGTTGGGACGGACCAGGTCGTCGACGTACGGACGGTGCAGGTCGGGGTTGCCCTCGGCGTCCTTCGGAAGGGTGCCGAAGTCGCGCTCCAGCTCCTCGAACGAGCCGTAGACGTCCAGGCGCGGGTAGGCCGGGTCGTCGGACTTCCACACCGGCACCGGCGAGCCCCAGAAACGGTTGCGGGTGATCGACCAGTCGCGTGCGTTCTCCAGCCACTTGCCGAACTGGCCGTCCTGGATGTGCTCGGGCACCCAGCGGATCTGCTGGTTGAGCTCGAGCATCCGGTCCTTGATCTTGGTGACCTCGACGAACCAGCTCGAGACGCCCTTGTAGATCAACGGCTGACGGCAGCGCCAGCAGTGCGGGTAGGAGTGGTTGTAGGACTCGCGGCGCAGCAGGATCGTGCCCGCCGTCACCGATCCTCCGGCCTCGCCGCGGGTGACCGCCTTGAGGTGGTCGATGATCTGCAGGTTGGCGTCGAAGACCTGGACACCGGCATAGTCGACCACCGGCGCGGTGAAGCGCCCGTCCTTGCCGACCGGCATGACCGCCTCGATGTTCTCGCGGTCGGTCACCTCCTTGTCGACCTCACCGAACGCACCGGCGGTGTGGACGACCCCGGTGCCGTCCGTGGTGGTGACGGCGTCGTCGGCGGCCACGACCCGGAAGGCGTTCTGGTGACCGGCGTAGTAGGAGAACGGCGGCTGGTAGGTGCGGCCGAGCAGCTCGGCTCCCTTGTAGCGGCCCAGGACCGTCGCCTCCTCGGCGTCGGGGAAGAGCTCCTTCTGGTACGCCGCGAGGCGAGCCTCCGCGAGGACGTACTTGGCCGTCTTGTCCGTGCCCGGGACCGGGCCCTCGACCACGACGTAGTCGATCTCGGAGCCGACCATGACGGCGAGGTTGGACGGCAGGGTCCAGGGCGTGGTGGTCCAGATCAGGATGTGGGCGTTGTCGAGGACCTCGTCCTCACCGGTTGCATCGAGCGCGTAGCCCACGGTGACCGCGGGGTCCTGGCGGTCCTTGTAGACGTCGTCGTCCATCCGCAGCTCGTGGTTGGACAGCGGGGTCTCGTCCTGCCAGCAGTAGGGCAGGACGCGGAAGCCCTCGTAGACCAGGCCCTTGTCGTAGAGCGTCTTGAACGCCCAGATCACCGACTCCATGTAGTCGGGATTGAGGGTCTTGTAGTCGTGGTCGAAGTCCACCCAGCGCGCCTGGCGGGTGACGTAGTCGCGCCACTCGCCGGTGTACTTCAGCACCGAGGCGCGGCTGGCCGCGTTGAACTTGTCGATCCCCATCTCGACGATCTCGTCGGTCGTCTTCAGGCCGAGCTGGCGCATCGCCTCGAGCTCGGCGGGCAGGCCGTGGGTGTCCCACCCGAAGCGCCGCTCGACGCGCTTGCCACGCATCGTCTGGTAGCGCGGGACGATGTCCTTCACGTAGCCGGTCAGCAGGTGGCCGTAGTGCGGCAGGCCGTTGGCGAACGGCGGGCCGTCGTAGAAGACGAACTCGTTCTCGCCGTTCTCCCCGGCGTCGCGGTTGTCGATGCTCGCCTGGAAGGTCCCGTCCTTCTTCCAGTAATCGAGAATCTGCGTCTCGATCTCCGGGAAGCGTGGGCTGGCCGGGACTTTGGCTGAGTTGACCTTCGGATAGGCCATCGACGCATCTCCTGCTGGGTGGTAGTGGGTTGTCTTCACCACAGGGACGATCTTTCGACCGCGGTACCACCCTGCTTGTCCTGGTCGGCCACGCTCCACCGGTGGTTGAGCTTGTCGAAACCAGGGCCACTCATTCTCGGCTGTGACGGGCCACTCCCGCCGGGTTCTACTTGCCTTCGATCTACCTGGAGGCTTTCTTCCCGGGGCTCGCCGCTGATGACGGCTCGAACGCCTGTAAGGAAGAGAGTACGCCGCCCGGCGCCCGCCACGCGAACCCGATTACACCGCGCGCCACATCCGCACGTGCGGACCGATCTCGGGGTCGTCCCACGGCTCACCGATCTCGACGAACCCGGCCCTCGCGTAGAAGGCTGCCGCCGGCGTACGCGCGTTGCACCAGACCAGCCCGCCGCCTCTGGCCGCGACATGGTCCAGCGCCGCCTGCAGCACCTCGGCTCCGACACCCTTGCCGCGCCATCCGTCCGCCGTCGCCATCCCCCGGATCCGCCACCCCTTCCCGGGATGTTCGGCCAGGTCAGGGCATGCTTCCGGGAAGAGCCCGACACACCCGATCAGCGTCCCGTCCACATCCTGCGCAGCGTACGTCGCGACCTCGGGACCGTCATCCCCCGGCACCCTCGCCGCCTCCGGCGGCCCACCGTTGCGCAACACCTTCGCCCGCAGCGGATACGTCTCCTCAACCGCCACCCGGCGCACCGTGATCACGTTGCGACCATATCGGTGTGCGGACACCTCGTCTCGGCACCTGGCAGGATGCGCGCATGAGCCTGATTCGCTACGAGTACGCCGACGGTTGCGCCCGCATCACGATGACCAACCCGGACCGGGGCAACGTCTTCAAGCCCGAGGCGGGCGCGGAGATGCTGGCGGCGATCCTGCGGGCGAAGGCCGACTCGGCGCGCGTGATCGTGCTGGCGGCGGAGGGGAAGTACTTCTCCGTCGGCGGTGACCTGGCCGGGTTCGCCGCCGCCGACGACCTGGGGCCGTTCATCCTCGAGCTCGCCGAGGGCGCCAACCGGATCATCACCGAGCTCGTCCGCTGCGACGCGATCGTGGTCAGTGCGGTCCAGGGCACCGCCGCCGGGGTCGGGTTCCCGCTGGCCGCGGCCGCCGACATCGTGATCGCGGCCGACAAGGCGAAGTTCAGCCT
Organism: Nocardioides sp. NBC_00850; assembly: GCF_045207335.1. NCBI lineage: Bacteria > Bacillati > Actinomycetota > Actinomycetes > Propionibacteriales > Nocardioidaceae > Nocardioides > Nocardioides sp. NBC_00850. The sequence continues at coordinate 5,477,820 of NZ_CP108845.1, forward strand.
GGCCTACGCCAAGGTCGGGCTGTCGGTCGACGGCGGCGGGTCGCTCCTCGTACACACCCTGGGCCTGCACCGGGTGCTCCGGCTGACCCTGCTGGGCGACATGCTCTCCGCGACCGAGGCGCTCGAGGCCGGGCTGGTCGCCCGCGTCGTACCGGCCGAGGAGCTCGCCGCCGCTGTCGACGAGGTCGTCGCGACCCTCCTCGCCGGCTCCCCGGAAGCGCTGGCAAGCACCAAGCACCTGATCCGCGACGTCGCCGACCCCAACCCCGAGTCCGCGCTGCGCCGCGAGGCGCAGTCGATCTCCGCGCTCGGTGGCTCGGCCTCCGGTCGCGAGGGCATCAACGCGTTCCTGGAGAAGCGGCCGCCCAGCTTCACCGGCTGAAATCATTGGCCGAAAGGCGCTCGTTCCGCGAGGGTGAGCCCATGAGCAGTGATCAGCGACAGGTGGGCTTCGGCGGAATCTGGCTTCCCGAGGCCGAGGACCCACGCCACCAGGAGCAGCAGGCCGTCGGAGAGCTGGCGACCTACCGGGACTACCTGCGCCACTACCGGCTCACCCTCGAGCTCAAGTGCCAGGACCTCGGTCCGGAGGACCTCGTCAAGCAGAGCGTGCCGCCGAGCGACCTCAGTCTGCTCGGACTGATCCGCCACATGGCGCGGGTCGAGCAGAGCTGGTTCCAGCGGGTGCTGAAGGAGAACCTCGAGCTGCCGCGCCTCGATGCCGACGACCCCACCGGCGGGTTCCACAAGGTTGAGCCGACCCAGGAGTCGGTCGACGAGGCGTTCGCGAGCTGGCGCGAGCAGGTCGCGGCGGCCGACGAGTGGCTCGACTCGATCGATGACTCGGTGCTCGGCGAGACCCGTGACGTCGGCCGCGGCGACGAGCCGACCAGCATCCGCGACATCCTGGTCCACATGATCGAGGAGTACGCCCGCCACGCAGGTCACGCCGACCTGCTGCGGGAGGTCATCGACGGGCGTACCGGGCAGTAGCCCCTCCCCCGCCCACCAGGCGGTTTCCTGAGACTAGGCTGAGACAGCGGTCACAACGACCGTTACCGCGCGCTGAATCAGAGGGAGACCATGTCGACGTCGACCGCCAACCCCACCAGCTCGGGCCCACGGTCCGGGCCCAACATGAAGTCGATCATCATCTGGACCGCCGTCGCTGTCGTCGGCGCCGTCTGCTGGGCCATGCTCGCCCTGTCCCGAGGCGAGGACGTCTCGGCACTGTGGATCCTGTTCGCCGCGCTGGCCTCGTACGCGATCGCCTACCGGTTCTACTCGAAGTTCATCGCCCACAAGGTGCTGAAGGTCGACGACACCCGGGCCACCCCGGCCGAACGGCTGGAGAACGGGCAGGACTTCGACGTCACCGACCGGCGAGTGCTCTTCGGGCATCACTTCGCCGCGATCGCCGGCGCCGGTCCGCTGGTCGGCCCGGTGCTGGCCGCGCAGATGGGTTACCTGCCGGGCACGATCTGGATCATCGTCGGCGTCATCTTCGCCGGTGCCGTGCAGGACATGGTCGTGATGTTCTTCTCGATGCGCCGCGACGGCAAGAGCCTCGGTCAGATGGTGCGTGAGGAGATCGGCACCGTCGCCGGCGTGGCCGCGCTGATCGCCGTCTTCGCGATCATGATCATCATCCTGGCGGTGCTCGCGCTGGTCGTCGTCAATGCGCTCGCGGAGTCGCCGTGGGGTGTCTTCTCGATCGGCCTCACCATCCCGATCGCGCTCTTCATGGGCTTCTACCTGCGTTACCTGCGCCCCGGTCGCGTCAGCGAGGTGACCGTCATCGGCGTCGCGCTGCTGCTGCTGGCCATCATCGGTGGTGGGTACGTCGAGGAGATGGGCCTGGCCAACGCCCTCACCCTCTCCCACGAGACGCTGGTGATCTGCCTGGTCGTCTACGGCTTCGTCGCCTCGATCCTCCCGGTGTGGATGCTGCTCACCCCGCGTGACTACCTCTCCACCTTCATGAAGGTGGGCGTCATCGTGCTGCTGGCCGTCGGCCTGGTCCTCGCGGCCCCGGCGCTGCAGAACGAGGCCATCACCGACTTCGCCACCAACGGCGAGGGTCCGGTCTTCGCCGGCAAGCTGTTCCCATTCGTCTTCATCACCATCGCCTGCGGCGCCCTTTCCGGCTTCCACGCCCTGATCGCCTCGGGGACGACGCCGAAGATGGTCGCCAAGGAGTCCCAGGTCCGCATGATCGGCTACGGCGGCATGCTGATGGAGTCGTTCGTGGCGATCTCGGCCCTCATCGCGGCCTCGGTCATCGACCAGGGCATCTACTTCTCGATGAACGCCGCCGTCGGCGCGACCGGCGGCACCCCGGAGACCGCCGCCGCCTTCGTCAACGGGCTCGGATTCTCGATCACCCCGGCCGACCTCGAGGCAGCCGCGGCCAGCGTGGAGGAGACGATCATCTCCCGCACCGGTGGTGCCCCGACCCTGGCGTTCGGGATGTCGCTGATCTTCAGCGAGGCGTTCGGTGGCGGCCTGGCCGCCTTCTGGTACCACTTCGCGATCATGTTCGAGGCGCTCTTCATCCTGACCGCCGTCGACGCCGGCACCCGCGTGGGCCGGTTCATGCTCCAGGACACGATCGGCAACGTCTGGAAGCGCTACGCAGACACCTCCTGGCGACCCGCGGCCTGGTCGGCCTCCGCGCTGGTCGTACTGGCCTGGGGCTACATGCTCTGGATCGGCGTCGGTGACCCGCTCGGCGGGATCAACCAGCTGTTCCCGCTCTTCGGCATCGCCAACCAGTTGCTCGCCGCGATCGCCCTGACCCTGGCCACGGTGCTGATGTTCAAGCACGGTCTGGCCAAGTTCGCCTGGGTGCCTGGCATCCCGCTGATCTGGGACCTCATCGTCACCATGACGGCGAGCTGGGAGAAGGTGTTCAGCGACAACCCCGCGATCGGCTACTTCGCCCAGGCCTCTGCCGCGCGCGAGGCACGCGACGCCGGTGAGCTCTACGGGGTTGCGAAGACCCCCGGGGACGTCGACCAGATCATCTACAACTCGACCCAGAGCGGCATCCTGCAGGCAGCGTTCGCGCTGCTGGTGATCGTGATCGTCGCCGGCGCCGCGGTGACTGTGGTCAAGACGCTCCGCGCCGGTGGTTCGCTGCCGACCACCGAGGTTCCGAAGGTCGAGTCGAAGGTCGTCGCGCCCTCTGACTTCTTCGCCACCAAGGAGGAGAAGGAGGCCGTACGCGAGTGGGAGGCCTCCCAGAAGGCGCCGGTGTCATGAGCCTGCTCACCGAGCGTGTCTCCGGTGCCTGGCGGCTGCTCCGCCAGGCGACCGGGGAGGCGAAGTGGGACGAGTACGTCGCTCGGTGCGAGCGCGAGGGCGTCGAGCCGATGAGCCGGCGCGCGTTCGAGCGTCACCGGGCCGACGAGAAGGAGCACAACCCGCAGGCCCGCTGCTGCTAGGGGCCTAGCGGGGGCTGTCGTCGGCGAAGGCGGTGTCGAGCCAGGCGTACACCTGCGAGTCACCTCGGGTGACGAGCAGGACCACCTGCTTCTCGGCGTCGCTGACCGGCTTGCCGTTGATCCAGCTGCGGACGATGTCGGAGGCGGCGCGGCGGACGACCTCGACGCCCTTGGCCATCGCCCACTCCGGCGCCGGGTGACCCTTGCTGGTCGCCACGCCGGGGATCTCCAGGGTCCAGGTGCCGTCCTCGGCCTGGAGGAGCTGGGGCATCGGCGGCGCGCTCTTCTTGCTCACCCGTCCATGTTCGCACGTCGAGACCGTCGATAAGGGACCACTCAGGCTCGGCCACTAGACTGCGCCCCGTGACGAATGCAGCTTGGGGCTTCGGCCTCGTGACGTACGCCGCCGACACTGGATCCGACAAGGGCAGTGTGCTCGACGTGTGGTTCCCCGCACCGCAGCTGGGCGAGAAGCCCGCCGACGCGACCGCGCCGGCCGAGCTGACCGCGCTCGAAGGCGCCGACGAGGTGCGCCAGGTCACCCAGCGGGTCGCCCTTGTCGAGGTCAAGGACCTCGAGACCGCGCCCGAGACCACCGAGGACGTCTGGCTGCGGCTCCACCTCCTCTCCCACCGCCTCGTGCAGCCGCACGGCCAGAACCTCGACGGCATCTTCGGCCTGCTCACCAACGTGGTGTGGACCAGCGCCGGCCCGTGCGCCGTCGAGGGCTTCGAGCTCACCCGCGCCCGGTTGCGCGCCGCCGGCCAGCACGTGACCGTCTACGGCGTGGACAAGTTCCCGCGGATGGTCGACTACGTCGTCCCGAGCGGCATCCGGATCGGCGACGCCGACCGCGTCCGCCTCGGCGCCCACCTGGCCTCCGGCACCACCGTGATGCACGAGGGCTTCGTCAACTTCAACGCCGGCACCCTCGGCGCCTCGATGGTCGAGGGCCGGATCTCCGGCGGTGTCGTCGTCGGCGACGGCTCCGACGTCGGTGGCGGCGCCTCGATCATGGGCACGCTCTCGGGTGGCGGCAAGGCCGTCATCTCCATCGGCCAGCGCTGCCTGCTCGGTGCCAACTCCGGCCTCGGCATCTCCCTGGGCGACGACGCCGTCGTCGAGGCCGGGTGCTACGTGACGTACGGAACCAAGGTCACGCTCCCCGACGGCACCGTGACGAAGGCCGGCGAGCTCTCCGGCGCCTCCAACATCCTCTTCCGCCGCAACTCGGTCAGCGGCGCCATCGAGGCAGTTCCGTGGAAGGGCGAGGGCATCGAGCTCAACGCCGCCCTCCACGCCAACTGACTCTCACCGAAGAGCAGAGTGCCGAGTTGAAGAAGCTTCTCACCGCCCTGGTGGTGCTCAGCGTGATCGCCGGCGGCATCTACTGGGTCGTCCAGGCCGCGACGGACAAGCTGGACTCGATCCTGCCCGACCTGCAGCAGTGCACGGCGGTCGCGGGTGAGTACGAGGCGCGCTTCGACCCCGAGCAGATGGGCAACGCCGCCGTGATCACGGCGCTCGGGCTCAAGCGCGGTCTGCCCGCGCGGGCGGCCACGATCGCGATCGCGACCGCGATCCAGGAGTCGAAGCTCTACAACATCAGCCACGGTGACCGGGACTCGCTCGGCCTCTTCCAGCAGCGCCCGTCGATGGGCTGGGGCACCGAGGAGCAGGTCCAGGACCCGGTCTACGCCACCAACAAGTTCTACGACGCGCTGGTGAAGATCGAGGGCTACGAGGACATGGTGGTCACCGAGGCGGCGCAGGAGGTGCAGCGCTCGGCCTACCCCGAGGCGTACGCCGACCACGAGGGCGAGGGCCGCGCGATCGCCTCCGCGATCAGCGGCTACTCCCCCGCCGCGCTGACCTGCCGGATCGACGAGCCCGAGGCCGGATCCGGCAAGCCCCAGGCGACCAAGACCGAGGTCAACCAGCTGCTCGGCCAGATGGTCGGCCGCGCCCGCGTCGACGGCACCACCGTGGTGATCCCCGTCGACGCCGGCGAGACCGGCCAGCGCAACGGCTGGGCCGTCGCCCACTACGTACTCGCCCGGGCCAGCGAGTTCGGCGCCACCTCCATCGCCTACGACGGCCGCACCTGGTCCGCCGGCAAGGACGAGGAGTGGGCCGACACCCCCGAGGTCAACGGCGACCGGATCGTCGTCACCCTCGCCTGACCCCGCCAGCCGAGGCGTCACCCCGGTCGGCCGAGATGGCACTCGGGTGCCAACTCGGCCCGCACGAGCGACCTCTCGGCCGACGTAAGTGACGCCTCGGCTTCAGTCGGCTACGTCGACGTGCACGTGGTCGCGGTGCTCGAGGATGGCCTGGTCGCCGCCGCGGGGCGGGACCTCGTAGTCGCGCCAGCCGGCGCCGGAGCGGAACTTGGTCCAGATGCGGTCGTCGTAGATGACGGTCTCGATGTCGAGACGGTCGGCGTTGGCGACGAGATACTGCGCCAGGGACCAGCCCCTGATGTTGTTGCGGGCGTTGATGGGGCGGAAGAAGTAGTCGACCGCGCGGCCCTCGTAGTGGGCCGAGCCGACCATGTGTCCGGTGGTCACGCCGCCGGGCTGGAAGCCGCCTTCGGGGAGGGCGCCGTAGACATTGCGTACGTCCTCGCGAAGCGCCTCCGCACGCGAGGTGAGTCCGGCGCCGCTGAGCCTGTCCGGGACCTCCTCGGCGCCGCCCTTGACGACGCAGGAGAACGCCTCAGGCGTGTTGCCGGTCAGTGCCGAGGCCAAGGCCCGCGCCTCGGGCTCGGCGTCGCGGTAGCCGTCACGCGAGCCGTCGCTGATCTGCTGGGCGACGCCCGGGACGGACTGCTGGCGGTAGTCGGCGACTCCGGAGAGCCGGTCGTAGAGGCCGGCCGCCTTCGCCGGATCCCGCTCGAGCGAGTGATCGGCGAGCTCGACCGCCAGCACGACGGAGGCCGCGCGGGCGGGGAGGCCGCGGCGTACGGCCTGGGCGGCGATCGCCGAGGCACGTTCGGCCTGCTCGGAGGAGAGGTCGTAGGTCTCGCCCTCGGAGGTGACGGTGCACGCCTCGCGGGCGAGGACCGGGATGCCTCCGACCCCGACGCCGAGGAGCCGCAGGCCCGCGAAGACCAGGGCGACGGCGATCACGACGCCGAGGACGATGAGGTGCTTGCGCACCGGCCGCAGCTGCTTGCGGGCTTCCCGCGCCGACTTCCGCAGGGCCTCGCGCGCCGGCTCGGGGAGTCTCGGCCCGTGAGGGCCCGGCGCAGGAGGGCGCGGACCCGGGGGCGGGATGGTCGGCGGGCCCGTCGGGGTCCCCGGCTGTGCGCTCACTCCACCAATCTTCACGTATGGGGCAAACCCCGCCCGGCTACGCCGAGAGGCGGGCGACGGCCGCGTCGACGCGCTCGTCGGTGGCGGTGAAGGCGATGCGTACGTGCTGGCTGCCGGCGCGGCCGTAGAAGGTGCCGGGTGCGGCGAGGATGCCGCGCTCGGCGAGCCATTCGACGGTGGCCCAGCAGTCCTCGTCACGGGTCGACCACAGGTAGAGGGATGCCTCGGAGTGGTCGATGCGGAAGCCGGCCGACTCCAGCGCCGTCTTGAGCTTGGCGCGCCGGGCGGCGTAGCGGGCGTGCTGCTCCTTGGCGTGCTGGTCATCGCCCAGCGCGGTCACCATGGCGACCTGCTGCGGGCCGGGCATCTGCAGGCCGAGGTTCTTGCGGACCGCGAGGACCTCACCGAGGACCGAGGCGTCACCGGCGACGAAGGCGCAGCGGTAGCCCGCGAGGTTGGAGCGCTTGGAGAGCGAGTGGACGGCGAGGATGCCCTCGTAGGAGCCGCCACAGACGTCCGGGTGGAGCACCGAGATCGGCTCGGCGTCCCAGGCGCACTCGATGTAGCACTCGTCGGAGATCAGCAGCGTGCCGCGCTCGCGCGCCCATTCGACCGTCTTGCGCAGGTGCTCGACGGGAAGCACCCGGCCGCTCGGGTTGGAGGGCGAGTTGATCCACAGGATCTTCGGCGCCTTCGGGCCCAACGCGACCAGCGAGTCGGTGGCCACGGTGTCGGCGCCGACGAGAGCCGCGGAGACCTCGTAGGTCGGGTAGGCGAGCTCCGGGTAGGCGACCAGGTCACCCTGCCCGACGCCGAGATGCAGCGGCAGCGATCCGATCAGCTCCTTGGAGCCGATCACCGGCAGCACGTTGTCCAGCCCGAGGCCGTCGACCCCGTGGTTGCGCGCAAGCCAGTCGATGGCAGCCTGACGCACCGCGGGCGTGCCGATCGTGGTCGGGTAGCCCGGGGAGTCGGCGGCCGCACGGAGCGCGTTCTGCACCACCGCCGGGGTCGAGTCGACCGGGGTCCCGACCGAGAGGTCGACCAGCCCGTCAGGGTGCGCGGACGCCTTCTCCTTGAAGGGAGCGAGCTTGTCCCACGGGAAGTCAGGCAGCCGCTGCGAGACTGGGATCGAGGCCGGCATCAGTCCTGGTTCTGCGGAGGCAGCGCGGCGACGAACGGGTGGTCCTTGTCGATCTCACCCATGCGAGCAGCGCCACCGGGCGAACCGAGGTCGTCGAAGAACTTGACGTTGGCGTCGTAGTACTCCTTCCACTCCTCCGGGGTGTCGTCCTCGTAGAAGATCGCCTCGGGCGGGCACACCGGCTCGCAGGCGCCGCAGTCGACACACTCGTCGGGGTGGATGTAGAGCATCCGCTTGCCTTCGTAGATGCAGTCCACCGGACATTCGTCGACGCAAGCCTTGTCCTTCACGTCAACACAGGGCTGGGCGATGACGTACGTCATTCGGGGCTCCTCCAAGCGGGGTATCACGAAAGTCAGAGGGGCACGACTGGCCCTTCAGGGAACAGCCTAGTATCCCCACGTGCCTGCTCATCTCCTGGGACCACATGTCGTCGGCAAGCGGATCGTCATCCGCCGCCTCGTGCCCGGCGAGACCGGCCCCACCGGCGGCCCCGCGTTCACCGACATCCTCGGAGTCTGTACGTCCTGGGCCGACGGCATCGCGGTCATCGAGCGCGAGTCCGGGGAGCAGGTGAGCGTGCCCGTCGCCGAGATCGTCTCCGGCAAACCGGTGCCGCCGCGGCCGAACGTACGCCTGCGGATCGGGGTGCGCGAGGCCGAGCTGCTCAGCGCCGCGATCTTCCCCGGCACCACCTCCGAGCCGTTGGGCGAGTGGGTACTCTTCGACCACGAGGTCTCGGTCCGCCGGCGGCCCAACTCGGCGCTGGCGATCGGCGACCCCGGCATCGGGCTGGATGAGGCCATCGACCGGGTCGAGAGCTACTACCGGAGTCGCCACAAGCGCCCGCGGGTGAAGATCGAGGTCGGCTCGGCGGCCGAGGAGGCCGTGGTCGCGCGCGGCTGGGTCGAGGACGTGACCGTCGGCTTCCAGCTCGCCGGGCTCGCCGCCACCCGCCGCCTCCTGCCTCCGCCCGTCGAGGACGCCCGCGTCGAGGTCCAGGCGAACGACGCGCAGGTGCTGATCACCCTCGGCGACACCGCCCGGATCATGGGCACGATGGAACGCGACTGGCTGGCCATCCACGACCTCGAGGTCGCCGAGCCGCACCGTCGCCAGGGCCTCGCCACGAAGGCCCTCGCCACCCTGCTCGAGTGGGGCGCCGAACGCGGCGCCCGCGCCGCCTGGCTACACGTGGAGACCAACAACGATCCCGGCCTAGCGCTCTACGAGGGCCTCGGCTTCACCGAGCACCACCGCTGCCGCTACTACGCCTCGCCCACTCCGTAGAGAATCAGCCCGCCAGCAGGTCCCACAGGTTGCCGAAGGGGTCCCGGAAGACCTGAAGGGTGCCGTAGGGCTCCTCGCGCACCGGCCCGACCAACTCGATCCCGGCGGCGACCAGCTTCTCGTACGCGATCCTGAAGTCGTCCACCCGCAGGAAGAACGTCACCCGGCCGCCGGTCTGGTCACCGACCCTCTCGGTCTGTGCCGAGCCGTCGGCCCGGGCGAGCAGGAAGCCGGTGCCGCCGCCAGGCGGGCGTACGACCACCCACCGCTTCGGGCGGCCGTCGTTCGTGGTCGACGGGGCGTCCTCGGTGACCTCGAAGCCGAGGACGCCGCGAAAGAACTCCATCGCCACGTCGTAGTCGGGAACGACGAACGTCACCAGATCCAGATGCATCTGTCCTCCTCAGCGGGTCGCGCCTGGGTTGACCAACCTGGTTGACCAACCTACCGTGGATGTATGGATGCAGCACATGTCGTGAAGGTGCAGGAGGCGAAGACACACCTGTCGAGCCTGCTCACCGAGGTCGAGGCGGGCGGCCAGGTCATCATCGCCCGAGGCGACCATGCCGTTGCGCGCCTGGTGCCGATCGAACGGCCGACCAGGCGGATACTCGGCGGCCTACGCGTGAGCGTCCCCGATGAGTTCTTCGAACCGCTCCCCGACGACGAGATCGCCGCCTGGGAGGGGTCTCTCGATGAGGACCTATGAGCGGGTGCTTCTCGACACCCATGCATACATCTGGCTGGTGAGTGACCCCGACCGGCTCAGCACCACTGCCTACGAAGCCGTCATCGACATCGACACCGAGGTGTTCGTCTCGGCGGCGAGCCTCTGGGAGATCTCGACCAAGGCTCGACTCAGCAAACTCCCCGGCGGAGGGACCCTGGCAGCCACCTTCGAGGACCGCACACGCCTTCATGTCCTCGAGCGGCTGCCGATGGACTTCAACCACTCACGCCTCGCCGGAGAGCTCGACTGGCACCACCGCGACCCGTTCGACCGAATGCTCGCAGCCCAGAGCATGCTCGAGAACCTTCCCCTGGTGACCAAGGACAGCAGACTGCAGGCATACGACTCCATTCACACCATCTGGTGACCACGTCGCCCGGGACGTGGTCCCCCGACGACGGTCAGCAGGTCTTCAGGTTCGGCGAAGCGGGGCCTTCGTGGGTGAGCGCGTCGAGGGTGAGGGCGATGGCGGAGGTGCTCATCGGGATGAGCAGGTGGTCGGAGAGGTCGAGGGCGCAGGCGTCCTGGATGCGTACGTTGGTGGTGTTCGGGCCCTCGGCGAGGAAGCCGGAGGTGTGGGGCACGACCACCTCGTCGGTGGCGGTGACGACCTGGGTGTAGGAGATGTCGCCCGGGGTCTCGTCGCCGGCGTTCAGGTCGGCGAGGAACTGCGAGCCGGCGGCCTGCTGGGCACAGGACTGGCACAGACCGGTGGCTCCGATCGCGCTGCCGTCCATGACGATGGTCGTGCCGTGGTTGGAGGGGGCGAGGCCGACGAGGTCCTCGACGTGGGCGGCGCCACCGAGGTTCTTGATGTAGTAGCGCGGCATCATGCCGCCCTGGGAGTGACCGACGAGGGACACCTTGTCGGCGTCGGTGACCTCGCGTACGCGCTCGATGAACTCACCCAGGTGAGCGGCCGAGTCCCGGACGTCGCCGGTCGCGCGGTTGCCGTAGTCGAACGAGTAGACGCAGAACCCGGCGCGCTTCATGGCCAGCGAGATCGGGTCCAGCAGCGAGCGGCGGTCGCCGAAGGTGCCGTGCACCAGGATCACCGGCGTCGGGCGCGCTGCCGACGGCGCGCACGCCCAGTCGTTGGACCCGGCGGGGTCGCCGTAGGGCGATCCCGGAAGCGGGATCCCGGTCCGGCTCGACCCCGCCGCAGCGGGGGCAGAGACCGGTGCCAGGACGAGTGCGACAGCAGCGAGAAGACTCAGCAGAAACGGGCGCATGACCGCTTCAACGAGCAGTTGTGATCCGCGTCACGGTCAACAACGCCGAGTCGGCGCGTCATGACGCGCCGACTCGGCGATGGTTTTGGTCAGAACCGGCCGACTCGGGTCAGTTGGGGTCGGCGGGCGGCGGCGGCTTCTCCGACTCGTCGGTGCACTCGACCTCGTCCTGCGGGATGTAGGTGGTCTTGAAGGTCTGGGTGTCGACCTTCGTGCCCGATCCGGCGTTGTAGAAGTCGCGCCAGACGTTGATCGAGAAGCCCTGGGCGCCGACGGTGTTCTCGCAGTTGCCGTCGGTGATCTTCTGCTTGCCGGGCGGCTTGAAGTCGTAGCGCTCGCCGGTGCGGGTCTTGATGTCCCAGATCTTGGTGGACCACATCTCGACGGTCACCGAACCCTGGCCGCTGGCGCTGGCCGGGTTGACCCAGGAGCGGATGAGGACGCCGTACTTGGTGTTGTTCTTGAACTTCAGGTCCAGCGAGGGCCAGGCGACGGTCGCCTCACGGCCGATCGGGTAGCGGTCGATGTAGAGCGAGTGCGCCTTGTGCTCGACGTCCTGGAGACCGGCGAAGAACATCGCGTTGAACGTGGTCGTCGCCATCTGCGAGACACCGCCGCCGTAGTCCTCGCGGAAGATCCCGTTCTGGATCATCCAGCCCTTGGTGAAGCCGTTGGCGGCCGTACGCTCCCCGACGATGCCGTTGAGGGAGAAGGTGTCCCCCGGCGCGAGCACGGTGCCGTTGACCAGCTCGGCCGCGCGGCCGATGTTGACGTTGCGGTATTCGGCGTAGGGGAAGTTGGTGGTGAAGGTCGAGACCTTCTCCTTCACGCCCCAGGCCTTGGCCTCTTCGGTGGTGACCTTCGGCTTGGCGACCTTCGACTTCACCTCGACGGTGCGCTCGCCCTTGGGCGCGGTGACGACGTCGAGGAAGACCGCCTCCAGGTCCTTCTGGTTGAAGGTGACACCCGGCTTGGCAGGGATGACCTTCGGAGCGCCGTTGACCATCTTGATGGTCGCGTCGACCGGCTTGGCGGCGTCGTCGGCGAGGGCCTTCTTGAGCACCTTCTTGAGCTTGCTGGGCGCGACCGACGCCTGCAGCTCGCCGTCCTTTGGGTCGAACCGGATCGCGTCGCCGAACTCCTTCGGCGACAGCTCCACCGGGGTCTTCTCGAACTTCAGCGTGATCGGGCCGGAGACCGCCGGCGTGGCGACCTTGTCGACCGCCTCCTGGACGTCGGCCTCGTCGACGTCGGGGGTGAGCTCCGCGAGAGGTACGTCGGCCTTGCGGTCGCCCTCGACGAGGAGCTGACCAGAGAGCGCGGTCCGGAGGGCCTCGTCGCTGACGCCCTCGCCGGCGACCGGCTGGGTGGTCTTGACCTTGCCCTTCTTGATGACGACGTCGCCGTCCTTGAAGGGGGTGCCGGCGCGCTTGTTCACCTTGGCCGCGACCTTAGTTATCAGCTTGTCGTCGGCCTTGATGACGGGCTCGATCGCGCCACCGCCGGTGAAGTGCTTCCACAGCTTGACCGGGCTCCAGCTGCGTGCGGCGTTGGCCTTCGCGATCGTCGCCTCGGCGTCGAAGCTCAGGCCCGCGTCGGCCGGGTTGACCTCGGTCGTGCTGTCGCCGGCGGTCACGTTGATCGGCTGGCTGTGGGCCGGGGCGAACTTCTGGTCCAGCAGCGGCATCGCCTCGTTGGCCGTCATGCCGCCGATGTCCACGCCCGCGACGGTGGCGCCCTCGGGGATCTTCTCCCCGGCGACGGCGTACGCAGCGGTCCAGCCGGCGAAGGCCAGGATGGCGATGCCGCCCGCGATCGCGGCGGCGACCTTGGTGCCGGTGCCGAGCGGCTTGCTCTCGGCCGCGACCGGCTGCGCGTAGTCGGGCTGCTCGAAGGCGGAGTGGTCGTAGCCGGACTGGTCGAAGCCGGAGTGGTCGGCGGGGACCGGCTCGTGCACGACGAACGGCCCGACGCCCATGACGGTCTCCTCGAGCGGCTCGTCGTCGAAGTCGGGGGCGTTCTGCGCCTGGTTGTCGAGCGCGATCTCGGTGGCCGCGTCGCTGGCCAGGTCGGGGGCGGCGTCGACCGCGTCCGGCTCCGGGGCGAACTTCCGGTTCTTCGAGACGAACAGGAAGTTTTCTTCCTCCGGCAGCTCGGCACGCTTCGGCAGCTCCGAGCGCAGCATCGTGCTGCGCAGCAGGGTCTCCTCGGCCGGATCCTCGTCGAAGTCGCCGGCGGGGACCACTCGGGTCGCGCCGTCGGGCTCGTCATCGGCGTCGTTCGGAACCGGCTTGGCACCCGTGGACTCAGCCACACGGGCGTCGATCTCGATCTGAGGGATCATGATCGTCTCGATGGCAGCATCGTCCGCGCCAGCTTGGCTGGCGTTGGACCCGGCCGCGTCAGTTTGCTTCGCGGGCTCGGGGGCCTTGGAGGCCTCGGGCTCATTGGACATGCGGGAGAGCCTAGGACCTATACCCCCCTAGGCCGAACCCGTAGCCCATCTTGGGACGTTCGTCACTTCCCGGGGAGGCCCTGATCCGCCCGGGAAGCAACCCTCGACACGGTCGCGGTGGCCACCACGATCATCAGCACGGCCCAGAAGATCATCAGGTATCCCGCCACGTCGCCCGCGACGGCGTACCCGCCCGTCGGCCTCGGCGTCGCGGCCAGCGCGACCACGATCGCCCAGGCCGCGGCGTACGCGATCCTCGAGGCCCCGCGCGGCAGCACGAGCAGCATCGCCGAGGACGCGGCCACAGCGAGCAGCAGACCCCACCACCAGGGGTGGACGGCGACCGCCGCGACCCCGACGAGGAGACCGAGGACAAGACCGGCGAGTATGCCGCCGAGCAGCCTCACAACCCGGCGAAGAGGTCGGTCAGGGTGCTGCCGTCGACGGTCTCGTCGACGTGTCCCTTGGCGATCCGGAAGTGCTCATGGGACCACGCTGTCGTGCCGAGGCTGTTGGTCATCGCGAACATGCCCTGCTCCATGTCCATCTGGGTGGGGTAGGCGCGCATCGCGGCGACCTTCTGGTCGGCGAAGGCGGTGCCGTCGATCGCGGCGGCGATGTCGACGTCGGGGGTGGCCATCGGCAGCGGCCCCTCGGGGTCCATCCCGCCGAGCGCGTCCTCGTCGCCGGCCGCGCGGGCCGCCCGCAGCCCCTCGCGGATCCAGCTCTCCGCGATCGCGGTCCAGAAGATCCGGTCGATCTCGTGGGCCTCGCCGAGCTCCTTCTTGTAGGTCGGCACGGCGGCGAGATGGGCGGCGTACGTCGCGACCCGGTGGGCCTGGATGTGGTCGGGGTGGCCGTAGTTGCCGAACTCGTCGTAGGTGACCAGCACCTGCGGACGCATCTCGCGGATGATCGTGACGAGGTGGTCGGCGGCCTCGTTGAGGTCGGCGTACCAGAAGGCGTTCTCGCGGGCGTCGGGGTCGGGGAGCGCGTGGGTGCGGTCCTCGCTCCAGGTCATCCCGGAGTCGCGGTAGTTGCCGAATCCGCCCAGCCAGCGGTGGTCGACCTGGCTGCCGTCGGGCGCCTTCAGGGCCGCCATCGCGTCCTCGATCTCGCCCCGGCGGTGTTCGCCCAGGCCGTCGTCCTGGTCGGCGGCGAGGTGGGACAGCTCGGGCACCAGGATCTCGCCCATCTCCCCTGCCGTGCAGGTCACCAGGGTGACGCGGGCGCCCTCGGCGAGGTATCTCGCCATAGTCGCGCCCGTCGCGATCGTCTCGTCGTCGGGGTGGGCGTGCACGAGCAGCAGGCTCTTCTGAGAATTCACGAACTCGATCCTAGGTCGGGGCGCTTTATCCGCTTGGGGTTGTCGGGGAGCTCGACGGGTTCGGGGGCGATCGAGTCGTCCGGTGCGTCCTCGGGGATGTCGAGCCAGCCGTCGTACTCGTCCACCAGCAGCTCCAGAACCATCTCCGGGGCGTCCGTCTCCAGGGACCAGGGGTGGTCCTCGTCGTCGTCCTCGCCCTGGTGGCGCTCCCGGCTGACCCGGGCCGTCCAGCCTTCGCGCTCCAGCGTCGAGGCTGCCGAGCGGGCGTCCTCCTCCTCGAAGAAGATTCCGCGCAGAGTGGGCCCTTCGGCCACGCCGAGTACGTGGCGGAGCGCATCGAGGAACGGACGGTCGGGCTCGAGCCAGTCGACCGAGTCGAGGTCCTCGGCCGCCAGCCAGAGGACCTGGTCGTGCTCGCGCGGCCTCGGCTCACCCGCGACCACCCGGGCGGTCGCGGCGATCAACCGGCCGCCGGCCCCGCCGAGAGGCGATTCCCCCTGCATCCAGTCGAGCACCTCGATCAGGCAGCCGAGCTCCTCGCCGATCTCCCGGACGAGGGCCGCCTCGGGCGTCTCCCCCTCCTCGACCTTGCCGCCGGGGAGCTCCCAGCGTCCGGCGGCCTCGGGCGGGGACGTACGCCTCGCGGCCAGCACCTGCTTGCCGTCGGCGCTGAGGATCGCCGCGGCTACTACCGTCTTGGGGCTGTTCACGTGTGAGATTGTTCCCTAGACACCCGGAAAGTGGTGTCTCTTGGGTACGCTCCAACGCCGTGCCCCGCCGTCTTCTGCTCATCGCCTGCCTGCCCCCGTCCGGGGCCCGATCATGAGCGATCAGCAGTGGCCCCCGCGGCGCCCCGGCGAGCCTCGCCCGCCCTACCGGGGGCAGCAGCCCTTCCCCGGCCCGCGGCAGCCCCAACGACCACCGGCGCAGCCGGGACGGCCGCAGCAGCCGCACCCGGGTCAGCAGCGGCCTCATCCGGGGCAGCACCAGCCCTACCCGGGCGGGCAGCGCTACCCGGACCAGCGGCCGTACCCGCCTCAGCAGCAGCCCTATCCGCCGGCACAGCAGCCTTATCCGCCTGAGCAGGATCCCTACGGCCAGCAGCCCTATCCGGATCAGCCCTACCCCGAGCAGCCCTACGGGCAGCAGCCGCCCCCGGGATACCCGCAGGGTTTCGGTCCCGGCCGGTTCGGGTCCGAGCCGCCGAAGAAGCGGCGGTGGCCGAAGGTTGTCGTGAGCCTGCTGGTGCTCGCGCTGGTCGGTGTCGGCGGCTACGGGGCGTACGACTTCTACGACCAGATGCAGAAGTGGGAGCAGACGACGACCGACGACCTGAACGGCGTCGGCAGCGACCTGTCGGTGGCCGTGGCGTCGCTGCGCAGCGTCGGCTGGGAGGTCACCGCCGCGGACATCGGCACCTGGCTGGAGCAGCCGGGCGCCTACGGCGACGGCCTGAGGCTGCGTACGTTGCAGGCGGACCCTGACGGCACAGACGGCAACAGCTTCGAGGTGGCGGGCTACCGGACCTGGCAGGACACCTACGCCAAGCGCGACCACACCACGGTCGTGTGCGCGAACATCACCCTCGCGACCGGGACCCAGAAGCCGCTGAGCGAGTCGATCACGACCTGCCCCGAGGACGTCCCGAAGACGGCACCGGACGCCGGCCAGACCGACGCCGACACGAATGCGGGCGGGGTCACCGGCCACCTCGCCGAGCTGGCCGTACAGGCTTCCGAACAGCGCGCCGCCGGCGCCACCGAGGGCAAGCTCCTCGAGGTCGCGGCGCCGACGAGGCCGGTCGGCAACGTACGCGCCGACTCGACCGGGCTCGTGTGCTCGCCGGGGACGAAGGACCTCGGCGAGGGCGAGGGGTATGACGAGGGCAGGCTGATCCCGGTGCGGCTCTGCGCGGTCGAGGGGCTGCCCAACACGGGCACCGAGAGCACCAAGGGCGACCCCTACTACATCGACGGCTCCGACGGCCTGACCGTCGTCAACGCACGCATCTCCGGGGCCGCGGCGGCGCTGGTCAAGAAGGCCTCGAAGCAGGGGGTCGACCTGGTCGCGGGCAGCTCGTTCCGGACGATGAAGAAGCAGAAGGCGCTGTGCCAGGAGGACGTCACCGGCGGCTGCCCGGCCGGCGACTACACGCTCACGGCGCAGCCCGGCCACTCGTCCCACCAGCTCGGCATCGCCATCGACTTCGAGCAGCCCAGCGCGACCGGCGGCAAGACCTGCGCGACACGGGCCTCGGAGCCGGCCAGCGCGGTGTGGCGGTTCCTGAACAAGAACGCTCTGAACTTCGGGCTGAAGCAGTACTCGGCCGAGGCCTGGCACTGGGACGCGTACGGCGGGAAGGACCGCTGCGCCCCGATGTGACCGCCCCGCTCTGACCCGTCAGGCCCGCGGCAGCCGAGCCAGCTGACGCGCCTGCGCGACCAGCTTGCCCTCGGAGTCCCAGACCTCGCAGTCCTCCTCGAACATGCCGCCCGAGAGGTTGCGTGAGAAGTGGGTGACCTTGAGCCAGCCCGGCGCCGGCTTGTGGCGGATGTGGCAGGTGAGCTCGAGGGTCGGCGCCCAGCCCGGCAGCTCGAGCCCGAAGGTGACCGGCGGGAGCGCGTCGAGCACCTGCAGCAGCGAGAGCGGGTCGGGCTCGCGGCCGGGGTGACGGAACCAGCCGGTGAAGACCGCCTCGCCGGTCGGCGCGGCGCCGCCCCAGACGAACTGCTCCTTCGGGACGCAGAGCTCGTAGCGGTCCAGCATCGGTACGAACTTCTTCATCTCCTCGGGCGCCGTGGTCGAGGAGAGGCACTCGTCGAGCGGCGGCAACTCCGGCTCGGTCGCGGTGACCCGCTCGAAGCCGCTGCTCTTGGCATGGAGGCCGTCGAGGTCCGCGTACGTCGCCGTGGTAGTGATCCGCAGCTCCTCGCCCTGCCACAGCTCGGCGGTCGCGATGGCCAGCGAGCCCTTGTCGCGCTTGGTCTCGATGCGGACCTCGGCCGGCCCGGGGGTGCTGGCGCCGGCATAGAACGCGCTCAGCACGATCGGGTCCGGGTGGTTCGGCAGGTGAGCCCGCAGCGCGTTGGCGATCACCGCGAGCAGGTAGCCGCCGTTGATCCCGCCGCCGACCACCCAGCCGGGGGCGAGGTCGGCTGCGTACGTCTTCTCATCGGTCCTACGGACCGCGATGTCACGGTCGAACTCGGCCGGTTCGCGATTACCCATGGGTAATAATCTAGATCGGGACCCGATGTGGTGGACGATGGGGGCATGACCGAGACGCCATCGAAGGAGGACCCGCGGCACCCGCACTGGGTCTACCACCACGGCTCCGAGCCGGACCCGCGGTTCACGCTGGCCAACGAGCGCACCTTCCTGGCGTGGGCACGCACCGTCCTCGGCCTGCTCGCCGGTGCGGTCGCGCTGCACTCGTTCCAGGTGCCCACCGCGGAGGGCGTACGCATCGGGGTGGTCGCCCTGCTGGTGCTCACCGCGATCCTGTGCACGGTCCTCGCGATGGTCCGTTGGGCGCGGGTCGAGCGCGCGATGCGGGAGCGGCGCCCGCTGCCCGCCTTCTCCACCGGGTTCATCCTCGCGGGGGCGCTGCTGCTCATCGCGGTGCTCCTGGGCGTCGCGCTCGTCTTCTGAACGACCGGCTGATCCGCTCGTCACGAGCGTGAAACATCCGTTCCATACGGTTTCGGCCATGACCGCCCCCACCGTGACGGCACTGCAGCCGGGATCCGGACCGATCAGCTCCTCGACCTACCTTCCAGCCGAGGTCGACAACGTGCTGTGGGGGCGGCTGCCGTGCGCGACGGACTCCCCCGTGCTGAGCGTCGCGCCAGGCACCTCGGTGACCGTGGACACGATCTCCCACGAGGGCATCCTCGAGGACCAGGGGCGGGACCCGGAGAGGTTCTTCTCGGCCCACGGCGTCTCGGAGGTCCTCTCCGACGCGGTCGCTCTCGCCGCGTCGGGCTATGAGCGGACCTTCGGCGTCGACGGTCCGCACGTGGTCTCGCGGCCGATCGAGGTCGAGGGTGCCGAGGTCGGTGACCTGCTCGCCATCACGGTGCTGGAGACGCTGCCGCGGGTGCCCTACGGCGTGGTGTCGAACCGGCACGGGCGCGGCGCGCTGCCGGGCGAGTTCCCGCGAGGCGACTCGCCGGTGCACAGCGTCTTCACGCCCGTCGTCGACGGGCGCGGGGTGATCGGGCCGGCGTCGTTCGCCCTCGACCCGTTCCTCGGGATCATGGGGGTCGCCGTGCCGGGGTCTGAGCGGCCGCACTCGGTCCCGCCAGGGTCGCACGGCGGCAACATCGACATCCGGCTGCTCACGGCCGGGGCGACCCTCTACCTGCCCGTCCAGGTCGCCGGGGCGCTGGCCTACGTCGGCGACCCGCACTTCGCGCAGGGCGACGGCGAGGTCTCGCTGACCGCCCTGGAGGCCTCGCTCCGGGCGACGCTCCGCTTCGACCTGGTCGCTCGCGAGGAGGCCGCCGCGCGGTTCGGCGAGCTCGCCGGCCCGCTGGCGGAGACCTCGGAATTTCTGATTCCCACCGGGCTCGACGAGTCCCTCGACGTGGCCACACAGAACTGCGTCCGGGCCGCGATCGCCCTGCTCAGCGCACGCTTCGGGATGGAGCCGGAGACTGCGTACGCCTATCTCTCGGCAGCCACCGACTTCCGGATCTCTCAGGTCGTCGACGTCGTCAAAGGCGTACACGCCACGATCCGCAAGGCAGACTTCGCCCTATGACCCCTCGACATGCCGGCGCCCAGCTCAAACCGGTCCCGCACGGGCTGCTGCAGGCCTTCCGGGCGTACGAGAGCGCGCTGATGTCCGACGACGTCGCCGCTCTGGACGCGCTCTTCGCCGACTCACCGACCACCCTGCGCGGTGATGCCGCCGGGCTGCTCGTCGGGCACGAGCAGATCTCCGCCTTTCGTGGGTCGCGCGGCGGCGCGCCGAAGCGGCGCATCGTGCAGACCCATGTGCAGGTGATCGACGACGACCACGCACTGATCGTGGCCGTCACCGAGCTCGACCGCGGCGGGCGCGGTCTGCAGACGCAGCTGTGGGCGCGGGACCCGGTGCGGATCGAGTACGGCGGCTGGCAGGTCACCGCGGCCCATGTCTCGGCGCCCGCGCCGGCCTTCGACACCCGGATCTGGCGGGTCGTCGGGGACCCGCTGGTCTCCTCGCACACCGCCGACGGCGCCCTCTCGGGAGAGACGGTCGCGGTCAAGGACCTCTTCGCGGTCGCCGGTTTCGCGGTGGGCGCCGGGAGCCCGGCCTGGCTGGAGCAGGCGCCGACGGAACCGTCGCATGCCGCTGCCGTCGCCGCGCTGCTCGACGCCGGGGCGTCGGTGCGCGGGATCGCGCGCACCGAGGAGTTCGCCTACTCGCTGTCGGGGCTCAACGCCCACTACGGGGCGCCGCCGAACCCGAAGGCTCCCGGGCGGATCCCCGGCGGCTCGTCATCTGGCTCGGCGACCGCGGTCGCCCTCGGCCAGGCGTCGATCGGCCTCGGCACCGACACCGGCGGCTCGATCCGGGTCCCGTCCGCCTACCAGGGCCTCTACGGGATCCGTACGTCGCACGGGGCCGTCTCGCGCGAGGGCCTGCTCCCGCTCGCCAAGGCCTTCGACACCGTCGGGTGGATGACGCGTTCGGCGTTCCTGCTGCAGGCGGTGGGGGACGTACTGCTGCCGGAGGCTCCGGCGTCGTCCGTCTCGGTGGACGAGGTCCACCTGGTGCCGGCGCTGGTCGGACTCGCCGCGGAGGATGTCGCCACCGCCGTGAGCGACGCCCTGCCCGAAGCCAAGCCGCTGGTCTGGGAGGCGGCAAGGCTGGACGAGTGGCGCCAGGCCTTCGTCATCGGACAGGCCTACCAGGCGTGGCAGGCCCACGGGGCGTGGCTCGAGACCCGGCTCGACACGCTCGGCGAGGCGGTGCGCGGTCGGTTCGAGATGGCCCGGTCGGTGACCCGGGAGCAGGCGGCCGAGGCGCGCACCGTGCTCGCGCAGGCGCGTACGGAGATCCTCGACGTCGTCGGCGACCGCATCCTCGCCTACCCGAGCGCCTCCTCGGTGGCACCGACAGCGGCCGACGCTGCCGGGGTGCGCGACGACACCATGCGCCTCACCTGCATCGCCGGTATCGCCGGCCTCCCCGCCGTCTCGATCCCGGTCCGCACGCCCACCAACCTCCCGGCAGGGCTCTGTCTGGTCGCCGCACCCGGCCGCGACCGCGACCTCCTCGCCCTGGCCCAGAGCTTCGCGGGGTAGCCGCCCGGGCGTTACACAAAGGCAACCTGCGTTGCGGACGCCGAAACGCTCGTTTCATAGGCTGCCCTGGTGACCATGACGCTCGCCGAGTTCGATGCCCTGCCCGCCGACGAGGCGGAGAGCGTCGTCGCACCCTGTGTCGCGATCCCCTCGTGGGCGGCCGGGCTGGTCGCGGGGCGGCCCTATACGGACATACCGGACCTGCTCGCCGCCGCGAGGCAGCTGGCCGCGGCCTGGACCGACGAAGAGGTCGAGGCGGCCCTGGCCGACCACCCCCGGATCGGGGAACGGCACTCCGGGGGCGGAGAGAGCGCGGCACTCTCCGCCCGCGAGCAGGCCGGGGTCGACCCGGCCGACGCCGAGGTGCAGGCGCGGCTGAGGGCGGGGAACGCGGCCTACGAGGAGCGGTTCGGGCGGATCTACCTGGTGCGGGCGGCAGGACGCAGCGCCGAGGAGATGCTCGCGCTCCTCGAGGATCGGCTGGAGAACGACCCGGCTACCGAAATCACGGTGACCAAGGGCCAGCTCGCCGAGATCGCGTTGCTCCGGCTGCGAGGCTTGGTGGTATGACCACCGTCTCCACGCACGTCCTCGACGCCGCCCTCGGCCGGCCAGCCGCCGGGCTCGCGCTCTACCTCACCCTTCCCGACGACAGCGCGCGCACCGCGACCACCGACGCCGACGGGCGGGTGCGGTTCGACGGCGAGGTGCCGCCCGGGCCACACATGCTGACCTTCGCGACCGGGCCCTGGTTCGCCGAGCAGGATCGCGAGACCTTCTTTCCCGAGGTGACCATCGGGTTCACCGTCACCGCCGGCGAGCACCACCACGTCGCCCTCCTGCTCAGTCCGTTCTCCTACACGACCTATCGAGGAAGCTGATGTCGATCACTCTTGGCCCCAACCAGCACGGCAAGGCGGAGGTACGCCTGGTCAAGGTCGACCGGGAGGGCGGGCGACACACCATCCACGACCTGAACGTGTCCACCCAGCTCAGGGGCGACTTCGCGACGGCCTTCACCGAGGGTGACAACGTGCACGTGCACGCCACCGACACCCAGAAGAACGTGGTCTACGCGAAGGCCAAGGAGGTCGGCATCACCTCGCCGGAGGCGTTCCTGCTCGACCTCACCGCCTACTGGGCCGAGCAGTCGTGGGTGACCGGGTCGGTGATGAAGGCGGAGTCCTACTCCTGGGACCGCATCCCGGCGAACGAATTTTCGTTCGCCCGGCGCGGTCAGGAGACGCGTACGGCAGTGGTCAACAGCTATGGCGAACGAAAATTCGTTCTGTCGGGCCTGACCGACCTGGTGGTGCTCAAGTCGACCGGTTCGGAGTTCCACGGCTTCCCGCGGGACCGCTACACCACCCTCGCCGAGACGACCGACCGGATCCTGGCGACCGAGGTCACCGCGTGGTGGCGGTGGGAGAGCCACCCGGAGGACTGGAACGAGGCCTACGACCGGATCCGCGCGATCATGCTCGACACCTTCGCAGAGGTGCACTCGCTCGCGCTGCAGCAGACCATCTACGAGATGGGCAGGGCCGTGATGGAGGCGTTCGAGGGGATCGCGGAGTTCAAGATCTCCTGTCCCAACAAGCACCACTTCCTCGTCGACCTCTCCCCCTTCGATCTGGAAAACCAGAACGAGGTCTTCTTCGCCGCCGACCGCCCCTACGGGCTCATCGAGGCGACCCTGCAGCGTGACGGATCGACCGAGCCGGACGCCTGGGCCTCAGTACCTGGGTTCGCGTGACCGGCATGACCACGACTCGGGTGGACCAGCGGATCGACCGGCGGATCGCCGTGCACTACCAGGAGCTCTCCCCGCAGGAGCGCAAGGCGGCCGACACGCTGCTGGAGCATCTCGACGACCTGGCGACCTACCGAGCGGCCGAGCTGGCCTCGCTCGCGGAGGTGTCCAAGGCGACGATGAGCCGGCTCTTCCGCTCGCTGGGATTCGACGGCTTCGACGAGGTACGCGACCACCTGCGGGGGCTGCGTACGGCCGGCGAGCCGCGACGTGTCGAGGGCGCCCCGGACCTGAGCGCCCACGCCGAGGGTGAGGCGGCCGCGATCGCGAGGGTCGTGGAGCAGGCCGGCATCACCGAGGCGATCGAGGCGATCGCCGGGGCGAGCGACGTGATGGTCGCGGGCTGGCGCAACTCCTACCCGGTCGCGCTCCATCTGCGCCAGCAGCTCACCCAGACCCGCGAGCGGGTCACGCTCGCGCCCGCTCCCGGCCAGGTCATCGGCGAGGAGCTGGCCGAGCTCGGCGAGGGATCGGTGGTGATCGCGGTCGGGCTGCGGCGCCGGCCGCCGGGCTTCGGCGAGTTCGTCGACGCCGCCGCGGCCTCCGACAGCACGGTGATCGTGATCGCCGACCCGACCGGAACGGTCCACCTCGGCCGCGCCGACATCGCGCTGGAGTGCCCGGTCCAAGGCGCTCTCGCCTTCGACTCCCTGGCCGCGCCGATGTCGCTGGCGAGCGTGCTCGCCGACGGCGTACTCCACGAGCGGGGACGGGCCGGACGCGACCGCGTCTCGACCATCAGCGCCACCTACGACCGGCTCCACGAGGTCGAGTGATGCCTGGGAGCAGAATGGCAGCAGGAACATCGATCCGGGGGGATCTTATGAGCGACACCATGTGGTTGGAGCAGGCGATCGCACTTGCCGTGCGCAACGTCGACAACGGCGGTGGCCCGTTCGGGGCCATCATCCTCCGCGAGGGCATCCTGCTCGGCACCGGCCAGAACCGGGTCACCCGCGACCTGGACCCGAGCGCCCACGCAGAGATCGTCGCGATCCGTGCCGCCTGCAAGGAGGCCGACAGCTTCTCGCTGGCCGGCTGCACCCTCTACACCTCGTGCGAGCCCTGCCCGATGTGTCTGGCGACCGCGCTGTGGGCGCGCCTGGACCGCGTCGTCTACGCGGCCGACCGTGACGACGCGGCCAAGGGCGGGTTCGACGACCGCGCCTTCTACGACCTGTTCGGGACCGGCCGCGCCAACGAGCACCACGACTGGCCGACCAAGGTCGACGAGCTGCGGATCCCGCAGGCGTACGACCCGTTCGACGCCTGGCTCGCGAAGCAGGACCGCACGGACTACTGACCGGCTACTGCGAGGCGCCCATCCCCATCCGCTCCAGCGCGACCGACTCCAGGAGCTGGACGAGGTTGTAGAGCACCAGCGTGACCACGGTGATGATCGCGACGGCTGCCCACAGGTCGTCGAAGCGGGCGGCGGCGGGGAACTTCTGGATGTTGCCGCCGATGCCCTTGCCGGTCGAGAGCCACTCGGCCAGCAGCGCGCCGGTCACGGCGCCGGGCACCGAGACCCGGGCGGCGGCGAAGATCGACGGGAGCGCGCCGGGCAGCGACACCTTCCGGATCGCGGTGAGCCGCGAGCCGCCGTAGACGGCCACCAGGTCCAGCGACTGCGGCGAGGCCTGCGTGAGCCCGAACAGGACCGCGGCCAGCGCCGGGAACAGCACCACGATGATCCCGAGCACCACGACCGAGGCGGTCGACGCACGGCCGGTGATCAGCATGACCACCGGAGCGATCGCGACCAGCGGGATCGAGCGCAGCAGCAGCGCCAGCGGCATCACGCCGGCCTCGACCGTACGCGACAGGTTGAAGAGCACCGCCGCCACCACGGCGATCGCCATCCCGGCGAGGAAGCCGAGCGCGGCGTCCCTCAGGGTCACCCACGTCAGCGGGAACAGCTCCGCCCGATGGGCGGCCGCGTCCGGCCCGGTGAAGAGGTGGTCGACGACGTCCAGCGGCCCCTTCGCGACGAACTCAGAGACGCTGGAGAACGACACGAACGCCTGCCAGAGCACGACCACGATCGCCAGCGCGGCGACGGTGTGCAGCACCGGCCCCAGGACCGCCCGCGACAGACCCTTGGCACCCGACCTCATCCGGACCTCCCAGCGACCCATGGCGTCACCAGACGCGAAACCAGCCCCAGCAGCAGATAGCCGGCCAGGGCGACCAGGGCACAGACCAGGAAGACGGCCCAGAGCCGCTCCGGGTCGGGCTTGCCCTGCAGGACGATCAGCGTGCGCCCGACGCCACGGTCGGTGGAGCCGAGGTACTCGCCGAGCACGGCCCCGAGGATCGCGGTCGGCACCGCGATCTGCAGCGCGTTGAGGATCGCCGGCACGGCCGCGACGAGGCGTACCTTCACCAGCTGCGTCCACACCGACCCGCCGTAGACCCGCACCACGTCGAGCGAGGCGCGATCGGCCGACTTGAACCCGAGCACGGCCCCGACGACGGTGGTGAAGAAGACCATCAGCGCGGCCAGGAAGATCGACGTCTTCGACGGGTCACCGGGCTGCTCGGCGCCGCCGAGGACAACGATCGAGATGCCGCCCACGGCGACCACGGGCAGACAGTACGTCGTCACGGCGATCTGCATGATCATCGGCTCCAGCCACGGCACCAGCAGCACCAGGGAGGCCAGCAGCAGGGCGATCAGGTTACCCCAGAGGAACCCGATCGACGCCTCCATCAGCGTCTCCCGGAGCACGCCGTCCCAGAACGCCGACGGACCCGCGGCCGCCATCTCCGAGAGGACCGTCCACGGCGGCGGCACCGGCGTGAACCCGGTGCCCGGATCGGGCGGGAACCCGGCCACGGCCACGACCGCCCACAGCACGAAGAGGGAGACCACGCCGATCAGACCGGCCACCCAGCCAGCCAGCTGTTGACTCAGTCGCATCAAGACTCCGCCTCGGCGCGCCCGTCGTCACCGAAGAGCAGCTCGGAGGCCCGGTCGGCCAGCGCGTGGAACTCCGGCGTACGCATCATGTCGGGCGTACGCGGCCGAGGAAGGTCGACCTCGATGATCTCCTTGATCCGGCCCGGTCGCGGCGACATCACCGCGACCCGGTCGGAGAGGAAGATCGCCTCGTTCACACCGTGGGTGACCAGCAGCGTGGTCGCCGGCTTCTCGGTCCAGATCCGCAGCAGCTCCAGGTTGAGGTTCTGCCGGGTCATGTCGTCCAACGCGCCGAACGGCTCGTCGAGCAGGAGCACCGACGGCTTCAGCGCGAGCGCCCGGGCGATCGAGACCCGCTGCCGCATCCCGCCGGAGAGCTGCGCGGGGCGGGCCTTCTCGAAGCCCTCCAGCCCCACGAGCTTGATCAGCTCGTGGATGTAGGACATGTCGGGACGCCGCCCGGCGACCTCGAAGACGAGCTTGATGTTGCCGACCACCGAGCGCCACGGCAGCAGCGCATGGTCCTGGAACGCGATCCCCAGCTCGGAGTCACGCCGCAGCTCGGCGGGAGCCTTGCCGTCGACGTACGCCTCTCCGCTCGTCGGCGTCTCCAGGCCCGCGAGGATCCGCAGGATCGTCGACTTGCCGCAGCCGGAGGGCCCCAGCAGGGCCAGGAACGAGCCCTGGTCGGTGTGGAGCTCGGTGTCCTTGAGCGCGGTGACGGCCTTCGACCCGGAGCCGAAGACCTTGCTGATTCCGGAGATGTGGATGCCGGTGCCGCCACCGGTCTCCGCAGCGGGAGCACCGGCATCCATGAGCTTGTTCTCGGCCATGACTACTTCTGGTAGTCCTTGAGCTCGGGGTTCTCCTCGTAGATCTCGTCGATGATCGAGGTGTCGAACAGGTCCTCGACCGAGACCTCCCAGCCGGCGGCGGCGAGCGAGTCGACGGTCTGCTGCTGGAGCTCCTCGGAGATGGTGAAGAGGCCGTTCTTCTCGGTCTCCGGCGTGGAGATGAGCTTCTGCGACTCCTCGAGACCACGCTTGGTCTTGACCGGGTCGAGCTCGCCGAAGCTGGCCTCGAGACCGTCGGAGTCGCTGGCCGCCTGGTTGTAGTGGGTGGTGACGACCTTGACCACCTCGTCGGTGGGGTTCTTGAAGGTCTCGGTCCAGCCCTTGATCTCGGCGGTCAGCAGCGCCTTGAGTAGGTCGCGGTTCTCGGCGAGGTACTGGTCGGTGACGGTGTAGGTCTCGGCGACGTACGGCACGCCGTTCTCGGCGTAGGGCAGGTTGGTGATCTCGTGGCCGGCCATCTCGACGGTGATGGCCTCGTTGGTCAGGTAGGCCATGAAGCCGTCGACCTGGCCCTTCATCAGCGGCGTCGGGTCGAACTCGACCGGGGCGACGGTGATGTCGTCCTTCTTCTCCTCCAGGCCGTTGGCCGCGAGGATCGCCTTGAAGACGTTGACGTTGGAGTCCTGGACGCCGATCTTCTTGCCCTTGAGGTCGGCCGGCGTCGCGATGTTGCCGCCGTCCTTGAGGGAGAGGATGGTGAACGGGTTCTTCTGGAAGGTGGCGCCGATGATCTTCAGCGGCGCCTCCTGCTCGGCGATCGCGGAGCCGACCGAGGCGGCGTCGTTGATGGCGACCTGGACCTTGCCGGAGAGCAGCTTGGCCACGCCGGTGTCGGGGCCGGAGATGCCGTTGACAGCGTCGAAGCCGGCTTCCTCGTAGTAGCCCTTGTCCTCGGCGTAGAACTCGCCGGCGAACTCCTCGTTCTTGATCCAGGAGTACTGCATCGAGATGGTGCCGAAGCCCTCCTCGCTGCTGCCTTCTTCGGAGTCGGAGCCGCAGGCGGCCAGGGTGGTGGCGGCGACCAGGGTCAGGAGGGCCGCGGCGGCCCGGCGTTGTACTGACTTACGTCGCGAGGTCCGAGAGGCGGGGGTAGACATCGAAACGAGTTCCCTTCGAGGAGTGTCACGCATAGGTTTCGGGGACCGTAGCGAGCGGAGGTTTCAGGGGCTGGCACTGGCGTTTCGGCGTTGTAACGACCCTTTCAAGACGAACCTCTCGAACAGGGCGTACGGTCCCGAGACACGGCGTCCGCTGGACAACAATGCCGTGGTTGTTGTCTAGTTACCCAACGCGCGTAGGCCGCGTCGCATGTGCCGTCCACCACACCGGATTCGCCGTTATCGGTTCGTGATCAGCCCGAGACCTTTCGGTGACCAAACCGTCAGGTCGTACGCCGCAGCAGCGGCGGGTGCAGGTGCTCGGCGGAGCCCCGGCGGAAGAGCTGAGCCGGCCGGCCACCGTCCCGGGTCGTCGTGGTGCCCGTGGGCTCGAGGAAGGCCTCGGTCTTGGTGACCTTGCGATGGAAGTTGCGGGGGTCGAGGCGCTCGCCCCAGACGATCTCGTAGACCCGGCGCAGCTCGGCGACGGTGAACTCCTCGGCACAGAACGCCGCGCCCAGCGGTGAGTACTCCAGCTTGGAGCGAGCACGCTCGACGCCGTCACGCAGGATCGCGGCGTGATCGAAGGCGAGGCCGCCGCCGGCCAGGAGCGAGTCGACCGGCCACCACTGCGCGTCCGCCGCGTCCGACCCCGCCGCGGGCACCGGCAGGTCGGGCGCCAGCGCGAGATAGGCGACGGTCACGACCCGCGTCCGCGGGTCTCGCCCAGGAGAGCCGTACGTCGCCAGCTGCTCGACATGCACGCTGCCCGGCCGCATGCCGGTCTCCTCGGCGAGCTCGCGCGCCGCCGCTTCCTCGAGGCCCTCGTCGTCGAGGACGAACCCGCCCGGAAGCGCCCAGGCGCCGACGAACGGCTCGATGCCGCGGCGTACGACCAGGGCGCAGAGCGCCTCGTCACGAACGGTGAGCACGACGAGATCGACGCTGACCGCGAACTTGGGGCACTCCACGTGGCAGACCCTAGATGATCGAGCGGTGCACCCGGGCGTGCCAGGCGCCGAGGACGGTGGCGAGCCCGATCAGGATGCCGGCGAGCAGCAGGCCGCCGCCGGTGTGCCACAGCAGCATCCCGGCGCCGGCGGAGGCACCGAGCAGGATCAGCAGGATGGTGATCACGCGCCGCGCGGTGCCGCCGCCACGGAAGGACGCCTTGCCGGATCCGATCGGTGAGTCGGCCGCGAGACCCGTGATCGTGCTGGTGACGACGACGGTGGTCACGTCCTTGACCGCGATGTGGCGAGCGGCGGCCGCCTGGGTCCCCATGGCGACCGCGGCGAGCGTGGTGGTCGTGATCATCACCGCGCTCGACGGCTCGTCACCGGTCACGAAGAGGAGCCCGGCCAGCGCCAGCATCACCACTGCGACCAGCGAGAACAGCGCGGTCGTACGCGCACTCCAGGCCTGCTTGTCGGCCTTCAGCACCCGCCCGCCGAGCGCAGCGCCGCCCATGAACCCGACCAGCGCCAGCGCCGGCCCGAGGACCGGCAGGTCGGTGTCGCCGACCAGCGCCATACCGAGGATGACCACGTTGCCGGTCATGTTGCCGGTGAACACCTTGTCCAGACCGAGGTAGCCGACGGCGTCGTTGATGCCGGTGGTGAAGGTGAGCACGAGCATCAGCCACAGGTGCATACGGTCGGCGGGGATGTTCTTCAGCAGCGAGGTCACCCGCGCATTGTGCCGGACCCTCGATCAGCCCTCGGCGATCGCTCCCGCGGCAGCGGCGAGATCGGCCACACCGGCGGCGAGCTCGTCCGGCCGGTCGGTGGCCAGGTCCAGGTGGAAGCCGAACAGCGACGAGTCGACGAGCGTGACGATCCGGCCGGCGCGCTCGGGCGGCGCGCCACAGGCGGTGAGATAGTCACGGAGCGCGGCGTACCACAGCTCGTTGGTCTCCCGGACGACCGAGCGGTAGGGCTCCATCCCGATCAGCCCGGTCGCGGCCGCCTGCAGGTAGATCTGCAGGCAGCTGTGCAGCGGCTCGGTGCGGTAGGCCCGCCACAGGGTCTCCACGCCAGCACGTACGTCATCGGCGGGCTCCAGCGCCGCGACCGCTGCGACGGAGAGCTCGTTGGTGCGCGCCACGACCGCGGCGACGAGCTCGTCGCGACCGCCGAAGTGGTAGATCAGCATCCGGTCGCTGGTGCCGATCGCCGCCGCCAGCGGACGCAGGGTCAGCCCGATCAGCCCGTGCTCCAGCACGTGGTCGACCACCTGCCCGAGGAGCTCCTCCTTGCGGTCCATGAAAAGCATTATGCCCAACATGTAGCGACTGCTACATTTGGCGTGATGTAGCAGTCGCTACATGCGCCTCAGGAGGACCCGAAGATGTACGCCGCCATTCTGCTCGTCGCCGCGATCGCGATCGAGGTCGTCAGCACCGCGCTGCTTCCCCGCACCGAGGGCTTCCGTAACCTCGGCTGGTCGGTCGCCGTCCTGGCCGGCTACGGCGCCTCGATCTGGCTGCTCTCGGTGGTCGTGGAGCGGATGCCGGTCTCGGTGGCGTACGCCATCTGGTCAGGCCTCGGCACCGCACTGGTCGCCGGCATCGGCGTGATGTTCCTCGGCGAGCACCTCACCGCCGCCAAGGCCGGCTTCCTGGCGATGATCGTCGTCGGCGTGGTCGGGCTGAACCTCTCCGGCGCCCACTGAGCCGACCTGATCAGATCGCGGCGGCCGCGGCCCTGCCCGCCGTGCGGCCTGAGAACAGGCAGCCACCGAGGAACGTGCCCTCGAGCGCGTTGTAGCCCATCATCCCGCCGCCGCCGAAGCCCGCGACCTCGCCGGCCGCGTAGAGCCCCGGAAGCGGGGTGCCAGCGGCGGTCAGGCAGCGGCCGGACAGGTCCGTCTCGAGCCCGCCGAGGGTCTTGCGGGAGAGGATGTGCAGCTTGACCGCGATCAGCGGGCCGGCCTCGGGGTCGAGGATCCGGTGGGGCTTGGCGGTGCGCTGCAGCTTGTCGCCGCGGTAGTGGCGGGCGGCGTACAGCGCGGTGATCTGGGCGTCCTTGGTGAAGTTGTTGGCGATCTCGCGGTCGCGGGCCTCGATGATCCGGCGCAGCTCGCTCTCGTTGATCTGGGGGCCGGTCGGGTCCTTCTCGGCGAGGCCGTTCATGCCGTGGACCAGCGCGGTGAGGTTCTCGGCGACCACGAAGTCCTCGCCGTGCTCCATGAAGCTCTTCACCGGGCCGGGGCCCTTGCGCGCCCGCTCGGCGAGCAGCTTGATGTCCTTGCCGGTCAGGTCGGGGTTCTGCTCCGAGCCGGAGAGCGCGAACTCCTTCTTGATGATCTTCTCGGTCAGCACGAACCAGGAGTAGTCGTAGCCGGTCTGACGCAGGTGCTTGAGCGTGCCGAGGGTGTCGAAGCCGGGGAAGAACGGCGCCGGGAGACGCTTGCCGGTCGCGTCCAGCCACAGCGAGGAGGGGCCGGGCAGGATCCGGATGCCGTGGTTGGCCCAGATCGAGTCCCAGTTGCGGATGCCCTCGACGTAGTGCCACATCCGGTCGTCGTTGATGATCTTGGCGCCGGTCGCTCCGGTGATGGCGAGCATCCGGCCGTCCACGTGCGCCGGGACGCCGGAGACCATCGACTTCGGCGGGGTGCCGAGGCGGGCGGGCCAGTGCTTGCGGACGAGGTCGTGGTCACCGCCGATGCCGCCGGAGGTGACGATCACGGCTTGGCCGCTGAGCTCGAAGTCCTCGACCTCCGTGCGCGAGGAGGCATGCCCGCGCTCGATGTCGCTGGGTTCGAGCACCTTGCCGCGTACGCCGACGACGGCCCCGTCCTCGACCACGAGATGGTCGACGCGGTGCCGGAAGGCGAAGGTGATCCGGCCGCTGTCGGCGTGGGCGCGCACCCGCCGCTCGAACGGCTCGACCACACCCGGTCCGGTCCCCCAGGTGATGTGGAAGCGCGGCACGGAGTTGCCGTGGCCGTCGGCGCGGCCGTCGCCACGCTCGGCCCAGCCGACGACCGGGAAGATCCGGTGGCCCATCTGGCGCAGCCAGGACCGCTTCTCACCCGCCGCGAAGTCGAGGTACGCCTCGGCCCAGCGTCGCGGCCACAGGTCCTCGTCACGGTCGAACTGGGCGGATCCCATCCAGTCCTGGAGCGCCAGCTCGGGTGAGTCCTTGATCCCCATCCGGCGCTGCTCGGGGCTGTCGACGAGGAAGAGCCCACCGAGGCTCCAGAAGGCCTGACCGCCCAGCGACTGCTCCGGCTCCTGGTCGACCAGGAGAACGCTCTTTCCCGCGTCCGCGACCTCGGCCGCTGCTGCCAGGCCGGCAAGGCCGGCTCCTACCACGATCACGTCGGCGTGCTTCGTCATGTCGGCAGATCCTGCCACCATATCTACCCGCGAGTACATGGAACCTGTCGCCCGACCGTTCCGTCAGGTGGACAGTTGTCGGACTCGCGCCCCGAAGCGACCGCCGATCGGTGTCCGAGCGGATAGATTTTTTGATCGTGATCGACCCCAAGGTGACCGCCAAGAGGCAGCAGAAGTGGGTCCAACGCGGCATCGACCGCACCGAGACCTGGCTGGGCCGTAGTGGCAGCAGACTCGGTCCGCTGATCCCGCACATCGCCACCGCCGGGGTGCTCACCGGGGACGAGGACCACGGCTGGATCCCTCAGGGCTTGGCCTACTCCCCCGAGGCCGAGCTGCTCCTGCAGGGCTACTACGGCGACAAGCTCGGCTCCGCGCTCGCTCTGATCGACAGGCCGTCGGGTGAGCTCATCAACGCCGTCTACCTGGGCGGGCCGAAGGGCAGCGTCAGCGGCCCGGTCAACGCCGGCGGCGTCGCGGTCATCGGCGACGAGGTCTTCGTCTGCCGCGAGGGCAACCCGCCCCGCCTCTACCGCTACTCACTGACCCAGATCGTCCACGCCGAACCGCTCTCGACCGTCTCGACCGTCTCCCCACTGGTCGCGGTCGCCGCCGGCTCCTACCTCGCCGCGGCGAAGGACCTGCTCTACGTGGGGTCGCACGCGAACAACCGCCTCTACAAGTACATCCGCAAGGACGACAGCTGGCAGATCAAGACCCCGATCGGCGTACGCACCCCCGTCGGCACCCAGGGCGTCGTCGTCCGGGAGGAGGAGTACGTCTTCAGCGTCAACCGCGGCCCCGCCCGACGCAGCCAGCTGATCGTGCAGGACCGGGTCACGATCCGCCCCCGCGCTCTGCAGTGGCTCCCCAACCTGGCCGAGGGCGTCGCCGAGGTCGGGGACGAGTTCTTCGTGACCTACCAGTCGGGCGCCAGGCCCTACTCCCGCGGCTCCTCCCGGGGCCAGACCTGGCCCTCGGCCCACATGACCTGCACTCCCCTGGCCAAGCTCGGTCTGGAGCCGCGGAAGTCGGCAGACTCCCTCTGATCTCTCGTGATCAGGCGGGCCAGTCGGTGATGTCGGCGTACTCCTCGCCGTGCCGCTTCAGCCACCCCGCGACGTACGGGCAATGCGGGATGATCCTCTTCCCCTTCGCCTTCACATCGGCCAGCGCGAACGCCACCAGCTTCGAGGCGAGTCCCTGCCCGTTGTAGGCCTCCTTGACCTCGGTGTGCAGGAAGTCCACATGCTCGTCGTCGGGCAGCCGGTAAGCCGCCAGCCCCGCAACGGTCTCGCCGTCGCGGATCTCGTAGCGGTGCCTGGCCGGGTTGTCTGCGTACTCGATCTCGCTCACTCACCCATTCTCACCCACCCGCCCAGGGAGTACGCGGGGTCTCACTGTCGCTTGCGTGCCCTGGGCCGGTCAGTCCCTGGGTCGAGGCCTCCTCGTGCCTTTACAAGACGATGACACCTTGTGAATGCTTCACAAGCAGACCGCACGAGTGAGTGATCGTACGGAGCATGCTCAGGTACGCCGGATGAACCGGATCCGGCCGCTCGGGAGTCGCTCATAGCCGTAGTTGGGGTCATGGATCCGGCGATGATCACTCGAACACAACAAGACCATGTTCGCCAGATCGGTTCGGCCACCTTCGGACCACGGTTTCAAGTGATGGGCCTCGGTCCAGGCGGCGGGCGCATCGCAGTCTTCGGCCTGGCAACACTTGTCCCGTAGGCGCAACGCCCGGTGTTGGATCGGATGCGCCAACCGGGCGGTGCGTCCGAAGTCGAGGATCTCGGAGCCGGTGCCCAGCACGACCGGGACGAGGTCTGCGTTGCAGGCCATTCGTCGGGCTTCGGCGGCGGTGATCTGCTCGCCGTTGAAACCCAGTGCGGCGGTGCCGAGGTCCTTGCGGAGGTCCTCGACGCTCATGGTGATGAACACCGTGGTGCCGTGGCCACCGTGCCGGGGCAGTTGGTCCACGTCGTAGGTCTCGACCACTCGGGCAAAGGCCTGGCCGAGCAGCCGGTCATAGGGCGCCTTGCGGCCCTTGTTCTCGGCCGAGAGCTTCCTGGGCTGAGCCAGCGAATCCAACAGGGTCCGCAGCCGCATCCCGACCGCACGGGAAACCCGGGCGTGGATGTCCACAGTCCCGTCCCCGTTGTCGCGGGACTGGAAGAAGGTACGCCGTTGGGCGTGCTCTTCTTCGCGCTGCAGAGCCTTCGCCTCAGCCTGCTCGAACCGATCCGGGTCGATCTCGGTCAGGATCCGTCGCCCGACGATCTTCAACTCGTTCGCCGTCAGGCCGGTCGCGTAGTCGACCAGCAGCTTCTCGGCCAGGACCAGGTCCTCGGCACTGGCGGCCGGGTCGGTCTCGATGGCATCGAGGGCCTGGGTGATCACCTTCGCCTTGTCCTGCGACACCACACCCCCAGCCAGGCCAGTGGCCACGAGGTCGTACTTGCTCACCGCAGCCGCGAGTTTCACCTGCGCACGCCCGACCGACTTGTCCACGAGGAGCTCGGTTCGCATCCACCCGGAGGCGTCCTTGGCACCGGTCTCTTCGGCGATGTCGCCGGCCGTGGCGAGCACTCGAAGTTTCAGCGCTGCTTGTTGGGCCTGGAGCTTCTCCAACCGCTCGAGCAGGTCCTTCTTCTGCCCGGTGCGCCAATACGCGGGATCGGTGGAGAGGAGTTCTTGGAGGGCGGTCTCGATGGCGTTCAAGGCAGCGTCGATCGCGTCGCCGGGGTTGGTGCCCCAGTGGTCGATCGAGCGGCCGAGACTCATCGCCATCCTCCCCTTCAAAGAGGTGTTGTGATGGGTCTGATTCTACTATTTCCAACCCCCGGCGGATACCTATTTTCCCTGATCAAGTGCCATTTTCGCGGTGAGCGAACGACCTGACACCTGTGGATGGTAAGTGGCCCGAAGGGCCACCCTTCCGCCCCATCAACCTCACCCTTCCCAAGCAAGAATCCGCTGCGCCACACCCGGGCCGCCGCCCCGATAGCCAGCCAAATCTTTTCTCGACGGGACCCTCAGAAAACGGGTCGGCGGCCCACCCCAACCCCGAAGAAAGATCAGCCAACAAAGATGCAGAAAATATGCCCGTCAGGATCGGCATAAGCACGCAGAGGCTCATCAGGATCGTCAGACCGATCAAGCCGGAGAGAAGCCCCCAACCCGAGCACACGAACATGCTCAGCATCGAGCTCCGAGACAGAACCGACGACCGTGTCGAGATGCATGTGCTTGACCGCCCCAGGAGCAGGCCAGTCAGAAGGTGCCATCTCAGACTCGTCGACCCGGTTGAACGCAAGAGCACGACGCCCGTCGGGCCAGGTGAGAACGAGCCAGTCGTCGTCATCCCCAGGCTCCTCGTCCCCCGGCCGGTAGACGAGGCCGAGGAGCTGGCGGTAGAACTCGGCGAGGCGACGTACGTCGGTGGTATCGATGACCGTGTGGAGGAGATCAGCCACGCGGGACACCCCGGACCGGGCCGAGCCAGCGGGGCGTGGCGCTCCGGTAGGCGTCGTACGCGTCGCCGAAGCTCCACGACAGGGCACGCTCCTCCGCGGGAATCTGGGTGCGGTCGATGACGGCGACGAAGGCCGCGACGGGGACGAGCGGAAGCCAGCCACCGCGGAGAACGGCGTGGGCGGTGAGGAGACCAGCCATGCCGACGTACATCGGGTTGCGGGTGTAGCGGAACGGTCCGTCGGTGACGACCGCGGTCGCACCCTCGGGCTCGAGCGGGTTGAACGTGGTGTCCTTGTGCTTGAACGCCCGGGCGGCTCCGCCCGCGACATAGACCGAGCCGGCCGCGAGGAGACCGGCCGCGACGGACCGCACGACGGTCGGCCGGCGGCCCCGAGCGAGCAGATGCTGGGCGGCCAGGCCCACGGCGACGTAGACGGGCGGCGGCACCTTCGGCATGCCTCACACCGTAGCCCGGCCGCGGAGGTCCGTACCCCTCTTTCTTGGGTAAAGAGAAGTTCAGTGCAAGAGCGCGCGGACCAGGCGCTCGGCGACGTCCGGAGCGGGTTCGGTGCGCTCGAGGGAGTGGAGCACGAACCCGCCGACCAGGGCGCGTACGAACTCCTTGACCGGCAGGTCGGCGGGCAGTTGGCCGGCCTCGACGGCTGCCTCGATACGGGTGGAGACGGTGGCGGTGATGCCGAGCGCGTCGTTGAGGCGGGTGCCGATGTCGGGGTTCTCGCAGGCGGCCGCGACGAGCGAGCGGACGAGGCCGTCGTTGCCGGGCTGGGCGACGAGGTCGATGAGGCTCTGCATCCAGGCGATCAGGTCGGCACGGATGTCCCCGGTGTCCGGTACGACCGGGTGGTCCGGCAGCAGCAGGTCCTCGATCAGGGCGTCGGCGACGACCGCGCTCTTCGAGGACCACCAGCGGTAGATCGTCTGCTTGGAGACACCGGCCTCGGCTGCGATGCCCTCGATGGTGAGGTGGTCATAGCCCTGGGTGGCGAAGAGCCGCCCGGTCGCGTCGAGGACCGCCATGCGAGCCTCCTCGCTGCGTACGGCACCCCTTCGGCGCACTCCTGCTGACGCTGGCATGAACGGCATCCTAAGAGCCCGTGCCATCTCCTGGCCACGGCACAGGTGTGACACATCACTCCCTCAGCAGCCCTTGTCCATCGGCGTACAGGTGATTAACTGGACGCACCGTTGCGTATTACCGGAGGGATGCCGTCATGGCGGAGCTGTTGTACCGATTGGGCAAGTCGGCCGCGCGCCGCGCCTGGCTTGTGATCCTTGCCTGGGTGCTGGCGCTGTCCGGCGCCGCCGGGGCGTACGTCGCCTGGTCCGGCGAGCTCACCACCAGCTTCGACATCCCGGGGCTGCCCTCGTCCGAGGTGGTCGACGAGCTCCAGGAGGGACTGCCCGACCTGGCCGGCGGCTCCGGCACGATCGCCTTCCAGACCGAGGACGGCACCCCGCTCAGCTCGACCCAGAAGCAGGAGATCCGGGCGCTGATCACCAGCGCCGAGGACCTCCCCGACGTCGCCGCGGTCACCGACCCGTTCCAGACCGAGGCCCAGCGCAAGGCGCAGGCCGAGAAGGTCACCGAGGGCCAGGCCAGGCTCGAGGCCGGCCGCACCCAGCTCGACAGCGCCCAGGCCAGGCTCGACAAGGCGCAGGCCGACATCGACAAGGCCCGCGCCCAGCTGCAGGCCGCCGGCATGCCGACGACGCACATCGATGCCCAGCAGGCCGCCCTCGACAAGCAGCAGTCCAAGCTCGACGACAGCGCCGCCGACCTCGAGGCCAACACCGCCAAGGCCGAGAACGGCGCCGAGCTGCTCGAGCTCTCCGAGGAGATCCGGATGGTCTCCGCGGACGGTTCGGCCGCCCTGGTCAACGTCGCCTACTCCGTCGGCCGTCTGGAGATGTCCGAGGAGACCAAGAAGGCCACGGTCGACCACTTCACCGACAACCCGATCGACGGCGTCGAGATCGGCGTCTCCTCCGACATCTCCCAGGAGGCGCCCAACCCGATGGGTCCCGGTGAGATCGTCGGCGTCGGCGTCGCCGCGATCGTCCTCCTGGTCATGCTCGGCACGATCATCGGCGCCGGCGTCCCGCTGGTCACCGCGCTGACCGGAGTCGGCATCGGCGCTCTCGGCGCGCTCTCCCTCTCCGGCGTCGTGCAGATGGCCTCGATGACCCCGATCCTGGGCCTGATGCTCGGCCTGGCGGTCGGCATCGACTACTCGCTCTTCATCCTCAACCGGCACCGCAAGCAGCTGCTCCACGGCTCCGACGTGAGGGAGTCGATCGCGCTCGCCAACGGCACCGCCGGCACGGCGGTCGTCTTCGCCGGCTCCACCGTGATCGTCGCGCTGGTCGCCCTCAACATGACCGGGATCCCGTTCCTCGGCCTGATGGGCTCGGTCGGCGCGGCCTGCGTCGCGATCGCCGTCCTGGTCGCGATCACTCTGACCCCGGCGATCCTCGGCCTCGTCGGTGGCCGCATCGTCTCCAAGCGCGCCCGGAAGAAGGTCGCCGAGCAGGACGCCGCCGAGGCCCACGCCAAGCCGATGCCCACCTGGCGCGCGCTGGTCACGGTCGTCGCCTCCGTAGTCGCCCTGCTCGCTCTCGCGGTCCCCGCCCTCGACATGCGCCTCGGCCTGCCCGACGGTGGCTCCGAGCCCGAGGGCTCGCTGGCCAAGACCGCCTACACGATCACCGAGGACAGCTTCGGCGCCGGCGCCAACGGCCCGCTGCTGGTCGCCGCCGAGCTGCCCGACGGCCTCAACGAGGCCGGCATCCAGCGATCCCAGCTGACGGTCGCCAAGGCGCTGGCGGACCTCGATGACGTACGCGCCGTGGCCCCGGCCGCGGTCTCCGAGGACGGTCGCACGGCGGCCTTCCAGGTCGTCCCCGAGGAAGGCCCCAACAGCGTCTCCACCAACGAGCTGGTCAACGCGATCCGGGAGATGCCGGCGGTCAACGGCGACATCACGCTCGGCGTCGCCGGCGCCACCGCGGTCGCGATCGACGTGTCGCAGGGCCTCAACGACGTACTCCTCCCCTACCTCGCCGTCGTCGTCGGCCTCTCGCTGCTGATCCTGATCCTGGTCTTCCGCTCGATCCTGGTCCCGCTCATCGCGACCGGCGGCTTCGTGCTCTCGCTGCTGGCGACGTACGGCGTCGTGGTCGCGGTCTTCCAGAAGGGCATCGGCGCGGAGTGGATCGGCCTGGACAGCACAGGCCCCATCCTGAGCTTCCTGCCGATCCTGCTGGTCGGGATCCTCTTCGGCCTGGCGATGGACTACCAGCTGTTCCTGGCCTCCGGCATGCGTGAGGCGTACGTCCACGGCGCCCCGGCCCGAATCGCCGTCGCCCAGGGCTTCCGTGCCGGGCGTTCGGTCGTGATCGCGGCCGGCCTGATCATGGTCTCCGTCTTCGGCGGGTTCATCTTCGCCGAGTCGGTGATGATCCGCTCGATGGGCTTCGGGCTCGCGCTCGGGGTGCTGCTGGACGCGTTCATCGTCCGGATGCTGCTGATGCCGGCGCTGATGCACCTGCTCGGCCGCTCCGCGTGGTGGCTGCCGAAGTGGCTCGACCGCATCCTGCCGAACGTGGACGTCGAGGGCGCCGGGCTCGAGCGCGCCCACGGCCCCGCCGCCGTCAACGAGGGCACGGTCAAGCGGGACAAGGTCTCGGTCTGAGGAGGTCGTGACCGTCGGTGCCGGCCGATAGGGTCACACCCGTGAGTGAGACGAACCGAGCGAGGCCGAGCGGCGAGCTTGCTCGTCCGCTCGTGCCGAGCGAGGAAGTGACCGCGCGAAGCGCGGAGCTGACCCCGGAGCTGGATGTACTGCGCCGCGTCTTCGGCTACGACGAGTTCCGCGGCGAACAGGCGGAGATCATCGCGCACGTCGCCGGCGGCGGCGATGCGCTCGTCCTGATGCCGACCGGTGGCGGGAAGTCGCTGTGCTACCAGATCCCGTCCCTGGTGAGGGCCGGGACCGGGGTGGTCATCTCGCCGCTGATCGCGCTGATGCAGGACCAGGTCGATGCACTCTCCGCGCTCGGCGTGCGCGCCGGCTTCCTCAACTCCACCCAGATGCCCCACGAGCGGCAGCAGGTGGAGAAGGCGCTCCTCGCCGGTGAGCTCGACATGCTCTATCTGGCCCCGGAGCGGCTGCGGGTGCCCGAGACCGGACGGCTCCTCGACCAGGCCAAGATCTCGCTGTTCGCGATCGACGAGGCCCACTGTGTCTCCCAGTGGGGTCACGACTTCCGCCCCGACTACCTGCAGCTCTCCCACCTGCACGAGCGCTGGCCGGAGGTGCCGCGGATCGCGCTGACCGCGACCGCCACCGCCGAGACCCGGCGCGAGATCGCCTCCCGGCTCAACCTCGAGGACGCCCGCCACTTCGTGGCCTCCTTCGACCGGCCCAACATCCAGTACCGGATCGCCCCGAAGGACAAGCCGGCCAAGCAGCTCCTCGACCTGATCCGCACCGAGCACCCGGGCGAGGCCGGCATCGTCTACTGCCTCTCGCGCAACTCGGTCGAGCGCACCGCCGCGACCCTGGTCGGCGCCGGGATCCCCGCGCTCCCCTACCACGCGGGTCTCGACGCCAGGACCCGCGCGCAGAACCAGTCCCGCTTCCTGCGCGAGGACGGCATCGTCATGGTCGCCACGATCGCCTTCGGGATGGGGATCGACAAGCCGGACGTACGCTTCGTGGCCCATCTCGACCTGCCCAAGTCGGTCGAGGGCTACTACCAGGAGACCGGCCGCGCCGGACGTGATGGGCAGCCGTCGACCGCGTGGCTGGCCTACGGGCTCGCCGATGTCGTCCAGCAGCGGCAGATGATCGAGACCTCCGAGGGCGACCGCGCCCACAAGCACCGGCTCGGCCAGCACCTCAACGCGATGCTGGCACTGTGCGAGACCGTCGACTGCCGGCGGGTGCAGCTGCTGCGCTACTTCGGCCAAGCGGCCGAGCCGTGCGGCAACTGCGACACCTGCCTGGCCACACCGGAGTCCTGGGACGGCACCGTGCCCGCCCAGAAGGTGCTCTCCACCGTCATCCGGCTCGACCGCGAGCGCAACGGACAGCGCTTCGGGGCCGGGCAGATCGTCGACATCCTGCGGGGCAAGGAGACCGAGAAGGTCCGCCAGTTCCGCCACCACGAGCTCTCCGTCTTCGGGATCGGCACCGACATCGCCGAGAGCGACTGGCACTCCGTGATCCGGCAGCTGCTTGCTCGGGAGATGCTCGCCGTCGACACCCGCTACGGCGTCTTCTCGGTGGCCGAGGCCGCCGGACCGGTGCTCCGCTCGGAGCAGCAGCTGATGCTCCGCAAGGAGCCGCCGCGGCAGGCTCGTCGCAGCGGCTCCGGGGAGCGGAAGCCGAAGGTGGCCGCCGCCGACCTCTCGCCCGAGGCCGCCGAGGTCTTCGAGCGGCTGCGGGCATGGCGCGGCGAGGTCGCCAAGGAGCAGGGCGTACCTGCCTACGTCGTCTTCCACGACGCCACGCTCCGCGAGATCGCCACCCGGCTGCCGGCCAGTCGCGACGAGCTCGGGACGATCA
Organism: Nocardioides sp. NBC_00850; assembly: GCF_045207335.1. Taxonomy (NCBI): domain Bacteria; kingdom Bacillati; phylum Actinomycetota; class Actinomycetes; order Propionibacteriales; family Nocardioidaceae; genus Nocardioides; species Nocardioides sp. NBC_00850. The sequence goes on from NZ_CP108845.1 coordinate 5,519,164, forward strand.
GCGGGATCGGCGAGGCGAAGCTGGAGAAGTACGCCGACGGCGTGCTCGCCGCTCTTTAGGCCGCGAGCTTCTCGGTCCGCTCGTAGCTGGCCGGCACGAGCGGTCGTTCCGCGGCCAGCTCCTGATCCTCACGTTCCCGGGCGGCGGCCTCGGTGTCCCACCAGACCAGCAGCCGCAGCAGCAGACCACCGGTGAGCAGGCCGGCGAAGAGGTCGCTGGCCCAGTGCCAGCCGAGGGTGTAGGAGACCGCGACCGCGTTCAGCGCGATCAGTCCGACGCCGGCCGCGAGGAACCGCACCGTGGTCCGCGAGGCAGCGGTGTAGCGCGCGATCAGGTAGACGGCGGTGCCGTAGACGAGGACCGCCTCGGCAGCATGCCCGGACGGATAGCTGATCCCGTGCCAGCCGTCCTTCAGGATCCCGCCGGCGAAGAACTCCGCGTCCTGCTCGGTGGGTGCCGGGCGCGCGAGCAGCACCTTGGAGCCGCCGACGCCCACGTAGAACGCCGCCTCCGCGGCCATCGCGCAGATGATCGGCCGCCAGCTGCGGCGCCGGTGGGCGACCACGACCGCGACGGTGGCGAGCACCGGCAGACAGACCGCTTGGCCCGCGATCGGATCGAGGATGTGCTGGAGGACGTACTGCACCTCCGGCGGCAGCATCCGACTCCAATACTCATGGCCGTGGGTGTCGAGATGCTGCAGCGGGCCAGCGGCGAGGATGGTCAGGATCACCAGCGTTCCGCCCAGCACTGATATCGATATGAGCCTCCGAGATCGGTTCACAGTCATCCGACGCTAACGCGTCGAAGCCGGGTTCGCTGCGGGTGGCCTTCGTCACCTCGCTAGGCTGCGCCGCGATGAGTTCTGAGGTCTGGTACGTCAGCTATGGATCCAACATGTGCCGCGACCGTCTCGGCGCCTACCTGCTCGGTGGTCAACCGGAGGGCGCGCGGCGGTCGTACGTCGGCGCACGTACGCCGGAGATGCCGGTCGACGACGTCGCGGTCGACCTCCCCGGACGGCTCTACTTCGCGGGTGAGTCGAGGACGTGGACCGGTGGGGTGGCGTTCTACGACCACGACGCGGCCGGGTCGTGGACCGCTGCCCGGGCTTTCCGGATGACTGCCGAGCAGTTCGCCGACATCGCCGCCCAGGAGATGGACCGGCTGCCCACCCCCGGCGACCCGATCGAGAAGGTCGTCATCGACGGGCTCGAGAAAGGCCGCCACGAGGCCGGCCCGGGGCACTACGAGACCCTGATCGAGGTCGGTCGCCGCGACGGCCTCCCGATGCTCACCTTCACCGCACCGCACGGCTTCGACGCCGTTCCGCACACCCAGCCGTCGGCTGCGTACGTCTCGATGCTCGTTCGCGGGCTCGACGAGTCACGCGGCTGGGATCGCCGTCAGGCCGAGGCGTACGTCCTGGAGCGCTGCTGACCGCCGGGATCCGCCCGTCTGGGGCCGGCCGCTAGCCTGCCCGCATGAAGATCGGACAGGCGGACGAGCGCGCGCTTCTCGAAGGAATGGTCGACACCCAGCGGGACGAGATCAATGCCATCCTCGAGGACCTCGACGACGAGGAGGCGCGAAGGAGGCTGGTCCCGTCGCTGACCACGCCGTTGGCGCTGGTCAAGCATGCGACCTTCGTGGAGAAGGTGTGGTTCCACGCCAGGGTCGCGGGCGTGCCGCGCAAGGAGATCGGGCTGCCCGACACGGTCGACGAGAGCTTCATGCTGGACCCCGAGGACACGGTCGAGTCCGTCCGGGCGGCCCACCGCGCGGCCTGCGAGCGCTCCCGCGAGATCGCCGCCGGACACGAGCTGGACGATGAGTTCGAATGGCACGGAAACCCGGTGTCGCTGCGGTTCATCTACGCGCACATGATCCAGGAGCTCGCCCGCCACGCCGGGCACGGCGACATCCTCGTCGAGCAGATCCGGGCAGGGCGCTGACCCAAGGACCGCCCCCACCGGCGTCGCCTCAGATGTCGATGACGAGGTCGCCGAGCGGTTTCGAACAGCAGGGCAGGAACTTTCCGGCGGCCACCTCGCGCGGCCGGATCCCACCGGCATGGTTCATGTCGACCTCGCCGGAGACGAGGGTCGACTTGCACGTGCCGCACATGCCCTGCACGCACGATGACGGCAGGCGTACGCCGGCCGCCTTCACGGCGTCCAGGACGGTCTCGTCCGGGGCACACTCGAGGTCGCGGCCGCTGCGCTGCAGCCGGATCCGGTACGCAGCCCCGGCCGCAGTGGCGGTCGCCTCGGCGTCAGGCGGGTCGCTGAGGACGAAGCTCTCCTCGTGCCAGCGCGCGGACTCTCCGCCCAGCGCCTCGAAGGCGGTCCGCGCCGCACCCATGTAGCCGGACGGACCGCAGCAGAAGACCTCACGTCCACGCAGGTCAGGGACCAGCTCGGCGAGCTGTTCGGCGCTCATCATCCCGGTCGGCCCGGTCCAGGAGGCATCGGGCTGGTCGACGACCCAGACGATGCGTACTCCGTCATGGGCGGCAGCCAGGGCCTCGAGCTCGGGGCGTTCGATCAGGTCGGCCGGCGTACGCGCGTGGTGGACGACGACCACGTCGGTGGTCTCGGCGAGGTCGGCGAGCGTGCGCAGCGTCGCGAGGGTCGGGGTGATCCCGCTGCCGCCGGAGAGGAGCAGGTAGGACGAGGAGGGATGCTCCCGCACCGAGAACCCGCCCATCGGCCCGCTCGCCCACAGCCGGTCGCCGACGGCCAGCCGATCGTGGAGCCAGCCGGACATCGGCCCGTCGGGCACCCGCTTGACGGTGATGGTGATCAGGTGCGGGCGGGTCGGCGGCGAGGAGATCGTGTAGCACCGCTCGACCGGCTGACCGTCGATCGACGCCCGAAGGGTCAGGTACTGCCCGGGGGCGAAGGCGAAGCTCTCCCCTCCGGTCGGCTCGAGGGTCACCTCGACCACGTCGTGGGTCACCCGGCGCACCCGCCGGCACCGCAGCTCACCCTCGAACGGCCTCTCCTCGGGCAGGATCCCGGCCCCCAGCGGCGACGGGACCGCGTAGAGCTGCGCCGGCACCGGCAGCGGCGCCACCTCGACGGGCCATGGCTCAGTCATCGGCTCCACCTCTCTGCGCTTCCGATCGGATCTGGGCGTCGTACCAGCGCACGAAGTCGTCGACCTGCCGCTCCGCCTCGTTGTAGGGGCCCGGGATGTAGGCCGGGTCGGAGACCCCGAGCTGGGTGTTGCGTACGAACTCGGCGTCCTGCTCGTTGGTGGCCCGCCACACCGCGGTCAGGGCTTCGACGTCGTAGTCGACCCCCTCCACCGCGTCTTCGTGGACGAGCCAGGTGGAGCGGACCAGGGTGCGGTCGGGCGAGAGCGGTGTGACCGAGAAGGTCACCACATGGTCGGCGAGCAGGTGGATCCAGGCGTTGGGCTGGGTGTGGAGGGTGCAGCGCCCGAGCTGCGGATCGTCGAGGTCGCCCAGCAGCCGGCCCACGAGCCGGGACCCGTCGATGCTGAAGGACTCCCCCGCCCCGTCGAGCGGCTCGCGCTGGATCCGGAAGCCGAACGGGCGATCGGCGAGCTCCTCGATCAGGGCGTACGGCATCCCGAGCGCGTCGCAGCGCCGCGCCAGATCGGCCTCGGCGAAGAGATAGCGGTCGTGGTCTGCCCGGAGCCGGTCGGGGATCTGGTCCTCGCGCAAGCCCCAGGTCGGGAAGAAGGTGCAGATCAGCTCGGGGTGACCGCCCTCGCAGTGGTAGCACTCCCGGTTGTTCTCCATGACCAGCTTCCAGTTCCCCTCCTCGACCAGGTCGACCTGTGCGGCGACCTTGGCCCGGTCGAGACGGTGCGGAGTGAGGTAGTCACGGACCTGCTCGGCGACCACGTCCAGATCGCCGTCGGGCTCGGCGGCAAGCGAGCAGTAGAGCAGCCCGCCGACCTCGCGCAGCGCGACCGGGCGCAGGCCGAGACAGGCGGTGTCGATGGCCGGCGAGAGCTGGGGCGCATAGCGGAGAGAGCCGTCGGTGGCGTACGTCCAGCTGTGGTAGCCGCACACCAGGTTGCCGACGCTGCCGTGTCCCGGCGCGACCAGCCGGGAGCCGCGGTGGCGGCAGACGTTGTGGAAGGCGCGTACCTGCTCGTCGTCGTCACGGATCACCAGGACCGAGGAGCCGGCGACATCGAACGAGAAGTAGTCACCGGGCTCGGGCACCTCGGCGACGGTGCCGACGAAGAGCGAGCGGCGTCGCCAGAGCAGGTCGACCTCGCTCGCGAAGACGTCGGGGTCGGTGTAGAGAGCACCCGGCAGCGAGTGGCCGGGGGTCCTGCGGTCGAGGTGGTCGAGGATTCTGGTACGTCGGCCGGCGAATGGTTCGCCGACGAGTTGGTCTGTCATCCATCGCTCCCAGGCAGATTCAGAAAGGTTCAGTGGGGGGTCAGATCGTCAGGCACAGCCGCAGCGCGTCGTAGACCGCGGCATGGACGTTCCGGCTGGCGACCGCGTCGCCGATCCGGAACAGCTGGTAGCTGCCCGCCGCATTGCGGGACACCGTCTGCGGCGCGCCGGTCAGCAGCGCCGCCTGGTCGACCTCACCGAGGTTGATCGAGCCGAGGACGAGGTCGTGGTAGAGCTCGTCGTTGGGGGTGGTCCCGTGCTCGACCACGACATGGTCGACGTGTCTCTCGGCCTCGGCACCTGCTGCGTATTCGCTGGTCAGAGTGGCGATCAGCCGGTGCTCGGAGCCGGCCGGAGCCCGGCGCACCGCGACCAGCTTCCGGGCCACGGTCAGGGTCACGTCGTGCGCGGCGAAGACCCCGAGATAGGCCGGGCTGTTCATCGAGCCGACGGAGATGCCGACCGTACGCTCCGGGGTGACCAGCTCGACCTGAGCACCCAGCGTTGCCAGGTGCTCGGCGGCGTCGAGCGCGGGCTCGGCGCCGTTGTCGTCGTAGACGAGGACGGTGCCCTTGCCGGGGGTCAGGGTCCCGTCGAGCACGTCCCAGGTGTCGTTGACCAGCTCCCCGCCCACCGGGACGCACGAGCGGTCGGGCACCCCGCCGGTGGCGACGACCACGACATCCGGGTCGAGGCTCCGGACGAGGTCGGCGTCGGCGTAGGTGCCGAGCCGGAAGTCGACGCCGCTGTGCTTCGCCTCGGCGACGCGCCAGTCGACGATGCCGATCAGGTCGCGGCGGTGGCTGGTCGAGGAGGCCAGCAGGAGCTGACCACCGGGCCGGTCCGCGGCCTCCAGGACGGTCACGGCGTGACCGCGCTCGCCCAGGACGCGAGCGGCCTCGAGACCGGCGGGGCCGGCGCCGACGACCACGGCCCGGCGGCTTCGAGGGGCCGGCGGCGTGAGGTGGGGCAGCGACTGCTCACGCCCGGTCGCCGGGTTGTGGATGCACTTGGCGTCCCCGGACTCGTAGATCGCGTCCAGGCAGTAGCTCGCCCCCACGCACGGCCGGATCCGGTCCTCCTCGCCGCGCGCGACCTTGGCGACCAAGTGCGGGTCGGCGAGCTGGGGACGGGTCATCCCGACCAGGTCGAGCAGCCCTTCGCGGAGCGCATAGCGCGCGGTGGCGACGTCGCTGATCCGGGCGGCGTGCATGACCGGGACATCCACCCGGCGGCGTACCTCGCCGACGAAGTCGAGGAACGGGGCCGAGGGCGTGCCCATCGACGGGATCACCGTGGCGAGGCGGGCGTCGGTGTCGAGACCTCCCTTGATGACGGAGAGGAAGTCGACGCCGGCGCCGACGTAGCGGCGCATCACCTGCTCGGTGTCGTCCAGGCCCAGGCCGGAAGGCAGGTCCTCGTCCATCGCCATCCTGACCCCGACGATGAAGTCGGGTCCGACGGCGGCCCGGATCGCGCCGAGCACCCGCAGAGGAAAGGCGAGCCGGGCCTCCGGGTCGCCCCCGAACTCGTCGTCGCGGAGGTTGGTGGCGGGCGAGACCCAGGCGTCGAAGAGATGGCCGTAGGACTCGATCTCGATCCCGTCCAGGCCCGCCGCCTGGCAGCGCGAAGCCGCCTCGGCGTAGTGCCGCACGATCCGGTCGACGTCCCACGCCTCGGCGACCTTCGGGAACGACCGGTGCTGCGGCTCGCGCAGCCGGGAGGGGTAGACGAGCGGCAGCCAGTCACCGGCGAAGTTGCTGGTGCGGCGGCCGAGGTGGGTGATCTGGCACATCACCGCGGCGCCTTCTTCGTGGACATCGTCGGCGAGCCGCCGCAGCCAGGGCACGACCTCGTCGCGGTAGAGCAGCATGTTGCCGAAGGCCGGCGGGCTGTCGGGCGAGACCACCGCGGAGCCGCCGATCATGGTGAGCCCGGCCCCGCCGCGCGCCTTCTCCAGGTGGTAGAACCGGTAGCGGTCCTTCGGCATCCCGTCCTCGGTGTAGGCGGGCTCGTGGGAGGTGCTCACCACGCGGTTGCGCAGCGTGAGGCTCCGGAGCTGGAAGCTCGCCAGGAGGGGATCGGCGCTGGGGGACACAGGACCAGCGTGGCGCTTCGGCACTGTTCAAGAAAAGCACACGTTTCCGCTATTTACCGTGCGATTCCATTGCACAATCGAAGCATGATCGACCAGCGGCTCCACGTGCTGAGGGTGCTCGCCGAGCGCGGCACCGTCTCGGCCGCCGCAGCCGATCTCGGCTATACCCCCTCGGCCATCTCCCACCAGCTGCGCACGCTGGCCCGCGACGTGGGCGCTGAGCTGCTGGTGCCGGAGGGTCGCGGCGTACGCCTCACCGGTGCTGCGCTCACCCTGCTCGAGCGCAGCCACGACCTGTTCACGCAGTGGGAGGAGATCCGCGCCGACGTACAGCAGGCCTCTGGCACCTCCCGTGGCTACCTACGGATGGCCGGCTTCTCCACCGCCGCCTCGGCGCTCCTGCCGCCCGCCGCGGTGGCGGTCGCCCGGGAGTTCCCGCAGTCCACGATCAAGATCATCGAGGCCGATCCTGAGGTCTGCTTCGACATGCTGCTGGCCGACCAGGTCGACGTCGCCGTGGTGGTCAACATGTCGGAGCTGCCGCCGACCGCCGACCCGCGGTTCGAGCAAGAGCGGCTGATGGAGGACGCGCTCGACCTGCTGGTCAACGCCGACAGCCCGCTCGCCTCCCGGTCCCGGGTCAGGCTCGCCGACGCCGCCGAGGAGCACTGGATCATGGAGCATCCCGGCCGCCCGTACCACCAGCTGGTGACCTCCGCCTGCGCCGCGGCCGGGTTCACCCCCGAGCACGCCCACGAGGTCGTCGAGTGGGACACCGGCGCCGCCCTGGTCAGCGCCGGCTTCGGTGTCGCCCTGGTCCCCCGCCTCGCCCGGATCCCGAACGCCGCCGGCCTGGTCCGGATCCCGCTGCGCGGTGAGGCGAGCCCCGTGCGGCACGTCCGGACCAGCGTACGCAGCGGCACCTCGCGCCAGCCCGAGATCGCCTGTGCCCTCGCTGAGCTCAGAAAGGTCGCCACCTCCCTGGCCGAGATCGATGCCGGTTAGGGCAGATCCCCGCCGCGTCTCGCCCAGCAGAAATCATTCGTACGCCACCACGACCCTGCCGCAGAATGATCGACGTGCCCACCCTGAGCCAGTTCGCCGCCTTCGCGCTCGCGTCCGTCATCTTCATCCTGATCCCCGGCCCGAGCGTGCTCTTCGCCCTCGGCCGGGCCCTGACCGCGGGCCGCCGCGAGGCGGTGCTCGCCGTCGGCGGCAACGCGCTGGGTCAGTTCGGCCAGGTCCTGGCGGTCGCCGTCGGCCTCGGCGCGCTGGTGGCTGCCTCCGCGACGGCTTTCACCGTCGTGAAGCTGGTCGGTGCTGCGTACGTCGTCTATCTCGGCATCCAGGCGATCCGCCACCGTGCCGACGCCCGGGCCGCCCTCCACGGCGAGGACGTCGCCCGGACGACCGCGTGGGGCGCGATCCGCACCGGGATGATCGTCGGGGCGACCAACCCGAAGACGATCGTCTTCCACCTGGCCTTCCTGCCCCAGTTCATCAACACCTCCGCCCCGGCGGTGCCCCAGATCCTCCTGCTCGGCGCGATCTTCTCGGCGATGGCGTTCACCTGCGACTCCGGATGGGTCCTCGCGGCCAGCCGGGCCAAGGCCTGGTTCGCCCGCAAGCCCAAGCGTCTCGACAGTCTCGGCGCCGGTGGCGGCGTCCTCATGATCGGCCTCGGCGCCACCATGGCGACCGCCTCCCACGGCGCCTGACCGGCCCGACGCGAACGCCGGCAACCGGCCGCCAGCCGCCGAATTCCGAAGACAGGAGCGCCTCGGTCACCGAGACTGGGACGCATGCGGACTCCACTCTCGGGCCTCATCGCGGCCGCGCTCGCCTCACTCGCCATCACCTCGGGGGCCTTGGCGACTCCCGCCCACGCCACGGAGGCTGCCCACGCTGAGGAGGGGCGTCCGGACCCGCTCCTGGCCTTCAACCACGCCTGGGCGATGGTCGACCGGGAGACGGCCGACGCGATCGAGCACTCCGACTACCTCGGCGAGTTCGCCGACCGCCGGATCAACACCGGCAACGACGGGACCTCGACCTGGACGGGTCGCTACCTGCTCGGCAAGGAGACCTACCTGGAGTTCTTCGGGCCCGGCGACGCCCCCGACGCGGTCGCCGGTGACACCGGGCTCGCCGTATCGGCGGACAAGGACGGCGACCTTGCTACCGCAACGGACAACCTGCGCGACCTCGTCGCCGACCCGGTCGAGTTCACCCAGGTGACCGACCTGGGTGACGGCAACCCGATCCCGTGGTTCGACGTCACCTACACGACCTCGACCTACGACACCTTCTTCTCCTGGGCGATGGAGTATCGCGACGAGTTCCTCGACGACCCCCGGCTCTCCTTCCCGCCCGCCGCCTACGAGGGCGACGTCAGCCGCGACCGCTACAACCGTGACCGCTATCTCGACCACCAGCTGCGCGACGTCATCGGCATCCAGATCGCCACGACCGCCGCCGACATCGAGAAGATGGTGCCGCTGTGGCGCGCCGCCGGGATCACCATCCGGGTCCTCAAGGACGGCGGCGTCCTCGCCTTCGACGGCATGACCACGATCCGCCTGCTCCCGGTCCCGGCCGAGGAGGCAGGCGTACGCCACATCATCCTCGCCCTCAACGAGGCGGCCGAGGAGCCGCACACCGAGACGATCGGCAACTCGACGCTGCACGTCGGCCCGGGGGCGTACGCGCTGTGGACCTTCGACCCGATCGAGGCCTCCGCGTCCACCCGGTCCAAGGGGTCCGGCAAGCCGCTCCACCCCGCGTTCGGCGGCTGAGGTAGTAATCTCCGCAGCAATGGCAGGGAACACCCGACAGACTGGCACGAGCGTGACCAGCCGGGCACTTGCGATCCTGAGCGCTTTCGACGAGCAGCACCGGTCGTTGTCGCTCAGCGACATCGCTGCCCGCGCGGACCTTCCCCTCGCCACGACCCATCGGCTCCTGGGCGAGCTCTTCCGGTGGGGTGCGCTGGAGCGTCTGCCTTCCGGCGACTACGTCATCGGCCGGAAGATCTGGGACATCGGCCACCTGGCCCCTGCCGAGACCGGGTTGCGTCAGGTCGCCGAACCGTTCCTGCACGACCTCTACGGCGCCACCCTGGCCACCGTGCATCTCGCCGTACGTGAGGGATTCGAGGTGGTCTACCTCGACCGGCTGCGCGGCAACCAGTCCGTCCCCGTCGTGAGCAAGGTCGGCGGACGCCTGCCGCTGCACACCACCGGGGTCGGCAAGGTCCTCCTCGCCCATGCTCCGGACGAGGTCCAGGACACGGTGCTGGGCGCTCTCACCCGGGTCACCCCCTACACGATCACCCAGCCGGGCGTCCTCCGCAGACAGCTGCGGCAGGTGCTCGACAAGGGCTACGCCACCACCCGCGAGGAGATGAGCCTCGGCGCCTGCTCGATCGCCGTCCCGATCCACTGCCGCGACGAGGTGATCGCCTCCCTGGGCCTGGTAGTGCCCACACTCAAGGGCAGCGAACAGAGGTTGTACGGCGCACTCCGCGTCGCCGCTCAGTCGATCGGGCGGCGGCTCTGAAGAACTTCGGCTCTGAAAAAATTTGGCGAGACTTCCGCTGAATGGAAGCTGTGTCGATGCTCACAGGGGTGACTGCTCTTAAGTTCGTCCCATGAATGTGTCCGCAACCACATCGTCCACCGTCAGTGGCGATACCCGGAGCCTCTGGCCGGTCGTCCTCTGCTGGCTCGCTGTCGCCCTCGATGGCTATGACCTCGTCGTTCTTGGAGCGGTCATCCCCACCCTGGCGGGGACCGGCGCGCTCGGGTTCACCGGAGCGTCACTGACCACGGCCGCCACCGTCGGCCTGATCGGGGTCGGCATCGGTGCCGTCGCCATCGGCCCGCTCGCCGACCGGTTCGGCCGTCGCCGGACCCTGATCAGCAGCATCGCGCTGTTCTCGCTGCTCACCCTGGCCGTCGCCTTCGCTCCGAACGCCACGGTGTTCATCGTGCTGCGCTTCCTCGCAGGTCTGGGCCTCGGCGCCTGCCTGCCGACGGCCCTGGCGTTCATGAGCGAACACGCCCGCCAGGGACGTTCGGGCACGGCCATGACGCGGATGATGACCGGCTACCACGTGGGAGCCGTACTCACCGCTCTGCTGGCCCTGTGGGTGATCCCGAACCTGGGCTGGGAGGCGATGTTCGTGATCGGCGGCATCGCGGGCCTGCTGACGGTCCCGGTGATGTGGGCGAAGCTCCCGGAGTCGCAGGCCTACCTGGAGACCGTCGAGGCCGAGAAGGTACGTCCCTCCGAGGTCGTTCGCGGCCGCCTGCTGTGGGTCAGCCTGGGCCTGTGGGCGGCGTCGTTCTGTGGACTGCTGCTGGTCTACGGCCTCAACACCTGGCTGCCGACGATCATGGGCGAGGCGGGCTACTCTCTCGACGCCGGGCTCGGCCTGCTCCTCACCCTGAACGTCGGCGCAGTGATCGGACTCGTCCTGGCGGGCCTGATCTCCGACGCCAAGGGGAACAAGCCGACGGTGGTGACCTGGTTCGGCGTTGCCGCTCTGATGCTGGCCCTGCTGTCGATCAAGATGGAGAGCAGCTTCTTGGTCTACGCAGCGGTGCTGGCCGCCGGCATCTTCGTCTTCAGCGCGCAGGTGCTGGTCTACGCGTTCGTCAGCCACCTCTACCCCGCCCGGATCCGCGGCACGGCGCTCGGCATGTCGGCCGGCATCGGCCGGGTCGGCGCCATCGTCGGGCCGTTCCTCGGCGGCGCACTCCTCACCGCCGGCATCGCCTATCCGTGGGGCTTCTACGCCTTCGCCGGCGCGGCGGTGATCGCCATGCTGGCTCTGCTGACCGTGCCTGCGCATCCCAACAACTAGCCACCCGACATCCAGGAGCACACCATGTCCGTTCTCGACTCCGTCGACTGGTCCGGAAACATCCTCAAGGCCGGCGCCTGGCAACCCGGGCGAGGCGGCGACTACGCGGTCGTCGAACCCGCGACCGGCGCCGAGCTGGGCAGGATGGGTCTGGCCACCGCGTCCGACGTGGCGGATGCCGCCGCAGCGGCCGCCGACGCCCAGCTCAAGTGGGCCGCGCTTCCGCACCCGGAACGCGCCGCCGTCCTGCGTCGTGCCGGCGACCTGTGGCAGCGGCATGCCGAGGAGATCACCGGGTGGAACGTCCGTGAGGTCGGCGCCGTGCCCGGTATGGCCGGGTTCGCACTCCACGTCGCGGCCGAGGAGTGCTACGAGGCTGCCAGCCTCCCGAGCCGTCCGATCGGCGAGGTCATCCCGTCCGAACAGCCGCGTCTGTCGATGGCACGCCGCATGCCCGCCGGGGTGGTCACCGTCATCGCCCCCTTCAACGTGCCGATCATCCTCGGCATCCGCTCGGTCGCCCCTGCCCTCGCCCTCGGCAACGCCGTCATCCTCAAGCCGGACCCGCGCACCGCCGTGACCGGCGGCACGCTGATGGCCCGCATCTTCGAGGAGGCGGGCCTGCCCCCGGGGGTGCTCCAGATGCTGCCCGGCGGCGCTGACGTAGGCGAAGCCCTGGTCACGGATCCCCACGTCCGAGTCATCTCGTTCACCGGCTCCACCGCGGTCGGCCGCCGCATCGGTGAGCTGGCCGGCCGGCACCTCAAGCGTGCCCACCTCGAACTCGGCGGCAACTCCGCGCTGCTGGTCCTCGACGACGCCGACGTCGAGGACGCCGTCAACCTGGCAGCGTGGGGCTCGTTCTTCCACCAGGGCCAGATCTGCATGACGACCGGCCGACACCTGGTCGCTGCCAGCATCTACGACGACTTCGTCGAGGCCCTCGCCGAGAAGGCCAGCCAGCTATCGGTCGGCGATCCCGCCACAGACGAAGTCGCTCTCGGCCCCGTCATCGACGCCGGCCAGCGCGACAAGATCCACGGCCTGGTCACTGCGTCGGCGGATGCCGGCGCCATCATCGCCGCCGGCGGCACGTACGAGGATCTCTTCTACCGGCCCACCGTCCTGGCGGACGTCCCACTCACCGCGCCGGCCTACGCGGAAGAGGTCTTCGGCCCCGTCGCATCGGTGGCCAAGGTCGGGTCCGTCGAGGACGCGATCGAGCTCGCGGGGGCCAGTGAATACGGCCTGTCCCTGGGCATCGTCACCAAGGACGTCATGCGCGGCCTCGCGGTCGCGGAGCAGATCCCGACCGGCATCGTCCACATCAACGACCAGACCGTCAACGACGAGGCCAACGCTCCGTTCGGTGGCGTCCGCGCGTCCGGCACCGGGTCCCGTTTCGGCGGCGCCCTGGCGAACGTCGAGGCATTCACCGAGACCCGGTGGATCACCATGCGGGGTGAGCCGGCGCGCTACCCGTTCTGAGCCGGGCAAGGTCGTTCCTCGTCCCGAGGGTGCCGGCACGTCCGGAGTGGTCAGCCGAGTGCCGGGTGGAGGTGCTCGGTCTCGATGGCGACCCGGGCCTGCTCGGCGGCGGCGCGGAGCGCGCCTTCGACCGGTTCCGTACGCAGCCTCGCGGCCAGGAAGCCGGCCATGAACGCGTCCCCGGCGCCGTTCGTGTCGACGACGTTGGCCGGCACCGCGGCGACCTCGTGGCGGGTCCCGTCGGCCTCGAGCGCGATCGCGCCCTTGGCTCCGAGGGTGCACACCGCGAGGCGGGGACCGCGGTCGAGGCACGAGGCCATCAGCTTCCAGGGGTCATCGGTGCCGTCGTCGTTCATGAACACGCCTTCGGCGGCGCGCAGGAAGGGCTCGTGGAACGCCGAGGCGCCGTCGTAGTCGTGCAGGTCCATCCACAGCGGCGCCCGTCGGGCGGGCATCGCCTCGAGCACCAGCCGGCCGAGCTCGCTCAGGTCGATCACCGCGAGGTCCGCGGCGGCAACCGCGCTCACCGCCGCCTCGACCGCGTCGGCGGACGGGGTCGAGGGGGTCGAGACGTACAACGAGACCCGGCCGCCGCCCTCGGCCATCAGGTTGACGTGCCGTTCGGTCTGCTCGCTCGCGATCGCCTCCACGACGACGCCCGCCCGCTCGAGCCGCGCCCGCAGCCGCGCACCGTCCTCGTCGTCGCCGACAGCCGCCCACAGACGTACGTCGATGCCGAGCCCGGCCAGATGCAGCGCCTTGCCGGCGGAGGTGCCGCCGACCGTGTGCCACGCGCGCCGCGCGAACTGCATGTGCGGCACCGGCTCGGGCAGCCGGTCGAGCTCGATCAGATGGTTCCAGGACGCGGGGCCGCAGACGATGACCCGGGGAGCAGACGACATCGCCCTATTCCAGCACCATCGCGGTCAGTCGGTGGTGACGTCGAGCGACACCGACGACGTATCCCGCAGCGGCGCGATGCTCTCCGCCTCTGAAACGAGGGCCTCCCGATGACGCCTGCTCAGAGCCTCGAACGCCTCGAGCTCGACGCGCAGCTTCCGCCCGCTCTTGCGTGCGCGCCAGGTGCCGACGATCTCGCCGTCGGCGAGCATCGTCCCGGGGTCGCCGACGGTCCTCCAGATGTCCCGGTGATGGGCCTTGTCCACGATGGTCTCTCGATCGCGCAGCTGGGTGTAGGCATCCCGGGGCGGAAGCAGCCGCACGCCGGTGGGCATCGTTGCCGTTCGAAGTGCGTCGAGGTCTCCAGCGAGGGCCCAGGCCCGGCCACCGAAGTCCACCTCGACGAGCTCATCCTCGAGATTGCTCCACCACGGATCGACATCACCGGCCCGCACACCGAGCCACGTCGCGAAATCGCTTCGGGTCGACGGGCCGTAGCAGCGTAGGTAGCGCCGGAGCAGCTCACGGCGGCACGCCACGGGATCCGCCTCCGCGACGGGACGCCCGAGCCATTCCTCGGTCAGGACGAACGGGGCCCTGTTCCCGGTGCGCGGCGCGAAGCAGACGGTCCGCTGCAGTGCGAGCAGGCGGACGCAGAAGTGCACCACCGCCTCGCCGATGGGCTGGCCTGCGGCGTAGGGCCCCTCCTCGATCCAGACCCGGCGCTGCTGGGCCGTCAGCTCGAGCGCGATGCGTACGGCCACCTCGGCTCCGAGCTCGTCGATCGCGAGCTGCCGTCCCGGCAGGACGTCGCACGTGGCCGCCGTGACCATCTCGACCATCTCCGTGAGATTCAGCCCGAGCCGGTCGACGGCCTGCTCGACGCCCAGTACGAAGTGCCTCCGCGCCTCCTCGGTCTCCGGAAGCACCCCTGTCGTGTAGACCTCGGCCTCGGCGGTGGGGACGTAGTACGGGGCACCCCGCATGCTCCACGTCAGCAGCATGCTCCTGTCCTCCACCACCCCGGCGACCCCGGCGGCCGAGACGCCCTCGACCCGAGCGTGGAACGCCAGCAGCGCCGACCCTGGTGGAGTGTTCTGGATGCCGCACTGCCCGGCGGCCGTCAGCAGATCCCTCTCGCCGACCCGGACGTCGAGATGGTGCGACGCCAGCCGGAACGCGACCACGTTCTCCCGCTCGATACGCTCGGCCACCCGTCCAGCGTACGGCCCGGGCTCACCCCGCGACCGAGGCTCACGGTGACGTACGGGCGAAGGCGATCGCGGCGAGGGCGGCTGCCTGATCTCCGAGCAGGGCGTCGTCGAAGACCACGCGCGGGGAGTGGTTCCACTCCACGGTGGCGAGATCGGTGTCGGCGGGCGAGGTGAGCATGCCGACGAAGGTGCCGGGGACCTCGTCGAGGACGAAGGAGAAGTCCTCCGAGCCCATCATCGGCGTCGGCATGATCATGACGCGCTGCTCGCCGAAGACGCTGCGGAGCACGTCGACCGTGTCGGCGGTCTCGGCATCCGCGTTGACGGTGACGGGATACATCACGTCGAACTGCACCTCGGCCGTCAGCCCGTGAGCAGAGGCGACCCCCTCGACCACCCGCGGCAGACCCTCCTGGAGGATCGCGAGCGAGGCGGGTGACATGTTGCGTACGGTCGCGGCGAACTCGACCGTCTCGGGGATGACGTTGATCGCGCCGTCGCCCGTGGACAGGCGGGTCACCGAGAGCACGACCGGGTCGAACGCGTCGAAACGCCTGGTCACGAAGCTCTGCAGAGCGAGCACCATCTCGGCGGCGGCGGGCACCGGATCGAGGGTCTGGTGCGGCTGAGAACCGTGGCCGCCACGGCCCTTGACGGTGACGGAGAGGTGGTTCGAGCCGGCCGCCATCGCGCCGGGCCGGGTGGCGAAGAGTCCGCGCGGACCGGGGCCGACGTGGATCGCGTACGCAGCGACCGGCCGCTCCCCCGCGACATCGAGCAGGCCCTCCTCGAGCATGACCTTGGCCCCGCCGTGGCCCTCCTCGCCGGGCTGGAACATGAAGATCACCGAGCCGTGCAGCTCGTCACGGCGGGCCGAGAGGAGCTTGGCCGCGCCGACGAGGCCGGCGGTGTGCAGGTCGTGGCCGCACGCGTGCATCGTGCCGTTGCTCGAGGCGAAGTCGAGCCCGGTCGCCTCCTCGATGGGCAGCGCGTCCATGTCACCACGCAGCAGCACCGTGGGTCCGGGAAGCCCCCCACGCAGCACCGCCACGACCGAGGTCGTCGCGGTGCCCGTGGTGATCTCGAGCGGCAGGTCCGCCAGGGCGGCGAGCACCTTCTGCTGCGTACGCGGCACGTCGAGGCCCAGTTCCGGGTCGGCGTGGATCGCCCGGCGGAGGGCGACGAGGTCGGGCAGGAGGGCTTCGGCGTCGGCGACGAAGTCGGGGATGGTCATGGATCAGCCTTCCGGGGTGACGGTGGTGGGAGCTGGGGTGATGACAGGATCGGCAGCGGCAGCGCTCTCGCGCGGCATCCGCATGAAGGCGAGCGCGAGGGCGGAGAGGACGAAGGCGGCGGCGCAGACGCTCCAGACCGAGACGTACCCGCCGATCGAGGAGCTCAGTGAGCCCGATGCGGTGAAGGCGGCGAGCACGACGGCGAACACGGCCCCGGCGGCCGATCCGCCGAGCGTGCGCAGCGAGTTGTAGACGCCGGCCGCGATGCCCGTCTGGTCGCTGGGCGCGAGCTCGGCGACCAGGGCGGGAAGGGCTCCGAGGAGCAGCCCCATCCCGATGCCGTTGACCGCGGAGACGAGGAAGATCTGCCACAGCTCGGAGTGGAACGCGATCTGAACGAGGAACCCGCAGGCCGGCAGGACAGCCCCGGTGACCAGGACCGCGCGGATGCCGACCCGGCGGGCGATCGGCGCGAAGACGGCGGCGCCGACAGTGGCCAGGATCGTCACCACGGCCGTGACCGCGGATGCCGTGCCCGCCGTGGCGGCGAACCCGTAGCCGGTCTCGGCCGGGTCGGCGGTCAGGAACGTCGTCGACGGCGACTGCGCACCGAACATGACCATGCCGAAGAGGAACGCGGTGAGGTAGACCGGCCCCATCCGCCCGGAGACGATGAGGCGTACGTCGATCGCCGGTGCCTCCGCGCGCAGCTCCCATACGACCCAGAGCGCGAAGATCACCAGGGCGACGGCGAGAGTGCCGATGGTCGTGACGGAGGCGAACCCCTCGCTGGAGGCCAGTCGCAGCCCGAAGAGCAGCACGACCATCGCGAGGCCGATGCCGACGAACCCGAGCACGTCGATCCTGGTCCGGGTGCGGGTCGTGGACTCGGGCACCTTGACGAAGACCGCGTACACGCTGACCAGCACGAACAGCACCGGCACCAGCAGCGTCATGGTCAGGCTCGGCAGCAGCGCGGAGAAGACGCCGGCCGAGATCGTGCCCAGGATCGCGCCGCCGGTGAGGCAGGAGACGAGCAGGCCGATCGAGGTGCGCGCGGTGTCGCCCTTGATCCGGTTGTGCACCAGCGCGATCTCCAGCGGCAGCCACACAGCGAGCGGCCCGACGAGGATGCGCGCGGCGAGCACGAGCGGATAGCCGGGCAGGAACGCCGTGACGACCGTGCCGACGAGCACGGAGACGACGCCGATGCGCAGCATCCGGCGATGCCCGAAGATGTCGCCGAGCTTCGAGAGCAGAGGTACGCAGACGGCGGCGGCGAGCGTCTGCACGGTGAGGAACCAGGTGATGTCCGAGTCCGAGACCCGGAGATGGTCGGCGATCTCGCCGAGCAGCGGGGCGTAGAAACCTTGGACGAAGCCGCTGGCGAGCTCGCAGAAGACGAGGAAGCCGACGATGGCGCGAGCGCTGATCTTCGGCGTGGACTGGGTGGTGGGGGCGTCAGAGGACATGGTTGGCCTGTTCGTCGGCACCGGCTAGCGGCGCGGCGGTCGGGTGACGAGGGCGTCGATGATGTCGACGTAGTGGCGCTCGTCGATGTGGATGCGCTTGACCGACTGCCGATAGAGGGTGAGTCCGGCGATCGTGTCGAGAATGATGTCGTGGTGGACATCGGCAGGGAGCTCACCTCGGGCGATGGCCCGGTCGATGATCTCGATCCCCTGCTCGCGGCGGTGCTTGAAGAACCCCTCCCACAGGGCGGGGAAGACATCGGGCTCGAACATCGCCCGCATGCCGTGCACCCGTTCGGGAGAGAGCTCCTGGTTTCGCTGGTTCTGACGAGCGTGCTCGAGAAGGTCGGCGCGTACGTCGCCACTGTCGGGTGTCGCCCCGAGCTCCACCCGTGACCGAAGCACAGCAGCGACCAACGCACCCTTGTCGGCATAGCGCCGGTAGATCGCGGTCTTGCCGCAACCGACGGCCTTGGCGACCTTCTCCACGCTCAGCCCGGCGTAGCCATTCTCGCCGAGCAGACGTCCCGCCGCCTCCAGGATGCGACGCGTGAGGTCCTCATCCGTGGGCCGGCCGAGCTTCTCGTCAGATGCCATGCCCAAAACAATACGATACGACCTGTTTCGTATGTGTAAAAAAGCGTGTAGATCCCAAACCCTGTTCCTGGAACAGAGTCAAGGACGACGCCGTCCGCGCTATTTCCGATCGAGTCCGGCGATCAGCACCAGCGCGGCGAAGCCGTCCTCGGTGCCCGGCCACTGGGCTCGAACCGCGTCGATCCCTGCGCGGCGTACGACACCACGCAGGACGGCGGCGACGATGATCGCGTCGTCGGCGTAGCCCAGCACCGGGATGAAGTCGGGCACCAGATCGATCGGCAGCGCGAGGTAGACCATCAGCAGCCCGAGCCTGATCCGTACGCCGCGAGGCATCGACCTGTCAGCCGCGAGCCGGCGCAGCAGCCGCACCACATCGGGCAGGATCCGCAGCGCCTCGCGCAGCAGGTCACCGCGCGGGCGGACGACGAGCAGCGCGACGATGAGGCACAACCAGGTGAGCAACAGGGCCGCGACGATGCCGATCGCCAGGTCCCACCAGAACGAACCGGTCATCCTCACCCTCCGAGCCACGCCGCGCTCCGTGGTGGCGCCGCGCCCCTGAATTCCATCACGGCGCCACACCGGACCGGACGCTCAGGCCGCGACGACCGCCACGCCCGTCCGTCCGCCGTCGACGTCCAGCACGGCGCCGTGGACGAACTCGGCCTCATCGGAGGCGAGGTACGCAACGGCCGCGGCGATCGCGTCCGGACCGCCCGAGCCGCCCGCCGGGGTGCCGGCCATGAGTCCGTCGGCGGCCCAGGGTCCCTCCAGCGCGGGGTCACGGATGACACCGGGCGAGACTGCGTTGACCCTGATCCCGCTGTCGGCGAACTCCGCGGACCAGGCGCGCGTGAGGGTCTCCATGGCCGCCTTCGTCGAGGCGTACAGGGCACCGAGCGGAAGACTCAGCCGCGCGACCCAGCTGCCGAGGTTGATGATGACGCCTCCACCGGCCGCCGTCATCTGCGGCGCGAGCGCCTGGGTCAGGAAGAACGGCGCCTTCACGTTGACGCCGTACACCTGGTCGAACATCGTGGCGTCGGCCGTGAGGGTGTTGGCCGCCGGGAAGATCCCGGCGTTGTTGACGAGGACGTCGAGCCGCCCACCGAGCGTGGCGAGGGCCTGCTCGGCGAGGGCAAGGCTCGCTTCGGGACTGCCGTCGAGATCCGCGACGACGAAGTCGGCGCGGCCACCGTTCGTACGGATCGCCTCGACGACCGCCGCTCCTCGCTGTTCGTTGCGGCCGGACACGATCACGTGCGCGCCCTCGGCGGCGAGACGCTGAGCGATCGAGCGTCCGATGTTGCTGGTCGAGCCGGTGACGAGAGCCGTCTTCCCAGAGAATCTGTGTGTCATGTCTGCGACGGTAGAGAGCGTAAAATGGACTCACAAGTCCAGTTTTTCGACGAGCGGGAGCGGCATGGGGCTGACGCCGAAAGGCATGCGGAGACGCGCACAGATCATCGAGGGCACGGCCGCCCACCTGCGCACCCAGGATCCCGGCGGCATCACGCTCGAGGACATCAGAGCCGTCACCCGAACGAGCAACAGCCAGATCTTCCACTACTTCCCCGGCGGGAAGGAGGAGCTGTTCCTCGAGGTCGCCCGCTACGAGGCCGACCAGGTGATCGAGGACCAGCAGCCCTACCTCTCGGCTCTCGACACCTGGGCGGACTGGGAGCGATGGCGCGAGACCGTCCTCGCCCGCTACCGGGCCCAGGGACAGCAGTGTCCGCTGGGATCGCTGATGAGCCAGCTCGCGGAGACGCCCGGCGCACCCGAGGTCATCTCGGCCCTCATCGGGCGGTGGCAGGCCGAGGTCGAGCGCGGGATCCGCACCATGCAGGCCTCCGGCCTGATCCGCGCCGGTATCGACCCGGTGCGCTGCGCGGCCGCGATGATCGCCGGGATCCAGGGCGGCGTGCTGGTGCTGCGCTCGACGGGCGACATCGGGCACCTCGAGGCATCCATGGAGATCCTGTTCGATCACCTCCGCGGCTGATCCTCGAGCAGTACGCTCGACAAGACGGCGAGCTGACCTCGACGTCATGGTTCACGGAGGAACCCATGCCACTCACCAGAGTCCACAATCTTTCGATCTCGCTCGACGGCTTCGCCACCGGGGAGCCGCAGTCGGCCGAGGCTCCGTTCGGGCATGCCGGCGAGCGCCTTCACGAATGGATGTTCGCCACCCGCTACTGGGACTCGTCCGGCGGCGCGGGCGCGGACGACGCGTTCGCACAGCGGCACAGCCAGGGCATCGGCGCCGAGATCATGGGTGCGAACAAGTTCGGTCCGCCGGGATGGCAGGACGACCCCGAGTGGAAGGGCTGGTGGGGCCCCAACCCGCCGTTCCACTCGCCGACCTTCATCCTCACCCATCGGCCGCGTCCGCCCGTGGAGATGGAGGGTGGCACGACCTTCTACTTCCTGGATGCGCCTCCGGCCGAGGCGCTGGCGGCCGCGTTCGAGGCAGCCGACGGTCAGGACGTACGCCTCGGGGGCGGCGCGACCGTGGTGCGCGACTTCGTCGCTGCTGGGCTCGTCGACCTGATGCACCTGGTCCAGGTCCCGATCGTCCTCGGTCGTGGCGTACGTGTCTGGGACGGGCTGGAGGGCACCGAGAACGACTACGACATCGAGGCGGTATCGACGCCCAGCGGCGTCACCCACCTGACCTTCACCCGCAAGCCTGCCGACTCCTGACTCGGGCGAAGGGTCCGTCGAGGGCGGCCCACTGCAGGAGCATGACCGTCTTGCCGTCGATGATCCGGCCGTCCCGCGTCATCGCGAGCGCCTCGGTGAAGTCGAGCTCGAGCACCTCGATGTCCTCGCCCTCCTCGGCGACTCCTCCCCCGTCTCCGGTGCGGCTCGCCGGCGAGTAGGCCGCCGCGAAGAAGTGGAGCCGCTCGGTCACCGACCCGGGGCTCATGTAGGCGTCGAAGACGTGGTCGACGTGGTCGAGACTGATGCCGAGCTCCTCGGCGCTCTCCCGGCGGATGGCGGTGACCGGGTCATCGGCATCCAGCAGCCCCGCGGCCGCCTCGATGAGGAGCCCGTCGGGATGGTCGTTGACGTAGACCGGATATCTGAACTGCCGCGTCAGCAGGACCGTGCCGCGCTCGACGTCGTAGGGAAGGAGCACGGCGCCGTTCCCACGGTCGTACGTCTCGCGCTGCTGCGTCTCCCAGCGCCCGTCCCGTCGGCGGTAGTCGAACGTGGTGCGCCTGAGCACGTGCCACCCCTGTGAGGTCAGCTCGACGTTTCGGACCACGACGTCGGGGTTGCGGGTCAGCTCCCGCCCGGCGCGGTCGAGACCGATGCGGCCCCGATGGTCGGGGACCTCGATGCCTGGGCGCGCGTCGGCATTGGCTGTCGTCATGGCGGCAGCGTACATGCAATACTGTGCAAGAATAGAAAGGAACGTGCATGCTTGTTGGACAGCGTCGCGCTCACCTCCTGCGCATTCTGGACGAAACAGGCAAGATCGTGGCCAAGGATGTCGCGACAGACCTGGGCGTCTCCGAGGACAGCATCCGCCGCGATCTGCGCGATCTGGCCGCGGAGGGGCTTTGCCAGCGGGTCTACGGTGGCGCGCTCCCCGTCTCCCCCGCGGTCGTCGACTACACCACTCGTCACACCGTCGAGCCCGGTGGAAAGCGTGCGGTGGCGGCCACGGCGGCCGGTCTCGTACGCCCCGGAAGCACGCTCATCCTGGATGGAGGCACCACCGCACTCGCCGTCGCGGAGGCGCTTCCCCGGGACCTGGAGTGCACCGTCATCACCAACAGCCCGACCGTCGCCGCGGCCCTCCTGCAGCACCCGAGCGCCGACCTGTTCCTCCTCGGCGGCCGGGTCTTCAAGCACTCCGCCGTCGCCTGTGGCGCGGCAGCCGTCGAGGCAGCCCAGAACGTCTCCGCCGACCTCTGCCTCATCGGCGTCACCGGCGTCCACCCCGAGGCCGGTCTCACCACTGGCGACGCCGAGGACGCAGCGATGAAGCGCGCCCTGGCCGCGCGTGCGGCCGAGACGTACATCCTCGCCTCCTCGGAGAAGATCGGCACCGCCTCCCCCTACCGGGTGCTCCCCTGGGGTCAGATCACCGGCATCATCACCGACGCCGACCCGGCCGATGACGTGATCGAGCAGCTGTCAGCACTCGACATCGAGATCCTGCACGCCGGCGGCGCGCGCTAGGAACCGTTCGACATCCCGCCTCGATCGAAGCCTGACGAATCGCAGGCGGGAGTGCGGCTCTCCGCAACGTACGCAGAGTGACCTGCACCATCACGCGCCACCGCGGCGGGTTCTTCCTCGACCCACCCCGGGCGCCAATGAATCGCGGCGAGCTCGACGTAAGGCACGCCGAGGATGTCCGCCAGTCTCCTGGCGACCGTCGACTTGCCCGAACCAGAAGACCCGACCACCGATACCCACATCAGAGTGTCTTCTTCATGAGCACACGACGGTATCCACTCTCGACCAAGTAGCCGGTCTCCCCATACCCCAACCGCGCGTAGAGTCGCCGGTTCTCGGTCATCGCCTCATGCGTGAAGAGCTCGACGCACCTCGCGCCGCGGGCCATCGCGCGAGCCTCGACATGGGCGATCAGCGCTCGTCCGATCCCCCTGCCCTGATGACCCGGTGCCACCGCGAGGTTCTCCAACAGCACGCCGTCGTTCCCCGGGTGCCTCATGACCGCGTATCCGGCGACCTCGCCATCAGCCGTCGCCACCCAGACCTCGGCGGACTCGATCGCCTCCTCGTAGTCCGCCCCCATCGGCGCCGGCTCGAGCCCGATCCGCTCCACGTACCTCGCGTACGCCGCTCGCGCTATCTCCTTCAGCCGCGGGGCATCCGCCGGCTCCGCTGGTCTGATGCCCTCCGGTGTCGGCCCGATCGGGATGGCGCTCATGTTGGCAACCGTACGTCGGGTCTATGTGCGTCTGGTGAAGCGGATGTCGCCGCTGGGTAGGCGTTCGTGGAGGTACGCGGCGTCGTGGGCGCGGTGGTGGTGATGGGAGCAGAGCAGGGCGGCGTTGTCGAGGTCGGTCGCGCCGCCTTGAGCCCAGGCGATCCAGTGGTGGGCCTCTGCCCAGGTGCCGGGGATGTCGCAGCCCTCGGCCTCACAGGTCTCCGAACGCAGCAGGAGGGCACGGCGTTGGGCGGCGGTGAAGAAGCGTTCCTTGCGCCCGAGATCGAGGACTTCCGAGGCACCCCCGAGGACCGCCGGAATGATGTTCGCGGTGCAGGCCAGGCGCCGTGCCTCGGCCGCGGTGATCGGGCTGCCACCGAGGATGTCACCGACGCCAGCCTCTTTGCGGAGCTGGTCGATATCGATCGTGACGATCACCGTGGTGGCGTCCCCGCCATGGATCGGGAGCCGGTCGGGTCGAGGGTCTCGAGGAGCTGGCAGAACGCTCGCCCCAGGCGGCGGTCGTAGGGGAGGTATTCGCCGGTGTCGGTGCGGGTGCCGTCGTCGCGGCGGGGTGAGGCGAAGGCTTCCAGGTTGGTGGCCAGCCGGTCCGCGGCCGCATCCGGGACCACAGCCGAGATGCGGGTGGTGCCGTCGCCGAGACGGCGCATGCTGAGTCGGGTCTTCTTGCGGGCGTGGGCCTCCTCCGCGGCGAGGCGTCGGGCTTCTTCGGCCTCGGCGATCTCGGGCGCGATGACATCGAGGATCCGGCGCCCGAGACGACGGAGTTGGGTGGGGTCGAACCGGGTCGCGTAAGCGACCAAGGCCTCCTCGGCCTTGGTCTTGATCTCGGGGTCGAGGTCGGCGGGGAGGTCGTCGAGGGCATTCACGATGACGTGGGCCTGGGCCGGGTTGCAGTCCCCGCGGCGCATGGCTTCGGCGACCTGGTGATAGGTCCGGTCCAAGGCCTCGGCCAACCGGAGGTCGGCGCGCAGGGTCTCGGGGCGTTGGTGGGTGTGGTGATGCAGCCACGCCGCCACATCCCGCGCCGCGGACTCGGCCGCGACATCGTCAGCAACGGCGAGCACCCGCAGCTCGAGCTCAGCCAACTGCGCCTTCGCCCGCGCGATCTCGACCAGGGTGGCGGCCTTCTGGTCGGTGGCCATGAACGCCGGATTCGCCTCAGCAACCAGACCAAGCGAGGCAGTAACCGCGACCACGGCCCCGAGCACAGGGTGTCGTGGCTGTTGCAGCGTGGTCATCACGGTCACCTCCCGACGTACGAACTCAAGGGTTTCTGCCTGTGCAGAATCCCGGTTGGTTCGCTGGTCTCGGAGGCCCGGCAGTACGGGCTATTACTTACCCTCGCAGCTCAGCGTTCACGCCCCTGGTTCCCCTGGATTACCCCACACCCGTTGTGTCCCGGATGAACAGAGCACGCCTCTTGAGAGGTGGTCGGCCTTCACGTTCACGCCTGTGCCGAGCCTACCACACAACGCAAAACCCATGAACCCAATCAGGGACAGGTATCCCCACCAAAACCCAGACCGCTGCTGGAAGCCCGCAAGACACCCACGTGGCACCCAACCCAGGCACCCTGCTTCTAAATCTCCCAACCCAAACAACGTATTGGCCCCACCCACGCTGGAACCCAAACACAAATGCCCGATCCGTCGAATAACCTGCAGCCATGAGTAAGCCGCTGGACGACGGGCCGTTCTACCACGGCACAAAGGCCGATCTTCGCGAAGGAGATCTACTCACCGCCGGGTTCCGCTCCAACTACAAGCCCGACGTCGTGATGAACCACATCTACTTCACCGCGCTTCCCGACGGCGCAGGTCTCGCCGCCGAGATCGCCCCCGGCGACGGTGATCCACGGGTCTACCTCGTCGAACCGACCGGGGACTACGAGAACGACCCCAATGTCACGGACAAGAAGTTCCCCGGCAACCCGACCCGCTCCTACCGCAGCAAGGCGCCGCTCCGGATCGTCTCCGAGGTCCACGACTGGACCCGGCTGACCCCCGAGGCCTTGCAGATGTGGCGAGACCGCCTCGCTGCCATCCGGACGGACGACCGGGCCGAGATCATCAACTAGCCGATCAGTGCAGGGCGGCGTCGGCCGAAGTCGTACGCCAGGCATGGAAGGCGATCGTGAGCCCTGCCCGCGTGGGAGCACAGGTGAACGGCCCGGCCTCGGCGAAGAGGTCCGGGGCGAAGGGGACCAGTCGGACGAGCTGAAGAGACCCACCGTCGACCGCGGCCCGGATGGTGAGCGCGTCACCGGATCGGCTGACCCGCATGAGGACCCGCCGGTCGCGCCAGTCGGGCACCGGCGCCAGCGACCAGTCGGACCTGCCGTCGGTGACGACGGCACCGAGCTGCGGACGGCCGTCGGCGTACTCGACGCCTGCCTTGACCCAGTGTGACTCGCTGACGCGTACGAAGATCCCGGCCTGGTCGAACTGCTGCGAGAACGCGGCCGTGAACTCGACCTCGACCGCGGTGTCCTGGCCGAAGGGAGCCAGTAGGGCGTGCTCGCTGTCTTGGACGAACCCGTAGGAGGTCGTACGCCACGCGTCGCTCCCCTCGGCGGCGGTGACGAGCAGGTCGGAGCCGCGCTCGACAGCGGCGACGGGCGGATGGGTCCAGCGCCCACTCCCCCAGCGGATCGAGGTCAAGGCGGGTCAGCCCTCGCGAATGGTCATCTTGGTGAGCCGGTCGCCGTCGATCTCGAAGACGAACTTCGAGCGGCCGTTGGCGTGGGTGGAGCGCCAGTCACCGATGACGGTCACGCTGTTGCCCGCGGCCTCGACCTCCTCGACGGCGAGGGTGCCGTTCGCGCCGATGAACTCGTTGTCGCTCCACCCCTTGATCTGCTCACGTCCGGTGAAGACACGGCCCCAGTCGTCGACGGCTCCACCCTCGGTGAAGGCGTCGAGGAACGCGGACTCGTCGTGCCGGTTGACGGCCTCGATGAAGGCCGCGACCGGCTCAGGGATCGTCTGCTCTGTCATGTGCACTCCTTCTCAGCGGGTGATGTCGCCAGTATTCAGTGTCGCTCCTCGAGCCCCACGGCCTCGCGCAGGATGCGCACCGAGTCGGCGAGCTCCTCGTCGTCGCGGGCCCGGGACTCCATGAGATCAGAGAGGGCCGAGGCGATGACGTTGAGCTTCTCGTGGGACGCCTCCTCCGAACGCCGCTCGGCGTTCTGGAGCAGCACGAGCAACAGCAGCGAGAGGACCGAGGAACCCGTGTGCACCGCCAGCTCCCACTTGGTGCTCGAGGACCAGAGCGGGAAGCTCACCACCCATACCAGCAGAACGCCGACGATCACATAGAAGAACGGAGCATGGCTGACCACAGAGGTGACCACCTCCACGAAGTGTTCGAACCTGTTCCGTCCGTCGCCTCGCTGACGAGATTTCCTGGCCTTGTTCTCTACGGTCATGCGCACACCGTAGTCGCGATCGCCGCCGCTCAGGCCGCGATGACGGAGGTGACCAGGACGTACGCCGCCGTGCCGGCGAAGATGCTCAGCGTCATGCTGCCTCGCCACAGGTGCAGCCCGATCGTGATCGCGAGGGCCAGGGCGGCCGGTCCGGCAGAAGTCAGGACGACAGGGTCGGTGTCACGAAGGGTGTAGGCGGCGAGGATGACCATCACGCCGATGGGCATCCGGTCGCCGATGTAGGCCAGCAGCGCGCTGTGGCGCAGCGGAGCGAGCATCGCGAACGGCGCCGCGCGAAGGGTCCAGGTGACGGCCGCGGAGACGAGGACGGCGGACAGGACGTACCAGGGATCAGTCACGCCTGCTCCTGCGGGCGGCGAGGACGTACGAGCAGACCAGCGCGACACAGAACATGCCCATCGCGATCAGCAGCATGTTGTCCCGCGAGATCAGCGCCGCGACGATCGCGCAGCCCAGAGCAAGAGCCGAGATCGGCACCGACCGACGGACCTTGTACGCCTCGATCCCCAGCACCACGAACAATGCGGTGACGGCGAAGTCGAGGCCGACCACCTGCGGCGGGATCAGCGAGCCCAGCCCGGCGCCGGCGGCCACGCAGAGCACCCACGCCAGATGGAAGAACGCCTGGATGCTGATGATCCGCGTCCGCGACCAGCCGGCCGCCTCCGGCGTCGCGGTGAGCGCGTACGCCTCGTCGGTCAGGGCGAAGGTGCTGTAGGCCTTCCACCCGCGGCCGTGAACGCGGTGCATCGGGAACGAGATGGCGTAGAAGACGTGCCGGAAGTTCACCAGCAGCGTGCTCACCGCGATCTGCGCCAGCGGCGCGGCGGCGGCCAGGAGGCCGACCAGCAGGAACTCCATGGAGCCGGCGAAAACGACCGCTCCGAGCACCGGCGCCCACCACCAGGCGAGCCCGGACTGGACCACAAGTACGCCGAGCGCCAGCCCCAGCGGGACGACCGCGACACAGGCGGGAAGCACGATGCGCCATCCCGCCGCGACCTCGCTGCGCGCTTCGTCGCGCGCCTGGGGAACTGCCTCCGACTCCATCACTTGCATGCCGCAAGCCTAGGAAAGTTCTGACGTCCTTGGGTTGCCCATTGGCGATGCTAAAGTGCCACTGTGCGCAATGATCATGCGATTGACGACCTGGATCGAGCAATCATTGCCGAGCTCGAGGATGACGCCCGGCTGAGCAACGCCGAGCTGGCCCGACGGGTCGGGCTCACCCCGGCGCCATGTCTGCGCCGCGTACAGCGCCTGGAGCGCGAAGGCGTGATCAAGGGCTACCACGCCAGCATCGACCCGAAGAGCGGCGGACGCGGTTTCGAGGTGATCGTGGCCATCGACATCGCCGTCAACGACGGCAAGACCATCGAGGATTTCGAGACCGCCGCCGTCGCGGTCCCCGAGGTCACCGAGATGCGCCGCATGCTCGGCCAGCCCGACTACTACCTGCGCGTCCAGGTCGCCGACCCCGATGCGTACGAGGCCCTCATCGTCGGGACGATCTCCCGGCTGCCCGCGGTGAACAGGCTGCTCTCGCACCAGACCATGCGGCTGATCAAGGGCTGACCGAACCCTGGTCGAAGCGGGCGAGCCCGAGTCCACCCGCCGAGGTAGGCGGCCCAATAACAGAGGCCGAGCAAGAGGCTCACGCGTTCACCTCGTCCCGACCGGCGCTCAGCACCTGTCGCGTCCGGTCGTCGGCGGGGACGAAGGTCTCCAGATGGAGGCCGTTGAGCGTGACGTCGGAGGCGCTCTCGATCTGGCTGGCGACGCTGAAGAAGCGGAGCACGAGGCCCCCTGCCTCGATCTCCAGCGGGACGACCGGGTCGGCCAACGGCCGGGCGGACGACCCGTCACCGGAGGGTAGGCGGTGACCTCGTCGCGGAGCCCGACCAGGGCCGGGTCACCGCCGGTGTGCGTGATGCGCCGGCCGAGCTGGTGGAGCAGGTGAGCACGCCAGACGGGGAGGTTGCGGATGCGCGGGGCGAGTCCTCGCGGATGCAGGCAGAGCCGGATCACGTTCAGCGGAGGCTCGAGCAGGCTGGGGTCACAGCCGTCGAGCAGCCCGTCGACGGGCTGGTTGGCATCGACGATGTCCCAATGGTCGTCGAGGAGCAGAGCCGGATACGGCGCATGTGCGTCCAACAGGCTGCGAAGTCCGGCCATCACCGGCGCGAGCGCGTCGTGGTCGGTGGCGCGGTGCGGATAGCGAGGGGCGAAGCCGCCAGCGAGCAGCAGCCGGTTCTGCTCGGCCATGGGCACCCGCATCACCTCGGCCAGCCGGACGATCATCTCCGGCGTCGGCCGGGAGCGTCCGTTCTCGACGTAGCTCACGTGCCGGGTGCTCACCTCGGCCTGGGTGGCGAGCGCGAGCTGGCTCAAGGACCGCAGCTCGCGCCAGCGGCGAAGCTCAGTGCCGACAGATGATGAAGACGCTGACGGTGACGTCGCGGTTGAGATCACGGCCCGAGGCTAGCCAACCCGGCATCACAACGACCATGACCTCAGAGGTCATCGACCGGCGCACCGATCAGCGGCGAACCTTCTCGTGGCAACCCGATCCGAGAGAAGGAAGACACCATGAACGACATCGTGACGCGCTACCTCGACACCTGGAACGCCACCGACGAGTCGGTGCTCACCGAGCTGCTGGCCAAGCACTGGTCCGACGACTGCGTCTACGTGGACCCGCTCGCCGACGTGCAGGGGCGCGAGGCCGTCGGGGCGACCATCCAGGCCGTACGCGCGCAGTTCCCGGACTTCGTGTTCACCCCTGTGGGCACGGTCGACTTCCACCACCAGCAGGCCCGCTTCCAGTGGGGTCTGGGACCGGCCGGCGAGGAGCCGGTCGTCGTCGGCTTCGACGTGGTCGTGGTCGATGCGGACCAGCGGATCCGTGACGTACGCGGCTTCCTCGACAAGGTCCCCGCCTGACATCAGGCGCGTGGCAGCACGCCCACGAGTGCGGCGCTGCACGAGGTCCGCAGGGCGTCGCGCAGATCCAGATGGAGTACGCCGAGGTCCGGCTCGTCCGCATATGCGGCTAGCAGGCTCGGCGGTGGGGGGACGTACGCCGCGAGAGCACCCGCGGAGATCAGGCTCATCACGCAGAACGTCTGGGCGCCGTCACCGAGCTCGGGCAGGTGACGGCGCACGAGCTCGACCATGGTCACGAGCTTCGCGTGGGAGGAGCGCTTGTGGCGCTTGACGACCTCGACCGAGACGTTGTGCTCGAGGACACCGCCTTGCGCGCCGAAGAGGTCGCAGAGCACCATCCGCTCCGACAGCGACCGGCTGAGGACCTCGGCCAGCTGGTCCGCCCGCACCTCCGGTGACGCGTCGGCCTCGATACCCGCGGCCAGCTCCTCGGCCAGCTCCTCGAGCCACGTTCCCAAGAAGTCGTCCAGCAGCTCGAGCAGCACCGCCTCGCGCGACTCGAAGTAGCGCAGGACGTTCGACTTGGCCAGCCCCACCCGCCGGCTGAGCTCGTTGAGACTCACCTCGGCCACCGGCATCTCGTCGAGCATCGCCGCCGCCGTGTCCAGGATCGCCCGGCGGCGGATCTCCCGTTGCTCGTCGCTTCGCGCCCGTTGGAATGTCACGGTCCCAGGCTAACTTAAAGACCGCCGGTCCCTTGACATTAGACCACCGGTCTCTTAAGTTGGTCGTAACAGACCGATGGTTCTTTAGGGAGCGGACAAATGAGCGAGACCTGGACCGAGCAGCACATCCCCGATCAGCACGGCAGAGTGGCGATCGTGACCGGCGCCAACACCGGGCTGGGCTACGAGACCGCCCGGATGCTCGCGGAGCACGGAGCCCACGTGGTCCTGGCCGTCCGCGACGTCGAGAAGGGGAAGCAGGCGGCCGCACGCATCGACGGCGACGTCTCCGTCCAGGTCCTCGACCTGACCTCTCTGGACTCGATCCGATCGGCGGCCGCCGATCTCCGCGCCGCCCATCCGCGGATCGACCTCCTGATCAACAACGCCGGCGTGATGTACACGCCGAAGCAGACCACCGAGGACGGCTTCGAGCTGCAGTTCGGCACCAACCATCTGGGCCACTTCGCCTTCACCGGGCTGCTGCTGGACCACCTCCTCCCCGTCCCCGGGTCCCGGGTCGTCACCGTCAGCAGCATCGGTCACCGCATCCGGGCCGACATCCACTTCGACGACCTGCAGTGGGAACGCTCCTACAGCCGCGTCGCCGCCTACGGCCAGGCCAAGCTCGCCAACCTGATGTTCACCTACGAGCTTCAGCGCCGGCTCGCACCGCACGGCACCACGGTCGCGGTGGCCGCTCATCCCGGCGGATCCAACACCGAGCTCGCCCGCAACACACCCGCCGCACTTCGGGTGCCGCTCACCTGGCTCGCGCCGCTGATCACCCAGCCGGCCGAGATGGGCGCCCTGCCCACGCTCCGCGCCGCCACCGACCCGGCCGTCCTCGGTGGCCAGTACTACGGACCCGGCGGCCGGGGCGAGGTCCGCGGACATCCGAAGCTGGTGACCTCGAGCCCCGCCTCCTACGACCCGCAGACCCAGCAGCGACTGTGGACCGTCTCCGAGGAACTCACCGGCGTACGCATCCCTCCTGCTCAGTCGCGGGCCAAGGCGGCGAGAGCTTCGGTCTCGAGGTCGAGGTAGCTCTCGTCGCTGACGTCGACGGCGACGCCGAGGATCTTTCCCCCGGTGAACGTGAACGGTGCCCGGTAGCTGCGGCTGACCGCATCGGCGCTGTCGAAGCCGACACAGAGGCCATCGCCGCACAGGGTGAACTTGCCGACCTGGGCACGCATCTCCCCCGTGGCCACGATCTGGTCGTCGACGTACAGGTTGGTGGTGCCGACCGACTCCTTGTACGGCCCGACGCCTTCGCGGATGAACTCCATCCCCAGCGCGTGCGGCCCCGGGGTCAGCGGTTCAGAGACGAAGGTCTGCTCCGGCGGGATGCCGAGGAAGTTGTAGACGTAGTGGAGCTTGCCGTCCTGGAGGAACAGGGCGTGCCCGCCGAACCGGGAGCCGTGCGCGAAGATCACCCCTTCGGCGCCGTCGCTGATGTCGACGTCCGCGATGATCTTGTACGACCGGCCCCGCACGTTCACAGCCACGCCCTCCGGAACCGCACCGCTGCCCGGGTAGTAGACGTAGCGGTTGCGTGCCGGCTCGGGCACCGGCCTCGGGGTGGTCGCCAGCTCCATCGCGGAGCGGTCGTCGAGCGGGAGCCCGTGGTACTTCTCGGCCTCCTCGAACCAGGCGGCGACCAGCTCCTGCACCTTCTCCGGATACTGCTCGGCCAGGTCCTTCGACTCCGACCGGTCCTCCTCGACGTGGTACAGCTCCCACCGGTCCTGATCGAAGTTGCCCTTCCCGGACAGCGGTGCGTGAGTGGCGGCAGCCTTCCAGCCGTCCTGCCAGACGCCACGGGTGCCGAGCATGTTGTAGTACTGGCGCTTCTTCTTGGTCGGCGCGTCCGGGCTGTCGAAGCTGTAGCGCATCGACACCCCGGGCAGAGGCTCCTGCTCCACCCCCCGGTAGACCTCCGGCATCTCCAGGCCGGCGAGCTCCAGGATGGTCGGCACGATGTCGGTGACGTGGTGGTACTGGTGCCGGATCTCGCCCTTCGCCTTGATACCGGCCGGCCAGTGGATGATCAACGGGTCGCACGTGCCGCCGGAGTACTGGCTGTACCGCTTGAACATCTGGAACGGCGTGCTGAAGGCGGCCGCCCAGCCGGTCGGATAGTGGTTGTACGTCTCCGGCGAACCGAGCTTGTCCAGCATTGCGAGGTTCTCGGCGAGGTCATCGGGGTAGTTGTTGAAGAACTTGTTCTCGTTGACCGAACCGGCGTCCGATCCCTCGCCCGAGGCGCCGTTGTCGGCGCAGTAGAAGACGATCGTGTTCTCGAGCTGACCGGTCTCCTCCAGGTAGTCGATGACCCGGCCGACCTGCGCGTCGGTGTACTCGCTGAAGCCGGCGAAGACCTCCGCCATCCGGGCGAAGAGTCGCTTCTCGTCATCGCTGAGCTCATCCCACGGCGTGACATGGTCGGCCGGGTTGGCCTGATCCTCGGCCACGGGGTTCCAGGGGGTCAGCTCGGTGCCCTCGGGCAGGACGCCTCTCTCGATCATTCGGGCGAGCACCCACTCGCGGTAGGCGTCGTAGCCGTCGTCGAAGACGCCCTTGTACTTGTCGATGTAGTCCTGGGGTGCGTGGTGCGGCGCGTGGTTGGCGCCGGGACAGAACCACATGTACCAGGGCTTCGACGGGTTGGACGCCTTCTGATCGCGCAGCATCTTGATCGCGCGGTCGGCGAGGTCCTTGGAGAGGTGGTAACCCTCGTCGGGCGTGTAGGGCTGGTCGATGTAGTGGTTGTCCTCGACCAGGTCGGGGTACCAGTTGTTCGTCTCGCCTCCGAGGAAGCCGTAGAACCGGTCGAAGCCCTGCTGCAGGGGCCACTGCTTGCGGCTGGCACCGGCGGAGTTGTCCTCCTCCGGAACGTTGTGGTTCTTGCCCAGCCAGAACGTGCTGTACCCGTTGTCCTGCAAGATGTGCCCGATGGTGGCGCACTCCTCCGGAATGCGGCCGGCCTGCCCCGGGAAGCCGTTGGTCGCCTCCATGATCGAGGCCACCCGGTTCGTGGTGTGGTTGCGGCCGGTCAGCAGACAAGATCGGGTCGGCGAGCACAGCGCGGTTGTGTGCCACTGGGTGTAGGTCAGTCCGTTGTCTGCCAGGCGCTGCAGCGTCGGCATGTTGACCCGCCCGCCGTACGGCGACCAGGTGGCCATGCCGGTGTCGTCGTAGAGGACCACGAGCACGTTGGGCGCGCCCTCCTGCGCCCTCGGAAGCTCGTACGGGGACCAGTCCGGGACCGAGTCCCGGACGTCCAGATTGATGACGCCGTTGAATTCCTTGTCGGCCATGACTTGTCCTCTACTCAGCGGATCCGGGCAACGACCGACCGTCAGGGGGAAGTACGTCAAGGACTGAACCTGCACCTGGGGAGGTCGGCCACTTCCACCGTTCGCGCACCTAGCCATCACTGCTTCACCCGGTTTGAGTGAGTCACCCCTCGGGCATCAGGCCTGGTCCGCGACCAGAGGCGAGAGCGGCCGCTC
This sequence comes from Nocardioides sp. NBC_00850, assembly GCF_045207335.1. Classification (NCBI taxonomy): domain Bacteria; kingdom Bacillati; phylum Actinomycetota; class Actinomycetes; order Propionibacteriales; family Nocardioidaceae; genus Nocardioides; species Nocardioides sp. NBC_00850. Next base: position 5,552,947 of record NZ_CP108845.1, read on the forward strand.
GAAGAAGGTCTCCAGGACCACCGTCGCCTGGGTTCCGCTGACGCCCTCGATGGCGTAGCGCTGGCAGGGCAAACGCCTGAACAGCCCCAACGACGCGACCGTGAAATCCGACGGCTCGATCTGGTTCTCCGACCCAGACTTCGGCATCACCAGCGACTACGAGGGCTACCGCGCCGAGAGCGAGATCGGCTCCAACAACGTCTACCGGATCGACCCCGCCACCGGCGAGGTCCGCCTGGTCGCGGACTGCTTCGGCGCCCCGAACGGGCTGGTCTTCTCCCCCGACGAACGCCAGCTCTTCGTCTCCGACACCCGCGCCGGCCACATCTGGGTCTTCGACGTACGCGAGGACGGCACCCTGTCCGACGGCGAGGTCTTCGCCAACGCCGGAGCCCGCGACGACGCCCGCTTCGACAACCTCCGCTTCGACGACGGCGGTCGCCTCTGGGCCGCCGCGATGAACGACGGCGTGCACTGCTACGACCCCGACGGCACTCTCATCGGCCGGCTGAACGTCCCCGAAGTCGTCTCCAACATCTCGTGGGGCGGCGCCAAGCGCAACCGACTCTTCATCACCGCCGAGACCAGCCTCTACTCGGTCGTCATGGGCGTCACCGGCACCCACCCCACCGGCCCCGGGCGGCAGCCCTGGCGGTAGTCGGCGGCGATCCGGGACTTCAGAAGGACCGCTCCGCGACCCGTACGCGCTCAGCGCTCTCGAGCACAGACGCAAGACGCTCGGCGTCAACCGGAGCGGCGGGTGCGGTCAGCATGTCCTCGACTGGCGTCGACTGGTCGGCGAGGTAGACGCGGGTGTAGCCGGCAGCCTCCGGTTCGAAGCGCCAGCTCTCGGCGAGGGTTCCCGCATCGTGCACGTCGTAGCCCAGGCGATCGATCATGGCGGCCGCGAGCGACTTCGCCCGCTGGTCGTCGCCGGCCACCGGCAGGGCCGTACGGTCGGCGGCTCCTGAAGGCCGGGCGAGCAGCGGGATGTGATGGGCCAGGATGTTGTTGAACGCCTTGACCAGCTGCGCGCCCGCGAAGTGCCGCTGCACGAGCTCGCTCGTGGTGACCTGCTCGTCGTCCAGCTCGCGGATGCGGCCGTCCCGGTAGGGGTAGTAGTTGCCCGTGTCCAGCACCACCTTGCCGGCGAGCAGCGACGGCGGGATGCTCGTGTGGGCCGGCAGCGGCACCGAGAGCACCACGACCTCGCCCGCGGCCGCCGCATCCTCGGTCGTACCCGCCACGGCCAGCGGGCCCAGCTCCTCCACCAGGCCGGCCAAGCTCTCCGGTCCCCGCGAGTTGGCGATGACGACAGGTACGCCGCCCGCCACCGCCAGCCGGGCGATGGCCGCCCCGATGTTCCCGCTGCCGATGATTCCGAGCCTGGACATGATCCTCGATCCGACGAAGGTGGTGGACTGTACGTGCTGAGACGTCCCGTCGCTATGTTCACCTTCATTTAAACATAGGCCTGCGAGATACTGAGAACATGGCCAGCCGCACCTCGACTCCCCTCACGCACCCCGAGCGGGAGGAGCTCGACCTGTTCCAGGTCATGTCGGCGCTGGTGGACCCGATCCGACGGGGCATCGTGGTCCAGCTCGCCGCCTCGGCGGACCCCACGCCCTGCACCGAGTTCCCGCTGCCCGTCAGCAAGGCCGCAGGGACCCGGCACTTCCGGACCCTGCGCGAGGCGGGGATCATCCACCAGCACGATGTGGGCGTACGCCGCATGAACCGCCTGCGGCGCGAGGACCTCGAGGCGCGCTTCCCCGGACTGCTCGAGCTCGTCCTGCGCGAGGCATCGTGACGGGACAGGAAGAGCCCAACCGCCCGACCGACCCGGCAGGCGACTCGAACTCCACGACATCCGTCATCAACGTGCCACCGGCGACTGGTTCGGGGCAGCAGCCAGCACGGTCACGTTGTCGGCGATCGCCAGGCAGAACAGGGGGCACGTACGATCGAGTCAGGAGCTGACCCTGGTTCCCCAATGATGGGAGTCCGGATGTCCGGCGCTGTTCTACCCTTTTCCACCGCCCCCAGCTCATCGACCAGCACGCTGCTCACCCTCGGACTGCTCGCGGCATCCTCGATGGAGAACGAGCACCGGCTGCCGATCCACCCTCATCACCTCGATCTGATCGACCCGGACATCCGCGCGCGGATGATCGTCGAGCGTGGCTACGGCGCTGACTTCCAGCTGGAGCCCGGGTACGTCGAGTCGCGGGTCGGTAGGGTCGCGGATCGATCCGCGGTCATCGAGACGGCTGACGTGCTGCTGCTTCCGAAGCCGCAGGCGGCCGACGTGGCCGTGATCCCCCAGGGGCGTGTGCTGTGGGGATGGCCGCACTGTGTGCAGGACCCCGGGCTGACGCAGACGGCGATCGACCGCCGGCTCACGCTGATCGCATTCGAAGCGATGAACCACTGGAGCGGCCGTGGTGACTTCAGCCTGCATGTGTTCCACAAGAACAACGAGCTCGCCGGCTATTGCTCGGTGCTCCATGCCCTGAGCCTCATCGGATCCACGGGCATGTACGGGCCTCGTCGCAGCGCAGTCGTCATCGGCTTCGGGGCGACGGCACGGGGTGCGGTGACTGCGCTCACGGCGCAGGGCATCCACGACATCCAGGTCCTCACCCAGCGCGGCGCAGCAGCGGTCGGCTCCCCGATCCACGGCGCGCACATCGCCCAGCTCCACACCGGCGACGGCGAGACCCACCTCAGCGAGGTGCTCACGAAGGACGGCAACGTCCTGCTCCCGGAGTTCCTGGCGTCGCACGACATCGTCGTCAACTGCACGCTCCAGGACGTCGCCGCACCGTTGACCTATCTGCGTACCGAGGATCTGGCGGGGTTCGCCACCGGCAGCCTGATCGTCGACGTCTCGTGCGACGAGGGGATGGGGTTCGAGTGGGCGAAGCCCACCACGTTCGACGACCCGATGTTCACGGTCGGCACCGGCGTCAACTACTACGCGGTCGACCACACCCCGTCGTACTTGTGGAACTCGGCCACCTGGGAGATCAGCGAGGCGCTGCTCCCGTTCCTGCGCACAGTCATGGAGGGGCCGACCGCTTGGGCGGCGGACCGGACCGTCTCCCGGGCGATCGAGATCGACCACGGCGTGATCAGCAACCCGAGCATCCTGAGCTTCCAGGGACGCGACCCGGCCTATCCGCACATTCGCGCTGCCGAGGCGCTCAGTCGTTGAAGCGGAACTCCACCGTTCTGTCGCTGACCAACGTTTCGAACCGAGGCCGCTGAATATGATCGGATTGTTGCATGGAGATCGAGCGCATCGCCCCGATCCTGACCGTCGATGATCTCGCGACCGCCATCACCGAGCACACCGGCCTGCTCGGCATGCGGGTGGTCATGAACATGGGGTGGATTGCCTTCCTTGCCGACGACGCCGGCCACCAGATCGGATTGATGACCACTGACGCAACGGCGTCGGTCAACCCGGACGTCTCGATCTTCGTCGACGATGTCGAAGCTGCCCACGCCACGGCAGTGACTGCGGGCGTTGAGATCGTGCACCCCCTGTCCACGGAAGAGTGGGGCGTGCGCCGATTCTTCTACCGCGACTCGTCCGGGCGGGTGATCAACGTCGGCACCCACACCTGACCGCGGAGGACTGCGAAGATGCTGCCCCTACGACTCATCCGAGCCGAAGCCCGGTCCTACGTCCGGTCCGAGCTTTGGGGTACGACAGGTGGCGGGTGCCGTCGCGGCGACTTCATGGCTCCGGGTCACTCGGGCCCGAGGGAGTCGGACGCCTCGATCCGGTGTGCGTGCCGCACCGACACCGAACCGGCGTACCCCTCGACGAAGCCGGCCACCACGTCGTACTCATCCCCCGCGGTGGAGCGCAAGGTGAGCGTCCAGGAGTTGTCCGCCGCGTGGTGCTCCTCCGCGCGGAGCGACAGGGCGTCCGGGTCCACGGCGTACGCCGTCGCGGCCGCGCGCCGGGTGCGCTGGACCGCCGACTCCCGCGAAATCGGCGTCCGCTCCGGCTGGCCGACCACCTCCATCACGTCACGAAAGGCGCGGGACACACCGGCGTACGACGCCTCCGAGACGGTCGTGGTCCGGGGCCCGGTGTTCACCAGCAGCCCGATCTCGAGGGCGCCCGGACTGGCGCCCCAACTGGTGTGCCATCGGTGCTGGTGCAGCGAGTAGTGCCGCCGCGCGTCGGCCCCGGCGTACAAGACTGGCTCCAGTGCGGCGAGGATCCCCCGCTCGTCGAGGACATCCTCGCCTCCCCCGCCGTCCGGCTCTGGGACCGACAGGTCGAGCAAGTACTGCCGATCCACCTGCTCGTCCGGGCTGGCCCGATAGCCGACCTGGACCCGCACCGAGTCCACCCGGCCGAGAGTCAGCAGCGAACGCGAGTCATCGATCGCACGGTTAGTCATCTCTCCAGACTTCTCCTGGTCCCCACCAGGGTCAAGCGCCAGACCGTGCGCCGAGTGCTTCGCGAAGCTGTCTCGAGGCGGATCGCGGGGTAGCGCCCGCCCGCCAGATGGCGAGCAGCAGATCCGCCCGCGGCCGGCCAGGCTCGGTCCAACTCGGCCCGAGTCCTGCCTGGCGGAGCACGTCGATCAGGTCGTCGTCGGCTGCCGTACGCGCTTCGGCCCAGGCCAGCGCGTACGCCTCATCGACCCGGTTCAAGGTCGTCTCGGTCTCTACGATCGCAGGCGACACCGCGACCACGGCTCGGGACTCCTGTCGGTGACGCAGGAACGCGATGAGGAAGTAGACCAAGGCACCTGCCCAGCTGAAGACCAGCACCATCACGATGTCGAGGACGTCCAGCCCACTCATGCGTCCCCGGGCAGAGATACTGCGGACGATCAGGACCAGCGCGACGATCGTCGGCACCCACCACAGCGCCACAAGCGCGACGATCCGCATCACCTCAACCTGGCCAACCATCGCAACTCCACTCCATCAGCCGAGACGTCAGCCGAGACTAGCGGTGGCCAGCAGCACGGGGCGACGAGTGCTCGCGCCACGAGAGCCATCAGACCTCAGGCGCAGAGAGAGCGTCGACCAACCACGCGTTCCGTTGCTCCAGCAGCTTCGTCATGTACCGAGTCAGCACGAGGGCGTTCACGAACCGCCCGACCGCTCCGGCCGGCGACTCGAACTCCACGACATCCGTCATCCGGGTGCCGCCGGCGACTGGTTCGAATCGGTGCTCATGCCACCACCGCCGAAACGGGCCGGACTCCTGCTCGTCCACGAACCGGTACGAAGCGTCGTACTGACTGATCACCGAGGTCATCGTGAACGGGATCCCGAAATGTCGGGCTCCCCAGGTCACTGAGTCGCCGAGACGCATCACACCCGAGGTGACACCGGCGATGGCGCGCTCACCCGAGTCGGACATCGACGACTGGTGCGCGTCCACGGACAAGCTCAGCTCAAAGCACCGCCCCGGCGTCGCCGGAATCTCAGTGGTGAGCTCGATCCGTGGCACCTGAAGATCCTGGACTTCGGTCAGTCCATGCCTTCGATGATGCGGAAGTCGCGCTCGACGCCGACGGAGAGGGCGGCCAGCGCCTCCTGGTACGCCGCGCTCTCGTGCGCCGCGACGGCCTGCTCGAAGCTGTCGAACTCGATCAGGACGGTGCGCTCGGCGATTCCGGCGTCGTGCGCCACGACCCGACTGCCACGGCTGAGGACCCGACCGCCCCCGGCCTTGACGGCCTGCGGGGCAAGCTTGTTGTAAGCGGCCAGCTTCTCGGGGTCTGAAATGGTGCGGTAGGCGCTGACCCAGTAGCCCTTGGGCATGGAACCTCCAGTGTTGGGTTGAGGCGGCGTGTCATGCCCGCTCAGTATCACCTATGCGGATCAGGCCGACGGCCTCCGCTCATCAGGTGCGGTATTCGCCGAACCGAGCGGAGCCACCGCTCGATCAGTGGACGAGGCGCCGGATGGGGTGGGAGTCGCGGGACGTACCTCTGGCGCCTGACCGTTCAGCCGGGCCAGGTCAGTGGGTCGAGACGCAGATAGAAGCTCCGACGCTCGGCGTCGAGACGGATTCCGTACAGCTCGGCGAACTCACGATCGGCCTGGGAAGCGGTGGCCTCATCACGCCAGGTTTCGCGAGCATTCTCCAGCAACAGGGCGATATCAGCGTACGGGTCCGCACGACCGAGACGCCCCAGATCGATCAATCCAGATACGAGCATCGTGTCCGGATCCACGAGGATGTTCGGAAGGCAGAGGTCGCCGTGGCACACGACAGGTGCGCTGCGTTCATGAACCGTACGCTGCGGCAACTCGTCCTCGATCCCGTCGAGAATCATCGCCGGCGGCACGTGCTGCAGCTCTACTGGCAGGAACTCAGCCTGGACTCGACCCGCGGCGACCACTTCACGGGCGAGCCGCATCATCGCCCCAAGGCCCCTGTCGAAGGGACACTCCTCCACAGGAAGGCCATGCAGCGTACGAACGACCTCGGTGATGCTCGGCCAGGCGCGTCGAAGCGCAACGGCATCCAGCTGGTCGGCCGAGACTCCGGCCACCGCACTGGTGATCAGGCACGCGCCATCAGGTGTCACGCGCCAGTCGAGCACGGAGGCGACAGGGAGACCTGCCTCGCCGAGCCAGATGATCCGCTCTCGTTCCGCAGCCAGGTCCTGCGCCGCCGCAGCAGGAACGACTTTCGCATAGCGCGCCGCCTCATGGTCATGAAGCACGGTGGCACCGGATTCTCCGCCGGCGACCGGCGACCACTCCGCGTCGTCGGCCGGCAACAGCCCCGACACGATCAGACGGTCGATCGTCATGACACGAGTATCTCCGCAGAGGCTCGGGCCTGGAGGTTCACACGTTGAAGCGGAACTCCACGACGTCGCCGTCGGCCATGACGTAGTCCTTGCCCTCCATGCGGACCTTGCCGAGGTCACGGGCCTTGGCTACGGAGCCGGCGGAGATGAGGTCGTCGTAGGAGACGATCTCGGCCTTGATGAAGCCCTTCTGGAAGTCGGTGTGGATGACACCGGCGGCCTCGGGGGCGGTGGCGCCCTTGGGGATCTCCCAGGCGCGTACTTCCTTGGGGCCGGCGGTGAGGTAGGTCTGCAGGCCGAGGGTGTCGAAGCCGACGCGGGCGAGGATGTCCAGGCCGGGCTCCTCGACGCCGGCGTCGGCCAGGAACTCGCGGGCCTCGTCCTCGTCGAGCTCGACGAGCTCGGACTCGAACTTCGCGTCCAGGAAGATCGCCTCGGCCGGGGCGACCAGCTCGCGCATCGAGTCCTTCAAAGCCTCGTCTGCGAGCTCGTCGGAGTCGCAGTTGAAGACGAAGATGTAGGGCTTGGCGGTGAGCAGCATCAGGTCGCGGATCAGCGCACGGTCGATCTTCGTGGCGATGATCGGGGTGCCGGCCTCGAGGGCCTCCTTGGCCTCGACCGCGGCGGCGAGGTTCGCCTTGAGGTCAGGAGCCTTGCGCGACTCCTTCTCCAGCCGCGGGATCGCCTTCTCGACCGTCTCCAGGTCGGCGAGGATCAGCTCGGTCTGGATGGTGGAGATGTCGTTGGCGGGCTCGACCTTGCCGTCGACGTGGGTGACGTCGTCGTCGCGGAAGACCCGGGTGACCTGGCAGATCGCGTCGGACTCACGGATGTGGGAGAGGAACTTGTTGCCCAGGCCCTCACCCTGCGAGGCGCCGCGCACGATGCCGGCGATGTCGACGAACTGCACCGTGGCCGGCAGCAGCTTCTGGGACCCGTAGATCTTCGCCAGCTCGGCCAGCCGCTCGTCGGGCACCCCGACGACACCGACGTTGGGCTCGATGGTGGCGAACGGGTAGTTCGCCGCGAGTACGTCGTTCTTGGTCAGAGCGTTGAAGAGGGTCGACTTGCCCGCGTTGGGAAGTCCCACGATGCCGATGGTGAGTGCCACGATCGACAATCCTAGGGTCGTACGCCGACCACGGCCGAAACGCCGGACAGCGCTGGGGCGGTCAGGCCAGAACCGCCGATCACGAATTCCGACGGTAAAGGGACCTCACCCAATAGGCTCGCGCCCGTGAACGCCCCCGACGCACCACAGCGACTGCGCGAACCCGCACATCAGGTCTCCGAACGCGCGCCGGCGTACTGGCGTACGGCGGAGGCGATCGGCGCCGTGATCTGGCTGGCCCTCGCGGTGGGTGCGATCGTGGCGGCGGTCCTCGTCCCGGACGGCTTCTGGACCTGGATCCTCTGGCTCGTCGCCGTGGTCTTCGTCCTGGCGCCGGTGCCGGGGCTGACCTTCGTGCCCTCGATCCGGTTCCGGATCCACCGGTGGGAGGTGACCGACATCGCCGTCCACGTACGCCACGGGTGGCTCACCGTCGTCGACGAGATCGTGCCGCTCTCCCGGGTGCAGACGGTCGACTCGACCCAGGGGCCGCTGATGCGGCGGTTCGGGCTGCGTACGGTCAAGGTCTCCACCGCCTCTTCGGCGGGCATCGTCCAGATCGCCTGCCTCGACGACGCGCTCGCGCTCGAGGTCGTCGCGAAGCTGGTGGCGATCACCGCGGCGACGCCTGAGGACGCGACGTGAGCACACCCGAGGTCCCTGACGTTCCTGTCGCTCCGGACGCGGAGTGGCAGCGCCTGGCCGGCTGGACCGCGGTCGTCAGCCCGCTCTCGACGCTGCGTCAGGCGATCATCCCGGCCGCGGTCGGTGCCTTCGGTGCCGGGCAGGCGAACGTGTTCATCGGTCTACTGGTCGCGGCCGGCATCGCGGTGGTCGCGGCCCTGGCCGGCATGGTCCCGTGGCTGACCACGAGCTATCGGGTGACGCCGACACATCTGGAGGTACGCAAGGGTCTGCTCAACCGCACCACCCTGACCGCCCGGCTCGACCGGGTGCGCAGCGTCGACCTGAGCTCGACCCTCATCCATCGCGCGCTCGGGGTTACCAAGGTCAACGTCGGGACCGGGGTCGACGAGGGCCAGATCACCCTCGACTCGCTCACCAAGGACGCCGCCGCCCGGCTGCGGCGCGAGCTTCTGCACGCGGCCCCAGCGCCATCGGCATCCGCGCCATCCGCGTCCGCCGTGCCCTCAGCTGAAGGTTCCTCGCCAGAGACCGAGCCCGTCGCGACCCCGTCCGACGGCGAGGTCATCGCCAGGCTCGACTGGTCCTGGATCAGGTACGCCCCGCTCAACCTCAAGAACCTCGCGATCGCGGTCGGCGGTCTGGGCGCGGTCTTCGGTGCCTTCTCCGACCTGATCCCGTGGGGGTCCTTCGGCGTCCGGGTCACCAACGGTGAGGTCAACGGCGTCCCGGTCGACGAGGTCGTGCGCATGCTGTTCATCGCCATCCCGATCGCGATCGTCGGCGCGGCCGCGGTGTGGGCGATCGGGTCGTGCGTCGGCTACGCGGTGCGTTGGTGGGATCTCCAGGTCGTGCGCGAGCAGGGCAGGGAGGGCACCACACTGCGGCGCAGCTTCGGCCTGACCAGCACCCGCGCGACGACGGTGGAAGAGGCGAAGGTACGCGGCGCCACCTCCACCGTCGGCCCGCTGATCGGCCTGGCCGGCGGCGCCGACCTCAACCTGCTGACGACCGGGCTCGACGACAACTCCCCCGCGGTCCTGCCGACGGCCCCGGAGCAGGTCGCCTACGACGTCGGCACCGACATCCTCGGTGAGGACGCTTTCTCGGCGGCGCTCACGGGCCACGGGCCGCGGCCACGCCGGCGCTACTGGTTCCGGGCGGTCGTCGCCACCGTCGTATGGACGCTCGTCGCGCTGGTCCCGACCGTGCTGATCGGCGTCTTCGGCGACGTCTGGCTCTGGTGGATCCCGGTCGCCATGCTGCTGCTGGCCCTCGTTCTCGGGCTGCTCGGTGCCGAACTGCGTCACCGCCACCTAGGCCACGCGCTCACCGACCGCTACCTGGTGGTCCGCTCCGGCTCCTACACCGCAGTGCGCACCGCGCTGCAGACCGACGGCATCATCGGCTGGCGGGTCAGGCAGACCTTCTTCGACCGCCGCATCGGCCTGGCCCAGGTCACCGCGATGACCGCGGCCGGCCAGGAGCACGTCGACATCCCGGACGTGCCGCTCGAGACGGCCGTCGCCCTCGCGGCGGCGGCCACGCCGCGTACGGTCTCGGAGTTCGTCGAATAACCCGTTCCTCATCGGAGGGGCTTCGGTGGATGATCCGGCCATGACTATCCAGATCCGCCACCTCACCTTCGACTGCGCCGACCCCCGCAAGCTCGGGGAGTTCTGGTCGGCCGTCACCGGCTGGCACCTCTTCTACGACGAGGACCCCGAGGTGATCGTCGCCCGCAGCTTCCCGTCGAAGGAGCTGATGTTCCTCTTCGTCCCCGTGCCCGAGGCGAAGTCCGCGAAGAACCGGGTCCACATCGACATCAAGCCGGAGGACACCACCCGCGACGAGCTCGTCGAGCGTGCGCTCTCGCTCGGTGCGACCATCTTCGGTGACCACCGCAAGGAGGACGGGACCGGCTTCGTCGCGCTCCGCGACCCCGAGGGCAACGAGTTCTGCATCGAGCGCGGCGAGCACGAGATGACCTCGAGCGGACCGATGACGATCGGCCTCAAGATCTGACCTCAGCGGGCGAGCACCCCGACCCGTCCGCCCGCACCGGCGGCCCAGCAGGCGCCCCGGGTGCAGTCGACGGTGTGGAAGCGGGTCTGGGTGGCGCCGAACGGCTTCCAGGAACGGCCGTTGTCGTGGCTGATGTCGCTGCCGTTGGGGCCGACGGCGATCGCGGTGCGGCCGCCGATCCAGGCGACCGCTTCGCGGTATCCGCCCAGGTCAGAGCTGGAGTTGGTCCAGGTGCGGCCACCGTCGGTGGAGTAGGCGGCGCGGTCGACGCCGTCGTCCTCGAGGCCGAAGTCGCCACCGACCGCGATGCCCTGGCGAGGGTTGCGGAAACCGAGCCCGAAGACACCGGCGGCCTCGCCGGTTGCGATCGTGGAGTCGGCGGCGGACCAGGAACGACCACCGTCATGGGTGGCGTAGATCTTCGCGGCGGCGCCGCCACCGCCGACCCAGGCGTCGCGCGCACCCGCGGTCACCAGGCAGGTCCCGCTGGCCGAGTAGCCGAACTCGCCCGGCGCTTCCAGGCCGCGCGTGTCGGCGATCGTCCACGTGTCGCCGCCGTCCGAGGTCGTGATGATGCGCCACTCGCCGTCGACCGGGTCGCTCATCGCGATCCCACGCTTGCCACCGGGCCAGAAGTCGACGCAGTTGTAGAACGCGGCCGGCTCCGCGGACCGGAAGGTCTCTGTCCAGGTCGCTCCGCCGTCGACGGTCTTGTAGATCCGGCTCGCCTCGCCCTCGCCGATGGAGAGCACCACCGCCTCGCTCGCCGAGCGCGCCTCGACGTCGCGGAAGAGGAGCCCGTCGGATCCCGGCGGCGAGACCTCGTCCCATGTCTCTCCGCCATCGGTCGTACGGAACACTCCCCCGCCGTCGCCGCCGACCCACGCGGTCTCCGCGTCGACGGCGTCCAGCGCCCGGAACCCCTGTGTCGTATCCACGTTCACAGACGTCCAGTCGTACGCACCCCCTGACCGCACTGACTGCACAGCCTGCGCCGCCGGCGCGAACGTGAGGGTGGTGAGAGCGAGAGTGGCCGCCGCTGCGGCTCCGACAACGATGCGCACGAAGGTTCACCCTGGCCCTGCGGGGCCGTTCTGTCCACCGATCCGGCAAAACTCGTCCGCCGAATCGGTGGCAATGGCAGGCGAATCTGCAGTTGTGGACGACGAAAGTCGAGTTTCGTCCTCCAAAAGTGCAGATTCGGCGGGCCAGAAGTGCGGACTCGGGAATTTTCTTCCGTGACCGGTTGGTAGCCCCTAGAGTGAATCGCCGTGCCGCGTACCAGCGGTGCAGATGGGGAGGTTGTCATGAGCAGAACGACACTGACCAGACGCGGAAGGTTGGCGGCTGCGGGACTCGCGGCCGCGGTGGCGGTTGCGACGCCGTACGCAGCAACCCACGCCGCGGAGCCGGATCCGCCCGCGACGACCGCCACAAAGACGCCGACGCAGCACGGCCAGATCGTCTCGCTGATGCGCCACATGTCGCTGCAGCAGAAGGTCGGCCAGCTCTTCGTGATCGAGGTCTACGGACGCGACGCCAACAACGTCAGCGACACGGCGAAGGCCGGCAACCAGAGGCTCTACGGGGTGGACACACCGGCGCAGGCGATCGCCAAGTACCAGCCCGGCGGGGTCATCTACTTCACCACCCGAGGCCCCGACAACATCGGTGACGCGGCCCAGGTGGCGACGCTCTCCAACGGTCTCCAGCGCGCCGCGCTGCAGCAGCGGCCCAAGATCCCGCTCAACATCGCGGTCGACCAGGAGGGCGGCGCGCTCGTGGCCCGCTTCGGTCCAGCCAGCGGCGCCACCCAGATGCCCGGCCAGATGGCGCTGGGCGCCGGCGGCTCGACCGAGGACGCAGCCCGGTCGGCCGAGGTGATCGGCACCGAGCTGGCCGCCGTCGGCGTCACCCAGGACTACGCGCCCGTCGCCGACGTCAACCTCAACCCCAACAACCCGGTGATCGGGATCCGCTCGGCAGGGGCCGACTCCGCCGCGGTCTCCGACATCGTCGAGGCCGAGGTCGGCGGCTTCGACGACGGTGGCCTCTCCTCGATCGCCAAGCACTTCCCGGGCCATGGCGACACCGGCACCGACAGCCATTACGGCCTGCCCGAGGTGACCCACAGCCGCGAGGAGCTCGAGGCGATCGACCTGCCGCCGTTCAAGGCTGCGATCGACGCCGGCATCGACGCGATCATGACGGCCCACGTGACCGTGCCTGCGATCGACCCGAGCGGCGAGCCGGCCACCATGTCCGAGCCGATCCTCACCGGTCTGCTCCGCGAGGAGATGGGCTTCGACGGCCTGATCGTGACCGACGCCCTCGACATGCAGGGCGCGAGCGCGACGTACCCGCCCGACGTCGCCCCGGTCGAGGCGTTCCTCGCCGGCGCCGACCAGCTGCTCATCCCGCCGCAGATGGACACGGCGTACGCCGCGGTCCTCGACGCCGTCAAGGACGGCACCATCTCGCGCCAGCGGCTCGACCAGTCGGTCTACCGGATCCTGGAGCACAAGCTCGACAACGAGATCTTCGAGAGTCCGTACGTCGACGTGGCTGCCGCTCCGGTGGTCTTCAGCAACCCGGTGCACAAGGCCGACGCCCAGGCGATCTCCGACCGCACCACCACGTTGGTGAAGAACGACGACGACCTGCTGCCGCTGGCGCCCGGGGCGAAGAACGTCCTGGTCGCGGGCTGGGGCGTGGACACGACGGCAGGCATCGCGGCCGGGCTCCAGAAGCGCGGCGCGACGACCCAGGTGCTGCAGTCGGGAACGACCCCGACCGACGCGCAGATCAACGCCGCCGTCGAGGCCGCCGTGGGCAAGGATCTGGTGGTCGTGCCGACCAACAACGCCTGGCAGATCAATCCGGCGACCGGCCAGCCGACCCCGGCGTCCGTGGCCCAGACCAAGCTGGTCAAGGCGCTGCTCGCCACCGACACCCCGGTGATCGTGACCGCGATGCGCAACCCCTACGACGTCACCTCCTTCCCCGAGGCCGCGACGGTGCTCGACACCTACGGCTACACCTCCCACCAGCTCGAGTCGCTGGTGCGGGTGCTCTACGGCGAGGTGAACCCGAGCGGCAAGCTCCCGGTGGAGATCCCGGATCTCTTCCCGCTCGGGCACGGGCTGTCCTACTAGGCACCACATGACGGCGGCCCTCCCGGAAACCGGGAGGGCCGCCTTCGTGCTGCTAGAGGATCAGGAGCCGTACAGCGCCCGGATCCCGGCCGCGTCGGAGGCTTGGAACTCCAGGTCCTCCGAGCCACCGTTGCACTGCGGGTAGTGCATGATCGAGGAGAAGTCGTACGGGGTCAACGCACGCCAGTTGTTGTCCTCGAAGCAGGTCGCCGCCTCCGGGCGGGTGTGCTCGTGGCGGAACCCGAGGGCGTGACCGAGCTCGTGGCCGAGGATGTCACCCGGCTCCCAGTTGCCCGACGAGAAGATCGAGTCGTCGATGAGCACGTTGCGCGAACGCTTCGAGGTCGAGGGGAAGAAGGCCCGCGCGATGTACTGCGAGGTGCTGACCGGCTCGACCGAGAAGAGCACGTTGGAGTTGCGGGTGTTGCACGAGCCGTCCTGGGCAGGGACGTAGGTGAACTCGACCGCCGAGCTCGCCGCCTCCCACAGGCCGGCGCCCTGCTCCATCGCGGTGACGATGCCGGCCTTGTTGGTGCCGAACTTGTTCGAGACACAGTAGGTCAGGTTGAGCGCCTGGGAGGCCGACCACTTGTCGTCCTTCCCGCTGACGGTGTTGACGATGAGACCGTCCTTGGGAATGTGCTTCGGCGTCGAGACCATCGACTCGTAGAACTTGTGCAGGTCACCCTGGTTGGACACGACCTCGTCGCCGTTGACGACGTACTGACCGTCGAAGTCGACGTACGTGGACGCCTCGAACTCCTGGTAGCTCGGTGCCTCCTCGGCGAATGCGGGAACCATCGACGCAGTCAGCGCCGCGGCACCCGCAGCCGCGGCGATCATCATGGGAATACGAACTCGCATAGCTCTTCCTCCTGGATTCGTGAACGACCGCCGGCGATTGACGCCGGCGGCCACAGGAGATTCAAGCGTTGCGACTAGGGATGGACTATAGAAACTTCGGTGAAATTACCGTTGAACAGGCAAAACTTTCGAGACGAATTCCTGCGTTTGCCACCGGGAGCGTCACGGAGCGGGCCAGATCACCTTGTCGTTGTCGTCGACGACCGCCTCCGCGAAGGACGTGTCGAACCAGGACGCGGCCTGCTCGGGCGTGACCTTCTGACCCGCGTACGCCGTCACGACCCCGGCCAGCGCCGCGACGTTGTCGGGGTCGACCGAGCCGAACCTGCCCGGGAGCGGGTTGTCGGCCGCGACCTCGACCTCGGTGCGCCAGATGGCCGTCTCGTGCTTCTCGTCGGACTCCGCGCCGGCCAAGTCGTGCTGGTAGCCGATGCACTCCTCGACGTGGTCGTCGGCGGCGCAGTAGGTGTAGGCCTTGAAGACGGCCCGCAGGAAGTCCTCGACCGCGGTGGGGTGCTTCTCGGCCCAGGCGGGGTTGACGGAGTAGGCGCCGAGGGAACCTGGCACGTCGAAGTCGGTCGGCTCCCAGACGGTGACCTCCTCGCCGGCCTCCTTGAGCTGGTTGGGCTCGTTGGAGACGAACCCGACCAGCGCGTCGACCTGACCTCGCGGCAGCACGCCGGGGTCGTAGCCGACCTTGACCTGCTTCACCTTCCCCATGTCGACGCCCGCCTCGGCGAGCATCGCCTGCACGCCGACCGGGACCCAGCCCTTGTGGCCGAGCGTCTTGCCCTCGAGCTGCTTGAGGTCGGTGATCGAGGTGCCGGTCATCAGCACGTCGAGACCCGCGTTGGAGTAGGACGAGACGCCGAGCACCTTCAGGCCGCTCGCGTTGGAGGTCATGATGTCCTGTTCGGAGAGCGGCCCGACCTGCACCTTCCCGGCGGCGATCAGCTTGGCGTTCTGGGAGACGTCGCCCGAGCCCGGCTGGAGCTCGACGTCGAGGCAGAGATCTTTGAAGTAGCCCAGCTGATCTGCGGCGATGGCCTCCATGATCGAGGCCGACGCCTGCCAGTAGTAGCCCGACATGTAGGTGATCTTCCCGGCCTTCTCGTTCTGCTCGCAGCGCTCGGCCGAGACCGCGCTCCCCTGCTCGCCGGCGGAGTTCTGCGAGGACCCGCAGGCGGTCAGCGCACCGAGCAGGACGACCGCCGACGTGAGGGCAGCGGCGAACGGACGTACGCGAGACATGAAGGGCTCCTTCAACTCAGGTCAGGACTCGTGCCAGTGGAGCACTCGACGCTCGGCGAGCGTCACGAGCCAGAACAGCAACGACCCGAGCGCCGCGAGGACGAAGATCGCTGCCCACACCGTAGCCAGTCTGTTCTGCGAGCTGGCCACCTGTATCACGCTGCCGAGGCCGTCTGCCGACCCCGCGGCGGAGAGCTCGGCCACGACGGCGCCGATCATCGACAGCGGGAAGACGATCCGCAGGGACGCGAAGACGTACGGCAGCGAGGCCGGCACCCGCAGGTGGCGCAGCACCTCCAGCCGGCTCGCGGCCACCGTGCGGTAGACCTGCAGCACCGGCGCCGGCACCGCCCGCAGCCCGGTCGCCACGTTGATCAGGATCGGGAAGAAGCAGACCAGCGCGGTCAGAACGACCTTCGGCCCCATCCCGAAGCCGAGCGCGACCACGAGCAGCGGCGCGATCGCCACCAGCGGCGTCACCGAGAGCACGACTGCCACCGGCATCACCGCACGCCGCACCACCGCGACCTCGCTCACCACGACGGCGAGGGCGAAGGCCGCGACGAACCCGATCCCGAGTCCCACCAGCGCCTCGCTGAGCGTGACCAGGGTGTTGCTCAGGAAGTAGCCCGGGTCCTCGCTCAGCACGCTCGCGATGTCGCCGAGCGGCGCGAACAGGTAGGGCATCCGCCGCGCGCCCAGCTCCCAGGCGAGCCCGAGCACCACGACGAGGAGGACGAACGGGAGCCAGTAGCCCGGGCGGAGCAGCCGAGTGCGGCGGCGCAGGCGGCGCGCGGCGAGCTGCTCGGGGGTGGGGACGACGAGATGTGGCCGGCGCGGCGGGGCCGGCTGCGTACCTGAGTCCAGGGTCACGAGACGACCTCTCCGTGGCTGAAGGCGTCCCTCAGGCTGCCCCGGAGGGCCAGCTCGTAGGCGTGGAACTCCGGCGAGGTGAGGAGCTCCTGGTGACGCGGGCGAGGCAGGTCGATGTCGATGACGTCGGTGATCCGGCCCGGTCGCGGGGCCATCACCACGACCTTGTCGGAGAGCCTGACCGCCTCTGAGATCGAGTGGGTGACGAAGACGACCGTCGCGCGGGTCTGCTCCCACAGCTCCAGCAGCTGCTCCTGGAGCGCCTCCCGAGTGAACTCGTCGAGCGCACCGAAGGGCTCGTCGAGAAGGAGTACGTCGGGGCGCAGCCCGAAGGCGCGTACGATCGCGGTCCTCTGCTTCATGCCGCCCGACAGCTCGGCGGGGAGCTTGTGGAGCGACTCCCCCAGGCCAACCTCGCGCAGCATCGCCTCGAGATCAGGCCGGCCGCCGTCGCTGCGGCGATTCGCCCCGCGCCGATTGACTCTGTGCGGCAGGGTCACGTTGCCGAGCACGCTCAGCCAGGGCAGCAGCGCCGGAGACTGCGGCACGAACCCGAAGGCCTTCGCCTCGGCCGCCTCCTTCGGAGTCAGACCGCACACGGTGATCTTCCCGGCGTCGGCCGACTCCTGCCCGCTGATCAGCCGCAACAGCGTCGACTTGCCGCAACCCGAGGGGCCGATGATGCTCACGAACGTGCCGGGCTCGATGGTCAGGTCGATGTCGTCGAGAGCGATCAGCTCGGCGAGATCTGCCTGCTCGTAGAGACGACGGACCCCGTGCATCTCGATCGTCGCGCTGCCCACGCCTCAAACGGTAGTCCAATACGTCTTCTGGATAGTCTGACGGGCGTGCGTATCGCCACCTGGAACATCAACTCCATCCGCTCCCGCATCGACCGCGTCGAGGCCTTCGTC
Source organism: Nocardioides sp. NBC_00850 (assembly GCF_045207335.1). Lineage (NCBI taxonomy): Bacteria > Bacillati > Actinomycetota > Actinomycetes > Propionibacteriales > Nocardioidaceae > Nocardioides > Nocardioides sp. NBC_00850. Next base: position 5,570,594 of record NZ_CP108845.1, read on the forward strand.
GAGCGACACTCGATCGACGTGCTCGCCCTGCAGGAGACCAAGGCCAAGCCCGACCAGATCCCGACGATGGGACTGGAGGCTCGTGGCTACGAGGTCGCCTCGGTGGGCTACGACCAGTGGAACGGCGTTGCGCTGATCTCCCGGGTCGGGCTGACCGACGTCCAGGTCGGGTTCGAGGGGATGCCGTCGTTCAAGGACGTCGCCGAGGCCCGCGCGCTCACGGCGACCTGCGGTGACGTACGGGTGACCTCCGTCTACGTCCCCAACGGCCGCAAGCCGGACGATCCCCACTACGCCTACAAGCTGGAGTGGCTCGCGGCCCTGCAGAAGGCCTCGCAGGCCTGGCACGACGGCCCCTCGGCCATGGTCGGCGACTGGAACGTCTGCCCCTTCGACGAGGACTGCTTCGACCCCAAGCAGTTCGTCGGCAAGACTCACCTCACCCCCGCCGAGCGCGACGCCTTCTTCGCCATCGAGAAGGACTTCAAGGACGTCGTACGCCCCTTCGTGCCCGGCCCGGAGGCCTACACCTACTTCGACTACTACCGCCAGCGCTTCGAGCGCAACCGCGGCCTGCGCATCGACTTCGTCCTCGGCTCCCCGACGTTCGCCTCACGGGTGACGGGTGCGTTCGTCGATCTCGACGAGCGCAACCCCGCCATCGGGACCGGCTCCCCCTCCGACCACGCTCCGGTGATCGTCGATCTCGCCGACTGACGACGATGCCGTGAAACGGGAGCGCCGGGGAACGGTCTGGTCCCGCGGCACGGTGTGCGCGGTCCTCCTACTCGTCACCGCCGGCGCGATCCTCTTCCGCGCCCATCTCCCGTCGGCGTTCGGCATCGGGAGCCTCGTGGAGACGTTCCTGCCGTGGCTCGGCGCGGTCGCGGTGCTGCTCCTGCTCGTCGGGCTGGCGCGACGCTCGGCCACCGCGGTCATCGCGTTCATCGTCCCCGCCGTAGCGTGGGGCTGGACGTTTCAGACCAAGCTCTCCGACGTACCTGCCCCGCGCCACGACCTGGTCGTCGTCCAGCACAACGTGAGCGACACGAACACGGACATCACCGGGACCGTCCGCGAGATCCTCGCTGCCTCGCCCGACATCGTGACGCTGAACGAGGTCGTTCCCGAGCTGGTCGACGACTACAGCCGGGCGTTCGGAGATGTCCTCCCGCACCACGAGACGTACGGCACCGTCGGGGTCTGGTCGGCACAGCCTCTGGAGAACGCGACACCCCTCGATCTGCGCCCAGCGGGCGTGGACGCGTCGTGGAGACGTGGGCTGCGGGTGGAGACCAGACCGGCCGAAGACGCCCCGGTCGTCGCGGTCTATGCGGTGCACCTGCCCTCGATCCGGCTGGGCGTCCGCGGTCTGGATGTCACGGCGCGCAACGGGAGCATCGGGCTTCTCGCCGAGGCGTTGCGGGCCGACGACGCCGAGGTCGTGATCGTCTCCGGCGACTTCAACGCAGATGCGGGTGACCGCGCGCTTCGTCCGGTCATCTCCCAGGTCAGCGAACCGCAGGACCGCTTCGGGTTCACCTTCCCAGCAGCCCTCCCGGCCATCCGCATCGACCACGTCTTCGCCCGTGGCGCCGAGGTCGAGGACGTACGACCGTTGGACCGGACCGGAAGCGATCACCTTCCCGTGGTCACGCTACTTCGGTGGCAGTGACTCGGCGGTGGCGACGCCGCGCTCGACCCAGCCGGCGAGCGCGTCGCCGCTGAGCAGGTCGGCGGCGACGTTGACGTAGCCGGACATCGTCCGGGCGCCCATGATCATCGGGTCGGCGCCTGCCGCGAGGGCGGCCTCGTAGGCCGACTTGCCGGTGCGTACGAGAAGGTCGTCGGCGCCGACCGCGCACGCCATGTTGCCGTTCACCATGAACGCCAGCCCACCGAACATCTTCACCTCGGTGGTTCCGGCGGGCATCAGGTCCCGGACGCGTTCGGCCAGCTCGACGTTGTGGGCCATGCCTCCATGGAACCACGAACGACCGGCCGTGCCCATCCGAACAAATTGTCGGTGGTCCCTGCGAGGATCGATGTCATGGAGATCTGGATCCTCGTGCTCGGACTGGTGATCGGTCTTGCCCTGGGCGTCGTGCTCGGGGTGCTGTGGGCGCGGGCCCGGAGCGTGGGGACGGTCGCCGCGGGGATGGTGGACCAGGCCGAGGTGATGCAGGGGCTCGACCGGCTCAGCGACCAGATGCAGCATCTCGACCGGGAGCGGGCCCGCTGGCAGGGGCAGTTCGAGACCGAGGTCGGGCGGCTCCAGACCGAGACCCGGTCGCTGTCGACGGCGCTGCGGAAGCCCCAGGTCAGGGGCCGTTGGGGCGAGATGCACCTGCGCCGCGCGGTCGAGCTCGCCGGCCTGGTCGACAAGTGCGACTTCTCCGAGCAGGTCCATCTCGAGGACGGGCGGCTGCGACCCGACCTGGTGGTGCACCTGTCCGGCAACAAGGAGCTGGTCGTCGACTCCAAGGTCCCCCTGGACGCCTACCTCGACGCCGCGTCCGCGGACAACGAGGACGACTACCGCGCTCACCTGCGCCGACACACCGCCCAGCTGCGTACGCATGTGGACCAGCTCGCCTCTAAGTCCTACTGGCGCTTCCTGGAGGAGTCGCCCGAGTTCGTCGTGCTCTTCGTCCCGGCGGAGTCGTTCCTCTCGGCGGCGCTGGAGACCGAGCCCGGCCTGATCGAGTACGCCGCGGAGCGCCGGGTCGTGCTGGCCTCACCGACGACGCTGATCGCGCTGCTGCGCACGGTGGCGCACGGATGGTCCCACGAGGCGCTCGCCGAACAGGCCCGGGAGATCCATCGGCTCGGCCGTGACCTGCACCAGCGCCTGTCCACGATGTCAGGCCACCTGGACGGGATCGGGCGCTCCCTCAACACCGCGGTGACCCGCTACAACCAGGCGATCGGGTCCCTCGACAACCGGGTCCTGGTGGCCGCCCGTCGTTTCAATGAATTATCGGTAACCGACGATGAGCTCGAGACGCCTCGTCCGGTGGAGATACGCGCTGTGGAGCGGCTCAGCAGCGTAAGGGAAGATGATCGGCGCGCCGCCGAGAATGACGGTGTGCCGGGCCCTACCGTGGGTTCGGATACACAGGCTGCATACGAGAGATCGTGACCCCATGAGTCAGCGCACCATCTGGGAGGAAGGACGCGAGTCCGGCCGCCATGTTGTCGCGCTCGGATCCGCCACCTCGCTGACGGTGACCTTCGTCGATCTGCTCATTGACGACCAGATCGGCCTGCTCTTCGACTTCGCCTTCGTGGCGATCGCGCTTACGCTCGCGCTGATCGTCAGACCCAGTGATTTCTTCGTGGTCGCGGTGCTTCCGCCGCTGATCATGCTCGGCATCTTCATCCTGTTGGCCGCGACCCAGCCCGGGTCGATCGCCGACGCCGGAGACGGCTTCGTCCAAGCCGTGGTCAGCGGCCTCGGACACCACGCGATCAGCCTCTTCATCGGCTACGCCCTGTGCCTGGGCTGCCTGGTGATGCGCCGCCGGGTTCTGAAACAGCGCATCGAGACCCGCGACGAGGTCGAGCGCGAACGCGCACTCGCCTCCTGATCAGTCCAGCGCCAGGAACCCGGAGACGTCGCCGGCACCCTCACGGATGACCTCGGGCTCGCCGTCGGACCAATCGATGACCGTGGTCGGCTCGGCCGGGGTCTCACCGGCCTCGATCACGATGTCGACCTGGTGATCGAGCGCCTCCTTGACGTTCCAGCCGAAGACCTCCGGCTCGGTCTCGCCGGGCAGGATCAGCGTCGAGGACAGCAGCGGCTCACCGAGCTCCTCGAGCAGCGCCTGCACGACGGCGTGCTCGGGGATGCGTACGCCGACGGTCTTCTTCTTCGGGTGCATCAGCCGTCGCGGCACCTCAGGGGTCGCCGGGAGGATGAACGTGTAGGGCCCCGGAGTCGCGTGCTTGATCGCCCGGAAGGCGCTGTTGTCGACGTGGACCATCGTGCCGAGCTGCGCGAAGTCCTTGCAGATCAACGTGAAGTGGTGGCGGTCGTCGAGGCCACGGATCCGCAGGATCCGGTCGCGACCGTCCTTGTTGCCGATCCGCGAGCCGAGCGCGTAGCCGGAGTCGGTCGGGTACGCGATCAGCTGGTCGTCACGCAGGGCATCGACGACCTGGCTGATCAGACGGGACTGCGGGTTGTCAGGGTGTACGTCGAGAAATCGGGCCACCCCTCGACCCTAACGCCACCGGGCGGGCTGGGATCAACCCCTCGCGGCAGCGGCTTTCAGGTCCTTGCGGAGTTCGGTGGGCAGCGCGAAGATCAGCGACTCCTCGGCGCTCTTGTGTGCCAGGGCGTCGGGGAAGCCACGCTCCTTGAGGAACTCGACGACGCCCTCGACCAGCTTCTCGGGCACGCTGGCTCCGGAGGTGACCGAGACGCTGCGTACGCCGTCGAGCCAGGACTCGTCGATCTCACTGGCGTCGTCGACGCGGTAGGCGGCCTTGGCGCCGGCCTCGAGCGCGACCTCGACCAGGCGGACCGAGTTGGAGGAGTTGCCGGAGCCGACGACGATGACCAGGTCGCTGGCCCCGCCGATCTCCTTGACGGCCTGCTGGCGGTTCTGGGTGGCGTAGCAGATGTCGTCGCTGGGCGGGTCGAGCAGCTCGGGGAACTTCGCCCGGAGCGCGGCGACCGTCTCCATGGTCTCGTCGACCGAGAGAGTCGTCTGGGAGAGCCAGACGACCTTGGAGGGGTCGGCCACCTCGAGGCCGGGTACGTCACCAGGCCCCTCGACGAGCGTCGTCGCCTCCGGAGCCTCGCCCATGGTGCCCTCGACCTCCTCGTGACCGGCGTGGCCGATCAGCAGGATGCTGTAACCCTCGCGCGCGAATCGCTTGGCCTCCAGGTGGACCTTGGTGACCAGCGGGCAGGTCGCGTCGATCGTCTTCAGCTCGCGCACGGCGGCGTCGGCGTGGACCGCCGGGGAGACGCCGTGGGCGGAGAAGACGACGGTCGCGCCCGAGGGCACCTCGTCGAGCTCGTTGACGAAGATCGCGCCGCGGTTGCGCAGGTCGTCGACGACGTGCTTGTTGTGCACGATCTCCTTGCGCACGTAGACCGGTGCGCCGTAGAGGTCCAGCGCCTCCTCGACGGTGATCACGGCCCGGTCCACCCCGGCGCAATAGCCGCGCGGCTCCGCGAGGAGGACAGCCTTCTCGTCGTCGGAGATCAGGCGTGGGGTGCCGAGGTCGATGCTCATGGGACCAGTCTAGAGACCGTGGCGTGACACCTCTAATGTCGGTGGCCCGCTCTAGGGTTGGCGGCATGGCCCTCGACACCTCCCCCGAGTCGCCCGCTCCGGTGCGGCAGATCGCGAACGCGATCGGCGGCTGGATCGACAAGCTCGGTGCGGTCTGGGTGGAGGGGCAGGTGGCCCAGATGAGCCGACGGCCGGGGATGCAGACCGTCTTCCTGACCCTGCGCGACTCGGTGGCCGACATCTCGGTGCCGGTGACGTGCACACGGTTCCTGCTCGACAGCCTGAATCCGCCGCTGGTCGAGGGCGCCTCGGTGATCATCCATGCGAAGCCGTCCTACTACGCCAACCGCGGCACCCTGTCGCTGCAGGCCCGCGACATCCGTCCGGTCGGGCTCGGTGAGCTGCTCGCCCGGCTCGAGCAGCGCCGGCAGCTGCTGGCCGCCGAGGGGCTCTTCGCTGCCGAGCTCAAGCGGCCGCTCCCCTTCCTGCCGACCAAGGTCGGGCTGCTCACCGCGGCGAACTCCGCGGCCGAGCGGGATGTGCTCGAGAACGCGAAGCGACGGTGGCCGCAGGTGCGGTTCGAGGTGGCGTACGCCGCGATGCAGGGGGCGCGCAGCGCTGCCGACGTCGTCGAGAAGCTGCAGCGGCTCGACCGCGACCCCGAGGTCGACGTGATCGTCATCGCCCGCGGCGGCGGTTCGGTCGAGGACCTGCTGCCGTTCTCCGACGAGCACCTGATCCGTGCGGTGCACGCCGCGCGCACCCCGGTCGTCTCCGCGATCGGCCACGAGCCCGACTCGCCGCTGCTGGACCTTGCTGCTGACGTACGAGCCTCGACGCCGACCGATGCCGCCAAGCTCGTCGTACCCGACGTGGTCGAGGAGCAGCGGATCGTCGCGACCGGACGCGACCGGCTCCGCGGCGGAATCGCCGCACTGATCCACCGCGAGCAGACGCTCCTGGACGCGTTGCGCTCCCGGCCGGTGCTGGCCGACCCGCGCTCACTGATCGACGCTCGGCGCGACGAGGTCACCTCGCTGCGCGACCGCGCCAGGCGCACCGTCGGGCACTCCCTCGACCGGGCCGCCGACGACATCGGCCACCATCGCGCCCGCGCTCGCGCGCTCTCACCCCTGGAGACGCTGAGACGGGGGTACGCCGTCGCCCAGGATGCCGACGGACACGTCCTCACCAGCGTCGCCGACGCCGCCGAGGGCGAGGCGGTCAGCATCCGCCTCGCCGACGGCCGCCTGACAACGACCATCACCTCGATCGAGAAGACTGAGCCCACTAAGGACGTAGCCGATGACTGACGACGACAAGAACCTGTCCTACGAGCAGGCCCGCGAGGAGCTGGTCGAGGTCGTCCGCAAGCTCGAGGCCGGCGGCATCACCCTCGAGGAGTCCCTGGCGCTGTGGGAGCGTGGCGAGAAGCTGGCCACGCTGTGCCAGGAGTGGCTCGACGGCGCCCGGAAGAAGATCGACGCCGCCATCCAGGACTGACGAGACGTCGCTCCCGCCGCCCGAGACGTCACTTAGGTCGGCCGAGAAGTCACAGCGCTGCCACCTCGGCCGACGTAGGCGACGTCTCGGCCGACGCGGGTGACGTCTCGCTACTTCAGGGGCTCGGTGGTGATGAGGGCGAGGTAGTCGCGTACGTCGCCGTCCTTGGGGCCCCAGAGCATCAGGGTCTGGCCGTCGACCTCGGCGGAGTAGCCGGTGTCGCCGCCGGAGTCGGACCATTCGGTCCAGGTGTCGGCGACGTCGGTGTCGATGCTGACCTCGTCGCCCTTCTTGGCCTGGGTGTCGACGTTCTTCTGAGCCAGCGCCTGCGCCGAGCGGGAGGAGAGCTCCAGGCCGACGTAGGAGGTCTCGCCCTTGACGAACGACATGGTCCACGCCGGCTCCTCGCCGCCCTGGTAGGACGGGTCGGTGTTGGCGTACCAGTCCGAGGGCAGCTCGCGCGGGTAGACGACGTCGAGGTCGGCGACCTGGGCGCTGCGTACGGCCTCGGCCCAGTCGGCCTTGTAGGTCTCGTTGGCTCCACTGACCTCGCGCTCGAGGTTGCCGCGCCACTGCACGATCAGCACGATCGGGACGACGAGGACGAGCAGGAAGATCATCGACCCGATCAGGGCACCGAACGTGCGTGGGTAGCTGCGCGCCGGGGTCTCCGGCTGCTCGCCCGCCGGCTCATTCGACGGCTGGGCGGGCTGCTGCTGATCGGTGTCGCTCACGCCCTCCATGGTCCCACTCGGTCGATGTTCCCTCGAATCGTGGTCTCGACGAGCTCGACCATCGAGTCCAAGCGTTCCGCAGATGAGGACATTTCGCACGGATCACGCCGCAGATGCGATACTCCTCCTGTGACCGCCTACCGCATCGCCGAAGCTGCCGGCCTCCTCGGCGTCAGCGACGACACCGTGCGCCGCTGGATCGACGCGGGACGGATCGAGGCGAGCACTGAGAACGGCCGGGCGGTCATCGACGGCGTCGCCCTGGCCGAGCTGGCCTCGGAGCTGGCCGGTGCCCCCGACCCGGACCGGGCGAAGGCGGTCAGCGCCCGCAACCGGATGCTCGGGATCGTCACCAAGACCACCCTGGACACCGTGATGGCCCAGGTGGAGATGGTCTGCGGGCCCTACCGGATCGTCTCGCTGATGAGCGCCGAGGCCGCCATCGAGCTGGGTCTCGAGCCCGGCGTCAGCGCGGTCGCATCCATCAAGTCAACCAACGTCGTCGTGGAGCGCCCATGATCATGAACCGTGGAATCGGTGCCGCCGTCGCGGTGACGGCCGCCCTCGCGCTCGCCGGCTGCGGGAGCTCGAGCGAGGGATCGGAGGACCGTGAGCTGACCGTCTTCGCGGCGGCCTCACTGACCGACACGTTCACCGAGCTGGCGGAGCAGTTCGAGAAGGACCACCCCGGTGTGAAGGTGACCACCAGCTTCGGCGGCTCCTCCGACCTGGTGGCCCAGATCGAGGACGGCGCCCCGGCGGACGTCTTCGCCTCGGCCGACACCAAGAACATGGACAAGCTCGGCGACCTGGCCGCCGACCCTCAGGACTTCGCCGCCAACACGCTGGAGATCGCCACGCCACCGGGCAACCCGGCCGAGATCACCGGCTTCCCGGATCTCGCCAAGGCCGGGACCAAGGTCGTCGTCTGCGCGGCAGAGGTCCCCTGCGGCAACGCGACCGCTCAGATGGAGGAGGAGACCGGCGTCGACATCGAGCCGGTCAGCGAGGAGCAGTCGGTCAGCGACGTACTCGCCAAGGTCACCTCCGGTGACGCCGATGCCGGGGTCGTGTACGTCACCGACGTGACCGCCGCCGGCGACACCGTGACGGGCGTCGAGTTCGAGGAGTCCGACCAGGTCGTGAACACCTATCCGATCAGCACCATCGACGGCTCCGACGACGCCGACCTCGCGCAGGAGTTCGTCGACCTGGTGCTGAGCGAGACCGGACAGAAGGTCCTGACCGATGCCGGCTTCAGCCAGCCCTGATCTTCTCGGGACCGCCAGGCGGACGGACCGGCAGAGGGGGGCCGGTCCGTCCGTCGGTATGCCACGCTGGCTGTGGTTCCCGGCGGCCCTGGCGGCGGCTTTCATCATCGTTCCGCTCGCCGCGATCATCCTCCGCGTCGACCTGGCGAGCTTCCCGGCGCTGATCACCTCGCCGTCCGCACTGGAGGCGCTCTGGCTCAGCCTGCGCACCGCGGTGGCGAGCACCGCGTTGTGCATCCTCCTCGGCGTACCTCTGTCCACCGTCCTCGCCCGCACCAGCTTCCGAGGTCAGGGCCTGGTGCGTTCGCTGGTGCTCCTTCCGCTCGTGCTGCCCCCGGTCGTCAGCGGGCTGGCGCTGCTCTACACCTTCGGCCGCCGTGGGCTGCTGGGACAGTCGCTGGACCTGATCGGCATCCAGATCCCGTTCACCACGCTCGCCGTGGTGATGGCGCAGACGTTCGTCGCGCTGCCGTTCCTGGTGATCAGCCTCGAAGGCGCGCTGCGCACCAGCGGCACCCGCTACGAGGCGGTCGCGGCCACGCTGGGGGCCCGTCCGACCACTGTCTTCCGGCGCGTCACCCTCCCCCTGGTCGGCCCCGGCCTGCTCTCCGGATCGGTCCTGGCCTTCGCTCGCTGCCTGGGCGAGTTCGGCGCCACGATCACCTTCGCCGGCAACCTCCCGGGAGTGACCAGCACGATGCCGCTGCAGGTCTACCTGCTCCGCGTGGACGACCCCGACGCGGCGGTCGCGCTGTCGCTGGTGCTGGTCGTCGTAGCGGTCGGCGTGATCGGGTTCGCCCGCCACGGGAGGGCTCTATGAGCTCTCTCCACCTGCATGCCGTCATCGCCCAGCGCGGCATCGACGTCACCCTCGACGTGGCCGCCGGCGAGACGGTCGCGCTCACCGGCCCCAACGGCGCCGGCAAGTCGAGCATCCTCGGCGTGATCGCCGGACTCCTGCGTCCCGACGAAGGAGAGGTACGCCTCGGCGACCGCGCCCTCGACAGCACTCCCCCGCACGCCCGCGGGATCGCGCTCCTCGCCCAGGACCCGCTGCTCTTCCCGCACCTGTCGGTGCTGGCCAACGTCGCCTTCGCGCCCCGGGCCCGTGGCGTACACCGCCGCCAGGCCAACGAGCTCGCCACCCGCCACCTCGCCGAGGTCGGCGCCGAGATGCTCGCCGGGCGCAGGCCGACGGAGATCTCCGGCGGTCAGGCCCAACGCGTGGCGGTGGCCCGAGCCCTCGCGGCCGACCCCGAGCTGCTCCTGCTCGACGAGCCGATGGCCTCGCTCGACGTCGACGTACGTCCTGCCCTTCGACAGACGCTGCGCACCGCCCTCGAGGACAGGACCGCGATCATCGTCACCCACGACGCGGCCGACGCCCGTGCGCTCGCCGACCGGGTGGTGGTGATCGAGCACGGCCACATCGTCGAGGACGGCCCCACCGAGCAGGTTCTCAACGACCCGCAGTCGGGTTTTGCTGTGAGGCTTGTCTCTGGATCGATCAAGTGACACCGTGGCCGCTCCACCGCGCCCGGCCGATAGATTGACCCTATGAACGACACCCAGCCGCTCGGCGTCGCCCCCACCGCCCCTGACCGCAACCTGGCCCTCGAGCTCGTGCGCGTGACGGAGGCCGCGGCGATGGCCGCCGGCCGCTGGGTGGGTCGCGGCGACAAGAACGGCGCCGACGGCGTCGCGGTCAACGCGATGCGCACGATGATCTCCACCGTCGCCATGAACGGCACCGTCGTGATCGGTGAGGGCGAGAAGGACAACGCCCCGATGCTCTACAACGGCGAGGACGTCGGCGACGGTACCGGCCCCGACTGCGACGTCGCCGTCGACCCGATCGACGGCACCACCCTGTGCGCCAAGGGCATGAGCAACGCCGTCGCGGTGATGGCGGTCGCCCCGCGCGGCAGCATGTACGACCCCAGCGCCGTCTTCTACATGGAGAAGCTGGTCACCGGCCCCGAGGCAGCCGACGTCGTCGACATCCGCCTCCCCGTCGCCGAGAACATCGCCGCGGTGGCCAAGGCGAAGGACACCAAGGCCTCCGACATCACCGTGATCGTGCTCGACCGGCCGCGCCACGACAAGCTGGTCGACGAGATCCGCCAGACCGGCGCCCGGATCAAGTTCATCGTCGACGGCGACGTCGCCGGCGCGATCTCGGCCGCTCGCGCCGGCTCCGGCGCCGACCTGCTGATGGGCATCGGCGGCACTCCCGAGGGCATCGTCGCCGCGTGCGCGATGAAGGCGCTCGGCGGCACCATCCAGGGCCGGCTGTGGCCCAAGGACGACGAGGAGCGCCAGCGCGCCCTCGACGCCGGCCACAACCTCGACCCCGACTTCGTGCTCCACACCGACGACCTGGTCACCGGCGACGACTCCTTCTTCGTCGCCACCGGCATCACCGACGGCGACCTGATGCGGGGCGTCCAGTACCTCCCCCACGGCGCCATCGTCACCGACTCCCTGGTGATGCGCAGCCGCTCGGGCACGATCCGCAAGGTCACCTCGGAGCACCAGCTCGCCAAGCTCCAGGCGTACAGCGCCATCGACTTCTGATCCTCGCCCGGCGCTTGCGCCGGCCAGATGCGCGGCAAGGACCTCCTGGTCCTTGCCGCGCTTCTCGTTGTCCTTCTTGTCCCCGGAGTGACCCCCGCGGTGCCACTTTGTTGCTATCTTGTGGTTCGACACGAGCATTGATGAGCGTCTCAGGTGTATGTCACTCGGGGAGGCATCGTTGTGACGGACCCATTCTTCGCCGCGCTGCGCGAGCGTCGCCCAGACGTCGACATCGTCATCCTGCCTCCGGCAGACCCTCCCGAGCCCTTACCCGAGGCGACGGCCGATCAGCTGAGCCAGTCGGCGCAGGTGGTGGCCGCAACCGTCGCAGCCATCGCCGCACGCATGCCGGAGCCGACCTCGGACGGACCGAGATGGGAGCCGTACAACAGCGAGAACGTACGCCGCTGGGCCCAGCTCGAGGCTCGAACGGCCGACGGCGACGTGATCCTGGGCGGCCTCGATCAGGCGTTCCGAGACGCGAGGTGGCACTCCGGCGTCGCGGCGAAGGCGTTCCACCGCTGGACAGCTTCACGAGCTGACGTCCAGATCGTCGGCACCTGGTCCGAACGTCACCACCGGCTCGTGGTGACCGTGACCGGCCAGATCCTCCGGCCCCCTGCGAACGTGCGGGAGGCGCTGGCATGACGCTGCACGTCGAACCCGCCAAGGTCCAGTCCACGGCTGCCGCGTGGGATACGGAGAATCTCCATCTCACCGCTGCGGCGAAGCAGATCGACGGTGCCGGCGCAGGTGGCTTCACGCCGACCGTGGCGGGTCTGGTCGGACAGTTCATCGAGGCGTGGCAGGCGATCGCCACGAAGTCCGCCCGCTCCGCCGAGTCCCAGGCCGACGGGCTGCGGAGCACCGCGATCGGCCTCCTCGAGACCGACGCGAAGACCGACATCAACGCATCCTTGGTGCTGAGCAGCATCAGGGAGATCCGGTGACCATCACCGTCTCCCTGCCCCCGAGGCCGAGCGAGACGCCCGAGTTCACCGCGGACGGCCAGAAGGTGCAGGAGATGGGGTCCACCCTGCGCACCTCGTCGTCGATCTTCGACGACCACGGCTCGTTCGTCGGCGGAAAGGCGAAGGACTCCGGCCTCCTCGACGGCGACGCGGCCGCCGCGTACGCCCAGGCGCTCAACCCCATCGGCAAACATGCCGATGCCTGCTCGCTGGCGTTGCGCGCCGCGGCCAACGCCGTCCTGGGCCATGGCGACGAGCTGGTCGACCTCAAGAGGCGTCATCAGGATCTCAAGGGCGAACGGGAGCGCCTGACCCGCCAGGTCGACGCGCTCACCGCCCGAGCGAACCCGCTGCCCACCGACGAGGCCGAGCTCCGGAACCTCCAGTCGGACTGCGACCGCTGCACCGACCAGGTCGAGACGTACGAGTCCGATCTGGTGAAGTGGGCCGAGGATCTCAGGGCCAGCGAGGAGAAGGTCGCGGCTGCGCTCCGCGATGCGATGACCGAGCGGCAGATCGACCAGAAGTACGCCGGAGTCGCCGACCCCGCTGACACCGCCAGGGACTCGATGCCGTCGAGCAAGGACCCCAAGGCGGTCAAGGCGTGGTGGGACGGCCTCACCGAAGAGCAACGAGCGGGCATGACCGCCGCCTACCCCGAGATCGTGGGGAACACCGACGGCATCCCGGCTGCCGACCGCAGTGACGCGAACACGATCTCCCTGGACCGCGACCTCGCCGAGCTCGGCGCCATCCCCGAGGACCAACGCACCGACGACGAGCAGACCCGCTACGACAACGCAAAGGCCGCAGATGTCGCGCGTGACAAGATCGAGAGGTCCAGGGACCCGATGACGAACGAGAACTACGACGCCCAGGTCTACATCTATGACCCGATGGCGTTTGGCGGCGACGGGCGTGTCGCGATGGCGGTCGGCGACCTCGACACGGCGAGCAATGTATCGGTCAGTGTGCCGGGCTTGACCACCGACATGGAGTCGTCCCAGTCGAATGCCGAGGATGTGATCAACCTTCATCAGGCAGCTTCGTTCGAAGGCGGCACCAGCACAGCCACCATGTTCTGGATCGGCTATGACGCGCCCAGCGGAGCCGACTCGGCCGGTGTTGCGGCCGAGGGCATGGCCACCGCCGGCGGGGAGCGGCTCGCCGACACCCTCGACGGCCTCAACGCCATGCGTTCCGACGACTTCCACCTCACCGCCATCGGCCACAGCTACGGCTCGACGACCGTCGCGCACGCGATGACCGACGGCCGCCCTGACGTCGACGACGTCGTCCTGCTGGGCAGCCCCGGAGCCGGCGACGATGCCGACTCCGCCGACGACCTGGGCGTCGGCTCGGGACACGTCTTCGTCGGCACGAACAGCGAGGATCTCGTCGGCCGGCTGGGGCAGACAGGATGGGTCAGCCCGGCAGCCGTCGGCGCGGGTGTGCTCACCGGCCCCCTCGGTGGCGTCGTCGCCCAGATGGCCGGCGCCGGCCTCGGCCACAACCCGGCCGAGGACGACTTCGGTGCCGTACGCTTTCAGGCCGAGAGCACCAGCAGGGGGTCGATCCCCAACATCGACGACCACGTCAAGTACTACGACCACGACTCGGAGTCACTCGCCAACATGGCCCACATCGTCAACGGCCAATACGACGAGGTGGTGCGCGCCGGGCAGGTGCACGACCCGTGGTACCGCGACCCGGTCGACCCCGAGAGCGACCGCAGTCCCTCCAGCCCGGACACGGATGGCCAATGACGGCTCGGGCCCTAGCCGCCGTGACGGCGACACTGACGATCCTGCTTACCGGAGGGTGTGGCGGAGTGAGCGACAAGACCTACGCCGAGCTCGAACAACAGCGAGACGACGTACTCACGTGGGCACGCGAGCTGTCGGCCGCTGCCTCAACGACCCTTGCCACGTCCCCCAAGGACGCAACGGAGGCGTACGACGGCGTGGATCAGAAGGGGCTTTCGGACAAGTACAAGTCGTACAAGTACGACGTCCAAGCCGACTTCGTCACGGAGCAACAGGACCCGCTCAACGCGCTGAGCGACGAGCTCGAGGAGTTCAGCCCAACGTTCAGTGGGAACTCGCTGCGGCTTTCGCACGGTGACCTGACCGCCCACTTCCAGACCTACCCGAATGCCCCCGGGGCGGTCGGCCTCGTCGTTCAGGGGCCACCGATCGAGATCGATCAGGAAGACATGAGCGACTGGGACGGCTTCGTCGTCGGTGAACCGGTCGACCTGCAATGACGACCCGGTAAAGTTTGCACATGACCACCGCCGCCGAGCCGACCGAGTCCACCGCCTTCCTCCCCGGAGGGGTCGAGCTGGCGTACGACACGTTCGGCAGTCCCAGCGCTGAACCGCTGCTGCTGATCATGGGGCTCGGCGGCCCGATGACCTGGTGGAACACCGAGCTGTGCGAGCAGCTGGCTCAGGCCGGGTTCTACGTGGTGCGTTACGACAACCGCGACATCGGCCACTCCTCGCCGCACCCGTCCGACGAGCGGATCACGCTCGCGAGGCTGGCCCGGGCGTTCGCGGGGCTGCCGACGCCGGCGCCGTACGCCATGGACGACCTCGCCGACGACGCCGCCGCGCTGCTGACCCATCTCGGCATCGACTCCGCGCACGTGTGGGGTGTGTCGATGGGCGGGATGATCGCCCAGACCCTCGCCATCCGCCACCCCGACCGGGTGCGCTCGGTCTGCTCGACGATGTCCACCACCGGCCGTCGCGGTGTCGGCTTCCAGCACCCGACCCTGCTGCCCGCGCTGGTCATCAAGAAGCCCGGTCTGGAGGGCTACATCGAGCGCCAGATCAAGGGCGGCCTCCAGATCGGCTCCCCCGGCTTCCCCGAGCCCGAGGACGAGGTGCGCCGTCGGGCGATCGACACCTGGAACCGCGGCGTCAGCGGGCCTGCCGTCGCGCGGCAGATGCTCGCCGTCCTCACCCAGCCCGACCGCACCGAGGACCTCGGGCGCGTCAAGGTCCCGTTCAGCGTGATCCACGGCCTGACCGACAAGATGGTCCACGTCTCCGGCGGCCGGGCGACCGCCGCGGCCGTTCCCGGCTCGGAGATCACCCTGTTCAAGGGCATGGGCCACGACCTGCCCCGACCACTGTGGCCGGCCTTCATCAAGGTCGTACGCCGCACGGCTGACCGAGCCGCCGACCGCACCGTCTCCGCGTAGCGGATGCGCGCCACGGTCCCCGAGGGCGAGTCGGGCTCGCTGCTCGCGAGGGCGCTCGCGGACGTCGCCGAGCCCATCGAGGACGAGGCGGTGACCGCGAAGCTCCTCGACGCCGCCGCGGAGCAGTTCCGCCAGATCGGGATCAGGCGCACCACCATGGAGGAGGTCGCGAACCGCGCCGGGGTCGCCCGGATCACCGTCTACCGCCGCTTCGCCAACAAGGACGCCCTGGTCGAGCAGGTCGTACGCCGCGAGTTCCGGCGCTACTTCGACCAGTTCGTGCTCGACATCGCCGATGCCGCCGACGCGGCCGAGCGCGTGGAGATCGGCTTCGCCAGCGCGATGCGGGCGATCCGCGGCAACCCGCTGATCGGGGGCCTGCTCACCGTCGAGACCGACTCGCTGGTGCACTCCATCGTCGGCGACGGCGGCCGCACCGTGGCCACGATCGCGCGCTTCGTCGCGGGCCAGCTGCGTCGCGAGCAGCGGGCCGGCAACGTACCTGCCGAGGTCGAGGTCGACCTCGTCGCCGAGCTGATGGTCCGCACCTCGACCTCGTTCCTGGTCACCCCGAGCGAGGTCGTCGACATCGACGACGAGGCGCAGCTGCGCGCGCTCGCCCGGCTGTTCCTGGTGCCGCTGATCGACCCCGGCAGCCGCCCGAAATAACCTTCGGCCTGGCCCCGGAGTTACCGTGAGACCATGCACGACCACGGCTCCCTGCCCCCGCTCGGTTGGTCCGAGTTCTTCACCACCTGGAGTCTCCAGCCCGGCTGGCTGCTCGCCGTGGTCATCCTCGCCGCGGGCTATCTCACGCTCCGCAACGCCGCCGGTCCGGCCTCCACGGTCAAGGGCTGGCGGGTGGCGTCGTTCCTGACCGGGCTCGGCCTGATGTACTTCGTGGTCGCCTCTGCCATCAACGGCTACGCGATGGCGCTGGCCTGGATGCACATGGTGCTCCACCTGACGCTGATCATGATCGTGCCCACGCTCCTGGTGCTCGGTCACCCGCTCACCGTCATCGCCGAGACCGGCCCGCGGGCCGAGCGGGCAATGCGCTCGCTCCCGGTCACCATCCTGATCCACCCGATCACCGGCACCCTGCTCTACTCGGTGGTCATCATCGGCACCCACCTGTCCGGGTTCATGGACTCGATGGCACAGAGCACCTCGCTGATGGTCGGCGAGCAGGTGCTCTACGTCGTCGCCGGCTTCCTCTTCCTCACCGGCGCGATCGGCGAGGAGAAGGTACGCACCGACCTGCCCTACCTGGGCCGGATCGCGCTCCTCGTCGTCGGGATGGTGCCCGACACGATCGTGGGGATCGTGATGCTGCAGACCGAGCGCGACCTCTACCCGGTCTACTCCGGCGCCCGGCCCGAGTGGGCGCTCGACGCGGTCAAGGACATCCAGACCGCCGGCGGCCTGATGTGGGCCGGCGGCGACGGCGGCATGATGCTGCTCGCCATCGGCCTGGTCATCGCCGTCGTCTCCTCACCGGTGCGGCGGGCCAAGATGACCGGCCGCTTC
The DNA here is from genome assembly GCF_045207335.1 of Nocardioides sp. NBC_00850. NCBI lineage: Bacteria > Bacillati > Actinomycetota > Actinomycetes > Propionibacteriales > Nocardioidaceae > Nocardioides > Nocardioides sp. NBC_00850. The sequence goes on from NZ_CP108845.1 coordinate 5,587,642, forward strand.
CTCGATGGCGTACGCAGCAGCCGGCTCGCCGAGGAGAGCGCCCGGGGCTCTGCCAACCATGCGACGGAGGGCCCCGCCGAGCCGGGATCCGTGGATCCCGACAGCGACGAGGCCCTCGATGCCTACAACGCGATGCTGGCTCGGATGAACCAGCAGCACTGAGTGCGTCGGTTGGCGGTCAGTTGACGCGCAGGCCCGACTCGGTGTCGAAGACGTGGACGTCCTCGGGGTCGGTGGTGACGTAGATCGTGTCGCCCTTGCTGACGTGGTCCTTGGAGGAGACCCGGACGATCAGGGTCGACGGAACACCCTCGACGTCGCTGGTGCCGTAGACGTAGGAGTCGGAGCCGAGCTCCTCCACGACGGTCACCTGGACCGGCAGCCCGCCCTGGCCCTCGCCGATGACCCGGAAGCTCTCCGGGCGCACGCCGATGGTGATCTGCGTGGGCATGTCGGTGGCGCCGACGGGGACGACGTACTCCCCGATCTTGGCGCCGCCGTCGGCGGCGGTGGCCTTGATGAGGTTCATCTGCGGCGAGCCGATGAAGCCGGCGACGAAGAGGTTGACCGGCTTGCGGTAGAGCTCGAGCGGGGTGGCTACCTGCTGCAGCTCACCGTTGTTCATCACCGCGACGCGGTCGCCCATCGTCATCGCCTCGACCTGGTCGTGGGTGACGTAGACGGTGGTGATGCCGAGGTCGGCCTGGAGCTTGGCGATGTCGGTGCGGGTCTGCACGCGCATCTTGGCGTCGAGGTTGGAGAGCGGCTCGTCCATGCAGAAGACCTGCGGCTGGCGGACGATCGCACGGCCCATGGCGACGCGCTGGCGCTGACCGCCGGAGAGCGCCTTCGGCTTGCGGTCGAGGTAGTCGGTCAGGCCCAGGGTCTTGGCGGCGTCGGCGACGAGCTTGTCACGCTCGGCCTTCGGGACCTTGGCCATCTTCAGCGAGAACGCCATGTTCTCGGCGACGCTCATGTGCGGGTAGAGCGCGTAGTTCTGGAAGACCATCGCGATGTCGCGGTCCTTGGGCGCCACGTTGGTGACCTCGCGGTCGCCGATCTTGATGGCGCCCGAGTTGACCTCCTCCAGCCCGGCGAGCATGCGCAGGGTGGTGGTCTTGCCGCATCCGGACGGGCCGACGAGCACCATGAACTCGCCGTCCTGGATCTCGAGGTCGATGCCCTTGACCGCGGGCTCGTTCGCGCCCGCGTACCAACGCTGCGCCTTCTCGAATGTAACTGTTGCCATGATTCCGTTGTCTCCTTCACCGGCAGGTACGTGCCGGACGATCCGTTGTGAAGTGACCGAGGACACATTTCCTCGGCGGAGACACCATAGCCCAGATCAGTTATCAGCGGGTCAAAGCCCGGCACACAGCTGGTGCGCAACCCTCGTAGGCGTTCAATCTGCGCATCAGGTCACGGGCGTACGGCTTCGCGTGGTCCTCGGCGAAGACGTTGCGGTCCTCCCACGGTCGGTCGTAGCGGTAGAGCTCGTAGGCGTAGTCGGTGCCCTTCCAGGACTTGTCCAGGTCGAACCGGACCAGCAGCCCCTGCGAGCCGCGCACGCCGATGTAGGACGGGATGATGTCGATGGTGCCGCCCGAGCCGCTGTCGAGGTCGACCTCGCCGGGATGCGACTTGGCGTAGGTGTGCTCGAAGAAGGCGTACCGCCCACCCGGAAGCCGCGGCCGGCTCAGGGTCTCCGCGAACGAGCTCCCGGAGACGTAGGACGGGGTCGGCGCACCGGCGATGTCGAGGAAGGTCGGCGCGAGGTCGATGTTGTTGACGAACTGGCTGCGCTTGCCCGGCACCACGTCCGGGCCGACGACGACCATGGGCACGCGGGTGTCGGAATCGTACGGCGCACCCTTGCCGCCGTTGAGCTGGTGCTGGCCGAGGTGGAAGCCGTTGTCGGAGGTCAGCACGATGTAGGTGTCATCGCCGGCGGCCTCGCGCACCTGGGCGATCATCCGGTCGATCGACTGCACCATCCGGGCGCGGTCGCGATACTGGCTCAGCGCGGTCTCGTCGCTCAGCGAGACCTTGTTGGTGCGCCAGGCGGGAGCCTGCGACGTACGTCCTCCGCGGCCGAGGTAGGTGGGCGCGTTGTCCCAGCGGTCGTCGCCGTAGCCGACCAGGTCCTTCAGCGTCAGGTCGGCGCACTCGACCCGGCCGCAGTTGCCGCCCGCGGGGTCGCCGGCGGGCGCCTGGTCGGCGAACGCGGGCGGGAACCAGGTGTCCAGGCCCGGGTAGTGGTGGCCGAGGCGCGAGTGGGGCCCGTAGGCGGCGATCTCGAGGAAGTAGGGCTTCTCGTCGTCGCGGTGCCCCTGGATGAAGTCCAGGGCGTAGTCACGGGTGACGTTGGTGGCGTACCCGGCGTCCTTGACAGCCGGGCCGGCCGAGGTCGGCGGCCGCGGATGGTTGCGCAGCTGCACCGCGCCGTTGCCGTCGAGGAAGGTGCTCTGGTAGCCCCAGCCGCCGTACGCGCCGCCGAGGAGTGCGTTCCAGGAGTCCCAGCCGGGCACCTTGGGCGGCGGCACGCGCTTGCCGTCGGCTCCGATGGTGGCCTCGTAGGCGTTGATGTACTTCCCCACGAAACCGGTCGTGTAGCCGGCCTCCTGGAGCCCGATGCTGAACTGCTTCTCGACGTTGCCGTAGCGCTGGAACGCCGACCATCCGCCGACCGGGTGCTCCGGGTCGTTCTGGGTGTTGGTGAGGACCTTGGTGTGGTGCGGGGTCTGCCCGGTCAGCAGCGCCGCGCGCGAGGGGCAGCAGAGCGAGTCGATGACGAAGGAGTTCTGGTACGTCGCGCCCTCGGCCGCCATCCTGGTCGCCTCCGGCATCGTGCGGAGCAGCTCCAGGGAGAAGTCGTCCATCAGGATCAGGACCATGTTGGGGCGCTCGTCGGTCGTCGCGGCCAGCTCCGCCGCGTCCTCGACCGGTGCGGCCGACGGGTCGGCGGCGGCAGAGCCGGCAGCGACGGTCTTCGGGCCGAGGACCAGGAGTCCGGCGATCAGGGCCACGACGGCCAGGAGTGCGGCGCCCAGCAGTGCGCTCCACTTCGGCTTCATCCCGAGACTCCTTTGTCTAGTATCTAACTGCACTATATCTGGTTCAGGCGAGGTTAGTGCCTCATTTCCAGGCACGACAAAATGGGTCCGCAGAGCGGACCCAAGGGGCGTGCACAGCCCCGAGTTGGTGCTGCTAGTGCAGCTCGTGCGGCGGCGGCATCTTCAGATGCCTGGAGCCCTTCGCTTCCTTCAGCGGCTTGCGGATGACGGTGACGCCACCCATCAGCGCCAGGCCCTTGACCCGCAACACGGGACCGCCGGTCGGCTCGATCCCGCGCGGACCGACGTAGCCGCCCATGATCCCGACTCCCTGCATCACGACCTGGACATCGGGGCCGACGGTGATGTTGACCCCGCCCATGATCGCGTTGGCGTAGATCACGGTCTCCTGCGCGGAGAACTGCGCCTGGCGCATGTCGAGCTCGGCGCCGCCCATCAGGGCGATCACGTTGCCGGTCGCCGGCACCGTCCAGACGCCGCGCCGGTCGACGCCGCTCATGATCGCGACGTAGAGCTGGCTCTCGATCGGATTGGCTGCGAAGACGGCGGGGCTGTTCGTGGTGGCGGGCTTGGACACCGGGACCGGCGGCGCCGGGGTGCCCGCGGCCGGCAGGTCGACGGTGATCGGGATCAGGTCGGCGTACGTCTTGGCCTTGAAGGTCGCCTCGAGGCGGTCGTCGAGCTCGTCGATCTCCAGGCGGCCCTCGCCTGCGGCCTCGCGCAGGATGTCGGCCACCTTGTGGCGGTCGGCATCGCTGATCCGCAGATTCGGATCAGGATTCTGGCCGCGAAATGGCTCGGGGGTCGTTCCCATGGGGCGAATGGTAGTGGGGGTCTCGCAGGCGTGCCTCAACACTGTGAAATTTGCTGGCCCTGATGGCATTCACTCCAGGCCGAGGTGTTGCCTCAGTGTGCGCTTCGGGCCGCGCGGACCCCGCCGTTTGACGGTCACGTCGCCGAGCACCGCGAGACCCCGCACCCGCACCACCGGCGAGTCCGCGGTGAGCGCCTCGGGCACCTTGTCCGACGGCTCCTTGAAGTCGCCGAGGACGCCGTTGCCCTCCACGATCACGTGCACGTTCGGTGGGACGGTGACCTTCACGCTGCCCAGGACGGAGGTCGCGTTGATGACCACCTCACGGGCTGAGTAGTGCGCCTCGCGGAGGTCGATGTTGGCGTCGCCCAGCACCGCGTTGACCGAGAACTGCTGGGGAACCACCCACACGCCCTTGCGCTCGACGTTGCTCAGGAACGCGCTGGCGCTGTCGCTCGCCGCGCCCTCGCCGTAGACGACGGGCACCGCGCCGGCGGCCGGCGCCGCGGCCAGTGGGGGTGACAGTACCGGCGCCTGCCCCGCAACCGGCAGGTCCTGCGTGATCGGCTCCAGGTCGGCGTACGTCTTGGCCTTGTAGGTCTCCTCGAGCCGCTCCTCGAGCTCGTCGATGTCCAGGCGGCCCTCGCCGGCAGCCTCGCGCAGGATGTCGGCCACCGCGTGGCGGTCGGCATCGCTGACGCGCAGGTCGGCTCGGCGGGGCTGGCCGGGTTGCGGTTCAGGGAGTCCCATGGTCCTGAATGCTATCGGCGTACGTGTCGCCCGTCTCTCAGGTTCAACCCTGAGGCTCTGCACAGACAGATCGACGCGGGGCACGGCTCGGAGGGACTTCCCAGGGTCGTCGAGAGCCTGCGCGCCGACGGGTAGCGCTGGGGCGACGGTGCCCTGGCCGCCGGTCGGCCAGGGCACCGTCGATTTCGGTTCAGTCGGCGAGCGGGAGATACACGCGGCTCCCCGCGGCCGCGAACTCCTTCGACTTCTCCAGCATGCCCGCCTCGATCTCCTCGGGGGACGCGCCGTTCTCGCCGCCGAAGCGGTCGCGTACGTCCTGGCTGATCTTCATCGAGCAGAACTTCGGGCCGCACATGGAGCAGAAGTGGGCGGTCTTGGCGTTCTCGGCCGGCAGGGTCTCGTCGTGGAAGCTCTCCGCGGTGACCGGGTCCAGCGAGAGGGCGAACTGGTCGCGCCAGCGGAACTCGAAGCGAGCCTTGGAGAGCGCGTCGTCGTGGTCGCGGGCGCCGGGGTGGCCCTTGGCGATGTCGGCGGCGTGGGCGGCGAGCTTGTAGGTGATCACGCCCGTCTTCACGTCGTCCCTGTCCGGCAGGCCGAGGTGCTCCTTGGGGGTGACGTAGCAGAGCATCGCCGTGCCGTGCATCGCGATCGTGGCCGCGCCGATGGCGCTGGTGATGTGGTCGTAGCCGGGCGCGATGTCGGTGGCGAGCGGACCGAGCGTGTAGAACGGCGCCCCGTGGCACCACTCCTGCTGGAGGTCGACGTTCTCCTTCACCAGGTTGAGCGGGACGTGGCCGGGGCCCTCGACCATGACCTGTACGTCGTGCTCCCAGGCCCTCTCGGTCAGCTCGGCCAGCGTCCGCAGCTCGCTGAGCTGGGCCTCGTCGTTGGCGTCGGCGGTGGAGCCCGGGCGGAGCCCGTCGCCGAGGGAGAAGGCGACGTCGTACTGCTTGAAGATCTCGCAGAGCTCGTCGAAATGGGTGTAGAGGAAGCTCTCCTGGTGGTGCGCGAGACACCAGCCGGCCATGATCGAGCCGCCTCGGGACACGATGCCGGTGACGCGGTTCGCGGTGAGCGGGACGTATCTCAGCAGGACCCCCGCATGGATCGTCATGTAGTCGACGCCCTGCTCGGCCTGCTCGATGACGGTGTCCCGGAACACCTCCCAGGTCAGCTTGTCGGCCTCGCCGTTGACCTTCTCCAGGGCCTGGTAGATCGGGACGGTGCCGATCGGGACGGGTGAGTTGCGCAGGATCCACTCTCGGGTGGTGTGAATGTCGTCGCCGGTGCTCAGGTCCATCACCGTGTCCGCGCCCCAGGTGATCGCGTGGGTGAGCTTGTCGACCTCCTCCGCGATGCTGCTGGTGACCGCGGAGTTGCCGATGTTGGCGTTGATCTTCACCAGGAAGCGCTTCCCGATGATCATCGGCTCGGACTCGGGGTGGTTGACGTTGTTCGGGATGATCGCCCGGCCCGCCGCCACCTCCTCGCGGACCAGCTCGGGGTCGCAGCTCTCCCGCACCGCGACGTAGGCCATCTCCTTGGTGATGATGCCCTGGCGCGCGTAGTGCATCTGGGTCACGTTCTCGCCCCTGCGCGGCGGCAGGCGCTCGCCCTGCCACTCCTGGGTGGCTTCGCCGCGCCGCACCGCGGTCTTGCCGTTGTCCCGGAGGTCCGTCGGGCGTCCTTCGTACTGCTCGGTGTCCCCGCGCTCCTCGATCCATTCGAGGCGGCGGGGCGGAAGGCCCTGCTCCGGCTGCGAGCCAGGGCCTTCCGTGCAGTAGCGGTCGAAGGTCTCGCCGTTGGTTAGCGCGACCCGGGTCACCGGGACCTTCAGGTCGCCGATCTCGAGGCGGGTGTGGGCGGGGTGGACGGTCATACGGTCTCCTCAGGTGTTCAGGTGGGCGATCGGTCCTCGGCCGCGGCCGAGGGTCCAGTGCTGGCTTCTGGTGAGCTGTCGGGTGACGTACGCCGCGGCCCGCTCGGCCGCTTCTCGCAGCGTCCCTCCGTGGGCGAGGTGGGCGGCCAGGGCCGAGCTGTAGGTGCAGCCGGTGCCGTGGTCGTTCTTGGTCGGGACGGCAGGGTGGGTGAGCGGGATCGGCGGTCTCCCCGGCTCGGCGAGCCAGTCCGTGCACGTCCCGGTTGCCTCCGGATCGCCGCCGGTGACGATCACGGCCGGCTTCAAACCGGCCAGCTCCCTGGCCAGCTCCTCGGGCGACCCGTCGTGCCCGGCCAGGGCCAGGGCCTCGTCCAGGTTGGGGGTGACGACGGTGGCGACGGGGAGCAGGTGGTCGAGGTAGGCGCGGCGTACGTCCTCCCCGCCGAGCACCGCACCGGAGGTGGCGACCAGGACGGGGTCGACGACGAGCGGCCGGCCGGCGCAGAGGCACGCGACGAGCTCGACCGCCGCGGCGCTGCCGAGCATGCCGGTCTTGACCGCCGCGACCGGGAGGTCGTCGAAGACGGCGTGGAGCTGGGCCTCGACGGTGGCGATCGGGACGGCGTGGATGTCGCTGACCCCGGTCGTGTCCTGGGCGGTGACGGCGGTGATCACACAGGCTCCGTGGACCCCGAGCGCGGCGAAGGTGGCCAGATCGGCCGCTGTGCCCGCCGCTCCCCCGGAGTCGGTGCCCGCGATGGTGAGTGCGACCGGCGGGTTCATGACGTCACCGCCGTCGTGTCGAGGGCGGCCAGCAGGTCTCGTACGACCTCGGCCGGCTCCTCCGCACGCATCACCGCGCCCATCACGGCCACCCCGTGGGCCCCGGCCGCCACCGCCGCGGCGGCGTTGTCCGGGGTGATCCCGCCCAGGGCGTACGTCGGGAGCGGCAGGTCAGCGAACGCCCCCGGCCCGAGCGGCGGCCCATAGCCGGGCTTGGACTCGGTCAACGCGTAGGGGCTCAGCATCGCGTAGTCGAACCCCTCCTCGGCGGCTCGGGCGACCTCGGTGGGGCTGTGGCAGCTGCGGCCGCTGGGGTAACACGGTGTTACAACGGGTAGCAGCGTGCTGCAGCCCGCTGCTACCCGAGCGGACACCGTGTTACCCCCGGTGGCGGCGAGCTGCACCCCCGCCGCTCCGGGCAGCGGGCCGTGGGCGGCGATGACCACCAGGCCCAGCTCGGTCGCTGCCGAGGCCAGCCTCGCGCGCTGCTCGGCGGGCTCGTCGAGCTCGCGGAGCACCACATGGGTCAGGCCTGCCTCCGCACACTCGGCCAGGGTCGGGAGCAGGCCGCGGCCGAGGCGGAGCTGGGAGCGGTCGGTGAGGACGAGCAGTCGCGGCAATTCGCTCATGCGATCCGGCCCTCCATCGGAGACGACGCCCTGGCGACCGCTTGGCGTGGGATCCGGCCCGCGGCGCGGGCGGTGTGCCCGGCCTCGACGGCCAGGCGCAGCGCGCGAGCCATCCCGACCGGGTCGTCGGCGCGGGTCACTGCGGTGGCCGCGAGGACCGCGGAGCAGCCGAGCTCCATCGCCAAGGCCGCGTCCGAGGCCGTCCCGACCCCAGCGTCAAGCACGACGGGCACGGACACAGCGGCGACGACAGCCTCGATCGCGTACGGGTTCAGCAGCCCCAGCCCCGACCCGATCGGCGAGCCGAGCGGCATCACCGCCGCGCAGCCGGCGTCCTCGAGCCGGCGGGCCAGGACGGGGTCGTCGGTGGCGTACGGAAGGACCGTGAAGCCCTTGCGCACCAGCTGCTCGGCAGCCTCGACGAGCTCGACGGCGTCGGGCATCAGCGAGGTCTCGTCGCCGATCACCTCCAGCTTGACCCAGTCGGTCTCCAGCGCCTCGCGGGCGAGCTCGGCGGTCAGCACCGCCTCGCGTGCCGAGAGGCAGCCCGCGGTGTTGGGCAGGATCGGCACCTTCGCCGCGCGCAGCGTCTCGAGCAGCCCGCCGGAAGCCGTCGAGGACGTACGCCGCATCGAGACCGTCACCAGACCGGGCTCGGCCGCGTCGATGACGTCGGGGAGCAGGGCCAGGTTGGGCAGGCCACCCGTGCCGAGGAAGAGGCGTGAGGACAGCTCAAGCCCGGCGATCTTCAGGATGTTGCTCATCCGCCCTGCACCGCCGTCACGATCTCGACGACGTGACCGTCCTGGAGCTGCCATCGCGCCCAGTCGTCGCGCGGCACGATCTCCTCGTCGACGGCGACGGCGATGCCGCTCGGCCGCCGGTCGCCGGTCCTGGCCTCGAGCAGGTCCGCGACGGTGCCGCTGACCTCCGTCGGCTCGCTGTTCACGGTGATCTTCATCCGTCCTCCTTCATCAGGAACCGACGCGGATCGACCGCGGGCTCCACTGACCCTGTCTCGATGTGATCGGCCACCAGCTGCGCGATGAGCGGCGCCAGCAGGACCCCGTTGCGATAGGCACCCGCGGCGAGCACGACGCCCGGCTCGTGGGTCGGGCCGACCAGGGGGAGGTTGTCGGCGGTCCCCGGGCGGTCCCGCGAGGTCACCTCCACCACGCTCGCGCGGTCGAGCGCCGGCACCACCCGGCGGGCGGAGTCGAGCAGCCGCCACACGCCCTCGACGGTCGGCAGCAGCGGACCGTCGCGCTCCTCGGTGGTGGCCCCGATGACCACCTCATCGCCGTCGATCCGCGGCACCACGTAGATCTGCTCGCCGTGCGCCCAAGCCCGTACCGTCCGCTCCACCGGTTCCTGCGTCCGCACCCGCACGACGTCCCCGCGCACCGGGCGGATGAGGGAGGAGTACGGATCGGGGAGCTGGGCGCCGGTCGCGATGACGGTGACCGTGTTGGTCTCGACACCGGCTCGCTGGCGCTCGCCGGGTCTGAACGAAGTGGCCCCGACCCGCGTGGACAACCGATCGAGCAGGGCCGCGACGACCGCACGCGGGTCGACCGAGTGGTCCTCGGCGAGGAAGGCCCCACCGGCGACCCGGCCGAGCCCGGGTTCACGGGCGAGCAGCTCGCGCCGTACGAGTCTCTCGTAGGAGACCCCGGCGAGATCGAGCACCGAGAGCTGCCGCTCGACCTGCTGGACGTCCCCGGCATCGACACCGACCAGCAGGGTCCCGCGGGTGTGCACGGGCACCCCGAGCTTGGCGGCGAGGTCGGGCCAGAGCGCGAGGGAGGACAGGCAGAGCCGGGTCAGTTCCTCCTCGCCGTGCCAGGCCTCACCGGCCGGGCTGAGCATGCCGGCTGCGGCGTACGACGCCCCCGAGCCCGGCGCCGGATCGACCACGGTGACCTGGTGCCCGCGACGGATCAGCTCGTCGGCCACGGACAGCCCGACGATCCCGGCACCGAGGATCCGCGCGCGCATCAGCCGGCCGCTTCCACGAGCTCCTTCGCGGCGTGAAGTGGGTCGGGTTGTCGCCAGAGTCCGCCGATCACGGCGACCCCGTGGGCGCCTGCGGCGCGTACGGCACCGGCGGAAGCGGTCGAGATCCCGCCGATCGCGATCAGCGGGAGGACACCGGCAGCGTCGGAGACCGCGGAGACCCCCAGCGGATCGGGAAGCCCGGCCTTGGAGGTGGTGGCGAAGACCGGCCCGAAGCCGGCGTAGTCCGCGCCCTCGGCAGCGGCCGCCTCGACCGCGGCACGGTCCCGGCATGTCGCGCCGATCACCAGCCCCGGCGCGACCGCGTCGGCGATCCGCCGGGCCTCGGCGAGCGGAAGGTCGGAGGCCCCGAGGTGGACGCCGTGCGCACCGGACGCGAGCGCCACGTCGAGCCGGTCGTCGACGACCACACAGGCCTCGTACGCCCCCACCCGCTCGATCACCGCCGCCGTCAGCGCGAGCAGCTCCCGGGTGGTCGCGGACTTGTCGCGGACCTGGAATCCGGCGACACCGGCCTCGGCGAAGGCGGGCAGCAGGGCGAGGTCATCGCTCGATGAGACGAGGCAGAAAATACGTGGAAGAAGCACAACCAATCACTTCCTTCGCCGGCATGATCCGGATCAGGTGTAACGGTCGGAGCGGCCTTAGCTCCCTCTCAGCCCGCTGCCGCGGACTCCCGTGTGGACGTCTCCGACCATAGCGCGCACCACCGAGAACCCCCCAGCCCTAGGCCCATCCAGCGGGATACCTCTGGTAGGTCGAGATCCGCGGCGCCGTCGCCCCGTCGCCCCTGACCCCCGCGACGAGCCGATCGTGTCGATCGACGATCGCGGCGCGCGAAGGTCTGGCGCCGCGATGTGACGTGCCCTACAGTCTTCCCTGAGCGATTGATTCTGCCGATACAAGCGTTGATTCGATCATAAACGATCACTCAGGCCGTGTCGGCCCGACCTCGACTTCGGAGCGAAGACATGCAGACGACGTCCATCACCACGCCCGACACCAAGCTCGCTACCGGGTTCTCCCGGCGCAGCGTCCTGGGCTCCGCCGCCGCAGTGGGCGGGGCCGCCCTGGGCATCGGCGCCCTCACCGCCGGCGCCACCCCGGCGCGGGCCGCCGGCCAGCGCACCATGGTCAACCAGGCCTTCGAGGCGCACGAGATCGTCCGCATCGGGCTGATCGGCCTCGGCAACCGCGGCTTCGGCATGGCCCGTGGCTGGGCCGACATCCCCGGCGCGCAGGTGGTCGCGGTGTGCGACATCCGCGCCGACCGCGCCACGCGGGTGGCCGACGACCTCGTCGCGCGCGGCAAGACCCGCCCCAAGGAGTACGGCGGCAAGCGTGGCTCCTTCAAGCAGATGCTCGACCGCGAGGAGCTCGACCTCATCTACATCGCCACCCCCTGGGAGTTCCACTACGACCAGGCGCGGACCTCGATGCTGGCCGGCGCGCACGTCGCCGTCGAGCTGCCGATCGCCACGCAGCTCAACGAGCTGTGGGACCTCGTCAACACCTCCGAGATGACCCGGAAGCACCTGCTGCTCGCCGAGAACTGCAGCTACGGCCGCAACGAGCTGGCGATGCTCAAGATGGCGCACGAGGGGGTCTTCGGCGACATCACCCACGGCGCCGGCGGCTACCTGCACGATCTGCGAGCCCTGCTGTTCAACGACGGCTACTACACCGACGACTGGCGGCGCCTGTGGCACACCCGCAGCACCGCCAGCTTCTACCCGATGCACGGCCTGGCGCCGATCGCTGCCGCGATGGACGTCAACCGCGGCGACCGAGCCGTCACGCTGGCCGCCACCGCGACCGCGCCGCGGGGCCTGGCCGACTACCGCGAGCGCTTCGTCCCCCGCGACCACCGGTCGTGGAAGGAGGAGTACATCAACGGCGACCGCATCAGCTGCGAGATCACCACTTCCGGGGGTCGCACCATCAGCGCCGAGCACAACGTGAGCCAGCCCCGGCCCTACAGCCGCATCAACAGCATCGAGGGCAGCCGCGGCCTGTTCGAGGACTACGTTGGCGGCGACTCGACCGGCGCCCGTGTCTACGCCGAGCCGCTGCACAGCGGCGACACCTGGCGCGGCTTCAAGGAGCTGCGCCAAGAGTTCGACCACTGGCTCTGGAAGGAGCTCGAGGACGACGCCTCCGGGAGCGGTCACGGCGGCATGGACTACATCCTGCAGTGGCGTCTCATCCAGACGATGCGCGCCGGGCTGGTCCCCGACATCGACGTCTACGACTCGGCCATGTGGTGCTCACCGGTCCCGCTGAGCGTCGAGTCGCTGGCCAAGAACGGCAAGCCGGTGGAGATCCCCGACTTCACCCGGGGCAATTGGCGCAAGCCGAGGGTCGGCCTCGACTCGCGCCAGACCGAGATGCCCCCCGTCCCCTGATCCCTACCGACCTCACCTTCCGAAAGGCACCTACCATGGTCGCTCCGTCGTTCATCGCCCGCGCGGCTCTCGCGCTCACGATCGCCCTCGGCGGTCTTCTGGTGGCCCCCGCCGCCACCACAGCGGCACCGGCACCGGCAGCGGCTGCGGCGACCACGCAGACGGTCGGCGTCACCATCGGAGCGGTCGACCTCGACGGGCCGGCCATCGTCGAGGTGCCGGTCACAGTCCGCAACCAATCGACGGCGGCGCTGCGCAAGCTCACGGTCTCGCTCCGGGGACCGGTGGGCTGGCAGGTCGCCCCGGCTTCGCGGTCGGTCTCGGGAGCCGTGAAGCCGGGCGCCAGCGCCACCGTCACCTTCTCGGTGCGGGTGCCCGCGCGGCGTCCGGGCTTCCAACTGCGCACCTTCACCGCCACGGCCGCCTACCGCGGCGGTGACGGCGCGGGTGCCGCGGTCGGCACGCGGGTGGAGCGCTCCGGCGAGCCGATGGCCAATCTGGCGGCGGCCTTCAACAACACCGGGGTCACCGACGAGAGCGCCACCACCGCCGGGAACTTCGACGGTGCCGGCAACAGCTTCTCGGCCCAGAAGCTGGCCGACGTGGGCCTGGGCCGGGGGGCCGAGGTCGAGGCGCTGGGCGCCACCCTGACGATGCCCGACGTCGCGCCTGGCACGGCCGACAACGTCGCCAGCGGCGGCCAAGCCGTGAAGGTGAGCGGCAGCGGCGACGCGCTGGTCCTGCTCGGCTCGGGCAGCAGCTTCGGTGCCACGGGCACGGTCACCGTCTTCTACACCGACGGCACGTCGTCGACGGACGAGACCGGTCTGCCCAACTGGTCGTTCCAGGAGGCCGACGCGCACGGCGCGACGTTGGTCGCCTCGAGCGTCGGTCGCAACCGACCCGACGGGTACGGCGACGCGGCCTACCAGTACCGGGTCTTCGCCAACTCGGTGCCGCTGACCGCCGGCAAGACCGTCGACTTCGTGGTCCTGCCCGCCAACAGTGCCCTGCATGTGTTCGCGATGGGCCTCGCCGGCTGACCCGCTCGGGTAGGTTGCCGAAGTCAGGAGAGCACCCGAGCGAGTTCGAGGATCACATGTCCAGGCACACCCGGCTCGTGGCGGTGCTCACCGATGCCTGAGCGCGTCCTGCGCGTGGGGCTGGTGGGCTCCGGGCCCTGGGCCCGGCTGACCGTGGCGCCGGCGCTCGCCGCCGCACCGGAGGTGCGGTTGACCCACGGCTGGTCGCGCAACGACGCCGACCTCGCCGACCTGGCCCGCCGACACGGCTTCGAGCCGGCGAGCACGTACCTCGACCTGCTGGACCGGGTCGACGTCGTCGCGTTCTGCGTGCCGCCCGACGTCCAGGCCGGGCTGACGCCGGCGGCGTTGGACGCCGGCAAGGCGCTGCTGCTCGAGAAGCCGGTGGCCCGTCGGGTCGAGCAGGCCGAGCGGCTGCACGGACATCCCGAGCCGGTGCTCGTCCACTACTCCCGGCTGCTCGACAGCACCGTCGCCCCGTGGTTGGGCGCCGCGGCCGAACGCACGTGGTCATCAGCGAGAGCGGTGCTCACGAACACGGCCACGGTCGGCGACGACCCCTTCGGCCGATCTGCGTGGCGGCGCGAGACCGACGGCGCCCTGTGGGATCTCGGACCCCACGTGCTCGCCGCCCTGCAGGTCGCGCTCGGTGACGTGACGACCGTCTCGGCCCGCCGTACCGACGAGGGCATCGTGCTCGAGACCACCCATGCGCGAGGGGCGAGCGCGCGGTCGCTGGTGTCGGTCTCGGCGTCCAGGAAGCAGGACGTCCTCGAGCTGGTCGGCGCCGACGACTGCGTGCACCGCCTGCCCCGGGGCCCACGGCAGGGCGGGGTCCAGACCTACCGTGCGCTCGTCTCCGGCCTGGTGCCGCCGTCCGGCCCGTCCCGCGGCCCGTGCGCCGCGGCGGTGATGGATCCCGCCTTCAGTACCTCCGTGGTGGCGACGCTGGTCGCGGCATCGGCGGCCCTGCGAGCCGGGCCCGCCGCCTGACGGCCGGCTCCCAGCCCCCGCCCGCCCCGCGCGTAACAGCCACGACTCCACGCCGCTCTCGAGCAGGCTGGCGCCAACATCCTCTGCCCTCGATGTCGGCCCCGGAGCCGACGCCGGGACCGAGGCCGGGACCGAGGCCGGGGGCGGCGTACGATTCTCTTCCGTGGCTGACGTTGAGTTCCGATACTCCGACCTCCTCCCGACCGGCAAGGACGACACTCCTTACCGCTTGATCACGAGCGAGGGGGTGGAAGAGATCGAGGTCGACGGGCGCAAGTTCCTCAAGGTCGACCCCGAGGCGATCCGCCGGCTGACCGCCGAGGCGATGAAGGACATCAACCAGTACCTCCGCCCGGCCCACCTCCAGCAGCTCCGCAAGATCATCGACGACCCCGAGGCCTCCGGCAACGACCGCTTCGTCGCGCTCGACCTGCTGAAGAACGTCAACATCTCCGCGGGCGGGATCCTGCCGATGTGCCAGGACACCGGCACCGCGATCGTGATGGGCAAGAAGTCCGAGGGTGTGCTGACCGGCGCCGACGACGCAGAGACCGTCAGCCGCGGGGTCTTCGACGCCTACACCAAGCTCAACCTGCGCTACTCCCAGCTGGCGCCGCTGACCACGTACGAGGAGAAGAACACCGGCTCCAACCTGCCCGCGCAGGTCGAGATCTACTCGACCACCGAGGGCGAGAATGGTCCGGAGTACAAGTTCCTCTTCATGGCCAAGGGCGGCGGCTCGGCCAACAAGTCGTTCCTGTTCCAGGAGACCAAGGCGATCCTCAACCCCGACCGGATCCTGACCTTCCTCGACGAGAAGATCCGCTCGCTCGGCACGGCCGCCTGCCCGCCGTACCACCTCGCCGTCGTCATCGGCGGGACCTCCGCGGAGTTCGCGCTCAAGACGGCCAAGTACGCCTCGGCCCACTACCTCGACAACCTCCCGACCGAGGGCTCGATGAGCGCCCACGGCTTCCGCGACACGGAGCTGGAGGAGAAGGTCTTCGAGCTCACCCAGTCCTTCGGGATCGGGGCCCAGTTCGGCGGCAAGTACTTCTGCCATGACGTACGCGTCGTCCGGCTCCCCCGCCACGGCGCCTCGTGCCCGGTGGCGATCGCGGTCTCCTGCTCCGCCGACCGCCAGGCGCTGGGCAAGATCACCCGCGACGGAGTGTTCCTCGAGCAGCTCGAGACCGACCCGGCGCAGTACATGCCCGACGCCGGCATGGCCGAGGAGATCTCGGCCGGCGAGGTCGTGGACATCGACCTGAACCAGCCGATGTCGGAGATCCTGGCGACGCTGTCGCAGCACCCGGTCAAGACCCGCCTCTCCCTGTCCGGCCCGATGGTCGTGGCCCGAGACATCGCGCACGCCAAGATCAAGGAGCGCCTCGACGCCGGCGAGGAGATGCCGGACTACCTGAAGAACCACCCGGTCTACTACGCCGGGCCCGCCAAGACGCCCGAGGGGATGGCCTCAGGCTCCTTCGGCCCGACCACCGCCGGCCGGATGGACTCCTACGTCGAGCAGTTCCAGGCCGCGGGCGGCTCGATGGTCATGCTCGCCAAGGGCAACCGCTCCAAGGTCGTGGCCGAGGCGTGTGGGACCTACGGCGGCTTCTACCTCGGCTCCATCGGCGGCCCCGCCGCGCGGCTGGCGCAGGACTGCATCAAGTCGGTCGAGGTGCTCGAGTACCCCGAGCTCGGCATGGAGGCGGTCTGGAAGATCGAGGTCGAGAACTTCCCGGCCTTCATCGTCGTCGACGGCGAGGGCAACGACTTCTTCACCGACCCGAGCGGAACGACCACCGTCCCCCTCACCGGGATCAGGGTGCGGTCGAAAGAACGCTGAGCGAACGCCCGCCGGCGCTGAGCCTCGGCGATGCCGGACGACCGGATAGGTTGATGGGCGCCGATCCCCGACGACGAGGAGACCCCCATGCAGTGCCCCATCGACGGTGCCACCCTGGTGATGAGCGAGCGCCAAGGCATCGAGATCGACTACTGCCCGCAGTGCCGTGGCGTATGGCTGGACCGCGGCGAGATCGACAAGATCGTCGAACGGTCCGTCGGCGCCCCGCAGCCCGGCGGCTACCAGCAGCCGCGCCAGGAGCAGCGCCAGGAGAAGCGCGACGAGCGACGCTATGACAAGCGGGAGTACGAGCGGCGCGACTATGACGACGACCGCCGCCAGGACAACCGACGCGGCCACCACCGCGAGTCCTGGCTGGGTGACCTCTTCGGCTGATCCTGCTGGAGGCCGCGAACGCGCCTGACGGTCCCTGCGACACACCGACATGCGGTGTGTCGCAGGGGTTTCCCGCAGGCCCTATGGCCGCCGCTCCCGTCGGATCGGGGGTTCCGCGAGCTCAGCGAGTTCGGCGCGCACCAGCCCAGGAACCGCTAGACGTCGTTGTCGCGCCGGTTCCCGGGCGGCGCCTCGCCCGGTCCGGACCCCTGCGTATCCGGGCTGCCGGACTCGGAGTCGGGATAGCCCGCCGTCGAGTCCGCGGGCGCGATCGGCGTGCCGCCCTCGTCCTCGTCGAGGCGCTGGGTCTCGGAGACCTGCCCGGACTCGTCGGTGTATTCGGGGTCGTCGGGCCCCTCTGCTGGTAGCGGTTGTTGGCTCATGTCCGGTGCGGTACCCGTTACCGGGAGAACCACTCCCGCCGGAGCAGCCCGAAGACCCACGAGTCCGAGACGTCGCCGTTCACCACGCAGTCCTCGCGCAGCGTCCCCTCCAGCGTGAAGCCGAGCTTCTCCAGCACCCGGGCGGAGGCGGCGTTGCGGGTGTCGGCCTCGGCCTGGACCCGGTTCAGGTCCAGCGTGTCGAACGCCCATTCCAAGAGCGCGCCCGCGGCCTCTGTCGCGATGCCCTGACCCCACCCTGCCCGAGCGAGGCAGTAGCCCAGCGAGGCGCTGCGGAACTCGGGGTTCCAGGAGTTCAGGGTGCACCAGCCGACAAAGGTGAAGTCGCGCTCGATGACGAGCCGCGCCCCGCTCCCCTCCTCGGCCATCGCATGGCTCCGGGCGATGAACTGCTCGGCACGCGCCCGCTCGGTCCAGGGCGGCGAGTCCCAGTAGCGCAGGACGTACGCGTCGCTGTGGAGGGCGAACAGCGGCTCGGCATCGGCGTCGGCGAACGGCCGTAGCCGCAGCCGCTCGGTCTTCAGTGTCGGAGTGATCAGCGGCACCCGGCCATCCTGTCAGCGACCGGGTGCCCTCAGGAAACGGGTTTCTGCGACCTTCGCAGCGTCACCCGATGATGCGATCCGCCCGGGCCGACTCCTCGTGGGCCGCCTCGACCGCCTTGGCGGCCTCGTGCTCGGCCTGTTCGATGGCGTCGCGAGGCGAGGGGACCGGCGGCGTACGTCGGGCGTCGTCGCCGTTGTCCGAGACCTTCGCCGACCGCATAGAGGAGGCGTTGTCGGCGAAGGCGCCAGTGACCGTACGCATCGCCTCGGTGAGCTCGCCTGGGATGACCCAGAACGAGTTGCCGTGCGAGGCGAGCGAGGGCAGCATCTCGAGATACTTGTAGGCCAGGACCTTGGCGTCGGCGTCGTTGGCGTGGACCGCCTGGAAGACCCGCTCGAGCGCCGTGGCCTCACCCTCGGCCTCGAGAATCCGGGCCTGCTGGTTGCCCTCCGCCTCCAGGATGGACTTCTGCCGGGTGCCCTCGGCCTCGAGGATCAGCGAGGCCCGCTTACCCTCCGCGTGCAGGATGGCGGCACGCTTGTCACGCTCGGCGCGCATCTGCTTCTCCATCGCCTCCTTGATCGAGGCCGGCGGGTCGATCGCCTTGATCTCGACCCGGTTGACCCGGATCCCCCACTTCCCGGTGGCGTCGTCGAGCACCTCACGCAGCCGCGCGTTGATCGTCTCGCGCGAGGTCAGGGTGCTCTCCAGGTCCATCGAGCCGATCAGATTTCGCAGCGTGGTGACGGTGAGCTGGTCGATCGCCTGCAGGTAGTTGGCGACCTCGTAGGCGGCCGACCGCGGGTCGGTGATCTGGTAGTAGAGCACCGTGTCGATGTTGACCACCAGGTTGTCCTCGGTGATCACGGGCCGGGGGTTGGAGGAGTAGACCGTCTCGCGTACGTCCAGCTTGGTGTTGACCCGGTCCACCAGTGGGATCACGAAGTTGAGCCCTGGCTGCAGCGTGATCCGGTAGCGCCCGAAGCGCTCGATGTTGTAGCGCCGGGCCTGTGGCACGATCCGCACCGTCGAGGCGACCGCCCCCACCACCAGCGCGACCATGACCAGAACGATCAGCAGAAGTTCCATCTCGTACGCCCTCCTCTAAGGGGACAGCGACAGCGGGTCCCGCGGATGCACGAGCGCCGTCGCGCCTTCGATCTCGAGCACGTCGACCCGGCATCCGACAGGGATGACCAGGTCCTCGTCATAGGGGCGGGCGGTCCATTCCTCGCCCGCGAGCCGGACCAGACCGTGCGCGTAGCTCACCTCCGCGAGGACGACCGCCTGACGGCCGACGAGCGCGTCAGTGCCGTCACGCGAGGGCGGCGGCATGGCCAGGTGCCGACGCGCCACCGGCCGCACCAGCAGCACGCTGCCACCGCCCGCGAGGACGAAGACGAGCAGCTGCACCAGCACCGGCGCGCCGAGGGCCGCGCTGCCCGCGGCAAGCAGCGCCCCGCCGGCGACGAAAGCGAACGCCAGCGTCATCGTGAACGCCTCGGCCACTCCGAGGAGCACCGCGACGAGGATCCAGAAGAACGACCACATAAGCCCACCAGACTCGGTTTCCGACCAGCGTACTCCCGGTGTGGTGGTGATCACATGGGATCAGTGGGAGTTGTTTCGCCCATTCATCAGCGGCAGGCCGGCCCATAGCGAGACGAACAGGACCAGGACGGCGATGGCGGCGACGACCCCGGCCCCGAAGGAGAGGACGACGTCGAAGACGAGCAGCACGACCAGCGCCGAGGTGACCGCGAATCCTGCCAGTCCGGCCCGTGCACAGCCGTGCGAGGCCTTGACCAGCCACGGCCGCTGGCGGCGGCGGAACAGGATCCGGTGGAAGGAGACCGGAGCGATGATGAGGGACGTGGTGATGACCGAGCCGACCAGCACCACGAGGTAAATCGTCTGCTGATGGTCGGCCAGGTCCGGGAAGCGGGGCGAGAACGGGACCGTCAGCAGGAAACCGGTCAGAATCTGCACGCCGGTCTGCAGCACCCTCAGCTCCTGGAGGAGCTCGTTCCAGTTACGGGTGATCCGCTCCTCCGGGCCCTCGTCCGGACCACCACCCTCGATCGCATCGCGGTGAAAGCTGCTCGCGGCCATCAGAACACCGGCCGTCCCCCAGTCACCCCGAGAACGGTGCCGGAGACGTAGGACGCCTCGGCCGGAGAGGCCAGGAACACGAACGCGGGCGCGACCTCGGCCGGCTGACCGGCGCGCCCCAGCGGCGTGTTGGCCCCGAACTTCTGCACCTTCTCCGGCGCCTGCGTCGCCGGCTGCAGCGGGGTCCAGATCGGCCCCGGCGCCACCGCGTTCACCCGGACCCCGTCGGGTCCGAGCTCTGCGGCCAGGTTGACGGTGAAGTTGTTGATGGCCGCCTTGGTCGCGGCGTAGTCGAGCAGGCTGGTCGAGGGCTCGTACGCCTGGATCGAGGCGTTGTTGATGACGCAGCCGTTGCTCTTCCGCAGGTGCGGGACGGCTGCCCGGGTCAGCCAGAGCAGGGCGTACAGGTTGGTCTTGAACGTCCGGTCGATCCGCTCGTCGTCCATGTCCGTCAAGCCCTTGTCGCGGGCGAACTGGTAGCCGGCGTTGTTGACCAGGATGTCGAGGCCGCCGAGCTCCTGCACGGTGCGTTCGACGACCTCGTCGCACGCCTCGCGCTCGCGCAGGTCGATCGGGATCGCCAGTGGCGTACGTCCGGCCTCCTCGACCAGCTTCGAGGTCGCCTGCGCGTCCGGCTCCTCCTCCGGCAGGTAGGTGAAGGCCACGTCGGCCCCCTCACGGGCGTACGCGATGGCGACCGCGCGGCCGATGCCGGAGTCGGCACCGGTGATGAGCGCGACCTTGCCGTCGAGGCGGCCGTGGCCCTGGTAGCTGGACTCGCCGTGGTCGGGCAGCGGGTCCATCTCACCGGTGAGCCCGGGAGGCTCCTGCTGCTGGGCTGGGAACTGGGTGTTGTCATCGCTCATGACCTGTCCGGTACCCATATCGGACACAATGGAACCGTGAGCGAATCGGTGATCGTCGACGGCGGCCTGGCCCTACGGCATCGAGCGGACGGCCACCTGGAGCTGCGGGCCAACGGGATCTTCGTGATGGACACCCGGGAGACCTCGACCGAGAAGGCACTGGCCACACACGCCCTCGAGCTGCACCCGGCGCCGAAGCACGTGCTCATCGGCGGCCTCGGGCTCGGGTTCACCCTCGAGGCCGTGCTGACCGACCCACGGGTCGAGGCGGTCACGGTCGTCGAGATCGAGCCGCGCCTGGTCGAGTGGATGCGGACCGGCCGGATCCCCCACGGCCCCGACCTGCTGAAGGACGAGCGCGTCCACATCGAGGTGGCCGACGTGGCCGTGGTCCTGCGGGAGAGCCGGGCCGAGGCGTACGACGTCGTGCTGCTGGACGTCGACAACGGCCCCGGCTACCTGGTCCACGACGCCAACGGGGCGCTCTACGAGGCGCCCGCGCTGGCGGATGCGCGGCGAGCGACGGCCCCGGGTGGCACCGTGGTGGTGTGGTCGGCAGCGAAGGCTCCGGCGCTGCTGGAGGTGATGGCGCAGGTCTTCGACGACGCCGAGGCGCTCTCCTACCCGGTCGACCTGCAGGGGCACTCCGAGACGTACTGGCTCTATGTGGGCCGGCTCTCTGCCGGCGGGGTCTCGCGCGGGAATGGCACCAACTAGTCAAAGGTTGAATCAGACATGGACGACATGAGCTTTCGCATCGAGCACGACTCCATGGGAGAGGTCCGGGTCCCGAAGGACGCGCTGTGGCGCGCCCAGACCCAGCGGGCCGTGGAGAACTTCCCCATCTCGGGCACGCCCATCGAGCCGGCGCTGATCCATGCGATCGGTCATGTGAAGGCAGCCGCAGCGAAGGCCAACTTCGACCTCGGCGTCCTGCCCGGCGACAAGGCCGAGGCGATCATCGCCGCCGCGGGCGAGGTCTCCGAGGGACGCCACGACGACGCGTTCCCGATCGACGTCTTCCAGACCGGGTCCGGCACCTCCTCCAACATGAACGCCAACGAGGTGATCGCGTCGCTGGCGGCTCTGGCCGGTTCCCCAGAAAATGGGCAGAGCGTACATCCCAACGACCACGTCAACGCCTCCCAGTCCTCCAACGACACCTTCCCGACCGCGATCCACGTCGCGGCCGCCGTCGCCGTCACCGAGCAGCTGCTGCCCGCGATCGACGTGCTGGCCGGCTCGCTCGAGGCGAAGGCCCAGGAGTTCTCCGGCCTGGTGAAGTCGGGGCGTACGCATCTGATGGACGCCACGCCGGTCACCCTGGGACAGGAGTTCGGAGGGTACGCAGCCACCGTCCGCTACGCGGCCGAGCGGCTCGAGTCGGTGCTGCCGAGGGTGCGCGAGCTGGCGCTGGGCGGCACTGCGGTCGGGACCGGCATCAACACGCCCGCCGGTTTCCCGCAGGCCGTGATCGCCGACCTCTCCAACCGCACCGGCCAGCCGTTCACCGAGGCCCGCAACCACTTCGAGGCCCAGGGCACCCGCGACTCGCTGGTCGAGCTCTCCGGCGTCCTGAAGACGCTCGCGGTCGGCCTGATCAAGATCAACAACGACCTGCGCTGGATGTCGTCCGGCCCCACCACCGGCCTGGCCGAGATCCACCTGCCCGACCTCCAGCCGGGCTCCTCGATCATGCCCGGCAAGGTCAACCCGGTCGTGCCTGAGGCGACCTTGATGGTGGCCTTCCAGGTGATCGGCAACGACGCCGCGGTGACCGCCGCCGGCGCCTCGGGCGCCTTCGAGCTCAACGTCGCGATGCCGGTGATGGCCCGCAACATCCTGGAGTCGATCCGCCTGCTCTCCACCTCGATGACCGTCCTGGCCGAGCGCACCGTCGACGGGATCGTCCCCGTCCCCGAGCGTCTTCGCGCCTACGCCGAGTCCTCCCCCTCGATCGTCACGCCGCTCAACAAGTACATCGGCTACGAGGCCGCCGCCAAGGTCGCCAAGCAGGCCCTCGCCGAGGGCGCCACGATCAAGGACACCGTCATCAAGCTCGGCTACGTCGCCGACGGCACCCTCACCGAAGCCCAGCTGGACGAAGCCCTGGACGTCGAGTCGATGACCCACCCCTGACCCGAGTCAGCTCATCCTGACCAAGAACCACGTCGAGTCGGCGCGTCATGACGCGCCGACTCGACGGGATTTGATGTCAGGTTGGGCCGACTCGGCCTCTGCTCAGTACCAGCCGGCGGACTGGGAGTGGCTCCAGGCGCCGCAGGGGGAACCGTAGCGGTCGTTGATGTAGCCGAGGCCCCACTCGATCTGGGTGGCGGGGTTGGTCTCCCAGTCGTCGCCGGCAGAGGCCATCTTGGAGCCGGGGAGGGCCTGCGGGATGCCGTAGGCGCTGGAGGAGGGGTTGGCGGCGCTGACGTTCCAGCCCGACTCCTTCTCCCAGAGCGGCTCGAGGCAGGAGAACTGGTCCAAACCCCAGCCGAAGTCGCCGAGCATCGACTTGGCGATGTCCTTGGGGTTGCGCAGATCGATCTCGATCTCTTCGACGCCGGCGATGGCCCGCACGTCGTTGCCGGCCGACAGGGCGGCCTGCTTGCCGGGGTCGGCGACCTCGCGGCGGTCACCGGCCGAACGCGACAGGGAGGTCTCGTTGCCGCGGGCGGCGGACTCGGCCTCGATCGCGGCGCGCTGGGCGTCGGTGAGCTCGGGGATGTCGGCGGCTGCCGACTCACCCGCGCTGAGCGTCGGGTCGTCGGTGGCTGGCCCGGTGTAGGCCACCCCGCCTGCGACTGCGGCGCCGGTCCCGCCGAGGGCGAGGACGGAGAGGAGGAGGGTTGTCTTGGCGGTCGTACGCGCAGCCTTGTGCGGAACGTCGACAAGCGGATTCGCTGGCGCACCGCGATGTCGCGGGGCACGATGAACAGGCTTGGTCACGGGCTCTCATTCGGGGGCTGAGGCATTGCAGACCCGCAAACAATGCATGAGCACCAACCTCGTATCAAACCGGACGCACCGTTTGTAGGTCAGAAATGACCGTCCTGAGCATCACTTCCGTAACATGAGTCACAGAAATCACAACGGCCCCAGACCTTACCGGTCCGGGGCCGTTGACGTGACAAGGATTACGGAACGACGTTCTCCAGCATCTCGGTGACGAGCGCGGCGATCGGCGAGCGCTCGGAGCGGGTCAGGGTGACGTGGGAGAAGAGCGGGTGGCCCTTCAGCTTCTCGATCACCGCGACCACGCCGTCATGGCGTCCGACCCGGAGGTTGTCGCGCTGGGCGACGTCGTGGGTGAGCACGACCTTCGAGTTGGCGCCGATGCGGGAGAGCACCGTCAGGAGTACGTTGCGCTCCAGCGACTGCGCCTCGTCGACGATCACGAACGAGTCGTGGAGAGACCGGCCGCGGATGTGGGTCAGCGGCAGCACCTCCAGCATGCCCCGGTCGATGATCTCGTCGATCACGTCCTGCGTGGTGACCGCGGAGAGCGTGTCGAAGACCGCCTGGCCCCACGGCGACATCTTCTCGCCCTCGGTGCCGGGGAGGTAGCCGAGCTCCTGGCCGCCGACGGCGAAGAGCGGGCGGAAGATCAGCACCTTCTTGTGCTGGTTGCGCTCCATGACCGCCTCCAGGCCCGCGCACAGCGCCAGCGCGGACTTCCCGGTGCCGGCCCGGCCACCGAGGGAGACGATGCCGACCTCGGGGTCGAGCAGCATCTCGAGCGCGATCCGCTGCTCCGCGGAGCGGCCGTGGATCCCGAAGACCTCCCGGTCCCCGCGGACGAGGTGGACCTGCTTGTCGGGACCGACCCGGCCCAGCGCGGTGCCGCGGTCCGACATCAGCACCAGCCCGGTGTGGCAGGGCAGGTCGCGGGCCGTGTCGAGCTCGAGGACGCCGTCGTCGTAGAGCTCGTCGAGGGCCGCGGAGGCGACGTCCAGCTCGGCCATCCCGGAGTAGCCCGGGTCGGAGTCGTTGATCCGCTCACCGCGGTAGTCCTCGGCCTTCAGCCCGACCGCGGACGCCTTGATCCGCATCGGCAGGTCCTTGGAGACCAGGGTGACGTCGAGCCCGTCGCCCTTCAGGTTGCGCGCGACCGCGAGGATCCGAGTGTCGTTGTCCCCGAGCCGGAATCCGCTCGGCAGCGAGGACGGGTCGGTGTGGTTGAGCTCGACACGGATGGTGCCGCCCTCCTCGCCGACCGGGACCGCGGTGTCCAGGCGACCGTGGGTGATCCGCAGCCCATCGAGCTGCCGGAGTGCGGAGCGGGCGAAGTAGCCCAGCTCCGGATGATGCCGCTTTCCCTCCAGCTCGGTGATCACCACCACCGGGAGCACGACCTGGTGCTCGGCGAAGCGCGTCATGGCCTTCGGGTCCGAGAGCAGGACGCTGGTGTCGAGAACGAAGGTACGCGCGGAAGGCGCATCGCTCTCGGAGGGAACTCTTCCCGATTCTGGGGCATCCGACGCCGGTGTCGGAGCGGCCGACGCATCGGCCTCGGTGACATGCTCGTTCGTGGTTGGGTTGGCCACGCGGATCACCTCTCGCGACCGGCTCATACACCCATGAGTCCGGTCATTTCATCGTTAATCAGATGGACCGGACGGTGGACCGTCAGTCGGGGTGCCGACCGCCTCACACCCGTCGGGATCGATGAGATCCTGACGCAGGTTCGGTTCGTGACTACTCACGTAACGGGCCTCCAGGTGCGACGGGAATTTGTTCCCCGCCGTTGGTACAACGCTACGACGCCGGACCAACGGTCTGTGGCAACACGAACGATTTTTCTTTGTGAACTCCTGGTGACACGCCCGAATTGTTCCGGCCAGTGGTCACCTGCCGAGGCGACGCTCGCGGTGGGCGTAGGCGCGCAGGGCCCGCAGGAAGTCGGTGCGCCGGAAGTCGGGCCAGTAGGCCTCGCAGAAGTAGAACTCCGACTTCGCGCTCTGCCACAGCAGGAATCCGCCCAGGCGCTGCTCCCCCGACGTACGGATCACCAGGTCGGGGTCGGGCTGGCCCTTGGTGTAGAGGTGGTCGGCGATGTGCTCGACGTCGATGATCTGGGCGAGCTCCTCGAGCGAGGTGCCGCGGGTGGCGTGCTCGTTGAGCAGGGCGCGTACGGCATCGGCGATCTCGCGGCGGCCGCCGTAGCCGACCGCGACGTTGACCAGCATCCCGTCGACGTCCCGGGTCGCCTCCTCGGCGGCCTTGAGGCGCTGGGACAGCCAGTCGGGCAGGAGATCGAGCGCGCCGACCGGGTGCAGCCGCCAGCGGCGTACGTCCGCCAGCGAGTCGACCGCGTCGGCGATGATCTCGAGGAGCGGTGCCAGCTCGTCGGCGGGGCGGTTGAGGTTGTCGGTGGAGAGCAGCCACAGGGTGACCACCTCGATGCCGATCTCGTCGCACCAGGTGAGCAGCGGCTCGATGTTGGCCGCGCCGGCGCGATGGCCGTGGGCGGTCGACTGGCCGACCTCCTTGGCCCAGCGACGGTTGCCGTCGAGCATCACCCCGACGTGCTTGGGCAGCTTGGAGGCATCGAGCTTGCGGAGCATCCGCGCCTCGTAGGCCGGGTAGAGAACCCGCCGTACGCCTTCCTTCCAGTCTGCCACGTGCAGAAGGGTATCGGCGCCGTGCCCACATCTCCCAGCGGGACGGGGTTCACCCCATCTTCAGGTCGAGCCGATAGTCTTGGCCGTTATGAGCGAGATGACGGACGCCATGCGCTTCAAGGTCGGCACGATCACCGACTCGGTCTCCTCGACCGTTCACGAGGCCCTTCCGAAGATGCGGGGCTGGATCCATCTGGCCACCGCACCGCTCACGCTCGCGGCAGGCATCGTCCTCATCGTGCTGGCGCCCGCGGGAGCGCCGCGGGTCGGCGCGGCAGTGTTCACCATGGCCGCGCTCCTGCTCTTCACCGTCTCCGCGGTCTACCACCGGGTCAACGCTCTCGGTCGGTGGAACGAGCGGTGGTTCACGATCATGAAGCGCTGGGACCACGCGAACATCATGCTGATGATCGCGGGCTCCTACACGCCGTTCTCGCTGCTGCTCCTCGACGGCGTCACCCAGATCGTGCTGCTCTCGGTGGTGTGGACCGGTGCGATCCTCGGTGTGCTGTTCCGGGTCTTCTGGAACGACGCCCCGCGCTGGCTGTACGTCCCCAACTACATCGCGCTCGGCTGGGCGGCGATCTTCTTCATCCCGTCCTTCTTCACCGGCGCTGTGGCGCTCGGCCTCGGCATCGGGATCGCCACCTTCACGCTGATCTGCGTCGGCGGCGCGCTCTACACCGCCGGCGGCGTCATCTACGGCTTCAAGCGCCCCAACCCCTGGCCGCGATGGTTCGGCTTCCACGAGGTCTTCCACACCTTCACGATCCTGGCATTCGTCGCGCACTACACGGGCGTCTCGCTGGCGACGTACGCATTGCGCTGAGCCTGATCCTGGGCGCGTGCCGCGGCCGCGTGCCGGGCGAGCACCGCGGTGAGGATGCCGGTGACGGCGAAGAGCGCGCCCAGCACCATCCAGCCGCCGGTGCCGTGGTCGATCGCAGTGGCAGTCACCACCAACGGCGCGAGCATGTGCGCCAGCGCGTAGCCCATCTGGCTCACGCCCTGGTAGGCGCCGGCCCGCTCCTGGTCGGCGAGCTCGAAGGCCAGTCCCCAGCTGCCCGCCTCGCCACGCGTCTCGGCTGCCGAGGCGGCCAGCGCGGCGAACAGCAACAGGCACGTGGCGAACACCGGGCCCGCATAGGCCGCCCCCGCGAAGAGCAGGCAGGCGGCGAGCAGCAGGAACCCGGCGCCTCGCACGGCCCGACCCGCCGTGGCGATGTCGTGGGTGCCACGCGAGGCCCGCACCTGGAAGAGCGCGACGTAGACGGTGTTCACCACCAGGAGCAGCGAGACCAGGACCGTCGGCGCATCGGTGTGGTCGGCCACCCACAGCGGCACCCCGATCGAGGTCACCCCGAAGTGGATCGCCATCACCCCGCTGAGCACGGTCGCGGTCACGTAGGTGCGGTCGCGCAGCGGTGAGGGCCCTGGGGTCACCGTCGGCCCGGCGCCGGCGTCCATGCACGCGGCCAGGCCGGCGACCCGGCGCCTGAGCCCGATGAGCGGCACCGCCGCGAGCGTGGTGAGCACCCCGACGACCACCATCGTGGTGCGATAGGCGGCTCCGGTGTCGATCGCCAGTGCCAGTGCGGCCAGCAGGGTGCCCACCCCGATCATCACGTTCATGACCACGCGCAGCCGGGCACGTACGGCGACCCGGTCGGGGCCGTCGAACCAGCGCGCGACCAGCGTCGACTGGGCGCTCGACTGGAAACCTCGCGAGGCCGAGACCCACGTCGCGACCAGCACGAACGCGACCACGTCACGGGCCAGGGCGTAGGCGAGCAGGGCGATGCCGTAGCTCGCCATCGCCCACAGCTGCACCCGGTCGGCGCCCCACTTGTCGCTGAGCCGACCACCTGCGTACGTCGCCACGACCCCGACTGCTCCGGCGACGGTCAGGCCGATGCCGACGGTCACCGCCGAGAGGCCGATCGTGCGGGTGAAGTAGAGCGCGCTGACCGCGAAGAACATGCCGCGGGCGAGCGAGAGGGCGGCGACCGCGCCGACGAGCGGGCGCTCGACCGGGTCGCTGGGAAGGCGAATCACGGGTCCAGTTGTCGCACCCCGCGCTCCCGCGCGCTAACGATGTAGCGTATTGCTTCATGATCAGGTACGAGCTGGCCGGTCCCGACCTGAGCGAGGTCCGGTTCGCCATCTCGCCGCTCAACGAGCTCACCCTCTCGTTGCGAGCGCTGCGCGACCCCGGCCGGTTCCCACTCCACCTGCCCTGGCTCCGCACGGTCCGTGCCGCGGACCTGGATCGCGAGACCCTGCTGGCACTGACCAACGAGCGACTCTGGACACCCGACTTCCTCAACCCGCGACCGCGCAACCCGCTCGCCCGGCTCGAGGACGAGCTCGAGGTGATCGCCGCGACCTCGCCCCAGCGCGTACGTGCCGACCTCGACGCGGTCCACTTCGACGGCGGCCCGCCGGTGGTCCTGAGCGGACGCCCGCAGGTGGTGCTTCGCCGCGTCCTCACCGCGCTGCGCGGCTACTGGGACGCCTGCTTCGAACCGCACTGGCAGCGGATGCGAGCGGTGCTGGAGGCCGACATCGTCCATCGCGGCCGGACGATCGTCCACTCCGGTATGGCGTCGATGTTCGCCGGTATCTCGCCGCGAGTCACCCTCTCCGACGACCTCCTCACGATCCGGCTCACCACATCGAAGGTCGACTATCGGCGTACGACCGCGGGCGACGGGCTCACCCTGGTGCCCACCCTGTTCAGCCGCAACCCGTCGACGCCGATCTCGCCCGAGGAGCCGCCGGTCATGTTCTACCCGGCGCGCGGCCTCGGCATCCTCTGGACGAGCGACCGGCCGCAGGCGCCACGAGCGCTGCGCGACCTCATCGGTGAGACCCGATCCGGGCTCCTGACCCTGCTGGCGGCTCCGGCGTCGTCGACCGAGCTGGCCGTACGCCTCGGGGTGACCCCCACGGCCGTCAACCAGCATCTGCGGGCGATGCGCGCCGCGGGGCTGCTGACCTCGGCCCGCCACGGTCGATCGGTGCTCTATCTCCGCTCCGACCTGGGCGATCGTCTGGTCGATGCTGTCAGGTGACATCCAGACGATGAAAGGGGCGCGCGGCCATTCCGGCCGCGCGCCCCTTCTCGTCTACGAGATCCTCACATGTGCAGCGGCTCGACGACGTTGTCGTCGCCGCCCTTGCCGACCCGCGAGTTGCGGTAGCCGTAGAGGAAGTAGATGGCGAAGCCGATCACCATCCAGACCAGGAACCGCAGCCAGGTCTCGACGCTCAGGTTGAGGGTCAGGTAGATACAGATCAGCGCGGCCACGATCGGCAGCACCGGGCTGAACGGCACCTTGAAGGAGCGCGGCAGGTCCGGGCGACGCTTGCGCAGGATCGGCACGGCGATCGAGACCAGCGCGAACGCGGTCAGGGTGCCGATGTTGACCATCTCCTCGAGCTTGCCGATCGGGGTGAAGGTGGCCACGATCGCGACGAAGACACCGACGGTGAGGGTGATCCGGACCGGGGTGCCGGTCTTCGGGTTGACGTGCGCGAACCTCACCGGGAACAGGCCGTCGCGGCTCATCGCGAAGATGACCCGGATGGCGCCGATCATCAGCGTCATCACGACGGTGGTCAGACCGGCCACGGCACCCGCCGAGATCAGGGTCGCGAAGCCACCGCGGCCGACGTCGCGGAACGCGGTGGCGAGCGCGGCCTCGGTATCGATCTGGTCGTACTT
This sequence comes from Nocardioides sp. NBC_00850, assembly GCF_045207335.1. Lineage (NCBI taxonomy): Bacteria > Bacillati > Actinomycetota > Actinomycetes > Propionibacteriales > Nocardioidaceae > Nocardioides > Nocardioides sp. NBC_00850. The sequence continues at coordinate 5,617,555 of NZ_CP108845.1, forward strand.
CACCATGCCGGTGATGACCAGGGCGACGGCGACGTAGAGGATCGTGCAGATCACCAGCGAGCCGATGATGCCGCGGGGCAGGTCGCGCTGGGGGTTGTTGGCCTCCTCCGCGGTCGTGGCGACCACGTCGAAGCCGATGTAGGCGAAGAAGACGACCGACGCTGCGGAGATGATGCCGAGGACACCGAAGGTCTGCGGCTCGAGGCCGAAGGCCCACTGGATCAGCGGCTGGTGGATGCCCTCACCGCTGACGGAACCGGCACGGTCGGGGATGAACGGGTCGTAGTTGGAGCCGGTGATGTAGAACATGCCGGCGACGATGACGAACAGGACGATGAACAGCTTGACCGCGACCAGCACGAGGTTGACCCGCAGCGACTCCTTGATACCGATCGCGATCAGGCCCACCAGGACGATCACGAGCAGCAGGGCGGCCAGGTTGGGCTGACCCCAGTCGGCGCTGGCGTCGGGCCCGTAGCCCTTGGGCCAGCCGAGGCCGATCTCCTCGAGGAACGTCACCAGGTAGCTGCTCCAGCCCTGGGCGACCACGGACGCACCGAGCACCATCTCCAGGATCAGGTCCCAGCCGATGATCCAGGCGAGCATCTCGCCGAGGGTGGCGTAGGAGAACGTGTACGCCGACCCCGACACCGGCACGGTCGAGGCGAACTCGGCGTAGCACAGCGCCGCCAGGCCACAGCAGATCGCGGCGATGATGAAGGAGAAGACCACACCCGGTCCGGCGTACTCGGCCGCGGCTCTACCGGTCAGGGTGAAGATTCCCGCTCCGATGATGACGCCGATCCCGAAGACGGTCAGGTCAACCGAAGTGAGTCGCCTTTTGAGCTTGAACTCCGGGGTTTCGGCATCGGCAAGGGATTGCTCGATGGATTTGGTGCGCCAAACAGACATGAGGGATAGGAAACCATCTCGGCTGATGGACTGGAAAGGTCGGGGGTGTAGTCCGTCACATCTCGCACCGGAAGCTGCTCGCCTCCGAGGCGGGTCCTCCGACGTACGCAGGCCAGGCCGGCCATTCGCACAACGGCCGCGTGCGGGCGGCCCCGGCGTTTCCGTCGGCGACCACCTGGTTCTCGCTCGGCGCGACTCCGTGCTCGGCCCATTTCTCCAGGGCCGTGAGCGAGTCGTACGAGGCGGAGAAGGCGACCGGGGCGAAGTTGGCGTGGTTCGCTCCGGGCACCAGATAGAACCGCGAGAACCCCTCGGTCGCCCGCTTGCCCATCACCCGCTGGACGCGCTGGTAGTAGTCGATCGTGGAGCGGTGGCTGACCAGCTCGTCGGCCGCACCATGGACCAGGATCAGCCTGCCGCCGGACCGGGCGAACGGGCGCAGGTCGGCATCGTTGACGTCCTGGAGCGCGGTCAGCTCGCTGATCCGGCGCTGCCACTTCCCCGGGTCGGCCGGGTCGATCGCGAACGGGCTGATCTGCGGGTCGCGGGCGACGAAGTACTTGGCCCACTGGTTCCAGAACTGCATGCCGTAGCCGGCGGTCACCGGCATCGGGTCGGCCGGCGCGCTGGTGCCGAATCCGAGGACCGGCGTCGACATCCGTGCCCCGGACAGCAGCGGGAACCCGGGGTAGCCCCACTCCCCGCTCGCCACCCGGTAGGGCAGCCGCCAGCTGCTGTCGGCGGCCACCACCGCGTCCACCTGCTCGCGGGAGAGGCAGGTGTCCCCGGGCGTCTCGCCCTCGCCGCACAGCAGCGTCTCCGGATCGAAGTCGCAGCCGGCCTCGTCGGAGATCACCCCGTCCGCGAGCCCGTCGCCGCCGTCACAAGCAGCCAGGACTCGCTGTGCGACGAGGTCCTGCTGCGCCTTCGACGGGAACGCGCCGGGCTTGCCGAACTCGTGGGTGATCCGGCCGAAGAAGAGGTCGAGGGTGGCGGCGTTCCAGGCGGGGTACGCCGAGATCACCCCGTCGAAGTCGCGCGGCCAGCGCTGCGCGACCGCCAGGGCCTCCCGGCCACCGGTCGAGCCGCCGGCGAAGTAGGCGGCGCCTGGCGCGCGGCCGAAGGCCTTCGCGATCACGTACGTCGCGGTGTCGTGCACCTTCTTGAGCGCGTCACCGGAGAAGTTGCGCACCGCCTCGTCGTTCTGGCCGAACCAGCCGTCCAGGCTGGCGATCGGGTGGCGGCTGGTGTCGGCCTGATGGCCGGAGTCGCTGGCGTAGGTGGCGTAGCCACGGCCGAGCGGGGTGCGCTGGTCGACCGGCCCGAAGGGCACGTTCTGGGCGAGGTTGGGGACGGTGCCGTTGTAGCCGCCACCACCGAACATCATCGTCTTCCCGTTCCACCCCTGCGGCAGGGCCAGGCCCATCCGGATGTCCGGGGCGGCGGGGTCGACCGGGTGGATCGCGATGTCGGCGCGGCAGTAGGCCGGGAGCGCGGTCGGGCCGGTCCCGGAGGCCGGCATCGACGTCGTCGCGGTGACCTCGGCACCGGTGGTCGGCAGGCCGATGCGGTGGGCGGGGATCCTCAGCCCGACCAGCGACTCGCAGTCGGCGGCCGTGGACGGGGCGGCGGACGCGGGCGCCTGGCCGACGACCAGAGCCGCGGCGGCGAGGGCCAGGGAGGAGCCGACGGTCAGGAATCTGCGTACGAGGGTGGGGGCCATTGCTCAAGGATCGCGACGCGGTGTGACGTGCGCCATGTGGCCGTCGCACACAACTCCGGTGCGCGAGATGTGGCCAGCCGGGAGCCGAGCACCGAAAGGCTGGCATGGCCGTGAGCCACACAATGACTGGGCTCAGTGTGTCCCGAACCCCTATGGCGTACGTCTCACCACTTCCCTAGCGTCGCCCCTGTGACGAGCACCACACCGACCCCGAGGTGCGCACTACGGACCGAGGGTCTCACCAAGGACTTCCGCGGCTTCCGTGCGGTCAGCTCCGTCGACCTGGAGGTCGCCGAGGGCACCGTTCACGCGCTAGTCGGCCCCAACGGCGCCGGCAAGACGACCCTGTTCAACCTGCTGACCGGGTTCCTCAAGCCCACCGGCGGACGGATCACGGTCTTCGGTGACGACGTCACCGGGATGGCACCGGAGCGGATCACCCGCCACGGAGTGGCCCGCTCCTTCCAGATCACCAGCCTCTTCGAGAACCTCACCCCGCGCGAGCACGTCGAGATCGCGCTCCAGGGGCTGACCAACCAGGGGCTGAAGTTCTGGCGCTCGGAGAAGCTGCTCGGGCGCCGTCGCGAGGAGGTCGACCGGCTGCTGGCCGAGGTCGGCCTGACGGAGCTGGCCGACAAGCCGACCGGGCTGATGGCGTACGGACAGAAGCGGGCGCTCGAGCTCGCTCTCGTGCTCGCCGTCGAGCCCCGGCTGCTGCTCCTCGACGAGCCGACTGCGGGGATGGGCATCGAGGACGTCGACCGCACCATCGAGCTCGTCCGGCGCATCGCCGAGGGCCGCACGGTCGCCTTCGTCGACCACAACATGCACGTCGTCGCCCACCTCGCCGACCGGGTCACCGTCTTGCAGCAGGGCTCGGTGCTCGCCGAGGGTCCCTACGACGAGGTGCGCGCCGACCCGCGCGTCATCACCGCCTACCTCGGAGAGGCTCACAGTGCTTGAGATCCCAGTGCTTGATGTCGTTGGGCTGAGCGCGTGGTACGGCGAGGCGCAGGCCCTGCGCGAGGCGACCCTGAGCGTCGGCGAGGGCGAGGTCGTCACCCTCGTCGGCCGCAACGGCGCCGGCAAGACCACGCTCGTTCGCTGCCTGATGGGCCTCCACAAGCACCTGACCGGATCGATCCGGCTCGACGGCCGCGAGATCACGTCGCTGCCCGCGCACAAGCGGGCCCGCGCCGGGCTCGGCTGGGTGCAGGACGACCGCGGCATCTTCGCCAACCTGAGCGTGGAGGAGAACCTGCTGCTGCCTCCGCAGGTCTCCGAGTCGGCGTGGACGCTGGAGCAGGTCTACGACGCCTTTCCGGCTCTCGGCAGCCGTCGGCGTGCGGGTGGGACGACGCTCTCGGGCGGTGAGCAGCAGATGCTCGCCGTCGCCCGCGTGCTCCGCACCGGCGCCCGCGTGCTCCTGCTCGACGAGCCCTCCGAAGGGCTCGCCCCGGTCATCGTCGCCCAGATCGGCGACATCGTGCGGACCGCGAAGCAGTCCGGGATCGGCGTGCTCCTGATCGAGCAGAACGTACGTTTCGCCGCCACCGTCGCCGACCGCCACTACCTGCTCGCCCAGGGCCGCCTGGTCGAGAGCCTCGACAACGACGAGTTCGTCGAACGTCAGGACGAGCTACTCGAACACCTCGGGATCTGACGTACGTCCCCAGAGATCGAGCACAGCCCTACCCCACGAGGAGAGACACGATGAACAAGCGACGCACAGCTGCCGGCGCCTCGATACTGATGGCAGGTGTCCTGGTCACCGCAGGCTGCGGTGCCGGCGGACCGAGCGCGAGCGGAGGCGACTTCACCGACGACAAGGTGGTCCTCGCCCTGCTCAACGACGCCTCCGGTGTCTACAAGGACGTCTCCGGACCCAACTCGAAGATCGCGATCCAGATGGCGATCGACGACTACCAGGAGAAGTACGGCGACGAGGCCGTCGTCGACGACATCGAGGTGACCTCGGCAGATCACCAGAACGAGCCGGACATCGCCAACACCAAGGCCCAGGAGCTCTACGACCGCGAGGGCGCCGACGTGATCCTGGACGTGCCGACCTCGTCGGCCGCGCTGGCCGTCGCGACGCAGGCGAAGAACAAGAAGAAGCTCTACATGAACATCGGCGCCGGCACGACCGAGCTGACCGGCGCACAGTGCAACAAGTACACCTTCCACTACGCCTACGACACCTGGATGCTGGCCAACGGCACCGGCACCGTCGTCACCGAGGAAGGCGACAAGAACTGGCAGCTGATCTACCCCGACTACGCCTTCGGCCAGGACATGGTCAAGTCGTTCACCGGCGCCATCGAGGCCGGCGGCGGCAAGGTCGCGGGCACGATCGCGACGCCGTTCCCGAACGACAACTTCGCGACGTACATCACCAAGGCGGGAGCCGCGAAGCCGCAGGTCATCGGCACCATGCACGCCGGTGGCGACCTGATCAACCTGGTCAAGCAGTACAACGAGTCCGGGCTCAAGGACCAGGGCATCGACCTGGCCGTCGGACTGATGTTCATCTCCGACATCCACTCGCTCGGCGTCGAGGCGTTCGAGGGCACGATCTTCACCGACGCCTGGTACTGGAACCTCGACGAGAAGTCCCGCGAGTGGGCCGACCGCTTCATGGAGGAGACCGGCGACCGGCCGACGTACGCCCACGCGGGCAACTACTCGGCGGCGACGCAGTATCTCGAGGCGGTCCAGGCGGCCGGCACCGACGACGCCGACAAGGTCGTCGAGGAGCTCGAGGGCAAGAAGGTCGAGGACATGTTCCTGCGCAACGGCGAGATCCGCGCCGAGGACCACCGGGTCATCCACGACGTCTACCTGGCCCGGGTCAAGGGACCGGACGACGTCAAGGAGGACTGGGACTACGAGGAGATCATCAAGACGATCCCGGCCGAGGAGGCGTTCCGACCGGCAGCTGAGTCCGGCTGCTCGATGTAGGCGCGAGGTCTAGAGGGATTGGTATGAACGCGGTTCTGCAGTACACCGTCCAAGGGCTCGCGGCCGGCAGCTTCTACGCGCTGGCCGCGCTCGGCCTGGCGGTCATCTTCGGGGTGCTGGGCGTGGTCAACTTCGCCCACGGCGCCTTCTACATGCTGGGAGCGGTCGCCGCCGCGGTGCTCCTGGACACCGTCGGGATGAGCCTGTGGCTGGCGCTGATCGTGGTGCCGCTGCTGATGCTGGTCTTCGGGATGCTGGTCGAGCGGCTGCTGGTGCAGTGGCTGCTGCCGCTCGACCCGCTCTACAACCTGCTGCTCACCTTCGGGCTGACCCTGCTGCTGGTCGACCTCGTGAAGCGCCGCTACGGCGTGAGCGGCCTGCCCTACGAGCGCCCCGCCGCGCTCGACGGACGGGTCGAGCTGGCCGGGGTAGGGCTGCCGATCTACCAGCTCTTCGTGATCGGTGTCGCGCTGCTCGTCTGCCTCGGCGTCTGGCTGCTGATGACACGTACGCGGGTGGGCATGATCGTCCGCGCCGCGACCGAGCGGCCCGAGCTCGCCGGTGCGCTCGGGATCAACGTCGGGCGCTGGGTGACGCCGGTGTTCGGCTTCGGGGTCGCGCTCGCCGGTCTGGCCGGGGTGCTGGCGGCACCGTTCCGGGCGATCACCGCCGAGATGGGCAGCGACTTCATCATCATCCTGTTCGCGGTCGTGGTGATCGGCGGGCTCGGCTCGATCGTGGGTGCCGTCGTCGGCGGGTTCCTGGTCGGGCTCGTGGAGGCCTTCGGGCAGGCGTACGCACCGACGTTCTCGCAGGTGCTCATCTTCGTGCTGATGGCTGTGGTCGTCCTGGCCCGGCCTGCCGGGCTCTTCGGCCGAGACGAGGCGACGGCATGACGTCCATCGCAACGGCCGGCGCGAGCGTCACCGAGCAGCATGCGGCGATCGCCGGCGCACGCCCGTGGCAGCGACTGGTCCTGCTGGCCGTGGGGCTGGTGGTGGCGCTGGCGCTGCCGTGGTTCGTCTACCCGCCGGTGGCGATGGACATCGCCGCGTGGGCGCTCTTCGCGGTGGCCCTCGACCTGCTGCTGGGCTACTGCGGGCTGCTCTCGTTCGGCCATGCCGCGTTCTGGGGCGGGTCTGCCTATGCCACGGGACTGATCGCGATCCACCTCGGTGTGCCGTTCCCCGTGGCGGTCCTCGGCGGGGCGCTCTTCGCGATGCTCCTGGCGGTGCCGATCGGCTATCTGTCGGTGAAGCGGTCGGGGATCTACTTCGCGATGGTCACCCTCGCCTTCGCACAGATGCTCTTCTTCATCGCCAACCAGGCCTCCTCGGTCACCGGAGGTGAGAACGGGCTCCAGGGCGTGCCGCGCTCCTTCTTCGGGATCGAGGCCGTCGAGACCGACTCGTTCTTCTTCTACTACGCCGCGCTGCCGATCATCCTGCTCGGGATGTGGGCGGCCTGGCGGATCGTCCACTCCCCCTTCGGGCGGGTGCTGGTCGCGATCCGTGACAACGCACCGCGTGCCCGGGCGCTGGGCTACGACGTCGAGCGCTACAAGCTGATCGTCTTCGTGCTCTCGGCCGGGCTCTCCGGGCTCGCCGGCGGCGTCTTCGCCGTCTCGCACGGCTTCGTCGCGCTGCCCGAGCTGCACTGGACCACCTCCGGCGAGGTCGTCCTGATGACCGTGCTCGGCGGGATCGGGACGCTGTGGGGCGGCGTCATCGGCGCCGGCCTGATCGTGATGCTCGCCGACTACCTGGCCTCGTCCGGGTTCGACGGGATCGGGATCGTCACCGGCGCCGTGTTCGTGACGGTGGTGCTGCTCTTCCGACGCGGGATCTGGGGCACCGCCCGCCACCTCTGGCTGACCCGTCGTCGTTCCTGAGCCTGCTCTAGGCGACCAGCTGATGGAGCCGGAGCGCCAGCTGCACCTCGAGCTGGCGCTCCGGCTCCTGCCAGCCCTTGCCCAGCAGCCGGGTGACCCGCTCCAGGCGCTGGGTGACGGTGTTGACGTGCACGTGCAGAGTGCCGGCGGTGCGGGTGAGGTTGCGGTCGGCGGCGAAGTAGGCCCGCAGGGTCTCCACCAGCTTCGACCCCTTCGCGGTGTCGTAGTCGATCACCGGACCCAGCCGCGAGGTGACGTACGCCGCCGGGTGGCCGTCGGAGCCGAGCAGCAGGCCCACGAAGCCGAGGTCCTCGGCGGTGACCACCTGGCCCTCGCGCCCCAGGGTCATCGCGGCCGCTAGGCAGCGGCGGGCCTCGTCGTAGCCCTTCACCACGGCGTCGGGACTGCTCAGCGGTCCCGGCACCGGGCCGGCGGCGCCGACCGTCACCGGCGCGCCGGCGGACAGCCGCAGCCCCTCGACGACCAGCTCGCCGGCGGCGCGGGCGTCGCAGTCGGGGAAGATCAGCACGACCTGCCCCTGCCGCACCGCCGCGAACCCGTCATGGGTCGCCGCGACGAACGTCGCCGCCTGACCGACCCGGGCGCGGTCGCCGGGGACGTTCGCCACCACCACGGCATAGGGCCGGGACAGATCCGCCTGCAGCAGCCGGCCGCGCTCGCGCAGCGTCTCCGGGTCCGGGGTGGTGCCGGAGAGGAGCTCGTCGAGGAGCTCGCCGCGTACGCGTCCCTCGGCCTCGGCGACGCTGCGGCGAAACAGCAGCAGCAGCGCCGTCACCAGCGCCGCCCGCTCCAGGATCCGCTGGTCACCGTCGTCCAGATCCCCGTCCTCGCGGTCGACCTCGCGGGGGCCGAGGAGCATCGAGCCGAGCTGCTCAGCGCCGGCGAGGACCGGGGTGGCGTAGATGTCGCCGCTGCCTGCGGTGCGGCTCAGGTCGAGGCTGCGCCTGGTCACGGCCGCCTCGTAGTCGGAGACGGGCTCGCCCGGGGCGCTGCTGGCGATGGTCTCGCCGTCGAGGTCGAGCACGACAACCCGGGCGCCCAGGACCTCGGCGACGCTGCGTACGACATCGTCGACTCCGCCGCCCTCGACGACGATCCGAGTGAGCCGGTCGTGGGCGTCGGCGGCGCGCTCGACCGTCTCGTTGCGCGTCTGCAGCTTGCGGGTGGTGACCTCGAGCTCAGCGACCGCGGCACGGGTCTCCTCCAGCAGCCGGGCCTTGTCCACGGCGATCGCTGCGTGGGCCGCCAGGGAGACGAGCAGCGCGCTCGCCTCGGCTCCGAAGGGACGTACGGTGCGGTTGGCGGCGAAGAGGACGCCGATGACCTGGGTGCCGAGCAGGAGAGGTACGCCGATGATCGCGCGGATGCCCTCGCCGCTGACCGCGCCGTCGATGTCGGGGGCGTGCCGGAACCGCTCGTCGGGGATGTAGTCGGCGGTCGAGTAGGGCTTCATGGTCTGGGCGACGAGGCCACCGAGCCCGATGCCGTAGGGGATCCGGGTCGAGCGGAAGGCCGCGGTCAGGATGCCCTCGGTCACGCGCATGTACTCGCCACGACGCTCGTCGTTGAGGGTCAGGTAGGCGACATCGGTGTTCAGCAGCTGCTTCGCCCGGGTCACGATCGCCTGCAGCACCGCCTCCAGGTTGGTCAGCATCGCCAGGTCGTTGGCCGACTCGAACAGCGCCCCCAGCTCGCCCTCCCGCCGGCGGCGCGCCTCCAGGGTCGCCCTGACCTGAAGCGCAAGCCTCCTGGCGTAGTCGATCCGCTCCTGGTCGTCCGGGCTCGCCCCCGCCGCTCGCGCGGCCCGCGACGGTCCCTCGAAGTCGGCCTCCGCGGCATCCCCGGCCAGCAGCTCCAGGAACGCGACCACATCGACCGTCATGTGACCGAAGTTACACTTCTACGCGCGCATCGACATAGGGGATCACCACATAGTTGCCCGGGATCAGGTATGGGACTTCGCCAGGTCCCCCACGGAGGTGACGGGACGCTCGCAGACGAACCCCCGACAGACGTACGCCGCCGCCTTCCCGTCCACGGGAGTGCGGCTGCTCAGCAGCGGGATGTCGTCGCGCGCCGCGTCGGCGACGACCACCACCGCACCCGGCTTGCGCCGGGCCGCGGCCTCGAGAGCGTCGCGGTCGGGTCCCGGCGGTCCGACGACCGCGATCTCGAGCGGACCGTCGGCCATCGTCGCCGCGGCCGCCAGCGACCAGCCGGCGAACCGGGGCGCCTTGGTCATCAGGTTGCTCGTGGCCGCGAGCGTCTCCTCGGCGGCGGTGCGGTAGCGGCCCTCCCCGGTCAGCGCGTGGGCGGTGACGAGCGCATGGGCCATCGCGCTGGTGCCGCTGGGGCTGGCGTTGTCCGAGGGGTCCCGGGGCCGGGTGACCAGCGCCTCCGCGTCGTCGGCGGTGTCGTAGAAGCCGCCGTCCTCCGCGCGGAAGTGGGTCAGCGCGGTGTCGAGCAGCGCCGTCGCCCGGTCGAGCCAGGTGCTGTCGCCGGTCGCCTGGGTCAGCGCGAGGAATCCCGACGCGACGCAGCCGTAGTCCTCCAGCACCCCCGCGTGCGCGCCGGCCACGCCGTCGCGGCTGACGCGGAGAAGGCGGGCCGTGGGTTCCTTCGGCAAGGTATGCAGGCCAGCGCTCACATCCCCTGCGGAGTTCCGCACGGGATCTGTTCCTTCGTCTGCATACCTTGACGAAGGAACATGCACCCGCCAGAGCAACTCCGCAGCGCCGATTGCCACGTCGAGATACCGCCGCTCCCCCAACATCAGCCCGGCGTCGACCAGACCGCTGATCGCCAGCCCGTTCCAGGCCGCGACGACCTTGTCGTCGCGCGCCGGGCGTACCCGCTCCGCACGCGCCGCGAGGAGACGCGCCTTGACCGACTCGAGCCGCTCGGTGTCGTCGGGCCGGTGCCGTAGTTGGAGCGTCGAGGCACCTTCCTCGAAGGTGCCGGCCTCGGTCACCTCGAAGACCTCCGCGGCCCAGGCCCCGTCGTCGGCGCCGAGGACGTCGACGAGCTCGCCCGGGGTCCAGACGTAGAACTTCCCCTCGACCCCCTCGCTGTCGGCGTCGAGCGCGGAGGCGAACCCGCCCTCGGCGGTGCCGAGCTCGCGGATCATCCAGTCGGCGCTCTCCCGGGCGACCCGGTCGCCGAGCTCGGTGCCGAGGCGGGCGTAGAGGCCGATCAGCTGCGCGTTGTCGTAGAGCATCTTCTCGAAGTGCGGAACGACCCAGCCGCGGTCGACGGCATAACGGGCGAACCCGCCCCCGACCTGGTCGTAGATCCCGCCGCCGGCCATCCCCGCGACGGTCCGCGAGAGCATGTGCGAGACCCGCGAGTCAGCACCAAGAGCCCCGGCCGCTCGCCGCAGGAACTCCAGCACCATCGACGGCGGGAACTTCGGAGCACCCCCGAACCCGCCCGCCATCGGATCGAACTCCCCCGCCAGCGTCTCGACCGCGGCATCGACGTCCACCTGCCAGTCGCCCGCGGACCCGGCCGCCCCAGACACGGCGGCCAGATGCTGACGTACGTTCTCCGCCACCGCCCCGATCTCCGAGCGCCGCTGCGTCCACGCCTCCGAGAGCGCCTGCAGCACCTGCGTGAACGCCGGCTGCCCATGGCGCGGCATGTCCGGGAAGTAGGTGCCGGCGAAGAACGGGTTCCCGTCGTGGTCGAGCACCACCGTCATCGGCCACCCACCCGACCCGGTCATCGCCGTCGTCGCAGTCATGTAGACCGCGTCCACATCCGGCCGCTCCTCCCGGTCGACCTTGATGTTGACGAAGTGCTCGTTCATGTACGCCGCCGTCGTCTCGTCCTCGAACGACTCGTGAGCCATCACGTGGCACCAGTGACAGGCCGCGTAGCCAACGGACAGGAGGACAGGTATTCCTCGGCGCCTGGCCTCCTCGAACGCGGCGTTTCCCCATTCCCACCAATCCACGGGGTTCTGAGCGTGCTGGAGCAGGTACGGCGAGGTCGCGGACGCGAGTCGGTTGGCCACTCCCCCAGCCTTGCACGCATGTGAGCAAGTGACACATGCCTGTCCCAGGACACGAATTGGGGACAGGAATTCAGCCCACGGCGCCGAACGGACCTCATGGCAGCAACCAGTGAGGAGCGAGTTGGGCCGTCCCAGCGCTTCGCGGGTCGCGCCACAGATCTTGACCCCAGGTCACGGTGTCAACAGCACTGGATGATGCCTGACCGAGGCAGAGCAGTCACGTTCCTTAGCATCGTCCAACCCTTGCTAGTAGCACGCGGCCCATATCCTCTGCGCTCCGCGGACTCGTACGCTACGGCCACTTCCTACGGGATCGGTTCGAGTTCGGGCGGAAACCGCTGTAACCGAGTCAGACAACTACCAGTCCACCTAAAGTGACGGGCGACCGCCAGGAGCTACTTGGAGCAGGGCCGCCCATGAGCAGACAACCACCGCGGCGGGACTCGTTCCGTCTGGACGACCAGATGCCGTACCTACTCCGCTTGGACGAACCATCTCGGGACGATGCCCTGCAGCTCGGGGTAGAGATGGACTATCCCAGCAAGGCAGTCGTGATGCGACAAGGCGAGCCGTCCACGCACGTGCTGTTGATCCGCAGTGGCTGGCTGAAGGTCACCGGAACCACCCCTACCGGACACGAGGGCCTGCTCGCGATGCGCGGACCCGGGGACGTGATCGGCGAGAGTGCCGGACTCGACGGAACGAACCGCGCGGTGACCGTGACGACGCTCGAACCGGTGCAGGCTCGCAACGTGCCTGGCGAGGAGTTCTCACGCTTCCTCGACCGGCACCGGAACGCCTGGCGGCAGCTCCTTGCCCTCACCAACGATCGCTGGCGAACCTCGGACCGACAACGGCTGGAGCAAGCCACGAAGACCGTCAGCCAACGGCTCGCACGCCTATTGCTGGAACTCGCGGAAGTCCACGGCGAACGCCACGAAGCGGGTTTGGTCATCCGTATGTCGCTGACTCAGCACGAACTCGCCGGTTCTGTCGGGTCCTCTCGCGAAGGCGTCACCAGGCTCCTCAAGGAGTTTCGCAACAAGGGCCTGGTGACGACCAGCGACCGGCGGTATGTCGTGCTCCGGCCAGAGACGTTGCGCCGAATCAGCGAAGGTAAATCCATCACATCCGGCCGGTGACAACCGTCCTTTCGGAGTCCTGTGAACGACGGGATGCTGAGGTCTCATCCACCTATGGAGGTAGGCCATGAGCGATCCAGTCCACAAGACTCTGCTGGTGTTCGACATCGAGAAGTTCGGGCCGCGAAAGCACCTCGAGCAAGCCGAGGCCCAGCGTGTGATGTACGACTTCTTCCGCCAAGTGCTGGCAAAGGCGGAGGTCGAGCAGACGGCTGCACGAGTGGAGGATCGCGGCGACGGCCTCTTCGCCGTCCTCGACGCCGACGTGTCGAAGGCGAAGCTCATTCGCTCGGTTCTCACCGAGCTTCCGACCGCTCTCTACGACTACAACCGTCTGGCCAGCGACTCAACGAAGATCCGGATACGGGCCGCTGTCCACGCCGGCGACGTCGAGATCACTGACAAGGGTGTCGTCGGTACACCGGCGATCGAGGTCTTCCGCCTGCTCAACTCCAAGAAGCTGTACGCACAGCTCGAGGCTTCGGACGAGCCGCTCGTGTTCGCGGTCACCGATGCCATCCATCGCGACGTGATCCGGCACGACCACAGCGGAGTACGTGCCGACCGCTTCTACCCGATCGACGCCGACGACAAGGATCCGCAAGTCGCTGCGTGGATCTATTCGCCGACACTGGCAGGCATGGCACCGAGGACCGATTCTCCGTCGTCTCAGCCTCAGCCGCCCGCCCCGGCTCAAGCCCCGGCGCCCGCCCACACCCCGACGCCGACCCCAACGTCCGGCAACTTCTTCAGCGCAGGGGTGACGATCCACGGCGGCGACATTGTCGCTGGCAACAAGACGGTGAATGAGCGATGACCTCCGGTGCCGCAGAGCCTGAAGCGGCAGAATCCGAGGCCGCAGAGTCCGAAGGCGCAGGACCTGAAGCGGCAGAGCTCGACGTCGATGCCAAGCAAGGCGATCAGAGCAGCAAGGACCAGCACGTCAACGACGACGAAGCGGCCGACGTGGACGAGCAGGCCGACACTGAGCAGTCTGTCGAACGGTTTCGGCGAGAGGCTCAGCGCCTGCTCGCACACAGCGCGAATGTCCTCGGCAGGGCCGATGTCACTGGTGACCTGGTCGGCGGTAACAAGTTCGTCACCATCCACTCAGCCAGCAATCTCCCGCAACGGGTCACAAGCGGCCAGATGCCTGCCGCGCAGCTGGCCTCCGTCCTCGAACGATTCGCCAAAGCCCCCGACCACGACGAGCTCGTCCATCGACTGCGTACCAACCGGGTCCTGGTGCTTCGTGGTCCGCGGGCGTCAGGACGTCGAACGGCCTCGCTCGGCGTCCTCGCCGACGTTAAGCAAGATCCCCAGCCATTACTGGTTCTCGATCCGGCGATCCCCCCAGGTGAGCTGGTCGACCAGTTGCGCCCTGGCGCACGTCACCTGATCGCCGACTTCTCGACGACCACCGATGCCCCGCTCCGTCAATACCATCTGCACGCGATCCAAGAGCGTCTCCGGGCGAGCGACGGCTTTGCGATCATCACGATCGATCCTCACGTCGCCGTGGACGGGACGCTGGCGGAAATGCACGAATGGCACCCGCCAGCACCGGAAAGCATCCTGAATGCACACCTAGAGGCGGACTGTCCCCACCCGTCCGTCCGCCAGCCCGCGCTGGACCTCGACGAGACCCGCTCGTACCTGAAGACCCAGCCATCCCCAGAGGAGATAGCAGGGTACGCACGGACGCTCCTCCTCTACGTCGATGGCCAGCGAAGTTTGCAGGACCTCGCGACCTACAGCACCAGCGCCGTCGAGGACTATGCACAGCGCGTTTTCTCGGACACCGACGGCTCCATGCGGGAGAAGGCTTTCTTGATCGCACTCGCGGTGTTCAACCAGCTGCCCTACTCGACCATCGCCGAGGCTGGTGATGCCCTCTATCGTGCTTTCCAGGAGCGCGAAGACCCCGAGACAGAGGCCGGCGTGTCGATCTTCGACACCAGCCGCAGCGCCAGACTCACCTGGGCGAGAGCCTTAGAGTACGACTCGTTCGAGACCGATCAAGATCGCGACTCGACGAGGCTGGCCGCCTTTCTCAACCCGTCGATGTCGTCGATCGTGCTCCGCCATGTGTGGCTTGAGCATCCCGCCGCGAGAGAGCCGATCCGTCGTTGGCTCCGGGAGCTCGGGGAGAGCGGCGCGGACGTGTCGAGGGTGCGAGCGGCACTCGCCGCGGGCCGCCTGGCCGCCGCCGACTTCTCCTCGATCATGCGGCCGTTGCTTGAGCCGTGGGCAGGATCGAGACCGCTCGGTCAGCGGCAACTGGCTGCCTGGACACTGTTCGCCGCGCTGCAGCAGGGCGCCGATGATGAGGTCCGTCGCGTATTGCAGCGTTGGGCCGAGGGAGGTGAAGGCAGACGCTGGACCGTCCTCCACACCGCCGATGCGCTCGCCGATATGCTCGGCAAATCCACCATCCCGCTGATCTCCGCGATCGCGGAGAAGCCGGCGAGGGATCCTCGGCTGCGCAACGAACTGGAGCGGGTCACGGCTCGTCTGCTCACAGGCCCCACCGCCCTTCAGGCCCTCGACACCATGGTGGGCTGGTTGCAGAATCCTGGACCCCGCCGAGAGCTGGCGTATCGAGCATTCGTCAGGGCAGCCGGAAAACGGGAGGAGGGCCGCCCAGCCCTGCTGAGCCACGGCAACGCCGACCAGCAGGCTTGGACCGCCCTCATCATTCTGTGGCGTGCCGTGCTGAACAACCCAACTGTTCGCGACGACGCCCGACTTGGCCTCGCAGGCTGGGTCATCCTCGCGGCCGAGGACAAGTCGCTCGAGCCGGATCTGTGCCGCCTGTTCAGCGAGCTCGCCGGAAGCGCGAACGAACGCGCCCGACTCGACTACCTGTTGCGCCACTTGCCCCGCGAAGCACCAGAGGCTGCGCGCCCGGTCGCCGACCGCATCCGAACCCACCTTGTCGATAAGTGAGGTATCCCTGATGTCCGAAGCACCCACTCGCGGAGAGCCCGCGACGATCGTGAACGATCCGATTCGAAGCGCACGCCAGCTTCGCAGGTTCGAGTTCGTCCGAGCCCCGCTCGACGTCTCCGCCGACGCCGCGCTCATCCTCATCGGCGCCGACGGCAGCCTCACCACGTACGCAGCCAATCACCAGCCCACACGGGGCGAACTCGCCTGGCGCAGCTACGTCAAGCTCTACGAGGTCGACCTCGGACACCACCACCAGTCCTTCGGCTACGACCTGCCAAGCGCGGGCGACGCCTTCTTCTTCCATGCCGAGGTCGACGTCAGCTGGCATGTGGAGAACCCGGAGACCGTCGTACGGCACGGAGTCCGCGACGTCAGAGCAACGATCGAACCTGTGCTCCGCAAAGTATTGATCAGTGTCACCCGACAGTTCGACATCGAGCAGAGCGCGACAGCCGAGGCAGCGGCGAACAGCGCACTCGAAGAGACCCGCCTCGGCACGAGGCTCGGCCTGCAAGTCAGCTGCATCGTTCGTCTCAGGCTGGACGCTCAGGCGCTGGAACACTTCACCACCATTCGCCAGCACAAGTATCAGAAGGTGCAAGACGAGGTGCAGCACGTCACCGCCGCGGCTGCCGTCCAACAGGAGCACGAGCTCACCCAGCACAACATCGAGTTCTTCAGAAAGCTCTTCCACGATGCTGACGACATGTGGGCGCTGCTGCTCGATCGCAACCCCGACAACGTTGCGCAGGTCCTGGACGGACGGCGTAGCGATGAGCGGGACGTCAGGGCCACCAGGCTGCAAGCGCTCCAGAAGGTCCTCGATGCCGGCGTTCTTGAAGGCCACATGCTCGAAGAGCAGGTACGAATGGCTCTCGAGTCGCTGCCCGGCAGTCCCGGGAACGCAGCAGAAGGCACCCCTATGCAGCGGCCGATGTCCAAGCAGCAGCTGCCCCCGCGAGAGCCGAGCTCAGACGATGAAGACTGACACGATCGCTGAACTGGCTGCCGCGTCGGTCATAGCGGCGACGGGCTTCTATCTCGCCTACCGCTGGTTGCTGAGCCCGCTCGCCCAACGCCTACCAGCCGCCGTCGGACTGATCGTAGATGCAGTCGGGGCTCTCCTGCTCATCCCAGAGTACGCATGCACGACCGTCCTCCGCCGAGCCAACGGGCATCCGCCGCCCCTCGTCTTCGCCTATGGCGAGATCGTCTCCAGCCTCGCCTGTGCGTTCCACTCGTGTGGCCTAGTGGTCTCGGATGCCATCGATACCGCCTCGATGGAGGTGGGACGCACCCAGGCCCTGATCGGAGCCATCGTCAGTGCCCTATGTCTGGTGTTGCTTACATGACGGATGAACTCGACTCGGCGACCGCGCTAGTGGCCGATCTACGCGCTGAGGTAGTACGTGCGGACACCAAGGCCTCCATGCTCATCGCCGCGATGAGCCTGGGCCTCGCCGCACCCATCGGTCTCACCACCGTCGACGGCAGCGGCCTGTCTGCAGCCCTCGCACGGCTCGGGTTCCTTCTATGGTTTCTGGCACTGGGATGCTTGCTCAAGGTCCTGACTCCACGTTATCGCCGCAGCGTGTGGACAGCGGGGGCCGCGTTGACGTCGTTCGCCGACATCGATCGCGCCGCCAGATCCGGTCACCTCGATGAAGCATTGGACAGCACCGGCCCAGTCGAACGATCCCGCCTCGTCGACACAGCCGCCGAGCTGAGCCACATCATCGTCGTCAAGTATCGCTGGATCCGTACCTCCCTGGCGCTCTTCGCATCGGGCATCTCCATCGCCGCATCCTCGATTCTGGTTTCGTAACCAGACAGAACGAGGCAACATCGGCAATCGCAGGTCCGACCAGATGTACGCCGGGCCGAACACGAACCTCAGTTCGCCTCGGGCAGGACATCGACCTGTCTTCCTACTTCGAACACCTCAACGACCCCGACCTCGGGTTCGCCTACTTCATCAGCCTGATCGTCGCCCTGGCGAAGTCCTCCCAACCGCGACCGGGCAGTCCCTTGGTTACCGACATGGACCTGATCGATCCGCTTCAGTGACCCATCCGACATCACCACCCGGGTATCACCCGCGAGGGATCTCAGAGAACACGAGGCGCCGCCGCCCGACTTCTTTCCAGCGATGGCTCCCTTGAGTGCACTGGCGAGTGCTTGGCGGAGCATTGACCTCTCCAACCCCGACCAATCGAGTAGCTGGCAGGTCGGCGTAGGAGTCAACGAGGACGAGCAAGCCAAGACTGGAAATGGTCTTAGTCGCGGTGCCTTTGGCTGCGCCTCAGTCTTCGAGCGGGCCCAGGGACGGCCCGGCGACGAACCGGGCCGTCGGATCGGCGAGCACCTCCAGCTCCAGTACGACCATCTCGTTGCCTTCGGGACGCAGCACCGGGCCTGGCACGAAAAGGGTGCGCTGCGGCCCGCGCCGCCAGTAGCGCCCCAGGCAGAAGCCATTGACCCAGGCGATGCCCTTGCCCCAGACGGTGGTGTCGAGGAAGAGGTCGACGTGGGGCTCGGCCGAGAAGAGTGCGCGCCACGCGGTGGGCCCGACCCCGGAGTCACGGCCCTCTGGTGGGCCGGTCTCCCACAGCCGCGGCACCCGGTCGAGGTCGATGGCCAGGACCTCCCAGCCCGTGAGTGGCACCCCGTCGAGCAGAGCCGGCCCGACCAAGCCCTTGTGCTCACCGATCCGGGCGCCGTAGTTGACTCGGCCCTGGTCCTCGACGACCAGCTCCAGTCCCCCGCGCCCGCGCGGCAGCGCGATCGCCCGCTCGCTGTGCTCCCGCTCGAGGATGCCGACCGGAGCGCCGTCGAGGAAGACGGCGGCCCGGTCACGGACCTCGCCGAGGGTGAGGACGCCCGGGCGGTCGCCCGGCAGCTCGGTCCGATAGACGGCCAGACGAGTTTCTGTCTCCAGCTCGTCCAGCACCGGCGGCGACTCCCAGTTGCTCCAGGAGCCCCAGGGCGCCGGGTCGTCGAGCAGCCGGACCGGCTCGCCCAAAGCCACCGTCTGCTCGGGGGTGAGACCGGCTGCGCCGGGGATCTCGGTCGGCACCGGGGCGTAGCGGGCGATGACGTCGCGGAACGCGAAGTACTTCGCGGTCGGGTTCCCGGCCTCGTCCAGGGGAGCATCGTAGTCGTACGAGGTCACTGTCGGCCGGTAGATCCCCTTGTCGTTGGCCCCGCTGGTCAGGCCGAAGTTCGTGCCGCCGTGAAACATGTACACGTTGACCGAGGCTCCTGCGGCGAGGAGGGCATCGAGCTCCTCGGCTGCCTGCTCGACGGGGGTGGTGTGGTGCCGGCCTCCCCAATGGTCGAACCAGCCGTCCCAGAACTCCATGCACATCAGCGGCCCGGTCGGCTGGTGGTCGCGGAGGGTGCGCAAGCGGTTCACGCTGTCCGAGCCGAAGGAGCTGGTACGCAGCACCCCGTCGATTCCGCCGGCGGCGAGCATGGCATCGACCGGCTGGTCCACAGTGACCAGCGGCACGCCGATGCCGGCTCCACGGATCATCTCCACGAGTGCCTGCAGATAGCTCCGGTCGTCACCGTACGCGCCGTACTCGTTCTCCACCTGGACCAGCAGCACGGGTCCGCCCAGGTCGACCTGGTGCGGGTGCACGAGCGCCAGGACCTGGTGGAGGTACTTCTCGACCTCGTCGAGGAAGCGCGGCTCGTGGCGGCGGATCCCGACGCCCGGCTCCCGGAACAGCCAGGGCGGCAGCCCGCCGTTGTCCCACTCCGCACAGATGAACGGCCCCGGACGCACGATCGCGTACATGCCCGCCTCTCCCACCAGGCGCAGGAACCGCGGCAGGTCGAGGATGCCGTCCGTGTCGAAGACGCCCGGGCGGGGGTTGTGGGCGTTCCACGGCACGTAGGTCTCGATGGTGTTGAGGCCCATCAGCCTGGCCTTCTCGATCCGGTCCGCCCAGTGGTCGGGGTGGACCCGGAAGTAGTGCAGCGCACCGGAGAGGATCCGGAACGGCTCACCGTCGAGGAGGAAGTCGGTCTCGCCGATCGTGAACTCGGGCATGCCTACCTCTCGCGAGAGGACAGCCGCCGCTCCGCGAGATGCGGCGGCTGTCGGTCCCGTCAGTCGTGGGTCAGTTGACGCTGAAGCCCTGCTCGTTGCCGTACTTCACGAGCGCTTCCTGCCAGGCTCCCAGGCCGTCCTCGAGGGCGGAGTGGGTCTGGTAGGACTTGCCGACGGTGTCGCCGTAGATCGTGTCGGCGTACAGCTGGTACGGCAGGTACTGCCAGCCCTCGACCACCTGGGTGGCCGCGTCGGTGAGCACCTGGTTGACCTGCTGGCCACCGAAGTAGTCGAGCTTCTTGTCGACGAACGCCGGGTCCTGCAGATCCGCGACCGTGGCTGGGAAGCCACCGCTCTCCAGGAACGGCTCGACGCCCTCCTCGTGGTTGAGCCAGCGCACGAACGCCGCCGCCAGCGCGGGGTTCTCGCTCTGCTCCAGCACCGACTGGGTGCTGCCGCCGTTCTCGGCGGTCGCCGGCTGCCCGTCGTACGTCGGCATCGGTGCGGCCCGCCACTTGCCCGCCCCCTCGGGCACGGACTGCTCGAACACGCCGGGTGCCCAGGCACCGAGGCCGATGGACGCGATGGTCCCGTCACCCAGCGCCTTGTACCACTCCTCGGTCCAGCCGGGGATGGTGCAGACCAGCTCGTCCTCGATGAGCTGGTTCCACACGCCCGTCCACTTCTGCGTGCCCTCGTCCTGCAGATCGATCGTGACGCTCTCACCGTCGGACTGGAACGGCGTGCCACCGGCCTGCCAGATCATGCTGGTGGTGAACCCGGCATCACCGCTGTCGTTGGTGATGCACTGCGACGGGTCCTCCTTCTTGATGGTCCGGGCGGCCTCGACGTACTCGTCCCAGGTGGTCGGCACCTCGAGCTTGTGCTCGTCGAAGACCTGCTGGTTGTAGAAGAGCGCCATCGGACCGGAGTCCTGCGGCAGCCCGTAGAGGCCCTCGCCGGCCTGCACCGAGGCCCAGGTCGACGGCGTGTAGTCCGACTCGAACTCGTCGAAGCCGTACTGGCGCAGGTCGATCAGGTCGCCGGGCAGCGCGAACTGCGGCAGCGCCTTGTACTCGACCTGCGCCACGTCGGGGCCGCCGGAGCCGGCCTTGATCGCATTCTGCAGCTTCGTGTAGTGGTCGTTGCCGGTGCCGGCGTTGACCAGCTTCACGTCGACGTTCGGGTACTGGTCCTCGAACGCGGCCACTTGGGCCTCGGCGGACGGGGTCCACGTCCAGTAGGTGATGGTGCCCCCTTCCTCGAGGGCGGCGTCGAGGTCTGCGGCGGTGCCTTCGCTTCCGCCGCCGCCCCCGTCGCCCGAGCCGCAGCCGGCGAGCACGGAGGCGGCGGTGAGGGCTGCCGCGACGAGGGCGATCCGGCGGGCTCTGCGCCCATTGATGATCAACATGGCGTTCCTTTCATTTCACTGTTTGACGCTTCCCGCGCTCAAGCCGGACTGCCAGAACCGCTGGAGGAGGAGGAAGGCGATGACGAGCGGGGCGATGGTCAGTAGGGAGCCGGTGACCACCAGGTTGTAGACGGGCTGCGCGTTCGCGCCCGTCGCCTGAGCGCTCCACTGGGTGAGGCCCACGGTGAGCGGATAGAGCTTCGGCTCGCTGAGCATGATCAGTGGCAGGAAGTAGTTGTTCCACGTCGAGACGACGGCGAACAGCAGCACCGTGACGATGCCGGGAGCGAGCAGGCGCAGAGCGACCGTGAAGAAGATCCGAATCTCGCCGGCGCCGTCGATGCGCGCCGCCTCGAGCAGCTCATCCGGTACGGCGTCCGCGGCGTAGACCCACATCAGGTACAGGCCGAACGGGCTGATCAGCGAGGGGATGATGATCGCCCATACCGTGTTGGTGAGCCCCATGTTCGAGAACATCAGGAACGTCGGCACGGCCAGCGCGGTGCCGGGCACGGCCACCGCGCCGATGATGACGGCGAAGACCGCCCGCCGTCCGGGGAAGCGGTACTTGGCCAGGCCGTAGCCGGCCGCGGTGGCCAACAGGGTCGCGCCGCCAGCACCCACCACGACGTAGAGAAGGGTGTTCGCCAGCCAGCGCAGGAAGATGCCGTCGCGGTAGGTCAGCGTGTCGCGGACGTTGCTGAAGA
The DNA here is from genome assembly GCF_045207335.1 of Nocardioides sp. NBC_00850. Lineage (NCBI taxonomy): Bacteria > Bacillati > Actinomycetota > Actinomycetes > Propionibacteriales > Nocardioidaceae > Nocardioides > Nocardioides sp. NBC_00850. The sequence continues at coordinate 5,639,347 of NZ_CP108845.1, forward strand.
ACGCGAACTCGTCGCCGACCCACAGCCCCGGGCTCGAGAACAGATCCGCCTGTGTCTTGGTGGCGCTCAGGATCAGCCACGCCAGCGGCACCAGCGTATAGACGAGGAACAGCGCCATCAGCACGGTCAGCAGCGGCGACCGTCGCGGCGCCAGCGGCGACGTGCTCACCCCGCGCGTCACTTCATTGCCTCTCGTGAGCCGCGGAGCTGGACGGCGTACGCGATCACCGCGGTCAGCAGGCCCATCACAATCGCGACCGTCGCCGAGTAGTTGTACTGCTGCCCGCCGAAGGACAGGTTGTAGGCGTAGAGGTTCGGTGTGTAGTAGGTCGTGATGATGTTGGGTTCCAGCGTGCGCAGGATGTTCGGCTCGTTGAAGAGCTGGAAGGTCCCGATGATGGAGAAGATCGTGGCGATCAGGATGGCCCCGCGCAGGGCCGGGATCTTGATCGAGAGCACGGTCCGCAGCGGCCCGGCGCCGTCGAGCGCGGCGGCCTCGTAGATCTCGCCGGGCACGGTGCGCAACGCGGAGTAGAAGATCAGCATGTTGTAGCCCACGAACTCCCAGGTCACGATGTTGGCGATCGAGGCGAGCATCCAGTTCTGGCTGAGCGGCGCGATCGAGGTTCCGAACAGGTCGTTGAGGTCGGCGGCCAGCCCGAAGTTGGTGCCGTACATGAAGCCCCACATCAGGACGGCCACGACGCCGGGAACGGCGTAGGGCAGGAAGATGAAGAGCCGGAAGAAGCTCGTGCCGTAGAGCCGGGCGCTGTCGATGGCCAGCGCGGCCACCAGGGCGAGGCCGAGCATGATCGGCACCTGTACGACGAGGAACAGCAGGACCCGCAACGAGCCATCCCAGAACTTGTCGTCGGTGAACACGTCGACGTAATTGTCCAGACCGACGAACTCTGTGGTGCCGAAGAACGCCTGCGCACGGAAGAGGCTGAGGTAGGCGGCGTAGGCGATCGGCGCCAGGAAGGTCAGCGCGAAGACCGCCAGGAACGGGCCGACGAAGATCCACCCCTTCGTGTCGCTGCGCGACCACCGGCGACCGGGCACGGGCGGTCGCCCACCACCGCGGGTCTCCCGGCTTCTCTCCAGCTGAGTCACGGTCCCACCTCCCTTCACCGCCATTCGATGGCGGCCTGTTAACGTCAACAGGTACAGTGACGTACGACACATGTTGACGTCAACAGGTTGGCGGAAGGATTATTCGGTCCATGGCGACAGACAGCACGGCCGGGGCACCAGTTACACGGCGGGGGGCCTCACAGGCCGACGTTGCCCGGATCGCCGGGGTCTCGGGACAGACGGTCTCGCGGGTCGCGAACGGCGCCCGCTACGTCGACGCGGCCACCCGCGAACGGGTGCTGTCCGCGATGCGCGAGGTCGGCTACCGGCCCAACCGGGCGGCCCGGGCGCTGCGCAGCGGACGGTTCCAGAGCATCGGCGTGATCGCGTTCGAGCTCTCCAGCGTCGGTACCACCCACACCCTCGACGCGATCGCGTCGGCCGCCACCCAGACCGGGTACGCCATCAACCTGCTGCCGGTGCTGGACGCCACCCAGGACGCCGTGCGAGCGGCCTTCGACCAGCTCGGCGAGCAGGCGGTGGACGGCATCATCATCCTGGTCGAGACGCACCGGCTCGACGGCGTCGCCGTACCGGATGGACTGCCGGTGGTCGTGGTCGACTCCAGCGCGGAGTACGACTACCCGATCGTCGACAACGACCAGGCCCTCGGAGCACGGTTGGCCACCGAGCACCTGCTCGACCTCGGTCACGAGACCGTCTGGCACGTCGCCGGGCCCGAGCTGTCCTACTCCGCGCGGCGCCGCCGGACGTCGTGGCAGGAGACGCTCGAGGCCCACGGCCGAACGGTGCCACCGGTGCTGCCGGGCGACTGGTCGACCGGAGCCGGCTACGAGGCCGGCCTCCGGCTGGCCGACAACGAGGAGGTGACCGCGGTGTTCACCGCGAACGACCAGATGGCCCTGGGACTCCTGAGAGCCCTGCACGAGCGCGGTCGCCGGGTCCCCGCCGACGTCAGCGTCGTCGGCTTCGACGACATGGAGGAGGCGGCGTACTTCTGGCCGCCACTGACCACCGTCCACCAGTCGTTCGACGAGGTCGGCCGGGGCGCAGTCGATGCCCTGATCCGGGAGATCCAGTCCGGCGAGCACGAGCACCAGGAGGCCCTGGTGCGGCCCCGGCTGGTGGTCCGGGCCAGCACCGCACCGCCCCGCAGGACGACCGCATGAGCCGGCGACTCCACCGGTGGGTGCGATGGCCCGAGTCGCTCGCGGTCGAGAACGCTCGCGGACCGCTCGGCTTCGGGGCCGACTACAACCCCGACCAGTGGGATAGGGAGGTGTGGGACGAGGACGTCCGGCTGATGCGTCAGGCCGGGGTGAACATCGTCTCCCTCGGGATCTTCTCCTGGGCCCGCCTGCAGCCGGGCGAGGACACCTGGGACTTCGGGTGGCTCGACGAGGTGATGGACCTCCTGCACGCCCACGGCATCGCCGTCGACCTCGCCACCGCGACCGCCTCGCCGCCGCCCTGGTTGGCCGCCGGGCACCCCGAGATCCTTCCCGTCACACGCACCGGCGAGACCATGTGGCCGGGCGCCCGGCAGCACTGGCGGCCGACGTCACCGGTGTTCCGACAGCACGCCCTAACGGTCGTCGAGGCGATGGCGAGCCGGTACGCCGATCACCCGGCCCTCGCCGCCTGGCACGTCTCCAACGAGCTCGGCTGCCACAACCTCTACGACTACTCCGACGACGCCGCGGCGGCGTTCCGCACCTGGCTGTCGCAGAGGTACGGCGACCTCGACGGGCTCAACCACGCCTGGGGCACCGCGTTCTGGTCGCAGCGCTACAGCGACTGGAGCGAAGTGCTGCCGCCGCGGCTGATGCCCACCATCCCCAACCCGACGCACCAGCTCGACTTCAAGAGATTCTCCTCCGACGCCCTCAAGGACTACCTGCGCGCCGAGCGGGAGATCCTCGACCGGCTGACCCCCGACGTGCCGGTGACCACGAACTTCATGGTGATGGACCACTTCAACGGCATCGACTACGCCGACTGGGCGGCCGAGGTCGACTTCGTCTCCAACGACCACTACACGCTCGTCGACGACAGCGCCCGCGACGAGCTGTCGTTCTCGGCCAACCTGACCGGCGGCATCGCCGGCGGTGATCCGTGGTTCCTGATGGAGCACTCGACCAGCGCGGTCAACTGGCGCGCGATCAACCCGCCCAAGGCGGACGGCGCGCTCGTGCGGGACTCGCTCACCCACGTGGCACATGGTGCGGACGCCGTCTGCTTCTTCCAGTGGCGGCAGTCCCTGGCCGGCGCTGAGAAGTACCACTCGGCGATGGTTCCCCATGCCGGCGAGGACAGCGAGGTCTATCGGACGGTGGTCCGACTGGGCGGGCACCTCGAGCGGCTCGCCTCCGTCGTCGGGTCGCGGCGACAGCAGGCCCGGGCCGCGATCCTCTTCGACATCGATTCGTCGTGGACCCTCGACCTGGAGGCCAACCCGAGCTCCTCGGTGAGCCATCGGGCGGAGGCGCTCGACTGGTACGTCGCGTTCCTCGCGCTCGGTGTCCGGGCTGACATCCTGCCCGTCGGCGCGCCGCTCGACGGGTACGACGTGGTGGTGGCGCCGGTGTTGCACGTGATGCCGGCCGCGAGGGCCGACCTGCTGGGGGCTTTCGTCGACCGCGGTGGCCACCTGATCATGACGTACTTCTCCGGCGTCGTGGACGAGAACAACCACGTATGGCCGGGTGGTTACCCGGGTGCGCTGCGCGACCTGCTCGGCATCCGCATCGAGGAGTTCGGGCCGCTCCTGGACGGGTGCGAGGTCGTTCTCGACGACGGCAGTACCGGGACGCGGTGGACCGACCGGATCACAGCGACGACTCCCGGCACGCAGGTCCTCGCGTCGTACAAGACCGGCCTGCAGGCGGGCCGCCCGGCAGTGACCCGACGGGCTCTGGCGCACGGCTCGGCCACCTACGTCTCCACCCGGTTGGGTGCGGATGGTCTCGAGCCGCTGCTGGCCCGACTGCTCGAGGCCGCCGGGGTGGACAGCGAGCTGCCCGCGGAACTTCGCGGCCGGGTGGAGCTCGTCATCCGATCAGACGGCGAGAGGGAGTACTGGTTCCTGGTCAACCGGACCGACGACGTGGTCGACCTCGGCGAGCTGGGCGACCTCGGCGAGCCGGTGTTCTCCTCGGGTGCCGATCGCGGCGTCGCCGAGCTGGCGGGCTCCGGGGTGGCCGTGTTCACCCGCACCGCCCGATGACCAGCGAGACCCGCCGCGCCCGCGGCGCGCACCTCCGGCGCGGCGACACCAGCCTGGTGGTCCGGCTGGACTCCACCGAGCTCCCGTGCATCCTCCACTGGGGACCGGACCTCGGCGAGACCACGGTCGAGCACCTGCCCGACCTTCTCCGCTCGCTGGAGATGCCGAGCCTCGACGGGGCGATCTACCAGCACTCGTGGGCATCCGTGCTGCCGCAGCAGACCAGTGGCTGGGTAGGCCGTCCGGGTCTGCTGGGCAGCCGCGCCGGCCAGGCCTGGGCGCTCACCTTCGACTCGGTGGACCACACGGTCACCGAGTCGACCGACTGCACCCGGCTCACCAGCGTCGCGCTGGACCGGCCGGCCGGTGTGGAGGTGACCACCGAGATCGAGCTGTTCGGGAACGGTCTGCTGCGCCTGCGTGCCTGCGTGCGGAACCTGGCGGCGACGCCGTACGAGGTGACGCTGCTCGAGCCGGCTCTGCCGGTGCCGGGCGAGGCCGACGAGCTCCTGGACATGGCAGGGCGGCACGCCCACGAGCGCACCCCGCAGCGCCACGCGTTCACCCAGGGACAGCACGTCCGCGAGGCCTGGGGCGGTCGTCCCGGCCACGACTCGGCCACCGTGCTGTGTGCCGGCCGGTCCGGATTCGGCTTCCGTGCCGGTCGGGTTTGGGGTGTTCACCTCGGCTGGAGCGGCAACCAGGTGCTCTGCGCCGAGAACTCCTTCACCGGTTGGAAGCTGCTGCGCGGAGGCGAGCTGCTCATGCCCGGCGAGATGGTGCTGGGCCACGACGAGACCTATGCCTCGCCCTGGCTCTACGCCTCCTGGGGCGAGGGGCTCGATGCCTTCTCCGGCCGCTTCCACGAGCACCTGAGGGCGCGGGACGTGCACCCACGGCGCGCGCGACCCGTACTCCTCAACACCTGGGAGGCGGTCTACTTCGACATGGACATGCAGAAGCTCGTCGAGCTCGCCGAGCGTGCCGCCGAGCTGGGCGTCGAGCGGTACGTCCTCGATGACGGCTGGTTCAAGGGGCGGCGCGACGCCACGAGCTCCCTGGGTGACTGGGTCGTGGACGAGGGCGTGTTCCCGGACGGGCTCACTCCCCTGGTGAAGACCGTGCAGGGCCTGGGCATGGAGTTCGGGCTGTGGTTCGAGCCCGAGATGGTCAGCCTCGACTCCGACGTGGCCCGGGAGCATCCCGAGTGGACCCTCGGCACCCATGCCGGTCCCGGCATCAGTTCGCGCAACCAGCACGTCCTCGACCTCTCCAACCCGGACGCCTGGGACCACGTGTTCGGTCAGATCTCGGCGCTGGTGGACCGCTACGACATCGCCTACATCAAGTGGGACCACAACCGTGCGCTGACCGGCGCCGGCCGCGGCCGAGACCACAGGCCCGCGGTCCACCTGCAGACACTCGCGGCCTATCGCCTGATGGACGCACTCCGTGCCCAGCATCCCGCGCTCGAGATCGAGTCCTGCTGCGGCGGTGGCGGGCGCCTCGACCTGGGAGTGCTCGAGCGGACCGACCGGGTCTGGGTCTCCGACTGCATCGACGCGCACGAAGGGCACCGTCTGGTCCGGTGGACCGGGCTGACCCTCCCGCCCGAGCTGATGGGCACCCACGTGGGATCGGGCGCCGACCACACCACCGGCCGACAACACACCCTGCGCTTCCGGGCCGGCACCGCCGTTTGGGGACACCTCGGCATCGAGTGGGACCTCACCGCCATGACGGACGAGGAGCGCGAGGAGCTCCGGGCCTGGATCGCGCTGCACAAGCGGTTCCGTGGCCTGCTCCACTCCGGCCGGGTCGTGCGGGCGGACACCTTGCACGAAGGCCTGCAGCTGGACGGGGTGGTCGCCCCTGACGGGCGCGAGGCGCTGTTCCGTCTCTCGGCGCTCGATCACACCCTGGGCCAGCCGGCCGGCCGCATCCGGTTCCCCGGCCTGACCCCGGAGACGGCGTACCGAGTGACGCCGGTGCCGCTTGCGGTGTCGCCCAAGGACCGCCCGCGACCCGCGTGGTACGACGGCGGCGCGGTGATGAGCGGCCGACTGCTCGACGAGGTCGGCGTGGTCGCGCCCCTGTTGGAGGCCGACGACCTGGTCATCGTGCACCTGGTCGCGGAGGTGGCGTCGTGACCGTCACCGTCGGTGCCGGCCGCGATACCCAGGATTCGTCGCTCGTTCGCGCCTTGTTGGTCTGGCCAGGTTCCACCTGACGTACGGGTCCTGTTGTCTGACTCACGCCTTACCGCTCGAGCTCGCATGCCAGCCATCGCCAGCAACAGGACCCCCACATGAACCAGATCAAGTTGGTCGTCGCCGGCGCAGTGGCCCTTCTGGGCGCGATCGCCTTCAGCGGGCACTTCTCGGACCCCGCACCATCCGCGAGCGGAAAGGCGAGCGCCGCGGCCGGCAGCAGCAACACCCTTCGGATCGGTGTCGACAGCACCGAACCCGTCTACTACGAGAGCGGCGGCGCGACCAAGGGCTTCGACTACGAGATGGCGCACAGCGTCGCCGAAGGCATGGGCGTCGAGCCTGAGTTCGTGGCGATGGACTTCAACGAGCTCTTCCCGGCCCTGCGAGCGGGCAAGATCGACATGATCGGGGCCCAGGTCACGAGCACCTCAGAGCTCGAGCGGGAGTTCGACTTCAGCGCGCCGTACTTCTCGACGTACGTCGCCTTCCTCACCCCGAAGGGGTCGACCATCCGGACGCGCGGTGACGTCAACGGGAAGAGGATCGCGGTCGTCGACGGCGCCGTCCAAGGGTCCTACCTCGAAGAGAAGTACCACGACGTCGAGATCGTCAGGGCCCCTGACGTGGGCGCTGCCATCGAGCTGATCGAGCGAGGCGAAGCGGACGCGTTGTTCCACGGAGCTCCTTACGCTCAGTCGATCATCAAAGGCGCACCCATAGCCCTGGAGGAGCCGATCGTCTACCCGGTCAAGGACGCCCCGATCGGATTCGTGATCCGCTCCGGCGACCAGCGCAAAGAACAGATCGACGAGGTCCTGAAGAACATGGTCCTCGACGGCGAGTGGCTGAGGATCAAGACCGCCTACTTCGAGGCAGACCCGCTTTCCGATGTGTTCCCCGACAAGGGAGCCTGAACCCTGTCCGCTGCGGGCGAAGGCTCGTTCATGCACGCCGACTTCCATCAACTCCTGGCCGAATCGCGCACATCGCCACCGGGTCCGTGATACACGGGAGTGATACCCGAAGAACATCCTGGTAGGCCGGGAGGTCCGTCACATGGAAACCTCGGCGCTCGTAGCGGTCCTCGCGACGATCGTCGCGTGGTGCGTCCTCGCAGGTCGCCTACAACAGCTGGGACTCACCGCCCCGATCGTGTTCGTGGCAGGCGGCTGGGTGTTCGCGGACGTACTCGGCGTTCTCGAGCTCGAGGCCGAACCCGAGCTGGTCAAGGTCATCGCAGAGGTCACCCTCGTCTGGGTCCTCTTCGCGGATGCATCGCGGGTCCAGTTCGGGCAGTTCCGACGCGATCTGAGCACCTACGTTCGGCTGCTCGGTATCGGTCTGCCGCTGACGATCGCCATCGGCACCGGAGCCGCGATGATCGTGCTCGGCTTCGACCCGTGGGCAGCGCTCCTGGTCGGCGCCGCGCTCGCGCCGACGGATGCTGCTCTCGGTGCACCTGTCATGTCCAACCCGCACGTGCCGGCGAAGGTGCGGAGCGTACTGAACGTGGAGAGCGGGCTCAACGACGGCATCGCCACCCCGATCGTGCTGGTGGCCATCGCCGGTGTCGCGGTCGATGAGGGGGTGCTCGGTGTCGAGAGCCCCGGCGGCGCGGTCGTCTCCCTGCTGGTCGGCCTCCTCGCGGGCATCGTCGTCGGCAGCGTGGGCGGCCTGGTCACCAGGCGCGCACGCGAGCGCGGCTGGCTGTCCGAGGAGCTCGGCGGTCCGGCGGTTCTCGCACTCGCCCTGCTGGCGTACACCGCGGCGCTTTTCACGGACGGGAATGGTTTCGTCGCCGCCTTCGTGGGCGGTCTGGTCTTCGGGAACGTCGCCGGACGAAGCGGCGAGAAGGAGGTCTACTTCGTCGACCAGTCCAGCGACATGGCCTCGATGATCAGCTGGCTGATCTTCGGCACGCTCGCGATTCCGGTCATCCAGGACTCGTGGAGCTGGGCGATGCTGGGCTATGCCGTGCTCAGCCTGACCGTCGTTCGCATGCTGCCGGTCGTCCTGGCACTGCTCGGTGCGGGGCTCGACCGCTACAGCGTGGTGTTCGTCGGTTGGTTCGGCCCGCGCGGTCTGGCCTCGGTCATCTTCGCGTTGATCGCGCTGGAGGATCTCCACGGCGCGGGTGAGGACGTGGTCGCGGTCATCTCGCTCACGGTCCTGCTCAGCGTGATGGCACACGGCTTCAGCGCCGTACCCGCGGCGAACCGGTTCGCCGCGAAAGGACCGCCGGCGGAAGGCTAGGAGCCGAGCAGCCCGATCGAGATCACCTGCCGGACCGCATCACTCCGCGATGTGACGCCCAGCTTCCGGTAGATCGAGGCGACCTGCGAGCTGACGGTGTTGCGGGAGACGAACAGTCGCTCGCCGATCTCGCCGATGGTGAGGTGGGTCTGGAGGTAGGGCAGCAGGCGCAGCTCGGCCGGGCTCAGGGGCGGCCTTCCAGCGGTGGTGCGTTCTGAGGAGTTGATCCTGGCGCGCAGCCTCGCGACCTGGTCGACCAGCACCCCGAGGTCCGGTCGGCGCTGCAGCACGTCGTCGATCTCGCGCAGCAGGTGCCGGGCGGACGTCTGGTCGCCGCGTGCCCAGAACACCCTGGCCAGCTGGAGACGACTACGCACGGCCAGGTACGGCAGCACGTACGTGCAGGACGGACGCGCACGCATGGCCCGCGTCAGCTGCCGGTCCACCTCACCGAGACTCCCGTCGTGCAACCCGAGCCGGGCAGCGGCCGCGAACGCGAGGACGCTCATCGCGTAGTCGTACATCCGGTGCTTCTCGACGACGGCGAGGGCGACGGCGACCCGCTCCGCCGCCTCGTCCCATCTCCCGCGTTCCATCGCCAACAGCGCGAGCTCGGCCTGAGCGTTGACGATGGTGTCGGTGTTGCCGAGCTCGGCTCCGGCGGTGGAGCTCTCGGCGAACAGCGCGGCGGCCCTTTCGACGTCCCCCATGAGCAGATGCGCCTCGGCAGCACCGGCCAGGGCGGTGTCGCGCCAGGGGCTCCACGGCGGTTCCTGGGCCATGGCGAGGTCGGCATCACGCATCATCGCCGCGGGTCCCGCCGGGCACATGGCGGCCCGCAACATGGCGCGCGCCGACTCGAACGATGCGGTGCCGTCCATCGGCACCCAGTCGTACTCCGCAGCCTCTGCCACGGCAGCCCAGCGCTGCGCCCCGAGGGGGTCGCCACCCAGGACGTCCATCCAGGCGGCCAGTACGGCCAACGGAGGGTGTTCCTCGATGGCCGAGTCACCGAGCACGGACAGCCACCGCCCCACGGTCGACATCTGCCCGGCGCTGTAGGTCGGCAGCACCAGCTGCGTCGCGATCTGGACGCACCGATCCCGCTCGGGCGTGTTCAGCAGGTGCTCGAGGGCCATCGCCGAGGACTCGTTGGCCTCGAACCAGTCGGCGGCCCGAAGGTGCAGCTTCGCGACGACCTCGGGTTCGACCCGACGCAGCTCTCCGAGCAGGAACTCTCGATACAGCGGGTGATAGCGGTACCACTCCCGCCGCCGGTCGAGCGGGAGCAGGAACGAGTTGGATCCCTCGAGCGCGAGAAGCCGATCCTGACCGTGGGTATCCCCCGACAGCGCATCGCAGAGGGAGCCACAGAGTCGGTCGAGCACAGCGGTACGCCGCAGGAACCGTTGCGTCGCCTCGTCCTGCTGGCTCAGCGACTCCCGGTAGAGGTAGTCGGCCACGTACCGGTCGTCGCCGGAGATGGTCGACACGTCCTGCCTCGTGTCCCTGGCGATCATCGCCGCCAGGTGCAGGCCGGCCGCCCAACCCTCCGTCCGTTCGGTCACCACCATCGCCTGGTCACGCGTGAGCGGCACCTGTGCCGCGCTGAAGATCTGCTCGGCACCCGTCACGTCCAGCGCCAGGTCGGGTCCCAGCACGTCGAGGACCGCGCCGGAGGCGCGCAGCCGAGCCAGGTGCGGCTGCTCGACCCGGCTCGCCGACACCAGCTGGGAGCCGACCGGGACACCGGAGATGACCACGCTCAGCACATCGTGGCAGGCCGAGGAGTGCAGCTCATGCAGGTCGTCCACCATCAGCACGAAAGGTTCCGGACTTCGGCTGAGGGCGGCGGCCAGGCGTGGTGCGGCGCGTCCCAGCGGCGAGACGCCCAGACCGCTCACATCGGCGACCACTCCCTGCTGATCCGGCACGGCCCGCGCGTACGCCGAGGCGAGCAGCACGAGGAGGGCGCTGGAGTCGTCGTCCAGGCGGTCGAGCGACACCCAACCGACCGGGCGGTCCTCGGCCTGTGCCCACTGCGCCAGAAGTGTGGACTTGCCGTAGCCGGCAGGCGCGGTGATTCCGACCGACGGCGCGCCGCTGCTCCGGGCCGCCTCGATCAGAGGGGCCCTGCTCACCAGTCTGAGCGGCAGCTCGGGAACCGAAAGCTTGACGTCCAGCAGAACTTCGTCGAGCCCGGCAGCCGTTCGCGCGGCTTCGCCAGCGTCTTCCACCATTCGCACGCTAGAGATCCGGGCAGCCCGACGTCTCATCCCTGACGGATGACTTGTCGATGGACGCGTCGGAGTCCCGGCCACCTTCTCAGTCCTGACGCCCTCACCTTTCACACAATGAGGATGATTCGCCAACAGGTCGCGGCGACCAGATTGAGATCGTCCGTTCACTTCACGACCCGACATCGAGTCCCTCGTGGTCGGCGGCAATCCAAGGAGCGTCCCGTCATGACCGAACAGACCCCATTGAACGATGAGACCACCACCTGGCAGGCGCAGGAACCGCCGCCCAGTGGCTGGGCGACCGGCTTCATCATGTTCGCCGGCGTGATGATGATCATGGCCGGCAGCTTCCAGGCCTTCGCCGGCCTGGTCGCCATCTTCGAGAACGAGTTCTACGTCACGACCCCCAACTACCTGCTCCAGCTCGACGCCACCAGCTGGGGCTGGATCCACCTGCTGCTCGGACTGCTCGTCGTGTTCGCGGGCTTCGCTGTGCTCAACGGCATGGTCTGGGGTCGCATCATCGGAGTCACCCTGGCCGTACTGAGTGCCTTCGCCAACTTCGCGTTCATCCCGTACTCGCCGTTCTGGTCGACGCTGATCATCGCTGTCGACATCTTCGTCATCTGGGCGCTGACGGTGCACGGTCGCGACATCACCCGCTGACCTGGCCGCCGGTTCGTCCACTTCGGGTGATGCCTCGGGCGGGCCCTCCAGACAGCCTGGGGACTGGCCTCGCTCGAAGCCAGTCCCACGACCACCGAAGGGTTGCCATGTCAGACATGACCGCATCCGACACCCCCGTCCTCGACCTGCTGGCCAACATGACGGCCGAATCCGTGCAGGTATCGAGCCTCGACGTACAGTCCATCGCTCTCGTCCGACTCGCTGCCCTCGTCGCGAGCGACGCTCCGGCCGTCTCCTACGCGTTGAACCTCGCGATCGCCGATGAGGTCGGCCTCGACGCCGAGGCCGTCCGCGGTGTGCTCGCGGCGATCGCACCCATCGTCGGGACGTCGCGGGTCGCAGCGGCGACCAGCCGCATCGTCCTGGCGATCGGAGTCGGCATCGAACAGGCATCCGCGCAGATGGCCGACGACGAACTGGACTGACGCACCATGTCGAACGACTCGCCCATCACACGCGAACTCCGAGAACCCACCGACGACCCCGTCGTCACCACCGCAGACCGACCGTCACGAGGCCGCTCGATCGCGGCGGTGATCTGCCTGGTGCTGGCCGGGTTGTTGACCACGCCGGCCGCGGTGGCCTACTGGGGGCAGCGCACTTTGAACGACGCCGAGCGGTACGTCGAGACCGTCGGCCCTCTCATCGAGTCCCCCGAGGTGCAGGACGTGATCGCGACCCGGGTCACCGGGGCGATCCAGCAACAGGTCGACATCGAAGCGATGCTCAACACCGTGTTCGCCGGCGTGATCGACGACAAGCCGCGCCTGCAGCAGCTCGTGGCGCCTCTCGCCGCTGCCATCAACGGTCTGGTGGATCGCGAGGTCCGCGCGTTCATCGCCTCCGACGAGTTCGCCGACATCTGGGTCCTGGTCAACACCAAAGCCCAGCAGACCCTCCAGCGAATCCTGAACGGCGACGACTCCGGTGCCGTGTCGCTCCAGGGCGAAGAGGTCGTGCTCGACGTCGACGAGGTCATCGAACGGGTCAAGGAGCGACTCGTCGCCCGGGGTCTGACCATCGTCGAGAACCTGCCCATCCCCGAGACCGACCGTCAGATCGTGCTGATGGAGGCACCCCAGCTCAAGCAGGTGCGCACGATCTACGCGTTCTCGAACCCGGTGGCCCAGTGGCTCCTTCCCGTGGTCGGGGTCCTGTTCCTGGCCGCCTTGGTGCTGGCCCGCCGCCGGCCACGGATGGCGGTGTGGATCGGGGCGATCGTGGCCGCCAACGCGCTACTGCTGGCGTGGGTGCTGTCCATCGGGCAGCAGATGTTCATCAACGCGCTCTCCGGCACCGATTTCGGGCCGGCGAGCAGGGTCTTCTTCGACACCCTGCTCGCCTACCTAGAGCGCGGCCAGCAGGTGGTCCTGTGGCTCGGTCTGGTGATCGTGCTCGCTGGCTGGTTCGCCGGTTCCAACAGGTACGGCACCACCGCACGTACGACCATCGGCGGGGGTCTCGAGAGCGTCGGCGCTCGCCTGGGGGACGGTCCCGTCGGCGGAGCGGGCCGCTGGGTCGCCGCCAACGTGACCTGGCTGCGAGTCGCCGTGGTGGCGTTGGGCGGTGTGGTCCTGCTCTGGGGCAACAACGTCACGATGGACCGACTCTGGTGGTCCCTGGCTCTGGCGCTCGGCCTGCTGGTCGTTCTCCAAGTTCTGGTCGGAGCCGGTCGAGGCAGGGAGCCAACCGCTTCCCTGGATTCTGACTTGGCGACCTAGTCGGAGACATGATGAACGTCATCATCGGCATCGTCGTTCTGGTCCTGGTCACTGGCCTGACGGTGGCGGCGATGCTGGCGGTACGACGACGTGCACCGGAGGGCTCGTACTTCACCGACGGGGACCGGGCCTCGGGGGTGTTCGGGGTGCTGGCCACCGGCTTCTCGGTGCTGCTGGGGTTCATCATCTTCCTGGCCTTCACCTCCTACGACGAATCCCGCCAGGGCGCCGAGACCGAGGCGACGATCGTGGCCCAGCAGGTGCAGACCGCCCAGTTCATGCCCGAGGACTCATCTGCCGAGCTCACCGGCGAGCTCACCTGCTACGCCCGGTCCGTGGCCGGCACGGAGTGGCACGCCCTGAACAAGGGCAACCTCGGCGACGCGATCAACCCGTGGGGCGCCGAGCTGTTCCGCACCATCTCGACCGTCGACCCGAAGACGGCCACCGAGCAGTCTGCCTACGACCGGTGGATGGACCAGACCGACGACCGCGAGCAGGCCCGGATCGATCGCGTCCACGGTGCCGAGGGCATCATCCCCGGACCGCTCTGGATCGCCCTGTTCGTGATCGCCGGGGTGATCTTCGCCTACATGCTGTTCTTCGCCGACCGGGCCGAGGGTGCGGTCACCCAAGGGATGCTGATGGGCAGCGTGACCGTGGTGATCACCCTGCTGATGTTCCTGTTGGTGTTCTTCGACCACCCCCACGGCGGTGGCGCGGGTCGGCTGCAGCCAACGGCCATGAAGCGCACGCTGGGCCTGATCGACGTTCAGCTCGAGTTGGCCGGGCTCTCGGTGGCTCCCCCGTGTGACGAGGCCGGCAATGCACGCTGAGCAGACGGAAGGCGGCGGCCACAGCTGACAGGAGCCACTGGCCACCGTGCTCCTGGTCCTGGCGGCCGCCCTGCCGACGTCGTGGAGCAGCTACCAGGCCACCAGGAACTCATCACGGAAACGGTCGACATAGAACATCCAGCGGTCACACGCTGCCCCACGCCCTCTCGATGACGTCGATCACCTTGGGCCGCAGGTCGCTGGCCGCGATCACCTCGTCGACCGAGCCGACCTCCACGGCGCGGTGGATGTCGTGCACGTCGTCGAACTCGGCCGCGACCTCGGCGATCTTGTCGGCCCGCAGCTGGGCGCGGAGCTCGGCCAGCTCGACGACGAGCTCGCCGCGCTCCCCGTCCTCGGCGTGGTCGATGCGCTCCTCTAGCGCGGCGACCCGCGGGTCGGCCGCCGCCCGCTTGGAGACCTCCGCGGCGAACACGACAGCCGCCGCAGGAGCGCCACCGAGGACCGAGGCGTACGAACCCTCGATGGCGAGCACCGTCATCGACGGGTTCAGGTGCTTGGAGAACACCACGAACGCACCCCCGTGGTAGCGGGAGATGACGCAGAAGACGATCGGGCCCTGGAAGTTGACGACCGCGCGGCCGATCTCTGCGCCGTACTCGAGCTGCAGGTTGCGCATCGACTCCGGGGAGCCGTCGAAGCCGGACAGGTTGGCGAGCACCACCAGCGGCCGGTTGCCCGATGCCGCGTTGATCGCGCGCGCGACCTTCTTCGACGACCGCGGGAACAGGGTGCCCGCGGTGTAGGTGTCCGGACCGTCGGTGGGAGGGAAGCCGGCGCGCGGCACCGGCTTGGACTCGATCCCGACCAGGCTGACCGGGTAGCCACCGATCCGGGTGTCGACGACCACGGCGGTGTCGGCATCGGCCATGCCGGCCCACCGCTCGAGCATCTCGTGGTCGGCGTCGGCCAGCGCCCGCATCACCGTGCGGATGTCGAAGGGTCGCTTGCGGTCGGGGTTGTGCTCGGCCGAGAAGATCTCGCCGACCGTGGCGAAGTCACCCGCGTGCGGGAACGACGACACGTCACGGTCGATCGGGTCGGCCGTCGGCGCGCGGCGCGGCCCGGTCTCTCCGGGGACCACGTAGCTGTGCTCGTAGTGCGCCATGAGCACCCGGAAGGCACCGGCCAGGTCGGGCACCCAGTACTGCGCCTGCCCGTTCGGGCCCATCACCCGGTCGTAGCCGCCGATGCCGTGGTTGTCCTCGGCGGACACACCGCCGGAGAAGTCGAGCGACTGCTTGCCGGTCAGCACCATCGCGCTGTCCGGGGTCATCACCAGGATGCCCTTGGTGTGCATCAGCATCGTCGCTTCGGCGTTCCAGTACGGCTGGGCGCCGACGTTGATCCCGGCGACGACGATGTTGATCTCGCCGCCGTCCTGGGTGAACTGGACGATCCGGCGCAGCGCGGCGGCGACCCAGTCCATGTTCTCGGTGCCGCTCTCCATCGAGATCCGCGCACCTGCCGACACCGCGAACCACTCGACCGGAATCTGCATCCGCTCGGCCAGATCGATGGCCGCGATCACCCGGGCGCACTCGGGCTCCGAGAGCGCCCCGAGCGACTTGAGCGGGTCACCGCAGAGCACGACACGGGCGATGCCGTCAGGGTAGAGAGCGCTCGGCGTGGTCACGACGGCGACGATGATGCCGGCGCTGTTGAGCCCGGGAGCTCGATCGACGGGTACGAGTACGCCGTCGGCGTCGAGATCGTGCTCGACGACCGTGCCGCTCCCGGCCAGGGCGCGCTGGAGCTCGTAGGGGTAGACGAGGCCACGGCGTCGGGCGCGCAGCACCTTGGCGGCGTACTCGTCCATCGGGGCGAGCGGCTCGGTGGGCGGTTCGATGACGTCCGCCACCACACCAGCGCCTGGCTTGGCGTGGAAGCGGATGGCCAGCGGGGTCGGGGCGCCGCCATCCCGCCCGGCCACGCGGCCCTGCGCGAGCACCTCCTCGATCCCGGCGCCCTCGCTGAGCGGGGTGATCTTGCTCTGCAGCGCGGTGATCTGGTCGAGATCCGCCTCGACCACCGGCCACACCGTCACCCACACGTGGTTGACGTCGAGCTTGGTGCCCTCGCGACCCCGGGCGGAGCGTACGCGGCGGATCGCCTCGAGGCAGTTCTCCACGGCCCGCTCGACGTGCGGCAGCGCGATCACGCGGCCCTCGTCGTCGCGGACGACGGCGAGCTGTCGGGCCTGGGCCGCCGCGACGAGCCGGCGGTCGGCCGGGTTGGCCCGGGCGACGCACTCATAGAGCAGGACGTCGTCGGGCGCGGCGAGCCTGGTGACGTCGAACTCGCTGAGCCGCCACAGGTTGAGCCTGCGACCGACCATCGGGTGCATGCCCCGGACCAGGCTGTCCTCGACCAGCTCGGCGGTCGGGGTCTGAGGGGCGCCGTCCGCGTGGTGGCGGTAGGTGAAGTAGTCGATGGGCTGTGGCGCGGCATGGCAGACCGCGATCGAGACACGGCGGGCGCGGCGGGCGAACTCGTGGCCGGCGAGCATCTTGGCGAGCTCGGACGAGGCGAGGTCCGGATCGGCGGGCGCATCCGTCCAGCGCAGGTAGATCTCGACGACGTCGTCGTGGTCGGAGCTCAACGCCGAGGTGATGGCAGTACCGAGTGGGCCGTCGGGACGGGCGAGCTCCGTCACGTCGCCGATGGTGGACACGACTCGGGTCGCACCCTTCTCGTCAGTGGCGTACTCGGCGTGCGCGACCGGGCGTCCGCCGTCGTCTATGCCGGTGACGGTCAGGTCGTGCAGGTGGTAGTCGCGGTAGTGGCGCCGGATCAGCACCTCCAGCAGCGGCTCGCGCTCGGGAATACCCTCGACCAGCCGGTCCCGGAGGAACCCGACCAGTGGCTCGGGGACAGCCGCCAGTGCATCGATGCGGGCGGCCCGGTCAGGGGCGTCCGGGTCGGTGAGGGCGGCGACCTCGGCCGGCACTCCCTCCAGCACCGCGCGGCGCTCGTCATCGACCAGCGCCTGGTCGAACCAGCCGAACCGGACCGAGCGGGCCAGGTCGCCGACCACGGCGAACCGGAGCTGCGTGGCGCGCACCATCCGCTCGAGCAGCGCGCGGACCGCGGCGGCGTCCTCCGTCGCCGGCGGCGGGTCGCCGAGCCAGCGCTGCAGCACCCCGATCGCGACATCGACGTCGGAGGGATGCTGCTGGGCGAGGAAGATGCGGAACACCGCGCGCTCGAGCTCCGGCGTACGTTCGAGGTCCGTGACCCCGTAGTGCGCGAGCACCCGCAGCAGCTTGTCGCGGAAGTGGTCCGGGAGCGCGCCCCGGTCGGGGTCGAGGCTGCGCAGGTAGGTGTGGAAGTACTCCCGCGAGCTGTGCACGCGCAGCTCGGTGGACGGCTCGTCACCGGCCGGGCGGTTGCGGCTGAGCTCGGCGAAGTCGGTGAACAGGGCCAGCAGGTCCATCTCGGTGCGCAGCGTGTCCGCGGGCGCACCGGTGGAGCGAGAGGCCAGATGGGCGGCGAGCAACGCCGGACGCTGATCCTCCTCGACGTCGTAGCCGAGCAGCAGGCTGCTCAGGTCGTCCAGCGCACCGTTGCTGCGGCCGGGCTCCGTGGTGGGCTCGGGCAGATCGAGGTCGGCCAGGGTGGCGGTGGTCGCCTCGCCCTCGGCCTCGCCGGTCGGCTCGAGGCGCAGCAGCGGCGCCGCGGTCTCGACCTGGCTCCCGACCCGGACCAGCAGCTCCTTGACCCGGCCGGTGAACGGCGCGGTCAGCGCGGTCTCCATCTTCATCGACTCGAGCACCAGGACCGGGTGACCGGCTGCCACCTCGTCACCGACGGCGAGCGGGGTGGAGACGACGAGCGCCGGCGCGGGGGCGCGGACCATGCCGCCCTCGTCGCGGCTGACCCGGTGCATCACGTCGTCGACCTCGACCAGATGGACGGGGCCGTGGGTGGCGGTCACCAGCCGGTAGCGGTGGCCGTCGACGGTGAGCCGGCCATGCACCTCGTCGATCCGGTCGAGGGTGGCGGTGAGGGTGCGCCGCTCGCCGCCGGCCGTGATGGTGACCTGGTAGCGGGCAGGTCCGGACTGCCGCACGGTCAGGGCGTACGTCGCCCCGCGCAGCTTGAGCTCGATGGTGCGGGCGGGGTCGTGCTGGATCTGGGGCCGGCCACCCTGGGCGGTCTGGAGCATGCGGGCGATCTCGCCGCGCTCGGCCTCGTCGTACCCCTCGATCGCGGCGGCGACGAGCGCGACGCCGGCGTGCCGGGCGGCCTGGAGCCGCCCCTCGCCGCGCACCCGGTCGATCCAGCCGGTGTCGGCCCAGGCCGGGCTGCCGGTGGTGACCTCGGGCTGGTCGAGGAGGTCGAGGATGAAGCTCTTGTTGGTCGCGCCGCCGTCGATGATGACGGTGGTCTCGCCCATCGCCCGGCGCAGTCGCGCCAGCGCCTGTTCGCGGTCGGCACCCCAGGCGATCACCTTGGCGATCATCGAGTCGAAGTCGGCCGGGATGGTGTCACCCTCGGCCACGCCGGTGTCGACCCGGATGCCGGGGCCGGCGGGGAACTCGAGGCGGCTGATCCGGCCCGGAGCGGGCGCGAAGTCGCGGTCCGGGTCCTCGGCGTTGAGCCGGGCCTCGACCGCGTGGCCACGCTCGACCGGCCTGTCGCCGCTGAGCGGTACGCCGGAAGCCACCTGGATCTGCAGCGCGACCAGGTCAGTGCCGGTCACGGTCTCGGTGATGGGGTGCTCGACCTGGAGACGGGTGTTGACCTCGAGGAAGGCGAACGTCTTCTCACCCGGGTGGTAGAGGAATTCGACGGTGCCGGCTCCGGCGTAGCCCACCGCCGTGGCGAGCCGCTCGGCGGACGCCTTGAGCCCGGCGGCCTGGTCTTCGCTCAGCAGCGGGGAGGACGACTCCTCGATGACCTTCTGGTTGCGTCGCTGCACGGAGCAGTCGCGTACGCCGATCGCCCAGGCGGTGCCTTGACCGTCGGCGATGACCTGGACCTCGACATGGCGGGCATCGGTGACCAGCTTCTCGAGGAAGACGACGCCGCTCCCGAACGCGCGCTCGGCCTCGTCCCGGGTTCGCTGGTACGCCTCGGTGAGCTCGGCACCGGAGGTGACCTTCCGGATGCCGCGACCGCCACCACCGGCGGTGGCCTTGAGCATGAGCGGGTAGCCGATCTCCTCGGCGCTGGCGAGTGCCGACTCGAGGTCGTTCACGCCGCCGCGGCTCCAGGGAGCGACCGGGACGCCGACCTCCTCGGCGATCAGCTTCGAGCCGATCTTGTCGCCCAGTTTCCGCATCGCCTCGGCGCTGGGGCCGATGAAGGTGACGCCCAGCCGGTCGCACAGCTCGGCGAAGGCTGGATCCTCGGCGACGAAGCCCCAGCCGACCCAGGCGGCGTCGGCCCCGGAGGCGACCAGCGCCTGCTCGAGGACGGCGAGATCGAGGTAGGGGCGATCCGCGGCGGCGCCGAGCAAGTAGGCCTCGTCGGCCTCACGTACGAACGCCGACCCGGCGTCGACGTCGGTGTGCAGCGCGATGGTGCGGATCGTCCCTTCGGACGTATCCCGCGCGTTGAGGTCGCGGACGGCATGGATCAGACGCATCGCGGCTTCACCGCGGTTGACGATGGCAATTCGAGAGACCTGTGGCACGGTGCAGACCCTTTCATCAGGCGCCGCCCCTGTGACCGCTCGACTCCGACAGGCTTCTGATGGATTCCTTGTCGATTTCCTAGTGGACACCGCCCGGCGACGCCCCAGGATCGCGCCGGTGTGATGCGTCCAGGATGGCCGTTTCCTACAACGTCCGGCGGGCTCCGTTGACCTTCTGCCGGAGCCAGTCCGGGACGCGGTCGTCGGCACGGGGGAACGTCTCGAGGTCGAGCGCGTACAGGCCCGGGTGGGCCGGCCAGCGCCAGACCGGTTCGTCGTCGTAGTTGAAGACGACATTCGTCGAGTGCTTCTCCCCCTCGCCCTCCCCGCTCGCGATGGTCCAGCGCGCGGAGAACCAGGCGCCGCGGCCGGGCTCGTACATCACCCGCCTGAGCTCGTCGGTCAGCGCGAGGATCGTGTCGGGCGGTCGGGCGTGGGCGAGGCTGCCGTCCGGCCGGTGCACATCGACGCGCCCGGTGAAGAACATGGACAGGTTGCGGTGGTTGAAGACCAACGTGGACCAGTCGCCCTCTACCTCGTCAGCGAGGTGGAGGGCGATCTCGTCGATGAGCTGTTCCTGTCTGACCACAGGAGGAACGGTCATGGCCATCAACCTACTACCGCTGTCGACAGCATTTCGAAACTCCGTTTCGTGGCGGCGGCACGGATGTTGTTTCCGACACACGTCGGCTCCGTGAGTTCCTCGTGACGCGGTGAACACGAAGCACCGACGACGGCTAGGTTGAGCAGGTGACTCGGAACCCGCGACAGTCCCTGGATCGCTCGGTGCTTCGCTTGGGCGCCCGCGTACGGGAGCTGCGCAAGGCGCGTGGGATGACGCTGGTCCAGCTAGCCGAGGCGACCGACCTCTCGCACCCGTTCCTGAGCCAGATCGAGCGTGGGATGGCGCGTCCCTCGATGTCCTCGCTGTTCCGGATCGCGGAGACGCTGGGCACGACCCAGCAGGCGCTGCTCGCGGACAGCGTCGAGAGCGCTTCCGCCGGCCCCGTGTCAGTCGTACGCCGCTCCGACCCCGGCACCGCGGAGGCGGCCAACGGCGCCGTGCAGGCGCTGGTCGCCGGGGCCGATCACGCCTTCATCCCGATGGAGTTCACCGGGGACAGGTCGGCCTGGGACCGCTACTGGCAGCACGAGGAGGACGAGTTCGTCTACGTGGTCGGCGGGACCCTTCGGATCGACCTGGACGGCGAGGAGCAGGTCATGGAGACCGCCGACTCGGTCTACATCCCCGGTGGCGTACGGCACCGGTGGGCCAGCGCCGACGGCGAGCTCTTCCGGCTGCTGGTGGTCAAGGAGCAGCGCGGGCGCTGAGCCGCCCCAGATCCGCGACGATCTCGCGCTCGTCGGCGGTGGTGAGCACCCCGTCGCGTACGACGACCCGGCCGGCCACGACCACGTGCCGCGGACGCCGCCCGGGCGAGGCCCACAGCAGGCCGGCGACCGGGTCGTGGACGCCGGCGTCGGCGACCCCGGAGACGTCCCAGACGCACAGATCCGTCCCCGAACCCAGCCCCGGTCGGCCGAGGCCGGCCGCTGAGCCGGTGGTCGCCATCGCGAGCACGTCGGCGGCCGCCAGCGGAGGACCGACCAGCGGCGCCACCTGCATGGCGAGACGGGCATCGGCGAGCAGGTGGCCGGCGTCGTTGCTGCCGCCGCCGCTGGTGCCGAGCCCGACCTCGACCCCGGCCGCGCGGAGGGCGGCGACCGGCGCGATCCCCCACCCCATCGGCAGGTCGCAGCCGGGCGCATGGGTGGCGCTCACCCCGGCCGCGCTCAGCCTCCGGATCTCGTCCGGCGTCACGTCGCACAGATGGGCCAGGGTCACGTCGGGCGCGAGCCAGCCCCACTCCTCCAGCAGGTCGATCGGACGGCGACCGTAGCGCTCGGCCGCGATCGCGACGTCGACCTGCTCGTTGGCCTGGGTACGCCGCCGCAGCCCGCGCCGGGCAGCCACCTCCCCCATCAGCCGGAAGGTCGGCTCTGGATCGGAGTGCACCCCGGCCGGCCCGACCGCGACCTGCAGCATGCCGTCGGCGCTCACCCCACCGGGAGCGTCCCCCACCAGCGCCTCCGCGATCAGGTCGGCGCTGTGCGCCGCGGTCTCGGGGTCGTCCCGGGCGGCACCGCGTACGAAGACCAGGCGGGCACCCAGCTCGGCCGCCGCTCGCGCGGTCCCCTGCGCCAACGGCACCGTCTCCTCCGGTGTCAGGGAGTCCGGCCAGGTCAGGTGATGGTCGGCCACCGTCGTCACCCCACAGAGCAGCGACTCGGCGAGCCCCGCCCGCGCGGCGGCGTAGGTGAGCTCGGCGTCGACCCCGACACGGTCGTAGGCCGCCGCCATCGTGGGCAGCCAGGTCGCCATCGGGACGCCGCGCGTCCCGGGCAGGGTGCGGAACGCGGTCTGCAGCAGGTGATGGTGTGCGTTGACCAGACCCGGCGTGACCAGGCAGCCCGAGGCGTCGAGGGTGTCCTCGGCCCCCTCGATCGAGAGGTCGCCCGAGGCTGCCCCGGTGATCCGCAGCGTCATGCCGACGGCGTGAAGCGGGAGGCTTCCACGATGACCTCGGCCAGCGTGGCGACCCCGGCCTCGAAGCGGAGCTTGCCGTCCTCGGCGGTGGCGGTGGTCGGGTCGCCGAGGTAGCCGTCGGTGCCGAAGTCGTCGGAGAGCCAGCCGAAGGAGACCGGCTTGCCGAAGCCGATGTGCCGGTAGCCGGCCAGCTGCTCGGGCACCTTCCGCTCCCCTCGCTCCTGGTGCACCAGCTCGGGACGCAGGTGGAGCATCATCGAGGTCTCGCCGTGGCCGCCGTGGATGCCGAGGCCGAGCTCGTCCTCCCGCGAGGACCGTCCTCCTTGGTCGGGTGGCACCGAGAGATGCGCGAAGAACGTCGCCAGCCCGAACTGCTTGCGCAGCTCGCGGCTGGCGACCTGGCCGAGCGCGGAATTCCCGCCGTGCCCGTTGACGAAGAGCAGCCGGGTGATCCCGGAGGTGCTCAGCGAGCGGCCGATGTCGACGAGGACCCGCATCAGGGTGTCCCAGGAGAGCCAGATCGTGCCGGGCGACCAGGAGTGCTCGTCGGACTTCGTGTAGGCCAGCGGCTCGAGCAGCACCACGGACGCGCTGCCTGCCGCGGCGACCGTCGCCACCGCGGCCTCGGCGGCCTCGGCGGCGATGACGTAGTCCGTCGAGACCGGCAGGTGGGGACCGTGCTGCTCGATCGCGCCGAGACCGAGAACCGCGACGGTGTCCTCGGGCAGAGCGGCGATCTCGGGAGCGGTGAGGTCGGCGAAACGGGGCATCAGCGGACTCCGATGTTGATGCGGGTGTCGACCAGCGCGTGGTCGGTGAGCTTGCCCTGGTTGAGCAACCCCTTGGGGTCACGCTCGCGCGCGACCGCGGTGACGAGCTCGACGTTGCGGTCGACGTACCACTGGTGGGGCGAGTGCACGCCGACCCCGATCTCGTCGAAGCGCGGGATCCCGGCGAGGACCTGCTCCTCGGAGACGTACTCGGCGACCACCATCGCCAGCGGGCCCTTCCCCATCAGCTCCAGGTGCAGCCAGACGGGGCCGTCGTAGACCTTCCGCACCTGGTCGGCGTCGCTCCAGTAGAGCTCGCCCCCGGTCTCCATGTGGAACCAGCTCCGGTCGCGGTGGGCGCGCTGGAGGAAGTAGACCGGATGGTTGTAGGACATCCCGGAGAGCAGATCGGTCGCGGCGTAGTCCTCCAGACGAGCCCGTACGCTGCCTCCGGCCGCCACGACGAGCGACTCGATCTCGGCGACCGTGGACGCCTCCGCGATCACCCGCAGGCTGTGCTGGGCCGGGTCGAGCTCGACGTTGGTGGTCAGGGTCGGGACCAGCGCCGGCTCGTCACCCGAGGCCAGCCTCGGCAGCACCGGCAGGTCGAGCAGGCGGCGGTGCACGGACACCATCGCGTCCCAGCTGTCGAAGGCGGCATAGACCGCCACCCAGTCCCGCGCGGGGTCGGTGCGGACGACCACCGAGGTCACCACGCCGGTCACGCCGTAGGCGTGGATGTAGGGCAGCGTCTCCTCGCCAGTCACCGTGAGCAGGCGCCCGCTGCCGTCCATCGGGGCCACCGTCAGCTCGGTGACGAAGCCGTCGGAGGTGGTGCCGTGCTCGATGGTCCCGGTGCCGGCGCTGCCGCCGCCGATGAAGCCGCCGATCGTGGAGCCCTTGGTGGAGGGGAAGATCCACAGGTCGCGCCCGGCCGCCCGGGCGACCTTGTCGATGCGGGTCATCCGGGCACCGGCCCCGGTGCGTAGGTTGCCGTCGGCCCGAACCTCGATCGAGTCCAGGCCGCGCAGGTCGAGGATGATCCCGCCGGTGAACGGGGTCGCCTGGCCGTAGTTGCCGGTCCCGGCCCCACGCGGGACGACCGGCACGTCGTGCTCGTAGGCCACGGCCAGCACGTCGGCGACCTCCTGCTCGGTGCGCGGCCGGACGATGGCGTCGGCGACGTACCTGCCGCTCGGCACCTTCTCCTGGAGGACCGGCGACATCCGGGACCAGTCCGAGGAGAGCTTGACCAGCGCGGCCGGGTCGGTCTCGACCCGGTCCGCGCCGAGGCGGTCGGCGACCAGGGCGGTCACCTGGGACGTACGCTGCGAGATGGTCATCGACATCACTTCATCGAGATCGAGTCGTCGATGAACCGGTTGTCGTAGAGCGACTCCGGGTCGATGTCGTCGGAGGTGATCGTGCCGGCCTGCTTCATGATCGGCGCGAACGTCTCGACGATCCCCTTCATCCGCTCGCCGTCGATCTGGCCGAAGACTCCGGACTTCGGGTCGTCGTGGACCAGGTCGAGGTCGGTCATCGTCTTGGCGGCGTACGTGGCGACGCCCTCGCTGTAGGTCCAGCCGGTCTGGTAGCGCTCGACGATGTCGACGATGATGCCGTTGGCCCAGTCGGGATCGGCCAGGTAGTCGATCTCGGCCTGCTGCATCACCGGGACGAGCTTCTCGAGGCAGTCGGCCTCCTTCTCGACGTCCTCGGCACGTACCGCGATCGGCTCGGGGTAGATGGTGTAGCCGACCTCGGCGAGCAGCTGGTAGCCGATCGGCTTGGCCCAGTTGCTGATCTCGTTCTCGTAGATGTAGGGCTCGGCGGTGGCGAAGCCCTGCTGGAGGATCGTGGGCTCGGTGACGAAGCGCTGCGGAGTGCCCTCGTAGGAGAGGTCGGACTGCTTCTTCTCGATCATCCCCTGCGACTCGAGCAGCGCCGGGATCACGTCACCGGCAGTGACGACCGGGTCGCCGTCGCCGGCGGCCTCGGCGATGGTCTTCGCGTCGTCCTGGCTCTTCGGGTCCCACATCAGGATCTGTGGCGAGACGGTCAGCTGCGAGGCCAGCGCCACGGTCGGCTGCTTCTCCGCGGCCGCGATCGCGGCGTCGGTGTTGACCGCTCCGATCAGGATGTCCTTGTCGAGGTACATGGTCGCGGGGACGGGCTGGAACCCGGTCGCCGGACCACCCGAGCGGACCTCGACCTTCACGCCCGTGTCGACGCCGCCGGAGACGAGCGGCCCGGTGACGGTCTTCTTGTCGGTGTCGACGGTGTAGCCCTCGCCGATCAGGCTGTACATGCCGCCGTGCTCGGCCTCGGGCTGCCAGTCCTGCTGCATCACCACGGTCGCGGGACAGACGTCGGAGAGGTCCTTCGCGCTGCCCTTCTCCGCCTTCGTCACCTCACCTGCGGTGGCGGTGTTTGCGGAGCCGGAGTCGCTCCCGCAGCCGGTCAGGGCGAACGGGACGATCGTCGAGAGCGCCACGAGGGTGGCGGCGCGCAGGGGTATGTGTCGGTTCATGCTGTGTCCGTTTCTTGGGGGATGGAGTGAGGTCAGCGCTCGCCGTACCACTTGCCGATCACGGCACGGTCGAGAGCGGCGAAGGCCGAGAAGACGACGACACCGAAGAGGGCGGTCAGGATGATCGCCAGGAAGAGCGGCTCCATGCTGAGCCGGAGCGTGTAGACGCGGAGCAGGCCGCCGATACCGGGGCTGCCCTGCTGGAAGTAGAAGTCGCCGACGATCACGCCGATGACCGACAGCCCGGCGGCGTTGCGCAGGCCGGTGAAGATCGCCGGCATCGCGGCAGGCAGCTGCAGCTTGAGCAGCCGCTGCAGCCGCGTCGCCCGGTTGAGGGTGAAGAGGTCGTGCGCGGGTGCCGTCGCCGACTGCAGGCCGAAGAGGGTGTTGGCGATCATCGGGAAGACCGCGATGATCACGCAGACCACGATCCGGGCCGCGATGCCGTAGCCCATCCAGATCCCGATCAGAGGCGTCAGCGCCAGGATCGGGACCGTCTGCAGGATGACCGCATAGGGGTAGAGCACCTTCTCCAGCAGCCGGGTCTGGGCCATCACCATCGCCCACGCCATCCCGATGACCACCGAGATCACCAGACCGGCCAGCGCGACCATGACCGACTGCCACAGCGCGGCGAGCATCGGCTGCATGATCTCCGGCCGGCCCAGCGTCTCGCCGAAGACCTGGTGCGGCGGCGGCAGCAGGAACCGCTTGTCCTCGCTGAGGACGAGGTACGTCACGGCGTACCACACGGCCGCCAGGCCGGCGAGCGCCGCGATCATCGGCAGGACCTTGGCGATGAGCCTGCGGAGCACCGGGGACGTACGTCTGGTGGGCGGCTCGGCGGGTGCCGCCTCGGTCGCGGACTCGACGTCCGGCTCGACGATCAGCCCGGTGTTCAGCTCGGTGCTCAGCTCGGTGCTCATGCGTGCTCCTCCAGTGCCTCGGAGACCTGGCCGACCAGGTGGGCGAAGTCGGACTCGAAACGCAGCTCGGGTGGGCGCGGGAACTCCCAGGGCACCGGGATCTCCGCGACGATCCGGCCCGGCCGGCCGCTCATCACGACGACGCGCGTCGAGAGGTAGACGGCCTCGGCCACGGAGTGGGTGATGAAGAGGCCGGCGAAGCCCAGCAGCTTGAAGAGCCGCTGCAGCTCGGTCTGCATCGCCAGCCGGGTGATCTCGTCGAGCGCGCCGAACGGCTCGTCGAAGAGGGCGAGATCGGGCTCGGCGACCAGGGCTCGGGCGATCGAGACCCGCATCCGCATGCCTCCGGAGAGCTGGCGCGGATGCTGCTTCTCGAAGCCGGTGAGGCCGACCAGGTCGAGGGCCTCCTGGGCCGCGCGGCGGCGCTGCTCCTTGGGGAGCCCGCTCAGCTCGCCGATCAGCTCGACGTTCTTCCGGGCGCTGCGCCACTCCAGCAGGGTGGGGTCCTGGAAGACGTAGCTGGTGGTGTCCGCGTCGACGTCGACCCGGCCGACGGTGGCGTCCTCGAGTCCCGAGGCCAGCCGGAGCAGGGTGGACTTGCCGCAGCCGGACGGGCCGACGACGGAGACGAACTCCCCGGCGTCGACGCTGAGGTCGACCCCGGTCAGCGCGGTCGTACCGGTCGGGAATCGCTTCGTCACCCCGGAGAGGGCGAGCGTGGCGGTGGTGGTCGTCGTGTTCATGTCACCTCGGCATGGGATCGAGATCGAGGACGGTGCTGACGCGGGTGTCGGCGAGCACGCGGCCGCCATGGACGACGACGCGGGCGGTCTGGGTTCCGGCGACGACCTCGTCGAGAGGTACGTCGGGGACGAGCATGAAGTCGGCCCGGCTGCCCGGTCCCGTGCCCGCGTCGGGGAGCCCGAGCACGGTGCGGGTGGTCGTCGTGACTGCGGCGAGGGCCTCGGCCGGCCGGAGATGACCGGCGGCGACCAGGAGCGAGGTGGTCTCGAACGGGTCGGCCCGGCCGACGGGGTTGAAGGGGTCGCGCAGGTTGTCGGCACCAGCGGCGACCGGCACCCCGGCCTCGAGCAGCGCCCGGACCGCGGTGAGACCACGCGGCACCGCACCGTCCACGTCGCGGCCCTGCAGATAGAGGTTGGTGATCGGGAGCGTCACGATGCCGATCCCCGCCTTCGCCACCAGGTCCACGACGGGACCTCGGCGGTCGTGGCCGAGCATGCCGAGGCGTACGCAGTGTGAGGCGGTCACGCGCTGCTGCATCCCCCGGGCGATGACCTGTTCGGCGAGGTCGGCCAGGTCGAGGTGGCCGGTGGTGGTCTGCTCGTCGGTGTGCAGGTCGACTGGGAGACCGGACCGCTCCGCGTGGTCCAGGATGCGGCTGGTCTCCTTGGCGGGCTCGTCGGCCAGGTGCGGACACCCGCCGATGACGTCGATCCCGCGCCCGATCGCGTCCTCGATCACCGCGTCGGGGACGTCCTGGCCGGCGAGCAGGCAGACCTGGAGCGTCACCGTTCCGCTGAGCTCCTCGCGCAGGCCGAGCAGGGCATCGACCCCGCGCAGCGGGTCGCCCGCGAGGAGCGCGTCGGCGTGCGTACGGATCGTGGTGATGCCGTTCGCGACATAGCGGCGCACCGCCCGCCGGGCGCGGTCGGCGAAGTCGTCGGAGGTGAGCGTGGGAACGAGCGAGCGCCACTGCTCGATGGCGGTGACCAGGTCGTTCCCGGCCTGCGGGCCCGGCTCGATCTGCTCCGCGCTCAGCGCCTTGTCGAGGTGCGCGTGCGGCTCGCCGGCGGCGGGAATCAGCCGCCAGCCGCTCGCGTCGGTCCCGGAGTCGGTCTCGGCGACCGGCTTCTCCCCCGCCGCCCGGACGGCGGTGATCTCACCGTCCGCGAGATCGAGATCGGCGAGGGCGCCGTCGAGGAGGCGTACGCCGCGCAGCGCGGTCAGCTCCACGCCGGCCAGCTGCGCCGGGCCGTCCGCCGGCCCGACCTGTCCTGCACTTCTTGCCACGGCCATCGACTACCCCTTCCGGCTCAAATGTTGATGAGATGAACATTTTCGAGCGTAAGGAGCGGTTATTTCGGTGGCGTAACCGTTTCGGTCCTCCTCGATGAAACCAGTGACGGCGGCCATCCGGTCAAGCACGGGCGACGGACGATCAACGCGAGCGCTCGGATCGCGGCGACGATCGAAGGGTGACAACGACTTCACCTGAAACGACCCCCTCTCCGACCACCTCCCGAGGCCGAGCGGCGCCGGTGGTCGCGCTCGCCGCCGGGATCGCGATCCTGGTCTCGAGCGAGTTCCTGCCCGCGGGCGTACTGCCGACAATGGCGCGCGACCTCGGGATCAGCGAGGGGACGGCCGGGCTCGCGGTGGCGGCGACGGCGATCGCCGGGGCCGCGACCGCACCGACGATCGCCATGATCCTTCCCCGGATGGACCGGCGTACGTTGCTGGTCGGCCTGCTGGTCGCCGCGGCCGTCGCCAACCTGGCGGTCGCGATATCCCCCGGTTTCATCGTCCTGCTCCTCGGCAGGCTCGTGCTCGGCGCGGCGATCGCCGGCTACTGGTCCTTCGCGTTCGCTGTCGGGACGTACGCGTCGCCGGGCCGCGACCACGTCATCTCGACCTCGATCGCGCTGGGCGTCACGGTGGCCTCGATCGTCGGTCTGCCGCTGGGCTCGATGCTCGCTGACGGCCCCGGCTGGCGCTGGGGGTTCGCGGCCGCGGCGGTGCTGAGCCTGGTCTCCGCCGCCGCGCTGGCCCGAGCGCTGCCGACGGTGCCGGCCCACCCGTCGGCCGGGCTGACCATGATGCGTCAGGCCCTCCGCAACCCGCGATTGGTCGCCGGGGTGGTCCTGGTGGTCGTGGTGGTGCTCGGCAACTTCGTGGCGTACCCGTTCATCCGGATCGCGATCTCGACCACCTCGCCCGGCGACGGCATGTGGATGCTGGCGCTGTGGGGCCTCGGCGGGCTCTTCGGCAATCTCGCAGCCGGCCGGTTCGCCGACCGGCTGCGGGTCGTCGTCACCGTCGCGCCGCTCCTGCTCGCTGGCGGGTTGGTGCTGACGTTCCTCGCCGAGAGCACGCCGGTCATGGCGCTGGCCATGATCGTGTGGGGCTTCGGGTTCAACCTGGTGCCGGTCGGCACGCAGCTCTGGGTCACCCGCGTCGAGCCCGAGCGCACCGAGTCGGCGCTGGCGCTCCAGGTCACCGCGTTCCAGATCGCGATCACCCTCGGCGCGGCACTAGGAGGCGCGGTCCTCGATGAGTACGGCGTCGGGCGCGTGCTCCTCATCGGCGCGATCGGTGCGGTGATCGCCGCGGCGGGCTTCGGCGCGGTCCGCGTCCCGCGTGGTTGAGGCGTCCCGCCACGCCTGCGGCCCGGTCCCGTGGACGGCGGTGAAGGCCCGGCTGAACGCCGCGCCCGACCCGTAGCCCACGGCGTACGCCACCTGTTCGACCGGACGGTCACCGCCGGCCAGCAGGTGGCGGGCCGCGCGCATTCGCACGTCCCGCAGCGCTTCGCTCGGGCTCTGCCCCAGGCTCCGCCGGAACCGCTCCCCCAGCGCCGACCTCGACAGGTGCACGGACTCCGCCATCGCCTCGACCGACCAGGCCCGTGCCGGATCCGCGATCAACGCGGACAGCACCTGCGCCACCGTCGGGTCGAGGACGGGCGCGGGACCGTCGGTCCCGCGCCCGGTGTCCTCGAGCCAGGAGGCTGTCATCGCCGCGCCGAGCAGGGACGCGTAGCCCGACGCGAACAGCGCTGTCGGCCGGCACGGCCCCGCCAGCGGACAGCGCCGCACCAGCTCGGCCACCCCGCCGTGGCGACCGACGAAGTCGCGCACGACCAGCGGGTTGGCGAGCGGGTACGCCACCGCGACCGCCCGCAGATCGGCCCGCGTCACCGCGGCCCCGTCGTGGGTCGCCAGCCGGTGCCTGACCTGGCCCCCGACCAGAGCCGCATCTCCTGTGCGGAGAAGGTGCGACTGCCCGGCCGCGGTCAGCACGACCGTGCCGTCGTCGACGAGCAACCAGGTGGCGGAGCGTACGTCCTCACCGGCGGAGCCGGCGGCCAGCTCCTCCTGGTAGGCGAGCGTCATCTCCCACGACGGACGGTCCTCGTTCACATCAGCCCCAGCGTGCGACCGCCGTCCAGCTATTCCCGAGGCCGTCGCCGCCACGTCATCCGTGCAGGGCGCGATACGCCGACAAGGCGCCGGGATGGAGAGGGATCCGCCCCGTCTGGATCATCGTGGCGGGCTCCAGGTATTGAAGCCCTCGGACGAAGTCCGGGATCAGCAGGTCCGCACGGCTGACCATGACGTCGACGATCTCCCGCGCCACCCGGTGCGGTAGGTCGCGGCGAGCCAACAGCAGGTTGGGAACGCCGATCGTCGTGCCACCCGAGGGAGGACCGTAGTCGACCGGTGGCACCTTCCGGGTTGAGTAGCGGTAGCCGGACTGTCGTGACATCGGGACGGCGAGCGCGCCGAGGTCGATCATCCGGAGCGGCCGCTCATGCCCCGCCTTGCTGATGGTGGGCGTCGGGATCCCGCCGGACCAGAACACGGCGTCGACCTCGTCCTCGAGCAGCCGGTCCAGACCGGCAGCCAGTCCCATGTACCTCACCGTGAGATCGCGGGTCCGCAGACCAGCTGCCTCCAGGAGCACGACAGCGGTCACGGCGGCGCCGGACCCGGCGGCTCCGAGCACGACGCGCCGTCCACGAAGGTCGCCGACCTCGCGGATGGGACTGTCGTCGGTCACGAGGAGTTGCAGATAGTTCTCATAGATACGCGCCAACGCCATCGGCCGCTCCGCTTCGGGCACATCGGCGACGATCCGATCGAGGCCGTCCTCGAGCGCGAGCCCGAGCGCGGCCTCGCCGTCTCTGAGGAGACGTACGTTGTCGAGGCTTCCCTCCGTCGACAGGACCGTCGGTTCCAGCCCAGGGCTCACGGCACGCAGCTGTTCGGCGAGCAGGCCGGCGAAGACCGCGTAGGTCCCGTACTCCGTGCCTGCCGCAATCGTGACGGGTGACGTCGCGGTGTCGCGGCATCCCGCCAAGGACGCCACGGTCGGCGCAACTGCGGCGGCGGTGACCGTTCGCACCAACGTCCGCCTCGTCAGCCCCTCACCCAGCCAGGTCACGACGCCACCCGCAGCGAGAACTCGGCAATCGTCCCGACCGGTTCGGCGGGCCGCAGACGTACGCGACCACCGTTGGCGCCGGCGAGCTCCTCGGCGATCGCCAGCCCGAGGCCGGATCCCGTCCGCCGGTCACCGGATCGCCAGAACCGCTCGGTGGCCAGGTCCCACTCGTCGTGCTCGAGCCCCGGACCGTCGTCACGGACCCAGCCGACGACTCCGTCGGCGGTCTGGGTCGCCGAGAGTTCGACGCGGGCGCCCGGACCGGCGTAGCGGATGGCGTTGTCGATGAGTACGTCGAGGATCTGGTCGAGCACCCCGGCCACCTCCACCTCGGGAAGGTCTCTGGTGACCTCCAAGGACTGCCCAGCCGCTTCCGCTGCCGGCCGCCAGGCCTCGACGCGCTCACGGATGACGGTGCCCACCACCTGGTTCGCGACGGTGACCTGTCCTCCGGCACGTGCCACCCCTGCCTCCTGGGCCCGCGCCAGCGACATCAGCTGGTCGAGGAGCGTCTCCAGGCGCTCCAGCTCCTTGGTCAGACCCGCATAGGCCCGCTCACCGGTGCTGTTCACATGTGACTCCAGTCCGTCGGCTCGCAGGCGCAGCGCCGCCAGCGGGTTGCGCAGCTGATGCGACGCGTCGGCGACCAGCTGACGCT
Organism: Nocardioides sp. NBC_00850; assembly: GCF_045207335.1. Classification (NCBI taxonomy): domain Bacteria; kingdom Bacillati; phylum Actinomycetota; class Actinomycetes; order Propionibacteriales; family Nocardioidaceae; genus Nocardioides; species Nocardioides sp. NBC_00850. Next base: position 5,671,902 of record NZ_CP108845.1, read on the forward strand.
GTTGCTCCAAGGACCTGTCGACGGCTGCACCCATGCGGTTGAACTCCGCCACCAGTCCGCGGAGCTCCGCGGGGCCGGTCGCGAGCACGTCCGCGCTGCGGTCCCCATGAGTGATCGTGCGCGCCGCTGCCTCGAGCGAATGCACCGGACGCATGGTCCATCGCGACAGCCGCCTGGTCAGCGCGGCGGCCAGCAGCAGGAGCGCCAACGCCCCGACGGCGATGAGCGCCCAGTCCCGCCTCACCTGTGCGGCGGCAGCCGAGGTGTCGACGCGAGTCAGCGCGTACGACCTGACCTCGCCGTCCTCGCGGCCCGGCGCTCCGCGCAGCGGGTCAGCGGTGGTCCAGGGCAGGATCCGGCGCATCGCGACGGGAGGCACGCCGACCAGTCCGATACGCAGCGCTCCCCTGACGGAGGCGGCGCCGGCGTCGAGGTCGCCTGCGAGCGAGAGCTCCTGGCCGTCGGCATCGACGACGAGGACCGGCTCGTCGTAGACGTCGTGGTAGCGATCGACCAGCTCTGCGACCGGCTGGCCGGAGGCCGCCGCCTCCGCGATCACCGCCATCTGCCGGTCCCGCTCGGACGCGAGCCGGGCGGTACGCCGGTCAGCGAGCGTCGTCGCCAGCGGAAACGCGAGTGCCAGGAGCGTCCCGAGCAGGAGCAGGCCGACCACGAGCTGTACCCGACGCTCCATCACCGACGTCTCCCCCTTCCCGATCAGCCGAGCCGGAAGCCGTAGCCGCGCACCGTGTGCAGCGGCAGGTCCCGACCCAGCTTGCTGCGAAGCGCGGTCACGAAGAAGTCCAGCGACCGCGACTTGCCGACCGCCGGCGTACCCCACACCTGGAGCAGCAGCTCGTCGCGACTCACCGCCTCGCCGGTGCGGGCGATCAGCGCAGCCAGCAGGTCGAACTCCGTCGCGGTCACCGAGACCGGGGACCCACCACGGTGAACGGTGCGCGCGGCGACGTCGACGCTCAGCTCGCCCAACGTGACCACGCGCTCGGCCGGTCGCGGTTCGGCGGAGGCCATCCGGCTCCGCCGAACCAGCGCGTGGACACGCGCGAGCAGCACTGCCCTGCCGACCGGCTTCACCAGGTAGTCGTCGGCGCCGGCACGCAGGCCGAGGACGACAGACCCGTCACTGTCACGGGCCGTGAGCACGAGCACCGGAACCGTCGAGACCCGCCGCACCGTACGCAGGAAGTCGAGTCCGTCCATGTCCGGCAGGCCGAGATCGAGCACCACCAGGTCGGCTCCGGCGATCTGGTGCAGCCCGTCGTCGCCGCGGCTGCAGTGGGTCGGGGTCCACCCCACGTCCTGGAAGGCGTCCACCAACGCCTCCGCAACGCTCGGGTCGTCCTCGACCACCAGAATCCGCACGGAGCAAACCTAACGTGGTGCGGTGATCAGAGCGCGCCGGTGATGACGACGCGGACCTGATGCACTGCCAGTGCCAAGAAGGCGAGTGCGCACAGGCCCATCACGACGTTCGAGGAGATCCGGTTGCGCCATTCGCGCGGCACCCGGTCGGTGTTGAGGATCCACAGGAGAGTGATGGCGAGGAACGGCATGAAGAGCGCCCCGAGCACACCGTAGGCGAGGATCAGATAGACCGGCTGGTCCAGGAACAGGGCGATGATCGGCGGGAACGTCAACCACAGGATGTACGCGCGGTACCAGACGCCGCCGGCCATCCGCTCGGGCGCGTCCTCGGGGGCCTTCCGCACGTGCCCGGCGAAGTCGGCGAACATGAGGCTGACCCCGTGCCACACCCCCACCAGCGAGCTCAGCGCGGCGGAGAGGAAGCCGATCAGGAAGATCGTTCCGGCGGCCGGGCCGTACCGATCCTCGAGGACGTTCCCGATGTCGAGCATCCCCTTGTCGCCGGTGTCGACCGCGATGCCGGCCGAATACAGCAGCTCGGCCCCGACGATGAGCGTGGAGACGACGAAGATTCCGGTCACGATGTACGCGACCGAGTTGTCGATGCGCATCACCCGCATGTACGCCGGGGTCGCCCAGCCCTTCTCACGCAGCCAGTAGCCGTAGGCGGCAAGCGTGATCGTCCCGCCGACACCGCCGGCGACGCTCAGGATGTTGAGCAGCGACCCGTCCGGAATCCGAGGCACCAGGCCGGCGGCGAGTTCGGGCAGGTTCGGCACCGTGAGCGCCGCAGCGGCGACCATCGAGATGAACATCAGCAGCACCATGATGCTGAGCGCCTTCTCGAACAGCCCGTAGCGGCCGGTCCAGACCAGCGCGAGGCCGAAGATGCCGGCGATGATGCCCCAGGCCTTCACCGACAGCACCGGCACCAGGGCGTGGGCGGCGAGCCCGGTGCCGGACATGGCGGCAGCGCCGTACACGAAGCCCCAGATGATGAGGTACGGCCCGAAGTAGGCGTGGGTCCAGCGGCCCAGGCTGCTCCAGCCCTCGTAGATCGTGCGTCCGGTCGCCAGGCTGTAGCGACCGGCCCCCTCCACGAGCACGACCTTCATCAGGCACCCGAGCACGACGGCCCAGAGCAGCGCATAGCCGTACTTGCTGCCCGCGATCATGGTGGCGACCAGGTCGGCGGCGCCGACACCGGTGGCGGCGACGACCAGGCCGGGTCCGATCAAGCGCCAGCGAGGGACGGCCCCTGCGGACTTGTCATCGATGACAGTCATCAGTTGTAACTCCTCGGTCTTCTCCGGGTGGGGTCACCCGGACGCCCGACTATGTGACGGCCGACACAGTCACGTCCACGAGGAGAGGCCCTGAGCGGGCTTTCCTTACACAACCCAATGAAATCTGGCCTCGCCCGCGGCTCACCCGAGCGCCTGGTTGCCGACGACCGTCGCCAGCGCCAGACGCTCGGCGTCCTCGGTGCCGGGTTCGGCGGTGTAGACCATGATCCGCAGGTCCTCGACGGCGACGGTCAGGGTGTCGCAGTCGAGCGCGATCCGGCCGACCGTGGGGTGGTCGATGATCTTGTGTCGCGCCGGTTCGTGTTGCCGGGACGGGTCGGTGCTCTCCCACAGGTCCGCGAAGCGGGGGCTGGCGGCGCGCAGGTCGGCGATGAGCCCCCGCAGCCGCTGGTCCCCGGGGTAGCGGGCCGCGGTGAGGCGCAGGTCGGCGACCAAACCCACCTGCAGCGCCTTCGTCTCCGCCGAGGTGGAGACGGCTCGGCTGCTCTCGAGAACGATGTTGCGCCATACCGCGTTGCGCTCGCGGCCGCGCCAGGTCGTCGTCGCACCCATCAGCGCGTCGTACGCCTCGTTGGCGATCACCAGGTTCCACGCGGCGTCGTAGACCACGACCGGGGTGTGCGCCAGCCGGTCCAGGAGACGCTGCACGCTCGGCGAGACCCGCGAGGAGATCACGTCCCTCCCGGGGGTGACGTGCCCGGCGAGACGGAACAGCACGTCGCGGTCCGCGTCCGGGAGCCGGAGCGCACGGGCGAGTGCCTCGACCACCTGCGCCGACGGCGAGGTCGCCCGGCCCTGCTCGAGCCGGGTCAGGTAGTCGACGGAGATACCCGACAGGTGCGCGACCTCCTCGCGCCGCAGACCGGTCGCCCGGCGACGGCCCCCGGCCGGCAGCCCGACAGTGGCGGGCTCCACGCGATCACGCCAACCGCGCAGCATGCGACCGAACTCCGATGACTCCACCCCACCAGTCTCCGACACTGTGGAGCCGATGTCCTGGCCCTGCCAGTCCTACGAAAACCGGACCGCTTCCTGGACCCGCGTCGCCGGCGCAGCCTGGAGGCATGACCACCACACTGATCACCGGGGCCAACAAGGGCCTCGGCAAAGAGACCGCCCGCCGCCTTCTCGCCGCGGGGCACACCGTCTACATCGGGGCTCGTGACGAGGCCCGTGGCCGGGCCACCGCCGCCGAGCTCGGCGCCCGGTTCGTACGCATCGACGTCACCGACGACGCCTCCGTCACCGCCGCGGCCGAGCAGATCGCCGCCGACGGCGGCCTGGATGTGCTCGTCAACAACGCCGGGGTGGAGCCGCGAATGGCCGACAACGCCATCCCCACCGCCGCCGACGAGAGCGTCGAGGACGTACGGGCCACCTTCGAGACCAACCTGTTCGGCGGGATCCGGGTGACCCATGCCTTCGTGCCGCTGCTGCTGAAGTCGCCGGCACCTGTCATCGTCAACGTCTCCAGCGGCCTCGCCTCACTGGGCATGCTGAGCGATCCCGACGGCTTCACCTACTTCTACCGGGGACTGAGCTATCCGGCGTCCAAGGCCGCCGTCAACGCCGCCACCATCCAGCTCGCCAAGGCCTACCCGAGCATCCGGATCAACGCGGTCGAACCCGGCTTCACCGACACCGACCTCAACGGCCACACCGGCACCCAGAGCGTCCAGGAAGGTGCCGAGATCATCGTCCGGATGGCGCAGGTCGGCCCGGACGGCCCGACCGGAACATTCGTCTCCGGCCACGGCCCGCTCCCCTACTGAGCGTCGAGCAGCGGCAGTACGTCGGCGATGGAGGAGACCACGCGGGTCGGCCGGAACGGGAAGGTCTCGACCTGCTCGGGCCTGGTCGACCCGGTCTCGACGAGGATGGTGCGCATCCCGGCCTCGAGGCCACTGATGATGTCGGTGTCCATCCGGTCGCCGATCATCACGGTCGTCTCGGAGTGGGCCTCGAGCTGGTTGAGGGCGCTGCGCATCATCAGCGGGTTGGGCTTGCCGATGAAGTAGGGCGCCCGGTTGGTCGCGGCGCTGATCAGCGCGGCGACGGAGCCCGTCGCGGGCAGCGTGCCCTGCGGGCTCGGCCCGCTCGGGTCGGGGTTGGTCGCGATGAACCGCGCGCCGCCCTCGATCAGCCGGATCGCCCGGGTGATCGCCTCGAACGAGTAGGTGCGGGTCTCGCCGAGCACGACGTAGTCAGGGTCGTTCTCCGTCATCACGTAGCCGACCGCGTGCAGCGCGGTCGTCAGACCGGCCTCGCCGACGACGTACGCCGATCCATCCGGTCGCTGGTCGGCGAGGAACTGCGCGGTCGCGAGCGCCGAGGTCCAGATCGACTTCTCCGGGACGTCGAGGCCGGACCGGAGCAGCCGGACCCGGAGGTCCCGTGGGGTGTAGATCGAGTTGTTGGTCAGCACCATGAACGGCACCGACGCCTCGGTGAGCTTCGCCAGGAACTCGGCGGCGCCGGGGATCGGCTCCTCCTCGCGCACGAGGACGCCGTCCATGTCGGTCAGCCATGTCTTGATGGGGCGCTCGTCGATCACGGAGACATCCTCGCCGATCGCGGGCCAACCGCCAACCGTCGTCGCTGACTACTACTTTCTCCACCGGTCAATAGTCCTTTCGGCCACCCCGCAAATGGTCTTCGGCCGGATGTTCCCGACGTCCGATCAGCGAAGACTGACACCGTCCCAGCACCATCCTCGGGAGGAAGAAATGAAACGCATCTCAGTCCCGCTCGCGGTCGCCGTCGTCTCGCTGGCGGCCACACTGGCCCCAGTGGTCTCGCCGGCGGGTCCGGCCGCGGCGCAGGCCGCACCACCGGACACCATCAAGTGGGACAAGTGCCCCGCCGAGGTCTCTCCGGTTCCGATCCCGGAAGGGATGCAGTGCGGGACCCTGAAGGTCCCCCTGGACTACAGCAACCCGGACGGGCGGACGATCGACATCGCGGTCTCGCGGCTGGCGAGCACGAAGCCCGACAAGCGACGCGGCATTCTGGTGACCAACCCAGGCGGTCCCGCCGCGGGCGAGGGCTACCCAGCGATGCTCGTCGCGACCGGGCTCCCGCAGGGCGTCCTGGACAGCTACGACGTGATCGGCTTCGACCCGCGCGGGATCGGCCGCAGCACGCCGGTGACGTGCGACCTCACCGCGGAGCAGCAGCTGACCGGGAACATCCCGCCGTACGCGCTCGACGCCGCCGACGTGACCGAGCGGGCGGCCATGAGCAAGCAGATCGCCCAGCAGTGCGAGACGTCCAAGACATCCTGGATGCTGCCGCACGTCAGCCCGGCCAACACCGCCCGCGACATGGATCGGATCCGGGCCGCGCTGGGCGAGTCGAAACTGTCGTACGCCGGCGCTTCGTGGGGGACCCACCTCGGCGCGGTCTACACAACCCTGTTCCCCCAGCGCAGCGACCGGGTCGTCCTCGACAGCAACATGGGTCCGGGTGGCTGGGACTACGCGGGCGACCGGCTGTGGTCGCAGGGCGTCGAGGACACCTTTCCGGCCTTCGCGAAGTTCGCTGCGGCGAACCACCGCGAGTACGGCCTGGGCAAGACACCGGCACAGGTACGAGCGAAGTTCTTCGAGCTCGCCGAGCGGCTGGAGAAGAAGCCGATCCCGACGCCGGACGGCCCCTTCGACCACGTCTCGTTCCGGCTGATCAACTTCGGTCTGCTGTACGCGCCGACCCAGCTGCCGCTGCTGGCGGACATCTGGCAGGCGGTCGACGCGAACCAGCCGCCGCCACCCCTGCCCGGAGGCGGCGCCGTGACCGACGTGGACAACCTCATCTCCGGTCGCTACTACATGATCTGCAACGACGCGCGCTGGCCGTCGTCGGTGGCGACCTACCAGCGCAACGTCGCCGTCGACCGGATCAGGTACCCGCTGTTCGGTGCGGCCGGAGCCAACATCACGCCGTGCGCGTACTGGCCGGATCCCGCCGAACCGCAGGTCCGGATCACCGATCAGGGCCCGTCCAACCTACTGATGGTGCAGAACCTTCGCGACCCGGCGACACCGCTCGCCGGTGCGCGGAAGATGCGGGCGGCATTGGGCAAGCGGGCCACCATGGTGACTGCCGACCAGAGCGGCCACGGCGTCTACCCGGGCGGCAGGAACCGCTGTGCGAACCACGTGGTGACGACCTATCTGACCACGGGTGAGCGGCCGTTGCGCGACTACCACTGCTCGGCCGACGCCGCACCCCGCGCCGCGACACCCTTCACCGGCTAGCCGGCCAGGTCTCCGCGCGGCCAGCCACTAGATTGGCCGCGTGGAGACCATCGACTGCGAGCCGGTGCTGAACCGGCCGACCACGGCCGAGGTCGAGGCGGCGCAGGGCGACGGCCGCTGGGACAACCCCTGGACCTGACCCTCAGCTGCGCTCGAGCCTCTTCCTCAGCCCGTTGGTCATCGAGCCGACCGCGAGCGAGAGCACAGCCCGGACGATGGGTGCCGTGGGCCCGGATGCCTTCGCCACCTCGAGGGCAACGGTCCAGGTCAGCCGCGAGCCGGTCGGGGTCGACTCGACGACGTAGTCCTCCGCGAAGCGGCGGATGCCGGGGCGGTTCGATTCGGCGACCGCGAAGGTCATCCGCTCGTTCTCGTCCCAGCGGTAGAACTTCTCCCGCACCGTGGCCACACCGCCCATGGTGACCTCTCGCACCGTACCGACGCCGTACGGTCGCGGGCCGACCCACCGCGTCTTCGTGGCACCAGGCCCCCAGGAGACCACGGCGTCGTCTGCGGCCAGCGCCTCCCACAACGTCTCGACCGGCACGTCGACATCGAGCACCTTGGTGGTGACCGTTCGTGCGGTCCGCAGGAAGTCGTCGTCGGCGGGGTCGAGGGGGTACCAGCGGGTCATGTGGCCAACCTTTGTGAGCTCGAGGAGGGGACGAGGACATCTTCGTCGACACAGGATCGCAGGAACGTCGCGGCGCGGCGAAGCGCTCGGCGAGCTTCGGGCACCAGGCGATACATCGTGACGTAGGAGTGGATCTGGCCCCGCGAGACGATCAGCTTGTTGGGCACGCCGGCGCGGGTGAGCCGCTCATGCAGCCGCTCGGAGTCTCCGGCGAAGCACTCCGTGCCCCCGACGTGGGTCTGGATCGGCGGGAAGGTACGCAGCAGCCCGATGCTCACGGTGAGTGGTGACAGGCACGGATCGTGGAAGTCGCCACCAGGATGGAAGGCCTCCGCACAGCGCGCCGCGAACGTCGGTGTCAGGACCGGGTCGTGGTGCCGGGCATCGCGGCGTACCGCCTCGGTCAGCGCCGGGTCGAGCAGCGGTGAGAAGAGCGTCACGCCTGCCGGCAGGTCGCGTCCACACCGGGCGAGCGTCGTCAGTAGGCCGAGGGCGAGGTGGCCGCCGGCTGAGTCGCCCGCCACCACGATCCGCTCCGGCGGGTGGCCCTGCGCCAGTAGCCAGTCGTACGCCGCCACGGCGTCGTCGAGCGCGGCGGGGTAGACGTGCTCGGGAGCGCGCCGATAACCGACCGCCAGCACCGGCAGCGCGCTCAGCGCCGAGAGCGGCTCGGTGACACACCGGTAGGACCGTGGGGAGGACGCCACGTAGCCCCCACCGTGGAAGTAGATGATCACGCCGTCGTCGCCGGTCTTGGCGTTGCGGGCGCGCACCCACTCACCCTCGAAGCGCGGGGTCCGGACCTGATCGATTCGTGCCGTGGTCGGCCAGCCCGCCAGGACGCCACCGACCGCGATCACACCGCGCAGATAGCGCAGCTGCAGTCCCTCGAGGCGCAGGCGGTCGACCTGTGGACGCACCGCGAGCCGGGCACCAGCCACCAGCACGCGGCTCGTGGCACTCGGACCGAGCAGCTTCAGGTAGCGGATCACCCCCGTGTCTCCGTACGGGCCTCGAGGTCGCGCACCATCTCGTGCACCCGGCGGTCGCGGGCCAGCACCCGGTCGGCGCCGGCGTTGAGCACGCCGCGGAGCAGGGAGTAGGGAACCCACCGGGCGGGGGCGACGGTGGCGCCTGCCCGGTCGGCGATCCCCTCGGCGATCGACTCGGCCGCGGCGTCCGCGGAGATGCGGTGGTTCAAGGGCCAGCCGAGCAGTTCGTCGAGGCGGCGTCCGATGGGGTCGTCATCGAGAGTTGCGGTGGCCAAGGGTGTGTCGACGAAGCCGAAGTAGGCGACGCCAGCACTCGCCCCGTGGGGCGCCAGCTCGAGCTTGAGGGCCCGGCCGATCTGCTCGGCGGCGGCCTTGCTCGACATGTAGCCGACGCCACCGACCCCGGGCGAGAAAGCGGCACAGGAGGCCACCACGACAACGTGCCCCTTCGCCCCGATCACCGCGTCCAGCGCAGGCTGCACGGTGTTGAGCACACCGGTCTGGTTGATCGCGACCACCCGGTCGTAGTCAGCCAGGTCCATCGTGCGGATCGTGGCCGGCGGAGGCGTCACACCGGCGTTGGCCACCACGACATCGAGCTGCCCGTAGCGCTCGAGGGTCCGAGCCACGACGCCGGCCATGGCGGCACGGTCGGTGACGTCGGCGACGACGGTGAGGACCCGCTCGGCGTTGAGGCTGGATGCGACCACCTCGAGCCCGGACTCGTTCAGGTCGACCAGCGCCAGCCGGGCGCCCTGGTCGTGCAGCCGCCGGGCCAGGGCCAGGCCGATGCCCTGCCCGGCTCCGGTGATCAGCACGACCCGGTCGCGTACGTCGTACTTCTTGCCGAACCGGCCGCTCATGCCCGGATCCCCTCCTTCACGACGCGTCGAACGGCGTAGTGGCCGAGGTCGACCTTGCTGGTACGGGCGCGGAAGCCCGCCGAGAAGCCCGGGTAGTGGGTGAAGTTCCGGCCGGCCGAGCTCAGGTAGTAGCTGCGGCAGCCGCCGGTGAGGAAGACCGACCTGCTCAACCCCTTGTCGACCCACTCGAGGAACTCGTCCTGGGCCTCGGCGGTCACCTCGAGCGAGGCCAGACCAGCGTTCTCCATCTCGTCGAGCGCCTCGATGATGTAGTGCACCTGGTCCTCGATGGTGATCACCGCCGAGGTGTAGACGCCGGAGTTGGGGCCGAGGATCAGGAAGAGGTTCGGGAAGTCGTGCACAGCCGTGCCGAGGTAGGCGGCCATCTCCCCGTCCCGCCATACGTCGCCGATGCTGGCGCCGCCGCGGCCGTGGATCAGGTCGAAACCCGGGTGGTCGGTCATCCGGAAGCCGGTGCCGAGGATGATCGTGTCGAGCTCGTGCTCGGTGCCGTCGGCGGTCACGACGCCGCGCTCGGTGATCTCGACGATGCCGTCGGTGACCACAGTGGCGTTGTCGGCGGTGAGCGCCGGGTAGTAGGCGTTGGAGAAGGTCGGCCGCTTGCAGCCCACGGCGTACGTCGGCGTCAGCCTCCTGCGAAGCTCAGGGTCCTTGACCTGCCTCCTGAGCAACGCACGCCCCATCAGCTCGAGCGGCTTCTGCAGCCTCGGCTCATGGATGAACCCCGGCACCAGCGCCTCGAAGGTGAGCTCCCATGCCTTGCGTGCCGCCTTCTGCGCGCCCGGCACGCGGCGGTAGAGCGCGCGGGTCACCGTGCCGACCGGTCGATCGGGGTGCGGCAGGATCCACGTGGGCGTGCGCTGGAAGACGGTCAGGTGGCCGACCTCCGGCTGCACCCGAGGGATGAACTGCACCGCGGAGGCGCCGGTGCCGATCACCCCGACCCGCTCACCGCGTAGATCGTGGTCGTGGTTCCAGCCCTGGGAGTGGAACACGGTGCCGGCGAACGTGTCGAGGCCGGGGATGTCGGGCACCGCCGGTGAGCTGAACGGGCCGATCGCACCGACCAGGACCTGTGCGGTCAGGTCGCCCGTACTCGTGGCGATGCGCCACAGCTGGACGTCGTCGTCCCACGAGGCGTCGGTCACCTCGGTGCGGAAGCGCACGTGCGGCAGCACGTCGTGTTCGACCGCGCACCTGTGCATGTAGTCCTTCAGCTCGGACTGCAGCGGGTAGAGCCGGCTCCAGTCAGGGTTGGGCGCGAAGGAGTAGGAGTAGATCAGCGACGGTACGTCGCACTGGGCGCCCGGATAGTCGTTGATCTGCCAGGTGCCGCCGACCGCGTCGGCGCGTTCGAGCACGACGAAGTCGTCGATGCCTTCCTGCTTCAGGCGAATGGCGGTGCCCAGGCCCCCGAAGCCCGCGCCGATGACGGCGACCCTCACGTGTTGACTCATCTCAGATCCTCCGGGTCACAGGTCGATGGTGAGGCTGTCGCCGGCGGCGCGCGAGACGCAGATCAGCATGGAGTCGTCGCGCTCCGAAGGCCGCAGCTTGGTGTCCCGGTGCTCGACTTCTCCGTCGAGGACGGCGTGCTTGCACGTGCCGCAGAAGCCCTGCTGGCACGAATAGCGGACGCCCGGCACCTCGCGGCGGATCGCAGCCAACGCGGACTCGTCGGCGCCCACCGGCACGGTCACGCCCGTGCGTTCGAGGTGCACCTCGAACGCACGACCACCCACGACGGGCGGCGCGGAGAACCGCTCGCTGTGCAGGGAGCCGGTCGGGTTCAGCGTCGGTTGCAGGGCACGGGCGGCATCGATCAGCGCCGGAGGACCGCACACGTAGATCGCGGCTCCCTCCTCGGCCCGACCCAGCAGGTCTGCCGCATCGGAGACACCGAACTCGTCGTCGGGCCGGAGCTCGAGCCGGCCGCCCTCGAGCACCTGCAGCTCGGAGACGAACGGCATCGTGGCGAGCGAGCGACCGAGGTACACCATCGTCCAGCGCGCGCCACGACGCGACGCCTCGCGCACCATCGGCAGGATCGGGGTGATGCCGATGCCGCCCGCGACGAACAGGTAGGACTCGACATCGATGAACGGGAACGCGTTCCGCGGCCCGCGCACCGTCAGCAGATCGCCCTGCGAGATCTCGCGGTGCATGGCCAGCGATCCGCCACCGCCGTCGTCGATGCGGCGTACGGCGATGCGGTAGCTGGTGAGGTCGGACGGGTCGCCGCAGAGGGAGTACTGCCGCTGGATTCCCGAAGGCAGGAAGACATCGAGATGGGCACCAGGCACCCAGGCCGGCAGTGGATCGCCGTCTGGGCGGCGCAACGTGAAGCTGACCACGTCATCGACCTCACGCGCGGTCGAATCGACCACGAGGTCGAGATCGAAGCCGGTGCGGCGTACGGGCCGCGACCTCGAGAGGTACGGCGCGGCAGGGCTGGCCGCGAACAGGGCGGAGTAGGCCTGCGCCCCTCTGGCCAGGGCCCGGAGCCTGGGTGAGGGCTCGCTGGATCGCTGTGGCGTCAATGTCGCCGCCATCAGAGACCACTCGCCGCCGGCGACTGCGCGAGGTAGCGCACCGCCTTGTCGATCGGGCCCATCTGGGAGGGATGGAAGCCCGGGCGGAGGTATTGCGGGATCTCCTTGATGATGAACTTCAGGCCGGGGATGAGGCCCTTGCGAGTGTCCTTGACGAACTCGATCGGCCAGGTCCAGCGGGGGCGGGTGACCGACGGGTCGTTGGCGTACATCCACGACGACGTGTAGAGCCACAGCATGAGCAGGCCGGCCGAGGCGAGCAGTGCGGTGCGAACCCGGCGCGCGTAGCTGCCATCGACGTACTGGAACACGTCGAAGGCGACGTTGCGGTGCTCCATCTCCTCGGCGCCGTGCCAGCGCAGCAGGTCGAGCATCGTCGGGTCCACGCCGATCTCGTCGAAGCGCTCGTTGTCGAGCAACCACTCGCCGACCGTGGCCGTGAAGTGTTCGGCGGCGGCGTAGATACCCAGGCGCTCGTGGAACCAGGCCTCGCCGGCGCGGCCCTTCAGGCCGTGGTCGCCGAAGACCTGGTCCATCAGGAACTCCATCAGCCGCATGATCTCGGGGATGTCGAAGCCCTTCTCCTCCAGGTAGATCCGGAACGACTCGTGCGAGCTGGCATGGGTCTCCTCCTGGCCGATGAAGCCGACGAGCTCCTCGGCCAGGCGCGGGTCCTCGATCTGCGGCAGCGCGCGACCGAGCACGTCGGCCATGGCGCGCTCGCCCTCGGGCAGCACGAGGTGCATGACGTTCCAGAAGTGCGTGGCATAGGGGCGGCCGGGGATGTACTCGGTGGGCACGTCCGTCCAGTCGAAGGAGACGTCGCGGGCGTGGATCGCCAGCGCCTCGTCTGAGTACTCGTGCTGCGTGGTTGCCATCGTCTTCCCTTCCTGGTCAACGGGTCGCCCGACTGTAACAAAGCAACACTTATTGTTGCAATGATGCAGACGTGATCACGTTATGCTCATCGACATGAAGGACGCTCTGAGCCGTGCGGTGAACGCGGTCGCCGACTCCCCCGGTCTTGACGAGGCCGCACGACGGTCACCGGAGACCCAGCGCATCCTCGACGCCGCGCTCAATCAGTTCGCGGAGTTCGGCATCAAGCGCACGACCATCGGCGACATCGCGCGCGCTGCCGGCATCGACCGGGTCACCATCTACCGCCGGGTCGGCAACAAGGACGCCGTGATCCAGGCCGTGGTCACTCGCGAGGCCATCCGCCTCTTCGAGTTGGTCACCACCACAGCCCGCCGCGGCACCACCATCGAGGAGCGCGTCGAGCTCGGGTTCACCTCGATGATGGAGGAGGTACGCGGCAACGCCATGCTCGCGCGGATGCTGCAGGTCGAGCCCGAGACGGTGCTGCTCCAGCTCACCACCGAGGGCGGCCTGCTGGTCACCGGCGCGACGACGGCCACGCTGGGTTTCTTCGGCGAAGCCGTCGAGGACGGCCTCCTCGAGACGACCGACGGCATGGATGCCAGTGCCGAGCTGCTGGTGCGCATCGTGCACTCCTACATGCTCACGCCCCGGGCTCTGATCGACCTCGACAGCCACCAGAAGCTCCGCGACTTCGCGCGTACGCATCTCGTGCCGATGGTGCTGCGCGCGGTGCCCCAACGCTGATTGGCTCGGCGGTCAGCGCCCGTGACGGACGCTGAGCACCTTCTTCATCAGTGGCATGACGTGGCTCGCCCGGCGCAGCGTGATCAGCTCGAAGCCCGGCAGCGCGAACTTCTGGCGTACGACGCCGCGCGGCCGCGCGAACTCCCGCAGCCCGTCAGCGCCGTGCACCCGCCCGAAGCCGCTGGCGCCCACACCGCCCATCGGCACGGCCCCCATGCCGGCGAAGGCGATCACGGAGTTGACGGTGACCTGGCCGGCACGCAACCGATCGGCGATCTCGTCACCCTGGGCACGGGAGAACACCGAGGCGCTCAGGGCGTAGTCGTGGTCGTTGGCCAAGGTGATCGCCTCGGCGACGTCGGTGCACCGGCGCAACGTGACGGTCGGCCCGAACGTCTCCTCGCGCACCGCGGCCGCGTCCTCCGGGAGGTCGGTGATCACGATCGGCTCGATCAGCCGGTCACCGATCGACTCGGGTCCTCCCCTGAGGAACGTCGCCCCGCGCGCGACGGCGTCGGCCACATGACGGCGTACGACGTCGACCTGAGCCGGCATCGTCATCGGACCGTAGGTGGCGCCCGCGTCCGACCCAGGACGGACCTCGTCGAGCTCGCGCAGCAGCGCCGACTCGAACTCATCGGCCACCTCGTCGACGACATAGACGCGCTCGACACCGACGCAGGTCTGCCCCGAGTTGGTGAAGGCACCCCACGCAACGGCCCGGGCCGCTGCGGCGACGTCGGCGTCGGCAGCGACGATCACCGGGTCCTTGCCGCCACACTCGAGGACGACCGGGGTGAGCGTCTCGGCGCACTGGGCCATCACCCGCTTGCCGGTGCGGGTCGACCCGGTGAAGCCGATCTTGTCGACGCCGGCGTTGCACAGGGCGGCGCCGCTCTCACCGAAGCCGGTGACCAGCGACAGCACGCCCTCGGGCGCGTCCGGGTTGGCCGCGGCGAACGCGTCGACGTACCACCGGCTCACGGCGGGCGTGAACTCGCTCGGCTTCAGGACCACCGTGTTGCCGGCCGCGAGGGCGAACGACACGGCGCTGTTCGGAGCGTAGAGGGGGTAGTTCCACGGCCCGATCACGCCGACGACACCGAGCGGGTCATAGTCGACGCGGGCACCGTAGTTGGAGAACAGTGGACCCGGGCTGACCTTGTGCGAACGCAACACCCTGCCGGCGTTCCGGGCCGCCCAGTGCAGGTGCTCGACGGTGAGCACGACCTCGAGCACGGCGTCGTCGAGAGGCTTGCCGTTCTCGCGGTGGAGCAGATCGGCGATCTCGTCGACGCGGCGCCAGATGTGCTTGCGCCATGCGGCCAGGCGCGCGGCACGACCGTCGAAGCCCAGGTCACGCCACCACGTCGAGGCGGCGCGAGCCGTCGCGACCACGGCACGCACCTCGTCCTCGCCCATCACCGGGAAGCTGGCGACCAGCGCACCGTCTTCCGGGGAGAGGGAGTCGAGACTCACGCGCCGGCCAAGTCGTTGGCCGGCGCGGTGGATCGGGCGTAGGCGTCGCGCAGCTCGCGCTTGAGCACCTTGCCCGCACCACTGATCGGCAGCTCGCCGACGAACTCGAAGCTGCGCGGCGTCTTGTAGCCGGCGATGTGGTCGCGGGAGTGCGCCTTCAGCTCCTCGGCGGTCACCGTCTTGTCGGCAGCGAGGACGACGCAGGCATGCACGCGCTCGCCGAACTTCTCGTCGGGCAGGCCGATGACGGCCACCGCGGCGACGGCGGGGTGCTTGCTCAGGGCGCTCTCGACCTCGGCGGAGTAGACGTTCTCACCGCCCGTCACGATCATGTCCTTGATCCGGTCGACGACATAGACGAAGCCCTCCTCGTCGATGAAGCCACCGTCACCGGTGCGATACCAGCCGTCGCGCAGCACGGCGGCGGTCTCCTCGGGCTTGTTCCAGTAGCCCTTCATGACGTGCCCGCCGCGTACGCAGATCTCGCCGACCTCGCCGGTCGCGAGGTCCTTGCCGTCGGCGTCGACGACCTTGATCTCGGAGTGCGGGGCCGCACACCCACCGGACCGGAGGTACTGGTCGTGGTGGTCCTGCGGCAGCAGCAGCGTCGCCACCGGTGCGACCTCCGTCATGCCGTACGCCTGGGTCATCCTGATACCCGGGAATGCGTCCATGGTGCGCTTGAGGACACCTTCGGAGATCACCGAGCCGCCGTAGAGCATGCGGTTCAACGACGACAGGTCGTATTCGGGAAGCCCGGGGTGGTCGACCAGCATCTGGATCATCGTCGGCACGAGCAGGACGTCGGTCACCTTGTGCGTCTGTACGGCCCCGAGCACAGCCGCGGGCTCGAAGAACGGCACCATCACGTGCGTCCCACCGAGGGCAACCTGTCCGGCCCACGCCGCGAGGTCGGCGAGGTGGAACATCGGTGCCGCGTGCAGGAAGATCGCGCCCTGACCGAGGAGCTCACCGCTGGCCACGGTGCCCAGCGCCGACGTGGTCAGGTTGGCCTGGGTGAGCATGACGCCCTTGGGAAAACCGGTCGTGCCACCGGTGTAGAAGATCCCGGCCAGGTCCTCCCCGGAGCGGCGGGCATCCTCGACGGGCTCGTTCTCGGCCACCAGGGCCTCGTAGGAGACCATGCCCTCCGGGAGCGGGCCGTCGCCGCAGTGCACGAGCGTGGTGAGCTCGGGGCACTGGGCGGTCAGCACCGGCGCCATCGGAGCGAAGGCGTCATCGATCAGCAGAACCGTGGTGCCGGAGTCCTTGAGCGAGTAGGCGATCTCGGCCGGGCTCCACCGGATGTTGATCGGGTTGACCACACCTCCGGCCCACGGGACGGCGAGCAGGTACTCGGCGTACCGGTCGCTGTTGAGCGACAGCATGGCGACTCGGTCGTCGGCGACCACACCGAGCGAGTGCAGGCCGGCGGCGAAGCGAGCGATCCGGTCGCCGTGCTCGGCGAAGGTCCGGGTGCGCTCGCCGTAGATCGTCGCCGTCTTGTTCGGGGTGGCCTGGATCGCGCGGTGCAGTCCCTGGGTGAGGTACATGTCGTCTCCTGCTGAAGTGGTGGGTCTCGAGTTGGTGCGGCCCGGCCGAGATCCGGAGCTCCGTGATCAGTACGTCTCGCCGGCCTCGGCCTTGGCGACCAGCGATGCCGGCGGCGTGAACTGGGGGCCGTACTTGTCGGCGAGGTCGCGGGCGCGGTTCACGAAGCCGGGCAGACCACCTGCGTAGCCGTTCATGTACTGCACGACCCCGCCGGTCCAGGCCGGGAAGCCGATGCCGAGGATCGAGCCGATGTTGGCGTCCTCGACCGAGCGCAGCACGCCCTCGTCGAAGCACTTGACGGTCTCGATGGACTCCGCGAAAAGCATCCGCTCGACCATGTCCTCGAACGGGATCTCGTTGGTGCCCGCGCCGAGGTTCTCGGCGAGGCCGGGCCACAGGCCGGTGGCCTTGCCGTCGACGTAGTCGTAGAAGCCGCCGCCCTGCGCACGGCCGGTGCGGCCGTGCTTCTCGATCATCGCGTCGATGACGTCGTACGCCGGGTGGTGGTAGTAGAGGTGACCCTTGCCGTCGGCTTCGAGGCCGCTCTGCGTGGCCTTCTGGATCTTGCTCATCGTCGAGAAGTTCAGCTCGTCGGAGAGCTTCAGCGGCGCGGCCGGGTAGCCCGCCTGCAGACCGGCCTGCTCGATCGACGCGGCCGAGATGCCCTCGGCGACCATCGCGTGGGCCTCGTTGAGGAAGGTGCCGATCACCCGGCTGGTGAAGAAACCGCGGCTGTCGTTGACGACGATCGGGGTCTTCTTGATCTGCTGAGCGATGTCGAACGCCTTGGCGAGCGTCTCGTCACTGGTCTTGTCACCCGCGATGATCTCGAGCAACGGCATCTTGTCGACCGGGCTGAAGAAGTGCAGGCCGATGAAGTCCTCGGGCCTCTTCACGCCGTCGGCCAGTCCCGTGATCGGAAGCGAGGAGGTGTTGGAGCCGAGCACCGCACCGGGCGCGACGATGTCCTCGATCTCCTGGAACACCTTGTGCTTGAGCTCGACGCTCTCGAAGACCGCCTCGATCACGAGGTCGCAGCCGGCGAGGGCCTGGGGGTCGGCCGCCGGGTGGATCTTGGAGAGCAGCGCGTCCGCCTTCTCCTGGCTCAT
This sequence comes from Nocardioides sp. NBC_00850, assembly GCF_045207335.1. NCBI lineage: Bacteria > Bacillati > Actinomycetota > Actinomycetes > Propionibacteriales > Nocardioidaceae > Nocardioides > Nocardioides sp. NBC_00850. Next base: position 5,689,684 of record NZ_CP108845.1, read on the forward strand.
CCTGCCGCGCGAGACCGCCTTGTCGAGCAGGTCCTTGGAGTAGCCCTTGCCACGCTCGGCGTTCTCGAGCGACACGTCCTTGAGCACGACGTCCATCCCGCCCTTGGCACACACGAACGCGATCGCCGCGCCCATCATCCCGGCGCCGAGGACGCCGACCTTCTTGGCGACGTACTTCTCATGGCCCTCGGGGCGGCTGCCGCCGGCTGCGATGTGCTGCATGTCGAAGAAGAACGCCTTGATCATGTTCTTCGCTACCTGCCCGGTCACCAGCTCGACCAGGTAGCGCGACTCGATGACCAGGGCGTTGTCGAAGTCGACCTGGGTGCCCTCGACAGCTGCCGCCATGATGGCGCGCGGAGCCGGGTAGTTGGCGCCCTTGAGCTGCTTGCGCAGGTTGCTGGGAAGAGCCGGCAGGTTCGCCGCGAAGGCCGGGTTGGCCGGCGTTCCGCCGGGAACCTTGTAGCCCTTGACGTCCCACGGTTGTACGGCGTCGGGATTGGCCTTGATCCATGCCTTCGCGGCGGGGACCAGCCCGTCGACCGGGACGATCTCGTCGATGAGGCCGATCTCGAGGGCCTTCGCCGGAGTGTGCCGCTGCCCCTGGCCGAGCACCTTCACGAACGCGTCGACGACACCGAGCATGCGGACGGTGCGTACCACTCCACCGCCGCCGGGCAACAGACCGAGGCCGACCTCGGGCAGACCGATCTGGCTGCCCTTCACGTCGGCCGCGACGCGGTGGTGGGTGCTCAGTGCGATCTCGAGGCCGCCGCCGAGCGCGGCGCCGTTGATCGCCGCGACGACCGGGCGACCGAAGGTCTCCAGGGTGCGCAGAGCGGCCTTGATCTCGGTGATCATGTCGAAGACGCGTTGAGCGTCCTCCTTCTTGGCGGCGAGCAGGTCGTTGAGGTCGCCGCCGGCGAAGAAGGTCTTCTTCGCCGAGGTGAGGACGACACCGGTGATGGTCTCCTTCTCGGCGACCAACCGCTCCACGGTCGCGTTCATCGAGGCGATGTACGCCGCGTTCATGGTGTTGGCGGACTGGCTCGGGTCGTCGATCGTCAAGGTGACGATGCCGTCGGCGTCCTGCTCCCAGACGATGATGTTCTGTTCAGTCATTTCGAAGATTCCCTTGACCTGTTGGAGTGTGGACGCTCAGACGCGTTCGATGACGGTGGCGACGCCCATGCCGGCGCCGATGCAGAGGGTGAGGACGGCACGCTTCCCGCCGGTGCGCTCGAGCTCGTCGACCATGGTGCCGAGGATCATCGCGCCGGTGGCCCCGAGCGGGTGGCCCATGGCGATGGCGCCGCCGTTGACGTTGAGCTTCTCGTCGGGGACGTCGAAGTCCTTCTGCCATTTCAGGGCGACGGCGGCGAAGGCCTCGTTGATCTCCCAGAGGTCGATGTCATCGGGGGCCAGGCCGGCGGCGGCAAGCACCTTGTGGGTGGCGGGCGTCGGACCAGTGAGCATGATCGTCGAGTCGGCACCCGAGGTGGCGGTGGCGACGATGCGAGCGCGTGGCGTCAGACCGAAGTCCTTGCCGACCTGCTCGCTGCCGATCAGCACCAGGGAGGCACCGTCGACGATGCCGGAGGAGTTGGCCGGAGTGTGCACGTGGTCGATGCGCTCGACGCTGTGGAACTTCTGCAGCGCCACGGCGTCGAAGCCGCCCATCTCGCCCATCGCAGCGAACGACGGCTTCAGCGCACCCAGCGACTCGACGGTCGACTCGGGACGCATGTGCTCGTCACGGTCGAGGATGACGAGACCGTTCTGGTCGAGCACCGGGATGACCGAGTTCTTGAACCGGCCCTCCTCCCATGCGGTGGCGGCACGCTGCTGCGAGCGGACGGCATAGGCGTCGACGTCCTCGCGGCTGAAGCCCTCGATCGTGGCGATCAGGTCGGCACCCACACCCTGGGGGATGAAGTAGGAGTCGTAGTTGGTGGCCGGGTCCATCGCCCACGCGCCGCCGTCGGAGCTGATCGGCACCCGCGACATCGACTCGACGCCACCGGCCAGGAGCAGCTTGTCCCACCCGGAGGCGACCTTCTGGGCGGCGGTGTTGCAGGCCTCGAGGCCCGAGCCGCAGAAGCGGTTGATCTGCAGGCCGCCGACGGTGTCGGGGAGGCCGGCGGCCATCGCCGCGGCCTTCGGGATCACCGATCCCTGGTCACCGACGGGCGAGACGACACCGGCGATGAAGTCGTCGACCGCGTTGGTGTCGAGGTCCGGGTTGCGCTCGCGCAGCTCATCGATGAGCCCGACCAGCAGGCTGACCGGCTTCACGCTGTGCAGCGAGCCATTCTTCCCGCGGCCTCGCGGCGTACGGATGTGGTCGTAGATGAATGCGTGGTTGCTCATGGTGAGCGGTCCTTCCGTCGGGAGATCAGAGCGGCTGTCACAGCGAACGGGCGATGAGCTCCTTCATCACTTCGTTCGCGCCTGCGAGGATGCGCAGCACGCGCACGTCGGTGTAGATGTGGGCGATCGGGTATTCGTTCATGTAGCCGTAGCCGCCGAAGAGCTGCAGGCAGCGGTCAGCGACGTCGGTGGCCCGGTCGGAGATCCAGTACTTCGCCATCGAGGCCTCGGTGGCGTCGAGCTCACCCCGGAGGTGCTTCTCGATGCACTGGTCGAGGAAGGCGCGGTTGAGCCGGGAGATGGTCTCGCACTCGGCCAGCTCGAAACGGGTGTTCTGCAGCGCCATCAGCGGTTTGCCGAAGGCGTGGCGCTCCTTGGTGTAGGCCACCGCGAGCGCGACGGCCCTCTCGATCTGCGCCTGGGCGAGGATCGCGGTGATCAGCCGTTCCTGCGGGAGCTGCTCCATCATCTGGTAGAAGCCCTGGCCCTCTTCGGGGCCGAGCAGGTTGGCCCGCGGCACCCGCATGTCCTCGAAGGCCAGCTCCGCGGTGTCCTGGTCCTTCTGACCCATCTTGTCGAGCACCCGGCCGCGGGTGAAGCCGGGAGTCTCGTCGTCGACCTCGGCCACGATCAGCGAGATGCCGGCAGCACCCTGGTCGTCGCCGGTCTTGGCGGCGATCACGATCAGGTCGCATACGTGGCCGTTGGAGATGAAGGTCTTGGCGCCGTTGAGGACGTAGTCGTCGCCGTCCTTGACCGCGCGGGTCTTGATCGCCTGTAGGTCCGAGCCGGTGCCGGGTTCGGTCATCGCGATCGAGAGGACCCACTCACCGGTGCACACCCTGGGCAGCCAGCGTCGCTTCTGCTCCTCGGTGGCGTACGCCGCGATGTAGTGGGCCACGATTCCGACCGAAACGGCGAATCCCATGGAGGTGTCACCGGCTCGGACCTGCTCCTCGAGCAGCACGGTCTCGGCCGCGAAGGACGCTCCTCCCCCGCCGTACGCCTCGTCGAGAGACATGCCGACCAGGCCGAGCTCCCCGGCCTTGAGGTAGGCCTCGCGGCTGGCGTGACCCTGAGCGACATGCTCGTCGGCCCGGGTCAGCACCTCCTTGGTGAAGTAGGTCGCCGCGAGGTCGCGGACGGCTTGGAGGTCCGCGGTCATCCACGAGGACGTCGTTGTTGGCATGGCGCCAATAGTGGCCTATTGTTGGCACTCGGTCAACAAGGTCATCGAAATCCGCACGAAAGCAGGCCAACCGTGGACACCAGCACACCAACGGCGGAGCACGCCTACACCGCCATCACCTACGCCGTGGACGAGCGGATCGCGACGATCACGCTCAACCGCCCGCAGTCGCGCAACGGCTACACGCTGACCATGGCCGACGAGCTGAACCTGGCCCTCGATCGCGCGGACCGCGACGAGGACGTCCGGGCCGTTGTGCTCACCGGGGCCGGAGACCACTTCTGCGTCGGCGCCGACCTCTCCGGTGGCGGTTTTGACGTCAACGAGGAGGGCAGCGACGCCGACACATGGCAGGAACCGGCGGGCCGGTGCTCGAAGCGCATCTTCACGATGAACAAGCCGGTCATCGCTGCCATGCGCGGGGCGGCGGTCGGCGCTGGACTGACCATCACGCTCGCCTGCGACTTCCGACTGGGCTCCACCGACTCGAGGTTCGGCCTCGTCTTCGCCCGCCGCGGCATCTTCCCCGAAGGCGGCTCGGCCTGGTACCTGCCTCGCCTGGTCGGCACGACCAAAGCCCAGGACTGGATGATCACCGGGCGCGTGTTCGGTGCCGACGAAGCACTCTCCTCCGGCCTGCTCACCGCCGTCCATCCTCCGAACGAGGTGCTGGATGCGGCGTACGAGCTGGCCCGCGACCTGCGTGACAACACCGCACCGGTCTCCGTGGCGGTCATCCGCCAGATGCTCAACCGGCTGGGCGGCGAGCCCTCTCCGTTCGTCGCACACGACGTCGACTCGCGCTTGATCGCCGGCCTCCCGACCAACGCCGACGCCGTCGAGGGCGTGATGTCATTCCTCGACAAACGTCCTCCGGTCTTCGCCAACACGGTCGAGAAGGACCTTCCGGGCTGGCTCCCCTGGCTCGCGGAGAACGCGGCAGGGCAGACTGCTCCGGGTGAGCATGTCTGAACCCCGCTGGCGACGCCTCGGCGCCGACCAGCGCCGCGAGGAGATCTTCGCCTGCGCCCAGCGACTCTTCACCCAACGGCCGTACGCCGAGGTGTCGACCACCGACATCGCCCGAGAGGCCGGTGTCGCCCGCGGGCTGCTCAACCACTACTTCGGCACCAAACGCGACCTCTATCTCGAGGTCGTCCGAGAAGCCGCCACGGTCCCCGAGATCGCAGTAGCCCAGCTCCCGAACGGGACGCTCGCGGAGCGGATCGACGCCGCGGTCACCTGGTTCCTCGACTCCCTCGACCAGCAGGGCGCGAGCTGGATCAATGCCACCGGCAGCCACGGCATGGGCCGAGACCCGGAGCTGGAGAAGATCCTGGTTCAGGCCGAGAACGACTCCGTCGACCGACTGATCGAGGCGATCGGGGTGTCCGAGACGGAGGGCCGCCGCGACGAGCTCCGGGCCTTCATCCGCACCTATGGTCAGCTGGCCCGGGCCGCAGGCCGGGAGTGGCTCGTGAAGAAGGCGCTCACCCGCGAGCAGGTCCACCAGCTGCTGACGGTGTGCCTGCTGGCGATCGTGGACGACGTACTGCCGGCCTCGCTCGACCACTGATACCCGGAGCAGCGCCGTCAGACCGCCATTCCGGCCCCTCACCCCTCCTGGCGCAGGTCGCCCTCGGCCCGGGGCGGCAGGTTGGAGAGAGCTGCCTGGACGAGCGCGACGCGGGCCTTGACCGTGACCGCGCGGCGGAGCCGGCCGACGTCGTCACCGATGTTGCGTTCGACGGACTCACGGATCTGCTCTTCCGGGAAGGTCGGGCGACCACCGACGGGGACATCGATGTCGGGGAGGTCGGTGAGCACCGGAAAGATCTGGGTGCCGATGCTGTCCAGCAGCTTGAACCGCTGGAAGCGGTCGGTCTCGTCCCAGACCTTGTCGATGTCGGCACCGCCCTTGCGGAACCTCCGGCCGGAGGCCAGGACGGACTTGGCCGTCCCGGTCAGGGCCACGGTGAGCTCATGCTCGGTCAATCGCATGCGCCAAGCATGCCCGCAACCGGCCCGGACATCTCCCCCGGGCCGATTACCCTTCGATAACACCTGCCCCAGATATCGGGCACAGATATCAGGCGGCGTTGAACGTCGCCGGGTTCGGGCCGGTGCGGCCCTCGCTCTCCAGGGCGTCGATCGCGGCCAGGTCGGCGTCGGTGAGGTCGAAGCCGAACACGTCGAGGTTCTGCGCGATCCGCGACGGGGTCACCGACTTGGGGATGACGATTCGGCCCTGCTGGAGGTGCCAGCGCAGGATCACCTGGGCAGGAGTGCGGCCGAGGCGGTCGGCGATCGCGGTGATCGCCGGGTTCTCGAGCATCGCGCCCTGGGCGAGCGGGCTCCAGGCCTCAGTGGCGATACCGAGCCCGTCGCCGGCAGCGACCGTGGCGCGCTGCTGCAGCGCGGGGTGCAGCTCGATCTGGTTGACCGCCGGCACCGTGCCGCCGAGCTCGACGATCCGATCCAGGTGCTCGGGCAGGAAGTTCGAGACGCCGATCGCACGGACCCGCCCCGCGGCGTACAGCTCCTCGAGGCCCTGCCAGGCGCCGACGTACAGGTCGCGGGCGGGAGTGGGCCAGTGGATCAGGTAGAGGTCGACCTGGTCGAGGCCGAGGAGCTCGAGGCTCTTCTCGTACGCCTCGACCGGCCGCTCGTGGTCGGAGTTCCAGAGCTTCGTGGTGATGAAGAGCTCCTCGCGGGCGATGCCCGACTTCGCGAGCGCATGGCCGACGCCGGCCTCGTTGCCGTAGACCGCCGCGGTGTCGATGCTGCGGTAGCCGGCCTCGAGTGCCGCGGTCACGGCCGCCTCGGTCTCGTCGTCGGGCACCTGGAAGACGCCGTAGCCGAGCTGCGGCATCGCGACGCCGTTGTTCAAGGTGATGTTCGGGATGGTCATGAGACTTCCTTCGCTGAGATGAGTGAGGTTCAGGCAGGGACGGGAACGGACGTACGCCGCTCGCCCCCGGGCGCTCGGACGGCGACCAGCAGCACGAGGAGACCGAGAGCGGTTACCCCGGCACCCGCCCACAGCGGCGAGGTGTAGCCGAACCCGGCCGCGAGGGTCACGCCGCCGATCCAGGCACCCAGTGCGTTGCCGAGGTTGAAGGCGCCGATGTTCGCGCCGGAGGCGAGGGTGGGGGCCTGGTCGGCGTACCCCATCACCCGCATCTGCAGGGCCGGCACCGTGCCGAAGCCGACCGCGCCCATCAGGACCAGGGCGACGATGGTCAGCACCTGGCTGGTGGCGACGAGGGCGAAGGCGGCGAGGATGACGGTCAGCGCACTCAAGAGCACACCGAGGGTCTTGACCACGTTTCGGTCGGCGGCCCGGGCGCCCACGATGTTGCCGAAGAAGAGGCCGACACCGAAGAGGACGAGCAGCCACGGGACCGCGCCCGCGGAGAAGCCGCTGACCTCGGTCAGGGTGAAGGCGATGTAGGTGAACCCGCCGAACATGCCGCCGAAGCCGAGGACGGTCAGGGCGATCGAGAACCAGACCTGCGGGCTGGCGAAGGCGGCCAGCTCGGTGCGTACGGCCGGGGCGGCCGCCTCGCTGCGACCGGTGTGGGCCGGGACCAGGAGGGCGATGCCGATGAAGGCGATGATGCCGATGACTGTGATCGCCCAGAAGGTCGAGCGCCAGCCGGCGGCCTGGCCGAGCAGGGTGCCGAGGGGTACGCCTAGGACGTTGGCCAGAGTGAGGCCGCCGAACATGAAGGCGATCGCGCTGGCCTTGCGCTCCGGAGCGACCAGCTGGGCGGCGACGACGGCGCCGATGCCGAAGAAAGCGCCGTGGCACAGGGCCGCGACGATCCGGCCGGCCATCATCGTGGCGTAGTCGGGCGACATCGCGGAGATCAGGTTGCCGAGGATGAACAGCACCATCAGGCCGAGCAGGGCGATCTTGCGGGGCACCCGGGTGAGCAGGAGGGTCAGGCCGACGGCGCCGATCGCGACGCTGAGGGCGTAGCCGGAGATGAGGTAGCCGGCGGTGGTCTCGCTGACCCCGAAGTCGGTGGAGACCTCGGGCAGCAGGCCCATGATGACGAACTCGGTGAGGCCGATGCCGAACCCTCCGATCGCGAGGGCTAGCAGTGCGACGGGCATGGATGACTCCTGAACGTGGACGGGTTGCGTCTGTCGATAGTCCGCGTGCGCAGTAGTTGCACACGCTTCGTATTTATAGTTGCACGCGCGCACTATCCGCGCAACTCGGGTATGCTTGCGGTGTCCACGAAGGAGGACCCATGGGAATCGCTGACGACGCTGTCGAGATCCGCGCACAGGGCTGGCGCACGCTGGCCGCCGTGCACGGCCTGATCGAGGCCGCGCTCGAGAAGGCACTGCAGCGCGAGCACGGGCTGTCGGTCGTCGAGTTCACCGTCCTCGACGCGCTCAGCCGTCAGGACGGCTGGCACATGCGCATGCAGCAGCTGGCGCGCGCGGCGGCCCTCTCCTCCTCGGCCACGACCCGTCTGGTCACGCGCCTGGAGAACCGCGACCTCCTCACCCGGATCCTGTGCGCCGACGACCGCCGCGGGATCTACACCGAGCTCACGCCCGCCGGGCGCGCGCTGCTGAAGAAGGCCCGTCCGTTGCACGACGAGGTGCTGCGTACGGCGCTGGACGAGGCCGCCGAGATCCCCGAGCTCGCGCCGCTCGTGCACGCGCTCGGGTCGTTGTCGCCGGCCCCGGCCTGATCGCGCAGTCTCAGGCGAGCCAGCCGTTGCGGCGAGCGGCGAGGGCCGCCTCGGTCTTGTTGCGCGTGCCGGTCTTGCCGATGGCCGCGGAGAGATAGTTGCGGACCGTGCTCGGCGAGAGGAAGAGCCGGCCGGCGATGTCGGCGATGCTCGCCCCGTCCTCGGAGGCGGCGAGCACGTCGCGCTCGCGCGCGGTCAGCGGATTCGGGGCGGCGCGTAGCGTCGCGGCGGCCAAGTCGGGGTCGAGGACCGTCTCACCGCGCAGCACCCGGCGGATCGCGTCGGCCAGCTCCTCGACCGGCCCGTCCTTGACCAGGAAGCCGACGGCTCCTGCGGCCATCGCCTGGCGCACGTAGCCGGGCCGGGAGAACGTCGTCAGGATCATCACCCGGCACTCCGGGATCCTCGCGGTCAGCTCGCGCGCGGCCTCGAGACCGCTGATCCCGGGCAGCTCGATGTCGAGCAGGGCCACATCGGGGCGCACCTCGAGCGCCATCGGCACGATCTCGGTGCCGGCCCCGACCTGGGCGACCACCTCGAGGTCGTCCTCGAGCCCCAGCAGCAGGGCGAGCGCGCCGCGCATCATCGCCTGGTCCTCGGCGAGCAGAATGCGGATCACGATGCCGGCACTCTCGCCTCGAGGCGGAACCCGTCGGCCCCAGGACGTACGTCGAGGCGACCGTCGACCGCACGCAACCGCTGCCGCAGACCTTCGAGCCCGCCCGATCTCTCGCTCGTGTCCACCGGACCGCCGACCCCGTCGTCGACCACGGCGAGCCGGAACTCGCCGCCGTCCTCGGTGAGCTCGAAGCGGCAGCTGGCCGCGCCGGAGTGCCGGAGCACGTTCGTGGCGCCCTCGCGCACGACCCAGGCGAGCGCCTGTCCGGCGATGTCAGGCACCTCGGCCGGGGCAGCGGTCACCGACGTACGGATGCCGGCGGCGTCGAGCGCGCGCCGTGCGCCGTCGAGCTCGTCGGCCAGGGAGAGCGTCTTCATCTGGTCGACGGCGGCCCGGACGTCGGCCAGGGCAGCACGCCCGACCTCCTCGATGTCGGCCGCGTGCGCGGCGGCCGCCTCGGGATCACGAGCCGCCAGGCGGCGTACGGCCTCGGCCTTGACGACCATCACGCTCAAGGTGTGGCCGAGCAGGTCGTGGAGATCGCGCGACATCCGGGCACGCTCCTCGGCGACCGCAGCCCGGGCCAGCTCCTCCCGGGTGCGCCGGAGCTGCTCGACCGCTTCGACGAGGCGGAGGAACGAGGTGGTCGTGACACCGCTGAGGAAGACGCCGCCGACACTGAGCAGGTAGGCGTCGCCGATGCCCTCGATCACCGCGATCGAGACCGCGACGCCGACCGTGGCCGCGACGATGGCGACCAGCAGGCGCCAGCCTCGCAGGACCGCCGGGGAGACGATGGCCAGCACTCCCCAGACCGTCTGCCAGCCCTCGCCCTGAATCGCGGCGAGCACGATCAGGGCGACGAGGACGGGCAGCAGAACCGGGACCCGGCCGGTGACCACGAGAGCGACCGCGGTCGTGGCGAGGGCCAGCACCAGGACCACCTGGCCGGCCGCCGCCAACGTGTCGCCGGAGAGGTTGAGCAGCGGGAAGAGCAGCAGCACCGGCAGCCACACCAGCACCACGCCGTGGCGCTCGAGGTGACACCTCAGGCCGGACACGCGCGTCACTTTACCGTCGCCGCAGTCCGGCGATGACCACAACGGCCACGACGATGTGCAGGCTCGCGAGCCCCAGTCCGGCGGCCACGGTGAGCGCGCTGGTCGGTGTGATCAGGGAGACCACGGCGATCCCGACGGCGAGCATCGTCCATCGCCGCGTCCCGCGCTCGGAACGGCCCTCCCACCAGCGCAGCAGCGCCCCGCCGACCAGCGCGATCAGCAGGGTGCTGACGATCACGGACCCGACCCCGATCTGCTGGCTGCCGGCGCCCGACTTCACCTCCAGCTCGACTCCCCCGGCCGCGGTCCACAGCAGCCACACGGCGGTCGCCGCCACGGCCGCGATGGCCGCCGTCCCCGCGATCCGCGGCCACCCCACCCGGGTGCGCTGCGCGGTCTCGTTCGTCACGGTTGTCATGCCTGTCCTCCGTCTCCACCACCCACCGTGGGCGGTGTCTCCAGACTCGCGCTCCGTGGCACCCGGACGTCAGATCTGATTGTCCGGACCCGGCGGTGACAATTGTCAGTGGTGGATGTGCCTATCGTGGACGCATGCGTATCGCCATCGTCGGCGGCCACGGCAAGGTCGCCCTGCATCTCCATCCGATCCTCGCGGCCGCGGGCCACACCCCGGTCGCGCTCGTACGCAGCGAGAGCTACCGAGCCGAGCTCGAAGCGCTCGGCGCCGAGGTCGGCCTGCTCGACATCGAGAACCAGGACGCCGACGCGTTCGCCGCCGCCTTCGCCGGCTGCGATGCGGTGGTCTTCGCCGCCGGCGGCGGCCCCGACGGCAACATCGAGCGCAAGCGCACCGTCGACCTGGAAGGCTCGACCAAGTCGATCGCGGGCGCGAAGGCCGCCGGCATCCGGCGCTTCGTTCAGGTCTCGGCGATCGGCGTCGACGAGCCGGTCCCGGCCGATGCGGGCGAGGTGTGGAAGGCCTACGTCGAGGCCAAGCGCGACGCCGACATCGCCCTGCGCGACAGCGACCTCGCCTGGACCATCCTGCGTCCCGGAGGCCTCACCGACGAGCCCGCCACCGGGCGGGTGAAGCTGGCCGAGAAGCTCGACCGCCACACTATCCCGCGTGCCGACGTGGCCGCGGTCATCGCCGCCGTGATCGACGACGACGCCACCGTCGGCAAGCAGTGGGAGCTGGTCTCCGGCGACGCCTCGATCGACGAGGCCATCGCCGCCGTCCTCTGACTCGGCCGCTGAATCAGCGGAGACCCAGCAAGCCCTTGACGTACGCCGCCTGGCCGATGTGCTGGGCGGCGTCGTCGACGACGCTGACCAGCCTCACGGCGAGGGTGACGGGCGGGTCCCAGCGCTCGTCGATGACGCGGGCGAGGTCGTCCTCGCTCAACGTGTCGACCAGCTCGATCGTGGCCTGGTGGACGGCCTGGTAGTAGCCGGTCAGCAGCTTCGGGTCCTCGAGCCGGAATGCCGCGACGTCATCGGCGCTCTGCCCGTAGCCCATCGCGCCGGGCGCGTACGGCAGCGCGAACCGCTCCACCCAGCCGTCGCGCGCCCACACCTCGTCGGCGCCGGCAAGCGGCGCGATCTGGGCGTCCTCCATCCGGGCGATGTGCCACAGGATCCAGGCGATCGAGTTCGCGCGGTCGTAGGGCCGCCACAACAGGTCGTCGACCGACAGGCCGTCGACGATCGAAGGAAGGGTCTCCGCGATCCGGCCGAAGCCGTCCGCGAGCAGTCGCTGGGACCAGGTTTCGCTCATGCCTTCCGTTCTACACGGTCGATCTCAACCGTGTCCGGCAAGTGGCTCCGTGCCTCGCTCCACATGCGGGTCACGATGTCGGCGGCCGGCTCGGCCACCGCGCGCGCCGCGGCCTGGCCGGCCCAGTGGTTGGCCCGGTCCAAGGCCACCTCGGCAGCGGGGTCGGGCGTTCCCTTGCGCCACCTGGCGACCAGGCGTCGCTGGTGCGGGTAGGGCGCGGGCGAAGGCGCATCCGGCGCCTCCCAGGAGCGCACATACGGAGTCGGGGCGGCGCGGCCGAGGCGGCCGGAGTAGGCGCGGGTGGCGACCGTGTCCTCCGGCGCGAGGCCGTCGAGCGAGGCCGCCCAGGCGTCGGCGATCGCGGTCTCCGGCGACCGCAGCAGCGCGGTGCCGACCTGCACGGCACTCGCCCCGAGGGTCAGCGCGGCGGCGACGGCACGTCCGTCGGCGATCGCGCCAGTGGCGATGACCGGCACGTCGACACCGTCGACGATGTGCGGCAGCAGGGCGAAGAGCCCGACGGCCGTACGCTCAGCCGTCTGCGGCTCGAAGACCCCTCGGTGCCCGCCGGCCTCGAGACCCTGCGCCACGATGGCGTCGGCACCGGCCTCCTGCGCGGCGATCGCCTCGGCCAGGGTCGTGGCGCACGCGAACCAGGCGATCCCGGCCTCGTGCAGGCGGTCGACGTACTCCGGCGAGAAGAGCCCCATGATCGAGGAGACGGCCGTCGGCCGCGCGGCGAGCATCGCCTCGCACTGCTCCTCGAACGACGGCGCGGGCGGCTGTTCGGGGCCCGGCGTACCGAACCGGGTCAGGAACTCCTCCGCCGCCGAGATCCTCGCCGGGTCGTCATCGGCCGGGTCGGGGATCCAGATGTTCAGCTGGAACGAACCCGTCGACAGCGACCGGAACTCAGTGGCCCACTCCGCGATCCGCTCCGGCGAGTCGAGCACCACCCCAGCTGCGCCCATCCCGCCGGCGTCGGCGACCGCGGCCGCCGCCGCGGGCGGGCAGGCACCCGCCATCGGCGCCTGAAGGATCGGCATCGAGAGGCCGTACGCCTCGCAGAACTCCTGAGCACGTCGTCGAGCGGTCACCCGGCCAGGCTAGTCCTTCACCAACCCGTCGCGGCCCCAGCGGGGCGTCGGCCCCGGGTCGCCGAGGTCGGTCCCCGGCGGCTCCTGGGAGACGTCCTTGGCGATGGCGGTGCCCCAGTCGAAGTAGGCCATCAGCGTCTCGTGCAGTTCTGGCCGGTCGGCCAGGACCTCCTCGATCGCTGCCCGCATGAGCTCGAGCCAGCGCTGCCGGTGCTCCTCGCGGATCCCGAGGCCGAGGTGGACGTTGAGCAGGGCCTGATGGCCGCCGAGCCTGGCGGTGAAGTCGGCCGGGCCACCGAAGATCTCGCCGAGCCAGATCGCCACCCGCTCGACATGGGTGGGCGTGAAGTTCGCGAACACCGGCGCGAGGAGCTCGTCGGCCAGCACCCTCTCGTAGAACGCGTCGCTCAGCCGGCGCAGCGCGGGCTCGCCGCCGAGGTCGTCGTACAAGGTCATGCCTCACCATCACGTGCGGCACCGAGATACGCAACGAAATACTTGTGGCGGTATGGGGACCCGCGCGGCAGGATCGACCCATGCGCACACTCATCTACTCCGCCTTCGTGTCCATCGACGGCGTCGTCGACTCCCCCGGCGGCGGCTCCGAATACGAGCAGCACCGCAGCGGCGGCTGGACCTACAAGGACATCGAGTTCCTGCCGGAGGCCTACGCGATCAAGGGCAGCGAGATGGAGGAGGCCGGCGCGATGATGTTCGGCCGGCGCAGCTATGAGGCGTTCTCGCCGATCTGGCCCGACATGGAGGACTTCGCGGTGGTGAAGGAGATCCCGAAGTACGTCGTCTCGACGACCCTCGGCGACGACGCCCTGGTCGAGGGCTGGGGCCCGCAGACCGTCCTGAAGTCGCTCGACGCGGTCGAGGACCTCAAGCAGGGTGACGGTGGCCCGATCCTGGTCGCCGGCAGCGCCGAGCTCGCCCGCAACCTCGCCGACGCCGGCCTGATCGACCGCTACCACCTGCTCGTCTTCCCTGTCGTCCTCGGCGCCGGCAAGTCGATGTGGAGCGAGACCGACAAGGACAAGCAGCGGCTCGCGCTGGTCGAGTCGGAGACCTACGCCAACGGCATCATCAAGCTCGTCTACGACGTCGTCCGCTGACCTCCGGTCAGGGGCAGCGCGCGTAGAGACGACGCGACCCGGTCCCGTACGCCGTGGGATCGGTGAACGCGCAGCCGTAGTCGGGTGCTGCGACGGCTGCCCGGTCGAGCACGTCGTCGCCGGCCGGACGGTCACCGTGCTCGACCCAGTCGACGAGGTCGCCCCAGGCGGCCGAGGCCTCGGCGGGGCTGAACTCGCAGTGCCCGGCCGAGCGGATCGCCCGCTGCACGACCAAGCCACCGCGGTGGTGGCGATTCACCTCGCGCAGATAGATCTGCTCCAGCGAGAACGGCACGAACATGTCGCCGAGGTTGTGCAGGCTCACCACCGGGGCGGTCGGACGGCCGGAGATCCGTGACGGGGCATTGAGCCGGTGGCTGTAGCGCCCGGCCGGATCAGTCGGGTCCGCCCGCTCGATCTCGGTGTTGAGGTCGACCGGCGAGCTCGGCGTGTAGACGGTGTCCCGGTTGGTCGCCACCCGGCCGATGTTGAAGCCCAGCGTGCCGCCGTCGTCGACCGACGGCAGCGTGAAGAGGAAGTCCTTCCACTGCCCGAAGGCCGCCACCGCGCCCGGCCGCGGACCGCCGCTGCGCTCGATGGTCATGGCCCGCAGCTGCTCGCCCTCCGGAGTCAGGGTGCCGCCGAGCCCGAGCCGCTCCTTGATCACCGGGACGTCGACGCTCTGATAGTCCTTGGTGTACGGGTAGGCGTCGTGCCCCGCCAACGCCTGCGCACCGAGGTTGTAGTCGACGAAGAAGTCGAAGAGCTCCACGTCCCCCAGCTGCCCGCACATCGGCATCGCGCCGTCGTAGAAGCCCGGATACTGCTCCAGCGAGCGCCCGATCACGTGCCCGCCCATCGACACCCCGGTCACATAGGTGCGGGTCGCCTTGCGCGGCAGCAGCTCGGGGGCGTACGTCGCCAGGTCCCGGGTCGAGCGCACCCCGGCTCCCACGTCATAGCCGTTGGTCGAGTAGCTCGACGCCGCCCAGGCGTAGCCCTGCTCGAGGAACGTACGCCGCAGCCCGAACCCCGGCGTCTCGGGCGTCAGCGTGTAGCTGAGCCCGCGGTAGCCGTGGGCCCACATCACCAGCTCGCCGTTCCAGTCGGCCGGCACCTCGAGGACGTACGCGGCATGCTCGTGCACGCCCTGACGCACGGTGGTCGCCTCGCCGCCGACGACGATCGGCGCCACCGGCGGGTTGCTGATCGTGTAGCCGGGAAGCGGCTGGTCACCGGGTGGTTCCGGGTCTGCGAGCGCCGTGCCGGTCGAGGCGACAAGAGCGGAAGCGGTCAGAAGCAGGGCGAGGAGAGCGGCTGACGCACGTGGCATGCCTTTGAGAATAGGGCTCTCTTGTGACTCACGTCACAGAAATAGGAAGAGGCCTCGCTGTTCAGCCCGGAACGCTTCCGGCGTACCAGCGCTGAACCTTGATCCGACCGACCCGCACCGCACCGTCGCCGATCCTCGCGGCCGTCGGGGTGAACCGGTTGGCGGGGCCGCGGTAGGACTTGGTGCACCTGGTGACGTACGAGGAGTTGTTCACGCTGGTCTCGGTGCTGAACGCCTGCGGCTGGAGGTTCACGGTTCCGCGTCCCCTGAGCGTCACGCAGTAGCGGTACCTGACGTTCGCCGAGGTGCTGAAGGCAGGACGAAGCGTGGTCCACGACCTCGAGCTGAGCACCTTGTTCACGCTCCGGTCCGAGATGGTTCCCCACCCCGCCGCCTGCGAGGAGGTGGTGCTCATGGCCACGAGCGCCGAGCCCATCACGAGTCCGGCCACCGCGGTGGCGAGGAGCTTTCGAGCAGCGCGCTGAGTGACAGTGTTCACGGTCTTCCCTTCGGTTGAGGTACGAACCGGCCAGTGTTGGCCGGAGGTCCAGCGGACGCTATCTCCGCGCCGGCTCCGGGCCTTCCCGTACCTTTCCCGTACCTCAGCGCCCGACGACCCTCCGGATCGCGCCGAACGCTGCCCGGCCGACGCCCTTGATGCCGGCTGCGATGAACGTCGTCCAGTCGAAGTAGTCGCGCCAGAGCACGATCTTGCCGTCGCGCACCTCGAAGGTGCCGCACACCCAGAACTCGGCGGAGACCGAGCCGCGGCTGAGCACGTCGATGCGTTCGGTGAGCACCACCGGGCCGTTGGCGGCGATGTTGATCATCCGGACCTCGAAGCCGGTCGTGTACTTCCCCATCACCCGCAGCTGGCGCCCGACCTCGGACAGGCCACGCGCAGGTGGAAGAGGAACGTTCTGGTAGGTGACGTCGTCGGCGCACAGCGCCAGCGCAGCGTCGACCTCACCGGTCTCGAGCGCGGCCAGGAACTGCTCGACGATCTGGATCTCGGTCATGCCGCCACGTTATCGCTGTTCAGCGGCCAGCGGCGGGCTCAGGACCAGACAGTCCTGCCGGTGCAGCCTCGGGTCATCGAGAAGCTCCTCGACGGCGACCCGCCCGCCCGGCACCCGCTGGAGCGAGGTCGAGTCCTTCTCCTTCACGAACACGTCGCGCGTCCTGGCCAGCTCGGCGAGGTAGCCACGGTCCATGTGCTCGATCTCGAGCATCAACGCCCAGTGGGCAGTATCGGTCAGCGACCGCACTGCGCCGTCGACGACCTCGGGCTCGAAGCCCTCGACATCCACCTTCACGCAGAACGGCCGCCCGGAGCCGGCGAGCACCTCGTCGAGCGTGGTGACCTGGACGTCGCGAAGCTGCCAGCGGGCCGAGCCGTCGTGGCGCTCGTCGTACAGCGACGACGTCCCCGACCAGGTCCGGTCGACCGCGAACCGCGCGGCGCCGGGCTTGTCGGCGACGGCCTGCGCGCGCAGGTCGATGGTGATCCCGCGGGTCTCGAGGGTCTTTCGCAGGACCTTGTGCAGCGAGGTGTTCGGCTCGAACCCGATCAGCTCCACGCCCTCGGGGATGTCCACCCCGACGAGCATCTCGCCGTAGTTCACACCGATGTCGATCACGGTCCGCCACTCGTGCAGCCCGAGCGCCAGCCGCCACAGCTCGAGCGAGCCGCGGATGATCCGACCCTTGTTGGCGATCAGGCCCAGTGCCCGCGGATCAGTCGGCTTCACATAGATCCGATGCCCGTCTTCGGTTGTCGCGTACGCCATCTCGAGCACCTTCGCCTAGGGGTCTTCCGGCACAGCTACCGTTGGCTGTCGCCGAACCCTAAAGTGCCTACGGAAACGCGAGCCGAACCTGGGGCAACGCGGACCGGGCCGCGCGCAGCCCGAGCCCGGTCAGGAGATCTGCTCGACCAGGTTCGCGGCGTACTCCTGGACGGTGTTGCCGTCCTGGAACTGCTTGCCGTCGAGCAGGACGGTCGGGGTGCCCTGGACGCCGTCGTCGGCGGCGGCCTTGGTGGCGGCGTCGGCCCAGGCCTTGCCGTCGAGGCTCTCGATGCGGTCCTTGACGGCGGACTCCTCGGCACCGGCCTCGACGGCGAGGTCGACGAGATCGGCGGCCTTCGGGAACGGGCCGGACTCGCTGGGCTGGTTCTCGAAGAGCAGGTCGTGGAACTTCTTGGCAACCTCGTCACCGGCCTCCTCCTGGACGACCGCGAAGGCCGAGGTGGCGAGCTCGGAGTAGGGGCCGACCTGGTCGAGGAGCACGAACGGGCGGTAGTCGACCTGGACCTTGCCGTCGGCGGCGAGGTCGGCGAGGTCATCGCGGGACGCGGCCTCGAACTCGCCGCAGTAGGGGCACAGGAAGTCCTCGTAGATGACGACCTTGTGCGGCGCGTCGTCGGGTCCGATCACCAGGCCGTGCTCGCTGCTGCCGGCCTCCACCGCGGTGACCTTGTCGTCGCCGGAGCGGTTCACGCTGAACCAGACGAGGCCACCGATGATCACCGCGATGGCGACGACGACCGCCGCGACGGTGAGGATCGACTTGCGGGCCTGCTTCTTGCGCAGAGCCTCCAGCTCCGCGGCGGCCTTGGCAGCGCGTGCCTCACGCTTCTCTTTGCGCGAGTGGCTGCTGGCTGAATCCGTGCTCATGGAGCCAACATAGGCACTTCTCCTGAGCGCAGGCTGAAACCACGCCATGGGAACCGTTATCACATCGTCGCCTATCCCTCCGCAAAGCCGTTGACCAGCGGCGTTATGGTGCTCCGGTGGCTTCACTGAACGAACGTCTGGTCTGGATCGACTGCGAGATGACGGGGCTGTCCCTCGAGCACGATGCGCTCATCGAGGTGGCAGCCCTCGTCACCGACTTCGATCTCAACGTGCTCGGCGACGGGGTCGACATCATCATCAAGCCCCCGGCCGAGGCGCTGGAGCAGATGGACGACTTCGTACGA
The DNA here is from genome assembly GCF_045207335.1 of Nocardioides sp. NBC_00850. Taxonomy (NCBI): domain Bacteria; kingdom Bacillati; phylum Actinomycetota; class Actinomycetes; order Propionibacteriales; family Nocardioidaceae; genus Nocardioides; species Nocardioides sp. NBC_00850. The sequence continues at coordinate 5,707,907 of NZ_CP108845.1, forward strand.
GACATGCACACCAAGTCCGGCCTGCTGGTCGAGCTCGAGAACGGTGTGCCGATGCGGGAGGCGGAGGAGCAGGTCCTGGCCTACGTCTGGGAGCACTGCGGCAAGGACTCCCGACCGCCGCTGGGCGGCAACACGGTGGCCACCGACCGCAACTTCCTGGCCCGCGACATGCCCGAGCTGGAGGGGTTCCTCCACTACCGCAACGTCGACGTCTCCTCGATCAAGGAGCTGTCACGGCGCTGGTTCCCGCGGGCCTACTTCTCGGCTCCCCCCAAGCGCGGCAACCACCGTGCGCTGGCCGACATCCAGGAGTCGATCGAGGAGCTTCGCTACTACCGCGAGGCGGTCTTCGTGCCGATGCCCGGCCCGGACTCCGAGGTGGCGAAGGAGATCGCCGGCCGGCACGGAGCCTCGATCACCGGCCTCGGCGACCCGGTGGCCGCCCCCGATTCCACAGATCCGGTCTGATTCCCCTATGATTCTTGCTGGTTCGGACATGCGCTGTCCGAGCCGATGGTGGGCGTAGCTCAGCTGGTAGAGCATCGCGTTGTGGTCGCGAGGGTCGCGGGTTCAAGCCCCGTCGCTCACCCCATCAGAACGGCCCGTCCGAGAGGACGGGCCGTTTGTCATTTGTAGGGAATCCGCCCTTGGGTTCTGTCATATACCTGACTAAAGTCAGGTATATGACAGTGGACACCTCGGTGATGCGCAAGTTCAACATGAACTACGTCCGTCGGGTGGGAGCGCTCGAGGACTCCTTCCTCGGCAGTGGCCTCCCCTATGGCACGGCTCGGATCCTCTACGAGATCGGGCTCGGCGCTCATACCGTTCAGGACCTCAGGACCAGGCTCGGCGGCCTCGACTCCGGCTACGTCAGCCGGATGCTGCGGACGCTGGAGAGCAAGGGGTACGTCGCGATGGACCGCGACCCCTCCGACGGCCGGCGCCGGCTGGTGGCGCTCACCGAGGACGGCCTCAAGCAGTGGGACGACCTCGAGCGCCGCTCCGAGGAGCGCGCCCACCTGCTGCTCGATCCGCTGACCCAGCGGCAGCGCGACCGTCTCAACGAGGCGCTGGCGACGGCCGACCTGCTGGTGCGGGCCGCCGCGATCACGATCGAGCAGGTCGACCCACGCGACCCGATGGCCCAGGAGGCGATGGGCCACTACTTCGCCGAGATCGGCGACCGCTTCGGGTTCACCGTCGGCGACGAGGGCTTCGGCGACGACCCCTCCCTGCGCGCGCCCCACGGTGCCTTCTTCGTGGCTGCCAGCGACGGCGCCCCGGTCGCCTCCGGTGCGGTCCGCGAGTTCGGCGGCACCGGCGAGATCAAGCGCATGTGGGTCGATCCCGCCTGGCGCGGCGCGGGCCTCGGCTCACGCCTGCTGCGCCACCTCGAGGCCGAGGCGCTGCGGCTGGGCCACACGGTCGTACGCCTCGACACCCGCGACGTCCTCAGCGAGGCGATCGGGATGTACGAGCGGGCCGGCTACGAGCGCATCGACCGCTACAACGACAACCCCCACGCCACCCACTTCTTCCGGAAAGAACTGGGCTAGACGTACGTCTCGAACCGCTCCAGCGGCGGCTGGGCGCTGGGGTGCGCGACCGCGGCGGCGCCGACCGCGCAGGCAGTACGCAGCGCCTGATCGTCCGGTGTGCCGGCCTGGATCGCGAGGGTGAGCGCAGCGGAGAACGCATCGCCGGCGCCGACGGTGTTGACCACGTCCGGCGCCGGCGCGGCGGGGACGCGAGCGGTCTCGGTGCCCTCGGTGATCATGGCCGCACCCGAGGCGCCGTAGGTCACCGCGACCCGCCGGGCCGCGCGCAGCTCGGGCATCGCGGCGTACTCGGTCTCGTTGACGATGAACAGGTCGACCCGCTCGACGAGGTCGGCCGGGAGGTGCTGGGCCGGGGCGGCGTTGAGCGCGACGAACCCCGGCGCCCGCGCGGCGACGGCGCGGATCACCTCCAGGGACAGCTCGAGCTGCATCAGCACGGCCTCGTCCGCCCCGACCGAGATCCCGTCGGCGCCGACCGACGCGTTGGCGCCGGCGCACACCACGATCTGGTTCTCCCCGGCCGCGTCGACGGCGATCAGCGCCGTGCCGGTCGGCGAGTCGGTGATGCAGACCCCGGCGACATCGACCCCGGCGGTCCGGATCGTCTCGAGCGCCCAGGTACCGTCGGCATCGGAGCCGACCGCGCCGATCATCCGCACCCGGGCTCCCAGCCGGCTCGCCGCGACGGCCTGGTTGGCACCCTTCCCACCGACGTCACGGCGCAGCCGACCACCACCGACGGTCTCTCCGGCGCCGGGCAACCGCTCGACGAGCGCCGTCAGATCGACGTTGATGCTCCCGACGACGACCAGGTCCTGTGGCGGGCGCACCGGCATCAGGGACGTACGAGACCGATGCAGGAGTAGGGCAGGCCGGAGATGCGCTCCACCGGCACGTCGCGCGCCTCGGCGAGCTTCTTGACGGGGCCCAGGTCGGTGTCGTGGGCCGGGTCCACCAGGATCTTCGCCGGCTCACCGTGCAGCAGCAGCCGGAGGGTCTCGTCGACGCCGGCCTGGACGAGGCTGACGTCGCCGTCCGCGAACTTCTCCGCGACCTCCTCGACCGCGTCCCAGCCCACCCAGGTGGGCGTGTGGTCGCCGCCTAGGTGGGCACCGAGGTCGAGCATCACCTTGGTGCGCACGATCGGGAAGCGGGCCGCGACGGTGTCGATGAACTTCTTGGACACGTCGGCCGAAGCCAGGTCGGCGTGGAACACCGCGCCGTGGAAGTCGTTGGGGCCGACCCGGTCGTCGTCGATGATGGGGCGCGAGACGAGGCCGGAGACTGTCGACCCGAGGGACGCCGACGGGATCAGGTAGTCCTCGCGGGTGCCGTAGACCGCCACGCTCCGGCCCGGGTCGGCGAGGACCGCGAGCTCCGGGGAGAACGGCGAGGCCAGATGGGCGTCGAGCGTCGAGTTGGCCTTCTCGACCGACGCGGCCAGCTCGCGGGCGATCGCGCCCGTGCCGGTCCACCCGTCCACGAACATCACCTGCGCGGGGTCGTGGTGGGCGGCGAGATAGGCGAGCGCGGTCTGGTCGATGCCGCGCCCACGGATCATCGAGATCGCATAGTGCGGCAGGTCGAGCCCGTGCACGCGCTGCGCCCAGCGCCGCATCAGCACCCCGATCGGGATGCCGGCACGCACCAGGGAGACTAGCACGGCGTCCTGCCCGCGCCGGGCCAGCACCTGCTCGGTGACCAGGCCGATGGCGTACGCGACCCGCTGGGCCGATGCGGTCAGGGCCTCGTCGAAGAGCTCCCGGTGAGCCTCCGCGTGCTCCTCGGCCGGTGCCTCGGCCGTGTCCGCGGACAGGTCCTTGAGCAGCCAGGCGACGTCATCGCGGTCATAGGAGCCGAAGGCCGGCCCGTGGAGCGGAGCAGGCAGCTGCCGCGCCGGCTGGTCGTGGCGCGGCTCCGGGGCGTACGCCGGGATGGTCACGACCACGACCCGCGGCGCGAGCCGGGCGAGCTGGTCGACCAGGCCGCCCTCCTCGTGCAGCGCGGGGGTGTCGGCCGGCTCGTCGACCACCAGCACGATCGTCTCGAAGGCGCCCTCACGCAGGTTGTAGGCGTAGCGCGGCCCGTCGCCGTCGGCCGGGGCGTCGTGGGACGGGAAGGTGATCGCGGTGCGGATCGCGTAGCCCGGATCGTCGACGTCGAGCACCGGCGACCGCGTCGTCGTCGAGTAGGTGATCTCGTGGCGGCGGCCCTCGGCCGCGCGCCGGTCCGCCAGCGCGGAGGCGATCCGCAGGGGTGCGTACATCAGCTCCTCGGTGCCGAGCACATGCACCGGGCCGTCGGGGATGCGGCCGGCGACGGCCGCCGCGGTCACCGTGACGGCCGACTCGTAGGAGCCGGAGGCGCCGGCCGTGAAGCCGTGGCGGCCGCCCTCCGGGACGGCGCGTGGCCAGGTCGCGACGACCTGGACGACCTCGCCGCGCGGACGCCGGTTCGTCTCGACGCCGGCCAGCTGACGGAGGTTCTCGACGGTGTCGATGAGCCGGTTGCCGTTGTCGGCGAGGTCCTCGGGCAGCTCGATCTCGCCGCTCGCGAGGGAGACCACGTCCAAGGTCGCGCGCAGCCGCTTGATCGAGCGCTCCATCCGGCCGCGGTCCGCCTCCGAGCGCAGGTCGACGAGCGCGGCCACGACGTAGTGCTTGTGCGGGAACTTCTTGTGCAGCGCCCGGATGGTGTTGACGACGGTCTTGCCGGTGATGACCTCGTCGTCGACCAGCACCAGGGTCTCGGCACGGGCGAGGAAAGCCGGGTCGGCGGGGAGCAGCCGGTGGGCGGTCGCGTGCGAGTGCTCCTCGAAGAAGTCGGCGACTGACTCGATACCGTCGACGACCCGGCGGGTGGAGTGCAGGTAGGGCGCTCCGAGGGCGTCGGCGACGAGATGGCCGAGCGCGGTCGCGGTCTCGGCGTAGCCGAGGACCACCGCGTCACCGGTGGCCGCGGCGCGCGCTTTGGCCCCCAGGCGCAGCCCTGCGTCGGTCACCAGACGCGGGTCGGTCGGGACGTGCTTGCCGAGGACGGAGGAGACCAGGAGCTGCGCCCGGCGGGGGTTGCGTCGCACCGCCAGACCGACCAGATCGGTGAGCATCATCCCGCTCGGCGCGTCGGTCGTCCGCAGACGCACGCCCAGACGTTCGGCCACCCAGGTGCCTGACCAGCCGCTCGCTTCGTCTCTCACAGGTGACATTCTCCCCCAATGCTCCTCGTCTGACTCAACCGCACGTAGGGCACCCATGTCCACTGCAGGCGCCGTCCTGGCGGGCCATACGTCCAGAATGAGAACACGTTCTTGTCGGTGGCGGCGGGGACCAATAGGTTCCGGACATGCCTCGTCGCTCGGGAAGCTTCGGAATCGTGGCCGCCGCGGCGGCCGTGCTCGCCTTCGGGACCTCGCTGCTGAGCCCGGTCGGGCCCGCTGGCGCGGACCCGATGGAGGAGACGCCACGGCTCTCCCGCGAGGGGCGCTGGCTGGTCGACCAGCACGGCCGGATCGTGCTCGTGCACGGGCAGAACCTGGTCTGGAAGCACGATCCGTACGTCCCACCCGACTCGCCCGAAGGCTTCACCGCGGCCGATGCGGAATGGCTGGCGGAGCACGGCTTCAACGGCGTCCGGATCGGCACCCTGTGGGCGGGCGTGACCCCGGACGCCCCCGGGCAGGTCGACGAGGACTACCTCGACGACTGGCAGCGGGTGATCGACCTGCTCGCCGACAAGGGCATCTGGATGCAGTACGACTTCCACCAGGACATGTGGCACGAGACCTACGGCGGCGAGGGCGTACCCGACTGGGCGGCGAAACGGCCGGCGCCCTACAACCTGCACCCGCCGATCAAGCTGTCCTTCCCTGCGACGTACATCACGCCCGAGCTGGCCACCGTCTACGACAACTTCTGGGCGAACAAGAACGGTGTGCAGGACGGCTGGGCCGCGGCCTGGGGCGCGGTCGCGCAGCGGTGGGGCGACCAGCCCTACTCGATGGGCTACGACCTCATCAACGAGCCGTGGGCGGGACGGGAGTGGCTGACCTGCCCGATCACCGGGTGCGCGAGCTCCTACCGGGACGAGTTCCAGCCGGCGTACGAGAGGGCGACGGCGGCGATCCGCCGGTCCGACCCCGACGGCATCGTCTGGTTCGAGTCGCAGCTGCTCGCCAACCAGGTCCCCAACTCGAGCTTCGGGCGGGCCAACGACGACCAGGTCGGCTACTCCTGGCACAGCTACTGCCCGTACGGCTACCTCGACTCCCAGGGCATCCCGATCGGGGTCAGCGGCTGCAAGGACTACGACGAGACACACAACCTCAAGGCGCTCGAGCAGGCCGAGACGATGGGCGCGACCAACCTGATGTCGGAGTTCGGCGCGACCGACAACACCGAGCTGCTGGCCATCGACACCGCCTCGGCCGACGACCACTTCACCTCCTGGATGCACTGGGCCTACAAACATTGGGACGACCCGACCACCGCCGACGGCGCGCAGGGGATGTTCGCAGACGACGCCGATCTCTCGACGGTGAAGTCCGAGAAGCTGCGTACGCTGGTCCGCACCTACCCGCAGGCCACGGCCGGCACCCCGGTCGACCTCTCCTTCGACCCCGCCACCGGCGCGTTCAGCTACACCTACGAGCCGTCCGCTGAGATCGAGGAGCCGACCGAGATCTTCGTCAGCCCGATCCACTACCCCTCCGGGCCGGACATCGCCGTCGAGGGCGGTCGGGTCGTCGGCGAGGCCGAGCACAACCGGATCCTGGTCGAGGCGACCGGAACCGAACCGGTGACCGTCACGATTGACTAGGGTGGTGGCGTCCCGCCCGCTCCGGCCCGCGTCGGTCCAGCCCTCGGAGGATCAGTTGTCCGTCTCGCTCGCCAAGGGACAGTCGGTCTCGCTCACCACAGGTGACGGCAGCAGCATGACGCACGTACGGATAGCGCTCGGTTGGGACGCCGTCAGACAGGGGCTCTTCGGCGGGTTCCGTGGCGCCGACGTCGACATGGACGCCTCCGCGATCCTCTACGACGCGACCGGCGCCCACCTCGACCAGGCCTGGTTCCGGCAGCTGAAGTCCAGGGACGGCGCCGTCGTCCACACCGGCGACAACCGCACCGGCGCCGGCGAGGGCGACGACGAGTCGATCATCGTCCACCTCGACCGCGTGCCGGCCGAGGTCGCGCAGATCGTGTTCACGATCAACTCCTTCACCGGACAGAGCTTCGCCCAGATCCAGAACGCGTTCTGCCGTCTCGTCGACGAGAACACCCGCACCGAGATCGCCCGCTTCGACGTCAGCCAGACCGGCCCGCACACCGCCGAGATCATGGCCAAGGTCAGCCGTCAGGACGGTGGCTGGGCGATGACCGCGCTCGGCGAGATCGGCAACGGGCGTACGTTCCAGGACCTGCTGCCCTCGATCGCCCCGACGCTCTGAGCGCCGGGCTCTCGAGAACTAGCGCTTCAGCTTCTTGATCTCGTCCTTGGCGGCCTGCTGGGCGATCGCCTCGGCCTGGGCCTCCTCGCCGAAGACACCCTCGACCTTGGCCTTCTCGACCTTCTTGAACTGACGCAGCATGCTCCACGCGATCACCGCGACGGCGACGCAGAGCGCGATGAAGATGCCGAAGGCGGTCCAGCCCGCGACCACGTCCTCGTCCTGCGGCGGGGTGGGCTCAGGAGCGGGCTGGGAGGTGTGCAGAGTCTGCGTCGTCATCGGGAGGCCGGACATACCGACATTGTCTCACTCTTGTCTGAGGAAAGCTCAGGCGGTGACGACCTTGCCGAAGCTGATCTCGCGACCGACGGCGGCCTTGCCCTCGTCGTCGGCGGTGGAGACGTCGAGACCGGCGAAGAGATCGGTCTCCTCGCGCTTCTCCGCCTCCGGCACCGGCACGTAGGAGGTCACCAGCTCGTAGTCCTCAGTCGGCCAGGCCTCCTTCTCGATCTCCCGGGGCACCGCGAACCAGGGGCCGTCGGGGTCGATCTGGGTGGCGTGCGCGAGCAGGGCCTGGTCACGTACGCCGAAGAACTCGGCGCACTCGACCTTCGTGGTGACCCGCTCGTCCCAGCCCGGGTCCGGCTTCCACTCCTCGAGGCGCTCCTCGTATGGCGAGGCGAGGCCATGACGCTTGATCGCCTCGTGCAGGGCGATCATGCGGGGGTAGTTGAAGGTGTGGCTGTAGTAGAGCTTCAGCGGCTGCCACGGCTCGCCCGCGTCCGGGAACAGGTCAGGGTCGCCCGCCGCCCGGAACGCCTCCACCGAGACCCGGTGGCACATGATGTGGTCCGGGTGCGGGTAGCCCCCGTTCTCGTCGTACGTCGTGACCACATGCGGCCGGAAGGAGCGGATGATCTCGACGAGCCGGCGCGTGCTCACCTCGAGCGGCGTCCGGCCGAAGCAGCCCTCGGGGAGCAGCGACCAGTCCTTGGCCCCCATCTCCTTGACCAGCATGAACTCCTCGACCCAACCGGAGTCGACGAAGCCGAGCCAGTCCTGCTTGATGCCGAGGATGTCGCGGGCGCGATGCATCTCCTCGCGGCGGATCTCGTGGATGTTCTCCAGGATCCCGGGGCGCTCCATCTTCGGGTTGAGGATGTCGCCCCGCTCGCCGCCCGTACACGTCGCGACATGGACGTCGACCCCTTCGGCGACGTACTTCGCGGTGATCCCGGCGCCCTTGCTCGACTCGTCGTCGGGGTGCGCGTGCACGTGCATCAGGCGGAACGCCTGCTGGAGCTGCTCTGGCATGGGTTCAATCCTAACCACGCTCCGTCTCACCAATCGGTTACCCGCTCCCACTCCGCGGACAACTTTGGTGGTAGGCGTCCGGGGACGGATGTGCGGTCTCCTTCGGCGGGGTGGGACCATGTTTCCCGTGAGCACGCCGTCATCTGCCGAAAGCGGATCCCGAAGCCGTGAGTCTGCTGAAGCGGAGCCCGAAGCCATGAACTCTGAAGAATCCCGCATCGCGGCCCGCTACGGCCGCGGCCCGCGCCGTCGCCCGGGCGTACTCATGATCGGGCTTGTCCTCGCCCTGGTGGCGATCATCGGCTGGTTCGGCTGGGCACTGTGGCTGGCTCTTCACCCCGAGGTCTCCTCCGGGCTGGAGAAGTGGGAGGCAGTCAGCGAGAACGAGGTCGAGGTGACCTTCGTCGTACGCCTCCACGACAAGGACGCGAAGCCGGTCTGCACCGTCGAGGCCGAGGACGACCAGGAAGAGAAGGTCGGCCACGTCGAGTTCACCGCCACCGAGGGGCGCCAGACGATCACCATCCCGACCGAGCGCCGCGCGCTGCGGGTCGAGTGGGGCGAGTGCACGGTCGAGTGACCGTACTTCTCAGGCAATCCCTGCACTTCTCTGGCGTTGCATTGCCCGAGAAGTGCAGGAATCACCGGTTAACCGGGTATCCCTACCCGGTGAAAACCTCAGTCTTCAGGATCTCGACCTTGAGCGGCCCGCGAGGACCCTCGTAGGTCACGGTGTCGCCGACGCTGGCACCGATGAGGGCAGCGCCGATGGGCGAGGCTGCAGAGGAGATCTCGACGCCGCCCGCGTAGTCCTTCATCTCGATCGAGGCGATGAGGCGGGTCTCGGCCTCGTCGTCGTCATCGCCCTCGAACTTGAACGTGACCAGCTTGCCGACCGAGACGACACCGTCGTCCTCGGGGACGGTGGTGTCGGCCTTGCGCAGCAGTGCCTCGAGCTGCTGGATCTGCCCCTCGAGCTTGCCCTGCTCCTCGCGAGCGGCGTGGTAGCCGCCATTCTCCTTGAGGTCACCTTCGTCGCGGGCAGAGCTGATCTCGGCAAGGATCTCCTGGCGTCGGGGGCCCTTCAGGTCTTCCAACTCGGCGGTGAGCTTGTCGAATGCACCCTTGCTGAGCCAGATAGTGGCAGCCGTGGTCTCGGTCGACTGAGTCATAGCGAGTTACTCCTGATGGGTAGTGAATAGGTAAGGGGCGCCGGTCAACCCCCATCAACCGGCGCCTTTTCTCCCTGCTGAGCGGGCGTGTTTCACCCAGCTGAACGTTCCGCGGGAGATCGTCAGAAGGTTCAGTTTAACAAGGCAACCACACCCGAAGACAGTTCGCGACCGAAACGTTGCGCAATCTGACCTCGGGACCGTTCCCCGGAACGTCAGGTCAAACGTCAGGGCGTGGTCGCTGGATATCCCTTGCTGCGCAACTGTTCGAGCACTCGCTCGGCGTGGGTCTGACCCCGGGTCTCCAGCTGGAGCTGCACACCGACCTCGGCGAGCCGCAGTCCGGGGTTGGTGCGCGAGTGCACGACCTCCATGACGTTGGCTCCGGTGTCGCCGATCACCGACAGCAAAGTGGCGAGCGCCCCGGGCTGGTCGGGGATCGTCACCGCGACCGGCAGGTAGCGCCCGGCCAGCGTCATGCCGTGCTGGATCACCTTGCCGAGCAGGAGCGGGTCGATGTTGCCGCCGGAGAGCACCACCACGACGGGGCCCTCGAAGGCCTCGGGCGCGTCCATCAGAGCGGCCACGCCGACCGCGCCGGCGGGCTCGACGACCAGCTTGGCCCGCTCGGCGAGCGCCAGCAGCGCGCTCGAGATCGCCTCCTCCGAGACCGTACGGATCTCGTCGACGTAGGTCTGGATCATCGGGAAGTTGGTCTCCCCCGGCAGACCGACCGCGATGCCGTCGGCCATCGTCGGCATCTTGTCGAGCCGGATCGGACGGCCCTCGCGCAGCGAGACCGGGTAGGCGGCGGCCGTCTCGGCCTGCACGCCGATCACCTTCACGTCGGGATGCTTCGCCTTGATCGCGAGCGCCGCACCGGCGAGCAGGCCACCACCGCCGAGCGGGATGACGACCGTCTTCACGTCCGGGGCCTGCTCGAGGATCTCGAGCCCGATCGTGCCCTGGCCGGCGACGACGTCGGGGTGGTCGAAGGGGTGGATCATCACGGCACCGGTGCGCTCGGCGAAGGCCATCGCGGCCTCGAGGCACTGGTCGACGTACTGCCCCTCGAAGATCACCTCAGCGCCGTACGCCCGGGTGGCCTTCTCCTTCGGGATCGGCGCGCCTTCGGGCATGAAGACGGTGGACGGGATGCCGAGGGTCGTCGCCGCCAACGCGACGCCCTGGGCGTGGTTGCCCGCGCTAGCGGCCACCACCCCGTTCTTGCGCTGCTCCTCGGTCAGCCGGGCGATGCGTACGAAGGCCCCGCGGGCCTTGAAGGAGCCCGTTCGCTGCAGGTTCTCGCACTTGAGGATGACCGTGTCGCCGATCATGTCGGTGAGCCAGCGGGCACCCTGGACAGGCGTTTCGGTGATGTGATCGCGCAGCAGCTCGCGGGCCTCGAGGATGTCCTCGTACGTCGGCTGACCATGCATCTCAGGCACTGCCTGCTCCTGGGCTCGGCGGGGGTGGGGAGGTCGGCCCGTTGGCCGTCAACGGGGGCGGCGACGTCGGCACCTGAGCCTGGGCCAGGGCCTGGGCCGGGGCGGTGGCGGTCAGGTGGTTGGCCACCGCGTTGAGGGCGGCCACCAGCGGCACGGCCACGAGCGCACCGGCCACGCCACCGAGCACGATGCCGGTCGCGACCGCCAGGATGACGCCGAGCGGGTGGACCCGGACCCAGCGGCCGAGCAGGAACGGCTGCAGGCCGTGGGCCTCGAGCTGCTGGACCAGGATCACGCCGCCGAGCATCAGCAGCGCCGTCACCGGTCCCTGGGAGACCAGCGCGACGAGCACGGCGACCGCGCCGGCGACGGTGGCACCGATCAGGGGCACGAACGAGCTCAGGAAGACGAGCACGCCGATCGCCGCCACGAACGGGACCTGCAGGGCCGTGGCGATGATCATGATGCCGACCGCGTCGACCGCGGCCACGATGACCGTCGCCCGGGTGAACTGGGTCAGCGACACCCAGGCCACCCGGCCCGAGCTGTCCATCCGGCTGCGCGCGGCCCGCGGCGCGAGCCGGACCAGCCAGCCCCAGATCCGCTCGCCCTCGGCGCAGAAGAAGTAGGTGGAGAAGAGCACGATGAACAGGCCGGCGAAGACGTCGAGGGCGACCCCGCCGACCTCGCTGACCCGGGAGAACGGGTTGGAGGCGTACGCCGCCGCCCAGTCCTCCAGCGTGGTCTGCACCGTGTTGAGCCAGGTGTCGATCTGGGTCTCGCTCGCGTTGAACGGGCCGTTGATCAGCCAGTCGCGGATCTCGTCGAGCGCCTTGACGGTCTGCCCGGCCAGGTCGTTGAAGCCGTTGGCGACCTGGGTGCCGGCGAAGCTCAGCATGGCGATGACAGCCACGAGCACGCCGATCACCACGAAGAGTGCCGAGATGCTCCGCTTGAGCCCTATCCGGGCCAGGCCGTTGACGACCGGGGAGACGAGCGCGGCGATCAGCAGCGCGATGACCACCGGGACCACGACGATGCTGAGGAAGCCGAGAGCGCGGACGATGAGGTAGCCGGCGGCGACGATCACCAGGAACCGCCACGCCCACTGCGCGGAGAGCTCGACGCCGTAGGGCACGTCGGTGCGGCTGACGGCCTTGGGAGCGGTCACCGGCTCCGGCGCGGCCAACTGCTCCTGGCGCTCCTCGCGCAGGCGCTCGAACTGGTTGACGAGGCGAAGCGCGAAGTTCTCGGCCGACTCACGGGCCTCTGCTGCGGCCTCCTTGGCGACCTCGGCGGACTCGCGCGCGTCGGCCTCCTCCTGGGCGAAGCGATGCGCCTCACGCGTCTCTCGGCTGCGTTTGAACGCGCCCTTCATCCGATCGAGGCCATCCTTGGCACTCCGCTTCTCGCCCCCGGGAACATCCCCCTGATCTGTCACCTGACAGAGGCTACCGGGAGGGTGTGAGGTGGGTCGCAAGGTGCCGTGCCGTCGCGGGGTGCGACCGCGCGAGGAGCCCTACTGCGGCGAGCACGTAGTCGCTGTCGACCGCCCGCAGCGGCGCCTCCGGGAGCTGCCATCCGCCGCGCGCCGACCAGCGCATCACCCGCTCCTCGATGCCCCGGCGACCGTGTCGCAGTACGCCGCCGGAGCCGATCACCACGCCGACCCGGCGCAGGTCGGTGCCGGTGCGCTCGATGACCTTGCCGCTCGGGGACAGGACGACCCGAGAGCGTCCAGCGTGCCGCTGCAGGGCCGTGGAGATCGCGATCCTCGCCAGGAGCTCGTCGATGTCCTTGTCCTGCTCGGTGCGCGGCAGCCAGCCGGGGTGGTTGCGCCGATGCTCGACCTCGCCGGAGAGATCCGACTCGGCGAGGCTCGGGTCGGAGTGGTCGGCCGCCGCGAGGGTCGTGGTCGCCGACCAGCGCATGCCCAGATCGCCCTCGACGGTCCGGGTCACCGGGGTGACGGCGACGACCTCCTCGCGTACGTGCTCCGCCTCGGGGTCGGGGCGGACCACGCTGTGCACGTCGGTCGTGGCGCCGCCGACGTCGACGACGACCACGTCCTCGCCGAGCACCTCGGCCAGCGTCTCGACTCCCTGGAGCACGACATCGGGAGTCGCACCCTGGACGATCCGCCGGAAGTCGGCCCGGCTGCTGAGGTTCTTGCCGCCGATCACGTGCTCGAGGAACATCTCCCGGACCGCCGCGCGGGCGCTCTCGGGCGCCAGCACGCCGATCTTGGGAACGACGTTGTCGCAGGTCACATGAGGGACATCGGCCAGGATCTCGTCGATCTCCTGGTTCGCCTCGCGGTTGCCCGCCACGACCACCGGTCCACGCCAGCCGGCCCCGGCCAGCTCGCGTGCGGCCGAGACGACGGCATCCCGGTTGCCGCCGTCGGTGCCGCCTGTCAGCAGCACCAGGTCGGGGGTTGTGACGCTGAGAGTGGCCCCTAGGTCACTCTCAGCTTCACGACCTGCGGTCGCGATCACCGCGACGACCTTGCCCCCGCTGGACAGTGCCACCCGGCGCCCGGCCTCGGCGGTCACCAGCTCCTCGTTGCCGACCACGGCGATCCGAAGACCGCCGCCTGCCGAGGAGCAGGCGAGGATCTCAGCGTCGGCCGCCCGGGAGTCCTTCTCGGTGAGAGCGGTCAGGCAGGCGTCGTACGCCTCCATCACCTCGTGCAGCGACGTCGGTGCGCTCGCGGTGCCGAGGATCTCGCCGGAGACGAGGTCGACGTGGAGCGCCTTGGTCCAGGTGGAGCCGAAGTCGACGCAGACGGCGGTCTGTGGCGAGTCAGCTCTGGTCAAGGGCCTGCTCGAGGTCCGCGACGAGGTCCTCGGCGTACTCGATCCCGACGGAGAGCCGGACCAGGTCGGCCGGCACCTCGAGGTCGGTGCCCGCGACCGACGCGTGCGTCATCCGCCCCGGGTGCTCGATCAGGCTCTCGACACCGCCGAGCGACTCGCCCAGCGTGAAGATCTTGGTGCGCTCGCACACTGCGAGCGCAGCGGCCTCGCCGCCCTCGACGCGGAAGGAGATCATGCCGCCGAACCGCTTCATCTGCTTCTGGGCGGTCGTGTGACCCGGGTGCGTCTCCAGGCCCGGGTAGATGACCTCACCGACCTTCGGGTGCGAGGTCAGGAAGTCGGCGACGCGCTCGGCGTTGTCGCAGTGGCGGTCCATGCGTACCGCCAGGGTCTTGAGGCCACGAAGGGTCAGCCAGGCCCCGAACGGGTCGGCGATCGCGCCGGCGGCGTTCTGGAGGTAGCCGATCTTCTCGGCGAGCTCGAGGTCACGCACGACCACGGCGCCGCCAACGACGTCGGAGTGGCCACCGACGTACTTCGTCGTCGAGTGCACCACCACGTCGGCGCCGAGGGTGAGCGGCTGCTGCAGGTAGGGGCTGGCGAAGGTGTTGTCGACGACCAGCAGCGCGCCGGCCTCGTGGGCGACCGTGGCCAGGGCCGAGATGTCGGCGATGTTGAGCAGCGGGTTGGTCGGCGTCTCGACCCAGACGACCTTGGTCTTGCCAGGCTGGATCGCGGCCGCGACCGCGTCGACGTCGGCGACCTGGGCCGGGGTGTGCGCGATCCCCCACTGGCTCTCGACCTTGTCGATCAGCCGGTGCGTGCCGCCGTAGGCGTCGTCGGGGATGACCATGTGGTCACCGGGTCGCATCAGGCTGCGGATCAGGGTGTCCTCGGCAGCCAGACCGGAGGCGAAGGCGAACCCCTTCTCGCCCTCCTCGACCGCCGCCAGCGCACCCTCGAGCGCGGTGCGGGTCGGGTTGGCGGAGCGGCTGTACTCATAGCCGTTGCGCAGGCCACCGACGCCGTCCTGCTTGTAGGTCGTGGTGGCGTAGATCGGCGGGATCACCGCACCCGTCGTCGGGTCGGGCTCGTAGCCCGCGTGGATCGCCTTGGTCTCGAAACCGGCCTTGCCGAGGTGCTGCTGCTCGCTCACACAACCGAGCCTACGTCCGATCCCACCTCGCGGCCCATCCGGGAACGTTCGCGCGTCGAACTGTGTTGGAGACTGGTAGCAACCCTGACTTTCTGGAGGTCACTCATGTTCGGTCGGCCAACACAGCTCTTCCCCGAGGACCGCACCCTCGCCGGGCGCGACCAGGCCCTCTTCGACCTGCCCGCGAAGCACCGCGTCCTGGGGACTCCGCTGCTCGCCTCCCCCGAGGACGGCACCGCGCCGGAGGGGTCGGAGGTGGCGTACTTCGGTCTCGGCTGCTTCTGGGGCGCCGAGGAGATCTTCTGGCAGACGCCGGGGGTCTACTCGACCGCTGTCGGGTATCAGGGCGGCACGACCGCCAACCCGACCTACGACGAGGTCTGCAGCGGTCAGACCAACCACACCGAGGCGGTCCGGGTCGTCTTCGACCCCGCCGTGGTCTCCTACGCGGAGCTCGTCAAGAAGTTCTTCGAGGTGCACGACCCGACGCAGGGGATGCGGCAGGGCAACGACGTCGGGACCCAGTACCGCTCGGCGCTCTACTACGTCTCCGACGCGCAGCGGGAGACCGCTGAGGAGCTGACCAAGGTCTACGGCGACGAGATCGCCCGGCGGGGCTACGGCGAGATCACCACCGAGATCCGCGAGGTCCCGACCTTCTATGCCGCCGAGCCCGCGCACCAGCAGTACCTGGACCGCGTGCCCAACGGCTACCGCTGCCACGCGAACACGGGCATCGCCTTCCCCGCGAACGCCTGAGGTCAGGTCAGCGGCAGATACATCACATGGAGGCCGACCCGGCCGTGCGACGTCGAGTCGAACGCGTCCGGGACGGTCCCGATGATCTGGAAGCCGAGGGACTTCCACAGGCGTACGGCGGTGGTGTTGGTCTCCACGAC
This sequence comes from Nocardioides sp. NBC_00850, assembly GCF_045207335.1. Lineage (NCBI taxonomy): Bacteria > Bacillati > Actinomycetota > Actinomycetes > Propionibacteriales > Nocardioidaceae > Nocardioides > Nocardioides sp. NBC_00850. Next base: position 5,723,723 of record NZ_CP108845.1, read on the forward strand.
CGCGTTGAACTGGATGCCGTGGAAGCCCTGCTCGCGGTGCCAGCTCACGCAGTAGTCGCCGAGGGCGCGGCCGACGCCCTTGCCGCGGGCGTTCGGGGAGACCATGAACGAGGCGGTCCCGATGTGGCTGCCGCGGCCCGGGCGGTTGGGGCCCATCTTGGCGCTGCCGAGGATCTCCTCGCCCTCGACCGCGACGACCACGTGGTCGTACATCCACATGTCCTTGGCCTCCTCGGAGGACAGGCCTTCGGGGTAGGCGTAGGTCTCCCCCGCCGCCACGATCTCGGACCAGAACGGGTAGATCTGCGGCCAGTCCTCGGCCGTCGCTTCGCGGATCTGCATCAGAGGTCAACCTTTCCGTCGATGGCCTCGCGCATGAGGTCGGCGTGCCCGCAGTGGCGGGCGTACTCCTCGATCATGTGGACCAGGATCCAGCGCAGGCTGATCGACTGGCCGTCGCGGGTCGTGCCGACCGCGATCTGGTCGAGGGAGCCAGCGGTGTCGGTGAGCTCGTTGGAGCGGGCGATCGCGTCGCGGAGCAGGGTGCGCAGCGCCTCGGGATCGTCCGCGGCGGCGCTGTTGAACTCCCAGTCCTGGTCGTTGTCCCAGGGAGCCGTGTCGAACGGCGGGACCGGGCTGTTGCCCGCCAGGCGTACGCCGAACCAGATGTCTTCCACGTACGCCATGTGCTTCAGGAGTCCGGCCAGCGTCATGGCGGTGGGCGGGAAGGGGCGGTTGAGCTGCTCGTGGTCGAGGCCGGCGACCTGCCTGAGCAGGGTCGCCCGGTGGAAGTCGAGGAACGTGCGCAGGGTCGTGGACTCGTCCGCGACGTAGGGGGCACCGGTTGGATGGCGGGTGTCCTCGAAGAGTGCCTCGGTCATGGGCGCCAACGTAGCGCCGGCGAGTTTCCTCGGCGAATCACTTTCGCGAAACTGAAACGCGTTCTAGATTTGCCGTCATGCCCCACGCCCCCAGAGGTCCACAGAGTCCCGAGAAACCGCTCAGAGTCGTCGTCTGGTCCACCGGGACGGTGGGTCGTCATGCGATCGCGGGAGTCGATGCGCATCCCGACCTGGAGCTCGTCGGGGTCTGGACCTCGACGCCGGCGAAGGCAGGTCAGGACGCCGGAGAGCTGGCCGGGCTCGGACGTACGCTCGGGGTGGCGGCGACAACGTCGCGCGACGAGCTGCTCGCACTCGCCCCGGACTGCGTCGTCCACGCGGCGATGACCGACGACCGGGTCTTCGAGGCGATCGAGGATCTGACCGGGCTGATCCGGGACGGGGTCAACGTCGTCTCTTCCGGGCCGGTGATCCTGGTGCACCCGCAGGGGACGCTGCCGGACGAGATGATCGAGGGCATCGACCAGGCCGGGCGCGAGGGCGGTGCGTCGCTGCACGTCAACGGCATCGACCCGGGCTTCGCCAACGACGTGCTGCCGCTCGCGATGACGTCGCTGTCCCAGCGGATCGACCACCTTCGGGTCAGCGAGATCGCCGACTACTCGACGTACTTCCAGCCCGTTGTGATGAAGGATCTCTTCGGCTTCGGGGGCTCGCTGGAGGACAAGCCGTTCCTGTGGGAGCCGGGCGTGCTGAGCACAGCATGGGGCCCCGTCGTCCGGGTCCTCGCCGCCGGCCTCGGGGTGACCCTCGACGAGCCGCTCGTCGAGCACGTCGAGCGCCGCCCGGCGACCAAGGACACCAAGACCGTGTCGGTGGACATCGCCGAAGGCACCCAGGGCTCCGTACGCTTCACCGTCACCGGCAGCGTCGACGGAGTCCCCCGCATCACTCTCGAGCACGTCACCCGGACCGACGCGGAGTCCGATCCCGACTGGCCCACCCCGGCCACCGGCGACGGCTGCTACCGCATCGAGGTCACCGGCGAGCCGTCGATGACCGTCGAGTTCAGCCACCACGGCGAGCACGGCGACCACAACGTCTCCGGGATGATCGTCACCGCCCAGCGCCTGGTCAACGCCATCCCAGCCGTCGTCGCCGCCGAACCCGGCCTCGTCTCCCCTCTCGACCTCCCGCTGATCACCGGCCGCGGCCTCGTCGCCGGAACCAACTGAAGCCGAGGCGTCAGCTACGTCGGCCGAAGCGTCACCGTGGTGCCCACTCGGCCGACGCGCGTGACGTCTCGGCCGACGGGGGCGCCTTCTCGGCAGGAAAGGAAACCAGATGAGCATTCTCGAACGATTCAGGCTGACCGGCCACGTGGCCGTCGTGACGGGGGCGGGGCGCGGGATCGGGGCGGCCACCGCGGTGGCTCTGGCCGAGGCCGGGGCGGACGTGGTGATCGCCTCGCGCACCGAGAAGCAGCTTCGGGAGGTCGCCGCGAAGGTCGAGGCGGTGGGCCGACGGGCGCTGGTGGTGCCGGCGGACCTGGCCGACACGGACGCGACGGCGGGGCTGGCGGAAACGGCGTACGAGGAGTTCGGGCGTCTCGACATCGTGGTCAACAACGTGGGCGGGACGATCCCGAACACGTTCCTCGACACCGACGAGGGCTACCTCGAGGAGGCCTTCCACTTCAACGTGACCACCGCGCACGCACTGACGCGGGCGGCGGTGCCGTACCTGGTGAAGAGCCCGGACGGGCAGCAGTCGGTGGTGTCGATCAGCTCGATGATGGGGCGTACGGCAGGGCGCGGCTATCTCGCCTACGGCACCGCGAAGGCGGCGCTGGCGCACTGGACGCGGCTGGCCGCGACCGACCTGGCGCCGCGGATCCGGGTCAACGGCATCTTCGTCGGCTCGGTGCGTACCAGTGCCCTCGAGTTCGTGGCGGGCGACGACACCATGCGTGGCGAGATCGAGTCGAAGACCCCGCTCGGACGCATCGGGGAGGCGGAGGACATCGCCGCCGCGGTGGTCTACCTGACCTCCCGGGCCGGGCAGTTCGTCACCGGGAAGATGCTCGAGGTCGACGGCGGCACCGAGGCGCCGACGCTCGACCTCAAGCTCCCCGACGTCGGCGCCTAGAGGTCTAGACCGTGACGTCCTTGTGCCAGGACTCGGTGATGTAGTCGGTCACCCAGCCCATCGACTTGTAGAGCCCGTCGGCCCCGGTGGGGCTGTCGGCGTCGACCTCGAGCGAGACCCGGTCACGGCCGCGCTCGAGGGCGTCGCCGATGACGGCGTAGAGCAGCCCCTTCGCCACCCCGCGGCCGCGGGCGTTGCGGTTGACGCCGATGTACTCGACGTACGTCCCCTCGACCCCGGCCGCGTTGGCGGGCAGCACCGAGGCGACCAGCGTGCCGGCCGGCAACGTCTCGTCCACGTAAGCCAGCCACCAGTGGTCCCAGCGGTGACCCGGGTCCTCACGGAGGCGCTGTACGAACTCCGGGAAGCTCTCCCGGTAGGAGTTGAAGTGGTCCTGGAAGGACTCCTCCAGGGTCTGGTGGACCGTCTGCAGGTCGGCCGCAACGGGCATACCGTTTTCGTGGGTCTCGACCGGGCGGATCGTCACCCCTTCGCGGAGCGGAGGCACCTTCTCGTCGGGCAGCACCGGTCGGCTCATGTGCAGCCAGGTGCGCTTGTTGGTGAACTCCGCCGCGGCCAGCCACTCGCGCTGCACGGTGTCGTCGGCGAACGGGCTGGCGTCGAGGTGGGACTCGGTGATGCCGCGCAGCTCGGCCATCGATCGGGCCTGGTCCTCGAGCCAGGCGTAGAGCCCGGCCGCGACCTCGGCGGCCTGGGCGATGGTGCGATCTACGTAGAGGTAGACGAGCGTGCGCCCGGCGGCGCGGTCGTGGGCGATGGCCCAGGCGCGGATGTCGCCGTCCGGGTCGATGGCGACGAGCTGCTGGCGGGTCCAGGAAGCAGGCCCGGCGATCTCGCCGGTGATGGCGTCGGCATCGACCTTTCCGGAGCCCTCGAACGGCGTCTTGTCGGCCGCCCGCAGCCTCAGCAGGGCGGGCAGATCGTCGAGGTCTGGGACCTTCGCCGTCCATCCGGCAGGGAGTTCCACGGGCGTCTCGCTATGGTCGCTCACCCGGCCATTCTCCCAAAGAGAGTCAGCGGTCGACCCAGCGGTCCGTGCCTGGGACCAGCGACGATGCCCCGGCGGTCAGTTCGGCGAGCAACGATTCCAGTCGGTTCTCGTCCTCCGGAGGGGCCCCGATCCGCAGGGTCACGGCGGTCCCATAGGCAGTGTCGAGGACGGTCACACCGGCGGATCGCAGGTCGGTCTCGAGGCGGCCGGCGGCATCGTACGGAACTTCGATCCGATACTCCCGGACCAGCTCTCGCCGCAGCGTGCCGACCTCCACGAGCGCGGCGCGGACGGCGTCGGAGTAGGCCCGGACGAGGCCACCCGCGCCGAGCAGGGTTCCACCGAACCAGCGGGTCACGACGGCGACCGTGTCGGAGACTCCGGCGCCGCGGAGCACCTCGAGCATCGGCGCCCCGGCGGTGCCGGCCGGCTCACCGTCGTCGTTGGAGCGCTCGACCGGCTGCGGCGGCGGGCCGATCCTGAAGGCCGAGCAGGTGTGGCGGGCGTCCCAGTGCTGCTTGCGCAGCCGCTCGACCACCGCTCGCGCGTCGGCCTCGTCCTCCACCCGGGCGAGCGTGCACAGGAACCGGGACCGCTTCTCCTCGATCTCGGCGGCGCCGTCGCGGCCGATGGTCAGGTAGTGCACTGCCTCACCAGATCCCCAGCACGCTGCCGCCGAGGCGGATGATGAACCCGGCGACCACGACGATGAAGAAGACGCGTACGAACCCGGCGCCCTTCGCCACCGCCGTCCGCGCCCCGAGGTAGCCGCCGATCAGGTTGCACACACCCATCACCAGGCCGGTCTTCCACATCACTGCGCCCTGCGGGATGAAGACGACGAGGGCGGCGAGGTTGGTGGCGACGTTGGCCATCTTCGCCTTCGCGCTCGCCTCCAGGAAGGAGTAGCCGAGGAGGCCGACGAGCCCGATCACCAGGAAGCTGCCGGTCCCGGGGCCCAGGGCACCGTCGTAGAAGCCGACCGCGAACCCGACCGCCATCGCGCCGATCAGATGCCGGTGGCCGTCGTACCTCAGCTCGGTCGCCTCGCCCAGGGACGGCTTGAAGAGCACCCACGCCCCGACCAGGATCAGCGCGATCAGGACGATGGGTTCGAAGACGCTCTCCGGGAGATAGGAGGCGACGCCCGCGCCCAGGGCGGACCCGGCGAACGCGAGGATCATGAGCGGGATGAACGTCTTCGGGTCCGGCCCCACCCGCCGGTAGTAGGTCGCCGCGCTGATCGAGGTGCCGAAGATCGAGGCCAGCTTGTTGGTCGCCAGGATCTGCACCGGCGCGGCGCCGGGAAGGAAGAGCAGCAGCGCCGGCAGCTGGATCAGCCCACCTCCGCCGACCACCGCGTCCACGTAGCCGGCGGCCAGGGCCGCGAGGGCGAGAAGGGCAAGTACGTTCAGCGTCTCCTCGGGCACCAGCGCAGATTACGCGGCCTGATGCTCACCGAGTTAACTCGGTGAGCATTCAGCCAAGCCGGTTCAGCCGGCCCACCAGCCGCGGCCACCGAACGCGTCGGGATAGCCGTAGGAGTTCGACGTACGCCGCGCCGTCCTGTCGCCGAGATAGGACCCGACCACGGCCGCGCCGAGGTCGTCCAGCTCGGGCGCGACGACGCGGCCCTCCACGCGGCGGGCCATGGAGTCGATGAATCGGGCCAGGCCGGGATCGTCGCCGAGGCGGAAGAAGGTCGTCTGGGCGCCGAGGCGGCGGGAGTTCTCCAGCTCCTCGACGGACCGGGCGATCGTCACCGGGTGGGGCGGGTAGGAGAACCAGACGTCGCCGCCCGCCTCCAGATGGGCGGTGGGCTCGCCGTCGGTCACGATCAGGAGCACCGGCTGGGCGCCGGGATGCTTGCGGAAGTGCCGGTTGGCGAGCAGCAGCGCGTGGTGCAGGTTGGTGCCCTTGTCCCAGATCGCGTCGAGGGCGGTCAGCTTCTCGATCTCCATCGTCTGGGCATAGCGGCCGAACGAGATCAGCTGCAGGTCGTCGTTGCGGAAACGGCTCTTGATCAGCGTGTGCAGCGCCAGCGCGGTGCGCTTCATCGGCACCCAACGGCCGTCCATCGCCATCGAGAAGCTGGTGTCGACCAGAAGCGCGACCGCTGCCTGCGTACGGGCCTCTGTCTCCTGGACCTCGATGTCGTCGACACTCAGTCGCACTCCTGGGCCGCGTCGGCACTCGCCGACCTCCCGGATGACGGCGTTCGTGATCGTGCGAGGTACGTCCCAGGGTTCGGTGTCGCCGAATGCCCAGGGCCGCGAGGAGCCGGAGAGGTCGCCCGCCGCACCGGCACGCTGCAGGTCGCGTTCGCCCTGCCGTCCGGAGAGCCGCTGCGCGACGTCGCGGAGCAGGGCCTTGCCGAGCTGGCGCATCGCCTTCGGGGTCAGCCGGAGGTCGCCGTCGGAGCCGCGCTCGAGCTGGCCGGAGTCGCGCAGCGCCTGCTCGAGCTCCTGCAGGGTGCGCGCGTCGACCGCGGCCTGGTCACCGAGCTGACGGGAGAGGGCGTCGAGGTCGATGTCGTCGAGCCGCGAGCCGGCGTAGGACTGCTGGAGCTGCTCGGAGAGCTGGTCGAGCTCGGCGATGTCCTGCAGCACGCCGGTGCCGTCACCGAGGCCCAGGCCCTCGCCACCGCCGAACTCCTCGGAGCCGTACCAGTCCTCGCCGGGCCGCGCTGCCTGCAGGTTGGCGTCGAGCTGAGCCATCTGCTCCATCAGCGCGGGCGATCCAAAGGCCTGCTGGGAGAGCTCCATCAGCTCGCGTCGCTGCTCGGCCGACATCGAGTTGAGCATCCGCTGCGCTGCCGCCGAACGCTGCGCGAGAGTGTCGAGCAGCTCGTCGATGTTCTGCGGGTTCTCGGGGAAGAACTGGCCGTGCTTGGCCATGAACTCGTCGAAGTCCTCGGATGTGTCCTCGCCGCGGTTGTGCTTGTCGAGGAGCTCGTTGAGATCGCGCAGCATCTCCGCGATCGCCTCGCGGTCCTCGTCGGTCGCCCCTTCGAGCGCCTGCTTCATCCCGGCAAACCGCTGGTCGAGGAGCTCGCGGCCGAGCAGGTCCTTGATCTCCTCGTAGGCCTCGCGGGCCTCGCGTGAGGTCCAGTCGTAGGAGGCGAGCTCGCTGACCGCGGCGGCGGTGTTCGGCGAGAGGTTGTCGATCTGCATCTCCCGGAACGCGCGATCGCCGTCGTCCATGGTGACGTCGCGGGCCAGCTGCTTGCGCTCCTCCAGGACCGCCTTGTCCAGCAGCTCACGCACCTGCTCGAGCGTGCCGTCGAGGTTGTGCCGCTGCAGCAGCTCACGACGCCTCTCCGCGACCTGCCGGGCAATGTCGTCGAGCCCGCGCTGGTCCTGTCCCCCGCGCCGCAGGAACTCCCGCATCGCCCGCTCGGGCGAGTAGCCGGACATCACGTCCTCACCGATCGCGTCGAGCGCCTCGGCGATGTCGACCGGCGGCGCGAGCGGGTCACCCCCGGCGTACTTCTTGTAGCGGCTCATGGTCGGTGCTCCTTCACGCATGTAACACGCTGTTCGTAGGTCTATCCGGTCGTTCTGATAGGGCGAGTAGTCCTACGAACGACGTGTTACCCCCTGCCGATGCCTCCCGGCTCAGCCATAGATCGTTTCCCCGTCGGCTGTGTCTTTGCCGATCTTCCTCGCAAGGAACAGGCCCTCGAGGGCCAGCTCGATGGCGCTGGCCAGCTGGCCGTCGTTCTTGGGACCGCCGGTGGACTCGTAGACGCGGTCGCCGATCTGGTCGTAGAGGTCGGACTCGCCCAGGACGGGGAGGCCGGCCAGGAAGTCGGCGGCAGCGACCTTGGTGCCGGTGGTGACCATGCGGCCGTCCTCGATGGCGTCGATGAGAAGCGCGAAGTCGAGGCCGCGGAAGGACTTGCGGACGGTCTCGGCGATGGCCGTACGCAGCAGGTGGGTGAGGATCTCGGCCTCGCGGCCCTCCTCGCCGGACTCGAACTCGATCTTGCCGGAGAGCACCTCGACGGCCGTCTCCAGATCGACGATGCGGGCGACCGCGTCGGCCTCGCCCTGGACGGTGGCGCGATGCAGGGCCGCGGCGGCGACGGTCTCGGCGCCCGCGATCGAGAAGCGGGCGGAGACCCCGGAGCGCTGGTCGACCGCGGAGGAGCTGCGCAGGTGACGGGTGAAGACGGCGAGGATCTCGAGGAGGTGGTCGGGTACGTCGGCGACCAGGGCGGCCTCCTGCCGGATGACCGCCATCTCCGCGGCGAGCTCGCGCGGGTAGTGGGTGCGGATCTCGGCACCGAAGCGGTCCTTCAGCGGCGTGATGATCCGGCCGCGGTTGGTGTAGTCCTCCGGGTTCGCCGAGGCGACCACTAGCAGGTCGAGCGGCAGCCGCAGCACGTAGCCGCGGATCTGGATGTCGCGCTCCTCCATCACGTTGAGCATCGCGACCTGGATCCGCTCGGCGAGGTCGGGCAGCTCGTTGATCGCGACGATGCCGCGGTGGGAGCGCGGGATCAGGCCGAAGTGGATCGTCTCCGGGTCGCCCAGCGAGCGTCCCTCGGCGACCTTCATCGGGTCGACGTCGCCGATCAGGTCGGCCACGGACGTGTCGGGGGTGGCCAGCTTCTCCGAGTAACGCTCGGAGCGATGCTTCCACGCGATCGGCAGCGCCTCGCCGGCGGTCGCTGCCAACCGCTGGGACCCGACGCTGACGGGCTCGTAGGGGTGCTCGCCGAGCTCGGATCCCTCGATGACCGGTGTCCACTCGTCAAGCAGTCCGACCAACGTACGCAGCAGCCTGGTCTTTCCCTGACCGCGCTCGCCCAGCAGGACGACGTCGTGTCCGGCGATCAGGGCACGCTCGAGCTGCGGGATGACGGTGTCCTCCAGCCCGTGGAGCCCGGGCCAGGGGTCCTCTCCGGCTGCCAGCTTCGCCAGCAGGTTGTCGCGGATCTCCTCACGGAGCGACTTGAACACATGGCCACTCGCGCGAAGCTGGCCGAGGGTGCTGATCGTGGGTGCGGCAGTCACGGACGCAACGCTACGCCGCCGCCCAACCCCTGGGCGGCCTCGGCGTCGACGTCCCGATCCGCGGATGCGGAGGACCCGACGCTGGCGAGCAGCTCCTCGACCCGCTCCCGGGTCAGCGCGGTGCGGTCGAGCTCCCCCACCTCGTCCAGGATCGCGACGACCTCGTGGAGCGTCGCCCGGGCCTGCGCGACACGCTCGGTCTCGCGCTCGACCACGGCCCGGCGTACGAGGACGTTGGCCTCACCCCACCGGTTGCGCTCCTCGAGTCGGTGGGTCAGCTCCAGCCGCAGATGGGTCTCGGCCTCGGCGTAGCGCCGCAGGCCGATCAGGGCATCGACCAGGGTCATCCGCGGCGAGGCTGAGGAGTCGACGTCGACCGACGCGTAGCCGATCTCCTCCTCGACCAGCCGCACGGCGTCCTCGTAGCGCTCCATCCGGACGTAGACCTCGGCCAGCCCGATCAGGCTGGCGCGGGCACGGTCGTCCATCCCGGCCGAATCCGCGACGGCGTACGCCTCCTCGAGGACTGCGACGGCCTCGTCGAGCGAGCCGGTCATGCTGAGCGCCTGGCCGCAGTTGGACAGCGCCATCTCCAGGCCGGCGGCGGTCCCAGCCTCGCGGAACACCTCGGCGGCGCCACGGAACTCCGTGATCGCGCGGGTCAGGTCGCCGACCCGGGCCCGGCTGATCCCGGACTGGTTGCGGATGTAGGCCGCATCGACGTGCTGACCGGCGCGGAGGGCGGCGTCGAGGCCGAGCTCCTGGAGCGGGATGGTATCGGCGGGTGGGTGCCGCATCGAGAGGCTGAACATCTTGTTGACCAGCTGGTACGCAGGGCCCAGCAGCCCCGCGCGCACGGCGACACGTACGGCGCTGCCCATGGTCAGCCACTCCCGGTCGCCCCAGGCGCGGGCCTGCTGCGAGGTGGCGAAGCTCAGCGGTGTCACCCCATCCACGACGGGGTCGAGGCTCATCAGCCGGAAGGACCGGCCGTCGGCCTCTGAGGCCGCGACCAGGGAGTGGGTGTACCAGCTCACCAGCCGCAGCAGCGCCTGGCCGGACTCCTTCTCCGAGCCCATCTCCAGGGCGTAGTCGCGGATCAGGTCGTGGAGCACGAAGCGCCCGGGCCGGTGCTCACGGACGAGGTTGGCGTCGACCAGCTTGTCGACCAGGCGCCGGGCGGCGGCGATGTCGACGGCGAAGAGCGCCGCCATCGCGGGCATCCCGATCTCATGACCCGGGCGGAGACCGAGGAGGCGGAAGGCACGCTGCGACTCCTCGTCGAGGGAGTCGTAGGACCAGGAGAAGACCGCGCGCAGGTCGGAGATCGGGTCGAGCGGTGCCTCCAGCGCCGCCAGCCGGCTGGTCTCGCCGTCGAGCTCGGCGACCAGGTCGGTCAGCGGGAGGTCGGGGTAGCGGCTGCAGCGCTCGGCAGCGACGGCGAGAGCCAGCGGCAGGTGTCCACATCTGTCCGCGAGGGCGCGTACGTCCGCCTCGTCGGCCGTCCGGTCGATGAGCCGCTGCCTCAGGAAGGCCGCCGACTCCGCCGGGGCGAGCGTGTCCAGCGCGAGCCGGCGGGCACCCTCGCGGGTCGCCAGGCCACGCAGCTGGCTCCGGCTGGTCACCAGCACCAGAGAGTCACCACCCGGCAGCAGGGGTCGCACCTGGGTGGAGTCGCGAGCGTTGTCGAGCACCAGGAGCATGCGCCGCTGCGCGAGCGTCGTACGCAGCAGCGCCGATGCGGCGTCCACCTCGGCCGGCACCGAGGCGGCGTCGACGCCGAGCCCGATCAGCAGGGTCGTGAGCGCCTGGGCGTGCGAGAGCGGCTCGCCCGGGCCGAAGCCGCGCAGGTCGATGAAGAGCTGACCGTCGGGGAAGTGCTCGGTCCGGGCACGCGCCCAGTGCACCGCGAACGCGGTCTTGCCCACCGCCCCGATGCCGTGCACGGCGACCACGCTCGGCCAGCCGGCGTCGTGGGAGATGGTCACCGCGTCGAGCAGCCGGAGCTCGGCCTCTCGCCCGGAGAAGCTGGGGATGTCGGCCGGAAGCTGTCTCGGGACCATGTCCTCCTCCGAGACGCGCTGCGCGGGCACGGTCGCCTGACCCTGGGAGGCCTCGACCTCCGGGGCCGGCGAGGAGCCGGTCAGCAGCCGGGTGAACGTGGACCGCAGCTCCGCGCCGGGGTCGGCGCCGAGCTCGTCGGCCAGTCGCGCCCGGACCTCCTCATAGGCCTCCAACGCCTCGGCCGTACGCCCCGCCGCGTCCAACGCGTCCAGGAGCACCACCCACAGGGACTCCCGCAACGGATGGTCGCCCACCACCCGACGCACGTCGGCGACCGCCTTCGCGGCCCGGCCGGCGGCGATGTCGATCTCGGCGCGATGCTCCAACGCGGCGAGGTAGCGGTCGACCAGCCACGGGCGGGTGCGCTCGGCCAGCGAGTCCCCGGAAGGCTCGTCGAACGGCTCGGCGCGCCACAGCGCGATGGCCTCCTCGAGCCGGTCGTAGGCCTCGAGGCCCTCGGCGGCGTCGAGCAGGTCGATGAAGGCGAGCGCGTCGACCGAGGAGCGGGGCAGGTCGAGGATGTAGCCGCCGGCGGCGCGGCGTACGACCTCCTTGCCGAGCACCCGACGCAGCCGCCCGATGTAGGTGTGCAGGCTACCGCGCGGGTTGTCGGGGAGCTCCTCGCCCCAGATCCGGTCGGCGAGCAGGTCGGCGGAGACCGGGGTGCCGGCCTCCAGGGCCAGCAACGACAGCAACGTGCGCGGGCGTCGTCCCGGGACCTCCACGGGCTCGCCTGCGCGCGTGACGATCAAGGGGCCCAGCAGACAGATGTTCACATCCGTCACCGATGCACCCCCGCCGTCCCGAGCCGCTTGCGCCTGAGAGCCACCCCCACACAATAGACGGGGCGCTCCGGGCCTACGACGAGAATGCGTCCTTTCCAGTACACAATGGGGCGCATGTCTCCCTTCGGCCGCACCGCCACCGGATCGCCCCTGCCCGAGGAGTGCCCGTGCGGCAGCGGGCGGCGCTATGCGATGTGCTGCCACCGACTGCACCGTGGCGGCGCCCTGGCCGAGACTCCGGAGGAATTGATGCGCAGCCGCTACGCGGCGTACGCCCTCGGAGACTGGGACTACATCTTCCGCACCTGGCATCCGGGGACCCGCCCCGACGACCTGGGCGTGGCCGCACCCGACTCACGACTGACGTGGACGGGGCTGGAGATCGAGGGCTTCGGGCTCGATGACGACACCCACGGCTGGGTGGCGTTCCGGGCGTCCTACCAGGCACCGTCTGGCGACGGGGTGCTCGCCGAGCACAGCCGGTTCGAGGTGCGTGCCGGACGGTGGCTCTACGTCGACGGCGAGATCGCGAGTCAATGACCAAACGCAAGCATTCGCGTGAGTTTGAGGCAGACAGTGGAGAAACTGTTGCCGATATGTGGACGCGACCGGGTCCGGCACGACAGACTCTGACAAGTGACCACTGACGCGACCGAGGACCTGACCGGTCTGGAGCCATCGGCGCGCTCGCTCTTGGACGCGGTCATCGCGATGTCGAGCGAGCTCGACCTGAGCGCCATGCTGGAGAGAATCACCCGCTCCGCCTGCGAGCTGACCGGAGCGAGCTACGGCGCCCTCGGCGTCCTCAGCCCCGACGGTGACCTGCAGGACCTGATCACCTACGGCCACCAGCAGGAGCCGACGCTGCAGGTCGTCGGCAAGAGCCGGGGCCGCCGGGCTCGTGTCGAGGATGATGGCGATGACGACGAGCCGGCATCGACGACCCGGCCCAGAGGAGTCACCGCTCCCGAGCCTCTCCTGCTGGTCTCACCCCGCACCTCTGATGGCGGCGGCAGCCACGCGCTGCGTACGGGCGACCCCGGCAAGCGCAGGTTCATCGAGGTGCCGCTGCGCATCGACAACCGCGACTTCGGCCACCTGCTGCTGTCGGAGAAGGTCGGCGGCGCCGAGTTCACCAGCCACGACGAGCAGCTCGTCGTCGCCCTCGCCCGAGCCGCCGGCGCCCAGATCGACAAGGTGCGCGAGCTCGAGCTCAGCGAGCAGCGCCGCAGGTGGCTCGAGGCGAGCGCCGAGCTCAGCCGCGCCCTGACCCCGCCGCTGGACCACCTGGTCGCCCTCGAGCGGATGTGCGAGACCGCGCTGCCGCTGATGCGCGCGATCGGCGTCGGTGCCGGCACCCGCATCGAGCACGGCCTCGTCTCCGGCGTCGCTGCCGCGCCCGGCGAAGAGGAGCGGGTCCGGGCCGTGACCGAGAAGGTCCCGCTCCTGATCGACCGTCGCATCGTCGAGCCGCTCGACCTCGAGGTCGACGGCCTCTACGTCGTGGTCGCTCCGGTGCGCTCCTCGCTCGCCGGCCGCGGCGCGCTGCTGGCGATCTACGACAAGGCCAGCGCCGCCCACGACGAGCACGAGCGCGAGCTCTTCTTCGGCTTCGCCGGCCAGGCCGCCCTCGCCCTGGACCGCCTCCGCGCGGTCGAGGACCGGGCCGACCTCGCCGTCATCACCGACCGTGACCGGATCGCCCGCGACCTGCACGACGTGGTCATCCAGCGCCTCTTCGCGATCGGGCTCCAGCTGGAGACCCTGGGCCGCAACCCGCAGCGGGTCGAGGACCTGCCCAAGCGGCTCTCGGAGCAGGTCGACGCGTTGGACCAGACCATCAAGGACGTACGCGGCTCCATCTTCGACCTCAGCAACCACGACGCCTCCTCGCTGCGCGCGCAGGTGCGCGAGGTCGTCCGGGAGTACGCCGGCGTCATGGACTTCACCCCGGAGATCAAGATCACCGGGCCGGTCGACACCGCGGTGCCCGACTCGGTCCGCAACCACCTGCTGCCGGTCCTGCGCGAGGCGGTCTCCAACCTCGCCCGGCACGCCCAGGCCCACAGCGCCCAGATCGAGCTGAGCCTTCAGGACGACGAGATCAAGCTCGTCGTACGCGACGACGGCGGCGGCGTCCCCGACGAGGCCGAGGAGAGCGGGCTGAAGAACGCCCGTTGTCGCGCGGTCCAGCTCGGCGGTCAGCTCGAGATCGGCCCGCGCTCCCCCAGCGGCACCGAGCTCGTCTGGCAGGTGCCGTTGGGCGCTGGGGTCTGATTCCTACTACTGACCCCGGCGAGGGTGGAGCAGCTCCTTGGCCATCAGCGCCGCCTGGGTGCGTCGCTGCACACCGAGCTTGGCCAGGATGCTGGAGACGTAGTTCTTGACCGTCTTCTCGGCCAGGAACATCCGCCCGGCGATCTCGCGGTTGGTCAGGCCCTCGCCGATGAGCGCGAGCAGGCGCTTCTCCTGGGGCGTGAGCGCCTGCATCTGCGGCGACTCGCCATCGGGGTTGCGCATCTTCTCCATGACCTTCGCGGTCATCAGCGGGTCGAGCAGCGAGCCGCCACCGGAGACGGTGCGGATCGCCTCGACCAGGTCGTTGCCGCGGATGTCCTTGAGGACGTACCCCTTGGCCCCGGCCATGATCGCCGAGAAGAGCGCCTCGTCGTCGTCATACGAGGTCAGGATGAGTGCGAGCATCTCGGGGTAGGCCGCACGGACCTCACGGCACACCTCGATCCCCGAGCCGTCGGGCAGGCGGGCGTCGAGCACGCACACGTCCGGCTGGAGGCGGTCGATGTCCTCGCGTGCCTGGGCGGTGGTGCCGCCTTGGCCGACGACGGCGATGTCGTCATGACTGTCGAGCAGTGTCGTCAACCCTTGGCGCACGACCTCGTGGTCGTCGAGCAGGTAGACCCGGATCGTCCTTGTCTCGGTCAACACCGTCTCACTTCCCCCATTCGTTGAAGGGAGACCACGGTATCGGTCAGCCCCAGTCCGGTCGATGTGTGAGTCATCCACAATACGGTTTTCGTGCCGCCATGCGGACCAGGCTCTGCGCCAGCTGTCGAGCCATCCTCCCGCGCGAGCACCTCACGCGCCAGCGACGCGGCGGTCGCGGTGTCCAGATGAGCCAAAGGTTCATCCAGAACCAGGACCTTGTGCCCTGCCAGCAGCGACCTCGCCACCGCCAGCCTGGCCCGTTCGCCTCCCGAGACCTCAGCGGCGCCGTCGCCGAGCCTGGTCTGCATTCCGGCGGGGAGGGCATCGAGCCAGTCGCCGAGGTGGGCGCGCCGGATCGCCTGCTCGACCTCGTCGTCGGTGGCCTCGGGCCTGGCCAGGCGTACGTTCTCGACGAGGCTGGAGGCGAAGACGTGCGGGTCGTCGTCGACGAGACCCACGATCTTCCGTACGTCCTGTGGGTCCATGTCGCCGGTCGATCTTCCGCCCAGGGTGATCGTGCCGGTGTCCGGGTCGAGGAAGCGCAGCAGCAGCGCGGCCAGGGTGCTCTTGCCGGAGCCGGACGGGCCGACGATGCCGATCCGCGCGCCCGGCTCGACGTGCAGGTCGGGGATCTCGACGCTCTGGCCGACCTGCTGGCCGCCAGGGTGGGCGGTGACGCCGGTGATCGTGATCGTGGTGTCGTCGGCGGGCCGCTCGGGATGCTCCGGGGCTCTGACCGCCGGCGGGCGGCTGGTGAGGTCGTCGAGACGGCGCTGCGCGGCACGGGTACGGGCCCGGGCCGCGCCGGCGTCGGCGAGGGTCGCCGCGGGCTCGGCGAGCGCCAGCGGGACCAGGGTGAGCAGAGCGAGCATCGGGCCGTCGCCGACGGTGGCGTAGGCGGCGGTCGCCGCGACCGCCGCGCCGGCGGTGACCAGCACGAGGGCCTTTGCCAGCGAGGAGGCCGACGCCGCTGTCGTGGTCGCCCTGGTGGCTGCACCGGCCAGGTCGTCGAGGGTCTGCAGCACCGGCTCGCCGGCCTGCCACATCCGGCGCTCGGTCGCCGTCTGGGTCGCCTCGACCACTTGCTCGGACACCTTCGCCCGCACCGTGACCGAGATGTTCTCGGCGCGTGCGGCTCCGGCGTACGCGATCCCGAAGGCGGCTCCCGCCGCCAGCACCGTGGCCATGGTGAAGGCCCCGGCGACCGGGTCGATGAGCGCGGTCGCCAGGACTGCGAGGGCCGCCACGACGGCGTACTCCCGGATCGGCAGCCGCACCCGCAGCTCCTCGTCGAGCACTGCGTCGACATCGTCGACGACGCTGGCCAGCACGTCTCCCCTGCGGCCGGGCAGCGCGCCGGGCACCAACGGCACCAGCGCGTCGTAGATCTGCACCCGCCGCCTGGCCAGCAGCCGCAGCGCACTGTCGTGCGACCACAACCGCTCCAGGTAGCGCAGCACCGGCCGCGCGATCCCGAACGTACGCACCCCCACCATCGCCGCCACCAGCGTCAGGATCACCGGGTGGTAGGAGGCCTTGATGATCAGCCATCCGGCCAGCGCCGTCAGCGCCACCCCCGACGCCCAGCTCAGCCCGCCGACCACCGCCGATCCCCACAGCGCCACCCGCGCCGAACCCTCACTTGTGGCGGCCGAATCGTGAGCTGTGGCGGGCGAATCGGTAGTTGTGGGCGACGAAACTCCACTTTCGTCCGCCATTTCTGCGGTCTCGGCCGCCGCTTCTACGGTTTCGGCGGGAGGGGACCCGGCGGAGAGGGAGATGACCTGGTCGGCGATGTCGATGAGCGCGTCGCGGTGGGCGACGAGGACGACGGCTCGATCGCGGGCGAGGTCGGTGACGGTGTCGGCGATGATCCGCTCGGTGTCGGGGTCGAGGTGGGCGGTCGGCTCGTCGAGGAGGACCCAGGAACGATCGGAGAGTACGACGCGGGCCAGTGCCAGCCGGGCCCGCTCACCCGCCGAGAGCGAGCGGCCGTCCTCTGCCAAGTCGGCTCCGAGCCCGCCGGGGAGGTCGGCGATCCGGTCGGCGAGGGCTACCCGCTTGAGTACGCGCCACAGGTCGCTCTCGGTCGCCTCCGGCGACCCCAGCCGCAGGTTGTCGGCGATGGTGCCGCTGACGAACACCGGGCGCTGCGGCAGGTAGGCGAACCGCCGTCGCCACTCGTCACCCGCAGCCGGGGTCAGTCCGTCGAGCTCGACGGTGCCAGCGTACGTCTCGTGGAGGCCCGCGATCGTCGCCAGCAACGTGGACTTCCCGCAACCGCTCGGACCGACGATGGCGGTGATCCCCCGAGCGGGGACCGTCGCGGAGACCGGCGCCAGCGCCGGCCGCTCGCGGCCCGGGTAGGTCAGCCCCACCTCGGCCAGAGACATGCCGAGACGTCGCTCCCGTCGGTCGAGTTGGCAGTCGGTGACGTCTCGGCCGACGCTGGTGACGTCTCGCGCGGAGAGGTCCGCGGTGGCCTCGAGGGTGGCCGTACCCTCGGCGGCCGCGTGGAACTCGGTGCCGACGCGGCGCAGCGGCCAGTAGGCCTCGGGGGCGAGCAGCAGGACGACGAGAGCCGTCTGCAGGTCGACCGAGCCGGCGGCGAGCCGGACCCCGATGATCACCGCCACCAGGGCGACCGAGATGGTGGCGACGAGCTCGAGCACCGCCGAGGATGCGAACGCGATCTTCAGGGTCTCGAGGGTGCGGCGGCGGTAGCGGTCGGTGATCGTGGCGATGACGCGCGACTGCGCCGTGGCGCGACCGAAGGCGACCAGGGTCGGCAGGCCCTTCATCACGTCGAGGAAGTGACCGGCCAGGGCCGACATCGCTCGCCACTGGCTGGCCGCCTGGTCACGCGTGGCCAGCCCGACCAGCACCCCGAAGATCGGGATCAGCGGCAGCGTGAGTCCCACGATGAGACCACTGAGCGGGTCGGTCCAGACGATCACCGCGAGCACCATGACAGGCAGCACGCACGCCAGTACCAGCGCCGGCACATAGCGCGTCAGGTACGGCTCGGCGGCCGAGACCCCGCGCGTGGCCAGCGCCGAGAGCGAGCCTGAGCTCTCCGACCGGCCGCGCAGGATCGCCCCGACCACCCGGCGCCGCAGGTCCGCCCCGACGACACCGGCGGCCCGGGCACCGGCCACGTCGGAGACCACTCCGAAGACGGCGCGCCCGGCGAAGACGGCGACGACCGCCAGGGCCCAGCCGCTCACCGACCCCGTGTCGCGGATCGCGGAGATGAGCAGTCCGGTGACGGCGTACGTCTGGGCGATCAGCAGCACCGCACCCAGCACCCCTGCCGCCACCACGACGGCCAGCGGCCGCCGGGCTACCGACAGCTGGGCGCGCAGTCGCGGGTCGTTCGGGCGCATCTCAATGGGCGGCGGGGATGTGATGGATCGAGATCCGCTTGCGGAAGATCCAGTACGTCCAGGCCTGGTAGCCCACCACGATCGGCGTGAACACCGCCGCCACGATGGTCATCAGCTTCAGCGTGTAGGGCGTCGCCGCGGCATTGGTCGTCGTCAGCGAGTTGGCGACGTCGGTGCTCGAGGGCATCACGTCGGGGAAGAGCCCCACGAAGAGCCCGGCCACGGCCAGCCCGATGGCGAGGAAGGTGCCCGCGAAGGCGAACCCCTCACGACCGACGTACGCAGCCGCCAGCCCGCCCACGAGCGCGAGCGCCGCCACCACGAAGATCACGGCGGTGCCGAGGTTGCCGGTCAGAACCTGCGTCCAGACCAGGAACACCACGGCGAGCACGGCGGCGACCACCCCGACCTTGAGCGCCAGCGCACGAGCCCGGCCGCGGATCTCGCCGTCGGTCTTGAGGGCGATGAACAGCGCACCGTGGGTCACGAAGAGCGACAGCGTGACGAGTCCGCCGAGGAGCCCGTACGGGTTCAGCAGCGTCAGCACCGTCCCCGTGAACTCGAAGTCGGCGTCGATCGGCACCCCGCGCACGATGTTGGCGAAGGCCACACCCCACAGGAACGCTGGGACGTAGGACCCGAAGATCACCGCGCGGTCCCACCAGCCGGCCCAGGTGACCGAGGGCCGCTGGTGGCGATACTCGAAGGCGACGCCACGCACGATCAGCGCGATCAGGATGAGGAACAGCGGCAGGTAGAAGCCGGAGAACAAGGTGGCGTACCACTCCGGGAACGCCGCGAACGTCGCCCCTCCTGCGGTCAGCAGCCAGACCTCGTTGCCGTCCCAGACCGGGCCGATCGTGTTGATCATGACGCGCCGCTCGCGGTCGTCGCGGGCCAGCACCGGGAGCAGCATCCCGACGCCGAAGTCGAAGCCCTCCAGGACGAAGTAGCCGATCCACAGCACGGCGATGAGGCAGAACCAGACAGTCGTGAGTTCCATCAGTTGCTCCTCAGTACGCGAAGTTCATCGGCTCGTCGGCATCCGAGTCGGAGCCGCGCAGGGAGGGGTCGGGTGGCTCGACGAACGGGTCCGGAGCCTTCTTCACGTACTTGATGAGAAGGCCGACCTCGACCACCGCGAGCACGGCATAGAGCGCGGTGAACCCGAGGAGCGACATCCACACCTCCCAGGGCTCGACGCCCGGCGAGACGCCGTTGGCGGTCGTCAGCACCCCGAAGACCACCCATGGTTGGCGGCCCATCTCGGTGAAGATCCAGCCCATCGAGTTGCCCAGCAGCACCATCACCGGCGCCGAGATCGCCAGCGCGGGCAGGAAGCGCCCGACCAGCCCCGTCGGCGTACGTCCTCGGCGGGTGAACCAGAGGACCGCCAGCCCGATGAGGCTGCCGACGACGCCCAGGCCCATCATCCAGCGGAAGGTCCAGTAGGTGACCGGGATGTTGGGGGTGTAGTCGCCGGGTGAGTAGTAGGTCGCGCCCGGCGTCGAGCCGTACTTCTCGCGGTACTGCTCCTGCAGGTCGTAGATGCCCTCGACCTTGCCGTCGAAGGTGCCGGTGCCGAGGAAGGACAGCACGCAGGGCACCTCGAGCGCCCACTTCTCGTGCTTCCCGTCGCGGGTGCCGATGGTCAGGATGGAGAACGGCGCACACGAGTCGGAGGTCTCCCACAGCGCCTCCGCGGCCGCCATCTTCATCGGCTGCACCTCGGTCATGATCTTGCCCTGGATGTCGCCCGAGACCGCCACACCGATACCGGAGAAGACCATGATCCAGGCCGCCAGCACCATCCCGCGCCGGTGCATCGGGCGGTCGGCGTTGTTCTCACCGGGCCGGCGCAGGTAGAGCCAGCCCAGGATGCCGAGCATGAAGGCCGCCGAGGTCAGGTACGCCGCGAGGATGACGTGCGGGAACGTACCCAGCTGCACCTTGTTGACCATCACCGCCCAGAAGTCGGTGAGCTCGGCGCGGCCGGTGACCTCGTTGAACGTGTAGCCGACCGGGTGCTGCATCCAGGAGTTGGCCGCGAGGATGAACCACGACGACGCCAGGGTGCCGAGGTGCACGATCCACATGCACGCGTTGTGCAGCGCTCGTGGCAGCTTGTCCCAGCCGAAGATCCACAGGCCCAGGAAGGTCGACTCCAGGAAGAAGGCGAGCAGCGCCTCGATCGCCAGCGGAGCCCCGAAGACGTCCCCGACGAAGCGGGAGTAGTCCGACCAGGTCATCCCGAACTGGAACTCCTGCACGATCCCGGTGACCACACCGAGCGCGAAGTTGATCAGGAAGAGCTTCGCGAAGAACTTCGTCAGCCGAAGCCACTCAGGGTTCTTCGTACGCAGCCAGATCGTCTCCAGCACGGCGACGAGCATGGTGAGTCCCACCGTGAGCGGGACGAACAGGAAGTGGTAGACGGTCACGATGCCGAACTGCCACCTGGCTAACTCCAGGACGCTGTCCACGTCGATCACTATGTCACTGCCGCCACATGAACCTCAGCACCCCCTCCCGAGGGGGTACGTTTCTTGTGAGCCACCGCACCTGAGCCCATCGCAGACACAAAGAAGCCCGGCCGCCCTGGGCTCGAGGTCACGACCGCGGGGGGATGATCGCGACCTCGAGTCCGGGACGGCCGGGCTCTCAGATCTTCGTGCCACCAGGGCCGCATACAGATGGGGGAGCTGATGCGGCAACCTGGTGTCACTCAGTGTTCAGGCCGAGGAGAACCTCAGCCCGTGAGATCACTATCTCATCATCTGCGCCCAGAGGTTGCGGTCGCGGACGGACTGTTTACGTACTGTAAACAGGTAACCTGCGTATCAGTAGACCTAATACGCGGGCGATACAGCGGCTCCACAGAAAATCGGGTATGCATTTGGATGTACCTTGAGGTGGGGGGTGAGCATGTCGGATCGCGAAGGTGTCCTCGCGCGGGTGGTCGACGAGGTCATCGACTACGTCGGCGCGGGCCTGAGCGTCCATCTGGTGGGGCCCCGCGCATCCGGCCGCAGCGAGCTCTGCGCCCTGGTCGCCAACCGGCTCGAGGACGAGGGCCGGTCCGTGCTCCAGCTCAGCGGCCACCGCGCCTGGCAGAACGAGCCGTTCGCCGCGCTGACCGCCGCCGGCATCGGCAGCGCGACGCCCACCGGTCCCCGGCGCACCATCGGTGAGATGACCACGGCGCTGAGCAAGCAGCTCGGCAACGGCACGGTCCTGGTGATCGACGACGCCGACGCGCTCGACACCTACTCGGTCGGAGCCCTGCGAAACATCCACCGCCAACGACGTCTCCTGGCCGTGACCAGCAGCCGCCACCAGCACCCTGTCGCCGAGAACACGCTGATGCTCGGCATCGCACCGTCGGTCCAGGTGCGCTCCCCCGCGCTCGAGGTCGACGAGGTGCACGAGGTGTGCCGCGGGATCCTCGGCGGCCCGGTGGAGGCCGGGTCCCTGGCCCGGATCGCGATGGCGACCGGCGGCCTGCTCGGCCTGGTTCGGGCCATCGCCACCGTCGGGCCGCGGGCGGGGGTGCTGGAGCAGCTCGACGGGTTGTGGCGGCTGCCGCGGCGTACGGGCTGGGCTCCTGAGCTCGCCTCGGCCGTCGAGCCGATCGTCGCCGGGCTCGACCAGGACGCCTGGGACGGCGCGACCGCGCTCGCGGTGACGGGTCCGGTGCCGCTGGACGAGGCCGAGAAGCTGCTCGAGCGCAACGTGCTCGACGCGCTCTTCGCCCACGGCCTGGCGCGGCACAGCGAGGACGGCCCGGGCAGCGGCGTCGTGGGCCTCTACCCACCGCTCATCGGCGACTACCTGATCACCGAGGGCTCGGCGTTCGGGCTGGTGATCGCCCGCAACCACCTCGCCGCAGAGCAACCGCTCCTCGACTACGCCACCCACCGTCCCCGCGGCGCCGACGCCGCCCTGCTCCACCAGCGATCGCTGCGCCAGATGGCCGACGAGGTCACCCGAGCGCGCCGCTCCTGGACCGAGATGCCGTCGCCCGAGACGGCGCTGCCGCTCCTGGTCGCGCTCCGCAACACGGCGGCGCCCAGCGACCAGATCGAGGAGGTCGAGCGGCGTACGCCGCTGACCGACACCCAGGAGTCGGCCTGGATGCTGGCCTGGTTCGCCACCTGGAAGGCGGTCGAGCTGGGCGACCTGAACGCCGCCAAGGCTGTGCTCGACGACGGGCTGAACCGGCTGCCCACCTTCGCCGCGACGCTCGAGGCCACCCGCGCCCATCTGCAGTTCCAGACGGAGTACGTCCCCGAGGTGCCCGACGTCGAGCCCGACCCGCGCGACTCGGCCGGCCCCGAGATGCTCGGCGTGGTCGCCGCCGAACGCCTCCTCGCCGCCGGGATGGTCGAGCAGGCACGCAACCTGCTCGAGAGCCAGCAGCCGCAGAACCCGCTGCCCGCCGGGCTGCACGCCTTCCTCATCGGGCTCGCCGACATGCTCGGCGGCGACCTGGAACGAGGCATCGACTTCGCCCGCGAGCAGCTCGAGGCGGCCTACCAGAGCTCGGGCGCCATGCTCATCCAGGCCCACGCCTATCTCTGCGTACTCGGTCTGAGCATCGCCGGCCGGCTGACCGAGGCGAGCCAGGCGGCCTTCCAGAGCCTCTCCTCCTCGAGCGTCGCGGCCTATCGCGACGTCGCCCACACCGGCATCCTGACCCTCGGCGCCGAGATCGCGATGGCGCAGGGCCGCCCGGAGTACGCCCGCAGCCTCGCCTCCCAGATCGGCGGCGCGAAGGTCGCCTTCGGCCCCTGGCCCGGGATGGTGGCCAGCATCATGGCGCCGGCCAGCGGCCGGATGCCCAGCCTGAAGGAGCTGTGCGAGCTCGTCGGCCAGCGGCTGGACGCCGGCTACATCACCGGCGGCATCTTCCTCGCCGTCGAGGCGGTCGAGCGCGGCGCCAACGAGAACAAGCACATCACCCGGGCCGCCAGCCTGGCGGCCGGCACCGAGAGCCCGCTGCTGCAGGGCATGGGAGCGTACGCCGCGACCACGGCCGCCGGCGACGTCGACGGCCTCCGCGAGGCGATCGTGAAGCTCGCCGATGCCGGCGCCCTCGTGTTCGTGACCAGAGCCGCGATCTCGCTGGCGATCCTCCAGCGCGAGGCCGGCGACCTGGCCGGCGCCGCCGAGACCCTCGACACCGCCTGGGAACGCTCCGAGATCTCCGGCAGCCGGGCCGGCATGTTCCGTCGCGCGGCAACCCACATCGGGCTCTCCGGACGGGAGAGCGAGGTGCTTCGGCTGCTCCCCGAGGGACCCACGACCGCCTCGCTGGCCGCGGACCTGGAGATGAGCACCCGCACCGTCGAGACCCACCTGCACAACATCAGCCGCAAGACCGGGGTCTCGGGTCGCGAGGACCTCGCCCGGGTGGCCGACACCTGGCTCCGGCCGGCGCCGAACGGCGACTACTCAGCCGGCGACAGGCACTTCACCAGCGGCTCGTAGAGCTCCTTGCTGGCCTTCTGGTCCGCCTCCGAGAGATCCTCCGGGCTGATCTTGGAGACGTCCTCGGCCTCGACCAGGAGGCGTACCGCCTCGTCGGAGAGATCCGACTCGTAGTAGGTCTTCGCCAGGCATGCGGCCTGCTTCTCGGTCACCTGGTCGCCGCTGCTCTGGGTGATCTGGCCCTCGATGTCCTCGACGCTGGGCCGATCACCCCCGCCACCGCCGCTGCCCTCGCCACCACCACATGCGGTCAGCGCGAACAGCGTGAGCAGAGAGGCCGCGGCGATGGCCGTCAGGCGATGCTGACTGCCTCGGGCTCCGCTTCGGCGGGTGTGGGGGGACGCGATCATGAGCACGCATCATGGCGTACGCGACCCTCCCCCGCTAGGGGGGAGGGTATCCGCGGACTCAGGAGCTGGTGAGGAAGAAGAGCAGGTCCTGGCGGGTGAGGACGCCGACGGGCTTGCCGTCCTCGTGCACCAGCAGCGCGTCGGAGGAGCCCAGGGTGTGGGCGGCGTCGTGGGCGTCGGCGCCGGAGCCGATCGAGGGCAGCGGCGGGGACATGTGCTCCTCGACGGAGTCGGTGAGCTTGGCCTTGCCGGTGAACAGCGCCTCCAGCAGGGTCCGCTCCGAGACCGAGCCCGCGACCTCGGCGGCCACGATCGGCGGCTCGGCGCGGACGACGGGCATCTGCGAGACGCCGTACTCCTGCAGGATGTGCACCGCCTCGGCGATCGTCTCGCCGGGGTGGGTGTGGACCAGGTCGGGCAGCCGGCCGGACTTGCCGCGCAGCACGTCGCCGACGGTCTGCTTGCCGGCCTCGCCGGTCGCGAAGCCGTACTGCGCCAGCCACTCGTCGTTGAACACCTTGGTCAGGTAGCCGCGTCCGGAGTCGGGCAGCAGCACGACGATCACGGCGTTCTCGCCCTCCGGCGTGCCGGCCAGCTCCGCGGCGAGCTGCTTGGCGGCGTACGCAGCCATGCCGGCGCTGCCGCCGACGAGCATCTGCTCCTCGCGGGCGAGCCTGCGGGTGTAGGCGAAGGAGTCGGCGTCGGAGACCTCGATGATCCGGTCGGCGACATCGCGGTCGTACGTCTCCGGCCAGAAGTCCTCGCCGACACCCTCGACCAGGTAGGGCCGCCCGCTGCCGCCGGAGTAGACGCTCCCGGCGGGGTCGGCACCGATCACCTGGACGTCGGGGTTCTGCTCCTTGAGGTAGCGGCCGATCCCGGAGATCGTGCCGCCGGTGCCGACACCGGCGACGAAGTGGGTGATCTTCCCCTCGGTCTGGCGCCAGATCTCGGGACCGGTCTCCTCGTAGTGGGAGCGCGGGTTGTTGGGGTTGGCGTACTGGTTCGGCTTCCAGGCCCCGGGCTGCGAGGCGAGCCGGTCACTGACGTTGTAGTAGGAGTCGGGGTGCTCCGGCGGCACGGCCGTGGGCGCGACGACGACCTCGGCACCGTAGGCCTTCAGCACGTTGCGCTTGTCCTCGCTGACCTTGTCGGGGCAGACGAAGATGCACTTGTAGCCCTTCTGCTGGGCCACCATCGCCAGGCCGACACCGGTGTTGCCGGAGGTGGGCTCGACGATCGTCCCGCCCGGCTTCAGCTCACCGGACGCCTCGGCCGCCTCGATCATCCGGGTGGCGATGCGGTCCTTCACCGAACCGCCCGGGTTGAGGTATTCCACCTTGGCCAGAACCAGCGGTCCTTGGCCGGGTGCGGAGGCGCCGGCGCCGTCCAACGCACGCTCCAGCCGCACGAGCGGAGTGTTGCCAATAAGGTCGAGAAGCGAGTCCACGTACTCCATGCCGACAGCGTATGTCCACTAGGTGAGATCCCCTATATCCCGATACTGAGTGCCCGGTAATGCGCCGAAGACTTTAGAGTGGTCCCCGTGGCGAAGAAGAGTCTGGCACGCAAGACCGCGTACGCCGGCGGGGGTGTTCTGGCCGCGACGGCCGCGTTCGCCGGGGTCCTCGTCGCGGAAGCGGCGCTTGCCGTCAGAGCGACGCATCAGGTCAAGATGCCGGTGGCACCCTCCCCGACCGGGTGGTACGGAGCACGGCAACCGGGGCGACCGATCAGCATCGCGCTGCTCGGCGACTCGAGCGCCGCAGGCTATGGGATGACCGAGGTCGAGGACACGCCCGGCGCCGTCCTCGCCTCCGGCGTCTCCGAGAAGGCACACCGGCCGGTGCGCCTGCACGACCTCTCCGAGATCGGCGCCAAGTCCTCCGACCTGCACCCGCAGGTCGAGAAGGCGATCGCCGCCGACGCCGACATCGCGGTCATCTTGGTCGGCTCCAACGACGTGATCCGCCGGGTGCGCCCTCGGGTCGCCGTGAGCCACCTAGCCCAGGCCGTCATCCGGCTCCAGGAGGCCGGGGTGACGGTGCTCGTCGGCACCGTCCCCGACCTCAGCACCGCCACCCCGATCCTGCCGCCGCTGCGGTCGATCATGCGGGCCTGGTCGATCCGTATCGCCGCCGGGCAGATCTTCCACGTCATCCGCGCCGGTGGCCACACGGTGTCGCTGGGCGACGTCCTCGGTCCGGCCTTCAAGGCCACCCCGGCGTTCTGGTTCGGCGCCGACCAGTTCCACCCCTCCGCCGCCGGCTACCACGCCCTCGGCGAGGTGCTGGTGCCGCCGACGCTCTCTGTGCTCGGCCTCGTCGGCGACGAGAACGCCATCCTGGAGACCTACAACGGCAAGCAGGTGATGCCGCTGGCGGCAGCCTCGCTCCGCGCCGTCATCCGGCCAGGAACCGAGATCGACCCGGCCCCGCGCCCCCGTGGCCGCTTCGGCCGCAACTGGGCCCGTGCACGTTCCTTCGAGAACGAGCAGCGCGAGCCTCGCCGGGGCGAGCGCCCCGACGAGACTCCCCCGGTCGCCGAGCGCCACCACGCCCAGCGCTGACGACAAACAAACCGCCCCGCTCCGGAAAGGAGCGGGGCGGTTTATTTGTTGGACTGATCAGTCCTGCTGGAAGATCGCCAGCAGGCGGAGCAGGTTGGTGTAGATCCAGACGAGGCTGACGGTCAGACCGAAGACGGCGCGCCACGACTCACGCTCAGGGAGCTGGGCACGGATGCCGTACTCGATCTGGTCGAAGTCGAGGATCAGCATGAACACACCGAGCGCGAGGCCGGCGATGGCGGTGATCATGCCGAGCGTGCCGAAGCCGAAGAGGCCGAAGCTGGCGCCGAACATGCCGAGCACGAGCTCCATCAGGCTCAGGCCCACCATGCCGAACATCGCGGCGATCACGAAGGTGCGGAACTTGTTGCCGACCTTGATGTTGAAGAACTTGTACGCAGCCAAGGTGCCCGCGAACGCGGCGAAGGTGCCGATCACGGCCTGGACGACGATGCCGCCCCCGAACATGGCGTCGAAGGTCTTGCTCAGCGCGCCCAGCGCGATGCCCTCGGCGAGAGCGAAGGCCAGGACCAGCGCCGGGCTGACCACGCGCTTGAACGAGTTGACCAGCGACAGGATGAACGCGGCACCGGCACCGAGGGTCGCGGCCAGGTAGAGCGGCGCGAGGTTGGCGTTGGAGCTGATGTCGGGGGTCATGATCCACGTCGCGATGGCGGCCAGGAAGACCACGCCGAGCGTGATCGCACCCTTCTGCACCACCGAGTCGATCGTCATGGGGGCGCCCGTGGTGGGAGCCTCGGGGCCGCCGGTCGACCACTGGCTCGGGTCCTGCCCGTATCCGGCGTACGAAGCCCCGTTGCCACCGTAGGTCGCGTTGCCGTAGGCGTTCTGCGACGGCTGCCCGAAGCCCTCTGCCCTACGGAACACCGGGTTGTTGCTCTGCATCTGGGGGTCACTCCTCGAAAGCGACTGGAAAGTCGCCGCCACGGTGGCGGCTCCTGCGGCCAGCGTACCGGCCCTGTGTCTCACTCAACGTCCGGGACAACCCTGATGTTCCGGGGATCGCAGAGTGCCCCGGGTGGGACTCGAACCCACACTGAAGCGTTTTTAAGACGCCGTCCTCTGACCGATTGGGATACCGGGGCGCGCGGCCGACCTTAGCGTCATAAGTACGTCTGGCGCTGGTGCAGCGCGTGGGCGCCGGCGACGCGGTCGATGAAGAGCAGGCCGTTGGTGTGGTCGATCTCGTGCTGCAGGCAGCGGGCCTCGAAGGCGTCGGTGACGATCTCGACGGTCTCGCCGGTGACCGGGAGCTGGCCGCGTACGGTCAGCCGGGAGGCCCGCTTCACGTCACCGGTCAGATCGGGGACGGACATGCAGCCCTCGCGCGCCTTCTCGTTGCGGCTGGCCCCGATGACCTCCGCGTTGCACAGGACGTACGTCCCGTGGTGGGTCTTGGTCTTGACGTGGGTCGAGACGTCGACGCAGAAGACCCGGGCCGAGACTCCGACCTGGTCGGCGGCCAGGCCGACGCAGCCTGGCGAGACCCGCATGGTGGCGATCAGGTCGGCGGCGAGCTGGACGGTCTCGGGGGCGGTGGGGTCGACGTCCTTGCCGGGCACGGAGAGGACCTGCGCGGGAGCGCGTACGACCTCGAGGACCTTGCCCTCGACACCCAGCTCGGCCTCGGTCCAGGCCACGACCCGTTCGTTCACGCTCACAGGTCGTCGGCCTCGATCGGCCGCAGGGTGGCGTCGACGCCGAGCTCCTGGGTGACCCGCTTGATCGACGCCTCGAGCACGGAGACGTCGACGTCCGCCGGCAGCTCGAGCTCGGCGACGACGACATAGAGATCCCCGGAGAGACGGGTGGTCAGATCGGTGATGTTGCCGCCGACGGCGGCGATCTCGGCGGTCACCGTGGAGACGATGCCCGGGCGGTCGCCACCGTGGACGGAGAGCACGAAGAGCTGGCCGGCGCCGGCCGGCGCCTGCTCCTCGGGGAGCTCGTAGACCGTGACCGTGAGGGTGCCCTCGGCCGCGATCGGCTCGAGATCGGCCTGGATGGCCTCCGTGGTCGCCTCGCCCGCGCAGAGCAGCGTCATCGCGAAGTGTCCGCGGAGCCGGGTCATCGTCGAGTCCTCGAGGTTGAGTCCGAGTCCGGCCAGGCGGGCGGTGGTGTCGGCGATGATCCCCGGGCGGTCGTGTCCCAGGACGGTGATGGCGTGGATGGTCACCAAACCATTGTCACCCGCGGCCCGCCGATGGCGGACCGCGGGTGACTCAGATGGACTTCTCTAGCCGCAGCTCAGCCGCGGAACCACTTGTCCTTCTCCTCCTCGGGAGAGTCGACCGGCTCGGGAGCGAACTCGGGCGTGCCCTCCGAGGTGGGCTTGACCGCGGTGTCGCCACCGCCCAGGTCGTCGTAGGACGCCTTGTCGGGGTCGGCCGGCGGGGGCGGCGGAACCTCGGTGGCGTACGGGTCGGCCGGGGCGATCGGGTCGGTGAGCGGGTCACCGGTGACCCCGGCCTGCGGGGCAGACGGCGCCGGCGGAACCGGCGGAGCCGGCGGGTAGCCGCCGTACTCGCTGCTCGAGGACGAGCCGGTGGTCGACTCCGGGGCCTCCGGAGCGGCCGCCGGGGTGGACGTCGGGGTGGAGCCGTTGCGGTGCAGCTTCTCGGAGGCGACCTCGGCCGCGGCCGTGACCTTCTCCTTGGCCTGCTCCGCGTAGGGACCGGCCTTCTCCTTCACCGTGGCGGCGTAGGGACCGGCCTTGGCCTTGGCGGCCTCGGCATAGGGAGCAGCCTTCTCCTTGATGGGCGCCGCCTTCTCCGAGGCGGTCGCGAGGGCCGACTGGACGCGCGGGTCATGGGTGACCTTGTTCGCGCCGGCCTTCAGCTGCTCAGACTTGTTCTTGACCAGCACGCCGACACCAACGGCAGCGATGGCAAGCAGGATGAGCTTTTTCACTTCTTGACCTTCCGAGAGACAGCATTTGGTTCTGTTTGATGGGATATTCGCCGGTAAACTTAGACCTAGGCGTCAAACACCAAGATGCCATAAAAACAGATCAAGTCCCCCGACATGCCTAGTCTCTAACGGACCAGGCGATTCCGTCGAGGATGTCGGACTCGGAGACCAGAAGAGACTCGACCCGCGAGCGCCTCAGGATCCGGCTGAGGATCACTCCACCGGCGGCGATCACGTCGGCCCGGCCGGGGTGCATCCAGGGCAGCGCCAGGCGATCCTCGACGGTCATCGCCAGCAGGCGGTCGACGAGCCGGTAGACGTCGTCGGGCGCGACCTCGGCGTGATCGGTGGCGGTGCGGTCGTACGCAGCCAGCTCGAGCAGGCCCATGGCCAGCTGGATCATGGTGCCGCCGACGGCGACCACGGTGTTGGCCGTGGCCGGGTCGACGGGGCAGTCGTCGAGGTGGGCGTCGATGTCGCGTACGCAGGCCTCGATCTCCTCCCGCGTGGGCGGGTCGGAGCGCAGGTGACGCTCATGCAGACGCACCGAGCCGATGTCCATGCTGTCCGCCGCGCCGACGCCCAGTGTCGGGCCATCACCGAGGATCAGCTCGGTGGACCCGCCGCCGATGTCGATCACCAGCACGGGCGGTTCCGGGGTGCCGCGCAGGTTGCGGACCGCGCCGCCGAAGGAGAGCGCCGCCTCCTCCGCCCCGGTGACGACCTCCGGCGTGACCCCGAGCCGAGCACGTACGCCGTCGATGAAGGTCGCCGCGTTGCCGGCGTCCCGGGTGGCCGAGGTGGCCACGAAGCGCACCTTCTCGACACCGTGCTCGCGGATCAGCGTCGCGTACTCGTCGATGGCCCCGAAGGCGCGCTGCAGGGCCTCCTCCGCGAACACGCCGGTGCGGTCGACACCCTGTCCGAGGCGGACCATGCGGGCCTCGCGTACGTCCTCGTTGAGGCCGTCGGCGGTGACCGTCGCGATCAGGAGCTTGATGGTGTTGGTGCCGCAGTCGATGGCAGCGACCCTCGTCACTGCTCCTCGTCCTCCAGCTCCAGGTCCACGCAGGGACCGGACTTCCACCACTCGCCGAGGCGCTCGAGCACCTCGTCGCCGAGCGGGTTGACGCCGGGGCCCTGGGCCAAGGCCTGGCCGGCGAGGACGTGCAGGCACTTGACCCGGTTGGGCATCCCACCTGCGGAGATGCCGTGGATCTCGGGCGGGTCGCCGAGCTCGTAGCGAGCCTCGAGATAGGCCTCGTGGGCCTTGGCATAGGCGGCGGCGAGCTCCTCGTCGGACGCCAGCCGCGCCTCCATGTCCTTCATCACGTGGGTGCCCTCGAGGGTGCCGATCTTCGAGGCGGCCCGCGGGCACGTGAGGTAGAAGGTCGTCGGGAACGGGGTGCCGTTGGGCAGCCGCGGCTCGGTGGTCACCACATCGGGCAGCGAGCACGGGCAGCGGTGCCCGACCTCGTGGATCCCCCGTGGCTCGCGTCCCAGCTGTGCCGTGATCGCGGACACGTCCTTGGGATCGATCGCCATGTCTTCAGTCTTTCTTCTGCTTGGGCGGGTCGATCTCCGACTCCGGCCCGTCTCCTGTCTGCTCCGGCGGGTCACCGGCCAGCAGCACGGAACCCCACGCATCGTCCCACCAAGCCTTCGGCTGCTCCGCACTGCCCACCTTGCCGGGGTCGGTGAGCTCCGGCTCGGTCTGGATGCGCTCGCCGTTCTCGTCGAGGGCGACGTACGCCGTCTCGCCCGGCATCACGAACCCGAACCGCTCCCGGGCCTGCTGCTGAACGTAGGCGGGGTCCTCCCAGCGACGGGTCTGCTCCTCGAGCCGCTTGATGTGTTCCTTGCGCTCGGCGATCTCGGTCTGGAGGGCGTTGATGTCATGGCGCTGCTGGATGTAGGCGCGCAGCGAGGAGGCATAGGAGATCACCATCACGGCGGCCACGACGATGATCATCATCGCCCGGCCGGTGAGCTTGGGCCGGCGCAGCCGCTTTCGCAGCGCATCGATGCCGCCGATGCCGCCGATCGACGCCGGGCGGGCCGGGATGGGGGCGCGCGG
Source organism: Nocardioides sp. NBC_00850 (assembly GCF_045207335.1). Lineage (NCBI taxonomy): Bacteria > Bacillati > Actinomycetota > Actinomycetes > Propionibacteriales > Nocardioidaceae > Nocardioides > Nocardioides sp. NBC_00850. The sequence goes on from NZ_CP108845.1 coordinate 5,755,344, forward strand.
CCGTCGCCCCGGCCCCTGCGGGGCCCGAGGACCGCGTACGCGCTTGCTCTGACCGGGTCCCTGCGTTGCCACGTCGCTCATCCTCCCATCCACGACCTACCTCCTGGCGGCAGACGCGCGGCGGCCCGTGTCCTGAGGACACGGGCCGCCGCGGCGTACGGAACTACCTACGCCTGGTAGCGCGGGAAGGCGGAGGCGCCGGCGTAGCGGGCGGCCTCGCCGAGCTCGTCCTCGATGCGGAGGAGCTGGTTGTACTTCGCCACGCGCTCGGAGCGGGCCGGGGCGCCGGTCTTGATCTGGCCGGAGCCGACGGCGACGGCGAGGTCGGCGATGGTGGTGTCCTCGGTCTCGCCGGAGCGGTGGGACATCATCGTCTTGAAGCCGGCGCGGTGAGCCATGTCGACGGCGTCGAGGGTCTCGGTGAGCGTGCCGATCTGGTTGACCTTGACCAGCAGCGCGTTGCCCTGACCGCCCTCGATGCCGCGGGCGAGGCGCTCGACGTTGGTGACGAACAGGTCGTCGCCGACGAGCTGGGTCTTGGAGCCGATGGCGTCGGTGATCGCCTTCCAGCCGTCCCAGTCCTCCTCGTCGAGGGGGTCCTCGATGGAGACGATCGGGTAGGCCGCGACGAGCTCCGCGTAGTAGGCGGTCATCTCCTCGGCGGTCTTCTTCGCGCCCTCGAAGAGGTACGCCCCGTCCTCGTAGAACTCCGAGGCGGCCACGTCGAGCGCGAGGACGACGTCCTTGCCGAGCTCGTAGCCGGCCTTGCCGATCGCCTCGGCGATCAGGTCGAGGGCGGCGCGGTTGGACTCGAGGTTGGGCGCGAAGCCACCCTCGTCACCGAGGCCGGTGGCCAGGCCCTTCTCCTTCAGCACGGACTTGAGCGCGTGGTAGACCTCGGCGCCGATGCGCAGCGCCTCGGCGAAGGTCGGCGCGCCGATCGGCGCGATCATGAACTCCTGGATGTCCACGTTGGAGTCCGCGTGCGAGCCACCGTTGAGGATGTTGAGCATCGGGACCGGGAGCACGTGGGCGTTGGGACCACCGACGTAGCGGAACAGGGAGAGACCCGCCGAGTCGGCGGCGGCCTTGGCGACCGCGAGCGAGACGCCGAGGATCGCGTTGGCGCCGGCCTTGGCCTTGTTGGGGGTCGCGTCGGCCTCGATCATCGCCTGGTCGATGGCGCGCTGGTCGTCGGCGTCGAAGCCCTCGATCGCGGGTGCGAGGGTCTCCACGACGGCGGTCACGGCGTTCTGCACACCCTTGCCGCCGTAGCGCTCGCCACCGTCGCGCAGCTCGACGGCCTCGAAGGCTCCGGTCGAGGCACCACTGGGGACCTGGGCGCGGGCGAAGGTGCCGTCGTCGAGGACGACCTCAACTTCGACAGTCGGGTTGCCTCGCGAATCGAGGATCTCGCGGGCGCCTACGGCGTCGATCGATGCCACTGAACTACTCCTGGGTCAGGACTGGATTGATAAAGGCGGAGGTGTCGTCCGTCAGCCTATTACCCGGCCGGGTGAGCCTGGCGATTGGAACGTTAACCGGTCGGTAGGGCCACTCCGACCCACGCCCACCTGGTGTTCACGTCGAGGTCGGCACCTCGTCGCCACGTCGATGCCTCAGGGTGCGGTGCCGCCCGGATCGTTCCTCCGGCAACAATTCCCCGAGAGGAACCCTCACATGCTTCTCCGCAAGAACCGCCTCGCACTCGCCGGGGTCGGCGTCCTGGCCATCGGGGGCCTGGGCGTCTCGCTGATGACCGTCCTCGGTGGCACCGCCACCGCCGATCCGGGCCGGCACCGCGAGTTCAGCAGGCTCGCGACCTATCCGGTCTTCCAGAACGTGCCCGCCGGGGTCGACCCGGCCGACCCGACCGTCGCCGAGATCTCGGCCGTCTCCGAGGACGGCAGGACACTGGCCTACACCGACGCGGCCGGCGGCCGCATCGGCTTCCTGGACATCACCGACCCCTCCTCACCGAAGGGCATCGGCAGCCACGACGTCGCCGGCGCGAAGGGCGGCTCGCCGACGTCCGTCTCGATCGTGGGCGACCACGCGCTCGTCGTCGTCGACGAGTCGACCTACCCCGGCCTCGAGGACACCGAGTGGGAGGACGAGGAGCCTGCCGTCGGCACCCGTGCCGGGCGGATCGACGTGATCTCGCTGGCCGCTCCGCACGAGGAGGTGGCCTCGTACGACCTGGGCGGTCAGCCCGACTCGATCGCGGTCAGCCCCGACGGGACGTACGCAGCGATCGCGATGGAGAACCAGCGCAACGAAGCCGCCACCCCTGCCGGCGGCGAGGAGGGTGACCTGCCCCAGGCGCCGGCCGGATCGGTCAAGATCGTCGGCCTCGACGGTGGGCCGGCCGAGTGGCGGATCACCGACGTGGCGCTGCTCGCCTCGCTGTTGAAGGGGCTGGACACTCCGGAGGACGCCGAGCCGGAGTACGTCGACATCAACGCCGACAACCAGCTCGCGCTCACGCTGCAGGAGAACAACGGCGTCGCGATCATCGACCTTCCGTCCGCGACCGTCGAGACGGTGTGGAGCGCCGGGAACGCGGTCGTCTCCGGTGTGGACGCGAGCAAGGACGGGCTGTTCGACCCGGTCGACACCATCGACGCACCGCGCGAGCCCGACTCGATCCAGTGGGTCGGCAAGGGCCTGGTCGCCACCGCCAACGAGGGCGACTGGAAGGGCGGCACCCGCGGCTGGACCGTCTTCCGCGCCGCGACCGGCGAGGTGGTCTGGGACGCCGGATCCACCTTCGAGGACCTAGCCACGAAGTACGGCCTGCACAACAACGACCGCGCCGCCAAGAAGGGCGCGGAGCCCGAGGGGCTGGCCTTCGAGAACTTCGGCGGCGTCCCGTACGCCTTCGTGGGCTCCGAGCGCAGCAACTTCGTGGCCGTCTACGACATGCGTACGCCTTCGGCCCCGAGGTTCACGCAGGCGCTGCCCGCGACCAACGGGCCCGAGGGGCTGCTGCCGATCCCGTCGCGCAACCTGCTGGCGATCTCCTCGGAGGAGGACTCGGCCGAGGACCTGGTGCGGGCGTCGGTCTCGCTCTACGGGTTCGGCCGGAGGTCGTCTTCGTTCCCCACCGTCGAGTCGGCCTCCCGGAACGGCAAGCCGATCGGCTGGGGTGCACTCGGGGCGCTCTCGAAGGTGCCCGGCGAGCCCGGCAAGCTCTACGCCGCCAGCGACGCGGCCTACGCCACCGGCCGGATCTACACCCTCTCGGTGAACCGCTCCCCCGCCGTGATCCGCGACGTCCTCGAAGTCACCGACTCCTCGGGCGAGGTGGCCGAGGGGCTCGACATCGAGGGCCTGGCCGCCCGTCGTGGCGGTGGCTTCTGGGTGGCCAACGAGGGTGCGACCGGTGCCAGGAACGCGCTGCTCCGCCTCGACCGCGACGGCCGGATCGCCGAGACGGTGCCGCTGCCCACAGAGATCGCCGAGAAGGTCGGCAAGTGGGGCCTCGAGGGCGTCACGGTGACCGGGAAGCGCCGCTCGGAGAAGGTGTACGTCGCGCTCCAGCGCCCGCTGTGGGCCGACTCGACCGCGAAGAAGCCAGGCGTGGACGGCGCGGGCACCGCCCGGATCGGTCGCTACACCCCGGCGACGGGTGAGTGGGAGTGGTTCGGCTACGGCCTGGAGTCGACCTCGGTGGCCGGTGACTGGCTCGGGTTGTCCGAGATCACCGCCGTCGACGACGACACCCTCGCGATCATCGAGCGCGACAAGCAGAACGGCACCACCGCCGCGATCAAGCGGGTCTACACGATCGAGGTGCCCCGCCGAGGCGTCATCGGGCTCAGCCCAGTGACCCCGCTGCGCAAGCGCCTTGCGTACGACCTGCTGCCTGCGCTGCAGGCCGGCCACGGATGGACCCAGGAGAAGCTCGAGGGCTTCACCATCGGCGCCGACGGTCGCGCCTACGCGGTCACCGACAACGACGGCCTCGATGACGCCACCGGAGAGACGGTCTTCCTCGACCTCGGTCGGGTATCCAAGCGCTGAGGATCAGCATCACGCCGGCCCGTCACCGTTTCGGTGGCGGGCCGGCGTGATTCTTGGACTGGGTCAGTCTTCGGAGCAGCGGTCGGCCGGAAGATGCGTGCCGGCCCACTCGGTGAGCGCGCCGAGGGTCGGCGCGAGCGCGGCACCGGATCCGGTGAGCGCGTAGCGAACAGCCACCGGCGGGCCGGGGTCGACCTCACGGGCGAGCAGGCCCAGGCCGGCCAGCTCACTGAGCCGCTCGGAGAGCATCGAGTCGCTGATGCCGGCCACCGCTCGCTTGAGTTCGGCGAAGCCGAGCGGGCCCTGGGTCAGGCTGCCGAGGATCACGCCGTTCCAGCGCTTGCCGAGGAAGTCGAAGGCCCGCACCAGCGCTGCATTGCACACCTGCGGATCGTGTGCGGGCTTCGTCGCGGGCATGCATCCCAGCGTACAGGACTTGCCTGAATCCCGAGGTACTACTATTTTCGAAGTAACCGGAATATCCCTAGTAACCACGGAGTTCAGAGCAACATGACCGAGACCACTGCCCTCGAGACCAATACGCTCGAGAAGCTGGACGACCGCGGCCGCCAGATCGTCTTCACCGGTGCGCGCACGTCCAACACCTTCGCCGACACCCCTGTCACCGACGACGAGCTCGCCGACGTCTGGGAGCTCACCCGCTGGACTCCGACGATGGCCAACACCCAGCCGCTGCGCGTCGTGTTCGTGCGCACGGGAGAGGGCAAGGAGCGCCTCCTCCCGCACATCGCCGAGGGCAACCTCGAGAAGACGAAGGCTGCGCCGGCGACCGCGATCGTCGCCTACGACAACAACTGGCACGAGGAGATCCCCAACGTCTTCCCGATCCGCCCGGAGATGAAGGACTACTTCGAGGCCGACGAGACCGCCCGCCACGGTGCCGGCGGCTGGTCCGCGGGCCTGCAGGCCGGTGCCCTCATCCTCGCCGTCCGCGCCGCCGGTCTCGCCGCCGGCCCGATCGCGGGCTACGACACCGCGGGCGTCGACAAGGAGTTCTTCCCCGAGGGTGACTGGACCACCAAGATGATCGTCAACATCGGCCACCCGGGCGAGAACCCGTGGTTCGACCGGCTCCCCCGCGTGGAGACCGAGGCCGCGGTGAAGTGGGCCTGACCAGCTGAACTGTTCGTTCGAGGCGCTCGCTTGCCGTCACGGCAGGCGAGCGCCTTTAACTTTCGCCAGAATACAGTTAGCCAAGCTAAACTTTGCCTCGATGTCCGTGACTCACACCAGCCCCCGCCTCACCTTCGCCATCGTCGCCATCGGCGTCTGCTCCTACTCCCTGCTGCAGTCGGTCTCCGTACCGACGATGCCGCTGATCCAGACCGAGCTGGAGACCGACCAGGCGACCGCGTCCTGGATCCTGACCGCGTTCCTGCTCTCGGCCTCGGTCGCGACCCCGATCATCGGCAGGATGGGCGACTCGTTCGGCAAGCGCCGGATGTACGTGTGGAGCCTGGCCGCCCTCACCGCCGGCGCCCTTCTCGCCGCCGCGGCGCCCAGCATCGAGGTCATGATCGGGGCGCGGATACTGCAGGGGCTGGGTGGCGGCACCCTGCCGCTCGCCTTCGCGATCCTGCGTGACGAACTGCCCAAGGAGCGCGTCGCCGGTGCGATCGCGGTGACCTCGTCCCTGCTCTCGATGGGCTTCGCGGCCGGGATCGTGCTGGCAGGTCCGGTCGCCGAGACGCTCGGCTTCCGGGCGCTGTTCGTGCTGCCCGCCCTGGTCGCGGCCGGCGCCGCGATCGCCGCGCTGTGGCTGGTGCCCGAGTCCCCGGTGCTCACCCGCGAGCCGATCCCGCTGCTCCCCGCCGTACTCCTCGCCGGGTGGCTGGTCGCGCTCCTCCTCGGTGTCAGCCGGGCACCGTCGTGGGGCTGGACCTCGCCCGCCACCATCGGTCTGCTCGGTGCCGCCGTCGTGCTCCTGGCCACCTGGATCCGGGTCGAGTGGACCGTACGACAGCCATTGGTCGACCTGCGCCTGATGGGCCGCCGCGGCGTATGGACCGCCAACCTGGTCGCGCTGCTGATCGGCATCGCGATGTACGCCTCCTTCGGCTTCATCCCGCAGCTGACCCAGACCCCGCCGTCGGCCGGCTACGGGTTCGGCGCGTCGGTCACCGTCGCCGGCTACCTGATGCTCCCGACGGCCATCACCTCGTTCCTGTGCGGTCTGGTCAGCGCCCGGCTCGCCGAGCTCATCGGGATGCGCCGCATCCTGGTCATCGGCGGACTGCTCACCGCGGTCTCCCTGGCCATGGTCGCCTTCGTCCACGACGAGCCGTGGCAGATGTGCGTCGCCGCCGGGCTCTCCGGCTTCGGCACCGGCCTGGTCTTCGCCAACCTCGCCAACGCCGTTGTGGCCGCAGTGCCACCGGAGCACACCGGCGTGGCCACCGGGATGAACGCCAACATCCGCACCGTCGGCGGCACCATCGGTACCGCGGTCATGACCTCCCTGGTCACCGCCCACACCCTGCCGTCGGGCTACCCGACCGAGCAGGGGTACGTCAACGGCTTCGGCTTCCTCACCGTCGTCGCCCTGGGCGCGGCCCTAGCGGCCATGCTCATCCCCCTGGCTCCGCGAAAGGTCGCCCCCGCCGGCCGAGAAGTCACGTACGCGAACCGAGGCGTCGCTCCCGTCGGCCGAGACGGCAGTGAGGTGCCGTGTCGGCCGACGTAACTGACGTCTCGGCCGACGTATGTGCCGTTTCGGCCGACGTATGTGCCTATTCGGCGGGGTGGGCGCGTTCGGCGGCCTTGGCGGCCGACCAGAGCTTCTCGACCTCTTCGAGGGTGTAGCGGCGGCCGGAGGCGGCCTCGGGGCCGAAGACGTGGGGGTTCCGGCGCTTCATCTTGGCGGTGAGGCCGGCGATGACATCGTCCATGGTGAACTCGCCGGCCTCCTCCGCGATGGCGGCGTGGAAGTAGACCTGGAGCAGGAGGTCGCCGAGCTCCTCCTTGAGGTGCTCGGGGTCGGCCTCGTCGATGGCCTCGAGTACCTCGTCGGACTCCTCGCGCAGGTACTGCGCCAACGACGCGTGGGTCTGCGACGACTTCCACACGCACCGTTCACGCATCAGCCGCATCAGGTCGAGGAACTCGACGAGCCCCTCCCCCGATGCGTACGTCCTGCCCTCGTCGTCGGCTGGGCTCAATCCAGCGCCCCGAACGCGCTCAGGCACTGCCGCAGCAGCACGCCGCGACCGCCCTCCATGTCGCCGACGACCTCGTCGGAGGCGGCCTCGGCCGGTGTCATCCAGGACAGCTCCAGGGCGTCCTGGCGCGGCTCGCACTCGCCGGTCACGGGGATCACGTAGACCAGCGAGACCGCATGCTGGCGCGCGTCCTGGTAGCGCTCGCCGGGCCACGGGAAGTATTCGGCGACGGTCACCGGCACCGTGGTCAGCGGCAGGGTCGGGAAGGCGACCGGGCCGAGGTCCTTCTCCAGGTTGCGCATCAGCGCGTCGCGGATCCGCTCACCGTGCAGCACCCGGCCGGAGACCAGCGACCGGGTGATCGTCCCGGTCGTGGGTGAGCCGCGCAGCAGCAGTCCGACCTCGGTGACCCGGCCGTCGGGGTCGACACGCACCGGGACCGCCTCCACGTAGAGGATGGGCACGCGCCCGCGGGTCTCGCCCAGCTCCTCCTCGGAGAGCCACCCGGGCTCGGTGTCCCACTCGTTGCCGAAGGGCTCCTCAGGGAAGGACTGCTCGCCGAAAGCCTCCATCGTCATGCGTCGATCCTGCCAGACACAGGCGTACGTCACGGAGCAACGGCGCCGCAGTGTGGACTCTCACCGACGCAGGGCCAGGAAGCTGTCGGCCTTGAACGCCTTCTCGACCATCCACCAGGAGAAGCCGTCGTAGTAGGGACGCGCCTCGTCGCGGTCGAGGATCCGCGGCTGGGTGGCGGCGTGGTCGCGGCCTTTCCAGGTGATCGTGCACTCGCCGGCGGCCAGCACGTTGCGGACCCAGTTGGTGCCGGCACCCCACGGGAGCGTGATCACGAACTCGTCCTCGGTGTGCAGCAGGGCGACCGGGAGGCTCAGGTCGCGTCCGGTCTTGCGGCCGCGGTGGTGCACCACGGCCCAGAGCGGAAAGAGGCGGCGCCCGGCCATCCTCCGCATCATCGGGGCGGTCGCCTTCGCCATCCGCCAGGAGTCGTTGCTGGGAGTGATCGTCGTCGTCATGCTCCCACTGTGCCCAGGGTCGCGGGGTCGCCGCTTCCCGGACAGTGGGCAGCCGGGCTGACGGGTTCCCGTCAGTGCTTCCTCAGGCCGCGCCGTTGCGGATCGCCCAGGCGGTGGCCTCGGCGCGGCTGCGTACGCCGAGCTTGCGGTAGAGGTTGGCGGCGTGGCGCTCGACGGTGTGCTCGGCGATGCCGAGATCTCGGGCGATCGAGGCGTTCGTACGTCCCGTGGCGATCAGCCGCAGCACCTCGCGCTCGCGCGTGGTCAGTGCCGTCGGCCCCGTCGTGGCCGGTCCCGAGCCGGTCGCGGACCCGCGGTGCACCTCGCCGGTCAGGAACCAGCGGCTCACCATGGCGAGGTCGCGGGCTCCGCCCTCGACGAACAGCGTCGGGGTGCTGCCCTCGAGCTCGACCAGCGTTCCGTTGCGTACGCCGTCGGCCAGGCGCCGGGACACCTCGACCGGGATCTGGCTGGCTGCCTGCCGGTGCAGCACGAGCGTCGGCGCCACCACCTGGTCGAGGAGGTCGCTGACGTCCATCCGGGCGGCCTCCGCGAACCAGTCGCGGGCGACCGCGGGCGTCGCTGCGGTGCGGAACGCCTCGGCGACCCGGCCGGCGTTCTCACCCGACCCCCATCCCAGCCAGGCGGTCGCGGCGGCGTCGGCGAAGAGGTCCCAGTCCTGCTCGACCAGCGACAGCAGCGCCTGTGTCTGCGCGGGGCCCATCGCCTCGCGCATCCGCGCCGCCCCTCCGAACAGGAGCATCCGGTCGACGCGTTGCGGGTTGGTCGCTGCGTACGCCACCGCGGCCGCGACCGCGTGGTAGTAGCCGAGCAGGTTGACCCGGTCTGCCCCGACCGCCTCGATGACCGCCTCCAGGTCGCGCAGGTGTGCGTCGAGGCCGAGGTCGCCGGCGCGTCGGTCCGAGGAGCCGGTGCCGCGGCCGTCGTAGAGCACGAGCGTCAGGTCCTGACTGAGCCGTTCGTAGGCCATCCGCAGCGCGGGCACCCGCCACTGCGCCCGGATGTTGCTGAGCGAGGGCATCCAGATCATCACGGGCCCGCTCCCGACGGCCTGGTAGGCGATCGCGATGTCGTCGCTGGTCTGCGCGTAGCGCACCTCTGGCTCGCCGGTCACGCGGCCATTCTTGCGCGTGGGAGGGGTGAGTAGCGTCGTTGTCATGAACCGAGTCCTCCTCATCGGGCTGGCGCCCGAGGCAGTCGACCTCTCCGACGCACCGATCGACCTCGCTACGTTGAAGGAGCGGATCGCCGTCGGCAACGCCGAGGTCGCCGATGCCGGCTACGACGCGCTCTCCTGCGAGATCGGCACCGGTGTCGACGACGCCGTCGCGCAGGTGCGCGAGGCGCTCGGACAGAAGACCTGGGACATCGTCATGATCGGCGGCGGTGTCCGGGCCGTCCCTGCCCACACCGAGCTCTTCGAGGCGATCGTGAACCTGGTCCACGAGCTCGCGCCCGGGGCACGCTTCGCCTTCAACGCGGGCCCCGACACGACCCTGGCGGCGCTGCGCCGCGCGGCCGGCGCTCGAACCTGAGTCGGCTGACTCAGGTGTCGAGCCGCGCCACGGCGGCGTCGTACAGCGTCTGCGCGGCCTCCGCGGCCGCGTCGGCGGCGGCGTGCGTGACCGGCTTGCCGAGATAGTTGTTGGCGTTGCGGTCCAGGCGCATCACGTCGTAGTGGGCGGCCGCGTCGCGCGGCGGCGGGGTGTCGAAGATGGCGGCGAGGAACCTGCCGACCTTCACATGGCCACCGGCGCCGTACGTCGTCTTGTAGCCGTAGCCGGCAAGGACGGCCTCGCCGACGTCGTGGGCGGCCTTGTAGGCGAGGTTGTAGCGGTTCTCGGTCCGGGTGACGTTGGGTACGTCAGCGAGGGCCGACTCCGCGCCGGCCAGGAAGGCACGGGCCTTCTTCTCATCGGGTCTCACGGCGCGCAGGGCGCCGGAGCGTACGAGCGCGTCAACCGCCTTCTGCTGCGCCGGGGTCAGCGGCAGGGGCATCCGGTCCTCCTCCATAGATCTCGATCACCGGGCTGGCCCGGACCTCCTCGAGGAACCCGGTCTGCTCCTCGGCCTCCTCCGGGCTCATGATCGTCGGGTTCACGATGCGTCCGACGCTGTCGGAGACCTCCCGGCAGACGCGGTAGACCGCCCGTGCGTCGGGACTGCCGATCACCATCAGATCGATGTCGTTCGGCGGCGGCCCCGGCTCGCCCTTCGCCCTGGCCGCGAACGAGCCGAAGAGGAAGGCCCGCTCGATCCCGTCGAGGTCCTCGAGGGCCTCCCGGAGCAGCACGACCGGACCGGTGACCGTCAGCAGGATCTCTCGCGTCGGCGCCAGCAGCGGGCTCTGCTCGTTTCCCCTGATGAGCCGCGTCCTTCCGACTCGGCGGTCGACGAGCAGACCCGCCTCGAGCAGCCGCGCGACCTCGCGATGGACCGTCGGATAGGGCAGCCCGGCCCGCTCGGCGAGGTCGGTCATGCTCATCTCCTCGGCCGGCAGCAACAGTTCCGAGAGCAGCAGCGCCTGCGCCTCCGACCGGAACAGAGGCGCGAGCACCGGAGCCTGATTTCTCACAAAATGGATAATAACCTCCATTTTGTGGATATGGAACCCTCAGGTGAGCGGGTCGACGATCGCGTCGATGACGACCCTGGCCCAGTCGAGGAGATCCGGGCCGTCGAGGGGCTTGGCGGGGAAGCCGGAGGAGACCGGGCGCGGGACCATGATGGTGTCCAGCTGCGGCTTGACCAGGGACTTCGGGTACATCCGGTTCAGCCGGACGACGCGGGAGTCGGGCAGCGACACCGGGTGGAAGCGTACGTTCTTGCCGGCCAGGGTGACCTCGGAGACGCCGGCCTGGCGGGCGCGGGCGCGGAAGCGGGCGACCTGGAGCAGCGAGGAGACCTCCGCGGGCGGCTTGCCGTAGCGGTCGAGGAGCTCGGCGGCGACCGACTCGACGTCCTCGTCGGAGCGGACCTCGGCCAGGCGCTTGTAGATCTCGAGCCGCAGCCGCTCCGAGGGGATGTAGTCGTGGGGCAGGTGGGCGTCGACGGGGAGCTCGATGCGTACCTCGTTGAGCTCTTCGGCGGCGCCGTCCGGGCCGGCCTTGAACTCGGCCACGGCCTCACCGACCAGCCGCACGTAGAGGTCGAAGCCGACGTCGGCGATGTGGCCGGACTGCTCGCCACCGAGCAGGTTGCCGGCGCCGCGGATCTCGAGGTCCTTCATCGCGATCGCCATGCCGCCGCCGAGGTCGGAGTGTTGCGCCAGGGTGGCCAGGCGCTCGTGGGCGGTCTCGGTGAGCGGCTTCTCGCCGGGGTAGAGGAAGTAGGCGTAGGCGCGCTCACGCGAACGGCCGACACGTCCGCGGAGCTGGTGGAGCTGCGACAACCCCAAGGTGTCGGCGCGCTCGATGATCATCGTGTTGGCGTTGGAGACGTCGAGGCCCGACTCGACCAGCGTGGTGCACACCAGCACGTCGAACTCCTTCTCCCAGAAGTCGACCATCACCTGCTCGAGCTGCTTCTCGTTCATCTGGCCGTGGGCGACCGCGACCCGCGCCTCGGGCACCAGCTCGCGGATCCGCGCGGCCGCCTTCTCGATCGAGTTGACCCGGTTGTGGATGTAGAAGACCTGTCCCTCGCGGAGCAGCTCGCGCCGCACCGCGGCAACGATCTGGCGGTCCTCGTAGGCCCCGACGTACGTCAGGACCGGGTGTCGCTCCTCGGGCGGCGTGGTGATCGTGGACATCTCCCGGATGCCGGTGATCGACATCTCCAGGGTGCGCGGGATAGGCGTGGCCGACATGGACAGGAAGTCGACCGAGGTGCGCAGGCGCTTCATCGCCTCCTTGTGCTCGACTCCGAAGCGCTGCTCCTCGTCGACGACGATCATGCCGAGGTCCTTGAACCGGATGTCCTTGTTGAACAGGCGGTGGGTGCCGACGACGATGTCGATGGTGCCGTCGGCGAGGCCGGCCATGACCTCGGCGGCCTCCTTGTCGGTCTGGAACCGGGACAGCCCGCGTACGTTGACCGGGAAGCCCGACATCCGCTCCATGAAGGTCGACAGATGCTGGGAAACCAGCAGCGTCGTCGGCACCAGCACGGCGACCTGCTTGCCGTCCTGGACCGCCTTGAACGCCGCCCGCACCGCGATCTCGGTCTTGCCGTAGCCGACGTCACCGCAGACCAGCCGGTCCATCGGCACCGGCCGCATCATGTCCTGCTTGACCTCGTCGATGACGGCGAGCTGGTCGGCGGTCTCCTGGAACGGGAAGGCGTCCTCGAGCTCGCGCTGCCAGGGGTTGTCGGGGCCGAACTGGAAGCCCTTGGTCGCCTGCCGCGCGGCGTAGAGCTTGATCAGCTCGGCGGCGATCTCGCGTACCGCCTTGCGCGCGCGGGCCTTGCGCTTCTGCCAGTCGGCGCCGCCGAGCCGGTCGAGGCTGGGCTGCTCGCCGCCGACGTACCTGGTGACCTCGTCGAGGGCGTCGGCCGGGACGTAGAGCCGGTCGGCCGGTCCGCCGCGCTTGGAGGCGCCGTACTCCAGGACGAGGTATTCGCGGGTCGCGCCCTGCACCTCGCGCTGCTTCATCTCGATGAACTGGCCGACGCCGTGCTGCTCGTGGACGACGTAGTCGCCTGGCTTGAGCTCGAGCGGGTCGATCTGCTTCTTGCGCCGCGCGGGCATCTTGACCATGTCGCGCGTGGACGACTTCTGCCCGGAGATGTCCTCACCGGTGAGCACCACGAGCTGGTTGCCCTCGTCGATGAAGCCGTGGTTGAGCCGGGCGTGGACGACGGTGACCGTCTTGTGGACAGGCTTGGCGCTCTCTTCGTCACCCTCTGCCAGGCGGGCAGGGACGTCGCGCTCGCCCAGGGCTTCGACCGTACGCTGCGCCGTGCCGTGCGCGGGCTGGACCACGACCACGCGATAGGAGTCGTCGCGCCAGCTCTCGATGTCGGTCAGCGCGGCAGCGGTGTCGCCGCGGTAGGCCTTCGCGGGCTGCCAGTCGATCTTGCGAGTGGCGACGCCGACGACGTCGGGGTCGGTCTCAGCGGCCTGGTCGTCGAGGCCGAACGGGCTGACCGACCACCACGGCTTGCCCAGGGCGATGGCGTGCGCGCGTACGTCGGCCAAGTCCTTGTAGGAGGCCGCGGAGAGGTCGATCGGGGCGACTCCCCCGCTGGCCGCGGCGGCCCAGGAGGCGCCAAGGAACTCCTCGGCGGTGGCGACCAGGTCGTGGGCGCGGCTGCGGATCCGCTCGGGGTCGAGCAGCAGGACGTGGCTGTCCTCCGGGATCAGGTCGAGCAGCAGCTCCATGTCGTCGACGAGCGCGGGCGCCAGCGACTCCATGCCGTCGACCGCGATCCCGGCGGCGATCTTGTCGGTGAGCTCGATCAGGGTGGGGTGGGCCTCGCCGAGCGCCTTGGCGCGCGCCCGGACCTCCGGGGTGAGCAGGAGCTCGCGGCACGGCGGGGCCCACAGCCGCTCGGTCTCGCCGCCGTGCTCGGCAGGGATGGCACGCTGGTCGGCGACCGCGAAGTGACGGATCGAGTCGACCTCGTCGCCCCAGAACTCCACGCGTACGGGGTGCTCCTCGGTCGGCGGGAACACGTCCACGATGCCGCCGCGGACGGCGAACTCGCCGCGCTTCTCGACCAGGTCGACGCGGGAGTAGGCCGCGTCGGCGAGCTTCTGGACGACGACGTCGAGGGTCGCCTCCTGACCGGTGATCAGCTCGACCGGCTCCAGGTCGCCGAGGCCCTTGACCTGCGGCTGCAGCACGCTGCGGACCGGGGCGACGACCACCTTCAGCGGGCCGTGGGCACCGTCAGCGTCGGGGTGGCGGAGGCGACGGAGCACGGCGAGCCGACGTCCGACGGTGTCCGACCGCGGGGAGAGTCGCTCGTGCGGCAGCGTCTCCCAGCTCGGGTAGTAGGCGACCGAGTCGGGCGGGAGCAGGTCGGTCAGGTCGCTGACCAGATCCTCGGCCTCGCGAGAGGTCGCGGTGACCGCGAGGACGGTGCGCTCCTGGCGTACGAGACCGGTGACCACGAACGGGCGGAGCGCCTCCGGCCCGGTGACGTCGAGCGCGAGCATCCGGCCGCCCTTGGCCTCCGCCATCACCTCGCTCAGGGCAGCATCGCGCAGGACGAGATCGGCGAGCGGGGCGAGGATCACGGGTGACTCCAAAAAGACAGGCAAGCACGAGAGCCCCCGGCCGGGAAGACAGGGGGTGCTGGACCCAGTCTAGAAGACGTGTGTAAAGACGTTTGACTTCGAGCGCACGCGAGGCCGGAGCGTGGATCGCATGAGATACACGACCATCGGAACAGGCGCCGGGTCACGGCGCGTCAGCAAGCTCGCGCTCGGCGTGATGCGGTTCGGGACGGACACGGACGTCGAGACGTCGTACGCGATCCTCGACCGCTTCGTCGAGGCCGGCGGCACCTTCGTCGACACCTCCAACAACTACGCCTACTGGGCCAACGGCACCCAGGGCGGCGAGAGCGAGACCGTGCTCGGGCAGTGGCGCCGAGACCGCGGGATCAGCGAGGAGCTCGTCATCTCCACCAAGGTCGGCGCACGCCCGACGGACGTCGTCGAGCGGGTCGAGAACGGGTGGGCGAACCAGCGCAACCGCACCTGGGAAGGGCTGGCACCGGAGAACGTACGCGAGCAGGCCGACCGCTCCCGCGAGCGCCTCGGCGTCGAGCGGCTCGACCTCTACTACGCGCACGTGCCGGACATGAACGGCGTGCCGCTGGAGGAGTACGCCGCGGGCTTCGCCGCCCTCGTGAAGGACGGTGTCATCGGCCAGTTCGGACTGAGCAACCACTGGTCCTGGCAGGTCGAGCGGGCGCGGGCCGTCAACCCGGAGGAAGCCCGGCCGGGCGTGCTGCAGTATCACCACACCTATCTGCGGATGCGTACCGACATCCCCAACCCACGGCTCTCGGTCGACGGCGAGATCGGCGTGGCCGACGCATCCCTGCTCGCCTACCTACGGGCGACGCCGGGGCTGACGCTGGTGGCCTACACGCCGCTGCTCACCGGCGCCTACACGAATCCTTCGAAGCCGCTCGATCCCGCCTACGACCATCCCGGGACGACTGCGCGGCTCGCGGTGCTCGACGAGGTCGCGGCCGAGACCGGCGCGACCCGCAACCAGGTCGTGCTGGCCTGGATGCTCGGCGACGCCCTTCCGGTGATCCCGCTGGTCGGGGCCTCATCGGTCGCCCAACTCGACGAGAGCCTGGCGGCGGTCGACCTGGAGCTCAGCGAGGAGCAGAGGGCTCGGCTCGACGCTGCTGGGCGATGAGCTCGGCGTCGGGATCGGTCTCGCCGACCGCCGCGGCGTAGTAGGAGACCTTGAACTCGATGGCGTCGAGATGGGCAGCCGTCTCCTCCAGCTGCGCGCGCACCCGGTCGCGGTGTGCGCGCAGCAGGGCGAGGCGCGCCTCCTCGTTGCCGGAGCCGTCGCGGACCATCTCGGCGTAGCGCCGGATCTCCCGGATCGGCATCCCCGTCGAGCGCAGTCTGGTGATCAGGGTGATCCAGCCGAGGTCGCCCTCGGTGTAGGCACGGTGGCCCGACCCGTTGCGGCCGACGCCGAGCATCAGCCCGTCACGCTCGTAGTAGCGCAGCGTGTGCGCGGTCAGGCCGGTCCGCTCGGCCACCTCGGCGATGCTGAGCCCGTTGCTGTGCGCCTGCGTCGTCATGGACCCCAGTGTCCTGGTTCGAGTGCACTCGAAGTCAAGCCATTCAGAGGGCCGACCCGCCGGTCAAGTCGAGCGTCTCGCCGGTGACCCAGCGCGCCTGGGGCGAGGCGAGGAAGCCGACCGCGTCGGCGACGTCCTCCGGCGTGCCGATCCGGCCGAACACGGAGAGCGCGTCGGCCTGCGCCCTCGGCCCGGGCAGGTTGATCCAGTCGGCGTTGATGTCGGTCTCGATCACGCCGGGGAGAACCGCATTGACCGTCGCGCCACGTGCGGCGAGCGGCGCGGCCAGCGAGCGGGTGAGGTTGTTGATCCCGGCCTTGGCCGCGGCGTACGCCAGGTGGGTCGGCGCCGCGACCCGCGTGTAGCCGGTCGACACGTTGATGACGCGGCCACCCTCGCGCAGGTGCGGAGCGACCGCCTGGGTCAGGAACATCGGCGCGATCAGGTTGACCTCGAGCACGCGGCGCGCGGTGGCCGGGTCGAGCTCGTGGAGCTCCTGGTTGCCGTTGATGCCCGCGTTGTTGACCAGGATGTCGAGGCCGGCAACCTCATCGAGCACAGTCTCCTCGAGGGCAGCCGCCGTCCACGCCTCCGCGATCTCGGCCGCCGCCTTCGCGCCGTCCTCGCCGAGGTCCGCCCCGATCAGGACCGCCCGGGCCCCGGCCGCCTCGACGAGCCGCGCGGTCTCCTCGGCGGCCGCGCGGTTCGAGCCGTAGTGGACGCCGATCAGGCCGACGCCGTCGGCGGCCAGACGTACGGCGATGGCGCGGCCGATCCCGCGCGAGGCTCCGGTGACGAGTGCGTTGCGAGTCATCTCGGTCTCATTTCTGTAGTAGTCGCTAAATAATGCGGTGAGGGTTAATGTAGGGATCACTATGGAAATGCGCAAGCCCTCCCGCGGACGTCCGCGCTCCTTCGACGAGGACGCGGTGCTCGACGCCGTGATGCGGGCGTTCTGGGAGCACGGGTACGAAGGCACGAGCGTCGCGACGCTCGAGGCCGCGACCGGGCTGAAGGCACCCAGCCTCTACGGGGCGTTCGGCTCCAAGGAGCTGCTCTACCAAACCGCCCTCGAGCGCTACGCGAGCGAGCACGGCACCGTGCTACGGCCCAACGGGCCGGCTCGCGAGGCCATCTCGGAATTCCTGTACGAGGCCGCCGACCGGTTCAGCGAGAGCGGCCTTCCGCCGGGCTGCATGGTCTCGACGGCCGCGCTGGCACTGGGCACCGCCCAGCGCGGCGTCGCCACCCGCCCGGCGAAGATGCGCTCGGAGACGCTCGCCGGGATCGAGCAGCGATTGCGGACCGCGGTCACCGAGGGTGAGCTGCCGGACGGGACCGACGCGGGCGCCCTGGCGCGGCTCTTCGGCGCGGTGATCCAGGGCATGTCGGTGCAGGCGATCGACGGCGCCACCCGGCAGGAACTGCGCGGGCTCGCCACGGCCGCGATGGCTGCGTGGCCGCGATGACTTTGGGCGGATCGCTGAGAACCAGGACGTACGTCGCCGGGGCTGCGGTCCTTCTGCTCGCACTCAGCGCCTGCGGCGGGGCGCCCGAGGCCGAGCCGTCGCCGACGACCAGCGCCTCGGCTCCTTCGACCTCGGCGGAGCCGTCACCCAGCGACGTACCTTCGTCTTCTTCTCCGGCTGTCGCGAAGCCGGGGACCGTGCCGCCACCATGGCTCGGCACCCGGGTGCTGACGGAGGACGCGGAGGGCTACGGGATCGCCGGGCCGACGCCGAAGGAGCTGCGCAACCGGGCGTGGACGCTGCCGGACATGATGCCGATGCTGCCCGGTGACGGCTTCGCGGCTGAGGTCGACATCGCGCCGGACGACGTGATCGCGCGCTCGACCTGGGTGCCGGGGTGCCCCGTCTCGCGGCAGGAGCTGGCGTGGGTGCGGATGACGTTCTGGGGCTTCGACGGCGCCCGCCACACCGGCGAGATGCTGATCAACGCGCGAGTCGCCGAGGACGTCGTCGGGGTCTTCCGGCGGCTCTACGAGGCGAGGTTCCCGATCGAGCAGATGGACATCACCACGAAGGCGGCCCTGGACGCGCCACCGACCGGCGACGGCAACGGCACCGGCGGATTCGTCTGCCGCCCCTCAGTCGGCCAGACCTCGTTCTCCCAGCACGCCTACGGCCTGGCGATCGACCTGAACACCTTCCAGAACCCGTACGTCAAGGGCGACCGCGTCATCCCCGAGTTAGCCCGCTGGTATCTGGACCGGTCCAGGAAGGCGCCCGGGATGATCCACGAGGGTGACGTCGTGGTCCAGGCCTTCGCCGACATCGGCTGGGAGTGGGGCGGCGACTGGAACTCGCTGAAGGACTACCAGCACTTCAGCGAGAACGGCACCTGATACTCAACGCCGAGTCAGGCGGACTCGGCCTCGGCGAGCTCGCGCTTCCAGTCGCGGAAGGTCTCCTCGGTGCGGCCGCGGCGCCAGTAGCCGGAGATGGAGAGGTCGGCCTTCGGGACGCCGCGCTCCTTGAGGAGGTAGGGGCGGATGCCGTGCATGGTGACCGCGGCCTCGCCGTGGACGAAGGCGTGGACGCGGCCGTCGAGCCACTTCAGGTCGCGGATGGCAGTGACCAGCGGCTGCTCGTGGCCCTCGGCGTCCTCGGCGGCGTGGTGGGTGTGACCGCCGGTGACCAGCCAGGTCACCTCGACGCCGGCGGGGTGGTCGAGCGGCTGCTCGTGGCCCGGCGCCGGAATGTCGATGACGGCGTAGCCGCGGGCGTCGGCCGGCAGCGCTGCCAGCGCGGCGCGGATGGCCGGCAGAGCGGTCTCATCACCGGCGATCAGGTGCCAGTCGGCCTCCGGGTCGGGCGAGTAGGCACCGCCGGGACCGCGAGCCGCGAGGGTGTCGCCGGGCTTGGCCGCGGCGGCCCAGGGGCCGGCGTACCCCTCCGTGCCGTGAACGACGAAGTCGATGTCGAGGGTGCCCTCCTCGACCGAGGGGTTGAGAGCGGTGTAGGTGCGCACCACCGCGCCGTCGTCTTGAGGAAAGACGAGCTTCACGTAGCGGTCGGTGAAGACGCTCGACGAGAAGGCGCTCAGGTCCTCGGAGCGGAAGCTCACCCGGATCATCGTCGGACTGAGCCGCTCGGTGGCGGTGACGACGAGGATGGTCTCGGGCTTGGCGGGACGGGTCATGTAGGCAACCCTAACTTGCCTTCAAACACGCCGGGGTCAACCCGCCGACCGGGTGGAGTGCACGGACCGGGGCTGGGTCGCGTCCGCCGGAGGGGCCGGCGAGGGGATGTCGGGAGCGGGGCGCTGGGGCTTGGCGACCAGCGACAGGCTCGGCTCGAGCACCCGCAGCAGCGACTCGACGTGGCCCCGGGCCTCGGTCACCAGCCGTCGGGCCTCGCGTGGGGTCCGCTTCCGCAGGTCGAGGAGGTCGTCGTCGGCCGGCCGCCGGACCCGCCGCCGAGCCTTCTGCAGCGGCGCGAGCTGGACGAGCGTACGCACCCGGGCGGCCGCATCCGCCTCCGAGCCCGCGGGGCCGCCCAGGGCGGTGCGTCCGAGCAGGTCGCCGAGCGCGGCGATCTCGACGAGGGTGAAGGTGCGCTTGACCGCGGAGGGAACCAGCCGGGCGACCTCGCTGCGGTGGGAGCGTTCGGCGGTGATGATCAGGTCGGCGCTCTCGATGTCGTCGACGTCGAGCGGGTAGGCCTGGTGCCTGGTCAGCCGGACCCCGGCGAGGGCCACCTCGGAGGCGATCATCGGGTCCATGTCGTAGCCCTCGAGCGCCTCGCTGCCGGCCGAGATCACCGTGATGCCGTGGCGCGCGAGCCCACCGATCTGGCCGACGCCCTCACGGAGCATCGCCTCGATCGCCGGCGATCGTCGTACGTTCCCGGTGCAGACGACCAGGATCGTCGCGGTGTCCATCCCTGCCTACCTTCGAAACAGTTGCCTGCCGGTTCTCGAGCGTGGACGTCACATCCACGCGGCCAACCCCCCGAACGTGACGGACAGACATTACGCAGTCGGCGTACGGCTCCAGAAACTGACGACGGATCAATCCCCCATTTGGGTGAACGGGCCGGACACCCGGCCCTGTCATCCCCAAAACGGGGTGAGGATGTGCGATGGCCCCGTGGCCCTGCCCTGACGGCGCCACCCATTGCCGCGGGCTCCGCTTCGGCGGGTGAGTCCCGGACAAGCAGCCTGGCAAAGACATCGGATGGAGTGACCTGTTGGACCTGCGCGACTATGTCGCTGCCCTGCGAAAGCGCTGGTACATCGTCGCGGTGCTCGCGATCATCGGCGCCGGCGCGGCCTTCGCGCAGGCGCACGCGAGCCCGCCGCAGTACCGCGCGCAGAGCACCGTCTTCGTCTCGATCGCGCGTGGCGCGACGACCCAGGAGCTGGTCCAGGGCTCGACCTTCACCCAGGACATCGTCCAGTCCTACGCCAAGCTGGCGACGATGCCGGTGGTGCTCGACCAGGTCATCTACGACCTCGACCTCGACACGACCCCCAAGGCGCTGGCCGAGGAGATCACCGCCGAGAACCCGCTCGACACGGTGATCATCGAGATCGACGCGGTGGCCACCACCAGCACCGGCGCCTCCGACCTCGCCAACTCGGTCGCCGACGAGCTCACCACCACGATCACCAACCTCTCCCCCACCTCCAACAAGAAGTCCGCCGTCCAGGTGACCGTGGTCGCCCGCGCCGACCCGCCCCAGGAGGCGTTCGCGCCGCGTACGCGGCTGGCCGCCCTGGTCGGTTTCGCCGGCGGCTTCGGCCTCGGCGTCGCGATCGCCGTCGTCCGCGCCCTCCTGGACACCCGGGTCAGGACCGCGGCCGAGCTCGAGCAGCTCACCGACGTGGGGCTCCTCGGGGCGATCCCCCGGCGCCGGGGTCAGCGACGCTCGCGCGGCGCGGTGACCGCCATCGACCCGCACAACGTCGCTGCTGAGGCCTATCGGAGATTGCAGACCAATCTGCAGTTCCTCGACGCCTCCTCGAGGGTCCGCTCGATGGTCGTGACCTCCTCGATCGGCGGCGAGGGCAAGTCGACCACCTCGATCAACCTGGCCCTGGCGATCGCGGAGCAGGGTCAGCGCGTGCTGCTGGTCGACGCCGACATGCGCCGCCCGGCGGTCGCCGACTACTGCGGCTTGGAAGGAGCGGCCGGGCTGACGACGGTGCTGATCGGGAAGGCCGAGCTCGACGACGTCGTCCAGGTCTGGGGCGACGCCAACCTGCACGTCCTCACCATGGGTGAGATCCCGCCCAACCCCGCGCAGCTGATCGGTTCACCGCGGATGGCCGACCTGCTGAAGGAGGCGCTGGACGCCTACGACGTGGTCATCCTCGACTCCCCGCCGCTGCTCCCGGTGGCCGACGGCGCGATCCTGTCCCGACTGACCGACGGTGCTCTGGTGGTCGCCAACTGCCGTACGATCCACCGCCCGCAGGTGCTGGAGGCCATCGACAGTCTCGAGGCCGTCGATGCCCGCTGCCTCGGCATCGTCGCCAACCAGGTCCGCGACACCGCCGCGCACACCTACTACGGCCAGCCGGAGCAGGGCTGGTTCGCCCGCCTCCTCGCCGGTTTCGTACGTCCCCGGGAACCGCGCCAGCAGGGCTACCCGGCCGCCGGGAGCTGAGCATGGCCGTCGCGACGGCGGTCCGGGTCCGCACCGGTCGCACCGGGCGTACCCAGCGCGCCGAGCGCACCGGCTGGGAGGTGCTGACCGCTCTCCTGGCCGGTGCCGCGGCGTTCCTCGCCGGGACCGACTTCGATCTCGTCCGTGGCCTGACCGTGGGCGGGCTGATCGGGGCAGCCCTCGCACCGGTCTGGATCCGGGAGGCGAGCCGCTACCGCGGCGCGGCCCTGGGCGGCGTACTTCTTCTTGCCTGTCTCTTCTCCGCGCTGGCGCTCGCCACCTGGCGCTCGGCGACCCACCCGCCGACCGAGGCCGGCGTGCTGTTCGAGCTGCTTCCGGTCGTCTCAGCCGCGATGTGCGTCGGGGCGCTGCTGTGGGCGCAGCAGGTGCTGTCGCCGGGGGTCGTGGTGTGCCTCTACGCCGTCGGCTCGTTCTTGACCGTGACGTTGAGGCCGCAGTTCGCCGAGGAACCGTGGCGGTTCGGGTTCTCGATCCCGGCGACGATGCTGCTCCTGGGGGCGTGCCAGCTGATCAAGCGGCGGCCCCGGAAACAGCTCTTGGCCGAGCTGGTCGTGATCGGGGCGCTCAGCGTGGTCGGCGCGCTGTCCGGGGCCAGGTCGATGAGCGCGTTCCTGCTCATGACCGCGGTGCTGCTGGTGTGGCAGCACCGGCCGAGGACGGCGAAGCGGACCACCTCCGCGCTGCTCTCCCTGGTGTTGGTCGGCGCTCTCGGGCTGGGCATCTACAAGTCGCTCGAGGAGGCCGCCCTGGACGGCTATCTCGGCGCCTCGGCCCAGGAACGCACCGTCGAGCAGACCCGGGCGGCCGGGTCGCTCATCCTCGGCGGGCGGCCCGAGATCGGGGCCACGGTCGCACTGATGCTCCACGAGCCGCTCGGCTACGGCGCCGGTGTCATGGCCACCCCGACCGACATGCAGGCCGCGAAGCAGGGCATGTCAGTTCTGGGTTATGACCCGGACAACGGCTACGTCGAGCACTACATGTTCGGCACCCGGATCGAGGTGCACTCGCTGATCGGCGACCTGTGGATCTGGTTCGGGCTCGCCGGGCTGGTGCTGTCGGGATGGCTGCTGTGGCTCGCCACCATCTATCTGGGCCGCAGCATGGCCAACCGCACCGGCACCGCGCTCGGCATCTTCCTCGCCCTGCAGCTCGGCTGGAACCTCTTCTTCGGCCCGATCATCAGCTCGCTGCCGCCGCTCGCGCTCGCGCTCGGGGTGTTCCTGCTCCAGCGCAAGGAGGCTGCTGCTGAGCCGTCCCCACCGAAGCGGGTGCCCCCGGCGCCGCGGCGACACCAGGGTCGTCGGGACCAGCGCGCTCGCCGCCGCTACCTCGCCGGAGGTCCGCAGCGTGCGTGAAGGCTGGATCGACTCCGCGCGCGGCCTGGCGATCATCCTCGTGGTGCTCTTCCATGCCGTGATCAACCTCGACCTGGTCGGCCTCGCCGGCCCCTGGTCGCGGCTGGCCTACACCCTCGACACCTTCCGGATGCCGCTGTTCTTCTTCCTCTCCGGCCTCCTCGCTCCTTCGCTGCTCGCCCGCCCGCTCCGGGAGGTGTTGCGCACACGGTGCCTGAACCTGATCTACCTCTACGTCCTGTGGTGCCTACTCCTCGGCACCTTCCGCACGCTCTTGCCACACTCCCCACCAGGTGGCGTCGCCGCGGTTGCCCGGATGCTGATCGAGCCCAACGTCTACCTCTGGTTCCTCTACACGCTGTGCCTGTTCACGCTCGTGGGATGGCTGACGCGACGGCTTCCCGCATGGCTCGTCGTCGGGACCGCGCTGATCGTCTCCGCGGTCTTCGCCGCCGGGCTGGTCTCCACGGGCGATGTCCCCTGGGACAAGACGTTCCGCTATTGGTTCTTCTTCGTCCTGGCCTCCCGCGCCGCACCCGCGGTGCGGTCGGTCGTGCCGCGGATGCGGCCGGCTCACGTGGTCGGGCTGGGGGTGACGTACGCGGTGGTGTTGGGGTTCTTCCTCTACATCGCCGACGACCGGATCATCTTCGTGCGGCCGATGCTGGGACTGCTCGCGGTGGCCGCCGGCTGCGGGCTCGGGGTGATGATCGCGCGAGTCCCCGCGCTCGGATTCGTACGCCATCTCGGCACCCGCACGCTGCCGATCTACGTCGTCCACGCCTTCCCGATCACCGCCGCCGCGGCCCTGCTCACCGGCCGCGACCCTTCGACAAGCTCAGGACATCGCATCGACTGGCCCCCGGGCGCCGACCTGATGGCCGTGCCCCTGCTGACCCTCGCCGCGATCCTGCTGGCGCTGGCTCTCGACCGGCTGATCACCGGCCGGATTCGCGGCATCTTCGACTTCCCGATCGCGCGCTGGACCGCCAAGCGCAATCTCGCGCTGGCCCCGCCGCCCCCGCTGGTCGAGCCCGCGAGCGCTAGCGAGCGGTGTCGAGACCAACACGTTCCCATCCGCTCTCGATGGGAACGTGTTGGTCTCGACACGCCTCCGCCTAGCGGCTCCGGCGGCTCGACCAGCGGGGGCTAGCGGGCGTACTCGGTCACGTAGGAGCCCCAGGCGCCGCGGAGCATGCCGAGGCCGCGGAGGAGGGTGCGGGTGCCGCGGGCGTGGTGGGTCAGCGAGCCGGTGAGGCGGCCGAGGACGACGCGGGAAGATCCGCCCAGGACGCGTACGAGACCGCGGGCGGTGGCGCGGAGCCGGGCAACCGGACGGCGGCTGGAGGGAGCTAGGTAGACCTGCACGCGGGAGTCCGAGTTGCCGATCCGAGAGGCACGGGCGCGGACCCACTCCGGTGTCGCGCGGTCGGCGGGGACAAGATCATGGACCGGGGCTTCGTCGCACCACACGATCCGGCCCCCGGCGGCGGAGAGGCTGCGGGTGAAGACGGTGTCGGAGCCGCCGGAGAGGCCGAAGCCGAGGTCGAAACGGAGCGGGCCGACCTGGCTCATGTCGAGCAGCAGGTTGTTGGTCGCCGCGGTGGTGACGACGGTGCCGGTGACGTGCCGCAGCCGCTGGAAGAAGCCACCTGCCGTGATCCACGGATCCGGCTCGGCGGTGAACGTGGAGAGCACTGGCCCGACGACGGCAGCCGCTCCCGTCTCCTCCCAGCAGGCGAGCAGGGTCGCCAGCCACTTCTCCGAGGGCTGCTCGTCGTCGTCGATGAAGACGACGACAGCCTCGGGACCGGCCTCGTTCAGCGCCCGGTTGCGGGCGGCGGCGATGCCGGGGGTTGGCTCATGCACATACCGCACACGCACGTCATCCCCGGCCGCTTCCGCGACCGCGGAGGCGGCGCTGGGCTGCTCGTCGTTGTCGACGACGAGCAGCCGCGCGCCAGGGACCAGATCGAGCTGGGTGCGAAGCATGCCGATCGCCTCGGCCAGCCCCTCGGGGCGCCGATAGGTGAGCATGCAGACCCAGATCACTTGATCGTGACCGTCACCCAGTCGGAGCGGGAGATGTTGCCGAGCGGGTCCACTGCCTCGATCTTGTACTTCTGCGACGAGCCGCTGGTGCGGCCGGTGTCGGTGAAGGTCATCGCGGTGTGCTTCCAGAACGGGGCCGAGACCTTCACGGTCTTGATCGGTGTGGAGTCGATCGAGCCGCGGTAGAGCTTGTAGGTGACGGTCGCGTTGTCCTTGTCGGGGTTGCCCGGCCACTTCAGGGTGGCCTTGCCCGCGGAGGGTGAGGAGCCGGTCAGCGCCCACTTGGCGCCCTTCAGCGTCGGACCGACCTTGTTGGGCGCGATGTCCTTGACGGCGAACCGCACCAGGCCCTGCTGCGCGACGCCGTTGACCTTCAGGAACTCACCGCCGTACAGCACGTAGCTGCCGTTGGCGGTCACGGTCCAGGTCGACTGCTTGGCGCTGGTGTAGGTGCCGTTGGTCCACTTGGGATACCACTCCAGGAACTCCGGGCGCGGGGTGCCGGGGTGGTCGGGGTAGCCGTACTTGTCGTCGGCGATGTTGGTGCCGCGTACGTCCTGAGTGGTCGCGGTGGCGTGGTACCAAGCCCGCGGCTTGGTCTCCGGGAAGCCACCGGAGGTGTCGCAGCCGTGCTTGTGGCTGGCCTGGTAGACGGTCTCGGCGGTCGGCCAGACGGCGTAGGTGTCACCGTGGCAGTCCTCGAGCCAGGTCAGCTTGCCGGTGGCCCAGTCGGCCTTGAAGGAGCCCTCGGAGTTGCCGCCGCTGCCGTAGTCGTAGCCGGTGCCGTAGAAGCTGGTGCCGTCGGACTCCAGCGAGAGGATCGCGGCCTCGGCGCCACCGTTGCGGATCTCGGAGTTGACCGGCAACGCCAGCGACTTGCCCGAGGAGACCTCGATCCGGGCCATGCCGTAGCCCGGGTTGGAGGAGCCGTTGACGCTGGTGAACGCCCCGCCGATCACGATCTTGGTGCCGTCGGAGGAGACCACGATGTCGTTGACGTTGCCGCCGGCGACCTTCGGGTTCATCGGCAGCAGGCCGGTGCCCGTGTCGCCGGGCTTCACCGCGGCCACCTTCGTACGCGCCATGTTGTCGGCAGACGTGAACACGCCGCCGTAGAAGATCGCGCTCGACGTCGCCGCGACTGCGTTGGTGGTCGAGTTGAAGATCGGCCGGAAGCTGGTGGCCTTGCCGGTCGCGAGGTCGATGGCGGCGGCCCGGTAGCGGTTGACGCCGTCGACCTGGGTGAAGCCGCCCGCGACGTAGAGCAGCTTCTTGTCGGGCGAGAGCGCCATGTCCTTGACCTGGCCGTTGAACTTCGGCGCGAAGGTGGTGACCAGCTTCCCGGTCGAGAGCCGGTAGGCCAGCATGTTGGACCGGGCGGTCTCGCTGGTGCCGGCCGCGGCGCCCGCCGGGCGCGCCGAGGTGAAGTTGCCGCCGACGTAGACGATGTCGCCGACGATCACCTGCTTCCAGGCGACGCCGTTGATCTGCACGGTGGGAAGTACGTCGGCAGCGACCGTCTTCGGCAGGTCGGGATCGGTCGGCGCGGTGTCCGCCGATGCGGAGGTCGCGGAGGTCGCCAAGGTCAGGCTCGTTGCCGCGAGCAACAGAACAGCCAGGATCGGCTTCATCACATCTCTCATCGTGGGGGGAGGGTTATCGCTGTGGACGGCCCTTGAAGACCACCACGTCGGCGCCGTTGCCCAGATCGAGCTCGACGCGTACGGGGCGGGCTTCCTCGGGGATCTGGAAGACGTAGACACCCTTGGCGGACTCGCCGTCCGCGACCGAGGCCGGGAACGGCACCTCGCCGTCAGAGGCGACGCTCACCGCCGGGGTGCGCTCAGGCCCGTAGTAGGCGTTGACCACACCGAGCGCCAGGTCGAGCTTCTTGCCGGTCTGGTTCTTCACCTTCACGGTGATCGCGAGCGCGGGGCCGCCGATCTCGCCGGGCAGGCTCGCCGTGGCTTGGACCGAGTCGATCCTGGCCAGCCGCGCCGTCACGCCCGGGGCCGAGGTCGCCTCGGCCTTCAGGCCGACCGAGCGGTTGTCGCCCGACGGCTTGCCCGGCTCCGACTCCTCCGACTCCTCCGACTCGGAGGACTCGGACTCCTTCTCCGACGGGGTCGCCGTCGAGGAGGGTGCGGCGGCCACCGTCGAGTCCGACCCGGCGTTGGCCGGGCCGGACGGGTTGCGCACGATGAGCACGACCGCGACGCTCACGAGGACGACGGCAGCGACAGCTGCCGCGACGTACATCCTCGAGCGCGGGACTTGACTGAGCATGGGGGATCTTCCGCGGGCGGGTCGGACAAAGACATCGATTCAAAGACGTTGGATTAAAGCCCAACCCGGACGCCCGTGGGGGGATCCGCGCACGCACTCCCCAAGATCGGGTATGCCCCTACGGTTCGATGACCTTCAGGTCGTCGTAGCCGACCAGGACCGGCGTGGTGCCGATCGTCGAGGCGCCGAAGCTGCGCAGCATGACTCCGCCGAGGATCTGGTTGGCGAGGGTCGAGTCGGAGAGCTCGTACGTCCAGACCGACGGCTCCGCGGAGCCGGCCGGCCACACCTTGGTGCGCACAGTCGCCGGTGCCGTGCCGGTGACCTGGAGGCGTACCTTCAGCCGGTCGCCGGGCGCGACGCTCAGGCCCGGGACGGCGTTGGCGCCGACGACCGGGGTGCCGCTGCGTACGAGATGGACGCCGACGGTGCCGTCGGGGTTGAACCGGAGCCGCGAGGCGTAGTGGTTGGTGCCGGAGACACGGGCGCCGAGGATCGACCAGACGTAGCCCGCGTCAGGGAGACGGGAGACCCCGACGCTGACGGTGGCGTCGACGTCACCGGCCGAGACCTCCTCGAGCCGGGACTCGGTGGTGCCGCCGGGGGTGACGGAGTGCCAGCCGTGGCCCTCGGAGACCGAGAAGTTGCCGGCGGTGCCGGTGCGCGCCCAGGTGCCGCCGGTCCCGGCCGTGCCCCAGCCGCTCGCCTCGGCACGCTCGAAGGTGTCCTCGGCGACGATGCCCTCGGCCGGAGGGACAGGCTCGCCGGCCACGTCGACGGTGACCCACTCGGTGGGCGACTGGTTGCCGAAGGCGTCCTCGGCGACGACGCGATAGCGCTGGGTGGTGCCCGGCGGTGCCTCGGTGTCGAGGAAGCTCTGCGTGGTCTGCTTCCAGAACGCCGCGGTGACGGGCTTGGTGTGGATCGGGGCGACATCGGTCGAGCCGCGGTAGACCTTGTAGGTCACCGTCGCGTTGTCCCTGTCGGCGTTGCCGGGCCAGGTCAGCCGGACCTGGCCGTCGGCCGGCGAGGTCGCGGTGAGCCCGAACTCAGCGCCCGACAGGGCCGGGCCGACGTCGTTGGGGGCGATCGTGTTGACCGCGAAGCGCACCAGCCCCTGCTGGGCGACGCCGTCGACCTTCAGGAACTCGCCGCCGTAGACGACGTAGTCGGCGTTGGCCGTCACCGTCCAGGGAGCCTGGTTGGCACCGGTGAAGGTGCCGGGGGTCCACTTCGGGTACCACTCCAGGAACTCCGGGCGCGGGGTGCCGGGGTGGTCGGGGTAGCCGTAGATGTCGCGGGTGTTGGTGCCGCGTACGTCCTGGGTGACCGCCGTCGAGTGCTGGAAGCTGCGCGGGTTGGTCTCCGGGAAGCCGCCGGAGTTGCCGCAGTAGTGCTTGTGGCTGGCCTGGTAGACGACGTCGTCGGTGGGCCAGATCGAGTAGGTGTCGCCGTGGCAGTCCTCGAGCCAGGTCAGCTTGCCGGTCGCCCAGTCGGCCTTGAAGGTGCCCTCGGAGTTGCCGCCGCTGCCGTAGTGGTAGCCGCTGCCGTAGAAGCTGGTGCCGTCGCTCTCCAGCGAGAGGACCGCGGAGCTGGTGCCGGCGTCGCGGAACTCGGAGTTGACGGGCAGCGCCATCGAGGCGCCGGTCGCGACCTTGATGCGGGCCAGGCCGTAGCCCGGGTTGGAGGAGCCGTTGACCTTGGTGAAGTTGCCGCCGATCACGATGTCGGTGCCGTCGGGCGAGACCACGACGTCCTGCACCGACCCGTTGGAGACGGTCGGGTTCATCGGGAGCAGCTGGCTGCCCGTGTCGCTGGGCCGGACGGCGGCCAGCTTCGTACGCGCGGTGTTGTCGGCGGAGGTGAACACACCGCCGTAGAAGACCGCGTCGGCGGTGGCCGCGACCGCGTTGGTGGTCGAGTTGAAGATCGGCCGGAAGCTGGTCAGCGCCCCGGTGGCGAGATTGATCGCCGCGCCGCGGTAGCGGTTCACCCCGTTGACCTGGGTGAAGCTGCCTGCGACGTAGAGCAGCGTCTTGTCGGGCGAGAGCGCCATGTCCTTGACCTGGCCGTTGAAGCTCGGCGCGAAGCTGTCGATCAGCTCGCCGGTCGAGAGCCGGTAGGCCAGCATGTTGGACCGCGGCGTCTCATCGGTGCCCGCCACGGCGCCCGCCGGACGGGCCGAGCTGAAGTTGCCACCGACGTAGACGATGTCGCCGACGATCACCTGCTTCCAGGCGACCCCGTCGATCTGCACCGTCGGGAGTACGTCCGCCGAGACCGTCTCCGGCAGCTCCGGGTCGACCGGAGCCGTGTCCGCCGTCGCCCCTCCCGACATGACCAGGCTGCTCACCCCGAGAACAGCTGCGACCGATCCCGCCGCCAGCAGACGCCAAACGTGTTTCCGCGACATCATCCATCCCTGCACAAGGCGGCCACCTCGGCCGCGACACGGCAGTGTCGCGGACACACAGGGTCATCCGCCCGTCAATCGCACTTCTGATCCCCTGAATCGGGTATGTGTGGGGACGCAAGCATCCAACGCTCGCAAACTGCGTGGTTCAGGGGGCAGACTCCCACACGATCAGTTGGATGCAGAGTCCACAGGAAGGCGTACGTCTCTTGGCTGTCCCGTCCCGGGTCCTCCTCCTCGGTATCTCCACGGTCGCCACCGTGGTCGCGCTCGGCTCGACCTACGCGTTGACCTCCGGCCCCGCCGAGGAGCGCAAGCCGCGTGCGGAGAGGAACTACGGCGAGCTGCCGCCCGACGACTTCGGCGGGCCGGTGACATTGACGCCGTCCCCCTCTCCGTCGGTCTCTCCCTCTGCCTCCTCGACGCGCTCGGTCAAGCCCTCGGACGGTGCGGAGCCGAAGAAGCGGCCCACGGACTCGGGGAAGCCGAACCGCTCCGGCGATCGGCCGGGCGAGCAGGGGCCGCGCGAAGGTGAGCCGCTGAGCTCACCGCCGCCGGCGGGCGGCGCTCCGGGCTCGGGCGACACCGGCGTACCTCCGAAGAAGAAGCTGCGCGTCCACCGCGGCGACCTGATCATCAGGACCCCTGGGAAGGTGGTCGACGGCCTAGAAGTGCACGGCAAGGTCAGCGTCGAGGCACCGAACGTGACGATCCGCAACACCAAGGTGATCGTGCCGACCGGCTCGGAGACTGCCGGGATCTCCAACAACAACGACAACGGCCAGGGAATGCTGGTCAGCAACGTCGAGGTGCTGGCCGAGAACGCCGCGCCGGGCGTCAACGGCGTGGTCGGCCACGACTTCACCCTGCAGGACTCCGAGATCCACCACGTCACCGACCAGGTGCACATCACCGGCAGCAACGTGACCGTGCGCGACAACTGGTTTCACGACAACTACCACTTCGAGAGCGACCCTTACCAGGGCGGCGGTGCCTCCCACGACGACTCGATCCAGATCATCGGCGGCAGCAACATCACGATCGCGGACAACCGTTTCACCGGCGCCTACAACGCCGGCGTGCAGATCACCCAGAGCATCAGCGACGTCAACGGGGTCACGATCCGCGACAACCTGCTCGGCGGAGGGGGCTGCACCGTCAACATCGCCGAGAAGGGCCGCGGCC
The DNA here is from genome assembly GCF_045207335.1 of Nocardioides sp. NBC_00850. Taxonomy (NCBI): domain Bacteria; kingdom Bacillati; phylum Actinomycetota; class Actinomycetes; order Propionibacteriales; family Nocardioidaceae; genus Nocardioides; species Nocardioides sp. NBC_00850. The sequence goes on from NZ_CP108845.1 coordinate 5,786,277, forward strand.
CGATCCGCGGCATGGTGATCAACGACAACCGGTTCCTCAGCGACCAGCGTATCGACGGCTGCGCGATCATCCACCCGTCCTCGACGAAGATCAGCCACTCCGGCAACGTCTGGGACGACTCCGGCCGCCCGGTGGCCCTCAGCCGCGGCTGACCTTCTGAGCCAGCGCGCCTCTGACGGTCACCACCAGCGACATCACGTCGCGGCGGATCGGCGGGACGAGCAGAAGAAGTGCGTACGCCGCCGCCCCGGCCACCACGCAGACCGGCACCGTCACCGCGGGTTGCTGACCGTGGAGGGCCTGGGCGGTGGCGTACGCAGCGGCGGCGACCGCCCCGGCGACCACCAGGATGCGTGCGGCGCCGAGGTAGAGCGGGCCTACCCGCAGACGGGTGCGTCGGGAGATCCACCACAGCGACAGCGGCCACTCGAGGAGGTGGGCGGTCGCGTAGCCGACCGCGACGCCGGTGACTCCGTAGCGCACTCCGACGAGCACGCAGAGGACCTTCAGCACCGAGGCGACCAGGGTGTAGTGGCGCAGCTCCGTGGTCAGCCCGTGGGCGAGGTAGACCCAGTAGCCGACGTAGGCCAGCGTCTGGAACAGCCCCGCGCAGGCGAGCAGGGCGACGATGCCGGCGACGTCCCAGCCCGGGCCGAGCAGGAGCGCACAGACCGGTGCCGCGGCGCCGGCCACCAGACCGAGCCCGGCGCCGAGGCTGTAGCCGAGCGCGACCTGGCCGCGCTGCACGAACCGCTGGGTCAGCGCCGGGTTGTCGCGGATCCGGCTCAGCACCGGCAGCGCCACCGTCGTGGTGGGGCTGCGCAGCTGGACCAGCGGGTTCATCAGCAGCTGCCAGGCGCGGTTGTACGTGCCCAACTCGTGGGCGCCCAGGCGGGTGCCGATGAGCACCGAGTCGATGTTGCTGGCGGCATAGTTGATCAGCTGCGTACCCGCCAGTGACCAGCCGAAACGCACGAACCCGCCCATCTCGACTCCGCGGCGGGGGCGGCCGGGGAGCCAGCCGGCGAATGCTCCGATGGCCACCAGGCCGACAGCGGCCTGGACCAGCTGCTGAACGACGAGGGCCCAGTAGCCGGCGCCGTTGGCCGCTGCGTACGCCGCGATCCCGAGGGCCAGCAGCGGCGCCAGGACTGTGGCGGCGGCGAGCCGGGTGAAGAGCAGCCGACGGGTGAGGTCGGCGCGGTACTGCGCGCCCATGCCGTTGAGGACGAACATCCCCGCCATCGCGGCGGTCAGGGCCGTCAGAGCCGGCTCGTCGTAGAGCGCGGCGACGAGCGGGGCGGCCGCGATGACGACGAGCGCGAGGCCGACGCCGAGGGCGGTGTTGAGCCACCACAGGTTCGACTGCTGCGCCCGGGTGAGCACCTTGGCCTGGATCGCGGCGGTCGAGAGGCCGAAGTCGCGGAAGATCTCGGCGACCGCGACCACCGCCAGCACCATCGCGACCAGGCCGTAGTCGCGCGGCGAGAGCAGCCGCGACAGCACCACGACCGAGGCGACCTGGACCAGGATGCGTACGCCCTGACCGGCGAGCACCACCATCCCGCCGCGGGCAGCGCTCCTGCCGAGCCCGCGCCGCTCGGTGTCCTCCACGCTCACGCCGCCACCTCCGTAGCGCAAGCGCCAGGGTACGGACGCGGCGACGTGTTGGACCAACGGTTCGCTCGCTGGCGCTCGCTCACCCGAGGACCTCGGCCGCGATCTCCTCGCGGTAGCGCTCGGCGCCGAAGCGCTCCTCGGCGTCCTTGCGGCCGGCGGAGGCGAGCTCGGCGGCGAGGGTGGGATCGGTGGCGAGCCGCTGGATCGCGTCGGCGAGGTCGTTCGCGTCGCCGGGGGTCACGAGGAGGCCGGTCTCGCCGTCGGTCACGATCTCGGCCAGCCCCTGCACACGGCTCGCGATCAGGGGCCGCTCGGCGAGCAGCGCCTCGACAGCGACGTTGCCGAACGGCTCGACACGTGAGGGCACCAGCACGACGTCGGCCTGCTCGAGCTCGCGGGCGGGCTCGGCGACGTAACCGAGGAACTCGACGTTGCCGGCGAGGTCGCTGTCGGAGGTACGAGAGCGGAGCTCCTGCTCGAACCACTCATAGCCCGCGAACACCGACCCGCACACCCGCAGCCGGGCGTCGATCCCCCGTCCGCGCACCTCGGCGAGCGCTTCGAGAGCCACGTCGGTCCCCTTGCGCGGCGAGAGCCGCCCGACCAGCACCAGCACCAGCGTCTCGTTCGGCGTCCGGCTGCGCGCCGCCGCCACGGACTCCGGCCCTGGCACCCCGTTGTAGACGACAGTCGTACGCCGCTCCAGCACCTTCACCGTGTGCGTGAGGACGCCGCGGGATGCCCGCGAGTTGGCCACCACGCGGGTGGCCAGCAGGAGCGGAGCGGTCAGGGCGAGGCGTACGGCCTTCGGCTGGTCATCCTCGGCCTCGTGGACGTGGCAGACCACGGGGACGCGGGCCGCCCGCGCGACGACGATCCACCACGGGATCGTCACGGTGTTGACCAGCAGCCGGCTCGGCCGGACCCGCCGCCACAGCCGCGCCGCACGGACCCAGAAGGCCATCAGCGCCGCGGCCAGCCGGACCAGTCCGGTGGGGCTGAGGTAGGCCTTGCGCAGCACGGGGAACGCCATCACCTCGACGCTCGCGCCGGCGGCCTCGAGCAGCGGGAGGAGCGGTCCGCGCTCGGGTACGACGACGGTGACCCGCTGTCCCGCCTGGTGCAGCCCACGCACCGTCTCGACCAGCTGAAGATCGGAACCGTAGACGTCCGGCGACGGGTGGGCGACCAACAAACGCATGATGCGCAACGGTATGTCACCGGCAAGGCCCGGGCCGAAGGTCCTGACAAAGTCCTACCCAGATCTGGGGAGCGGACGGCCTCGACGACCTGGAGCGATAGAGGGTCGTCTACGGTTTCCGACGTCACTCACCCCCACGTATGAGCGAAGCAGGATCGAGCATGGCCGCGACCGGCGCCGAACGCGCCCCAGCCGGGTTCCGTGCACATCTGGAGGCGCTGGCTCAGGCACAGAAGCCCTCGCTCAACACCGCTGCCTACTCGCGCCTCGTCAACCGGCCCGCCGGCCGGGTCGTCGCCGCGGCCGCACACACCCTCGGCGCGAGCCCCAACCAGGTGACCGCGTTGAGCGCGACACTCTCGGCGGCCGGGCTGGCGGTGCTCGCGCTGGTCGAGCCGCGCTGGTGGACCGGGATCCTGGTCGCGGTGCTGCTGGCGGCGGGATACGTGCTCGACTCCTCCGACGGGCAGCTCGCCCGGCTCCGTGGCGGCGGGTCGCGCTCGGGTGAGTGGCTCGACCACACCATCGACTGCTTCAAGACCGCCAGCCTGCATCTGGCGGTGCTCGTGTCCTGGTATCGCTTCGGTCCGGTCACCGACGGCTGGCTGCTGGTGCCGCTGGGCTTCGAGGTGGTTGCTGTGGTGACGTACTTCGGGCTGATCCTGATGCCGACGCTGCGCCCGGCCCCTGTGACCGAGCCTCCCGGGTCGCCGGCGGCGGTCCACGAGAACCCGCTGCGCAAGTGGGCGCTGCTGCCGATGGACTACGGCGCGCAGTGCTGGATGTTCGTGCTGCTCGGCTTCGGGGCGGTCTTCTCCTGGGTCTACGCCCTGGTCTTCGTCTGCAACGCCGCCGCGCTGGCGATCGCGCTGCGCAAGTGGTGGCGTGAGCTGCGCGTGCTCGACGGCTCGGTCGAGGTCTCGTCGTGAGCGAGCTCTCCCGGCTGGCCGTGGTCGTGGTCAGCTATGGCGATCCCGCCCTGCTGGAGCGGCACACGACCCAGGTCGCCGCCGCGCTCCGGCCCGCCAGGATCGTCGTCGTCGACAACCATTCGACCGACGCCAATCGCGACGCGGTCCGGGCCCTCTGCGGCCGCGAGGGCTGGACCGGCGTCTTCCCCGGCACCAACACCGGCTTCGGCGCCGGCTGCAACCTGGGCGCCGCGGCTGCGCTGGCCGACGGCGCCCAGGTACTGCTCTTCCTCAACCCCGATGCCACGATCGACGCCGAGTCGGCCGTACGCCTCATGGCCGCCGTCGAGGCCGAGCCGCTCCTGCTCGCCGGGCCGACCGTGCTGGGCCCGGGTGGCGAGGTCGCCTCCGCGGGTCTCGACCTCGACCTGGAGACCGGCGCGATGCGCCCCTGGCGGCGGCGCGCCGAGCACCCCGGCGCGGAGACGCTGCCGTGGGTCACCGGGGCCTGCTTCGCGGTCACGCGTGGGCTGTGGGAGCGACTGTCCGGCTTCGACGAGCGCTACTTCCTCTACTGGGAGGACGTCGACCTCTGTGCCCGGGTCCAGGCGCTCGGCGGCGGGGTCGCGGTCATCGACGGGGCCACCGCGATCCACTCCGGCGGCGGCACCCAGCGCGTGGAGGGTTCCCGCGCCAAGTCGCCGGCCTACTACTACTTCAACATCCGCAACCGTGCCCTCTTCGCGCGGACCTGGCTCAGCCAGGAGCGGCAGCGGGCCTGGCGTCGCGGGGCTGTCGGGGCCGCGTACGAGATCCTGATGCGAGGTGGCCGCCGACAGCTCCTGCACCCGGTACGACCGGTCTCCGCGGTCGTCCGTGGGCTACGCGACGGGCGCCGCGACCGGCCAGTCCGGGTCCTGGCGTCGGCCCGGGAGCTGCGCGCCACGACCAACCCCTACATCGTCCAGCTCGTCGAGACCCTGGGGCGGCGCGACGACACCGAGGTCGTGCTGTTCGGCTTCGCCCGGGCGATCGCGGGCCGTTACGACGTCTTCCACGTGCACTGGCCCGAGCTGCTGCTGACCTCGGCACGTACGCCGCTGCGCCGGCTCGCCCGCCGCCTGCTCACCACAGCGTTCATCATCCGGCTGCGGCTGACCCGGACCCCGGTCGTACGCACCTGGCACAACCTCGTCCGACCCGACCGCCTGAGCCGCTGGGACCACTGGCTCCTCGACGCCCTCGAGCACCGCACCAGGCACGTCATCCGGCTCACCGACCAGACCGCTCCCCCGCTCGACGTACCGACCTCGACGATCGTCCACGCCCACTACCGCGACTGGTTCGAGCCGGTGGTCGAGGCGTTCGCCGAGCCCGTGGAGACCGTCGAGAGGCGGGTCCTCTACTTCGGCCTGATCAAGCCTTACAAGGGCGTCGAGCAGCTCTTGGAGGCGGTCGCCGACAGCCCCGAGGCAGACGTGGACGTACGCCTGGTCGGCTCCCCCTCCGACCCCGCCCTCGCCGACCAGGTCCGCGCCGCAGCAACCGCCGACCCACGGATCAGCGCCGACCTGACCTACGCCGACGACGCCACCCTGGCCGCCGAGATCGCCGCCGCCACGTTGGTCGTACTGCCCTACAAGGCCATGCACAACTCCGGCGCCCTGCTCCTGGCTCTCTCCCTCGACACCCCAGTCCTGGCCCCCGACAACGAGGTCAACCGTCGCCTGGCCGAGGAGGTCGGCGAAGGCTGGCTCCACCTGTTCGAGGGCACCCTCACCATCGAGGACCTGGAGCGTGCGTTGAAGGCAGTCGCCGCCTCGTCGCCCGATGGGCGTCCTGATCTCTCGGCTCGGGAGTGGCCGGAGTCGGCCGCGCTCCACGCCGCGGCATTCCGGGCTGCGCTGTTGCCCTGAAGCGCTTGGGTTAGCATCTGGGGCATGTCGAGTCCGGAATCAGACAGGTCAGGGGCTGCCGGTCACACCGCCAGCCCCGTGAACGACTGAGCACGCCGGCCCGCGATCTGCGCGGGCCCGTTCGGCATCCTCCGGTCTGCTGGCCGTGGTGACCAGAAGAACCATCTTCTGACCACTCACCTCGGAGTACTCGATGCCCTTCGCCCTCTACATGCTTGCCCTGGCGGTCTTCGTCATGGGCACCTCGGAGTTCATGCTCGCGGGCTTGCTGCCCGCGATCGCCACCGATCTCGACGTCACCGTCGGTACCGCGGGTCTGCTGACCTCCGCGTTCGCCATCGGAATGGTCATCGGCGCGCCGCTGATGGCTGCCTTCGCCCGCCGCTGGCCCCCGCGGGCGGCGCTGCTCGTCTGTCTGCTTCTGTTCGCCGCATGCCATGTGATCGCCGCGGTCACGCCCGTCTTCTCCCTCCTTCTCGCCGCCCGCGTGCTCAGCGCCCTCGCCAACGCAGGCTTCCTCGCGGTCGCTCTGGCTACAGCAACCACGCTCGTGCCCGAAGACCGAAAGGGGCGCGCCCTTGCAATCCTGCTGTCAGGCACGACGATCGCCACGGTCGCCGGCGTTCCTGCAGGAGCGTTGCTCGGCGCCGCGGCGGGGTGGCGCGCGACGTTCTGGGCCATCTCGCTGCTGTGCGTGCCTGCCGCGATCGGAATCCTGCGAGGCGTCGCGGACAGGCGGAGCCGGGCCGATGCCAGCACCGGTTCGCCGAGTCTCCGCGCCGAACTGGGCCAACTGCGCTCGCACCGTCTCCTCCTCGCAATGATCCTCGGCGCACTGGTCAACGGTGGCACCTTCGCGGCCTTCACCTTCCTGGCACCGGTGGTGACCGATACGGCAGGGTTGACGGAAACATGGATCTCCGTGGTGCTTGTGATGTTCGGGGTCGGATCGTTCCTCGGCGTCACGCTCGCAGGGCGACTGTCGGACAACAGCCCGGGACTCGTGCTAGCGATCGGCGGCCCGTTGCTGCTGCTGGGATGGATCGCGCTAGCCCTGGTCGCGTCGGTCCCCGCGCTCCTGGTCGTCCTGGTCCTCTTCCAGGGGATGCTGTCGTTCGGCGTGGGCAGCACCCTGATCGCGCGGGTGCTCTACGCCGCGTCGGGCGCACCGACGATGGGCGGTTCTTACGCGACCGCTGCGCTCAACATCGGAGCCGCAGCGGGCCCTGTTCTCGGCGCGCTCGCACTCGCTACCGGAGTGGGCGAACTCGCGCCCGTGTGGGTCGCGGCCGGCCTCACAGCACTGACTCTCATCGTCATGCTCCTGTCGAAGACTCAGCTCAGGGCGGTCCCTGTGAAGACCCTCGGGTGAACTTGAGGCGCGCTCTCGCAGGCTCGGGGGCGCGGTGTGCGCGGTGGTCCTATTGGTCAGGGGCGGCGGGTGAACCGGATGCTGCCATCCGGTAGTCGCTCGTGGGTGTAGGCAGGGTTGTGGGCCAGGCGGTGATGGTGCGGGCACAACAGGGCGCCGTCCTTCAGATCCGTCTTCCCGCCTGCGGCCCAGGGTTCTAGATGGTGGGCGTCGCACCATTCCGGTGGCATGTCGCAGCCCTCGGCTTGGCAGCACTTCTGCTGGAGCCGCATCGCCTTGCGCTGAATCGGTTGGAAGAACCTGCTGCCACGGCCGGCGTCGAGCACTTCGCTGTCGCCGCCGAGGACCCAGGGGATGATGGTGGCGTTGCACGCCATCCTCCGGGCCTCCGCTGCCGAGATGGTGGTGCCGTTGGTCTCGTCGTAGCCCAGGGTGGCGATGCCGAGGTCTTTGCGGAGTTCCTCGAGGCTGATCACCACATTGATGGTGGTCGCGTCACCGCCGTGCCTAGGCAGCGAGGCCGGGTCGATGGTCTCCAGGAGCCGGGCGAAGCCTTGGCCCATGAGCCGCTCCCAGGGAGGCAGCGGGGCGCCCTTGGCGACGAGTTGCTGCTTGCGGGGTTGGGCCCAGGCCTCGACCAGCCGCTTGAACCTCATCCCGATCGAGACCGGCAAGACACCATCGAATCCGACGGTGCCGTCGTGGTTGTCCCAGACCCGCAGCGCGGTCTTCTGCTGGGCGCGTTCTTCTTCGGCGAGGAGGGCTTTGGCTTCGGCGTCTTCGAACCGGACCGGGTCGACCTCGCGCAGGATGCGTTTCCCGACGATCCGGAGTTCGTTGGCCGTCAACCGGATGGCGTAGTCGACCAGCAGCTTCTCGGCCAACACGAGATCTTCTGCACTGGCGACGGGGTTGGTCTCGATCTGGTCGAGCGCCTGGGTGATCACCCGGGCCTTGTCCTGGGACACGACACCCTCAGCGAGACCAGCAGCAACGAGGTCGTACTTCGCGACACCGGCGGCGAGCTTGATCTGCGAGCGGGCCACGGCCTTGTCGACCAGCAACTCGGCGCGCATCCACCCCGACGCATCCTTCGCGCCGGTGTCTTCGGCGATGTCGCCTGCCGTGGCGAGCACCCTCAGCTTCAACGCGGCCATCCGCGCCTGGAGTTTCTCCAGTCGCTCCAGGGAGTCCTTCTTCTGTCCGGTGCGCCAATAGGCGGGCTCGCGGGCGAGCAGTCTGTCGAGGGAGGATTCGATGGCAGTCAACTCTGCGTCGATCGCATCGTCAGGGTCGGTTCCCCACGGGTTCGCGTCGCGTTCGAGACTCATCGCCATCCCTCCCTTCAAAGAGGTGTTGTGATGGGTCTGATTCTACGCTGTCCGCCCTGCTCTGACCATCTATTTCCGCAGGTCAACCACTGTTTTCGCGGTGAGCGAACGACCTAGCGTCTGTGGATGGTAAGTGGCCCGAAGGGCCACCCTTCCACCCCATCAACCCCAACAAAACGCACAACAACTTCTCCGCGCCACACCCGGGCCGCCGCCCCGATAGCCAGCCAAATCTTTCTCGACGGGCCCCGGTGTCAAGGACCGCGAAGCGGCCGGCGAAGCCGGCGGCCGAAGGCCGTCCTTTACTCCGGGGCCCGTCGAGAAGACCATCAGAGAACGGGTCGGCGGCCCATCCCAACCCCGAAGAAGCATTCCGGCAGGGAGGTCTCGACAAACTCGACCAGCGAAGGCACAGGTGTTGGTCTCGACACGCCTCCGCCTAGCGGCTCCGGCGGCTCGACCATCGGAGAAGGGAGGTCTCGACAGGCTCGACCACCGGAGACCCCAGTCCTTTACTAACCTGACAGCGTGCCCCACACCCCAGCCCCAGACCCCAAACGCCCACCGGTCTGGATCTCCATAGCCTCGTTCGTGAGCAGCTTCGACCGGTTCGTGGTGAGCCCGATCCTGGTCCTGGTCGCGGCGACGTTCGAGGTCTCCGTGGGGCAGGCGGTGGCGATCGCGAGCGGCTACTACCTGGCGTACGGCCTCTGTCAGCCGTTGTGGGGTGCGCTCTCGGACAGGTTCGGCCGAGTACGGCTGATGCAGGGTGCGCTCGTCGGGGCGGGGATCGCAGGACTCGTCTCGGCGGCGGCCCCAAACCTGATCACGCTCGTCGTGATGCGAGTCGTCGCGGGAGCGTTCTTCGGGGCGGTCGTGCCGACCTCACTGACGTACGTCGGAGACACCGTCTCCCCGACCCACCGGCAGCGGGCGCTCTCGGACCTGATGGCCGCGATGGCGGTGGGAACCGCGCTGGCCGCAGCGGCGGCGGGGATCACCGGCCAGTTGGCCGGGTGGCGGGTCGTGTTCGCGGTGCCGGCGGTCGTGGCGCTGATCAGCGCCTGGGGTCTGCGCTCGCTCGCCGAACCGCCGAGGGCCACGAACAGCGGAATCAAGGCATCGTTCCGGGCGGCGCTGAGCAACCGCTGGGTGCTGGTGGTCGGGCTGCTCGTCTTCGTCGAGGGCGGCCTGGTCCTGGGCGTACTCACCCTCCTCGCCCCCGCGCTGCAGGCCCAAGGGGTCGACGCGGCGCGAGCGGGGCTCGCGGCAGCGGCGTACGGCATCGCGGTCCTGCTCTCCTCGCAGGTCCTCAAGGCTCTGACCCGACGGCTCCCGCGCTGGGCGCTGATGGCGATCGGAGGCGTCGCCCTGACTGCCGGGTACGCCGCCGCGACCGTGACGGTCTCGGTGCCCACCATCATCGGCATCGTCGTGATGCTCGGGATCACCTGGGCCTTCCTGCACACCTCGCTGCAGACCTGGGCCACCTCGATCGTCCCCGAGGCGCGCGGCACTGTCGTCGCCTGCTTCGCCGCCTCGCTCTTCATCGGCAGCTCCATCGCCGCCGTTATCGCCGGTCCTGCCGCGGACCACAACCAGTGGCACACCCTCTTCACGGCCTGTGCCGTCACCGCCGCGGTCCTCACCGTCGCCTGCGTCATCGCCTACCGCGCCTACACGGCCCGCGAACCCGCACCACCGACCGCGGACATCGCCACCGAGGTCTAGAACGGATCAGCGCAGGTGGGCGCGGATGAGCCGCTCGTACTGGTCGGTGATCCGGCTCCAGGTGAACTCGGCGGAGTGGCGGGCGCGGGCGTGGCCGGACAAGGACGCCGCCAGCGCGGGCTCGGACAAGAGCCGCTCCAACGCGGAGACGATGCCGGCCTCGTCGGAGAAGTAGAGGGCGGCCTTGTCGGCGACCCAGCGGTTGTAGCGGTTGTCGTGGGCGATGACGGCGTTGCCGCAGCCGAGCGCCTCGACCAAGGAGGGGTTGGTGCCGCCGACCTGATGGCCGTGGACGTACGCCACGGAGTGGAAGCGCAGGGCCGAGACGATGTCGGTGTCATAGATCGCGCCGAGGAAGACGACCTCGTCGCTGGCCGCCTCGAGGACAGCACGCTGGTAGTCGTCCGCCGGATCATAGGAACCCAGGACGACCAGCTGCCGGCCCCAGCGGCGGCTGGAGAAGGCCCGGACCACCTCGAGGATGCTGTTCTCAGGCACTGGCCGGGCGACCAGGGTCAGATAGGAACCCGGCTCCAGCCCGTGGTCGAGCACCGCCCACTCGGGGGCGTCGACGATGCCGGGGGCGCCGTAGGCGATCGTGGTGATCTTCTCGGCCGGCACCCGGGTCGCCAGGTGGCGGGCGATCTCGGGGTGGTCGGCGATGAGGTGGTCACCCAGCCAGCAGGCGGCCCGCTCCTGGGTCCACAGGAACGCCTTCTCGGGGCCCGACCAGCGGGCCCGCTTCCACTCGATGCCGTCCATGTTGATGATGTTGGGGACGCGGCGGGAGCGCAGCACCGCGTTGAGCGCGCCCGTGTTGTAGCCGAACGTCACGCACACGCTGCCGTCCTGCTCGGCCTCCCGGGCGGCGTGCCGCACTGCGCCGACGTCGAACTCGATCGTCCCGCGCGGACCGTCGTGCCGGGCCGGCACGTGGATGCGCTCGATGCCCTTCCACGAGTCGATCCGCAGGTCCGCCGAGGGCTCGTCGTCCTGGCAGTAGACGACGACTCGCCAGCCGCGGTCGACCAGGTCCAGACCTATGTTCTCCACCGCGGTCTCGAAACCGCCGTGGGCTGCGGGCACGCCACGGGTCCCGAGCATCCGTACAGTTGGGGTCACGTGGGGTTGACTCCTAGTTTCTAGGAGCCGATGGCTCCTATTTTCAGCACAAGGAGCCATCCAAGAGGATCCGCGTGGACCGCGGTCCCGAAGTCGGGGTCATATACCCGAAATCGGTTACGTCACCGCAGGTCCGCGCGTGAGCACGAACTGGCGCAGCGCGTCCGGGTCGTCCAGATCGACGTACTCGAACCCATCCACCGCCGCCGGCGCCTCGCCGATCGCGCACATGGAGTCGTAGACCTGCACGTACGCCGCCGACTGCGGGCCCCAGTCGAGCACCTTCGCCGCGCGCTCCCGCGCCCGCAGAGCCAGCTCGACCCGCAGCTCTGGATCGTCCAGCAGCGACTCGACCGCATCGGTGAACGCGGCCACGTCCCCGGAGGGAACGAAGAGCGCGGCGTCCTCGGCGGAGACCCGCGTCTCGACCAGGTCGAAGGAGACCGACGGCAGGGCGTACGCCATGTACTCCATCGTCTTGTTCATCGTCGAGACGTCGTTGAGCGGCGTCTTCAGGTCAGGACACAGGCCGATGGTGGCGGCGCTGAGGTGCTGCGCGATCAGCGCCGAGCCGGCCCGGCCGGTGAAGGTGACCACGTCGTCGAGGCCCAGCTCGGTGCAGCGGCGCTCGAGGTCCTCGAGGCAGTCACCGAAGCCCATCAGCACCGCGTCGACATCGCTGCGGCCGCGCCGATGGACGAGCTCGTCCATGACCTCCAGCACCGTGTCGACGCCGTCCTGGGGACCCATGATCCCGAGGTAGACCAGAGTGTGGCGGTTGGCGTTGGGCGACGGGTCGTGCGGCCGCACCGGACGCATCACCGAGGTGTCCGGTCCGCTGCGGACCACGGTCACGTCCGCGGGGGCCACCCCGCCGCGGGTGATCGCGACCTTCCGGTACGACTCGTTGGTCGAGATGACCTGGTCGGCGGTGGCGTACGTCTGCTTCTCGAGCCAGCGCAGCGCAGCCAGCTGGGCGCGGCCCGACAGGGAGGTCGGGGTGCCGAACCGGGAGAGGAAGAGCTCGGGGTTGAGATCGTGCTGGTCGAAGACGAACCGGACGCCCCGGCGCTTCCAGATGCGAGCCAGCAGCCAGTAGGTGTCGGGCGGGTTGCACGCCTGCATGATCGCGAACGGGCGGTCCCGCCAGACCTTGTTGGCCAGCAGCGCCGTGCGGATCCAGCAGTAGACGAACTCGAGCAGATAGCCGAGCACGCCACGGGCCTGCGGCGCGGGCCGGTACTTGTAGATGCGTACGCCGCCGAGCTGCTGGCGCCCGGGATCGCCGGGGCCCTTCGGGCAGATCACACTGACCTCGTAACCGCGCGCGACCAGCGCCTGGCACTCCAGCCAGACACGTCGGTCCAACGGCACGGGGAGGTTCTGGACGATGATCAGCACGTGCGTCTTTGCCACGCCATGTCTCTGCTGGGCTGCGTTGACCATGTGAGAAGCGTTGAGGGTGCTGAGACCGGCTTGTCGGGCATGTGCGGCATATCCCCGAATCCGGGGATCGTGAGTGGCGACGCCGGTGCCGGAGTGGCCAGCGGCTCCTAGCCTCGCATCCTGTGAACCCGCTGGCCGAGCGAATCCGATCCGTACGCACCCGACCCCGGTCGCAGGCCGTGATCGCGGACCGGCGCACCTCGGTCGGTGCGGACGGGCTGGTCGGCGCGGCCGAGGAGCTGCGGCTCGCCCTCGTCGGGGCTGCCGGTGTCCCGCGGCCACTGGTCGCGGTGTCGCTGCCGCTGTCCACCGACGCGGTGGTCGCGCTCGTGGCCGCGATCCTCGGTGATCTCTCGGTCTGCTTCGTGGACCCGTCGGCGGCCGAGGAGCATCGTCGAACCCTTCTCCAGGCACTGCACCCCGACGTCGTGCTCGACCGGTCGGGGATCCGGGCCGTCGCCTCGTCATCCTCCCGCTCGTCGCTGGAGGCCGGGTACGTCGCGATGTCCTCCGGCTCCACCGGCGGCGGCCCCAAGGGCGTGCTGTCCTCCTGGGCCGGCATCGACGCCTTCGTCCCGCACGGCGCGGCCGCGCTCGATCTCGACGCCTCCTCGGTGTGGGCCGAGGTCTCGCATCTCTCCTACGACCTGGCGATGACCAACCTGCTGGTCGCCCTGGCCGCTGGTTCCTCCCTCCACCTCTCCGGATCGCTGGGCGACCGGCTCCGGCCGCTCGGCTTCTGCGCCCGCGTCGAGGCGACGCACCTGCGGCTGGCTCCGCGGTTCATCGACCTCGCCGCCAACGAGCGCGGTCCCGCCTCCCCACGGACCCTGCGGGTCTGGGGCTCCGGCGGCGACCGGCTCTCCGCCGCCGACGCCCAGCGCGTCTTCGACCTCGGCGTCCCGACGGTCGTCAACACGTACGGCACCAGCGAGACGATCGGCTTCGCCAGCGCCGCCCGGTTCGATGCCGGCGACGACCTCCCGACGGTCCACGGCGCCCTCGGCATCGGGCGCGGGGCGGTCGGGGCGTGGCGTACGTCGTTGCTCCCTGAGGCCGCGGACATGCTGGCCATCGAGTCGCCGCACCTGCCTGGCGGCTATCTCTTCGGCAGCCCGAACGGGGAGTTCCCGCGCTGGGAGGGCCCGGAGCGGGTGCTCACTGGCGACCTCGGCGCTCGTCGCGGCGAGGAGCTCTTCTGCCTGGGCCGCGCGGGGCGTCGGGTCAAGCGCAGCGCGAGCTTCGTCGACCTGGACGCTCTCGACGCCGAGGTGAAGCAGGCCTTCGGCCTGGCCACCTTCACCGCCGCCACCCCCGAGGGTGACCTGGTCAGCCTCGTCGAAGGCCCCGGCGCTGACCTCGGCGACCTCCGCCGGCGGCTCCCAACGGTCCTGCGGCCCGACTCGCTCCCGGACGTACTCGTTCCCGTCGCTCAGCTCCCCCGCCTCGGCAACGGCAAGATCGACCAGGCCGCCGCTCAGGTGCTGGCCGAAGGCGGGATGCTCACCGAGTTACCTCGGTGAACGATCACTTCCTTCGCGGAACTCCGTGAAGGAAGTGACGCCAGACCGAGTTACCTCGGTGAGCATCACCCCACCTGCGCGCGCACGTACTCCGCCAAGGACCCGACGGACTCGAAGACCTCGGCGTTGATGTCGTCCTCGTCCATCTCGAAGCCGAAGCGGTCCTCGAGGACGGTGATCAGCTCGACCAGGGCGAGCGAGTCGAGCTCGGGCAGGGAGCCGAAGAGCAGGGTGTCCGCGCTCAGCGTGCCGGCGCTGTGGTCGGTGCCGATCACCTCGGTGATCGCCTCGCCGACCCGGTCGATGGTCGCTTCGGTGGTGTAGATGGTCATGGGTACTCCTTCGGGTTCAACGGGTTCAGGGACTCAGACGAGCACTTCGAGCGGTGCCGGGTGGCTGAGGAAGGCGGTGGGGCTGGCGGTGAGGCCGTACGCCCCGGCCTGGTGGACCACGACGAGGTCGCCCACCTCGGCGCGCGGCAGGCTCACCTTGTCGCCGAGCAGGTCGAGGGGCGTACACAGGCAGCCGACGACCTGGACCGTCTCCTCATCGCCGTCCTGGGCGGCCGCGACAGAGATCGGGTAGTTGCGGCGGATGACCTGGCCGAAGTTGCCCGAGGCGGCGAGCTGGTGGTGCATGCCACCGTCGACGATCAGGAAGGTCTTGCCGCGGGAGATCTTGCGGTCGACGACCCTGGTCACATAGACCCCGGCCTCGCCGACCAGGTAGCGGCCGAGCTCGATGACGACCTGCGCGGACGGCAGCGAAGGACGTACGCGGGTGGCCAGCAGCTCCTCGAGGCGCGCCCCGACCAACGGGAGGTCGAGGGGCTGGTCCTGGGTGTAGTAGGGGATGCCGAAGCCGCCGCCGATGTTGAGATAGGTCATCGCCTCCGGAAGGTCACCGGACAGCCGCAGGACGAGGTCGACGGTGCGCTCCTGAGCCTCGGCGAGGATCTCGGCGTGCAGGTTCTGGGAGCCGGAGAAGACGTGGAAGCCGGCCACCTCGACGTCGCGGTCGTGCAGCGTCTTGAGCAGCAGCGGCACCGTCTCGGCGTCGACCCCGAACTGCTGGGCGCCGCCGCCCATCCGCATCCCGGAGCCCTTGACCTCGAAGTCCGGGTTGACCCGCACCGCGACCCGCGGCCGGATCCCGAGCCGTTCGGCGGCCTCGACCAGGCGGTCGGCCTCCAGCGGCGACTCGATCTCGACGAGCACCCCGGCCGCGACGGCCTGGGACAGCTCGGCGACCGACTTGCCCGGCCCCGCGAAGCTCACCGACCCCGGGTCCGTCCCGGTGTCGAGCGCCACCCGCATCTCGGCTCCCGAGGCGACGTCGAGCGCGTCGACGGTGCGGGCCAGGTGCTGCACCACCGCGGGCATCGGGTTGGCCTTGACCGCATAGCTCAGGTGCACATCCCCGGGCAGCCCGGACCGCAACGAGGCGACCCGGGCGTCGATCGCGGCCCGGTCGTAGGCGAAGAACGGCGTCGAGCCGACCCTCTCCGCCAGCAGCCGTACCGCCAATCCTCCGACAACCGGCCCCCCGACGTACGTCATCTCACCACTCCAGACATGTCAGCTCGCTGTACAGGTAGTCGACCCGCGCCGGGTCGAGGGCGTCGCTGCGCAGCATCTTCGGCCGCGACCGCGAGAGCCGGTAGGAACCGCCCGGGGCCCCGCCCGCGACCCGGTGCTCGACCAGGGTCGCCGCGGTGCCGTGCTGGGTCAGCAGGTGCGAGGCCAGCCGCGGCGCGTGCCGCCGGAGCAGCTCCGGGTTGCTCGCGTAGAGGACCGAGGCGAAGGCGCGTACGCCCTTGCGGGTGTCCTTGCGGGCCACGACGTAGCAGTGCTCGGAGCCCGTGCTCAGCACCACGTGCAGGGCCGCCGCCGCGGCACGGTGGTCGGCATAGAGGTCCCGCTCCTCGCCCTGCAGCACCGAGTCCAGTACGTCGGGACGACTGCTCACCCGCACCCCTCGCCGCCCCGGCAGCACAGCGCCGGGCGACAGCGCCGGCACCAGCGAGGTGGTCGTGTCCAGGTCGGTGAACTTGAGCTTCCGGTTGAGCGCGATCACATTGCCCGAGGGCGAGAAGTCGGTGAACTCGTAGCCGGGCTGCTTGAGCAGCGTGGTCAGCAGCCGCAGTCCCTGATGGCGGTGGCTGTCGAGCACGCACCAGGCGCCCAGGTTGCAGACCTGCAGTGTCCCCGCGCCAACCCGACGCTCGGAGTAGTAGGCGAGGTAGGCCCCGACCACCCGCTCCCCCTCGGCGAGGAAGAACCCGTGGTTGGGCTGGGGTACGTCCCACGGCACCCGCAGCGCCTGGGTCCACTCCAGCTCCTGCACCCGCGGGTTGAGCTGCTCGTGCAGGAACGTCGAGACGACCGGAAGGTCCTCGGCGGTGATCGGGGCGAGCACGGCCTTCATGCGCTCGCCACCCACTCGGGCCCACGCGGGGCGCTCATCCGGCGAGGGCTCACCAGGGTGCGAACGGCGCGCCGCGACGTCTGCTTCCCCAGCAGCGCCCGGCTGCACTCGCGGGCCAGCACCATCAGCCAGTACGCAGCCCCCTGGACCCGCCCACGGCGGACCGTGAAGAGCCGTACCCGGTTGGCGACCAGGAGTGCCCACAGCCCCGGTGAGGTGGTGGACTCGCCGCCGAGGTGCACAGCGCGGGCGGCGGGCACGAACCGCACCCGGAAGCCCCGGTCCCTAGCGCGCAGGTGGAACTCGGTCTCCTCGGAGTAGAGGAAGTAGGACTCGTCCCAGGGTCCGCACGCGCGCCAGCACTCGGTGCTGATCAGCTGCGTCGACCCCTCGGCCCAGTCTGTGTCCTGGCCGCGGTCGTACTCGGCCGGGTCGGCCACGATCTCCCCCGCCCACCGGACCCGGCCGGCGCGGTTGGCGCCCACCACGGCGTCGGCGAAGGCCCGCACCAGGCTCGGGGCGCCACGCATCGACTCGATCAGCCGGCCCTCGGCGTCGACCAGCCGGGGCACGGCTACGCCGACCCCGAACACGAGCTCGCGGGCAAGCGCCGCGACGCAATCGGGCTCGAGACGTACGTCCGGGTTGAGCACCAGCACCGCATCGACGTCCGGATCTGCGGCGAAGGCGGCCGCGACGCCGGCGTTGATCCCGGCGGCGTAGCCGCCGTTGCGACCGGTCTCGACGACGGTCGCGTCCGGCGCGAGGCGGCGCGCGGTCGCCACGGTGTCGTCGGCGGAGGCGTTGTCGGCGACCACCAACCGCCACCCGAGACCGGCGAGCCCACCCGGCAGAGAGCCGACTAGATCGGCCAGCAGGTGAGCGCTGTTGTAGGTCACCACCACGACGGCGATGGTTCGGATCGGGAGCGACACGTCATGAGTCTCGACGGGGTCCACCCCCGCCGGACCCGGCTCCCGACCGCAGATCCCCCGTATGAGGTAGGCCTTCGCAAAGGTCGGCCGGACACGGCCTCCGGATCCTTAGCGTGGAGGACATGCCCGCCCACGTGACCAACATCTGCTTCCACGGCATCGGCGAGCCCGAGCGCGAGCTGGAGCCGGGCGAGGACCGTTACTGGATCAGCCAGGACGCCTACGAGGACATCCTCGATGCCGTCGCCGGCCGCCCCGAGGTGCGAATCAGCTTCGACGACGGCAACCACTCCGACGTCGCGATCGGACTGCCGGGCCTGCAGGCCCGCGGCCTGAGCGCGACCTTCTTCGTGCTGGCCGGACGGCTGGGGAAGCCGGGGAGCGTCGACCGCCTCGACGTCCGTCTCCTCCGGGTGGCGGGCATGCGGATCGGCACCCACGGCATGGACCACGTCAGCTGGCGTGGCCTCGACGCCGCAGGCGTACGCCGCGAGCTGATCCAGGCCCGCGAGCACATCACCATGGCGGCCGGCGAGACGGTGGACGAGGCGGCGCTCCCGCTCGGCCGCTACGACCGCGCCACGCTGCGTCACCTGCGCCGCCTGAGCTACCAGCACGTCTACACCAGCGACCGCGCCCAGGCGGTGGCCGGAGCCTGGCTGCAGCCGAGGTTCAGCATCACCGCGGACGACGACGGGGCCAGCGTACGCAGCCACATCCTGACCGGGCAGGGCATCGCCAGGAGGGTGGAACGTCAGGCGGCAGGCCTGGTCAAGAGGCTGCGCTGAGCCTCTGCGCCGGCCTGAGGAAGTAACCAGTTTGAAGGATGCCCCCGACCACGAGGTCGGGCAGTGTCGACGCGACAGTGCCGACAAGACGATGGCCATCGAGACGCGAACGGGTGCGAACACATGCCAACCAAGCCAGGCCGGCGCCGGCGGATCGCGATCGTGGGTGGGCTGGCTCTGCTGCTGGTCGCCATGACCTGGTTCCTGTGGCCCGACTCGGACCAGGTGAGCAACGTCGGCTCCGACTCGCTGCCGACGGTCGAGCCACCCGCGAGCGTGTCTCCCTCCCCATCGGCCGACCCGAGCCCGACCGTCTCATCGACCCCGCCGACACCGACGCCCGCGCCGTCGGCGACCCCGGAGCGTACGCAGTCCTCGACCGCCGCGCCGCCGGTCAAGGGATTCCCCACCCGTGAGTCGGCGGGCCTGCCCGCCGGCTGGAAGCCGAAGCGCACCGCGACCGGAGACTTCTGGATCCGGCATCGCGGAGCGGTCGTGGAGGACCTGCGGATCACCAACGGCGTCATCTACGTCACCGCGCCCGGCGTCACCCTGCGCCGCGTCGAGGCGATCGCCTCGGTCGTGGTCAACGACTACAACGACCAGTGCAACACCGGGCTGCTGATCGAGGACTCCGACTTCATCCGGAGCAGCGCCCCCACGACCGAGGAGGCCTGGCCGGCGGTCTCCGCGGGCGGCTACACGGTGCGCAACGTCGTCATCGACGGCGTACCCGAGGGACTGCGCGCCTCCAACAAGGAGCGCTGCGGAGGCATCGGGATCCAGGACTCCTTCATCCGGGTCACCTCGCCGGACGTGTGCAGCGACTGGCACGGCGACGGCCTGCAGGGCTACGGCGGCGGCAAGGTCAAGGTACGCCGGACGGTGATGATCCTGGACGTCAAGAACGAGTGCCACGGCACCGCCCCGTTCTTCAATCCCACCGATCAGGGCAACGAATCGGTCGACATCGACGGCCTGGTCGTGGCGGGCGGCGGCTACCCGTTCCGCAACGGCATGCCGGGGCCGGTCCGCAACCTCTACGTGGTCGATCAGAGCTGGGTCTACAGCCCGCTCGACGTCGACTGCTCGGTGGTCACCGAGTGGAGCGCGGCCGTGGTCACGATGGACTCAGCGGGCCAGCCGGTCCCGATCCGCGACCTACCCTGCGAGTGACGTCTGAGGCTGGAAAACCCGTCATAGATACCGAGTTTTGGGGGTGTCAGTGCCGGACGGATCAAACGTAGTGTCGATGCCTTCGGCGGTATCCCATACGAACAGGTGCATTCATGCCCTCCCACAGCATGCCCCCCAGCACGTATCGACGACGGATCGACCGACCTCCCCACGGTCGCCGCAGGACCACTCGGTGGCGGCGTACCGCTTTCGCCAGCGTCCTGGTCACCCTCATCGCCGGCAGCGGCCTGTGGGCGTTCGGCACGGCGACCGCGCACCCGGAGACGTTCAGCCTTCTCCCCGACGACGCGGTCCCCGCGGTCCTGACGGACTCCGACTCCCGGCCGGTCGAGCTCGGGATGCGGTTCCGGACCTCGGAGCCGGTCGAGGCGGTCGCGGTCCAGGTGTACCTGGGCCCGAACAACCACGGCCCGCACCAGGCGACCCTGTGGTCGGGACGGGGCCGCGCGCTCTCCCGCGTCCAGCTCGGCGGTGCGGCCGGAGACGGCCTGCGGGCCGCCACGCTCGAGCGGCCGGTACGTCTCGAGCCAGGCCGCTCCTACGTCGTCTCCTACACCGCGCCCGGTGGTCACTACTCGACCGACGAGCACTTCTTCGACCGTTCGATCAGTAACGGTCCGCTGTCGGCCGGCACGAACGCGGGTGTCTACACCTACCAGCCGGGCGAGTTCCCCCGCTCGACCTACCGCGCCACCAACTACCAGGTCGACGTCGTCGTGCGGCCTGCCGGCTCTGGCGAGGAGCCGACGACCTCACCGACGCCGTCCGGCAGTGCATCGCCCCCCAGCGCGCCGCCGTCCCAGAGCTCCAGCCCCTCGACGAGCGTCAGCCCGAGCACGCCGGCGAGCTCGTCGACAGCTCCGTCGACCTCCCCGAGCTCCCCGACCAGCACTCCGACGACATCCGCCCCATCGCCGACCTCCGCCCCTCCCACCGGTGGCTTCCCGACCCGCGCCTCGGCCGGGCTGCCGGACGGTTGGCAGCCGAAGCGGTCGGCGACCGGGACGTACACGATCAATACGCCTGGGGCAGTCGTCGAGGACCTGCGCGTGACGAACGGGACGATCAACGTCACCGCCAAGAACGTGACCCTGCGCCGGGTGCAGGCGGTCGGCTCGGTGATCGTCAACTACGCCAGCGCCACCTGCGCGACCGGTCTCGTCATCGAGGACTCCGAGATCGTCCGTGGCACGGCCCCGACGACGGACGAGGCCTGGCCCGCCGTCACCTCGGGCGGTTACACGGCGCGCAACGTACTCATCGACGGAGTTCCGGAGGGCTTCCGGGCCCAGGGGAAGTCCGCGTGCGGCGGCGTCGCGATCCACGACTCCTACGTACGTGTCGTCTCGCCCGACGTCTGCACCGACTGGCACGGTGACGGCATCCAGGGCTACGGCGGTGGGGCGCTCACCGTCCGGAAGACGGTCATCGACTTCGTCGACACCAACAACTGTGGCGGCACCGCCCCGTTCTTCTACCCCGACCAGGACAACACCTCAGTCGACATCGACGGCCTAATCGTGAGCGGCGGCGGCTACCCCTTCCGGCTCGGCACACCAGGCACGGTGAGGAACCTGTACGTGGTCGACCGGAGCTGGGTCTTCGGGCCGCTCGACGTCAGGTGCAGCCTGGTCACCCAGTGGCAGGCCGCGACCGCGACGCTGAACTCCGCCGGCCAGCCCGTCGTGGTGCGCAACCTGCCCTGCACGACCTGACGGGACGGGCTGACGGGACGGGCTGACGGGACGGGTCACCCGGGGCGTACGGTCTGCGCGACCTCGCCCACGGCCTCGGTGCGATCCGGTGGCGCCTTCGCAGATGGTGACAGTGCGTTCAGCCGGGTGACCGCGCTGGCCAGCCCGAGCACCAGGAAGATCGTGCCCATCGTCATCGGGAAGGCGAACGCGTCGAAGAACGCCAGCCCGGCGAAACCGGCGGCGGCGGCGCCGATGAGCGCGACGACGAGGTCGCGCGTCTTCGGGTCCTCGCAGGCGCGATAGACCCTGGCGAGCTGGATGAACGTCGCGACGACGAACGCCACGAAGAGGAGCACGCCGATGATCCCGATGCTCACCATCATCTGGAGGTACTGGTTGTCGAAGATGCGGTACTTCGGCAGGAACGTCCCCAGTCCGCGCCCGAAGAACGGGTTGCGGTCGACGAAGAACCAGGCCACCCCGTAGCTGTCCGTGCGCGAGGTGACGCTCGGGTCCTCCTCGGCGCCGACGAACATGCCGGTCACCGAGTTGATGATCCGGGGCGCGACCAGGAACACCAGGCCCAGCCCGCCGGCCGCGAGCCCCAGCACCATCGCGCGCTGCTTGCGCGACCAGCCGATCATGCAGACCGCCACCGCGATGGCGGCGCCGAGGTAGGCAGACCGGCTCGAGGAGGCGGCGATGATCATGCAGATCAGCACCACCGGGGTCCAGCGGACGAGCGGGTTGAGGTTGCGGTGCTGGAAACCGACATGGAGCGCGATCGGCACCAGCATCCCCATCAGGGTGCCGTACTCGATCGGGCTCAGGGCGGTCCCGGCGGGACGTACGAGGCCGTTGCGCATCGCCAGCTCGACCGTCGTCATCGGGGTCAGGACCGGGATCGATATCCGGTCGACGAAGATCTGCCGGGCGAAGAACTGGGCCAGGCCGAGGACCGCGAGGACGGTGCCGCCCACGACCAACCGCCACACCAGCACGTGGACCCTGGCCATGCTCGGGATGGCGTCACCGGCGAGCAGCAGCGTGCCCACCCAGGAGACCATCGCGAGGATCGCGACGTCGGCCGGGCTCACCTCGTCGCGGCTGATCGGACGCGACATCGCGATGACATAGGTGACCCCGATGCTGAACAGGAACAGCGCCAGCACCACTCGCATCGGCTGCGGAGGCCGGTCGACCGGCAGCGGCCGGCCGATGCTCAGCAGCGCCCAGAGCGCGAAGCTGCCCAGCCCCATCAGCATCGAGACCGAGCCGGCGCTGCCCAGCGGCCGGAAGACCAGCCAGGACGGGATCACGAAGACGGCGAACGTGTAGAGGCTCAGCCACGTCACCGCATCGACACCACGGCGTACGGCCATCGTTCCAGCCTCAGCCGTGGAGGCGCTGGACGACGTGGTCGTCGCCCCGGTCGCCCCGATCGTCCTGGGCGTACTGCCCGTACTGGTCGTCCTGGTCGGGATCGTCGTCGTAGGCGGCGTCCTGGGCAGCCAGGGACGCGGCCCGCTCCTCGCGGGCCAGGCGGCGGCGCAGCACGATTCCGTCGATCGCGTAGACCAGCACCGCGGTCATCGCGAGACCGAGCACGACGGCCATGATCCGCGCCCGCAGCGGACCGCTGCCGTCGATGGCAGCCGTCTCGTCCAGCGCAAGCGTTCGGGAGCGCAGCCGGGCGTTGCCCTTCGCGTTGACCTCGTCCTGGAGGCGGCCGAGGGTCTCCGGGATGGAGTCGGCGACGAAGTCGAGCGCCTCGATGGCGTTGGCCTCGCTGTCCGCACTGACGTCGATCGCGATCACCGGCCCGCGCGTCGACTCCTCCATCGAGACCGTCACCGCGGCGCCCGGGGTGACCTCCGCGATCGCCTCCTGGGCGGGCGCGCTGGTGTAGTAGGCGACCACGACCCGGGCCGGCAGATCGAGCCCACCGAGCCCCAGGAACGGGTTGCCGCCGGGGCCGACCGCGTTCTTGGAGGGGAGCATCAGGACAAGGCCCCGGGCGGTGTAGGTCGGCGCCACGAAGGCCGATGCGCTCCAGCCGAGCACTCCGGTCAGCAGGATGCCGACCACCGCGAGATACCAACGTCGCCGGATCGCACCGACGAACTCCGACAACACCATGCGGCCGAACGTACCCAGCCAGGATCGGTGCGAGCCGACCTCGCCGACGTCCTACCCGATTTGGGCGATGACCCCGCTGACCTGGGCTGACCCGGCCTCGGCGGACCTAGCGTTCCGACCATGGCGCTGTGGGACCTGCTGCGGGCGATGGTCCGACGATGGCCGATCGTAGTGGTCGGCGCGATCCTCACCCTCGCCGCCGCGAACTACGCGAGCCAGGACCGGAGCGTCTACTGGACGCGTACGGACCTGGTCTTCCTGGCTCCCAAGAACGCGCAGTATCCCAACGCGCTGCGAGCGACCTCCGAGGACCTGGTGATCACCGCCGGCGTGGTCGGCAAGCTCGTCGTCGGCACCCGGCAGATTCCGAAGTTCACCGCCACCGACGCGGGGCTGATCGGGATGGGCGTACGCGACGGCTGGACCGTCCGGCTGCCCGACACCGGCGGCCAATGGGCGCCCAACTACACCGACCAGTGGCTGATCATCGAGGTCGTCGGCTCCGACCCGGAGACCGTGCGCACCCGCAAGGAGCAGCTGGTCGAGGACATGACGGCCGCGCTCGACCGCGTGCAGGACGAGTACCGCGTGGACAAGGCGTTCCGGATGACGACCAAGGAGGCGCCCGGCTCGACCGTCGTCTACCCCGTCGGAGGGAGCTCCAAGCGGGCGTTCGCCGTCACGGGGCTGCTCGGCGCCGCGGCGACCCTCTACCTGGTCGTACTCATCGACCCGATCCTGCTGCGGCGCAAGGCGCGCCGCGCCGAGACGCCGCCGGAGACCGACCTTGGCTGAGACCCGCCCCCACACCGCCCTCGCCTGGAGCATCGCCAACACGGCGGTGACCAAGCTCGGCACGATGGTCGTCGGCATCCTCGTCGCGCGGCTGCTCGGGCCGGAGAGCTACGGGACGTACGCCGTCGCCTTCCTCGCCCTGATGGCGGTGCTGAGCTTCAACGAGCTCGGCGTGAGCCTCGCGGTGGTGCGCTGGAAGGACGACCCGCGCGAGATCGCGCCGACGGTGACCACGATCTCGGTCGTGGCGAGCCTGCTCATCGCCGCGGGGATGGTGATCGGGGCCGGCCCCTACGCGCGGGCGATGGGTGAGCCGGACGCGGCGGTGCTGGTGGCGATGTTCGCCATCCCGGTGGTGCTCAGCGGGATCACCGCGACCCCGGCGGCGCTGCTGCAGCGCAACCTGATGCAGGGCAAGCGGATGCTGATCGACCAGATGGCCACGATCGTGGCGGTTCCGGTCATGCTCGGGCTCGCGTTGGCCGGCGCCGGGCCGTACTCCCTGGTCATCGGTCATCTTCTCGGCGTATCCGTCACCACCGTGATGTTCCTGCGGATGTCGCCGCTGCCGTGGCGGATGGGGCTCTCTCGTGCCCACGCGGTCACGCTGCTTCGCTTCGGCACCCCGCTGGCGGTGACCAGCATCCTGGTCTTCGCGGTCGGGTTCGCCGACCAGATCGTCATCGGCAGCATGCTGGGTGCGACCGCGCTCGGTTTCTACGTGGTCGCGTTCAACCTCTCCAGCTGGCCGGTCACGATGCTTTCGCGACCGTTGCGGCAGGTCACGCCGGTGATCTTCGCCCGGCTGCAGCGCGACCCGGCCGGGATGCGGCACGCCTTCACCCGCCTCTCCGCGCTGGTGCTGACCGTGACGCTCCCGGGCTGCTCGGCGCTGGCCGCGCTGGCCCCGGAGGTGATCGGCCTCGTCTACGGCAACGTCTGGCAGGCGGCAGCGGCACCGCTCCTCTGGCTCGGCGCGCTGGCCGTGCTGCGGATCTCCTTCGAGCTCGCCTACGACTTCCTGGTCATCGCCGGCTCGACCCGCAGCCTGATGACGATCCAGATCGTCTGGCTGACCGCCCTGGTGCCGGCGTTGCTGGCGGGGGCGGCGTGGGATGGCGTCGGCGGGGTCGGCCTGGCCACGTTCGCGGTCGGCCTCGTCGTCATCCTGCCGCTGCACCTCTTCTATCTGGCGCGGGCCGGGGTCGGGCTCCGTGGCCTCGCCGCCGGAGCCGCTCTGCCGGCTCTCGGCGCGCTCGCCGTCTGGGCTGCGGCCGTCGGGATGCGCGTCGCGCAGCCGTCGGTCTGGGTGACCTGCGCAGTCACCGGCCTGGTGCTCGCCGCCGTGTGGGCGGTGCTGCTGCGACGCCGACGCGAGGACGTGCGCTGGTTCCGCTCCGGCGCCGGCTCCCCCACCCCCAGTGAGCCCCCCACGACACTGAACGAGGACGTCCATGTCTGACCGTCTCGACGACAACCACGAAACCCTGGAGAAGATGTACGCCGCCGCCGCGGCTGCCGCTCGACGAAGGCCGCAGCGCGCGGCCGCGCTGGCGCAAGCCGCCGCCGAGTTCGCCTGGGGCAACCACACCGGCTGGTTCGCCTACGAGCCGCTCGAGCTGCTGCTCACCGAGCTGGGCCGCTCGCTCCCGTCCGTGCCCGTGCCGACCCGGCCGCGGCGCACGCTGCACGTGGTCACGCAGATGTACCAGAGCGGCGGGCACACCCAGATCATCGCCGGCTGGACCGACCAGCTCGCCGACCGCTCCCACGAGATCGTCGCCACCCGGCAGATGACCTCGCCGGTGCCGGCCAAGATCGCGTCCCGGCTCGGGGACCGGGTCGGCCTGACCATGCTCGACACGACACCCGGGAGCCTGCTCCACCGCGCCGCCCGGCTGCGTGCGCTCGCCTCGACCGCCGACCTGGTGGTCTCCCACTGCCACCCCTTCGACGTGGTCCCCGCGCTCGCCTTCGCCGACCGCCGCGACCTGCCGCCCGTGGTCTACATCGACAACACCGACCACGTCTTCTGGGTCGGGGTGCGGGCCTACGACCGGGTCGTCCACCTGCGCCGCAGCGGCCAGGACCTCGCCCAGCACCGTCGCGGCCTGCCGATGGAACGGTCGATCGTGCGCAACCGGCCGTTGTCCGTCCGCGGCCGGACCAAGCGTCGCGAGACCGCGAAGCCGCAGTGGAACGTACGCGCCTCCGACGTGCTGGTCGTCACCGCGGCCGACTCGAGCAAGTTCCAGGGCGGCGACACCTACCTGGCGGCGGTCGAGGCGGCGGTGGCCGCCGAGCCCCGCCTGCAGTGGCGGGTCGCCGGCCCCAATCCGGAGTCAGAGCCGTGGGCCGGGCTGGCGCGGCGTACGTCCGGACGGATCCAGGCCGTCGGCATGCTCACCGACGTGGCTCCCCTCCACCACGCGGCCGACGTCTACCTCGACTCGTTCCCGTTCGCCGGGCTCACCTCGCTGCTCGAGTCCGGCGGCCTAGGCAACCCCGTCGTCACCTTCCGCGGCCACCGGCCCGAGTGTGCCGTGTGGGGCTCGGACTCTCCTGGTATCGACCACCTGATGCTGCGCCCGAACAGCGCCGACCAGCTGCGCGACACCCTCCTCGACCTGGTCCGCCGGCCGCGTGAACGGGTCTCGCGCGGCAGCGCGACCGCCCAGGCGATCCTCGAGTGCCACACCGGCCCCGGCTGGGTCGCGGACGCCGAGTCGCTCTATCTCACACCACAGCGCCTCGGCGACGACCTGCTCGCCCCCGTCCGCGGCCGCGGCCACCTCGACCTGCTCACCGTCTCCGTCCAGGCGACCAACCCGTTCAGCCGTACCGGCGCCGACATCACCGCCGGCCTCCTCGGCGCGATGCCGCTCACCGACCGCATCTCGATGTGGCGCCAGACCCGCCGCGGCGGCGCCGGCCGCGTCCGCGACCTCGCCCCCGAGTGGGCCGCTGCTGCGGTTCGGGCGCGGCTGCGCCGCCGACCGGCAGGGATACCCGGTTAACCGGGTATCCCTGCGCCCCGTCACCCCACGAAGAACGGCCGGTTGCGCGGACGGCTCCACAGCGGCGTGAGAGCAGCCGGGTCGGCGCCGAGGAGGAGCCAGAGGCCGGTGTCGCGGGCGAGGCCGACGACGTAGGGGCCGGTGGCGGTGGCGGCGAGGGGGGCGATCTCCTCGGGCCGTAGGCCGGAGACGAGGAGGAGCTGGTCGGGGGTGATGGCGGCGACGGCGGCGACGACGCCGGGCCAGCGGAGGGTGGCGGCGGAGAAGGCGAGGCCGTTGCGCTCGAGTCCCTCGGCCTCGCCGACGGTGCCGTCGCGGGAGGGGTCGATGACGCGGATCGAGGAGCTGCCGGCAAGCCGGGCGACGTCGTCGACGAGCAGCCGGATGTCGGCGAGCACCACCTGGCGAGCATGGCCCCGATCCTGCGCGACCCCGCGCAGGGAGCGCCTCACCCGGCGAGCACGGACGGACTCGCCCCAGAACGTCCGCGCGCCACGGGCGCGCCGGACGGGCCACGACGTGGTCCCGGCGCCGTGCTCACCGCCCACGATCCCGCACGTGGTGCGGACGGGAACCAGGCCGGCATAGGTGTGGCCGACGCTGCGGTGGGCGACGTCGAGGCGGGCGAGGTTGGTGGTCATGCTGTTGTGGGTCAGCGGGATGTCGACTGCGGCGGCGCGGCGGCCGGAGGCGCGCATGCGGAGGCAGTACTCGACGGCGTACGCGTGCCAGGCCAGGTCGGGCGACTCCGAGAGCGGCTCGCGCAGCACCTGCGAGCGGGTGACCATGAAGAGCACCTCGTCGAGGGAGTCGACGTCGACCGGGACCGAGGTGGACCGGCCGAGCGGGACGACCCGGTCGCGCATCGCGCCGATGACCTCGCCGCGGTGGTCGACGCCGACCGCACCCAGGACGCCGATCGCCGGGTCGGCGAGGAGGGTCGCGGCTGCGGCTTCCAGCGCGGGCAGCGAGTGCAGGTAGACGTCCTGGTGGACGAAGACGACGACCTCGTTGCGTGCCATCCGGGCGCCGTGGTTCAGCGCCGCGCCGGCGCTCGCGAACGCACCCGAGACGTTGTCGACAGGGATCACCTCGGTCTGTCGCGATGCGCCCGGACCGGCCTTGATCGAGGCCGCCAGGCACGACTCCAGCACCGCCGGGTCGTTGTAGACGCAGACGATCGAGACCGGTGTACGCACCTCACCCATGCCTCACCGCCGCGGTGAGCACCTCGGCGACGTACTCCTGCTGCTCCGGGCTCAGGTGCGGGAACATCGGCAGCGACAGGATCTCGCCCGCCGCCCGCTCCGCGACCGGGAAGGAGCCCTCGCCGAACCCCAGCGAGGCGTACGCAGCAGTCAGATGCACCGGGAACGGATAGTGGATCCCGGTGCCGATCCCGGCCTCCAGCAGCGCCGCGAGCACCCGGTCACGGTCGGCGACCCGGACGACATAGAGGTGCCAGACGTCGACGTTTCCCGGCGCGGACGAAGGCAGCCGAAGACCGGGCACCCCGTCGAGAAGAGCGTGGTAGCGGTCGGCGGCCTGCCGGCGCAGCTCGTTCCACTTCTCCAGCCGCGCCAGCTTCGCAGACAGAACGACGGCCTGGATCGTGTCGAGACGAGAGTTCATCCCGACGACCTCGTGGACGTACTTGGTCTCCGAGCCGTGCGCCGCGAGCAGCCGGACCATCCGCGCGATCTCCGGGTCGGAGGTCGTCACCGCGCCAGCGTCGCCGGCCGCACCGAGGTTCTTGCCGGGGTAGAAGCTGGTCGCCGCGACAGTCGCGAGCGAGCCGCTCGCGCGACCGTTCCGGCGGGCGCCCTGAGACTGAGCCGCGTCCTCGATCACCGGGATCCCCGCCGCGGCCGCGAGCGGCAGCAGCTGCTCCACGAACGCGGTCTGCCCGAACAGGTGCACCGGCACGATCGCCTGCGTCCGCGGCGTAAGGGAACGCTCGACCGCGGCCGGGTCGATCAACAGGTGCGACTCGTCGACGTCCACGGGCACCGGTACGGCCCCGATCCGGCTGGCCGCCTCGGCGGTCGCGATGAAGGTGTTGGCGGGCACGATCACCTCGCCACCGGGCCGCACCCCGACGGCCCGCATCGCGAGCTCGAGCGCGTCGGTCCCGTTGCCGACGCCGACGCAGTGGTCGGCACCGACGAAGGCCGCGTACGCGTCCTCGAACGAGGTCACCTCCGGCCCGCCCACGAAACCGGTGCGCTCGAAGACGCGGTCCAGCCCGAGGCGTACCTCGTCCTCTATCTCCGACTGCTGCGACCCGAGGTCGACGAACGGCACCTTCACCAGATCAGCTCCTGACGTGAATTGAGACGGCGGGCGGGCACTCCGGCCCAGGTCTCCCCGGCGGGCAGGTCGTTGAGCAGGACCGCTCCCATGCCGAGGACGGAGTCGGCTCCGACGGTGGTGCGCTGACGCACCGAGGAGCTCATCCCGAGGTAGGCGGCCTCACCGATCACGACCTCGCCGCCGAGGGTCACCCCGGCGCAGATGGTCGCGTAGTCGCCGACGATGTCGTCGTGGGTGAGGACGGCGTTGGGCATCGCGACGACATGGCGCCCGACGCGTACGCCGGCGGTCAGCACGACCCCGGCGAGCAGCACGGTCCCGGCACCGAGCTCGCAGCCGGCCGGCACCGACGCGGTGGGATGGACGATGGTCGCGTAGCGCTCCGGCGCCACCCCGTAGCCGATCAGCCGGTTGTAGATGCGTCGGCGCGTCGACCCGGCCCCGGCGCAGATGACCAGGTCGTCACCGCAGTCGGTGGCGACCTCGACCGGCCCGATGACCTTGACCCCGCCGGTCCCATCGACCGAGCCGATCATCTGGCCCCAGCACTCGCGGTCGTCATCGACGGCGACGATCTCGTCGTACTCCGCCGCCGCCGCGACCTCCCCTGCGAGCCCACTGGCCGCGACGAGAACCAGCGTGGTCATCGACGTCCTCCCCCCTGTCGGAGTACGTCGATGACCCGCGCCTGCTCCGAGTCCGAGATCTGGTGGAAGAGCGGCAGGATGAGCGTGTTGTCGGTGAGGTGCTCGGTGGCCGGGAGGCTGAGTGACGGCGAGGCGTACGCAGGCTGCCGGTGCGACGCCATGATCCCGCGTCGCGCCGAGATCCCGGCCTCGGCCAGGGCGCTCAGCAGCCCCTCCCGGTCCAGCCCGTAGGGGTACCCCACCTCGATCCAGAACGACTGGAAGTTGCTGGTGCCCCAGGCCGGGTCGGCCACCGCCCGCAGCCCGCCGATCTCGGCGACCGACTTCGCGTAGACGGCGGCCAGCTCGCGACGCCGGGCGACGATCTCGGGCAGCCGGTCGAGCTGCACCAGGCCGACCGCGGCCTGCAGATCGGTCATCCTGAAGTTGAAGCCGACCTCGTCGTAGGACTCCGGCGGCGAGACCAGGCTGGCGTGCCGGTCGGCGGCGGAGACGCTCATCGCGTGCTCGCGCAGCTTGCGCGCCCGCTCGGCCAGGTCAGCGCGCGAGGTCGTGAACATCCCGCCCTCGCCGGTGGTGAGGATCTTGCGCGGGTGGAAGGACCACGCCGCGATCTCGGCCCCTGCGCCGACGGGACGACCTCGGTAGGTCGACCCGGCACCGCAGGCGGCGTCCTCGACGACCATGATGTCGAGCGGGTCGCAGACTTTCCGGATCGAGTCCAGGTCGACCGGCACCCCGCCCTGGTCGACCACGATCACGGCCGTCGTCCGAGGCGTCAGCGCCTCCCGGACCGTCTCGGCGGTGAGGTTCCCGGTGACCGGTGAGACGTCCGCGAAGACCGGCCGGGCGCCGACGTAGACCGCGGCGTTGGCGGTCGCGATGAACGAGAAGGACGGGACGACGACGTCGTCCCCGGGGCTCACTCCCGCCACGACCAGCGCCAGGTGAAGCGCCGTCGTACAGCTCGAGGTGGCGACCGCGTGAGCAGCCTGCTGCGAGGAGGCGAAGCGGCGCTCGAACTCGGCCACGCGCGGCCCCTGGGCGACCCAGCCGGACCGGAGCACCTCGGCGACCGCCTCGACCTCCTCCTCGCCCAGCCAGGGCTGCATGACGTTGATGCGGCTCACGACGTACCCCCGCTCAGGGCACGCCCCGCGGCGATCTCGGAGCGCAGCGGCGCCCACCACTCCACGAGCTGGCGCAGCCCGTCCTCGAGCCCGATCGTCGGGGACCAGCCCAGGTCCTCGCGGGCCGCGGAGATGGAGGCGAGCCGCCGGGTGACCCCGTTGACCGCCCGCTCCGGACCGTGCTCGACGCCGAGCGGCGAGTCCATCGCGCGCAGCAGCGCCTCGGCCAGCTCCAGCAGCGAGGTCTCGGTGCCGGAGGCGATGTTGTAGACGCCCTCGTTCACGTCCGAGGCGGCCGCCAGGATGTTGGCGCGGGCGATGTCGGGGACGCAGACGAAGTCCATCGTCTGGCGCCCGTCGCCGAAGATCAGCGGCGGCTTGCCGTCGGCGATCCGCTCCATCCATCGCACCAGCACCTCGGTGTAGGCGCCGTGGACGTCCATCCGGGGTCCGTAGACGTTGAAGTAGCGCAGCCCGACGTAGTCGAGCCCGTGCATCGCCCGGAAGGAACGCACCAGCCCCTCGTTGTAGGACTTCGCGGCCCCGTAGAGGGTGTCGTTGTTGTTGTGGTGGTGACCCTCCGGCGTCGGGAACTCCTCGGCGAGCCCGAAGACCGAGGCCGAGGAGGCGTAGATCAGCTTGTCCACCCGTGCCTGCACGGCGGCCTCGACCACGTTGAAGGTGCCGTCGACGAGCACCTCGTTGGCCAGCCGGGGCTCCTCGGCACACAGCGTGATCCGGATGGCCGCCTGGTGGAAGACGAGGTCCTTGCCGGCGGTGAGGTCGCCGACCAGGTCCCGGTCACGGATGTCGCCCTCCACCAGCCGTACGCGACCGGTGGCGAGGGCGTCGTCGAGGTTGGCCTTGCGACCCCGGATCAGGCTGTCGAGGACGTCGACGTGCGCGACCCCCGCGTCGAGGAGCTGGTCCACGATGGTGGAGGCGATCGTGCCCGCACCTCCGGTGACCAGGACATTCGCACCGTTCAGTTTCGTGAGGTCGGGAGAGGTCATCGGATCAGCTCCAGGGTCGGGGTCTCGGCGGCCACCTCGACGAGGGCGCCACGGGCTCGGAGGCTGGTCTGGGCCGCCTCCAGGACGGAGAGGACACGGAGCCCGGCGGCCCCGTCGGTGCGCGGCGTACGGCCCTGCCGGATCGCCTCGGCGAACTCGCCGACCATCCGGGCGAGCGCCTCGTACTCGGGCAGCGCGGGCGCCCAGGTGTCGCCCAGCCGGTAGGAGATGGTCGCGGCGGCGCGGTCGGCGATGTCCACGCTCTGCTGGACCAGGTCGACGCCGCGGTCGAAGACGCTGAGCCGCTGTTGCGGGTTGAGGTCGTCCCAGACCAACGTACGCCGGCTCCCGCCGATCACCATCTGCCTGATCTTGGTGGGGCTGAGCCAGTTGACGTGGACGTGGGCCATCGCCCCGCCCTCCAGCGGCAGGGTCAGGTAGCCGACGCAGGACTTGCCCGCCCTGAGCGGGTCGGCGCCGTGCGCGGCGACCCCGGTGGGGCGCAGCCCGCCGGGCAGGATGAAGTCGAGGATGGAGAGGTCGTGCGGGGCCAGGTCCCAGAAGACGTCGACGTCGGGCTGCACCAGCCCGAGGTTGATCCGCACCGAGTCGACGAACAGGATCTCGCCGAGCGACCCGTCCTCGATCAGCTCGCGGATCTTCTGCACGACCGGCGTGTAGCAGTAGGTGTGGTCGGCCATCAGCACGAGATCGTTGGCGCGCGCGGCCTCGACCATGCTCCGCCCGGACTCCACGTCGTCGGCCAGCGGCTTCTCGACGAGCACGTGCTTCCCGGCCCGCAGCGCCCGCTCGACGAGCTGCCGATGCGTGCCCGCCGGCGTCGCGATCGCGACCGCGTCCACGTCCTCGCGCGCGAGCACCTCGTCGAGGTCGGTCGTGGCCAGCACGTCCGTGCCGCCCCCGATCACCTCCTGGGCCCGTGTGAGGTCCAGGTCGACCACCGCGACCAGCGACCAGTCACGTGCGTTCCGGAAGTTGCGGACCAGGTTGGGCCCCCAGTAACCGGCCCCGACCACTGCCACGCCGAGCGGATCCCCATCAGTCATGACGACCATGAAATCGGCGCGGGCGAGGCTCCGAAGAGCCTCGCCCCACCTATCCCTTCAATTAGGGACCGTTCAGCCGGCCTACGGCGACGCCGGGCGGAACCTCACGTCCACGAAGTAGTTCGTGGAGTTCCAGGATCGGTTCGGGAGCCCCCCTCCGGACCCGTACCGATACCTGCCGTTGGCTCCGCCCGGAGCTGTCAGCGGGCCGACGGTCCGCGACTGGGTGAGGGCGGCGGGCGTCGAGGCGTAGCGACCGTTGGGCGCGTAGTAGGACACGACGTAAGTCGCCCCCGGCGTGAGCGCGACCGGTGTCGGCAACGTGGCCGTCTGCCAGCCGGTCGCGGTCTCACCGGTGAAGGTCACCTGGGTGATCCGGGTGCCTGCCGAGTTCCACAGCGAGCCGGTGTGGGTGCCGGTGTTGCCGGAGCCCTTGTAGAACCGGATCGCCGTCACCGTGCCGGCCACCGACGTCGAGAACGCGGTGCCGACCTCGATCGGCATCAGGTCGAGCGTCGACGCGTTCTGCGGAGTCACCCCGGTGAACAGCGACACCTCGGTCACGACGGCCGGGACCGTGGTGAACGACCACGTCTGCGTGGGCAGGTTCGCCCCGTCGGTCGAGACCACCCCCGAGACCGTCACCGACACCGTCGCCCCGGACGGCAGCGCCGCCGACGGGGTGAAGCGCAGCGTACGTCCGTCGCTGCTCAGCGCGGCCGAACCCGCCACCGAGGACCCATTGGCCGTGACCGACATGTTCCAGCCGCTCGCGATCCCTGTCGAGAACGTGATCGACGGGTTCACCGAGGTCACCACCTCGGTCGTGCCCGGGTCCGGATCCCGCTCGGTGACCGAGATGGTCGCGGCCGCCCGCTCGAAGACGACGTCGGCGAAGTAGTTCGTCGACCCGAACGAGTACTGCGGGAACCCACCCGCGGCACCGTAGAGATAGCGACCGTTGGTGCCCGCAGGAGCGGTCAGGTCACCCGAGGAGTACGCGGTCGCGAAGAACTGCGACGTGGTCGCGTAGTGCCCCTGCGGAGCCAGGTAGGAGACCATGTACGACACCCCTGCCTGCACCTCGACCGGACTGGAAAGCGTGGCCTGCTGCCAGCCGGAGGCGGTCTCACCGGTGAAGGTCACCTGGGCGAGCCGCTGGCCGGTCGAGGTCCACAGCGACCCGACGTGGGTGCCGCCGTTGCCGGCACCCTTGTAGAACCGGATCGCGGTCACCCGCCCGTCTCGGGTGGGACTGAACAGTGTCCCGACCTCGACCGGAGAGCTGTCGTCCTGGGCCTCGACCGCGGGCACCACGTCACCGAAGAGCGTCTGACTCGCTGGTGTCTCCGCGGATCTGGTCCGGAACGTCCAGGTCTGCGTGGGCAGACTCGCCCCCTCGGTCGAGGTGACCCCACTGATCGTGACCGTCACGTCAGCGGATGCGGGCAGCAGAGAGGTCGGGTCGAAGGTGAGCGTCGTCCCGGAGTTGCCGAGCGTCGTCGTCCCCGGGATCGGCTGGCCGCCCGAGGTCGCCGACATCGAGTAGCCGGAGCTGATCGCCGAGGAGAACGACGCCACCACGTTGGTCGAGCGAGGCACCTCGACCGCCCCGGGAACCGGGCTGCGCGAGGTCATCGTCAGCGACGGCGCGCCCTTCTCGAAGACGACGTCGACCATGTAGCTCGAGGGCGAGGTCGCTGCCGGGAAGCCGGTGCCATAGGCGTACGCCCCTGCCGTCGAGGTCACTCGCAACGGCGGCTTCGACAGGTCGGCCGAGGCGAAGGCGTTCGGGGTGGCCGAGTAGTAGCCGTTGGTGCGGTAGGAGGCGACGTAGTCGGTGTTCGCCTGGATCTGCACCGGCTCGGTGAAGGTCAGCGTCTGCCAGCCGCTGGTCGTCTCGCCGGTGAAGGTGCCCTGGGCGAGCACCGCCCCGTTGGCCGACCACAGGGTGCCCGTGTGCGGGGCGGCGTTGTTGACGCCCTTGTAGAACTTGACCCCGGTGACGGTGCCGGCGACGTCGGCGCGGAACCTGACGCCCAGCGTCAGCTGCGCGTTCTCCGGGTCCTGGAGGACCGTCGGTGTGGCGTCCTCGTCATAGATCGAGCACGGGCAGACTCCTGCCGTAGCCGGCGGCTTAGCCGTACGGAACGACCACGTCTTCCCGGTCGTGATCGCCGTTCCACCGCTGTCCTGGCCCGAGAGCGTTGCGGTGTAGGTGACGAACCCGGCGAGGTTGGCCGAGGGGGTGAAGGTCACCGTCCTGGTCGTCGAGTCGTAGGCCGTCGACCCGGCCACCACGTTGCCGAGGGAGTCGGTCAGTCGCAGCCCGACGGTCGAGGCGACCACCGGCTTGGTGAACCTGGCGCTCACCGTCGTGTTGCGCGGGACCGAGGACGAGTCGGCCAGCGGCCACTGGTTGGTGGCGGTCAGCGGAGAGTTGTCCGTGGTCGTGAACAGCACGTCCACGAAGTAGTTGGGGTTCTGGTACGAGTTCGCCGGGAACTGCCCGGCACCCGCGTAGACCCCTGCCGGAGCGGCACCGTAGCCACCCTCGACCTCGAACGGGTACGCCTCGAACCCCTGCGCCGCGAAAGCCCAGGGCGCCACGGCATAGTGCCCGGCTGGAGCCGTGTAGGAGACGGTGTACCTCGCCCCCGCGGCGACCGCGACCGGCTGGCTGAACGTCGCCGACTGCCAGCCGCCGCTCGACTCGTTGGCGAAGGTGACCTGGGCCAGCCGCTCGCCGCTGCTGCTCCACAGGGAGCCCACGTGGGTGCCGGTGTTGCCGGCGCCCTTGAAGAAGCGGACGCCCGCGACGTACCCGTCGGCCTGCGGGGTGAAGCGCAGGCCGAGCTCGGCGGCGCCGCCGTCGTTGGCCGACGGTGTCGCCGGGCTGGTGACGGCGTTCCAGGTCGTCGGAACCTCCCGCTGGCCGAGGATGCTGCACGGGCAGGTCACGTTGAAGCTCCGGTTGACGGCGGTGCCGATGTTCGCGCTGTCATCGACGGCGCGGACCCGCACCGGGGTGCTGCCGACCCCTGGCTGGACGTACGTCACCGACCAGGCGGTCGTCCCGGTGGCCGGGTGCCACGAGGTGCCGTCATCGAGGGAGTACTCGACTCCGGCGACCACGCCACCGCCCGTGTCGGTCGCGGTGCCGGTGAGCGTCACCTTGGTGCCGTTGGGCTGGGTCGACCCGGCAGCCGGCGACGTGATGGCGACCGACGGGCCGGTCGTGTCGGTGGTCTTGGTCGCCGCGACCAGGCCGCTCATCAGCGTCGTCGGCTGGGCGTCCATGTCGGCCAGCAGGTTCACCTGCGCCTGCTGCATCCGGCGGTCGGCGGTCTCGTCGTGGTACGGGTTGTCGTGCTCGGAGTCGAGGCCCCAGGTCCACTGGACCGATCCCGCGCCGAAGACCAGCGCGCCGCTGGCGGCCCGGTAGAGCGTGAGGGCATGGGTCGTGGTGCCGTCGCCCGTGGTCCGGCCGAAGTCGGTCATGTACTGGTTGTCGATGAACCCGGTCGTCTCCGACATCCGGATCAGCCCGGGTGGTCGGAACCCGTTGTCCTGGTCCTCGTCGGACTCGTAGCCGACCGTATGTGGCGCCAGCGCGGTCTGGTCGGCGGTCATCCCGGACAGCCCGGTGTTGCGCCACAGCCGCAGCCCGCCCTGGGACTTCTTCACCGTCACCGGCAGGTCGGTCAGGTTGGACATGAAGATGGTGCCGGTCAACGAGTTCTCCGGCTTCCCGCCACCCAGACTCTTGGGGGTGTAGCGCGGATCGCGCCAGGTGCCGGTCGACTCCGGCGCGGGGTCGAGCTTGGCCTGCGCCCAGGACTCCTTATAGGTGACCAGGGTCCGGTAGGGCGTGTTGGTGCCGTCCTTCGAGGCCTCGTAGCGGGTCCGCCAGTAGACCTCGTTGCCGCTGAGGAACTGCAGGTTCACGCCCGCGTCGCGGGCGGCCTCGACGTTGGCCCGCTGCTGCCCGCTCCAGTACTCGTCGTGCCCGACGCTGAGGAAGGTCTCGTGGTTGGTGAGGAGCCCGCCACGACGGTCGGTGTCGATCCCGGAGATGTAGCTGACGTCGTAGCCGTTGCGCTCGAGGAACCGCACCAGCGGGTACTCGTTGGCGAAGAAGAAGTCGTGGGACGTCCCGCCGGAGCGGGTCGCGAACGGGCGGTTGTAGCTGAGCTTGTAGGCCCGGCCGTTCCCGCCGCCGGTGTAGAAGCTGGACCCACCGTAGGAGTTGTACGCCTGCCAGGTGGTGTCGGAGGTCTGGAAGACGACGTCGGAGTGGCTGTCGTCGTCACGGACGATGAAGGTGATGTGGCTCGACTCGTTGGTGTCGGCGCGGTCCAGCTTGGCGACGTAGACGCCCGAGACCGCGGTCGCCGGCACGTTCCAGGAGGCCGAGACGGCCCAGTTGCCGCAGTCGGTGATCTCGGTGGTGGTGTCGCGATAGCAGTTGGGCTGGTTCTGCGGCAGGCTCGCCGACGGAGTCACCGAGGTGATCCGGCGGGCGCCGTCACCGCCGTAGTAGCCCATCCGGTAGATCGTGACCGTGTACGCCGAGGCATTCGTGTCGACCTTGAAGTCGATCCGGTTGCCGGCGTCGACACTGATGTCGGTCGCGAACCCCTGGATCGAGTCGTCACCGGCGCCGGTGATGCCCCATTCGCTCGCGGGACTTCCTGGTTTGCTGTTCTCACACGCGATCGCGTTGCCCTCCGGGCCGCACGGGTCGGCACTGGC
The DNA here is from genome assembly GCF_045207335.1 of Nocardioides sp. NBC_00850. Taxonomy (NCBI): domain Bacteria; kingdom Bacillati; phylum Actinomycetota; class Actinomycetes; order Propionibacteriales; family Nocardioidaceae; genus Nocardioides; species Nocardioides sp. NBC_00850. The sequence goes on from NZ_CP108845.1 coordinate 5,824,370, forward strand.
GCTCGTCGCAGTGACGAGCGAGATGACAGGGGTGACAAGAACAACTCCGAGCAACGCGGCCAGTCCCGTTCGCAGCTTCACAGTCGTGCTCCTTCTCGGATCAGGCCCGCGAACTCTCGTCGCGCAACCAGGTGGTGTAGTCGCCGGTCCGGACAGCTCTGCGGGAGAGCATCCGGGCGACGAGGGTGACTGTCATGAAGACCGGAACCCGAAGTCCGATCGCAGGCTGACGCAGCCCGAGCATGAGGAGATCCGAGAACGAGGTGGATCCGTGCCGAGCACCATGGGCGTCGGCTTGAGCGTTCCCGGTCGCGACGCGGATCCTGCGTCTGACCAGGTCTTTGACCGTACGCGGCGGCCGCACGACCACGGTCGCGTCGGTGACGACACGGCGCTCGGCGGGCGTGAACAGCTCCGACGCGACCAGGTCGTCGTTCATCAGGCTCGCTCCCGGACCGGTGGCGGCGGCGACCCGGGCCTGGCCCTCGGCGGTGAGGCAGAAGGCCCCACGGCCGAACAGGCCGCTGCGTACGGCTGGGAGGGACTGCCACACCCGGTAGTAGGCACGGACCGGCCAGGAGGAGTGCTCGGTCGGGATGCTCCGCCTGGGCGCGACGGCCAGCACCCCGTCCTCGTCGAGCGCGTCGACCAGCCGGAGCAGGTCGACGCCGGTGAGGCGTACGTCGGCATCCAGATGAAGTCTCGGATAAGTGACCGCAGCGGCGTTGCCCACCTCGACCGCGCGCGCCTTGGAGGCCTCGGCGATCTCCAGGACGCGTACGCCCGGGACCTTCCGCGCCACGGCGGCGGTGTCGTCGGTGCAGCCGTTGCACACGACCACCACCTCGACGGCCCCGTCGGGGATGCCGTCGAGCAGGGCCGTCAGATTCTCCGACAACCCCTTGGCCTCGTTGTGCGCCGGCACCACGACGCTCGCGATCATGATGGTCGCTCCCCGCTGGGGACGACGAAGTTGATCATGTTGCTGTTGTCGTAGTCCTTGGCGATGACCCGGCCGGGGTTGCCGCCGACGAGGCTGTGGGGCGGGACGTCCTTGGACAGCACCGTCCCGGCGGAGATCGTGCAGCCGTCGCCGACCGTGATCGCGCCGGAGATCACCGCGCCGGGACCGATCCAGACGTCATCGCCGATCGTGGGCAGCCCGAGGTCGCCGTCGGCGATGCGCTGGCCGATGGTGACGTTCTGGTGGAGGACGCAGTTGCTGCCGATCACGGCCGGGCCGAGGATGATCCCCGAGCGGTGCATGATCAGCAGCCCGGGCCCGATGTCGGCGCGCCGGAAGATGTCGGTGTGGTGGACCCGGATGTTGCGCCGGTTCCAGAACCAGTAGACCCCCAGCGCGAGCACGCCGAGGAAGCCGTTGCGGGCGCGCAGCCGCGTCGCCCAGCGTCCGTAGCGGTAGCAGGCGACGCAGTGCAGCTCGTAGTCGAAGAGCCAGAACCGCAGCTTGGCCAGCCAGGACGTACGCGTGCCGGAGAGGACGATCGCGTACATCTTGACCAGGTCGACCGCGAAGTCTCCTGTCACCGGGGCACCGTCAACTAGCAAGGCTCTCTCGATCCTGGGCCGCCGTCTTCCGGCCGACGTACGCCACCAGATTGGCGACCCCGTCGAGGTTCTCGGGCACGGTCTCGGCCTCGTCCACGGAGATCTCGAACTCCGCCTCGAGGAACTCGATGAGTTCCAGGATCCCGGTCGAATCGATCACGCCCGACTCGACCAGCGACTCCGACGGCCCGGGCAACCGGGTCTCATCACCCAGCAGCAGGCTGTCCAGGATGAAGCCTTCGATCGTGCGCTGTACGTCCGCCATCACATCTCCCTGTTTGTGAACGGTCTACGAATGCCCCTCCGTTCTGTCAGCCGAAGCGGGTCGGGAGCAGAAATCGGGCCCGGAGATGCCGACATTGGGTGATAAACGGGTCGATCCCGATGCCCTGGCATACCTGCACGAGCAAACCTTCGGGCACCGTCCGGGATCGATCGAGGAGCGCCATGTGCGGGATCTGTGGGGTGCTGAGCAGCACCGAGGCGCCTGACCCTGCCCTCGTGCGGGACATGCTGGGCGCTCTCGCCCACCGTGGCCCCGACGGCAGCGGCTACTACCGCGACGAGCGGGTCGCGCTCGGCCACACCCGGCTGGCGATCGTGGACACGGTGGGCGGCACCCAGCCGATGACCGGCCGCTCGTGCCGATCCTCAGGCGAGAGCGAGCAGGTCTGGGTCACCTTCAACGGCGAGATCTTCAACCACGTCGAGCTCGCCGCCCAGCTCCGCTCCCGCGGCCACGTCTTCGACACCCGCTCGGACACCGAGGTCATCGTGCACGCCTGGGAGGAGTGGGGGCCGGGCTGCTTCGAGCGGTTCAACGGCCAGTGGGCGCTGGCGATCTGGGACCGCCGGACGGGAACGCTCGTCCTCTCCCGGGACCGCTTCGGCGTACGCCCGCTCTTCTACACGCGCGCCGCGGGGCAGCTGCTCTTCGCCTCCGAGGTCAAGGCCCTGTACGCCTCCCCCGATGTCCCCCGCGAGCTGGACCCGGCCGGGCTGGACCAGGTGCTGACGCTGTGGTCGGCGGTCGCCCCGCGCACCGTCTTCCGTGACATCGCGCAGGTGCCGCCGGGCGCCTACCTCTCCTTCAGGGACGGGGTCGAGGTCGAGCGCCGCTACTGGGCGCCTTCGTTCCCACCGGCGGGGGCCGAGGAGCTCACCGACCTGGAGGCCAACGCCGAGGCGCTGCGTACGACGCTGATGGCCGCCACCCGGCTGCGGTTCGAGCGCAGCGACGTGCCGGTGGCCGCGTACCTCTCGGGCGGGATCGACTCCGCGGTCACTGCCGGGGCAATTGCCGGGTTCACCAGCGCGCCTCTGCACACGTTCTCGCTGCGGTTCGCCGAGGCCGAGTTCGACGAGGGCGGCTTCCAGGCGCTGATGGCCGAGCGGCTCGGCACCGTCCACCACGACGTCGTGGTCAGCGAGCGCGACATCGCCGACGTCTTCCCCCAGGTCGTACGCCACGCCGAGTCGCCGCTCCTGCGGACCGCCCCGGCGCCGATGTTCCTGCTCTCCCGGCTCGTGCGGGAGGCCGGCTTCAAGGTGGTCGTCACCGGCGAGGGTGCCGACGAGGTGCTCGGTGGCTACGACATCTTCCGCGAGGCCAAGATCCGGGACCTGTGGCTGCGGGACCCGGCGGCCGCCGAGGCGGCGGTCGAGCAGCTCTACCCGTGGATGCACCGCTCCCCCAACCAGGCGCCGGCGTTCGCACGCAGCTTCTTCTCCCGCAACCTCTCCGCCGACGACCTGGCGATGTCGCACCGGCCGCGGTGGGACTCCACGGCGGTGCTGGCCTCGATGCTGCGGCCCGAGATCCGGTCGGTCGGTGGCAGTGCGGCCGGCGTCGTCGACGCGATGCCCGCCTCGGCGGCGTCGTGGGACCCGGTCGCGCGCGCCCAGTGGCTGGAGATGACGACCCTGCTGCCCGGCTACATCCTGGCCTCCCAGGGCGACCGGATGCTGATGGGCAACTCGGTCGAGGGACGGTTCCCGTTCCTCGACCCGCACGTCGCCGAGCTCGCCGGCCGGGTCCCGGCCGAGCACAAGATCCACGGCATGGACGAGAAGCACCTGCTCAAGCGGGCCTTCGCCGACCTGGTGCCCGAGGAGATCCTGCGCCGCCCCAAGCAGCCCTACCGGGCGCCTGATGCAGCCGCGTTCTTCGCCGGCGGCACCCCGGACTGGGTCTTCGACGTCACCTCCGGCTCCGCGCTGGAGGCCGCCGGGGTCTTCCGGCCGGACCTCGTCCAGCGGCTGCTGGAGAAGGCCCGGCGGACCGGCGGACGGGGCCTGGGCAACACCGACAACATGCGCCTGGTCGCCGTCCTGTCCACCCAGCTGCTGCACAGCGAGCTGCTCACCGCACCGACCTCATCGGCCGCACCGCCGGCCCCGCTCACCGTCTTCGACACCACTCTCGAGACCACCGGCCTCGAGCCCACCGGAAGGACCTCAGGATGACCACGACCAGCCAGAACGCAGCGTACGGACTGGAGACGCTCCGCTTCGACGAGGAGGCGGAGGCGAACCGGATCGGCGAGGCGATCCGCCACTATCTGGTGACGAACAAGCGCAAGGGCATCGTGCTCGGTGTCTCCGGCGGGATCGACTCCAGCGTGGTCGCCGCGCTGGCGGTCAAGGCGCTCGGCCCGGATCGGGTCTTCGCGCTGCACATGCCGGAGCAGGAGTCCTCCGACGACACGATCGGGTTCAGTACGAAGCTGACCGATGCCCTGGGCATCGACTCGGTGCTCGAAGACATCTCCCCGGTCCTGGTCGGCCTCGGCGCCTACCAGCGGCGCGACGACGCGATCCGGCGGGTCGTGCCGGCGTACGGGCAGGGGTGGAAGTCGAAGATCGTGCTGCCCAGCGTGGTCGACTCAGACGCGTTCCGGCTCTTCTCGGTCGTCGTCGAGGACCCGTACGGCGCGCAGAGCACCCACCGCCTCACGACCGAGGCCTACCTGGAGATCGTCGCGGCGACGAACTTCAAGCAGCGTGCCCGCAAGGCGCTGGAGTACTTCCACGCCGACCGGCTCAACTACGCCGTCGCCGGCACCCCGAACCGGCTCGAGTACGACCAGGGCTTCTTCGTGAAGCTCGGCGACGGCGCCGCCGACGTGAAGCCGATCGCGCACCTCTACAAGTCGCAGGTCTACGCGATGGCCGCCCACCTCGGCGTGCCCGAGGAGATCCAGGCCCGCCCCTCGACCACCGACACCTACTCCCTGGAGCAGTCGCAGGAGGAGTTCTACTTCTCGCTGCCCTACCAGCGGATGGACCTGTGCCTCTACGGGCTCAACCACGACGTCCCGACCGCCGAGGTCGCCGAGGCCACCGGCCTCACCGTCGAGCAGGTCGAGCGCGTCTATCGCGACATCGAGCAGAAGCGGCGTACCACCGCCTACTTCCACGCCGCCCCGATGCTCGTCGAGGACGTCGCCGAGATCGCCAGTCCTAGGTAGATCTCCGACGCTGCGGCTCGCCGTGCGGTGACCGGAACAGGGTGGGTGGAGACATGTCCCACCCAGAACCGAGGAGGTTCCATGTCCGAACCATCACCAGAACCCGGCGAGATCGTAGACCTTTCACTCGGTCTCTCCGACACCGAAGCCAAACCGATGATCGACGCACTCGAGATCGACATCGACGAGGCCGTCACCGCTATCAACATCTTCGACGAGGACACCGAGGACGGCGAAGCTGCGGAGACCGCAGGCACCGACGCGATGATCCCTGCCGAGGATCTCCCGGAGGACCTGATCTATGACTGAGATGCTCAGCCTCAACGGCAAGCCGATCGACTGGAACAACCCACCGAAGCAGACCTCTCTGGCGCTGTGGTCACGAACGACCTCGAGCGGCAAGCAGGTCAAGGGATCGGCTCGGACCATCGCGCACCTGTGCGCGATCGACACCGCTGCGCAGAAGAAGTTCGGCACCAGGATCGTCATCCTCCAGGCGCCGTTCAACAACACCGTCAGGGCGTCCGCGGGCACCCACGACCACGACGCCTGCACCGACCTGCACATCCCGGGCGTCAACTGGAGAACCCAGGAGAAGTGGCTCCGGGCACTCGGGTACGCCTGCTGGTACCGGTTCCCGCCGCTGTTCGGCCACCACATCCACGGGTTCACGCTTCCGCCGCAGTCCGGGGTGGTCCGGACCGACGACTTCCGCGACCTCGGGGTCACCGTCGGAAAGTACGTCGACGGAGGCTCGGCGCTCTTCGGCTTCCAGGCCACGAGCTCGCAGCTCGAGGACTACCTGCACCACGCGTTCGGCCTCAAGGGCCAGCACGGTGAGAACTCGGACAAGGCCTGGCACCCCGCCGACATCAGGGCCACGATCTTCGACTACGCGGCGTACGCGAGGTCGAGGGCCAAGCCCGTGTGGAAGCCGAAGAACACCAAGTCGAACCTGGCGATCGTCCAGCAGCAGTTCCAGATCGCCGCGGGACTCCGCAAGGGCAAGCGGATCCGCACCAACGGCGTGGGGTGGATCCAGAACGCGCTCAACGCCAAGGCCGGTTCGAACCTCGTGGTCAGCGGCATCGTGGATGACGCCACGCTCGCCACCTGGAAGAAGTTCGAGCTCAAGACAGGCGGCACCGGCGCGAAGTCGACGCCGGATCCCCGGAGCCTCAAGAAGCTCCAGATCGCGTTCCGGTTCGTCGGGCCCGAGGCGCACCTGCCCGTCGGGTGAGCGGGTTGAATATCAACATTCCTTGATATAACGTCGGCAGGCATGAGCACACCACCCTTCATCCCTGCCGACCACCTCGGCGCCGTGAACCGCGCCCTGACCACCACGACCCGCGGCGGCGAGGAGCTGCGCGTGCTCGTCGTCGAACGCAGCTACGACGCCGACCCCGACGAGGTCTGGGACGCGCTGACCACCAAGGAGCGCATCCCGCGCTGGCTGATGCCGGTCACCGGCGACTTCGAGGTCGGCGGCCGCTACCAGCTCGAGGGCAACGCCGGCGGCGAGATCCTCGCCTGCGACCGCCCGAAGCTGCTCTCGATCACCTGGGCCTACGGCGACATGATGTCCTGGGTCGACGCGACCCTGACCGCCTCCGGCGGACGTACGCTGCTCCGCCTCGAGCACTCCGCCCCCGTACCGCCGGAGCAGTGGAAGGAGTTCGGCCCCAGCGCCGTCGGCATCGGCTGGGAGCAGATGCTGCTCGGCCTGGCACTCCACCTCTCCGCCCCCGAGGCCGAGAAGATGGACCCCATGTCCCCCGACGCGCTGCCCGCGATGATCGAGCACACCAAGGGCTCCGCCGCCGCCTGGGTCGAGGCCGACATCGCCTTCGGCACCTCCCCCGAGCAGGCCCGCGCCGCCGGCGAGCGCTGCGTAGCCGCCTACACCGCGATGCCGGAGTAGCCGCTTGCACGCCTTCGACGTCCTCGGCGATCCCGTACGCCGCCGCATCCTCGAGCTCCTCGCCGACGACGACCTCACCTCCGGCGAGATCGTCGAGACCATCTCGGCCGAGTTCGGCATCCGCCAGCCCGCCGTCTCCATGCAGCTCAAGGTCCTGCGCGAACACGGCTTCGCCAACGTACGCCCCGACGGCACCCGCCGCATCTACTCCCTGGACACCGGCCCCATGGCCGAGGTCGACGCCTGGCTCACCCCCTTCCGCCGCTTCTGGACCCAGCACCTCGACGCTCTCGACACGGAGATTCGGCGTGGGCGTCGGGAGGGTTCTACTGGGGACTGAGCCGCATTGGGCCCGGCCGCCGACCCGTTACGGATGGTGTTCTCGACGAACCCCGGAGTCAAGGACGGCCTTCGGCCGCCGGCTTCGCCGGCCGCTTCGCGGTCCTTGACACCGGGCTCCGCCGAGAATTTTGGCTGGCTATCGGGTCGGCGGCGGGGTTTGGCGCGGAGTCAGTTAGTTGGGCACGGGATTGGGATCTCGGGCCAGTGACGATGGGCCGCAAGGCTCGCGGGTGGCGGGGTCACGAGTTCCCCACTCACCGGAAGAGTTCCCCACGGGCGCGGCGGTTCCCCACGCTCCGGAGCGTGGGGAACCGCCACCGCAGTGGGGAAATGTCCCCGCCAGCAGGGAAACGGCGAGCGTGAATCGAAAGGGGTGGCCGGCATGCGACACGACCACCAGTGAGGAGTCCTAACGCAGCCGATTAGGGGCGGCGGGTGAACCTGATCGTGCCATCCGGTAACCGCTCATGGACGTACGCCGGGTTGTGCGCCAGACGGTGATGATGGGGACACAGGAGTGCCCCGTCTTTCAGATCTGTCTTCCCGCCCGCCGCCCATGGTTCGAGGTGGTGGGCGTCGCACCATTCCGGTGGCATGTCACAGCCCTCGGCCTGGCAGCACTTCTGCTGCAACCGCATCGCCTTGCGTTGAATGGGCTGGAAGAACCGGCTGCCTCGGCCGGCGTCGAGGACCTCACCGTCACCGCCGAGAACCCAGGGGATGATGGTGGCGTTGCACGCCATCCGCCGCGCCTCGGCCGCACTGATCGTGGTGCCGTTGGTCTCGTCGTAGCCCAGGGTCGCGATCCCGAGGTCCTTGCGGAGCTCCTCGAGGCTGATGACCACGTTGATGGTGGTCGCGTCGCCACCGTGGCGGGGCAGCGCGGCGGGGTCGATGGTCTCCAGGAGCCGGGCGAAGCCTTGCCCCATCAGTCGCTCCCACGGCGGCAGCGGGGCACCCTTGCCGACCAGTTGCTGTTTGCGGGGCTGGGCGTAAGCCTCGACCAGCCGCTTGAACCGCATCCCGATCGAGGTCGGCAACACACCCTCGAACCCGACGGTCCCGTCGTGGTTGTCCCAGACCCGCAGCGCGGTCTTCTGCTGAGCCCGCTCCTCCTCAGCGAGAAGGGCCTTGGCTTCGACGTCCTCGAACCGGGCCGGGTCGACCTCGGCCAGGATCCGCTTACCGACGATGTGGAGCTCGTTGGCCGTCAACCGGATGGCGTAGTCGACCAGCAGCTTCTCGGCCAACACCAAGTCCTCAGCGCTCGCGATCGGGTTGGCCTCGATCTTGTCCAGTGCCCGGGTGATCACCCTGGCCTTGTCCTGGGACAGCACACCCTCAGCGAGACCGGCGGCGACGAGGTCGTATTTAGCGACACTGCTCGCGAGCTTGATCTGCGAGCGGGCCACGGCCTTGTCGACCAGCAACTCGGCGCGCATCCATCCGGAGGCGTCCTTGGCGCCGGTCTCCTCGGCGATATCGCCGGCAGATGCGAGCACCCTCAGCTTCAACGCGGCTTGCTGGGCCTGGAGCTTCTCCAGTCGTTCCAGCAGGTCTTTCTTCTGTCCGGTGCGCCAATAGGCAGGGTCCGTGGAGAGGAGTTCTTGGAGGGCGGTCTCGATGGCCTTCAAGGCAGCGTCGATCGCGTCGCCGGGATTGGTGCCCCAGTGGTCGATCGAGCGGCCGAGACTCATCGCCATCCTCCCCTTCAGAGGTGTGCTGTGATGGGTCTGATTCTACGCCTCTAGCCCCGCCATTTCCATCTATTTTCCCAGGTCAACCACTGTTTTCGCGGTGAGCGAACGACCTAGCATCTGTGGATGGTAAGTGGCCCGAAGGGTCACCCTTCCGCCCAGAAACCTGACCTGTCCAAGGCAAGAATCCGCTGCGCCACACCCGGGCCGCCGCCCCGATAGCCAGCCAAATCCTTTCTCGATCTGGTCCGGAGTCCAGGACCGCCGAAGGCGGCCGGCGAAGCCGGCGCCCGAAGGGCGTCCTTGACGCCGGATCGGATCGAGAAGACCCTCAAGAACGGGTCGGCGGCCCACCCCAACCCCGAAGAAACAGTCCGCAAGAGAGACGACCGAGAAGATCACTCGATCCGAGCCCGACGCCGATCAGTAGTGATGAGCTCGACATTGATCCCAGCAGCCCGCACGAACGCGATGAGCTCGTCGTCGAACATCTCCCCAGGCTGAGGCGGACTGAGCGTACGAGCCCCAGCGACCCCGAGCTCGACGAGAGTCGACTCGAGGTCAGGAACCATGAAGGCAAGATGATGGAGACCGTACGCATGCGGCCCAGGAGTCACCGGAGTGATGAGCTTGACGGCGATCGAGTCAGGCTTCTCCAGGAAGACCCCGCAGACGCCGTGGCGGGTGTTGACGACCGGGTCCGTGACGCGGCGGTAGCCGAAGAGCCGCTCGAACGCCTCGGCGGTGCGGAGCAGGTCGCGGACCTGGATGCCGATGTGGTCGAGTCGGAGGTCAGGCATCGTCGCCTCGCATCGCGGCGCCTTCGGCGACGGCGGTGGCGATGGCCATCCGGGGCCCGGGGACGGTGGCGACGCGGACTGCGGTGACACCGGCCAGCGCCGCGAGATCCGCCGCGGGGCCTTCGAGGGTGACCTCGAGAGACCCGGGAGCATCCTCGAGCACGGTGATCCCGCGCCACGGCAGCGGCCCGGACCATTCGCCGGGACCGAGGGCCTTCCAGACGGCCTCCTTGGCGGCGTACCTCATCGCGAAGGCCGTGGCGGGGGTGGTCGCAGCCATGCACTGGGCGATCTCGGCGTCGGTGAACCAGCGCACCGCGAACCCTGAACCACGCATCGCCAGGAGCCGAGCGAACCGCCTGATGTCGGCGATGTCGATCCCGACCCCCTGCAGGCTCATCGCACGCTCATCGCCGTGTGTCAGCACCTCAGGCGACCGGACTGTGGGTCGCCACCATCTTGAGCAGCTCGGCGGCGACGGCCTCCGAGCCGGCCTCGTTGAGATGACCGCGGTCGAAGGTCAGGTTCTTGTTGAGCACGTAGTAGGTGCTGCCGTCCTGGCTGCGCTCCCCGGTGCCGTCGGCCTCGGCCGCGGCGATGTCGACGAGGCGGCCGGTGGCGCCGTACTTCTCCCGGATCATCGCGTTGTAGCGCTCCCGGGCGATGTTGTCGGCAGGCCCCATCTCGTCGTCGCGACCCAGGGCCGCCTTGACCTTGGACTTCCAGTTGCGGTCGGCGGTGAGCGGCACGGTCGTGTAGAGGAAACGTACGTCGGGATGGGCTGCCTCGACCTCGTCCATCGTCGACACATAGGCGTCGAAGACGGCCTGCACATCGGTGGAGGCGGTGATGTCGACGTAGCAGAGCTTCATCAGCGCCACGTCGACGTCCTTCCCGGCAGGGCTGTCCACCAGCTCCGTGAACGCGGCGAACTTGCTGAGCGGGTCCTCGTTCACCCCGATGTAGGCATGCCGCATCGTCGCGCCCTCCGCATCATTCATGCTGGCGCCGGAGATCTCGGGACCGGTCACATCGGCCATGGCCGGCGCCGGCACCGAGGCATCGGCGTACACCTTCGAGACCCCGTCGAGGATGTTCATCCCGACGGAGTTGTGCCCGAAGAGCACCTTGGTCTGCCCCACGACCTGCAGCTCGGACTCGCTGGGCTCTGCGATCGCGACCTGCTCGTTCATCCCTGGACTCCTCAGCAACCATGCCCCGGCCAGCGCGACCGCGACCACCAGCACTCCTGCCCACACTCCGGCCAGCACCTTCACCGGACCGGACAGCTTTCCCCTCGGCATCCTCAACCCACCTTGACCCCTTCGAAGCCGGCATCATCCGCATCATCGACGTCGTCGTCCTGCCCCTCGGCCGGCTCCTGGGCCAGCCGCAGACACATCGCGCGTACGTCACGCTTGATGACCTTCCCGTTCGCGTTCAGCGGCAGCGCGTCGACGAAGCGGACGACCTCGGGCACCATGTGCTTCGAGAGCCGCTCGCGACAGTGCGCGATCACGTCGGCGCCGCGCAGCACCGACCCGCGGCGCCGCACCACCACCAGCTCGACCCGCTCACCGGCGGCATCGTCCGGGAGCCCGACCGCGGCCGCCGCCACCACGTCCGGCAGATAGAGCGCCGCGGACTCGACGTCCTGGCTCGCGATCCGGTGCCCCCATGACTTGATGAAGTCCTCGACCCGGTCGACCACGTAGATGTAGCCGTCCTCGTCGACCTTCGCCAGATCTCCCGTACGCAGCATCCCGCCGGGCATCTTGCGGGCCGTCGCCTCGGGGTCGTCGAGATAGCCGGGCGAGATGTTCGCGCCGCTGGCCCAGATCTCGCCGACCTCACCGGGGGCGACGTGCACGCCGTCGCGGTCGAGCACCCGCAGGTCCACGCCCGGTATGCCCCGACCGATCGACCCGGGCCGCAGGGAGACCTGCTCCGGCGGGAGGTAAGAGAGCCGGGCGGTGGCCTCGGTCGCGCCGTACATCACGAAGACCTCCGCCTGTGGCTGGGCGCGCGCCATCTGCTCCACCAGAGCCGGGGCCAGCCGGCCACCGGCCTGCTGGATCGTCCGCAGCGACGGCAGCGCCTTGCTGCCGAAGGTGCTGTTGCGCAGCAGCATCCCGAAGGTCGACGGCACACCGGCGAAGCCGGTGCAGTGTGCGGACGCCATCCGGTCCACCACCGCCTGCGGGAAGACGAACGTGGGCTGGATGACCATCGCGGCGCCGGCGCGCAGATGGGTGTGCAGGAGCGAGAGCCCGAAGACGTAGGTGAACGGCAGCACGACCAGCATCCGGTCCTCGGACGTGATGCCGAGGTAGCCGAGGATCGAGGTCGTGTTCGCCTGGATGTTGCGGTGGGTGATCCGCACCGCGCGCGGGTCGCCGGTGGTGCCGGAGGTGAACATGTAGAGCGCGTCCTGGTCCGGGTCGACCTCGACCGCGTCGGACAGCTCGACCGGCGTCGATCGCTGCTTCGGGACCAGCCGCTCCTTCCGCTCCACCACGACCGGGAGGCTCCGCGGCAGGCTCAGCCTTAGCGCCTGGGCCTGGGCGCGGCCCACCAGCAGCGCGTCGGCGCCGACCCAGCGTGCCCGGGCCACGACCTCCTCGGTCGGCAGCGTGACGGCCAGCGGCACCACGATCAGCCCCATCCGGAGCGCGGCGAGATAGGCCGAGGTCCAGAACAGCCCGTTGGGCGCCATGATCCCGACCGGCGTGCCCGGAGTCAGGCCGAGCACGGAGAGCCGTCCCATGAGCACGGACACGCTGGCGCGTAGCTCTTCGAAGGTGTACTCGCGACCCGCTTCGGCGAGCGCGATCGATTCCTCGGGCGCGTGCTCGAGAAGAAAGTCGGCTGTGTTCAACGTGGCCCGTCCCCCGGGATGCTTGGGCCGGGACCGTTCCCGGCTACGGCAACGTCGCATGCCTCACCTCGACCGGCGGTGGGCCGCTCGGCAGGCTGCCTGAAATTGAGTACGCGACCCGCCCATCGGTCCCGACTCGACTCCACTGCGCGTCGACTGGTCTCGTGAACCTCAAGCGCCTCCTCATGTTCGTGCTGCTCGGCGTGCTCGTCGGCGTCGCGATCTTCTGGATGCCGGGGCGCTTCGCCGACTCCTCGTCCGGCAAGGACGGCGGAGACTCGACCTCCTCGTCACAATCCGGCTCGCCGGGTGCCGACGCGAGCTCGAAGGCGAGCGCCGGGTCCGGGTCCGGCCGGAAGTCGGAGTCGGATCCCGAGCCCGCGACCGAGGCGCTCCCTGAGGCGGCCTCGACGCCCAGCGAGTCGGGCCTGCCCGGCCTCAGCGAGAAGCCACGTACGAAGACGGCCGCGCTGATCTCGGAGCCGCTGCCCAAGCAGGCGGTCCGCAAGGGCACGCTGGTGGCCGGCTACCCGGCTGCACTCGAACCCCCGTCCCGCACCGCTGTCGACGTCTCCAGCGTCTCGCCCACCAAGGGCGCGCTGCAGGTCGCGCTGACCGCGAGCTGCCGGAAACCCTGCGACGTACTGCGTCACTTCCGGACCCGCCTCGCGCAGCACGGCTTCAAGGAGGTCACGACCACGTCGGTCGAGAACACCCCTGCGATGTCGATGCACCGAGGCGACGAGACCGTGAGCGTCACGGTCACCCACACCGGCCGCCGCAACGTCGACTTCACCCTCTACTCCGTCCTCCACACGAAGACCTGAGCCGGTGTATCTGTCTCTCAGCGACCGTCCCACCACGAGTGCCGAGCCGCGGCCCACCGGCGGGCGGGTCTCCCGGACCGTCGTCACCCTCGGCATCGTCAGCCTGCTGACCGACATCTCCTCGGAGTCGGTCTCGGCGATCCTGCCGCTCTACCTGACCGCGGTGGTCGGGCTCTCGCCGGTGGCGTACGGGCTCATCGACGGGCTCTACCAGGGCGTCTCCTCGCTGGTACGGATCGCGGCCGGGTGGGCGGCCGACCGCACCGACCGGCCGCAGCCGGTGGCGCTGGCGGGCTACGCGATGAGCGCGGTCGCGCGGCTCGGGCTGATCTTCGCCGGCGGCTTCGGGACGATCTCGGCGGCGATCTCGCTGGACCGGGTCGGCAAGGGCGTACGCACTGCTCCGCGCGACGCGATGATCGCCGCCTCCAGCGACCCGGCGCATCTCGGCCGCAGCTTCGGCGTCCACCGGGCGCTGGACACGATCGGGGCCACGATCGGGCCGCTGCTGGCGTTCGTGATCCTGTGGCGGATCGCCGACGGCTACGACACCGTGCTGGTCGTCTCGCTCGGCTTCGCGGTGCTCGGGGTGGCGACGATGGCGTGCTTCGTGCCGTTCCGCACCGGCGCCGTCCGCCGGACCGCTCCTCGCCGCAGCGAGCCACGCCCCAAGGTGCGTTGGCGCACCGTGCTCACGCCCGGCCTCACGCGGGTGACCGGTGTGTCCGCCGTGCTCGCCTTGCTCACCATCGGTGACGGGTTCGTCTACCTGGCACTGCTGGAGACCGGCGGATTCGCGGCGCAGTGGTTCCCGGTCCTCTACGTCGGGACCAACCTCGCCTACCTCGCCCTGGCCGTGCCGATGGGCCGCCTCGCGGACCGGTTCGGGCGCGTCAAGGTCCTCGTCCTCGGCCACCTCCCGCTCGCGGCCGCCTACCTGTGCGCCGCGACCGGGTCCGGCGCGCTATGGACGACGTGCGCCGCGGTGCTCCTCCTCGGCGTCTTCTACGCCGCGACCGATGGCACCCTGGCCGCGGTCGCCGGGCAGCTGGTCCCCGAGACCGTACGCGCCAGCGGCATCGCCACCGCCCAGACCGCGGTCGCGCTGGCGCGGCTCGTCGCGGCGACCGGCTTCGGCCTGCTCTGGTACGCCGTCGGGCCCCGGGTCGCCATGCTCGCGGTCTGCGTGGTGCTGCTCGCCGCGATCCCGGCCGGGTACGCCGTGATGCGCAGGGCGGTGCGATGACCACGTTCTGGGTCAAGCAGCGCACCGCGATCTTCGGCGCGATCGTCGTGCTCGTCACGGCCGGCGTGACGGCGTACGCCCTCTCCGCGATCGCGGAGAACGACCGGCGTACGTCCACGGCGACCGCCGCGACGACCACCTCCCTGGCGCAGGTGGAGGAGGGGCCGAGGATCCTCTTCCGGCACACCGGGCGCGACGCCGACTACGGCCACGTCGGCGCGGTGGCGCTGGCCGACCCCGGCGGCGCCCGGGCGCTCACCGACCTGAGCTGCGACCGGGTCTACGCGCAGGCGGAATCGATCTCGTGCCTGACGACCGAGCGGGGCGTGGTCAGCCGCTACCGGGCGACCGATCTGGCGACCTCGGCCCCGGGTAAGGCGTGGCGAGAGGTCGACGGGACCGACCTGCCCGGTCTGCCCAGCCGCACCCGGATCTCGCCGGACGGACAGCTCGTCGCCTCGACGGTGTTCGTCAACGGCGACTCCTACATGGTCAGCGGCTTCTCGACGCGCACCCTCGTCCGCCGGATCGGCGGGGCGAGCTACGGGGACCTGGAGAAGTTCAGGCTGGTCGTCGACGGCCGCAAGGTCTCTCCGGTCGACCGCAACATCTGGGGCGTCACCTTCGCCGACGACGACCGCACCTTCTACGCCACGGTCGCCACGGGCGGGCGGACCTACCTGGCCCGCGGCGACCTCAGCGAACGCTCGCTGACGACCATCGCCGACCACGTCGAGTGCCCGTCGCTCTCCCCCGACGGCACCCGGATCGCGTTCAAGGAGGCGGACAAGGACGGCACCCGGTGGACGCCCGCGGTCCTCGACCTCGCCACCGGCCGGCGCACCGTGCTCGCGGGTGAGACCCACAGCATCGACGACCAGATCGAGTGGCTCGACGACGACACCGTCCTCTACGGCCTGGAGCGCGCGGGCGAGCCGGTCAGCGACGTCTGGGCGCTCGACACCTCGGGCTCCGCGACTCCTCGCGTGCTCGTCCCGGAGGCGGCCTCGCCCGCGGTTCTACGCTGAATCGGGTACTCCATCCCGGGTCTTGCCCACTCGCCGTCCGAGTCCCGGTTTGCTGTGGGGATGACCGTTGAGGAGACTCACGCCGCGCCCAGGATCGCGCCCAGGATCGAGCCCAGCGCGGACGTCGACGACCGTGCCACGATCGGCGACGGGACCCTCGTCTGGCACCTGGCCCAGGTCCGCGAGCACGCCCGGGTGGGCAGCGAGTGCATCATCGGACGCGGGGCGTACGTCGGCCCCGGGGTCGTGGTGGGAGACCGCTGCAAGATCCAGAACCATGCGCTGGTCTACGAGCCTGCGGTGCTCGAGGACGGCGCCTTCGTCGGGCCGGCGGTGGTGTTCACCAACGACTACCTCCCCCGTGCCGTCAACCCGGACGGCACCCTCAAGGACGGCGAGGACTGGGAGGCCGTCGGCGTGACCGTACGCACCGGCGCCAGCATCGGTGCCCGGGCCGTCTGCATCGCGCCGGTCACGATCGGCGCCTGGGCGATGGTCGCGGCGGGGGCCGTGGTCACCCGCGACGTACCCGACCACGCGCTGGTCGTCGGGGTCCCGGCGCAGCGGATGGGCTGGGTCGGGCACGCGGGCGCGCCGCTGGTCGCCCAGGGAGATGCCTGGCGCTGCCCGAAGACGGGCACGCTCTACGGTCTGCGCGGGACGAGCGAGGACGACGGCCTGGTCGCGCTCTGACGAGCCGATCGACCGCGGGTCAGGCGGCCCGCCACTCGGCTTTGTGGGCGATGCTGACCGCAGCGATCTGCGAGGAGACGCCGAGCTTGGCGAGGATCGACTTCACCTGGGTGCGCACCGTCGCCTCGGACACGACACGGAGCTTGGCGATCTCGCCGACGGTGAAGCCGTCCATCAGGTGCTCGAGCACCTGCGACTCACGCGGGGAGAGCTGGGCGAGCCGGCGACGGATCTCGATGACGCCCTGCTCCTGCCCCACCCAGGCCCGGATCAGGCGCTCACGGTCGTCGACGTCGAGCACGCTGAGACCGTAGTTGAGCCTGCGTACGGTGCCCAGGATCTCGCCCAGCGGCACCGTCTTGGACAGGACCGTGCGAGCCCCGACGTGCAGGGCGTGCCCCCAGCGGGTCTCGTCGGTCGAGCCCGTCACCACGACGACGTCGGCACCCGCCCGGGCGAGCGGGGCGATGAGGCGTACGCCCGAGCCGTGCTGGCCCAGATCGAGGTCGAGCAGGACGATCCGCGGCTGCGAGCGCATGATCAGGGAGGTGAGCTTGGCCTCCGAGGGCGGCTCCTCGGGCAGGTCGACGCGGTGGGCGTCGTAGCCCTCGAAGGTGAGGGCCAGCTCGAGCGACTCGGCGAACAGGGTGTGGTCCTCGACGATGACCACCTTCACCCTTTTACGCGGCGACACCACGGCGACCTCCCCGGGTCGGGGTGTCGTGCTGGTCGGCCTCGTCGCCTGCCCTGCCATCGGCACAGCCGAGCATCGGGATGCCCAGGACGAAGGTGGTGCGGTCGCTCGCCTCGACCAGCTCGAGGTAGCCGCCCTGGCGTTCCATCAGGTCTCGCGCGGCGTGCAGGCCGATGCCCTGGCCCGTCGACCCTGGTCGGCTGACGCCCCAGGCGAAGATCCGCCGGCGCAGCTCGGGGGCGACCCCCGGGCCGTCATCGGTCACCGCGATCTCGACCGAGGTGCTCGCCGGCTCGGCGGCACGTACCTCGATCCGGACCGATCCGCTCCCGTGGGCGGCGGCGTTGTCGAGGAGCACGTTGAGCGCCTCGGTCAGCTGGTCGGAGTCGCCCAGCGCCAGCATCCGGCTGGGACGCCACACCACGTCGGTGCCCTTGGCCTCGTGAGCGAGCACCATGGTGGCCACCACGGAGTCGAGGTCGATCACCTCGGCCCGCATCTCACCGGCCGACATCTCATCGGCTCGCATCTCATCGGACCGCGGCTCCGGGATCCCCGGCCTCGCGGCATCCTGCTGCCGGCGGACCATCCGCTCGAGTCGCTCCAGCTCGCTCTGCACCATCGCCGTCATCGCGGCTCGCCGGTCGTCACCGATCGCGCCGGGTGAGTTGAGCAGCGTGGTCGCCGCCCGGATCCCGGCCAGCGCGGAGGCAGCCTCGTGCAGCCGGGCACGTTCGTCCCGACCGACTCTTGACATTGACACAGCTCTCCCCTGGTCATCCTCGTCGTGCCACGCCCTCCCAAGACGCAGCCAGGCGGCATGAAACACGCGTGGACCCGAAGGTCCGACATGAACAGCGCCGTACGGCAAAGGGACTTTACTCACTCAATCCGGGGGACGGATCGCCTACCTATTTTTGGTTACCGGCCGTTACCGACTGGTGCCTCAAATTGAGGAATGGCGAGCATCTGGACCCCATATGGAGGGAGTCCCGGGTCCCATACTCAGGTGGCCATCCTCGATCATCCGCCCGTGCCGCCGCAGCCGGATCCTGCGGACGTGCCCCCCGCGCGCGGATGGCGTCGTGCCCGCAAGCCCCTGATCGGGCTGCTGGTGTGTCTCCTCCTGCTCTGCGCTGCGGCCCTGACCGGGGTCCTGTGGCTCCAGGCGAAGGTGGAGAGCAACATCCAGCGGCTGCCCGACACGTTCACCGGCCTCACCGACCGGCCCGACAAGCCAACCTCCGGGTCGGCCGCCGACGCGATGAACATCCTGGTCCTCGGCACCGACACCCGATCCGACGCACCCACCACCGGAGCCGAGGCGCCCGGCTGGGAGCCGGGGCAGGCACGTTCCGACACGATGCTGCTCGTCCATCTCGACGGCGACCGCGACTCCGCGTCGGTGATCTCGATCCCGCGCGACTCCTGGGTCGACATCCCCGGCCACGGCAAGGGCAAGGTCAACTGGGCCTACTCCTTCGGTGGCCCCAACCTCACGGTCGAGACCGTCGAGAAGATGACAGACGTACGCATCGACCACCTCACCGTCATCGACTGGGACGGCTTCAAGGCCCTCACCGATGCGATCGGTGGCGTCGACATCGACATCCCGAAGACCGTCTACGACTCCGCCCGTGGTGTCCGCTGGGAAGCCGGCCGCCACCACCTGGACGGCGAGCAGGCTCTCCTCTACGTACGCCAGCGCTACGGCCTCCAGGGCGGCGACCTGGACCGCGTCGCCCGCCAGCAGGCCTTCCTGCGCGCCCTCCTCAAGCAGACCCTCGAGCAGGAGCTGCGCAAGAACCCCGACCAGGTCCTCGACCTCCTCTCCCTCTTCTCGAAGCACGCCTCCGTCGACGACGACTGGTCCACCACCCAGATGGCCAAGCTCGCCGCCTCACTCCGCAACCTCCGCACCGACGACATCAGCTACCTCACCGTCCCCACCGACGGCACCGGCATGGTCGGTGACCAGTCAGTCGTACGCCTGGACCCCTCCCGCGACCGCGACCTATGGCGCGCCGTCCGCGAGGATCGGATGGGCGATTGGGCCGAGGACAACCAGGATCTGCTGACGCCTGACGTTGTGCGTTGAGCCTTGCACCTGCTGATCGTTCTCAAAGGCGGAGTTTGGCGCGGATTCCTCTGGTCGCGTACGGGCTCGGGAATCCGGACCGGCGACGACCTGGGCGTGGCAGACGGCGCCGTCTCAACGGCGGCTGCTCACGCCGGTCTCAGACGGCTCGCACGGCAGGGTGATCAGTTGACGACGGCCAGATGCAGCCAGGCGGGCTCAGCCTGACATACCGAAAAGGTCGCAGATCAGGCGGGTGCCTGGGCATGACACGACGGCGCGCGAAGACACAGATCAGGTACGCCGGGTGAACCGGATCCGCCCATCCGGAAGGCGCTCATACCCGTAGTTGGCGTCATGGATCCGGCGATGATCGCTCGAACACAACAAGACCATGTTCGCTAGGTCGGTTCGACCGCCTTCGGACCACGGTTTCAAGTGATGCGCCTCGGTCCAGGCTGCTGGAGCGTCGCAGTCTTCGGCCTGGCAACACTTATCGCGTAGCCGGGAGCGCCTTGTGTTGGATCGGGTACGCCAACCGTGCGGTGCGGCCGAAGTCGAGGATCTCGGAGTCGGTGCCCAGCACGACCGGGACGAGGTCTGCGTTGCAGGCCATTCGTCGGGCTTCGGCGGCGGTGATCTGCTCGCCGTTGAAACCCAGTGCGGCGGTGCCGAGGTCTTTGTGGAGGTCCTCGACGCTCATGGTGATGAACACCGTGGTGCCGTGGCCACCGTGCCTGGGCAGTTGGTCCACGTCGTAGGTCTCGATGACTCGGGCAAAGGCCTGGCCGAGCAGCCGGTCATAGGGCGCCTTGCGGCCCTTGTCCTCGGCCGACAGCTTCCGCGGCTGGGCCAGCGAATCCAACTGGGTCCGCAGCCGCATCCCGACCGCGCGGGAGACGCGGGCGTGGATGTCGATGGTGCCGTCACCGTTGTCGCGGGATTGGAAGAACGTACGCCGCTGGGCGTGCTCCTCCTCCCGCTGCAGGGCTTTGGCCTCGGCGGCTTCGAACCGTTCGGGGTCGATCTCGGCCAGGATCCGTCGGCCGACGATCTTCAACTCGTTCGCCGTC
This sequence comes from Nocardioides sp. NBC_00850, assembly GCF_045207335.1. Classification (NCBI taxonomy): domain Bacteria; kingdom Bacillati; phylum Actinomycetota; class Actinomycetes; order Propionibacteriales; family Nocardioidaceae; genus Nocardioides; species Nocardioides sp. NBC_00850. Next base: position 5,844,688 of record NZ_CP108845.1, read on the forward strand.
AACCGGTCCGCGTAGTCGACCAACAGCTTCTCGGCCAGCACCAGATCCTCAGAACTGGCAGCTGGGGCGTTCTCGATGGCATCGAGGGCCTGGGTGATCACCCGAGCCTTGTCCTGAGACACCACACCCTCAGCCAGGCCGGCAGCCACCAGGTCGTACTTCGCGACACCGGCGGCCAGCTTGACCTGCGAGCGCGCCACGGCCTTGTCGACCAGCAGTTCGGTCCGCATCCACCCGGAGGCGTCCTTGGCACCGGTCTCCTCAGCGATGTCACCGGCAGACGCGAGCACCCGGAGTTTCAACGCAGCCTGTTGGGCCTGGAGCTTCTCCAACCGCTCCAGCAGGTCCTTCTTCTGCCCCGTGCGCCAGTAGGCGGGATCGGTGGCCAACAGGTCTTGGAGGGCGGTCTCGATGGCCTGCAGAGCAGCGTCGATCAGGTCTCCGGGGTTGGTGCCCCAGGGGTTGATCTCGCGGCCGAGACTCATCGCCATCCTCCCCTTCAGAGGTGTACTGTGATGGGTCCGATTCTACGCTCGCTGCGCCTGTCTGACCATCTATTTTCCCTGGTCAGCCACTATTTTCTCGGTGATCGAACGACATCGTCTCTGTGGATGGTAAGTGGCCCGAAGGGCCACCCTCAGCCCCATCAACCTCACCCTTCCCAAGCAAGAATCCGCTGCGCCACACCCGGGCCGCCGCCCCGATAGCCAGCCAAGTCTTTTCTCGATCTGGTCCGGAGTCCAGGACCGCCGAAGGCGGCCGGCGAAGCCGGCGCCCGAAGGGCGTCCTTGACGCCGGTCCAGATCGAGAACACCCTCAAAGAACGGGTCGGCGGCCCACCCCAACCCCGAAACAGGGATCAGGAAGCAACCTCCCCAAGATCAACCCGATTCTCCGGACGCGGCAACCCATAGTGATCCCGAAGAGTGACCCCGGTGTACTCAGTCCGGAAAAGCCCCCGCTCCTGCAAGATCGGAACAACAGAGGATGCAAACGCCTCGATCCCCGACGGCAGCACAGCAGGCATGATGTTGAACCCGTCAGCAGCACCGTTCTCGAAGTAGTACTGGATCGTGTCGGCAACCTGAACAGGAGTCCCGGTGAAGGTGCGATGGCCGCGCCCACCACCCAGTTTCCCGATCAGCTCACGAACCGTCAGACGATCACGACGAGCCCAGTCGACGACGAGCGTGTAGCGGCTCTTGGCACCCTCGATGGAGTCCTCCGACGGTAGATCAGCCGGCAGCTCAGAATCCAGGTCCAGCCGCGAAGGGTCGACCCGGAGCAGCTGAGCGAGCTGGGCGAGGGCGTACTCCGGAGCGATCAACCGGTCGAGCTCGGCCTCGAGCTCACGCGCCTCGGCTTCGGTCTCGCCGAGGACCGGGACGATCCCGGGGAGGACCAGCACATGGTCGGGGTTGCGGCCGGCCGCCACGACCCGGCGCTTGATGTCGGCGTAGAACGCCTGGCTCTCGGCCAGTGTCGGCTGGGCGGTGAAGATCGCCTCGGCCCAGCGGGCCGCGAACTCCTTGCCGTCGTCGGAGGAGCCGGCCTGGACGAGCAGCGGGTGGCCCTGCGGCGATCGCGCCAGGTTGAGCGGACCCTCCACCGAGAAGTGAGGCCCAACGTGAGAGATCGGCCGAATCCGGTCACCGAGCGCATGCACCCCGGCATCCTTGTCCGCCACGATCGCGTCGTCGGCCCAGCTGTCCCAGAGCTTGGTCGCCACCTCCAGGAACTCCGAGGCCCGTTCGTACCGGGTCTTGTGCAGCGGCTGCCCCTCCAGACCGAAGTTGCGCGCCGCGGCGTCCCCGGCGGTCGTGACGATGTTCCACCCGGCCCGACCGCCGGAGATGTGGTCCACCGAGGCGAGCCGCCGGGCGAGGTTGAACGGATCGTTGTACGACGTCGAGGCGGTGGCGATCAGGCCGATGTGCTGCGTGGAGACCGCCAGCGCGGACAGCAGCACGGTCGGCTCGATCCGCCCCGACGGCCGACGGCCCGGCTCGCCGAACAGAGCCGGCGAGTCGGCCAGGAACAGCGAGTCGAACTTGGCCTCCTCCGCCACCCGCGCCAGATGCTGATGCGCCGCGAGCGACAGGTTGGCATGCGGGTCCGAATCCGGGAGCCGCCACGACGCCTCATGGTGACCGGTGTCGAGCAGGAACAGGTTGAAGTGGAGCTGTCGGGCGCCCATCAGGCCACCTCTTCCTCGACCACGCCGAGCTCGGCCAGCAACTGGGCCCGCAGCGCGGCGAACCGCGGGTCGCCCGGGCTCCGCTTCGCACCCAGGTCGATCCGGAGGTCGGAGCCGACGACTCCGTCGACCAGCACGATCACCCGGTCGGCGAGGGCGATCGCCTCGTCGACGTCGTGGGTGACCAACAGGATGGCGGGGTTGTGGGCGGCGTACAGCTTCTTGAGGAGCTTGTGCATCTTGATCCGGGTCAGCGCGTCCAGGGCGCCGAACGGCTCGTCGGCGAGAAGCAACTGCGGGTCGCGGACCAACGACCGCGCCAGCGCCGCGCGCTGCTGCTCGCCGCCGGAGAGCTCGTGCGGCCAGGCCCTGTCGCGGCCCTCGAGCCCGACCTCGGAGAGCGCCTCGAGCCCACGGGCTCGGGCGTCGGGACCCGACAGACCCAGGACCACGTTGTCCAGCACCCGCCGCCACGGCAGCAGCCTGGAGTCCTGGAAGACGACCGAGACCCGCTCGGGCACCTCCACGACACCCGAGCCCGAGACGGCGCGGTCGAGGCCGGCCAGCGCCCGCAGCAGCGTGGACTTCCCAGATCCCGAGCGCCCGATCAGCGCCACGAACTCGCCGCGGGCGATGGTGAGATCGAGCCCGTTGAGCACCCCACCGGCCTCGGAGAAGCTGCGGCGCAGCCCCTCGACGCGTACGGCGGGTCCTTCGGGTGCAGTCAGTGACTCTCCAGCGTGCGTCGCCATGCCAGTGCCTTCCTCTCGGTGAAGCGGACGATGCCGTCGGCGACCAGGCCCAGCAGGGCGTAGACCACCAGGCCGACGACGATGATCTCGGTCTGGCCGTAGCTGGACGCGAGGGTGATCATGTGGCCGATGCCGCTGGTCGCGTTGACCTGCTCGACGACCACGAGCGACAGCAGCGCATTGAGCACCGCGAACCGCAGCCCGAGCAGGAAGCCCGGGGTCGCACCCGGCAGCACGACATGCCGGACGAACGCTCCACGGCGGAGGCTGACGGTCTCGGCGAGCTCCGCGTAGCGGCTGTCGATGCCACGCAGCCCGTTGTGGGTGTGGATGTAGATCGGGATGAGTACGCCGAGGGCGATCGTGATCACCTTCATCGGCTCCCCGATCCCCAGCCACAGGATCAGCAGCGGCATCAGCGCCAGGCTCGGGATGGCCCGCTTGACCTGCACCGGACCGTCGATCAGCGCCTCACCGACCCGGCTGAGCCCGGAGACGAGCGCGAGTGCCAGCCCGACGCCGACCCCGATCACCAGCCCGAGCGAGGCGCGGTAGGCAGAGGTCGCGAGTGCCTCGGGAAGCCGTCCGTCGGCGATCAGCCGCTGAGCGGTCTCGACCACCACCCACGGCTCGGACAACGTACGCGGATCGAGCACGCCCGTCGCCGAGGCGAGGCACCACAGCCCGAGGAGCAGGATCGGTCCGATCCACAGCGTGCCGGGGACCCTCGGCCCGGGGCCGAGGCGGCGGCGTACGACCCGCTTGTCCGTGGTCTTCTCGGAGACGACGCCGACGATCGGCGCCTCGACTGCGGTGGTGGCCATCACTGACCGCCCTTCACGGCCTCTGCGATGACCTTCTCGTAGCGGCGGTCATAGAGCTCGGCGACGTCCAGCTCCGGATGGTCCTGCTCCTTGGAGAGGATGTCCGCGGTCTCCTGCTGGCGTTCGATGAAGCCGTCCCAGTTCTCCGGGATGACGTTCTGGCCAGAGGTCTCGAAGACCTTCTTGCCGTCCTCGAAAGTGAGTCCCTCGTGGTCGACGTAGTAGGCCTGGATCCACTCGTCCGGGTGCTCGTCGACCCACTTCTCGGCCTTGACCCACAGCGCGAGGAAGTCCTTGAACGCGGCCGCCTTGGCGGCGTCCTCGAAGGTCTTCTCCGGCCCGTAGATGAGGGTCGCGTCGTCGCGGATGCCGGTCCGGATCGAGGTGGCACCGTCACGGCCGTACTTGGCCAGATAGGAGGTCAGCTGCGGCCCACCCAGCGGGGCGACGTCGACCTGGTTCGAGGCCAGCGCGTTGGAGAAGGTGTCGTCGACGCTCTGGATCTCGACCAGCTCGACGTCCTCCTGGCTGAGCCCAGCAGCCTTGAGCGTCTTGAGGACCAGCGCACCCTGGGCCTGGCCGGGCGAGTAGGCGATCTTCTTGCCCTCGAGGTCCGCGAGCGTCTTGACCTTCGACTTCGGCGCGACGCCGAGCTCGTAGATCGGGTTGTCGAGCGGGTCGGGGTTCTCGGTGACCGCGACGATCTTGACCGGGGTGTCGGTCCAGGTCGCGAACAGCGGCGGGATGTCGGCGACGTAGCTCGCGTCCAGCGCGTCTGCGCGGAACGCCTCGATGCTCTTCGGACCACCGGAGATGTTGGCCCATTCGATCTCGTAGCCCTCGACCTCGTCGATCAGGCCGGACGCCTTCAGCGCAACCTCGATGGGCGGCAGCCCGAGGCGCAGGACGGTCCCCTCGGGGACCTGGTCGGGGAGCGCCGCGTCGGCGGCGAGCTTGGAGGCACTGGACGCATCGGCGCCGCCGCAGGCCGTCAGCCCCAGGAGCAGGGTCGAGAGAACGGCGGCGATGGCGGTCAGGCGCGGTGGGGTGGGGCGGATCATGGCTCTCCTCTGGTTGGTCCGTCCAAACCAGAGTAAGTCACTAGAGTTTAGTCATAAATGCTTGTTCGGATCCTGAGACCGCCGAGAAGTCAGGTACGCAGGCCGAGACGTCACTTGCGTCGGCCGAGATGGCACTCGATTGCCGTCTCGGCCGACGGGAGCGACGCCTCGGCGGGATGGGGTCAGACGCGGTCGAGCCAGTCGGCGAAGCCGGAAGGATCGTGACGACCGAGGACCCCGTGCTCGAAGAGCCCCCAGCCCTCGACCCCATCGGCACCCGGACCGTGCGCGACCGCACGCCCGACATGGTCGATCACCCCGAACGGCACCCGGCCGCCGACGTCGGGCGCCTTCATGTCGTAGGTCAGCCGCTCGGTGAACCCGGCGCCCTTCCAGATTCCGTGGGACCAGTCGGAGTCGCCGCCATAGCCGCCACCGACGTGGATCGGCACTCCCAGCAGCGAGGAGACCTCGAGCACCAGCGGCTCCCCGGCCGGAGTCGTGCACGTGATCGTCGCGCCCTCCGGGAGCCTCGTTCCCTCCTGGTAGTGGACCCGGACGTGCGGCCAGCCGAGCTGCTCGACCCGACCGTCCGCGAAGGTACGGGTGCAGTCGTTGAGCGTGCGATGACCGTCCGGGGTCTCCTGGATGATCAGGACGACGGCGAACTCCTCGAACCGCAGCGGCACATAGAGCCACCACATCCCGTCGAACCCCGGGTCGGCCGGCTTGCCCGGCGGCAGCCCCTCGCCGGAGGGGCGGATGCCCCAGGACCGGTCCCGGGTGCCGACCCAGCGGTCGGGGTCGACGACGATCGCCTCGCCGTCGACCTCGATCACCCCCTCCCAGGTCCCGACCTGCGCGAACCGCTGCGCGTCGAGCACTGTCGCCGCACCCTGACGCATCACGTGCGGCTGCTCCTGGACCACCTCGAACGAGCCCTCCCATCGCAGGTCCAGGGCGATCCCGTGGGTCTCCTCCATCACCAGCCGGAGCTTCCGCAGCGGCTCCGAGACCTCGATCCGGTACGCCCCGACCCGCTGCTCCAGCCGGTCACCGCCCCGCGGGTCGGCGCCGTCGCCCAGGTGAACGGCGGTCTGCTCGTCGCCACGGCGGAGCAGGACGTACGCGTCCTTGGTGCCGAGGTTGGGATAGAACCCCATCCCGGAGATGAGGAAGAGGTCGCCGGTGCGGTCATGGGCGTTGAGGTAGCAGCGGTCGTAGAAGTTGCGGTCGCTGCTGCCCGCCCAGGCCACCGGTCGCGGGAGCTGGTGGATCGGGTACTCGTCGAGCGGCCCGACACCGACGTACTCCCCGTGCCCGCCCAGCACGCTCATGCGCCGACCTCGTCCAGCATCGTCGCGAACATCGCCCGGTGGTAGAGCACCGACTCCGGATCCTCGGGCGCCTCGATCTCACCGAAGTGGATCTGCCGCGCCGCGATCCGCAGATAGATGATCCCCCACATGACGGCCGCGTGGACCTCGTGCCAGGTCAGGTCACCGAGCTCGACACCGCTCGCCGCGGCATAGGCCTTCCGGACCTCGTCGGCGCTGAGGAAGCCCGGCATCCCCGGCAGCTCCAGCATCGCGGCCAGGTCCTCGAAGATGCGGTGGGCGAAGATCATCCAGGTCACGTCCATCTCGCGAGGGCCGAGACTGACCATCTCCCAGTCGAGGACCGCCACCGGCGCGAAGTCGCGGTAGATGATGTTGCCGATCCGCGCGTCACCCCAGCACAGGACGGGCTCGCCGCCATCTTCGGAGAGACCAGTCTCGGGGAGGTGGGTCTCGAGCCAGGCCAGACCTCGCTCGACCAGCGGCGAGCGGCCGCCCCATTCCTCGGCGGCGGAGGCGAAGGCGTACCAGGCCCGGGTCTTGGCCAGATTGCGGGCGACCAGCGTCTCGCCGGAATGACCGGCCGCGGCGGGATCGAGGAAGGCGAACCGCGAGGCAGCCTCAGGGATCGAGTGGAGCCCGGCGAGCACCTCGACCGAACGCCTCTGAAGCGCCACCCGGTCCCCGGGCGAGGCGTCGAAGAGCCAGCTGTCGCCGAAGTTGTACGGCATCACGTCGGGCGGGACGACCCCCTCGACCCGCTCCATCAGGAAGAACGGCGTGCCCAGGACCGAGCCGCTCATCTCGGCGAGGCCGACCTCCGGGACCGGCACGGGAGACAGCGAGCCGGCCAAGCGCATCGCGTCGTACTGCGCCTGCAGGTCATAGGTCGCGAAGACGGGGATGTCCTCAGGGCGGGGCGCCACCCGCAGGACGTACGCCTTCGTCTGCCTCTCTCCGGCGACGGTCGAGGTGACATCGAGCAGGACGGTCTCGCTGGAGAGCCCGTTGGCATCGATGCCCCCGATGATGGCGACCTCGGGATCTGCACCTGGCGGTAACGCCGTGGCCAGCCACTGCTCCAGCCTCGCGCCGATCGCCGCAGGGTCGCGGCCCGATCGCTGGAAGGTCATCTCGGGCGGCGGGGGCGCCTGGGTCACGTGCTCCTCCTGGTGGTGTGTGAGTCAGGTCACACACCACCAGGTTGGTGGAACACGTTCTAGTTTGTCAATCGGTCAGAACCGGATCTTCGCCGGTGTCTCGGTCGGCGCGGCCTTGCTGACGAACGCCTTCCGCTTCGCGGCGAACCCGAAGCGGTCGTCGAAGATGTCGCGAGCCATCTCGGCCAGCTCGATGCTCTGGTAGTAGGACATCGGCATCACACAGGCACGGCGTGCCTCGCGGGCCGCCAGGGCCGGGACGTACGCCTCGGGCTCGGCGACGCTCTGCGCCAGGTTGCGCAGCCAGCCGTCGAACTCGGCCGCGTCGCGCGGACCGAGTTCGCTGACCATGTCGATGCGCGCCGCCTCGGCCGCCGAGATCGGCAGCTTCGAGCCGAGCAGCTCGTCGGCCTTCTCGGCGCCGACCCGGCTCGGCAGGCCCCAGGTGTGCAGCTCGGAGCCGAAGATTCCCATGTCGTAGTAGGGATTCAGCACGACACCGGCGCGCGCGACCGTGATGTCGGCACAGAGGCCGGCCATCACGCCGCCGGCTCCGGCATTGGCGGTGAACGCGGCGATGGTCAGCTGCTCGGCCTCGGCGATCGCCAGGCAGAGCTCGTCGATGGCCCGGATGTTGTCCCAGGCCTCGGCCGCCGGGTCCTGCGCCGCCTCGATCACGCCGAGGTGGATGCCGTTGGAGAAGGCGTGCTCGGTGCCGCGTACGACCAGGACCCTGGTGTCCTCGATGAGCGCCTTGCGGACGGCATCGGTCATCCGGCGGCACTGCTGGGTGTGCATCGCGCCGCTGTAGGAGCGGAGGGTGAGGTAGCCGACGTCGCCGTCGCGCTCGTAGGTCGTCTCGGCCAGCGCATCCGGCATCCTCCGGTAGGGCGCGTGCCCCGTGTCGAGCACCCAGGCCGCCGGAAGCTTGGGACCGCGCTTCTTCTCGAGCGTGGCGGCGTAGCCGACCCACAGGGTGCCCTCGCCGGTGGCGATCGCCACCGCGTCGGTGTCGACGCCGACGATGGTGCCCGGCTCCACGTCGCCATGGTCCTCAGGCGTCGTGGCGGCGTCGAAGAGGCAGTACGCCTTCCCGTCGACGGTCGCCGGCGCACCCGGGGCACCGTCGGCCGCCGCGATCCGCCGGGCGATCTCGGTGGCCGGCGCGGACCAGTCGATCTCGAAGGCCTTGCGACGCAGCAGCGGCAGCTCGCCGGTGCCGTCGACCTCAGCGGCCCACTCGTCGGCGGGCTTCGGCGCCTCCCCCGCGGCGACCATCCGGAGGACCTCCGCGACGCAGTCCATCGCGGCATCGGCGACCGGGCCGTTGTAGAGCGCGCTCTTCGCGATCGGGACCTCTGGCATCTCGAAGGTCTCGGTCGCCCAGACCGGGCCGGCGTCCATCTCCTCGACGGCCGACAGCGCGGTCACGCCCCAGCGGTCCCGCCCGTCGAGGGTGGCGTGGTCGAGCGAGGACGGGCCTCGGTCACCGACCGGGCCCGGGTGGATCACCACCGTTCGATAGCGACCCCAGATCGCCTCCGGCACCCGGTGCTTGAGGAACGGGCACAGGATCAGGTCGGGCTCGATCGCTTCGACCGCCGCCACCAGGGAGGAGTCGTCGTGGACCGGCGCCAGGAGGACACCGACGTCATGGCCGCCCTCTTTGAGATCGCACCAGACACGTTGGGTAAGACCGTTGAACGCGGAGACGAGCAGAAGAATGCGCATGTGGGGGAAGTGTCCTTCTCGTAGGTAGCCCGAACAGACCTCATATCCCCCGAGGGGTATTTATCCCCCGAGGGGTGTCACTGTATCGAGCGCACCCAGCCGGCTGCACCTCGGTGTCCAGAAGAGGGACCGAAGACCCGGTCATCTCCGGGCCGCTCGCCCCGGTCTCATGCCGGGCATCGCGGCGACGTCTTGTCGCTGCCTGCAAAGATGACTCTGTCAGGAGGGGACAATGACAACAGTCGACGACAACCCGTTCAACGGGTTGGTCGATCTCGTCGAGGCGAGCGCCAGCGACATGACCCGTGAGATGGCGCGCGACCTGGCCAGGTTCCGGATGCGCTACAAGTTCGCGATCGACGAGGTCTCGACCAAGATCGCGATCCTGCGCGAGGAGTTCGAGCACACCCACGACCACAGCCCGATCGAGCACGTACGCACCCGGCTCAAGACGCCCGACAGTCTGCTCGCCAAGGCCCGCAAGATCGGCTGCCCACTCACCCTCGAGGCGCTCGAGCAGCAGATCCGCGACATCGCCGGGATCAGGGTCGTGTGCCCGTTCGTCTCCGACGTCTACTGGATCATGGAGATGCTGGGCAGCCAGTCCGATGTCGACGTGGTCGAGGTCGAGGACTACATCGCCGACCCGAAGGCCAACGGCTACCGCAGCCTCCACCTGATCATCAAGGTGCCGGTCTACCTCTCCGACCGGGCGGTCGACGTGCCGGTCGAGCTGCAGATCCGCACGATCGCGATGGACTTCTGGGCCAGCGTCGAGCACTCGATCTACTACAAGTACGACGGCACCGTCCCCACGACCCTGCGCGACGAGCTCGGCGCCGCCGCCCGCACCGCGGCCGACCTCGACGCCACCATGGCCCGGCTACGCAGCGAGGTCCACGGCCCGGTTCGCTGAACCGAGCCGTGGACCCTCACAGGCTCAGCGGCCGTTGACGAACCGCTGATACTGGGCTCGCGCCTCGTCCGGCGTGATCGCCCGGTCGAGGAACATCAGCGAGTCCATCCGGCAGTTGCAGGGGTTCCGCTCGACGGTGTCCTGCGGGAACGATCCACCGACCTTGATGCCTCGCGGCAACGTGTCGGAGGTGCCGGTGCCGTCGACCTGCCACGGGTCACCGGCGGAGGTGTAGAACCCCTCGACGGCCTTGCCGTTGCGGTAGAGCGCCATCTTGCCCGTGGTGTAGTCGAACGTCGCCGCCAGGTGCACCCACTGACCTCGTGGCAGCAGGGTCTGCCAGTCCGCCGAGGCGGCGAAGGTCTGCGAGGCCCCCTCGTCGAGCCGGCGTCCCAGCGCGACCAGGCGCAGGGTGCCGTCGACGTTGATGAGCTCCAGCAGGGCGCGTACGCCATGGCCGTCGGAGTTGCCCGAGAGCACCCCGGCCAGCCCGATCGCGTTGAACCGGTCGGTCGGATCGGCGGTCACCGAGTTGAGCGCCGGCCCGTCCATGTCGACCTTGAACCAGCCGGCCACGGTGATCTGCTCGGCTCCCGCGAGCGGCGCCAACGAGGCGACCCCGTCCTGGTTCCACACCCCCGCCTTCCAGTCGTCGTTGCCGTTCACCTCCGGGTTCAGCTGCTGGGTCTGCAGCGCGTTGTTGCTGGTCCGGTAGGCCGAATCACGCACCTGCATGGCGTTGCCGCCGTTGACCTGGTTCAGCAGCGTCCGCGAGAAGCCCTGGTCCTCCTCGCGCGATCCCGGGGCGAAGGGGTGCTCGAAGTCGTAGTAGCTGACCAGGTCCTCGCGCAGCGACGGCACGACCTCGCTCGGCCATGGCCGCTGCACCGTGTTCACGACCTTCCAGATCTTCCCGTTGGCCTTGGCCAGCAGGTAGAGGTTGCGGCGGGAGTCGGTGCCGAAGCGCAGGTCGACACGCGGGTCGTCGACGAAGTCCTGCATCGAGAGCCGCTTGCCGGAGGTGTCGAAGAGCTGCATCTGGTGCAGGGGCGCCTCCTTGCTGCTGCCGCGGCGCATCTGTCGGGAGTCGGTCCAGTAGACCTCGCCGTTGACCAGGTCGCCGAAGACGTACTTGCCCTTCAGGTCGTCGAACCGGCCGCGGTAGACGACACCGCCGCTGACCGCGTGGCCGCTGTCGGAGGTGCAGGAGTAGTTGGCCGGCGGGTCGTGGTCGAAGGAGGCCACCGGAAGGGTGAAGCCGGACATGTCGTAGTCGTCCGGGACCGTGTAGAGCGCACACTCGTCGGTGTTGTCGTAGAGCAGCCGGCCCTCGATCTCGCTCCAGCCGAGATTGTCCCCGGCGCGTACGTCGTAGACGCCCTCGATCGCGTGCTGGCCGATGTGGCCGAGCAGGAGCGTGCCCTTCTCGGCGTCCCAGGAGAACCGGTGCGGGTCGCGCATGCCGTACGCCCAGATCTCGCCGATCGCGCCCTCCCGGTCGACGAACGGGTTGCTGTCCGGCACCCCGTACGCCCCGTTGCGCCCGTCGCGGGCGAGCGGGTCGATCCGGAGGATCTTGCCGAACGGGTTGCCGAGGTTCTGCGGGTCGTCGCTCTTCACCCCGTTGCCGCCGTCGCCCGAGGCGATGTAGAGCAGCCCGTAGTCCTCGTCGCCGGGCCTGGCGGTCGGGTTGAAGTCGAGCTGCTGGATGGCGTGGATCTGACCGGCGAAGTCGATCCGCATCACCTCACGGCTGGTGCCCTCGAAGGTGTCGGCCGCAGGGTCGTTGGCGTGCCACTCGGTGACCACGCTGACCGTGCGCCCGGAGCCGGGGTTGGTCTGCGACGGGAAGGTGGGCGTCTTGGCGAAGCCGCCGAAGCGCTCGGTGTGGGTGGTGTAGAAGAGCCCGTTCGTCTCGAACTCGGGGTGGAACGTGATGAACCCGGCGCCGCTGCCCAGCCCGGCACCGGACCAGAAGTCGACGAAGTGGTCCCGGAGGTCGAGGTACTCGTGCTGCTGCCCGCTCTCGAGCAGATACATCGGCCCGTTGAGGTCGGGGACGTACATCCGGCCCGAGCCGTCAGGGACCTCGCCGATGAAGTTGATGCGGTTCTGGCGGACGAGGCGCTGGTCGGTCGGAGCGGGGTAGGGCTCGGTCTTGGGAAGCTGTGCGACCTCCTGGAGCACGAGGCCGAGGCTGCTGCGTAGGGGCTGTTCGGGGATGGGGTCGGGGACGGGCTCGCTGCCGGGGATGGCGGCGTTGGCAGAGAGCGTGGGGGTGAGTAGCGCGGCGAGCATGGCGCCCACCGCGAGACCGCCCCATAGACGTGAGGTTCCCATGGGTGTGTTCTCTCCTTACCGAGGTTCAGCGATGACGGAGGCCCGCGACCGTGACGTCACGGATGCGGCCGAAGTTGTCGAAGGAACCGAAGCCGAACCGGCCTCCGGTGAAGGTGGTGTCCGTGGCGGTCATCCGGGGCTCGTCGGCACCGTCGAGATAGACCGCGATCGCGCCCGTGCGGGCGTTGTAGTCGAGACGTACGTCGTGCCACTCGGCATCGGTGATCGACGGCGCTGCGCCGACGGTGCCGTTCCACTGGTGATCGATGCGCAGCCGGTCGGCGTCGTTGACCACGAAGATGCCGTTGTGGGGGTAGATGGTGTTGTCGGTCGAGAGGTGGGCGTAGTAGAAGCGCGTCGGGGACTGGTAGTTCCAGACCAGGATCACGTCGCGGTTGGTGACCGTGACGGCCTCGTCGATGCGGACCTCGGCGCGGTAGGTCAGCGAGCCGAGCTCGGGACCCTTGGTCACCACGGCGTACTCGAAGGGACGTCGTGGGCCGGGCTGTGCCGTCCCAGGCTCGGTCAGGATGACCTGACCGTCCTCGAAGGCCCATTTATCCTCGGTGACCGGATCCCAGTCAGCGAGGCTCGCCCTGGGCTTGACCACGGTCAGACCGGGGCCTTCGGTCGGCTGCGTATATATCTGGGCCTGGGCTCCGGCGAGCGGAGCGGCCAGCGCCACTGCGAGGGCGACCACACCGGCGCGTACGCCTCGCCCCACCATTCGGTTCAGCTTCCATCTCATGGTGCTTTCCCTTCCCCTAATCGGGACCGTCGGTGGTCCCTGCTGAGGTTGTTGCGGCTCCCCCGAGATAGAGCTCAGCCATGCGCGGATCAGCGAGCAGGTCGGCAGCGGCCCCTGCGATGTGCACCCTCCCCAGATCCAGTACGCACCCCAGATCCGCCGACTCCAGGGCCCGCCGGGCGTTCTGCTCGACGAGCAGGACCGCCAGACCGGCGTCCCGCATGCGTACGACCTGCTCGAACACGGTCGCCGTGGTCTTCGGGTCCAGGCCCATGCTGGGCTCGTCGAGCAGCACCACCTTCGGGCTCACCATCAGCGAGCGGGCGAACTCGACCTGCTTCTGCTGGCCGCCCGAGAGCGCGCCGGCGAGGGTGTTCCACCGCTCGGCGACGACCGGGAAGAGCGTCTTCACGAAGTCGGTCCGCTCCTGGATCGCGGCCGCGTCGCGCACCGTGTAGGCGCCCAGGCCGACGTTCTCGGCGACCGTCATCTCCTTGAACACGGAGTGGCCCTGGAGGACGTGGGCCATGCCCGCGCGGAGCATCTGCTGCGGCCCGTTGCGGGTGACGTCGACGCCGTCGACGGTGATGGTCCCCGAGCGTGGCGTCAGCATGCCGCTGGCCACCTTGAGCACCGTGGACTTGCCGGCCCCGTTCGGACCGACCAGACAGACGATCTGACCTGCGGGAACGATGACGGTGAGGCCTCGCAGCACCAGCGCCGCACGGCCGTAGCCGGCCTCGATGTCGCGCAGCTCGAGAAGAGGTTCAGACACCAAGGTAGGCCTCCAGGACTCGTGGGTCGTTCTGCACGTCCGCCGGCGCACCGGAGGCGATCGGGCGGCCGCGGTCGAAGACCACGACATGGTCGGAGAGGCTCATCACCAGCTCCATGTTGTGCTCGACGATGACGAAGGTGCGGCCCTCGGCGTTGAGCTCGCGCACGAGCGTGGCGATCCGGCCGATCAGCGCCGGGTTCACTCCGCCGGCCGGCTCGTCGAGCATGATCGTGTCGGGCTCGGCCATCAGCACCCCGGCGAGCTCGAGCAGCTTCTGCTGCCCGTAGGAGATGTCGCGGGCCTCGCTGCGCTCAAGGTGCTCGATGCCGACCCGGGCCAGCAGCTCCCGCGCCCGGGCGATGTCGTCGGGGTTGTGCGCCCCGCGCAGCCGATGGACCAGCCCCTTGGACCGCACTCCGGCCAGCACGTTGTCGAGAACCGTCATCCGCGGGAAGATCCGGCACAGTTGGAAGCTGCGCCCGAGGCCGGCCCGCGCGATCCGGTGAGGTGCGTGGCCGGTCACGTCGCGACCCTGATAGGTCACCGTGCCCGAGTCGGGCCGGATCATCCCGGTCACGCAGTTGAAGAAGGTGGTCTTGCCCGACCCGTTCGGACCGATCAGGGCGTTGATCTTGCCCTCCTGGAAGCTGACCGTGGCCTCGTCCACGGCGCGTACGCCGCCGAACGCCTTGGTCAGGTTCTCGGTCGCCAGGAAGTCCTTGTTCGCTGCGCTCATGACTTCGTCTCCTCGAGCGCCTTGCGCTCCTCGGCCAGCTGGGCGGCGTCGACCTCGCGGATCGAGGTGTCGCCGGGTCGGAACCGGTCGAACTGCGCGGTCAGCCAGGGGATGACCCCGTCGGGCATGAAGAGCACGACCAGGGCGAGCAGCAGACCGAGCGCGACCAGGTGCAGCTGGGTGTCGCCGTACTGGTTCTTGAAGAACTCGACCGCATAGCCCACGATCACCGCGCCGACGACCGGACCGAGCAGGCTGCGTACGCCGCCGAGCAGCGACATCAGCACCAGATAGGAACCGGTCAGGATGGAGAACTGGAAGATCGGGTCGAGCGAGCCGAACCAGAGGGCGTACATCCCGCCCGCCATCGCGGTCATGAACGCCGAGACGACGAAGACGAACAGCTTGTAGGCGAACGTGGGCACGCCCAGCGCCTGGGCCTTGTCCTCGTCCTCCCGGATCGCCTTGAGGCCGGTGCCGAGCCGCGAGCGGTCGATCGCCCACCACAGCACCAGGGCGACCAGAGTCAGCGCCACGAACAGGTAGAAGAACCGCTCGTGCTGCTCGGGCCGGAGTACGTCGGTGCCGAACGGCCGCGGCACCCGCAGCCCGTTGGACCCGCCGGTCACGTCGGCCCAGCTCTGCGCGACCAGCAGCAGGATGAGCACCAGTGCGATCGAGACGATCACGAACGAGGCGCCCCGGACCCGCAGCGACGCGATCCCGATCGGCACCGCGGCCAGGCCGACGAGCACGGCCGCGACGACAATCGAGACCCACGGGTTCACCCCGGCCTCGGTCACCAGCAGCGCGGTGCCGTAGCCACCCAGTCCTGCATAGGCGGCATGTCCCAGCGAGATGTAGCCGGTCAGCCCGCCGACGAAGTTCCACGCCACCGCGAGCGCGGCGTAGCTGGCGATCACCACGCCCACCGACAGGATGAACGGGTCCGGCGCGAGCGCCGGGAAGGCGAGCACGAGGCCCAGCGCGACCGCTGCCGCGACGAGCTTCGCCACCAGGACGGAGCGGCCCGAGGACGTACGGCTTTCTTGGTGTGTCGCAGTCCTGTGTCTAGAAGCGCTGAGCAAGGCGACCTCCGAAGAATCCCTGGGGGCGGAACATGAGGGTGGCGAAGAGGGCGAGGTAGAAGACCGTCTGCGCCCAGGTGGTGCCCATCGGGATCTGCAGCAGGCTCTGGGTCACCCCGAGGACCATCGCCGCGACCGCGGCGCCCGGGATGCTGCCGAGGCCGCCGATCACGATGATCGCCATCAGCGGTCCGATCCAGTGCCAGTGCAGCGAGGGATAGATGGTGGCGTCGAGCGCGAGCGCAGTGCCACCGACCGCCGCGGTCGCAAGGCCGAGCCCGAAGCCGAAGCCGGCGATCCGGTCGGTGTCGATGCCGAGCAGCTGGGCGGCCTCACGGTGCTGGATCGTGGCACGCAGCGCCTGCCCGAAGCGGGTCTTCTTGAGCAGCAGGAAGAGCGCCAGGAGCGAGACCACGGCCAGCCCGAAGGCGACCAGCTTCACCACCGCGATCCGCGCTCCCCACAGCTCCAGGCTCGCGCTCGAGTAGCCGAGCTGGATCCGCCGCTGGGTGCCGGAGAAGAGGTAGCCGAGGCCGCCCTCGATGACCAGCGCGATCGCGAAGGTCAGCAGCACCGACATCATCGTCAGCGTCGCCGGCCGCAGCCGGGAGAGCAGCGCCCGCTGCATCCCATAGCCGGCCGCGAAGAAGAGCGGCACGGTGATGATCAGCGAGAGCAGCGGGTCGAGCCCGGTCTGCGTGGTGAAGAACCAGGCCAGGTACGCAGCCAGGATCAGGAACGCGGAGTGGGCGATCATCACGACCCGCATGACGCCGAAGTAGAGCGTCAGGCCGGCGGCGAGCAGGGCATAGAGGCCTCCGAGCAGCAGCCCCAGGATCAGGCTCTGCAGAAGGAGTGGACCTGACATCGGCTCACCACGCCGGCTTCGGGTAGACGAACTCGGCCTCGGCCTGGTCCTCGGGCAGGACGATCTTGATCTCGCCGTCCACCCACTGCTGGATCATGTGGGCGCTCTGCGGGCGACCCTTGTCGTCCCAGCTCAGCGGCCCGACGACGGTCTCGACCTCGTTCTCGTGCAGCCAGTCGATCAGCTTGGACTGGCAGTCGGGGTCGGGCTCGGCGCACTCGACCGCCTCGACCGCTGCCGCGACGACCTGACCCGTGGTCCAGGCGTTGGCCTCGTCCTCACCGGGCGCCTCACCGTGCTTCTCCTCGTAGAACTTCACGAACTCCTGGTTCTCGGGGTAGTCCGCCTTCGTGGTGTAGCCGGTCGGCGCGATGATGCCCTGCGTCTTGTCGCCGATCGCCTCGGCGAACTCGGTCTCGGTCGGCGCGGTCGAGAACGCGGCCAGCTTGGGCTGGTAGTTGAGCTGCTGCAGCGCGACGATCAGGTTGACGCCGTCCTGGTACTGGCTGCCGCCCACGACCATGTCGGCCTTGCTGTCGGCGATCTTGGCCGCGATGCTGCTGAAGTCGGTGGTGTTGGGCGGGTAGACCTCGTCCACGACGGTCTTGACGCCGCCCTCTTCCAGCGCGTCCTTGAGCCCGTAGGCGGTGCCCTGGGCGAACGGGTCGTCCATCGAGGCGTACGCCGCGGTCTTGGGCCGCTCGGCCTCCGGCATCGCGAGGATGTGCTCGGCGAGGAGCTTGTAGTGGTCGTTCGCGACGGCGGGCGCGGCGTAGAAGAGGTTCTCGAAGCCCTCCTCGAAGACCTCGGGCGCCGCGCCGGCAGGCTCGACGAAGAGGTAGCCGTAGTCCTGGGCGACCTGGGCGGCCGGGATCACCAGGCGGGTGGAGAACGGCCCGACGATCAGGTCGACCTGCTCCTGGTTGATCAGCTTCTCGTAGTCGGCGGCGACACGCTCGGCGCTGGACTGGTCGTCGAGCATCTCCAGTCGTACGTCACGGCCGAGCAGGCCGCCGTTGGCGTTGACGTATTCGGCCCAGGCCTCGTATCCGCGCTGGATGCCCTTGCCGGGCTCGCTGAAGTCGCCGGTCAGGGGCAGCGAGATGCCGATCACGATCTCGTCGTCACCGCCTCCTTCCTCGGCGGCGCCACAGGCGGCGAGGGTGGAGGCGAGAGTCACGGCCGCCGCGGCAGCCAGGGTTGCTCTGGACCGCTTGCTCGCGGTGGGGGTCTTCGTGAAGCGCATCTGCGGGTCTCCTCTACGAAAGCGCTTACGTAAGCGTTTACGATGACGTTACCCACTCTCGCTTAGTGTGGCAAGAGTCACATTCCTGACGACAAGGGGCATCGATGGTCCGAACCAACAGCTCCCCCCGCCTGATCGACGTCGCGCATGCATCCGGCGTCTCGATCGCAACCGCCTCCCGCGCGCTCTCCGGAACCCCGGGTGTCAGCGACTCGGTGGCCGAGAAGGTCCGCCAGGCGGCACGCGAGCTCGGCTATGTCGCCAATCTCCATGCCCGCTCGCTCGCCAGCGGATCGACCGCCACCATCGGGCTCGTCGTGCACGAGATCGGCGACCCCTACTTCTCCG
This sequence comes from Nocardioides sp. NBC_00850, assembly GCF_045207335.1. NCBI lineage: Bacteria > Bacillati > Actinomycetota > Actinomycetes > Propionibacteriales > Nocardioidaceae > Nocardioides > Nocardioides sp. NBC_00850. The sequence continues at coordinate 5,862,818 of NZ_CP108845.1, forward strand.
AGATCGCCAGCGGCGTGCTCAGCCTCGCCGCCGAACACGGGCGCACCGTCCAGATCTGCCACACCGGCCGCGACCCCGAGGCCGAGGTCGAGCAGGTACGCAGCCTGGTGGCCAACCGCGTCGGCGCGATCCTGATCGCGGGATCGGGCTTCGTGGACGCCTCGGTCGAGGCGCCGATGCGGTTCGAGGTGCAGCGCTACGCGGAGGCAGGTGGCCGCGTGGCCGTCGTCGGCCGGCACCACCTCGGGGTCGACAGCGTGCTGCCCGACAACCGCCCCGGCGGCCGCGCCGTCGCCGAGCACATCCTCGGCCTGGGCCACCGGCGCATCGTGGTCGTCTCGGGCACCCTGGAGCTGACCACCGTCGCCGACCGTCTCGAGGGGGTGCGCGACGCGCTCGAGGCGGCGGGGCTCGACGCCGGCGACGTACCTGTTCTCGAGGGGCCGTTCACCCGCGAGGGCGGGCGCGAGTGCATCCGCCGGATGCTCGCCGACCACCCGCGTACGACCGCTGTCATCGCCCTCAACGACGACATGGCCATCGGGTGTCTCTCCCAGCTGCGCAGCTCCGGGGTCTCGGTTCCCGGCCAGGTCTCGGTCAGCGGGTTCGACGACGTCGCCGTCGCCCAGGACCTCTCCCCCGGACTCACCACCGTCCGCCTGCCGATGGCCGAGATGGGCGCCCGGGCGCTGACGCTGGCGTTGAAGGAGCCCGGCTCACGCGCTCGACGGCAGCGGGTCCCTGCCGAGCTCGTCGTGCGCGACTCGACCGGGCCTGCCGCTCGATAGCCCCGCGGTCTAGGGTTCTTCGAGTGAAGGATCTTCGGGTACCACCGGGCCCTGGGCTGCCCGAAGGTCTCGTCATCCCCGACACCGAGCTGGTCGAACGCTTCTCCCGCTCCCCCGGCCCCGGCGGGCAGTCGGTCAACACCACCGACTCCCGCGTCGAGCTCTCCTGGGACCCGTCCGCGTCATCCGCCCTCGACGAACGCCAGCTCGCCCGCCTCCTGGCCCGCTCCTCGGGACCGCTCGTAGTCGTCTCCCACGAACAGCGCTCCCAGCACCGCAACCGCATCGCCGCACGCGAGCGTCTGGCCCTCCGCATCCGCGAGCTCCTCGCCCCGCCACCTCCCACCCGCCGCCCCACCAAGCCCACCCGTGGCTCCAAGGAACGTCGCCTCGACGCCAAGCGCCAGCGCGGCCAGACCAAACAGCTCCGCGGCCGCGTCCAAGACTGACCTCCCGAGCCGTCGCTTGCGTCGGCCGAAGCGTCACCCCCGTCGGGCGAGGCGGCAGCCCCGTCAGCCGAGAGGTCAGTCCCGTCGGCCGATGCGTCAGCCCCGTCAGCCGAGAGGTCACGTACGTCGGGCGAGATGCCACCCAGGCGCATCTCGATTCGCCGGAGCGACCTCTCGCCCGACCGGGGTGACGCTTCGCCCGACCGGAGCGACGCCTCGGCCGACGTACGCGCCCTCTCGGCGTCAGGCGGGGTCGGGGTCGGTGGCCAACCGGGCGTGGGTCTCGGTGTCGTAGCGGACGCCGTCGTAGAGCAGTTTCTGGCGTTCGCGGCCCTCGACGAGGAAGCCCGCCGCGGTGGCGACACGGCACGACCCTGGATTGTCGAGCCGGTGGCCGGTCTCGAGGCGGAAGAGGCCCAGCTCGTCGAAGCAGTACTTGGCCAGCAGTTTCAGGCCGGTGCTGCCGACACCTCGGCCGCGGTGCTTCTCGAGGGTCCAGTAGGAGATCCAGCCGATGCTGTGGACCCGCATCTGGGTGGTGACCCGCATCTGCCCGAGGATGTCGGCGCCGTCGACGACCGCGAAGGTGTAGGCCCGGTCCGCGACCGCGTCCTCATCCCACCCGGCGATCAGCCGCTCGGCATCCTCGACCGTGGCCACGTCCGCCGGGCGCTCGGTCTCCATCCCAGCGCCGGCGTACGCGGCGAGCAGGACCTCCGCATCCGACTCCTCCCACTCGCGGAGCCGAAACCCGTCGTTCCTCATGAGGCACACGATAGCCACCAGCCAGCCATGCACGATCGGTGCACCAACCCCGCCAACCCGAATGCACCAATCGTGCATATGCACGATCCAGGCACCGGCGAGCACTGCTTGGGTGCACAGATCGTTCACGCCTACTAACGCACCACAGGGAAGTGGGGACGCCAGGCATCCGAGACATGCTTCGGCACTCCGGGTTCGCCTCGTTCCAGCAACACCCGGTGGATCTTCTCCAGAGTCAGGTCGGGTCGACGGTAGATGCCCTTCGCGACGACGGTCAGGATGCGCCAGCCGTCATCGTCGGCCTCCTCACGTCGCTCGAGGTCACGCTCCCGCTTGAGCATGCCGTCTCCGGTGCCGACGAGGGCGTTGATGCGTGGTTCGGGGAGTCCCGCGAGCACGAGCAACATGCGAAGACGAGTCTCCATCGGGGAGCGCACGTTCTCGCGCACGTAGCCCGCAGCCGTGGCAGCAGCGCGCGAGGCGGGCAGGCCGCCGGCCGCCGCGAAATCGGCCAACGTCGCCGCAGTCACGCCACGGTGACGGCGTGCGAGGTGATCGCCCGCGACGACGAGGTCGACCAGGCTCACCTGACTCGCGAACTCGGTGAAGAGCTGGTCAGGCGAGGAGACACCGATGCCGTCGAAGACCACCGCTCGCGGCTTCCGCATCACATGGCAGACGATGCCGGGATGCGTACGCCGGTGGGCCGCAGCCGTTACCGTCACATGCTCGTCGGGCAGCGTCGGAATCGGCACCTCGTAGACCCGAGCCGCGGACGCGTGACTGGCGAAGCCATTGCCCCGGAACGGCACCAACGCGGCTCGGACCCGCTGCAGCGGTGTCAGCGGCGCATCGACTGAGACGTACACACCACTGAAGAGGCGTACGAAGCGCGGCCCACGCAACGTGCTCGGCTTGATCTTCGCCTTCGCGGCATCTGCTCGCGAGAACGGTCGCGACGTGTCCAGGACGAATGCCTCGTCCTCATCGGCGGGATCCCCGATGAAGGCATCATCCGCCACCCATGCACGATCCGTGCACCTTTGATCGATTGTCGGTGCATGGATCGTGCACATGAATGATCAGTGCACTCGCCGCCGCGGGCCAAGCGCACCGATCGGTCACAGGGTCGACTGGATGCCGGCGAGGAGCTGGCGGGCCATGACGATCCGCTGGACCTGGTTGGTGCCCTCGTAGATCTGGGTGATCTTGGCGTCGCGCATCATCCGCTCGACCGGGTAGTCGCGGGTGAACCCATAGCCACCCAACAGCTGGACGGCGTCGGTGGTGACCTGCATCGCGACATCGCTCGCGAAGGCCTTGGCCGCGGCGCCGAAGAAGGTCAGGTCCTTGTCGCCGCGCTCGGAACGACCCGCGGCGGCGTAGGTGAGCTGACGGGCGGCCTCGATCTTCATCCCCATGTCGGCGACCATGAACTCCACACCCTGGAACTCCGCGATCGCCTTGCCGAACTGCTTGCGCTCCTTGATGTAGCCCAGCGCGTAGTCCAGCGCACCCTGCGCGACACCGACGGCCTGGGCCGCGATGGTGATCCGGGTGTGGTCGAGGGTCTGCATGGCGTAGGTGAAGCCCTTGCCCTCCTCGCCGATGAGCCGGTCGGCGGGGATGCGTACGTTGTCGAAGTAGACCTCGCGCGTCGGCGAGCCCTTGATGCCGAGCTTCTTCTCCGGCGCACCGAAGGACACGCCCTCATCCGACTTCTCCACCACGAACGCGGAGATCCCCTTGGAGCGCTTCTCCGGGTCGGTCACGGCGAGCACGGTGTAGTACTCCGAGACACCCGCGTTGGTGATCCAGCGCTTGACGCCGTTGAGCACCCAGAAGTCGCCGTCGCGTACGGCCCGGGTCTTCTGGTTGGCCGCATCCGAGCCCGCGTCGGGCTCGGAGAGACAGTAGGAGAAGTTGCCCTCACCAGCTGCGAGCTTGCCGAGGTACTTCTTCTTCAGCTCCTCCGAGCCACCGATCTGCACCGGCAGCGAACCGAGCTTGTTCACCGCGGGAATCAGCGAGGCCGAGACGTCCGCACGGGCGATCTCCTCGATGACCAGGACGGTCGCGAGCGCGTCGGCACCGACACCGCCGTACGCCTCCGGCACATGCGGCGCGAAGAACTCGGTCTCGACCAACGCGTCGTGCGCCTCCTGCGGATAGCGAGCCTCCTCGTCGACCGCAGCCGCGGCCGGCGCGATCTTCGCGTCACAGATCTCGCGGATGGCCTTGCGGATCTCCTGGTGCTCCTCGGAGAGGGCGAACAACGGGTACTCGGCACTCATGTCCCGGAGTCTATGCCTGTTTGCTACTCGCCAGTAAGTCGGTGGGTCACGGAATCCACCGACCCCCGTTGTTGTTGAGCGCTACATGACCGTTGCGTGGCTCGACCAGGACACCATCGACAAGCTCCTCGACGACTCCGAGACGTGGGCGGTAGTCGGCCTCTCGGGCGATCCGTGGCGTACGGCCTACGCGATCGCCCAGGAGCTCCAGCAGCACGGCAAGCGGATCATCCCGATCCACCCCGGCGCCGCCGCCGAGGGCAAGGAGGTGCTCGGCGAGAAGGTCTACGCGACCCTGGCCGACGCCGCCGCGGCCGTCGGGAAGATCGATGTCGTCGACGTCTTCCGCCGCTCCGAGGCCGCCGGCCAGTTCGCCGACGAGGCCGTGGCGATCGGCGCCGGCGGCGTCTGGTTCCAGATGGGCGTGGTCGACGAGTCGGCCTTCGAGCGCACCACCGCGGCCGGCGTACCGATGGTCATGGACACCTGCCCCAGCAAGATCTGGTTCCAGCGCGCCAGGGCCGGCGCACAGGCATAAGGGCTACGGCTCGAACGTCATCGTCTGCAGGTGCTCATAGATCACCGAGGTCTCCACGTCGGCGATCTCGGCTCGCGAGGTGAGCCGGTCGATCACGAACGCGTAGAGCGCGTCGTTGTCGGCGACGGCGACGTGGACGATGAAGTCCATCCGGCCGGAGGTGACGAAGACGCCGACGGCCTCCGGGAGCGCGCCGACCCAGTCGCGGAAGGACTCGATGTTGGCGCGCGAGGGCGGTCGGATCCGCACGGCGACGAGCGCCTGCACGCCTCGGTCGATCTGGCGTAGGTCGAGGTCGAGGTACGCCCCGCGGATGAGCCCGCGACGCTGCATCGCCCGCGCGCGGTCGTGCACGGTGGTCGCCGAGACACCGACTTCCGCGGCGATGTCCCGAAGGCTCCGCCGTGCATCCATCGTCCAGGCGGCCAGAATCTGACGGTCGACTTCGTCCATGCACGCCAGATTAACCGATATTCCTGACAATGCCCGGCCCGATTGCGATCACTCCTGACATTCTCAAGACTTGTCCTCGAATCAGTTGGCGAATGACAGGAGTCGGAGTGATGAGCACAGACGTCGAGGAAGCCTCGATCGGGTTCGCCCCGGACGAGATCGACCAGTCCGCGAGCACGCGGGACGTGCCTTTCAAGTGGGTGGTCGTCGTCGACCAGGCCCTTCCCGCCGGACGCGCGGTGAACGCGGCCGTCTGCGTCGCGGGGGCGACCACGCAGCGTACGGTCGGCCTCCTCGGAGAGGACGCGATCGACGCCGACGACTCGACGCACCCGGGCCTGCCCTGGATCGGCTGTACGGTCCTGGGCGCCCCGGCCCAGCGACTGACCGACCTGCGGCGGCGGGCGGTCGCCCAGCCCGGCGTCGCGGTCATCGACATGCCGACCCAGGCGCAGCACACGAGGGTCTACGACGACTACCTGTTCGCCGTCGGGAACAGTCGCGGCGCCGACATGTCCTACTGCGCGGTCAGCCTCTTCGGCCCCCGCCGGATCATCGACAAGCTGGTCAAGGGGCTCTCGCTCCTCCCCTGAAAACTCAGGAGGAGGCGTTGCGGACGACCTCGCCCTTGGCAGCCGCCAACTCGGCGAGGGACTTCTCGTACGCCACCAGCTTCTGCTGGAGCTTGGGGTCGGCGACGCCGAGGATGCGGGCGGCGAGGATGCCGGCGTTCTTGGCGTTGCCGATGGCGACCGTCGCCACCGGGATACCACCGGGCATCTGGACGATCGACATCAGCGAGTCGAGTCCGTCGAGGTACTTCAGCGGCACCGGGACGCCGATGACCGGGAGCGGGGTGACCGAGGCGAGCATGCCCGGAAGCGCAGCCGCACCGCCGGCGCCGGCGATGATCACCGAGAGGCCGCGACCGGCAGCCTCACGGCCGTAGTCGAGCATCTCCTGCGGCATCCGGTGAGCCGACTTCACATCGGCCTCCCACTCGATCCCGAACTCGTCCAGCAGCTCGGCCGCAGCCTTCATCGTCGGCCAGTCGGAGTCGGACCCCATCACGATCCCTACACTTCGCGCGCGCATGAGGCCAAGGCTAGGCCGACGAGCATGTGTACGCGTGAACCGGGCCGCCCAACGGTGTCCGTAATTCGCTGTCGCGCTCCACAAGGTTAAGAGATCGTGTGGCCCGTGATGTCCGCCATGAGATATCGGCTCGGCCAAGCCGTGGTCATCTCGCTGCTGTCCGCGCTGATCACCGCGTGTGCTGTCTTCGCCCCGCTCTACGACCGCGCGATGCAGCAGGCCGCCACCGCGGTCACCCTCGACAACGCGACCAGCGTGGAACGCGACCTCCAGATCTTCGGACCGCAGGCGGACTATCTCCTGGAGCGCACCGACCCCGCAGAGCTCGCGCGACAGCTTCCGAACTCCTCGCTCTTCGAGCCCCCTGTCGCCGGCCGCAATGCCATCGCCGACCTCGATCTCGGCCCTGACTCGCTCTCTGTCCCCCAAGGTGACATCTGGTGGCGCGAGGGCCAGTGCGACCACATCAGGATCACCGCGGGAACCTGTCCCGACCAGAGCCGCGAGATCCTGGTCACCGACAACGAGGCGAAGGTATACGGCGTCGCCATCGGGAGCACGGTGAAGTCGTTGGCGGCCAAGCCCCCTATCGACGTGAACTATCACCAGCCGCCGACACCGTCGGCGACCTACCAGGTCGTCGGCACCTATCGGGCCGACGACGAAGCGTGGTGGCAAGGTCTCCAACTGGAGGGCCGGGCCGGGATCGCCGCCGGTGACATCGTCCAGCACGATGTGTGGCTGACCGACGAGTCGACCTTCGGTGGCACGACACCGTTCCTCGACGCCGAGCGGCCATGGGTCGGATCGCGGTTGCGCGCCGATGCCGTGGGGGTGGACGAACTCACCGCTCTCGAGGGCGACCTACGTGACCTCCGGGCGCGGGCCGAGAAGGTCGAGGAGCACGACGAGATCTTCGAGGACTCGATCACGTCGTTGGTGACGTCGCTGCCCGAGCTCACCGACGAGGTCGACGCTCAGATCGAACAGAGCCGTACGACGGTGCCACTGCTCCTCGTACAGCTGGGTGTGCTCGGGGTGATCGTCCTGTGGCTGATGCTGCTCGCGGCGACGGACCAGCGCCGCCCAGAGGTGGTGGTCGCGCGGCTTCGGGGACGAGGTGCGTCAGGGGCCAGGTCCTTGCTGATGGGCGAGCTTCTCCCCGCTGTGCTCGCCGGGATCGTGCCCGGGACAGCCGTGGCGATCCTCGCCGCCACCCTCGCGCGGGAGTACGCGCTGCCCGGCGATCCACCCTTCGAGCTGCCCCGGGGCATGCTGGCGTCCGGCATCGTCGCAGCCGCGGCCCTGGTCCTGGTGACGTACGCGGCCGTCTACCGGGTCGCCCGCGAACCCCTCGGCACCTTGCTCCATCGGACCCACCGCCGTCGCTCCGGATGGGCGATCGGCGCCGGCGACGCCGTGGCCATGGCCGCGTGCGGGGCGTGCGTGGTCGCCTTTGTGACGGGCAGCCTGACCGGGCCCATCGCGCTCGCCGCCCCTGCGCTGCTCTCCGCGCTCGTCGGTCTCGTCCTCGCACACCTCTTCACCCCGACGGCGATGCGGATCGGGCGCACGCTGCTGCGCCGCGGCCATCTGCGCGCCGGCGTCTCGCTGCTGGACGCGTCGCGGAGCATCGCCACGCGGCGTACGGTCGCCCTGGCCACCGTCGCCAGCGCGCTCGCCGTCTTCTCGGTCTGCGGTCTCCTCGTGGGCGAGCGCAACCGTGCGGTCGCGGCGGAACAGGAGGCGGGCGCCCCGTTGATCGCCGAGCTCCAGGGGCAGCGGTCGGCCGCAGACAACCTCAGGTCGGTACGTCGCGTGCTCGCGAGAATCGACCCCGAGAGCACCCAGGTGACCCCCGTCGTACGAGCCGCAGCTCCCAGCGGTGGCGCCACGACGTTCGCCGTCGATCCGCACGGGTTCCGGCAGATCGCTCTCTTCGGCACCGGGGACGGCCCCAGCGCCGGCCAATGGAAAGCACTCGCCGACGAAAAGGCGCGCGAGCCGATCCCGGTCATCACCACCGGGTCGCTCTTCGAGGACGAGGTCACCATCGTCGGCCTTGACGGCATCGAGCAGGACGGCGAGGAGGTCGCGGCCATCGACCGGGTTCCCGGCGGCGGCCCGGACGTCGCCCTTGTCGATCTCGCCACCGCCCAGGAGCTCGCCCCTCCCGACGCCGATTCCACCATCTCCCTGTGGTTCTCTGCCGAGGATCGGGCGCTGCTCGACCGGGTCAGCGCCGACCTCGAGGAAGAAGGCATCATCGTCACCGAGACCCGAACGCTGAGTGACGTACGCCGCAGCCTGGACGAGTCGGTCGCAGCCTGGAGCCTGCGGCTCGGCGTCGTGGTCGGCCTCGCCGCCGTGGCGATCGCCGTACTCGCGTTGAGCGTGTTGACGGTGACCGGCTGGCGCACCCGCGCTCGCGACCTGGCCTCGCTGTGGTTGGCGGGTGTGGATCGGCGCACAGTCAGGCGGCTCCCCGGCGCCACGCAGCTGCTGCCCGTGGTCCTGGGGGTCCTCGCCGGCGCCGGAGCCGGTGTGCTCGGCGCCCTGCTGACCCTGCCCGACATCCCCCTCTTCGCCGTGCCACCTGCCGTCGACACCATCGACGTGTCCGTTCCATGGCTGGCGGTCGGACTGACCACGCTCGGCTGTCTGCTGGTCCTCGGCACAGCCGCCGTCCTCCTCGGCCGGGCAGTCGCAGCCGCCGCGCGCCTCGACCGGGTCCGGGAGACGGCATGAGCAGCGGCATGAGCAGCGGGATGGGCATCCGTACCCACGGCCTGGTGCACATCTACCACGCAGAGGGACACGACGTGGCGGCCCTATCCGGTGTCGACCTGGACGTGAGACCCGGCGAGCTGATGGGGCTGCTGGGCCCCTCAGGATCCGGGAAGTCGACGCTGATGAGCCTCCTGGCCGGCGTCTTCCGGCCCAGCGCCGGCAAGATCTTCGTGGGTGCGCACGAGGTCTCATCGGCGAGCACGAAGGAGCTGGACCGACTCCGGGCGACCCAGGTCTCACTCATGCTCCAGGGTGCGGGACGCAACCTGCTGCCCTACGCCACTCCGGCGGCCAACGTGGGTTTCGCCCAGCGCGCGGCTCGCGCGACCAAGGATCTGCCCACCGCGGAGGAGGTGCTCAGCGAGCTCGGAATCGCCGACGTGGCCCACCGTCCGCTGGCCGGCCTCACCCCTGGTGAGCTGCAGCTCGTTGCGCTGGCGGTTGCTCTCGCCACCCGGCCCGGGCTCGTCCTCGCCGACGAGCCCACCAGCCAGCTCGGCCACGCCGCCCGTGACCTCGTCCTCGAGCGGCTCGCTTGGATCAACCGCACCCACGGCACGACCGTCGTGCTCGTCACCCACGATCCGCACGTCGCCGCGTTCCTGCCCCGCACGGTCACCATCCGCGACGGCCGTATCGGTGGCGAGGGACGCAGCGGGGAGGAGTACGCCGTGGTGACGGCAGATGGTTCGCTCCCGCTTCCCGGCCACGTACGCGACGCGCTTCCGCCAGGCACACTGGTGCGCTTCCATCCGGTGGACGGTCACTATGAGCTCGTTCCCGAGCACGAGGAGGCGAGCGATGAGTGAGCTTCGCGCGAACGGGTTGACGGTGACGTACGGGAACCTGGTTGCCGTCCAGGCGATCGATCTCGACCTCGAGGCAGGGGTCATGCTGGCGGTCACCGGGCCCTCCGGCGCCGGGAAGTCGTCGCTGCTGTGGGCGCTGGGCGGCGCCCTGCCCCCGGCAGCAGGATCCGTGAACGTGGACGGAACGCCGCTGGCCGGCCGGGACGACGCCGCCGCCCGCGGCGTCACCCTCATCCCCCAGGGCAACGGGCTCGCCGGGGCGCTCTCCGCGGAGGAGAACATCCTGGTACCGATGCTTGCCCGCAAGGTGTCACCCCGGGAGGCGCTCGAGCGCACCTCGGCGGCGCTCGAGCTGGTCGGCCTCGCGGAGTCCGGACGCCACCTGGTCGATGAGCTCTCAGGCGGTCAGCAGCAGCGGGTCGCGCTCGCCCGCGCGTTCGCGATGCGGGCCGCCGTGATCCTCGCCGACGAGTCCACCAGCGACCTGGATGCCGGCAACCGGGAGCGGATGATCGCCGCACTTCGGGCCGAGGCGGCGCGGGGCGCGATCGTCGTCCTCGCCACCCATGACCCTGAAGCCGCCGACGAGGCCGACGCCGAGCTCGCGCTCGACGAAGGGGTCGCGTCATGGCCCCGACCTCTGCCTGTCACCTGAGTGTCGGTCCTGGCCGCTAGTGTGCTGGGCACTCTCCCCCACGACCCCACAAAGGCAGATGGATCCAGCTACCAGCACCGACGTCGTCGTCAGCGCGCGACCGAACCCGACCGCGGTCGAGCGGTTCACCGGGCTGACCAAGGCGGAGCGCAAGGCGCTGCCGTCCCGGCTGCGGCAGGTCGCTTCCTGGTCCCGGCAGGCGGCGTCGGTGACCCGCGCCCGGGCCGAGATCGAGCAGGAGGCGGCCGAGGCGGTCGACCACTACCGGGCGAGCGCGGCCGAGCTGAAGCGCGCGGCGCAGGTGGCCTGGCGCAGCATCGCCCTGGACCGGAGCGATGGGCCGCGCCTGGCCGCGATCGCGCGGCGTCACGCGCTCGAGCCGGTCGAGGAGACCACCCAGGAGCTCGTCGACTCGCTCGTCGCCGCCGCGGACGACGTGGCGCAGGCCAAGAAGGCTTCCGGGGCGCGTCGCCTGCTGGTGCGCAGGAGCCGCCGCGAAGAGGCCGAGCTGGCGGGCAGACAGGTCCTCGATCTGCACCAGCGCGCGAGCGAGATCCAGGCGCCGGCGCGGCTCGACGAGCTGACCAGGCTCCCGTCCCGGCGCCGGGTACGGATCCGCGAGGCGCTGCTGCCGAGCGTCGGCCTCCTCGAGGCGCTCTCCGACCTCGGCTCGGAGGCGGTGCTGGCTCCGCGCAAGGGCGTCCTCGTGCTGCGCAACGAGGGCGAGGCCCTCAACGAGGCCAGACGCTCCGAGGAGCCCGCACGCCGCGCCGCGACCGACGCCGCCAACGCGGTCCGGAGCGCGGACACCGACACGGCGGTCAGGTCGCTGCCGGTCGACGAGCTCGCCGACCTCGTCCGCGTCGAACCCCTCCTCGAGGCCGGGATCCATACCGTCCACGAGGTCATCCATCCCGCCTCTGACCTGCGACAACTCCCCGGCGTCGGCCCGGCCACCGCGATGCGGATGCAGGAGGCGGCGCAGGCGCTGTGGCAGCGCACCTACGACGAGATGCCGCTCGCCATCGACCACGAGCGTCGCACCCCGGCGGCCACCAGGCTGCTCGCGCGGCTGGCGGAGTGGGAGGCCGGGCGGCGTACGAAGGACGCGGGGGCGGAGCTCGCCCTGGTCCAGTCGCTGCGGCCGCTGACCCGGTCGCTCGACAGCGGCGCGAGGTTCCATCTGATCCTGGCCAACGCGGCCAGCCTCGACGACTTCCAGGGCGCACTGCGGGCGATCGCCCATCGGGCCGAGATGGCTCGCCGGGTGCGTCCGGGCAACCGGCCCGCCGACCCGTGGGAGGACTTCGAGAAGCGGCCCGCCGACTACTACGCGATGCTCTCCGAGCTCGGCTTCCTCACCGAGGACGAGGACAAGATCCACGGTGACCTGTCCGCCGAGATCATCGAGGCGGTGCGGGCGCAGGAGCTGCGCACGAACAACCTGACCGCGTCGCTGCGCGGCTACCAGCACTTCGGCGTCCGCTTCGCGCTGGTGCAGATGAAGGTGATCATCGGCGACGAGATGGGGCTCGGCAAGACGCTCCAGTCGCTGGCCGTGCTCGCTCATCTCCACGCGATGGGCGCGTCCCACACGCTGGTCGTCTGCCCCGCTGCCGTGGTCACCAACTGGGTGCGCGAGACCGACTCGAAGACGACCCTGATCCCGCACCGCCTCCACGGCAACCGCCGTCTGAAGGCCGCTAAGATCTGGGTCGAGCAGGGCGGCGTCGCGGTGACCACCTACGAGACGCTCAACGCGATCCAGCCGTTCCTCGACCAGGTCAAGGTCGCCTGCGTCGTGGTCGACGAGGCGCACATGATCAAGTCGCCCCGCACCCAGCGCACCGAACGCGTCCGCCGCGTCCTCGACGCCTGCGATCGCGCCATCCTGCTCACCGGCACGCCGATGGAGAACCGCATCGACGAGTTCCGCAACCTGGTCTCCTACCTCCGCCCCGACCTGCTGCTCTCCGCCGACGAGTTCAACCCCCACCGGTTCCGCAAGCAGGTCGCCCCGGTCTACCTGCGCCGCAACCAGGAGGACGTGCTCACCGAGCTGCCCGACCTCGTCGAGGTCGAGGACTGGCTGCCCCTGTCCGTGGCCGACGAGAGGGCGTACGCCGAGTGCGTCCGCGACGGCAACTTCATGGCCATGCGGCAGGCCGCAATGCTCCAGGGCACCTCGTCGGCGAAGGTCGAGCGGCTGGTCGAGATCGTCGGCGAGGCCGAGGAGAACGGCCGCCGCGTGATCGTGTTCTCCCACTTCAGGAAGGTCCTCGACGACCTGGTCACGCTGCTGCCGGGCGAGGTCTTCGGACCTTTGACCGGGTCGGTGCCTGCCGAGGAGCGCCAGCAGATGGTCGACGAGTTCTCCGCTGCTGGGCACGGTGCCGTGCTGGTCACCCAGATCGTCGCCGGCGGCGTCGGCCTCAACATCCAGTCGGCCAGCGTCGTCGTCATCTGCGAGCCCCAGCTCAAGCCGACCATCGAGTGGCAGGCCATCGCCCGTGCCCGCCGGATGGGCCAGCTCCAGTCCGTCCAGGTCCACCGCCTGCTCTCGGAAATCGGCGTCGACCAGCGCGTCCACGACATCCTCGCCGCCAAGGCCGAGCTCTTCGACGACTTCGCCCGGGTCAGCGCCACCGCCGCCAGCAGCCCCGAAGCGTACGAGACCTCGCACCCCGAGGACGCCGTCACCGCCCTGGCCACCGAAGCCTCCGACGCCGAGATCGCCCGTGACGTCGTCGCCACCGAACGCCAGCGCCTAGGCGTCTGACCCGTCCAGCCCCCGCCGAGACGTCAGCCCCGTCGGCCGAGACGTCACTTGTGCAGGTCGAAACGTCACTTACGCAGGCCGAGTCGGCACCGGCGTGACATCTCGGCCGACCCAACTGACGTTTCGGCCGACCTACGTGACGCCTCGGCCGGCGCGGGTGACTTCTCGGTCAGTCGGAGTCGTTGCCGAGGTCGCCCTGGAACCAGTCGGCGGCGTGGCGGGCGCGCTCGAGGCAGTCGTCGAGGTCGTCGCCGTAGACGTTGACGTGGCCGACCTTGCGACCCGGGCGCATCTCCTTGCCGTAGAGGTGGACGCGGAGGTGGGGGTCGCGGGCCATGGCGTGGGGGTAGCCGTCGTAGAGGCGGCCGACGTTCTCCCGGGTCGAGCCGAGGATGTTGACCATCACCGACCACTTCGCGCGGGGGGCGGGAGAGCCAAGAGGGAGGTCCATGACCGCACGCAGATGGTTCTCGAACTGCGAGGTGACGGCGCCGTCCTGGGTCCAGTGGCCGGTGTTGTGCGGGCGCATGGCGAGCTCGTTGACGAGCAGCCGGCCGTCGACGGTCTCGAACATCTCGACCGCCAGGATGCCGACGACGCCGAGCTCCCCCGCGATGCGCAGCGCGATCTGCTCGCCCTGGACGGCAAGCTCGGGCGAGAGGTCGGGCGCCGGGGCGATGACCTCCTTGCAGACGCCGTTCTCCTGGTAGGTGTGCACGACCGGGTACGCAGCGGCCTGGCCGCTCGGCGAACGGGCGACGATCGCGGAGAGCTCCCGGCGGAAGTCGACGAGCTCCTCAGCCAGGACCTGGACACCTGCCTCCTCGGCGACGCGAAGCGGCTCGGCGACATCGGCGACGTCGCGTACGACCCAGACGCCCTTGCCGTCATACCCGCCGCGAGTGGTCTTGAGGACGCATGGGAAACCGAACGCCTCGACCTCGGCCGTGGACGACACGATGGCGTTGCGCGGGCACGGGATGCCGAGCTCGGTCAGCCGCGCGCGCATGACGCCCTTGTCCTGGGCGTGCACGAGCGCGTCGGGCCCGGGGCGGACCGCTACCCCGGCAGCCGCGAGCGCGTGCAGATGCTCGGTCGGGACGTGCTCGTGGTCGAAGGTGACCACCTCACAGCCCTCGGTGGCCTTCTTCAACGTGTCCAGGTCGCGGTAGTCGCCGACCATCTGGTCGGGGATCACCTGAGCGGCCGACACACCCTCGCCCTCGGCGAGAAGCCGGAGCGGGAGGCCGAGCGCGATTGCGGGCTGAGCCATCATGCGGGCCAGCTGGCCGCCGCCGATGATCGCAAGTGTCGGTGCGAGGGTCACGACCACAGGGTAATGAGGCTGCCCCGCCGGGGCCGATTTCGCGGATCCCCCTCACGCAATCCGCGAAACCCGACCCCCGGCAGGTGGACGAAGGTCAGGCCTTCTCGAAGCGCAGGCCCTTGCCGCGCAAGGTGGTGATCAGATGGGGCTTCCGGGGGTCGTCGCCCAGCTTGCGACGCACCCATCCCAGGTGTACGTCGATGGTCTTCGACGAGGTGTAGAAGGTCGCGTTCCACACGTCCCTCATCAACTCGTCGCGGGAGACGACGTTGCCAGCCCTCTTGATCAGGGCGTGGACCAGGTCGAACTCCTTGCGAGAGAGCGTCAGCTCCTCATCGTTCCGCCATGCTCGCCGGGTCTCCGGGTCGAGCTTGATCTCCTGTACCTCGATCATGAGACCGACATTAGGGAGGTAAAGAGCCCTTGGCAAAGGATTGCACGATATTGCCACTGACATTTTCATGCCAAGGTGCAACGAATTGGGCATGACAAACGTGCGCCCCCGAATGGCGCACTCAACCATGCCCGCGAAGGGCCCGCCGGGTAAAGCAATCAGAGCCCGGCGTTGATCGACTGTTAACTACAACGGAATGTGAACAAACCCACGAAGTCGCAGGTCAGCGACACCCTCGAAGGTCACGATTCAGACACGGCGGACAGCGACGGGCTCCACGATCCCGAAGCCTCGCACCGGTCGAGCGGCCAGTCGCCGGGTCTCGAACTCGTCCTCGGGCATCGTCCCGGCGGTCGCCTCGTCGACGATGATCCGGTTGCGGCGAGCGACGGCGGTCAGCCGCGCGGCCATGTTCACGGGCGGTCCGAAGACATCGCCGAGACGCGAGACGACGTTGCCGGAGGCGAGCCCGACACGTACGTCCGGCATCCGCGGGTCCCGGCCGATCACGTTGATGATGCCCTCGGCGGTGCCGTAGGCCTGGAGCGGGTCGTCGTTGACGAAGAGCACCGAGTCGCCGAGCGACTTGATGATCCGGCCGCCCCAGGTCGCCACCACGTCGGCACACCGCGACTCGAAGAGCTCGACCAGGTCACCGATCTTCTCCTCGGTCAGCGTGTTCGACAGTGCGGTGAACGAGACGATGTCGGCGAATCCGACCGTCTGCCAGACCGTGCCCAATTGCTCCTCGGGGCCGGCGACCGAGGCCTCGGCCCGCGCGAGCGCGGCGCGCGTGTGCCGGCGCCAGGCGAAGATCATCATCTCCTCGAACGCGCTCTCGAACTGCTCGGAGACCGAGACGGTCGCCTTCAGCAGCTCGGCGGGCGTCCGGTCGTCCTCGTTCTGGGTCTCGACGTGGTGCAGCAGGGCGGAGACCTCGTAGTCGGACAGGCGCGCCATCGACTGCCCGATGCCGCGGGTCAGGTTGACGACCAGGTCGAAGCTGACCAGCCCGTTGCCGGCGATCTCGTTGGCCTTGGCCAGGGCTTGCACGTCCGCCTCGTCGAAGAAGGCCTGGTCGTCCCCGATCTCCGGAAATCCGAGCGCACGCCACAGGCGCTTCGCCTGGTCCAGGCTCACGCCGGCCTTCTCGGCGACCTCCGCCGAGGTCAGGTTGACGGGCTGCTTCGATTTCGCCACGAACAGATCATGCCATCCGGCTCGTCACGACCGCCCGTCACAACCGTCCGTCACGACCGCGGACGGAGCCGGGCGTGGATGACGTCGCCCGCGCCGACCACCCGCGACCCCTCGTCGGTCGCGATGACCAGGCGGCCGAAGTCGTCGATCTCGGTGGCCACGCCCTCCCAGACGTCCCCACCCGGCAGCTCGGCGCGCACCTGCTCACCGACGGTCACCGACAGCTCCCGGTAGCGGCGGGCGAGCTCGGCGGGGTCCGACCCCCAGATCTCGTACGCAGCACCCAGCTCCTCCAGCAGCGCGGCAAGCATCTCGGTGCGGTCGACGGGCGCACCGCTCTCCAGCTCCAACGAGGTGGCGGTCTCGATCGGCAGTTCCTCGCGCGTCAGCGAGGTGTTGAGCCCGAACCCGATCACGGCGGCCGCGCCCTCAGGCGCCTCGATCCGCTCGATCAGGATCCCGCAGACCTTGCGACCTTCGATGAGTACGTCGTTGGGCCACTTCAGCCCGGCTGCGTACCCCTTCTTCCGCAGCACCGATGCGACCGCGACACCGGTCATCAGCGGCAGCCACGGCCACCGCTCGACCGGGATCGAGGGCGAGGGACGCAGCAGCGCGGAGACGGTCAGTGCCGAGCGCGCAGGGGTGGTCCAGCCCCGGTCGAGGCGTCCCCGGCCGGCGGTCTGGTGCTCGGTGGTGATCACCAGGCCGGGCGCCTCGCCCGAGCGCGCACGCTCGGCCAGTACGGCATTGGTCGAGGGCGTCTCGTCGAGGACCTCGACGCGCCATCCCCCCGGCAACGCATCGAGCCGGGAGCGGTCAAGTGACGGGCGTCGCATCGCGAAAGGAGGCACGAGGATTAGATTGGCCCTCGCACCGCACGAAGTCCAAAGGAGCACCGTGAGCGCCGAACCCACTCCTCAGCCAGAGATCGATCTGCACACGACTGCCGGGAAGCTGGCCGAGCTGGAGCGTCGTCTTGACGAGGCTGTCCATGCTGGTTCTGCCAAGGCGGTGGAGAAGCAGCATGCGAAGGGTCGTCAGACCGCGCGGGAGCGGATCGAGATGCTGCTCGATGAGGGCTCCTTCCAGGAGGTCGACGAGCTCGCGCGGCACCGGTCGACGGCGTTCGGCCTGGAGAAGAACCGGCCCTTCGGCGATGGTGTGGTCACCGGGTACGGCACCATCGATGGGCGTCAGGTGTGTGTGTTCTCCCAGGACTTCACCGTCTTCGGTGGCTCGCTGGGTGAGGTCTATGGCGAGAAGATCACCAAGATCATGGACCTGGCGATCAAGACCGGGTCCCCGCTGATCGGGATCAACGAGGGCGCCGGCGCCCGGATCCAGGAAGGCGTCGTGTCCCTGGGGCTGTATGGGGAGATCTTCAAACGCAACGTGCACGCCTCCGGGGTGATCCCGCAGATCAGCCTGATCATGGGCAACTGCGCCGGCGGGCATGTCTACTCCCCCGCGGTCACCGACTTCACCATCATGGTCGACAAGACCTCCGGCATGTTCATCACCGGCCCCGACGTGATCAAGACCGTCACCGGTGAGGACATCACCATGGAAGAGCTCGGCGGCGCCCTGGCCCACAACTCCAAGTCCGGGGTGGCCCACTACATGGGCACCGACGAGGCCGACGCCATCGACTACGTCAAAGCCCTGCTGTCTTACCTGCCCTCGAACAACATGGAGGAACCCCCCGCGTTCGAGGAGGTCGCGGATCTGGAGATCTCCGACCTGGATCGGGAGCTGGACACCTTCATCCCCGATGGCGGGAACCAGCCCTACGACATGCACGAGGTCATCTCCCACATTGTTGATACCAATGACGACGGCGAGGGGGAGTTCCTCGAGGTCCAGCCGTTGTGGGCACCCAACATCATCATCGGCTACGCCCGGATCGAGGGCCGCCCGGTCGGGATCGTGGCCAACCAGCCGATGCAGTTCGCCGGCTGTCTCGACATCGACGCCTCCGAGAAGGCCGCCCGCTTCGTGCGCACCTGCGACGCCTTCAACGTCCCGGTGATCACCTTCGTCGACGTCCCCGGGTTCTTGCCCGGCACCGACCAAGAACACAACGGCATCATCCGCCGCGGCGCGAAACTGATCTACGCCTACGCCGAGGCCACCGTCCCCCTGGTCACCATCATCACCCGCAAGGCCTACGGCGGCGCCTACGACGTGATGGGCTCCAAACACCTCGGCGCCGACATCAACCTGGCCTGGCCCACCGCCCAGATCGCGGTCATGGGCGCCCAGGGCGCGGCCAACATCGTCCACCGCCGCACCCTGGCCGAGGTCGAGGCCGCCGGTGGGGACGTCGAGGCCAAACGCGCCCAGCTGATCGATGAGTACGAGACCACCCTGGCCAACCCCTACATCGCCGCCGAGCGTGGCTATGTCGACGCGGTCATCCCCCCGCACGAGACCCGCGCCGAGGTCACCCGCGCCCTGCGGCTGCTCCGCACCAAACGGGAGACCCTGCCCGCCAAGAAGCACGGGAACATCCCGCTGTGACCACACCCGAAAACCCGACCAACGAGCCGACCAGCGAGCCGACAGTCGAGCAGAAGCCCCTGCTCAAGGTCATCGACCAGCACGCCACCCCCGAAGACATCGCCGCGATCGTGGCCGTCTTCGCAGCCCTGGGATCGGCGAGCGAGGCACCCAAGAAGAAGCCGCGCTCCCTGTGGGCCACCCCCCAGCTGCGTACCCCGCTCCACCCCGGCCCCGGCGCCTGGCGCGCCAGCGGCCTGCCTCGCTGACGAGGACCGCAATGTCATGATCGCTCCGTGATCACGTTCTCTCGGCGATATCTCCTGGTCACCCTGGCATGGCTGGTGACCCGGGGGTGGGTGGTGATCCTCTACGGCTTCCCGGCCGCGGCGGAGGGCTCGTTCTCCTGGTGGGGCGCGGAGTGGGGCGTGGTGGGCGACGTGAACTACTACCGCGACAGCCTCGACGCACTGGCTACAGATGGGGTCGCGGGGACGCTGGTCGAGTATCCGGTGCCGGCGCTGCTGCTGCTCTGGATCCCGTACGCCGCGATCGGCCTGCTCCACCTGGGCGGCGAGGCGTACATCGTGGCTGTGCTGGCGATGGCGGCGCTGACCGACCTGCTCTTCATGGTGCTGCTCGTCCGCAACCGCCGCCGGACGCACCCGAGGTTCGGGATCTCCGCCGCGGAGGCGTTGTGGCTGGTCGCCGTCCCGGCGCTGGGGGCGACGGCGTACGCCCGCTTCGACCTCTTCCCCGGGATCATGGTCGGCCTGGCGGTGCTCTACGCGGTCAGGAGACCGAAGGTGGCTGCGGCGTTCGCGGCCTTCGCGACCGGCGCGAAGTACTGGCCGATCCTGGTCATCCCGGCCCTCGCCGCGAACCGCGCCACCCGCCGCGGGGTCATCCTGACCGTCGCCGGCACCGGCATCGCCCTGGCCGGTCTTAGCCTCGTCCTCGGTGGCTGGGACCGGCTCTGGACACCGCTGAACTACCAGAGCGAGCGAGGTCTGCAGATCGAGTCGGTCTTCGCGACCCCGGCGATGTACGAGTGGGGCCACGGCGGTCCGGAGAGCGGCTACGCCATCGACTACACCGAGTGGAAGGCGTACGACATCAGCGGGCCTCTGGTCGAGGCGCTGCTCCTCGCGGCGACGGTCGCCTCCGTGGTCGCCGGGGCGCTCGTCATCGTCTGGTGGATGCTCGCCTGGCGTCGCCTCCCCCGCGGCGAGAGGACCGAGGAGACGATCGTGTGGCTGGTGCTCGCGACGGTGGCCGCGTTCCTGGTGACCAACAAGGTGCTCAGCCCGCAGTACATGCTCTGGCTGCTCCCCGCCGCCTCCGCCGGGCTGGTCCTGCTCCGCGGCCGGGCTCGCCGTCAGCTCGGGATCTGGTCGGTCGTGCTGGTCGTGGTGACGGTGCTGACCCACGAGATCTTTCCGCGGATGTACGGCTACATGCTCACCTTCAACGACATCGGCTCACCGTGGATCACCGAGGTGCTGGCCTGGCGCAACGGCCTGCTGGTGCTTCTCTTCCTCTACGCCGCGTGGCGCACGACCCGGCTGCTGGCCACATCGTCGAGCGACGACGAGCCAGCAGCCGAGGTCACGACAGGCAGACCCGGGCGACGTCGCCCTGAGCCGAGTAGATCGTGACCGGCTCCTCGGCGAACACCGGCCGGCAGGCCGCCGCGGTGAGCTCGTGCACGGTGACGCCATCGTAGAACCCGTGGTCGTCGCAGTTCTCGTAGTTCACGAAGACCTCCCCGGGCTCGCCTCCGTCGCGGATGATCCGCAGGATGACGTACGCCGTGACCGGCTGCCCGGCGGCACAGTTCTGCGGCGTGTTGGGACCGGAGCGGGCCGGCGCGCTGCGGATGGCCTCGAGGAGTCCGGCGGCGTCGGAGCCGGTGATCTCTCGCGACCCGGTCAGCGATGCCGAGGACGGCTCGTACCGGCAGATCGCGATCGACTCCGGGTCATCGCCCTCCAGCGGCGAGGTCGCGGGATCGGTCTTCGGCCGCACCGGGTCGCCCTCAGCCAGCGGCGACGCCGTCTCGCAGCCGTAGGGATCCTTCGCCACGGTCCTCAGGGACCCCTTGATCTCCTGGTTGACCCGCTCGTCGCCCGGCCCGGTGAGGATCGTGGCGTACGCGTCATCCCCGACCTGGACCCGGGTCAGCAACCAGCCCTCGTGCTCCCAGGAACCGGTCTGGAGGCTGGCGCCCTTGCCCGGCCTCTCGATCAGGACGTAGGGCTGCCACAGCGCGAACGGCACCTTGCCGAACTGCGGCGGGAAGTCACGGTCCTCGGTCTCGTTGCAGGCGATACGCGGCACCGGCTGGTTGGTGATGTTCGCGACGTAAGGAGTCCGCGGCACGGTGTCCCACTGGTCGCCGGGCTTCGCGATGCACTCCGGCAGCGCCGGCGCTGTGGCGTCGGCCCACTCCTCGGGCACCTGGAAGGCGATGTCGTAGCGGACCGCCCAGCGGTTGCCGTCCGCGGGCGCGGGCAGATCGGTGCGGCCGCGCTCGATGTAGGTGCCTTCGGGGGCCGCCTCGTCGGCACCGAGCGCCTTGGGTGCGTTGCCGGAACCGTCCTCGGCGCCGTCGGAGGCGTCGCTCGCGGCTGTGCTCTCGCCACCGCTGCCCGTGGGCTGCAGGTTGGCCACCACGCCACCCAGGCCGACGACGGCCAGCACCGCGGCGGCAGCGGCCAGGATCCAGGGCGCCTTCCGGCGTACGGGTGCATTCTCCTCGGCCTTCTCGGTCTGGTCGGACAGGTCAGCCGGTCCAGCCTCATCAGAGGCCCCGGGGATCGCGAGCTCCCGCGGCTCGAAACCGTCGGCCGCACGGGCCAGGGCGGCCCGGAAGGCCCGCTCCTCGCGCTCGAAGTCACTCATTGTCAACCCCCTCGTTCCCTCTCTGATCAACAGAGCCTTGCTCGTTCAACCGCTGCCTCAGTTTGGCCAGCGCCCGGTGCACATGTGAGCGGGCGGTCGCCTCGGCGCAGTCGAGCACCGTCGCTATCTGCGCGAACGACAGGTCCTCGTAGAACCGGAGAACCACCGCCGCTCGCTGGTTGGACGGGAGCGTCTGCACCAGCTCCCACGCCTCGTCCGCGTCCCGCTCCTCGGGGCCGGGCTCATGGCTGGTCGCCATCGGCTCGACGTCCTCGACCAGTACCAGCCGGCGCCGCTTGCGCCAGCCGCTGATCGACCCGTTGACGATGCTCCTCTTCACGTACGCCTCCGCCGTCCCGGACGCCGCCAGCGACTCCCACCGCGGCAGCGCACGGGCGAGGGCGTCCTGCACCAGGTCAGGAGCGTCGGAGTTGTTGCCGGTCACCAGATAGGCGAACCGCTGTAGCGCGGGCCCCCTCGAGGCCACCCAGGCCCCGAAGTCCGGATCCCTCTCCTGCTCTTCGGCATCCACGGACACCTCCTCTGGCACGTTCACACCCCTCCTACGCGAAGTCTGTCGTGTTCGTTGCGTGTAAAGCGGAATTGAGTTGCCCCAAGACGTCCCGGTCCTAAGGTTGGCCGGGTGACCCGTGAAGTAGACGCCCGCACCGACCGCTATGTCGAGGAGCTCTGCGCCCTCGACCCGCTGACAGCGACGTACGTCGGTGTCGCCGGCCACGACGCGGACCTCCCCGACCTCTCCCCCGACGGGATGCAGGCAGTGGAGGAGCTCAACCGTGCGGCCTACGCCGACGTGGCCGCGATCAAGCCGGTCGACGAGCGTGAGCAGGTCGCCAAGGACGCGTTCCTGGAGCGGGTCGGGCTCGACATCGAGTTCGCCGACGCGCAGCTGGACCGGAAGTTCGTCTCCGTCATCACCAGCGGCATCCACAACCTGCGCGAGGTCTTCGACCTGATGCCGACCGGCACCGAGGACGACTGGGCCGCGATCGGCGCCCGGCTGGCCGGGATGCCGGACGCGGTCGCGGGCTACACCGCGACCCTCCGGGAGGAGGCCGCGGCCGGGCGGGTCTCGGCGACGGCTCAGTACGAGAAGGTCGCCGACCAGATCCTGAGCTGGACCGGGCAGAAGGGCGCCGGCGACTTCTTCAACGGTCTGGTCTCACGTGCCCCCGACGCCGTTCCTGCCTCCCTGCGCGCCGAGCTCGAGGCCTCGGCCACGAAGGCCAACGAGGCGTTCGCCGAGTTCGGGCGCTTCATGGCCGCCGACCTGGTGCCCAACGGGCTCCCGAAGGAGGCCGTCGGGCGCGACCACTACCAGCTCTCCTCCCGGCGCTACCTCGGCGCCGAGATCGACCTCGAGGAGACGTACGCCTGGGGTTGGGAGGAGCTCAAACGACTCTCCGACGACATGGAGGCCACCGCCGACCGGATCCTGCCTGGCGCGAGCGTCGTCGAGGCGGCCGCCCATCTCGACAAGGACCCCGCGCGGCAGCTGACCTCGACTGCCGCGCTCAAGGAGTGGATGCAGACCGCCGCCGACCGCGCCATCGCGGAGCTGGCCGACGTGCACTTCGACATCCCCGAGCCGGTCCGGCGGATCGAGTGCATGATCGCGCCGACCACCGACGGCGGGATCTACTACACCGGCCCCTCCGAGGACTTCTCCCGGCCCGGCCGGATGTGGTGGTCGGTGCCCGAGTCGGTCACCTCGTTCGGCACCTGGCGCGAGCTGACCACGGTCTACCACGAGGGTGTGCCGGGCCATCACCTCCAGGTCGCGCAGACCGCCTACCGCGCCGAGCTGCTCAACCGCTGGCAGCGGCTGATGTGCTGGGTCTCGGGCCACGGCGAGGGCTGGGCGCTCTACGCCGAGCGCCTCATGGACGATCTCGGCTACCTGGACGACCCCGGTGATCGTCTCGGCATGCTCGACGGGCAGTCCTTCCGGGCCGCGCGGGTGATCATCGACATCGGCATGCACCTGGAGCTGACGATCCCGGAGGACAACCCGTTCGGCTTCCACCCCGGCGAGGTGTGGACGCCCGAGCTCGGCCGAGAGTTCATCGGGCAGCACTGCCTGATGGAGGACGCCTTCCTCGACTTCGAGGTCGCCCGCTACCTCGGCTGGCCGGGCCAGGCCCCGTCCTACAAGGTCGGTGAGCGGATCTGGCTCCAGGCACGTGAGGATGCGCGTGCACGTGCCGGCGCCGCCTTCGACATGAAGGCCTTCCACCGCGCGGCGCTCGACCTCGGCTCGCTCGGCCTCGATCCTCTTCGGGCGGCGCTCGGGCGGCTGTAGTTCTGCGGGGTCGGTCAGAAGATTTTGGTCGTACGCGGGGGCGACTCTTCGTCTGCGCTGCTGTTTCCACGGGGTTGGTCTGGGCCGCCGACCCGTTCTTCGAGGGTCTTCTCGACCTGCCCCGGAGTCAAGGACGGCCTTCGGCCGCCGGCTTCGCCGGTCGCCTTCGGCGATCCTTGACACCGGACCACGTCGAGAAAAGATTTGGCTGGCTATCGGGGCGGCGGCCCGGGTGTGGCCGTGGAGCACTCACCCACGGCAGGTGACCGCTCCACGCCTGCGCCAGACAAGGGGTCTCCGGGGTGAAAGAAAAATTTCTTCCACCCGCCAACCCCTCCCCAGCCGAGGCAGGATCTGGAGGCGAACGAAAATTCGTTCGCCCAAGATCCCGAACCCCGACCCAACCCAAACCTCCGCGCCAAACCCCTGCCGCCGACCCGATAGCCAGCCAAAATTCTCGGCGACGGCCGGTGTCAAGGATCGCCGCAGGCGACCGGCGTCAGCCGGCGGCCGAAGGCCGTCCTTTACTCCGGACGCCGCCGAGAACACCCTCCAAGACAGGGTCGGCGGCAAACCCCAACCACAAAAACACGGCCCCCAACAGAGGCGGAAACCGACCTACCCCCGCCGA
Organism: Nocardioides sp. NBC_00850; assembly: GCF_045207335.1. Taxonomy (NCBI): domain Bacteria; kingdom Bacillati; phylum Actinomycetota; class Actinomycetes; order Propionibacteriales; family Nocardioidaceae; genus Nocardioides; species Nocardioides sp. NBC_00850. The sequence continues at coordinate 5,887,514 of NZ_CP108845.1, forward strand.
GTCAACACCCTCTGCGCAACGACAAACACGAGCACCAGCACCCCGATCGAGATCCGAGTCCACCAAGAAGACAGCGTGCCGTCGAAGGAGATGAAGGTCTGGATCGTGCCGAGCACGAGCACACCCAGCAGCGACCCGATCACGAACCCACGACCGCCGGTGAGCAGCGTGCCGCCGATGACGACAGCTGCGATCGCGTCGAGCTCCATCCCGACCGCGTGCAGCGAGTAGCCCGAGAGCGTGTAGAGCGCGAACAGCAGCCCGCCCAGCGCAGCACACAGCCCGCTGATCGCGTACACCCCGACCTTGGTCGCCGCGACCGGCAAACCCATCAGCAGCGCCGACGGCTCGCTGCCGCCGAGGGCGTAGACGGTGCGTCCGAAGCGGGTCGAGGCGAGGACGTACGCAGCGACCGCGACGACCACCAGCGCGAAGACCGCCGTCCAGCCGAGGTAGTAGCCACCGGGCAGGGTGATCGTGCCGAACGCGATGGCCGAGAAGGTCTCGTCCTTGATCGGGATCGAGTCGACGCTGATCAGGTAGCAGAGCCCGCGGGCCAGGAACATGCCCGCCAAGGTGGCGATGAAGGGCTGGATGTCGAAGTAGTGGATCAATAGCCCCATCGCGGTGCCGAGCAGGGTGCCGGACAGGAGCACGATCACGATCACCGCGACCACCGGCAGGCCGAGCTCGAGCGTCCGAGCCGCGATCAGTGTCGAGAGGGCCACGTTGGAGCCGACCGAGAGGTCGATCCCGCCGGTGAGGATCACGAAGGTCATTCCGACCGCGAGCACGATCAGGAACGCGTTGTCGAGCAACAGGGTCAGGAAGACCTGCGGGTCGGCGAACCCCTCATAGCGGAGCCCGCCGACCCCGAACATGCCGATGAACAGCGCGAACGTGCCGAGCACGGGGAGGTAGCGCCGCGGCGGGCTGTAGCGCGCGACCCGGGCGATGAGCCCGGTCTCGATCGCGGGCACCTGAACACTCATGCGACAGCCTCCTCGCGGCTGGTCGGCGTACGGTCGCTGCGTCGTTGCAGCACTGCCCGCGCCTTCGGCGACTGCAGCAGGCACACGACCACGACCACCAGCGCCTTGAACAGATAGTTGGCCTCGGCCGGGATGCCGATGTTGGGGATGGTCCGGCTGAGGGTGGCGATCAGCATCGCCCCGACCAGGGTGCCCGTCAGCGAGAAGCGGCCGCCGGCCAGCGACGTACCTCCGATGACGACGGCCAGGATGGCGTCCAGCTCGATCCACAGTCCGAGGCTGTTGGCGTTCACCGAGTGGGTGTTGGCGGCGATGATCAGACCGGCGGTGCCGGCGCACAATGCCGCGAAGACGTAGACGGTCCAGATGATCGTGCGGGAGCGTACGCCGGCCAGCCGGCTCGCCTCCGGGTTGATCCCGACCGACTCGATGAGCAGGCCGAGCGCCGTGCGGCGTACGACGATCTGGGTGGCGGCGAAGACCCCGAGCGCGATCAGAGCGGCGACCGGGAGGGTGAGCAGATGGCCCGAGGCCAGCGCGGCGAAGGCGTCGTTGTTGACCGTGGTGATCTGGCCACCGGTCACCAGCATCGCGATCCCGCGGCCGGCGACCATCAGGACCAGCGTGGCGATGATCGGCTGGATGCCGACCACCGCGACCAGGAAGCCGTTCCACAGCCCCAGCGCGACGCAGACCGCGAGCGCCATCGTGATCGCGATGACGGCCGTGCCCAGGGCTCCGTCGGCGGGGCTCTTGACGATGTAGACGCAGGCGACGGCGCCGGCGATCGCCGCCACCGCCCCCACCGAGAGGTCGATCCCGCGGGTCGCGATGACCAGCGTCATCCCGATCGCGACCAGCAGCACCGGGGCACCGTTGCGGACGATGTCGACCAGGCTGCCGAAGAGGTGACCGTCCTGGATGCGTACGTTGAAGAAGGTCGGCGTTGCGATCAGGTTGACCACCAGCAGCGCGCCGAGCGCGGCCAGCGGCCAGAAGAGACGGTGGGCCATCGCGCGGGCGCCGAGCCCCTGGCCCGGTCTGATGTTCTCAGGCATCTGCTCGCTCCTTCTCGGCGAGGCCGCCGGGTTCGCCGGTGATGATCTCGAGTACGTCGTTGACTTCGATGCCCCGGTTGGGCCGCTCGTCGATCTTGCGGCGGTCCTTGAGGACCACCAGCCGGTGGCTCAGCCGGAGCACCTCCTCGAGCTCGGCGGAGATGAACACCACGCTCATCCCCTTCTCGGCGAGATCGGCGACGAGCTGCTGGATCTGGGTCTTGGCACCGATGTCGATGCCGCGGGTGGGCTCGTCCAGCAGGAGTACGTCGGGCTCCGTGATCAGCCAGCGCGCCAGCAGAACCTTCTGCTGGTTGCCGCCGGACAGACTCCGCATCGGGAGGCTCGGGTCGGCCGGGCGTACGTCGAGAGCGGTCATGAACTCCTTGACCAGCTTGTCCCGGGTAGCCGTCGGGATCGGCCGCAGCCAGCCACGGGTGGCCTGCAGGCCGAGCAGCATGTTGTCGGCCACGGAGAGCTCCTCGAAGACCCCCTCGGCCTTGCGGTCCTCGCTGCAGAAGGCGAGCTTGCGGTCGATCGCGTGTCGGGGACTGCGCAGCCTCCGCCGACTCGAGCCGCGAACCGTGAGGTCGCCGGTGTCCGGGGCGTCGGCGCCGAACAGCAGCCGGGCCAGCTCCGTACGCCCCGAGCCGAGCAGGCCGGCGATGCCGACGACCTCGCCGGGGTACAGGGTGAGATCGGTGGCCTCGAGGCTCCCCTTCCGGCCCAGCCCGACGGCGCTCAGCACCGGGAGGCGCTGATCGGTCGCAGCCTCCTCGGATGCCTCGTGCACGGCATGGTCGAGGCGTTCGAGGACCTGGAGGTCGCGGCCGATCATCAGCTGCACCAGCTCCAGCTGGGTGGTCCCCTCGACCAGCCGCTCACCCACCACGCGGCCGTTGCGCAGGATCGTCATCCGGTCGGAGATCTCGAAGACCTGGTCGAGGAAGTGGGAGACGAAGACGATCGCGGTGCCCTGGTCGCGCAGTCTGCGCATCACCTCGAAGAGCCTGGCCACCTCGTCGGCGTCGAGGCTGGAGGTCGGCTCGTCGAGGATCAGCACCCGAGCATCGGTGTCGACGGCACGCGCGATCGCGACGAGCTGCTGGACGGCGATCGGGTGGCTGCCGAGCTCTGACCCGGGGTCGATGTCGATGCCGAGGCCCTGCAGCGAGGCGGCCGCGCGGCGGTTCATCGCCCGGCGGTCGATCGGGCCGATCCCGTTGAGGCGGCGCGGCTCGCGACCGAGGAGCATGTTCTCGGCCACGGTGAGGTTCGGCACCAGGTTGACCTCCTGGTAGACCGTGCTGATCCCGGCGTGCTGAGCCGCGGCCGGGGTGGCGAACTGGGTTTCGACGCCGGCGATCTCCACCCGTCCCGAGTCGATCGTGTAGACCCCGGTCAGGGCCTTGATCAGCGTCGACTTCCCGGCCCCGTTCTCTCCCATGAGCGCGTGCACCTCCCCCGGCAGGAGTCGCAGCGAGACGCTGTCGAGCGCTCGGACCGCTCCGAACGTGATGGAGACGTCGAGCATCTCCACCACCGGCCGGGGTGGCTTCATTTCTGCCTGGCTCATGTCGTACTGGCTCCTGGCGGGGTCGGAGGGGGCGGCGGCGGAATGCTCACCGAGGTAGCTCGGTGAGCGCGCGCTTCCCTCGTGGAGTTCCACGAGGGAAGCGACGCCTCACCGAGGCACCTCGGTCAACGGGCGTCAGTACTTGCGGTCGGGCAGCGCCTCAGCGGCCTGCTCCGGGGTGAAGGTGGTCTCCTCGGTGACGATGCGGTCGGGGACCTCCTCGCCGGCGACGACCTTCTCGGCGACGTCCATCAGCTGCGGCCCGAGCAACGGGCTGCACTCGACGATGTAGTTGATCTCGCCGGCGGCCAGTGCGGTCATGCCGTCCTTGACCGCGTCTACGGTGATGATCTTGATGTCGGTGCCGGGCTTCTTGCCGGCCGCCTTGATCGCCTCGATCGCACCCAGGCCCATGTCGTCGTTGTGGGCGTAGACGACGTCGATCTTCGGGTTGGACTGCAAGAAGGCCTCCATGACCTGCTTGCCGCCGTCACGGGTGAAGTCACCGGTCTGCGACTCGGTGATCTTGATCTTGGAGTCCGCGGAGATCTTGTCCTCGAACCCCTTCTTGCGGTCGATCGCCGGAGCCGATCCGGTGGTGCCCTGAAGCTCGACGACGTTGACCGCGCCGTCCTTGTCGACGTCGGAGGCGTCGGCGTTGTCGACCAGCCACTGCCCCGCCTTCTCACCCTCCTCGACGAAGTCGGAGCCGATGAAGGTGACGTAGAGCGAGGTGTCCTCGGTGTCCACGGCCCGGTCGGTCAGCACGACGGGGATCTTGGCGCGCTTGGCCTCCTGGAGCACCGCGTCCCAGCCGGTCTCGACGACCGGGCTGAACGCGATGACGTCCACCTTCTGCTGGATGTAGGACCGGATCGACTTGATCTGGTTCTCCTGCTTCTGCTGAGCGTCGGAGAACTTCAGGTCGATGCCGGCCTCCTCGGCCGAGTCCTGGATCGATGTGGTGTTCGCGGTGCGCCAGCCACTCTCGGCGCCGACCTGGGCGAACCCCATGGTGATCGAGCCGTCGTCGGCGGCTTCGCTGCCGCCGCACGCGCTGAGCGACATCCCACCCATGGCGAGCGCACACAGCCCGATGAGGGTCTTCTTCACTGTCGTCCTCCAGTGTTTTTACTGCGGCGGCCAGTGTGACCGTCGTCACGATGCGACCCAGTGTGAGCGTTAACATCGGCGCGGTCAAGCGGAATCGGAAGATCGGTTCGAATCGGCAGCAGGTCGTCCGGAACTCCCCATACTGTGTCGACCATGACGCTCACCCTGACCCCGGAACAGGCGCGACGGATCGCTGTACGCGCCCAGCTCCTCGACGCGCACCGGCCCGTCTCGCTGGTGGAGACGGTCGATCAGCTGACGCTTCTGCAGATCGACCCGACCAAGGCGATCGCGCCGAGCGCGGATCTGGTGGCGTGGTCGCGGTTGGGGGATGCGTACGATCATTCGGATCTGACCTTCGCCCTCGAGCAGGAGCGCTCGCTGGTGGAGTTCTCCAGCTTCATCTTCCCCATGGACGAGATCGAGACGGTTCTCGCTCTGTCTCCGGGCCGGATCCACCCCACGGCCGTCGAGTGGGTGGAGGCCAATAAGAGATTCCGTACGCAGGTCCTGGATCGGCTGCGAGCCGACGGCCCCCTCGTGGCCGGCGAGATCGAGGACACCGCCGAGGTGCCCTGGGCGTCGACCGGCTGGACCAACGACAAGAACGTCCTGCGGATGATCGAGCTGCTCAACCGGATGGGCGAGGTCGCGATCGCCGGCCGCCGCGGCAAGCTGCGCACCTGGGATCTCGCCGAGCGCGTCTACCCCTCCGACCTGAGCCCCACGTCGGTAGAGCCCTCCCCAGAGGAGGCCCTGAGGGTCGAGACCGTGCGCCGCCTGGCCTCGCTCGGGATCGCGCGTCCCGGGCGGAAGGACTCCTCTGGCGGCGAGGTGCTCGGCGCCGGGGACGCGGGCGTCCCGTGCACCGTGGCCGGCATCGACAGCGAGTGGCGGGTCGACCCCGAGGCTCTGGCCGCCCTCGAGGACGGGTTCGCGCCACGGGCTGCCCTGCTCTCCCCCTTCGACCGCCTCGTCTACGACCGCGACCGGGCGCTGGACCTGTTCGGGTTCGAGTACGTCCTGGAGATGTACAAGCCGGCCGCCAAGCGCCGCTGGGGCTACTTCGCCCTCCCGATCCTGTACGGCGAGCGGCTCGTCGGGAAGCTCGACGCGAAGGTGGACCACAAGAAGGCGCTGATGAACGTCTTCGCCGTCCATGAGGACTTCGGGTGGACCGCCGAGATCGGTGACGCGGTCGAGGCCGAGATCGAGGCGCTGGCTGGGTGGCTGGGCGTCGGGATCGTCCATCCGTGACAGCGGCCCCGAAAACAGGGCAAACCGACGCGAATTGCCCTTCTCCACATCCTTCGGCGCGCCTACTGTGAGCGAAACGGGGTCGGAAATCGATCAAAGGAGACGATCCGAATGGCAACGCTCAACCCGTACATCAGCTTCAAGTCCGAGGCCGCTGAGGCGCTCGAGTTCTACCGGTCGGTGCTCGGCGGCACCGTCGAGACGATGACCTTCGACTCCATGGGCGACGCGATGGGTCCGGTGCCGCCGGAGGCGAAGGACCTGGTCATGCACGGCTCGCTCACCCTCGACGACGGCCTCGTCCTGATGGCCGCCGACACGCCTCCCGGGATGGGCATGGACTACGTCGCCCCGACCGCCGGCATCACCGTCGCGATGACCAGCGCCGACGCCGCCGACCACCCGCGCTTCGCCGACTACTACGCCAAGCTCTCCGAGGGCGGCACGCCCGGGATGCCGTTCGCGCAGGCCCCGTGGGGCGACTACTTCGGCCAGTTCGAGGACAAGTTCGGCGTGAGCTGGATGTTCGACGTCGCCGGCCCGGAGTCGGCACAGGCCTAGACGAAGGTCCGAGCAAAGATCCGTCTTTCGTAGGAGGCGCCGGACAGCGAGTCGTTTTACCGTCGATACATGCTGATCGCGGAAGACCTGCTGCTGCTCGTGCTCGATGACGAGAAGGGCACGCTCGCCTCGTCCTGGGTCCAGCAGGCGCTGGGCGGAGCGATCCTGACCGAGCTCGTCATGGCGGGCTCGGTCCAGGTCGTCCCCAAGTCCGGGCTCACCCCGGCCAAGGCCGTGGCGGTGCCGGGCGGGCGGCCGGACGAGCCTGTCCTGGCCGCTGCGTACGACGTGCTGGCGGCCAAGCCACTGGCGGCCAAGAACGCCGTCACCAACCTCGGCAAGGGCCTGCACGAGGCCCTCGCCGCGCGGCTGAGCGATCGCAACATCCTCAGGCGCCGCGACGAGAAGATCCTCGGCCTCTTCCCGCGCACCACCTGGCCGGCCGCGGACTCGACCCACGAGAACGCCGTACGCGGCCACCTGGTCGCCGTCCTCATCCAGGGCGCCGCGCCCGACGAACGGACCGGCCCGCTCATCGCCCTCCTCTCCTCGATCGACCTCGCCCACAAGGTGGTCGACACGAGCGCCGTCGGCGCTGGAGCGGTGAAGAAGCGGGCCAAGGAGATCGCCCGCGGCGACTGGGCCGCCAAGGGCGTCAAGGACGCGATGGACGAGGTCACCGCGGTCATGACCGCGGTGATGGTCGCCACCACCGTCACCACGACGGCCACCTGACAAAACCCGAGGATCGCAGCCGCGGAGGGGCTGCGATCCTCGGGTTCATGCGGGCCGTCAGGCGAAGAACGCCCGCAGGTCGGCGGCGACGTCCTCGGGACGCTCCATGGCCGCGTAGTGGCCGCCCTCGGGGAACTCCGACCAGTGCTGGATGTTGGCGTTGTCCCGCTCGGCCAGCGACCGGATGGTCTGGAAGTCGTCCTTGAAGATGGCGACCCCGATCCGGCCCTGGGAGACCTCCGGCTCGCGCTCGGCGTGCCCCTCCTCGTAGTGGTAGCGCGCAACCGAGGCGTAGGAGTTGGTGAGCCAGTAATAGGTCACCTGCTCGATGACCTGCTCGGGGGTGACCAGCGAGGTGCCGTTGCCGAAGGACTCGAAGAGCTCGCTGTAGGCCAGCGTCCCGACCGGCGAGTCGGCCAGCGCCGCACCGATCGTCTGCGGACGGGAGCCGTTCATGGCGTTGTAGCCGCCGACCGACTGGAACCACTGCATGTGCTCGAGCGCGGCGTACTCCTTCGGCCCGAAGCCCTCGAACTCGCTCGGGTCGCCCGACGGGAACGAGAAGAGCTGCAGCACGTGGGCGCCGAGGAAGCCCTCGGGGTTCAGCAGGGCCAGCTCGCGACCGATCATCGCGCCGCCGTCGCTGCCGTGCACCCCGTAGGAGTCGTAGCCCAGCCGGCGCATGAGAACGTCGTACGCCTCGGCCGCCCGCTTCATCGTCCAGCCGGTCTCGACCACCGGCGTCGAGAGCCCGAAGCCCGGCAACTCCGGGATCACCAGGTGGAACTCGTCCGTCAGCGACTCGATCATCGGCAGGAACTCCAGGAACGAGCCGGGGTAGGTGTGGGCGAGGAGGAGAGCCTTGGCGTCCGGGTTCGAGGACGGTACGTGGACGAAGTGGATGACCTGTCCGTCGATCTCGGTCAGGTGGTTGGGCACGGCGTTGATGCGCGCCTCGACCGCGCGCCAGTCGAAGCTCTTCCAGCGCTCGACCATGTCGGCGAGGTAGGCCGTCGGGGTGCCGTAGTCCCAGGAGTCACCGGGCACGCTGGGCGCGAACCGGGTGCGCTCCAGGCGGGTGCGGAGGTCGTCGAGATCCGCCTGCGGGAACTCGACGGTGACGGTGCTGATCTCGGTGTTGACCTGCGTGTTCATGACTTCTCCTTGGTTGTTTCCGACCTTGTGAGACCTACGTTATGAAGGGTTCCGGCAAGCCTGATTCCGGAATTCCGCTGGCCCGTGAATCTTTTTTCCCGCACGCTGAGCCCGTGCTGGAAACCTCTGCGCGACTGCTCGCGCTCCTCGGTCTGCTGCAGTCGTCTGCCGGCTGGACCGGCGCCGACCTGGCCGCCCGGCTCGACGTCTCCGAGCGCACCGTGCGCAACGACATGACCAAGCTGCGCGAGCTCGGCTATCCGGTGGAATCGGTGCGCGGCCCGGGTGGGCGCTACCGGCTCGGTGACGGCGGGAAGCTTCCGCCGCTGCTGCTGGACGACGAGGAAGCGCTCGCGGTCGCCGTCGGGCTGCGTGCCGCGACGGGCATCACCGGTGTCGCGGAGACCAGCGCCAGGGCGCTGGGAAAGCTCGAGCAGGTTCTGCCCGACCACCTGCGTCGCAAGCTGGCCGCGGTGGTCGATGCGATGGAGGCTGGCCCCGTCAACACCGACAGCAACGTGCCCGACCCGGACGTCGACGCCGGCACCCTGCAGGCGCTGGCCACCGCGATCCGGGACCACGCCGGCGTACGCGCCGACTACCGCGACGAACCCATCGAGGTCGAGCCCTACCGACTGATCGCCTGGCAGCGCCGCTGGTACCTCGTCGCCCGCGACCCCCGCGCCGACGCCTGGCTGCCGCTGCGCGTCGACTGGCTCCGTCTGAAGGTGCCCGGCGGACGCCCGTTCCGCCCGGCTGATCCCACGCCGTTCGATGAGCAGAGCGACCTCACCGAGTTCGTCGTACGCGAGGTCGCCCGCACCGGCTGGGCCGTCCACGCCCGCCTGATCATCGCCGCCTCCGCCGACGAGGTCATCTCCCGCATCAACCCCGCCGTCGGCACCGTCGAGCCGATCTCCCCCGACCGCAGCGTCCTGGTCACCGGCGGAGACAGCCTCGAGGTCGTGGCCGTCTGGATCGGCATGCTCGGCCTCGACTTCACCGTCGAGTCACCCCCAGAGCTCCGCGACCACCTCGAGATCCTGGCGAACCGCTACGCCGCTGCCATCACCCAACCGGAATGACGACCTCGTGCTGATCGCGGAAGACCTCGCGCTGCTCTTGCTCGAGGACTTCAGTGGGCGTCCCGTCGGCGGGTTCGACATGGGGACGCTCGACCTCCTCGCCGGCGGTGCGCTGGTGTCCGAGCTCGCGCTCTCCGGAGCGGTCCACCTGCACCTCGATCCGGTCAGACGCACCCCGGAAGTGCACCCGACCGGAGTCCGGATCCCCACGGATCCCTGCCTCCAGCGCACCCTGACGCTCGCCGGCGGGAGACCTCGCCCGATGGCCCTGGTCAGGAGCAGCGGCAGCCAGATGTTCGGACATCTCGCCGACCGCCTCGTCCACCGTGGCCTGCTTCGCCGGGAGGAACAGAAGCGCTTCCTCGGCACCCGGACCGTCTGGCCGGCCACCGAGATCAGCTACAAACAGGACGTACGCCACCACCTCGCCGCCGCTCTGTTCGAGGGCGCCCACCCGAGTCGGCGCACGGCTACCTTGATCGGTCTCCTCGCCGCCGTCGACCAGATCCATCTACTCTTCTTGTCCCCCGACGTATCGCCGGCCTTCGTCAAGCTCCGCGCGGATCACATCGCTCAGGGCGATTGGGCCGTTACCGCCCTACGCAGCATCCTCCGAGCCATTCACCGCGGAGGTGACTGGTTCGGTGGCGGCGACGGCGGAGGTGTCTTCGGCGGAGACGGCGGGGGCGGAGATGGTGGTGGAGGAGGGGGCGGCGATGGCGGAGGCGGTGGCTGACCGAACTCAGTCGTTCCGTCGACCAGCGACCTCGACGAACGCCCGTACGAGGGGGTGGACCGGGGCTCCGGCGAGGGCACCGATGTGGGGCTGGAACATGCTGGTGACGTAGAACGGGTGGTCCGGGAACTCCAGAACCTCCGCTCCGGCGTCGTCCGCGGTGGCGCCGACGACGACACCGATCTTCTCCAGCGTCGCCACGGCCTCGGCTGTGGGCGCGTAGTTGCAGAAGTGCATGCCGACGAACGGCTCCGGCTGCCAGCCCGCGAAGCGGGTGCCGGGGACCGGGGTCACCAGCCGCTCCTCGCCGTAGAGCGAACAGGCCAGCGCGGCGACCGCGTTGTCCTCGCCCGCGCCGTCGGACTCGGCATGGGTCGCCGCAGAACCGAGCACGTTGCGGGTCCACTCCAGCACCGCGTACTGCATCCCACCGCACACCCCGAGGAACGGGATGCCCCGCTCCCGCACGACCGTGAGCGCAGCGAGAACCGCGGCGTCATCGGCGTAGGGCGAGCCGGGCACGAGCCAGACCCCGTCAAAGGCCGCGATGCGATGTCCTGAGCTTGTCAAAGGGTCGAACCCGGAGTCGGTCGGCACCCACTCCGTCTCGACCCCGAGCTCGGCCAGCTGCGGCCGGAGGGCGTTGAGCTCCTGATGGCTACGGTGTCCCCGGTCGTCGCCGAGCAGTGCGATCATGCGCCGATCCTCGCAGCCACGCACCGGCTTGATCCAACGATTTCCACCCTGGTGGACTAAGTCGGACTAACCTAGACTGGTCTCATGACGACGCAGGTCAACATTCACGAGGCGAAGACGCATCTGTCTCGCCTGGTCGATCAGGCCGAGCACGGCGAGACGGTGATCATCGCGCGTGCAGGAAAGCCCGTTGTCCAGATCACGGCCCTTCCGCAGTCCAACGTCCGGCTCGGTGGCCTCCGCGGCATGTTCTCGCTGCCGAGCGACGACGAGTGGGAAGCGATGGATGAGGAGATCAGGGGCATGTTCGACCCGGAGCTCGAGATCCAGGCGAACCGCGACTGATGCTGCTCGACACCAACGTCTTGATTCGGATGACGGCGTTCCCGGACACATTGGGGCCCGTGGCGTGGGACCTCATCGAAGGCGGTCCGGTCTACGCGTCATCGATCTCCCATTTCGAGATCACGATGAAGAGGATGCTCGGCAAGCTGGATGCACCGGACGATCTCGTCCGGCTCTTCGGCGATCAGGGCATCACCCCGCTTCCGTTCACGGAACGGCACGCGGCACGCGTGGCCAAGTTCGAGGCGTTGAGCAAGCACGACCCATTCGACCGCATCCTGGTTGCTCAGGCCGCGGCGGAGGGCCTTGAGTTCATGACGTCCGATCGGATCTTGCTCGGGCTCGGCTACGACTGGATCGTGGACGCACGTAAATAGGTAGAAGTCCGCAGCCATTGGGTGGCTGCGGACTTCTACCCAGTTCACTCCTGCGGCTTGATGCCCAGGCGGTCGAGCTCCTCGTCGATGATCGCGGTGTCCAGCTTCTGGAAGACCGGGGTGGGCTTGGCGACCGGGGTGCCGACGACGATCTCGTGGCGCTCCCAGGTCGGGGCGCCGGAGTAGTCGCCGGTGATGATCGGGTAGGCCTTGCCGTCGTCGAGGTCCTCGACCTCCTCGATGCGGGGCATCGGGGCGACCTCACCCTTGCCACCCAGCGCCTTGTCGATCTCGTTGGCGGAGAACGGCAGGAACGGGGACAGGATCAGGTTGAGGTCGGCGACGCACTGGGCCATCACGTGCAGCACGGTGCCCAGACGCTCGCGGTCCTCGGGAGCCTTGGCCAACTTCCAGGGCTCGAGGTCGGTGACGTACTTGTTGACCTCGCCGACCGCACGCATCGCCTCGCCGATCGCCTGCTTCTGCCGGTGACGGCCGATCAGGTCGCCCACCGTGCCGAACGCGGCGCCGACGGTGTCGAGGATCGCCTGGTCCGCCTCGGTCAGCGTCCCGGCTGCGGGCAGCTCGCCGAAGTTCTTCGCGATCAGGGTGGCGGTGCGGTTGACCAGGTTGCCCCAGCCGGCGACGAGCTCGTCGTTCGTACGCCGCACGAACTCCGCCCAGGTGAAGTCGGAGTCGTTCGACTCGGGGCCGGCGGCCGCCACGAAGTAGCGGAACGCGTCGGGCTGGTAGCGCGAGAGGAGGTCGCGCACGTAGATCACGATCTTCTTCGAGGAGGAGAACTTCTTGCCCTCCATCGTCAGGTATTCGCTGGAGACCACCTCAGTCGGCAGGTTCAGCACATCGTAGGAACCGGGCTGACCACCCTTCGACCCCTGACCGTTGTATGCGATCAGCTCGGCCGGCCAGATCTGGGAGTGGAAGACGATGTTGTCCTTGCCCATGAAGTAGTACGACAGCGCCCCCGGGTCGTTCCACCAGTCGCGCCACGCCTCGGGCGAGCCGGAGCGTCGGGCCCACTCGATCGAGGCGGACAGGTAGCCGATGACCGCGTCGAACCAGACGTACATCCGCTTGGTCGGGTTCTCGCGCCAGCCGTCGAGCGGCACCTTGATGCCCCAGTCGATGTCGCGTGTCATCGCGCGCGGGCGGATCTCCTTGAGGATGTTCTGGCTGAACCGGATGACGTTGGGACGCCACAGGCCGGTCTGCTCGCGATCGTCGAGGAACGCGTGCAGCGCATCGGCCAGCGCGGGCAGGTCGAGGAAGAAGTGCTGCGTCTCGACGAACTCCGGCGTCTCGCCGTTGATCTTGGAGACCGGGTTGATCAGCTGGTCCGGGTCGAGCTGGTTGCCACAGTTGTCGCACTGGTCACCGCGGGCCCCGTCGGCCCCACAGATCGGGCAGGTGCCTTCGATGTAGCGGTCCGGCAGCGTCCGGCCGGTCGAGGGCGAGATCGCACCCTTGGAGGTCTGCTCGACGAAGTAGCCGTTGTTCCACACGCCGAGGAACAGCTCCTGCACCACCGAGTGGTGGTTGGCCGAGGTGGTGCGGGTGTAGAGGTCGTACGTCAGACCGAGCGAGACCAGATCCTCGACGATGATCCGGTGGTTCTTGTCGACGAGCTCCTGGGGCGTCACGCCGGCCTCGTCGGCGGCGATCAGGATCGGGGTGCCGTGCTCATCGGAGCCGGAGACCATGAGCACGTCGTGGCCCGCCATCCGCATGTACCGACTGAAGACGTCGGAGGGCACGCCGAAACCGGCCACGTGGCCGATGTGGCGCGGGCCGTTTGCGTACGGCCAGGCGACTGCGGACAGAACGTTGCTCATGGCCCCATCCTAGGGAGAGGCAGCCACTCGTTTTATATCGACACCGGCAACCCGGATCACGGGTTGAACATCTGGTCCCGCTGGTAGGCGTACTTCCGGATCCACGGCAGCCACTTGGCGAGCTGGGCGCCCGGGCAGGAGGTCTCGTTGGTGTGGAAGTGGCCGTCGATGACCCAGACCCGGACGCGCCGGCCGGCCGGGAACCGGTCGCTGCCCTTCGAGATCGTCTCGAGCGTGCCGCGCTCGTCGCGACCGGCCATGTCGAGCTTCCAGGCCGCCATCCGCTCGGTCTTGATGAGGGCGTCGTCGGAGGGACGTACGTTCTCGAAGTTGCCGATCAGGGCGATGCCCATCGACTGGTGGTTGAAGCCACGCGTGTGCGCGCCCTTGACGAGCCGGTCGATGCCGCCGGAGCGGCCCTCCCAGGCGCGGCCGTACTTGTCGATGAGGAAGTTGTAGGCGATGTCGAACCACCCCAGTGACCTGGTGTGATAGCTGTAGATGCCACGGATGATCCCCGGCACGTCGCCCTTGGAGTAGTTGTTGCTCGTGGCGGTGTGGTGGATGTGGACCTGCTTCAGCGAGCTGTTGTACTCCGGGCGGCCGTTGCGCCAGGAGTTGTTGGCACCCCACTGCGACCGGGTGAAGATCGTCGGCTTCGGCGCCCACTTCGGTCGCGACCGCGCGACCCGGCCGTTGGCGCTGTCGTTCGAAGCGCTGCCGTAGCCCAGGTCGTCGGCCTCCCGCTTCGGAGCCTTGACGTCCTCCTGCGGCCCGGTGTTGATCAGGGTCAGCTTCAGGTCCTTGGGCTGCGCACCCTCGACCCGCACCTGTACGCCGCTGGCCCGGCCGGTCCACACCGGCTGGGTGCCCCGGCGCTCGATCTTGCCGCGCGCGGCGACGCTCTCGGCGCCGTCGGGCAGGTCCTCCTGCAGCGGCAGCTCCTGCCACTCGCGCCACGTGTCCGACTTGCTCACCCGCACCTCGACCTGGGGAGTCTCCGCCCCGGTCCAGGAGACCCCGACCATCGAGAAGGTCGTCGTACGCAGCTTCTCCGTCGAGGCCGCGGCGGCGGACCGCTCGGTCAGCCGCGGCGGCAGCTTCACGTCACGGGTGGCGATGCCGTCCTCGAGACGGGGCAGCTTGATCAGCTGACCGTCCTCGGCGGCTGCCGGACCGATCGCCGAACCGATAGCAGGCACGAGCATCGACGCGCCGACAACGACAGCGGTCAGGGTCATGGTGATGACGCGGGGGAAGCTGGCCATACCCTTGATTTTGAAGAGTCGAGCGCCCGACATGCCGCAAACGCATGTGTTCGGTGTGTCGTTTGAGACCTCTGTGACTCATGAGGCCCAGTTCGGAGTCACGCCACGAACGGCACCGGACGCCCCGCGTACGCAGCCAGGTGCTCGTAGGCACCCGATCCCTCCGGCGCCGAGAGCGCGTTGGCGAAGGCCCGCCCCTTGCGCTCCGGCCCGAGGATGCGGTCCATCGCGACGACCGCCCGCTGGGCGACCGCCTCGTCGAGACCGTCGGTCGGGCGGCCGAGCGCCGCGGACAGGTCCCAGGTGTGGACCGCGATCTCGGCCGACTGCCAGTCGGGGTCGATCATCACCATGTCGTCGGGGCCGACCTCGCGCCACAGGTTGATCAGCGCGTTGCCCCTGGTGCGCAGCTCCTCGCCCAGGTTGACCGCGTAGTCCTCACGCCCATCCCATCCCGGCGGCGAGCCCTGCAGCATCGTCACGAAGACGCGGGGCTGGGCGATCATGTGGTTGGCCAGCTTGCGCAGATCCCACTCGGGGCACGGCGTCGGCCGCGCCAGATCCTCCGCCGTGACGGTGTCGAGAAGCTCTGCTGCCTGCGTCAGGGCCCGCTGCAGCGCGAGCACTCCCATCTGGTCAACCACACGACCATGGTGTCAGGCGAGTCTGCGTCCCGCGAAAGCAGCCAGCCGCTCGTACGCCCCGGCGCCCTCGGGCGCCGCCACCTCGGCGTCGAACGCACCCGTGCGCATCTCCGGCTTCAGGGTCGCCTCCATGAAGCCCAGCGCGACCTCGGCCAGCTCCGGGTCGAGCTCGGAGGTCGGGACGTCGAGCGCCTGCGCGAGGTCCCAGGAGTGGGTGGCGTACTCAGCGACGAGCAAGCCGACCGGCACGCCGGGACCCTGTCCCCATGCGTGCAGGACGTCGTCGGCGCCGACCCTGAACGTCGGCCCCCAGCTCTCGCTGACGTGCGGCGCCGGCGCGCCCCAGTCGGGCTCTCCGCCACGAAGCATGGTGACGAAGTTGCCGCCGTCCGCGATCACGTGGTCGGCCAGCGTGCCGACGTCCCACTGCCGGCACGGCGTCGGCCGCGAGACGGTCTCGGCGTGCACCCGGTCGAGCAGGTCGCCGGTCTGGTCCAGCGCCCGCGAGAGAATTCCTGCCTCGTCTGTTGTAGTCACCCCGCCAACCTACGACTGGTTCGGCGGGGCGTCACCGGTAAACCTTCAGCTGAAGTCGAGGTCGTGGACCCGGGCGCGCTTGAGCTCGTAGACGTAGGGGTAGGACGTGATCAGCTGGAACCCGTCCCAGAGCTTGCCGGCCTCCTCGCCCTTGGGCGCCTTGGAGATGACCGGTCCGAAGAAGGCCGAGCCGTTCATCGCGATCGTCGGGGTGCCGACGTCGTTGCCGACCTGGTCCATGCCCTCGTGGTGGGACTTGGCGATGTCCTCGTCGTACGAGGAGTCGTCCATCGCGTCGGCGAGCTCGACCGGCAGCCCGACCGAGACCAGCGCGTCCTCGATGACCTCGCGGGTGAACTCCTTCTTCTCCACGTGGCGCCGGGTGCCGAGCGCCGTGTAGATCTCGGCGAGCTTCTCCTGGCCGTACTCGTGCTGCACCGCCATGCAGACCCGCACCGGGCCCCACGCGGTCGCGAGCATCTTCCGGTAGTCCTCCGGGATGTCCTTGTCCTGGTTCAGGTACGCCAGGCTCATGATGTGCCAGGTCACCTCGACGTCCCGCACCTTCTCGACCTCGAGGATCCAGCGCGAGGTGATCCAGGCGAAGGGACAGGCGGGGTCGAACCAGAAGTCGGCAGAGGTCTTCTCGAGGGTCTTCTCGGACGGCGCAGCGGGGGTGGTCTGTGTCATATGACACTGAACCACCCCCGCTGCGGATCTGTTCCGGCCGTCAGTTGACGGTGGTGAAGGCACCCCCGCTGGCCCAGTAGGCGACCTCGTCGCCGCTGTAAGCGGCGGTGACGGCGTACTCGCCCGCGGGGAGCTTGACGAAGGTGACACCGGCCGCACCTCCGCTGAGCGTCTTGGTGACCGTACGTCCGCCGTTGGTCGTGATCTTGACCGTCCCGGTCGGCTGGTATCCCGGCGCGGTGACCTGGACGGCCACCTTCGCCTCCCGGGAGCCGCCGGTCCCGGTGACCTTGACGCTCGGCTTGACGCGGACCCGGCCGCTGGGGCCGTACGTCTCGGTCAGCGTCTCGCCGCTGCGGGAACGAGCGACCACCGTGACACTGAGGCGGCGACCGACGTCGGCCTCGGTCGGACGGTACTTCTCGGTCGTAGCCCCTGAGATCGGCGTGCCTTCACGCGTCCACTGGTAGGAGAGGTCGACCGCCTCGCTGAAGCCACCCGGATCGACCTGCATCAGGCCGCCGAGACGAGTGCCGCCCTTCACGAAGCCGGCCTCGGTCTGCGACAGCTCGCCCCCGCTCGGCGGCTCCGCCGGCTGCTGCGGCGCCTTGCCGCCGCCGACGAGCGTGCTGGCGAAGGCGTACGACTGCTTCGGACGGTAGCCCTCCTGGACACCGACGACGACCGCGCCGATCCTCTTCCCGGAGGCCGTTGCGGGCACCTTCAGGAAGCGGGACTTGGTGCGCGTGATCAGCTGCTTGTCGGCGTACCACCTGACCTCGCCGATCTTGGCCGACGGCTCGTAGTCCGCCCCGCCGACGGAGATCGTCGAGCCGACCTTCTGGGTGCCGCTGATCTTCGGCTGCGCCAGGACCTTGAACGTGCCCTGCTTGATCGGCGGCAGGATCTGGCTCATCGTCCTGGCCTCGCTGTAGTCCCGGCGGGTGCCGGTGAGCACCGCCGCGATCTGCTTGCCGGCGAGGTGGCCGGGGATGCGGAAGGTCTTGTTGGTCGCGCCCGGGATCGGCTTCTTGTTCACGATCCACTGGTAGCGGATCTTGTTCGGGTTCGGGCTCCACGAGCCGGTGTTGACGGTGACCGCCTTGCCGACCTGTGCCGTGCCCTCGACCGTCGGCCGCTTGGTGACCGAGAGGCGCTGGTCGTTGAAGTGGATGAACCCGGTCGGGTAGTTCACCGAGTCCTTGCCGATCCGGCGCCAGCTGATGTCGCTGCCGTAGTTGGACTCCGAGATCGTGATCGTGTCCGCGCCGACCTTCTCGACGATCGCGACGTGCCCGAAGCGGCTCGCGCTCGGGTGCGAGGAGTGCCACCAGGCGACCGAGCCGACGGTCGGCGTCCGGTTCGTCATCCGGCTCAGCGCGACGCCCCAGTTGGTGGCGTTGCCTTCGCCCGACCAGGGGCGAGCGTTCGGCAGGCCGGTCTGGATCAGCTTGTACGCGACGTAGTTGGTGCAGTTCCGACCGGCGTACATCCGCCAGTACATGCTCCCCCACGCACTCTCGTAGCCGCCGGTGGAGTAGCCCTTGCTGCGGCAGTCCGAGAAGCCGGAGCAGAGCGTGATGGAGCCCGCGTGCGCCGGTGATGCCAACTTGGGGATGACTTGCACACCGAGGCCGACGAGCAGCAGAACCGCGCCGGTGACCAAGACCCGGCGCAGCGCCCCGCCAGGCTTCCCCACCTGGCGCGACTCCTGTGAATACTGGTGTTCCTGTGACTTGAGGGGCACATGAGCACCCTAGAGAAAGTTGTCAACCATTGATACCGGTGTGTCGGAATTACAACACTGTATTTTTACTTTTCACGCTCAGCGACTCCCAAGAACGGGCAACAAGCGCTATATAAATGTCTCGAATTCCGGGCACAGTGAGAGGATCCAGCCATGCCTGGAACCAATCTGACGCGCGCCGAAGCCACCGCTAGGGCCGCACTCCTCGACGTCCTGTCGTACGACATCGATCTCGACCTCACCACGGGTACTGAGACCTTCGGTTCGACGACGACGATCACCTTCACCTCCACCGAGGCCGGAGCCTCGACCTTCGCCGATCTGGTCGGCGCGACGGTCCACGAGATCACGCTCAACGGCGTGGCCCTCGACCCCGCGGTGGCGTACCAGGACTCTCGGATTCTCCTCGACGGCCTCGCCGCCGAGAACGTGCTCGTCGTCAAGGCCGACTGCGCCTACTCCCACACCGGCGAGGGGCTGCACCGCTTCGTCGACCCCGCCGACGACCGCGTCTACCTCTACTCCCAGTTCGAGGTCCCCGACGCGCGCCGCGTCTACACCACCTTCGAGCAGCCCGACCTCAAGTCCGTCTTCACCTTCCACGTGACCGCTCCCGAGGGCTGGAAGGTCGTCTCCAACGCCGTCACGCCCGAGCCGAAGCCGCTGGGCGACGGCCGCGCGACCTGGGACTTCGAGCCCACCAAGAAGATGTCGACCTACATCACCGCGCTGATCGCCGGTGAGTACCACGAGGTCCAGGACGTCTACGAGGGCAAGTTCGGCACCATCCCGCTGGGTCACTACTGCCGCCAGTCGCTGGTCCCCCACCTCGACCGCGACGAGGTCGTGAAGATCACCAAGCAGGGCTTCGAGTTCTTCGAGGACGCCTTCGACTTCCCCTACCCCTTCGGGAAGTACGACCAGCTCTACGTGCCCGAATACAACATGGGCGCGATGGAGAACGCCGGCGCCGTGACGCTGCGCGACGAGTACCTGCCGCGCTCCAAGCAGCCGCGCTCCTTCTACGACTTCCGCGCCTCGGTGATCCTCCACGAGATGGCGCACATGTGGTTCGGCGACCTGGTCACCATGAAGTGGTGGGACGACCTCTGGCTCAACGAGTCCTTCGCCGAGTGGGCCTGCTACCACGCCCAGGCCAACGCGACCGAGTTCACCGACGCCTGGACCGGCTTCACCAACGCGCGCAAGCAGACCGGCTACCGCCAGGACCAGCTGCCCACGACCCACCCGATCGCCGCGGACAACTACGACCTGCAGGCCGTCGAGGTCAACTTCGACATGATCACCTACGCCAAGGGCGCCTCCGTCCTGAAGCAGCTCGTGGCGTGGGTCGGGCTGGAGCCGTTCCTGGAGGGGCTGAAGGCCTACTTCAAGGAGTTCGCCTACGGGAACTCCGAGTTCAAGGACCTGCTGCGCCACCTCGAGGCCGCCTCCGGGCGTGAGCTCCAGGGCTGGGCCCAGGAGTGGCTGCAGACCGCCGGCGTCAACACCCTCGCTCCCGAGTTCGCGCTCGCCGAGGACGGCTCCTACGCCTCCTTCGCGGTCAAGCAGACCGCCGCGGCCGACTACCCCACGCTCCGCCGCCACCGCATCGGCCTCGGCCTCTACGACCTGGTCGACGGTTCGCTGGTGCGCCGCGACGCGTTCGAGATCGACGTCACCGGTGAGCTGACCTCGGTTCCTCAGCTCGACGGCGTCAAGCAGCCCGACCTGCTGCTGCTGAACGAGGGCGACCTGACGTACGCCAAGATCCGGCTCGACGAGCGCTCGCTGGCCACCGCGCTGTCGTCGCTGTCCGCGCTGGACGACTCCCTCTCGCGCGCGCTGATCTGGGGTGCGACCTGGGACATGACCCGCGACGCCGAGATGCGGGCGAGCGACTTCGTCGAGCTCGTGCTCGCCAACATCGGCCAGGAGACCGACGCCTGGGGCGTCACCCGGATCCCGGTCTTCGCCGCCCAGGCGGTCGGCTCGTTCTCGGCACCGGCCAACCGCGACGCCCTCAAGGCGCGCTGGGAGAGCGGCCTCAGGGACCTGCTGGCGGCCGCCGCGCCGAGCAGCGACCACCAGCTGACCTTCGCCCGGACGTACGCCGCCGCAGCCCGCTCCGAGGCCGCGATCGCCGACCTCAAGGGTCTGCTCTCCGGCGACCTGGCCTTCGACGGTCTCGACATCGACCAGGACCTGCGCTGGGCGCTCGTCACCGGCCTGGCCGCCTCGGGCACCTTCGGTGAGGCCGAGATCGCCGCCGAGCTCGAGCGCGACAACACCATCTCCGGCCAGGAGAAGGCCGCTGCCGCCCGCGCCGCGCAGCCGACCGCCGAGGCCAAGGAGGCCGCCTGGGAGTCGGTCGTCGTCCGCACCGATGTGCCCAACGAGACCGCGCGCTCGATCGTGACCTCGTTCCAGCGTGGCGGGCAGGACGAGGTGCTCGCGCCCTTCGTCGACCGCTACTTCGAGGCCGCCGACACCCTCTGGGACCACCTCGGCACCCACCGCGCCTCGACGGTGCTGGAGTTCATCTTCCCGAAGCCGGCCGCCTCCCCCGAACTCCTGGAGAAGGCCGACAAGTGGCTCGAGACCTCCCCCGCCGAACCCGCCGCCAAGCGGTACGTCCGCGAGGGACGTGACGAGGTCGCCCGCGCCCTCGCCGCCCAGGAGCGCGACGCGCAGTAGCACCACACACGAAGGACCCCCGGGAGCACCTGCTTCCGGGGGTCCTTCATATCTGCTCGAAAACCAAGAAAGGAAGGGAATCTCTCCCTTCCACTAACAACTTTATAGCGCATATAGGGGCTTGCCGCAAGACCCCCGGCTTGGGGCAGAATCTCCTCCTCGAACAGGTAAAACGCCTGATCAGACAGGGGATTCAACGTTGCAAGCATTCGATCTCGCGGGCCGTCACGACGCCAAGGCGGACCCGGCATTGATCGCTGAGGACGAGCAGCACTTCGCTGCCATCGCGAAGAGCCTCGAGGAGCAGATCGCTGAGCTGAACGAACGGCTGGACGACGTACGCCGCCGCCCGGGCGGGCACGGTCAGGAGGCGATGGACCGCGATCTGGAGGTGCACCGGATCGGTGGGCAACTGCGGATGCTGCGCAGGTTCAGTCTGGACCTGTGCCTGGGGCGGATCGTCACGGATTCCGACACCACGATCTACATCGGGCGGCTCGGGCTGACCGCGAGCGACGGGCAGCGGCTGCTGGTCGACTGGCGCTCGCCGGCCGCGGAGCCGTTCTTCGCGGCCACCCACGCCGACCCGCGCGGGCTGCTGAGCCGGCGCCGTTACCGCTGGACCAACGGGCGGATCACCGACTACTGGGACGAGGTCTTCACCGCCGAGGGGCTCGAGGGGCACGCCGCTCTCGATGACCAGTCGACCTTCATCGCCACGCTCGGCAGCAGCCGCTCGCCGCGGATGCGCGACGTGCTCGGCACCATCCAGGCCGACCAGGACGCCATCGTCCGAGCGTCCTCGCGGGGCGCGCTGGTCGTCGACGGCGGTCCGGGGACGGGCAAGACCGTGGTGGCGCTGCACCGCACGGCGTACCTCCTCTACTCCGACCCGCGCCTGGGCGAGGGCAAGGGTGGGGTGCTGTTCGTGGGACCGCACGAGCCCTACCTCTCCTATGTCGCGGACGTGCTGCCGAGCCTGGGTGAGGAGGGCGTACGCACCACCACGCTGCGCCGGATGGTCCCGGAGGGTGCCTCGCTGGTGCCGGAGACGGACGCCGAGGTCGCCCGGCTGAAGGCCGACGCCCGGATGGTCGCGGCGATCGAGCCCGCGGTGGCGCTCTACGAGAAGCCTCCGTCGAAGCCGACTCTGGTCGAGACCCCCTACGGCGACGCGGTGATCAGCACCGGCGACTGGGCCGAGGCGATCGCCGCGGCCGAGCAGGGTACGCCGCACAACGACGCCCGCGACCAGGTCTGGGAGGCGCTGTTGAGGATCGTGACCGAGAGGATCCAGGAGAACACCGGCGCCGACCCCGACCGCGACTACGACGCCGAGGCGGACCTCGACGACTGGGGTGACTCGGACCAGGAGGAGGACGAGTTCGACGCATACGGCCTCGTCGACGAGGACTCGACCGACGCCCTGCGCGCCTCGCTGGGGACCAACGCCGGGCTGCTCGACGTCTTCGGCGAGGTCTGGCCGCGGCTGCGACCGGCCGACATCGTCGGGGACCTGTGGGAGGTGCCCGCGTTCCTGCGGATGTGCGCGCCCTGGCTCACTCCGGAGGAGGTGAAGACGCTGCAGCGCGACCGGATTGTCCAGGCCGGCCAGGCCTGGACCGAGGCGGACCTGCCGCTGCTCGACGCCGCCCACCGTCGGCTCGGCGACCCCGACGCCTCGCGGCGCCGGAGCGCTCAAAAGGCAGCGGCGGCCGCCGACCGGAAGGCGAAGGCAGCGGTCGTCTCGGACCTGATCAGCCACGACGACTCCGACATGAAGGTGATGTCGATGCTGCGCGGCCAAGACCTGCGCACCGCCCTCCTCGACGACTCGGTGCGGGAACCGGAGGAGCTCGACCCGTACGCCGGCCCGTTCGCGCACATCGTCGTCGACGAGGCGCAGGAGCTGACCGACGCCGAGTGGCAGATGCTGATCAGTCGCTGCCCCTCGCGCAGCTTCACGATCGTCGGTGACCGCGCCCAGGCGCGGCACGGGTTCACCGAGTCCTGGCAGGAGCGGCTCGAGCGCGTGGGCCTGGACCGGATCGAGATGGCCGGCCTGAGCATCAACTACCGCACGCCCGAGGAGGTGATGACCGAGGCCGAGCCGGTCATCCGTGCAGCAATCCCCGACGCCAACGTGCCCACGTCGATCCGTGCCTCCGGCATCCCGGTCGTCCACGGTCCCGTCGCGGATCTCGACGTGATCCTGGACACCTGGCTCGCCGAGAACGAGGAGGGCGTCGCCTGTGTGATCGCCGCCGGCTCATCGGACATCAACGAAGGCCGCGTACGCCGGTTGAGCCCTGTGCACGCCAAGGGGCTCGAGTTCGACCTGGTCGTCCTCATCGATCCCGAGACGTACGGGACCGGGATCGAGGGTGCCGTCGACCGCTACGTCGCGATGACGCGGGCGACCCAGCAGCTGGCCATTCTCGTGTGAGACAGGCTCAGCTGAGCGACCCGAGGGTCAGTGCGTCGCGGCGGGGAGGTTGTCGTCCTCGGCCTTGTGAGGCTTGGGCAGCAGCCCCTCGCCGCGGAACACACCCGGCAGGAGCACCAGCAGGGAGATGATCACCATCAGGATCACCGGGATGAGCAGGATGAGCAGGAGCAGACCGGAGGCGGTCATCTCCTCGGCGACCGGCCAGCCGTGGGGAACCTCGGCGCTGGCGGGGCCGGCGGTAGCAACAGAGGCGACGACGGCGGCGGAGGCGGAGGCGCCGAGGAGGCCGGCGCGGCGCAGGATCTGGTTGCTCACGGGGCAGATACTAACCGGCGTACGTCCTGGTTCTCATCTCTGCCCCTCGTCGTCGCGGCGGGAGTCGATGCCCTGCCGGGGATTGGCCGTCGACCTTGAACGGCTTGGATACTGGAACCCATGTCCATCCCCCCGAACCCCCCACTGATCTCGGTCTCCTGGTCGACGCTCGGCGAATGGGTGATCGGCATCCCCTTGCGTATCGCCGGCCTGATCCTGCTGGCGATCGTGCTCCGCTGGATACTGCATCGGGTGATCGACAAGGTCGTCGTCCGCGCCGTGGAGGCCCCCGGGCTGAGCGGCAAGATCACCAAGATGGCTGAGGGAGGCGACACCAGCGTCGCGTCATCGCGCCGCAGTCAGCGCGCCCAGGCGATCGGCTCGCTGTTCAAGAGCGTCGTCACCGGCGTCATGGTCGCGATCTTCGCCACCATGATCCTGGACCAGCTCGGCATCAACATCGCCCCGATCATCGCCTCGGCCGGGATCGTCGGTCTGGCGCTCGGTTTCGGCGCCCAGTCGCTGGTGCGGGACTACCTGTCCGGCATCTTCATGATCATCGAGGACCAGTACGGCGTCGGTGACAGCATCGAGGTCAACAACATCAGCGGCACCGTCGAGGCCGTGACGCTGCGGATCACCCGGCTGCGCTCGCTCGACGGCACTGTCTGGTACATCCCCAACGGCGAGATCCTCACCGTCGGCAACCACAGCCAGAACTGGGCTCGCGCCGTCATCGACGTCGGCGTCGGCTACAACGAGGACCTCAACAAGGTGCAGCGCGTGCTGCGCGAGGTCTCCCACGACCTGTGGGTCGACGAGGACTTCAAGGGCCAGATCATCGAGGAGCCCGAGGTCACCGGCGTCGAGGCGCTGGCCGCCGACTCCATCACCCTGCGGGTGCTGATCAAGACCCTGCCGCTCAAGCAGTGGGCGATCGCGCGCGAGATGCGCCAGCGGATCAAGGCCCGCCTCGACTACGAGGGCATCGAGATGCCCTTCCCGCAGCGGGTCATCTGGCACCGCGAGGAGAAGGCCGCCGAAGAGGAGCAGACGGCCTAGGCCTGACGTACGCCGCCAGTGATGCCCCGGCTCCGGCCGGGGCATCACTACATTTCAGGCGAGGGCGGCGTCGAGGGTGATGGTGGTGCCGGTGAGAGCCTGGCTGACCGGGCAGCCGGCCTTGGCGGCCTCGGCGAGGCGGACGAAGGCCTCGTTGTCGAGCCCCTTGACCACACCACGGGTGGTCAGCTTGATGCCGGTGATGCCCTTGCCGGGGGTGAACTCGACCTCGGCGCTGGTCTGCAGGCTGGTCGGCGGGGTGCCGTTCTCGGCCAGGCCGTTGGAGAAGGCCATCGAGAAGCAGGAGGAGTGGGCGGCGGCGATGAGCTCCTCGGGGCTGGTCTTGCCGCCGGGCGCCTCCGTGCGGGCCGGCCACGAGACGTCGTAGGTCCCCAGGCCCGAGGAGTCCAGCGTCACCTTGCCGGCGCCCTCGAAGAGCGAGCCCTCCCAGACGGTGGTGGCGGTGCGGGTGGTGGCCATCGTTATCTCCCAAAGTTCGTGTGAATGCGTACGCCCCCGATCCTGCCACGGCAGGCGAGCGCGGACCCGCGTGGAAGAATGGCTCAGTGACGTTTTATGAGGAGATCGGCGGGATGGACACCATCCGCACGATCGTGGCCAAGTTCTACGAGGGCGTGGCGACCGACGAGCTGATGCGGCCGATGTACCCCGAGGAGGATCTCGGTCCGGCGCAGGAACGGCTGACGCTCTTCCTGGCTCAGTACTGGGGCGGCCCGACGACCTACTCCGAGCAGCGCGGCCACCCGCGCCTGCGGATGCGTCACGCCCCGTTCGAGGTCACCTCGGAGGCCCGCGACCGCTGGCTCCAGCACTTCCGCGAGGGCCTCGACGCAGCCGGGCTGACCCCGGAGCAGGACGCGCAGTTCTGGGCGTACGCCGAGCACGCGGCCACGTTTATGGTCAACACAGCATGATCAACACGCCGAGCTGAGCCCGAAGGGCTCAGCCCACGTGCACGTGCGGCCGCCGGCTCCGGTCCGGCTCGGCGCGCCGCAGGATCTCTCGGGTGGTCGGGGCGACCTCGCCGACCCCGATGAACAGGAACCGCAGCAGGTTGACGGCAGGGTTGCCCTCGGTCCACTCGAAGTAGATGTGCGGCACCACGCCGGTGACGTCGCGGACGTGGAGCAGGACGGCGGCCAGCGCGTTGGGCACCGACGGTGCCTCCAGACGCAGCACGCGACGGTGCCCGATCACCTCGCCGCGTACCTTCAGGGTGCCTTCGAAGTCGGAGGGGTCGGTGACGAGCACCTCGACGAAGATGATGTCGCCGTCGTCGGTCAAGTCGTTGTCGGCGACGATCTGGCGCAGCTTGTCGTCGTACTCCTCCGGCCCTTCGGTGCCCTCGTGCTCGTTGGCGATGAGTCGGATCCGGCGGCGCGCGCAGTCGCGCAGGAACGTCTCTGTCCTCTTGTCCAGCGCGACACTGGTCACGCGCAGCTCGAAGGAGCGCATGATCCGGGAGATCAGCGAGACCCCGATGATGGCGGCGATGAAGCAGGCGGCGATCTTGACGCCGTCGGGACGCTCGATCACGTTGGAGACCGTGGTGTAGGCGAACACGGCCGCGATCAGGCCGAACAGGACTGTACGCACCTTCTGGCCGGCCTTGCGCGCGGCCAGGGTCACCGCCACGGCCGCGGAGAGCATCAGGACCAGCACACCCGTCGCGTACGCCCCACCCTGGGCGTCCACGTCGGCGTCGAAGATCCAGGTGATCAGGAAGGCCGCGGCCGAGATGGTCACCACCAGCGGCCGGGTCGCTGCCGCCCATTCCGGTGACATCCCGTAGCGCGGCAGGTAGCGCGGGATCAGGTTGAGCAGGCCGGCCATCGCCGAGGCGCCGGCGAACCACAGGATGAGGATGGTGGAGACGTCGTAGACGGTCCCGAACGCGCTGCCGAGGTAGTCGTGCGCGAGGTAGGCCAAGGCTCGGCCGTTGGCCTCGCCGCCCTCCTGGAACTTCTCGGCCGGGATCAGCAGGGTGGTCACCCAGGACGAGGCGATCAGGAACACACTCATCGTCAGAGCGGCAGCGGTGAGCAGCTTCTTCGTGCCTCGGATCCGGCCGGCCGGGTTCTGCTCGGTGTCGTCCTTGTCGCCCTTGACCTGCGGCATCACCGCGACGCCGGTCTCGAAGCCGCTCATCCCGAGGGCGAGCTTGGGGAAGACCAGGAGCGAGACGGCGATCATCGTCGTGATGTTGCCGTGTTCGACGAAGAGCGCGTCGTTCCAGCGGGTGAAGACGCTCGGATCGCTGAACACATGCACCAGACCGACGACCAGGACCACCGCGTTGAGGGTGAGGTAGGTGATGACCAGGCCGACCGCGATCCCGATCGCCTCGGTGAACCCCTTCAGGAACACCGCCGCCAGGGCGGCCAGCAGCACCAGGGTGATCAGCATGTTGTGCCCGTCCCAGGTGGACGGGAAGAGCGGGTTCTCCACCACGTGCGCGGCACCGTCGGCGGCGGAGAGGGTCATCGTGATGATGAAGTCGGTGGCCGCGAAGCCGAGCAGGGCGAGCACGAACGCCTTGCCGCCCCAGCGGGACAGCAGCCGTTCGAGCATCGCGATCGAGCCCTGGCCGTGCGGGCTCTCGGCCGCGACGCGGCGGTAGACCGGGAGCGCACCGAGCAGGGTCAGCCCGACCAGGACCAGCGTTGCGATCGGCGAGAGCAGGCCGGCGGCGAGCGCGGCGATGCCCGGCTGGTAGCCCAGCGTCGAGAAGTAGTCGACACCGGTCAGGCACATCACCCGCCACCACGGGTGCTTCTTCTCGTGGGTCTCGGTGGGCGCTGCAGCACCGGGGGCGCTGCTCGCCGCGATCACAGCGGTCACCCGATCAATTCTTCAGGCCGGTGGACCCAAATGCGGCATCCGAGGCCCGCGGAGAGGCGTAAGGATTCCGTCAAGATTCCGCGAGGCGAGTGTCAGGAGAGCGTCCAGACCTCCGCCGGGGCCTGATCATGGGCACAGGCTGGGGACATGGAGCTGCTGGAGAAGGTCACGGCGGTACGCGCCGGAGCGGCGGCCGCCATGCTGCTGGTGGCCACGGCTGTCCTCACCGTGGCCGGCGTCGGCTTCTCGGCCTGCCTGGTCACGATGGTCGCTCTGAGCACCGGGGCCGCGCTGATGCTGACCGTGCCGTACGCCCTGCTGCTGGCGTTGACGGGATGGGGGCTGGTCACCGGGTTCGCCGTCAACACCGGCGGTCAGCTGACCTTCGCCGCCAGCGACCTCCGCCACCTGGCGCTGCTTCTGGCCCTGGGGGCGGCGGCGTCGCTCTACTCGCCCGGGTCGAGGGTGTAGCCGACTCCGGAGGTGGTGACCAGGTAACGCGGATGCGAGGGGTCGTCCTCGAGCTTGCGGCGCAGCTGGGCGGCGTAGACGCGCAGGTAGTGGGTCTCCTTGGCATAGGCGGGACCCCAGACCTCCTTGAGGATCTGCTCTCGCGGGACCAGCCGGCCGACGTTGCGGGCGAGCAGCTCCAGGAAGGACCACTCGGTCGGGGTGAGGCGTACGTCGTCCCCGGCCTTGTGCACCCGCTTGCGGGCGAAGTCGATCTCCAGGTCACCGATGGCGAGCGTGGTCGCGGCCGGGGGCGCGGACTCCTGGGAGCGGCGTACGGCGGCTCTCAGCCGGGCCATCAGCTCGTTCATCGCGAACGGCTTGGTGACGTAGTCGTCGGCGCCCAGGTCGAGCGCCTCGATCTTGTCGTCGCCGTGCTGACGGGCGGAGAGCACGACCACCGGCACCTGGGTCCAGCCCCGCAGCCCCTCGATCACCTCGGTGCCGTCCAGGTCCGGGAGCCCGAGGTCGAGCAGGACGACATCGGGGTGCGTCGCCGCGGCCGCGGCGAGCGCCGAGCGGCCGTCCGTCGCCGTCTCGACCTCCCAGCCGGCGGCGCGCAGGTTGATGGCGAGCGCCCGCAGCAGTGCGGGCTCGTCGTCCACCACGAGTACGCGGCTCATCACATCTTCCTCGCGCGCGGCACCGCGACGACCATGGTCAGGCCGCCGCCGGGGGTGTCCTCGGCCGAGAGCCGGATGCCCAGCGCCTCGCTCAGGCCTTTGGCCACGGCAAGGCCGAGCCCCAGCCCACCGGCCGAGGTGTCGTCGAGACGCTGGAACGGCTCGAACATCCGCTCCCTCTGCTCCTCGGGCACCCCAGGTCCGCGATCGACGATCATCACCTCCACAGTCTCCGGTGTCTCGTGCGCCAGGACGCGCACCGGCTCGCCGGCGTTGGGCCCCTGACGGCTGACCCGGACCGCGTTGCTGACCAGGTTGGCGACGATGCGCTCGAGCAGTCCCGAGTCGGTGCGTACGAGCGGGGTGTCCTCACCGACCTCGAAGGCGATCGATCCGGGCGGCAGGCCGGCCACCGCCAGCGGCAGCGACTCCTCCAGGCTGACGTCCCGCATCGCGGGGTGCACCAGACCCGCCTCGACCCGGGATAGGTCGAGCAGGTTGTCGATGAGCGCCTCGAGCTGGTCGGCGGAGGTCGCGGCCGACTCGACGAGCTCCTTGCGGTCCTCCTCCGGCACCCTGCCCACGAGCAGACCGTCGAGGGCTGCCCGCATCGTCGCCAGCGGCGTACGCAGGTCGTGCGAGACCGCGCGAAGCAGCGCTGTCGAGGTCTGCTCCGCACGCTCCAGGGCGAGGGCTCGGTCGGCCTGGTCGCGCAGTCGCCGATGCTCCAGCACAAGCGACGTCTGGACCGCGAAGGCCTCCAGGACCCGTCGGTCGGTCGCCCGCAGCGGGGTGCCACGCAGGACGATCACGTGGGCGTCGTCGACGGCGACCTGGGCATCGCCCTGGTCCGGGTCTGCCGGGTAGCCGACCCCGGCACCCGCCAGCCGTACCCATCCCTGCGGTGTCTCCTCCAGCAGGACCACCGCCTGCTGGGCGAACGTCTCGCGCACCCGGCCCACGATCGCCTCGGCGGTGTCCTGGCCGGTGAGCACCGAGCGGGACAGCGCCCCCATCGTCGCCGCCTCTCCCCTGGCCTGGCGGGCTTCGGCCGCTCGCCGGGAGGCACGGTCGACGACGGTGGCGACGCCGACCGCGACCGCGACGAAGATCACCAGCATCACCAGGTTGCGTGGCTCGGCGATGGTGAAGCGACGTACGGGCTGGGTGAACCACCAGTTCAGATGGGCGAACCCGGCCAGAGCGGCGGCCACGGCTGGCCAGCGCCCACCCACGAGCGCGACCAGGACGGTGGCGGCGAGCAGCAGCATGCTGGCCAGCGGGAGCTGGTTGGAGATGTCGCCCTCGATGCCGTCGTTGTGGAGCAGCCAGACCAGGGCCGAGGGCACCAGGAGCGCGCACAGCCAGCCCAGAGCCTGCCGGGTGCGGCTGAGCGGTGAACCGAGGCCGCCGCGGACCCGCGAGCCGCGGGCGATCTCCTCGTGGGTGACGAGGTGTACGTCGATCGAGCCGGCTGCGGCCGCGATCCGGTCTCCGGTGGTGCCGGTGAAGAGCCTCCGCAGCCGCCCGTGACGGGAGACGCCGACGATGATCATGGTGGCGTTGGCGCCGGTCGCGAAGTCGACCACGGCGGTCGCCGCGTCCTCACCGATCACGCTGTGGAAGGTGCCGTCCAACGACGCGGTCAGCGCCTGGACGCGCTCGATCGACCCGGCCTCCGGTCTGGCCAGCCCATCGGCGGTGACCACGTGCACCGCCAGCAGCTCGGACCCCTTCGCGCGCTGGCACAGCCGGGCCGCCCGTCGCAGCAGCGTCTCCGACTCCGGCCCACCGGTGACCGCGACCACGATCCGCTCCTTGGTCGGCCAGGGGTGCTCGATCCGGTGCTCTCGCCGGTAGTCGCCGAGCGCGTCGTCGACCCGGTCGGCGAGCCACAGCAACGCCAGCTCGCGCAGCGCCGTCAGGTTGCCGACCCGGAAGTAGGAGGTCAGGCTCGCATCGATGTTGTCGGGCTTGTAGATGTTGCCGTGGGCCATCCGTCGCCGCAGCGCGTCGGGCGCCATGTCGACGAGCTGGATCTGGTCGGCGGTGCGGACCACCTCGTCAGGCACGGTCTCCCGCTGGCGTACGCCGGTGATCCGCTCGACCTCGTCGTTGAGCGACTCCAGGTGCTGGATGTTGACGGTGGTGATCACGTCGATCCCCGCCGCGCGGATCTGCTCGACGTCCTGGGCCCGTTTGGTGTGCCGGCTGCCGGGCACGTTGGTGTGTGCGAGCTCGTCGATGCAGACCACCTTCGGGTCGCGGGCGATCACCGCCTCCACGTCGAGCTCGGTGAAGGTCGCCCCGCGATAGTCGATCTCCCGGCGCGGGATCACCTCGAGCCCCTCGATCTGACGCGCGGTGTTGCTGCGGTCGTGCGTCTCGACGAACCCGACGACCACATCGGTCCCCCGCGCCTGGCGCCGCTGCGCCTCGCCGAGCATGGCGTACGTCTTGCCGACGCCTGGCGCGGCTCCGAGATAGACGGTCAGGCGGCCCCGCTTTCGCGGGGACCGTCCGTCCGTTGACGTGGTCTGCACGTCCCTATTCAACCTCTCTGCGCGCGCACCGCGATGTTGAGCTCGAGCACGTTGACCCGCGGCTCACCGAGGATCCCGAAGGTCCGGCCGTCGGTGTGCTCGGCCACCAGCGCCGTCACCGCCCCCTCCGAGAGCCCGTTGGCGCGAGCCACCCGGGACACCTGGAGGGCTGCGTAAGCCGGTGAGATGTCCGGGTCGATGCCGGATGCGGAGGTGGTGACGGCGTCGGCGGGGACCTGGTCGACCGTGACGCCTTCGCGCGCGGCGATCTCGCGTTGGCGCTCCGTGATCGCCTTGACCAGGTCCGGGTCCTCCGGGCCGAGGTTGGAGCCGTAGGTGGACAGCGTGTCCCAGCCGTCGCCGGCCGCGCTGGGACGCGGATAGAAGAGCCCCTCGTCGTCGTTGCCCTGCCCGATCAGGGCCGAGCCGACCGCCTCGGCGGGGTCGTCGGTGTGCGCGCCGGTCTCGGTGACCAGGGAGCCGTCGGCACGCCATCCGAAGGCGGTCTGGGCGACGCCGGTGACGGCGAGCGGGTAGGCGATCCCGCACAGCAGGGTCGCGGCGACGAGCACGCGGAGCCCGGCGAGGGAGTGACGTAGCAGTGCAAAGAGATCAGACATGTTCACAGTCCTGGGATGAGGGAGATGACGAGGTCGAGCAGCTTGATCCCGACGAACGGCACGATCAGACCGCCGACGCCGTAGACCAGCAGGTTGCGGCGCAGCAGGGCCGAGGCCGAGGACGGCCGGTAGCGGACGCCGCGCAGCGCCAGCGGGATCAGCGCGATGATGATCAGCGCGTTGAAGACCACCGCGGAGACGATGGCCGACTCGGGCGAGGAGAGCCGCATGATGTTGAGGACGTCCAGCGCGGGGAAGGTGCCGACGAACATCGCCGGCAGGATCGCGAAGTACTTCGCGACGTCGTTGGCCACCGAGAAGGTGGTCAGGGCGCCCCGGGTGATCAGCAGCTGCTTGCCGATCTCGACCACGTCGATCAGCTTGGTCGGGTCGGAGTCGAGGTCGACCATGTTGCCGGCCTCCTTGGCCGCGGTCGTCCCGGTGTTCATCGCGACGCCGACGTCAGCCTGCGCGAGCGCAGGCGCGTCGTTGGTGCCATCGCCGCACATCGCGACCATCCGTCCCCCGCGCTGCTCCTGGCGGATCAGCGCGAGCTTGTCCTCCGGGGTCGCCTCGGCGAGGAAGTCGTCGACGCCCGCCTCCTTGGCGATCGCCGCGGCGGTGGCCGCGTTGTCGCCGGTGATCATCACCGTCTTGATGCCCATCGCGCGCAGCTCGTCGAACCGCTCGCGGATGCCGTCCTTGACGACGTCCTTGAGATGTACGACGCCCAGCACCCGTGCCGGGTCGCTGTTGCGGTGCTCGGCGACGACGAGCGGCGTGCCACCGGTCTCGGCGATCTCGGAGACGATCACCGCGGTCTCCGGGGGCACCTGGCCGCCGTTCTCCTTGACCCAGGCCGTCACCGCGGAGGCGGCGCCCTTGCGTACGCTCAGGCCGGGGCTGTCCAGGCCGGACATCCTTGTCGTGGCGGAGAAGTCGACCATCGTGGCCTCCGCCGGCCCGCCCATGGACCGGCCCACCAGCGTCAGGATGCTTCGGCCCTCCGGCGTCTGGTCGGAGAGGCTGGCCAGGACCGCTGCGTTCTCGGCGCCGGTCAGCGTGACCCCGGTGACCGGGATGATCTCGTACGCCTGCCGGTTGCCGTACGTGATCGTGCCGGTCTTGTCCAGCAGGAGCACGTCGACGTCACCGGCCGCCTCGACAGCCCTTCCCGACATCGCCAGGACATTGCGGCGTACGAGCCGGTCCATGCCGGCGATGCCGATCGCGCTCAGCAGCGCGCCGATGGTGGTCGGGATCAGGCAGACCAGCAGCGCGGTCAGGACCAGCCAGGACTGGTGCGCGCCGGAGTAGCCGGCCAGGTAGTAGAGGCTCCAGCAGACGACCACGAAGATCGCGGTCAGGCTGGTCAGGAGCACGTTGAGCGCGATCTCGTTCGGCGTACGCTGCCGCTCCGAGCCCTCGACCAGGGCGATCATCCGGTCCACGAAGGAGTGGCCCGGGTCGGAGGTGATCCGGACGACGATCCGGTCCGAGAGGACCAGTGTGCCGCCCGTGACCGCTGACCGGTCGCCGCCGGACTCGCGGATCACCGGAGCGGACTCGCCGGTCACCGCGCTCTCGTCGACGCTCGCGACCCCCTCGATGACATCGCCGTCACCGGGGATCCGCTCGCCTGCCTCGACCACGACGACGTCGCCGGCACGCAGGCTGGTGGAGGCGACGACCTCCTCGGCACCGCCGAGGCCACCGTGCAGGCGCCGCGCGGTGGTCTCGGTCTGCAGGGCACGCAGGCTGGCCGCCTGGGCCTTGCCTCGGCCCTCGGCGACCGACTCGGCCAGCGAACCGAAGACGACGGTGAGCCACAGCCAGACGGTGACCAGCCAGCCGATCACCGACGGGTCGAGGACCGACATGACGGTCGTGGCGGCCGCACCGATCTCGACCACGAGCATGACGGGGGTCGCCACCAGCTTGCGGGGATCGAGCTTGCGCAGCGCACCAGGCACCGCCTCGGCGATCTGCTTGGTCGTGAGCACCGACGGTGCCGCCTCGACACGGGTGTGGTGCTCGGTGTGTTCTTCAGGGGTACGTACGGGGGTCTGGGTCATGACAGGGACTCCACGATCGGGCCCAGCATGAGAGCCGGGACGAAGGTCAGGCCGACGACGACCAGCGCGACGCCGGTCAGCAGGCCTACGAAGAGCGGACGGTGGGTGGGCAGGGTGCCGGCGTTGTCCGGCAGCCGGTTGGCGGTCGCGAACCGGCCTGCCAGGGCGAGCACGAAGATCATCGGGACGAACCGGCCGAG
Organism: Nocardioides sp. NBC_00850; assembly: GCF_045207335.1. NCBI lineage: Bacteria > Bacillati > Actinomycetota > Actinomycetes > Propionibacteriales > Nocardioidaceae > Nocardioides > Nocardioides sp. NBC_00850. The sequence goes on from NZ_CP108845.1 coordinate 5,921,895, forward strand.
CAGCATCAGCATCCCGAGCAGCGTGTTCCAGAACGGGGTGCCCGAGGTGATGCCGCCGAAGGCGGAGCCGTTGTTGTTGGCGGCGCTGGTGACGGCGTACAGCGCCTCGGAGAGGCCGTGCGGGCCGTCGGTCGAGAGACCGGCCAGCCCTGCCGGAGCGGTCAGTGCGATCGCCGCGCCGACCAGCACCAGGATCGGGGTGGTCAGGATGTAGACCGCGACCAGCACCATCTCGTCGCGGCTGATCTTCTTGCCGAGGTATTCAGGCGTACGTCCCACCATCAGGCCGCACAGGAAGACCGTGACCACGGCGAGCATGAGCATGCCGTAGAGACCGGAGCCGACACCGCCCGGTGCGATCTCGCCGAGCATCATGCCGAACAGCGCGACGCCGCCACCGGGGGCGGTCAGGCTCTCGTGCATGCCGTTGACGGCACCGGTCGAGGTGCCGGTGGTGGCCGCGGCGAAGAGCGCGGTGGCCGCCTCGCCGAAGCGGGTCTCCTTGCCCTCCATCGCAGCTCCGGCGAGCTGCGGAGCGGTGCCGGGACCGGCCATCTCCGCCCAGGTCAGCAAGGTGATGCCGACGGTGAGCAGGGTGCCCATCGTGGCCAGCACCGCGCCCCCTTGGCGCTTGTCCTTGACGATCAGGCCGAAGGCCCAGGCCATCGAGAACGGCAGCACGAGCAGCGCCCAGATCTCGAGCAGGTTGGTGAACGGGTTGGGGTTCTCGAAGGGGTGTGCGGAGTTGACGTTGTAGAAGCCACCGCCGTTGGTGCCGAGCTCCTTGATCGCCTCCTGGCTGGCGACAGGGCCTCCGGTCAGGGGCTGGGTGCCGCCGGTCAGGGTGGTCATCTCGTGCACGGCGTGCAGGTTCTGCACCGCCCCGGCCGCGACCAGCACGATCGCGACCACGAACGCCGCCGGCAGCAGGACCCGGACCGTCGTACGCACCAGGTCGACCCAGAAGTTGCCGATCCTCCCCTGGCTGCGGGTGCGGGCGAGCCCGCGCGCGAAGGCCGCGGCGACGGAGAGACCGACCGCGGCGGAGACGAAGTTCTGCACCGCAAGCCCGGCCATCTGGATCAGGTGGCCCGTGGCCGCCTCGCCGGAGTACCACTGCCAGTTGGTGTTGGTCACGAACGAGACCGCGGTGTTCCAGGCCCCGTCGCTGGGCAACGGGTCGAAGCCTCCGTCGAGCGGCAGCAGGTTCTGCAGCCGGCCGAAGGCGAACAGGAACAGGATCCCGGCCAGCGAGAAGCCCAGCGCCGACATCGCGTACGAGCGCCAGTGCTGGTCGGCCTCGGCATCGACCTTGAGCGCCCGGTAGGCGACCGTCTCGGCGCGCAGGTGCTTCGGGCTGGTGTAGATGTGGGCGAGGTAGCGGCCCAGGAGAGGCACCGCGAGGGCCAGCGCCGCGATCAGGACGACGATCTGCAGGACGGCGGCGGCGACGGGGCTCATCGGTTCACCGCCCGCGGCTCGGTCTCGGTGGGGGCGGCGCCGGTGTCGGTGTCGGAGGGCTGGCCCAGCCGCCGGTCGATGAGACCGACGAGCGCGGCGAGCCCTGCGAAGGACACCAGCGTGATGAGGATGTAGACGAGATCTGGCACGACTCCATTGCAGCCCCGCCTGAGGCCGGTCAGGTCCGGCCTTGACGGTTCCCTGACGGCGTACGCCTCGCGATTGACGCATCCTTGACCGGGTGTCACGGTCAGTCTCGTCCTCTATATCCTCTTCCGCCGCAGCAACTGGATCTGAGGAGAGGCCCCCACACATGATCGTCTACGCACTGCGCCCGACCGGGCTCACCGAGCACGTCCCGAAGGAGGTGCCCGATCTGCTCGACGAGCCGGGCACCGTGGTGTGGATCGACGTGCCGCAGTGCGACGAGGAGGCGTCCGAGCAGCTCGGCCAGTGGTTTCCCTTCCACACGCTCGCTCTGGGCGATTGCATGGCCCGCAACCACATCTCGAAGTTCCACTTCTACGAGGACCACGTCTTCACGGTGCTGCACGCCCCGAAGCTCGGGACCGGTGGGCACGTGCACTACGTCGAGCTCGACCAGTTCATCGGCGCGAACTACCTGGTCACCGTGCACGGGCCGGTCAACCCGGTCGTCGCGCCTGAGGTGGCGCACATCGACACCGACCACGTGCGGCGGCGGATCCTGAAGGGCGACGTCGCCCTGCGTACGTCCTGGGACCTGTCCCACGCCATCGCCTCGTCGATGATCCGCCGCGAGACGCAGCTCGTCGCCGACCTCGCCCGCGAGTCCGGACGAATCGAGCAGCAGGTCACCGACGACGACCCCGACGACGATCCGGCGACCCTGCTGGAGGACCTGTTCCAGGTCGGTCACGCGCTGCTGACCGTACGCACCATCGCCACGCACAGCGCGGAGACATGTCGCGCGGTGGCGCGGCGCGGGACCGGGCCGGTCGCGGGCCTGGCGGCACGAGCGGCCGAGCTGGCCGACCGGTTCGACATGGTGCGCACCATGGCCGACGGGCAGGGCGAGTTCGTACGCGGAGTGATCGACTTCTACCAGGCTCGCACCAGCACTCACCTGGCGCTGGCCACCGAGGAGCTGGCCGCGACCTCGGTGCGGCAGAACGACGACATGCGGCGGATCTCGGCGTGGGTCGCCATCATCGCCGCCCCGACCCTGGTCACCGGCTTCTTCGGTCAGAACGTCCCGTACCCCGGCTTCGGTCAGCTCAGCGGCTTCATCGTCTCGAGCGGCATCATCGTGGTCGCCGCGATCGTCCTGTACGTGCTGCTCAAGGCCAGACGCTGGCTGTGACCCGGGGGCCGGGCTCGACGACGAACGCCTGGGCCACAATGTGCCCATGTTGCAGCTGCGGATCACCTCGCCGACGCGCCTGACGCCCGCGGTCCTCGAAATCCTCACCGCCGACCCCGCCGTCAGCGAGCTCTCGTCCCTGCCGGGCGCCTCGCTGCGTCCGGAGGGGGATGTGGTGCTTGCCGCGGTCGCCCGGGAGGCGGCCAACGACATCATCGATCAGCTCCGCGACCTGGGTGTGCCCAAGGAGGGCAGCCTCCATGTCGAGCCCGTCCAGACGTGGATGTCCGAGGCCGGCCTGGTCGCCGACCACCTCGCCCCGGGCAGCAGCGCAGACTCGGTCGTGTGGGCCGACGTCACCCAGCGGGCCTACGAGGACTCCGAGACCAACTGGACCTTCCTGAGCCTGATCAGCCTGGCCACGATGCTGGCCGGCATCGCGATCGTCCTCGACTCCCAGATCCTGGTCGTCGGAGCGATGGTCATCGGACCCGAGTTCGGCGCGATCGCCGCCCTCGGCGTCGCGATGGTGCGCCGCCGCTTCGGGCTGCTGGGCCAATCGCTGCGTACGTTGCTGGTGGGGTTCGCGGTCGGCATCACCATGACCACGCTGGCCGCGCTCGTCGCCCGCGGGCTGGGCTGGATCACGGCCGCGAACGTCACCGCGGAGCGACCGGGTACGGCGTTCATCTACACCCCCGACAAGTGGTCCTTCATCGTCGCGCTGATCGCAGCCGCCGCCGGAGTGCTCGCGCTGACCTCGGCCAGGGTGGGCAACCTGTCCGGCGTGTTCATCTCGGTCACGACCATCCCGGCGGCCGCCAACGTGGCGCTGGGTCTCGCCTTCGGGCTCGGCGAGGAGATCTGGGGCAGCACCCTGCAGCTCGTCGTCAACATCTCCGGCATGGCACTCGCCGGCTGGCTGACCCTCCTCATCCAACAGTTCGTGTGGCAACGCATCTCCGAGCGCCGGGCGCTGGTGGCGGCGCGGCTCAAGAAACGCTGACAAAGGTCCCGCTTCTCGACAACCGACGCAAGCACTGGGAGGCTACTGGACTCAAGCAGAACATTTGGTTGACCAGAGCGCTCTCGGAGGACGCATGCGGGCAATTCAGCGGGCTATCGTCGGAGTCGGGCTTGCAGTCGTCGCCCTCGTCGCGATGGCACTGCTCATCGGCGGGATACGGTCGATCGGACCGGACCAGTCGAGCCGGCCCGCGCACCAGGCGACCGGCCTGCAGAACCGGCTCGCCGATGGCCCGACCGGTCCGCCCGAGCCCATCGACGCCGCCGAGGACACCTCGGTCGGCACGCTGCCTCCTCCGGCCGACGCCTCGCTCGCCACTCAGCTCGCCTCCCGTGACCTGCTCGCGCCGCCCGACTCGGCGCCGAACGCGAACCAGCCCACCGACGGCAGCACGCTGAGCGCCCGGAAGACGCGCGGCGGCGAGAAGTCGGACGAGACCTCTGGCCAGGTCCCGGCCATGCCCGGGCAGGACTTCACCGCGACCCAGGACGGCTGGGACTGGAGTCAGTGGGACGCGGATGGTTGGTACGGCGACAGCGACAACGGCGACGACTGCTGGCGCGACCAGCACTATGAGCACCGCTACGACCGCCGCGACGACTGCGACGAAGACGACCGGCGCGACTGAGCCTGCCTAGAGCACGCTCTCGACGGCCGCACGCACCTGCGGGCTGGGCTCGATGGCCTTCCCGGACTCCAGGTCGTAGAAGACCAGGGTGACCTGCCCGCGGGCGAGCCTGAGGTCTCCGTCGGCGATCTCCGACTCGATCGTCATCGACTTGGTGCCCAGCCGGGAGACGTAGCTCCACACGTCGTACGGCTCCGAGCGAGCCAGGACCGGCGCGTGGTAGGTGACGTCGGTCTGCGCGACCACGACGGACGGCCAGCCTTCGATGCCGTGGTGCGACCTGAGCCGCATCATCAGTGCCAGTCGCGACTCCTGGAAGTACTCGAAGTACTTCACATTGTTCACGTGCCCGTAGGCGTCGACGTCGGAGAAACGGACGAAGAGCGGGAAGCGCCCGTCCTCGAGCCGCTTCGGCTCACCCAGGGCGAGCGGCTTCGGCGACCATCCCTCGGGGTGGTCCTCGAGGTACGGCTGGAGGTTGGCCTTCTCCTCAGGCTTGAGCCGGCGCGGCGACTCGGTGGCGAAGACGTACGGCGCCAGGACGGTGCTCGCCCGCACGAAGACCTTGCGGGTGCCGTCGGGCTGGTCCCGGAAGATCTCGTAGGCCATCGTGAAGCTGGCCGCCCGGATGTCGGTCACCCATGACTCGACGTAGACCGGCGTGAAGTCGAAGAGCAGCGGGGCGACGTACGTGACCTGATGGCTGGCCACCACGACTCCCTCGGCCAGGCCCTGGGTCTGCGGGCTCCGGGCGTGCGTGCGCAGCATGTCCACGCGCGCCTCTTGGAGGTAGTCGACGTAGACGACGTTGTTGACGTGGCCGAGCATGTCGAGGTCGGCCCAACGCATGGGGCATTCGTAGAGGTGGCGCACGTGGCCGATCCTTCCAGATCATCTTGGGCACTGGGCCTGGCGACCAGACGCTGTCCGGGCGAGTATGGTGTCGACCACAGTTCTACCTACTCATCAGTAACCGGGAGTCTTCATGCCTGAGGCAGTCATCGTCGCCGCCGCCCGCACCCCGATCGGGCGAGCCAACAAGGGATCTCTGAAGGACTTCCGTCCCGACGACCTTGCCGCACTCATCACCAAGGAAGCCGTCGGCAAGGTCGAGGGCCTCGACCCCAACGACATCGACGACCTGCTGCTCGGGTGTGGTCTGCCGGGCGGCGAGTCGGGCAACAACATGGGCCGCGTGGTCTCCGTGCTGAACGGCTGGGACAAGGTGCCCGGCGCGACCATCACCCGCTACTGCTCCTCCTCGGTGCAGACCTCGCGGATGGCGCTGCACGCGATCAAGGCCGGCGAGGCCGACATCATCGTCTCGGCCGGTGTCGAGACCGTGTCCCGCTTCTTCAAGGGCACCTCCGACCACCTGCCCGACACCGTCAACCACCTCTTCGACGACGCCCAGTCGCGGACCACCGCGACCGCCGGGACCAACGAGAAGTGGCACGACCCGCGCGAGGACGGCCTGCTGCCGGACGTCTACATCGCGATGGGCCAGACCGCTGAGAACCTCGCCACCTCGCGCGGCATCTCGCGCCAGGAGATGGACGAGTTCGGCGTACGCTCACAGAACCTCGCCGAGAAGGCCATCGCCGACGGCTTCTGGGCCCGCGAGATCACCCCGGTCACCACCCCCGACGGCACCGTCGTCTCGGGCGACGACGGCCCCCGTGCGGGCGTGACCCTGGAGGCCATCTCCGGCCTCAAGCCGGTCTTCCGCGAGGACGGCACCGTCACCGCCGGCAACTGCTGCGCCCTCAACGACGGCGCCGCCGCCGTCGTGGTCATGTCGGACACCAAGGCCGCCGAGCTCGGTGTCACCCCGCTGGCCCGGATCGTGTCCACCGGCGTCTCCGGCCTCTCCCCCGAGATCATGGGCCTCGGCCCGGTCGAGGCGACCCGGAACGCACTCAAGTACGCCGGCATGTCGATCGGCGACATCGACCTGGTCGAGATCAACGAGGCCTTCGCGGCCCAGGTGATCCCGTCCTACCAGGACCTCGGCATCGACATCGACCGCCTCAACATCAACGGCGGCGCCATCGCCGTCGGTCACCCCTTCGGCATGACCGGCGCGCGCCTGCAGAACACCATGCTCAACAGCCTCGACTGGCACGACAAGACCACCGGTCTGATCACCATGTGCGTCGGCGGCGGCCAGGGCATGGCGATGATCCTCGAGCGCATCTGACACACCCCCTCGACTCGGCGCGTCTGCCCCAGGCAGGCGCGCCGAGTCGGCGTTTCAGCGCATCTCGATGCCGGGGCGGTCGCTGATCAGGTGGTCGGAGACGGCGTTCATCACTCGGCCCAAAGCCGCGAAGTCTTCCTCGCTGACCAGATCGATGAGGTAGTCGCGTACGCCGGTGACGTGGACCGGAGCCGCCTCGCGCAGCAGCTCGAGGCCACGCTCGCTGAGGGTGGCGACGACACCGCGGCCGTCGTCGGCCGAGTTGCGGCGTTCGACCAGTCCGGCACGCTCCATCCGGGTGATCGTGTGGGTGATCCGGGAGCGCGAGTGGGCCAGGGAGTCAGCGAGCTGAGCCATCCGCATGGCGCCGTCGTTCTCGGAGAGGCGTACGAGGATCTCGTACTCCGGGAGCGAGATGTCGAAGCGGGCGCGTAGATCGGCATCCAGGCGGTCATCGAGCAGGGTCATCCCCATCATCAGCGCACGCCAGGAGCGCTGTTGCCCTTCGTCCAGCCACCGAGTCTCATCACCCACGGGGCATTACGTTAGCCCTGTCTACGGGCTGTTCCATGCACTGGCACCCCTTAACGGCGAGGAAGTTGTCACCGAAGGTTCGATTCACACCCGGGACGAGAGCCCTGAAACAGCCGGGACCAACGGCAGAATGACCCGGGACCTTAGCCCGGCGATCGGACCGGCCCCCGAGCCTTCACAGGCCCTAGAAACAATTCGCCACGGCTCCAGGTAAAGGCGAAGATTGTTCGGTGTCGACTCCCCCTGCTCTCGGTCTCCGTGACTTCATAGCCGCACTTCCACGCGAGGGCCGCTGGCTCCTGTCGACGGTTGCGATCCAGCTCCTCGGTCGCGGCATGACGCTGCCGTTCACGATCATCTACCTGCATGAGGTACGCGGCTTCGACCTCGGTCTCGCCGGCACCCTGATGGGCCTGATCGCCATCGTCGGCTTCGTGGTCACCGGTCCGGCGGGCAGCCTGATCGACAAGTACGGAGCCCGTCCCGTCATCCTCGGCGGCCTGGTCTGCGCAATCGCGGGTGACGTCATGCTCGCCTTCGCCACCACCCCGGTGCTCGCCGGTGCGGCGCTGTGCCTTCTGGGCGTCCAGGCCGGGGTGTCCTGGCCGGCCGCGAACGCCCTGGTCGCCACCGTGGTCGAGGGTGAGCTCCGGCAGCGCTACTACGGGGTGAACTTCGCGCTGATCAACCTCGGCATCGGCGTCGGCGGCGTCATCGGTGGTCTCTTCATCGACGTGAGCCGGCCCGAGACGTTCACCTACGCCTTCCTCGCCAATGCCGCCACCTTCACGATCCCGGCCCTCGTCCTGCTCGGCCCGCTGCGTCATCTGCACGGCCGCGCCGCGCGACCTGCTGCCGACGAGCCCGACGCCACCGCGTCGTACGCCACGATCCTGCGCCGTCCGGAGGTCATCTGGCTGGTGGTGATCGGGGTGCTGCTCTCGACCCTCGGCTATGGCCAGATCGAGAGCGGGTTCCCGGCCTACTCGCGTCAGATCGCCGAGGTCTCCACCCGGGTCATCGGGTTCGCGTTCGTGGTGAACTGCGCCGTGATCGTGCTCGCCCAGTTCTGGGTGATGAACCGGGTCAGCGGACGCCGGCGCACTCGAGTGCTCGTCGCCACCGCCGCGATCTGGGGCCTGGCCTGGGTGGTGTTCGGAGCGACCGGCCTGGTGCCCGGCTCCGTCGCGGCCATCGTCGGCGTGGTCGCCTTCCAGGGGATCTTCTTCGCCCTCGGCGAGACGCTGATGCAGTCGGCCTACCCCGCCCTGACCAACGACATGGCGCCCGACCACCTGCGCGGCCGCTACAACGCGATCAACTCCGCCTCGTTCCAGACCGGTGCGATCATCGGCCCGATCCTGGCCGGGTTCCTGCTCGAGCACGGCCAGTCGACGGCATTCATCGCCCTGATGGTGGTCGGCTGTGTCGGCATCGTCGCCGCCTCGATGCGCCTGGAGCGCCGGATCACCCCCGCCGTGAACGGCGTACGCCCGGCGGAGACCCAGGAGCCAGCCACCCTGTGACAAACGCGCCGAGTCGGCTCGTTGTAACGAGCCGACTCGGCGTGGGTTTTGGTCAGAACGCGCCGACTCGGCGCGGGTTGGTCAGTCGCGGGTGAGGCGACGGTGGGTGACGCGGTGGGGGCGGGCGGCCTCCTGGCCGAGGCGCTCGATCTTGTTGGCCTCGTAGGACTCGAAGTTGCCCTCGAACCAGAACCACTCACCCTCCTTCTCCTCGGTGCCCTCCCAGGCGAGGATGTGGGTGGCGATGCGGTCGAGGAACCACCGGTCGTGGGAGGTGACCACGGCGCAGCCGGGGAAGTCGAGCAGCGCGTCCTCGAGCGACGAGAGCGTCTCGACGTCGAGGTCGTTGGTGGGCTCGTCGAGCAGCAGCATGTTGCCGCCCTGCTTCAGGGTGAGCGCGAGGTTGAGGCGGTTGCGCTCACCACCGGAGAGCACGCCGGCCTTCTTCTGCTGGTCGGGACCCTTGAAGCCGAAGGAGGCGACGTAGGCGCGCGAGTTCATCTCGAAGTTGGCGACCTTGATGAAGTCCAGGCCGTCGGAGACGACCTCCCAGACGTTCTTGTTGGGGTCGATGCCACCGCGGCTCTGGTCGACGTAGGAGATCTTCACCGTCTGGCCGACGTTGAGCTCACCTGCGTCGGGCTTCTCGGAGCCGGTGATCATCCGGAACAGCGTGGTCTTGCCGACACCGTTGGGGCCGACGATGCCGACGATGCCCGCACGCGGGAGCGAGAACGAGATGTCGTCCCACAGCGTGCGGCCCTCGAAGCCCTTGACCAGGCCCTTGGCCTCCATCACCACGTCGCCCAGGCGCGGGCCCGGCGGGATGTTGATGTCGGCGGTGTCGATCTTGCGGGCCTTGTCGGCCTCGGCGGCGAGCTCCTCGTAGCGGGCCAGACGCGACTTCGACTTGGTCTGGCGGGCCTTGGCGTTGGAGCGGACCCACTCCAGCTCCTTCTCGAGCATCCGGGCGCGCTTGGCGTCCTTGAGGCCCTCGACCTTGAGGCGGTCCTTCTTGGTCTCCAGGTAGGTGGAGTAGTTGCCCTCGTAGCCGTGGATCGAGCCGCGGTCGACCTCGGCGATCCACTCGGCGACGTTGTCGAGGAAGTAACGGTCGTGGGTGACCGCCAGGACGGCGCCCTTGTAGCTCTTCAGGTGACCTTCGAGCCACTGCACCGACTCGGCGTCGAGGTGGTTGGTGGGCTCGTCGAGCAGCAGCAGGTCGGGCTCCTGCAGGAGCAGCTTGCACAGCGCGACGCGGCGGCGCTCACCACCGGAGAGGTTGTCGACGAGCGCGTCGCCCGGAGGGCAGCGCAGCGCGTCCATGGCCTGCTCCAGCTTGGAGTCGATGTCCCAGGCGTTGATGTTGTCGAGGAAGGTCTGGAGCTCGCCGGTCTCGGCCATCAGGGCGTCCTGGTCGGCGTCGGGGTCACCCATCTCCATGTAGGCGTCCTCGAGGCGCTTCATCTTCGTCTTGATCTCGCCGACCGCCTCCTCGACGTTCTCGAGGACGGTCTTGCCCTCGGTCAGCGGCGGCTCCTGCTGGAGCATCCCGACGGTCGCGTCCTGGTCGCGGACGATGTCGCCGTTGTTGGGATGGTCCAGCCCCGCCATCAGCTTGAGCAGCGAGGACTTACCCATGCCGTTCGGGCCGACGACGCCGATCTTGGCACCGTGCAGGAACGAGAGGGTGACGTTGTCGAGGACGACCTTGTCGCCATGGGCCTTGCGCACATTGCGCAGGGAGAGGATGTAGTCGGCCATAGGGCCCACCCTAATGAGGGAGAGGCACGCCGGTACAACCGGCGCACCCCGCCACAGGGCCCGACACCCGCCCGGCTCACCTCACGCCGCCACAGACGTCTCCGTCTCGGCGGGCGCCTCGCCATCGTCCTCGGCCGCCGGCTTCTGGTCCCACGGGTCCGCGCCCGGGGCCCGCCAGCCGGCGAGCGGGTCGCGCTCGGGGTCGTCGTCGCGGGGTTCGGGGGCAGGGGCGGCGGCCGCGGCCAGGGTGCGCGGGTTCCGCGAAAGGCTGCTCATGCCGCGGTTGAGGTCGTGGCCGACGACGGTCGCCTCGACCTCGAAGGTGTTGACCTCGAGCCCGTCCTTGTTGACGTAGCTGCGAGCCGACAGCCGCCCCTGGACGACCACGGGGTCGCCCTTGCGAAGCGAGCGCCCGACGTTCTCCCCCAGCTGACGCCAGGCACTCACCGAGAACCATTGCGTCACGCCGTCGCTCCACTCTCCGGTGGACCGGTTGAGCTTCCGCGGTGTGCACGCCATCCGGAAGTTCGCGACTGAGAACTCACCGACGCTGCGCACGACGGGGTCGGCGCCGACGTGGCCGCGCAGGGTGATGATCGAGTCGTTCATCGTTGTCTCCTCAGTGTTCACGCCCGCCTGATGCGGGCCTCGGAGACAACCCTGCGCTCGACCACCGACAGTTCCGGGCGGCGTACGTCCGCCTGTGGACAACCCCGGATCGAACCGTGCCTGTGGACAGTGATCGGCCCGCAGACCGGTCAGCGCAGCGCTTTGGCCACCCCGTGCCGAAGGGCGGTGTAGGCGGCCAGCTCCGTCTCGATCGGGTCGACGACGAGCTCACGGGACACGTCGGCGACCGCCGTACGCAGCCGCGCATCGGCCGCCCGCGCCCGCCGTCGAGCGGTGCTGATCACCAGCAGATGGCACACGGCCCACAGCACCAGCCCGAGCCCGACGCCCCCGATGAAGAGGACGTACGGCAGCTCGACCCCGGCAACAGAGGGCGTCACGTCGCCGATCTGAGCGGCTCCGGAGAGAAGCAGCGCTATCGACCACACCAGCCCGACGGTGGCGAGGATGATGAGGAGCCACTGGAGAGCCTTGACCAGACCGGTCCACAGCGGCAGCCGCTCGGCGTTCAGGTCGACTCCACCGACCGAGGCGTCGAGCCTGTCGGCGAGGTCATCCATCCGCGAGACCGATGCCCGTCGGATCGCGTCGCGCCACGGCGAGGCGAGCCCGGCGCCGGCCTCGTCGGCCAGCTGACGCACCTCGGTGTCGACCCGCGCGCGCTCGACGGCGGTGGTCTGCGGCAGCGAGGTCCGGGCGCGCCCGGCCAGCTGGGTCGCCTCCTCCCCCAGCGCCAGGTGAAGCCGCTTCAACGGATCCGGCCTCAGCCGGGAGACCCACGAGACCAGCGGCCAGCCCGTGGCCGCACTGGCCCGGGTGCGTACGGACCGCTCGACCGCGTCCACCACTGTCGGCACCCCGGCGGCCTCGGAGATGGCGTCCTCGAGGGCCTCCACCCGGGGCTTGGCCAGGGAACGCGGCTTGGCGTCACCGGACGCCTTGGCGAGCTTCACGGCAGCGGTCTTGATGTCGGCGGAGAGCCTGGACTTGTTGGCCCGCTTCGCCGCGGCCCGCTGGGCGATCTCGGTCTTGAGCTGCGGGATCCCCCAGCCGAGCTTGGCCGAGACCGGGATCACCGGGACGTTGCGCAGCCCGTCCTGGTCGAGCAGGCGGCGTACGTCACCCAGCATCGACTCACGACGGTCCTCGGGAACGCGGTCGATGTGATTGAGCACCACGACCATGATCTCGGAGTGGGTCCGGAGCGGCTGCAGGTAGCGGTCGTGGATGGCCGCGTCGGCGTACTTCTGCGGGTCCAGCACCCACACCAGCATGTCGGCGAGCTCGACCAGCCGGTCGACCTCGAGATGGTGGGAGACCTCGGTGGAGTCGTGGTCGGGCAGGTCGAGCAGCACCACGCCGTCGAGCTCGTGCCCCTCACGGCGGGTGTCGAGCATCGAGTCGCGGGTGGTCTGGTGACGCTCGGGGATGCCCAGCCACTCGAGGAGCTCCTGAGCACCCTCCGAACCCCACACGCAGGCGGTCGCCCAGGAGGTGGTCGGGCGACGGACACCGACGGCGGAGAGCTCCAGCCCGGTCAGGGCGTTGAACGTGGACGACTTACCCGAACCGGTCGCCCCCGCGACCCCGACGACCGTGTGGTCGGCGGAGAGCTTGAGGCGTCCCTGAGCCTTGTTGACCACGGCGCGCGCGTCCTCGACGAGTCCGTCGTCGAGGCGCCCCGTCGCCGCCACGGTCGCAGCGGTCAGTCCGTCCAGCCGATCGCCGAGATCTCCACCTCGGCTGACCAGGTTCTTTGCACCTTCGAGCAGGCCGCTCAATGATCCCCCTTACCTTCCTGAAATGTTTCAGTCTGACAAGTCTCAGCCATCGCCGCGCTGGCTGGCGAAACGGGCGTCGCCGACCTTCCGCGCAGCGTGCCGCAGTCGCTCCGGTGCACCATGGTCGATCTGCAGCGCGTCGACCTGACCCGTGTAGCGCGCACGCTCCTCGTCGACGAGCCCCACGATGCGTACCTCCAGCGCCTTGCGCGCCCGAGACGCGAGCCCGCGCACGGCCTGGTCGCCGAAGACCGCCTCCAAGAGCTTCTGGCCGAGCAGGAGGGTGCCGCCGGCGATGCCCACCTCGGCACCGACGAGCGCTCCGCCGGTGGAGGCGAAGACGACCACCATCAGCGCGACGCCGAGGCCGTTGACCCCGTAGGAGAGGAACTTCGCGGTCGTACGTTTGTCCTGACCCTCGCTGCGGACCATGTCGAGCACGTCCTGCTGCCAGTCGCGCACCGCACGCTCGGCCTTGGGCCGCAGCGCACGCGAGGCGCGGCCGAGGTCGGCGGGGCCGGCGGCGAGCAGCCCGCGTCCCGCAGGACTCATCTGCCAGGCCGCCTCTGCCCTCTCGGCAGCTGCCTCGCACTGCTCCAGGGTCAGCATCTCCAGGCCACCCTGCACGGCCGCGGTCACCCGTTCGGCCTGCTGCGGCTTGCCCTTGATCGAGCCGAGGATCTTGTCGCGAAGCATCCCCACCTTCGTCTCGAGCGCCTTGAGGATCTCGCCGCTGCCGACGAACTCCTGCCAGCGCGCGAGCACCTCGCCGCGCAGCAGCGTCCCGTCGGCGGTCGCCGCCATGATCGACCTGAGCGCTTCGTCGTAGGCCATGTCCGCATCGGTACGCAGCCGCTGCGCGGCCTCTCCCTGACCGTCCGCGGTGTCGGCGATCGGGTGGACCTCAAGGGTCAACGCCCGCACCGCACCGTCGAGGGTCTGGGTGACGACCTGGTGTCGCGCGGTGGCGTCGTCGGCGAGCATGTCGAGCCAGGCGCGTACCTCGGCGACGTGTTCGGCCGGCAGCAGCCCGTGCTCGGAGACCTCGCCCTCGTGGACGATGAAGAGCGGTGAGTCCTTGAGCCCGCGCGAGGCGAGCATCCGGGCCAGGTGGCCGGCGACGGTCTGGACGGCCTCGGTCGGAGTGCGGTCGAGCACCACTGCCACCGCGGTGGAGCGGTTGGCGGCGAGCTGGAGGAACTCCCAGGGCACCTGGTCGGCGTAGCGTGCGGCCGAGGTGACGAAGACCCACAGGTCGGCCGCGGCGAGCAGCTCGGCCGCGAGCACCCGGTTGGCCTCCTCGACCGAGTCGACGTCGGGCGCGTCCAGGATCGCCAGGCCGGGGTGGAGTCGGTCGCTGGCGACCAGCTGCAGCGCGCCGGGGTCGTTGGTCGGGTGGTTGACCCGCTCCAGCTCGGGAAGCAGGCGGTCCTGGCCGAACCAGCGGCCGTCTTCGGGGTTGTGCACCAGCACCGGCGAGCGGGTCGTCGGCCGCAGCAGCCCCGGAGTGGTCACCTTGGTGCCGACCAGCGAGTTCACCAGCGTCGACTTGCCGGCGCCCGTGGAGCCGCCGACGACCGCGAGGAGCGGCGCGTCGATCGTCATCATCCGCGGGATGACGTAGTCCTCGAGCTGCTCGACCATGTTCTGCCGGGCGGCCCGCTGCTCGTCGGCGCCGGGTAGGTCCAGCGGCAGGGTGACCTCGGTCAGCGCCTGGTGGAGCTGGATGAGCGAGGTCACCATCCGGTTGCTCTCGCCGCCGGACGCCTCGATCTCGGCCCGGGCGGCCTCGAACTCAGTGGTCGGCTTCTCCGCGAGCATCCCCGCCGTCAGCGCCTCGTAGGCCGCCGGCCGCGTCTCAGGAGCCTGCTCCGGCGCGTTGTCGTCGTGTCTGTGTTCGTCACTCATCCGATCATCACCTGCCCGCTCGGGAACGCGATGTGTGGACGTACCTCACTGATGCGGTCAACGTATGCCCTCCCCCGGGCGGCGAAGTCTGGCGGCGGGTTGCCGCGCAGGAATCGCCAGTGCAAGTATCCGAGCTCGATGGCAGCCTGCTGGTATTCACGCATGGCCGCAACCCCCTGAGCCCCTCCGTGGGTCGACGCGAACCTCCGCGCCTGCTCCCGACGCCGCAGATCGACCACCCAGCCGATGTCGGTGTAGGGAATCAGCCCGCGTTGGGCGGCGTCGGTCAGCGACCGGGTCAGCACGATGCGCTCGGACTTTCGCCGCCACACCGCGAAGACCACCATCGAGACGAACGCGGGCACCATCACCACGACGTACGCCAGCAGGAAGCCGGCCCCGTCATAGAGCAGTGTCGAGCCGTTCCAGGTGCCATGGGCGAGCACCGCGATGGCGTAGCCCAGCAGCGGCGCCACGACCTTCAGCCAGCGCTTGCGCGTCACCACCGCGATGCCGATACCGATGCCGGTGAAGGCGGTGAAGAGCGGGTGCGCGAAGGGGCTGAACAGGCAGCGCATCACGAAGACGGCGGTGAACTCACCGATGTGTCCCGTGGAGCTGTCGCCCATGCCGGGCGTGCCGTTGTAGGTGCCGCCCAGGTAGAGGATGTTCTCGGTGAAGGCGAAGCCGATGCCGACCATGCCGGCGTAGACGATCCCGTCGAGCACCCCGTCGAGGAGGTGGCGGCGCCAGACCAGGAGCACGAAGAGGAACAGCCCCTTGGCCGCCTCCTCGGTGACCGGAGCCACGATCGCGAGCTGGGTCGGCTGGCTCCACCCGGCGAGCAGGGCCCCGACGCTCTGCACGATCAGCGCGGCGGCGACCGCGACGAAGGCGCCCCACCCCAGGCCGAGCGCGAGCAGCGACTTCGGCTCGGGTTCGTAGCGGTCCAGCCACAGGAAGGCATAGACCAGCGGCACCACCGGGATGGCCGCGAAGAGCACTCCCAGGATCGCGCCGGTCGGGGCAAGATGGTCGTTGACGACGCTGGTGCTGAGCAGAACGATGCCGAGCACCGGCAAAGAGGTCAGCACGACAAGCACGCCCACCACGATGGTGAACGTGCGGTTGCTTCTCGTCGGATCCTTCGGGATCGCCCCCATGCGCGCCAGACTATCGGGCGTGCGGACCGCACGCGCGACCCGACACCGATCGAGACGTCCCCGCCACCCGCGTAGCCTGGGAACTCACGAGCGTTGTCGATTCGGCGCGGCGTACGATTCCGGTATGACGGACAATGGCGCCCCCACTCCTGCAGACGACCACACCGAGAGCCACGACCAGACGGTTCCGGAGGCGTGGTCCAAGTTCATGAGGGAGGGCTGGGACGACCGCGAGGTCGAGGTTCCCGAGCATCCGATCACGCCGTGGGCGGCCGCCCGCCGAGAGCGCCTCTCGGGCATCTTCCCGGGTGAGCGCCTGGTCGTCCCGGCCGGCACCTACAAGGTCCGCGCCAACGACACCGACTACCGCTTCCGCGCCGACACGGCGCACGTGCACCTGACCGGCAACCAGACCTCCGACGCCGTCGTCGTGATCGAGCCGGACGGCACCTCGGTCCTGTACGCCCGCCCGCGCAGCGGCCGCGACACCGACGAGTTCTTCCGCGACCGTCAGTACGGCGCGCTCTGGGCCGGTGCGCGTCCCTCGGCCCGTGAGCTCTCCGACTCGCTGGGCATCGAGGTACGCCACGTCGACCAGCTCGAGTCCGACCTCTCCGGCAGCACCCCGACCCGCGTACTCCGCGGAGTCTCTGCCGACGTCGACAAGCTGGTCGCCCCGGCCGAGGCCTCCCGCGACGAGGAGTTCGCCAAGGCGCTCTCCGAGCTGCGCCTGATCAAGGACGAGTGGGAGCTCGGCGAGCTCAAGGAGGCCTGCGACATCACCGTGCGGGGCTTCACCGACGCGGTGCGCGAGTGGGACCAGGTCCTGAAGCACGGAGAGCGCTGGATCGAGGGCACCTTCTTCCGCCGCGCCCGCGCGGAGGGCAACGACCTCGGCTACGACTCGATCGTCGGCGGCGGCTCCCACGCCACCACGCTGCACTGGATCGACAACGACGGCCCGATCGTCCCCGGTGAGCTGGTGCTGCTCGACATGGGCGTCGAGGGCCACAACCTCTACACCGCCGACATCACCCGCACCCTTCCCATCTCCGGGACGTTCACGCCGCTGCAGCGCAACCTCTACGAGCTCGTCTACAAGGCCCAGCAGGCCGGCATCGAGGCGATCCGCCCGGGCGTGACCTTCCGGGCCGGCCACTTCGCCGCCATGGAGATCCTCGCCCACGGCCTCGACGACCTCGGTCTGCTGCCCGTCTCGGTCGACGAGGCGCTCTCCGAGGACAACAAGACCTACTCCCGCTGGACCCTTCACGGCGTCTCCCACATGCTCGGCCTCGACGTCCACGACTGCGCCTCCGCATCGAAGGAGGCCTACATCGAGGGACCGCTGCAGGAGGGCATGGTCCTCACCGTCGAGCCGGGCCTCTACTTCCAGAAGGAGGACAAGCTCGTCCCCGAGGAGCTGCGCGGCATCGGCATCCGCATCGAGGACGACATCGTCGTCACCAAGGACGGCTCCGTGAACCTCTCCGCCGGCCTGCCGCGTACGGCCGACGACGTCGAGGCGTGGATGGGTCAGCATCTGTGACGTGAATGCTGACCGAGGTAACTCAGTCGAGTCGCGCTTCCCTCGTGGAGTTCCACGAGGGCAGTGGCTGCTGACCGAGTTACCTCGGTCAGCAGCCGCCGTGGCCGGCTGCCTCGCCCTGGCCTCGGCTCTGATGGCGTGCAGTCCAGGAAGTACGCCGCGGCAGCAGCCCGCTGCATCGCCATCAGCGACGGCGTCCCCGTCCCCCTCCGCCTCGAGCGGATCGGACGACGTCTTCGAGGGAGCGGTGGTCGGGATCGACCCGGGCCACAACGGCGGCAACGCGGGCGCGCCGGAGGTGATCAACGAGCCGGTGTGGAACGGGCGCTCGCAGAGCCCGTGCAACACGACGGGCACCGCGACCGACGACGGCTACCCGGAGACCGACTTCACCTGGGCCGTGGCCACGAAGCTCGCAGCCGATCTGCGCGAGTCCGGCGCGAAGGTGGTCATGACCCGCGACAGCAACGACGGGGTCGGGCCGTGCATCGACGAGCGGGCGAAGATCATCAACGACGCGAAGGCCGACGTCGCGATCGACATCCACGCCGACGGCGCGGCCGCCTCCGAGCGGGGCTACTCGCTGCTGATCCCGGTGCCGTCGGGCACCAACGACGAGGTCGTCGAGCCCTCGCGAAGCTACGCCCAGCTGCTCCGCACCGAGATGCGGAAGACCGGGATGCCGCTGGCTTCCTACCTCGGTGCGGGCGGGTTCGTGGAGCGCGACGACCTGGCCGGCCTCAACCTCACCACGGTGCCGCAGGTGCTGCTCGAGACCGGCAACATGCGCAACCCCGAGGACGCGCGCCTGCTGAAGTCGGACCGGTTCCAGGCGCGGACGGCCGCCGCCATCAAACGGGCGATGGCGGCGTACCTCCGCGCACGCTGAGCTCAGGTCAGCTCAGAGCTTCGTCCACTCGACGGGCTCGAGGTTGTACTCCTCCGCGATCGGCCCCCACGCCTTGGCCGCCGCCTTCTTCGGGTCATGGCTGGCCAGGCTGAGCGTGGTCGCCTTCTCCAGCTTGCCCTTGCCGCCCACGCACTCGCCGTCGGCGTTGACCTTGCGCTTCTCGCCCCAGGCGGCGAAGGCCAGGTCGGCGTTCTGCGAGGTCATCCACGCGGACTCGAGGTTCTTGACGAGCTTCCGCGACCCCGGGAGTACGGCGGTGTCGATCTTGGCGACATCCGCAGCCAGCTTCTCGCGGGAGGCCGCGGCGTCCTGGAAGGTCTGGATCGCCTCGTCGATGTTCTCGCAGGCCTCGAGGTCGGCCTGAGCGGCACCGATGGCCGCCTTGTCCTTGGCCGAGGTCTTGATGAGGTCGTCGATCTTCTTGGCCTCGGCCGCGGCACCGCCCTCGGCCGTGGTGGCGCCCGTGGCGGAGCCGGTCTCGGCGTTGGCGTCGTCGCCGTTGCTGTTGATCAGGCCGATGACGAAGGCGATGATCGCGACCACGACGGCCAGCGCGAGGACGATCAGGCCCCAGCGCTTCAGGTCGAGACCACCAGGTCCCTTGCCCTGACCGCCCTGACCGCGCTGCGGCTCGTAGCGGGCGTCGTAGCCGTTCCCGTACGGGTCGTAGCCCTGCGGCGCCATCGGCGGCGGTGCCGGGGTGTTGGGCCCACCGCCGACCGGCGGCTGCCCGACGAGGGTGGCGTCGGTGTAGGGGTTCTGGCCGTAGGGGTCACCGTACGGCTGGCCGAACTCGTCCTGGGACCGGTCCTGCGGCTGGCCGTAGGGCTGCTCGTACGCCTGGTCGAAGCCCTGGTCGGGGCCCTGGCCGTACGGCTGGTCGTAGGGCTGGTCGTAGCCCTGCGACCACTGGGCCTGGTCCGGCTCGAGCTGCGGCGCGAGCGGGGCGTAGGCGGGGTCGCCGTACGTCGGAGCCTGCTGGCCCTGGTCGGGCTGGCCGAACTCGGGCTGGCCGTCGTCGTAGCGCGACTCCGGCGCCGGGGCGTCGAACTGCGGCTGCGGCGGCGCGAACTGCTCGAACTCGTCACGCGGACGGGTGCCCCCGGAGGCCTCCTCGTCGACGGCGTCGAACCGTGGGCTCATCGCGACCTGGGTCTCGTCGGGACGAGCCGGCTCGGGCTGGCGTCGCTCGACCGGCGGCATCGCCTCGTGAGTCGCCTCGTAGGCCGCCTCGGGGGCCGGCCCGCCGAACTGCGGGGCGGGCTCGACGAAGGTCGGGTGCTCCGCGCTCTGGTGGTACGCCGCGGCCGGACGCTCGGGCAGCGGAGGCGCGGCCATGGGCTCCGGGATCTGCGGCACCTGCGGTTCCGGCATCTGCGGCGCGGGGGCGGGCGGCTCGGGCGCGCGCTCGTGTGCCGCCGGCCGCGTCGGCAGATCCGGGAGCGGCGCCGGCGCGGCCGCCTGTGCCTCCGGCTCAGGCACGGGCTCCGGCTCAGGGGTCGACTCGGGCTCCTCCGCGACCTTCTTTCGCTTGGGCAGGAAGAGCGACTGCGACTGGGTGGCGAGCTCCGGCTCGAACTTCGGCGTACGCGCCGCCAGCCCGAACAGGCCACCACCGTCCGAACCTGCCGGCGGCGGGGCCATGCCACCACCGAAGGCCGGCTGCTCACCGCTGGGCGTGGTCATGCTCAGCTGGGGCGCCATCGAGGCCCCCGGCGTACGCCTGACCTGCTCGAGCGGCAACGGGGCCGGCTCCGTGTCGGCCTCGGGCGCGGGCGCAGCAGCTCCCTGCCCACGCCTCGGCAACGACAGACCACCCTGCTCAGGATCGGCACCCCGCTGCGGCAGTCGCGGCGGTGCGACCGGCTCCGGTGCACCCTGCGACGGCGGCTGATGAGCGCTTCTGACGGGGGTCCCACAACCTGTGCAGAAGCGCATACCGGTGACGGCTGCACCGCACGAGGTGCACATGGACTCCATAGTCATGTCCGGGGACCTTACCGATGATCGGGCCCAGTCTCGAACCCTCGTGGTCCGCCAATCGGACACTCACGTCGACAGTGCGGGGACAGTGCACCCAAATACCCCCCACACCTTGGTAACACTCCGGCCAGCGTTTCGGATTCCGATGCACACAAGGGATACGGGCACCGGTAAGATCGTGCGCGGCCTGCGCAAACCCCCTTCCAGCGGGGTGCTCACACAGGCCACGCCTCCGTAGCTCAGCTGGATAGAGCATCGGCCTTCTAATCCGACGGTCACAGGTTCGAATCCTGTCGGGGGCGCCACAGGAAATTCGTGTGGGTTAAATCATGCACTCGCGCGTGTTTCGGCGGCGACCGCCGCAGCATCCGGCCGCCCGGCGTACAGGGTCCGGAAGAACGGCAGGGTGCGGTGCACCATCGGACCGATGAGCAGCGCCTCGGCGACCGTGCCGATGCCGACCATTCCGCCGAGGAGCCAGCCGATCGCCAGCACGGTGATCTCGACGCCCGCACGGCAGAGCCAGACCGGGGCGCCGGTCCGCTCGTGCAGGCCGGTCATCAGGCCGTCGCGCGGGCCCGGGCCGAGACCGGGCGCGATGTAGATCCCGGTCGCCGCGGCCAGCAGGAGCAGGCCGCCGCTGAAGAGCGCCACCTGGGCAACCAGGTCCGACGGCTGCGGAAGCAGCCAGAGGCCGATCTCCGCCGAGGTGCCGACGAGCAGGACGTTCAGCACGGTGCCGACGCCGGGCCGCTGTCGCAGCGGGATCCAGAGGAGCAGGACGACGAGCCCGATCAGGTTGGTCATCATCCCGAAGGAGATCCCGGTGATCTCGACGAGTCCCGATGCCAGCGTGTTCCAGGGCGCCAGGCCCAGCGAGCCCTGCACGAGCATGGCGAGTGCGATGCCGTAGAGGAAGAGTCCAGTTATCAACCAGGAGAGCGACTTCACAGAGAGATCCTTCACGATTGCAAAGCCAATCACGGGTCCAATCGAAGGTAAAGAAGCCAATCGCGGTAAGGTGGCCTCATGCCTCGCGGAAGAATCGGTGCCACTGCGCTCGCTGGCCTGCTCGGTCAGTGGCAAGGGGAGGGCCCGGCGTACGAGAACCTCGCCGAACGGATCCAGCTGCTGCTGATCGACGGCCGACTCTCCGCCGACGTACGTCTCCCCTCCGAGCGCGAGCTCTCCGAGCGGCTGATGCTGAGCCGCACCACGATCACGGCCGCCTACCGGCGCCTGCGTGAGCACGGGTACGCCCTGAGCGTCCAGGGGTCGGGTACGACGACGAAGCTCCCACCCACCGCACCCGACTCGTTCACCGAGGGCGGCGAGATCGACCTGGTCAGGGCCACCCTGCCCGCCACCCGGCGGCTCCCGGAGGCCGCGGTCGAGGCGACCCGACGGCTGGCCGACCACATGACCGGCCCCGGCTACACACTGTGGGGCATCGAGGAGCTCCGCGCCGAGATCGCGGCGCGCTACACCGATCGCGGCCTGCCGACCGACCCCGACCAGATCATGGTGACCACCGGTGGCCAGAGCGCGATCGCCCTGCTCGCCCGCACCGTGATCAGCCGCGGCGACCGGGCCTACGCCGAGAGCCCGTCCTACCCCAATGCGTACGACGCCCTGAGCCTCGCCGGAGCCCGGATCATCACGAGTCCGGTGACCACCGACGCCGGCTGGGACATGCCGGCGATGGAGGCGGCCATCGCCCGGACCACCCCGGTGATGGCGTACGTCATGCCCGACTTCCACAACCCGACGTCTCGCTCGATGTCGACCGAGGACCGGCTCCGCCTGCTGTACGCCGCGGCGAAGGTCGACACCCTCCTCGTGGCCGACGACACCACGGCCGAGCTGAACATCGACCGCCCTCACACGTTCCCGCCGCTGGCCGCGATGGCCGGCGAGCACCAGGCCCGCGTCGTCCACATCGGCTCGGCGAGCAAGATGCTGTGGGGCGGGCTGCGGGTCGGCTGGATCCGCGCCGACCCGGTGCTGCTGACCCAGATCGCCAGCGGCCGCTCGGCCACCGACCTCGGCACCCCGATCTGGGAGCAGCTGGTCACCACGATCCTGTTCCGGCATCTGCCCGAGATCCTCGAGGAGCGCGCCGCGCAGCTCGCCGCCGGCCGCGCCGCGCTCTACCACGCGATGCGCGAGCACCTTCCCGACTGGGAGCTGCCACCGCGTATCGACGGCGGCCTCTCCGCCTGGGTCGGCCTGCCCGCGCCGGTCAGCTCCCAGCTCACTCTCGCCGCACGCCCCCACGGACTGCTCGTCACCGCCGGGCCCAGGTTCGGGGTCGACGGCGCCTACGAGCGCCACCTGCGGCTGGCGATCACGCCCCGCCCCGAGCTCGTCCGGCGCGGGGTCGAGATCCTCGCCGAGGTCTGGCCGCGCGCCGCCTCCACCCCGGCTCTGGCCCTCACCACCTCCGAGGCCGTCGTCTGACCGGACTCAGCCCCGGGCGAGGGCGTCCAAGGCCCACAGCCCGAGCCCGTCGAAGCGTGCCGACTCATAGCTCGGTACGTCCCCGCTCGTCGCCTCCAGGAGCCGGCGAGTGGTGATGTGCGAGGCCCCTCGGGCGAGGCTCGCGTTCGCGATGTCGGCAGCGGTCACGGTCCGCGATGGGATCTCGCGACGTTCCCGCGCCCGTCGCCGCTCGTAGTCGAGCTCGTCGACGGTGGTGATGCCGCGGATGATCGTCTCGGCGCTCCCCAGGGAGCGGGTGTTGATCAGCGCCTCGGCCAGCGGGAAGTCGTACGTCACGACGGCATCGAGGCGCCACACGGTCGCACTCGCCTCGCTCACCGGGACGGGGGTCTGTCCTCGTCTCATCTCCACGGCGCCCCGAAGGCCGCGCGCGGCTGCCGCGGCCAGCGTCGTCGCCTCGGTGGGGTGCCAGCCGAGCGAGTCGCCGACCCGGTCCACGTCCGGGGGCCCCAGCGTTCCCACCTGGGTCCCACCGAGCCCTCCGAGGATGGCGATCACCTGCTCCGCGGGGAGCTCCCCGTCCACACCGGGGCCGACGACGGCGAGCCGCACCGGCAGGCCGCTGCGCATCGCCGCCGCCAGCGTGAGCGAGTCGGCCAACGGGCTCAGCAGGCCGGGCTCGTCTCCCCGGGCGACCACGTCACCACCGACGTCGACGACCGTGAGCGAGTCGGCACCGAGGGCCCGAGCGAGATGCTGGAGCTGCTCGGCGAGTCCGACCGCACCGTCCGCGAGGTCGTGCAGGAAGAGGCGCGCGTCGACGTCGCCGGCAAGCCGCGGCAGCACGGACCGGCCCGGAGGAAGGGTGTCCGTCGTGGTCGATATCTCCGCGCGGACGCCATCGACCAGGCGGAGCCCGATGAAGTCGCCACGCGAGCGTGGGCCAGGCACCGGGTCGATCCGGAGCCGTTCCCAGGCGCAGGTAGACACGAACACATCGCCGTCGTCCATCTCGGGCTCGAGGACCCGGCGCGCCAGGAGCACACCGAGCGCATCACCCCCACCACCGGCCGCGACGAAGAGAGTGCTCACGCAGACGATTCTGACCGCTGGGCACCCGGCGCGCCACCTGGTCAGCCGCATCGCCTGACAAGAAGTTCGCGCGAACTCGTTGTGACCCACGCCACGTTGGGTCACGATGTGCAGCATGCAAGGACTGATCCAGGACGCACCGCTGACCATCGACACGATCATCCGGCGCGCCGAGCGCGTCTTCCCGACGCGGGAGATCGTCACCAAGACCGCCACAGGTCTGGAGCGCAACACGTTCAAGGACCTGGCCGTGGAGGTACGCAAGCAGGCCACCGTCCTCGACCGGCTCGGCATCTCCGAGGACGGCCGGGTGGCGAGCTTCGCGTGGAACACCCTGCGCCACCTCGCGCTCTACTACTCCGTCCCCTGCACCGGCCGGGTGCTGCACACGGGCAACATCCGCTACTTCCCCGAGCAGCTCGTCTACACCTTCAACCACGCCGAGGACGAGGCCGTCTTCGTGGACCGGTCGCTGCTCGGTCTGCTGGCTCCGCTTCTCGCCCAGCTGACCACGCTCAAGCACGTCGTCGTGATGGACGACGGGGCGCCGACCCCGCTCCCCGACGACCCGCGGGTCGTCTCCTACGAGGAGCTGATGGCCGACGCCGAGGAGGCGGTGATCGAGGGCCGGGTCACCGACGAGCGCACCGCTGCCGGGATCTGCTACACCTCCGGCACGACCGGCAACCCGAAGGGCGTCGTCTACACCCATCGCTCGCAGTACCTGCACGCCCTGGCCTCTCTGGCCGGCACCCTCTTCGGCACCAACGACCGCGACCGCGTGCTTCCGGTGGTGCCCTTCTTCCACGCCAACGGCTGGGGCTTCGCCCACTCCTCGCTGCTGGCCGGCGCCAACCTGATCCTGCCCGGTCCCGACCTCTCGCCCGCCGGCATCATCAAGCTCCTCGAGGCCGAGAAGGTGACGATCGCGGCCGGCGTACCCACGATCTGGATGGGCATGGTCCCCCTGCTCAAGGACGCCGATCTCTCCTCGCTGCGCGTGGTCATCTGCGGCGGCTCCGCGGTGCCGAAGTCGCTCTCGGAGGCCTGGCGCGAGGCGATCGGCCTGCCGATCACCCAGGCGTGGGGCATGACCGAGATGTCGCCGCTCGGCAGCGTGTACAACGAGCGCGCCGAGATCACGGACCTCTCCGAGGAGGAGAAGGCCGACTACCGTACGTCCCCTGGCATCCCGGCCGTCGGCGTCGAGCTCCGCATCGTGGAGCCCGGGACCACCGACGAGCTTCCTTGGGACGGCGAGACGACCGGCGAGCTCGAGTGCCGCGGCCCGTGGATCGCGTCGGGCTACTACAAGGTCGACGCACCGACGTCGTTCTCGCCCGACGGCTGGCTGCGCACCGGCGACATCGCCGCGATCGACCCGCTGGGCTACGTACGCATCGTCGACCGCACCAAGGACCTGGTGAAGTCGGGTGGCGAGTGGATCTCGACCGTCGCGATCGAGAACCTCATCATGGGCCACCCGAGCATCGCCGAGGCGGCCGTCGTGGCGGTGTCGCACCCGAAGTGGGGCGAGCGGCCGCTGGCCTTCGCGGTGGTCAAGGACGGCGAGTCGGTGACCAAGGAGGAGCTGCTCGGCTACCTCGCCGACAACCTGGGCAAGTGGCAGGTGCCCGACGACGTGGTCTTCATCGACGAGGTGCCCAAGACCTCGGTCGGGAAGTTCTCCAAGAAGACCCTGCGCGAGGAGTACGCCGACTACAAGCTGCCCACGGCTTAGGGCAGGTCAGCCCAGCTGCGCGAGGATCGAGGCGGACTCGACCCTCGCGCAGCGGGCGTCCTCGTCCTTGCCGAGGGCGGCGCGGGCGTCGGCCAGGTGGCCGAGCGCGTCGGCCAGGCCGGGCAGGTCACCGGCGGCACGGAGCTTGGTCACGGCCTCCTCGAAGTGACCGGCCGCCTCGTCGACGGAGCCGAGCTGCTGGTGGATCCAGCCGATGGTGGCGATGACGTTGCCCTCGCTGCGGTAGCCGGGCGCGACCCGGCGCAGCTCCGCGAGCGCCGCCTCGCAGTGGCGGAGCCCGGCCTCGTACGCACCGTCGAGGGCCTCGTAGAGACCCAGCCGCCCGGTCGTCCAGGCCGCCCGGATCGGGTCGCCCGCGCGAGCGAAGACCTCCGCCGCCCGAGCCGCGTACGCAGCAGCCCCGGCATGATCGCCGGAGGCCGTGGCCACTGTGGCCAGCCGGTGCAGGGTCTTTCCCTCGCCCACCAGGTCGGCGGACTCCATCGCCAGATCGAGGGCCCGGCCGAGGTGGTCGAGGGCGTCCTCGACGCGCCCCAGCCGCCCGCAGGCCGCCCCGGCGGCGCGATGCATGACGCCGAGCCCAGCCGGGTCGCCGCCCTGCGAGACGCTGCGGCGCACACCCGGGAGCGCGGCCTCGGCCAGCGCGGCCAGCTCGATCCAGCGTCCCTGGAGGTCGAGCAGACGCTCGAGGGCACCGACGAGCAGCACGATCCGGTCGGGCGCGATTCCCCCGGCGACGGCGACGTCGATCACCCGGGAGATCACCGGCAGCTGGGTGCCGATCCAGGCCAGCGCCTCGACGCTGTCGCCGACGACCTCGGAGGTGACCCCCTCGCGCATCGGCTCCAGCGCATCGAGGTGGCGCTGGTGCGGGTCGTAGGCGCTGTGCACCGCCCGGGCGCTGAAGACGTAGTGGTCGATCATCCGCAGCTCGGCCGCCTCGCGGACCTCCGCGGGCTCGCGGGTGGCGAGGTCGGCGGCGTACTCCCGGAGCAGGTCGTGCAGCACGAACCGTCCGGGCGCGACCTCGGTCAGCAGGTTGGCCTCGGTGAGCTCGTCGAGCAGGCGGCGGGCCCGCACTCGGGAGATCCCGGCCAGGCTGGCCGCGGCCACGCAGGTGAGCGTCGGCCCGGGATGCAGGCCGATCAGCCGGAACAGCTCGGCCGCAGCATCGGGCAGGTGCTGGACCGACCACGAGAAGGTCGCCCGGAGGTCACCACGCCCGCCGCCGAACCCGTCCAGGCGGGACTCGCCGAGCTCCTCGGCCAGGTCGGCGAGCGAGTAGGCCGGCCGGATCGCCGCCCGGGCAGCCACGACCGACAGCGTCAGCGGCAACGAGGCGCACAGCTCGATGATCCGCTCCACTGCCTCGGGCTCGGCCAGGAGGCGGTCCTCACCCAGCCGCCCGACCAGCAGCTCATAGGCCTCGGCGTCATTGAGCAGGCCCAGCTCCATCGGACTCGCACCGGCCTCCGCGACCAGGCCGGAGAGCCTGTTTCGGCTGGTCACCAGGGTCACACACCCCGGGCTGCCGGGGATCAGGCTGCGTACCTGCTCGCTGTCGCGGGCGTTGTCGAGCACGAGCAGCACCCGCTTGCCGGCGAGCTTGCTGCGCAGCAGCCCCGCCCGGCCGTCGATGTCCTGGGGCTGACGGGATCGCTCCACCCCGAACGCCTCGAGCAACACCCCGAGCGCGTCCAACGGGTCGAGCGCGTCGCACGGGTCGAAGCCGCGCAGGTTCACGAACACCTGGCCGTCCGGGAAGCTGGGAGCGGTCCGGTGCGCCCAGTAGAGCGCCAGCGTCGTCTTGCCGATCCCCGCCGTGCCCGCGATCGCCGAGATCACCACGGCCCGTCCGCCCTCGTCGACGCTCCCCGTCGCGACCAGCTCGTCGAGCATCGTCAGATGGTCCTCGCGGCCGGCGAAGGCGGCGACGACCGGCGGCAGCTGGCGCGGCACGATCTCCTCGTACGTCCGCGCCGGCGCGGGCTCGGGATCGTCTCCCTCGATGATCCGCAGCTGCAGGTCACGTACGTCCTTGGACGGCTCGACCCCGAGCTCGTCGCGGAGGACACGGAAGAGACGCTGGTAGGCGTCCAGGGCCTCCGCCGTGCGGCCGGAATGCCACAGCGCCGTCATCAGCAGCAGCCACAGGCCCTCCCGGAGCGGGTTGGCCCGGACGACCGGTCCCAGGTCGGCCACGACCGCGGCCTGCCGTCCGAGCGCCAGGTCAGCGGCGGCCCGGGACTCGACGGCGACCAGTCGCAGCTCCTCGAGCCGAGCGGCCTCGGTCGCGATCATCGGCGACTCACCGACCGCGCCGTACGCACCCCCGGTCCACAGCCCCAGGGCAGCGTCGAAGAGCATGCTGGCCCGCTCGTGATCTCCAGCCTCGGCCGAGGCACGGCCCTGCTCGACCAGCTCCTCGAAGCGAGCCTGATCGATGTCCGCGCCGACCAGCGCGTAGCCGTTCGCCCGGCTCTGCAGGTGGCGGCGATCCTCGCCGAGCGCCCGGCGCAGATCACGGACGCGCTGGTGAAGCAGGTTCACCCCCGTCGCCGGGGGTGAACCTCTCCACAGCTCGTCGACCAGGAGGTCCGAGGAGACCGGCGCTCCGCGCGCGGCCGCCAGCAGGGCAAGCAGAGTCCGCCGCGTACGCGACAGCTTCTGCACTGTGCCGTCGTCACACACCAGCTCGACGGCACCTAGGACCCGGACCCGCACCACACCTCCTGTTGACCACGCAGCATTACGTCCGAGAAGACACATCGTCTCATCACCACAGAGATGGTGACGCGTAATGCCGCGAGAAGGTTGCTTGGAGGTTGGTGCTGGATCCAGATTTAGGGGTTCTGGCTCACGGAACCCGCCACAGGCCGCTCTCGCCGCCCTTGTCGATCTGGAACCCGACCTGCTTGATGTTCACCCCGACCGGGACGACGAACGGCACCAGGGCCGTCCGCTGGTCACGCGGCTGCAGCCCGAACGGGTTCGGGAACACCTCGCCGCCGTCGACCGTCACCGTGCTGGGCAGGCTCTTGTACTTCTTGCCCGAGGCATCGATGACCGTCGTGCCGGTGGCCGGGGTGTCGTTGAAGACCCTCGACCCGGCGTTGACGACCTGGATCTCGACGGCCATCACGCGCGACCCCGGCGGGGTCTCGGTGCCGTCCGTGAAGGACGTCTCGAAGACGTCCTGCACGATCACCCTCAACAGGATTCCGGGTGCTTCGCCCTTGATGGTTCCCTCAGTCGTCAACCCGAGCTGCTGGTTCTGCTCGATCCTCTCGGTGCTGTCGACGGTGATCACCTTCTTCTCCATCGCGGGGTTCTCACCATGGTTGTTGCTGTAGAACCCGTAGTCGATGGAACTGTCCGAACCGCAGCCAACCCCGGCCGCCGCGACGGCTCCCCCGAGGATCAGCATGGCCACACGACGCACACGCACTCCTTATGAAATTTGTTGCTCCGGAAAGGAAATTGTTCCCCTTGATTTACCATGGCAACATGCCGGAGTCCAAGCGTTCGGCCTAGGGTCTAAAGTCCCAATCCAGGCTGCAACTCTTCGCAGTCATTTCCACAGCACGAGGTAGTAGACGAGCACCGGAATCACGGGCGCCACAAGAAACCAGGGCGTGACCAGCGGAAGCTTGTTGATCAGGCGTACGCCGGCCACCGCCCCCGCTCCCAGGAGCACCGAGATCACGAAAAGACCCTCGCGCGCGCCACCTTTGTCGGCGCCGGTCGCGCCCAAAGCGGCCATCGCCAGGGAGTGCAGCATCACGACGGAGCAGAGCAGGGACGAAGCGACGTACTTCTTGACCTGCTCGATATGCACGAGCGGACCCTACTCCGTTGTCACCGGCGGACGTTCGACGAGACCGGCCAGCTTGGCCGGCGCCTGGATGCAGTAGGAGTCGGTCAGGAGCTCGGCGACCTCGTCCCAGTCGGTGCCGTCGTCGAGGATCATCCCGACCACGTTGCCGCCCCAGCCGGCCTTGAAGTACGGGTGGCCGAGATGCTCGAAGGCCACCACCTCGTCGGGCTCGCCCCGGAACACGATCCGGAAGAGCTGGTCCTCGCCACCGAAGACGTGCGCGACCGTCGCCTGGCCGACCCGCCAGCGCACCCCGACCCAGGCGTCGTCCTCGAGGCACTTCGGGAACACGGTGAGGATCTCCCTCAGCCGCGCCACCATCGCCTCGGGGACCTCAGGACGCTCAGCCATGCTTCCGATCCTGCCAGGCAGCACCGACATCCTTAATTGCTATACATGTTTATGATCAACATGTACGGTTTCTCCATGAAGAAGCAGACGATCGGATACGTCGTGTGGCGCCTGGCCATGCGTCTGCGGGTGTCGATGGACAGAGCGCTCGCGCCCCTGGGGCTCACCCATGCGCAGTACTCGCTCATCGCCTCCCTCCACGGCCTCCGCGCCTCGGAGGCCCCGACCCAGAAGCAGCTTGCCGACCTCACCGGCCTCGAGCCGATGTATGTCTCCAAGCTCGCCCGCCAGCTCGAGGCGAGGGGCTGGATCGAGCGCG
The DNA here is from genome assembly GCF_045207335.1 of Nocardioides sp. NBC_00850. NCBI lineage: Bacteria > Bacillati > Actinomycetota > Actinomycetes > Propionibacteriales > Nocardioidaceae > Nocardioides > Nocardioides sp. NBC_00850. The sequence continues at coordinate 5,952,144 of NZ_CP108845.1, forward strand.
TCCGCGACACCAGGGACACCCGAGCCGTACGCCTCGTCATCACGCCCGAGGGCACCGAGGTGACCCGCGAGGCGATCGCGGTGACCGGTCGGCTGCTCGACCAGCTCACCGCACCGCTCGGCGGCCGCAACAGCCGTCGTGCCGCCGAGGCGCAAGCCGCGCTCGAGGCGATGCTCGCCGCCCCCATCGACACCGATCCCACACCTGGAGACCGATCATGACCGTAGCCACTCCTCCTCTCACCGGCGCCAACCTGGGCGTCGCCTACTTCGCCGTGCGCAAGAACCTCCTCAACGTGCTCGACGACTACGACCTGACCTTCGAGCAGTCGCTCCTGCTCAACTACCTGCGCCAGGGCGATGCCGCGCGCGCCGATCTGGTCGCGTCGACGGCCGACAACATCAAGGCCTCCACGGCCGAGGTCGAGTCGCATCTCGACGCCGCGATCGCCCGCGGCCTGATCGCCGACGGCCTCACCCTGACCGCGGAGGGTGACCGTCTCCAGCAGCAGATCACGGAGCGCACCCAGCCGCTGACCAGGACGTTCTTCTCCGACATCCCGACCGAGGACCTGACCGTGACCGCGCGGGTCCTGGCCACCCTCACCGAACGGGCCAACGCCGCTCTGGCCACCTCCTAGGATCGGGGCCATGGCACAGGAGAAGTACAACGTAGTGGTAGCCGGCGGCGGTCACAACGGCCTCACCGCCGCGGCCTATCTGAGCCGGGAGGGCCTCTCGGTCCTTGTGCTCGAGCGGCTCGACCACGTCGGGGGTGCAGCGATCTCGGCGCAGGCGTTCGAGGGCTTCCCGACCCGGCTCTCGCGCTACTCCTACCTGGTCTCGCTGCTCCCCGAGCAGATCCGCACCGACCTCGGGCTCGACATCGAGTTCGCGTCGCGGCAGACCGCGTCGTACTCCCCCTACCTCGAGGGCTCGCGGGCCACCGGCCTCCTCGTGGAGACACCCGAGGGCGAGGCCACCGCGGCCAGCTTCCGCGCGGTGACCGGGGCGGACGAGGAGTACGCCGCGTGGCAGTCGTTCTACGACGAGGTCTCCGACCTTGCCCGGGCCGTCGCACCCACCCTCACCTCCCCGCTTCCCACGGGTGCCGCGATCCGTTCGGAGGTGGGTGCGCCGATCTGGCGCGACATCGTCGAGCGGCCGCTCGGGGAGGCGATCGAGCGCCGCTTCGCCAACGACCTGGTCCGCGGCGTGGTCGCCACCGACGCCCTGATCGGCACCTTCGCCGGCCTGGGCGAGGCGAGCCTGATCCAGAACCGCTGCTTCCTCTACCACCTGATCGGCAACGGGACCGGCGAGTGGCGGGTCCCGATCGGCGGCATGGGCGCGGTCACCGGGGCGATCGCCAAGGCGGCGTACGCAGGTGGGGCGCAGGTCCTCACCGGCGCGACCGTCACCTCGATCCGCGGCGGTGCCGTCGGCGAGGGCGCCGAGATCACCTGGACCGACGCCTCCGGATCCCACACCGTGGCGGCCGACTACGTGCTCTCCGGTCTGGCTCCGTACGTCCTCGACGGCCTCCTCGGCCGCACCCCTTCCGCCGCGGACAAGCCGGTGGGTGCCCAGCTCAAGATCAACATGCTCCTCGAGCGCCTCCCCCGGCTGCGCTCCGGCGAGGACCCGAAGATCGCCTTCGCCGGCACCCTCCACCTCGGCGAGTCCTACTCCGAGCTCGAGAAGGCGTACGCCGAGGCTGCCGCCGGCTCGGTGCCGACCGAGATGCCCGGCGAGGTCTACTGCCACTCGCTGACCGACCCCTCAATTCTCGGCGACGTACCGCCCGGCACCCAGACCCTCACCTACTTCGGCCTGCACGCACCCGCGACCCTCTTCGAGGACCCGGCCACGCGTGAGGAGCGCAAGGCCCAGGCCGTCGAGCGCGCCATCGCCTCCCTCGACCGCCACCTGCTCGACCCGATCTCGTCCGTCGTCGCGCGGACTGTGGATGGTCAGCCGTGCATCGAGGCCAAGATCCCCCAGGAGATCGAGGCAGACCTGGCCATGCCCGGCGGCCACATCTTCCACGGCGACCTCGCCTGGCCCTGGGCGCCCGACGACGCCGACCTCACCACTCCCGGCGCGCGCTGGGGCGTCGCCACAGACGTCGGCACTGTGCTCGTGTGCGGCTCGGGGGCCGTGCGCGGCGGCGCCGTCTCCGGCCTCGGCGGCCACAACGCCGCCCAAGCCGTCCTGGAGCTCCGCTGACCACGCCGTCGATCCAGCGCAGCCTCGATTTGGGGCGAATCCGAGCCCGCTGCTAATGTTCTTCTCGTCGCCGAGCGCGCAAGCAGCTCGAAGGACATGCGCCATTAGCTCAATTGGTAGAGCAGCTGACTCTTAATCAGCGGGTTGTAGGTTCAAGTCCTACATGGCGTACCAAACAAGGCTCCTGACCTGCATAAACGGTCGGGAGTTTCTTGCATTTCGAGCCCCCGATACCCGGTGCGTAAGGAATTGCGTAAGGAATGCGGTTCACGAGCCCGTCTCCTCACCCTGGTCGATCAGGCCGTCTTCGGGGCTCTGATTGTTCGGGTCACGGTCGGGGTTGACAGCCTCCAACGCACGGACGTTCCCGGTGTTCACAGCGCCACGACCCAGGTAATTGTCCTGCGTCATCGACACCCCTGAGTGCCCGAGATGGTCAGCGGAGTTGCACAAGGGCCGGTGGCGCGCCTAGGTGATCTGGGTCGACACCACCTACGCCGCGCCAGAGATCCGACATGCCTGGCTGCCTGCGAAGCAGATTCGCCCAGCGAAGAGCGACATCGACGTGTGGAACGACCGGTGGAGGTCATAGCGCTTCCGGCACCGTCAGGATCAAGTCAAGGCGCGGACTTGGATGCCTCTCCCCAACTTGGGGGAACGGCGTTGCCGCGAGCGTGGATCCTCGCACGTCCTGCTCGACATCCGCCCTAGCCTTTCACCCATGACCGAAGTCGTCGTCGCGCTCGCGGGACTAGTCGGGATTGCCATCCCCGCGATGCTTGCACTCCCTCTTGGGCCGCGACGCCGCCTTGCCCGGATTCAGGACGAGGTACAGGCGTACGCAGCGCTCCCTGACGACATGACTGAAGCGAAGCGTCAGCTCGCGAGGCGCATCGAGCGTTCAACCAAGGATCATGTTGACCGGAGCTTTACTGGGAGCCCTTTTGTTCTTAGTCTTCTGTTCTACGTCGGACTTGTTCTCGTCACCGGTGGCGTAGCCGCCGCATTCTTCGTGTCGAGCTGGGATCAGTTCGCAAGCCTCGGTTGGAGCCTCGCAGCGGCGATCAGCGTCGGCTGGGGCGGAGCCTTCGTGATGACAGCGCTCACCAATATTGTGGGGGGCCTCCGTTACCACAAGCGCGAGTTGGCGGACTCCCAAAAAAACTTGGCTGAGATCACGGCCCGGCACGAAGTCACATCGGCCGCGATGAAGGAAAGCGATGACGAACTGAAGCGGATTGACAGCCTGCAGGCACACCTGAGGCTGCTCGAACTCAAGGGCATTCGGCTCGAGCTCGAGCAGAAAGTCCGCGAGGGCCAGGCAGCGCAGTCAGCTTCAGCGGATCAGCCGCCGCTCGCACCGTGAGAACTTTCTACTGACTCAAGGCGCGCTCCGCGCGCTGGACCGCCACAGGCGGGCCAGGGACCCCTGCGCTCCGGGCATGCGGCCTGGCGGCCGGTCCCTACGCGCACCCCCGTCCCGTCGGCATCGGGCCAAAACGACGAGAGCGCTCTGATCCGTAGACCAAGACGCTCACCCCGAACAGGCACGACAACTCGAAGCGCTCTAGCCGTCAGGAACGCCACGCCACTCCCGCCACGTCAGCCGCGACTGACCCCAAACCTTCTGGGCATCGGCATCGACTCGCTCGTCCCAATCCATGAACGCTGACCACCAGCGACGACCAGCATCGGCAAACTCCGCCAACGATTGCTCCAGGCCGTCGGCACGAAGGACCACGAGATCATCAAACGCAACCGTCCCCTCGATGCAATAGCTCCTGACCTCGTCATCCTCAACCCGGCCACACTCGTTGAACCAGTAGAACGTGTGGGACGACTCTGCCGCCTCCCCTCTGACCACCAAGCTTGGCTCCCCGGGCCAGTCAGCCACGAGATCTGGGGCATCGAAGTACCGCCACCCATAAAAGCCCCCGCCCACGGCCAGGGAGTCGAAGAAGCCGTCGACCGCCTCCACCGAAGCCAACGGGATCGCGGGACCATCGCTCTCGTCGCGCGCCGCCCGGAGCAAGAACCGCACGTCACTCACACCCCTGAACACCAACACGCGGCGAGAGTCCAACTCGATCGGGCCAACCTCAGGCAGCGCCGACACGTGAATCAGCAACGCAATCGCATCCGAGGACTCCCACCGGACACCGGCAACCTCAGCCTCCGTCAACGCAAGCTCGAGCTCCTCACGGACGTCATCGCTCCACTCCATACAACCCATCCTTCCCTGCGTCAGCCTTGTTGTCTGCCTGCACCAACGAGCTGATCCCGTTCTTCCTCCGGGCTCGGTTATGCCTGGCCGGATCGGGGTATGAGCCAGCCATGAGGAAGTCTGTTGTTGAGTTCCCGGTGGAGCTGCTGGACGATCCCACGCTGCCGTTGCCGGAGCGGGTCGACCGGATGATGGCTCATGAAGATCTGGATTGGGAAGGGCATCAGGAGGCGTACGGCAACGTGATCGTGCTGCCGTTCGGCGAGGCGACTGGATGGAGTGGCGCGAGCTGACAATGGTGGGCCTGGTGGAGCGTCTTGGCCTTCGGACTGAAGCGCTCTTCTCGTTTTGCCCGCTGTCGTCGGGGCGGGGTGCGCGTACGAACCGGCCGGCAAGTCGCATGCGGGAGAATCCCGTGGCAGCTCGTATCGCGGACCTGCGATGGTGTCCGTCATGGAATCGGAGCCGCAGACTGAGCTCGATCGGCACTACGACCCCGGGGGCTCGTTGGCTCGGTTCGCGGGTCGGATACTTGTGGTCTGTCCACGATGCGGGGGCCGTGCTCTCGTAGTCCCCCTGCCGGGCACCCCTGAACCCAAGTACATCAGCGAGCTTCTGTTCCAGCCGCGCCGTTTGGTTTGTGGAGGGTGTGGTGCCGCCGACGACTGGAACCCGGAGGTGCAGGGCGCCGGGCTGGTCGGTACGGTGCTGGGCGGCAGTGAGGATCCGTTCTTCCAGCGGCCTCTATGGTTGCAGACTCGTTGCGCCGGGCACATCTTGTGGGCGTATAACGAAGAGCACGTCAACGAACTAGCTGCCTATATCGGGGCGCGATTGCGAGAGCGTGGCGGCGCGCGGCCGACGAGATCGATGTTCGCTCGGCTGCCGGTGTGGATGAAGGTGTCGGGCAACCGTTCGGAGGTACTGACCAGCCTTCAGAGCCTGCGGGAGTTGGCGAAGCGGACGGCGCCTGCTGACCGTTCCGCTGCCGCGCATGAGCGCGGCGACCGCCCCGGAGGAAGCTGAAGCCGAACCGGATCCGTGTTCGCCCTGGGCATAGGCAGGGCGGAGCGCTCGAGCTAGAGGTCCAGGGGCCAGCCAGCGTGCGATCGGGCCATCGAGCGGGTCAGATCGCTGGGTGCGTGACACGAGGACCACGCGGGAAGGCGATGTAGACGACTGCGCCGATTGCTCCGCCGACGAGCAGACACAGCAGCACGACCCTGTAGAGATCGGCGTTGAGCCAGCTCACGATCGCCACGCGGTGGTGGGGGCCGCGGATGACGTTTCGCTGCGCTTCTCTCGGGTATCGGTCACAGGAGTATCCGGTGAAACGGGCGGACCGGCCCTCAGGTGGGTTCTCGGAGCGCCAGGTGATGACGTACTGAGGGTTGTTGCGTACCACAACAGCGCCCTGACCCACGGTCTTAACAGTTCTACAGGCTTTGCTCTGTCCCATCGGCCGGCTCTCAACCTTGACGACCGCGGCGCGCTCGACGGCCTTACCGTAGGCAGTGTCGACCCACGACGGGACGAAGATCGCCAGCATCCCGACCGCGACAACGCCGCCTGCCCACCCCGCTCTGACGCTAGGACGAGCCGAGTTCAGCCCGAGCGATCGTCGCCACCGTCGCCACCTCGGGGAACTCGCCACTACACCATTGCAGCAGAGGCTGCCTCGCCGCGTGCGTGATTCACCGCCCGGAAGACGAACGGCATTGCCAGCCGAGTCGTCCGGACGTGTGATCCAGACTGGTGGCTGATGACTTGGTCGACCGCGCATCGTGGCGCGGCAGGAGTCGGTCAGCGTTCCGGCTCCCAGCGAAGGAAAACCCAGTGCTCGCCGAACAACAGATCGCGGGTCGCGTGAGGGATTGCACGGAACCTCACGGACACCTCGGGCGGATAGTCTGCGATGCAGTACGTCTCGGCCAAAGAAACGCACTCCGCCTGCAGGTCCCCGACGTCGCCCTCGTACAGGAAGCGGCCTTCGATCGTGCCTTGCTCCGAGGAGCCTTGGTACTGCACGGCCACGCCACGGAGGTCGGCGGTCACCTGCTCCCAGAGGGCGCGCATCATCGACAGCATCACGTCTGACCGCAGGTTCGTCACGGGGTCGAGTATCGCCTCCTCTTGAGCGCCCCGGATACAAGGGCACCCGGCTGTGTTCTCTGTCAGATGATGTGCAATACCGGATGCACAGAGCTGCCGAGTGCCGCTCACGCGGATCGCCACCATGAGAGGGTGCGCTGTCGGCGTAGCGAGGGAGTGCGGTTATGGGGCCAGGTGCCGGCCAGGGTTGCGCTCCGCCCCCGCGATGCAGACCAGTGCACGGGCAGGGACGAGATGCGTTAGGAATTGCGTAAGGAGTGCCCCGCAGTCATTCGGCGTACGAACGGCTCATCGCAGCCGACTTGCTTGACTCGAACATGCGTTCGATACGATGAGGTGTGTCGGCCAACCCTCCCAAGAACGACGCCTGGCCCGAGCCCAGGCACTGGCTGCACGTCTGGGTGCATCGCCAACGTCGGAACTACCCGCTACCCATGCCCGGCCTCGTGCTCAAGTGGGAGCTGCACAAGGGCAGATGGCGCGCCTGGGTGATCTGGGTCGACACCACGTACGCCGCTCCGGAGATCCGGCATGCCTGGCTGCCTGTGAGGGAGATTCGCCCAACGAAGAGCGACATCAACGTGTGGAACGACCGGAGGCGATAGCAGCCGCCCGCGCCGCAGCGCCGAGTCCTCACAGCGCGCCGACGGCGCGGAGGACGAACTCCTCGATCCGGTCGGGCGGAAGGTTGCGGGTGCCGAGGACTGCGTGGACGAGGGCGAGGGTGGCGTCGACGTCGGTGACGGCGAAGGTGCCTTGCTCGGCGCCCTGCTCGAGGATCTCGGCGAGGACCCGCTCGACGGCGACGACGTGCTCGCGGATCTCCCGGCGAGCCTCCTCGGGGAGCCCGCCGTAGACCTGGGGGCCGAAGCCCATGTGGAACTTCTCGCCGAGGGTGAGGTGGTTGCGTACGTAGATCCGCAGCCGTTCGGCAGGCTGCTCGCTCGCGGCGAGCTGGGCCTGGAGGGACGCGACGTACTCCGATGTCTCGTGGGTCGCGAACGCGACCATCACCGCGTCGCGGTCCTTGAAGTGGTGGTAGATCGCGGTGCGTCCGATCTCGGCGCGCTGCGCCAGCTTGGACATGCTGATGGCGTCGTAGCTGCCCTCGGCCATCAGCTCCGCGAACGCCGCGAAGATCCGTTCGCGCACCAGTCTGCGGTGCTCGAGGACGTTCTCGGCGGCGATACGGGGCACGAGGACGAACCCTAGTTCACCTGCGATAGGTGTCGAGGCGAGCGCCGAGCTCCTCGAAGAGGGCCTGGTTGAGGCCGAAGGCGACCTGGACCTCCTCGACGATGCGGATCTTCTCCGCGGGGCCGAGGGGCAGCGCGTCGAGGCGGGCGCGGTAGCCGTCCTTGTAGGGCTTCGGCTTGGGGATCTCGGCGAACTCGTAGAACGCCACCCCCTCGCCGTCGAGCTCGAAGAACCGGTCGAGCAGCCGGCCGATCGCCTGGCCACCGGAGAGATCACCGAGATAGCGGGTGTAGTGGTGGGCGGCGTAGAGACCGCCCCAGGCGCGGGTGGCCTCGATCCGAGCGACGTACGCATCGGCAGCATCCGACTCCACGGCGTCGCCGTCGACACCCGGCGCCCACACGGCCAGGTCGGCATCGATCGCGGCCCGGCGCTCGAGGGCGGCGTCATGGACGGCTTCGGCGACGGCATCCGTGGCGGCCAGGTCGCGGCCCACGGTCTCGAGCGCGACGTAGACCTTACGCAGGCGCAGCAGATAGTCGGCGTACCCCTGCTCGTTGACCCGGCCGGCCAACAGCTCCTCCATGAAGGAGGAGCTCTCGGCTGCGGTGTGCTGGATCCGGGACCCCTCGCGCATCAGCGCGGAGAGCGGAGCGTCTTGCATCTCATCGGCGAGGAGGGCGGACATGTGTGCTCCAGTCAGGGTCGGGCGGCAGCGATCGGCGGTCCGGCAAAGATCCTGACACACTGTCAGAAAGTCGGCAAGGCTTTAGTTAGGTCACCCTAACAAAACCGTGCAAAAGCGGTGAGCAATCGCGCAACGGATCGACTTGTGGGGATGCCTACAGAACATTGTTCACGAATCCGGGAGCACAACGTGATGACCACAACTTGCCCAGGCATCTCAGACGTTCAAGTTTCGATCACGACGTAGATCCACAAGGGGTCCGATCGGGTGCTCGAGGACGAGGTGTTGCCGCGAAAGTTACGGCCGATTTCGCGGGTCATCCGGGCCCTGCATACGCCTATGCACCCGAGATCTGACGTGGCTAGACTCCCCGCTTCGTCACGGCGAGTCACAGCAACCGGGGGGCTGCAGAGGCTGACTTCTACTCGTCGTGCCCTGTCATCGACAGTTATCAACACCATTGGAGAAGTCACTTGCGCTCCCCACTCTCGGTCCGCGGAGCCGCCCTTGTTGCGGCGACCGCGATGATCGGTCTTTCCGTGACCGCGGCCCCGGCGACTGCGGCGGAGAAGCCCCAGGCCAAGGCCTCGTCGGTCGCTCTGACCGTCAACGTGTCTGACAAGGTCAAGGTCGACACCGGTCGCTACACCGCCACCTACAACGGCAAGAAGACCGTCAACTCGGGCACCAACAAGCCCGCTCTTCCGCTCCTCGCGGGCGACCAGCAGCTGCTCTCGGTCGGCGTCTTCGCCCAGGACGCGGCCGCCGCCCTCCAGAACGGCAACGTCTACTCCGGCGCCTGCTCGGCCCTGGCCGGCAAGGGTGCGACCCTGGTCGCCATCGGCGACGGCTCCAGCTGCGTGAAGCCGGGCGAGGCCGTCACGGTGAACCTCGCCGAGCTCAACCTCGAGAAGCTGGGCGCCACCACCGACTACGTGCTCAACGACCAGAGCAAGTCGGTCCACGTGAAGCTCGGCCCGGTCAACGACCTGGTCCAGACCGTCGTCTCCGGCGTGCTCACCAAGGTCGGCGGTCTCTCGGTCGGTGTCGACCTCGACGCCGCGGAGAGCACCTGCATGGCGCAGGGCACCAAGTTCAAGGGCAAGACCCAGCTCAAGAACGCCGCCGTCACCGTCAACGTCCCCGGCAAGGGCGACATCAAGGTCGCCGACCTGCCGACCAACCCGAAGAAGAACACGACGGTCGTCCCCGACCTCTCCCCGGTGACCGACGCCGTCCTCGGCCGCGTCGACACGCTGCTCCAGTCGGGCCTGAAGAGCAAGATCGCGCCGGGCGTCCTGGACGTCTCGATCCGCGTCGACCTGATCGAGCACATCAAGGAGCAGCTCGCCGTGCTGCTCAAGGGCCTCGAGACCGACCTGGTCAAGCTCACCCTGAACAAGCAGGACAAGACCGCCAAGTCGCTCGAGGTGTCCGCCCTGGACATCAACGTCCTCGACGCCGTGAAGAAGGTCGGCGCCCCGACCGCTGCCAAGGTCGCCATCGGCACCAGCACCTGCGGCACCAACGGCCTCACCTCCTCCGAGGAGAAGGCTGCGGCCAGCGGTGACAAGAAGAACGTCGACGTCGTCGTCTCCGGCGACAAGTCCGACCCGGACACGAGCGTCCAGGTGAAGCCGGACAACGCCCCGGCCAACGCCGAGCTCAACCTGCTCTCGTCCCCGGCCGCCAAGGGCGGGTTCGCCGCCGGCGCGCTCGTGCTGCTCGTCGCCGCTGCTGCCGCCACCCGGTGGTTCCTGCTGCGCCGGTCGCACGCCTGATCCGCTGATCAGGATTCCCCTGTAGGACCGTTGTAGAACCTGCAACGCCGCGCGTCCCGGACCATGGCTCCCAGCCTTGGCCCGGGACGCGCTCATTTGTCGGGAAGCGGCAGATTCTGGGCGGCGCGCCTGCGTGCCGCCCGCCGTGGGATCCGACAAGGTTGGGCTGCCCCCGATGCTCCCCAGAGCTCTTCCCCCATCTCTCTGGAGTCACCCCATGCTGCGCCCGCTGGCGACCCTGCTCGCCTTCGTACTCCTCTGCTCCGGCTGCGCCGAGGTCTCCCAGCCGGACACCGCCGTCCAAGCCGGATACGGCGCCGACAGCGGCGAGGAGGTCAGCCTTCCGCTGACCGAGGCCATCGCGAAGCTCCCGGTCGCCAAGGAGGTCACCTCCGGCTACGAGCGCGAGAAGTTCAACCACTGGGTCGACGCCGACGGCGACTGCCAGGACGCCCGCACCGAGGTGCTCCTCGAGGAGTCGAAGAAGAAGGCGCGCGGCAGGTGCGATGTCACCAGGGGCGTATGGCTCTCCACGTACGACGGGGTCACCGTCAAGCGCCCCGGCGGCCTCGACATCGACCACATGGTCGCGCTCAAGGAGGGCTGGGAGTCCGGCGCCAACGCCTGGACCGACGAGCAGCGGGAGGCGTACGCGAACGACCTCGGTGACCCGCGCGCCCTCATCGCCGTCACCGCCGCGACCAACCGCAGCAAGGGTGACCAGGACCCGGCCGACTGGATGCCCGACGCCACGAGCTACCACTGCACGTACGTCGCCGACTGGGTCGCCGTGAAGATCCGCTGGAGCCTCTTTGCCGACCGTGCGGAGAAGGCCGCGATCGAGGACATCGCCGCAGGCTGCGACAACCCCGATATCACTGTGCGCCTGGCCGGACCGGCCCAGAGCGACCCGCCCGAGGACGACCCGGAGCAGAGCGCCGCTCCGACGGGCGGCTCGGGTGAGGACCCCCGCTTCGACACCTGCGCCAAGGCGACCGCGAAGGGCTACGGGCCGTATCGGAAGGGCCGCGACGCCGAGTACGCCTGGTACCGCGACGGCGACAAGGACGGCACGGTCTGCGACAGCTGACGCGACACCCGGATTCCGCAGGTCAGAAGCGATACCCCAGCCCGTAACGTACGAGGCTCCTCCTCCGTTGAGTGTGACGAACGTCAAAGGGAGGGATATTCACGTGCGCACAACACTCATCGCGCGGGGAGCCGCGGTGGCGGCCGCAGCCGCCATGGTTGCCTTGTCAGCCGCACCTGCGAGCGCCGCCACGGTGTCGCAGGCGTCCGCAACCGCGCTGAGCCTCGAGCTCGCCGGCACCGGGGCCACCGACTCAGGCACCTATGCCGTCACCAACGACGGCTCCACCGAGTCGGCCGAAGGCACCAACGAGCCGCTCATCACCGCGCTCGGCGGCCAGGACGCGATCCACGCCGGCACGCTGGCCCAGGACGCGGTGGCCAAGAGCAACGCCACCTCGGCGGCCTGCTCGGGTCTGGCCGGCGACGGCGCGACCCTGGTCGCGGCCGGATCCGGCGACTGCCTCAGCGGCGGCGACAACATCAAGCTCGACGCAGCCAGCCTCGACTTCAGCGACCTGCGGGTGATCGAGTCCGACCTCTTCCAGGGAGCCGACAAGCAGCTCCAGGAGCTCGGCAAGCCGGTGCAGGACCAGATCACCAGCGCGCTCGCACAGCTCCTGGCGCCCGCTGTAGACGGGTTGGACGGCGCCGGCCTCTACGTGGACCTGGGCGCCGTGCAGAGCCACTGCACTGCCAACGACGACAGCGCGACCGGCGACAGCACGATCGCCAACTCGTCCGCCTACGTGGTCCTGCCTGGCGGCGAACGGAAGACCCTCGTCGACCTGCCGGTCGACCCCGCGGTGAACCAGAAGGTCGTCACCGACCTGTCGGGTGTGACTGATGCCGTTCTCAAGGGCCTACGCACCCAGCTGACCAAGGGCCTCGACGGTGCGCTCAGCCCGATCGACCCCGTCGTCGACCAACTGCAGAAGCAGGTGCTCAACACGCTGCTCACCTCGCTCGAGGAGCAGCTCGCGCCGCTCGAGGACAACGTCCTCGACATCACCCTCAACGCCCAGACCACGTCTCCGGGCGCGATCACGGTGACCGCGCTCGACGCGAAGGTCCTCCCGGCAGCCGAGGCGTTCGTCGGCGGCAGCCTGGCGCACCTGACTATCGGCACCAGCAGCTGTGGCCCGAACAGCCCGGTCACGAAGACGGTCGTCAACAAGCCGCCCAAGGCAGCCAACCCGCCGGCTTCGGTCCCGACCGTTGTGACCTCCGGTATGGAAAGCTACGACGACGGCAGCGCCGGACGCATCGCCCTCGTCACCCTGCTACTCCTCGCGGCCGCGGGCGCCGGTGTGGCGACGTACGTCCGCATGTTGCGGCGTGGCTGACACCTCTGCTGACTCGCCGCCGCGGCTCGCCGCGGCGGCGGGTGGCCTCTGGACCGCGTTGGTGGTGCTCGCCGTCGCGATGGTGCTGGCCGGGTTGTTGTGGCCCAGCGGCAGCGCGGCGGTGGAGGTGCCGCCCGGCGCCCCGCAGCGCCTCGAGCTGACCGGGCTGAACACGAAGGCGAAGGTCGTCCCGATCCGGCTCGACGGCGAGGTGCTCGACCCGCCGCGCAACCCCCGCGAGATCGGCTGGTGGGTCGGCAGCGCCAAGCCCGGCTCAGCGCAGGGTCAGACCGTGGTCACCGGCCACACCGTGCACACCGGCGGCGGCAGCCTCAACAAGCTCGACCACATCGAGGAGGGGCAGGAGGTCGACATCGTCACCAAGGACGGGACCTTCCAGCACCAGGTCGACTCCGTCGAGGTGCTCAGCCGCAAGGAGCTGGCCGAGCAGGCCCAGCGGCTCTTCGGGCAGGACCACGGCGACGGCCGGCTGGTGATCATCACCTGCACCGACTGGAACGGGTCGAGCTACGACAGCAACATCGTCGTGATGGCGCACCGGTTCAACGCGCTGCCAAAGGCTCAGAAGAAGAGCTAGAGGTAGAGGCCCGTCGAGTCGTCGGCGATCCGCTCGGCCGCGACGGCGTGCACGTCGCGCTCGCGCATCAGGACGTACACCTCTCCGGCGACCTCGACCTCCGGCTTGTCATCGGCGTCGAAGAGCACCCGGTCACCGATCTCGACGGCCCGCGCGTGCGGACCGACCGCGACCACCCGTGACCATGTGAGCCGCCGGGCCGCGCCCATGGCGGCCGTCGCCGGGATGACGATGCCGCCCGAGGAGCGACGCTCACCGGCGTCGGACCCGACCTCGACCAGCACCCGGTCGTGGAGCATCTTGATGGGGGTCTTGTCGGTCACGTCCGTGCTGCCTTGCCGGTGGGGAGTGGTCAGTTGGCCTTGGTGATCTTACGCAGCGTGGCCATGAGCACGACGGTGCCCACCACCCCGCCGACGGTCTTCGCGATGTTGCCCATCTTCGGCTCGCCGGAGACCGGGTCGACGTAGACCGCCTTGATGGCAGCCACCTGGCGCTGAACGATCGTCTTCGGGCTGCCCCGGTAGATCAGCTCGTCGATGGTGCCTGCGAGCCGGTCGCGGATCTCTTCGATCTCGGACTCGAGCGAGGAAGTCTGGTCCTTGGACATGCGCAGACCTTAGCAACCGGCGTACGTCCACTGCGTGCTCCACCGCTGCGGTTCGCCTGGGAATGTTCGCTAAGTTGGCTCCATGACGCGTCTCAAGCCGGGCGATGTGGCCCCTGACTTCACTCTTCCCGACGACACCGGCGCGGAGGTCTCGCTCAGCAGCCTCCGCGGCCGCAAGGTGATCGTCTACTTCTACCCCGCCGCGATGACCCCCGGCTGCACCAAGCAAGCGTGCGACTTCACCGACTCGATCGACTCGCTGAAGGCCGCCGGCTACGAGGTCATCGGCGTATCCAAGGACAAGCCCGCCAAGCTCGCGAAGTTCCGCGAGCGTGACGGGCTCACCATCACCCTGGCCTCCGACGAGGACCTCTCGGTCCACAAGGCGTACGACGCCTACGGCGAGAAGAAGCTCTACGGCAAGGTCGTCGAGGGCGTGATCCGCTCGACGTTCGTGGTCGACGAGGAGGGCAAGATCGAGGTCGCGCAGTACAACGTCAAGGCGACCGGTCACGTCGCCAAGCTCCGCCGCGACCTCGGCCTCGCCTCGTAGGTCTTACTGCTGGTCGTCGGGCTTCTTGAAGTCAGGCGGAGGAGGTACGTCCTCTCCCGGGATCTCCTTGGGCGGCTCGACGACCACGGGGCCGGTGCCGGCGCTCCATTTGGCACCGGTCTCCATCAGCCACTCGCCCGCCTGGGCGGCGACGTCGGTGGCGGCCGCGCCGACCTGGAGCAGACCCGACAGGGCCTGGTTGCGCGGCGTGTCCGCGTCGGGTGCGGACGCCACCGCGGCCCTCTTGGCCTCGATCTGAGCCTTGAACTCGCCGGCCTTCTCGACGGTCTTCTCGCCGCCGGTGACAAGGTGAGGTGCCGACTTCACCTTGGCGTCCGCAACAGCAGGCTTGGCGCCTTCGACGCCCTTGTGGACGCCATTCTGGACGCCATCGCGCCAGTTGGACGCGTTGTCCTTGAACGACATGACTTCATCCCTCTCCCTGGATGGGGTGTTGTTCTTCCATCCTTGAGGGTCAAGGGTCTGTTGTCCATGGGGATCGACCCTGGTGCGCCCCCGGGTCGGACCCGGACTCTGTGTGCAGGTGTTGGGACGGTACTCGAATAACAGAGGTGACGCCCCAGACCTCCTGGACCGCTGCCTCGCCCTCGAGGACGCCCGCCGACCGGGTTAGACGCATCGACCAACCCCACGAGGCCTGAAGGACAGGCTCAGCGATGCGGACCGCGCTGTAATCGTCGCCTCCTACGTCACAGGCACGGCAACGCTGGTTACCCTCGCAGGCCAGTACGGCATCAGTGACTACTCCGTACGCAAGGTACTCCGTCAAGCGGGGGTCGCTGGGGTTGGTCGAAGCGTCCCACCGGATGTCGAGCGTCAGATTCGTGACCTCCTGGCCCAAGGCCGTTCTGTCCCACAGGCTGCCCGCGAGTTCGGCATACCCGAGACGACTGTCCGGCTGCTGCTAGAGAAGCCACCTCGGAGCGATGTCCAGCCGTGACCGAGAGCCCGAGCGCATACGGACTGACTCGCAGGCACGTCACTGGGGCTGCGCCTTTCTGTGTGCTAGCCACAGACGAGCCAGAAGCTCGATGAGCAACCACTGGCTTGCGGCAATCACGAACGCTACGGCGCCGTCGAACGCGACGTTAGCGGCGGCCGGCCACTCGGAGGGAAAGACCATCGTCAGTGGAAAGCCAGCGGCGAGCCTCAAGGGGATCTCGCCCAGGATGGCTGGAAAGTTCAACCATGCGTAGGTCAGCCAGAGCCAACCCAGATCGTGGCTGACAGCGATCTGTCGGACAC
Organism: Nocardioides sp. NBC_00850; assembly: GCF_045207335.1. Lineage (NCBI taxonomy): Bacteria > Bacillati > Actinomycetota > Actinomycetes > Propionibacteriales > Nocardioidaceae > Nocardioides > Nocardioides sp. NBC_00850. The sequence continues at coordinate 5,967,836 of NZ_CP108845.1, forward strand.
AGACCATGGCCGTTGCCCATGCCGCGGCGCGGAGCGCTCGGGGGGCCGCATTGCGCAACCGGAGAGATAATGTCTTCCGCGTCACCACAACCGCGACCTCAGATTGCTCGCGAACTTAATCCCATGCCCTTGTACGTGCCTCCAAGGGAGGTGATCCAGATCGGACTCCTGTGCGATCGATGAGGCTAGAGGTGCCGAGCCCGCGCATCTAGCCAAGCTCCCCGGGTTTCGTAGTCGCAGGTGGCGGGCCAGCGACAGCAATGATGTCGGCCAACTTTGCTCGATGCCACTCACCCTCGGCGAGAAAGTAGAGTTGATCATGGAACGCGGCACAGATGATATCTTCGGGCAATTTCTTGCCGTCGGGCATACGGATCGATACCGACGACCATGGTCGCCACTCTTCGCCCCGGAGTTGAACGAGCCGAACCTTCGCGTCCGAGTCACGCCAATCTCCAACTAGGGCAACGGTGTCACCGAGGACAGCCAGTTGGCGAACTCCGGTGGGTGGGGTTGCTATACGGTCAGGGAGCCAGCGACGAACCTCGTGACCGACGCGCACGATCGCCATATCCGGTTCAACGTAGGCCCACATCTCCTCTGGGCTTCCCCAGGTCATGGCCTCAACTTCGGATACTCCTCTCCACCCCAGATCGGCTGACGGCATCGCCCACTCAGGTGTCATCTGAGGCCCGAGGCGCACGAGCCCATCTGCGCCCATCCCGAGCAGACTCGTCGCTGGATACTCAGATCCTTCAAATACTCCGATATCGCTATATCCAAGAAAGAGATCGCCGGTGGCCGAGATATTTACGTGTGAAACCCCAGGCCCCAGAACGAAGTCTGTCCCGCTATGACTTGACGTAGACAGCAGGCGGCCGCTAGTGCGATACGGGTTTCCGTCATCTTCGTACGTTATGCAAGTGAGCAGATCGGCTTCGCCGACAACAGCTTGAGCGACCTGCACGTTCGATGCGGTAACCGATATATCTAGATAGACGTCTTGATAATCGTGGGTCGCGTAGAAGTCCTCTATCGGCGCTGCTGACCGACGGACGCAGATGGTCTTCGTCTGCGCTGATGGCAGTGTTGCGCTGGCATTCCAAACGGTTGTTCTTGCGCCGTCGGTAGAGATGGATGCGGTGATGAGCTCGGCTCGGCTTCTTGGTGGCGCGGCGGGTCCGCATGGCTCAATACGGACCGATCGCATGCGGTACACCTCGCGTCTGGGTCGGCTAGTCAACCCATGCTCCCCCGTAGATCCACGACGGACACAAGTGGCCGCGCCTAAGCACACAATACATTGAGACGACACCCATCATCTTCCCGTCGCTCGACTTTCCCCAGTCGATGACGGTTCGAACCTCGACCTTGCGTCCAGTCTGTTGGCTGCCGCCAGCCGTCACCCTCGGCTGCCGATGACCGATCGACATATGCTCCGCTTGGAGCCCAACTACTTGGTTGAACTCTCGCGTGGATCAGCTCTTGGTCTCAACGACGGAGATGGATCCCAACATGTTCAAGACGTGCAGGTACCCAGGGCGCACGATTCTTCCATCCAGTCCGGGATACTCGTGCGCCTCCCCACTCTTGTTGGAAGTGATGACGCTACCCGCGTAGGAAACGATCAGCGTGTCGCCTTCCGGTGACAGGCTGATCATGGCTTCCGCGGGGATGCTCTCCCTCTTGCGAACCTCGCCACTGGTGGCATCGATCCACTCGTACTGAGTCCTGGCTCCGCCGGCAGACATGCGACGCTCGATCAAGACATAGGAGGTGGAAGCAGCATGACATCCGCTCACTCGGCCAAGTTCGGTCGACGACATACGTGATTCGCCGGTCGCAACGTTCTCGACTGTCGCACCCTCCTCGCCCAGGTGAACCAAGAGCGAGCCATCGTCACTAATGCACCCAAACCGCATTCCCTGCTCGACGACGATCTTCTTCTCGTAGCTCCACGTCTTCGACTGCGCGGCCTGCTTGAGCACCCATATCGCTGCGGGCACGGCTGGCGAGTAGTTGTATATGAGACCGGCCGTCGCCGATGGTGACGGAAGCCAGTCCAAGCTATCTGCGGCCACATCGAGGACAGGCTGCCTACCACTCTTGGGGAGTCCCGACACTCTCGCCTTCGTGCCGTCGGAAGATGTCACCAGGGTGACGAAGGATCCATCCGGCTGCTCTGCCAAGACTCGCGTAAGACCTGTGCCCTGATCTTCCAGCTTGACGACATCGCCGTCAGGCGTGCGCACAAGAGCCGGCTCGCTGCCAGCAGCCGAATCTGGCGACGATTGAGGCTCGGACGAAACCCCTAGGTTTCCCGTGCTCAGGAAATCGACGAGTCGATCTTCGAGCGAGCTCTCATCCGTCCACATGCGGTCGCCATCTGGAGAGTAGAACCTTAGGGCACCGCTCTCTCTGTCTAGGACGACGGCCGCTGTTTCATAGACGCCAATAAGGCGAAACCTTGCGTCCTCAGACTGAGCCATGTCAGTCGTTGGGTTTCCGCAAGCAGACAGAAGAATGATCGATGTGATTCCGAGCGCAACTAGACGCCATACCAGCAATTTCCAACTCAACGAAATTTGCTGGCGTCGGCGTGACGTCGGTCGTCAGTCCCTGAGTTGTCGAGTCAACCGAGACAAGCGCACAAGCACCGCGGGGCGCAATTGATGCGAAAAGCGCTCCGGAAGCACCCGCGGGAGTTTGGTCGGACCTGGCCATCGCCATCACGAGTGCCAGAGCTGCTCCCACTCGCTTGTGTCGACACTCGTAAGTTTGGGAACATCGCCACCACGCGACAGCACGCCCAGTGCGGTGTCTCCGATGAGGGCCGCAAACACGCTGGTCGTCACCTCGCCACGCGAGAATTCACGGGTGAGGAACTCCACCTCTCGGCCATCGACCAGCAGATCGACCTTCTGCCACGGGTCAGCTTGGTCATGCAAGAGCTTCAGCTCCGTTTCGACCTGATCCTCAGACAGACCAACCTCGGGAGCACTGAGAAGAGTTGTTCCGGCCGCGTACGTCACCGGGCTGTAGTCGGACTCGCCCACCCGCTTCGGGTACGACCCCACGAGGAGTACGGGCTCCCCTTCCGGAGTCTGACCACGGCTTGAAACGACCACCTGGTCTAGGGGCGTCGTCTCCGGAAGGGCCGGGTTCCAGAGCAGCAGTCGAGTGTCCTCGAGGGGCCCGACTGGGCGATATACGGCGAAATCGGAGGTCCGCATCTTCATAGCCGCCATCACCTCTGAGACGTGCCGGAGCAGAGCGTCACGGTGTTGGAAGAATTCGTCACACTGACGTACATGTACCAGTTGTTCTTCACGGTGAACACGTGGCGGAATCCTGTATAGCGCGACAGGTTATATGCGCCGCTGTGCTGGCTAGTACCGTTGCTGTTGGTGATGTTCACCCAGAGCAGGCCATACTCCCGGCCCTGTAGCCGAGCCCGAACTGTGTCGCTGGTCGCGGTAATGCGGAGCTCGCTCCTATTGAGGACCAGCCAGAAGAACCCGTTGCATCCAGAGAACGGTGCCTGGATCGTGACGTCCGAAGTCGGAACCTTGGTTGCGCCGGCTGCACTAGGCGGGGTTGCAAGCCCCACGACCGCAACCATGGCTACGAAGGCACTTACGATAGTGCCGAGAATACGCTGCATCCGAGATCGTCCTTTTTCTCTGGGTCATGAATCGTTGAAACATGGTCTTGAGGACAGCGAACGTAATGGCCGCGCAGGCTTCGGCCGGAACGATAAATCAGCAAGAGCCATTAGGGCAGCCAATCTGCTCACATCGGCCCCTACGCAAGGTCTGACTCTAAGTAAAGAGACTAGGCGGACAGGCTTCGGGCTGTCAACGGAATCCGCCGACCACCAGCGCGACTGCTGACGAAACACAGCGCGATGTCTACGAGCATAGTGGTCACGGCTCCTCCGTCATCTGGTCAAGCATGACGCCCGCAACCTTCTCAGCAACCTCGATCTGCGCCTGAGGAACTCCACAGACTCGGAGGGCGGAGGCAGCGACAGCGTGGAGCTCCATGTGGGTGACACGGTCGCCCGACGCACGCGTTGCGATGACACTCTCGACGACGCTCAGGATTAGGTCGCCCAGCTGGCGAATGGCGATCGTGTCCGTCACGTCCTGCGATCCGCACTCGACCGCGAGCGACCCGTACGCCTCCCGTAGCTGGCGCCGTGCGGCGGCGTACTCCTGAGCTTCTGGCGTCTGGGAGACGTCGGGGCATGCGGGCAGCATCCCGATGTTGTGCATGAGCGTGGCGAGGGAGTCGGCGTCGTGAAGCGCGAGGAGGTAGAGCGCTGCCTCGGGGCTCTCGATCTGGGCGAGGTCGCCGGCCCTGTCCAGCGCCGGTCGCACGGTCATCTCGAGCAGCTCGGCGAGGATCCCGGGCTTACCCGCGAAGTGGTAGTAGAGGCTCGCTTGCCGGATCCCGACCGCTTCGGCGATATCGCGGGTCGAGGTCCCGGCGTAGCCCTGGCCAACGAACAGGCGAGCGGAGACGGCGAGGATCTGGTCACGCGGGTCGGCGTGGGTGTCGGAGGCCGGGATGTGCCGGGGACGACCCGGGCCGGGACGGCGATTGTTGGAGGCTGCGGAACTCATGTTGCTCCGTCGCAGGTGTGGTGGATGGATCCCGGGGCCACCGATCGGAGGCAACCGTTCGGCGCCCCGGGTTCCATCAGTCTTCAATAATATTCAATCTATTACAAGGTACTTGCGTGAACTACGTTCAAGGAACCCTTGCGGACGCGCATGTCTTGCGACCATCATGGATGCCTAGGCGCCGCCCGGAGCAGGTCCGGAGGGCACACAACAACGGAGGCACTCGGCATGGCTCTCACACGTATCGCTGTCAGTAACGGCTGCAACGGCGGCAACTGCCCCTCGGTCCACACCACCGACGACCCCGCGGTCGTTGTCGTTCAGGGCATCAAGCTCGAGGACGCCACCCGCACCGAGCTCGTCGGCATGCCCGACCATGAGGACGCCGTCACCATGCCGGCCGAGGTGATCCTCCAGGCGGCGCGAGTCCTCGAGGGGAGGGCCTGATCGGCGTGGCAGACCTCGGATCCGCTTTCCAGAACCTGACCACGTCGTGGTTCCGCCTGGAGACGCTCCAGGCCTACGACGTCGAGGAAGAGCACGAGTCCTTCGCCGAGTTCCTGCGCACCGGGCGGCTCGACTCGCCCGGTGACGTGAAGTGGCGAGAGATGATCTCCGGACACGTGGACGCCGGCCGGTCCCTGCAGCGAGTCCACGTCATCGAGGAACCGCTCACCGACTACGTCCGCTACGAGATCGCTGAGTACGTCCGCAACCGCGAGGCCGGAGAAGACATCCGCCTATTGCCGGTGCCGGCCGGCGATTGGCCCGAGGGCCTCCCTCAGGGCACGGACTTCTGGTTGCTAGACGACGGCCAGTCCAGCCAGTCGGCGTGGGCGATGGCCTACGACAACGAGGGTCGCTTCCTGGGCGTCGAGGAGGTCCAGGACCCTGACCTGATCGACACCTACCGAAGGTGGCGCGACACCGCCCTTGGCCTCTCCGTGCCGTTGAACGACTATCGTCGCCAGGACGCATAATCTGCACGACTGCGATGAATAGTCAGGCAAGGCGACCAGGAGGAACCCGTCATGGGTAGCGCGACACGGCGAGCTCGAGAGGCGCTCGGTGACGCGCTGAGGACTGCGCGGCGAGAGGCCGGGATCACCGGTATCGCCCTCGCCGCGCAACTCCAGCAGTCCGGTCAGACCTGGTCACAGTCCAAGATCTCCAAGATCGAGGCCGGCCGCCAGATGCCCACAGAGGACGAGGTCCGCACCTGGGCGGACGCTGTTGGCGCTGACCCTCAACGACTCCTGGCCATCCAGGAGCGCGCATCCTGGGAATACTCGGTGTTCCGCGACACCTTCGGGCAGGACGACGGCCCAGCCGCCGTGCAGCGCGCCTACGAGGCAGCCGAACGGGCTGCTTCAAGGGTGTTCAGCTTCCACCCGACCGTCATCCCAGGACTGTGCCAAACCGCCGACTACGCCGCCGCACTGCTCAAGCTGATCGGCGGCCCGGTCGAGCATGGCGCATCCGAAGACGACATCGCCCACATGGTCGCCGCGCGGATGCGACGCAGCGCCATCCTGTACGAGCCCGGCCGCGACGTCACCGTCCTCGTCGCCGAGACCGCGCTGTACCCGCGGATCGGTGGCCCAGAGGTGATGCGAACGCAGCTGGAGCACCTTGCCGGTCTGGCCACCCGCGCGAAGGCGACCGTCGGGATCGTGCCGCTCGACCAGTTCCCGGTACTGGTCGGGCAGGCCTGGGATCAGCGAGACCAGGTCGTCACGATCGAGACCACTGCGGGGGATCTCGAGATCGCTGACCCCATCGAGGTTGCGCAGTACCAGCGGTGGGCTGAAGCGCTGATGTCGGTCGCGCTCACCGGCTCCGATGCCGCAGACAAGTGCCTGGAACTCGCAGCCAGAGACATCCACAGCTCGACCAAGTAGGCACTCTGAGCGGGACAGCTTAAGACGGCCGGACCGATGACGTTGTCATGGGGTTCCTCCGGGCCCCGGAAGCCAACAGACCCCTCGGTGAGGACGCCGAAGGGTCTGAACGTGAGACTTCGTGCTCGCAGATCTTTCTGTGAGGCTCCGAATAAGAGTCCTGGTGCCGAAGGCGGGACTTGAACCCGCACGCCCTGGAGCACAGGAACCTAAATCCTGCGTGTCTGCCAATTCCACCACTTCGGCCGAGCGGCGACCAGTCTAGAGACTGATCGCCGTTCGTGGTTAGCCGCCGGTCAGGCGACGTTGTACTTGTCGCCCTCCGCCTTCTCGGGCAGCGCCCAGAAGACGATCAGCACGATGATGCCGACGCAGGTCAGGTAGAGCAGCTGCCACCAGCCGGAGCGGCCGGTGTCGTGCAGGCGACGAGCGCCGACCGAGAGCTGCGGGACCAGGATGGCGAGCGCGAAGAGGCCACCGATGATGGAGCCGGCGGTCGAGTCGGCACCAAGGATCAGGTTGATCGCCATGTTGACGACCACGGCGAACAGCCACGGCCACCAGAACTCGGACCGGCTGGCGCGGCCCTCGAAGGAGGCGTACTTCTTGAAGAAGCGCACGATGGCGTCGCGGGGCGACGCGCCGCGAAGCGGCTGGCTCAGCGTAACTTCGCCCACGGGGCCAGCACCGTACGGCTGCTGGGGCGGGGGCGGCGGGTAATCCGTCACTTCGGATTTCTCCTCATTGAGATGGGTTGGATGTGCGAAACCTAGTCGGGACGGACTCCGGGGTAAAGGACCGCTACCCCTAGGGTTGAGTCATGACCACGCTGGTCCTTGCCTCCAAGTCCCCCGCCCGGCTGCAGACGCTGCGCAGCGCAGGTGTCGAGCCTGTGGTGATCGTCTCCGGTGTCGACGAGAGCAAGCTCGATGGACTGCCGCCGACAGAGCTGGCGCTCGGGCTCGCCGAGCTCAAGCGCGACGCGGTCGCCGGCCGACCCGAGGTGCCCCAAGGGGCGCTCGTGCTGGGGTGCGACAGCGTCCTCGAGCTGGACGGGAAGCCCCTGGGGAAGCCGCACGATCCGGAGGAGGCGACCCAGCGCTGGCGCGAGATGCGGGGGCGCTGCGGCGTACTCGTCTCCGGGCACGCGCTGGTCGACACCGCGACCGGTCAGCAGGTGTCGCAGACCGCTGCCACGACGGTGCACTTCGCCGATGTGAGCGACGAGGAGATCGCTGCGTACGTCGCGACCGGTGAGCCGCTGCACGTCGCGGGTGCGTTCACGATCGACGGGCTCGGCGGGGCGTTCATCACCGGGATCGAGGGCGACCACCACAACGTGGTCGGGTTGAGCCTGCCGCTGCTACGCGACCTGCTCAGCCGGCTCGGTCACGCGTGGCCCGCTCTGTGGAACCGTTGACCGACTCACGGCGCTCCGAGGCCATCAGCACCGTCGCGCCAGCCGCGGCGTTCAGCGCTTCGGCCTCCTCCTCGACGCTGCCGTAGACCTGCGTGTAGCGGATGGGCTGGCCGAAGACGAACTTCCGGAAGAGGAAGAACCGGGCGATCTGGCCCAGCAGCACGCCGACCACGTTGGCGGAGAGGTTGTCGGCGATCGCGCTGTCCCAGCCGATCACGCTACGGGTGACGTACAGGCATGCGATCGGCAGCAGCATCGTGACCGCGTTGATCACGACATAGGCCGTGAACCCGCCGTCGGGGTGTTCGGAGACACGGTGACGGAACGTCCAACGGCGGCTCAGGTCGTAGCTGATCAGCATGCCGACCGTGTTGGCGATGATGTAGGCCGGGATCGGCTGACCGTTCATCGGCCCGGCGCCCATGAACAAGCCGTGGACCAGTCCGTTGAACAGCACGAATGCGACTGCTGTCGCGATTCCGCCGACCATCATGAAGCGGACCGCCTCTCCTAAGAGGCGGGTGCGACGCAGCCGTCCTAGCAGCTGTCCCCCGAACACCATGTGGCCACAGTAAACGGTCAATGGTGAGATGGCTCTTGATTACTTCGCGGGTTTCGTTCAGCGTGCCGTAGGATTCGCGCCTACTCGACGGGCTCTACTCCACAGGAAGGCCGAGACCCCTGGCGATCAGCATGCGCTGCACCTCGGAGGTGCCTTCGCCGATCTCCAGGATCTTCGCGTCGCGGTAGAAGCGGGCCACCGGATACTCCTCCATGAACCCGTAGCCGCCGAAGACCTGGGTGGCGATGCGGGTCGCGGTGACGGCCGACTCGGTGGCGTACAGCTTGGCGGCGGCGGCCGCCTGCTTGAACTCCTTCATCGTCACGGCGCCCGAGTCGAGCCCGGACTTCATCGCCGCGGCCTCGTACGTCAGCAGGCGCGAGGCCCGCAGCATGACCTCGAGGTCGGCGATCTGGAAGGCGACGCCCTGCTTGCGGCCGATCGGGCCGCCGAAGGTCTGCCGCTCCCCCGCGTACTCGAGCGCCATGTCGAGGCAGGCCTGGATGCAGCCGACCGCGAGCGCGGCGATCGCGACGCGGCCGTCGTCGAGGGTGGCCAGGAACTGGGCGTAGCCGCGGCCGCGCTCACCGAGGAGGTGGTCGGCCGGAACCCGGGCGCCGTCGAAGGAGAGCGGGTGGGTGTCGGAGGCGTGCCAGCCGAGCTTGTCGTACGCCTTCTCGGCGGTGAACCCGGGCGTGCCCGAGGGGATCATGATGGTGCTGATCTCGGGCTTGCCGTTGTCACGGGTCCCGGTGCGCGCGGTGACGGTGACGACCGAGGTGATCGAGGAGCCGGAGTTGGTGATGAACTGCTTGGCGCCGTCGACGACCCACTCCTCGCCGTCGAGGACGGCCTTGGTGGCGGTCGCGCCGGCGTCGGAGCCGGCGCCCGGCTCGGTCAGCCCGAACCCGGCCAGCTTCTTGCCCGCGACGAGGTCGGGGAGCCAGCGCTCCTTCTGCTCGTCGGTGCCGTAGGTGAGGATCGGGTTGATGCCCAGACCGACGGCGGCCTCGAGCGTGATCCCGATCGACTGGTCGACGCGGCCGAGCTCCTCGATCGCGACGCAGAGCGCGACGAGGTCACCCTCGCCCCCGCCGTACGCCTCGGGGGCGGTCAGGCCGAACAGGCCCAGCTCACCCATCTTGTGGACCACGTCGACGGGGAAGTGATGGTCGCGGTCCCACTGCGAGGCATGGGGCGCGATCTCCTTCTGGGCGAAGTCACGGACGACAGCACGCAACTCTTCGTGCTCGGGCTGGAGAAAAGCGGTCATGCCGCCACCTCCGTAGGGCAAAGCAAAGAGTACGGAAGTGGCGGCCTGACGCCTATGGTCACTCGCTGTCGCTCGCTCATGCGCCCCAGGTTAGCGCTTATTAACCTGGGGCGCGAGATCCGCGTCACATCTGGTTCAGATCCGGGTCAGCGGAACGTGCCCGTCGAGACCGTCCCAGCGATGCGCCGCTGGAAGATCAGGTAGACGACCAGCACCGGAAGCACGGTCAGCACCACCCCGGCGAAGAGCGCGCCGAAGTCGACGTTGTAACCCGCCTGGGAGGAGAACGACGCCATGCCCTGGGTGAGCACGTAGTTGTTCCGGTCGGTGTTGAGCGCCACCGGGAGCAGGAACTGGTTCCACAGCCCGAGGAAGTTGAAGATCGCCACCCCGGCCATCCCGGGTGCGGCCATCGGCAGCATGATCTGGAAGAACGTGCGCCACTCGCCCGCACCATCCATCATCGCGGCCTCGTAGACGTCGTCGGGCAGCGTCTTGAAGAAGGCGTAGAGGAAGAAGACGGTGAACGGCAGCGCGTAGGCGACGTAGGTCAGGGTCAGCCCGGGCAGCGTGTTGAGCAGCCCGATGCCCTGGAGCACGAAGAACAGCGGCACGATGACCAGGAAGACCGGGAAGGTCAGCCCAGCCAGCATCGTGTAGTAGATGACCCTGCGGCCGAAGAACTCGAACCGCGCCAGCACGTAGGCGCACATCGCCCCCAGCAGCATCACCAGCACCAGGGCGGTGCCGACGACGATGACGGTGTTGAAGAAGTACGTCCCGATGCCGGCCTTGGTCCAGGCGCTGACGTAGTTGTCGAAGTTCCACGACGCTGGCAGGGAGAACGGCGAGGACAGGATCTCCTTCGACGTCTTGAACGAGGAGAGCACCACCCAGCAGAAGGGCACGATGACGATCACCGACCAGATGATCAGCATCGTGTGCGAGGTGCCGGCGACCAGTGCGTCGCCGGGCGTACGTCGCCCGCCTTCGGATCGGGCAGCGACAGGCTTGTCCAGAGTGACGGCACTCATCAGCGTACGTCTCCCTTCTTGTCCCGTCCTCCAGCGAAGTGGAAGACGACGAAGACCAGGGCGGCGAAGAGCAGCGTGACCAGGGCGAGCACCACGCCCATCGAGGTGGCGTAGCCGAACTGGCTCTTCTTGAAGGCGGTGTTCATCAGGTGCTGGCTCATCGTCAGCGTGCTGTTGGCAGGGCCGCCGCCAGGGGCGAGCGCCGCCATGAAGACGTACGCATCGAGGGTGAGGATCCCCAGATAGATGTACGCCGTCTGCACGTTGTCACGGATCGAGGGCAGCGTGATCGAGATGGCGGTGCGGAAGCGGCCGGCGCCGTCGATGCGGGCCGCCTCGTAGATCTCCGCGGGTACGCCCTTGATGGCCGCCACGAAGAGCACTGTGTAGAAGCCGATGCTGGCCCAGATGATCACGAACATCGAGGCCGGCATCGCCGCACGCACCTCACCGAGCCAGGCGTAGTCCTTGAACCCGTCGAGGCCGATGCCGGTGAGCATGCCGTTGAGCAGGCCGGCGGCGGGGTCGTAGACCTGAGCCCAGAGGAGACCGATGACGACGGCCGGGACGGCGTACGGGAAGAACGAGACGACCCGGTAGAAGCCGGACCCGTTCAGACCGCGGACCTGGCCGGTGCTGGGACCGGCGGTGGTCACGACCACCGCGATCGCCAGCGCCGCGACCAGAGTCACGAACGGCACCACGATCGTGAGCAGTACGTTGTTGCGCAGCGCCTTGAGGAAGGTCTCGTCGTCGAGCAGCTTGGCGTAGTTGTCCAGGCCGACGAAGTTCATGACCGGAGAGAAGCCGGTCCAGTCGGTGAGCGAGTAGAAGAGGGCCTGCCCGATCGGGACCACGACGAAGATGACGAAGACCGCGACCGGGAGGCCGAGGAAGACCGTCATGAACAGTGCCCGGTCGAGGGTGAGCTTGCGGCGGCGCCGGCCGGGGGCGGCCCCCCAAGGATTCTCCTCGGAGGGGCCGCCGGCCGTCCAGGCCATCGTGGTTGATGGGTCCGGCATGGTGTCAGGAAACCTTGAGCTTCTCGATCGATGAGTCGTCGGCAACCTTGTCGAAGATGCCCTGGACTGCCTTGGTCAGGCCCTTGACGTCGAGGTCACCGGAGAGGAACGAGTTCCACACGACCAGCTCGTCGGCGTTGGTGCCGTAGTAGTCGTAGAACTGGTAGTTGAAGGTGTTCTCACCGGCGGCGTCGAGCATCGCGCTCTGCGACTTCAGCGCCGCGGAGCCGAACCCGTCGGCAGGGATGGTGTCCTTGACGATGGTCGGCGCGAGCTTAGTCTTGGCGAAGTTGGTCGCGGCCTCCTTCGACAGCATGGCGCGGAGGATCTCCTTGCCGCCGGCCGGGTTCTTCGCCTTGCTCGGGACGATGAACGCCTCACCGGCCGCGGCACGGACGGCCTCGTACGGCAGCGACGGGCTGTCGCTGAGGACGAACTCCGGGATGCCGGTCATCTCGAAGCCCTCCTTGGTGGCGTCCTTCATCTCGTTCTCGATCCAGCCGCCGCTCGGGTAGAGGAGCGCCTGCTGGTCGTTGGACCACTTCGCCTGCGCGGCGGTGAACTGGGTGCCGGCGCCGCCGGGGACGAACATGTCCTGCTTCACCATCTCGCCGAGCTTCTCCAGGATGCCCTGGATGACCGGGTTCGACCAGGCGCCCTTCTCGAGGTTCTCCAGCGCGAGGCGTACCTCGTCGCCGCCCTCCTTGGCCGCCGAGTCGATCACCAGGGTGCGGTAGTAGGTCGCCGCCTCCTTGCCCCAGACCCAGAGGTACTTCTTCTTGGCCTTGGCCTTGGCACCGAGGTCGAGCGCCTCGTCCCAGGTCTTCGGCGCGGTCCAGCCGTTCTCCTGGAAGAGCGAGTTGGAGTACCACACGCCGTAGAGGGTCATGACGTAGTTGATCGCCACGAACCGGTCGCTGTAGGTGCCGGGGTCCTTCACGTTCGGGTAGAGGGTGTCCTCGATCTTGACGCCCTCGTAGCTCTCGGCCGCGAAGACGTCGTCGAGCTCCTCGAGCTGGGCGGCGATCGAGCTGAAGCCGATCAGGTCGGCACCCGAGTTGTCGATCAGGTCCGGAGGCGTGCCGCCGACGAAGCGCGGCTGCAGCTCCGTGGCGATCTTGGTCGTGGCGCTGACCTTGAGGTCGGCGTCGGCGAACTCCTTGCCGACCACGCCTGCGGCGAACTCGACGTAGTCGTAGCCGTAGCCACCGTCGAAGATCACTGCGTCGACGGTGCCGTCCTTGGGCATGCCGAACGGGTTGGACGCGGACTTGGTGCCACCGCCGGAGTTGTCGCTGTCGCTACCGGGCGCGCCACACGCGGCGAGCGCTCCAGAGAACGACACGAGCGCCGCGCCGGCGAGGGTGCCGCGCAGAAGAGTCCGGCGATCGAGCCGGTGAAGCTGCTGGGACATCGTGCTGCCTTCTTTCGGGTGGATTCCTCGTTACTTCTTCTTTACGGGTGTTCAGGCCATGCTTCCGATGCGTTCGCCGTAGCGAGCCTTCAACGCATCGTTGTGCTCATCGCCACCCGGGATGTTGGCGGAGAGGTAGAGGGGCGGGGTCTCGCCCGTCTCCTCGATCCTCGCGGCGGTGGCGAGGGTCAGGAGCTGGGCGATGTAGGCCGCCGTGATGGATGAGACGGCGCCGGCGAGCACGCCGCCGTCACCGACCGGGACGGTGGCATCGCCGAACGGAGCCAGGTTGTCGATCACCACGTCGGCGATCTCGGCCAGGCGCTTGCCGCTGGGGTGCTTGGGGGTGACCGCGTTGGTGTGCTCGAGGCTGGTCACCGCGATCACCGTGTGGCCCTCCTCCTTCGCGCGCAGCGCGATGCCGACGATGGAGCCGTTGACACCGGAGTTGGACGCGATCAGGAAGACGTCCTCGGGGTGGAACTCGTGGAGCTCCCAGAGCTCGTTGGCGATGTTGGTGTCACGCTCGAGGAGGCCGCCCTTGAGATCGCTCGCCGGCCGGTCGCCCTTGAGGACCGTGTCGCGCAGAGCGATGGCGTGGGTGGGGATCAGACCACCGGCCCGCCCGGCGATCTCCATAGCGAACGCCTGCGAGTGGCCGGTGCCGAACGCCTGCAGCACACCGCCGTTGCGGATGCTGCCGACCATCGCCTCGACCGCCTCGTCGAGGCCACCGGATTGCGCCATCGACTGCAGCTCGGACAGGCGTGTGCGAACCTGCTCATCGAAGGCTCCGAACACGTCTCTGGTCAATTAGTCCACCCACCTAGCAAACTCCGGCCGCGACCGTATGTCGAGGCCTGCGCTCGAAAACTATTTGGAGAGAGTACGCCTGGCAATGGTTTTCTGTTACGAAACGGTGTCAATGAATGACAACTATCTGGGACTCGACGCGGGAGGCACCAGCACTCGCGCCGTCGTGGTCTCCTCCGACGGACATTGCGGAGGCGTCGGAAAGGCCGGCAGCGGCAACCCGACCTCCGCCGGAATCGACGCTGCCACGACGGCGATCAGGGACGCGGTCACCCAGGCCGTGACCTCCGCAAATGCCGGCCGGCTCGCTGGCGCGGCCCTGGCGGTGGCGGGTGCGGCCGACCCCGGCCATCGGGCCGCGATCGTGGCCGCCCTCTCCGATCTGGTCGCGGTGGAGCCGGTCTTCGACTTCGATGTGCTCGCTGCGTACTTCTCGGGGACGGCGGCGCCAGACGGCTATGTGCTGCTCTCTGGCACGGGAGCGTCGGCGGTGCGGGTCGAAGACGGCCGGCTCGCGGGGATCTCGGACGGACTGGGCTGGCTGCTCGGGGACGTCGGCTCGGGCTTCTGGCTGGGCCGGGAGGTCGTACGTGCCGGGCTGGCGCCGCTCGACGGGCGCGGCGCTTCGACGCTGCTGACCGGCCTGCTGCTGGACCGGCTCGGCACGATCCGGGACGAACTGCCACAAGGCGGACGGACCGGGACCCTCGTCGCGGCGACGGCGGCGCTCTACGCGATGCCGCCGCTCCGGCTGGCCGACTTCGCCTCGCTCGTCTTCACCGCGGCGGGTGCCGGCGACGAGGTCGCCGCGAGCATCCTCGACCGGGCGGCCGCAGGGCTGGCGGAGACGCTGGCGGCGGTGCGTACGCCTGATGTCGAGGGACCGTTGGTCGCAGCTGGGAGCGTCCTGGCCCGGCAGCCCGACTTCGCCGCCCGGGTCGCTCCCGGGGCTGTCGTCGCCACCGACGGCCTGGCCGGAGCGGCCGTGCTGGCGCTGCGGCATGCGGGCGTGCTCGTCGACGACGTCGTGTACCGCCGAGTAACCTCTTCGCTCGCTCAGCTCACCGAGGTGTGACAATCGTTACGACGGGCGGCCGGAGTCTGGGCGAGATGGCCTCCCCTAGCATGTCCATGCATTCACGATGGAGGAGTTCTCGTTGAGCAAGCCACTGACAAAGGTCCTGATCGCCAACCGTGGTGAGATCGCTGTGCGAGTGATCCGTGCGTGCAAGGACGCCGGGATCGGCTCGGTAGCGATCTATGCGGACCCCGACCGTGACGCGCTGTTCGTACGCCTGGCCGACGAGGCCTACTCCCTCGGTGGAGCCACCCCCGCAGAGTCCTACCTCTCCATCGAGAAGATCCTCGACGTCGCCCGCCAGTCCGGTGCGGACTCGGTCCACCCCGGCTACGGGTTCCTGGCCGAGAACGCCGACTTCGCCACCGCCGTGATCGAGGCGGGTCTGACCTGGATCGGCCCCTCGCCGGAGGCCATCGACGCCCTGGGTGACAAGGCCAAGGCCAAGCAGATCGCGTTGAAGGCGGGCGCCCCGCTGGCGCCGGGCCTCAAGGACCCGGTCAAGGACGCCACCGAGATCGTCTCCTTCGCGAAGGAGTACGGCCTCCCGGTCGCGATCAAGGCCGTCTTCGGTGGCGGCGGGCGTGGCCTGAAGGTCGCCCGGACCCTGGAGGAGATCCCCGACCTCTACGAATCCGCCGTCCGTGAGGCCGTGGGCGCCTTCGGGCGTGGTGAGTGTCTGGTGGAGAAGTTCCTCGACAAACCCCGCCACGTCGAGACCCAGTGCCTGGCCGACACCCACGGCAACGTCGTGGTCGTCTCCACCCGCGACTGCTCCCTACAGCGCCGCCACCAGAAACTGGTCGAGGAAGCCCCCGCACCCTTCCTGTCCGAGGAGCAGAACAAACGCCTCTACGAATCCTCCAAGGCCATCCTGCGCGAGGCCGGCTACGTCGGCGCCGGCACGTGTGAGTTCCTCGTCGCCGCCGACGGCACCATCTCCTTCCTCGAGGTCAACACCCGCCTCCAGGTCGAACACTGCGTCTCCGAGGAAGTCACCGGCATCGACCTGGTCCGCGAGATGTTCCGCATCGCCGCCGGCGAAGAACTCGGCTATGACGACCCCGAGGTCCGCGGCCACTCCATCGAGTTCCGCATCAACGCCGAAGACGGCGGCAACAACTTCATGCCCGCCCCCGGCACCCTCACCCAATGGGCACCCCCCGCCGGACCCGGGGTCCGCCTCGACGGGGGTTATGAGAAGGGGGAGACCATCCCGGGCGCCTTCGACTCGTTGATCGCCAAGCTGATCGTCTCCGGCCGCGACCGCACCCAAGCCCTCGAACGCTCACGCCGTGCGCTGGAGGAGTTCCAGGTCGACGGGATGCCCACCGTGATCCCCTTCCACCAGGCCGTGGTCACCGACCCCGCCTACACCGCCGCCAACGGCTCCTTCGAGGTCTACACCACCTGGATCGAGACCGACTTCGACAACCAGATCACCCCCTACGCCGGTGCCGCCGGTGAACCCGCCGAAGACAGCGAGCGACAGACCGTCGTCGTCGAGGTCGGCGGCAAACGCCTCAACGTCTCCCTACCCGCCGGACTCGGCGGCCTCACCACCGGCAGCGGCGCGGCGGCGAAGAAGCCCAAGCGGTCCGCGAAGAAGGCCGGCGCGGCCGCCTCCGGTGACTCGGTCACCTCACCGATGCAGGGCACCATCGTCAAGATCGCCGTCGAAGAAGGCCAGGAGGTCGCCGAGGGCGACGTCGTCGTGGTCATCGAAGCCATGAAGATGGAACAACCCCTCAAGGCCCACAAGACCGGCACCATCACCGGCCTCAACGCCACCGTCGGAGAGACCGTCGCCAACGGCGCGGTCATCGCCGAGATCAAGTAGTTGGTCGAGGGCTGGTTCCTTCATCAAGGTATGCAGCCGAAGGCGCACATCCCCAGCGGAGTTCCGCTGGGGATGTGCGCCTTTTCCTGCGCACCTTGACGGAGGATCACAACCCGAGCTCGTCGGCCAGCGTGGCCAGATGGAGCTCGAAGAGCGCGGCGGGGTCGCCGAAGCTGTCGGGGCCGAACTGGCCGAAGACCTCGAAGCTGACCCTGCCGAAGAGGCTCGTCCAGACGAGTACGCCGCGGGTGAGGTAGGCGTCGGGCAGATCGAGGCCGAGCTGGTCACGGATGCCTTGGAGCCCCATCGCGAGAGCGGGTGAGATCTCCCCCGGCTCCTCGGGCACGCTCAGCCGACCGGCCGCCATCGCGCCGGCGGCCAGGCGCAGCATCGTGGTCGGGACGCGGGTGCCGGGCACGCTGGTCCGCTCGTCCGGCGCGGCATAACCGGGAACGGGCGACCCGAAGAGCAGGGCGTACGTCGCCGGCTCTGCGAGCGCCCAGGTCCTGACCGCGCGCCCGAGCTCCACGAACTGGGCTCGGTAGTCGTCCTCGGGGGCCGAGGCGACGGCGGCGTCGGCGGCGTCGCCCAGCTCGTCGTACCCGGAGACGAGGAGCAGGGTCAGCAGCTCGTCGCGGTTCTTCACGTAGCGGTAGACCGCCGAGGAGACCACCCCGAGATCGCGGGCGACCGCGCGCAGCGAGAGCGCGGCGGCACCGTGGATCGCCAGGTGCTCGCGGCCGATCCGGACGATCTCGTCCATGGTCTGCGCCCGCGCCCGTTCGCGTGGGGTGCCGTCTCGTGAGGTGGCTGTCATGACGCCATCGTGACCCGATTCGGAGAGCGCTGTCAACAAAAGTGAGCACTGCTCTTGCATTTGTCGAAGACTCGCGCCAGACTCATTCCGAGAGCACTGCTCTCAGAACCTCACCCTCAGGAGACAGCCATGAACAGCACCTACCTCGTCATCGGCGCCGGCCCCGTCGGCGCGACGATCGCCCAGCAGCTCGCCGCCCGCGGGGATCGCGTACGCCTCCTCACCCGCTCCGGCAGCGGCCCGGTGCACGCGAGCATCGAGCGGCTTCGGGGCGACGCCACCGATCTCGACACCGTCACCCAGGCGGCCGTCGGCGTGAGCGCCGTCTTCCACTGCATGCACGGCAGCGCCTATGCCGCCGGCACCTGGCGCGACGAGCTCCCGCGGGCCGAGAAGATCGTGCTCGAGGCCGCCGGAAGGGCCGGTGCCGTGGTCGTCTTCCCGGAGAGCCTCTACGCCTACGGCCACGTCACCGGGCCGATGACCGAGCAGACGCCGCGGAACGCCGACTTCGGCAAGCCCGCGGTGCGGGTCGAGCTGCTCCGCGCCCGCGACGCCTCCCCGACCCCGACGATCAGCGTTGCGGCCTCGGACTTCTACGGTCCGCTGGTGCGCAACGCCCACGCCGGCGAACGCATGGTCCCGACGGTCCTCGCCGGCCGCACCATGCGCGTCCTCGGCGACCCGGACGCACCGCACTCCTGGACGTACGTCCCCGACCTGGGCGCCGCGATGATCAAGGCGGCCGACGAGAAGACCCTGTGGGACACCTTCCTGCACGCGCCCACCGCACCCGCGGTCTCGCAGCGTGCCCTCGTCCAGCTCTATGCCGACGTGGCCGGGGTCCCCGCACCCCGGGTCGGCCGCATCCCCACCTGGACGATGAAGGCGATCGGCACCGTGCATGCCGGCACCCGGGAGCTGGCCGAGATGGTCTACCAGTTCGACAAGCCGTTCGTGCTGGACTCCTCGGCCAGCGAGTCCCTTCTCGGCCTGGTTCCCACCCCGCTCGAGACCGGGGCCAAGGCGACGGTGGACTGGTGGCGTACGCAGGCCTGATCCCGGCAGGGCTGGAGCT
Source organism: Nocardioides sp. NBC_00850 (assembly GCF_045207335.1). NCBI lineage: Bacteria > Bacillati > Actinomycetota > Actinomycetes > Propionibacteriales > Nocardioidaceae > Nocardioides > Nocardioides sp. NBC_00850. The sequence goes on from NZ_CP108845.1 coordinate 5,986,716, forward strand.
ACCGGGCGCTCCAGCCGCCGTCGATGGCCCACGAGGCGCCGGAGACCATCGAGGCGTCCGGGCCGGTGAGCCAGCCGACCAGGGAGCCGACCTCGTCCGGCTCGACCAGCCGCTTCACCGCCACGTCCTGCAGCAGCACCTGCTCGACGACCTCGGAGGCCGGGACACCGTGCACCTCGGCCTGGTCGGCGATCTGCTTCTCCACCAGCGGCGTACGCACGTAGCCCGGGTTGATGCAGACGCTGGTCACCCCGTGCGGGCCGCCCTCGAGGGCGGTGACCTTCGAGAGTCCCTCCAGGCCGTGCTTGGCCGAGACGTAGGCGCTCTTGAAGGGGGAGGCGACCAGGCCGTGCACGGAGGAGATGTTGACGATGCGGCCCCAGCCGTTGGCGTACATGTGCGGCAAGGCGGCTCTGACCAGCAGGAACGGCGCGACCAGCATGATCGAGTGGATCCTGCGGAAGTCGTCGGGGTCGAACTTCTCGATCGGGCTGACCCGCTGGATGCCGGCGTTGTTGACCAGGATGTCGACCTCCAGGGTGAGGTCGTCCAGCTCCTCGGTTGCGGTCAGGTCCACCACCCACGCCTCGCCGCCGATCTCCTCGGCGAGGGCATGGGCGGCGTCGCCGGCCACGTCGGCGACGACGACCCGCGCACCACGGGCGGCGAGCTCGCGGGCCACCGCCGCACCGATCCCCGAGGCGCCGCCGGTGACCAGGGCGCGGCGGCCCCGCAGCGTACGTCCGGACTCGGCCGGCGCGGGCGGGGCCGTCGTCGCTGAGCTCACGCCGGGGTCACCTCGCGCTCGGCACGCTCGGCGTCGGCACGGTCCAGGGCCCGAAGCGAGGCGCCCCGGGTCTCCTTGAGGGTGAGCACGACCAGACCGGTGATGATGCCGGCGACGGCGAGGTAGATCGCGGTGTTGGTCCAGGTGCCGGTGTCCTTGAGCCAGGCGATGGCCAGCAGCGGCGCCAGCGAGCCGGCGAAGATCGAGGTCACCTGGTAGGAGATCGAGATGCCGGAGTAGCGCATCCGGGTCGGGAACATCTCGGCCATGATCGCGGGCTGCGTGGAGTACATCAGCGCGTGGATGGCCAGACCGGCGATGAGCGCCGCCACGATCGCGAGGTTGTTCTTGGTGTCGAGCATCGGGAACGCCCAGAAGCCCCAGGTCGCGCCGAGCACCGCACCCACCAGGTAGACCGGCTTGCGACCCACGCCATCGGCGATCCGGCCGACGGCGAGGATGAAGAAGAAGTGGCAGGCGTGCGCGACCGCGATCAGGCCGAGCAGGGCGCCCTGGTCCATCTTCTGGTCCTCGACCAGATAGACGATCGAGAAGGACACCACCAGGTAGTACATGATGTTCTCCGCGAACCGCAGGCCCATGCCCTTGAGCACGCCCAGCGGGTAGCGGCGAAGCACCTCGAAGACGCCGTAACCGGTCGAGGCGGACTCGGTCTGCTCCGCCTTCGCCTCCTCGAAGATCGGCGAGTCGGTCACCGAGCGGCGGATGAAGTAGCCGACGACGACCACCACGGCCGAGAGCCAGAACGCGACCCGCCAGCCCCACGCCAGGAACGCGGCGTCGGAGAGCGTGATGGTCATCAGGGTGAGCACCAGCGTGGCGAGCAGGTTGCCCACCGGCACCGCCGCCTGCGGCCAGGCGGCCCAGGTCGCCCGCCTATCGTCGGGGGCGTGCTCGGCGACCAGCAGGACGGCGCCGCCCCACTCACCGCCCAGGGCGAGCCCCTGCACGAACCGCAGCACCACCAGCGCGATCGGCGCGGCGAGGCCGATCTGGTTGTACGTCGGCAGGCAGCCCATCAGGACGGTGGCGACACCGATCAGCATGATGGTCAGCTGCAGCGTGTACTTGCGGCCGAGGCGGTCGCCGATGTGGCCGAAGACGACGCCGCCCAGCGGGCGGGCGACGAACCCGATGGCGTACGTCACGAAGGCGGCGATGATCGCGTCGTAGGCGTTGCCGGTGGCCGGCATGATCACCTTGGCGAAGACCAGCGCCGAGGCGGTGGCGTAGAGGAAGAAGTCGTACCACTCCACGACCGTGCCGGCCATGGAGGCCGCCACGGTCCTGCGGAGCAGGCTCTGGTCGTTGGGGGCGGCGGTGGCGCCCGGCTGTGTCGAGGACATGGCTGGGAGTGTGACAGCGATCACGATGTGCTCGCAACGCGCATGTTGGCACACGGCGTGAACGCAAATGCACATTCACCGATAGGGTGGCCCGATGGCCACCTCCCCGTCGACGCCGCCCTCCGCCGACCAGCTGCTGGTGCTGCTGGAGGTGGCGCGCAGCGGCCGCTTCACCACCGCCGCCCGCTCACTGGGCCTGACCCACACGACGGTCAGCCGCAACATCTCCGCCCTCGAGCGCGCCCTCGGCGGCCGGGTCCTGGTGCGCGGCTCCGACGGCTGGGCGCTGACCGCTCTCGGTGAGCGCGCGGCGCGCGCCGCCGAGGGAGTCGCCGAGTCGCTGGCCCGGCTGGCTGCCGACGAACCGGCCGACCCGGTGGCCGGCGTGGTCCGGATGTCGACGACCGACGGGTTCGCTGCGTACATCGCCTCGCCCGCGGTCGCCGTGCTGCGGCAGGACCACCCCGAGCTCTCGGTCGAGATCGTCACCGTGACCCGGCAGGCGGCACAGCACCGCTCCGGCGTCGACATCGAGGTGGTGGTCGGCGAGCCCGCGGTGAACCGCGGCCGGGCGATGCACCTGGGTGAGTACGAGCTCGGCCTCTACGCCTCCCCCGGCTATCTGGAGCGCCACGGCGCCCCCGACACGATCGAGGAGGCCGTGCGCCACCGCCTGGTCTACTTCGTCGACTCGATGCTCCAGGTCGACGACCTCGACATCCCGCGGCGGCTGCTGCCGGGCATCCGCGACGCGGTCACCTCCACGAACGTGTTCGTGCACGTCGAGGCGACCCGGGCCGGAGCCGGTCTGGGCCTGCTGCCCTGCTTCATGGCCGACCGTCACCCCGACCTCGTCCGGCTGATCCACGAGGACATCCATCAGCGGCTGCCCTACTGGGCGGTCGTGCATCCCGAGTCCTGGCGCCGGCCTGCCGTGGCCGCCGTCGTGGGCGGTCTGCGGGAGCAGATGGACGAGCAGCGAGGTGCCCTGATCGGCCGGTGACGCCCGCGGATTCGTTGGTACCGGCGAGGCGTCGGATGCCCGATCCTGGCCCCATGCTCCGCCGTTCCCCCGACCATCAGCGACAATTCACGGGTGCCACATTCGACTCGGGCAGCCGCTACGCGGCTGGTGGCATTCTTCGTGGCCGGGATGCGACTGGCGACCCTCGCGCAGATGGCACCGTCGCTGCTGACGGCGATGCCCGCGCTCTCCCGCGTCGACCACCCGTGGCTGACTGGAGCCAGCTGGATTCTCGCCACCGTCATGCTCGTCGCGATCGCTGCGATCACCCTGGTCACCCGGCGCCCGCCGGGGGTGACGTACGCCGTGCTCGACGTCGCCGTGGCCGTTGCGCTGCTGATCGTGGGGCTGTGGACGGTCCCTGTGGAGCTGCGTACGGGCACCTGGGTGGGGTTCCAGCTGGGCTATGCGCTGTGCGTGTCCTGCGGACTCTCGGCCGTACGCTCGCGGTGGCTGTGGATGTTCCTGCTCGCCTCGCTGGCGGTCGCCGAGGTGGTCTACATCGCGCCGACCGTGGACGGCTGGGCCGACCTCACCGGTGCGCTGAGCACCTGCCTGACGCTGCTGGTGCTCGGGCCGCTGGCCTGGTTCGGCTGTCAGACGATCGTGCGGATCGGGACGGAGGCCGATGAGGCGCGGCGCTATGCCGCCGAGGCCGCGAAGGCCGAGGAGGAGCGTCGTGCCCGGCTCGCGATCCACAACGGCACCGCGATGATGCGGCTGCTGGTGGAGACCGACACCGCCGACGGCAACGGCGCGCTGCGGTCGCAGGCCGAGGTCGAGCTCAACCGGATGCGCGCCTATCTGAGCGGCCAGACCCCGCCGCCGGTGAGCGAGGCGACCAACCTGGCCGCGGTTGTCACCGCCGTCGGCGCGGAGTTCGACGATCTCCCGATCACGGTGGTCGCCGACCTCGCCCAGGACGTCGCGCTCCCGCGCGGTCTCGCCGACGACCTGGCCGCCGCGCTGCGCAGCCTGCTCCTCAACGTACGTCAGCACGCGCGGGCGGCTCGGGTCGTCCTGCATGCCGCCGAGGACGAGGACGGCACCGGCTGGGAGGTCACCCTGCACGACGACGGCATCGGCTTCGACACCTCCGCGACCGACTTCGGGGTCGGGCTGCGGGAGGTGGTCGTCGAGCAGCTCGCGCGCTCGGGCGTCGACGTCCGGATCAACAGCATCCGCGACCTCGGCACCACGGTCACGCTCGCGCAGACGACCGCCGCGGAGGTGCCGTGATGTCTGCCGTGACCTCCGGGCCGCGCTTCAGCCACGTGGACGACGCGACGGCGATGCGCGCCTCGCTGAGCCTGCTCCTGCCCGATCTCACCTTCGTGTCCAGCCACGAGAACGTCGAGGACCTGCTGACGGCGATGCCGGAGGCCGACGTGGTGATCCTCGACCTCCACCTCGCCAACACCGGCCAGCCCGACGCCTCACAGGGCACCACGGCCATCCGGCGCATCGTCGAGGCCGGCTACCGGGTCTGCGTCTACTCCCAGGAGGAGCGCCGGTTCGTGCTCGCGGCCTGCCTCGCGGCCGGGGCGACCGGCGTGGTCTCGAAGTCGGCCTCCCTCGCCGAGGCGGCGACCGCGTTCCGCGCGGTCGCCGCCGGCGAGCCGGTGATCCCCCCGGGCATCACCGGACTCATCGAGGTGCTCGTACGCCGCCGCAGCATCACCGTCCTCACCCCGCGCCAGCGCGAGGTCCTCGCCCATCGCGCCCGCGGGCTGACGTACGCCGAGATGAGCCGGTCGATGTATCTGTCCGAGTCGACCTTGCGCGGCTACTGGATGGAGCTGGCCCAGCTGGTCTCGGAGTATCTGCGCGAGACCTCGCCCGGCGACATCGAGCACGCCCTCGGGCTACGCCCGGGGGACCTGCTCGACCTCTGGCCAGGGTGACCCCCTAGCTGCTGATCCCGCTCCACTTCCACGAACCGTCGGTGCCGACCCGGGTCGAGGCGGAGAAGGTCGTGCTGTGCCCGATCCCGCTGCTCTGGCGGATGCGCACCGCGTTGCCGGTGGTCGGGTTGATCAGGACGATGTCCTTGGCCGCGACCGCGCCGTCGGCGTCGTAGCAGTTGTGCACCGACATGGAGCGCCAGCCGGTGCCGAGGCTGCGAACGACGTACTTCTTCGCCTCCGCCGGGCGGTCGGGACGTACGACGATCTGCTCGAGCTTGTTGGTGCTCGGGTTGATCGAGTAGAGGAGGTTGTACATCACGCCGTTGTGGCTCGTCCACACGCCTGCGACGGTCGTGGTGCTCGGCAGGGTGACCGGCAGGTTCGTGACCGTGCCGAGGCGGGTGCCCGCGCTGGAGTACGAGAGCGCGGTCTGCTGAACGACGCCGGACGTCGTGACGCTGTAGACCGCCGTCGTCGGGCCGTTCACGACCTTCTTGGGGCTCCAGCCGGTCACCGCGGAGCCGTTGGAGCGGTAGAGCTGCGTGGCCTTCGTCTCGGTCAGCACGGACTGCCCGTTGGTCCCGCCGATGGTCACGGTGCGGCCGGTGCCGTCGGTGCCGGGCACGATGTAGCTGGTCTTCCAGGTGGTCTCGTCACCGGCTCCGCCGATCTCGATCCACGCCCGCGGCGACCAGGTGACGGTGCCGGCGCTGCGGTAGTTGCTGGTCACCGTGCTGTTCTTGATGCCGCGCTTGCGGATGTAGCCACCGGCCTTGCCGTTGATCGAGCCGGAGCAGTTCACGGTGCCTGCCGCGGCCGCCGGTGAGCTCGCCGCTCCGAGCGCCGTGAGCGATCCGGCCAGCAGGGCCGTGCCCGCGATCGCGACCAGAGCTGAACGACGCTGTCGAGTCTTGATCTTCATGCCGCCGAGGGTATGGTCCGCGACCCGTCTAGCGGTCCCAACGAATCCGCACACTTCACGACTTCTTAACGTCCACTAACTGGGCGAAATCGTCCCATAACCTGGACGACGCGCTTCGGATGGGTAGCGTGGCCGCCATGTTCACGAAGGTGTTGGTTGCCAACCGCGGTGAGATCGCGATCCGAGCTTTCCGCGCAGGCTTTGAGCTCGGGGCCAAGACGGTCGCCGTCTTCCCCTACGAGGACCGGGGCTCAGAGCACCGGCTGAAGGCCGACGAGGCCTACCAGATCGGAGAGCTCGGTCACCCGATCCGGGCCTATCTCGATCCGGACGCGATCGTCGAGGTCGCCAAGCAGAGCGGCGCGGACGCGATCTACCCCGGCTACGGGTTCCTCTCCGAGAACCCGGCGCTGGCCGAGGCCTGCGCCCGGGCGGGGATCACGTTCATCGGACCGTCGGCGGAGGTCCTCACGCTCACCGGCAACAAGGCCACCGCCATCGCGGCGGCCAAGGCTGCCGGCGTACCGACCCTGCAGTCGGTCGAGCCGTCCACCGATGTCGACGCGCTCGTCTCCGCCGCCTCTGCTCTTCCCTACCCGCTGTTCGTGAAGGCGGTCGCGGGTGGCGGTGGTCGCGGGATGCGGCGGGTCGACTCCCCCGACAAGCTGCGCGAGGCGGTCGAGACCTGCATGCGCGAGGGCGAGGCCGCCTTCGGCGACCCGACCGTCTTCATCGAGCAGGCCGTGGTCGAGCCGCGTCACATCGAGGTGCAGATCCTCGCCGACGGCACCGGTGAGGTGATCCATCTCTTCGAGCGTGACTGCTCCGTGCAGCGCCGCCACCAGAAGGTCGTCGAGATCGCTCCCGCCCCCAATCTCGACCCTGAGCTGCGCGAACGCATGTGCGCGGACGCGGTGCGGTTCGCCAAGGAGATCGGCTACTCCTGCGCCGGCACCGTCGAGTTCCTGCTCGACCCCGCGGGCAACTACGTCTTCATCGAGATGAACCCGCGCATCCAGGTCGAGCACACCGTGACCGAGGAGGTCACCGACGTCGACCTGGTGCGTTCGCAGATGCGGATCGCGTCCGGCGAGACGCTGGCCGACCTCGGGCTCACCCAGGACTCCGTGCAGCTGCGCGGCGCGGCGATGCAGTGCCGGATCACCACCGAGGACCCCGCCAACAACTTCCGCCCCGACACGGGCATGATCACCACCTACCGCTCCCCCGGCGGCGCCGGGATCCGCGTCGACGGCGGCACAACGTACGCCGGGGCGGAGGTCTCGCCCCACTTCGACTCGATGCTCGCCAAGCTCACCTGTCGTGGGCGCACTTTCGAGGACGCCGTCACCCGGGCCCGGCGGGCCGTGGCGGAGTTCCGCATCCGCGGGGTGGCGACGAACATCCCGTTCCTGCAGGCGCTGCTCGACGACCCCGACTTCATCTCGGGCTCGATCACGACCTCGTTCATCGAGACCCACCCGCAGCTGCTGACCGCGCGGGCCTCCGGTGACCGCGGCACCAAGCTGCTCACCTACCTGGCCGACGTGACGGTCAACCAGCCGCACGGCGCCGCGCCGGTCTCGCTCCACCCGGTCGAGAAGCTGCCGAAGCTCGACCTGTCGGTGGCTCCGCCGGCCGGGTCGCGGGATCTCCTGCGTGAGCTCGGCCCGGAGGGCTTCGCCGCCGCGCTGCGCTCCCAGGAGCCGGTGGCGGTCACCGACACCACCTTCCGCGACGCCCACCAGTCGCTGCTGGCGACCCGGGTCCGTACCACCGACCTGCTCGGCGTCGCCGGCCATGTCGCCCGGCTGACGCCGCAGCTGTGGTCGATGGAGGCATGGGGTGGGGCGACGTACGACGTGGCTCTCCGCTTCCTCTCGGAGGACCCGTGGGAGCGGCTTGCGCACCTGCGTGAGGCGATCCCGAACATCAACCTGCAGATGCTGCTGCGCGGTCGTAACACCGTGGGCTACACGCCCTACCCGACCGAGGTCACCGACGCGTTCGTCTCGGAGGCCGCGGAGACCGGGATCGACGTGTTCCGGATCTTCGACGCGCTCAACGACGTGTCCCAGATGCGGCCGGCGATCGACGCGGTGCGGGCGACCGGGACGTCCGTCGCCGAGGTCGCGCTCTGCTACACCGGCGACCTCTCCTCGCCCGACGAGAAGCTCTACACGCTCGACTACTACCTGCGACTGGCCGAGGAGATCGTCTCGGCCGGGGCGCACGTGCTGGCGATCAAGGACATGGCCGGGCTGCTGCGGGCGCCCGCCGCGCGCACCCTGGTCACCGCGCTCCGGGAGCGGTTCGACCTGCCGGTCCACCTGCACACCCACGACACCGCCGGTGGCCAGCTGGCCACGCTGACGGCCGCGATCGAGGCCGGCGTCGACGCCGTCGACGCCGCGACCGCGTCGATGGCCGGCACCACCTCCCAGCCGCCGCTCTCCTCGCTGGTGGCGGCGACCGACCACACCTCGCGTGCCACTGGCCTGTCCTTGGCGGCGGTCAACTCGCTCGAGCCCTACTGGGAGGCCGTACGCCGCGTCTACGCGCCCTTTGAGTCCGGGCTGCCCGCGCCGACCGGCCGGGTCTACCGCCACGAGATCCCGGGCGGACAGCTCTCCAACCTACGCCAGCAGGCGATCGCGCTCGGGCTGGGCGAGAAGTTCGAGCAGATCGAGGACATGTACGCCGCGGCCAACCAGATCCTCGGCCGCGTCCCCAAGGTCACGCCATCGTCCAAGGTCATCGGCGACCTGGCTCTGTCGTTGGTCGCCGCCGGTGCCGACCCGGCTGCGTTCGAGGCAGACCCGGCTGCGTACGACATCCCGGGCTCGGTCATCGGGTTCCTCAACGGCGAGCTCGGTGACCCGCCGGGCGGCTGGCCCGAGCCGTTCCGCAGCAAGGCGACCGCGGGACGCACCTGGAAGGCGGCGTCGCCGACGCTGTCGGCCGAGGACGCCGCCGGGCTCGCCTCCGACCGCCGCGGGACGCTCAACCGGCTGCTCTTCCCCGGACCGACGAAGGACTTCACCGAGGCCCGCTCGAAGTGGGGCGACGTATCGGTGATCTCGACGCTCGACTACCTCTACGGCCTGCGCGAGGGCGAGGAGCACATCGTCGAGCTCTCCGAGGGCAAGACGGTCATCTTCGGGCTCACCGCCGTCTCCGAGCCCGACGAGCGCGGCATCCGCACCGTCATGGCCACGATCAACGGCCACCTGCGCCCGATCGGGGTACGTGACCGCTCCGTCGCCGCCGAGGTCGCCGCCGCCGAGAAGGCCGACCCTGCCGTTCCCGGCCAGGTCGCAGCGCCGTTCCAGGGCGTCGTCACCATCTCGGTCGCGGCCGGCGAGTCGGTCAAGGCCGGCGACACCGTCGCCACCATCGAGGCCATGAAGATGGAGGCCGCCATCACCGCCCCCGTCGACGGCACCGTCTCCCGCCTCGCCTTCTCCGGCACCCAGGCCGTCGACGGCGGCGACCTGGTGCTCGTCCTCGACTGAGCCGCGTTCCTTCGTCAAGGTATGCAGCCGAAGGCGCACATCCCGTGCGGAATTCCGCTAGGGATGTGCGCCTTTCCCTGCATACCTTGATGGAGGGTCAGAGCGCTGCGTACGCCTCGACCCAGTCCTCCGCACGCAGGTCCCGCGGCAGCACCGGGGCCTGAGATCGCCGGCGTCGCCGGGCGATCCGGCCGGCAAGTGCACCGGGGACGCCGTTGCGGCGCAGGATCTCGGCGACCCCGCGGCCTCGGCTGCTGAAGACCGTGGCCACCCACGACTGGAAGTCGCGGAGCTCCGACTCGGGTAGCAGCGGCTCACGACGGCGGTCGATGAGCAGCAGACCGCCGTCGACGTTGGGTCGCGGACGGAACGCGGTCGACGGGACGCGGCGGTCGAGGGTGAAGGTGAACCACGGCCACCACTGCGCGGTGAGCTGGGTCGTGCCGCCGACCCCCGCGCGCTTGCGGGCGACCTCCCACTGGGTGAGGAGTACGGCATGGCGCCACGTCGTCGAGGCGAGCAGGTGGCGCAGGATCGGTGTGGTCAGGTGGAACGGGACGTTGGAGACGACGACCGCGTCCTGCGGTGGCGCGTGACGCAGGATGTCGCCCTCGGCGATACACACGTGCGTACCGGTCCGTCGCCGCAGCTCGGCGGCTCGGCGGGAGTCGATCTCGACCCCCTCCAGCGGACGACCCAGCTCGGCCAACGCGAGCGTGACGGCACCGTTGCCGGTGCCCCACTCCACCAGCGGACCCTGCCGCTGCGAGACGAGATGGACGATGCGGTCGAGTACCGACCTGTCGGTGAGAAAGTTCTGGCCGAGCTCGTGCCGGCCAGGGCGTACGTCGGGCATGGATGCTCCTCGAGACAGAAGGAGCCGGGCGGCATGCGGGTAGCACTCGGAGCCGCCCGGCAGGGTTGCCAGGTGGCGGCGCGAATGCGACGAGTGCTTCGGTGGGATCCGCGCCGTCAGCGGCGGCGGATCCGAACGATCATCGTCATGCAGCAGTTACCCATGGCGCTCACGCTAGCGAAGCCGCAGCGCTGCTCGCACACCGTTTTAGCGGTGACTACTCGACGTGGTGGAGGCGGCGGGCGACCTCGGCGGTGGAGCCGGAGATCGAGGGGTAGACCGTGAAGGTGTTGGCGATCTGGTCGACGGTGAGGCCGGTGGAGACGGCGAGCGCGATGGGGTGGATGAGCTCCGAGGCGCGCGGGCCGACGACGACGCCGCCGATGACGACGCCGGTGCCGGGGCGGGAGATGAGCTTGACGAAGCCGTCGGCGATGCCCTGCATCTTGGCCCGCGGGTTGCCCTTGAGGTCGAGGCGCAGGGTGTCGGCGACGACCTCGCCCGAGTCGACCTGCGCCTGCGAGTAGCCGACCGTGGCGATCTCCGGGGAGGTGAAGACGTTGGCCGCGACCTCCTTGAGGTCCATCGGGATGACCGCGTCGCCGAGGAAGTGGCGCATCGCGATCCGGCCGGCCATGGCGGCCGTCGAGGCGAGCATGAAGCCACCGGTGCAGTCGCCGGCTGCGTACACGCCGTAGGCGGAGGTACGCGACACCTTGTCGGTGCGGATGAACCCGCCCTCGTCGAGCTCGATGCCGGCCTCCTCGAGGCCGAGGCCCTCGGTGTTGGGGATCGAGCCGAGCGCGAGGACGCAGTGGCTGCCGGTGACCTCGCGACCGTCGGTCAGCTTGACGGTGACGACGTCGCCGGAGCGAGTCACCGACTCCATCCGCGACTTGCTGAGGATGTTCATCCCCTGCCGCTCGAGTACGTCCTGGAGGACCGTCGCCGCATCCGCGTCCTCACCCGGGAGAACCCGATCGCGCGAGGAGACCAGCGTGACCTGGGAGCCGAGGTTGAGGTAGGCGTTGGCGAACTCCACACCCGTGACACCCGAGCCCACCACGATCATGTGAGAGGGCAGCTCGTCGAGGTCGTAGACCTGCTCCCAGGTCAGGATCCGCTCGCCGTCGGGCTGGGCGGTGGGCAGCACCCGCGGCCGGGCGCCGGTGGCGATCAGGACGGCGTCGTTCTCGATCGCCTCCTCGGTTCCGTCCTGGGCCCGGCTCGCGATCACCTGACGCTTGTCGGCGTCGATGCGCCCGGTGCCCTTGACGATCCGGATCCCGCGGCGAGTCAGCCGGCTCTCGATGTCGCTCGACTGCGCGAGCGCGAGCGACTTCACGCGCTTGTTGACCAGCTCGAGGTCGGCGTAGAGCTCGGTGGCCGGGTCGCCGTGGTGGTCGCGGAAGTTGATGCCCAGGTCGCGGGCGAGCGTCATGTCCGACATCAGCTCGGAGGTGGCGATCAGAGTCTTGCTCGGTACGCAGTCGGTGAGCACCGCGCTGCCGCCGAGGCCGTCACGGTCGACGACCGTGACCTCCGCCCCGAGCTGCTGCGCGACCAGCGCCGCCTCGTATCCGCCAGGACCCCCACCAATGATCGTCACTCGCGCCATGGTCGGCATTCTTCCACGCCCCCTGGAGCGGCAGAGTCAGCCCATCGTCTTCTGACCGTCGATGGTCTCCCGGATGATGTCGGCATGGCCGGCGTGCTGGGCGGTCTCGGCCAGGATGTGGGCGAGGGCGCGTCGATTGGACCAGCGCGCGCCGGACTCGAACCACGGGGCCTCGGGAACCGCGTGGTCCGCGTCGAGATCGACGGTCCGGATCAGCTCGTCGGTGGCGGCGGCCACGGCCTCGTACGCCTCGAGCACACCCTCCAGCGTCTCGTGCTCGGCGAGCACGAAGTCAGCGGCGAACTCGGCGTACTTCTCCGGCGTGAGCTCCTGCGCCACGGCACCACGGACGATGAAGTCGGCCCAGCCCCGCTCGCCGGCTGTCACGTGCTTGACCAGGCCGCCGAGGCTGAGCGCGGAGGCGGTCGGGGTGAGCCGGGCCTGCTCGTCGGTCAGGTTGCGGACGGCGAAGCGCAGGAAGCCGCGGTGGTTGGCCAGGGTCTCGAGCAGGTCGGCGCGCTCACGGGACGAGGTGGCGGTGGCGGTGGCGCTGGTCTTCATGGCGCTGGCGGCGGTTGCGGTCATGACATGGACTCCTTGGTGGTGTTTCCCTCTGACACCAGCAACGCTATGAGTCGTTCAGGTCAGTTTCTGTCCGCATTGGATCGAGGGCCGAAAAAGATCCTCCGGCCATTACCCTGCTGGGATGACGAGCCCTGCCAACCCGACCCGAAGCGACGCGGTCCGCAACCGTGACCTCCTGGTCACCGCCGCCCGCGAGGTGCTCGCCGAGCAGGGTCTCGATGCCCCGATGTCGGCGGTCGCCAAGCGCGCCGGCGTCGGCCAGGGCACCCTCTACCGGCACTTCCCCGACCGGCTCACCCTGGCCACCGCGGTGCTGGAGGAGAACGTACGCGACATCGAGCAGGTCGCCGCCCGCCCCGATGCGACGCTGGCCGATGTGCTCGGCGTCGTCACCTGGCAGATGATCCACTCGACCGCCTTCGTCGGCATCATCCGGCTCAGCGACGAGGAGAGCTCCCGCTTCCTGGCCGATCGCGTACGCACCGCCATCGGCGGGCTCCCGAGGGAGACCTACGACACCGACGACCTCATGCTCGCCGTCGCGATGGTCTCCGGCGGGGTGCACGGACCCACGCCTGAGGCGCGCGAGACCGCCGCCCGCCGGGCGTGGGGTCTGCTCGGGATCGAGATCGGCCCGGTCACGCCGGGCGTTTAGGCCGGGGTTTCTAGGCGGCAGACCAGCCGCCGTCAGAGGCGACCACGGCTCCGTTGATGTTCACCGAGTCGCGCGAGAGCAGGAACGTGATCGAGGCGGCGAGCTCCTCGGCGGTGGCGATCCCGGGGATCGCGACGCGCATCCCGGCCGTCCGGGACGAGCCGTAGGGGGCGCCCTCGGGCACGTGGATCCCGGTCGCGACCGCGCCCGGCGCGAGGGCATTGATGCGCACCCCGGTCCCCGCGTACTGGAACGCCGCCGACTTCGTCAGACCGACGAGGGCGTGCTTCGAGGTCGTGTACGCAGCACCGGCCGCGGAGCCGCGGAGCCCGGCCTCGGAGACGACATTGACGATCCGGCCCTCACCCGCGGCGAGCATCCCGGGCAGCACCGCGCGCATCAGCCGCATCGGCCCGTCGACGTTGACCGACATGCAGCGCGCCCAGATCGTGTCGTCGATCTCGTGCGGGGCGGCGTCGTCGTCCATCACACCGGCCACGTTGGCCAGCGCGTCGATGCGCTCCCCGGCAGCGGCCAGGACCTCGGATCCGGTCTCCGGCGCGGTGATGTCCGCGGCCAGTGCGTAGAACCTCTCGCCCAGCTCGGTCGCTGCCGTGGACAGCTTCTCAGCCGATACGTCAATGCCGACCACATGCCCGCCCTCGCCGATGATGCGGGCCGCGACCGCCTTCCCGATCCCGCCCGCGGCGCCGGTGACCACCACGGTCTGGCCCGAGAACCGGCCGCCGGTGAGCAGCTCGGTCCAGGGCTGGTGCGAGCCGATCTCGATGCCCAGGTCAGGCGCAGGCTCCGCCGGCGCGCTCGCCGGAGCGGCATCGGCCGTCGGCACGCCGTCGGGGATCACGCCGGTCTCGGCGATACCGACCAGCAGCCCGACGACCTCGGCCGGGAACCTGCCGCCGGACATCTCGACGAGCTTGTCCAGCGGCAGCCCGAGCGCCGGCGCGAGCGCCTCCTCGGTGCCACCGCCGGCCGCGATGACGCCGCGCAGGACCTTCCCGGCCACCGGATGGGCCAAGAAGCTGCGTACGGGCGAGGAAGCGGTGAGGGTCGACATGGCGGCGACCTTTCGTCGGAGGCGAACCGGACACACTTGTCCGTTTCGGCTATCGTAACCGCGAATGCCGCTCGGGGCACTTCGCGACCCTCGTCGGCGCACCGGGCACACCCCACCCCACGAGAGGAGCCGCGTCATGACCCTGCCGCGCTGCGAGAACCCGGTCACCCCCGAGCGCGCTGCCCAGATCAAGGCAACCCAGATCAAGGAGCGCTACACCGCCGAACGCGAGCGCCGGGTGCGTCCCGACGGATCCGCGCAGTATCGGCCCACCGAGGCCGAGTTCGGCTACTTCGCCGAGGACCCCTACACCGAGCGCGCCGACCGCGGGCCGGTCCGCGACATGGTCGACGTGGCGGTCGTCGGCGGCGGCTTCGGCGGCATCCTCGCCGGCGCGCGGCTGCGCCAGCAGGGCATCGAGTCGGTGCGCATCGTCGAGAAGGGCGGCGACTTCGGCGGCACCTGGTACTGGAACCGCTACCCCGGCATCCACTGCGACATCGACGCGGCCGTCTACCTGCCGCTGCTCGAGGAGACCGGCTACATCCCGCGCTGGAAGTACGCCCCCGGCGAGGAGATCCGACAGCACGCCGTGCGCATCGCCGAGAAGTTCGACCTCTACCAGAACGCGCTCTTCTCGACCGCTGTGACCTCGCTGACCTGGGACGACGCAGACCAGCGCTGGCTGGTGACCACCGACCGCGGCGACGAGTTCCGGGCGACGTACGTCATCACGGCGACCGGCACCCTGACCGAGCCGAAGCTGCCCGGCATCCCCGGGATCGAGTCGTTCGCGGGTCACACCTTCCACACCTCGCGCTGGGACTACGGCTACACCGGCGGCACCCCCGCGGGCGGCATGACCGGCCTCGCCGGCCGGAATGTCGGCATCGTGGGCACCGGGGCGACCGGCATCCAGGCGGTGCCGATGCTCGCCGAGGACGCCGGGCACCTCTACGTCTTCCAGCGCACCCCCTCCACCGTCGGCGTACGCGGCCAGCGCCCGCTCACCGCCGCCGACCTCGGCGCCGACCGCCCCGGCTGGGCCACCGAGCGCCGCGAGAACTTCCTGCGGCTCGTCTCCGGCGAGGCCGTCCCGGGCGTCGACGAGGACCTCGTCGACGACGCCTGGACCGAGTCGGCGGCGCTGCTCGAGAAGCTGCTGCCGAGCTTCCGCCGTGACTTCGAATCCTGCCACGAGAACCAGCAGAGCGAGGCCGCGTACGAGGCCCTCGACCACGCGACGATGGAGCGGATCCGCGCCCGGGTCACCGAGATCGTCGAGGATCCGGCGACCGCGTCGGCGCTCCAGCCCTGGTATCGCTATGCCTGCAAGCGGCCCACGTTCTCCGACACGTACCTGCCCGCCTTCAACCGCGACAACGTCACCCTCGTCGACACCGCCGACTCTCACGGCATCGAGCGGATGACCGAGCGCGGTGTGGTCGTGGACGGAGTCGAGTACGAGGTGGACGCCCTGGTCTTCGCGACCGGCTTCTCCGTCGGCGTCTCGGGGATCACCTCGGGCAGGCTGCCGGTGACCGGTCGCGACGGCGTACAGCTCCTCCAGGCCTGGGCGCAGGAGGGCCCGCGGTCGCTGCACGGCTTCGCGTCCAGCGGGTTCCCCAACCTGATCAAGATGGGCTCGCTCCACAACGCCAGCAGCGTGAACTTCAGCCACATCCTCGACGAGCAGGCCGTCCACGCCGCCGCGCTGGTGGTCGCCGCCGAGGCGCGCGGCGCCCTCATCGAGCCGTCCCGCGAGGCCGAGGACGCCTGGGCCTGCCGGCTCGCCGAAGGCGCGCCGCGGCATGCCTGGTTCCACGCCGAGTGCACGCCCGGCTACTACAACGCCGAGGGCGCCGGGCGGCCTGACGTACCCACCGGCTACCCGGGCTCCGCCGTCGCCTTCCACGAGGAGCTCCGCGCCTGGCGCGAGACCTCCATCGACGAAGCGCTCGCCGTGCCCCGGACGTGAAGAAGCCCGGGGCCGCGATACGTACGCGTCCCCGGGCCTCTCTCAGCCGGTCAGAGGTTGATCATGTGACCCGCGATGCCCTCGATGGCTTCCTTCATCGCCTCCGACAGCGTCGGGTGGGCGAAGACGTTGCGCGCGACCTCGTCGGCGGTCAGGTCCCACTGCTGGGCGAGCGTCAGCGCGGGCAGCAGCTCGGTGACCTCGGGGCCGATCATGTGGGCGCCGAGGATCTCGTTGTGCTCGGCGTCGGCGACGATCTTCACGAAGCCGACACCCTCGGCCATGCCACGGGCCTTGCCGTTGGCGGAGAACGGGAACGACGAGGTCTTGACGTCGTAGCCCTTCTCCTTGGCCTGCGCCTCGGAGTAGCCGAACGAGGCGATCTGCGGCTGGCAGAACGTCGCGCGCGGGATCATGTCGAAGTTGATCTCCATGGTCTCGGCGTCGGCGATGGTCTCGGCGGCGACGACACCCATCGCCTCGGCGGTGTGGGCGAGCATCAGCTTGCCGGTGCAGTCACCGATGGCGTAGATGCCCTCGACGTTGGTGCGGCCACGGGCGTCGACAGCGATCGCACCCCGGTCGGTGAGCTCGACGCCGGCGTTCTCGAGGCCGAAGCCCTCGACCCGCGGCGCGAACCCGAAGGCGGCCAGGAACTTGTCGGCCTCGAGGACCTGCTCCTCGCCGCCGGCAGCCGGAGCGACCCGGACCTTCACGCCCGAGCCGGTGTCCTCGGCGCCCTTGACGGCGGTCGAGAGCAGCACGTTGACGCCAAGCTTCTTGTACTGGCGCAGCAGCTCCTTGGACACGTCGGCGTCCTCGGTCGGCACCATCCGGTCGAGGAACTCCACGATCGTGACGTCCACGCCGAAGTTCTTCAGCACGTAGGCGAACTCGACGCCGATGGCGCCCGAGCCGCCGATGATGATCGAGCTCGGCAGCTGCTCGGTGAGGATCTGCTCCTCGTACGTCACGATGTTCTGCCCGTTGGGCACGACACCCGGGACCGAGCGGACGGTCGCGCCGGTGCCGATGATCAGGTTGTCGAAGGTGTAGTCGGTCGAGGCGCCGTCCTTGCCCTTGACGGCGATCGACTTCGGCCCGGAGAGGGTGCCCCAGCCGTCGATCTCGGTGATCTTGTTCTTCTTCATCAGGTAGTGCACGCCCTTGGCGCTGGCGTCCGCGACGCCGCGGCTGCGCTTCCAGGTCGCGCCGAAGTCCATGGTCGCGTCACCCGAGATCCCGAAGGTCTTCTTCTCGTGGGTGATGATGTGCGCGATCTCTGCGTTGCGCAGCAGCGCCTTGGACGGGATGCACCCGACGTTGAGGCAGACACCGCCCCAGTACTTGTCTTCGACGACGGCGACGGACTTGCCGAGCTGAGCGGCACGGATGGCGGCGACGTAGCCACCGGGGCCAGCGCCGAGGACGAGAACATCAAAGTGGGTCACGTACCCAAGGGTAGACCGCCAATAACAGATAGATCCCAAGCGGGTGAGGACTGGGCGGTAACCTCGTGACCCGTGACTCTCTACGCGGCCTATGGCGTCAATCTCGACCCGGCGCTGATGAGTGAGCGGTGCCCGCATTCACCGTTGCGTACGACCGGGTGGCTGGGCGGTTGGCGGCTCACCTTCGGGGGCGAGGACAACGTGCTCGGCGACGGACCGACGGCCACGATCGTCCAGGACCCGTTCGAGCAGGTCTTCGTCGCGGTCTACGACGTCGTGGAACAGGACATGGAAGCCCTGGAGAAGTGGGAGCTGGCCGACATCGGCCTCTACTTCAAGACCAAGGTGCGGATCTCCGCGCTCGCCGAGGATCTGCTCTGCGAGACCTATGTCCTGGACACGTACGAAGGTGGCATCCCGGACGCCCGCCACCTGGGCGCCCTGGCCGATGCCGCCGAGGCGGCCGGGGCACCGGCCGACTACGTGCACGCGCTGCGTACGCGGCCCTGCCGGTCCAACGACTGAGCCGGTCCGGGCAGGTCTAAACTCAGCGAGTGACCACGCCTTACGAACTCGCCAAGGAAGCCGCCTCCGCGCTCGCGGAGAAGACCGGCATCGAGAAGCACGACATCGCGCTGGTGCTGGGCTCGGGCTGGCTGCCCGCCGCCGACGCGCTCGGCGAGGACTACACCGAGATCGCCACGACCGACCTGCCCGGCTTCAGCGCCGCCGCGGTCCAGGGCCACAGCGGCAAGATCCGCTCGATCCGGTCGGCGAGCGGCCGCAACCTGCTGGTCTTCCTCAGCCGCACCCACTACTACGAGGGCAAGGGCGTCTCCGCGGTCGTGCACCCGGTACGCACCGCCGCGGCCGCGGGTTGCTCGACGATGGTGCTCACCAACGGCTGCGGCGGGCTCAACCCGTCCTGGTCCCCCGGCACCCCGGTGCTGATCAAGGACCACATCAACCTCACCGCCACCTCTCCGCTGGTCGGCGCCAACTTCGTCGACCTCACCGACCTCTACTCCTCGCGCCTGCGAGGGCTGGCGAAGCAGGTCGACTCCTCCTTGGACGAGGGCGTGTACGTCCAGTTCCCCGGCCCCCACTACGAGACCCCGGCCGAGGTGAAGATGGCCGGCATCATCGGTGGTGACCTCGTCGGCATGTCGACCACCCTCGAGGCGATCGCGGCCCGCGAGGCCGGGATGGAGATCCTCGGGATCTCGCTGGTCACCAACCTCGCCGCCGGCATCTCCGACCAGCCGCTCGATCACGCTGAGGTCCTCGAGGCCGGCCGCAGCGCCGCGACTCGGATGGGCGCGCTTCTCGGCGATCTGTTGCCCAAGATCTGAGTGATCCGCGGGGTTGGGCTGGGCCGCCGACCCGTTCTTCGAGGGTCTTCTCGACCTGCCCCGGACCACGTCGAGAAAGATTTTGGCTGGCTATCGGGGCGGCGGCCCGGGTGTGGCCACGGCACACTGCCCCGCGGAAGTTGACCATTCCGCGCCTACGCCAGACATGGGGTCTCCCCGCGTGAAAGAAAAATTTCTTCCACCCCACCAACCCCACCCCGGTCGAGGCGGCATCTTGCGGCGAACGAATTTTCGTTCGCCTCGCCGTGAGCCCCCTCCCCGCGCAAGTCCCGGGGGGCGAATTCCGGACGAACGAAAATTCGTTCGCCCCGCCACCAGCCCTTCGGGCAGGAGCCCTTTGCGGAAAGAAAATTCCTTCCGCACAACCCACCCGACCATCGCAGACGCGACGACCACCCAAGATCCCAAGCCCCCGCCCAACCCAAACCTCCGCGCCAAACCCCTGCCGCCGACCCGATAGCCAGCCAAAATTCTCGGCGGCGACCGGTGTCAAGGATCGCCGAAGGCGAGAACACCCTCCCCGAAAGGGTCGGCGGCAAACCCCAACCACAAAACACAGAAGCCCTTCCATCTTCGACCTCTCGATGACCTAGGGTCAGATCCATGGTCCCCACAGATCAATCTGCGCTCGTCGTCCAGGCCAGGGAATGGCTTGCCGATGACCCAGATGCACAGACCCGAGCCGAGCTCGAGAGCCTCCTGACCTCCACCGCCCCGGGGGCCGCGGCTGAGTTGGCCGACAGGTTCTCGGGCATGCTGCAGTTCGGCACCGCAGGGCTGCGGGGCGCGCTCGGGGCCGGGCCCAACCGGATGAACCGGGTGGTCGTGATCAAGGCCGCCGCGGGGCTGGCCCGCTACCTGCTCGCGACCGGCGCGCAGGGGCCGGTGGTGATCGGCTACGACGCCCGGCACAACTCCGACGTCTTCGCCCAGGACACCGCCGAGGTGATGACCGGAGCGGGCCTCCACGCGCTGGTGATGCCGCGCTCGCTGCCGACGCCGGTGCTGGCGTACGCCGTCAAGGCCCTGGGCGCGAGCGCTGGGGTGATGGTGACGGCTAGCCACAACCCGCCGCAGGACAACGGCTACAAGGTCTACCTCGGTGATGGTTCGCAGATCGTGCCGCCGGCCGACATCGAGATCGCGAAGCGGATCGCGGCGGTCGACAAGGTGAGCTCGGTCCCGCAGGGTCCGGCCGGCCAGGTGATCAGCGAGGACCTGGTCGACAGCTATCTCGACACGGTCGTCGGGCTCCTCAACGAGGGCGGCCCGCGCGACCTCAAGACGGTCTACACGCCGCTGCATGGTGTCGGCGGCGACCTGGTGAACCTGGCGATGAAGTTCGCCGGCTTCCCCGAGCCGCTCGTGGTCAAGGAGCAGGAGCGGCCCGATCCCGACTTCCCGACCGTCGCCTTCCCCAACCCCGAGGAGCCCGGGGCGATGGACCGGGCGATGGCGCTGGCGAGCAAGAAGGGCGCCGACCTGGTCATCGCCAACGACCCCGACGCCGACCGCTGCGCTGCCGCCATCCCGGTCGGCAAGAAGTGGCGGATGCTGACCGGTGACGAGGTCGGCGCGCTGCTGGCGACGCACCTGATCCGCAAGGGCGTGACCGGGACGTACGCGGCCTCGATCGTCTCCTCCTCGCTGCTCGGCAAGATCGCCGCGGCCGCCGGCCAGGCCTATGCCGAGACGCTGACCGGCTTCAAGTGGATCTCGCGCGCGCCCGGGCTCGCCTTCGGCTACGAGGAGGCGCTGGGCTACTGCGTCGACCCCGAGCACGTACGCGACAAGGACGGCATCTCGGCGCTGCTGCTCCTGTGCGAGCTGGCGGCGTCGCTGAAGGCGGAGGGTCGTGGCCTGGCCGACCTGCTCGACGAGCTCGCGGTCGAGCACGGCCTGCACGCCACCACCCAGCTCTCCGTCCGGCTTGAGGACCCGGCCCAGATCGCGGCTGCGATGCAGCGCCTCCGCGACCGGCCGGTCACCGCGTTGGCCGGGGCCACCGTGCAGCAGCTCGACGACCTCACCACCGGCATCGGCGGCCTGCCGCCGACCGACGGGATCCGCTACCAGCTGGCCGGCGGGTCGCGGGTGATCGTGCGGCCCAGCGGCACCGAGCCCAAGATCAAGTGCTACCTCGAGGTCGTCGAGCCGGTCGACTCACCGGAGGCTCTGGCGCAGGCCCGCACGGACGCCGAGATCGCTCTCGGCGCGCTCAAGGTCGACATCCGCGCCGCCCTCGGCGTCTAGACGGGCTAGCTCACGAGCAGGACTGCGAAGGCGACGGCCGCCACGACGGTGACGGCGATCAAGGGCCAGTCCCAGGTGCGGCGTACGTCCTCGGCGAGGGCGAACTGCTCGTCGGAGTCGCGCTTGATCCGGCGCCGGTCGCGGGCGTCCTGGGCCAGCGCGTTGAGCCGGTCCTCGATGAAGTCGGCGTGGTTGCTCAGGGGCTTGTGGTCGCGCTTGGCGCCCTTGATCGCTTCCCGCATCGGACGCCCGACGGCACCGCTGACGTAGGTGCGTCCGCCGGCGTAGGCGCCGAGAGTGCGGCCGACCGAGACGCTCTCCAGGGCGGCCATCGGGAAGCGCACCGTCGAGTAGAGGTGGTGGAGCACGAAGTCGCCGTCGCTGACCCCGACCTTGGTGCGGACGAACGCGGCGTACGCGACCAGCGCGAAGAGCACCCCTCCGGCCGTCGTCTCGGGGTGCCAGCCGGTGACGGCGTCGATCACGATGACCGCGACCGCGGCTCCTGCCGCGAGGAGTCCCCAGGTGGTGCTGCTGGAGTTGCGGAACCACTCCTCGGGCTGATCTTCATTCACGGCGCAAACCTTAGCCCTCCGGGGGTAGATGCATATGCTGAGCCCGTGCCTACCCCCGCTGACATCGCGAAGCTGATCGACCACACCCTTCTCAAGCCCGAGGCGACCCATGCCGACGTCGAGGCGCTGATCCTGGAGGCCGCCGAGCTCGGCACCTACTCGGTGTGCGTCTCTCCCTCGATGCTCCCGGTCAACGCGCCGGCCGAGCTGAAGATCGCGGTCGTGTGCGGCTTCCCGAGCGGCAAGCACCTCTCCTCGATCAAGGCCGCCGAGGCCAGCGCCGCGGTCGACGCCGGCGCGGACGAGGTCGACATGGTCATCGACGTCGGAGCCGCGAAGGAGAAGCGGTACACCGACGTTGAGGCCGACATCGCCGCCGTCCGTGCGGCGGTTCCCGCCCCCACCGTGCTGAAGGTGATCATCGAGTCCGCGGCGCTCGACGACGACGAGATCGTCGGCGTGTGCCAGGCGGCCGTCCGCGCCGGCGCGGACTTCGTGAAGACCTCCACCGGCTTCCACCCCGCCGGCGGCGCCAGCGTCCACGCCGTGAAGCTGATGCGCCAGACCGTCGGCCCCGATCTCGGCGTCAAGGCCTCGGGCGGCGTACGGACCATGGAGCAGGCCGAGGAGATGCTCGCCGCGGGGGCGACCAGGCTCGGGGTCTCGGGCTCGCGCGCGCTGCTGGCGGGGTCGGCTCCCGGCGCCGGCTACTGACTTCGGCCCGGCACAGGCGAGAATGCTCCGGTGCACGCTCAGGTCATCGTCCTCGCCGGGCCCTCGGGTGCCGGCAAGTCCCGCCTGGCCGAACGGCTCGGTCTGCCGGTCCTGAGGCTGGACGACTTCTACAAGGACGGCTCCGACCCCTCGCTCCCCCGGATCACCGAGGGCCCCAACGCCGGCCTGGTCGACTGGGACCACCCCGACTCCTGGCATCCCGATGACGCGATGAAGGCGATCACGGCGCTCTGCGAGACGGGCACCGCCGACGTACCCGTCTACGACATCGCCCACGACGGCCGCACCGGCTGGCAGTCGCTGACCCTCGGGGACGAGCCGTACTTCGTCGCCGAGGGGATCTTCGCGCAGGACATCGTGGCCGAGTGCCGCGACGCGGGGCTGCTCGCCGTTGCGTACTGCGTCACCCACTCACCGACGGTGACCTTCTGGCGCCGGCTCACCCGCGATCTCCGCGAGCGCCGCAAACCACCGTTCGTGCTGGTCAAGCGGGGCCTGGCACTGATGCGCGCGCAGCCGCAGGTCGTCGCGGACGCGGTCGCCAAGGGCTGCACCGCGGTCTACCCGAAGCACGGCTTCATCGCCATCGAACGACTCACAGGGCCGCGTACGCGTCCTTGATCTCGTGGATCAGGTCGACCCGCTCGTCGTAGGGGATGAACGCGGACTTCATCGCGTTGGTCGTCAGCCGCTGGAGCTCGGGCAGCCCCCAGCCGAAGGCCTCCACGATGCCGGCCATCTCCGCCGACATCGAGGTGCGTGACATCAGCCGGTTGTCGGTGTTGATCGTGACCCGGAAACCCAGGTCGTAGAGCAGCCCGATCGGGTGCTCGGCGATCGACTTCGCCGCCCCGGTCTGAACGTTGGAGCGCGGGCAGAGCTCGAGCGGGATACGCCGGTCCCGGACGTACGCGGCGAGCCGGCCGAGCCGCGGCGCCTCGCCCTCCTCGAGGGTGATGTCGTCGACGATGCGTACGCCGTGACCGAGCCGGTCGCAGCCGCAGGGGTGCACCGCCTCCCAGATCGAGGGCAGCCCGAAGCCCTCGCCCGCGTGGATGGTGAAGCGCATGTTGTCGGCGGCGAGCTGCTCGAACGCCGCCAGGAACCGGCTCGGCGGGAAGCCCTTCTCCGGCCCGGCGATGTCGAATCCGGCGACCCCTCGGTCGCGCCAGGTCACCGCGAGCTCGGCGATCTCGGCGGCGCGCGCGGCCTGCCGCATGGCGGTGAGCAGCTGGCGTACGACGATCTTCCGACCGATCGCCGCAACCGCAGCCATCCCCTCGTCGAACCCGGTCTGGACGGCCGCGACGACCTCGTCCAGCTCGAGACCGTTGGCCAGATGGAGCTCCGGCGCCCAGCGGACCTCGGCGTAGACGACGCCGTCCTCGGCCAGGTCCTCGACGCACTCGCGAGCCACCCGGGTCAGCGCGGGCAGCGTCTGCATGACCGCCAGCGTGTGCGCGAAGGTGTCGAGGTAGCGCTCCAGCGACCCCGAGTCCGCGCTGGTCACGAACCACTCCTCCAGCGCGACCGGATCGTCCTGGGTCCCCTCCGGCAGCCGGTGACCCACCTCAGCGGCGAGCTCGATGAGGGTCGAGGGACGTACGCCACCGTCGAGGTGGTCGTGGAGCAGCACCTTCGGGGCGGCCTTGATCTGCATGTCGGACGGTTCCATGGGCCCATCATTCCGTATGCCGCTAGATTCCGGGGGTGCGCACATTCACCACTCTCCAAGAAGTCTCCGACGCCGCAGGCACCGAGATCGGCACCGGCGAATGGCTCCAGGTCGACCAGGATCGCGTCAACGCCTTCGCTGACGCCACCGGCGATCACCAGTGGATCCACGTCGACGAGGAGCGGGCCAAAGAGGGTCCCTTCGGGGGCACCATCGCCCACGGTTACCTGACGCTGTCGCTGATCCCCTACCTCGGCGTGAGCGTCTACTCGCTGGAGACCCCCGGCGCGAAGCTCAACTACGGCCTCAACAAGGTCCGGTTCCCGATGCCGGTCCTGGTCGGCTCCCGCATCCGCCCGATCATCACCTTCGGCGAGGTCACCGAGCTCCCCACCGGCCTCCAGCTCGTCGTGAAGACGACGATCGAGATCGAGGGCTCCGCCAAGCCCGCATGCGTCGCGGAGTCGGTCGTCCTGCTCCTGGAGGACTGAGGCCCACTCAGGAGTAGTCGGCCCACAGCTGCTGGGTCGTGCCGTCGACGGTCATCTCGCCGCCGTAGGGCACGATCCACTGCGGTCGGGTGTGCCCGAAGGGCGGGCCGACGACGACCACGGCATCGGGGTTGTAGCGGGCGACGGTCTCGATCGCCGCGTCGCGCTGCTCGGCGCGCTTGGCGGCACGCTCCTCGGCGCTGGGCTGGCGTTCGAAGTCGGAGGTCGGCGGGCGGCCGACGATCACCGCGTCGATCGCCTCGAGCAGCCCACGCTCGCCCAGCGAGCGCGTGATCCAGCCGAACTCCTGCGCCGGGATGAGCTCCTCGGAGGTCTCCAGAAGGAGTACGCCGCCCGCCAGCACCGCCGGGTCGGCCGGGAAGCGTCCGGCGGTCAGCGCCCACTGGAGGATCTCGATGCAGCCGCCCCAGGTGCGGCCGGTGACCTCGCGGGCCGGGCCGGCCCAGGTCCACGGCTCGGTCGCCTCACGCTCGCCGTACTCGGTCAGCGCGCGCGGGTCCTGCCAGTCGTGCCCGATGTCCTCCGACTCGCCCGGCTCGGTGATCTCGAGGGTCTCACCGGTGAGGAGTGCGGCCTTGAGCGAGGCCTCGTGAACGGGGTCGAGCCCCGGCCCTGGCCCCAGGTGGACCTGCGTCGAACCGCCGTGGAACGCGGCGACGCCGTTGGTCCACAGCCAGTTGAGAAGGTTGGTGTTGTCGCTGTAGCCGAGGAACGGCTTCGGGTCGGCCCGCACCAGGTCGGCGTCGAGGTACGGGATCACGGTGATCTGGTCCTCGCCCCCGATGGTCGCCAGCACCGCCCGGATCTCCGGATCGCCGAACGCGGCGTTCAGGTCAGCCGCCCGCTCCTGCGGCGTCGCACCGAGCTTCCGGGTGGTCGGATACTCCACCGGCACCAGCCCGGTCACCTCGATCAGCCGCGTCAGCGCCTGCTCGTGGATCGCCGGTGCCACCCCGGGCGCGGCGAACGACGGTGACAGGACGGCGACCTTGTCGCCCGGAACGGCCTTGGGTGGCTTGACGATCTTCATGCCCGAAGTCTGGCTCCCCGCTCGGGCGCTGCGCGACCGGTTATCTCTCCCGCGCTGGTCAGCGGTGCGATCAGCCGATGCGGTCGAGGATCAGCGGCGTCGCCTCGTACGCAGCCCCGTCCTCGATCTCATAGCCATCCTCCAACGCGGCCAGCGCACGGTCGAAGCGCTCAGGGGTGTCGGTGTGGAGGGTGAACAGCGGCGTACCAGCAGCGACGGAGTCGCCCGGGCGAGCGTGCCAGGTGACCCCGGCCCCGGCCTGGACGGCGTCCTCTTTGCGCTCCCGCCCGGCCCCGAGGCGCCAGGCGGCGAGGCCGACGGCCATCGCGTCGAGCCGGGTGAGGACACCGGACGTCGGCGCGGTGACCACGTGGGTCTCGCGGGCGACCGGCAGCGGCGCCGACGGATCGCCGCCCTGGGCCGAGATCATCGCCCGCCAGGCGTCCATGGCCTTGCCGGAGGCGAGTACGTCGGCGGGGTCCGGACCGGACACACCGGCAGCGGCCAGCATCTCCCGGGCCAGCGCGACGGTGAGCTCGACGACGTCGGCGGGCCCGCCGCCGGCCAGGACCTCGACGGACTCGGCGACCTCGATGGCGTTGCCGGCGGTCAGGCCGAGCGGGGTGGCCATGTCGGTCACGAGGGCGACCGTGTTGACGCCGGCGTCGGTGCCGAGGTCGACCATCGTGCGCGCCAGCTCCTGCGCGGAGGCGAGCGTCTTCATGAATGCCCCGGCGCCGACCTTGACGTCGAGGACCAGCGCGCCGGTGCCCTCGGCGATCTTCTTGGACATGATCGAGGAGGCGATCAGCGGGATCGACTCGACGGTGCCGGTGACGTCGCGCAGCGCGTACAGCTTGCGGTCGGCCGGAGCCAGCCCCTCACCGGCCGCGCAGATCACCGCGCCGACCGACCCGAGCTGGGCCAGCATCTCCTCGTTGGACAGCGACGCGCGCCACCCGGGGATCGACTCGAGCTTGTCGAGGGTGCCGCCGGTGTGGCCGAGCCCGCGCCCGGACAGCTGCGGCACGGCCACCCCGCATGCGGCGACCAGCGGTGCCAGCGGCAGCGTGATCTTGTCGCCCACGCCTCCGGTGGAGTGCTTGTCGGCGGTCGGCCTGTCCAGGGAGGAGAACGACATCCGCTCGCCCGAGGCGATCATCGCCGCCGTCCACCGCGCGATCTCGCGCCGCGACATCCCGTTGAGCAGGATCGCCATGTTGAGCGCCGACATCTGCTCTTCAGCCACGACACCGGCCGTGTAGGCCGCGATCGTCCAGTCGATCTGCGAGTCGCTCAGCTCGCCACCGTCGCGCTTGGCGAGGATCACCTCGACCGCATCATGCTCTGACATGGGTACCACCCTAGGCATCAGGCCAGCGCCTCCGGACCGAAGGCGTCCGGAAGGACCTCGGACATCGGCTTCACGCCCGAGACGGTCATCAGCAGCAGCTCGGCGCCGCCGTTCTCCCAGAGCAGCTGACGGCATCGGCCGCAGGGCATGATGACCTCGCCGGAGCCGTTGACGCAGACGACGTGGGTGAGGCGGCCGCCGCCGGTCATGTGCAGGGAGGAGACCAGCCCGCACTCGGCACACAGCGTCACGCCGTAGCCGGCGTTCTCGACGTTGCACCCCTGGAGCAGACGTCCGTCGTCTGCGTATCCGGCAACTCCGACGGGGTAGTTGGAGTAGGGCGCGTACGCATGTTTTGCGGCTTCAACCGCCTGCGCACGCAGTCCTTCCCAGTCAAAGGCCTCTGCGGCGTACGTCTGCTTCTCGGTCATGGTTCGACCTTAAGCCTGTCCGGACAACCGAGCACAAGGTACGAGGCTTAGGCTTCGTCGAGATCAAAAGTTGGTAACCGTTCGCGTAATCCCTGGTATTGCTCGGTCTTTGGGGAGAACGTTCGGACATGAATGTCCTTTGCGCCGTCATTCGCGGAGCAACGACCTGGAGGCACCAGTGAAGAAGAACATGAAGAAGGCCGCCGCCGGCGGCGTCGCCGCGGTCCTGTCCGCTGCCGCCCTCGCCGCGTGCGGCGAAGCGCCGGCCGAGCGCGCAGGGGAGAAGAACAGCGACTACCTTCCCTGCATCGTCTCCGACTCGGGCGGCTTCGACGACAAGTCGTTCAACCAGCTCAGCTTCGAGGGTGTGAAGGACGCCGCCGATGAGCTGGGCTCGAAGTACAAGGACGTCGAGTCCAACAGCGAGAACGACTACGCCGCCAACCTCGAGGGTCTGGTCGGGCAGAGCTGCGACACCATCGTGACCGTCGGCTTCGCCCTCTCTGCGGCGACCATCGAGTCCGCCAAGGCCAACCCCGAGACCGAGTACGTCCTGATCGACGACGCGGCCGACGCCGACTTCGACGGCAAGACCGACGCCGAGAACATCAAGCCGATCCTCTACGACACCGCCCAGGCCGCGTTCCTGGCCGGCTACGTCGCCGCCGACTACACCAAGACCGGCGTCGTCGGCACCTACGGTGGTCAGCCCTTCCCGACCGTGACGATCTTCATGGACGGCTTCAAGCAGGGTGTGGAGTACTACGCCAAGACGAAGAAGAAGGACGTCAAGGTCGTCGGCTACGAGGGCGGCGAGAAGGGCTCCTTCACCGGCGAGTTCGTCGCCAACGAGAAGGCCACCAACACCGCCCGCCAGATCATCGACCAGAACGCCGACGTGATCCTGCCGGTCGGCGGCCCGATCTACCAGGGTGCGCTCACCGCGATCGCCGACTCCGGCAAGGACGTCGCCCTGATCGGTGTCGACGCCGACTTCTTCGAGACCGACCCGAACACCAAGGACGTCGTTCTCACCTCCATCCTGAAGAACATGAAGACCTCCACCACGGACGTCATCCTCGCCGCCGGTGAGGACAAGTTCGACCCGACGCCGTACGTCGGCACCCTCGAGAACGACGGGGTCGGCCTGGCGCCGTTCCACAACTTCGAGTCGAAGGTGTCCGAGACCCTCCCCGACGAGATCGAGGAAGTCACCGCCGGCATCAAGGACGGCTCGATCAAGGTCAACTCCTACCTCGCGAAGTGACCTACCCGGTGGTCCCGCTCGTCGGGACCACCACGACGAGGGGGCCGGATGCACCCGGCCCCCTCGCCACGTACCTCCGGAATTTCTCCACCCCTGCAAGGAATGATCCGTGCCATGAGACTCGCGCTTCGCGACATCACCAAGCGCTTCGGCTCCCTGGTCGCCAACGACCACATCTCCCTGACCGTCGAACCTGGTGAGATCCACTGCCTGCTCGGTGAGAACGGCGCGGGCAAGTCCACGCTGATGAACGTGCTCTACGGCCTCTACCAGGCCGACGAGGGCGAGATCGTCATCGACGACGTGCCGCAGCGCTTCAAGGGTCCCGGCGACGCGATGGCCGCCGGCATCGGCATGGTGCACCAGCACTTCATGCTCATCCCCGTCTTCACCGTCGCCGAGAACGTCATGCTCGGCCACGAGGCCACCGGGTTCGCCGGCAGCCTCGACCTCGACGCCGCCCGCAAGCGGGTCCGGGAGATCTCCGACCGCTTCGGCTTCCACGTGGACCCCGACGCGCTCGTCGAGGACCTCCCCGTCGGCGTCCAGCAGCGGGTCGAGATCATCAAGGCGCTCTCGCGCGATGCCGAGGTGCTCGTCTTCGATGAGCCGACCGCCGTGCTGACGCCACAGGAGACCGATGAGCTGATGGCGATCATGCGCCAGCTCAAGGAGTCCGGCACCGGCATCGTGTTCATCACCCACAAGCTGCGCGAGGTGCGCGAGGTGGCCGACCGGATCACGGTCATCCGCCGTGGCACCGTGGTCGGCGAGGCGTCCCCGGATGCCTCCAACGCCGAGCTCGCGGCCCTGATGGTCGGCCGCCCGGTCGAGCTCAAGGTGCACAAGGACCCGGCCGAGCCGGGCGAGCGCGCGCTGGTCGTCTCCGACCTCACGGTGACCGACGAGACCGGCCACATCCACGTCGACGGGATCAGCTTCCACATCGACGCGGGCGAGATCCTCGCGGTCGCCGGGGTCCAGGGCAACGGCCAGACCGAGCTCACCGAGGCGATGGTCGGCCTGGCTCCGCACGTCGAGGGCTCGATCAACCTCGACGGCCACGAGATCGTGGGCCGTTCGGTGCGCAAGGCGCTCGAGGCGGGCATCGGGTTCATCCCCGAGGACCGCCAGGTCGAGGGCCTGGTCAGCAACTTCACCATCGCCGAGAACCTCATGCTCAACCGCAGCTATGACGAGCCCTTCGTCTCCCGCGGCTCGCTGAACCTCAAGAAGCTCGACACCTTCGCCAAGGAGAAGCTGGCCGAGTACGACGTACGCGCCCCCGGGGTCTCGACCCTGGCCGGGCAGCTGTCCGGCGGCAACCAGCAGAAGGTCGTCGTCGCCCGAGAGCTCTCCCGTGACCTGCGGCTCCTGGTCGCCTCCCAGCCGACCCGCGGCGTCGACGTCGGTTCGATCGAGTTCATCCACAAGCAGATCGTGGCGGCCCGGGACTCTGGCGTCCCCGTGCTCGTCGTGTCCTCCGAGCTCGACGAGGTCGCCGCCCTCGCCGACCGGATCATGGTCCTCTACCGCGGGCGGGTCGTGGGCATCGTCCCCGCCGACACCCCGCGCGACACCCTCGGCCTGATGATGGCCGGCGAGTCTCCTGAAGGGAGCGATTCGTGAGCGAGAAGGGGCCGGAGAACCAGCCGGCCGAGACGACAGAGCCCACCGAGCCGACTGAGCCGACTGAGCCGGTGAAGGCGTCCTCCGACACCGACCGGGTGCCCGAGGCGAGCCGTTGGCACGTGGCGATGCGCGAGATCACCACCGGCAACGCGCTGGTCGCGGTGCTCTCGGTGGTGCTCGCGATGTTCTTCGGGTCGCTGATGATCCTCTTCACCGACGAGGATGTCCGCTACGGGCTCTCCTACTTCTTCGCCCGCCCCTCCGACACGTTCTTCTACGCGTGGGAGGCCATCTCGGGGGCGTACGTCTCGCTGTGGCGGGGTTCGGTCTACAACGACCTCGGCGGCACGTTCGTCCAGCAGATCAAGCCGATCACCGAGACGCTGAAGTTCGCCGCGCCGCTGACGCTGGCCGGGCTGGGCATCGGCCTGACCTTCCGCGCCGGGCTCTTCAACATCGGTGGCCGCGGTCAGATGCTGCTCGGTGGCGCCGCGGCCGCGTTCGTCGCGGTCAAGCTCGACCTGCCGATGATCGTGCACCTGCCGCTGGCGATCCTCGTCGGAGCGCTGGCCGCCGCCCTGTGGGGCGGGATCGCCGGCATCCTCAAGGCGCTCACCGGCGCCCACGAGGTGATCGTGACGATCATGCTCAACTACGTCGGCTACTACTTGGTCTTCTACGCGCTGACCCGCAAGTCGCTGCTCCAGGCGCCCGGCTCGGGCAACCCGAAGTCCGCGCCGATGCCGGAGTCGGCCGTCCTGCCGGATCTGCTCGGTCCGCAGTTCAACCTGCACGCCGGGTTCCTGCTGGCGGTGCTGGCGACGATCCTGGTCTGGTGGATCCTCAACCGCTCCTCGCTGGGCTACCGGTTCCGCGCGGTGGGTGAGAACCCGTCGGCGGCGAGGGCGGCCGGCATCAACGTCGGGGTCGCCTACTTCAGCGCGTTCCTGATCTCGGGCGCCCTGGTCGGTCTCGCCGGGGTCAACCAGGTGCTCGGCTCGGTGACCGACGGCGCGACCAGCGGCCTCGACGCCGGGATCGGCTTCGATGCGATCACCGTCGCGCTGCTGGGACGGTCGCGTCCGTTCGGCATCCTGGCCGCCGGGATCCTGTTCGGCGCGTTCAAGTCCGGTGGCTTCTTCATGCAGGCCTCCGAAGGCATCCCGGTCGACATCGTGCTGGTCATCCAGTCCCTGATCGTGCTGTTCCTCGCCGCGCCACCTCTGGTGAGGGCGATCTTCCGACTCCCCACGAAGGAGGCCTGAGGAACATGTCCACTGTCGATCTTCCGGTCAACTCCGACGCACCAGTCGTCGCCGAGCGCGTCCCGGGCCTGTGGAAGACGCCCATCGTCATGGCTGTGTTCACCGTGCTGGTGGCGCTGCTCGTCATCCTGGCTCCTCGCACCGGCGACTCCACCTTCAGGTGGAGCCGCGACGGCGACTGGTTCGCCATCCCCGACATCACGCTGCCGGCCAACGGCGTCGTGTGGACGGCCGTGGTGCTGTGCCTGCTGTGCACGGCGTACGCCGCCTGGAACGCTCGCGCCGGCCGCAAGACTCCCTTGGTGCTGGTCGCGGCGTTCGCCGTGATCGCCGTGTCCGGATTCCTGGCCTGGGCGGTCGCGGGCAAGACGCTGCCCGTGGTCGGCCTGCTCGCCGGCTCGCTGGCGCTGGCGGTGCCGCTCGTGTTCGGTGCGCTCGGCGGCGTAGTCGGTGAGCGGTCGGGTGTCGTCAACATCGCCATCGACGGCCAGCTGCTCTTCGGCGCCTTCGGCGCCGCGATCGTCGCCTCCCTCACCGGCAGCCCGTGGGCCGGCCTGGTGGCCGCGATGGTCGCAGGGATGCTGGTCGCGCTGCTCCTGGGCCTGTTCGCGATCACCTACTGGGTCGAGCAGGTCATCGTCGGTGTCGTCCTCAACGTGCTCGTGATCGGCTTCACCAGCTTCATGTTCTCCCAGGTCCTCTCGGAGAACGCCGCGGCGCTCAACAACCCGCCCCACTTCCCGCGCCTGGAGATCCCGCTGCTGTCCGGCATCCCGGTGGTCGGCCCGATCTTCTTCCGCCAGACGGTGCTGGTCTACATCATGTACGCCGCCGTCTTCCTCGTCGCCTGGGCCCTCTACCGGTCCAAGTGGGGCCTGCGCGTGCGTGCGGTCGGCGAGCACCCGAAGGCGGCCGACACCGTCGGCATCAACGTGATCGCGACCCGCTACCGCACCATCCTGCTGGCCGGCGCGATCGCGGGCATCGGCGGAGCGACCTACACGCTCGTCTCGGTGCCGTCCTTCGGCCGCGAGATGACCGGCGGTGCGGGCTATATCGCGCTGGCGGCGGTGATCTTCGGCAAGTGGGATCCGATCAAGGCGACGCTGGCGGCGCTGCTCTTCGGCTTCGCCTCCAACGTCGAGTCCGTGCTCTCGGTGATCGGCTCTCCGGTGCCGTCGCAGTTCATGCTGATGCTGCCGTACGTCGTGACGATCTTCGCCGTCGCCGGGCTAGTCGGACACTCGCGCGCACCCGCCGCCGACGGCATCCCGTACCGAAAGGGCTAGCCCCGAGCTAGACCAGCGCGCGGTGGGCGGCGGCGGCCAGAACCTTGGCGCCCACGCCCACCGCGCGTTCGTCGATGCGCAGGTCGCCCTGGTGGAGGTCGTAGGTGGGGCCGCCGGGGGTGCGTACGCCGAGCCGGAACATCGAGCCGGCGACCTGCTCCTGGTACCAGCCGAAGTCCTCGCCGCCGAGGCTCTGCGCGGAGACGACGGCACCCCGCTCCCCCAGAACCTCGCGGACGCTCTCGACGAGGATCTGGTGGGACTCCTCGTCGTTGCTCACCGGCGGCACACCGCGGGTGTAGTCGACGGCGGCGGTCACGCCGTAGGGGGCGATGATCTCGGCGACGACCTCGCGCACGACGTGCTCGACCTCGCTCCAGGCGTCGCTGTCGAGGATCCGCACGGTGCCTCCGACGGAGCCGTGGGCGGGGATCACGTTGTGGATCTGGCCGGCGGTGACCTTGCCCCAGACCACGCTCACGCCGGCCCGGGGGTCCATCCGCCGGCTCAGGATCACCGGCAGCTCGGTGGTCACCTTGGCGAGCGCGAAGACCAGGTCGCCGGTCAGGTGCGGGCGCGAGGTGTGACCGCCGGTGCCGCTGAGGTGTACGTCGATCAGATCGGCCGCGCTGGTCAGCGCGCCGGAGCGGATCCCGACGCGGCCGACGTCGACTGTCGGGTCGCAGTGCAGCGCGAAGATCCGCTCCACGTCGTCGAGCGCACCCAGGCTCATCAGGTGCAGCGCCCCGCCCGGCATGACCTCCTCGGCGGGCTGGAACAGCAGGCGTACGCCACCGGGCAGCGGTGACTCGCGATGCAGATCGGCCAGCGCGAGCCCGGCACCGAGCAGGGCGGTGGTGTGCACGTCGTGGCCGCAGGCGTGCGCGACCCCGGGAACGGTGCTCGTCCAGATGTCGGTGGTGACGTCGTCGACTGGCAGGGCGTCCATGTCGCCGCGCAGCGCGACGACCCTCGACTCCTTCCCGCCACCGCCCAGGTCGGCGATCAGACCGGTCGCGGACGGCCGGTCGACCTGCCAGCCCGCCTTCTCCAGTCGCTCGGCGATCAGCTCGGTGGTGCGATGCTCCTGCCAGGAGAGCTCCGGGTGCGCGTGGATGTCCCGGCGCAGGTCGGTCAGCTCGGCGTCGTAGGCATCGACTCGCTCGGCGAGGAAGGCAGCAGGCTCCAGCATGGTCCTGTCAGACTAATCCTTGTCGTAGGCGGCCAGGATCCTGTCCGCGGCGACGGTCGCCGGAAGCTCGCCTGAGAGCACCTCGGCACGCACCTCGTCGCGGATCGCCTTGACGCCCGCGGAGTGCTTGAGCCGCTGGTCGAGCTCGTCGCGGACGAGGGCCCAGGTGAAGTCGAGCTGCTGCTCGGCGCGCTTGGTGCGCAGCCCGTCCTTGCCGAGGTGCGTGCGGTGCGCCATCACCTGCTCCCAGACCGAGTCGACCCCGTCGTCGTGGAGCGCCGAGGCGGTGACCACCGGCGGCGCCCACTCCTCGCGGGAGCGCACCAGCCGGAGCGCGCCGGCGAGCTCGCGCGCGGCCGCGCGCGCCTCCTGGGCGCGGTGGGGGTCGTTGGGGTCGGCCTTGTTGACCGCGATCACGTCGGAGATCTCCAGGATGCCCTTCTTGATCCCCTGCAGCTGGTCACCGGTGCGCGCGATGGTGAGGAACAGGAACGTGTCCACCATCCCCGCCACGGTCACCTCGGACTGCCCGACGCCGACCGTCTCGACCAGCACCACGTCGTAGCCGGCCGCCTCCAGTACCGCCATCGCCTGCACGGTCGCCCTGGCGACCCCGCCGAGAGTCCCGGCCGACGGGGAGGGCCGGATGAAGGCGTTGGGGTCCACCGAGAGCCGCTGCATGCGCGTCTTGTCGCCCAGGACGGAGCCGCCGGTGCGTACGGAGGACGGGTCGACGGCCAGCACCCCCACCTTGAGGCCGTTGGCGGTCAGCCGGCTGCCGAGCGCCTCGATGAAGGTCGACTTGCCGACCCCCGGCACCCCGGAGATCCCGACCCGCACGGTGTCGCCCGCCGGGAGCTTGGTGAGCAGCTCGCGGGCGATGTCGCGGTGCTGGGGCTTGGTCGACTCCACCAACGTGATCGCTCGTGACACCGCCGCCCGCTTGCCGTCGCTGATGCCGTCGAGAAGGTCTTGTACGTCGGGCCCTGGCATGGCCAGCACCTTAGCCAATCGCGAACCCGGTCAGCGAGCGCGCTGCAGTACGTCGCGCACGACGCCGGGCAGCTGACCCGAACGTACGTCGTCCAGCGGCGCCCACGAGACACCCATCTGCACCGCGTACCAGCCGACGGCGGCGGCGATGATCGCCAACCCGACGACGGCGACGACCCAGCGCTGTGACGGCGAGGAGGCGGCGCGGGCGACCGGTCCGACGGTGTCACGCACCCGTTGCGAGGCGAGCCAGGCCGCGGACATGAAGACCATCGCGGCGACGTAGAGCACCGCGGTCAGCGGCAGCCCGAGCGCCAGGCAGCCGACCGCGACGGCGGCCGCGATCACGCCCGTCAGCGCGGTCAGCGCCGCCGTGCCGGGGACGGCGCGCACCAGGTCCCACGGTGAGCGGACGAGCGCCCACAGGCCGTCGTACCACTTCCGTCCTCGCGCCTCGCGACGCTTCGACAGATGGTCGGCGGCCAGCGAGACCGCCCGCAGCAGCCAGACGCCGAGGCCGAGCAGGGTGGCGCCCAGGAACGGGTACGCAGCCACGACCCCGGCGAGGATCGCGGCGAGCGCGACCAGGATCAGGAAGTGCATCGGCCCCGGCCAGCGCTTGAGGTTGGCGTGCTTGCTGGGTGGGCTCCAGCCGGGCTCGGGCGACGGAGCCGGTGGCGGAGCCTGCGGGTCGAACCGGCGCACCACCACGGGCTCGGCCGGCGCGTCGGCGACGGTCACCGCGGTCGGCGGCACCTCCTCCACCTGCGTCACGGCATCGCCGGCGGCGTCCGGGTCCACCAGCGTCGGCTTCAGCTCGGCGTCCGCCGGTGCGGCGGCCAGCGGCATCGTCACCGGCAGCACCTTGGTGACCGTCGAATCGGTTCCGGACCACGGCACCTCGGGCTCCATGAGCCACTCCCGCAGCTCCTCGAGACCCGGGCGGTCCTCGGGATCCGTCGCCAGGGCCGCCGTCAGGACCTCCCGCATGGACCCCTCGATGCCGTCGAGATCGTGCTGGCCGCGGCGTACCCGATCCAGGACGGCCATCGACGGACCGGTCCCGAACGGAGGTCGGCCCAGCAGCGCGTAGGCCGTGGTGGCGGCCCAGGAGTGCACGTCGCTGGCCGGCGAGGAAGGCGTCCCCTCCAGGATCTCCGGCGCCAGGTAGCCCGGGGTGCCGACCAGCCATCCGGTGAGGGTGATCTTGGGATCGTCGGCGACCCGGGCCAGCCCGAAGTCGATGAGCACCGGCGTACGCCCCTCCATCACGACGTTGGAAGGCTTGACGTCACGGTGCAGCACGCCGGCGTCGTGGCAGGCGGCGACACC
The DNA here is from genome assembly GCF_045207335.1 of Nocardioides sp. NBC_00850. Classification (NCBI taxonomy): domain Bacteria; kingdom Bacillati; phylum Actinomycetota; class Actinomycetes; order Propionibacteriales; family Nocardioidaceae; genus Nocardioides; species Nocardioides sp. NBC_00850. The sequence goes on from NZ_CP108845.1 coordinate 6,023,367, forward strand.
GCCGGCCAGGCAGCGCGCCAGCCAGAACCGGTCCTCGCCGACGACGGGTCCGTCGTCCTTGATCCGGTCGTGCAGCGTCGGCCCGGGCACGTAGCGGGTCGCGACGTAGGGAAGGTCCGCGTAGGGGTCGGCGTCGACGATCTCGGCGATCCAGGGGCTGCGCACCTGCCGCAGCGACCGCACCTCGCGCTCCAGCCGGGCGCGCGTCTCCTCATCCCCCACGACGTGCGTACGCAGCACCTTCAGCGCCACCCGCTCGCCGGTCTCCTCGTGGCGAGCCAGGTGGACGACGCCCATGCCGCCCTCACCGAGCTTGCTGAGGATCTCGTAGGCGCCGACCCTCATCAGCCCGTCCCCGGATGCCCGCCCGGGGCGTAGGTCCGTCACAGCTCTGAGGCTAGACGAGCCCGACGCCCCCGGCGAGGACATACTCGGGCTACCGCTGGTCGAGCCGTGAGCGCCAGCGAGCGTGTCGAGACCAACACAGTCCCATCGAGCGCCGACGGGCCGTGTTGGTCTCGAGCCGGTCAGTGGTCGAGCTGCTCCCGCAGGCGACCGAGCAGGTCGATGGCGGAGTCGGCGATGACGGTGCCGGGCAGGAAGACCGCGGCAGCGCCCATCTGCTCGAGCGTGGCCACGTCGTCGGGCGGGATGACCCCGCCGATGACGATCATGATGTCCGGGCGCCCCTGCTCCTCCAGCGCCGCCTTCAGCGCGGGGAGCAGTGCGAGGTGACCGGCGGCCAGCGACGAGACCCCGACGATGTGTACGTCGGCGTCGACCGCCTGCTGCGCGACCTCCTCGGGCGTGGAGAACAGCGGGCCTACGTCGACGTCGAAGCCGAGGTCGGCGAAGGCCGAGACCACGACCTTCTGGCCACGGTCGTGGCCGTCCTGGCCCATCTTCGCGACCAGGATCCGCGGGCGGCGGCCCTCGGCCTCCTCGAACTCCTTGGTCGCCTTCAGCACCTCGGTGACCTTCGAGTCACCCGACGTCGTCGCCTCGTCCCGATACACACCGGAGATGGTACGGATGACGGCCTGGTGCCGGCCCCATGCCTTCTCCATCGCGTCGGAGATCTCCCCGACGGTCGCCTTCGCCCGGGCCGCGTCGACGGCCAGCTTGAGCAGGTTGCCGTCCAGGTTGCCGGTGCCGCTGGGCTTGCTCGTCGAACCAGCCGCGTTGGTGATGGCCTCCAGGGCCCGGCGTACGTCCTCGTCGTCGCGCTCCGCGCGCAGCCGCTCGAGCTTGGCGACCTGCTGCTTGTAGACCTGGTCGTTGTCGACCCTGAGCACGTCGAGCGGGTCCTCGGAGGGGAGCCGGAAGGTGTTGACGCCGATCAGCTTCTGGGCACCGGAGTCGAGGCGCGCCTGGGTGCGGGCGGCCGCCTCCTCGATGCGCATCTTCGGGATGCCCTGCTCGATCGCCTTGGCCATCCCACCGGCCGCCTCGGCCTCCTGGATGTGTGCCCAGGCGCGCTCGGCGAGATCGTGCGTCAAACGCTCGACGTAGTAGGAGCCGCCCCACGGGTCGATGATCTCGGTCGTGCCGGACTCCTGCTGCAGCAGCAGCTGGGTGTTGCGGGCGATGCGGGCCGAGAAGTCGGTCGGCAGCGCGATCGCCTCGTCCAGCGCGTTCGTGTGCAGCGACTGGGTGTGGCCCTGGGTCGCGGCCATCGCCTCGATCGCGGTGCGGCCGACGTTGTTGAAGACGTCCTGGGCGGTCAGCGACCAGCCGGAGGTCTGCGAGTGGGTCCGCAGCGAGAGCGACTTCGGGTTGGACGGGTCGAACTGCGACACCAGACGCGACCACAGCGCGCGGGCCGCGCGCATCTTGGCGACCTCCATGAAGAAGTTCATCCCGATCGCCCAGAAGAAGCTGAGCCGCGGCGCGAACGCGTCGACGTCGAGGCCCGCGGCCAGACCGGTCCGCAGGTATTCGACACCGTCGGCCAGCGTGTAGGCGAGCTCGAGATCGGCCGTCGCCCCGGCCTCCTGCATGTGGTAGCCGGAGATCGAGATCGAGTTGAACCGGGGCATCTTCGCGGCGGTGTAGGAGAAGATGTCGCCGATGATCCGCATCGACGTCACCGGCGGGTAGATGTAGGTGTTGCGGACCATGAACTCCTTGAGGATGTCGTTCTGGATGGTCCCGGCCAGCTTCTCCGGAGGCACCCCCTGCTCCTCGGCGGCCACGATGTAGAGCGCCAGCACGGGCAGCACAGCACCGTTCATGGTCATCGAGACCGACATCTGGTCCAGCGGGATGCCGTCGAACAGCGTCCTGGTGTCGTAGATGGAGTCGATCGCGACGCCGGCCATGCCGACATCGCCGCGCACGCGCGGGTGGTCGGAGTCGTAGCCGCGGTGGGTGGCCAGGTCGAAGGCGACCGAGAGGCCCTTCTGACCGGCCGCCAGGTTGCGGCGGTAGAACGCGTTGGACTCCTCCGCGGTCGAGAACCCGGCGTACTGCCGGATCGTCCACGGCTGGGTCGTGTACATCGTCGGGTAGGGCCCGCGCAGGAACGGGCTCAGGCCCGGGAAGGTGTCGAGCGCGTCGAGCCCCTCGAGATCCGCAGGCCCGTACGCAGGCTGGATCTCGATGCCCTCGGGACTCAGCCAGCCCTCGCCCGAGGGAGCGTCGGCGGAGTACGGCGGGGTCTCGCCCTGCAGCGGAAGGCCCTTGAAGGAGCTGGGGATGGTCATGCGAGCTTCTCCCTCGTAGCGGTCAGGAAGGCGAGCGCGTCGACACCCATCGAGGCGGCGTCGTCCACCTCGGCGTCGACGGCGTCGGGCTTCCCGGCGATGATCACGTGCGTGGTGCCGGCCTCGCGGAGGGCCGCGATCGCGGCCGCGCCCCACTCGGCGTACGTCTTGTCCGACCCGGCCAGGCAGACGACCGCCGGCGAACCCGCCGCGCGGTACTTCCCGGCGAGATCCTCGGCGTCGCTGGTCGCGCCCGCGACCTCGACGCCGATGCCACCGGCGGCGAGGAGGTTGGTCGCGAAGGTCGCCCGGGCGGTGTGCTGGGCGACCGTGCCGATGGTGGCGAGGAAGACCTTGGCGGTGGCGGGAGTGTCGCGCAGGGCCTCGAAGGAGGCGCCGTAGCGCACCACCCGCTCGTTCAGCGGGTCGACCGGCCGCTCCGGGAGCGTCTCGGCGAGGTTGGGGAACTCGGTGAGCCCGGTGATCGGGCGCCTGCGCCGAGCGATCGCCTTCTCCCGCTCGGCGGAGACCGCGGCGATCCGGTCACGGAAGGGCGAGAAGTCGTGGCCTCCGACGGCGTTCGCGCCGGTCCACTCCTCCTCGAGCTGGATGAACGCCTCCCAGCCGGCGGCGGCCATGTCGGCGGTCAGCTGCTCGACGGCGAAGGATCCGCCGGCGGGGTCGGCGACGGCCGCGACGTGGGACTCGTCGATCAGCAGGTGGGACACGTTGCGGGCGATCCGTCGCCCGAACCCGTCCGGTACGCCGTTGGCGGAGTCGAAGGGCAGCACGGTCACCGCGTCCGCGCCGCCGACACCGGCGGCGAAGGCGGCGACGGTGCCGCGCAGCATGTTCACGTAGGGGTCGTACTTGGACAGCATCGGCCGCGAGCTCACCGCGTGGATGCGCATCTCCACACCCTCGGCCCCGGAGAGCTCGAGGACCCGTGCCCACAGCTGACGAGCGGCCCGCAGCTTGGCGATCGTCGGGAACTGCTCGTCGGTGGCCGCGAACCGGAACTCGATCAGGCTCGCCGCCACGGCGGGCGAGAACCCGGCCTCGGTCAGCGCGCGCAGGTAGGCGACGCCGACCGCGACCGACCAGCCGAGCTCCTGCACGTCGGACGCGCCCAGATCATGCGCAGCCGTGGCATCGACAACGATCGCCCGCACCCCGATCCCCTGGGCGAGACGAGCGAGGTCGACCAGCTCGGCGAACGCCTCGTCGGGCGCCAGCGGCAGGTCGCGCAGCAGCGCGCCCATCGGGTCGGCACCCAGGTTGGTCGCGGCGTGCAGCCCGGTGCCACGCTCGGCGATCAGCGCGAGCAGGTTCTGGGCGACCTTGACCGCACCGATCGGCGCGTCGAGCACGATCGGCGCCAGGTCGAGGAGCACCTTGTCGAGGAGCACTGCGAGGTCGGTGGTCTCGTCGGCGGCCACCCACAACGAGGAGACCCCGCCGTCCAGGTCGACCAGAGCGGCCTCGTTGGCCGCCTTGGCGTCCACGCCGGAGAGACCGGAGACGAGCGAGCGGATGTCCCACGCGCCGGCGCGCGTGGGACGGGCCGCGTCGGCGAAGGACGTGTCCGGCAGGCCGAGCGGGGCGATCCGGAGTCCGTCGAGGGAAGTGCGCGTCAGCTTGTCCCAGACGAGCGAGTCGGCGTCGTCAGCGGTCAGCCGACCACTCTTGCGGAGGACGGCAGCGGTCGCCGCCTCCCACTCTGCCTGGGAATGGGCATCCGCCGGCTGGGCAAGGCGCAACGAGTCGTCGCGAGCGGCGTCGTTCATGGGTCGAACCTTAGGCCGATGAAGTGGCGGTGACCACAAAGTGTGAGGTTTACAACCGCTAACTGAGACACGCCGCTAGGTTGACCGCCGTGAAGGTACGTACTCCGGGCGGACAGGTCTATCGGATCACCCGACGATGGGTCCCGTGGCAGCGGAAGTCGCGCCGCCTGAGTCTCGACGCATTGGAGATCCCTCTCGGCGCGCCTTCGGGCGACGACCCGATCAGCATGATCCTCATGGTGCTCTGGCTCGTCATCGCGCTGCCGATCCTCGTCGTGGTCGTCGCGGTCATGCTGCTCACCGGCATCGAGCTCCTCCTCCTGCTCGCGATCCTCCCCTTCGCCATCGGCGCCCGGATCGTCTTCGGCCGTCACTGGACCGTCGAGGTCCGCCGCAGCTTCCACCCCATCCACGAGGAGCGCGCGGGCAGCTGGGCTGCCAGCGGCGTACGCATCACCGAGCTGGCGCGGGAGATCGAGGCGGGCAACGTCCCCGCGGACACCCTCGCCAAGCAGTCCTAGTCCCGCCACAGGCGCAGCAGCGGCAGGCCGGTGTAGACCAGCACCCACACGGGCCAGAAGAACCCCCTGCCGGTGAGGTGCCAGACCAGGACGGCGATCGCGCCGCAGATCAGGAACACCAGAAGATCGCGTACGAGACGGGGGCCCGCCCCACCAGGCGGGGCGGGATCCTCTCCCAGGTCGTCGACCACCGCGGCGAGGTCGGCGGACCGGGCAGCACCCCACACCGCCTCGGCTCGCGACTCCAGCTCGGGCGCGTCGATCCTCCCCGCGGCGTACGCCTCGACGAGCCGCGCCCGCGCGGCCTCGCGCTCCAGGTCACCGACCCTCGTCACAGCGCCTCCAGATCGAGCGCCCGGCCAGAGGCGTACAGGTCCTTGGGGCAGGTCGAGGCCGCGCAGTCCTGGTAGCGGTCGGCGAGCCTCGCGAGCGCCTTGACCGTCTCCGCGACCGACGGGTCGGCGGCGAGGTTGTGCTGCTCAAAGGGGTCCGAGGAGCGGTCGTAGACCTCGACCTGGCCGGTGTGCAGGCGGGCGTAGGTCCAGGAGCCGACCCGGACGCCGGACCACAGCTGTCTGCTCCCGTCGGTCACCCGCCAGCCGCCGATCGGGATGGCGCGGACCTGCTCGGGCGCGCTCAGCCACGGCATGATGTCGATCCCGTCCGGCGCCCGAGGTGGCCGAGCCCCGGCCGCCGCCAGCAGGGTGGCGGCGAGATCCGGGTTGGTGACCGGCGTCCGCACCGTGCGGCCGCGCGGAACCCCGGGACCGCTCATCAGCACCGGGATCCGCAGCGACTCGTCGTAGTGCCACAGCTTGCCGTTGAGGTTGTGGTAGCCGTTCGAGAAGCCGTTGTCGGAGGTGAACACGACCAGCGTCCGCTTCAGCTCGCCGCTGCGCTTGAGCGAGCCGATCAGCGAGGCGATGTTGCGATCCAGGCTGCGGATGGCCTCGAGGCGGCGCTGGTAGGCGATCCGGAGGGCGTCCTTCTTCCGTGGGTTGAACTTCCCGCGCCCGGGCGAGCCCTTCGCATAGCCCGAGGTGTCCTCGGGAAAGAGGTTGGGCCGCGCCGGGATCTGCGCGTTGTCGTAGAACCCGCGGTCCTGGGTGTCGGGCACGGTCACCGACAGGGCGGCGTCGGTGCCCGGGTAGATCTTCTTCGGGTCATCGGGCCCGGACGGCCCGCCGTGGTGCGGAGCCACGTAGTTGACCCAGGTGAACCAGGGTTTCCCGTTCGCGCGTTCGGCCGCGATCCCGGCCTTCGCGTGCTCGGTGATGACGGTCGAGGAGTAGCCCTTGGACTTGATGATCTCGCCGTTGACGTTGAACTTCGGCGACCGGAAGTTGTAGGTCGACGGGTCGACGGTCGCGCGCCACTGGTCCCACCCGGGCGGCACGTCGCCGCGGGTCGCACCCTCGCCGTAGCCGTTGAGGTACTTCCCCGCCAGGATCGTCGAGTAGCCCGCGTCCTGCAGCGAGGTGGCGACCGTCGCGGAGTCGTCGAAGGCCTGATAGCCGCCGTACGGCCCCTCGATCGTGCGCGCACCGTGGTTGTGGGCGTACTGCCCGGTCAGCAGCGAGGCCCGCGCCGGCACGCAGATCGGCGTCGGCGCGATCCCCTCGGCGAAGGAGACCCCGGTCCGCTCGACCAGCTTCCGCACCCGCGGCAGGTAGTCCATGTCGAGGGCGGAGAGGTCATCGACCGTGACCATCAGCAGGTTCGGCCTCTCCGCGGGCCGCTCCAGGGCAGGCGTACGCGTCGGGCCCGCCGCCACGGCGGCCGGCTCGTGCACCAGGCCGGTCACCGCGAGGGCACTCATCGCCACCGTCGCCACAGCAGCGCGCTTGCGACGCGTGAACAGATTGCCAGCCGGCATGACCAAACACTCCCAAAGTAATAAGAGTTATTTAGTCTACTTTAACCCGTTAGAGACCCGCCAGATCAAGCGGGCGGTCGGCGGCGTACATCTTCTTGGGGCAGCTGTCGCCGGCGCAGTCGCGGTACTTGTCGGTCAGATCGGCGAGGCGCGAGACCGTCTTGGCGCGGGCCGGGTCGTCGGCGAGGTTCTTCATCTCGTACGGATCGTTGGTGCGGTCGTAGAGCTCGACCTCACCGGTCGTCAGCTCGACGTAGGTCCACCGCCCCACGCGCACCCCGGACCAGAGCCGCGAGGTGCCGTCGGAGGTCGGCCACGCCTCGATCGGTACGACACGGGTCTGCTCGTGCGCACGCAGCCACGGCAGGATGTCGATGCCGTCGGGCTCGTGCGGGTCGTCGGCTCCGGCCGCAGCGAGCAGCGTCGTAGCGATGTCCGGGTTGGTCAGCGTGGTCCCGACCTCGCGCCCCTTCGGTACGCCGGGACCGCTCATCAGCACGGGGATCCGCAGCGACTCCTCGTAGTACCAGAGCTTGCCGTTGAAGTTGTGGTAGCCGCTCGAGAAGCCGTTGTCGGAGGTGAAGACGACCAGGGTGCGCGCCAGGTCGCCGCTCTTCTTCAGCCCACCGAGCAGGGAGGCGATGTTGCGGTCCAGGCTGCGCGCCGACTCGATCCGCCGCTGATAGGAGAGCCGGTAGGCGTCCTTCTCGATCTGCGAGGGGTTCTTCCGCGACGGGGACCCCTTCGGGAACTTCTTGCGCGCCTCCGGGAACAGGTTGGGCTGCGGCGGGATCGGCTTGTCGGCGTACTTGTCCCGGTCCTGCTTGTCCGGCACCGGCACGCCGATCGCGCCCTTCGTGCCTGGGAAGCGCTGCTTGGGGTCACCCTTCTCCGTCGGCCCGCCGATGTGCGGCGCCACGTAGTTGACCCACTGGAACCACGGCTTCTCCTCGGCCCCGGCCTTCTTCTTCCCATCCTTCTGCACAGCCGTCAGCGCCGCCTTCGCCTGCTGGGTGATGACGGTGGTCGAGTAGCCCTTCGGCTTCACCAGGCGCCCGTTGACGTTGAACTTCGCGCCCAGATAGTTGTAGGTCGACGGGTCGACGGTCGCGCGCCACTCGTCCCAGCCCGGAGGCAGGTCGCGCTCGGTCCCCGCCTCGCCGTACTCGTTGAGGTACTTCCCGGTGAACACCGTCGAGTAGCCGGCCTCCTGCAACGAGGTGGCCAGGGTCGCGGAGTCGTCGAAGGAGGGATAGCCACCCTCGGGACCGTGGATGGTGTGGGCACCGTGGTTGTGGGCGTACTGCCCCGAGAGCAGCGAGGCGCGGGCCGGCACGCAGATCGGCGTCGGCGCGACCGCGTCGGTGAAGGTGACGCCGCTGTCTCCCACGAGCTTCTTCACGCTCGGCAGGTAGTCCATGTCGAGGGAGGAGAGGTCGTCGACCGTGATCATCAGCAGGTTGGGCTTCTCGACCGGCATCTCGAAGGCCGGCGTGGCGGTCGAGGGCTGTTCAGAGACGCGCTCGCCCGACGGCTGCTGGGTCGGCGCCTGACCACAGCCAGCCAGCCCCATGACTCCGCCGACGACCCCAGCCACCGCGAGTGCTGCTGCCGAAAGCGTCCAGACCCGTCTGGGTACCGCCACTGATTGTCCTCATCACGCTGGTCGTCTACTGGTCGTGCCGATGGTTCATCCCAGGTCAACGCACACGTCGCGCTCTCGCCATCCCCGGGCAGGACGCTGGTCCTATGAAGATGGCGCTGGTCACCGAGAGCTTCTTTCCTACCATCGATGGTGTCACAACCACGGTGAAGGCCATCGCCGACCGCATGATCGAGTCTGGCCACGAGGTGCGGTTCATCGCGCCCGGCCCCGGACTCTCGGTCTACCGCAACAGCCGGGTCGTCCGCGTCTCGCCGATCGCCAAGACCGGTCGCCAGGTACGCAACGCCCTGGAGTCCTTCGAGCCGGACGTCGTGGTCACCTTCGACCCGGGCCGCCTGGGCCGCAAGGCGCTCTCGTCGCCGACGGCGGCTGCCGCGACGACGCTGGTCGTCCAGCAGTCCCCTCTCTCCCCCAAGGCGGCGCTCACCTGGAGCACCTCGATCGCCGCGTACGCCGATGAGATCTTTGTCACAAGCGAGTACCTGCGCCGCATGCTCGCGGCGATCGACGTCGCCGCCGAGGTGTGGGAGCCGGGGGTCGACACGGCCGCCTTCTCGCCCAGTCTGCGCGACGACTGGCTCCACCGCCGCTGGTCCAAGGCGAAGTCCCGACCCACACCGCTGGTCGTGGTCGGCTACGCGGGCAACCTCGCCAAGAGCCATGGCGTACGCCGCCTCGCCGAGCTCACCGTGGTGTCCGGGATCCGCCTCGTCATCATCGGCGACGGACCCCAGCGCGGATGGCTCAAGCAGCGGGTCCCGCAGGCGAAGCTGACCGGTCCGCTGGGCACCGGCGACCTGGCCATCGCCCTGGCGTCGCTCGACGTTCTCGTCCACCCCGGCGAGGAGGAGGGATGTGGCCACATCCTGCGTGAGGCCGCGGCCAGCGCCCTCCCGGTGGTCGCCCCGCGCGCCGGCGCGGCGGCCGAGATCGTCCAGCACATGGAGACCGGACTGCTCTACAACCCGGCCCGCGCCCGCGAGCTCGCGGACGCGGTCGCCTCGGTCGTCTCCGATCCCCGTCGGCACCTGCTCGGCGACCGCGGTCGGGAGCTGGTCGCGACGCGGCCGTGGACCGATGCGGTCGACGAGCTGCTGGCCCGTCTGGTCGCGCTGAGCGAGACCCGGTCCTCACGATCTCACGCCATCGCCGCGGAGAATGCACACCCTGCTGTTAGGCTTGCCTAACCCGTTACCGAGATACTCGTCAGTAACCCCACCCGCCCACGCAGCGACGAAAATGTCACATACTCCCTGCGTACAAGTTCGGGTATGAGGGGTAGTAGCGTGCGTGCCGTGGCAACCACGACTCTGATCAAAGGCGCGCGGTCGACGCGCTCGACGATCGCCCTGAAGCTCCTTATGGCGGCCAGCGGCATCGTCTTCATCCTGTTTGTGCTGGTGCACATGTACGGCAACCTCAAAGCCTTCAGCGGCGAGATCGCCTACAACGAGTACGCCGAGCACCTGCGTACGTTCGGGGAGCCGTACCTTCCGTACGGCGGGCTCCTCTGGATCCTCCGGGTGGTGCTTCTCGGCTCGCTGGTGGCGCACGTCGGCGCCGCGGTGGCGCTCTCCATGCGTGCGCACGCTCAGCGGCCCGTGAAGTACGCGGTGAAGAAGAACAAGGCTTCGTCGCTCTCCTCGCGCACCATGCGCTGGGGCGGCGTGACCCTGCTCGTCTTCATCATCTGGCACCTGCTCCACTTCACCATCGCGAAGATCAACGTGGGCGAGGGCGGACAGGCCCCCGACATCACCGAGAACCCCTACCGCCTCCTGGTGAACTCCTTCCAGCCGGAGCAGTGGTGGATGGTCGCCATCTACCTGTTCGCGATGCTCGCGCTCGCGTTCCACCTGCACCACGGCACCTTCAGCGCCATCCAGACGCTCGGGTTCACCAACACCGCTGAGTCGCGTGCCAGGGCCCGCGTCGCCGGCTGGGTCGTCGCGATCGTGATCGCCGGCGGCTTCTCGCTGGTCCCCCTGTTCACCGTCTTCGGCGTCATCTCGTAAGGACATCTGACACATGGCTGCTGGAACCCACTACCTGTCCGGCCTCACCCCGACCAACGAGGCACCGGTCCAGAAATCCGACGACGCCGCGGGCTACTACGTGCTCGGCGACAAGCTCGTCGACCCCAAGGCTCCGACCGGTCCGATCGCGGAGCGCTGGACGACCCGCAAGTTCGAGAACCGCCTGGTCAACCCGGCCAACCGCCGCAAGCTGTCGATCATCATCGTCGGCACCGGCCTGGCCGGCGGCGCCGCTGCCGCCACGCTCGGCGAGGCCGGCTACAACGTGAAGTCGTTCTGCTACCAGGACTCCCCGCGTCGTGCCCACTCGATCGCCGCCCAGGGCGGCATCAACGCCGCCAAGAACTACAAGGGCGACGGCGACTCGGCCTACCGGCTCTTCTACGACACGGTCAAGGGCGGCGACTACCGCGCCCGCGAGTCCAACGTCTACCGCCTCGCCGAGGAGTCGGTGAACATCATCGACCAGTGCGTGGCCCAGGGCGTGCCCTTCGCCCGCGAGTACGGCGGTCTGCTCGACAACCGCTCCTTCGGTGGCGTGCAGGTGTCGCGTACGTTCTACGCCCGCGGCCAGACGGGGCAGCAGCTCCTCATCGGCGCCTACCAGGCCATGGAGCGCCAGGTCGCCGCCGGCACCGTGGAGCAGTTCACGCGCCACGAGATGCTCGAGCTGATCACTGTGCCCAACGAGAAGGGCTCCGTCACGGCCCGCGGCATCATCGCCCGCGACATGGTCACCGGCGAGATCGAGACCCACCTGGCCGACGTGGTCGTGCTCGCGACCGGCGGCTACGGCAACGTCTTCTACCTCTCGACCAACGCGATGGGGTCCAACGTCACTGCCACGTGGCGTGCGCACCGCAAGGGCGCCTACATGGCCAACCCCTGCTACACGCAGATCCACCCGACCTGCATCCCGGTGACCGGCGCCCACCAGTCGAAGCTGACCCTGATGTCGGAGTCGCTGCGTAACGACGGCCGCATCTGGGTGCCGAAGAACGCCGAGGACTGCGCCAAGGACCCGCGTGAGATCCCCGAGGAGGACCGCGACTACTTCCTGGAGCGGATCTACCCCTCCTTCGGAAACCTGGTCCCCCGCGACATCGCCTCGCGCGCCGCGAAGTACATGTGCGACGAGGGCCGCGGTGTCGGTCCGGAGGTCGACGAGACCCAGCCCGACGGCACGGTGAAGAAGTTCCGCCGCGGCGTCTACCTCGACCTGGGTGCCGCGATCGAGCGCCTCGGCAAGGCCGCGATCGAGGAGAAGTACGACAACCTCCTCGACATGTACGAGCGGATCACGGGTGAGAACCCCTACGAGCTGCCGATGCGCATCTACCCCGCCGTCCACTACGTCATGGGCGGCCTCTGGGTCGACTACGAGCTCTCGACCAACATCGAGGGTCTCTACTGCACCGGTGAGGCCAACTTCTCCGACCACGGCGCGAACCGCCTCGGCGCCTCGGCGCTGATGCAGGGTCTGGCCGACGGCTACTTCGTGCTCCCGAACACCATCCGCGAGTACCTCGCCGACGGGCCGTTCGAGCCCATCTCCGAGGACCACCCGGCGGTCGTCGAGGCGAAGCAGTCGGTCCAAGAGCGGATCGACAAGTTCATGTCGATCAACGGCAGCCGCTCGGTCGAGTCGATCCACAAGGAGCTCGGCCTGATCATGTGGGAGTACTGCGGCATGGAGCGGACCGAGGAGGGCCTCAAGAAGGCCATCGGCCTGATCCGCGAGCTCAAGAAGGAGTTCTGGACCAACGTCAAGGTCCTCGGCTCGGCCGACTCCCTCAACCAGGACCTCGAGAAGGCCGGCCGTGTCGCCGACTTCATCGAGCTCGGTGAGCTCATGTGCATCGACGCGCTCAACCGGCGCGAGTCCTGCGGCGGCCACTTCCGAGGCGAGTCGCAGACCGAGGACGGCGAGGCGATGCGTCACGACGACGAGTTCGCCTACGTCGCGGCCTGGGAGTTCGGTGGCGAGGACGGCGCCCCGATCCTCCACAAGGAGGACCTGATCTACACCGCCATCGAGATGAAGCAGAGGTCGTACAAGTGAAGCTCACCCTCAAGATCTGGCGGCAGGCCGACGCGTCCGAGAAGGGTGCGCTCAAGACGTACGAGCTGGACGGGGTGTCCTCGGACATGTCGTTCCTCGAGATGCTCGACCTGCTCAACGAGCAGCTCCTGCACAACGACGAGGAGCCGGTCGCGTTCGACTCCGACTGTCGCGAGGGCATCTGCGGCATGTGTTCGCTGATGATCAACGGCGAGGCACACGGCCCGGAGGTCACCACGACCTGCCAGCTGCACATGCGTTCCTTCAACGACGGTGACACCATCACCATCGAGCCGTGGCGCGCCTCGTCGTTCCCGATCGTCAAGGACCTGATCGTCGACCGCTCCGCGTTCGACCGGATCATCCAGAACGGCGGCTACATCTCGGCCAACACCGGCTCGGCCCCCGAGGCCAACTCGGTGCCGGCCCCGCGCGACAAGGCCATGCGCGCGTTCAACACGGCCACCTGCATCGGCTGCGGCGCCTGCGTCGCCGCCTGCCCCAACGGCTCCGCCTCGCTGTTCCTCGGCGCGAAGATCACCCACCTCGGTGAGCTGCCGCAGGGCCAGCCGGAGCGCTACTCCCGCGTGCAGTCCATGGTCGGCCAGCACGACGCCGAGGGCTTCGGTGGCTGCACCAACATCGGCGAGTGCGCCTCCGCCTGCCCCAAGGAGATCCCGCTCGACGTGATCTCCCAGCTCAACAAGGACCTGCGCAAGTCGCTGATCCTCGGCTGACCCTCGGTTCCTGCGACGCGGGGTCGTCCCTTCGGGGGCGGCCCCGCGTTCGTTCGTCAAGGGATGCAGCAAAAGGGACACATCCCGTGCGGAGTTCCGCACGGGATGTGTCCCTTCGCCTGCATACCTTGCTGGAGGAACCAGCTCAGACGACCGTGAGCTTGACCTCGATGTTGCCGCGGGTGGCGTTGGAGTACGGGCAGACCTGGTGGGCCTGCTCGGCGAGCTGCTGGGCGGTCGCGGCGTCGGCGCCGGGGATGGTCACCTCGAGCTGTACGGCGAGGCCGAAGCCGCCCTGGCCGTTCTCACCGATGCTCACGTCGGCGACGACCTCGGAGTCGGTCATGTCGACCTTGGCCTTCCCGGCGACGAGCTTGAGGGCCGAGTGGAAGCAGGCGGCGTAGCCGGCGGCGAAGAGCTGCTCGGGGTTGGTGGCGCCGCCGGCGCCACCCATCTCCTTGGGGACGCGGACGTCGGCGTCGATGAGACCGTCGGAGGACTGGACGTGACCGTTGCGGGCGTCGCCGGTGCTGACTGCGGTGGCTGTGTAGATCGGTGTCATGTGCACAACTATATTGCGCACAACTTAATAGCGCAAGGGGGTAGACTGGTCCATGTGTCCGGACGTACCTATCCGCAGCTCTCGCTAGACCTTCAGCTCTGCTTCCCGCTGTACGCAGCGACCAGAGCCGTGACGAAGCGCTACGTGACGCTGCTCAAGGGGACCGGGCTGACCTATCCGCAGTATCTGGTGATGCTCGTGCTCTGGGAGAGCGACGAGCCGCTCTCGGTGACCTCCCTCGGCCAGCGGCTGCGGCTCGACTCGGGCACCCTGACACCGCTGCTCAAGCGGCTCGAGACCGCCGGGCTGGTGCGGCGCGACCGCGACCCCGGCGACGAGCGCCGGGTGCTGGTCAGCCTGACCGAGGACGGCCAGGCCCTGGAGGAGCAGGTCTCCGGCGTGCCGCAGGAGCTCGGCGCATCGATGGGGATCACCCGGGACGAGGCGCTCGCGCTGCGCGACCAGCTCACCGAGCTGGTCGACCACCTCGACACGGCCGAGTCGTCCTGAGGACTATCCCCAGGTCAGTAGCCGCTGCACGCCGAGCTTGATCAGCAGGCCGCCGAGGAGAACATCCACGACCACGAGCACCGCGTGGGCGATGTAGTAGGGCTTCGGACGGGTCTGCTCCGGGTCCTTGGCGGTCTTGACGAGGTTGCGGCCGAAGTTGGTCCAGATCGCGATCGTCCAGACCCCGATGACCAGGAGGAGCGCGCCGTCAGTCTTCTCGAGCTTCATGGGTACGACTCTCTCATCCGCCGGCCAAGCCCCGACGGTCAGCAGCCCGTATATCGGGCGATCACGTCGATGCAGCGTCGGAACTGGGTTCGGCCGGGGTCGCCCGCACGTGGGCGTTGCAGGCGGCGTACAGGATCACCATCGAGGTGTAGTGGATCCAGACGACCAGGATGAGGGCGATGCCGAAGGCCTGGAAGGCCGGCTGCCCCTGGGTGGCCTTGAGCAAAAGGGTCGAGGCCTGCTTGAGGATCTCGAAGCCGATCGCGCCGAGCACGGCGCCGGCCCACAAAGGCGCCTTCGGGGTGTCGTTCTGGGGAGCCAGATGGAACATCGCGAAGAAGAGCACCGTGTTGGCCGCGAGGCCCAGCACCAGGGTGAGGAGGACGATCAGCCAGCTGAAGCCTTCGTCGAGTCCGATCCAGTCCAGGACATTGACCGAGAAGGTGCGTACGAGGCCGGTGAACGCCACCGCCACCAGCAGGATCAGGCCGAGCCCGATGAGTGCGACCAGGTCGCGGCCCTTGGCCGCCAGGAATCCTGGCTGGTCCTCGTCGGGCACCAGGAAGACCGCCTCGAGGGCCTTGCGAAGTCCGTCGATGAAGCCGAGGCCGGCGTAGAGCAGACCGATGACACCGATGATCCCGACCGCGCCGGCCGCGCTCTCGATGTCGGCGATCTTCAGCTGTCCGGGACCGTCGCCGACCAGCCCGGGCAGGACATGGTCGATCGCCTCGACGAGGTCGCTCTCGGCTCCGGAGTAGACCTTGGCGATCTGGCCCACGGCGAAGAACGCGAGCGCGAGGATCGGGAAGGTCGACAGGAAGCCAAAGTAGGTGATCGCGCCGGCCTGCTGGGCGGCGCCCACCTCGCCGTAGTGCTCCTGGGTGCGCACCAGCCGATCCAGCGCCGGGAAGCGCGCGCGCAGCTCGGCGATCTTCGCCTTGACCTTGTCCTTCATCCCGAGATCCCCCATTCATCGTTCGTGGGCGGACCCGAGCCCGCCTCAACCGGTCAGTGCAGCTCTCAGCGCGAACTCCCGCGTCGGGCGCCAGCCGTCCGTGTCGTCGTGGACGTAGAGGTGGAACTCCTCGACCGACCACTCGCACTCGAAGTCGGCCAGCTCACCGAAAGCCTTGTCGAGGCTAGCGTCGGGAAGGTCGTGAGCGATCGTGACATGCGGGTGATAGGGAAACGTAAGCTTCTGGTCGAGCGGACCCTGCCGGACCGCGTTGGCCAGCTGTTCACAGCCCGAGATGCCCTGCACCACTGCCACGAACACCACCGGCGAGACCGGCCGGAAGGTGCCGGTGCCGCGCAGGTGCACGCTGAAGGGGGCGACCCGCGAGGCCGCGGACTCGAGATGGCTCTCGACGTCGGGCAGCAGGTCGTCGTGGATCTCCGTCGGGGGCACAAGAGTGATGTGCGTCGGGATCATGGTCGCCGTCGCGTCCCCGAGAGACGTCCGGTAGTCCTGGAGCTGACTTGCCCATGGCTCCGGGATCGCGATGGCAACACCGATGGTGCGCATGCGCCGACCTTACTAGCCGAGCGGCGACGCGGGGGCCACAAAGCCGACCCGCTCGTAGACGTCGGCCAGAGTCTTGCGGGCGACCACGCCCGCCTTCTCCGCACCCTGCTGCAAGATGCCGTCGAGGTACGCCCGGTCCTCGAGAACCTCGAAGGTCTTCTCCCGGAACGGGGTGACGTAGTCGACGACGACCTCGGCGAGATCCTTCTTCAGATCGCCGTAGCCCTTGCCGGCGTACTTGCCGACCAGGGTGTCGATCTCGGAGCCGGTCAGCGCGGAGTAGATCCGGAGCAGGTTGGAGACGCCCGGCTTGGCCTCCTCGTCGAAACGGATCTCCATCTCCGAGTCGGTGACCGCGGAGCGGATCTTCTTCGCGGAGATCTTCGGGTCGTCGAGCATGTCGATCAGGCCGGTCGGGCTCGAGGCCGACTTGGACATCTTGATCGTCGGGTCCTGGAGGTCGTAGATCTTCGCGACCTCCTTGAGGATGTAGGGCTCGGGCAGCCGGAACGTCTTCTTGTAGCGGCTGTTGAACCGCTGTGCGAGGTCGCGCGTCAGCTCGAGGTGCTGTCGCTGGTCCTCGCCGACCGGGACGTACGCCGGGCGGTAGAGCAGGATGTCGGCGGCCATCAGCATCGGGTAAGAGAAAAGGCCGACCGAGGCGGCGCCCTCACCACCCTTGGCGGACTTGTCCTTGAACTGGGTCATCCGCCGGGCCTCACCGAACGAGGTGATGCACTGCATCACCCAGCCGAGCTGAGCGTGCTCGGGAAGGTGAGACTGGACGAAGATCGCGGACCGCTCCGGGTCGACACCGGCGGCGAGCAGCTGGGCGGCGGCCCGCCGCGTACGCTCGCGGAGCACCTTCGGGTCCTGCTCGACCGTGATCGCGTGCAGGTCGGCGATGAAGAAGAACGGCTCGTGCTCCTCCTGCAGGCTCACCCACTGTCGGACCGCGCCGAGGTAGTTGCCGAGGTGGTAGGAGTCCGCCGTCGGCTGGATGCCGGAGAGGACCCTGGGCCTAGTCGTAGGAGCAGTGCTGCCGGTCATGTGCGCATTCTGTCAGCCACCCGCCGAAAGGCTCGAAATGGTGGGAGGAAGAGGATCGGGAACCGATCCGTACGAGCTGTGGACCCTGCCCGCGGCACCGACCTGCGTGCCGGCCATGGGCCTCGGCGCCCCCCGTGATCAACGTCGAGGACCGTGGTCGCCCGCGGTCTTCGTGAAGGCCGCGGGCAGGATCCGCATGACCCATCAACGACAGATTCTCGACGGAGTTATCGAACAGGTGCATCCAATTTCTTACGAACTTGTGGACCTCCTGAGAGGCTCTACTCAGCGCGGATTCGATAGCCCGTCAAATGCCCGTTTCCGGCCTGACACATGCCCCTGTTAGCCTGTTTGGTCGACCCGCGGATCCTCCAAGGGGTCCGCAGCCTCGGGCCAGCTGCCGAATCGGCCTCGAGGCCAGGCGACCCTCGAGGAGACTTGTGAACGACACGTCCGCTGCCAACGCACGCATGCTGCTTGCGACCGATCTGGACGGAACCTTCCTAGCCGGCGACCCCGAGGCGAAGGTCAAGCTGTACCAGACGCTGAGCCGCCGCGAGGACGTACTCCTGTCCTTCGTCACCGGTCGTGGGCTGGAGTCGGTGCTGCCGCTGCTCGCCGACCCGACCATCCCGACGCCCGACTTCATCATCTGCGACGTCGGCGCCACCATCGTGACCGGACACGACCTGCTCGCCGTCGAGCCCATCCAGCAGGAGATCGCCGCCAAGTGGCCAGGCGAGCTCACCGTGCTCGAGAAGATCGGCGACCGGCCCGGCCTGGTCCGACAGAACGTGCCCCAGGACCGCCGGGTCTCCTACTTCTGCGACCCCGAGGCGGTCACCGACGACCTCGCCCCGCTGGTCGCGCAGATCGGCTGCGACCTGCTCTACTCCGCCAGCCACTACCTCGACGTGCTGCCCGGCGGGATCAACAAGGGCCACACCGTCACGAAGCTCGTCGAGCACCTCGGCATCCCCAAGGACCGCGTGCTGGTCGCCGGTGACACCCTCAACGACCTGTCGATGTACGACATCGGGTTCCCGGGCGTCTGCGTCGGCGAGGCCGAGGACCTGCTGCTGGACGCGACCCGCGACAAGGAGCGTACGTTCCACGCCACCTCCCCCGGCACGGGCGGGATCCTGCAGGCGATCAGGCACTTCAACCTGCTCGACGACGAGCACATCTACGACCCGGAGAACGACGCCGACGACCCGGGGAAGTCCGACCTCGTCATGGTCTACCACCGGCTCCCCTATGACGAGGTGATCGAGGACGGAGAGGTCAAGCGTCGACGTCCGAAGTCGCCCAACGGCATCATCCCGACCCTGCTCTCGTTCTTCACCGAGCGCACCGGATCCTGGGTCGCGTGGTCCATCGACGACCCCAAGCGCGGCAAGTTCGCCACCCATACGGTCGTCGACCCGAAGCTCTACCCGGGCCTGGTGGCCTCCCGGCTGCCGCTGTCGAAGAAGGACGTCGACGTCTTCTACAAACGCTTCTCCAAGGAGGCGTTCTGGCCGCTGCTGCACACCTTCTGGGAACGGGCGAAGTTCAAGGAGGATGACTGGAAGGTCTACTGCCGGGTCAACCGGGCCTTCGCCGAGCAGGCGGCGGCCGAGGCGGCGTACGGGGCCATCGTCTGGATCCACGACTACAACCTGTGGATGGTGCCGGCCTACCTGCGGGAGATGCGGCCGGACGTGAAGATCGCGTTCCTGCACCACACCCACTTCCCCGGCGCGGACGTGTTCAACGTGGTGCCGTGGCGCCGCGAGATCATCGGCTCGCTGCTGCAGTGCGACTACATCTCGTTCCACATCCCCCGCCAGGTCGAGAACTTCGTCGACGTGGCCCGCGGCGTGGCGCCGGTCGAGGTGGTCGAGACCGAGGACTGTGCTCCCCGCTTCCGGACGTACGGCTTCGCGCTGGGTCTCGATGTCATGCCTTCGGTCATCGACGTCGGTGGACGTCGGGTGCACCTGGGCGCCAACCCGGTCAGCGTCGACACGAAGCGGATCGAGCAGACCTTGGCCTCCTCGGCCGTGCAGACCTCGATCGCTCGGGTGAAGGAGGAGTTCGAGGGACAGCGGATCGCGCTGGCCGTCTCGCGGCTCGACTACACCAAGGGCGTGCTGCAGCAGCTCGAGGCCTTCGAGCGGGCGCTGCTCGAGGACCCGTCGTTGATGGGTGAGCTGTCGCTGGTGCTGGTGTGCGTGCCTGCGGCCGGCGAGATGACCGTCTACAAGACGCTGCAGAACCAGATCGAGCAGGCGGTCGGGCGGATCAACGGCCGGTTCTCGCGGATGGGCTGGATGCCGGTCCACTTCTACTTCCGGCCGATCCCGTTCGAGGAGCTGCTGGCCTACTACGCCAACGCCGACGTCATGTGGATCACCCCGCTGCGCGACGGCCTCAACCTGGTCGCGAAGGAGTACGCCGCGGTCCACGGTCTCCTCGGCACGAGCGGCACCCTAGTGCTCTCCGAGTTCGCCGGGGCGGCCGCCGAGCTGCGCGGCGCGGTGCTGACCAACCCTCACGACGTCTCCGACATGGTCCGGGTCTTCCTGCAGGCCGTCGACATGGACGAGGCCGAGGCCAAGGACCGGATGCGCGGACTGTGGGACACCATCCGCCACCACGACTCCAAGGCCTGGGCCGACGGGTTCCTGGCGGCGGTCGAGGCGGCCACCGCCACGGACGGCAACGAAGAGGCCATCTAGGCCCTGCGCCGGTGGATGCTGGTGCTCCACAGCAGCACCAGCATCCCGGCTGCGGCCAGGCCGGCGCCGACCAACGGCGCCTCGCGGACACTCCACACGTCGAGGGCCAGGCCACCGGCGAAGGCGCCGAGGGCGTTGGCGATGTTGAGGCTCGCGTGGTTCATCGCGGCGCCGAGGGTCACCGCGTCGTCGGCGACGTCCATCAGGCGCACCTGCAGGTTGATCACCAGCACCGATGCCACCGCGGTGGTCAGGAAGGCGACCGGCGCGAGCCACCACCCGGCCGCGGCGACCGCCCAGAAGAGCGTCAGCACCGCCACCATGCCGAGGCTGCTCGCGAGCAGCGAGCCCATCACCGACCAGCGGGCCAGCTCTCCCGCGACCCAGGTGCCGACGACCATCCCGGCGCCGAACGCGAAGACGAACCACGGCACCGCTCCCGCGGCCAGGCCGGCGGTGTCGGTGACGATCGGGGAGATGTAGGAGTAGGCCGCGAACATGCCGCCGAACCCGATCGCACCCGCGAGCATCGTCAGCCAGACCTGCTTGTTGGTGAAGAACCGGCCGGCCTCGCTGCGGCCGGTCGCGTTCGGGTCGCCCGGGAAGTGGGGCACCGAGAGCTGCACCAGGAGCACGGTCAGCAGGGCGAGGCCTGCTGCGGCTGCGTACGGTGCCCGCCAGCCGGCGGTCTGGCCGAGCCAGGTCGCGAACGGGACGCCGATCACGTTGGCGACCGAGAGTCCGAGCATCACCAGGGCGACCGCTCGCCCCCGGTGCTTCGGTGCGGCCATCGACGTGGCGACGATGGTCGCGACGCCGAAGTAGGCGCCGTGCGGGAGCCCGTCGAGGAACCTCGCGACCAGCAGCATCTTGTAGTCGACGGCGACGGCGCTGAGCAGGTTGAACAGCGCGTACGCCGCCATCAGCGACAGCAGCAGCCCCTTGCGCGGAAGATGGGCGACGAAGAACGAGAGGATCGGTACGCCGACCACCACTCCGACCGCATAGGCGCTGATCAGGTGGCCTGCCGTGGAGGTCCCGACCCCGACGCCCTCGGCGATCTCGGGCAGCACGCCCATGGTGACGAACTCGGTCGTACCGATCGCGAAACCGCCCGTCGCGAGGGCGAGCATGGCGATCACGAACTGGACGGTGGTGACCGGTCTGACGGCGGTCTCGGTGCTGGCGGTGTCGGTCACTACTGCCTAACCTTCGGCGATTTGTGGGCTATTCCGTGAATCGGTGTGACGCGGGTCCCGACGCTCACCGTTTCGTCAACTCTGGTTGACACGAGGTCGATGTCAACCTATATTGACAGCATGACGGATGCGAAGGACCTTGCCGAGTCGGCCGCGAGCGCCGACCCGAGCACCGGGTTGCGAGCCGCGCTCGCACTGCGTCGCCTCGCCGACTCGCTGGAGCGGCTGCAGGTGGCGAACGCCCGCCGACAGGGATGGGCCTGGCAGGAGATCGCCGACGCACTGGAGGTCAGCCGGCAGGCGGTCCACAAGAAGTACGCGAAGGAGATGTGATGTTCGAGAGGTTCACCAAGCCGGCCCGCGATGCGGTGACCGCTGCCCAGACGTACGCCGCCGAGCTCGGTCACGAGCGCATCGGCGACGACCACCTGCTACTGGCGATCGGCTCCAGCGCCGGCTCGTCCGCTGCCCGGGCGCTCGCCGAGGCCGGGGTCGATGCCGCTGCGCTGCGGGCGGAGATCGAGCGGGCCCATGGACGCCTCGGCAACGACGACGCGGATGCGCTCTCCACGCTCGGGATCGACCTGGACGCGGTGCGCTCCAAGGTGGAGGAGGTGTTCGGTGCCGGCGCCCTGGACAGCGGGAAGCCACGCCGCCGTCTCGGCGGGCACATCCCCTTCACCAAGGACGCGAAGAAGGTCCTCGAGCTCTCTCTGCGCGAGGCGATCCGGCTCAAGGACCGCTCGATCGGCACCGAGCACATCCTGCTCGGCATCCTTCGCGCGGAGGGGGAAGGACATGCTGCCCTACAGGCCCTCGGCGTGGATGCTGCTGCGCTGCGCCACACGCTCGAGCACGGCGAGGCCGCCTGAGGCCTCACCCCCGCCTCCCGAGGAGGCGGGGGTCAGCCGGCCAGGTGGGACCAGGCCGGAGCCAGCTCGGTCCACGGACCCACAGCCGCGATCTCGCCGTCGACCATGACGACGACCCGGTCGGCCTGGGCGAGAGCGGCTCGCTTCGAGGTGGCGCCGATGACCGTCGTGTGCCGGTCGCGCAGCGCCCGCCAGAGCTCGATCTCGGTGGCCGCGTCGAGCGCACTGGAGACGTCGTCGGCCAGGAGCAGCTCGGTGTCGGCGGCCAGCGCTCGCGCCAGGGCGAGGCGCTGGACCTGTCCCCCGGAGAGGCGTACGCCACGGTGACCGACGATCGCGTCCGCGCCGCCCGCCTCCTTGACGTCGAGCTCGAGCCGCGCGTCGGCGACCGGGCTGTCGAAGGGCCGGTCGTGGCCCAACCGGATGTTGTCGGCAAACGTGCCGGAGAGCACCCGCGGCACTTGGGCGACGTACGCCACCTGCCCCGGCCTCAGGAAGGACTGCGGGTCCTGGACCAGCTCGTCGTTCCACCGGATCGTGCCGGTGTGCTCGATCAGGCCGGCGAGCGACGCCAGCAGGGATGACTTGCCGGAGCCGACCTGCCCGACGAGCAGGACCAGCTCGCCGCGCGAGATCGTGAGCGAGACGTCGGAGACGCCGATCGTGCCGTCGTCGTGAACCGCCGACAGGGCCGAGAGCTCGAGGGACTCGAGCGGCACCTGGTCGACCGGACCCGGATCCGGCGCCTCACCGGAGACCAGGTCGACGCCCGGCGGCAGATCCATCAGGTCTCGACCGCCGGCGAACCGGCTGGTCTCCTTCTGCCACGCACGCGTGCCCGGAGCCTCGGTGACGACCATGCCGGCCACCCGGCCGAACCAGTCGAAGCCCGAGACCGCGTTGGCCACCAGCAGCGCGGTGGCCAGACCCCAGCCGCCGCCGAAGTAGATCCCCCAGGCGGCCACGACGCCGCACTGGACCATGAGCGCGGGAACCCCGTCGAGGAACGCCTGCACCCGGTGTTCCTTCACCGCTGCCTCGACCCGTCCCGAGTCGACGTGCTGAAGGTGGGCGTGCACCTGCGGGGTGGCCGCGGCCAGCTTCACGGTGCGTACGGACTCCAGCGCGGAGACCACCGCACGGCCGAACCGCGCGCGAGCGGCGGAGGAGGCCGCGGCCGAGCGGCCGGCGATCGGCCGACCGACGGCGGAGGCCAGCGCCGAGGCGATCATGACGACCAGGAGCACGGCGCCCGCGAGCGCGGTGCCGGCGAGCAGGGCGGTGATCGTCGCGATGACGAGGCCGTTGACGAAGTCGACCCAGCGGTCGGCGTAGCGGGCGTAACGGTCCGCGTCCATCGAGCGGGCGACGACCTCGCCCGGCGGCGTACGCGTCAGGCGGTGCTGGCGGGTCTGACCGTAGAGAACGGCCATCCGGGCCCGCAGCATGACCTCGATCCACCAGCGCGGGTAGCGGTAGAAGGCGTCGGCGAGCATCAGCGGCGCGGCCAGCAGGCTGACCACCAGCAGCCCCGACATCACCGTCGGCCTGCCGCCGTCCTGCAGCGACTCGACGATCCGGCCCCACAGGAGCCCGGTGAAGGCACCCTGCGCACCGGTCATCGAGGCGAACAGGAAGAGCAGCGCACCCGCGACACCCCACTCGGGGCGCAGGAACAGGACGTGCAGCATCCCGCGGGCGAGCGACGGTCCGGTGCCGACCTCGGGGACGTCCGGCGGAGCGCCCGAGCGGCGCTTACCGCCCACGTTGCCCTCCGCGACATGGTCGAGGGTGGAGTGGTCGACAGGCTTGACGGCCGGTGAGGGTGAGTCGTGGTGATCGGTGCGGCTGGCCTCGAGCAGGTCATGGAACGGCCCCGGCGTGGTCGCCAGCGAGGCCCGCAGGCCGTGCTGGATCACCCGGCCGTGGTCGAGCACGGCCACGTGAGGCGCCCGCTCGATCGTGGAGAGCCGGTGGGCGATCAGGATCCCGGTACGCCCGGTCAGCAGCCGGTCGGCGGCCGCGACCACCCGGCGCTCGGTGAGCGGGTCCATCCGCGCGGTCGCCTCGTCGAGGACGACCACCCGTACGTCACGCACCAGCAGCCGCGCGAAGGCGACCAACTGCTCCTCCCCCGCCGACAGCGAGGTGCCGCCGGGACCGAGCAGCGTGTCGAGGCCGTCGGGCAGGCCGGCGACCCACTCCGAGAGCCCCAGGCGGGCGACCGCCCGCTCGATGTCCTCGCGCGGACGCAGGTCGTCGAAGAGCGCGATGTTCTCCGCGAGCGTGCCGGCCAGGATCTCGGTGCGCTGAGTCACCACGCCCACAGAGGCGCGCAGCTGCTGCAGGTCGAGGTCGCGTACGTCCACGCCGCCCAGGAACACCGACCCACGCGGCGGCTCGACGGCCCGGGAGAGCAGCGAGGCGAGCGTCGACTTGCCGGAGCCGGTGCGGCCGACGAGGGCGATGGTGTCGCCCGCCGGCACCGTGAGCGAGATGCCTTGGAGGGCGAAGGTGCCCTCGGCGTAGGAGAAGGTCAGGTCGCGCAGGTCGACCTCGAGTGCTCCCCCGTCGGGCACGGGCGCGCCGCCTTCGGGCTCCGGCTCGGAGCCCATCATCTGGCGCAGTCGGATGACCGCGCCCAGGCCCGCCTGGATGTCGGGCAGGTGGTTGGCGAGCATCGCGATCTGGCCCACGAACGTGCTCGTGACCAGGAACAACGTCACCAGCGCGCTGATCTCGAGGCGGTCGTTCGCGGCGAGCGCAACGCCGGCCAGACCGATGCCGGCCAGCAGGGAGTGCAGGAGCAGGCCGGCACGGCGGCCGACCTTCGCCTCGACCGTGACGACCGCACGGAACTTCTCGTGGACCGTCGCCGACAGCCGCGCCACCCGGGCGACCACGTGGTCCTGGCCCAGGCTCGTACGCAGGTCGTCACGCCCCGCGATGCCCTCCTCGAGCACGGCGGCGTGGTCGGTCCAGGAGGCCTCCTCGATGACCTTGAGCTCGGAGATCTTGCCCAGCAGGCGGCGGATGACGAACCAGGTCACCGCGGCGAGCAGCGGGAACAGGATCGCCGCCGGCCACCAGGTGAAGCTGGCCACGATCCACATCGGCAGCGCCGCGAAGACCGAGCGGAACAGCATCCACAGCTGCCAGCGCAGCAGGTTGCCGACCTCGTGGGAGTCGTCGTCGACCCGGTCGAGGATCTCGCCGACGGCCTGCTCGCTCAGCTCGGAGAGCGGCTGTCGCATGGCAGCCTGGAGCACGTCCTCGCGCAGCTTGCCCTCTGCCCGGTCGGAGACCCCGACCCAGGCGATCTTCGCCGTCGAGTCGATCAGTGAAGCGCCGATCACGCACAGCGCCAGCCAGCCGACCAGGCTCGCGGTCGGGTTCTCCGCCAGCCGTCCGGCCACGACTGTGCCGATCGACTGGGCCACCATGGCCACCGCCAGCGCGATCAGCGCGGCGCCCGTCACCGGCCCCTTCAGGCGTCGCCAATCGACCTGCCGGCTCGGGTCGGCAGGGTCGGCGGGGACTCCGAGAGCCTTGCCTGAGGTCGGCACGGGCGGAGTCGAGAGCGTCGCAGTCATCAGAAGATCACGGTATGCGCGACCACCGACACTCGCCTAAAGGTTTTCCGCCCTCACCCGACGACAAACACCATGCTGACCTGCATCTATAGGAATCAGAAGAAAGATCTGGAGAGCAAAGTCACGTACGCCGGGAAGGTGTCCCGAAATGGGACGACGGCCCGGCACGGAGTCCGTGCCGGGCCGTCGTGAGGTGGACTAGAGAGAGTCGATCGCCTCGTTGAGCGTCGCGGAGGGACGCATCACGGCGGTGACCTTCTCGGGGTCGGGCAGGTAGTACCCGCCGATGTCGGCGGGCTTGCCCTGGACCGCGAGGAGCTCCTCGACGATCTTGGCCTCGTTGGCGGCGAGGGTCTCGGCGAGGCCCTTGAAGGCCGCGGCGAGCTCGGCGTCCTCGGTCTGCGCGGCGAGCTCCTGGGCCCAGTAGAGACCCAGGTAGAAGTGCGAGCCGCGGTTGTCGGTGGTGCCGAGCTTGCGACCCGGGGAGCGGTCGTTCTCGAGGAAGGTCGCGGTCGCGCGGTCGAGCGCACCGGCGAGCACCTTCGCGGCCGGGGCGGACGCCTGCTCTGCGTACTTCTCGAAGGAGGGCACCAGCGCGAAGAACTCGCCCAGCGAGTCCCAGCGGAGGTAGTCCTGCTCGACCAGCTGCTGCACGTGCTTCGGCGCCGAGCCGCCCGCACCGGTCTCGAACAGACCGCCACCGGCGATCAGCGGGACGATGGAGAGCATCTTCGCCGACGTACCGACCTCGAGGATCGGGAACAGGTCGGTGTTGTAGTCACGCAGCACGTTGCCGGTGACGGAGATGGTGTCCTCCCCGTTGCGCAGGCGCTCGAGCGAGTAGGCGGTGGCCAGATCGGGCGAGAGGATCTTGATCTCGAGACCCTCTGTGTCGTGCTCGGTCAGGTAGGTGGTGACCTTCTTGATCAGCTCGGCGTCGTGGGCACGCGACTCGTCGAGCCAGAAGATGGCCGGGGTCTTGGAGTCGCGGGCGCGGTTGACGGCCAGCTTCACCCAGTCGCGGACCGGGATGTCCTTGGTCTGGCAGGCGCGCCAGATGTCACCGGCCTCGACGTCGTGCTCGATGAGCACCTCGCCGGCCTTGTTGAGGACGCGTACGGTGCCGGCTGCGGCGATCTCGAAGGTCTTGTCGTGGGAGCCGTACTCCTCGGCCTTCTGCGCCATCAGACCGACGTTGGGGACGGTACCGATCGTGGCCGGGTCGAGCGGGCCGTTCTTCTTCACGTCCTCGACGACGGTCTCGTAGACGCCCGCGTAGGAGGAGTCCGGGATGACCGCGAGGGTGTCGTCCTCGCCGCCGTCGGCGCCCCACAGCTTGCCACCGTTGCGGATCAGTGCCGGGATCGAGGCGTCGATGATCACGTCGGAGGGGACGTGCAGGTTGGTGATTCCCTTGTCGGAGTTGACGTAGGACAGCCTCGGGCCGTTCGCCAGCGCCGACTCGAACGCCGCCTTGATCTCGGCGCCGTTGGGCAGCGCGTCGAGGCCTGGCAGGATGGAGCCGAGGCCGTCGTTGGCGGAGAGACCGGCCTTGGCCAGGTCCTCGCCGTACTTGTCGAAGACGTCCTTGAAGAAGGCCTTCACGACGTGGCCGAAGATGATCGGGTCGGAGACCTTCATCATGGTCGCCTTGAGGTGCAGCGAGAACAGCACGTCCTCCGACTTCGCCTTCGCGATCGCGTTGGCGAGGAAGGCGTGCAGGTGAGCGGCCTCCATCTTGGTGGCGTCGACGATCTCACCAGCGAGCACGGGCAGCTCGGCGAGCAGCGTCTCGGTCGAGCCGTCGGCCTTCTCGAGGACGATCGAGAGGGTGTCGTCGGCAGCGAGCGTCACGGACTTCTCGTTGGACTTGAAGTCGTGCTCGCCCATGGTGGCGACAGCGGTCTTCGAGCCCTCACCGAACGGCTTGTTGGTGTGCGGGTGGGCCTTGGCGTACGCCTTGACCGAGCCCGGCGCACGACGGTCGGAGTTGCCCTCACGCAGGACCGGGTTCACCGCGGAGCCCTTGACCTTGTCGTACTTGGCCCGGATCTCCTCCTCCTCGGGCGTGCTGGGCGCCTCGGGGTAGTCGGGGATCTGGTAGCCCTGAGTCTGCAGCTCCTTGATCGCGGCCTTCAGCTGCGGGATGGAGGCGGAGATGTTGGGCAGCTTGACGATGTTGGCTTCCGGCGTCTTCGCCAGGTCACCGAGCTCGCCGAGCGCGTCGTCGGCCAGGCCGAACTGGGCCAGGATGCGCGAGGCCACGGAGATGTCACGCGTCTCGACCTCGACCCCCGCCTTGGCCGCGTAGGCCGAGACGATCGGAAGGAAGGAGTACGTCGCCAGCAGCGGCGCCTCGTCGGTGTGGGTATAGATGATTCGTGCGGCCATTGCTGTGGCTACTCCTGACAAGTTGCGATCTGCGTATGACTGAGGCCGGGGACCCGGACGAAGGAAAGTGTCTTGACATCAAGATAACAGAAAGGGTGATGAGACACCGCCCCGCCCCACCTAAGCACCACGATGTGCCGTCGCAAAAGAGTTACTGTGTGTCAACACCTCATGTTGTTCAGGTGACTGCTGATACCTGAGTGCTTCTCGGGTGTCGATGGGTCTGACCGACGTCAACAGACATTGAAGGGTTAAGGGGACATGACTGAGGAATCACTGTCGGCGGCTGAGCCGACCTTCATCCAGAAACTCGCAGCCGAGGTCATCGGGACGTTCGTCCTGGTGTTCATCGGGTGCGGCTCGGTCGTCGCAATCGTCGCCGGCGCCACCCACGCTGGACCCGAGAACGCGATCTGGGGCCTCGAGGTCGCCGCTGTCGGCCTGGCGTTCGGTATCGCCGTCGTGATCGGCGCCTACACCTTCGGCCGCATCTCCGGCGGCCACTTCAACCCGGCGGTGACGCTTGGTGTGGCCACCGCAGGCCGGATCAGCTGGAAGGACGCGGGCGCCTACATCGGCGCACAGTTCGTCGGCGCGACCCTCGGTGCGATCGTGCTGTTCCTCGTCGCGCTCTCCTCGGACTACAACTCGTGGAACGACGGCGGCCTCGCCGCCAACCGCTTCGGCGACGGAGCCGGCACCGGCCTCATCGGCGCAATCCTGGTCGAGCTGGTCCTCACCTTCATCTTCGTCTTCATCATTCTCGGCGTCACCGACGTCCGGGCCGGAACCAACGCCACCGCTGCGCCGCTCGCCATCGGCCTTTCGCTGGCCGCGATCCACTTCGTCGGCATCCCGCTGACCGGCACCTCGGTCAACCCCGCCCGTTCGTTCGGCCCCGCTCTCTTCTCGGGCACCGACGCACTGGCCAACCTCCCGGTCTTCCTGATCGTCCCCGCTCTCGGCGGTGCCGTCGCCGGTTTCGTCTACCCGCTGCTCTTCAACAAGGACGGCTCCGAGATCGCGGGGGCAGGCCTCGCCTTCGGCGGCGACAACATGGCCCCGGCCCAGAGCGTTCCGTCCTGGGACTCCCAGGCCGCCGCTCCCGCAGCCCCGGCCGCCGCGACTCCGGCCGCTGCTCCGGCGGCACCGGCCGCACCGGCGGCTCCTGCCGCGCCGGCCGCGCCCGAGACGAGCGACCGCACCATCGTCTCCGGCGGCGGCGGTCAGCCGGCCTGGCAGCAGCCGACCCCGGCCGCCGAGGGCGACCTGCCGGTCTACGAGCAGGACGGCTGGCGCTGGGACTACGCCAAGCAGGAATGGGTCCCGATCGAGCAGTAGTCTCGAGAAGCACGAAGGCCGCCCCTCGGGGCGGCCTTCGTCAATTTGTACGTCTCATTCGCCTGGAACGGTCACCGCGAGGATCCACAGCGCGCCCGCGGTCAGCGCCAGCAGGGCGACGTCGAACCAGCGGTTGCGCACCGCCAGCATGCCGGCGTCCTTCGTACGCAGCACCGCACGCCCCAGCGACGCGGCCCCCACCCCGGCGGCGAGGACGATGATCCCCACCCGCCAGTGGCCGAAGCCGACCAGCCCTAGACCGACGATCGCCGCCGTCAGCACCCCGAGGTAGACGAAGCCGCCGATGGTCGAGGGGAAGCCGCGTACGTCCTGGAGGTCCGTCTTCTCGTGCTCAGGCGCCGCCGCCACCGGTGCGGGAGCTGCCGGTGTGGGACTGAGCGGGGGGTGGACGGACACGGTGTCAGAGCCTTTCGAGAGCCTTCTCGGCGCTGAGGACGATATTGGAGAGCAGCATGGCGCGTGTCATCGGACCCACCCCACCCGGGTTCGGCGACACCCAGCCAGCCACGTCCCATACGTCCTCAGCCAGGTCTCCTGCGATCTTACCGTCGACCCGGGAGACGCCGACGTCGAGCAGGGCCGCGCCGGGCTTGATCATGTCCTTGGTGATGATCCCGGGCACGCCCGCGGCAGCGACCACGATGTCGGCGTTGCGGGTGTGGGCGGCGAGGTCGCGGGTGCCGGTGTGGCACAGGGTGACCGTGGCGTTCTCGCTACGACGGGTGAGCAGCAGGCCCAGCGGACGCCCGACAGTCAGGCCACGACCGACCACGACCACCTCGGCGCCCTTGATCTCGACCCCGTGGCGACGCAGCAGCTCGATGCAGCCCACCGGGGTGCACGGCAGCGGCCCGTCCTCACCGAGGACCAGCTTGCCGAGGTTGTAGGGGTGCAGCCCGTCGACGTCCTTATCCGGAGCGACCCGGGAGAGCAGCGCGAACTCGTCCAGACCGGTCGGCTGCTGCACCAGGAAGCCGGTGCACGCCGGGTCGGCGTTGAGGCGGTCGATCTCCGCCTCGACCTCTTCCTGGGTCGACGTCCCCGGCAGGTCCACCCGGATCGACTCGATGCCGATCTCGGCGCAGTCCTTGTGCTTGGCGTTGACGTACCACCGGGAGCCGGGGTCGTCGCCGACCAGCACGGTGCCCAGGCCCGGGGTGATGCCCTGGGCCTTCAGCTTCTCGACCCGCTCGGCGAGCTCTGCCTTGATCGCCTTCAGCGTCGCGGTGCCATCCAGCTTCTGTGCTGTCACGATGTCAATCCTGTCACTCGAGTCTCTGTATTCCTTGTACGCGACGCCGACCCGGCGCATCTTGACCAGATCAAGACCCGAGTCGGCGCGTTCTGACACGATCTCCCGCCGAGTCGGCTCGTCTTGACGAGCCGACTCGGCGGGGTTTTCTGGATCAGTGCGCGAAGTGGCGCGTGCCGGTGAAGTACATCGTCACGCCCGCAGCCTCGCAGGCCTTGATGGTGAGCTCGTCGCGGATCGAGCCGCCGGGCTGGACGATCGCCTTGACGCCGGCGTCGATGAGGATCTGCGGGCCGTCCTCGAAGGGGAAGAAGGCGTCGGAGGCGGCGACGGCGCCGCGGGCGCGCTCGGAGCCCTCGGCGAGGGTGTTGGCGCGCTCGACGGCGAGCTTGCAGGAGTCGACGCGGTTGACCTGGCCCATGCCGATGCCGACCGAGGCACCGTCGGAGGCCAGCAGGATCGCGTTGGACTTGGCCGAGCGGCAGGCCTTCCAGGCGAAGGCCAGGTCGGCGAGGGTGGCCTCGTCGGCGGCCTCACCTGTGGCCAACGTCCACGAAGCCGGGTCGTCGCCCTCGGCGTCGACGTGGTCGACCTGCTGCATCAGCAGACCACCGGAGATCGGGCGGGTCTCGACCGCGGCGCGCTCATCGGCGGCGGCGATCAGGATGCGGATGTTCTTCTTGCCCTGCAGGATCTCGACGGCGCCGTCCTCGTAGCCCGGAGCCACGATGACCTCGGTGAACACCTCGGCGACCTGCTTGGCCATCTCGACGCTTACCGGGCGGTTGGAGGCGATCACGCCGCCGAAGGCGGAGACCGGGTCGCAGGCGTGCGCCCGGCGGTGCGCCTCGGCGATGTCGGCGCCGACGGCCAAGCCGCACGGGTTGGCGTGCTTGATGATCGCTACCGCCGGCTCGGCGAAGTCGTTGGCGGCACGACGCGCGGCGTCGGTGTCGGTGTAGTTGTTGTAGGACATCTCCTTGCCGTGCAGCTGCTCGGCACGGGCGAGCCCGGCGGGTCCGAACCCGTTGAGGTAGAGCGCCGCCTTCTGGTGCGGGTTCTCGCCGTAGCGCAGGACGTTCGCCTTCTCGTACGTCCCACCGACCCACGCCGGGAACCCGGTGCCCTCGGAGGTGTCGGTGAGCACGGAGCCCATCCAGGAGGCGACGGCCACGTCGTACGTCGCGGTGTGGACGAACGCGGCCGCGGCGAGGGCCTTGCGCTGGTCGTAGGTGAACCCACCGGCAGCGACGGCAGCGAGGGTGTCGGCGTACTGCTCCGGCGAGGTCACGATCGCGACGGAGGGGTGGTTCTTGGCGGCGGCGCGGACCATCGAGGGGCCGCCGATGTCGATCTGCTCGACGACCTCGTCAGGCCCGGCGCCGGAGGCGACGGTCTGCACGAACGGGTAGAGGTTGGAGACGACGAGGTCGAACGGCTCCACCTCCAGCTCCTTGAGCTGCTCGACGTGGGACTCGAGGCGGCGGTCGGCGAGGATGCCGGCGTGCACGCGCGGGTGCAGGGTCTTCACGCGGCCGTCGAGGCACTCGGGGAAGCCGGTCAGGTCCTCGACCTTGGTCACCGGGAGGCCCAGCTTCTCGATCAGCGCCGCAGAGCCGCCGGTCGAGACGAGCTCGACGCCGGCGTCGTGGAGCCCGCGGACCAGGTCCTCGAGACCGGTCTTGTCGTAGACGGACACCAGGGCCCTCTTGATGGTGATCTGATCGAGCACAGCAATCTCCTCATCGGTCAACGATTTCGATGAGGGCACCCAGGCGGTCGATGCCGTCTCTTTACACTCCCCGGTGGTCCCCCACCTGCGCCAGTCGTGTGCTCGTCACTCTAACCGCTCAGGCAGGCCCGAATCGAACTCGCCTGCCGTCGACGGTGTAGCCCT
Source organism: Nocardioides sp. NBC_00850 (assembly GCF_045207335.1). Taxonomy (NCBI): domain Bacteria; kingdom Bacillati; phylum Actinomycetota; class Actinomycetes; order Propionibacteriales; family Nocardioidaceae; genus Nocardioides; species Nocardioides sp. NBC_00850. The sequence continues at coordinate 6,055,924 of NZ_CP108845.1, forward strand.
CGCGGGCGATCCGCCCGACCGTCTCGACGAGCATCGAACGCTCGACGACCTTGATCCGCTCATGGAGCGTCGCCTCGGTGTCGTCATCCTCCACCGGCACCGTCACCTGGGCCATGATCATCCCGGTGTCGACCCCGGCGTCGACGATGAACAGCGTCGCCCCGGTGACCTTCACGCCGTACTCCAGCGCGTCCCGCGCCCCGTGCATCCCCGGGAAGGACGGCAGCAGCGCCGGATGGGTGTTGAGCGTCTTCCCCCCGAACCGGGCGAGGAAGGCCTCCCCCACCAGCTTCATGAAGCCCGCGGAGACCACGAGATCAGGCTCGTACGCAGCCACCGACTCGGCCAGGGCCGCGTCCCACTCCTCGCGCGAGCCGAAGTCCTTGACCCGGTGCACGAAGGTCGGGATCCCGGCGTCGGTCGCCCGGGTCAGCCCCTGGATCCCGTCGCGGTCTGCCCCGACCGCGACGACCTCCGCCCCGAACTCCGGGGACGCGCAGGCGTCCAGCAGGGCCTGGAGATTGGTGCCCGAGCCGGACACGAGGACGACGAGACGAAGAGCCACGCCGTCACTCTAGAACAGGGCAGGCCCCGTGCCCGCGCCACCCAGATCACGCCAGCCGCCACCGCGGCCGAGAAGAGCCCTGTTGGTCACGCCTCCGCGACTTCGATGCCGAGTTCCCCAAGAGCTTGCTCGACGCGCGCCAAGGGCTCACTCCCCCAATCGAGGATCACAGCGAACTCGGCACGGCGACGACCGGGGGCAAACCTCGACGGATCCCATGCCTTCACGACCTCTCTGAGCACCGCAAAGAACTTGCTGTGATCTGGCGAGCCTTGAATATCAAGGCGATCAGAGTTCTCAATAAGCAGCAGATATCGGTCAGCCATAACCCAGTCAAGGTCACTGAGACAGTCGTAGAGAGCATCCCAGTTCCAGCCAAAGTACGCCGGCAACCTGAACGCCGAGTTCAACGCTTCGAGGATCTCGTACTCCGTCTCGAAACTCGCAGCATCAACCACAGCAAAGAATGACAGCCCCGGCGATCCAAGGAACTGACTGATAGCCGCATCGCGGTTGCCGCGTATGACTGAAATCTGTTCCAGCGTCATCGCAACCTACCGTAGTCCGGACACCAAGACACGCCACCCGTTGGCTTTGGTCTTCAAGAGCTCTCACCCAGCCCAGACGAACTTGTACTTGCGTTCCTCAGCATCAAACGTCACGTCGACTTCATGGATCTCTAATCCGAAGGCCTGCTCGGCCCACCTACACATCGCGACAGCCAAGCCTTCAGCCTGGAAATCCGTATCTGCAAACTTGATGTCCTCAACGATGACGCAGATGTCATCCCCACCTTCACGGGCAACCTCAGACGATACCGCGACCCATCCTGCGTTCAACTGGTCCTGATACTCAAGCGGCATTTCAGCGGCGCGCCCGGAAAACTTCAACCCCGGTGCCGACCCGCTACCTGAAGATCTTCCCGCATCTCCATGCGACACAGCGGCAGTCAATGAAATCCAGATACCCCAAGATGATTTGAGAACCTTGTAGACGTATGTGCTCCTCGTGACGTCCATTATTCCCACCTCAGACCATCGAAAACACTCGCTCTAGAGTAGAACTCAACGCCACGCGCTGCGGGCCTCGAGATGTTATGCAGATTGTGATCTTCTCCGTCTCCGTAGATAGAACTGTGCTTGTCCACGAACGCCTGCGCCTCACCATCGAGCATGCGACCAACGTGGGACTGGCGCATCGAGGCAAGGTCTTCGCTCGCAATCGAAAACCTCATAATCTCGGTTCCTGACACTCCCAGCGCAGGATGCGACGGATCATCCACACCGTCAACGGCTACGGATACCGACTCGATCCGCGCTAGTCACTGGACTGCAACAGAATCAGGTGGCAGATCCCTATCCTTCGGCTGTCGACCTCCCGAAAGGCAGACAGACCTCTTCATAACCGCTCCCGCAAGAATCATTCGTCGGCCGCGAGCGTACGCCGGTGCCACCAGGTCATGGTGAGCCCGGCGAGCAGACCGGCGAGGCCGAAGAAGGCGATGGCGTTGACGAGCACCTGCCCGGCGTACGGCCCTACGTCGAGCATCCGGCCGGGACCGACGGCGCCTCCGGCGATGCCGGAGGCGATGGCGACGAGGAGGCCGGCGACGACGCCGGCGCTGACGCCGCGGAGCGCGCCCTCCGACCAGCGCAGGGTCGGCCGGACGCGGCTAACTCGGCAGACGGCCCAGAAGGCGGTCAGCGGACCGAGCGCCATCACCGCGGCGACCCAGGCGGGCGGGGCACCGTTGTCGGGCAGCGCGGCGAGCATCGGGAACATCGGCAGCGGCCCGAGGGTCACCGCCGTCGGGGTGACAGTCGTCCCGACACCGACGGAGAACCCCGGGCCCAGGGCGTACGCGCTGGAGAAGAGCACGGCGTTGGGCAGCACCAGGACGGCGAGCAGGGAATAGAGGATGATCCCGCCGAGGTCGAGGTGGAGCTGGGAGACGACGTTGATCGATGTCGTGAAGTCGGCGAAGAGGGCCGCGAAGAACACCAGCGTGCTGACCGCGAACCACCAGAGCAGGATCGACCTCACCATGACCAGTACGTCCACGGCGGCGCGTGGCAGCAGGGTGATCCACAGCGCCGCGCGGCCGGAGCCGACAGCGATCGCGGGCAGGGCCACGACCACGCAGAGCCCGACCGACCAGGCGAAGACGCCGACGATGCTCGGCGCGGTGGCCGGGGTGCCGGCGATGATCGCGGTGGTCAGCGCGGTGCCGGTATAGCCGAGCGTGAAGAGGCCGGCGACGACCGGGACGGTCAGGTCACGCTCGCCGTCGGCGAGGGCGTTGACGTCCGGGCCGTGCAGCGAGACCGAGTCACCGACCCGGACGGCGACCTGCCACATCGCCCAGGCCAGGACCAGGGTCAGGCCGAGCGGGACGACGGTGACCGCGATGCCGGAGACGAGGACGCCCGAACCGTGGCCGAGCAGCCACCCCAGCGCGGCAACACGCAGGGCGTCCGACGGCTCGCCGTGGGCTCCCATGTCGCTGAGGAACCAGCCGAGGATGCCGATCGCCAGGCACACGACCAGCGTGGCGGCGGCCGTGCCGATGCCGCCCAGCAGGGCGACCGCGACCAGCGGGCGGCGGTGGCGGAGATCGTGGAGATCATCCGCGACTCGCCCGCGGTCAGGGGTGCGTGGAGGCAGCAGCGAGGACATCGCGTCTCATCCTCGCAACCCGCGTCGTCTCGATCTCGGCGACGCGCCGCCTGAGGCGTTCACCGGGTTGGTCACAGCGGTTGATACCCGCCTGTGCATCTGCGGCTATTGCCGTTCATTCGACCGAATCACCTACAGTTGACCGCTGACATGGGCATGACCACGGCAGACCACGAGACCTTCGAGGCGTTCTATCAGGACGTCCGTGGACGCCTCCTTCTCCAAACCTGGTCGCTGACCGGGGATCTGGAGGCCGCCAAGGCCGCCGTGCGCGGGGCGCTGGTCATCACCTGGCACCACTGGCGCAAGGTGAAGCCGATGGACGACTTCGAGCGCGAGGACTGGGTCCGCCCGATCGCCTGGTCCAAGGCGATCCGCAATCACTCGGTGCCGCTGCTCCACCGCGACCAGACGATCGCGCCGGAGGCCCGCCACACTCTCTCCGCGCTGCGCGGCCTGCCGCTCCACGACCGCAAGGTCTTCCTGCTCGGCCACCTCACCAGCGTCGACCTGGCCCAGCTGGCCCGCGAGGTCGGCACCCCGATCAGCCGCACCGAGACCGACCTGCAGGGCGCCAACGCCGCCATCTGCGACGAGCTCGGGATCGCCCCGGAGCAGCTGCAGTCCATCTTCGACCCGCTCGTCGACGTGCTCACCGAGCAGCCCTGGCCGAAGACCTCGACGATCACCACCGCCGGCGCCGTGCGCCGCCGGGTGCACACCGCCATCGGCGCGGCCGCGGCCATCGCCGCCCTGGTCGGCACCGGCTTCTTCGTCACCCAGGACGCCGAGAGCGAGCCGCGGCTCAACACCCTCTCGATGCAGTCGGCGGCCGAGGAGTTCGAGGTCGAGCCGAGCCAGATCCCCGGCAAGAAACTGACCGCCAAGGACCTGATGACCGAGGAGGAGGTCGCGAAGATCTACGGCGGCTCCTGGGCCGTCGACATCTCCTCCGACAACCTCGAGGGCACCGGCCTCACCATCCCCTGTCAGACCGACACCTCGGCCGACAAGCGGCCGGTGGCGAGTCTGGCGCGCACCTTCATAGCCAAGGCGAAGGCGACCACCGCCGGCACCACGATCGAGTCCTCGGTCGACGCGAAGGCGGCGGCTGCGGCGTACAAGAAGATGCAGGGGTGGTACGCAGCGTGTGCCGAGCCCCGTTACCAGCTGATCTTCACCGAGTCGGTCGACGGCATCGGCGACCAGGCGACCCTCTTCACCTACCGCGACTGGGAGAACAACCGGGCCGTCACCTACGGCGTCGCGCGCACCGGCAGGCACACCGCCGCGGTCACCGTGAAGACCGAGGGCAAGTCCAGCACGACCGCGGCCAAGACCTCGACCATGCTCGGCACCGCCGTCCACAATCTCTGCTCGATGCCTGGCGCGGGCGCGTGCGTGGAGACCAAGCGACCGCGTACGACGGTGGTCCCGATCGCCACCGGCAAGGCGCCCGGGCTGATCAACGAGACCGATCTGCCTCCGGTCAGCACGATCGGTGACCCGTGGGAGGGCACCGAGGCGAAGCCGGCCAAGTCCAACCCCGCCCAGACCCGCTGCGACGAGACCCAGTTCAACGCCAAGGGCATGACCGGCGCCCAGACGCGCTCCTTCGTGATCCCCGAGACGAAGAAGAAGCTCGCGCCGATCTTCGGGCTCACCGAGACGGTCGGCAAGTTCGGCTCCGCCAAGGAGGCGCAGGCCTTCAACGTCGCCATCAAGGGCCGCCTGGACAAGTGCAGCGACAAGCAGCTCGGCAGCCACGTCACCCAGGTCGCGACCGAGTCCATCAAGGACGGCGCGATCACGGTGTGGTACATCCGGGTGGAGCTCGAGAACACCTCGATCTACTACCGGATGGCTGCGATCCGACGCGGCGCCAATGTCGCCCAGATGAGCTTCGTACCCGACGGCGACGCTGACATCAGCAACTCCGACTTCGTCACCCTCGCCAAGCGCGCCGCCTACCGGCTCGACTATCTCTGAGCCAGTTTCCTCCCGGATGCAACCGGACCTGCCTCCCATGCATCTGACCCTCTGAGGCTGGCGCAGGGCCAGATCAGGGTCCGGCCAGTCTGGGGAGGCGAGCGATGGACGAGGACGAGTTCGACGCGTTCTACAACGCGTCCTTTCGTCGCGTGTGCGCCCAGGTGTACGCCATGATCGGCGACTCAGACGAGGCCGCCGAATGCGTCCAGGAGGCCTTCGCCCGAGCCTGGGCCCACCGGCGCAAGATGTCCGCGGTCGACTACCCCGAAGCCTGGGTCCGCACCACCGCCTACCGCCTCGCGGTCGGACGCTGGCGGCGGAAGAAGTACGCAGGCCGCGTCACCGACAGAGCCGTCGGCATCCGCACGGAGATGCCGGCCGTCGACGAGACCCATGTCGCCCTCGTCGCCGCTCTCAAGAAGCTCCCCGAGGCCCAGCGCCAAGCCATCGTCCTGCACCACATCGCCGACCTGCCCGTCCACCAGGTGGCCGCAGAGGTCGGTGCACCCACCGGCACCATCAAAGCCCGCCTGGCCCGAGGACGAGCCACCCTGGCCGAGCTGCTCGCCGACGAACAACCCGGCGCCGTCTGGAAGGAGGCCTGAGATGAGTGACCCGATCTCGCGTCTGGACCAGTTCCGCGCCGACACCCCTGGAGCACCGATGAAGTCCGCAGCCGAGGTACGCCAACGGGGTGACCAGATCCGCCGGCGCCAGCGTGCGCTCGTCACCGCCGGAGCCGTGGCCCTGGCCGCGGTCGTGGCCGGACCGATCATCTTCCTCTCCGCCGGGTTCGGCGAACGCGCCATCGAACCGCAGCCCGCACCGGCGCCGAGCCAGACGCCGAGCACGGTGGCACCGAGCCCGTCAGCCTCGGCCCCCGCCTCGGACCTCACCCGCGCCAACCTCCCGACGGAGGACGACCTGGTCGCCGAAGACCCGTATCCGCAGTGGGTCCTGGAGCAGACCTACGACGGCGAGGGCCGGGGCGACCACAACGAGTGCCTGCCGGCGTTGGCCGACTCGGGCGCGCTGGCGACCTTCCGCCGCGACTTCATCCCCGAGGCCGGACAGGAGTACGCAGACTCGGCCGGGACGCTGAAAACGGTCGTCGCCGAGTTCGGCTCGGCCGACGAGGCCGAGAAGGCGCGCGCGAAGCTCTCCGACGCCGCTAGCTCCTGCACTGCCGTCGACGGCACTGAGGTCGCCGGCTCGCTCCCGGTCGAAGGCGGCGTCGTCACCAGTGGAGACATCAACGTGGTGACGTACCTGTCGGAGGATCCGAACACGAACGCGGGCTGGGAGGTGGCGACCGCTGTCGTCGCCGTCGAGGACCGGCTGGTGGTGTTGACGCGGCGGCGCGGCGCACAGGACTACGTCTCGCCGACGACCCTGCAGACCTCCGCCGTCAACGCCGCCTACCGGCTGGTCGGTTCATCGCCGCCACCCGCGACGGCGTCGAGCTCAGCGTCCTCGAGCTCGTCCTCATCCGCGTCAGCGCCTGCGGCGGTCCTCAGCGACGCACATCTCGTCGTGGCGGGGTCGCTGCCGGGACTGCCGATGGAGGGTGAGTCCTCCGCGGTGTGGCAGCAGGTCGCGCCGCAGCCGACCCCGACGCTCTACTGCCAGGGCGCCTGGCTCTCGTCGCTGAAGGCCGCCGAGTCGGTCAGCCGGGAGTTCCGCCTCGAGAACCCCGACGAGATCGGCAAGGTCAACGTGACGGTGCTGGAGTTCGCCTCGAAGAAGAGCGCCGACGCGGCGTACGAGACGGTCCACGGCTGGCTCGACACCTGTCCGGCCACGATGGACGATGCGAAGCTCTTCACCGCCAGGCCGGTCGAGGCGATCGAGATCGGCACCACCCCCGAGATCGACCGAGCCGCGCAGACGCTCGCCGAGTACGCCGCCGACTGCGGTGGCGAGGGCTGCGATGCCACCTGGTACGACCACCAGACCGTCGCCCAGCTCGGGGCCCGGCTGGTGCTGGTCACCCACGCCGAGGCCGGTGGCCCATGCCCGCCGACCAGAGCCTGCCCGCCGGAGGAGGCCTCGGACTACACCGAATGGGACAACCGGGTCGCCCAGACGGTCGAGGCCACGGTGGACCGCGCCTTCCAGGACCTGCCCTGATGGGGACCCAGTGCAATTGACCTTTACGCTCACACATGCCACCGCTGAAACTGGCGCTCGGGCAAGAGTCATGGAAAGCCAGCCGGGGAGGCGAACGATGGACGAGGACGAGTTCGACGCGCTCTACAACGCGTCGTACCGCCGCTTGTGTGCTCAGCTGTATGCCATGATCGGCGACTTCGACGAGGCTGCGGAGTGCGTCCAGGAGGCGTTCGCCCGTGCCTGGGCGCATCGTCGGAAGATGTCCTCGGTCGACTACCCCGAAGCCTGGGTCCGGACCACCGCCTACCGTCTCGCGGTGGGACGCTGGCGCCGGAAGAAGTACGCCGGGAGGGCCGCCGACAGAGCCGTCGGAGCCCGCACGGAGATGCCGGCGGTCGACGAGTCCCACGTGGCTCTCGTCGCGGCGCTGAGGCGGCTCCCCGAGGCGCAGCGCCAAGCCATCGTCCTGCACCACATCGCCGATCTGCCGGTCCATCAGGTGGCCGCCGAGGTCGGTGCGCCCACCGGGACCATCAAAGCCCGCCTGGCTCGAGGACGAGCCGCCCTCGCGGAGCTGCTCGCCGAGGACAATCCCGGCGCCGTCTGGAAGGAGGCCTGAGATGAGTGACCCGATCTCGCGTCTGGACCAGTTCCGCGCCGATGCCCCCGGAGCGCCGATGAGCTCCGCAGCCGAGGCTCGGCAGCGCGGTGACCAGATCCGGCGCCGCCGTCGCGCCGTCGTCACCGCGAGCGCGGCGGCCGTGGCCGCCGTCGTCGCCGGGCCGATCATCTTCCTCTCCACCGGACTCGGCGACAAAGGCATCGACCCCGCACCGGCACCGAGCGACAGCGCGGCCGCACCCAGCGCGTCCGCCTCTGCGCCGGCGTCCGATCTCAGCCGGGCCAACCTGCCGACCGAGGATGACCTCGTCGCCGACGACCCCTATCCGGCCTGGGCCCAGGAGCAGACCTACGACGGCGAGGGTGGGGGCGACTACAACGACTGCCTCACCGAGTCGCTGGGCGACTCCGGCGCGCTGACGACGTTCCGCCGCGACTTCGTCGCGGAGCCCGGGGAGGAGATGGCAGATGCGGCAGGCACGCTGAACGCCGTCGTCGCCGAGTTCGGCTCGGCCGACGAGGCCGAGAAGGTACGCACCGACCTCTCGGACGCCGCAGCCTCGTGCCCCGGCGTGGACGGAGCAGAGGTGGCCGGCTCGCTCCCGGTCGAGGGCGACGTCATCTCGGGCGGGGACATCGACGTGGTGACGTACCAGCCCGATGACCCCGAGATGAACGCGGTCTGGGAGACCGCGACGGCCGTCGTGTCCGCTGAGGACCGGGTGCTGGTGATGACCCGGAAGCGTGGCGTGCAGGACTACGTGTCACCGACCACCCTGCAGACCTCCGCCGTCAACGCCGCCTACCGGATGGTCGGCGCCACGCCCCCGGCTGGACCGGCCGAGGACCCGACCGAGACAGGACCGCCCACGGCGGAAGGTCTCAGCGCCGTCAACCTGATCGACGGCAGCACCCTCCCCGCGCTCGACCGCTTCGAGAGCCCGCTCGGCTGGAACCAGTACACGCCCACCCCCGACGTACCGACCCTGGCGTGCCAGAAGGAATGGCTCTCCTCGCTCGGCGCCTCGGCGAAGATCGCGTCCGACTACCGCTGGGACACCGACAGCGCCATGGTCGGCCAGGTCCACATGGCGGTGCTGGAGTTCTCCGACGAGAACGCCGCCGGCGCTGCGTACAACGAGGTCATGGAGTGGATGGAGGTCTGCCCGGCCAACAAGCTCGGGGTCGACCCGGACGTCACCGCGCTGCCCATGGACGTCAGCGACGAGCTCGATGCCGGGCCGAAGCGCGCGGCACGCTCACAGGCGACCTACCCCGGCCTGGAGGGTGGCGACAGCATGTGGTTCGAGACCGAGCTGGTCGCGGAGTACGAGACCCGGCTCGTCCTGGTCGGCTACGCCGAGCTCGCCGGCCCCTGCCCGCCGAGCACCGGCGACAAGGACGACCCGTGCTACCAGCCCGACCAGCCCGACTCCTGGCCCCGCCGGATCCTTGCGATCGAGAAGGCGGCGGTCACCGCCGGGATCAGCGACCTGCGCTGACGGACACCACTCAAACACGATATGGTTGATCGTCTTTCATGACTTAGCGCGTGGAGACTCCTGTCACAACGCGCTCATCCGAGGAAGACACGTACTGGTCATGGCGTTTGGGCCCATCAGAGCCCCGACCCGCATCAACCTTGGAGAAGCCCTCTCGTGTCCACCGCCCCCACTGCACCCGCCAGGCGGCGGTTGCCGCTTCCGTCCTTCTCGGTCCAGATCATTCTCGGCCTCGTCCTCGGCGTCGCCCTCGGTGCGGTCGCGCGAGCGATGGGTCCCGGCGCCGGCGACGAGGCCAACTGGCTGACGACGACCCTCTCAACGATCGGCGACTCGTTCGTCTCGCTGCTCAAGGCCGTCGTCGTACCGCTGATCTTCACCGCCATCATCGCCTCGATCGCCAACCTGCGTACGGTCAGCAACGCGGCTCGGCTCGCGGGCCAGACGCTCCTGTGGTTCGCCATCACCGCGGCGATCTCGGTCGCCATCGGCATCGGCCTGGGGCTGCTCTTCCGGCCCGGCAGCAACACCGCGGTCAGCACCGCCGACGCGGCCGAGGCCGGCGCATCCGCCTCGTGGCTCGACTTCCTCCAGGGCCTGATCCCCGGCAACTTCCTCGGCCTCCAGGCATCGACCAGCGTCGAGCAGGTCGGCGGGAGCCCGCTCGCGGAGACCGCGCTGAGCTTCAACGTCCTCCAGGTTCTGGTCGTCGCCCTCGCGATCGGCATCGCGGCGCTCAAGACCGGCGACAAGGCCGAGCCGTTCCTCGCCCTCAACCGCTCCTTCCTCGCCATCGTGCAGAAGGTGCTGTGGTGGATCATCCGGCTGGCGCCGATCGGCACCCTCGGCCTGATCGGCAACGCGGTCGCGTCCTACGGCTGGGACTCGCTGAGCTCCCTGGCCTGGTTCGCGGTGGCCGTCTACGTCGGCCTGGCACTGGTCCTGTTCGTCGTCTACCCGGTGCTGCTGCGGGTCAACGGCCTCAACCCGCTGGCGTACTTCCGCGGCGCCTGGCCGGCGATCCAGCTCGCCTTCGTCTCGCGCTCCTCGGTGGGCACCATGCCGGTGACCGAGCAGGTGACGGTCAAGAACCTCGGCGTCCCGCAGGAGTACGCCTCGTTCGCCGTCCCGCTGGGCTCGACCACGAAGATGGACGGGTGCGCGTCGATCTACCCGGCGATCTCGGCGATCTTCGTCGCCCAGATCTTCGGGATCGACCTGAGCATCACCGACTACCTCCTGATCGCCTTCGTCTCGGTCGTCGGCTCCGCCGCCACCGCAGGCCTCACCGGCGCCGTCGTGATGCTGACCCTGACGCTCTCGACCCTCGGCCTGCCGCTGGCCGGCGTCGGCCTGCTGCTCGCGATCGACCCGATCCTCGACATGGGACGTACCGCGGTCAACGTCGCCGGACAGGCGCTCGTGCCGACCATCGTGGCCAAGCGCGAGGGCATCCTCGACATCGACCGCTACCGCTCCGCCTCCGCGGCCGGGCTCCTGGCCGACGACGAGCCCGTCAAGGAGACGGTCGCCGCCTGACGTCTCCCCGACGTACGCGATCGAGCGCCCCGGCAGCCAGCTGGCTGCCGGGGCGCCTCCGTCTCACCCGGGGTAGGGCGCGTCCCCGCGCGCGGTCCGCAGGGCCTCGGCCCACCAGGTGAGCTGGGCGAGCATGCCCTTGGCGTAGACGGCCGAGTCCGGGTCGTTGGGGCGACCGTTCTCGTCGAGGCGCTCCCAGTAGCGGGGGAAGGCGAGGCGGGCCTGGAGCGGGTGGGCGTGCAGCTCGGTGAGCACGTTCTCCAGGTGGAGGGCGGCGTGGCGGCCGCCGCTGTCGCCACCGTAGGAGACCAGCGCGACCGGCTTGGCCTGCCACTGGGTGAAGTGCCAGTCCAGGGCCGATTTCAACGAGGCCGGATAGCTGTGGTTGTACTCGGGCGTGACGACGACGAAGCCGTCGGCGGCCTCGAGCGCGTCGGTCAGGTCGCGCTGACCATCGGGCCGCGGGTAGTCATCGCCGGCCGCCTTCGGTGACTCGGCGGGCAGGGACAACGGGATCTCATGGTCGGCCAGGTCGATCAGCTCGACGTCGAGACCGCCGTACGCCTCGGCCTGCTCGGCCACCCAGGAGCCGAAGATCGGGCCGCCGCGGCCTTCTCGGACGCTGGCGGTGATGACTGCGATACGTAGTGGTTGGGTCATGCCATCCAGGTTCACGCGGATCGGCGAGCGGCGGGAGACCGAGCCGAGGCTGGCCCCAGCAGGGCCACCATGACCGCCCGGCCGGGCCGTAGGCTTGATGACATGCCAGCCAACGCGGGAGCCCTCGGCTCGTTCATCCGGGACCGCCGCGACCAGACCACGCCGGAGAGCGTCGGTCTCCCGGAAGGCGTACGTCGCCGGGCCCCCGGCCTGCGGCGCTCCGAGCTGGCCACGCTGGCCGGGATCAGCGTCGAGTACCTGGTCCGGATCGAGCAGGGCCGCGACCGGCACCCCTCACCGCAGGTCCTACGGGCGATCGGTGACGCGCTCCGCTTCGACGCCGCCTCCCACGAGCACCTGCGCACCCTCGCGATGGCCTCCAGCGGCCAGTGCCTCGGTCCGTTCTCCTCCGGTCGTGACGTACGCCCCGGCGCACGCGCCCTGGTCGAGCAGTTCGAGCCCGGCATCGCCGTGCTCACCAACCGGCTCGGCGACCTGCTGGCCCACACGTCCACGTTCGATCTGCTGGCCCGGCCCCTGGGGATGCTCGACCATGCGGAGCCCAACCTGACCGCGTACGCCTTCCTCCACCCGCGCGCCCGGGAGGCGTTCCCCGACTGGGCGCGGGTGGCCGACGACCTGGTCGCCAACCTCTACCGCGGCCCCAACCCGGTCGCCGCGCGGATGATGATCGAGGCGATGTCGGACCGGGCGGGCCCGGAGTTCACCGACCGGCTGAGCCGCCACGACCCGCCCCACGGCGGCGTGTGGCGCTGGCTGCATCCCGACGCCGGCGAGCTGCGGTTCGACGTCGAGGAGCTCGAGCTTCCGGCCGCCGACAACCAGCAGATCCAGGTGCTGATGCCGGCCGACGAAGCCACCGCCGAGGCCCTCGACGCGATGCGGCGCCGCCGCTCGGGCGCCCTGCGCGCGGTCTGACCTACGGGATGTAGAGCTTGTACCCCGGAGACAGCTTGTCGGGTGCCCTGGAGCCGTTGTAGATCCGCAGCTCCTCCTCGGTGACGCGGAACTTCTTGGCGACGCTTGCGTAGGTGTCCCCGGCGACGGTCGTGTAGACCGTCTCCCCGGTCCCGGGCTGGGGTTTCGGCTTCGGCTTGGGCTTGTCGGCCTTCGCCGGGATCTCGATCGTGGTGCCGGCGAGCAGCTTGGTGGCGTCCTCGTAGCCGTTGTGCGCCATCAGCGCATCCGCGGTGACGCCGAACTTCTTGCCGATGCTGAAGAACGTGTCACCGGCGACGACCTTGTACTTCTTCAGCTTCGGCTTTGCCGCCGGGATCTTGATCTCGCTACCTGCCAGCAGCTTGGTGGGATCCTCGTAGCCGTTGTAGGCCATCAGCTCGCCGACATCGACGCCGAACTTCTTGGCGATGCCGGAGAAGGTGTCACCGGGCGCGACGGTGTACGTCTTCCCGGCCGGCTTCGCGGGTGGGCTCACCATGAGCTCGGCCCCTGCTCGGATCTTGGCAGGGTCGGCGATCTGGTTCCAGGCCGCGAGGTCACTGACCTTGACACCGTACTTCCCGGCGATCCCGGAGAGCGTCTCCCCCGGCTGGACGGTGTGGGTCTTCCGGGCGTGCTCCGCCTGAGCCGTCGACGCCGACGCCACCGGCGTCAAACCGGCACCCAACGACGCGATCGAGATAGAGATCCCGATACCAACCACACCCGAGATCAAACGTGCCATTCGCTGGGCCATGGTGGCCACATTAATCCGTGCGGACGCTCGCGGGCGCTCATTCGGAGCAACTCTCCCGGAGACGACGACCGCCCCGCGACCATGACGGTCGCGGGGCGGTCAGGAACTGACGTACGTCAGAGGGACTGCAGGATCTCGCGAGCGAGAGCAGCGGTCTCCGACGGGGTCTTGCCGACCTTGACGCCGGCGGCCTCGAGGGCCTCCTTCTTCGCCTGCGCGGTGCCGGCGGAGCCGGACACGATCGCACCCGCGTGACCCATGGTCTTACCCTCGGGCGCGGTGAAGCCGGCGACGTAGCCGACGACAGGCTTGGAGATGTTCTCCTTGATGTAGGCCGCGGCCCGCTCCTCGGCGTCGCCACCGATCTCACCGATCATGACGATGAGCTTGGTCTCGTCGTCCTTCTCGAACGCCTCGAGGGCGTCGATGTGGGTGGTGCCGATGATCGGGTCACCGCCGATGCCGATGGCGGTGGAGAAGCCGAAGTCCTTCAGCTCGTACATCATCTGGTAGGTCAACGTGCCCGACTTGGAGACGAGACCGACCGGACCCTTGCCGGTGATGGTGTGCGGGGTGATGCCGGCCAGCGACTCGCCCGGCGTGATGATGCCGGGGCAGTTCGGGCCGATCATCCGGGTGGCCTTGCCCTGCAGGTAGGACCACACCTCGGCGGTGTCCTGGACCGGAACGCCCTCGGTGATGACCACGATCAGCGGCATCTCGGCGTCGATGGCCTCGATCGCGGCGTCCTTGGTGAACGCCGGCGGCACGAAGAGCACCGACACGTTGGCGCCGGTCTCCTTCATCGCCTCCGCGACCGTGCCGAACACCGGGAGCTCCACGTCGGCGCCCTGGGCGTCCTTGTGGGTGACCGTGGTGCCGGCCTTACGGGCGTTGACGCCACCGACGATCTGGGCGCCCGAGTCGAGCATCAGGGCGGTGTGCTTCGCACCCATGCCGCCGGTGATGCCCTGGACGATGACCTTGCTGTCCTTGTTGAGGTAGATGCTCATGTTTCTCTCTCCTGACCTCAGGCGTTGGCCAGCTCGGCGGCCTTGTCGGCGCCGCCGTCCATGGTGTCGACGATGGTGACCAGCGGGTGGTTGGCCTCACTGAGGATCTGGCGACCCAGGTCCACGTTGTTGCCGTCCAGACGCACGACGAGCGGCTTGGTGGCCTCGTTGCCGAGGATGTCCAGCGCGCCGACGATGCCCTTGGCGACCTCGTCACACGCGGTGATGCCACCGAAGACGTTCACGAACACGGACTTGACCTGCTCGTCGTTCAGGATGACGTCGAGACCGTCGGCCATGACCTGCGCGTTGGCGCCGCCACCGATGTCGAGGAAGTTGGCGGGCTTGACGCCGCCGTGAGCCTCACCGGCGTACGCGACCACGTCGAGGGTCGACATGACCAGACCCGCGCCGTTGCCGATGATGCCGACCTGGCCGTCGAGCTTGACGTAGTTGAGGCCCTTGTCCTTGGCCTTGGCCTCGAGCGGGTCCTCCTCGTCACGGATGACGAACTGCTCGTGGTCCTCGTGGCGGATCTCGGAGGCGTTGTCGTCCAGCGACACCTTGCCGTCGAGAGCCTCCAGCTTGTCGCCCTCCAGGCGAGCCAGCGGGTTGACCTCGACGAGCGTCGCGTCCTCCTCGGTGAACACCGTGTAGAGGCTCTGGATCATCGCGACGGCCTGCTCGAAGACGGGCTCCGGGAAGCCGCACTCGGTCGCGATCTCGCGCGCCTTGGCCTCGTCGACGCCCTTGCCGGGGTCGATGCCGATCTGCTTCACGGCGTCAGGGTTGGTCTTGGCGACCTCCTCGATCTCCACACCACCCTCGACGGACGCGATGCAGAGGTACTGCCGGTTCGACCGGTCCAGCAGGAAGGAGAAGTAGTACTCCTCCACCGGCGGGGTCGCCGGCGTGATCAGCACCCGGTTGACACGCAGGCCCTTGATCTCCATGCCGAGGATGTTCGAGGCGTGCTCGAACGCCTCGTCCGCGGTCTTGGCCAGCTTCACGCCGCCGGCCTTGCCTCGGCCACCGGCCTTGACCTGCGCCTTGACGACGCAGAAGCCGATCTCCTCGGCGGCCTTCCTGGCTTCCTCAGCCGTCTCGACGACGACACCTTCGGTCACGGCGACGCCGTGCTTGGCGAAGAGCTTCTTCGCCTGGTACTCCATGAGATCCACTGATCCACCTGGTCTGTGTGTTGCGGTACGGGGGCCGTACCGCATGGATCAGCGGTCGACGCCCTCGTCTTCAGATGTGTCCGTCCAGCACCATAGACCCCGCCGAGCCGGACTTACGAGCCCAGGGCACACGACGTGATGTACGCCACTAGCGGGGCGTGGGGCCGGGCACACCGGACATATACCAACAAATCGGCAACCTTGGGTAACAGTCCGTAGCCCCACGTAGTGACCCCCGTTTGACCCCGTACGACGCAGCCCGCGGTCCGGGGACCGGCGGGTTTCGAAGGCGTATCGAGGCGCAAATGGGCCGAAGACACGCGTTTCGGGTGACATGAATAAGTCGCAATCGAGTTCCGAATCTGGCGGAAATACGCAGATCAGCGACTGATTCGGCCGTCGCCGAAGGTGAAATCAGCGAAACGGGCGTGCCACATTTCTTGACCCCGCCCTCCGGTCCGTTACAGTCATGGCTCGCCGTCTGACCCCGAACAGCGGAGATATGAACTGATGGGCAACCACCGAGCCGACGTCACAAGTGACAGTCCGCGTTCGGTCACCCCTTCCCCCGGAGCAACCACGAGCAGCAGCAGCTACGTTGGGAAGCGGCGCGCAGCGCCGACGACCGACAGCCCTGCCTCCAGGCCTGCCCCGCGAGCGACCGGATCGACCTCCTACGTCGGGAAGCGGCGCGCCGCGCCGTCCCCCGCCGTTGGGACCGCGAAGCCATCCCCCGCCCCTGAGATTCCTGAAGAGCCGGTCGCCAAGGCCCGGCCCAACCGCGTGGTCCTCGAGCAGACCGGCAAACTGCCGGTCGTCGGGTCCCCGCGCACCGACGAGGCCCACGACGGCCGCATCTCGACGGGTGAGCTGCGTGCTCTCGTCGAGGGCGACGGCCCGTCCTTCCCGGCCTCGTTCCCAACGCCGCCGCCTCCCGCGGCGACCCCGATCGTGCCCGTGCAGCGCCGGGCGGCCCAGATCGACCCGGTCCTGGCCGACCTGCTCTCCTCGATGGGCATCGACCCGGACAAGGTGACCCCCGAGGTGCTCGAAGACCTCGGCGTCGGAGGCATGACGACCTCCGAGCTCACCATGTTCCTCACTCAGCCGACCAAGCCCGCGCCGACCAAGGCGACGTCGAGCAGGTCGGTCTCGACCAAGACGCCGCCGCGCGGCGTACCGGCCGTTCCGGCAACTCCGGCAGTTCCCGCGCCGGTGCTTCCCGAGCCGGTGGCGCCCGCCCCGGTCGCTCCCGTCGCTCCTGAGCCGACCTTCCAGGCGCCCGAGCCGACGCACACCCCGAAGCCGCTGCGGATGGCCAACACGTTCGCGCCGCTGACCGGCAAGATCCGCGCCGTGCGCGAGGCCCGCCAGATCCCGGCTCCGCCGGTCGCCCCGGCTGCTCCGGCCTACGAGCCGGAGATCCAGGAGCCCCGCGGGTTCCAGGAGGCGTTCGACGCGCCGCCGACGTCGTTCAAGATCGACACGACCTCGTTCCCGGCCCCGCCGGTGTCGCTGCCGCAGCAGATCGACTTCGACTCGATGGCGATCGACCTCCCGGCCGAGACCTACACCGCGGATGCGCCCTACTACGAGGCGCCGCAGCCCCATGAGGCGTACTACCAGGACGACTACGCCGACGGCTACGACAGCGACCCGCAGCAGGCCGAGACCTACTTCCGCGCCGACACCGGCAGCATCGACCTGCCGAGCATCAGCGAGATCGCGACCTACCGGCCCGAGCTGCACGACCTCCCGGCGGTCGAGACCACCGGCACGATGGTCGGCATCGGCGGCCCCACCCGTCCCCGCACCCGGCGCGCCGCCGCTGCGGCAGCCGGTGGCCGCCCGACGGTCCCGCTGACCGCCGGCGCCGCCGCCCTCGCCGCCGCCATCGGTGGCATCGCGCTGACCGGTGGTCCGACGATGGTCGCCGCCGATGACGTACGCCTCGTCGGCGCCACCGCGCTCGGTGGCGACAGCGACATGGTCGTCGTCGGTGACCGCTCCGCGACCGTCACCCGTAACGACGAGCGCTCCGAGGCCGACACCGCGGCGAGCGACCGCGAGAAAGCGCTCCAGGGCGTCGACGTCCAGGCCGACAAGCAGGACAAGTTCCTCAAGTCCAACATGTGGGAGCTGCCGATCCCGGCGGGTGTCTACCGCATCACCGGCACCTTCGGCTCCTCGGGCTCCAACTGGTCCAGCACCCACACGGGTCTCGACTTCGCGGCCCCCTACGGCACGCCGATCCACGCGATCGCCCGCGGCACGGTCACCGAGACCGCCTGGGGCGGGGCGTACGGAAACCGGACGATCATCACCCTCGAGGACGGCACCGAGATCTGGTACTGCCACCAGAGCGACTACGGCGTCTCCGTCGGCCAGACGGTCTCCCCCGGTGAGGTCATCGGCTACGTCGGCTCGACCGGTAACTCCACCGGCAACCACCTCCACGTGGAGGTCCGCCCCGGTGGTGGTGACGCCGTCGACCCCGACGCCGCCCTCAACGAGCACGGCGTCGACCCCAGCTGACGTCGAGTCGGCGCATCCTGACCGAAAATGCCGCCGAGTCGGCTCGTCATGACGAGCCGACTCGGCGGCATTTCGGGTGAGAACGAGCCGACTCGACGCTGATCTCTGTCAGGACGAGCCGACTCGGCGCGTCATCCGGTCAGAGCTTCTCGACCGGGGCGTAGCGGAGCAGGAGGCGCTTGACGCCGGTGTCGCCGAAGTCGATGCTCGCTACCTGCTTGTCGCCCGAGCCCTCGATGGTGACGACGGTGCCGAGGCCGAAGGAGTCGTGGGTGACCCGGTCGCCCGGGTCGAGCGAGGGCACCTCACGGGCCGGCTTCGACTTGGCCGCGACGTCGGCGCGCAGCGCGGCCGAGGAGAAGTTGCGGCGGCCGGCGGCCGTGGGCTGGCCGAGACGCTGGCCACCGCCCCAGCTGTCGTTGGCGAAGTTCGGCCGGCCCCACGAGGACATCTCCTTCTCCGTACGTCGCCAGTCGACCAGGTCGACCGGGAGCTCGTCGAGGAAGCGGCTGCCGGGGTTGTGCGAGGGCGCGCCCCAGGCGGACCGGACGACGGCACGCGAGATGAAGAGCCGCTTCTCGGCGCGGGTGATGCCGACGTAGGCCAGGCGGCGCTCCTCCTCGAGCTCGGTGCCGTCACCGAGGGCCCGGGAGTGCGGGAAGACGCCGTCCTCCATGCCGGTGAGGAAGACCGCGGGGAACTCCAGGCCCTTGGCGGTGTGGAGCGTCATCAGGGTGACCACGCCGTCTTCGTCGTCGGGGATCTGGTCGGTGTCGGCGACCAGGGCGACCCGCTCCAGGAAGTCACGGAGCCCGGGCTCGACCGTGCCTGCGTCGACATCGGCCGGGTCAGCGCTCGGGGCCGCGACCGGGTCGTCGGAGAACTCACGGGCCACGGCCACGAGCTCGGCGAGGTTCTCCACGCGGGTCTCGTCCTGCGGGTCGTCGGACTCCTCGAGCGAGGCGAGGTAGCCCGACCGGTCGAGCACCGTTTCCAGGATGACGTCGGCCCGCTCGCCGGCGGCGACCATCTGCAGCAGCTCTTCGACCATCGCGACGAAGGCCTTGATGTTGGTCAGGCTGCGGGTGGCCAGACCGGGGGCGTCCTCGGCCTTCTGCAGCGCGTCCCAGAAGGTCAGGCCGTCGCGCTCGGCGAGCGCGTTGACGCAGGCCACGGCGCGGTCGCCGATGCCCCGCTTGGGGGTGTTCAGGATCCTTCGGAGCGAGACCTGGTCGTCGGGGTTGGCCAGGGTGCGCAGGTAGGCCAGCGCGTCGCGTACTTCCTTGCGCTCGTAGAAGCGCACACCGCCGACGACCTTGTAGGGCTGGCCGGTGCGGATGAACACCTCCTCGAAGACGCGCGACTGGGCGTTGGTGCGGTAGAAGACGGCGACGTCTGCGGCCTTGAGCCCACCGTCGACCAGCTTGTCGATCTCGTCGGAGACGAACCGGGCCTCGTCACGCTCGTCGTCGGCGACGTAGCCGACGATGCGCTCGCCGTTGCCGGCGTCGCTCCACAACGCCTTCTCCTTGCGACCCTTGTTGTGCTTGATGACCGCGTTGGCGGCGGTGAGGATCGTCTGCGTCGAGCGGTAGTTCTGCTCCAGCAGGATCGTGGTCGCGTTGGGGAAGTCCTGCTCGAAGTCGAGGATGTTGCGGATGTTGGCACCGCGGAAGGCGTAGATCGACTGGTCGGCGTCACCGACCACCATCAGCTCGGCCGGCTCGGCGCGAGGGGTGTCCTCGGCGTAGGTGTCGGTCAGCGCGGTGTCGTCCATCCGGTCGGCGCAGAGCTCGTGGACCAGGGCGTACTGAGCGTGGTTGGTGTCCTGGTATTCGTCCACCAGCACATGCCGGAAGCGGCGCCGGTAGACCTCTCGCACCTCCGGATAGGTCCGGAAGAGCTCGACCGTCGACATGATCAGGTCGTCGAAGTCGAGCGCGTTCGCCTGCCGCAGGCGCTTCTGATACTCCTTGTAGGCCGCCACGTAGGTCTGCTCGAGGTGGTTGCGCGCGTCCTTCTCGGCCGCCTCGACGTCGCGCAGCTCGTTCTTCTGATCGCTGACCCAGTTGAGCACCTGGCCGGGCTGGTAGTGACGCGGGTCGAGGTCGAGGTCGCTGAGCACCAGCTGCATGAGCCGCTTCTGGTCCTGGGCGTCGTAGATGGAGAAGTTGGACTTCAGCCCGACCTTGTCGATCTCCTTGCGGAGGATCCGCACGCAGGCGCTGTGGAACGTGGAGACCCACATGATCCGGGCGCGCTTGCCGACCAGGGCCTCGACGCGCTCCTTCATCTCGGCCGCGGCCTTGTTGGTGAAGGTGATCGCCAGGATGCTGCCGGGGTGGGCGCCGCGCTGCGAGATCAGCCACGCGATCCGCCGGGTCAGCACCCGGGTCTTGCCCGACCCCGCACCCGCGACGACCAGGAGGGGCGCCCCCTGGTGCTGCACGGCGGCCTTCTGAGGCTCGTTGAGCCCGTCGAGGAGCTCCTCGGTGCTCGGGCCACGCCGTTTCGTACGCGGCTCGTCGGCCGGCTGCGCCGAGGCGAAGGCCTCGAGGCCCGGAATGGTTGCGACAGGGGTCTGGTCAGGCGTACTCATGCTGCCTCCAGCCTAGGGGC
Organism: Nocardioides sp. NBC_00850; assembly: GCF_045207335.1. NCBI lineage: Bacteria > Bacillati > Actinomycetota > Actinomycetes > Propionibacteriales > Nocardioidaceae > Nocardioides > Nocardioides sp. NBC_00850. Next base: position 6,076,656 of record NZ_CP108845.1, read on the forward strand.
TGGCACCGACAAGTCGCGGGTCGGCGGGCCCTGCGGGAATCGTCAGGCAGCGACGTGCGCGGAGGACCAGAAGACCGCCACGCAGACGTTGATGATCGTCAGCCCGAAGATCGTCCAGTAGAGCCCGTCGGAGATCTTGGGCTTGCGCAGCTGCGACATCACCAGGCCGAGGATCACCAGGCCGATCACGAGCTTCACGCCGACCTTGGCGTGGTCGACCGGGCCGTCGCCCATCTCGAGGACGCCGACGAGCAGCAGACCGGCGAGGAACGCGGTGCCGGAGCCGTCGCGCATGAGGCCGTTGGCGACCTTGTCAGGGGTCTTGATCTGCACCAGCAGGCCGCCGAAGAGCGCCGCGAAGCCGAGCAGGTGAATGACGAGCAGGATGTGCCGCACGATCTCCATGCGCTCAGAGTAGAGCCACCGCCTCGGCACGCACCAAGTGGCACCGGTTTCCGCACGTATTCGAACGATCTCGCGATTTCAGTCACATTCGCCTTGGGTAAATCACCGGCGTCTGCCTACTCTCACCCTGACCGCCACCATCGCTCTCGGCTCCGCAAGGAGGATTCTGACGTGTCATCACCCAACCCGACCCTGCCCACCGGCGGGTCCAGACCGCTCGATCAGCTCCGCCAGTCCATTCGCTTCGACGTACCGGCCTCGCTGGTCGTCTTCCTCGTCGCCGTGCCGCTCTCGCTCGGCATCGCCGTCGCCTCCGGTGCTCCTGTCGCCGCAGGCCTGATCGCCGCCGCAGCTGGCGGCATCGTCGCCGGCCTCTTCGGCGGCTCACCACTACAGGTCAGCGGCCCGGCCGCGGGTCTCACCGTCGTCGTCGCAGAGACGGTCGCCGAGTTCGGCTGGGAGGCGACCTGTGCGATCACGGTGATGGCCGGAATCCTCCAGGTCATCCTCGGCGCCACCCGGCTCGGGCGCTACGCGCTGGCGATCTCTCCGACCGTCGTCAGCGCGATGCTGGCCGCGATCGGGATCTCGATCGTCCTCGGCCAGCTCAACGTCGCCCTCGGCGGCCGCTCCCAGTCCAGCGCGTTCGAGAACCTCGAGCACATCGTCGGCAACGCGCAGGAACCCAACATCCACGCCATCCTGGCCGGGCTCGGGGTGATCGGCATCCTGCTCGTCTGGCCGCGGCTACCCCAGCGGGTCCGCGCGGTGCCTGGCCAGCTGGTGGCCATCGTCGCGCTCACCCTGCTCGCCGCGGCATGGCTGCCCGGCGCCGAGCGCGTCGAGCTCGGTGGTGATCTGCTCGACGAGATCGGCTCGGTCGCGCTCCCGGAGGGCACCCCGCTCGCGGTGGCCGGCGCGGTGCTCACCGTCGCCCTGATCGCCAGCGTCGAGAGCCTGCTCTCGGCGGTCGCCGTGGACAAGCTGCACGGCGGCCCGCGCAGCAACCTCAACCGCGAGCTCGTCGGCCAGGGCCTGGCCAACACCGCCTCCGGTGCCCTGGGCGGCCTCCCCGTCACCGGCGTCATCGTGCGCAGCTCGACCAACGTCGCCGCCGGTGCCCGCACCCGCGCGTCCGCGATCCTGCACGGCGTCTGGGTGCTCCTCTTCGCCCTCGTCCTGGTCGGACTCGTGGAGCAGATCCCGCTCGCCGCCCTGGCCGGGCTGCTGATCATGATGGGCACCGGCCTGGTCCGGCCCGCCGACATCTCCCAGGCGCACGCCCGCGGCGAGCTGTGGATCTACGGCCTCACCATCGCGGGCGTGCTCGCGCTCAACCTCATCGAAGGTGTACTGATCGGGTTGGTCGCCGCTCTGGTCCTGGTGCTGTGGCGCCTGGTCCATGTGCGGATCGACGTACGTATGGCCGGCCAGGCCGCCGACGGCCGCGAGAAGTGGCTGGTCGAGGTGCACGGAAGCCTCTCGTTCCTGGCGACACCGAAGCTGGTGAGCAGGCTCGACGCGATCCCGGAGGGCCAGGTCGTCGAGCTCGACCTCCTCGTCGACTACCTCGACCCGGCCGGGCGAGACCAGCTCGACCACTGGCGTGTCCGCTACGAGGCCGCCGGCGGCACCGTGCTCGTCGAGCACTCCGGACCGCACGGCGAGGAGGCACCCCGCCAGGAGCGCGCGCTCAAGGCGCCTCCGATCAGCCCCCGCGGCCTGCTGCCGTGGGGCGCCTGGCAGGACGTACGTGCCGACCGCACCGACGGGCACCACCCGCTGGCCCTCGGCGTCCGGGAGTACCACCGCCGCCACGCGGCACCGCTGCGCCCGGTCTACGAGGGGCTGGCCGACGGCCAGGAGCCGCACGCGGTCTTCCTGACCTGCGTCGACTCCCGGGTGGTGCCGAACCTGATCACGTCCAGCGGCCCGGGCGACCTGCTGACGGTCCGCACCATGGGCAACCTCGTGCCCGAGCCCGGTAGCCCGGACAGCTCGGTCGCGGCGCCGATGCTCTTCGGCGTGGACGACCTCGGCATCAACACCGTCGTCGTCTGCGGCCACTCCCGCTGCGGGGCGATCACCTCGGCGCTGGAGAGCACCCGTGCCGGCACCGTGCCCGCCGGTCCGGTCGGCGACTGGCTGCGTCACGCCACTCCGGCGATCCAGGAGTGGCAGGCCGGTCATCCGGTCGGCGCCGCTGCCGCCGCGGCCGGCCGGAGCGAGGTCGACCAGGTCTCCCAGGTCAACGTCGCGGTCATGATCGACCGTCTCGGGGAGCTCCTGGCAGGCCGGGACGTACGTCTCGTGGGGCTGTTCCTGGACATCTCCGACGGGACGCTGCAGATCCTGCGCGGAGACGGGTTCACGACGCTCACCGACGCGGAGACCGATGAGCTCGCCCACCTGATGGAGGCTCGCCCACCGGAGCCCGCGTAGACGATCTAGAGCAGGCGGCGGTCGTTGGCCCAGCGAGTGAGCTCGTGACGGCTCGACAGCTGCAGCTTGCGCAGCACGTTGGACATGTGGGTCTCGACCGTCTTGATCGAGATGAACAGCTCGCCGGCGACCTCCTTGTAGGAGTAGCCACGGGCGATGAGGCGCATCACCTCGCGCTCTCGTTCGGTCAGACGGTCGAGGTCCTCGTCGATGTCGGCGATGGCGATGGTGCCCGCGAAGGCATCGAGCACGAAGCCGGCCAGACGCGGGGAGAAGACCGCGTCTCCCCCGGACACCCGCTGGATCGCGGCGACCAGCTCGGCGCCGGTGATGGTCTTGGTGACGTAGCCCCGGGCACCGCCGCGGATGGTGCCGATGACGTCCTCGGCCGCGTCGGAGACCGACAGCGCGAGGTAGCGCGGCGAGCCGTCGACGGCGGGCGCCTTGCGCATCACCTCGACACCGCCGCCACCGGGAAGATGTACGTCGAGCAGCACCACGTCGGGCTTGCCCTCGGCGATCGCCTTGACCGCGGTGTCGACATCCTCGGCCTCCCCGACGATCCGGATCACCGGCGACCTGCTCAGCTCGGCGCGTACGCCGGTGCGGAACATCGCATGGTCGTCGACGATGACGACCTTGACCTCACTCATCGTCGTTCCTCTCCAGAATGTGTATTGCCGGTCCGCGGCTGCTTCAGCCGCACCTCGGTGCCCTCTCCCGGAGACGATCTCACCACAGCGCTGCCGCCGTGGCGCGACATCCGGTCGATGATGCTGTCGCGTACGCCGTGTCGGTCGGCGGAGACCTCGTCGACGACGAAGCCCGCTCCCCGGTCGCGGACGAAGACCTCGAAGGCCTCCTCGGTCGCCTCAGCGTAGACGTCGACCCGTCCGGTGCCGGCGTGCTTGGCGGCATTCGTGACCGCCTCGCGGGTGGCGGCGACGATCGGGCGCACCGTCTCGTCGAACGGGCCGTCGCCGACGACCACCACGTCGACGGTCACGCCATGGGCGTCCTCGACCTCGGCGGTGGCCGCCTTCAGCGCGGCCGCGAACGTCTCGTCGGCCTCGGCGGGAGTCGAGAAGAGCCACTCCCGCAGGTCGCGCTCCTGGGCGCGGGCCAGCTTCTGCACCATCGCGGGATCGCCGGAGTTGCGCTGGATCAGGGCAAGGGTCTGGAGGACGGAGTCGTGCAGGTGAGCGGCCATGTCGGCGCGCTCCTGGCTCCGGATCCGCTCCTCGCGCTCGCTGCCCAAGTCGCTGGCGAGCTGGTGCATCCACGGCCCGACGACGAGGAAGCCCGCGCCGAGCACGATCAGCCCGGCGATGATCAGCGCGGTGGCGTTGCCGAAGTCGAGCTGGCCGCCGGCGAGGATCACCGCGAAGAGCATCAGCCCGACGCCGACCCCGACCCGGACGTACGCCCGCCAGCCGCCCTTGCCGAAGACCATCCGCACCAGGTCGAGGCGTCCGGTGCCGTCGATCCAGCGCTCTCGCTGGGCGGCGTCGGCCTGGCGCCACAGCAGCGCGACCCCGGCGACGCCGAGCATCGCCGGCCAGATCAGCGCGCCGGCACCGAGCACGGTGTCGAAGAGCACCACGGCACCGAACCCGAGAGCGAGCAGTGCGATCGCCGGGCCCTTGTCGACGCCTCCCGAACGCGCCGCGGGGCGGCGGCCACCACGGGTCGCACTCTCCCCGCCCGGCGTGGACTGCTCCAGGAGGGGCGCGGCGGGGATGAAGATCCACAGGGCGGCGTAGAGCAGCACACCGAAGCCGCTGAACACGGCGGTCACCACGAAGAACGCGCGCACGGCGAGCACCGGCAGGCCGAGGTGCTCGGCCAGGCCCGCGGCCACGCCGCCGATCACCGACGCGTCGGTGTCGCGGTAGGCGCGGCGTACTGCTGAAGCGGAGCCCGAAGCCATAGGCCCTGCGCGCTCCGGGGGCGGTGCCGGCGGCTCCGCCGTGGCATGGGTTGTCGTCATGATGACATCCATCGTCACACCTCGCGCGGGCGCTGACCATGAGGATTCACCCTGATCCTTGCTCGTCGAGAACTCAGGGCCGTCCCTGATGGTCTGCGGGGTGCGGAGGAGTCAGAGTAGGGGTGTGACGATCCCGCCCGAGGCGCCGCTGCCTCCCAACCCGGAGCCGACATCGCCTGTCTCCGAGGAGCGCGCCCGCCCCAGTGTCGAGCAGCTGCGCAACCTCAGTGGCCTGCGGCGTACGACCCATGCCTCTCCGGAGGGACGGCACATCGCCGGCGTCGCGGGTGGGATCGCACGCCACTTCGACGTCGACCCGCTGCTGGTGCGGGTGCTGCTGGTCGTGGCGGTGTTCTTCGGGGGCGCCGGCGGGATCGTGTACGTCGCGGCCTGGGTGCTGGTGCCCGAGGAGGGTGCCGAGGACGGGATGATTCCCGTCGGGCCACCTGCCCGCAACCTCCTGCTCTGGATCGCCGGCGGGATCGCGGCGATCTCGCTGCTCGGTGACGCGTTCGGCGACACCAGCGTCCCGTGGTTCTGGCTCGCGGTGCTCGGGGTGGTCGCGCTCTGGTACGCCAACCGCGGCAAGTGGGGCCGCAAGCGTGGCGGACCACCCCCGGCCGCTGCCACGTCTCCTTCAACCACGAGCATGGACGTTCCCGCAGCTCAGACACGTACTCTTCCGGCGCCGTGGCCGCCCGGATCGTACGATCCCAACGCGCCCGTCACCCTGGCCGGCCGGCGGCGCCCGCCGCTGCTGTTCGGCCGCGCCATCGCGGTCGCCGCGCTGGTGGTCGGTGTCCTCGGGCTCGTCGACGTCGCCGACTGGGCGCCGGTGCCGACCAGCGCCTACCCGGCGGCGCTCCTGGCCGTCTTCGGTGGCTTCCTCGTGCTCGGCGCCTTCTGGGGCCGCGCCGGCGGACTGATCTTCCTCGGCTTGCTGGCGCTCGCCGCGCTGCCGCTCACCATGATCGACCCCTCGAACATCGACACCGGCAGCAGCATCGAGTCCCATCCGCGGAGCGTCGCGATGCTGGAGTCGTCGTACCAGGTCGACGCCGGGGAGATCATGCTGGACATGAGCGCCATCGACGCGAAGACGCTCGACGGCCGCGAGCTCGACATCAACAGCTCCTTCGGCGAGATCACCGTGATCGTCCCCGACGACGCCACCGTCTCCGTGGACGCCTCCGTCGGCGCACTCGGGGAGGCGCAGATCTTCGAGGAGACCCGCAGCGACGTCGGCGGGTTCAACCTGGCCCGCACCCATGTCGCCGGGAAGGAAGGCAGCGAGCCCGGTCTCGCCGATGACGCCGACCTCCGTCTGACCACCACTGCGGACGTCGGCGCGATCAAGGTCTTCGAGGAGAGCGACCCCCGAGCCGCCGCCTTCGTCGGAACGGCCGAGAGGAGCAACCCGTGAGCTACGACTACGCCCCGCCGCCACGCTTCGAGGACCAGGCTCAACCGCCGAAGCCCACCGGCCGGCACCCGGTCAACATCGGCCACCTGGTCATGGGTCTCGCCTTCCTCGTCTTCGTCGTCGTCTGGGCCCTGATCGTCAGCGGCACCGTCGTCATCCACAGCATCGAGGACCTCCGTTGGCTCCTCCCGCTTCCCTGGATCGTCGGCGGGTCCATCGGTCTCCTCGCGGCGCTGCTCAGGAAGAGCTGACTCTCTTTCGCGGGGTCGTTTGTCGTCTCTGCGGGATCGTTTTTTCGGGGTTGGGGTGGGCCGCCGACCCGTTCTTTGAGGGTCTCTCGATCTGGACCGGCGTCAAGGACGCCCTTCGGGCGCCGGCTTCGCCGGCCGCTTCGCGGTCCTGGACTCCGGACCAGATCGAGAAAGATTTGGCTGGCTATCGGGGCGGCGGCCCGGGTGTGGCGCAGCGGAATCGTTGCTCGAAAGGTCGGGGTCGAGGGGGCGTTAGGGTGGCCCTTCGGGCCACTTACCATCCACAGATGCTAGGTCGTTCGCTCACCGCGAAAGTGCGCTTTGAACTGGGAAAATAGATGGCATACAGGCAGTCGAAGGCGTAGAATCAGGTCCATCACAGCACACCTCTGAAGGGGAGGATGGCGATGAGTCTCGGCCGCTCGATCGACCACTGGGGCACCAACCCCGGCGACGCGATCGACGCCGCCTCGAAGGCCATCGAGACCGCCCTCCAAGACCTGCTGGCCACCGATCTCGCCTACTGGCGCACCGGACAGAAGAAAGACCTGCTCGAGCGGTTGGAGAAGCTCCAGGCCCAACAAGCCGCGTTGAGACTTCGGGTGCTCGCGTCTGCCGGAGATATCGCCGAGGAGACCGGCGCCAAGGACGCCTCCGGGTGGATGCGCGCTGAGTTGTTGGTCGACAAGGCCGTGGCCCGCTCGCAGATCAAGCTCGCGAGCAGTGTCGCGAAGTACGACCTCGTTGCTGCTGGTCTCGCCGAGGGTGTCGTCTCCCAGGACAAGGCCCAGGTGATCACGAAGGCGCTCGACAAGATCAAGACCAACCCCGTTGCGAGCAGCGAGGACCTGGTGTTGGCCGAGAAGCTGCTGGTCGACTACGCCACCCGGCTGACGGCCAACGAGCTCCACATCGTCGGGAAGCGAATCCTGCGTGAGATCGACCCGGTCTGGTTCGAAGACGCCGAAGCCAAAGCCCTCCTCGCCGAGGAAGAACGCGCCCAGCAGAAGACCGCGTTGCGGGTCTGGGACAACCACGACGGCACCATCGGCTTCGACGGTGTACTGCCGGTCTCGATCGGGATGAGGTTCAAGCGACTGGTCGAGGCCTGGGCCCAGCCCCGCAAACAGCAACTCGTCGGCAAGGGTGCCCCGCTGCCGCCGTGGGAGAGACTGATGGGCCAAAGCTTCGCCCGGCTCCTGGAGACCATCGACCCCGCCGCCCTGCCCCGCCACGGTGGCGACGCCACCACCATCAACGTGGTGATCTCCCTCGAGGAGCTCCGCAAAGACCTCGGCATCGCCACCCTGGGCTACGACGAGACCAACGGTGCGACGATCTCGGCTGCTGAGGCACGGCGGATGGCGTGCAACGCCACCATCATTCCCTGGGTGTTGGGTGACGGTGAGGTCCTCGACGCCGGTCGAGGCAGCCGGTTCTTCCAGCCGATCCAGCGCAAGGCGATGCGGTTGCAGCAGAAGTGCTGCCAGGCCGAGGGCTGTGACATGCCGCCGGAGTGGTGCGACGCGCATCATCTAGAGCCGTGGGCCGCAGGTGGGAAGACCAATCTGAAGGACGGGGCGTTGTTGTGTCCCCACCATCACCGCCTGGCGCACAACCCTGCCTACGTCCATGAGCGGCTACCGGACGGCACGATCCGGTTCACCCGCCGGCCTTAAGCGGCTGGGCGAGGAATCATGTCACCGGGTCCCGCCCGTCGGGCCTGACGACCCCGTCGCCGAACGGTCTCAGGTCTCGCCGAAGCCGTCCGTCGCGATGCCCCACGAGCGTTCGGGCCAGCTCTGTCGACTCCACACTGGCCGTTTCCCTGCTGATGGGGATATGTCCCCACTGCGGCGGAGGTTCCCCACGCTCCGGAGGATGGGAAAGTTCCGTGTACGTGGGGAACTCTTCGGATCAGTTGGGATCTGATGACGCTGCCAGCACCGAACCCGCCCTAGCCAGAGCGATGGCTGGCTTGTGAACGATTCACAAGATCCCGCCCACTGTAATAGGCGCCCACGAGGCACCGACCGTCCGCACACGGCCGGCCACAGCCCCAAGCCCGTCGCCAACTGAATCCGCTGCGCCACACCCTCGCCGCCGACCCGATACAGGCCAAATCTTTCTCGATCGGGTGTCGGGTCAAGGATCGCCGGAGGCGACCGGCGAAGCCGGCGGGCGAAGCCCGTCATCTCGACAAGCTCGATACATCGCCTTGACGCGGCGCGCGATCGAGAAACAATCGAACCAAGGGTCGGCGGCGAAACCCTGAACCGAAACCACGGTCACCTCCGCGCGCCGTCCCGAGACCAACCCAAGGACTCGACACGAGTCGGCCCCAGACGACCTGCAAGCTAGGAGACGCTGGAGATCTCCCCCGCCCATCGCCCGATCAGCTCCGCCTCATGCGGCGGCGGACCAGGGAGGCGGCGGCTGGCTGCCTCGGCGCGCAGGCCGTCGCAGACGAGGGCGAGGTAGCGGCGGCGCAGGGCGGCGCTGCGTACGTCGTCTCCTACGTCGATGCGACTGATCTGCTCGAGGAGAACGGTGATGTCGGCGCGGGTGACGTCGGGGCGGAGGATGCCGCTGCCACGAGCGCCACGCAAGAGGCGGTTGGTGGTGTGTACGGCGAGCTTGTCCAGGTCACGCAGGACCTGGTCGAAGCTGACCTCGTCGCGCAGAGCGAGGGTGAGCCGCGGGAGTCCGTCGTCGAGCACCTGGCGCAGGAAGCCCGTGAACGCGTGCCACGGGTCGTCGGTGTCGCTCAGAGCCGCCTCCGCGAAGGCGATGTAGCGGCGATAGCTGTCGGCGGCGACGGCCCGCAGCAGCGCCTGCTTGTTGGCGTAGCGGCGATAGAGCCCGGCCACTCCCATCCCGGCCTCCTCCGCGACCGCGGCCATGGTCGCGCGGGGGTCCCTGAGCAGGACCTCCCGAGCAGCGATCAGGACCGCGCGGTCCGCGTTGAGGGGCGGCATGCCCCACACCCTACGTGCGGGCGCCAGGCTCAGGCGGTTTGTACCTGTGTGATGTCGGCCAAGGCCGCGATCGGACGGTTCGGGTAGTCGGCGAACACCCCGTCCACACCGGCCTCGAAGAGGCGATTCGCCTGGTCGCGGCCCGCTTTCAGGGTCCACACGAAGACGAGCAGACCGTGGCGGTGGGCCTCGTCGGCCAGGCCGGTGGGCGGCTGCCCCTTCTTGCGGACCATCGACTTCTTGGGGCCGATGGCCTGGGCGTACGTCGCGATCTCCGCGCAGTCGACCGCACCCCACTTCTTGTCGACCAGCTGCACCAGCGGAAGGTCGGTGCGGGTGCTCATCTCCCGCACCCACGCCTCATCGAAGCTCTGCAGCCACAGCCGCTGCGTGGGCAGGCCCGGGAGACTGTTCCAGGCGTCGACGCCGTGGTCGGCGAGGGTCTGCAGCAGGGTCTCGGTGACGGGCAGGCCGATGGAGGCGAAGTACGTCGGGTGCTTGACCTCCACGTGCAGCCCGACCCGCCGCCCGCGGCGCTGCGACTCGTCGGCGACGAGCAGCAGCAGCGTGTCGAGGGTGATGATCGGCTGGCTGGTCGTCGGCGCCCCGAGGCTGAGCAGCTCGGGGAACGTGAAGTCCTCGGTGAACCAGCCGGTCCACTTCTTGCCGCTGATCACCTTGGTCGTACGCCGCCCCGCGAACTCCGGGCGCGAGGCCACGTCAGTGGTGCGAGAGAGCTCGTTCTCGTGTCGGAGCACCATCACCCCGTCGCTCGTCATCACCACGTCGGTCTCGAGCGCGTCCACGCCCTGACGCAACGCCAGACGGTAGGACTCCAGGGAGTGCTCCGGCAGATAGCCGGGTGCTCCGCGATGGCCGATCACAAGGGGGCGGTGGGCCGATGCCATGGCGCCAAGCGTGCGTGCCGGCAGCGACGCCGCGGCGGGCACAATGTGAATGGGACGTTACGAGCGGCGGGCCGTTCGGTTCGGCACCCTGAGGGTTGTCCTCAGGGGGTGTCCTCGCCGGACCAGACGACGTTCTCGCGGATCAGTCGGGCGGGGACGCCGGCCACGGCCGTACGCGGCTCGACCTTCTGGTTGCGGACCATCGCGCGCATGCCGACGACGGCACCGTCACCGATCTCGGCGTGGCCGGTGACGATCACGTCGCGGCCGAGCCAGACGTGCTCGCCGAAGCGGATGTTGGCGCCGTACGGATTGATCCGCTGCCCCGTCTCAGCGTCCTCGAGCCGGTGCATGTCGTCGGTGGCGACGTAGACGTTGGCCGCCCAGAGCTGGTCGCGGGCAGCCACGATCGAGCCGCCGTTGCGGGCGTCGATCTGGGCGCGCGAGGTCGCGACGAGACCACCGGAGAGGATCACCGCGGAGCCGCCGCCGCAGTAGATCTCGCCCCAGACCATGCTCGTGTCCGGGCCGATGAAGATGGTCGGCGAGTCGCCGCCGACCAGCAGCGCCTGCATCGAGGTGATGTCGGTCGCGACCACGATCAGCGCGTCGGAGAACGGGTAGAACCCGAGCAGCTCGATCAGCCGCTCGTCGAGAGGGAACCCGTCGCGCAGGTAGAGCGCGTTGCCGCCCCCGTGCCACCACTCCGGCAACGGCCCGGTGATCTCGCTCAGCTCGAGCCCGGCAAGCACCTCCGGCTCGAGCCCCGCGGCGATGAGCCGCTCCCGATGTACGTCGGTGAGCGGCTCACCCCTGGTCCAGGACATGCCGGGAACCATAACCCGGTTCAGCTCGGGTACATCCCACTGGTCACGTTGAGCCAGGTGCCGGTGATCGCGCCGGCGCCGTCGGAGGCGAGGAAGGTCGCGGTGTCGGCGACCTCCTTCAGCCGCGGCGACCGCTTGGTCATCCGCATGCCATCGAGGTTCGCCCGGATCCCGTCGAGGGCCTCATCCGGGAGCCGCGTCCCGAGGACCCGCTCGAACTTCTCCGCGGTGAACGTCTCGGTGATCCCGGCGGTCCAGATGCCCACGACGCGTACGCCGGAGGGCCCGACCTCCGCGGCGAGATCACGGACCAGCGCGTCGAGGGCACCATCAGCGGCGCTGGTGCCGCCCATGCCGGGCGCCGAGCCACGTGCGGAGCCGGAGTCGAGCGCGAGCACGACGCCGCGGCCCTGCGCCACCATCTGCCGCGCGGCCGCGCGGGCGGTGTGGAAGGAGCCGGCGATGCCGCGTACGACCGGCTGGGTGTAGTCGGCGGCCGAGATCTCCAGCAGCGCCTGCCCCTGGATGTCACCGCGGTCGGCGACGTTGAACGAGATGTCGAGCGAGCCGGTCTCGGCGACGACCCGCTCAATGAAGGCGACCACGGCGTCCTCGTCGAGGATGTCGACCACCCCGTAGCCGGCCGCGCCGACCTCCTCGGCCCTGGCCGCCAGGCTGGCCTCGGTGCGGCCGGCGAGATAGACCTTGGCGCCCGCCTCGGCGAAGGCCTTCGCGGTGGTCGAGCCGATGTCGCCCGCGCCGCCCCAGACGATGGCGGTGCGGTCCTGAAGCTGTGCGTTCATGGTCTCTCCTGAGCTCCTGTCGCCCACCCGTCGTGCGCGATCTGCCCGTTAGGACGTACGCAGCACCAGCAACTCATCGGGTGACGCGAAACTTTCTTCGGGCCGGCGTCAGATCAGCGCCTGCGGGAGCCCGAAGGCGGGGAAGAGATGTGGCTCGAAGGTGGTGATCTGGGCGAGCCGGCCGTCGACGATCCGGAGCACGTCGAGCGTCTGCGGGCGATAGATCGTGGTGCCCGGGCGGCGTACGTAGCCCGCGACCGCGGGCATCCGGTTGGCGTTGGCCGGGATGAACCGCCACTCGCCCAGGTAGGTCGGCGAGGACGGGTCGAGGTTCGGCAGCACGAACGACAGCAGCGCGTCGCGGGTGGTGAACCAGAACGGGTTCGGCGGCATGGTGAGCACGGCGTCGCTGGTCAGCAGGTCGGCGATGCCCTCGCGCCAGTTGCTCGCCCCGGCGGCGATGTAGGCATCGATGACCTTCCGCTCCTCCTCGGTCGGCCCCTCGGTGCGCCAGGTCGACCGGTCCTCGGGCAGATGGCGGCGCAGCGCCGGCTTGGCTCGCTGCAGCAGCGAGTTCACGGTGGCGACGGTGACGTCGAGCGCGGCCGCAGTGTCGGCGGCCGACCAGCCGAGCACCTCGCGGAAGACGAAGACCGCCCGCTGCTGCGGGGTCAGGTGCTGGATCGCGGTCAGGAAGACCAGCTCGATCGTCTCCCGAGCGACCGCCTCCTCCTCCGGCCGCTCCGGCTCCAGCAGGGCGTCCGGGAACGGCTGGAGCCACTCCAACAGCTCCGGGGGCTCTCCGGTCCCGTGGTCGAACCCCGGCAGGGCGGCGTACGTCCTGGGCCGCCGTTCGTTCCGGCGCAGGAAGTCGAGGCAGGTGTTGGTCGCGATCCGGTAGAGCCACGCCCGCAGCGCCTCGGGGTCGGTCAGCTGGTCGCGCCGCTCCCAGGCCTTGACCAGGGTCTCCTGCACCAGGTCCTCGGCCTCGTCGAAGCTCGCCACCATCCGGTAGCAGTGCACTCGCAGCTCGCGCCGGTGCTGTTCTGCGGCATCCACGAACGGTTCCATGGCTGGCGAGCGTAAACCCGGGTCGGCCGTCGCGAGACCGATTTTGCAAGCAATGTCAAACTGCTGCAACGCAACTCATCCGCACAACGTACGAAGTATGTGGGGCGGTCCTCCCAGGGTCCCGGCCGAAGTGCTCCCGGCCGGGGCCCTGGTGCGTTCTCAGACGAGGCCGCGGAGCTTGGGGAGGATCTCCTCACCGTAGAGCTTGAGGAACTTCGCCTGGTCCGGGCCCGGGGCGTGGAAGACCAGGTGGGTGAAGCCCATGTCGAGGTATTCCTTGATCCGCGCGACGTGCTCGTCGGGGTCGGTCGACACGATGAACCGCTTGGCGGTCGCCTCGGTCGGGAGCGCGTCGGCGAGACGCTGCATCTCCACCGGGTCCTCGACGGAGTGCTTCTGCTCGGGGGTGAGACCGAGAGCGCCCCAGAAGCGGGTCGCCTCCATCGCCTGCTCCAGGTCGTGGTCGAAGGAGACCTTGACCTCGATCATCATGTCCACGTCCTCCGGCTTGCGCTCGGAGAGCTCGATGCCGGTCCGTACGGCCGGGAGCAGCGTCTCGGTGTAGAGCTCGGCGCCCTTGCCGGAGGTGGTGATGTAGCCGTCACCGGCACGGCCGGCGTACTTGGTCGCGGCCGGGCCGCTGCCGGCCAGGTAGATCGGGACCGGCGTGGACGGCTTGTCGTAGATGGTCGCCCGGTCGAGCTGGTAGTAGTCGCCCTCGAAGGTGACCCGGTCCTCGGACCAGAGCTTCTTGATCACCCGCACGGCCTCGCGGAACCGCGCGAAGCGGACCTTGCCCTCGGGCCACTCGATGCCCAGCGGAGCCTCGTTCATCGCCTCACCGGTGCCCATCCCGAGCACGACGCGCTCAGGGAAGAGCGAGCCCAGGGTCGCGAAGGACTGCGCCACGATCGCCGGGTGGTAGCGGAACGTCGGGGTGAGCACCGAGGTGCCCATCACGATCCGCTCGGTGCGCGCTCCGAGCGCGCCCAGCCAGGTCATCGCGAACGGCGCGTGACCGCCGTCGTGTCTCCAGGGCTGGAGATGGTCGGAGATGAAGACCGAGTCGAAACCCTGCTCCTCCGCCATCACGCCGTAGTTCAACAGCTCCGTGGGTGCGAACTGCTCGTTGGACGCCTTGTATCCGAACCTGATCTCCGTCACACGGTCACGGTAGCCTCCTCGGCATGAAGCTTGCGATGCCCTTGACCTACTTCGGCAACCCGCGGGAGACCGCTGACCAGGTCGTCGGCCTGGAGAAGGCCGGGCTCGACCAGCTCTGGGTCGCCGAGCCGTACGGCTTCGACGCGGTCTCGCTGCTCGGCTACCTGGCCGCCAAGACCGAGACCGTCGAGCTCGGCGCGGGCATCCTCAACATCTACAGCCGTACGCCGGGAGCGCTGCTCCAGACCGCGGCCGGTCTCGACAACGTCTCCGGCGGCCGCGCGATCCTGGGCCTCGGCGCGAGCGGGCCCCAGGTCATCGAGGGCTTCCACGGGGTGGCGTACGACAAGCCGTTGACCCGCACCCGCGAGATCATCGGCCTGCTGCGCGCCGGTCTGCGGGGCGAGCGGCTGAAGAGCGACGGGCTCTACAAGATCCCGCTGCCGGCCGACCAGGGCACCGGCCTCGGCAAGCCGCTCAAGCTGCTCAACCGGCCCGAGCGTGCCGACACCCCGCTGTGGGTGGCCGCGCTCGGTGACAACAACGTCGCCATGACCGCCGAGATCGCCGACGGCTGGCTGCCGTTCCAGTTCCTGCCCGACAAGGCCCGCGATGTCTGGGGCGACGCCATCGACAAGGGCCTGGCCAAGCGCTCGGCCGACCTGAAGCCGCTGGAGATCTCCGCCGGCGGCCTCCTCGCGATCACCGACGACCCCGACGAGGCCAAGCGCCACCGCGACACGATGCGCGGACTGCTGGCGCTGTACGTCGGCGGCATGGGCGCCCGCGGCAAGAACTTCTACAACGACATGGCCGTGAAGTACGGCTTCGGGGACGCGGCCAAGAAGATCCAGGACCTCTACCTCGACGGCCACAAGCGCGACGCCGAGGCCGAGGTCCCCGACGCCTGGCTCGAGGCCGGCAACCTGGTCGGACCGGAGTCGTTCGTGAAGGAGCGGATCGCGGCGTTCAAGGAGGCCGGTGTGACCAGCCTCCAAGTGACCCCCGCCTTCGGCACCGACGGTCTCGCGTCGATCGCCCAGGTCAAGGAGTGGCTGGCCTGATTGGCTCGGCTGGCTGTGAACTCGCTTACACCCACGGCTGGCCCGGACGTGCCGATGTGACGCTGCCCCCACGGGCATTGGTTGCATGGACGCATGTCTGAGCGGATCGTCAGCGCCATCACCGGGCCCGTCACCAAGTGGGTCGTGCTCGGCTTCTGGCTGGTGATGCTGGTCCTGATGGGTCCGCTGACCGGCAAGCTGGGCGATGTCGAGTCCCACGACAACTCCGACTGGCTCCCGGCCAACGCGGAGTCGACCCAGGCGATCGACGAGCTCGCCAAGGTGCAGGACCCCGACGACCTGACCACGACGATCGTCTATCACCGCGAGGGTGGTCTGACGAAGTCCGACTACACCGCGATCGTGCTGCAGATCCCGGAGATCGCGTCGCTCGACGGCGTGGTCACCCAGGAGAGCAAACCCGATCAGCCGGTCATGCCGGCGATCGCCTACCCGACCGGGGAGAAGAAGGGCCAGAAGCACGGCCTGGTCTCCGCCGACGGCGAGGTCGCCACGGTCTCGCTCGTGGTCAACTACGCCGACGAGGACCCGACCGCGCTGCTCGAGCTGCGCGACGACCTGGTCGAGATGACGAAGATCGACGGCGTCGACGTCTACATCGGCGGCGCGGGCGGTTCCACGGCCGACCAGATGGAGGCGGGCGCCGGCATCGGGGGTGCGCTGCTCTACGCCGCCGCGGGCGTGGTCATCGTGATCCTGCTGATCACCTACCGCAGCCCGGTGCTGTGGTTCCTCCCGCTCGTCTCGGTGCTGGTCGCGCTGGTCGTGTCGATGGGCGTCGTCTATCTCTGCGCGATGTACGCCGGGCTGACCCTCAACCAGATGAACCGGGCGATCCTCGACGTGCTCGTCTTCGGCGCCGGCACCGACTACGCGCTGCTGCTCATCGCCCGCTATCGCGAGGAGCTGGGCCGTCACGAGGACCGGCACAAGGCGATGGCGGCGGCGCTGCGCGGTTCGGCGCCGGCGATCATCGCCTCGGCCGGCACGGTCACCGTCGGCATGCTGGGCTTGATGGTCGCCACCATGGGGTCGACCGCCAGCCTCGGCCCGGTCTGCGCGATCGGCATCGTCGCCGGCCTGGTCGTGATGCTGACCCTGCTCCCGGCCCTGCTGGTGATCACGGGTCGCTGGGTGTTCTGGCCGGTCAAGCCGGCGTACGGCACCTCCGGCGAGAAGACCGGCGGCATCTGGGCGCGGCTCGGCGGCTGGATCCGGAAGCGGCCCCGGGCGGTATGGATCGGCACAGCCGCGGTGCTGCTGGCCTGCTGCGGCGGTCTCTCGATGCTCAACATCACGACGCTGGACAGCTCGGAGACCTACACCAAGGACTTCCCGTCGCTGATCGGCGACCGGGTCCTCGAGGAGCACGACCTCGGCGACCCCTCCAACCCGATCCAGGTCGTCTCGGCGCCGGGCACCGAGAAGGACGTCGTCAAGGCGCTCACGAAGGCCGGCTACGAGGGCGCCACCCCGGTCACCGACGGCACCCACGAGG
Source organism: Nocardioides sp. NBC_00850 (assembly GCF_045207335.1). Lineage (NCBI taxonomy): Bacteria > Bacillati > Actinomycetota > Actinomycetes > Propionibacteriales > Nocardioidaceae > Nocardioides > Nocardioides sp. NBC_00850. Next base: position 6,093,501 of record NZ_CP108845.1, read on the forward strand.
TCGCGCTGACCGCGGTCCCGCTGGCCACTGACCCGATGTCGAAGGCGTCGTTCGACACCGTCGAGGACGTACGCAGCGTCGTCCACTCCGTCGACGGCGCCGACGCGCTCGCCACCGGCACCGCCGCGATCCAGCTCGACATGGCCTCGGCGACCGACCGGGACACGAAGGTCGTGATGCCGCTGGTGCTCGGGCTGGTGCTGATCATCTTGATGATCCTGCTCCGCTCGGTCCTCTCCCCGCTGCTGCTGATGGCCACGGTCGTGCTCAGCTTCGGCGCCGCGCTCGGCCTCTCGGCGATCATCTTCGACGCGATGGGATTCGCCGGGCAGGGCCGCGAGTTCCCGCTGTTCGTCTTCGTGTTCCTGGTCGCACTGGGCATCGACTACAACATCTTCCTGATGCACCGGGTCCGGGAAGAGGCCATTGCAGGAAAGGCCAGTGAGCACGGCGACACCCGGCGTGCCTCCCTGGTCGCCCTCTCGGCGACCGGCGGCGTCATCACCAGCGCCGGCATCGTCCTGGCGGCGACGTTCGCGGTGCTCACCACGCTGCCGCACGTGAGCTTCATCGAGATCGGCCTGGCGATCGCCCTCGGCGTACTCCTCGACACCCTCGTGGTCCGCTCCATCCTGGTCACCGCCATCAACCTCGACCTGGGTGACGTCATCTGGTGGCCGAGCAGGCTCGCCCGGGGGCGAACGAAAATTCGTTCGCCGCACCCGGCGGTCGTTCGGAGGCCGATGACCCGGCCCCATCACCAGCCCCATCACCAGTTCGATCACCAGCTCCGCCAGCCCCCGCCCATGCGCGGCCCGCGGCCCCCGCGGGACCTCCGCGGTCATCCGCCGCAGCAGCACCGGCCCCGCAATCCTGGCCAGTACTGAGGCCTCGGCTGCGAATTCGGCGAAGTGTCTTTACGATGTGCCCTACGACTCGGGTCGCTCGGCCCGGTCGCTCCACTTCACTGACATGCGGGGCGTGCGACATGGGGCCAGACGACCAGGACACGACGAGACCGGGTACGCCGCGGCCCACGCCGCCTCCGGCGCCTGAGCCGGCGAACCCCATCGACCCGGACGCGACCCGGATCCCCAGCGCGAGCCCCACCCCGCCGCCGCCTCCGCCTCCCCCGTCGTCACCTCCCCCGTCGTCACCTCCCCCGTCGTCGCCCCCTCCCTCCTCGCCCCCGCCTGCTCAGCCGCCGACGGCACCGCCCCCGCCGCCACCCACGATGGCGATGCCGACGGCGCCACCCAGCGGCTACGGCCCACCTCCGGGGCAGCCGCCGGTTGCGTACGCCTCGGCTTATGGGCTGCCGCCGCACCACCAGCAGCCCAAGAAGAGCAACAAGGGGCTGCTGATCGGGCTGGGTGCCGCCGGCGCGGTGGTGCTCGTCGCGCTGCTCGGCACCGGAGCCTGGGCGTTCTTCAGCGGGCGTCTCGGGTTCGGCCCGCTGAGCGCCGAGGACAAGAAGGCGGTGACCGCGATCGCCGCGGACGCGCCGAAGCCGGCCTGGGCCTCGGCCGGGGACGCCAAGTGTGCCGCCGAGCAGCTGGTCAAGGACGAGCGCAGCGACGCCCTGCGCAAGGCCGGGCTGATCCAGATCTCCGGCGAGTCGGTGACCTACACCGGCGCGTGGCGGGGACAGCAGGCGACGACGTACGCCGAGGGTCTGCTCTCCTGCTCGGGTGACTGGAGCAAGGCGATCGGCAAGGAGTGGGCACTGACCGACACCGACTGCCTCGGCGACGTCGACGAGACCGCGATGGCCGGCCTGATCACCACCCAGGTCATGGAGGTCGAGGACGCCGGCGTCACGAAGCAGGCCGACAAGGCGGTCGCCGCGCTCGATGAGTGCTACGTCAGCGACGAGCTCACCGCGCCGGCCGCGACGGCCACCCCGGCCGTGCTCGGCGTCGACTTCGCGGTCACTTCGCCGACAGTCGAGGGCAGCGAGGTGGTCGTGCAGGCGAAGTCCGCCGACTCCTCGGAGTGGGCCCCGGTGACCGGCGGAAAGGTCAACATCCCCGTACGCGAAGGCGGCCAGGAGGGCTGCGCGACCTTCCAGGCCTCGATCAACTACCCCTGGGGCACCACCAAGACCAGCGAGAGCGAGGCCTGCGGGAAGGCGAAGGACCGCAGGCTGTGGTGGACGAAGGACAAGTCGTGCGCCCAGCCGAAGTACGCCCCGTGCAGCTCCTGGACGCTCCACTACGAGGGCTACGAGCTGCTCTCCAGCGTCACGATCAAGCTGAAGCTCAACGGCGGGGACTGCCGGTCGGCCTCCGGATCGTGCTCGGACACGGCCTTCGTCACCAAGCCGAGTGGCACCTGGACCAACTGGACCGCCCCCAAGGGCTGGAAGGACCGGTTCACCGCCGAGGTGGACGGGCTCAAGGCGGTCCTCCCGAACTAGCCCAACCGAACTAACGTCTAACAATTGGTCTCGCCCGTGGCGTTGCCGCGCGACGATCGTTAAGGGGACGCTAGGGTTTCGGCAGAGGTCTGGAATCGGGTAAAAAAATCAGGGCGAGGTTCTAAAGATGGTTGCGTTCCCCCAGGAAGGCGAGCAGTTCGGTCGCTACGTGATCGAGCGGGTCCTGGGTCAAGGTGGCATGGGTGTCGTCTACCAGGCGAAGGACCCGGCACTGCGACGCAAGGTGGCGCTGAAGCTGGTGCTGCCCTCGCTCACGGTCGACAAGGACTTCATCACCCGCTTCGAGCGGGAAGCCAACATCCTGGCCAAGCTGCGCTCGCGCAACATCGTTCAGATCATCGAATACGGCGAGGTCGAGGGCACCGTCTACCTCGTCACCGAGTACGTCCCCGATGGCGACCTGCACGGCTGGCTGAAGACCAAGGGGCAGCTGGAGACCGTCCAGGCGCTGCGCCTGGTCGGCGACGTCAGCGACGCCCTCTTCGACGCACACCGCGCCGGTGTGGTCCACCGCGACGTGAAGCCGTCCAACGTGCTCCTGTGGGAGCGCCAGGAGGGCGAGCTCGTCCCCTACCTCACCGACTTCGGCATCGCGACCGAGGGCGACTCCAACGTGACCCGGGCCGGCTCCGTGGTGGGCTCGCTGCCCTACATGTCGCCCGAGCGTCACATGGGTGAGCAGGCGACCGCGGCGGGCGACATCTACGCCGCCGGCTGTCTGCTGTGGGCCTGCCTGACCGGCAAGGCTCCCTACACCGGCACCGACTTCGAGCTGATGAGCGCCCACATCAACAACCCGGTGCCGCGGCTGCCCGCCTCGACGCCCGGTGCCGACCTGATCAACCCGATCATCCAGCGGGCGCTGGCGAAGAAGCCGGAGAACCGCTTCCGGACCGCGGCCGAGCTCTCCAAGGCCCTCGACAAGGCCGCCGACCGGCTCGAGGAGTCCGGTCTCGGTGGTGGTGTCATCGGCGGTGTCGCCGGAGCGGCCGCTGCCGATCTCGGTTCCCGACCCGGTGCCAGCTACGACACGACGGCCAGCGGAACCTCCGGGGGCGGCACCCCTGTGCCCGAGGCCGAAGCGCAGCCGACGATCGTCAAGCGCCCGGGCGAAGGCACCCCGACTCCCGCCCCGCTCGCCAACGAGACCGACTCCACGGTCGTGCACAGCGGCAAGGGTCTGCCCCAGGCCGCTGCCGCCGCGGCCGCGGCGGCCTCGACCGGCAACACCGGCGCCGGCGGCGGCCAGCCCGAGTGGCTGCCCTCGCACCACTCCAACGCCGGCCAGGGCAACGGCGGCGACAAGAAGAAGCTCTACACCATCGTCGGCGGCGGGGTTGCCGCGGTTCTGCTCCTCGGTGTCGGCATCTTCACCCAGGGCTTCGGCATCTTCGGTCTCCACGGCGACGACGCCAAGGCGGCTGAGGCGATCGCCAGTGGCGTACCCAAGCCGGGCTGGGCCACCGAGGACCAGATGACCTGCGCGGCCGAGACCCTGGTCGGGAAGGTTCCCGCCGCCGAGCTGCGCTCCCACGGCGTGGTGGACGCGGGCGACGACTGGACCTACACCGGCGAATGGCCCGCGGACGACGCGATGAACTTCAGCCGGGGCCTGCTCGACTGCACCGAGTCCTGGGCGACCGAGATCGGCGACAACTGGAAGGTCGGCGACACCCGCTGCATGGAGAAGGAGGTCGACAAGACCTCCATGGCGGGCCTGATCGCGGTCGACGATCTCCTCAAGGACGGCGACCCCGGTGCCGCCGGCCCGGCCAAGGAGAAGGCCGTCGCCGCCCTCGACGCTTGCTACGTCAAGGCCGACGCCCTCGGCGCCAAGGTGACCCCCAAGCCTGCCTACATGCAGGTCGACTTCGACGTACAGGAGCCCACCGCTCCCGGCGGCGAGTCGGTGATCGGGATCGCCAAGACGGGCAGCAGCAGCTACGAGGAGCTCAAGGGCTCCTCCTACGAGCTCCCCGTCACCGAGGGAGGCGTCGAAGGCTGCATCGCGGTCAAGACCACCGTCACCTTCGCCTGGGGCACCGCGAAGGCCACCGACGCCGACGCCTGCGGCAAGGCTCAGGCGAAGAAGCTCGAGTGGATCAAGCAGGACAAGTGCACCGACCCGACCTATACGAAGCAGAAGATCGAGTGCAACACCTGGCGGCTCACCTTCGAGGGCTTCCAGCCCGGCAAGAAGTTCAACGTGAAGCTCACCCTCAACGGCGGCAAGTGCTCGGACGCGAAGAACGCGAAGTGCGTCTGGCCAGGCACCCCCGACGGTGAGGGCAAGGGAGCCATCGTCGACTGGTCGGGCCCGAAGGACTGGACCGCCAAGTTCGTCGCCACGGCCCCCGGAGCGAGTGCCCAGATCGACAACTAGTTCGACAACTGGGCGGCCCATACTAGGCTGCTTGGTGATGAGCGAGCAGCCGACACCTCAGCAGATCCGCCGGGCGCTGGCCCGGGCCGAACGCGGCGCAGCCCTGGACGTGGCGGAGGCTTCAGCACTCCTCGCGGCCCGGAGCGACGACCTCGACCGGCTGACCGCCGCCGCGGCGAAGGTACGTGACGCCGGGCTGGTCGCGGCCGGGCGACCCGAGACGGTGACGTACTCCCCCAAGGTCTTCATCCCGGTCACCAAGCTGTGCCGGGACCGATGTCACTACTGCACGTTCGTGGAGACGCCGGGGCAGGCAGAGCGGGAGGGCCGCGAACCCTACCTGAGCCCTGATGAGATCCTCGAGATCGCCGCCGAAGGCGCGAAGCTGGGCTGTCTGGAGGCGCTGTTCACCCTCGGGGACCGGCCCGAGGACCGGTGGCCCGAAGCGCGCGAGTGGCTCGAGTCCCGTGGCTATGAGTCGACCCTCGACTACGTGCGCGCGATGGCGATCCGGGTGCTCGAGGAGACCGGCCTGCTCCCCCACCTCAACCCCGGGGTGATGTCGTGGGAGGAGATGAACCGGCTCAAGCCGGTCTCCCCCTCGATGGGGATGATGCTGGAGACCACCAGCCGACGGCTCTTCGAGACCAAGGGCGAGGCCCACTACGGCTCGCCCGACAAGGACCCCGCGGTGCGGCTGCGGGTCCTCGAGGACGCAGGTCGCCTCTCGATCCCGTTCACCTCCGGACTGCTGGTCGGCATCGGCGAGAACCTCACCGAGCGCGCCGAGACGATCTTCGCGCTGCGGAAGGTGCACAAGGCCTACGCCGGGCTGCAGGAGATCATCGTGCAGAACTTCCGGGCCAAGCCGTCGACCGCGATGCGCCATGTCGACGACCTGGGGCTGGATGAGTATCTGGCCGCGATCGCGGTCACCCGGATCGTCCTCGGACCCAAGGCCCGGGTCCAGGCGCCACCCAACCTGGTCGACCTCGACGAGTGCCGCGCGCTGCTCGGCGCCGGGATCGACGACTGGGGCGGCGTCTCACCGCTGACGCCCGACCACGTCAACCCCGAGCGCCCCTGGCCCTCACTGGACGCGCTGCGCCAGGTGTCCGCCGAGGCCGGCTTCGGGCTGCGGCCGCGGCTGACCGTCCACCCGGAGTACGTCAACGGCACCCTGCGCGAAGGGCAGGCCTGGATCGACCCGCGCGTCCTGACCCACGTCGAGGCCCTCGCTGATGAGGACGGGCTGGCCCGTGACGGCATCCGCCCCGAAGGGCACCCGTGGCAGGAGCCCGACGGTGGCTTCACCGCGGCCGGCCGGGTCGACCTGCACGCCTCGGTCGACACCGAGGGTCGCACCAACGACCGCAGGGACGACTTCGAGACGGTCTACGGCGACTGGGACGCCGTGCGGGAGGCAGCCACCGCGACCGGCGCACCGGCCGTACTCCACGCCGAGGGGCACGAGGCTCTCGCCGCCGCTGAGAAGGACCCCGGCAACCTCTCCGACGAGCACGCACTGACCCTGATGACCGCCGAGGGCGACCTGCTGCGCCAGGTCACCAGGCTCGCCGACAACCTGCGCCAACAGGTCAACGGCGACACCGTCACCTACGTCGTCAACCGCAACATCAACTTCACCAACGTCTGCTACGTCGGCTGCCGGTTCTGCGCCTTCGCCCAGCGCAAGACCGACGCAGATGCGTACTCCCTGGATCTGGACCAGGTCGCCGACCGCGCCGAGGAGGCCTGGAACCTCGGCGCCACCGAGGTCTGCATGCAGGGCGGGATCGACCCCGAGCTCCCGTCGACGGCGTACTTCGATCTCGTCCAGGCCGTCAAGCAGCGGGTGCCCGAGATGCACGTGCACGCCTTCTCCCCGATGGAGATCGTCAACGGCACCTCCCGCACCGGACTCTCCATCGAGGACTTCCTGATCAAGGTCCGCGAGGCCGGGCTGGGCTCGCTGCCCGGCACCGCCGCGGAGATCCTCGACGACGAGGTCCGCTGGGTGCTGACCAAGGGCAAGCTGCCTGCGAAGACCTGGATCGAGATCGTCTCCACCGCCCACCGCGTCGGCATCCCGACGACGTCGACGATGATGTACGGCCACGTCGACAACCCACGCCACTGGGTCGGCCACCTACGCGTCCTCGCCGGCATCCAGGACCAGGCCCGCGAGCACGGAAACGCCGAGCTGACCGAGTTCGTGCCGCTCCCGTTCGTGCACACTAGCGCCCCGATCTATCTCGCCGGCGCAGCTCGCCCGGGCCCGACCATGCGCGACAACCTCGCCGTCCACGCCCTGGCCCGGATCATGCTCCACGGCCGCATCGACAACATCCAGACGAGCTGGGTCAAGCTCGGCATCGACGGCACCAGAGCCATGCTCCAAGCCGGCGCCAACGACCTCGGCGGCACCCTCATGGAGGAGACCATCTCCCGGATGGCCGGCTCCGAACACGGTTCGGCAAAGACCGTCGCCGAGCTCGAGGAGATCGGCGCAGGCATCGGCCGGGACGTACGCGAACGGACGACCTTGTACGAAGGCCGATGACCTGATGCACGTCGTGTTCTACCGGAACCTCAACCTCGGTCATGCCGGGTCGCCGAACCGGGAGCAGCTGGAGGGTGCGCTCGAGCGGGGCGGCGCCTTGCGCGTGAGGTCGTTCCAGACGAACGGGACGGTGTTGCTCGAGGCCGAGGCCCCCGAGAGGGTCGTGGCTGCGGCAGCCAGCGAATTGGGCTCCCTGGCAGGGTACGAAGACGCAGCCATCGTGAGGTCGCTGGCAGATCTGGAGCGCGTACTTGCGCTGGGGGTGTTCGAGAAGCACCAGTCCCCCCGCACGTACCGCGAAACCGTGACGTTCTTCTGGGGCGGCAAGGAGCCGAGCTGGTCAACGCCGTGGACCAACTCCAAAGACGACGTCGACGTGCTGCACATCGGAGACGGGATCGCCCTGAGCCTGATCCGCAAACCCCGCAACTCCGCGGGGAGTCCCACCTTCGAACTGGAACGGGCCACCGGTGGCGTGGCCACGACGAGGACTCGCGGCTCCATCGACCGGCTGTTGGATGCCGCCGCAAAGTGGAAGTAGTCCGCGTCGTTGAGGCGGAAGCCACTGGGGAGTGGCAGGGGGTATCGGAAACGACTACCCTCTACGATCCTCGCTGAACCGTCTCGAGAAGAGTGAGATGTCCGACCCCACCGGCAGCACCGCTCAACAACAACCGAAACCCACCGAGCTCGCCAACGCGGCGGCTGAGGAGGCCCGTCGGCGACGGCTCGGGCTGCCCCCGCTGCCACGGCGGCGGCGCGATCGGGGCCGCCCCGTACGCCTGGCGCTGCGCTGGCTCGTGAGCGTCGGCGTACTCGTCGCGGTGGCCTTCCTCGGCACCTCGGCGTGGGCCTACTTCACCGGTGAGATCGGTCCGCTGCGCGGTGCCGAGAAGGACGTCGCGCGCACTCTCGCCCTCGCCGGCGACACCCCGGCCTGGGCCGATCCCGAGCAGATCCGCTGCGCTGCGGACGCCATGGTCAAGGACAAGGGCAGCGCCGGGCTCGCCGATGCCGGAGTGGTCACCAAGAGCGGCAGCGGGTTCAGCTACGCCGGGGAGTGGCCCTCGGCGCTGGGCTCGCAGTGGTACGCGGAGCTGCTCGACTGCGCCGACGGCGGCGCCAACAGCTGGAGCAGGCAGGTCGCGGACGCCTGGACGCTCGATGACCCCCGATGCCTGCGGGAGGTCGGCCGCCCCGAGATCGCCGGTGTCCTGGCCGTCACCAACCTGCGGCTCACCGACGAGGACCTCGCCGCCAAGAACGTCGCTGCGATCACCCAGCTCGACAGCTGCTACGCCCGCACACCCGAGGCGCCGACCGGCGCCGCCGCGGCGGGCTACCGTGAGGTCACGCTGAAGGTCACCGCCCCGGCGGTCACCTCCGGCATCGCCTCCATCGACGACGGCGCCACCCAGCCGACCGCCGGCGAGGACCCGGAGCTCACCTACACCCTGCCGGTCGCCAAGGGCGGCACCGAGGCGTGCGTGCAGGCGACCACCAAGGTGACGTACGCCTGGGGCACGGTCCGCGCCGGCGAGCCGGCCAAGCTCTGCGGCAAGGCGGCCGCGGCCCGGATGGAGTGGCACACGGTCGAGCGCTCGTGCCCGAAGGGGAAGCCGAAGTGCACCTACATGGCGGCCTACGTCGAGGGGCTGGCCGACAACCAGTCGATGACGGTCACCTACCGGCCGACGGGTGACTTCAAGTGCGCCGGCAAGAAGCCGACCTGCACGGTCAAGATCAAGGCCGACGCCAACGGCAAGGCCCGCACGCCCGGCCTCATGGTCACGGGCAAGAAGGGGAAGGTCGTCGCGAGCGCGGGCAGTCTGAAGGCGACTTATACCGGCTGAAGCGAAGCCCGAAGCAATAGGCACAGCTCGTAGGCTGGTGGGCGTGCCTTCCGACCTCACCTTCGGCGCGACCCGTGGGCCCAGCCCTGACCCGGCCCAGCGCCCGCCGGCGCTGCCCCGCAAGCGCCGCCGGACCCTTGTCGACCTCCCCGGTGGGACGTACGCCGCCGGGGACTCGTTCGGCGAGGGCTACCAGGCCGACGGCGAAGGTCCGGTGCACCCGGTCGACCTGCCCGGCTTCCGGCTGGACGCGACCGCGGTCACCAACGAGGAGTTCGCCAGGTTCGTGAAGGCGACCGGCCACGTCACCACGGCCGAGCAAGAGGGCTTCTCGGCCGTCTTCCACCTGGCCTTCGACGGATCGCCCCGCGATGTCCTGGGCCGCTCTCCCGAGGCACCTTGGTGGCTCGGCGTACGCGCCGCGTCCTGGCGGGCCCCGGAGGGCCCCGGCTCCAACGTCGGCCGCCGCGGCAACCACCCGGTCGTGCATGTCTCCCATGACGACGCGCTGGCCTACTGCGACTGGGCCGGGACGAGGCTGCCGACCGAGGCCGAGTGGGAGTACGCCGCCCGCGGCGGTCTCACCGGATCACGGTTCCCGTGGGGCGACGACTTGGAGCAGGACGGCACCCACCACGCCAACGTCTGGCAGGGAGTCTTCCCCGACACCAACACCGCCGACGACGGGTTCGTCACGACCGCGCCGGTGCGGACGTACGAACCCAACGGCTTCGGGCTGTTCCAGATGATTGGCAACGTCTGGGAGTGGTGTGCGGACTGGTTCTCGCCGACCTACTACGCCGACCTCGTCGAGTCCGGCTCCTCCTCGGACCCGCGGGGCCCGGCCGAGGGCCTGACCCGGGTCATGCGCGGCGGCTCCTACCTCTGCCACGACTCCTACTGCCACCGCTACCGGCTCTCGGCGCGCTCCAGCAGCCCGCCCGACTCGACCGCGGGCAACTTGGGGTTCCGCTGCGCGGCCGACCTGGGCGATCAGTCGGCGGGGTAGAACTCCTTCGGACACTCGTCACCGGCACAGTCGGCGTACTTCTCGCTCAGCCCACGCAGCTCGGCCAGCTCGTCGGCGTACTCGGGGAGCAGCGCGAGCGAGCGGATCTGGTAGGGGTCCTCGGCCAGGTCGTAGAGCTCTTCGCTGCCGTCGGAGAAGCGGGCGTAGGTCCAGTCACCGAAGCGGATCCCCGAGTAGATCTGCTTGTAGCCGTCGTTGACCCGCCAGGCGGAGAGCGGGATCACCCGGTCCTGCGCGGGGGCCTTCAGCCACGGCATGATGTTGACGCCGTCCTGGGTCCGCCCCGGCTCGGCGCCGGCGACCGCCATGATCGTGGTGGCGATGTCGGGGTTGCCGACCCCGGTGGCCAGGGTTCGTCCGGCCGGGATGCCCGGGCCGCGCAGGATCACCGGGATCCGCTGCGTCTCGCGGTAGTGCATCAGCTTGCCGTTGATGTTGTGGCCGCCGGTGGTGTAGCCGTTGTCCGAGGAGAAGATGATGATGGTGTTGTCGAGCTGGCCGGTCTCCTGGAGACGGAGTACGTGGCTGGCGACCGCGCGGTCGAGCGACTGGACGGCCTCGACCCGCTGCTCGTGCGCGATCCGCAGCTCGGCGCGGCCCTGCGCGTCGAAGTGCTTGCGGGAGGCCGAGATCCGCGGCGCATCGGTCGGGGTGCGGAACATGTTGGGAGTGTCCGGCAGCTCGAGACCGTCGAAGGAGTGCTTGTCCTCCTCCGCCGGTCTGGTCGTGCTGGTGCCCTCGGGGTCTTCCGGCTCGTCGGGCCCGCCGTGGTGCGGTGCCACGTAGTTCAGCCACATGTACCACGGCTTGTCGGCGCGCTCCGGCGCCGAGATCATCTCGTTGGCCTGGTCCCGCATGACGTACGTCGTGTAGCGGTTGTAGGTCGTGAGCTTGCCGTTGTGGTTGATCCGCGGCCGGATGAAGTTGTAGGTCGACATGTCGGTCGTCGCCCGCCAGTCGGTCCATCCGGGCGGCACGTCCTTGGCCGTTCCGTTGAGGCCGTAGCCGTTGAGGTACTTGCCGGCGAAGAGGGTGTCGTAGCCCGCATCCTGCAGCGCCTCGGGCAGCGTGCCGGTGTGGTCCATCGACTCGTAGCCACCGCGTTCGCCGTTGATCGTCACGGTGTGGTGGTTCTGGCTGTACTGCCCGGTCAGCAGGGAGGCGCGGGCCGGCACGCAGATCGGCGTGGGCGCGATTGCCTCGGTCAGCGAGGTGCCCTGCGCGGCCAGGAGGCTGCGGGTGTGGGGCATGAACTCGAGATCCTCGTAGGCGAGGTCGTCCGCCGTGATCATGAGGATGTTGGGCTGGGTCGAGTAGGGCGCCCAGTCGGGCGTCGATGTCGGCGTCGAGGGCACCACGCCCTCGTTGTCGCGCGCGAAGGCATTCCCGGCCAGAGACCCCAGAGACCCCAGCGGACCGGCAGATTCAGGCATCGCGCCGAGCGCGATCGAGGCGCCGGCGAGCACGGCAACGGCCGCCACCGCCAATCGGGCGCGAGGCGCCATCTGGTCTGCTCCCTTGGTCGATCCCCGCGTCGTATGTTTCCGTCCGGTTCCACTCCATACCGGACCGGGTTAACGTTACCGAAGGGGGCCGTGATGACCCCAATGCCCGGCTGATCAGGAGACTCAAGTGAGCGAATCGCGCGAGAACTACGGCGACTACAGTGTCGACGACGAGGACCAGATCACCGGTGAGGACGCGCTCTCCGGGGACGTTCTCGAAGGTGAGGTGCGCGACGAGCTCGACCACGGCATCGTCACCGCCGACCACTACTCCACCGACTACGGCAACACGCCCTGGGAGGAGGAGCACCGGGAGTGCATCGACCAGCGCCGCCATCAGGAGGTGCCCGAGCCGGATCCCTACGCGGTCGAGTACGACGATGCCGAGGAGAGCGACGACCCCGACGGCCGCGAGGTCGGCGACGAGCGAGCGGGTCGGCTGGTCGACCCCGACCGTGGCGAGGGCGAGGACGCGGAGTCCGAGCTGTACGGGATCGATGCCGGCATCGACGGCGCCGGCGCCTCCGCGGAGGAGGCCGCCATCCACATCATCGACGACAGCGACGCCGAAGACGACGACCTCTAGGCAGTGAGGTCGTCGATCTCCAGCACGATCTCGACCTCGAACCCCTCAGAGCTCTCCAGGTAGAGCGCCGTGTGCTCGTCGCCGCCTGCGTGCGGGTAGCGGTCGGCGTACATCTCGTGCCAGCCGTGCTCGGTCGACGCCGCCCGGATCCTGTCGAGCTGGTCTCGGTCGTCGATCATGAACGCGATGTGGTTGACGCCGGGCCGGAGCCGGTCCTGCGTGCCGTGCTGGTCCGTGGAGTGCTCCATGAAGACGTACGTCCCGTCCGGCGCCTCCCAGAAGTGGCCCTTCTCGCCGGCCTCCCAGCCGAGCTCGCCGAAGAGCCAGCCCCACTCCCCCGAGGCGGTCTCGAAGTCGTCGACCCAGAGGTCCCAGTGGTGGATCGCCCGCATCTTCGTCTCCTCGGTTCAGGCGATCATCCGCCCCTGGCGCTGGTGGATGTGCACCCGATCCTGAGGTTACATTGTCTCCGCGTACGCGGAGTGGGTATCGCGCCCGGGCACGAGAGGCAGACCGCTGATGGGCATGCTGGTAGAGGGCAGGAAGTCGTTCGAGGACGGGCGGTCGGTCACGTACTCCATCGAGTGGCCCGGAGCCGCGCGGTCCAGCGTGGTCACCATCGCGAAGGCCGAGGGCGGCGAGCAGTTCTCTGTGCCTGACTCCGCGCTCGATTCTGCAGCGGCCAAGATCCTCATGAAGGCGTACAAGGAGGCCGTGGCCACGGGGGTCTGGCCCGACACGGTGACGTACGCCGCATAGCCCTCCGGCTGCTGCACATGCCGATGACACCTAGTGAACGGACTCACGAGGTGTCATCGCCTGCTGCAGCCGCAGGAAAGGGAGTCGCGGGAGGGCGAACCCGCGTGTGAGGATCGAGGCGTGAGTGACCTGAAGACCTTCATCGCCGGGCTGCCCAAGGCCGAGCTCCATGTCCACCACGTCGGGTCGGCTTCGCCGCGGATCGTCTCGGAGCTGGCTGCGCGGCATCCGGGGACGGTACCGGCGGACATCGAGCTGCTGCGGGAGTACTTCACGTTCAGCGACTTCGCGCACTTCATCGAGGTCTACCTCTCGGTCGTCGACCTGGTCCGTACGCCGGAGGACATCCGCTATCTGACCTACGAGATCGCGCGCGACCTGGCGCAGACCCAGCAGGTCCGTTACGCCGAACTGACCTGCACCCCCTACACCTCCGTACGCCCGGATCTGGCCGTGCGCGAGCCGGGGCAGACCGGGCACACCGGGATGGCGATCGAGGCCTACACCGAGGCGCTCGAGGACGCCCGGGTGGGCGCCGAGCGCGACTTCGGGATCACGCTGCGCTGGATCTACGACATCCCCGGTGAGTCGGGGATTCCGGCGGCCGATGCGACGCTGACGTACGCCGTCGACCACGGCCCCGAGGCGCTCGTCGGGTTCGGGCTTGGTGGGCCCGAGGTGGGGGTTCCCCGGCCACAGTTCGAGAGGCACTTCGACGCGGCTCGCGCAGCGGGGCTCCGGTCGCTGCCGCACGCCGGCGAGACGACCGGCCCGCAGACGATCTGGGACGCCCTGACCGTGCTGAAGGCCGAGCGGATCGGCCACGGCACCTCGGCGGCCCAGGATCCCGCCTTGCTCGCCCACCTCGCCGAGCACCGAATCCCGCTCGAGGTCTGCCCCTCGTCCAACGTCGCCACCGGTGCCGTCGCGACGCTCGAGGAGCACCCGCTCAAGACGTTCGTCGATGCCGGCGTGCCGGTCACGATCAACTCCGACGACCCGCCGATGTTCGCGACCACGCTCAACCAGGAGTACGAGATCGCGGCCGACCTCCTCGGCCTCGACGCGGCCGGCATCGCCGACCTCGCCCGTGCCGCGGTCGACGTCTCCTACGCACCCGACGACGTCAAGACCCGGCTGCGCGCCGAGGTCGACGCGTACGCCACGCCTTAAGCGCTTGACGCGGCTCGGACCCGCCCGTTTGCTGGACGCCATGGGCGAACTGACACTGGCGGTCAACGGGATCGAGCTGTGCGTCGAGACGTTCGGGAGTCCGGCGGACCCGCCGATCCTGCTCGTCGGTGGGATGAGCGCCTCGATGGACTACTGGGAGGACGACTTCTGCCAGGCGCTGGCCGCGGGCCGGAGGTTCGTGATCCGCTACGACCACCGCGACACCGGCCGCTCGACGACCTGGCCGCCGGGAGAGCCTGGCTACACCGGGCGCGACATGATCGCGGACATCCCGGCTCTCCTCGACGCCTTCGGCCTCGACAAGGGGCACATCTTCGGCATCTCGATGGGCGGGGCGCTGGCCCAGTGTGCGGCGGTGCTCTATCCGGAGCGGGTCGAGACGCTGATCCTCAACGAGACCTCACCGGCCTTCGACGGCGTACCCGACCTGCCGCCCATCGGCGAGGAGCTGGCCGACTTCTTCGCGAAGGCGGCCACCACCAAGGTCCCGGATCCCGATGACCACGAGGCTCTGGTGTCGATGCTGGTGGAGGACCAGCGGGCGTTCGTTCCCGAGGGCTTCGACGAGGCCAGGATGCGGGCGGTGATCGAGCGGGTCGTACGCCGCACGCCGGACATGCGGCCGAGCTTCGCCAACCACCAGGCGATGAGCGACGGCGAGCCGGTCGAGGCGACCTTGGCCGACATCGCCGCCCCGACGCTGGTCATCCACGGCACCCGCGACCCGCTGTTCCCGATCGGCCACGCCGAGATCCTCGCCCGCGACATCCCCGACGCGACGCTCCTCGTCCTCGACGGCGTCGGCCACGAGCCGCCCCCGCCCTCCACCTGGGACAAGGTCATCCCGGCGATCATCGATCACACGAGCTAGACCTCGATCTTCCCCAGCACGTCCCCGATCGCGACCGTCCCACCCACGTCGGTGCCGCGGGAGAGCACGCCCGCACGATGTGCGGCGACGCGGGTCTCCATCTTCATGGCGTCGATGACGGCGACGTCCTGGCCCTCGGTGACCGGCTCGCCGTCGGGGACGAGCCAGTCGACGAGTACGCCGGGGACGGTTGCCTCGAGCACGGCGGGGTCGGCGACGCCCGCCGACCCGACATCACCCGTCACCGATCCGCCTGCCGCGAGACCACGCAGCAGGTCATCCGGAAGCCCGAGCATCACCCGGCGGCCGTCGATCTCGATCGGCACCCGCCGAAGCGGCTGCACGGGCGCCGGCTCGGGTCGCCGCTGTGCCTCCAGGCTCGGCATCAGCGTGGTCTCGATCCACTGCGTGTGCACCGCGAACCCGGCCGTCGAGAAGGCCGGGTCGTCGAGCAGGACGCGAGCGAAAGGTACGACGGTCGCGACCCCCTCGACACTGAGCTCGCGGAGCGCGCGGCGGGCACGTACGACCGCGGTGTCCCGGTCCGGCGCGTGCACGATCAGCTTGGCGATCAGCGAGTCGAAGGCGCCCTGCACCGTGTCGCCCGCCTCGATCCCGGCGTCCCAGCGCACCCCGGGGCCGGCGGGGACCCGCAGGCCGGTCACGACGCCGGGGCTCGGCAGGAAGCCGCGGCCCGGGTCCTCGGCGTTGATCCGCAGCTCGATCGCATGGCCGGTCGGCGCCGGCGTCTCCGAGAAGGAGAGCCCCTCGCCCGCGGCGATGCGCAGTTGCTCCGCGACGAGGTCGACGCCGGTGACCGCCTCGGTGATCGGGTGCTCGACCTGCAGGCGGGTGTTCACCTCGAGGAACGAGATCACCCCGTCCTCGCCCATCAGGAACTCGACGGTCCCAGCCCCGCGGTAGGAGACCGCGGCGCAGATGTCGCGCGCGGCGTCGTGGATGCGGCGACGCTGCTCGTCGGTCAGCCCCGGCGCGGGCGCCTCCTCGACGAGCTTTTGGTTGCGGCGCTGCAGCGAGCAGTCCCGGTCGCCGACGACCACGACATGCCCGGTGCCGTCGCCGAGCACCTGCGCCTCGATGTGCCGCGGACGCTCCAGGAACCGCTCGACGAAGCACTCACCGCGGCCGAACGCGGCCAGCGCCTCGCGCGAGGCGGAGTCGAAGGCATCCGCGACGTCGTCGAGCTCGCGGGCGACCTTCAACCCGCGGCCACCGCCGCCGAAGGCGGCCTTGATCGCGATGGGGAGCCCGTGCTCGCGCGCGAACGCGACCGCCTCGTCGGCCGACTCCAGCGGCCGGTCGGTGCCTGCCACCAGCGGTGCGCCCACGCTCTGCGCGATCCGGCGCGCGGTGATCTTGTCGCCGAGGCTGTCGATGCTCTCGGGACTCGGTCCGATCCAGATCAGGCCGGCGGCCTCGACGGCGCGCGCGAACTCGGCGCTCTCCGACAGGAACCCGTAGCCCGGATGCACCGCGTCGGCGCCGGAGGCCTGCGCCGCGGCCATCAGCCACTCGACGCTGAGGTAGGACTCGGCGGCGGTGGACCCACCGAGCACGTACGCCTCGTCGGCAAGACGGACGTGCAGCGCGTCGGCGTCCTGGTCGGCGTAGACGGCGACCGACACGAGGCCGGCCTCGGCAACCGCCCGCACGACGCGGACGGCGATCTCTCCCCTGTTGGCGATGAGCACCCTGCGCATGTCAGTCTCCTCGGATCTCGGTCGTCGGCCCAATAGGCAAAGTAGGCACAGTGGGCGCGACGGGTCGGAAGCGGATGCGGACCCCGGGCGGCAGCTGCCCGGCCAGGTCCAGGTCACGGTCGATCACCGCGCCGATGATCGGATAGCCGCCGGTGAGCGGGTGGTCCGGAAGGAACAGCACGGGCCGGCCGTCGGGTGGCACCTGGATCGCGCCGGTCACCGCCCCCTCGCTCGGCAGCTCGCCGGAGACGGAGCGCTCGAGCGGGACGGCGCCTTCGAGACGTACGCCGACCCGGTCGGAGCGGGGCGTGACGGTCCACTCCTGCTCGACGAGGGTGCGTACGCCCGCCGGGGTGAACCAACCCTCGCGCGGGCCGAGCACGATGCGCAGCTCGACCGTGTCACCGGGTGCGGGCAGCGGGTCGGCGGGAGCGGGGTTCGGGTCCACCGCATGGGGTGCGGCCGCGGGCCCGTGCAGCGGCACGACGTCGCCTGCGCGCAGGGGCCGTCCGCCGAGGTCGCCGGGGCCGAGGCCCGCGAGCGTGTCGCTGGAGAGGCTGCCGAGGGCCGGCTCGAGATCCAGGCCGCCACGCACCGCGATCACGGCACGCAGGCCGGCGCTCACCGCGCCGAGACGCAGCTCCTCGCCGTCCTCGAGCGCGGTGGCGGCGCCGTGCTCGACAGGGAGCGGCGGTCCGTCGGTGCGTACGATCGTCGTCTCGGCAGGGGCGCCCGCGACGGCGACGACCGCGGGGCCGGTGAAGCGCAGGACCGCACCGCCGCCGGCGAGCTCGAAACCTGCCACTCCCGGAGCGTTCCCCACGGCGCGGTTCGCGGCCCGCAGGGCGCGGCGGTCGGCCGTCCCCGACGCGGAGACGCCGAGGGCAGCATGGCCGGGGCGGCCGAGGTCCTCGAGCACCAACTGCAGGCCGGGGCGTACGACCTCGACGGCGAAGGGGTGCTCCGTCGTGTCGGCAACCGGGTCGGAGGCTGTCACCGCGACCGCCTCCCGCTCGAGCCGCTCGAACCGCACGGTCATCCCGGGCGCGAGCAGGGCGGGCGGATCCCGGTGCAGGTCCCACATCGGCGCGTCCGTCCGCCCGATCAGCTGCCAGCCACCGGGGCTCTCGCGGGGGTAGACGCCCGAGAACGTCCCGGCCAGCCCGACGGAGCCGGCGGGGATCCGGGTGCGCGGAGAGGAGCGCCGCGGTACGTCGAAGAGCGGGTCGTCGCCGACGAGGTAGCCGAAACCGGGCGCGTAGCCGGTGAAGGCCACTCGCCAGGTCGCGGCCGTGTGGCGCGCGACGACCTGCTCGGCGCTGACCCCGAACAGCTCCGCGACCTCGTCGAGGTCCTGCCCGTCGTAGCGGACACCGATGGTCACCGAACCAGCGGTCGGGAGGCCACCGTGGACGGCTTCGACCCGACCCAGCTCCTTGGCGAGGCTCACCTCGTCGACCAGCGTCGGGTCGAACCGGACGAGCACCGTCCGGGCGGCGGGCACCAGCTCGACGACGCCGGTCGGCGGCGCGGCCACGAGGGCCGCATGCAGCCGCATCGCTCCCTCGAGGTCGTCCTCCTCGACCAGCAGCGCCTGATCCGATGCGATGAGAACGCGCCTCACGCCAGATACTCCGCATCCCGTACGTCGGTGATGAACATGTGGCCTGGCGCGTGGGTGAGCGCGAACGGCGGGCGCGAGTCCATGATCGCGGCCTGCGGCGTGACCCCGCATGCCCAGAACACCGGCACCTCGCCGTCGCGCACCTCCGGCGGGTCCCCGAACTCGGGAGCGGCGAGGTCGGCGATGCCGAGCGAGGCCGGGTCGCCAACATGCACCGGCGCACCGTGCACCGCCGGGTAGCGCCCGGAGATGCGTACGGCATCGGCGACCCGGTCAGCGGGGATCGGGCGCATCGAGACCACCATGTCGCCGCGCAGGCGCCCGGCGGGAGCGCACGGGCGGGATGTGCGGTACATCGGCACGTTGCGGCCGAGCTCCTGGTGACGGATCGGGATCTCGGCGTCGGCCAGGCCCGCCTCGAACGTGAAGCTGCAGCCGATCAGGAACGAGACCAGGTCGGGGTGCTCCTCCCACGCCGCGCTCGCGTCCGTGACCTCCTCGGTCAGCACGCCATCACGCCAGATCCGGTACGCCGGGACGTCGGTGCGCAGGTCGGAGCCGGGCGCCAGGGTCGACTCGTAGGCGCCCGGGTCGAGCACCTCGAGCACCGGGCACGGCTTCGGGTTGCGCTGCGCGAAGAGCAGCACCTCGAAGGCCCAGTCGGCCGGCACGGAGATCAGGTTCGCCTGCACCAGGCCGTGGGCGACGCCACTCGTCGGTGCGACCTCGCCCGCCCGGTAGGAGGTGCGCGCGGCGCGAGCCGCGGCGAGCTGGGTGATGCTCGCGGTCATGCCACCGCTCCGGCGAACGGGGCGATCGCGATGCCCTCGGCCTCGAGCAGGGCTCGGGTCGCTGCGGCCATGCGGATCGCCCCGTCGCTGTCGCCGTGCACGCAGATCGAGTCGGCGCGTACGGCGACGTCGGTGCCGTCGATCGCCTCGACCACACCCTCGCGGGCGAGGCGCAGCATGCGGGCCGCGACGGCGTCGGCGTCGTGCAGGACCGCACCGGGCTCGGCGCGCGAGACCAGCTCGCCGCCGGGCGTGTAGGCGCGGTCCGCGAAGGCCTCCGCGGCCGTCGCGAGCCCGGCGCTCTCGGCCACGTCGAGCACGACGCCGCCCGCGAGCCCCAGCAGCACGAGGGACGGGTCGATCGCCTTGACCGCGGCGACCACGTCACGCGCCTGTCGCTCGTCGCGGGCGATCGTGTTGTAGAGCGCGCCGTGCGGCTTCACGTAGCGGACGGCGCCGCCGACCGACGAGGTCAGGCCGATCAGCGCACCGAGCTGGTACTCGACGTGCGCCTGCAGCGTTGCGGAGTCGATGTCCGTGGCGCGGCGTCCGAAGCCCTCGTAGTCGCGGTAGCCGGGGTGCGCGCCGATCGTGACGCCGTTGGCGACGGCGTCAGCGAGCGTCGTACGGATCCCTTCGGGGGTGCCGGCGTGGAACCCGCAGGCGACGTTGGCGCTCGAGACGATCGCGAGCATCGCCGCGTCGTCCGCGACGACCCGGTCGGGCGCGTTCTCGCCGAGGTCGGAGTTCAGGTCGATGGTTGCTGCCATGTCATTCACGGTGCTCACGCTCCAATGCCGATGAAGGCGAAGATCGGGCCGATCGAGACGATGCCCATGTACCAGCTGAGCAGGGTCGCGATCGTCCCCAGCGCCAGCAGCCACACCGGGTAGCGGTAGCCGTGCAGGACGTCGCGCTGACGGAACCAGCCGATGTACATGAAGATCGTCATGCCGATCGGGAGGATCAGACCGTTGAAGCCGCCGACGAAGACAAGGATAGCCGCGGGTGCGGCGCCGATCAGCAGGTAGAGGACGAGGGAGACCACGATGAAGGCGACGGTCGCGAGCTGCAGCGGCCAGCCTGAACCGAGCTTCTTCGAGAAGGTCGAGATGAAGGTGGCCGAGGTGTAGGCGGCGCCGATGACGGAGGTGATCGCCGCGGCCCAGAAGATCGCCCCGAAGATGCGGATGCCCGCGTCACCGAGCACGGCCCCGAACGCCTGGCCGGCCGGGTTGGCCGCCTGGCTCGAGAAGTCGAGGGTGACGCCCGAGGCGACGACGCCGAGGATCGCGAGGAAGAGTACGTACCGCATGATCCCGGTGACGAGGATGCCGCTCATCGAGGCGCGGTGCACGGCCGGGACGTGCTCGGGGCCGGTCAGGCCGGAGTCGAGGTAGCGGTGGGCGCCGGCGTAGGTGATGTAGCCGCCGACGGTGCCGCCCACGATCGTGGTGATCGTGGCGAAGTTGAGCGTGTCCGGCACGAAGGTCTGGCGCAGCGCGTCGCCGACCGGAGGCTGCGACGCGATCGCAACGAAGAGCGTCAGCCCGATCATCAGCAGACCGAGCCCGAGCACGACCATGTCGACGACGCGGCCGGCCCGCTTGTACATGAAGATGCCGATCGCGAGCAGTGCCGAGAGCAGGCCGCCGACCTTCGGTTCGATGCCGAGCAGGGCGTTCAGGCCGAGACCAGCACCCGCGATGTTGCCGATGTTGAACGCCAGACCACCGATCACGATGAGCGTCGCCAGCATGTGACCGGAGTACGGCACCGCCTCGTTCGCCAGGTCGCCGGCCCGTTTGCCGGCGACGGTGATGATGCGCCACACGTTCATCTGCAGCGCGAAGTCGATCAGGATCGAGGCCAGGATCGCGAAGGCGAACGCCGCGCCGAGCTGCGCGGTGAAGGTCGCTGTCTGGGTGATGAAGCCGGGGCCGATGGCCGAGGTGGCCATCAGGAAGATGGCGCCGAGGATGGGTCCTCGGCGGGAACGGGCGAAGCTCTTCGCGCGCTCGGCGCTGGTCGTCTCGGTCATGGGGGACTCCTGCCATCAACGGGCTGTGTGGCTGGCACCACACTCTTTGTGTAGTACAAGATGACATAGATTGTTCTACAACAACACCCGTCATTGTAAAAATGGTGTTTCGATTGTCCGCGGATGCGGTTCCCCTAGGATGCGGTCATGCCCGATGTCGAGGACACCCTGACGAACGCCCTGCGCCGGCGGATCATCGACGGCGAGTTCGCGCCCGGCACCCGGCTGTCGGAGATCTCCCTCGCCGAGAAGCTCGGCGTCTCGCGCAACACGCTTCGTGAGGCGTTCCGCGTGCTGGCGGAGCAGGGCCTCATCGAGCACGTACCCCATCGCGGAGTCTCGGTCGCCTCCCCGACCGTCGCGGACGTCGTCGACATTTATCGGGCACGGCGCTACGTCGAGCCCGCTGCGCTGGCCGCGGGCTCTCCGCTGCATCCCGCGGTGACGGCGATGCGCGAGGCGGTGGAGCTGGGCGAGACCAGCCTCGAGGCGCGCGACTGGCGCACGGTGGGCACCGCCAACATGGCGTTCCACGACGCCATCGTCGCCCTCGCCGACAGCCCGCGCCTGGAACGCCTGTTCCGCGACATCGCCGCCGAGCTGCGGCTCGCGTTCCTGGAGATCGACAACCCCGAGGCGCTGCACGCACCGTTCGTCACACGCAACCGCTCCCTGCTCGAGACCTTCCTCGAGCAGGGAGGACCTGCGGCCGCTGAGGAGCTGCGCGGCTACCTCATCCTCTCCGAGCAGACCGTGCTCGGAGCGTTCACGCGACTGCGCCGCGGCTGACGAGGGCGCGCAGGCGCTCGTCGCGCGGCCAGGCGCCGGCCCAGACGAGGACTGCGGTGGCGATGGCGAAGACGGTGTTGAAGGCCGGCTGCCCGAAGACCAGATTCACCGTGACCGCGCCGCCGAGGTAGGCGGTGATCAGGATCGTGCCCATCGCCCGGGTGGCTGGGACGTGGTAGGCGACCAGCGACAGGCCGAGGACGACGCCGCAGACGACGGGGAACCAGCCCGGGGCGCCGATCTTGTCGTTGAAGTCCATGACTGGCTCGACCTGAAGCAGGTGCGTGACGATGTCGAAGCCGAGGAACAGGGTGACCAGGACGGTGATGACCCAGCCGGCTCGTTGTGCGTTGGTGCTCATCTCGATCTCCTCAGGGGTGGGTTGTGTTGCTCTTACCCACGCGTCGAGCGTGCACCGGCGATCTCGACATCGCCTTTCAGTTTTTCTCGAGGGCAGCGGCGGCGACCTTCAGATCGGCGACCAGACCGTCGTACGTCGCCTGCCTCTCGTCCTCCGCCCTGAGGACGGCGGAGGGGTGGGTCGTCGCGAGTACCCAGGGGTCGAGGGTCTCCGTGGCGATGGCCTCGGGCCAGTCGAGGAGGTGGCCGCGTGCCTCACCGACGCGGAAGGACGAGCCGTACAGCGCCTTGCCGGCGGTGCCGCCGAGCAGGACGACGCCGCTGGGACGTACCAGGTCCAGCTCCGCCGCAAGCCACGGAGCGCAGGCGCCGACCTGCTTGCTCGTGGGTGACTGGTGGATGCGGCGCTTGCCCGAGAGGCGGTGGCGGAAGTGCTTGACGACGTTCGTCGTGTACGTCGCCTCCGGCTCGATCCCGGCATCGGCGAGCGCCTCGTGGAGGATGGCGCCCGCAGGGCCCACGAACGGCTCACCCTCGCGGTCCTCACGGTCACCGGGCTGCTCACCGAGAAGCATCAGCGGGGCCGGCGTACGCCCCTCGCCCATCACACCCTGGGTCGCGTCGCGGTAGAGCTCGCAGCCGCGGCACTCCTGGACCGCGCTGCGCAGGTCGGAGAGCGTCGGCGACTCCGGGACCCACTCCGCGGCACTCACGGGATCAGCGGGTCGTGTCCGACGTTCATCAGCCGGTGGCGCCAGTGGTCCTCTCCTGCGGTCGGCTCCCACTGGCCGGTGTCCCCGCCGCGCAGGTCGGTGACCTTGTCGACGACGCGCCGCATCACGTCCACGTCGTCCGGGGTCACGTCGGCCCGGCGCTTGCCGAGGATGTCGGCCACCCGGTGGCCGAGCCCGCTGCCGGCTCGGTCCGGTTCGGTCTCGGTCGTCTCCCCCGCGCCTTGCACTGCGAGCCACTGCCGCAGGTCGCGCGAGGTCATGTTCACCGCGCGATGAAAGTTCTCCCAGAGCCTGTCGTCGACGATCGTCTCGGCCATCTCGTGCCTCCTACCTGATCGACTGCTCCGATCCGGTACCCAACGCAGCGGCCGAACACACGGGGCGTCACCCCAGGAGAGCCTGGGCCTCCGGAGAGTCGTAGAAGCTCGACAGCCGACGGCGGACCAGCTGCTCGAGGACGCCGGCCTCGGCGAGCGCCTCGATCACCGGCGGGCCGAAGCGGAGCGCCTCCTCGACCAGGTCGTCGCGGCCCAGACCCCACTCCTCCAGGAGTCGGTCGAGGGTGAAGCTCCCATAGCTGTCGAAGAAGAAGTCGACGCCCGTGTCGACCAGGGCCTGCAGGTATTCGGAGTCGCGGACGTCGAGCCAGACCTGGTAGAGCCCGACGAAGAGCGCGACCAGCTGCTCGTCGTCGACCAGGTCGGCGAGCTCGCGCACCGGACGGGTCGCGAGCGCGTCCCAGACCTCCAGCAGCGCGTCGTGCACCTCCTGGTCGGTGACCGAGCTCGCGGCGGTGTCGGTGAGGTAGCCGAGCAGCGCTCCGGCGCCCCGCTCCGCGAGCTCGCGAGCGCTCTGGTCGACGGCCGCGCCGACCGGGGTGCCCTTCACCGTGTCCGCCATCCGGCCGGCGACGCGTTCGGCGATCGAGAAGCCGAGCGAGCCGCCCGGAAGGTTGTCGGCGAGCCTGCGGCCGGTGTCGACGGCACCCCGAGCGGTGCCACGCATCAGAGTGCCGACGCCGGCCTGGATCCCGGAGTTGTCGGCCAGGCTGCGCAGGACCTGCTGGCGCAGCGTACGCATCTCGACCAGGGCCTCGACGAGCTCGGCGATCCGCGGTCGGCTGACCACCTTGCCCAGCGGTGTGTCGTTGGCGGGATGCGCCTTGAGCCTCGTCGCGAGCGCACCAGCGACCTCCGGGATCGCGCCCGGGAGCCGGAAGGTGCTGACGTACTTCAGCGCGACCTCCTTGATCAGGTCGCGGGGCATCACCTGGTCGAGGGTCAGCTCGCTGGCGGCGCGCAGCGCGAAGTCGATCTCGCCGGTGACGAGATCGAGGAAGCGTACGCCGCGCATCGCCGCCATCTCATGGGCGACATGTGCGTCGAGGAGTCGTCGAGCGAGGTCCGGCTCAGTCATGGACGACATTGTCCATGGCCGGGACCGCTCAACGAATCATTCCCACTCGATGGTGCCCGGGGGCTTCGAGGTGATGTCGACGGTGACCCGGTTGATCTCGCTCACCTCGTTGGTGATCCGGGTGGAGATGCGCTCCATGACGTCGTAGGGAAGCCGGGCCCAGTCGGCGGTCATCGCGTCCTCGGAGGTGACCGGGCGGAGCACGACGGGGTGGCCGTAGGTGCGGCCGTCGCCCTGGACGCCGACCGAGCGGACGTCGGCGAGCAGCACGACCGGCATCTGCCAGATGTCGCGGTCGAGACCGGCGAGGGTCATCTCCTCGCGGGCGATCGCGTCGGCCTCGCGCAGGATGTCGAGCCGCTCCTTGGTGACCTCGCCGATGATGCGGATGCCCAGGCCCGGGCCGGGGAACGGCTGGCGCTGGACGATCTCGTCGGGCAGGCCGAGCTGGGAGCCGACGGCGCGCACCTCGTCCTTGAAGAGCTCACGCAGCGGCTCGACCAGCTCGAACTCGAGGTCCTCGGGGAGGCCGCCGACGTTGTGGTGGGACTTGATGTTGGAGGTGCCGGCACCGCCCCCGGACTCGACGACGTCGGGGTAGAGGGTGCCCTGGACGAGGAAGGCGACCTTCTCGTCGCTGTCACCCAGGATCTCGACCTCGGCACGCTCGAAGCAGCGGATGAACTCGCGCCCGATGATCTTGCGCTTCTCCTCCGGGTCGGTGACCCCGGCGAGCGCGTCGAGGAACTCCTTCTCGGCGTCGACGATCTTCAGCTCGGCGCCGGTCGACTCCCGGAACGCCTTCTCGATCGCGACCGACTCGTTCTTCCGCATCAGGCCGTGGTCGACGTAGACACAGGTCAGCCGGTCACCGATCGCCTTGGCGACGATGGCCGCCGCGACCGCCGAGTCGACGCCGCCCGAGAGCGCGCAGATCGCGCGGTGGTCACCGATCTGCTCGCGGACCCGCTCGATCTGGTCCTCGGCGATGTTGCCGATGGTCCAGGTCTGGCGCGCGCCGGCGATGTCCCACAGGAAGTGCTCGAGCACCTTCTGCCCGTGCTCGGAGTGGAGCACCTCGGGGTGCCACTGCACGCCCGCGAGCTGCTTCTCGACGTTCTCGAAGGCCGCCACCGGGGTGTCAGCGGTGCTCGCGAGCACGGTGAAGCCCTCGGGCGCCTCGGAGACCGAGTCGCCGTGCGACATCCACACGTTGTGGGCCGGCGGGATGTCCTTGAGCAGCGTGCCGGAGACACCGACGGTGACCGGCGTGCGGCCGTACTCTCGCGCCCCGTTGTCGTCGACGGTCCCGCCCAGGCCCTGCGCCATCAGCTGGAATCCGTAGCACATCCCGAACACCGGGGTGCCCGCGGTGAACAGGCTGTTGTCGATGGCGGGGGCGCCCTCGGCGTACACGCTCGAGGGGCCGCCGGAGAGGATGATCGCCTTCGGGTTCTTGGCGAGCATCTCCTCGACCGGCATCGAGTGCGGCACGATCTCGGAGTAGACCTTCGCCTCACGTACGCGGCGGGCGATCAGCTGCGCATACTGCGCGCCGAAGTCCACCACGAGAACCAGATCGTGCTCTTCCGCCCCAGGAGCCTGCGTCATGCACGAATCCTAACGAGGACGTACGCCGCGAGCCGAATCTCCTGCCGCTCGCTTGAAAATGCACCAGGGCCCGGCCGGGGAGGGAGGTGGCCGGGCCCTGATTGCCCGAGGCAAAACTGTCCCGGACGAAAGACCCGGCATGTATTAGGGAGGGAGCAATCCCGGGTCTGATCACTCCAACGAACCCTTTTAACCACGGTTACGGGTCAACTAAAAACTTCCTGCCAGAAAATTCCTGCGCAACCCGTGTCACCTGGGCAACAGATTGGTCAACGTACGTCAACGATGGGCAGCTGCAGGGCACCCGGCGCACTCGCGGGCACCGCGGGCGAGGCCGGCCTGACGGGCTGGATCCGCGCATAGCCCGAACCCAGCTCCGGCCGCGGGTCGGCCTGGTCCTTGTTGGGCCAGAACGCCATCGCCCGCTCGGCCTGTGCGGTGATCGTCAGCGACGGGTTCACGCCCAGGTTGGCGGAGATCGCGGAGCCGTCGACGACGTGCAGGCCGTCGTAGCCGTAGAGCCGCTGGTAGGGGTCGATCACGCCGGTGTCCACCGAGTCGCCGATGGTGCAGCCACCGATGAAGTGGGCGGTCATCGGCTTGTTGAACGGCTCCCCGATCGTGCCGCCGGCATACCCCGGCTTCTCGCCCGAGCTCATCACCCCGGCCATCTTCCGCACGGCGTCGAGGCCGGCGGGGATCCAGGTCGGGTTCGGCTTGCCGTGGCCCTGCTTCGACGACATCCGCCACCCGAAGATCGTGCGCTTCGGGAAGGTCGTGATCGAGTTGTCCAGCGCCTGCATGACCAGCGCGATGACGGTGCGCTCGGACCAGTGCTTGAAGTCGTAGAACGTACGCAGCGACCGCCGCTGCAGCCACATCTCCTTGAGCCACCGGCGGAGGCGATGGGGACCACCTTCGGTGAGCACCGTCTGCATCGCCGCGATCGCGTTGCTGCCGTGCCCGTAGCGGACCGGCTCGATGTGGGTGTGCTCGTCGGGGTGCCACGAGGAGGTGATCGCCACCCCCTCGGTGTAGTCGATGGCGGTGTCCGGAGCGATCGCACCCAGGATCGACTCGGAGTTGGTGCGGGTCAGCTCGCCGAGACGGTCGGAGATCTGCGCCAGATCGCCGGTGCGCTTGAGCTTGTGGAGCAGCTTCTGGGTGCCGAGCGAGGCAGCCGAGAAGATCACCTGGTCGGCTGTGAACCGCTTGGTGCGGCCGATGCCGAGCTTGGCCTTCGTGGAGCGGGTCTCGATGACGTACCCGCTTCCGGTCTTGGCCGGGTAGACGCGGGTGACCGTGGTCAGCGGGTGCACCTCGGCGCCGTTCTTCTCGGCCAGGTAGAGGTAGTTCTTGACCAGGGTGTTCTTCGCGTTGTGGCGGCAGCCGGTCATGCACTCGCCGCAGTTGGTGCACGTACGCCGGTCGGGGCCCTCCCCGCCGAAGTAGGGGTCGGCCACCTCCTGCCCGGCCACATGGCTCGGGCCGCCGAAGAAGACGCCGACCGGCGCCTTGTGGAAGGTGTCACCGCGCCCGGCCTCGGCCGCGACCTTCTGCATGACCTCGTCGGCAGGGGTCAGGTGAGGGTAGAGCGTGACGCCGAGCATCCGCTTGGCCTGCTCGTAGTAGGGCGCGAGCTCGTCCTTCCAGTCGGTGATGTGGCTCCAGGAAGGGTCCTCGTAGAACGGGTCAAGCGGCTCGTAGAGGGTGTTGGCGTAGACCAGCGAGCCGCCACCGACCCCGGCACCGGCCATGATGACGGCGTCCTTGACCATGTCGATGCGCTGGATCCCGTAGCAGCCGATCGCCGGCGCCCAGAGGTATTTGCGCAGGTCGAAGGAGGTGTTGGGCAGCTCGTCGTCGCTGAACCGGCGACCGGCCTCGACCACTCCGACGGAGTAGCCTTTCTCGGTCAGGCGCAGCGCGCTGACCGATCCCCCGAAACCCGACCCGATGACGAGTACGTCGTAGTGGCTCTTGCTCATGCGCGGCCCAGCGACTTCAGCACGCGCAGCGAGGCCGTCATGAACTTGGCGTACGCCTGATCGCTCATCCCGAACTGCGGGGCGAAGCGCAGGATGGCCTGGGACGCGACCGACTGGGTCTCGGTGTAGCGCAGGATGCCCTCGACACCCTGGCGACGGCCCTGGCCGGACTCGCGCATGCCGCCCATCGGGGCGTCGATGCTGGCGAAGGTGGCACCGAAGGCCTCGTTGATGTTGATCGTGCCGCACTTGATCTGCCGGGCGATGCGGCGGGCACGCGAGGTGTCGCGGCTGTAGATCGAGCCGTTGAGGCCGTACTCGCCGTCGTTGGCGCGCTCGATCGCCTCCTCCTCGCTGTGGAAGCGGTAGATCGAGACGACCGGACCGAAGGTCTCGTTGCCGAAGCAGGTCATCTCCGGGGTGACGCCCTCGAGGATGGTCGGCTCGAAGAAGAACGGCGCCAGGTCGGGGCGGGCCTTGCCGCCGGTGAGCACGCGGGCGCCCTTGGAGACGGCGTCCTCGACGTGGGCCGTCGCGGTGTCGACCTGGGCCTGCGAGATCAGTGTGCCCATGTCGTTATCCCAGCCCAGGGTGGCGCCGAGGGTCATCGCCTGGGTGCGGGCGACGAAGCGCTCCACGAACCGGTCGTAGACCTTGTCGTCGACGAAGAGCCGTTCGACGCTCACGCACAGCTGGCCGGAGTTGGAGAAGACCGCGCGGGTCGCGCCCTCGGCCGCCTTCTCGATGTCGGCGTCACGGAGCACCAGCATCGGGTTCTTCCCGCCGAGCTCGAGGCTGGCGCCGATCAGGCGCTCCGCGGCCTGCTTGGCGACGAGCTTGCCGGTGTTGGTCGAGCCGGTGAAGCAGACGTAGTCGGCGCGCTGGATGATGCTGGTACCGATCTTCGAGCCCGGGCCGGCGACGACGGCCCACAGGTTCTCCGGGAGCCCGGCCTCGGCCAGCAGCTCAGCGCCGAGGAGCGCGCTCAGCATGGTCTGCGAGTCGGGCTTGATGACGACCGCGTTGCCCGCGGCGATCGCGGCGATGCCGTCGCACAGCGCCATCGTGAACGGGTAGTTCCACGGGCTGATGATGCCGACGACGCCCTTGGGGACGTGGTTGAGCTCGACCCGGGTGAGCACCGGGATGACGCCGAGCTTGCGCTCGGTGTCGAGGATCTTGCTGCTCCTGCGCCCGTAGTAGCGGGCGGTCAGGGCGATGTGCAGCGGCTCGTCGAAGGCGTGCTTGCGGGCCTTGCCCGACTCCAGCACGATCAGGTCGAGGATCTCGTCCTGCCGGTCGAGGACCAGGTCGTGCAGCTTGATCAGGATGCGCTCGCGCTCGGCGACCGGGGTCGCGGCCCACTTCTCCTGCGCGACCCGAGCCTTGGCGAAGGCCGCGGCGACATCGTCATCGCTCGACTGCGGGATGTGCGCCAGCGGCGCCCCGTTGAGCGGACTGATGACCTCTCGGGACTCCCCCGTGGTCGCCACGACGCGGCCGGTCAGGCGGGAGACGTAGTCAGGCTCGAGGGCCAGGGACGCCGTGGCGTCGTGCTCGGGATCGAGCGGGCCCTCGACGATCGGGCCGCCGGAAGAGGTCGGGTTCGATGCGCTCATGTACCGAGAGTATGTGACGGGCGTCTCGGAAGCCAGACAGCCGTCCCACTAACTCACCATGCGAACATCCGCGGCCCACCACAGATAGTCGTGACGCTCGGCCGGAAGGTCGATGTCGATGCGGTCCAGGGGCAGCCGGTCGAGCGCGTGCACGGTGAACTCCTCCGCAGGGGCGGCTCGGTAGAGATAGGCGTCCAGGGGCCATTTCGTACGCAGCCACTCATCCAACCGCTCGGCGACCAACGCTGTCAGTTCGGGCTCTCGGTCCTGGCGAAGCCAGTAGCTGACCCGGGCGGTGGACCCACCTGCGTACCTGAGCAGGGTCTGGGCGTCGGCGCCCATCGCCTCCAGGTAGGGGAACAGGGGCTGTACGTAGAGGCAGCCGAGCGAGGAGGTGCCCTCGGGGTCGAGGAAGAGGTAGGTGAAGGCCCGTTTCGCCTGGTGGTCGGACCAGTGCCGGATCACCAGCGGCAGGTTGTCGTCGCTGCCGAAGCCCTCCAGCGGCCACCTGCCGCAGCTGTGGTCGCGGATCACGTCCGGGCTGGCCAGGTAGGCCTCGGTGTCCAGGTCGAGCAGCTCGGGACGAAGCGGCGCGAGCACGAAATCGTCGGTGGCCAGCGGCTCGGGGGGATCAGCGACCAGGAACATGTCGACAGAGTGCTACGTCAACCGCTTGCTCCGCCACGGCAATTCGCGGCACCGCCTGCTGCTGGCTTATCACTTACGAATCAGCGGCCGGCCAGCCAGCGGTGAGTCGTGCCGTCAGATCGACGTGAACCGCTCCAGGGACGCCAGCTCGGAGCGGTCCGCCGGAGTCGTGGCGTACCTAGACACAAGGCCTATGACTTCCTTGGCGGGGAGAGCAACAGCCGTGATCCCGATCTTGATCTCCTCGTCACCACGCAGGTGCAGCCCGATCCACCCGTCCCAGAGCGGATCGCTCTCCACCTCGAAGATGTCACGCCACAGCACAGTGCGTGATCGGCTCAGCAATGGGAAAGACGTCAAGCCCTCCGGGGTCAAGAGCAAGCCGCCCCTGCGGCGGACAATGGCGACGGCCATGAAGGTGGCCAATACGAGGAGGCCCGGCGCACAAATGACGAGCGCTCCTGCACGACGGTCGCCGGCCTCAGCAAGTAGAGAGACGACCCCTACGATGCCGCCTCCTGCAGCTCCGAAGAGGCAGATCGAGAACAGCTCAGCGGCATAACCTGGGCGCCGCGGCAGCAGTACGCCACCGCCGAACGCCTCCGGTTCCTTACGCCCCCGTGGCGCATACACGACATGGGCCGCTACGCCGCATGCGATCGCCCCGCATGCCCCCGCAACCCGGAGCCACGTGGAGTCCGATAGGGCAACCAGGTACGCGCACACGATGACACCCGCTGCCAGGAGTAACCCCGTCCCGAGTCGGTGACGTCGCCGGCGGCTCAGACCCATCCGGTCGCCCAATCCCATGCGTTCTCCGCTCCATCCGTAGCGCCGTTCCAGCCATCCTTGATTCCGTCGTCGACCGAGTCGGTGAACGAGTCTGGCAAGGCGTCCCAGCCCGCCCCCGCAGCCGCGCCTGCAGCAACGCCGACCACCGCCGCCCCAAAGCCGACAGCCAGCGCCGTCCCCCATGCGGGGGACGAAGCGGTGATCCCAGCGATGGCGGCCCCAGCCACCATCCCGCCCCCAATGCTGGCGGCGGTTGAAGTGATCACTTTGCCTGGCGACTTCCCCTCTTTGAGGTCGCCATAGGCGTTCCAGAGTTCGAGCCCAATTCCGATAGGCCCAAGAGCCTTGCCGCCCTTCCCCGCCCACTCAGCGAGCTTGCCGAGCCCCTTCGCCTTCGCCTT
This sequence comes from Nocardioides sp. NBC_00850, assembly GCF_045207335.1. NCBI lineage: Bacteria > Bacillati > Actinomycetota > Actinomycetes > Propionibacteriales > Nocardioidaceae > Nocardioides > Nocardioides sp. NBC_00850. Next base: position 6,125,220 of record NZ_CP108845.1, read on the forward strand.
GGTCTCCGGTTTGGTGCCTTCCGCGCGTCGACCCGGGTGTCCCGAGCGCTCTAACTTTCTGAGGCGCTCGGCTTCCTTTGCGAGTTCCTTGGCGCGCTTGGCGAGTCCCTTTTCTCCCCCCGCCGTTGTGAAGCCGATCAACAGAGCATGAGCATTGCTCTTCAGGAACTCCGCAATCTTGTCGATTCGGGAGGTTTCGTCCTTGATCTCGGCTTGAACCGGGGTCAGGTTGGCAGCAATCCACTGCGTGAACGACTCACGCGCAGCGCTCACCTCGTTGCTCAGCCGGTTGTAGAGCTCGACCTTTGCCGCCGCGACCTCGTACGCAGCCATCGCTTGATCCAATTCAGCCAGCTCACCGGGGGTCAACGGCCTGGATGGCACGCTCGGACCGACCGCTGTCGGCGGCGTGGCAATCACCGTCCCGCTGACCGTGAGTCCCCCGGCCGAGGCTTCGTCTCGCCAGCTCGCCATCCGATCTTGACAGGCCCTCAGGCGGTGGGCGTAGAGCTCGAACTTGGTTGCCGCCCTCTCAACGACCGGCACCAGCTCATCGGCCGCTACGACGAGACCCCGCGCATATCCGCGGTACGCATCTCCGGCATCGCCGTCCCAGCCATCCAGCGCAGCCGAACGCGCCGTCTGGACCTCGTCACCAGCGGTCGAGACAGCGGCCTTCAGCCGTGAGCGAAGCCAGTTGGCTGCGGCTTCTACATCATCGGCCGCGCCTTCAACCTTCGTCTCGAGCATCACCGCACCTCCGATGCGAGCTGGTCGAAGGTGACCGCGACATCTTCATCAGTCACCTGAAGGTCCAGGATCGCCGAGGTCACCATCTCCGCACTGGCCCGATTGATCATCGCGAGCGTTCCAGAAACATCCGCGACCACGGCGAGTATCCCCGTCAGATCCGGCGCACCCTCACCACCGTCAACACTCTTCGGAATAGATCCAGCCAGGTCATCGATCCCTTCCGCCGCATCTGTGTGTGCTCTCTGAATGCCCTCGGCACTCATGGGATCGATTCGAATGGTCACGACCCACCATCCGATGACATCAGCCGCATCTGGGGTGGTAGTGGAATATCAAGGTAAGCCGCGTCGTACGGCTTCACCGCCTTCAGATCCGCAAGATCGGCCGTCTGGTAGAGCACCCAAGGGTGAGCATCACCGCAACAGGCCATGAACCGGTCCAAAGCCGTGTAACCCATCAGGGCAACCGTGCCGTCGGCCATCTGGACCATCAGGATCTCGTCGACCTCACCCTCGTCATCGAGTTTGCACGGCAGATAGGCCACAGGTGGCTGGATCGCAGCTGGTTCCCGAGTCATGCTGTTCTCCTACCTCGTCATCACCATTCCAAACATCCTGGGCAAGAATTTTACCTTCGCCACAGACGGGTCAGACGAGGTCCTCGACCTCCAGCCGCGCGCGGTCGGCCTCCTCGTCGGTGACCTGGAGCTGGGAGAGGCGCTCGGCCTCGATACGGCGCAGGTAGTGGTCGATCTCCTCCTTGGCGCGCTGCTCGTCCCAGCCGAGCTCGTCGGCCATGATCTTGGCGACCCCTGGGGCAGCGCTCACGCCGCGGTCGAAGGTCTCCATCGAGATCCGGGTGCGGCGCTCGAGCACGTCGTCGAGGTGGCGGGCGCCCTCGTTGTTGACGGCGTAGACGACCTCGGCGGCGAGGTAGTCCTCGGCACCTTCCAGGGGCAGCGCGAGCGGGCGGCGCTCCTGGATCAGGTCGAGCACGTCGTCGATCAGGCCGCCGTGGCGACCCAGGAGGTGGTCGATCCGGGCGACGTGGAGGCCGGATCGACGGGCGAGCAGGACGCGCTGGTTCGAGCGGGTCTCGAAGCCCTCGGCCCCGACCAGCCGCACCTTGTCGGTGATCGAATCACGCAGGGTCATGTTGGTGGTCGTGCCGAGCGAGTGGGCCGCGGCGTCGACGGCGTCCTTGGCCATCACCCGGTAGGTCGTGAGCTTGCCGCCGGCGATCAGCACCAGACCCGGCAGCGGCGTGACCACGGTGTGCTCGCGGCTGAGGCCGGCGGTCTGGTCGGACTCGCCTGTCAGGAGCGGGCGGAGCCCGGCGTACACGCCTTCGACGTCCTCGAGGTCGAGCGGCACGCGCAGGATCGCGTTGACGTGCTCCAGGACGTACTCGATGTCGGTCTTGGAGGCTGCCGGGTGGGCGAGGTCGTAGGTCCACGGGGTGTCGGTGGTGCCGATGATCCAGTGGCGGCCCCACGGGATCACGAAGAGGACCGACTTCTCGGTGCGGACGATGAAGCCCGACTCGGAGCGGATCCGGTCGCGCGGGACGACGAGGTGGATGCCCTTGGACGCCTTGACGTGCAGGGCGCCGCGGCCGCCGACCATCGCCTGGATCTCGTCGGTCCAGACCCCGGCGGCGTTGACGACCGTCTTGGCCCGGATGACCAGATCCTGGTCGTGCTCGAGGTCGCGGGCCCGGACCCCGACGACCCGCTCGCCCTCGCGCAGGAACCCGGTCACCTGGACGCGGGTCGCGATGTGGGCGCCATGGGAGGCGGCGGTGCGGGCGATCGTCATGACCAGGCGGGCGTCGTCGACCTGGGCGTCGTAGTACTGGATCGCGCCGGTGATCGCGTCGGTGCGGAAGTCGGGGGCGATCCGGGCGACGCCCCGGCGGGTGAGGTGGCGGTGGCGCGGCAGGCCAGAGTTGCCCATCCCGGAGAGCGGCCCGAAGCTGGCCATCCCGTCGTAGAGCGCCAGGCCGGCGCCGATGTAGGCGCGCTCCCACACCGGATTGGTCAGCGGATAGAGGAACGGCACCGGCCGGACCAGGTGCGGCGCGAGGGTGTTGAGCAGCAGACCGCGCTCCTGGAGCGCCTCGCGGACCAGCTCGAAGTCGAGCATCTCGAGGTAGCGGAGTCCGCCGTGGACGAGCTTCGAGCTCCGCGAGCTCGTTCCCGAGGCCAGGTCGCGCTGCTCCACCAGCCCCGTGCTCAGGCCTCTGGTGACCGCGTCCAGCGCCACCCCGGCGCCGGTCACACCCCCACCGACGACGAGTACGTCGAGCTCGGTCTCCCCCGCGGCACCGACCATGGTGCCGATCGCGAGGTCGCGGCTGTGTGGACTCAGTGCCCCTGTACGAGTCATACGTTCGAAGTTAACTCACCAGGTCGAATTGTCACTTCTGGCGCGCGAGAAATTCACCGGCGCCGATTGATACGTCACGCAGCCGTCACAGACGGGCGGCACCAACCAGGGTGGGGAGGCGGTCGAGAGCCATCGGCTCCTCGACGACGACCATCTTGTCGCCGTCGGCGTGGATCATCGGACGTACGCCGTCGGGCTCGGGTGGCGCGGTGGCGATGGCCACGTGGGTGATGCGGCCGCCGGGGTCCTGGGCGAAGAAGTAGAGGTCGCCTTCGGTGACGTCGTCGAGGTCGATCGGCTCGAGCGCGGCGGCCTGGTCGCGGGCGTCTCGCGGGAGACGTACGCCGATCGCTTCCGCGGCTCGGAAGATCAGCCCGGAGCAGTCGATGCCGGCATCCGTTGTGCCGCCCCAGACGTAGGGGACGCCTAGATAGCTCCGAGCCTTGCTCAGCAGCGTGGGCACGGGCTCGGCGAGGGCCGCCGTCGGCAACCAGCCGGGATAGCCCCGCTCGTCCTTCGTCGAGGAGTGGGAGGGGACGACGACGTACGCCCACTCCCCCTGCGTCTTCAGGACGACGATCTCCTCACCGGGGACGACCTCGGTCTCGTGCTCGGCGTCGTCGGCGGGCTCGGCCACGACGAAGGTGGGCTGGTTCACGGTGGTCATGCGTGGACTCCTTCGATGCCGAGGCCGGGGGCGGCGGGGAACAGGATGCGGGGTCCGTCGTAGCCGATGCCACCGATATACGGACTGGTCTTCGCCCACCAGCCCGCGTCGAGGTCCTGCTCGCCGGGGATGCCGGCCGCCGCGACCAGGGACGCGGCCGCGCCGATGCCGAGGTGCGACTCCATCATGCAGCCGACGAGGCGGCCCAGGCCGTGGCGCTTCGCGATCTCCAGCAGCTCGATCGCGGGCGTCAGCCCGCCGCACTTGGCCAGCTTGATGTTGACCGCATCCGCCGCTCCGGCCCGGATGACATCGACGAGGTCCTCGAGGTCGAAGACCGACTCGTCGGCCAGGATCTTGTAGGGCTGGTGGCGCCGGACGTACGCCATCGCCTCCAGGTCACGCCGGGCGACCGGCTGCTCGACGAACTCCAGCTCGACATCCTTGTCGGCCAGGGCCGTCAGCACCGCCACCGCCTCGTCCGCTCGCCAGCCGGTGTTGGCGTCGAGCCGGAGTACGCATCCCGGGGCCGCCTCGCGGACCGCGAGTACGCGCTCGGCATCGCCCGCGGCATCGGTCCCGACCTTGATCTTGAGCGTCGTGAACCCGTCTAGCGCTCGGGCCGCCGCCGCCTCTGCCAGCTCGTCGGGGGTTCCTACGGAGAGGGTCATGTCGGTGGTGAGGTGCGTTGGGATACCCGGTTCACCGGGTATTCCTGCACTTCTCTGGTGTTGCATTGCCCGAGAAGTGCAGGAAGTGCCTGAGCGGTGTGACGCATGGGACTCCAGATGCTCGGTCATGGAGACGCCGGCCCGCCGGGCGACGAGATCGTGCAGCGCGATGTCGGCGGCCATCTTGGCCGAGCGGTTGCCGACGACCGAGCCCTGGATCAGGCCCGCCGAGGTCAGATCGGCAGCGGCACCGACCAGCACGTCGGAGATGGGTCCCTTGAGCGCCGCGGAAGACCCGGCGAGCGAGTCGCCGGTGACCCTCCAGACCTGAGGCGCCTCACCCCACCCGACGCAACCGTCGGAGTCCTCGACGGTGACGACGACCGTCTCCGCGAACTCCGTACGCCGCAGAGCGGTCACGAAGGGGGTGTGCAGGGGCACCCGGACACGCTGCGTGCGCACCGCGACGATGCGCGGAGAAGTCACAGGGTCGACCACAGATAGCGCGCGACCTCGCTGATCCGGAACTCCGACTCGTCGTCGTCCAGGCCGGTCGTGAGCACGACCATCACCTGCGGTTCACCCTCGGCGGGCCGGATGATCGCCATGTCGTGGCGTACGCCGTCGATCCAGCCCGTCTTGTTGCCGACCACGGCGTCCTCGGGCACACCGAGCGGGATCGCGTCGCGATACTCCTGGGCGACCAGGATCCCCTCGAGCTCGGCGGTCGACTCGGGCGACAGCAGCCGGCCGGAGGCGAGCTTGGTGAGCAGCTTGCCCATGTCGTTGGCGGTCACCAGGTTCTGCAGCCCGGCCTCGCGCGCGGGCGCGTCCTCGATCCCTCGCGAGACCGTCGTCATCGGCGTCACGCCGGCATCGGCGAGCACCGCGGCGACCTCGTCGAACCCGACCCGCTCGAGCACGAGATTGACGGCCAGGTTGCCGGAGACGGTCAGGGAGCGGCGTACGAGATCACCCAGCGGCAGCGGAGACCCGACCGCCGCCCAGGTGTCGGGGTCCTGGTCTTCGGCCGGGTCCATCTCGAACCGCGACCCGACGACGGCGGAGTCGAAGTCGGGATGCACCGTGATCGGCTCGTCCAGCGACAGCAGGCCGCGATCGCGCAGCCGATAGGCGGCGATCGCGACGGGCACCTTCATCAGGCTCGCCGCATAGTGCTGCTGGTTGACGTTCTGCGCCTGCGTCGGGATGCCGTCGAGGCCGCTGAGCCAGGTCGAGACCAAAGGTTCCACGCCTCGAGACTAGTCGGTCCGGTCGAGCTCCTGCCGGACTCGGTTCACGTCGTCGATCCAGGCGTCGACGTCAGAGGCACGCGTGGCGTACTCCTCGGCCACGTCGGGCTCGAGCGAGATCCAGAACTGCGAGCTCTGCCCAGCCTCCCAGACGGCGTCGGCGACCTCCTCGGCGGTGAGCGCGCCCTCGGCCGACCGGAAACCCGGGAGTCCGGAGGAGCGCTCGAGCATCGCCGTCTTCACGCTGCGCGCGACGATCGCCTGGGCGACGATCCCCTGATGCCGGTACGTCGCAGCGAGCCACTCGGCGAAGGCGATCTCGGCGTGCTCGGTGGCCGCGTAGGACGGCGAGCCGAGCAGCGTGAGGAGACCCGCGGAGGAGGAGGTGACCACGAACCGACCAGCACCGCGGGCGACCCACTCCGGCAGCAGCAGCCGCGCGGCGCGTACGTGGGCGAGGACGTTGACCTCGTACGAGGTCATCCAGGCGTGGTCGGAGGCCTCGAGGCCGCGGCCGCGCTCGACTCCCGCGTTGCCGTACCAGGCGTCGATCTTGCCTAGCTCCTCCCGGGCAGCGTCCACGAGCGCCGCGGTGCCGGCGGCCGAGGCGGCGTCGCCGGGGACCGCAAGGGCGCCGATCGAGTCGGCCACCGAGCGGAGCTCGGCGTCGTCGATGTCGGCAACGACGACGCGACACCCCTCCGCTGCGAACCGCATGGCCAGGGCCTTCCCGATCCCTCGGGCTGCTCCGGTCACAACCACCCCGCTCCCGGGTGCGAGTACGTTCACGGACCGACCACCTCCAGTGGCGTTAGTGAGGGTTAATCACTGTAACCGAGGCCGGTCCGTGAACGTGCGGCAACCTACTGATCAGTACCGATCACTCGGCCCATCTCATTCGGGCAGCCCCGACGAGGGCGGGGCGTCCGAGGCGGCGCTGTCGTCCTCCTCGATGGGGGCGTCGCCGATGTCGGTGACGAGAACCGGCGTGAGCGGCTCGGAGGCACCGTTCTTGATCTCGACCACGCTCATCCCGGAGATGCCCATGTGGGAGTCCTCGGAGAACCGGAACGGCGCCATCCCGGGGCCTTCGAAGGAGGAACCCTCCTTCTCGATCGTCTCCACGATCGACTCGCGGGTCAGGTCCTTGCCGTTGGCCTGCAGCGCCTGGACGAAGGTATAGGCCTGCGACATGCCGTAGATCCGGTAGTTGGTCAGCTTCTCCGAGCCCTTCTTGGAGTACTCGTCCCAGACCTTCTGCCACAGCTTGACCCACTCGTCCTCAGGAGCGTCGACGCCGGGGATGTACTCGGTCGTCATCATCCCGTCCATCAGCTTCACACCCTGCTCGGCCGGGATCTTGCCCTTGGTCATCGAGGCCAGCAGCCCACCGACCAACGACGGGTCCGAGCCGACGTTCGAGTAGAACCACTTCGACTTGAAGCCGACGCCCTGCGCGGCGATCTGGCTCAGCGCCGTGTAGGACGGCGTGTTGAAGCCGATCACCAGGTCGACGCCCTTGGACTTGAACGAGGACATCTGCGGGGAGAAGTCGGTCGACCCGCCCGGCGTGTACTTCTGTACGTCGACGATCTGGGCGTCGAGGAACTGCCGCACGCCCTTCTCGCCGTCCTCGCCGAAGTCGTCGTCCTGCAGGAAGAGGCCGACCTTGGCGTCGGGCATGTTCTCCTTGACGTACTGCCCGATGACCTTGCCCTCGATCTCGTAGTCCGGCTGCCAGCCGAACGTCATCGGCGACTTGGCCGGGTCGTCGCCCCACTGCAGCGAGCCGCTGGAGACGAACAGGTCGGGGATGCCGTCGTCGTTGAGGCGCTGTACGACCGCGCGGTGCGTGGGGGTGCCGAGGCCGCCGACCATCGCGAAGATCTCGTCCTGCAGGATCATGTCGTTGGTGACGGCGCTGGTGTTGGTCGGGTTGTAGGCGTCGTCCTTGACGACCATCTCGATGTCGCGGCCGTGGACGCCACCGTTGTCGTTGACGTACTCATAGAACGCCTGATGGCCGGACGGGATCTCCGAGTAGCCGGGAGCGGCCGGGCCGGTCAGCGGGAAGTGCGCACCGACCTTGATCGAGGTGTCGGTGACGCCGACCGCCGACCCGTCCTCAGACGGCCTTTCCTTCCCCGCGCCACAGGCCGCGAGGAGCGAGGCAGTGGTGAGGACACAGACGACCTGTACGGCTCTGCGTGCAGTGTTTCTCATGTTGTCTTCTCCTTGGTTGACCCGAGAGATGCGCGCGATTTGAAAGTGCTGAGGCTGCCGACGATCCCTGCCGGAGCGAGGAGGATGACGAGCATCAGCACCAGTCCGTAGACCACCGGGGTGACCTCCGCGGCCTGGGTTGCGCTGAGCCCGACCGACTCCCCGAGATCGGTGGCGAAGTGAGGAAGAAAGGCGAGTACGCCAGCGCCGATGAGCGCTCCGGTCAGGCTTCCCAGCCCGCCCAGGACGACCGCTGCCAGCAGCGTCAGCGAGAGCGTGATCGTGAACGCGCCCGGCGCCGTGAGACGTACGTTCATCGCCATCAGGCCGCCGGCGAGCCCGGCCGCCATGGCGCTGACGGTGAAGGCGACCACGCGGGCGCGGCCCAGGTGGATGCCGGCCAGCTCGGCGGAGACGTCGTCGTCCCGCACCGCGCGCCAGCGACGACCGATCCGCGAGCGGCTCAGATTGGCGAGCGCCACGAAGGTGATCGCGAGGAGCAGCCAGCCGAGGTAGGCGAGGAAGGAGTATTGGTCGATCTCGACGGCGGTGAAGAACCAGACCAGGTCCTGGATCCAAGCTGGGAGGTCGGTCGCGCGGGGCACCGGCACTTGAAGCCCCTGCTCACCGCCGAGGACCTCCCACTGGTTGGCCAGCCGGGGCACCGCCACGGCCAGCGTCAGGGTCGCGCCGGCGATGTAGGGCCCGTGCAGCCGCGCCGCCGGGACCCCGACCACCACCCCGACCACGGCACAGACCGCGATCGCGACGAGCAGGGCGACGAAGACGTCGGCCAGCGTCTCGCCACCGGTGCGCTCGAGCACGAGCGTGGCGGCGTACGCCCCGACGGCCATGAGCGCGCCGTGGCCCAGGGAGAGCTGGCCGGAGAGGCCGGTCAGGAGCGTGAGACCGCCGGCGGCGATGGCGAAGTAGGCCATCTCGGCGTAGCGGGTCTGCAGATATTGGCTCGAGCTGCCGATCACGGCCATCGCGACCACGAAGGCGATGAGCGCGACGATGAGGTGACGTGCCAGCGGCACCGAGGTCACCGGACGGACGAGTGAACGCAGACGTTCCATGGGTCAGACCCTCCTGGCCGCGGCGGCCGCGAAGAGGCCGCTGGGACGTACCAGCAGCACCACCATCAAGATCCCGAGCGCGACCAGCGGCGCCAGGTGCTCACCGACGTAGCCGGTGACGTAGGAGAGCGAGAGCCCGAGGATCAGCCCGCCGATCACCGACCCGAGCGGCGAGTCGAGGCCGCCCAGCACGGCGGCGATGAAGCCGTAGATCACGAACGGGTCCATGAACGCCGGGTTCACCAGGTCGCCACCGGCGATGAGCATCCCGGCCACCGCGCCCACGGCCGCGGCGAGCGCCCAGCCGAGGGTGAGCATCCGGCCGACGCGTACGCCCAGGAGCCGGGAGACCTCGCCGTTGAACGCCGCTGCCCGCATCCGCAGCCCCAGGTCGGTGAAGCGGAAGAGGACCACGAGTCCCGCCATCACGAGAGCGACCACGACGATCGTCAGGATGCCGAACGGGGTGATGCCGATCGAGGCGTCCCCGACGTTGATCGCGTTGGTGCTGACCGGGGCCGGGAAGCCGCGGTGCTGGACGCCGAAGGTGATCGCGGTCAGGCCGTGGAGCACCATGAACAGCCCGAGGGTGAGGATCACGGCGTTGAGCTCGGCCTTGCCTTCGACCGGGCGGATGATCACCCGCTCGATCACGGCGCCGAGCCCGAACCCGGCGGCGATCGCGGCCATGAAGGCGACCCAGTAGGGCACGTCGGCGTTGATCAGCGAGAGCGCGATGTAGGTGGTCACCATCGCCATCGCCGCCTGGGCGAAGTTGACGATCCGCGTCGAGCGCCAGATCAGGCACAGGGCCAGCGCGAACGCGGCGTAGACCGCGCCCAGGACCAGCCCTCCGAGGGTGGTGTCGAGAAACTGCTGCATGTCTGCTTCTCCTCAGAACCCGAGATAGGCGTGGCGGAGCTGCTCGTCGGCGGCCAGCTCGGCGGCGGGCGCCGAGGCGACGACCTTGCCGAGGTTGAGCACGACTCCGTGGTCAGCGATGGACAAGGCACTGCGGGCGTTCTGCTCGACCAGGACGACGGTGAGCTCCTCGGTCTGCACCAGTCCGCGGAGCAGGTCGAAGATCTGGGCCACCACCCGGGGCGCGAGGCCCAGGGAGGGCTCGTCGAGCAGGAGTACGGTCGGCCGCGCCATCAGCGCGCGGCCGATGACGAGCATCTGCCGCTCACCGCCCGAGAGCATGTGAGCGGTGGCCTCGCGACGCTCGCCCAGACGCGGGAAGAGCTCGAAGACCCGCTCGACCGGCATCGGCTCGGAGCCGGTCGCGCGGTGCAGCCCGCCGAGCCGGAGGTTCTCGGTGACGGTCAGCTCGGCGATCACGCCGCGCCCCTCCGGGACGTGGGAGAGGCCGTACGAGGTCAGCTTCTCGGTCGCGGTGCGCGTGATGTCCTTGCCGTTCAGCTTCACGCTGCCCTTGCTGGACTTCACCAGCCCGGACACGGTGCGCAGCAGCGTGGTCTTGCCGGCGCCGTTGGCACCCAGGACAGCGGTGACCTGGCCTCTCGACGCGGTGAAGGTGACGCCGTTGAGCGCCTTGACAGGTCCGTACGCAGCGCTCAGATCCTCGACGGCGAACATCAGGCCTCCTCGGCAACGGTCATTGCGTGGACCTCGGCGGCGTCGTCGTGCTCGACCTGGTCACCCAGGTAGGCGGCGAGGACGGCCGGGTCGTTGCGGATCTCGTCGGGTGAGCCGGCCGCGATGACGCGGCCGAAGTCGAGCACCGTGATCCGGTGGCAGACCGACATCACCAGGTCCATGTGGTGCTCGACGAGCATCACGGCGGTGCGTTCGGTCAGGCCGGTGATGATCTCGCCGAGCTCGGTCATCTCCTCGGCGCTCAGCCCGCTGGCGGGCTCGTCGAGGAGCAGCAGCTCCGGCTCGGCGACCAGGGCGCGGGCGAGTGCGACCTTCTTCCGGATCGGGTAGGGCAGGCTGCCGGGGTAGCGTGCGGCGTACGACTCGATCCCGAGCTCGCCGAGCACATCCCGCGCCTTGGCGGCCAGCCGGGCGTCGTCGCGGTGGCCGAGCCCGAGCAGCCCGCGCACGAAGCCGGCGCGAGCGAGACGGTCGGCGCCGACCATCACGTTGTCGAGCACCGTCATCCGCTCGAAGAGCCCGAGCCCCTGCAGGGTCCGGGCGATGCCGTGGCCGGCGAGCTGGTGCGGGCGGAGGTCGTGGATCGTCTCGCCGCGCAGGCGGAGCTCGCCCTCGGCGGGGCTGACGAAGCCGCACACGACGTTGAACAACGTGGTCTTGCCGGCACCGTTGGGGCCGATGACGCCGAGCACCTCATGGGGCGCGACCTCCAAGGAGACGTCCTCGAGGGCGCGTACGCCCCCGAACCGGACCGAGACCCCCTCGACCGCGAACAGCGGCGGGTCTTCGCCAGGCATCTGCATCATGCTCCCTTCACCCGTTGTGACGGCTATCACTTTGGACTCTCCGCACAACTGGGGATATGGGCAGTGAGCACAAAATCTTTCGGGCGCTCCGACTGAGATTCCCCGGTTTACTGGCGGATGCGGCAGTGGGCATGGGACGCTCCGCACATGGGTGTGACGAGTGACACAGCTCCCGACGCGGAACTCCGCCCGCTGGTGGAGCGTGCCTGGGCCTCGCTGGTGAGCCAGGCGGACGCGATCGCCGACGACATCACGCTGACCCTGATCGCGATCCAGCCGGAGTGGCACCAGAACGCCGAGCCGTCGGTGCGGGCCGACCTGCGCTCGAGCACGCGGGAGCACGTACGCCGCGGCATCCGGGCCATGGCCGGAATGACCCCAGGAGCCAATCCGGTCGACCTGTGGCGCGACACCGGCCGGCGGCGGGCGCGGCAGGGCGTACCTCTGGAGTACTGCCTCAACGCCTACACCGTCGGCACCCGGATGCTGTGGGAGGCGATGGTCCACCAGCAGGAGGAGCTCGGGATCGACGACCGGGTGATGGTGCTCGCCGGGCGCCAGGTGTGGACCGACCTGGACGTGCAGAACTCGGTCATGTCGGGGGCCTACCGGAAGGAGGCGGCGCTGCTGCAGCGTCGCGACCTGCAGCTCCAGGGCCGGCTCCTCGACGGGCTCGCCGAGGGGCGCGGTGGCGACCCCGCGTTCGCCGCCGAGGTGCAGGACATCCTCGGGGTCGCCGCCGACGCGCGGATGGCCTGCGTGGTCGCGGCCTTCGACGGCAACCGCGACTCACCGCTGCGCAACCCCGACGACCGGCTGGAGAAGGCCGGTCTGGTGTCGTTCTGGCACGTACGCGGCGACCACCACTTCGGGCTGGTCCCGTTGGGATCGCGCCCGGTCGCGGAGGCCGTCGCCGATCTGGTCGAGCAGCTCGCCTGCTGCAACTCGGGCCGGGTCGGGATCGCCACCGCCGACGACCTCAGCGGCTTCGGCACCGCTTTCCAGCTCGCCACGCACACGGTGGAGACGGTGCCCCGGGGGCGTACGGACATCGCGGTCGTCGACGACCGTCTGCCGCAGGTGCTGCTGACCGCCTCGCCCGCGGTCTCCCACCTGCTCGTACGCCGCACCCTCGGCCCGATCCTGGCGCAGCCGACCCACCAGTCCGACGTGCTGCTGGCGACGCTCCGTGCCCTCATCGCGCACGGCGGCTCCCCCACCCACGCCGCCGAGGACCTGATCTGCCACCGCAACACGGTCATCTACCGCATCAAGCAGATCCAGGACCTCACCGCGAAGAGCATCTCCGACCCGCGCGACCGCCTGTTGTTCGCTCTCGCTCTGATGGCGCTGGAGAAGTGATCGCTGGTCGAGCCGCGAGCGAAGCGAGCGTGTCGAGACCAACACAGTCCCATCGGCGCTCGATTCGACTGTGTTGGTCTCGACACGCCTTCGCCTAGCGGCTCCGGCGGCTCGACCAGCGGTCTACGGTCTAGATGTCGACCAGGGCCCCCAGACGGTCGCGATGGAGGCCGGGGAGGCCGTATGCGATCTGGTCGGCCTTGGCGCGCTTCAGGTAGAGGTGGGCGGGGTGCTCCCAGGTCATGCCGATGCCGCCGTGCAGCTGCACCGCCTCCTCGGCCGCGGTGACGGCCAGGTCACCGCAGTACGCGGCGGCGACATGGGTCGCGATCTCGGTCTCCTTCGCGTCTCCGAGAGCCAGCGCCCCGGCGGCGTAGCGCGCAGCCGCGCCGGCTCCTTCGCCGCTCGTGTAGAGGTCGGCGAGCCGGTGCTTGAGCGCCTGGTAGCCACCGACGATCCGGCCGAACTGCCGCCGGACCTTGAGGTACTCCACCGTCGTGGTCAGGCACCACTGCGCCACCCCGACCTGCTCGGAGGCCATCAGCGCGGCCCCGGCCAGCAGACCGGAACGTACGCCCTCGGCACCGTGCTCAGCGGCCACGACCACCTCGCCGGCGGCCGGGTCGAGGGTGACGTCGGCGAGCTGGCGGGTCATGTCGAGCGAGCTCACCGGGGCGATCGTCGCCCGGTCCGCGGGGACGGCTCGGATCTCGATGCCGTCGGCCGTCGTCACCGGCACCAGGAGCGTGTCCGCCTCCAGGGCGCCGGCGACCGACCGGACCTCCGTCTCGACGGACTCCAGCGGCTGGACGGTCGTGGTCGCGAGCGACACGACCAGGGCCGCGGTCCGCTCCCCCGACGCCAGTCCGGCCAGCAGCTCCGCACCGGCCTCGGTGGGCCCGGCCAGCAGGACCGAGGTCGCGACGACGGAGCTGGTCAGGAACGGAACCGGGGCGACCGACCGACCGAGCTCCTCCAGGACCACGGCGGCCTCGCGGGCGGATGCCCCGGCGCCACCGTAGGACTCTGGGATCAGCAGCCCCGCGAGCCCGAGCTCGCTGGCGAGACCCTTCCACAGGACCGGCGTGAGCGAGCTGTCCCCGTCGTACGCCTTGACCACGTCGGCCGGCGAGCAATGCTCGGCCAGGAACGACCTGACCGTGGCACGCAGGTCGGCATCGAGCTCGTTGTCGAGCAGTTCGACTTCAGGTGCGCTCATCGCGGGATCTCTTTCCAGGAAACGTCCTTGTCGACCCGGTGCTCCCCGGGGAGACCGAGGACTCGCTCGGCCACGATGTTGCGCAGGATCTCCGAGGTGCCGCCCTCGATGGAGTTGCCCTTGGCGCGCAGGTAGCGATAGACGGCGTCGCGGCCGCCGAAGTCGACGTGCTCGGGCCGGACCATCGCCCAGCCGTCGCCGTCCTCGTAGCGAAGGCCTTCCTCGCCGCGCAGCTCCAGATCGAGCCCGGTGAGCTGCTGGTTGACCTTGGCGAAGGTCAGCTTCATCGCCGACCCTTCGGGCCCGGGTTGGCCGACGGCCAGCTTCTGCCGCAGCCGTGCCCCGGTCAGCCGGGCCACCTCCGACTCGACCCACAGCCTCAAGAGCCGGTCGCGCAGCTCCGGGGTGTGGTTCTCCGGATGCGTACGCCACGACTCGGCGACCACGCCGAGCATCCCGCCCTCGCGAGGCATGGCGGCGCCACCGATGGCGACACGCTCGTTGTTGAGGGTGGCGTTGGCGACCTCCCAGCCCTGCCCGACCGCGCCGAGGCGGTGGGCGTCGGGGATCCTCACATCGGTCAGGAAGACCTCGTTGAACTCCGCCTCGCCGGTGATCTGGCGCAGCGGCCGCACTTCGACGCCCGGATCGTGCATATCGCACAAGAAGTAGGTCAGACCGCGATGTTTCGGGACGTCCGGGTCGGTGCGGGCGACGAGGATCGCGAAGTCGGCGTTGTGGGCGCCCGAGGTCCACACCTTCTGCCCGTTGACGACCCACTCGTCACCGTCGAGGACGGCCCGGGTCGCCAGGCCGGCGAGGTCGGAGCCGGCGCCGGGCTCGGAGAAGAGCTGGCACCAGATCTCCTCGCCGCACCACAGCGGCTCCAGGAAGCGAGCCTTCTGCTCCGGGGTGCCGTAGGCCAGGATCGTCGGCGCGGCCATGCCGAGCCCGATCCCGTTGCGTCGCGGGTTGTTGTCGGGGGCGCCGGCCGCCTCGAAGAGGTCGGACACCAGCGGCTGCAGGGCGCGGGAGGCGCCGAGACCACCGTGGCCCTCGGGGAACGCGACCCACGCCAGCCCGGCCTGGTAGCGGGCGTGCAGGAAGGCGCTCGGCTCGGTCGTCGCGACCGGATGCTCGGCGAGGAAAGCCTCGACCCGACCGCGCAGCTCCTCCGGAGTCACTGCCGTCACTGCCGTCCCTCCCGCCGCGCCGCCTGCTTGCGCAGCTCGGCCTTGGCCAGAGCGTTCTTGTGCACCTCGTCGGGGCCGTCGGCGAACCGCAGCGTGCGGATACCGGCGTAGGACTTGGCCAGCGGGAAGTCCTGGGAGAGACCACCGGCGCCGTGGGCCTGGATCGCCTTGTCGAGGATCCACTGGACGGTCGCCGGGGTGGCGATCTTGATCGCCTGGATCTCGGTGTGAGCGCCCTTGTTGCCGACCGTGTCCATCAGCCAGGCGGTCTTGAGGACGAGGAGCCGCAGCTGCTCGATCCGCACCCGGGACTCGGCGATCCAGTCACGGATCACGCCCTGCTCGGAGAGCGGCTTGCCGAACGCGACCCGCTCCTCGACCCGGGCACACATCAGCTCGATGGCCCGCTCGGCCAGACCGATGGAGCGCATGCAGTGGTGGATGCGGCCGGGGCCCAGGCGCGCCTGCGCGATCGCGAACCCCATGCCCTCGGTCCCGATGAGATTGCCCGCCGGGACGCGTACGTCGGAGAAGATCAGCTCGGCGTGACCGCCGTGGTCGTGGTCGTCGTAGCCGAAGACCTCCATGCCGCGCTTGATCGTGAGGCCCGGGGTGTCGCGGGGCACCAGGATCATGGACTGCTGCTTGTGGCGCTCGGCGGACGGGTCGGTCTTGCCCATCACGATGAGGATCTTGGCGTTGGGGTTCATCGCGCCGGTGATCCACCACTTGCGGCCGTTGATGACGTACTCGTCGCCGTCGGGCACGATCGAGGTCTCGATGTTGGTCGCGTCGGAGGAGGCGACGGCCGGCTCGGTCATCGCGAAGGCGCTGCGGATCTGCCCGTCCAGGAGCGGCTCGAGCCACTCCTTCTGCTGCGCCTCGTTGCCGAAGTCGTGCAGCACCTCCATGTTGCCGGTGTCGGGCGCGGCGCAGTTGAACGCGGCCGGCGCGAGGTGGCTGCGGCCGGTGATCTCGGCCAGCGGGGCGTACTGCAGGTTGGTCAGGCCGGCTCCGCCCTCACCGGGCAGGAAGAGGTTCCACAGGCCACGCTTGCGGGCCTCGGCGCGGATCTCGCCGAGGACCGGGACGCTGTCCCAGGCCCACTTGTCGTCCTGGGCCGCGAGCTGCTCCTCGAAGACGGCCTCGTTCGGTTCGACGTACGTCTTCTGGAAGTCCCATACCGCGGCAACGAGCTCCTCGGTCCTGGCGTCGGGTGCGAAATCCATGCGTCACTTCTCCTTCATTGCAGACAGTCCCATGTCCAGGAGCGGGTGGATCCCGTCCCCGATCTTGTCGAATCCGGGCCCTACGGTCTGGCCCTTGAGGTAGCGGTAGTGGATCCCCTCGAGGATCGCGGCGAGCTTGTAGGCGGCGAGCCCGAGGTAGAAGCCGAACTCGCTCAGGTCGCGCGGGCTGGCCGCGTCGTAGCGGGCGATGATCTCGTCCTCCGAGAGCCAGCCGGGTGCGTTGCTGACGTCGGTCACGGTGCCGTCGCCGGAGACCGTGGCCATCCGCTGGTAGGTGAGCAGGATCGCCAGGTCGGTGACCGGGTCGCCGAGCGTGGCCATCTCCCAGTCGACGACCGCCTTGATCTGGTCGTCGGCGGAGGTCAGCACGTTGTCGAGCCGGTAGTCGCCGTGCACGATCCCCGGCCCGGTCGAGGCGGCCTCGGCGGCACCCACCCGCGCCTCCAGCAGCACGTGGAGCTCGTCGGCCGCAGGAAGGTCGCGGGAGTACGACGCCTCGAGCTGCTTCTTCCAGCGCCTGACCTGCCGCGACAGGAACCCCTCGGGGCGGCCGAACTCGCTCAGCCCGACCGTGGCCGGGTCGACCGCATGCAGCGCGGCCATCACGTCGATGAGCTGCTCCGAGATGGCCCGGGTCCGCTCGGCACCTAGCGGCTCGAGCTCGCGGGCGTAGCGGTAGGGCCGGCCGTCGACCTTCTCCATCACGTAGAACGGCGCCCCGAGCACCTCCTCGTCGTCGCAGAACGCGTAGGTGAGCGGCACCGGTACGTCGGTGTCGCGCAGCGCGGTGATCACCGTGTGCTCACGCTTCATGTCGTGCGCGGTGGCGAGCACGTGCCCCAGCGGCGGGCGGCGGACGATCCACTCGTGGGTGCCGTCGGAGACGGCGTACGTCAGGTTGGACTTGCCTCCGGAGATGTGGGTGGCGCTCAGGTCGGCGCCGGCGCCTTCCAGGTTCTTGGCCAGCCACGGGCCGAGCCGGTCCAGGTCGAGTCCGGGCAGCGGTTCGGTCGTCACGCGGCACCTCCGAGTGTGGGAATCATTCGGGCGAGCGCTGCGCGGGTGCTCGCCGGGTCTGTGTGCAGCAGTGCGTCGAGACCGACCGCCCGGGCGCCGAGGACGTTGGGCTCGGCGTCGTCGATGAAGACGCACTCCTCGGCCGGGAGACCGAGCTTGCTCAAGGTGCGGTCGAAGATCGGTGCCTCCGGCTTCCGCATCGCGACCTCCTCGGAGATCACCACCACCTCGAACAGCGCGTCGACCTGCTTGCGGGGGTAGAAGTTGCCCCAGCTGTTGGAGAGCAGGGCGAGCCGGATGCCGGCGTCGCGGAGCTCCTCGGCCAGCGCGAACATCTCCGGGTTGGGCCGCATCCCGGAGAAGAGCCGGGACAGGACGCCATCGGGCTCGACCGGGCTGCCGTCGTACGTCTCCAGGCGAGCGGCCAGGAGCTTGTCGAACTCCTTGACCGAGAGCTCGCCGAGCTCGAGGCGGTGGATCGGGGTGCCGGCGTCGGCGTAGCGGCCCAGCCACTCCTTGAGCACCTTCGTGAAGCTCTCCGGCTTGATGCCGTCAGCCTCCAGCCAGGCCCGGATCGAGTCGCCGATGGGCGTGGTCAGCACCCCGCCGTAGTCGAAGATGACAGCCTTCATGCGACGTACACGACCCGTCCGACGGTGGTGCCGTCGGCAAGACGCTGTACGCCGTCGGCCACCTCGTCCAGGGACAGCTCCTCGCTGACCAGCGGCTTGATCGAGCCTTCGTCCGCCATCCGGGTGAGCTCGCGGTGACACTCGGCGACCAGGTCGGGCGCGAGCGCGTTGTAGAGACCCCAGTGGAGCCCGACGATCGAGTAGTTCTTGATCAGCGAGTGGTTGAGCGCTGCCTCCTGGATGCGCCCGCCGGCGAAGCCGATGATCAGGATCCGGCCCTCGAAGGCGATGCACTTGGTGGAGCGGTCGTAGGTGTCGCCACCGACCGGGTCGTAGATCACGTCGGCGCCCTTGCCGCCGGTGACCTCCTTGACCACCTTGACGAAGTCCTCGGTGTGGCGGTCGATGACCACGTCCGCGCCGAGCTGCTTGGCGACCGCGGCCTTCTCCGGCCCACCGACGACGCCGATCACGGTCGCCCCGGCAGCCTTGCCGAGCTGGATCGCGGCGCTGCCGACCCCGCCCGCGGCGGCGTGCACGAGCAGCGCCTCGCCGGGCTGGATGTGAGCGCGGCGGTGCAGCGCGAACCAGCCGGTCTGGTAGCCGATGTAGAGGCTCGACGCCTCGGCGTCGGTGAGCGCCTCCGGAGCCGGGAACGTGGTCGCGGCATCCATCAGCGCGAGCTCGCCGAAGCCGCCGTACGGCAGCGATCCGCCGCCGATGACGCGGTCCCCGACCTGGAACCCGTCGACGCCGTCGCCAAGTGCGACGACCTCACCGCACAGCTCGACGCCGGCGGTGAACGGCAGTTCGGGCTTGACCTGGTAGAGACCTCGGGCCATCAAGACATCCGGAAAGTTGGCGGGGCTGGCCAGTACCTTGACGACGAGCTGTCCGGCTCCGGGGGTCGGGTCGGGCACCTCCTCGAGCCGCATCACGTCCTTGGGCTCGCCGAGCGAGCCGATCCGCCACGCCTTCATACCTGTCCTTCCACGTGCTGCCAGAGTCGGTTCATCCCGCCGAGCCACTTGTCGGTCTGCGTCGCCCGCGCGGCGTAGTAGTCGCCCACCTCCGGGTGCGGCAGCACCAGGAAGCGGTCATCGGTCGTCGCCTCCCAGGCCGCATCGGCGACCTGCTCGGGCGTCAGCGCTCCGTCGCGGCTGAGCAGGCCCGCCATCGGTCCCGACCGCTCGAGCATCCCGGTCTGTACGCCCTGCGGGCAGATCGCCTGCACGACGATCCCGTGATGGCGGTAGGTCGCCGAGAGCCACTCCGCGAAGGCCACCGCGGCGTGCTTGGTGACCGAGTAGGTCGGCGTACCGACCATCATCAGCAGCCCCGCCGCACTCGCCGTCACCACATAGCGTCCGGCACCCCGCTCGACCCACTCGGGGACGAGGAGCCGGGCCGCGCGGACGTGGGCCATCACGTTGACCTCGTGCGACGCCTGCCAGTCCTCCTCGGGACAGTCCAGGCCGATGCCACGGTCGATGCCGGCGTTTCCGTACCACGCGTCGATCTGGCCGAGGTGGTCCTTCGCCGCCTCGACGAGGCGAGCCACGCCCTCGACCGAGGCCGCGTCACCGGCCACCGGGTGGGCGCCGATCTCCTTGGCCGTCTCGGTCAGGCGTACGTCGTCGATGTCGTTGACCACGACGCGGACGCCCTCGGCGACGAGGCGGGCGGCCAGGGCACGGCCGATCCCGCCCGCGGCGCCGGTGACGACAGCGGTGCTGCCTGGGGCCGGCGCCATCAGACGCGTCCGCCGGCGAGGGTGAGGCCGCCGTCGACGGTGACGAGCTGGCCGGTCATCCAGCCTGCGTCCTCGGAGAGGAGGAACGAGGCGACGCCGGCGATGTCCTCGGGGGTGCCGAGGCGCTTGAGCGGGTAGGCCGCCGAGACCTCCTGCTCGCGGCCCTCGTAGAGCAGCTCGGCGAACTTGGTCTTCACCACGGCCGGGAGGATCGCGTTGACGCGTACCTTCGGGCCGAGCTCGACCGACAGCTCCTGGGTGATGTAGCTGAGCATCGCCTTGCTCGCGCCGTACGTCGCGATCAGCGGGGTCGGGGCCAGGCCGGCCACCGAGGAGATGTTGACGATCGCGCCGCCGTGCTCGGACATCCACTCCCGCCAGACCTGCTGGGTCCAGCCGATCGGCGAGAGGCAGTTGACCTCGACGGTCTTGCGGGCCGACTCGCGGTCCATGTCGATCAGGCCGCCGGCCTTCGGGTTGATGCCGGCGTTGTTGACCAGCAGATCGGCGCTGCCGAAGGTGTCGATCGCAGCCTTGACGACCTCCTCCTGGTGGCCGGGGTCGTCGGCCTTGCCGGCGATCCCGAGGGCGACCTCTTTGCCCCCGAGCCCCTCGACCGCCTCCGCGAGCGCCTCGGGCTTGCGCGCCGTGATGACGACCTTCGCCCCCTCGTCCACCAGCCGCTGGGCGATGCCCAGACCGATGCCCCGGCTGGCCCCGGTGATGATCGCCGTACGTCCCTCGAACCTCGACATGCTCATTCCCTCGTGTGCTCGGCTAATCTAAGCGCTTGCTTAGGTGGTGACAGCGGTCACTCTACGGGGTAGCCCAAGAACATGGAAGGTCGGCGTCCAAGCAATGCCGAAAACGCAGTTGTGGGCGACGAAACGACAGTTTCGTCACCCACAACTGCGGATTCGGCTCGCCAGAACCGAGGACTCGATCGTCAGCCGACGACGACCTCGATCCGCTGGAACTCCTTGAGGTCGGTGTAGCCGGTGGTGGCCATGGCGCGCTTGAGGGCGCCGACGAGGTTCATGGTGCCGTTGGCGACGTGCGAAGGACCGAAGAGGACCTCCTCGAAGGTGCCGACGGGCTCGAAGGCGACGCGCTCGCCGCGGGGGAGGTCGGCGTGGTGGGCCTCGTTGCCCCAGTGGAATCCCTTGCCGGGGGCATCCGTCGCCCGCGCGAACGGACTACCGACCATGACCGCGTCGGCACCGCAGGCGATCGCCTTGGCGATGTCGCCGGAGCGGCCGACGGCGCCGTCAGCGATGACGTGTACGTAGCGGCCGCCGGACTCGTCCAGGTAGTCGCGCCGCGCGGCGGCGACGTCGGCCACCGCTGAGGCCATCGGCACGGCCACGCCGAGCACGGTCCGGGTCGTGTGCGCCGCACCGCCGCCGAAGCCGACCAAGACGCCGGCCGCACCGGTGCGCATCAGGTGGAGCGCCGCCTGGTAGGTCGCACACCCGCCCACGATCACCGGCACGTCGAGCTCGTAGATGAACTCCTTGAGGTTGAGCGGCTCGGCCTGCGAGGAGACGTGCTCGGCCGAGACCGTGGTGCCGCGGATGACGAAGAGGTCGACGCCGGCGTCGACGACGGCCTTGGCGAACTCCTTCGTACGCTGCGGGGACAGCGCCCCGGCCACGGTGACGCCCGAGGCGCGCACCTCGCGCAGCCGCTCGGTGATCAGCTCGGCCCGGATCGGGGCCTCGTAGATCTCCTGCAGGCGCCGGGTCGCGTCGACACCGCTCAGCTCGGCCAGCTCGTCGAGCAGCGGCTGCGGGTCGTCGTACCGGGTCCACACGCCCTCGAGGTTGAGCACCCCGAGGCCGCCGAGCTTGCCCATCGCGATCGCGGTCGAGGGCGACATCACCGAGTCCATCGGCGCCGCGATCAGCGGGATGTCGAAGCGGTAGGCGTCGATCTGCCAGTCGGTGCTCACCTCGGTGGTGTCACGGGTGCGCCGGGACGGCACGATCGCCACGTCGTCGAAGGCGTACGCCCGTCGTGCTCGCTTGGCCCGGCCGATCTCGATCTCAGTCACATGACGGATTGTTCCACGGGACCGGATCGAGATCGGAAAGGCCACACGCACCGAGCCACACGTACGACCGGGCTAGCTACGCACCGCGGTCAGCAGCAGGTACTCCCACTTCATCACCCCGGCCGTGACGTAGCGGTCCCCCAGGTCGGCGAGCGCGGCGTCGAGGTCGGCGGTCCGGTCCTCGTCGCCGGCGATCCCGCGGTAGGCGACGATCGTCGGCCCGTAGCAGGCCTTGAAGAAGTCACGGAACTCCGCGCCGGTCTCGAACGAGTCGATGGCGACCATCCGCTTCTCGGCCCGGACGGAGGTCACGCTCTCGCCCAGAAGCCCCCGTACGTGCGTCTCGTCGCCCCACCGCGGCGGCGGCTGCGCGCCCTCGGGCGGCGGCGCCATGAACGGCTTCATCGTCGCGAACATCTGGCCGATGAAGCCCTCCGGCGTCCAGCTGACCAGGCCGATCCGGCCGCCCGGCCGTACGACCCGGAGCAGCTCGGCCGCGGCCTTCTCGTGGAACGGCGCGAACATGATGCCGACGCAGGACATCACGACGTCGAAGGCGGCGTCGTCGAACGGCAGCGCCTCGGCATCGGCGACGCGCCAGGTGATCGCGTCCGCACCTGTTTCGCCAGATGCCCGGGCCTGGCCGAGCTCGAGCAGCTCGGGCGTCAGGTCGCTCGCGGTCACCTCCGCGCCGGCGAGGGCTGCGGGGATGGCGGCGTTCCCGGTGCCGGCGGCGATGTCGAGTACGCGGTCGCCCGGCCCGATCTCGCAGGCCTCGACGATCACCTGGCCGAGCTCGGGGATGAGCTCGTCGGCGACCCGGGCATAGTTCCCGAGGCCCCACATCGCACGGTGGCGGGCCTTCAGGTCTGGCTGGACGGGTGTTGCGGTCATGGCTTCCTCCACGGACGTCTGACCCGAGAGGAGATCTGGAGTCCCCAGCATCGCCCCCGCGCCGCCGCCGCGGATAGTTCCTTATCTGTACTTGCCGCCCGCCACCGATGGGGGTCTACTGAACGGACAGGGAT
Organism: Nocardioides sp. NBC_00850; assembly: GCF_045207335.1. NCBI lineage: Bacteria > Bacillati > Actinomycetota > Actinomycetes > Propionibacteriales > Nocardioidaceae > Nocardioides > Nocardioides sp. NBC_00850. The sequence continues at coordinate 6,148,186 of NZ_CP108845.1, forward strand.
CTCGGGCTGCACAAGGGGGAGGCGGTCCAATGGCGGGATACGGCCAGTTCTGTCCGATGGCGAAAGCCATGGAGGTGCTCGACGAGCGGTGGACGCTGCTCGTCGTACGCGAGCTTCTGCTCGGCAGCACCCACTTCAACGAGCTGCGCCGGGGCGTGCCCAAGATGTCGCCCGCCCTGCTCTCCAAGCGCCTGCGGACCCTGGAGCGGGCGGGCATCATCCAGCGCCGCGGCGAGGGGCAGCGGACCTCCTACCACCTCACCGCCAGCGGCCAGGAGCTCGCCACGGTCGTCACCGCACTCAACGAGTGGGGTGCTCGCTGGGTCGGCTCGCTGGGGCAGGCCGACCTCGATCCCCACCTGCTCCTGTGGGACATGCGCCGTACGATCCCGATCGACGTGTGGCCGGAGCAGCGCACGGTCGTCGAGTTCCGGCTCACCGACGTCGACCCGAAGGTCGCCCGCTGGTGGCTGATGGTGGCCGCCGACCAGGCCGAGGTCTGCGACTTCGACCCCGGGTTCGAGGTCGACGCGCGGCTCACCGCCAGCCTGCGTACGCTGACTGAGATCTGGCGCGGCGACCTCGCCTGGCCGATGGCGCTCCGCGCCGAGATGGTCTCCATCGCCGCCGCCCAGGAGGTACGCCACGCCCTGCCCTCCTGGCTCGGCCAGTCCTCCGCCGCCCGCGTCCCCCGCCCCCGGGTCGGCGCAGGACGGGTTCAGCTCCAGTCGTAGGAGAGGACGAAGCCGTACGCCTCGCCGCCGCCCTCCTCGGAGAGGACCATGTCGGCCTCGCCGACGAGACCTTCGAGGCCGCCGGTGCCGAGGCCGGGGATGACGGTGAGGTGGGAGCGGACGGTGGCATCGGCGTACGTCCCGCTGATCCGCCACACGCACGAGCCCTCCTGGCCGGCGATGGAGCCGGTGAACTGCTCGTACGCCTCGAAGACCGCGCCGCCGGCGGGGTTGCCGTAGGCGCCGATCATCCGCGCGACGCCCGTGCCCTGGATCTCGCCGGCGTAGGTGTAGTCGGTCTCGGCGGTGGTCAGGCCGCGGTGGGGGATGTAGACGTCGTCGCCCATCTTGGTGCCCTCGCCGTCGATGTCGACGTAGGCCGCCTCGTGCCAGCGCGCGACGGTCATCGTGGTGCTCGCCTTGTTGCCGTAGGTCTTGTCGGTGCTCTGTTCGGTCATGGGTCCAGCCTGCTCCGGGAACAGGGACGCGCGATTGAAGGAACGCGCCATATCGTTGGCGGCATGGCCGACGACACCGAGGGCAGGGGCTATCCCGACGCGATCGTGCGCCCGGTGACGGCGGCCCGGACGATCACCACCGAGCGGTTCGCGGTCTCACCGGCGCTGGCGGGACACGTCGACTACCACTGGTACGTCGGCTGGGAGCTCGAGCACCCGCACGACCAGCAGGTCATCCCGCAGCCCCGGATCCACGTCGCCGCCGAGGACGGTCGGCTGCTGGTGCACGGGATCGGCCGCAAGCCGTTCATGCGACACCTGACCGGCCGGGGCCACACGCTCGGCGTCTCGTTCCTGCCCGGCCTCTTCCGCCCCGTGCTCGGCAGCCGGGTCAGCGCGATCGCCGACCAGGTCGTCCCCGCGCAGGACCTGCTCGGCGTCGACGACCGGCCGGCGGCCGAGCGGATCCTCACCTCGACGGACCCGGCGGAGATGGCCGCCGCGATGGAGTCCTACCTCCTGGAGGTCGGCCTCCCCACGGACCCGGTCGCCGAGGACGTACGTCGCTGGACGACCCTCGCCGAGGACGACCGGTCGATCACCCGGGCCGAGCAGCTCGCCGACCGTGCCGGCGTGAGCCTGCGGTCGCTGCAGCGCCTGTTCAGCGAGTACGTCGGGATCGGCCCGAAGTGGGTCGTGCAGCGGTTCCGCGTGCTGGAGGTCGCCGCCCGCGCCCACTCCGGTGAGGTCGACTGGGCCGCGGTCGCCGCGGAGCTGGACTTCAGCGACCAGGCCCACCTTGTGCGTACGTTCCGGGACGTCGTCGGCGCGCCCCCGGCGACCTACGCGAAGGACCTCTAGCGAGCCAGGAGCTCGAGGGCGTCGGCGGCGGGGCTGCCGGGCTCGGCGTGATACAGGCACATCCGGTGGCTGGTCTCGGGCATCACCGGTGCCTCGTACTCGAGGTCGAACCTCCCGACGAGCGGGTGCTGGAACTTCTTGACGCCGTAGCCGCAGTCGTTGACCGGGTGCTGCGCCCACAGCTCGGCGAACTCGTCGCTCTTCTGGGTCAGCTCGCCGACCAGGCAGCTGAGCTGGTGGTCGGCGGGGTGGAGGCCGGAGGAGTAACGCATGAACCCGACGTGGGAGTAGGCGGTGGCCGCCTGCTCCACCCACAGGTCGCGACCGCCGGGCTCCAGGAAGAACCGCCGGGTCAGGTTGGGCCGGTTCTCGACGTCCTCGGGCTGCTCGAAGGGCAGCTCGGGAGCGATCAGCAGGTGGCCGAGCCGGTTCCAGGCGAGCACGTCGTTGCGATGGTCGATCAGCAGCGCCGGCCCGGGCGTGGCGTTGATCAGCCGCACCGTGCTCGGCCGGGGCCGCTCGACGCGGTAGCGGGCCGGCGCGG